>NZ_OOHJ01000015.1 GCF_900323885.1 [Actinomadura] parvosata subsp. kistnae | reverse complement strand
GCATCATGGCGTTGCCGGTGCTGTCGAAGGTCTGCCGGGCCAGGCGGTTGAACTGCCGCTCGAACTCCTGGAAGAACGGATCGATCGAGGTCAACAACATTTCCATCCTCCTCCGCTGGATGCTCGATTGCAGCTAACCTCTAACTTCAGTTGTAGGTTACCTGCTCACCGAGATCAAACCAAGAGGGGTAAGAAAGAATTCCCTCCCGAGTCAGGCGTTCTCGAGGCTCGGGCGCCGCACCCTGACGGCCTGCCTGACCGTCCGGCCCGACAGCCTGGCCAGCGCCACGGCCGTGAGCAGGGCCGCCGCCACGCAGGACACGCCGCCGATCTCCAGCGCGACCCGCGGGCCGAGCGTGTCGCTGAGCCAGCCGAGCAGCGGGCCGCCCACCGCGCCCGCGCCCGCGCTGACGATGGACAGGGCCGCGATGACCCGGCCGCGCATCTCGTCGGGGCTGTCGAGCTGCGCCCGCGCGTTGACGGTGGTGTCGAGCGCCACCGCGCCGGCCGCGATCGGCAGCATCATGGCCGCGAACGTCCACAGCGACGGCATCATCCCGCTCAGCGCCTGCGCCACGCCCGTCACGAACGCCGTGATCAGCAACAGCCTGAGCGTCAGGCGCGGCCGGGTCGCGGCCAGGAAGCCGCCCAGCACGGTGCCGACGGCGAAGACCGTGGACAGCAGGCCGTAGCCGCCGGCGCCCGCCTCCAGCGGGCCGGCGCTCATGGAGGCCATGGTGACCTGAAAGTTGCGGCCGACGCTGCCCGAGACGAACCAGAGCGCGAGGACGGCCAGCAGCCACGGGGTGCGCAGCACGTACCGCAGCCCCTCCAGCACGGCGCCCGGCTGCCGGGTGGCGGCGGCCAGCACGTGGAACTCGGCGCGGCGCATGGCCGCCATGGCCGCGAGCACGAAGAAGAAGCTGACGGCGTTGACGACGAACAGGCCGCCCATGCCGGTGAGCGGCAGCAGCGCGCCCGCCAGGCTCATGCCGAGGATGCGGCCCGCGGAGTTGAGTATCGAGCCGAGCGCCATCGCGTTCGGCAGGTCGGCGGGCGGCACCACCTCGGCGCCGAAGCGGCCGAGCGCCGGCCCGCCGAGCGCGCCGACCACGCCGCCCGCCAGGGCCACGGCGTAGATGGGCACCACCGAGCGCACGTCCGAGAACGCGATCACCGCCAGCACCACCGCGAGCCCGGCCTGCGCGAGCTGCGCGGCGGCCACGACGGGCCTGGTGGGCAGCCGGTCGGCCAGGGCGCCGCCCCACATGCCGAGCAGCAGCGTCGGGAGCGCCCGCATGACGAGGCTCAGCCCGACGCTGGTCGCCGAGCCCGTCAGGGTGAGGATGAGCCAGTTGACGCCGAGCACCTGCATCCAGGTGCCGGTGACGGAGACGATGTCAGCTCCCGCCCAGAGCCGGTAATTGTGATGACGCAGGGCTCTGAACGTGGAGGTTGTGGGGAACAAAACGAGTCCTTGCCTTGGAAGTGCACCGAGGCAACAAACACGCCGTTCTGGGAGGCGGATTCCGGTTTGACCGGAATGTGAGGCATCACACGTTTAAAACGCGATTAACGAGTTCCAGGGGATGATCGCGGCTCACCAGCGCCGCGTAGTGGCCGCCCAGCGCCACCAGCTCGTCGTGGGTGCCGCGCTCCACGACCCGCCCCTGGTCGAGCACGATGATCTGGTCCGCGTCGCGGATCGTGGACAGGCGGTGCGCGATCGTGATCGTCGTACGGCCGCGTGCCAGTGCGTCGAGCGCCTGCTGCACGGCCAGCTCCGTCTGCGTGTCCAGCGCGCTCGTGGCCTCGTCGAGCACCAGCACCGGCGGGTCGCGCAGCAGCGTGCGGGCGATGGCCAGACGCTGCTTCTCCCCGCCGGAGAAGCGGTAGCCGCGCTCGCCCACCATGGTGTCGTAGCCGTCGGGCAGCGCGGCGATGTGGTCGTGGATGCGCGCCGCCCGCGCCGCCGCCTCCAGCTCCTCGTCCGTGGCCGAGGGGCGGGCGAAGCGCAGGTTGTCGGCGATCGAGGCGTGGAACAGGTACGTCTCCTGCGAGACCACGCCGACCGCGTCGCTCAGCGTCTCGAACGTCAGCTCCCGCACGTCCACCCCGTCGATCGTGACCCGGCCGCCGGTGACGTCGTACAGGCGGGGGAGCAGGTAGCTGAGCGTGGTCTTGCCCGAGCCCGTCTCGCCGACGACGGCCAGGCTCGTGCCGGCGGGCACGGTGACGTCCACGCCGGTCAGCGTGGGCGCGTCGCCGTAGGAGAAGTCGACGTTCTCGAAGCGGACCTCGCCGCGCACGCCGTCGAGCCGCTTCGTGCCGGGACGGATGTCCACGGGCAGGTCCAGGTACTCGAAGATGCGCCCGAACAGCGCCAGCGAGGTCTGCACCTCGACCCCGAGCCGCAGCAGCGAGACCGCCGGCCTGAACAGGCTCGTCTGCAACGTGGTGAACGCCACCAGCGTGCCCACCGAGATCGCCCCGGTGTGGCCGACGGCCCAGTAGATCGCGGCCGGCATGGCCGCCATCACGATCTGGATGGACGACTGCCGCCACCGCCCGGCCATGCTGGTGCGCACGCCGAGCTCGGCCAGCTCATGGGAGGCCAGGCCGAAGCGCTCGGTCAGCTCGGCGGAGCGGCCCATCGTGCGGCCCAGCAGGATGCCGCTGATCGACAGCGACTCTTGCACCATCGAGGCGATGGTGGCCAGCTTGCGCTGCCGCTCGGAGGTGATGCGCTTGCGCTCGTCGCCGACCTTGCGGCTGATCCACACGAAGACCGGCAGCAGGACGAGCGAGATCAGGGTCAGCCGCCAGTCGAGCGCGAGCATGGCGACGATCGTGGCGGTCACGGTGGTCAGGTTGGAGACGAGGGAGGCGGCGGTGGAGGTGACGACCGCCTGCATGCCGCCGATGTCGTTGGCGATGCGCGACTGCACCTCGCCGGTCCTGGTCCTGGTGAAGAAGGCCAGCGACATGCGCTGGAGGTGGCTGTAGACGGCGATGCGCAGGTCGTGCATCACGCGCTGGCCCACGGTGGTGGACACGAGCGTCTGCAACGTGTCGAACACGCTGGTGACGACCGCCACGAGCACCATGCCCAGTGCCAGCAGCGTGAGCAGCGCCGTGTCGCCCCGCGGGATCGCGACGTCCAGCACCTCGCGCAGCAGGAACGGCGAGGCCAGCGAGACGAGGGAGGACAGCAGGATGAGCGCGGCGACCACGCCGAGGCGGCCGCGGTAGGCGCCGAACAGCTTGACGATACGCCCGAGCGGCGCGCGAGGTTCTTCCGCCAAATGGGGACTCCTTTCAGATGTCCACTCAAACAGAGGTTAGCTCATATTTGTTCCGTTAAACTGTTTCGTATGGCAGAGAAGGAGCTTGCCGAGCTCTTGTTCCTGGTTGGCAAGCGGTTGCGGCACGGCTATCTCCAGCGGCTGGTGCCGCTCGGGCTCACTCCCGGGCAGACGCGGGCGCTGCGGGCGCTCGCCGACGCCGAGGGGCCCCTGCGGATGGTCAGGCTCGCCGACGAGCTGCGGATCGTGCCGCGCTCGCTCACGCCGGTCGTGGACGCGCTGGAGGAGGCGGGGCTGGTCCGCAGGGAGGTCGATCCGGCCAACCGGCGCTCCACGCTGCTCGTGATCACCCCCGAGGGGCGCGAGCTGGCGGAGCGGGCCCGCGACGCGCGCCGGCAGGCGGGCGAGGAGCTGTTCGCGGTGCTGTCGCGGGAGCAGCGCGAGCAGCTCGGCGAGCTGCTGACGCTGGTGGACGGCCAGTTCAGGTGAGAGCGCGCTCGGCGAGGGTGCCAGGACGGCCGGTTCAGCCGGCGAGGGCGCCGCCGACGACCGTGCCGAGACACGGCGGCTCGGCCAGCAACGCCGAGTACGGATACCGCCCGCGCGCGTCGTAGACCGCGAAGTCGGCGCGGGAGCCGGGCGCCAGCGATCCGATCCTGCCCTTGCCCCGGTCCATGCCCAGCGCCCTGGCCCCGCCCAGCGTGGCGGCCTCCACCAGCCGCCGGTCCAGGCCGCGCGGCCGCAGCCCGAGCCCGTGCACGTGCCGCCGCACGGCCGCCGCGAGCCCGAGCGGCCCGCCGGGCCCGGCGCCGCACAGGGCCACGACGTTGCCCTCCTCCAGCAGCGGCAGCACGTCCTCGGCAGCGGGAGACAGTGCCACGACGGTCCTGCGCAGCCGCAGCAGCTTGCGCTCGCCGGGGTCGAGCGGCCGGGCGCACACCACGTGGCACAGCGGCCCCAGCACCCCGGCCTCGTCCAGCGCGGCGGGGGAGTGCCGGTCGAGGTCGACCAGCAGTCGCAGGCCGAACGTCCTGGCCAGCACGGCCACGTCCTCCAGTACGAGGGGGTCGCGGGTGTGCACGGCGAGCCCGACGGCGCAGGGCCGGTCGACCTCGCGGAGGGCGGTGATGACGGCGTCGCGCTCGCGCTCCTCCCACTCCTCCTCGCTCTCGCTGGTCACCGCGACGTAGGAGATGCCGGGCAGGCCGCCTGGGTCGGTCAGGTCGGCGACGACCCGGGCGCGGGCGGTCACCCCCGGCACGGCGGACGGCGCGGCGGAGCCCGCGTCCACCAGGCCCGCCACGATCAGGCCGGGCCAGCGGGTCTCCTCGGCGGCCGGATAGGACGGCAGCAGCTCGGCCCGAGGGCCCACGGCGAGCACCCGCTCGCCGCGCGCCGCGACCGCGCCGGCACGCACGGGATCGGCGCCCATGGGCAGCACGAGCGGCGCGGAGTGGATCACGACCGGCGCGGGCGCGCGCCGGCCCATCATCGGCCTGGCACGCTTGGCGGACGGCATTCCTACTCCCCGTCAGAATTAGCCCTCAGGGCATTAAACGTGAATGCGTGACATCACCGCAATCAAGGTGAACCATGTGAATCCCTAGGTAGGTAGCGCCCCGACAGCCGCGCCAGCTTGAGGCTGAGATGCAGCGCCAGCCGCTCCCCGCCGTCCTTCAGGTCCGTGCGCGCCAGCTCCTCCACCCGCTGCAGCCGGTAGTACAGCGACGTGCGGTGCAGCCGCAGCGCCCGCGAGGTCGCCACCGCGCTGCCCGCCAGATCCAGGTACGTCTCCAGCGTCTCCAGCAGCGGCAGGTACTGCGCGTCGCCGAGCAGCCCTTCGAGCCCCGGATGCAGCTCCTGGTCGGGCCGCGCGCTGAGCATCCGGTACACGCCCAGCCGGGCCCACTCGGCGCTGCGCCCCAGCCCCGGCACCCGCGCGGCCACCTCGGCCGCGTGCCTGGCCTCCCGGTACGACCCCGCCGCCTGCGCCAGCCCCGGCCGGGCCCGCCCGACCCCCACCACCACCGGCACCGGCATGGCCGCGTGCAGGTCGTCGGCGGCGACCGGCGGCCCGGCCGTGAGCAGCACGGCGTGGTCGTAGCGCACCAGGTGCAGCGGATGGTGCCCGCTCAGCCGCCGCCGCAGCGCGAGCAGCCCCTGCTCCAGCGCCAGCCTGAGCGCGTCGTCGGGCTCGGCCGCGCGCGGCCTGGCCACCAGCACGCCGACCGGCTGCGCCTGCGGGAACGCGCCGGCCTCGATGAGCTGCTCGGCGGCCTCCCTGGCGGCCTCGCGGTCGCCGAGCAGCAGCCCGGTCACCGCCTCCAGCTCGCGGTGCGAGGCGAGCCCGCTGGCCAGGCTCTCGTGGAACAGGGCCAGGGCCAGCCCGGGCGCGGCGGCGGCCGCCTCGGCGACCCCGGCGTCCGTCATGGGCGGCTGCGCGTCGATGAGCCACAGGAACCCGAGCAGCCCGTCCGCGTGCCTGATCGGCACGCAGACGCGCGGCAGCAGGCCGAGGTGCGGCGCGCCGGGCGTGCGCAGGGGCGCGGCGGCCTCGTGGATGCCCGCCGCCCGCAGCCACTGCCGCACCTCGGGCGCGGTGTGCCGGCGCAGGATGGAGTCGCGGCGCACGTCGTCCATGGCGCCGCTCTGCTCGCTGTACGCCACGACGCGCTGGACGCGGTCCTCCAGCAGGAGCGGGCGGTCGAGCCGGGCGGCGAGCTCGTCGACGGCCCGCTGAAGATCCGCCACAACCCCACCTTCACGTGGAAATTTCGTCATTTGACGGAAAGGGAACTACGTGTCTTCCCTACAACTGCTCGGTGATCTCCGTCAATAACGTCTATACCGTCGATCCGTGAACGCCCCGAAGAAGCTGCTGAAGGGTTTGCTGGCGGCCATCGTGCTGATCCCGGTGAGCCTGATGGCGACCCCCGCTTCCGCAGCACCCCCCGAGGACCCCGAGCAACCGTGGCGGCTGAACCACTGGCCCCAGACGCAGCCCTGGCAGTCGGACACCCCTCTCGACGACGCCCAGGCCCTGCGCACCCGCCCCTTATCGGGCGGCATCAAGCCCATCGACCCCCAGAACTGGGAGAACCCCGACAACATGACGTGGGCGGACTACAAGAGGCCGCCCGGCACCAAGTGGAACGACCCCTCGGTCAAGGGCTCGCAGCGCACGTTCAAGGGCGCGCTGGTCCTGCTCGACTACCCCAACCAGCCGTTCGTGGTGACCCAGCCCAAGGGCTCCACCGTCTACGGCAACCCGAGCGCCGAGGCCCACGACGTCCCCCGCGACCAGGTCGCGACGTTCTACCAGAACTTCCTCAACACCCCGAACGACCTCAACAAGGGGCACACCATCCACGAGTACTGGATGGAGGACTCCGGCGGGCGCATCGGCGTGGACCTGACCGGGTTCGGGCCGTACACGATGCCCGGCAAGGACCACGAGTACGCCATGGAGTACCAGCGCGGCTCCTGCCCCGCCGGTGACACCTGCACCAGGAACCTGCGGACCGACGGGAACGCCGCCTGGCTCGCCGCCGTCGGCCCGGACGTGGCCGCGCAGTTCGACTTCGTCTTCTACCTGAGCGCCGGCCAGGACGAGTCGTCCACGTGGCAGGAGTTCGGGATGATGAAGTTCCCCACGAAGGAGGACGTGACCGACGAGTGGGGGCCGCCCGACCCCGCGCTGCCCAACTGGTCGCCCACCCGCTACGTCGAGTGGACCTCCTGGCAGGCCGGCTCCAACTTCTGGCCCAACGCCCGCTTCGGCATCGACTCGGTGCAGGCCGAGAGCTCCGGCATGGCGGTCTACGCCCACGAGCTGAGCCACATCATGGGCATCGCCGACAACTACAACAACCCGTACGCGACGCCGGTGAACAGGGCGTACACCGGCATCTGGGAGATGCTCAGCCGCGGCAGCTTCAACGGCCCCGGCGGCCCGCACTCCCGCTGGCTCATCCCGCCCACCGCGGGCGCGTCCATGGGCGCCCACCACATGCTGCGCAACAAGATCAAGCTCGGCATGGTGGACGAGCGGAACGTGCTGCGCCTCTCCCGTGAGGCCCTGGACGAGTCGGGGCTGGTCACGGCCCGCGTCACGGCCCGCTCGGTGCAACCGGGCGAGAACGGGCTGTCCGGCGTCAACATCTCCTTCGACACCGGCGACAAGAGCCCTGCCTGTGACGTCAAGACCGACCCGCTCTGCGACGGCGGCGGCTGGGAGAACTACACGGTCGAGGTCGTGGACCGCATGGGCAGCGACTCCTTCACCCCGGACGCGGGCGTCCTGCTGGCCAAGACCAAGAACGAGGACCGCGGGACCGGCTGGCAGCTCCCGGCGTTCGAGTGGGTGATCGACGCCAATCCGCAGGACATCGGCATGACCGACTACGTGCTGCCCGACGGCACGAAGGTGCCCATCACGATCGGCGACTACCGGCAGCTGTCCGACGCCCTCTTCCACGCCGGCACCGACTCCGGCAGCGAGTACGAGTACGTCGACGAGGCCAACCGCCTGCACTTCTACGTCACGGACGTGCACCGCAACCGCGCGGGCGAGCTCTCCTACACCGTCGCGATCCGCTCGCTCGACGGCGCGGGCCCGCAGCGGCGCGGCGTCAAGCTGCTGCCCGCCGCCGGCGTCCCCGCCGCGAAGAACGTCTCCACCTGCACGTTCCCGCTGTTCAACACCGGCAGGGCGGCCCCGGCGCAGGGGCAGCACCCGGAGGACGTCAGCGCGTACCTGAAGTCCGACCTCTACCGGCTCAAGGCCGAGGTGCAGGGCAAGGGCTGGACCGCCCAGCTCCCCAACGCCCTGGCCTCCGTCGCGTTCGGCAAGCAGGCGCTCGTGACCGTCAACGCCGTGCGCGGGGCGGGCGGCGACCGGCTCGCCAAGGTCAAGCTCACCGCCACGTCGGAGAGCGACCCGACCAAGACGACGACGGCCACCTGTCACGTGATCGGAATCTGAGTGAACGATGGGGTATGGCTGGCGCGAGTCGTACCCCATCGGCTTGAATCACCCCCGAAGGGGGTGTTCGTTGGCAGGGGACAACCTTCCGGACAAGCCGGGCCGCAGAAAGGTGCCCTGGGCGGCACCCGTCTCCGCCGGACTGGCCGCCGCGGCTGCGAGCGTGCTGACGGCCTCCATGGAGTGGGAGATCCCGCCCGCGGCCAAGATCGGCGTCACCCTGGCCGCCGCCGTGCTCGTCGGCCTGACCACCTGGGCCACCACCGAGTCGCGCGGCCCCGCCCATGAGCGGCCCCGCCCGGAGCCGGGCACGATGCCGCCCGACCAGTGGCCGCCCGTGCCCGAGCACTTCACCGGCCGCGCCGAGGCGCTGGCGGAGCTGCGCGAGGTGTTCGCCGCCCGGCGCGGGTCCACCGACCTGTCACCGCCTCTCGTCGTCTCCGTGTACGGCCGCGGCGGCGTCGGCAAGTCGGCGCTCATGACCAGGTTCGGGCAGGAGGTGGCCGGCTGGTTCCCCGACGGCCGGCTCTACGCCGACCTGCGCGGCGGCGTGGACGCCTCCGTACGGCCCGAGGAGGTGCTGATCGGCTTCCTGCGCGCCCTGGACGTGCGCCTGACCACCGACCCCGGCGGGCTGGAGGAGCTGCGCAAGCTCTGGCTGACCTGGACCAAGGGCCGCAGGATCCTCATCGGCCTGGACAACGCGCACGACGCCGAGCAGGTCAAGCCGCTGATCCCGGCCGAGCCCGGCTGCGCGGTGCTGGTCACCTCGCGCTCCCCGCTGTTCCTGAACGGCACGCACGACACCCGGCTCGGCGAGTTCAGCGAGGCGCACGGGGTGGAGCTGCTGGCCAGGCTGGCCGGCGGGGCCAGGATCGTGGAGGACCTGGAGGCCGCCAAGGAGGTCGTGCGGCTGTGCGACTACCTGCCGCTGGCGATCAACATCTGCGGCGGCCGGCTGGCCACCCGCGAGCAGTGGACGATGCGCGAGATGGCGAGCCGGCTGGCCGACAAGCGGCGCATCCTCGACCTGCTCCAAGTGGCGCCCACGGTGGACAAGAGCGTGCGCGCCTCCGTCCAGCTCAGCTACGACGACTGTACCGGCGTGCAGCGCCGCCTGTTACGCCTGCTCAGTGCGCTGACCGCGCCCGACGTGCCCGGCTGGGTGGCCGGCGAGCTGCTCGACGTCTCGGGCCTCGACGGCGCCGACCAGCTCGAAGCCCTCATGGACGCCCAGCTCGCCGAGTGCTCGGGCACCGACCAGACCGGCACGATGCGTTACCGCCTGCACGACCTGGTCCGGGTCTTCGCCGCGGAGCTGGCCGAGCAGGACGAGCCGGACCGGCGCAGGGCCGCCATCGAGCGGGTGCTGCACGGCTACCGCCGCCGCGCCGAGGAGGCCGCGCAGAACCGCTGGCCGCAGGACTGGAGCAGGGGCGGCCGGCGCTCCGGCGCCGACGGGCAGCTGCGGGCGGGCGACTGGCTCAACGCCGAGCGGCTCTCCCTCATCGCCATGATCCACCTGGCCCACCAGCTCCGGCTGTGGGAGCTGACGTGGGGGCTGGCCCGGGCCTTCTGCTCGCTGTGCCACTCGCTGCGCGCGTACTGGGCCGACTGGGCGGTCGTCGCGGAGCTCGGCCGCGAGGCGGCCGAGAAGACCGGCGACCGCCGCTCGCTGGCCATCGCGCTGCTCGACGCCGCGGCCGTGCACGGCGGGCTGGGCCTGCGCCGGCAGGCGCTGGAGGAGTCCGAGCGGGCCCTGGCGATCTTCGGCGAGCTGGGGGAGACCTGGTGGGCGGCCAGGGCCATGCGCACGATCGGCATGACCCTGTTCAGCGACGGCCACCTCGACCGCGCCCAGGACTTCCTGACCGGCGCCATCACCGCGTTCAAGGGCGAGGACGACCTGTGGTGGATGGCTCGCACCCAGCGCAACCTGGCCGAGATGCGGATGGCGGAGCGCCGCACCGAGGAGGCCAGGGAGCTGCTGGAGGACGCCCTGGAGGTCTTCAAGCGGGAGGGCAACCGTTACTCCGAGGCCCAGACCCTGCGCGTGTACGGCGAGGTGCTGGCCGCCCAGGCGCGCGGCGAGTACCGCCACGGCGACCACCGGGCGGCCGCCAACCTGTTCACCCGGGCCGGCTTCAGCCTCGACCGGGCCGGCGAGATGTTCAAGCAGCGCGGCGAGCTGTGGGAGGAGGCCCGCTGCCTGCGCGCCGCGGGCGAGGTCGGCGACCCCGACAACGGGCTGCGCGAGCTGGAGTACGTCCGGCGGGCCGAGGAGATCCTGGCCGCGCTGGCCGACTCGTGGGGGGTGGCCAGGACGGCGGTGTCGGCCGGGCGGGCGCTGGCCAGGCTCGGGCGGATCGAGGAGGCCGAGCGGGAGCTGCGGCGGGCGGTGCGCGGGTTCGAGGAGCTGGACGACCGCTGGTGGATGGCGAGGAGCCTGCGCTACCTCGGCGAGGCGCACCTGAACGCGGGCGGGCACGGGGCCGCGGTGGAGCCGCTGGAGCAGGCCAGGGAGATCTACCGCAGCCTCGGGAACGAGGCCGGCATGCGCAGGACGCTGGAGCTCCTGCGGCGCGCGGCCTCCTCTACGTGAGCGGTGAACGCAGCAGTTCCCCGGCCGCCTGCCTGGCCTGGAGGATGCTCTCCTCGAACAGCTTGCGCACGTGCGCCGCCTGGTCCGACAGCTCCCTGATGCGCTCGTGGGCCAGCTCGTCCCGCACGGTCTCGGCGAGGAGCTGCTGGTACTCCGGCGTCTTGGCCGCCAGCTTCTCCAGCCGGGTGTGGGCATGGTAGACCTTGTCCGCCTTGAGCACCTGCTTGGCGTACTTCTCCAGGTGCCGCACGCGCTGCGACAGCGACGTCCAGGCGGCGTCGAGCGCGGTGGTGTACGGCTTGAACGCGTCCTCCATGCCCGCCGGCAGCTCACGGGGGATGAGCTTGCCGTGCTCGGCGTGCATCTTCGACAGCTTCCGCAGCCGCGTGGCGATCTGCCAGACCTCCTCCGGCAGCGACACCTGGTTCTCGATACTGTCGATCAGGCCCGCCTTGTGCACCGCCGAGCTCATGATCGCCTCGACGGCGTTCTGCGCCCGGCGCAGGAGCTGCTGGCAGGGATAGTCGAGATCCTCGGGCAGGATGTACTGGTTCGCGTGCTCGCGCGCCAGCCGGAGTCTTCGCTTGGTGGATCGATAGGTGCTGTCCATCGCCATCCACCGGATCAGGACGATCAGGCCGACTCCCATGCTCGCCACGAAGAACGCTTGCGGGCCCGCCACCATCATGAGGAACATCAGGAAGGCGGGCAGGACGAAGAGCAGGGCGGGATTGCGTGTGGTGTCCATTCGCGCGCCCGACCGAGCCATGCGGAGTATGTGTGGACTCGACCGCAGCTCGACCGAGATCTCCGGGTGCAGCGATGGATCGATCACCAGCCGTGGAGGCAGAGCTCGTGGATCCATACGTTCATGCTGCGTTATGAACCTCGAATCCGCTGCATGTTGGCGGACATATAGGGTCGTAATAATGAGCGAGATGACGAGGTGGATCGATCTGGAAGGCGCGGTCAACGCGCGTGACCTGGGCGGACTGCCGACTCGTGACGGTGGCCGCACCCGTCGCGGGCAGATCTTCCGCGCCGACAACCTGCAGGGCCTCACGCCGGCCGACGTGGAGCTGCTGGTGGGCGAGCTGAGACTGCGGCACGTGGTGGACCTGCGCTCCAACGCCGAGGTGGCGCTGGAGGGGCCGGGCCCGCTGACCCGGGTGCCGGAGGTGCGCCACCACCACCTGACGCTGTTCGCCGAGGGTGGTCGGCACACCGACGTCGAGGCCGACACCATCGACGGCGACCGGGTGCTGCCGTGGGCGGAGCGGGTGATCGACGAGGAGCTGCGGGTGACCGGCTTCTACTTCGGCTACCTGCGCGACCGCCCCGACTCGGTGGTGGCGGCGCTGCGCGCGATGGCCCTGGCCGACGGGGCCTCGCTGGTGCACTGCGCGGCGGGCAAGGACCGTACCGGGGTGCTGTGCGCGCTGGCGCTGGAGGTCGCCGGCGCGACCCGGGAGGCGATCGTCGAGGACTACGTGGCCACGGGCGAGCGGCTGGAGCTGATACTCAAGCGGCTGCGCGGCAGCGCCACCTACCGCGACGACCTCGACTCGCGGCCCGCCGACGACCACATGCCGCGGGCCCGCTACATCGAGCAGTTCCTCGGCGTCCTCGACGACCGCTTCGGCGGGCCGCTGGGCTGGCTGGCCGAGAACGGCTGGACGGACGCGGACACCGAGGCCATGCGCGCCCGCCTGCGTGACTGATCGCCCCTGACGGACACCTCGCGGACGCCTCTCGCCAAAAGGGGCACCTCGCGTTGGGAGGGGCATCTCGCGTCAGAAGGGCATCTCGCGTCGGAAGGGCATCTCGCGTCGGAAGGCGCCTCAGTCGAGGCGGACCACGATCCGCTGGGTCGCCGACAGGCGGGCCGCCTCGATGATCGCCAGCACGTCCACCGCGCTGCCCGGGTCGACCGGCGGCGCCGCGCCCTCGAGCAGCGCCGCCGCCACGCCCCGGTAGAAGTCGAGGTACGTCCCCGGCTCGGTGCGCACGATCTGCCGCTCGTTCTCCGTGCCGAGCACGCCCCAGCGGTCTTCCTCGTCGTCGCCGAACCCCGGCGAGTCGGGCGTCATCCCGGCCCGCAGCCGCTCCTCCTGCACGTCCATCCCGTACTTCACGAAGCCCGCCGAGGAGCCCAGCACCCGGAAGCGGGGCCCGAGGCGCGCGGCCATCGAGCTGGCCCACAGGTGCGAGCGGGCGCCGGAGGCGTGGGTGAGGGCGATGAAGGTGTCGTCGTCGGCGGAGACGCCCGCGCGCCGGACGTCGCTCTCGCAGTAGACCTCGCGCACCGGGCCGAGCAGCTGCACGGCCTGGTCGACGAGGTGGCTGCCCAGGTCGTAGAGCAGGCCGCCGACCTCCTCGGGGCCGCCGGACTCGCGCCAGCCGCCCTTCGGCACCGGCCGCCAGCGCTCGAAGCGCGACTCGAACCGCAGCACCTCGCCCAGCCGCCCCTCGCCGGCCAGCTGCCGCACGGTGCGGAAGTCGCCGTCCCAGCGCCGGTTGTGGAACACGGTGAGCAGGAGCCCGCGCTCCTTGGCCAGCCGCACCAGCTCGCGGCCCTCCTCGGCGGTGCGCGCCAGGGGTTTGTCCACGACGACGGGCAGGCCCTGCGTGAGCGCGGCGGTCGCGGTGGCCACGTGCGTCCTGTTGGGCGAGGCGACCACGACGAGGTCGCACCGCTCCCACAGGTCCGCCACCTCGGCCACCCCCGCCGCGCCGTACCTGCCGGCGACCTCGGCCTGGCGATCCGGGTTGCGCGTGACGACGGCCGTCAGGGTCAGGCCGGGGGTGGCGTGGATCAGTGGGGCATGGAAGTACTGCCCCGCGGTGCCGTAACCGACGAGGCCGACCCGGATCTCACTCATCGGGCCAGCGTAGCGGGGGTGCGGGCCTATTCGTCGTCACGCTCGGCGAGGAAGCGCTCGAACTGGGCGGCGAGCTCGTCGCCGGTGGGCATGGGCGTGGTCTCGGCCATCAGGTTCTCGCGTTCCGCGCCCGCGGCGAACGCGTCGTACTGCTGCTCCAGGCCGCTGATCGCGGTGGACAGCTCGCTGGAGGCGCGGATCTGCTCCTCGATCTCCGTCGTCGTACGGCGGGCGGCCTCGCGCAGCGCGTCCATCGGGAACACCAGCCCCGTGCCCCGCGTCACGGCCTCCAGCCCGGTCACGGCGGCGGTCGGGTATTCGGCCTGCGACAGGTAGTGCGGCACGTGCACCGCGTACCCCAGCGCGTCGTGGCCCTGCGCGCCGAGCCGCAGCTCCAGCAGCGCCGCGACGCTGCCGGGCACCTGGACACGCCCGAACACGCTGCTTTGCGCATTGTTGATCAGCTCCGGCCTGCTGGCGTGCATGGTGATGCCGAGCGGGCGGGTGTGCGGCACCGCCATGGGGATGCCGTGCAACGTCACCAGCTTGCTCACCTTCAGCCGCTCCACCAAAGCCGCCACCGCCTTGGCGAACAGCTCCCACTCCCGGTCGGGCTCGGGGCCGCTCATCAACAGGAACGGTGTGCCGGTCGCGTCCTTCGCGACGTGCACGGCCAGCTCGGGGCTCTCGCACTCCACCCACCGGTCGGTGTCGAACGTCATGATGGGCCGCCGCGACCGGTAGTCGAGCAGCCGGTCGACGTCGAATGTCGCCACGACCCGGTGCTCCAGCTCGGCCAGCAGGTGGCCCAGCGCGAGCCGTCCGGCCGAGCCCGCGTCGACGAAGCCGTCGAAGTGGTACAGCAACACCGGATCGGTAAGCTCGGGCGCGTCGTCTGCGAGCTCGTAGAGATCCTTCGGGTCGAACACGGTTGAACAGCCTTTCCCTAGGTACTCTTCACCAGAACCTACGGCGCGTCGTATCGATTCCGTGCACGGCACCCTATCGAGGCACAATGGGCATCATGGACGGGGATCCGGAGCTGGAAGAGTTCGCGACCAAGCTGTTCGGCCTGGCCAGGGCGGGTGACACCGAGGCGCTGCGGGCGTATGTGGAGGCCGGGGTGCCGGTCGACCTGACCAACGGCAAAGGTGACACTTTGCTGATGCTGGCGGCTTATTACGGTCACGCCGAGACTGTTCGGATGCTTGTCACAAGCGGCGCCGATCCCAATCGTGCCAACGACCGTGGGCAGACGCCGCTCGCGGGCGCGGTCTTCAAGAAGGAGTCTGCCGTGGTCAGGGCGCTTCTGGACGCCGGGGCCGACCCGCATGCCGGTCAGCCGTCCGCCCTTGAGACCGCGCGAATGTTCGCGAATGACCAGTTTATCCAGTGGTTCACGCAAAGTGATTCATAGTATGAAATAAGCATTATAGGGCTCGAAGTTGCCGAGTGTGGCCTTTCGGTCACTCCATCGTCATGCTGGGGGACGTGGCTACTTCTGCGCACTCCTTCAGCAGGCGACCGCTCCACATCCCTCCGTTGCCATGCCCGTTCCCCAACGAGATCAACGTGCATGCCTCAGAGGTCGATGCGGAGAGCCACACCTGGCTGGCCGCCTCAAAGATGCTCAACGGCGCCGACACCATCGAGCACTTCCGGCGCTCGAAGATCGGCCTGCTCGCGGCACGGACCAACCCCACCGTGCCGCGCGACAGTCTCCGGCTGATCAACGACTGGTACAACTGGCTCTTCGCCTTCGACGACGCGTTCTGCGAAGGCGAGCTGATGGGGCACCGGGCCTCGGCCCTGGCCCGTGCCCTCCCCCCGCTCCTGGAGATCCTCGACGGGCGCAGGGAGCCCGACGCCGGCGACCCGTTCGGCCTCGCGCTCCACGAGCTGCTGCACCGCATCTCGCAGTACGCCACCCCCGCACAGGTGGACCGGTGGCGCATCACGGTGAAGGAATACCTGTTCGCCCAGATCTGGGAGGCCGCCAACCGCGAGGCCGACCTCATCCCCACGCCCGACGACTACGTCCTGATGCGCCGCATCACCGGTGCCACCTACACCTGCTTCGCCCTCATCGACGCGGGCGGCGGCTACCGCCTCGAAGCCGAGGAGTGGCACCACCCCGACGTCCGCACGCTCTCCGACCTGGCGTGCGACCTCATCGGCTGGGACAACGACCTGCTGTCGTACGCCAAGGAACGCGGCAACGACAAGGCGCGGCACAACCTCGTCACGGTGCTGGCCACGCACAAGGCCCTGTCCCTGCAGGACGCGCTGCACGAGGTCGCGCAGATGCACAACGACGCCATCGCCGCGTTCCTCGACCGGCGCGCGGCACTGGAGCAATGGGCTCCGCTCCCGGTCCGCAAGTACGTACGTGGCCTCGAGCACTGGGTGCGCGGCCACATAGAGTTCTCCCTTGGCAGTGCGCGTTACGTGCACGCCTGGCCTGACGGCACCCAGTGGCCGCAGGCCGTCTGACGGTCCCGCTTCCCTTAGCTCTCGTCGAGGGCGTCCGGGTCGTCCAGCGCGAGCGCGGACGCCTCGTCGAGATCGAGCCGGGCGCCCTCCTCGAAGGCGTCCTTGTAGGCCAGCTCGCCCAGCCGCATCCGGCAGTCACGCACGCACATGTTGTGCTCGTCGGTCATCCAGGGCGCGCCGAGCTGCGGCAGCCCCGCCGTCTTCCAGTTCTGCTGCAGCGCCCCGAGGAGCTGGGCGGCCAGCGTGAGCCTGCCGGACAGGGCGAAGATCCGCGCCGCGGTCTCCAGCGCCATCAGCGTGCCGAGCGTGTCGTGGAAGTGCCGCTTGATGCGCAGCGCCTCCTTGGCGTTCTGCAGCGCGTCCTCGGTGCGGCCGGTCGCGAGCCGGGTGCTGGCCAGCGCCCACTGCGCGTGGGAGCTGACCCACAGCTCGCCGCGCTCCTTGCACACCTGGAGGCAGTCGAGCAGCAGCGACTCGGCTTCGTACAGCTCGCCCTGCGTGGTCAGCACGATCGACAGCTCGACGATCGCGGGCAGCAGGCCCGGGTTGAGCTCCCTGTTCTCGGTGTTGAACTCGATCGCCACGCCGAGCAGCGCGCTGGCCTTCTGCAGGTCGCCCTGCAGCAGCGCGGCCGTGCCCTGCATCTTCGAGGCCAGGATGACCGCCCGCGAGTCGCCCACCCGGACCGCCTCGGTGCTGCACGTCTCGGCCGCCGCCAGCGCTCCCGCGCTGTCGCCCTGCGCGCTCTTGACGTACGACAGCACCCACAGCGCCTTGCAGCGCTCCTTGCTCACCGCCGGGTTGGCCGCCAGCGCCCGCTCCAGGTACAGGCGGCCCTCGCGGGCGAACCCGCAGCACACCCACATGAACCACAGCGACGACAGCAGCGTCAGCGCCAGCGCCGACTTGCCCGGCGACTTCAGCGCGTGCTCCAGCGCGACCCGCACGTTGTCGTGCTCCTGCCGCATCCGGACGAACCAGTAGATCTGCCGCGGCCCCGACCAGGCCTCCTCGCTGCGCTGGGCCAGGCTCAGGTAGTACTCCAGGTGCCGCTGCGACATCTGCTCCTTCTGGCCGAGCTTGTCGAGCCACTCCTCGCCGTACTCGGCCAGGGTGTCGATCAGCTTGTAGCGCACGCCCGCGTGGTTGCTCCTGATCAGCAGGATCGACTTCTCCACCAGCCCCGTGACCAGGTCGGTGATGTCTTCGGACGGCAGCCGCCCGTCGGAGCAGACGAACCGGGCCGCGTCGAGCTCGAAGTCGCCGGCGAACACCGACAGCCGCGCCCACAGCAGCCGCTCGGCCGGCTCGCACAGCTCGTGGCTCCAGCCGATCGCCGCCCGCAACGTCTGGTGGCGCGGCAGCGCCGTGCGGCTCGCGCCCGCCAGCAGGCTGAACCGGTCGGCCAGCAGCCCGAGGATCTGCTCCACCGACAGCGCCCGCAGCCGCACCGCGGCCAGCTCGATCGCCAGGGGGATGCCGTCGAGCCTGCGGCACAGCTCCGCGACCGGCCCGATGTTGTCCTCGTCCAGCACGAAGTCGGGCACGCTCGCCCCGGCCCTGGCCGCGAACAGCTGCACCGACTCGTTCGTGAACAGGCTCTCCGCCGGGTCGTCGCCCGGCACCTGCAACGGCGGCACCGGCACCACGTGCTCGTACGGCAGGTGCAGCGACTGGCGGCTGGTCGCCAGCACCTTCAGGTTGGGCGCCGCCTCCAGCAGCTCGTGCACCAGCTCGGCGCAGCCCTGCACCAGGTGCTCGCAGGTGTCGATGATGAGCAGCATGTCGCGCTCGCCCACCCACTCCGACAGCGACTCCGACTCCGCCCGCGACGACTGGTCGGCGATGCCGAGCGCCGAGGCGATCGTGTGCTTGACCATGCCGGCGTCCTGCAGCCGGGCCAGGTCGGCGAACCACACGCCGTCGGGATAATGGGAGCGCACCTGGTGCGCCAGCCGCAGCACGGTGCGCGACTTGCCCACACCGCCGATGCCGGTCACCGTCACCAGCCGCGACTCGCTGAGGTGTCGTTTGAGGTTGGCGAGGAGGCGGGTACGGCCGACGAAGCTGGTCAGCTCCGCCGGCAGATTGCCTTCACGCCGCCAGCCTGTCGGGGTGGCCATGAGCAGCCTCACGGGGGGTAGGCGACACCTGCCTTCGCATCGTACCGCCGTGGTCGCCGCCTGTCCCTGGACCGAAGGACGCGCCCGGTGCCGGTTTGTACGCCTGAGTAGCATGGACGTCGTGGAGGATTTTCTACCTGAGCAGACCGCCGACGACACCGATCTCGGCTGGGGCGACTGGCGCGAGGCCGACTCCGACGCCTTCTACCTCGACAACCGCCCGCCCCACTGGGGCTAGCACCCCCTTCCGTGCACGGGGGCTAGCATCCCCTTCCATGTACGCTCTGCGCCCCGCCACGCCCGCCGACTACGACGCCATCGCCGCCGTGATCGACGGCTGGTGGGGCCGCCCGATCCTGCCCGCCCTGCCCCGGCTCTTCCTCGACCACTTCCACGGCACCAGCCAGGTCGCCGAGACGGCTGACGGCGCTCTGGCGGGCTTCCTGATCGGCATCCTGTCGCCGTCGCTGCCCGATGAGGCGTACATCCACTTCGTCGGCGTCCGCCCGGACGCGCGGAAGAGCGGGCTGGCCCGCACCATGTACGAGCGCTTCTTCGACCTGGCCCGCGCTGACGGGCGGCGGGTCGTCAAGGCGGTCACGGTGCCGGTCAACACGGCCTCCATCGCCTTCCACCGCCGCATGGGCTTCGAGGCCGGCGACCCCGTCCCCGGCTACAACGGTCCCGGCACGAGCCTGGTCACGTTCACCCGTTCGTTGTAGAGGTGCGGGCCTGGGCCAGGGCGGTGCGTTCGGCCTGCACCAGGCTCCGGCAGCGGGCGATCTCCTCCTCCACCCGCGCCCGATCCCACCCCAGCACCCCCGCCATCAGCTCCGCGATCACCGGAGCCGCCTGGTCGGCCAGGTCGCTCGACTCGATGAGCATCCGCGTCCGGCGGGCCACGATGTCCTCGGCGTGCAGCGCGCCCTCGTGCGTGACCGCGTAGCAGACCTCGGCCCGCAGCCACGGCCCCGGCTCGATCAGCGGCTCGCCCAGCGCAGGGTCATCGCGCACCAGGTCGAGCACCTCCATGGCCAGGTTCCCGTAGCGGCGCACCAGGTAGGCGACGGTGTCCACGTCGAGGTCGTGGTCCTCCGCGATGCGGCGCACCGAGCGTTCGAGCGCGGGCAGCCCGTCGGCGCCGAGCAGCGGCAGCCGCTCGGTCACCGACTCCGGCACGTCGTAGCCCTCCAGCGCCGCGTCGATCACGTCCTTCGCCATGATCCGGTACGTGGTGTACTTGCCGCCCGCGATCGTGGCCAGGCCGGGCAGCGGCACGTCCACGACGTGCTCGCGCGACAGCTTCGTGGTGGAGGAGGTCTCGTCTGCGGCCACCAGCGGCCGCAGCCCCACGTAGAGGCCCACCACGTCGTCCCTGGTCAGCGGCCTGGCCAGGACGGAGTTGGCGTGCTCCAGGAGGTAGTCGATGTCCTCGCCGGTCGCCGCCGGCTCGGCGCGGTCGCCGTCGTAGTCGGTGTCGGTCGTGCCGACGATCCAGCGCCGGCTGGTCCACGGGATGATGAACAACACGCTCTTCTCCGTACGGATGATCATGCCGGTCCGCGAGTCGATGGCCTCGCCCGGCACCATGACGTGCACGCCCTTCGACATCCGTACCTTGAAGCCCGCCTCCGCCGCCCCCGGCAGCGCGGTCACCGGATCCGTCCACACGCCGGCGCACACCACCACCGCGTCGGCGGCGACGTCCACCTCGCGGCCGCTCTCCTCGTCGCGGACCCGCGCGCCCACCACCCGCTCGCCGCGCTCGTCCCGCAGCATCGCCACCGCCCGCGCCCGCGTCGCGATCACGGCGCCGTGCGCGGCGGCCGTGCGGGCCAGGGTGAGCGTGAAGCGGGCGTCGTCCACCTGCGCGTCGTAGTAGATCATCGCCCCGGTCAGCACGTCGGCGCGCAGGCCGGGCGCCATCCGGCGGGCCTCCTTGATCGACAGGTTGCGGTGCCTCGGCATCGGGCGGCGCACGCCCTCCAGCGCGTCGTACAGCGTCAGCCCGGCCGCCACGTACGGCTGCTCGATCACCTTGCGGCGCAGCGGGTACAGGAACGTGACCGGCCTGACCAGGTGCGGCGCCAGCCGGGCGACGAGCAGGTCCCGCTCCTTCAACGCCTCCCTGACCAGCTTGAAGTCGAACTGCTCCAGATACCGCAGCCCGCCGTGGATGAGCTTGCTGGACCTGCTCGACGTGCCCGCCGCGAGGTCGCGGCTCTCCACGAGCGCCACCCGCAACCCGCGCGCCGCCGCGTCCAGAGCGGCGCCGGCCCCCGTCACGCCACCGCCGACGACCAGCACGTCGAACGTCTGGCTCGCGAGCCGGTCGATGGTCTCCTGACGGTTCCTGGCGTCGATCGCCCCGGTCAGCCCCATGGCACATCCATCACTTTCCGCAACGTATGACACACAGAGCGTGTTCGTTCCCTCGAACGGGGAATGGCACACAACGCCGCTTCAAGGAGGTGACCGGTGGCCGGACGCGAAGCCCGGAGAGGGCTGACGGGGGAGCTCGTCGCCGAGTTCGCGGGAACGATGGTGCTCATCCTGTTCGGCGCCGGTGTCGTCGCCCAGGTCGTCGCCGCCCAGCTCGGCGACCACGACAGCATCGCCTGGGCCTGGGGCATCGGCGTGATGCTCGGCGTCTACGTCGCCGGGCGCACTACGGGCGCGCACCTCAACCCCGCCGTCACCGTCGGGTTCGCCCTGTTCCGCGGCTTCCCCTGGCCCAAGGTCCTGCCGTACGTCGTCGCGCAGACCGCCGGAGCCTTCGTCGCCGCCCTCATCGTGCGCTGGAACTACTCCGAGGTGCTGGCCATGGCCGACCCCGGCCGCACCCTCAAGACCCAGATCGTCTTCTCCACCCTGCCCGGCAACGGCACCCTGCCCGTCGACATGTGGGGCGGGCTGCGCGACCAGATCATCGGCACCGCGATCCTGCTCTTCGTCATCTTCGCCCTGTCCGACACGGCCAACATGGCACCGAGCGCCAACCTCGGGCCGTTCGTCATCGGCCTGCTCGTCGTCGGCATCGGCATGTCCTTCGGCACCGACGCCGGCTACGCCATCAACCCGGCCCGCGACTTCGGCCCCCGCCTGGCCAGCTTCCTCACCGGCTACGGCGGCGCCTGGCGCGACCAGTACGGCGAGCTGTACTTCTGGGTGCCGATCGTCGGCCCGCTGATCGGCGGCGTCCTCGGCGCGGGCCTCTACCAGGCGTGCATCGCCCGCTTCCTCCCCCAGGGCGAGGACCGCGACACCGTGAAGCCGTCCGACTGACCCAGAGCCCGACCGGCCAGGGCTGGACCGACCAGAGCTGAACCGACCGGGGTGGACCGACCAGAGCTGAACCGACCGGGGTGGACCGACCGGGGCTGGACCGACCGACCAGAGCCCGACCGACCAGAGCCCGACCGACCAGAGCCCGACCGACCAGGGTTCGATTGACCGATCAGGGGAGAGCAGAGCACCATGCCGGACTTCGTCGGCGCCGTCGACCAGGGCACCACCAGCACCCGCTTCATGATCTTCGACCATGAGGGCGCCGAGGTCGCCAAGTTCCAGCTCGAACACGAGCAGATCCTGCCCAGGGCCGGCTGGGTCGAGCACAACCCCATCGAGATCTGGACCAGGACCGCCGCCGTCATCCAGACCACCCTGCAACGCGCCGGCCTGCACGACAGCGACCTCGCCGCCCTCGGCGTCACCAACCAGCGCGAGACCACCGTCGTGTGGAACCCGCGCACCGGCCGCCCGTACTCCAACGCCATCGTCTGGCAGGACACCCGCACCGACCGCATCGCCGCCGCCCTCGAACAGGACGAACGCGGCCAGGTCATCCGCGACAGGACCGGCCTGCGCCCCGACGCCTACTTCTCCGGCGGCAAGATCCAGTGGATTCTCGAGAACGTCCCCGGCGTCCGCGAGGCCGTGGACCGCGGCGAGGCGATCTTCGGCAACACCGACACCTGGACCGTGTGGAACCTCACCGGCGGCGTCAACGGCGGCGTGCACGTCACCGACGTCACCAACGCCAGCCGCACCATGCTGATGGACCTCGACACGCTCGACTGGGACGACGAGCTGCTGTCGTACTTCGGCATCCCCCGCGCCATGCTCCCCGAGATCCGCCCCTCCTCCGACCCCGCCGGCTACGGCACCACCACCCGGTACGGGCCGTTCGGCGGCGAAGTGCCGATCACCGCGATCCTCGGCGACCAGCAGGCCGCCACCGTCGGCCAGGTGTGCTTCTCACCCGGCGAGGCCAAGAACACCTACGGCACCGGCAACTTCCTGCTGCTCAACACCGGCACCGACCGCGTCCGCTCCCAGAGCGGCCTGCTCACCACCGTCGCCTACAAGTTCGGCGACCAGCCCGCCGTCTTCGCCCTGGAAGGCTCGATCGCCGTCACCGGCTCCGCCGTCCAGTGGCTGCGCGACCAGCTCCACGTCATCACCTCCGCGGCCCAGAGCGAGACGCTCGCCCGTCAGGTCGCCGACTCCGGCGGCATGTACTTCGTGCCCGCCTTCTCCGGCCTGTTCGCCCCCTACTGGCGGGCCGACGCCCGCGGCGCCATCGTCGGCCTGTCCCGCTACAACAACGACGCCCACCTCGCCCGCGCCACCCTCGAAGCCATCTGCTACCAGAGCCGCGACGTCGTCGAGGCCATGCAGCGGGACTCCGGCGTCGTGCTCGACGTCCTCCGCGTGGACGGCGGCGTCACCGCCAACGACCTGTGCATGCAGCTCCAGTCCGACATCCTCGGCGTCCCCGTCAGCCGCCCCGTCGTCGCCGAGACCACCGCACTCGGCGCCGCCTACGCCGCCGGCCTCGCCGTCGGCTACTGGCAGGACACCGACGAGCTGCGCGCGCACTGGGCGGAGTCGCGCCGCTGGAACCCGACGTGGAACGAGGAGCGGCGCGAGAAGGCGTACGCCGGCTGGAAGAAGGCCGTCACCAAAGCCTTCGACTGGACCACCGACTGACCACCCACCCGCAGCACCACCCCATCCCCCCACCACCGGCCCCGCAGCCGCCTTTCTCCAGCTCCTGACGCCCTCCCGACGGACCCTGCAGCCGCCTTCCTTCAGCTCCCGGCGCCCTCCCGACGGAGCCGCAGCCGCCCTCTTCCAGCCTCCGACGCCCTCACGATGGGACGCTGGGAAGGCGGCCCCCGGCTGGTCAGGTCCTTGCGGCGGAACCGCGGGATCGACCGCCTTCAGCTGGTGACGTCCTTGCGGCGGAAGCGGCGGAACGCGATCGCGATCAGGATCGCCGCGTACGTGACCGACACCGACGCGCCCTTCGCCATCCCGCTCCAGTCCAGCTCCGGCACCAGGGCGTCGGTCCAGGCGTTGTTCCAGAACGTCGGCAGGAACTCGCGCAGCACCCCCAGCGCCTCCACCGCCTGCAAGATCGTGCAGACGATCCAGAGCCCGACCGCCCCGCCCACCGCGCCGAGCGGGGAGTCGGTCATGGTGGAGATGAGGAAGGCCAGAGCCGCCACCACGAGCTGGCTGACCAGCGCGTACCCGATCACGATCCCGAAGCGCGGCAGCACGTCGAACGCCGGGATGGTCTCGCCGGTGCCGGGCACCGTGATGTCGTCCCAGCCGAACGCCAGCGTGCCCGCGAGCAGCCCCATCAGCGGCAGCACGATCACCGCCGCCGCCGAGTAGCCGAGCGCCACGATCAGCTTCTGCCGCAGCAGCCGGTCACGCGGGATCGGCGCTGCCAGCAGGTAGCGCAGGGACGACCAGTTGGCCTCGCTCGCCACCGTGTCGCCGCAGAACAACGCGACCGCCACCACGAGCAGGAAACTGGCCGACACCGACAGGACGAACGCCGCGAAGTTCAGCCCGCTCTGCGTCGCCAGATCCGACATGCGCAGCGCCGACTGCCCCTGTGAGCTTGACTGCGGCCCGATCTGGAACGCGATCACGAGCACCCACGGCAGCGCCAGCAGCAACGCGAACATGCCCAGCGTCCGGCGCCGCTTGAACTGCCGGACGAACTCCACCCGCAACGGCAGCGTGCGGTTCGGCGCGTAGCCGGTCGCGGTGGTCATGGCTTGTCTCCGATGAGATCGAGGAACACGTCTTCCAGGCGCGGCCCGTGCCCGTTCCTGACGGCCGCCGCCGAGCCCAGCAGCCGCGACACGGGCCCCGCCGACACCAGCCGCCCGCGCCGCATGACCACCACGTGACTGCAGGTCTGCTCCACCTCGGCCAGCATGTGGCTGGACACGATCACGGTACGACCGTCGCGCGCATACCGCTTGAGCACCTCCCGCATCTCCCGGATCTGGGGCGGGTCGAGCCCGTTGGTGGGCTCGTCCAGCACGAGCAGGTCCGGCAGGCCGAGCATCGCCTGCGCGATGGCCAGCCGCTGGCGCATGCCCTGCGAGTACGTACGCACCGCCCGCTCCAGCGCCTTGCCCAGGCCCGCGATCTCCAGAGCCTCCTCGAAGTGCGCGTCCGCCTTGGGCCGGCCGGTGGCGGCCCAGTACAGCTCGATGTTGTCCCGCCCGGACAGGTGCGGCAGGAACCCGGGCCCCTCCACGAACGACCCGAGCCTCGACAGCACGGGCGCCCCCGGGCTGACCCGCTCCCCGAAGATCCTGATCTCACCGGCGTCCGGATGGATGAGCCCCATCATCATCCGCATCGTGGTCGTCTTACCCGCCCCGTTGGGACCGAGCAGCCCGAGCACCTGCCCCCGCTCCACCCGGAACGACAGGTCGTTCACGGCCAGCTCCCCGTTCCGGTACGCCTTCGTGAGCCCGCTGATCTCCAGCGGCACCCCCGCACCGTCGCCAGCCGCCTCCTCGAAGCGGACAGCACCGCCCCGCACCCCGCCGCCGGCCACCGCGGCGACACCACTGCCGCCGCCGATACCGGCACCGGCCTCGCTCCAGCCATCACCACCGACACCATTGCTCGTGCTGCCAGCGCCTGCGCCATCGCCATGGCCGGCGTCCCCGTCAGCGCCACGGCCACCGTCGGCCCTGCCATCGTCGGCAGTGACGTCGGCGTGACCACCGTTCGCATCGCCACCGCCGGGACGTGCGGTGCCGTCGTGCCCCGCCCCGCTCCCAGCGTCGGCGTCATACGCTGCACCGTTCGTGGGGAAGGAGCCTGTTGCCCCGTTCGTGGCGTCGGCGTTGGCGTCGTGCTTGGCGCTGCTGGCGGAAGCGTCCTGTGGCGTGCCGTTCAGGGCGGGTGCGGCGAGAGGTGCGTCCGGTGTGGCCGACGGCGCGGCCCCGCCCTGGCCGGCTGTCGTGAGGACAGGACGGCGGCGGGAGCGGCCCGTGGACAGGAGGACGGCGGCGAGCAGCACGGCGGCGAGCGGCATCGCCCACACCCACCACGCCACCCCCGTGGGAGCGGCGGCGAGCGTGCTCACCGTGGGGATGGTGACGGCGGGGGAGGCCAGCGCGACCTGGTACGCGGCCGGCTGGGCGGGCGTGGCGAATCCCATGTCGGTGGTGGTGACGACCAGGCGGAGCCGGTGCCCGACGGCGAAGCGGTGGTCGACGGCGGGCAGGCTGATCGTGGCCTCCGCGCTGCCCGCGTCCTCCGGGATCGTCACCCGGACGGGCGCCACCAGACCGGCGGGCAGGGTGGGCAGCTGGGTGTCGTCGGCGACGTCGTACAGCTTCGCGAACAGGGTGGCCTCGCCCTCGCCCGTCACCCGGACCCGGACGGTGGGGCTGCCGGTGAGCTGGAGCGGGGCGGTGAGCGGCGCGGACTCGAACGCGGCGCTCTGGCCCGGCATGTCGATGGACACGCCGCCGGTGTTCTGGCCGCCGAGCAGCCCGCCGAGGCCGGGCACGGTGGAGACCGAGGCCGGGGCGCCGCCGGGCGGGTTGACGATGTTCTGCTCGGGGCCGTTCAGCCTGACCGAGGTGGTCGCGGTGCCGGCGAGGCCCGGGTAGGAGGCGGCTTCCGGGTGGAGGCGGATGCGCTGCCGGGTGCCGGGGTCGCGCCCGCCGTCGCGCGTCACCGTGAACGCGCTCACCGGCGTCCCGGCCTGCCCCGCGCCTTCGCCCTTGAGGTAGCGCGCGAACCAGGCCACCGACTGGTCGAACAGCCAGTCGGTCTCGCCGTTACCGCCGTCGTGGCCCCCGTCGAACCAGGCCAGGCTCACCGGCGTGCCCTGGGCGGCGATGGCCCTGGCGTTGGCGTCGGCGTGGCCGAGGGGGAACAGCGAGTCGCGCTGACCCTGGATGAGCAGGGTCGGCGCCTTGATCTGCGCGGCCACGGTGATCGGGCTGGACTTGCGCAGCAGCTCGACGGCCTCGGGCGTGGCCCGGCCGGTCTCGGCGACCCGCTGGTAGATGTCGCAGATCTCCGGCCGGAACCGGCCGCACCGCGCCTGCTCCACCGTCACCGGCCCGGCCGCCGTCTCCCTGCGGCTCAGCAAGGACGTGGCGTCCAGCGAGACGCCCTGGCCGAAGAAGATCCCGGCCCACATGCGCTTGAAGACCCCGCTCATGGCGGCCTCATCGTCCGACTGGACGGCCGCACTGGAAGGCCGCGCGGCGGGGCTCGCCCCGGACGGCTGGGCGGCGGTGCCCGCGCCAGGAGACTGTGCGGCGGTGGTGCTCGCGCCAGACGGTTGTGCGGCGGCGTTGGGGAAGAGGGCGTCGGCCAGGTCGGACCAGGTGATCTGCGGGACGATCGCGTCCACCCGATGGTCGTAGGCGGCGGTCATCAGCGCGATGGCGCCGCCGTACGAGCCGCCCGCGATGCCCACGCGCGGGTCGCCCGAGGCGTCGAGCCGGACCTCCGGGCGCTTGGCCAGCCAGTCGATGAGCTGCTTGACGTCCTTGACCTCGTAGTCGGGCGAGTTGAGCGCGATCT
The DNA here is from genome assembly GCF_900323885.1 of [Actinomadura] parvosata subsp. kistnae. Lineage (GTDB taxonomy): Bacteria > Actinomycetota > Actinomycetes > Streptosporangiales > Streptosporangiaceae > Nonomuraea > Nonomuraea composti. The sequence continues at coordinate 1,112,225 of NZ_OOHJ01000015.1, read as the reverse complement.
GCCCGGTCGAGCGGCCGAAGCCGCGCGCCGACCAGGTCAGTACGGCGTAGCCCTGCTGGGCGAGGCGCACCGCCTGGTCGCGCATGCTCTGCTTGCTGCCGCCGAACCCGTGGGCGAGCAGCACGGCAGGCGCCTTCCCACCGTCAGGCGGCGGGAAGAACGTCGTATCGAGCTCGACCCGTTGGTCGTCGTCCGGTCCGTCGACGACGGTTATTCGCTGGTCCTGACCCCGCACCTCCGGAGCCGACGGCCACACGAGCCACGCCGTCACCCCGATGAGGGCGAGTGCCGCAACCAGGGCGGCCACACGCTTCATGCGGTGAGCCTACTTTCCACACCTGAGAGATCGCTGAGACGCGTGAACGCCAGGACCTGCTGAAAGGTGCTCGTAGAGGTGGGTGGGCGGGTGGGCGGGCGGGTCGTGGGAGCGTGGGACGACGGCGAGCAAGCCGATCACAAGCCGATCATGAGGCGGAGGTCTCCACGGCGGTCCTTCGTGCTGGCGTCCGCGGTGGCCTCTGTGGCGGCCTCTGCGGTGGTCCTTCGTGGTGGCGTCCGCGGTGGCCTCCGTGGCGGCCTCTGTAGCGGTCTTCGTGGCGGTCTTCGTGGTGGCCTACGCGGTGGCGCTGCCGGAGTGTGCGCGGGCGACGGTGAGGCTGTCCTCGTAGATGTGGTAGCGGGTGATCAGGCCGTCGGTGACCGTGAGGTGCAGGGCGAACGGGGAGGTGTAGGACAGGCCGGTGGCGGCGACGGTCTGCGAGATGTCGCCGAGCACGACGGCGTCGTCTCCGTCGACCAGGATCCGCGTGACGGTGGTGCCGTTGAGCTCGGGCACGTGGTACGACCCGAGCATGCGGAAGTGCTCCGCCACGTCACTGCGGCTGGAACGGGGCCGGATCCACGGCACCGAGGGGTGCCCCTCGGCGGGCCAGTTGAAGCGCCAGTCGCTCTTCTCGGCGAACAACTCGGCGATCCGCTCGACGTCACCCTCGCCGATCCGCCGCAGCAACTCTTGCACGGTGTCGTAAGTCGTCATGATTCATCCCCAAAATCCGTTTCAGTGATGCGGGCATGCGACAGTCTCCCCGGGTCGGTACGGCTTGGCGATTACCTGAGAGGTAAGCCGGGCGGCTATGCGGGCGGGATCAGCCCATGATCGCGTAGACGGTGGTGGCGTGGGCGGCCGTCTCGGTCGCGCCCTCGGCCGTGAGCGTGATCTCGGTGAAGGCCAGTGTCCGCCCCAGCTTCGTGATGCGCACGTCGAGTAGAACGTCCTTGCCCACCACGGGCCGCTGGAACGTCGTGGCCTGCTGCACCGTGGTCATCGGCACGAACCCGCCCCGCGCCGACGCGATGGCCAGCACCGTGGCCGTGTCGGCCGCCGCCATCATGGCCTGCCCGCACAGCCCGCCGCCCTCCCTGGCCAGATCGTCGGACCAGGGCAGCCGGACGACGGCGTGACGCTCGCCCACCTCCTCCACCCGGAGGCCGAGCTGCTTGATCCAGGGGGCGAAGTATTCCTGGAGAATCGCCTCTGCGTTTTCCGGGGTCATGTGACCGTCATCCCCTCGGAGCGGACGCATGTTACTCGCGAGTGCGCCCATTTCTGCACTTGACTGGACTGGAGTGGCCCTGTTGGGCCGGCCTGCGAGCGACGGTGAAGATCCTCTGTCTGAGGCTCATCCATCCACTCGTATGTTACGAAGAATGACTGGCGCCGCATAAAGGATGGTTTATGGCTATTGTCGATGACATCCTGCCTTGGGGGGACATATCGCGAACGCGCATCTACGGACGGAGAAGTAGGACTATCTTGCGTAAGGAAAATGACCGAAGGTGGAGGCATGTGGAGGAAGCCAAGGGCCACGCTCATGATCCTCTCATATGTCGTTTTGGTGCCGACCGTACTCCTGTTTTCGGTCCTGGCCGAAGAAAGTCGTGCGGCACCCCCGGATGACACTATGACGGTGTTCTGTCTATCGCCGGATCATCGGCCGGAGCTCCTTGCCGCAGCGGGGTCGCTCGGTCTGGCTTCGCCATCGCCTTCGCTGTCGACAGGTCAGTTATGGGTCGACAACAAGGCCATCGATCTAGAAACGTGGCGAGACAATCACAAAACGGACTTTGATCGTGCCTGCCGGGCTCTCCTCGCCTCCGAGCCCCAGGTCAAGGTGACGGAGTCGAAGCCGTTCTGGGTCAGAATGGGAGAGGTCCTCGTGCCCGCCGCGTTCGGGGCGCTGCTCACCTTTCTCGCGACGGGGTGGCGAGCCGCCATCGATCGTGGCGTCCGTGACGCGGACGCCCTGCGCACCGCGGTGGCGGACTTCCGCGCGGCGATCGAAACCTACGCGTCCGAATGGGTGCGAGGTAAGAGCCCGGACGCGGTGACCGTACGGCTTCGCCGGACTGACCTCCTCCGGCAGATCGGCCGAGTGATCTCCTTTCACTCAGCGTGGCATCAGGCGAGGAAGCTCAAGGAGCGCGTGAAGGGCGACGACCTCGCGGAAGGCGATGCGAACTTCTGGAGCGGAGACGTGCCGGCTCGTCAGTCGAAGGTGACCAGGTTACGCAAAGAGCTCGACACCTTCGACGCGGAGGTGGAGAGCGTCGCGACGGCGCTGAGCCGCCCGATCCGCTCCTGCCTTCCCGGCTCCGGCATCCGGAGGCGCTGAAATGACACCGCCACTGGATGACAACCCATTCGGGTTCCATTCGCTGGGGTCGGGCCCTGAGTCCCATCCTCCGCTGTGCCCCTGGCGTTGGAAGGTGCCCGAGAAGGAGCTGTATGTCGACGTGGACAGCAGCGAGGCCGAGTTCAACCGGTTCGTCAGGGTGTTCAGCGATGATCGCGTGCTGCCGAACAGGGGGCACCTGATCACCATCGTCGGTGACAGCGGCTGCGGGAAGACCTCCCTGGCGCATCGGTGCGCCTCCTGGTTGCACCGTGATCAGGGGTTACCTCGCAAGGGCAGGAACGCGATCATCGTCGACCTGCACGATGAGGATGTCGGGGACGCCTCGGAGGAGCGCTTCCGGCTGATTTACAGCCTGCTCGTGATGAAGCTGAACGTCGAAGCCAACCTGGCCGAGTATTGGGAGGAGCTGAACGGCTATACCGACCCTCGGCTGGGCTACAGCAGGCTCAGCGATCTGCTGGCGGAGCGGCCGGTGGCCGTCGTCATCCTGCCCCCGACGAAGGTGACGGGGGAGATCCACATGTACTACAAGATCGCCCAGAACCGGGAGAACATCATCTTCCTCGCCGAGAGCGGCAGTGGTGAGGTGCAGCGGGAATGGGAAACCGTGATCCCGGTGAGCGCGGTGCACACCTCACTGAAACTCGGCCTGCTGGACAATGGTGACGCCTGGAAATTCGTGCAAGCACGGATGGATCGGAGCAAGTCCTCGCAAATACCATTGTCGATCACCCAGGTGGAACTGGATGATATGCTCCAGAAAATAGACTCGCTGAGAAATATGAAGGCGCTTCAAATTTTGTTTTTCGAATGCTACAGGGAGGCTGTCAGAAGCGGACTCAAGGTCATCACCTACGAGTACGTCGAGAGATTCTATATGCGCAATTCAGCTCTCAATTTGAAGGATCTGCGTAGATGAAGAAAGGTGAACGGAATGAGTGGCGACAACAGTGACAACCCGCCCTCCGGGCGCCCCTATCCATTCCCCCACGTGGCCATCGACCGGCTCTCCCCCTATCGGGCGTGGAGCGGGAGCCGGCTCACGCCCGCCACGATCGAGACGCCGGGCGTGCGCAGCGCGCTGGACTACGTGGAGGCCTACCTTGCTGGGCGGCCCGACCCGTCGTCACCCAGTTCGTGGAAAGGGATGCTGATCGTCGGCCAGCTCGGCATCGGCAAGACCCATCTCGCTCAGGTGATAGCGCATCGAATCATTTTCGACGAGACGTCCAAGATACGCCCTCTCATCCTCGACAGCCCTGCGGGAGACTTCGCGACCATTTACCGAACCACGCTCGTCGGGCAGCTGGACAGATTCGACCTCTACAACCGGCTCAAGGACTACTACGCGATGGTCCTGGCCGACGACCTCGAAGGGTCGAAGGCCACCAGTGGGCTCGCCGAAGGGTTGCGTCAAGGCGTATATGATCCGCGAAAGGTGGTCGAGCACTTCGGTCTGGTGGAAAGCGCGCTTCGCGATCAGCTCCGCAGGCACCTGCTGCGCGTGACAGAGATTGCCAACTTCAGTAAGGCGTTCACGCTGGCGCTCATCCCCGAACACGAACAGAGCGTCTGGGAATGGCTGCAGGGCAGGCCCGCCTCCAAAACGCTGCAACAGTACGGCATCACCACACTGATCGACGGGGAGTCCTCGGCGTTCGACGCGCTCAACGTGCTGGCCTTCGTGTACGGCCGTGTCGGCTACAGATTCGTGTTCATCATCGACGAGTTCGACAAGCTGCTGGCCGGATCCGACGACCGGCGAACTCAATTGGTCAAGCAGTCGGTCGAACGGATGCTCAACGTCTTCATCGACAGCAACGGCCTGGTCGTCATGTGCGCGATGCCCGAGATCCAGCAGAGCCTCCCGGCCAGCACCAGAGAGCGCCTGCGCACATACCGCCTGGCTCCCTTCACGACTGCTGAACTGGGCCAGTACGTTCATAACGCCCTCGACAGCGAGGCGCATCGTTTCCCGGCAGGGCCCATCGCCTACATCGAGGGGCTGACCAGCGGGATACCACGTCAGGCGATCACTCTGTGCGGGCAGGTCTGGGGGCGTGCCGAGCGGGATCAGCTCCCCGTGAACAACGATCTCGTTCGCACTGTGGTGCGCGAGCAGTACGAACGCTCGAGCTTCCAGGACGTGCGTGCCTCCGTACGGCAGGTCATCCAGGCGGCCGGCCTGTCCTGGAAGGCCGACCACCGGCTCGAGGGCGTCATCGTCGACTTCTGGATACCGCTGTGGGAGGACGGCCCAGGGGTGGCTGTGATGATCGTCGGCTCCGTGCTGCAGCAGGAGGATCTGGAAGAGATCGGGCGGCGGCTGGAGGAGGCGCCACGCCTGGAGGTGATCCTGGTCGTCAACGGCTTTCTCTCGGCAGCACTGCGGGAGGAGGCCGCGTCGCTGCTCGGTCGCCAGCCCCTTGTCTACGAGGAGGAGCCGTTCAATGAGATGCTGCGCGGCCAGGTGACCGCCACGCTGCGCCGCATCGAGAGCACCACGCAGGAAGACCACATGACCACCCTGCGCCGCCACGTGGACCGGCTTGCCCTCCAGCAGGCCTACACACAGAGCTTCATGGAGCAGATGAGTGGGCGGATCGACCGTTTCGGCGGGGAGGCGAACCGGCGGCTGGCCTTCATCGAACGCGGGATCTCGGAGGTCCGGACACCGTTGCCGCCCGGCGCCTCCCAACGGCTCTCCGCCGGTGGACCGCTGCCGGAGGAGCTCCAATGGCATTTTGATCGCGCTCTCACCGCGGTGCAGGCGCTGGGCGGGCTCAACGACCTGTTCAAGGAGGCATTCGCCAGCGCCTCGCCAGGGCTGCCACGTCGCAGGCTGGCCTCGCGCGCCCTGTTCGAGGCGGCCGGCGTCGCAGTGGTGTTCCAGCGGCTGATCGAGTCATTTCGCGAGGCCGTCGCGGAATGGCTGCGCACCGCACACCGAGACGACGAACCCAGGCCGCTGTCGCGCGAGCAGGAGGAACGCCTGCGCCTGATCTGCCGCACGTACACCACGACGGCCGAGGTCCTCCCGCTGTTCCAGCTCGAGAGTCTGGCGCTGACCGCGGCCCCCTACGCCACGGAAACCAGTGCCACCGAACAGACCAGCAGGTCGATTCGCCGTGGCGAGGCCGCTCAGGCCCTGGACAATCTGGGCGACCGAGTGCTGGGCGCGGCGCTGGCCGCGGCCCGGCCCTGATTGATCGTGCCGATCACCGGCGGGCTCTGCGCCAGGGGGCGGGGAGCCAGTCGGGAGCGGGCGTGACGGGAGGCAATGGGTTTGTCTCGAGCCGGCGTGCCCACCAGTTGTTCGAGACGATGTGCAGCACATTCACCGTGAGGATCGCCGGCGCGACGATACCCACGGCGCCGGGGAAGGCAGGTTCGAGCGTCAGCGACAGGACGATGGCCGTGATTCCGTTCTGCTGGCCGAGCATGAGATAGCCACGGTCGTTGTGCGGCAGCCGGTATGTGAGCGCGTACCCCACGAGGACCTGCGATCCGAACGCCGCCAGCCCGAGCACCACGCCGAGCAGCGGGTCGATACCGTGCACCAGCAGCATGCCCAGAGCCAAGCCGGCCAGCATCAGGGCACCACTGCTGACCCGATCGACCACCTTGGGGGCGAGGGGGCGGAAGAACAGCCCGACCAGTGCGATGCCCAGCATCAGATAGTTCAACACCGCGACCGTGACGAGCACGGCCAAGAAGAGGAGCATCAGGGCGGTCGTCGCGGGATGCGGCGTGTTCCCGCGTGCTCCTCGCCGCAGCAGCCATCGCGCTCCCGCCCACAGGAACAGCGCGCTGGCCGCGAACCCGAGGTTGGCGGTCAGGTTCAGCAGATAAGAGACGGTGTCCGCGTCGGCGGGGGCACCGGCCACGTGACCGGTGATGCCGCTCCAGTCCAGTGCGAACGCGGAGACATAAAGGATCAGTAGCGCCGTGATCGGATCGTCGAAGGCGGACCAGGCACGCAGCAGCGCCTGCGCCCGGGGCGACAGCCGCGAGCGGCCGGCCATGGCGGCGACCGAGAGCGGGTCGATCTGGGCCACGGTGATGCCGAGTACCAGGGCGACGGGCTCACGCATGACGAGAAACATCACGCCAGCGATCAACAACGCTTTGAGCACCACGCCCAAGGTCACAGCGACCAGCAGCAGGTGCAGGTCTCTCATGGCCTCTCTGGGAATGCCCGAGGCGCTGCCGTAGAGGCCGATCGCGAGTAGCGTCGTGACGCCGTAGACGTAGATCGGCGTACTCGTCGGGCTGTCAAGGCCCGCTACCGAGGCGCATGCCAGCCCCAGCGCCACCACGACGGCCATCAGACCCAGTCGCCGTGTCGCCGTCTCCGTTCCCGTGCCGAAAGATCTCATGCGGGGCTCACCGACCCGTGAGTCACGCGATCTGCTGAATTCGGACCGCGGGGAAATCAAGTTTAGAAGACAACGCGCGCCGCGGCCATTGTTATGCGGTCAGCTGTCTGCATACTCCAGGTTTCACTGTCATCACCCCTGCTCAGAGGCGAAGGGGAAGTCGTCGGGTATTTGCGTGAACGTTTCATTTCGGCGCAGTCCCGCCAGCAGATCACGCAGCCGTTTTTCCGCCGCGTGAACGGCGGGCTGCCTAAGCGTCACGCCGACCAGCAGGTCGCCTTCGCGCCCGATGCGGTAGACGTAGACGGCTCCCTCCTGGACGTCGAGGACCAGCCGGTCGAGTGGCTGCCGCACGATGGTCCTGACCGCATGGGTGAGCTGGGCCAGTTCCTGCCGCATCTCGCCGCCCAGGCTCTCGTAGAGCTTTCTGCGCGTTTCCGTGGCGATGTTGTAGAACCATTGCGACAACCTGGGCGAGCCGAGCACGTCGGCCGAGGCGCAAAATGTGTAGTCACGGAAAAGTGCCGCATAGTGGAGGTCGTCCGCATTAACGGCTGTTGCGCAGAGCTTGATGAACGCGGCATGCACGTCGTCCGGGCAGCTTTCGCCCCTGCGCTGCTCCAGCGGCTCGGCGGGCACGTCGATCGGAGTGACTGTCACGTCCTTGAGTCCGCCGGGCATCTCGTCGGACAGGCCGTAGATGTCGGTCCTGACGGTCGTGACAGCGACCGATGTCAGAGTGTCCATGTCGTCGGCCGACTCGGGGTGCAGCGTGGCCCCCACGAGGTACTGGTCGGGGCGGACGCGGTGGCACGACAGCGCCCCGTCCGCCGAGGCGATCAGGGTCCGCATCAGGTCGCCCGACTTGAGGTCGGCGAGCATCCTGTCGAACCGCTCTGTGCAGATCACCAGGTGACGGCAGGCGCTCTGGTGGTCGGCGCGCAGCTCGTCCGGCGTACGACCGCCGTAGCGTGATCTGCATGCCTCGTGATCGAACACGTCCAGGGAGAAGTCGAAGAAGCCGGTGCCGAAGTGAGTGAGATAGTGCAGTTCGGGTCGGCTGCCGAAGGCCGTGCCGCAGTAGGCGAGCAGCGGCTCGTAGCCGGCCTCGGGCGACTCGATGTGGGGCGCCCGGGACACCGACAGAACCTGGGCCAGGGGGTGGTTGCCGAACCCGGGGGATTCCTCCCACCGGCCGGCGAACGCGCTGTCGGGGCTCATGCCCGTCTCCCTTCTGGATCCTGATTCCGGCGGCTCACAGTGCCGGTACCTCGACGTCGATGTCGCGACGGCCGTCCGTGTGCGCCGCGGGCCGGGGACGCGCGAGGCGGGCCTGGGTGTCGGCGGCATTCGCCCTCGTGATCCTCGTGTACATGTGATCGGCACCGAGCATGTCAGTGAAGCGCAGGCATGCGTCCCGCTCCAGGTTGAACGCCTGGTCCAGCTCGTCGAGCCGGACCAGGGTGCCGGCGTGATTGACCGCCGCGGCCAGCGCGTACGGGTGGCGCGGCCCCAGATTGCGCAGCAGCCACTCGTGACTGACCTGCCCCAGCCGGCGGGACCGCTGCAGGTCGCCGATGCCGCGCAGGTAGACGGCCAGGCTCATCTGGCAGACGTTGGTGAAGGGGTGCTCGCCGAACGTCTTCCTGAAAGTGTCGAGACAGGCGCTCGCCTCGGTCACCGCGTCCTGAGGCTGCTGCTGGGCGTAGAGGTCGGCTGCCAGGCTGTGCTGGCACATAAGCGTGAAGAGGTGGCCGGGGCCGTGAAGCTCGCGTAGGTCTCCGATGAGCGCCTTGTCCCGATAGAGCGCTTCGAACGAGTTGCCCAGCATGCGCTCGGTGACCGCCAAACCGCTCTCCACCCGCAGGGCCACAGGGCTGCTGATCTGCGACGGTTCCTTCTCGATGAAGCTCAGGTAGCTCTGAATCTCCTTGAGCACACGGTAGGAGCCCTGGTAGTCGCCCGAGTCACGCAGATAACTGGCCAGGTTGCATTTCGTCCACAACGCCTCGGGATCGTACTCGCCGAACATCTTGGTACGGCGCTTGACGCGATCTTCAGCGAGCCTGATCGCTTCACGCGAGTCGCCTCTGAGGCTGTAAGAGACGGCCAGGTTGTTCATGGCCCTGCCGGTGAGTGAGTGGTCGGCGCCGTAGATCTCCCTGAGCCCCTTGAGCGCCGCGTCGTCCCAGGTGTACGCCTCGTCGAACCCCCCGAGCGTGCGCAGCGCGACGGCGTGATCCATCGCGGTGATCAGTGTCCGGGGGTGCTTCGTGCCCAGGCTCCTGGCCTGGTCGCGTAGCGCTGCGGCGGCGAGGTCCGCCGCCTCACGGTGCTCGCCGAGCTGGCGGTAGGCGTTGGACAGCTCGATGCGCAGCTCGGGCAGCCCGGTGTGGTCATCCGAGTTCTCCCACTGCGTTCTGGCGGCGTCGCCGATCTGACGTGCCGCCCGCCTGCCGCTGTAGTCCTCCCTGCGCAGCAGGTACCGCATCTGGTTGATCACCCAGGTGCGGACGAGCGGGTCGGAGCTGGCTGTGGCGCCGGACGGGAAGACATGGGCGGCGAGCCCGGCGTACACCGGTCGGCCGGGCGGGCCGGCTGTGATGTCCTCGGGAGCGTACACGGCCAGCGCCCGTAGGATCTCGGCGTTGCGCGCGTGCCGCTCTTCTGCGGACATACGATCGCGGATGAGGGTCTGGATCAGCCGGTGCATGCGCAGCGGATCGTGCCGGCCCAGGTCGACGCGCGCCAGCCCGTGCCGGTCGATGCTGCGCAGCACGACGTCGGTCATGGTCGGGTCGGCCAGCCTGGCGTCGACGGCAGCCATGCCTTCGCGTACTTGCGGGGAGCGCAGGAACCGCAGGTCGATACCTTCGGGCGAGAGGAAGGCGCATGCTTCGGCCAGCCAGACGGCGGCACCGTGGCCGCGATCGCTTCGCAGGCTGGCCAGGGCCAGCTCCACGGTGATCCGATGGGCGGGCTCGTCCTGCGAGGCAGAGGCCGGCGGCCGGTTGGCCTCCTGTTCGAAGAGCACGAGGAAGTGGGACGCGGCGCTGTGCGCCGCTTCGCCCTCCGAGAGGTTGAGCTTCACACGCCTGGTGGCGGCCTCGCGGCGCAGCCAGGCGGCGGCGAGTTGGACGGCGATCGGCAGCCTCGCGGCGATGTCGCAGACCTTGCGCGCGTCGTCGTCACCGATGCAGGGAACCCAGGTCTTCACCAAGGCCGCACCCTCGTCCAGAGTGAAGCGCTCCACCGGAACGGTGTGCATCGGAACAGGCCAGTCGTTCCTGCGTGAGGTGACGATCACATGACCGTACGGGGAGTCGCCGGGAAGGAGATCCCGCAACTGTACGGGGTGGTCCACGTCGTCATAAACGAGCAGCCATCTCGAGACCTCACCGGAGACCAGATGGCTGAGAGCCGCCCGCGCGGCATCGCCGCCGGTGGGCAGTCCCAGTGTGGCCGACAGGGCGCTGAGCCCCGCCCGGGCGGCGCCCAGGGTGCTGCCCGACACCCACCACACCAGGTCGTAGGCGCCCCCGAAGCGGTGGGTGTACTCCAGCGCAATCTGCGACTTGCCCAGCCCAGCGTCACCTGTCAGCAGGCAGCGACGGTCCTCGTGGCCGATCAGGTGGTCGCGGACCTGATCGATGAGCTCGTCCCTGCCGACGAAGGCCGGATTCCTGCCGAGCGTGTTGGACACTCCAGGCCGGCGCGGGAAGCGAGCTGTGCCCACCTCCAGTGAGATGGCGAGCGACGGGCTGGTCAGATGGAGCCGGCGGCGCAGCTCGGCGGCAGCCGACTCCTCCGTCAGCCCGCGCAGATCGATGGACTGGTCAGCGTCGAGCGCCTCGGGAAATGCGGCGTCATCGACGCGGACCTGCCACACGTTCGAGGGCCGGGCTCCGTGATCGGAAGGCAGCAGCGAGCTCAGGCGCCTGGCCGTGCGGTCGTCCAGCGGAGGCGGGGAGACGACCAGGATCGCCTGGTTGCGACGGGGCGGCTCGAGCGGCGTGGACTGGTCGAGGCGCGTCAAGGTGACCTGAACGCCGCTCTGCTCCACGCAGGCGCCGGTCCATTCGGCCCAGTCACGGTAGGGCGGGGTGTAGAGGACCGTAACGCTGGCCAGCGCGGTGAAGCGGCCGTCGGTGAGCACTTCGGCCAGCCGCTCGTAGGCCTGGCGCAGGCCGCCCGCCCGGTCGGGAGGCTCGTTGATCACCGCCAGGGTCTCGGAGAAGTAGTAGTCGACCTGGTACGGGATCTCCTGCGCTGGGATCGAGGAGTCGGCGAGCGCGGAGAAGCGCTGGTGGCTCAGCTCTCTGGCGTCGCGCAGCGCGATGTGGCCGCCGAGGTCCACTCTCATCGGCAGCGGCATGATCCTGACGGGCCGCAAGGCGGTCGCGTGAATGCGCTCGACGGCGGTGACGGTCTCCTCGATGGCCTGGGGGCTGAGCGTGTGGCAGACGACGATCATGTCCGACAACCGGGCCGCGAGCGTGATGGCGGCGGAGTCGGTCCCCCGCGCTCCGTCGATGAGGACGTAGTCATAGCCAGCGGCGCGTATGGTCGCGCGCAACTGTTCGGCCGCCGCCGGGTTGACGGCGCTTCCGAGGACGGGCGCGGGGGCGGAGCCGTAGCTCAGGAAGTCGAAGCCGCCCTCGCGCTCCATCGTCTCCAGGCTGATCCGGGTGGTGCCGGCCATCAGGTCCGCGAGACGGTCCTCAGGCTCCTGCGGCGAGGAGTCCCATCGATCGATGAGATCGGTGAGCGTCGCCGTGGGCGCGGGGTTCTCGTCGCTGGTCAGCCTGCGCAGGTAGCGGGGGGTTCCGGCGCCGTCGGCGTCGATGACCAGCACGCGCAAGCCCTCGTTGGCGAGGAGCACGGCGAGGTTGGCCACCGCCATCGTGCGACCGATACCCTCACGGACGGAATAGAACGTGACAATGACGCCACCAGGTTGCCCGGAGGCGCCGGAATCACCGGATCCGATCACCATTGATGCTCAATCTCTCAATCCCGTTGCTACTTTCACACGCTTCACAGGGATCAACGAACGGATCATCGCGCTGACCACTAAGGAGGACAACGATAGTATGGCGAACGCCTCGAATGGTCTTTGCTCTCCGAGCTTACGCGGTTACTCCCACTGCGCCGCGCTCGACTGGTGCTGAACGAAGAAAGACTCTTCATCTCCGCTGAGTTCGCGGAAGATCCGTTCCAGAGAAGAGGCGAACACCGATTCGGGAAGTGCGGCGATGCTCTCGAGGTCAAGGCCGCTGAGGTCCACGAGATCGGGGCGGAGCTCTATGTCCGGATCTTCCATACGGGCGTCACCGTCCCGGCTGCAGCGCATGGCTTGGGAGGGTAATCGTACACAAATCTCGACGATCAGTCTTGACCTTCGTGAACTATATCCAACAACATTTACTCCTACATGAGTGACGTGGGGGTGCAGGTGTCAACCAATCGGGATGCACTGGCACACAATTCGCTTTTTGAATGGCCGTATTCGCTGAACATGGAGGCCTTGCTGGCCCGAGGGTGGAGACCGGTTCCCTTCCACGACTTCATCCTGAAGATCCACGCGAGATGCGACCTGTCCTGCGACTACTGCTACATGTACCGGTCGGCCGATCAGGGCTGGCGCGAGCGGCCCAGGGTCATGTCGCCCACCGTCGCCTCACAGGCGGTGAGCCGCATCGGCGAGCACGTGCGTACCCATGTCCTGAGCGGCGTCAATGTCACGCTTCATGGTGGTGAGCCGCTGCTCGCAGGGCCCGAGCTGATCACGCATGTGGTGCGGGCGGTCCGCCGCGAGACCGGAGGCGCCACCGCGCGGATCCAGATCCAGACCAACGGCGTCCGGCTGACGGAGACGTATCTGCGACTGTTCGACCAGCTCGACGTACGGGTGGGGGTGAGCTTGGACGGTGACCGCGCCGCGCACGACGCGCACCGCCGGGACGCCGGCGGACGGGGCAGTTACGACGCCATCAGCCGGGCACTGCGCCGGCTCGCCGGCGGATCCTTCGCTCATCTGTACGCTGGACTGCTGTGCGTGGTCGATCCCCGTCGTGATCCCATCGCCACTTACGAGGCGCTGCTGACCTTCACCCCGCCGTCCGTCGATTTCCTGCTGCCGCACGGTAACTGGTCGGCTCCGCCGCCGCTCAGGCAGGAAGGCTCGCCGCGCCGTCCCTACGGAAAGTGGCTGATCGCCGTCTTCGACCACTGGTACGACGCTTCGCGTAAGCTCACCAGGATCCGTCTTTTCGAGGAGATCATCAACGGGCTGCTGGGCGGCACCCCGCACGCCGAATCGCTGGGGCTCGAACCTGACCGCATCGTCGTCGTCGAGACCGATGGGGCGATCGAGCGGTCGGATGCGCTGAAATCTGCCTACGAGGGCGCCGCCGCGACGGGGCTGAACGTCGTGGACGCGTCTTTCGACGACGCGCTGCGGCTGCCCGTCGTCGCGGGCGGCCAGCTCGGCTACGAAGGGTTGTCGAAGACCTGCAGGGCCTGCGCGATCGCGCGAGTCTGTGGCGGCGGGATGTACGCACACCGGTACCGGCGGGGCAGCGGGTTCGCCAACCCGTCCGTGTACTGCGCGGACCTCTACCTCCTGATCGGCCACATCAGGCGACGGGTGGCTCGTGACGTCGTGGCGCTGCGCGCGGGCCTGAGATGACTCCGGCAGCCCACCTCATGCCGTCGCGGATGTTCGACGCCCTTTCCAGGGACGAGAGCGACACCGAGGCCCTCAGCCTGTTGCAACGTTCGCAGTACAGCAAGCACCTGCTGCTGCTGAGAACCCTGCTGGAGGAGACACGCCGCCGCGGGCATCCGCAGGCGAGCGCTGTGAGTGACGCCTACGTGCTGCTCACCGAGGTCCAGAAGCGGGCACCCGCGGCCGTGGAGAGCGTGATCAGGTACCCGGCGGTGGGTGCGTGGGCGCTGCGCGTGCTGTGGCACCTGCTGAACGGCCATCCGCCGGAGGCGTGCGGCGCGGCGCAACCGCGGCGGCTGGCGGCCCTGGCGGTCAGCGCGGCCGTCCGGGGCGGCGTGGAGTTGACCGCCCGCATGTGGACGGAGGGCGCATCGCTGAGCCTGCCCTCGGTGGGGCGCGCGATCTTCCAGGGCGCCGGCGAAGGAACGCCTGTACGGGCGCGTGTCCGCGATGGGAGCGTGGAGTTCACCGTCGGCCGCGAGCGAGTGACGGTGCCGACCGGTGCGCGGCCCGTGCGCCTCTCGTCGTCCCTCTCCGGGTGGGAGGGCGTGCGCATGCTCCCGCTGGGTCGCGGGCTACGCATCGACGACACCGACCCGTTCAGGTTCCTGCCCGGGGCGCGGCAGCGTGGCAGGCTGCCGGAGGCAGAGATGACCCGGTGGCAGCGTACCGCGGTCGAGGCTAGGCAGTTGCTGGCCGAAAGGCACCACGCGTTGGGCACGGAGGTGGACGAGCTGATCTCCATGTTGGTCCCGCTCGCCACCCGCCGGCGCAGTGTGGTCAGTGCGTCCACACGTGCCGCGTTCGGCTGTGTCGCGCTCTCCCGGCCGCCCGATGCCGTGATCATGGCGGTGACCCTCGCCCACGAGGTGCGGCATGTGAAGCTCGCGGCGCTGATGGATCTGGTCCCCCTGGTCGAGAGCGCGCCCCCACGGTACTACGCGCCCTGGCGGGACGACCCCCGTCCGCCGCTGGGGCTGCTGCACGGCACGTACGCCTTCACCGGCGTTGCGGCGTTCTGGAGCAGGCAGCGCCACGCGGAGACGAGCCCGCGCGCCGCTCTGAAGGCCCACACCGAGTTCGCCCGCTGGCGGCAGGCGGCCATGGAGACCGTACAGCTCCTGGCGGAAGGCGGGCATCTCACGCCGCTGGGGCGCGGCTTCGTCGCTGGCCTGGCCGGCACCCTGCGGGAGCTGTGCGAGCAGAGCGTGCCCTCCGAAGCGCTGGCCAGAGCACGCAGGGCCGCCGCGCTTCATCGGGCGCGCTGGCGGGAGCGCAACGGCGCCGCATGAGTTGCCGCACCACCGGCCCCGGCGCATGCTGGGGAAATGCCTCCGGCGCACCGCCCCGCGGTCGAGATCTTCACCCCGTCCACCTACGACAGCGCCGTCCCGTACGACCTGTTCTCGCAGCTGAGAGAGACCTCTCCGGTCTGCTGGATCCCCGAGCCCGCCATAGGCCCCTGGAAGGAAGGCCCGGGTTTCTGGGCGGTGTTCAGGCATGCCGACGTCAAGCACGTCCTCCGCACCCCGGAGGACTTCTCCTCCCACCTCGGCGCCACCCAGATCCGCGACCCCGACACCCCGGCCGACCTGCGCTTCGTCCAGGTGCAGATGCTGAACATGGACCCACCGGACCACTCCAGGCTGCGCAGGATCGTGGCGGCGGCGTTCACGCCGCGCGCCGTCCGGGCGCTGGAGCGGACGATCGCGCAGCGGGCGGCGGCGCTGTTCGAGGAGGGCGAGTGCGACTTCGTGGAGGTCGCCGCGGACCTGCCGGTGTGGACGCTGGCCCACGTGATGGGCGTGCCGGAGCAGGACAGGCGGCTGCTGTACGACTGGGCGTCGCGGGTGATCGGCTACCAGGACGACGACTACGCGGGCCTGTCCACGGCGGACGTCGAGGCCCTCACCCCGATGGGCCGCCTGGCGCTGGCGGCCAGGCCGGAGCCGAGGCCGGGGGTCAACCCGCGGTCGAGGGCCGCGCTGGCCGACATGTTCGCCTACGCCCACGCCCTGGGGGAGACCCCGGTGGACGGCGAGTCGGTCATGGCGGCGATGCGCAAGGGCGGCCTGACCGAGGCGGAGTTCGAGAACATGTTCTTCCTGTTCGCCGTCGCCGGCAACGAGACCCTGCGCAACGGCATCCCCGGCGGCCTGCTCACCCTGCTCCGGCACCCCGCCGAGCTGGCCCGCCTGCGCGCCGACCCGTCCCTGCTGGGCTCCGCGATCGAGGAGATGTTGCGCTTCTGGCCGCCGGTCATGCACTTCAGGCGGACGGCCACCCGCGACCTCACGCTCGCCGGCCGCGAGATCCGGGCGGGCGACAAGGTGGTGGTCTACCATGCCTCCGCCAACCGCGACCCGTCCGTCTTCCCCGACCCCGACCGTTTCGACATCGCCCGCGAGCCGAACGACCACGTCAGCTTCGGCTTCGGCCCGCACTTCTGCCTCGGCGCCCATCTGGCCCGCGCGCAGTTCCGCTCCCTGTTCAGGGAGCTGCTGAGCTGGGAGGTCGAGCTCGCGGGCACGCCGCGCCGCCTGACCTCCAACTTCCAGAACGGCCTCAAGCACCTGCCGGTACGCCTGCGCAGACCGGCCTGAGCCGCATGGGCCTCGGCCGGGTGGTGCCCCCGCGATCGGGCCGTACGGGGCAGATGACCGTAAGATGCTCTGCCGTGAAGCTTCCAGCATCGTTCAAGAGGGCCGCCGCCTGGGCCCTGCCCTACTGGACTCGCGGCGAGGCGGGCCGCGAGACCCCGCAGGACCTGTTCAGGGTGCTGTACTTCGGCTGGCTGGCGGCGTTCACGCTCAAGGTGCTCGGCTCGGCGTGGGACGTCTCGTGGCACTTCAAGTGGCTGCGTGACGACCTGGCCCCGCCGCACCTGCTCAACTCCGCCGGTACGGCGATCGTCGTCGCCCTGACCGTGATCCACGGTTACACCGGCTACGGCGTCGACAAGGCCGCGCTCAGGCTGATCCAGTGGGGCACCGGCATCTTCCTCGTGGCGGTGCCGCTCGACCTGATCAACCACCGCGTCAACGGGCTCGACATCACCTCGTGGAGCCCGTCGCACATCCTGCTCTACGTTGGAACGTTCTTCATGATCGCGGGCGTGATCCGCGGCTGGTTCGTGGGCGCGCCTCCCGGACGCGAGCGGGTGGTCGTGCTGGGCGCGTTCTTCGCGTTCTTCCTGGAGAACATGCACTTCCCCGAGCAGCACCAGGAGTACGGCATCCTGTCGCTCGGCGCGTGGGACAACGGCGCGACGTACGCCGAGCCGATCCTGCTCCAGTTCGCGGCCGACCAGATGGGGCGGCCGGTCGATCGCACGATGATGGCCGGGTTCACGCTGCCCGTGCCGGACTACCTGTACCCGGTCTACGCCGTGGTGGGGGTGCTGTCGGTGCTGGTCGTGGCCAGGAGGCTGGTCGGCAGGTTCGGCACGGCGACGCTGGTCGCGGCCTCGTACGTGGGGTTCAGGGCGCTGGCCTGGCCGCTGCTGACCTTCACCGGCTTCCCGCCGTCGGCGGTGCCGTTCTTCATGGTCGTCGCCGGGCTGCTGGTCGACCTGGCGTTCCTGGTGCGGGTGCCGGTCGTGCGCGCGGTGCTCGGCGCGGCCGGGGTGACGGCGGGCGCGTACGGCGGGCTGGTCGTGCAGAGCGCGGTCATGGGCTCCGTGTACGGCGCCATCAAGGGCCAGGAGGGCCTCCTGGGAGCGCCCCCGCTGGCCACGCCGTCGGCGGTGTGGGCCGGGCTCGGCCTGCTCGTCGCCTGGCTGGCCATCGAGTGGGCCACGGGCAAGCGCAAGCTGAGGGAGGCCGGGGCCACGGCCCGCCCGGTGGTCGCCCCGGCCGCATCGTAAAGAGGGTCAGGCGATCGAGGCGCGGGTGATCGCGACCGCGACCCCGTACGCCAGCCCCATGATCCCCACCTCGGCCACCGCCCAGCTCGCCAGGGCGGTGGCCCCGCCGCGCCGGATGACGGGCAGCAGCCGGAAGCGGATGTGCGCCGCCAGCGGCACCAGCAGCGCCACCAGCGCCGTCTTGACGATCACCAGCACCCCGTAGTGGCTGGTCACGATGGCGCCGGGCAGGGTCACGCCGGGCGTGAGCGCCATCGTGCCGAGCCCCGTGACGAGCCCGGACAGCGCGACCAGGAGCAGGCACACGGTCGCCATCCTGGAGAACTTCGGCAGCACGACCGCCAGCAGGCTGCTGTGCGGCGCGAGGAAGACGACGGTGGCGAGCAGCCCGCCCGTCCAGGCCGCCGCGCCCATGACGTGGATCTCCATCGAGATCATGATCGGGTCGTGCCAGACGGAGTTCACCGCGTGCCCGGTGACGGGGATGGGCAGCAGCCCGAACAGCGCCACGATGATCCGCAGCTCGGCCGGAACCTTCTCCCCGAACCGCACCGCCATGAGCCCGATCCCGGCCGCCGCCAGCGCGCACGCCGCGCTGAACAGCAGCCCCTGCCCGGTGCCGACGTTCCCGACGTAAGAGGCGATCATCCCGAACGTCGGCACGGCCCCCGGGTTCAGCTCGGCGGTCTGGAAGACGATCGTGACCAGCGCGCAGATCGCCCACGCCCAGGCGGCGAGCACGGCCAGCGGCCGCACCCTGACCATGACCGGCTCGGTGTGCTCCGGCATCTTGAAGCCGAGCAGCTTGGGCAGCAGGCTGAGCCCGACCACGGCCACGGCAGCCACGTCGAGCAGCACGCGGACGATCGGGAGCCCCACCGACACGACGGGGCCGGGCATGGGGATGCCCGGCACGGCCTCCTGAGCGGTGAACGAGCTGGCCGCCACGGCCGCGACGACCGCGCACACGCCGAACGCGCCCGCCACGAGCCGCCCGCCGACCCGCTGCCGGGCCAGGGGAGGAGCGACGGCGGTCACGCGCCCGTCCCCTCGCCGCGGCCCGCCGCGCCGACGCTCCCGTCCGCCGCAGCCGAAGCGGGAGCCGCAGTCGAAGCCGGAGCCGCAGCGGGGGCGGCCCGGCGCAGGGCCACCGCCGTGCCGGCCGCCAGCACGAGCAGCGCGCCCACGATCCACACCACGGCCATCCCGGCCCCGCCGTTGGCGGCCGCCTCTGCGGCGTCGGCGCTGGAGCCCCCCGCCGCCGCCCCGGCCGCGACGCCGGACGCGTCGGCGGCCAGCCGGAAGGTGATCTTCCCGGTGACGGGGTGCCCGTCGGACGACAGGATCCGGTAGCCCACCACGTACGACCCTCCGGCGGGCAGCGGCTTGACCTTCACGCTGACCCGCTCGGCCGCCACCACGGCGCTTCCGTCGGCCCACGAGGACCCGTCGGCCCCCGTCACGCCCACCTGCGCGTACCCCTGACGCACCGCCTGGTCGAACACCAGCGTCACCTGCGAGGGCGAGGCCGCCAGCGTGGCCCCGTCCTTCGGGTCGCTGCCGATCAGTACGTTGTGCGCCTGGGCGGGGGAGTACGTGACCCCCACCGCGACCACGGCGGTGAACGCGAGCAGCAGGACCGTGAGTAGCCGCCTCACAGATCAGAACCTTCCATAAAACACGTTGCGGACCCGTATATGGTCGCATCCGTGGACGACCTGTTCGGCGGCGCGGCACCGTACTACGCCAAATACCGCTCCCGCTACGGCGATCCGGCGATCGAGCACCTGGCGATGACGTTCGGCCAGGACAGCACGGTGCTCGACCTCGGCTGCGGGCCGGGCACGATCGCCATCCCGCTGTCCCGGCGGGTCCGTCAGGTGCTCGCCGTGGACCCCGACGAGGAGATGCTCGCCGAGGGCCGGCGCCTGGCGGGCAAGGCCGGCGGCATCCGCTGGATCAAGGGCGACTCGACGACCCTGCGGGACCTGCCGCCGTTCGACCACGTGGTCATGGGCCGCTCGTTCCACTGGATGGACCGCCGGGCGGTGCTGGCGGAGCTGGACGAGCTGCTGCCGCCGCACGGCGTCGTGGCGCTCGTCGGCCCGACCCGCGAGGACCCTCAGGAGCCCTGGGAGCCGGTCGTGCGGCGGGTGCGCGACGAGTTCGCGGTGAACACCTTCACCGCCTCCAGCTCCTTCCAGGCGACCGGCGAGCACCACGACGAGGTGCTGGCGACCTCGCCGTTCAGCGTCCTCGACCGGGCGCACTACGAGGAGCACCTGCCCTACGACCTCGACGCGGTGATCGGCCTGCAGCTGTCGTACTCGTACTCGGCCCCGGCGCGCCTCGGGGCGCGCAAGGAGGCGTTCGTCGAGGCGGTCAGGCGGGCGCTGCTCGCGGCCAACCCGTCGGGCCGGTGGGAGCGGGTGACGGTCACCGAGGTGCTGACGGCGCGGCGTCCTCCCAGATCCCCATGAGCTGCCAGACGCGCCGGGTCAGCGGGTTGATCAGCCCGATCTCGGCGCACAGCTCGCGCGTCTTGCCGACCGAGTCCCTGATCTCCTGCCGGGCGGCGGGGTTGCGCAGGTAGACCTCGGCCACCACGTTCGCGGGGATCCTGAAGCGGCGGATCATCGGCCCGGGCGGCGCGAGCATGATGCGGGCCATGACGCCGAGGATGACCGGCGAGACGATGCCGAGCAGGAGCCGGCGGTAGGCGGGCATCCGCGGCACCCGGTTGCGCAGGTAATGGCGGGCGAAGGAGATGTGCCTGGCCTCCTCCGCGATGTGGATGCGCATGATCGTCTCTTCTAAGGGGTGGTGCACCCGGCCGTCCTTGAGCAGCCGGCGCTGCACGTGGTCGATCGGGTCCTCGCCGCCGAGCACGAACACGAAGAACAGCTCGGTCGAGATCAGCGGGATCCAGGGCGCCACCTGGGCGATCACCGAGAGCGGCCCCGGCATGCCGCGGACGGGCAGCCCGGTACGGTTCACGAACTCCTGGAACATCATCCCGTGATGCGCCTCTTCGGTGGTCTCGTGGTAGACGTACCGGAACTCGGGGGAGCCGTTCGGCAGGCGGTAGGCGTAGTTGAGCAGGCCGCGCTTGAGCAGGTTCTCGAACTGCAGCCCGATCTTCATGGCGGTGGCCACCCGCCACAGGCCGATCCGCGCGCGTACCTCGGGGGAGCGGCTGAGGTACCAGGGGTGGCCGCCCAGCCGGTCCACCCCGGGCAGCTCCCAGCGCGGATCGGTCTGGTCCACCTGGAACTCGGGGTCGTCCCACGGGATGTCGCGGTACGGCTCCCAGTGCTTGTCCACCGACGCCTTCGAGAGGCGTTCGATGACCGCGCGGTACGCGCTGCGGCTCGCGACCTGCTCGTCACGTTCCCTTGCGGCGGTAGAGCTCGGTGCGGATGTCATCGCGTGCACTCCTCTCCTCGCCCAGTAATTGTACGGAGAATCCAATAAGACTGGGAAGGGTGAGGACCGCAGCTTTCGAGGCGTCATCGGCTCAGAGTCTATCCGCGGGCACCCCCAGCTCTCTCGACGCCGCGGAGCGGATCAGCACGTTGACCCTGCGCCGTGACAACACCTTCGGGTGCGCGTGCGTCTGCACGGCCAGCCCGTCGATGAGCGCGAACAGCCGCCACGTCGTCGCGTCGGGGTCGGGGCACTCGAACTCGCCGCACGCCACGCCGGCCTCGATGATGCCGCGCATCAGCGTGCGGCCCCTGGCGTCGATGCGCCGCGAGGTCTCCTCCAGCTCCTCGCTGCGCATGGCCTCGGACCACGCGTCGATCCACAGCCGCCAGCCCTCGGTGGGGATGGCGGGGGAGCAGAGCCGCAGCAGGGAGCGCAGGCGTTCGGTCGGCGTGCCCGCCGACTGCTCGACGTCGGCCAGCGCGTGGAGATGCTGGCGGGCGGCGTAGCTGAACGCCTGGGCGAACAGCCGCTCCTTGGTCTCGAAGTGGTAGAAGAGCAGGGCTTGGCTGACACCCGCGGCCCTGGCGATGTCCAGGGTCCTCGTGTGCCCGAATCCTTGCTCCGCGATCACCTCGCAGGCCGTTTTCAGCAAATCCTCGCGCCGTAATCGGCTGAAACCTGTTGTCACAGCGAGTAACTCTAACTTCTGATCATTAGTATTTATAGGACAAACCGGGCGTGATCTGTTCTGGTATGAGGAACCCGCGTACGGTACGGATTTCCCGTTCACCGACAGTCACGTTGATCATGGTAACCGCGGCCACCGAATGTGCTTCTGCCGGGGTCCCTCCAACCACCCTCAGTAATCCCTTACCGGCCCCGGCTGGGACGAAACGGGCGCGTATGTCCAGAGCAAAGCTCTGTACGTCCCCGGAGGCGCTGACTAGAGTAAGTGAGCACTGATGCCGAGGAGTCGATGTGAACCTTGCTGAGTATCGGCATGCGGCCGCGCACTGGCTGCGGGAGAACGTTCCGACCGACGACTACCCGGAGGCCGACGGGATCGCCCGGGCCAAGGAGTTCATGGCCAAGCTCTACGACGCCGGATACTCCGGCATCACCTGGCCGAAGCAGTGGGGCGGCCAGGGGCTGACCCAGGCGGAGGAGCGGGTGTTCGCCGAGGAGGCCCGCCACTACGTCCTGCCCACCTACGTCTTCTCGATCGGCCTCGGCATGACCGGGCCGACGATCGTCGACCGGGGCTCCGACGCCCTGCGGGAGCGGTTCGTCCGGCCGCTGCTGCGCGGCGAGGAGATCTGGTGCCAGCTCTTCTCCGAGCCCGGCGCCGGCAGCGACGTCGCCAGCCTGCAGACCAGGGCCGTGCGTGATGGCGACCACTGGATCGTCAACGGCCAGAAGGTGTGGACCTCCGTCGCCCACCACGCCGACTGGGGGCTGCTGCTCGCCCGTACGAACGTCGATGTGCCCAAGCACAAGGGCCTGACCATGTTCGTGATCGACATGCACCACCCCGGCGTGACCGTCAGGCCGCTGAAGGACATGTCCGGCCGGGCCAACTTCAACGAGGTCTTCTTCGACAACGTCCCGATCCCCGACGAGCACCGCGTCGGCGAGGTCGACGACGGCTGGAGCGTGGCCGTCACGACCCTCCTGCACGAGCGGCTGTCGATCTCCGCGGGCGTCGGCATGGGCGGCCAGAAGGACCACCCGGCCTCCGTGGAGGCGCTGCGCCGGGCCCTCGACACCAGCGACCCGCTGGTCCGTGACGAGCTCGTCGAGCTGCACATCCGCACCCGCGCGCTGGCCCTGTTCAACCAGCGGCTCGCCCAGGAGACCAAGGCCGGCCTCTTCCCCGGCGCCCGCGGCAGCGCCGCCAAGCTGCTGCTGGCCGAGCTCACCCTCTACCAGGCCGACCTCGCCACCCGGCTCGCCGGCCCCGAGGCGGCGCTGGCCGACCACCCCCTCGCGCGCGCGATCTCCATGGCGCCCGGCATGGCGCTGGGCGGCGGCACGAACGAGATCATGCGCAACATCGTCGGCGACCGCGTGCTGGGCCTGCCGCCGGAGCCGCGGGTGGACAAGACCGTGCCGTTCAAGGACCTGAAAGTGGGGACGCAGGCGTGAAGCTCGTACTCAGTCAGGAGCAGCAGGAGCTGCGCGCGGCCGTCCGCGACTTCCTGCGCGCCGCCTCCCCGCTGCCCAAGGTCCGCGACGGCTACGACCCGCAGGTGTACGCGCGGCTCAACGGCGAGCTGGGCCTGTCGGGCCTGATCGTCCCCGAGGAGTACGGCGGCGCCGGCGCGGGCCTGTCCGAGCTGGCCGTGGCGCTGGAGGAGACGGGCGCCGCCCTGCTGCCGGGCCCGTTCCTGGCCACCGCGTTCGCCGCGCTTGCGCTGACCCAGGTGCCCGACAAGGAGCTGCAGAGCGGCATCGCCGAGGGCCGCGTCGCGGCCACGCTGAGCACCACCGAGCTGTCCCTCGACGGCGGCGCCGTGAGCGGCACGCTGGCGCAGGTGCTGTCGGGCAGCGAGGCCGACGTGCTGGTGGCGCCCGCCCGCGACGGCGACGCCCCGGTCCTGGTGGCCGTCGAGCTGGCCGGGCCGGGCGTGAGCAGGACCGCGCTGGAGACGCTCGACCTCACCCGCGACCAGGCGACGATCGTGCTGGCCGGCGCGCCCGCCCGCGTCCTCGGCCCCGCCCCGGAGTCGGGCGTCTTCGAACGGGTGTGCGTGGCCCTGGCCGCCGAGCAGCTCGGCGTGATGCGGGCGGCGCTCGACGCCATCGTGGCCTACGCCAAGATCCGCGTCGCGTTCGGCCGCTACATCGGCTCCTACCAAGGGGTCAAGCACAAGCTCGCCGACATGCATTGCAAGCTGGAGCAGGCCGAGTCCATCGTCCGGTACGCCGCCTGGGCCGCCGACGAGTCGCCCGAGGAGCTGCCGGAGGCCGCCGCGCTCGCCCAGGCGTACGTCGGCCGCGCCTGCTTCGAGGTCGCCCGCGACCACTTGCTGCTGCACGGCGGCATCGGCTACACCTGGGAGCACGACGCCCACCTGTTCTACAAACGGGCCAAGGCGGACGAAGTGCTGCTCGGCCCGCCCCGCATCCACCGCGCCCGCCTCGCACAACTGCTGGAGCTTTGATGGACGTCAGCGAGCTGCCGGGCTTCTACGCCATCGCCGCGGCCGACCCCGGCCGCCTGGCCGTGATCGACACCGACGACACCCGCGTCACCTACGGCGACCTGCTCGCCCGCGTCAACCAGGTCTCGCACGGCCTGCGCGCCCGCGGCCTGGTCACCGGGGACGTGGTGGCCGGGGTGCTGCCCAACGGCGTGGACGCGCTGGTCATGGTCATGGCGACCGGGCAGATCGGGCTGTACTACGTGCCGATCAACTGGCACCTGACCGACGCGGAGATCGCGTACATCCTGGGCGACTGCGACGCCAAGGTCGTCGTCACCGGCCCCGACCAGGCCGTGCCCGGCGCCGAGGTCGGCACGGACGGGCTGGCCGAAGGGCAGCCCACCGGCGCGCCCGGCGGGCGGACCGCCGGGGCCGTCATGTGGTACACCTCCGGCACCACCGGCTTCCCCAAGGGCGTGCAGCGCAGGCTGCCCGGCGCCGAGCCCGAGGCGATCGTGCCGCTCTACACGTGGTTCGTCGGCGAGGTCGTGGACCTGAAGCCGGGCGACGACGTGCACCTCGTGACCTCCCCGATGTACCACTCCGCGCCCTGCGCGCACGCCCAGTTCGCGCTGCACCTCGGGCACACCGTCGTGATCACGCCCCGGTTCGACCCGGTGCACATCCTGGAGCTCATCGAGCGGCACCGCGTCTCGAACGCGATGATGGTGCCGACCATGTTCCACCGGATGCTGCAGCTCCCGCCGGACGTCCGCGACAAGTACGACGTGTCGAGCCTGCGCCAGGTCATCCACACCGCCGCCGCCTGCCCCGTCGCCGTCAAGCGGCAGATCATGGAGTGGTGGGGGCCGGTCCTGTACGAGTACTACGGCTCGACCGAGTCCACCATCGCCTTCTCCGTCAAACCGCACGACTGGCTCGCCAGACCGGGCACCGTGGGCCGGCCCGCGCCCACGTTCGAGGCGAGGATCCTCGACGACGCCGGCCAGGAGCTGCCGCCCGGCGAGCCCGGCATGATCTACGTCAAGTCCAGCATGGGCTCCTTCGAGTACCGCAAGGACCCCGCCAAGACCGCCGCCAGCAAGAGAGGGGAGTGGTACGCCCCCGGCGACATCGGCTACCTCGACGAGGACGGCTACCTGTTCCTGTGCGACCGGCGCACCGACCTGATCGTCTCCGGCGGGGTGAACATCTACCCCGCCGAGATCGAGGCCGCCCTGCTGGAGCACCCCGCCGTGGCCGACGTGGCCGTCATCGGCGTGCCCGACGAGGAATGGGGCCACAACGTGGTCGCCCTCGTGCAGCCCGCCGACGGCGTCGAGCCGGGCCCCCAGCTCACGGCCGAGCTGATGGAGCACTGCGGGCCGCGCATCGCCCGGTTCAAGCAGCCGAAGGTGATCGAGTACCGGGCGGCGCTCCCGCGTACCCCCACCGGCAAGCTGTCCCGCTCCAAGGTGCGCGCCGACTACCTCGCCGGGAACACCAGCTCCTCGCTGTAACGCCCGCCCTCACCCAGGTAGAAGCGGGTGGACAAGGTGCGGTCGGCCGTGTCGAAGACGCTGCTCCACAGGGTGCGGAACGGCACGGCCGCGTCCTCCGGCTGCGCGACCGCGCGCATGCTCGCCCGCAGGTCGCCGGCCGACATCGTGGCGCCCTTGCTGCGCTCGTACAACGTGCGCAGCCGGCCGTAGGAGGCGAAGCTCGACCCGGTGTCCTCCGGCAGGTTCATTGGGTCGGGGTGGCGGTGCAGCAGATGGTTCGTGACGCACAGCGGGCCGTCGCCGAACTCGACGATGTGCTCGACGCCGTCCCTGCCGCGCTCCCACACGAACGCCTGCCCGTGTGCGTCGGCCACCAGGTAGTGCAGGGGCATGCCGTGGTCGTACTGCTTGGCGCCCAGCAGCGCCTGCTTGGCCTGGTCGGCGTTCTCGCACGTGTCGATCAGGAAGCGGGGCAGCTGCACGCTGTTCACCCCCACCTGCGGCGCGAAGCTCCGGGGCGGCTCGGCGTTCTCGATGTCGGCGATCAGCAGCATGACGGCCAGGCCCGCCGAGTTGATGCCGTCCATGCAGCCGTCGAGCGCCGACATCGTCAGCACCACCGACGACAGCCCCTCGTCCGGGAGTGTGGTGATCACGTACGGGCGGGAGGCCATGGGCAGCTCGCCCGGCCGCGGCTCGCCGCCCATGATCTCGCTGGTGGTCCCCGGGAAGAAGTCGTAGTTGCGGCCCGCCCGGCCGTGGCCGTCCGCCGCGGCCGACGGCGGGATCCACAGGGCCGAGCAGCCGTACCCCTCGGGGACGTAGCCCTGGTCGTCGAGGACCAGCTCGTCCTGGTCCGGGTCGAGGCCCAGCACCGCCGCGGCGCCGTCCATGCGGGCGTGGTGCTGCGGCCAGTGCCGCTCGAACCAGGCCCTGCGCGCCCGGCCCACCACCGGGTCGATCGGCGCGGGGGACCAGCCGAGCCGGCGCGCCTCCTGCGTGAGGGCCTTGCCGATCTCGTACTGGCCGCCGGTGAGGGTGAGGTGGGTGACGAGCTGGAAGTCGTCCTTGCCGCCTGCCACGCGGGTCATGTTCTTCATGGACGGAAGCCTCGCCCGCCCCGCTGACCGGCCCCTTACCGGCCACTGACCGCCCGCCTCCTCAGCGGCCCCCGACCGCCCGCCTCCTCAGCGGCTCCCGACCGCCCGCCTCCTCAGCGGCCCCCGACCGCCCGCCTCCTCAGCGGCTCCCGACCGCCCGCCTCCTCAGTGGCCCCCGGCCGCCCGCCGGTAGCGTTCCGACAGCCCCAGGACGTGCTCGGCCAGCTCCGGCGGGTCGAGCACCTCGAAGTCCACGCCGATGAACCCGACCCACACCGCGATCCCGTTGAGGTCGTCACCGCCCAGCTTCAGCACGCAGGTGCCCTCGTCCACCGGCTCGACCTCCAGGCCGAGCGGCAGCTCCCGCATCCGCTCGGCGGGCGCGTGCAGCAGCACCGTCGCCCGGTACCGCCACATCGCCGTGTTCAGCCCCTTCTCCACGTACGCCGCCACGTCGCCGTCGCCCGGCAGCTCGCGCGGCGTGAAGCGCGGCCCCGACGGCGTGCGCAGGCGTATCCGGTCCACCCGGAACGTGCGCCAGCCGTCACGGTCCACGTCGTAGCCCACCAGATACCAGCGGCCGCGCCGGTGCACCAGGCGGTGCGGCTCCACGTTCCGCACCGTCGGCTCGCCTTCGTGGGCCGTGTAGTCGAAACGCAGGCCCTCGTGGTCGCGGGCGGCGTTCGCGATCGTGGTCAGCACCTCCGGCGGCACGGACGGCGCGCTGCCCGGGATCTGCACCGTGTACGCGTTCAGCGCGCTCACCCGCCGCCGCAACCGCGACGGCAGCACCTGCTCCAGCTTGGCCAGCGCGCGCACCGAGCTCTCCTCGATCCCCTCCACGCCGCCCCCGGCCGCCCGGCCCAGCCCCACCGCCACCGCGACGGCCTCCTCGTCGTCCAGCAGCAGCGGCGGCAGCGCCGCCCCCGCCCCCAGCCGGTAACCGCCGGCCACGCCCGGGGTGGCGTGCACCGGGTAGCCGAGCGAACGCAGGCGCTCGACGTCGTTGCGGATCGTCCGCGTGGAGACGCCGAGCCGGGCCGACAGCTCGGGGCCGGACCAGTCGCGGTGCGCCTGGAGGAGGGAGAGGAGCTTGAGCAGGCGGGCCGAGGTTTCCAGCATGAGCACCAGTGTGCCCGCTCATGCGGCAAGGTGGCTTCCGCATTACGGCCCGAGCCGTGGTGATCGCCGGCTTGCCCGCGTTCTGCCTTACGCCGGAGCGGTGCCGATCACCGGCTTGCTTGCGTTCTGCCCTACGCCGGATCGTTGCCGATCACCAGCTTGCCCAGGAAGCGGTGCTGATCACCAGCTTGCCCAGGAAGTGGCCCTCCTCGCTGCGGCGGTGGGCGTCCGCGATGCGCTCCAGCGGGAACACCTCGGCGACCGGCAGCCGCACGTGCGGCGCCTCGCGCAGGGCGCGGGCCGCCGCGGCGGCCCCGTCGCCGGTCGAGAACCGCACCCCGAGCCGCTGCGCCCCGTCCCGGTCCGCGATCGTGATCACCCGGTTCGGGTCGCCGGTCAGCCGTACCGACAGCTCCAGCTCGCCCCGGCCCGAGGCGTCCAGCACCCGATCGACGGACGGTGGCAGGCGCCGCTCCAGCCCCTCCCCGTAGGCCACGGGACGCACGCCGAGGCCGCGCAGGAAGTCGTGGTGGCGCTCGCTCGCCGTGCCGATGACCGTGACGCCCTGGGCGAGCGCGAGCTGCGCGGCGGCCAGGCCGACGCCGCCCGCGACCGCGTGGATCAGCAGCGTCTCCCCCTCCTCGACACCCAGGTCGCGCAGGGCGCGCCGAGCCGTCTCGACCGCCACGGGCAGCGCGGCGGCCTCCTCGTACGTGAGATCGTCCGGCTTGGGCGCCAGGGCTTCGGCCTCGGCGATCGCGTGCGTGGCCACCGCTCCCGGCGCCACCTGCCCGTACACCGGGTCGCCGAGCCGCAGCCCGCGCACGCCAGGGCCGAGCGCGTCCACCGTGCCCGCCAGCTCCATGCCGGTGCCCTGCGGCCCGTCCGGCGCGGCGCCGCGGAAGCCCCGGCGCAGCTTCCAGTCGATCGGGTTCACGCCCGCCGCCCTGACGGCCACCCGCACCTGGCCGGGGCCCGGCTCCGGCAGCGGGACCTCCACTATCTCCAGCACCTCCGGCCCGCCGTGCCGGCTGTACCGGGCCGCCCGCGCGCTCGCCACCAGCAGCGCCTTGCCGACCAGCTCGCGCGACTGCAGCGCGGCGTGCGCCTCGGCCGCCCGCTCCAGCGGCACGACCAGGCCCACGGCGGTCGCGAGCCGGCCCGCCGCCGCCTCCTTGAACGTCCGCTCGGCCAGCCGCCTGAACTCGTCGGGGGCGAACTGGACCTGCTCCATGCCGATCAGCCGGACGCCGCGCCGCCCGGCCTCCGCGGGATCGACGGGCGCCACGGAGCCGCTCGGCACCCCGTACGCGAAGAACCGGCCGCCGGACGCGACCAGCTCGAACGCCGCCGCGCCGACCTCCCCACCGACCCCGTCGAACACGACCTCGAAGCTCATCGCGGCGACCCCGTCGTCCCGCACGCCGCCGGAGCTCCCCGCGCCGGCCCCGTCGTCCCGCACGCCCTCGGAACTCCCCGCGAGCTCCGGGTAGTCCACGGCCTGCGCCGCTCCCGCCTCCAGGGCCGCCGCCCGTTTGGCTTGGCCGTGCGCCGCCGCCGTCACGCGGGCGCCGGCCGCGCTCGCCAGCCGTACGAGCGCCAGACCCAGCGCGCCACCGGCCCCCGTGACCAGCACCCGCGCGCCCGGCCGCAGCTCGGCCGCCTCGACGAGGCTCAGTGCCGCGGGCCCGACCTGGACGAGCGCCGCCGCCTGCCACAGCGGCACCTCGTCGGGCACCGCGACGAGCGTCTCCACCCCGGCCACGGCCCGCTCGGCGTAGGCGCCGCCGCCGGGGAGCAGCGCGGCCACCCGCCGTCCCACCCACCCGGCTTCGACACCGTCACCGGCCGAGATCACCCGCCCGGCCACGCCCGTGCCGGGCACGAACGGCGGCCGGGCGGGGAACCAGTCACGCCCCCACCCGGCCCGCAGCTGCGCGTCGATGGACATCACGTCCACCACCGACACACCGATCACGACCTGCCCCGGCCCCGCCACGGGCTCTGGCACCCGCTTGGCCACGAGCACGTCGGGACCGCCGAACTTCGTCACCTCGACAACCTTCATGCCGCCGAGTGTGCAACCTCAAGCTCGGTTGAGGTCAACTTCAGAAGAGCTTCCCCGCCTGCTGGATGACCACGATCACGGTCAGCGTCCCGAAGAACGCCACCGACCAGATCAGCGCCCCCAGCCGGTACGAACGCACCTTGAGCGCCTCCGGCAGCGCCCGCCGGTTCAGCACGATCAGCAGGATCGAGTACACGAACATCATCACGGCCGCGAAGCACGCCGAGAACACCAGCAGGATCAGCGGCTGGTCCAGGCCCGCCAGCAGGATGGCGATGCCGATCAGCGCCATCGCCCACACCGTGTAGAAGTAGACCCGGTTCACCGAGACGGGCTTGTCCCGCAGGTAGACCGTCTTGATCGTGTCGGAGGCCAGGCGCGAGGTGTAGTCGACGATGCCCATGGCCGAGGCGAACAGGGCCAGCGCCCCGATCACCCAGAACAGCACGCCGAACCACGTACCGACGCTGCCCTGCAGCACCTGGCCCTCCACCTTGAGGAAGCCGATGCTGTTCTCCAGCCCCGGCCGGCCGAACACGGTGGAGTGGGCCAGCATCGACATGAGCGCGATCGTCAGGAACGACACCACGGCGAACGTC
The DNA here is from genome assembly GCF_900323885.1 of [Actinomadura] parvosata subsp. kistnae. GTDB lineage: Bacteria > Actinomycetota > Actinomycetes > Streptosporangiales > Streptosporangiaceae > Nonomuraea > Nonomuraea composti. The sequence continues at coordinate 1,081,589 of NZ_OOHJ01000015.1, read as the reverse complement.
CACGCCTGCTCGACGTTCGCGAAACGCCACCACTGCTTCCAGCGCGCCAGGTTCTCCTTCGTCGGCGCGAACTGGAAACCGGTCGAGGAGACCGCCTCTTCCTGGCCGGTCACGGGGCTGACCAGGCGCGGGACGTACAGACCCATGCCGAAGCCCTTGTCGCGGATCCAGTTGCTCTGGCACAGGTTCTGGCCGCCGCCCGCGCCCGCGTACGCGATGGCGCCCATCAGCACCGCGAAGTCCAGCGGCGGCACCGGGAACCTGGCCCCGACGGTCAGGCCCTTGCCCAGCTCCAGCCAGCTGTCCGCGTTGATCGCGAACAGGATCGCCACCACGATCAACGTCGCCACCAGCGCGATCTTCACGAAGATGACCCGTTCGAGCAGGACGTAGATCACGGGCGCCATGGTCAGCCCGATCGCGATCACCAGCAACATGCCGATCGCGATCCACCGCACCGAGCCCTGGCCCGAGCCCGTCAGGTACGTCACCATGGTCGCGGACGTGGTCACCCAGCCCGGCCACAGGTTCGAGCACAACGTCATGATCACGAAGACGAGGCCCCAGTGCTTCCACATACGGCTGAAACCGGTCAGCGCGGTCTCGCCGGTGGCCAGCGTGTAGCGCTCGATCTCCATGTTCAGGAACCACTGGGTGATGATGCCTATCGCCGCGCCCCAGATGAAGACCAGGCCGACCTGTGAGGCGATGTACGGCCACAGGATGAACTCGCCCGACGCCAGCCCGACACCGGCGCCCACCAGACCGGGGCCGATGATGCGCCACGTCGACCGAGGCGGCTCCGGCAGGTCGCGGACGGCGACGGCCGGTAGGACTCTCGCAGGAACGGTGGGGGTGAATTCCGCCATGCGGATCTCCTTGCTTGCTTGCTTATCCGCCACATTACAGAGACCCGAAACAGTGGTGGAATACCTAGTTAATTACCATCCGGCACGCGGCGCTCTCTGGTCGGAGACGACCCCGCATGCGCGGCGCTCTCTGGTTGAAGGCGACCCGCACGCGCGGTGCTCTCTAGGTGGAGACGACACCGCACGCGCTGCGATCTCCAGTTGGAGGCCGCCATGCACTCACCGCGCTCTCTCGTTCATGACCACCACGTACTCGCCGCCCTCCGTGAACCGCGTCACCCGCGCCCCGGCAGCCATGGCGCCGCCCAGCGCCTCCCGCACCGCCATCCGCCAGGCCATCGCCGCCGCCGCGTCCTGCCGCCGCAGCCGCTCGACATCGCGCGGCGTCCCCACGAGCACCACCCGCCGCCCGCGCGCGTCCTCCGCGACCAGGGGCTGCCCGTCGTCCGCCTCCCGCACCAGCGGGTACGCGTCCTCTGCCCCTTCCTTCTCCTTCTCCTCTTCGTGAACGCGCCACACCGCCAGCAACCGATCGGAAGCGTCCCCCTCGTTGATCGCGTCCGCCATCGCCCCGTAGAACTCCGTCAGGTACGCCTCCGGCCGGGCGCCCAGCTTCACCAGGTTGAAATAGGCGTTCCGCCGGACCAGCGGGTCGAACGTCCACGTGATCCGCTCCAGCCCCCGCTCCTGGCACCAGGCCCGCTGGTGCAGCTTCAGCGCGTACCCCACCCCCTTGCCGATGACGGCGCCGGTGACGTGCGAGTGCAGCGACCGGTCCGCCGCCAGGAACCCCACGGACGCCCCCACCATCGCATCGCCCGCGAACGCCCCGGCCACGTAGTTGCCCGTGTGCGCGAACCCGGCCATCAGCTCCACCGTCACCGGCGCGTTCGCGGGCTCCGGATGCCAGATCTCGTCGAAGAGCCGGTAGACCTGCTCGAACTCGCCGAGCTCCCGCAACTCCCTGATCACCACACCGGCCCGGGCCGCCGCCTGCTCATGCTCCATGCCTCCATTTACGCACGCGCCCGGCGGCGTCCACCCGCACGACCCGGTCCATGAGCTGCACGGACACCTCTCTGTATCATCACCATCACTCAGAGCTATCCCTGCTGCTCATGGCCGCCGCGACCCGCCCGCCTGTAGTCATGGTGCGTGCGCCGTCCCGCCCCCGGGACGCCCATTGACCAGGGAGGACATCATGTCGCTCGTGCTGACCGCCGTCCGCAGGATCGCCACGCTCGGGCTGTGCGCGGCCGCGGCCCTCGCCGGCCCGTTCACGACGCTCCCCGCCCACGCCGCCGCCGGGGCCGACCTCATCATCACCGTCACCCCGCGCACCGACGGCGCGTACTCGATGCGCCTCACCTGCGACCCGGACGGCGGGCTGCATCCGTACCCGTCGGAGGCGTGCGACGCGCTCCGCTCGGTGGACGGCCGCGTGTACGACCTCGACCTCGACTCCCGACCGTGCCCGCTGATCTGGGATCCGGTGGACGTCGAGGTGCGGGGGCACTGGTACGAGCGGCCTGAGGTGTACTACGAGCGGTTCCCGAACCGCTGCACGATGGAACACAGACTGGGACCGGTCACCGGCTGACAGACCCCTGACGGCGCTGCCCGCCCGCGAACCGGGCAGCGCCCTCCATGACCTGGCCTCCCGCCCTCACCCCCAGCTTCGACCTCGAACCCCGGCCCCCCGACTTCCCGCCCCCAGCCCCGACCTCGGATTCCAGCCCCGGCCTCCGGTCCCAGCCCTCCAGCTTGCAAGCCACGTCCAGCCCCCGGCCTGAAAGCGCCCTCAACCCCAGACCTGCGAGGCGCCCTCAGCCCCAGACCTGCAAGCCGCCCTCAGCCCCAGACCTCCAAGCTGCCCCCTCAACCCCAGACCTCCAAGCCGCCCCCTCAACCCCCGTGTGCGGCTCATCAGCCCATGCTCTTCGCCCCATCCAGCGACTCCCGGATGATGTCGGCATGCCCGGCATGCTGCGAAGTCTCGGCGATGATGCCCAGCAGCACCCGCCGCGCCGAACGGCGCTCGCCGGGCTTGAACCACGGAGCGGCCGGCAGCGGGTGGTCGACGTTCAAGTCAGGCAGGGAGACGATCAGCTCATCGGTCCTGCGCGCCACCTTCTCGTACTCGGCCAGCGCCCCGGCCAGCGTCTCGTCGGGCAGCAGCCGGAACCCGTCCTCCCACGACGAGTAGTCGTCCTCGCTCATGGTGGAGTAGTCGGGCATGGCGGACGGGCCGTTCAGGATGAAGTCGACCCAGCTCCGCTCGACCGCGGTCACATGCTTGATCAGCCCGCCCAGGGACAGCTCGCTGGCGGTCGTGCGCAGCCGGGCCTGCTCGTCGGTGAGGTCGCGGGTGGTGAAGCGCAGGAAGTGCCGGCTCTGCGCCAGCGCCGCCAGGAGGTCGGCCCGCTCCCCGGTCACTTCGCTGGTCTGGTGGCTGCTCGGCGTGTTGACGGTCATGATCGCTGCCTTCCTCTGGGACGTTTCCTGCCGCTCAAGAACAGACTGCCAGCCATAACGGTCACTTCCTGACCTGAATCACCGGAATCTCGCGGAAGAATGAAAGGCATGGCGAACACCAGCACCCGGACGCTGAGGCTGCTGTCCCTGCTCCAGACCCACCGCTACTGGCCGGGCCCCGAGCTGGCCGAGCGCCTCGGCGTGTCGGCCCGCACCCTGCGCAGGGACGTCGACCGGCTGCGCGAGCTGGGCTACCCCGTCCAGGCGCAACGCGGCGTGGACGGCGGCTACCAGCTCGCCGCCGGCGCGGCCCTGCCGCCCCTGGTGATCGACGACGAGGAGGCCGTCGCCCTGGCCGTCGGCCTCCAGGCCGCCGCCCAGAATCCGGTGGAGGGCATCGCCGAGTCGTCCCTGCGCGTGCTCGCCAAGGTGGTGCAGGTCATGCCGGTACGCCTCCGGCACCGCATCGACGCGCTGCGCGCCATGACCGTCTCCGCCGGCTGGGGCGGCGGCCAGCCCAGGGCCGCCGTCGACCCGGGCGTCCTCACCACGATCGCCCTGACCTGCCGCGACACCGAACGGCTGCGCTTCTCCTACACCGCCGCCGACGGCCGGCACACCGAACGCCACACCGAGCCCCACCGGCTCGTCTCCCTCGGCCGCCGCTGGTACCTGGTCGCCTACGACCTCGAACGCCACGACTGGCGCAGCTTCCGCGTCGACCGGCTGTCCGTCCCGCAGGGCACCGGCGCCCGCTTCCGCCCCCGCCCCCTCCCTACGGCCGACGCCGCCACGTTCGTCCGCTCCCGCCTCGACGACCTACCCCGCTCCCACCGCGTGGAGGTCCTGGTCAACGCCCCCGCCGTACGCGTCCGCGAACGCATCGGCAAATGGGCCACCATCGAAGAACTCGACCCCACGCACTGCCGCGTCCACATGGTCACCGACAACCTGGAATGGCCGATCATGGCCCTGGGCGCGCTGGGCGCCGACTTCCGCGTCCTCAACCCGCCCGAACTCCTCACCCAACTCCACGACTGGGGCGCCAGATTCACCCGCGCCCAATAACCCCTCACCGGTCACGACCTCCCGCAAGGCCCACCCTCACCCACCAGAGGACCCCCTTGCCCACCCCCCGGCGGGAACCACGTAAGCCCACCCCCGCCGGGAGTCGCGGATAGCCGACGGCACCTACGCCTCCACCCTCCCGATCCCCCTGCCGCCGCCGACACCGTGACATCACCTGAAACTTCATCACCTACATCTGCCGCCACCGCAAGAACCTGTTCCCCCGCGCATCCACATCCTGATCGCCAACACGCCCGCCCCGCACCCGAAGCCATCCACCGCTGGTACGCCACCCTCCTCCCTCCCCACCTAAATCCGTTGCACCCGCAACCCGCAGCCCCGCAGGATCATCACAACGAACCCACCACCCAGGGACGGGGCGGGAGACCGGCCCGCACACCGGCACCGAGGCCGCCACCGATACCCGAGCGCCGAGCGAAGACTGAGGCCCGCGCCCAACGCCGCAAGACAACCAAGACCGGCCCCATCACTCGGGAGAGGATCGAGCCCGAGCCCCATCACCGGGAAGAGGACCAAGCCCGGAATCCGACGCAGGAAGAGCCCCAAGAACAAGCTCCGACGACGAGAGCCAGCACCAACAACAAGACCCAACAGCAGGAGAAGGCGCCAACGACAAGGCCCCACGACAGGGAAGAGCCCCATGAACGAGATCCTCCTCGACGCGATCCGCCACAACAACTGGGCAACCAAACGCCTCATCACGTTCTGCCAGGACCAGAACCTGTCAGCAGATCAACTCGAGGTCCCAGGCGTTGGCACTTTCGGCGGCATCCTCGCCACCCTCCGCCACATCGTGGGTTGCGACGCAAGCTACGGGGCACGCCTGGCCGACACGGACGTCTCCTGGCTCCACACCTTGGACGAGGCCGACCTACAGGAGCTACACGCAAGAGCATCCGAGGTCGAACAGCTCTGGGAAGACGTACTGTCCAAGCCGATCGACGTAGAACGCATCGTGGTAGTGGACGAGGGAACCCGCGAGGTCCGCGCCGGCATCTTCCTGGCCCAGGCACTCAACCACGCAAACCACCACCGCGAGCAGATCTGCGCCATCCTGACAGGCTTCGGCATCCAACCCCCGGACATCCAGGCATGGGAGTACGCCTGGACCACCGGCCGCATCTGGGACCGCACGTAACCTGCCCTGGTGGCCTACCTCAGGCGGGCCTGCGCGGTGCTCGACGCCGGCTACCCGCCGAAACGCTCCCCCATCCTCCTCACCCCAACCCCACCGTCCTCACCCCAACCCCATCCTCCTCACCCCAACTCCACCGTCCTCACTCGAACTCCACCGTCCTCACTCGAACTCCACCGTCCTCACCTGAACTCCACCGTCCTTGCGGGGACCCCACCGTCCTTGCGGGGACCCCACCGTCCTTGCGGGGACCCCACCGTCCTTGCGGGGACCCCACCGTCCTTGCGGGGACGCCACCGTCCTTATGGGGATCCCACCCTCCTCAGCGGGAGCCCTCCGTCCTTGCGGGGACCTATCCTCCTCACCCGGACCCCAATGCTCTCACCCGCTCCTAAACGTCCTAGTCCCCAGCTCCGGGCCTCCACCCTGCTCTGCTCTGTACTCTCACTTCGTCCCCACCTCGGCCCCTCACGCGGCCTGGCCTGGATACCTCGCCTCTCCTGCGCTCCGGCGCCCACCCGGTCCCGTGCCCTGCCATCCTCGCCCCGCTCCCGCTGGCCCCGTCGGCTACGCCTTGCCCCATTGGCCCCGCCGTGCCTCGACCCGTGTCTCGACCCGTGCCCTGCCCAGCCATGCCCGGCCTGCGCCCTACCCCCAACCGCACCCGCCCTCGGCCCGCGCGGCCCCTGTCCTCCCAACCGTGCCTCGGGTTGTGCCTTGCCAACCGCGCCCCGGTCTGCGCTCTGCCCTGGCCACTACCCTCCTCGGCCCATGTCCTGCCGACCGTGCCGTGCCGTGCCTTGCCCCGGCTCGTACCCTCCCTTGGCCCATGCCCTGCGCTGGCCCGTGCCCCCGGCGGTCGCGTAGGACATGGCGTCCGATGCCCCGGCCGCTCAGGTGCTTCACCGGACCGCTTCGATGAGTGCTCGCAGGAGGGCTACGCGTGCCGGCATCTCGGCGACGATCACGTGTTCGTGGTCCGCGTGAGCCCCGCCGCCGACGGCGCCCAGGCCGTCGAGGGTGGGGCAGCCGACTCCGGCGGTGAAGTTGCCGTCAGAAGCGCCGCCCACTGAGGCCGACGCGAGCGGGCCCAGGCCCAGCCCTGTCGCCAGCTCCTGGGCCAGGGTGAAGAGGGTGGCCGACATCGAGGGCTCCAAGGGGGGACGGTTAGGGCCGCCGGTGATCTCCAGTCGGGTGCCTGGCGCCACGGGCCGCAGGGCGTGCATGGCCTCGTCCACCCGGGTCTGCTCCGCCACCTCCGCCACCCGCACGTCCACGCCCACCGAGGCGGCGGCCGGCACCGTGTTGAGGGACGTGCCGCCGGACAGCACCGTGGGGGTGACCGTGGTCGCGCCCGCGCCCATGGCGGCGATGGTGAGGATCTGGTGGGCCAGCTCGATGCCCGCGTTGGCGCCCTTCTCCGGCTCCAGGCCCGCGTGTGCGGCCTTGCCGTGCACGGTGACGGTGTAGTTGGAGGTGCCCTTGCGTGCCGTCTTCAAGGCGCCGCCGTCGGCGCTCGCCTCCATGACGAAGGTGGCGGCCAGCCCGCGGGCAGTGTCCTGGATCAAGGGCGAGGACGTGAGCGAGCCGACCTCCTCGTCGCCGGTGATCAGCAGCGTGACGCCGTCGAGCGAGTCGAGCCCGGCCAGCGCGTGGAACGTCTGCACCAGCCCCGCCTTCATGTCGAAGACCCCCGGCCCTCGTGCCACCCCGTTGACCAGGGACCACGGGTGGGTGGCCAGGGTGCCGATGGGCCAGACGGTGTCGTGGTGCCCGAGCAGGAGGACCCTGGGCGTGCCGAACGACCAGCGCAGGTGCGTGACGCCGTCGATCACCAGGAACTCGGGGGCGGTGCCCAGGTGGCGGGCACCCATCGCGGCCACCACCTTCGCACTGCGGGCCACGGCTTCGAGGTCGCTGGAGAAGGACTCGCACAGGACCAGCTCCTCCAGGTCTTCGACCATGCCGGCGGCCTGCTGGGAAGTGTTGTCGGTCATGCTCACGATGATCGCCCCTGAAGCTGTGCGGAGGTGCTGGTCATGAGGGGGTAGTGGGGGCTGCTGGTCTTGAGTGGGTGCCGGACGGTGGCGGTCACAAGGGGGTGCCAGGAGGTGGCGGTTACGGGGAGACGGCTGGCGGTGGCCGTCACGAGGGGGTCCCGGGAGGCAGCCGTCATGAGGTAGGGCCGGGAGGTGGCGGTCACGAGGGGGTGCCGCGAGGTGGTGGTTATGGAGAGGCGTCTGGCGGTGGCCGTCACAAGAGGATGCCAGGCGGTGGCAGCCATGTGAGGGTGCTGAAAGGCGCTCGTTTCGAGGAGGTGCTGGGAGGGGCCAGCTTCAAGAGGGGGCCGGTACGTGGCGGTTACGAGGCGGCGCTGGGCAGTGGCGGTCACGCGAAGACGACGGAAGGCGGCGGTCACGCGGGGGTCCCCGGAGGCGGCGGTCACGCGGTGGTGTTCGGAGGTGGCGGTCATGCGGGGGTGCCCGGAAATGGCGGTTATCGGAGGGGGCTGGGAGGGAGTGGTCATGAGAGGAGCTGGCCGAAGAAGCGGTGCACGTTTCCGCCGATGATCTGCATGACGTCCTTCTCCGGCAGCCCGCGTGCGAGCAGGCCCTCCGTGACCATGGGCAGCCCGGCCGGGCCCTCCAGGCCGGGGATGGCCTGCTTCGGGTTCACGCCTCTTGTGTAGAGGTCTTCGCAGCAGGGTGGCGTGAGGTCGTCCATCACCTCGCGGATGAAGTCGGGGCCGAGGCCCACGTGATCGATGCCGGCCACGGACACGATGTGTTCGATGTGGTCGAGCAGCCGGTCGAGGGTCATGTCGTCCTCGTGCTCGGCGAGGAACGGGGCGAAGAAGTTGACGCAGATGACGCCGCCGGTGGCGGCGACGGCGCGGAGCTGGTCGTCGGTGAGGTTGCGGTGGTGGTCGCGCAGGGCTCGGGCGGAGGAGTGGGTGGCCATGACCGGTCGGGTGGCCAGCTCCAGCACGTGGGCGACGCCGGACGCGCCCAGGTGGGAGATGTCGAACACGATGCCGAGACGCTCCATCTCCTGCAAGGCCGCGATGCCGGCGGAGGTCAGGCCGCTGCCCGTCGCGTCCTCGCCGCTGCCGTCGGCCAGCTGCGTGCGGCCGAAGTGGGCGATGGAGGCCACCCGGACGCCCAGGCGGTGCATGGTCGGGATCAGCTCGACGCTGGCGTCGAGGCCGGGCATGCTCTCCATCGCGAGCACCAGGGCGATCTTGCCTTCGTCGAGGGCCCGGTCGATGTCTGAGGCGTCGAGGCACAGGCGTACGTGATCGGGGTTGCCCTCCGCCAGCACGTGGGCGCACTCGATCATGCGGAGGGTCTGCCGCAGCGCGCCCTCGGGAAGATACTGGTCGTCGATGAAGACCGGCAGCACCTGAAGATCGACGCCTCCGTCGCGGAGCTGGGGCAGCCATCTCTCCCTGAAGAACGAGGCCCACTGGTGCGGCGGTCTCGCGGAGACCGCCATCAGCAGGTCGTTGTGGGTGTCGGCCACGACAGCGCGCTGGTGCAGGGGAAGCGTCATGGCAGGACGGTATCGCGAGGCTGGGACCTGCAACAATGCGTCCCAGGTCCGATCTTTTGGATCACTTGTACGACCTGGGTTTGATGGCCAGGGAGAGGGGCGCCTGGCGGGCGAGTGGGTGCCAGGTGGGGCATCGTCGCCGGGCATGTCACTCACGGGAGCGCCCATGTCTGCAGGAGGTCCTGCGGGTCGATGGTGCAGGGTGGCTCACCGCGAGGTGGCTGGTCGCGAGGGGGCTGATCGTGAGGGGGCTGATCGTGAGGTGGGTGGGCGCCATGCGACGGGAGACCTTAAGGCCGTGGAGCGTGGTGGCGAACGGTAGGGACACGGAGCCGCATGGCGGGAAGTCGTGCGGAGGGGAGCGGCGTGGCAGGGCAGCCGCACGGGCGAGAAGCCATGCGGAGGGAACCGTGCGGGCGGGGCGGGAGGGACGCGGAGCCGCAGGAGCTGTTGGAGCCGCAGGAGTCGCGCGGTTGGGCAGCCGCACAGGCGAGAAGCCGTACGGAGGGAACTGTGCGGCCGGAAAGCTGAGCAAGACGCTGAGCAGCGCGGAAGGGGAGCCGCGCGGGGTCACGTCACGGGGCGCGGAGCTGTGGGGGAGGGGAGCCGCACGGGGACGCGCTCACGGGCGCAGAGCTGTATGGGAGGGGAGCCGCACAGTCGCAGAGCCACATGGAAGGGGGCTGGGCGGATGCAGACCCTATGGAAGGGCAGCCGTGCGGAAGGGGGCAATGCGGAAGAGCCGCGCGGAAGGAAGCCATGCGGAAGGGAGCCGCGCGGAAGGGAGTCGCGCGGACGTGGCCGTTAGGGATGGGGGAGCCGCATGGGCGGGGCGTTCGCGGGCGGGCGGTTGCCCAGGTTTCAGGGTTGGGCCGGTTGGGGGGATCCGATCGGTTGGTAGGCGGGTTGGGGTGGGCGGGTGGTGAGGCGGCGGTACAGGGTGGTGGGGCCGGGCCAGTTGTTGGTGATCCGGCCGGACGCGGTCTTGTACCAGCTCTGACACCCCGCCCCCCAAACCATCCGCTCCATGGCCGCGTCGAGTTGCCGCCGCCAGGCCGCCATGACCTCGGGCCGTACTTCGATGGGCCCGTTCACGGCCAGGTACGGCAGGCACGCCATGACATGGTCGACCTGGCATTCGATCATGAAGATGATCGAGTTGTGCCCGAGGTTGGTGTTGGGCCCGTACAGCAGGAACAGGTTGGGGAAGGCGGGCACGGAGATCCCCAGGTACGCCTCGGCGCCGCCGGCCCACCGCTCCTCCAGTGACTGCCCTTCGCCCCCGACGACCTCCATGGGGGCGAGGAACTCGGTGCTGTTGAAGCCGGTGGCGTACACGATGGTGTCCGCCTCGTACGTTCCTTCGGTGGTCTGGATGCCTTTGGCGGTGACCCGTACGATCTTGTCGGTGACCAGCGATACGTTGGGCCTGGTCAGGGCGGGGTAGAAGGTGCTGTCGATGACGACCCGCTTGCAGCCGGGCGGGTAGTCGGGCGTCAGTCTGGCGCGGAGTGCGGGGTCGGGCACCTGGTCGCGCAGGTGCCGCAGGGCCCGCTGCTTGAGCAGGCGCACGCTCCATCCCTGGGCGAGCGCGGGGTAGAGGGTGGTTTCGGCGTACCGGTAGATCCATTCGCGGTAGGCGCGCTGCAGGCCGGGGAGGTGGCGGAAGGCGAGCCGGGTGAGCGGCCCGAACGTGGCGTCGGGTTTCGGGATCACCCAGTTGGGGGTGCGCTGGAAGACGTGCAGGTGCTCGGCGCGTTCGGCGACGCGCGGGATGAGCTGGGCGGCGGAGGAGCCGTTCCCGATGACGGCGACGCGCCGGCCGGTGAGGTCGTGCGCGTGGTTCCAGCGCGCGGAGTGGAACGAGACCCCCTCGAACTCCGTCATGCCGGGAATGTCCGGCAGGCGGGGCCGGTTGAGCTGCCCCACCCCCATGACCACCACGTCGAACGCCTCCGTGCCGCCCGCCGTGGTGACCTGCCACTTCGCGCCGTCGAAGACGGCCCGCCGTACTTCGGTGTTGAATCGGATCTTTCGCCTGACGTGGTATTTGTCGGCGCAATGTTCGAGGTAGGCGAGAATTTCCGGCTGTTCGGGATAGCGGCGGGTCCAGCTCGTGTACTTCTCGAACGAGTACGAGTACAAATGCGAGGGAATGTCGCACCCGGCCCCGGGATAGCTGTTGTCGCGCCAGGTGCCGCCCAGGTCCCCGGCCTTCTCGTAGACCGTGTACGAGCGAATGCCCGCCCGTTCGAGCTGGATCGCCATGCACATCCCGCCGAAACCCGCTCCGACGATCGCGACGCTGGGTGCCATGCCGCCCTCCGAACGCAAGTCAGGATTCACTTACATTACGCCGAACCTCGTTCTCAAGACACCCCTGCCCGCGCCCGCCGCGAGCCGTCCCGCGGGCCGGTAGTCTGCGCAGGTGGCTGCTGTGACGTTGACTGACGTGATCGAGGTGCTCGAGGCGGCCTACCCGCCCGCCCGGGCCGAGTCGTGGGACGCGGTGGGCCTGGTCAGCGGCGACCCGGCCCAGCAGGTGCGCAAGGTGCTGCTCGCGGTCGACCCGGTCGCCGCCGTCGCCGAGGAGGCGCTCGACTGGGGCGCCGACCTGATCGTCACCCACCACCCCCTCTACCTGCGCGGCACCACTTCGGTGGCCGCCACCACGCCCAAGGGCAGGCTCGTCCACACCCTGATCAAGAACGACATCGCCCTCTACACCGCCCACACCAACGCCGACGTCGCGAACCCCGGCGTGTCCGACGCTCTGGCCAGGGCCGTCGGGCTGGTCGGCGACCTGGTGCCGCTGCAGCCGTTCCCCGACGACCCGTGGCGCGGGCTGGGCCGCGTCGGGGAGCTGGCGGAGAAGACGACGCTGGGCGAGTTCGCGCGGCGCGCCGCGGAGGGGCTGCCGCGCACGTCGTGGGGCATCCGCGTGGCGGGCGACCTGGCCCGGCCCGTCCTGCGCGTGGCCGTCAGCGGCGGCGCGGGCGACTCACTCCTCGGTACGGCCGCCGCCGCGGGCGTCGACGTGTTCCTCACGGCGGACCTGCGGCATCATCCGGCCAGCGAGTTCGTGGAGTCGGGCGGGCCCGCGCTGATCGACGCCGCGCACTGGGCGACCGAGTGGCCCTGGCTCGACAGCGCGGCGTCCATCCTGCGCGAGAGTGGCGTTACCGTTGAAACACGTGTCTCCGCCACGGTCACCGATGCTTGGACAAGAGGATATTGATCATGAAAGCAGCCCCTGAGGCACAGAAGCGACTGCTCGACCTGGCAGAGCTCGACTCCGTGATTGATCGGCTGGCGCACCGCCGCCGCACCCTGCCCGAGCTGGCCGAGATCGACGAGCGCTCCAAGTCGTACGCCAGGCTCGCCACCCAGGTGATCGAGGCCGAGACCGAGGCCGGCGACCTCGCCCGCGAGCAGACCAAGGCCGAGAGCGACGTCGACGCCGTGCGCACGCGTGCCGACCGCGACCAGAAGCGCCTCGACTCCGGAGCCGTGACCTCGCCGCGCGACCTCGCGAGCCTGCAGTCCGAGATCGCCTCGCTGCACAAGCGGCAGGGCGACCTCGAAGAGGTCGTGCTGGAGATCATGGAGCGCAGGGAGGCCGCCGACTCCAAGGTCAGCGACCTGGTGGCCAAGCGCGACGAGGAGCGGGCCGCCCTGTCCGCGGCGGAGGACCGCCGCGACGCCGCACTCAACGAGATCGAGAAGGAGGCGGGCGAGGTCCAGGCCCGCCGCGCGGGCGTCGCCGGCGACATCCCCGCCGACCTGCTCAAGCTCTACGAGAAGCTCAGGGAGCAGTACGGCGTGGGCGCCGCCATGCTGCACGGCGGCCGGTGCCAGGGCTGCAAGGTGGCCCTGTCCATCGCCGAGATGAACCGCATCAAGGCCGCCCCCCACGACGAGGTGCTCCGGTGCGAGGAGTGCCGCCGCATCCTCGTCCGCACCGCAGAGTCGGGCCTGTGACCTCGTACGTCATCGAGGCCGACGGCGGCTCGCGCGGCAACCCCGGCCCCGCCGGCTACGGCGCGGTCGTCAAGGACGCCTCCGACGGCCAGGTGCTGGCGGAGGCGGCCGAGGCGATCGGCGTCACGACCAACAACGTCGCCGAGTACCGCGGGCTGATCGCCGGCCTGCGGGCCGTGCTCGACGTGGGCGGCGACGGGGCGCAGGTCGCGGTCCGGATGGACTCGAAGCTGGTCGTCGAGCAGATGGCGGGCCGCTGGAAGATCAAGAACGAGGGGCTGCGCCCGCTCGCGGCCGAGGCCGGCTCGCTGGTCAGGCGGCTGCGGGTGACGGAGTGGACGTGGATCCCCCGCGAACGCAACTCCCACGCCGACCGCCTGGCCAACGAGGCGATGGACGCCGCCGCCAAGGGCCTGACCTGGAAGGCGGGCGGCACCACCACCCCGGCCGCGCCCGACGCATCCGAGGGGCAGGCGTCCGGCTCGAAACCGTCGGGCACGAAGGCGTCGGGCACGAAGGCGTCCGGCACGAAGGCGTCCGGCACCGCGACCTCCGTCCAGCAGACGGATCTGCTCGACGCGGGCGACATGTCCGAGCTGTCCGCCCCCACCGCCTCCGTGGCCTCCGCCCAGGCCAGGGTCACGGGCCAGGGCAAGGGCACCGGCTGGGCCCCGCCCACCCGCGTCGCCACGTCCCTGCTCCTCCTCAGGCACGGCGAGACGGAGCTGTCGCTGGAGCGCAGGTTCTCGGGCCGCGGCGAGGCCGAGCTCACGGCCAACGGCCTGGCCCAGGCGTCGGCGGCGGCGGCGAGGCTGGCGCGCGACCCGTACCGTCTCGACGTGATCGTCACCTCGCCGCTCAAGCGCGCCCGGCAGACCGCGGAGGCGGTCGCCGAGCAGGCGGGCGTCGAGGTCGAGGTGTTCGACGACCTCAGGGAGGCCGATTTCGGCGCCTGGGAGGGGCACACGTTCACGGAGGTGCAGCGCCGCTGGCCGGCCGAGCTGACCGCGTGGCTGTCCGACCCCGACGTGGCGCCGCCGGGCGGCGAGAGCTTCGCCGAGACCGGCCGCCGCGTGCAGGCGGCCAGGGAGCACCTGGTGGAGCGCTACGCGGGCAAGACGGTGCTCGCGGTCTCCCACGTGACCCCGATCAAGCTGCTCCTCAGAGACGCCCTGCTGGCGCCGCTGCAGTCCCTCTACCGCATGCACCTCGACCTGGCGTGCCTGTCGCTGATCGAGTACTACGCCGACGGGCCTGCCGTGGTGAAGTCGTTCAACGACACCTCGCACCTGCGCTGACCGGGGCCGTGCCGGGTGCCAGTGAGCCACCCGGCACGACCGCCGCGACGCCACCGCCCCCCTCAGGCGATGACTCCGCCATTCCAGCGAATCGATCTTGTCGCTGGGTTGGGAACGGCTTGGGATTTGATACAGTCCACCAGACGAGTCGGCCGGGCGGCCGCGTCGGGCCACACCAGGCCCGCCGAGGAAGGTCCGGGCTCCACAGGGCAGGGTGGTCGGTAACGCCGACCCGGGGTGACCCGCGGGACAGTGCCACAGAAAGCAGACCGCCTCCCGGCCTGGCCGGGGGGTAAGGGTGAAAGGGTGGTGTAAGAGACCACCAGCGCCCACGGTGACGTGGGCGGCTAGGTAAACCCCACCCGGAGCAAGGTCAAGAAGGGACGCTCTCCGGAGCGTTCCGCGCGCGACGTTCGAGGGCTGCCCGCCCGAGTCGTGCGGGTAGACCGCTCGAGGCCGCCGGCAACGGCGGTCCTAGATGGATGGTCGCCCCTTCGCAAGAAGGACAGAACCCGGCCTACAGGCCGGCTCGTCACCCATCACCATCCTGGCGGTGGCTACGGCTTTCTGTGGTTGAGGCTGACGATCGTGAGCGCCAGCCCGGCCACCCCCACGAAGGCGGCTCCGGCGGCGGCTCCCGCCGCCATCAGCTCGGCCTTGGTGTCCACGAGCACCAGGATCGCCACGAACAGGGCGACGATGGCCGCCACGCCGAGGGCGAGTGTCACATGCCAGCGACTGTCCATCCCGCCTACCTCCATTGGGGAGCACGCCGATTCGAGTGACGTGTCTGCGAAGCATGCTCGGCCCGCGCAACGGGTGTGAGGGCGAGCGGTGTGGCTAGCGCGCGTTGCTACCGACCAGTACGTGATCAGTTTACGGCTGCTGACCAGGGCAATCGAGGTTATTGACACATGCGACAGCGTGTCTTGGCAAAGAGTCCCGCGATTCTGAGTGGCCCGCGCGAAGAGTCCCGCGATTTCTGAGCCGCCTGCTGGCTTCCGGGCGTGCCGCCGGACCCACGCCGTGCGCTACGTGCGGGCGCACCCCAGCACATGCGTCATCCGGGGCATCCCCGGTTGCGGTGAGAAGCCGAACGTGTCGGAGTCCGTCACCTCGAACCCGGCCCGGCGGATCGCCTCCAGGGTGTTCCTGTTCGGGTGGCAGCCGCCCGCGGCCAGGCGCCACAGCGGGGTGATCAGGTCCTCCAGGAGGCCGAACGCCGGGTTCGGTGAGCGTACGTGCTCGTAGAAGCGCAACTCGCCGCCGGGCCTGAGGACCCGCGCGGCCTCCGCCAGTGCCCGGGGCTGGGAGGGGACCGAGCACAGCACCAGCGACACCACCACGACGTCGAACGCGGCGTCGCCGGACGGCAGTGCCTCCGCGTGGCCGGGCACCACCGACACCGGCACGGGCGCCGACGGTGCCTGGGCCGTCGCCAGGGAGCGCAGGACGTCGTCCGGCTCCACGGCCACGACCTCCGTCACCCCAGGGCCGTAGTGGGCGAAGTTGCGGCCGTTGCCGGCCCCGACCTCGATCACCCGCCCCTCGGCCCCGGCCAGCAGCCGCCGCCGGTGCTCGTACGCGCCCCGCCGGTCGACGAGCTCGGCCACCCGCGCGTACGCCTGGGCGAAGCGCGGATGCTGGAAGTCGGCCTGTCGCGTCATGGCATCCTCTCGGAGCGGCGTCTTCCGGGCCGCGTCATCGCGTCCCCTCGGAACGGCTCCTTCCAGCATGCCTCACCGCCCGGCACCCCTCACCGGGCGATCACGGCTTTGGCGACGAGCTTGCTGACGTGCTCGACCGCCTTGATCCCCGCCCCGAGCGAGAGGTGCCGGCGGGAGACGACGGCGATCAGGTACGTGCGGCCTCGCGCGCGTACCCGGCCGATGCTGTTGACCGTCCACCGGCCCCCGTCGCGCTCGCGGGGCAGCCAGCCGTTCTTGAGCTCGGCGTGCCCGCCGATCGCGCTCACGCCCCACGCCTGCTCGGGCGTCACGCCGCGCATGAGCGCCAGCACGTAGCGGCGGTGCCGGGCGGACAGAGGGCTCTTGGGGGAGACGAGCGCGGTCAGCAGGCGTACCTGGTCGGCGGCGCTCGTGGTGGTCGAGCCCCACGCGCCTCCCGGCCCGGGGCGTGTATCCCGTAATCCGAGCTTCCTGTTGGCCGCGGCGAGGCCCCTGGAGCCGCCGATCGCCGCCCACAGCCGGGACGCGGCGCCGTTGTCGCTCACCTTGATCGCCTGCGCGGCCGCCCGCTTCTCCCACGCCCGCAGCCCGCGCCGCTCCCGCTGGGCCCGCAGCAGCAGCGCCATCACGAGGTTCACCTTGACGATGCTGGCCGTGGCCGTCCTCAGGCCGCGGTTGTAGGTGTAGGAACGGCCGGAGAAGAGCTCCCGTACCGACACGGCGAGGTCGCCCGGGAGGTCGTCGAGGTAGCGGTCCAGCGAGCGGGTCAGGGCCTTGCGGTACGAAGGGCGCGGGGCCACCGCCATGACCGAATCGTGCGGGGCCGCCGCGGTCGCCGGTTCCGGCGCGGACACCACCGACACAGGGGGCAAGGGGACGGGCGGGGGGAGGGGGACACCGCTCGACGACAGGAGGGCCGGCAAAGCGAGCACACCCGCCAGAGCGACCCAGCACCGCGCCGACACCCCCGGCACCAGCGCGAACGCCATGAAACGCATGGCGGGCAGCATTCCTGCCCGGCTGTTTCCACGGTGTTAGCACGGTGAGGGGCGGAGGTGGTTTCGTTCCGGTGGCGAGCCACCATCGGCGGCCCCGTCCAGAGGGCGTGGCTCGACGCCGGGGCACCTCCGCCCCTCCGGCCCCTGGGAGTGAGGACCGGCGTCGCGAGGAACGCCATGGGCAAGTGGAGAACCTCGCTGCACGGCGACCCTAACCCCGCCCGCGCCGCCCGGTCTGCGGAGGATTACGCAGAACGCGCCTCCCACGCGGCCAGGATGGCCGCCTCCTTCTCGGGGGCCATGCCGTGCCGGTTGTGGGTGCCGTAGTTGCGTCGGTCCTCGGGGATCTCGCGCAGCCACGCCCACGTGTCGCGCACGGTCTCCTCCAGCGGCCTGATGCGCAGCCCGGCCGCCACCGCGCGGCCCGTCGGCACACCCCAGAAGTTGTCTCGGGCCTCGGCCGGCGGGCTCCACAGCGGCAGCTCCACGAACGCCCCCGCCTCGTGCTCCACCAGGAACGCGTCGTCCACCCAGACGAGCTCGGCGCCGGACCCCGTGGCCGCCACGCACGCCTCAAGCCACTCACCGTACGTGATCTCGCCGGCGGGGCCCGCCACCAGGAAGGAGCCGGTGGTGCCGCGCTCGGCCTGGTCGAGGATGAAGGCCGCGAGGTCGCGCGCGTCGATGAGCTGCAGGGGCGCGGACGGGTCGCCGGGCGCCAGCACCTTGCCGCCACGGGAGATCCTGGTCAGCCACCACGGCAGCCGGGCCACGTCTTCGTGCGGCCCGAGGATCACGCCGGGCCGCACGATCAGCACGTCACCGTCGAACCCCTGCTCGACCGCCCGCTCGCAGCCCGCCTTCAGCACGCCGTAGTCGCCGTCGTCGGGGCCCGCGTCGGGCGCGCACGCCCATCCCTCCGACTCCTCGGTGACCGGCTTGGCCGGAAAACCGTCGACCGCCGAGACACTGGACACGAACGCGTACAGGCCGGCCCGCCCCGACAGCGCCCGCACCGACTCGCCCACCACTCTCGGCACGTAACCGCAGGTGTCGACCACGACATCCCACGACCTGCCCTCGGCCAGCCGCTCCAGGTCGGCGCGCGACTCGCGGTCGCCGCGCACCGCCTCGACGCCGGGCACGTCGGCCCCGCTGCGGCCCCTGTTGAACGTCGTCACCTCATGGCCCCGCGCCAGCGCCGCCTCCACGACGGCCCGGCCCACGAACCCCGACCCACCAATCACCAGAATGTTCATGCCTTCATTCTTCGCCCGCCACCACCGGGCGATCGAACGGCTTCACGCAGAGCGTAGGACGCAGCGGTGGCACCAGGTGCACCCTGGCCGACCCGATGTCGAAGAACAGGCCCACCAGCTCCAGCTTGCCCTCCCGCACCTGCTCGTCGACCTTGCGGTAGGTGCGCAGGTTCTCGAGCTGCTGCTGCACGTTGACCCGGCACAGCACGTCCAGGGCCCCGGCGTGCAGCCGGTCGCCCTCGGTCTCGATGAACGTGGCCAGGCTGTGGTTCCCGTGCCGCAGCCACCGGCGCAGCCCTGGGAGGCTGCCCGCCCGCACGCCGCCGCTCAGCACCCCGGCCATGGCGCCGCAGCCCGAGTGCCCGCACACGGTGATCGTGCGCACCCCCAGCACCTGCGTGGCGTACTCGATGGCGGCCACCACCGAGTCGTCGTGCGGCTCGGAGCCCCTGCGCGGCACCAGGTTGCCGATGTTGCGGACGGTGAACAGGTCGCCGGGGCCGCTGGCGGTGATCAGGCTGGGCATGATCCGGGAGTCGGCGCACGTGATGAACAGGTGCGAGGGCTGCTGCTTGCGGGCCAGCTCGGTGAAGATGGGCTTGACGAGCGGCGCCGTGCTGCGGTGGTACTCGCGCGTCCCCGCCGTGACCAGGCACTCCGAGACCCCGTCCGGCGGTACGGTCACCGGCTCGGCGCCCCGGCGGCGCTGCGCCCACGGCAGCCACCAGCGGTCCGGCGCCTTCAGCGGCGACTTGGCGGGCAGCGTGCGCGCCCCGCTGGCCGCCAGCGCGTACCACTCGTCGTGCAGCTCGTCGATGACCACGGTGCCGCCCATGCGCTCGTGGTCCAGCCGCCAGGAGTGGATGGCCTCGAAGGCGCCGTTGTCCATGAAGTCGATGTTGAGGTCGAGGTCCACGGCGGCGCCGTAGGGGATCGTCCGCAGCTCGTGGGTCAGCCTCGGCACCCCGAGGAACGTCAGCGAGCCCGAGATCGTCACGCGGGTCCGCCCGTCGCGGTCGTCCCGCTTGCGTACGGTCACCCAGGTGAGGCGGCGCAGCGCGAGCAACACGGCCAGCGCCAGCCCCGCCAGCACGCCCTCGGCCAGCCCGAGCAGGATCACGGCGGCCATCGTCACCACGTACACCGGCACCTCGCCGTGCCCGTGCACCTTCCTGATGTGACCCAGGTTCACCATCTGCACGCCGATGAACACCAGCAACGCGGCCAGCGCCTCCAGCGGGATCAGCGTGATCGACCAGCCGAACCCCACCGCGAACACCAGCACCCACACCCCGTGCAGGATCGCCGCCCAGCGCGTACGGGCGCCCGCCTGCACGTTCGCGGTGCTGCGCACGATCACCCCGGCCACGGGCAGGCCGCCGAGCGCCCCGGCGACCATGTTCGCCACGCCCTGCCCGGTCAGCTCCTGGTCGAGATCGACCCGGCGCCCGCCGTGCATCCCGTCCACCGCGACCGAGCACAGCAGCGACTCGCACCCGGCCAGCAGCGCCACCAGCAGCACCGAGGCCACGATGAGGTGCCAGTCGCCCTGCGGCAGCACGGGGAAGCCCCACTCGGTGAAGCTGCCGGACAGATCGACTCGCGTCACGTCCCAGCCGAACGCCCACGCCGTCCCCGCCGCCGCCGCGAGCGCCGCCAGCGGCGCCGGGACCGCCCTGAACACGCGGGGCAGCCGCGTCCACACCGCCAGCACGGTGATCGTCAGGATGCCGATGGCCACCTTCGGGCCGTGCAGGTCGGCGATCTGGCCGGGCAGCTCCAGCACGTTCGCGACGGCCGACTTCTGCGGGCTGCCGCCGAGCACGACGTGGAGCTGGGCGAGCGCGATGATGACGCCGACGGCGGCGAGCATGCCGTGGATCACGGCCGGCGACACCGCCAGCGCCGCCCTGGCCGCCTTGAAGACCCCCAGCAGGAGCTGGACGGCCCCGGCCAGCAGGGTGATCATGCACGTGGCCCGCCAGCCGTACGTGTGCACGAGGTCCACGACCACCAGCGAGAGCCCGGCGGCGGGCCCGCTCACCTGGACGGCCGAGCCGCCCAGCGCGCCCGCCACGACGCCGCCCACCACGGCGGCGATCAGCCCGGCCGCCAGCGGCGCTCCCGAGGCCATCGCGATGCCCAGGGAGAGGGGCACCGCGATGAGGAAGACGACGAGCGAGGCCGGCACATCGTGCCGCAGGGTGCTCATCCAGCTACTCTGCGTGTCGCGGAACATGGGCCAAACCCTATTGCTCCGACACCCCCGCTTTATGGGGCCATCGCGCTGGTTTTACCCATTAATGGGTACGGCGGGTCACCGGTAGTAGTCGTGCGGCAGGTCCGGGTCCTGGCCGCGCCGGTGGTTGCCCCGGCCGTTCGGCTGCGCGGGCTGACCGGGCCGGCCCCCGTTGCCCGCCGTCGGCGGGTCGGGCCAGGCGGCGGGGCTGGTGGTGATGTCGCCGGTCTCGTACGCGCCCGCCGCGAACGGGGAGACGGGCGGGGGCGGCGGCGTCGGGGCCGACAGCACGTCGTAGTTGGAGACCGCGCGGCCGGGCACGGTGGGCGTGCCGGTGGCGGTGGAGGGGCCGGTCAGCGGGTCGGAGTCGTCGGCCACGGCCCAGCCGGAGCGCACCTCGTAGGAGGCGGGATAGGACGAGCGCGCGGCGGGCTGCTCGAACGCCGGCCACGAGCTGGCTCCGCTGTAAGGGGCGGAGGGGGCGGGGGCCGGGTCGTCGAGGATGTCCGCCGAGGCGGCCCAGGCGCCGGACGAGGTGCCCGCGGGCGGCTGCGTCCAGGTGGTCTCCAGCGGGTCGCCCGCGCCGCCGTTGTAGGCGGGGAACGGGTCGCTCGTCGGAGCGCCGTGGATGGGCGCGGGGCTGACCGGGAAGTTGCCGCTGGAGGTGGCGCTCACGGCGGGGAAGGAGCCGCTGCCGTGCGCGGCCGGACGGGCGCTGCCCGGGACGGCGTTGGAGGAGACCGTGTTGGGGACGGGTGAGGGAGTGGGCCTGGGCGCCGGCCTGGGGGAGGGGCAGGCTCGGGGCGCGTGGGGGCGGGCACCGGCTGGGCGCCCGCGCCGAGGATGCTCATCACGTCGGCGGTCGGCGCCGCGAACGTCATCGTGCGCTGGTCGGCCAGCTCGGCCTGGCTGGGGGTGCGCTTCTGCGGCTCGACCAGGTCGGCGAGGCCCGCCGCCGCGGCGGGCTGGCGCTGCGGCAGAGGCGCCTGAATGGTGGCCGCGTTGGGGTCGACGCCCGTGGAGGCGGAGGCGGAGGCGGAGGCGGAGGCGGCGGCGGGGCGCGGCTTGGAGGAACGCTCGCGCTTGGCGGGACGGTCGGCACGGCGCTCGGCCGGGGTGGGAACCCGCTCGGTGCCCTCGACGGGACGGGAGGCGGCCTTCCTGGCGGCCACCGTGCCCCCGGCGCCGAACCCGCCCTCCTCCGCGTCGCTGCGGATGTTGGCCCAGAACTCCTCGTCATCGTCGTCGTTGGTGGGGTTGCCCCACTCGTCGACGCCGCGCCGGCCACGCTGGCCGGTGCGGACGGGTTTCGGCTTGACCTCGTCGATGGGACTGAAGTCGGGGCTGAAATTGGCCATCCGCGGCTCATGCTTCGCGAACTCGTCCGTCGAACGAGTCTGCGTCTGCTCCTCCTTCTCGGCCATCTCCTTCAACCGCTCAGGAGGCAGCGAGCTCTCCCTGCGGTTCATCGAGCGCATGCCCAGTGCCACGACGACGAGCACGAGGAGCACGACAGCGACCAAGCTCACTACGACCGCGATCATTGCACCACCCTCAAAGCCATGGCCTCCCTCTGGCACCGATGAGATCGCGCGGCCATCGACGCGATCTGCCCCCTTTGATCACCAGTGCCTAACAATTGGATCTGATTGTGTCGGACCACTATGAGAGTTGTCACACCCTACGTGAATAATTGGTACACCGGCACTACCTGCCGTGATCGGCCTCTCACTGGATGTCCACCGCCGTGAGACGGCCGCGGGCGATGGTCTGCTCCGCGATCTTCTTCAGGACCGCGGGCAGCGGAGAGCCCGCCGGCAAACCGACCTTGCCGCTCAGCGTGTACACCGTGAAACGGTAGCTCGCCTTTTCCTCGCACGGCGGCTCGTAGCCCACCTTGCCACTGGTCACTTGGGCCTGCCCCGAGCCCTCGGGCGGGTCGGCGGCGGCGTTGGGGCCCAGCTCCGTCGTGGTAGCCGGGATGTCGTAGAGCACCCAGTGCACCGCGGACTTGTCGGCCGTGTGACTGTCGACCACGATGGCGATCGACTTGGCCTTGGCCAGCGGCTGGCTGGACCAGCGCAGCGGCGGGCTGCCCTGGTCGCCCTTGCAGGAGTATTCGCTGGGCAGCGGCTTGCCCTCGCGCAGCTCAGGACTGGAGACGTTGATCTCGGCGATGTCCTGTGCCTGGGATCTGCCGATGAAGCTGAGACTGGCGCAACCCGTCAGGGACAAGGCGAGCGCCACCGCTGTCACACTGACAGCGGAGCGTCGCACACGCGATGCCGTTTTACACAGCCCCATGCCGGACGATGCTACGCGGCTCTCGGCGGTGCGCAGACCGTTTCTCGATGGTCGGTGGTCGGTAAAGGATCCGAAAAGCGCGAGAATGAGGGCATTCGCGTAGTGAGGTTGGCCACAGCGAGACGCGCCCGGCTCGCGGATCCGGGTCACCGGGGGAGCGCCGCCCGCCTGCTGCTATGGGGTGGAGGGCGGCGGACGAGGGGTGCGCGGGCGACCCCGACGAAACGGACATCGGTTTCGGACCGGGGCCGCCGCAAAAACCAGGTGCGCCAGCCCGTCGCGAGGCGGTAAAGCGCCCGGGGACGCCTCCGGCCTGTGGCATGGACGGCTTGACGCGGGAGTGTCGCGCGTACGGCGGCTGCCACGTCGCGTGAGGCGCTCGCGCAGTGGTGCGGTCACGCGCTGGCCGGGCCTGGTTTGGCACGTACGTGGCGCCGCCGACGTGGCCAAGCTCGACAGCCTGCGGCCGGCCGCCACCGAGCATGGCACCGGCGCCGGCCCGGGTGGCCGCAGACACGCCGGGACTCCCTCCGGATCTTTACCGACGGGAATCCGCGCCCGCTCATCCCTTTTCCGGGCCGCTGGCAGATCGCCTGCCGGGTTCGCGCCATAAGCTGGCCTTGTGACGTCAATGGGCGCTCTGCGCGATCCGGCGAACCGCGTCTCGCCCAAGGCCATCCGCATGTGGCTGCTGGAGTCGCTGGTCGCCTTCGTGTTCTTCCTGGGGGGCTCGCTGCTGGTGTCGCGGTGGCTCGACGGGAGCGACTGGTCATGGGTGCCGAGATGGCTGGCCGCCGACGCCTGGCTCCTGCCCGCCGCCGTCGTCGTGGTGACGCTGCCGTTCCTGGTGGCCGAGCCGTTCGTACGGTACTTCGTACATCGCTGGGAGCTTTCTGGGGACGTCGTCTACGCCCGGTCGGGGTTCCTGACCAGGGAGTGGGTGTTCGTGCCTGTGAGCCGCATCCAGACGGTCGACAAGGGGCAAGGGTGGTTCGAGCGGATGCTCGGTCTGGCCACGCTCGAGATCCGCACGGCGTCCCACGCGGGCTCCTCGACGATCAAGGGGCTCGACTACCGGGTGGCGGCGGAGCTGGCCGAGCAGCTCGCGCGCCGGGCCGAGCAGCTCAGGGACGACGCGACATGACCGACCCCCACCCCGACGACCCGACCCCCACCGACCCGGACCACCCCACCGGCACCCCTGACGACCGCGCCTCCACCGGCTGGGCGTCGCCCACGCCGCCGCCGACTCCGCCTCCGCCGGGCGGGGGCGGGCCATGGCCGGCGCCCGGCGGGCCGCTACGGGGAGCGGAGGGGCCGTACCCCGCGCCCGGGACGCCGTTCGCGGGGCCGCAGCCGCCACACCCCGGACCTGGAGGGCCGTTCCCCGGGCCCGGCGGGCCGTTTCCCCAGCCTGGAGGGCCGTTTCCCGGGCCTGGTGGGCCGGTGCCCTGGCAGCAGCCGCCCATGGGGCGGGCGCCTCAGCGGCTCAGCCCCAAGGTGCTGCTCATCGACCCCGTCCGCATGCTGCCCTCACTCCTCCTCCCCCTGGTCGGAGTGCTGTTCGTGGGGGGCTTCTCGGCCAGGTCGTACGCCTACGCCGCCGCCGGGGTGTTCGCCGCCGTGGTGTTCTCGACCATCCGGTGGGTCACGTTCACGTACGAGATCGTCGGCGACCGCCTGGAGACCAAGCGGTCGCTGATCAGCCGCTCCGTCCGCACCATCCCCCTGGAACGCATCCGTGGCGTCGACGTCTCCACCCCGCCCCTGCACCGCCTGCTCGGCCTGACCATCCTCAAGATCGACACGGGGGCGAGCGGCGGCGAGGAGGAGGCCAAGCTCGCCGGCGTCTCCCTCGACGAGGCCGAACGCCTCAAAACGCTCCTCCTGCGCCGCACCGCCGAGCCCGCCGCGCACCCCGACCTCCCGCACGCCGCCGCCCCCGGCCCCAAGGAGCGGCCCATCATCGGGGTGCCGCGCCGCTGGCTCCTGTACGGGCCGCTGTCCGGCGCGTACCTGCTCACCCCGTTCGCCTTCGTCGGCGGCGCCATCGGGCTGGCCTTCCAATGGGGCGACGACCTCGGCCTCAGCCAGGACGACGCCCTCACCGCCGGCGAATGGCTCTGGGGGCACCCCTACCTCCTGCTGGGCGTCGCGGTGCTGCTGGTGCTGGCGATGCCGTTCGCGGGCGGCCTCATGTACGCCGTCTTCAACTGGAACTTCGTCCTCAAACGCCGCGACGGCTACCTCGTCGCCGAACGCGGGCTGATCAACCGGCGCAGCGTGTCGCTGGAGTCCAAGCGGGTGCGCGGCTACGAGATCGTGGACGGCCTGGCCGAACGGTGGGCCGGAGTCGTCCGCGTCTGGGCCATCGTGACCGGTCTCGGCGACTCGGAGACGCGCGGCCAACTCCTGCCGGACGTGCCGCGCCACGTGGCGTTCCAGGTCACCGGCGACGCCATCGGCCCCTACCGGTCCGACCTGCGGCCCCACCCGCCCATCGCGCGCCGGCGCCGCCTGTTCCGCGCCGTCTTCCCGTGGCTCCTGGTGGCCCTGGCGGGCGTCGCCGGCCTCTGGGCCACCGGGAGCGTCGCCTGGTGGGTGCTGCTGGTGCTGGCGCTGCTCATGGCCGGCGTCGGGGTGCCGCTCGGCCTCGACCGGTACGCCTCCCTCGGGCACGGCTACGACGGCGGACGCCTCGCGGTGCGGTCGGGCTCACTGCGACGATCCCAAGCCGTCGTCGAACGCCGGGCCGTGGTCGGGTGGCGGCTGCGGCAGACCTGGTTCCAGCGTCAGGCCGGAGTGCTCACGCTGATCGCCGGGGTCGGGGCCGGGAAGGGCGGATACTCGGCGATCGACGTCGCCGAGGCACAGGGGGTGGACTTCGCCGCCGAGGTCACCCCGGAGTGGCTGGCACCGTTCCTGGAGCGCGACGGCTCTTGACGGGGGCGGCGGGGGTCGGACGCGCCGGCTCTACATACGCACCGGCTCTGCATGCGCGTCGGCGAGGGTCGGGCGCGTCGGCTCTGAGCGCGTGGCTGATTCTGGCCGGGCCGCGTCGAGCAGCGGGCGCGGGCGTGGAGAGGCTCTTCGTGCGGCCGCGGAGGGGTTCCCGGCGCGCGGCCGCCGCTTCCCGCAGGGCTTGCCGTAGGGGTGTGCGTGGCGGCGTGAGGGCGGTGTCGGCCTGCGCGGTCAGTCCTGGCGGCGGGCGCCGAACATGATCTCGTCCCAGGTCGGCACCGACGCCCGGCGGCCCCTCGAACCCTTCCGCGCCGGACGCGCGGCCGGAGCGGGCGGCGGGGACGGCACCGGAACGGGCGGCTCCTCCTTGCTCTCGTCCTTGCCCGCCCGCGCCGCCGGCACCGCCGCGGGAGCGGGCTTCGGCTTGGGCTGGGGTGCGGGCGGCTTGCTCTCCTGAACGGGCTCGGGCTGCGCCGCCTTCTTCTCCGCCGCAGCCGGCTCCTCGACCACCGGCGCCGACTCGGACGCGACCTGCTCCTCGGGCACAGCCTGCTTGTCGGGCACAGCCTGCTTGTCGGGCGCGGCCTGCTCGCCGGGCGCGGCTGGCGTCTCGGAAACGACCGGCTCCGGCGCGGACACCTCGGGTTGCTCGCCGGCGGCGACCTGCTCGACGGCACCGGGCGTCGGCGCGGACGTCGCGGCTGGTTCCGCGCCCGCGGCCACCGTGGGGCTGTCCGCTTGCGCGGGGCTCTCGGCCGGCGCGGCGCTCGCGGCGGCTGCCGCGGCCTCCGCCGGTGCGGTGCTCGCGGCCGAGGCAACCTGAGCGGGTGCCGAGGGCGCCGTGGCCTCCGGCGCGCTGGCCGCAGCGTTGGCGGTGCTCGTAGTCGCGGTGCTGGTGTCCGGCGCCGCGCCGACGGTGGGCTCGCCCTTGGACGCCTCGGCCTGCGCGGCGGACGAAGCTTCCGGAGCCCGCGCCTCCGGCGAGGCCGCGGCTGCCTGCGGCGAAGCGGCGGCCTCTGCCTGAGGCTGCGGCGAATCGGCGGCCTCAGGCTGCGGTTGCGGCGGGGCGGCGGCTGCCTGCGGCTGCGGCGCGGTGGTCGCTTCCGGCTGCGGCTGGGCCGTGGCGGTCTCGGGCTCCGTGACGGTGGCCTCCGCCTGCGGACGCGGCGAAGCGGCGACCTCCGACTGCGGCGCGGTGGTGGTGGCCTCCGGCTGCTGCGCGGCGGTCGCCACTGGCTGTGGCTGAGCAGGAGCGGCGGCCTCGGCCTCCGTGACGGTGCTTTCCGCCTGCGGCGAAGTGACGGTGGCTTCCGCCTGCGGCGAAGCGGCGGTGGCCGCCGGCTGAGGCTGCGGGGAGGCGGCAGTCGCTTGGGGCTGCGGCGAGGCGCTTGCCTCCGTCTGTAGCTGGGCAGGCGCTGCGGCGGCCTCGGGCTTCGTGACGGTGGCAGGCTCCGTGGCGGCCTCCGCGCCTGCGGCTGCCGCAGGGGCCGGAGCGGTCTGGGCGGATGCCGTGGCCTCCGGCGCGGTGGCCGCAACGTCGGCGGTGCTCGACGAGGCGGCCGGGCTCTGCGCGCCGGCGTCGGCGGTGCTCGACGAGACGGCCGGGCTCTGTGCGCCGGCCTCGGCGGAGCTGGACGGGGCCGTGCCTGCGTGCGGCGCAGGTGTACCGGCCACCTCCGCCCTGGGTGCGGGCACCGGTGCCGCGGGCGACTTGGACTCGGCGTCCGGACGCGCGGGAGCCGTCGCGTCGGCGTGCGAGCCTGCTCCAGCGTGAGCGGCGGGCTCGGCCGGAGAACCGGCCTGAGCGGCGGGCTCCGCCTGGGCGGCGGGTGTGGGGTCGGGGGTCGCGGTGGCGGGGCGGGGGTGGGGCTGTCCGCGGACGGTGGAGTCGGGGGCGGGTGTCGGGGCGGGCCGAGGGCGGGGTGGCGGGGGCGTAGATGGAGTCGTGCTCCGCGCGCCCGGACCCGAAGTCGGGCAGCCATGGCGAAGACCCGCCGCGGCGGGACGTGGTGTCGCCGGGGCGGGTGTAGCCGGTCTCGCGGGCGGGCGGCTCGGGGCGGAAGGGCTCGCGGGCGGGTGAATCCTCTCTGGCCGGCGGGTCGAAGGGCGCTTCGCGGGACGGCGTGTAGGCCGTTTCCGTGGACGGCTGGAAGGGGGGTTCCTCGGGCTCGCCCCGTACCACGGAGGGGAACGGCAGAGCGTCCGAAGAGGAGGAAGAGGAGGCGAGCGGGGGGACGGGCTGCAGCTTGGCGACGCGCGGCGCGAACGGGGTGACCGTGGTGTCCTCCACCACGGCGGGCTCGGGGTCGAAGTCGGCGGACGACAGCCGCATGGCCTCGTCGTCGTGCGGGGTGACGTGCCGCTTGCGCGGGTCGAACAGCCATTCGGCGTGGCGGGTGTGACCGTTCCAGACGTAGCCGAGCTTGACCCGCCACAGGCCGTCGTCGCGCTTGGCGCTGTCCCAGTCGATCTCGTCGGTGGGGACGCCGCGCCTGGTCAGCCGTTCGGCGACGAGGTCGCCGAGGGTGGGGCCCGGGGCGGATTCGCCGGGCATGCGGACGGCGACGCGTTGCGCCTGCTGGGCGACGTACTCCCGCTCCTGGAGCACAGGCCCCTCGAACCAGCGGACACGCTCGACCGGGATCCCGGCGGTCGCGGCGATCTCCTCCGCCGTTTCTCCGGCGCGGATGCGGGCCTGGATCTCCTTGGGGCGCAACGGACTCTCCACTTCGATCTCGTACTGGCCGAGACGGGAGAAGTTGCCGCGGACGGCAGCACGGAGCCGGTCGTCCACGGGAAGCGTGAAGCGCGTACCCCGTCCGGCAGTAGCCAGCACGAGGTAGGTGCCGTCCTCACTCACCGCGACGAGTCGGAGCTCCTGCATGCGAGTCCCTTCGTCAGCGTCGCCATTCTTCCCCCGGACCCTTGAGTCTCTCGCGTGTGCCGGTTGCCTGCCAGCACCGTACCCGGCATGTCCGAACATCGCCTTCCTGGGATAGCCCCGGGGCGATGTGACGCCGGTCACATTTGTGGTGTCCATCCCTCTAGAGCCCGCCGTTGCGTACCAGGAGGTTATTTGGCCTCGACGGGTTCTGGCGAATCGTGCCCCGGGCCGTGGTGCAGTCGAGCCGGGCGGCGAGGGTGGCGGGGTCGGCGTCCGGATGGCGTTCGAGGTGGCGGGCGGCGGCTCCGGCGAGGTGCGGGGCGTGGGCGGAGAACGCCCGTCCGTCGGGGGTGAGCCGGCAGGCGCCGCCGTTGGCGGCGCCGACGACGAACACGCCCGACTGGACGAGCGAGCGCGCGGATCTGGTGAGGGCGGGCGAGTCGGCGCCGTCGGTCGGCAGGACGGCGACGGAGGGGCCGCGGGCGTGCCGGTGGATCCAGTCGAGCCCGGCGAGGACGTCGGCGAGCGTGCCGGAGCCGCCGCAGCCGAGCACGCGTACGGACGCGATGCCCGCTTTGGGGGCGACGGCGTGGGTGCGGGCGGCGACGCGGGTGCCGTGGCCGCCGCAGGGCCGCCCGGTGCCGCCGGTGGCGTCGAAGGCGCGCCAGGCCCGGTCGCCGAACGCGGGGCGGCGGACGGCGACGCCGCTGTCCAGGACGTACACAGTGGTGCCGGCGCCGCCCGCCTTGATCGTGGGCGGGTCCTCGGGGGCGCGTACCGGCATGGGGTGGATCTGGCGGTCCGGCTCGATGGTGCGCACGCGCGGGTCGGCGCGCAGCTCGTCCAGCTCGGTGGGGGTGAGGAAGGTGGCGAATCCGGGCAGCGCCGAGGTGTAGTAGCGGCGCACCCGCCAGCGCACCTCGCCGACGAGGTCGCGGGCGGCCTCGCGGTCGCGCGCGGTGACGATGTACGGGCGGGCGGGCTCGGGATGGTCGGGACGCAGGGCGAGCCCGGAGGCGGGCGTCATGGCGAGAGGGACGGCGGTCGTGGCGGCCGTTGCCACGGCCGCGGCGAGGTACACGGAGGGCAGGCCGAGTCGTCGGGGCACGAATGGCAAGGATGCCTGTCACGCAGGTCACAGGAACAACAGGACACGCACTCGCGTCTATTCACGAGACAGGTCTTTACCGAACGAGGGGCTAGGAAGGACTGATCTGGAGGGATGAGCGGCGAGCAGCGGAGGTTCGAGCTGAGCGTGCCGCAGATCCTGGGAAGTGCGCTGGCCGCGGTGACGGCGGCGGTGGCGGCGTCGTATCTCGGCGTGGCGGGCACCGTGATCGGGGCGGCGGTGGTCAGCGTCGCCAGCACGGTCGCCACGGCCGTCTACACGCACTATCTCAAGCAGACGGGGGAGCGGGTCAAGCAGCACACGCCGCTGATCATCAGGCGGGAGGAGCATCAGGGCGCGGAGCTTCAGGACGAAGGGCATCAGGGCGAGGAGCGCCACGACGGGGATGGTGCCACGCTGGTGATGCCGGCGGTGCGCAGGTGGCGGCTGCCGTGGCTGAAGGTGGGGGTGGCGGCGGCGCTCGTGTTCGGGCTGAGCATGGGCGGCATCCTCGTCTACCAGGCGGCGGCGCAGCGGACGGTGCACGAGCAGGTCACGGGGAAGACGCCGGTGAAGGCGCAGAAGAAGCAGGAGGAGGAGCGGGCGCCGGTCGAGCGGGAGACGCGGAGCGTGGCGCCGCCCGCGTACCCGGATCCGCTGCCCAGCGTCCGGGACGACACCACCCCGGAGGCCGATCCGACCCCGACGCCCAGCAGGACGCCGAAGCCCACGCCGAAGCCGACGCCCACCCCGACGCCGACCCCGTCGGAGACGGTGGAGCCGTCGCAGGAGGGGACGACGAGCGCGCCGCCGCCCTCCCAGGAGGAGGACGAGCCGCCGGCCGACGAGGCGCCGTGGCACGACCACCAGGAGCGGGAGTACGACGCCCCGGTGGGTTAGCCGCCGAGGACGGTGTCCAGGTAGGCGTTGGTGAACAGGCGGCCGGGGTCGAGCCGGTCACGCAGCCGGACGAAGTCGGCGAAGCGGGGATAGACCTTGGCCAGGTAGGAGGCGTCGCGGGTGTGCAGCTTGCCCCAGTGGGGGCGGCCGTCGAGGCGGGTCATGATCTCCTCGACGCCCTCGAAGTAGGCGGGGTTCGGCGTCGGGCGGTAGATGTGGCAGGCGATGTACGCCGACGGCCGCCCGTACGCGGTGGACAGCCACGCGTCGCTGGGCGGCGTCACCCGCACCTCCACCGGGAAGGTGATCTTCCAGTCCATGCGTTCGACGAGGTCGCGGGTCTCGCGCAGCGCCTGGGCGAGGCGGTCGCGCGGCACGGCGTACTCCATCTCCAGGAAGCGCACGTCGCGCCGCGCGGTGAAGGCCCGGTAGGACGCGTCGATCGACTCGGAGTCCCCGAGTGCGGCGGCGCTGACCTCGTTGATGCGGGGGATCAGGTCCGGCAGGCGGGCGCCGAGCGCGCAGGCGGCGCCGAAGAGGGTGTTCTCCAGGAACACGGTGTCCAGCCAGCGGCGGAACGCGCCGGGCGGCCGGGCCGGGCCGGGGCTGCGGTTGTTAGTCTTGACCAGGCACGCCTCGGTGTGCGGCAGCCAGAAGAAGTCGAGGTGCTCGTTGGCGGTGGTCAGCTCGTCGAGGGTGCCGAGGATGTCGCCGAGGGGGAGCTTGCGGCGCCGGTTGTGCAGCAGGAACGCGGGCTCCACCCGTAACGTGACGGTTGTCAGGACTCCGAGCGCGCCGAGGCCGACCCGGGCGGCGTCGAAGAGGTCGTCGCCGGGCGCGGCGGTGGCCACCGAGCCGTCGGCGAGCACTAGCTCCAGCTCGGTGACCTGGTCGGCGAGGCCGCCGCTGTCGCGTCCGGTGCCGTGGGTGCCGGTCTGGATGGCGCCGGCGACGGTCTGCTCGGTGATGTCGCCCATGTTGGCCAGGGCGAGGCCGCGGGCGGCGAGGAGCTCGTTCAGCACGCGCAGGGGCGTGCCGGCCAGGACGGTGACGCGGTCGTCCGCCCAGGCGGTGATGCCGGTGAGCGCGCCGGGCCGCAGCATGATGCCGTCGGTGAGCGCCACGCCGGTGAAGGAGTGCCCCGTGCCGACCATGCGGACCCGCCGCCCGGAGGCGGCGGCGTCGCGCACGGCCTGGACGACCTCCGCCACGGAGGACGGAGTGCGCACCTCGACGGGGGTGCCCGACTGGTTGCGCGCCCAGTTCACGAAGACCACGGGGCACCCCTCCAGAGCATCGTTCCGGTTAAACGCGAACGATACTCACTTCTCCCAGCCTTCGGGAACGGGGTAGATGTCGCCGGGCTTCAGGTTCTCGTTCTTGACCACGTCGGAGACCGTGACGAGGTGGTAGCCCTTGCTCTGCAGGGTCTTGATGAGGGCGGGCATGCCGTCCACCGTCTGCTTGACCCAGTCGTGCATGAGGATGATCCCGTTGGGCTTGGCCACCGCGAGGGTCTGCTTCTGGATGGCGTCGACGTTCTTGGAGCTCCAGTCCTGGGAGCCTGCCGTCCACAGGATCATCGGCATGCCGAACTCGGCGGCGATGTCGGAGACCTGGAGGTCGGCCAGCCCGTACGGCGGGCGCAGCAGCTTGGGCTCGACGCCCGCCGCCTTCTTCACCGCGTCCTGGGTCTTCTGGATCTCGCTCTTGATCGTCCCGGCCTCGCTCTTGGTGAAGTCGGGGTGGCTGTAGCTGTGGTTGCCGAGCTCGTGGCCCTCGGCGGCCATGCGCTTGACGAACTGCGGGCGGCTCTTCACGTACTGGCCCTCAAGGAAGAACGTCGCCTTCGCGTCGTACTTCTTGAACGTGTCGAGCAGCGTTCCCGCGTACTTGCCCGGCCCGTCGTCGAAGGTCAGCGCGATGCACTTGACCTGCTCACAGTCGACGGGCTCCTTCTTCGACGCCTGCGCGAACGCGGGGGCCGGAGCGAGGGTCACGCAAACAGCCGCGATAGCTAGAAGTGAAGTGATTTGTCGGGACATAACTAGTGCTTCCAGTGTGATGGGTGTTGCGAGGGATCCATCGACCGTAGCGGATCAGGTCTCCGAGGGTGAAGGCGCCGCCGGAAGTCTCAGCAAACCCGAACCTCCGATGCCCACGATCACGGCGAGGGCCGCGGCGGCGATGGAGAACACGTACGCGTCGGAGGCCCCGTACGTCTCGGTGAGCTGCCCGCCCGCCCACGAGCCGAGCGCCACGCCCAGCGTGATCGCGGTCGAGATCCACGCCATGCCCTCGGTGAGCAGCGACTGCGGCACCAGCCGCTCGGTGAGGGAGAAGCAGGTGATGAGCGTCGGCGAGATGGCGAACCCGGCCAGGAACAGCGCCGCCGCCATGATCCCCGGCGCGCTGATGAACAGGATCGGCAGCAGCCCCACCACGAACAGGGCCAGCGCCCGCACGAACCGGGCGCGCAGCGAGATCCGCCAGTTGCGCGAGCCGAACCACAGCCCCGACACCATCGACCCGCCCGCGAACGAGGCCAGCAGGAACCCCGAGGCCCACTTGACCCCCTGCTCCTGCGCGAAGGCCACCGTGATCAGGTCGACCGAGCCGAAGATCGCGCCCAGCGCCAGGGAGACGCCCGCCAGCAGCAGCACGCCGGGGATCAGGATCGGCGTCCCGCCCGACGACCTGACGACCTGCACGGGCGGCTGGGTGCGGCGCTGCGCGGCCAGCGCGAGGGAGCCGCCCAGCATGCAGACCAGCGCCACGATCAGGCCGGCGTACGGGTTCACCGTGGTGGCGAGCACCGTGACCAGCGCGGGCCCCGTGACGAAGACCACCTCGTCGGCCACGGACTCGAAGGCGAAGGCGGTGTGCAGCCGGTCGGTGCCGCCGTAGATCACCGTCCAGCGGGCCCGCACCATCGAGCCGAGCGACAGCGACGTGGCGCCGATGACCAGCCCGGAGGCGTACAGCGTCCACTCGGGCAGCCCCGAGCCCGCGGAGATCATGAGGGCGGCCAGCGCCAGCGCGTTGACGGCGGCGAACGGCGGGATCACCCGGCTCTGCCCGAAGGTGTCGGCCAGCCGGCCCGACAGCGGGGCGGCCGCGGCGAACGCCAGGTTCGAGGCGGCGCCGACGGCCCCGGCCGTGGCGTAGTTGTCGGTCAGCGCGGTGATCAGCAGGATGACGCCGATGCCGAGCATGGACATCGGCATCCGGCCGATGAGCCCCGCCAGCACGAACGCTTTCGTCCCGGGCCTCTCGAACAACCCCCGGTAAGGCCCGACCACGCTGTTTCCCCCTTACTCAAGCAGGCTAACCCTTGCGTACTTGTGTCCCGATGGCAAGTGGATTAGGGCTGGCGTGAGTTAACGTGTCCCGAGTGTCCGGTCTTCCCAGTGTTCGCGCGGTCATGCTCATGGTCATCGCCGTGCTCGTGGTCACCGCCGCGGCCGGCGGCATCGTGGTGATCATGGACGGTGACCTGCTCAGCAGCGCTCAGGAGCCCGTACGCGGCCGGCCCCGCGCCACCCAGCAGGCCACTCCGCGGCAGTCGCCCGCGCCCCGGCTCGACCAGCTCGTCCCCAACGCCGAGCCGGTCAAGGACTTCGGCGCCGGCGGCCCCGGCGTCACCTCCACGCCCGCCCGCGTGCTGGCGATCGCCCCCGGCTCCGTGCCCAAGGAGACCAGGCTCAAGCTGGCCGCGCTCAAGCACGTGCAGAAGGTCACCATCGTCGACGCGGGCGCCGTCAAGGTCTCCGGTACCGGCCTGAACCTGCTGGCCGTCGACCCCTCCGCGTTCCGCTCGTGGACCCCGCAGCCCGTCGCCGACCAGCCCGCCGTGTGGAGCGCGCTGGCCAGGGGCGAGCTGGTCGCCGACACCGGCGCGACCCGCAGGTTCGGCATGATCCTCGGCGCCATGTACCAGGTGGACGGCGGGCCCAGGCTCCGCGTCGCCGCCACCGCCTCGCTCGGGCTGACCGGCGTGGACGGGCTGGTCAGCGCGGAGCTGGGCAGGAAGCTCGGGTTCGCGCAGGGCGTCGCGGTGCTGCTGCACGGCAAGGAGGGCAGGATCGGCGCGTCCGGCGTGCGCAGGCTGCTCGGCAAGGGCGCCCAGGTCGTCGTGCTCGACGCCGCCGCACGTAAGGCCAAACAACAGCAGCCCGCCCAGCAGCAGCCCGAACAGGTCAGCGTCGGCCGGCCCAGCAGCTACCTGGAGCTCTACAAGGCCGCCGCCACCCGCTGCCCCGGCCTGTCATGGACGGTGCTCGCCGCGATCGGCCAGGTCGAGAGCGGGCACGGGCGCAACAACGGCCCGTCGAGCGCCGGCGCGCTCGGGCCCATGCAGTTCATGCCCGCCACCTGGAAGCACTACGGCGTGGACGGCGACGGCGACGGCAAGAAGGACATCTGGAGCCCGTACGACGCCGTGCCCGGCGCGGCGAACTACCTGTGCGCCAACAAGGCCGGGCAGGGCGGCGAGCGGCTGCGCAAGGCGATCTGGTTCTACAACCACTCGTGGGACTACGTGAACAAGGTCATGGGCATCGCCGAGGCGTACGCCAAGACCTACGCCTGAGGCCGCCTGCGCGGCGGCGGGCAGCAGGTGAGCGGGCACGGCACCGGCTCGGGCTCCTCCATCAGCTCCCGCACCATCCGCACGAACCGCGGGTGCGTGCCCGCCGTCGCCGCCCGCTCCATCGGCAGGCCCAGCTCGGCCGCCACCGCCCTGGCCTCGGTGTCGAGATCGTAGACGACCTCCATGTGGTCGGAGACGAACCCGATCGGCACCAGCACCACGGCCGGCGCCTCGATCTTGCGCAGGTGGTCGCAGACGTCCGGCTCCAGCCACGGCACCTGCGGCGGCCCGCTGCGCGACTGCCACACCAGGTCCCACGGCTGCGTCCGGCCCAGCGCCTGGTTGACCAGCTCGGCGCTCCTGCGCAGCTGCGCCTCGTACAGGCCGCCCTCGGGGCCGGCGGTCTCGGCCATCGAGACCGGGATGCTGTGGGCGGTGAAGACGAGCCGGGCGTCGTCGCGGCCGAGCCGCTCCAGCGCCGCCCGCGTGTGGTCGGCCATCGCCGCCACGAAGCCGGGATGCTCGCCGTAGTGGCGCATCTTGACCAGCTCGGGGCCGCCCTCGATCGAGATCCGCGCGATGTCCTCGTAGTACTGGCGGCAGCTCGAATAGCCGGCGAACGCCGACGTGGCGAAGACGGCGGCCTTCCTGACGCCGTCGGCCTTCATCTGGCGCACGGTGTCCTCGCCGAACGGGTGCCAGTTGCGGTTGCCCCAGTAGACCGGCACGTCGAGGACCGGGCGCAGCGCCTCGACCAGGTCGCGGTTCTGCTGGTTGATCGGGCTGACCCCGCCGAAGCTCTGGTAGTGCTCGGCCACCTCGAGCAGGCGCTCGCGCGGCACGCCACGGCCGCGCACGACGTTCTCCAGGAACGGCATCACGTCGTCGGGACCCTCGGGGCCGCCGAACGACAGGACCAGCAAGGCGTCGTAAATACCCACGTGGCAACCCTATGCGGGAGTGTCGGCGGTCCCTCCCGCGAGGTAGGTTCGATCGGGTGAGCGCATTCAACGATATTCGCGACTATGTGGCCATTCCCCGGGTCCTTTCCCTCCGGCTTTCGCCCGATGGGTCCAAGCTGATCTCGACCGTGCAGTCCCTCAACCCCGACGGCAAGTCGTACGGCACCGCGCTCTGGGCCGTTCCGCTGGACGGCGAGCCGTACCGGCTGACGCGCTCGGCCAAGGGCGAGTCCGCCGCGGTCTTCACCGCCTCGGGCGACGTGCTGTTCACCTCCGCCCGCCCCGACCCGACCGTCAAGGACGCCGGCGAGGAGGTGCCCGCGCTGTGGCTGCTGCCCCGCGCCGGCGGCGAGGCCCGCCAGGTGGCCACCAGGCCCGGCGGCATCGGCGGCGTCCGCACGGCCGGCGACGTGGTCGTGTTCGTCTCCGACGTGCTCGACGGCGAGGAGTCGGCCGAGGAGGAGAAGCGCAAGGCCCGCAAGGAGGCCGGCATCAGCGCGATCCTGCACGAGGGTTACCCCGTCCGCTACTGGGACCACGACCTCGGCCCCGGCCGGCCCCGCCTGTTCGCGGCCAGGCTCGGCGCCGACCGCCTGGAGGACGTGCGCGACCTGACCCCCGACGCCGGCGACGCGCTGCGCGAGGGCGGCTTCGAGCTGACCCCCGACGGCGCCACCGTGATCACCACCTGGCGCGTCTACCTGCCCAAGGGCGAGTGGCGCACCGAGCTGGTCGCCATCGACGTGGCCACCGGCGAGCGGCGCGTCCTGCTGTCGGACGACGCCCACGACTTCACCGGGCCGCTGGCGATCTCGCCCGACGGCACCAAGCTCGCCTGCGCCCGCGACCGCATCACCGGCCTCGACGTCTCCGCCCGCAGCGAGCTGTGGATCGCCGACCTCGCCACCGGCGAGGGCCGCGCGTACCTGCCCGACCTGTTCCCCTCGGACGTCGACTGGGCGCCCGACTCCTCCGCCGTCTACGTCGCCGCCGACTTCCAGGGCCGCCGCCCGGTCTTCCGCGTCCCGCTCGACGGGGAGCCCGCCAGGCTCACCCAGGACGACGCCTCCTACCTCGGCCTCAACCCGTCGCCCGACGGCCGGTGGGTCTACGCCCTGCGCAGCGCCGTCAACCTCGCGCCCGCCCCCGCCAGGATCGACGCCGCCACCGGCGAGATCGCCGACCTGCCCTCGCCCGCGCCGCGCCCCGAGGTGCCCGGCACGCTCACCGAGGTCACCGCCACCGCCGACGACGGCACCCCCATCCGCGGCTGGCTGGCCCTGCCCGAAGGCGCCTCCGCCGCCAACCCCGCGCCGTTCGTGCTGTTCATCCACGGCGGCCCGCTCGGCTCCTGGAACGACTGGCAGTGGCGCTGGCAGTCGTGGATCCTCGCCCAGCACGGGTACGCCGTGCTCATGCCCGACCCGTGCATGTCCACCGGCTACGGCCAGGAGATGATCGACCGCGGCTGGGGCAACTGGGGCCCGCGCACCCAGGCCGACCTCGACGCCATCGTCGACGCCGCCCTGGCCAGGGACGACATCGACAGCGAGCGCGTCGCCGCGATGGGCGGCTCCTTCGGCGGCTACATGGCCAACTGGCTGGCCGGCCACACCGACCGCTACAAGGCCATCGTCACCCACGCCTCGCTGTGGAACCTCGACCAGTTCTCCGGCACCACCGACGCCGCCATGTACTGGCAGCGCGAGTTCGGCCTGCCCGGCGGCGAGCGCTACTCGCTGCTGTCGCCGCACAACGCCCTCGACCGGATCACCACCCCCATGCTCGTCATCCACGGCGACAAGGACTACCGGGTGCCGATCGGCGAGGCCCTGCGGCTGTGGTGGGACCTGCGCCGCACCGAGGTGGACGCGAAGTTCCTCTACTTCCCCGACGAGAACCACTGGATTCTCAAGCCCGGCAACATCATCGCCTGGTACGAGACCGTCCTCGCCTTCCTCGGCCAGCACGTGCTCGGCCAGGAGTGGAAGCGCCCGGACTCGGTGGCCTGATGACCGAGCTCGAATTCCTCAGGCTCGCCGAGGAGATCGCCCGCGAGGCCGGCGACATGCTGCTGGCCAAGCGGCCCACGATGTCCGGCGAGATCGAGACCAAGTCCAGCCCCACCGACGTCGTCACCGCCCTCGACAAGGCGTCCGAAGAGCTGATCCGCGAGCGCATCCTCGCCGCCAGGCCCGCCGACCGCATCCTCGGCGAGGAGGGCGGCGAGGAGCCCGGCGAGTCCGACGTGCGCTGGATCGTCGACCCGATCGACGGCACCGTCAACTTCCTGTACGGGCTGCCCGACTGGGCCGTCTCCATCGCCGTCGAGGTACGCGGCGAGATCGTGGCCGGCGTCGTCAACGTGGCGCCGCGCGGCGAGGTCTTCACCGCGGCCCGCGGCCACGGCGCCTGGCTCGGCCCCCAGCGGCTGCGCTGCAACACCGGGGTCCCGCTCTCCCAGGCGCTCGTCTCCACCGGCTTCGGCTACGACAAGAACCGGCGCGCCGTCCAGGGCGAGGTGGTGGCCCAGGTGCTGCCCCGCGTCCGCGACATCAGGCGCGGCGGCTCCTGCGCCGTGGACCTGTGCTCGCTGGCGGCCGGGCGGGTGGACGCGTACTACGAGCGCGGCATCAACCACTGGGACTTCGCCGCGGCCGGCCTCGTCGCCACCGAGTCGGGCGCCCGGCTCGCCGGCCTCAACGGGCGTCCGGTCAGCCCGGACTACGCGTTGTGCGCGGCTCCGGGCCTGTTCGAGGAACTGCACGACCTGCTGGTCCCGCTGAACCCCGAACGCGACGCCTGACCTGGCCGACCGGCTGGTGGGGCGGGCGGCGCGCCCGTCTGCCCTCTTGAAGGCACGTGTGCAAACGGCCGGAGCCCGGAACCAGGGCTCCGGCCGTTTCGCTACGGGCTAGCGGGGCAACGGGATGCCGTGATCGTCGGCCAGCCGGCGCAGGTCCTCGATCTCGGCGGTGAGGGTGTCGGCGAGGTAGTCGTCGCCGACGCTACGGGCCTCCCGAAGGCCCTTGTAAGCCTGGTCGAGGCGGTGTTCGATCGTGGTCGTGAACTCGCCCATCTCACCTACTCTCTGGGGGTTCGTACGCGTGCAGGGGGCGAAGTGCCCCATTGCCGGATGAAGACCGGGCAAGGGGTGTCCCGCAGGCATACCCCGGCTTGTCGCCCCCCGAAACATGAATTTCCCGCCGCTCTCCCTTACGCGAGGGTCACCGACCCCTGAACATGCCTTACCGTGCGCTTATCGACCCTGTGGGCAGAATGAGTGCCCAGAATCGGAGAGAGGTGTACCGGCGTGCGGGTGCTGGTTGTAGAGGATGAGCGGGTGCTCGCTGACGCGATCGCGACCGGGCTGCGGCGCGAGGCCATGGCCGTGGACGTCGCCTACGACGGCGGGGGAGCCCTGGAGCGGACCTCCTACATCGACTACGACGTGATCGTCCTTGACCGCGACCTGCCCGTGGTGCACGGCGACGAGGTGTGCCGGCGGCTGGTCGAGCAGCGCACGGCCTCCCGGATCCTCATGCTGACCGCTTCGGGCGACGTGGACGACAAGGTCGAGGGGCTCGGTCTGGGGGCCGACGACTACCTGGCCAAGCCGTTCGTGTTCATCGAGCTGGTCGCCCGGGTCCGCGCCCTCGGCCGCCGCTCCGCGCCCGCCCTGCCGCCCGTCCTGGAGCGGGCCGGGATCAAGCTCGACCCCGGCAAGCGGCTGGTGGAGCGCGACGGCAGGGAGGTCGTGCTGACCAAGAAGGAGTTCGCGGTCCTGGAGGAGCTGATGCGGGCCGAAGGCGCCGTCGTCAGCCAGGAGGACCTGCTGGACAAGGCGTGGGACGAGAACATCGATCCCTTCACGAACGTGGTCCGGGTGACCATGATGACGTTGCGGAAGAAGCTGGGTGAGCCTCAGGTGATCGAGACTGTGCCCGGGGTTGGGTACAAGTTGTGACGGACAGGCCAGAGCACGAGGCGGGGCCGACGCATCCCATGATCAGCCCGCACTCCGCCAGGAGGGCGACGCGGGTGCAGGAGGCCCCGCCCCCCAGCGGACCGCCCGCGTGGGACGGCCCACCCCCGCCTGCGCAGCCCGCCGTTCCACGCTCCACCATGGAGCGTGTGAAGGACCTCCCGGGCAAGGTGAGCATCCGGTGGCGGCTGACGCTCACGTACAGCGCGCTCGTGTTCGCGGCGGCGGCCGTGCTGCTGTTCTCGGTCTACGCCATCGTCGGCACCGCGATCAGCAGTGCCTGGCCCGAGATCGACCTTGGGCTGACTCCCCTCGAGGACGTGCAGCTGCAGACCCGCTGGCGTCAGTTCCAGCAATTGGCGATCGCCAACGCCCGCGACGCGCTGCTCAGCAGCTCCCTCATGGCTCTGATCGGCGTGGGCATCCTGGCTCTGATCATCGGCTACTTCGTCGCGGACCGGGCGCTGCGGCCCGTGGCGCAGATGACCGTCACGGCGAAGAAGCTGTCCGAGAGCACGCTGGCGCACCAGCGCATCGGCCTGGAGGGCCCCAACGACGAGCTGAAGGAGCTGGCCGACACCTTCGACGCCATGCTCACCCGCCTCAACGTCGCCTTCGACACCCAGCGCAGGTTCGTGGCCAACGCCTCCCACGAGCTGCGCACCCCCCT
Source organism: [Actinomadura] parvosata subsp. kistnae (assembly GCF_900323885.1). GTDB lineage: Bacteria > Actinomycetota > Actinomycetes > Streptosporangiales > Streptosporangiaceae > Nonomuraea > Nonomuraea composti. The sequence continues at coordinate 1,040,641 of NZ_OOHJ01000015.1, read as the reverse complement.
CACCATCAACCGGACGGTCCTGGAGATCGCCCTGTCGGACCCGGAGGCGTCGCAGGACCTGAAGGCGCTCGGCCGTACCCTCCTCGAGGTCAACGCGCGCAACGAGAAACTCATCGAGGGCCTGCTGCTGCTCGCCAGGAGCGAACGCGAGCTCGCCGTACGCAAGCCCGTGGACGTCATGGACGTCGCCCGGACGGCCGTGGAACAGGTCACGCCGTTCGCGGAAGAGCATGGCGTGACGGTCTCCACCGAACTGGTCAGCGCGCCTACCATAGGCGACCCCGTGCTGCTCGAACGGTCCGTCAGCAACCTGCTGGAGAACGCCGTCAAGTACAACATTCCCGAAAACGGAAAAGTCTGGATCCGTACGGGAATGGCGGACGGGGCCTTGGTTGTTCAGGTGGCCAACACAGGACAGCATGTACCGGCGTACGAGGTGAACAGCCTGTTCGAGCCGTTCAGGAGGCTCCACGCGGACCGCGTGGATTCCGCCAAGGGATCGGGTCTCGGGCTGTCCATCGTCCGTGCGGTGGTGCAGGCACACGGGGGCAATGTCGCCGCTGTGCCACGCGATGGTGGAGGGCTGGTCGTGACCATTCGGCTCCCGAGGCGATGAGCGTACGTGTCACCGTGGCGCGTTCGTGCGCGTGTTGAGTCACGGGGGGCGTCTCATCCACGCCGCACATGTGGTTGGATGTGCCGTCGAACACGGTGGTGCATGACGCCAAGGCTGTGGGTTTCGCCATATTTGGCTAACCATTGCCGTTGGCAGCAGGCCCTGACGTGTTGGGAGGTTCGTTGTCCGTTTCCGCGGGGTACCGATGGGAAATCTCCCCGACGGAACGGGCACAAGATGGGCTTCCCGGACGTTAGAAGACGCGCGATGAGCGCGAAGACATATAGATGAGGGGGATGGAGTAAGCACAATGGCTACCGACTACGACAGCCCGCGCAAGACAGACGACGACCTGGGGGAGGACAGCCTCCAGGAGCTTCAGGCGCGGCGCACCGACAAGTCGTCTGGCAGCATCGACATCGACGAGACCGACCTGGCCGAGTCTCTCGAGCTGCCCGGTGCGGACCTGTCGAACGAAGAGCTCTCCCTGCGGGTGATCCCCCGACAGGCCGACGAGTTCACCTGCTCGCGCTGCTTCCTGGTGCACCACCGCAGCCAGCTGGCCTCCGAGAAGAACGGCCAGCAGGTCTGCCGGGAGTGCGCCGCCTAATTCCTGGAGCGAAAAAGCTCAGGGGCGCGCGACTGACAGACCCTGGAGCGATCGCGACCAAGAGACACGGAGGCACCGCGTGGCCGTACCAGAGAAAGACAAGCAACCAGGCAGTGAGATCGCCGACCCCGAACGTGAGGTCGGCGAGCTCGTTGGCAGACTCACCGCACCCGGTGAGCTCGAGCCGGCCGAGCGGCGCAGGCTGCTCGGCCGACTAGCCCAGGCGCTGTCCGCCGGGGCGAAAAAGGCACGGGCGACCGGCGCGGGCCGGGGCCGCTGGCTGGCCGACGTCTTCCTCAACATCGCGCCGCGCATCCCGATCCGGGATCTGCACACCCTCGCCGAACATCATCATGGGCTCACCGGCGAAGAGCTCGCCGACGACCTGGTGCGCACCGCGCAAAAGGCCACGATGACGGTCGGCGCCATCGGCGGAGCACTGGCAGCGGCCGAGTTCGCCGCGCCACCCCTCCTGCTCTCCGCCCCCGCCCAGCTCGTCGCCGAAACCATCGTCGTCGCCGCCATCGAGGTCAAACTCCTGGCCGAGCTGCACGAGGTCTACGGCGTACACGTCCAAGGCAGCGGCACCCAACGCGCCATCGCCTTCACCGCCGCCTGGGCCAAACAACGCGGCATCGACCCCCTCGCACCCGCGTCCGTCTCCCTCGCACTCGGCGCCGCCACCAAGACGGCCCTCCGCAACCGCCTCATGCGCACCCTCGGCCGCCACCTCACCACCTTCGGCCCGTTCCTCACGGGGGCTGTCGCCGGGGGCGCGCTCAACCGGATGGCCACCAAGAAACTGGGCGAAGCCATCCGCAACGACCTACGCGTGAAGCGCCCCTCACTGCCGCCGGACCCGGGACGATCTGAACTCAACCCCTAGGCCTCCGCCCTCCGCCCGCCCGCTCGCCGCCGCACTCCGGCTGAGGTCTCTTTGGGAGGCGGGATGGAGGCGCCCACTGCGGCCATACGCCCGGCCCGCACCGGCCGCGCCCGCCGCACCGCCCACCAGCCGCGCGCTGCCCGCTCGCCGCGCTGCCCGCTCGCCGCGCTGCCCGCCGCGCCGTGCTGGCCGCGCGCGCCGCGTCGGCCGCGCCCGCGCCGCCCGCGCTCAGGGGGTGCCCGCTGCGGCCATGCGCCCGCGTCGCGTTGGCTGTGCTGCCCGCTGGCCCGTCGCTGTGTCACTCAGGTCGCCCCGCCCGCGCGCTTGCCGCCGCACTTCGGCTGAGGTCCTTTGGGAGGGCGGGAAGGGGGCGCCCGTCGCGGCCATACGCCCGCCCCGCACCGGGGCGCGCCCGCGCCGCTCGCCATTTCGCCGGTGACTGCTCGATGGGTCGCCTGCTGCTTGCCGCCTGGGACGTTGGCCGTTTCGGTCCGCTGCGTGCGTGTTGCGCCCGTCCACGAAGTGCGCGGTCGTCCTCGGGTCGTCGCCTGTGGGCAGGGGCGCGGGCCCTCGCAGCGGGGTCAAGGGGTGGGGGTGCGGAGGCCGTCCAAGGTGATGGTGAGGAGGGTGTTGGCGAGGTCGTCGGCGGTGGCGCCGCGCGACGGGTGGTACCACTCGGTGATCGAGTTGACGGCGCCGAACAGGAGGCGGGTGACCAGGGCGGGGTCGACGTCGGCGCGGATGCTGCCCTCCGCGGCCGCTTGTTTGACGAGGTGGGCGATGAAGCGGTCGAACTCGCGGCGCCGTTCGAGTGCCGCCTGTTCGGTGGCGCTGTTGCCGCGTACGCGCAGCAGCAGCGTCACGTACGGCAGGCGGTCGACGAGGATGCGGACGCTCTGCCGGACGACGAATTCGAGGCGGTCGATGGCGGGCCCTGCGGCGGCGCGCGGGTCGGTGACCATGGCGAAGAGGCCGTCGAGGGCCCGGTCGAGGGCGCGGGCGAGGAGTTGTTCCTTGCCGGGCACGTGGTAGTAGATGGCCGACTTGGTGACTCCGAGCGCTCTGGCGAGGTCTTCCATGCTGGTGCCGTCGTAGCCGCGCTCGTTGAACACGCTCACCGCGATGGACAGCACCGACTCGGGGTCGTGGCCGCGCCGGCGCGGGCGAGCGGGGTTCTGGGTGGCCATGCCGTCAAGTATTCCGCTTGTCGACGACTCGTTTGAGCTTGCCGACGGAGCGTTCGAGGGTCTCGGGGTCGACGACTTCGACGGTGACGGTGACGCCGACGGTGTCCTTGACGGCTTTGCGGAGGAGTTCGGCCGCTTCGGTACGCCCGGTGGCGCCGGGGCGGGCCTCGACCTTGACGGTCATGACGTCGAGCCGGTCGGGGCGGGTGAGGTGGAGCTGGAAGTGCGGTGACAGGGCTTCGATGCCGAGGACGATCTCCTCGATCTGGGTGGGGAACACGTTCACGCCGCGCAGGATGATCATGTCGTCGGTGCGTCCGGTGACCTTCTGCATGCGGCGGAAGACGGGGCGGGCGGTGCCGGGCAGGAGCCGGGTGAGGTCGCGGGTGCGGTAGCGGATGATCGGCATGGCCTCTTTGGTGAGGCTGGTGAAGACGAGCTCGCCTTCTTCGGCGGGTTCGCCGGTGAAGGGGTCGACGGTCTCGGGGTAGAAGTGGTCCTCCCAGATGTGCAGGCCGTCCTTGGTCTCGACGCATTCGTTGGCCACGCCGGGCCCCATCACTTCGGACAGGCCGTAGATGTCGACGGCGTGCAGGTCGAAGCGGTCCTCGATCTCGGTGCGCATCCGCTCGGTCCAGGGTTCGGCGCCGAAGATGCCGACGCGCAGGGACGACTCGCGCGGGTCGAGCCCCTGGGCGGTGAACTCGTCGAGCAGGGCCAGCATGTACGACGGCGTGACCATGATGATGTCGGGCCGGAAGTCGTGGATGAGCCGCACCTGCCGGGGCGTCATGCCGCCGGAGACGGGCACGACGGTGCAGCCGAGCCGTTCGGCCCCGTAGTGGGCGCCGAGCCCGCCGGTGAACAGGCCGTAGCCGTAGGCGACGTGCACGATGTCGCCGGGCCGGCCGCCGGAGGCGCGGATGGAGCGGGCGACGACCTCGGCCCACACGTCGATGTCGTTCTTGGTGTAGCCGACGACGGTGGGCTGCCCGGTGGTGCCGCTGGAGGCGTGGACGCGGACGACCTGCTCGCGCGGCACGGCGAACATGCCGAACGGGTAGGACTCGCGCAGGTCCTGCTTCGTGGTGAAGGGGAACTTGGCGAGGTCGCCGAGCTCCTTGCAGTCGCTGGGGTGCACGCCGGCCCGGTCGAACTTGTCGCGGTAGAGCGGCACGTTCTCGTAGGCACGGCGCAGGGTCCGCTGGAGGCGTTCGAGCTGGAGCGCCATGAGCTCGTCGCGTGAGACGCGCTCGATGGGGTCGAGCTCGTGGCTCGCGGGGGGATCGCCTAGCTTCATCTGAACTCCCGGCGTCTCATCTCATCTCCCGGCTCCGGCCGCGGAACTCCGCGACCACCTGACCGTCGGGCCGCCGCACGGTGACGTCGTAGATGCCGCTGCGGCCGTAGCGGGTGCGTTCGGCCGCCTCGGCCACCAGCTCGTCGCCGGCGCGGGCGGGGGAGACGAACGTGATGTCGGCTCCGGCCGCCACCGTGACGGGGCCGTAGGTGTTGCACGCGCCCGCGAACGCCGTGTCGGCCAGCAGGAACACGTATCCGCCGTGGCAGAGGCCGTGCCCGTTGATCATCTGGTCGGTCACGGTCATGCGGCACACCGCCCGGCCCTCTGCCAGCTCGGTCAGCTCGATGCCGAGGGCGGCGGAGGCGGTGTCGGCGGCCATCATGCGGCGCGCGCTCTCCAATGCGGATCTCCCTTGTCAACTGACCGAATGTTCGGTAAACACATCACCGTCTCGACTTCCCTGTCAAGAGAGCGAACCACAGGTTCGAGCCGCACCTCGGGGTATGCCTCTGTCCGAGCCGGCGCCTGAGCGGGAGGAGGAGCGATGGTCAAGCCGTTCGCCTCGTCGGCGGATCTCGGCGAGAAGAAGCAGTCGCTGGAGGTGCTCGCGGAGGGTGTGTACGCGCTCACCGCCGAGGGGGACCCGAACGTCGGCGCGATCGAGGGCGACGACTTCCTCGTCTGCTTCGAGGCGCTGGCGACCCCGGTGGCCGCCCGCGAGTGGCTGGCCAGGCTGCGCGAGCACACCGACAAGCCGATCCGGTACCTGGTGCTGTCGCACTACCACGCGGTCCGGGTCCTGGGCGCCTCGGCGTTCGGCGCGGACGTGATCGTCACGCACGAGAAGACCCGCGAGCTGATCGCCGAGCGCGGCGAGCAGGACTGGGCCAGCGAGTACGCCCGCATGCCCCGCCTGTTCAAGGACCCCGGCTCGATCCCCGGCCTGACCTGGCCGACGGCCACGTTCAGCGACCGCTTCACGATCGACCTCGGCGGCGGGCGCGGCGACCTGGTGCTGCAGTACTGCGGGCGCGGCCACACCGAGGGCGACCTGGTGGCGTGGCTGCCTGAGCGGCGCATCCTGTTCGCGGGCGACCTCGTCGAGTCGCAGGCCGCCCTCTACACCGGTGACGCCTTCCACCGCGACTGGTCGTCGGCGACGCTCGACCGGGTGGCCGCGTTCGGGGCGGAGACGCTGGTCGGCGGCCGGGGCGCGGTGGCCAGGGGCGAGGAGGGCGTCGCGGCGGCCATCGGGCAGACCCGCGACTTCCTGACCGTGATGTTGCGTGAGGTGGGCGCGGCGGGGTCGCTGAAGGAGGCGTTCGAGCGTACGCACCGGGCCCTGGAGCCGCGGTACGGCCGCTGGCCGATCTTCGAGCACTGCCTGCCGTTCAACGTCTCCAGGCTGTGGGACGAGCTGCACGGCGTGGAGCGGCCGCGCATCTGGACGGCCGAGCGCGACCGCCAGGTGTGGGACGAGTTGCAGGCATGAGCGAGCCGCAGGTCATCGTGGTCGGGGCCGGGCCGGTCGGGCAGAGCGCGGCGCTGCTGCTGGCCCGGTGGGGCGTGCAGGTGCTGGTGCTGGACCGGCGGCCGGGGCGGGGGAGCGGCGGGTCGCGGTCGATCTGCCAGCAGCGCGACGTGCTCGACATCTGGGCCGCCGCCGGCGCGGGCAAGGTGGCGGAGGAGGGGCTGGCCTGGACGACGGCCCGCACCTACCACCGCGACCGCGAGCTGTTCTCCTGGACGTTCGAGCGCGAGGGGCCGCTGCCGCCGTGCGTGAACATCTCCCAGGCCCGCACCGAGCAGATCCTCGACGAGGTCATCGCGGCGCAGCCGCTCGTCGAGGTGCGCTGGGGCCACGAGGTCACGGGGCTGGACCAGGACGACTCCGGGGTGACGGTGCACTGCGGGCAGCGGCTGCTGCGGGCGCCGTACGTGCTGGTCTGCGCGGGGGCCAGGGCGCAGGCGGTACGGGCGTCGCTGGGCGTCTCGTTCACCGGGCACTCGTTCGAGGACCAGTTCCTCATCTGCGACATCAAGGCGGACCTGCCCGGCTGGGAGAACGAGCGGCGCTTCTACTTCGACCCGGTCTGGAACCCGGGGCGCCAGGTGCTCATCCATCCGTGCCCGGGGGCACGTACCGGATCGACTGGCAGATCGCGCCGGACTTCATCCCCACGGAAGCTGATATTTCCCGAAAAATCCGGCAAATCATAGGTGAACGGCCGTACGAGCTGCTCTGGCACAGCACCTACCGCTTCCACTCCCGCATCGCCTCCCGCATGCGGGTCGGCCGCGTCCTCCTGGCGGGCGACTGCGCCCATCTGGTGGCCCCGTTCGGGGCGCGCGGGCTCAACTCGGGCGTGCCGGACGCCGAGAACGCCGCCTGGAAGCTCGCCTTCGCGCTGAACGGGTGGGCGGGGCCGGGGCTGCTGGAGTCGTACCACACGGAGCGGCACGCGGCGGCGCTGGAGAACCTGGAGGTCACCGCCGCCACCATGCGCTTCCTCGTCCCCACGACGGTGGAGGAGCGCATGCGCAGGCGCGCGGCGCTGGAGGGCGGGCGGATCGAGGAGGTCGACTCGGGGCGGTTCGCCGAGCCGTTCTGGTACGTGGACTCGCCGCTGACCACGCCCGAGCCGACCCGGCCGTTCCTGGGCCGGCCGCCGAAGGGTGCCGTGTGCCCGCCCGCGCCCGGCGTGATCCTGCCCGATCTGCCGCTGCCGGGAGGCAGGTTGCGGGAGTACACCAGAGAGGGATTCCTCGTCCTACTGGGCGATATGTGCGATTCGAGTTTGTTTGTGCAGGTCCTGGGCAAGGTCATACCGGCGCCGCTCGCCGTACGCGGGCTCGCGGAAATGGATGGGACCGGCACGCTCGCTGAGAGGCTCGGCGCCGGGCCGGACGAGGCATGGCTCATCAGGCCCGACTCCCACATCGCCGCGATCATCCCCCATGCGGGGCCTGAGTCGGTGGTGGCCGCCGTTAGCCGCGCTCTCGGCGGCTTTCCTGACACATGACCCCATAGGAGGACTGCGTTGACTGGCCGTAGCTCGTTTCTGATCGTCGCGAACCGGTTGCCGGTCGATCGCACGATCGAGCCCGACGGAACGGCTTCGTGGCGCAGGAGTCCTGGCGGCCTCGTCACCGCGATCGCGCCGGTGATGCAGCGCCGTCATGGAGCCTGGGCCGGCTGGCACGGGGCGCCCGACGAGAAGCTGGAGCCCTTCGAGCAGGACGGGATGAGCCTCATCCCGATCCCGTTGTCCGCCCGTGAGGTCGAGCTCTACTACGAGGGCTTCTCGAACGCGACCCTGTGGCCGCTCTACCACGACGTGGTCGCGACCCCGGTGTTCGACAGGGAGATGTGGGAGACCTACCGCAGCGTCAACCAGCGCTTCGCCGAGGCCGCTGCCGAGGCGGCCGAGGAGGGCGCGGTGGTGTGGGTGCAGGACTACCAGCTCCAGCTCGTGCCCGCGATGCTCCGCAAGCTCCGGCCCGACCTGCGGATCGGCTTCTTCCTGCACATCCCGTTCCCGCCCACCGAGCTGTTCTGGCGGCTGCCGTGGCGCAAGGAGCTCGTCGAAGGGCTGCTCGGGGCCGACCTCGTCGGCTTCCAGCTGCCCGGCGGCGCCTCGAACTTCCGCAGGCTGTGCCGGCGGCTGCTCGGGCTGCCGTACAAGGGGAACGAGATCTTCCTCGACGACCGGATCGTCACCACGCAGGCGTTCCCGATCTCCGTGGACTTCGCGCACCTCGACTCGCTCGTGCGCGAGCCGCGCATCGTGGACCGCGCCAAGGAGATCAGGGTCGAGCTCGGCGACCCCGAGCACGTGCTGCTCGGCGTGGACCGGCTCGACTACACCAAGGGCATCGGGCAGCGGCTGGAAGGGTTCGGCGAGCTGCTCAAGGACGGGCACCTGCGGCCGGGCGAGGCCGTGTTCGTGCAGATCGCCACGCCCAGTAGGGAGCGGGTGGACGAGTACCGGAGGCTGCGCGACGACATCGAGCTGCAGGTCGGGCGGATCAACGGTGAGCACGCCCAGCTCGGCTACCAGCCGGTGTGGTACTTCCACCAGTCGTACGACCACGACGAGCTGGCCGCGCTCTACCTCGCCGCCGACGTCATGGTCGTCACGCCCTTGCGCGACGGGATGAATCTGGTGGCCAAGGAGTACATCTCCTGTCACCACGACCTGCACGGCGCGCTCGTGCTCAGCGAGTTCGCCGGCGCCGCCGACGAGCTGCGGCAGGCGTACCTGGTCAACCCGTACGACGTGGAGGACGTCAAGCGCCAGATGCTGGCGGCGATGCGGGCCACGCCGCACGAGCTGGCCCGGCGGATGCGCACGATGCGCCGCCGGGTCGCCACCTACGACGTGGACCGCTGGGCGAGCGAGTTCCTCACTGCCCTGGAGTCACCTGCTTCAGAGCCTTCCATGCGTCGTAGCGCTTCTTGGCGGTCCGGTTGACCACGATCTGCGCCACCGACATGCCGACCCCCATGACGACGGCGTAACCGATCGCCTCGCCCATGCTGACCTCGGGCGACTCGGTGTCGATGGGCGGCTCCTTGCCGGTCGCCTTCTTCCAGGCGAACCCGAGGATCTTCCTGGCCGCCCACGCCGTGACCAGCCCCACGAGGCCGCCCACGACACGCCAGGCGATATCGGGCTTGTCCTCCGCCATGTCGATCTCCCTTCCCCTTTGTAACGAACACTAGTCTCTAACGCCTGCGGGCCTGCGAAGCCGTACCATAAGGAGGCATGACTCAACAGCGACTACGCCGTCCATCCATGCCCCAAAAGCCGACCCTTGACGGCTTGGAGCAGGTATGGGTAGCTCGCTGGGAGGAAGAGGGCACCTACCGCTTCGACCGGTCGGCGCCGCGCGAGCGTGTCTACTCCATCGACACGCCCCCGCCGACCGTGTCCGGTTCGCTGCACGTCGGTCATGCCTTCTCCTACACGCACACCGACATCATGGCCCGCTACCAGCGCATGCTCGGCAAGTCGGTGTTCTACCCGATCGGCTGGGACGACAACGGCCTGCCGACCGAGCGCCGTGTCCAGAACGTCTACGGCGTGCGCTGCGACCCGTCGCTGCCCTACGACCCCGACTTCGTGCCCCCGGACAAGCCGGGCAAGCGGGAGATCTCCATCTCCCGGCGCAACTTCGTGGAGCTGTGCCACAAGCTCACCGCCATCGACGAGCAGGCGTACGAGGAGATGTGGCGGCGCATCGGCCTGTCGGTCGACTGGTCGCTGCTCTACACCACCATCAGCGACGAGGCACAGGCCGTGGCGCAGCGCGCGTTCCTGCGCAACCTGCTGCGCGGCGAGGCCTACCTCGCCGAGGCCCCGACGCTGTGGGACGTCTCCTTCCGCACCGCCGTGGCCCAGGCCGAGCTCGAAGACCGGGAGTGGCCCGGCGCCTTCCACAAGATCTCCTTCTACGGCGAGAAGGGGCCGGTCTGGATCGAGACCACCAGGCCCGAGCTCATCCCCGCCTGCGTGGCGCTGGTCGCCCACCCCGACGACGAGCGCTACAAGGAGCTGTTCGGCACCTCGGTGCTCACGCCGCTGTTCGGCGTCGAGGTGCCGGTGCTGGCGCACCGCCTGGCCGAGCCCGACAAGGGCACCGGCATCGCGATGATCTGCACGTTCGGCGACCTCACCGACGTCACCTGGTGGCGGGAGCTGCACCTGCCCACCCGGCCCGTGATCGGCTGGGACGGGCGGCTGCTGCCCGAGCCGCCGGAGGGCGTCGACGCCGAGCCGTACAAAGAGCTGGCCGGCAAGACCGTGCACAGCGCCCGCGAGCGCATCGTGGAGCTGCTGCGCGAGTCCGGCGACCTCGACGGCGAGCCCCGGCCCGTGCAGCGCACGGTGAAGTTCTACGAGAAGGGCGACAAGCCCCTCGAGATCGTCACCACCCGCCAGTGGTACATCCGCAACGGCGGGCGCGACGAGGAGCTGCGCGAGCGGCTGCTGGCGCGCGGGCGCGAGCTGACCTGGCACCCGCCGCACATGCGGGTGCGCTACGACAACTGGGTCGAGGGGCTCACCGGCGACTGGCTGATCTCCCGGCAGCGCTTCTTCGGCGTGCCGTTCCCCGTGTGGTACCCGATCGACGAGTCCGGACAGCCCGTCCACGACGCGCCGATCCTGCCCACCGAGGAGATGCTGCCGGTCGACCCGTCCTCCGACGTGCCGCCCGGCTACACCGAGGAGCAGCGCGGCGTGCCCGGCGGGTTCATGGCCGACCCCGACGTCATGGACACCTGGGCCACCTCGTCGCTCAGCCCGCAGATCGCCGGCCGGTGGGGCACCGACGACGAGCTGTTCCGGCACGTCTACCCGATGAGCCTGCGGGCGCAGAGCCACGAGATCATCCGCACCTGGCTGTTCTCGACCGTGGTCAGGTCGCACGCCGAGTTCGGCACGCTGCCGTGGAGCGACGTGGCGATCTCGGGGTGGATCCTCGACCCCGACCGCAAGAAGATGTCCAAGTCGAAGGGCAACGTCGTCACCCCGATCGACCTGCTGGAGCAGCACGGCTCCGACGCGGTGCGCTACTGGGCGGCCAACGGCCGCTACGGCGTCGACACCGCCTTCGACGCCGGGCAGCTCAAGGTCGGGCGGCGGCTGGCCATCAAGATCCTGAACGCCTCCAAGTTCGTCCTGGGGCTGGCCGCGGAAGAGTCCGCCGCCGAGGTGACCGAGCCGCTCGACCTGGCCATGCTGGCGGCGCTGTCCGACGCCGTGCGCGAGGCCACCGACGCGTTCGAGTCCTACGACCACACCCGCGCCCTGGAGGCCGTGGAGCGCTTCTTCTGGGCGTTCTGCGACGACTACGTGGAGCTGGTCAAGGCCAGGGCCTACGAGTCCGGCGCCGCCTCCGCCTCGGCGCACGCGGCGCTGCGGCAGGCGCTCGACGTGCTGCTGCGGCTGTTCGCGCCGTTCCTGCCGTTCGTGACCGAGGAGGTGTGGTCGTGGTGGCGCGACGGCTCCGTGCACCGCACCTCCTGGCCGTCGGTGGAGCGGGGCGCGGGCGACCCGGCCGTGCTCGCCGTGGCCTCCGAGGTGCTCGGGCAGGTGCGCAAGGCCAAGTCCGAGGCCAAGCTGTCGATGCGGGCCGAGGTGTCGCGGCTGACCGTGTGGACGCCCGACGTGGAGCTGCTGCGGGCGGCTCAGGACGATCTGTGCGCGGCGGGCAACGTCGAGGAGTTCGTGCTCGACCACGGTGACACGCTCAAGGTCGACGTCCATCTGGGCTGAGCGCGTTCTGAGTGCCGGGCCTGCGGGCCCGGCACTCACGTGTCCCTGCTGATGTCTCTGCTGACGTCTCTGTGCAGGGCGAAGAACAGCGAGTACGCCTTCCCGTCCGGCGGCGGCTGCCGCACGCGGAACTCCTCGAACACCTCCTGCAGCCGTTCGAGCAGCTCGGCGCGGCCTTCGGGGGTGAGCCTGAGCCCGAGCCTGGTGAAGCTGACCTCCTCCAGGTCCACGAGCCGCACCTCCTCCAGGAAGGCGTCGAGCATGGCGGCCCGCCCGCCGGGCACGCCGCTCTCCCGCACGTCCATGTCCCACGACTTGCCGGTGGCCCGGTAGGGGATCTCGGTGGACCCGCGCGGGCCCGGCCGGCTCGGCTCGGCCACCAGGAACTCGGTCTCGACCAGCTTGCGTACGTGGTGCAGGATCGTGGCGGGGTTGGCGCCGAGGCGGTCGGCGATCTCCTTGTTGGTCAGCGCCTGGTCGAGACAGAGACGCAGGATGCGCAGCCGCACGGCGGAGGCCAGCGCGCGAGCCTCGGCCTCCGTGGCGGGGCGGCGTTTGGTGCCCATGGCAGGTCAGCCTATAACCGGTTGAAATTTCCCAATCGGTGCGGGATGCTGCCGGTCGTGGGCCTCTTACGCGAGCACGACTTCCGCGGCCTCTTCCTGGCCGACAGCGCCAGCCAGGTGGGCACCCAGCTCCTGTTCCTGGCCCTGCCCCTGGTCGCGGTCACCGCCCTGCACGCCTCGCCGTTCGAGCTGGGGCTGCTCACAGCGTGCGAGACACTCGCGTTCGTGGTCATCGGGCTGCCCGCCGGCGCGATCGTCGACCGGCGGCGCAAGCGGTCCGTGATGGTGGTCAGCGACTGGGCGCGGGCGCTCGCGCTGGCCTCCGTGCCGCTGGCCTGGTGGGCCGGCGTGCTGACGATCTACCAGCTCTACGCCGTGGCGCTGGTGCTCGGCGTGTTCACCGTGTTCTTCGACGCCGCGTACCAGAGCTACCTGCCGCACCTCGTCGGACGCGAGCGGCTGGTCGAGGGCAACTCCACGCTGGAGGTCGTGCGGACGGTGGCGCAGCTCGGCGGGCCCAGCGTCGGCGGCTACCTGATCCAGTTCCTCACCGCACCGTTCGCGCTGGTCGTCACCGTGTTCGGGTACGCCTGGTCGGCGCTGTGCCTGGGCACCATCCGCAAGCGCGAGACCCGCCAGGAGCGGCCGCGCACCCACCTGGGCAAGGAGATCGCGGAGGGCGTCCGGTTCGTGTTCGGGCACCGGCTGCTGCGCCGCATCGCCGGCTGCACCGGCACCGCGAACCTGTTCGGCGCGATCGTCCACCCGATGATCCTGCTGCTGCTGGCCAGGGAGCTGGCCGTGAGCGCGGGCACCATCGGCCTGCTCATGTCCGCGGCCGGGCTCGGCGGCTTCGCCGGCGCGCTGCTCAACGCGCGCGTGGCGCGGTGGCTGGGGCAGGGGCCGACGATGTGGCTGGCCATCGTGGTCCCCGCCCCCCTGACGTTCCTGCTGCCGTGGGTGGCGGCCGACTGGCGGCTCGGGCTGGTCGTCGTCTACGAGTTCTGCAACGGGGCGGGGGTCGTCATCTACAACGTCACCCAGCTCAGCTTCCGCCAGGCCGCCACGCCCGAGGCGCTGCTCGGCCGGATGAACGCCACCATGCGCTTCCTCGTATGGGGGACGATGCCGCTGGGCGGGCTGCTCGGGGGCGTGCTGGGCGAGATGATCGGCGTCAGGGCCACGCTGGTGGTCGGTGCCGTGGGGGCCTGCGTGGCGTTCCTGTGGGTGTTCACCTCGCCCATGCGGACGATGCGGGAGCTGCCGCTCGTCGAGGAGCGTCAGTAACTCCTGTGTCGCGTCAGTAATCGCACACTCCGGTGGGGAAGATCTGCTTCAGCCTGGCCCGCTCGTCCGGGGTCGGGCGCCACGTGCCGTACAGGCCCTTGGCGAGGGCCCGCTCGACCGGCTGGAGGCGGCACTTGTAGACGCCGCCCTCGATGGGGCCGCCCGCCACCGTGCGGGAGGTTCCGTAGAGGGGGAAGCGCTGAGTGCACGGGCCGGGGGTGCGGCGGTCGAGGATGCCGTCCCAGACGTGCGGGCCGGCCGCGATCTCGGTGCCGTCGGTGGCGAAGCAGCGGTCCACGGCTTGGGGCGGCTTGTTGCCGACCACGCCGCGCGCCGGATATTTCCGGATATTGGCCATCCACTCGTCGATCACCCGCAGCGCCTCCGGCGTCTGGTCGAACGCCGGCCCGTCAGGACGCGCGTCGGTGAACCAGATGACCTGGTTGCCCGCCCGGCCGTCATGGTCCAGCATGCGCTTCCTGGAGGCGAACGACTGGTGCGCGTTGTGCATGTCGAGCCGCTCCTCCAGGTAGTGCCGCCAGTCGATGACCGGGATGTCGATGTCGCCGCCGAACACCAGGCCGCTGCGCCGCACGTTCCTGATCGCCTCAGGGCCGCCCGCGCGCCTCGGGGCCGGATCGCCGCTCAGGCTCGCGTTGCGGGCGCTCCACGGGTCGAAGTCGGCCGGGCAGGCGGACGGCACGAACGGGCAGCCCTCCCGCACCATGTCGGCCGCCTCCTTCCACGAGCCCACCCGGGCGTTGAGGTCGAGGAACTCCTCCGGCGTGATCGTCCCGTCCGCCAGCGCCCTGAGCCCGTACTGGACGCCCACGTTGTCCCACGTCGAACGGGCGTAGCCGCGCTCGTCCACCCCGTAGACGTTGCGCACGTCGTCCCAGTGCGTCCACTGGACGGTGTCCTTGACGCCCGGCGGGTCCATGCGCTCCCACTCCGGGTCGTTGTCGCTCGTCCACAGCGGGTTCATGGTCAGCGGGGTCAGGCCGCGCCAGCCGTTCACGCACTCGTCCGAGCCCGGCCGGCCGGTGTACGGGTTCGCGACCGTGTCGCTGGCGTTCATGCCGATCAGGGCCGTGCGGTCGTCCCAGCGCGCCCAGCGCGGGTTGTGGTCCATGTAGCGTTCGAGCAGCTCGCAGTCGCCCACGTGGATCGTCTGGGTCACCATGTCCGGGTACGAGTACTGCGGGATCGCGGCGTCGATCACCCGGTCGCCGTGGTTCTGACCGTAGATGTACTGCTGGATCGCGCCGCCCGAGCCGCCCACGCCCACCGTGTACAGCGGCAGGCCGTGCTGCTCCACGAAACGCTCCTTGACCATCAGCGCCGTCTCGCCGCCCAGGATCAGGTTGTAGTGCACCGAGGTGCGGGTGCCCGAGGAGTGCAGGATCGCGTAGCCCTTGCCCAGCCCGTACGGGTCGAGGGCGCTGCTCCCCAAGGTGCCCTGGTCGTGGCCGATGCCCACGCCGCCGTCGAAACGGTAGATCGCCCTGCCGTTCCAGCCGTCCTCCAGCAGGGCGATCGAGTACAGGAACCGGTTGATGACGCCGCGCTCCCTGCGCACCACGAAGTCGACCGTACGGCCGTCCAGCGTCGTCGTCGTGGCCAGGTCGGCGGGGCGGCCCTGCGCGGGCATCGGCTTGTACGCGCCGTCCGTGGAGCGGTAGAGGCGGTCCGTCACCGTCGGGGCGAAGCAGTCCCTGCTCCAGCCGCCCACGACGCGCATGCCCTGCCCGTCCTGGTTGTCCACGACCGGCGGGCCCAGGCCGGAGCGCTCGGTCTTGCACAGGAACGGGTACTGGTGCGGGCCCGAGAAGACCGGGCCCTCGATGGGGTGGTTCCGCAGTTCCAGCGTTGTGCGGTGCCGGCGGGCCGTGGCGGTGATCGTGTTCTCGCCGACCGCCAGGCCGGTCACCAGGCCGGTCAGGCCGTTCCCGGTCCGCTTGAAGGCCGCCGTCACGTCCTCGCCGCCGCGCAGCACCCTGACCCGGGCGCCGTCCCCTCCACGGACCCTGATCAGGGCGTCACCGCCGGTCACCTGGTCGGGGCGGCTGGACAGGACCTCCAGCGTCAGGGGGGCGCGGGAGGCGTACGCGGGGGCGGGGGCGGCGACGAGCGACGCCAGCACGGTGAGGACCACCACAGCCTTCATGACCATGACGGTGACACGCACCCCTCGCCTTGCCCAGGCCCGATCTCCGAGGTGTTCGCCCGGCTTTGGCTCGCCCGCCGTTGGCTCGCCCGGCGTTGGCTCGTCCGGGCTTGGCTCGTCCGGGCTTGGCGTTGGCTTGGCTTGGCGCGGTGGCGCGGCCCGGGCGTTCTGCTGCTTCGTTACGCTCTGAGCTGCCGGCCCGATATCCGCGCGCATCCGGAGCCCGGACGTGCCAGTCTTGAACACGTGCTTTCCGACCGCCCAACCAAGCTCGTGCCGCCCGTGCTGGCCAGAATGGCCGCGTGGAGTGGGTGCCTGATCCTCGTCGGCGTGGTCGTCTACTTCATCGTCCAGGCGATCGCCCGCCTGGCGTTCGTGGCGTTGCCCGTGGCGATCGCGCTCCTGTTGACCGCGCTGCTGTTCCCGCTGACCAACGCCCTGCGGGGCGCCGGCATGCGGCCCATCTACGCCACCTGGATCACCATGCTGGTGGCCCTGGCCGTGCTCGGCGGCACCGGGTGGCTGGTCGGGGCGCGCGCCGGCGAAGAGTTCCCCAACCTCGTCGAGCAGGTCCAGGAGACCGCCCGGTCCGTGCAGGAGTGGCTGATCCAGGGCCCGCTGCACCTGGAGCAGACCCAGATCACCGGCTACGTCGACGAGATCGCCGCCATGCTCAACGCGCAGCGCACCGCCATCACCGGCACCGTGCTGTCCGCCGGGGCGGTGGCCGTCGAGGTGCTCGCGTCCATCGTGCTGCTCCTGTTCGTGACGTTCTTTCTGCTCAAAGACGGCGACCGCATCTGGGGCTGGTTCCTCAAGGCGTTCGGCGGGGTGGCGCCGCGCGTCGACCGGGCCGGCCGGGCCGCGTGGGCCACGCTCTCCCACTACGTGCAGGGCACCGTCGCGGTGGCCGCCGTGCACGGCCTCATCATGGGCATCGTGCTGGCCGGCATGGGCGTGCCGCTGTGGGCGCCGCTGGCCGTGCTCATCTTCTTCGCCAGCTTCATCCCGATCGTCGGCATCTTCTTCGCCGGCACCATCGCCACCCTCGTCACGCTGGGCGCCAAGGGCCTCGTCTACGCCCTGATCTTCCTCGGCATCCTCATCGTGGAGCAGCAGCTCGAAAACCACGTGCTGCAGCCGCTGATCGTGGGCCGGGCGCTCAACTTCCATCCGCTGGCCATCATCCTCGTGCTGTCGGTGGGCGGCATCCTGGCGGGCATCGCGGGCGCCGCCGTGGCCGTACCGGTGGCGGCGGTCATCTACCGGGCCCTCCCGGAGCTACGCCACCAACCACCGGCCCTCCCCCCAGGCCACGACCCCACCGCCGAAGCCCCACCACCACCCTCGCCCTCACCCGAGCCCTCCGACCGCGACGAGCCCCCCGCTCGGGACGACCATCCGTCCGACCGCGACGACCCGTCCGGTCGGGTGCCCGAGCGCGGCTGATCGGGAACGAGCCGCCCGAGCGAGGCGATCGGGGCGAAGCGTCCGAGCGGGCCGAGGAGAGGCTGGTGCCTGGGCGGGGCGAGCGGTCCGGCCGGGGATGACCCTGGCGAGCCGTCCGAGCGGGCGTCCGGGCGAGACGGTCGGGACGACGCGGCGGCTGGGATGATCCGGACGGGCCGTCTGCACTGTCCGGGCGGGTGTCCGGTTGCGGCGAGCGGGATGAGCGGGCGAGCGGTCCGCGCGGGCTGGTAGCCGGGCGGACTGGCGGCCAGGCGTGGCCGTCCACGCCGCTTGGGCGGGTGTCCGGTTGCGGCGAGCGGGATGAGCGGGCGAATGGTCCGCGCGGGGCTGGTGGCCGGGTTGGCGTCTGCGCTGTGTGGGCGGCGGCCGGTTGCGGTGAGTGAGGGGATCGCGGCGGGCGGGTGATCGGGGTGGGCCGTTCGAGGGAGCTGGAGGGTGATCGGGACGGGCGATCGGTGTGGGGGGCTGCTGGAGCAGCGGTGGGGTGGGACACCGAGTAACCTCGTCACCCGTGACGCGTTCCTCCCTCACCACCCCGCCGCCGGGCGCGCAGCCGCCCCCCGCGCATCCTGACGCGCCCTCGGCGGGTAGCACGTTGGGCTCCCACTACAGCAAGTGTTTCGGGTGCGGTGCCGGGCATCCGACGGGGCTGCATCTCAAGGCCCGAACTCCGGACGGGGCCACTGTGGAGGCGGAGTTCACGGTGGGGGAGGCGCATCAGGGTGCGCCGAGGCTGGCGCACGGCGGCGTGCTGGCCACCGCCATGGACGAAGTCATCGGTATGTCCGTCTACCTGCTCCACAAGCCGTATGTGACGGGACGTCTGGAGACCGACTACCTCCTCCCCGTTCCCGTGGGCACGACACTCCACCTGCGTGCCTGGTGCACCGGCATCGACGGCAGAAAGGCGTACCTTGAGGCTGAGGGGCGCATCGGCGCTCCAGACGGGCCGGTCGCCGTCCGCGCGGCAGCGCTGTTCATCGAGGTGAACATGGAACACTTCGCCAAGCACGGCGATCTGGCCGCCATCGCCGCCGAACACCAGGACTACGAGGTGAACCCTTGAGCGGAGCTGAGGTCCTCATCCAGCGGCTCGACCCCGAGCTGCCGATCCCGTCGTACGCCCATCCGGGTGACGCGGGAGCCGACCTCTACGCGGCCGAGGACGTGGAGCTGCTGCCCGGTGAGCGGGCCGTCGTCGGCACGGGGCTGGCGATCGCCCTTCCCGATGGGTATGCGGCTTTCGTGCATCCGCGTTCGGGGTTGGCGGCCAAGCACGGTGTCACGCTGGTCAACGCGCCCGGCACGGTCGACGCCGGCTACCGGGGCGAGATCAAGGTGACGGTGATCAACACCGACCTCAAGGAGCCGTTCAAGCTGCGGCGCGGCGACCGGGTGGCGCAGCTCGTCATCCAGCGGGTCGAGCGGGTGACGTTCGTGGCGGCCGAGCGGTTGCCGGAGTCCGTGCGGGGCGCCGGCGGGTTCGGATCGACCGGCCGTTGATGGGAAGGGGCCCGGCAGGGCCCGGCGAACCACGGGCCCGCAGGGGCCCGACGAGCAGGGAGAGTGAGGAACGTGTTCCGACGTCGTCGTCGTGAGCAGCCGGAGCAGGCGGTCGAGCGGGAGCCTGCCGCGCCAACGCGAGAGTCCGGCCCGTGGGACGCCGACGAGGCCCACCCGGAGACCGAGCGCATCGACCTGGGCGGCCTGCGGCTGCCGCACAACCCCGACTTCGACGTGCGCCTGGCCTCCGTGGGGGACCAGCACGTCGGGGTGGTCGTCCTGTACGAGGAGAGCTCGCTGCAGCTCCAGGCGCTGGCCGCGCCGCGCAGCTCCGGCCTGTGGGACGAGGTCAAGACCAAGATCCTCAACCAGGCGAAGCACCTGGAGGAGCGCGAGGGGCCGTTCGGCACGGAGCTGGCCGGCGAGATGCAGGTCGAGGGCAACAGCCGCCCGGCACGCTACCTCGGCATCGACGGGCCGCGCTGGTTCCTGCTGGCGGTGATCTCCGGCAAGGCGGCCACCGACGACGCGGTCGCGGAGCCGTTCATCGACTTCATCAAGGACGTCGTGGTCGTGCGCGGCGACGAGCCGATGGCGCGTGAGGAGCCCATTCCGCTGCGCCGTCCGAACGAGCAGCCGAACGAGCCGGGCGAGCAGCGGCCGGGGCTCAACCCGTTCAAACGAGGTCCTGAAATCAGTGAGATTCGCTAAGAGCTGACATCACATAGGCTGAGGCATCATGAGTACGGCAGAGCCCCCTAAACGCGGGGGATTGCGCGGGTTCTTCAGCCGCCTGGCCACCAGCCAGTCGGAGATCGAGGCCCAGGAACTCCGGGAGGACGCCGACGAGGTCGGCGCGACCCCGATCGTCTCGTGTGGCGGTCGCCGCCGCTTCTGTGTGGCGGGTACGCTACGTACGGTGACTCTGCGTCCGAGGGGCGGCGCCCCCGCTCTGGAGGCCGAGCTCTACGACGGGTCCGACGTGATCGACCTGGTCTGGCTCGGCCGTCGCAAGATCGCGGGCATCGAGCCGGGCCGCACGGTCAAGGCCGAGGGCCTGGTCAGCATGCAGGACGGGCGCAAGGTGATGTTCAATCCGCGTTACGAGCTGCGCCCAGGGAGTTGATCAGGTGAGTGCTGAGGCGGAAGAGGTCGCCCACGACACCGTTGAGGCGGCGGTGCGAGCACAGCTCGCCAAGGCCCTCGGCGGGGTGCGCGGCATCATCGAGGCGGCGGTCCCGACCATCGCGTTCACGTTGTCCTGGATCTCCAGCGAAGACCTCAAGCTGTCGCTCATCATCAGCATCTCCCTGTCGGTGGTGCTGCTGGTGGTGCGCGTGATCCAGAAGTCCACGCCGCAGTTCGTGATCAACAGCTTGATCGGCATCGCGATCGGCGCGTTCTTCGCCAGCCGGTCGGGCGACGCGAAAGACTACTTCCTGCCCGGCATCCTCTACAACGCCGGCTACGCGGTGGCGATGCTGCTCTCGATCGCCACCCGCTGGCCGGTCGTGGGGTTCCTGATCGGGTCGGTGACGGGCGACCCCACCGCCTGGCACAAGGATCCCGGCATCGTGCGGCTGTGCACGCGGCTCACGTGGCTGCTCATGCTGCCCTGCGCGGTCCGGGTGGCCGTGCAGGGGCCGGTGTACCTGTTCGGCGGCGGGGACGAAGCGGTGGCGGCGCTCGGGTTCGCCAAGATCGTGATGGGGTGGCCGTTGCAGGTCGCCGCCCTGGGGGCCATGCTGTGGCTGCTCGGGCGCGGGCGCACCCCGATCAAGCCACCCGTCGCCCCGGCCTGACCCCCGCGGGCGGCCCGGCGCCGTTCGGCGGGCCGGGCTGCTCCGGCTTCCGGCTCGGTCTGAGGCGGAGGTCAGCGGTCCTTGTGGTCGGGGTCGAAGTCGGTGGGCTCGGCGGGCAGGGTGTAGCGGGCGCCGATGAGGTCGGCGACGCGGCGGCGGCCGTCCCGGGGCGACAGCTCGCCGTGCGCCTGCTCCACGGCGGCCACCTCGTCGGCCAGCTCCGCATCGCCGAGCTTGTCGCGGATCCACGCCGAGTAGTCGCCGCGCCGCAGGTGGTGCAGCCAGGTGTCGTCGTCCACGCCCTCGCTCAGCTCGACGAACGTGTGCAGGTTCCTGGCCCGCAGCCGCAGCCGCTCCTGCGGCCCCGTGAAGTAGAAGCTCTTGTCCTTGGCCATGGTGCCGGCCGCGTACTTGCGCCGGTGCCGGGTGCGCTCGGCGCGGGCGGGGGCGAGGGTCAGGGCGCGCGCGTGCTCCGTACCGTCCTGCCAGAGCGCGATGTCGCTCTTCGGGGCGGGGCGCAGCGACGGGGCGGACAGGCCGAGTGCGGTGGCGAAGGCGGCGAGCGTGTCGCCGGGCTCCTTGCCGACCGCGATCGTGCTGGTGACCAGGCGCAGCGCGGCCGGGCTCAGCGCGTCGGGATGCACGGTGATCATCAGCAGCGCGCCGACGTCGCCGGGCCCCTGGAGGGGGACGTGGCGGACCTCGGCGGGCATCAGGTGGTGGGCCTCGTCCAGGATGAGCCAGTGTGGGTGGCCCAGCTTCGCGCGCAGGCCGGTCAGGCGGGGCAGCAGCTCGGCGAAGTACGCGGGGCGGTCGCGCAGCTGCAGGCCGATCAGGTTGACCACGACGCTCTGGGACGGCTGCTCCAGCACGTGCATGACCTCGTCCACGGCCGGCGCCCGGTCGGGGTCGCCGAGCACGGTGACGCCCGGATGCTCGGCGTAGTCGCCCTCCGGGTCCACGATCACGCACTGGTAGCCGTCGCCGTTGAGCCGTTCGAGCAGGGCGGTGGTGACGGTGGACTTGCCGCTGCCGGACGGCCCCGCCACCAGCAGGCCGAGCCCGTACGTGGGCAGCCGTACCTCCTCCTCGCCCGCGTGGCCGAGCAGGACGTGGTGGCGGGGCAGGTCCAGCTCGTCGAGGTCGCCCGCCAGCAGCCGCGCCGCCAGCTCGGCCACGCCCCGCCCGTTCGCCGCGTCGAGGGGCAGGTCGCAGGCGTCCTTGAGCGCGGGCAGGGCGTTGGCGACGGCGGCGCCGCACTCGGCGGCGGTCAGGAACGCGTGGTCGTTCTCGCCGTCGCCGACCGCGACCACGCTGTGCCGTGACAGGGACAGGCGGTCGAGCGCCGCGCACAGGCCGCTGGCCTTGTTCACGCCGGGCGGCAGCACCATGACGGCGCCCTTGTTGTAGATGACCTGCAGCTCCAGGCCCAGCTCGCGGATCGCGCGCAGGACGGGCACGTCGTGCGGCTCGCGCGTGGCGATCAGCACCCGGCCGACGCCCAGCGGGCGCACCCCTTCCGCGCGCAGCCGCTCGGCCAGCTCGGCGGGCGGGGGCGCGGCCAGGGCGTCGCGGGTCCGCTGGCGCGGGTCGTACAGGAGACCGCCGTTCTCGGCCACGATCAGGTCGAACAGCACGGGGTGCGGGAAGACCGAGAGCAGGTCGTCCAGTTCGCGCCCGGTGACCATCAGCAGCTTGAACCCGGCCCGCGACAGCCGCTCCAGTGCCTCGATCGTCTCCTCGGCCACCTGGCCGTTCGTGGCCAGGGTCTCGTCGTAGTCGCAGGCCAGCACGTTGTAGCGCATGAGCGGTGTCTACCCGTGAGGGCCCGCACATCCGGGCGGGCGGGTGAATGCGAGGTGAACTTTGACCTGTGGGATGAGCTGTTCCGCTTGCCTCGATAGTCAGATCATCGGTATATATCGGTGTCATGAAGGATCGAGCGATGCAGGAGCCGACGTTCCTCATCCTGACCGCGCTCGCGGCCGGGCCCCAGCACGGCTACGGGATCATCACCGACGTGCTGCGGATCTCCGCCGAGCGCGTGCGGCTGCGGGCCGGCACGTTGTACGCGGCGCTGGACCGGCTGCAGGGCGAGGGGCTGGTCGAGGCCGAACGCGAGGAGATCGTGGACGGGCGGGCCCGGCGGTACTACCGGCTGACGCCGGCGGGCGAGGAACGGCTGGCGGCCGAGACCGAGCAACTGCGGCGGAACGTGGAGACCGCCGCCGCGCGGCTGCGGTCCCGGCGCCACCTCGGGCCGATGGGGAGCGGCGCGTGAGCGGGCGGGGTTCGCGGCGGACGGGGAGTGGCGCGTGAGCGAGTTGGAGCGGGGTTACCGGCGGTTGCTGGTGGCGTACCCGAAGGAGCATCGGGCGCGGCACGCGGAGGAGATGGTCGCGGTGCTGCTCGCGAGCGCGGAGCCGGGCCGGCGGCGGCCGTCGGTGCGGGACGCGTACGACGTGGTGCGCGGCGGCCTGGCGATCCGGCTGCGGCACGCCGTCAGCGGCCGGTCGAACCTGCACTGGCGGGACGCGCTCGGCATCGCCGCGCTCCTCGCCCCCGTCGCGCTCTTCGTGCTCAAGCTGGAGGCCGCCGCGAGCTACGGCGAGTGGGTGCTGCGCGGGCGGTTCAACCCGGACGGGCTGCGGCTGATGGGGGAGGCGGGCATGCAGGCGCTGCCGTACGCGCTCGTGGCGTTACTCACCTGGCTGAACCGGCCCTGGGCGGCGGCGGCGTGCGCCGCCGGGTACGCGCTGCTGTCGGGGTGGTCGATCTATCGCGTCGAATATGAATTCGCGCAGTGGAACGCCGACGGGGTGCTCGTCCGCGCGGACCCGATCGATGCGAGCGACATCGGCATGGGCATGCTGCCGGCCGTCCTGTGCGCTGTGATGCTGGCCGTCGCCCCCGCTCCAGGCCCCGGCTCGGCCGGCACCGCGCGGCTGCTCAAGTGGACGGGCGTGCTGGCCGGGGCGTCCGTTCTGGCGGCCATGAGCTTCAGGTGGGCGGGCCTGCCGGTCGCGGTCGCGATCGTGCTGGTCGCGGGGATCTTGGCGCTGCGCTCGCCGGTCGGACGGCGGGCGGCGGTCGTGCTGGTGCCGATGGCGGCGATGATCGTCGCCAGAACGTTGTGGGGGAACCACCCGCTGAGCCTGGCCCTGCTCGTCACGCTGTCGGCGGCGGTGCTGGGCGTGGTGGGGGTGCTGGCCAGGGCCGGCTCGGTGCCGTCCGGCCGACCCACCCGATCCTGAAAGCCGCCCGCCAAGGCGGACCGGCCCGCCCGGTCCTAAAGGCCGCACGCCAGGTGGACCAGCCCGCCCAGTCCCGAAGGCCGCCCGCCCAGTCCCAAAGGCGGCACGCCCAGTCCCGAAGGCGGCACGCCCAGTCCCGAAGGCCGCGCGCCCAGGACCCGGCTGGGCGCTCGGCCGCTGGTCGCCCGCAGGCTTAGGCTCTGCGGTATGACGATCTTCCACGTTCCCGGCTCGAAATCC
This sequence comes from [Actinomadura] parvosata subsp. kistnae, assembly GCF_900323885.1. Classification (GTDB taxonomy): domain Bacteria; phylum Actinomycetota; class Actinomycetes; order Streptosporangiales; family Streptosporangiaceae; genus Nonomuraea; species Nonomuraea composti. The sequence goes on along the minus strand of NZ_OOHJ01000015.1, from coordinate 1,016,467 downwards.
GTCACCGCCCGTGCCCTGTTCCTGGCCGCCGCCGCGCACGGCACCACTGTGCTGCGGCGCCCGCTGGTCTCCGACGACACGGAGGGGTTCGCGGAGGGGCTGCTCGCGCTGGGTTACCGGGTGGAGCGGGGGCCGGAGGCGTGGACGATCACCGGACGCCCGGAGGGGCCCGCGTACGGGGAGGCCGAGGTGTTCTGCCGCGACGGCGCCACGACCGCGCGCTTCCTGCCCGCGCTGGCGGCGGCCGGGCACGGGGTGTTCCGCTTCGACGCCTCCGCCCAGATGCGCCGCCGCCCCCTCGGCCCCCTCACCAGGGCGTTGCGGGACCTCGGCGTGGACCTGACGCATGAGCGGGAGGAGGGGCATCATCCGGTGACGGTCCGGGCGAACGGCATCAAGGGCGGCCGGATCACGCTCGACGCGGGCCTGTCGTCGCAGTTCCTCACCGCGTTGCTGCTCGTCGGGCCGCTGACCGCCGAAGGTCTGGAGATCACGGTCACCGACCTCGTGTCGGCGCCGTACGTGGAGATCACCCTCGCGATGATGCGCGCCTTCGGGGTGGAGGTGCGGCGAGAAGGGAAGACCTTCCACGTGCCGCCTGGCGGCTACCGGGCGGCGGACTACGCGATCGAGCCCGACGCCTCCACCGCCAGTTACCCGCTGGCCGCCGCCGCCCTGACCGGGAACACCGTCACGATCCCCGGCCTGGGCTCGGAAGCGTTGCAGGGGGACGTCCGCTTCGCCGACGTGCTCGCCCGCATGGGCGCATCCGTCGACATGTCGCCCGATTCCGTGACCGTCACCGGTACCGGCCGCCTGCACGGCCTGACCGTCAACATGCGCGACATTTCCGACACCGTCCCGACCCTCGCCGCCATCGCCCCGTTCGCCGACGGCCCCGTACGGATCGAGGACGTCTACAACACCCGCATCAAGGAGTGCGACCGCCTGGAGGCGTGCGCCGGGAACCTGCGGCGGCTCGGCGTGCCGGTCGCCGTCGGCCGCGACTGGATCGAGATCACCCCCGCCCCGCCCCGAGCCGCGGAGATCGCCTGCCACGGCGACCACCGGATCGCCATGTCGTTCAGCATCACGGGGCTGCGCACGCCGGGGATCACGCTGGACGATCCGGGATGCGTGAAGAAGACGTTCCCCGGGTTCCACGAGGCGCTGGCGGGGCTGCGGGAGGCGTGGGGCATCGCACGCTGAGGGCCGGGCGCCCGCTCCTATCCCTTCGCGAACGGCGTGCTGATCTGCCCGCCCCACCTGTGCCGGATGTCCGAGTCTCAGCGGTGCTCACGACCGAAGGCCCTGATCTTGGCGAACATGTCCTCCAGCAGGAACCGCACGTCAACCTCCTCGCAGACCCGGATGGGGTGACCGGAGCCGGGCAGGTAGGCGCCGTCGGCGCTGAAGCGGGGGGCGGGTGTCAGGCGCAGGTTGCCGCTCGGGGGCCAGAGCATCAGCGCGATGGCCGGGGAGTCGCCCAGGGAGCGGGACTCGATCGGCGCGGGGTGGTAGGTGGCGTTCCACTCGCGCAGCTGCTCGATGAGGTAGCGGCCCAGCGGGCCGGCGTCACCGATCTTCTCCTCCAGCTCGGCGTAGCTCACCGAGACCTTGGTGTAGACGTCCCTGGGCACCTGCCACACGGTGATCCCGGAGTCGAAGACCACGTTGGCGGCGTGCACGTCGTTGGAGAGGTTGAACTCGACGTCGGAGCCCTCATCGTAACCGCGGTAGCCGGAGCCGCCGATCCAGATCACGGTCACCGGCCGCCCGGCCAGCTCGGGGTCCAGCAGGAGGGCCGAGGCCATGTCCGTCAGGGGGCCGAGGAACGCCACGTAGAGCCGGTCGTCCTGGCTCGCGAGCTTCGACTCCTCGATGATCAGCCGGGCTCCAGGGGAGTCCACCGGGGTCCGCTCGTCGGGCAGGGCCGTCGCCGCGCCGTTCGCCACCGTGACGGAGCCGGTCATGCCGAGCAGATCGAGCAGGAGGCCGATCTCCTCGCGGGACTCCTCCATGCTGCGCTGCGTGCGCCGGGTGCCGAAGTGGGCCGGGATCAGCCCCCGCATGTCGAACGTGGGCGACAGCAGCCCGTGGACGATGGCGAACTGGTCGTCGGCCTCGTTCTTGGCGTCCGTGTTGATGATCACTCTTCGTCGACGCAACAGGGCTCCCGGGAGTGCATGATTATGCGATACTGCATAATTTTCCGTGCCGGTAGATTGGCCGATTCGTCCAGGTCTGTCAATAACTGTGAGCAACCTCCGATCGTGAAAATTGCTCATACCAGGCGGGTCCTGCAGGGGTCTGCCTCACGCGCGCCACGGCGCGCAGACCGGGGCATTGGGGACCTTCCGGATCAGCTCTTGACGGCCTGCGCGATCTGCTCGGCCGTCTGGACGGGGGTGAGGTGGGTGGTGTCGATCACCTCGGCCTCGGCGTGCAGCCACGTGCGGGCCGCCTCCGCATACGGTTCGAGGTAGTGCAGGCGGAACGCGGAGGGGCCGAGCACGGTGTCGCCCTTGATGCGCCGGCGCAGGGTGTCCTGGTCGGCGTGCAGGACGAAGTGGCGTACCGGGATGGCATGGCGGGCCAGCCCCGCGCTGATCTCCCGCCAGTACTGCTCCACCAGCACCGTCATGGGGACCACCAGCGTGCCGCCCACGTAGTCGAGGACGTGGCGGGCGGTCTCGACGACGAGCGGCCGCCACGGCGGCCAGTGCTGGAAGTTGCCCATGGACGGCAGCGACGGCTTGATGTCCATGAGCGTCTCGCCGACCTTCTCGGCGTCGAACACCCGCGAATCCGGGATCAGTGGCTGGACGAGCGCGCTGGTGGTCGTCTTGCCCGCGCCGTGGGTCCCGTTGATCCATACGATCATGAACGTTCACGCTAGCGCGCCCATGCGATGCGAGGTAGAGCTTCGGGGACGCCGGCGGTAGTGTCGGCCGGATCGGAGGAATGGGTTGATCACGGAGTATCAGCAACGGCTGCGGCGGCACTTCCTGGCTGCTCCCGTCGTCCCGGCCCCCGACCCCTGGCAGCAGGTGCCGGCCGGCGGAACGGCCGTCGGCGGGCTGCTGGGCATCGGGTTCGCCGTGCATCCGGAGAGCGGGCGCGATCTGGTCATGGTCGTCTCCAGCGACGGTTACGGCCTGTTCGACGCGGTCACCGGGGAGAAGATCGCCCGTGACCGCGATCCCGGCCTCAGCACGCCCGACGCCTCTCCCGACCTCACGTGCCCTGGTCTCGGGCCGATCGCGGGCATGCGGGTGCACATCGCCGGCCTTTACGGCGGCGGCCTCCACCACACCACCCAGGACGGCTGGGGGCTCGACGTCATCGTCCCCGAATGGCCCCATGAGCGCGTCCTGCTCTCCCGGTACGGCGACATTTACCGGGACCCGCCGGGGAAAGGCTGGTGGCACATCTTCCACGTCGTCTCCAGCACTTTCCGTGCCGCCGGATTCTCGCCGTCGGGCCGCACCCTCGCCGTCGCCACCAGCAGCGACCTGATTCTCTGGACGCGGCCGGCTTTCGATGTGCGAGCGTGATTCCCTGGAGTTCGTGGTCGCCCCGGCATTAGGGTGACGCCGTGATCGACAAGCCGCCCGGATGGTGTTATCACGCTGCCGTAGTGCTGACCACGCTGGTCCTTTTCTGGTGGGTCAGCATTCCCGTCAGCTACAGCGAATCCGGCGTGCTGGTGATCTTCGTTCTGGTGCCGCTGGTGTTGTATTGGGTCGTTCGCTTCCTCGTGGCGTTGATACGCGACGCGCGGGCGGTATGGCGCCGATTACCCGGCTGGATCCTCCTCCCCTTGATCGTGGCCGGGCTGTGGGCCGCCGTGGACGCCGACCTGCCTTTCAAGGCGCGTTTCGCTCTGTCCCGGAGCAGCATGGAGGACTTCGCCCGGAGCATTCTCACCAGCGGCGCGCGGGAGGATTCCGTCTGCGCGTGGACCGGGCTCTATCCGGTGTGCGGCCACCTTTCCGCGGAAACGGAATCATCCACCGTGGTCCGGCTGCACATCAGTGATTGGCCGATCACAGGCTCGCGAGGCTTCATCTGGGCTCCCTATGGTCCGCCGCCGCTTGACGACTACGACTACGACCTCAGGCATGTGACCGGCCCATGGTGGGGCTGCCGTGGATGGGACGGCTGGTGACAGCGCTCAGGGGGCAGGCGGCCGGTTCGGTAAAGATCTTCGCATCGAACCCTGAACCTCTTGATCCACATGCGCGGGTACGAACGCTGGCGAACGACCATCTCATGCCCTATCGGGGGACCACCATGTACAAAGCCGCCTTCGCCGCCATCACCATGACCGCCACCGCCCTCCTCCTCGCCGCCACACCCGCGATCGCCGGCGACGACCTCGACTTCCACGGCCCGACCTTCGTCATGTGCGACCACGGGATGACGACCGTCGTCAAGATGAACGCGCCGCTGAGCCTGTGGACCACGAAGGCCGGGTGCGCGGACACGGACGACGACGACGCGAGCTACGTTCACGGCATGAACTGAGGCCGTACGCGTCGGCGGGAGGCCCCTGGGGCCTCCCGCCGGTGCGCTACTCGGACCGCCGCGCTCGCTCGACGAGCTCGTTGTACTCCTTCTCGTTCGAGGCGAACGCCAAGGTGCCCCGCTTCGGGTCCGTGACCACGAAATAGAGCCAGCGGCCCGCGGCCGGATGGAGCGCGGCCTTCAGCGCGGCCGCGCCCGGGTTCGAGATGGGGCCCGGCGGCAGGCCGCGACGACGATAGGTGTTGTACGGCGAACGCGACCTGAGGTCCTCGGCCGTGGCCGCGACGGAGTACTTGCCCAGGCCGTAGAGCACCGTGCTGTCGAGCTGCAGCATCATGCCCCGCGCCAGGCGATTGTGGATGACCCGGGACACCTTCGGCATGTCGGCCTCGGTGGGCGACTCGGCCTGGATGAGGCTGGCGATGATGACGACGTCCAACGGGTTGGGTTCGGCGGCCAGGCCGAGCCCGTCCGCCGTCTCACGGAACCGCGCCACCATCCCGGCCAGGATCTCGGCGGCGGTGGCGGAGCCGGCCACCCGGTACGTACCCGGATGGGCGAAACCCTCCAGCCTGCCCTTCGCGTACGGCGGCAGGCCCAGCGCCTGACCGTCCTCGGCGGCCCGCGCGAACGACTCCGCCGGCTTCCCGGTCATGCGGGCGAGGTCGTCGAACAAACGGGTGACCCGCCGTCCCGGACCGACGGTCATCTCATACGTACGCTCCGGCTGCGGACGCGTGGCCGACACCGCCGGCGCCTGCGGCCACCCGGGCCCGGGCTCGGGCTCCGGATGGAGCGCTCGTACGCTGATCGTCCCGCCCACGGCCAGGACGACGACCGTGACGGCAGCCGCCAGCGCGACACCCCTGCGCCGGGCGGGACGGAACTGGAGGAACCGGGCCGGAGGCGGCGGCTCCTGCTCACCGGCCATGTCGGCAAGGGTCTCACGCAGCAGGTTCTCGACGTTCAACGGAACTCCCTCACAGCGCTCAGCTCCGGCGCGGACTTCTTCAGCCGCTCCAGCGATCGGTAGATCTGGCTGCGGACCGTGCCCACCCGCACGCCCAGCAGCTCCGCGATCTCGGTCTCCGACTTGTCCTCGAAATAGCGCAGAACGAGCATCGTCCGCTGCCGGGGCGTCAGCCGCGACAACGCCGCCCGCATCGTCAACCGCAGGTCCGCCGCCTCGGCATGCCCGTCGCCGGCCCGTTCGAGCCGCTCGTCCGTGCTCACCTCCACCACCCGCGACCGCCGCCGCCACCAGCTCACCTGCTCGTGGTACATGGTGCGCCGCACGTACCCCTCGATGGCCTCGGGATCCCGCACCCCGCGCCACCGCGCGGCCGTCTTCGTCAGGGCCGACTGGACGAGATCCTCGGCGGCGTGCCGGTCACCGGTCAGCAGATACGCCGTCCGGAACAACGCGCCCGACCGGTCGATGACGAACTGCCGCAGAGCCGCCTCAAAGCCTGGATCCACCCGTCCTCCTCCTGATGTCACCCACCAAGGACGACCGGGCACCGCGGAACTATGCCGGGTTCCCGAAGAATGTCAGGAGTCCGCGTTCCCCAGACATGGGTTCACCCGCCTGCGACCTCGCCTGATTTTTCGCCGGTGGGATGAAGGGGGCGGGGCAAGTAGTGTGTCGCGCCCGCCCCGCATCGGCCCGCACTTCCTTCCGCGTTCCCGACCCAGGGGCTTTCGCTCACCAGGGCGGAGGTCCGTCGTCCTGCGCAGAAACAATGAGGGCGGCCCTTCAAAGGCCACCCTCACGGGGTGGGGCAAGGTGGATGGAGGTGAAAAGTCCGGTGAGCGTCGAAAGTGATCTACCGGTCTACAGAGACTGTGCCAGTTCGGCCGCCTTCGTGCTGATGGCTGCCACGTCCTCGGAGGAGTGGATCTCCGCCCCGAGGTTCTTGAACACCTGCTCAGCCTCCTCATACGCCTTCGTCTCTTCAGGAGTCTCCGGCGGAGCGATCACCACCTCGAGGTCCACGTCCCGGGCGATACGGCTGACGTTTCCGAGCGCGTCCACGACCCGAGCGTCCTCCCCATCACGGAAGCGCCCGAGCGCGTACCCCCAGGACTTCACCCTGTCGGGGACCTCGTCGACCTGCGCCAGGCGGAACGACCAGGTCTGCGTGAGCTGGACGACTCTGCCGTTCGCGATGGCGAAATCCATGGCGGATTGCAGCTTCGCCCCGACGTGCAGCTGTACCTTGGCACGCACGAGGCGCTCGTCGAGGTGGGCCTCCTGGTAGGCCTTTCGCATCTGGCTCTGGAGCGCATGGCGCGTCACCGAGCGGTGCTTGGGCGACTCGACAGGATCGACGATCAGATGCTCGAAGACGAACGCCAACGCCTCCTGCGCATCGTTCGCGATCACTGGCGCCGGTGCGCTGAACTGCACGATGTTGCGGTGGTCGCGATGGAGCCTCTCCAGCCAGTCCTCGCCCAGAGGCTCACCGGTGTCCTCCAGCAGCGCCGCTTGATGACGCTCGATCTCGTCGTACAGCTTGAGCAGACATCCCGTGGCCGTCTCCAGAATGGGACGGTCGACGAAGCGGCGGACGCGCTGCAGGTTGCTCAGCTGCCGTAGCGACCAGTCGCCCGTGGTGGGGTCGCCCGCTATGGCGCCGATGTTGACGAACTCGCCCGTTCTGGGATCGGGGAGGCAGCGAACAATCGAGTAGATGTAGCGGCTCATCGACGAACCTCCCTTCAGATCAGTGCCCGGATCCTGCTGGCCACGGCCGGCGCGCGATGTTCGAGGAACCAGCCAAGTGCTTCCAGATCGTCGTCGCCCACTGGCCACGATGCTGGCACGCCACACATGACATTGACGAGAGCATCACGGCTTATTGTCTCAAGTGCGTGTGACACATCGGCGATCGCCTGACGGTCGAGCCCGGCGGGTGGGTCGGCGAGCGGGTTCGGCTCGTCTGCGCAGTCGGTGAGGTACTGGCGCCTGATCGTCCCGTCGTGGGGCGGGAGATAGAGGCCGTGATCGTGGCTGTAGATGGAATGATCGCTGTCGAGGTCGTGCAGCCACTGAGGATCGTCGCCATAGCACCAGTCGTATAGGGCGTAAAGGCCTACGTGACGGCGCCGGTTGTCGTTCCGAGCCCGTCCTGTCAGCACCGGGCGGCTCTCAACGGCGTGCTCCAACGCGGCGCTCGCGTGGGCCAGACCCGCCGACAGCTTGCCGCCGGAGGGGAGCGGCCAGTCAGCGAGCGCCTCCGGGATGCGGATGAGACTGCTGCCGCAGACCGGCGCACCGATCAACCTTCCGACCTGTGCGATCACGTACTCCACGGCGACGGAGCCCTGAGCGAACTCGGGGCACCCGCCCAAGGTCTTCATGAAGTAGCTTCGGTCATCGTCGGCCAGCACCCGGATCGGGTGCGCCCACGACTGGCTCGCCGAGCCGCTCAGAGCACGCACGCTCAATGCGTCGAATCGGTCATGCCGACTGTGGACCAGCCCAGCCCAGTCCTGTGGATGGACCACGAGCGCCTCTCTCTCTCGGCATGCTGCTAGGTCGCTAGCACCTTAGAGCGTGCGAGGGGTGGGACGCGGGCGCCTTTCTGCTGTTTGTGCGGGTGCGCTCGCCGGGACGTCCCGCGGCTGATCGCCGAGGTCAGGCGGCGGCGGCAGTTGCTTACGGAGGAGGGCCCCGAGGTGTGAGCATCGAGGGGCAGGTCTATCGGTGTTTCGCCGCTCTAGCCGGGGAAGGGTGACGTGGCGGGCGGCTGGTTCTGCACTGCGGTGCGGAGTGCGGTGCCGAACTGGTCCGGGGCCTCCAGCCAGGGGTTGTGTCCCGCGTTCGGGATGATGACCACCTCGCAGGCCAGGTCGCGTGCGGCACGTCGCAGGGCGTCGGCGGGGCGGCTGTCGCCGGCGCCGCCGATGATCACCGCGCCCGGCGGGAGGCGCTCGCGGAGCTCGTCCATATGGGATTCGAGGGGGTCGGCCTTGGCCGCCGCGTTGAGGCGGCTGTTCATCGTGTAGTTGATGGGGCGTAGCGTGCGGGCTGATTCCAGGGCCCACGCCCATGCCTGGTTCCGGTCCGCGTGGTCGGTGGACCACGACAGTGTCAGGTACTCGATCTCCTCGGCGTCCGTGCGCGAGCCGAGGGCTTCGAGTTCGGCGAGCCTGGCCTGCTGCTCGTCCGTACGGCGGGCTCGTTGGGTGGCTCGGTCGGCGTCCCGCCAGGGGCCCAGGAAAGGTCCGGCGATCTGGATCAGGCCGGCCACGCGCTCGGGGTGGGCCAGCAGGAAATAGGCGGCCAGGGTGGTGCCGAACGAGTGGCCTATCAGGACGGCCCGGTCGTGGCCCCATGTGTCGAGCAGCGAGGCCAGATCCTCGACGTGGCGGGCGACCGTGTGCTCGCCCTCCCAGCGGGATCCGCCGGTTCCGCGCTGGTCGTAGCGGTGGACCAGGCACAGGTCGTCGATGAGGGCCGCGACCGGGGCCAGGTAGTCGGGGACGCCTGGGCCGCCGTGCAGCATGACCACGGGGGTGCGGGGTGACAGGGCTGAGCCGGTGGTCCAGGTGCGTAGCCGGGTGCCATCGTTCAGCTTGATCATGGCCGGGGGTCATGGGCGTGAGTGTAAGGCAGGCGGGGAGCGGGGTGGGGTGGGTGCGGGTACAGGCCTCCTCAGTGGTGGCGGGCGGGTGGGGAGTCGTTCCAGGGTTCGCGCCACGCCGGCTCCGGTTGCTGCCAGAACGGACGTAGCGGGCGGCAGTCCACTTCGCCGTCGGGCTTGCCCGGCGCGGCGTGCGCCAGGGCGGTGATCTTCGTGATGCGGCCGTCGTGGCTGGTCGCGCGGGTCGCCTGGACGCCGGGCAGGAACGAGCCCGGTGGCGTGCCGAGGACCGGGGCAGGGGACAGTCGTGCCACCACGTTCCTCTCTCGTGAGGGGACGGGGGCGGGGGCGTACATCGTGGGGGCACCTCCTCGCGGCTCCGAGGGTCACGGTCGGGGGCGGCGAGCACGGCCCCCGCGAGGGGAGCCGTGCTCGCCGCCGGCGTCAGCCGTTGATGGCCTTGGCCTGCTCGCCGGTCCTGATCTCGACGGTGCGGGGCTTGGCGGTCTCCACGGTCGGGATCCGGAGGGTGAGCACGCCGTTGTCGTAGGCGGCCTCGACGTGCTCGGTGTCGAGGTGCTCGGGCAGATAGACGCGCCGGGTGAAGCTGCCCATGGGGCGCTCCTGGACGAACAGCCGCTCGTCCTCGCCGTGCTCCTCCTCGCGGGTGGCGCTGACCGACAGCACGCCGCGGTCGACGCTCACCTCGATCGAGTCGGGGTCGACGCCCGGGATGTCGAAGCGCAGCAGCAGGTCGTCGTGGCGGCGCAGCCCGTCCATGGGCATGGCCTGGTCGCGGCCGGCGATCGCGGCGAGCTGTCCGAACTGCCGCTCGGCTTCCTGAAGGAGCGGATCGATCGACGTCAGCAGCATCGTCATCACCTCCTGGTCAGGCTCTGTGCTGACATGACGCCGTCACCTTCTTTATACCTCCGTGCGCAGGAAACCTCAAACTTCAGTTGTAGACTTTTCGTACGTTCGGAGAGGCGGCGGCCGAGAGCATGTGCAGCCGGGCCACCCGCTGGTAGAGCGGCGGATGAGTGGAGAACAGGGCGGCGAGCCCGTGGCCGCTCAGCGGATTGGCGATCATCAGGTGGGCGGCGGCGGGCACGTCCCCGGTGGCAGGCAGGGGCAGCCGGCGCGTCCAGGCGTGGATCTTCTCCAGGGCGTCGGCGAGGGAGAGCGGGTCGCCGGTGAGGGCGGCGCCCTCGTCGTCGGCGGCGAACTCCCTCGTCCGGCTCACCGCGAGCTGGATCAGCGTGGCCGCCAGCGATCCGAGGACGAGCATGGCCAGCCATCCCAGCGGCCCGGGGGACGACTCGTCGCCGTCGTCGCCGTCCGGGCCGAGGGGGAGGAGCCAGGCGAGGTCGGCGAGCATGGTCAGGCCGCCCGCCAGGGTCGCCGCGACGCTGGAGAGGAGAATGTCGCGGTTGTGGACGTGGGCCAGCTCGTGGCCGAGCACGGCCCGCAGCTCGCGGGGGCTCAGCAGGTCGAGCAGTCCCTCGGTGACGCACACGGCGGCGTGCTGCGGGCCGCGGCCGGTGGCGAACGCGTTCGGCTGGCGCACGGGGCTCACGTACAGCCTGGGCATGGGTTGACCGGCCGCGGCGGCGAGGCCGGCCACCATGGCGTGCACGCCGGGAGCCTCGGAGCGGCTCAGGGCCGGGCCCGCATCGCGCGCAGCGCCAGCCGGTCGGAGAAGAGCCAGGTCGCGACGTTGAGGCCCAGTGACAGGGCGAGAGCCGCGAGGAGCCCGGCTTGCCCGCCGATCCAGTAGCCCAGCGTCAGGACGATGGCGGTCAGCAGACCGAGCAGGGCGGCGGTCTTGAGGGTGTTGGCGAGGCGGCGCACGCTGGTCACCTCCGTTCGCTCTTCAGGTGCGCCTTGAAGCGGGGCCGTCTGGCGTGACAAACCGCCAGATCTGGTCATTCCGGACGTTCTTGTTACTTCTTTCATAGTAAACTTGCATGGATTTACAGGTTTGTTAACGTGTCAAGTGCAACCTGTGCTCTGTCTCCCGCTCGTTCTTCCGCGCCGAGGAGGACCTGCATGGACATCGGTCTGCTGATCCTGCGCGTCGCGCTGGGTGCGCTGCCGGCCGCGCACGGCGCACAGAAGCTGTTCGGCTGGTTCGGCGGCCACGGCCTCGCCGGCACCGCCGGGTTCTTCGACTCCGTGGGCTACCGGCCCGGGCGCAGGCTCGCCGCCGCGACCGCCGCATGGGGATGGCGGCAGCACGTACGGCAGCACGAGACCGGGACCGCCCCGCAGCGGTCCGGCACGGACCTGACCCACGCCGCCACCCGGTGACGCCGCTGCACCGCCGGGGGCCGGGCCGAGCGCTCGACGTCGCGAAAGGAGGAGCATGCCGATGAACAGCGCGCACCAAGGGGAGCCGCGGATCAGGCGGTCACCGTCGGGCCTGCTCGTCGTCGAGCACGGCGAGCAGGCCGCTGGAGGGGGAGCGTCCGGGGCGTCCCAGCTCCCTCCTTCGGAGCCGTCCCAGCCTTCTCCTCCGGAGCCGTCAGCGCGGAAGAACGCCTGGCCCTCGGCGGAGCTGGCCGCGATGGCCCGGCAGGACAAGCTGGTCCGCCTCGGGGTGATGATCCGGCAGCTGTGCGCCGAGCTGCGCGAGATGACGCTGGACGAGAACGCGCAGGCGCGCCTCGCCGTCCTGTACGACCGGATCGCCGAGGAGATCGCCGGCATCCTGCCTCCGGAGCTGCGCCAGGAACTGCACCGCCTGCGCCCGTCCCTGGACGCCCGGCCGACCCGCGCCGAGCTGCGCGTCGTCCACGCCCAGCTGCTGGGCTGGCTGGAGGGGCTGTCGCACGGCGTGCAGGTGGCGCTGAGCCTGCACCGGGCCAACCTCGTGCAGCAGTACCAGGCGTTGCGCTCGGGTACGTCCGGCGGTGGTACGAGCGGCGCGCGCGGCCCGGCCGCCACGCCTCAGGCCGGCTCTTCACCTCCGGGCCTGCACAGCAACGCCTACCTCTGACGAGGGCGCCGAGGCCGAGTCTCACGAGCAGGGCCGGCGCACCTCTTTCAGGCCGGCCGCGGCTCCCGCGCCGCACGGGCGACATGTAGCGCTCCAACCCCGCAAGCCCTATTGTCACCCCTCATGAAACCCCTGAAGATCGCGGCACTCGCCTGCGCCCTCGCCGCCCCCTGACCGTCGCGGCGGCCCCGCACGCCTCGGCTTATCCCGTGAAGAACCCGGTGCTGGTCAAGAACGCGTTATACCAGGCCGGTCCGCTGCCCACGACGACCTGCGACGACCTGCCGGCCGAGCCCGTGACGCCCACCGAGGCCCGCACGTACATCAACGAGGCCCTGCGCTGCCTGGAGAGCACGTGGGGCCGGCACCTGAAGAAGGCCGGCCTGCCCTATGAGCCGGTCAAGGTACGGTACGTGACCAGCCTGCCCAAGAACTACTGCGGATCCGAGGACGGCGAGACGATCGAGTCGTCCGAGGTGTGGTACTGCGACTGGGACCGCACGCTCTCCTTCAAGATCGGCAAGTCCTGGCTCCTCGGGCCGCCCGACCTCGACCTGTTCAACACGACCGCCGTCATGTACGGCTACCACGTACAGAAGCTCGCCGGCCTCTACGACGCGAGCGAGGACCTCAGGGCCGGCAGCAAGGCCGAGCACCTTGAGCAGAGACGGCGCATGTACCAGCAGGTCGAGTGCCTGGGCGCGGCCTTCATGAAGAGCGTCTGGCCGCTGCCGGGCAAGACCGCGCGGGACTGGAAGAGGGTCGAGTCGTCCTACCACGGCGACACCGCCGAGTACGGCAAGGCCGCCAGCATCAAGCAGTGGGTCAAGGCCGGGTTCCGCACCGCCGACCCCGCCTCCTGCAACACCTGGGTGGCTCCCTCCTCCAAGGTCTCCTGAACCGGTCGGCGGTGGTCCTGGCGGTCGCCGTCCGTGCGGCGCCGGCGCACGCCATCCCGGCCCCGTGGAGGGGTGGGCTGCCGGCGGCCCACCCCGGGAACGGGATTCGGGTGGGTTACGGCCTCGCCAGGAGGGCCACGCACTCCACATGGTGGGTCATCGGGAAGGCGTCGAAGGCTCTCAGGTCGGACATCGCGTAGCCGTGGTCTCTGAACCAGGCCAGGTCGCGGGCCAGGGTGGCCGGGTCGCAGGAGACGTAGACGATGCGGAGGGCGTCCAGGGAGGCGATACGCTCCACGACGTCACGGCCGAGGCCCGCCCGGGGTGGGTCGACGACGACGATGTCCGCGCGTTCGATCTGGAAGCGATCCAGGGCTTCCTCCACGCGGCCGCGTTCGATGCGGGCCTGGGGGAGGTCGCGGAGGTTGGCGCGGGCGTCGCGGACGGCGGCGGCCTCCGATTCGAGGCCGAACACGGCGCCTTCGGGGCCGACGATCTCGGCGAGGCCGGCGGCGAAGAGGCCGACGCCGCAGTAGAGGTCGAGGGCCCATTCGCCGGGCTCGGGGGCGGCGTAGGCGAGCACCGCGTCGAGGAGCGTCTCGGCGGCGCCGGGGTGCACCTGCCAGAAGCCGCTGCCGGCGACGCGGAACTCGCGGTCGCCGACCTGCTCGTGCAGGACGCCGGAGCCGCGGCGCGGCACGGTGCGGCCCTTGCCCTGGTCGAGGAGGATGGAGGCGGGCGCTTCGAGGTCGGGGACGGTGACGCTGCGCCGGGGGCGGGGCCGCACGACGACGGCGCGATCGCCGCCTGAGGAGGCGATGACCTCGACGCCGGCGGCGCCCTGCCACGTGTGCTCCTCGACGCCGGCCGCCTCCACCTCGGGGTGGGCGATGAGGCAGGCGTCGACGACCTCGATGTCGTGGGAGCGGTGCCGGCGGAAGCCGAGCTCCCCGGCGGGCGTGGCGGCGAACTGCACGCGGGTGCGCCAGCCGAGCCCGTCCTTGGCCCCGGGCACCTCCTCGACGACGACCTCGCGTTCGATGCCCGCCAGGCGGCGCAGCTGCTCGGCCACGACCTGCCCCTTGAGGCGGCGCTGCGCCTCCAGCGTGGCGTGCTGCCAGTCGCAGCCGCCGCAGCGGCCTGGGCCCGCGTACGGGCACGGCGGGACGACCCGGTCGGGGGATGCCTCAAGGATCTCGACGGCGTCGGCCCGGAGGAAACGGGAGGTCTCCTCGGTGACGTCGGCGATGACCCGCTCCCCCGGCAGGGCGTGCCGTACGAACACCACGCGCCCTTCATGGCGCGCCACACACCAGCCGCCATGGGCGACCGGACCTACCGTCAGCTCGAGCGATGCCTGTTCCACATCCGACACCTTAGTGCCCCTACCCGGATGACCACTTATCGGACTTGATCCATTACGCTGGGTGTTCATGGAAAGGGTGGTGCGGCGGCGGCTCGGGTTCGGGGGGACGCTGCTGGCCACGCTGTTCGCCTGCGCCTCGCTGACGCCGTCGCTGCTGCCGCGCACCTGGCTGTACCAGGGGGTGATGGGCGCGGTCACCGGCATTCTCGGGTACGCGGTGGGCGCGGCGGCGGGGGCGCTGTGCCGTACGGTGATCAGGCTGCCCGAGCGGGGGCGGCGGGCCGCGTGGCAGGTCATGCTGGGCGGGTGTGCCGCGCTGGCGGTGGTGGCGCTGTGGTACAGCCTCGACTGGCAGCGCGACCTGCGGGCGCTCATGGGGATGGACACGCGGATCGAGTGGTTCCCGCCGGTGATCCTGGCCGTGGCGGCCGTCCTGTTCGCCGCGGCGCTGCTGGCCGCCCGTCTCGTACGCCTCGGGGGCCGCAAGCTGATCACCTGGCTCGACCGGTACGTGCCCGCCTACCTCGGCCACGCCCTCGGGGTGGTGGTCGTCGCCCTGCTGGTGGGGGTGTTCGCGAACGACGTGCTGTTCAACGGGTTCGTGGCGCGGATGAGCGACATCTCGTCCGTCGCGAACGAGGGCACGCATCCGGGCGTGCGCCGGCCGGTGTCGGCGTTCGTGTCGGGCGGGCCGCGGTCGCTGGTGAGCTGGGAGTCGCTGGGGCGGGAGGGGCGCCGCTTCACCGGCACGGCGGCGACGCCGGCGCGGCTGCGGGCCTTCTCGGGGCGGCCCGCCGTCGAGCCGATCAGGGTTTACATCGGTCTTGACAGCGCGGCATCGCCGGCGGCCCAGGCGGCGCTGGCCGTGCGGGAGCTGGAACGCACCGGCGCGTTCGGCCGGCCGGTGCTGGCCGTGCTCGGCACCACGGGCACCGGCTGGGTGGACCCGCACATCGCCGACACCCTGGAGTACATGTACAACGGCCGCTCCGCGATGGTCGCCATGCAGTACTCGTACCTGCCGAGCTGGGTGTCGTTCCTGGTCGACAGGGAGAAGGCGGCGGCGGCGGGGCGGGCGCTGTTCGAGGCGGTGCGCGCGCGGTGGGCGCGGCTGCCCGCCGGGGCGCGGCCGAAGCTGCTGCTGTCGGGCGAGAGCCTCGGCTCGTACGAACTGGAGCAGGCCTTCCGCGGCCTGGCGGACCTGGTGGCGCGGGCCGACGGCGCGGTGTTCGTCGGCCCGCCGAACGCCAACCCCATCTGGCACCGCCTCACCAGCGGCCGCGACCGCGGCAGCCCCGTGTGGCGGCCCGTCTTCCAGGACGGCAGGACGGCCAGGTTCGCCCAGCATCCCGCCGACCTGCACCGGCCCGGCGGCCCGTGGCCGCGCCCGCGCGTGGTCTACCTGCAGAACGCCTCCGACCCCGTCGTGTGGTGGTCGCCCCGGCTGATCTACCACCGGCCGTCGTGGCTGGAGGGGGCGCGCGGGCCGGGCGTGAACCCGCAGATGAACTGGTTCCCGCTGGTGACGTTCTGGCAGGTGCTGGTGGACATGACCAGCGCCCTCGACGTGCCGCCCGGCCACGGCCACCGGTACGGCGCCAACATCGTGGACGGCTGGGCGGCCGTGGCGGCGCCCCCAGGGTGGAGCCCCAACGACACGTGGCGGCTGCGGACGCTCCTGAGGTGACGTTACGGGCGCTTGTCGGCCAACTGCTCCGGCTTGGCGGCCTGCTGCGACGGCGGGCGCCGCACCGCGCCCGGCGCGAACGGCTCCGGCCTGCCCAGCAGCCGGTCGGACGAGTGCAGCTGCCACGGCACGCTCGTCACCATCACCCCGGGCTTGAACAGCAGCCGCGCCTTCAGCCGCAGCGCGCTCTGGTTGTGCAGCAGGTGCTCCCACCAGTGGCCGACCACGTACTCGGGGATGAAGACCGTCACCACGTCGCGCGGCGAGCGCCGGCGGATGGCCTTGACGTAGTCGAGGATCGGCTGCGTGATCTCCCGGTACGGCGAGTCGAGCATCTTCAGCGGCACCGGGATGCCGCGCCGCTCCCACTCCTCCTGCAGCTTGCGCGCCTCGTCGCCCTCCACGCCGACCGTGACGGCCTCCAGCGTGGACGGACGGGTGGCGCGCGCGTAGGCGAGGGCCCGCATGGTCGGCTTGTGGATCTTCGAGACGAGCACGATCGTGTGGTTGCGCGCGGGCAGCATGGCCGGCTCGTAGTCCTCGGTGAGCTCCAGCTCGGCGGCCACCTTGTCGTAGTGGCGCCGGATCCCCTTCATCATCAAGAACAGGATCGGCATCGCGATCACCACGATCCACGCCCCGACCAGGAACTTCGTCAGCAGTACGACGATCAGCACCAGCCCCGTCATGACCCCGCCGAAGAAGTTGATCACGCGGGAGCGGTGCATCTGGTGGCGGACCTTCGGGTCGGTCTCGGTCTTCAGGTGGCGGGTCCAGTGGATGACCATGCCGGTCTGGCTCAGCGTGAACGAGACGAACACGCCGACGATGTACAGGTTCAGCAGCCGGCTCACGTCCGCCTGGAACCCCCACAGCAGCAGGCACGCGCCCAGCGCCAGGATGATGATGCCGTTGGAGAAGGCCAGCCGGTCACCCCGCGTGTGCAGCTGGCGCGGCAGGTAACGGTCCTGCGCCAGGATCGAGCCGAGCACCGGGAAGCCGTTGAAGGCCGTGTTCGCCGCCAGGAACAGGATCAGCGCCGTCACCGCCGAGATCACGATGAACGGCAGCGACCCGCCCCCGAACACGGCGTCGGCCACCTGCGCGATGATCGGCTGCTGGTAGTAGCCCGGGCCCACCGGCGTGCCGCCGGGCATGAGCAGGTCCTCGGCGACCACCGACGGCTCGGCCACCTTCACCCCCGACGCCAGGCCGAGCGCGATGATGCCGCTGAACATCGTGATCGCGACCAGGCCCATCATCAGCAGCGTCGTGGCCGCGTTCTTGCTCTTCGGCTTCCTGAACGCCGGCACGCCGTTGCTGATCGCCTCCACACCCGTCAGCGCCGCACACCCCGACGAGAACGCGCGCAGCACCAGGAACGCCGCGGCGAAGGCGGTCAGGTTGTGCTGCTCGGGCTCGATCGTGAAATGCGCGCTCGGCGCCTCCAGGTCCTCGTGCAGCACCAGCAGCCGGAACCCGCCCCAGGCGATCAGGCCAAGAACGGCGATCATGAACGCGTACGTGGGAATGGCGAAGGCGGCGCCGGACTCGCGGATGCCGCGCAGGTTGACCACGGTGAGCAGGATCACGATGACGATGGCCACGGCGGGCTTGTGCTGACCCACGAACGGGATCGTCGCGCCGACATAGTCGACGCCGTTCGCGACGGACACCGCGACCGTCAGCACGTAGTCGACCATGAGCGCGCTGGCCACGGTCAGGCCCGCGTTCTTGCCGAGGTTCGTGGTGGCGACCTCGTAGTCGCCGCCGCCGCTGGGATAAGCGTGCACATTCTGCCGGTACGAGGCCACGACCGTGAGCATCACGACCACGACGGCGATGGCCACCCAAGGGCTGAAGGAGTAGAAGGAGACCCCGGCCAGAGAAAGAATGACCAGAATCTCCTGAGGCGCGTACGCGACGGACGACAGCGCGTCGCTCGCGAAGACCGGCAGAGCGATCCGTTTGGGGAGTAGTTGCTCGTGGAGCTGCCCGCTTCGCAGGGCGCGCCCCACGAGCAAGCGTTTGACAAGATCCGTTACCTTCGCCACGTAACGAGATGCTAGCCGCATGCCGAGGCCCTAAACGCGGCGCTCCCCCCTGGGGCCATACTGGTGTCCAGCAACCGGCCGACCGCTGACGATGCGGGGGGAAATGCATATAGTGATCATGGGATGTGGCCGGGTCGGATCGACCCTCGCCCACATCCTCGAAGACAGCGGACATTCCGTCGCCATCATCGACCGGGACCCGCAGGCGTTCCGCCGGCTGCGCGCCGGGTTCCGCGGGCGGCGGGTGACCGGCGTGGGCTTCGATCGCGACGTGCTCACCGAAGCCGGCGTCGAATCCGCCGCCGCCTTCGTCGCCGTCTCCAGCGGCGACAACTCCAACATCATCTCCGCCCGCGTGGCGCGCGAGACGTTCGGCGTCGACAACGTCGTCGCCCGCATCTACGACCCCCGCCGCGCCGAGGTCTACCAGCGGCTCGGCATCCCCACCGTCGCCACCGTCCGCTGGACCGCCGACCAGATCATGCGCCGCATCCTCCCCGAAGGCGCCGAACCACTCTGGCGCGACCCCACCGGCACCGTCGTCCTCGCCGAGGTCACCGTCCACGGCTCATGGATCGGCACCCGCGTCACCGACCTCGAAACCCGCGCCCGCGCCCGCGCCGCCTTCATCAACCGCATGGGCGAAGCCGTCACCATCAGCGACGACACCGTCGTCCAAGAAGGCGACGTGCTGCACGTCATCGCCGCGGAGAACGACATGGACCGGATCAACAAGGTGCTCGCCGCGGCACCGGAAGAGGACGAGTGAGATGCGCGTCGCCATCGCCGGAGCGGGCGCCGTGGGCCGCTCCATCGCGGCCGAACTCCTGGAGAACGGCCACGAAGTCCTGCTCATCGACAACGACCCCCGAGCCATCAAGATCGACAGCGTGCCGCGTGCCGAATGGCTCCTCGCCGACGCCTGCGAGATCGCCTCACTCGACGAAGCCGGCCTCAACAACTGCCACGTCGTCGTCGCCTCCTCCGGCGACGACAAGGTCAACCTCGTCGTCTCCCTGCTCGCCAAGACCGAGTACGGCGTGCCGCGCGTCGTCGCCCGCATCAACCACCCCAACAACGAATGGCTGTTCAACGAGTCCTGGGGCGTCGACGTCGCCGTCTCCACCCCACGCCTGCTCAGCGCCCTCGTCGAAGAAGCCGTCAGCGTCGGCGACCTCGTCCGCCTCATGACCTTCCGCCAAGGCCAGGCCAACCTCGTCGAGCTCACCCTCGCCGAGGACGCACCCGTGGTGGGCCAGCGCGCCGGCTCCGTCCCCTGGCCCGTGGACGCCGCCCTGGTGGCGATCCTGCGCGAAGGCCGCGTCCTCGTCCCCACGGCCGACGACCCGCTGGAGGCGGGGGACGAACTGCTGTTCGTGGCCAACCAGGAGGTGGAACAGGAGCTCGCCCACCTCCTGTCCCAGCACTGACCCGGCACCCACCCGAATCCCGATCGCGGGGCCGGCCGTTGGGAGCCCGCCCCGAACCGGAGGGCCTCGCCTTCGGCTCGGGCTGTCCTTCACAAGCGCGCCCGCCCCAATCCCATTTACCGGGTGGGCCGTTGGGAGCCCACCCCGAACCGAAGGGCCTCGCCTTCGGCTCGGGCTGTGTTCATCGCGGGGTCGCGGCATTCGCCGCGCCCCCGCAGGCAAGGGGCCTCCCGGCCCCCTGCACCCCCGGGCCTTGACCCGGCATGGACCCACCGGTGCGTCCTCGGTGAGAACGGTAAGACCGCAGCCCGATCGCCCGCATCCGGCCTACGCCGAGACCTGCACTTCCCCGAAGTCACCGCTGGTGGCTTCCCGGGCCTTGGCGTACTCCAAAGGATCGGCCTTGATCCTGGCAGTGGCCCGCCAGCCCGCGACGACCTCCCGAGCGGCCACGCCGACATCCACTGCGGCCGGGCCGGACAGTGCTTCGACGAGTTCGAGCGCGAAGGCCCGCCGTTCGTTCCATGAAAGGTGGCGAACCCACCCGGATGCGGTGGTCAACGTCAGATCGCGCTCCTCTTCCCAGGGCGCCGGAAGGTGACGGCGTCAGGACGGCTGGTGCTCACTCTCGCGACCCTAGGCCAGAACGCATTCCGCAGGTCCAGATTGGAGAAGCCGGCCGAGGCTCAGTTGGTCGGCGAAGGCACGATCGGCCCGGTGCACGCCATGAAATCCCTGGTGACCGCGCGGCCGTCCACCCCGTCCTTCCAGCCGCTGTCGGCAGGCGTCTCCCCCTTCATGACCTGCTCGATCGCCTCGGGCTTGGTGTACTTGATGGAGACGTCGGCCACGCACTCCAGTTGCTTGTCCGAGTAATCCTTGTACTGGGGGTTCCTCTTCAGATCCTGAATGAGCCGCTCCCGCAGCGACGGCGGCTCGGCCGCGCACCCGCTTGTCGCTGTGAACAGCCCGCCGGCGAGTGCGACCGCGACCAACACGATTCTTCGATGTGCCACCGTGCCCCCATGTACGAGATTCGCATCAGCGTCCTGCGACGGTAGCCGTTTCCTTCGTCGGAAAACCCTGTTTCAACGATCACCGAAGAATCATCGGTAAGGGTCCACGTAAGGCTTCGTGGATTGCTGAACGGACTCAAGGACCGGCTGCATGGAAGGCCCCGCCACGTAGTAGCGGCCTCTGGCCTGGCCCTGAGGGGTCAGCCATCCCCGCCGGCACAACTCGCGGATGTCGCGTACGGCCTGCTGCGGGCTCAGATCCGCGTCCTGCTGGTAGACCGTGCGCCGGACACGGGAGGACCAGAAGGCCGGCAGGAGCGCGAAGACGGTGCGGTCATCGAGGCCGGCGTCGGCCATGGCGGTGGACAGCTCCCGCCAGGCCCGGCTGAGCAGATCGACACGACGCTTGGCCTGCTGCGCCTGGAAATGGTGCGCTCGCAAGCAGAACGTGATCCACGGGTGGGTGTCTCGTTCGGGGCTCCAAACCGGGCCGCCCACCTCTTGCAGAATCTGGTAGTAGGCGTACGTGTTCTGGCCTCGGCCGAGCCATTCCTCGATCGAGGAGAACTCGGCGGGCAGCACGGCCTCGCGCGCGAACACCAACGTGGACAGAGCCCGGGACATGCGGCCGTTGCCGTCCGCCCACGGGTGGATCTTCACCAGGTTGAGGTGCGCCATGGAGGCTCGGACGTGCACCGGCGCGTCCAGGTCTCCCTCGTTCAGCCATTCGACCAGCTCATTCATCAGGCCCGGCACCGATTCGGGGTCCGGTCCGGTGTAGGCGGGGAAGGCGGGATCGTCGGGGCTGGTGACGTAGACGGGCCCTTGGCGGAGGCGTCCTGGGCGTTTGTTCGTGTGGGGTTCCTGGATCATGAAGTGGAGCCCGTTCAGCAGGCCGAGGTCATAGCGGAATTGTTCGCCGGCATCGGCCAAGCCTTGGATGTAGGTCATGGCTCGCTGGTAACCTTCCAGCTCTCTGCGGGTGCTCTCGCTGGACTCCAGTGGTTCTTCGCCGGCCATGAGCGCTTCGACGTCGTCGACGGAAGCCGCATATCCCTCGATCGTGTTGGAGCCGACGATCGCCCTTGCGGTGAGGCTCCTGCGGAGTTGTTTCGTCCACCGCGCCTGAGGGCGCAGATGCAAGCGTAGGTCATGCCGCATGCGCTCGATGTCCTCAAGGGCCTGCAGATCCGCCTTGTCCAGGCGCGGCGTGCTATAGAGCATGACTATATGACACCATCATAGTGTCATGCAGTCAAACTCCGGCGAGTTGTTTCAAAGGGCCGCGGGCAGAAGATGCCCGCGCGGACACCGTTCACCTCACCCCGTCAGCAGCTTCGCCGCCGGGACGAGCTGGCGCTGGATCGACGGGCTCGACCAGTGGAGCTGGGCGATCGCGTCGTAGCCGCTGTCGTAGAACTCCATCCTGATGGCGTGCGGGCCGGCCGTCAGCGCGATCTGGCCGCTGTCATCGCGTTTCGAGTGGTCGGTCCAGGCGTCCACCACGAGGGTGCCGTCCACCCACAGGCGCACGCCGTCGTCGCTGGTCGTGATGAACGTGTACGTCTCCGCGCGGTCGGCGATCACCTTGCCGGTCCAGCGGACGCTGAAGGTGTCGGGGGCGATGGCGGGATCCGGGGTGCCGGAGCCCCAGTCGAAGTTCACGCCGGGGTCGACGCGGGTGAGCTTCGGGGCAGTCAGGTCGGCGTTGTCGAAGTAGGTGGCGGACAGGCCCTGCTCCTGGATGACCAGCGTCGTGACCGAGCGGGCGGGGAGGGTGAGGGTGGTCTTGCCGGCCGTGATGGGGGTCGTGGCGGTGTGGTGCGGGGTCCACTCGGTGGCGGTGCTCTGCCATGCCGCTGCCGTGCCCGCCGTCAGGCCGGTGAAGGTGAGCGTGGTCTCCAGGGGCTCGGTGGCGGTGTTGACGAGGACGACGTTCTTGGCCCCGTCCGAGGCGAACGTGTGCAGGAGCGGGGTGTCCGCCGTGGCCTCGACCATGGTCGTGCCGAACGGGCGGAACCGGCCCTCGCCGGTGAACATGCCGATGCCGTGGTAGATCGGCAGCGGCTCGCTGCGCGGGATGCCGCCCTCGCCGTTCGTGCTGGTCAGGCCGAGCTGGCCGTTCTTGTCGCCGTACTGGTAGGCGGCGGCGCCCGCGTGCAGGATCCGGCCCAGCGCGGCGGCGCCCCACAGCGTGTTGAAGTGGGTGAGCGTGCGCGCGCCGCCCGGGTCGTCGTAGTCGGAGTTGAACTCGCCGATCTGGATGTCGATCCTGCGCCCGAGCACCGACTCCGCCAGCGCGCTCACCGCCTTCAGATCCGTCTCGTACGCGCGGACGACGGTGGTCAGCAGGTCCGCGTCGGAGACGGTCTCGCTGCCGTTGCCGTAGTCGTGGTAGTCGAGGAAGTCGACCCGGTCGCCGGAGCCCTCCAGGAACGTCCTGATGTAGGAGTGATCGTTCCAGGCCGTGGCGGGGCCGCCGACGGTCACCTGCGGGTCCTCCGCGTTCAGGGCGTCGGCGATCAGGTTGAAGCGGGCGCTGTACTCGGTGGCCGGCATCTCGGGCTTCTCCGGGGTGCAGGCGCAGTTCAGCTCGTTGCCCAGGATGAAGCGCCGCACCGGCGTGCCGGAGGCGGCGAAGTGGCGATAGAGGGCGACGGCGTCGGCGCGGTTCACCTCGGCGCTCTGGCGGCCGTCCACCTGGAGGATGACCACCGGCTCCGCGCCGAGGTCCCGGATCGCCGCGATCCAGGCGTCACCGGTGACCGTCGTGTCGCACTTGTAGCCGCCGCAGACGATGGGGCTGGTGTGGTCGCCGGGGCGTTCGTAGTGCAGCTCGATGCGCATCCGGCCCGGCGCGAGATCGGTGAGGAGCTCGCGGTGCCGGGGGTCGTTCGTGATGTACGAGCCGCTGCCGTAACCGGTGATGCCGATGCCGTAGTCGGTGGGGGAGAGGGCGCGGATCGGCTTGGTGAAGTCCACCGAGACGGCGGCGGGGGTGATGGCTGAGGTCGCGGCAGGGGTGGCGGCTGCGATGGTGGCTGAGGTGGCGGCCTGCGACGGGGCGCCCGCCGTCCAGATCGTCGCGGTGGCCAGTCCGATCGTGAGGACGGTACGGGCCGCACGGCGCGCTAACGCGGTCATTCTGCTCCTGTTGCTGTGACGAGATCCAGTGGATCATGACAGAAGCGGATGACGGTGGCGTGAACGATCAGTCGAACGGGGCCTCCGTCGTGGGGCGGCGGTGGTCATGGAGCGGTCCCGAGTCGCGCCGCCACCGTCGCCACCCTGTCGGTCAGTGGTCCCGTGGGGATCGGGACGCAGTCGTAGCCGAACGCGGTGTAGGTGTCACGGTGGATGCGTTCGAAGCGGAGCGCCTCCTCGTACGTGATCCGGCGCGCGGCGGTCGGGGTGACGAAGCCGGGGCTGCACACGAACAGGACCGTCCGCTCATAGACGCGTTGCTCCTTGATGCGTTCCAGCTCGTGGGTCAGGGCGTCCGGGACGGGGTGGCCGAGGTAGGTGGCCAGGGCGTAAGTGCAGAGGGGCGAGCGGTCGTAGAACTGCACGTCGCCGGGGAGGGCGGCGGCGCGTTCCTGGCGGCGGCGCTGCAGGGTGACGACGTCCGTCACGAAGGACGGGCTCGCCCACGGCTCCTCGTCGCCCTCGGCGTGGCGCAGCGCGATGACGTCGGTGGCCGCCTCCTCGACGACGGTGTGGCCGTCGAGCTCCAGCCGGCGCAGGATCGCCGTCTTGC
The DNA here is from genome assembly GCF_900323885.1 of [Actinomadura] parvosata subsp. kistnae. Lineage (GTDB taxonomy): Bacteria > Actinomycetota > Actinomycetes > Streptosporangiales > Streptosporangiaceae > Nonomuraea > Nonomuraea composti. The sequence goes on along the minus strand of NZ_OOHJ01000015.1, from coordinate 992,141 downwards.
CGGCTCCCGGGGTGCCGGTCAGGACGTAGCGCTTCATGGGACCGCTCCTTCGGTGGGAGGAGATGTGGGTGTGGTGACGGCGCCGTGAGGCCCGAATGAAGGCATGGAGGTGCTGCCTGACCTCGCCGGCGTGATGCGCGGAGGGGGCTGGAATGCGAACGCCTCTGACCCGGCGTCTCTGACGGAGCCTCGAACGCGAGCGGGATGTGCCTGCGGAGGCTTTGGTCGCTCGCCCGGATCGTTCCACGGTGCGAGCGACGACGGCTACCGGCCGTTCCAGTCGGAGCTTACCAGTGAGAGGCGCGACGGTGCGCGCCGGCGATCTCCGGGGGAGCTGGGGCGGTTCGCGCGGTCCTATGGAGGTTTCGGGCGTCCCCGATTCAGGCCGGAGGAAGGGCGGTTGGCCTGCGCAGACGCCTCAGCGATCACTTTGGTTTACTTCCGCCTTAGGGAAATCTCCCGTTTTAGATGACAAATCGGTATCGGTCCCGACAGAATGCGGAGCCATCCAGCGTCTACCGCAACTGGAGGAAACCCCCTATGCGTAGACCCCTTGGGGTACTCGCCGCAGCCGCCAGCCTGGCCGCGATCGCCGCGCCGTTAAGCGCGACGCAGGCCGCCGCGGCGTCGGAGGCGGCGCGGTGTCGCGTGAGTGTGGCGAAGCCACAGGTGAGCGACACGCTGAAGATCGAGACGTGGGCCGCCCGCCGTGGCTGCTCGAACTCCGCGCTGCTGCGCATCCGCATCCTGCGGGCCGTGCCCGGCAAGGATCCGGTCGTCAAGAGTGGCGCCAGCAGGAAGGGGCGCCTCACGCTCACGCTCGCGTGTGAGCCCGGCACCTACTACGCGACCGCCACCGACTACCGGGGCCGGCCCGTCAAGTCCAGGGCGGTCAGGCTGACCTGCACGCCGGGCAGCGGCACGCCCACCCCCAGCCCGACCGCCACGTCGCCGACGCCGTCGCCGACCCCGACGTCGCCCGCGCCCAGCCCCTCCTCGCCCGCGCCGAGCCCCACCACGTCGGCACCGTCCGGCGGCGGCAGCGTGGGCACGGCCGAGGAGAACGAGGTCGTGCGGCTGGTCAACGAGGAGCGAGCCAAGGGTGGCTGCTCTGCCCTCGCGCACGACCCGCAACTGCGCACGGCGGCCTTCGGTCACTCGGCGGACATGGCGGCGAAGGGCTACTTCAGCCACACCTCGCAGGACGGCCGCTCCTTCATGGACCGCATCAGGGCCGCCGGCTTCACCGGAGGCTCCGGCTGGGCGGAGAACATCGCCAAGGGCCAGCGCACCCCGGCGCAGGTCATGCAGTCGTGGATGAACAGCTCCGGGCACCGGGCCAACATCATGAACTGCAAGTACAACCTCATCGGCGTCGGCGTGGCCAAGGACTCCTCGGGCACGCTCTACTGGACGCAGGACTTCGCCGCCAGGTGATCCCCGGCGGCGGATGACGCTCACTCCACGGTGAGCACCAGCTTGCCCGCCGTCCTCCCCGTGTCGCCCATCGCATGGGCCTTGGCCGCGTCCGCCAGCTCGAACGTCCCCGCGATCTCGGCCCGCAGCCGGCCGTCGGCGGCGAGCTCGGCGATGGCCCGCATCCCGGCATGATCGGCCTCCACCAGCATGACCTCCGCTCTGACACCGAGGCGGGCCGCCTCCTCGGTGAGTGCCGTCATGCCGGGATCGAGGCGGAGGGAGACGAGCAGGCCGCCGGGGCGCAGGCTGCGCAGGGAGCGGCGGGCGTGCTCGCTGCCCTGGGCGTCCAGGACGACGTCCGCGTCACGGACGGCTTCCGTGACGTCGGTGGCGCGGTAGTCGATGACCTCGTCGGCGCCCACGGAGCGGACGAAGTCGTGCTTCGGGGCGCTGGCGGTGCCGATGACGTACGCGCCGCGCGTCTTGGCGATCTGTACGGCGAGGTGGCCGACGCCGCCGGCCGCGGCGTGGATCAGCACCCGCTGGCCGGGCTCGATGCGGGCGGTGTCCACCAGGGCCTGCCAGGCGGTGAGGGCGGCCAGCGGCAGGGCGCCGGCCTGGACGTGGTCGAGGGTGGCGGGCTTGCGGGCGAAGGCGCGGGCGGGGCCGGTGACGTACTCGGCGTGGGAGCCGGCTCCGTGCGGGTACGGCAGCATGCCGAACACCTCGTCGCCCGGCTTGAACAGGGTGACGCCCGGACCCGTCGCCTCGACGACGCCGGAGACGTCCCAGCCGAGGACGAACGGCGGCTCCCCGAGGAAGAGCCCCGGGACGCCGCGGTGTTTCCAGTCTGTCGGGTTGAGGCCGGCGGCGTGGACGCGGACGAGAAGTTCGCTCAGCCCGGCCTCCGGCTTGGGCAGCCGGATCTCCTTGAGCACTTCGGGGCCGCCGAGAACGTCCTGGCTGATCGCGCGCATGGTGTCGGTCATGGCTCTTCAGCCTGCCGGGTGCGGCTCATCGGCGGGAGTGGCATGAATGCCATCCATCGATAGAATCCGGCCATGCATCGAGTCGTCGTCCTCGCGCTGGACGGGGTCTACCCGTTCGAGCTCGGCATCCCGCAGCGGGTGTTCGGCATCGCGCACGACCTGTACGAAGTGGTGACCTGCACCGTCGACGGGCGGCCCGTGCGCACCAGCGCCGACTTCACGATCATGGTGGATCGGGGGCCGGAGGCGCTGGCCGAGGCGGACACGGTGGTGATCCCGCCGTACTCGTCGGCCCCTGACACGGCCGAGCTGCCCGCGCCGGTGGCGGACGCGCTCGCGCTGATCCCGGCCGGCGCGCGCATCGTCTCCATCTGCACCGGCGCCTTCACCCTCGCCGCCGCCGGGCTGCTCGACGGGCGCCCCGCCACCACGCACTGGACGCTGGCGCCCCGGTTCCGCGAGCTGTTCCCGCGCGTGGCCCTCGACCCGAACGTGCTGTTCGTGGACAACGGCGACGTGCTCACCTCGGCCGGGGCCGCGTCCGGCGTGGACGTGTGCCTGCACCTCGTCCGCAAGGACCACGGCAGCCAGGTGGCCAACCACGTCGCCCGCAAGTGCGTGGTGCCGCCGTGGCGGGACGGCGGGCAGGCGCAGTACATCGAGCAGCCGGTGCCGGAGCCGTCGTCGGCCGGCACGGCGGCCACCCGCGAGTGGGCGCTCGCCCGGCTCGACGAGCCGCTGACGCTGACCGATCTGGCCCGGCACGCCCGGATGAGCCTGCGCACGTTCGCCCGGCGGTTCCGGGACGAAGTCGGCATGAGCCCCGGGCGGTGGCTGATCCAGCAGCGGGTGGCGCGGGCGCGGGAGCTGCTGGAGTCGAGCGATCTGCCGGTGGAGGTGATCGCCGGACGGGTCGGGTTCGGGACGGCGGCGTCGCTGCGGCAGCACATGCACGCGGTCATCGGGGTCTCGCCGCAGTCCTACCGCAACACGTTCCAGACCGCCCGCGCTCCGGCGCAGGCCGGGAGCCGGGGCTGAGCGGCACGGGACCAGCGAGAACTACCGCGCCACCCACGCGTGCACCGGCACGTGGTCCGACCAGCGTTTCCTGGCGTGGTCGACGAAGCAGTGCCGCACGCGGCCCGGGCCCGCGAACACGTAGTCGATCTTCCGCTTCTTGGTGACGTAGGTCCAGCGGTCGCGCGGGTCGCACTCGTCGCGCCCCCGGTAGGCGGCGGAGGCGGCGCGCGGCACGAGGTTGAGGTCGCCCCCGACGACACCCCGGGCGAGCTTCAGCAGCTCGCCGAGCTGCTTGTGCCGGTAGGGGGCGCCCTTCTGGCGGTCGTCGTACGGGGAGCCGGACGAGAGGTGCGCGGTGCAGAACGTGCGGCCGGCCGTGCAGATCGCGTTCCTGCGCAGACCCCATGGGGGAGTGGTCAGAGCGTGCGTCTCGAAGCGGACGTCCTGGCCGGCGACGGCGAGGGTGACGCTCTGCACCCCGCGCGCCCGGCCGTTCCGGTCGGGCGCGCACTGGTACGGCGAGCCGTCCGGGTGGGCGAACCCGGCCGACCCCACGCTCCAGGCCCGGCCGGTGCGCGCCTCCAGCTCCCGCTCCAGGTCGGCGTCCGCGCCCGAGCAGAACTCCTGGAGGAAGATCACGTCCGCCTGCGTGGCCAGCACGGCGACGTGCCAGGCCAGCTCGGCGGTGGTGCGGCGGAAGAGCGGGCAGCTGCTGTAGGTGCCCGCGCAGACGTTCCACGTCATCACGTGCAGCGAGGCAGGCCGCGCCGCCTGCAGAGGGGCAGTTCGCGCCTCGTGCGGCGGGCCCGCATGGGCGGGCAGGCAGCTGAGGGACAGCAGCCCCGCGAGCACGAGATGTCCGATCATCACCGGCCATTCCACCACGCGCGGGGCCGCCGGTGGCCTCAAAGGGACGAGCGCAGGCGCCCCATCTCCTCGGCGATCGTGGCCACCGTCCAGTGGGCGTTCAGGCCGCTCGGGTTCGGCAGCACCCACACGCGCACCCCGCCCACCCTCTCCGGCTGCGGCCCGATGACCGCCTTGGGGCGGGCGAAGGCGGTGCGGTAGGCGGAGATGCCGAGCACGGCCAGCACCTTCGGCGCAAGGGAGGCGACCTTGGCGGCCAGGGCCGCCCCGCCCGCCTCCAGCTCCTCCCTGGTCAGCTCCGACGCCTTGGCGCTGGCGCGGGGCACGATGTTGGTGATGCCCAGCCCGTACGAGGGGAGCAGGTGCTGCTCGGCCGGCGACAGGAGGCGCGGCGTGAAGCCGGACAGGTGCAGCGCCGGCCAGAAGCGGTTGCCGGGGCGGGCGAAGTGGTGGCCGGTGGCCTCGGACATGAGGCCGGGGTTGATGCCGCAGAACAGCACGTCGAGCGAGGGGCCGAGGACGTCGTCGATCACGCCCCGGAGGGTAACCGATGGCCGGGGGTGACCAGCACCCGATCAACCCCGGGGATCAGCAGCCGATCGAGCCGGTCATCAGCCCATCTCTTCGAGTTTGCGGCCCTTGGTCTCCTTGACCCACTTGGTGACGAAGATGAAGGACAGCAGCGCGAACAGCGCGTACATGGCGTACGTGATCGGCAGGTTCCACTCCGCGAGGGCCGGGAACGACACGGTGATCAGCCAGTTGGCGATCCACTGCGCGGCGGCGGCGACGCCGAGGGCGGCGGCGCGGATGCGGTTGGGGAAGATCTCGCCGAGCAGCACCCAGACGACCACGCCCCACGACAGCGCGAAGAACAGCACGAACACGTTGGCCGCGATCAGCGCGATCGCGCCCTGCGGGCCGGGCAGCGAGACCGACTCGCCGGCGCCGCCGGCGAAGCTGAACGCCCACGCGGCCGTGGCCAGCGCGACCGCCATGCCGGCCGAGCCGATGAGGAGCAGCGGCTTGCGGCCGATCCGGTCGACCAGGGAGATCGCGATGAACGTGCCCACGATGTTGATGATCGAGCTGGAGAAGCTGATCAGCAGGGAGTCGCTCTGGTTGATGCCGACGGACTGCCACAACACGGACGAGTAGTAGAAGATCACGTTGATGCCGACGAACTGCTGGAACACCGACAGCACGATGCCGATCCACACGATCGGCAGCAGCCCCATCGCGGAGCCGCGCAGGTCCTTCAGCCCGGGCACCCGTTCGGTGCGCAGGACGTGCTGGATCTCCGTGATCCGGTTGTCGAGGTCCACGTCGTCGCCCTCGATCTCGGCCAGCACCTCGCGCGCCCGCCGCGTCTTGCCCGACATGACGAGGTAGCGCGGCGACTCGGGGATCGTGGAGGCGAACAGCAGGAACAGCAGGGCCGGCACGACGCAGGCGCCCAGCATCCACTGCCACGCCTGCAGCCCCCACAGCTCGTTGTTGACGTTCCCGCCGGCCAGGCGCGCGATCACGTAGTTGACGAGCTGCGACACCGCGATCCCGAGCACGATCGCGAGCTGCTGGAACGATCCCAGCCGCCCCCGGTAGGCGGGCGGGGCGACCTCGGCGATGTAGGCGGGGCCGAGCACCGACGCCATGCCGATCGCGAAGCCCGCGACGACCCGCCACAGCGCCAGGTCCCAGACCGCGAACGGCAGCATCTGCCCGATCGAGCTGATCGCGAACAGCACCGCCGCGACCTGCATCGACCGCGTACGCCCCCACCGGTCGGCCAGCCCGCCCCCCGCCCAGGCGCCCACGGCGGAGCCGAGCAGCGCGATGGCCACGACGAAACCGGTCTCGAACGAGCCCACCTGGAAGTGTTTCTGGATGCCGACCACCGCGCCGTTGATGACGGAGCTGTCGTAGCCGAACAGGAAACCGCCGATGGCGGCGGCCGCCGTGATGAAGACGACATGCCCGAGGTGCTCATGGTGGGTGTACTGCGTAGCCATGCGGTTACCTCCCGAATGGTCGGCCAACTACCCGCCGGCCACCCACCTATTCCCCCGGTGCCCACCCGGGGGCCACCGGGGGAAGGGAGGTCAGAGTCTCGGGTCCACCGGCTCCGACTCCAGGGCGAGCACGGCGAAGACCGGCTCGTGCACCCGCCAGCCCGCCTCGCCGTCGGCCAGCCGCGACAGCGCCTCCAGGCCGAGGACGTACTCGCGCAGCGCCAGCGACCGCTTCTTGCCGAGGAAGCGGCGCCGCAGCACGTCCAGCGACTCGGTGTAGTCGGGGCCGTAGATGATGCGCAGGTACTCGCGCCCGCGCACCTTGACCCCGGGCTGCACCCGGCCGGGCACGTGCGAGGCCGGCTTGACCACCATGCCCTCGCCGCCGTCGGCCGTCATCGACTCCCACCACGCGGTCGCCGCGGCCCTGGACTCCGGCGAGTCCAGCGTGACGAAGACGTGCCGCGTCTGGGTGATGAGCGGCGAGTCGAGCAGGGCCAGCGTGGACAGGTGCCAGGCGTGCGGCTCCAGCGCCGTGGCCCGCCCCTCGCAGGCGAGGATCTGGAACGGCGCCACCCGGATGCCCTCCAGCCCGTCGACGGGCCAGCAGTAGCGGGCATAAGCGTCGCGGAACAGGGCAGCGTTCTGCGAGCGGCGTCGGGTGCGGTCGATCAGCTCGCTCACACCCAGGCCGCGCCCGGCCGCCGCCTCCAGGGCCGCGACCGCCTCGGGCAACGACGCCCGGGCGGCCGCCCCCACGGAGGCGTACTGCGACCTGATCAGCTCCCCGGCCTTCGCCGACCAGGGCAGCAGCTCGCAGTCGAGCACCACCCAGTCGGAGCCCAGCTCCGCCCACAGCGGCGCGCACGCCTCCCGCAGCCGCTCCACGAGCGGCGCCGTGTCGGCGAAGAACGGCCGCCCGGTACGGGTGTAGAGCGCGCCGGTGCTGCCGTCGTCCACCCCGAACCTGGCCGCGGCCACCTCCGGCGTACGGCACAGCACGGCCACGGCCCGCGAGCCCATGTGCTTCTCCTCGCACACCACCTCGCGCACCCCCGCCGCGGCGAACTCCTCGAACGCCTCGTGCGGATGCTCCAGGTAACCGTCGAGCCGGGAGGTCTCCGGCGGGGCCATGGTCGGCGGCAGGTACACCAGCCAGCGCGGGTCCACCGCGAAGCGGCTCATGACCTCCAGCGCGGCGGCGGCGTTCTGCTCCATGATCTTGACCCGCGAGCCGAACCTCGTCTCCACGTGCCGGGTGCCGATCACGTCGTTGATGTCCAGCATGCCCGGGTCGCGGCCGCCGGCCTCCGCCAGCGGCTTGACCGGCTCGTACCACACCTTCTCCGCCGGAACCTGGACGAGCTGCCGCTCCGGGTAGCGCAACGCGGTCAGGTGCCCGCCGAACACCACGCCGGTGTCGAGGCAGATCGTGTTGTTCACCCATTCGGGACGGGTCGTCGGAGTGTGACCGTAGACGACCATGGCCCGGCCGCGGTACTCGTCGGCCCACGGGTAGCGGACCGGCAGGCCGTACTCGTCGGTCTCGCCCGTCGTGTCACCGTACAGCGCGAACGAGCGCACCCGGCCGGAGGCGCGGCCGTGGTACTCCTCCTTGAGCCCCGCGTGCGCGACCACGAGCCGGCCGCCGTCCAGCCGGTAGTGGCTGAGCAGGCCGTCCATGAACGCCCTGGCCCGCTCCACGAACTCGGGCGGCTGCGCGGCAAGCTGGTCGAGCGACTCCTGCAGCCCGTGCGCGACCTTCACCTTGCGGCCGTTCAGCGCCCGCACCAGCTTCTGCTCGTGGTTGCCGGACACGCAGATCGCGGTGCCCGCCTCCACCATGTCCATGACCAGGCGCAGCACGCCCGGCGTGTCGGGGCCGCGGTCCACCAGGTCGCCGACGAACACCGCCGTCCGCCCCTCGGGGTGCCGCAGCCCCTCCCAGCCCAGCTCGCGCAGCAGCGTCTCCAGCTCCGAGCGGCAGCCGTGCACGTCGCCGATGATGTCGAACGGGCCCGTCAGCTCCGTCTTGTCGGACCACGCCTTCTCGTACGTGATCGTGGCGGCCTCGATCTCCTCCAGGCCGCGCAGCACGTGCACCCGGCGGAAGCCGTCATTCGCGATCTTGGCGAGCGAGCGCCGCAGGTCCTTGCGCTGCCTGATCACCACGCCGGGGCCGAAGTCGCGGTCGGGGCGGGCGGCGTTGCGCTCGATCGCCACCTCCTCCGGCACGTCGAGGACGATCGCGTCGGCCAGCACGTCGTGCCGCCTGGCCAGGTCGATCAGGCTCTTGCGGGCCGCGTACTGCACGTTCGTGGCGTCGACCACCGTGAACAGGCCCCTGGCCAGCCGCACGCCGACGATGTGATGCAGCAGGTCGAACGCCGCCGGCGTGGCCGCCTGGTCGTTCTCGTCGTCGGCGACCAGACCCCGGCAGAAGTCGGAGGAGATGACCTGCGTGGGCTTGAAGTGCCGGCGCGCGAACGTGGACTTGCCGCTGCCCGACACGCCGACGAGCACCACGAGGGAGAGCTCAGGAACGCTGATCACGGGTGAACACTCCCATCTGGGTCGGCGGGCCGACCTCGGGGTCGTCGTCGCCGACCGGGGCGAAGGCGACCTGGTAGCCGTACCGGGCGGCCACCCGCGTGGCCCAGCCGGCGAACTCGGCCCTGGTCCACTCGAAGCGGTGGTCGGGGTGCCGCAGCCCGGTCAGGAACTCGTAGCGGACGTTGTACTCGATGTTGGGGGTGGTGACCAGCACGTGCCGCGGCTTGGCGCGGCCGAACACGACCCGCTCCAGCGCGTCCAGGCGCGGCGGGTCCACGTGCTCGATCACCTCCATGAGCACCGCGGCGTCGTAGCCGGACAGACGCTTGTCGGTGTACGTGAGCGCGCCCTGGAACAGCGTGAGCCGGGCGCGCTTGGCGTCGGGCATGCGCTCCAGGCGCAGCTTGCGGGCGGCGATCGTGAGCGCCATCGGCGAGACGTCCATGCCGCCGACCTTCGCGAACCTGGGCCTGGACAGCAGCGCGCCGACCAGCTCGCCCTGGCCGCAGCCGAGGTCGATCACGCTGACCGCGCCCAGCTCCTCCAGCTTGGCGAGAATGGCCTCGCGGCGGAGGGCGCTCAGCGACTTGGACTTGGCCTTGACCTGGGACCGCTCCGACTCCGGGTCGGATTCGGGCTCGGGGTCGGATTCGGGCTCGGGGTCGGATTCCGGCTCGGACCTGGAGCCGGTCGCCTGCTCCTGAGCGGCGGCCTCGGCGGCTTCCGCGGTGGCTTCCGCGGTGGCTTCCGCGGTGGCTTCGGCAGCGGCATCGGTGGCTGTCTCGGCGGCGGCCTCGGCCTCCGCGGCGGCGGCCTCGTCGGCGGCCGTCACGTCGGCGGGCGCGTCCTCCTCCACCGCCGGCTCCAGCTCCTCCTCGGTCTCATCGCCCAGCTCGGCCAGCCGCGCCAGCGCCGTACGGGCCAGCGCCCAGCGCCGCCCCAGGTAGCGCCGGGTGATCAGGCCCCGCTCCGGGTGGCCGCCCAGCCAGCCCTCGCCGGCCCTGATGAGCTTGTCCACCTCGTCGGGCGCGACCCAGTAGTGCTTGCCGTCGTCGAGGACCGGCAGCAGCACGTACAGGTGGTTGAGCGCGTCGGAGAGACGGACGTCGCCGCGCAGGGTCAGCCCGACATAGCGGGACTCGCCCCACTCGGGGAAGCCCTCGTCCAGCGGCACCGGCCGCGCGTCCACCTCCCAGCCGAGCGGCTCGAACAGCCGCCGCGCCAGCTCGGGCCCGCCCCGGCAGGGCAGCGCGGGCAGCCGCAGCTCCAGCGGCAGCGGCGTGCCGGGCAGCTCGGGCCGCGCCTTGCACCGCCCCGCCCGCGCGGTGCGGAACACGTCGGCCAGCGCCACGGCCAGCAGCGACGACGCCGCGTACGGGCGGTCGTTGACGTACTGCGACAGGCTGAAGTCGGGAGAGCCCTTGCCGCGCGACCTGACCAGCGCGATCGGATCGACCTCGAGCATGAGCGCCGCCGTGCAGCGCTCCTCGCCCGCCTCCGGATAGAACACCGTGGCCGTGCCGAACGACTGGCTGAACTCCTGCACGCGCTCGGGATGCTTGTGCAGGAGGAAGCCGAGGTCGGTGGCGGGCCTGGCGGTGGTCGTGATCGTCAGCAGCACGCCCCAAGTCTGCCGTAACCCGCCAAAGCGCCGCCAACCGATTACGCGCCGACCCGCGCCAACCGCGCCGATCACCTGCGCCGATCACCGGCGCCGATCACCCGGGACGGACACCGGGCCGATCACGCCCGCCGATCACCCGGGCGCGACGGCCCGCCGCGGTCGTCAGACGTGCGGCAGGACCTCGGCCGCGATCAGCTCCAGGTGCTCCAGGTCGCCGAGGTCGAGGATCTGCAGGTAGAGCCGCTCGGCGCCCAGCTCGGCGAACGTCCCGATCTTCTCCAGCACCTCGGCCGGCGTGCCCGCCAGCCCCGTCTCGCGCAGCCGGTCGGGGTCCTCGCCGATGGCGGTGGCGCGCCGCTCGACCTCCGCGCGGTCCTTGCCCACCACGGTGGTCTGGGCCGCCGACAGCCGCACGGTACGGCCGGTCGCCTCGCACGCCGCCCGCACCCGGTCGAACGCCGCACCGGTGTCGGCCGGCTGGTGGAACGGCACGTTGTACTCGTCGGCGTACGTGGCCGCCAGGCGAGGCGTGCGCTTGGCCCCGACGCCACCGATGATCACCGGCGGCCGCGGCTGCTGGGCGGGCTTGGGCAACGCGGGGGAGTCGGCCAGCCGGTAGTAGCTGCCCTCGAAGGAGTAGGTGTCCTTCGCCGTCCACAACCCGGTCAGGATCTCCAGCTGCTCCTCGAACCGGCCGAAGCGCTCGTTCACCGGCGGGAACGGGATGCCGTACGCCGAGTGCTCGGCGTCGAACCAGCCGGTGCCGAAGCCCAGCTCCACCCGTCCGCCGCTCATCTGGTCGACCTGAGCCACGCTGATCGCCAGCGGCCCCGGCAGCCGGAACGTGGCCGGCGAGACCAGCGTGCCCAGCCTGATCCGCGAGGTCTCCCTGGCCAGCCCGGCAAGCGTGATCCACGCGTCGGTCGAGCCTGGGCCCTGGTCACCGGGGCCGATGCGCCGGTAGTGGTCGGACCGGAAGAAAGCGTCGAAACCCAGCCGTTCGGTGGCCTGGGCGACGGCGAGCAGGTCGTCGTAGGTCGCGCCCTGCTGGGGCTCGGTGAAGATCCTCAGCTTCATGGTCCACATTATCCGCACACAACGGACGCGTACCGGAAAAGGCCCGCGCCGCGCCGGGCGGGCTTGCTAACGTTCGTCCGCCAGAGCCGTACGTAGCCGACCGGACACTCGGGGTGGCCCATGCCTCGGCACAACAGGGAGCCGGGTCTGCTCCCGCGCCCGCTAGCCGTTCTCGGGGCGCTCGCGCTCGCCGCCGGCACCGCCGCGGCGGTGCGCCTGCTGCCGGCGGACGCCGCGCCGCCGCCGCGCCCGCCGGCCGCGCGCCCGTCCGCCACGCCCGTGCCGACGCCCTTACCGGAGCGGGCCGCCGGGTTCGTGCGGTTCGTGGACACCGCTCGCGAGCCCGCGTTCGACCTGCCCGCGCAGGCCCGCCGCACGGGGGTGCGCCGGTACGCGCTCGGCCACCTGGTCGCGGGCGGCGACGGCTGCTCGCCCAGGTGGAGCGGCCCCCAGCACGCGGACTGGACCCTCACCGCCGACCACACACCCGACCCGGAAGCCGACCACCCGCCCGACCCGGAAGACGGTCACCTGGGCGACCCGGAAGACGACCGAACGACTCACTCCGAGCCCGGAGACGACCGCACCGGCGCTCGCGTGCCGGAAGGGCCCGCCGAGCCGGGTGACCGTGGCCGTGGCGGGCTGCTCGACCCGGCCAGGAACCCGGTGGCGGGCCGGATCGGCGAGCTTCGGGCGCTGGGCGGCGAGGTCGCGCCCGTGTTCGGCGGGCCGGGCGGGCAGGAGCTGGCCGCGACCTGCACGAAGCCCGGCGGCCTGGCCGCCGCCTACCGCCGGGTGGTGGGCGCGTTCGACGCCGCCGCCGTCGACTTCGAGGTGCGCGACAGCGCCGACCGGGCGGCGGTGCTGCGCCGCGCGCGGGCCATCCACGCGCTGCAGCGCGTACGGCGGCTGAAGGTGAGCTTCACGCTGCGGCTGCGGCGCGACGGGCTGGCGCCCGGCGACGTCGCCATGTTGCGGGCCACCCAGGAGGCGGGCGCCGAGGTGGGCACCGTCAACCTGCTGGCGCCGCTCGAACCGCGCGGCACGCGAGGCGCCCGCCTGGGCCTGGTGGCGGCGTCGATGCGGGCCGCGGCCGGGCAGGTGGCGCGCGCCCAGCGCCTGGCGGAGCCCGGCGCGGCGTGGCGGCGTCTCGCGCTGACGCCGGTGCTGGCGGGCGCGGGCGACCTGAGCGCGCACGACGCCCGCACCCTGGCCGGGTACGCCGCCCGCCACGGCCTGGCCTGGCTGTCACTGCGCGGAGTCATCCCAGATCCGCACGTATCGCGCATTCTTTGGCGCGGCTCTCCCTGAATATAGGATTCCGCTGACCGGGGAAGGTTTCCGTCAGCAGGGGGAGGACGTATGGCGACGCGGCCGGAAACCGCGCGCAGGATCCTCGTGCACTGGATGGACGCCTCCATCGGGCTCATGTTCGTCATGTTCGGCATCTTCTTCGTCACCGACGCGGTGGAGCGCGCGATCCCGGTCGCCCGCACGGTGGCCGTCATGGCGCTGCTGACGGCCTGCTTCGCGCTGGCCCCGTTCGTGATGCGCGACGCGTACGAGCACCGTGCGAAGCCCACCCCGAAGCTGCTGGTCATGGGGGTGCTCGCGGTGGCGCTGGTCGTGCTCGTGCCGGAGAGCGGCGAGCCGCGCTTCCATTACATCGACGTCGCGGCGGTCTGGCTGTCGCTGGCCGCCCTCTATCTGCCGTTGTGGGGCACGGCCCTGCTGGGCGTGCTCGTGGTCGGGCTGACCACCGCGTACGTCGTGCCGACGACGGGCACGTCGTTGCCGGGCTTCCTGCTGGCCGAGACGTTCACGTCGCTGGCGCTGATCGCGACCATGCTGGTGTGGCGCTGGCTCTGGTGGGTGATCAGGGACGCGCACAAGAGCCGCGAGGCCAGGGCGCGGCTGGCCGTGGCGGAAGAGCGCGTGCGGTTCGCCCGTGACCTGCACGACCTGCTGGGCCGCAGCCTGTCGGTCATCTCGCTGAAGAGCGAGCTGGCCGCCAAGCTGGCGACGAAGGACGCGGGGCGGGCCGCCGCCGAGATGGCCGCGGTGCGCGAGCTGGCCGGCGAGTCGCTGTTCGAGGTGCAGCAGGCGGTGCACGGCTACCAGCTGCTCGACCTGGACGAGGAGCTGGAGCGGGTGCGGGCCGCGCTGGCGGCGACGGGGGTGAGCTGCTCGATCGAGGCCAGGACCGACGAGCTGTCCCACGCGGCCAGGACGCTGCTGGCGTGGGCGGTGCGCGAGGGCGGCACGAACATCCTCAAGCACAGCACGGCCACGAGGTGCGCGATCAGGATCGACGGGGGCGTGCTGGAGATGGTCAACGACGGCGTGACGGGGCGGCAGGAGACGCCCGGCAGCGGCCTGCGGGGCCTGTCGGAGCGGCTGGTGACGGCGGGCGGCTCGTTCTCCGCCGGGGCCACGGCGGGCGGGGAGTTCCTGCTGCGGGCGGTGGTGCCGGCGTGAAGGTGTTCGACCGGGTGCGTAACGCGTCGAAGCTGACCAAGGTCGGCTGGCTGATCATCTACTGCACCGACATCATCGTGCTGTTCGCCCTTTTCGGCTTCATCGACCTGTACGCGCGCTGGCAGGCGGGCGTGCCGTGGCCGTTCGTCGCGACCGGGGCCGTGCTCGTCGCGGTCTTCATCGTGCTGGCCCTGCGGCCGTTCGGCATCGCGGTGCGAGGGGGCGGGCGGCCCACCGCCATCCTGGTGATCACGGGCGCGATCACGCTCCTGGGGTCGGCGTTCGCGCTGGTGTGGCTGCTGCCGACGTGGCTCGGGCTGCTGGCCGCCTTCGTCCGCAAGCGCACCGCCGCCCTCGTGTCCGTCGCCTCGATCGTGGCGGCGAGCCTGTGGACCGGCTGGCTGGCCGGCTACGTGGTCTTCGCGCTGATCCCGGTGCTGTTCGTGCTCACGGCGATCAGCGTCGGCGGGGTCTGGGCGAACCTGGTGCTGTGGCGGCTGGCCAAGGAGGCGTACGACGGGGAGGAGGCGCTGGCCAGGCTGGCGGTGTCGGAGGAGCGGCTGCGCTTCGCCCGCGACCTCAACGACCTGCTGGGGCAGAGCCTGGCCGACGTCGCGGCGCGGACCGAGCACGCCGAGCACACGCTGGGCCGCGACGCGCAGGCGGCGGCGGCCGAGATGTTCGAGGTGCGCGACCTGGCCAGGCGCTCGCTGCGCGAGGTGCGCACCGTGGTCCAGAACTATCGCGCGACCGACCTCGACGAGGTGCTGGCCAGCGTCCGGGCGGTGCTGGAGGCGGCCGACGTGCGGTGCACGGTGCGGGCCGACACGGGCTCGCTGCCGCCGGAGACCAGGACGCTGCTGGCCACCGTCGTCCGCGAGGGCGCGACCAACGTGCTCAAGCACAGCAAGGCCGAACGCTGCACGATCACGATCGAGAACGGGGTGCTGGAGATGTCCAACGACGGGGTCAGCGGGCCGGTCGGCGAGCACGCGCCGATCGGTCTGGCGGGGCTCGCCCAGCGGGTCCGCGCCGCGGGCGGCACCCTTCAGGCCGAGCCCGTGCCCGGCGGCCGGTACCTGCTGCGGGCGGCGGTGCCCGCATGACGACCCGCGTGCTGCTGGCCGACGACGAGCACCTGATCCGCGGCGCCATCGCGGCGCTGCTCGACCTGGAGGACGGCATCGAGGTCGTCGCCCAGGTGGGCAGGGGCGACGAGGTGGTGGCCGCGGTGGCCGAGCACCGGCCGGACGTGGCCGTGCTCGACATCGAGATGCCCGGCATCGACGGGCTGAGCGCGGCCGAGCAGATCAGCTCCCAGTGCAAGATCGTCATCCTGACCAGCCTCGGCCGCCCCGGCTACCTGCGCAGGGCGATGGCGGCGGGCGTCAGCGGCTTCCTCGGCAAGGACGCCTCGGCTGAGGAGCTGGCGATGGCCATCCGCAAGGTCCAGGCCGGCGGGCGTTACCTCGACGCGGAGCTGGCGGCGGCGGCGATGGCGGCCGGCGACAGCCCACTGACCGAGCGCGAGCGTGACGCGCTGCGCCTGGCGGCGGAGGGTGCCACGATCTCCAGGATCGCCGGTGAGCTGCACCTGACCGAGGGCACCGTACGCAACTACCTGTCCAGCGCCATGACCAAGCTCAACGCTCAAAACCGGCTGGAGGCCATCCGCACGGCGCAGCGGATGGGCTGGCTCTGATCTGACCGACCAGGCACTACCGCACAGAACGCCTGTCCGTTCCGGCACTGAGCTCCCGCCCGCCCCGAGCTGTACTCATCTTCGGCCGCCGATCGCGGCGGCCTGACATCCGAGGGGGAAAGATGAGTACGGAACGACGGTCGAGAGCCACCGTGCTGCGCCGGCACGGGGTGCGCGCGCTGACGGCGGGCGCCGCCGTGGCGGCCTCGCTGTTCGTCGTCGCGGGGCCGGCCCACGCCGCCGCCGACGTGAGCGTGTCGGCGCCGCTGCTGCGGATCACGGCGGACGGCGCCGACGACGGCATCACGGTGACCCAGGTGGGCGGCAGGCTGGTGGTCAGGAACGACGGCGGCCTGCTGTTCCCCGGCGCCGGTTGCGTGGCGAGCGCCAAGAACGTGTCGGTCTGCGACGCCGACGGCGTCACCACCATCGTGGCCGACACGGGCGCCGGCGACGACACGCTGGTCAACCGGACCACACTGCGGTCGAGGGTCGTCCTCGGCGCGGGCGCGGACCAGTTCGTCGGCGGGACGGCCACGGACCTGGCGGCCGGTGAGGCGGGCGACGACCGGCTCGCGGGCCTGGCGGGCGACGACGTGCTGATCGGCGGCGACGGCCTCGACAGCGCGAACGGCGGCGACGGCACCGACAAGTGCGACGCGGAGACCGTCACGCTCTGCGAGTGATCCCGAGGCGGCGCTCCCGGGATCGCCGGGAGCGCCGTTCGCATTCAGCAGGTGACGGAGGCCGAGGTGCTGCGGGCCTTGTAGGAGCAGGAGTCGACGAGCTTGCCACTGCGGTTGAGCACGTAAGCGGTGTCCTGGTCGTTGTTCCAGACGTACTGCTTGCGGTTCCAGTACACGCTGCCGCTCCCGTCGGAGCCCTGCCCGGTGCGCAGCGTGATCCGCTTCTTGGCGCCCAGCAGCACGTCGGCGCCGAACTCGTAGGTGTAGCCGGTCTTGTCCCGCACGCTCCACCCTTCGAGGGCGACGGCCTTGCCGGTGGTGTTGAGCAGGATGATGTACTCGGCGTTCAGCGAGCTGTTGGAGCGCCGGTCCGCCCCCGGCGAGTCGTAGGAGATCTTCACGATCTGGAGGGCGGGGGCGGCGGCCTGGGCGGGCAGGGCCGTGCCGAGCGTCGCGGCGGTGGCGAGCAGGGCCGCGAGCGTGGAGGCGAGTCTCACCGTCGAGTTCCTTCACGTATGTGGCGAATGTGACGGAAAGAGGACGGGGGACAAGGGCTCCAGGTTGGCACGTGCCAGGGGCTGAACCGGATAGCCCCGGAGCTGCTGAGAGCGCTCGCAGGGCGACGTATCGAAAGCGTCACGGCTCTTGACTGTGCGGACACGCGGAATTTACGTTCGCGGTACTTATCCGGTTCAGCAGATTCTTCGCGGTCTGCCGTCTACTCAAGAGTGCATCCCTTCATCGGCCTGCACGGGGTGAACGTTTCCGCTCAGCTCTGGGAGCGCTCCCAGGAAGGCCGGTCCATCGGGGGTCTGACAGGCGTACGTAGCCTCCGCGCCGGGCGCGGAGGAAGGAGAGAAGCGATGCGTAACCGGGCTCGGATCATGATTCCGCTCGTGGCGGCGGGCCTGCTCGCCGCGGCCTGCTCCGGCGGCGGAGCCACGCCGACCCCGCCGGCCTCCCAGCCGCAGAGCCAGGGTGCGGCGGCCAGCGCCAACCCCGACCAGCTTCCGCGCAACGAGACGCTCTACACCACCGGCACCCAGTGGGGCCCGCCGCCGAACTTCAACCCGATCAGGGAGTGGGACTCCGCGGTCGGCACCAAGGGCCTGGTGTACGAGACCCTGTTCCACTACGACCCCAACGCGGCCAAGCTCAACGGCTGGCTGGCCGAGAGCGGCTCCTGGACCGACGACACCACGTACCAGGTCAAGCTGCGCCAGGGGATCAAGTGGGCCGACGGCCAGCCCTTCACCGCCAAGGACGTCGTCTTCTCCTTCGAGCTCGGCAAGATGGAGACCATCCCGTACCACCACCTGTGGGACTGGCTGAAGAGCGTCGAGGCGGTCGACGACCAGACCGTGAAGTTCACCTTCTCCAAGGCCAACTACCAGCAGTGGGACTTCAACCTCTACAGCCGCTCCATCGTGCCCGAGCACATCTGGAAGGGCCGCTCGGAGAAGGAGGTGCTCGACGGGACCAACGAGAACCCGGTGGGCACGGGCGCGTACAAGTTCCTGAGCAAGGACCAGGACCGCGTGGTCCTGCAGCGGCGCGACGACTGGTGGGGCAAGACGGCGCTGAACATGGAGCCCAAGCCGCGCTACATCGTCGACATCGCCACCCCGAGCAACGAGGTCGCGATGGGCATGCTGCTGCAGAAGGGGCTGGACCTCAGCAACAACTTCCTGCCCGGCGTGGCCAACCTGGTCAAGGGCAACTTCGGGCTGACGACGTACTACAACGAGCCCCCGTACATGCTGTCGGCCAACACGGCGTGGCTGGTGCCCAACACCACCAAGAAGCCGATGGACGACCCGGCCTTCCGCAAGGCGCTGGCCTCCTCCGTGGACGTCAAGAAGATCGTCGAGGGCGTGTACGGCAACCTCGTCAAGGCCGCCAGCCCCACCGGCCTGCTGCCGCAGTGGGACAAGTACGTGGACCAGGGCGTGGTCTCCGCCAAGGGCTTCGCCTTCGACCCCGCCAAGGCCAAGAAGCTGCTGGCCGACGCCGGGTACAAGGACACCGACGGCGACGGGTTCGTGGAGAACAAGGACGGCTCCAAGATCAGCCTGTCGCTGATCGTGCCGTCGGGCTGGACCGACTGGATGGAGTCGGCCCGGTCGATCTCCGCCAGCGCGAAGAGCGCCGGCATCCAGATCACGCCCGACTTCCCCGACTTCAACGCGCTGGTCGAGCGGCGTGCCAAGGGCGACTTCGACCTGCTCATCAACAACGAGCGGCAGCTGTCGAACTCGCCGTACACCTACTACGAGTACATGTTCCAGCTCCCCGTGCAGAAACAGCAGAACACGGTCAACTTCGCCCGCTACGAGAACAAGAAGGCGTGGGAGCTCGTCCAGCAGCTCGACCAGGTCAAGACCGACGACACGGCGGGCATGCAGAAGATCATCTCCCAGCTCCAGCAGATCCATCTCGACGACCTGCCGGTGATCCCGCTCTGGTACAACGGCCTCTGGGCGCAGTCGAGCACCGCCGTGTGGAAGAACTGGCCGGCCGCGGCCGGCAGCGCGCCGAAGACCGGCGCCGTGATGTGGCGCAACTGGCTCGAGCTCGGCGGCTTCGAGACGCTCACCCAGCTCCAGCCCGCGGCCTCCTGACGAGCCGGCCGGACCAACCCCCCGATCCCTCCGCCCCGCGTATCCCCGGGGCGGGGGGACCTCCACGGAGACAACACACGTGCGTCGTTATTTCGGTAGGAAACTGCTCATCTACGGACTGACCTTCTTCGTCGCCGTCACGGTCAACTGGATGATCCCGCGCTTCATGCCGGGCGACCCGGTCGCCAGCATGGTCGCGCGGGCCAACGTCACCAAGCCCGAGGCCGTGGAGGCCATGCGGGCCTACTACACCAGCCTGTTCGGGCTCGACCAGCCGCTGTGGCAGCAGTACCTCAACTTCTGGGGCGCGCTGCTGCGGGGGGACTTCGGGGTCAGCATCTGGCTGTTCCCGACGCCGGTCAGCGACGTGATCACCACGGCGGTGCCGTACACGCTGGCGCTGATCGTCCCGTCGGTGCTGCTGAGCTGGGTGGTGGGCAACCAGTTCGGCGCGTACGCGGCCCGGCGCAAGCTGCTCGACAACACCGTGCTGCCGGTGGGCTACGTGCTGACCGCGATGCCGTACATGTGGCTGGCCGTGCTGCTGGCCTGGGCGTTCGGCGTGATACTCGGCTGGTTCCCGGTGGCCGGCGGCTACAGCTTCTCGATGCGCCCGAACTGGTCGGGGGCGTTCCTGCTCGACCTGCTGCACCACTGGACGCTGCCGTTCCTGTCGTTGTTCCTGGTGGCGCTGGGCGGCTGGGCGATCGGCATGCGCAACATGATCATCTATGAGCTGGAGTCGGACTACTCCAACTACCTGTCGGCGCTGGGCGCGCCGAGCCGGCTGATCCGCCGCTACGCCTTCCGCAACGCCGTGCTGCCCCAGATCACCGGCCTGGCCCTGCAACTGGGCGTGCTGGTGGCGGGCGCGCTGGTCACCGAGATCGTCTTCGCCTATCCGGGCCTGGGCAGCCTCATCCTCAAGGCCATCCAGAACAAGGACTTCTTCCTGCTGCAGGGCACGTTCCTGTTCATCGTGCTCGGCGTGCTGATCGCCAACTTCATCATCGACATCGTCTACGTCGTGGTCGATCCGCGGACCAGGGCGGGAATGGCGGGTGCGCAGGCATGACGACACTCCAGGAAGTCGCGCCGCGGGAGCCGGCCGGCGTCCGGCGCGAGGCGCTCTACTTCGCGGTGCGCAACGGCAAGCTGATGGCCGGCTTCGGCATCGTGCTCGTGCTGCTCCTGCTGGGGTTGCTCGGCCCCGTGCTGTTCGGGGGCGCGCCCAACGAGTACGGCCCCAAGCCCATGACCCCGCCGTCGGCCGAGCACTGGTTCGGCACCACCACGTTCGGCCAGGACGTGTTCCTGCAGTTCGTGCACGGGCTGCGCAGCACGTTCGCGGTCGGCGTGATCGGCGGCGGCATCGCGGCGGTCATCGGCATGGTCGTCGGGTTCGTCGCCGGCTACCGGGGCGGGATCGTGGACGAGATCCTCAACATGCTGACCAACGTCATCCTGGTCATCCCCACGCTCGCCGTGCTGCTGATCATCAACGCCTACCTGGGCATCCGCAGCGTGGCCGTGCAGGGCCTGTTCATCGGGCTGACGCAGTGGCCGTGGGCGGCGCGGGCGATCAGGGCGCAGACGTTCTCGCTGCGGACGAGGGAGTTCGTGGACCTGGCCAGGATGAGCGGCGCGGGCACCGGGCGGATCATCGCCAAGGAGATCGCGCCGAACATGAGCTCCTACCTGTTCATGACGTTCATCCTGCTGTTCGGCGGCGCGGTGCTGATCGCCTCTTCGCTCGACTTCATCGGGCTCGGCCCCACCGAGGGCGTCTCGCTGGGCCTGATGTTGCAGAACGCCAACCAGTGGAGCGCGCTCCAGCTCGGCCTGTGGTGGTGGTTCGTGCCGCCCGGCGCGGCCATCACGGCCATCGTGGGCGCCCTGTACGTGGCCAACGTCGGGCTCGACGAGGTCTTCAACCCGAAACTGAGGGAGACATGAGTCTGCAGGTCAGCGAGCTGAAGGTGTACTACAGGACGCTCAAGGGGGACGTGCGCGCGCTCGACGGCATGACGTTCGGGCTGCGCGACGGCGAGATCCTGGGCCTGGTCGGCGAGTCGGGCTGCGGCAAGAGCACGCTGGGCAAGTCGCTCATCCGCATGGACGGCCGCATGCGCCACGTGGGCGGCACGGTCGTGCTCGACGGCCGCGAGCTGCCCATCGGCGACGACCGCGCGATGAACGAGGTCCGCTTCCGCGAGGTGTCCCTCATCCCGCAGTACGCCATGAGCGCGCTCAACCCCACCCGCAAGCTCCGCCGGATGATCACCGAGCTGCTGCGCTCGCGCGGCGCGACCCCGGACCTCGAAGAGCTCGAACGCCGCATGTCCCAGGTCGGCCTGCCGCGCGAGGTGCTCGACCGCTACCCGATCGAGCTGTCGGGCGGGATGAAGCAGCGCATGGTGATGGTCATCTCCACGCTGCTGGACCCGTCGCTGCTGATCGCCGACGAGGTCACCTCCGCGCTCGACGTCTCCACGCAGAAGGCGGTGGCCCGCGCGCTGCTCGGCTTCCGCGAGAGCGGCTACGTCAAGAGCATGATCTTCGTCACCCACGACCTGGCGCTCACCCACCACATCGCCGACACGATCATGGTCATGTACGCGGGCAAGCTGGCCGAGAAGGCCCCCGCCGACGTGATCGTCAAGGCGCCCCGGCACCCGTACACGAAGCTGCTGCTCGACTCCCTGCCCGAGGTCGGCGTCCGCTACGCCGACCGCCGGCTGGAAGGCATCGCCGGCAGCCCGCCGTCGCTGCTGAACCCGCCCACCGGCTGCCGCTTCCGCGACCGCTGCCCGATCGCGGGCGAGCAGTGCGCCGAGGAGCCGCCGGTGGCCGAGCTCGCCCCCGACCACCACGTAGCCTGCTGGAAGGCCTGATGCTGAAGCTCCACGACGTCACCAAGGAATTCCGGGTCGGCGCCTTCGGCGGCAGGCGCGTCGCGGCCGTCAAGGGCGTGACCTTCGAGGTCGTGCCGGGCGAGGTCGTCTCGCTGATCGGCGAGAGCGGCAGCGGCAAGAGCACCATCGGCCGGATGATCCTCGGCCTGAACCCGGTCACCAGCGGCTCGATCACCTTCGACGGCCTGCCGGTCAAGCCGGGCAAGGAGTACTACCGCCGCGTCCAGGGCATCTTCCAGGACCCGTTCAGCTCCTTCAACCCCGTGTTCAAGGCCGACCGGGTCTTCGCCATGATCAAGGAGACGTACCACGCGTCGGTGCCGGCGCCGCAGTGGGCCGAGCGGGTCGAGGCGGCCCTGCGCGACGTGCGGCTCAACCCCGGGCAGGTGCTCGGCAAGTACCCGCACCAGCTCAGCGGCGGCCAGCTCCAGCGCCTGCTCATCGCCCGCGCGCTGCTGCTCGACATCAAGCTGCTGGTCGCCGACGAGATCACCAGCATGCTCGACGCCTCCACCCGCATCGACGTGCTCAACCTGCTGGCTGAGCTGAAGGCCAGGGGCCTGAGCGTGCTCTACATCACGCACGACCTGTCGCTGGGCAACTACCTCGCCGAGCGCACGGTGGTGCTGCGCAAGGGCGGCGTCGTGGAGATGGGGCCGACCGGGTCGGTGTTCGGCGATCCGCTGCATCCGTACACGCGCGAGCTGCTGTCGGCCGTGCCGCGCCTGCACGAGCCCTGGGACGACGCCGTGCCCGTCGAGACCTGCCTGTACCACCGCAAGGGCGGCTCCGGCGGCCTGTACGAGGCCACGCCGGGGCACTTCGTCGCGTGCGCCCGGCTCGAGACCTGTTGAGGAGAGCTTCTTGAACCACCGTCCGCTGCACAGCGGCTGGATCCTGTCGTCGGAGCGCACGGGGGAGATCCCCGCGAGCGTGCCGGGCTGCGTGCACACCGACCTGCTGGCGGCCGGGGCGATCGGGGATCCGTACCTGGACGACAACGAGCACCGGCTGGCCTGGATCGGCCGTACGGACTGGACCTACCGCACCTCGTTCACCTGGGAGCCGGACGGGCACGAGCACACCGACCTGGTGTGCGAGGGCCTGGACACGGTCGCGGCGGTGACGCTGAACGGCGTCCTGATCGGCGAGACCGCCAACCAGCACCGCTCCTACCGCTTCCCGGTCCGCCACCTGCTGCGCGAGGGCGCCAACGAGCTCGTCGTGCGCTTCGCCTCGGCCTACGCCTACGCCGAGGCGCGGCGGGCGGAGCTGGGGGAGCGGCCCGGCGCCTACGACGAGCCGTACCCGTTCATCCGCAAGATGGCCTGCAACTTCGGCTGGGACTGGGGCCCGACCCTGGTGACGGCGGGCATCTGGCGGCCGATCGGGCTGGAGAGCTGGTCGGGCGCCCGGCTGGCCGAGGTGCGCCCGCTCGCCCGCGCCGACGGGCACGTGCGGGTGCACGTACGGCTGGATCGCCCCAGCGAGGAGCCCATCGTGGTCACCGTCGGGGGCGTCACCGCCGAGCGGCGCCTGGACGGGCAGGCGGGCGTGGTGGAGCTGCGCGTCCCCGATCCCGAGCTGTGGTGGCCGCGCGGCCACGGCGAGCAGCCGCTCTACGACCTGGCCGTGCGGCTGGGGGAGCAGGAGTGGCGCGGCCGGATCGGCTTCAGGGACGTCGAGCTGGACCGCGACGCGTTCAGGATCATCATCAACGGCGTGCCCGTGTTCGTCAGGGGCGTCAACTGGATCCCCGACGACTGCTTCCCCTCCCGCGTCACCCGGGAGCGCCTGGCCGAGCGGTTCGCGCAGGCCACCGCCGCCGGGGTGAACCTGCTGCGGGTGTGGGGCGGCGGCCTGTACGAGTCGGAGGACTTCTACTCCCTGGCCGACGAGCTCGGCCTGCTGGTGTGGCAGGACTTCCCGTTCGCCTGCGCCGCCTACCCCGAGGAGGAGCCGCTGCGCTCCGAGGTCGAGGCCGAGGCCAGGCAGCACGTCGCCCGGCTGGCCGCCCACCCCAGCCTCGTCCTGTGGTGCGGCAACAACGAGAACCTGGAGGGCCACGCCGACTGGGGCTGGCAGGACAAGCTCGCGGGCCGTAGCTGGGGCGCGGGCTACTACCACGACCTGCTGCCGTCGATCGTGGCCGAGCTGGACCCGACCCGCCCGTACTGGCCGGGCAGCCCCTACTCCGGCGCGCCCGACCTGCCCCCGAACGACCCGGCCCGCGGCACGATCCACATCTGGGACGTCTGGAACCGCGAGGACTACCTCCGCTACGCCGCCTA
The DNA here is from genome assembly GCF_900323885.1 of [Actinomadura] parvosata subsp. kistnae. Classification (GTDB taxonomy): domain Bacteria; phylum Actinomycetota; class Actinomycetes; order Streptosporangiales; family Streptosporangiaceae; genus Nonomuraea; species Nonomuraea composti. The sequence continues at coordinate 967,887 of NZ_OOHJ01000015.1, read as the reverse complement.
CCGGCCCCGGTTCGTGGCCGAGTTCGGCTTCCAGGGGCCGCCCGCCTACGCCACGCTGCGCCGCGCCTCCTCCGACGACCCGCTCACCCCCGGCTCCTCCCACCAGAAGGCCGTGGACGGGCAGGACAAGCTGCTGCGCGGCCTCGGCGACCACCTGCCCCGGCCGGAGACGTTCGACGACTGGCACTACCTGACGCAGCTCAACCAGGCCCGCGCGATGGCGTTCGGGATCGAGCGGTTCAGGGCGCTCATGCCGCACTGCATGGGCACGATCGTCTGGCAGCTCAACGACTGCTGGCCGGTCACGTCGTGGTCGGCGGTCGACGGCGACGGGCGGCGCAAACCCCTCTGGTACGCGCTGCGCCGCGCCTACGCCGACCGGCTCATCACGATCCAGGACGGCGAGGCGGCCCTGGTCAACGACACCGGCGAGCCGTGGACGGGCGAGCTGCGCCTGGAACGCCGCGGCCTCGACGGCCGGCCGCTGGCCAAGGAGGTCGTCGCCGTGCACGCCGCGCCCCGCTCGGTGCTCAGGGTGGCGCTCCCGCCTTCGGTGGCCACCCCCGACGACCCCGCCCGCGAGCTGCTGACCGCCCGGCTGGACGGGGCGGCCACGGTGCGTGGCTACGCCGAGGACACCGCCGTCGCCTACCCGCCGGCCGCCTGCGACGCCCACGCGGAGCGCGTGCCCGGCGGCTACCGGGTGACGGTCACCGCGGCGAGCGTGCTGCGCGAGCTGGCGCTCTTCCCCGACCGGCTCGACCCCGACGCGAGTGTGGACGACCAGCTCGTCACGCTGCTGCCCGGCGAGAGCGCCGTCTTCGAGGTACGCACCGCGCGCGAGCTGGACCCGGCCGCGCTGACCCGCTTCCCGGTCCTGAGATGCCTCAACGAGGAGGTCAGAACCTGAACTCCTCGGTACGGTGCGCGTAGGCGGGCAGCGCGGCCCGCATCTCGTCGGTGATCACCGGCGGCGGCAGCGGCACGATCTCGCGCCGGTGGAAGTCGCGGACGTCCTCGCCCTCGCCGAACAGGTCGCGGACGGCGTCCAGGCAGGGCTCGACCACCGCGCGATCGGTGATCCGGCGGCCGCCGCGCCCGCCGCCGTACTCGTCGTACAGGACCTCGTACATCAGGGACGGGGAGAAGATCACCAGCTCGGGCAGCGGGTCGAGGTCGGCCACGCGCGCGGCGGGCACCACCCGGCAGGGGGAGCCCGCCTCGGCGCGCAGCGCCAGGATGTGCATCTCCCACTGCAGGTACGGGGTCACCGGCAGCTCGACCACGCGTAAGCGTCTGACGGGCTGGCAGCGGCGGAAGTAGTCGGCCAGTGGCGCGGCCAGGTCGTCGATCAGGGCCAGCGACCGCTCCCAGTCGCCGTCCATCATGGCCCGCCAGCTCGCCACGTCGGGCTCGTAGAAGGTCTGGGCGCGCTCCAGCTTCCACATCGGCTCGGTGCAGGCCGCGTGGTCGCGGTCGAACCCGGCTTGGTACTCCGGCACGTCCATGACGACGCCGCCGGCTCCCGCGACGGCGGCGAACGGATTCGACAGACGGACCGGAGTGCCCTGCTCGGCCATGCGGATTTCCCTTTCGCGTCGAGGACCCGCCCCAGATCATCAAATGAGCCCCTGACGGGGTCAAGGCCCAAAAACGATCAGGGCGGGGCCCTCAGCCGCGGTAGTGGAAGCGCCGGTGCACCAGGCTGAACACCATCGCGCCCAGCCAGATCACGAACAGCACCTTGAAGATCCCGAAGCCGCCCGCGATCAGGCCGATCACCATCAGCAGGCCCAGGAAGGGCAGGATCGGGTGCGGCCCGCGGCGGTGCCCGTGCCTCCTGGCCATCCAGGCGGCCCGGTGCATCTCGCGCTGCGCGTGGCGCATGGCGTGCATCTGGGCCCGCTGCCCGTGCCGCATCGCCTGCATCTGCGCCCGCTGCGCGTGCATGGCGGCGTGCCAGTCGCCCATCCCGTACGGCGAGGCGGGCTCCTCGAAGGCCGGCCCCGCCCCCGGCAGGTCGGCCGTCACCTGGGCGAGGTCGCGGGCCGTCTTGGCGTGCAGGGTGCGGTCGAGGCGCTCGTCGAGCTCCTCGTGGGTGAGGCGGCCCTGCGCGAAGTGCTCGCGCAGGGCGGCCATCGTGTGCTCGCGCTCGGCGTCGCCGATGCGGAGATCGTTGCGGTCCATGCCAGGCTCCTCACTCTCCCCGAACCGGCGACCGTCGGGTGCGACGCCGGCCATGGATCACTCCTCGCCCGGTTCGTCGCCGTCGGCCAGGATCTGGTACAGCTTGCGCCGGGTCTCAACCAGAGTCTTACGCGCTTCGCGGATTTGTGCGTCGTTTCCGGTCTGGAGAACCTGCATCATCGCGAAGGCCGACTGGCGGGCGATGTGCCAGAGATCGGCGGTGTTGTCGTCGATGTCGGGCCGCATCTCGTCCCACGGGGCGCGGACCTCGTCGGCGTGCGCCTCGATGTAGTTGCGGCCCTCCTCGGTGAGGCGGAAGGTCTTGCGGCCCTCGTTCTCCTCGGAGATGACCAGGCCCTCGTCGGTGAGCTGCTGCAGCGCCGGGTAGACGGCGCCGGGGCTGGGCTTCCAGCCGCCCTCGCTGCGCTCGGCGATCTCCTGGATGATCTGGTAGCCGTTGCGCGGCTCCTCGGCGAGCAGGGCCAGGATCGCGGCGCGGACGTCGCCCCGCTTGGCCTTGCGGCCGCGCCCGCCCCAGCCGCGGTGGCCGCCGCCCCACGGCCCTCCGGGGCCGCCGAACGGGCCGCCGCGCCCGAAGTCGAACGGGAACGGGCCCGGCCCGCCCCTCCGGCCCCGATGTCGCCGGTCGTGCGGGCCGCCCCGGTCGCCGCCGCGCTCCCGCCCGCGCCCGCCGAACTGCTCGCCCATGTGCTCGAAGGCGTCGGTCATGGAGTGGAGCGTCTCGCGCAGCGCGCGCTTGTACTCGTGCATGCCGGGCCACGGTCCTGGCCCGCTGGCTGCGAAGTGGTGCGTCATGAGATTTCCTCCTATATCGCGATCTGTTCTCGATGCGTCAAAGATATATCGATAGTGTGTCGTTCGCAAGCGTGGGGCGGGAGTGAGCCAGATCACGAAAAAGTTGCGGAATCCGGGAACAGGATCGGGAGGGGCGTCGTTATTCACAGCAGACGAGGTCGTTCCGCGTCGGCAGGGCTGGGGGGTGCTGTCGCCGCGGAGACGACCTCGTCTGCGTTTGCGGGCACTTTCCCGGCCTGTCCCGGTGGCCGCGCGGCATGCCTCGGCGCGTAAAGGACTTCTTTGCCGTAGGGTCCCGATCATGATGGGGCACACGCACGCGATGACCGGGGCCATCGCCTGGCTGGGGCTGGCTCCGCCCTTGGCGGCACTGCCGCTGCTGAACGAGTCCTCCCGCTTCATCGAGACGGGGATCATGGCCACCGCGCTCAGCCCCGCCGAGCTGATCGCCGGGGCCATCATCTGCGCGGGCGCCGCGATGCTGCCCGACCTCGACCATCCCAGCGCCACGATCGCCCAGACCTTCGGGCCGATCACGTGGGCGCTGAGCAAGCTCGTCTCCTGGATCAGCGGCGGCCACCGCGGGGCCACGCACTCGCTGGCGTTCGCGGTGGCGCTCGGGTTCGGGGCGCACTGGCTGGCCACGACCTATCCGATCGGCCGCGACATCATGGTCGTGCTGCTCATCGGGCTCGCCCTGCGCGCCATCGGCGTCGGCATCCCGGGCAACAAGATCGGCTCCATGATGGTCAACATCGGCATGACCGCCGGGCTGTACGCCGTCTTCATGTCGCTCGACGTGGGATACGCCTGGCTGGGGCTCGCCGTGGCGGTCGGCTGCTTCATCCACGTGGTCGGCGACTGCATGACCGAGCGGGGCTGCCCGGTGCTGTGGCCTTTGGGGGCCAAGTTCGTGCTGCCGTGGAAGATCGGCATCAAGACGGGCAAGAAGTTCGAGCAGAAGATCCTGGCGCCGATCCTGTCGGTGGCGATCATCGGGTTGCTGTTCTGGCGGCTGGCGCCGGTTTAACTTGATGTCGAGATATTCTGGATATATCTTGACGTCGAGACACCTGCTGCCGGGCCAGGTGGTTAGGGTTACCTAACGTGCTGGCTGGTCCCGCAGTGCGGCAGGATTCTGTCTGAACACCTGTCTATGGAGGAGGCGAATCACCGTGTCCGCGAACAGCTTCGGCAGCCGTGACACGCTCCGCGTCGGCGACGCGTCATATGAGATCTTCCGGCTGGACGCCGTCGAGGGCTCCGCGCGCCTCCCGTACAGCCTGAAGATCCTGCTGGAGAACCTCCTCCGCACCGAGGACGGCGCCAACATCACCGCCGACCACATCCGTGCGCTGGGCGAGTGGGACCCGAACGCGGCCCCGAGCGTGGAGATCCAGTTCACGCCCGCCCGCGTCATCATGCAGGACTTCACCGGCGTGCCCTGCGTGGTCGACCTGGCCACCATGCGCGAGGCCGTCCGCGACCTCGGCGGCGACCCCGCGCGGATCAACCCGCTCGCGCCCGCCGAGATGGTCATCGACCACTCGGTCATCGTCGACTACTTCGGCCACCCCGACGCCTTCCAGCGCAACGTCGAGCGCGAGTACGAGCGCAACCGCGAGCGCTACCAGTTCCTGCGCTGGGGCCAGACCGCCTTCGACGAGTTCAAGGTCGTGCCGCCCGGCACCGGCATCGTGCACCAGGTCAACATCGAGCACCTGGCCCGCGTCGTCATGACCCGCGACGGCAAGGCCTACCCCGACACCTGCGTCGGCACCGACTCCCACACCACCATGGAGAACGGCATCGGCGTCCTCGGCTGGGGCGTCGGCGGCATCGAGGCCGAGGCCGCGATGCTCGGCCAGCCGATCTCCATGCTCATCCCGCGCGTGGTCGGCTTCAAGCTCAGCGGCAAGCTGCCCGCCGGCGCCACCGCCACCGACCTGGTGCTCACCATCACCGAGATCCTGCGCAAGCACGGCGTCGTCGGCAAGTTCGTCGAGTTCTACGGCGAGGGCGTCTCCTCCGTGCCGCTCGCCGACCGGGCCACGATCGGCAACATGAGCCCCGAGTTCGGCTCCACCTGCGCGATCTTCCCCATCGACGGCCAGACCGTCGACTACCTGCGCCTGACCGGCCGCTCCGAGGAGCAGATCGCCCTCGTCGAGGCGTACGCCAAGGCCCAGGGCCTCTGGCTCGACCCGTCGGCGCCCGAGCCCGAGTTCTCCGAGTACATCGAGCTCGACCTCGGCACCGTCGTCCCGTCGATCGCCGGCCCCAAGCGGCCCCAAGACCGCATCGTCCTGTCGCAGGCCAAGGCCACCTGGCGGCACGACGTCCAGAACTACGTGAGCGACGGCGTCGACGAGGCCGTCGAGGAGACCTTCCCGGCCTCCGACGCGCCCGCCTCCAACGCCGGCGCCAACGGCGGCCGGCCGCACAAGCCGGTGCCCGTCACGCTGGCCGACGGCACCACCTTCGAGATCGACCACGGCATCGTCTCCATCGCCGCGATCACCTCGTGCACCAACACCTCCAACCCGTACGTCATGCTCGGCGCGGCCCTGCTCGCCCGCAACGCCGTCGAGAAGGGCCTGACCCGCAAGCCGTGGGTGAAGACCTCGCTGGCCCCCGGCTCGCAGGTCGTCACCGGCTACTTCGAGCGCTCCGGCCTCCAGCCGTACCTCGACAAGATCGGCTTCAACCTCGTCGGCTACGGCTGCACCACCTGCATCGGCAACTCGGGCCCGCTCCTCCCGGAGATCTCCGAGGCCATCCAGGCCAACGACCTCGCCGTCACCGCGGTCCTGTCCGGCAACCGCAACTTCGAGGGCCGGATCAACCCCGACGTCAAGATGAACTACCTGGCCTCGCCGCCGCTCGTGGTCGCCTACGCCCTGGCCGGCACCATGGACCTCGACCTCGACACCGAGCCGCTCGGCCTCGGCAACGACGGCAAGCCCGTCTACCTGCGCGACATCTGGCCCTCGCCGGAGGAGATCGCTGCGGTGGTCAACTCCTCGATCGGCCGCGACATGTTCGAGCGCGACTACGCCGACGTGTTCAAGGGCGACGACCACTGGCGCTCGCTGCCGATCCCCACCGGCGACACCTTCGAATGGGACCCCGACAGCACCTACGTGCGCAAGGCGCCCTACTTCGACGGCATGCCGGAGAAGCCCGAGCCTGTCACCGACATCCACGGCGCCCGCGTCCTGGTCAAGGTCGGCGACTCCGTCACCACCGACCACATCTCGCCCGCCGGCTCCATCAAGCCCGGCACCCCCGCCGCCCAGTACCTCCAGGCCAACGGCGTCGAGGTCAAGGACTTCAACTCCTACGGCTCGCGGCGCGGCAACCACGAGGTGATGATCCGCGGCACGTTCGCCAACATCCGCCTGCGCAACCAGATCGCGCCCGGCACCGAAGGCGGCTACACCCGCGACTTCACCCAGCCCGACGCGCCCGTGACGTTCATCTACGACGCCTCCGTCAACTACGCCGCGGCCGGCACCCCGCTGGTCGTGCTGGCCGGCAAGGAGTACGGCTCCGGCTCCTCGCGCGACTGGGCCGCCAAGGGCACCGCGCTGCTCGGCGTGCGCGCCGTCATCGCCGAGTCCTACGAGCGCATCCACCGCTCCAACCTCATCGGCATGGGCGTGCTGCCGCTGCAGTTCCCCGAGGGCGCCTCGGCCGAGGCGCTGGGCCTGACGGGCGAGGAGACGTTCGACATCACGGGCGTCGAAGAGCTCAACAAGGGCACCGGCATCCCGCGGACCGTGCACGTCAAGGCCGGCGATGTCGAGTTCGACGCGGTCGTCCGCATCGACACGCCCGGCGAGGCCGACTACTACCGGCACGGCGGCATCATGCAGTACGTGCTGCGCTCGCTCCTGGCCAAGTGAGCTGAGACTTCCCGTGCTTCCGCCCGGTCATGAGCCGGACGGGAGCCGGGGGTTGGGGGCGTGATCCTCACGCGCCCCCGCATCGGGGGAACCACCCGACACCCTGAGAGCCGCCTCGCGGGACACCCTCCGCGAGGCGGCTCTCCTCATCGGGACGTGTTGCGGTACCGGCGGGTCGCCAGCGGCACGAACACCACCAGCAGCGCCACCGACCAGAGCACGCTCGCCGCCACCGGATGCCGCAACGGCCAGACGTCGCCGCTCTCCGTCGGGTTGCCGAACAGCGCCCGGACGGCGGCCACCACCGCGCTCATCGGATTCCAGTCCGCGACCGGCTTCAGCCACGCCGGCAGGCCCTGCGTCGGGACGAACGTGTTGGCCAGGAACGTCATCGGGAACAACCAGCCGAACGTGGCCGCGTCCGCCTGCGCGCCGCTCTTCACGAACAGGCCGATGTACGTCCCCACCCAGATCATCGCGAACCCGAACAACGCCAGCAGCCCGAAGGCCGCCACCGTCTCCGCCACCGAACCGTGCGCCCGCCAGCCGGCCAGCAGCACTCCTGCCGTCACCATGCCGGCCAGCGACAGCAGGTGCATCGACAGGTCGGCCACGCTCCTGCCCACCAGCACGGCGCTGCGGGCGATCGGCTGGGCGCGGAACCTGTCGATGATGCCGCGCTCCATGTCCTCGCCCACCGCCGTCGCGGCGGCCGTCGCCGTCAGGGCCATGACCTGCATGAAGATGCCCGGCATCAGGAAGTCGCGGTAGTCGCCGCCGCCGGGCAGGGTGATCGCGCTGCCGAACACGTAGCCGAACAGGACCGTCATGATCACCGGGAAGATCAGGAAGGCGGCGATCTCGGCGGGCTGGGCCTTGAGGCGGGAGTAGGTGCGGCCGGCGATGGTGAGCGAGTCGAGCACCGTCCAGCGCAGGGTCTCGTACATGGTGGGCTCCGGTGGGGTGGTGTGCGGGCGGTCGCGTTTCCTCAGGCGGTCAGGCGGGTTCGGGCGGTTCGTCGGGCGGTCTGGCTGGTTCGGGCGGTTCGTCGGGCGGTCTGGCTGGTTCGGGCGTTCCCTCAGGCGGTCAGGCGGAGGAAGACCTCGTCGAGCGTGGGGCGGCGGAGTGCGAGGTCCTCCACGGGGATCCCGGCGGTGGCGAGCGCGCCGGCGACGCGGATCAGCGACTGCGCGCCCTCGGGAGCGGGCACCGTCACCAGCCGATCAGCCTCCGTGGCGGAGCCGGCCGCAGGGTGGGAGCCGGCCTCGTGGAGCGCTCGCAGGGCCGCCGGCACGTCCGCCGGCTCCCTGACCAGGATCCGCACGCGGTCCCCGCCCACCTGCCGCTTGAGCGCGGCCGGCGACCCGGACGCCGCCACCCGCCCCTCCTTCAGCACCACCACCTGGTCGGTCAGGTGATCGGCCTCGTCCAGGTACTGGGTGGTCAGCAGCAGCGTCGTGCCCTCGTTGACCAGCGCGCGCAGCCGCTCCCACAGCTCCATCCGGCTGCGCGGGTCGAGCCCGGTCGTGGGCTCGTCCATGAACAGCACGCGCGGCGCCACGATCAGGCTCGCGGCCAGGTCGAGGCGCCGCCGCATGCCCCCGGAGTACTCCTTGACCGGCCGCCGCGCGGCCCGCGCCAGCCCGAACCGCTCCAGCAGCTCCTCGGCCCGCGCCCTGGCCGCCGCCCTGGGCAGGTGGTAGAGGCGGCCGAACAGCTCCAGGTTCCGCTGCCCGGTCAGCAGCTCGTCCACGGCCGCGTGCTGCCCGGCGAGCCCGATGCGGAAGCGCAGGGCGGCGGCGTCCCGTACCACGTCCAGGCCGGCCACCTCTGCCCGGCCGGCGTCGGGGCGCAGCAGCGTGGCGAGGATCCGGACGGCGGTGGTCTTGCCCGCCCCGTTCGGCCCCAGCAGGCCGCAGACGGTGCCCGCCGGGACGTCCAGGTCGATGCCTCTGAGCGCTTCCGTGCTCGCGTACCGCTTGCGGAGTCCTTCGACGCGGATCACCGCGGCACCTCCTTAACTCTGTTAAATCTAACGGCGTTAAGGGTCTCTCTAACGTTGTTAAGCTGTCAAGCGTGGCTTTGGAGAAAGGCATCATCGTCGCGACCGCGCTCCGCCTGCTCGACGAGTCCGGCCTCGAAGGGCTGACCCTGCGGCGGCTGGCGGCCGAGCTCGGCGTCCAGGCACCCGCCCTCTACTGGCACTTCAAGAGCAAGCAACTGCTGCTCGACGCGATGGCGGCGGCGATGATGGCCGAGCACCTGACCAGGCCCGACCTGGAGGATCCCGCCAAGTGGCGCGAATGGCTGACCGCCTACGCCCACAGCGACCGCGCCATGCTCAACTCCCGCCGCGACGGCGCCCGGCTCGCCGCCGGCACCCGCCCGTCCCCCGAGCTGTTCGCGCTGGTGGAACGGTCGGTGGCGGCTCTCGAACGGGCCGGGTTCGGGGTCGGCGACGCGCTGCGCGGGCTGTTCGCGGTGAGCGGCTACGTGGCCGGGTTCGTGCTGGAGGAGCAGGCCGACCGCGACCGGGGAGCAGAGGGCGAGGGGCCCGACCTCGACGCCTTCCGCGCCGAGCATCCCCGGCTGGCCGCCGGGCTGATGGAGATCGGCGATCCGCAGGGGGATGCGGCGTTCGAGGGCGGGCTGCAGCTCATCCTCGACGGGCTCGAACGGAGGCTGCGCCCCTCAGAAGCCCCCGGCTGATCGCCGCGCCCGGCCTTCCTGACTGATCGCGGCGCCCGGCCTTCCTGACTGATCGCGGCACCGAGCCTCAGGACACCTTGGCTGGTCGCGGTGCCGGGCCGCCGGCGAACAGGCGGGCGACGAGCTCGCCCCGGCTGGAGACCTCCGCCTTGCCGAAGACCGCCTTGAGGTGCCCCCTGACGGTGTGCGGGGAGATGAACAGCGCCTCGGCGATCTCCGAGGTGGCCAGCCCCTGCGCCACGAGCTGGGCGATCTCGAACTCGCGCGGCGTCAGCCCGTACGACTGGGCGACGATGAGCGCCAGGTCGGCGGGGGTGGCCGGCTCGATGACGAGCACGACAGGCCCCGGGCGCCCACCCGACCCGCTCAGGCTGGAGGCACGGCAGCTCAGCCACCGCCCGTCCCGGGTCCGCAGGCGGATACGCGCGTTCCCGCGATCGCGGCCCTGCGCGATGGCCCGCGCCTGGAGCGCCGTCCCGACCAGCCAGATGGGCAACGGCAGCCCGAGCGCCGACGGCGTGGACGGCCCGTCGGGCAACGACGCGAGATGCGCCCGCGCCTCCTCGTTGATCGACGTGGCCGCGCCGTTCTCGTCGAACAGCAGCAGCCCGGGCGCCGACTTCCCGCTCCCGCCGGCCGGCTCGTACGGGGCGGCGAAGCGCCGGAGGCGGTCGGCGAGCGGCTCCGACAGCTCGGCGAGCAACGCGACGTCGTCCGCACCGAACGCGGGCGCGCCACGCAGCCGGAACAGGCTCACCGACCCCCACGGCCGGCCGCCGACCCGCAGCACGGCCCGCAACTCGTCGTCGATGCCCTGCCCGCCGAGCAGGCGACGGAAGCGGGCACTGCGCGCGGGCAGGTCGCCGGTGGCCGCCCGCAGACCGGCCACGGGCACGGGGGCGCGGGCCAGGTCGCGGAACGGCAGGACGTTCTCCTCCAGCAGCTCGCTCTCCCAGTAGGCGCCGCAGCCCTCGCCCGACCCCAGGTTCTCCACCAGCATGGGCGCGGTGACCAGGCCCGTCTCCGGGTCGGTCGCCGACCACACGGCGGCGTCGAACGGCATCAGCCGCCGCAGCCCGGCCGAGACGCGGCTGAAGCAGTCGAGCGGCCCGGTCGCGCGGTCGGCGGCGGCGAGGATCCCGGCGTGGCGATGCGGGCGGGTCACGGGGCCTCCTCGGTTGTGCGCGGCTCGGGTTCTGTGCCGGCTCAGGTTGTGCGCGGTTCGGGTTCTGTGCCGGCTCAGGTTGTGCGTTGCTCAGGCTCTGCGCTGGCTCAGGTTGTGCGTTGCTCGGGCTCTGCGCTGCTCTGGGGCCAGCCTGCCCGGTCGCCCCTTCTTCGCCAACCCCCCGTTTGAGGGGGTCATTCCCCGGACGTTCGGCCGCCGGCGGGGGATGGCTCGCGGTCGCGGCGACCGCGAGGCTCGGACCGACCGCTTGGGACGAGTGCGTGAGATGAAGGAGAACGCCGTGCACATCGCGATCATCGGAGCCGGGGCCGCCGCAGCCGGGCTGCTGGACGCCCTGGCCGTCGGGGAGGCGGAAGGGGAGGAGATCACCGTGTTCGAGCCGGGGCCGAGCCTGTGGCGCGGCCGCCCGTACGGGCCGGACCTGGACAGCGTGCTGGTCAACGCGCCGCCCGCCATCATGTCGATCAGAGCCTCGGACACGCGGCACTACGCCGGCTGGCTGGGCGAGGAGCGTGCCGCCGCCCACCTGGACGACCTGCTGGGCCATCCGCTGGTGCCGCGCGCGCTGTACGGCGAGTACCTGTCCGACACCGCCGAGGCCGCCCTGGCGCGACTGCGGGAGCGCGGCTGGCGGACCCGGGTCGTCGCCTCCCAGGTCGTCGGGGTCACCAGCGCTGCGCCCGGCAGCGTGCCCGGCGCCATGCCGGAGGCCAGGCCCGGCGGTGTGGCCTCGGCCGATGGCGGGTCTCGTCTGAGTGTGCGTACCGCCGACGGGCACGAGTACCCGGCCGGCCAGGTGGTGGTGTGCGTGGGGGCCGGGACGCCGCAGGACCACTACGGGCTGGCCGGCGCGCCGGGGTTCGCCGGTGATCCGTACCCGCTGGCGGCCACGCTGGACGGGGTGCCGGGCGGGGCCGACGTCGCGGTGATCGGCAGCGGGCTGACCGCCGTGGACGTCGTCGTGTCGCTCGCCGCACGCGGACACACCGGACGTATCGTGCTCGTCTCGCGCACCGGCATGCTCCCGGCCGTCTGGCAGCGCCCGCTCGGCCACCAGCGGCGGCACCTCACCGCCGAACGGGTGGAGGCGCTGCGCCGCGAGCGGGGCGCGGTCACGCTCGACGACCTCGCCGCGCTCCTCCGCGCCGAGCTGGACGACGCGGGCGAGGAATACGCCCGCTTCACCGGCGAGCTCCTGTCGTCGGTCTCCGAACCGCCCGCCGAGCGGCTGCGCCGCCAGCTGGCCGCCGTCGGCGACCCCGCGATCGCGCGCCGGGTGCTGCAGGAGGCCGCGCACCAGGTCGGCCCGCTCGCGTGGCGGCTGCTGCCCGAGCCCGATCGCGAACGGCTGCGCCGCCACGCCCGCCTGGCCATCAGCGTGGCCTCGCCCATGGTGCCGGTGAACGCCGTCACCCTGCTGCGCCTGTTCGACGCGGGGCAGCTCGGGGTCGTCGCCGGCGTCCGCAAGATCGAGGCGGTGGAGGGCGGCTTCCGGGTACGGGGCGACGGCGGCGACGTGGACGTGGACGTGGCGATCAACGCCGTCAACCCGCCGCCCCAGGCGGTGCCCGGCGCGGCCGAGCCGCTGGTCACCACGCTCCTCGAAGGCGGCCTGGCCGAGCTGCACCCGTCGGGCGGGCTGGTGCCCCGCGACGGTCGCCTGCACGTGCTGGGGGATCTGGCGGGCGGCGGTTCGTTCATCACCTCCAGCATCCCGGGCCTCGCCGCCCAGGCCACCCGCATCGCCGCCGCCCTGACCCGACGGGCATGAGCGGGAAAGGGCAGGGAGGGGCCGCGCGGCGGGACGAGGACCAAGCGGCGAGCCGGCGCCGGGGCGGCCGTTGCCGGCGCGGTCAAAGACCTTGGCGGCGGGGGCCGTCAAGAGACTTTGGCGGCGGGGGCGTCAGGAGACTTTGGCGGCGGGGCGGACCAGGTGTCGCAGGCGGCGGGTGACGTCGTGGCCAGGCCGCGTCCGAACCAGCGGACCCGACTGGCGCCCCCGCCGTGGCTGCGCCGCTCGCCCGTGTCGCCGGTGGCGCGGATCGCCTCGTCCAGGGCCTGCCAGTCGTCGCCGGTCCGGGCGAGCGAGCCGCGTACGCTGCCCATGAACACCCCGGCCAGGCAGTCGGCCTGCAGCTCGAACCGCCGCCGCAACTCCGTGCGGGCGGCGGGTTCGGCGCGGTGGCGCGCCTCGTAGGCGCGCCGGACGCCGGTGAGGGTCTGCAGGTGGTGGGCGTACTCGTGGGCGGCGACCTTGAACGGATACAGGTCCGTGCGGCCGTCGATCCAGCGGCCGGTCAGCGGGAACACCAGGGTCCTGCTGGGGTGGCAGTAGAACGCGTCCACGTCCGCGAGCGCGACCCCGCACACGGTGCCCTCCTCGGCGTACCGCACGGAGGGCCGTTCGAACCGCGCCCGGGTCCGCGCGAAGTACGCCGACCACGACTTGTCGAGACATTTCACGACCGCGCCCAGGTACTCGCGGGTGCGCGGGATCCCGCCGGCGGTGAGCGGCGTCTCGGGACAGGCGCTGACCCCCAGCTTGCCGGCCTTGCCGGGGAACGCCGGCATGGCGGCGTGTGCGGTCTGAGGGGGCAGGCTCGCGGCGAGGACGAGTGCGGCGAGGATGAGGGGTGAGGATCGCACGGTCGGAAGCTTAGAGCGCGAGGACTGTGACAGGATGAGAGGTGCCACCCGGCGAACTGCTATTTCGCCGGGCGGCAACATCTCATCGCGTGCGCGGTCTCACAGCATGCGCTTCAGCACGGTGACGGCCTCGTCGACCACCTCGCCGGGCGCGCTGCCGACGTAGAAGTCGAAGCGGTCGGGCGAGATGGCGCGCAGTTGCTCCATCATCGCCCAGCTCGTCCTGGCCAGCCCGGTGCCGTCGCGGTCGATGCGGACGTGGGTCATGTAGCCGCGCTCGCGCGTGGTCAGGGGCACCGCGAAGACGATGTCCAGCCGCGACTGGTTGAGGTGGTCGTTGCTGATGATCAACGCGGGGCGGTCGAAGCCCTGCTCGCGACCGGTCGGCCGACCGAATCGGGCGAACCAGATGTCGCCTTTCGCCAGCTTCACTCGTTCTCCTCGGGGAATGTGATGAGGCCCTCCCACTCGGGAGCGATCTGGCGGGAGCGCGGCTTCGGGCCCAGCACGAGCTCTCGCTCCGCGAGATAGTCGGCCCAGCCTTCCGGGTCTTCGCGCTGGGTGCGCTCGATCTGCTCGTTGACGGTCTGCCAGAACAGCTTCTGCTCGTAGTCGGTGATGGCGTCGTTGAGCACTTCGGTCATGTTGCGGCCCTCCTGTCGGGCGATCTTGGCCAGACGGTCTCTCGTCTTGACGCTGACACGGATCGTGGTCGCCGCGTTATGCTTCGCGCTCATATTCCACAGGCTACGTCCGCGTCGGCAGGAACACTATCGCAACGCCATTACTCGCACGGCACTTACGGCAACAGAGAGTAAAGATGGTTGACTCGTCCGCATGACAAATGCGGCATTGGTCCTGATTGTTGGCAGCCTGGCGGTCTTCCTCGGGGCCATCGTGCAAGGTGGCGTCGGGTTCGGGCTCGGCCTGGTCGCGGCCCCCGTGCTCACCATGATGGCCCCCGACCTCATGCCCGGCGCCATCCAGGTGGTCAACATGACGCTCCCGCTGTTCACGCTGGCCGTCGAGTGGCGGCGGGTGGACTGGCGGGGGCTGGGGTTCGCGTTGCTCGGCAGGCTGCCCGGTAGTGCCATTGCCGCAGTCATCGTGGTCTACTTTTCTGTCTACACCAGAGGCATCTTCGTGGCCGTCATGGTGCTGGTCGCGGTGGCGTTGACGGCGCGGGCGCTGAGCGTGCCGCGCAACGGGTACACGATCACGTCGGCGGGGTTCGTCTCGGGCATCACGGGCACCGCCACGGGCATCGGCGGGCCGCCCATCGCGCTGGTGTACCAGAACGCCAAGGGGCCGCAGATCAGGGCCACGCTCGCGATGTTCTTCTGCCTGAGCGCGGCCCAGTCGCTGGTCATCCTGCACCTGGTGGGGGAGCTGCCCGGGCAGGCGCTGCTGACCGGGAGCGTGCTGATCGTGCCCATGGTGCTGGGGTTCCTGGTGTCGGGGCCGCTGCGGCGCTACCTCGACGGGGGGAAGGTGCGGGTGGCGGTGCTGACGGTGGCGGCGTTGTCGGCCGTGGGACTGATCGTCCAGAACGTGATCACCGCCCTGTGAGGCCCGGCCCGGACGGGGACCGGGCCTCGGCAGGGTCAGGACACCGGCGTGTTCATGTCGGTCTGGATCTGCGCCGCCGTGAGGGCGCCGCTGTAGATGCGCACCTCGTCGATCTGCCCGCTGAACACCTGGTTCAGCAGGCCGTTGCCGCCGATCCTGAGCGAGCCGCCGTCCGTGCGGATCGGGCCCGTGACGCTCTGCTGCGCCACCTGCGTGCCGTTGACGTAGAGCCGCAGGGCCGAGCCGTCGTACGTGGCCGCCAGGTGCGACCACGTGTTGAGCGGGAGCGCGGCCGGGCCGGGCAGGTCGGCGGCGGCGGTGGTGTGCAGGCGGGCGTGCGGCCGCTGGTCCGTCGCCCCGGCCGACAGCGCGTACGCCAGCCCGCCCGAGTGCCGCTTCATGACCACGGTACGCCAGCCGCTGACGCTCGACGGGCGCACCCACGCCTCGATCGTCATGCCGGTGGTCAGCCGCAGCCCGGCCGAGTCGGGCACGTCGACGTGGCTGAGCAGGCCGTTGAAGGACAGCGCCCGGCCGTACCTGCCGCTGGAGGTGCGGCTCGTGCCGGTGGCGGTGCCGGTGTTGCCGTTGCCTGAGGCGTCGGTGACGGTGCTGCCGGAGCTCTCGTTCATCCCGTACGCGGCCACCAGCCCGGCCGCCGCCGGCACCGGCGTGTACACGGCCGTGTACGTGGCCGCCGTCGCGGGCGCCACGACCTGGTGCGTCTCGGCCCCGCCGTCGGACCACGACGCGAACGCGTAGCTCTGGCCGCCGGAGGTCTGCGGCGACGGCGCCGTGACCGAGTTGCCGGACCCGACGATCACCGTACGGGTGAACGGCGTGGCCGCCTGCTCGCTGTTGAAGCCGAGCCGCAGCCCCGGAGGGGAGGAGGTGAAGGTCAGCTGCACGGTTCTGGGCTGCAGCAGCACACTCTCGGTGTCGGTCAGCCCGTGCGCGTCGGTGACGGTCAGGCGCAGCTCCAGGTGCGAGGGGTACTCGTGGTCGGGCGCCTGGAAGGTGCCGCTCGCCCCGGTGAACGTGGTGATCTCATGCTCGTGGCAGGTGCTGGGGCAGTGGTGCATGATGAGCGCCCACCTCATGCGCGAGCCCGGGATGGTGCCGTCCTGCGCGTCGCTGCCGCTGCCGGAGAACGCGATCGACTGGCCGACCGCCCAGGTGGTGTCCGCGGTGGGGGTCGTGATGGTGGCCGTGGGGGCGGTGTTGGCCACGTTGATCGTCACGGTGGCGTCGCCCTGGCCGCCGCGGTCGTCGCTCACCCGCAGCCGCACCACCGGGGAGCCGGGTTGCGTGTAGGTGAAGGACGGGGTGGCCGATGTGGAGTCGTCCAGCTCGCCGTCGCCGTCGAGGTCCCAGGCGTAGGTGAGGGGGTCGCCGTCGGCGTCGGAGGAGCGGGCGGCGGAGAAGTTCACCGTGAGCGGGGCGTTGCCGGAGGCCGGGGTGGCGTCGATGACGGCGGTCGGCGGGGTGTTGTCGTAGATGTAGCGGACGATCGTGCCGTTGGTGTAGTCGACCGCGAACAGGTCGCCGCCCGGGCCGATCTCCAGCTCGACGGCGGGGATGCCGGAGTCGAAGTTCGCGACGGTGGCGGGGTCGGGCAGGCCGTTCGCGCCCCTGGTCATCACCCAGACGCACGAGCGGCTGTAGTCGGAGAAGAACAGCGCGCCGTCGTAGGCGTCGGGGTAGTCGCCGCCCTCGTAGAAGGCGACGCCGCTGGAGGAGGAGCCGCCGGTCGGGCAGGGGTCGTTCGGGGCGGGCCTGGAGTTGTGGTTCCAGGCGAAGTACGGGGCGGCGTGCGCGGAGGCGCCGGCCGTGTAGAGGTTCTCGCAGAGGGTCAGGTTGAGGTTGTCGTAGCCGGCCTGGCGGGCCGCGCCCTCGTAGCAGGGCCAGCCGAAGTTGGGGACGCTCGCGGTGGGGGTGGCGATCCGGTTGATCTCCTCGTACGTGCTCCAGCCGACCTCGCCCGACCAGATCTCCGACGTTCCTGGGCGGTTCGTGATGCGGAACGGGTTGCGCAGGCCGTGGGCGACGATCCTGGCGACGTTGGGGTCGGCGCTGCCCGCGTTGGGGTTGCCGGAGGCAGCAGCCCCCGTGTCCGGATTTATCCGGATAACGGTGCCGGACAGTCCGGCCGGGTCCGTGCTGGTGAGGACGTCCTGCGAGCGCAGCGCGCCACCCTCGGCGGCCGGCGGGCTCAGCGCGGTGCCGACCGGGGACGGCGGGTCGCCGCACGGGTTGTCCGGGGTGACGTCGGAGGCCGGCAGGTTGTCCTGCCCGTAGTCGGCGAAGTTGAAGCTCGCGCCGTCGCCGCCGGAGGCGTACAGGGCGCCGTCCGGGCCGAACTGCAGGTCACCCACCGAATGGCTCGGATGCTGCTGGCACCAGTCCGTGATCAGCGGCGTCTCCGCCCCCGACGGGGAGATCACCGACAGGCGCCCGGTGACCAGGCAGCCGTCGGCCGTGGCGCCGGGCGGGGTGGGGCAGGGGTCGTCCGTGCCTCCGGGGGTGCCCCAGCGGGGCGCGGTGCCGCCGGGGACGGCGTCGTAGGCGTACAGGACGAACATCCGCGGATCGGACGGGAAGTCCGGGTGCAACGCCAGGCCGAGCAGGCCGCGGTCCCAGAAGTTGTGCACCTGGGTGCGCAGGTCGGCGTACGTGGTGGGCGTGGTGTCGGCGAGCGAGTCGAACACCTTGATCAGCCCGCTCTTCTCGGCCACGAACACCCGGCCGTCGGGCGAGAACTCGATGTTGGACGGATGGTTGAGCCCGCTGAAGACCGTCTGTTTCTGGAACGACGCGGGTAAGGCCGCCGCCGCCGGTGGAACGTTCCCGGCGATCAGGGCGGCGGACAGGAGCAGGATCGATCCCAGGGCGCTGCAGAGCCGCTTCACGGAACCCCCAGATGGGTGAGAACAGCGTCCCCGCACGCCGAATGGCCTTGATCGATGTATGGCAGATGGCAGGGGGGTTTGTCACGAGTTGTGGCCGGATGTGGACGTCACGGATGTGGACGTCGCGGATGCGGCGGCGGGCATGCGCGCGGCCGCGGAACGTCCGGGCAGCAGGGCGGCCGGGACCAGGCCGAGGGCGGCGAGCCCGGCCAGGACCAGGAGCGTGGGCGACGTCGCGGACCCGCCGGCCAGTGCGGATGCGGAGCCGGCAACGGCGCTCGCCGCGGCGGGCGCGGACCCGGCTGCGACGCTCGCCACGGCGGGCGCGGACCCGGCTGCGACGCTCGCCACGGTGGGCGCGGATCCGGCCATGACGCCGGCCGCGACGGCGATGCCGACGGTCGGGCCGACGTTCATGGCGGTCTGCTTGAGGCCCCCGACGACCCCGGCGTACGCGGGCGGGGCGTCCCGCACGACGGTCCCCGTGGCCGTGACCATGACGGTGGCGAAACCCGCGCCGAGCACGGCGAACACGATGCTCATGGCCGGCCACGTACTGGCCGGTCCGAGCCGGGACAGGCCCGCGATGCCGAGCACGACGAGGAGCGTCCCGGCGACGGCGGTGCGCCGCGCCCCGAACCGGCGCAGCGCCACGCTCACCAGAGGCGCGCCGACGACCATGACCGCCGTCATCGGCAACACCCGCAGACCGGCGTCGAACGGGTCCAGCCCGAGGACGTCCTGCAGCAGGAACGTGCCCGTGAACAACGCACCGAAGATGCCGCCCATGACCACGAGCAGGAGCGCCATCGACGCGATCACCGGCGTCGAGCGGGCCACGGCGGACGGCACGAGCGGCTGCTCGGTCCGGCGCTGATGCACGCCGAACAGCAACGCCACCCCTGCTGCGGCCAGGAGCCCGAGCAACGTCGGCGCGGCCACCCAGCTGTGCGCCGGCACGCCGACCAGCGCGTAGACGGCGAGCGCGAGTGACGCGGCGAGCAGCACCGGGCCGACGAACCCGAGCGGCCGTTCACCGCCATCGGCCCGACGGGGTGGCGTGCCGACATCGGCCCGACGGGACGTCGGGCTGGCATCGGTCGGACGGGGTGGCGGCCCGGCGTCGGCGCCTGCGGAGGCGGAGGTGGTGTCGGTCGGTTCGTGCGTGGGTGCGGCGCTGATGGTGTCGGTACGGCCGTGCGCGGGCGTGGCACTGATGGCGTCGGTACGGGGCTGGGTGGCGGCGACCTCCCGTACGGTGGCGGTGAGTACGGCGATCACCGCCGCGACCGGGATGTTGATCAGGAACACGGCCCGCCAGCCGAACTGCGCGACGAGGACGCCGCCGAGCACTGGCCCGGCCGCAGCGGCCACCCCGATCGCGCTGGTACGGATCGCGATCGCCGAGTTGACCCGGTCGGCCGGGTAAGCCAGCCGCAGCAGCGCCAGCGTCGCGGGCTGCAGGAGCGCACCGAACAGGCCCTGCAGCACCCTCAGCCCGATCACCCAGCCGACACCCGAGGCCAGCGCGATGCCGGCCGAGGTGGCGCCGAAGCCGAGGGCGCCGATGAGGAGCAGCCGTGAATGGCCGTGCCGGTCGCCCAGGCGGCCGGCGATGACGAGCAGGGCGGCCACCGCGAGCAGGTATCCGGTGCTGGTCCACTGGACCTGGGCGACGCTCGCGCCGAGGTCGCGTTGCAGGTCGGGCTGGGCCACGATGAGGACGGTGCCGTCCAGGGCGACGATCATGGCGCCGGTGACGCTGGCGGCCAGCGCCGGCACCGGCCGACGTCTCACGGATCCGGCAGGGCGCCCTCCGCGCGGAGCCCGGCCTTCCGCCGTCCCGGAGAATGAGGCACGCCGTCGTCTCGCGGACCTGGCGGGGCTCATGAGGGCACCGGCCCCAGGTGCGCGTTCAGCGCCGCACTGAGAAGCCGGTCGAGCCGACCGCCCCCGCGGCCGTCATCGTCGTCGGGCGGTGCGGTGGTCAGGGCGAGGGGCAGGCTGCCCCACGTCCAGAGCTGTGCGATGCCGTGCACGTTCGCCCACAGGGCAGCCGCGGTCACCGCCGGATCCTCGGCCCGCACCTGCCCGACCAGCCCGACGATGTGCTCGAACAGCGGCAGGGTCGACTCCCGCAACCGCGGCGCGTCCCCGGCGGCCTGGCCGGTGCTGTCGAGGAGGTCGTGCCGGAACATCAGCTCGAACATGCCGCGACACTCCTGCGCGTACCGGACGTAGGCCCGCGCCAGGGCGTGCAACTGGCCGCGCGGAGAGTCCGCCTCCCGCGTGGCGGCGGCGAAGCGGGAGCGCAGGTCGGCGAAGCCGCGGTGGGCGATGGCGGACAGCAGGGCGTGGTGGGTGGGGAAGTAGCGGCGCGGGGCGCCGTGCGAGACGCCCGCCGCCCGGGCGATCTCCCGCAGCCCGACCTGGGAGGCCCCGCGGCTGGTCACCAGCTCCACGCCGAGGTCGATGAGCCGTTCCCGGAGGGAACCTGCCGTGGGTGTGGCCGGATCTGCCGGGTGCGTAGATGAGCCTGCCGTGTCCGAGGACGAGTCTGCCGTGTCTGTGGACGAGCCTGCCGGGCCCGTGGACGAATCTGCCGGGTCCCTGGACGAACCTGCCGTGTGCATAGACAGTGTCTACCGGTTGGCGTAGACATTGTCTACTCGCACAAATCTCGCGACGCATTTTGGGTGGTTGGCGCCATCAGTCCCGAACGTTCGGCCCTGGCATCGTGGCGGCACGTACCACTGATCAAGGGAGACCGTGGATGAATGACGGGATGAGGGCGGGCGCGTCGGTCACCGGGCTCGGCGCCACCACACCCCTGGGCGGGGACGTGCCGTCGACCTGGGCCGGCCTGCTGGAGGGCCGGTCCGGCATCGTGGCGCTGGAGGAGGACTGGGCGTTCGACCTGCCGGTACGGATGGGCGGCCGGATGCGTACGGACCCGGTCGAGGTGCTGGGCCGGGTCCGGGCCCGCCGCCTTGACCGCTGCGCGCAGGCCGCCCTGGTGGCGGCCCGGGAGGCGTGGGCGGACGCCGGCGCCCCGGAGGTGGAGCCGGAGCGGCTGGCCGTGGTCGTCGGTACGGGTGTCGGGGGCGTGCTGACCACCCTGGAGCAGGACGATCTGCTCGAATCGGCGGGGGCGCGGAAGGTGTCGCCGTACACGGTGCCCATGCTCATGCCCAACGGGCCCGCGGCCGAGATCAGCATCGAGTTCGGGGCGCGCGGCGGGGCGTACACGCCGGTCAGCGCCTGCGCCTCGGGCGCGGAGGCGATCGCGATGGGCCTGGACCTGATCCGGTTCGGCCGGGCCGACGTGGTGATCGCGGGCGGCGCGGAGGCGTGCCTGCATCCGCTGACGCTCGCCGGGTTCGCCCAGGCCAGGGCGCTGTCCAGGAGCGACGGCGCGCCCGAGGAGGCGTCGCGGCCGTTCGACCGGGGGCGGGACGGGTTCGTCCTGTCCGAGGGGGCCGCCATGGTGATCCTGGAGCGGGCGGAGTTCGCGGCGGCGCGCGGCGCGGGCGCGTACGCCACCCTGGCCGGGGCCGGCACCACCTCCGACGCGTACCACATCACCGCCGGTTCCTCGGAGGGGCAGGCGCGGGCGATTCGGCTGGCCCTCGACTCGGCCGGGCTGAGCGGCCGCGACGTGCAGCACGTCAGCGCGCACGCCACGTCCACCCCGCCCGGGGACGTCACGGAGGCCGCCTCGATCAGCCGGGCGGTCGGCACGCACGCCGCCGTCACCGCCATCAAGTCGATGACCGGCCACCTGTGCGGAGCCTCGGGGGCGCTGGGCGCCGTCGCCACCGCCCTCACCCTGCGCGACGGCATCATCCCCGCCACCCGCAACCTGGACGACCCGGACCCCGAGATCGCGCTCGACATCGTGACGGGACGGCCGCGCCGGGCCCGCCCGTCGGTGGCGCTGCTGAACTCCTTCGGATTCGGCGGCCACAACACCGCGCTCGTCCTCACCGCCGCGTCCTGATGCCGGCTTGACTTCGGGCGACCACGACACCCGCTTGTCCGCACCGCCGCCCTCTGACGCCGGCTTGACTTCAAGTCGGCTTGAAGGCCCAAGATCCTGAACGTGAACGAGAACCAGACGACCAGTCGTATCGCCACGGACACCGCCGCGCTCATCGGCCTGCTCGACCGCGCGGACAGTCTGCCCGGAGCGGAGAAACTACGCACCCGTTCGTACGAGCTGCTCGGCGCCGGGCCGGGCACGGTCGTGGCCGACGTCGGCTGCGGCGCCGGCCGCGCGGTCGCGGAGCTGGCCGGGCGGGGCGCGCAGGCCGTCGGGGTGGACCCCGACGAGCGGATGATCACCGTGGCCGCCGGGCGCTGGCCCGACGCGGACTTCCGCCTGGCCGGCGCCTACGACCTGCCCTTCGCCGACGGCTCCCTGCACGGCTACCGGGCCGACAAGGTGTACCACGTCCTGGACGACCCGGCCCGCGCCCTCGCCGAGGCGCGCCGTGTGCTCGCCCCCGGCGGCCGCATCGTGCTCATCGGCCAGGACTGGGACACCATCGTCATCGACGCCGACGACGCTACGCTCACCCGTACCATCGTGCACGCCCGCGCCGACCTGGTGCCCTCGCCCCGCGTCGTCCGCCGGACCCGCAACCTCCTCCTCGACGCGGGCTTCACCGACGTCACC
Organism: [Actinomadura] parvosata subsp. kistnae; assembly: GCF_900323885.1. Classification (GTDB taxonomy): domain Bacteria; phylum Actinomycetota; class Actinomycetes; order Streptosporangiales; family Streptosporangiaceae; genus Nonomuraea; species Nonomuraea composti. The sequence continues at coordinate 945,279 of NZ_OOHJ01000015.1, read as the reverse complement.
TGCGAGGTCCACACCCAGGTCTTCACCGACGAGGCGATGGTGCCCGTCCTGGCGAACCTGGCGGACATGTCCCGCACGGCCGGGGCGATCACCGCCGAGCAGGCCGAGAGCTGGGTCGCCGAGCAGCGCGAACGGGGGCGGCGCGGCCGGCTGTTCCTGGCCCTGCCGATGTTCGTGACGGCGGCCACACGAGCCTGACCACCCGCACCCGACCACCCGCCCTGCCCCGCCCTGCTCGCGAGCGTGGGTGGATACTTCGATTATGGATGTTCGAGCCCATGCCGACGCCTGGCTGGCGGCGTGGCAGCGCCGCGACCTCGATGCGATCATGGCCTGCTACGCCGACGACGTCGACTTCACCGCCTCCACCGTGGCCCGCCGCTGGGGACGCGCCGACGGCCGGTTGCGCGGCAAGGCGGAGCTGCGCAGGCACTTCGAGCTGGGTCTGGAGCTGGCCCCGGACCTGACGTTCACGGAGGAGGCGCTGCTGACCAGCCCGGGCGGGTACGCGCTGCTGTACCGGCGCGAGAACGGCAACTGCGTCCTCGACGTCGTCGAGCTGGACCAGGACGGGCACGCCGCCCGCGTCCAAGCGTTCTACGAGAGCCCGCAGCAGTGATGACCTGATCGCCCGTCGCCGCGGCGTGCTGAAAAGGGCCGCACGCCTACCCGGGGTCGGGGTCGGGGTCGAGCGGGGGCGGGAGCGTGGACCCGGGCTCGGACACGGCGGGCGGGGCGGACACGGCGGGCGGGACGGACACGGCGGGCGGGGCGGACACGGCGGGCGGGGCGGACACGGCGGGCGGGGCGGACACGGCGGACGGGGAGGACAGGGCGGCCTGCCCGGGCCCGGATAGGGTGGACAGGGCCGCCTGCTGGCGTCGATGCAGGGCGCCCGCCTCCGCGCGGAGTGCGCGCAGCCGGGCGCGCATGCGCAGCCGGCTCCACCACGGGTGCCAGAGCGCCTGGAGGAGGAGCTGGGTGGTCGCCTCCCGGTAGTCGTCGCAGGCGGCGGTGAGCACGTCGAGGTCCGCCTCGTCGAGGACGCCCCCGAGGCGGAGGTCGACGAGGCGCAGCACCTCGCACTGGAACGCCTGCTTCTCGCCGCCGCCCGCGAAGTCGAGGACCCTGCGCGGCACGCCGGCGGACAAGGCGCTCACGACCAGGGCGTCGAGCGCTTCGCGTAACGCGCGTTCGGCGTCCGTGCCGTCCTCGAGGCGTACCGACAGCCCGAAGTGCGCTGCGACAGACGACCGGCCCCGCCGCCCGTCCCCGGCCTTCCTCGGGGCGAGGTCGAGCTGGCCGTCCCGGACGGCGGCGACGCGCTGGAGCCGCTGCTGCACGTCGGCGCGCAGCTGGCGGCGTTCCTGGTGACGCGACAGGTACGTGGTCACCACGGCCCCCACGACCCCGCCGGCCGTGGTGTACACGAGATCGATCAGCTCAGCCATCGCCACCCGGCCCGCCGGACACAAGATCCATCCTGGCATTCTCCCCGGAAAGGCCCCCGGCCGCGCCCATGGGCGCCGCCGTCACGCCGCCTCGCGCCCGTTCGAGGGCAGCCGTGCGACCCCGCCCGGCTCCGCGCCACGCCCCGCCGGACGACCCCGGCGGCGACGGTACGGAGTCCAGCAGGTTGACCTGACGTTTCTGGATTGTTACCCGAAACAACAAATCCGCCGCCGTCACCCCCTTCCCATGCGGTCCATCCCGGAATACGTTGCCGCAAACAACATTCATCCGGGCCCCTCCGGAAGAAAGGACCCTGCACCATGCGCAAGGGGATCCTCAGCCTGACCGCCGCGGCAGCCGCGCTCGCGCTCGGTCTTACCGCCTGCGGGGGCGACAGCGGTCAGACCACGACCTCGTCCGCCTCGGCCACAGGAGCGGCCACAGAAGCGGCCAAGGCCGGCAAGATCGGCGTCATCCTCCCGGACAGCAAGTCCTCCGCCCGGTGGGAGACGGCTGACCGCAAGTACCTGGAAGAGGCGTTCAAGGCCGCCGGCGTCCAGTACGACATCCAGAACGCCCAGAACGACAAGACGGCGTTCCAGACCATCGCCGACCAGATGATCACTAACGGCGCCACCGTCCTGATGATCGTGAACCTGGACAGCGGCACCGGCAAGACGGTCATCGAAAAGGCCAAGTCGCAGGGCGTGGCCACGATCGACTACGACCGGCTGACGCTCGGCGGCGGCGCCGCCTACTACGTCAGCTTCGACAACACCAAGGTGGGCACGCTCCAGGGCGAGGGCCTGGTCAAGTGCCTCACTGACAAGAAGGCCGAGAAGCCGATCGTCGCCTACCTGAACGGCTCGCCGACCGACAACAACGCGACCCTGTTCAAGGCCGGTTACGACGGTGTGCTCAAGCCCAAGTTCGACGCGGGCGAGTACGTCAAGGGCCCCGAGCAGTCGGTGCCCGACTGGGACAACACCCAGGCCGGAACGCTCTTCGAGCAGATGCTGACCGAGCAGCCGAAGATCGCCGGGGTGCTGGCCGCCAACGACGGCCTCGGCAACGCCGCCATCACCGTGCTGAAGAAGAACAAGCTCAACGGCAAGGTGCCGGTGACGGGCCAGGACGCCACCGTCCAGGGCCTGCAGAACATCTTGGCGGGCGACCAGTGCATGACCGTCTACAAGGCGGTCAAGAAGGAGGCCGACGCGGCGGCCAAGCTCGCCGTCGCGCTGGCCAAGGGTGAGAAGCCCACGGCGAGCAGCAGCGTCAAGGACCCGGAGTCGGGTCAGGACGTGCCCGCCGAGCTGATGGAGCCGCAGGCCATCTACCTCGACAACGTCAAGGACGTGGTGGCCGACGGTTACGTCACCAAGGAGGAACTGTGCACCGGCGACTTCGCCGCCAAGTGCACCGAGGCTGGAATTCAATAACACAGAGGGGTACGGCCCGCGCCACGAGCGGGGGCCGTGCCCTCGTTTAGGGAGCCCCATGACCCCCCTCCTTGAAGTGCGCGGGATCGACAAGAGCTTCGGCCCGGTGAAGGTCCTGCACAACGTCGAGTTCTCCGCGTACGCCGGCGAGGTCACCGCGCTCGTCGGCGACAACGGCGCCGGCAAGTCCACCCTGGTCAAGTGCATCGGCGGCATCTATCCGATCGACGCGGGCCAGCTGTTGTTCGACGGCGCGGAGGTACACGTGCACAGCCCCCGCGACGCGGGCGAGCTGGGCATCGAGATCGTCTACCAGGATCTCGCCCTGTGCGACAACCTCGACATCGTCCAGAACATGTTCCTCGGCAGGGAGCGCAAGAACGGCATCCTGCTCGACGAGGACAGCATGGAGGAGCTGGCGGAGAAGACCCTCAGCGGCCTGTCCGTCCGTACGGTGAAGTCCATCAGGCAGCAGGTCTCCAGCCTGTCCGGCGGGCAGCGGCAGACCGTGGCCATCGCGAAGGCCGTGCTGTGGAACAGCAAGGTCGTCATCCTCGACGAGCCCACGGCGGCGCTGGGCGTGGCCCAGACGGCGCAGGTGCTGGAGCTGGTGCGCCGGCTCGCCGACACCGGCCTGGCCGTGGTGCTCATCTCGCACAACATGAACGACGTGTTCGCCGTCTCCGACCGGATCGCGGCGCTCTACCTCGGCAGGATGGCCGCCCAGGTCAAGACCGCCGACGTGACGCACGCGCAGGTCGTCGAACTGATCACTTCCGGCCGCAGCGGCGAACTGGGCCTCAAGAACGGGGTCACCCCATGAACAAGGTCAAGGAACTCCCCGGCGAGGCCATCGTCGCGGCGACACAGGCACCCTCGATCAAGAACAGCTTCCTCGCCTACGTCCAGCGGGTGCGCGGCGGCGACATGGGCGCGCTGCCGGCCGTGCTCGGCCTGGTCGTGCTCTGCGTGGTGTTCGCGGCGGCGCGGCCGTCCTTCCTGACGGCGATCAACTTCGCCAACCTGTTCACGCAGGGCGCCGCGGTCACGCTGATCGCGATGGGCCTGGTGTTCGTGCTGCTGCTCGGCGAGATCGACCTGTCGGCGGGCTTCGCGAGCGGCGTCTGCGCGGCGGTCCTCGCCGTGACGCTGACCAGCGCGGGCCTGCCCTGGTACGTGTGCATGGCGGCGGCCATCCTCACCGGCGTGGTGATCGGCACCGTGCTGGGCACGTTGGTGGCCAAGGTCGGGATCCCGTCGTTCGTGGTCACGCTGGCCGCCTTCCTCGCCTTCCAGGGCCTGGTGCTGGTGCTGGTGCACGAGGGCACGAACATCTCCATCCGCGACAGCGTGGTCGTCGCCATCGCGAACAAGAACCTGCCGCCGTGGCTCGGCTGGGCGCTCTACCTGGTGTGCGTGGCGATCTTCGCCGCGGTGCAGCTCAGGCGGGCCAGGAGCCGTACCAGGCGGGGTCTGACGGCCGATCCGCTGTCGCTGATCGCCTTCCGCGTCGGCATGCTGGCGCTGTTCGCGGGGCTCGCGGTGGCCGCGCTCAACCTGGAGCGCAGCCGCAACCCGGCGCTGGTCTCGCTGACCGGCGTGCCGATCGTGGTGCCGGTCATCCTGGTGCTGCTGGTCGCGTGGACGCTGGTGCTGCGCCGCACCGCGTTCGGGCGTCACCTGTACGCGGTCGGCGGCAACACCGAGGCGGCCAGGCGCGCCGGCATCCCGGTGGACCGGATCAAGATCAGCGCGTTCGTGATCTGCTCCGCGATGGCCGCCGTCGGCGGCATCGTGGCCGCGTCGCGGGCCAGCTCGGTCGACCCGAACACGGGCGGCAGCTCCGTCCTGCTGTACGCGGTCGGCGCGGCGGTCATCGGCGGCACCAGCCTCTTCGGCGGCAAGGGCAGGGTGCTGGACGCCGTGCTCGGCGGCGCCGTGGTGGCCGTGATCGAGAACGGCATGGGTCTGATGGGGTACGGGGCCAGCGTGAAGTACCTGGTCACCGGGTCTGTCCTGCTGCTCGCCGCGGGTGTGGACGCCCTGGCGCGCAAGCGGGCGGCTGCCGCTGGTCTAAGGTGATCAGCGACTCACAGCCCCTGAAGGAACCCCAGACGATGCGTGCCGGCCCCTCCCAAGAGGACATCAGGCGCCACAATCTCGGCGCGCTGCTCCGCCATGTGCACTTGGGCGGGCCGATCTCCCGCGCCGAGCTGACCTCGAAGATGGGGCTCAACCGCAGCACGATCATGGCCCTGACGTCGGATCTGACCGCGGCGGGGCTGGTCCGCGAGGAGCTGCCGCGCGAGACGGGCCGCGCGGGCCGGCCCTCGCTGGTCGTGCGTCCGGAGTCGGCGCGGGTCTACGTCTTCGCCTTCGACGTGGGCCCCGACCGGCTGGCGGTGGCCCGCGTCGGGCTGGGCGGGGTCATCCTCGACCGCCGCGAGACCGTACGCGACCGCGGCCGGTTCGAGCTGGACGAGCTGACCGGCACGCTGGCCGGGTTCGCCCGCCAGATGCGGCGCAAGACCAGGGACGACACGGTCTGCGTCGGCGCGGCGGCGGCCGTGTCCGGCGGCGTGCGCAAGGCCGACGGCGTGGTCTCGTTCGGCCCGAACCTGAAGGCCGAGGAGGTGCCGTTCGGCGAGGAGCTGGGCCGCCGGCTCGGCCTCGGCCTGCCCGTCAGCGTGGGCAACGACGCCAACCTGGGCGCGCTGGCCGAGCACAGCCGCGGCGTCGGCGTCGCCGTCCGCGACCTCATCTACCTGCACGGGGACGTCGGCATCGGCGGCGGCATCATCGCGGGGGGCCACCTGCTCGGCGGCCACGACGGCTACGGCGGCGAGGTCGGCCACATGGTCGTCAACCCGGGCGGGCGCGCCTGCGGCTGCGGCTCGAACGGCTGCCTGGAGGCGGAGGTGGGGGAGCGGGCCCTGCTGGAGTCGGCGGGCCGCGTCTCGGCCGGTCACCAGGGCCGCGACGCGGTGCGCGCCGTGGTGGACGCCGCCGACCGCGGCGACATCGTCGCCCAGGAGGCGCTCAGCCGGGTCGGCGACTGGCTCGGCCTCGGCGTCGCGAACCTGATCAACATCTTCAACCCCGAAATGGTGATCTTCGGGGGCATGCTGCGGGAGATCTACCTCGGCTCCGCCGCCCAGGTCCGCACGCAGCTCACCCTGCACGCCATGGCGCCCCAGCGGGAGCGGGTACGGCTGCGCACCTCGGCACTCGGGGACGCCGCCACCCTGGTGGGGGCCGCCGAGCTGGCCTTCGCCCACGTCCTGTCGGATCCCCTGGAAGTGCTGGCCCGCCTCAACGCCTGAACCGCCCGCCCGCTTGCCCGCTTCAGGCGACCTTGCCCTTGGCGGCGGTCCACGTGTTGCAGAACCCCGGGGCCCCGCCCCGGTACCCCCGGTCCTGCCAGAGCGCCAGGTTGCGCGGCTTGCCGTGGATGTCGCTCTCGTCCGCGTTGCGTACCGCCGACAGCCAGTCCTTCCACGAGATCCCCGGCCTGATCGACTTCAGCGTGGCGCTGTAGAAGACCCCGGCGAAGCACTCGGCCTGCATCTCCAGCCGGTGGCTCAGCAGCTTGCGCGCCCCCTCGGAGGCCGGCTCGTACAGGGCGGCCTGGGCGGTCAGCACGCCGATGAGCTGCTGCACGTGATGGCCCCACTCGTGGGCCACCGAGTGCGCCACGTTCATCCTGAACGGGTCGCGCAGGTCCTGCTTCGTGATCCGGACGACGATGGTGCGCTGGTCAGGGCAGTACTGCGCGCCGCTGCTGGTGATCGCCCCGCACACCGAGTCGCCGCCTGTGGTGATCGTCACCGCCGGCGGGCTGTACGGCAGCCCGGCCGCGGCGAACCTGGCCGCCCAGAACGCGTCGGCGCACGCCGCCATCGCCTCGTGGAACGACCTCAGCGAGGCCACGCTCCCCACCCTGATCGGCGGGATCGCGCACTTCTGCGGCACGACCTCGCCGCCCATCGCACCCATCAGCCCGCCCTGGCCGACCCGCCCCGCGGCGGCGGCCGGCGCGGGCAAGCAGAGACCCGCGACCATGCACGCGGCCAACGCCGTGAGGGGTATGCGCACGATCGCGGATCTTAGAGGGTCTTGAGCGGTTTCGCCTTAGTAGACCTTGCGGCTGGGCGCGGTCCAGGTGTTGCAGGCGCTCGCCGACTGGGCCTTGAAGCCCTTCTGCAGCCACCATCTGACGTTGGCGTCGGATCCGTGGGTCTCATCCGACCCGCTACGGAGGCCAAGGGAGGACCCCAAGTTGTGGCCGCCCTTGAGGAAGATGCTCCAGTCGGAGTCGGGGCGACCGAGAGAGTTCCATACGCGGCCGACGAATGCCCCGCTCAGGCACTCGGCCTGCAGCTCGGCTCGGCGAATGCTCTCGAACGCGTGCTCGTTTACGGGCCTCTGGTAGTAGCTCTTGTAGGCCAGCCCCATGATGCCGGTGAGCTGCTGGACATGGTGGCCGTACTCATGGGCCAGCACCTGCATCAAGGCGAGGTCGTTCGGCTCCGCGATGACCTGCGGGCTCAGCAGGATGTACATCCTCTTGTTGGGCGGGCAGTACATGGCCTGCGCACGTGGGTCATTGAAGGCTCCGCAAGGGGTTTTTGCACCGAGTTTGGTGATCACGGTGACCTTTGCCTTGTTGAAGCGGTAGCCCGCCTTCTTCACGACAGGGCTCCACGCCTTGTCGAGGCACTCCATCACGGCCTCGAAGTAGAGCTCGGCCTCTTCGACCGTGCCGTTCTGGACCTGCGGCTCCTCGCACGCCGAGATGCCCAGCTTGCCCGTCTTGTACAGCGGGTTCTTGGTCAGGACCGGCTTGTACGACGGGGCCGCGGAGGTGGCCGCGTGGGCCGTTCCGGCGAAGAGCACGCCAGCCAGAGCGCCCGCCATGAGCGCCAATCGAGGGATACGCATGAGAAGGCACCCTATTAAAGAGGGAGTTCCAGGTAAAGCGCGACTAAAGAGCCATTAGGTGACATTTCGTGGATTTGCCGCCCAAGTGTTGCACGAGCCGGGCGTGCCGCGGGTGAAACCGCGCGTCATCCAGGCGGCCTGCGTCGGCCCCCTGCCGTGGTCGTTCTGCGGCCACCCCTTGGCGCCGTTCTTCCTGAACCAGCTCACCGTGTACGCCCAGTCCGCGAGGGTGACCAGCGACGTGCCCTTCATGGTGCTCATGAAGACCGAGGAGAAGCACTCGGCCTGCAACTCCGAATTGCGCGACAACTGCAGCCGCTTCGACCGGCCCGCCGTGGTGCGCGCCGCCCAGTAGTAGCTCCAGATGCCGGAGACCTGCTGGACGTGATGGCCGTACTCGTGCGCGACCAGCCGGGTGATCCCCAGCGGGAACGGGTTGCGCAGCTGCGCCTTGCTGATCATCAGGTACATGGTGCGGTCGGTCGAGCAGTAGACTCCGTCCGCGCCGGTGTTCCAGGCCCCGCACGGGGTGCGGACCTTGCTGGTGATGATGCGCAGCCGCGGCTTGGTGAACGGCATGCCCGCCTTGCGGAACTGCGCCGCCCACGCCCGGTTCAGGCAGGCGGTCACGCGGGTCAGGAAGCGCCGGTAGGCCACCATGCTCCCGGCCGGCAGGTCCCCGGGCGCGCAGTTCACGTCGGCCAGCCGGCCCGTCTTGTACAGGGGGTTGGCCACGGCCAGCGCCTTGGAGGCCAGGAGCGTCCCGGCCTTCTCGCGCGCGCGCTTCGCGGGCGGCGACGGGAGCTGCTGGGCCTCGTTGGCGATGCCCGTCGAGGTCGTGGCCACGTCCGCCAGCACCATGACCAGCGCGGTCGCGGCGACGGCGAGTGCCAGCACGGCCGCTGCGAGGGTCAGGAGCCTGCTTTTGGGGACGGAGTTCATAGGTACCGAAAGACTAGGTCAAGATCGGACATATGTGGGTGCATTTGACTCGATGGAGTCAGTGAGGTCTACGCGAACTAGACTCGGGGGGATCGGCGCAAAAGAGCAGAGGGGAGACGCATCCGTGAGCGGGTTGCTGGGCTCGATCAAGGGACCGCAGGACGTCAAACGGCTCAGTGTCGAGGAGTTGCCGCAGCTCGCGGGAGAGATCCGCGACGTGCTCGTCGACTCGTGCGCCAGGTTCGGCGGTCACCTCGGCCCCAACCTCGGCGTGGTCGAGCTCACGATCGCGGTGCACCGCGTCTTCGACTCACCCCACGACCCCGTCGTCTGGGACACCGGGCACCAGGCGTACGTGCACAAGATCCTCACCGGCCGGGCGGCCGGCTTCGAGGCGCTCAAGCAGGAGGGCGGCCTGTCGGGTTACCCGAGCCAGGCCGAGTCCGAGCACGACTTCGTCGAGAACTCCCACGCCTCCACGGCGCTGTCCTACGCCGACGGCCTGGCCAAGGCGTTCAAGCTGCGCCGCGAGCGCGACCGCACGGTCGTGGCGATCATCGGCGACGGCGCGCTGACCGGCGGCATGGCCTGGGAGGCGCTCAACAACATCGCCGCCGCCAAGGACCTGCCGGTCGTGATCGTGGTCAACGACAACGGGCGCTCCTACTCGCCGACGATCGGCGGCCTGGCCTCCCACCTGTCCTCGCTGCGGGTCAACCGCCGCTACGAGGACCTGCTCGACTTCGTCAAGGACAAGATCGGGAACGTTCCTGTCCTGTACGACGCGCTGCACGGCTTCAAGAAGGGCGTGAAAGACGTCCTGTCGCCGCAGGTGATGTTCGAGGACCTCGGCCTCAAGTACGTCGGCCCCATCGACGGCCACGACGAGCAGGCCATGGAGGCGGCGCTGCGCCAGGCCCGCGACTTCCGCGGCCCGGTCATCGTGCACGCGCTCACCCAGAAGGGCCGCGGCTACACCCCGGCGGAGAACCACGACGAGGACCAGTTCCACTCGCCGGGCGCCTTCGACCGGGCCACCGGCGCGGAGAAGCCCAAGGGCCGCATCTGGACCAACGTCTTCAGCGAGGAGCTCGTCCGGCTCGGCAAGGAGCGCGACGACCTCGTCGCGATCACCGCCGCGATGCTGCACCCCACCGGCCTCAACGCCTTCGCCGACGCCTTCCCCGAGCGCATCTACGACGTCGGCATCGCCGAGCAGCACGCGCTGACCAGCGCGGCCGGGCTCGCGCTCGGCGGCATGCACCCGGTCGTGGCCGTCTACGCCACCTTCCTCAACCGCGCCTTCGACCAGCTCCTCATGGACGTCGCCCTGCACCGCCTGCCGGTCACGGTGGTGCTCGACCGGGCGGGCGTCACGGGCGACGACGGCGCCAGCCACAACGGCATGTGGGACCTGTCGATCCTCCAGGTCGTCCCCGGCCTGCGCATCGCGGTGCCGCGCGACGGCGACCGCCTGGCCGAGCTGCTGCGCGAGGCCGTCGAGGTCACCGACGGGCCCACCGTGCTGCGCTTCCCCAAGGGCCCGGTCGCCGAGCCGATCGAGCCGGTCGGCAAGCTCGGCGAGATGGACCTGCTGCGGGCCGCCGAAGGCGACCCCGGCGTGCTGCTGGTGGGCGTCGGCCCGATGGCGCAGGTCTGCATGGACGCCGCCGTCCTGCTCGACGCGCAGGGCATCTCGGCCACCGTGGTCGACCCGCGCTGGGTCAAGCCGCTCGACGAGGCGCTGGTGCTGGCCGCCGGCGCGCACAAGCTGGTCGCGGTCGTCGAGGACAACGGCCGGGTCGGCGGCGTCGGCGACGCGGTGGCCAGGCTCCTGCGCGACGCCGACGTCGACGTGCCGGTGCGCACCTTCGGCATCCCGCAGGAGTTCCTCGACCACGCCAAGCGGGCGGCGATCCTCGGCAGGATCGGCCTGACCGGCCAGGACCTCGCCCGCCAGGTCACCGAGGCGGTCGCCAAGCGCACCTCCTCCGTGGAGCCCGCCCGCCACTGACCCGCCCGCCACCGACCCGCCCGCCACTGAGCCGCTCGCTACTGAGCCGCTCGCCACTGAGCCGCCCGCACGGCCGCTCCCATGGCGGTCATCTGAGCGCTCTGCGGACCGCGGCGGTGATCCCGACCACGGCGATCACCGCCGCCGCCGCGACCGGCAGCAGCCAGCCCGCGTGCCGCCGCACCACCTCCCCGGCCAGCGCGCCGAGCGTCACGTACGTGCTCACCCAGGCCGTGCTGCCCAGCATCGCCCACGCCATGAACCTGCGGTACGGCATGCCCACCGCGCCCGCCACGGCCGGCGTGAGCGCGTGCAGCACCGGCAGGAAGTACGCCAGCGCCAGCGCCCACCCGCTGCGCTCGAACAACCGCTCCGCGCGCGCCCACCGACGCTCCCCGACGCGTCGCCCGAGCCGCCCGCGCCGCAGCCGCGGGCCGTAGCGGCGGCCCAGCCAGTGACCTCCTGACGCGCCCGCGAAGCACGCCAGCACGCCCACCCCGATCAGGGCCAGCGCCTCGCCCGCGCTGCCCGCCGTGGCGCCCGCCACGAGCAGCAGCCCGTCGCCGGGGGTGATGAGGCCGACGCCGACGGAGGCGTCCAGTGTCAGGAAGACCAGCAACAGGGCTAGCACCACGCCGGGGTCTTGCCGGGCCAGACCGTCGAGCAGATCGTTGAGCATGGCTTCAGCCTGCTCCCCAGGGGCAGGAGCACCATCCGGATCGTCCCCGATCCGACCCTGAGAAGGGCATGATCACTGGCGGCGTGGGAAGGATCACTGAGCGTGGACATCTTTCGCACGAAGAGCGTCGAGCAGTCGATTCGCGACACCGAGGCGCCCGAGCACCAGCTCCGCAAACGCCTGACGGCCATGGACCTGACGGTCTTCGGCATCGGCGTCATCGTCGGCACCGGGATCTTCGTGCTCACCGGTCAGGTGGCCAAGGAGATGGCGGGCCCGGCGGTGGCCGTCTCGTTCGTCGTCGCGGGCATCGTGTGCGGGCTCGCGGCGCTGTGCTACGCCGAGTTCGCCTCCACGATCCCGGTCGCGGGCTCCGCCTACACCTTCTCCTTCGCCACGCTCGGCGAGTTCCCCGCCTGGGTGATCGGCTGGGACCTGTTCCTGGAGCTGGCGCTGGCCGCCGCCGTGGTCGCGGTCGGCTGGTCGGGCTACTTCGCGTCCCTGCTGGCCTCCCTCGGCATGGAGCTGCCCGCCTCGATCGCCGGCGACGACCCGGTGGTGAACGTGCCCGCCGTGCTCATCGTGCTGATCCTCACCTCGATCCTGGTGGCGGGGATCAAGCTGTCCTCGCGGGTCAACCTGGTGCTGGTCGCCACGAAGATCGCGGTGGTGCTGCTCGTCATCGTGGCGGGGCTGTTCTTCATCAAGGGCGCCAACTACACGCCGTTCATCCCGGAGGCGGTGCCCACGGACCGGGTGGAGGGCCTGAAGGCGCCGCTCATCCAGCTCATCTTCGGCGTCACGCCGGTGGCGTTCGGCGTGATCGGCATCTTCTCGGCGGCGGCGATCGTGTTCTTCGCCTTCATCGGCTTCGACATCGTCGCCACCGCCGCGGAGGAGACGATCAACCCGCAGCGTGACGTGCCGCGCGGCATCATCGGCTCGCTGGCCGTCTGCACGGTCCTGTACGTGGCCGTCTCCCTGGTCGTCGTCGGCATGCAGCGCTACAGCGAGCTGAGCACGGCCGCGCCGCTGTCCGACGCGTTCATCTCGGTGGGGCACTCCTGGCTGGCCACGATCATCAGCGTGGGCGCGATCGCGGGCCTGACGACCGTGGTGCTTGTGCTGCTGCTCGGGCAGACCCGGGTGCTGTTCGCGATGAGCCGCGACGGGCTGCTGCCGCGCTGGCTGGCGAAGGTCGATCCGCACTACGGCACCCCGGCCCGGCTCACGGTGCTCATCGGGCTCGTCACGATGGTGCTGGCCGGGTTCGTCTCGTTCGGGGAGCTGGCCGAGCTGGTCAACATCGGCACGCTGTTCGCGTTCGTGGTGGTGTCGGTCGGCGTGATCATCCTGCGTCGCACGCGGCCCGACCTCCCGAGGGTGTTCAAGGCGCCGCTGGTGCCGCTGCTGCCGATCCTGTCCGTGCTGGCCTGCGTCTACCTGATGCTGAACCTGCCGGCGGAGACGTGGCTGCGCTTCGTCATCTGGATGATCATCGGCCTGGTGGTGTACTTCGGCTTCGGCTACTGGAACAGCAGGCAGGCCTTCTCCAGGGAGCAGAAGGCCCGCCGCTGACTCCGAGACGCTGCTCAGAGGGCCAGGATCGGGCCGGTCATGGCCCTCATCTGGCAGGCGTTGGCGAAGAACTTCGCCCAGTGCACCTTCCTGCCGTGCCACGTGCCCGCGATGGCGACCGCGTGCGGCTTGATCTCCTGCGAGCAGTTCGCCTTCGGGCTGACCTTGAGCTGTGCCGGGTCGCCCTTCACCTGCCGCAGCAGGTTGCAGGCGGCGCGCGCGTTCGGGTGGGTGCCGCCGGCGGGCCCGCAGTGGAGCCAGACCGACTTCACCGGCCCGCCCTTCATCCCGTCAACGATCTTGAGCTTCGCCTTGGGGGCCGGGGCGGCCTGCGCGGGTAGGGACGCGCCGGCCAGGAGGGCTCCGCAGAGCGCGAGGGCGCCCGCTGCCTTCATCATGGTTACTCTCCGTTCGTAGGACGGCACCAAAGGCTACGACGGAGTGCGCGCGGAGGTGAGGAGGTCCGGTGAGGACCTCCTCAAAGACTCGGCAAAGTCAGGCGGGAACCGAGGCCACGCCAGGCGGGAGGAAGCGCGGCTGGGCGATGCCGGTCCTGTCCAGGTACGGCGTGATGCCGCCCAGGTGGAACGGCCAGCCGGCGCCGAGGATCATGCACAGGTCGATGTCCTGCGGCGCGGCCACCACGCCCTCGTCCAGCATGATGCGGATCTCCCTGGCCAGCGCCGCCAGCACGCGCTCGCGCACCTGCTCGGCGGTGGACGGGGAGGTGCCGCCCGCGAACAGGGCCACGGCCTCCGGGTCGAGCGTGAAGTCCGGCCGGTAGACGCCCGGCTTGCCCGACTCGACGAGCTTGGCCATGTTCTCCGAGACGCCGAAGCGGTCGGGGAACGCCTCGTGCAGCGTCTCGGCCACGTGCAGGCCCACCGCCGGGCCGACGAGCTGCAGCAGCGCGAACGGCGTCATCGGCAGCCCGAGCCCGTCGAGCGCGTGCTCGGCCGTCTCCAGCGGCGTGCCCTCGTCCACGGCCGCGACGACCTCGCCCATGAAGCAGGTCAGCAGCCGGTTGACCACGAATGCGGGCGCGTCCTTGACCAGCACCGACGACTTCTTCAGCGTCTTGCCGACGGCGAACGCGGTGGCCAGCGTGGCGTCGTCGGTCGAGGCGCCCCTGATGATCTCCAGGAGCGGCATGACCGCGACCGGGTTGAAGAAGTGGAAGCCGACCAGCCGCTCGGGGTGGGCCAGGCCCGACCCCATCTCGGTCAGCGACAGCGAGGAGGTGTTCGTGGCCAGCACGCACTCCTCCGACACCACGGCCTCGACCTCGGCGAACACCTGCTTCTTGACCGCCATGTCCTCGAACACGGCCTCGATCACGAAGTCGGCGTCGGCGAAGGCGTCCTTGGTCAGCGAGCCGGTCACCAGCGCCTTGAGCCGGTTGGCCTGGTCCTGCGACACGCGGCCCTTGCCCAGCAGCTTGTCCACCTCAGCGTGCACGTACCCGACGCCCTTGTCCAGCCGGGCCTGGTCGAGGTCGGTGAGCACCACCGGCACCTCCAGGCGGCGGGCGAACAGCAGCGCCATCTGCGAGGCCATCAGGCCCGCGCCGACCACGCCGACCTTGGTGACCTTGCGGGCCAGCGACTTGTCCGGCGCGCCGGCGGGCCGCTTGGCGCGGCGCTGCACCAGGTCGAAGGAGTAGAGCCCGGCCCGCAGCTCGTCGCTCATGAGCAGGTCGGCCAGCGCCTCGTCCTCGGCTGCGAAGCCCTCGTCACGGGTGGCGCTCTCGGCCAGCGCGATGAGGTCCAGCGCCCGGTACGGGGCCGGCGCGGCGCCGCGCAGCTTCATGTCCACCAGGAAGCGGGCGTCGGCGACGGCCTTCTCCCAGCCGTCGTGCTGCTTGCGCTCCACGGTGACGTCGCCCTTGATCACGCGGGCGGCCCAGCGCAGCGACTCCTCCAGGAAGTCGGCCGGCTCGAACATGGCGTCGGCGACACCCAGCTCGTACGCGTCCGCGCCCTTGATCATGCGGTTGTTGGACAGCGGGTTCTCGATGATGAGCTTGACCGCGTTCGCCGGCCCGATCAGGCGCGGCAGCAGCTGCGTGCCGCCCCAGCCCGGCACCAGGCCGAGGAAGCACTCCGGCAGCGCCACGGCGGGCACGCCCGCCGAGATCGTCCGGTACGTGCAGTGCAGCGCGATCTCCAGCCCGCCGCCCATGGCCGCGCCGTTGACGAACGCGAACGACGGGATGCCCAGCTCGCCCAGCCGGCGGAAGACGTGGTGGCCGAGCGCGCCGATCGCCAGCGCCTCCTCGCGGGAGGCCACGGTGGCGGCGCCCTTGAGGTCGGCGCCGACGGCGAAGATGAACGGCTTGCCGGTCACGCCGACCGCGGCCAGGTCGGTGCGCTGGGCGATCTCCGACAGCGCCCCGTTGAGGGCGAACAGGCCGTGCGGGCCGAACGTGTTCGGCTTGGTGTGGTCGAAGCCGTTGTCGAGGGTGATCAGCGCCATCGTGCCGGCGCCGTCAGGAAGCTGGACGTCACGGACGAGGGCCTTGGTGACGACCTCGTCCGCGTTGCGCTCACTCAGCAGCGCCCGCCACGTGTCCATGTTGCTCACAGGACCGCCTTCGGCGTTCCTGTGAGCAGGCTGCTGTGTCTCATTGGTTCCCTCGCTTCGCTCGCTCACGTCAGGTTCTCCCAGATCACGGTGCCGCCCATGCCCATGCCGACGCACATCGTGGTGATGCCGTAACGCACGTCGGGACGCTCGCCGAACTGCCGGGCGAGCTGCGTCATCAGCCGCACGCCCGAGGAGGCGAGCGGGTGCCCGTAGGCGATCGCGCCGCCGTAGGCGTTGACGCGGGGGTCGTCGTCGGCGATGCCGAAGTGCTCCAGGAACGCCAGCACCTGGACGGCGAACGCCTCGTTGATCTCGAACAGCCCGATGTCGGAGATGTCGAGGCCCGCCAGGCGCAGCGCCCGCTCGGTGGACGGGATCGGCCCGACACCCATGACCTCGGGGTCCACGCCCGCGAAGGCGTAGGAGACCAGGCGCATCTTCGGCGCCAGCCCCAGCTCCTCGGCGACCTCCTTGGCGGCCACGACGCAGCCGGTGGCGCCGTCGTTGATGCCGGAGGAGTTGCCCGCCGTGACGTGGCCGTGCGGGCGGAACGGCGTCTTGAGCCCGCTCAGGCCCTCCATCGTGGTGCCCGGCCTGGGCGCCTCGTCCTCGACGGCCAGGCCCCAGCCCTTCTCCGCGGTCCTGATCGCGGTCGGCACCAGGTCCGGCTGGATCTTGCCGTCCGCGTACGCCTTGGCGGCCTTCTCCTGTGAGAGCACCGCGTACGCGTCGGCGCGCTCCTTGGTGATCGACGGGTAGCGGTCGTGCAGGTTCTCGGCCGTCATGCCCATGACCAGCGCGCTCGGGTCGACCAGCTTCTCCGACAGGAAACGCGGGTTGGGGTCGACGCCCTCGCCCATCGGGTGGCGGCCCATGTGCTCGACGCCGCCGGCGATGGCGACGTCGTACGCGCCGAACGCGATGCCGCCCGCGACCGTGGTGACCGCCGTCATCGCGCCCGCGCACATGCGGTCGATGGCGTAGCCGGGCACGCTCTTGGGCAGCCCGGCCAGCACGGCGGCCGAGCGGCCGATGGTCAGGCCCTGGTCGCCGATCTGCGTGGTCGCGGCGATGGCGACCTCGTCCACGCGCTCCGGCGGCAGGTTGGGGTTACGCCGGATGAGCTCGCGGATGACGCGGACGACCAGGTCGTCCGCGCGGGTCTCCGCGTACAGTCCTTTCGGCCCTGACCTGCCGAAAGGCGTGCGTACGCCGTCGACGAACACGACGTCACGAGAGGAAGGCACGGATTCGCTCCTCGTTGCTGAAAGGGGTTCCGTGCCCATGCTACTCGTCAGTAACTACCCCGCAGACGAGGGCGGCGGTGAGCAACGCGTATATGACTCCCGTCGCCGGCTCCCACAGATGGGCGCGGGCTCCGAGCAGGGCCGCGACCGCGACGGCCGCGCCCGTCCAGAGCGCCGCGCCCTCCTTGCGGCGCGGGCCGGCGCCCGGGTCCCACGGATCGCCAGGTGATCCCCCCGAGCGCAGGGCGCGCGCCAGCATCCCCACCACGTCCCGTGCCCACCAAAGGAGGAACAACACCCCCGCCGACACGCTGATGACCGACATCGCCTCGCCGGCCCAGCTCAGGGCGTCGGCGAAGGAGTAGCGGGCGGCCGCGCGGAACAGGCGTGGCACGGTCCAGCCGAGCAGCAGCGTCACCGCCCAGCAGGCGGCCACGGCCAGCCGGGTCAGCGGGCGGGCCCGGCCCGAGCGGGTGCTCGCGTACAGCTCCCGCTCGCGGCGGCGCACCCGGCGGGCGCGGGCGCCCCAGGCGTACTGGGTGAGCGCCATCGCGGGCAGGGCGGCCACGAAGAGCGCCAGGGACAGCACGGCGAGCGGCAGCGTCTGCTCCCTCGTCGCGGCCCGGTCGGCGAGTAACTGCACGGTGGTCAGCAGCGCGATCGAGGCCGTGAGCGCCACGAGCGCGCCGCGCCGGGCGGCCCTGGCCCTGGCGCGCAGCCCGGCCATCTCCTGGGCGCCCGGGGGAGGGGCCATCTCGGTCAACAACATGACCGTCATGATGGCGTCACCGTACGTGGCGACGCCCCGCATTCCGGTGCTTTGGATGGAGCCCTCGCTCGGGGTGAGAAGGGACTATCCGCCCGGCCAGCGTCTCGCCGATGATGAACAGGCGAACAAGCCGAGATAAACGTACTTATCCTGCGTATACCAGATTGTGGCTATGCTTCGCGATCATGGCTCAAGGGGTGGACCGCGTGAGAGAACGGCGGAGTGACCGCGGTCCGGGGCGGCGGGGCGCCTCGTCACCGCATCCCAAGACCCTGGTGCCCGGCCCGCGCGGGCGCCGCTCCACGCGGCGGCGCAACCCGCTGACCCCGCTCGGCTGGGTGAGCATCGCGCTGACACTGGTGCTGGTGGCCGTCGCACTCGGCGCGTACGGCTACTACCGCTACCTCGACAGCGGCATCGACCGGGAGCCGATCAAGGCGGGAGCGAGCCGCCCGCCCGACACCGGCGCGCTCAACGTGCTGCTCGTCGGCTCCGACTCCCGCGACGGCGACAACAAGAAGTACGGCGCCACGACCGTGGGCGCGGGGGAGCGCACCGACACGATCATGCTCCTGCACATCGCCCCCAACCGCGACGGCGCCACCATGATCAGCTTCCCGCGCGACTCGATGGTGATGATCCCCCCGTGCGAGGGCAGGAACGGGGCCGTGCTGCCCGGCGGCCTGCGCCAGATCAACTCCGCCTTCAACGACGGCGGCATCAACTGCACGATCAAGACCCTCGAGTCCCTCACCAACATCAAGATCAACCATTTCGTGAAGGTCGACTTCACCGGCTTCAAGGGCATCATCGACGCGCTCGAAGGCATCGAGATCTGCCTGCCGAAGGCCGTCAACGACAAGGAGGCCAAGTTCGTGCTCGGCCCCGGCCGGCACGTCGTCAACGGCGAGCAGGCGCTGGGTTACGTACGGACCAGGTACTCCCTCGGCGACGGCAGCGACCTCGGCCGGATCGAGCGCCAGCAGATCTTCCTCACGCAGGTCATGAAGAAGGTCACCGACGGCGGCCTGCTCACCGACCCGGGCAAGCTCAACGCCTTCCTCCAGGCCGCCACCCAGGCCGTCACCGTGGACGACGAGCTCGGCCTCGACCGCATGCTGGAGATCGCCAACAGCGTCAAGGGGCTGACCGCCAAGGAGCTCAAGGGCATCACGGTGCCCGTCGAGCCGTACCCGGAGAACAAGGCCAGGGTGCAGTTCGCCCAGCCGGCCGCCCGCGACTTCTTCGAGGCCGTGCGCAACGACACCGACATCAGGGCCACGCCCGGCCCCGGCAAGTCGAGCGCGCCCGAGATCGAGCACGACCAGGTGCGCCTCCAGGTGCTCAACGCCACCGGCGAGCAGGGCAAGGCGCTGCAGGTGGCGGACGCGCTGGCCGCCCAGGGGTTCGTGGTCACGCACGTCGGCAACGCCGCGACCGCCGCCACGACCACCATCCGGTACGCCAAGAAGGACGCCAAGGACGGCCCCGCCTACGGCGACGCGGTGGCCGCGCGGCTGTCGAAGGACAAGCGCACGCCCGTGCAGGGGAAGGTCAAGGCCGTCACCTCGCAGCCGTACACGCTGAAGACCCCGCCCGCGCAGCCGCCGTCCGGGCCGGTGATCCAGCTCGTCATCGGAAAGGACTGGCCGGGCGTGCGGGTGCAGTCGGCCATTCCGGACGCACTCAAGGACAAGGTCGTGGACAGCACCACGAATCCGTGCAAGTAGTGGGCCCGTGACGCTCTGGTGCGTTTGTTACTCAGAGTGATTTTAGGGAAACATGTGAAATTTCCGGACAAGTAGTGGTAGGAAGGGGCGCGGTTACTATTCGTACTAGAGAGGTTCCACCGTGCCACGCGACGAGAACGACAGGCCGTACGAGGACGGGCAGGGTAAGTCGTTAAACCCTGAAATGACGGGTGACGTGCTCTCTCCGCGGTGGAGCACCGACGACACTGACGAGCAGCCCGCCATCCAGGTCGTCGGCAACGAGACCTACATCCTGCCGCCCGGCCGGGGCGCGCTGACCGGTGAGCCGCAACTGATCGGCGAGACCCCGCGCGACGTGCTCGACGACCCCGCCCCGCCGCGCGACGTGCTGTCCGGCGGCAGCGCCTTCGACGTGAGCGGTCAGAGCGACCTGCTCACCGGGGCCCGCGAGGCGGTCAGCGCCTCCTACGGCCTGACCGGCGAGAACGGCCCGCACGACGTCCCGTCCGGCGCGTCCTACGACGACCTCGGCGGGCCGCAGGAGACGCGGACCAGCTCCCTGTACGACGAGCTGCGCGACCCTGACGACGTGCGCGCCGCTTCCCCGTACGACGAGTTGCGCGACCCGGACGACGCGCGCGCCGGCTCCCCGTACGACGAGCTGGCCGGGCACAGCGGGCCGCACCGCGTGGCGGAGGACGACGACGACAACCCCTACCTGCCGCTGGACCGCAGCCACAGCTCCGGGCCCGACGACGACCTGGAGGAGGACCGGCCCAAGCGCGGCTTCCTCGGCTCCGGCTGGACCGACGACTCGGGTTCGTCCGGCTCTTATGACGGGCGCTCGTCCGGTGGCGAGGGAGAGGTGCGGCGCCGGACCCGCGTGCTGCTGGTCGCGGCCGTCGCGGTGGTGCTGGTCGGCGTGGGCGCCGGCTGGATGCTCACCGGCACGTCCTCCGACGACCCCTGCGCGGGCGTCCAGTGCGCCAGCGCCGGGGAGGTGACCTCGCCGTCCGAGTCCGCCGCCCCGGAGGACACGCCGGTCGAGGAGGCCACGGAGGAAACCCCTGACCCGGCCGATTCGGCCACCGCCGAGCCGTCCGAGCCTCAGTCCACAAACCCGCCCGCGACGCAGACCCGCGCCCGCCCCACGCGCGAGGCCGAGCCGAGCGCCACCCCCACCCGGGACCGGACCACCGCCGAGCCGACGCGCAAGCCCACCCGCGAGCCGCAGGGCACGATGAACGACACGGCGGGCACGCAGGGCAGCGACGACGGTGACGGTGGCGGCGGCTCGTCGTCGTCCAGCTCGAACAAGCAGGACAACAAGGGCGACTCCAGCGGTACGGGCGGCTCGGGCGGCTCCGGCTCGACGTCCACCCAGCCCCCGGCCACCACCCAGGCGCCGGCCCCCACGCCGACGCAGGAGGAGCGCAAGGGCCTGCTCGACATCCTGTTCCCCTGGGCCTGACCCCGGACGGGTGTGATCACCGGGCGCCCGGCCCCGCCGCGCGTGAGGCGTGCGGGCCTGGCCCGCCTGTCACGGTGTCCGGCGCCGCACTTCGCTGGGTGGGCGCTCGTGCGCGGGCCCCGGGCGTGGCAGGATGCGGATCCAGATGCCGGTCTGGCAGACTTGGAAACCGCTTTCCGGGAGGTCTCGTGGTCACGCTTGAGGACGTCGCCAAGCAGGCGGGCGTCTCGCTCGCGACCGCCTCGCGGGTGCTGAACGGCAGCACCCGCCAGGTGGGCGCGTCCCTGCGGGCCCGCGTCGAGCGCGCGGCGGACGAGCTCGGCTACCGGGCCAACATCGCCGCCCAGACGCTGGCCAGAGGGGCGAGCAACGTCATCGGCATCGTCGTGCACGACCTCACCGACCCCTACTTCGCGGCCCTCGCCGACGGGGCGATGCGTGCCGCCGCCACCGAGGGCCTGCTGGTGATGGTCGGCACGACGCACCGCGACCCCGAGCAGGAGATCGCGTACGTGGCGACGCTGCACGCGCAGCGCGTCCGCGCCGTCCTGCTGGTCGGCTCGCGCGTGGCCGACCAGAGGGTCACCGGCCGCCTGCGTGACGAGCTGGCCCGCTACCAGGCGGGCGGCGGCCGGGCGGCCTGCGTGGGCCAGGACCTCCTCGGCGTCGACACCGTCGCGCCCGCCAACCGCGAGGGCGCCGCCGAGCTGGCCAGGGCGCTGGCGGAGCTCGGGCACACGAAGTTCGCCGTCCTGGCGGGCCCGCCGCACCTGGTGACGGCGGCCGACCGCTGCGCCGGCTTCTCCCAGGCCCTCGACGAGCTCGGCCTCCCCGCCCCCCAGGTCATCCACGGCCCGTTCGACCGCGACGGCGGGTACGCCGCCGCGCAGCAGGTGAAGGGCGCGACCTGCGTGTTCGCGGTCAACGACGTCATGGCGGTGGGCGCGCTGGCGGCCTACCGGGAGCGCGGGGTGAGGGTGCCCGACGACGTGTCGGTGGCCGGCTTCGACGACATCGTCACCCTCCGTGATCACGTCCCCGCCCTGACGACCGTCCGCCTGCCGCTCAAGGACATGGGGGCACGGGCGCTGGAGCTGGCGCTGAACGAGGACGAGCCGGTCGTGGTGGAAAAGGTCGCGGGCGAGGTCGTCCTGCGGGAGAGCGTCCGGAGAATGCCCTGACCGTGCGCGGCACGGGGGATGCCTGGCACCGTAATGAGGAGAATGGCGTGAAGCTGGCGGTCAGCACGCTGGGGATGCCCGGCGAAGGGCTGGACAGGGCGGTCGAGATCGCGGCCGGGCACGGCTGCCAGGGGCTGGAGCTGCGGCTGCACCCCGACACCGGCGTGCACGCGAGCCTCGACGCGGCCGGCCGGCGGTCGGTGCGGGAGCGGATCGAGCGGGCAGGGCTGGAGATCTCCGCTCTCGCCGGATATGTCGGCATCTGCGAGCCGGGCCCGGACGAGCCGATCATCGAGGCACTCCTCGCCGACCTGCGCCTCGCCGCCGACCTCGGCGCGCCGGGCGTGCGGGTCTTCCCGCGTGGCGGCGACCCCGCCGTCGGCGCCCGCCGGCTCAAAGCCGTCTCCGGTACGGCCGGCGACCTCGGCCGCCGCGTCCTCGTCGAGACGCACGACAGCATGGCGACCGGCGAGGCCGTGGCCGCCCTGCTCGCCGAGGCCGGCTGCCCGGAGACCACCGGCGCGATCTGGGACCTGCTGCACCCCTGGCGCCACGGCGAGCCGCCGGCCCGCACGCTGGCCGCGCTTCGCCCGTACCTGGACTACGTGCAGGTCAAGGACGCCGTCTCGGCACAGGACACCACGCCGGTGCCCATGGGCACGGGCTCCGTGCCGCTGGAGGAGTCGGGCGACCTGCTGCGTGCGGCCGGGTTCTCAGGGTGGGTGTCGCTGGAGTGGGAACGCACCTGGTACCCGCAGGTGGCCCCGGTCGAGGACATCCTGCCCGGCGCCGCCGCGTGGGTACGGCGCTTCACCTCGTAACGGCGTCCCCCGCGCTTCGCGGGTCAGGCAGGGGAGCGGTGGCGAGGAAGCCCGCGAGAGCGGTCGCGACCGCGCCCGGCGCCTCCAGGGGAAGCAGGTGGCCCGCGCCGGGCACGACCGTCATCGCCGCCTGCGGAAGGTAGGGAAGCAGGTGGTCACGCAGCACCTGAGGCGGCTCCACCACGTCCTTCTCCCCGGCCAGCACCAGCACCGGGACCTCGACGTCCCGCACGGCGGGGCTGATGTCGCGGGCGATGCCCCGCAGCGGCCACTCGTGCCGGGCCTGCGCGTCGGCGGCGAGGCTGTCGCGGACGGCGGCCTCCCGCACGGCCTCGGGCAGTGAGCCGGCGGTCAGGACGTGGTCGAGGGCGTGCCGCACCGTCTCCGGCGAGTCGTAGGCGTGGGACAGCCCCTGCCGGTACTCCTTTGTCACGGACGCGGGCGGCCGCGGCGGGGCGGGCGCGACCAGCACCAGACCAGCCAGCCCCGCCGGACGCCGTGCCGCGGCGAGCTGGCTCACCTTGCCGCCCATCGAGTGGCCGACGAGCACGTACGGCCCCCGCACCGCCGTCGCGACGACCTGGAGGAGATCGTCGGCGAGCCGGTCCAGGTCGTAAGGC
This sequence comes from [Actinomadura] parvosata subsp. kistnae, assembly GCF_900323885.1. Taxonomy (GTDB): domain Bacteria; phylum Actinomycetota; class Actinomycetes; order Streptosporangiales; family Streptosporangiaceae; genus Nonomuraea; species Nonomuraea composti. The sequence continues at coordinate 921,824 of NZ_OOHJ01000015.1, read as the reverse complement.
CCCGGCAGCGCCCGTGAGGAGCCCCAGCCGCGCTGGTCGAAGCGGACCGTCGCCTGCCCGGCCGGCAGCCGGCGGATCACCTCGCTCCAGGTGCCGGCGGACCCGCCCCAGTAGTGGACGAACACCAGCGCCGGCCCGTCGTGCCCGCCGGTGCGCACGTCGAGAGAGCCGCCCGCCACGGGGACCGCCCTTGTCGTTTCCGTCATCATCGTGCCTTTCTGGCCGTCATGGGGGTGCGGTCACGACAGTATGGGAGCTGGCCGGCGACGCTTCGGCGAAAGGGGCGCGTTCCTTGTGAAAAGCGGACACAACGCGGTGCGGCAGCTGCCGTACCTGCCTGCCGTCGGGGCGGCGTACGGGGTGGAGGTGCTCAGCTTCGCCGCGCTGCGCGCCATGGACGCCGACGGCCGGCGCACCCGCCCGCAACGCCCTGACTTCCACGTGTTCGCCCTGGTCGCCTCGGGCACCGGCGCCCACGAGGCGGACTTCCAGGACTACGGGCTGGAGGCGGGCAGCGCCGTGTGGATCCGCCCCGGCATGGTGCACCGCTGGAGCGACATCGACGCCTGCGACGGCCCGATGATCCTCTTCCAGCCCGGCTTCGCCCCTGCCGAGGCCGCCGCGCCCGTGTGCTGGGGCTTGGAGGGGCGGCAGCTGTCCCTGGCCCTGCTGGCGGCCGAACATCTCGGCCGCGAGCACGAAGCGGCGGTGCGCACGCCCCGCCTGGCCTCGCCCCCGCTGCTCGCCCACCTGCTGGCGGCGCTGATCCTGCGCGCGCTGCCCGACCGGCGGGCCCCGGCAGGCGGGCCGGGAGGGCGGGATGATCGGCGGCTGGAGGTGTTCCGCGCCTATCAGGCCGCTGTCGAGGAGCGCTTCACCGGCTGGCACCACGTGGCCGACTACGCGCGCCACCTCGGCTACGACGCCCGCACGCTCACCCGGGCCACCCGCGCCGCCACCGGCACGGGCGCCAAGTCGTTCCTGGACCAGCGCATCCTGCTGGAGGCCAAGCGGCTGCTGGCCCACACCGCCCTGCCGGTCGGCGCCTGCGCCCGCCGCCTCGGTTTCGGGGACGCGGGCAACTTCACCACGTTCTTCCGCCGCCAGACGGGCGTGCCGCCCGCCGCCTGGCGGGCCGCGTACGGCGCGGCGGGGGTGGCGGTGCGGGATTGAGGGTGGTCTCACCGCTTAGATGGGGGGATGTCCGCATTCACAAGCAAGGTGCTCGTCGTCGGCATGGACGGGCTGCGGTTCGACCGGCTGCTCGCCCTGGACGCCCCCGTCCTGGCCGGGCTGAGGTCCACCGGCGCGTACGGCACCAGCAAGCTCCCCTACGGCGAGGCCGGGACGCCACGCACGGAATCCCCTGGAGAGGTCGTCCCCAAGGCCCCCGAGCCCGGGGACGGCGGCCGGGTGATCAGGTCGCGTACCGACTCGGGCCCTGGCTGGTCGTCGATCGCCACCGGCGTCTGGCCGGACAAGCACGGCGTCGTGGACAACGGCTTCGCAAGCCCGCAGTTCCAGAAATTTCCGGACTTTCTCACGCGCGCCAAGCAGCACCGCCCTGACCTGACCACCTCCGCGTTCTTCTCGTGGGCCAGCCTCGCCGAGTACGGCGCGTTCGGCCCCGCCATCGACCACCGCTTCGTGCTCGACGGCTACGCCGTCGGCTGGGCCACCGCCGACAAGCAGGTAGCGCAGGCCGCCGAGCTTCACCTGGCCGAGGAGGACCCGGACGCGGTCTTCGTCTACCTCGGCGACACCGACGAGGTGGCCCACGCCCTCGGCCCCCACTGCCCCGAGTACGCCGACGCCCTCCGGACCCAGGACGCCTACCTGGGCCGCCTCCTCGACGCGGTCCGCGCGCGCCCCTCGTACGAGCGGGAGCGCTGGACGGTGCTGGTCACGACCGACCACGGCCACGTGGACGAGGGCGGGCACGGCGGCACGTCGGACGAGGAGCGCACGGTGTTCGTGATCGCCGCCCGCCTGGGGGACGACCTCGGCGGCGGCCGGCTCGCCGGGCCCCGGCTCGTGGACGTGGCCCCGACGGCGCTGGCCGCCCTCGGCGTACCTATAGATCCGGCATGGGACCTGGACGGCGCGCCGCTGGAGGTGTGATTCATCAGACGTTGAATTCTTCGCCCGGACGCGGAACACTGAGATGACCGGACGCTGAACGGCGGGAGATCGTGCGATGAAGACGGCTCTGGACTTCTCCGAGATCGACGCGGGCATGCTCGCGGAAGCAGGTGGCAAGGCGGCCAACCTCGGCGAGCTGACCAGGGCGGGCCTGCCCGTGCCGCCCGGCTGGGTGCTCACCACCGAGGCCTACCGGCAGGTCGCGCGCGGCCTGCGCACGAGCGGCGACGACCTGGCCGAGCGCGCCAGGCGGCACCTGCTGGAGGCCCCCGTGCCGGACGAGGTGCACGCGGCCATCGTCAAGTCGTACGAGGCGCTCGGCGACAACGTGCCCGTGGCCGTGCGCTCCTCCGCCACCGCCGAGGACCTGCCGTTCGCCAGCTTCGCCGGCCAGCAGGACACCTTCCTCAACGTCGTCGGGGCCGAGGCGGTGGTGCAGGCGGTGCGCCGCTGCTGGGCCTCGCTCTGGACGGACCGCGCCGTGGCCTACCGCGAGTCCAACGGCATCGACCACGCGGCCGTGCGGCTCGCCGTGGTCGTCCAGGTGATGGTGGACGCGCGGGTGGCGGGCGTGCTGTTCACCGCCAACCCGGTGACGGGCCGGCGGCACGAGAGCGTCATCGACGCCAGCCCCGGCCTCGGCGAGGCCGTCGTCTCCGGCGCGGTGAACCCCGACCGGTTCCGCGTCCACGAGGGCCGCATCCTCGAACGCCACGCCGGTGACAAGCGGCTGGCCATCCGCTCCCTGCCCGGCGGCGGCACCGAGCGCGTCGAGACCGCCGAGGCCGGCCTGTGCCTGACCGACGGCGAGGTGCTCGAACTGGCCGCCCTCGGCGCCCGCGTCGAGGCCCACTACGGCGCCCCGCAGGACACCGAATGGGCCATCGACCACGACGGCCGGCTCTGGCTCACCCAGGCCAGGCCGATCACCACGCTCTACCCGCTGCCCGAGCCCGCCCGGCCGGGTCTGCGGGTGTACTTCTCGGTCAACGTCGTCCAGGGCGTCATGGGGCCGCTGACGCCGATGGGGCAGTCGGCGTTCCGGGTGATCAGCGCAGGTGGCGCGGGCCTGGCCGGACACCGGCCCGCCGACCCCCTCGACGGCGCCGGCTTCCTGGCGGTGTCGGGGGAGCGGCTCTGGCTCGACATCACCACGGCCGTGCGCAGCCGCCCGGGACGCGCGATCCTGCCGCGCGTGCTGACGCTCGGGGAGGCCCGCGCCGTGGGCCTCGTGGAGCAGCTCTTCGAGGATCCGCGCCTGAGCCCGGCGCACACGTCCCTGCGGCCCTTCCTGCGGGGCTTCGCGCGGTTCGCCCGCAACCTGCGCCTGCCGGGGCGCGTCCTGACGGCGCTCACCAGCCCGCGCAAGGCCGTGGCCGGCACCGTGCGGCTCGGCCAGGTGCTCGACCACCGGCTTCGGGTGCCCGCCTCCGCGACCCCCGAGCAGCGTCTCGACCACGCCGAACGCGTCCTCGCGGGCACCTTCCCCCTGATCATCTCGATCATGCCGACCGTGATCACCGGCTACGGCCTGTTCGCGCTGTCCGCCCGGCTCTCCGGCGTGCCCGTGGCCGAGATGAGCGACGTCCTGCGCAGCCTGCCGCACAACCCGACCACCGAGATGGACCTGGAGCTGTGGGAGCTGGCCACCCGCATCGAGCCGGAACCGTTCAGGGAGCTGTCCGTGCCCGAGCTGGTCGCCCGCTACCGTGCGGGGTCCCTCCCGCCGGTCGCGCAGCGCGAGATCACCGCGTTCCTGCACAAGTACGGTCATCGCGGCATCGCCGAGATCGACCTGGGCGTGCCGAGATGGTCGGAGGAGCCCGGCCACATCCTCGGCGTGCTGGCCAACTACCTGCGCATGGACAAGGGCTCGCCCCCCTCGGAGCAGTTCGCCGACGGGGTCAGGCAGGCGCGCGCGACCATCGCGCACGTGGCCGCGCGGGCGGGCAGCCGGGGCCGGTGGCGGGCCTCCGTCGTCCGCTTCGCGCTCAGGCGCACCCGCAGGTACGCGGGGCTGCGCGAGCTGCCCAAGTTCTACCTGGTCAAGACGCTCGCGGCGGTCCGGAGCAGCCTCCTCGTGGTGGGGGAGCACCTGGCCGGCCAGGGCGTCCTGGACGCGCCGCAGGACGTCTTCTTCCTTGACCTGCGCGAGACCAGGGCGGCGCTGGCAGAGGGCGGCGACCTCCGCGAGCTGGTGGCCGAGCGGCGGGACACGTACGAGCGGGAGCGCCGCCGCAGGCACGTGCCCCGGATGCTGCTCTCCGACGGCACCGAGCCGGAGGCCCTGTCGCAGCCCGGCGGCGACGGCGGCATCACCGGCACCCCCGCCTCGCCCGGCACGGTGACGGGCGTCGCCAGGGTGGTGCTCGACCCGATCGGCGCCCACCTGGAGCCGGGCGAGATCCTGGTCTGCCCCTCGACGGACCCCGGATGGACCCCGCTGTTCCTGACGGCGGGCGGGCTGGTGATGGAGATGGGCGGCTCGATGTCGCACGGCGCGGTGGTGGCCAGGGAATACGGCATCCCGGCCGTCGTGGGCGTGCCGGACGCGACCCACCGCATCGTCTCGGGCCAGCAGATCACGGTGAACGGCGCCGCCGGAACGGTGACAATCCCCGAAATATCCTGACAAATCACCCTAAGTCCAGCGCCCGCGCGGCCAGGCCCGCTACCGTGATCATGTGTCACCGCCCTACTGGAACCACAACGTGCACTACCAGGGCCTGGTCATGACGCTCATGCCCGCGGGCTGCCGGCGGGCCCTGGACATAGGCTGCGGCGACGGGCTGTTGGCGAGCAAGCTGGCCGCCCGCGCCGCCCACGTGACCGCCGCCGACCGCTCCCCGGAGGCCATCGCCCTGGCCTGCGAGCGCCACGGCGGCCTCGACAACGTCGAGTTCGTCACCGCCGACTACCTCGACGACCCGCGCGGCCTGCTCCCCGAGGGCAAGTACGACTTCATCAGCGCCGTCGCCGTCCTCCACCACGCCGACTTCGCGCAGGCCACCGAGGCGCTGACCCGCCTGCTGACACCGGGCGGGCGCCTGGTGGTGATCGGCCTGGCGAAGAACCGCTCCCCTCTCGACTGGATCATCAGCGGCGCCGGCCAGGTCGCCTCCCGCGCCCTCCGCCTCCGCTTCGGCCCGAAGACCGGCCCCGGCAAGGCCGTGCCCGCCAAGGACCCCGTCCTGTCCTGGGGCGAGACCGCCCGCCTGGCCCGCCGGCTGCTGCCCGGCGCCCGCTTCCGCCGCCTGCTCCTGCGCCGCTACCTGCTGGTCTGGGACAAGCCCGCCTGACACACCCGCCGGCCCGCCTGACGCCATCCTGCGAAAGGAGGATGCCGGGCGCACGAACGGGCGATGCCGCCGGCAGCCGGGCTCCGCGAGGCTCGGAGCATGACGGTGATCGAGGTGAAGGACCTCCACAAGGCGTACGGCCACAACCACGCCGTGGACGGGGTGTCGTTCGCGGTCGGGAAGGGCGAGACGTTCGGGCTGCTCGGCCCCAACGGCGCCGGCAAGACGACCACGGTGGAATGCCTGTCCGGGCTGCGCAGGCCCGACTCGGGGACGGTCCGCGTGCTCGGCCAGGACCCCGCGCGCCGCCGCCGCGCCCTGGCCCAGCGCGTGGGCGTCCAGTTGCAGGAGGGCGAGCTGCCCGACCGGCTCAAGGTGGCCGAGGCGATGCGGCTGTTCGCCGCCCTGTACGAGCGGCCGGACGACTGGCGCGCGGTGCTGCGCCGCTGGGACCTCGGCCCCATCGCGGCCAAGGCGTACGGCGACCTGTCCGGCGGCCAGAAACAGCGGCTCAAGCTGGCCCTGGCCCTGGTCGGCGGGCCCGAGCTGGTCGTGCTCGACGAGCTGACCACCGGGCTCGACCCCGTCGCCCGCCGCGAGACGTGGACGCTCATCGGCGACCTCAAGGCGGCCGGCACGACGGTGGTGCTGGTGAGCCACTACCTGGACGAGGCCGAGGAGCTGTGCGACCGGGTGGCCGTGCTGCGCAAGGGGCGGATCGTGGCGCACGGCAGCCCGCGCGAGCTGGCCGGCCGCACCGGCACGGCCTCGCTGGAGGAGGCGTACCTGGCGCTGGCGGAGGAGGGGCGATGAGGGCGTTCACACAGCAGCAGGCGTCGGAGGAGGGGCGATGAGGGCGTTCGCGCACCTGTCGGCGTCGGAGTTGCGGCTGCTGTCGAGGGACCCGGCCACGCTGTTCTTCATGGTGGCCTTCCCCGCCATGCTGCTGCTCCTGAACGGGAGCAACGACCACCTGGAGGTCTTCGTCCCCGGCTACCTGGCGATGGTCCTGGCCATCGGCGGGATCTCCACGCTGCCCGGCGTCATGGCGGGCTACCGGGAGCGCAAGGTGCTGCGCCGCCTGGCGACCACCCCGGTCTCCCCGTTCGTGCTGCTCACGGCCCAGATCGCGGCCCAGCTCGCGATGGCGCTCGCGGGGGCCGCCGTCCTGGTGGGGGTCGCGGTGATCGGGTTCGGGGTGGCGCCGCCCGCGCATCCGGCCGCGCTCGCGCTGGCCTTCCTGCTGTGCGCGCTCATGTGCTACGCGATCGGCTTCGTGCTGGCCGCCCTCGCCCCGCGCGCCAGGACGGCGGACATGATGGGCCTGCTGGTCATGTTCCCGATGATCTTCCTGGCGGGTGCGGCCATCCCGCGCGAAGGGGTGCCGGGGGAGCTGCGCGAGATCGGCGCGTACCTGCCGCTCACCCAGGGCGTCACGGCGCTGCGGGAGAGCTGGCTCGGCCAGCCCACACCGATGCCCTTCCTCCTGGTTTCGGCGATAATCGTGCTCGGCACCGCCATCGCGGTCGCGCTGTTCCGCTGGGAGTGATCGGACGTTGGACGAAGCAGGCTGGCACCGGGTCTTCCACCTGCTCTTCTACACCTGCCTCGCGATGGCCGCGACGATCGCGACCCTGGAGGACGGCCCCGACCCCGTCGGGCTCGGCCTGTCAGCGCTCCTCGGGGTCTGGTACACGGTCTTCATCGCCCGCCGGCCCGCGCTGCTCGAACGGCTCAACCCCATGGCCTGGCACTTCCTGGTGCTGGTGGTGCTGAACTACGCGCTCGTCCGGACGAACCCCTCCTACCAGGCCATGTCGTACGGGCTGATCGCGATGCCGTACCTGCTGCTGCCCGGCCGATGGGGCTACGCCGGCGCGGCGGTGTTCGTGCTGTCGAGCGCCGCCGCGGCCGGGGCGATCGAGGCCATCCCCGGCGACCCGTCCGTGCTGGCCTACGTGCTGGGCAGCACGGCGCTCACGCTCATCATGGGGCTGTTCACGCGCGAGCTCGTCAAGCACAGCGAGCAGAGCCGCGTCGTCGGCGCCCTGGAGGAGCGGGCCCGGCTGGCCAGGGAGATCCACGACACGCTCGCCCAGGGGTTCAGCGGCATCATCGCCCAGCTCGAAGCGGCCGAGCAGGGCGGCGACGACCCCGAGGCGGTGCGCAAGCGCATCGCGCTGGCCAAGCGGCTGGCCCGCGACAGCCTCAAGGAGGCCAGGCGCTCGGTCGACGCGCTGCGCCCCGAGCCGCTGGAGCGGGCCCCGCTGCACGAGGCGCTGAGCGGCGTGGCCGAGCGCTGGTCCGCCGCGACCGGCGTGCCCGCCGCCGTCTCCGTCGACGGGGAGCCGCGACGGCTGCCGGAGGACGTGGAGGCCACGCTGCTGCGCGCCGCCCAGGAAGGGCTGGCGAACGTGGCCAAGCACGCCAGGGCCCGCCGCGCCGTCCTGACCCTGTCGTACATGGAGGAGGAGGTCACCCTCGACGTGCTCGACGACGGCGCCGGCTTCGACCCCGACAGCGCCCCGGCGGGCGGCTACGGGCTGATCGCGATGCGGGAGCGGGCCGCGCGCTCGGGCGGCACCGTCACCGTGGAGTCGGCGCTGGGAGAAGGGACCGCTCTGTGCGTGAGCATCCCGTGCGCCTGATGATCGTCGATGACCACCCCGTGGTGCGCGACGGGCTGCGCGGCATCTTCGAGGGCGTCCCCGACATCGAGGTGGTGGCCGAGGCGGGCGACGGGCACGAGGCCCTGGCACGGGCCAGGTCCGCCGCGCCCGACGTGGTGCTGATGGACCTGCGCATGCCGGGGCTCGACGGCGTCGGCGCGATCGAGCGGCTGGCCGCCGACCATCCCGGGATCCGGGTCGTGGTGCTGACCACGTACGACACCGACGCCGACGTGTCGCGGGCGCTGGCCGCCGGGGTGGCCGGCTACCTGCTCAAGGACGCGCCGCGCGAGGAGCTCCAGGCGGCCGTGCGCACGGCGGCGGCCGGCGGGCGGGTCCTGGCGCAGCGCATCACCGCGCAGCTCATCGACGGCCTCGGCCGCAAGCCCGCGGCGGCGCCGACCAGGCGGGAGCTGGAGGTGCTGCGGCTGATCGCGCGCGGGGCCGCCAACAAGGAGGTCGCCCGCGCCCTGCTGATCAGCGAGACCACCGTGAAGACGCACCTCAAGCACGTCTTCGCCAAGCTCGGCGTGGACAACAGGGCGGCGGCCGTGGTCGCCGCGATGGAGCGGCGTCTCATCTGACCCGCGCCGCGATGGAGCGGCGCCTCATCTGACGCCGCTCCCCCTCGTCAGGCCAGGACGACCTGCTCGTAGCGGGCCTTCATCGTGGCCACGACCTCGTCGGGGTCGGCGGCCCAGACGTCGGCGTTGAAGATCTCCACCTCGACGTCCCCGGTGTAGCCGGCGGCCCGCACCGCCGCCGTGATCGGCCGGAAGTCGATCACGCCGTCCCCCATCATGCCCCGCCCGAGCAGCACGTCCTCGGGCAGCGGGTGCAGGTAGTCGCACACCTGGTAGGAGGCGATCCGGAGGCCGGCCCGCGCGACGTCCTCGAACAGGCGCGGGTCCCACCACACGTGGAAGGTGTCCACGACGACGCCGACCTGCTCCTCGGGGAACGGCAGGCTGAGGTCGAGCGCCTGCCCGAGCGTGGAGATCACCGCCCGGTCCGGGCAGTAGATCGGGTGCAGCGGCTCCAGCGCCAGCTTGACGCCGCGCTCACCGGCGTACGGCGCCAGCTCGGCCAGCGCCTCGGCCACCCGCTCGCGGGCCCCGGCCAGGTCGCGGGTGAAGCCGGCGGCGGGCAGCGCCTCGCCGGGCCTGACGCCGGGCAGGCCGCCGACGACCAGCACCAGGCAGTCGGCCGACAGCTCGGCCGCCTCGTCGATGGCCCGCCTGTTCTCCTCCAGCGCCTGCGCGAAGGCCGTGCGGCCCTCCTCGCCCGGCAGCCCGCCCGCGGTCAGGAAGCCGCCCCGGCACAGCGACGACACCCGCAGCCCGGCGTCCCGCACCAGCCTGACGCTGCGCGCGAGCCCGGTCTCGGCGACCTTCTCCCGCCACAGCCCGATCGCCTCCAGGCCGTGCCGGACGCACCCGTCCACGGCCTCGGGCAGCGACCACTGCCGGGTCGTCCACTGGTTGAGTGAGAGGCTCACAGGCCGTTCACCGCCAGCAGGGCCTTCATGCGGCGCACCGCGAGCTCCTGGTCGGCGAGCAGCCCGGCCTGGTCGGCCAGGCGGAACACCTCCGCCAGGTGCACCAGCGAGCGGGCCGACTGGGCGCCGTTCACCATGGCGAACGCGTCCTGGTGGCCGTTCAGCCAGGCCAGGAAGACGATGCCGGTCTTGTAGTTGTACGTCGGCCGCTCGAAGATCTTGCGTGACAGCGGCACCGTCGGGGCGAGGATCTCGTCGTAGCGGGCCAGCGCCTGCTCGTCGCCGGCCTCGGCGGCGTCCAGCGCCTGGAGCGCCGCCGCGGCGGCCGGGGCGATCGCGTCGAAGATGCCCAGCAGCGCGTGCGAGCCCGATCTGATCAGCGACGGGTAGTTGAAGTCGTCGCCGGTGTAGAGCTTGACGCCCTCGGGCAGCGCCGCCCGCAGGCCGATCTCGTGCTCCTCGTCCAGCAGCGACACCTTCACGCCGTCCACCATCGCGGCGTTGGCGTGGATCAGCTCCAGGAACGACTCCGTGGCCGCCGCCACGTCGGGCGAGCCCCAGTAGCCGGCCAGGTTCGGGTCGAACATCTCGCCCAGCCAGTGCAGGATCACCGGCCGCTCGGCCAGCCCGAACAGCTTCCCGTACACCTGGTGGTAGTCCTTCGGGCCCGCGGCGACCCGGGCGAGCTGGCGGGAGGCCATCACGATCACGCCCGCGCCGGCGGACTGCACGGCCTCGATCTGCTCGGCGTACGCGGCGGTGATCGTGTTCAGGTCGGCGGCGTCCGGCGCGTGGTCGGTGCCCGCGCCGCACGACACCAGCGTGGCCGGGTCGCCGAACGAGCGGGCCTCGGCGGCGCTGCGCCGGATCAGCTCCCTGGTCGCGGCCCAGTCCAGGCCCATGTTGCGCTGCGCGGTGTCCATGGCGTCGGCGACGCGCAGGCCCAGCGACCACAGGTGGCGGCGGAAGCGCAGCGTGGCGTCCCAGTCGACGGCGGCGGGGGAGCCGGGCGTGTTGTCGCCCAGCGGGTCGGCGACCACGTGCGCGGCGGCGTACACGATGCGGCTGGAAGCGGGCCGGTCCACGGCCGGCCAGCTGACCGGCTCCCTCAGCTCATACGGGCCGAACCCGGGCAGGTCGATCCTCACAGGCCCGGCACCTCGATCCTGCGGCCCTCGGCGGAGGAGCGCAGCCCCAGCTCGGCGAGCTGCACGCCGCGCGCGCCCGAGGCGAAGTCGTTCGGGAACGGCGCGTCCTCCACCACGTGCCGGATGAACGCCTCCCACTGCACCTTGAAGCCGTTGTCGAACTCGCCGTTGTCCGGCACCTCCTGCCAGCCGTCGCGGAAGCGCGCCGTGGCGGGCAGGTCGGGGTTCCAGACCGGCTTCGGCGTCGCCGAGCGGTGCTGGACGCGGCAGTTGCGCAGGCCCGCGACGGCGCTGCCGTGCGTGCCGTCCACCTGGAACTCGACCAGCTCGTCCCGGTTCACCCGGACCGTCCAGGAGGAGTTGATCTGCGCGACGATGCCGCCCTCAAGCTCGAAGATCCCGTACGCGGCGTCGTCGGCGGTGGCCGCGTACCGGTTGCCCTGCTCGTCCACGCGGGCCGGGATGTGCGTCACGGCCTGGGCGTAGACGGAGGTGACGCGGCCGAACAGGTTCTCCATCACGTAGTGCCAGTGCGGGAACATGTCGAGCACGATGCCGCCGCCGTCCTCGGAGCGGTAGTTCCACGACGGGCGCTGCGCCTCCTGCCAGTCGCCCTCGAACACCCAGTAGCCGAACTCGCCGCGCACCGACAGGATGCGGCCGAAGAAGCCGCCGTCGATCAGCCGCTTCAGCTTGAGCAGGCCGGGCAGGAACAGCTTGTCCTGGACGACGCCGTTCTTGACGCCCTTCGCCGTGGCGGCCTCGGCCAGCGCGACGGCCTCCTGCGTCGACTCGGCGGTGGGCTTCTCGGCGTAGATGTGCTTGCCGGCCTCGATGGCCTTGAGCACGGCCTTCACCCGGGCGCTGGTGACCTGGGCGTCGAAGTAGATCAGGTTGTCGTCGGCGGCGAGTGCCGCGTCGAGGTCGGTGGTGAAATCCGAAATGTCATGCTTCGCTGCGATATCTGCAAGTTTGTCGGCGTTGCGGCCGACCAGTACGGGCTTGAGCTTGACCTTGGAGCCGTCCGAGAGCGTCACGCCGCCCTGCTCGTTGATGGCCAGGACGGACCGGACCAGGTGCTGGCGGTAGCCCATCCGTCCGGTGACGCCGTTCATCACGACGCCGATGGTGCGCACGCTCATGAGGATCCCTTCAGGCACAACTATGGAAAGCGCTTTCCCGAACCGTACGGCCGGGCCACCGAAGGCGTCAAGTAGCGCGAACCTCAGGTGGGCCTGCCGGCCCCGGCCGGGGCGCCCGCTGACGAGCTTAGAGCTCGCCGCGCGTGCCGAGCCTGGCCAGGGCCTTGGCGATGGGGGCCGCCGTGAGCGAGAGCTGCCAGTTGCGGGCGCCGAGCTCGCGCAGCCGGGCCGTGACGCTCTCCTCGGTGATCTCGGACGGGGGCTCCCAGGTGAGCCTGCGCACCGCGTCGGGCTGCAACAGGTTCTCCGTGGGCATGTGGTGCTCCTCGGCCAGCGCCGCGACCACGGCCCGCGCCGCGGCCAGGCGCTTGGCGGCGGCCGGATCGCGGTCGGCCCAGCGGTTGGGCGGCGGCGGGCCGTCGCCGGGCGTGCTGGGCTGGGGGAGCTGGCTGTCGGGCAGGCTCCTCGCCCTGGCCACGGCCGCGAGCCAGTCGCTCATGTGCCTGCGCGCACTTCTCCCGGTGAATGCCGAAATTTCGGTCAATGCCTTCTTCGTGCGGGGGCCTTCCAGCGCCGCCGTCACGATCGCCGCATCCGGCAGCACCCGGCCGGGCGCCAGATCCGCCTCGCGGGCGATGCGGTCACGCATGGTCCACAGCTCCCGCACGATCGCCAGCGCCCGCACGTTCCGCACCTTGTGGATGCCCGACGTGCGCCGCCACGGGTCGGAGCGCGGCGCCGGCGGCGGCGTGTCGAGCACGGCCGCGAACTCCTCGCGCGCCCACTCCAGCTTGCCCGCCTCGGCCAGCTCCCTGTGGAGCACGTCGCGCAGCTCGACCAGCACCTCCACGTCGAGCGCGGCGTAACGCAGCCAGTCTTCCGGCAGGGGCCTGGTGGACCAGTCGGCCGCCGAATGACCCTTCTCCAGCCGCAGGCCGAGCACGGTCTCGACCATCGTGCCCAGCCCGACCCGCTCGTAGCCGAGCAACCGCCCGGCCAGCTCGGTGTCGAACATCACGCGCGGCCGGAACCCCACCTCCATCAGGCACGGCAGATCCTGGGAGGCGGCGTGCAGCACGATCTCCGCGTCGGCCACGGCCCGGTCGAGCTCCGACAGGTCGGGGCAGCCGATCGGATCGATCAGCGCGGTGCCCGCCCCGGCCCGGCGCAGCTGCACGAGATAGGCGCGGTTGCCGTAGCGGTAGCCGGAGGCCCGCTCGGCGTCCACGGCGACGGGACCGCTGCCCGCGGCGAACCTCGCCACCACCTCCGCCAGCCCGTCGGCGTCGGCGATGACAGGAGGGATGCCTTCGCGCGGCTCCAGCAGCGGCTCCACTGTGCGTTCTTCTGTCATGAGCTCACCGGCCTCATGACGCTGGTGCTGTCTTGACTGGTGCCCTCACTTCGTTCGGTCACTCTCCGGATCATCACGTCGGCGGGGCAGGGCCGCCACGTCGGGGGGAAGGGGCGGGATGCCCGCAGCCAGGCACATGAGGTCGCACCAGGCGGCGACATGGCCGGACAGATCCTCCTGCGCGGGTGACCACGAAGCCCGCAGCTCCAACTCGGTCGTGACCGGGTCGTCGGCCTTGTTGCCGAACCCCTCGGACACGGCTCTTGTCACGGTACCGCCAGCGGCGGAGTAGTCGGCCTGATGCGCGTCGAGAGCCTCGGTCAGCCAGCTCCACGCCACCGGCCCCAGCAGCGGATCGGAGGTGATCTCCGGCTCCATGTCGGCCCTGACGTAGGCCACCAGCCGGAACGGGCCCTCCCAGCCGCGCTGGCCGTCGGGGTCGTAGAGCAGGATCAGCCGGCCCACCGCGAGCTCGTCGTCGTCGCGGTAGACCGACGCGCCGATGGCGGCCGAGTAGGGGGCCAGCCGCTGCGGCGCGGGCAGGTCCTCGAGCTCGATCTCCGGCCTGACCTCGGCCGGCCGCAGGCTCTTCGCGGCCCGCGTGAACGCGGCGGGAGGCGGCGGCCGGTCACCGAGTGTCATAGCGGAAGCGTAGGTCGAGGACGGGCGGAAGGGGACCACGGGGGTGCTCATCCTTCGTGATCAAGCCGATGCCGTAACAAGCTGGCGTGCCGGGCGGACGGTCTCGGCGGTCGCGAACACGACCGCGTGGCCACAGTCGACGCAGGCCCACTCGGGGCACTGACCCGGCTCGTGCCCGTCGAGGCACGGCGGCTGCTCGAACGGCCGCTCCTCGGCGCAGGAGGGGCAGCGCTCACTGCGGCGCTCTGGGGAACTCCACAACGCGGTCATCGCACGAGTCATCGAACCGGGGCCTTTCTTCGGGTCGTGGCTCCGACGTTGGCACGAGCCGCTGACAATTCCCCGCAACGCGCTCGGCGTGTCCCGAAAGTGGTCGCTGAATCGATGCCGCGCGGTGGCTTGGGGAACATTTGGCCCAGTCGAGACCGGCTCTCTGGCCGGACATGGGGTGTGTTCGACCCGTGTGCGGTGCCGATGCCGAGCAGACCGGTAAACCTTCATCTGGCTATCTGATCATGATTTGGGGTGTCCAATGCATCTTTTTCCGACACCGCCCGCCCCCGCCCCTCGCTCTCTGACAGCTCGCCGCCCGCCGCCCTGAGCACGCGTGGCCGGCCCTCCCGCGCACACCGGACCCGCATGGGCAGCCACTACCCTGGTGAGGTGAACCTCGCCGACTCCGCCTTCCTGCGCGCCTGCCGCCGCCAGCCCGTCCCGCACACCCCCGTCTGGTACATGCGCCAGGCCGGCCGGGCGCTGCCGGAATACCACAAGGTCCGCGAGGGCGTGCCGATGCTCACCGCCTGCGCCACCCCCGAGCTGATCGTCGAGATCACCATGCAGCCCGTCCGCCGCTACGGCGTCGACGCGGCCATCTTCTTCAGCGACATCGTCGTCCCCCTCAAGGCCATCGGCGTCGACCTCGACATCAAGCCCGGCGTCGGCCCCGTCGTCGCCGACCCGATCCGCGACGCCAAGGGCATCGACGCGCTGCGCCCCCTGGAGCCCGGCGACGTCCCCTACGTCACCGAAGCGATCAAGGCGCTGACCGGCGAGCTCGGCGGCACCCCGCTCATCGGCTTCGCCGGCGCCCCCTTCACGCTCGGCTCCTACCTCATCGAAGGCGGCCCCTCCAAGAACCACGACCGCACCAAGGCCATGATGTACGGCGAGCCCGAGCTGTGGCACCGGCTCATGGAGCGGCTGTCGGGCATCGTGATCGAGCACCTGCGCATCCAGATCGCCGCCGGCGCCTCGGCCGTGCAGCTCTTCGACTCGTGGGTGGGGGCCGTGGCGCCCGACGACTACCGCGAGTTCATCCTGCCGCACACGCGCCGCATCTTCGACAGCGTCGCCGACGTGCCCCGCATCCACTTCGGCGTCGGCACCGGCGAGCTGCTCGGCGTGCTCGGCGAGGCGGGCGCCGACGTGGTCGGCGTCGACTGGCGCGTCCCCCTCGACGAGGCCGCCCGGCGCGTCGGGCCGGGCAAGGCGCTGCAGGGGAACCTCGACCCGGCCATCCTCCTCGCGCCCTGGGAGGTCGTGGAGCGCAAGGCGCGCGAAGTCCTGCGCCGGGGGGAGTCGGCCGAGGGGCACGTCTTCAACCTCGGTCACGGCGTGCTGCCCTCCACCAACCCCGACCAGCTCAAGCGCCTCACTGAGTTCGTTCATCAGCTCTGACTTCACAAGCTCTTTTTGGGAACCCCCACGGGCCGCCGCCGATATGCGTGTCGGAGACCCGCTGCGCTCGCCGTAGTCCACGCATCGCTGCCCGCCGCGCGGTCGTAGCCGTTGCCGGTGCGCGCCCGCTCGTACGTGCGTCGCCTGCGCGCCCGCGCGCTCGTGCGTGCCTTGCGGGTGAAGGGCCTCAGGCGTAGTGCGGGGGTCAGGGGGTTTCGGGGTCGGGGGTGGCCGGCGGGGTGGGGCGGGGGCGGTTGCGGCGGAGGAGCCAGACCACGAGCGCGATCGGCGGCAGCGACACCGCCACCCACGGCAGCAGCGCCCCCACCACCGTCAGCGCCGTCTTCGTGAACGACACCAGCGCCTTCCAGCCCGCCTTCAACCCGCCCAGGAACCCGGCCGGCTCGTCGGACGGGTCCTCCACGACCGTGACCGGCCCCACGAGCCGCAGTGTCAGG
Organism: [Actinomadura] parvosata subsp. kistnae; assembly: GCF_900323885.1. Lineage (GTDB taxonomy): Bacteria > Actinomycetota > Actinomycetes > Streptosporangiales > Streptosporangiaceae > Nonomuraea > Nonomuraea composti. The sequence continues at coordinate 905,792 of NZ_OOHJ01000015.1, read as the reverse complement.
GTCGCCATGGCGGTCTGGGTGGCCAGCTCCTTCTGCTGGGCCTGCAACGATTCGAGGTCGGCCTCCCGGGTGGAGATCTCCCGTTCGACGTCCAGCACCTGCCCGATCGTGTCGGCCCGCTTGAGCAGCGTGCGCAGCGACTCCAGGGACTGCTGGGCCGACTTCAGCCGGCTCTCCACGTCGGCCACCTTCAGCGTGACGTCCTGGGCGTTCTGGTTGAGCGAGAGCTGCTTGCCCAGCTCGGCGCCGAGCCGCCGCAGCACCTCGGGATACTTCGCGGTCGGGATCTTGAACTCCAGCAGGGCGGACGCCTCGGTGTCGCCGGCGGAGTTGCTCTCCTCCTGCGACAGGTAGCCCCCGGCCTCGGTGACGACCTGCTTGGCCTGCTGGGCGGCGGAGGTGACCTTCTCGGCCCGCACGGTCATGCTGCCGGTGTAGATGACCTGCCGCTGCTGCTGGGTGACGTCGACGCCGGCGGCGAGACCGCCGGCGGACTGGCGGGTCCGCTGGGCCTGAGGCTCCTTGGCGGCGCTCTCGTCCCGGGCGGCGCTCGGCGGGGCGGCCTCGGCGGCCGACGACTGCGCGACGGCGGGCGCCGCCCCGCCGGTGGAGCTGAGGGACGCGCCGCCACCGCAGGCGGTCAGTAACACGGCCGAGCAGGCCGCCGTGAGCGCGATGCCGTACCGGATTCTCGTCATGCCCCTAAGACGGGTGCCGGACCGGCCCGGTTTGACCGGGGGAATCACGGTACGGTCACGTGCCCCGGGCGGCTGGCCGAGCCGTTGAGGCGGTAGCGTCAGGAGGCGTGGAAGGGAATCGGGCGCACGTGGTCATCGTCGGCGCGGGGATCTCCGGTCTCGCCGCCGCGTGGTATCTCCGTCAGGGCGCGGGCGATCAGGTCAGGGTGACGGTCCTGGAGGGCTCGCCCCGGATCGGCGGGAAGCTGTTCGCCTCGGAGGTCGCCGGGGTGAGCGTCGACGCGGGCGCCGAGTCCATGCTGGCCCGGCGGCCCGAGGGGAAAGAGCTGGCCAGGGCCGTGGGGCTGGGTGACGAGCTGGTCCTGCCCGGCAGCCTCAGCTCGGCCGTCTACAGCAGGGGCGAGCTGCGCCACCTGCCCAAGGGCCAGGTGATGGGCGTGCCGTCCGACCTGACGGAGCTGGCGAAGTCCGGCATCGTCTCGCCGGGCGGGCTGCTGCGCGTGCCGCTCGACCAGATCCTGCCGCCCACCCTCGTGCGCACCGACGTGTCCGTGGCCGCCTACATCCGCGCCCGCATGGGCGGCGAGGTCGTCGACCGGCTGGTGGAGCCGCTGCTCGGCGGCGTCTACGCGGGCCGGGCCGACATGTTGTCGCTGGAGGCGACGATGCCGCGGGTGGCGGCGGTGGCGCGGTCGGAGCGGTCGCTGCTGAGCGCGGCCCGGCATCTCGTCGCGGAGACGCCGAAGGACGCCGGGCCGGTGTTCACCTCGCTGCGCGGCGGCATCGGCACGTTGCCCGAGGCGGTGGCCAAGGCGTCGGAGGCCGACGTCCGCACGGGCGTCACCGTGCGGGAGCTGCACCGCACCGAGACCGGCTGGCGCCTGGTCACCGGCCCGGTGCCGCGGCCCGAGGTGATCGAGGCGGACGCGGTGATCCTGGCCACGCCGGGGCCCGCGACGAGCCGGCTGCTGAAGGAGGAGGTGCCGAAGGCCGCCGCCGAGCTGGCCAGGATCCAGTACGCGAGCATGGCCGTGGTCACGCTGGCCTACCCGGTCGACGCCTTCCCCGAGCAGCCCGCCACCAGCGGCTACCTGGTGCCGCCGGTGGAGCGGCGGCCGGTCAAGGCGGTCACGTTCAGCTCCGTGAAGTGGCCGCACCTGAGCAAGGACCTGGTGATCCTGCGCTGCTCCATCGGCCGCATCGGCGAGGAGCACCTGCTCCAGCGCGACGACGACGAGCTCGTGTCGCTGGCCACGGCCGAGATGGGCGACGTCATGGGTGTGCGGGGGCTGCCGGTCGACACGCGGGTGACGCGGTGGGGCGGCGGGCTGCCGCAGTACAACGTGGGGCACCTCGACCGGGTGGCCCGGGTGCGGGCCGCGGTGTCGGTCCAGCCGGGGCTGGCCGTGTGCGGGGCCGCGTACGACGGCATCGGCATCCCCGCCTGCGTCGGGACGGCGCGCACGGCCGCCGCCCGGATTCTGGACCACCTCACGACGCGAGGAGAATAGGTGCCATGACAGAGGGCGCTGCGCGGCCGAAGGCCCGCGATCTCAACCAGGTGATCCGTTACACCATGTGGTCGGTCTTCCAGGTGACCGAGCCCTGCCCGGGCGACCGCGACGAGCTCGCGGCGGAGGTGCAGGAGCTGCTCGACCAGGCCGCCGGCAAGGACGTCGTGACCAGGGGGGTCTACGACGTGGCCGGGCTGCGGGCCGACGCCGACTTCATGTTCTGGTGGCACGCGCCCACGCCCGAAGACCTCCAGGACGTCTACTCCCGGTTCCGCCGCACCCGGCTGGGCCGGCACTCCAAGCCGGTGTGGTCGGCGATGGCGCTGCACCGGCCGGCCGAGTTCAACAAGTCGCACATCCCGGCGTTCCTGGCCGAGGAGGAGCCGCGGGCTTATGTGAGCGTGTATCCGTTCGTGCGCTCCTACGAGTGGTACCTGCTCGAAGACTCCGAGCGCCGGGCGATGCTGGCCGAGCACGGCAGGATGGCACGCGACTACCCCGACGTGCGGGCCAACACGGTGGCGTGCTTCTCGCTCAACGACTATGAGTGGATGCTGGCGTTCGAGGCCGACGAGCTGCACCGGATCGTCGACCTCATGCGGACGCTGCGGGGCGCCCAGGCCCGCCGGCACACGCGCGTCGAGATCCCGTTCTACACGGGGGCGCGCAAGCCGCTGCCGGAGCTGGTCGCCGCCCTCCCGTAAGAGGCGGTCAGCGGGTGAGTGCGGCGCGCAGGCGCCAGGCGCCGAGCCCGAAAAGGGCGGCCGCGAAGGCGGCCAGCACGCCGAGCTGCGGCAGGATGTCGGCGATCGTGCCGTTCCTGCGCAGCAGCTCGGCGAACCCGTCCAGCGCCCAGGCGTGCGGGGTGAGGTGCGCCACCCGCCGCATCGTCTCGGAGAAGAAGTCGATCGGCGCCATCGTGCCGCCGATCGCGGCCAGCCCCAGCCCGAGCAGCAGCCCCACCCCGACGGCCTGCTGCTCGGTGCGCAGCGCCGCGCCCACCAGCATCGCCGCCCCGCCGCCCACCAGCGAGAACGCCAGCACGAGCGCGCCCGCCCCGAGCGGGTCGCCCCAGCGCACGCCGAACAGCAGCCCCGACCCCACCATGATGATCAGGGCCTGGGTGAGCGCCACGCAGACCCGCCCGGCCGCCTCACCGAGCAGGATCGTCCGGCTGGACACCGGCGCCGCGTACATCCTGCGTGACAGGCCGAGCCGGCGCGTCTCGATCAGCGTGGCCGCGCCGGTCAGCGAGGTGAGGAAGGTGAACAGCAGGAGCTGCGAGGTGGCGGCGATGTCGAAGCTGGTGATGCTCCGCGGGATGGCCGCGGTGCCCGTCGCGCTGAACCGCACGGTGATGCCGGGCACGCTGACCTGCCCGGCCCGGCGGACCAGCTCGTCGAAGGAGCCGTCGCGGACGTAGGCGGCGGCGCGGGCGGGCATCGTGACCTGGTCGGTCACGGCCCTGATCGCCGCGCCGAGCTGCAGCGCGTCCGGCTCCTGGCGGCTGATGAACGACAGCGTGACGGGGGTGTAGCGGGACAGGGCGCGGTCGTAGTTCTCGGGGATGATCAGCGCGGCGGCCAGCCGGCCGCGCTCCACGCCGTCGCGGGCCTCCTCGGCGTCGCCGACCCGCACCACCTGCATGCGTCCGGACGTCTCCAGCGCCGCCACCAGCTCGGCGGCCAGCGGCGTCGTGCCGCCGGTGACGCCGAGGCGCGGCGCGAAGCCGGAGCCGAACGACAGGCCGAACACCATGATCAGCACGATGGGGAAGATGAGCACGAAGAAGATGTTCGTGCGGTCGCGGAACAGCCGGACCAGGTTGACCCAGGCGATGGCGATCATGCCAGCGACCTCCGTCCCGTGCCCGCTGTGATCATGGCCGGAGCATCCTTCCCGCTCTCAGCAGCGCGACCCCCGTCGTCACGGCGGCGAAGCCGAGCAGCGCCAGCGTCGGCACCACGGCCAGCACCGGCGCGGCGTCGCCGTGCAGGTCCGCCAGCCCCTGCATGAACCAGCGGTGCGGGGTGACCAGGCTGAGCACCGCGAACACCCCGCCGATCTGCTGGATCGGGATGAAGACCCCGCCCAGCACGCCCAGGAGCACCGCGACCACCGCCTGCACGTTCCCCGCCTGCTCGGCCGTGGTGGCCACGGTCGCCACCAGCGCCATGACGCCGGTCGCCGCCAGCACGCCCGCCACCAGCAGCACCCCGACGCCGAGAGGGTTGCCCCACTCCGCGCCAAGCAGCAGGTCCGCGGCCACCATGAGCACGGTCATGCTGACGACGCCCACCACGACCCCGCCGAGCAGCTTGCCGAAGACGATCGTGGCGCGCGGCACGGGCGCGGCCAGCAGCCGGGCCAGGGTGCCGTCGCGGCGCTCGTCCAGGATCGAGCTGAACCCGAACTGCACGGTGAAGAACAGGAAGAACACCGCCATCCCGGCCGCGAACCCCTCCGCCAGCGACAGTTGCCGCCGCTCGGCCGCGAAGTCCTCGATGCCGACCGGCGCGGGCACCCGCAGCGCCTCCTCGGGCGTGCCGCCGCCTTTGGTGGCCAGCGCCACCCGGACGTATCGGACGTCCGCGACGAACGCCTCGGCGACCGAACGGGCCACGAAGGAGCCGATCGGCGCGTCCACGTTCCCGATCACGCGCAGCTCGGCCGCGTGCCCGCCCAGCACCGCCCGCGTGAAGCCGGCGGGGACGACGTAGGCGGCGTCGGCGTCGCCGCGCCCGACCATCGCCGCCGCCTCCCGCTCGCCGCCGGCCGTCCTGAGCGCGATGACGCCCTGCCGCTCCAGCGGCCCCAGCACCTGCCCGGTGAACGTGGCCGCGATCTGCCCCCGGTCCTCGTCGGCCACCGCGAACGTGGGCCGCGCCTGGTCGTCCACCCCGTTGAAGACGAGGCTGAAGATGGCCGCCAACCCGAACGGCACCACGATCGCCAGCAGGAACACCGACCTGTCCCGGACCCGCAGCCGCAGGTCCTTGGCGGTGATGAGCAGCAGCGCGCCCATGTCAGTCGCGAAGGGCCTTGCCGGTCAGGTGCAGGAAGACCGACTCCAGGTTCGGCTCGTGCACCTCGACCGCGCGGACGACGACGCCGGCGTCCGTAGCTGCCGCCAGGACCCTGGGCAGCGACTTGCGGGCGTCCTCCACCATCACCTCCAGGCGGCCCTCGTGGCTGCCGGCCTTGCGCACCTCCGGCAGCGTCTCCAGCTCCTTCGGCACGGCCTGCGCGCCGCCGGTCGTCAGCGAGATCCGGTCCAGCTCGCCCACCAGGCCCACCAGTTCCCTGCGCGTGCCCTCGGCCCTGATCCGGCCCAGGTCGATGATGCCGATCCGGTCGCAGAGCCGCTCGGCCTCCTCCATGTAGTGCGTGGTGTAGAGGACGGCCACGCCCTCGCCGGCCAGCGCGGCGACGCTCTCCAGGATCGCGTTGCGGCTCTGCGGGTCGACCCCGGCGGTGGGCTCGTCGAGGATCAGCAGGGGCGGGCGGTGCAGCAGGCCCACGCCGATGTTGAGGCGGCGTTTCATGCCGCCCGAGTACTCCTTGACCGGGTCCTTCGCCCGCTCCGTCAGGCCGATCATCCGCAGGACCTCGTCGATCCTGGCGCGGGCCTCGGCGCGGCCCAGGCCATGGAGGCGGGCGAAGAAGCGCAGGTTCTCGCGGGCGCTGAGGTCGGGGTAGAGGGCCAGGTCCTGCGGGACGTAGCCGATCTGCTTCTTGCCCCACCTGCTGGTCGTGCCGTGGGGGCGGCCGGAGATGAGGACCTGGCCGCCGTCGCGCTCCAGGATGCCGGCGATCATCGAGATCGTGGTGGTCTTGCCGGCGCCGTTCGGGCCGAGGAGGCCGTACGTCTCACCGGCCTCGATGGTGAAGCTGACGTCGTCGACCGCGACGAGGTCGCCGAACGTCTTCCGTAAGTTCTGACATTTCAGGATCTCGGCCCTGGGCACCCTCGCAGTCTGATCGGGCGGAGGAACGCACGGCAAGGGCCCCAGCCCGGCGGTCCCCATGAATCCAGCTATCGGCCCGGCCGTAATCGGGGAGACCTCGCGGTGGGTGAACGTTCCAAGGCGGGTGGGCGTCTAGGGAACGGGCCTATTGCGGGGAGGTCGGTCGGGGTGGAGCAGACCGGAGGACGAGGCCGCCGCCGTCACGCGGCCGGCCGCCACGTCGCGGGCGGCGGCTCTCGGCGCGGGCGTCGCCGCAAGGGCAGCGCCTGGACGGCGGCACTGCGCAACCGCACCCCCACTCCGGACGACGCCGAGCCGGCGTCGGCGAGCGGCCCGCCGGGGAGGGGGCCGCTCGTGATCGGGAGCGGCCCCGGAGCGGCGGGATCGCGGCGGTTGCCCGCGCGGAGGAGCGGGATCTTCGCACGTGCGAGCCGGTCGGCCGCGCGGAGCGGTCGCCGCTGGGCCGGGCGGAGGGGGCGGTTGGCGGCGGTGGGGCTGGTGCTGGCCGGTGGGGCGGTCGTGCTGGCCGGGGTGAACGGCGGCGGCGGGCCCTTCGCACTGCTCGGCGTGTTCGGGGGAGCGCAGGCCGGGTCCGGCGCGGCGGCCGGGCAGGGGCGCGAGGGGGGTTCGCCAGGATCCGGCGTCGGGACCGGCGTCAACGGTGGGACGGGCGTGACCGGGGTCAGCGACGGGACCGGGCCGGGTGGGACGGCGGTGTCCGGCGGGGGGACTCCAGGGAGTGAGCCGCAGGCGAGCGCGGAGGCGAGGAGGCGGGAGGCGCAACGCTCCGGGGCGCCGGACCCGGCGGGGACCCCTGGCCAAACTCAGCCGGGCATGGTGGCCGGCACCACGGCCCCGGAGGACGTGCTCGCGGGCGGCCCGGATCCGGGCGACGGTGACGACTACCGGGCCGACGGCCCGTCCCGGCACACGGATCAGCAGGCGGCGGAGTACTTCCGGACGAACTGGGGTCTGGACGACAAGGCCCTGAAGCACCTGAAGGACGTCCGCTCAGTGGGCGGATATCTGCGGATCTACACCGACCTGCCGGAAACGGCGGACAACTCGCTCACCGCGATCATCCTCTGCGAGCGCGGCTACGCCTACCTCCGCAGCCGGGGCGTCGAGGAGCCGGTGGTGTTCGTCCAGGCCGAATTCGGCGAGAACGGCAACCCGGTGCTGGCCAACATCCTCGGCCCCGCCGACAAGAGCTGCCGGGTCACCTCTCCGGCACCGGACTGACCGGCTCCGGCACCGGCCGGCGGAACCGGGTCAACGGACCCGGACCCGCGTCTTCGCGCACACCTCGCACCGTTGGGTGACGACGCGCCCGATGGTCTCGATGGTCACCCACCGGTGCCGAAGATGGACATAGCGCACGCGGCTCTCGTACCCCTCGGAGACGATCGATACGCGGCGTCGCGGTTTGATCACCCCTTGGGTTCGAGTCGCAGGGAGATCGAGTTGATGCAGTAACGGTCGTCCGTCGGCGTCGGGTATCCCTCGCCGTGGAAGACGTGCCCCAGGTGCGAGTCGCAGCGGGCGCAGCGCACCTCGGTGCGGACCATGCCGTGGCTGCGGTCCTCGATGAGCCGCACCGCGTCGGTGTCGGACGGCTCGAAGAAGCTCGGCCACCCGCAGTGGGACTCGAACTTCGTGTCGGACCGGAACAGCTCCGCCCCGCAGGCGCGGCACGAGTACACGCCTTCGGTCTTGGTGTCGACGTACTCCCCCGTGAACGGGCGTTCGGTCCCGGCCTCCCTGAGGACATGGAACTCCTCGGGCGACAACTGGGCCCGCCACTCCGCCTCGCTCTTGACCACCTTGTCCATGCTTCCAGCGTACGAGATCGTGCAAAAAGAGATCTCCGCAGGGTGAAGCATCTGTTCTGGGGCGAAATTGCGTCTTTGTCGGTAAGGGGGTGTCATCGCCTCCTTGCCAGGGGTGATCATCCGCAGATCCCGTCGAGCGGCACAGCCCACGCCCGTGCTGGCGCCGCTGGGGATCACCACGGCCGGCCGGGTGGCGCGCCAGCGCCCGGAACGGCGGCGGATGGTCCAGCGGCCCGTCCCGTCGAGCCCTCGGTCCCGCCACCGAGGCGGCTCCGGGACGGGCCGACCTCGGGTGGAGTAGGTTCGGGGTCATGGCATCGCCGTACATAGAGCTCGAGGTGGGGGAGCGGACCGTCAAGGTCACCAATCCCGACAAGGTGTATTTTCCGGAGATCGGAGCCACTAAGCGGGAGCTGGTCGAATACTACGTGAGCGTCGGCGAGGGTGCCCTGCGGGCGCTGAAGGACCGGCCCACGAACATCAAGCGCCACCCCGACGGCGTCCAGACCGAGGCGATCTACCAGAAGCGCATGCCGCCCAAGCACCCCGACTGGCTGGAGTCGGTCACCGTGACCTTCCCCAGCGGCCGCACGGCGCATTCGCTGCGGGTCACCGAGGTCGCGGCCATCGCCTACTGCGCCAACCTCGGCACCATCGACTTCCACCCGTGGCAGGTGCGGGCCGCCGACGTCGAGCACCCCGACGAGCTGCGCATCGACCTCGACCCGCAGCCGGGGCTGGAGTTCGACGCCGCGCGCAGGGCCGCGTTCCTGACGAGAGACGTGCTCGGCGAGCTGGGCATGGAGGGCTTCGTGAAGACCTCGGGCAACCGGGGCGCGCACATCGCCGTCCGCATCGAGCCGCTCTGGGACTTCATCCAGGTCCGCCACGCCGGCATCGCCCTGGCCAGGGCCGTCGAGGCCCGCGACCCGAGCCTCGTGACCACCGCCTGGTGGAAGGAGGAGCGGGGCGAGCGGGTCTTCATCGACTACAACCAGAACGCCAGAGACCGCACCGTGGCCAGCGCCTACTCGGTGCGCGCCAAGCCGCACGCCCCCGTCTCCACGCCGCTGACCTGGGACGAGCTGGCCGACGCCGATCCGCGCGACTTCGACATCCGCACGGTGCCGGCCCGCTTCGCCAAGCTGGGCGACGTGCACGCGGCCATCGACGACCGCGCGTACTCGATCGAGCCCCTTCTGGAGCTGTACGCGCGGGACGAGCGCGGCGACCTGCCGTACCCGCCGAACTATCCGAAGATGCCCGGCGAGCCCAAGCGCGTCCAGCCGAGCAAGGCCAGGTCCGACACCTAGGAGGGCCGGGGGCCGTCGCAGGAGGCTTCCTTGGCCGGCGGGGTCGCCTTGCTCAGGAACGCGACGGTGGCCTGATCGGCGCAGGCCGAGCCGGTGTTGTAGACGTAGTGGCCGCCGTTGTCGACGCCGAGGAAGCCCGCGCGCTCGCCCAGGGCCTCGCGCATGCCCCGGCCCGCGGCCCACGGTGTGGCGTTGTCGCGGCGGTTCTGCAGGATCAGGATGTCACGCGGCCCGTGCGAGGTGATCTCGACCACCGGCTCGATCGGCTTCTGCGACCAGAACGCGCACGCCGTGATGTTGTCGGGCATGCCCGCGCTCAGCGGGTACCTCGCGCGGGCGGCCGCGGTGGCCTTGGCGTAGGAGTCCACGTCTCGCGACCAGGTGGTGTCCCCGCAGATCATGGCCAGGGCCATGGTGGCCTGGTTGTCCGCCGGCACGCCCTTGGCGGCCGGGGTGTCGGCGAGGACCTGCCGGAGCACGGCGGCGTCCGCGTCCGCCGGGGTCCGGCCGGCGGACAGGTCGGAGGCCGCCTTCCAGAATCGGGTGAGCGGGGCGAGCGTCTCGTTGTGCAGCAACATCTGGTACGTGACGCCGCGCAGCAGCGCGCCGCTGATGGCCACCTGGGTGCCCGGCACCGTGGCCGGCTTCCGGTCGAGGCGGTCGGCCAGCGCGAGGAAGGTGTCGGTGACCTTCTCGACGGTGCCGCCCAGCCCGAGGCCGGCGTCGTCCGCCGCGGCGACGCGGGCGGCGTCGGGGAACCGGTCGTTCATGCCCTGGTTCCAGGTGTTCAGCATCTTCGCCCACACCTTGTCCGGGTCGACGTTGCCCTCCAGCACCATCCGGCCGGTGTTGCGGGGGAACAGCGAGGCGTAGACCGCGCCGAGGTAGGTGCCGAACGACTGGCCCCAGTAGGAGATCTTCCGCGCCCCGAGCGCCTGGCGGATGCGGTCCATGTCGCGTGCCGTGTTCGCGCTGGTGAAGAAGCGGAGCCTGGCGCCGATCGTGGCGCACTCCCGGGCGGCGGTGCGCGCGGTGGCGACGTTGCCCTCGATCGAGCCGCCGGCGCCGGGGTAGGGGAAGATGGTCAGCAGGGCGGGGCCGGTCAGGCCGCAGCTCATCGGCGTGCTGTGGCCGATGCCGCGCGCGTCGAACCCGATCAGGTCGTAGGAGTCGAGCACCTCCTTCGGGAGCGTGGCCGCCATCTGGCCGGGCATGTCCAGGCCCGGCAGTCCCGGCCCACCCGGGTTGAACAGCAGGTCGCCGCGCTTCTTGCCGGGCTTGGCGGTGGCGATCCTGGAGACCGCGACGGTGATGGTCTCCCCGCCGGGGCGGCGGTAGTCCAGCGGCACCTTGACCGTGCCGCAGGTTTGCCTCGGGTCCCGCTTGGCGCCGGGCGCGGGCTCAGGGCACGCACCCCACTTGATCGACGTCTGGACGTGACCGGGGTCGCCACGGCCTTGGCGTCGGCCGGCTGCCCCCCGATCACCGCCCCCGCTGCCGCGACCGCGGTCAGGGCGACGGCGACGCGTGCGCGGATGGTGTTTCCCATGGTGTTGTCCTCCGAATTGCCGCGATCCGACTTCGAGAAAGGTAAGAGCGCGGGGCCCCGTCCCGAATCACTGCGGTGCGGACATTCCGTGTAGCTCACATGAGGGACACACGCGGCGACAGGGGGATCGGAGATCGCTAGGCTCTGAGCCATGTCGGGGACCTGGGCCAGCGACCGCTCGCGGAGGTTACGGGAGGCGTGGCGCGTCTACGACGCCACGGTGTGGGACCGGTGGCTGGCTGTCGCGTTCACCGGCCTGGCGTTCGTGCCGCCGCTGTCGACCATGGGCGTCGAGTTCGGCAACCTGTCAGGACGCCCGGCCGACGCGTTCCAGATCGTGCTGATCCTGGCCCAGACGGTGCCCCTGGCCGTGCGGACCCGGTGGCCGGCCGCGTGTCTGGCGATCAACGGCACGGCTTTCGTGATCCACGAGACGCTCGGCTACCCGATGCAGTTCGGCACCGTGACGGTCTACATCGCGCTGTACTCGGTGGGCGCGCACCAGGAGCGGTTCCGGCGGGTCACCGCCGTCGTGGCGTCGGCCGCGTACGTCGTGCTGTGCGCGGCCGTGATCCTGCGTGGCTCACCGGCCCTGCAGAGCGACTTCGTGGTGTTCTACCTGCTGTTCGCCGCGTGCTGGCTGATCGGCGCCTTCGTCCGCGGGCAGCGGCTCCAGGAGGCCGAGCGGCGGCGGCTCGCCACCGAGGCCGCGGCCGCCGCGGAGCGGGCGCGCATCGCGCGGGAGCTGCACGACGTGGTGACCCACCACGTCACCGCCATCGTCGTGCAGGCCGACGCCACGCAGTTCGTGGCCACCTCGCCGGAGCGCGTGGTCGCGGCACTGTCCACGATCGGCGGCGCCGGCCGCCGGGCCCTGGCCGAGCTGCGGTATCTGCTGGACGTGCTGGAGGCGACCGGCGAGTCGGCCACGCCCGTCGTGGGCAGCGTACGAGACCTGGTCGAGCAGACCCGGAGCGGCGGCCAGCCGATCGAGCTGGTGGAGGACGGCGACCAGCCCGCGCTCCCGGTCGGCGTGGGGCTGGCCGTGTACCGGGTGGTGCAGGAGGGCCTGACGAACGCCGTCAAGTACGCCGAGGGCCGCCCCACCACCGTTCGCATCGGCTACCGGGACGGCCGCGTGGAGGTCGAGGTGACGAACGCCGCCGCCGCGGTCCCCGTCGGCGCGAGAAGCGACCTGTCCGGCGGGCGCGGCCTGGCCGGGCTGCGCGAGCGGATCGCCGCGCTGGGCGGTGAGCTGGCCGCGGGCGAGCAGCCGGACGGCGGTTTCCGGGTCTCCGCGTCGATCCCCGCAGGCGGTGCCGGATGACCATCCGTGTCGTGATCTGCGAGGACCAGGAGGTCGTCCGCACCGGCTACGTGACGGCGTTCGACGCGCAGCCGGACATGGAGGTGGCCGGCGTGGCCGCCGACGGCCCGGCCGCGGTCGAGGCGGTCACCAGCCTGAAGCCCGACGTGGTCGTCATGGACATCCACATGCCGCTGATGGACGGCATCGAGGTGACGAGGCGCATCGCCGGCCCCGGTGTCGTGGCGCCGCCGAAGGTGCTGGTGGTGACCACGTTCAACGTGGACAGGTACGTCTACGAGGCCCTGCGCGCCGGAGCGAGCGGCTTCCTGCTGAAGGACGCCCCGCTGCTGGAGCTGGTGAACGGGGTGCGCACCGTCGCCCGCGGAGAGTCCCTGCTGTCGCCCGCCGTGACCCGTACCGTGATCGGCCGCTTCGCCGACCGCCTCCGCCCGGCCGCCCTCACCCCCGGCGAGGATCCGCTGGCCGTCCTGGCTCCCCGCGAACGCGAGGTGCTGCGGCTGATCGCCCGTGGCCTCTCCAACGCCGAGATAGCCGCGGAGCTGGTCATCAGCTTCGAGACCGTCCGCACCTACGTCTCCCGGATCCTCACCAAGCTGGACCTGCGCGACCGCGTCCAAGCCGTGGTCCTCGCCTACCGCACGGGCTTCGCCGACGACGACCGCTGACACCGGCTGAACACCCACGCGCGGGGTGTGCCGGCCTGCCGGGGCCGCGTACGGACGGCCCCGGCGGGTGGACTCACAGGGTCAGCAGGGCGCTGACCGGCAGGCTGGAGTCCGACAGGGGGCGGATGGCGATGCGGAGCAGCGCCAGCGCGTTGTCGTCGCCCGCGATGCGGTTGGCGCTGAGCCCGCCGCACGACTGGCAGGAGTGGATGATCAGCCACTCCCCGTCCTGCCGGACGGTGACGCTCAGCGCCGCCATCCGGCCGCGGCAGCCCGCCCGGCGGTCGCCCGGGACGCGGTGGTCGACGTGCAGGCTGGTCAGGCAGTGCGGGCAGTGGTTGCGGTGCGCGGTGCCCGGCGCGATCATCGGGACGTCCATCCGGCAGCCGACGCAGCGGAACGCGTCGGCGGGCTCGCCGTGGTGGGTCCTTTTGCGCCGTTGGGGCCGTTCCCGGCCCGGGTTCCTCCTGGGCATGTCACAGATCACCGAACGCCTCTAGCGGGAACGGCGGCTGCGCCAGCGGCCTTACGGCCATGCGCATGAGGATGAGCTGGTTGTCGTCCCCGCAGATGGGGTTCGAGGTCAGCTCACCGCACCGGGTGCAGCGATGGATGACCATCCATTCGCCGGTACGCAGGACGGCGATCGAGATGGGGATCATCCGCGACCTGCATTCGTCGAGCAGGTGCAGCGAGTGCAGGCAGCTCGGACAGTGGTTGCGGCGGGCACCGTCGGGCGCGAGCGCGGTGACGGTCAGGCCGCAGCGTACGCACTCGAAAGTCTCGGTGCTCGCGATGGAACGGGATTTGCCGTTGGCAGACAACGTGGGTACTCCTTGCCGGAATGGTCGATCTCAGGACAGCAAGGAAGCCCTGGCGTGCCTCGCGGGCATGCTGAAGGTGCGGCGGGCGGTCGCCGGCAGGTTGGTTAAGAGCGGGATCCGCCAATGACACAGCGAGGCGCGCAGGGCGCGGTGCCAGGCATAAATCCCCCTCCTTGACGGGCGTGACAGCCCGGATGCTCCATCGAACGGACGTGAGCGAGCGTAGCGGGGCACGACGGTCGATCGCCAACCCTTTTCCGGCGGCCGAACGCCTCGCCGCTGGAGCAGGTGATCATCCATCAGGAGTTCCGCGACCTCGGCCGGCCGAACCTGGGCATCGCCGCCTGGGCGGTCCCGTCCCTCGTCCGGTACGGCACGCGCGAGCAGCAGGAGCGGTTCCTGCCGGGGACGTTCGCCGGCGAGATCGTGTGGTGCCAGCTCTTCAGCGAGCCCGGCGCGGGCTCCGACCTGGCCGGGCTGACGACGAGGGCCGTGCGGGTGGAGGGCGGCTGGTCGCTGACCGGCCAGAAGATCTGGACGTCCCTGGCCCAGTACGCCCACTGGGGCATCTGCCTGGCCCGCACGTCGCCGGACCGGCCCAAGCACGACGGCATCACGTACTTCCTCGTGGACATGGCGTCGCCGGGCGTCACGGTCAGGCCGCTCAAGGACATCAACGGGGACGAGCTGTTCAACGAGGTGTTCCTCGACGACGTGTTCGTGCCGGACGACCTGGTGGTCGGCGCGGTGGACGAGGGCTGGCGGGTGGCTCGCGACACGCTGTCCCACGAACGGGTCGCGCTCGGCGACTCCTGGGGCCCCGGTGCGCGGCACACCGACATGGCGCGGCACCTCGCCCGGCTGCCTTCGCTCCGGGAGGCTCAGCGTGAGCGGGCGGGCCGCCTGTGGGCCGAGGGTCAGGCCATCTCGGCACTCGGCCTGCGGGTGACGCTGTCGCAGCTGGCCGGCGCCGACCCGGGCCCGGCGTCGAGCGTGCGCAAGCTGCTCGGCATGTGGCACGCGCAGGAGATCGCGGAGTTCTGCTGGTCGCTCGACCCGTCCGACCGCTACTGGAGCCGCATGATCCTCACCACCCGGGCGTTCACCATCGGCGGCGGCACGACGGAGGTGCAGCTCAACATCATCGCCGAGCGCGCGCTCCACCTGCCCCGCGATCCGTGATCAACGGCCCGGGTAGTACGGGGCCGCGAGGTGGGCGTACACGATCGTGTTCTCCTCGTAGCTGTGCGCCTGCCGGTCGAACGCCCCGCCGCAGGTCACCAGCCGCAGCCCGGGATAGCGGAGCTTGGCGTACACCTTCTTGGCGGGGAAGCCGCGCTTCGGCGCGTGCTCGACCTTGTCGACGACGAAGACGGCCACCGAGCGGTCGGCGCGCAGCACCTGCACCTGGGCGCCGCGCTTGACCTCCTTGAGCCGGGCGAAGACGGCCGGCCCGGTACGGGTGTCCAGGTGGCCGGTGATGACGGCGGCGCCGCGCTGGCCGGGGACGGGCCGTAGCGGTACCAGCCGGCCAGGTTCGGGGGGGTGAAGGGCGGGTTCTGGATGGCTCCGTCCGCGTCCAGGCCCAGCTCCATGAGGGGGGCGGCGACGCCGATGGACGGGATGTAGACGGCGGTGGGGCGGGCGGCGCGCATCGGCGCGGCCACCTTGGACGCGCGCACGCCGGGCAGGTCCTTGGGCGAGGCGGCGGGGGCCTGGGACTGCCGGGCGGCCATCGGGGCCGGAGCCTCGGCGCCGCCGAGCGCTCCGCTGACGCCGAGCCCGATCAGCAGCACCCCGGCGATCGACACGGCCGCCGCACCGACCAGCACGAGCCGGTTCCCGGGCGTCCGGCGAGGCGGGGATGGATCAGCCCGCATGCGTACGGCGCCGTACCGCGAACCCGGCCAGCCCCGCGCCGGTCAGCAGCGCCGCCCCGCCCGCCGCGAACGGCCACACCGGCCCGCCCGCCGCGAGCCCGCCGCCGCCCGTCTCCGGATGCCCCACGGGCACCCGGTGCTCGTCCTCCCCTGCCGGCCGCCACGGGGTCTGCGGCATGGAAGGCCACGAATCGGTGGGGATGGGCGCGTTCGACCAGGAGTCGGTGGGGGCGGGGGCGTCCGACCAGGAATCGTCGCGGCCGTGCGTGTCCGTCCAGGATCCGGTGGGCTCGGGCGCACTCGACCAGGAGTCGGTGGGCTCGGGGGCGTTGGACCAGGAATCGGTGGGCTCGGCGTTGCCCGACCAGGAATCGTCCGGTGAGTTGTCGCAGAGCAGCGGCAGGTGCACCGTGCAGGCGGGCTCCGCGCCGGGAACCTGGGGATCGGTACGATCAGCCCAGGCGGGAGCGGCCAGGGTCAGGCCCGCCACCGCGAAGGCGGTCGCCGCTCCAGCCGCTGCGAGACGTCGCGCTCTTGCCATGAGAAGGCTCCAGACTCGGTTGTCGCCCCCCGATGCACAAGAGAGCCTTGCGAACTATTAGACCGGCAGTCAAGTAATGTGACCGAAGTGAAACCGTCCAGACACGGAGGGTTTGGCGGGAGCTCGGCGTGGCAGGAGATATCCCTACAAAGGGGGACAAAAGCCATGAGCAATCCGCAACAGCCAGAGCTTCGCAGGTCAGGCAAGTCCGCCACGGAAGCCAAGTCCGCCAGTGCCGTGCCCGAGACGAAGAGCGGAGCCCGGCGCTCCGGCCGTCCGCACGGCACGGACAAGGGCCGCAAGGGCGGCGGGAAGGGCGGCGGCGTGCCGCCGAGCCAGCGACCGGACCACCCGGGGTGAGCCACGTGAGCGGAAGCCTGCAGTTCATCGGGAACGCCACCACCCTGATCCGCTACAACGGCTTCACCCTGCTGACGGACCCGAACTTCCTGCACCGGGGGCAGCGGGCGTACCTGGGTTACGGCCTGACCTCGCGCCGCCGCGCCGACCCCGCCGTGGAGATCGAGGACCTGCCGCCGCTGGACGCGGTGCTGCTGTCCCACCTGCACGGCGACCACTGGGACCGGGTGGCGCAGAAGGGCCTGGACAAGGGCACTCCGGTCGTCACGACCACGGCGGCGGCCCGCCGGCTGCGCCGCCGTGGCTTCGGCAGGAGCGTGGGCCTGGAGGTCTGGCAGCAGCACGAGCTGCGCGGCCCCGGCGGCACCGTACGGATCACCGCCCTGCCCGCCAAGCACGCGCCCGGCCCGGCGGAGGCGCTGCTGCCGCCGGTGATCGGCACGATGCTCGAGTTCTGCAACCAGGACGAACGGGTCGAGCTGCGCCTGCACATCAGCGGCGACACGCTGCTCGACCGCCGCCTGGACGCCATCCCGCGCCGCTTCCCCGACATCGACCTGGCCCTCGTGCACCTGGGCGGCACCAAGCTGCTCGGAACACTGCTCGTCACCATGGACGGCGAGCAGGGCGCCGCGTGGGTGGACCTGATCAACCCGCACACGGTCGTGCCGATCCACTACGACGACTACACGGTGTTCAGCTCGCCCCTGGACGACTTCCGCCACCACGTCGAGCAGGCCGGCCTCGCCGACCGCGTCGTCTACCTGGACCGGGGCGAGACCCGCGAGCTGGCGCCGCACCGCCTGGTCCGCCGCTGACCCGACCGCCCTTTGGGGCAGCCTTTCGGGCCGTGGTCAGTCGCCTTCGGGACGTGGTCAGCCGCCTTCGTGGTCAGTCGCCTTCGTGGTCAGTCGCCGAAGTCCAGGTGGAGGGCCCGGGTGAAGTCGGAGATGGCCTCCTCGTGCCGGTCCAGCTCCTGCAAGATCTCCCCCCGCACCCGGAACGCCCACACGTACTCGGGGTCGAGCTCGATCGCCGCGTCCAGGTCCTTCAGCGCCGCCTCGTTGTCCCCCAGCTCGCTCAGCACCGCGCCCCGGCTGCCGAGGGCGCGGTCGTTGCCGGGGTCCAGCTCCAGGGCCCGGTTCAGGTCGGCCAGCGCCTCCTCGTAGCGGTCCAGCATGCGCAGGGCCTCGCCGCGGCGGCTGAGGGCGCGCACGTAGTCGGGGTCGGCCTCCAGGGCCTTGCCGTAGTCGGCGATGGCCTCCGGGTAGAGCTCCATCCGCTGGTAGAGGTCGCCGCGGGCGACCCACGAGTAGGGGAGTTCCTCGTTCAGGGAGATGATCTTGGAGTGTTCGGCGAGGGCTTCGTCGAGCCGGTCCAGGTCCACCAGGACGTCCGCCTTCGCCTCGAGGATCCACAACGAGTCGGGGGAGAGGGTGAGCGCGTGCTCGAAGTCGTCCATGGCCTCGTCGAGGCGGCCCATCGCGGCGTAGGTCTGGCCGCGCGAGCCGAGGGCGTACGCGCTGTCGGGTTCGAGGCGCAGCGCCTCGCCGAAGTCCTCCAGCGCCGCCTCGTACCGCTCGGTCACCCGGTGGCTCTCGCCGCGCAGCCGCCACGCGCGGGCGTTGTCCGGGGCCAGCGCGATCGCCTCGGTCAGGTCCGCGATCGCGGCGTCGTGCCGCGACAGCGCGATGTACGACTCGGCCCGGCTGCGCAGCACCGAGGCCCGCGACTGGGCGGCAGCCTCGGACAACCCGGAGTGGTCCTTGATCCCCTCGCTCATGAGGGGTAAATCTATCCACTAGATCTGGATAATGGCCGCCTTTTCGCGGGTGTACTCAAGGACCGAATCGTGGCCGTATCCGCTGTCCTTGACCCCGCCGAACGGCAGCCCCGGAGGCATCTGCCGGAACGTGTTCACCCACACCGTGCCGCTGCGCAGATCCCGGACGAGCCGGTGCGCCCGCCCCAGGTCACGGGTCCACACGCCGGCCGCCAGCCCGTAGGGCGAGTCGTTCGCGATCGCCACCGCCTCCTCCTCGGTGGAGAACGGGATGGCCACCGCCACGGGCCCGAAGATCTCCTCCTGGCACACGCGCAGCGAGTTGTCCTCCGTCGCGTACAGCGTGGGCGCCACCCAGTAGCCGCCCGGCAGGGCGGGCACCACGTCCGCGCCGGTCCGCGCGCCGAAGACCAGCCGCGCGCCCTCCTTCTCGGCCAGCTCCAGGTACGACGTGACCCGCTCGTACTGGCCGGCGGACACGATCGGCCCCATCGTCGTCCCCAGGTCGAGCGGGTCCCCGAGGACGAGCCCGGCGCAGGCGCGCTCGATGCGGCCGAGCATTTCCTCCCAGATCGAGCGGTGGATGAGGATGCGCGAGCCGGCCACGCACACCTGCCCGGCGTTGCCCGTGTAGACGGAGTTCACGGTGACGCCCTGGGTGGCGGCGTCGAGGTCGGCGTCGGGGAAGACGATGTTGGGGGACTTGCCGCCCAGCTCGAACGTCATCGGCTTCAACGCCTCCGCCGAGGCCCGCGTGATGGCCTGGCCGGTGGCGGTCGAGCCGGTGAGGCTGATCTTGGCGACGCCGCGGTGCCGGACGAGGGCGTCGCCGACCTCCTCGCCGAGGCCGCTGACGATGTTCAGCACCCCGGGCGGGAACACCTCCGCCAGCAGCTCGCCCAGCCGCAGCACCGACGCGCTGGCCTGCTCGGCCGGCTTGACGATCACCGTGTTGCCGGCGGCCAGCGCGTACGCGGCCTTGGCGGAGAAGGTGGAGATGGGGGAGTTCCACGGGATGATGCAGACGGCCACCCCGTACGGCTCGCGCCGCGTCAGCCCCAGCGTGTCCGACCCGAGCAGCACCGTGTCGCCCTTGACCGCGTCGAGGCACTGCCCGGCCGCGAGCTGCCACAGGTGCGCCATGCCCGGCAGGTCCCGTTTGAGGGTGTCGCGCAGGATCCGCCCGTTGTCGCGGGTCTCCAGCCTGGCCAGCTCCTCGGCGTGCCGGACGAACAGCTCGGAGACCTTGCGCAGGTAGTGCGCCCTGGCCAGGGCGGGCAGCGCCGACCAGGCGGGGAAGGCGCGCCCGGCCGCCTCGACGGCCGCCTCGGCCTCCGCGGCGCCGCCGGCCGGGATCGTGGCCCACGCCTCGCCCGTGGCCGGGTTGACGGTGTCCATCGTGCGAGGGGAGGGGACCAGCTCGCCGCCGATGAGGTTGCGGAATTCAGGCATGCGACCAAGCATATGCTTGCTCAAATCCGCCCACCAGCCCGGGGAGTGTGCCGGCGTGGATCAAAGCTTCGAGACGCCCAGGCCGGAGCTTTGGGATCTTCCGGTCAGAGCTCCGGGACGCCCAGGCCCGGAGCTTCGGGATCTTCCGCTCAGAGCTCCGGGACGCCCAGGTCGGAGGTCTGGGACGGCTTGGCGAGCTGCGGGTCGAGCTGCTCGATCAGCCGCTGCACCAGCGCCGCCCGCCGCACCCGCTCCCGCCCCAGCTCCCTGGGCACCACCCCGAGGTGCCCGCCGGACGGGTAGATGTTGGGCGCGTTGCGCAGCCCCATCTTCAGGTAGACGGGCGCGGCGGCCCGGACGATCTCCACGGCCTCGTAGAAGCGGACGAACCCGCCCTGATCATCCGGCACCTCCAGGTAGAGGTCGATCGGCAGCCCGGTGGCGGCCCGGATCTCGGCCAGGTGCGGCACGGTCAGGTCGGTGCCCACGTTGACGGTGGTGGCGCCGAGCCGCTCGTACAGGGCGGCGGTCGGGCCGTTGGTGAGCGGCATCAGCACCGACGTCTTGAGCACGAGGTTCGCGGGCAGCGTCCCGTCCGCCTTGAGCGCACGCAGCACGTCCAGCGTGCCGAGGTCGCCGACGAGCAGGCTGCGGATGCCCAGCGAGCAGGCCCGCAGCGCGTCCGCGATGCACGCCGCCACCATCGCGTTGCCGCGCGCGGCGGCGCCGACGGCCTGGGTGAGCTTGGCCTGGCCGCCGATGTCCCAGGCGGCCCGCGGCCCGAGGAACAGGTTCACCTCGATGCCCCGCTCCGCCCCGATGCGGGCCATGCGAGTGATCTCGTCGTCGGTCAGCATCATCACGCCGCTGCCCTGCGAGGTCCTGGCGACCGGCACGCCGAGCCGGTCGGCCTCGGCGACCACGGCCTCCAGCACGTCGGGCCCCTCGACGCTGGGGATCTCGAACCGGTACGGCGCCCCGTCCGCGAACCGCGCCCCGGAGGCGGGGGCGGTCTGCACGACGGGGTGGCCGATCCGGGCCATCAGGGCGTGAAGGTCGGCGAGGCTCGTCATCAGGGGGTCTCCTCCAAGCAGTCGCAGGTCATCCGGACGCGCCCGAGCGCCGGCACACGCACGGCCGGCCCCGGAGTCCCTGCCACGGTAACCAGCCACGGGGTGCTGGGCGGCAGGCGGGGCCGCTCGCGTCTTAAGATCGGGGCATGCAGCTCGCCCCCGGCGTCCACGTCGCCATCACCGACCGCCACGGCGGCGTCAGCGCCCCGCCCTACGGCTCGCGCAACCTCGGCGGCATGGTCGGCGACGACCCGGCGAACGTGCGCGCCAACCGCGACGGGCTCAGGGCCGAGCTGGGGGTGCGGGCCGTGGTGTTCATGCGCCAGGTCCACAGCGCCGACGTCGCGTACGTGAGCGAGCCGTTCGGCGACGACCCGCCGATGCTCGACGGCGTGTTCACCACCGAGCCGCGCCTGGCGCTGGCCTCGCTCGGGGCCGACTGCCCGGCGGTGCTGGTGGCCGATCCGGTGGCCCGCATGGTGGGCGCGGCCCATTCCGGCCGGCCGGGCACGGAGGCGGGCATCGCGACGGCGCTGGTGGAGGCCATGGCGGCGAAGGGGGCCGAGCCGGGCCGGATGGTCGCGCTGATCGGCCCGGGCGCGTGCGGCCGCTGCTACGAGGTGCCGGCCGACCTGCGCGAGCGGGTGGCGGCCAAGGTGCCGGCGACGTGGTCCACGACGTCGTGGCAGACGCCCGCGCTCGACCTGCGCGCCGGCATCGAGGCACAGCTCAGGGCGGCGGGGCTGGCGGACGTGCGGCACGACGCGCGGTGCACGATCGAGTCGCAGGAGCTCTACTCCCACCGCAGGGAGCAGCCCGGCGGCCGGTTCGCCGGGCTGATCTGGCTGGCCTAGCCCTTGTGCCGGTTGGCGTTGAAGATCACGTTCACGATGATGATCCCGATCCAGATCGGGACCACGTAGGCGGCCCCGTTGCCGGTGAGCACGAACGCGAGTGTGGCCCCCGTGCCCAGCACCAGCGAGACGATGGCCAGGGCGAGGCGCTGCCCGTCGGCCACGTTCGGGTTGATGACCGGCAACGCCGCCTTGGGCGCCGACCGGGCCAGCCGCTCGTCCACCCGCCGGTCGATCTCCTGCCCCATCTTGTCGAGGAACGACTCCACGACGGCGTCCTCGAACTCCGGGCCGAGGTCGCGACGCGCGGACACTGCGGCCTTTAACTCATCCCCTGTTGCCATATGTCGAGATGTAACGGGATTTGGCGCTAGCGGGCAAGGATGTCGTCAAGGTTGTAACTAACCGGACGCTCCAACTGCTCATAAGTGCACGATTCGGGCGTGCGGTCGGGCCGCCACCGCCGGAAGTGCGCCGTGTGCCGGAACCGGTCGCCTTCCATCTGGTCGTAGGCCACCTCGATCACCAGCTCCGGCCGCAGCGGGATGAACGACAGGTCCTTCTTGGCATTCCACCGCGACACCGCCCCCGGCACCCGCTGCCCGCCCGTCGCGGGCCCGGCGGCCGGCTGGCCGAGGTTGGCCTGCGCCTGCTCCGCCCAGTGCCCCCACGGGTGCTCGCTCAGCTCCGCGAGGTACGGCTTGATCTCCTCGACCAGCTCGGCCCTGCGCTTCATCGGGAACGAGGCCGCCACCCCCACGTGGTGCAGCCGCCCGTCGTCGCCGTACAGGCCGAGCAGCAGCGACCCCACGATCGGCCCCGTCTTGTGCTCGCGGTAGCCGCAGATCACGACGTCGGCGGTGCGCTCGTGCTTGACCTTGAACATCGTGCGTTTGTCCGGCATGTACGGCTGGTCGCCCGGCTTGACGATGATGCCGTCGAGCCCGGCCCCCTCGAACGTCTCGAACCACTCACCGGCCTGCTCGTAGCTGGTCGTGACGGGGGTCAGCCGGATGGACCCGGCCTTCTCGCCGAACAGTGCCTCGAGCCGCGCCCGCCGCTCCGAGAACGGCGTCTCCATCAGCGACTCGTCGCCCAGCGCCAGCAGGTCGAAGGCGATGAACTGGGCCGGCGTGCGCTCCGAGAGCATCGTCACCCGCGACTTGGCCGGATGGATGCGCTGCTGCAACGCGTCGAAGTCGAGCTGCGAGCCCACCGGCAGCACGATCTCGCCGTCGATCACCACCTTGTCGGGCAGCTCGGCCTTGACCGCCTCGACCAGCTCGGGGAAGTAGCGGGTGAACGGCCGCTCGTTGCGGCTGCCCAGGTAGACCTCGTCGCCGTCGCGGAAGATGATGCAGCGGAACCCGTCCCACTTCGGCTCGTAGAGCAGCGTGCCGTCCTGCTTCGGCATGGCCTTGACCGGTTTGGCCAGCATCGGCGCCACCGGCGGCCGCACCACCAGATTGGGCACCGGCTCCGGCTCGAGCTCCTCCACCGGCCCGTTCGCCGGCTCTTCCGCCGCCGCTGTCGTCGGCGCCGCCCCTGTCGTCGGCTCGGTCATGGTCGTGCCCCCTCGTCGTCCCCGTGTGCGGCCCTCGTGTACTTGCAGAAGAGGACGCCATCCTCCTCCAGCACCTGGCTCAGATCCAGTGTGACCTGCGCGGGCTCGCCGTTCTGGATGCGCGCCGCACCGCCCCCGACGAGCAGCGGGCTGATCGACAGGCACAGCTCGTCGACCAGGCCGGCGGCCGAGAGCTGGGCGTTGATGCGGGGCCCGCCCTCGCACAGCACCCTGGTCAGGCCGCGCTGGTGCAGCTCGGCCACGGCCCGCCCCATGTCGACCCGCTCCTCGCCGGCCACGATCAGGTCGGCCCGCTTGGCCGCCTCCTGGCGCCGCTCGTGCGGCGCCGCCTCGCAGGTGATCACGATCGTCCTGCTGGGGGCGTCGCAGAACAGCTCGCCGTCGAGGTCGAGGGCGAGGCTGCGGGTGATCACGGCGATCGGCGGCACCTCGGGCCGCCCCTCGCGCAGCCCGGCCCACCAGTCGCGCGGCGGGACGGGGCCGTAGCCCTCCTTGCGCACGGTCGAGGCCCCCGCGACGACCACGTCGGCCAGCCCGCGCAGGGTCTGGAAGATGCGCTTGTCACCGGTGCTCGACAGCGGCCCTGACCGCCCCTTGAGCCAGGCCGCGCCGTCGGCGCTGGCCACCATGTTGAGCCGCAGCCACGGCCGGCTCTCGGGGTAGGCGTACGCCTGCGCGATGTCCGGGTTGTCCTGTATGTCGGGATAGATGCGCCGCACTCCTCTACCTTGGCACATGCCACCGACAATCGACCGGCAGGGGGTTTCGTGCAGGAACAGGGGCTTGGTCGATGTGCGGCCATCCCCGCGCCAATACCGCTTTTCCGGTATGCCGGACGTACCGGCAATTCTCCGCTTAACGTGACGACAGGGATGGGGATGGATCGGGAGGCACGCTGTGGGGCTGCTCACCGCCGTGGCATGGACGGTCGCCGCGCTCGCCGGGGTGTACCTGCTCTCCTTGTGGCTGGCGGGCGGCGGCCTGCGCCGCGCCAAGGTCACCCGCTTCCCCGCCGCGATCGTCTTCGCCCACCCGGCCCTGGCCGTGTCGGCCCTGGTCTGCTACGCCGCCGCGCTCGCCACCGGCAGCCGCGCGCTGGCCTGGGCGGCCTTCGCGGGCCTGGCCGTGGCCGCGCTGCTGGGGTTCGCGATGTTCACCCGCTGGCTCGGCGACGGCCGCCACCAGGTCGCCGGCCGTGGCTTCCCCGCCCTCGCCGTCACGCTGCACGGCCTGGCCGGGGTGACGGCGTTCACGCTGGTCTTCCTCACCGCCAGCGCGGCCCTCGTCTTCTGAGGCGGCCCGCCCGTCAGGACTTGGACTTCCGAGGACGGCGCAGCACCTGCAGCGAGCGCGCCGTGACCGTCACCACGTCGCCCGCCTGCCACCCGTCGTCGGTGAACCCCTCCTCCATCACGTCGTGGGTGGTGTCGAGCACGGGCAGCCACCGCTTGCCGAGCTCCTCGCCGGGCAGTGTGAACGGCAGGCTCTCGTGGTGGGCGTTGATCAGCAGCAGGAACGAGTCGTCGGTGATGCGCTCGCCACGCGGCCCCATCTCGGTGATCGCGTCGCCGTTCAGATAGACCATCAGCGACTTGGCGTAGCTGATGTGCCAGTCGCCGGCCGTCATCTCCCGCCCGCCGGGCGTCAGCCAGACCAGGTCGCGGGCGCCGTTGTCGGGGTGGCGCCCGTGGAAGAAGCGCCGCCGCTGGAAGACCGGGTGCTCGCGGCGCAGCTTCGACAGCGCCCGCACGAACTCCAGCAGCTCCGACTCGGCGTTCACCAGCGACCAGTCGACCCAGGCCAGCTCGTTGTCCTGGCAGTAGGCGTTGTTGTTGCCGCGCTGCGTGCGCCCGATCTCGTCGCCGTGGGAGAGCATGGGCACCCCCTGCGACAGGAACAGCGTGGCCAGGAAGTTGCGCCGCTGCCGGCGGCGGAGCCGGACGATCTGCGGGTCCTCCACGGGGCCCTCGGCGCCGCAGTTCCACGAGCGGTTGTCGTTGGTGCCGTCGCGGTTGTCCTCGCCGTTGGCCTCGTTGTGCTTGTGGTCGTACGAGACGAGGTCGGTCAGCGTGAACCCGTCGTGGCAGGTCACGAAGTTGATCGAGGCGACGGGGCGGCGGCCGGAGGATTCGTACAGGTCGGCGGAGCCGGTCAGCCGGGAGGCGAACTCGGGCAGCGCCGAGGAGGTGCCCCGCCAGAAGTCGCGCACGATGTCGCGGTATTTGCCGTTCCACTCCGTCCACAGGGGCGGGAAGTTGCCCACCTGGTAGCCGCCGGGGCCGACGTCCCACGGCTCGGCGATCAGCTTGACCTGGGAGATCACCGGGTCCTGCTGGATCAGGTCGAAGAACGCGCTCAGCCGGTCGACGTCGTGCAGCTCCCTGGCCAGCGCCGAGGCGAGGTCGAAGCGGAAGCCGTCGACGTGCATCTCCAGCACCCAGTAGCGCAGGGAGTCCATGATGAGCTGCAGGGCGTGCGGCGAGCGCACGTTGAGGGAGTTGCCGCAGCCGGTGTAGTCGAGGTAGTAGCGCCGGTCGCCGTCGTGCAGGCGGTAGTAGGCGACGTTGTCGATGCCCCTGAAGCCGAGCGTGGGCCCCATGTGGTCGCCCTCGGCCGTGTGGTTGTAGACGACGTCGAGGATGACCTCGATGCCCGCCTCGTGCAGCGCCCGCACCATGGCCTTGAACTCCAGCACCTGCTGCCCCCTGGTGCCGGCGCTGGAGTAGCGCCCGTGGGGGGCCAGGTAGGCCATGGTGTTGTAGCCCCAGTAGTTCGTCAGGCCGCGCGCCACCAGGAAGTGCTCGGGCACGTAGTGGTGCACCGGCATCAGCTCGACCGCCGTCACCCCGAGCGACAGCAGGTGGTCGATGATCGCCGGGTGCCCCACCCCCGCGTAGGTGCCGCGCAGGTCGGGCGGCACGTCGGGGTGACGCATCGTGAGCCCGCGCACGTGCGCCTCGTAGATCACCGTCTGGTGGTACGGGATGCGCGGCGGCCGGTCGTTGCCCCACTCGAAGAACGGGTTGATCACGACGTTCTTCGGCATGTAGGGGGCGCTGTCCTCGGTGTTGCGCCGGGTGGGGTCGGTGAAGTAGTAGGGGAACAGCGCCTGGTTCCACGTCAGGTCGCCGTCGATGGCCTTGGCGTAGGGGTCGAGCAGCAGCTTGGCGGGGTTGCAGCGGTGCCCCTGCGACGGCTCGTAGGGGCCGTGCACCCGGTAGCCGTACCGCTGCCCCGGCTGGATGCCCGGCAGGTAGCCATGCCAGACGAACCCGTCGACCTCAGGCAGGTCGACGCGTTCTTCGGAGCCGTCATCGTGAAAAAGGCACAGCTCGACCCGCTCGGCGACCTCGGAGAACACCGAAAAGCTGGTGCCAACGCCATCCCAGGTGCCGCCGAGTGGATAGGGCTCGCCCGGCCAGACCTCGCGCATGTGACTTGATTGTCGCACGCGAAAGCGCTCTTGGTCTCCCGATAACCCGATCGGGTGCAGCACCCCGCCCCGCCTCGCCTGAGGGCCGTGGCCCGGACGCGGGGGGAGGGAGAGCGCCAGACGTGCGGCGACGCGGAGCTAGAGCAGCTCGGCCTTGAGCGTGATCGTGGTGCCGGCCAGGGCCTTGCTCACCGGGCAGTTGGCCTTGGCCGTCTCGGCCGCCTCCTGGAACTGCTCGGCCGTGATGCCGGGCACGTGGCCCTTCACCGTGAGCGCGATGCCCGTGATGCCCTCGCCCGGCTGGAACGTCACGTCGGCGCTGGTCTGCAGCGACTCGGGCGGCGTGCCCGCCCCGGCCAGGCCGTGGGACAGCGCCATCGAGAAGCAGGAGGAGTGGGCGGCGGCGATCAGCTCCTCAGGGGAGGTCTTGCCGTTGGCCGCCTCGGCCCTGGACGGCCAGGAGACCTCGAACGTGCCGACGCCCGAGGTGTCGAGCGAGACGGTGCCCGAACCGTCGAGCAGGGCGCCTTTCCACTGGGTGGTGGCGGTGCGGGTGGTGGCCATGGCTGTTGCTCCCTCCGTGGTTACCCCACGACCTTATCGTGGCGCCAAACAGTCCTGCCGCCCGGTCATCCGGCTCTACATTTGGTGCGAATAGTGACATGCTCGGGTCGCGGCGCACCCGCCGCCTTGGTCCGGAATAAACGGGAGTGTGGTGCCAGTGGAGGCACCGTACGACGACCGCCTGCTGCACCAGCGGGTGGTCGGCGGCGATGAGTCCGCGCTGGGTGAGGTCTACGATCGGCTCTCCTCGCTGATCTTCGGTCTCGCCCTGCGGGTCACCAGGGACCGGGTGATCGCTGAGGACATCACGCAAGAGGTGTTCCTGGTCTTCTGGGAGCGGCCGCTGGCCTACGACCCGGAGCGCGGCACCCTGCGCGCCTGGCTCGCCACGATCGCGCACCGGCGCGCGGTCGACCACGTGCGGGCCGAGGAGCGCCGCCGGGTGTCGGCGCTGGGGCCTCGCCTGTTCGAGCGCGAGCCCGTGCGGCTCGAGGACACGGTGCTCGCCGCCGACGAGGCCCAGCGGGTACGGCAGGCGGTGACGTCCCTGCCCGACGGCTTACGAGAGGCGGTGGAGCTGGCCTATTTCGGCGGCAGGACCTATCGGCAGGTGGGCGAGGAGCTCGGCGTGCCGGAGGGAACGGCCAAGTCCCGCATCCGGCTGGCGCTGCGGCGCCTGGCGGACGCACTGGCAGAGGAAGAAGTCTGATGGACGCCCGATCGGCGCGTCCACGCGAGGCAGGAAGTGTGATGGAAGCCTGGCCGCCGCACACGGCCCAGGCCGACCCGCAGGATCAGGAAGAGGTGTGATGGACCCCGTCGAGCGTCTCTACCTCGACGCGCTGATGGAGGACCCCGAGGTGCCGGCCCGCTCGCTGCGGCCCCAGCTCCTCGCCGGGGCCAGAGCCCGGCGCCGGCCGGCGGCACCCACCGCCGCCTGGGCGGAGCCGTACGCGGGACGGGTGGCCGCCATGGACGCGCTGCTGGCGTCGGCCGTGGACGACGACTGGTCGCGGATCATCGTCGAGGGCTGGACGCTCCAGGAGCTCGTCGCCCACCTGGCCGCCAAGGACGGGCTGCTGGCCGCCGCGGTCGGCGCTCCCGTGCTGGGCCCGCCGATCGACGCGGTGGACTCGTTGTCCCGGACGAACGACGTGCAGGCGTACGAGCGGGCCCGCAGCCCCGAGCAGACCCGCAGGGACTGGCGGGCGCAGGCCGACGCCCTGTGCCGCCACCTGGCCGGGCTGCCCGCCACGACGCCGGCCACGCTCGACGGCCTGGAGGCGCCGGTCGGCGACCACATCCTGGCCCGCTGCCTGGAGACGTGGATCCACACCGCCGACGCGGCGCAGACGGCCGAGATCCGCCTGCCCGACCCGATCGCGCGGCACATCCACCCCACCGCCGACCTGTGCGCCCGCCTGCTGCCCTGGACGATGCTCTTCAGCGGCATGGACGGCTCCGGCCGCACCCTGCACCTCACGCTGACCGGCGAGGGCGGGGGAGAGTGGCGGGTCCCGCTGGGCGTGGAGGACTCCGCGCCGGGCGAGCCGGACGCGCACATCACGGCGGACGTGAAGCGGTTCTGCTTCCTGCTCGGCGGACGGGGCGACCCCGCCGACTTCCCCGCCGACCTGGAGGGCGACCTCTCCCTGGCCAGGGACGTCCTGACCGCCGCCCCCGCCCTTTCCGGCCCGTGACCGCGCAGAGCCGCCTTCCGCAAAGGCCGTGACCGCGCAGAGCCGGCTTCCGCAAATGCCGTGACCGTCCGGCCGGGTCACGGCATTCGTTCCGCCGTTCCTGGGAAGGAATCAGACTCTGCGCATGACGAGAGGGGGGCCTCGTGGCGGCTGACGTGACGGGACTGGCGGGGTTTCTGTACGAGTTCGGGCTGCTCAAGCGCTACAAGCGCACCGGCTGGCTGGT
This sequence comes from [Actinomadura] parvosata subsp. kistnae, assembly GCF_900323885.1. GTDB lineage: Bacteria > Actinomycetota > Actinomycetes > Streptosporangiales > Streptosporangiaceae > Nonomuraea > Nonomuraea composti. The sequence continues at coordinate 876,648 of NZ_OOHJ01000015.1, read as the reverse complement.
CGCGGGCGTCCGCGATCCGGAGAGCATCGCCGAGCACTCCTTCCGCGCCGCGGTGATCGCGGCGGTCATCGCCGGCATGGAGGGCGGCAACCCGGAGCGGGCCGCGTTCATGAGCCTCTTCCACGACACGCAGGAGACCCGCGTCACCGACATCCCGTACATCGGCAAGCGCTACCTCAAACCCACCCCCAACGTGGACGTCACCGCCGACCAGGTCCGCGGCCTGCCGGCGGAGGTGGCCGCGATGGTCGGCGACGCCGTCGGGGAGTACGAGGAGAAGGCCACGCTCGAAGCCGTCTGCGCCCGCGACGCCGACAAGCTGGAGTGCCTGATCCAGGCCGTCGAGTATCGTGAGCAGGGCCACCAGAACGTCCAGGGGTGGATCGACAGCTCGCTGGCGGCGATCACCACCGAGACGGGCAAGCGGCTGGCCGAGGAGGCGCTGAGCACGGGGACCCTCGACTGGGTGACCCGCGTGCTCAACGGCGACTGAGCCCCCGGCGGTTCACGGCCGGGTGACCAGCTCCCTGGCGTACTCGTCGTCGCTCTCCGCCAGCACCCGCCCGGCCCCCTGCGCGGCCCGCTCGTCGCCGCGGTCGGCCAGCCCGCGCGTGGCCTCGGCCACCGTACGCAGGTCGGGGTCGGACAGCCGGGCGGCCAGCGCCTCCCTGATCCGGGGCGTGTCGGCGGCCAGCCCGGCGAGCCCGGCGGTGGCCCAGTCGCGGATCTCCGAGTCGTCGTCCTCGCTCATGGAGATCAGCAGCGACAGGCCCTCCTCGTGGTCCGGCGGCAGCACGTCGGCCAGCGCGATCGGGTCGGTGATCGTGCGCTTGTGCCCGGGACGCCCGAGGATGTCCAGCACGTACGGCAGCGCCCGCGGGTCGCCCTGGTGGCCCAGCGCGGCCAGCACCGAGCGCAGCACCTGCGGGTTGCCCTCGGTGGTGACCATTTTCTGCAGCAGCGGCAGGGTGCGCTCCAGGTACGGCTTCTCGCCGTCGGCGAAGCCGAACTGCGCGATCGCGTCGACCCCGAACTCCCGCTCCCGGGCGTCCTCGCTCAGGCACAGCCGGGTCAGCGCCTCGTAGGTCTCGTCGTCGGCCCGCTTGCCCAGCGAGTCGGCCACGATCCACCAGGTCTCGGCGTCCTCGTCCACGTCGCGGTGCGCCAGCGCGCGGGCGACGAGCTGCTCCACCGGCGTGTGGATGCCCGCGGCGTCCTCCAGCAGGGTCGCGACGGCGGCGTGGCCGCGCTGGGCCTGCACCTGCTCGCTCTGCTCGCCGTCGGGGGAGCGGCCGGCGACCGTGATCAGCTCGGTGCCGTCCTTGGCGTACTGGCGGGCCACGACGTACTCCCAGCCCTCCTGCTCGATCTGGTCGAGCAGCGCGCTCTCCAGGTGCACGCCCGCCCAGCCGAGCGCGACGTCGAGCGCCGTGTCGCCGTCGCCGTCGTACTTCTCGTGGTCGGCGCCCGCCTCCAGCAGCACCTGCACCACGCCGGGCGCGCCGCGGCTGGCGGCCAGGGTGAGCGGGGTGTCGCCGACGTCGTTGGTGGCGTTCACGTCGGCGCCCGCCTCGATCAGCAGCCGGGCGGCGTCGGCGTGGCCGTTGGCGGCGGCCCACAGCAGGGCCGTCCAGCCGCCGTCCTCCCTGGCGTCGACCTCGGCGCCGGCGGCCAGCAGCGCGGTGACCACCTCGGTGCGGTCGCGGGAGGCCGCCGCGCACAGGGCCAGCCCGCTGTCCTCCTGACCCTCGCTGGGCGTGTTGGGGTCGAGGCCGCCGGCGAGCAGCTTGCCCACGGTCTCGATGTCGCCGATCAACGCCGCGCGGTAGAGCTGTTCCTCATGCATGACAGGGACCCTAGCCTGGTCCGGCCGCGCCCCGGACCAAGGCCGGGGCCCCGTGTCATGGCGTGGTACGCGCCACGCCCGCCGGCCGGTTCAGATTTCCTCCAGAACGTGCATGTTTCGACGGATCGCCGATTCCTCCGTAAGGAGGAGCTGCATCCGGCCGCAAACGCGATATGTTGCGAGTATGACTGATCCCGGTGAGGTTCGCGCCTCGGACGCCGAGCGCGAGGCCGTCGTCGAACAGCTCCGTGTCGCCTCGGTCGAGGGCCGCCTGACCCTCGCCGAGCTGACCGACCGCACGGAGGCCGCCTACACCGCGACCACCCACGCCGAGCTGGCCCTGCTCACCCAGGATCTGCCGGCGGCCGGCGGGGTCGCCCACGCCCCCGCTCCCGCCGCGGCGCCGCAGGGCAGGAAGCGGCGGTGGTTCGTCGGCGTGATGGGCGACTCCAAGCGCCGCGGCACCTGGCGCATCGACCAGGAGCTCGGCGCCGTCGCCGTCATGGGCGACGTGCTGCTCGACCTGCGCGAGGCGGAGGTGCGCACGGACAGGGTGGACATCCTGGCCGTCTCCGTGATGGGCGACGTCAAGATCATCGTGCCCGACGGGGTCTACGTGGACCTCGACGGCATGGCGATCATGGGCGACAAGAAGGTGAACGTCGTCCAGGCGCCCCCCGGCATGAACGTGCCCGTGGTGCGGGTGCAGGCGTACGCCGTGATGGGCGACGTCAAGGTGATCGGCGACTCGCAGGCGCAGCCGCTCCAGCGCGGCTTCGCGGCCTGGCGCGAGCACTGGCGGCGGCTGCACGGCGACGACTGGCGCGAGATGGGGCGCCAGCTCCGCGCCGAGGGGCGCGAGCTGCGCCGCCAGCTCCGCGACGACCGCCGCCTCGACCGCGGCTACTGACCCTCCCGATCGCGGCGGCCGGCCGGCCGGATCAGACCGCCAGGGGCACCGGCTGGCGGTGGGCGGCCTCGTAACGTTCCACGACCACGTCCACCAGCTCGGGCGCCGCACCGAGCACGTCGGCCACCACCGACGCGCCCGCCGCCAGCGTGTCCCGCCGCACCTTGTCGGCGAAGTACCCCGGCGCCAGCAGGTACGGCGCCACGACCACGCGCGGCGCCCCCGCCCGCACGAGCGAGGCGACGGCCTCCGCGGGGGTGGGGGAGGCGGCCGAGGCGTACGCGGGCGTCACGGTCCACCAGCCGGACCGCCGCCACACCCGCGCCGTCTCCGCGACCACCGCGTTGGCCCGCGCGTCACTGGACCCGGCCGAGACCAGCACCACCGCCGTGTCCGGGTCGCCCGCCGGCACGCCCGCCTCGCCCAGCCGCCGCTCCAGCGCGGTCAGCAGCAGCGGATGCGGGCCCAGCGTGTGCCCGTAACGGACGCGCAGCCGCGGCTCGCGCGCCCGCACCTCGTTCAGCGCCGCCGGCAGGTCCACCCGGCTGTGGTACGCCTCGGTGAGCAGCAGCGGCAGCACCACGGCCTCCCGCAGCCCGGCGAGCGCCTGCCCGAGGGCCGGGGCGCAGTGGTCCAGGTACGCCACCCGCACGTCGTCGAGCGGCACCCGGTCGAGCAACGCGGCCACGGTGGCGGCGGCCCGCGGGTCGCGAGACCCGTGCGCCACCGCCACCAGTGGCACGCGGCCGGAGGCCGTCCCGCCTGCCAACGGGACGTGTCCCCCGCCGGGGATCACAGGTGAATGCCGCATTCGACCTTCCCCAGGCCCGCCCAGCGTCCGCTGCGCGGATCCTCTCCCTCCGCGACCTGCCGCGTGCACGGGGCGCAGCCGATCGAGGGGTAGTTGTCGTAGTGCAACGGGTTGATCAGCACCCCGTTGTCGGCGATGTAGTTGTCCACGTCCTCCTGCGTCCAGGCGGCGATCGGGTTGACCTTCACCATCTGCCGCTTGGCGTCCCACTCCACGACCTTGGTGCCGGTGCGGCTGGGGGACTCGTCGCGGCGGATGCCGGAGATCCACGCCAGGTACGGCTCCAGCGCCCGGTTGAGCGGCTCCACCTTGCGCAGGTAGCAGCACAGGTCGGGATTGCGGCCGAACAGGCGCGGCCCGAGGTCGCGGTCCTGCTCCGCGACCGTCCGCGACGGCTTGATGTCGATCACGTTGACGTCATAGACCTGCCGCACGGCGTCCCGCGTGCCGATGGTCTCGGCGAAGTGGTAGCCGGTGTCGATGAACAACACGTCCACGCCGGGTTTGACCCGGCTGACCAGGTCGATGAGCAGGGCGTCGCTCATCGAGGAGGTCAGGCACAACCGGTCGCCGAACGTGGCCGCCGCCCAGCGGATGATCTCGCGGGCGGGGGCGCCCTCCAGGAACTTGGCGGCGGACTCGACGATGTCCTGAAGGTCGAGCGTGCCGCGCTGATCTCGCAAACCGACCTCGATGTCGACCAGCGTCATATCTTCACTCCGATTCCCAGGAATTTCAGCTTGAAGGCACGAGCGCAGGCGCGGCAGTACCAGCCGCCATCGCCTTCGTAGGGCTCCAAGTCCTCCTCACCGCAGTACGGGCAGTGGAAGGGAACGGCTCGTGTGGTCATTTCAGGTCGGCCTCGTCTGCTCGCTGCACCCAGTCCGCGAACGATTCGCCTTCCTTCTTCTGGCTGTCGTAGTTGGACACGACGCGCGCCACGTAGTCGGGCAGCGCCTTGGCGGTGGTTTTGAGGCCGCGCACCTTCCTGCCGAACCCGGCGTTGACGCCGAGCGAGCCGCCGAGGTGGATCTGGAAGCCCTCGACCTGGTCGCCGTTCTCGTCCACCACGAGTTGGCCCTTGAGGCCGATGTCGGCGACCTGGATGCGGGCGCAGGAGTTGGGGCAGCCGTTGAGGTTGATGGTCAGCGGCTCGTCGAAGTCGGGCAGCCGCCGCTCCAGCTCGTCGATCAGGTCCATGGCCGTGGCCTTGGTCTCGACGATGGCGAGCTTGCAGTACTCGATGCCGGTGCAGGCCATCGTCTGGCGGCGGAACGTGGACGGCTTGACCTGGAGGTCGTTGGCCTCCAGCTCGGCCACGATCGACTCGACCCGGTCGGGCGCGACGTCCAGGATGACCATCTTCTGCTCGACCGTGGTGCGCACCCGGTTCGAGCCGTGCCGCTCGGCGATGTCGGCGATCAGGTGCAGCTTGTCGCCGTCGACCCGGCCCACCTTGGGGGCGAAGCCGACGTAGAAGTTGCCGTCCTTCTGCGGGAAGACGCCCACGTGGTCGCGGCGGTTGCTGCGCGGCTGCTCGGGGGCGGGCCCGTCGGGCAGCTTCTCCTTGAGGTACTCGGTCTCCAGGATCTCCCTGAACTTCTCCGGCCCCCAGTCGTTGACCAGGAACTTGATGCGGGCCCGGTGCCGCAGCCGCCGGTAGCCGTAGTCGCGGAAGATGCCGACGACACCCTCGTGCACGTCGGCCGCCTTCTCGGGGCTGACGAACACGCCGAGCCGCTTGCCCAGCATCGGGTTGGTGGACAGGCCGCCGCCCACCCACAGGTCGTAGCCGGCCTCGCCGTGCTCGTTGACGACGCCGACGAACGCCACGTCGTTGATCTCGTGCACCGTGCAGTGCGCCGGGCAGCCGCTCAGCGCCGTCTTGAACTTGCGCGGCAGGTTCGAGTACGCCGGGTTACCGACGACCCGCTCGTAGATCTCGGCGATCTGCGGGGAGGCGTCGAGCACCTCCTCGGTGTCGATGCCGGCCAGCGGACAGCCCATGATCACGCGCGGGGTGTCGCCGCACGCCTCCGTGGTGGACAGCCCGACGGCCTCCAGCCGCTCCCAGATGTCGGGGACCGACTCGATCTCGACCCAGTGGAGCTGGATGTTCTGGCGGTCGGTGATGTCGGCGGTGCCGCGCGCGTACTCGTTGGAGATGTCGGCGATCGTACGGAGCTGGGCCAGGTCGAGCTGGCCGCCGTCGATGCGCACGCGCAGCATGAAGTAGCGGTCGTCGAGCTCCTCGGGGTCGAGCACCGCCGTCTTGCCACCGTCGATCCCGGGCTTGCGCTGGGTGTAGAGGCCGTACCACCGCATGCGGCCACGCAGGTCGGCCGGGTCGATCGAGTCGAAGCCCCGCTTGGAGTAGATGTCGATGATCCGCTGGCGGACGTTGAGACCGTCGTCGTTCTTCTTGTTCTCTTCGTTCTTGTTGAGCGGCTCACGGTAACCGAGGGCCCACTGGCCTTCGCCGCGCGGGCGCTTGTGGTGCCGGCTGGCAGGAGTGCGGCTGGCAGGGGTGGTCATTGCGCGTCCTTCTGATCATGGGCGCGCGCAACGTTCCTCCTGCCCTCGTCATCGAGGGGCAGGGCTGGAGAGGATGGTGTGCGACGCGCTCAGGCGGTGAAAATCGAGGTGGTTAGCGGGCGTCGCAACAGATGGCACTGCGGACACGCTGAAGGTCGACGTGGCGTCGACCGACGAGCATGGGGTCCGCTGGCATGGTTCGAGAGTACTCTGGCTGTCCGAGATGTCCAATACCGGGTCCAGAGTGTGGGATAGTGGCCCCCTCTGCCTGGCCCTCAGCCCTGGCGGGGCCAGTCGAGCTCCGACTCCTCCGGCAGTGCCTGCTCCTTGTGCTGGCAGTCGCACCACGATCCGCCGCGGCAGTCCTCGTGACGTTTGTCCTTGCAGCTCTCGCAGATCACGTAACGCATTATTCTCCCAGAACGCCGCTCGGGTTAGGCTGGCGCGCGTGGACCTCATGGCCGAGTTGCTCACCGACCTGCGGGCCGAGACCGCGTCCCTCGAAGCGCTGCTCCAGCCCCTCGGCGAGAGCGACTGGGAGCGGCCCACGCCCGCCGAGGGGTGGGCGGTGCGCGACCAGGTGAGCCATCTGGCATGGTTCGACGACGCCGCCGTGCTGGCCGCCACCGACCCCGCCGCCTACCGGGCCGCGCTGGAGGGCTTCACCTCCGTGGACGACATCGCGGCGTCGAAGCGCGGCCTCGCGCCGGACGAGCTGCTCGCGTGGTTCCGCGCGTCCAGGGCCCGCAGCCTTGAGGTCTTCGCCACGCTCGGCGCCCGCGACCGGCTGCCGTGGTTCGGGCCCGACATGTCGGCGGCCTCGTTCGTCACCGCGCGGCTCATGGAGACGTGGGCGCACGGCCAGGACGTCGCCGACGCGCTCGGCGTCACCAGGGCGCCGACGGCGCGGCTGCGGCACGTGGCCACGATGGGCGTCCGGGCCCGCCCCTACAGCTTCGCCGTGCGCGGCCTGCCCGCCCCGGCTGAGCCCGTCCGCGTGGAGCTCGTCACGCCGGACGGCGGCACCTGGACGGCCGGCCCCGCCCACGCCGCCTCGCTCGTCCGCGGCACCATGCTGGACTTCTGCCTCGTCGTCACCCAGCGCATCCACCTGTCCGACACCGGCCTGGAGCCGGTCGGCGAGTCCGCGCGCGCCTGGATGGAGATCGCCCAGTGCTTCGCGGGGCCACCCGGAAAGGGCCGCAGCCCCAAGTCAGGGGCCGATCAGGGACATTCCGGATGACGCTGCCTTCATGATCCGTGACATGCTGTGAGCATGCGCACAATCCTGAACGTCATCTGGCTGGTGTTCGCGGGAATCTGGCTCGCCATGGGCTACGCGCTGGCGGGGATCATCTGCTGCGTCCTCATCGTCACGATCCCGTTCGGCATCGCCTCGTTCAGAATCGCCGCCTACGCCCTGTGGCCGTTCGGCCGCACCGTGGTCCGCGACCCCGACGCCGGCGTCCTGTCCCTCATAGGCAACATCATCTGGTTCGTGGTCGCCGGCGTCTGGCTCGCCATCGGCCACGTCGTCACCTCCATCCCGCTGTTCCTGTCGATCATCGGCATCCCGATGGGCGTGGCCAACATCAAGCTCATCCCCGTCTCCCTCCTTCCTCTGGGCGCGCGCATCGTGGACAACGACTAGGGCAGTGCTCCGGACGTAAGCTGTCCGGAAGAGTCACTGCGAAATACCGTTGGGTGCCATGACGTCCACCGATGCGCCTCCCAGGCCCAAGCGCGGGCTCGTCTCCCATGCCCGGGCCCGCCTGAACTGGGTGCTCGACACCAAGTCGTGGGCGATCGTGCGCGCCGCCACCAACGCCGGCGTCACCTACCGCGTCACCGGCCTGGCCGGCGAGGCCGCGTTCTTCGCGCTGCTGTCGCTGCCGCCGTTCGTGCTGGGCCTGATCGGCGTGCTCGGCAAGCTCGGCACCTGGCTCGGCCCCGACGTCGTGGCCCAGGTCAAGGCGTGGGTGATCGAGCAGGCCGGGCTGCTGTTCACCGACGACGCGGTCAAAAAGGTGATCAACCCGCTCATCACCGACGTGCTCAGCGACGACGCCGGCAAGGTGTCCATCATCTCGCTGGGCTTCCTGCTGTCGCTGTGGTCCGGCTCCCGGGCCCTCTACGTGTACGTCGACCTCATCTCGGTCGCCTACGGGCTGGGCGAGGAGCGCGGCATCATCCGCACCCGGCTCATGTCGTTCGGCCTCTACATCATCGGCCTGATCATCGGCATCATCGTCATGCCGATCCTCGTCGTCGGCCCCACCCTGATCAAGGACGCGCTGCCCGCCGACTACGGCATCCTCATCGACCTGCTCTACTGGCCCGTCGTGATCATCGGCTCGGTGCTGTTCCTCACCGTGCTCTACCACGTGAGCGTGCCCGTGCGCACCAAGTGGTACCGCGAGCTGCCCGGCGCCATCCTGGCGCTGTTCCTGTGGATCGTCTGCGCGGCCGTCCTGCGCGCGGTGCTGGCCGCCTGGTTCTCGCCCGTCTCCGTGTACGGCTCGCTGGCCGCGCCCATCGCGCTGCTGCTGTGGCTCTACATCACCGCGCTCGCCGTGCTCATCGGGGCCATCCTGAACGCCGAGGTGGACCGGCTCTGGCCGGGCGTCAGCCGGACCAAATAAGCATTCCGCCACCCGATCATGTCCGGAATAATCCCACCGGTGAACGTGCAGCAGCGAGTCGGGCCGTACACCCTCATCAGGAAGCTCGGAGAGGGCGGCATGGGCGTCGTGCACCTCGCCGAGGACCCGGCGGGGCGGCGCGTGGCGCTGAAGACGATGCGCCCCGACCTGGCCGGGCGCGAGGAGTTCCGGCGCCGGTTCGGCAAGGAGACCGAGGCCGCCAGGAGGGTCGCGCGGTTCTGCACCGCGCCCGTGCTCGACGCCGGGTTCGACAACGGCGTCGCCTACCTCGTCACCGAGTTCGTCGAAGGCCCCGATCTGGCCGCCGTGGTCGCGCGGGCGCCGCTGACCGGCTCCAACCTGGAGGCCCTGGCCGTCGGCGTCGCCACCGCCCTGGCCGCCATCCACGAGGCCGGCGTCGTCCACCGCGACCTCAAACCGTCGAACGTGCTGCTCAGCCCCGTCGGGCCGCGCGTCATCGACTTCGGCGTCGCCCAGCTCGCCGACGCCCCCGGAGCCATGGCGACGATCGCCACCAGCATGGGAACGCCCGCGTACATGTCGCCGGAGCAGGCGAGAGGCGAGCACGTGACGCCCGCCGGCGACATCTTCTCCTGGGGCGCGCTGGTCACCTACGCCGGCACCGGCAGGCCGCCCTTCGGCACCGGCGGCGTCCCCGAGGTCGTCTACCGCGTCATCAACCACGCGCCCGTGCTCGGCGGGCTCGACGAGCGCATCAGGCCGCTCGTCGAGCGGGCCCTCGACAAGGACCCGGCGCGCCGCCCCACCGCCCAGCAGCTCGTGGACCAGCTCCTCGGCCGCACCGGCGTGCCGGTGGCGGCCGCGACGCAGGCGGTCTCGGAAACCTGGACCCCTGTCGTGGAACCGCCCTCACCTTCTCCGGGACGGCGGCGGCCCTGGCTGCCGATCCTCGCGGCCGTCCTCGCCGCCCTCGTCGGCGCCGGGGTCACGCTCGCCGCCGTACGCCCCTGGGAGCGCCCCGGCGCCGAGCCCGGCACGCCGGCGGTCGCCGCCACGATCGACGCCCTCGGCAGCCGGCTGCACGTGCAGATCGACTCGCTCGTCCGGCAGGGCACCACCGCCCGCCTCCAGTGGACGGTCAAGAACGTCGGCACCGAGAACGCGCCCCTGTCCGGCAAGCTCGGCGCCAGCATCTTCGACGGCACCGTCTCGCGGGTGAACATCGTCCCGCCCGGCGTCGGCAAACCGCTCTACCCGGCGTTCAAGGGCGACGCCTGCCAGTGCGCCCCCGTCCCCAACGCCCCCTTCGACGGGGGCGCGCAGCTCCAGCTCTGGGCCGTCTTCGAAGGGCTGCCGGAGACCGCCGAGCACGTGGACGTCAACCTCGGCCCGCTCGGCGCGTTCAAGAACGTGGCCGTCACCGAGGCGTGACCCCCTTGGAACAAGCTCGGACGCCACTCGAACCCGCTGATCACCACGAAATAAGCCCCTGTCGCATCCGATAAGGTCTATGCACGAGACGCGACTGGCGCATTGGGTGGGATCGACCACCAGGGAGCGAAAGGAGCGGAGGCCGTGCGCCTGGGTCTTCGCACATCGTCAACGATGATGAGGAGAGTCATGAGTTCTCTCGCTAGCGTCGACCCGCAGATCGCCGAGCTCATCAAGGCCGAGGAGCGCCGCCAGTCCGACACGGTCAAGCTGATCGCCTCCGAGAACTACGTGTCGAAGGCCGTGCTGGAGGCCACCGGCACCGTCCTGACCAACAAGTACTCCGAGGGCTACGCCGGCAAGCGCTACTACGAGGGCCAGCAGGTCATCGACCAGATCGAGACCCTCGCCATCGAGCGGGCCAAGGCCGTGTTCGGCGTCAACCACGCCAACGTGCAGCCCTACTCCGGCTCGCCCGCCAACCTCGCCGTCTACATGGCCTTCGCGCAGCCCGGCGACACCGTGATGGGCATGGGCCTGCCGTTCGGCGGCCACCTCACCCACGGCTGGTCCGTCTCGGCCACGGGCAAGTGGTTCAACCCCGTCCGCTACGGCGTCCGCAAGGACACCGGCCGCATCGACCTCGATGAGGTCCGCCAGCTCGCCCTGGAGCACCGGCCGAAGCTCATCTTCTGCGGCGGCACCGCGATCCCGCGCACGATCGACTTCGAGGGCTTCGCCTCGATCGCCCGCGAGGTCGGCGCCGTCCTGGCCGCCGACATCGCCCACATCGCGGGCCTGGTGGCCGGCGGCGCCCACCCGTCCCCGGTCGGCCACGCCGACGTGATCTCCACGACCACCCACAAGACGCTGCGCGGCCCGCGCGGCGCCATGCTCATGTCGATGACCGACGAGCACGCCACCGCACTCAACAAGGCCGTCTTCCCCGGCCTCCAGGGCGGCCCCCACAACCACACCACCGCCGCCATCGCCGTCGCCCTCCACGAGGCCGCCCAGCCGGCCTTCCGCGACTACGCCCACCAGGTGGTGCGCAACGCCAAGGCCCTCGCGGAAGAGCTGTCCGCGCGCGGCTTCGACCTGGTCTCCGGCGGCACCGACAACCACCTCATCCTGCTCGACCTCACGCCCAAGGGCATCGGCGGCAAGCCGGCCGCCCAGGCACTCGACCGCGCCGGCCTGGAGACCAACTACAACACGGTGCCTTTCGACACCCGCAAGCCGTTCGACCCGTCGGGCATCCGCATCGGCACCCCGTCGGTGACGTCGCGCGGCATGGGCGAGGCCGAGATGCGGCAGATCGGCGCCTGGATCGACGAGGTCGTCACCGCCCTCGCCAAGGGCGACGCCGAAGACGTCATCAACCGCGTCCACCACGAGGTCAGCGACCTCACCGCCCAGTTCCCCGCCCCCGGCCTGTAAATCACTTTCATTTTTTTATTACGGCACAGCCTGGCCGGCCCCACCCGCCGACCATGGCTCAGGGCCTCCAGGAGGACGCTTCTAGACCCGCACGGGGTTGACCACCGCAACGGCGCACCCTTGACCGTGTTCCGTGGCCAACCCCGCGCCGGTGCTCGCTTCCCGCCTCCTCGCCCCGCACCGCCTCACTTGTGTGGCGCGGGGGCGGGGCTCCCACACCAGGGCCCCCGCCCCGACCCCGCCCCGCCCCGCCCCCGTGCTTGTGCCTGTGCCGCCCGCACCCGCCCACCTGGCTTGGCTGGGCTCCGTTCGCGTTGCGCCGGGCTCCGCCGCACCCCGTCTCGCCGACGCGGCGCCTGGGGCGTCCCCACCCCCCGTGCCGCCGCCGCGCACTCGCGCGTCCGCACACCCGCGCGAGTCCGGCCGTCCCACACGCCCGCTCGCGCGCCTGCGCGTCCGGGCGCGGGTTCGCCTGCCGCACTCTCGCTCGTCGCCGGTGCCCGCTCCGCCGGTGCCTGGGTCGCTTCCACCCCCGCGCAGCGCCGCACACTCGCGCGCTCGTCCGGCCGCCTTGTCGTGCGTCCCCGCCTATGCCCGGTCGTGTCCAAGCCGTCGTGTGGCGGGGCCCCGGGTTGGGGTGGGTGGGAAGGGGGCGGGCAGGGGGCGCCCCACCGCGCGGGCTCCCGGTGCGCGGTGGGGCGCCTTGCGAGCGGGGTGGGCCGGAGTACCCCGTCGCGGTGGCCGATGCGCGGTCCGGAGGACTGGGACCGTGGATCGGCCGGGGAGGGCCCGCCGGGGGACGGGACCGAATCGTCCCCCGGCGAGGCCTCAGCCGAGGAAGACGTAGTCGGCCCCGTACGGGACCCTGGCTTCCGTGCCCGGCTGGCACGTCCCCGCGGGGGCGGTGCCGCCTGTTGTGTTGAGGCGCAGGATCTGGGTGGCGTGGGCGAGCAGGCCGGTGGGCGCGCCCGCCTGGGTGGCGTCGAGGACCAGCTCCGGGATGTTGGCGCCGTTCGGGGTCTTGGTCACGACGGAGCCGCGCACGGCGCTGCCGTCGGGGGCGACCCATTGCGGCGGCCCGGAGGCGGGGGTGACGAAGGAGTGGTCGATGCCGCGCCGGAGCTTGGCCGTCACGCCGAGCTGGGTGAACCCGTAGCCGCCAGCCGGCAGCTGGGTGCAGGCGTAGATCTGGGCGCCGCGCAGCACGTCGGCGGTGAGGGCGCGCGGGTGGGTGAACGGGTCGCCGGAGAGCTGCCCGCGGACCGCGCCGCCGTCGAAGTCGAGCGTGTGCAGGTTCGCGTAGTACGCCCCGGGGTGGGCAGCGATGCGTTTGGCGACCTGGGTGGTGACCGGCGTCACCCCTGCGACGCCGGTCACGTTCTCGGGCAGCCCTTCGGGGGCCGCGAACAGCTCCGCCGCCACTGCGCCGTTCCTGCCGGGCGCCCCCTTGTGCAGGTGTCCGGCGGTGACGCGGCCGAGCCCGCTCCAGGAGGCGGTGTAGGCGATCGAGGAGCCGCTGGGGCGCAGCCACCACACGGCCTTGCCGTCGGTGTCGCCGCGCTTCTTGCCGTCGTTCTCGGGCACTTCCTGGCGGCCGTCGGCCTGGGCGGAGAGGGTGGCCTGGTCGCTGCCGTGCAGGACGCCGCCGAGGTCGACGGGCTTGCTCAGCCGGTGGAACTGGCCGCGTACGGCGCCCTTGGGGTGGGTGGCGTCGTGCAGGTTGGCGTAGAAGGCGCCGGGGTCGGCGAGGAGGGCCTGGACGAGGTCGTTGCCGGCCCGGACGGTGCCGGTGACGCCGCGCACGGAGGCCGGCAGGGACGAGGCGAGCAGGTCGAGCCGCACGTCGCCGTTGGCGCCCCGGGCGCCGGCGTGGACGTGTCCGGCGGTGGGCGTGCCGATCCTGTTCCAGCGGATGGCGTACGTCACCTCGTTCCCGCTGATCTTGAGGACGACGGTGGAGCGCCCGTCCTTGTCGCCGGGCGTGCCGACCTCGTTCGCGCCGCGCAGGCCCGCCGCGAGGTAGACGTCGTCACCGGACGCCGCGGAGGAGGGGGAGAGCTGCGTCGCGGACGCGGGCACAGCGGGGACGGAAAGTGCACACGCCCCTAAAACTCCACAAATAGCGATCTTACGGATGGACATAGTGAAACCTCTTAAAAGGCTTGATTTTCCGGTCAGTACGGCAGGCAGTACGCGCCGCACCCCGGAGAGGTTCAATCCACCAACCCGTAAATTTCCACATTCGTCGCCACAAGTGGCCCCACATGCGAAAACGCCCTCCCACCAGCGGCGAAGCCGGTGAGAGGGCGGTCCTCAAAGACGCCTGAGGTCAGGCCTGAATGGTGAGCAACTTCTTACCTGCCGACGTGACCACCTCGAAATGATCGATGTCCCGCAAGGGCGTGGCGCTGCCGCCGTGCATGTAGAGCGGATCGGGCGACCCCGGCACTCCGTACCCGGCTGGAGGCACGGACCACCCCGTCATCACCCGTCTGTCGCCCGACTTGCCGACCGAGACCAGCTCGCACTCCAGCGGCCCCTTCACCCCCGAGAGCTTGAGCGCCGCGTGCGTGCCCCAGCCCTTCGACTCGACGACCAGCCCGCCCGTCACGCCTTCCACGCCCTTGCCCTCGATGGGCTTGCCGTCGGCGTAGAACTGCTCGGCGGGGCCCATGTTCGTCCCCATGTGCCCGCCGTGACCCTGGGCGGCCTGCGGCGGGTCGCCGGCCGAGAGCTGCGTGCCGATCGTCAGCCCGCCGGCCACCAGCGTGACCGCCGCCGCCATCCCGATCACGAACGTGCCCCTGCGCGTCCGCCGGTCGGCCGCCTTCTTGCGCCGCAGCAGGTCGACCACGTCGCCCTCGCGGTCAGGCGAAGGGGGGCCGAGGTCCTCCACGGGGCCGATCCCGTGCAGCACGCTCGCCACGCCCGCCAGGTCCGACAGCTCGTACCGGCAGGAGGAGCAGCCGAGGAGATGGGCCTCGAAGGCGAGCCGGTCGTCCTCGTCCAGCAGCCCCAGCGCGTACGCCCCTACGTCCGTGTGCTCGACTCTCGACGTCATGCCTTCACCCCCCTCTCCTCCAGGGCGATGCGCAGCGCGCGCACCGCGTAGTACACACGGGACTTCACCGTGCCCACCGGAATGCCGAGCGCTTCCGCGGCGTCGTTGACCGAGCGGTCCCGCAGGATCGTCTCGTTGAGGATCTCGCGGTGCGCCGGTGACAACGCCTTCAGCGCCTCGGACACGACCACCTGGTGCAGCAGTCCCTCCATCTCGTCCGGCACGGGCACACTCTCCAGCGGTCCGTCGCCCGACTCTTGCGGCCGGGCGTCCCTGCGCCGCCGGTCATCGATCACGATACGTCTGGCGACCGTGGCGAGCCAGGGCATCAGCGACACCGAGTCGGGGTCGAGCTGCTCGGCACTCCGCCAGGCCCGGATCATGGTCTCCTGCACCACGTCTTCCGCCCACTGCCGATCGCCCGCGGTCAGCCGGATCACGAAGGCCAGGAGCGGCCTGTGGTATTCCCGGTAGAGCGCGGACACGACCACCTCGTCGTCCGGGCGTACGCGCCGGATCCAGTGTCGTAAGCGCGGCTTGCCCATCGGGGCGGCTCCCTCGGCCGAGGGCGGGGGATACGTGCTGACGCGCATCATTCCCCTTTCTCAGTCCGTCGGCAGGTGGTACGGCCGGTCGCCCTGGCACGGTTCAACAGATCGCGGAAGTTAATGCGATTGCATCGCCGGGGACACTGTGCGTAGAGTCGCTCCAGACAACTGATCGAGGAGGTGAGGGTTATGCGGGTCTTCCTGTTCAGCGTGCCCTCAGCTTGCCTCCGGGCGTCCCTCTGACCTGCCCGGGCTCTCTTCTCACCCCACTTCCTTCTCGATCAAAGGTTTCACTGCGTTGTCTTACGATCTCGCTCTGCTCGGCTGGACCGCCCTTCGCGCCGCCGAACTGCCCGACGGCACCGTCCCCGGCCGCGTCTCGCGCGTCGACCGCGGCGCCGCAGAAGTGCTCGCCGCCGACGGCCGGCACCACGTCCGATACGCGGCCCACGTACGCCGCGCCTCCGCCGCCGACCCCGTGGCGCTGCCCTGCGTCGGCGACTGGGTCGCGCTCAGCTGGCTGCCCGAGGGCCGCTACGAGCTCGACGAGGTTCTGCCCCGTACGACCGCCTTCGTCCGTGGCGGCGTCAGCCGCGACTCGGTCGGCGGCCTGTCCGGCGACGGCCAGGGCCAGGTGCTCGCCGCCAACGTGGACGTCGTCTTCGTGGCCGAGCCGTCCATGCACTCCACCGACTTCGCCGACCTCGGCCGCATCGAACGCCTCGTCGCGCTCGCCTGGGAGTCCGGCGGCACGCCCGTCGTCCTCATCACCAAGTCCGACCTGTTCGAGAGCGGCCTCGCGGACCTGCTCGCCGACGTACGCCTCGCCGCGCCCGGCGTGGCCGTGCACGCCGTCTCCTCCCAGCGCGGCGAGGGGGTGAGCGTCGTGCGCGAGCACCTGGAGGGCTCCCGCACGGCCGTCATCCTCGGCCCGTCCGGCGCCGGCAAGTCCACCCTGGTCAACGCGCTGGCCGGCGGCGAGGTCATGGAGACCCAGCAGGTACGCGCCGCCGACGGCCGCGGCCGGCACACCACCGTGCACCGGGAGCTGATCCCATTGCCCGGAGGCGGCCTGCTCATCGACACGCCGGGCATCCGCCGCATCGGCCTCTACGACATGGGCGAGGGCGTCGACCTCGTCTTCTCCGACATCGAGTCCCTCGCCGAGCAGTGCCGCTTCGGCGACTGCGGCCACACCGGCGAGCCGGGGTGCGCCGTACTCGCCGCCCTGGAGCGGGGCGAGCTGCCGGAGCGCCGGCTGCAGAGCTGGCGCAAGCTGCAGCGGGAGGCGGTGTGGATAGCCTCCAGGACGGACGCGCGGCTGCGCAAGGAACAGCAGAACAAGTGGAAGATCATCCACAAGGAGATGCGCCGCTCCGGCCGCGCCCGCCCCTGAGCGTGCCCCGGCGCGCCCGCCCGTGATCCACCCCCTGCGCGCCCGCTTGTTGCCCACCCCCTGCGCGCCCGGCCGTGCCCCGGTCGGGCGCGCCCGCCCTCGCCCCGCGTGCTCGTGTCCCGCCCAGGCTGGGCAGGAGGGCGTCGACCTCCTCCTCCAGCACCAGGTGCTGGTGAGCGTGGAGCGAGCGCTCCCCGGTGGCCTCCCTTGCGCGCCCGCCTGGCGAGATTCGGGTGGGTACGCAGCCCGGGGCGGGGGATGGGTGGCGGGCGGGGAGTGATGGCCGGTGGGAGCGGCGGGCGTGAGCGGGTAGGCACAGGTCATGGAGCTCTTCGCAGACCGGGCCGACGCGGGCGCGCAGCTCGCAGAACGGCTGCGGGACGCGCACGACCCCGTGATCCTCGCCCTCCCGCGCGGCGGCGTCGCCGTGGCCGTGCCCATCGCGCGCAATTTGGGCGCGGTGCTTGACGTGCTCGTCACCAGGAAGATCGGCTACCCGCCCACGCCTGAGCTGGGGGTCGGGGCGATCGCGGAAGGCGGCGAGCCGGTGTTCGACCTGCCGCTGCTGCACCGCCTGGGCATGACCACGGAGGACGTCGCGGACGTGGTGGCGCAGGAGCGGCAGGAGCTGGCCCGGCGGGTGCGCGCCTACCGCGGCGACCACCCCTTGCCCCCGGTGGAGGGCCGGGAGGTGATCGTGGTCGACGACGGCCTGGCCACGGGCGGCACGGCCCGGGCCGCGCTCAGGGCGGTCGCCACGCTCAAGCCCGCCAAGGTGACCCTCGCCGTGCCGGTCGGCGCCCGCGACACCGTCCGGTCGATGCACGAGGAGGCCGACGAAGTGGTGGTGCTGCTGACGCCGCTCGACTTCAGAGCGGTGGGCCAGTGGTACGAGCGCTTCGACCAGCTCAGCGACACGGACGTGCTCCGCCTGCTCGGCCGCCAGACGTGAGAGGCGCTGGGCTGCCGGGCGTGAGAGGCGCTGGGCCGCCGGACGTGAGACGTGCTGCGCCTGTTGGGACGCGCGGCGGGGTCGGGTCAGCCCGCGATGAGGGCCCAGACGATCTTGCGGGTGCCGTCGGGGGAGAGCCAGCCCCATGCCGTGCACAGGGCGTCGACCAGCCGGAGCCCGCGCCCGTACTCCGAGAAGACGTCGGGGGCGGCCGCCACCGGCACGGTCTGGCTGTAGTCGGTGACCACGCACGCGAGCTCGGCCCGATGCGCGAGCAGCCGGAGCTGCGCGGCGCCGCCGCCGTGCCGCATCGCGTTGGTGACCAGCTCGGAGACCACCAGCTGGGCGTCGAAGGCGTGCTCGGTCGTGCCCCACGAGGCGAGCGTCTGATCGACGAACTTGCGGGCCGTCGCCACGCAGGACGGCTCCAGCGCCGTGCCGCGGTGGAACGGGAACACGGCGTCGCATTCACCGGCATGCCCGTCTACCAGGACGGAGGAAAGCCATCCTGGTGGCCGGGCACCGATGGCGGCTTGCGGCCGAGCGTCGAAAGTCGTCATTCTGGCCCCCGAAGCGCGGTCTGGTGATCCAATACCCATCTTTACGGGGAGTGCTTACCGATGCAAGACTTTTCGTAGTTTACGGATGCGAATCGCATCTGCACGTGCAGACGCCCTAGGAGCGGTGGAGTGAGCGCAGAAAGCGCGGAAGGGAAGCTTCTCAGCTATTCGCCGGGAAGCCCGACGGTGCTGCGGATCCTGCTGGGAACGCAACTGCGCAGGCTTCGCACGGAGAAGGGTATCTCGCGCGAGGACGCGGGGTACTCGATTCGGGCATCTCATGCCAAGATCAGTCGGTTGGAGCTCGGTCAGGTCAGCTTCAAGCAGCGTGACGTGGCCGATCTGCTCACCCTCTACGGCGTCACCGACCCCAAGGAACGCGAGCCGCTGCTGGCCCTGGCCAAGCAGGCCAACGCCCCCGGCTGGTGGCACAAGTACGGTGATCTGCTGCCGCCGTGGTTCGAGGTCTACATCGGCCTGGAGGGCGCCGCGGCCGGCATCCGTACCTATGAGAACCAGTTCGTCCCCGGCCTGCTCCAGACGCCCGCGTACGCCAGGGCGGTGATCGAGCTGGCGCACGAGAAGGCGTCGGAGTCCGAGCTGGAGCGCCGGGTGGCGCTGCGCATGACGCGGCAGAAGCGGCTGGAGAGCGGCCTGACGGTGTGGGCGGTGATCGACGAGGCCGTGGTGCGCCGCATGCTGGGCGGCCCCGAGATCATGCGCGAGCAGATCAAGCACCTGCTGGACGTCACGGCCGAGCGCAACATCACCGTGCAGATCATGCCGTTCGAACGGGGCGGCCACGCGGCGGCCGGCGGCCCGTTCAGCATCCTGCGCTTCCCGGAGCGCGAGCTGCCCGACGTCGTCTACATGGAGCAGCTCACCAGCGCCCTCTACCTGGACAAACCCGCCGACTCCGACCACTACATGGAGGTCATGGACCGGCTGAGCATCCAGGCGGAGGAGCCCAAAGCGACCAGACGCTTCCTGGAACGCCTGATTTCCGGATGAGCTGCTGATTTCCCTGTGATCCACTCCATACCGTGATTTTTGGTCGTCCGGTATATGGAGCACATCATGTTGCCGTATTGTCACCTCGCAAACGCGGATGCACGTGCATCCGTAAGATCGCGAGGAGCTGCCCCCATGCACGAGTTCCGGAACGGAACGCCCGCCGGCCGCCTTCCCGTCGTCTGGCGCAAGAGCAAGCGGAGCAACCCCAACGGCAACTGCGTCGAAGTCGCGAACCTGCCCACGGGGGAGATCGCCATGCGTAACTCACGCTTTCCCGAAGGACCCGCGCTGGTCTACACCCGTGCGGAGATCACCGCGTTCGTCCTCGGGGCCAAGGACGGCGAGTTCGACGACCTCATCGTCTGACGCCGTCGCACGCTGCTTGAGCCTGCTCTGAAGCTGTCCGAGCCTGGCCGCAGGCGTCCGAGGGTGTCCGAGGCCGTCCGAGTCCCGGATTACGGTCACGTCCGCACCGGGTTTCGGTCACGGCTGCTCGGACGGCAGCGCGTTGTGCCAGCGCCAGCGCGTCAGGCGGGCGCGGTCGGGAAGATCGGCGCGGCCCGTGGCCCACAACAGCGTCGTCCAGGGGTCGGTGTCCCGCGGGGCGTCGGGGAAGAGGCGGGCCAGGACACGGGCGCACACGCCGGCGGGCGGATCCCAGGCGAGACCGAGGCCCTCGGCCAGGTCGTGCACGTGGACGAGGGCCTCGGTGAGACCCATGCACGCGGAGGCCGTCGCGTCCGCCGGGCCGAAGCCGTGGTGGGCTCGGACGTGCGGCGGCGCGGTGCGTACCATCGCGACCAGCAGCGCGCCGCTCGCCTGGAGCACCTGCAGCAAACCCGTGACGCCCGCGGCGCGGTCGGCGTGAATGCTGTTCGCGGGGCCGCCCGGCCTGCGGCTCTCCAGGATGAACGGCACGTTGACGTCCAGGGGTGGCGTCGTGAGGCCGAGTTGCGCGGCGTAGGCGAACAGGTCGTCGGCCAGGTGCTCGGTCGTTTCCCAGCACGTCCACTCCAGCGAGCCCGCCCTGGCGTCCCAGGCGGCGGGCTCCTTGGCCTGCTGAAGGGTCTCGACGGCGAGGCGGACGATCTCTTCCAGGTCGGCCGCGGCGGTCTCCGGCGAGAGCCGCGCCGCCGATACGGCTTCCGTCCTGGGCGTGGGCGAGGGCTGCGGTGAGGACATGGCAGGCAACCCTATCGACGAGCGGCCACCGCTCCCGACCGGCCCGCCGCCCGCCGCCCTCACGAAGCCGCCCGTCGAGAGACCGCTGCGCCGGAAGAGGCCGCCCGTCGAGAGACCGCCGCGCCGGAAGGTCCCGCCCGAGAAGCCTCGCGCCGAGAGGCCCGCGCTCTGAGAGATCGCGCTGGGAGGCTGCTGCTCCGGGAAGAGCCGCCTTGCGTGGAGAGGGGCGCTGCCCTGAAAACTCGCTGCACCGAAAGGCCCGCCGCCCGAACAGCCGCGCCACGAGAGGCCGTGCGCTGGGAGGCCGCCGGGTTCGATGGGCCGGCGGCCGGGTGGGGGTCAGTGGTACACGCGGGGGTCGGCCTTGAGGCTGTGGGTCAGCCGGACGGTGATGAACTCGTTGTCGTCCGGCTTGCCGGGCGTGCGGCCGTTGGAGAAGGGGAAGTTGTTGTCGTCCAGGACGCCGAGCGTGCGGTCGTCGAGGATGATCACGTCCTCGATCGTCTGGAACGGGAAGCGGAACGTGCCGGGCGTGCCGCCCAGCCCGCGCGGGTCGGCGAGGTTCAGGAGGTCGGCGACGAGGGTCTTGTCGAGGGCGCCGTCCCGGTCGCGGTCGCGCTTGTCGGCCAGGTAGATGCGCTTGACCTTGGCGGCGTCGCCCTGGCCGTTGTCCCGCTCGATGATCAGGAAGCGGTTCTCGTCGACGGCGATGGCGTCGCCGATGGCGTGGGAGGGGTCCTCCAGGCGGTACGTCCACCGCCGGTCGGTGTAGGCCCGTTTGCGCAGGTCGAACTCGTACATGCGCAGCGTGCCTGCCGGGTCGCCGCTGACCGTGCCCTCCAGCAGCGGGTAGAGGCGGCGGCCGTCGACGCCCCTGGCCATGCCCTCGAAGCCCTTGCTGCTGGCCAGGTTGGGCTGGCCGCCGTTCAGGGCGGGGTTCTCGGGGGCCTGGACGCCGGGCAGGGCGACGGGCGCCTCCATGAGGCGGCCCTTGTGGTCGAAGTGCAGCAGGAACGGGCCGAACTCGTCGCCGATCCAGTACGTGCCGTCCGTGGCGCGCACGATGGACTCGACGTCGAAGTCGGCGCCGGTCAGGGTGCGATCCTGGCGGGTGAGGGCGAAGGGGACGAGCCCGCGCGGGTCGGTCAGGTTGAAGCCGCCGAGCACCTGGACGGTCCTGGCCCTGAAGTCCGGCTTGATCCGGTGGACGCGCAGGAGGAAGTCGGAGCTGTTGGCCTTGTTGCCGTAGCCGTTGTCGGACAGCACGTCGAAGGTGCCGTCGTGGCGGCGCGCGATGCCGCTGAAGCCCTGCACCGGCTGGCCCGCGAACGGCGGGGTGACGCCGTTGACCGGCGCGGTGCCGAGCGAGGAGCCCGACGGCTCGCTGCCGGGCACGAAGGTCAGCGCCGGGAGGGAGGCGAAGCCCGTCAGCGTGGCCTGCCCGTAGGAGGCGGGGGAGTCTCCGGGCCGGGCGGGGTCCGCGACGGCGGGGACGGCTGCCAGGCCGAGGGCCAGCGCGCCCGCGCTCATCAGGATGGCGATGCGTTTCATGCCGGGCACACTAGGGCGGCCACATGACGCGGCCCCGAACGTACGGCAACCGGCGGTGACCACCAGATGTCGGATGCCTACGGAGAAACCCGGTGCCTACGGAGAAGCCCGGCGCCTATGGAGAGAAGCCGGTTTCTACGGATAAGCAGGGGCGCCTACGGAGAAGCCGGGTGGCTACGGGTGAAACAGGAAGACTTCGCCACCGCGGTTGGCTCCCGCGGTCGGCGAAGTCGTGTGCTGGTGTGACCATTCAGGGCCTGATCAGGCAGTTGCCCCGACCGGGTTCACCAGAGCCTGGCATGGATGTCCAGGCTCCGGCTCATCGGGACAACTGCGTGATCACGCGATGATGGTGATTGCTGCCGGGTGTGTCAGGCGGCGGAGATGCCGGCGCTGGCCGCGCGGCGCATGCGACGGCGACGCTCGCTGGCCCGCTCGTCCTCGTTGAGACCGCCCCACGTGCCGTACTTCTCCGGCCGGGACAGCGCGTAGTCAAGGCACTCGTTGCGGACGGGGCACTGGGCGCAGATCGCCTTGGCCTTCCGCTCTCGTACGTCACGCTCGGGCTGCCGCTCCCCATCGGGGCCGAAGAAGAGCACGAGGTCCTCACCCCGGCACGCGGCATCATCCTGCCAACCCCAGCTGGGGCGCGGGCGGGCGAGCTGCCGACGTACCTGAGACATGAGAAAACCACCTTCGTGAGAGGTATTTCGGTAATTGAGCCGCATTGGACGCTTTTGGCGTCACTGTTCCAACGCAACGTCGGGCCGTGATGTTCCCTGTTCAGGCGAGAGCGGGCGTGGCGTACCGCACAGGCGTGAGCCTGTCCAGCGAAACCAGCCGGTAGGTGGTGATCGTCTCGGCGCAAGCCGTACCACACGGCGCTGTGAACGCCGATGGCTCAACCACAACCTGGAGCCGGACGTCGCCGCAGCGCACAATGGCTTCGGTGACGTCGCCGTCCGTCCTGGAGGATTCCACGGCCACCGCGCCGACGGAGCACTCTCCCGTATGGGCTCGGGCGAAGTGCTCGACGGCCTGCAATGGCTCAGGGATGCCTGCGCGTCCCCGGTAGCGGTCGAGAATGATCTCGCCCGACCGGTACGCGTTAGCCGCTGCCGATGCAGCAGCCTGAGACATGCTGCCGTAGAAAATTCCGTGTGGCAAGCACACGAGGTTGGCGGCGTAGCGATCGCCGCCAACGTGTGACGTTTCCCACACTCTGTCCGGCAAGATTTCGGCCAGGGACCGAGCGAGGGGTAGTCCAATGCGGGCGCAGCACACATTGCGCTTGGCGTGCGTGCAGACCAGAAATACCGGCTCGTCTTCAAGTATGCAGGACTCCGGGACCACTCCGGCCACGAGCGCGTCCAGGTCAAGATCGTCAGGACCTGCGATGACGCCCTGCGCCACCCAGGGGTGCTCGCCTGCCGCGTAGGCCAATAGCACACGGATCCCCTGCTCCCGTGGGCGGGTCCGCCTGCCCGGGCGGCGGATCAGCTGGGGCCTGATACCGCGTTCGAGCGCGCGCCGGACGAGTTTCGAGATTTCTTCAGGAAGTTCGCAGTTTTCGAGGCGCGAGGGCCATGCTCCGGTGTATTCGACGAGTAGCCACAGCCGGGCTCCCACGGTGGCGCTGGCGAGTGTGGGCAGCCCGCCGGTGTGGCACCCCGCCGGATGTTCGCAGCCCTTCTGCTCGCAGCCCCTGGCCAACGCTTCCGCCCCCTCCTCGATCACTTAGGTGAGACTAACCTAACGGATCGGCGGGTTTACGCGCGGGAGAACCGGTCCAGTACGTCCCGTGTCGCGGGCAGCGCACGGTCTCTATCCCTTTTGACCAGCCCGATCCTGGTCCGGCGGTCGAGCAGGTCGCCCTCGTCGAGCGCGCCCTCGTGCAGGACCGACCAGAGCAGCTCGCCCTGGGTGAAGCCGAGCCCGACCTCCTCCGGGTGCCCCAGGACCAGCTCGTGCACGGCCGCGGCCTCGGAGCCGTACCGCTCGGCCAGGCGGAGCGGCACCCCGGACGGGCGCGGGCCCGCCCCCACGAGCGCGATGCGCCGCGTGCGGCACCGGCCGGCCCGCAGTTTCGCGGACGAGACCGCACGATCCACCGCGTCCTCGGCCATCCGCCGATATGTCGTCAGCTTGCCGCCCACCACGGTCACGACGCCGCCCTCCGAGAGCACCGCGTGCTCCCGGGACAGGTCCGCCGTCCTGCCATCGGCCGCCAGAAGGGGCCTGAGGCCCGCGTACGCGCCCGCGACCGCCTCTTCGGTCACTGGGACCTCAAGAACCCCGTTCAGTACCTCCAGGAGCGTTCTGACGTCCTCCGGCGGCACTTCGGGAACGTCCGGCACCGGCCCGTCCACCGGCTCGTCCGTCAGGCCGACGTAGACGCGGCCGTCCGGCTGGGGCAGGACGAGCGCGAACCGGTTGCTTTCGCCCGGGATGGGCACGTGCATGCCCGCGATCAGCCCCGGCAGCGTGCCGGGCTCCAGGACGAGGTGGCTGCCGCGCGACGGGCGCAGCTTCACCTGCGGATCCAGCGTGCCCGCCCACACCCCGGTCGCGTTGATCACCACCTTCGCCCTGATCGTGAACTCCTCGCCCGTCAGCTCGTCGCGTGCCTGCGCGCCCTGGCCGGTCAGGCGCAGCGCGCGGCAGCGGGTCAGCACGCGGGCCCCGCGCGCGGCGGCGGTGCGCGCGAGCGCCACCACCAGGCGGGCGTCGTCGAGCAGCCGCCCGTCCCACGACAGCAGCGCGCCGCGCAATCCGTCGGTACGCAGGATCGGCGCCAGCGTGTGGGCGCGGGCCGCGTTCAGCCGCGTCGGGCCGGGCAGCAGGCGGCGCGGGGTGCGCGCGGCGGCCCGCAGCCCGTCGCCGAGCCGGTAGCCGCTCATCACCAGCGCCGCCTGCCGCCGCGAGACGGCCGGGGTCAGCGGCAGCAGGTACGGATGCGCCTTCACCAGGTGCGGAGCGGTCCTGCGGAGCAGGATCCCGCGCTCGACGGCGCTCTCGTAAGCCACGCCCACCTGCCCCTTCGCCAGGTAACGCAGGCCGCCGTGCACCATCTTGGAGCTCCACCTGGAGGTGCCGAAAGCCAGGTCGTGCGCGTCGATCGCCGCTACGCTCAACCCTCGGGACACGGCGTCGAGCGCGGCTCCCGCGCCGGTCGCGCCGAGCCCCACCACCAGCACGTCCGCCCGTTCCTCCGCGACCCGGCGCAGCTCACGGGAGCGTCTGGCGGCGTTCAGCGAGCTGTCCAAGATAGGCCTCCAGCAGGGCGGTGAGCTCGGCGTCGAGCTCGTCCATCGTGACGGGGTCGAGCATGGTCGGCGCCGACAGCAGGAACGACTGGG
The DNA here is from genome assembly GCF_900323885.1 of [Actinomadura] parvosata subsp. kistnae. Classification (GTDB taxonomy): domain Bacteria; phylum Actinomycetota; class Actinomycetes; order Streptosporangiales; family Streptosporangiaceae; genus Nonomuraea; species Nonomuraea composti. The sequence goes on along the minus strand of NZ_OOHJ01000015.1, from coordinate 851,428 downwards.
CCACCAGCAGCACCGCCCTGGCCCTGGCCGGGTCGCCGACGGCCGGCTCCAGCACCTCCAGGATGGCGTCGTGGCTGGCGCCCCGCCGATCCAGCAGGTACGGCACGAGCAGCTCCGGGTCCGCCTCCACGATCTTGCGCCACAACGGGTGCTCGCGCAGCCCCCGAACGCCCGCCACGACCGCACGTACGGGATCGGACAGGTCGAGCCCGGCCACCACCCGCACCCACTCCCTGGTCATCAGGTCGGCCACCAGCGTGCGCACGTCGGGCCAGCGCCGGTAGATCGTCATCCGGGACACGCCCGCGCGCCGCGCCACGTCCGTGAGCGTGGTCCGGCGCACGCCGTAGGCGAGCACGCAGTCGCGCGCCGCGTCCAGAACACCGTCATTGTGACGAATCGACGTCATGTGTCACAGTGTAAGCGTGACTGGAGAACCGATGTCGTGGTCGGGGTGGGGCGACCCCGCCAAGGCGCGCGAGCTGCCCGAGCCGGTCCTGGCGCTGCTGCGCGACCTGCTCGGCGTGCGCGCGCCCGGCACGCCCGCCGCCGCGCTGGAGGAGGTCGCGCTGCCGCCGGTCGTGCTGCCTGAGCCGGTGCTGAACGCGCTGGCCAAGGTGGTCGGGGAGCAGAACGTGCGGACCGGGCACGAGGACCGCGTCCGGCACACGCGCGGCAAATCCACCCCAGACCTGCTGCGCATGCGGGCCGGCGACGGCTCGGCCGCGCCCGACGCCGTGGTGCTGCCCGGCTCGCACGAGGAGGTGGCCGAGCTGCTGCGGGTGTGCTCGCGCGAGCGCGTCGCCGTCGTGCCCTTCGGCGGCGGCACCTCCGTGGTGGGCGGCCTGGCCCCCGACCGCACCGGCTTCGCGGGCGTGGTCGCGCTCGACCTCGGGCGGCTCGACCGGCTGATCTCCGTGGACGAGGAGTCGATGGTGGCCGCGTTCGAGCCGGGCGTGCGGGCCCCCGACGCCGAGCGGCTGCTCGCCGCGCGCGGCCTCACGCTCGGGCACTTCCCCCAGTCCTTCGAGTACGCCACGCTCGGGGGCTTCGCCGCCGCCCGCTCCAGCGGCCAGGCCTCCGCCGGGTACGGGCGCTTCGACGACATGGTCGTCGGCCTCACCCTCGCCACGCCCGCGGGCACCCTGGAGCTCGGGCGGGCGCCCAAGTCGGCCGCCGGGCCCGACCTGCGCCAGCTCGTGCTCGGCTCGGAAGGCGCGTTCGGCGTCATCACCGCGCTGCGGCTGCGGGTGCGGCGGGCGCCCGCCGAGCGGCGCTACGAAGGGTGGCGGTTCGCCACGTTCGCGCAGGGATCCGCCGCCGTGCGGGCGCTCGCCCAGGAAGGGCCGCTGCCGACCGTCCTGCGGCTCTCGGACGAGACCGAGACGATGATCGGCCTGGCCAAGCCGGACGAGATCGGCTCGGACGGGGCGCGCGGTCCGGACGGAGCCGGCGGCTCCGGTGCGGCGGCCGGCTCAGACGGAGCCGGTGGCTCCGGTGCCGAGGGTTCCGGCGGCGCGGGCTCCGGCGGCGCGGGCTCAGGCGGAGCCGTGGGCTCCGGATGCCTGCTGGTCGCCGGGTACGAGGGCGTGCGGGTCGGGAGCCGGCACGCGGCCGCCTCCGCCCTGCTGGCGCGGATGGGCGGCGAGCCGCTCGGGCCGGAGCCGGGGGAGGCGTGGGAGCGCGGCCGCTTCTCCGCCCCGTACCTGCGCGACTCGCTGCTCGCCGCCGGCGCCACCGTCGAGACGCTGGAGACGGCCGGCTTCTGGGCGAGCCTGCCGCGCCTCTACGACGCGGTCCGGCTCGCCTTGCTCGGCGCGCTCGGCTCGCCGCTCGTCATGTGCCACATCTCGCACGTGTACGAGACCGGCGCCTCGCTCTACTTCACCGTCGTGACCCCGCAGGACGCCGACCCCGTCGCCCAGTGGGAGCGGGCCAAGGCGGCGGTGAACGCGGCCGTCGTCGAGGCGGGCGGCACGATCACGCACCACCACGGCGTCGGCCGCGACCATCTCGACGCCTACGCGCGCGAGATCGGGCCGGTCGGCACGGGCGTCCTGCGCGCGGTCAAGGCCGAGCTCGACCCCGCCGGCATCCTCAACCCGGGCGTGCTCGTCCCGCGAGCCTGAGCCGGCATCCAGGGCCGGGTGCAGGGCCGGGTGCAGGGCCGGGTGCAGGGCCGGGTGCAGGGCCGGGTGCAGGGCCGGGGTGCCCGGCGAGCTCCGAGCCCTCGGCCCGCGCGAGCCAGGAGCGGACCGGGCGGCGGTCAGCCGGGTGGGGGCGGGAGGCGGTCGGCCTCGGCGAGGGTGGCGGCGGCGTCGCCGAAGCGTTGCAGGGCCTCCTGGGCCGCGGCCAGGCGGCGCAGCGAGACCGCCAGCGACGCCCCGCCGATCGACCGGCTGAGCGCCACCGCCTCCTGGGCCAGCGGCAGCGCCTCCGTGGCGCGCCCGCGCGCCAGCATCAGCCGCGCGGTCGTGTTCAGGCAGCGCGCGAGCAGCGGCAGGTGCTCGCCGGGGGACTGCGCCGCCAGCGCCCGGCTCCGCGCGATCGCCTCGCTCGCGCTGTTGATCGCCGCGCTCGCGGCCCAGCGCGGCCGGGACGCGGCGAAGGCGAGCAGACCCTCGATGGCATCCACGGCGGAGGTGCCTTTGCGGGTCGCGTCGTCCGGGCTGTTACGGGTCATGGGAGCCTCCTAGGCGGTCCCAACCGCTTGCTTGGGGGGTGAGGCTACACCATTGCACACCTTGTGTGTTCCGAACGGTACGGAGCGTTCGGGATGCGCAAATGGTAGATCACGGTAAAGATGTGGTCATGGTGGAAGTCGCGGCTGAGCGTGGAAAGCAGGTTTCCTCCCGGGTCTCGGAGGAGGGTGCAGGTTGGGCCTGTGTGCAACCAGGTACATTTGCGCAGCTCAGACCCAACAAGCAAGGCTTTACCTGGTTGAATGTACGTACGCTCTGGCTGTCCCGCAACGAGATCCTGGCCGGGTTGTTCGGGGATCCGTCAGGGGAGGTGCGGGCGCGCTGGGTGGAGTCCCAAGAGGCCCGCGGGATTGATCCGGAATTTCGCATCAAACCGGCTGTCGGCGGTAATTTCAGTTTCCTCCTTCTCGGCGATACGGGAGAAGGCGACGCCTCCCAGTACGCCGTTGTTCCGGGCATGCTGAAACTCGGCGAAGGAACGTCTTTCGCCATCATCGCCAGCGACGTGATCTATCCGACGGGATCGGGCAACGAGTACGGCGACAAGTTCTTCCGCCCGTACCAGGACTACGACGCACCGATCTACGCCATCCCCGGCAACCACGACTGGTACGACGGGCTCGGCGGCTTCATGCGGGTCTTCTGCGACGCGCCGCCGCTCAAGCCGAAGCCGGACCGCGGGCTGCGCGGCCTGCTGTGGCGCAAGCCGGAGACCATCGACGAGGCGAAGCTGGCCGAGGCGCGCAAGCTGCGCGGCAGGCCGTCCCAGCAGGCGACCGGGCAGGCGGCGCAGCCGGGGTCGTACTGGGTGATCGAGAGCGACAGCCTGCTCGTCGTCGGCGTCGACACCGGCATCAGGAACGTCATCGACAAGGGGCAGACGGCCTGGCTGCGCCGGGTCTCGCTCGACCCCCGGCCGAAGATCCTGGTGACGGGCAAGCCGATCTACACCGGCAACGCGTACAAGCCGTCGCCGCTGGAGGGCGGCGGGACGATCGACGACATCGTGCGCGACCCGGCACACCGGTACGTCGCGGCCATCGGCGGCGACGTGCACAACTACCAGCGCTATCCGGTCAAGGTGGGCGACCGGGTCATCCAGTACATCGTGTCGGGCGGCGGCGGGGCGTTCATGCACGCCACCCACACCATCGAGCGCGTGGACGTCGGCGGCGTGCACGAGGATGACTTCAGGTGCTACCCGCTGCGCGGCGACTCGCTGTCCTTCTACAGCCAGCTCTACGCCAAGCGGCTGCGGATGAAGTGGCTCTGCCTGACGCCGACCGAGGCGCTGTGCATCATGTCGCAGCACATCAAGAACGAGCCGGTCAGGACCCCCACGGGGCCGGTGAAGATCACCATGCGGATGCGGTGGGCGGCACGGCTGCTCGGCGCCTGGCCGTGGCCGCTGCGGTTACCGGTGGACAAGGTCTTCCACCGCTTCCTGTCCGAGCTGTCCGACTGGGACACGCCGCCGTTCTTCAAGCAGTTCCTGCACGCCACGGTCACGCCCGAGGAGCTGACCCTGCGCTGCTTCGCCGCCACCGGGTGCCTGGCGCAGGAGCTGGACCCGCCCATGGAGGACGAGGTGCGCATCAGCCTCGACGTGTGACTCCCTGAACATGTGACCGCGTGCGGTTTTGTCGGAGGCGTTTGGCAGGCTTGACCACGTGTACGTCGTGGTCGCAGGGGAGACGGTGCTGCCCGTCGGTGGCACGCCGCGCCGGCCCGCCGACCTCGCCGAGGCGGTGCGGGAGCTGGAGGCCGCCGAGGGGCCGCGCTGGGTGTGGGCCGACGCGCGGGAGACATACCCGCCGCTGCTGGAGCGCGGCGTGCGGGTCGCTCGCTGCCACGACCTGGCGCTGACCGAGGGGCTGCTGCTGGCCTACGAGGGCCGCTACGGCGAGCCCCGCTCCGCCAGGGCCGCGCACGCCAGGCTGCACGGCCTGCCGGTGCCCGACGAGCAGCCGAGCGCGCCCGGCACGCTGTTCGCGCCCGAGCCGCTCGGCGCGGAGGCGGTCGCCGAGGTGCTGGCCGACCAGCTCCGGCGCATCGCCGCGCTGCCCGAGCCCGGCCGCTTCCGCCTGCTGGTGGCCGCCGAGTCGGCCGGTGCGCTGGTCGCGGCCGAGATGTCGCACGAGGGCATGCCGTGGCGGCGCGACGTGCACGACGCGCTGCTCACCGAGCTGCTGGGGCCGCGCCCCGTGCACGGCATGCGCCCGGCCCGGCTGCAGGCGCTGGCCGACGAGGTGGCGGCCGCGTTCGGGCACCCGGTCAACCCCGACTCCGTGCAGCAGCTCGTCAAGGCGTTCAAGGGCGCGGGGGTGGCGCTGAAGACCACCCGGCAGTGGGAGCTCAAGCAGATCGAGCATCCCGCCGTGGCGCCGCTGCTGGCCTACAAGGAGCTGGCCCGGCTGTTCAGCGCGCACGGGTGGGCGTGGGCCGACCAGTGGGTGCGCGGCGGGCGGTTCAGGCCCGAATACGTCGTCGGCGGCGTCGTGTCCGGGCGGTGGGCCACCAACGGCGGCGGCGCGCTGCAGATCCCCAAGGTCATGCGGAAGGTCGTGGTGGCCGACGACGGGTGGCTGCTGGTCGTCGCCGACGCGGCACAGCTGGAGCCTCGGGTGCTGGCGGCGATGGCCGGCGACGGCGGGCTGGCCAGGGCCGCGGGCGAGATCGACCTCTACTCCGCGCTGGCGCAGTCGTTCGGCGGCGAGCGGGCCAACGCCAAGATCGCGATGCTGTCCGCCATGTACGGCGGCACCAGCGGCGACGCCTCGAAGCTGCTGGCCGTGATGCGGCAGCGCTTCCCCAAGGCGTACCAGTTCGTCGAAGACGCGGCCAAGGCGGGCGAGGAGGGGCGCATCGTGCGGTCCTGGCTCGGGCGCACCAGCCCGCCGCCGTCCGAGCGGTGGAAGGAGCTGGTGTCCGGGCCCGAGGGCGGCCGGGCGGCCAGAGACCGCGGGCGGTTCACCCGCAACTTCGTGGTGCAGGGCACGGCGGCCGAGTGGGCGCTGGCGCTGCTGGCGGTGCTGCGGGGGCGGCTGCCGGAGCCGGCGCGGCTGGTGTTCTTCCAGCACGACGAGGTGATGGTGCACTGCCCGGCCGAGCTGGCCGACGAGGTGATCGCGGCGGTGACGGGCGCGGCGGCCGAGGCCAGCCGGTTGTTGTTCGGCCGCACTCCGGTGCGCTTTCCGATGGAGGCGGTGGCGGTCAAGTCCTACGCCGACGCCAAGTGAGCCCGCCGAAGGGCAGGTATGTCAGGACGTGCGGCGCCAGACGGCGGTGAGCCAGAGGCCCGACAGGGCGACCATGATGCCGACCATCAGGCCGAGCATGCCGTAGCCGAGCAGGCCCACGATGGCGCCGGCGACGATCGTGCCCGTGGCGCCGCACACGTTCATCAGCAGGTCCGACAGGCCCTGGACGGCGGGGCGGCGCTCGATCGGCACCGACTCCGTGACCAGCGCCGAGCCGGCCACCAGGCCGCACGACCAGCCCAGGCCGAGCAGCACGAGCGCGGCGGTCACCTGCCACACGCGGTGACCGGCGGTGCCGGCCAGGGCGGCGGCGCTGAGCAGCAGGGCCGAGCCGAGCACCAGCACCGGCACCTTGCCCGCCTTGTCGGCCAGCCAGCCGACGAGGGGCGACAGCACGTACATGCCGGCGATGTGCAGGCTGATCACGAGGCCGATGACGTCGAGGTTCGAGCCGTCGTGGTGCAGCTTGACGGGGGTCATCGACATGACCGAGACCATCGCCGTGTGGCTGACGGCGATCATGACCAGGGCGTGGCGGGCCGTCGGGGTGGTGCGCAGGGTGTGCCAGGCGGTGCGGATCGTGCGGTTGCGTCCGGGATCCTCCGTGCGCGTACCGGCGCGGGCCAGGATGAGCGGATCGGGGCGGAGCAGGACGAGGACGATGACCACCGCCAGCGCGAAGGCCAGGGCCGCGAACGCGAACGGCCCCGCCTTCTCCGCCATCCCGAGGCTCCGGCCGATGCGGTCGGCGGGCTCGGCCAGGTTCGGGCCGGCGACGGAGCCGATGGTCGAGGCCCAGACGACCAGCGACAGATGGCGGGCCGAGCGGTCCTTGGGCGACAGGTCCGTGGCCGAGTAGCGGGCCGCGAGGCTGCCCGCGCTGCCGCCGCCGACCAGGACGAGGCCGGCGAGCAGCAGCGGCCAGTTGCGCAGGCTGATGGCCAGCACCGAGATCACGCAGCCGGTCAGCGCCGCCGTGTACGCCAGCGACAGCCCCGCCCGCCGCCCGCCCCGCCCGGACGCCTTGGCGGCCGGCAGCGCCAGCAGGGCCGCGCCGAGCACGGTGGCCGTGCCGGCGAAGCCGCTGATCACGGTGGAGCGCGACAACTCGTCCACGACGACCGAGCTGAGCGCCAGCCCGACGGCCACGCCCACGCCGCCCACGATCTGCGCCGCCGAGAGGACCGCCAGGGTCCGGCGTTGGACGCGCTGGATCCGGTCGGGGGACGAGACCGCGGGCTTCGTGGGGGTACTGGTCACGGGTGAAGTCTCGCATAACCGCTAACAGCACCCCAAAGGGGACAGTGAACTGAAATATCGGGAAATAAGGATTTTCGCCGCGAATTTTCAGAGCAGGACGACGGGATCCCCTTGCGCGATCCGACCGAAAGTGCCGGGAACGAGGTCGGGGATCAGGTTGATGCCGAACCACACCTTGCCCTCACGCTTGCGATGCCGGGCCAGCGTCCGCAGCGGCTCCTTGCCCTTGCGGTAGGTCTCGGTGTCGACCGTGGTCAGCACGCACCGGTCGCACCCCTTGGTCACGCGGAACTCCACCTCCCCGATGCGCAGGCGCTTCCACTCGTCCTCGGCGAACGGCTCCGCCACCCCGTCGATCACCACGTTCGGCCGGAACCTGCGCATCGGCAGCGCGCGCGGCTCCTCGCCGAGCTCCAGCGCGGTCTCGGCGATCCAGTCGTTGAGGCGGGCGAGCGAGGCGGTCGTGGTGAGCAGCAGCGGGAACGCGTCGGCCAGGCTCACGCGGTCGTCAGGGCGGCCGTACAGGGGGTTGACCGGGCGGCGGGTCGGGTCGTCGAGCCACTTGAGCCGCACCGGCCGGCCCGCGAGCCCGCTCAGCCACGCGGCGGCGGCGTCGCCGCAGTCGGTGACCTCCACCGCGACGCCCCCCATGTGCACGGTGGACATCGCGGCCGTGGGGACCACCGTCAGCGGCTCGGCGTGCGGGCCCGTCAGCGTGAGCACGCCGCCGTCGAGCACGGGCACGCAGGCCAGCAGGCGCGGCTCCTGGCGGGCGGTGAGCACCGCGCCGCGCTCGTCGGTGATGAGGTAGCGGCGGTCGCCCGCCAGCCCCCACGGTTGCACCTCGGCCTCGGTGACCTCGTGCCCGGCCGTGGACTTGACGGGATAGAAGGAGATGCCGGCCAGCTTCATACGGCAGACCGTACCTCACCCGTCTCGCGCGTCTCCCCGGCGATCTCGCTCCTGCGGTGCAGGCTCGCGCCGAGCGCCACCGCGGCCAGGCCGGCCACGCCGATGGCAGCGCCGATCCAGGCGACGGACGCGTAGCCGAGGCCCGCGCCGATGGCCAGGCCGCCGACCCAGGGCCCCACCGTGATGCCGACGTTGAACGAGGCCACGTTCATGCCGGCGGCCAGCGTCGGGGCGTTCTTGGCCAGGGCGAAGGGGCGGGCGTTCAGCGCCGGGTTGGTGCCGAAGCCGAACGCGCCCAGCAGGAAGATCAGCGGGATCGCGAGCAGGGCCACGGACGCCGACGCCGCCAGGGCCGCCGAGGTCAGGACGAGGCCGGTCACGCCGGCGTACAGCAGCGGGTACGGCCGCGCGTCGGCGATCCGGCCGCCGACGGTGATGCCGATGAGGGCGCCCACCCCGTACAGACCGAGGACGGCCGGCACCCAGGCCGGGTCGAGCCCCGTGACGTCGGTGAGCAGCGGGCTCAGGTAGCTGAAGGTGGACAGCAGCGCGCCGGTGGTCAGCGCGGTGGTGCCGTAGGCGAGCCAGAGCGCGGGCCTGGCCAGCGCGCGCAGCTCGTCGGAGACGCGCGGCGTGCCGCTGCGGTCGGGCCGGCCGCCCGGGATGGTGGCGAACACGCCCAGGCCGGCCAGCGCCGTCAGCGCCGCCACCGACCAGAACGCCGCCCGCCACCCGAGGTGCTGCCCGATCACCGTGCCGGCGGACAGGCCGATCACGGTGGCCACGGTGAGGCCGCCCGCCAGCACGCTCATCGCCTTGGCGCGGGCGTTCACGGGCACCAGGCCGATCGCGGTGGAGGCCGCCACCGCCCAGAACCCGGCGTAGACGAACGCGCCGACCACGCGGGTGGCGAACAGCACGCCGTAGCTCGACGTCAGCGCGCCCGCCACGTGCGACAGGGCGAAGAGCGCGAGGAAGGCCAGCAGCACCGTACGGCGCGGCCACCGCAGCGTGAGCACGGCCAGCACCGGCGCGCCGACCAGCATCCCGATGGCGAACGCCGAGATCAGCAGCCCCGCGTCCGGCACCGACACGCCGAGGTCGCGGGCCATCTCGGGCAGCAGCCCGGCCAGCATCAGCTCGGAGGTGCCCTGAGCGAAGATCGAGAGCCCCAGTATGTAGACCGCCAACGGCACGGCGATACCTCCAGAAATTTTAGATTGATCAGTTCAAAACGCGGGCATGGAAAAGTCAGAAGACGCCCAGCGCGGTGTTCGCGATCGACTCGAGCATGGCGCGGTCGGCCCCGCCGCGGGCCGCGACCCGCAGCCCGCTGACCGTCGCGGCGACGAAGCGGGCCAGGGCCAGCGGATCCTTGCCCGCGTCGAGCTCGCCGCGGGCGCGCGCGGCCTCCAGCGCGGCCGTCATGATCTGGAGCCGCTTGTCCTGGTCGCGGCGCAGCAGCTCCGCGATCTCCGGGTCGCGCGGGCCCAGCTCGACCAGCGAGTTCACCACCAGGCAGCCGGCGGGGTCGTCAGGATCGGGCTCGACGGCCCACCACAACACGGTCCTGACCTTCTCCTTGACGGGCAGCTCGCCCTCCATGAGCTCGGCCAGGTTCGCGTTGCGCTCGTCCGTGTAGTGCCGCAGCGCGCGCTCGAACAGCTCGCGCTTGCTGGCGAACGTGTTGTAGATGCTGCTGCGCCCGAGCCCGGTGGCGGCGCAGAGATCCTGCGTCGAGGTGGCCTCGTAGCCCGCGCTCCAGAACGCGCGCATGGCCGCCTCGACCGCACGGTCCTCCTCGAACTTCCTCGGTCGCGCCATGACGGCCACGCTACACGTTTTGGAACGCTCAGTGCAATACGGGTCAGGTCGCCTGCCGGAACGTGTTGAGGAACACCTTGCGGGTGTCGGCCTGGTCGTCCCACTTCAGCTCGGGCAGATCCATCGTGATCTTGAACGCGGCGGTGTCGTCGATGGAGACGTACCTGGTCAGGGCGTGCATGGGGACGCCGTTGGCCGTCTGGTAGGTGTACTCCCAGTCGGCCGCCTGCCAGGTGCGGTAGGCGACCCGCTGGAGCTGCACCTGGATGTAGCTCTCCATGCCGCCGTCGGCCTCCAGCCGGCCCAGCTCCGACAGGCCGCCGTCGCTCTGCGGGGCGGCCCGCTCGACCAGGATCCGCATCCCCGAGTCCTTCGGCCCGCTGAACGTGGCCACCCCGCCGGACGTCGCCAGCTTCCAGTCCTTCGGCACGGCCGCCGAGAAGCCGGGGCCCGTGTGCTCCACGTACCCCTCGGGGATGATCGACGGGGCCGCCGCGTCCTCCGTCGTCGTGCTCTCGCCGGTGGCCGCCGGGGTGGTGACCGGAGCCGGCGACGAGCCGCCCGTCAGGATGATCCACACGGCGCCCGCCACGACGGCCACGGCCAGCAGCGAGCTGATGATCGTCAGCGGGGTGGGGCGGCCGTTCCTGATCCAGGCGCCCTCGTCCTCCTCCACCCGGCGCCGGCTCTTCCCCTTGCGCGGGCCGCCGCCCGGCAGCGCGGCCAGGCGGCTGCGGGAGACGTCGTGCGACAGGTCGCGCGACTGCTCGCGCAGGTCGTCGGGCGAGGCCAGCGGCCACGGGGTGGCGGCCGACGACGTCCGGCTGTCCGTCGTCAGCGGCAGGATCGGCTGGGGGCGCGGGCCGGTCGGGTCGTCGAGGTCGTCGTCCAGGCCCGGGCCCACCCGGGGGAGGACGGGCGGCGCGCCGAACGGCGGCTGCGGGCCCGACGGTGCGCCCAGCGAGTCGTAGGGACCGGACGAACCGCCCAGCGAGTCGTACGGGCCCGAGGTGCTGCCCAGCGAGTCGTACGGGCCGGAGGAGCTGCGCAGCGAGTCGTATGAGGCGTGCTGAGGGCTGGGGGCGGGCGGCAGCGGCGGGAGCTGGTCGGTGCGGTGGCTGCCCGACGGGCTCGTCATCCCGTCGTAGGGCATCGAATGGCCGCCCGACGGGCTGGTCAGCGGGTCGTACGGCACCCGTACCGGACCGGAGGGGGTCTCCACGATGCGGGAGGGCATCGGCCCCGAGGGGGTGTCCAGCGGGGGCAGCAGCCCGGCCGGGGTCGGGTCGGCCTGGCTGGGCAGCATCTCGGGGGCGCGCGGCCTGGGGGAGCCGTGCGCGCGCAGCACCGTCTCCAGCATCTCGATGACCTGGGCGGCGGTGAGCCGCTCGGCCGGGTTCTTGCGCAGCAGGCCCTCGATCACGGGCATGAGCGAGCCGGCCCGCTGGGGCCTGATCGGGTCCTGCGTCAGGACGGCGCCGAGCACCGCGACGGGGTCGGGCCCCTCGTACGGCGGGCGGCCCTCGACGGCCGCGTACAACGTCGCGCCGAACGACCACAGGTCGGCCGCCTGCGTGATCGGCTGCCCGGACAGCCGCTCCGGCGGGATGTACGCCGGCGACCCCATGAGCAGCCCCGTCTGGGTGATCGTGACGTCGCCCTCGATGGCCGCGATGCCGAAGTCGGTCAGCACCACCCGGTCCTGGGTCAGCAGGACGTTGCCCGGCTTGATGTCGCGGTGCAGGATCCCGGCGGCGTGCGCGTGCATGACCGCGTCGAGCACGCGGATGCCGATCTCGGCCGCCTGGATCACGGGGAGGGGGCCGCTCTGGCGGACGGCCTGCTCCAGCGACCAGGCGCGGACCAGCTCCATCACGATCCAGGGCCGGCCGTCCTCCTCGACGACGTCGTGCACGGTCACGATGCCCGGGTGCGTCAGCCGCGCGGCCGAGCGGGCCTCGCGCAGCATGCGCCGGTGGGCCACCTGCTTGCCCGCGTGGTCGAGGCCGTAGGGCAGGATGAGCTCCTTGACGGCCACGTCCCGGTCGAGCAGCACGTCGTGGGCGTGCCACACCATGCCCATGCCGCCTCTGCCGACGGGCGACATCAGTCGGTAGCGCCTGCCGATCAGGCGACCCTGGCTCTGCGAAGCGCCCCCCGTGGCACCTTCCTCTGAGCCGGGCCCGCTGAGCAAGCGGTCGGCTGCCATGTTCCCGCCCCCATCTCCCTCATCCGTCACGTGCGTTGTTCACGCTACTTGCAGATTATGAGGATCGTTACGATAACGGCGGCGAATCCGCAAGGGAAGGTGAAAAATCCTTACATTGCCACTGACGTGGGGATATGTCCGTTTTAAAATTGATCACTTATTCGCCTCGGCCAGGGCCAGCAACGCCCGCGTGAACGCCTCCGCGGGCGGCGCCACCAGGCCCGCGCCCACCTGGCCCGTGCCCGCCACCCGGCCCGCGATCCCCGTGTTGACCACGGGCAACAGGCCCGTCCGCGCCACCAGCGTCACGTCGATGCCCACCGGCGTGCCACGGAAGCCGAGCCCCGGGATCTGGTAGACGGGATGCTCGGCCAGCGTGATCTCGTACATGGACCGCGTGGCCCGCACCGCGTCGGCCACCTCGCCGCCCACGAACCGCACGATCGCCGGCGACGCCGCCATCGCGAACCCGCCCAGCCCCGACGTCTCCGTGATCGTCGAGTCGCCGATGTCCGGGTTGGCGTCCTCGGGGCCGTACGAGCCGAGATAGAGCCCGTCCGGCACCCCGGCCGGCCCCGTGAACCAGCGCCCGCCCAGCCCCGACACCTGCACGCCGAAGTCGGTGCCGTTGCGCGCCATGGCCACCACCAGGGACGAGCCCGGCACGTCACGCGCCGCGTCCGTGGCGGCCTTGGCCGCGGCCATCCCGACGTTCAGGAAGAAGTGGTCGTTGCCGTTGACGAAGCGCAGCACCTCCGCCGCCGCGCCCGGCGCCGCCTCCACCACGGCCGGGGCCAGCTCGCGCAGCAGCAGCGAGGTCGCGGCCCGGTTGCGGTTGTGCAGCTCGTCGCCCATCTGCAGGGCCTGCGCGATCAGCGAGCGCAGGTCGATCGGGCCGGTCCGCTCCAGCGTCGCCGCCAGCGCCGGGCCGAGCACCCGGTCCATCCAGCGCAGCCGCTCCAGCACCTCCGGCCCGTACGCGCCGTACCGCAGCACCTTGCCCAGACCCTCGTTCAGCGAGCAGTACGCCGTGCCGCCGTGCTCGTCGTCGCGTACCTCGAACAGCCACATGGACGGGCTCACCACGCCCGCCATCGGGCCCACCGCCCCGTGCTCGTGACAGGGGCGCAACGTGACCGCGCCCGCCGCCAGCCGGTCCGCGGCCTCGTGCTCGTCCGCCGCCCCGCCCTCCAGCAGCATCGCGCCGATCAGCGCGCCGCGCATCGGGCCCGAGGCGCGCTCCCACGTGATGGGCGGGCCCGCGTGCAGGAACGTGCCCGCCTCCAGCAGCTCCGAGGCCCGCCGCACGCCCACCAGGTGCGGGCGGGCCGCCGTCAGCCGGCCCACGGCCAGCGCGTTGGCCTCGTGGCGGCGCGGGTCGGCCAGCGCCGCGGCCAGGGCGGCGGCGGTGCCGGGCAGGGGCGGGCGCCAGGCGACCGGCGTCGTCGGCACGGCCTGCGCGCGCAGCGCCTCGTCGAGCAGGCCCGCGCCGACGGTGATCACGTGCGGGGAGGAAGCGAGCAACGGGTTCATACCAGGCTCCTGGCGTGGCGGGCCTGGGCGTTCACACCAGGCTCCTGGCGGGACGGACGGCCTGAGGGCTCACACCAGGCTCCTGGCGTGGCGGGCGGCCTGGGCGTTGGAGGTGAAGACCGCCGCGCCCGCCTCCTGGAAGGCCGCGGCCTGGCGGTGCAGGCCCTGGGGGTCACCCTCGGTGCCGATCAGGGCGATCACGACCGTGCCCGGCGCGGCGGCGACGGCGGGCGCGAGCGAGGCGGCCGGGTCGGGGTCGGCGCCGTGGCCCAGGACCACGTCCATGAGCACGACGTCCCGCTCGCCGGTGCGGGCCAGCGCCTCCACCCGCAACGTCGGATCGATCATCGGATGCGCCCGGCCCCTGGTGAAGGCGTCGTCGCCGTAGTCCACGAAGTCGCCCTGGCCGGCGACCAGCGCGGCCTCCGCGCTCAGCGTGCCCCCGAGTACAGGCCCTTGATCCGCTTGGGCGCGGGGCGGGCGCCCGGCGGGGCGGGCCAGGACGGCCACTCGGGGACGGCCCTGCCGAGCGCGCGCAACGCCTCCTCGGCCGCCTGCGTCAGATCGCCGTTGCCCAGCAGAGCAGGGACGACCGGCGTGCCCAGGCGCTGCCCCAGCACGGCCCGCGCCACCTCGGGCGACGGCGGCTTGGAGACGAGCACGATCAGCTCCGTCGCCGGATCCTCGTCCAGCAGGCGCAGGGCGCGCCGCGCCGACAGGCCGCCCACCTCGGCCGACAGGTCCCTGCCGCCCACCCCGAGCACGTGGCTGACGCCGGTGCCCGCCCAGTCGAGCAGGCACGTCACCTGCTGGGCGCCGGTGCCGGACGCGGCGACCACGCCGACGGGGCCGGGCGTCAGGACGTTCGCGAAGCCGAGCCCGGCGCCGCCGATCGCGGCCGTGCCGCAGTCGGGGCCCATCACCAGCACGTTCCTGGCCTCGGCCAGCTCCTTCAGCCGGCGCTCCTGGGCCAGGCCGACGCCGTCGCTGAAGATCATGACGGGCAGGCCGGCCTCGATGGCGTCCAGGGCCTCGAAGAAGGCGTACTCGCCGGGGGTGGACACCAGCACCAGGTCGGCGGGCCCGCGCGCGGCGGCCGAGCGGGTCGTCAGCGGCGGCTGCTCCTCCGGGGCGGCGCGCGGCCGGTCCACGGCGGTGAGCAGCCGGCCCGCCTCCGCCGCCGCCGCGTCCGGGTCGTGCGCGCGCACCGCGATCAGCAGGTCGCCCGGGTCGGACTCGGGGATGTCGAAGCCCATCTCCCGCAGGATCGACACGTTCAGATCGGTCGCCATGGCGACCATGGCCGCCTCCACGCCGGGCAGCTCCGACAGCGCCCGGCTGACCCGCATGAGGGTGACCGAGTCGTGGTAGGCGCCGCGCCGGAGCAGCACCGCCTGCGGCAGGCCGGTCATCGCACCCCGCTCAGCGAGCGGACGGCGGCCACGCCGATGGCGATGCCCTGCGCCAGGTCCGCCCCCGAGGTGTGGCCGAGGCGGTGCAGGCGGCGCAGCGCTGATTCGAGCGCCTGGCGGCGTGCCGGTTCGAGCGCCGGGCGGCGCAGCGCCGGTTCGAGCGCCTGGCGGCGCAGTGCCGGTTCGAGCGGCTGGCGGCCCGCGACCCCGCGCAGCACGGCGATCACCTCGGGGCTGGCCTCGCCTCTCGCCGCGCAGTGCAGGAGCGTGGCGGAGATCGGCGTCGTACGCGTACGCGCGTCGAACGTCACGGTCGCCGCCAGCCAGTCGGCCAGCCACACCGCCCGCCCGCAGCCCGCGGCCACCCCCAGGTGCCGCAGCGTCACCAGCAGCCCGGCCAGCACGTCGTCCCCGCTCGGCGTCAGCCCCGGGCCCAGCCCCACGAGCTGCTCCGCCGCCGTCACCGCTCCGAGCAGCCAGCCCTTCGCGCAACTGCTCGCCAGCATGTCCACCGCGCCGTTGCCCGCCAGCCCCGCCCCGGAGGATCCTTCGGCAGGCCGTCGTCGAGCAGGGCGGGATCCAGGCGTCCGAGCGGCGGGGCCGGATCCCACCAGCGGCGCACGCTCAGGCTCAGCGGCCCCAGATCGATCACCCGGTCGCCCACCGAGGCGTCGTCACCCACCGTGACGGCCGGCAGCGGGCCCGCCAGCAGCACCGAGTTCGGCAGCCGGGTGGCCTCGCCCGTGATGACGGCGATCACCGACGGCTCCGCCTCCGTCCTGACCTCCAGGTACACGCCCGCCGGGAACGCCGCCAGCACCCGGGCGGGACGCCGCTGCGCCTCCAGGACGGGACGGACCGCGGTGCTGGCCGCGCCCGTGACGCGGACGCGGGCACGCCGCGCGGAAGTACTGACGGTCACCGGACCTCCCAACCGACCCTGGACCTGACCGTAGAACGGCCGCCGAACCCTCCGTACGGGTAAATTTGCCAACAGTCAGCGCGATGGTTGGCTCTTCCTGACAGACGGCTTCTGGGGTCACAATTTCCCCATGGAGCCCCCCGTCCGTCTCGCCAGCACCGGCACGATCATCCACGGCGTGTCCGTAGGAGAGGTGCTCGGCGTGTCCACCCTCGCGGACGCCAGGCTGATCGCGGGCGAGAGCGGGCTCGGCCGCATCGTGCAACGGCTCAACGTCATGGAAGTGCCCGACATCCTGGCCTGGGTCAAGCCGCACGAGCTGCTGCTGACCACCGGCTACCCGCTGCGCAACACGCCGCAGTCGCTCGGCCGGCTGGTCGCCGACCTCGACGAGCGCGGGCTCGCCGCGCTGGCCATCAAGCTCGGCCGCTACGTCGACGAACTGCCCGGCGAGATGGTGGAGCAGGCCGACCGGCTCGGCTTCCCCCTCATCCTGCTGCCGAACGACGTCGGCTTCGACGACATCCTCAACCAGGTCCTCACCGACATCCTCAACCGCCAGGCCGCCGTGCTCGCCCGCGCCGAGGAGGCCCACCGGGCGCTGGTACAGGTCGTGCTGGCCGGCGGCGGCCTCGACGAGGTCACCGCGGAGGTGGCGAAGCTCCTCGACGTCGCCGTGGCGGCCGTCGACGGCTCCGGCCGCGTCCTGGCCACCGCCGGGCCCGACGACCACGTCCGGGCCCTGCGCGAGTCGATCACCCGCGAGGGCCTGCTCACCTCCCGCGCCCGCACGCCCGCCGCGCGCGCCCGCGCGTTCGCCTCCGTGCCCGTGCTCGCCGGCGGCCACCACCACGGCCGGATCGTCGCCTACAGCCCGGCCGCCGCGATCAGGGACAGCGACGTCGGCATCCTCGAACGCGCCGCCACCGTCGCCGCCCTCGTCGTCACCCGGCAGGAGGCCGTCAACGCCGTCGAGAGCAAGTACCGCGCCGACTTCCTGCGCGACGTCCTCACCGGCCGGGCCGGCACGCCGGAACGGGTCACCGCCCGCGCGCGGGCCTTCGGCTGGGACCTGTCGCGGCCGGTCACCGTGCTGGTCGCCGAGCTCGACCCCGAAGGCGACGAGCGCAGCGCCCAGGACCGCCTCGTCTCCTGCTGGACCGCCGCCATCAGGCGGCACGACCCGCGCGGCGCCGTCGCCGGGTTCTCCCACGAGGTGGTGGCCGTGGTGGACGCCGCCATCGACGCCTCCCGCGTCGCCAAGGACGCCGCCTCCGCCTTCGCCGACGTGCCGCCCGCCACGTTCTCCACCGGCACCTCCCGGCCCAGCCCCGGGGCGGAGACGCTGCCCGAGGCGTACTCGCAGGCGCTCAAGGCCGCCCGCGTCGGCCGCCAGCTGCACGGCCCCGGCGCGGTCGCGCACTTCGACCAGCTCGGCGTCTACCGGCTGCTGTCGCTGGTCAACGACACCGACGAACTGCACGCGTTCGTCCGCGAGACGCTCGGCCCGCTGGCCTCCGACGACGACGCCGAGAACGCCGACCTGCGGCGCACCCTGCAGTCGCTCCTGGAGACCAACCTCAACGTGGCCGAGACCGCCCGGCGGCTGCACTTCCACTACAACACGCTGCGCTACCGCATCGGCAAGCTGGAGCGCCTGCTCGGCAACTTCACCGACGACCCCCACCTGCGCCTCAACCTCACCCTGGCCCTGCACGTGCTGCGCATGCGCGGCATCTAGGCTGCTGCCTTGTGGACGATCTGGAATTCGAGCTGCGCGACGACTACATCCCGCTGTGCGACCTGCTGAAGTACTGCGGCATCACCGAGACCGGCGGCATGGCCAAGCAGCTCATCGACGAGGGCATGGTGCGCGTGGACGGCGAGGTGGAGCTGCGCAAACGCGCCAAGATCAGAGCGGGCCAGGTGGTCACCGGCGACGGGTTCGCGATCCACGTCGCGTAGCCGGTGCGCGAGCGCCCGACGCCACCCTCTATTGTGCTCTCCAACATCAAGCAAGAGATGAACCCGCTGGTCAGGCGGGAGATCGGGGAGCGGGCGTGGCGTTCGGGTGGAAGGTGCACGGCGATGGGAAGCGCCTGACGCCGGGTGAGGTGGTCAAGCCGGACGAGCGGCTGAGCTGGCCCAGGATGGTGGGCATCGGGGCGCAGCACGTCATCGCGATGTTCGGCGCGACGTTCGTCTTCCCGCTGGTCATGGGGCTGGACGCGAACCTCGCCGTGATGATGTCCGGCGTCGCGACGATCCTGTTCCTGCTGATCGTGAACGGCAAGGTGCCCAGCTACGTCGGGTCGAGCGCGTCGTTCGTGGGGGCCGTGGTGGCGATCAGGGCGGCCGGGGGCGGTGACGCGACCGTGACGGGGGCGCTGCTCGTCGTGGGCGCGGTGCTGGCGGTGTGCGGGTTCGCGATCCACAAGCTGGGCGTCGGCGTCATCCACCGGGTCTTCCCGCCGATCGTGACCGGCGGGGTGGTGATGCTGATCGGGTTCGGGATGGCGTACGTGGCGGCGGACGTCTACTGGCCGAAGGACCCGTGGGTGGCGCTGCTGACGATGGCGGCCACGTTCGTGTTCATCGGCGTGTTCAAGGGGTTCCTCGGCCGGATCGGGGTGCTGCTCGGGCTCGTGTTCGGGTTCGTGCTGTCGTGGGTGTGGGACCTCGTCGGCGGGAAGATCCTGGCGCCGGACGACAGCGGCAAGGTGACGGAGCATTTCCGGGTGAACCTGGACGCGGTGGCGCAGGCCGACTGGATCGGGATGCCGTCGCTGCACGGGCCGGTGTTCGAGGCGTCGGCCGTCGTGCTGGTGCTGCCGGTGGTGATCGCGCTGATCGCGGAGAACGTCGGGCACGTCAAGGCCGTGGGCGAGATGACGGGCGCGGACGTGGACGCCTACATGGGGCGGGCGGTGATGGCCGACGGCATCGGGACGGTCGTCGCCACGTCCGTGGGCGGCTCGGCGACCACCACGTACGCGGAGAACATCGGCGTCATGGCGGCCACGAAGGTGTACTCGACGGCGGCGTACTACATCGCGGCGGTCATCGCGATCCTGTTCGGGCTCTGCCCGAAGTTCGGGGCGCTCGTCGCGGCGACGCCGGGCGGCGTGCTGGGCGGGGTGACGACCATCCTGTACGGCATGATCGGCCTGCTCGGCGCGAAGATCTGGATCGAGAACAAGGTGGACCTGTCGCACCCGCGCAACCTGGTGCCGACCGGCGCCGGGATCATCTGCGCGATCGGCCCGGTGGCGTTCCCGATCACCGACACGTTCGCGCTCAGCGGCATCGCGCTCGGCACGATCGTGCTGCTCGCGGGTTACCACCTGCTGCGCGCCGTACGCCAGTAGCCCCCTCACTTCCGCGGCCCCGCCGTGTGCGCGAGGATCTCTCTGGTCGCCGGGTCAGATTTGGCAGATCATGCCCGTGTAGGAGCGTGCCACCGGGCCTAATGTGCCCGCCAACGGCACGTCCAGGCGCCCGGCACACGAGGGGCTCGCATGGTTGTGGGATGGACCAAGCACGGTGATGGCAAGCATCTGGCCCCCGGCGAGGTGGTCAGGCCCGACGAGAGGCTGAGCTGGCCCCGGATGGTGGGGTTCGGGGCGCAGCACGTGATCGCGATGTTCGGCGCGACGTTCGTCTTCCCGCTGGTCATGGGGCTGGATCCGAACGTGGCCGTGATGATGTCGGGCGTCGCGACGATCCTGTTCCTGCTGATCGTGAAGGGCAAGGTGCCCAGCTATCTGGGCACCAGCGCGTCCTTCGTGGGCGGCGTGTTCGCGATCAGGGCGGCGGCGGGCGGCGACGTCGCGAACGCGGACGCGCTCGTGACCGGGTCGATCCTGGTGGCCGGGTTCGTGCTGGCGCTGGCCGGGGTGGCCATCCACGTCCTCGGCGTGGGGATCATCCACCGGATCTTCCCGCCCGTGGTCACGGGCGCGGTGGTGATGCTGATCGGGTTCGGGCTGGCGTTCGTGGTGGCGGACGTGTACTGGCCGCAGGACCACTGGGTGGCGCTGGCCACGATGCTGATCACGTTCCTGGTGATCGTGCTGTTCAAGGGGTTCACCGGGCGGATCGGGGTGCTGATCGGGCTGGTGTCCGGGTTCGTGTTGTCGTGGGTGCTGGACCGGGTCGCGGGGCCGGTCACGTCCGTGCTGCCGGGCGCCAACCTGCGGGACGCGGCGGGCAACGCCTGTCCGGCCGAGGGGACGTACTGCGTGGCGACGGCCTTCCCGCACGACCGGGTCGGCTTCCAGTCGGTGGCGGACGCGCCGTGGTTCGGGCTGCCGAGCTTCCACGCGCCCGACTTCAGGACGTCGGCCGTGCTGCTGGTGCTGCCGGCCGTGATCGCGCTGATCGCGGAGAACATCGGGCACGTCAAGGCCGTCGGCGAGATGACCGGCACCGACGTGGACCCGTACGTGGGCCGCGCCGTGCTGGCCGACGGCGTCGGCACCATGGTCACCAGCGCGGTCGGCGGCTCGCCCACGACGACGTACGCGGAGAACATCGGCGTCATGGCGGCCACCAAGGTGTACTCGACGGCCGCCTACTACATCGCGGGGATCATCGCGATCCTGTTCGGGCTGTGCCCGAAGTTCGGGGCGCTCGTCGCGGCCACGCCCGGCGGCGTGCTCGGCGGCGTGACCGTCATCCTGTACGGCATGATCGGCCTGCTCGGCGCGAAGATCTGGATCGAGAACCGGGTGAACTTCGCCGACCCCGTGAACATGGTTCCGATCGGAGCGGGAATGATCCTCGCCATCGGACCTGTGAAGCACGTCATCGGCGGCGATTTCACCCTCGAGGGCATCGCGCTCGGCACGATCGTGGTGCTGGGCGGCTACCACCTGCTGCGGGCCATCGCGGGCCGCAGCCCCGAGCCGGCCGTCAGGGGCGAGGCCGGGTGAAGCCGCCGCCGTTCACCTACCACGCGCCCCGCGACCTGCCCGCGGCGCTGCGCACGCTCGCGGAGGTGGGCGGCAAGGTGCTGGCCGGCGGGCAGAGCCTCATCCCCATGCTCAACATGCGGCTGGCCGCGCCCGGGCACGTCGTCGACATCAACCGGGTGGCCGGGCTCGACGGGATCGAGGTGAGCCGGGCGGGCGTCACGGTGGGGGCGCTGGCCAGGCACGCCGACGTCGAGCGGGCCGGGGCGCACCCGCTGCTCACCTGGGCGCTGAAGCTGGTGGCCCACCCGGCGATCCGCAACCGGGGCACCGTGGTGGGCAGCCTCGTGCACGCCGACCCGGCCGCCGAGCTGCCGGCCGTGCTGGCGGTGCTGGGCGGGCACGTGCGCGTGGCCCGCTGGGACTGCGGCCGCGTCACCTTCCGTGAGATCCCGGCGGCGGAGTTCTTCGTCGGGCCCATGGAGTCGGCGGTCGGGCCGGGCGAGCTGGCCGTGTCGGCGTTCTTCCCGGCGCTGGAGGAGGGGAGCGGGGCCGCCTTCCATGAGGTGTCCCGCAGGCACGGCGACTACGCGCTGGCAGGAGCCTGCGCGGTCGTCGGCGTGGCGGGCGCGCGGGTGGCCTGCATCGGGGTCGGCGGCGGGCCCGTCGTCATCGATGTGGGCGGTGACCTGTCCTCGGCGGCGGCTCGCGTACGGGACGCCGTCGACCCGGACGACGACATCCACGCCTCCGCCGCCTACCGCCGGCACCTGGTGGGCGTGCTGGCCGAGCGGGCGCTGCGCGACGCGGCGCGGGAAGGGGCGGCGGCCCGTGGAGCATGAGATCACCCTCGTCGTGAACGGCACCGCCCGGCGGGCCCGGGTGCCGGCGCGGCGGCTGCTGTCCGACTGCCTGCGCCACGACCTCGGCCTGACCGGCACGCACGTGGGCTGCGAGCACGGCGTCTGCGGCTGCTGCACGGTGCTGCTCGACGGGCGGCCCGTACGCTCGTGCCTGACGTTCGCCGTGACCGTGGACGGCGCCGAGATCACCACCGTCGAAGGGCTCGCGGACCGGGACGGCCGCATGTCGGCGGTGCAGCGGGCCTTCGCCGAGTGCCACGGGCTGCAGTGCGGGTTCTGCACGCCGGGCTTCCTGTGCACGGTGACCGCCCTGCTCAAGGAGAACCCGGCCCCCACCGACGACGAGGTGGTCGAGGGCATCGCGGGCAACCTGTGCCGCTGCACCGGCTACCAGAACATCGTCAAGGCCGTCCACCGGGCCGCCGAGCTGCTGGCGGAGGAAGCATGACGACGAAGCTGTTCGGCGCGCCCGTCCAGCGCCGCGAGGACCCGAGGCTGCTCACCGGGCAGGGCCGCTACCTCGACGACCTCGGCCGCGACGCGCTGGCGGCGGCGTTCGTCCGCTCGCCGCACGCCCACGCCCGCGTCCGCGACATCGACGTGAGCGGCGCCCTCGACGTCGAAGGGCTCGTCGCCATCTACACGTGGGAGGACCTGCCCGAGCGGGTCGGCCGGGCGCTGCCGCTGCTGATCCCGCACCCCGCGCTCACGCACGGGCGCACCGCGTACCCGCTGGCCAGAGACGTCGTCAGGCACGTCGGCGAGCCGGTGGTGATGGTGGTGGCCGCCGACCGGTACGCCGCCGAGGACGCCTGCGCGCTCATCGAGGTCGACTACGAGCCGCTCAAACCGGTCGTCGGCATCGAGGAGGCCGTCCAGGGGGCGCAGCTCGTGCACGAGGACGTGCCGGGGAACGTCGGCGCGCACCTCGTCCAGGAGGTCGCGGCGGCCGACGGGCGCGGCGCCAGGGAGGCCATCGAGACCTCGCCGCACACGCTCGCCTTCCGGCTCGACATCGAGCGCAGCGCCAGCATGCCGCTGGAGGGCCGCGGCGTGTACGCCCGCTGGGACGGCCGCGACCTGCGCGTCTACTCCAGCACCCAGACCTCCACCAGCGTGCGCATGGCCGTGGCCGCCGCGCTCGGGCTGCCGCTGCCGCAGGTCGAGGTGATCGCCCCCGACGTGGGCGGCGGCTTCGGCGTGAAGATCGTGCACCCGTGGCCGGAGGAGGTGCTGGTCCCGTGGGCCGCCATGACGCTCGGCCGGGAGGTCAAGTGGACCGAGGACCGCCGGGAGCACTTCGTCTCCTCCGCGCACGAACGGGGGCAGGTGCAGTACGTGCGGGTCGGGTTCGACGACGACGGGCGCGTGCTGGGGCTCGACGTGACGATCCTGCACGACCACGGCGCCTACACCCCGTACGGGATCATCGTGCCGATCGTCACCTCGACGCAGCTGCTCGGGCCGTACAAGCCGGGCGCGTACCGCGTCGAGTTCACCGCCGTCTACACCAACACCGTGCAGGTCACGCCCTACCGGGGGGCCGGGAGGCCGCAGGGCGTGTTCTGCATGGAACGCACCATGGACAAGATCGCCCGATACCTGGGCAAAGACCGCACGGAGGTGCGGGCGGCCAACTTCATCCGGCCCGACGAGTTCCCGTACGACCAGGGCATGACCTTCCAGGACGGCCGGCCGCTCATCTACGACAGCGGGAACTACCCCGAGATGCTGCGGATGATCAAAGAGCTGATCGGCTGGGACACCTTCGAGCGCCGCCCTGGCCTCGGCATCGGCATCGGGTGCTACGTCGAGGGCACCGGCGTGGGGCCGTACGAGGGCGGGCACGTGCAGATCACCTCCGACGGGCGCGTGCACGTCTCCACCGGCCTCACCTCGCAGGGGCAGGGCCACGAGACGGCGTTCGCCCAGATCGCCGCCACCGAGCTGGGCGTGCCCATCGAACGGGTCAGCGTCGTCACCGGCGACACCCGCAGGTTCGGCTACGCCGTCGGCACCTTCGCCTCCAGAGCCGCCGTCGTCAGCGGCAACGCCATCGCGCTGGCGTGCAGGAAGGTGCGCGAGAAGGCGCTGCGCATCGCCGCCGACGCGCTGGAGGCCGACCCCGGCGACCTCGACATCGCCGACGGCATCGTGCACGTGGTGGGTGCCCCGTCCGCCGCCGTCCCGCTATCCACGGTGGCCGTCCTGGCCAACCCGCTGCGTTACGCCTTCGACGAGGAGACCGCCAAGGCCACCCAGTTCGCCACGGCCGCCGCGCCCGACCGGCCGCCCGTCGCCGAGGGCGAGGAGCCCGGCCTGGAGGGACGCGACTACTACTCGCCGATCAGGTCCACGTTCGCGGCCGGCATGCACGCCGCCATCGTCGAGACCGACCCCGACACCGCCGAGATCAAGGTCCTGCGCTACGCCGTCGTGCACGACTGCGGGCGGCTCATCAATCCCATGATCGTGGAAGGGCAGATCCACGGCGGGGTCGCCCAGGGCATCGGCGGCGCCCTGTACGAGCGCATGGTCTACGACCAGCACGGGCAGCTCGTCAACGCCTCCTTCATGGACTTCCTCATGCCGTACGCCACCGAGATCCCCCGCGTCGAGACCGGGCACCTGGAGACGCCGTCGCCGCTCAACCCCCTCGGCATCAAGGGGGCGGGCGAGGCCGGCGTGATCCCCGTCTCCGCCGTCATCGCCTCGGCCGTCGAGGACGCCGAAGGCATCGAGATCAACCGCATGCCGATCTCGCCGTCGGAGCTGTTCGAGCTGCGTATGGGATGATCGGCCGCATGCGCGCCCCCGACCTGATCATCGCGCCCGACTCCGGGCTGACCGCCTTTCCCGACGTGCCCGGCGGCGCCCGGATCATCGACCTGGCCTGGAACGCGATCACCGAGGTGCCGTCGTGCGTGGCCGGGCTCGGGGCGCTGGAGGAGCTGCGGCTCGACGGCAACCGCCTGCGCGAGCTGCCCGGCCTGTCCGGCCTCACCGCGCTGCGCGCGCTGCACCTCGACGGCAACGAGCTGACCGCGCTGCCCGCCCTCCCACCCGGCCTGACGACCCTCTTCCTGTACGGCAACCGCGTCGCCGCCCTGCCCGACCCGCTGCCCGCGTCCCTGCGCCACCTGGCCGCCGGCGGGAACGCGCTCAGCTCCGTACCGGACTCGCTCTGGAAGCTGACCGGCCTGGAGTCGCTCAACCTGGCCGAGAACGCCCTCACCGAGATCCCCGCCGCCATCGGCGGGCTCACCCGGCTGCGCATGCTCGACCTCGGCCACAACCGGCTCGCCGCGCTGCCGCCCGAGCTCGGCGACCTGCCGCTCACCGACTACCTCTACCTCAGCGACAACCTCCTCACCGACGTGCCCGAATGGATCGGGCGGCTCGATCGGCTGGCCTACCTCAACCTGACCGACAACCGGCTGGAGAGCCTGCCCGACACGATCGGCTCGATGGCCGCGCTGGTCGAGCTGCGCCTCTACAACAACCGCCTCGAACGGCTGCCCGCGACGATCGCCCGCCTGTCACGGCTGCGCGAGCTGCACCTCCAGGGCAACCGGCTGCGCGAGCTGCCGCCCGAGCTGCCCGCCGGGCTGCGGCAGCTCGACCTGCGCGACAACCTGCTGCGCAGGCTGCCCGAGACGTTGCCCGCCGGGCTCAAGCAGCTCGACCTGCGTAACAACCGGTTGCGGGAGCTGCCCGCCGAGCTGCCCGACCTCGACAAGCTCGACCTGCGCTGGAACAAGCTCGACGGCGAGCCCGAGGTCCTGCGCCGCCTGGCCGCCCGAGGATGCGTCATCCTGCGCTGACGCAGGCGGACTGACGCGGGCGGGGTGGATGGGGCGCGGCGAGGGTTGAGGCGCTTTGTAGTGAACCGAGGTTCGTGCGGCTGCGTACCCTCGCACATGACGACATTTCCACGTCTGGCCGCATTTGCGCTGTTGGCCGGACTGGTCGCCGGCTGCTCCTCAGGAGGCGGCTGGAGCGACTACGCCGCAGCCGGCAATGCCCAGCCCGCCACCGCCGCCCCCATGACCATCGAGCAGATCTCCAAGAAGGTCGGGTGCAAGCCGAAGATGCAGGTCGACGCCGACGAGGTGCGGACGGCGTACTGCAAGACCCAGGACGGCGAGTTCTTCGTCAACACGTTCAAGACCGAGAAGCTCAAGGACGAGTGGATGGACCGGGCGCCCGAGTACAACCCGCACCTGGTCGGCCCCAAGTGGACCGTCCTCGGGCCGCTCAAGGTGCTGGAGGCGCTGCGCGGGCCCCTCAACGGCGACCTGCACCTCACCGACCACCGCACCTCGATGGCACCCCAACCGAAGTAGTCGGTGTCTGAACTCCCGGCGGGGGAACTGCGTACCTCCGCACATGACGACGATTCCACGTCTGGCCGCCCTCGCGCTGCTGGCCGGGCTGGTCGCGGGCTGCTCCTCGGGGGGCGGCGGCGGCCATCTCGCAGCGGGCGCGCAAGGGCCCGGCGCCGCCCCCCTCACCGTCGAGCAGCTCGCCGCCAAGGTGGGGTGCACGCCACGCATGCAGGTCAACGCCGCTGAGCTTCGTACGGGGTACTGCAAGACCCCGGACGGCGAGTTCTTCGTCACGACGTTCAAGAGCCAGGCCGGCAAGGACGCCTGGATGGATGCCGCCCCTGAGTACAACCCGCACCTGGTGGGACCGCTCTGGACCGTGTTGTCCAGCAGGAAGGTGCTGGACCTGCTCAGGGAACGGCTCGGCGGGGATCTGCACCTGACGGATCACCGGACGAAGAAGATGCAGGTCGTAGGCTGACCTCCCGCCGTACTCCGGCGGGGGTCCTTTGGGGAGGGCGGGCACCCTTGGCGGGGTGTCCGGAGGTGGGTGGAGGTGTCGTTCCCGTGGTGGGTCAGCGGGGGCGGAGGAGTTCGTACTGGGCTCTGATCTCGCCCGGGGTGGCGACGCGGTCCAGGAAGAGCAGGCCGTCCATGCGGCAGTCGCAGGGGTTCTGCTCCCGGGTGTTCTGCGGGTAGCTGCCGCCGATCTTGATGCCCCTAGGGTCGCTGGGGGAGGTGAGGTCGGGCTCCGGGGCGCCTTCCAGGCCCCAGGGGTCGCCGGTGACCGTGTAGGAGCCGGGGAGCGGGCGGCCGTCGCGGTACAGGCGCATCGCCCCCGTGTCGAAGTCGAACGTGGCGGCGAGGAAGACCCACTGGCCGCGCGGCAGGATCCGCTGCCAGGGCAGGTCGGCGGCGAAGGTCTGGGAGGCGGATCCGTCCACCCTCCTGGCCAGCGCCACCACCCGCAGCTCGCCGTTCACCGTGATGAGTTCGAGCAGCGCCCGCACGTCGTGGCCCTGCGAGGTGCCGCTGAGGACGCCGGCCAGGCCGATCGCGTTGTAGCGGTCGGCGGGGTCGGGCGTGTTCGAGTTGAGGGCGGGGCCGTCGGTCAGGAGCTTGAACCAGCCCATGACGGTGGTGCCCGCGACCGCGTTGAACGAGCGCAGGGTCGGCACGCCCGCCTCGGCGTAGACACCGGCCTTCCAGTCGTCGTTGCCGGCCGTCGCGGGCTCGATCTGGCGGGTCTCGAGCGCGTGCGTGCTGCCCCGGTACGCGGCGTCCTCGAGGCGCATCGCGGCGCCGCCGTTCACCAGCGTGATGGGGGTGCCGGACAGGCCCTGGTCCTGCTCGCGGGCCGGGTCGCCGGGCAGCGGGTGCTCGAAGTCGTAGGCGGCCACCAGGTCGCGGCGCAGCGACGGCAGCACGCCCGCCGGCGCGTAGGCGGCCCGCGTGACCTTCCAGATCCTGCCGTTGGCCTTGGACAGCAGGTACAGCTCGCCCGCGCCGTCCTGGCCGAAGCGCAGGTCCACGCGGGTGTCGCCGGCCAGCTGCGGCATGGTCACCGGGTTCCCCGCCGCGTCCACCAGGCGAGGCCGGTAGATGGCGGCGCGGCCGAGCCCTTCGCGCAGGTGGTCGGCGACGGCGGTGAAGACCTGGCCGTCCACGATGTCGCCGAACAGGTACGTCCCGGACAGCAGCGGCAGCCGCGCGCCCCGGTAGACGAAGCCGCCGACGATGGCGTGGCCGCTGTCGGCGGTGCAGGAGTGGCCGGGCGGCGGGTCGTGGTCATAGGCGGCCACCGGGTACGTGTAACCGTATTGGGCGTCGTCGTCGGGCAGCGTGTAGAGGTGGCAGCGGTCGGCCTTGTCGAACACGAACGCGCCTTCGCGCTCGCTCCAGCCCAGGTTGTCGCCGGGGCCGACGTCGTAGACGGCCTCGATGGCGTGCTCGCCGATGTGGCCGAGGAGCAGGCGGTCGCCGTCCCAGGAGAAGCGGTGGGGGTCGCGCATGCCGTACGCGTAGATCTCGCCGAGCCTGCCCTCCTGGCCGGCGAAGGGGTTCGACGGCGGCACCGTGTACTTGCGGTCGCCGGCGGCGGCCGGGTCGATCCTGAGGATCTTGCCCTGGGGGATGGCCAGGTTCTGCGGGTCGTCGCTGGAGGCGCCCCGGCCGCCGTCGCCGGCCGCGATGTAGAGCAGGCCGTAGTCGGCGTCGCCCGGGCGGGCCGAGGGCTTGAAGCCGATCTGCTGGATGCCGTGGATCTGGCCGGAGAAGCCGAGCCGCAGCACCTCCCTGCGGGTGCCGGAGAACACGCCGGCGCGCGGGTCGGCGGCCGTCCACTCGGTGATCACGCCGTGGAAGCGGGTGCCGGGCTGGGCCGGCAGGTCGGGCGTCTTCGTGGTGAGCGCGGCGCCCCATTCGGTGTGGACGGTGTAGAACCTGCCGTTGCGCCCGAACTCGGGGTGGAAGGCGGCGAAGCCGAACCCGCTGCCGAGGCCGCGCCCGGAGACGAAGTCGGGGGCGAACGCGGCGGCCACGTCCAGGTACTCCTTCGGCTGCCGGTCGCGTCCGAGCAGGTAGAGCTTGCCGTTGAGGTCGTTGACGTACAGGCGGCGGGAGCCGTCGGGCAACTCGCCCAGGTAGTTGATCCTGGCCTGGCGCAGCAGGCGCGGGTCGTTGCTCGGCGGCGGGATCGGCTCGCTCTTCGGGAACGAGGCGAACTCCTCCAGGGTGAGGGTGAGCGGCGACGGGATCGGCTTCTCGGGGATCGGGTCCTCGACCGGCACGGGCGCCGCCGCCAGCGCGGGGCGGCGGGCGCGCACAGGGCGGCGGTCAGGAGGACGGCGGCGAGGGCGTGGATGCGGGTGCGAAAGGCGGGCATCGGGGGTCCTCACGCAGGGCCCCGGAGGGCGAAAGCGCTTTCGGGATCTTTCGGATCGTAACCCCGCTTTGAAGGCTGTCAAGAGCTCCTGTCATGACGGAGCTTGCCGATCGTGACGGTGCTCGGCGTGACGGTGAGGCGTTACGGTGAGGCGTGACGGTGAGGCGTGACGGTGAGGCGTGACGGTGAGGCGTGACGGTGAGGCGTGACGGTGAGGCGTGACGGTGAGGCGTGACGGTGAGGCGTGACGGTGAGGCGTGACGGTGAGGCGTGACGGTGAGGCGTGACGGTGAGGCGTGACGGTGAGGCGTGACGGTGAGGCGTGACGGTGAGGCGTGACGGTGAGGCGTGACGGTGCTGGGCGTGACGGTGCTGGGCGTGACGGTGAATGTCAGGACGGGGGCGGGGCCGTGGAGGCTCTGACCACCAGCTCGTGCCCGGTGCGGCGCCGGCGCGGGCGGGAGGCCGGCGGCTTGAGCACCAGCTCCAGCGCCTGCCTGCCCATCCCGACCATCGGCAGCCGCACCGTGGTCAGCGCCGGGAACACGTCCTGCGCCACGGGCACGTCGTCGAACCCGGCGACCGAGATCTCGTCCGGCACCCGCCGCCCGTGGGTGAGCAGCCACGACAGCGCCCCCACCGCCATCGGATCGTTCAGGGCGACCACCGCCGTCAGGTCGGGACGCTCCCGCATCAGCCGGGCGGTGGCCGCCGCTCCGCCCTCCCGGGTGAAGTCCCCGTGGGCGACGGGCACCGCGTCCCAGTCGAGCCCGGCCGCGCCGAACGCCTGCCGCAGCCCGGCCAGCCGGTCCTCGACCGTGGTGAGGTTGGGGGGCCCGCCGAGCACGCCGAGGCGGCGGTGGCCCAGGTCGAGCAGGTGGCGCATGAGGGTGGCGGCGCCGGCGGCGTTGTCGGGCAGCACCGCGTCGACCGGCAGGTGGTGGCGGCCGATCACGGCGGCCCGGCCGCCCGCCGCGGTGAACGAGCGCAGCTCGGCCGCGATGTCGGCCTCCGTGGCCGCCTCGACGTAGCCGGACCCGGCCAGCACGATCGAGGTGACCCGGTGGGCGCGCAGGGCGCGGATGCGGGCCAGCTCCGCGCGCGGGTCCCGCTCGGTCTGGCTGATCAGCGCCAGGTAGCCGCGGCTGTCGGTCTCGCGCAGCACGCCCCGGGCGATCTCGCCGAAGTACGGGTCGCCCACGTCGTGGACGACGAGCCCGACCATGGACGCCTGCCCGCCGGCCAGCGCCCGCGCGTGGCTGTTGGGCACGTAGCCGACCTGGGCGGCGATCGCCTGGACGTGCGCGGCGACCTCGGCGCTCACGCCCGCGCTGCCGTTCATGGCCCGCGAGGCCGTGGCGAGGGACACCCCGGCGGCCGCGGCGACGTCCGCCAATCGGGGCGGAGCGGGCGGGGAAGGTCGCTTCACCATCTCGTGCGGACCCCCTTGTCCGGGGCGGATTCCCGTGCAACTGTAACCGAAAGCGCTTGCGAAAGCGCTTTCGCTCAGCCTCTTCTGACGGGGGTCTCCTCGATGGCAAGAGTTCGCAAGGGCCTGACGATCATCTCCATCTGCGCACTGGCGCTCACCGCGTGCGCGAAGACCGACGAACCCGGCGCGGCCCAGCCGCCGGGACAGCAGCGGGGGCCGGTCAGGATCGGCATCTCGCTCCCGCTCACGGGCGACTTCTCCGAGCCGGGCAAGGGCATCCAGGAGGGCTACCAGGTCTGGGCGGACCGGGTGAACGCCAAGGGCGGCCTGCTCGGCAGGAAGGTCGAGCTGATCTTCCGTGACGACGCCTCCGACCCCAACCGGGTCAGCTCCGACTACGAGTCCCTCATCACGCAGGACAAGGTCGACCTGGTCTTCGGGCCGTTCTCCTCGCGCCTGGTGATCCCCGCGGCGAAGGTCGCCGAGTCGTACGGCATGCTGTTCGTGGAGCCGGCCGGGGCCGCGGCCGAGGTGTTCGAGCAGGGCTTCAAGCGGCTGTTCTACGCGGCGCCCGCCATCGCGAGCGACCACTACAACTACCTGGCCGACTACCTGACGAAGCTGCCGCCCGGCAAGAGGCCGAAGACGGCGGCGTACGCGAGCCTCGACGACCCGTTCGCGCAGGGCACCGCGTACGGGCTGCGCGACAAGCTGGCCGCGGCCGGCGTCAAGACCGTCGTGGACGAGGTGTACCCGCCGGAGACCACCGACTTCGCCCCCATCGCCGCCAAGATCGCCGCCGCGAAGCCGGACGTGGTGGTGGGCGGCACCCAGTTCGAGGACTCGGTGGGGCTGGTGCGGGCGCTGCAGGAGCTGAAGGTGCAGCCGAAGCTGGCGGCGTTCTCGACGGGGCCGACGCTGGCGGAGTTCCCCGCCGCGGTGAAGGGGGCGGCCGAGCACATCCTCTCGCCGGTCGGCTGGTCGGCCACCGCGACGTTCACCGGCAACCAGGAGCTGGTCAAGCGCTACAAAGAGCTGTTCGGCGGCGACGCCAACGAGGACGCGGCCAACGGCTACACCGTCGGCCAGATCGTCGAGGCCGCCGTGACCGCCGTCAAGTGCGTCGATCCCACCAAGGAGTGCCAGGACAAGCTGGCCCAGCACATCGGGCAGGCCACGTTCGACACGGTCGTGGGGCCGCTGTCCTTCGACGACAAGGGCCGGCCCGAGCAGGCGCACATGATCCAGCAGTACGTCGACGGCAAGATCGAGATCGTCCTGCCGGAGCAGGCCAAGACCGCCGACCTCGTCTACCCGAAGCGGCCCTGGTGAGCCTCGTCCTCCAGGGGCTGGCCCTGGGCGTGCTGACCGGCGGGCTCTACGCCCTGCTCGCCTCGGGCCTGTCGCTGTACTTCGGCGTGATGCGGGTGGTCATGGTGGCGCACCCCGCGTTCCTGTTCCTGGCCGCCTACCTCACCTACACCGTGCACACCACGCTCGGCGTGGACCCGTTCCTGGCGCTGCCGGTCATCGTGCCGCTCTTCTTCGGGCTGGGCGTGGCGGTGCAGCGGCTGCTCATCGCCCGGCTCGCGCCGGACAACCTGGCGATGATGTCGGTATTGCTGACGTTCGGGATCGCGCTGACGATCGAGGGGCTGCTCGGGACGTTCTACACGGGCTCCTACAAGTCGGTCAGCATGGAGTACGCCACCCGGTCGCTCACGATCGGCGGCGTGCACCTCCCGTACGACAAGATCATCGCCTTTGGGGTGGCGGCGCTGACCCTCGCCGTGCTGTTCGCCGTGCTCGTCAAGAGCCGGTTCGGGCAGGCGCTGCGGGCCACCATCCAGCACCGCGAGGCGGCCAGGCTGGTCGGCGTGCCGACCGAGCGCGTCGCCGGGTACGGCTTCGGCGTGGGCCTGGCCACCGCCGCCGTGGGCGGCACCGTGCTCGCGCTGATCACCCCGTTCTTCCCCGCCTCGCACTGGGTGTGGATCGGCAAGCTCATGGCCGTCATCGTGGTCGGCGGCCTGGGCAGCGTGGCCGGCGCCGCGCTGGCCGCCGTCGTGCTCGGGATGGTCGAGGGCGTCGTGCTGGTCACCGTGGACGCCACCTGGGCCACGATGATGTTCTACGTCTTCCTCTTCCTGACCCTGCTCGTGCGCCCCCAGGGATTCTTCGGAGGCCGGCTTGCACACCGTTTCTAGGGTCCTGCCGCTGCTGCTTGCCGCGCTGGCGATCGCCTACCCGTGGGCGGTGCCCAACTACTACCTGGTGTACGCGGGCGCCCTGACCGTCATGTACGCCGCCATGTCCACCTCCTGGAACCTGCTGGGCGGCTTCACCGGCTACGTCTCGCTCGGCCACTCGGCGTTCTTCGGCCTCGGCGCGTACGGCACCGGCCTGCTCGTCGTCCGTCTCGGCGTGCCGTGGGCGGTGGCCCTGCTCGTCTCGGCGCTGCTGGTCACGGTGTTCGCCGTGGGCGTCGGCATCGCGGCGGTACGCGTGCGCGGCGCCTCGTTCGTGATCGTGTCGCTGGCGCTGGTGTCCATGATGAACCTCGTCGTGCAGGGCTGGCGCTCCCTGACCGGCGGCTCCACCGGCCTCCAGGTGCCCTCGCCGTTCCCCGGCCTGCACCGCGGCCAGACGCACATCGTGTTCTTCTACCTGTTCCTGGCGCTGCTCGCGCTCGCGCTGCTGTCCTGGTGGTACGTCTCCCGCTCCCGCTTCGGCGCGGGCCTGCGGGCCATCAGGGAGGACGAGGACAAGGCCGAGTCGCTGGGCGTGCCCACCGCGGCGTACAAGGTGGCGGCCTTCGCCCTGTCCGCCCTGTTCGTGGCGCTGGCCGGCGGGCTCTACGCGCTCTGGTTCGGCAGCCTCGACCCGATCTTCGTCTTCTCGATCCTGATCGCCTCCTTCATGGTGCTCATGAGCCTGCTCGGCGGCGTCCGGCACCTGTACGGGCCGCTGCTGGGCGCGCTCATCGTGGCCCCGGCGGGGGAGTACTTCCTGATCGCGCTGGGCGAGACGCAGATCCACCTGACCGCGACCGGCCTGGTGCTGGTGCTGGTCGTGTTGTTCATGCCGGACGGCATCCTGGCCCGCTTCACCCGCCGCCGGGCCGGGCCCTCCATCCCGGACGAGAGCGCCGGCCAGAGACTCCAGGGGGTGACGCGGTGAGCCTGCGCACCGAAGGGCTGACGAAGGCGTTCGGCGGCGTGCTGGCCGTGAACGGCGCCACCGTCGAGCTGCGCGACGGCGCCGTCAACGGCCTGATCGGGCCGAACGGCTCCGGCAAGACCACGTTCTTCAACATCGTCACCGGCCTGGTCAGGCCCGACTCGGGGCGGGTGCTCTACCGCGACCGCGACATCACCCGGCACGCGCCGCACCGTATCGCGCACGCCGGCATCGGCCGCACCTTCCAGCTCTGCCGGATCTTCCCCCGCCTGACCGTGCTGGAGAACATGCTGGTCGCCGTCCGCCGCACCCGGCTGCGCGAGCTGCTGGCCGGGCTGCGCGACAAGGGAGAGGTCGAGCGGGCCCGCCACTGGCTGCGCCGCATGGGCATCGAGCACCTGGAGGACGCCGAGGCGCGCGACCTGTCGTACGGGCAGCAGAAGCTGCTCGAACTGGCCGCCGTCCTCATGGCCGAGCCGGACCTGGTGCTGCTCGACGAGCCGGCCGGCGGCGTCAACCCGGCGCTGATCGACCGGATCGCGGCCCTCGTCCGCGAGCTCAACGCGGAGGGCCGCACGTTCCTCGTCGTCGAGCACAACATGGACATGGTGATGGGCATGTGCGACCACGTGATCGTCTTCGACCGCGGCGCGCCCATCGCGGCCGGCCCGCCGGCGCTGATCAGGCAGGACCCGCGCGTGCTGGAGGCGTACCTCGGTGTCTGAAGTGGTGCTGTCCCTGGAGGACGTCGTGGCCGGCTACGGCCGGGCCGCCCCCGTGCTGCGCGGGCTGACCGTGCCCGTCCGCGCCGGCGAGGTCGTCTGCCTCGTCGGCCCGAACGGCGCCGGCAAGTCCACCGCGCTCAAGGTCGCCAGCGGCCTGCTCGCCCCCCGCTCCGGCCGCGTGCTCCTGGACGGCCGCGACGTGACCGGCCTGCCGCCGCAGCGCCTGCTCGCCCTCGGGCTGGCGCACGTGCTGCAGGGCCACAGCGTCTTCCGCGAGATGACCGTGGCCGAGAACGTCCGGCTCGGCGGCTACACCGTCCGCGACCAGGCCCGCCTGAACGCCCGCATCGAGGCGGTCAAGGAGCTGTTCCCCGTCGTGGGGGAGCGGTGGGGCAGCATGGCGGGGCTGCTGTCGGGCGGGCAGCAGAAGCAGGTCGAGTTCGCGCGGGCCCTGATGCTGGAGCCGTCGGTGGTGCTGCTGGACGAGCCGTCCATGGGCCTCGACCCGCGCAACACGCAGGTCGTCTTCGACCGGATCGACCTCATGCGCCGGACGGGCGTCGCGGTGCTCCTGGTGGAGCAGAACGCCCGCCGGGCCCTGGAGATGGCGGATCTGGGATGTGTCCTGGACCTGGGCCGGGTGCACATCTCGGGCCCGGCCCGCGAGCTGGCCGCCGACCCCCGCCTGGGCCGCCTGTACCTGGGCGGCGCCCCCGCTAGCTAGCCGCCGGCACGCGTACGCGCTTCCTGAACACCCAGTACGTCCACCCCTGGTAGGCCAGCACGAACGGCAGCGCGATCAGCCCGATCCAGGTCAGCATGCTCAGCGTGTACGGCGCCGACGCCGCCTCGGCCAGGGTCAGCCCCGGCAGCGGCCGGACCCGCAGCTCCATGAAGACCGCGAGCGTGGCCAGCACGATCGCGCCCGCCGTGGCCGCGAACGCCCAGCCCTCCCGGCGGCGCCAGATCAGGGCGGTGGCCGCGGCGAGGGCGGCCATGGAGACGAGGGCCGGGACGGTGCCGAGGCTCGACAGGGCGGCGACGGCGACCGGGATCGTCACGCCGCCGGCGATCATGGCGGCGGTGCGGGCGCGGCGGCGTACCGGGCCGGTGGTCTTCAGCGCGAGGAACACCGCGCCGTGCAGGACGCACACGGCCAGCGTGAACGCGCCGCCCACCAGGGCCGCGAGCGGGCCGTCGAACAGCAGGCCGGCGAAGACCGAGCCCCACAGGAACGCCGGCAGCGCGCTGCCCACCACGATGCCGAGGTCGCACCAGAGCGGGTCGTCCACCTTGCCGCGCCACTCCAGGCCGACGCCGCGCACGATGAGCCCCACGAGGACCAGCACCACGGGCAGGTAGAACGCGCTGAACAGGCCCGCGTACCAGGCGGGGAAGGCGGCGAACATGGCGCCGACCGCGGTGATCAGCCACACCTCGTTGCCGTCCCAGACGGGGCCGATGGTCTGCAGGGCGGCGCGCTGCTCGGCGGCGTTCCTGCTGACCAGCGGCGCCAGCATGCCGACGCCGAAGTCGAAGCCTTCGAGGACGAAGTAGCCGGTCCAGAGGAAGGCGATGATGACGAACCACAACTCGATCATGGGGGGCTCCTCAGTACATCAGGGACGGCTCGCGCGGCGCCTCGGCCGCCTGGACCGGCGCCCGCTCCTCGACGCCCTTGCGGACGTGCCGGGCCAGCAGCACGGTCTCGGCGACGGCGAGCGCGCCGTACAGAAGCGTGAAGATCGTCAGGGACGTGGCCACCTCGGCCACCGAGACGCCCGGTGACACGCTGGAGGCGGTCAGCAGCTCGCCCGCGACCGTCCAGGGCTGGCGGCCGATCTCGCTGAGCAGCCAGCCGGCGATCACCGCGGCCAGCGGGAGCGGCAGCGCGAGCAGCATCGCCCGCGACAGCCACGCGGGGAACGGCCGCCTGCGGCGGGTCAGCCACAGGCCCAGCACCGACAGGCCGACCGTGGCCAGGCCGAACACGATCATCACGCGGAACGACCAGAAGACGACGGTGCCGTCGGGGCGGTAGTCGCCGGGGCCGAACTGCTGCTCGAAGCGCCGCTGGAGGTCCTCGGTGCCCTGGACGGGGGCCTCGAAGTCGTAGGTGGACAGGAAGCTGAGCAGCTTCGGGATCTCGATGCCGGGGACGACGCTGAACCCGGCGCCCTGCGTGTCGTGCTCCAGGCCCTCGGCGGCGGCCAGCTTCATGGGCTGCTGCTCGTACATGAGCTTGGCGGAGTGGTCGCCGGTGCCCGCGACGACCGCCCCCGCGATCGCCGTCATGAGCAGCGCGGCGCGGGCGGCGCGGCGCCACATCTCGGCGCGCGTGCGCAGCAGCCAGTAGCCGCACACGGCGAGCACGAAGCCGCCCGCCACCACGAACGAGCCCGCGATGACGTGCGGGACCTGGGCGAGCGCGGTGGAGTTGGTGAGCACCGCCCACAGGTCGGTCATCCTGGCCCGGCCGTCCACGACCTCGTAGCCGACGGGGTGCTTCATCCAGGCGTTGGCCGCGAGGATGAAGTAGGCCGACAGGTTGGAGCCGATGGCCGCCGCCCAGATGGTCGCCAGGTGCACCTTCTTCGGCAGCCGGTCCCAGCCGAAGATCCACAGCCCGAGGAACGTGGACTCCATGAAGAAGGCCAGCAGCGCCTCCATGGCCAGCGGCGCCCCGAAGACGTCGCCGACGAACGTGGAGTACTCGCTCCAGTTCATCCCGAACTGGAACTCCTGCACGATGCCGGTGACCACGCCCATGGCGAAGTTGATCAGGAACAGCTTGCCGAAGAACTTCGTCAGCTTCAGGTACTGCTCGTTGCCGGTGCGGTGCCACGCGGTCTGCAGGCCGGCCACGAAGATCCCGAGCCCGATGGTCAAGGGCACGAACAGAAAGTGGTACACGGTGGTCACCCCGAACTGCCACCGCGCGAGATCAAGTGCGTCCATGCTCCCCGTCGTCTCCCTGAGCTCTACAAGCCGTAGTACATCTACTTCCAGTAGTACTACAGCCTGTAGAGCAACGCGATGCGAGCTTGGTCACATCGCCTGTGCTGGTCGTTCTTACGAGGATCCCGCGCGGGGGTCCGCCGGCGCGTCACCCGCCCGGCTGATCGTCAGGTACGCCGCCCGGAGGAGTCGGCCCGGAGAGGTCGGCCCGGTGGAGTCAGTGCGGGGGAGTCAGCGCGGCTGAGCCGCGGCCAGGTACGCCTGGAGGTCGCCCAGCTCGTAGCCCCGGCGCTTGATCTTGTTCACCAGGATCCGGAAGTCCCTGGCCAGGTTGGGGCGGAAGTGCAGGAGCAGGATGTCGCCGGGGCGCAGCTTCTTGTCGGGCACCTGGTAGGCGATCTTGCCGCCGGGCTGCACGGTGGCGGTCCACAGCAGCACCGCCGACATGCCGCAGCTCTTGGCCGCTCTGAGCGTGTCGGCGTTGTAGTTGCCGAACGGCGGCCTGAACAGGGTGGGCCGCGTGCCGATCTCCTTGCCGATCAGCTTGGCCGCGGCGCAGATCTCGCGGCGCTGGGCCGGGTAGCCGAGCAGGCGCAGGTTCGGATGGGTGAGGGTGTGGTTCTCGACGGGCACCCCGGCATCACGAAGTTGCCGGAAATATCCCCATTTACCGGCGCCGATGAAGCGGGCCGGGCCGCCCGACTCGTCCGGTGTGCCCTTGGCCTCGACGGCGTCGCGCATGGCGAACGCGGTGATCGGGATGCGCTGGTCGCGTACCTGCCGGACGAAGCCGGGATCCTGCTCCCAGCCGTCGTCGATGGTCAGGAAGACCACCTTCCGCTCGGTGGGGATCGAGCTGATCACCGGCGGGAGGCCGCCGGTGCGGGGGATCGGGCGCACCTCCCCCTTGCGCGGCTTGACGCCCGGCGGGCCCGACGGCACGGGAGTCCGTTCAGGGGCTTTCGCGGTGGTGGCGGGCGCCTCGGGGCCGGGGCGGGAGGCGGTCTCGGCGGGAGCGCAGGCCGCCAGCGCCAGCACGCACGCCACACCGATCACCCCGCGTCCCCTGAACATGGAGCACCATCTTGCCAGCCTTCGTGAGTCGTTGCCCTTATCCACGCGGTCCGCGCTGCTTAGAGTGGCCGCATGAAACTGGCGGGCAGTGCCGAGATCGGCGCGGACAGGCAGCGGGTGTGGGCGGCGCTCAGGGACCCGGCGGTGCTGGTGCGCACCCTTCCCGGGTGCGAGCGGCTGGAGGAGACCGGGCCGGACACGTACCGGATGACGATCAACGCGGGCGTGGGCTCGATCAAGGGCGTCTACCAGGGCGAGGTGGCGCTGTCCGACCCGCTGGAGCCCGAGAGCTTCACGCTCAAGGCCCGCGGGCAGGGCGCGCCCGGCACGGTGGACGCCACCGTCCTCGTCCGGCTGAGCGAGGCCGGCGCCGGCACCCGCGTCGACTACGAGGCCGAGGCCGTGGTCGGCGGCATGATCGGCGGGGTGGGGCAGCGCATGCTCGGCTCCGTGGCCAAGCGGACGGCGGGCGAGTTCTTCTCCGCGGTCGAGCAGCACCTGACGGCCCCGACCACCGCTGAACCCGCCGCCGAGGTGGCCGCCGCCCCGGCGGCCGCGGGCGCTTCCGAGGCCGCCGGCCTCCCCGCAGCGCAGGGTGCGGTCTTCGAGCGGCCGGCCAGGAAGCACACCGAGACCCGCCCGTGGGTGATGCTGGCGGCGTTCGGCATGGGGGCCGGCGTCGCGCTCGGCGGCGTCACGCTCGGCTGGCTGCTCGGGCGCGGGTCACGCCGCCGCGGCGCATGACGTTGGTGGCCTCCGGGACTCTCGCGGAAAAGGATCTCCCGGCGTAGCGTGGCGGTATGCGGCAGGCACACGCTGAAGACGCACGGACCGAGGCCAGACGAGTCGTACGCAACCTGCTGGGCGAGGAGCGCCCGACGGCCGAGATCCTGATCGGTGACGTGCGTCCCGTGCTCGGCGACGAGCGTACGGACCGCACGCTGGAGCTGGCACTCGGCGCCCAGCTCACCAGGCGCTCGGCCGAGCTGGCCGCCATCGCCGCGCTGCTGGTCGGCACCCGCGAGCTGGGCGAGAGCTGGTGGTCCACGCCCAGGGGCGGCAAGCTGCCCGCGCCCGACGAGGTGGTGCGCACGGCGATCGCCATCGAGCCGTGGACCGACCTGACCGCGCTGGAGATGCTGGCGGCATGGGTCGCCGACGACGCCGCCGACCAGATGTGGGGCGCGCCCGTCGCCCAGGTGGATCTCAACTCCTGGCAGGCCGAAGACCGCTTCGACCTGCCGCCCGGCGCCAAGCCGGGGCAGCGCCTCGTCGTGCACTTCGACGCCGGCGGACGGCTCGACGCGGTCGTCGCCCGGCGCGCCGACGAGGAGCTGGGCTCCAACCTCGACTTCCACTCCCTGCGTTACTCGCGGCCCGCCGAGGCGCAGTGGAGCTGGGGCGTCGCCGCCGGGCTCGGCCCGCACCGGCTGCCCGGCGAGAGCCCCGACCCGTACGCCCGCGGGGTGCCCGCCGAGGCGGCCGGCATCCTGCGCGCCTGGGCGATGCGGCACGGCGCCACCCTCGAGCAGCTCGGCGAGCGGTGGGAGACGGTCGGCGACGTGGTGGCGGCCATCGAGCGGGTCGACTGGATGTGGCGCAGCGGCGAGTGGTTCGGCTGGTGGCGGGGGGCGTCGGCGCTGGTGGACGACTCGGCGTACCTGCCGTACCGGCTGGAGGAGCTGGCCGCCGGCTGACTTCGAGGAATCCGGGGTGGCGTGCCCGGGTTGTCCTCGTACATGAAGGTCGAGATTTTCTCTGATGTCGTGTGCCCCTGGTGTTACATCGGGCACGCGCGGTTCGGCCGGGCGGCCGAGAAGTTCCGGGCCAAGGGCGGCACGATCGAGGTGACGATGCGGCCGTTCCAGCTCAACCCCGACGCCCCGAGCGAGGGCGAGCCGCTGATCCCGGCGCTGCAGCGCAAGTTCGGGCCGAACGCCGGGCAGATGGTCGAGCGGGTCGTCGGCGCCGCTGCCGCCGAGGGCCTGGAGATGCACTACGACAAGGCCGTCAACGCCTCCACGTTCGAGGCGCACCGGCTGATCGAGGTGGCCGGTCGCCAGGGGCTCGGCCAGGAGATGGCCGAGCGGCTGTTCCGCGCGTACTTCGCCGAGGGCCGCAACGTCGCCGACGCGGGCGTCCTGGGCGAGCTGGCCGCCGAGGTGGGCGTGCGCGACTCGGGCGAGGGCGCCGAGGAGGTGCGCGAGCAGCTGGCGCGGGCGCGCTCGCTCGGCATCTCCGGGGTGCCGCTGTTCTTGTTCGAGGGCAAGTACGCCGTGTCGGGCGCGCAGCCGGAGGACGCCTTCACCGCCGCCATCGACGAGGTGGCCGAACGCACCGGCCAGACGCCGATCACCCGGCTCGGGGGGCAGGGCGACGGCTGCGACGACGGGTACTGTGCCGTCTGATCGCGCCGGTGATGGGACAATCACAAGGTGTCCAGTCGCAGCCTTGCCTACCTGCTCAAGCACGCCAACGCGCGGTTGTCGGACCTGATGGGCCCCGCGCTGGAGCCGTGCGGCATCGACAGCCGCGAGTACGGCGTGCTGTCGGTGCTGGGCAGGTCCGAGCCGATGTCGCAGCTCGAGGCGGCCCAGCGCATGGGCATCGACCGCACGACGATGGTCGCCATGGTCGACGGGCTGGAGCGCAAGGGGCTCGTCGGGCGCCGCCCGCACCCCGCCGACCGGCGCAAGAACATCGTGGAGCCGACCGAACGCGGCCGTGAGGTGCTGGCCGAGGCCGGGCGGCTGGTGGCGGCGGCGGAGGAGGAGTTCCTGGCGCCGCTGCCGGACGCCGACGCCCGGCAGCTCAGAGACGCGCTCGAACGCCTGATCCCGCCGCGTTCAGACGGCTGACCCGCGACATCGGGGCTCCGTCGCGTTCAGACGGCTGACCCGCGACATCGGGCTCCGCCGCGTTCAGACGGCTGACCTCATGCCGGACGTTTCCGTGCCGGCGCCCTCGCCGAGCTGGCCGGCGCGGTGGTGGCGACGGCAGAGCACCTGGTAACGCACGGGCGCGTCATCGGTGTCGCCGATCACGACCTGCTCGCCCGTACGCGCCATCGCCCCGCCCACGACCCTGGCGTTGAGCCGGCCCGGCCGTCCGCACCAGCACAGCACCTCGACCTGCAGCCGGCACACCTCGTCGGCCAGCTCGAACAGCCGCTGCGCCGCCGGGAACATCACCGACCTGAAGTCGGAGGCCAGCCCGAACGCGTAGACGTCCACGCCGTAGGAGTCCACCAGGTCGGCGAGCTGCTCGATCTGCTCCACGGTGTAGAAGCACGCCTCGTCGCAGATCAGGTAGTCGATGCGGTCGTGCCCGGCCACCAGCCCGACCAGGTCGAGTGAGTCCTCCACCTCGATCGCCTCCAGCCCGAGCCCGATCCGGCTGGTCACCTTCGGCCCTCCGGAGCGGTCGTGCTTGGTCAGCACCAGGCCCCGCCTGCCCTGCCGCCGATGGTTGTAGTTCATCTGGAGCGCCAGCGTGGACTTCCCGCAGTCCATGGGGCCGAAGTAGAACTTCAGTACGGCGTCTCGGGCGCCCGGCGGCACGGCAGACAAGGCAGACAGTTCGGTCACGGCCCGCCAGCTTAGTGGCTTGGCTTGTTCCATGACCTCGTGGGACATTTCTCCCCTGTAGTTGTTCAGGAGGAATCTGTGGTCACCGACAAACCGCCGTCCGAGCCGTCGCCGCTGGAGGCGCTGATGAGGCAGGACGACCTCACGGCGGCCCAGGCGGACGCCACCCGCTGGCGTTACGGCTTCCTCGTCGTCGTGGCGGGCATCCTCGCGCTCCTCGTGGCGTTCGGCGCCGCCGTGTTCGCCTCGGGGGAGTTCGCCGCGCTGTTCGCCGGTGTGGCGGGGGTGATCGGTACCATTATCGGGGCTTACTTCGGGGTCCAGGCCGGCCAGTCCGGCAAGGCCCGGGTCGAGGCCGAGCTCGCCAGGACGCAGGAGATGGTGGTACGCCTGGCGGCCTACGTGGGCCCCACGAACGCGCCACGAGTCATCGACGAAGTGCTCGGCCGTCGCCGGAGCTGAGGAGCCATGCGTAGCGTGCGTATCGGAGTGGACACCGGAGGAACCTTCACCGACGTGG
Organism: [Actinomadura] parvosata subsp. kistnae; assembly: GCF_900323885.1. GTDB lineage: Bacteria > Actinomycetota > Actinomycetes > Streptosporangiales > Streptosporangiaceae > Nonomuraea > Nonomuraea composti. Next base: position 808,930 of record NZ_OOHJ01000015.1, on the reverse strand, counting down.
TCGCGGTGGACGAGCAGACCGGTGAGATCCTCACGACCAAGACCCCCTCGACCCCGGCGAACCCGGCCGACGGGTTCCTCGCGGGCATCGAGAAGCTCGGCCGCCTCGATGTCGCCGCCATCGTGCACGGCACCACCGTGGCCACGAACCGGCTGCTGGAGGACCGGATCGAGAACCTCGGGTTCATCACGACCGAGGGGTTCGAGTTCGTCCTGGAGATCGCCAGGCAGAGCGTGCCCGACGGCTACGGCAACTCCTACTTCTGGGTCAAACCGCCCAGGATCGTGCCCGTGCACCTCGTCAAGACCGTCGGCGGGCGGCTCGACCACCTGGGCAACGAGGTGCGCCCGTTCTCCGAGGAGCAGGCCGTCGAGGTGGCCCGCTGGTTCCGGGCGAAGGGCATCACCGCGATCGGGGTCTGCTTCCTGCACTCCTACGCCAACCCCGAGCACGAGCGCCGCATGCGCGAGGTGCTGTGGCGCGAGCACCCGGAGGCGGTGATCTCGCTGTCCAGCGACGTGCTGCGCGAGTACCGCGAGTACGAGCGCTCGGTCACCACCCTCGTCGACGCCGCCGTCAAGCCGGCGATGCGCAGTTACATCGCGACCCTGTCGAACCGGCTCGGCATGCCGTTCTCCGTGATGAAGTCGAACGGCGGCGTCCTGTCGGCCCGCGAGGTCGTCAACCAGCCCATCACCACCGTCCTGTCCGGCCCGGCGGCCGGCGCGCTGGGGGCGGCGCTGATCGCCGCCACCGCCGGCCACAAGCAGGTGATCACGCTGGACGGCGGCGGCACCTCCACCGACGTGGCCGTGGTGATCGACGGCGAGCCCTCCATCACCACCGAGGGCTCCGTCGGCCGCTACCCGTGCAAGATCCCGATGATCGACATCATCACGGTCGGCGCGGGCGGCGGCTCGGTCGCGTGGATCTCGCCCGAAGGCACGCTCAAGGTGGGGCCGCGCTCGGCGGGCGCCGACCCCGGCCCCCTCTGCTACGGCAAGGGCGGGACCGAGGTGACGGTGACGGACGCGCACGTGTTCCTCGGCCGCATCCCGCCGCACCTGCTCGGCGGGGAGATCCCGCTCGACGTCGACGCCGCCCGTACCGGCATCCAGGCCCTGGCCGACAAGCTCGGCCTCACCCCCGAGCGCACGGCGACCGGCATCCTGGAGATCAGCGCGTTCAACCAGAGCAACGCGATCCGGCAGCTCACCGTCAAGCGCGGGCTCGACGTGCGCGACTTCCCGCTGGTGACGTTCGGCGGGTCGGGGCCGCTGCTGGCGTGCCGGCTGATCGACATCCTCGGCCTGCCGTCGGTGCTCATCCCGCGCGACCCCGGCAACGTCTCGGCGTTCGGGCTGCTCACGGTGGACGTCAAGAACGACTACGTCCGGACGTACGTCACCCGCGACCTCTCGCTCGGCAAGGCCGTCGAGATCTTCCACGACCTGGAGCATCAGGCGGGCGAGGCACTCGACCGCGAGGGCTTCGACGACCCCGTCTACCAGCGCAGCGCCGACCTGCGGTACTACGGCCAGGCGTACGAGGTGCGGGTGCCCGCCCCGGCGGGCGAGATCGACGAGGACTGGCACGCCGAGGTGCTCTCCCGCTTCCACGACGCCCACGAGAAGCTGTACGGCTACGCCTACCGCGACGACCCGCGCCACGGCGTCGAATGGGTGAACCTGCGCGTCTCCGGCATCGGCCCCATCACCCGCCCGGTCATCCGCCGCCTGGAGAAGGCCGGCGAGGGCGCCACGTCGGTGCGTCCCGTGCACTTCGACGAGACCCGCGACACCCCGATCCACCAGCGCGCCGCCCTCGGCCCCGGCGCGACCGTGCACGGGCCCGCCGTGATCGAGGAGTACGGCTCGACGATCCCGATCCACCCCGGCTTCACCGCCAAGCTCGACGAATACGGAAATGTGGAGATAAGTCGTGACTGATCCCATCCTGGTGGAGATCGTCGAAGGGACACTCGCCTCCGTCGAGAAGGAGGTCGAGACCGCCATCGCCCGCACCGCCCGCTCGCCGATGATCCGCGACGCCCACGACTTCCGCGCCGGCATCCACGACGCCCGGCTGCGCAAGCTCACCGGCCGCTCCTACAGCGCGCTCGTCCAGCCGATCGTGCGCGACTTCCCCATCGAGACCATGAAGCCCGGCGACGTCTACTTCCACAACGACGTCTACCTCTCAGAAGGCGGCATCGGCCACCTGCCCGACCTGTGCGTCACCGTCCCCGTCTTCCACGAGGGCGAGGTCGTCGCCTTCGTGCAGGCGTTCGGCCACCACGACGACATCGGCGGCTCCGTGCCCGGCTCCATGCCCTCGCACGCCCGCTCCGTCTACGAAGAGGGCCTGATGGTCCCGCCGATCAAGCTGTGGGACCAGGGCGTGCCCAACGAGGCCGCGCTGCGGATCATGACCCGCAACTCCCGCATGCCCGACTCCCTCGCCGGCGACCTCGACGCCGAATGCTCCGCCTGCCTCATGGGCGCCCGGCGGCTCGGCGAGCTGTTCGACCGCTACGGCAAGCAGGCCGTCGAGGAGTGCTTCGACGCGATCATCGCCAAGACCACCGAGACCTTCCGCAGGGAACTGCTCGCCAAGATCCCCGAAGGCACGTACGTGTGGGAGGACTACGCCGAGCACGACGGCGTGGACGAGCCCCGCCTGCACGCCCAGCGCATCACCCTCACCGTCGACCACGCCGCCGACGCCCCGCTCACCATCGACTTCACCGGCACCTCACCCCAGGCCAAGGGCCCCATCAACCACGCCGGCGACTACGCGGGCGGCGTCTTCCTCAAGAAGTGGCTCGCCCCGGTGCTGCGCAACCTCGCCGACACCCCCGAACGCATGGCCGAGCTGGACGTGAACGAGGGAGTGGTGCCCCTCATCAAAATGATCTTCCCCGAGAAGGGCACCCTCCTCACCCCCGTCTTCCCCGCTCCCACCAACGCCCGAACGTTCGTCATCCTGCGCCTGCTCGGCGTCCTCGCCGGCGTCCTGGCCAAGGCCACCGGCGGCCGCATGCCCGCCGACCAGGAGACCATCCGCTACACCGGCGTCCACGGCATCGACGCCGACGGGCAGCCGTACCTCATGCGCGAAGTCCTCGGCGGCGGCTCCGGCGGCCGCTGGTACGCCGACGGCGAGGACACCATCCACATCGTCCCCGACTCCCGCAACATCCCCGTCGAGTTCGCCGAGGCCCGCTGGCCCTTCCGCGTCGAACGCCTCGCCCTGGCCTGCGACTCCGGCGGGCCCGGCATGTTCAGGGGCGGGCTCGGCTACGACAAGCACATCCGCATGCTGCGCGACGCCTCGTACATGTCGATCGCCGACCGCTCCATCCTGTCCTGCTGGGGCGTCAACGGCGGCCTCGCCGGCCGGCCCTTCCGCGTCGAGATCGCCGGCAAGGAAATGGAAGGCCTGGTCGACGACCACCCCGTGCAGGCCGGCGACCTCATCAGGATCCGCACCACCGGAGGCGGCGGCTGGGGCTCCCCGTACGACCGAGACCCGCGCGCCGTGGCCGCCGACGTCCGCGACGGCAAGGTGTCGATCGCTGGCGCGCTGGGCGACTACGGCGTGGTTTTGGACGGGGACCGCATCGACGAGCAGGGCACCGCCGAACTCCGCGCCCGCCTCCGACCCCCCGCCGACCGCTTCTTCGACCGGGGGCCCGGCTACGCGAAGCTCTCGGGAGGGAGGGCTTATGCGGAGGTGGACGAATTGTGAGGACTTAATCACGCTTCGTGTTTGCGAGGGCTAGCATGATCCCTCGTGATCCTCCCGTTCTCGGCGTATGTCGATGAGTCCATGGTGCTCGCGCGAAGCGTGTACCTGATGGCGGCCGTGCTCGTTGCTCCGCACCAGGCCGACCACTACCGCGCCGAGTTGCGCGGGCTGTTGCTGCACCGACAGCTGCGCCTGCACTGGCACGATGAGAACGACAAGCGCCGAACGCAGCTCATCGAGGCGGTGGCGGGGCTCCAGCCGACTGGCATCATCATTCTCGGCACCGGTCTCGATCCGAAGCGCCAGGAACGAGCGCGTCGGAAGTGTATGGAATGCCTGCTGTGGGAGTTGGGCGACCATCATGTGGTTGACGTGCTCTTCGAGCGTCGTGACAGTCTGCTCGACGGTCGGGATCGCAAGTTGATCGTCGCGTTGCAAGGTCGCCACGCGATGCCGCCACGGTTGCGTCTGTCGTGGAGCGATCCGGTGTTGGAGCCCTTGCTGTGGTTGCCGGACATTATCGCCGGAGCGAAGGTCCTCGCGGAGCGTGGTGATCCAAGATTCTGGAGCCAGTTGGAAGCCGGCATGCTGGTGCGGGAACAAGAGATCCAGTGAAAGCGCGAAGCCCGGGCTCCCGTCGTCCGGCGGGTCACCCGGGCCCACTTCCATCCCCCCCGTAGGAGGGCGGCCTGCTCTCACTGTACCCGGTCGCACACGAATAGTCACCTGGAAAGCGCGAAGCCCGGGCTCCTGTCAATTCCGGCAGTACACCCGGGCCCACTTCCATCCTCCCCGTAGGAAGGCGGCCTGCTGAAACCCTAGCGGTTACGGCTTGTCGAAGCTGGCGAAATACGTGGCCGCCATGTCCTCCTCCCCGTGCCCCTGCGCCTCCGCTCGCCGGAACCGTTCGCCGGCGGCGGCCACCACGTCGAGCCGGACCCCCACGGCCGCGCCGGCCTCGTGGATGAGCCGGGTGTCCTTCTCGGCGTTGCGGACGGTGAAGCTGGGGGTGAAGTCGCCCTCCAGGATGGCCTTCGCCTTGGCCTGGAAGTAGGCGGAATCCATGGGGCCGCCCGTGACGACCTGGCGGACGAGGTCGGGGTCGAGCCCGAGGCCCTGGGCGAGCGAGAGCGATTCGGCGACGACGGCGGTGAGGGAGATGCCGTAGCTGACGGTGGCCATCTTGAGCCGCGTGCCGGCCCCGGCCGGGCCGAGCCAGAGCGTGCGCTGCCCGAGCGCCCCGAAGACGGGCTCCAGCGCCTCCTGGGCCGTGTCGGGGCCGGAGGCGAGTATGACGAGCTTGCCCTGCTCGGCAGGCTGCCGGGTGCCCTGCACGGGCGCGTCCACGTACGTCAGCCCGTGCCGGTCCGCGAGGGCGGCGAGCCGGTCCGTGGCGGCCAGGCCGACGGTGCTCATCTGGGCCCACACCTGCCCGGCCCGGAGGACGGGGGCGGCGGCGGTGACGGCGTCGTGCACGGCGTCGCCGTCGCTGAGCATCGTGAGGATCACGTCGGCGCCCTCGACGGCCTCGGCGGGGGAGTGCGCGACCACCGCGCCGTCGGCCTCAAGGGGCAGGGCCTTGTCCCTGGTACGGTTCCACACGCTCACGCGCAGGCCGGCCCTGGCGAGGTTGCGGCCCATGGGCAGCCCCATGAGCCCTGTTCCGAGAAGTGCGACAGAAGTCATGCCTCCACCGTACGATCACCGCCGTGTGAGGATGGGGACATGGGCCCTGAACGGATCATGGCGGTGCGTCACGGCGAGAGCGAGGCGAACCTGGCGCACCGGCGGGCCGGGGAGACGCCGCTGGTCTACGAGCGCGGCGACGACGAGGTGACGGTGACGGAGCTGGGCCGGGCGCAGGCGGCGGCGCTGGGCCGGCTGCTGGCGGCGCTGCCGGCGAGAGAGGCGCCGGAGCTGGTGTGGTGCTCGCCGTACCTGCGCGCCCTCGACACCTGGAAGATCGCGCAGGAGGTGTGGGGGGCCGGGCCGCTGCCCGTCACGGTGGACGAGCGGCTGCGGGACCAGGAGGCGGGCGCGTTCGCGCCGCTGAACCTGGCGGCGATCAGGGAGCGGCACCCGGAGGAGCTGGCCCGGCGCGAGGCCGAGGGCGCCTACGCCTACCGGCCGCCGGGCGGCGAGTCGCTGGGCGACGTGGTGGTGCGGCTGCGCGGCTTCGTGGGCGATCTCGACCGGCGGGCGGCGGGGCGGCGCGTGCTGATCGTCGCCCACGACTCGGTGGTGCTGGCGCTGCGCCACGTCCTCGACGGGCGGCCGGACGCGGAGCTGGCGGCGGTGCTGGAGTTCGCGCCGGTGCTGAACGCCTCGGTGTCGGTCTGGCGGGCGGGCGGCGAGCTGGTCGTGTTCAACGACGTCGCCCATCTCACGTCGTGATCACAAGACCTTGAACGGCGCCGCCCGCCTCACGTCCTGATCCCAAAGACCTTGAGCGGCGCCGCGCACCTCATGTCGTGATCACCAGGTCGGCTCGCTCGCGGGTGCGGTCCGCGGCGAACCACGTCCGTTCCGCCGCGAACCACTCGCGCCACCGCGGCTCCAGCGCGGCGCCGTCGCGCGCCAGCACCCGCCGCAGCCGCACCGGCTCGGCGGCCTCCACCCAGATCGTGTACGCCAGCAGGCCCGCGGCCGAGGCGCGGGCCGTCCCGACGCCCTCGATGACGAGGACGGGCGCGACGGGCACCTCCACCTGCTCGGCGTAGTGCCCGCGCACCCAGTCGTACCTGCGGAAACCGCCGGGGAGGCCCTGCTGGAGCGGCCGCAGCACCTGCGCCTCGAGGGCGTGGAACCAGCCGCCGGGCCCCTCCTCCCAGGGGACGGGGAAGTCGTCGCTGTGGATGACCTGGCAGCCGAGCTCGGCCGCGAGCCGCCCGGCGAGCGTCGTCTTGCCGGACCCGGCGGGCCCGTCGACGGCGACCAGCCGGACGGGGCCGCACGAGGGGCGCAGGCGGGAAATGCGGGAGGCCAGGTCTTTCACTGGACCCAGGGTAGGTGACGGGGGGCGGGCTCCTGAGAGAATGTTCTTTCACCACGAACGCGAGGAGGTCGGATCTTGCCCGGACCCCTCGGTGACGACGCCGTGCTCGCCCGGCCGGAAGAGCGCGAACGATGATCGCCGGCGGATGGCACCAGCCGGGGCGCTCATGCGTCAACATTGCATCGTTGGCTGACATCTAGGGAGCGATAGTGAGCCGTCCGGACGCGCGCACACTGATCGAAACGATCCTCGACCGGGGGTCGTGGAAGTCGTGGGACGCGCCGCCCGCCGATCCGGCGGAGCCCGGCTCCTCCTACGCCGACGAGCTGGCCGCGGCCCGCGTCAAGTCCGGCTACGACGAGGCCGTGATCACCGGTGAGGGGTTGCTCGACGGGCGCAGGGTGGCCGTCGTGGCGTGCGAGTTCTCGTTCATGGCGGGCTCGATCGGGGTGGTGGCGGCCGAGCGGTTCGTGAGCGCGGCCGAGCGGGCGGCCCGCGAGCGGCTGCCGCTGCTGGCCCTGCCCGCCTCGGGCGGCACGCGCATGCAGGAAGGCGCGCTCGGGTTCGTCCAGATGGTGAAGATCACCGCGGCGATCCAGGCGTACCGGGCGGTGGGCCTGCCGTATCTCGTCTACCTGCGGCATCCGACGACGGGCGGGGTGTTCGCGTCGTGGGGGTCGCTCGGGCACGTCACGGTGGCGGAGCCGGGGGCGCTGATCGGGTTCCTCGGGCCGCGCGTGTTCGAGTCGCTGCACGGTTACCCGTTCCCGGAGGGCGTGCAGGTGTCGGAGAACCTGCACGCCAAGGGGCTGCTCGATGCGGTCGTCTCGGCCGAGGAGGCGCGGGAGGCGGCCGTCAGGGCGCTGGCCGTGCTCGCCGCCGACCGCGACGCGATCGAGGCCGGGCAGCCGCCGGAGGAGGACCTGCGGCCGGTGGAGGCGTGGGAGGCGATCACCCGGTCCCGCCGCGACGACCGGCCCGGCCTGCGTACGCTGCTCAAGCTCGCCGCCACCGACGTGACGCGGCTCAGCGGCACCGGGGAGGGCAAGAACGAGCCGGGGCTGCTGCTGGCGCTGGCCAGGTTCGGCACCGCGCCGGCCGTGGTGCTCGGCCAGGACCGGCGGCTGCAGCGCGCCGGCTCGCCGCTCGGCCCGGCCGGGCTGCGGGTGGCCAGGCGCGGCATGCGGCTGGCCGCCGAGCTGGGCCTGCCCCTGGTCACCGTGATCGACTCGGCGGGCTCCGAGCTGTCGAAGGCGGCCGAGGAGGGCGGGCTGGCCGCCGAGATCTCCCGCTGCCTGGCCGAGCTGGTCATGCTCGAAGCGCCGACCGTCTGCCTGCTGCTCGGCGAGGGCGCGGGCGGCGCGGCGCTGGCGCTGCTGCCCGCCGACCGGGTGCTGTGCGCGCAGCACGCCTGGCTGGCGCCGCTGCCGCCCGAGGGCGCCTCCGCCATCCTCTACCGCTCGGTCGACTTCGCCCCCGAGATCGCCCAGGCGCAGCACATCCGCGCCACCGACCTGCGCCGCGACGGCATCGTCGACCGGGTGATCCCCGAGCTGCCCGACGCCGCCTACGAGCCCCGGCAGTTCTGCGAGCGGGTGGGGCGGGCGCTGGAGCACGAGATCGCGCAGCTGCTGCGGGTGGGCCCGGCCGACCGCTTCGCGGCCCGCCAGGCCCGGTACCGCAACCTCGGCTAGTTACGCCACAGCTGCTTGCCGTCGGCGTCGAACCCCCTGATCACCGTGCCGGCGTTGAACTCGCCGCCCTCGGGGACCGGCCCGCCGAACAGCGTCACGCCCTGGCCGAACCGGTCGGGCACGGCCTCGACGGTGCTGGTGCGGCCGTTGGAGGTGACGAGCTCGACGCGGGCCGTGCCGGGCAGGGCGTAGCCGTACCAGGTGGCCGTGCCGCGCCGCCACTGCACCGGCTGACGGGCGTCGAGCAGGTCGCTCAGCTTCTCGCCGGGCAGGGGGCCGGGCAGCGAGGTGTCCACCTGGCCGCCCTCGAAGAAGGCCACGCAGGCCGGCTCGGCCACGACGGCGCTCAGGCCCGCCGCGAGCGGCTGGGGGCCCGCGTCGGCGCTCACGGCCCGGCGCCCGCAGGTCCGGTCCGGCTCCGGGTGCCGCTCCAGCGGCCCGTCCTTCGGCTTCATGGTGAAGCCGGAGACGACCACGTCGCCGTTCGGGATCGTGACGTGCCAGATCGCCGCCGGGGTGCCGGCGCCGCGCAGGAACGCGGCGGGGACGCGGCGCCCGTCGGAGAGCACCGCCGTCACCGACTCCCACTTCTCGTTCGCCACCCCGAGGTAGGTGACCGTGCCCGGCTCCGGCAGGTAGGTGGTCAGCTTGTGGGCGGTGAACGGGTTCGTCAGGGCGCCGCCTGAGCAGCTCGGACCCGTCCCGCCCCAGGCGGACAGTCCGCCCGACTTGCACAGCGTGACCATGTCCTTGCGGCCGCCCTTCATGGGGATGTTGGCGAACCAGGCGTGCACCGGGTTGTCCGCGTCCCCGGCGCCCGGGATGGTCATCACCTCGCCGACCGGCGGGAAGTTGTTCAGCGGGTCGGTGCTCTCGGGCTCCCCGCGCCAGAGCTGCGCGCCCGACGCGTCGTAGGCGACGGTGGCGAAGCGGTCGGCCGGATCCCGCGTCGGGTCGTCCACGGCGAACAGCGTGACGCCCAGGCCCCACGGGTCCGGCCGGGTCTCGGCCTCGGCCGTCGTCCCGCCGGCGAAGACGAACGCGACCCTGGCGACGTTCCCGCGGGCCAGGCCCGTGATCAGGTTCTCGCTCTGCGTCGCGAACACCGGCTGGTCGAGCCTGGGGGTCGAGGAGAACAGGTGGGTGCCGTGCCGCGTCCACCTGATCGTGGTCTCCTGCGGCGTCCGCCACGCGTCCACGGTGACCCCGGCGGGCAGGTCGAGGGGCGCGCCCAGGAGCTCGCCCGGCTCCTGGCCCTCCATCAGCGCGCGGGAGGTCGTCCCGATCGCGCGGCCGGCGCCGTCCGAGACCTCGATCCCCGACATGGCCTGCCGGGCGGGGTAGGTCACGGTCCAGATCGCGTACGGCGCCCCCGCCGGCCGCAGCACCGTGCCGGGCACCCGCCGCCCGTCCTCGGCCACCCCGGTGATCCCGCCGACGTCCTGGAGCGCCACGCCCCAGTCCAGCGCGTCCCGCGCCCCGTCGCGCAGCGTGCTGCCGGCGAACCACGCCTCCGCGTCGGCCTCCTCCGTGACGGCGGAGCAGCTCCCGTACGGCTCCGCGGCGGCCCGCTCCAGCACGTAGCACAGCTCCGGATGCCCCTGCTTCGCCCTGGCGAACCAGAGCCGCAGCGGCTTGCCCTCCGACGGGTTGTCCACGGTGAGCTGCTCCCCGGCCGGGGTCCTGTCCTGCATCAGCCGCTGGTAGAGGGCGTCGGCGTCGGCCGCGGTGTTCCTGCCCAGGCCCCCGTTGAGCAGGACGGGAACGAACACGGCCAGCAGCGCCACCGGCAGCGCGGCCGCCGCCAGCCGCAGCGCGCGGTGGCGGCGCGGCCGGCGCTCGCGCACCCGCAGCCACGCGTCGGGGCTGGTGTCGTAGGTCTGGGCACGGGCGTCGAACGCCGCCCGCAGGCGCTCTTCCAGGTGGTTCACCGCTCCTCCTCCTTCAGCGCCCGGCCCAGGGCCGCCAGGCCCCTGCTGGCGTGGGTCTTCACCGATCCGGGCGAGACGCCCATGGCGTCGGCGATCTCGCGCTCCGACAGGTCCAGCCAGTACCGCAGGACGAGCGCCTCGCGCTGGCGGCGCGGCAGCCGGTCCACGGCCGCGAGCAGCTCGCGGTGCTCCTCGGAGACGAGCACGGTGTGCTCGCTGCTGCGGACGGGCTCGGGAGGGTCGGGGCGGCGCAGCCGGACGAGGCGCAAATGCCGCAGGCGGTTACGGGTCAGGTTGCAGACGGTCGCGCGGAGGTAGGCCATCGCGGCCCCGTCGTCGCGCAACCGCCGCGAGTGCAGCCGGGCGAACGCCTCCTGGGCGATGTCCTCAGGATCGTCCGCGCCGAGCAGCCCGGCCAGGCGTACCAGGGAGTGGTACTGGGCCGCGAACAGCTCGGCGAACGACGGCTGCGCCATGGTCGCTGTTTCGGTCACATCCCTAAAGACACGCGGACGCGCCGATCGTTGACTTAGGGGACCGGGATCCTTTCGACGCGGATGGAGAAGACCTCCTCGCGCGGCACCACGACCTCGTAGGCGCCGTGGTCGACCATCCAGTAGCCCAGCGCCTCGGCCTTCATGCCGCTGTGCCCGGTGTAGGCGATGTGCAGGCCGTCGTCGTCCTCGTCGAGGACGATGCACGGCTCGCCGCCGAACGCGCCCACGGTGCGGATGAGCACCAGCCACTCGACCTGCGACCTGGGCACCACGCGCCGCCAGTAGCCGGAGACGGCCTCGAAGCCCTCCAGCTCCGTCTCGCTGAACAGCACCACCTGGTCGTTGTCGGGGCCGAGCGCGGCGGGGAGCGTGCGCTCGCCGTAGCGGGCCACGAAGCCGGAGGCGACCGGTGCGATGTCGTCGCTCATGCGGCGGGCCGCCAGGTCAGCCCGTCGTACGCGGCGAAGGGCCGCTCGCCCTCGCCCGTGAGGTGCACGATCTCCGCCCCCGCCGGGATCGGCATCGGGACGGTGTGGAACTGCGGCACCACGTGCTCGGAGGAGGTGGTGAACCCGTTTCCGGCGAACGGCGGCGCGTCGCTCCAGTCGCCGCCCATGTGCGGCCCGTACGGCACCGCGTAGGTGTCGACGTCGCGGGCGAACCAGCGCATGACATAGAGCTCGGGCACCTCGGCGAACAGCTCGGAGCCGTCGAAGGACAGGTCGAGCCCGTAGTAGAGGGCCTCAGGGGTGGTCAGCCTGACGCAATCCTGCACTCGGTAGACGTAGCCCGAGATGACCGTGCGCTTGCCCGACAGGTATGGCACGAGCAGACGCGGCGGGACCACCTTCTGCATCTGCGTTCCGCTCACAGTCCTACTTTACGATCGCTTGACCCCGGCGTGGACCGCGCGGGGGTCACAGCACGCGGTGTTCGAGGCAGGGCAGCATCGCCCTGGCGGTGGCCGTCCACTCCCGGTCGACCTCGACGACCCGCACGCCGGGGCCGGTGCCCAGGTCGGAGCGGACGACGCCGAGCGGGTCGACCAGCATGCTGCGGCCCACCCCGAACCCGTCGGACGACTCCGCCGGGTTGGGCGCCTGGCCGACGGCGGCGGTCCACATGGTGTTCTCCAGCGCCCGCGCCCTGACCAGGGTGACCCAGTGGTCCTCCTTGAGGGGGCCCGACCCCCACGCGGCGATCACCGCGAACAGCTCGGCGCCCTTGTCGACCAGCGCCCTGGCCAGCTCGGGGAAGCGCACGTCGTAGCAGGTGATCAGGCCCACCCTGAGGCCGGCCAGCTCCACCACGGCGGGCTCGGCGCCCGGCGCGACGAGGTCGGACTCCTTCGCGCCGAACGAGTCGAACAGGTGGATCTTCCGGTAGGCCGCCTTCAGCTCGCCCCGGGCGTCGATCGCGACGGCGGTGTTGTGCACCCGGTCGTCGCCGGGCTCGAACACGCCCGCGATCACCGCCAGCCCGTGCTCGCGGGCCGCGTCGGCCAGCCCGGACACGAACGGCCCGTCGAGCGGCTCGGCCAGCGTGGTGATGCGCCGGCCGTAGCGGGTGAGCGTGGCCTCGGGGAAGATCGCCAGGTCGGCGCCCTCGGCGGACGCGAGCGCCTCCCTGACCCTCTTCAGATTGGCGGCGGGGTCAGGGGAGACCGGGATCTGGCAGAGGGCGATTCTCGTCACGGCCCGACTTTAACCGGTTGGGCACCACTCGAAACCAGGTCAGGCAGCGCCATATCCATTCGAGCGGCCCGTACCTGAAGGCCGACAGCCACCACCTGCTGAACAGGGCCTGCGCGACCAGCGTGACGACCGTCAGCCCCACGACCGACCAGCGGGTGCGGTCGGCCTCCAGCAGCGGCAGGGCCAGGGCGATGATCGCCGTTCCCGACACGTAGTTCGTCAGCGCCATCCTGCCCAGCGGCTCCAGCACCGCCGACAGCTTCGGCCGCAGGATCAGCAGCAGGCCCAGCGCGTACGCCGCCGCGCCCGCCAGGGCGGCCACGCTGTAGACCGTCCAGTCGTGCGTGCTCGTCCAGGCCGCCGTCAGCAGGAGCGTGGCCAGCGCGGCGGCCGCGAACCCGGGCAGCAGCAGCGACCGGGGCGGACGCAGCTGCCACAGGCCCATGCCGACCAGGAACAGGCCCGGGATCAGCAACGGCCCGCCGCCCACGGCGGGATGTACCGCCCACCCGACCCCCACCAGGCCCAGCAGCAGCACGGGCAGGCCGGGCGGCAGGAACGAGGCGGGCAGCAGCACCAGCGCGCCGTAGAAGGCGTAGTCGGTCAGCACCTCGCCCTCGTAGAACTGGTGCTGGATCATCCCGAAGCAGAACAGCCAGAAGAGCCTGCTCAGCAGCGCCCAGCGGCTGTTGCCGCGCAGGAACAGCAGGAAGCTGATGCCGAACAGCAACGAGAAGATCGGATAGAACCGGCTCTGGAACAGGCCCTCGATGAGCCAGTCGAGCCCCACCGGGTGCGTCTTCTTGATCTCGACGTGCTGCCAGGTGTTGACCAGCATGATGCCGCCCACCGCGAAGCCGCGCAGGGCGTCGAGTTCGTGGATGCGTGTTCTTACGGTGCCCGTCCTTACAGTGCCCAGAAGAACCACCATACGAGGAAAGCGGCGCTGACGACGGCCGCCGCGAGCTGCGGCCACCGCCGGCGGCGGATCAGCACGGCGCCGGTGAGCACGGCCGATGCCACGGCCAGCGCCGAGTAGGGCACGGCCAGGGCGGGCAGGCCGACGGCCAGCGCCGTCTCGTTCTCGTTCATCATCGACAGGACGGACTGGACGACGAGGCCGGTGAACGCCACGCCGGCCAGCCCGCCGAACGCGGCCAGGCCCCTGCCCTTGAGCGCGCCCGCGACGAGCTGGACCAGGCTGGCGAGCGCGAACAGGGCGAGCGGCGCGGCCAGCCACGGCGTGCCGGAGATCTGGTACGGGGCGCCGGTCGGGTGCAGGTCGTCCGCCTTGATGGAGTGGTCCGGGTCCTGGCAGGGGGAGCCGGACGGGCGGGCGGGGTCGGCGACGAACGCGGCCATCTGCCGGCGGGCGCAGGGGCTCGACAGGAAGAGGGCGTGGGACTGGCGGGGGAACTCCTGGAAGCGGGCGTTCGGCAGCGCCTCGGCGGCGGGCTTCGCGGTTCTCGGGGGTGTCGTGGGGTCGTACTGACCGCCGGCGACGTAGACGGGCGCCTGCACGGCGGGCGGGTTCGCCGGTGCGGCCTTGGGCAGTTTCCAGGCGTCGCACACCGCCTTGTCGGCGTTGATGGTGAAGAGCCGGGAGCCGGTGGCGAAGGTGTTGAACGGGACCTCGTCCTGGCACTGCACCGCGTGGTACAGCCCGAACTCGTGCGAGACCAGCCCCCCGCCGACGGCGTCCGCCAGCGGGCGCAGCACCTCGTCGTGCCCCCGCGCCAGCGCGGTCACCATGGCCGGCGCCACCGCGGCGACCTCCGCCTCGTGCAGCGCCTCCGCCAGGATCGCCGCCACGTCGTCGCCGCTCATCCGGGCCGTGAACTCCCTGCCGGCCAGCGGGTCCATCGTCGGCACCCGGGCGGGCGACCGGTTGAGCCGCGCCCGCATCTCCTCGAACCGGTCGCGCACGCCCAGTAGCGCCATCGTGTCGCCCAGGTTCCTGGCGGCGTCGTCGTACCAGGCGACGCCGGCGGGCAGGTACGAGTCGAGCAGCACCGACCGCACCCCCTCGGGGTCGGCCGCGGCGACGTCCGCCATCACGCGGGTGGAGTAGCTGACGCCGAACAGGTTCCATGACTTGTAGCCGAGCCGCTCCCGTAACGCGACGACGTCGGCCGCGATCTCCTTCGTGGTGTACCCGCGCAGGTCGATCCCCTGCTCGGCGAGCCGGTCGCGGCAGCGGACGGCGGCGGCGCCCACGTCGGCGGGCGGCTGACGCAGGCGGCCGAGCAGCGCCTGCGCCGTCTCCGGGCAGGCCAGCACGGGCTGGGAGTACTTGCTGCCGCGCTGCTCCACGGTGACCACGTCACGGTCGGGGAACATCTGGCTCAGGAACCCCGTGAGCTGCATCGACGCCGACCCGGGGCCGCCGCTCATGTAGACCACGGGGTCGGGCCTGCGGCCGGGGGCCGTCGAGAGGTGCACGGCGTACCCGACCTTGATCTTGCGCTCGGGGGCGTCCCTGCGCTCGGGAACCTCCAGGAAACCGCAGGTCGTGTGGTCGGGCATGGGGACAGGGCAGGGGACCCCCGGCGCGGTCGCGGGGGACAGGACGGGAGGCGCGGACAGGGCGAGGGCGAGCACGACCCGAATGATCACGGGACGAGACTAATAGTGTGGGGCCGTGACCGAACCACTTGTCAGCAGGATGCGTGCCTTCGGCACGACCATTTTCGCGGAGATGAGCGCGCTCGCCGTCC
This sequence comes from [Actinomadura] parvosata subsp. kistnae, assembly GCF_900323885.1. Taxonomy (GTDB): domain Bacteria; phylum Actinomycetota; class Actinomycetes; order Streptosporangiales; family Streptosporangiaceae; genus Nonomuraea; species Nonomuraea composti. Next base: position 793,652 of record NZ_OOHJ01000015.1, on the reverse strand, counting down.
AGACCGGAGCGATCAACCTCGGCCAGGGCTTCCCCGACACCGACGGGCCGGCCGCGATGCTCGACCGCGCCGTCCAGGCCATCGGCGCCGGCGCCAACCAGTACCCGCCGGGGCCCGGCGTGCTGGAGCTGCGGCAGGCCGTGTCGGAGCACCGCGCGGCGCACTACGGGCTCGCCTACGACCCGGTGGGCGAGGTCCTGGTCACCGTGGGCGCCACCGAGGCCGTGGCGGCGAGCGTGCTCGCGCTGTGCGAGCCGGGCGACGAGGTGATCGCCTTCGAGCCCTACTACGACTCCTACGCCGCCTCGATCGCCCTGGCGCAGGCCAAGCTGGTGGCGGTCACGCTCAGGCCCGTCGAGGGCCGCTTCACCTTCGACCCCGACGAGCTGCGCGCCGCCGTCACCCCGCGCACCCGCGCCATCCTCGTCAACTCCCCGCACAACCCCACCGGCACGGTCTTCACCCGCGACGAGCTGACCGTCATCGCCGAGCTGTGCCAGGAGCGCGGGCTGATCGCGATCACCGACGAGGTGTACGAGCACCTCACCTTCGACGGGGTCGAGCACGTGCCGATGGCCACGCTGCCCGGCATGCGCGAGCGCACGGTGATGATCTCGTCGGCGGGCAAGACGTTCTCCGTCACCGGGTGGAAGACCGGCTGGGTGTGCGCGCCGCCCGCGCTGGTCACGGCGGTGCAGACGGTCAAGCAGTTCCTCACGTTCACGGCGAGCGCGCCCTGGCAGCTCGCCGTCGCCTACGGGCTGCGGCACGAGATGGAGTGGGTGGCCGCGCTCGGGGCCGGGCTGCAGGACAAACGCGACCGGCTGATGGAGGGGCTGTCGGCCGCCGGGTTCTCGGTGCTGCGGCCCGCGGGCACGTACTTCGTCCAGACCGACATCCGGCCGCTCGGCTTCACCGACGGGCTGGAGCTGACGCGGCGGCTGCCCGAGCTGGCCGGGGTGGTGGCCATCCCCACGCAGGTGTTCTACGACCACGCCGAGCGGGGGCGGCACTTCGTCCGGTTCGCCTTCTGCAAGAAGGAGGAGGTCATCGACGAGGCGGTGGCGCGGCTGAAGCGGCTGTCCTCCTGACTCAGTCGCCCTGCCAGTACGGGGTGTGCGCGACGACGTCCGCCGGCATCCGGATCCGCCCGTCCTCCACGAGGAGCGGGTCGATCCGGGTGCTCTCGCCGAAGCGCAGGTAGCCGACGAACGGGCCGGGGCCGGCCGAGTGGCGGCCGAGCCAGCCGAGCAGGGTTCTCACCCAGTAGAACTGGTCGGGATGGACGGTGTGGCGGACCGTCAGCGCCCAGCCGGCCGGCTCCCGGCGGACCAGCTCGGCCACGAGGGCCCCGCCCACCTGCCAGGCGGGGCCGCGCCGGGCGAACAGGGGCTCCGGGTCGTCGGTGATCCACTCGCAGGCGGGGTCGTCGGGGTCGCCGAGGGGGTAGGTCACGGCGTACTGGTCGCTGCCGATCGGCAGCCGCCCGGGCAGCGGGCCCTGGCCGAGGTGCCAGCGCAGCTCGGCCAGCTCGTCGTCGGTGACGGCGGCGGTGAGGTCGAGGGACAGCGCCAGCTCGTACAGATCTCCCACCCGGCGCACTCTAGACGTGCGCCGCCTCTCCCCGCGCCGGGCGGAGGCCGTCGAAGACGACCGCCAGCGTGCGCGTGCGCAGGCCCTCGTCCCAGTGGTGGTGCTGCGCGGCCAGGCACGCGGCGCTCAGCAGCGCCAGCAGCTCCTCCATGCCCACGTCGCCGCGCACCGCCCCGGCCCGCTGCGCCCGCGTCAGCAGCGTCTCGATCGCTCCCTTGATGTCGGGGGAGCCCGCCTTGGCGTCGATGCCGGCCACCGCCAGCGCGTCCACCAGCACCTTCTTCATCGTCGAGTCGGCCACGATCGTGGTGAAGTACTCGAAGAACGCCGCCCCCGGATCCTCGGCCGTGGCCAGCTCGCCGGCCCGGTCGGCCAGCCGCCGCATCCGGTCCTCCACGATGGCCTGATACAGCGCCTCCTTGGTGGGGAACTGCCGGTAGATCGTGCCGACCCCGACCCCGGCCACCTCGGCGATCTCGCGCATCGACGCGGCCAGGCCGTCCCTGGCCAGCACCGTCTCGGCGGCGTCCAGCACGCGGGCACGGTTGCGTCGCGCGTCGGCGCGCATCATCGCCATCACTCCTCATTGACATCCGGAACAAGTGTTCCGTATCGTCCATCCGGAACAAGCATTCCGATTGTAGGGGATCCCCTCATGGACCACGTGAACCTGGGACACTCCGGCCTGCGCGTCTCCCGCGCCTGCCTGGGCACGATGAACTTCGGCACCGAGCACGGCCTGGCCGCCAGCGACGAGGCCGAGGCCGGGCGGATCATCGACGCGTTCGCCGAGGCGGGCGGGAACTTCATCGACACCGCCGACCTGTACCACCGGGGCGAGACCGAGGAGATAGTCGGCCGCGCGCTGAAAGGCCGGCGCGAGTGGATGGTGCTGGCCACCAAGGGCGCCATGCCCGTCGGCACCGAAGGGCGCGGCCTGTCGCGCCGCCACCTCACCCGGGCCCTCGACGCCAGCCTGCGCCGGCTCGGCACCGACTACATCGACCTCTACCAGTGCCACCAGTGGGATCCCTCGACGCCCATCGAGGAGACCATGGCCACGCTCGACGGCTTCGTCAAGGCGGGCAAGGTCCGCTACCTCGGCTGCTCCAACTTCACCGCCACCCAGATCGTCGAGGCGCAATGGGCCGCCGCCCGCGTCGGCGGCACCCCGCTCGTCAGCCTCCAGCCGCAGTACTCCCTGGTCCAGCGGGTCATCGAGGCCGAGATCCTGTCGGCGTGCGAGCGGCACGGCCTCGGCGTCGTCGCGTACGGGACGCTCGGGGCGGCGTGCTGGCCGGCCGCTACCGGCGCGGCCAGGCCCCCGACGCCGGCAGCCGCATGGGCCGGCTCCTCGGCCACTCCATGCCCGGCGCGAACCGGTGGGCCGAGTCCCTGCTCACCGAGCGCAACCTGGAGATCGCCGAGGCCGTCTCCCAGGTCGCGGCCGAGCTCGGCACCACACCGTCCAAGGTCGCGCTGGCCTGGGTCGCGGGCCGCGCCGGGGTGACGTCCGTGCTGCTCGGCCCCCGTACGGTCGAGCAGTTGCGCGAGAACCTGGAAGCCTTCGACCTCGACCTGCCCGAGGCAGCCCGGGCCCGGCTGGACGAGATCTCCCGCGCCGACCTCGGCCCCATGGACGGCTCCTTCTTCCACCTCGTCCCGCGCCGCTGATCACCGCTCCCGGTAGAGCACCAGGTGCTCGTGGTAGAGCACGCCGTCACGGACGTCCCCGGTGGCGGTGAAGCCGGCGTCGTCGAAGTAGTCGAGGTGGGAGCCGGTGACGGTGTACCGGCCGGTGTAGGCGCGCTCCCGGCCGTCGCGCGCCTCCTCGTACCGGCCGTCGGGCAGCAGCTCCTGCCGGATCCGGCCGTCGGCGGTGACCCACATGCCGACGTACGGGTGCGGGGCGCCGCCCGAGCCGGTCGTCGTGGTGAGCAGGCCGAGGGTGAGCAGCATTCTGCCGATCATGGGAACCTCCGTCGTCCCGGGGTGCTGGTCGGGACGAGTCTGCCCAGGCCGGCGCGGCCGAGGGAGAGGTGAGAAACTCCTAGGAGGAACGCACCCAGGCTGAGGCCCGGGTTCAGCGCGCGGGCCGCTCGCTCACGCCCGCCTCGTCCAGTGGCGTCAGCGCCGCCGTGGCCTCCTCGTGCTCCATCCCCGTCGCCTGCAGCAGGTCCACCACCACGGAACGGAGCTGCGCGATGATCACGTGGGCCGAGAAGCCCAGCCCGTCCGGCCGTTCCCTGGCGGCCACCGCCAGCAGCGCCTGACGGGCCAGGGCCGGCTCCCGGCCGGCGCCGAGCTCCAGCTGCAGCAGCAGCGCCGCCTCCGACACCTCGCGCATCGCCTCCGCCAGCGCGGCCGGCGGCGGGCTCGACTCGCCCAGCGAGGCCAGGGTGCGCCTGCACAGCACCCTGGCGTTGCGCAGCGCCAGGTCCACCGGCACGGCGGCGGTCTCGTAGCGGGCCAGGCGGGCGCGCCGGTGCCAGTGCAGCGGCGAGATCATCGTGATCTCCTTGCTGGTCTCCAGCGCCGCCTCGAACTCCTCCACCGCCGCCTGCGTCGTACGCGCCTCCTCCAGCGCTTCGGCGGCCAGGTCCGCGTCGCGCTTCTCGATGGCCTCGGCCGCCCGCTCCAGCACGGTGGACAGCGCGTCGAGCACCCCCGACAGGTGCTTGGCCGCGATCGTGAACGGGCTGGCGGGCAGCAGCGCCACCGCCGCGATCCCGATGACGCCGCCGGTGAGCGCGTCGGCCATGCGGTCGAGGCCGCCGGCCCCGTCGCCCGGCACCAGGGTCGCCACCAGCACGGCCGACGAGCCCGCCTGCGCCACGAACAGGGCTCCGCTGTTGAGCAGCACGGCCACCGTCATGGCCAGCCCGACCACCAGGGCGAGCTGCCAGGCGCCCGAGCCGATCCACGACACCAGCAGGTCGCCGACGCCGACGCCGAGGCTGACCCCGACGACCAGCTCGACGACCCGCCGCAGCCGCTGCCCCAGACCGACGCCGACGCAGATCAGCACGGAGATGGGGGCGAAGAACGGGCGGGGGTGGCCGAGCAGCTCGATGGCGGCGGTCCAGGCCAGGGCGGAGCCCACCGCGCACTGCGCGATCGACGGGGCCGTCAGGCCGAACGTGCCCAGCCGTTCCTTCACAAGATCGCTGAGCCTGGTAAGCACCCCTCCACCTTTGCGGATCTTTATGACGTTAAGGTCACGTTTGCCCCGGCGAAGTCCTTTTCGTCAGGTGCGGGGCGCCCTGTTCGAGGAACGCGTCCACCACGCGCAGGAACTCCTTGCGGGCGTCCATGTGCACCAGGTGCCCCGCCTCGACCCGCACCAGCTCCGCGCCCGGGACGCGCTCCGCCAGGTCCGGCTCGAACGGGCTGCGCGTCCCCGACAGCACCAGCGTCGGCGCCGTGATCCGCGCGAGCCCCTCGACGTAGGCGGGATCGGGGTCGATGAGCTGCCGCTCGGTGTCGTGCATCATCCGCCAGTCGAAGGCGGCCGGCCCGTCCTCCACGATCGGCGGGCGCCCCTTGATCGGGTACGCGGGCGGCGGGTCCTCCAGGACGAGCCGCTCGATCAGGTCCGGACGGCCCATCGCCACGTGGGCGGCGACCACGGCGCCGAGCGAGTGCCCGACCAGCCGGACCCGTTCCACGCTCAGGTGGCCGAGCAGCGCCACGACGTCCGCCGCCATCTCCGGCAGCGGGTACGAGCCCGGACGGTCGCTGGCCCCGTGGCCCCGCAGGTCCGGCGCGAGCACGTGATGGCGGGCCGCGAAGTGCTGCGTGATGCCGTTCCAGTCGTTGTGGTCGGCGGTGCGCCCGTGGAGCAGCACCAGCGCAGGAGCGGCGGGGTCGCCTTCCTCCCGGTACACGAGCCTGATCCCGTTGACGTGTGCTTCGCGAATCACAGCCCGACCCTATGAGAGCCCCGACCTTATGAGAGCCCCGACCCTATGAGAGCGCTGAGCGCACCTTGACATCACCGCCGGGCTTCATGGGCACACATTGACCATGAACCCCGCAGACCCGCTCGGTAGCGTGGGGACCCGCCACCAGCAGAAAGGGCAAGGCATGCCGGACCCGATCGAAGTGCGCAAGGTGCCGATCGAGAGCGTCACCGACGCCTCCGGCCTGTCCAGGCTCATCGCCGACGGCGTCATCGAGGCGGAGCGGGTGCTGGCCGTCATCGGCAAGACCGAGGGCAACGGCGGCGTCAACGACTACACCCGCATCCTCGCCGACCGCGCCTTCCGCGAGGTCCTGGCCGAGCACGGGCACCCCTCGCCCGACAGCGTGCCGCTCGTCTGGTCCGGCGGCACCGACGGCATCCTCAGCCCGCACGCCACCATCTTCGCCACCACGGCCGACGCGCCCGCCTCCGAGGAGCCCCGCCTGTCCGTCGGCGTCGCCATGAGCGAGGTCATCCTCCCCGAGGACATCGGCCGGCCCGCCATGGTCGAGAAGGTCGCCGCCGGCGTCCGTGAGGCCATGAAGATCGCCGGCATCGACGACCCGCGCGACGTGCACTACGTCCAGACCAAGACGCCGCTGCTCACCCTGGCCACCATCACCGACGCCAAGAGCCGCGGCCAGGACACCGCCATCGAGGAGACCGGCCCCTCCATGGACCTGTCCAACTCCACCACCGCCCTCGGCATCGCGGTCGCCCTCGGCGAGATCGAGATGCCGGCCGCCGAGCAGATCCACAAGGACCTGTCGCTGTACTCGTCCGTCGCCTCCTGCTCGTCCGGGGTCGAGCTGGACCGCGCGCAGATCGTGCTCGTGGGGAACGTCCGGGGCATCGGCGGGCGCTACCGCATCGGCCACAGCGTCATGAAGGACGCCCTCGACGCCGACGGCATCTGGGAGGCCATCCGCGACGCCGGCCTCCCGCTGCCCGACCGCCCCCACCCGTCGGACCTCGGCGGGCGGCTCGTGAACGTCTTCATGAAGTGCGAGGCCGACCCGTCCGGGCGGGTGCGCGGCCGGCGCAACATCATGCTGGACGACTCCGACGTGCACTGGCACCGGCAGATCAAGGCGGCCGTGGGCGGAGTGGCCGCGTCGGTCACGGGGGATCCGGCGGTGTTCGTGTCGGTCGCGGCCGTGCACCAGGGGCCGTCCGGCGGCGGGCCGGTGGCCGCCATTGCCGACCTGGGGTGAGGGAGCGCGAGCCACACGGCTCGCACCCTTGGGTGACGGTGCGCGTCCATCTACCTATGTAGAGTTCGACACATGCAGGACCGCCTGAGGATGACGATGCCCACGCAGGCGGTGCTCCGCGCCCTGCTCACCGCCCCCGAGCGCGAGCGCTACGGGCTGGAGCTGTGCGAGCTCGCCGGGCTGCCCAGCGGCACGCTCTACCCGATCCTGGCGCGGCTGGAGCAGGCCGGGTGGGTGGAGAGCCGGTGGGAGGAGCCGGAGACGCACGTCACGGAGGGGCGCCCGCGGCGCCGCTACTACCGGATCACCACGGACGGGGCCGAGCAGGCGCGCGAGGCGATCGCCAAGGCTTACCGGTCGCGGCGGCAGCGGGTGCCGGGATGGGTGGTGGGGTTGTCGTGAGCGATCATCTCCAGCCTCTGTTGCGGGTCCTCGAGGGTGCGCCGGCCGACGAGCAGGTGCGGCTGGTGCGGCGGGCGTACGAGGTGGCCGCCCGCTGGCACGACGGGCAGTTCCGCCGCGACGGGAGCCCCTACATCACCCATCCGGTCGCCGTCGCGGTGATCCTGGCCGAGCTGCGCATGGACCACGAGCTGCTCTGCGCGGCGCTGCTCCACGACGTGCTGCCGGACACCGCCTGCCCGCCTGAGGAACTGGCCGCCGAGTTCGGCTCGGTGATCATCGGCCTGCTGCGCGGCCTGGAGCGGCTCGATGACGACAGGTGCCGGCCGCCCGACTGGGCGACCTCGATGGACGAGCGCGTGCTCACGCTCAAGCTCGCGGACCGGCTGCACAACCAGCGCACGATCCGGGGCCTGCCCGAGGCCAGGCAGCGGGTGAACTCGCGGGAGAACCTGGAGGTCGTCGCTCCCGTAGCGGCCCGCCTGGGGCTGCGGCAGGTCGAGGAGGAGCTGCGGCGGCTGGCTCTGGCGAACCTGTCCGGGCTCGGCGGCGCGCACGTCTCCTTCGGGGTCGTCGCCGCGGGCGCGATCCTGCTGCCGCCGGTGGCGCGGGCCAGGTGGGTGGAGGAATGGCTGGGCGAGCTGCTCGCGCTGCCCGGCGGCAGAGCCCGGTCACGGTTCGCGTTCCGGCTGCTGGCCGGCATGCCGCGGATGGCGCTGACGCTCCGCCGGCACGAAGCCCTTCCGCGCGGCGCACCCCCGGCGGTGCGCCTTCTGCGGTGGGTCGTGCGGTCGGATCTGCGGGCGTGGGCCCTGCTCGCGCCGCTGCTCGGCTGGCTCGTACTGGACGCGGCGGCCGACCGGCTCGCCGACGCCGTCGTGATCGCCATCACCGTGCCGCCCGTGCTGACGGCGGCGATCCACACGATCCGGGCCAGGCTCGGGGACGGGGACGAACGCGAGTGACCAGGAACATGACCAGGAACGTGGCCGGGATCGGGGGCGGTGGCCGGCGCCGGTAGTCTCGGACGTTGTGCCGAGCATCCCGCGACCCCTTGATCCGAACGACGACGGCGGCGCCGCCCCCGCCGTCGCCGCCGCCCTGGCCGCCTACCAGGAGGGCACGGCCGGCCCCGCCGAGGTGCTGAACGCGCTCGGCGGCGCCCGCCTGCTGGTGCCCGTGGTCGCGTTGCTGACCGAGTCCGAGGTGGGGGAGCACGGGCTGCGGCAGGAGAAGGAGAGCGAGATGGCCCTGCCCAAGCTCGTCGGGCAGGACGGCAGGCAGGCGGTGCTCGCGTTCACCGGCACGCAGGCGATGACCAGGTGGCGGCCCGACGCGCGCCCGATCCAGGCGACCACGCTGCAGGTCTGCCAGGCGGCCGTGCAGGAGCGGGCGGCGGCGGTCGTGGTGGACGTGGCGGGGCCGGTGCAGTTCGTGATCGAGGGCGAGGTGCTGGCGGCGCTGGCCGCGGTCGAGTCGGGGACGGTGAGCGAGCTGGCCGGCGTGACCGTGGCCAAGGTGGAGGAGGCCCCGCCGCGCAAGCGCCGCTGGTTCTCCAGGAAGCGCTGACCGTCCCATACCCGCTGTGCATGGCCGGGCGCGGGCGGCCCGCGGGCGCGGTTAGCGTCGGCCGGGTGGTGGCACTCATGGCGCTGGCCGGCCTCGTCTGCGGAGACCGCATCAGGGCACTGGCCGCCTCCTACTCCGGCGAGCCCGCTCTCGCCCGCCCCTGGCCGGCGCTGGAGCTGGTCAGCGCCGCCGTGGCCGCGCTGGCGGGTGGCGGGCCGGGCCGCCGTACGTGTGCTTCGCCGTGATCGCCGTGGCGCTGGCCGTCATCGACTGGCGGACCAGCACGCTGCCCGACGCGATCACGCTACCGGCGTACCCGATCATGGCGGTGGCGCTGCTCCCCACAGGGGAGCTGCCCAGGGCGCTGGCCGGCGGGGCGGCGCTGACGGCGGTGTACGCGCTGCTGTGGCTCGCCAGACCGGAGGCGATGGGGCTCGGCGACGTCAAGATCGCCGGGCTGATCGGCATGGCGACCGCCGCGCTGAGCTGGCAGGCCCTGGTCGTGGCGGCCTTCTGCGGGCAACTGCTCGGCGCCCTCTACGCGCTCTGCCTGCTGGCCACCGGGCGGGCCACCCGGCACACCGAGTTCCCCTTCGGCACCTTCATGCTGCTCGGCACCCTCCCGACACTCTGTCTCGGATGGTGATCGAGGGACATCTCACTGGGCCGTACATGGAAGACTTGTACGCATGTTGCGCTGGTTGACCGCCGGAGAGTCCCACGGGCCCGAACTCGTCGCCATCCTCGAAGGCCTGCCGGCCGGGGTAGAGGTGACCACGGCCGCCATCGACGAGGCACTGCGCCGCCGCAGGCTCGGTTATGGGCGCGGCGCTCGGATGAAGTTCGAGCAGGACGAGGTGACGATCGCCGGCGGCGTCCGGCACGGGCGCACGATGGGCAGCCCGGTCGCGATCAGGGTCGGCAACACGGAGTGGCCCAAGTGGGAGAAGGTCATGGCGGCCGACCCGGTCGACCCGGCCGAGCTGGAGGGCCTGGCCCGCAACGCCCCCAGGTCCCGCCCCCGTCCCGGGCACGCCGACCTCGCGGGCATGCAGAAGTACGGCTTCGACGACGCCCGTAACGTCCTCGACCGGGCCAGCGCCCGCGAGACGGCGGCGCGGGTGGCGCTGGGCGAGGTCGCCCGGCGGTTCCTGAAGCAGGCGCTCGGCGTCGACATCGTCAGCCACGTCACCGAGATCGGCGGCGCGCGCACCCCGGCCGAGACCCTGCCCGGCCCGGGCGACCTGGCCAGGATCGACGCCGACCCGGTCCGCTGCGCCGACCCCGAGGGCAGCGCCGCGATGGTCGCCGTGATCGACAAGGCGCACAAAGACGGCGACACGCTCGGAGGCGTCGTCGAGGTCCTCGCCTACAACCTGCCGCCCGGCCTGGGCAGCTACACGCACTGGGACCGGCGGCTCGACTCCAGGCTCGCCGCGGCCCTCATGGGCATCCAGGCGATCAAGGGCGTCGCGGTCGGCGACGGCTTCGAGACCGCGCGCAGGCCCGGCTCCCGCGCCCACGACGAGATCGAGTACACCACCGCCGACGGCGTGCGCCGCGTCACCAACCGCGCGGGCGGCCTCGAAGGCGGCATGACCAACGGCGAGATCCTGCGGGTCAGCGCCGCGATGAAGCCGATCTCCACCGTTCCCAGGGCGCTGGCCACGATCGACGTCAAGACCGGCGAGGCCGCCAAGGCCCACCACGAGCGCTCCGACGTGTGCGCTGTCCCGGCGGCGGGCATCGTGGCCGAGGCGATGGTCGCGCTGGTGCTGGCCGACGCGGCGATCGAGAAGTTCGGCGGCGACTCCGTGGAGGAAGTCGCCCGCAACCTGTCCGGCTACCTCTCATCCATGGTGATCAAATGACGGCCAAGGCTGTGCTGATCGGGCCTCCCGGGTCCGGCAAGACCACGCTCGGGCGGCTGCTCGCCGAGCGGCTCGGCGTCGAGTTCCGCGACACCGACGCCGACGTCGAGGCAGTGGCGGGCAAGCCCGTCGCCGACATCTTCGTCGAGGACGGCGAGGCCCGCTTCCGCGAGCTGGAGCACGAGGCCGTGCGCCGCGCCCTGGCCGAGCACGACGGCATCCTGTCCCTCGGCGGCGGCGCCGTCCTGCACGAGGAGACGCAGGCGCTGCTCGCCGGCCAGCACGTCGTCTACCTCCAGGTCGGGCTGTCCGACGCGGTGCAGCGGGTCGGGCTCGCCGCGGCCAGGCCGCTGCTGGTGCTCAACCCGCGCAGCCAGCTCAAGAAGCTCATGGAGGAGCGGCGGCCGGTCTACGAGCGGCTGGCCGCGGTCACGGTGGTGACCGACAAGCGCGAGCCGGAAGAGCTCGCCGACGAGATCGTCAGGGGGCTGCCCGCGTGACCTCCCCGACGAGAATCCACGTGCGCGGCGACAGCCCGTACGACGTGGTGGTCGGCACCGGCGTGCTGGCCGAGCTGACCACGCTGCTCAAGCCCGGCGTGCGCACCGTCGCCGTGATCGGCCCCGAGACGCTGCCCGAGCTGACCCGCCCGGTCGCCGCGGCGCTGGCGGAGAGCGGCTACGAGGTCGTCGAGCTGCCCGTGCCCGACGGCGAGCAGGCCAAGACCGTCGAGGTGGCCGCGCGGCTGTGGTCCGAGCTGGGCCGCCACGGCGTCACCCGCTCCGACGCCGTTGTCGGCGTGGGCGGGGGCGCGACGACGGACCTGGCCGGGTTCGTGGCGGCGACGTGGCTGCGCGGCGTGCAGGTCGTGCTCGTCCCGACGACGCTGCTGGCCATGGTCGACGCCGCGGTCGGCGGCAAGAACGGCATCGACACGCCCGAAGGCAAGAACCTCGTCGGCACCTTCCTGCCGCCCGCCGGCGTCCTGTGCGAGCTGTCCACGCTGGGCAGCATGCCGAAGGCCGACTACGTCGCCGGCCTGGCCGAGATCATCAAGGGTGGCTTCATCGCCGACCCCGAGATCCTGCGCCTCATCGAGGCAGACCCGGAGGCCGCCACCCGCCCCGACGGCCCCCACACCCGCGAGCTGATCGAACGCAAGATCCAGGTCAAGGCCGACGTCGTCGGCGCCGACCTGCGCGAGGCCGGCCTGCGCGAGATCCTCAACTACGGCCACACGCTCGCCCACGCCATCGAACGCGACGAGCACTACGCCATCCGCCACGGCGAGGCCGTCGCCATCGGCATGGTCTACGCCGCCGAGCTGTCCAGGCTGTCCGGCCGCGCCGACGTCGTCGCCCGCACCCGCGCCATCCTCACCAGCGTCGGCCTGCCCATCAGCTACCGCGCCGACGCCTGGCCCCGGCTGCGCGACCACATGCGCCTCGACAAGAAGAACCGCGGCGCCAAGCAGCGCTTCGTCGTCCTCGACGACCTCGCCAGACCCGGCCGCCTCGAAGGCCCCGCGGAAGAGCTGCTCGAAGCCGCCTACAAGGAGATCTCCGCATGATCCTCGTACTCAACGGGCCCAACCTGGGCCGGCTCGGCAAGCGCGAGCCCTCCATCTACGGCGCCGACACCTACGAGGACCTCGTCAACCTCTGCCGCGAGACCGCCGGCAAGCTCGGCCACGACGTCGACGTGCGCCAGACCGACTCCGAGGCCGAGCTGATCGGCTGGATCCACGAAGCCTGCGACGGCGCCATCCCCGTCGTGCTCAACCCCGCCGCCTTCACCCACTACTCCTACGCGCTGCGCGACGCCATCGCCCAGCGCACCGCCCCGCTCATCGAAGTGCACATCTCCAACCCCGCCGCCAGGGAAGAGTTTCGCCATACCTCCGTCGTGGCCGGGGTGGCGACGGGCACCATCGCGGGCTTCGGACTACAGTCGTACGTCCTTGCGCTGCATGCTATTTCGGAGATGAACACCACCTCATGAGGCACTACAAGTCCTTCGTCGCCCTCGGTGACAGCTTCACAGAAGGACTGAACGATCCCGGACCGGACGGGCACTACCGTGGCTGGGCCGACCGGGTGGCCGAGCGGCTCGCCGCCGACGACCCCTCCTTCCGCTACGCCAACCTGGCCGTGCGCGGCAAACTGCTCGACCAGATCGTGGCCGAGCAGGTGCCGCTGGCCGTCGAGATGGCCCCCGACCTGGTCAGCTTCTGCGCCGGCGGCAACGACCTGCTCCGGCCCGGCAGCGACCCCGACGTGATGGCCAAGAAACTCGCCGCCGCCGTCCGCGACCTGCGCCGCGGCGGGGCCGACGTGCTGCTGTTCACCGGCGTCGACCCGCGCGACACGCCCATCATGCGCCGCCTGCGCGGCCGCTTCGCCATCTACTACCTGCACATCCGCTCCATCGCCGACCTGTACGGCTGCCGGCTCGTCGACCAATGGTCCATGCAGGGCCTGCGCGACTGGCGCGCCTGGAGCCCCGACCGCCTCCACATGAACGAGGACGGACACCGGCTCGTGGCCGCACGCGTCCTCGACGTGCTCGGGGTGCCGTTCGAGGACTGGCGCAAGGAGTGGCCGCAGCGGGAAGTGGATCCGCGGGCGCGGCGGCGCGAGGACGCGCAGTGGCTGCGCGAGCACCTCGTGCCCTGGGTGGCCCGCCGCCTGCGCGGCGTCTCCTCCGGCGACGGGGTCTCTCCCAAGCGGCCCGATCTCGCCCCTTGGTGATTTTTTCTTCCTTCTTTTTTACGGCAAGGCCCGGTGGGCGCCACCCGCCGTACGTGGCTGAGCGCCTCCAGGGGGACGCTTCTAGACCCGCACGTGGCCGGCCGCCGTAACGGCGCATCCTTGACCGAGTTCCGTGGTCACACCCCTCCCGGGTGCTCGCCGCACCCGTTGCGCCGGCCCGGTTCGTAGGACTCCTCGCCGCACCGGCGCCCGCATGGGGCGGCGGTGCGCCGGGCTGGTTCGGCGGTGCGGTGGTGCGGCTGCCGTTCCCTCCGCTACCCGCCGGGCGCGCTGGGCCGGATCGTTGGGTTGCTCGCCGTGCGCGTTGCGCCGGGTCGCGCCGTTGGGCTGCTCGCCGTACCGGCGCCTGAATGGGCCGCTTCCGACGGGCGCGCGTTGAGGGCGCTCTTGCGTCGTGTCGTGCTCTGCCCAGCTGCGCCTTGCTCCGGGCCGCGTTGGGCCGTGCCCCACCGAGCCGCCTTGCTGCGGGCCGCGTTTGGACCGTGCCCCACCGAGCCCTGCCCGCCGCCTGGCACGCCGTGGCCTGTGCCCCGCCGGGCCCCCCTGGCCCGAGTCGCGCATTGAGCCGTGCACTGCCCCGAGCCGTGTCGAGCTCTGCCCACCGAGTCCTGCCCACCGAGTCCTGCCTCACCGATGCTTAGCCTGCCCAGCCGCGCGTCAAGCCGTAAGCCTGCCCCGCGCCGCGCCGTGCACTGCCCGAGGCGCGTCGAGTCGTGTCCCACCGAGCCGTGTCCTGGCGAGCCGGGCGTCGAGTCGTGCCCTCAGGGCACGTGCCTTTCGAGCGCCGGTGCGGTGGGGTGGTGTGCGGCGCGGTTCGGCGCAAAGTGGGCGGCGAGTGGCGACAAGGTCGTTGTGGCGGAGGGAAAGCGCATGCGGGTGCCCGCCCACCAGACCCGGCGCGGGTCAGGAGGGTTCGGCGGCGAGGCGTTTCAGGGCGGCTCGGGGGATGGCGGGGTCCATGGTGCGCCAGAACGGGGGGAGCGAGTTCAGCAGGAAGCCGCTGTAGCGGGCCGTGGCGAGGCGGGGGTCGAGGACGGCGATGACGCCCTTGTCGTTCTGGGAGCGCAGCAGGCGGCCGGCGCCCTGGGCGAGGAGGAGGGCGGCGTGGTTGGCGGCCACGGCCATGAAGCCGTTGCCGCCCCTGGCGGCCACGTGGCGCTGGCGGGCGGAGGTGAGGGGGTCGTCGGGGCGGGGGAAGGGGACGCGGTCGATGATGACGAGGCGGAGCGAGGGGCCGGGGACGTCGACGCCCTGCCAGAGGGACAGGGTGCCGAACAGGCAGGTGGGCTCGTCCTCGGCGAACTGCTTGACGAGCAGCATCGTGGAGTCGTCGCCCTGGCACAGCAGCGGCACGTCGAGGCGGTCGCGCAGCGCCTCGGTGGCGGCCTTGGCGGCGCGCATGGAGGAGAACAGGCCGAGGGTGCGGCCGCCGGCGGCTTCGATGAGCTCGGCGATCTCGTCGAGGTACTGCTGGGGGAGCCCGTCGCGGCCGGGCTGGGGGAGGTGTTTGGCGACGTACAGGATGCCGGCGCGGGGATGGTCGAACGGGGAGCCGACGTCGATGCCCTGCCATTTGCCGTCGGCGAGGCCCCATTGCGCGGCCAGCGCGTCGAAGGTGCCGCCGAGCGCGAGGGTGGCGGAGGTGAGCACGACCGTGCGTTCGCCGAACAGCTTGTCGCGCAGCATGCCGCTGACGGTGAGCGGCGCGACCCGCAGGCAGGGCGGGCGGCGGTCGGTGCCGGCGTCGAGCCAGACCACTTCTGCGCGGTCGGCCTCGGAGGCGTGCCCGTAGGCGTCGAGCATGCGCACCGCGGTGTCGTGGACCTCGTCGAGCGCGGTGAACGCGGCCTTGCGCTGGCCGGCCTTGTCGGGGTCGTCCTTGTCGGCGTTGCGCGGGCCCATGGCGGTGATGCAGCGCCAGGCGGTGTCGCGGATGAGCTGGAGGGTCAGCCCGAGCACCTGGGGCAGCTCGTCGATGCGGCCGGGCGGGGCGGCGGCCAGCAGCGCCTTGAGGTCTTCGCCGGCCTCCATGAGCTGGTCGGCGACGGGCTGGTCGATGAGGCGGCCGACGCGGCGTACGGCGAGCATGACCGAGGCTTCGGACAGCTCGCCGGTGACGACGGAGGTGACGCGGTCGACCAGCTCGTGGGCCTCGTCGACGACGACGACCTCGTGCTCGGGCAGCACGGGCAGGTCGCCCATGGCGTCGATGGCGAGCAGCGCGTGGTTGGTGACGACGACGTCGACCTCGCCGGCTCGCGCCCTGGCCAGCTCGGCGAAGCATTCGGCGCCGCTGGGGCAGCGGTTGGCGCCAAGGCATTCCTGGGCGCTGACGGAGAACTGCCGCCACGCCTGCTCGCTGACGCCCGGCACCAGCTCGTCGCGGTCGCCGGTCTCGGTCTCCTCGGCCCATTCCTGGATGCGCTGCACCATGCGGCCGGTGGCGCTGACCTCGCGCGGGTCGAAGAGCTGGTCCTGCTCGTCCTCCTCGGGCCAGCCGGCGGTCGCCTTGTAGCGGCACAGGTAGTTGCGGCGGCCCTTCAGGATGGCGAACGTCGGCTCGTGCGGCAGCTCCTTGGCCAGCGCCTCGGACAGGCGGGGCAGGTCGCGGTCGACGAGCTGGCGCTGCAGGGCGATGGTGGCGGTGGAGATGACGACGGGGCGGTCGCTGTCCATGGCGTGCCGGATGGAGGGCACGAGGTAGGCGAGGGATTTCCCGGTGCCCGTGCCGGCCTGGACGGCCAGGTGCTCCTCGTCGTCGATGGCCTTCTGTACGGCGCGGACCATGGTGAGCTGGCCCTGCCGTTCGCTCCCGCCGAGAGCGCTGACCGCGATGCTGAGCAGTTCGTCCACTGGTGGGAGATGGGAGTCCGGCACGGCAGTAAACGCTACCCGCATTCCGGGGCCGCCGTGCCGACCCTTGGGCCGGACGCGGCCGGACGCGGCCGAACGCGGTGTGATCGGCCAGACGCATCCCGGCGTTCCCGGATACTCCCGGCGCGTCGCGTGGCACACTGGGCGATCGGGACTCCAACTGGTCGCCGACGATCCTCACAGGGTGTGACCGGTGGGAGTCCGGGTGTAGATGGGAAGGCCGGTTCCTCTGGGTTTTCCGGGGTTGAGTGGACGAATAAAGGCTGGTTAAAGCAGTATGTCTGCCATGTCGGAAGTTGTCCCGTTGCCGTCGTTCGGCGAAGTCTTCTTCGATGCACGAGGTCAGGAGCGGTGCCTGCGTGTCACGTGGCATGAGGGCACGCTGGTCCTCAGCCTGTGGCGGGGCGAGATGTGCACAGCGAGCTTCCGCATGCCGATGGAGGATGTCGGCCGGCTGCTCGACACCCTCGACGAGGGGTTCGCGGAGGCGACGGGCGAGCAGCCCGCCGTGCCCGCGCACGACCCCGGCACGGAGGTCATGCCGGGCACCGGCACGTACCACCGGCCCCAGCAGCACACGCAGCCGCCGCCGGCGCCGCCGCTCGACGAGCGGCCCACGGCCGCCCTGTCGCCCAACGACGTCCTCGTGGCCAGGGGCCCGGCGCCGCAGGACAAACTGGTGGCCTCCTACGGCGAGACCACGGCCCCCAGGGACACAGCGCGTGACACCACGCCCGCGTACGGGGAGCCCCGCGCGCCCTTCACCGGCCCGCAGTACGTGGACAGCACGGGCCCGCAGCAGAAGTACACCGGCGACCCCTTCAGCGGCCCGCAGTACACCTCCGACCCGCTGAGCGGCCCCCACTACACGCAGCAGCCCGCCGCCCAGGCCGACCCGTTCACGGGGCCGCAGTACGTCGACGGCAGCGAACCGGTCTACCAGCTGCCGGGCGGCGACCAGCGCAGGCCGTCGCCGCTCAGTACCGACCCGCTCGGCTTCCCCTCGCAGGCGGCCGAGCCGTACCAGGCGGCCCCCCAGCAGCAGCCGTACCAGCAGGACCCGTACCCCTCGGACCCGTACGGGAGCCGGCGCCCCGACACCTATCAGGACACCTACCAGCAGCCCCAGCCCACGCCGAGCGCGGCGGGGCTGGGCACGCCCATGCACGGCATCCCGGGGGCGGGCCGCCGCCGCTCCGCTCCGCAGCAGCAGCAGCCCGCCCAGGACTACGGCTCGTACCAGCAGAGCCAGCAGCCGAACCCGGTGGACCCGCTGCTGGCGCTGGGCCGCCAGGAGCAGTACCCGCCGCAGGACCAGTACGGCCACCAGGACCAGTACGGTTCCCCGGATCAGTACGGGCAGCAGCCCGACGCGGGCATGTCGCGCCCGTACGTCGGGGACCCCATGTTCTCCACGGGCGAGCGCCTGCGCCCCGAGCAGCCCGACTACCACGAAAGAAGCGACCGCAGGGAGTGGTGATCCCGCACCCCGGCACGCCGGGTACGCTTCCGGCGGGACGATGGAGCTGAGGCGGTCGGCTCGCGATCGCCCGGCTGGGGGCTGGAGGGGCGCCGGTGGATCCGAGCATGGGTTTGCAGCTGCTGCTGCTGGCCGGAGGTGCGGTGGCGGTGGCGGCGGTCGCGCGCCGCAAGGGCTGGCCGGCGCCGCTGCTGCTGGTGGCGGCCGGGCTGCTGGTCTCGCCGATGGTGCCGGCGGTGCCGTTGCAGCCGCAGCTCGTCCTCTACGTGTTCCTGCCCCCGCTGCTCTACTCGGCCGCGCTCGACAGCTCCTACCTGCGGCTGCGTGACGTCAAGCGGGCCGTGGGCCTGCTGTCGGTGGGGCTGGTGCTGTTCACCACGGCCGTGGTCGGGCTGGTCGTCCACCTTCTGCTGCCGGGCCTGCCGCTGGCGCTGGCGTTCGCGCTGGGCGCCATCATCGCGCCGCCCGACGCGGTGGCGGCCGTCGCGGTCGGGCGGCGGCTGGGGCTGCCGCGCCGGTCGCTGACCATCCTCATCGGCGAGAGCCTGTTCAACGACGCCACCGCGCTGACGCTCTACCGCGTGGCCATCGGGGCGGCCGTGGGCGGGGCCGTCGACCTGTGGGAGGGGCTGGGGAGTTCCTGTTCGCCGCCGCGGTGGGCGTGGCGATCGGGCTGGCGCTGGCGTTCGTCTTCGCCTGGATCTTCCAGCACACCCGTGACTCGCTGGTCGAGAACACGCTGATGCTGCTGATCCCGTTCGCGGCCTACCTGGCGGCGGAGAGCGTGCACGCGTCGGGCGTGATCGCGGTCGTGATCGTGGGCCTCTATCTGGGCAACCGCATGCATCTGCGCGGGTTCGGCACGCGGCTGGTGTCCGACGCGGTGTGGAAGGTGACCGACTTCTTCCTCGAGGCGATCGTCTTCGCGCTCATCGGGCTGCAGCTCGTCACCGTGATCGAGGGCATCACCGGCTACAGCGCGTGGGCGGTGGCGGGTTACGCGGCGGCGGTGCTGGCGGTGACGATCGTCAGCAGGTTCGTGTGGGTGTTCACGGTCACATCGGTGATCAAGGTGTTGCACAAGGGCACCGGGCCGTCGGCGGGGGAGACCGTGATCCTCGGCTGGGCGGGCATGCGGGGCGTGGTGTCGCTGGCGGCGGCGTTCTCGATCTCGGGGGTGGCCGAGCGCGACCGGGCGCTGCTGCTGTTCCTGACGTTCACGACCGTGATCGGCACGCTGCTCATCCAGGGCACCACGTTCCCCATGCTGATCAGGCGGCTGGGCGTGTCGAGCGAGCAGGAGCAGTACGAAGACCGGCTGGCAGAGGCGGCCGCGCAGCAGGCCGCGCTGGAGTCGGGCCTGGCGGAGCTGGAGCGGCTGGTCGGCGAGCTCGACGGCGAGCCCGACGAGATCCAGCGGCAGGTCATCGACCAGCTCAGGGAGAAGTCGTGGCGCCGCTCGCTGACGGCGTGGGAGCGCCTGGGCGGCGGCACGGGCGCTGGCGGCGCCGAGACGCCCAGCGCTCTCTACCGCCGCCTGCGGCGCGACATGCTGCAGGCCGAGCGGCAGGTGTTCGTGCGGCTGCGTGACGAGCGCCGCCTCGACGACGAGGTGCTGCGCGAGGTGATGGCGCAGCTCGACTTCGAGGAGGCGATCCTCGAACGGTGACGGTCAGCCCATCTGGCTGTCGACGAAGCACCAGCGCCAGCTCTCGCCGGGCTCGAACGACTGCATGACGGGGTGACCCGTCTCGTGGAAGTGCCCCGTGGCGTGCTTGGCCGGGGAGGAGTCGCAGCACCCGATGTGGCCGCACTCCAGGCAGCGCCGCAGGTGCACCCAGCGGCCCCCGGAGGCCAGGCACTCCTCGCAGCCCTCCGGCGTCTTGGCGGCGGGGTCGTCGGCCTTGGAAAGATGCTCACAAATTGCCATACCAGAAATCCTAGGCGCACCCTGCCGTGCGAAATCCGGCCGGGCCTCTTGTCGGTCGCTGAGCAAGCGTGGACATTGGCCTCAGCGGGGGAGTGACACAGGCCACACCGAGGCGGGGAGCCGAGCGTGCTGGAGGTCCGCAACCTCGAGGTCGTCTACGACGACGTGATGCTCGTGCTGCGCGGCGTGAGCCTGCGCGTGCCGCCCGGCTCCATCGTGGCGCTGCTCGGCGCGAACGGCGCCGGCAAGACCACGCTGCTGCGCGCGGTCTCGGGGCTGCTCGGCGTGCACGACGGCGAGATCACCAAGGGCGAGGTCACGCTGGAGGGCGAGCCGATCCACCACCTGCGGCCGGCCCAGATCGTCCGGCGCGGCGTCAGCCAGGTCATGGAGGGCCGCCGCATCCTGGCCGAGCTGACCGTCGAGGAGAACCTCAAGGTCGGCGGCCACACCGCCGCCCGCTCCCACCTCGACCGCGTCTACGGGCTGTTCCCGGTGCTGCGCGAGCGGCGCAGGAGCGTGTCGGGCTACCTGTCGGGCGGCGAGCAGCAGCTGCTGGCCGTCGGCCGCGCCCTCATGGCGGGCCCGAAGTACCTGCTGCTGGACGAGCCCAGCCTGGGCCTGGCGCCGTCGCTGGTCGGGCAGGTGCGCGACCTCATCGTGGAGATCAACCGCCAGGGCACCACGGTCCTGCTCGTCGAGCAGAACGCCACGATGGCCCTGTCCATCGCCGCGCACGGCTACGTCATGGAGACCGGGAAGATCGTGATGGACAAGCCGTCGCGCGACCTGCTCGCCGATGAGGACATCAAGGAGTTCTACCTGGGGGCCGTCCGCTCCTTCCGCGAGGTCAAGCACTACAAGCGGAGAAAAAGATGGCTCTCCTGACGTTCGAGGACGTGCACCTGAGCTTCGCCGGGGTCAAGGCCGTCGACGGGGTCTCCTTCGAGGTGCGGCAGGCGGAGCTGCTGGCCGTCATCGGGCCGAACGGCGCCGGCAAGACCTCGATCTTCAACGTCCTGTCCGGCGTCTACCGGCCGCAGCGCGGGCGGGTCACCTTCCTCGGCGAGGACCTGCTGGCCCGCCGCCCGTACGAGATCGCGGCCATGGGGCTGGCGCGCACGTTCCAGAACGTGGAGCTCTTCCACAACCTGACCGTCCTCGACAACCTCATGCTCGGCCGCCACCACCACTTCCGCTACGGAGCGCTGTCCGCGCTCGTCTGGTACGGCCGGGCCCGTCGGGCCGAGCTGGCCGCCCGCGCGAAGGTGGAGGAGATCATCGACTTCCTGGAGCTGGAGGCGTGGCGCCGCCATCCGGTGCGGCTGCTGCCGTACGGGATCCAGAAGCGGGTGGAGCTGGGGCGGGCGCTGGCCATGGAGCCCCGGCTGCTCCTGCTGGACGAGCCCGTGGCCGGCATGAACCTGGAGGAGACCGAGGACACGGCCAGGTTCGTGCTGGACATCAGGGACGAGCTGGGCATTCCCGTCGTGCTCGTGGACCACGACATGGGCCTGGTCATGGACCTGGCCGACCGGGTGCTCGTGCTCGACTTCGGCCGCCCGGTCGCGCTCGGGAGCCCGGCCGAGGTGCAGCGGGATCCCGCGGTCATCGAGGCGTACCTGGGAGGGACGGCATGACCACCGGCACCATGTCCAGGACGACCGCCACCATCGTGACCCGGGTGCGCGAGCGGGCCAGGAGCGCTCCCCGGGCCGTCGCCCTGCGGCACAAGGACTTCGGCATCTGGCAGGAGGTGACCTGGGGCGCGTACTGGACGCAGGTCGAGCTGGTCGCCCACGCCCTGCTCGCGCTCGGCGTCGAGCCGGGCGACCGGGTGGCCGTGCACTCCGAGAACCGCCCGGAATGGCTCTACGCCGACCTCGGCACCGTCGCGGCGCGCGGCATCACGGTCGGCCTCTACCCGACGAACCCGCCCGCCGAGGTCGCCTACCTGCTGGCCGACTCGGGCGCCAAGCTGCTCGTCGCCGAGGACCAGGAGCAGGTGGACAAGGCGCTGTCCGTGCTCGGCGACTGTCCCGACCTGCGGCGCATCGTCTACCTGGAGCCGCGCGGCATCCGCGGGCGCTACGACGACGACGTGCTGATGTCGTGGCCGGAGCTGCTCGCGCTCGGGGCCGCGCACCGCGCCGAGCATCCCGGGGCGGTGGAACGGCGGATGGCGGAGGCGGAGCCGGACGACGTGATGACGCTCATCTACACCTCCGGCACGACCGGGCCGCCCAAAGGGGTGATGCTCACCGTCGCGAACGTCGAGTTCGCGGTGCGCACGCTGGTCGAGGGCGGCGGCTTCACCGCGCCGCCGCCCTCGGAGCGCGATCTCGCGCTGTCGTACCTGCCGCTGTGCCACGTGGCCGAGCGGGCGTTCACCGTGTGGTTCAACGCGGCGGCCGGGGTGCAGGTGAACTTCGCCGAGTCCATCGACACCGTCCCCGCCAACCTGCGCGAGGTGCAGCCGACGATCCTGTTCGGGGTGCCGCGCATCTGGGAGAAGGTGCTCGCGCAGGTGGACATCAGGGTGGAGTCGGCCTCGCCGGTGAAGCGGGCGCTGACCAGGCTCTGGCTGCGGGTGGCCGACCGCATCGGCGACACGCTCGTACGCACCGGCGGCCGGCACACGCTCGGGACGCGGGCGGCGTACGCGATGGGCTGGGTGCTCTGCTACCGCGCGCTGCGCGAGCGGATCGGCATGCGGCGGGTGCGTTACGCCGCCTCCGGCGCCGCGCCGATCGCGCCGGACGTGCTCAAGTTCTACATGGGGATCGGCGTGCCCATGCACGAGGTGTACGGCATGAGCGAGAACACCGCCGTCGCCACCGCCAACCGTCCCGGGCGGGTGCGCCTGGGCACGGTCGGCGAGCCGCACCCCGGCATCGAGCTGAAGATCGACGACGCCACCGGCGAGATCCTGACCCGGCACCCGGGCAACTTCGCCGGCTACTGGCGCAACCCGCGCGCCACCGCCGACGTGCTCGACGAGGACGGCTGGCTGCACACCGGCGACGTCGGCGAGTGGGTCGAGGGCACGCACGTGCGGATCACCGACCGGATGAAGGACATCATCATCACGGCCGGCGGCAAGAACATCGCGCCCAGCGAGATCGAGAACGCGCTCAAGGCGTCCCCGTACGTCAAGGAGGCCGTGGTCGTCGGGGACCAGCGGCCGTACCTCGTGGCGTTGATCGGGATCGAGCCGGACACGGTGGGGGAGTGGGCGCGGCGGCGCGGCCTGCCGTACACCACTTATCGGGATTTGTCGGAAAAGCCGCAGGTGCGGGAGCTGGTCCAGGAGATCGTGAACGGCGTGAACGAGCGGTTCGCGTCCGTGGAGCAGGTCAAGCGGTTCGCGTTCCTGCCCAAGGAGCTCGACCACGAGGACGGCGAGCTGACCGCCACCCAGAAGGTCAAGCGCTCCGCCGTCGCCAAGCTCTTCGAGGACCTGGTCGAAGGGATGTACGCCCGGTGAAGGGGCTGCTGGAGACCCTCATCAGGGGGCTGGGCAACGGCTCGGTGTACGCGCTGCTCGCGCTCGGCTTCGTGATCATCTACAAGGCGACGCGGGTGATCAGCTTCGCCCAGCCCGCCCTCATGCTCGCCGGCGGCGTCGCGGTCAGCCACCTGACCGGTGTGACGGGGTTCTACCCGGCCGTGCTGCTGTCGGCGCTGCTCATCGCGGGCGTGGCGCTCGCGATCGAACGGGTGGCGATCAGGCCCATGGTGGGCCGCCCCGTCTTCGTCGTCGCGATCATCACGCTCGGGATCGACGTCGTCGTCCGGGTGGTCGTCAACGCCTTCATCGGCAGGGACGTGCGGCAGGTCGGCGACCCGTGGGGGTTCATGCAGGTGTCGATCGGGCCGCTCGTCGTGCAGACGCGCTGGCTGGCCATGATGGCGGCCACCGCCGTGCTGGTGGGGCTGCTGTTCGCGTTCTTCCGCCACACCCGCTACGGGCTGGCCATGCGGGCCGCCGCCTTCGACCAGGAGACCGCGCTCGCGCAGGGAGTGTCCGTGGGGGCGGTGTTCGCGCTGTCGTGGGGGCTGGCCGGGTTCCTCGCCGCGATCGCCGGGATGTTCGTCGGCACCGGGCAGGGCATCGAGCAGATGACGTGGGTCGTCGCGCTCAAGGCGCTGCCCGCGATCATCGTGGGCGGCCTCGACTCGCTCGGCGGCGCCGTGGCCGGCGGGCTCGTCGTCGGCGTGGTCGAGTCGCTGTTCCAGTCGTACCAGGGGGAGTACGCGCCCTGGCTGGGGCAGAACTTCGCGGTCGTGTCGCCGTACGTCGTCATGCTGGTCGTGCTGCTCGTACGGCCGTACGGGCTGTTCGGGACGCGGGAGGTCGAGCGGGTATGACCAGGGCCGCGCCCCACATACCGGCCGGACGGTCCCGCAGGGTGCGCGGCCGGCCCCTGCTCTACACCTCCTACACGCAGGACATGGCGCTGCTCGACACCCCCGCCAAGAAGACGGGGACGGCGGTGCTCGTGCTGCTCGCCTTCGCGCTGGCCGTGCTGCTGCAGGACCGGTCGCTCGAAGTGCTCGCCGGGGCGTACGCGCTGGCCATCGGGGCCATCGGGCTCAACCTCGTCACCGGGTACGCCGGGCAGGTCTCCCTCGGGCACGCCTTCTTCGTCGCGATCGGCGCGTACACGGCCGCCGCCCTGTCCGGCCCGCCCGGCGGCGACACCCTCGGCTACGGCCTGGCCGAGCTGTGGATCTGGCTGCCCGCCGCCGGCCTCGCCGCCGCCGCGGCCGGCGTGCTCGTCGCGCCGCTCGCCACCCGGCTGCGCGGCCTCTACCTCGCCGTCGTCACCCTCGGGCTGGTCTTCCTCGGCGAGCACGTCTTCAAGGAATGGGACGAGCTGACCGGCGGGCCCGGCGTCGGCAGGGAAGCGGCCGTGCCGCAACTCCTCGGCGTACGGCTCGACCAGGACGGGCCGCTCGGCACCAAGGAACAGCTCCTCTACACGCTCATGCTCACCCTGCTCATCGTCTTCGCCGTCGCCGCCCGCAACCTCGCCCGCTCCCGCGTCGGCCGCGCCTTCGCCGCCATCCGCGACCGCGACATCGCCGCCGCCGTCATCGGCGTGCCCCTCACCCGCTACAAAGTGCTCGCCTTCGGCATCTCCTCCTTCTACGCGGGATGCGCGGGCGGGCTGCTCTACACCATCTCCGGGTACGTCGAGCCCGGGTCGTTCAACCTCCTGCTGTCGGTGCAGTTCATCGCCATGGTGCTGATCGGCGGGGTGGCCACCGTGTCCGGATCCATCGCCGGAGCGCTGTTCATCTCCCTGCTGCAGCCCGTCACCAGGTCGTTGCCCGCGCTGGTGCCGTTCATCAGCGCGGACACCACCAAGACGCCCAACGTCTTCCAGGTCGAGACCGTTCTCTACGGGCTGCTGATCGTGCTCTTCCTGATCTTCGAGCCTCGGGGCCTGTACGGCTTGTGGATCCGGGTGCGGAACTACTGGAAGGCGTGGCCTTTCTCGTACTAGCCCTGTATAGCCCTGTATAGGAGGAACCTCCATGAAGAGTCGCTGTGCAGTCACCTACGTCGCCATAGCGGCCCTTCTGTCCGCGTGCGGCGTCTTCCGGGGGGACGACCAAGGCAGTACGGGCGGCGCCGCCGCCCAGGCTCCCGGCGTCACCAGCGAGCCCTGCCCGTCCGCGGTGGACAGCAAGAAAGGCTGCATCTACCTCGGCACCATCTCCGACCTCACCTCCGGCCCCTTCGCCGCACTCGCCGTCCCCATCACCGACGCCCAGAAAGCCTTCTGGGCCCGCGTCAACAAAGCCGGCGGCATCGGCGGCAAATACGAAGTCGACGTCACCAAATACGTCAAGGACAACAAGTACAACCCCGAAGTGCACCGCCAGGTCTACAACGAGATCAAAGAACACGTACTCGGCCTCGCCCAGACACTCGGCTCACCCACCACCGCCGCCATCCTCGGCGACCTCAAAGCCAACGACATCGTCGCCGCCCCCGCCTCCTGGACCTCCGCCTGGGAATTCGAGGACGTCATCATCGAAACCGGCTCCAACTACTGCGTCGAAGCCATGAACTCCGTCGACTACGCCGTGGACACGTACAAGGTCAAAACCGTCATGGCCGTCCACCTCGCAGGCGACTACGGCGCCGACGCCGCCGCCGGCGCCAAATTCGCCGCCGCCCGCGACGGCCTGACCTTCACCAACGTCGAAACCCCCAGCGGCGCCACCGAACAAGGCCGCGCCATCACCGAGATCACCAAGAACAAACCCGACCTCGTCATCCTCACCACCGGCCCCGCCGACGCCGCCACCATCATCGGCCAGGCCGCCGCCGGCGGGTACAAAGGCCGCTTCATCGGCACCGGCCCCACCTGGAACCCCGCCCTCCTCAAATCCCCCGCCGCCCCCGCCCTCAAAGCCCTGTACGAACAGTCGGCCCCCGGGAAGCCCTGGGACGCCGACACGCCCGGACACAAGGCCATGCGGGCCGCGCTGCCCGGCGTCACCCCCAACGACGGCTACACCTCCGGCTGGGCGTGGGCGTACCCCATGAAAGCGGCCCTGGACGCGATGGTGGCCGGCGGGAACGTGAGCAGAAAAGGCCTGCTGGAAGCGGTGAAGACACTCAAGAGCGTGGACTACGAAGGCATGCTGCCGGCGGAGGCCGGAAACTACGCGGACCAGACGGCCGTGTTCAGACAGACACTCATCAACAAGGTGGACGAGAAGGCACCGACAGGCGTCACCACCGTCAAAGACTTCTTCACGGGACCCACGGCCAAGGCACACACCTTCGACGGCCCCTGCTTCGCCAAACTCTAGGCCGCCCACCCCAATCCCCTTTACCGGGTTGGCCGTTGGGAGCCCGCCCCGAAAAAAGGGCTTCGCTGTGTGGCGCTTCGCGCTCTGGGGCTCAGGCGTTTTTGACTTTGGCGCCTGGCGGCGCACCCCACGGCGCCTTTGGCGCCTCTCGCCCGCCCGAATCCCGTTTACCGGGTTGGCCGTTGGGAGCCCACCCTGAAAAGCGGCTGCGCCCCAGGGCTTCGCTGGGGGCGCTTCGCGGCCGATCATCGGCGTGACCGCGGCGTCGTCCCGGTCGCCATCCTGACCGGAGGTGACCAACGGTCAGGTGATCTGGCGGCCACCAACGCTCCGGCCATGATTTTCACCACACAGGCTATGGATCCGGGTCACCGGTCGATCTGCTGCGCCGGCCAGCGGGAAGGCGTCACACTGTTGACCGAGCCGAGTGGCCGGCGCGAAAGAGCAGGAGCAGTGAGCAAGCGCGACACGTACACCGTCACCGCCGGCAGAAGTGACGACTGGTGGGCTTTGACCGTCTCCAGGCCCGCTTTGAGGCGCACCTGCCACACCCAAGTGAAGCGCCTGGAGCAAGCAGAGGTCACGGCCTGACACCTCGCGGAGACCCTCGTCAGGCAAAGCCACCGCGACGTAAGCAGCATCACTGCGCAGCCGTCCAGCGGCGTTATGCCAGGCACTAGAGTGCCTCAGCGTGCCGGATTCAGGAGGAGGCGACATCCGCTTGGGTGACAAGACGCCGAGGTGGGAAGGCGGCCAGGAGAGCGATCCCGCAGAACGCGCTCGTAAGGGACAGGTCCGGGAGGGGCAGGCGGCGCCGCGCGTTCTCGTGCGGCAGGCGTTGCCGACGGAGCCCGCCGTCCGGGCCTCCGCCTCACTGTTCCTGGCGGAGGCGCAGCGTCAGGGCCTCAGGGCGGGGCGGCGGATGTTGTACGTCGGGCTGGAACCGGCCGGTGAGCAGGTGGCGGCCTGCCTGCGGATCGAGCCTGGCATGGACGTCGTGGCGCGGCGCAAGATGATGACCGCGAACGACGTCCCCGTGCGCATCGCGACGAGTTACTTCCGCGCCGACCTGTTCGGCGGCACCCGGCTGGCCGAGCCCGAGTTCGTACGGCCGTCGCTCCAGTCCGCGATCGTCGCCCTCGGCCACACGTTCGGTCACGCCGAGGAGAGCCTGATCGCCCGGCCGCCGACGGCGTTCGAGCGCGAGACGCTGGAGCTCGATCCGGGGGAGTGGGTCGTGCAGGTGCTCAGGGCCAGCTACTCCAGCGAAGACATCCCTGTCCACGTCCTCGAAACGATCTGTGCGGCGAGCCGGCACGTCTTCTCCATCACGCAGGTCGCGGGCCACGACGAGTTCTGAGCCTGCGCTCACCGCCCATGGCGTAGGTCAAACGCACGTCTCTGAAGCGCGACCCAGGCGGGGTGCAGGTCCAGGGTGGCAACGTAGGGCCGGTGCAGGTCCAGGGTGGCAACGTAGGGCCGGTGCAGGTCCAGGGCGGCAACGTAGGGCCGGTGCAGGTCCAGGGGCGCAGCGTAGGCCGGGTGCAGGCTCGAAGGTCGCAACGGAGGTTGCCTCGCGTTGAAAACCCGCCCGGGGCTTCAGCGCAGGGCGCCGAACATGAGCCGGATCATCGAGCGGGCGAGAGCCTCAGGATCACCGTCCGCACTCTCCGGCAGCGCGCCGCTCAACCAAAGGCTGGCGAACCCGTGGGCCAGTGACCAGGCGGCGATCGTGGTCAGCCGGTCGTCCGCCGGCCTCGGCGACAATGAACTGGCGCTGGTGACGAGCACCTGGGCGGCCCGCTGGTGCGCAGACTGCACGCTGGGATCGTCGACCCGGTACAACTCCGGCCGGAACATCACCTCGAAGTAGGGCCGGTGATCGATGGCGAAGCGGACGTAGGCGACGCCGACCTCCCACACGTCTTCGGCCGCCCGTTCAAGGGTCTCGGCGAACATCTCGAAACCCTCGGCGGCCACGGCCGTCAGCAGCCCTTGCTTGTCGCCGAAGTGGTGGGCGGGGGCGGCATGCGAGACCCCGGCGCGCCGGGCCAGCTCGCGCAGGCTCCATCCGGCCGGGCCGGATTCGCTGATGGCCTGAAGGGCGGCGTCGATGATGGCGCGCCGCAGGTTGCCGTGATGGTAGGCCTGCTGGCTGATCTACCCCACCTCCATGCTCGGAATGCCTCACCGTTCTACCCCTGCATCCTATCTTGACGTTGACAAGATACGGGCGCACCCTTCAATCTTGCCGGTGACAAGATTGGAGGACGGATGGTTCCGTTCATCGCCCTCACCGGCGGCTTCGTCGTCCTGCGGCTCATCGGTCTCATGGGGGTCGAGGTGCTGGACGCCTGGCAGCCCGCGCTGCGAGGCGCGCTCGCCCTGATGTTCGTCTTCACCGGCGTGCCGCACTTCCTGCCCTCGTGGCGCCGTGACTTCGTCGCGATGATCCCGCCGGTGTTCCCCGCACCGGCCCTGCTCGTCACCCTCACCGGCGTCCTTGAGCTGGCCGGCGCGGCCGGGCTGCTCGTGCCCCCGGTGGCGCCGTACGCGGCGGCCGGGCTGGCGCTGCTCATGGTCGCCATGTTCCCCGCCAACGTCTCGGCGGCCCGCCGGGGCCTCACCCTGGCCGGCAAGCCCGTCACTGCCCTGCCCGCCCGTACGGCCTTGCAGCTGCTCTTCATCGGGGCGGCCATCGCGGCGGCCGTCTGAGCCGCGCCCCGGCCAGCCCCATCGGCCCCAACCCTGCCCCTCCCACGGAACAAGGACCAAGCACATGGAAACGCCCGGCCGCAGCGCCGACATCGACTCCATCGACCACACCGTGCTCATCACGACCGACCTCGCCGCCGCGTCCGCCCGCTACGAACGCCTCGGCTTCACGCTCAGCCCCGTCTCGCCCCACCTCCTGGCCGAACGCCCCGGCGGGCCGCTCCTGCCCACCTGCACGGCCAACCGGTGCGCCTACTTCGGCCGGTCGTTCATCGAGCTGCTCGGCATCGTCGATCCGGTCGCGCCCGACCCGTGGGGCGTGCACGAGCTGCGGCGCACGTACCGGGGGCTGCTGATGACCCTCGGCTCACGCGACATCAAGGTCACCGCCGAGCGGCTGCGGGCCGCCGGGCTGGCGTCCACGGGGGTCCGCGCGCTGGAACGCGAGGTCACCACCCCGGACGGGCCGCGCACCGTGCGCGCCGACAGCGTCCGCGTCGACGCCGTCCACACTCCCGAGGGCGCGCTCCAGGCCACCCAGCACCACACCCCGCAGTACGTGCACCAGCCCCACTACCTCGGCCACCCCAACGGCACGGTCGGCCTGCACGGCGTGCTGCTGGTCGTGCCCGACGGCGAGGTGGACGAGCACGAAGAGCGTTACGCCCGCCTCCTGGACGCCGACGTGCGGATCGACGGCGCCAAGCGGGTACTGCCGCTGCGGCACGGCCGGGTGGAGATCGTCGCCCGTTCCGCGCTCGACGGCCTCCTGCCCGGGCACGTACCGCCCGCCGTGCCCCTGCTGGCCGCCCACACGGTCGCCGTCCGGGACCTGAGCGCCGCACGCGAGCTGATCGAGGGCAACGAGATCCCCACCCGCATCACCCCGGACGGCGGCTTCTACGTCGCGGCGCAGGACGCCTGCGGCGTGCCGCTCGCCTTCACCACGGAGTGACGGGAGGGCCCATGGTTCACGTCCTCGACGGCGACGATCCCGAGGTGTGCCGCCGTGAGGAAGCGGCACGACGGATAAAAGCGATTCACGGGACGGGCCCGGGTGTGCGAGCATCGGCCGGTGTCCGGAAACCGATGTGAGCTGCTCCGCTGGCAGTTCGAGTTCACCTGGTCCCTGTTCGAGTACCACCTGGAGCGGCTGAAGCCGGAGGACTTCCTGTGGGAGCCCGGCCCGCACTGCTGGACCGTGCGCCGCGACGACGGCGGGGCGTGGCGGCCGGACTGGGCGGAGAGCGAGCCGGACCCCGTGCCGGTGCCCACGATCGCCTGGGTGAGCTGGCACATCGGCTGGTGGTGGAGCGTGGCCCTCGACCACGCGCAGGGGCGCGCGCCGCGTGACAGGTCCGAGGTGACGTGGCCGGGTGACGGGGAGAGCGCGGTCGCGTGGTTGCGCGGGCTGCGCGAGGAGTGGCTGGCGGTGCTGGACGGGCTCACCGAGGCCGACCTGGAGGCCGCCGCGCCGTTCCCGTGGCCGGAGGGGTCCGGGCTCACGGTCGCGCACATGGTGGCGTGGGTGAACGCCGAGCTGATGAAGAACGTCACCGAGATCGGCCAGCTACGCCTCCTGCGCGCCGCCGGCGCCCCGTGACGTCACGACATCGGTACGAGATCCGCCACCAGGCCGAAGTGGTCGCTGGCCCAGACGCCGTCCACCGGACGGTCGAAGATCTGCCGGCAGTCCACCAGCCGCAACGTCGGCCCGCTGCCGTGGCACCGTACGAACAGGTAGTCGATGCGCCGGCCCGTCTCCAGCGGCCAGTTGCCGCCCCGCACCAGCGGGTTGTGGGGTGTGAACGT
Source organism: [Actinomadura] parvosata subsp. kistnae (assembly GCF_900323885.1). GTDB lineage: Bacteria > Actinomycetota > Actinomycetes > Streptosporangiales > Streptosporangiaceae > Nonomuraea > Nonomuraea composti. Next base: position 762,623 of record NZ_OOHJ01000015.1, on the reverse strand, counting down.
GTGCCCGGCCTCGTGCGGGCGCGCCCACGCCCACACGTCGCGGTAGGCCACGCTCATCCCCTCCAGAGACTGCAGCCCGGACCAGAACCGGACGCTGGCCGCGTCGGGCGGCGCGTCGAAGTCGCCCGCCACCACCACGTGCACGTCGCCGTCCAGGCCGCCCGCGACCTCCTCGATCAGCCTCGCCGTCCGGACGGCCTGCAGCTCGCGCTCGCGTTCGTGGCCGAGCCGGAAGGACGGCTTGTGGTTGACGAACAGCAGGCGCCCCCGCCGTAGCTCCGGGACCTCGACCTCGGCGAGCCCGGCCCATCCCGCGAACTCCGACGGATCCACCCGGTCGGTGACGTCCAGCCGCAGCTGCCGCACCCCTCGCAGCGGCCAGCGGCTCGCGATCGAGGCGCGCGTGCCGTCGGCCTCCCCGCCCTTCTGGTGGACGACGTGGTAGCCGGGGCCCAGCAGGTCGATGACCTGGTCGTAGTCGTCCGTCACGACGGACTCCTGGAGGGCGACGAGGTCGGGGTCCAGCTCGCGGAACCCGTCGATCAGCACCTGCCTGCGCCTGCTCCAGGAGCCGTGGCGAGCCCAGAGGTTCAGTGTGGCGACGCGCATGCCCGGGGCGCTACCCGATCAGTGGCCGCGCGAACGAGCCGCCGGCAGATCACCGGTCGAACCAGCGGCCCGCGGAGGGCGTGAGGAGCAGGACGACGGCCGCCACGGGCAGCACGCTCCAGGCGAGCGGGCCGCCGCCCCCGCCGGACCCGGCCGCGGCCAGCGCCAAACCGCAAACGGCCACCTCGACCCCCACGGCTCCCCATCGCACCACCCTCCGGCGGGACGGCCAGCGGGCCACCAGCAGCCACGAGAGCACGACGAAGGCTACGGAGGCGAGCAGGAGCAGCAGGAACGCGGTGGCCAGGCCGGAGCCGATGAGGAGGTAGGCGGCGAGCGCGGTGCCCACGACGCCGCAGGCCACCTGGAAGGTCAGGATGTATCGGGCGATCAGCGCGGTGGGCGGTACCTGCTCGACGCGGGTGTCCTGGGTCGTCACAGGGACATTCTGTCCGGCGGTGACGGACCGCGAGAAGGCCCGGGAAGGACCGAGGAGTCCGTCGACGCCCTGCGCACCGGTTGAATGGCGGGCGGTGTCGCTGGGGGAATGAGTACCTCTCGCGGCCATGGGATGGCCCGCCGTCTCGTTGAGAGGGCGGGCCGTCCGCGGGGGCGGGTCAGTCCAGGTAGTTCTCCGGGGAGAGGGTCACCTCCGGGGAGGCGTCCCCCGCCTGGTTCTCACCTGCCGCGTCTTCCCCCAGCGGGTCCTCCCCGGGCGGGTCCTCCGGGTTCTTGTCCGGGCGGCAGGCGGAGGAGCAGCCCTCGAAGCGGTCGCGGTCGATCGGGGTGAACGGGGTGGCGGGGACGTCGCGGAGCGCGGAGAGCATGGTGTCGCGCCAGATGGGGCCGGGGATGCTGGCTCCCTGAACGGAGCCGTAGGAACGGCCGCCGATGGTGACGCCGGTCAGCTTGTGCTGCTGGGAGCCGCGGGGGTCGCCGAGGCTGACGGCGGAGGCCAGGTCGGGGGTGAAGCCGGCGAACCAGGCCGAGGCGTAGTCGTCGGTGGTGCCGGTCTTGCCGGCGGCGTCGCGGTCGAGACCGCCGACGCCGCTCATGGTGCCCTTGGTGAAGACGCCTGACAGGACCTCGGCGGTGGCGTCGGCGATGGCGGGGTCCAGGGCTTGGCGGCATTTGGGGCGGTAGCGGGTGGTCCGGCCGTCGCGGTCGGTGATCTGGGTGATCGCGAGCGGGGCGCAGTACTTGCCGCGGGCGGCGATGGCGGCGTAGGCGGTGGCGACGGTCACGGGGTCGGACTCGTTGATGCCGAGCGTGAACGTCTCGTACTCCTGCAGCTTCTTGCCGTCCGCGCGCCGGATCCCGAGGGCCTTGGCCGTCTTGACGGTCTCGCAGAGGCCGACGCGTTCCTCCAGTTCCATGAAGAACGTGTTGACCGAGTTCCAGGTGCCGGTCCTGAGGGTCTTCCAGCCGGGGGAGCCCTCGTCGTTGGTGACGGTGTGGGACGGGTCGCCGACGTTCTGGCCCTTGCAGGTCTTGAACGTCGAGTACGCCGGCGCCCGGTAGCCGGCGCCCGCGGCGATGCCGTCGTCCAGCTTCATGCCCTGCTGCAGGGCCGTGATCAGGGTGAACGTCTTGAACGTGGAGCCGGGCTGGAAGCCGATGCCGCCTCCGTGGGCGGTGTTCGCGACGACGTTGTAGGAGATCTCGTTCTTGGCGGCGTTCGTCCCGTAGCGTCGGCTGGCCGCCATGGCCTTGATCGCGCCCGTGCCGGGTTTGACGAGGGCCTGGGCGGCGACGGGGGCGTCCGACGGGTGCACGTACCGCTTGATCGCCCGGTCGGCCGCCGCCTGCATGGCGGGGTCGAGGGTGGTCGTGATGGTCAGGCCGCCGCGGTTGAGCATCGCGAGCCTGGCCTTGGACGTGCGGCCGAAGTCGGGGTTGCCGAGGATCTCGTGGCGGACGTAGAGGCAGAAGTACGGATACTCGCTGCTCTCGCAGCCGCCGGGGATGCGGGTGCCCTTGTAGCCGAGCTTGGTGGCCTTGGCCTTGGCGGCCTCGGCGGCGGTGATCCTGCCCAGCTCGGCCATCCGGTCCAGGACGACGTTGCGGCGGTTGAGGAGGCGTTCGCGCTGCCGCCGGCCCAGGTTCGGGTCGGTGGCGTTGGGGTCCTGGACGGCGCCGGCGAGCGTGGCGGCCTGCGGGAGGGTGAGGTCGGCGGCGGAGACGCCGAAGAAGCGCCGGGCCGCCGCCTCCACCCCGTAGGCGCTGGCGCCGAAGTAGGCGATGTTCAGGTATTTGGCGAGGATCTGGTCCTTGGTGTATTTCTGCTCGATGCCCATCGCGTAGCGCAGCTCGTTGAGCTTGCGCGCGTAGCTGGCCTCGACGGCCGCGTTCCGCTCCGCCTCGGTGCCGGCCGAGTTGAGCAGCACCTGCTTGACGTACTGCTGGGTGATGCTGGAGCCGCCCTGGCTCACCTTGCCCGACTGCAGGTTGGTGGCGAGGGCGCGCAGGGTGCCCTCGATGTCGATCGCCCCGTGCTCGTAGAAGCGGAAGTCCTCGATCGCGACGATCGCCGTCTTCATCGTGTCGGCGATCTCGTCGAACCCGACGACCTCGCGGTACTCCTCGTAGAAGCGGGCGATCTCGCCGCCCTTGGCGTCGCGCACGATCGTGACCTCCGCCGGCGGCGGCTCGGCCAGGTCGAGCGGCTTGAGGTTGACCTCGCCGGCCGCCGTCACGAAGCCGATCCCGGCGCCCCCGACCGCCGGGATCGCGAGCGCGGCCACCACCAGACCCGCGGCCGTGCCGGCGGTGGCCAGGCGCAGGATGTTCGTCCCCCGACGCGACATCAGAGCCTGCCGAGCCCGCGGGCCAGGATCGTGGCGGTCTTGGCCACCACGGAGTCGTCGGTGGCCGCGACCGTGCGGTGGGTGTAGACGGCCAGGATGATCGGGGCGGCGGACGTGCCGTTCGGCCAGGCGACGGCGATGTCGTTGGCGCCGCCGATCTCGCCGTTCGTGCCGGTCTTGTCGCCGATCTTCCACGTCTTGGGCAGGCCGGCGCGGATGCGGGCGTCGCCGGTCTTGTTCGCGATCAGCCAGGCGTTGAGCTGCTCGCGGTCTTTGGCGTTCAGGGCGCCGCCGGTCGTGAGCGCGCGCAGGTCGCGCGCGATGGCGGCGGGCGTGGTGGTGTCGCGCTTCTCCTTGGGGGTCCAGTCGTTCAGCTCGGTCTCGTAGCGGTCGAGCCGGGAGACGGGGTCCTTGAGGGAGCGGAAGTACTTCGTCAGCCCGGCCGGGCCGCCGATCTGCTTGAGCACCATGTTGGCCGCGGTGTTGTCGCTCTCGGTGATGGTCGCCTCGCACAGCTTGGCGACGCTCAGGCCGTCCTCGACGTGCTTCTCCGTCGTGGGGGAGTTGGGCTTGAGGTCGTCGGCCGTCCACTTGACGACCTTCTCCATCAGGCCGGGCTCGGTGGTGCGGGCGCGGTGCAGGGCGGCCGCGCACAGCGGCGCCTTGAACGTGGACAGCAGCGGGAAGCGCTCGCCCGACCGGTAGCCGACCGTCTTGCCGGTCGCGGTGTCGATGGCGTACGCGCCGATGCGGCCCTTGAAGGACGCCTCCAGCGCGCGCAGCTCCTTCGTGACCTGGGCCTGCCCGGTCTGGGGCGCCACGACCGAGGCGGCCGTGGCCGGGGCGGTGCCCGTGGTGAGGGCGCCGCCCGCGGCGAGGGAGAGGGTCAGGGCGGCCGCCTGGAGCGCGGCCCGGGAGCGGAGGTGTCGCATGCCTTGTGTCCTCGCTGTCGTGTGTTGAAAGCGGTTGATGGGTTCGGAGGTGAGGAGCAAAGCAGATGCGATCACGTGATGTCTAATAGCGATATCGCGAAACGATCGATATCCAACGCCGTATGGGTGCAGGTCAGCGGCTCGGAGAAGCCCGCCGGCCAGGTTTTGCCGGAACGGCAACAGGATTCGCCCGCCGCCCCTTCCACGGCGGAGAGTTGGCACGGATATTGCGAGATGGAGGGCGTACATGACACAGACCCATCGCCTGGTCGAGGTGCCGGGCGGCCGGATCCACGTGGCGGAGCAGGGCAGCGGGCCGCTGGTGCTGCTGGTGCACGGTTTTCCCGAGTCGTGGTACTCCTGGCGCCACCAGTTGCCCGCCCTGGCCGCGGCCGGGTTCCGCGCGGCGGCGATCGACGTGCGCGGCTACGGCCGTTCCTCCGCGCCCGCGCGCGTCGAGGACTACCGGATGCTGGCCCACGTCGCCGACAACGCGGCCGTGGTGCGCGCGCTCGGCGAGCGCAGCGCCGTGGTCGTCGGCCACGACTGGGGGTCGTCGATCGCCGCGAACAGCGCCCTGCTCAGGCCGGACCTGTTCCGGGCGGTCGGCCTGATGAGCGTCCCGTACGCGCCGCGCGGCCCGCACCGGCCGACGGACGGCTTCGCCACGGTGGGCGGGGACGAGGAGTTCTACGTGAGCTACTTCCAGGCGCAGGGCCGGGCGGAGGCCGAGATCGAGCCGGACGTGCGCGGCTGGCTGGCCGGGTTCTACCAGGCGCTGTCGGCGGAGGGGCAGGGGGCGTACTTCGTGCCGAGCGGCGGGCGGCTGCGTGACCGCTTCGTGAAGGACGCGCTGCCGTCCTGGCTGACGGAGGCCGACATGGACGTGTACGCGGGCGAGTTCGAGCGCACCGGCCTGACCGGCGCCCTGAACCGCTACCGCAACGTGGACCGCGACTGGGAGGACCTGGCGGCCTGGGACGGCGCGCCGATCACGCAGCCGGCGCTGTTCGTCGGCGGGACGCTGGACGCCAGCACCACGTGGATGGCCGGCGCCATCGAGGCGTTCCCCCGGACGATGCCGGGCCTGTCCGGTGCGCACCTGCTGGACGGCTGCGGGCACTGGGCCCAGCAGGAACGCCCGGACGAGGTCAACGCGCTGCTCATCGACTGGCTACGTTCGGTCACCGCAGGGGCGTGAACCCTTGGGTAGGGTCGAGACATGCCTCGACTCAAGAGCCGGTTCTTGCCCCTGGCCCTCTTCGCCGCCTGCGTCCTGGCAGCGGGCTGCAGTGAGGTCAACAACACCATCGACAAGGCCCAGGCGTGCCTGGAGGCACCGAAGATCATCACCGACCTGGGCGCGCAGATCAGCAAGCTCACCGACGACCCGCAGGCCATGGACAAAGCCATCGACGACGCCGCCGGCAAGCTGAACGACGTGGCCGACCAGGCCGCCAACACCACGCTCAAGGAGGCCACCGACAGCATGGCGAAGACCTTGACGAGCATCACCGTCCAAGACGCCAACGACGCTGTCGACGCGCTGCAGAAGGTCACCTCCGAGAGCGCGGCCTACGTGGAGAAGGTGGCCCAGGCCTGCAGCTGAGCCGCCGCTAATCCCGGCTTCTCTAGGGGAAATGGGTACGAATTAGCGTATTTCCCATGGAACCCGACCCGCGTTTCACCTTGGCCAACGAACGCACCTTCCTCACCTGGCTGAGCACGGCGCTGGCGCTCAGCGCGGGTGGGGTGGCCATGGCGGCGGTGCCGTCCGACGTGTTCGTGCCGTGGATCCGTACCGCGCTGGCCATCGTGCTGGTCACGCTCTCCGCGCTGGCGGCGGGCATGGCCTACCCGCGCTGGCGCAACATCCAGCGCGCGCTGCGGCAGCAGGCGCCGCTGCCGCCGCCCGCGCTGGCGGCCGTCTTCGGGTACGGCGTCGCGGCCGTGGCCGTCGTCGCCCTCGTCCTGATCATCCTGTCCGCGTGACCGTATGACCGCTGAAGAGGAGATCTGGGACAGGGGGCTGCAGAGCGAGCGCACCCGGATGGCGTGGGTGCGCACCGCCGTGGCCCTGTCCACCGGCGGGCTCGGCGCGGCCGGGCTCGCCGTCCGGCACGGCCTGCCCGCGATCGCCGTCGCGGGCTTCGCGATGGCCGCGCTCTGCGGCGGCGTGCTGCTGATCAGGACGCGGCTGCGCTACCGCCGCGTCCAGGCCGCCCTGCACGCCGGCCGGCCGCTCGACGCGGGGGTGGACGTGGTGTTCGCCTGGCTCGGGACGCTGAGCGTGGTCGCGGGCGCCGTCACCTTTGTCTTCTCCATGAGATGAGGCTGGTTGCGGGATTCCGATGAGGAGGCGGACACTCGGAATCAGGGGGTGACCTCACAGTGGAAGAGGAACTCAGGAACGTGCCTTTCGAGTGCCGCGGCTGCTGGCACGTCTGGCAGGAGGACTACGTCGTCAGGCACACCGAAGATGATCACGGTAACGAGGCGGACGTCTGGCTGCGGGCCGGCCTGCGCGTCCCGCCGCCGTCGTCGGGCGCCATCTGCCCGCAGTGCGGCTGCCAGCAGGCGACCACGTTCCCGGACGGCTACCTGCGGCGCCATCCGGAGCTGATCCCGCCGGCCGAGCCGAGGGGGCCCGACGCGACGCCGCTGCTCAGCCCGGTGCCCAGGCCGCTCTACTGACCGCGCATTCTGACAGGCGGTAAGTGTTTCCTGGCCATCGGTGTCATAAGCCCGTCTTGAAGGAGAATCGTAACCGGACGGACACTCGGAGTGACAAGGCGATCAACCGGCCGGAAGGTGCTCCCTGTGCCCGAGGATTTCGAGACCCGAGAGACGTGGCCCTTCGAATGCCTGCGCTGCCTGCACGTCTGGGAAGAGGACTTCGTCGTCAGACACCTCTCCGACGCCTACGGCAACGGGGGCGACATCTGGCTCAGCTCGGGGGTCCCGGTACCGCCGCCCTGGTCGGACGCCTGCTGCCCGGCCTGCGGCGGATACCGGGTGACGTGGTTCCCCTCCGGACACCCGATCCGCGTCCCCGAGCCCGAGCATGAGCCCGAACCCGAGTCCGGACAGAACGAGCCGGTGCCGCCGGTCAGGGCGCCCGCTCCCGTTCCGGAGCGGGCGCACCTGCCCGGCAGGCTCCTGGTCGCGCTGGGCGTGCCGCTGGCCCTGTTCGTCGGTTACGAGCTGTTCGCCAACGCCGTGGCCTCGGTGCGCCCGCACCCTTAGGAGCTGAGGCTCTCCAGCCACGCCCGGTGCAGCCCGGCGAAGCGGCCCGCCGAGGCGATGAGCTGGGCCGGCGGCCCGTCCTCGACGATCCGGCCGCGATCCATCACCAGCACCCGGTCGGCGATCTCCACCGTCGAGAGCCGGTGCGCGATGATCAGCGCCGTGCGCTCGGCGAGGATCGTGCGCAGCGCCCGCTGCACCAGCCGCTCGCTCGGCACGTCGAGGCTGGAGGTGGCCTCGTCGAGGATCAGCACGGCCGGATCCGCGAGGAACGCCCGCGCGAACGCGACGAGCTGCCGCTGCCCGGCCGACATCCGGCCGCCGTGCTTGCCCACCTCGGTGTCGTAGCCCTGGGGCAGGCCGGCGATGAACTCGTGGGCGCCGATGGCCTTGGCCGCCTCGCGGACCTGGCGGTCGGTGGCGTCGGGCTTGCCGAACCTGATGTTGTCCGCGACCGTGCCGTTGAACAGGAAGTTCTCCTGCGTCACCATGACCACGGCCTGGCGCAGCGTCGGCTCGTCGAGCCGGCGCAGGTCGACGCCGTCGAGCAGCACGCGCCCCTCGGTCGGGTCGTAGAAGCGGGAGATGAGCTTGGCCAGCGTCGTCTTGCCCGCGCCCGTCGCGCCGACCAGCGCCACGCTCTGGCCCGCCGGGATCGTCAGGTCGAGCCGGGGCAGGATCGGCATCTCCTTGACATAGGCGAACTCGACGCCGTCGAAGCGCACCTTGCCGCGCGCCCTGCCGTGCGGCAGCGCCTGCGGCTCGCGCGGCTCGGGCACGGCCGGCTCCTCCTCCAGCACGCCCGACAGCTTCTCCAGCGCCGCGCCGGCCGACTGCAGCGTGTTGTAGAACTGGCTGATCTCCTGCATCGGCTCGTAGAACGAGCGCAGGTACAGCATGAAGCCCGCCAGCACGCCGGGCGACACCTCGCCGTGCAGGGCCAGGTAGCCGCCGTAGAGCAGCACGGCGCCGATCGTCATGTTGCCGATCAGCTTGACGCCGGTCATGAACGTCGCGCCGAGGACCATGCTGCGCGCGTTCGCGTCGCGGTAGTCGTCGTTGAGCTGCTCGAAGATCTCCTGGTTGCGCGGCTCCCTGCGGAACGCCTGCACCGCGCGGATGCCGATCATCGACTCCACGAAGTGAACGATCACCAGGGCGACCGTCTCGCGGGTCCGCCGGTAGACCACGGCCGACTGCCGCTGGAACCACTTGGTGAACAGCAGCAGCAGCGGGATCGGGATCAGCGCCACCAGGCCGAGGTGCACGTCCAGCACCAGCAGCAGCACCGCCGTGCCGACCAGCGTCAGCACCGCCTTGACCAGCGCGTCGAAGCCCGACTGCACCAGCTCGGCGATGGCCTCGATGTCGGAGGTCAGCCGGGAGATCACCCGGCCCGAGGTGTACTGCTCGTGGAAGCTCAGCGACAGGCGCTGGAAGTGGTCGAACACCCTCCTGCGCAGCGTCAGCAGGATGCTCTGCCCGACCGCGCCCATCAGCCGCAGGAACGCCTGCCGGGTCAGCGCCTGCGTGACCGCCGCGACCAGGATCACCGCGACCACGGTGACCAGGATCCCCGCCCCCGAGCCGTTCGTGATGGGCGGGATGCCCGCGTCGATGCCCACCGAGACCAGGTAGGGGATCGACAGGCCGGCCGCGTTGGAGACCACGATGATCGCGACGAGCAGCGCGATCCTCCTCTTGTACGGCCGCAGCAGGTCGCCCAGCAGCCGCCGCGAACGCGCCCGCAGCAGCACGGACACCCGGTCCGTCAGCTCCTCCTGGTCCTCGGAGGCGACGCCGCGCCAGGAGTCGCTCTTCTCCTGAACCGTCGTGGTCATCGGAGTGCTCCTTCCGCCGCGTCGTCGAGGTCGGCGTCCTGGGCCAGCAGCTCCCGGTACTCCGGAACCCGGGCCAGCAGCTCGCGGTGCTGCCCGACGTGCGTGATCGTGCCGTCGCGCAGCAGCGCCACCTTGTCGGCCAGCAGCACGGTCGAGGCGCGGTGGGCGACCACGATGCCGGTCGCGTCGCGCAGCACGTGCCGCAGCGCCTCCTCCACCAGGGCCTCGGTCTCGGCGTCGAGCGCCGACAGCGTGTCGTCGAGCACCAGCACGCGCGGCCTGCTCAGCACCGCCCTGGCCAGGGCGAGCCGCTGCCGCTGCCCGCCGGACAGGGACAGCCCCTGCTCGCCGATGCGGGTGTCGAGGCCCCACGGCAGGTCGTGCACGAACATCGCCTGCGCGGTGCGCACCGCCTCCTCCAGCTCCTCGTCGGTGGCGTCGGGGCGGCCGAGCTTGAGGTTCTCGCGCACGCTCATCGAGAACAGCGTGGGCTCCTCGAACGCGGTGGCGACCACCGAGCGCAGCGTCTTCAGGTCGAGGTCGCGCACGTCGTGCCCGTCGATCGTGACGCGGCCCTCGGTGGGGTCGAGCAGGCGCGGCACCAGCGCGGTCAGCGTGGTCTTGCCCGCCCCGGTCGCGCCCACGACGGCCACCGTCTCGCCCGGCCGGACCTCCAGCCACACGTCGCGCAGCACCGGCTTGTCGGAGTCGGGGAAGCGGAAGCCCACGCCCTCGAAGCGCAGGTGGCCGCGCGGCTCCTCGATCGTCTCGGTGCCGCCCTCGATGGCCGGGACGGTGTCCATGACCTCCATGAGGCGGTCGGCCGAGGTCATCGCCTCCTGAGCCATGACCAGGAGGTAGCCGAGGCTCGCCACCGGCCAGACGAGCTGCAGCATGAGCGTGGTGAAGGCGATCAGCGCGCCCAGCGTCAGCGCGCCGGAGCCGACCGCGAGCGCGCCGATCAGCAACACCAGCGCCAGCGTGATGTTGGGGATGATCTCCAGGAAGGAGAAGAACTTGGCCGACAGGCGCACCTTGTCCATCGAGGAGCCGTAGACCTTGCGCGCCGCGTCGTCGTACTGGTCGTAGACGTGGTGGCGGCGGCCGAACGCCTTGATCGTGCGGATGCCGATCGCGGACTCCTCGACGAGCGTGGCCAGGTCGCCCTGCTCGTCCTGCACCTGGCGGGAGATCTTGATGTAGCGCTTCTCGAAGCGCTGCGACGTCCACACGATCGGCACGACCGAGGCCAGCACCAGCAGGCCCAGCGGCCAGTACATGTTCAGCAGCAGCACCGTGACCGTGACGACCTGCAGCACGTTCATCACGAGGAACAGGGCGCCGAAGCCGAGGAAGCGGCGGATCGTCGACAGGTCCGTCGTCGCCCGCGATAACAGCTGCCCGGACTGCCAGTCTCCGTGGAAGCCCATGGGCAGGCGTTGCAGGTGCTCGTACAGGTCGTCGCGGACGGCGGTCTCCAGGCCGAGCACCGGTTTCACCTGGATGTAGCGCCGGAACAGGATGAGCAGCGCCTCTAGCGCGCCGACGCCGATCGCGAGCAGCCCCAGGGGCAGCAGCGCGCCGGAGTCACCGTGTTCGACGGGCCCGTCGATGACGGACTTGATGATCAGCGGGAACACGATGACGAGGCCGACACCGACGAGCGCGGTCAGCCAGATGATGACCAGTCTGGCGACGTACGGGCGGAGATACGGCTTCATCCGCCACAAGGAGTTGGAAGACAGCAGGGGACGGCGAGGTTTGTGCGTATCGGGAGGCATCCCTTCTAGGCTAATACGTGGGATCAACCGATTTTCTGTGGCCCCAAGGCCGGATATCCGTACATGACGTGGGGAAACATGAATGCTCATGCACTTTCGGCGGGCCGTTACCTTTGCTGGAGTCTGTTGTGATCGAGTCGTCCGAGCTGCCGTACCTGCGCCGCTGCGTCGAGCTGGCCACCCGCGCCCTGGAGGTGGGTGACGAGCCGTTCGGCTCCGTGCTGGTCTCCGGCGACGGCACCGTGCTCGCCGAGGACCACAACCGGGTGGCGTCGGGAGACCGCACCCGCCACCCCGAGTTCGCCCTCGCCCGCTGGTCCGCCGAGCACCTGACGCCCGAGCAGCGCGCCGCCGCCACCGTCTACACCTCAGGCGAGCACTGCCCCATGTGCGCCGCCGCCCACGCGTGGGTCGGGCTCGGGCGCATCGCCTACGTCGCCTCCTCGGCCCAGCTCGCCGCCTGGCTGAGCGAGCTGGGCGTGCCGGCGCCGCCCGTGCGCACGCTGCCGGTCGCCGAGATCGCGCCAGGAGTGATCGTCGACGGCCCCGTGCCCGAGCTGGCAGAGGAGGTCCGCGAGCTGCACCGCCGCTTCTACACATCCGTTTGACCTGCGGTTTGTACGACAGGTGGCACAGTCGGACGTATGATGCACGGCCGCTCCATCAGGGCCCGGATGACGATCGCGACGGTGGTCTCGTTCGGGGTGCTCATCCTGGCCGGAGTGACGCTGATCTCCGTCATGTACCCGATGCTCGTCCGGTCGGACCTCGTGGACCAGGCCGACGAGGCCAGCCGCCGCATCACCACCGTCATCGACGACCGGCGCTACACCGGGCCCATCCCGCCCCAGGACAACGTCAGCATGCTCCAGGTCGTGGACGCCCGCGGCCGGGTCGTCGCGGCCAGCGCCGCCGTCGCGGGCCGCCCGCCGCTCACCTCGGCCCGGCCCGGCGGCGGCGACCCCCGCGTCAGCGACCGGGTGTGCCAGGGCCGCGGCTGCATGCTGGTCGTCGGGACCAGCAACCACATCAGCGCCTACGGGCCGGTCGTGGTCTACGCGGCGGTGCGCGAGCCCGTCCTGCTGCGCTCCTCGTTCCTGCCCCTGGTCCTGTACGGCTCCGCCGCCGCGCTGCTGGCGCTGATGGGCTGGGCCGCCTGGTACGGCGTCGGGCACGTGCTGGCCCCCGTGGAGTGCATCCGGCAGGGCCTCGAACGCATCAGCGCCGAGGACCTCACCCGCCGGGTGGACGTGCCCTCGACCGGCGACGAGGTGGCCGAGCTGGCCGTCACCGTCAACGACACGCTCGGCCGCCTGGAGGACGCCGTCGAGCGGCACCGCCGCTTCGTCTCCGACGCCTCCCACGAGCTGCGCACCCCCATCGCCGGGCTGCTCGTCCGGCTGGAGGCCGGCGTCGAGGAACGCACCGAGGCCGACTGGCGGGCCGCCATGGACGACGCCCAGCGGCTGTCCGACATCGTGGGCGACCTCCTGCTCATGGCCCGGCTGGACGCCGGCGTGGAGATCGGCTCCGACCGGTTCGAGCTGGGCCGGCTGGTCGAGGAGGAGGCCGCCCGCCGTCCCGGCCGCCTCCCCGTGACCCTGGACGTGCAGCCGGAGGTGTACGTCCGCGGCAGCCGCCTGCGCCTGGCCCGGCTGGTCGCGAACCTGCTGTCCAACGCCGACCGCTACGGCGACACGCGGGTGTGGGTGTCGGTCGCGGCCCGCGGCGACGAGGCCGTGGTGGAGGTGTCCGACGACGGGCCGGGGATCCCGGAGGAGATGCGGGAGCGGGTGTTCGAGCGGTTCACCCGCCTGGACCGCACCCGGTCACGGGACACCGGGGGGAGCGGGCTCGGGCTGCCCATCGCCCGCGACATCGCCCGGGCCCACGGGGGTGACCTCCGGATCGAGGACGGGCCGCGGACCCGGATGGTCCTGCGGCTGCCGCGCGACTAGCCGGGCCGCCGCCCGCAGCTCCTCGTCCTCGACGCCCGGATGCTCCGCCAGGATCCGGAGGAGGCGGTCGAGCGGCTCCTGGCCCGCCCCGCGCCCGGCGGCCATGATCACCAGATCGAGCACGTAAGGCCCCGGCAGCGCGGGGGCGTCGAGCGCCAGCCGCCTGAGCACCCGGTCCGTGTAGCGCGGCGACGGCGACCCCGACAGCGCGCGCTCGTACAGGGCGCGGTCCGGGGCGTCGGCCAGCAGGAGCGCCAGCAGGTCGGCGGCCGGGCTGCGCGGATGCGCGTCCAGCGTGCCGGCCACCTCGTAGTAGGGGATCAGGTTGACGAAGAGATGCCCGAGCGAGGTGTCGTCGCGGAAGGAGATCTCCCGCATCCAGCTCTCGTCGCTCGCCCGCAGCCGGGGCGGGCTGTCGGAGTCGGCTCCGGGCCAGGTGAAGAAGACCAGGTCCCGCGAGTCGAAGACCGGGTCCCGGTCGAACGCGACCCGCATTGTCCGCGTCCCGTCGCTCAGCTCGTGACGGACGTGCAGCGTGCGGGTGAGCGAGTCCCACTCCGCCCGGCTGAGCTGGGAGTGCCAGAGCCGGGCGATCCGGCGCCACCGCTCGTTCGCGTGCTCCGGCTGCTCGACGCGGAACAACTCCGTGCCCGCCAGCGGCTCGTCCGACGACAGCACGGCGAGCAGCAGCAGGTTGGCGCTGTGGACGGCGCACCGGGCGGTCAGCTCCATGTTCCGCACCGGCTGGTACGCGTCGTACACCGAGCCGGGCCGGCCGTGCAGCGCCGCCGCGAACAGCTCGCACAGATGGCCCGTCAAGAGGCGGCGCCGATCGGCCGGGACGGCGTGGCGCAGGCCGTACCGCAGGAAGTCCGCGATGGGCGCCCGGACGGTGAAGGCGGCGAACGACGACAGCGCGTGCAGGTAGGCGTCGTCCGGCGGGGCGGGACGGCGGGACCCGGCGGCGGCCAGCTCCTCCGCCAGGCCGGACAGCTCCCTGACGACCAGGCGGGCGATCAGGTACTCGCCGAAGGTGGCGTGCAGGAACTCGTAGGTCGTGAGCCGCTCCTCGTCGCGCAGGGCCTGGGAGGTGTGCACGAAGAAGAAGCCGCCGATGACGCCCTCCGCCCGCGGCACGGCGCGGCGCGGCCCCGCCGGCCGCCGCGCCTCATCGACCAGCAGCGCCCGCAGGTCGGCGTCCAGGTCGGGCTCGGCGATCCACTGCAGGCCGCGGTTGAACATCGCGAACGCCGTGATCGACAGGCGCAGCAGCTCGTCCTCCACGGCCCGCTCCAGCTCGCCGCCCGCCAGACGGGGATGGGACCTGCCGACCTCGCGGACGGCGAAGTCGTGCAGCAGCCGCTCGTACAGCTCCGCCTCGTGCAGGTCCACCGGCATGTGGCGCAGCGCGTTCGCGTCGGCGTCGTACAGGGCCAGCATGAGCAGGAGCAGGGGCTGCCCGGCGAGCTGGCGGACGGCCAGCACCTTGTCCAGGGGCAGCGGCTCCAGGCCGCGGCGGCGGAAGTGCCCGCGGTTCACGTGGTTCCACGTGGCGACCCACTCCCGGATCTGGTCGTCGTCGAAGGGCTCCAGCTGGAGGACGAGCGTCTTCTCGGGGATCCGCGCCCGGTCCGCCACGGCGGTCCTGGACGTGACGATGACCGCCAGCGGCCGGCCCTTGTCCGCCTGGTCCTGCTGGAACTGAGCGACCCGCTCCAGGTAGTCGGTCTGGTTGACGCCCGTCGCCTGGAGCAGCTCGTCGAAGCCGTCCAGCATGACGACCGGGAGCGCGCCCTCGGCGGCGTGCGCGAAGTCCGGCCACGACATCGGCTCGTCCAGTGCCGCCCGGATGCCGTGCTCGATCTGCGTGCGCACGTCGCCGTCGGCGGGGACGGCGCGCAGCTCCACCCTGAGCGGCAGGAACGACGCGGCGGCCAGCCGCGCGGCCAGCACCCGGGTCAGCGACGACTTGCCCGCGCCCGGCTGCCCGAGCACCAGGAGAGGTGTCCTGGTGGCCTGGGGGAGCGTGAGATGGCCGGTCAGGAACGCGTCCAGGCGGCTGTGGCGGGGCAGCTTCGCCCAGACGTCCTCCGACATGACGAGGTGGCGCCAGGAGGAGACGAGCAGGCGGTAGGCCGGGTTGACGTAGCCCTCGTCCAGCGGCGGGATGGTCACCCCGCTCGGCGTGGCGGCGGCGCTCACGATCGGCCGCCGCAGCGTGGCCCGGTTCGAGCGGACGAGCGCCGCCAGCCGCTCGGACGGCCCGCGGGCCGGAGGGAGCCTGGCCACCTGCTCCTGGATCCCGGCCAGGCCGTGCGCCAGACCTCGGATCTCGTTCCTGGTGGCCTGGTGCTCGACGCGGTCGGACCAGGAGGCCACCTCGGGGAACTCGGCGACGAGCCGCCGGAACAGCTCCTCGTAACGGCGCACCGCCCGGGCGGGCAGGTCCGCGGGCAGCCGGTCGCGGGCGGTCTCGTCCCACGTGTCCCACAGCGCGAGGCCGGACAGGAGCTCGACCAGCGGGCCGGTGAACGAGCGGTACACGCGGCCCAGGTCGGCCAGCACGTGCTCGTAGGGCAGGTCGGGGGCGGGCATGGGCAGGGGCTCGATCAGCACGCCGAGGTGCTCGGCGCGGGTGATCCGGCGCTGGTCCTCCGCGGTCAGCTCGCGCAGCACGTCCGTCTCGGCCAGCGCCTCCAGGTACGCGGTGACCACGATCACCGAGTGGGCCGCGACCAGCCGCCGCGTCGCGTCGTACCGGCTCAGGCCCTTGACCTTGTCGCGCAGGCCCCGGATGAAGGCGTCGCCGAGCCGCACCGCCTCGCCGCGGGCGTCGAACAGGTCGATCGCGCCCATCCCGAACAGGGCCAGCGACGACGCCTTGTCGAGGAGGTTCGTGATCCTGCTGGGCCCTCCGAGCAGGACGACGGCGTCGTGATAGGTCAGGATCTGCCGCACGGCTCCAGTCTGCCGAAAACCTGTGGCGTCGCGGGGACCCGTTACGCACACTGGCGGGCATGCTCGACTTCTACGCGACCCAGAGCACCTTCACCGACCCGGGCCCGCTGGCCGCGTGGATCGACGGCGTGCCGCGCGAGCTGATCAGGGAGTCGGCCGCCCGGCTGGTCTTCCACTACTGGGCCAACGGGGATCTCGCCCGGCACGGGTTCACGCCCGGCCGGGTCGGCGAGGTGAACCTGCGTTACGCCGACGCCATGCTGGCCAGGGCCAGGGAGCTCGATCCGGCGCCGCCGCCGGCCGGGCGGGAGGCGACCGGGCGGGTGCTGGGGTGCTGCCGCGACAACACCGTCCTGTACCTGGCGCTGGCCCGCCACCACGGCATCCCGGCCCGCGCCCGCTACGGCTTCGCCGACTACCTGATCCCGGGGTGGTGGCTCGACCACATGATCCCCGAGGTGTGGGACGGCGAGCGGTGGCGGCTGGTGGAGCCGGAGTTCGAGCAGGGGTACACGACACCCGGCGAGAGCGAGCCGCTGCCGCTCGGCGACATGCCGCGCGAGCGGTTCCTGACGGCCGGGCGGGCGTGGCGGTCGTGCCGGGCCGGGAAAGCCGATCCGCGCCGGTTCGTGACGGCGCCGGGGATCGAGGACCCGAGACTCAGAGGGCTGCCGCTGATCGCGAGGAGCGTGGTGTTCGACCTGGCCGCGCTCAACAAGCACGAGATGCTCACCTGGGACCGGTGGGGCGCGATGGACGACCTGCCCGGCGAGCGGGTGGACGATCTGGCCGCCGACATCGAGGCCAGCCGGTTCAGGCAGGCGTACGCCGGCCCGGACGTCGTGGTGCCGGACGTCGTCGCCGGCTACCCGCCGCCCGACCACCGGCGGACGGAGATCAAACTGAGAGCGGCCGGAGCCTGACGCCCGTCCATAGAATGAGCCATGAGCACTGAGCCCCTCTCCCGGGGACGCATCGTCGCGGCGGCCATCGACCTCATCGAGCGGGAGGGCGCCGACGCGATCTCCATGCGCCGCATCGCGGCCGAGCTGGGCGTGGGCGTCATGTCGCTCTACAACCACGTGCCCGGCAAGGACGCCCTGCTCGACGGCGTGGCCGAGTCGGTGCTGAGCCGGATCGAGTTCACCGACGACCCCGACGCCCACTGGACCGACCGGGTGCGCGTGCAGGCCAGGGCGTTCCGGCAGATCGCCCACCACTACCCGCGCTCCACGATGCTCGTCGTCAGCCGCCAGCTCCACTCCGCCGCCGGGCTGCTGCCCGTCGAGCGCGCGCTGGCCACGCTGCGCGGCGCCGGGTTCGACGGGGCCGACGCGGTGCGGATGCTGCGGATGTTCATCGCCTACATCGTGGGCTCGCTGCTGCGCGAGGTCGGGGTGACGCCCACGTTCGCGCCCGTGCAGACCAGGACGATCCAGCCCGACGGGGTGGACCCCGCGCTGTTCCCCGAGGTCAGCTCGCTGTCGGCGCTGCTCGGCGCGTGCGACCACGAGGAGGAGTTCGAGTTCGGCCTCGACCTGCTGATCACCGCGATCGAGGCGTACGCGGGGCGTCGGGAGGGCACCCGGTGAGCAGCCGCTCCGGATGCCCTCCTGAGCCGGCTAGTACCAGTTGTGCGATTTCCAGTGCCCCCAGGCGCCGCAAGGCCTGCCGTACCTCCCCTTGATGTAGGCCAGACCCCAGCGGATCTGGGTCTCCGGGTTCGACTTCCAGTCGCGCCCGGCGCCGCTCATCTTGCCGGCCGGCAGGGCCTGCGGGATGCCGTACGCGCCGGAGGAGTGGTTGAGTGCCCGGTGGTTCCAGTTGCTCTCCCTGGTCCACAGGTTGTCCAGGCAGCGGAACTCCTGGTAGTTCCAGGCCCGCTGCACGACGTGGCCGAGGGCGATCTTCTTGTTCCTGCTGGCGGGCCGGACGGCCGCCATCTTGGGTTGTGCCGACGTGGTCCAGACTCCGGTCCTGATCGGCGGTTTCGACTCGGCCCACACGGCCGTTGCGCTGACAGTGGCACCGAACGTGGCGCCGAGCGTGGTGAACGCGGTGACGGAGATGAGCGTGCCGTTGAGCGCGCGTTTGCTGTCCAACTCGATCCTCGCTGTCGGGTCGCGTGCGGACGGGCACCCTGAGACGGGTGCCCTGCCGTCCGCGTCCGTGGCTCGGACGCAGAGGGTCCGCGCGGCCCTCCGGGACGGTCCTTCGCCTCCGCCCGGTCGTGCTGGGCGGCCCGGAGGGCACCGCGACGTGTCCTCTAGCACGATTCCTATTACGCGGTGTCACCGCGGGTCATTCGTCAGGACACGCGAAGGACAGGTGTTTGTGTGACCGTTGCGGATAAAGGGGCTGCTCGCTGGGCCGGTTTTGCCCGGTCCGCCGCCCGATTGGGCGGGCCTTGCCGGAAATAGCGAGCAAGCCTGGGGTTTGGCTCAGTACCAACCGTGGGATTGGAAGTGCGCCCAGGCGCGACACGGGGAGCCGTAACGCCCCTTGATGTAGCCGAGACCCCATTTGATCTGGGTGCGGGGGTTGGTCCGCCAGTCACGTCCTGACGCGGCCATCTTGTGGCCGGGCAGCGCCTGCGGGATGCCGTAGGCGCCGGAGCCGTTGCCGGCGCGGTGGTTCCATCCGCTCTCGCGGTGCCACAGTTTCACCAGGCAGCTGAACTGCGTCTCGCCCCAGCCACGAGAGGCCACCATGGGCTTGGCGATGGCCTTGTTCCTGCCGCTGGTCTGGGAGCTCTGCGCCTGTGCGGCCGCGGCGCCGCCCGCCGCCACGAGGGTGGCGGTCAGGACCAGGACGCCGGTACGGCGGAGCATGGGCATGCGGGATCCCTTTCGAGGGGGTTCGTGGACCGCGCCACCCTGCCCGATAGAGACCCTTTACAGCGAATTGACCATGGCTACGTAGATCGTCAGTAAAGATCTCGATATATACCTTTTCTTGCGGATTTGTCCGAAAAATGAGAAGTGCGTCACAATTTTGGCCCTGACTCGTTCTGTAGGGTCAGAACATGAGCCTCAGCGACATCCCGCTTCGCACCCTCTCGGACGAGCCGACCACGCTCGCCGAGCTGACCGGCGGCAAGCCCGCCCTCATCGTGAACGTGGCCTCCAGATGCGGGCTCACCCCGCAGTACACCGGCCTGGTCAAGCTCCAGGAGCAGTACGGCCCGCGCGGCTTCACCGTGATCGGCATGCCCTGCAACCAGTTCGGCGGCCAGGAGCCCGGCACGGCCAAGGAGATCCAGCACTTCTGCTCCACCACGTACGGCGTGGACTTCCCGCTGCTGGAGAAGGCCGAGGTCAACGGCCCCGGCCGGCACCCGCTCTACGCCGAGCTCACGAGCACGCCCGACGAGCAGGGCGAGGCGGGCGACGTCCAGTGGAACTTCGAGAAGTTCCTGATCGACGGGCAGGGGCGGGTCGTCGCCCGCTTCCGCCCCCGAACCGCCCCCGAAGACCCGGCGATCACCTCGGCCATCGAGAAACTGCTCTAACCGTTCGCCGCCGAGGTGTGCGCGAGGACGGCCTCCGCCAGCTCCTCGTGCACCTCCGGCGGCAGCGTGTGCCCCATGCCCTCGATCATCAGCAGCCGCGCGCCGGGGATGGCCGCGGCGATGAGCGCGCCGTGCCCGGGCTTGGCCGGCTCGTGCGTGCCCTCGACGACCAGGGTGGGCGCCTTGATCCGGTGCAGCACGCCCACCGGCTCGAAGTCCGGCCGGGCGGCGGCGGCCAGGCGGTGGTTGACCACGGCGTCCAGGTCACGCGCCCGGTCGTAGATGCGCTCCTGAAGGCGGCGGGCCGCGTCCTCGTCGAACGGCAGCGCATCGCCGTGCAGCACCCGCTGCTCGGCGATCATCGTCTCGATCCGCTCCCGCCGGCTCGTCGCCGGCGGAGCGGCGATCAGCGCGCGGAAGAAGTCCACGAACGCCGGCGTCGGCTCCGGCAGGCTGCCCTCCGGCTGCGGCTGCCCCATCAGCGCCCGCATGATCACCCCGCCCTCACCCCCGCCGAGCGGCGAGGACCCGATCACCGTCAGCGTGCGCACCCGCTCCGGCCGCTCCACCGCGACCAGCTGGCCCAGCAGCCCGCCCGCCGAATGGCACACCAGGTGCGCGCTGTCCAGCCCGTGCGCGTCCATCACCCGGTACACGTCGTCCTTGATGTCCTCCCACGTGTACGGCTCCTTCTCGAAGTCGTACGTGCGGGAACGGCCCGTGTCGCGGTGGTCGTACCGGATCACCCGCCGCCCGCCGGCCGTCAGCCTGCCCACGAACTCGTCCGGCCACAGGATCCCCTGCGACATCGAACCCATGATCAGCAGGATCGGCTCGTCGGTGGCGCTGCCGAACTCTTCGCTCCAGATGTCGTTTCGCATGCCTCAGAGCATGTCCTGTCCGGCCACGGGCGCCTTCCGTAGAACTACTAGCCGCGTCAGCTCCGTACGGGTACCTATGCCGAGCTTCGGATAGATCTTGTACAGGTGGTACTCGACCGTACGAGGGCTGAGGAACAGCTGCGCGGCGATCTCCTTGCTGGACAGGCCGTCCGCCACCAGGCCCGCGATGCGCAGCTCCTGCGGGGTCAGCACGTCCAGCGCCGGAGCGGCCGCCGCCGGCTCGGCGCTCTCGCCCGCCGCGCGCAGCTCGCCCAGCGCCCGCCGCGCCCACGGCCGCGCGCCCGCCCGCTGGAACGTCTCCAGCGCCGCACGCAGATGCGGGCGCGCCTCACCCGGCCGGTGCGCCCTGCGCAGCCGCTCACCCAGCAGCAGCGCCGTCCTGGCCGCCTCGTACGGGTTCCCGTGCAGCCGCAGCGCCTCCTCGAACCCCTCCGTGCCGTCCGCGACCTGCGCCCGGCACCTGGCCAGCAACGCCCGCGACTCGGGCGTCGCCGCGTTCGCCGACCACCGCTCGTACGCCTCCAGCGCCGCCCCGCCGCCTCCAGGTCGCCCGCGCCCACCGCCGCCTCGATCCGGTCCGGCGTCGAACGCCACACCACCGTCGGATGCCCCGCACCCGGCCCCGCCGCCGCGATCGCCACGAACCGGTCATGCGCCGCCGCGAACCGGCCCAGCCCCAGATCCAGCATCGCCAGCGCGTACGCGGCCACCCCCGCCCGCAGGCCCACCCGATGCGGCAACGCGATCGCCAGCGCCTCCTGAGCCAGCCGGCGGCACTCGTCCTCCTCGCCCCGCAACGCCGCCAGCACCGCCAGATTCGCCAGGTGTGCGGCCACCGTGTTGCGGTAACCGGCCTCGCGCGCCAGCTCCAGCCCCTCCTCCGACACGGCCTGGCTCTCCGCCAGCCGGCCCGCGATCCGCTCCGCCGTCGCCACGAACTCCAGCACCACCGGCAACTGCCCCACCATCCCCGACACCCTCGCCACCCGCCCGGCCCTGGCGGCCAGCTCGGCCGACAGATCGGCCTCACCCAGGTAGCTCGCCGCCGCCGTCGCCCACAACAACCCGGCGGCCTCACTCAGCTCATCGGCCCGCGCCAGCGCCCGCCTGAGCAACGCATGCGCGGCCTCGTGGCCGTGGGGTGTGGTGCCGTCGGCTTGCGCCCGTTCGGGGACTGCGCTGCGGTCGGGGTGCGCCTCCTGATGGAGGGCATCCTGACGGGCCGCTGTGTGGTCGGCGTGCGCTTGCTCGCGGGGCGCTGTGTGGTCGCCTCGCGCCTGCATGCGAGGGGCGGCGGGGAAGGTGCCGCCGGACAGGGTCAGGCCAATGCCGGTCAGGACGTCGCGCAGGAAGCCCTCCGGGTGGGACGACGCGCGGCGGCCGATCTCGACGATGGCGGCCGTGTCGCCCGCGTACGAGGCCGCCTCCGCCGCGTCGGCCAGCATGTCCAGGCTGTCACCCGCCGCCAGGATGCGCACGGCCTCGGCGGCGCTGCCCGAGTTCAGCTCGAACCGGCCGCGCAGCTGGGCCAGCTCCATCCCCAGCGCCGCGTCACCGGCCGCGTGCTCCCTCGCCTCGGCCAGCAGCGACTCGGCCTGCCCCGGACGGCCGCCCAGCCAGGCCGCCACCGCGGCGTCCTTGAGCCGGGCCGCCCTGACCGCCGGGGCAGGGGTCAGCTCGGCGGCCCTGGCCAGGGCGGTGGCGGCGTCGCCGTACCCGCCGCGGTCGCGGGCCCGCGCGGCCGTCTCGGCGAGCGCGGCGGCGACGCTCTCGTCCTGGCCCAGCGTCGCCGCCGCCAGGTGCCAGGCGCGCCGGTCCCCCTCCGCCTGATCGGCCAGCGCCCGGTGCGCCTCGCGCCGGTCCGCGGGGGTGGCGGCCTCGTGCACGGCCGATCGTACGAGCGGGTGGCGGAACCGTACGGACGCGCCCTCGACCCTCGCCAGCCCGGCCGCCTCCAGCTCGTGCAACGCCTCCCGTCCCGCGCCCATCCGCCCGGCGGCGCGCAAAACTACGTCGAGATCGCCCTCCAGGGCCGCGAGCAGCGCGACCAGCCGGGCGTCCCCGGACAGCGCCGCCACCTGCTCCCCGAAGAGCCTTGTGCCGCCGGCAACGGGTCCGGCAGCGGCTCCCGCCCGGCGAGCTGTCCGGGGCTCAACCGCCGCACGGTCTCGCGCAGGGCCAGAGGGTTGCCCCCGGTCAGCGCCACCAGCTCCCGCCGCACCCCGGGCGCCATCCCGCCCCCCGCGCCATCCTCCGGCACACCCGCCCGGTCACCCCCGCATGCGGCACCCCGACGCCCGGCACGCCGGTCCCGGCGGCAGCATGTGACGCCGCTGCGGCCTCCTGCGAGAGTGCGGGTGCGGCGGCGTCGAGGAGTTCGGTGGCGGCGGGTTCGGGGAGGCCGTCGATCGGCAGGGACGGGACGCCCTTCAGCGGCGTGTCACCCCGTACGGCCAGGAGCATCGCGATGCGTTCCGTGCCGAGGCGCCGGGCGGCGAACAGCAGGGCGTCGGCGGAGGCCCGGTCCACCCACTGGAAGTCGTCCACCACGCACACGAGCCCGTGCGGCGCGGCGGCCTCCGCCAGCAGCGACAGGACGCCCGCCGCCAGCAGGAAGCGGTCGCCGGAGGCGCCGCCGCCGAGCCCGAGAGCACCGCCCACGGCCGCGCGCTGCGGCTCGGGCAGGGCGTCCAGGAGGCCGGCGACCGGGCGGAGGAGCTGGTGGAGGGCGGCGAAGGCGAGGTCGGACTCGGGCTCGACGCCGGTCGTGCGGAGCACGCGCAGGTCACCGCGCCGGGTGACGGCGAGGTCGAGCAGGGCCGTCTTGCCCACCCCGGCCTCGCCGCGCAGCACCAGTGCGGAGCCCGCGCCGGAGCGGGCCCGGGAGATCACGTCTTCGATGGCGGCGATCTCCGCCGATCGTCCGAACAGCACAGATGTCCACTGTAGAGGTCCTGACCGGCCTGTTCGTCCGGGCGGGCACGAAGAGTATGGCTTCGTCACGCTGGGTAACGAACGCTCTGAGAACAGTAGGGTCGAGGGAGACGCGCGAATGACGACCAATCCGTACGCCGGATCGCCCTTCAGCTATGTCGCCGAGCCGGCCGCGGCCCCGTACGCGATCGTCGAGCTGATGCCCGGCGCGCACAACCTGTGCGAGTACGTGCGGCTGGCGGCGGGCGAGCGGGTGCTGCTGATGATGGAGCACACGGTGGACCCGGTGGTGGTGCAGGCGATCGCCGCGGCGGCGGCCCTGCGGGACGCGGACGTGCGCATCCTGTCGGTGCCGCCGTTCAGCGCGGGCGGCTGGGACCGTGAGGCGGCGCTGCCGATCGAGACGGCCGCCTTCCATGAGGCGGACGTCGTGATCAGCGGCACCTGGTGGGGTGAGGTGCACACGGCGCCGCTGTTCTTCGACCAGATCGCCGCCCGTTCTGTGCGGTTCCTGTCCCTGCACATGACGGCCACGGCGGGCGCGCTGCTGACCGGGGCGCGCCTGCCGGTGCCGGTGTTCCACACGCTGGTGGCGGTGGCGCTGCGCCGGCTGTCCGGGGCGTCCTCGATCAGGGTGACGTCCGCGCGCGGCACGGACCTGACGTTCTCGGGCGTCACGTTCGAGGACGCCGGCCCGGACGGGCTGCGGCCCGGCGACTGGCGGCCGTTCCCGTACGGGGGCGTGAACTTCTGGCCGACCGGCACGGAAGGGGTGCTCGTCGTGGAGGACAGCACGGTCACCGGCGTGCCGGAGGAGCCGCTGCGCGTCACGCTGGAGGGCAACCTGGTCCGCAAGATCGAGGGCGGCGCCGCCGCCGGGCAGCTGCGCCGCTACGCGCCCGGCGGCTTCTACATGCGGCACGCCCTGTTCGGGCTGAACCCGAAGGTGCGGGTGGCGGGCGGCACGCAGTTCGAGCGGGAGAAGCACGCGGGCGCCTTCTACTGCGGCCTGGACGGGCTGACCGACGGCGTGCCGGTGACGACGGGGCCGGGGTTCGCGCACTGCGACTGCCAGGTGGACCGGCCGACGGTGATCGTGGACGGGGAGACGTTCGTGGAGCGGGGACGGCTGCTGCTGCTCGACGAGCCGGAGGTCAGGGAGGTGGCGGCCCGGTTCGGGCCGCCGGAGGTGATCCTCGACGACAATCCGGTGATGATCCTGCCGCGCCGCTACACCGGAATCCGGTGAACGTCCGTTACGCCGGCTCCGGTAAGCGCAGCGGGGATCCTGGTTCCGGCCTGACGGCTAGCGGTGGGGGCCGCAGCTGCCCCTGATGATCAGCTCCGTGGGCAGCACGACGGAGCGGGCTCTCCGGCCGCCCGAGCGCAGCACTAGCTCGGCCGCCCGGTAGCCCATGTCGCGGCCCGGCTGGGCGATCACCGTCAGGGGTGGCGAGCACAGCTCGGCCCAGGGCACGTCGTCGTACATGACGAGTGACACGTCGCGCGGCACCCGCAGGTCCAGCTCCCTGGCGGCGAGCACTGCGGCCTCGCCCAGCACGTTCCCGCCGGCGACGACCGCCGACAGGTCGGGGCGGCTCTGGAACAGGCCGGAGGCGGCGGCGTAGGCGGAGTCGCGGCTGCCGGTGCCGAACACGACCAGCTCCTCGTCCACGGGCGCGCCGACGGCCTCCCTGAACGCCGCCACCCGCCGGTCGTGGCCGGGGCCGCCGAGGAAGGCGATGCGCCGGTGGCCGAGGCCGCGCAGGTAGCGGACCGCCGTACGGATGCCGGCCCGGTCGTCGGCGAGCACGGACGGCAGCTCGGGCGGGCGGTGGGCGGCGGGCGGGGGAGCGGCCAGGCCGTCGAGGAGCATGAGGTCGTTGACGGCCGCGGCGGCCGGGTCGTCGTCCTCGGAGAAGGGCCGGGCGGGCAGGCGGTCGGCGAAGACGACCGTCATGCCCGCGCGGACCGCGGGCGCCCAGGTGTCCTCGTCGCCGGAGGGGACGGCGATGAGGCGGTCGACGCTCTGCTCCAGGAGCATGCCGATCAGTTCGGCCTCCTGCTCGGGGTCGCCGCCGGTGGAGCCGAGCACGACGGGCTCGCCGGCCGAGCGGGCGCAGGCGAGCACGCCCTCGGCGAACTGGGCGTAGAAGGTGTCGGTGAGGTCGGGGACGAGCAGGCCCATGCCGCCGGTGCGGCGCTGGCGCAGGTTGCGGCCGAGCGCGCTGGGGCGGTAGTCGAGCTGGGCGGCCACGGCCAGCACGCGCTCCCTGGTGCGCGGGCTGGCCGAGCCGCCCGACAGCACGCGGGAGACGGTGGCGACGCCCACGCCGGCCGCCTCCGCCACATCCTTGATCGTCGCCCGCTTCTCCATGGAAACGATTCCATCATGGTTCCGCGAAAACTGGAAGCCACCTGTGAGGACAAGGGCTGGTCACGCCGTAACCCTTGACACCGATGTCCGTTTCGGGTGAGATGCTTGAAAACGTATCCACGCCGAGTGGGAGATTCACTCCGCGCGAGTGGATCTGACGGGACCATCCGGGCCATCCGCCCTGGAGCGCGAAGGAATGTCATGGCATCCATCGTTCTGACGAACGTCGACAAGATCTACGCCGGTGGCGTAAAGGCCGTGAACGGGCTCAACCTTGAGATCAAGGATGGCGAGTTCATGGTGCTGGTCGGTCCTTCCGGTTGCGGTAAGTCGACCGCGCTCCGGATGATCGCGGGCCTGGAGGACATCAGCGGTGGCGAGATCGCCATCGGCGACAAGGTGGTCAACCACCTGCCGCCCAAGGACCGCGACATCGCGATGGTCTTCCAGAACTACGCGCTCTACCCCCACATGACCGTCGAGGAGAACCTCGCGTTCGGCCTCAAGCTGCGCAAGATGCCGAAGCCGGAGATCCAGAAGCGGGTCAACGAGGCCGCCAAGATGCTCGGCCTGGAGACCTACCTCAAGCGCAAGCCGGCCGCCCTGTCCGGTGGTCAGCGCCAGCGTGTCGCCATGGGCCGCGCCATCGTCCGTGAGCCGCAGGCCTTCCTGATGGACGAGCCGCTGTCCAACCTCGACGCCAAGCTCCGCGTCTCCATGCGCGCCTCGCTCAACCAGATGCACGAGCGCCTCGGCGTCACCACCGTCTACGTCACGCACGACCAGGTCGAGGCCATGACCCTCGGCGACCGCGTCTGCGTCCTGCGCGACGGCCTGCTGCAGCAGGTCGACACCCCGCAGAACCTGTTCGACAAGCCGGTGAACCTGTTCGTGGCCGGCTTCATGGGCTCGCCGTCGATGAACTTCGTCACCGCCGAGCTGGTCCGCGGCGACGGCGGCCCCGCCGTGGCCTTCGCCGACATCAAGCTGCCGATCCCCGAGTCGACCTTCTCCGACAAGCCGGGCCTCGACCAGTACATCGGCAAGAAGATCATCCTGGGCATCCGCCCGTCCGACTTCGAGGACGCCGCCTCCGCCGGCAACCACGCCAACGGCTGGGCCACGCTGCCCGTCAAGGCGGAGGTCACCGAGGAGCTGGGCTCCGAGATCAACGTCCTGTTCCTGATCGACGCCCCGCCGGTCGAGCACAAGGACACCGTCGCCGCCGCCGACGCGGGTGACGACGAGGACGCCTCGCTGCCGCTGACGGGCGACAAGTCCCTGTGGACCGCCCGCGTCAACGCCCGCAGCCACGTGCGCCCCGGCCAGAGCATCGACCTGGTCGTCGACACGCACAACCTGCACTTCTTCGACCCGGCCTCCGGCCTGTCGATCGGCCACGAGGCCAACCGCTGAGCCACTGAGCTGCTGAGCCACTGGCATCCTGTTCCCGGCCGCGGGCGTGAGCCCGCGACCGCCTGGGCCCCCACCGCGACCCCCTCCCGCGGCGGGGGCCCGCCTTTTTGCTCCGGTACGGGGTTCAGTGCGCGATGCGCGCGGCCACCATGTTCTGGATGCTGCGCGGCACGAGCCGGCCGATCGCCAGGAGGACCTTGTACCGCACGTCCGGCACCGACACCCGCTTGCCCAGCGCCAGGTCCCGCATCGCCGCGCGCACCACGTCGTCGGCCTTCAGCCACAGGAACCACGGGATGGCCGAGGAGTCCATCGAGGCCCGCTGGTGGAACTCGGTGCGCACGAAGCCGGGGCACAGCGCCATGACCCTGATGCGCGACCTGCTCAGTGTGCTCGCGGCCGACTCGCTGAAGTTGACCACCCACGCCTTCGACGCGCTGTAGGTGCTGGCGCTGGGGAAGAACGCGCCGGCCGACGACACGTTCACGATCGCGCCGCGGTCGCGCTCGCGCATGCCGGGCAGCACCGCCAGCGTCAGCCGCAGCACGGCCTCGCAGTGCACCTTGAGCATGCGCAGCTCGTTGGCCACCGGCACGTCGGGGAAGCTGCCCGCGTTGCCGAAGCCGGCGTTGTTGACCAGCAGGTCGACGCCGTCGCGCAGCCTCGACTCCACCCTGGTCAGGCCGTCTTCGGTGGACAGGTCGGCGGGCAGCACCTCGACGCTGACGCCGTACCGGAGCTTGAGCTGGTCGGCGGTCTTGGCGAGGCGCTGCTCGTCGCGCGCCACGAGGACGAGCGAGTAGGCCTCGGCGGCCAGGTGGCGGGCGAAGGCGGCGCCGATTCCGGCCGTCGCGCCCGTGATCAGTGCGGTTGGCATGCCTGCACCTTAACGGTCGTGGCAGGATGGGCAACGTGCGCCTCGTCGTGGCCGGGCTCGTCCTCATGGCCCTCACCGCCTGCACGCCCGAGCAACCGGCCGGGTCGGCGACCCGCGCCCCGCGGAGCACCGCCCCTTCGCCGGCTGAGCGCACGAGCCTGCCCGAGCCGCAGCAGGCCACGCCCGAGCGCGGCGAGCTGCGCTTCACGAAGATCGCCGAGCTGGAGCGGCCGGTCGCGTTCGCCGTGCGCAAGGGCGACGACCGGCTCTACGTGGCCGAGCAGACGGGCCGGCTGCGCACCACCGACGGCAAGACCGTGATCGACCTGTCCGGCGAGGTGAGCTCCGGCAACGAGCAGGGCCTGCTCGGCGTCGCCTTCCACCCCACGGGCCGCTGGGTCTACCTCGACTGGACCGACGCGCGGGGTGACACCCACATCACCGAGTGGGCCTACGACGGCGAGCGGGCGACCGGCCGGCGCGACGTGCTCAAGCAGGACCAGCCGTACGCCAACCACAACGGCGGCCAGCTCGCCTTCGGCCCCGACGGCTACCTCTACATCGCCTTCGGCGACGGCGGCAGCGCGGGCGACCCCCAGCGCAACGGCCAGAGCCTGCGCACGCTGCTCGGCAAGATCGTGCGCATCGACCCGCGCGGCGACCCGTACACGATCCCGCGCGACAACCCGTTCGCCGGCCGGCGGGGCGCGCGCGGCGAGATCTGGGCCTACGGCCTGCGCAACCCCTGGCGGTTCAGCTTCGACCGGGCCACCGGCGACCTGTGGATCGGCGACGTCGGCCAGGACGCGTGGGAGGAGGTCGACCACCAGCCCGCGAGCTCCAAGGGCGGCGAGAACTACGGGTGGAGCCTGCGCGAGGGCAGGGCGCGCTTCCGCGACGGCGACGCCCCCGACCTCGTCGAGCCGGTGATCGTCTACCCGCTGCGCGAGGGCGGCAACTGCTCGGTCATCGCCGGTTACGTCTATCGCGGGCAGAAGATCCCCTGGTTGCGGGGGCAGTTCCTGTACGGCGACTTCTGCGCCGGCTGGGTCAGGGCCGCGCCCGCCGGCGACGTGACGGACTCGGCCGAGGTGGGCAAGGTGGACCAGCTCTCGTCCTTCGGTCAGGGCCCCGACGGCGAGCTGTACGCGCTCAGCCTCCAGGGCCCGATCTATCGGATCGAGCCCGCCTGACCCGCTCGATCAGCGACTCCACCTGGCCGTTGAGCTGGGCGCCCCTGGCCCAGCCCGCGTAGTGGGTGAGGAAGACCGCCACCTCCCGCAGCTCGGCCTCGCTCAGCTCGCCGGCCCGCAGGGCCACGTCGAGCTGGACCTCGGTCATGTCGTGCAGCCCCTGGCCGACGAGCAGCCCGAGAAGGAGCAGGCGCCGCTCCTTGACCGTCAGCACCGACCGTGACCAGAGGTCGGCGAACTGGCGCTCGGCGGTGATGCCGAAGCCGTCGACGGTCTCCATCGCGGGTTCTGTCATTGTCCGCTCCAGGGCTTGTCGATAGGAGATCCTCACATCTTTCGCTACTTCCTGGGATGAACCAATGGGGGTTGCATGAACGTTGTAGCGGTGCGACGCAGCCCCTGCACGGAGGGCTTTTGGGTCTGTAACAAGTAAAGCCAATGCATGGCCAAGATTTGGTCAAGATTTCTCATCGTGCGGCGAGCTGAATCGCCTCCAAAGCGGGCACAACAACTCCGTTGGTCCGTCATGCGGAGGTAAGCCCTGGTGAAAAAGACACGGGCTTTGATCGCGCTCATGGTCGCGGTCCTGATGCTGTCCGCGTGCGGACAGCCGGAGTTCACCTACGTACGCGACAAGGCCGGCACGACGTACTTCAAGGTGCCCGCCTCGTTCACCCAGCTCGACGCCTACCCCATCGAGCTGTACCTGTCCGGCGACCATCCGAACTCACAGGCGGCGATGCTGCGGGCGCAGCGGGTCTGGTCGACGGCCTTCGACCAGTCGGCCGACCCGTCGGTCAACCACCTGCTCGGCTCGACGGAGCCGTTCGTCTACGCCGCCGTGCACCAGCTCACGGAAGAGCAACGGGACTCGATCTCCCTGAACAGGCTGCGCGACTTCATCCTCCCGGTGACGGAGGAGATGCGCACCGCCTATTTGCAGCAGGCCCTCGCCGCGAACCAGATGCCGATGTTCAACCGCTTCGAGCCCATCAGCGACGAGGTCCTGAGCCTCGACGGCGGTGCCAGGGGAGTGCACGTCCGCTTCAACTACCAGATCGGCCCCGAGGTCCAGACGTTCGACCACACGGCCATCCTCGACGAGAAGGGGGCCACGGTCTCCGTCATGCTCATCGGCTGCCAGGCGATCTGCTACGCCAAGCGCGCCGCCGAGTTCGACAAGATCGCGAGTTCTTTCAAGCTGCTCCGGCTGCCCGGATGAGGGAGCTTCATGACCACCACAGTTCACCACGAAGGGCTGCGCGCCCCCGGCAGCGGGCCCACTGATCCCGAATCCGTGACCAGGAAGAAGATGCAGTTCTGGGACCGGAGCAAGTTCCTCATCGCCCTCGTCCTGGCCTACCTCGTCCTCACCTGGAAGGTGATGGCGGACTTCGCGGGCATCATCACCTTCCCGCAGGCCGCGCAGCAGATCGCGCTCGCCTACCAGTGGATCTTCTGGCTGCTCGGCGCGGAGCTGATCCGGCAGCTGCACTTCTTCGTCAGCGAGCACTGGTCCGGCTACCACCGCTTCTGGAGCCAGAAGGTCTTCGGCGGGTTCGAGCGCTGGACGCACCGCCGCTTCGACGACTGGACCCGCTTCCGCCTCGCGCGGGCACTGAAGATCGCCTTCTTCGTCGCGCTGGTCGCCCTGGTGCTGGGGGCGGTGCTGGACGTCAGCCCGTTCGCCGCGCTGCTCCAGGCGCCCGCGCTGCTGTGGCAGGCGCTGCCGTTCTTCCTGCAGATCGTCTTCCTGTTCTTCTTCGTCATCATCCAGTTCGTCGGCCTGTTCTGGTTCCTGTCCAGGGGCGGCGTCGAGACGTACTTCCCCGACGACATCAAGACCCGCTTCCACGACGTGTGGGGCCAGGACCACGTGGTCGAGCGCGTTCAGGAGAACATCGTCTTCCTGGAGCGGCCCGACGAGATCGAGCGGCGCGGCGGGTACGTCCCCAGCGGCCTGCTGCTGTGGGGGCCGCCCGGCACCGGCAAGACCCTCATGGCCGAGGCCGTGGCCGGCGAGACCGGCAAGCCGTACGTGTTCGTGGACCCGGGCGCGTTCACGAACATGTTCATGGGCATCGGCATCCTCAAGGTCAAGTCGCTGTTCAGGAAGCTGCGCAAGCTGGCCCTGCGGTACGGCGGCGTGATCGTCTTCTTCGACGAGGCCGACTCGCTCGGCAAGCGCGGCCGGCTCGCCCAGCAGGGCCCGCCCGGCCAGGGCGGCGGCTTCGCCGGGCACTCGACGGGCCTCGACGGCTGCCACGGCATGAGCTACATGTCCGAGGCCACCCGCCAGCTGCTCGCCTTCCGCGGCGGGCGCGGCGCCGAGGAGGAGCCGGGCCGCCGCAACCGCTTCATGATGGGCGGCGGCATGATGAACAGCGGCGACCCCGGCACGCTGCAGGCGCTGCTGACCGAGCTGTCCGGGCTGAAGAAGCCGCGCGGGTTCTTCAACCGGCTCGTGCGCCGCCTGCTCGGCATGCGGCCCAAGCCGCCGCCCAAGTACCGCATCCTCGTCATGATGGCCACCAACCGGCCCGACGCGCTGGACGAGGCGCTGCTGCGGCCGGGCCGCATCGACCGCATCTACAAGGTCGGCTACCCGTCCAAGGCCGGGCGGGTGCGCACCTACCAGGGCTACTTCGACAAGGTCGAGCACGAGCTCACCCCCGAGCAGATCGACAAACTCGCCACGATCACCCCGTACGCCACCGGCGCCACGATCAAGGACCTCGTCAACGAGTCGCTCATCACCGCCATCAGGGACGGCCGCGAGGTCATCACCTGGTCCGACGTGCTGCGCGCCAAGCGGCTCAAGCAGCTCGGCCCGCCCGAGGACGTCGAGTACATCGAGCGGGAGCGGCACGCCGTGGCCGTGCACGAGGCGTGCCACGCCGTCGTCGCCTACGTCACCCGCTTCCACCTCGAGATCGACATCGCCACCATCGAGAAGGGCGCCGACTACCTGGGCATGGTCGCCTCGATCAAGCCCGAGGACCAGTTCACCCGGTGGAAGTCCGAGCACGAGGCCGACATCATGGTCTCCCTCGCCTCGCTGGCGGGCGAGCGCATGTTCTTCGGCGAGGACAACTCCTCGGGCGTCTCCGGCGATCTGTACTCCGCGACGTACCTGACCGCGATGATGGAGTCGTACTGGGGCATGGGCTCGGGCGTCACCTCGCTGCCCGCGCTCCAGGAGCTGGAGATCATGGGCGGCAAGGCCGTCCGCAAGGCTCCCGGCGGGGGCGGCGGCATCGGCATCACCGACCGGGAGCCGAGCCGCAACCAGCCCGACCTGACGCCCGACGTGCTGGGCGAGCGCATCGAGTTCAACCTCGTGCGGCTGCTGGAGAAGACCGAGCAGCTGCTGCAGGAGCACCGCAGGGAGGTGCTCTGCCTGGCACACGCGCTGGAGACGCACAAGACGCTCAACGGCGACGACGTGGTCGCCATCATCCGCCGCGAGCCGGGGCCGCTGCTCGACGGCAGCGTCTACGCCTCCGACGAGCTGTACCAGGAGCTGGAGGACTACCACCGGGACGCGGTCAGGGCGCACAAGGAGCACAGCCACATCGAGCGCGAGCTGCCGGGGATCCAGGAGCCGGTGGCGGCCACCGTGAGCGCGGCGCCGGCCGGTCAGGGCGCCTACCTGACGCCGCCCGGCGGCGCCCCGGTGATCCAGGCGCCACCGCCGCCCCCGGGCACGGCCCTGCCCATGGTGCCGCCAGTGGGACCACCCGTGGGCCCGCCCGCGCAGGACACCCTGGCGGGCTTGCCCGCCGAGCAGTCCGACCGGCCCGAGTTCGTGCCCTGGGCGGCCACCCCGCAACCGGCGGCGGCGCCGCACCCGGTGGTGCCCGTCGTGGTCGGCGAGCCCACCGCCGCGCCGGCGCCGCAGAGCGCGGGGAAGCGGCGGATCGCGGGCCGGGTCTGGCTGGTCGTCGCCAGCCTGCTCGGGCTCGTGGCGCTGTCCGTCATCGCGGCGCTCGCCGTGACGGGCACGCTGGCGGGCGGGAACGGCTCCGGGGCGGCCGTGTCGGGCGTGGCCTCGCCCGGGCTGCTGCTCCTGCTGTTCGTCGTGGTCGTCGCGGGGATCGTGGGCGCGGGGCTGGCGTTCGTCGCGATCAAGGGCATCCGTACGGCGCAGGCCAAGGCGGAGCGGGAACGCGACCAGGCCCACGCCCGGGCCCAGCTCCTGGCCGCGGCGATGGACCCGGACACGGCCATGCGGCTGCTCGGCTACGACGGCAACAACGGCATCGACCGGCGTACCTGACCCATGAAAGGGGGGACAGCGTGCGGGCCGGGGCGTTCCAGCGGACGCCCCGGCCCGCTCGTCCGCGTCTACCCTGTGTTCACCCGCGTTCGTGTTCCTCGTGGGCGCGCCGCAGCAGCGCCGTCAGCTTGTCCTGCTCCCTGATCCGCCGCCGGTACTTCTCCGGCAGCCGCCGCAGCTGCTCCTCCTCGGCGACGAGCTTGGCGAACAGCTCCGCGCGCAGCTCCGGGTCGTGCTCGACGTCCAGGTACTCCTGGGCGTACCGGCGGGCCCTGGACACCGTGTTCTGCGCCCGTCCCTTGGGGCTGGCCAGCGAGGCCAGCACCGTGACCGCCAGCACGCCGATGATCACCGACAGGGACAGGCCCGTGCTGATCTCCACCACCGGCACCGGCTCGCCGTCGTTGATGAACGGCACGTTGTTCTCGTGCAGCGCGTGCAGGATCAGCTTCACGCCGATGAACGCCAGGATGACGGCCAGGCCGTAGGTGAGGTAGATCAGCCGGTCCAGCAGCCCGTCGATGAGGAAGTAGAGCTGCCGCAGCCCCAGCAGGGAGAACGCGGTCGCGGTGAAGACGAGGTAGACGTTCTGGGTGAGACCGAAGATGGCCGGGATCGAGTCGAGCGCGAACAGGATGTCGGTGCCGCCGATGGCGATCATGACGAGCAGCATCGGCGTCATGACCCGCCGGCCGTCCTGCACCGTGAAGAGCTTGTCGCCGTCGTAGGTGTCAGTGGTACGCAGCAGCCGCCGCGCCACCCGCACCATGAGATTGTCGGGGGAGTGGCCCTCCTCGCTCTCGGGCTTGAGCAGGTTGCCCGCCGTGAGCAGCAGGATCAGGCCGAACGCGTAGAACACCCACGCGAACATGTTGATCAGCGCCGCCCCCACCAGGATGAACCCGCTCCTCGCGAGCAGCGAGAAGACGATGCCGAACAGCAGCGCCTTCTGCTGGTCGGCGCGCGGCACCTTGAAGCTCGACATGATCACGAGGAAGACGAACAGGTTGTCGACCGACAGCGCCTTCTCCGTCACGTAACCGGCGAAGTACTCCGCCCCGGGCTCGGAGCCGCCGAAGAGCCACACGCCGGCGCCGAACAGCAGGGCGACGCCCACGTACAGGGCCGACCAGACCGACGCCTCGCGCAACGTGGGGATGTGCGCCTTGCGGACGTGGAAGACGAAGTCGAACAGCAGCAGCCCGACGATCCCCAGGATCGTCAGCCACCACACCGCGGCGGAAACGTGCACTCAGAGCTCCATGTGTGCCGGCCGTCGTGAGGGGAGTCGACTGTGAACGCGTGTTTCCGCTGGTGCTACCCGGCAGGCCGGGGCCCATGCCCGATGCGGTAGGAAGGAGATCATGCATGTGATCGTCATCGGCGCCGGCATCGCGGGCGCGAGCGCCGCCTTCGCGCTGGCCCGCAGGGGCGCGGCCGTCACGGTCGTCGACTCCGGCGCGGCCGGGCAGGCCACGGCGGCCAGCGCCGGCATCATCGCCCCGTGGGCCTCCGCCGTGGAGGGGCCCTTCTACGACCTGTACGCGGCGGGCGCCGCCTACTACCCCGAGGTCATCGGGCTGCTGGCAGAGGCGGGCGTGGAGCGTACCGACTATCGCCGCAACGGCGAGCTGCTCGTGCACGAGGACCCGGCCCGGCTGGACGAGGCGCAGGCCCGCGTCGAGGCGCGTGCCCGAGACGCCGGCCCGATCGTCGGCGAGGTGCGGCGCGTCGGCAACGACGAGGTGCGCGCCCTGTTCCCCGTGCTCGCGCCCACCCTGGAGGGCGTGTTCATCTCCGGCGGCGGCCGGGTGGACGGGCGCACCATGCGCGATGCGCTGCTCCAGGGCGCCGCCAGGTACGGCGCCCGGCAGGTGCACGGCCGGGCCAGGCTGCGCCCGCAGGGCCCGCCCCGCGTCGAGGTCGGCTCCGAGGTGCTGGAGGGCGACGCGGTGCTGGTGGCCTCCGGCGCCTGGGCCAACGAGCTGCTGGAGCCGCGCGGCCTGCGCCTGGCGGTCGAGCCGCAGCGCGGCCAGATCTCGCACCTGCGCCTCGACGGCGTAGACACCAGCCGGTGGCCGTCGGTGCATCCGCTGTCGCACCACTACATGGTGGCCTTCGACGACTCGCGGGTGGCGGTCGGAGCGACGAGGGAGACGGGCAGCGGGTTCGACGCGCGGGTGACGGCGCAGGGGCAGTGGCAGGTCCTGTCCGACGCGCTGCGGATCGCGCCGGGGCTGGCCGACGCCACGCTCATCGAGACGCGGGTCGGGCTGCGCCCGCTGCCGTCGGAGCAGGCGCCGATCGCCGGGCCGCTGCCGGGGCAGGACGGGCTGTACGTGGTGACGGGGTTCGGGGCGGCGGGGCTGACGATGGCGCCGTACACGGGCGACGCGCTGGCCCGCTCGATCCTCGGCGGTGTCACGGTGCCCGAGCTGGCCGGGTTCGCCCCTTGAGTAACCAGAGGCGTCCCGATTAACACGGCGTTCACATTCGGGCAAAAAGCGGGAAACGGGCATCCGTAAGACTCGGCGTGGCTGAGAAAAACCCCGAAAGGACCGCCGTGAGCTACAAGGCTGAGTACATCTGGATCGACGGCACCGAGCCCACCGCTCTGATGCGCTCGAAGACGAAGATCCTTGCCGACGGTGCCGAGCCTCCGGTCTGGGGCTTCGACGGTTCGAGCACCAACCAGGCCGAGGGTCACTCGTCGGACCGCGTGCTCCGCCCCGTGTTCGTCTGCCCCGACCCGATCCGCGGCGGCGACAACAAGCTGGTCCTGTGCGAGGTCGAGGAGATCAACGGCGAGCCGCACGCCAGCAACACCCGCGCGCTGCTCCGCCCGGTCGCCGAGCAGTACGCCGCCCACGAGTCCTGGTTCGGCATCGAGCAGGAGTACACCTTCTTCAAGGGCAGCCGCCCGCTCGGCTTCCCCGAGGGCGGCTTCCCCGCCCCGCAGGGCCACTACTACTGCGGTGTCGGCGCCGAGGCCGTGTTCGGCCGCGAGATCGTCGAGCTGCACCTCGACCGCTGCCTCGCCGCCGGCCTGAAGATCTCCGGCATCAACGCCGAGGTCATGCCCGGCCAGTGGGAGTTCCAGATCGGCCCGGCGGGCCCGCTCGAGGTCTCCGACCACATGTGGGTCGCCCGCTACCTGCTCTACCGGACGGCCGAGGAGTACGGCGTCGAGGCCACCCTCGACCCCAAGCCCGCCCGCGGCGACTGGAACGGCGCCGGCGCGCACACCAACTTCTCCACCAAGGCCATGCGCGAGAGCTACGAGGCCATCATCACCGCCTGCGAGGCGCTCGGCGAGGGTGACAAGCCGATGGAGCACGTCTCCCAGTACGGCGCCGACATCGAGCTGCGCCTGACCGGCCACCACGAGACCGCCCCGTGGAACAAGTACAGCTACGGCGTCTCCAACCGCGGCGCCTCCGTGCGCATCCCGTGGCAGGTCGAGGTGGACAAGAAGGGCTACATCGAGGACCGCCGCCCGAACGCCAACGTCGACCCGTACGTGGTCACCCGCCTGCTGGTGAACACCTGCTGCGCCGCCCTGGAGAAGGCCGGCCAGGTCTGACCTTCTTGAACAGGGGCCCCCGCCGAGCGGGGGCCCTTGCTCATGCCAGGCGGAAGTCCAGATCCGGGACGATGTCCGCCACGTCCATCTGCGCCTTCTGCAACCGGCCCGAGTGGTCCCAGTTCATCGCCTGCCAGCGGGTGAACTGGTCGAGCACCCACATGCCCGACTGGCGGCTGCCGTTGCCCGACTTGCCGTTGCCGCCGAACGGCAGGTGCGCCTCCGCCCCCGACGTGGAGTTGTTGACGCTGACCATGCCGGCCGAGATGCCCTCGCGGAAGCGGAAGGCGTGCTGCGGGTTCGTGGTGTAGATCGAGCTCGACAGACCGTAACCGGGCAGGTTGGCCAGGTCGAGCGCCTCGTCCATGGTGGAGAACGAGGTCACGCCCACGATCGGGCCGAACGTCTCCTCCATGAACAGCCGGTCGCCTGGCCGCACGCCGTCGACCACGACCGGGTGGTAGTAGAGCCCGTCGCCGCCGTCGAAGCCGCCGCGCGGGTTGTCCTTCGTGATGCGGCCCGTCGCGCCTGTCACGACCTTGTGATGCGGCTCGATCCAGGTCAGGTACTCCTCGTACCGGTCGGCGAACTTCCGGTCGAGCAGCGGCCCCGCCAGCACGTCCTCGGTCGGGTCGCCGATCCTGGCCGCGCCGACCGCCCGCGCGAACCGCTCCACGAACGCGTCGTGCACGCTCTCGTGCACGATCACCGTGCCCAGGCTGGTGCAGCGCTGCCCGGCGGTGCCGAAACCGGAGAACAACGCGCCCTCCACGGCCAGGTCGAGCTCCGCGTCCGGCATGATCACCATCGGGTTCTTGCCGCCCAGCTCCAGGCACGCCGACTGCAGGTGCCGGCCCGTCAGCTCGCCGATCTTCCTGCCGACCTCGCTGGAGCCCGTGAAGCCCACCTTCTGCACCGTGCCCTCGTCGAGCGCCCGCTCCAGGCCGCCGAAGGTGTCGGCGCCGCCGGCGAAGACCACGTTCAGCACGCCGTCGGGCAGGCCCGCGGCCGTGAACAGCCGGAACAGGGCGTGCGCGGAGGCGGCGGCGTACTCGGCGGGCTTCCACACCACCGCGTTGCCGCACAGC
The DNA here is from genome assembly GCF_900323885.1 of [Actinomadura] parvosata subsp. kistnae. Classification (GTDB taxonomy): domain Bacteria; phylum Actinomycetota; class Actinomycetes; order Streptosporangiales; family Streptosporangiaceae; genus Nonomuraea; species Nonomuraea composti. Next base: position 724,331 of record NZ_OOHJ01000015.1, on the reverse strand, counting down.
AGCGCCGGCACGAGATACCAGGACGGGACCGCCACCGGGAAGTTGCCCGCCGTCACCACCGCCGCCACCCCGACCGGGTTGCGGAAGGTGAACAGGTTCTTGTCCGGCATCTCCGACGGGACCGTCTGCCCGTACAGCCGGCGGCCCTCGCCGAGGAAGAAGTCGCAGGTGTCCACGATCTCCCTGACCTCGCCCAGCGCCTCCGCGTACGGCTTGCCGATCTCCTCGGTCACCAGCCGGGCCAGCCGCTCGGTGTTGGCCTCCACCAGCCGCCCGATGGAGGCGATCACCCGGCCGCGCACCGGCGCCGGCACCTTCGCCCACTCGCGCTGCGCGTCCCTCGCGGTGCGGCAGGCCGCCGCGAACGTCTCCGCGTCCGCCAGGCCGACCCGCGCCACGACCTCGCCCGTGCGGGCGGGATTGATCGATTCGTACGTGCTCGCGGCCGTCGCGTCCTTGCCGCCCACGATGGAAACGATTTGTCGGCTCACCGCTGCCCTCCTCGTAAGTTCTTTCGTAGACGCTAGCTCTCCCGGGCCAGTTTGCGCAGCTCCGGCCCGTACACCGGATCGGCCAGCGCCGCGGCGAACTGCGCCCGCAGGTAGTTGAGCGGCGAGCCGGTGTCCCACCAGGTGCCGTCGATGACCTGCCCGTACACCGGGTTGCCCGCGGCGTGGCGGTGCAGGGCGTCGGTCAGGTAGATCTCGCCCTCGGGGTGCTCGTGCCAGCGGCGCGTGGCCTCCTCCAGCTCGGCGACGACCCCCGGGGTGACGACGTACCCGCCGATCGCGGCGTACCGCGAGGGGGCCTCCTCCGGGCGCGGCTTCTCCACCAGCCCCGAGATGCGCAGGCGGCCCCCGCCGAGGTCCTCCTCGACGATCGGCACGCCGTAGCGGGAGGCGTCCTCCACCGCCATCGGCATCAGGGCCAGCACCGGCGCGCCCGTCGCCTCGTAGGCCGCCTTCAGCTGCTGCGCGCGCGGCACCTCCGCCACGAACACGTCGTCGGCCCACAACACCATGAACGGCTCGTCGCCGATCACCCGCGCGGCGTTCAGGATCGGCGTGCCGTTGCCGTACGGGCCGCGCTGGTACAGGTACGTGATGTGGGCCAGCGACGACAGCTCCGCCACCGCGCCGGCCAGGTCGTCCTTGCCGGCCGCGCGCAGCTCCCGCTCCAGGTCCGCGTCAGGGGCGAAGTGGCGCTGGACGAGGTCCTTGCGGGCCGAGGTGACGATCGTGATGTCGTCGATGCCGGAGTCCACCAGCTCCCGGATCGTGTGCTCGATGACCGGCTTGTCGCCGATCGGCAGCATCTCCTTCGGCAGCGCCTTCGTCAGGGGCAGCAGCCGGGTGCCCAGCCCGGCCACCGGGATCACGGCCTTGCGGATCATGCGAACTCTCCTCGTACGGACGGCGGGGGACGATGAGGACGTTACCGGTCGGAAATATCAGTACGTCTTCATGCCCCTGCCCACTGCACCCGGCGGGCCGGCGGTAAACCCGCCTTCAGCCGCGGCTGCGCACCCCCTCCAGGATGATCCGGATGAGGTGCCGGGCCCGGGTGTCCCACTCGTCCTGCTCCAGCCGGGTCAGGTAGCCGACGAGGAGGATGAGGTCGCGGGCGTCCACGTCGGGGCGCACCGTGCCGGCGGCCCTGCCCGCGTCGAGCAGCGTGGTCAGCGCGTCCCCGATCGGGCCGAGGCTGTGCGCGGACAGGTCCTTCCTGACCCCCGCCTCGACGGCGGCGAACACGCCGTGCTTGATCCGCGCGTACTCGACCAGCCGGTCGAGCCAGCGGGTCAGGGCGGTGACCGGGTCGTGCTCGGCGAGCAGCCGCGGGGCGGTCGCCACGAGCTCGTCCACGTCCTGCCGGTAGACCTCGGCGAGCAGGTGCTCCCGGGTGGGGAAGTGGCGGTAGAGGGTGCCCTGGCCGACGCCCGCCCGCTTGGCGATCTCGTTCAGCCGCACCTCGTCCGCGGTCGCGACGACCGCCCGTGCGGCCTCCAGGATGCGCTCGCGGTTGTCGGCGGCGTCGGCGCGGCGGGGTCGGTTCATCGGTCCTCACGGGGTTGGCTGAGCGGACATGTGTCCGGTACGGTGGGAGCCGTTGAAGCGGACACGTGTCCGCTTTGGCGTCCTTAAACGGACACGTGTCCACTCTATCGGGGGCTCAAGAACATGCCTGCCATCATTGACCAGGTCGTCGCCATCACCGGCGCCAGCAGCGGCATCGGCGAGGCCACCGCGCGCCTGCTCGCCGCGCGCGGCGCCGCCGTCGTCCTCGGCGCGCGGCGCACCGACCGCCTCGACCGGCTCGCCGCCGACCTCCGCGCCGCCGGCGGGCGCGCCGTCACCCGCGCCACCGACGTCACCCGCCGCGAGGACCTCGAACGGCTCGTCGACCTGGCCACCAGCGAGTACGGGCGGCTCGACGTGCTGGTCGGCAACGCCGGCATCGCTCGGACCGGCCCCGTCGCCGACCTCGACGTGGCCGGCTGGACCCAGATGATCGACGTCAACCTCGTGGGCGTCCTGCACGGCATCGCCGCCGCTCTGCCCGTCTTCCGCCGCCAGGGCCACGGCCACCTCGTCACCACCGTGTCCACGTCCGGGCTGAAGATCGTCCCCACCCAGGCCGTGTACGCCGCCACCAAGAACGCCGTGCGCACGCTGCTCGAAGGGCTCCGGCAGGAGTCGACCGACGGCGTCCTCAGGACCACCGCCGTGTCGCCCGGTTACGTCCGTACGGAGCTCGCGGACTGGATCGACAACGCCGAGGTGCGCGAGCAGGTGCGGCAGGACATGGAACGGCTCGCCATCGCGCCGGAGGCGGTGGCGCGGGCGATCGCGTTCGCCATCGAGCAGCCCGAGGATGTGGAGATCGGCGAGATCGTCATCCGCCCCACCGTGCAGGGCTGACCCTAGGGGGCGGCTGCCCGCCGGCCGCTCCAGCGCCTCCTCCACGCCGGCAGGCGGCGGCGCTCGCAGGACTCGCCCGCCCACCGCGTCCACATCGAGCAGGGTTCGGGCGAGGTCGGCACGGGCCGGACCCTAGGCGTCGAAGTCCGCGAAGTCGAAGCCCGGCGAGACCAGGCAGCTCACCAGCACCTCCGTGTCGCCCGCCGGGCGCGCCGACTGCCACACGCCGCCCGGCACGACCGCCTGCGGGACCTGCCCCCGCTCGACGTCGGGGCCGAGGACCACCGTCTCGTCCCCGATCGTCAGGTCGAGCGGCCCGCCACGGTGCCACAGCCAGATCTCCGCCGACCTGACCACGTGCGGCACCGACTCCTCACCCGGATGCAGCAGGAAGTAGATGGCGGTGACGCTGGCCCTCGGGCCGGGGTAGCCGTCCGGCGTGAACGTCACCGGCGACCGGTAGGTCTCCCTGAACCAGCCGCCCTCAGGATGGGGGAGCAGGTCGAGAGCCTCGGCGACGGGCGGCCGCTCGACGAACGCGACGGGGGCGCCCGTGACGTCCCTGCGCAGGAACCGGCTGCCGTCGAGGACGAGCTGGCCGTCGAGGCCGCTCTTCAAGGCCGCCGCCTCGTCGGGCACCTCGACGGACGGGCCGTCCGGATAGATCCGCAACTCCACGGGACAGAGTCTACGGGCCCGTTCACCGCATGATCCCGGGCCGCTTCTGAACTGTCGGTCGGACTGGCTAGTCTGCGGCGGGTGACTGAACGGTGGAGCCGCGACCAGGTGCTCGCCCTCGCCCCCGACGCCTCGTCCCAGAAGGCGGCCCAAGGGGTGGCGGCTGCCGGCAAGTGGGCGCTGCGCGGCACGACGGGCACGGTGCTGTACGGCGAGTGCAAGGGCAGCGGCGCCAAGCCGTACCTCGCCGCCGTCGACCTCACCGAGCCCGCATACCGGTGCAGCTGCCCGAGCAGGAAGTTCCCCTGCAAGCACGCACTGGGGCTGCTGCTCCTGTGGTCGGCCGACGGGGTGCCCGAGCAACCGGCGGCGCCGCAGTGGGTGACGGAATGGCTGGACGGCCGCGCCGAACGCGCCGCCAAATCGGCCGCCCGCCTCCAGGCCGCCCGCGCCGAGACCGCCCGCCTTGAGGCCGCCCGTCTGGATGCCGCCTCTGCAGACGGCGACACCGCTGGTGGCGCTGGCATCGGTGGCACGTACCTTGACTCCGCGCCCGGAGCTGTGGGCTCCAGCCCGGGCGCGGCCCTCACCGCCGGTACCGGCTTCGGTGCCGGCGCCCAGGCGGGCAGCCCGGGAGGGGACGGCCAGGCGGGCTTCGGCCCGGACGCGGGCGGTCCGGCAGAGGGCCGGCAGGCGGGTTTCGGCCCGGAGGCGGGCGGTCCGGCAGAGGGCCGGCAGGCGGGTGCCGGTGCGGAGGCCAGGGCGGGGACATCGGGCGGCTTGGCCGGGCGGGTCGAGTCCGTGCGGCAGCAGCGGGTCGCGGCTGGGCTGGCCGAGCTGGAGCGGTGGCTGGCCGACCAGGTGCGGCAGGGGTTGGCGGGCGCGCAGGAGCACGACTGGGACGGGCTGGCCAAGCGGCTCATCGACGCCCAGGCGCCCGGCGTGGCGGGCCTGGTGTCCCGGCTGGCCAGGGTGCGTGCGGAGGAGGGCTGGCCGGGCCGGCTCCTGGAGGAGTACGCCCTGGTCAACCTGCTCGCCATCGCCTACCGCCGCCGGGCCGCCCTGCCTGACGCGCTCGCCCAGACCGTCCTGATCCGCGTCGGCTTCCCCGTCACCAGGGAAGAGGTCCTGGCCGGCCCTCCGGTGCGCGACCACTGGGACGTCCTGGGCAGGCGCGACGAGGTACAGGACCGCCTGACGGCCCGCCGCGTCTGGCTGCGGGGCCGCCGCACGGGGCGGCCCGCCCTGGTCCTGTCGTTCGCCCCGCAGGGCCAGCCGCTGGACGCGTCCCTGGTCACGGGCACGACCATCGACGCCGACCTCACCTACTACCCGGGCGCCGCCCCTCTCCGCGCCTTGGTGGCCGCCCGCCACGACACCGTCGCCTCCGCCGGTGTGCCACCGGGAAAGTCGCCCGACGAGGCGCTCGACGAGGTGGCGGGCGCGCTGGCCGAGGACCCGTGGACGGAGTCCTGGCCGCTGGTCCTCACCGGCGTGGTCCCGGGGCGGACGTCGCTCGGCGGCCTGCCCCTCCACCCCCGGGCGCACGACCCCTGGCGGCTGATCGCCGTCTCCGGCGGACACCCGGTGACGGTCGCGGCCGAGTGGACACCGCAGGGCCTGCGCCCCCTGACGACCTGGGACGACGACGATACGGCGGTGATCCTGTGACCGGCTGGGACGAGCTGACCTCCACGGCCCTCGTGGGCACCGACCGCAGGCCGTACCCTGGCGGCGACCTGCTCGAAGCGGCGGCCGTCGAGGTGGCCCGCCGCCGCGCGGGCCGCCGCGCGGAAACCCCCAGCGACAGCGCCCACGCCAGCACCGAGCACAGCGGCAGCGCCGACCACGACACCAGCGCCGAGCACAGCGGCGGCACTGACGACCGCGATGGCCCCATCGACGCTGTCGGCCCTAGCGACCCCAGCAGCCCCGGCGGCCCCGAGGACGCGATCGATCCCGGCGACGCCGAGGACGGCATCGACCTCGGAGGCGCGAATCACGCCACCGGCCCTGAGGGCGCCGGCGACTCCGGCGGCCGGGGGAGCGTCGGCGGCTCCGGCGGGAGTGGCAGGGAGGCGGCGCCGCGGGAGGAGCGGGAGGCGGTGGGCAGGCGGGCGGCGGAGCGGCTGGGCCGGTTGCTCGGCGGTGAGCACGAGAGGCTGATCCCCGAGTGGCTGGCCGCCGCCGCGGCCACCGGCCGCAGGGTGCCCCCGTACGTGCTGCCGGAGCTGCTGGAACGCGGTCGCCGTGACCGTTCGATCAGGGTGCATCTCGGGGTGCTGGCCGGGCAGCGGGGCCGCTGGCTGGCGGGGCTCAACCCCGCGTGGGCGTACCTGCTGGAGGAGCCGACGGGCGAGACGTGGGAGCTGGGCGGGGCGGCCGACCGGCGCGCTCACCTGAGCGCGCTCAGGGCGGCCGACCCGGGCGAGGCGCGGCGGCTGCTGGAGGGCACGTGGGAGCGTGAGACGCCGGACGACCGGGCGGGGTTCGTGGAGGTGCTGGCCGACGGGCTGAGCATGGAGGACGAGCCGTTCCTGGAGCAGGCGCTGGACGACCGCCGCAGGGAGGTCCGCCAGGCCGCCGCGAACCTCCTCACCCGCCTGCCCGCCTCCCGCCTGTCCCGCCGCATGGCGGAGCGGGTGCGTGCCTGCGTGACGATCAGTGGTGACGTGATCGCCGTCGAGGCCCCGGCGGCGTGCGACAAGGAGATGGAACGCGACGGCGTCCGCCCGAAGCCGCCCCGTGGCATCGGCGAGCGCGCCTGGTGGCTGCAGCAGATCATCGCCCGCGCACCCCTGTCCGTGTGGGGGAGATCGCCGGACGAGCTGCTGGCGATGAAGATCCCCGACTGGGACGCCGAGGTGAAGGCGGCCTGGGTCCGGGCCGCGGTGTTGCAGAAGGACCCGGAGTGGGCGCGGGCGATGTTCGGCTGGGACCCGATCGCCGACCTGCTCGAAGCCCTCCCGCCGGAGGAGCAGCAGGAGCTGGCCGCCCGGTTCGTCCGTGGCCATGACCTCGACAGCCAGTTGATCATGGTGCTCGGCGGCGTGTCGTCCCTCTGGCGCGAGGGCCTGGCGACGGCCGTGCTCAACAAGATCGTGAAGGTGCACACCACGCAGCCGTGGAACCTCGGCGAGCTGGTCAAGCTGGCAGGCGAGCACATCGACCCGGCCCTGTTCGAGCTGGCCGAGGACTACTCGCCCGCCGAGCCCGTCCAGCAGGTCGCCGCCCTGCTGCGTTTCCGTGCTGACATGTACAAGGAGCTTGCCCGATGACCGTTCTGCGCCCGCACGCGGAAGACCAGTACGCCGAGGAGCTGGCCGTCCTCGCCAAGGACGACGACCGGCCGAGGCCGCCGGGCTGGAAGCTGTCGCCGTGGGCGGTGACCACGTACATCCTGGGCGACGGCGAGCGCATCACCCCCAAGTACGTGGGCGCGCGCCGCATCGTCGAGGTCGCCGTGGCCACGCTGGCCACCGACCGGGCGCTGCTGCTGCTCGGCGTGCCCGGCACCGCGAAGACGTGGCTGTCGGAGCACCTGGCCGCCGCGATCAGCGGCGACTCGACGCTCCTCGTGCAGGGCACCGCCGGCACCGCAGAGGAGGCCGTCCGGTACGGCTGGAACTACGCCAGGCTCCTGGCGGAGGGCCCGTCGTTCGAGGCGCTGACCCCGTCGCCGGTCATGCGCGCGATGGCCGAGGGCCGGGTGGCCCGCGTCGAGGAGCTGACCCGCATGCCGTCCGACGTCCAGGACGCGCTCATCACCGTCCTGTCGGAGAAGACGCTGCCGATCCCCGAGCTCAACCGCGAGGTCCAGGCGCAGCGCGGCTTCAACGTGATCGCCACCGCCAACGACCGCGACCGGGGCGTCAACGAGCTGTCCAGCGCGCTGCGCCGCCGCTTCAACACCGTCGTGCTGCCCGTCCCCGCCACCGCCGAGGAGGAGGTGGACATCGTCGCCCGCCGCGTCGCCCAGCTCGGCCGCTCCCTGGAGCTGCCGGAGACGACGACGGGGCTGGCGGAGATCCGGCGGGTGGTGACGGTGTTCAGGGAGCTGCGCGCGGGCGTCACCGAGGACGGCCGCACCAAGGTCAAGTCGCCCAGCGGCACCCTGTCCACGGCCGAGGCCATCTCCGTCCTCACCAACGGCATCGCCCTGGCCGCCCACTTCGGCGACGGGGTGCTCCGCCCGTCCGACGTGGCGGCCGGGATCGTCGGCGCGGTCGTGCAGGAGCCGGTGTCGGATCGGGTGGTGTGGCGCGAGTACCTGGAGACGGTGGTGCGCGAGCGATCCGACTGGCGCGACTTCTACCGCGCCTGCCGCGAGGTCTCATGAACGGCGCCCCCGCTCCCCGCGGCGACCGGACGAGCGGCGTCCCGGCGCGCCATGGCGGCGTTCCGGTGCGTGATGGTGGTCGTGCGGGCGGCGTTCCGGCGGAGGAGGTCCGGTGAGCGGCGGCGTGTCGATCCTGGGGGTGCGGCATCACGGGCCGGGCTCCGCGCGGGCCGTGCGGCGGGAGCTCGAACGGCTGCGTCCCGACGCGATCCTCATCGAGGGCCCGCCCGAGGCCGACGCCCTGATCCCGCTCGCGCCCGGCCTGGAGCCGCCGGTCGCGCTGCTCGCCCACGTGCCGGGCGCGCCGTCGCGAGCCGCTTTCTGGCCGTTCGCCGTCTTCTCGCCCGAATGGCAGGCCATCCTGTACGGCACGGCGGCCGGCATCCCGGTCCGCTTCTGCGACCTGCCCGCCGCCCACACCCTGGCCGGCGACGCCGAATCCCCGGCCGGTGACCAGGACGAGAGCTTTCCCGGCGACGAGGCGGCGCGCTCCCTGATGCGGGTGGACCCGATCGGGGCGCTGGCCGCGGCGGCCGGGTACGACGACCCGGAGCGCTGGTGGGAGGACGTCGTCGAGCACCGGGGCGGCGACACGCCGTTCGAGGTGATCGCGGAGGCCATGGCCGCCGTTCGCGAGGGTCACGTGCCGGACGAGCGGGAGGCCAGGCGCGAGGCGTACATGCGCAAGACCCTCCGCGCGGCCCTCAAGCAGGGATACGGCCGGATCGCGGTGATCTGCGGCGCCTGGCACGTGCCCGCGCTGAGCGGCCCGCTGCCGTCCGCGGCGGCCGACAACGCCGTCCTGCGCGGCCTGCCGAAGGTGAAGGCGGAGCTGACGTGGGTGCCGTGGACGTACGGGCGGCTGGCCTCGTGGAGCGGCTACGGCGCGGGCATCACGTCGCCGGGCTGGTACCACCACCTGTTCGAGGCGCCGGACCGGCCGGTGGAGCGGTGGCTGGCGCAGGCGGCCGGGGTGCTGCGGGACGAGGGGCTGGCGGTGTCGTCGGCGCACGTCATCGAGTCCGTACGCCTCGCGCACGGCCTGGCCACCCTGCGCGGCAGGCCGCTGGCCGGGCTCGGCGAGGTCACCGAGGCGGCCAGGGCCGTGCTGTGCGAGGGCGACGACCTGGCGGTGGAGCTGATCCAGCGGCGTATGGTCGTCGGCGACCGGCTCGGCCACGTCTCCGACGGCACCCCGATGGTGCCGTTGCAGCGGGACCTGCGCGAGCAGCAGCGGCGGCTCAAGCTCAAGCCGGAGGCGCTCGACCGGGAGATCGACCTCGACCTGCGCAAGCCGCTCGACCTCGACCGCAGCCACCTGCTGCACCGGCTGGGGCTGCTCGGGGTCGAGTGGGGGACGCCGGGGCAGGCGCGCGGCAAGGGCACGTTCAGGGAGACGTGGACGTTACGGTGGCGCCCCGAGCACGACCTCGCGCTCATCGAGCACGCCGCCCTCGGCACCACCGTGGCGTCGGCGGCGGCGCAGCGGGCCAGGGACCTGGCGGAGGAGCCGTCGGCGGCGCTGGCCGACCTGACGTCGCTGGTGGAGCGCTGCCTGCTCGCTGACCTGACGGGCGCGCTGCCCGCCGTGCTGGCGGCCCTGTCGGCCAAGGCGGCGCTCGACACCGACGTCACCAGCCTGATGGCGGCGCTGCCCGCGATGGTGCGCGCCCACCGCTACGGCGACGTGCGCGGCACGCCGGCGGAGGGGCTGGCGGTGATCGTGCGCTCGATGCTGGAGCGCATCTGCGTCGGGCTGCCGGTGGCGGTGACGAGCCTGGACGACGAGGCGGCGGCGAACCTGCTCAAGCACGTGGACGCGGTGCACTCGGCCGTCGCCCTCCTGTCCGATGCCCCTGAGGCGGGCGGCGGCGACAAGGGGGCCGGAACCGGCGGCGGCACCGGAGCGGGCAGTGATGCCGGCAACGGGCCGGGCGGCGATGCCGGCAACGGCGCGGGCGGCCATGGCGCGGGGCCGAGGGGGCGGTGGCTGGGCACGTTGCGGGGCATCAGCGACCGGCAGGACCTGCACGGGCTCATCGAGGGCCGCCTCACCAGGATCCTGCTGGACTCCGGCGAGCTGGACGACGCCGGCGACCGCATGTCCAGGGCCATGTCCCGGGGGCAGGCGCCCGCGCGGGCGGCGGCGTGGGTCGAGGGGTTCCTGGCGGGCGGCGGGCTGCTGCTGGTGCACGACCCGCGCCTGCTGGGGCTGGTGGACGGCTGGCTGACGGGGCTGTCGGGCGAGCAGTTCACGGACGTGCTGCCGCTGCTGCGCCGCACGTTCGGAAGCTTCGCGGCACCCGAGCGCAGGGCCATCGGCGAGCGCCTGCGCGCGGCGGACCGCGGTGAGGAGGCGGGGGAGCAGGCCGTGGACGAGCGCCGCGCGGCGCCCGCCGTCGCCACCGTGCTCTCGATCCTCGGGAAGGCCGGCACGCGCGAAGGGACGACGGGGCGATGAGTGCGGCGGGCGGCTGCGGAGGGCGGGGCGATGAGTGCGGCGGGCGGCTGTGGAGGGCGGGGCGATGAGTGCGGCTGATGAGCGGATGCGGCGGTGGCGGCTGGTGCTCGGCGGCGGGCCGGCCGACGGCACCGGCGTCGGGCTGGAGGGTGTGGACGCGCGCATGGACGCGGCCCTGGCCGCCGTCTACGACCAGGGAGGCGAGGGCGGCGGGGGCGGGGACCGCCGGCAGGGCGGGCTGGGGCGTCGGCGCCGCGGGTGGCCAGGTGGCTGGGCGACATCCGGACGTACTTCCCGTCCACGGTCGTCCAGGTCATGCAGAAGGACGCGATCGAGAAGCTGAACCTCACCAGGCTCCTCCTGGAGCCGGAGATGCTGGAGGCGGTGGAGCCGGACGTGCACCTGGTCGGCACCCTGCTCGCCCTCAACAAGGTCATGCCCGACCAGGCCCGCGAGTCGGCCAGGGCGCTGGTGCGCCGGGTGGTGGCGGAGCTGGAGCGCAGGCTGGCGCAGAAGACCAGGGCGGCCGTGTCGGGGGCGCTGGACCGCTCGGCCAGGACGCACCGGCCGAAGCGGGTGGCCGACATCGACTGGGACCGCACGATCAGGGCGAACCTGAAGAACTACCTGCCCGACAGGAACACGGTGGTCCCGTCCCGGCTGGTCGGCTACGCGCGCCGGCAGCGGTCGGTGCAGCGGGAGGTGGTGCTGTGCATCGACCAGAGCGGGTCGATGGCGGCGTCGGTGGTGTATTCGAGCGTGTTCGGGGCGGTGCTGGCGTCGATGCGGTCGTTGCGGACGTCGCTGGTGGTGTTCGACACGGCGGTGGTGGACCTCACCGACCAGCTGCACGACCCGGTGGAGGTGCTGTTCGGCACCCAGCTCGGCGGCGGCACCGACATCAACCGCGCCGTCGCCTACTGCCAGGGGCTCATCACCCGCCCGGCCAACTCGATCTTCGTGCTGGTCAGCGACCTGTACGAGGGCGGGATCAGGCAGGAGATGCTGCGCAGGGTGGCGGCGATGACGCAGGCCGGGGTGCAGGTGATCGTGCTGCTCGCCCTGTCGGACGAGGGCGCCCCGTTCTACGACCACGACAACGCGGCGGCGCTGGCGGCGATGGGCGTCCCGGCGTTCGCGTGCACCCCCGACGCGTTCCCCGACCTGATGGCGGCCGCGATCGAGCGCCGCGACATCACCCAGTGGGCCGAACGCCACCTCGCCCGCTGACCGCCCGCCCCGCGCGGCAATGCGCGGCGCTGGGCGTGTGGTGCCGGGCGGGTCGCGCTGGGTGCGGGACGTGCTCGTGTGGGGCCCGCCGCCGGCGGCTGGGCGGCAGGCAGCCGCCGGGGCGGGGTCATGCGCCGTGCGCCTGCTGGTCCGGGCGGGCGTGGCGGGGCAGCAGGTACGACAGGGCGAACGTGAGCAGCAGCAGCCCGACCTCGACCCAGACCGTGACCTCCATGGACGCCCCGAACTCCCACTGGTCGGCCAGCAGGTTGAAGAAGAGGGTGCCGAGGACGGCGGTGCCGAAGGCGCCGCCGAGTTGCTGCACGCCGGTGAGGGTGCCGGAGGCGGAGCCGGTTTCGTGGGGTTCGACGCCGGCGAGGACGATGTCGAAGAACGGCGCCATGGTGAGCCCCATGCCGATGCCGACGAGGGCGAGGCCGGGGGCGAGCTGCCAGGTGCCGACGTCGAGCCCGGCGAGGTGGATGGTGAGGGCGAGGACGGCGGCGCCGGCGGCCATGACGACGGTGCCGATCTGCATGAGGCCGCGGCCGAGCTTCTGCTGCAGGCCGCTCATGGCCAGGCCGAAGCCGGCGACGCCGCCGAGGGCCTGCGGGAGCGCGGCCAGGCCGGCCTGGAGGGGGGTGAAGCCGAGCCCGGCCTGCGTGTAGAAGCTGAAGACGACGCCGAAGCCGGTCAGGGCGGAGAAGAAGGCGAGGCCGGCGACGAGGCCGCCGACGAAGGAGCGCTTGCGGAACAGGGTGGGGGTGACGAGGGGGTCGCGGCCGGAGCGGGCCCGGCGGGACTCGTACCGGCCGAAGAGGGCGAACACGACGACGGAGGCGGCCATCGAGACGAACGTCCAGGCCGGCCAGCCGGCTTCGCGGCCCTGGATGAGCGGGAAGATCAGCAGGAACGCGGCGGTGGAGACGAGGGCGACGCCGGGCAGGTCGAGCCGGGTGGCGTTGGACAGGCGGAACTCGGGCAGGAAGCGCAGCGCGGCGAGGACGGCGGCCAGGCCGATGGGCAGGTTGATCAGGAAGATCATGCGCCAGCCGGTGCCGAACAGGTCGGCGTCCACGAGCCAGCCGGCCAGCACGGGGCCGCCGACGGAGGAGATGGTCATGACGGGCCCGAACATGCCGAACGCCTTGCCCATCTCGTCGGGCGGGAACATCTCCCTGATCAGCCCCAGCCCCTGTGGCAGCATCACGGCGCCGAACAGGCCCTGCACGGCGCGGCCGGCGATCAGCATCTCGGGGCTGACGGCGATGCCGCACAGCAGCGAGGAGACGGTGAAGCCGGCGGCGCCGATCACGAACATGCGCTTCTTGCCGAACAGGTCGCCGAGCCGCCCGCCGGTGATGAGGCCGACGGCCATGGCGAGGGTGTAACTGGCGCTGAGCCACTGCACGAGGCTGTCGGAGCCGCCCAGCTCCTTCTGGATGGTGGGGGCGGCGATCGCGGTGACGAGCGCGTCGAGCAGGTCCATCACCTCGGCGGCGAGGATCACGAAGAGGGCGACGAAGCGCCAGCGGTACGGCTGGACCTCGGTGGCCGCCCCTGAGGCGGTGACTGTCATGACATCTCCTGAAAAAACGGTGTTCTAGGTAACGAACGGCGTTCGTTCACGAACACCGTTTTAGTGACGAACACCGTTCGTGTCAAGTACAGTGTTCGTATGGCAGCCAAGGAACCCAGTGACGTGCCGGCGCCCCCGTGGCGCAAGTCGCGCCGCCCCGCTCCGCCCAAGCGGCAGCTCAGCCAGGAGCTGATCGTCGAGACGGGGCTGCGCATCCTCGACGACGAGGGGTTCGACGCGCTCAGCATGAGACGGGTGGCCCAGGAGCTCGACACCGGCCCCGCCTCGCTGTACGCGCACGTCTCCGGCAAGGAGGAGCTGCTGGAGCTGATCTACGACCGGGTGCTCAGCGAGATCCACCTGCCGGAGCGGCCCGACCCGGCCCGGTGGAAGGAGCAGCTGCGGGAGTACTCCCTGGAGGTCCACCGCGTCTTCCGCGAGCACGCCGACGTGGCCAGGGCGGCGCTGGCGAACATCCCGACGGGGGAGAACTCGCTGCGCGCCGGCGAGTTCACCTACGGGCTGCTCGTCGAGGCGGGCATGCCCCCGGCGGAGGCGTCCCTGGCGATGGACCGGCTCTCGCTCTACCTCGTCGGCGACGCCTACGAGGGCTCGCTGCACTGGGCGCGGATGCGCGCGGCCGGGATGTCCAGCCCGGAGGAGTACTTCCAGGCGTTCGTCGGGCAGATCAGCGCCTACTACCGGGCGCTGCCGGCCGAGCGCTTCCCGTACCTCCAGGCGCACGTGGCCGACCTGACCGCCGGCGACGGCGAGGACCGCTTCGCGTACGGGCTGGAGCTGATGCTCGACGGCATCGAGGCCCGCATGCCGAAGAAACCGGCAAGGCCTTAGGCCCAATTGCCTAGGCCCTGCGCCCGATGCGCCTACCTGGGTCTTCGCCATAGTTTGCCGGGTATGACAACGACTGTTGAAGGACCCGTGGAGACCCCGGCGAGCGTGATCTCGCCGCAGTACCGCGCGCTCAGCATCGGGCTGGTGGCGCTGGTCACGCTGCAGGCGTTCGAGGCCATGGCGGTGGCCACGGCGATGCCCGTCGTGGCCCGCGAGCTCGACGGCATGCCCCTGTACAACCTGGCCTTCAGCGCCACCCTGGCGGCCAGCGTGATCGCGACGGTGCTGGGCGGCAGGTGGAGCGACGTGCGGGGGCCGCTCCAGCCCATCGGCGCCGGGGTGGCGACGTTCGTGGCGGGGCTGCTGCTGGCCGGGCTCGCGCCGACCATGGAGGTGTTCGTCGCCGGACGGTTCGTGCAGGGCCTCGGCACCGGGTTGACGCAGGTGGCCTTGTACGTGCTGGTCGCCAGGGCGTACCCGCCGTCGATGCATCCGAGGGTGTTCGCCGCGTTCTCGGCCGCCTGGGTGGTGCCGTCCATGATCGGCCCGGCGATCGCCGGGTTCGTGGCGGAGAGCTTCGACTGGCGGTGGATCTTCCTCGGCGTGACGGTGGTCGTCATCCCGTCGGCGCTGCTGCTGTGGCGCGGCACCGCGGGCCGGGCCGTCCAGGACGGCGTCGCCGAGCCGGCTCCGGGCCTCGGCCGCAAGCTCGTCTACGCCACGCTGACCGCCGTCGCCGCCGCCCTCATCCAGTACGGCAGCGCGCTCAAGCTCGCCGGCCTGCCCCTGCTCGCCGCCGGCATCGTCCTGCTGGCCGTGTCGCTGCCCAAGCTGCTGCTGCCCGGCTCGATGCGGGCCGCCCGCGGCCTGCCGACCGGCCCCCTCCTGCGCGGGCTGGCCTTCGGCTCGTACACTGCGGCCGAGGTGCTCATCCCCCTCATGCTCAAGTACGAGCGCGGCCTGAGCGTCACCGCGGCCGGGATCGTGCTCACCATCGGCGCCCTCGGCTGGTCCACCGGCTCCTGGATCAAGGGCCGCGGCATGATCGGCAACATGGCGGCCCTGCGTGGCGGCGCCGTGCTGATCGCGGCCGGCATCACGCTGGTGACGCTCGTCCTGATCGACCCGCTGCCGCTCGTGCTCGCGCACGTCGGCATGGCCGCCGTCGGGCTCGGCATCGGCGTGCTGCACCCCACCGTGTCGGTGCTGGTGCTGGAGATGTCGAAGGAGGGCGAGGAAGGCGCCAACTCGGCGGCCGTGGGCGTCGGCGAGTCGGTGTTCACCGTGGTCGCCGTCGCGGTCAGCGGCGCCCTGTTCACCGCCGCCGCCCAGAACTACGCCGTCGGTCTCGCCTTCACCGTCGCGCTCGCCGTTCTCGGCGCCGTGCTGGCCCCGCGTTTCGTGCACTCCCCGGCAGCGGGCACTATGGAGAGAACCGCGTCATAAGGGGGGTACATGCCGCGAGTGCGGGAGCTCGAGGTCTTCCGGCTGGTCCTGCCGTACGGCAGGAAGACGGAGACCCTGCTCGTGAAGCTCACCGACCACGGTGGCATGACGGGCTGGGGCGAGGCCACCGCCCCCGAGGCGAAGACCTGGTCGAAGCTGGAGGAGTCGCTGTCGGCGCTGCTCGTCGGAGTGGACTGGGAGCACCCCGACACGGTCGCCGGCGGCGACGCCGCGGTCGACATGGCCTGCTGGGACCTGTGGACCAGGATGCGCGGGGTGCCGCTCGCCGAGGCGATCGGCGGCACCCGCACCTCCCTCATGGCCACGGTCCGGCTGGCGCCCGACCCGTCCGTCGAGAGCCTCGTCTCCCGGGTCAACCAGCAGGTCTGCGCCGGCTACGGGCACGTCACGCTCGACGTGCGGCCCGGCTGGGACGTCGAGCCCGTCCGCGCGGTGCGCCAGGCGTACCCCGCGCTGACCCTGGCCGTCGACTGCGGCAACGCCTACACCGACCTCGGCCAGCTCGTGGCCCTCGACCACTACGGCCTGGAGGTCATCGAGCGGCCCTTCGCCACCTCCGACGTCCACGCCCACGCCGCGCTCCAGGACGAGGTGGCCGCCTCGGTGGCGGTGGAGGCCGGCTCGTCCGCCGAGCTCGACGACTACCTGACGCTGCGGGCGGCGCGCGTGCTGCTGCTGCGGCCCTCCGCGTTCGCGTCGCTGTCGGAGGTCCGGCGCGCCCACGACAAGGCCGCCGCGGCGGGCTGGGACATCCAGTGCACCGGCGGCCAGGGCGCCGGCCTGGCCAGGGCGGCCACGGTCGCGGTGGCCAGCCTGCCGGGCTGCACGCTCCCGTGCGACGTCACCCAGCCACCACGCCAGAACCAGATCGTCACCCCGATCGTGGGCGCGAACGCCGGGGTCATCGCGGTGCCGCTGACCCAGTCGGGGCTCGGGCACGCCATCGACGAGACGCGGGTGCGGCGGCTGGCCAAGGAGTCGTTTCGTTCGTGACTGAGTTCGTGACTGAGTTCGTGGCTGAGTTCGTGGCTGAGTTCGTGGCTGAGTTCGTGACTGACGTCAGAGCGTGAGCTGGTGATGCCAGTTGATGCCGCCGATGATGTCCGAGAGGCGGTAGAAGTGCTGGCCCGCCTGCATGAGCGCGTGCCGCACGGCCTGCGTGCCACGGATCACCCCGGGCGGGGTGGGGCGGTCGATGGCGACCACCGGCGCGAGAGCGGTGGCCAGGGCGGCGGTGGCGAGCAGCAGCTGAACGCGGTGGCGCATGTCGGACCTCCTGTGTGACGGCTTTCCGCCCCAGCAGACCACGGTCCGTGACGGTCCCGCCGGGTACGCCACAGCGGTCAGGCCCGTTCTTTACGGTCTTTCAGCCCCGTTCCTTCGTCGGAGTCCCTGGCTCGGACGTGCGAAGATCAGCCGAGCGTGAACGTCCTGGCGCGGGTGCGGCGCCGGCTGGGAGGGTGGGCCTCATGATGGAGGACTTGCGGGACGCCGAGCGCCGGCTGCAGGCCGCGCAGCTCGCTGGAGATGTCGAGGCGCTGGATCGGCTGCTGGATGATCGGCTGATCTTCACCTTCGGTGGGAGCGTTGCGACCAAGGCGGACGACCTGGAGCTGCACCGCACTCGGACGCAGGTGATGACGAAGGTGGCCGAGGAGGAGCTGACCGTGCTCGCCGATGGGCGCACCGGGGTGACGTGGTTTCTCGGCACCGTGGAGGGGACCGTCTCCGGTGCGCCGTTCGCGGCCAGGATGCGCTACACCCGCACGTGGCTGTACGACGAGACGCACGGCTGGCGAATCATCGCCGTGCACGCGAGCACGACCGATTGACATAGCCGGCACGTTGCCCGGCGACCGGCCAGGCGATCTCGGGATCCCGGCTCCGGCCGATGCACGGAAGGATCGAAGTCAGAGACACCCTCTCCGGCCCCGCACCTTCAGGCGCCTGCGCCCGGCCGGGTCTCCAGGAGGCGGGCGATCTCGGCGTGGCCGGTGCCGAGGCGGGTCTCCGAGCGCGGCCGTCCCTCGGCGTCGCGCACCTCGGCCACGACCAGCTCGCCGCCCCCTTCCGCCGGCTCGCGCCGCACGCTGATCCGCGCCCCCTCCGGGGCGTACTGCCCGGCCCGTGCCCGCACCTCGGCCTCGATGTCCTGGCCGGCCAGGCTCCGGGCCAGGTCGAGTGAGCGCGGGTCCGGGGCCGCCCCGTGGTCGAGCAGGGCCCGCACCACGGCCGTGGCGCCGCGTTCGGCGGCGCGGGAGAGCGGGCTGTTGCCGGCGGAGTCGCGCAGGTCCGGGTCGGCGCCCCGGGCGAGCAGGGCCTCCACGACGGCCAGGCGGTCGTTGGCGACCGCCCAGTGCAGGGCCGTCATGGCGCCGGGGCTCTCCTGCCTGTCAGGGTCGGCGCCCGCGTCGAGCAGCGCGTTCACCGCGTCGAGGTGCCCCCAGCAGGCGGCGGCGCACAGCGGCAGGCCGTCCTCGGTCTCCTGGTCGGGGTCGGCGCCGGCCGCCAGCAACGTCCGGACGAAGCCGCCGTGCCCCTGCACGGCGGCCTGGTAGAGCGCCGCCGGCGCCGTCATCGGTCCTCCACTTTATGATCTACAACGTAAAGGCGCGATCAGCCCTTGGCGGACGAGCTGCCGCACCCTTCGGTGAGCCCCTTGGTGGGGTCGTCACCGGCCTTCTTGGACTTCTTCGGCGAGGGGGAGATCGACGAGGACGGGCTGGCGGAGGCCGCCACGGCCGCCTTCGTACGGGTCGAGTCCTCGATCGCCTTCGCCGCGATCTGCCGGATCTTCTCCCAGTCGGGGTAACCGGTGTTGATCAGCGGCGGCACGAACTGCACGCTCGTCACCTTCGCGTCCTTGACCTTCAGCGCGAGCGGCACCAGGTGCTGCAGCCAGGTGCGCGGGATGTCGGTCCTGATCAGCTCCTTGGTGGCCAGCGCGACCTGGTTGAACCGGGTCAGCACGGTCGCCGGGTCCGCCTGGTCGAGCAGGGCGCCGAGCACGCACCGCTGGCGGCGCATGCGGGTGTAGTCGTCGCTGTAGGTGCGTGAGCGGGCGTACCACATGGCGTCGGCGCCCTTGAGCTTGCGCGTGCCGGCCTTGACCAGGCCCTCGTTGTACTTGCCGAAGACGACGTCCTGCTCGACGGTGATGGTGACGCCGCCGATGGCGTCGATGAGGCGGGCG
This sequence comes from [Actinomadura] parvosata subsp. kistnae, assembly GCF_900323885.1. Lineage (GTDB taxonomy): Bacteria > Actinomycetota > Actinomycetes > Streptosporangiales > Streptosporangiaceae > Nonomuraea > Nonomuraea composti. The sequence goes on along the minus strand of NZ_OOHJ01000015.1, from coordinate 705,611 downwards.
AAGCCCCACATGTTGACCAGGGCGTACCAGTCGACCTTGAGGCCGAGGGTGTAGCCGATCGTGTCCATGAGGACCTTGGGGCCCTGGTTCTTTTTGCCGTCGAAGAGCTCGGGGTGGGCGTCGGCGTACTCCCAGACGCTGTTGAGCAGGTCGCTGGCGCCGCCGCCGGGGTCTTTGGGCAGGTCGAAGCCGTTGGGGAAGCGGCGGGCCATCGGGGTGCCCGGGCGGAAGCGCACGTCTTCGAGGTTGCGCGGCAGGCTGAACAGGACGGTGTTGCCGGTCTTCACGTCGATGCTGGCCAGGTTCATGCTGTCGGTGCGCACGCCGACGCGGTTGTCGTCGGCGTCGCCGCCGAGCAGCAGGATGTTGACGCGGTCGCGGCCGGCCCACGGGTCTTCTGGCTTGGGCTCGGGAGCGGGGGGCTGGCCCTCGTTCTCGGGTGCCTGGAAGATGTTGTCGAGCGCCTGGCGCGAGGTGCTGGCGGTCTGGGCGGCGAACCCGAAGGGGACGACGACCACGACGGCGAGCAGCCCGGCGAGGGTGCCGGTGAGGATCTGCTGCGACTGCGCGAGCCGGCCGGGCCGCAGCACCACGAACGAGTGCACGATCAGCGCGAACCAGGCCAGGCCGAGGGCGATCGCGCCGAACATGAGGGCGGCGAGCGTGGAGTCTTGTGTGGCGGAGCCGATGAGGTTGCCCAGGTCGTTGGTGAGGACGAAGGCGAGCAGGGCCAGCAGCAGGACGGCGTAGCAGGACAGGAGGACCAGGCCGGTCCTGCGCCATCCGGCACGCAAATGGGCGGACCCGGGTGCGAGTGCCGCCAGCACCAGCCACCCGAGGACCGCTCCGGCGCTCAGTGGTTCCTTAGCCTGCCGCACGCCTTCCCCGTTTCCCCGCGACTTCCACCATAGGCGCAAACTCCGCAACCTGCGGTGAACCGCAGGGGGCGCGGTCGCCTCAGGCTCCCATAGAGGCGGCAGCCTATGCGTCAGATACGAAATATGTCTTTATCGGTAGGTGAACATCGGTAACCGAATAACATTCGGGGCATGGCCTTCACGGAGATCGAGTACGGGGTGACCGATCGCATCGCCACCGTCACATTGAAGCGTCCCGAGCGGCTCAACGCGTTCACCTTTACGATGCGCGGGGAGTTGATCGAGGCTTTCGATCGCGCCGACGCCGATGACGACGTGCGCGCGGTGGTGGTCACGGGCGCCGGGCGGGCGTTCTGCGCCGGTGCCGATCTCAGCGGCGGCGGCGGCACGTTCGGTCATCCGGGCGAGCGCCTGGGCGAAGGCGAGACCGTGGACGGGGCGCCACGCGACGGCGGCGGCACCGTCGCCCTCAGGATCGCCCGCTCGCTCAAACCCGTCATCGGCGCCATCAACGGCCCCGCCGTCGGCGTCGGCGTCACGATGACGCTGCCCATGGATGTGCGGCTGGCGTCGGAGACGGCGCGCTTCGGGTTCGTGTTCGCGCGGCGCGGCATCGTCACCGAGGCGGCGTCGAGCTGGTTCCTGCCCAGGATCGTGGGCATCGCCCAGGCCATGGAGTGGGCGGCGACCGGGCGCGTCTTCCCGGCCTCCGAGGCGCTGGAGGGGCGGCTGGTCTCGCGCGTCTACCCGCAGGAGGAGCTGCTGCCGGCGGCGTACGCGCTGGCCAGGGAGATCGCCGACAACACCTCGGCCGTCTCCGTGGCCGCCGTCCGAAGGCTGATGTGGTCGGGCCTGTCGGCGTCCTCGCCGTGGGAGGCGCACGCCGCCGACTCCCGCCTCATGGCCGAGCTCGGCGGCGCCGCCGACGCGGCGGAGGGGGTGACGGCGTTCCTGGACAAGCGGCAGGCCGACTTCCCGATGAAGGTGACCCGGGATCTGCCGCCCGGTCTGCCGTCGTGGCCCGACAATCCCTATGGTGTCTAGCATGTACGAGACCACCGTGCTGCCCCTGCCCGACGACTTCGAGGGGGAGGTCGTCGCGACGCTGGTGACCAGGAGGGCCGAGACCGACTCGCGCCGTGCGGTGCTCTACCTGCACGGCTTCACCGACTACTTCTTCCAGGACCACCTGGCCGACCACTACGTGCAGCGCGGCATCGACTTCTACGCGCTCGACCTGCGCAAGTACGGCCGATCGCTGCTGCCGCACCAGACCAGGGGCCTGATCAGGAGCGTCACCGACTACTTCCCCGAGATCGACGAGGCGGTCCGGATCATCCGCCGCGACCACGACGAGCTGACGATCAACGCCCACTCCACGGGCGGCCTGATCGCGCCCCTGTGGGCCGACCGGGTGCGCGGCCGGGGCCTCGTCCAGGGGCTGGTGCTCAACAGCCCATTCTTCGACCTCAACGTGCCCGCCCCGCTGCGGCTGGCCGCCGACCTGCTGAAGACGCCGCTGTCGTACACGCGCCGGCCGCTGCCGCTCGGCTCCAGCACCGTCTACGGACGGACGCTGCACCGCAGCGAGCAGGGCGAGTGGGACTACGACCTGGAGCTGAAGCCGCTGGGCGGCTTCTCGGTGCACGCCATGTGGCTGGCCGCGATCAGGCGCGCGCAGCGGCGGCTGCACAAGGGCCTGTCGGTGGACGTGCCGGTGCTGGTGCTGGCCTCCACCAACGGCCTGCGGGTCCGCGACTTCGTGCCCGAGGCGCGCTCGGCCGACATCGTGCTCGACCCCCGGCACATCGCCCGCTGGTCCACCTCGCTCGGGCCGCACGTGACCTGCGTGCGGATCCCCGACGGGGTGCACGACCTGGTGCTGTCGGCCGAGCCCGTACGCAAGCAGGTCTTCGCCGAGCTCGACCGCTGGATGGGCGCTTACATAGAGCCCCGGTCGTAGACCCGGGTCACCAGGGGAACGAGAACAGGCCGTAGTAGGCCGCCGCCACCAGCAGCAGGCCGGTGCCGCCGAGCACGCCCCCCACCGCCACGTACTGCCAGCGGCCCGGCTGCAGGCCCTCGCGCAGCGCCGACAGGTACGCCGCCACCGCCGTGACCTCCTGGATCAGCATGAGCACGGCCAGCAGCCGCACGACCAGCCAGCCCGCCAGCACGGCGGGCCAGGCGCCCGCCTGGTTGACCGAGAACATCACCAGCAGCGTGATGAACGCGACCACCGAGGCCAGCAGGCCGAGCCCGGTCCAGGCCATCCGGCTGAGCCGGCGCCTGATCGGCGGCCACAGCCGGGCGTTGGTCTCGACGGGGGTCTGGCGGCGGTGGCGCAGGCGTACGACGACGGCGGCGACCGGGCCGGCCACGTAGCCGACGGCGGCCAGGCAGATCGTCAGGCCGAGCATCGTGCCGCCGGCGTACCAGGGGGCGGCGGGCACGTCGCTGGCCTCGAACCGCTGGACGGGGGTGGCGCCCGCCATGTGCACGGCGGGCCGGGCGGTGCCGGGCAGGCCCTTGATCCAGTTGGCCAGGGTTTCGAGATAGCCCTTGGTGAAGGGGCCGCCCTTGACGCGCATGGCGTGGTCGCCATTGGCCATGAAGCGGATCGTGTAGTCGTCGTTGCCCGCCTTGTGCATCGCGGTGATGAGCGCCTTGGTGGACTCGACGAAGGGGATCGAGGGGTCGGTGGTGCCGTAGAAGGCCAGGACCGGCTGCTTGACCTGGCTTAACGCGGGCATCGCGTCGTAGCGCAGGAAGTCGAAGCCGACCCCGCCCATCGCCCGGGTCAGCAGGTCGCGGGCGCCGATGGGGGCGCGCAGCCGCAGGAGCTGCTCGTTCAGTGCCCAGGCGACCTGGCGCAGCGGGGAGACGTTCGGCGAGGACACCAGCACCATGAACCCGACCGACGCGCTCTTGGCCGCCGCGATCGGCGCCACCCAGCCGCCCTCGGAGACGGCCCAGATGCCGACCCGGTCGGGATCGACCTCCGGGCGGGTGCGCAGGTACTCGACCATGCGCAGCGCGTCGTCGGCGAGCAGCCCGAAGTCGCGGTGCCGGAAGTCGTAGCCGATCGTGCGCTTGTCGAACGCGATCGTCGCCACCCCCGACTTGGCCAGGAACTCCGCCTGCGGCGTGAACTCGGTGCGCGAGCCGTTGCCCGAGCCCGACACGAACACCATCGCCGGATGCCGCCCAGGGGTGAGCGGCACCCGGAGCGTGCCCTCCAGCCGCTGCGCCTCCGCCGGGACGGAGATCTCCTCGCTGCGGACCGGATCGGCGGCCACCACGGGCTTCAGCTCGTCGGCCGGCTGCGCCGGGATCGACTGGAAGGCTGGATCGGCCTTGAGCGGCGGCGGGTCGAACGCGGGTGGCAGTACGTATCCGACCGAAGCGAGAGCCACCAGCACCAGACCGGCGGCGACGCTCAAGGTGCCACGGCCAGTGCGCATTGGCCTCCCCATGTGCGTTGGTTTGCCCGCTGATCTTCCAGCCTACTCCCGCTGAGTGGGGCTGGAGGTACCGCATTTGTCAGTGAGACCTGTTAGCTTCCTGCGACATGCGGATCCTGCACACCTCCGACTGGCACCTCGGCCGCTCCTTCCACCGGGAGAGCCTGCTCGCCGGGCAGGCGGCGTTCATCGACCACCTGGTCGAGACGGTGCGGGCCGAGCGGGTCGACGTGGTGGCCGTGGCCGGCGACGTCTACGACCGGGCGCTGCCGCCGGTCGACGCGGTGGCCCTGCTCGACGAGGCGCTCGGGCGGCTGCGCGCGGCCGGGGCGCGGGTGGTGCTGATCAGCGGAAACCACGACTCGGCGCTGCGGCTGCGGTTCGGCTCGGCGCTGTTCGAGGCGGCGGGCGTGCACGTGCGCACCTCACCCGACCAGTCGTGGGAGCCCGTGCTGGTCGACGACGTCGCCTTCTACGGCATCCCCTACCTGGAGCCCGAGCTGGTGCGGGCCGCGTGGGAGCTGCCCGACCGCAGCCACACGGCGGCGATCTCCTACGCGATGACGCGCGTCAGGGCCGACGCCGCCCGCCACCGGGCCTCGGTGGTGCTGTCGCACTGCTTCGTGACGGGCGGGCAGGCCAGCGACAGCGAGCGCGACATCAGCGTGGGCGGCGTGGCGCACGTGCCGCTGCAGGCGTTCGACGGCGTCGACTACGTGGCGCTCGGCCATCTGCACGGGCGGCAGCGCATGTCGGAGACCGTGCGTTACTCGGGCTCGCCGCTGGCCTACTCCTTCTCCGAGGTGGGCCACCTCAAAGGGTCGTGGCTGGTGACGCTGGGGGAGGGCGCCGAGTTCGTCCCCGCGCCGGTGCCGCGCCCGGTCGGGCGGCTGCGCGGCGAGCTGGAGGAGCTGTTGACCCGCCCCGACTACGCCGCCTACGAGGACCACTGGCTGCAGGTCGTCCTCACCGACGCCGTTCGCCCCAAATCCGCCATGGACCGGCTGCGCGCCCGCTTCCCGCACACCCTCGCCCTCTCCTTCGACCCGGTCGGCGCCGCGCCCGCCGCCGCCCCCGTGCGGCTGAGCGGGCGCCCCGAGGCCGAGGTCGCGCTCGACTTCGTCCGTGAGGTACGCGGCGAGCCTGCCGCACCCGAGGAGGAAGACCTGCTAAGACAGGCCATCGAGGCGTCCAGGGTGAAGGAGACGATGGCGTAGATGCGGCCGCACCGGCTCACGCTCACGGCGTTCGGGTCCTTCCCCGGCACCGAGACGGTCGACTTCGACGCCCTGTCGCAGGCGGGGCTCTTCCTCGTCCACGGCCCCACCGGGGCCGGCAAGACCACCATCCTCGACGCGCTCTGCTTCGCCCTCTACGGCCAGGTGCCCGGGCAGCGCAACAGCGCCCGCAGCCTGCGCTGCGACCACGCCCCGCCCACCGTGGGGCCGTCGGTCACGCTGGAGGTGACCATCCGGGGCCGCTTACTGCGCATCCAGCGCTCGCCCGCCTGGCTGCGGCCCAAGCTGCGCGGCTCCGGCACGACCGAGGAGAAGTCCAAGGTCGTGCTGTCGGAGTGGCAGGCGGGCGACTGGCACGGGCTCACCACCCGGCTCGACGAGGCCGGGGACCTCGTGGGCGGGCTGCTCGGCATGAACGCCGACCAGTTCTGCCAGGTGGCGATGCTGCCCCAGGGGGATTTCGCGCGCTTCCTGCGGGCCGACGGGGACGAGCGGTCGAAGCTGCTGGAGCGGCTGTTCACCGTCAAGATCTTCACGGCGGCCGAGGCCTGGCTGGCCGAGCATCGCAAGCTGGCCTGGCGGGAGGTGCAGGGGCTGCGGCAGGAGGTGGACTTCGCCGTCCAGCGGGTGGAGGAAGCAGCAGGCGACGACCTCCCGCTCCTGCTGACGACCACCGCCTCCGCGTCTGCCGCGCCCGCAACCGAGGCGCCCACGCCCGACGTGTCCGACGCGCCTGCGCCCGCGCCCGCCGTGCCCGACGCGCCCGCGTCCGCTGCGCCTGTGTCCGGTGCCTCCGCGCCCGGGGGTGAGGCCGCGCCGCCGGCCCTCTTCGACCTGCCCGCCGTGTCGCAGGACGTGGCGGAGGCGGAGGCGGAGGTGCCGACGCCGGAGAATGACCCGTTGCGGTGGGCGGGGGCGCTGCTGGACGCCGCGCGGGCCGTCGTGCGGCGGGCCGACGAGGAGCACGTGGCGGCCGGGCACGAGCTGCGGGCGGCGCGGGCGCGTTTCGAGCGGGCCGCCGCGCTCGCCGACCGCCAGCGCCGCCACGCCGAGGCGCTCACCCTGCGCCGCACCCTCGACGAGCGCGCCGACGAGCGGGCCGACCTCCAGGCGATCCTCGACGACGCCGCCAGGGCCGACCGCGTGCTCCCGCTCATCACCGCCGCCCGGCAGCGCGCAGAGGCCGCCACCAAGGCCCGCACGCTGGCCGCCGACGCCCTCGCGCGCGCCCGCCCCCTCCTGCCTTCCACCACCAGTACGCCACACCAGAGCCAGGATCGGGGGTGGGAGCCGTCCGTGGCGGAGCTGGCCGCCCTGGAGAGGCGGCGGCAGGACGAGATCGCGCGCCTGTCCGAGCTGCTCACCGAGGAGGCCAGGCTGTCGGTGGTGCGGCGGGACCTGCTGCGGGTCGAGCAGGAGCTGGCCGAGCTCGTACGCGCCGACGAGGAGGTGGCGGCGCGGCTGGCCGTGCTGCCCGGCCTCATCGAGCAGGCGGAGGCGGGCCTGGCCGAGGCGCGCGTGGACGCGGCCAGGATCCCGGCGGTCCAGGCTGTGCGCGACGCCGCCGTCCACCTGATCGAGATCGACAGGGAGCTGGCCGGGCTGGCGGTGGAGCTGGAGGCGCTGGCCCAGCGCGAGGCCGAGGTGGCCGCCGCCGACGCCGAGCTTCCCGACCGGCTCGCCGACGCCAGTGCCGCCCTGGCCGAGGTACGCGCGCAGGCGGCGGCCATCCCCGCCGCTGCCGCGAGCCTCGACGCCGCCAGGGCCGCCCTGGAGGCCACCCACCGGCGGGAGGCGCTGGCCGCGGAGCTGGAGGCGGCCGTCGCCGCGCACCAGGTGCTCGTGGACCAGGCGCAGGCGTCGCGGGAGCGCTGGCTCGACCTGCGGCAGGCCCGGCTCGACGGGATGGCGGCTGAGCTGGCGCGCGACCTGTCCGACGGGCAGCCGTGCGCCGTCTGCGGCTCCGAGCACCACCCCCAACCCGCCTCCCCGGCCCCGAGTGCTCCCTCGGCCGACGACGAGCGTGCGGCCGAGAGCGCCCACGAGGCCGCCTCGGCCGAGCGTGAGGCGGCCGAGCGGGCGCTCGCGTCGCTGGAGTCCCGGCACGCCGACGCGGTGGAGGCCACCGGCGGGCTCGACGTGGCGGTGGCCGAGGAGCGGGTGGAGCTGGCCGAGGACGAGGTGGCGCGCCTCCAGGCGGTGGCCGACCGCGAGCCCGCGCTGGCCGCCGCGCTCGAACGGGTGGAGGCCGAGCGCGAACGGGTCCGCGACCAGTCGAGGGAGCTCGCCGAAGCCCTCGCCGCCCACCGCGCCCACCACCGCCACCTGGAGTCCGAACGCACCCGCCTCGCCACCCAGCTCGCCCAGACGACCACGTCCGGAGCCCTGGCGATCCTGCCCGGCGCTCCCACGACGGCGGCGGCCGATCGTGCCGCGGCCGGTGTCGACGGCGACGAGGCCGCGCTTGTGACCCCCGAAGCCGTGGCCCCCGAAGCCGGAGAGGTGGACGGGGAGCGGGTGCTGGCCGTTGTCGAGCGGGAGCTGCGCAGGCTGGAGGCGTCGGCCGGGCGGGAGCGGACGCTGGCCGGGCAGGTGGACGGGCTGCGGCGGGAGCGGCAGGAGCTGGAGGAGCGGGGCCGTCAGGTGACGGCGCGGCTGGCGGCCGGGCGTACCAGGCATGAGGAGCTGAGCGGCGACGCGGGCCGGCTGAGCGCGCGGCTGGATGCGGCGCGCGGCGACGACGCGACGCTGGCGGCGCGCCTGTCGAGGCTGAACGACGAGGCGGAGCTGCTGCGCGAGGCGCTGGAGGCGACGCAGGCGGCGGTGGCGGCGCGGGAGGAGCTGGACAGGGCCGGGCGGACGGCCGAGCAGGCGGCGGCCGAGGCCGGGTTCGGGGACGTGCGGGAGGCGGAGGCGGCGTACCGGAGCGTGGCGGAGCGGGAGCGCAAGGCGGAGCTGCTGCGCCGGCTGGACGACGAGCACGCGGCGGTGAGCGGCGTGCTGGCGGACCCGGAGCTGGTGGCGGCCGCGGCCGAGCCGGCGCCGGACCTGGCGGCGATCGGGGCCGAGCGGGACGAGCTGGAGCGGGCGTACACGAGGCTGGCCTCCGCCCGCGACCGGGCGGAGGCGCGGGTGCGGCGGCTGGAGGAGCTGTACGGCGAGCTGGCGGAGCGCATCGAGCGCTGGCGTCCGGCGGCGGAGCGGCACCGGCTGGCGGAGCGGATGGCGGCGCTGGCCAGCGGCACCTCCAACGACAACCAGTGGAGCATGAGCCTGTCGTCGTTCGTGCTGGGCGAGCGGCTGCGTCAGGTGGTGGCGGCGGCGAACGAGCGGCTCGACCACATGTCGGGCGGCCGTTACCTGCTGCGGCACGACCTGCGCAAGACGGCGGGTTCGCGGGCGCGTGCGGGCGGCGGGCTGGGCCTGCGGGTGGCCGACGGGTGGACGGGCGTGGACCGGGATCCGGCGACGCTGTCCGGCGGCGAGAGCTTCATCACCTCGCTGGCCCTGGCGCTGGGCCTGGCCGACGTGGTCACGGCGGAGGCGGGTGGCGCGGAGCTGGGCACGTTGTTCGTGGACGAAGGGTTCGGGACGCTCGACGAGGACACGCTCGACGGCGTGCTGGACATCCTCGACGGGCTGCGTGACGGCGGCCGGGCGGTGGGCATCGTCAGCCACGTGGCGGAGCTGCGCTCCAGGATCACGGCGCAGCTGAAGGTGACGAAGACGCGTACGGGCTCCACGCTCAGAGCGGTGGGAGTGTGACTGGCGCTACCCTGAACCCCACCCCCTGAAGGAGTCATCGATGCGTGTTGTCGTCACCGGAGCCCACGGCAAGGTCGGCAGGGCGGCCGTCAACGCCCTGGTCGCGGCGGGTCACGAGGTGACCGCGACCGATCTGACGCGGCCGGTCTGGGAGCGGCACGAGCCGGACGAGCCGCATTACGTGCAGGCGGACCTGACGGACGCCGGCCAGGCGTTCGCCGTGACGCGGGAGGCGGACGCGGTGGTGCACGCCGCCGCCATCCCCGACCCGACGGCGAACGCGCCGCACGTGGTGTTCCAGAACAACCTGATGGCGACGTTCAACATGATCGAGGCGGCGGTGCGGTTCGGCGTCTCGCGGTTCGTGAACATCTCCAGCGAGACCGTCCCCGGCTACTTCTTCGCCGAGCGGCCGTTCCTGCCCGACTACGCGCCGGTCGACGAGGAGCACCCGGTCCGGCCGCAAGACCCGTACGCGCTGTCCAAGCACTTCGGCGAGCAGCTCATGGACGCGGCGGTGCGCCGCTCGGACATCCGGTGCATCTCGCTGCGCCCGAGCTGGGTGCAGCACGAGGGCAACTACGAGCGCAACATCGGCCCGCAGGTGCGTGACAGCGAGCAGGCCGGGCCGGGGTTGTGGAGCTACACCGACGTGTACGACCTGGCGGACGCGATCGTGCTGGCCACGGAGTCGGACCTGCCGGGGCACGAGGTGTTCTACATCGCCGCCCCGGACAACGCGGGCGGCCACGACTTCGCCGCCATGCTGCGCCGGTACTTCGGCGACCGGATCGAGCTGCGGCCGCTGGCCCGTACCGACGCGTCGGGCCTGTCGTGCGCGAAGGCGCACCGCCTGCTGGGCTGGACGCCGAAGCGGTCATGGCGCGACTACCTGGACGAGAACGGCCGCACCCGCTCCGCCTGAGCCTCAGTCGAGGGCGCCGATCAGGTCGGGCAGCTTGGCGGGGTCGTGGAAGAGCGTGGCCCCGAGGCCGGACAGGCGGGCGGCGGGGGTGAGGCCGCCGGCGAAGGCCAGGCAGCGCATGCCGGCCCGGATCGCCGCCGTCACCCCGAACGGGCTGTCCTCCACCACGACGCAGCGCTCGGGCTCGGCGCCCATCGTGGCGGCGGCGTGCAGGAACAGGTCGGGCTCCGGCTTGCCGGCGGCGACGTCCTCGGCGCTGAACACCCGCCCGGCGAACCGGTCGGCCAGCCCGGTCAGCTCCAGGCTGCGGCGGATGGTGCGGTGCCGGCCGTTGGAGGCCACGCAGAACGGGACGTCCAGCCGGTCGAGCGCGGCCTCGATGCCTTCGACCGTGCACAGCTCGGCGGCGACGGCGGCGGCGTAGTCGGCGTTGACCTGCTCGCGCCAGCCCGGCGGGGTCCGGCCGATCTGCTCGGCCCAGTACTCGTTGGTGCAGCCGACGAACCGCTCGGCGTATTCGGCCTCGTCGATGTCCCAGCCGATGCGCCGCAGCGCGGCGGTGCCGACGCGTACGGAGATCGGCTCGCTGTCCACGAGCACCCCGTCACAGTCGAAGATCACCAGATCGACAGCCAAACCGTGGCCCTTTCTCCCCGTTGAAACGTGACATTGCGCAGGTGATAGCGTCTGTGTATCGCTCCACAAGACGCTAGTCCGCATAGTGAGACATCCATGACGACATCCCCCCAGATCGCGGCGCCCCCGAGCCGGTCGCGGATCGCGGCGGCCAGCCTCATCGGCACCGCGATCGAATTCTACGATTTCTACATTTACGGCACCGCCGCGGCCCTGGTGCTGAACACCGCGTTCTTCCCCAAGATGGACTCGGTGGCGGGCACGCTGGCGTCGTTCTCGACGTTCGCCGTGGCGTTCATCTCGCGGCCGCTCGGCTCGGCCGTGTTCGGGCACTGGGGCGACCGGGTCGGCCGCAAGTCCATGCTCGTCGTCTCGCTGCTGGTGATGGGGCTGTCCACGGTCCTGATCGGCCTGCTGCCCGGCTACGCCACGATGGGCGTGCTCGCGCCCGTCCTGCTGGTGCTGCTGCGCTTCACGCAGGGCATCGGCCTCGGCGGCGAGTGGGGCGGCGCGGCGCTGCTGGCCACCGAGCACGCCCCGCCCGGCAAGCGCGGCCTGTATGCGATGTTCCCGCAGCTCGGCCCGTCGGCCGGGTTCATCGTGGCCAACGGGCTGTTCCTGATACTCGGCGCGGCGCTGAGCGACGGGCAGTTCGAGAGCTGGGGCTGGCGGCTGCCGTTCGTGGCGAGCCTGCTGCTGGTCATCGTCGGCCTGTACGTCCGGCTGAAGATCTCCGAGACGCCCGTCTTCCAGGCGGCCATGGAGGAGCGCAGGATCGCCAAGGTGCCGTTCGCCGGGCTGATGCGGCACCAGTGGCGGCGCGTGCTGCTCGGCGCCGGCGCCATGACCGTCGCCTACACGCTCTTCTACACCGCCACCACCTACTGCCTGGCCTACGGCACCGACACCCTCGAGATCCCGCGCACCACGATGCTCGCGCTGACCATGGTCGGCGTCGTGTTCATGGCGGCGGGCACGGTCGCCTCGGCCATGGTGTCCGACCGGCTGGGCCGGCGCCGCACGCTCATCTGGGGCACGGCCGTGGCGGTCGCGTGGGGGCTGGTGATGTTCCCGCTGATGGAGACCCGCTCGATCTTCCTGGTCGGGCTGGCGCTGGCCGGGGCGCTCGCGCTGATGGGCCTCATCTTCGGGCCGATGGGGGCGTACCTGCCGGAGCTGTTCAGGACCGAGTACCGCTACAGCGGCGCGTCCGTCGCCTACAGCCTCGGCGGCGTGCTCGGCGGCGCGGTGCCGCCGCTGGTCGCCACCGGCATGCAGGCCGGCGGGCTGGGCGTCATGGCCATCGGCGGGTACGTCTCCGCCATGGCGCTGCTGAGCCTGCTCTGCCTGCTCGCCCTCCCGGAGACCGGCGACCGGGCGCTCTGAAAACTCCTTGCCGGACATGTCACGAACGGCGGCGCTGGCCCGTCCATGAAGTGAGAACCACTCATGAGGAGACGGGACAAATGACGAAGCACATCCTGATCGTCGGTGGCGGATATGTCGGCATGTACACGGCCATGGGGCTGCGCAAGCTCGTCCGTACCGGCGAGGCGACCGTCACCGTCGTCGACCCGCGCGGCTACATGACCTACCTGCCGTTCCTCGCCGAGGCCGTCGGCGGGTCGATCGAGCCGCGCCACGTGGCCGCCCCGCTCGGGCAGGTGCTCAAGGGCATGCGGGTGCTGACCGGGCGCGTCACGCGGGTGGACCACGAGGCGCGCAGCGCCGAGTTCCAGCCCGTCCAGGGCCCGGCCAGGACCCTTCGGTACGACATCCTCGTCATGGCGGCCGGCTCGATCACCCGAGCCCTGCCCATCCCCGGGCTGGCCGAGCACGCGATCGGCTTCAAGAGCATCGGCGAGGCCGTCCACCTGCGCAACCGGGTGCTGGCCCAGCTCGCCGCCGCAGACTCCACCGACGACGAGCGCATCCGGCGCAGGGCGCTGACGTTCGTCGTGGTCGGCGGCGGGTTCTCGGGCGTCGAGGCGCTGGCCGAGATGCAGGGGCTCGCCGACGAGGCCGTGCGCTACCACGCCGGCATCCGGCGCTCCGACCTGCGCTGGACCCTCGTCGAGGCCACCGACCACATCCTGCCCGAGCTGCACGCCGACCTCGGCCGCTGGACCGTCGACGCGCTGCGCGAGCGCGACGTGGACGTCCGGCTCGGCACCCGGCTCACCTCCCTGGCCGGCGGCGTCGCCGTGCTCTCGGACGGCACCGAGATCGACGCCGGCACCGTCGTGTGGGCGGCGGGCGGCCGGCCCAGCCCCCTCGCCGCCGCCAGCGGGCTGCCCGTGGACCGCACCGGGCGGCTCCTCGCCACCGAGTACCTGACGGTGGCGGGCGTCGAGGACGCCTTCACCGCCGGTGACGGCGCCGCCGTGCCCGACCTGACCCGCCCCGGCGAGTTCACCGGGCCCAACGCCCAGCACGCCGTGCGGCAGGGCAAGCTGCTCGGGCGCAACCTCGTCGCGTACGTGCGGGGGCGGCGGCTCAAGCCGTACCGGCACGCCTACCTCGGCTCGGTCGCCGGGCTCGGCCACCACCAGGGGGTCGCCCAGGTGTACCGGCTCAAGCTCACCGGGGTGCTCGGATGGCTGGCGCACCGGGCGTACCACCTCGGCTGGGTGCCGACCGCCCGGCACAAGGCCGCCGTGCTGGCCGACTGGCTGCTGGCGGGGCTGTTCCGGCGCGAGACGGTGCAGCTCGAGGCGATCGAGCACGCGGACGAGGACTTCCGGCACGCCTTCACGGCGGAGCCGCCGGCTTCGGCGGAGGCCGCTCGTCAGGCGCCCGCCGCGTGAGTGTCGCTCGCGTGAGCGTCACTCGTAACCAGGGAACATCAGCGACAACTCGCGCGGGTAGGCCGCGATCAGGCGCAACTCGTCGTCCGTGAGCGGCCTGCCCGTCATCGCGTTGCACAACTGCACCAGCCGGAACGATGCCTCCTCATCGGCCACCTCCACCCCGAGCCCGTCCATGACGTGCCGGAACCCGGCCTTGCCGCCGTACTCGCCGGTCAGCACCACCCGGCCCGGCCGCGCGTGCCAGTCGTCGGGGAACGGCCCCAGCGTCGCCTCGTCGTACAGCTCGTAATTGCCGTGATCCTTCAGCGCGCCGTCGGCGTGGATGCCCGACTCGTGCGCGAACGCGTTGCGCCCCACCCCGACCTGGTTGTACGGCAGCGGCTGCCCCAGCGCGTAGCTCGCCCACAGGCCGAACCGGCGGGCCCACTCCAGGTCGAGCGCGTCCCCGATCTCCGCCGCCTCCAGCCCGAACCCGTGACGGAAGGCCAGGATCGTGGAGAGCAGGTCGGCGTTGCCCGAGCGCTCGCCGACGCCGTTCACGCAGGTGTTGATCCAGGCGTCCTGCCCGGCGTCGAGGTCGCCGAGCGCGCCCGACACCGAGTTGGCCACGGCCATGCCCAGGTCGTTGTGGCAGTGCGTCTCGACCGGCATCGCGGTGGCGGCGGCCAGCTTGGCGAACCGCTCCCGGATCCGGTCCGGCGTGTCGCCGCCGATGGTGTCGCAGTACCGTACGCGGTCGGCGCCCGCCTGCTTGGCCGCCAGCGCGAACTCCAGCAGGAACCCGTCATCCGTCCGCGAGCCGTCCTCCGCGTTCACCCCGACGGTCAGCGCGCCCGCGTCCTTGGCCACGCGGACGGCCGCCGTCATCTCCCTGATGATCGCGTCCCGGTCGAGTCGGCCGCGGAACTTGTTCTGGATCATGTAGTCGGACGTCGAGATGGACAGGTTGTAGTGCCGCAACCCGAGCGGCGCCGCCTTCTCCACGTCCTGCGGCACGCCCCGGCACCACCCGGACAGCCGCAGCTCCCGAACGCGCCCGCCTCCGCCAGCGCCACCTGCGCCCGCACGTAGGGGACCTCGTGGAAGAGGAACGGGAAGCCGATCTCGGACTGCGCCACCCCGAGCTTGGCCAGATAGAAGTTGACCATGGTCTTGCCGAACTTCGACAGGCCGGTGCGCGCGGTCTGCACGCCGTCCCGGTTGGTGACGTCGAGGAAGTGAACTTTTGGCATGCCGTCACGTTGACACGCTTGCTCAACGTGGATCAATATTGATTTTCATCAACCATAGGAGGGCTGGGCGGCGGTGGAGTGGATCGACGCGGCCACGGCCGCGCGACGGCTGGGCATCAAGCCCGCCACGCTGTACGCGTACGT
This sequence comes from [Actinomadura] parvosata subsp. kistnae, assembly GCF_900323885.1. GTDB lineage: Bacteria > Actinomycetota > Actinomycetes > Streptosporangiales > Streptosporangiaceae > Nonomuraea > Nonomuraea composti. The sequence goes on along the minus strand of NZ_OOHJ01000015.1, from coordinate 690,519 downwards.
GAGCCGGGGAGTGCTGCGGCGACGGCACGGCGAGGACGGGCGGCGCAGCCTCTTCTCGGCCGAGGAGATCGAACACCTCGCCCGCCGCGGCCGGCCCCGCAGCCAGCCGCCTGAGCTGGTCATCGAGTCAGCCGTGACGGCACTGGGAGTGGACCGGCCGTACTACCGCGGCATCGACGTCCTGACCCTCGCCGGAACGACCCCGTTCGAAACGGTCGCCGAATGGCTCTGGACCGGCGACCCGGGCGTGTGGCGCCCCACGCAGGGGGCGGGGCGAGGTAAGCCCGAGGGGGTGAGAGGAGGAGAGCCCGAGGGGTTCACGTGGAAGGGGCCTGAGGAGGCGTGGCGGTTCGAGCCTGAAGAGGCGTTGCGGGCCGCCGTCACCGCGCAGCGCGGCCTGCCGGACGACCTGCTGCCCCTCGACCGCCTCCAGGTGATCACCACGGTGCTCGGCGCGTCCGACACCCTCCGCTACCAGCTCGACCCCGTCTCGGTAGCCGCCACCGGCCGCCGCCTGATCGCCGGCGTGGTGGACGCCCTGCCCCCACTGTCCGACCCCCAGGGCGACTCGATCGCCGAGCGGCTGTGGTCCCGCCTGTGCCCGCACCCCGCCACCCCGGCCCTGCTCACGGCCATGGAGGCGGCGCTGGTGCTGCTCGCCGACCACGAGCTGGCCGCCTCGACGCTGGCCGCCAGGGTCGCCGCCTCCGCGAAGGCGGACCCGTACGCGGTGGTCCTGACGGGTCTCGGCGTGCTGGGCGGCCCGCTGCACGGCGGCGCCTCGTACGGTGCGGAACGCCTGCTGGCCGAGGTCGCCGAGCCGCGCGACGCCGCCCGCGTCATCGCCGAGCGGGTACGTCGCGGCGAGCGCATCCCCGGCTTCGGCCACAGCGTCTACAAGAACGGCGACGGCCGCGGCGCCGCCCTGCTCGACCTGGTCAAGCGGGCCGCCCCGGGCCACCCCCGGATCGCGGCGGCCGAGGCGGTGCTGGCCGAGATGCGGCGCCGCCGCCTCCCCGACCGCAACATCGACTTCAACCTGGCCCTCCTGTCCGCGATCAGCGGCATGGTGCCGGGCGCCGGCGAGGCCATCTTCGCGGTGGCGAGGGCGGCGGGCTGGCTGGCCCACGCCATGGAGGAGTACGAACGCGGCTCCCTCCTCCGCCTCCGCGCCTCCTACACCGGCCCCCCGATCCCGTAACCACACACCCCCACCGCCCGCCCGCCACACTCGCGCCGACCAGGCTCACGCCCGCCACGCTCGCGCCCGGCAGGCTCCCGTTCGGCAGGCTCCCGTTCGGCTGGCCCGCGCCCGCCACGTTCGCGCTGCCACGTTCGCGCCGCCACGCTTGCGCCGCCACGTTCGCGCCGCCACGTTCGCGCCGCCACGTTCGCGCCGCCACGTTCGCGCCGCCACGCTTGCGCCGCCACGCTTGCGCCGCCACGCTTGCGCCGCCACGCTTGCGCCGCCACGCTTGCGCCGCCACGCTTGCGCCGCCACGCTCGCGCCCGCCACGCTCGCGCTGGCCAGGCTTGCGCCGCCACGTTCGCGCCGGCCAGGCTGGCGCCGGCCAGGCTCGCGCCCGGCAGGCTCCCGTTCGGCCGGCCCGCGCCCGCCACGCCTGCGCCCGCCACGCCTGCGCCCGCCAGGCAACGGACCGGCGAGCAAGGAACCTGGGCCGCATAGGGCCGGGCGGCCGTGCTCGGCGCTTCGACCCGTCGGCAGCGGCCCCTGCACCACCAGCTCGCCGCTCAAGCGAAGCCCCGCTCCGTGCCGGCCCTCCGCTCAAGCGCAGGCGCACACTTCCCCGCCCTTCCGGCAAACGTGCGGGCGATAACCCGCTCGTGACGGGCGAGCGACCACCCGCGATCACCCGCTCGTGACGGGCGAGCGACCGCCCGCGATCACTCCGTGAGGGGCGAGCGACCGCCCACGATCACGTGAGGGCGGGCGTGCCCCGGTCCACGTACGCCGCCAGTGCCCGCACCCGCTCGGCATGCTGGTCGTGCCCCACGATCACCGGCGGCTCGTTGTACGGCATCGCGTCGGACGATCGCCGCAGCTTGATGTACTGTCCGCAGGCGTCGATCGCGTACGGCTCCATGTCGTCCTGCAGCGCCCCGATCACCGTGATCCCGTACGTCTCCCCGATCCTCCTGAACAGCGCCACCGCCTCCCGGCGGTGCTCCTTGCCGAGGTTGCGGCCGAGCTCGTCGAGCACGAGGCACAGGTGGCCGCCGCCGGAGGAGGCGATGGCCGCCGCGCACACCAGCTTGACGGCCTTCTCGTCCATGAGCGCCGTGTTGGCCCGCCGGTTGTACGGCACGAACCCCTGCCCTTCGCCGCGCCGCCACTTCGGCGTGACGCGCCACTGCCAGCGCTGCTCGGGGTCGGCGGGCGCGGGCGGCACCGGGAACTCGAGGGTCGCCCCGTAGCCGCCGTAGGAGGTGTCGAGCTTGTCGAACTCCTCGGCCACCCGCGTCAGCCGCGCCTTGATCGCGGCCGTGAGCGCCGCCCGGTGCACGGCCGTGGACTGGGCGGCCTCCTCGGCGCCCCTGGCCGCCGCCGACAGGTCCCGCTGGCGGGAGACGAGCTGCGCCTCGATCTGGCGCCGCTGGTGCCGCTCGTACTCCTCCTGCCCCCGCAGGTAGGACGCCAGCGCCCCGCACACCGCCGCGAACGTGGCCTGCTCGCGGGCCGTGCTGCCTTCGCGCTCGCTGAGCAGGAACCGCAGCTCCTCCGGGATCTCCGTCTCGTCCTCCGACGGGAACGTGTCGCGCAGCGCCTGGTCGAGGTGGCGTTCGGCGACCCGCCACCATTCCTCGGCCGCTCGGGGCCGCTCTTCCTCGGGCAGCGCGTCGAGCCACTCGCGGGCGGTCTCGACCGTGCCGCCCCAGTCGGCGGCCAGCGCGTCGATCTTGAGCGCCTCCCGTTCCGTCGCGACCCGCGCCTCCTGCTCGCGGGCCTGCGCGCGCTCCGCCTCGTGCCGGTGCCGGCGGCCCTCCAGCCGTTCGATCTCCATGTCTCGGGTGCGGGCGCGGAAGTCGAGCGCGCCCGCCTGCCGCTCGGCCTCGGCGACCTTCGGCGCCAGCTCCTCGACGGCGGCGACCAGCTCGGCCAGCCTGGCCCGCCGCTCGCCCAGCCTGGCCTCCACCTCGGCGAGCCGCACTCCGGCCCTGGCGCCCTCCAGCCGCCGCTGCGCCTGCGCGACCGCTTCTTCCCCCTCGTGTACGGCCTGCGCCGCGCTCTCCTGGGCGTCCTTGGCGCGGTTGAGCCGCTGCTCGGCGGCCTTGATGCGGGCCTCCCGCCCGGTCGCGACCCCGTCGAACGCGCCGACGACGCTCACCCCGGCCGCGCTGACCAGCACGGACCCGGGCAGGTCGGCCAGGGCGGCGGCGGCCTCGCCGAGCCGGTCGGCGTCGACGATCACGGCGTGCTCGTTCGGCCAGCCGCGCAGCTCACCCAGCGCGAGCCCCCGCCCCTGACCCGTCTTGCCGTAGCGGGCCTTGAGCGCCTCGCCCAGCGCCCGCTCGTCGTCGGGCCCGGGCGCGAGAGGTGGGGTGTGGGCGGCGTCGCGGGCCTGTTCGGCGACGTCGAGGGCGTCGAGCAGGCCGGTGGCCGGGATGCCGGTGGCCGCGAGCGCGTTGAGCTGGGCGGCGGCGGGCCGCCCTCGGCGTCGTCGAGCGCGGCCTGCGCGGAGGCCACCTCCTGGTCGGCCACGCCCAGCGCCTTGAGCGCCTCGTTGAGGCGCAGCCGCACCTCGCGCAGCTCCTGCTCGGCCGTGGGCACGTCGCGGCCGTCGGCGAAGCGCCGGCTCTCCTCCAGCGCGGGGATCTGCCCGCGCAGCTCGTCGGCGGAGTTCTCGGCCACGGCGCGGTCGGCGTCTAGCTTGGCCGCGCGCGCCTGCAGCGCCGACAGCTCCTTGCGGGCCTGCGAGACCTGCCGGTCGAGGGTGTCTTCCCGCAGGGTGGCGATCTCCGCCTTCACCATGGCGATCGCCTCGGCCGCCGCCTCGCCGGCGGCGCGGTGGCGCTGGAGGTCGGCGGCCAGCGCCTCGTCCTTGGCCGCGGCGTCGGCCAGCTTGCGCGCCTGCCGCCCGCGCCAGCACCGCAGCGCGTCGGCCAGCCGGATGCGGGCCTGGTCTCTCCGGTCGAACGTGGTCAGCAGCGCCTTCGACTCGGCCTCGAACTCGGCCAGCCGGTCGGCGGCCTGCGCCGCGCGCACCCGCTTGGCGTGCTCGTCGCGGCGGGCCTCGCGCTCCTGCTCCAGCTCGGCGTCGAGGCCGGTCAGCGCGGCGATGGCCTCGAAGACGCGCTCGGGGGAGATCTCGTTGAGCGGCTGGGAGAGCAGGTTGGTGGCGACCTTGCTGCGCACGGACGTGGACAGGAACGACACGCACCTGACCTTGTCGCCGTACAGCACCTTCGTCAGGTCGCGGGCCACGACGTCGCGCTTGCCGGCGGACTTCGGCAGCGACGCCCAGATCTCGTCGGCCCGCGCCACCCGCTCGGCCTCGGACGGTGACGCCGCCAGGTGCACGCCCTCCCGCCAGCGGATCTCCAGGTGCGGCGCCTCCTGGTTGACCTTCAGCCACACGGTCAGCGCCCCGCCCGAGGTGTCGGGCACCTCGAACAGCTCCCCGCCGTCCTCGGCGAGCACGAGCTCCCCATCGGCCGTCGTCGCCCCGGAGCCGCCCTGCTCGCCGCTGGAAGCGGTGTCGTGCGTGGGCGGGTCGAAGCCGTTCATGCCGGGCGGCCCGAAGACGCCGACGATGTAGCCGTGGTCGGCGCTCGCCCACTGCCGGGACCCGGCGCCGCTGGCCAGCTCCGCGTTGAACAGCAGCTCCGACACCGCCTTGGCGCCCGAGGCGAAGCGCCACTGCTCGTCACCGAGCAGCGCCGTGATCGAGGCGATGAACGACGACTTGCCCGCCCCGTTGGAGTCTTTCGGCCCCGCGCCCGCCACGACGATGAGCGTGCCGGGGACGGTGGGCACGGGATGGGTCGACAACCGTGAGATGTTGACCGCCTGCATGGCGATCAGCACCCGGTCTCCGACGACGTTCTCCACCTGCGACACCTCGAACCCCCGTAACCCTTCCATCCGTGACGAACGCTGACATGGCCCTCATCGGGCCGATCTTCGGGCGAGTACGGCCGCCGCGAGCGGCGTGTTGGGCCCGGCCGCGAGGATCAGCTCCTCCTGCAACCGCCGCCGCGCCGCCGGGGTGAGCCGGTGGAACTGCGGCCCTGGCACGTAGCCGCCCGCCTCCTCGCCCGCCTTCACCTGGCCGAGCAGCCCCGCGTGCCGCAACGACCGCAGCGCCGACTCCAGCTCGCCGATCGGGAGCTGGGTGTGCCGGCGCAGCTCCTCGACCGGCGTGGGGTGCGGCGACAGCCACGAATCCTCCGGCAGCAGCCCCTCGGCGCGCGGGATGGCCACAGAATGCACCAGCACGAGCGTCAGCACCGCCCGCTCGCTGACCCCCAGCGGCCCGCGCGCCGTCTCGGGCAGGCCATCGGCACCGAGTGCGCCGATCGCGGCGGCGACGCCGTCGTCGTAGCCGGAGGTCCAGCGGTCGCGGTGCTGGATCAGCGTGCGGCCGCGCCTGGCCAGCATCTCGCCCAGCGTGTGCCGCAGCGCCGGGTCGCGCAGGGCGGCGAAGCGCGCCTCCTGCACCGGCTCGGCGGCGTGCTCGACCACCATGAAGGCGGCCACCAGCTCGGCCCGCCGCCGCTCGTCGTAGCCGCCCAGCAGGTCGTCGAACTCGGCCGCCCCGCCCTCGACCCGCCCGCCCCCTCCGGCGCTCTCGGGGACGATCTCGACCATGTCATCCGGCGGTGGATCGGAGGTGCCCGACCGGGCCGCCGCGACGATGTCGGCGTCGCCCACCACCGTCAGCTCCGCGCGTTCGGGCTCGGGCAGCCGCCGCACCAGCTCCTGGAGCTGCGCGTGCGCCTCCACCGGCCACAACGCGCAGCGCGGCCCGAGCAGCACCACGCCGTCGTCGAGCACGATCCAGGCCGAGTCGTGCAGCCGCCGCAGCGCCCCCCGCGCCCAGTTGCGCATGAGATCGTCGGTGCGCCCGATCAGCTCCCGGTAGGTGTCGAGCACCAGCTCCACCGGCGCCGGGTCGCCAGGCCAGGGATCCACGGACAGGTCGGTCCAGCAGCACTTGAGCACCGCGGCCAGGACGCGGCGGGTCTCGCCGGACCGCTCCACGGGCACGGGCGTCACCTGGTGCTCCTCCAGGAGCGACGGCGTCGCCCCGTCGGGCCACACCGGCAGGGCCTCGCCGGTGGAGTCGGGCCGGGTCAGCCGCGCCATGCCGGGCGGCGCGGGCACCCCGGCGCCGAGCCGCGCGGGCCCGTACGCGCGCACGAGCGCGTGGGCGACAGCGGATTGGCGGGCGGTCATGAGGCGCGCTCCAGGTAGCCGTGGGAGAGCCAGGCGGGCTCGCGGTCGGGATCGACGCTCAGCCCGTCGGACCAGACGAGCCGGTAGGGCAGCTCGGGCCGCAGGTCGACGGTGGTCAGGTCGGCCAGCACCCGCCGCGCCGCCACCCAGTCGGAGCCCAGCACGTCGGCCAGCGCCACCCGGGAGGCGTCGCCGAGCAGCGACTCGGCCATCTGGGTGAGCCGTTCGAGCGCAGCGCTGGGCGAGGAGTCGAGCGAGGACTCGGGGCCGGGGTCGGGCAGCGTGGAGCGCGGGGGAGTGGGCTGGGCGGGGGCGGGCCGGGGCGCCTCGTCGACGGCACGGGCGATGGCGGCCGGATCGTGCCAGGGCGCGGGCGCGTCGAAGACGAACCCGTCGAGCACGGCCGCCAGCCGCTCCCGGGACGCGGTCTGCGCGAACGTCCGCCACGTCTCGGTGGGCAGCAGCGTGAGGTTGCGGGTGGTGCCGGCGGAGTCGGCCAGCCGGCCGGCGGCGCGGCGCGAGGCGTCGCTGTAGGCGTAGATGGCGGCCCGCAGGTCGGTGCAGACGCGGTCGAGCTCGGGCCAGCGGGTCAGGATCGTGCCGTGCAGGCTCTGCGCGCGCCGCGCGATCTCCTCGGTGCCCCACAGCTTGGGCGCCTGCTCGCGCAGCTCCTCGATGGTGCCGGTGGTGAGCGTGATCAGCTCCAGCGCCCACAGCCGGAACGCCCGCGCCAGGTTGAGCGCGCTCTGCCGGGCCTCCTCCATGGTGGTGCGCGGGTCGGCGACGTTGAGGTCTTCGAGCGCGAGGAGCCGGTGCATCTCGGACTGGCCGCCGTCGTCCATCATCCGCCTGATGAACATCAGCCCCACCACGCTGGTGAACGAGGCGCGGTAGCGCAGCTGGTTGGGCTTGGGGAACACCTCGCGGATGGCGCCGAGCCCCTTGAGCACGCGCAGCCGGTTGTCGAACTGGTCGGTGGGGTAGGCGCGGCAGGCGAAGCGCATCTGCTCGTGCGTCAGCCACTCCTCGCCCGCCTCGGCGAACGCGGCGAACAGCGTCTCGGCGATGTCGACCAGGGCCGGATCGTCGACCACCGCCCCGCTGTCGCGGGCCAGCGCGGCGAACATGCGGCGGTAGGTGGACAGGACCGCCTCGTCGGTGAGGACGGAGTCGAGGGTCAGGGGCTGTTCGGACACGGGCTCTAAGGTACGGCTTCGCACCGACACTCTTGGCACTGTCGCCCCTGCGCTCCCATGGCTACCAGCCGGTACATACACGTAAGGGACGTCCGGGCGCTAGGGTGATGCCCGTTATTCCGGGGCGAAACGCTCCCGAGTCGTACAAACCGGGGTGGGTAAGCAAGGTGGGCGTGCTCCGAGGCGATCGTGCCACGGCGGTGATCGCCGGAGCGGCGGCCGTGGTCCTGGTCGCCGTGGCGGCGTGGTTCGGCGTGGGCGTCTCCAGCGCCAACCCCAAGCTGGCCGACGTCGGCGCCTGGTTGTGGACCAAGGCCCGCGGCAAGATCGTGCACGTCAACGGCCTGTCCGGTGAGGTGGACGGCTACCTCGACGACAAGGCCGGCCGTCAGCTCCGCGTCGTCCAGGACGGCGGCGACGTCCTGCTCGTGGACGACCGCACCGGGTACGTCAGCCGCGTCGAGCCCAGCCAGCTCAGCGTCACCGGCACCCGCGACTTCGGCGCCGCCGGGACGCAGCTCGCCATGTCGGGCGGCACCGCCTACGCCGTGGACCCGGCGGCCGGCAAGGTCCAGCAGATCGACCCCGTCACGCTCGACACCGTCGGCGCCCCGCTCACCCTGCCGGGGCCGCTCGGCGCCGCCCGCGTCGACGGCGGCGGCCGCCTGTGGGTGCCCGTGACGGCGCGCGGCCAGGTCGTCCCCGTCGCGAACGGCACGGCGCAGAGCCCCGTCAAGGTCGGCGAGCCCGGCGAGGAGCTGTCGGTCACCATCGCCGACGGCCGGCCCGTCGTCGTCAACACCCGCGCCGCCACCGCCACGATCATCGGCTCCGACGGCGGCGTCGGCGAGATCACCCTGCCCAAGGGCGTGGCCCAGGCCGCCAAGGGCGGCGCCCTCACCCCGGCCACCACCGAGGGCCCCCTCGTGCCCATCCTGTCGCCCGGCGACTCCGGCCTGCTCGTCGTCATCGACACCGGCTCCAACGCCGTCCTCAGCACCAAGTTCACCACCGCGGACCCATCCGACCTGGGGGTGCCGCAGGTGCTCGGCAGCAAGGTGTACGTGCCGGACCGGGGCAGCGGCTCGCTGATCGTCTGGGACAGCGCGGCGGGCGGCCGCCCGACCACGCTCCAGGTCGCGCAGGGGCCCGGGCCGGTGGACGTGTTCGTCAAGGACGGGCTGCTCTGGGCGAACGACGAGAACGGCGACAAGGCCGTCGTCATCGACCCCGAGGGCCGCAAGCACGACGTGGACAAGGACGACTCCGACGTACCGGGGCCGACCAGCACCCCCAAGCCCAGGCAGACCCCCAGCACCCGCCCCACCCAGCCCGAGCGGGAGCCGGACGCGGACCCCGACCCGGACCCCGTCAGGACCACCCAGCGTCCCACGACCACCCCGACGCCCCCGCGTGAGACGCCCACCAGGACGCCCTCCCAGACGCCGTCGGCCGCCGCGCCCTCCGCGCCCGGCGCCGTCACCGCCAGGTCGGGCCCCGGCAAGGTGACGATCACATTCAGCGCGTCCACCGGCGGCAAGGTCGAGCGATACACGCTCAAGACCTCCGGCGACGGCAGGTCCACCCCGCAGTCGGTGGACGCGGGCGGGCCGTTCCAGTTCGAGTTCACGGGCGGCGACTGCGCGAACGAGTACACGTTCACCGTGGTCGCCCACTGGTCGGGCGGCGAGGTGGAGTCCGAGCCCAGCGCCGGCGTGCGGCCGTGCGTGGCGCCCGGCTCGCCGACCGGGTTCGCCGCCAAGGCCAGGAACCGGGGGGCCGAGCTCACCTGGACCGCCCCCGAAGGGGCCGACGACGCCACCACGTACGAGCTGACCGGCGCCGCCACGAACAGCGGCATCAAGGGCACCTCGTTCACCGTGGACGGCCTCAAGAACAACCAGAAGCACACCTTCAAGCTCAAGGCCAGGAACGCCGCCGGCGAGAGCCCCGAGGTGGCCACGGCCGAGGTGGACCTGGCCTACCCGCGCCAGCAGTACAAGAACGCCAGCAACAACGACACGAACACGCTCATCCGCCCCGGCCCCTCGGCCAGCGGCGAGGCCGGGAAGATCCCGAAGGGGGAGTACATCACCCTGACCGTGATCTGCCAGGTCAAGGGCGCTTCGTACACCGACACCTCCACCGGGAAGACCAGCGACATCTGGAACCGGATCGAGAGCCAGTACGGCAACGGCTACCTGAACGACACTCTGGTCGCGACTCCGGACGGCGGTTTCCCCGAGGGGCCGCTCTTCGAGTGCACCGACTGAGAAGGGGGACTCAGTTGACCCAGTACAACTTCGACCAGCAGCCGTACCAGCAGCAGCCGGGGGCGGCGGCGTACGAGCAGCCCTACCAGCAGCAGCCTGTCTACGATCAGCAGCCCTACCCGCAACAGCCCACCTACGACCAGCAGGCCCACCAGCAGCCCGCCTACGATCAGCAGGCCCACCAGCAGCCTTCCTATGACCAGCAGGCCCTTCAGCCGCAACAGCAGCCGCAGCAGCAGCTCGCCGGCCAGTTCGCGCAGCGCTTCCAGCTCCTCGCCACCAACATCGAGCGGATCATCCGCGGCAAGCACGAGGCCATCGAGCTGGCGCTGATCTGCCTGTTCGCCGAGGGGCACCTGCTGGTCGAGGACGTGCCCGGCACCGGCAAGACCACGCTCGCCCGCTCGCTGGCCGCCAGCGTGGACGCGGAGTGGCGGCGCATCCAGTTCACGCCCGACCTGCTGCCCAGCGACATCACCGGCGTGTCGATCTTCAACCAGGCGCACCAGAAGTTCGAGTTCCACCAGGGGCCGGTCTTCGCCAACATCGTGCTCGCCGACGAGATCAACCGCGCCTCGCCCAAGACGCAGGCCGCGCTGCTGGAGGTGATGGAGGAGCGCCGGGTCACGGTCGACGCCGAGCCGCACCCGGTGCCCCGGCCGTTCCTCGTGGTCGCCACGCAGAACCCCGTCGACATGGACGGCACCTACCCGCTGCCAGAGGCCCAGCTCGACCGGTTCCTGATGAAGATCTCCGTCGGGTACCCGGACCACGCGTCGGAGGTCGAGGTGCTCAAGGGCATGCCGACGGGGCCGCAGGTGGAGCGGCTGCCCGTGGTGGCCCGGTCGTCGGACGTCGCCGGCATGATCGACTTCGCCTCGCGCATCCACGTGGCCGACCCCGTCTACGACTACATCGTGGCCGTGTGCGCCGCCACCCGTACCAGCCCCCACCTGCGGCTCGGCGCCAGCCCTCGGGGGAGCCTCGCGCTGCTGCGCGCCGCCCGCGTCAAGGCCGCCGCGGCCGGGCGGCACTACGTGGTGCCCGAGGACGTCAAGGCGCTGGCCGTCCCCGTGCTGGCCCACCGCCTGATCCTCACGCCGGAGGCCGAGCTGCGCGAGGTCACCGCGGCCGCCGCGCTCGGCGAGATCCTCGCCGGGATGCCGGTGCCGCAGGCGGCGTAGGTGCACCCCCAGCCGCCGGCCCCGCACACCTCGCCGCCGACCCCACCCGCCCCACCGCCGGCGGCCCCGCCCGCCTCCGCACCGGTTCCGCCCGCGTCGGTTCCGCCCGCGTCGGTTCCGTCCGCGTCGGTTCCGCGCGCGTCGGCGCAGCCCCCGGCGGTTGCTCGGCCCGTGTCGGCGGAGCCCGCGCCGGTCGCGCGGCTCGTCGCGGTGCTGACGCCGCTGGGGTGGGGGACGCTCGCCGGGGCCGTCGTGCTGTACGCCGCCGGGTTCGCGCTCGGTTACCCGGAGCCCGTCGTGCTCGCCACGGGCGCGGTCCTCGCGCTGGTGACCGCCCTGGCGTGGACCGCTCCCAAGCCCCGGCTGGAGGTGCACCGGGAGGTCACCCCGCTCAAGGTGCCGCGCGGCGACGCCGCCGTGGCCGTCCTGAACGTGACCAACCTCGGCAGCCGAAGCCTTTCCGGGCTGCGGGCCCAGGACCGGATCGGCCCGTCCGAGCACACGATCGACCTGCCCAGACTGCCCAAGGGAGCGGCGCGCACCGTGTCGTACCCGCTGCCGACCGGCACGCGCGGCGAGATCCCCGTCGGGCCGCTCGTGCTGGTGCGCGCCGACCCGTTCGGGCTGACGCGCCGGGTCCGTGAGTACGGCCTGCCCGCCACCCTCCTGGTACGCCCGCGCACCGTCCCCCTGCCCGTCCCGCCCTCCGGCAAGGCCCACCACCTGGAGGGCCCTGCCAGCGACAACGCGCCCGCAGGCACGGTCACCTTCCATACCCTGCGCGAGTACGTCGTCGGCGACGACCTGCGGCACATCCACTGGCGCTCCAGCGCCCGCACCGGCACCCTCATGGTCCGCCAGCTCATCGACGCCAGCCTGCCCACCACGACGGTCCTGCTCGACACCCGCGCCCTGACGGAGCCGGCCGTGGACGCCGCCGCCTCGGCCGCCGTCGCCGCCGCCCGGGCCGGCTTCCCGGTACGCGTCCTGACCGGCGAGGGCCCGGTGGCCGACACCAAGACCGACGCCGAGAGCGTCTTGGACCGGCTCGCCCTGGTACGCCCCGGCACGTCCGGGGTCACGGAGGCGCTGCGGATGGCACGCGGCGGCGGGGCGCTGGTGCTGGTGACGGGCGACCCGGCGGAGGCGGGCCGGGTCGCGGGGGCACGCCGCCGCTTCGACCGCGTCATCTGCGTGTACGTCGGCCCCGCCCCGGCCCCGGCCGGCCCGCCCGGGGTGACGGTCGTCCCGATCACGTCTTTGGACGAACTGCCCATGGCCTGGGGGCCCCGATGACCCACGGCCCCCACCCCGTCCCCTCACCCAGCACCCCCACCGACGCCCACCTCAGCGCGCCGGGCGGTCACGGCCTGCGGAGCGGCCCAGGCAGGCACAGCGCCCCAAGCGGCCACGGCGTCCAGGCCGATCACAGCGTCCCGAGCGGGCAAGGCGGTCACGGTGCCCCGAGCGGCCAAGGCAGGCACAGCGCCCCGAGCCGCCACGGCGCGCCGGGCGATCACAGCCTCCCGAGCGGGCACGGTGGATACGGCATCCCGAGCGCTCACGGCGTTCCGAGCAGTCACAGTGCCCCGAGCGGGCATGACGTCCCGAGCGGGGCTAGCACCCCGAGCGGGGCTGGCACTCTCAGCGGGCGTAACACCCGGAGCAGGCGCGGCGACCGGAGCGGGCGGGGCGACCGGAGCGGGCGGGGTGGGGCCGGTGGGGAGAGCGGGCCGTGGTGGCGGCGTGTCGCCGGGCTCGGGGTGGTCGCCGCGCTGGCCGCCGTGGCGGGCTGGGGTTTTCATCGGGTGTTCCCCGGCACCGAGCTGGTCCTGGTGATCATTCCCGCCGCGACCGCCCCCGCCGTCGTCGCCGCCCTGACGCGCACCCGCCCGCTCTGGCTGGCCCTGATCCTGGACGTCGTCCTCTGGGTGGCCGGCACCGTCCCCCTGTACGGGACGTTGTCCCCGACCGTCCCGGCCGACGTCGCGAACGCCTGGCACGCCCTGCTGACCACCCTGCTCCCCGCCCAGCCGGACCCGGAGCTGCTGGTCCTCGTGCACACGCTCGTCTGGGCGGCGGCCGTGGCGGGCGCGGAGACGCTGACCCGCACCGGCACGCGGATCGCCGCCGCGCTGCCCGCCCTGGCCGTCTACGGTGTGGCGCTGCTGCTGGGCGTGGACGGTGAGGGCTCGAACCTGCCGGTCGCGGCGGCGCTGTTCGTGCTGATCGCGGCCCTGGCGGTGATCAGGGACGGCCGCCCGCCGGTGTGGCTGCTGGCCGGGGTCCCGGCCGCCGCCGCGATGGCCGCGCTGGCGGTGGTGGCGGGCCCGCTGCTGCCGATCGCCGCCGAGCCGTACAACCCCCGGCAGGACGCCGACCCGCCCCCGCCCGCCCGCGTGGACAGCGTCAGCCCCCTGGACCGGGTGTCGGCGTGGTTGCAGATCCCGGACCGGGAGTTGTTCACGGTCAAGGCCGACCGGCCGCAGAACTGGCGGCTGGCGGTGCTCGACCGTTATGACGGCGTTCGCTGGACCTCGGGCGCCCGCTTCCAGCCGACCGGGGGCCGCGTCCCGGCGGGGGAGTGGACGGGCGCGGCCGAGGTGGTGCGGCAGCGCGTCACGTTCGGCGGTCTGCCGGGCACGTGGCTGCCCGCCGCCGAGCGGCCCGAGAAGGTGACGGGCGTGCGCGGCCTGGCGGTGGACCCGTCGAGCGGTTCGCTGCTGACCACGACCAAGCCGGCCAAGGGGTTCAGCTACGAGGTGACCTCGCGCGTGCCGGAGCCGACCAAGCAGGACCTCCTGGCCGCCGCCCCGGTGCGGGACGCGGCCCTGACCGCCTTTCCCGACGGCCCTCAGGAGCAGCTGTTCCGGCGGCTCGCCCGGCAGGCGGTCAAGGGCGCCGAGGAGCCGATCAGGCAGGCGTACCGGCTGCAGAGCTATCTGCGCACGAGCGCCGCCTACGACGTGACCGCGCCGCCCGGGCACTCGCTCAAGAGCCTGGAGTTCTTCCTGCAGACGACGCACAGGGGGACGTCGGAGCAGTTCGCGGCGACGTTCGCGTTGATGGCCAGGACGCTGGGGCTGCCGTCGCGGGTGGTCGTGGGGTTCAGGCCGGGGCAGGCGTCCGGCGGGGTTTATCACGTTAAGTCCGGACATGTCATGGCGTGGGCGGAGATCAAGTTCGAGGGGCTGGGGTGGCGGCCGTTCTACCCGACGCCGGGACGCAGCGGCGCCAAGGACGACCACGAGGTGGCCTCCTCGGCGATCGAGGAGAGCGAGAAGCTGGAGGACGAGCTCGCCCGCGGCGGCGACCGGCCGAAGACGTCCGAGCCGCAGGCCGCCGACCAGGGCGAGGAGGCGGCGGGCGGGCCCGACCCGTGGCTGGTCGCGGCGGTGGCGGCGGGCGGGCTGCTGGTGGCGTACGCGGGGGTGGTGGCCGTCGTGCCGTGGCGGCGCAGGCACGGCCGGCGCCGCGCCCCGGACGCGGGGCAGCGGGTGCTGGGGGCGTGGCGGCAGGCGTGCGACGACCTGGGGTTGCGGGGTGAGCACGCGCTGACGGCGGGCGACGTGGTGTCCCGCCAGCCGGGCGATATTTCCGTACATCTCCAGCCGTTGGCCGAAATTTCCAATTTCGTGCGGTACGCCCCCGAAAGCGTCACCGACGCCGCCGCCACCGAAGCCTGGCACCACAGCGACGCCATCCGCCGAGCCGCCCGCGCCCGCACCCCCTTCCTCACCCGCCTCCGCATGCGCCTCCTCCTCCGATGACCCCCGGCCACGAGCAGCACCGAGCCCCTACGACGACGGCCCCCTCACGAGGGACGTCCCGCCTGGCGGCCTGCTCGTGAGGGATGACCAGCCTGGCGACGGTCTGCTCGCGAGGGGTGTCCGACGTGACGGCGGCCCGCCCGAGAGGGGTGTCCAGCCTGGCGGCGCCCCGCTCGCGAGGAGCATCCAGCCTGGCGGCGGCCCGGCCGCGAGAAGTGTCGGGCCCCTGGGATGATCCCTTCATGAGAAGTGTCGAGGCCCAGCTCCTGCACCGCCCGCCCGGCCTGACCGGGGGCGAGATCGTCCGGGCGCTGGGGGCGGTGCAGGCCCAGGACGTCCCCTCGGCGCTGCTCGCCTTCCGCGCCCGCTCCGCCACCCTCACCCCGGCGGACGTCGAGGCGGCCTGGGAGGGGCGCGAGATCGTCCGGACGTGGGGCCCGCGCGGCACCCTCCACTTCGTGCACGCCGACGACCTGCCCTGGCTGCACGCCCTGACCGGCAGCGTCACCGGCACCCTGCGCCGCCTCGCCGAGGAGGGCGTCACGGGCGACGACCTCCTCCCGCTCATCACCGGCGCCCTCGAAGGCCAGGGCCCGCTCACCAAGGCCGACCTGGAGGAGCGCCTCAAGGGCCGGGCCCGCGGCCAGGGCGTCGTGCACCTGGTGGCGCTGGCCGCCCACCACGGCCTGGCCGTCCTGGGCCCGCAGCGCGCCGGCAAGCCCACGTACGTGCACGCCGCCGACTGGCTCGGCGCCCCCGTCCGTCCCGAGCCCGACCGCGACCGGGCGCTCAGGGAGCTGGCCATCCGCTACCGCCGCGCCCACCACCCGGCCACCCCCGACGACCTGGCCGCCTGGTCGGGCCTGCCGCTCGGCGCGGCCCGCACGGCCTGGGGCCTGAGCGCCGCGCCCCCGCCGCCGCCCGCAGAGGAGCCCGCAGAGGAGCCCGCGACGGTACGCCTCGCGCCCGCCTTCGACGAGTACGTGCTGGGCTGGCGCAGCAGGGACCCCGTCCTGGCCCCCGAGCACGCGAAGAAGGTGTTCCCAGGGGGCGGCGTCCTGCGGCCGGTCGTGCTCGTCGGCGCCATGATCAGGGGCGTGTGGGCGAGGAAGGGCGCCCAGGTGACCGTGCAGCCGTTCGGCGAGCTGCCCGACGTGGACGACGAGATCGCGGACGTGCGCCGCTTCCTCAACAATCCCCCGCGAAAGCCGTGAAAGCGATCCGGTGCATCGGGTGATACCTGATGAGAACCGATCCATCGGAAGGTTGCACATGACGGGGGAGACCATCGCGGCCACGGTGCCCTGGACGGCCCGCGCGCCCGGGGCCGCCCAGCACACGCTGGACGACGCCGACGCGTTCGCCGCCGTCTTCGACACGTACTTCGGCGAGATCCACGCCTACGTCGCCCAGCGGCTCGGCCCCGACATCGCCGAGGACATCGTGGCCGAGACGTTCCTCACCGCGTTCCGCAAGCGCGCCCAGTACGACCCGTCCCGCGCGGGGGTGCGGGCCTGGCTGTACGGGATCGCCACGAACCTCATCGGCAAGCACCGCCGCCTGGAGGCGCGCACCCTGCGCGCGCTCGGCCGCTGCGGCCCCGACACCGACGCGCCCGGCCACGAGGAGTCCGTGGCGGTGCGGGTCAGCGCCCAGAGCCTGCGCCCCGAGCTGGCCGCCGCCCTGGCCGCGCTGGACCGGCGCGACCGCGACGTGCTGCTGCTGGTCGCGCTGGCCGGGCTCAGCCACGACGAGATCGCCACCGCGCTCGGCATCCCGTACGGCACCGTCGGCTCCCGCCTGAGCCGCGCCCGCAGGAAACTGCGCGGCCGGCTGGGGGAGGTGCGCGAGGATGGATGAGCTGATCCGCGAGCTGTACGGCAAGCCGCAGCCCGGCCCGCACGCCCAGACCAGGGTGTGGCGGCGCGTCACGGCCCGCCGCCGGCGCCGCCGCCTGTCCTGGCTGGCGGTCGTCCCGGCGCTCGCCGCCGCCCTCGCGCTGTTCCTGCTGATCCCGCGCGGACAACCCATGGAGCCCGGCAGGCAGATCCTGTTGACCGCCGCCACCTCGGCCGCGTCCGCCACCTCGCGGGGGACGTACTGGCACGTCAAGAAGCTGCACGACGGCGCCAGGGAGACCGAGCTCTGGGTGACCAGGCAGGGGCGGGCGTGGACCGCCGAGCAGGGGCGCGTCACCCGCGTCACCGGGCGTTCGCCGTTCAGCATGGCCGGCCGGGACCTGACCTACGACCAGATCCAGGCCCTGCCCGCCGACCCCGGTGAGCTGCGCGAGCGGGTCGCCGCGATGCTGCCCGCCGGCTCCGAGGGGCTGCTCGCCGACGCGCTCAGCGGCCTGCTGTGGACGAAGCCGTCCCCGCCGGGCGTGCGCGCCGCCGCCTACCGGGCGCTCGCCGACCTGCCCGAGGTCCGCTACCTCGGCCCCGCCACGGACGAGCGGGGGCGGGCCGGCTCCGCGTTCTCCTTCGGCCTGCCCTCCGGCTCCCGCCGGACGCTGATCATCGATCCGGGCACCTCCCAGGTGCTGTCCAGCGAGGACGGCACCCGCTCCGAGCTCGTCCTCGTGGCCGGCTGGACCGACGAGGGGCCCCGCTAAAAGACCCGCCCTGAAGGCGCCGCGCGTCTGAAAGCGGCGCGTGGCTTCCGCGCGCCTGAAGCGCGAGCCGGGTCCGCGCGCCCAAAAGCCGCGTGTGTCTTCCGCGCGCCCCGAAAACCCAGGAGTGATGACGACGTGTTCCGGCGTGCCAGAACGACCTCGGGCAAGGCCATCTGCCTGAGCGACCAGTTCCCGGGGATCGACGTGAAGGAGGTGATGGCCGGCCTGGTGACGTTCGTGAAGCTGCCGCCCGTGCGGCTCGGCACCCCCATCGACTGGACGGCCGACCCGCACGGCAACCGCTCCTGGTCGCTGCACCTGCACACGCTGCGCTGGATGGGCCGCCTCGTGGCCGCGTACGAACGTACCGGCGACCGGGCGTGTCTCGACCGGGCCGGCGCGATCACCGACGACTGGATCCGCGCCAACCCGCGCGGCGGCCCCGGCGTCAGCCCCTGGGCGTGGGCCGAGCACGCCGTCGCGCTGCGCGCCCCCGCGCTGGTGTGCCTGAGCGAGCACGTCCAGACCAGGGAGCTGTGGGACAGCCTGGCCGAGCACGGCGAGGTCCTGGTCGACCCCGCCCTCTACCGCGAGGGCCACAACCACGGCCTCGACCAGGACATCGCCCTGCTCGTCGTCGGCTGCCGCCTCGGCCGGGCGCGCTGGCGGGACCTGGCCGTCCGCAGGATGACGGCCTCCGCCGAGCTGGCCGTGGACGCGCAGGGCGTCCTGCACGAGCAGGCCCCCCGCTACGGCCTGTACGTGCACCGCCGCCTCGGCGTCGCCCTGCGCGCCATCCGCGAGAGCGGGGCCGAGGCGCCGCAGCGGCTGCTGGAGCGGCGGCGGGCGCTGGAGTCGTACATCGCCCACGCCACCCAGCCGGACGGCCACCTCGTCCCCATCGGCGACAGCCCGGCCGACGCCCGCGCGGACGGGTTCGCGCACGAGGGGCCGGCCGTGCGGGTCTTCGACGGCGGCTACGTCTTCGGCAGGACCGCCTGGGACGACCCCGCCGCCTCCTACTACTCGATCAGGTTCGGCCCGGGGCGGCGGCTGCACGGCCACGAGGACCATCTCGGCGTCACGTACTCCGCCCACGGCCGCCGCATCCTCGTGGAGGCCGGCTTCCACTCCTACGAACGCACCGGCTACGTCGACTGGACCCGCACCCCCGAAGCCCACAACGTCCCCGTCCCCACCTCGGGAACGTTCCGCCCCGGCACCGCCACCCGCCTCCTCCACTCCTCCGTCGAAGCGTCCAGCCAGACGTACGAGCTGGCCGACGACGCCTACGGCGTGCGGCGGACGCGGCGCGTCACCGTCAACCACGACCCCGCCACGATGGCCGTCCACGACACCGTCTCCTCCGGCACCCTGCGCAGCCTGTGGCACTTCGACCCGGCGCTCAAGGTCGTGTCCCGGCGCCCGGGCGCGGTGGTGCTGGCCGGCCCCGACGGCTTCCACGTCACCGTGCTGCAGTTCCCCGGCGAGGGCCTGGCCGTGCGCCCCGCCCTGATCTCCACCGGCTACCTGCGCACCGCCGAAGCCGTGACCGTCCTGTCGCCCGAGGCGCCCGGTGTCCTGACGGTGATCGTGCCGGGCAGTACTAGCATCCTCCTGTGAAGAACAGGCCCCCGTACGCCCTGGGCTCGGTGGACAACGCGCTTCTCGTCCTGCACATGCTCCGCGACCGGGGCCGCGTCCAGGTCACCGACGTGGCGGGGGAGCTCGGCATCGCCCGCTCGACCGCCCACCGGCTGCTGGCCATGCTGGTCTACCGCGACTTCGCCGTACGGGACGAGGACCACACCTACCTGCCCGGCCCGTTCCTCGCCTCGGCCCCCGCCATCCCCGGCGGCTCCGCCCTGCGCGAGTTACGCGCCCGCACCCGCCCCGCCATGGAGTCCCTGTGCGCCCGCGTCCAGGAGACCGTGAACCTCATGGTCCGCGTCGGCACCGAAGTCCGCTTCCTCGACAGCGTCGAGTTCCCCCGCATCCAGCACGTCACCGACCGCCGCGGCACCATCCTGCCCGCCCACCTCGCCTCCGGCGGCAAAGCCCTGCTCGCCACCCTCCCCCCGGACGAGCTGCACGCCCTCTACCCCGACCTCACCGACCGGGAACGCGCGGCCCTGACCCGCGAGCTCGCCGAGATCAGAACCAGCGGCATCGCCCTCAACATCGAAGGCACCGAACGCGGCGTCTCCGCCATCGGCGCCGCCCTCCGCAACGGCCGCGGCTCCGCGGTGGCCGCCCTGTCGATCTCCGTCCCGTCGGCCCGGTTCGCGGCGGACGAGCTCGGGACGTACGTGGACGAACTCCGCCACGCCGTCGCCGAAGCCGAACGCGCCCTGACCCACTTCCCGGGCTGACCTCGCCGGAGTCCACGCGGGCGGTCAGAGCCAGTCGCGGCGTTTGAAGACCGTGTAGAGGGCCACGCACACCGCCGCCATGAGCACGATGGCGAACGGATATCCGAACACCCAGTGCGTTTCCGGCATGAAGTCGAAGTTCATTCCGTACACGGTGCCGACCAGGGTGGGGGCGAAGAGGATGGCGGCCCAGGCGGAGATCTTCTTGACCTCCTCGCCCTGCTGGATGCTGGCCTCGGTCATCCGGGCCATCTCGGCGTTCTGGGCCTGGGTGACCAGGGTGGAGTTGACGACCAGGATGTTCTGCAGCATCTGGCGGAAGGAGGAGATGCGCTCGGTGACGGTGATGGCGTGGTCGGCCACGTCGCGCAGGTAGCTCTGCAGCTCGTCGGTGACGCCGTACTTGCGGGCGCCCGCGATGAAGCCGTGGATCATGCCGACCAGGGGTGCCGTGGCCCGCTGGAACTCGATGACCTCGCCCGACAGCTCGTACACGCGGCGCGACACCGACGGATCGCCGCCGAAGACCTGGACCTCGATCTCCTCGATGTCCTTCTGCAGCCCGGCCACGACCGGCGCGTAGCCGTCGACGACGGCGTCGACGATCGCGTACAGGACCGCCTGCGGGCCCTGCCGCAGCAGGTCGGGGTCGGACTCCATGCGCTTGCGCACGCCTTGCAGGTCGGGGGCCTCGGCGTGGCGGACGGTGATCACGAAGTTGGGGCCGACGAAGATGTGCAGCTCGCCGAACGCGACCTCCTCCACCTCGTCGAGGTAGCGCGCGGCGCGCAGCACGACGAACAGCGTGTCGCCGTAGCGGTCGGCCTTGGGGCGCTGGGAGCCGACGATGGCGTCCTCCAGCGCCAGCTCGTGCAGCTCGAACTCCTCGCCGAGCTTGACCAGCTCCCACTCCTTCGGACGGTAGAGGCCGATCCAGGCCATCGCGTCCGGCATCTGCTTGAGGCGTTCGAAGGCGTCGGCGAGCGAGCCGGGGTTGTCGACCCGCTCGCCGTTCTGGTAGATCGCGTTGTCGATGACCGTCGGCCGGTAGGGGTGCTCCTCGCTGGCACGCGGGTCCATCGAGTGCTCAGGTGGCTCCTCGCGAACGTCCCCGCCGCGCCTGAAGCCCTTGACCCTGGCCATCGCCCCTCCTCACGTCTACGACGGACGCATCTCGTCGAGCTGCTGCGTCGCACGATCTCTGATGGTCTTGCGCCACATGGGTGTCCATCCGAACAAAAGCCCATGTGGCCTGCCTAGTGCCATTTTCGACCATCGGCGGAAATCGAAGTCGTCGTGGTGGCGAACAATCAGGTCGTCCTCGAACCTGAACAGCGAGTCGATCTCGTTGACGACCTCGCGCCCGGTGCTGTGGAAGGTGTAGCGGGAGGTCCAGTGGGCGGTGCCGGTGAAGTCGTCGGCCGTCACGTCGCGGTACTCCGACTTCAGCCCGTCGCGCACGCCGAGCTGGATCCGCCACATTCTCATCACCCTGTCGCGCCCCTCGACCTCCTGGAAGATGGGGTCGCCGAAGCTCACCTCAGGGTGGTAACAGCGCTCCATGGCCGCGAAGTCCGCCCGGCCGAGAGCGTCGTAGAAGGCGCTGATGAGCGCCACGTGCCGATCGTTCACTCTCCTATCAGACCACGGCTTTCCGGGAGTTCCGGACGGGGGCGAGCCCGGTGAGCAGGTCCGCGGCGTCGAGCAGGCGGGCCTCGCCGAGCCCGTACGGATGCAGCGCGTACGCCTCGGAGCCGGCCGTCAGCTCGACGTCCCCCGAGACCAGCACGGCCAGGTCGACGCCCTCCGGTCCGCCCTGCCAGCCGGATGCCGGCGCGCGGGCCACCAGGCGGGCGGCGAACGCGGCCGTGTCCTCGCCGGGAGCGCGCTCGTACCGGACGAGGGCGCCGTCGCGGCGGCGCACCACGACCTCGGCGGCCCGGGCGGCGGCGTGCCAGCAGCCGACCTCCCACAACGTCACCCGGTCGCGGAACGCGCCCTCCAGCGCCGCCCCGAGCGCGCCCAGCTCATCGGCGCTGCCCGCCACGTTGTGGCCGTAGCCGGCGGCGGACAGGTTGAGGTCGGCCCAGCGCATGGTCCGCGTCCACAGGTCGATCACCAGCGGCACCAGGATCTTCGCCGCCCCCGACAGATCGAACCGCTGCCGGACCGCGAGCGGGTCGAACACCCCTGACGGCCGCTCCATGAACCCCGCGTACCCGCGGACGAGCTCGTCGAACGGCACGTCGTTGTAGCTGAACACCACCGGCACCAGGTAACGGCCGGGCTGCGCGCGCACGTCCACGTCGATGAACTCCGACGCCCCGAGCGGCTCCGGCGCCGACGTCAGGTCGCCCGAGTGGGTGAGCCCCTTGCCCAGGCGCAGGCGCGTGTAGTCGCACATGCCCACGAACCCCCACCCGGCGTCGAACGCCGCCACCGACAGGTCGAGGTCCACCCGTGTGTCCTGCGGCTGCGCCCAGTGCAGGAAGAACCGGATCCGGTCGTGGCGGGGGATGGGCTGGACGCTGCCCCGCGCGAGCCGGACGAGGGCGGCGCTCGCCGTCCGTTCCGAGGTGGGCGCGAGCAGGTCGGCGAGCCCTTCGTCGAGCAGGGCCCGGCGCAGCGGCGGCAGCTCGCCGGCGCGCCGCAGCAGCTCGGCGGTCAGGACGTGCTCGGTCTCCAGCACCACCTCGTCCGGCGGGGCGGGCCGCTCGTCGGGCGCGGTCCAGAAGCGGGTGGTGCCGCCCCGGGGCAGGAACAGCCGCGCACCGCCCGGCTCCGTCCTGACCTGGCCCAGCGCCGCCAGCAGCACGCCGGGCGCCACCTCGGCCGCCGCCCGCGCCAGCACCTCGGGCCGGAAAGCGTCCGGAGCCCGCCGCAGCAGGTGGGACAGGCGGCGCAGCAGCTCGCCCGGCCGTGCCGCCAGCAGCCGCCAGGCGTCGTCGTACCGCTCCTCGGCCAGCGCCGTCTCCAGCCGCGAGGCGAAGGTCACCGGTCGCACCCGCAGCTCCCGCCCAGGCTCGGCGGCGGGTCCGAGCCGGCCAGGCGCGTCGGGGCGCACTTCCAGCCCGGGTTCGCGGGCGGCGTGGTCGAGCAGCGTCCGTCCGAACGGCGTGCCCGCGTCGAGACGGGTGCCGCGCAGCGCCGCGAAGCCCAGCGCCGCCCGCGGGAAGCGGGCGTGCTGCTCGTGCGGGTGCAGCGACTCGGCCATCCGCTTCCACCGGCCCCCGTGCCGCAGCAGGTCCTCCACCAGGTACGGCATCGCCTCCAGCCGCCCCAGCACGGCCCGCCGGACCGCGCGGGACGGTGAGACGCGGCGCGCGGGCGGCGTGCGCAGCCCGGGATCGGCGCCCGACAGCACGTACAGCACCCGCAGCACGTCGGTGGCGGTGCCGGCGTAGCGCTCCAGCAGCTCGCCGCTCCCCTTGCGCAGCCCGAGCGCCACCACGGACGCCATGGTCTCCTTGACCGGGATGTCGTCGGGCAGCCAGGAGACCGACTCGGGCCAGTACCAGTCCAGCAGGGACGCAAGCTCGGCCCGTTCGTGCCCGGCCATGGGGGTGCGCCGCTCCAGCATGCCCACGGCCAGCTCCCGGCAGGCGGCGGCCGGGTCGGCGCACAGCCGCAGCAGCGCCGTGGTGGTGACCGCGGGCCGCTCGGCGCCGGCGCGCCGCTCGGACGGGCGCAGGAACGGGTCGCCGGGGGAGAGGCGGCGGTGGCAGATGGGGCAGGCGCTGAAGTCGGAGCCGTCCCAGCAGGCGTGGCACACCAGGTGGGCGCAGGGCGAGACCGCGTGCACGACCCCCACCTGCCCGCACAGCACGCAGGGCCGCTCGGGCTGCTGCAGCAGCAGGCTGAACACCCGCCGCACGTAGAAGTCGCCCGTGTCGGCCGGTACGCTCTGCGGGAACCTGCGGAAGAGCGGCACGTGCGAGTCGTTCGCCCCCACCTCGGCCCGCAGGCAGTGCAGCAACCGCCGCCCCGCGCGCGTCAGCCCCTCCAAGTCGAGCCCCGTCAGCGCCCGGTACAGCTCTCCCGACATCAGGTGCCCGAGCTGCAGCAGCTCGGCCTCGAGCGCCGCCACCCCGCCGGGCACGTCGGCCGGCCGCAGGTCCGCCCGCCTGGGCTTCCCGACGGGCAGGGGCCGGCCGCGTTCCCCGGCCAGCAGCGCGGGCGCGACCAGCTTGCGCCGGCGCAGCAGGATCGTCGCCGGACCGTCCACCCGAACCACCCCCTGAAGCCAGGGGCCGCGCGGGAGGTCCCGCGCGGCCCGAGCCGGCGGAGAGCGGGCACGCTGTTCATTCGAAGTGAAGGAGAAGGAAGCACACCCTTGAGCCGCCTGACCGGCACCTTACCCGGCTTGATCGGGAAATGCCGGGCATTTTCTCCGGGGGTCCCCGCCCCTCTGGGACGGGCTCCGGCGGCCCGGTGTCGCCTCACCGGCACAACCCTGACTTTCCCCGCCCCGTACCGGAACCTGACCCGTTAGGGTTTGTCCTCGATGGACAAGTTCTGGGCCCACCTGATCAAGGTTCAGCCTGACCCCGACCCCTGGGTGGTGGTGGTCTCGGCTCTCGTCGCGCTGGTGATCGTCGGTTTCCGCATGCCCTGGCAGGTGTCCAGGGGGCTGATCACGATCGCCCACGAAGGCGGCCACGCGCTGATGGCGCTGCTCACGCGGCGCAAGCTCGAAGGCATCCGCCTGCACTCCGACACCTCCGGCGTGACGCTGACCAGGGGCAGGCCCACGGGCCCCGGCATGGTGCTGACCGCGCTCGCCGGCTACCTGGCGCCCCCGCTGCTCGGGCTCGGCGCCGCCTGGCTGACCGAGCAGGGCCACATCACGCTGCTGATCTGGGGCGTGCTGCTGCTCCTGGTCTGCATGCTGCTGCTGATCCGCAACCTGTACGGCGCGCTCATCCTCCTCGTCACCGGCGGCGCCGTGTTCGCCCTGATCATGTACGCGCCGGCGGACGTCCAGCAGGTCGTGGCCCTGGTCGCGGCCTGGTTCCTGCTGTTCGGCGGGGTCCGGCCGATCATCGAGCTGCAGCACAAGCGGCGGCGCAGGCAGGCCAGAGACTCCGACGCCGACCAGCTCGCCCGGCTGACGGTCCTGCCCGGCGGGTTCTACGTGTTCTTCTTCCTGCTCGTGTCGCTGACATCCGTGGCGTTCGGCGCATACCTCATGAACCCGCTCTAGTCCCGCTATTTCGCACTAAACTCCTCAGCAACAGGGGAGAGTGGAGTGCTGCCAGTCGAGGACGCGCCCGGCTACCGGGTACTCGATCAGGCGGGCCAGGGCGGATTCGCCGTCGTGTACCGCGCCTACCAGGAGCGCCTCGACCGGGTCGTGGCGCTGAAGGTGCTGTCCGTGGACAGGGTCGACCAGCGCACCATGCGCAGGTTCCAGCGCGAGCTGCAGCTCACCGGCCGCCTCACCGGCCACCCGAACGTCGTGACCGTCTTCGACACCGGCGTCACCCGCTCCGGCAAGCCGTACATCGCGATGGACTTCTTCGAGAACGGCTCCCTGCGCGACAAGATCCGCAAAGAGGGCCCGCTCCCGCTGCCCGACGTGCTGCGGGCCGGCGTCAAGCTCGCCGGCGCGCTGGCCGCCGTCCACGAGGCCGGCGTCCTGCACGGCGACATCAAACCCCAGAACATCCTCATCTCCCGGTACGGCGAGCTCGCCATCGCCGACTTCGGCGTGGCCCGCGTCGTCGACTCCTCGGAGATCTCGGTCACCTCGCAGGCGTTCACCCCGCTGCACGCCGCCCCCGAAGTGCTCACCGGGCAGCCGCACTCGGCCTCCACCGACATCTACTCGCTCGGCTCCACCCTCTACCACCTGCTGGCCGGCCAGCCCGCCTTCCACAACCCGGCCGACCCGTCGATCGCGCCGCTGATGTACCGCGTGCTCAGCCTCGACCCGCCGCCCATCAACCGGGCCGACGTGCCGGGAGTGGTGTTCGAGACGATCGTGCGGGCGATGTCCAAGCAGCCCGAGACCCGGTACGGGTCGGCGCGCGAGCTCGCCCGCCACCTCCAGGCACTGCAGGCGGACCTCGGCCTCCCGGTCACCGACCTAGTCGGCCAGGACCCGGGCCCGGCGCCACCTCCCCGCCAGGACCTCGGCGCCCCGCAGGCTCCGCGCCCGGATCTCGGCGGCGCTCAGCCTTCGCGCCCGGATCTCGGCGTCCCGCAATCTCCGCGGCAAGACGTCAGCGCCTCGCCGCCTCCGCTGGCGAGCACCGGGTTCCCGGCCACCGGCCAGCACCTCCCGGCGGCCCAGCAGCCCGGCCGGCACCCTCCGGCGGCGGCCCAGCCCGGCCGGCACGCCGGCCCCGTCCAGGGCTCGCCCTTCGCGCCACCCCAGCACGACGGCTTCGCGCCGCAGCCGGGAGCGCAGGGCGCGGGTTACCCCGGCCCGCACACCTCCGCCCCGCCCAGCCCGTACGCGCCTGCCGAGCCCAGCCCCTACGCCCCCGCCGAGCCGAGCCCGTTCGCGCCCGAGTACCCGGGCTCGCACGCCCCCGCCCATCCAGGCCCGGCGCAACGGCCCACCGGGGAGATCGCTCCGCCGGCCGCCACGATCCCGCCGCCCGGCGGCGGCTCCCGTACCGGCAGGATGGTCCTGATCGGCGGGGCGGTGGCGGCCGTCGTGGTCGCCGGCACGGCGCTGGCCGTCTACCTGTCCATGCGCCCGCCCGCCACGACGACCACCGGGACCACGGCGACAGAAGGGCCGAAGACGGGCACCGGCGAGCAGGAACCCATCGGCAAGGAGCAGGTGGCCGCCCTGGCCCCGCGCCAGGTGAAGGTGACCTCCGACCGGGGCGCGCTGGTGGAGCTGCGCTGGTCGCTGCCCGCCGGCGCGCGCGACTACCCGGTGGTCGTCCAGCGCTCCCCGGTGAAGAAGGGCGAGCAGGCGATCACCCCGCTGGCGCAGGGCGCCACCTCGACGCGCGTCGCGGGCCTGGACCCGGACAGCGGCTACTGCTTCCTGGTGGGCGTGCCGCTGCGCATCTCGGAGAGCTCCACGGTCGCCTGGTCGAAACCGACCTGTATCAGAGGCGCCGTCGCCAGATCAACCCAGTAGCTTGCGCGCCGCCTGCTCGATCTCCTCCTCCGACAGCAGCACGTGCTCGGCCGCCCTGCCGAGGGGGATGAAGCTGTCGGACGAGGTGACCCGCCCGATGGCCCCGGTGTAGCCGGCGTCGAGCAGCTCGGCCACGATGCCTTCCGAGACGGCGCCGCTGTGCCGGGTCTCGTCGGCGATGAGCACGTTCCCGGTCAGCTCGGCCGCCCGCAACAGGTCCTCGACCGGCAGGGGCGCCAGCCAGCGCAGGTCGAGGACGCGGCAGCCGTACCCCTCCTGGGTGAGGCGCACGGCGGCGCGCAGGCTCATGCGCACGCCGTTGCCGAACGTGACGATCGTCAGGTCGCGCCCGTCGCCGTAGGAGCGCGCCCGCCCGATCGGCACGTGCGTCTCCGCCCACCGGGCGGGCGGCGCGTACGGCGCGAGCCAGCCGCCGTCGCCCGGGTCGAACAGGTCGCGGGTGTGGTAGAGCGCGATCGGCTCCAGGAACACGCAGACGGACCCCGAGGTGCGGGCCGCGGCCAGGCAGGTGCGCAGCATGGCGGAGGCGTCGTCGGGCCGCGCGGGCGAGGCGATGACCAGCCCGGGGATGTCACGCAGCGCGGCCACCGCGTTGTCGTTGTGGAAGTGCCCGCCGAAGCCCTTCTGGTAGGCGTAGGAGGCCACGCGCACGACCATCGGGTTGGTGTAGGCGCCGCGCGAGAAGAACGACAGCGTGGCCGCCTCGCCGCGGATCTGGTCGAGGGCGTTGTGCAGGTAGGCGAGGTACTGGATTTCGGGCACCGGCAGCAGCTTCGACACGCCCGCGCCGAGCGCCAGCCCCAGCACGGCCTGCTCGTCGAGCAGCGTGTCGAACACCCGCCCCGCCCCGAACCGCTTCTGCAGCCCGCGCGTCACGCCGTACACGCCGCCCTTCTTGGCGACGTCCTCGCCGAACACGGTCATCTCGGGGTAGACGGCCAGTGCGTCGGCGAGCGTGCGGTTGATGGCCTGGGAGAGCGTCATCGGCTTGTCGTTCTCGGGCAGCGCGCCGGCGAACGCCTTCTCCCTGGCCGCCGCGGGCGCCGCCATCGGGCTGATCTTGGCGATCAGCTCCGGCCGGCGGGGCGCGATCGGCTCCATGATCTCCTTGGCGGAGCTCAGCCGCGGGCTGCGCGCCGCCTCCTCGGCGATCCTCAGGACGTGCTCGCGGTCCGACTCGTACGCCTTGAGCAGCTTGTCCGGCGCGATCAGCCCGGCCTCCACCAGCAGCGCCGCGGTGCGTACGAGCGGGTCGCGCTCCAGGTCGGCCCGGATCTCGCGCTGCGTGCGGTAGGCCGACTCGACGTCGGACCCGGCGTGCCCCATGAGCCGCACGGTCGACAGGTGCAGGAACACCGGGGCGCGCCGCTCGCGTACGTGCTGGACGGCCTGGACGGCGGCGTCGTAAGCGGCGGCGAGGTCGCAGCCGTCGGCGGCGATGTACTCGATGCCGGGCCGCCGCGCGGCCGCCTCCACCCAGCCCTTGGGGGTGCGCACGCTGATGCCGATGCCGTTGTCCTCGCACACGAACAGCAGCGGCAGCGCCTGCCCCTGGTAGGTGGCGTAGGCGGCGGTGTTGAGGCCGGACAGGGCGCTGGCGTGGTTGATCGAGGCGTCGCCGAAGCTGCACACCGCGATCGCGTCGGACGGCCACGCGCCCGGCACGCCCAGCGCGCGGGCCCGCTCGATCGCGAACGCGACGCCGACGGCCCTCGGCAGGTGGCTGGCGATCGTGGAGGTCTGCGGGATGACGGCCAGGTCGGGATGGCCGAACACCTTGTGCCGGCCCCCCGCGATGGGCTCGTCGCGGGCGGCGGTCAGGCCCATCAGCACGTCGCGGATGCCCTGCTCGGGCACCCGCCCGGCCTGCTCGGACCGGGCCAGGTAGAAGGCGCCCGAGCGGTAGTGCAGCAGCGCCGGGTCGGTGGGACGCAGGGCGGCGGCGACGGCCGCGTTGCCCTCGTGGCCCGCCGAGCCGATCGTGTAGTAGCCCTCGTCGCGCTCGCGCAGCCAGCGGGCCGCGATGTCGAGCAGCCGGCTTTCGAGCTGGCGCCTGAACAGCGACCTGCATCGCTCGCCGGTCAGCGACGTGCCCTCGCGGACCGGCAGCCCCGGATCTCGCGCCGGGCCGGCCTTGAGCGTCGAAACCGTCTCGGTGAAGTGAGTCTCAACTGTGTCGCGCGCCACAGCATCGATTATGTCTTTGATCGGCGCCGACGTCTGCCGGACGCCGGTGACATGTTGTGGACCGGTCCTTTTGACCCGCCTTCATAACCGTTTGTCAGAAATCACAACTTCACCGTCGGCGTGCACGTCTACTTGTAGTGCACACGTGGCACCCTCAATGCCGCGTTGAACCAATGGGGTCTCCAGGAAGGAACCCGCATGTTACAACGCATCCGTGTCGCCGCCCTCGCCCTCGTGCTCGGCGTCTCCGGGGCCGTCGCCCTGGGCACCCCCGCAGCGTCGGCGGCCCCCACCCCCACCATCACCAGGGTCGAGCTCAGCCCGGCCGCGCCCATCGTGGTCTTCGACAGCGATGTCAGCGTCACGTTCACGTTCACCACGACGAACGCGACCACGGCCACGCTCAAGCTCAACGGTGACACCGTCAACGTCACCTCGACCGCCGTCACCGGCGGGCTGAAGTGGACGGGCACCAAGTCCTTCGGTGCCGGCGCCGCCGGCAAGTGGAACTACGCCGCCACCGCCAAGGGCGACGGCGGCGAAGTCACCCAGACCGGCGCGTTCGACGTCGTCAAGGCACTCACCACCAAGATCGTCGACTTCGACGCCAGCCCGGACCTCGTCGCCAAGGGCGACACCATCCGGGTCACCGGCCGCCTGCTGGCCGACGGCAAGGGGTACGACGGTCAGACCGTCTCCATCACCTTCCGCGAGCGCGGCTCCGACAACTACCGCGAGGTCACCAAGGTGACGACCGGCCGCGGCGGCTGGTTCGGCGCCCGCGCCGAGGCGAACGCCACCGGCTGGTGGCGGGCCGAGTTCGCGGCCACCGGCACCGCCAGGGCGTCCGTCAGCGACGCCGACCGGGTGGACGTCCGGCGCGCCGCCCTCGGCAGCCGCATCGCCGGCTTCGACGCCACCCCCGAGCCGGTCGACAAGGGAGACACGCTCTCCTTCAGCGGCGCCCTGCGCGTCGAGGACCGCGGCGGCCTGGCCGGCCAGCGCGTGTCCATCTTCTTCAAGGCCGACGGCTCGCGCCGCTGGGAGTACGTCACCAGCGACGTGACCGGCCGCCACGGCCGCTTCTCCGCCTCCGCGGAGGCCGTCACCTCCGGGTGGTGGCGCGCCGAGTACCGCGGCGCCCGTGGCATCAACGGCTCGGTCAGCGAGGCCGACTGGGTGAAGGTCGACCAGCCCGCCCCGCAGCCGCCCGCCGAGGAGAAGGCCGACACGCGGCTCATCAAGTTCAACGCCTACCCGGAGCCGGTCAAGCGCGGCAAGTACCTGAAGTTCAAGGGGCTGCTGCAGATCGACGACGAAGGCTCGTGGGAAGGCTACTCCGGCAAGGTGGCGCTGTTCTTCAAGCCGGTGGGCTCGAAGAAGTGGCAGCTCGTCAGGACCACCTGGTCCGGCGACAGCGGCCGGCTCTCCACCAAGGCCAAGGCCTGGAAGTCGGGACACTGGAAGTTCGTGTTCAGCGGCGACGACGACACCTACGGCGACTCCAGCCGTACGGACTACGTCCGCGTGAAGCGCTGACCACCTGAAACACCGCAACGAGGCCCGGGCGGCACCTGCCCGGGCCTCGTTCTTCTTGAAGCTCAGTTGGAGCGGTCGTCGCCCAGCTTGGCGTCTATGCGCACGAGCAGGGTTTCGATGGTGTCGAGCCGCTTCTCGACATTCTCGAGTCGCTCGTCCATCTTCTCGAAGCGCACATCGATCTGCTCGAGTCGCTCGTCGATCTGCTCGAATCGCTCATCGATCTTCTGGAAGCGTGCGTCGATCTGCTCGAAGCGCAGATCGATCTTCTGGAACCGCTCGTCGACCCGCTCGAAGCGCAGATCGATCTTCTCGAAGCGTTCGTCGACTGCGGCGAAGCCCGCCTTCATCTGGGCCCTGAGGCTGTCGACCTCGCGCCCGATCCGTGCGTTGATGTTCTGCCCGACTTCGCTGATGCGCGTGTACTGCGTCTCGAAGCGGGTGGCGATGCTCTGCTGGGGCACGCCACTGACAATAGCCTCTTCCAGAGCTTCGACCCGGGCTTCCAGGTCAAGGTGCTTCTCTGCACAATCCAACATCGGATGATGCTCCTCGGGGACGGAGGGAAAGGACGAGCCGCGCGGCACATCGGGAAAGCTACCCTCCGTCCATGATCGACCGCAGGGAGATACGTAGTTCAGTCGTATCTACTCGGCCTTCCGGAACTCCATGACGGCCACCAGCAGCAACACAAACCCCAGCCCCGCCACGAGCCCGAGCTCGAGCCCCACCGGGACCTGGAAGTCGAACCAGCGCACCCCGGGGTTGAGCATCGACGCCGCCGCGGACGGGACGTCGAGGTGGGCGAAGACGGCTTCGCGCATCGGGTCCACCGCGTACGTCATCGGGTTGACGACCGTCAGGAGGTGGAGCCACGAAGGCAGGTTGGCCAGCGGGAACATGGCCCCGGACAGGAACATCATCGGCATGATGGCCATCTGCATCAGCCCGAAGAACGTCTGCATGTTCTTCATGCGGGCGGCCAGCGTCACCCCGAAGGCCGTGATGGTGAAGGCGGCCAGGAACATCTCCAGGAGCAGGGTGACGATCAGGCCGGGCGCGTACGGCACGCCCACGAGCCCCGCCATGGCCACGATGATGATGCCCTGCCCGACGGCCACGACGGCGCCGCCGAGGCATTTGCCGATGACGATCGCCCCTCGGGAGACGGGGGCGACGAGCATCTCGCGCAGGAAGCCGAACTCGCGGTCCCAGACGATGGAGCCGGCCGAGAACATGGCCGTCATGATCACGGTCATGGAGATCATGCCGGGGTACATGAAGGTGCGGTAGTCGACGCCGGGGATGGAGCCCCGGACGAGGGAGCCGAGCCCCGTCCCCATGACGAACAGCCACAGCACGGGCTGGACGAGCATGGACAGCATGCGGGTGCGGTCGTTGACGAACCGCAGCATCTCGCGGTGCAGCACGATCTTGACGGCTCGCAGGTCGTGCCCGGCGCTGCGGGCGGGCACCCGCACGCCGATGGCCTCTGTCGCCATGGCTATCGCCTCGCCATCGCTCTCATCCACGTCATGGTGTCGGCGCCGGCCTCGGCGTCGCGGATCGTGGAGCCGGTGTAGGACATGAAGACGTCGTCGAGCGACGGCCGGGACACGCTCACGGACTTGATGGGCATGCCGAGCTCGGCGAACAGGCGGGGCACGAACTCCTCGCCGGAGGCGACCGCGAACGTCACGGCGCCCTCGCGCACGGCGGCCTCCAGCCCGAACCGCTCCCGCAGTGCCTCGATCGCCGCGCTGTCGTCGGCGGTCTGGATCTGGACGCGGTCCTCGCCGACGCTGGCCTTGAGCGCTTCGGGCGAGTCGATGACGACGATGCGGCCGTGGTCGATGATCGCGATCCGGTCGCAGTACTCGGCCTCGTCCATGTAGTGCGTGGTCATGAAGATGGTGATGTCCTCCATGAGCCGCAGCTGGTTGATGTACCCCCAGATGGCGGAGCGGGTCTGCGGGTCGAGGCCGACGGTGGGCTCGTCGAGGAAGAGCACGCGCGGCGAGTGCAGCAGCCCGCGGGCGATCTCCAGCCGCCGTTTCATCCCGCCGGAGAACGTCATGACCTTGGCGTCCTTGCGGTCCCACAGCGCGACCATCTCCATCACCTTGCGGATGCGGTCGGCGACGACGTTCTTGGGCACTCCGTACAGCTCGGCGTGGAAGCGCAGGTTCTGCTCGGCGCTGAGGTAGCCGTCGAGGGTGGGGTCCTGGAAGACGAGGCCGATGTTCCTGCGCACCTCGTCGCGTTCCTTGACGACGTCGTGCCCGGCCACGGTGGCGCTGCCGCCGGTCGGGTTGACCAGGGTGCAGAGCATGTTGATGGTGGTGGTCTTGCCGGCGCCGTTCGGGCCGAGGAAGCCGAACACCTCGCCGGGACGCACCTCGAAGTCGACGCCTTTGACGGCCTCGACCTTCCCGTACGCCTTCTGTAACCCGCGTACGGACACTGCGGCGTCCGCGGTCATCTAGTCCTCCGCGAGGATCTGGAAGATGGACTTGCGCGTCTGCTTGATGAGCTTCTTGGCCTCGGCGAGCTGGCGGTCGCCGCCGGTGCGGACGAGGTGCCCGAACGCCTCGTTGAGCTGGGCCCACAGCAGGCGCAGCTCGTGGTGGTCGTCGGGGACGGTGCGGGCGACCTCGTCCCAGGGGGCCTCGCCGGCGTGCCGGGCGGCGAGGTCGCGGCCCTGCTCGGTCAGCCGGTACGTCCGGCTCCCGCCGGATTCGTCGCCGGTCACCAGGCCCTCGTCCTCAAGCTGTTGCAGGGCGGGGTAGACGGAGCCGGGGCTGGGCCGCCAGACGCCGCGGCTGCGCTCCTCGATGCCCTGGATCATCTGGTAGCCGTTCTGCGGCCCTTCGTGGAGGAGGGCGAGCAGGGCGGCTCTGACGTCGCCGCGGCGGATGCGGGGGGCGGGCTGCTCCCAGTGGACGACGTGGTGCGGCGGTGGCGGCGGTGCTCCGGGCGGGCCGGGGAAGGGCATGGGCCCGGCGGGAACGGCGGGGGTGGCGGCGGGGGTGGGGGAGCGTCCCAGAACTCGTGGTGGTCGCGCATGATCGCCTCCAACTATCGAGATATGGTGACGATATATCTAGATAGTTGAGGCGACAAGGCGACGTCAGGAAGTTAACGAGCCTTAACCGATGGCGGCGGCGATGGCGGCCCGCGCCATCGCGTGCAGCATCGGGCGCATGTCCTGCGCGGCCAGCTCGCCCGCGCTGTGCGGCGTGGAGTTGAGCAGGCCGAACACCGCGTGCGTGGCCGCCCGCAGCCGGGCCGCCGGGCAGGCCGGATGCAGCTCGGCCAGCACCGTCACCCACTCCTCCACGTAGAGCCGCTGCAGCCGCCTGATCTGGCGGCGGGCCGGCTCGGGCACGTTGCCCAGCTCCCTGTCGTGCACGGTGATCAGCGCCGGATGCTCGGTGGCGAACGCGATCTGCACGTCGAGCAGCGCGTCGAGGGTCTCTTCCGGCCCGGCCGCGGCGGTGGCGACCGTGACGGCCGACTCGCGCAGCCGGGAGCTGATGTCGAGCAGCATCTCCGACAGCAGCGCGTCCTTGCCGTCGAAGTGGCGGTAGAGGGCCGGGCCGGAGACGCCGACCGCGCCCCCGATGTCCTCGATCGAGACGCCGTGGAAACCGCGGGCCGCGAATAGGCGGGCGGCCGCCTCCAGGATCTCCGCGCGCCTGTTGCGCCGGCTGCGGGTAGGGGTGTCAGAGGCGGTGGTCACGTCTCACATGCTAGACGATGACGTTAATGGTGACTAACATTTGGTGCCATGAGGAGCGACTGGCCGGTGCTGAAGACGGCGGTGGAGCCCGCGGGCGAGGCGTACAAACGCAACGCCGAGCTCAACGAGCGGCTCGCCGCCGACCTGCTCGAACGCCTCGCCGCCGCCGCGCTCGGCGGCCCCGAGCGGTCGCGGCGGCGGCACGTCGAGCGCGGCAAGCTGCTGCCGCGCGACCGCGTCGACGGCCTGCTCGATCCCGGCTCCCGCTTCCTGGAGCTGTCGCCGCTGGCCGCCAACGGCCTCTATGACGACCAGGCCCCGGCCGCGGGCATCATCACCGGGGTCGGCCGCGTCTCCGGCCGCGAATGCGTGATCGTGGCCAACGACGCCACCGTCAAGGGCGGCACGTACTACCCGATCACCGTCAAGAAGCACCTGCGCGCGCAGGAGGTGGCCCTGCACAACCACCTGCCCTGCGTCTACCTCGTCGACTCCGGCGGCGCGTTCCTCCCCAGGCAGGACGAGGTGTTCCCCGACCGCGAGCACTTCGGCCGCATCTTCTACAACCAGGCCACGATGTCGGCGCGCGGCATCCCGCAGGTCGCCGCCGTGCTCGGCTCGTGCACCGCCGGCGGCGCGTACGTGCCCGCCATGAGCGACGAGGCGGTCATCGTCCGCGGCCAGGGCACGATCTTCCTGGGCGGCCCGCCCCTGGTGAAGGCGGCCACCGGCGAGGAGGTCACGGCCGAGGAGCTGGGCGGCGGCGACCTGCACGCGCGCGTCAGCGGCGTCACCGACCACCTCGCCGAGGACGACGCGCACGCGCTGGCGATCGTCCGCGACATCGTCTCCACGCTGGCCCCGCGCGCCCCCAGGCCCTGGGAGACGATCGCGCCCGAGCCGCCCCGCCACGACCCGCGCGATCTCTACGGCATCGTGCCCGCCGACACCCGCCAGCCCTACGACGTGCGCGAGGTGATCGCCAGGATCGTCGACGGCTCGCGCTTCCTGGAGTTCAAGGCCGAGTACGGCACCACGCTCGTCACCGGCTTCGCCCACGTCCACGGCCACCCGGTCGGCGTCGTGGCCAACAACGGCATCCTGTTCAGCGAATCGGCCATGAAGGGCGCGCACTTCATCGAGCTGTGCGACCAGCGCCGCATCCCCCTGCTGTTCCTGCAGAACATCAGCGGGTTCATGGTCGGCAAGGCGTACGAGGCGGGCGGCATCGCCAAGCACGGCGCCAAGATGGTGACGGCGGTGTCGTGCGCGCGGGTGCCCAAGTTCACGGTCGTGATCGGCGGGTCGTTCGGGGCGGGCAACTACGCGATGGCCGGGCGGGCGTACTCGCCCAGGTTCCTGTGGATGTGGCCGAACGCCCGCATCTCCGTCATGGGCGGCGAGCAGGCCGCGAACGTCCTGACCACCGTCGGCGACGCCGACCCCGACGCGATCAGGGCCCAGTACGAGCACCAGGGCAACCCCTACTACTCCACCGCCAGGCTCTGGGACGACGGCGTGATCGACCCGCTCGACACCCGCACGGTCCTCGGCCTGGCACTGTCCGCGGCG
Organism: [Actinomadura] parvosata subsp. kistnae; assembly: GCF_900323885.1. Taxonomy (GTDB): domain Bacteria; phylum Actinomycetota; class Actinomycetes; order Streptosporangiales; family Streptosporangiaceae; genus Nonomuraea; species Nonomuraea composti. Next base: position 654,529 of record NZ_OOHJ01000015.1, on the reverse strand, counting down.
GCCAACGCGCCGCTCGAGCCCGCCGGTTACGGCGTCTTCCGGATGTGACGCATGCTGTTCAACCGTGTTCTGATCGCCAACAGGGGCGAGATCGCCGTACGGATCGCGCGCACGCTGCGCCGGCTCGGCATCGCGTCCGTGGCCGTGCACACGCCGTCCGACGCGGGGGCCAGGCACGTCCGCGAGGCCGACCTCGCCCTTGAGGTGCCCTCCTACCTGGACATCGAGGCCATCGCCGGCGCGGCGCTGGACGCGGGGGCGGGGGCGGTGCATCCCGGTTACGGGTTCCTCGCCGAGAACGCCGCGTTCGCCCGCCGCTGCGCCGAGGCGGGGGTGGTGTTCGTCGGGCCGCCCGCCGCCGCCATCGACGCGATGGGCGACAAGATCCGCGCCAAGGCCACGGTGTCCGCTGCCGGGGTGCCGGTGGTGCCCGGCGCGAGCGAGCCGGGGCTCGAGGAGTGGCGCGACTTCCCCGCCCTGATCAAGCCGTCCGCCGGCGGCGGAGGCAAGGGCATGGTGCTCGTACGGTCGGCCGCCGAGCTGCCCGAAGCCCTCGCGTCGGCGCGGCGCACGGCGCTGGCCGCGTTCGGCGACGGCACCCTGCTCATCGAGCGCTACGTCGAGAGCCCGCGCCACATCGAGATCCAGGTCCTGGCCGACACTAACGGCAACGTCGTGCACCTGGGCGAGCGCGAGTGCAGCCTCCAGCGCCGGCACCAGAAGATCATCGAGGAGGCCCCTTCGCCGTTCGTCACCGACGCCATGCGGGCGCGCATGGGGGCGGCGGCGGTGGAGGCCGCCCGCTCGGTCGGCTACGTGGGCGCGGGCACCGTCGAGTTCATCGTCGACGGCACCAGCGGGGCCTACCACTTCATGGAGATGAACACCCGGCTGCAGGTCGAGCACCCGGTCACCGAGCTGGTGACGGGGCTCGACCTGGTGGAGCTGCAGCTGCGGGTGGCGGCCGGGGAGCGGCTGCCGTTCGGGCAGGAGGACGTGCGGCTCGACGGGCACGCGGTCGAGGCCCGGGTGTACGCCGAGGACCCGGCGCGCGCGTTCCTGCCGACGGGCGGGCGCGTCCTGGCGCTGCGCGAGCCCGGCGACGCGCTCCCGGGCGGCGAAGGCGGCGCGCTCCCGGGCGGCCACGGCGGCGGGCTCCCGGGCGGCCGGGGCGGCGTGATTCCGGGCCGCCAGGGCGGCGGGCCGGTCGTTCGCGTGGACTCCGGGCTGGTCGAGGGCGGCGTCGTCGGGAGCGAGTTCGACCCCATGCTGTCGAAGGTCATCGCCTGGGCCCCCGACCGCGACACCGCGCTCAAGGCCCTGGACCGGGCGCTGGCCGGCACGGCGGTCCTCGGCGTGGTGACCAACGTCCCGTTCCTGCGCGCCCTGGCCGCGCACCCGGCCGTCGTCAAGGGCGAGCTGGACACCGGCCTGGTCGAGCGCGCCCTGCCAGACCTGCTGCCCGAGCAGACCACGACCCCGCCGGACGAGGTGCTCGCCGCCGCCGCGCTGACCTTCCACGCCATGCCGCAGGGCGACGACCCCTGGGAGGTCACCGACGGGTGGCGGGTCGGCGAGCGGGCCTGGACGACGTGGCGGCTGGAGACCAGGGACGGCGTGCACGCGGCCCAGGTCCGCGGCCTGCCGGAGGAGTCCGCCGACGTGCTGCTCGACGGCGCGGCCGTCCCCGCCAGGATCAGGCGGAGCGGCGCCGAGCTGGCCGTCACGATCGGCGGCCGCACCGCGCGTTACCTGTGCGTACGCGACGGCGACACCCTCTGGCTCGGCCGCGACGGCGCCTCCTGGTCGTTCACCCGGCACCTCATCGGCGACCCCGGCGACCGGGCCGGCGCCGCCGCGGCGGCCGACGGCGTCGTCAGGAGCCCCATGCCCGGCACCGTCCTGGTGGTCAAGGCGCAGCAGGGCGAACGGGTGAGCGAGGGCCAGCCGCTGCTCATCGTGGAGGCCATGAAGATGGAGCACACGGTCACGGCCCCGCGCGACGGCGTCGTCTCCGAGCTGTCCGCGCGGCCCGGCCAGCCGGTCGACATGGACGCGGTCCTGGCCGTGGTCACCAGCGAGGAGGCGTAGATGCCGTACCCGATGGAAGGTCTTCCGCACCAGGTCACGATCTACGAGGTCGGCCCGCGCGACGGCCTGCAGAACGAGTCCGCGGTCATCCCCGTCGAGGTGAAGGCCGAGCTCATCGACCGGCTCGCCGACGCCGGGCACAAGGTGATCGAGGCGACCAGCTTCGTGCACCCGAAGTGGGTGCCGCAGCTCGCCGACGCCGACGAGCTCCTGACCAGGCTGCACAGAAGGCCGGGCGTGCGCTACCCCGTGCTCGTGCCGAACCTGCGCGGCCTCGACCGCGCCCTCGACCTGGGCGTGGACGAGATCGCCATCTTCGCCAGCGCGACCGAGACGTTCGCCGCGAAGAACCTGAACCGCAGCCTGGAGAGCCAGTTCGAGATGTTCGAGCCGGTCGTGGCCAGGGCGCTCGACAACGGCGTCCGGGTGCGCGCGTACGTCTCGATGTGCTTCGGCGACCCCTGGGAGGGGCCGACCCCGATCGCGCAGGTCGTCGCGGTCGGGGAGCGGCTGCTCGGGCTGGGCTGCTACGAGCTGTCGCTCGGCGACACCATCGGCGTCGGCACTCCCGGCCACGTCACGGCGCTGATCGGGGCCTTCCGCACGCCGGAGCGGCTGGCCGTGCACTTCCACGACACCTACGGACAGGCGCTGTCCAACACCCTGGCAGCGCTCAGATGCGGCGTCACCACCATCGACGCCTCCACGGGCGGCATCGGCGGCTGCCCGTACGCGGAGTCCGCCACCGGCAACCTGGCCACCGAGGACCTGGTCTGGATGCTGCGCGGGCTCGGCATCGAGACCGGCCTCGACCTGGGCAAGCTCGTGTCCACCAGCACCTGGCTGGCGGAGCTGCTCGGCAGGCCCAGCCCGTCCCGCGTCGTACAGGCGCTTTCGAAAGGCTGAGACATGCTCACCGACGAGTACGAAGAGCTGCGCAAGACGGTCGAGGCGTTCGCCCGTGAGGTGGTCGCGCCGGTGATCGGCGACCTGTACGAGCGGGAGGAGTTCCCGTACGACGTGGTGCGGCAGATGGGCGCGATGGGCCTGTTCGGGCTGCCGATCCCCGAGGAGTACGGCGGGATGGGCGGCGACTACTTCGCCCTCTGCCTGGCCCTGGAGGAGCTGGCCAGGGTCGACTCCAGCGTGGCGATCACCCTGGAGGCGGCGGTGTCGCTGGGCGCGATGCCGATCTTCCGGTTCGGCAGCGAGGAGCAGCGCCGGCAGTGGCTGCCCCGCCTGACGTCGGGGGAGCGGCTGGGCGCGTTCGGGCTCACCGAGCCGGGCGGCGGCTCCGACGTGCCGGGCGGGATGCGCACCACGGCCGTGCTCGACGGCCAGGAATGGGTGATCAACGGCACCAAGGCGTTCATCACGAACTCCGGCACCGACATCACCGGCGTCATCGGCGTGGCCGCGCTGACCGGGGAGCGCGAGATCTCCACGATCCTCGTGCCGAGCGGCACGCCCGGGTTCGCCGTGTCGAAGAAGTACTCCAAGGTCGGCTGGAACGCCTCCGACACGCGGGAGCTGTCGTTCACCGACTGCCGCGTCCCGGCTGCGAACCTGCTCGGCGAGCGGGGCCGCGGCTACGCGCAGTTCCTGCAGACCCTCGACGAGGGCCGGGTCGCGATCGCGGCGATCGGCGTCGGGCTGGCGCAGGGGTGCGTGGACGAGTGCCTGACGTACGTGCGCGACCGCCGCGCGTTCGGCCATCCGATCGGCCACTACCAGGCCATCCAGTTCAAGATCGCGGACATGGAGGCCCGCGCGCACACCGCCCGCCTGGCCTACTACCACGCGGCCGAGCGGATGCTGGCCGGGGTGCCGTTCAAGAAGGAAGCGGCGATCGCCAAGCTGGTCTCGTCGAACGCGGCCATGGACAACGCGCGGGACGCCACGCAGGTGTTCGGCGGTTACGGGTTCATGAACGAGTTCCCCGTCGGCCGCTTCTACCGCGACGCCAAGATCCTGGAGATCGGCGAGGGCACCAGCGAGGTGCAGCGGATGCTCATCGCGCGCCAGCTCGGGCTGGGCGACCTGTGAACAGGTGTTTGCGTCATGCACATGCGACGATCTAGGGTCGTTGGTCATGACGGCTGACGATCTTCTCATCAGGAGGGCGGAGAAGTCGGACGCGGACGAGGTGTTCGCGCTGGCCCGCGAGTTCGGCCTGACGTTCAGGCCGGAGCGCGACGCCTTCGACGCCGCGCTGCCCCAGCTGCTGGCCAACGACGACGCCCTGCTGCTCACCGCCGTCGTGGGCGGGCGGGTGCACGGGTATCTGCTCGGGTTCGTGCACCTGACGCTGTTCGCGAACGGGCCGGTCGCCTGGGTCGAGGAGGCCATGGTGCAGTCCGGGTCGCGGCGGCAGGGGATCGGGCGGTCGCTGCTGGAGGAGTTCGAGCGGTGGGCGCGCTCCCGGCAGGCCGGTTACGTGGCGATGGCCACGCGGCGGGCGCCGGAGTTCTACCACGCTCTGGGGTACGAGGCGTCGGCCACCTTCTTCCGCAAGGTCCTGCGTTGAGCCCAGTTTGTGGGAGTTTGTCCGCTTAGCGCGTACGGCCGGACTGGCGCGCGTTTCTGTCGGGAGCGGATGGCATCCTTAGGGCGTGAGTATCCATGCCGTGAGCCCCTTGTTCGTCGGGCGTGCCCGCGAGCTCGCCGCTCTCGGTGACGCCCTGGCCAGGTCGCGCGCCGGGGCGTCGTCCACCGTGCTCGTCGGCGGTGAGGCCGGGGTCGGCAAGACGCGGCTCATCAAGGAGTTCACCGACCACCGGGCCGGTGACGCGCGCGTCCTCGTCGGCGGCTGCCTCGAGCTGGGCACCGAGGGCCTGCCGTTCGCGCCGTTCACCGCCGTGCTGCGCGGGCTGGTGCGCGAGCTGGGCCGTGACGCCGTGGCCGCGCTCGTGCCCGGTGGCAACGCGCGCGGGCTGGCCCGGCTGCTGCCCGAGTTCGGCGAGCCGGGCAAAGACGGGCCCGAGGCCAGGGCGCGCCTGTTCGAGCAGGTGCTCGGGCTGCTGGAGCGGCTGGCCGAGGAGCGGCCGGTGGTGCTCATCGTCGAAGACGCCCACTGGGCCGACCGCTCCACCCGCGACCTGCTGACCTTCCTCGTCCGCTACCAGCGCACCGCGGCCCGCCTGCTCATCGTCGTCACCTACCGCACCGACGAGCTGCACCGCAACCACCCGCTGCGCCCGCTGCTCGCCGAGCTGGGCCGGGTCGAGTGGGTGACCCGCACCGAGCTGCGCCGGCTCACCCGCAGGGAGGCCGTCGCGCTGGCGGCCGGCATCCTGGAGCGCGAGCCGTCCCCCGCCGACATGGACCTCATCTACGCGCGCAGCGAGGGAAACCCGCTGTTCGTCGAGGCGCTGCTCAACGAGTGCGACGGCGGCGAGGCGCTGCCCGAGTCGCTGCGCGACCTGCTGCTGGCCAGCGTCGAGCGGCAGCCCGAGGAGACGCAGGAGCTGCTGCGGGTCGCCAGCGCCGGCGGCCAGCGCATCGAGCACGCCCTGCTCAGCGCCGTCGCCGGGCTCGACGAGAGCACGCTGTCCCGCGCGCTGCGGCCCGCCGTGGCCGGAAACGTGCTCGTCGTCGACGGCGAGGGCTACAGCTTCCGCCACGCCCTCATCCGCGAGGCACTCCACGACGACCTGCTGCCCGGCGAGCACGTCCGCCTGCACACCCGCTACGCCGAGGCGCTGGAGCGCGACCTGTCGATCCTGCCCGCCCCGCGCGGCGCGATCGAGCTGGCCCACCACTGGCACTCCGCCCACGACTCCACCTGGGCGCTGATCAGCGCCTGGCGCGCCGCCGCCGCCGCACGCAAGTCCACCGCCTACGACGAGCAGCTCCGCATGCTGTCCAGAGTCCTGGAGCTGTGGGACTCCGTGCCCGACGCCGCTGAGCGCATCGGCCACGACCGCATCGACGTCCTGCGGCAGACGGCCACCGTCGCCCACCTGTCCGGCGAGTACGAACGCAGCATCGCCCTGGCCGGCGCCGCCCTCGACGAGCTCGACCACTGCGTCGAGCCGATCAGGGCCGCCATGCTGCTGCGCCAGCGCGGCCTGACCCGCTACGACCTGGGCCGCCCCGGCTACGTCGAAGACCTGCGCAGGGCCGCCGAGCTCGTCCCGGCCGACCAGCTCAAGCTGCGCGGCCAGGTGCTGGAGAGCCTGTCCCGCATGCTCCACCGCCCCGAAGACCGCCCCGAGCGGCAGGCCACCGCCCGCCGCGCCATGGAGATCGGCCACGAGGTCGGCGACACCAACGTCGAGGCGCACGCGATGATCAGCCTCACCTGGGGCGACTCCTGCTACTCCGACATGGACGCCCAGCTCGCCGCCTTCGCCGAGGCCCGCCGCATCGCCGCCCGCGGCGACGCCTACAACGCGCTGATGCGGTGCGCCATCTCCGAGTCCGACGCGCTCGAAGGCGCCGGCATGCACGAGCGGGCCGCGCAGGTCGCCCGCGACGGCGTCGAGGAGGCCCGCCAGTACGGCCTGGCGCGCACGTCCGGCACGTTCCTGTCGATCAACCTCGCCGAGCCGCTGGTGTCGCTCGGGCGCTGGGACGAAGCGCTCCAGGTCGTCGAGCACGCCCTCGAGCTCGCCCCGCCCGCCCCCTACCGGGCCAGCCTCCAGGGCTTCGCCACCGACATCGCGATGGCGCGGGGCCAGTACGACCGGGCCGAGAAGCTGCTGGAGTCGTCCAAGAGCGTGCTGTCGCGGGGCAGCTACCGCGACCAGACGACGCTGCCCCACCTGTGCAGGGAGCTGCGGCTGCGGCAGGCGCGGGGGCAGCTCGGCGAGGCGGTCGAGATGGCCGCGCGGGCCCTCGACGAGCGCGACCTGGTGAGCAGCCCCCGTTACGCCTGGCCGGTGCTGGTGACCATCGCCCAGCTCGTCCGGGCGGTGGTGCCGCCGTCCCGGTCTGCCGAGGCCGGTGAGCCCGGGGCGGGCTCGCTCGGGCCGGTCGAACGGCTGGCGCTGTCGCTGCTGCCCCGCCTCCGGGCGCTGGCCGGGCAGCTCGTGGCCGAGGGCGAGCTGCAGCAGGCGCACCGGCTCACGTTCACCGCACTGACCGGCCCCGAGCCGGTGCCGGAGCACGGCGGGCCTGAGGCGTCACTGGAGCAGGCCGCGGCGGAGACGTCGCCGGAGCACGTCGGTGAGGTGGCCGCCTGGCGGCTCAAGGCGTGCGACCGCGCCGTGGAGGCGTGGCAGGCGCTGCGGGAGCCGTACGCCGAAGCGCTCACCCTGCTGGCCGCCGCACAGGCGGCGCTCGCGGCCGGCGACCGGCAGGGCGCGGCGGCCCGGTTCACCCGCTCCCGCGACCTGGCCCGCGAGCTCGGCGCCACCCCGCTGCTGGAGCAGCTCGACGTCTTCGGCCGGCGCGCCAGGATCGGCGGCCCCGAAGAGCCCGCGGGCGGGCAGCCGCTCGGGCTGACGGCGCGCGAGCTGGAGGTGCTGCGGGAGGTGACGCGCGGGCGGAGCAACCGCGAGATCGCCGAAGAGCTGGTCATCTCGATCAAGACGGTCAGCGTGCACGTGTCCAACATCCTGGCCAAGCTGGGCGCGGCCACCCGCGGCGAAGCCGCGGCCACAGCCCACCGGCTGCGCCTGTTCGACTGACGGCCGTGCTTGCCACCTTGTGCCTTCCTCGTCGGAGGCGGCGTGGCGGGTGCCGGGCTTTGTCGCGGGCCGGGTGCGGGCCCTTGGCGAGAGATCGTCACAGGGGCTTGTAGTGGGAGAAGATCTCCCGCACCTCCTCGGGGGAGGCGGCGAGGGCGGCCTCGTCCGGGTCGGCCGCCGTGACGTGCGGAAGGTGCAGCACGAGGTCGTAGGCGTCCAGGGCGCTGATGGGGGAGTGGTGCGGGCCGTTCCCGGCGCGCTGGACGGCGGCGGCGCGGACGGCCTCCGCGTCGGCGGGTGACAGCCGCCGCAGGTCCGTGACGAACGGGCCGTCGTGGCTGGCGTGCAGGAGGGCGTCGAGGCTGCCGGGGTCCGGCGGGCCCATCGGTGCGAAGAGGGCGCCCGACTGGAAGGCGGCGGGGTCGGAGTTGAGCATCTGGCCGGTGCCCGTGGTGGCGCCGATGACCAGGTAGCCGGCGCCGAGCCGGTCCGCCAGGTGCATGCCCAGCGGGGTCACGGGGTCCATCCCGGGCAGCACGCCCGGCCAGCGCTGGACGTGCCCGTTGTGCGCGGCCACGACGATTCGGTCGTGGCGGCGCAGGATCCACTCGACCGTGTCGGCCATCTCGGCGTCGCGCTCGTACATGACGCTCTGGAGGTCTCCGGAGACCATGTCGCGGATGCCCGAGTCGAGGGTGACGGCGAGCGACAGGCAGCGCAGCGCGCGCTCGTACTCCTCCGCGCCGGTGCGGCGGGCGTACTCCAGCCGGCGGCCCCTCATGCGTGCGGACAGGGCGGCCAGGCCGGCGGTGAGCGCGTTCCTCGTCTCGGGCGGGAGCTGGGCGTAGGCGGCCAGGGCCGCGGGCGCGGCGAACGCGGACGTCGCCGCGAAGGCCGCGGCCGTCTCCCTGACGGCCGGGTCCACCCGGTGCTCGGGGTCGGCCTGGGCGAGGTAGGCGAGCACGGCGTCCAGGGCGGGGAGCAGGGAGGCGTTGTGGCCGCCCAGGTCGATGCCGTAGAAGCCGACGGGGCGTGCGGCGGTGGCGTTGTGCCGGCGCATCCACTCCAGGTGGGCGCCGAGCTGCCGCCACACACCCATGAGCGAGGACAGCCCGCTCGCCATGACCTCACCGAGCCGGTCACCGCCACCCACGCCCAAGGCGCCCGTGGCCGAGGCGTCGGTGGTGACCCAGGTGTTGGCTCGCCAGGCCTCGGTGAAGCCGGTTTCCATGGCGTAGGCGCTGAAGCCGTGCCGTTCGGCGAGGTAGCGCAGGAGGCGGTGGCGCAGGTCGTAGAACTCGCGGTTGTAGTGGGCGCTCTCGCCGAGTGCCACCACCCGCGCGTCGCCGATCGCGTCGTCGAGCCAGGTGAGGTCGTCGAGCGGGGCGGCGGGGTCGAGCGTGCGCAGGGGGATCACCGCCGCTTCGCTGAGCCTGGACGGTGGTGGTGTCGCCGGATGCGTGTTCACGGGGTTCCCCTCTCGACTGTTTCCAACTTTGGGAACAGTACCACTTATGGGAACATTGGAGCATGGACACCCTGGAGCTGATCTTGCATCCGGTTCGGTTGCGCATCATGTGGGCGCTGTCGGGCGGGCGGGTGCGTACGACGTCCGAGCTGTGCGAGAGCATGCCCGACATCCCCAAGACCACCCTGTACCGGCACGTCGCCCTGCTCGCCGACGGCGGGCTCCTGGAGGTGGCGGGCGAGCAGCGGGTACGAGGCATGGTCGAGCGCCACTACCGGCTGCGCCAGGGCGCCGCGAACGTCGACCCCGAGACGGCCGGGGCGATGTCGCTGGAGGAGCACCGCCACGGGTTCGCGGCGGCCATGGCGGCGTTGCTCGCCGAGTTCAACGCCTACCTCGACCGGCCGGCCGCCGACCCCGTGGCCGACCGGGTGGGCTACCGGCAGGGCACGCTGTGGCTCCGTCCGGAGGAGATGGAGGAGGTCGCGGGCGAGCTGCGGCAGGTGCTCGCGCCCCGGGCGGGCAACGGGCCGGGGGACGGGCGGCGGCCGTACGTGCTGAGCGCGATCTTCTTCCCGACGGAGGAGCCGGAGCCGGGCGCAGGACCCGGCCAGGCGGTGAGCTGAGCCGCCACGCGGACGGTCCCGCCAGGCGGTGGGCTGAGCCGCCACGCGGACGGTCCCGCCAGGCGGTGGGCTGAGCCGCCACACCGATGGTCCCGTCAGACGGTGGGCTGAGCCGCCACGCCGATGACCGCGTCAGGCGGTGAGCTGGGCCTCCAGGCGGTAGCCGTCCACCGTGACGTACACCTGGTCGCCCGGGCGGGCGTTCAGGCGCATCAGGACGGGCTGCAGCGAGTCGAAGACCGGCTGGTGTCCCTGCCAGACCAGGACGATCGCGTTGTCGCCGGGGCCCGTCACCGACAGGAGCGTGCCGGGGCGCATGCCGAGCTGGGCCGCGTAGCCCTCGGGCACCGCCACCGGGCCGCCCCTGAGGTGCTCGGGGGTGACCTCGATGCGTTGCCAGCGGCGCGGGTCGGACGACGGGCTCGGCAGCGGCGGCGGAGGCGTGGACGGGGTGCCCGCCAGGCCGCCCGTGGGCAGCATCGGCGAGCGGCCGCCCGACAGCGCCGACAGCGTGGCCAGCGCGGCGGACGGGTCGATGGAGCCGGCCGTCGCCGGCGGGACGGGCTGGCCGCCCCGGTGGTGGTGGCCGTTGGCGCCCGGCGTGCGGCGGGGCAGCGGCTGGGCCGGGGACGGCGCCGCGGCCACCGGGTCCTGGGCCGTCTCGGGCGGCAGGGCGTCGAGCCACGCCTTGGCCGAGTGGGCGCGGATGCCGAGCTCGCCCATCAGCTCGACGATGTCGGCGTCCGGCGGGCTGGCCGCCAGGAGCTGCCTCGTACGGGCCTGGAGGCCGTGGATGTCGCCCACCACGAGCCAGCCGTCCTGGAGGCGGCGGTCGGGCATGAGCGTCACGAGCACCCGCCACAGCGGCGTGCGCAGCGACGGGACGATCACCGGGTGCGCCGGGTCGGCGCCGATGAGCTGCTCCTCCGTGGCCGCCGCGCCCAGCCACTCGGTCAGCCGGAACATGTGGCCGGTGACCGGCGCGGACTCGGAGGAACGCAGCCACTGCAGGACGCGTTCCTCGGCGGTGCGCTGGGCCTGCGAGAGCGCCTCCCGCTCGACCAGCAGCTTGTGGGCGAGAGTACGGAGGCTGACCGGGTCCTCGGCGAACAGCCGGTGCACGGCCACCGCCAGCTCCAGCTTGTCGAGGCCCCGGAAGAGGCTGTCGACGACGCGGACCATCGCGTGGTCGGTGTCCGAGGGGACGGGGGTGGAGTAGGACGGAGTGCTCTTGGCGGGGTCGGCGGGGAGAGGCGGGACCGAGCCGACGCCCGGACCGCCAGGGGTACCGGGCGTGCCCGGGGTGCTGGATGTGCCCGGTACGCCGGGGGTGCCGGAGATCGGGGAGCCGGCGGGGCGGGCGCCGGGAGCACCCAAGGGCGAGCCAGGCGCGTTCGAGGTGCCGGGGGCGCCCGGCGTGCCGGGACGGGACGGCAGGGCGTTCGGGTCCTGGCGGCCCGGCTGCGGGCCCGTGGGGCGCTGCGGAAGGCGTTCGGGCTGGCCGGGGGCGGGACGCTGGGGCAGGCCGCCCTCACCGGCGAGCCCCTGACGCGGCCCGCCCTGGGGCTGCGCGGGGAACGCCCCGGTCTGTCGCTCGCCCGGCACGGCCGGGAACGAGCCGGTCTGCCGATCGCCCGGCACGGCGGGGAAGGAGCCGGTCTGACGTGCTCCCGGGCTGCCGTCGGCGGCGGGCGCGGCGGGGAACGGGCCGCTCTGGCGTTCGGAAGGCGTGGCGGGGAAGGCGCCCGTCTGGCGCTCACCGGGGACGGCCGGGAAGGACCCGGTCTGGCGTTCGCCAGGAGCGGCCGGGAACGAGCCGGTCTGCCGCTCGCCCGGTACGGCGGGGAAGGTGCCGGTCTGACGCCCTCCCGGGCTGCCGTCGGCGGCGGGCGCGGCGGGGAACGGGCCGCTCTGGCGTTCGCCGGGGACCGCAGGGAAGGAGCCCGTCTGGCGTTCGCCGGGAACGGCGGGGAACGAGCCCGTCTGGCGCGCCCCGGGCCCGGCGTCGGCGGCCGCGGGCAGCGGGAAGGGGCCGGTCTGGCGCGATCCGGCCGCCGGCTGCGCGGGGAACGCCCCCGTACCGGCCGGGGATTGTGCGCCGGGGCCGGCCGCGGGCTGCGCGCCCGCACCGGCCGCGGGCTGGGCCGGGAAGGAGCCCGTGCCGGCGGCGGGTTGTTCGGGGAAGGGGCCGGAGGCGGGCGACTGGCCGCGCTGCAGCGGCCGGGTGACCTCGGGATGGGCCGTGGTGGCCGGGGCGGGGGCTTCGCGCTGGGCCGGGATGCGGCCGAGGATCTCGCGGAAGACCGATCCGATCACGACCTCGGGCGTGGCCGACGGGGTGGCGAGGTCGCTGGGTGACAGGCGGCGCAGCCGTTGCCAGCCGCCGAGGCCGGTGATCGCGGTGCGGGTGGCCTCGGGCCAGCCGGGCAGGGAGGGGTCGACGTGGTGAACCGTCAGCGCGGGCAGCAGGTCGGCGAGCGGCAGGTGGTCCCAGCGGGCGGAGGCGAGCCGGGCCAGGCGCTCGCAGATCCAGTCGAGCCCCGCCGTGCCGAGCGCTTTGGACAGCGCGAGAGAGGACCACCACCCCGCGGGCAGCCGCGGGTCGCCCAGCGCCTCGGCCACCTGCTGCGGGCGGCTCCAACGCAGCGCAGGGACTAGGTCGCTCAGGCAGATCGATGACTCGACTTCCATCGGCGGACCTTATCCTCCCCAGTGAGCCGGTGCTGCCCGTAACGCCTGTGGCTAATGGTGCAGCCTACGCGGCAAGCTATCAATCAGTGTGAATAGGGTAAAGACGGTTCAGATCCAAACCGTACCGTGGACGGCCGCCCACCTGGGCCACACATTCGGCACCGGCACGGCAACCGGCCTGCAAAGCGGCCTGTTCGTCGGCGCCGAGCAATTTCGCGGCGAGGAACCCGGCGGCGAACGCGTCACCCGCCCCCGTGGAGTCGACGACCTCGGCGGACACACCCTCCGCGGTGGCCACCACCTCTCCGTCGACGGCGGCCAGCGCGCCGCGCGCGCCCAGCTTCACGACCGCTGTGCCGTATCTCTCACTCAAGTGTACGGCCGCCGCCTGCGCCGTTTCGGCCCCGGTGAGGAGGAGGGCCTCGTCGAGGTTCGGGATGATCAGGTCCGCAGGCGCGGTCTCCGCGATGAAACGTTCGACGCCGAACTCGCGCAGCGGGCCCGTGGAGGCCGGGTCGACGCTGATGCCGACGCCCGCCGCCGCCGCGTCCGCCATGGCGCGCCGGGCCAGGCCCAGCCCGGCCTCGGCGAACAGGATGTAGCCCGACAGGTGCAGCCGGGCCATGCCGTCGAGCAGCGCCGGGTCCCAGTCGGTTTCGGAGATCAGGCCGCCGGCGCCGCGGTTGGTGAGCATCGAGCGCTCGCCGCTGCGGTCCACCATCGCGATCACGACGGCGGTGGGGCGGTGCGGGTCCACCGTCACGTGCGGCCGCACGCCCGTCTTGACCAGCTCGGTGGTGTGCCATTCGCTGCTGTCGTACCCGAGCCTGGCCAGCAGGTGGACCTCGGCGCCGAGGCGGGCGGCCCAGGCGGCGGTGTTCGCGCCGGAGCCGCCCGGGCGCAGCACGATGTCGGCGGCCGTGTCGGTGCCGGACATCACGGGGGAGCCGTGCAACGCCACCACATCGGTGACGACGTCCCCGATGATCAGGAGGGCGTTGTCGGTCACGATCGGGCCCAGGAGACGGCGATCCGGGCCGCCAGGGCGGTGTTGCCGCGCACGGCGGCGAGGTTGGCCTCCAGGGAGGCGCCGCCGGTGCCGTCCACCAGGTAGCCGAGCAGGAACGGGGTGATCGCCTGCCCCTTGATCCCCTGGCGCTCGGCGGCGGCCAGCGCCTCGCCGAGGACGCGGTCGTGCAGCTCGGGGTCGAGCTGCTGATCCTCTGGGACGGGGTTGGCCACGATCAGCGCGGTCTCGGGGCCGCCCAGGGCGTCCTGGCCGCGCATGATGGCCGCGGCCTCGTCCGGCGAGCCGATCTGCCAGTCGATCGGCTGACCGGAGGAGTGCAGGTAGAAGCCGGGGAAGGTGTCGGTGCCGAACCCGACCACGCTGACGCCCCGCGTCTCCAGCCGCTGCAGCGTCGCCGGCACGTCGAGGATGGACTTGACGCCCGCGCACACGACAGTGATCCGGGTGCGGGAGAGCGTGTCGAGGTCGGCGGACTCGTCCTGGTCCTCGGTCCAGCCGCGGTGCACGCCGCCAAGGCCGCCAGTGGCGAAGACCCGGATCCCGGCCCGCGCGGCCAGGAACGAGGTGGCCGACACCGTGGTCGCGCCGCTGGCCTTCAGCGCCGCCGCGAGGGGCAGGTCCCGCTGGCTCAGCTTGCGCAGCCCGGGCTCGGTCGCGATGCGCTCCAGCTCCGGCTCGTTCAGGCCGATGCGGGGCACGCCGTCGAGGACGGCGATCGTGGCCGGCACGGCGCCCGCCGCCCGCACGACCCCCTCCAGCTCCCGCGCCACCTCCAGGTTGCGCGGCTGCGGCAGCCCGTGGGAGATGATCGTGGACTCCAGCGCCACGACCGGCGCGCCGGCCGCCAGGGCCTCGGCGACCTCGTCGGACGGCTGGAGGAGGGAGTCGGTGGTGCTGTGCATGACGGGTTTCGTGCTCCTTTGGGTGGATTTTGGGACTGCTTACGGGGAACGGCCGCTTTCGCGGTATTTGTTCCGAACGGAGCAGCGTACGGCTCCCCAGGCCCGGCCGTCCACCCCGAGGATCACACGAGGAGCGCCACCCCGGCCAGGGACGTGGCCGCGATGATCGCCGTGGCGAGGCCGCCGAGCAGCGCCGCCCGGCCGCCCCGCACGAGTTTCCGCACGTCGATCCCGGTGCCCAGGCCGAACAGGGCGGCGGCCATGAGCACGTTCGTGACGGCGGGCAGCGCGCCCGTCACCGCCGCCGGCACCAGCCCCGTGCTCCGGACGGTCACCATCGCGAGGAACGCGAGCACGAACAGCGGCACGACCGGCGGCCTCCGCCCAGCCTCAGGCCGGTCGGCGGGTGTGGTGCGGGAGCGGTAGGACGTCAGGGCGACGATCGGGGCCAGGAGGACGACCCGCCCCAGCTTGACCGTCACCGCGACGGCCAGCACGCCCGAGGCGGCGCCGATCGCGGCCACCTGGGCCACCTCGTGCACGGCCGCGCCCGTCCACACGCCCAGCTCCGCCGGTGACAGGCCCAGCAGGGAGGCCAGGAGGGGGATCAGGGCGATGGACGCGGTCCCGTACAGGACCACGACGCCGAGCGCGCTCGCGGCGGCCTCCTCGTCGTCGGGCAGGTCGGTGCTCTCGCGCATTGCGGCGATGGCCGCGGCGCCGCAGATGGACACGCCCGTCGCGATGAGCAGGGACGTGCCGCGGCTCAGCCCCAGCCGGCGCCCGATCACGGGGGTCACGGCGAACGTCACGCCCGTCGCCACCGCCACGACGGCCAGGCTCTGCCAGCCGAGCGCGAGCACCTGCGGCACGGCGATCTGCAGGCCGAGCAGCGCGATCGCGACCCGCAGCACCCGCCTGGAGACGAACGCGAGCCCCGGCCTGAGCCGCTCCCCGACCCCCGCCAGGCTCGCCAGGGCGGCTCCGGCGGCGACGGCCACGACGGCGGGCGACAGGGCCGGGACGATCAGGTTGACGAGCGTCGCCAGCACCACCGCCCCGCCCGCGACGCCTGCTCCTGGCGCCAATGTCCTGAGGTGGGAGCGGGTTTCGTGCGGGGTGGTGAGCATGATCCCAGTCTTCAGAGCGGCAGGAGGGCCGAGTAGCCATGCCTTGCCTGTGAGGCCATAGCCTGAGGCTATGAGTGCGCTGCCCGACCTCGACTCGCTGAAGCTCCTCGTCGACGTGGGCGAGCTGGGCAGCCTCGGGCGCGCGGCCAGGGCGGCCGGGATCGCCCAGCCGTCCGCCAGCAAACGCATCGCCCTGCTCGAACGCCGCCTCGGCCTCCCCCTCCTCGAACGCACGCCACGCGGCTCCACCCTCACCGCCGAGGGCAAGATGGTGGCCGGCTGGGCGGCGCAGGTGCTCGGGGCCGCGCAGGAGCTCATGCGGGCCGCCCAGGCCGTGCGCCTCAGCGAGGCCGCCCACCTGCGGGTGGCGTCGAGCATGACGGTGGCCGAGTATCTTGTGCCGCGCTGGCTCGGCGAGCTGCAGCACCGGGAGCCGGACGTCCAGGTGGGGCTCGACGTCGTGAACTCGGCCGACGTCGCGGCCCGGGTGCTGGCCGGGGAGGTGGAGCTGGGGTTCGTGGAGGGGCCGACCGTGCCCGACGGGCTGGCCGTGCGGGTCGTGGGCACCGACCGGCTCGTGGTCGTGGTGGCGCCGGCGCATCCGTGGGCGCGCCGCCGTACGGTGCTGAGGGGGCCGGAGCTGGCCGCGACGCCGCTCGTCGTGCGGGAGCCGGGCTCCGGGACACGGGAGACGCTCGACGTGGCGTTCGCCGCGATGCACCGGGCCAGCCCTCGGCTGGAGCTCGGGTCGAACTCGGCGGTGAAGGGGGCGGCCCAGGCCGGGGTGGCGCCCGCCGTGCTCAGCGGGTACGCGGTGGAGTCGGACGTGGCGACGGGGCGGCTCGTGGAGGTGCCGCTCACCGGGGTCAACCTGGTGCGCAGCCTGCGGGCGGTGTGGCGGCGCGGCCGCCCGCTGACCGGCCCGGCCGCCACCCTCCTGGCGATCGCCAGCCGCCCCTGACCCGGATCGCGGAGCGCCGGCCACCCCTGACTCGTTCGGCCTCCAACGGGAGGTCGTTGACGGGCGGGGCGGGGCCGGTCGTAGGGTGCGAAGGTGGCTTCGTATGACGTGGTCGTGGCAGGAGGCGGGCACAACGGGCTGGTCGCGGCGGCGTACCTGGCCGGCGCCGGGCGGCGGGTGCTCGTGCTGGAGCGGTACGCGCGCGTGGGCGGCCTGGCGATCTCCGCCCAGGCGTTCCCCGGGGTGGACGTGCGGCTGTCGCGGTACTCGTACCTGGTGAGCCTGCTGCCGACCCGGATCGTCCGCGACCTGGGGCTCGATCTGGAGCTGCGCCGCCGCCGCTACGCCTCGTACACGCCCGTCGGCGGCACGGGCCTGCTCGTCGACAACGAGGACGACCTGCGCACGGCGGCCTCGTTCAGAAGCGTGACGGGCGGCGAGGCCGACCACGAGGCGTGGCGCCGCTTCTACGGCATGACCGCCGAGGTGGCGCGGGCCCTCGCCCCGACCCTGCTCGAACCCCTGCGCCCGCAGATCGAGATCGAGCGGCTGGTCGGCCCCGAGGCGTGGGGTGAGCTGTTCGCGCGGCCGATCGGGGAGGTGGTGGACGAGCGGTTCCGCGACGACACCGTGCGCGGCGTGGTGCTGACCGACGCGCTGATCGGCACGTTCGCCGACCCGGCGACCGACCTGCTGGCCAACCGGTGCTTCCTCTACCACGTGATCGGCGACGGCACCGGCGAGTGGAACGTCCCGGTCGGCGGCATGGGCGCGGTGTCGGGCGCGCTGGAGGCGGCGGCCAGGCGGGCGGGCGCCGAGATCAGGACCGGCGCCGAGATCGTCGGCATCTCGCCGTCGGGCGAGGTGACATTCGTGGCGGAGGATGGCGAGCACACCGTGAGCGGCGGTCACGTGCTGGTGAACCTGCCCCCGGCCGTGCTCGACCGGCTGATGGGCCGGCCGGCGACGGTGCCGGAGGGGGCGCAGCTCAAGGTGAACATGGTGCTCACGCGGCTGCCCCGGCTCAAGGACGACTCGGTGGACCCGAGGGCGGCCTTCAGCGGGACGTTCCACATCAACGAGGGGCGCGATCAGCTCGCGGCGGCGTACGCGCAGGCGGAGCGGGGCGAGATCCCCGAGCTGCCGCCGGCCGAGGTCTACTGCCACTCGCTGACCGATCCGTCGATCCTGGGGCCGGAGCTGCGGGGCAGGGCGGAGACGATGACGCTGTTCGGCCTGCACATGCCCGCCCGCCTTTTCCGGAAAAATCCGGATAAGGCGAGGAAGCTGGCCCTGGACGCCACCTTCGCCTCCATGAACGCGGTCCTCGCCGAGCCGATCGAGGACTGCCTGCTCACCGCCCCCGACGGCACCCCATGTGTCGAGGTCAAGACCCCGGTCGACCTCGAACGGGACGCGGGCCTGCCCGGCGGCCACATCTTCCACACCGACCTGAGCTGGCCGTTCGCCGAGGGCGGCGGGTGGGGCGTGGAGACCGAGCACGAGCGCGTCCTCATGTGCGGCGCGGGCGCCCGCAGGGGCGGCGGCGTCAGCGGCATCGGCGGCCACAACGCCGCCATGGCGCTGCTGCGCCGGTAGAAGCTGCTCAGTCGTCGCCGACGAGCTTGGTGGCCACCTCCAGGGCCACGTCCGCGCGCTCCGCCTCGTCGAGGTCCATCTCGAACAGGAACGGCACGCTCCCGAGTATCACCGCGAACACCGCCAGCCTGGCCTCGAACTGCTTGACCGCGCTCGCGCCGGGCACGGACAGCACCGACAGCATGCCGAGCATCCCGCTCCGCATGCGCTGCCCGGCCGGGTTGCCCTGCATGACCCCCTGGTTGACCTGGGCGAACTTGAACAGCGGCCGCCACTGGTCCTCCAGCAGCCCGGAGATGCGCCGCAGGATCTCCTGCCGGGACGCGGCCGTCTGGGGCTGCTCCTTGGCCCAGGCCACCAGCTCGTCGATCGAGTCGCACAGCCGGTCGACGACGCTGGCCAGGATGTCCTCCTTCGTGCGGAAGTGGTAGTAGAGCGCGGGCCTGGTGATCTCCAGCCGCTCGGCCACCTCCTGCAGCGAGGTCTTGTCGTATCCGCGCTCGGCGAACAATTCCAGCGCCACCTGCTGGATCCGCTCACGTGTGTCCGTCCGCCGGCCCGCCATTCCGCTCCCATCACTTGACGGTCCATCGCATCATTGCTTACTTTCGCGTAAGTAAGCAATGCGATCGGCTGCTTCCCAGGGGGTCAAGACTATGGCGCATTCCTTCCCGCTTCCGCGTACCTGCCCGTTCGCGCCGCCGCCCGAGTACGAGCGGATGCGCGAGGAGGCGCCGCTCGTCCGGGCCTCCCTGCCCGGCGGCGACGTCTGGCTCGTCACCCGGCACGCGGAGGCGCAGCGCGTGCTCGCCGGCACCGGCATCAGCACCAACCCGGCCACGCCCGGCCATCCCACCGCCGCCTTCCGCACCGAGGCCCCCTCGCCCGAGGAGGAGCAGGCACTCGAACACTTCAGGACCGGCCACTTCATCGACCTCGACCCGCCCGACCACACCAGGTTCCGGCGGCTGCTCATCCCCGAGTTCACCGTCAGGCGGATCAAGGAGCTGCGCCCCGACATCCAGAAGCTGGTCGACGGGCTCATCGACGACATGGTCGCCCAGGGGTCCGAGGCGGAGCTGGTCGAGGCGTTCGGGCTCGCCCTGCCCTCGCTGGTGATCTGCCGGCTCCTCGGCGTCCCGTACGCCGACCACGAGTTCTTCCAGGCCCGCACCCGGGAGATGCTCAGCACCGACGACGACTCCCACGCGGCGGCGTTCGCGATCAGGGACTACCTCGACGGGCTCGTCACCGCCGCCGAGCAGGCCCCGAAGGACGACCTGCTCGGCCGGCTCATCACCGGCGGCCGGCTCACCCACGACGAGCTGGTGGGCGTGATGTTCCTGCTGCTCGTCGCCGGCCACGAGACCACCGCCAACATGATCCCCCTGGCCGTGCTCACCCTCCTGCGCCACCCCGACCAGCTCGCCGCGCTGCGCGCCGACCCCGCCGGCTGGCCCATGGCGGTGGAGGAGCTGCTGCGCTTCCACTCCATCGTCGACTGGGCCGCCTTCGACCGGGTCGCCGTCGAGGACCAGGAGATCGGCGGGCAGCTCGTCAGGAAGGGCGAGGGCATCTTCGTGCTCGGCGCCTCCGCCAACCGGGACGAGCGCGTCTTCGAGCGGCCGGACGCGTTCGACATCGAGCGCGGCGCCCGCCACCACGTCGCCTTCGGCTACGGCGTGCACCAGTGCCTCGGCCAGAACCTGGCGCGCGCCGAGCTGGAGATCGCGCTGCGCACCCTGTTCGAGCGCCTGCCCGGCCTGCGCGTCACCGTGGCCGACGCGGACCTGACCGCCAAGTACGATGGAGCCATCTTCGGGCTCACCTCGATGCCCGTCGCGTGGTGATCCTCATAAAATCTCCGTGAGGTCGTTCATCACGTTTTCATGATGAGCCCCTAGCGTTTCAAGCATGAGTGAGCCCGCACGGTTGCTGGTAGTGGACGACGAGCCCGCGTTGCGCGAGGCTCTGCAGTCGAGCCTGGAGTTCGAGGGCTACAAGGTCGTCACGGCCAACGACGGGCAGCAGGCGCTCGACGCGCTGGCGGCGGAGACGTACGACGCGGTGCTGCTCGACGTCATGATGCCCAGGCTCGACGGGCTCACCGCGTGCCGCCGCCTGCGCGCCTCCGGCAACCACGTGCCCGTGCTCATGCTCACCGCCCGCGACGCCGTCGGCGACCGCGTGTCCGGGCTCGACGCCGGGGCCGACGACTACCTCGTCAAGCCGTTCGAGCTCGACGAGCTGCTGGCCAGGGTGCGGGCGCTGCTGCGGCGCGGCGCGCTCAGCGCCGGCACCCCCGAGGGCGACACGCTCTCGTACGGCGACCTGCGCATGGACCCGGCGACCCGGGAGGTCACGCGCGGCGACCGCCGCCTCGACCTGACCAGGACCGAATACCTGCTCATGGAGCTGTTCCTCGCCCATCCGCGCCAGGTGCTGACGAGAGACCAGATCCTCAGCGAGGTGTGGGGCTTCGACTTCGAGCCGACCTCCAACTCGCTCGACGTGTACGTCATGTATCTGCGGCGCAAGACGGAGGCCGGGGGCGAGCCGCGCGTGATCCACACCGTGCGCGGGGTGGGTTATGTGCTCAGGGCCACGCAGTGAAGGGCAGATGGGGTGACCGTGTCCGGTCCCTGGCCACGCGCGGCAGCCTGCGCACGCGGCTGACGCTCCTGGTCACGGTGGCGGTGGCGCTGGCCATCGCGATGTGTGCCGGTCTGTCGTACTTCATCCTCCAGGACCGGCTCCGGGGCAACCTCGACATGACCATCCTGGCGTCGCTCGACCAGGGCGACAAGGGATATCTGGAGCACAACTGCCGGCCGGGGGGCACGCCGGCGGCTTTCGCGGAAGGGCAGGCCACGCTGCTGTTCGCCGACGGCAGGACCTGCTCGATCGGCCCCTCTCCCATCAAGCCGGACTACGAGCTGGACAAGAAGGCCTTCGAGCCGTGCGATCCGGTCTACCGCTACGGCGAGACGATGGACGGCAAACAGGTCCGGGTGGTGACGGTCAACTTCAAGCCCGGCGTGGCGGTCATGGAGTCGAGGTTCTACGGGCACATCCAGCGCACGATGCGCATCGCGGGGCTCATGCTCGGCGGCATCACCGCCTTGGGCGTGCTCGGCGCGGCCTGGGCCGGGCTGACGATCTCGCGGGCCGCCCTGCGTCCGGTGGGCGACCTGACCAAGGCGGTCGAGCACATCGCCCAGACCGAAGACCTCGACACGCGCATCCCCGTTCACGGCAACGACGAGATCGCCCGCCTGTCCTCCTCGTTCAACGCCATGACGGCCGCCCTGGCCGGCTCCAGGGAGCGGCAGAAACAGCTGGTCGCCGACGCCGGCCACGAGTTGCGCACCCCGCTCACCACGTTGCGCACCAACATCGACCTGCTGCTGCGCAGCGAGCAGACGGGCCGCAGCCTCGACCCGGGCGCCAAGGAGCGGCTGCTGGTCAACGTGAAGGCGCAGTTCGCGGAGCTGTCCACGCTGGTGGCCGACCTGCTCCAGCTCGCCAGGGGCGACACCGACCACGAGCCGCACGTCGAGCTGGGCTTTCACGAAGTGGTCACGGCCGCCGTGGAGCGGGCGCGGCTGCGCGGCGCGGAGGTGGTGACCGACCTCAGCCCCTGGTATGTCGTGGGCAGCGCCACCTCGCTGGAACGGGCGGTGCTGAACCTCATCGACAACGCCGCCAAGTTCAGCCCGGAGGGCTCCCAGGTGGAGGTGAAGCTGCGCGACGGCCGCCTGACCGTGCGCGACCACGGCCCGGGGCTGCCGGAGGAGGAGCTGCCGCACGTGTTCGAGCGGTTCTGGCGCTCCCCGTCGGCGCGCGGCCTGCCGGGCTCGGGGCTGGGGCTGGCGATCGTGGCGCAGGCCGTCACGGAGGCCGGCGGCACCGTACGCCTGGGGAACGCTCCAGGTGGCGGGGCGATCGCGACCATGGACCTGCCGGGAACTCTCATCCGTAACTCAGAATCGGATAAGTCACCTTAAAGACCCAAAAAGTGTCCTGGCTGCATGGAGACAACAGCAGTACGGACCCGCCTGGTCGAGGTGGTCGTCCCGGTCTACAACGAGCAGCGGGCGCTGCGAGCCAGCATCGCCCGGCTGCACACCTACCTCACCGCGAACTTCCCCTACGGCTTCCGCATCACCATCGCCGACAACGCCAGCACGGACAACACCTGGCAGCTCGCCACCGAGCTGGCCAGGGAGCTGCCGCACGTGCGGGCCGTGCACCTCGACGAGAAGGGCCGCGGCCGGGCACTGCGCAGCGTGTGGTCGCGGAGCGAGGCCGACGTCGTCAGCTACATGGACGTGGACCTGTCCACCGACCTGGACGCGTTCCTGCCGCTGGTGGCCCCGCTGCTGACCGGGCACAGCGACCTGGCCATCGGCACCCGCCTGGCCCGCGCGGCCCGCGTCGAGCGCGGCCCCAAGCGCGAGTTCATCTCCCGCTCCTACAACCTGCTGCTCCGCCTCGGCATGGGCGCCCGCTTCTCGGACGCGCAGTGCGGCTTCAAGGCCGTCCGTACGGAGATCGCCCAGGCTCTGTTGCCCGGTGTCGAGGACGAGCAGTGGTTCTTCGACACCGAGCTGCTGCTCCTGGCCGAGCGCCACGGCCTGCGCATCCACGAGGTGCCCGTGGACTGGGTGGACGACCCGGACAGCCGGGTGGACATCGTGCAGACCGCCCTCGACGACCTGCGCGGCCTCGTCCGCGTGGCCCGCGGGACGCTGTCCGGCGCCACCCGCGTCCCCCTGTCCGGGCGGGCCGAGCTGCCGAAGGGCATGGCCAAGCAGCTCCCGCGGTTCGCGATCGTGGGCGTGGTCAGCACACTGGCGTACCTAGTGCTGTACTCGCTGCTGCGCCAGGTCGTGCCGCCCCTCGCCGCCAACGCGGTCGCGCTGCTCGTCACCGCCGTGGCCAACACCGCCGCCAACCGCCGCTTCACCTTCGGCGTCAAAGGCGCGGGCGGGGCCGTGCGGCACCAGTTCGAAGGGCTGATCGCCTTCCTCGTCGGGCTGGCGCTCACCTCGGGCAGCCTCTCCCTGCTGCCCGCCGGGGTCTCCCACGGCGTGGAGCTCGTCGCGGTCATCGTCGCCAACGCCGCCGCCACCCTCGTACGCTTCCTGCTGCTGCGCGCGTGGGTCTTCAACCCCAAGCGGAGGAACACCCCATGACCGTCACCGCGATCAGGCCCGGGCACCGGGCCGCCGGCCGGCGCGGCGCGCTCGCCCGCGCCCTCCTCGGATCGGAGCAGGACCCGCGCTGGTCGCGGCCCGCCATGTGGGCGGTGCTCGCCGTCGCCTTCGTCCTGTACGCGTGGGCGCTGAGCGGCAACGCCAACGAGTACTACGCCGCCGCCATCCTGTCGGGCACCAAGAGCTGGAAGGCGTTCTTCTTCGGCGCCATCGACGCCGGCTCCTTCATCACCGTCGACAAGCCGCCGCTGGCGCTGTGGGTGATGGGGCTGTCGGCGCGGATCTTCGGCTACGGCACGTGGAGCATGCTGCTCCCGCAGGCGATCGCCGGGGTGGCGGCCGTCGGCCTGGTGTTCTCGGCGGTGCGCCGCGCCTTCACCACCCCGGCCCATCCCGGTGGCGGGCGGCGGGGGCACGTGGCGGCGCTGATCGCCGCCGTCGTCATGACGCTCACGCCCATCACCGTGGCGATCAACCGCGACAACAACCCCGACACCGTGCTCGTGCTGCTGCTCGTCCTGTCGGCCTGGTTCTGCCTGGAGGCGCTGCGGACGGGCCGGATGCGGTCGCTGCTGCTGGCGGCGTTCTTCGTGGGGCTCGGGTTCAACGCCAAGATGTTGCAGGCGTACCTCGTGGTGCCGGCGCTCGCGCTCGCCTACCTGGCGTGCGCCAGGACGCCCTGGATCAGGCGCGTGTGGCACCTGGTGGCGGCCGGGGTCGTGCTGGTGGTGTCCAGCGCGTGGTGGATGGTGATCACCGACCTGTGGCCGAAGGACTCCCGCCCCTACATCGGCGGCTCCACCGACAACACCGTCTGGGACCTCGTCATCGGCTACAACGGCCTGGGCCGCATCTTCGGCCAGGGGCGCGGCAACGGCGGCGGCGGTGGTGGGGGCTTCGGCGGGGAGTCGGGAGCCGGGCGGCTGTTCAACGAGATCCTGGCCGGGCAGATCTCGTGGCTGTTGCCGTTCTGCGTGGTGACGCTGGCGTTCGCGATCCTGCTGCGGGTGCGGCGCGTGACCGGCGACGGCGGGCCCTCCGGGGCGGCCTGGCTGGTGTGGGGCGGGTGGCTGGCCGTGCACTACGTGGTGTTCAGCTTCTCCAGCGGCACCTTCCACCCGTACTACACGACCGCCATGGCGCCGGCGGTGGCCGCGCTGGCCGGGACGGGGGTCGTCGTGATGTGGGCGGCGTACCGGCGGTCGCGGGCGTGGGCCTGGGTGCTGCCGCTGGCGGTGGCGGTGACCGGGGGCTGGTCGTTCGTGGTGCTGCGGCGCACCCCCGAGTGGCTGCCGTGGCTGGCCTGGGTCGTGCTCGGGGCGACCCTGGTGGCCGTGGCGGCGCTCGTGCTGGCCAGGATGCGGAGGCAGGTGCGGGTACGGGTCGCGGCGGTCGCGCTCGCGGCCGTGGTCGTCGCCGGCCTGGCCGGGCCCGCCGCGTACGCGGTCACGCCGCTGCGGTCCCAGACGAACGGGACGAACCCCACCGCCGGCCCCTCGTCCGGCCGGATGGGCTTCGGCGGGCCCGGCGGCATGCGCGGCCGGATGCCGACCGGCGGCGCCGAGTTCCCGGGCGGGCAGAGCCAGCCGGGGAACGCCGAGCGCCGGGCCGCCTTCATGGGGCGCGGCGGCCCCGGCGGCGGTGTCAGCGACGCGCTGACCAAGTACCTGGTGGCCAACCAGGGCGGCGCCACGTGGCTGGTCGCGGTGAGCAGCGCCCAGCAGGCGTCCGGCCTGATCCTGTCCACCGGCAGGCCGGTGATCGCGATGGGCGGCTTCACCGGCAGCGACCCCGCCATGACCGTGGCGCGGCTCCAGGCGCTGGTCTCCTCGGGGCAGCTCAGGTACGTCCTGTCCGGCAGCGGCGGCGGCCCCGGCCGGGGCGACACGGAGGTGACGACCTGGGTGCGGCAGAACTGCTCGGCCGTGGACGGCCAGGACGGGCTCTACGACTGCTCCGAGTAGCCGGGAGTGGGACGTCCGGAACCCGGCGTCCCACTGGGTCTTGACAACGATGTCAGACCGTTTCTTGATGGTCTTATGGCCGTACCGCTGATCGCCGCCCGCGGGATCGTGAAGAGCTACGGCCAGGTCGAGGCGCTGCGCGGCGCGGACTTCAGCCTGGGGGCGGGCGAGGTGGTCGCGCTGATCGGCGACAACGGGGCCGGGAAGTCCACGCTGGCGAAGATCCTCTCGGGCGTCGAGCGTCCGGACGGCGGGACGATCGAGGTCGACGGCGAGCCGGTCGCGTTCGGCTCCGCGGAGGAGGCCAGGAGCGCCGGCATCGAGACCGTCTACCAGGACCTGGCCCTCTGCGCCGACCTCACCCCCGCCGCGAACTTCTTCCTCGGCAGGGAACGGCTGCGGCCCGGCCTGCTGGGGCTGCTCGGCGTGCTCGACAACGCCGCCATGCGCCGCGCGACCCAGGACGCCTGCGAGCGGCTCGGCGTGCGGCTGCCCTCCCAGAGCGCGCCCGTGTCGGCCCTGTCCGGCGGGCAGCGGCAGGGCGTCGCCGTGGCCAGGGCGGTGACGTGGGCGCGGCGGGCGGTGTTCATGGACGAGCCGACGGCGGCGCTCGGCGTGGTGCAGACGCGCCGGGTGCTCGACCTCATCAGGACCGTACGCGACTCCGGCGTGTCCGTCGTGCTCATCAGCCACAACATGCAGGACGTCATGGCGGTCTCCGACCGGGTCGAGGTGCTGCGGCTGGGCCGGCGGGTGGCCTGCTTCGCCACGGCACAGGCGTCGATGGAGGACCTGGTCGGCGCCATGACCGGCGCCCTGGAGCAGCAGGAGGGCCGGCCATGACGGGCGGGGCCGCGCACGACGGGCCGACGGGGACGGGCGGGGCCGCGCACGACGGGCCGGCGGGGACGGGCCGGGTCGCTCGCGATGCGGCGGCGGAGAGGGCGGGCGCGAAGCCGGCGCGGACCGGCCGCGGCGGGCTGCAGGTCGTGTGGATCGGGCTGGTGCTGGTCGCGCTGCTGGCCGCGTTCTCGGTGCTGGCCCCGCGCGCGTTCCCCACCTCCTTCAACCTGCTCAACCTGGTCAGCGACGCCGCGATCCTCCTCCTGCTGGCCACCGGCATGACGTTCGTGATCATCACGGCGGGCATCGACCTGTCGGTGGGCGGCGTGCTCGTGTTCTCGGCCGTGGTGGCGGCCAAGGTCACCGAGGCCACCGGCTCCGCGGCGCTCGGCGCGGCCGGCGCGCTGGTCACCGGCCTGGCCTGGGGCGGGCTGAACGGGGTGCTGGTCGCGCTGGGCCGGATCCCGGCGCTGATCGTGACGCTGGGCACGCTCGGCATGTCGCTCGGCGGGGCGCTCCTGCTCACCGGCGGCGTCGACCTGCGCGCCCCCGCGGACCTCAACCTGGGGCTCGGGCTGGCGCGCTGGCTCGGCGTGCCGCTGATCGTGTGGATCTGCGCCGCCATCACCGCCGCCCTGGCGCTGGCGCTCGCCTTCACCCGCTTCGGCCGCCACACGTACGCGATCGGCTCCAACGCCGAGGCCGCCCGGCGCGCCGGCGTGGCCGTGCGCGGCCACCTGATCAAGGTCTACGGCCTGGCGGGGCTGCTCGCGGGGCTGGCGGGGCACCTGTCGCTGGCCAAGTACGGCATCACCGGCGTCTCCGCGCACTCCACCGACAACCTCCAGGCCATCGCGGCCGTGGTGATCGGCGGCACGTCCCTGTTCGGCGGGGTGGGGACGGTGGCGGGCACGGTCATCGGCGTGTTCATCCCCGTCGTGCTCCAGAACGGCTTCCAGATCCTCGGCGTGCGCCCGTTCTGGCAGCAGGTGGTGGTGGGCGCCGTGCTCGTCGCCGCCGTGTACCTGGACCAGTGGCGGCGCCGGGCCCGCGACCAGTGAAGGAGGCACCACCATGCGCAAGGCCATGGCCGCCCTCGCGGCGATGCTGCTGATCACGTCCTGCGGAGGCGGCGGTGAAGGCTCGGGCGGCGGTGGTGACCGGATCAGGGTCGCGCTCGTGCAGGGGCTGGCGGGGGAGGAGTTCTACGAGACGATGGCGTGCGGGGCGCGGGCCAAGGCCAAGGAGCTGGGGGTGGACCTCGACGTGCAGGGGCCGCAGAAGTTCGACCCGACGTTGCAGACGCCGATCGTCAACTCCGTCGTCGCCGGCGCGCCGGACGCCATGCTCATCGCCCCGACCGACGTCAAGGCCATGATCGCGCCGCTGACCCAGGCGAAGCAGCAGAACATCAAGATCATCCTGGTGGACACGGTGGTCGAGGACCCGACCATCGGCCTGTCCAGGATCAGCACCGACAACCTCAAGGGCGGCGCGGCGGCGGCCGAGGCGCTGTCGGAGCAGGTCGGCGGCAAGGGCAAGGTGCTGGTGATCTCCACCGACCCCGGCGTCAGCACCGTGGACGCGCGGATCAAGGGCTTCGAGGACGAGATCAAGGCGAGCCACCCCGGCCTCACCTACGTCGGGGTGCAGTACTCGCACAACGACGTCGGCGAGGCGTCCCGGATCATGAACGCGGCGCTGGCCAAGGACGCCGACCTGGCCGGGGTGTTCGCCACGAACCTCAACTCGGCCACCGGCGCGGGCACCGCACTCCAGCAGGCCGGCAAGCTCGGCAAGGTCAAGATGGTCGGCTTCGACGCGGGCCCGGCGCAGGTGAAGCAGCTCAAGGACGGCGTCGTGCAGGCGCTGATCGCGCAATTGCCCGCCGACATCGGGGCGAAGGGCGTCGAGCAGGCCGTCGCGGCGGTGAAGGGGCAGGAGGTCACGCCGTCGATCCCGACCGACGCCACGATCGTCACCGCCGCGAACGTGGACCGGCCGGAGGTGCAGAAGGTCCTCTACAAGGCGGGCTGCTGAGCAGCGAAGCCTCTCGTACCCCCACAAAACGGTTGTAAGGTAACGCGGCATGGGGGTGGGTGACGAGCCCGGCGCGGCCTCTCAGGCGCCGGGTCCGGGTGGTTGGGCGCACGGTTCGGGGTGGCGGGCGCCGGGCGAGGTCGAGCGGGACCTGTACGCCGCCAAGCTGCGCGGCGACTGGCCCGCCTACCTCGACGTCCTGGCCCGGGCCGACCTCTACCACGCGATGTCGCGCGCCCAGGCCGACGCCCAGCCGGGCTGGATCCACTTCAACCCCGTCCGGGTGAACGGCCACCTGATGCTCGCCTTCCACACCGACGGGATGCTCCCGGCGCCCGTGCCCGACCCGGTCTTCTTCGCCACCGACCTGGCCGACCTCGCGCAGGACTGGCCGCGCGACGACGAGTGGCTGGCCGTCAACCCGGGCACCCCGGTCGAGGCGTTCTTCCCGGCCACGGCCGCCCACCGGCAGCTGTGGCGCCGGCACGTCGAGCGCGCGACCGCCCCGAGGCGTGGCCGGCTGCGCACCCTGTGGTCGGGCGGCCCGCTGCACGGGCCGGTCGCGCACGGGCTGGCCTGCGGGGCGCTCCTGTGCGTCACGAACGGCTCCCTCTGGAACGCGATGGGCTGGCACGGCACCGGCTACGTCCGGGAGCGCCGCCGCTTGCAGGAGTGGTGGGGCATCACGGACCGGGCGGGCTGGGCGAGCGCGATGGAGGACCTCCTCGCCGGCGAGATGAGCAGCTCGGTCTGGGGCTTCGTGCTGGGCGTGCGCCGCAGCCTGGCCCTCGACTTCGGCGGCGCCGTCGAGCTGGACCACTGGCGGCACGCGACCACCCGCGTCCTGCACCACCGCGCGGCCCAGCCCGCGGGCACAGGGCAGAGCGTGCGGTCGGTGAGCGAGACCGAGCTGCGGGCTCAGGTGGCCGGGGCGCAGCGGCTCATCGGCCGGATCGCCAGGTACGAGGCCCGCTTCCGCGCCGACGGCCTCCTCCCCGAGAACCGTTTCGTGCACTCGGTGGCGGCCTGGGACTACGGCCGGGCCTCGAAGATGGCCCGCTGGGGCCTCGGCGCCCGCTACTGCGCCCTGGAGGAGGCCGAGCAGGCCGTCCTGCGGGCCGGCCGGGTCAGCCGGCTCGACTACCGCTCGTGGGAGGACTTCTCGGCCGCGTACATCCTGGGCCGCTGCCTGCACTTCGACGAGGAGGAGTTCGGCGACTGGTACGGCGAGATGCTCGACGCGCACCGCATCCTGACGACCGACCCGGCCAGCCCCTGGCGCAACATCCCCTTCAAGCAGCCCTAAGCCGGCAGGGCCGCCAGGAGGAAGGCGAGGCGGGCGGCGGCGGACTCCACGTCTTCGGTGGTGCCCAGCCGGTAGCCCCACGAGGTGACGAAGGCTCCGTCGTCGGAGCACGTCACCGTCTCCGCGAGGGTCGCCGAGAAGCGGTTGCGGACCGCCACGTAGGCCGGGTCGCTGGACAGCGCCAGACTCTGCACGGACAGGTCGGCGTGACGACCCGCGTGCCAGGCGAACCGCTCGAGGCACAGCGCGGTATCAAGCATCATGCGTCACCTCCGCAACGTCTCGCGACAGAATTGCACGATCTTGCGGTGGGTGGCAAGCAATTGCTGCGGTTAATGTGGGCTTTGTTTCCGGTAATCGTGAAGAATCGAGATGATGACTTCCCGCCCGGCTTCCCCGAACTCGGCCGCTTTCGCGTAGTCGTCGAACGCCCGCACGTAGAAGGCGATGTCGTCGGGGTCGCGCAGGATGAGGTCCTTCGTCATGGTGGCGACGGCGACCATGGCCTCGTTGTAGATCCAGAAGCCGTTGACGGGGTTGGCCGGCAGCTCGGTGGCGAAGGGGATGACGCCGAACTCGACGTTCGGCAGCGTGCTGACGGCGAGCAGGCGGTCGAGCTGGCCGCGCATCACCTCGGGCGGCGCGAGCGCGGTGCGCAGGGTCGCCTCGGTGACCACGAACCTGAAGGTCCGCGTGCGGTCGTAGAGGATCTCCTGGCGCTGCATGCGCACGCGGACGGCCGCGTCGATCTGGTCGGCGGCGCTGTAGAGCCGCTTGACCTTGCGGAAGACGTGCCGGGCGTACTCGGAGGTCTGCAGCAGGCCGACGATGATGCCCGGCTCGAAGACGCGGAAGACCTTGGTGCGCGCCTCCAGGTCGCGGATGTCCTCCTGGATGGCGGCCAGGCCGCTGCGGTGGCGCTGCTTCCAGTCGTCGTGCCGCTCCAGCAGCGCGATCGACTGCCTGATCAGCTCGTCGGTCGTGTCGGGCGAGGCGTTGACGGCCTGCGCCCACACGACGACGTCGTCCTCGGTCGCCGTCTGCCGGGCGTTCTCCAGCCTGGAGACCTTGGACGGCTGCCAGCGCAGCCGCTCGGCCAGCTCCTTGCCCGACAGATGGGCCGCCTCGCGCAGCTGGCGTAGCTGGCTGCCGAGGTCGATGCGCGCCTGCTGAAAGGACGTCACGCCGCAAGAGGCTAGCCCCGCCCGCGCCGATCATGCCAGGGCCCGCCGCAATTGTGATCAACCGGTTGCCGTGGGTGTTCCTCCGCTGCTCGGGAAAGCGTTTGCCGCAGGGGCATGCTTACTGGCGGCGTCCGGCAGGACGCGGCGGGCGATCTCGGTGATGAGCTCGCGGGGGACCTCGACCGCGGTCTCGCCGTCGAGGACGTCACGGAGGTCCGCGAGCGCCTCCGCGTCGGTCACTTGCAGACCTTGCACGACGATGGTGCCGCGGTCGGTCTCGTACAGGGTGGGACAGGCGCCCGCCTCCGAGGTGGAGCCGAGGAACCGCATTCGCATGACGATCCTTCCCCGATTAATTGTGCAATTGCG
This sequence comes from [Actinomadura] parvosata subsp. kistnae, assembly GCF_900323885.1. Taxonomy (GTDB): domain Bacteria; phylum Actinomycetota; class Actinomycetes; order Streptosporangiales; family Streptosporangiaceae; genus Nonomuraea; species Nonomuraea composti. Next base: position 623,473 of record NZ_OOHJ01000015.1, on the reverse strand, counting down.
CGCAATTGTACGCGTAAGCGCCCGGCTTGTGATCGTTTTTCGGAAACGTGATATGTGACGGCTCAGTCGAGAGCCCCGTCCATGAACTCCCGCGCCCGCTCGAACAAGCCCAGCGTCGCCGCGTGCAGCAGGTCGCCGAGGTCCTGCGGCGCCTTCCCGGCGAACGCCCTGGCGTGGGTGCCTTCGAGCACGATGCCGAGCTTGAAGCAGGCCATCACCGCGTACCACTCGATGGCCGACATGTCCCGCTCCGACAGCGCCCCGTAGTACGCGACCAGCTCGCGCGGCGGCGGCAGCCCCGGCACGTGCTCGTTGCCGGACGGCCACATCGCCAGCAACCAGCCCAGATCCACCAGCGGATCGCCGATCGTGCACATCTCCCAGTCGACGATCGCGGCCACGCGCGGGCTGTCGGGGGCGAACATGAGGTTCGCGAAGTGGTAGTCGCCGTGCATGACGCCCGGGGTGAACGTGCGGGGCAGGTGCCGGGTCAGCCACTCGGCCGTCTCGTGCAGGCCGGGGATGTCGGGGCCCGGATAGCCGTCGAGCTCGCCGTAGGAGTCGAGCTCCTTGAGCCAGCGCGGCACCTGCCGCTCCAGGAAGCCCTCCGGCCGCCCGAACCCCGGCAGCACGGCCGGATCGACGCGCCCCAGCTCGGCCAGCGCGGCGGCGGCCTCCAGCCCCATCCGGTGCCTGATCGCCGGGTCGGAGGCGTGCGGCTCCGGCAGCCCCGTCGAGGGGTTGAACCCGTCGACCGGCTCCATCAGGTAGAACACCGGCTCGCGCGCCGTCTGCGCGGCCACCAGCCGGGGCGCGGGCACGGGCGTGTCGCGCAGCGCGGCCAGCACCCGCGCCTCGCGGCGCAGCACCTCGTTGCTCTTGCGGCGGGTGTGCAGGGGAGGTCGGCGCAGGATGTACGGGCGGCCGCCCCGCTCGAAGCGGACCATGACGTTCTGCGTGCCGCCCAGGACCGGCGCCTGCCCCGTGATCGGGCCGCCGGGCAGCCCCTCGGCGTCCATCCACGCGCCGAGCTCGTCGAAGTCGATGACGCCGACGTCGATGTGGGTGGAGGAGGTCATGGACCGCCCTTCGGCAGAACGATATTCTGGTGCTTGACCCTACGAGAGCCCCGCGCGGCGGGTCAACCCAGCGCCTGCATGAACGGCAGATACTGGCACGACCGGTCGCCCGGCAGGTCCCCGCCGCGCACCATCATCGAGACCTCCCACGGGCTGCCGATCCCGTGCTCGCCCGCCCAGGCGATCAGCGCCCGCCTGGACAGGTCGAAGTCCATCCGCACCGCGCCGCCCGCGTGCAGCGCCAGGTCCCCGATCAGCGCCCTGGCCGTCTCCTCGTCGCGCGCCACGACCGGGCCGATCACCGTGTTGTCGTCGTTGCGCCAGCAGTGCCCGAAACCGCCCTCGGCCACGCGCACCTGCACGCCGAACCCGAACATCCGCCGCAGCAGCGCCGAGCGGTCCGTGCCGAACACCTCCGCGTCGAGCCGCAGGATGGCGTCGAGATCCGCCTCCGTGGCCGGGCGGGTGCGCCCCGACGGCTCGCCACGGAAGACGCCCGTGTGCTTGGCCGCCCGGCCGGCGACGCGGAAGCCGAGCCGCTCGTACAGGGGGCGGCCCATCTCCGTGGCGTACAGCGAGACCGTGCGCCCGGCCGCCCGCTCCAGCACGTGCTCCATCAGCCTGCCGGCCAGCCCCTGCCGCTCGTACCTGGAGGCCGTCAGCACCATGCTGATCACCGCGTGGTCGTCGCCGTAGAAGGTGAGCACGTTCGTGCCGGCCAGGCCGTCGCCGTCGGGGGCGTCGATGCCGTACGGCTCGCCCACCTCGAACAGCAGGCTCCACTTGTGCCGCTCGGGCAGCCACCCGCGGTCCTTCGCCAGGCGGGCGCAGTCGTCGAGGTCGGCCAGGGTGAGGCGGCGAACGTTCATGGGGGCATTGTTCTTCATGGAGGATGAAGGTCTCAAAACGATTTTCCGGAGGTGGAGGGGCGGATGGGGTACGTGGCGGCCATCGACGTCGGCGGCACCACCATGAAAGGCGGGCTCGTCGCCAGGGACGGGACGATCCGTCACGCCGAGCGCCGCCCCACCCCGCGCGCCGAGGGCCCCGCCCGGGTGGTCGCCGCCATCTCCGCCTTCGTCGCCGACCTCGCCCGCCCCCGCGACGGCGTGCGGCCCCAGGCCGTGGGGCTCGCGGTGCCCGGCCTGGTCACGCCCACGCACGCCGTGTTCTCGGCCGCGTTCGGCTGGCGGGACGTGCCCGCCGAGGCGTTCGCCGGGGACGTTGACCTGCCGGTGGCGCTCGGCCACGACGTCCGCTCGGCCGGCGAGGCCGAGCTGGCCTACGGAGGCGGCGAGGACGACGTGCTGTACCTGCCCATCGGCACCGGCATCGCGGGCGCCGTGGTGCTGTCCGGGACGCTCTACGGCGGCGCCGGCGGGTGGGCCGGGCAGATCGGGCACATCCCCGTGCGGCCCGCCGGGGCGGCCTGCGGCTGCGGGCAGCGCGGCTGCCTGGCCGCCTACGCCTCGGGAGGGGCCGTCGCGGCCCGGTTCGGCGCCCCCGGGGCCGAGGAGGTGGTGCGGGCGCTCCTCGACGGGGACGCGCGGGCGGCCGCCGTCTGGGACGACGCCGTGGACGCGCTCGCCCTGGCGCTGGCCACGTACACGCTGGTGCTGGACCCCGCGGCCGTCGTCATCGGCGGCGGGGTCGCGCAGGCGGGCGAGACCCTGCTCGCGCCGCTGCGCACGCGGCTGAGCGCCCGCCTGGGGGAGCGGCCCGCGCCTGCGGTGCGGGCCTCGTCCCTCGGGGCCGTGGCCGGGCTCATGGGGGCGGGGCTGCTGGGGTGGCGGGCGGCGCGAGCGACATAGGGACGTCCACCGGCCGCGCCCGCAGCTCCTCGCCGAGCGCCTTCGCCTGCGGGTCCATGCGCGGGCTCGCGGCCACGCCCCTGCCCAGGAGGCCGTGCACGACGAAGTTGAGCGCCTTCAGGTTGGGCAGGTCGTGGCGGTCCACGCGGTAGGGGGCGAGGCCGGGCAGGAGGCGCTTGAGCGTCTCGACGGTCAGGTGGGCGGCCAGCCAGTCGTAGCGGGCCTCGGTGTCGGTCCAGACCCCCAGGTTCGCGTTGCCGCCCTTGTCGCCCGAGCGGGCACCCGCGATGCGCCCCAGGGGGATCGTGGTGACCGGCTCCGGCGAACCTGCGCCGGACGCCGCGACCTCGACAGGCGCCGCGAGAGGTGCGGCCTGCACGCGGGTCGCCGGGGCCGGGAGGCTTGTGGCGTGCTCGGGGGTCGCCGCGGCCGGGAGAGGGATCTCCTCGCCGTTCAGGACCACCCTGGGACGCACCTCCGAGGCTGGCACCAGCACCGGCCAGTACACCCCGTAAGGCGAGGCGTTCCCGGGCGGGGAGAGGCCGTAGAAGCCCGGATAGCTGGCCAGCCCGGTCTCCACGACGGCGGAGGAGAAGGCGCGGCCCGCCGTGCGCTCGTCCGCGGACATCACCGTGATCCGCAGCAGCCCCGAATCCGTGAGCGTCACGTCCACCGAGTCGAACGACTCGCGCGGGATGCGCGCCCAGATCGCCTCCTCGGCCACCCGCGCCTTGGCCGGCACGTCGAGGCCGGTCAGCACGAGCGTCATCGTGTTGCGGTAGCCGCCCAGGTAGTTGACGGCGACCTTGAGCGTGTCCGGCGGGGGCTCGCCGCGCACGCCGGAGATCAGGACCCGGTCGGGGCCGTCGCCGGACAGGGTGATCGTGTCGAAGCGGGCCACCACGTCAGGGCCGAGGTAGCGGGGGCCGCCCAGCTCGTACACGAGCTGCGCCGTGACCGTGCCGACCGAGACCAGCCCGCCGGTGCCCGGGTGCTTGGTGATGACGGACGAGCCGTCCGCGCGCAGCTCGGCGATAGGAAAGCCGCAGTGCGCCAGGTCCGGCACGTCCTGGAAGAACGCGTAGTTGCCGCCCGTCGCCTGGCAGCCGCACTCGATGACGTGCCCGGCCACCACCGAGCCCGCCAGCGGGTCGAGGTCGTCCGGCCCCCAGCCGTAGCGCCAGATGCCCGGGCCCGTGACCAGGGCGGCGTCCGTGACCCGGCCGGTCACCACGACGTCCGCGCCCGCCGACAGCGCGGCGGCGATCGGCCGCCCGCCGAGGTAGGCGTTCGCGGTCAGCGGGGTGGCGGTCAGGTGCTCGCCGGTGTCGGCGTTGACCAGGGGGAGCTCCCGGCCGGTGAGGTCGTCGCCGGTGACGTGCGCCACGGACGGGGCGAGGCCGAGGCGGCCGGCCAGCTCGTGCACGACCTCCGCGCAGCCGGCCGGGTCGAGGCCGCCCGCGTTCGTCACGATCCTGATGCCGCGGTCGAGGCAGGGCCCCAGGACGTCCTCGAGCTGGCGCAGGAACGTCGGCGCGTACCCCGGGCGGCCCTTGAGCCGGTTGCCGGCCAGGATGAGCATGGTCAGCTCGGCCAGCCAGTCGCCGGTCAGCACGTCGATCGGGCCGCCCTCGACCATCTCCCTGGCGGCGGAGAGCCGGTCACCGTAGAAGCCGCTGCAGTTGGCGACGCGCAGCACCATCGGCTCAGCCCTCCGCGGGCACCCACGCGGGCGGGCGCTTGTCGCGGAAGGCCGCGATGCCCTCCTGGCCCTCCTCCGAGGTGAAGCGCTCGGCCGACAGCTCGGCCATCCGGCGCAGCCCTTCACCGAACGGCATCGCCGGCACCTCCCTGACCAGCCGTTTCGTGATCGCCAGCGCCTCCGGGCCGCCCAGCGCGAGCATCCCGGCGTACCGGGCCACGGTCGCGTCCAGCTCCTCCGGCGGGACGGCCGCCGACAGCAGGCCGATCTCCACCGCCCGCGCGGCGTCGAAGACCTCGCCGGTCAGGAAGTATTCGGCCGCCGCCCGGGCGCTCAGCCTGCGCAGCACCGGGACGGCGATCATGGCGGGCGCGACGCCCAGCCGTACCTCCGTGAACGCGAACGACGCCGTCAGCGGCGCGATCGCGAAGTCGCACGCCGCCACCAGCCCCAGGCCGCCGGCCCGCGCCGTGCCGTTGAGCCGGCAGACCACCGGCTTCGGGCTGTCCCAGATCAGCTCCAGGACCTCCGGGAACGCGGCCGTCACCGGCGCGCCCGAGGCCCGCTGCTCCTTGAGGTCGGCCCCCGAGCAGAACACGTTCCCCGTGGCGGTCAGCACGATCACTCTGGCCGCCGGCTCGGCCAGCGCCCAGCCCAGCCGCTCGGCCAGCTCGGCGAGCAGGCGGCTGGACAGCGCGTTGCGGTTGGGCGGCGAGTCCAGCGTGATCGTCGCGACGCCCCCCGCCAGCTCCTTGTGCACCAGCTCCGTCATGAGTCCCCCTCCTGAATGATCGCCAGCACCGCTCCCGCGTCGACCTGCCGGCCCTTCTCCACGTGCACGCCCGACACCACGCCGCCGGCCGGCGCGGTGATCACGTGCTCCATCTTCATCGCCTCCAGCACCAGCACCGCCTGGCCCTTGACCACCCGGTCGCCGGGCTCCACCTCGACCCGCAGCACGCTGCCCGGCATGGGGGCCAGCAGCGAGCCGGGCGCGACGTGCTCGGACGGCTCGGGCAGCCGCGGGACGGGGGTCAGCTCCGCGTGGCCGCCCGCGTGGTCGACGCACACGCTGCCGGGATAGTGGGCGATCTCGTACGTACGGCGCAGCCCGCCCTGCTCCAGCACCACCCGGTACTGGTCCGCGGCGACGACGGCGACACCCTCGGGGAGCGGGTCGTAGGTCACCTCGCCGGTCTCCTCGAAGCGGACGGCGCGGGGCTGGGAGCGCACGTTGCGCCAGCCGGCGGGCAGGCCGGCCAGGACGCGGGCGCGGCTGCGATTGAGCGCGGCCATGGCGAGCGCGGCGGCCAGCGCCTCCTGCCCGTCCCGCATCTGAACGGGGGAAGCTTGGAGCGGGCCGTCCGGGTCGAGGAAGCCGGTGTGCGTGTCGCCCGCCACAAAATCCCGATTCGTCAGGATATCCACCAGCAAATCGCGATTTGTCGTGAGGCCGTGCAGCCGCGCCCCGCGCAACGCCGACACCAGCTTGCGCACCGCCTCCGCCCGCGTCGAGCCGTGCGCCACCACCTTCGCCAGCAACGCGTCATAGTGCGGCGACACCACCGACCCCGACTCCACCCCGGCGTCCACCCGCACCCCGCCCGGGATCTCGAACCGCCGCAGCACCCCGGCCTGCGGCACGTGCCCGGAGTCCTCGGCGTACAGGCGCGCCTCGACCGCCCACCCCACCGGCGGGGGCGGCGCGGGCGGCAGCGCGGCCCCTCCGCCACCTCGATCTGCAGCCGCACCAGATCCACGCCGTGGACCAGCTCGGTCACCGGATGCTCGACCTGGAGCCGGGTGTTCATCTCAAGGAACGCCACCCGGTCGCCCTTGACCAGGAACTCCACGGTGCCGGCGCCGACGTACCCGATCGTGCGCGCGGCCCGCGTCGCGGCCTCGTACAGCAGGGAGCGCGTCGCCTCCGAGATGCCCGGCGAGGGACACTCCTCGACCACCTTCTGGTGCCGCCGCTGCACGCTGCACTCGCGCTCGCCCAGCGCCCACACGGTGCCGTGCCGGTCGGCCAGCACCTGCACCTCCACGTGCCGGGCCCGCTCCAGCAGCGGCTCGGCGAACACGGTGCCGTCGCCGAACGCCGAGGCGGCCTCCCGCCGCGCCGACTCCACCGCCCCCGCCAGCTCCTCGGGCCCGCGCACCACCCGCATCCCGCGCCCGCCGCCCCCGCCGACGCCTTCACCAGCAGTGGGAACTCCTCCGGCGCGGCGAGGTCGAGCGAGGGCAGCACGGGCACCCCCGCCTCCGTCATCAGCCGCTTCGCCCCGATCTTCACCCCCATGGCCGCGATCGCCTCAGGCGGCGGGCCGACCCAGACCAGCCCGGCCGCCAGCACCTCCCGCGCGAAGTCCGCGCTCTCCGACAGGAACCCGTAGCCGGGATGCACGGCGTCCGCCCCCGACGCCCGGCAGGCCGCCAGCAGCCGCTCCACGTCCAGGTACGTCTCCGACGGGCGCACACCCGGCAGGCGCACCGCCAGGTCGGCCTCGGCCACGTGCGGCGACTCCGCGTCGGCGTCGGAGAACACGGCCACCGTGGAGATGCCCAGCTCCCGGCAGGTACGGAAGACGCGGCGGGCGATCTCGCCCCGGTTCGCGACGAGCAGGCGGGTGATCACGGCCGGAACACCCCGAACCCCGCCGCCTCCGGCTCCGGCGCGCTGTTGATCGCCGACAGGCACATCCCCAGCACGGTACGGGTGTCGCGCGGATCGATCACCCCGTCGTCGTACAGGCGCCCCGACAGGAAGAAGGCCAGCGACTCGGCCTCGATCTGCGCCTCCACCATCGCCCGCATCGCCGCGTCGGCCTCCTCGTCGTACACCTGCCCCTTGGCCAGCGCCGAGGCCCGCCCCACGATCGACAGCACCCCCGCGAGCTGCGCCGGGCCCATCACCGCCGACTTCGCGCTCGGCCAGGAGAACAGGAAGCGGGGCTCGTACGCGCGCCCGCACATGCCGTAGTTGCCCGCGCCGTAGGAGGCGCCCATGACGACCGTCAGGTGCGGCACCGTCGAGTTGGACACCGCGTTGATCATCATGGCGCCGTGCTTGATGATGCCGCCCTGCTCGTAGTCCTTGCCGACCATGTACCCGGTCGTGTTCTGCAGGAACAGCAGCGGTGTGCGCGACTGGTTGGCGAGCTGAATGAACTGTGTGGCCTTCTGCGACTCCTCGCTGAACAGCACCCCGCGCGCGTTGGCCAGCACCCCCACCGGATACCCGTGGACGCGGGCCCAGCCCGTCACCAGCGAGGCCCCGTACAGCGGCTTGAACTCCTCGAACATGCTCCCGTCGACCACCCGCGCGATCACCTCGCGCGGGTCGAACGGCACCTTCAGGTCCTCCGGCACGATGCCGAGCAGCTCGTCGGCCGGATACGCCGGCTCCGTCACGCCGGGATCGGGCGCGCGGCCCAGCTTCCGCCAGCCCAGCGAGGCGATGATCCGGCGGCCGAGCCGCAGCGCGTCGTGCTCGTCCTGCGCCAGGTGGTCGGCCAGGCCGCTCACCCGGGCGTGCATCTCCGCCCCGCCGAGCGACTCGTCGTCGGACTCCTCCCCGGTCGCCATCTTGACCAGTGGCGGCCCGCCCAGGAACACCTTCGCCCGCTCCCGCACCATCACCACGTGGTCGCTCATCCCCGGCACGTACGCGCCGCCCGCCGTCGAGTTGCCGAACACCAGCGCCACCGTCGGCACCCCCGCCGCCGACAGTCTCGTCAGGTCGCGGAAGATCTGCCCGCCCGGGATGAAGATCTCCTTCTGCGTCGGCAGGTCCGCGCCGCCGCTCTCCACCAGGTTCACGTACGGGAGCCGGTTGCGCAGCGCGATCTCCGCCGCGCGCAGGGTCTTCTTCAACGTCCACGGGTTCGAGGCGCCGCCGCGGACCGTGGGGTCGTTCGCGGTGATCACGCACTCGACGCCCTCGATCACCCCGATGCCCGTCACCACGCTCGCCCCCACGGGGAAGTCGGTGCCCCAGGCCGCCAGCGGCGACAGCTCCAGGAAGGGGGAGTCGGGGTCGACCAGCAGCTCGACCCGCTCCCTCGCGAGCAGCTTGCCGCGGGCGCGGTGCCGCTCGACGTACTTCGCGCCGCCCCCGGCCACCGCCTTGGCCTGCTCGGCGTCCAGGTCGGCCAGCTTGGCCAGCATCGCCGCGCGCCTGGCGCGGTACTCGGCGCTCGCGGTGTCGAGCCTGCTCGTGATCACGGAGTCCTCGCGACGATCATGCCCAGCACGCTAGCCCAGGCATGGAACGAGCCGCCACCCCGTACCGGGTGGCGGCTCGGCCGTTCATCGGGTCTCAGCGGCAGTGCTCAGCCGCAGTGGCTCCAGCCCGACTTCCAGCTCAGCGCGCCGAACGCGCCGCCCCACATCACGCACTTCTTGGCCGCGGCCAGGCGCACTGGGCCGGCGTAGGCGGTGAACGCGCCGTTGTCGCCGCCCGTCGCGCCGCCCTGCACCTGGAGGGTCGCGCTCATCTTCGTCTTGTTCGGGTACACGTAACGGGACATCGTGACCACGCAGTTCTTGCCCGCGCTGCTGCTGTAGAGCAGGTAGACCGTGGCCTTGTCGCCCAGCGCGTGCGAGTTGATGATCTTGTAGCCGGAGCCGCACGCCGCAGCCGGGCTGTAGGTGTTCGGCTTCAGGGCCGCCTCGGGCTTCGCGCTCGTCTTCGACGACGGCGTCTTCGACGTCTTGGGCGTGGGGGACGGGCTGCGCGCCGGGTCCACCTCAGGCTCGATGAGCGTCGTCGACTTCTTCTTCGTCTTGGTCGGCGTCGGCGTCGGCTCGGCCTTCTTCGTGGTGGTCTGCGGCCTCGGAGCCTGCGTGACCGGGTCCGGCACCTGAGCGATCGGCTCCTTGGTCGGCTTCCTGGTCTTCTTGGTCTCCTCCGGCTCGATGTCCAGCGTGGGCACCGGCGCCGCGCTGTCCGTCGGCTGCGCCACGGGCGGCGGCTGCTGCTCGGACGGGCCCTCGCCCGGCTGGCCCGCACCCGAGCCGCCCTCGGACTCGCTGGCCGAGTTGCCCACGGCCACGACCGGGGCCTCCTTGCTGTTGGCCTGCACGACGACCGCGCCGATCACGACGAGCAGCGCCGCTGCCGCCGCGCCGGACAGGGCGAGCGTCAGGGTACGTCGCTGCTTCGCGGGCGCACCCCCACCCGGCCGCGTCCCCGCCCCACCAGCGGGACCACCGGCCCCACCGGGACCACTGGGCCCGTTGAGCCTGCCCGGCCCGCCAGGCCCGCTCGGGCCACCGGCTCCGCCTGGCCCGCCGGCGCCGCCCGGCCCGCCCGGGCCTGCGGGGCCGCCGTGGGCGCCTGCCGGGAAGGGCTGGCCGGAGCCCGGCATGCCGGACGCCGCGCCCTGCTGCCCACCAGCGGGCCCGCCCTGCATCCCGGGCGCACCCTGCGGACCGCCCTGACCGGCACCCTGCGCACCGTGCGGGCCACCTGGCACAGAGCCCGGCACGCCGGCGCCCTGAGGGCCGCCGGCGACGCCCGCCTGAGGGCCGCCGGGCATGCCCGCCTGGGGCCCGCCGGGCATCCCGGGCTGCGGCATCCCGGCGTGCGGCCCGCCCTGAGCCCCAGCACCCGCGCCGCCCTGGGGGCCGGGGCCGGCGGGAGCGCCGTGCGGCATGCCCGCCTGAGGTCCGTTGCCCGCAGCGCCCTGGATCGGGCCGGGGGAGGTGTTGCCCGCCGGGCCGAGGTGCGCCGTCGCGGCCGCCGCCTGGTGGCCGTAGTCGCCCGTCTGCGGCACCGGAAGCTGCTGGGGCCCGGTCGGCTGGTGCCAGGGGCCGGGGTAGTCGTCCTGCCCGGACGCGCCACCAGAGCCGCCAGGGCCACCGGAGCCCCCGGCGCGCCAGCACCGGCAGGCGCGCCCGCGCCGGCCGCACCGGCAGCGGCGCCGGCCGCACCCGCACCCGTGGCGGCGCCGCCGGTCGCGCCCGCGGCGGCGCCGAAGGTCCTCTGGCCACCCGTCACGGGCTCGATGGCCGCCTTCGGGGCGGGCTGGCCGGTGAGGTGGACGATGAGCTCGTCCGCGCTGGGCCGCTGCGCCGGGTCCTTGGACAGGCAGGCGGCCACCAGGTCGCCCAGCAGCCCCTCCATCGTCCCGAGCTCCGGCTCCTCGTTGAGGATCCGGTTCATCACGACGGGAATGGAGTCGGCCCCGAACGCGGGCTTGCCGGTGGCGGCGAACACCATGGTGACGCCCCAGGCGAACACGTCGGCCGCCTCCGACACCTGCGCCCCGCTGAGCTGCTCGGGCGCCAGGTACGAGGGCGTGCCCATGGCCATGCCGGTGGCGGTGGCGCCGGGGGAGTCGAGGGCGCGGGCGATGCCGAAGTCGATCACGACGGGGCCTTCGGGCCCCATCAGCACGTTCGCGGGCTTGAAGTCGCGGTGCAGGATGCCGGCCCGGTGGATGGCCGCGAGCGCGGTCGCCGTACTGATCGCCAGTCGTTCCAGGGCGGCGCCCCGCCGCGGCCCTTCGTTGATGACCAGCTCGCGCAGGGAGGGGCCGGGCACGTACTCGCTGACGATGTACGGCCGGCTCCCGTCCAGGTCGGCGTGGAGCACGGGAGCGGTGCAGAACCGGGCGACGCGCTGGGCGACCGCCACCTCGCGCAGGAAGCGGGTGCGGGCGTCGGCGTCCGCCACCAGGGCGTTGTGCAGCAGCTTGACGGCGACCTGTTCCCCCGAGTCGCTCTTGCCGAGATAGACAACGCCCTGGCCGCCCTCGCCGAGCCGGGCGACGATGTCATACGCCCCCAGCCGCCGCGGATCGTCCGCCGCCAACGGCTGGAACTGATTCACGTCGGACCCCCATTACAACCCAATAGATGAGGCAAAACGCTACCAGCGTGACCCTTGAGGCGTCTGCCGGACCTGTCAGAAGTTTCATGTTTTGACGAGGGAAGTCAGGGTCCCGTCGCAGGTCGTGTGCGCTTGGACGCCCAAGGTCACGGCTTGGTGAAGGCAAGATCCACGAGGTCGGGGTCAGATCGCCTTGCCCGGATTGAGGATGCCGAGGGGGTCGAACACGGCCTTGATGCCCCGCTGGAGCTCGCCCGCCACCGGCCCCGACTCCAGCTCCAGCCAGCGCCGCTTCAGCAGCCCGACGCCGTGCTCGCCGGTGAGCGTGCCGCCGAGCGCGAGCGCGTCCTTGAACACCTCGTCCGCCGCGGCCCACACCTCGGGGGGCGGCTCGACGGTGCCGTGCTCGAAGATGAAGACCGGGTGCAGGTTGCCGTCGCCCGCGTGCGCGACGGTGGCGATCCGCACCCCGTGCCGCACCGCCGCCGCCTCGATCCTGCCGATCATCTCGGCCAGCGCCGAGCGGGGCACGCACACGTCCTCGACCAGGCAGGCGCCCTGGCGCTCCTTGGCCCCGTACGCCAGCCGCCGCAGCCCAATCAGCTCGTCGGCCTCCTGCGGGCTGGAGGAGACGGCCACGAACGAGGCGCCGTTCTCCGTGCAGATCCGCTCCATGCGCTCCACGGCGGCCTGGCCGTCGGCGGCGTCGGACTGGCCGATGAGCATGGCCTGCGTGGCCGGTTCGAGCCCGATGTTGCGCCACTCGTCGATGGCCTCCAGCGTGGCCCGGTCGAGCAGTTCCATGAGCGACGGCTGGCAGCCGGCCGCCATGATCGCCGACACGGCCGCGCCCGCGTCCCGCAGCGAGGAGAAGTCGGCGGCGAACGTCGCGGGCGGCGCGGCCGGCGCGCGCCGCAGCCGCACCGTGGCGGCGGTGATCACGCCGAGCGTGCCCTCGGAGCCGACGAACAGCCCGGTCAGGTCGTAGCCGGTGACGCCCTTCATCGTGCGCCGCCCGGTGTTCAGCACCCGGCCGTCGGCCAGCACCACTTCGAGGCCGAGCGCGGAGTCCCTGGTCACGCCGTACTTGACGCAGCGCAGCCCGCCGGCGTTGGTGGCCAGGTTCCCGCCGATGGTGGAGATCTCGTACGAGGACGGGTCCGGCGCGTACATCAGCCCGTGCTGCCTGGCGGCCCTGTCCAGGTCGGCGGTGATGACGCCGGGCTCGACGACGGCGATCTCGTCGGCGGGGGAGAGCTCCCTGATCGCGGTCATCTTCGCCAGCGACAGGATGATCGAGCCGTCGCCGGCCACGGAGGCGCCGGCCAGGCCGGTGCCGCCGCCGCGCGGCACCACCGGCACGCGGTGCTCGGTGGCCCACCTCATCGTGGTGACGACGTCGTCGCGGGTGGTGGCGAGCACGACGCCGAGCGGCTTGCCGGGCTCCAGGAACGTGCGGTCGCGGGCGTAGGAGTCGATCACGTCGGGATCGGTCACGACGCGGGCATCGGACAGAGCGTCCACCAGGGCATCAATCGGTCTCACACTATGCACCTTATGGTTTGCGCAGCGCGTTTCTTAAGGCCAGACTGCCCAGGTGAAAGTCGGGTGCCCGGTGTGTGCGGAAGCTGACCAGGTTGTCGCGGTTCCTGGGGCGGTGGCCGCTGGGACCACGTACCGGATCGGGCGGGTGCGGTTACCAGGCACGCGCGAGGTCGCCGACCTGCCCACGGCGGCGGAGCTCGGCGCGTCCAAGCACGTCATGAGCCGCACGCAGCTCGCGGTGTGGCTGTCGTTCCCCAGCCGACACTACACGGCGTGGGCCAGGAACCAGGGATACGTGCTGCTGCTGGTCGCGGCCCTGGTGCATCTCGTCGTGTCGCTGGTGATCGCGATGGGCCAGGACCCGAACTGGGGCGAGGTGCTGCTGGCGCCGTTCTGCCTGACCGGCCTGTTCTGGGCGTTCGGCCTGCTGAACGTGCTCGGCGCGCGCGGCGCCCGCCGGCGCGACCGGGCGGAGGCGCCCGCCAGGGAGAAGGCGCTGCGCGTGTGGGAGAGCCTGTACTACTGCGCGCGCGACAACGTCGTCTTCGAGCCGGGCGTGGACATCACGTTCCACCCCAGCGAGACGCGCGAGTACATCTTCGGCTTCAGGAACGGCGGCCCCCGCCCTTAGCAGGACGGCCCCCGCCCCTAGTGGGACGGGGGCCGCCAGCCGGGTTCAGCCGCGCTCTTCGGCGACCAGGCGGACGCAGACGGCCAGGCCGTTGATGGCCTGCTCCAGCTCGTCGAGGCCGGGGTAGGTCGGCGCGATCCTGATCACGCGGTCGTCGGGGTCCTTGCCGTACGGGTGCGTGGCCCCGGCGGGCGTCAGCGCGATGCCGGCCGCCTTGGCCCTGGCCACCACCTCGGCGGCGTGCGGCACCTCCAGGCTGATGAAGTAGCCGCCCCGCGGGCTCGTCCAGGTGGCCAGGTCACCCAGCCGCTCGGTCAGCACCTTGTCGACCAGCTCGAACTTCGGGCCGATCAGCTCGGCGTGCCGGCGCATGTGCGCGGCCACCCCGGCGCCGTCACGCAGGAACTCGACGTGGCGGAGCTGGTTGATCTTGTCGGGGCCGATCGACTGCTTCGAGGTGTTGTGCAGGAACCACTTCACGTTCGCCGGGGAGCCGCCGAAGAACGAGACGCCGGAGCCGGCCAGCGTCACCTTCGAGGTGGAGGCGTAGACGAACACCCGGTCGGCGTTGCCGTGCTCGGCGGCCAGGGCCAGCAGGTCGGCCAGCTCGTCGGGGGTGTCGGTGAGGTGGTGCACCGCGTACGCGTTGTCCCAGAAGATCCGGAAGTCGGGCGCGGCCGTCCGCATGGCGGCCAGCCTGCGCACGGTCTCGTCGCTGTAGGTGATGCCGGACGGGTTGCTGTACTTCGGCACGCACCACATGCCCTTGACGCTCGCGTCGGCGGCGACCAGGCGCTCGACGACGTCCATGTCGGGGCCCTCGGCGGTCATCGGCACGGGCACCATCTTGATGCCGAACCGCTCGCAGATCGTGAAGTGCCGGTCGTAGCCGGGCACCGGGCACAGGAACGTGATCTCCGGCTCCTCGACCCACCGGCGGGCGGCGCCGGGCACCGGCGTGAGCAGCGCGTGCACCACGGTGTCGTGCATCAGCGCCAGGCTGGAGTTGCCGCCGACGACGAGCTGCTCCGCCGGCACCTGCACCAGCGGCGCGAACAGCTCGCGCAGCTCCGCCAGGCCCTGGAGGTTGCCGTAGTTGCGGCCGTCGGTGCCGTCGGCCGCCTGGTAGGACGTGGGCAGTTTGAGCAGATCGTTGGAGAGGTCGAGCTGGCGCGGCGACGGCTTGCCCCTGGTGAGGTCGAGCGAGAGCCCTCGCTGGACGAGGTCGGCGTAGTCACGCTGGGCGGTCACGAGCATCTCCTCCGATTCTGTTGACCTTCGAAGGATAGAAGATGTCACCGGCCCGGCCGGACGGTATCCGCCATGTGGACAGCCATGGAGACGGGGCGCGGATCAAAGCTTTCGGGAGCCAATCACAAAGAACGCCTAGCCGAGCGGCGATCGTTGGCGTGGAATGGGTAGATCGGGGCAGGCACAACTCCGCGTCGGAGGGAGCAGCCGTGACGACCGTTCGAGAGACCTCGATCGAGCAGGTCAGGCGCCGTCGCACCGGGACGATCATCGCATCCTGGCTGTCGACGACCGATCACAAGGTCATCGGGTACCTCTACCTGATCACCTCGTTCGCCTTCTTCCTCGTCGCGGGCGTCATGGCCATGTTCATCCGGGCCGAGCTGGCCGCGCCCGGCATGCAGATCGTCAGCCAGCAGCAGTACAACCAGCTCTTCACCATCCACGGCACGGTGATGCTGCTGCTGTTCGCCACCCCGCTGTTCGCGGGGTTCGCGAACGTGGTCATGCCGCTGCAGATCGGCGCCCCCGACGTGGCCTTCCCCCGGCTGAACGCGGTGGCGTACTGGCTGTTCCTGTTCGGCGGGCTGATGGTGGTCGCGGGTTTCTTCACGCCGGGCGGCGCGGCCGACTTCGGCTGGTTCGCCTACACGCCGCTGTCGTCGGCGGTGCACACGCCGCAGGTCGGCGCGGACCTGTGGATCATGGGCCTGGCGATGTCGGGCCTCGGCACGATCCTCGGCGCGGTCAACTTCGTGACCACGATCATCGGCATGCGGGCGCCCGGCATGACGATGTTCCGCATGCCGATGTTCACCTGGAACGTGCTGCTGACCAGCATGCTCGTGCTGATGGCCTTCCCCGTGCTGGCGGCGGCGCTGCTGGTGCTGGAGTCCGACCGCAAGCTGGGCACGCAGGTCTTCCTGTCCGACAACGGCGGGCCGATCCTCTGGCAGCACCTGTTCTGGTTCTTCGGCCATCCCGAGGTCTACATCATCGCGCTGCCGTTCTTCGGCATCATCACCGAGGTCATCCCGGTCTTCAGCCGCAAGCCGATCTTCGGCTACGGGAGCCTGGTCGGGGCCACGATCGCGATCGCCGGGCTGTCGATGACGGTGTGGGCGCACCACATGTTCCCCACCGGGCAGGTGCTGCTGCCGTTCTTCTCGTTCATGACGTTCCTCATCGCGGTGCCGACCGGGGTGAAGTTCTTCAACTGGATCGGCACGATGTGGCGCGGCCATCTGAGCTTCGAGACGCCGATGTTGTTCGCGATCGGCTTCCTCGTGACGTTCCTGCTGGGCGGGCTGACCGGGATCATCCTGGCCTCGCCGCCGCTCGACTTCCACATCAGCGACACGTACTTCGTCGTCGCGCACTTCCACTACGTGGTGTTCGGCACCGTCGTGTTCGCCATGTTCTCGGGCTTCTACTTCTGGTGGCCGAAGATGACCGGCCGGCTGCTCGACGACCGGCTCGGCAAGATCCACTTCTGGACGCTGTTCATCGGCTTCCACACCACGTTCCTCATCCAGCACGTGCTCGGCCAGCTCGGCATGCCCAGGCGTTACGCCGACTACGGCGCGGCCGACGGCTTCACCACGCTGAACGAGATCTCCTCGGTCGGGGCGTTCCTGCTGGGCGCCTCGACGCTGCCGTTCCTCTACAACGTCTGGAAGACCGCCCGGCACGCCCCCAAGGTCACGCTCGACGACCCGTGGGGCTACGGCAACTCCCTCGAATGGGCGACGAGCTGCCCGCCGCCGCGCCACAACTTCACCCGCATGCCGCCCATCCGCTCCGAACGCCCGGCCTTCGACCTGCACTACCCGCACGAGAAGCCCGACGAGCAGCCGCCGGAGACCGAAGAGAGCGGCACTCCCGAGGTGCCGCCGCGCCAGGACGCCCCCGGCTGACCCTCCTCCATGACCTTTCGCCTATCTAGGGAGATCGGCGATGACAGGCACGAAGATTCCCTTCGACCCCGAGACGGCCCCCTGCGGGAAGCAGTCCGGAGGTGATCGCCTCGTCGACGACGACGGCTACGGCCTGGTCATCCGCGACCAGCTCTTCGACTGCGGCTGCCGCCGCATCAGGCACGAGTACCACGACGGCAGCATCCACCTGTCCGCCATCCGCCACGACGGCAAGCGGGTGAAGGACCCGATCCGGCCGGACCTCGGGAAGTGACGTAGATGATCGACGTGCTCATCGTCGGAGGAGGCGGAGCCGGGCTGCGGGCCGCCGTGGCGGTCGCCGAGACCGACCCCGCGCTCAAGGTGGCGGTCGTGTCGAAGGTGTATCCGATGCGCAGCCACACCGTCTCCGCCGAGGGCGGCGCCGCCGGGGTGATCGCCCCTGGGGACACGCTCGACGAGCACTGCTACGACACGATCTCGGGCGGCGACTGGCTGTGCGACCAGGACGCGGTGGAGGCGTTCGTGGCCGAGGCGCCCAAGGAGCTGATCCAGCTCGAACACTGGGGCTGCCCGTGGAGCCGCGAGAGCGACGGGCGGGTCGCGGTGCGGCCGTTCGGCGGCATGAAGAAGATGCGCACCTGGTACGCGGCCGACAAGACCGGCTTCCACCTGCTGCACACGCTCTTCCAGACCACCTTGAAATATCAGGACATCATCAGGTACGACGAGTGGTACGTCACCAAGCTCCTCGTCGACGACGGCCGCGTCCACGGCGTCGTCGCCACCGAGATCAGGACCGGCCGCATCGAGACCATCCCCGCCAGGACCGTCATCCTGGCCACCGGCGGCTGCGGCCGGGTCTTCCCCTTCACCACGAACGCCGCCGTCAAGACCGGCGACGGCATGGCGCTGGCCTACCGGGAGGGCGCGCCGCTCAAGGACATGGAGTTCGTCCAGTACCACCCGACCGGCCTGCCGTTCACGGGCATCCTCATCACCGAGGCGGCCAGGGCGGAGGGCGGCTGGCTGATCAACAAGGACGGCTACCGCTACCTCCAGGACTACGACCTGGGCAAGCCGACGCCCACCCCGAGGCTGCGCAGCATGGAGCTGGGGCCGCGCGACCGGCTCTCGCAGGCGTTCGTGCACGAGCAGCGGCAGGGCCGCACCGTGGACACCCCGTACGGGCCGGTGGTCTACCTCGACCTGCGCCACCTCGGCGAGGCGAAGATCGACGCCCGCATCCCGTTCGTGCGCGAGCTGTGCCGCAGCTACCAGAACCTCGACCCGGCCACCGACCTCATCCCGGTCCGCCCGGTCGTGCACTACATGATGGGCGGCGTCCACACCGACCTCCACGGCGCCACCCCCATCGCGGGCCTGTACGCGGCCGGGGAGACGGCCTGCGTGAGCATCAACGGCGCCAACCGGCTGGGCTCCAACTCGCTGCCGGAGATCCTCGTCTTCGGCCGCCGGGCGGGCATCGCGGCGGCCGCGTTCGCCAAGGAGCACCGCGAGGCCGAGCCGCCGGCCGTACGGAGCCAGGGCGAGGACGAGCGGCGGCGGCTGGAACGCGCGCGCGAGGGCGGCCGGCCCCGGAACGGGCGCGGCGAGCGGATCGCCGACCTGCGCGAGCGGATGCAGCACACCCTCGAAGGGGCGGCCGGCATCTACCGCACGGGCGACGTGCTGGCCAAGGCCGTGGACACGCTCGCGGAGCTGCGCGAGCGGGCCGAGGAGGCCCGCATGGAGGACAGCAGCACCGCGTTCAACACGGAGCTGATCAACCTGCTGGAGCTGCGCAGCATGCTGGAGATCGCGCAGACGATCGCCGCCTGCGCGCTGAACAGGGAGGAGTCGCGCGGCGCGCACCAGCGCACCGACTTCTCGGCCAGGGACGACGCGGCGTTCCTGGCGCACTCGCTGGTGCACCGCGCCCCCGACGGCACGCCGTCGGTCGGCCTGCTGCCCGTGACGATCACACGCTGGCCACCGGGAGAAAGGGTCTACGGCCGTGACTGACACGACGCAAGCGGTACGGCAGGCGGCGGGCACCCGGACGATCCGGATGGAAGTGGCGAGGTACCGGCCCGGGCAGGACGCCGAGCCGGTCTTCCAGGGCTACGACGTGCCGCTCATGAGCGACTGGGCCGTGCTGGACGGCCTCAACCACATCAAGGACCAGCTCGACGGCAGCCTGTCCTACCGCTGGTCGTGCCGGATGGGCGTGTGCGGCTCGTGCGGCATGACGGTCAACGGCGAGGCCCGGCTGACCTGCGGCACCTTCCTCAGCGAGTACGGCGACGGGCCGGTCAGGGTCGAGCCGCTGAAGGGGTTCCCGATCATCAGGGACCTGGTGGTGGACATCGACGGGTTCCTGGCCAAGCTGTCGTCGGTGCGGCCCTGGCTGATCAGGGAGGGCGAGGACCTGCCGCTGACCGCCGAGTACGCCCAGACGCCCGAGCAGCTGGAGGCGTACAAGCAGTACAGCATGTGCATCAACTGCCTGCTGTGTTACTCGGCCTGCCCGGTCTACGTGCTCGACCCCGACTTCCTCGGCCCGGCCGCCATCGCGCTGGCCCAGCGCTACAACCTCGACTCGCGGGACATGGGCGACCGCTTCGACGTGCTCAACCAGGAGGACGCGGTGTGGGGGTGCACGTTCGTCGGCGAGTGCACGAAGGTCTGCCCGAAGCACGTGGACCCGGCCGAGGCGATCCAGCGTTACAAGCTGACCGCCGCGCTGCGCTCGGTGCTGCCGTGGAGCAGGCGATGAAGACCGAGGTGCCCGCGGGCGCCGCCTACCGGCCGCGGCGGGACCGCCTCTGGTTCGCCCGCACCCGCAGCTACACGGTCTTCGTGCTGCGCGAGCTGACCAGCGTCTTCGTGGCCTGGTCGGTGGCGTTCCTGCTGATGCTGGTCAGCGCGGTGCTGAGCGGCGGGCTGCCGGAGTTCGTGGCGCTGGCCGGGCGGCCCTGGATGATCGCGATCAACGTGGTGGCGCTGGCGGCGACCGCGTTCCACTCGGTCACGTTCCTGAACCTCGCGCCGAAGGCCACGGTCGTGCGCCTGGACGGCTACCGGCTGCCCGCGTGGATGATCCAGGGCGGCAACCACTCGCTGTGGCTGGTCGTCTCGGCGGTCATCGCGTTCTTCGTGCTCCGGGGGTTCCGATGAGGCGTGCTGAGGGGGTTCGGATGAGGCGTGCCGAGGGGGTCGCGGTGCGGCGCACGCCGGAGCCGTACCTGTGGCTGCTGTTCAGCGGCGGGGGAGTGGTGGCGGCGCTCGTGCTGCCGGTGCTGGTGCTGCTGTTCGGGGTGCTCATGCCGCTCGGGGTCGTGGACTGGCCCACCGCCGGGCACCTGCGCGGGCTGCTGGGCAACGTGCTCGTACGGCTCGCGCTCGTCGTGGTGGTCGTGCTGTGTCTCTTCCACGCCGCGCACCGGATCCGGCACACCAGTGAGGAGCTGCTCGGTCTGGCCCGGTTCGACCTGGTGATAGCACTGTTTTGTTACGGCGGGGCTATTGCGGGCGGGGTCATTGCCGTGATGCTGATGTTCTGAAATGTCGTAGTTTGATCACGTTTCAACAACGTACTTTACGTTCGGTTGACGTACCCCTTAGCGTCCGGCATTGCACACCCTATGGCCATGCGCCCGGCGACCCCGGGCAGAGAGGGTTCCTGGTGCCTCGTACTAAGCGCCTGTTAGCAACGATCCCGGCGGTCGCCCTCCTTGGCGCCGCCCTGTCCACGCCCCCGGCGGCCGCGACCTCCGTCGCGAACTACCAGCCCACGGCGGCGGACTACTACATCAACTACGCTCCTCCGGCCGTCCCCCACGAGACGAAGGAGCCCAAGGTCGAGGACGCGCGCTCGCGCTCACTCACCCCCGCCCAGAAGTTCGACCGGAAGTTCAACAGCGGCAACCCGGCGACCGGCCGCATCCTCGCCGCCCGCGAGGAGCAGGCCATCAGGACCGGGCGCAACCCCGCTGAATGGATCTTCAAGAACACCAAGCAGACCCGCACGGCCAAGCTCCTGACGGTCCTCGTCGAGTTCAACGAGCAGGCCAACGACGACTTCTCCGGCTTCAACCGCCTGCGCAGCACCCAGGGCGCCGCCGACGACTGCGTCGTCGAGCCGCCCGGCACGCTCATGAACGGCCCGCTGCACAACCAGATCCCCGACCCGGCCACGCTGCCGCACAAGGACAACAACTCCTTCTGGGTCAAGGACTTCAGCACCGAGCACTTCAACAAGATGCTCTACACCGACAAGGGCATCACCGAGCGCGTCCGCCTCGACCTGAAGGACCCGCGCGACGGCAAGCCCGGCATCGACATCTCCGGCTACACCATGAAGAAGATGTACGAGGAGATGTCGAAGGGCGCCTACTCCGTCACCGGCTCCGCCGTCGGCTGGATCAAGGTGCCGCACTCCGAGGCCTGGTACGGCGCCGCCGCCTGCGGCAACCCGCCCCAGGACATGTCCGGCCACCCGGACAACCCGATCGGCGCCCAGCAGCTGCCCATCGACACCGTCAACGCCCTGGCCCAGGCCCAGCCCGACTTCCCGTGGGCGGACTACGACGTCGAGGACATCTCCGACGCCGACGGTGACGGCAACTTCGCCGAGCCCGACGGCGTGATCGACCACCTCGTGCTCGTGCACGCCGGCAAGGACAAGTCCTCCGACGGCGGCGCCCAGGGCACGTACGCGATCTGGGCCCACTCCAGCGCCGTCGCCGGCGGCTACAAGGTGCCCGGCACCAACATCAAGATCTCCAACTACATCGTGCAGCCCGAGGACTCCGGCGTCGGCGTCTTCGCCCACGAGTACGGCCACGACCTCGGCCTGCCCGACCTGTACGACACCTCCGGCCAGTACAGCTCCGCCGTGGACTTCTGGGACCTGATGTCCAGCGGCTCCCACTCCGGCCCGATCTTCCAGTCGATGCCGAGCCACATGGGCCTGTGGGACAAGTGGGTGCTCGGCTGGGCGAACCCGAAGACGTTCAACCCCGGTGACGCCGCCAAGCTCGTCACCGTCGGCCAGGCGTCGCGCACGCCCAAGCTCACCCAGGACGGCGTCCGGGTGAACCTGGCCTCCACGCCGCTCAAGATGATCGACGTGCACAGCGGCTCCAACGCCTGGTGGAGCGGCCTCGACCAGGACTGGGCCAACCTCAGCCTGCAGCGCGACCTGCCCGTCCCCGCCGGCACCGATCTCAAGCTGTGGATGTGGAACAACTACGAGATCGAGCAGGACTGGGACTTCGGCTTCGTCGAGGTCTCCACCGACGGCGGCCAGACGTGGACCCAGCAGAAGGTCTACGACGAGGCCGGCAACGAGGTCAGCACGCCGGACGACTACCCGGACCCGTACAAGAACCTCAAGACCTTCGGCAACAAGAAGTACGGACTCACCGGTGACACCGGCGGCGCCTGGCGGCACGACTACGTGAACCTGACGCCGTTCGCCGGGCAGACCATCAAGCTGCGGCTCACCTACAACACCGACGCCGCCTTCCAGGCGCGCGGCTGGCACGTGGACGACTTCCAGCTCACCAACGGCGGCACCGCCGTGTGGAGCGACGACGTCGAGAGCGACACCGGCTGGAAGCCGCTGCACGGCACGTTCACCAACACCAGCGGCACCGGCTGGACGCGCAACAACGGCGAGCGCGAGATCCAGCGCTTCTACCTCGCCGAGTGGCGCAACTTCGACGGCTTCGACAAGGGCCTGCAGTACACCTACGACACCGACTACTCCCGTGACGGGGCGTGGAAGGTGCAGAAGATCAAGTACAACGCGCCCGGTCTGCTCGTCTGGTACCGCGACTCGACGTACATCAACAACAACCTCGGCGACAGCCTCAGGCAGCCGCCGAGCCTCGGCTCCAAGGGCAGCCTGCTCGTCGTCGACTCCCACTTCGACCCGCTGCGCAGGACCGGTGTGGCCGCGGAGAAGGACCCGACGCTGCAGAAGAACCTCCAGGGCCGGGTGCAGTCCTCCAACGCCGCGTTCGGGTTCGGCAAGACGTACCCGTTCAAGGAGTGCCTGGAGGCGCCGGACGAGCCGTTCAGCGCGTACTGCACGGACCTGCCCGCGCAGAAGGGCGTCTCCACCTTCACCGACGCCAAGACCTGGTACCCGGGCCTCGAGGTGATCGACGGCGGGCTGTACTTCCGCGACGCCGACGCCTCCGTGGTCGTCCCGTCCAAGGGCGACCAGACCTACACCACCCGCGTGGTGCACCAGGACGGCACCCCCGCCACCGAGCTGTACGGCCAGGTGGCCGCCGGCTCCGTCCTCGGCACCGGCAACCCCGGCGACGAGGGCAAGGCGCTGGGCGTGCAGTTCAAGCTCGTGAGCCCGCTCCCCGGCAACCTGGGCGCGATCGTTCACGTGGTGCCCCCGAAGAAGTAACCCGTCCGAGGGCCGCCGGCCACCCCGGCGGCCCCTAAGATCAGTCGCGTCCGGCGATCGATCTCAGGTCGCGAGTCTTTGCACCTACGATTGATGACCATGAGCGAACTGCGCACCAAAGATGAGCACACCGAGGCGATCCGGCGGGATCGCCGGGTGGCGGTGGTGGTGAACACTCGCTCACGCCGCGGCCGCCGTCACTACTTCGAGGTGATCGAGCAGATCCACAACCTCGGGTTCGACCCGCTGGCGGAGCTGTCGGTCTACAACACCAAGAAGCTGCGCGACCTGCTCGACACCGCCCTCGCCACCGACCCCGACCTGCTCATCGTCGGCGGTGGCGACGGCACGCTGTCCACGGCCGTGCGCCATGTCGCCCACCGCGACGTGGCGCTCGGCGTGCTGCCGCTCGGCACCACCAACAACTTCGCCCGCAGCCTCGGGCTGCCGCTCGACCTCGCCGGCGCGATCCGCGTGTTCGCCACCGGCAAGGTCGCCGACATCGACCTCGGCATGGCCGACGACCGGCCGTTCGCGAACCTGGCCAGCTTCGGCGTCTCCGTCGAGGTGGCCGGCAAGGTCAAGCCGTGGCTTAAACGCGTCGTCGGCCGCCCCGCCTACCCGCTCACCGCGCTGACCATCCTGCCCAACCACCGGCCGTTCCGCGCCTACATCACCGTCGAGGGGCAGCGCCACGAGCTGCTCACCCACCAGCTCAACATCGCCAACGGCCGCTTCCACGGCGGCTGGCAGGTCGCCCGCGACATCAGCATCGACAACGGCATGCTCGTCGCCTACCAGCTCGGCTCCGGCAAGAAGCTGCGCCTGCTCGGCGAGACCCTGCTGCGCGCCACCACCGGCCGCTGGCGCAGCCTGGCCGGCGGGCCGTTCGTCGTCGGCAGGGAGATGCTGCTGGAGACCGACCCCCCGATGGCCGCTGACGTCGACGGCGAGGTGCGGCTGCGCACTCCGATCCGGCTCCGCGTGGTTCCGAACGGAGTGCGCGTCATGGTGCCCGCCGCCTTCGAGGACCGCTGAGTCTCAGCCGACTTTCAGCGGCTCAGGTCCAGGAAAATCCCATGGTTCCGCCCTTTCCCTAGGTCGCGGCTTCTCCTGCCCAAAGTAACCGAGCAATCTCCGTGCGTCACGGGCAGGTTGCGGGCAGGGAAAGTGCGAAGGGGGCGTACGTCACGCGTCCGCAAGCCCCTTGTACGCCGGGGTGAGCGCACTCTCCAGCTCGCCGGGCGGCGGGAAGACCCGCAACAGCAGATCGGGCGCCACCGCCACCGGCCGCCGCTCCGGCCGGTGCGCCGTCGCCCCCGGCGCGTAGAAATCGGCCAGCCGATCCGCGAACGGCACATCCGCCACCCGCAACGGATCCGCCCCCCGCTCCTCCGCCAGCGACCCCAGCAACTGCTCTTTCGTCCGCCCCCGCCACGCCAGCACCAGGAACGGATCGTCGTCGAACGACTCCGCCAGCAGGTACAGCACCGCCGACAGGTGCTTGCACGGGAAACCCCAGTCGGGGCACGAGCAGTGCATGTCGAGATCGCGCGGGAACAGGTCGGCGCCCAGCGCCGCGAACAACTCCTCGATCTCCTCCGGCATCTCACCGGCCAGCAGCCTGGCCCGGTAGACGGCCTGCGCCGCGATCTCCTCCTCGATGGCGGCCCAGCGCTCCTCGCCGTACGCCTCGATCCTGACCACGACCTCGTACGGATCCGGCCGCGACCCCTGCACGGCGGCCGTCACCTCACCGGCGGCCAGCTCGATCGACAACACCTGCCCCTTGCGGGCGTAGGCGCGCCCCCGCGAGAGCCGGCCCTTGTCGCAGACGCGCTCCAGGATGTCGATGAACCGGCGCGACCACCAGGCGGAGCCGATACTGCCCCGCTGCGACCTGGCCTTGATCCCGCCCTCGACCCGAATCGGCCCACTCGCCGCGAACCACGCCATCAGCTCACCTCGCCCGCTGTGCCCGGCAGAGTGGCCTCCCACCAGGCCATCAGCCCACCCCCTCGGCCGTCAGGCGGAACACCTCGCGCAGCTCCTCCGTGGACAGGTCGGTCAGCCAGTCTTCGCCCGTGCCGACCACCCGCTCGGCCAGCGCCTTCTTGCGCTCGATCATCTGGTCCACACGCTCCTCCAGGGTGCCCGCGCAGATGAGCTTGCGCACCTGCACGTTCTTGCGCTGCCCGATCCGGAACGCGCGGTCGGTCGCCTGGTCCTCCACCGCCGGGTTCCACCAGCGGTCCACGTGCACCACGTGGTTGGCGGCGGTCAGGTTGAGCCCGACCCCGGCCGCCTTCAGCGACAGCACGAACAGCGCCGGCTCCGGATCCTGCTGGAAGCGGTCCACCAGCCGGTCGCGGGTCTTCTTCGGCAGCCCGCCGTGCAGCCAGAGCACCGGCCGGTCGAGCCGCTGCGCCAGATAGGGCTGCAGCATCGCGCCGAACTCGGCGTACTGCGTGAACAGCAGCGCCTTCTCGCCCTCCGCCAGGATCTCCTCCGACAGCTGCTCCAGCCGGGCCAGCTTCCCCGACCGGCCGGCCAGCCGCGAGCCGTCTTTCAGCAGGTGGGCGGGATGGTTGCAGACCTGCTTGAGCTTGGCCATGGCCGACAGCACCAGCCCGCGCCGCTCGATGCCCTCACTGCTGTCGATCTTGGCCAGCATGTCGTCCACGACCGCCTGGTAGAGCGTGGCCTGCTCCGTCGTGAGCGGGCACCACTCCTTGACCTCCAGCTTCTCCGGCAGGTCCGAGATGATCGACTTGTCGGTCTTGAGCCGGCGCAGGATGAACGGGCCCGTCGCCCGCTTGAGCGCGGTGGCCGCCTGCTCGTCCTGCCGGGCCTCGATCGGCTCCTGGAACCGCGTCCTGAACCGCGACCGCGGCCCCAGCAGGCCCGGGTTCGCGAACTCCATGATCGACCAGAGCTCGGCCAGGTGATTCTCCACCGGAGTGCCCGTCAACGCGAGCCTCGTGCCCGTCGGGATGGCCCGCACCGCCTGGGCCTGCAACGTGCCGCTGTTCTTGATCGCCTGCGCTTCGTCGCACACGACCCTGCGCCACTGGTACTGCTTGAGCGTCTCCAGGTCGCGCTGGGCGGTGCCGTAGGTGGTGATCACCAGATCGGCCTCCGCGATCCCGGCCGCGTCACGCCCGCTGCCGTGGTGCACGTACACCCGCAACCCCGGCGCGAACCGCGCCGCCTCCCGCTGCCAGTTACCGATCAACGACATCGGACACACCAGCAACGTCGGCCCGACCCCGTCGTCCGGCACGGGCACGGCGGCCTCACCCGCGGGCGCCGGAGCGCCGGCACGTTCAGGAGTGTGAGAGCCCGGGGCGGCGGTGCGTTCGTGGACGAGGAGGGCCAGGGTGGTGATCGTCTTGCCCAGGCCCATGTCGTCGGCCAGCACCCCGCCCAGCCCCAGCCCCGACAGGAAGCTCAGCCACGCCAGCCCGCGCTCCTGGTACGGCCGCAGCGTGGCATCGAGGCCCGGCGGGGTCGCCAGCGGGGTGAGGCGGCGCTCGGCCTGCCCCGACAGCAGGTCGCCCAGCACCCCGTCGGCGTCGATCTCCAGCAGCGGCAGCTCCTCGTCGTCGCTCTGCACGACCTGTCGCAGGATCTCGGCGGCGCTCGCCGCACCCGCACGGCCGCCCTCGACCGCCCGCAACGCCGCCTTGAGCTGCCGGTCGTCCAGCTCCACCCACTGGCCGCGCACCCGCACCAGCGGCACCTTGAGCCTGGCCAGCTCGGCCAGCTCCGCCTCGCTGATCGTCTCGTCGCCGACCGCGAGGTCCACCCGGAAGTCGACCAGCTCCCGCATGCCGAAGCCCTGTCCGGCCGCCGCCGACTGCTGCTTCCTGGTGCGGGTGGTCAGCTTCAGCCCCAGCCGCGTGCGGCCCGCCCAGCGGGGCAGCTGCACCCCGAACCCGGCCGCCTGCAGCAGCGGCGCCGCCTGCCGCAGGAACCCGAACGCGCCCGCCGTGTCGAGCACCAGCTCGCTCGGCTCCGGCACGCGCAGCGCCCGGTCCAGCTCCGGGTACAGCCGCACCGCCCGCCCCAGCCCCGTCAGCAGCTCCCGCTCGGGCCTGCCCGGCAGCCCCGTCACCCCGCCCCAGACCTGCGCGGCCGGGACGTACAGGCTGGGGTCGTCGGCGGCCTGCAACGCCAGCTCCACCCGCCAGTCGTCGCCTTCGGCAGGCTCCAGCAGCCGGAAGCACACCCGCGTCGCCCCCTCGGACGCCGCCACCGCCGCGTACCACCTCTCCAGCTCCCGCCGCAGCTCCGGCACGTCAGGACAGGCCCCGCCGACCCCGGTGGGCGGGGGGCCGGTGAGGGCGGCCAGCCAGCGCTCCTGGAGCGTGCGGGGCGGCCTGGTGAGCAGGGGCTCGGTGAGCGTGCGGCGGACCAGGGCGTCGGTGAACGCCTCCAGGGCCTCCAGCTGGACCTCCGTGGAGGGGCGTTCGGTGGAGGAGGTGCGGCAGGCGGGCGGCATGGCCAGGGCCAGGTCGCGGAAGTAGGCGGCGTCGGCCCCCGTCAGGACCGGCCGCCACACGGCCCTGGCGTCGTCCTCGGGGGCCGCCCACATCGCCATCTCGTCGCCTGTCCGATTCGCGTCACGCTCGGGGGCGGGGGCGAGCACGAGTTGCGGGATCACGCGCCCCCGCCGTACCAAATCGTGGGCGAAGGCGGCGACGGCGGCCCAGTGGCGCATCGTCGCGGTGCCGGTGTGCTCGGCGAGCACGCGCAGGGCGTCGTCGGCGGGCGGGACGACGGCGGGCACCCGCCACAGCCGCAGCCGGGGGCGCGCCACCTCCGCCATGCGGCCGGTCTCGGGCGAGGGCAGCGGCTCCTTCGCCGACCCGGGCAACAGCAGCTCCAGCAGCCGCGACCACCGCTCGTGCGGCGTGGCCGGCGCCTCGCGAGGTGGGGCGTCGGGGCCGAGGGTGGTGGCGAGGGCGGGAGCGGGGCGGCGAACGGGTGGAGCCGGGGCGTGCCGGCCGAACCTGAGCGTGCCGGGCCCCGGGCGGGGTCGGGGTGCGGGGGGTCGGCGGGGGTGGTTTCCGCCCAGAAGGCGAGCCCCTCCGTTGTCCAGACCCCGTGTACCAGCACCCCGGCAGGTTACCCGCCCCCGCGGAAGATCGGTGCAGGGCGCGGGCGGGCTGTGGACAACCGGCGGTTAGGGTCGGAGGCATGAGGTTTTCGGGGGCCGAGAGCAGGTGGCGTGAGGGGCTGGGCACGCTGCGCGACGTCGTCCGTCAGGAACTGGTGACCCGTCAGCTCGCGGAGAACCTGCCCGCCACCGCCTGTCACGTCCTCGACGTCGGCTCCGGGCAGGGCACGCAGGCGCTCAGGATGGCCGCCAGGGGCCACCAGGTGACCGCGCTGGACGCCTCCCGGGAGCTGCTCGACCTCCTGGAGGCCGGGATCCAGCCCGGTATGCGGGTCAGGACCGTGCAGGCCCAGGCGGAGCGGCTGGGGGAGCTGTTCGAGCCGGGCGGGTTCGACGTGGTGCTCTGTCATGGTGTGCTGATGTACTTCGACGACCCCGACCCGCTTCTCGCCGGTCTGGCGGGCATGCTGGCGCCGGGCGGGGTGCTGTCGCTGCTCGTGCGCAACGGTGACGGGCTGGCCATGCGGCCCGGGTTGCAGGGTGACTGGGCGGGGGCGCTGGCGGCGTTCGACGAGACGCGTTACCGGAACCGGATCGGCGTCACGGCCAGGGCCGACCGGCTGGGGGAGCTGACGCGGCGGCTGGCGGGGCACGGGCTGGAGGTGGGGCGCTGGTACGGCGTGCGCGTGTTCAGCGACCTCGCGCCCCGTGACGCGCCCATTCCCGCCGATCTCGACGCGCTGCTGGCGGCCGAGGAGCGGGCGGGCAGCACCGATCCCTACCGGGCGGTGGCCGCCCTCACGCATCTCATCTGCCGCCCCGCCGCCGGTTGAAGGAGGGCGACCCGCCTCGGCTGCCTGAAGCAGGCATCTGCTAAAGACGATGTATCGCGTCTGTTGCCCCGCCGTCCTAAGGCGTAGGATTGTGGTATGAACCCTCCCGGATCGTGGTGTGAGCGGCCCAAGCCGCAGGCTCCCTCGTGCGAGCTGCCGTCCCCGTGGAGCAAGCCGAAGCAGCCCGACAACTGGTGCGAGGTCCAGAAGGACCCGGTGCTGTCCGTGCTGGGGTTCCTGTTCAAGGCCGCCGCGAAGAAGCGCCGCTGAGCGCGTGACAGCCGGGTGATAGAAGCCCGGTTGTCGGGGTAGTCGCCTTCCTCATTGGAGGAGGCGAACGTCGTGAACGACACTCACAAACTGGTCAACGATCTCTCCGAGCAGGTCTCCAGGCTCGTCAAGGATGAGCTTCGCCTGGCCAGGATGGAGCTCACGGAGAAGGGCAAGCGCGCCGGTTTCGGCGCGGGCCTGTTCGGCGCGGCGGGAATGGCCGCGTTCTTCGGCGGTGCGGCCCTGGTGGCCGCCGTCGTCATGCTCCTCGCTTTGGTACTGCCCGGGTGGGCGGCCGCCGCGATCGTGGCGGGAGCGCTGTTCATCGCCGCCGCCGTGCTCGGGCTTTTCGGCAAGAACGAGGTCAAACGGGCCACGCCGCCGGTCCCCGAGGAGGCCATCGCGAGCGTCAAGGCCGACATCGACATGGTCAAGGAGAGGGCACGGCGATGAGCGAGACGGACCCGGGATACAGCCAACAGCACGCCGGTGACGTCGGAGCGCACCGGGCCACGGTGGGCACGCCGACGGAGCGCGAGTCCATCAACGTCCCTCCGACCAGGCCGGAGGCGGCGGACAACGCGCGCAGGGCCGAGGCGGCCCGCCAGGAACACGAGACGTTCATCCCCGAGGCCCCCATCCAGGACGAGCGTTCCGAAGCGGTCGAGCACCTGCGGACGGAAGAGGAGTCCCTGGGCAGCGGCGCGGGCCGCGGGAACGACGAGGAAGAGGAGGACGAGGACGACGTGCGCAAGGACATCCAGGAGACGCGCAGAGAAATGGGCGAGACCGTCAGCCAGCTCGCGGCCAAGGCCGACGTGAAGGCCCGCGCGGGCCACGCGGCGGAGGTGGCCAAGGACCGGGCGGGCCACGCGGCCGAGGTGGCCAAGGACCGCGCGGGCCACGCCGCCGAGGTCGCGAAGGACCGGGCCGCCGACGCGGCCGAGCTGGTCAAGGGCAAGGCGTCGGAGATGGCGGGCAAGGTGCGCGAGAGCACGCCCGACCAGGTCAAGGACGCCGCCGCCGAGGCGAGGAAGCGGCCCGTGCTGCTGATCGCGGTGGTCGGCGCGGTGGCCGCGTTCGCGGTGCGCCGGATGATGCGGCGCCGCAGGGTGATGACCAAGTAGGAATCGTATGCGTTCCCCCCGAGCTGTCCCCGACCATCCCGCCGAGCTGCCGCGCCGCGCGTGGTGGCACGTGTTACGGCGGACGGTCGCCGAGTTCCGCAACGACCGGGTGCCGGATCTGGCGGCGGGGCTGACGTACTACGCCGTGCTGTCGATCTTCCCGGCGCTGATCGTGCTGGTGTCCCTGTTCCGCCTGCTGGGCAGGCAGGACGCGGCCGCGGTCGTGGGCAGCCTGCTCCAGGTGGCGCCGGCCGAGGTGCGTAACGTGATCCAGCAGGGCGTCGAGGCGGTCCAGGGCACGAACCAGACGGCGAGCATCGTCGCCGTCGCCGGGCTCCTCGTCGCCCTGTGGTCGGCCTCCGGTTACGTGGCCGCCTTCATCAGGGCCGGCAACGTGATCTACGACATCGAGGAGGGCCGCCCGTTCTGGAAGGTGACCCCGCTCAGGCTCGCGCTGACGGTGCTGACCACCGTGCTGCTCGCGGTGGGCGCCGTCGCCGTCACGCTGACGGGCAAGCTGGCCGAGGCCGCGGGCGCGGCGCTCGGCCTGAGCGACGCGGTGGTGACGGCGTGGAACGTGCTCAAGTGGCCCGTCCTCGCGCTCGTCGCCGCCGGCATGATCATGGTGCTGTACTGGGCGGCGCCGAACGTCCGCCAGCCGGGCGTGCGCTGGCTGTCGCCGGGCGGGCTGCTCGCGGTGCTGCTGTGGGTGGTCGTCTCCGGCGGTTTCGCCCTGTACGCATCCCGCTTCGCCTCCTACGACAAGACGTACGGGACGCTCGCCGCGGTCGTGGTGTTCCTCGTCTGGCTCTGGCTGTCGAACATGGTGCTGCTGCTCGGCGCCGAGCTGGACGCCGAGCTGATGAGGCAGCGCAGGATCGCCGAAGGGCAGCCGGCCGAGCGGGAGCCGTACGCGGTGCCACGAGACCCGCCCAAGGCCGATAACCTTCCAGAGTGATACGCCGAACGCTTGCCGCAGCCCTGCTCGTCCTCCTGACGGCGGGGTGCGGCGGCGGGTCGGCGGTGAGCGACTACGGCAAGGTCGTCAAGGGCGCCAAGGGCGCGACCGTGCGGGTCGAGGTGCGCTCCGGGCAGCGGTTCTCGCTCAGCGTCCCTGAGAACGCGTCCGTGGGCGACAGCTGGGACCTGGTGGAGGTGCCCGACGCGAAGGTGGCCTCGTTCATCAGTGAGGAGCACGAGAGCGACGGCGGCGGGCCGGGGTCGGGCGGCACCACCTACTTCGTCTTCAACGGCAAGCAGCCGGGCACGACCGAGATCAGGCTGCGTGACTGCTGGCGGTGCGGGCAGGACAAGACGCCCACGACGGAGGAGAGCAAACAGCAGTCGGGCGAGGCGATCTTCGCCGTGACCGTCGTCAGCGCCCGCTGAGAAAGCTGGAGTCGTCGGCGCCCGCTGACGAATATCCGGTCGCCGGCGCTCGCTGGCCGAAATTCAGGGGAGCAGGGCGCGGCACAGCACCGCGAGCGTGGTGCTCGTGGTCGGCTCCGGGTCCGCGCCCGCCGCGAGCCGCCGTTGCGCCTCGCCCAGGATGGCCCACCCCAGGTGCGCCACCAGGTCGGGGCGCTCGTGCCCGGCCTCGGCGACGATGTCGCGCAGCGGGGCGATCAGCGTCTCGTGGAGCTGGTCGAGCCGGTTCTGGCACTCCTGGGGCAGCTCCACGCTGGTGAGCGCGCGCAGCAGCGCGTAGTCGGGATGGGTCACGAACGACAGCGTGACCTCCCCGAACGCGCGGATCCTGGCCGCGGGCCCCGCCTCGCCGGCCGTCGCGCCCGCCAGCCGCTCGGCCCAGCGGGGGATGGCGTCCTCGACGAGCTGGGCCAGGATGTCGGCGGTGGAGGAGAAGTAGCGGTAGACGCTGGAGCGGGCCAGGCCCACCCGCGCCCCCACGGCCGCCGGGGTGAGGGCGGCCGGGCCGTCGGCCACCAGGATCTCCATGGCGGCCGACAGCAGGGCCGCGTGCTGGGTGGCACGGTGGTCGGCCACCGTGGCCGCGTTGATCCTGGGCACCCGGGCTCACTCCTCCTCGCGTCGTCTCCCCCCAGTATCGGGCAGCAGGAACGTCGCCCCGACGCCCGCGAGCAGCACGAGCCCCGTCACGATCGTGACCCGGCGGGTGGCGTCGGCGGACGCGGCGACGGCCGCCGCGTGCCGCGCCGGGTCCCGGATGGCGGGGATGGCGGTGCCGCCGCTCTCGCGGACCGCACGCGCCAGCTCGGGGTGGCCGGGCAGGCGGTCGTTCATGGCGGTGCCGAGCCCCGTGACCAGCACCGCGCCGAGCACCGCGACGCCGATCGCGGCGCCGAGCTGGCGGATCGCGCTCTGCAGGCCGGACGCGGCGCCGGACTTCCTGGCCGGCACGACGGCGAGCATGACGTTCGGCAACTGGGCCGAGGCGAAGCCGATGCCGATCCCGTACGTGACCAGCCAGGGCACCAGCGACCACGGGCCGATCGACGGGGAGACGGTCAGGCCGATCGCGACCGCCGAGCCGGCCTCCAGCGCCAGCCCGAGCCGCACGATGACGCGCGGAGCGAACCGCAGCTTGGGCACCACCCCACCGGCCAGGAACGTGCCGGCGGCGAGCGCGGCCACGATCAGCCCCGTCTCGAACGCGGTGAACCCGATGGCCGACTGCAGGAACAGCGGCAGCACCAGGATCAGGCCGAACTCGCCGAGCATCACGATCATCGCGGTGGCGCCACCGTACCGGAAGGAGGGCAGGGCGAACAGGGACAGGTCGAGCACGACCGGCCGGCCCGCGCGGGCCCTGGCCCGTTCGACCAGGACGAGCGCGGGCAGCGCGAGGGCGGCGAGCGCGAACGCGAGCGGCACCGGCGACAGCCCGCCGGAGCCGTCGGCGGCTGTGAACCAGCCGTACGTCTGGCCCTCGATCAGCCCGAACACCAGCGCCGACGGCCCCATCACCGACAGCAGCAGGCCGGGCACGTCGGCGCCGCCCGCCCGCGGGTCGCGCGACTCGGGCACCTTGAGGGTGCCGAGCAGGACGAGCAGGCCGATGGGCAGGTTCACCCAGAACGCCCAGCGCCAGCCGAGGTCCGTCACCACCCAGCCGCCGAGCAGCGGCCCGAGCGCCGCCATGCCGCCGATGACGGAGCCCCAGACGGCGAACGCGACCGTCCTGCGGGTGCCGGTGTAGAGGGCGTTGACGACGGCGAGCGTCATCGGCACCACCATGGACGCGCCGACGCCCTGGAGCACCCGCGCGCCGATCAGCAGCGCCCCGCCGGCCGCCGTGGCCGCCAGCAGGCTGGCCGCCAGGAAGATCACCAGCCCGATCCGGAACGTCCTGCGCCTGCCGCGCACGTCGCCCACGCGGCCGAGGGGGATGAGCAGGGCGGCGAAGGCCAGCGAGTAGATCGAGTTCACCCATTCGACGTCGGTGGCCGAGAGGCCGAGGTCGGCCATGATCGTGGGGACGGCCACGTTCACGATCGTCGCGTCGATGACGATCATCGACATGCCGACGCCCAGGACGACGAGGGGGAGCCAGCTCTGGCGCTGTGTCTCCTCAGTTAGCGACACCATGTCCCTAACATAGCAACACATTGTCGCGAAGTGACGGGCTAGGCTGCGGATCATGGACTTCATCCGCGTTCGCGCCTCCTCCGACGGGGCGGAGACGATCTCGTACTGGACCGGCGACGTCTACGGCTGGCAGGACGACGACGGGCCGCACCACCTGTTCGGGTTCGAGGGGCTCAACGTGGCCAGGGCCGTCGAGGCCGAAGGCGGCTGGCAGCTCCTCACCCGCGAGGCCGCCCTCTACCTCGACCCCAAGACCAGAGACGTGCTCGACACCTGGGCCAACCCGATCACCGGGCGCGAGGTCGAGGTCATGCACGTCTTCAACGACCCCGTCAACCAGCGGCTCGGCGCCTACCCGGTGCCCGAGACCCGGCTCGGCGGTCAGATCGTCTACAACGTCGACGTGCGCCTCGCCTACCCGTCGCCGCTCAAGGTCGCCGACTACCCCGACAACTCCGCGAGCGACACCTACCGCGCGATGGAGCTGTTCCAGTTCTTCGCCTCCGCCGCCGACATCGAGTCGGACATTCCCGACGTGCCGTGCGTGTTCTCCTGGTGCCGCGTCTCGCCGTGGCTGCCGTGGATGGCCATGGGGCAGCGCGCGGGCGCGCTCGTCTACCACTGCCGGGGCGCCAAAGTACTTGTCGGGGACGTGCCCGCGCGGCTGCGCGACCGTGTCGGCGAGCACTACCTGCACGCCCCCGCCGCATGGTCCGGGCCCAACATGACGAGCTGGACCGCCTTCCGCGACCGGCCGGCGGATAAGGTCGGTCGGTGAGCACCGACCTGTTCTGCGAGATCATCGCCGGGGAACGGCCCGCCTACATGGTCGCCTCCGACGAGGTGGCCGTCTCCTTCCTCGACACCCGCCCGGTCTTCAAGGGGCACGTCCTGGTCGTGCCCCGCACCCACGTGGAAACCCTCACCGACCTCGCCGACGTCGGGCCGTTCTTCCAACGCGTCCAGGCCATGGCGCGGGCCGTCGAGCAGGGGCTCCAGGCCGGCGGCACGTTCGTGGCCATGAACAACCGCATCAGCCAGAGCGTGGCCCATCTGCACGTGCACGTCGTGCCGCGCAACAAGAAGGACGGGCTGCGCGGGTTCTTCTGGCCGCGCACGAAGTACGACTCGGCCGAAGAGGCCCAGTCCTACACCGACCTCATCTCCAAGGCCCTCTGACCCCGAGCCGCCGCCCCCGCGCCGGCAGGGGTACAGGGGATGCGCCCCGCCCGGCGCCCGCCCCTGACAGCCGCCTTGGCGTTGCCGGCTGCCGCCCGCTGCTGAGAGCCGCCCTGGCGTCCCAGCTGCTGCCCGGCGACTGCGCCCGCGCCCGCGCCTGCTCACGCCGCCTGCCGCCTGCTGCGGGCTGCGCCTTGCCGCCGGCCCGCGCCGCTTTCCCCCTGCCTCCGTCGGGTGCCGCCTGCGTCGCAGCCGATGCCCATCGCCGAAGGGCCCTGTGCTCCCGCCGCCCTTCGCAAAGGGCGGCCATCGCCGTCCTGTGCTCGGAGGGGCGGCCGTCGCCGTCCTGTGCTTGGAGGGTGGCCGTTGCCGTCCTCTCCTTGAAGGGCGGCGCCGACCCCCCTCCTCCCCAGAAAGACAGCACCGGAGTGCGGGGGGAAGAGGGGCGTGAGGTGGCCGGCCCGACGGGGGCGGGAAAGGGGCTAGGCTCTGGCCGCGTGGAGTACCTGGTCGGGGTGGCCGTCGTCGCCGTGCTCGTCGGCGTGCCCGCGATCGTCCTGTGGCGGGTCATGCGGGGCCGCCGCGAGCTGGGCACGAGCCCGGCGGAGCGGGCCACGTTCGAGACGCTGCACACCGCGTCGCTGGCCGGGCCGCCGCTGCGGGCGGGCCTGACCGCCGACGGCGCCGAGCGGGCCTCGAAGCACCTGCGTGCGCTGCTCGGCTCGGCCGCGCTCGCGATCACCGACGGCGAGCGCCTGCTCGTGTACGACGGCGAGGGCGACGACCACCACGCCGAGCACGCGTTCGACCATGCGGCGGCCACGTTGAAGGACGGCCGCACGCAGGTCCTGACCATCGACTGCGACCTGCTGGAATGCCCGATCAGGCACGCGGTGGTGGTGCCGCTGACGACCGACGACCGGGTGGTGGGGGCGCTGGCCGCGTACGGGCAGAACGCCTCGGCGGGGCTGGTGCGGGCGGCGCAGGAGGTGGCCGGCTGGGTGGACTCGCAACTGGAGCTGGCCGAGCTGGACCGCTCGCGCACGCTGCTCATGGAGGCCGAGGTACGCGCGCTGCGCGCGCAGATCTCGCCGCACTTCATCTACAACTCGCTCACCACGATCGCCTCCTTCGTCCGTACGGACCCGGAGCGGGCCAGGGAGCTGCTGCTGGAGTTCGCCGACTTCACCCGCTACTCCTTCCGGCGGCACGGCGAGTTCACGACGCTGGCCGAGGAACTGCGCTCGATCGACCGGTACCTGATCCTGGAGCGGGCCAGGTTCGGCGACCAGCTCCAGGTCACGCTGCGCATCGCGCCCGAGGTGCTGCCGGTCGCGGTGCCGTTCCTGTGCCTGCAGCCGCTGGTCGAGAACGCCGTCCGGCACGGCCTGGAGAGCAAGAACGGCGTCGGCCGCATCACGATCATCGCCGAGGACGCCGGCGCGGAGTGCCGCATCAGCGTCGAGGACGACGGCCTTGGCATGGACCCCGACCGGCTGCGCCGCATCCTCGCCGGCGAGATCACCCCGGCGGGCGGCGTCGGGCTGGCGAACGTGGACGAGCGGCTGCGCCAGGTGTACGGCGACGAGTACGGCCTGGTCGTCGAGACGGCGCGCGGCGCGGGCTGCAAGGTCAACATCCGGCTGCCCAAGTACCACCCGGGCGTCTCCGCCCGCTAAGGACGTCCTGGGGGCGTCCTGGGGCCCGCATCCGGCGTCGGCGGTGAGCCCTGGCGGAGCTGTGACCAGGCTGTGACGGCCTTGACGTCTGTTACGTGCTTTCATCACTCTCGTCGTGAGGAGGAAATGTGAGCGGGCTCCGGGTTCTGGCGGTCGATGACGAGCTTCCCGCGCTGGAAGACCTGTCGTACCTGCTGCGCGCCGACCCGCGGATCGGCGAGGTGGCGACGGCCAGGGACGGCGCGGCGGCGCTGCGCCTGCTGGACCGCGCCATCGCCGACGGGCGGCCCATCGACGCCGTCTTCCTCGACATCAGGATGCGCGGCCTCGACGGCGTCGTCCTCGGGCGGCTGCTGTCGCAGTTCGCCAACCCGCCCCGCGTGGTGTTCGTGACCGCGTACGAGGAGCACGCGGTGGACGCGTTCGAGATCAAGGCCGAGGACTACCTGCTCAAGCCGGTGCGGCCGGAGCGGCTGGCGGAGGCGATCCGGCGCGTCGCCGTCTCGGCGGACGTGCCGGTCGAGGTGGGCGAGAGCGACACGATCCCGGTCGAGCTGGGCGGGGTGACCAGGTTCGTCTCCAGCGCCGACGTCATGTACGTGGAGGCGCACGGCGACTACGCCCGCCTGCACACCGCGGGCGGCAGCCACCTCGTCCGCATCCCGCTGGCGACGCTGGAGGAGCGGTGGTCGACGGCCGGGTTCGTGCGGGTGCACCGCAGCCATCTGGTGGCCGTCAAGCACATCGAGGAGCTGCACATCGACTCCGGCCGCTGCACCGTACGGGTCGGGAGCACCGAGATCCCCGTCAGCCGCCGGCACACGCGCGAGCTGCGCGACCTGCTGGTGCGGCGGGCCAGGAAGGGCGGCAGGCAGGAATGAGCTCCGAACAGCGCCCGGCACGGCGGTCACCCCTGTCGCTGCCCCCGTCCCTGTCCCGCGCGGACGTCCCGCCTCGCGGCGGGGGCGTCCGGACGCCCCCCAGGAGCGCCGCGACGCCTCGCGTGGGCGTGCCGACGTGCCGCGCCGGGTCGCCGTCACCAGCCCGCGCACCGCCGCCGCCCGGCGCCCCCGCTACCCCGCCACCCGGGAGATCGACGAGCAGACCCGGCTCGGCGAGGTCTACATGCACTCCCTCCTGCGCACCCAGTTCCGGCTGGCGTTGTTCGTGTGCACGGTGCTGGCGTGCGTGGTCGGCGGGCTGCCGCTGCTGTTCCTGCTGATCCCCGAGCTGCGCGAGGTGCACGTGCTCGGCGTGCCGCTCCCGTGGGCGGTGCTCGCCGGCCTCATCTACCCGGCCTTCGTCATCGGCGCCTGGCTGTACGTCCGCCAGGCCGAGCGCAACGAGCGGCACTTCGCCGAGCTGGTCGAACGCCGATGACCGGGCACCGGACGGACGGCGCGGAGCCGGTCGGATGAGCCTGACGGCGGTGCTGGTCGTGGTGGTCGCGGCCGTGCTCATCGGGGCGTTCGGGATCAGGGTCTCGCGCACCACGTCCGACTTCTACGTCGCCTCCCGCACGGTCAGCCCGCTCTGGAACGCCTCGGCCATCGGCGGCGAGTACCTGTCGGCGGCGTCCTTCCTGGGCATCGCCGGGCTGATCCTGTCCTTCGGCGTGGACATGCTGTGGCTGCCCGTCGGCTGGACCGGCGGGTACCTCGTGCTGCTGGTGCTGGTCTCGGCGCCGCTGCGCCGGTCCGGGGCGTACACGCTGCCCGACTTCGCCGAGGCCAGGCTCGAGTCGATGACCGTGCGCCGCACCGCCAGCGTGCTCGTCGTCCTGATCGGCTGGCTCTACCTCATGCCGCAGTTCCAGAGCGCTGGCCTGGTGCTGCGCACGATCACCGGCGCGCCCGTGTGGGTGGGCGGGCTGCTGGTCGCGGTCGTCGTGGCGGTGAACGTGCTGTCCGGCGGGATGCGGTCGATCACGTTCGTGCAGGCGTTCCAGTACTGGCTCAAGCTGACCGCGCTGGCCGTGCCGCTGGTGTTCCTGCTGATGGCCTGGCAGGCCGACGGCGCGCCCGGCGTGAGCGCCACCGACGCCGCCACCTGGCAGGTGCCGCTCGCCGGCAGCAAGGAGTACGGGCTGTACTCGACGTACTCGCTGATCCTGGCCACGTTCCTGGGCACGATGGGGCTGCCGCACGTGCTCGTCCGCTTCTACACCAACCCCGACGGGCGGGCCGCCCGCCGCACGACGCTCGTGGTGCTGTCGCTGCTCGGCGCCTTCTACCTGCTGCCCGCCGTGTACGGGTGGCTCGGCCGCATGTACGCGCCCGACCTCGTCCGCACCGACACCGTCGTGCTGACCCTGCCGTCGCGCATGATCGGCGGCACCCTCGGCGACCTCCTGACCGCGCTCGTCACCGCGGGCGCGTTCGCCGCCTTCCTGTCCACCTCCTCGGGCCTGACCGTCTCCGTGGCCGGCGTGATCGCCCAGGACCTGCTCAAGGGCGGGGTCCGCTCGTTCAGGATCGCCACCCTGATGGCGGTCGCGGTGCCGCTGGCCCTGGCGCTGTGGGCGCGGGCGCTGCCGGTGGCCGACGTGGTGGGGCTGGCCTTCGCCGTGGCGGCCTCGTCGTTCTGCCCGCTGCTCGTGCTGGGCATCTGGTGGCGCCGCCTGTCCACGACCGGGGCGCTGGCCGGGCTGTTCGTGGGCGGCGGGCTGGCCTGCGCCGCCGTCCTCGTGACGATCGTGGGCGGCCCCCAGGCCGGGCTGACGGGGGCGCTGCTGGCCCAGCCGGCGGCGTGGACGGTGCCGATCGCGTTCACCGTGATGGTGGCCGCGTCGTTCCTCACCCCGCACCGGGTGCCGGCCGGCGTGGCCAGGACCATGGTCCGGCTGCACACCCCGGAGGACCTCGACCTCGACCGCGGCGACTGGCGGCCCCGCTCGTCCTGAGCACAAGCGAAGGTTCTTCAGCACCGTCATCACTGACGGTATTTTCATGACCACGTAATGGTATATTGAAACGCGCGTTCGATTGATGGGAGGCGGTCATGATGAGAGCGGTCCCTACACTGGACCTCGTGCCGGTGTCTCCGCCTCTGGCAGGTCCAGCAGCGGCCGTCGCCTATCTGCTGGCGGTGGCCCGCGCCGCTGGTGTGCGGCTCAGCCGCGCCAAGCTCGCCGGGCTGCTCTATCTCGTCGACCTGCGTGCGGCCGAAGAGGGGATCCTCTGCGGCTCGGGAGTCGAGTGGCGCGCCAGTCGCCAAGGGCCGTGCAGTCGTGCCCTCGCGGAGGTCGAGCATGGCTTGAGTGAAGCCGGCGTCATTCAGGTCGAAGATCGCGCCGATCCGTTCACCGGGTGCACGGAAGGTGTCGTCCATCTGATCGACGCACCGCAGATGGTCATCGACACCGCCCTTTCCGAAGTGGTGGACGCCGTGCTCGCTGAACACGGGCGATGGTCGGCCGGGCAGCTTCACGAGTTCGCGCTCCAGACGGCGCCGATGCGGGAGGCGATCACACGCGGCCTGCCCGACGCGCGGCTCGATCTGAGCGGCGGGCCACCGCTCCCCGACCTCGGCACCGGTCTGGATCGCCTGCGGGCCTGGGCCCGACACAATCCTCTGCCCGAGGATGAGCCCGGCAGCGTCGACGGGCTCGTCGAGGAGAGCCGGCAGCTCACCGAACACCGAGCCGAGGCGACCCGGCACCTGCTGGAGGAATAGTGGCGGGCCCTTACGTGGCCGGCGGCGTTTACCTTGTCACTGACAAGGATGTGCGCCTCATTCCGGAGGAGCAACGGGTCGTCCATGACGAGCGTCGGCCCGTGGTGGTCGTCACGGGCGGAGATTCCAACGCTGATGCCGGATGGCCATTCGTGCTCGCTTGTCCCATCTCCGGATCCACCTCGCGGCGCACACGCTTCGACGTGCAACTGGGCAGGGGGCAGGGCGGCGTCGTCAAGAAGTGCTGGATCAGGGTCCCGGCGGTCCAGCCGCTGCTGAAGACGGCGCGCTGGAGGATCGTACCGGCACTTTGGGCGAGGACCTGCTCACGCAGATCCAGGGGCGCCTCGCACAGTATCTCGGTCTGCTGGGATGACAGGCGTGCGGGTGGAGCGGCGGGGTGACGGCCAGCTTGGAACTCCGCGACGAGTTGGGTCGGGTCCTGCTCGACAACTGTTAGGCCGGATGTAGCGCCGGCCCGCGCGTGCATGACGTGGAGCCTGGCGTGCGGGAGGTCGAGCCGGACGTTCGTGACGCAGGCCCGCGCGTGCGTGCGTGATACGGGGCCGGGCGGGCATGACGTCGACCGAACTGGACGCGCTGGCTACGATGACGGCGGCTTGGGATCGGTGAACGGGGCAGGGTCCTCTAGCCGGTC
Source organism: [Actinomadura] parvosata subsp. kistnae (assembly GCF_900323885.1). Lineage (GTDB taxonomy): Bacteria > Actinomycetota > Actinomycetes > Streptosporangiales > Streptosporangiaceae > Nonomuraea > Nonomuraea composti. The sequence continues at coordinate 582,157 of NZ_OOHJ01000015.1, read as the reverse complement.
GAAGTTCGTGGGTCGCTCGGAGTCGGCGAGAGCATGGGGATCCGTGAGCCTGGCGGCCAGGCGGAAGTCGATGTGGATGTCGCGGTAGGTGACGTGCGGCTCGACCTGGTCGGGGAGGTTCGTGCGGTCGCTGCCCCACGCGCACTCGCCGGTCGGCTCCGCCGTCGCGTGCACCGACACCTGCGGGGGTGCGTGGAAGCGGAGCTCCCTGGCCTTGGCGGAGGCGGTGATCTCCACGTCCGGGGTGGTGGGGTGCTCTGGTTTCGGCATGGTGATGGTGCTCACTTGCGGTTGTGGCGGCGTTTGAAGTGGTAGCGGTGGTGGTGGTGCGGCTTGTCGGCGGCTGCCGGGTCCGGGTCCTCCTGCTGCGGAAGGCCGACGTTCTCGGTGGCGCCTTCGCCGACGTCCCGGATGGTGCTAGTGGTGTCCTGGATCGCGTCACCGGTCACGGGTGCGACCTCCTCGACCGCGTCCCCGGCTCCGGCGCCCACGTCTCGGACCGCGCCGCCCGCTTCGGCCCCTACGTCGCGGACGGCGCCGCCCGCTCCGGCGCCCACGTCTCGGACCGCGCCGCCCGCTCCGGCCCCCACGTCGCGGACCGCGCCGCCCGCGCCCGCCCCCACGTCTCGGACCGCGCTGCCGGCTCCCGCGCCGACGTCGCGGACGGCGTAGGCGGCGCCCGTGCCGACGTCGCGGAGGGCGCCGCCGGCGCCGGTGCCGAGGTCGCGGACGGCGGTGCCCAGGCCCCGGGTGAGGTTCTCCAGGATCTGCGGGTTGGCGTCGACGGTCTGCAGGACGCGGTCGATGATGCGGGCCACGTTGTCCAGCCGCACCTTCAGCAGCGCCTGCGCCTCGACGCCCTTGATGGTGAGGTTGACGGAGCCGAGGAAGACGTCGGCGCCGACGCTGAGCCGCAGCAGGTCGAGCACCTCGGCCTGGAGGGACACCTTGGCCCGCAGGTCCTGCACGTCGAGGGTGATCTCGTCGACCAGGACCACGGGCACGTCGAGGTAGACGTCCGGGTCGATGGCCTCGGTCGAAGCCCCGGTGCCGTCCTCGGACATGGTCCACCCCCGCTGCGCGTCGTACAGCGGGGTGGTTACCCGCCCGGTGCGGGCCTCAGCCGCGGAAGGGGGAGATGTGACCACATCTTGGGGCCCGGATCAGGAGGGCGGGGGGAGTTCGCCGGAGCCGCGGGGGACGAGCTCCACCGGCACCTTGATGCGGCGGGCCGCCGGTGACGGGTTGAGGAGGAGGTCCACGGCGGCGCGGGCCAGGCGGGCGGTGTCGTAGCGGACGACGGTGACGCCGGGGTTGAACACCTCGGCCAGCGCGAAGTCGTCGAACCCGACGTAGGCGGGCCGTTCGGGGCGTTCGCGCAGGGCCTGGAGGATGCCGATGGCGGCGCGGTTGTTGGTGGCGAAGAAGGCGGTGGGCGGGGAGGGCAGGTCGAGGAGCCGGGTGACCTCGCCGGAGACGCGGGCGGGGTCGTACAGCTCGCGGACGACCAGCTCCTCGTCGGCGGGCAGGCCGGCGGCGGTCAGGGCGGTGCGGTAGCCGGTGGCGCGGTCGCGGACGGAGCTGATGCCGTCGTCGTCGGAGATGAGCGCGATGCGGCGGTGGCCGCGGGCGAGCAGGTGCTCGGTGGCGATGCGGCCGCCCCACACGTCGTCGAGCAGCACCACGTCGGCGGCGTCGAGGCCGGCGGGCACCCGGTCGACGAAGACGGTGGTGAGGCCGGCGTGCTCGGCCAGCCAGGAGTGGTCGGCGGCGGAGGGGACGACGATCAGGGAGTCGACGCCGCGGGTGTACATGGACTCGATGAGCATGCGTTCCTTGTCGGCGCTCTCCTCGTACGAGCCGAACACGACGAGGGCCTCGTGGTCGGCGGCGGCGGCTTCGACGGCGGCGGCCAGGCGGGAGTAGAACTCGTTGGAGATGTTCTCCATGACGAGCCCGAGCGTCAGCATGGTGGCGCCTCTGGCGAGGCGGGCGGCGGCCTCGTTGCGGCGGTAGCCGAGGGCGCTGATGGCGGCCTGCACCCGCCGCTGGAGCGACGCCCTGACGTGGGGCTCCTGGTTGACGACCCGGGACACCGTCTTGAGGCTCACCCCTGCCTGGCGGGCCACGTCCGCCATGGTTGGCCTGCGGGTTGTCATAGTCTGCCCCCATGGATGATGAATGGATCTGTGGCCGGTTGGGTGAGGACGAGCCTTGGGCGCTGGGTGCGGTCAACCCGCCGGTGTTCGAGAACTCGGTGTTCACGTTCGCGACGGCGGAGGAGCTCGGCGAGGCCGTCAGGAACGAGGACGAGCGTTACGTCTACTGGCGGGGGACCAACCCGACGGTCGATCTCGCCCAGCGTAAGCTGGCGGCGCTGGAGCGGGGAGAGCGGGCCAAATGTTTCGCGTCGGGCATGGGCGCGATCTCGGCGACGATCTCCTCCCTGGTGTCGGCGGGCGATCACGTGCTGGTGCTCGGGGCGGTCTACGGGCCGACCACGCAGTTCCTGCGTTACCTGGAGAAGTTCGGGGTCACGCACACGCATGTCAGGGACCTCGCGGAAGGTGACAGCGCTATCAAGGCGAGCACCCGCCTACTGTACTTCGAGTCGCCCTCCTACATGGCCTACCAGGTGGTGGACATCGCGGAGGTGACGGGGTGGGCACGGGAGCGGGGGCTGGTGACGGTGATGGACAACACGTGGTCCACCCCGCTGTTCCAGAAGCCGCTGACGATGGGGGTGGACCTGGTGGTGCACTCGTTGTCGAAGTACATCGGCGGGCACAGCGACCTGGTGGGCGGCGTGGTGGCGGGGCCGGCGCGGCTGATCAGGCCGCTGGCGCTGACCGAGTACCAGCTCTTCGGCGCCGCGATGTCGCCGCACGACGCGGCCAAGGTGATCAAGGGGTTGCGCACGCTGCCGGTACGGATGGCGGCGCACCAGGAGCGCGGCCTGGCCGTGGCGGCGTTCTTGCAGGACCATCCGGCGGTGCGGTCGGTGAACCATCCGGGCCTGCCGTCGCATCCGGGTCATGCGATCGCGTCGCGGCAGATGTCGGGCTTCTCCAGCCTGTTCAGCCTGGTGCTGGACACGGAGTCGCGGCCGGAGGTGGGGGCGTTCCTCGCCAGATTGCGACATTTCCGGATCGGGGTGTCGTGGGGTGGGTTCGAGAGCCTGGTGAACGCGCCGGCGCTGTCCACCGAGGAGAGCGTGCGGGCCACCATGGGGATCCCGGTCGGCCTCGTCCGGCTGTCGGTCGGCCTGGAGCCCGCGGAGACATTGATCAAGGATCTCGGTCTGGCCCTGGAGGGAATGGCGGCCTAACGTGATTGACAGCGCTGTCTGACCCCCGCGGGAGGCTCGTCATGAGAAAGCCCGTCCTGGCGGCCGCGGCCGTCACCGTCACGCTGGTGCTCGCAGGATGCGGATCCGGCGAGCCGTCCGCCGGGGAGATCCGGCTGAGGATGATCGAGAGCCTGACCGGCCCCGAGCGGACGAAACTCATCAGGTCGCTCCTCAAGGACTTCGAGCGGGCCCATCCGGGCGTCACCGTCGAGCTCGTCTCCCCGCCGCTCGACAGCGCCGACCAGAAGATCACCCAGATCCTGCAGACGAAGAAGGGCCTGGACGTGCTGGAGGTGCGCGACCACACGGCCAAGTCCTTCTCCAACAACGGCTGGCTGGCCGAGCTGCCCACCACGGGCTGGGCCGGCTGGGCGGACCTGACCGACCTGGCGCGCAAGAAGGCGGTGGAGGTCGGGGGCAAGGCGTACCTGATCCCGTACGGGTTCTACCAGCGCACGCTGTTCTACCGTACGGACTTCGGCATGACGACGCCGCCGGCCACCTGGCAGGAGCTGTACGAGGCCGGCAAGAAGATGACCACCGGCGACCGGTACGGCTACTCCTTCCGGGGCGGCAAGGGCGGCGCGGACTACGCGGTGATGATGATCAGCGCGTACAACGGCGACGCGTTGAATCCGGAGAAGTCCTTCTTCCTGAAGGACAAGCGCACGATCTTCTCGACTCCCGAGGCGGCGCAGGCCCTCGACCTCTTCGTCAAGATCTTCAAGGAGGCGTCGCCCCCCGACTCGGTGTCCTGGGGCTATCCGGAGATGGTGCAGGGCTTCACCTCGGGCGTCACCGGCATGCTCATCCAGGACCCCGAGGTGATCAAGACGGTCGAGGAGAGCGGCGTGACGGCCTGGGCCACCGCCCCGATCCCCAAGGGCCCCACGGGCTACGCCTACCAGCCCGTCGGCTACGCCGGCTGGGGCGTGACCTCCTTCAGCGAGCACCCCAAGGAGGCGGTGGCGCTGGTGCAGTTCCTGTCGGAGGCCAAGCAGAGCATCGCCTTCGCCAAGGGCAACTCGCTCATCCCGATCTCCCGTCAGGCCCAGAGCGACCCGCAGTTCTCCCAGGGCGCGTGGAAGGCCTACCTCCAGGCCCAGCAGGACCCCAAGCAGGTGATCACGATCAGGCCGGTGGACTATCCGGGCTGGAGCCAGTTCCTGGTGGACTCCGACCGGGACGTCCAGGCCCTGATCACCGGCAAGAAGAGCACGGCCGAGGTGCTCAGGTCGTGGGACGCGTTCTGGACCGACCAGGCCAAGAAGGTCTCGTGAGGACGTTCACCGTCCGCCGGGCCCGCTTCATCGCGCTGTGCCTGCTGCCCGGCGTCGTGTTCGTGGCGCTGTTCACGTACTACCCGATGATCCGCGGCGCGGTGATCGCCTTCCAGCGCTACAACCTGTTCGACGTGACCTCCACCCCGTTCGTCGGCCTTGAGAACTTCCGCGCCGTGCTGGCCGAGGACCGCTTCTGGACGGCGCTGCGCAACACCGGCACGTGGGTGGCCGTCTCGCTGTTCTTCCAGTTCTTCCTCGGCTTCGGGCTGGCGCTGCTGCTGCGCCGGCACTTCCGGGCAGGGGCCTCTACCAGGCGTGGGTGTTCTTCCCGTGGGCCATGTCGGGGTTCCTGATCGGGCTGCTGTGGCGGTGGATGTTCAACGGCCAGTTCGGGGTGGTCAACGACCTGCTGCTGAAGGCGGGCCTGATCGACGGGCGCATCGGCTTCCTCGCCTCGTCCGGCTGGGCGATGACCTCCGTCATCGTGGCCAACATCTGGTACGGCGTCACGTTCTTCGCCATCATGATCATGGCCGCGCTGCAGTCGGTGCCCAGGGAGCTGTACGAGGCGGCGGCCGTGGACGGCGCCTCGCGGGCACGGCAGTTCTGGCACGTGACGCTGCCGCACATCCGCCCCACGCTGGCCCTGATCGTGCTGCTGCGGATCATCTGGATCCTGAACTTCCCCGACCTCATCTACGCGATGACCGGCGGCGGCCCGGCGGGCAGCACCGACATCGTCACGACCTTCCTCATCCAGCAGGTGATCGGCGGCGACTACGGCCGGGCGGGCGCGGTCGGCCTGCTCGTACTGGCCCTGCTGCTGGCCTTCAGCATCTTCTACCTGAACGCGACGAGATTCGAGAAGGCCCGATGAGGCGCCTCGCCCTGGCCGCCAAGGCCGTCGTGCTGGCCGCCTGGCTGCTGATCACGTTGTTCCCCCTCTACTGGATCGTCGTCACCTCGCTCAAGCCGAAGCCCGAGATCTTCTCGGTGCCGCTGCGTTACTGGCCGGCGAACGTCACCTTCGAGCACTACGCCGAGCTGTTCGCGTTCGCCGACTTCGGCGCGTACCTGCTGAACTCGCTCGTGGTCTCGCTGGTGGCGGCGGCCGTGGTGACGGTCGTGGGCGTGCTGGGCGGCTACACGCTGGCCCGCTTCGCCTTCCCCGGCAGGGGCGCGCTGATGCTGGCCTTCCTCGTCACGCAGATGATCCCGCTGTTCATCGCGCTCGGCCCGCTCTACCTGCTGATGTCCGACCTCGACCTGCTCAACCGGCTGGCGGGGCTGATGCTGGTGTACGTGGCGATGCTGGTGCCGTTCTCGACGATCATTATGCGCGGCTTCTACGAGCGGGTGCCGGTGGCGCTGGAGGAGGCCGCGCAGGTGGACGGGGCCTCGCGGTTGGTGGCGATGGTGCGGGTGGTGATCCCGGTCATGCTGCCGGGGATCGCGGCCACGTTCATCTTCGCGTTCGTGCAGTGCTGGAACGAGCTGTTCCTGGCGATCACGTTCATCGACAGCGAGGACGCCAAGACGATCCCGGTCGCCATGAACTCCTTCATCACCCAGTACGACATCGACTGGGGCTCGATGGCGGCGGCCACGGTCGTCTCGGTCGTGCCCACGCTGGTCCTGTTCGCCGCCGTCCGCCGCTTCATCGTGGAGGGGCTGACCGCCGGAGCCGTAAAGGGGTGAAAGGGATGGCCGACCGCTCATCGCGCCATACAGACCTTTCACCGCAGGCCATCCCCAACTAAGCGCCGGACGGCACCGCCTCACCGAACAACCCTCCTACGGATCTCCACGAGGGGTAGGTTGCGCTCTTACGTTGGGCGTGATCCGCATCACAGTGGAGGTCTCGTGACGACAAGAGAACATGACGCGTCGGTCTATGAACAAGTGCAGGAGAGCAGTGAGTTCCAGGAGCTGAAAAGGGCCTTCCGCCGCTGGACGTTCCCCATGACCGTGGCGTTCCTCGCGTGGTACCTGCTCTACGTGGTGCTGTCCGGGTGGGCGCGCGGATTCATGGGGATCAAGCTGCTCGGCGACATCAACGTCGGCTTGGTCTTCGGCCTGCTGCAGTTCGTGTCCACCTTCCTCATCGCGTGGGCGTACGCCAGGCACGCGGAGAAGAAGCTCGACCCGATCGCCGACAAGCTGCGCCACGAGGTGGAGGAGAAGACCCAGTGAGCTCGACGACCTTGGGGATGATCCTCTTCCTCACCTTCGTGGCCGCCACCCTCGGCATCACGTTCTGGGCGAGCCGCCAGACCAAGACGGCCGCCGACTACTACGCGGGCGGCCGCTCGTTCAGCGGCGTCCAGAACGGCCTGGCGATCGGCGGCGACTACATGTCGGCCGCCTCCTTCCTCGGCATCGCCGGCATCATCGCGCTGTCCGGCTACGACGGGTTCCTTTACTCGATCGGCTTCCTGGTCGCCTGGCTGGTGGCGCTGCTGCTGGTGGCCGAGCTGATGCGCAACTCCGGCAAGTTCACCATGGCGGACGTGCTGGCGTTCCGGATGAGCCCCCGCCCGGTGCGCACGGCGGCGGGCGTGTCCACGATCGTGGTGAGCATCTTCTACCTGCTGGCGCAGATGGTGGGCGCGGGCGCGCTGGTCGGCCTGCTGCTCGGCATCACCAGCGACGCCGGCAAGGCGTGGACGATCGTCGGCGTGGGCGCCCTGATGATCGTGTACGTCGTCTTCGGCGGCATGAAGGGCACCACCTGGGTGCAGATCGTCAAGGCCGTGCTGCTCATGGGCGGCGCCGCGCTGGTGACGCTGCTGGTGCTGGGCAAGTTCGGCTTCAACCTGTCGGCCCTGCTCGGCCAGGCCGCCACGGTGAGCGGCCCGAAGGCGAACCCCGGCAGCTTCCTCATCCCGGGCCTGAAGTACGGCACCGAGGCGCAGGGCCTGGCCGGCAAGATCGACCTGATCAGCCTCGGCCTGGCGCTGGTGCTGGGCACGGCGGGCCTGCCGCACATCCTCATCCGCTTCTACACCGTCCCCACCGCCAAGGACGCCCGCAAGTCGGTCCTGTGGGGCATCGGCATCATCGGCGTCTTCTACCTGCTGACCCTGGTCCTCGGCTTCGGCGCGGCGGCCCTGGTCGGCAAGACCGCGATCGTCGCGGGCGACAAGGCGGGCAACACGGCCGCGCCCATGCTGGCCCAGCAGATCGGCGCCGACATCTTCGGCCCGGTGGGCGGTACGATCCTGCTGGCGCTGATCGGCGCCGTGGCCTTCGCCACGATCCTGGCGGTGGTGGCGGGCCTGACGCTGGCCTCCTCCTCCAGCTTCTCCCACGACCTGTACGCGCACGTCTTCAAGCGCGGCCAGGCCAGCGAGCGCCAGGAGGTCGTGGTGGCCCGCGTCTCCGCGCTGGTGATCGGCGCCGTGGCGATCGGCCTGGGCATCCTGGCCCAGGGCCAGAACGTGGCGTTCCTGGTGGCGCTGGCGTTCGCGGTGGCGGCCTCGGGCAACCTGCCGGCGATCCTCTACAGCCTGTTCTGGAAGAGGTTCAACACGGCCGGCGCGGTCTCGGCCATCTACGGCGGCCTGGTCTCCGCCCTGCTGCTGGTGATCTTCTCGCCGGTGGTCTCCGGCGGCGAGACGGCGCTGTTCAAGACGGCGGACTTCGACCTGTTCCCGCTGAGCAACCCGGGCATCGTCTCGATCCCGCTGGGCTTCCTGTGCGGCTGGCTCGGCACGATCCTCAGCAAGGAGTACAACGCCTCCAAGTACGCCGAGATCGAGGTCCGCTCGCTCACGGGCGTCGGTGCGGAGAAGGCCACGGAACACTGATTCGGGCACTGACGCCCGCTTCTCCATATAAGGCGCCCAACCCCCCTGCCCCGGGGCGCCTTGCCGAATGAGGGCCCGGCCGGATGCAACGGCCGGGCCCTCTCGCGTGTACGGGAGCGCCGATGGGGCAGGAGGTGCGGGCGTCCCAGTGGGGCGTCCCACACCGCCGTACTTGTTAACAGGACAGAAACGCAGTGAAGTGAGTGGTTGACGGGATTTCGGCGGTATGGGTACGTTCTCAGATGTGTGAACGTTGCCACACTGGCCTGGCGCCACGTGAGGCCGTCATCAGCATGCCTGATGCCCCGCTTGTTCAGTGTGGAGGCGAAACCCCCAATGAGATCCCCGCTCGTCCGCTGGTCCGTCCTGTCGGTGTCGCTCGCTCTCGCGCTCACCTCGTGTGCCAAGGGCACCGGCGGCGCCGCCGCGCCCGCGCCCTCGGCGGGCCAGTTCAACCCCGGTGCCTCCTACCAGGGCACCCTTTCGGTCATGGGCTTCGGCGCCACCGACGAGATCGGCAAGACCCGCGTCGATCTGGCCAAGCAGTCGCTCAAGGGCGCGGATGTGAAGCTGATCGAGGGTGACCTCGACATCCAGCAGTTCCTGTCGGCGGTGGCGGCCGGCGACCCGCCGGACATCATCTACGCCAACCGCGACCAGATCGGCACTTTCGCCTCGCGCGGCGCGATCATCCCCCTCACGCAGTGCGTCCAGGGGGAGCAGATCGACACCTCGATGTACAACAAGAACGCGCTCGCCCAGGTGACGTTCGGCAACGAGGTGTACGCCATCCCCGAGTTCAACCAGGTCCAGATCACCATGGCCAACGCCGACCTGCTCAAGGCGGCCGGCCTGACGGTCGCCGACGTCAACGGCTCCAACTGGGACAAGATCACCGCCGCGACCAAGAAGCTGGTCAAGGCGCCCGGCGGCAAGCTCCAGGTGATCGGCTTCGACAGCAAGCTGCCGGAGTTCCTGCCGCTGTGGGCCAAGTCGCTCGGCGCCGACCTGCTGTCGGCCGATGGTAAGACCGCCCAGCTCAACAGCCCCGAGGTGGTCAAGGCGCTGCAGTTCGCCGTCTCGATCTACGACGCGCAGGGCGGCTTCGCCAAGGTCAAGGCCGTGCGCGACTCGGCCGACTTCTTCGGCAAGGGCAACCAGTACGCCGAGAACGCGCTGGGCGCCATGCCGATGGAGCAGTGGTACGTCAACGTGCTCAACGACGTCTCGCCCAAGGCCCCCATGGCCTTCGACACCTTCCGCACCCCTGAGGGCAAGCCGCTGGCCTACTCCTCCGGCTCGTCGTGGGCGATCCCGAAGGGCGCCAAGAACCCCGGCGCCGCCTGCCGCTTCGCCAAGACGATGACGCTCGTCGAGTCGTGGAAGGCCGCCGCGCAGGCCCGCGTGGACAAGCGCAAGGCCGAGGGCAAGCCGTTCACCGGCATCCTGACCGGCAACGTCAAGGCCGACGAGGAGATCAGGAAGATGCTCACCCCGGGCGGCGAGCCCTGGGACTCCGGCGTCAAGGCCGTCTACGAGGCCAACGACAACACCTTCAGCCTGCCGGCCAACCCCGCCGACAAGGAGTTCAAGGACGCCTGGCAGGGCGCGGTGAACCGGGTGCTCAACGGCCAGGACGAGCCGCAGGCCGCGCTCGACAAGGCCCAGAAGGACGCCCAGGCGGCCCTGGACAAGGCATGGGCCGACTGGACGAAGCGAACGAACTAAGAGCATGTCGGCAACGCACACCAAGGCGCCGCGCTGGCGGTCCATGCGGTTCATCGAGACCCGCGCGGCGCTGCTGTTCATCAGCCCCTGGATCCTCGGGTTCCTGATCTTCACCGCCTGGCCCGTGATCAACAGCGCCTACCTGTCGCTGACCGACTACGACGTCATCAACGACCCGTCGTTCATCGGCTTCGACAACTACGTCACCCTCTTCCAGGACCCGAAGGTGGGGCTGGCGCTGCGCAACACGTTCCTGTTCACGGTGATGTCGGTGCCCACCCAGCTCGTCGTCTCCCTCGGGCTGGCGCTGCTGCTCAACAGCGCCACCAAGGCCACCGGCTTCTTCCGCACGGCCTTCTTCCTGCCCAAGATGACGCCGCCGGTCGCGGTCGGGATCCTGCTGCTGATGCTGTTCAACGGCCAGAACGGCCTGATCAACAGCTTCCTCGGCGTGTTCGGCATCGACGGGCCCGCCTGGACCACCGACCCCGACTGGGTCAAGCCGGGCCTGGTGCTGATGAGCCTGTGGACGGTGGGCTCGTCGGTGGTCATCATCCTGGCGGCGCTGCGCGGCGTGCCGCAGGAGCTGTACGACTCCGCCCTCGTGGACGGGGCCGGCTGGTGGAAGCGCACGCTGCGCATCACCGTCCCGATGATCAGCCCCACGCTGTTCTTCCTGTTCATCGTGGACAGCATCAACGCCCTGCAGTCCTTCACCGAGGCGTACACGGCCTTCTTCGGCGCGGGCAACACCACCTACAGCAACGACGCCGCGCTGTTCTACGCGATCTACCTGTTCCAGCAGGCCTTCGAGTTCCTGCACATGGGCTACGCCTCCGCGCTGGCCTGGCTGCTGTTCATCGTGATCATGGCGATCACCGGCGTGCAGATCCTGGTGACCAGGCGGTTCGTGCACTACGAAGGGGGGAACTCGTGAAGCGGCTGAGGAAGATCCTGACGTGGGCCGCGCTGAGCGCGTTCGCCGTCGCGTTCATCTACCCGTTCATCTGGCTGCTCAGCGCGTCGTTCAAGCCGCGCAGCGAGGTGTTCGACCACCGGATCCTGCCCGAGACCTTCACCTTCGACAACTACATCAGGGTGTGGCAGGAGGCGCCGCTGGCGCTGTGGATGTTCAACACGCTGCTGGTGACGGCGCTGGCCGCGGTGACCGTGACGATCACCAGCGCGATGGTGGCCTGGGGCTTCGCCTACTTCCGCTTCCCGGGCCGGGGCGCCCTGTTCGGGGTGCTGCTGGCCACGATGATGCTGCCGGGCGCGGTCACGATGGTGCCGGTGTTCCTCATCTGGAACTCCCTCGGCATGGTCGGCACCCTGACGCCCCTGTGGGCGCAAAACCTGTTCGGCAGCGCGTTCTACATCTTCCTGCTGCGGCAGTTCTTCATGGGCCTGCCGCGCGAGCCGTTCGAGGCGGCGAAGATCGACGGCGCGAACAACTGGACGATCTTCACCAGGATGGCGCTGCCGCTGTGCCGGCCCGCGGTCGTCGTGACGCTGCTGTTCGAGTTCCAGGCGGCCTGGACGGACCTCATGCGGCCGCTCATCTACCTGCGCGACTCCAGCACGTTCACCGTGCCGCGCGGGCTCAAGGCGCTGCTCGACCAGTTCGGCTTCGGCGGTGAGTGGCACTGGGAGATCGTCATGACGGCCAGCGTGATCACCACGATCCCGATGATCATCCTGTTCTTCCTGGGCCAGAAGCACTTCGTCAAGGGCATCGCGACGACCGGGAGCAAGGGATGAGCTTCCCCGACGGGTTCCTGTGGGGCGCGGGCACGTCCGCGTACCAGATCGAGGGCCACCACGGGCGCGGCGAGTCGGTCTGGGACGTGTTCTGCCGCCGGCCCGGCGCGGTCGAGGGCGGCGGCGACGGGTCGCGGGCCTGCGACTCGTTCGTGCGCTGGCGCGAGGACGTCGAGCTGGTCAAGGAGCTGGGGCTGGGCGCCTACCGCTTCTCGACCGGCTGGTCCCGCGTCATGCCGGACGGCGCGCACGCCGACCCCAAGGCGCTCGACCACTACGAGCGCTTCACCGACGCGCTGCTGGAGGCGGGCGCCGAGCCGGTGCTCACGCTCAACCACTGGGACATGCCGGCGAGCCTGACCTGGGCCGAGCGCTCTTCCGTAAACGCTTTCACCTCGTACGCGCAGGCGGTCGCCGACCGGCTGGCCGACCGCGTGACCTGGTGGATCACCCAGAACGAGCCGTGGATCATCGCGTTGCTCGGCTACCAGCTCGGCCTGCACGCCCCCGGCGTCGCCGACCTCGGCACCGCCGTCAAGGCCGGTCACCACGTGCTGCTCGGCCACGGCGCCGCCGCCGACGTGCTGCACGCCTTCCCCGGCACGAAGGCCGGCGCGGCGCTCAGCCTGTTCCCCTGCGACCCCGCCACCGGCAGCGCGGCCGACCGGGCGGCGGCCCGGGGCTCCGACGGCTACGTCAACCGCTGGTACCTCGACCCGCTGCTCGGCGACGGCTACCCCGCCGACATGCGGGAGCACTGGGAGCGCGCGCTCGGCCACGGCCTCGACTTCGTCCGCGACGGCGACGAGGCCGCGATCGGCGGGCGCAGCGACTTCCTCGGCGTCAACTACTACACGCGCCGCGTCATGGCCGCCGCCCCGCCGGACCCGTTCCCCTGGAAGGTGGTCGGGCCCAGCGGCGACGTCGCCAGGACCGACGAGGGCTGGGAGATCAACCCGGGCGCCCTGCGCGACCTGCTCGTCGGGCTGAGCCGCCGCTTCCCCGGCACGCCACTGATGATCACCGAGAACGGCGGCGTCTTCGGCGACACCCCCACCCACGACGGCCGGGTGCACGACGATCGCCGGATCGCCTACCTGCGCGACCACGTCGCGGCCGTCGAGTCGGCCATCGAGGCGGGCGCCGACGTGCGCGGCTACCTGCACTGGTCCCTCATGGACAACTTCGAGTGGGCGCTCGGCTACCGGCCCAGGTTCGGCCTCGTGCACGTCGACTACGCCACCGGCGCCCGCACCGTCAAGGACTCCGGGCGCTACTACGCCCGGCTCATCGCCGGGGGCGGCCAGGCCCCCGCCCTGCCCAGGATCGAGGCTTTCGGCTAACCCATGCGGATCACCACCACTGACACGGCCTACCACCTGGACAGCGGCCACTACCACCTGACCGTCTCCCGCACCGACCCCAGCGCCGAGCTGGTCGGCTGGATGACGCTCAACCTGCTGGCCTCCGTCGGCACCAGCGGCGGGCGCGACGAGACGTACGAGACGCTCCCGCCCGTCCTGGTCGAGCGCGACGGCCGGGCCGTCTTCGACTTCCCGCAGCGCAGCACCCAATGGGACAGCAAGGTCGTGCGGCTGACCTGCACGCCCGAGACGATCGAGCTGGAGGTGCGCGTCGAGGGCGACGGCGTGCTCGGCGACGTGACGCTGATGGGCGGCCGGGCCGTGCTCAACACCCGCGCCGCCGGCACGTTTCGCTCCGCGATCCACGCGCGCGGCGTCTTCAGCCCCACGCCCGCGCACCCCGTGCGGGTCGTGCGGCCGGTGTCCGCGGCGGTCGCGCTGACCGTCGTCGGCGACGCCGCGCCCGGCCGCCTGCACGCCGTCTTCTCGCCGCCGCCGCTGGTGCTGGCCTTCTGCAAGGACGAGCCGGCCGGCGCCACCGCCGTCCCCGAAGGCGACTGGCTGGCGGCCTCCGTGCGCGCCGGGATCGCCGCGATGACCTTCACCGAGCTGACGTACGAGCCGGTGGACGGCGGCACGCTGCTGCGCTTCGACTACGAGTGCCACACCGAGGTCCGCGGCTCGTGGACCTCGCCGGCCGTCGTGTTCCGCGCCGCCTCCTCGCCCTGGGAGGCCATCAGCCGGCATCGCGCCGACCTCGTCGAGCACGGCCTGGCCCCGGACACGGTCCCCGAGCGGGCCGGATGGTGGAGCGAGCCGATCTTCTGCGGCTGGGGCGCCCAGTGCGCCAGGGCCGACGGCGTCTCCCCGGTCGAGCTGTCCCGGCGCGACCTGTACGACGAGTGGCTGGCCAAGCTGGAGGAGCACGGCATCGTGCCCGGCACGATCGTCATCGACGACCGGTGGCAGCTCACCTACGGCGACTGCGAGCCCGACGCGGCCAAGTGGCCGCAGCTGCGCGAATGGATCGCCGGCCGGCACGCCCGCGGGCAGCGCGTGCTGCTGTGGTGGCGCGCCTGGTCCGCCGACGGCCTGCCGCCCGAGGAGTGCGTGACGGACGCCGGCGGGCGCCCCGTCGCCGCCGACCCGTCCAACCCCGCCTACCGCCGCCGGGTCCACGCCATCATGCGGCGGCTCCTGGGCGACCTCGGCGCCGACGGCCTCAAGGTCGACTTCACCCAGTGGTGCCCCAGCGGCACGCACCTCAAGACGTACGGCTCCACCTGGGGCATCGCCCTCCTGCACGAGCTGCTCACCACCATGTACGCCGCCGCCAAGCGGGTCAAGCCCGACGCCCTCATGATCACGCACACCCCGCACCCGGCCTTCGCCGACGTCAGCGACATGATCAGGCTCAACGACGTGCTGGAGTACGACGCCCGCGGCGACCTCGTGCCCGCCGTCGACCAGCTCCGCTACCGGCACGCGGTGGCCACGCACGCCCTGCCGCACCACCTCATCGACACCGACCAGTGGCCCATGCCCAGCCGGGCCGACTGGCTCGCCTACGCCCAGGCCCAGCCCGATCTCGGCGTGCCCGCCCTCTACTACGTCGAGCGCATCGACAACACCCTGGAGCCGATCAGCGGCGCCGACCTCGACCAGGTGGCCGCGTGGTGGGGCCTGCGATGAGACAGGCCGACGTGGTCGTGTACGGTGCGACCTCGGCCGGCGTGTGCGCCGCCGTCGCCGCCGCCCGGCGCGGCCTGGACACCGTGCTGCTCGAACCGGGCCGGCACGTCGGCGGCATGACCTCCGGCGGGCTGGGCTACACCGACATCGGGGACGCCCGGGTGCTGGGCGGCATGGCCGCCGAGTTCCGCCAGGCGGTCGCCGACGCGTACGGGGTCGCCCCCGGGCACTACGCGGGGCCCGAGCCGCACGTCGCCGAGCGGATCTTCCTGTCCTGGCTGGAGCGGGCCGGGGTGGAGGTGGTGTTCGGCGCGCCGCTGGGCGAGGTGGTCACCTCGGGCGAGCGGATCGTCTCGGCGGGAGACCACGCGGCGGGCGTCTTCGTGGACGCGAGCTACGAGGGCGACCTGCTGGCCGCCGCCGGGGTCTCCTACCGGGTCGGCCGCGAGGACCGCGCCCTGCACGGGGAGAGCTTCGCCGGGCGGCGCGAGGTCGTGCCCGGCATGCACAACTTCCCGCCGTGGATCTCGCCGTTCCGCGCCGACGGCACGCTGCTGCCGCAGGTCGCCGACGGGCCGATGGCCGAGGTGGGCGCCGGTGACGGCGGCGTCATGTCGTACGGCTACCGCGTCTGCATGAGCACCGCCCCCGACCGGATCCCGTTCGAGCGGCGGCCCGGCTACGACGAGGAGCACTGGGAGCTGGGGCGGCGGCTCTTCCGCCACTGGCGCGAGCAGGGCGTCGAGCCGCGCGCCGGGCGCCTGGTCGGCCTGGAGCCGAACCTGCCCAACGGCAAGTGCGACGGCAACTCGCTCGGCCCGTTCTCCCTCAGCGTGCTCGACCGCTCCGCCTGGGCCTACCCCGACGCGGACCCGGCCGGGCGCGAGCGCATCCGCCTGCACCACCTCCACCACGCCCAGGACCTGCTGTACTTCCTGTCCTCCGACCCCGAAGTGCCCGCCGCGGTGCGGGCGGAGCTGGCGCGGTGGGGGCTGCCGGCCGACGAGTTCGCCGACACCGGGCACCTGCCGCACCAGCTCTACGTGCGCGAGGCGCGCCGGATGCTGGGGGAGACGCACCTGACCGAGCACGACCTCGTCCAGGGGACGCCGTGGCCCGACACGATCGCCATGGGCTCCTACCACCTCGACATCCGCGAGGTGCAGCGGACCTGGCGGTACGTGTACGAGCATCCCGACCCGGTGCCCATGGTGGTGACCGAGGGGTACCTGTCGGTGGGGGTGGCGCCCTACCGGATCCCGTACGGGGCGATCGTGCCGCGGCGGGAGGAGTGCGCGAACCTGGTCGTGCCCGTGTGCGTGTCGGCCTCGCACGTGGCGTTCTCCTCCATCCGGATGGAGGTCCAGTACCAGATGCTCGGGCACGCCGCCGGCCTCGCCGCCGCCCGGGCGGCCGGGAGCGGCAAGGCGGTGCAGGACGTGGACGTGGCGGCGCTGCAGGAGGAGCTGCGGGCGGCCGGCCAGGTGCTGTCACTCTGACCAGCTACGGCTGCGGCCGGCGCTCCGGCGCCCATGACACCAAGAAGGGCCCGTGCCGGTCGGCGCGGGCCCTTCCTCGTGCGTGTCTCAGGCGGTGACGCGTTCGAGGACCTGGCGGGCGAACGGCGGGATCACCTTGCGCAGCACGTTCGCCTCGTGCGACTCGGCGCGGGCCAGCGCCTCCTCGGCCGCCGCCAGCGTGCCCGCCCCGGCCAGCAGGTCGAGCGCGGCCAGCCCGGCCGTGCCCATGTCCTTGGCCGCCGCCACCCAGCGGGCCAGCTCCCTGGCGATCGGCCCCGGCACGTCCGTGGGCAGCTCCGCCAGCCGGGTCAGCTCGGCCCGCAGCACCTCGTACGGCCCGCCCTCCAGCGCCGCCGCGCACAGAGCGGTCAGCGCCGGGCTCTGGTCGTCGCCGGGCGGCCACGCCGAGCACGCCCGCACCAGCGGCAGCAGCTCGGTGGCGCCGGGCAGCAGCCGGATCGCGCGCCGGTGCGAGCGCGCCGGGTCGTAGGCCGCGAGATGCCAGGCGTAGTCGGCCACCGTGGTCAGCGCGATGCGCGAGGCGGCGGACTCGACCATGGGGTTGGCCGTGATGCCCTCCAGCGGCACGCCGTCGAGGTCGGTGGCCCGGCCGACCAGCGGCCCGAGGAAGACCCGGGAGAAGTCGAAGTCGTTGACGGGGAAGTTGTCCCACAGCGCCACCCGGTGCCCGTACGAGGCCGCGGCGGCGGTCATGTCGTAGGCCGGGATCGCGCCCACCACCACGTCGGAGCCGGTCCACCAGACGAGCACGTCGGCGGGCAGCTCGGCGGCCAGCCGGTCGCGGTAGGCGGTGCGAGCCGTTCCCGCGTAGTCGGTGGGCACCATGGTCAGCGGCCGCTCCGCGCCCCGGGGGGCGAGGAACCGCTCGGCGAAGTCGCGGCACACCGCCGCGTGGGCGCTCGCGCTCGCGCCCTCCTCCGTGCCGTACGTCTCGCGGTCGCGCAGCTGGCTCAGCTCGGGCCGGATGTCGTCGAACAGCAGCGCGTACTCCCTGACGCCGGCCTCCCACACCTGCTCGGCCTTGGCGCGCAGCGCGGCCCGCTCGGCCGGGTCGCTGTAGGTCATCGACAGGCCGGGGCTGAGCGCGAAGACGAACCGCACGTGCTGCGCGCGCGCCTCGGTGACCAGCTCGGCCAGCCGGGCCAGCTCCTCCTCCGGGTACGGCTCCCGCCACCGCTCCCGGTGGAACGGGTCGTCCTTGGGGGCGTACACGTAGGTGTTGAGCTTGTGCCGGGCGGAGAAGCGCAGGTGCTCCAGGCGGTCGGCGTGCGTCCACGGGGTGCCGTAGAAGCCCTCGATCGTGCCGCGCAGCGGCAGGTCGGGCCAGTCCCTGATGTCGGTCTCCGGCACGCACGCCGGATGCTCGGCGCACGGGGCGGCGA
Source organism: [Actinomadura] parvosata subsp. kistnae (assembly GCF_900323885.1). Classification (GTDB taxonomy): domain Bacteria; phylum Actinomycetota; class Actinomycetes; order Streptosporangiales; family Streptosporangiaceae; genus Nonomuraea; species Nonomuraea composti. Next base: position 564,248 of record NZ_OOHJ01000015.1, on the reverse strand, counting down.
GCAGCGCGGCGAGCGTCTGCGCGCCGTAGAACGCCCCGGCGGCGTCGGCTCCCACGATGAGGACACCGCCGTCGCCCGCCGTCAGCGTGTACCCTTCCGGCGGCAGCCCGGTGTCCCCATCGATCCGCACCTCCACGGGGGTATCCGTGGCGCTGTCCGGCTCCTCCGTGGGGAGGAGGGGGCGCAGCACGGTGACGGCGCGGTCGGTGCCCAGACCGCCCTGGATCCGGCATTTGCTCAGATCGAGGTGCGATGTACCAAGGGCGGCCTTTTTCGGACAGGGAACAATCCACTCCAGGGCATCCATTGTGGGAACGATACCGGATAGGATCCTGCCCCGTGGGTATGGAAGTCACCGAAGTTCTCCCCGGGGTGCTCCGCGTCGCAGACACCTGTCACGTCTACGTCATCAAGGCTCCCGCCGCGCCCGGCGGGGAGCGCACGGGCATCGCCGTCGACTTCGGCTCGGGGCGGGTGCTCGACCTGCTCGACCAGCTCGGGCTCGACTGCATCACCGACGTCCTCGTCACCCACCACCACCGTGACCAGGTGCAGGGGCTGCACCGGGCGGTCGAGGCGGGCGTGGCGATCCACGTGCCGCCGGTCGAGCGCGACCTGTTCGAGAAGGTCGGCGAGATGTGGGCGGGCCGCCAGCTCCTCAACGACTACGACCTCCGCGACGACCGCTTCTCCCTGCTGGAGCCGGTGGCGATCACGGGCGTGGTGCCCGAGTATCGGACGGCCCGATACGGCGGGGTGGACGTGCGCGTCCTGCCCACGCCGGGCCACACGCCGGGCTCCGTCACGTACGTCGTCGGCGGCGCCGCCTTCACCGGCGACCTGATCTACGCCCCCGGCAAGGTGTGGTCCCTGGCCGCCACCCAGTGGTCCTACACCGAGAACGAGGGCCCCGCCATGGTCGTCCTCAGCGCCGAGTTGCTCCAGCGGGAGCAGCTCGACGTGCTGCTGCCCTCGCACGGCGAGCCGATGAGCGACCCCCAAGACGCGCTGTCGCGCCTGTCGGCCGCCATGCAGCGGTACGTCGACTTCCGCCGCCCCCACCCGTGGGACGTGCGCGGCCTGCTCGACAACCCGTTCGTGCAGGTCACCCCGCACCTGCTGATGAACAGGAGCAGCCAGTCCTACAGCTACGTGCTGCTGTCGGAGTCGGGCGCGGCCATGGTGTTCGACTTCGGCTACGACATGTCCACCGGTCTGGTGAAGAGCACCGCCCGCGAGGCGCGCCGCCCCTGGCTGGCCTCCCTGCCCGCGCTGCGCGCCCACTACGGCGTCACCACCGTCGAGGTCGCCCTGCCCACCCACTACCACGACGACCACGTGGCCGGCATGCCGCTGCTGCGCGACGTCGAGGGCACGCAGATCTGGGCACCTTCCCACATCGCGCCCATCCTGGCCGCGCCGCTCCACCACGACCTGCCCTGCCAGTGGTTCGACCCCATCCCCGCCGACCGGGTGCTCGGGCTGGGGGAGACGGTGCGCTGGCGGGAGTACGCCATCACGGTGCACGACCTGCCCGGGCACACGCTGTTCGCGGCGGCGTACGAGTTCGAGGTGGACGGGCACCGCGTGCTGGTGACCGGCGACCAGCAGGACGGCATGGGCATCCCCGGCGAGCGCCAGGAGATACTGAACTTCCAGTACAAGAACCGCTTCCAGATCGAGGACTACCGCAAGAGCGCCGCCCTCTACCGGCGCCTGCGCCCCGATCTCCTGGTCAGCGGCCACTGGCGGCCCCGCTGGGTGGACGACGACTACCTGCGCATGGTCACCGAACGCGGTGAGGAGCTCGTCGCGCTGCACCACGACCTGCTGCCGCTCGACCGGCTCGGGCTCGGGGCGGACGGCGTGCTGTGCCGGCTGACGCCGTACTATACGAGCGTCCCCGCGGGCGGCGAGGTCGTGCTGACGGCCACCGTGCGCAACCCGTGGCCGGACAAAGTCGTGGCCACCGTCGAGCCGGTGGTGCCGCCAGGCTGGAGACGCGAGCGGGGCTCTGTCACGCTTAGGCTGCCCGGAGGGGGTATGGAGCAGGTGCATCTCCGTCTCGGCGCCGATGCCGTCCCGCGACGCCGCGTTCGCCTCGCAGTCGACTTGACCATCGGCGATCTGCGTCTCGGGCAGCACGCCGAGGCTCTGGTCGACGTGGTCGCGGAAGGGAATCGATGACCGTAGAACGGCGCAGCGCCCCCCTCGGCCGTTCCCGCCGCCCCACGATCAAGGATGTCGCGGAGGCCGCGGGCGTCTCGCGCTCGACCGTCTCCCGGGCGCTGACGGGGCGCGGCTACGCCGCCAGCGACGTGCGCGAGCGCGTCCTGCGGGCCGCCGCCGAGCTGGGCTACGTGCCCGACGTCATGGCCCGCACGCTGAAGCAGCAGGTCAGCCGGTCGGTCGGGGTGCTGGTGAGCGATCTGCGCAACCCGTTCTACGCGGAGCTGGCCGCCGGCGCCAGCAGGGAGGCGCGCGAGCGCGGCTACACGATGGTGCTGGCCGACACGAGCCTGTCGGCCGAGGCGGAGGGCGAGGCCGCCGAGGCGCTGGTCGCGCTGCGGGTGGCCGGGGTGGTGGTGACGCCCAATTCCTCGGCCGTGTCCACCTACCTGTCCTCCCACGGCATCCCCGTGGTCGAGGTCGACCGGCAGTTCGCGGCAGGCTCCACCGACGGCGTCGTGGTGGGCAACCGCGTCGGCGCCCGCACCGCCACCGCCCACCTCGTCGGGCTGGGCCACCGCCGCATCGCGCTGTTCATCGACGAGACCGACTGGACCACCGGCTACGAGCGCTACCAGGGCTACCTGGAGGCGCTGAGCGCCGGGGGCATCAAGGTCGACCCCGAGCTGGTCGTCTCCTCGGGCTGGGACGTCACCGGCGCGCACCGCCGCGCGCTCGACATGCTGCGCGGCCCGACCGGCCCACGGCCGTCTTCGCCGCCAACAACGTGCTCGCCGAGGGCGTCTGGCGGGCCATCGGCGAGCTGGGCCTGCGCGTGCCCGGCGACATCAGCCTCGTCGCCTTCGACGACGCGCCGTGGATGAGCATGGTCTCGCCGCAGGTCAGCGCGGTCTCGCAAGACACCTTCAACCTGGGCGCGACCGCCGTGCGCCGGCTCGACGAGCGCATCGAGCGGCCCGAGTCCGACTCCGTCACGACGGTGCTGAACGTGCGGCTCGTCGAGCGCGAGTCCACCGCGCCGCCTCCCGCGCTCTGACATTTTCCGCGCCCTTTGCGTTGACCCACGGGGAAAGGTCGTCCTAGGATCCCGTGTGGGAACGATGTCACAGCCTGAATTGCGGCAGTCGTTCCCGACGGAGGCCCAATGGAGCACGATCTTCCCGCTGTCCTGTCCCTCGACATCGGCGGCACCAAAATCGCCGCCGGCGTGGTCACCGGCGACGGCCTGATCCACGGCTGGCAGGCCGCCCCCACCCGCAGGGAGGAGGGGCCGCAACCCGTCCTGACCAGGCTGTTCGACCTGGGCAGGAAGGCGATCGCGGAGGCCGGCGTGCCCGAGGTGGCCGCCGTCGGCATCTCCTGCGGCGGCCCGCTCGACACCGCCACCGGCGTCCTGCAGTGCCCGCCGCACCTGCCGGGCTGGATCGACGTCCCGGTCGTCGCGCTGGCCACGGAGGCGTTCGGCGTCCCCGCCACCCTTGAGAACGATGCCACGGCCGCCGCGCTGGGCGAATTCCGGTACGGCGCCGGGCGCGGCACCAGCACGATGCTCTACCTCACCATCTCCACCGGCGTCGGCGGCGGCTCCGTCATCGGCGGCCGGCTGCACCGCGGCGCGGCCGGCAACGGCGGCGAGCTGGGGCACGTCATGGTGCGCCCGGGCGGCCGGCCGTGCTCGTGCGGGCGTCGGGGCTGCCTGGAGGCGTACGCGTCCGGCACCTCCATCGCCGAGCGCGCCCGCGAGGCCCTGGCCGCCGGCCGCCCCTCGTCGCTGTCGGCCCTCACGCTGCCCACGGCCGCGGACGTCTCCCGCGCCGCCGAGGAGGGCGACCCCCTGGCGGTCGAGGTGTGGAACGAGACCACATGGGCACTGGGCACCGCGCTCACCGACCTGGTGAACGCGTTCGAGCCGGAGCTCGTCGTCCTCGGCGGCGGCGTCACCCGGTCCGGCGCCCGGCTCCTCGACCCCGTCGCCGCCGCCGTGGCCAGGGACGCCATGCCGCCCGCCGCCCGCGCCGCCCGCTTCGAGCTGGCCAGGCTCGGCGACGGCGTCTGCGTGGTCGGCGCCGGCGCCGTCGCCCACGACCTCATCACCGGAGCCACGACCTGATCCCCGGCCACAACCGATCCCGGCCACGCCCTGATCCCCGGCCGGCCGGATGCCGGCCCCCCTGACCTCGCCTCAGGAAAGACCCATGCCTGATCTTCCCCCGATGCCCCCGCTCACCGACGTCCTCGCCGAGCACGTGGCGGGCCACCTGGCCGCCGCGCGCGGCATGCCGGCGCTCCTGCCCGCCGTCGAGAGCGTCGCGGACCTGCTCATCGACACCTTCACCCGCGGCGGCACCCTCTACACGATGGGCAACGGCGGCAGCGCCGCCGACGCCCAGCACCTCACCGGCGAGCTGATCGGCCACTACAAGCGCGACCGCCGCCCGCTGCCCACGGTCACGCTGACGACCGATGCGACCGTTATGACGTGCATCGCCAACGACTACGCCTATGATGACGTCTTCGCCCGGCAGGTGCGCGCGCTGGCCCGCCCGGGCGACGTCGTGGCTGCGTTCACCACCAGCGGCAACTCGGCCAACGTGGTCAGCGCGCTCGAAGCCGCACGGACCAACGGCGCGGTGACGGTACTGTTCGGCGGTGGCGACGGCGGCGCGGCCGCCGAGCACGCCGATCACCTCCTCCTCGCCCCCAGCTCAGAGACCCCGCGCATCCAGGAGATCCACACACTGATGCTGCACATGATCAGCGAGAAGGTCGACGCATGGGCGGCCGCATGACCCGGCGCGTGGCCCCGATGTCGAACGCCCCCTCGGGCGGCCGGCCGCGCGATCTCCCGACGGCGCCCCGTCCGGTGGCCTCGCCCGCCCGCACCCTGCACATGATCGGCAACGCGCACCTCGACCCGGTGTGGTTGTGGCCGTGGCAGGAGGGCTACCAGGAGGCGCGGGCCACGTTCTGGTCGGCGATCCACCGCATGGACGAGTACCCCGACTTCGTCTTCACCTGCGACCAGGTCGTGCTGCTGTCGTGGGTCGAGGAGTCCGACCCCGAGCTGTTCGCCAGGATCCAGGAGAGGGTGGCCGAGGGCCGCTGGGTCATGACGGGCGGCTGGTGGGTGGAGCCCGACTGCAACATGCCGTCGGGCGAGTCGTTCGTCCGCCAGGGCCTGTACGGTCAGCGGTACCTGAAGGAGAAGTTCGACGTCACGGCCTCGGTCGGCATGAACGTCGACCCGTTCGGCCACAACGCCATGCTCCCCGCCATCCTGCGAGGCCAGGGCATGGACTCGTACTGCTTCCTGCGGCCCGGCCCGCACGAGAGCGAGCTGCCCGGCACGATGTTCTGGTGGGAGGCGCCCGACGGCAGCCGGGTGCTGGCCTACCGGATCCCGTTCGAGTACTGCAGCCCGCCCGGCGAGGTGGCCGGGCAGACGGAGAAGGCGCTCGGCCAGCTCGACCGCTCGCTCGGCGACCTGATGATCTTCTACGGGGTGGGCAACCACGGCGGCGGCCCCACGAAGGCGAACATCGACTCCATCCACCGCTACGACCGGATGGGCACGTTCGGGGAGCTGACGATGTCGTCCCCGCGCCGCTACTTCGACGAGATGACCAAGCGGCTCGGCGAGCAGGGCCTGGCGGAGCTGCCCGTGTGGCGCGACGACCTGCAGCACCACGCGGCCGGCTGCTACTCCGCGCACTCCGGCATCAAGGCGTGGCAGCGCCGCGCGCAGGCGGCGGTGCTGTCGGCCGAGCGGTGGGCCGCCGTCGCCGGCCACGACGCCCGCGCCGACCTGGAGCGGGCGTGGAAGCAGGTGCTGTTCAACCAGTTCCACGACGTGCTGCCGGGCTCGGCCATCGAGCCCGCCTACGACGACGCCCGCGACCAGCTCGGCGAGGCCGTCGCGATCTCCAAGCGGATCATCACCAGGGCGCACAACGTGATCGCCCGCGAGATCTCCGTGCCGCAGGAGAGCGGCACCCAGCCGGTCGTCGTGTTCAACCCGCACCCGTGGCCGGTCACGACCCGCGTCGAGATGCAGTACGGCCTGGCCCCCAACGGCGTGCACGTCGTGGACGCGGACGGCGCCGACGTGCCGTGCCAGCGCACCCAGTCGGTCGCCACCACCGACGACAAGGGGCGCGGCGCCACCGTCTTCCAGGCGGAGCTGCCCGCGCTCGGCTACCGCCTCTACCGCCTGCGCCAGGGCCCAGGGCAGCATCCGGGCGGCACGCTGCTCGCCTCGGAGCACCACCTGGAGAACGACGTGCTCCGCCTGGAGCTCGACCCGGTCACCGGCTGGCTGTCCAGCCTGGTCGACAAGCGCACCGGCGCCGACCTGCTGGCCGGCGCCGCCGGCCCGCACACCCAGGTCTGCGAGGACCCCACCGACACGTGGGGCCACCGGGTCGTCTCCTACGACTGGCCCGGCGAGGAGATGGTCACCACCGACATCGTGCTGCGCGAGCACGGCCCGCTGCGGGCCCGCCTGCGCGTCGAGCGCGAGTGGGGCCGCTCCACGATGGCCGAGGAGTTCATCCTGGGCGCGGGCGGCGACGACGCCGTCGAGGTGCGGGTCACGCTCGACTGGCGGGAGCAGGCGCACCTGATGAAGCTGCGCTTCCCCGTCGGGCTGCAGAGCCCCGTCGCCACGTACGAGATCCCGTTCGCCCACCTGACCAGGCCCATCGACGGCGCGGAGGAGCCCGCCCAGTCGTGGGTGGACCTGTCCGGCTCCGTGGACGGCGCCCGCGCCGGCCTGGCCGTGGTGAACAACGCCAAGCACGGCTACGACGTCTCCCCGCCGAGCCCGGGCCGCAGCCACAGCATCGGCATCACCGCCGTCCGCAGCCCCGTCTACTCCTGGCACGACCCCCGCCTGCTGGACCCCGACGGCTACTACTCCTTCCAGGACCAGGGGACGCATAGCTTCTCGTACCTGCTGGTGCCGCACGCCGGCGACTGGCGGGCCGCCGGGCTCACCCGGCGCGCCGCGCTGCTCGGCTCGCCGGTGCGGGCGATGCTGGAGAGCTTCCACGACGGCCCGCTGCCCAGCGCGCGCGGCTACCTCGACGACGGCGGCGACCAGGTCATGGTCACGGCGGTGAAGCTGCACGAGGACGCCCCGCGCGACCTCGTCGTCCGCGCCGTCGAGACCACCGGGCGGCCCGCCGTCGCCTCGCTGCACATCCCGATGGCCGGGATCAGGCTCGTCGCCGACTTCGGGCCGAGCGAGATCCGCACGTTCCGGATCCCGCTCGACGACCCGCTGTCCGCGGTGGAGACGGACCTGGTCGAGCTGGGGGTCCGCCGGGGCGCGTTCACCGTGGAGCCGTGGTGAGCGGCGGTCAGGCCGTCAGGGTCGCCGACCCCGACGGCGGTGAGGTGCTGGTCGAGCTGCTCGATGCCGCCGGGCCGTTCCGCGTGGAGTGGGAGTGGGGCGAGCGGCGCCCCACCGGCCGCCGCGAGCTGACCCTCGGCCTCCGGTACGACGGCGCCGAGCCCGCCGCCGCGACCGTCCGCGTGAGCAGGTCCGTGGCCGCCGCCGACCCGTGGTGGCTCATCCCCGGCCTCTTCTACGGCGAGAACCGCCCCGCCGCCTGCCAGCGGATCTTCCCCCGCTTCGAGGCCGGCGCCGACCGCCCCGAGGAGATGGTCTCGGCCCGCTGGGGCTTCCGCGCCGACCGGGCCGCCACCCCCGCCGTGCTGGTGTGGGGCGACACCGGCGGCACCGCGCTGATCGCGGACGAGGAGTCGCCGCTCGGCCCGACCGGGCTGGCCATCGAGCACGAGGCGGGGCGGGCCACGGTCGCGCTGCTGTTCCCGTACCGGGAGTACCCGGTGACGTACTACGGCTCGGCCCTGGCGCTGGCCGCCCGCGCCGCCACCCACGTGTGGCGGCCCGGCGAGTCGCACGTCCTGACGGTCGCGACCAGCGCGCTGGCCCCCGACCGGCACGCGTACGCGCCGCTCCTGCGCGAGGACCGCGACCTGCGCCTGCCCGCCGCCCCGATCGAGCCGTGGCAGGACGTGGCCGAGGCCGCCGACATCGCCGCCGAGGGCCTGTACCGCTGGCACTACGACCCCGACCCCGGCGTGCTGCTGGAGACGGTCGGGTTCGACAGGGAGGTGAGCGGCACCAACGGCGAGCGCGTGGACCGGCAGGCCATGCACGTCGGCTGGGTCAGCGGGATCCCGTGGGCGGCGGCGCTCCTGGAGCACGGGCTGCGGAGGGGACGGCCCGAGCACGTCGCCGCCGCCGAACGGGTCATCGACCTCATCTGCGCCAACCTGTCGCCGTCCGGGACGTTCTGGGGCGTCTGGTACCGGCAGTCGGGCTGGTCGCAGAGCTGGAGCCACGTCAAGGACGCCCTGCACGCGCGCACACTCGGGGAGGCCACCCTCTTCCTGCTGCGCGCGCTGCGCCTGCGCCCCAACCCCGCCTGGGAGGCCGCCGCCCGCTCCAACCTGCGGGTGATCGCCGCCCGCCAGCGCCCCGACGGCAACCTCGGCACGCTGCACCACGCCGCCACCGGCGAGGTCCTGTCCTGGTCCGGCGCCTCCGGCCTGACCTGGATCGCGGCACTCGCCGAGTCCGGCGACCCCGGCCACCTGCGGGCGGCCGAGCGGGCCGGGGAGTACTACGCCTCCTTCGTCGAGGACGAGTTCGTCTACGGCGCCCCCGAGGACGTCGACCTCGCCCCCACCTCCGAGGACGGGTACGCGGCCGTGCTGGCGTACATGGCGCTGTTCCGCCGCACCGGCGCCGCCCGCTGGCTCGACCTGGCCCGCCGCGCCGCCGACTGGACGCTCACCTTCCGCTACACCTACAACGTGCGCTTCGGCCCGCGCACCCCGCTCGGCCGCTACGGCTTCGCCACCCGCGGCGCCGACCAGGCCTCGCCGTCCAACCAGCACCTGCACGCGTACGGGCTGGTGTGCACGACCGAGCTGGCCGAGCTGTCGGAGGCGCTGGGGGATCCGTACTACGCGGAGCGGGCGTACGAGACGCTGGAGTGCTTCCGCCAGCTCCTGCCCGCCGCCGACGGCGACCTCAACGCCTACCGGGGCATGATCACCGAGCGGTACTACCAGACGGACTGCTTCCAGCCGAAGGGCATGTACCTGACGCTGTCGCACGCCTGGAGCGCGGGGGTGCTGCTGCTCGCCTGCGAGCAGGTGCTCGCCCTCGCCCCGGCCGGGCTGGACCAGGCTCTGCTGGGCGAGGCAGGCACGGGCGGAGCGGGCGAGGTCAGGACGGGTGAGGCCGCACCCGTAGGGTGACGGCCGCGTGCTCCGCCCAGGCCGCCAGGAACCGCTCGGGGCCGAGGTCGCCGGGCGTGTGGCCGATCATGAGGCGGAGCAGCGGGTAGTACGTGAGGGAGGCCAGCAGCACGGCCGCGGTGGCCTCCGGATCGGCGCACTCGACGTTGCCCCGCTCCCGCTGCTCCTCGATCCAACGGGCGCCCTGGGCGTACACGCCGGCCATCACCCCCTGCCACATGCCCTCGAACAGCTCGCCGAACCCGTCGAACTCCCGCAGCATGATCCGGATCAGCTCCCGGTCCTGCTCGATCACCTCCCACACGGCCCGCGCCATCCGCTCCAGATCGGCCCGCGGGTCGCCGGTCGCGACGGCCGTCTCGCCGCCCCGCTCCGCGATCCGCTCCAGGTTGCGCCGCACCGCCGCCTCCAGCAGCGCCCGCTTGGACGGGAAGTGCTTGTAGAGCGCGCCCGAGCCGGTCGTCAGCCCGCACGCGGCCTGGATGTCGGCGACCGAGGTGGCCGCGTAGCCGCGCGTGCAGAACAACCTGACCGCCTCGTCGATGAGGCGCTGCCGGGTGACCCCCGGCGTGGATCTCGCCATGGTAAGAGAGTACTCTCTCACTATGCGAGTCTTCATCGCGGGCGGCACCGGCGCGCTCGGCCGCCACGCCGTCCCGGCGCTGGTCGCGGCCGGCCACGAGGTCACCGCGCTGGCCCGCACCCCCGACAAGGCCGCCGCCCTCGAACGGCAGGGCGCCCGGCCCGTCCGGGTGTCGCTGTTCGACCGGGCGGGCCTGGCGTCCGCCTTCGAGGGGCACGACGCCGTGATCAACCTGGCCACCGCCATCCCCTCCATGAGCCGCTTCATGAGCACCAAGGCCCTGCGCGCCAACCACCGCGTACGCGCGGAGGGCTCCGCCGCCGTCGCCTCCGCCGCCCTCGACGCCGGGGTCGCCCGCCTCGTGCAGGAGTCGGTCAGCATGCTCTACCGCGACGGCGGCGACCGCTGGCTCGACGAGCACGCTCCCGTCGACCACTACCCCCTCACCAGGGGAAACTTCGCCGCCGAAGCCAGCGCCCGCCGCTTCGCCGACACCGGCGGGGGAGCGGCCGTCGTGCTGCGCCTCGGCTGGTTCTACGGGCCGGGCGCCGCGCACAGCGAGCAACTGTTCGCCCAGGCCCGCCACCACGTCGCCGTCGTCCTCGGCCGTCCCGGCGGCTACGTCTCCTCCATCCACCTCGCCGACGCCGCCACCGCCGTGGTGGCCGCGCTCGCGGTGCCCGGCGGCACGTACAACGTCGTGGACGACGAGCCGCTGACCAAGCGGGCGTACGCGGACGCCCTCGCCCGCGCCGCCGGTGCCGTCCCGTGGGTGCGCGGGCCCGGCCGGCTGGCCTACGCTTTCGGCGACCGGCTCACCTCCCTCACCCGCTCGCTCCGCGTCCGCAACGCCCGCTTCCGCACGGCCACCGGCTGGGCGCCCCGCTACCCGAGCGCCCGCGAGGGCTGGCTCGCCACTGCCCGCACCCTCCTGTCCTGAAACGGCGCGCGCCTTGGCTCACGGGGCTTCCGGTCCCGGTGCGCGCACGTTCTTGAGGAAGATGAGCCCGTCGGTCTTGTCCAGCTCGCCGGGGTCGAGGGGGAAGTAGCCGTGGTTGGCCGCGGTGTCCGTTCGCTGGATCAGTTCCGCCTCACGCACCGCCGTCGTCAGTCGGCGTGAGTCGAGCACGTAGCGCTCGCCCAGCAGCGTGGCCAGCATGCCCTCGATCGTCCTCGGGTCCGGGAGGTCGAGGCCCTGGTGGGGGACGGTGCCGAGGGCCGAGGCCAGGAAGGCGTACCCGGTGCCGAGGCGGGCGCTGGTGATGGCGCCCGCGCTCCACCACTCCAGCGTCAGGTCGCCGAGCTGCCACCGGCTCGCCTCCCGTTGCAGGTGGCGGTTGTGGGCGAAGACGAGCGCGGGGCCGTGCGGGGCGATGGCCTCCAGGTTGTCGGCCATCATGGCGTCGCGCAGGCCCAGCATGCGGACGACGCGTTCCGGCGCCGGGTCGGCCATGATCGTGTGGTAGCGCAGCAGGCCCGTGGCGGTGCGGGCGTACAAATGTGCGCGTTCCCACTCCTCCCGGGACGTCGCGGGGATGAGGCGGGGTGCGTGCACGGTCAGCAGCGGCACGAGGTCGTCCGCGAGCAGGCGCAGCTCGGCGACGTCGGGGGAGTGGCCCACCGACTGGGACGGGTCCAGCGCGGCGGCCTCGTTCGTCCACCGCTCGTCGGGGCCCAGCAGGGCCAGCAGCCTGTCGCGGGTGCAGGGGACGGCGACGCCGGCCGCCGTCAGGTAGGCGTGCAGCGCGACGAGGGTGTGGCGGGGGCCGGCGGCGCTCATCATCTCCAGGGGCGCGTCGAAGCCGAAGAAGCGCAGGCGGTCGCCGTCGGGGTGGCTCTCGTTCCAGGCGCGCATCCAGCGGATGAGCTCCCGTGTCGCCTCCCGGTCCCAGAAGCCGTGGCTGAAGCCCGTACGCATGACATCGTCCAGCGAGCCCGCGCCGGTGCGGACGTACTCATCGACGACCAGGCCGGCCACGCAGTCACTCTCGATCGCGAACGCGCGGTAGCCCTCGTGCTCGACCAGCTCGCGGAAGATCTCGTTGCGCAGCTCGTGCACCGGGCGCTCGTCGTGCAGCGCCTCGCCCAGCCCGAGCAGGCGCGGGCGGGCGGGCAGCGAGCGGAGCAGCCGGGTGACGGCGCCGGCGCCCTCGGCGTCGAGGTCGGCGGCGGCCTCGCGAATGGAGGCGGCCTCGCGGATGGCGGCAGCCCCTTCCGTTCTCTTCGGTGGCGATGTCGTCATGCCTTCTACGGTATCGTTGAAGGTTCCGTTGAGACTTTGACATCGGTTCCGGCGCTCGGATGCTGCGGGACCCTCAACCTGGTGAGGTACGTCATGCCCCGTGGGCGGCTGCGGCCGGTGGACCTGGCGCGCGAGCACGGCCTGTCCACCCAGGCCGTCCGCAACTACGAGGAGGCAGGCATCCTGCCCGCCGCCGCGCGCACCGAGCACGGCTACCGCACCTACACGGCCCGGCACGCGCAGGCGTTGCGGGCGTTCCTCGCCCTGGTGCCGGCGCACGGGCACGCCACGGCCACCTCGATCATGCGCGCGGCGAACGAGGGCGCCACGGAGGAGGCGCTGCGGCTCATCGACGAGAGCCACGCCCAGCTCCTCGAAGACCGGCGCACGCTGGAGGCGGTGGAGCAGGCGCTGCGCTCCCTGGTGCCGCCGCCCGCGCCCTCGGCGGAGCCGTCGCGCGCCCCTTCACCCGCGCCCAAGGCGGAGCCCGGTGTCACCTTCATCGGGCCGCTGGCCAGGAAGCTGGGCATCCGTCCCGCGACGCTGCGCAAGTGGGAGCAGGCCGGGCTGGTCGAGCCGCGCCGCGACCCCGCGACCGGCTACCGCGTCTACAGCGCCGCCGACGTGCGCGACGCCCAGCTCGCTCACCAGCTCCGCCGGGGCGGCTACCTGCTGGAGCAGATCGCGCCACTGATCCGGCAGGTACGGGCGGCGGGCGGCCTGGCGCCGCTGGAGAGCGCGCTGCGCGACTGGCAGGAGCGGCTGTCGGCCCGGGGCCGGGCGATGCTGCGGGGGGCGGCGGCGCTGCACACGTACCTGGACGAGCAGGAGTAGGCGCACCCGCGGTTCTTGTCGGCCCCGGCTGGCATGCTTGCCTGCCATGGACACCACGCGTTACTGGCAGCTCGTCGAAGACGCCCGCGCCGGCGCCAAGGACGAGTGGGAGGTGGCCGCCCGCCTCTCCGAGCGGCTGTCGGCCCTCCCGCCCGCCGAGATCATCGCCGCCCAGCAGGCTTTCTGGGATCTCATGACGGCCTCCTACCGGGCCCCGCTCTGGGGAGCCGCCTACATGATCAACGGCGGCTGTTCCGACGACGGTTTCGAGTACTTCCGCGGCTGGCTGGTCACGCAGGGCCGCGAGGTGTTCGAGCAGGTCGTGGCCGACCCCGACAGTCTCGCCGGCCTGCCGGTGATCCAGGAGGCGGCGGCCGACTGGACGGAGAAGCACTGCGAGGCGATGCTGGGCGCCGCCTACAACGCCTACCGGGCGGCGACCGGCGAGGAGCTGCCCCACGGCTCCTACACGATCCGCTACCCCGCCCTCGACCCCGGCTGGGGCTTCGACTTCGAGGAGCAGCGTGATGAGCTGAGCCGCCGCCTGCCCCGCCTGGCCGCCCTCTACGGCCGCTGAGCCGTCACGCGAGGGGGAAGACCTCGGTCGGCCGCCAGTGGCCGCCGGCGTCCCGCACCAGCAGCGACACGGCCGTGACCCGCGCCGTCACCGGCAGCTCCCCGGCCACCCACGCCTCGTCCACCGCGCCGTCCTCACCCAGGGTCAGGTGCGGCACGATCTCGTCGTACCGCCCGCCGTACGGAGGCGTCCCCGGCCACCGCCCGGTCACCGCCTCGGTCAGCCGCACGAACGGCTTGGCGGGCTCCGGCGCGAGGAACACCACCCCGGGTTCCCCGGTGAAGCGCCGGATCTCGCGGAAGGTCACGTCGACGGCTGGATACCGCATGAACAGCGCCCGCAGCTCCCGGCGCACCACGTCGTCGATGCGGGGCGCGGGCAGGAACGGCGTCAGCACGGTCACATGAGCGGGCAGGCCGATCTCCCGCTGCCGCCACGGGCGGACGAGCGGCTCGGCCTCCGGCACGCCCAGCACGAGCGCCGTCTCACCCTCCCTGGAGGCCGCCTTCCGGGACGCCGCCTTCCCACCGGACACGGCGTTCCTACCGGACGCGGCCTTCCCATCGGACGCCGCCTTCCCGCCGGACGCAGTCTTCCCACCGGAGGCAGTCTTCCCGCCGGACGCGGCCTTCCCGGACGGTGCCGCGCTTGAAGCACTCATCCCTTCACTGTCCTCCCGCGCCCGCACCCCGTCGATCCCGGCGAAAGCCTCTAGTCTGCAGGGCGTGCACAATTCGCTCACCTTCACCGACCTGCTCGACGACGCCGCCCTGCTCTCGCTGGAGCACCAGGTGCACCTCGAAGAGGTCCTCGGCGGCCACAGCTGGCAGGTGGACCTCCAGCAGCCGCGCTTCGACTTCGCCTGCGTCACCCGTACGATCACCTGCACCGCCTTCCACCTGCTCGGCAGCGCCGCCCCCGGCCCGGGCACGTGGCTGTGGGCGTGGGCGAACCCGTCGGGTTTCCCTGAGGCGGTGGTGGCCGCGTCCGCCCGGCTGCGCGACTTCGGCCTCCAGTACGGCATCCAGGAGCTGGCGTCGGCGGAGGTCCCGTTCAGCGCCCTGCCCGGCGCGCCGACGGAGGCGCATCTGGCGGCGGGGCTCCTGACGGAGGCGGCCAAGGCGGTGACGGGCCGGTGGACCTCCTACAACGGCGACGCGGGTGGCGGCACGCGCGCGGCGTTCCTGGTGGAGCACCCGGACTTCCGGCTGCCGCCGCCCGAGCCGGCCCGCGTCATGCGCGTCATCCAGCAGGCGCTCGCCGGCCTGCGGCTCACCGATCACCGGCGCGCCCTGCACAGCTACGCGGTCAAGCGGGCCTCGGCGCCGACTTCTCCGGCGAGCAGGGCAGGATCACGGGGCCGGGTTTCGAGGCGGTCGTGGAGTTCGACGGGTACGGCCGGGTGGCCGGCATCAAGGCCGGCCTGTCCGCACCGCACGGCGGCTGACCGGCATCACGGCCGCTGCCCCGTGAGAACGAACGCGCCCGCCCCGGTGCTGCAGGCGGGGCGGGCGCAGGGGGGCGGTCAGCTGCCGACCGGCTCGGCACGCAGGCGGGCCGAGTGCTTGACGAGCGTGATCAGGACCTCCCGGCTGGAGTCCCGCTTGCGGGCGTCGCACATGATGATCGGGATGGACGGGTTGAGCTGCAGCGCCAGCCGTACCTCGTCCAGCTCGAACGTCGGCGCCCCCTCGAAGCAGTTGACCGCCACCACGAACGGCGTGCCGCGCCGCTCGAAGTAGTCGACCGAGGGGAAGCAGTCGGCCAGGCGGCGGGTGTCGGCGAGGATGACGGCGCCCAGGGAGCCCTCCGCCAGCTCGTCCCACACGAACCAGAACCGCTCCTGGCCGGGCGTGCCGAACAGGTACAGGACGTAGTCGTTGCCGAGGGTGATGCGGCCGAAGTCCATGGCCACGGTGGTGGTGCGCTTGGCCTCCACCGAGGTGAGGTCGTCGACGCCGATGCCGCGGTCGGTCAGCACCTCTTCGGTGCGCAGCGGCCGGGTCTCGGAGACCGCGCCGACCATCGTCGTCTTGCCCGCGCCGAACCCGCCGGCGACCAGGATCTTGATCGCCGTCGGCAGGCGCGGACGCTCAGAGCGAGCGAAGACCATCGAGCACCGCCCTGTACATCTTCATGTCGTGCATGTCCACCTCGGATCGGGGTTCCTGGGCAGAGACGAGTTCGCGGTCGAACAGGTCGCCGAGCAGCACGCGGATGGTGCCGGCCGGTAGGTCCAGGTATGCGGCTATCTCGGCTACGGACTTGGGTTCGCGGCAGAGCTGGAGTATCCGCAGGTGCTCGGGGTCCAGCCCGGCGTCGGGCCCTGGTGGCGGGCCGACCGCCAGGGCCATGGAGATCAGGTCGAACCTCCCGTGGGCGGGCTGGGTACGGCCACGGGTCACCACGTAGGGCCGGATGATCTCCGGATCCACCCAGTGCTCGTCCGTGGGCTCGTCCGCGCCTCTCACCGGTCGCTCCTGGCGGCGGCCTCGGCGGTGCGCGCGCCGGAGGTGAGGTACTGGCCCACCCGCGCGACCATCATCGCCATCTCGTACGCCACCAGGCCGATGTCGGCGTTCTGGGCGCACAGGACGGCCAGGCAGGCCCGCTCGCCGGCGGCGGTGACGATGAGGAACTGGTTCTTCCACTCCACGACCGTCTGCCGGACCGCACCTGCGGAGATGTGGTCGGAGACGCCCTTGGCCAGGCTCTGGAGCCCGGAGGCGACGGCGGACAGGTGCTCGCCGTCGGTGCGCTGCAGCGCGGCGGACGAGGCCATCAGCAGCCCGTCGGACGACAGCACGATCGCGTGCTCGGCCTCCTTGATCCGGTTGACCAGGTCGTCCATCAGCCAGTTGAGGTCGGTGCCCGCGGTGGGGGTCATGCGTCACCTCCTTGCTGGTCCTCCAGCATCTTGGCCGCCTGGGAGCGGCCGCGACGGGTGCCTGACTGGAGAGATCCCATCATCGCGCGGATCTCCTCCGGCGAGCGCTCGTCATCGTCCTCCTCAAAGTCGGGCTGCGTGGGTGTGTCGTCACGCAGCGCTGGCGCCAGGTTGGCCTGGGGCACCCGAAGGGGGAGCCCCCCTGGTGTGAACTCGGTCACAGACTGCTGCTCCGGTTCGGCTGGCGTTTCGGCTTCTGGTTCCGGGCGGGCGCGGGCTCGGGTCTCGGCGCGGGTGCGGCCTGGGGCCGGGGCCGAGAGTCGGGGCGGGCCCAGGGGCGGGCACAGGGGCGGCCCAGGGGCGGGAACGGGGGTGGGCCTGGTCGGGAGCGTGCGCACGTTCTCGGCCGAGGCCCTCGGGGGAGCCGTGGTGGGCCGGGTGGCGGTGGCGACGGCGGGCTGCCGGCGCGGCAGCCGCTCCCGCTCGCCGCCGTCGTGCGGGTCGGGCGTGGGGTCGAGCTGGACGAGCTCCTGCGGCAGCAGCACCACGACCGTGGTGCCCCCGTACGGGGACGCCTTGAGCACGACCTGGATGTCGTGGCGCTTGGCGAGCTGGCTGACCACGTAGAGCCCCAGCCGGGCGGTGCCGGTGATGCGGAACTCGGGCGGGTCGGCGATGCGCTCGTTGGCGGCGTCGAGGTCCTCGGGCTTCATGCCGAGGCCGCGGTCCTCGATCTCGATCACGTACCCGTTGGCCACGAGCTGGCCGCTGACCTGCACGTTCGTGTACGGCGGCGAGAACGACACGGCGTTCTCGATGAGCTCGGCGAGCAGGTGGATGACGTCGCCGACGGCGCGGCCGACGAGCACGACCTCGCCCATGGGCATGAGCGAGACGCGGGTGTAGTCCTCGACCTCGGCGAGCGCGCCACGCACCACGTCCACCATGGGGACGGAGCGGCGCCACGTGCGGGCGGGGGAGGAGCCGGACAGGACGATCAGGTTCTCGGCGTTGCGCCGCATGCGGATGGCGAGGTGGTCGAGCCGGAAGAGCTCCTTCAGCTCCTCGGGGTCGGTCTCGCGGCGCTCCATCACGTCGAGCACGGTGAGCTGGCGGTGCACGAGGCCCTGGGTCCTGCGCGCGAGGCTGAGCAGGATGTCGCGGATGCTGCGGCGCAGCTCGGCCTGCTCGGCGGCGACGGCGATGGCGGTGCGCTGCACGGTGTTGAACGCCTGGCCGACCTGGCCGATCTCGTCGTCACCGAAGTCGAGCGCGGGCGCCTCCTTGGCGACGTCCACCTCTTCGCCGTGGCCGATGCGCTCGACGATGCCGGGCAGCCGCTCGTCGGACAGCTCGTGCGCGGCGTCGCGCAGCTTCTGCAGCTGGGCGAGCAGCGAGCGGGCCGTGGTGATGGACAGGATGATCGAGGCGACGACGGCGATGAGCCCGAGACCGCCGGCCAGGACGAGCCGGATGATCACGTTGACGGCGACGGGGATGGTGCGGTCGACCACGCGGTCACCCGCGTCGAGCACCATCGTGTTGAAGTCGGTGAGGAAGCGCTCGGTCGTCGCCTTCCAGACCTCGGCCGTGAGCGGCAGGGTCAGGGAGTTGGGGTCGTGCTCCATGACCTGCTTCTCGAGGGTCTGGAGCCGGACGGACGACTGGCCCTTGATCAGCTTGTCGTAGGCGGCCCGGTCGAAGTCGGGCAGCTCCCGCGCGGCCTGCTCGGCGGTGATCCGCCAGCGGCCGACGGCCTGGGCGAACTCGGCCTGCGTGGCGGGGCTCAGCCGGCCTTCGGCGAGCGCGCCGGCCAGCAGCGCGTCCTCCCTGGTGAGCAGCTCGCGGGCGCGGCTGAGTGCCAGGAGTGACCGGACGTCCTTGGCGAGCTCTTTGTCGTCGAGCGTGGCCAGCGAGCCGTAGACGTCGTAGATGGGGTCGATGACGTCGTCGTACGCGTTCGCGGCCTGCGCGCGGTTGAGCCGGCCCGCGTCGATGCTCTGGCGCAGCTCCTTGAGCGAGCCGAGCCGCTTGAGCATCACGGCGAGCCGCTCTTCGCCCTCGTCGTCGAGGGCCCAGCTCACGGCGGTGGTGTCGGCCGCCTCGCGGAAGGCGGAGTGCAGGGTGTCGGTCTCCGCCCGCTGCTTGTCGAGCTCCTTGCGGGTCTGGGGGGCCCGGTCGCCGAGGCGGGTCAGCGAGAGCCGGCGCTCTCGTTGCAGGGCGAAGAGCAGGGGGTCGCTGGGGGCGGACACGGAGGAGTCGAGCTGGGAGACCCACAGGAGGTTGACCCCCTCGCGGAGGGTGACCCACGCGGCGAAGACCCACAAGGCTGCCAGGGAGAGCAGCATGGCAGTGATCTTGGTCCGCAGCCGCGTCTTGCGGAAGCGCATTATACCCGTCCTGTGAAAGTCACATGTTCGTTTGCCAGTCGCCCGTCATCCGTGACGCTGGACATCGTCCGGCCATCGTATCGATCAAGGAACTCTAGCGCAGGGTAAAGCGCCCCTCAAGCAACGACAATCCCAGATGGCACGGCCTTGACCTAATATAGTTAAGTTTGACCCGTATTAGGGGAAAATCGGTATTCTTCGTTAGTGAACAACCCTGCGTCCGCATATTTCAACATCCGTAATCATCTTGCCGATGAGCTCCTTGAACGGTCGCACCAGCTGGCCGGCGTACCGGAGCAGGATCGCGGCGCCGTCCTGGAAGCGGCCCTTGACTCCGTTCCCGACGTGCGGGATTTCCTGCGCCCCTACCCCGCCCTCTTCGCCGACGGCGACAGCTCCGCCAGCCGGCTGGCCTTCAGCTGCCTGGCGGCCGCCGCCACGTTCCCCCGGGCGCCGCGCCGGCGGATCGCCGACCTCGGCGCCCTGAGCACGATCCTGTTCGGCGTGGACGACATCACGGACCGGGTGGCGCAGGACGGGACCGACCAGGACGCGGGGGAGCTGTTCCGGGAGCTGTCCTCCGTCTTGTCCGGTGCGCCGCCTGAGGGCGGCGGGACCCGGCCGGTGGAGCAGGCCGTGCACGCCTGGCACGCCTGGTGCGAGCGGTTCCGCACGTACGAGGGCGCCGCCGCGTACCTGCCGGAGCTGGCCCGGCAGCTCGAACGCACCGGCGAGGCCATGGCCAGGGAGCACGTGTGGGCGACGGGCGGCCGGCCGTGGCCGTCGTACGAGGAGTACCTGCCCAACGCGCTCGTCACGTTCCTCTACCACACGTGGTGGTCGGCGGCCCTGGCCATGTGCGACCCCGAGCCCGCCGGCACCGGCGCCTGGCGGGCCCTGGAGCCGGTCACCGACCTGGGCGCGGCGTGCCTGCGGCTGGCCAACGACGTCAGGACGTTCGAGCGGGAGCGCGGCGAGGGCAAGCCGAACGCGGTGCTCATCCTGGAACGCACCGGGATGAGCACCGAGGCGGCGGTCGAGCGGGTGTCCGCGCACATCCGCGAGCTCAACGCCGAGTTCGCGGCGGCGATCGCGGGCCTGCCCGCCGAGCTGGCGTGGGCCGCCGACGGGCAGTACCGGTGCGTGACGTTCAGCGGCGGCTGGTACATGGCCAGGGACACGCACGCGTACACCGTGCGTGATCTCGCCGCGGACGCGGAGGCTCATCGCCGCTAGCCCGCCAGCGCCTGCCGGACCAGGTGCGAGGAGGCGATCACGGCGGCGCGGGCCACCGCCCTGGGCACGTACAGGTCCTTGTCGTGCCACAGCGGCGGGTGCTCGCCGCCGGCCGGGTCCACCAGGTGCGGCTGCCCGCGCTCCGCCGCGCGCAGCCGCCGCGGCTCCGCGCTGCCCCGGTCAGCAGCAGGGTCTGGATCGCGTACGCGCTCTCCTCGGCCGTGCCCTCCCAGCGGCCCCAGGAGCCGTCCGGCCGCTGGGTCGCCAGCACCCATTCGGCCGCCGCGCGCACCGACTCGCGTGAGGCCTCCCCGCCGAAGGCGTCGAGCGCCAGCGCGCAGCTCGCCGTGGCGTAGTACGGCGAGGCGTGCCAGCGGTCCGTCCAGCTCCCGTCCGGCCGCTGGCGCTCGCGGATCCAGGCGGCCAGCTCGCCGATGGCCGGCGCGTACCGCGGCGCGGCGGCCGGCCGGCGGCGGACGTACTCGCCGAAGGCGTCCAGCACGTGCGCGTTGACGCTGACGGAGACACCCTGCTCGCCCGGCCAGGTGGCGAAGTGGGTGCCGGAGCGGAACGCCCACAGGCTCTCCGGCTCGTGCGGCGCGCCGAGCAGCGCCAGCGCGTACAGCGCCACGGACGTCGTGTCGGCGTCGGCCGGCAGCCCGGGACCGGCCGGAGTTCCCGACGGGCCGATGGCCGCCCGGATGTCGGCCACCATCTCGGGCGGCACGTCGACGGTCACCCCTGCCCTGAGCAGCCAGCTCAGCACCCATCCCCGCTCGAACACGGTGATGGGCAGCCCGACGGGCACGGGGCCGCCGAATAACCGGACCACCGCCTCCAGGTGCCCGCGGGCCGGCTCGTGCGCGTCGGGCTCCGCCCGCTCGCCGAGCCACGCGGCGGTCGCCGCGGGCGAGGCGCCGACGCTGCCGATCGGCGTGGGCCGGATGCCGGGCGCCTGGGCGGCGGCGTCGGCCGCGATCTCCAGCGCGTGCAGCAGCTTCTCCGGCACCTCCTTGCCCGACCTGACCCGCGACCGGACGAGGTGCAGCGCGTCGTAGCTCATGGCCGGCGGCAACGGCACCGGCGAGCCCTCCACGTGCTCGTTGATGCGGGCCACGAGGGAGGGCACGATGTGCTCGATCGCCGGCATGTCGGGCAGGTCGAGCGGGCCGCTCAGCCAGGTGGTGAGCACCCGCAGGCCGCGCTGGGCCGCGTCGGCGAGCCGGTCGCGGCCCGCCTCCTGGTCGCGGCGGGTCAGCGCGGCCAGCAGGCCCTCGGTGGCGCTCAGGGTCGGCACCACGCCGTACCCGTCGGGCGCGCCCCAGGAGCCGTCCGGCCGCTGCGTCCTGATCAGGTAGTCGATGCGTTCTTGGTGGCCGGTCAGCCACGGTGCGAGCGAGACCAGGCGGCCCGTCTCGTACACCGAGGGCGAGACCTGCCCCCACGGCCGGAGCATGAGGCTCGTGACCAGCTCGTCCGCCTGCGCGGTGAGGTCGAGTGCTTCGCCGATGCTCACGCCGCGCGGTTCCGTTCGATCGGCTGCAGGTGCAGGAAGAGCTTCTGTTTGGGCCGCAGCGTGGCTCCGCCGGGCACGGGCCGCAGCTTCTGCGGGTTGGCCACGACCGGCCGGTACCTGCTCATCAGGTTCGCTATCACCAGGGACGCCTCGATGTAGAAGAGATGCTGGCCGAGGCACACGTGCGGCCCCAGGCCGAAGGGGATGAACGCGTAGCGGTGCCGGCGCTCCCCCGTGTCGTCCGTCCACCGGCCCGGGTCGAACTCCAGCGGCCGGGGCCAGAACTCCTCCAGCCGGTGCGTCGTGTACGGGCTGATCAGCACCTGCGAGCCGGCCTTGACCGGGACGCCGCCGATCACCGTGTCCGCCACGGTCTGGCGGGGCACGACCCACGCGTTCGGGTAGACCCGCAGCAGCTCCTGCAGCACCGCGCGCAGGTAGGGCATCTCGGCGACGTGCGACGGCCGCACCGGGCCGCCGCCCACCACGCGGTCGATCTCCTCCTGGAGCCGGGCGTTGACGTCCGGGTGGTCGTGCAGCACCTGCCAGAGCCAGATGAGCGACATCGCGGTGGTCTCGGAGGCGGCGCCGTAGATGTTGACCAGGTCGTCGCGCACCTGCCGCAGGTCGGCCCGGCCCTCCTTCTCCAGCCTGGCCGTGAGCAGCGCCGAGACGACCTCCTTGCCGTCGTTGTTCTCGCGCTTGGCCCGCTCGATGAGGGGGTAGACGATCTCGTCGATCTTCTTCGCGGCGCGCAGGAAGGCGCGGTCGCCCGGCAGCCTGATCGAGTACGACGCGAACGGAAGCAGCATGCGGAAGCCGATGGAGGTCGCGCACGTGGCGAACTCCGGCGCCAGCGACTCGGCGGTCTCGGGGGAGATCCGGCCGCCGAACAGCACCTTGATGACGGCCTGGTTGACGATGGAGGTCATGTGGTGCTCGACGTCGATCGGGCTGTCGCCGCGGGTGAGGTCCCCGAGCCCGGCGACGCGCTCGGCGATGATGTCGGCCATGTCCTCGGCCAGCGAGGCCACGTAGCGGGCGGTGAAGAGCGGCTGCAGGATCTTCCTGGCCGACGCCCAGCCCTCGCCCTCTCCGAGGATGCTCTCGTGGCCGATCAGGCGCTGCAGCGGGCGCCAGAACACGCCCTCGCGGACGAAGTTGGTCCAGTCCGTCTTGAGCACCTGCTGAACGTGGTCGGGATGCGAGACGAGGTAGGGGCGGAAGGGCCCCAGGTGGAGCCGGACGATCTGTCCTGAGGCGTCGGTGCCCATCCTGGCCAGCTCGGTGACCGGGTCGCTCACGAGCCGGGGTATGGCCCGATGAGTGGGAACGACGTGAGGACTGGTCGCGAAGGTGCCCGTGACGTGCGGCATGGCAGCGATCCCCGATCCGGGTGCGGTGTACCTGTGTGACTGGTGGTGATGATCGGTGCGGGTCTGGATCAGGGGGCTCCCCGGTGGAGCCGCGTCCGGAGGGGTGCTTGAGGTGCGGTTACCGGGGCGGGCGTGGCGGCCGTAGCCTTGATTGCCACAGGTGATCCTTCCGTCGCGTACGGTGCACGTCTCACATCACGGACATTCCCTGACAAATGTCAACCGATGGGTGGAGTATCACATGCTTGTGCATGTAGATTCAAGATCGTACCCAGGGTAGGAGCGCCAGTTGAATCACCGTCGTCCCGTCAATGAGACGACCATGGCCCGCTGCCGCGGCCTGCTCGAGCCGGCCCTGCGCCAGGCCGTGTCGGTGCTGCACCCCTGGGGCGCCCGGATGGCCGCGTTCGCGCTGGGCTGGTCCGACACCGACGGCGGGCCCAGCGCCGGCGACGGCGGCAAGGGCGTGCGGCCCGCGATCACCATGCTCAGCGCCGAAGCCGTCGGCGGCACCGCCGAGTCCGCCCTGCCCGGCGCCGTCGCCGTCGAGCTGGTGCACGCCTTCTCCCTCGCGCACGACGACATCATCGACCGCGACGAGCTGCGCCGGCACCGCGCCGCCCTCTGGAAGGCGTACGGCGTCGGCCCCGCGCTGCTCACCGGCGACGCGCTCCTCGCCCTGGCCGTCACCCAGCTCGCCGGGCGGCCCGAGGCGATGCCCTACCTGTCGGCGGCCCTGATCGAGCTCGTCCAGGGCCAGACCGCCGACATGGCCTTCGAGAACCGCCCCTGGCGCGGCCCCGACGCCGTCACCATCGACGAGTACGCCGAGATGGCCGCGGGCAAGACCGGCGGCCTGCTCGGCGCCGCCACCGCCGCGGGCGTCGCCCTCGGCGGGGCGCCCGAACTGGCCGACCGCATGTGGGCGGCCGGGCGCGACCTCGGGATCGCCTTCCAGATCGTCGACGACATGCTCGGCATCTGGGGCGACCCCCGCCTGACCGGCAAGCCCGTCCACAGCGACCTGCGGCGCGACAAGAAGACCCTCCCCGTGCTGGCCGCCCTCGCCTCCGACGGGCCCGCCGCCCGCGAGCTCGCCGCCGTCCTCGCCTCCGGCACGGGCGACGAGGAGTCCGTACGGCACGCCGCCCACCTCGTCGAGGAGGCCGGAGGCCGCGAGCGGGCACGGGCGCTGGCCGACCGCTACCTGTCGTCGGCGCTCGGCGTGCTCGACGCGTGCCTGCCCGACGCGGCCGAGCTGCGCGCCCTGTGCCACTCCCTGGTCGACCGCGTCAACTGACCGGCTCCCTGGTCGCGGCTTCCGGTTGGGCGCGTCACCTGACTGTTTTCGCCCCGATCGCGGACATCAGCAGGGGGAAGGCCCGGTGCAGCTCCCGCTGCCAGAACGTGTGGTTGTGCCCGCCCCGGTAGAAATGGGTGCGAACCGGGATGCCCAGCTCCTCCAGCCGGCCCGCGAACGCCCTGGCCGCCCGGTTCGCCAAATCCTCCACCAGGTCGCCCTCGCCGGCGGCCACGTACAGCCGGACGCCCTTGAGCTCGCCCGCGAGGTCGTAGGGATTGTGCGCGCGCCAGACCTCCCGCTGCTCCTCCGGATCGCCCCAGATGCGCTTCCAGTCGGTGCCGAAACAGCCGAGCGCCGTGCCCGCCATCACCGCCTGCGGCACCCCCGGGCTCAGGATGTGCAGCGCGCCGCTGAACGAGGCCGCCGCCTCGAAGTGCCCCTTGGCCGCGTACAGCATGGCGCCCTGCCCGCCCATCGAGTAGCCCGCGATCGCCTGCCGCCCGCCCGCCCGGTAGCGCGCCTCCAGCAGCGGCCGCAGCTCCTTCAGGTGGTAGGTCTCCCAGCGCGGCGGGCCGCCCTCGCCCCCGTTCCACCAGTCGGAGTAGCTGCCGCACTTGCCGCCGTCCGGCATCACGACCAGCACGCCCGTGTCGCGGGTGAGCGCCTCCACGTCCGTCTTGGCCGTCCACGAGGTCTCGTCGTCGAGCCCGCCGTGCAGCAGCCACAACACCGGCCAGCCGGTACGGGACTCCCAGCCGCGCGGCAGCAGCAGGCGCACCTTCGTGGTCGCGTCGAGCGCCCGCGACCTGATCGTCAGCTCCATCCTGCGCTCGTCCAGCCGCCGCTCGGCCACGATTTCGGTCGCCGACGGAGACGGTTGCGGACGGGGCGTTTCCCGCCCGCCGGGCCGCAGCACGACCATCACCACCAGGACCGCCAGACACAGACCAGCGGCGATCACCGCGCCGACCAGGCATCCGAGTAACCGGGGCCGCATCGCAGTCTCCTTGTTGGATGTGCGGATAATAGCGGGATGAGATCAATAGGCACCACGGACCTGTCCGTGTTCCCGATAGCGCTCGGCACCAACGTCTTCGGCTGGACGGCCGACAAGGAGACGTCGTTCGCGATCCTCGACGCCTACGTCGACGGCGGCGGCAACTTCCTCGACACCGCCGACGTCTACCCCTACTGGGCCACGGGGGAGTCCACGTCCGAGACGATCATCGGCGAGTGGCTGGCCTCGCGGCGCAACCGCGACTCGATCGTGCTCGCCACCAAGGTCGGCATGCTCGAAGGGCTCCGGGGGCTCGCGCCCGCCACGATCAGGACCGCGGTCGAAGACTCGCTGCGGCGGCTGCGTACCGACTACATCGACCTCTACTGGGCGCACGTGGACGACCACGACACGCCGCTGGTGGAGTCGCTGGCCGCGTTCGACGCGCTCATCCAGGAGGGCAAGGTCCGCCACATCGGGGCGTCCAACTACTCCGCGCCGCGGCTCACCGAAGCGCTCAAGACCTCCGACAGCGAAGGGCTGGCCAGGTACGTCGCGCTGCAGCAGCCGTACAACCTGGTGGAGCGCGACTACGAGGGCGAGCTGCGCGACGTCGTCGCGCGCGAAGGGCTGTCCAGCGTGCCGTACTTCGGGCTGGCGCGCGGATTCCTGACCGGCAAGTACGCGCCCGGCGCGCACGTGGACAGCCCGCGGGCGGGAAAGGCGGCCGAATACCTCGACACGGCCCACGGGCCGCGCACCGTGGAGGCGCTGGGGCGGCTGGCGGAGGAGCGGGGGGTCGCGCCCGCGTCGGTGGCGCTGGCCTGGCTCGCCGCCCAGCCCACGGTCACGGCGCCGATCTCCAGCGCGCGCGACCTGGCGCAGCTGGGGCCGTTGATGGAGGCGGCGGCGCTTTCCCTGAGCGCCGAGGAACTGTCCATCCTCGACACCGCCTCCCGCCCCTGACGGCGTTTTCTCGCCCGGCCCCCTCGCCACGTGGTGCGGGCGACGAGGGGCCATGGGGGCTATGAGAGGCGGCCATGAGAGGCAGCCGTGGGGGACGACCTGTGGGGGGCGGCCGTGGGGGCGTGGCAGTGGGGGCGTGGCAGTGGGGGTGCGGCCCTGGGGCATCACGCCAGGCTGTTGCTCCCGCACCACTCGGCGACGCTGCCCGCCGCGCCCTCCACGACCTGCTTCCAGTGCGGATCGGCCGTGATCGCGTCGTGGACGGAGGAGTGGGAGGCGAACACGGCGGTCAGGCCGGTGATCTTGAAGATGCGCGAGATGCGGTCCGTGGTCATGACGAGCGAGAGCGTGCCGTCCTGCGTCCGCAGCCGCTTGAGACCGCCGACGAGCACGCCCAGCCCGGTCGAGTCGAGGAACTGCACCGCGCTCAGGTCGGCGATGACGTGCACGGTGCCCTTGGCCGCCAGGTCGATGATCTGCTCGCGCAGCTTGGGCGCGGTGAACACGTCGACCTCGCCGGCGACCTTGAGCACGGCGCAGTCGCCGACCGGTCCGACCACCTCAATGACGATGTCCTGCATTTCGCGCCTCACCATCGCTCATGTCATCGACTACATTGACGGGGAACTCTCTGCATTTACACAGTACTGCGACGCTCACGGTCCGTCAATGGCTGACTGTCGGTGTCATCCTGCACAATGACAAGTGGGCTGGAGAGGTGCAGGATACGGGGAGAAGCTGGAGAGGTGTGGGGATGCGGGTAGAAGAGGCCATCGGGCGGCAGATCGCCCGGCTGCGCGCCGAACGCCGGATGTCGCTGACCGAGCTCGGCGAAGCCCTCGGTCGCTACCTCGACCGGCCATGGAGCCGCCAGGCCGTCCACCAGGCCGAACGCGGGCAACGCTCCTTCACCGCAGCGGAGCTGACCGCCCTCGCCCTCGTCCTCGACACGTCCGTCCCGGTGCTGTTCCGCGCCGAGGAAGACCGCATCGAACTCCCCGGCGGCGCCGTCTCCCCGGAGGACTACCGCGGAATCCTCCTGAACAGAGAGCCGGACATGCCGCTGGACGGGGTGGAGGAGCTCATCGTCGCCCTGCACGACATCGGCGAGGTCCTGGCCCGCCCGGCCCTGGCCCGCCTGGCCCGCATCGGCCGCGTCGCCGACCAGGTCGCCGGCCCCGACCGCTAACCCCCACGCCTTCCCCGCCCCGGCCGCCGCGCCACCGGCCCCTACGCCTTCCCGTCCCGGCTGCCGGGCCGCCCGCCCTACGCCTTCCCGTCCCGGCTGCCGGGCCGCCCGCCCCTACGCCTTCCCGTCCCGGCTGCCGGGCCGCCCGCCCCTACGCCTTCCCGTCCCGGCTGCCGGGCCGCCCGCCCCTACGCCTTCCCGTCCCGGCCGCCGGGCCACCGGTCCCTACGCCATGCTGCCAGCGGCTGGCCATTCGCCGACCGCACTCCCATCCGTCCCGCTGCCGCCGACCCCGCACTCGCCCGCCGGCCCCGCTGCTGCGCCTCCTCGCTTTCGCCGCGTTATGCACCCCAGCCGCCGCGCCCGCTTCGCGCTGCCGCGCCCGCTTCGCGCACCCCTTCGCAGCTCGATCGGCCCCGCGCCCCTGCCGCGCACGCCGAGTTCCGCGCCGCTCGCCACGCCCGGCGCGACTCCGACCCACCCGCCGCAACCCGTGCGACCCATGCGCCGCCCGCCCCGGGGTTCGCGCCGCTCGCGCCGCGGGGTTCTGCGCCCTGCGTCACGATCGGCGCCCCACGCCTGCGCCTGTACCTCCCGCCGGGGCCGCCCGAGCCTCCGCTCGCCTAGCAACCCGCGTCCAGCCTCGCCTCGCCCAGCACCCCGCTTGTGAGTCCCTGCGCCCTTGCCCCGCCCCTCGTCGCCCAGCGCCCGCCGGGTCAGGCACCCCGCATCACGATCGGCGCCCTCCGGCCGCGCTTGCACCTGCCGCCGGGGCCGCCCCAACCTCCGCTCGCCCCAGCACCCCACGCGCCCAGCCTCCGCTCGCCCAGCCTCGGCTCGCCCAGCCTCGGCTCGCCCAGCCTCGGCTCGCCCAGCCTCGGCTCGCCCAGCCTCGGCTCGCCCAGCCTCGGCTCGCCCAGCCTCGGCTCGCCCAGCAGCCCGCCGCCCCGCACCCGATGCCCCCGCACCCCCGTGTCCCGACCCCCGTACTCAGCGCCTCGCATCCGTGGGGCGCCCGTACCGGCCCGTGCCTCCCTCGCCCCCGACCGCGCGCGCCCGACCCCTCTCACGCACCCGCCCCCTGTGCCACCCTCGGCCCGGCGGGCCCGTGTCCAGGTCAGTGGTGGTCGGCGGCGGACAAGTCGAGGTGGCGGGGGGTGAGCCACCACACCACCAGCGCCCCCACCGCCAGCAGCAGCGCCGCGACCCCGCTGGTCAGGGTGAGGGAGTTGGTGAACGCCGCGGTGGCCTGCTCGGCGAGCCGTCCGCCCGCCGCCCCCAGTTCCTTGGCGACGTCGAGCGCCCCGCCCAGCGACTCCCGCACGACGCCGGCCCCGGGCCCCGAGTACGTCACCTCGCTCCGGTAGGCGGCGGCGGCGACGCTTCCGAGGACGGCCACCCCGAGCGCTCCGCCCAGCTCGTAGCTGGTCTCCTCGATGGCGGCCGCGCTGCCCGACTTGGCCGGTGGCGAGCCGGACATGATGGTGGCCGAGGCGATGGCGAGCGACCCGTTTCCGAGGCCGACGAGGGTGAGGGCGACCGCGACGGTCCAGTACCCGAGCGGGCCCGGCACGACGAACAGCAGCAGGAACGCCACCCCGGTCAGGGCCAGCCCGCCGGCGAGCACCGTACGGGCTCCGATGCGGGCGGCCAGCGACGGCGCCAGCGGTGAGGCGATGACGGCGGCCAGCGCGGCGGGCAGCAGCCGGACGCCGGCCTCCAGCGGCCCGTACCCTTGGACGAGCTGCATCCACTGCGCGAGCAGCAGCAATACGGACGCCATCGCGATTGACGTGATCAGCGCCGTCACGACGCCGGCGGAGAAGGGCGCGCTGCGGAAGAGCCGGAGCTCCAGCAGCGGATCGGGCCTGCGCAGGCACCGCACCGCGAACCAGCCCAGCGCCACCACCGCCACCACGCTCGCCACGAGAGCGCCGGGGGAGGTGAGGCCGTACTTGCCGAAGTTCTTGATCGCGTAGACGAGGGCGACCATGCCGGCCATGGACAGCAGTGTGGCCAGGGCGTCCCAGCGTCCGGGCCTCGGGTTCTTGGACTCGGGCAGCAGGAACAGGCCGAACGCGATGGCGAGGACCATGACGGGCACGTTCACGAGGAACGCGGCGTGCCAGCTGAAGTGTTCCAGCAGCACCCCGGCCACGAGCGGCCCCAGTGCGGCGCCGACGGCGGCCATGGCCGACCACACGCCGAGGGCTTTGGCGCGTTCGGCGGGGTCGGTGAACAGGTTCCGGATCATGGACAGCGTGGACGGCATGATCATGGCGCCGCCGACGCCGAGCAGCGCCCGTACCGCGATCACCTCCAGCGGGCTGTCGGCCGCCAGCACGGTCGTCGACGCCAGCCCGAACACCGCGAACCCCGTCATCAGCATCCGCTTGCGGCCCCACCGGTCGCCGAGCGCGCTCACGGTGACGAGCAGCCCGGACAGGACCAGCGCGTACGCGTCCACCATCCACAGCAGCTCGATGGACTCCGGCCGCAGGTCCGCCGAGATGGCGGGCAGGGCGACGTTCAGGACGGTCATGTCCATGACGACGAGCAGCACGCTGGCCGACAGCACCGCCAGGCCCGCCCATCGCCTCCTCGTCGGGACGGCCGGCGTGGTGATCGTCATGCTCGCTCCTTCTCGGGTGCGGCGCCGTGCAGGAACGTGTCGAGCAGCAGCCTCGCCACGTCCCGGCGGGCGACGTCGCCGTTGCGCAGGCTCTCCCGTACGGCCACGAGCAGCCCGAACACGGTGTTGCTGATCCAGCGGGCCGGCAGGTCGGCCCGCAGCAGGCCGGCGCGCTGGGCGGCGGCGTAGAAGACGACCTCGCGCTCCTCCAGCTCGTCGGCGCGCCGCTTCAGCTCGGGGTGAGTGGCGAGACGGTCGTCGGTCAGGCCGAACCCGTACTCGTCGGCCACCTCGATCAGGCCCTCCAGCAGCGCTTTCAGCGCTCGCTCCAGCGCCGCCCGGTCCTGTGACGCGGTGGCGGCCACCATGCCGCTGCTCGTCTGCAGGTCCTCCCACTGGTCGTGGGCGCGGTGGGCGAGGGCCAGCATCAGGTCGTCGCGGCTGCTGAAGTGGCGGTGCAGGGTGGCCCTGCTGATCCCGACCGCCTCGGCGAGCTGGGCCATGGACGCGGCCGGGCTCTCGTTGAGGTGCTGGATCGCGGCCTTCATGATCTGGTCACGTGTCGCTGCCATGATGGACACCTACGTATTGTTTGAGACAATTTCGTCTCACATGCTACATCACCGACTCGGACGGGCGGGGGCGACGAGGGCTCGGCGAAAGGGCCGAGCAGAGCTCGGCACCGGCCTCTCCCTCTCCCTCTCCCGGGAGATGGCGATCGGGCCGCAGGTGGGGCTATGGTGCGGAGCTGTGATGAGCGGTGACGCGCACACGCGCAACCTGAACGACGCGCACCCCCGCATCCTGAACGACAGGCGCACGCGCATCTTGGACGATGGGCACCCGGGCATCCCGGACGACGGGCGCACGCGCATCTTGAACGACGGACACCCGGGCATCCCGGACGATGGGCGCACGCGCATTCCGGACGACCGGCACCCGGGCATCCCGGACGACGGGCGCACGCGCATCTTGAACGACGGGCGTCCGGGCATCCCGGACGACGGGCGCACGCGCATCTTGAACGAGGGGCACCCCGGCATCCTGAACGACGTGCGTACCCGCATCCTGGACGCGGCCGAGGAGCTCTTCGCGTGCGGCGGTTACGCGGCCACCCCGACCACGGTCATCGCCAAACTCGCGAAGGTCCCCGGCGACCTGATCTCCCAGTACTTCCCGCGCAAGATCGACGTACTGGTCGCCCTCGTCGACGAGCGCACGCACGTCGAGGAGAACGACCAGGTCGACGCCGTGCCGGGCGACCTGGCGGGCACGCTGTCCAGACTCGCGCGCGTCCTGCCGCTGCGCGCCTCGCCCGCGATGCGGCGCATCCTGTCCCGGGAGGCCGACACGCACGGCTCCGTCAAGGAACGCCTCGGACGCCTCAACGGCGAGCTGGTCAGGCGCGCCCGGTTCGCCCTCGGCCTGGCCCTGCCCGGCGCGCGCGGCGACGCGGCCCGGCTGGAGGTGGCGGCCGCCACGTTCGCCGCCATCCTCATCTACCAGGAGAACCTCTGCCAGCTAACCGGCCACCAGATCGACCCCGACGCCGTCGCGGAACTCATCGCCCACTCGCTCGTCTAGCAACTCGTCGAGCGCCGTACGCAGGTGCACCAGCAGGCCCCACACATCGTCCACCCGCTCGGGGCAGGCCACGATGCCGAAGTCGAGCATGCCGTCGTACGAGAAGCAGGTAATGTTCAGGCCGCCGCTCAGGTCGGTCAGCACCGACAGCGGGTAGTACGACAGGATCCGCCCGCCGCACAGGTACAGGGGGAACTGTGGGCCCGGCACGTTGCTGATGATCAGGTTGATCGGCGGGAACGCCATGCCCGCCAACCGGAAGATCGCCGGCGTGGCGAGACTCGTGACCGGCGTCGGCAGGATCGAGCACAGCTCGCTCAACCACGTCGCCGGAGCCACCGCGAAGCGCCGCTTGGCCCGGCCCATCGCGGCGCCCACCTCCCGCAGACGCTCCTTCGGGTCGGACAGGTGCGTCGGCACGGGCGCCACCATCGCCGAGATCTGGTTCCCCACCAGGTCCTTCGCCTGCGCCTTACGCACCGCCACCGGCACCCCCACGACCAGCGGCGCCTCCGGCAACGCGTCCCGCTCGCACAACCACGAGCGCAGGGCCGACGTGCACAGGGTCATCACCACGTCGTTCACGCTCACGCCGTTGGCCTTGGCGACCTTCTTGACGTCCTTGAGCGACACCGAGCCGAACGAAAGGTGACGGCGAGCGCTGATGGGGCCGTTGAACGGCGTGCGGGGGGCGGCGAGACTGGGCAACTCGGGCCGTCGCTGCCCTTCACGCCCCACCATCCGCGCCGCCCTGGCCACCAGCCTCGCCCCCGGCAACCCGCCCACGACGGGGATCACATCCAGATCCCCCGCCGCCCTCACCACCGACCGGACCGCACGGACGGGCTGGGTAGCGCTCCGCAACACGGCCCCGGCCAACATGCCAACCAGACCAGGCGCCTCGTCACCCACGCTGCCCACACCACTGTCCACCTGCCCGGTGTCGTCAGGGCTAGCACCGATCAGACTCACGTCGTCCGGATTGGCGCCGTTCGGGCTCGTGTCGTTCGGGCTCGTGTCGTTCGGGCTCGTGTCGTTCGGGCTGGCCCCGTTCGGGTGGGCGCCGGTCGGGTGGACGTCATTCGGGCTGGCCCCGTTCGGGTGGGCGCCGTTCGGGAGGGCGTCGTCCGGGTGGGCGCCGCTCAGGCGCGCGTCGTTCGGGCGAGCGTCATTCAGACTCCCGCCGTCCGGGCTCGCGTTGTTCAGGCAGGCGCCGTTCGGGCTGGCCCCGTTCGGGTGGGCGTCGTTCGGGCTGGCGTTGTTCGGGTGGGCGCCGTTTGGACGCGCGTTGTCCGGGTGGGCATCGTGCAGGCCCGTGCCGTCCGGACGAGCGTCGCGGGCCGCTTGCCTGGACCTGCTGGAACCCGCCCGAGCCGACCCGGCGCGGCCCCCACGCACGGCGACACCGGCACATGCACCTCCCTCACCCACCGCCCCGCCTTCGCCGCCAGCGGCCCCACCATCGCGGCCCCTCGCCGGCCCGCTCTCACCGTTGTTTGCCCCGCCACCGCTGACCGCTTCGGCGCTCTCGCTTACCGGCGTGGAGTGGCGTCTGGGGGTCAGGTGGCCGTCGGGGGTCAGGTCGAGCAGGGTGGCGAGGGTTTCCGCGCCTGAGATGCCGTCGATCGCGGCGTGGTGCACCTTCGTGTAGACGGCCACCAGCCCGTCGTTCAGCCCGTGGATGAGGTGCATCTCCCACAGCGGGTGCGCGCGGTCGAGCCGGCGGGCGTGGAGCTGGGCGACGGTGTCGGCGAGCTGCCAGTGGTCGCCCGGCTCGGGCAGGGTGGTCTCGAAGAGGTGATGGTCGAGGTCGAAGTCGGGGTCGGCGGCCCAGTAAGGGTGGTCGAGGCGGAGCGGCACCTCCGCCAGGCGCAGGCTGAGCGCGGGGGAGAGGTGGATCCGGTCGAGGAGGAGCTCCGCCAGCGCGCTCCTGGTGACCGCTCCGTCCGCCGGGTCGAGGATCGCCAGGCCCGCCACGTGTGCGGCGGTCGTCGGCGTCTCGACGTTGAGGAACTGGGCGTCGAGTGCGGTCAGCTGGCGCATCGGCTCTCCTTTTCCCTGGGATGGACAGCATCACATGAAGGGATTTCCGGAAGGTTTCCGGCCGAGTCTTCCAGATGAATTCGAGTGCGCCGTACGCGGGATAAAGGAATGCTCCAGCTCAGCCCGGATCCGTGACAATTTCCTATCCATTGACGACGTGAATGGGGTGTTGGACGACGGCGTCGAAGTGGTATCCGAACGGGTGGCGCGGCGTGGTGAGCGGTTGCGTGGCGCCCGTCTCGTCGGTGGCGCGCGCCATGAGCAGGCGGGTGCCCGTACGCCGTGGAGCCCACGCGACGTGCCAGGGCAACCAGGCCTTGACCAGGTGCTGACCGTGGTGCTCGGCCGTCCGCCAGGTCAGCCCGCCGTCGAAGCTGACCTCCACCCGCACGATCCTGCCCCGCCCCGACCATGATCGGCCGTGCAGGATGTGCGGGCCCGCGACGGGCAGTCGCGCATTCCAGGCAAGCTCGAACGCGCTCTTCACCGGCTGCGTCGTGACGTCCGGGTAAAAGACCGTGTTCCACGGCGTGAAGAGCGGTTCAGTGGAAACTTCTATGTCACCGAGCCATTTGATGGACGCTATTCCCACCCATCCCGGCACCACCAGCCGTGCTGGAAATCCGTGATCGGGCGGGAGCGGGACTCCGTTCATCTCGTACGCGACGAGCACGTCGTCCATGGCCTTGCCGATGGGGAGCGGCCGGCGTACGTGCCCGTGCTCCTCGAACGGCGCGTCGAGCCCGACGGGCAGCACGTCCACCGCCTCCGGACGTACCCCGGCCTGGTCGAGCAGGTACTTGAGCGGCACCCCGCGCCACCGCGCCACCCCGATCGCGCCCAGCCCCCACTGCGTGCCGGGGGCGCCGTCGTGCTGCTGCGTCCGGTAGAAGCGCCGGCCGTTGCCCGCGCACTCGATCGCCACGTCGTAGGTGCGCGACGGCATGGCGCGCAGCTCCTCGTAGCTGAACGCGCGCGGACATCGCACGCCCGCCCCATGGATGCCCAGCCGCCAGGTGGTGACGTCGATGAGCGGGGTGAAGGTGTGGTTGCGGACGAAGAACCGGTCGTTGGGGGTGTGGTAGCCGAGACCCGCCATGGCTTCCCAGCGCATCTCGGCGCTGTTGCCGTGCACCTTGAACAGGTGGTCGGGCAGGGGCTTCACGATCGCCGCGGTGGCTTGCTTCATGGAGCATCACCTCTTAATACCTATTTCCTACCTGGAAACCATTTAATCTCCTCGTGCTGTCTCCGCGCGCCCTTCATTGCCAAAATGTGTCCCAGCGCTGGGGGAACGTTCCATCCAGCGCCACTCCTGGTCCCCTACCCGAGCCCCGAGCCACCCCAACCTCCAGCCGAGGCCTACGGGGGCAGGTGCGGGTTTTTGGTGGGGACGGAGGAGGTGACGGCGTTCGGGGGCGGTCGCAAGGCGGACGGGTGCTGTCCCTGTGGTGTCTGCGCTCGAGAAGGGGCTACGCGGGGCTCACCAGACTTGCGAACGGGGTGCCGGTGTTGAGGTGCTCGATCAAGGAGAGGAGGCCCGTGCGGTCTCCGTTGGCGTGTAACCAGCGGGATACCTGGCAGGCGGACTTGGCGTAGGTGTTCGCGTCCTTGCTCGCCGTGCTCAGCCACTCGTCCAGCGTTGCCGGGAGCGGGCCCGACGGGGAGGCGAGGCAGCGGTCTTCGGTCGTCTTCGGGGCCAGGTAGCGGGGGTCGTCGGAGACCACGACCGCCAGGCCCTCGTCGAACCACTGGGGGACCTCCGCGCCGGACGTGAGCCTGGTGTGCAGCTCTACGTGGGACATCTCGTGCGAGGCGATCACCGGGTCGAGGCCCCTCGGGGACAGCATCACCGCCCGGTTGAGCACCGCGATGCCGCGCTCCTTGCCGCCTCCGATCCGCTCGTAGCAGCCTTCCGTGACGCAGACGAGCAGGGTGGGGGTGCTCGTCTGGCTGCCGTAGAAGGCGGTGACGCGGTGGCGGGCCTCCGCGATCGTCTGCTTGACCTGGGCCTGCTGTGCTTCTGACAGGCCGTCTTCCGTGTAGACGGAATCCTCCAGCTCCGTCAGGCCGTAGCAGCCGGGGCAGGTGGTCGCGGCCAGTGAGGGGTAGGCCAGGGCTACTCCGGCGAGGGCGGCGACGAGCAGGGCGGCCAGTACTGCGAACACGCGCGCCAGCAGGGTGCGGGGCTTCTTTCGCGCGGAGTGCATCCTCCGGGGTTCTCCTTCTGGGTGGGGCGGGGCGGCTGGTGAGGACAGCTTCTCGCAATCCCGGGATCGGCACATCGGACCAGGGTTTGTCATTCTCTGGGTGGATGCGCTCCTGGGGGAGGCGGCGGGCGCGCGGCTGAGGGGTGGCGTGGGCGGCCGTGTGGTGAGGCGGGAGCGTGGGAGGTGCGGAGGGGCTTGGGTGGGCTTCAAGAGGTGCCCAAAACATCCGTGTATATGGCGTTAAGTCGGTATTGGGGAGAAGGGGAGGGGCGGAGACCTGTCTCGTCGAAAGGGGACGGTTCATGGGAGTCGCCGGACGCCTTCTCGCGGGTGCCGTGCCAGGCCTTCTCCTCGGTGTCGCGCTCGCCGTCATCCCCCCGGCCCCGGTCGGCGCCGACTCGGTCAGTCGGTCGCCGACCTGCCGGTACGTCAACCAGACCCACAAGCCGGCCCCCGTGAGGCTCGGGCCGGGCAAGAAGTATCGGAAGACGGCCGAGTTGCCTCCCTCCGGCGAGCCGGTCAAGGCCACCTGTGCGGCCAGAGGGCGGGGGCCGGAGCACTGGGTGCGGATCAAGGAGGGGGAGCAGAAGGGGCGCTGGGTGTGGCGGAATCGGCTGCAGGTCTGGAACGGGGAGTGATCACCGGCCAGTGGTCACCGGCCCAGGAAGGCCAGCAGGCGCTCCAGCGGCCACGTGTTGATGACGTCGTCGGAGGTGAGCCAGGCCCGCTGGGCGATGCCGACGCCGAAGCGCTGGTGCGCCAGGTGGGGGATCGCGTGGGAGTCGCTGTCGATCGAGAACTTCACCCCATGGTGCTTGGCCAGGCGCACCAGGTCGGACGGCAGGTCGGAGCGGTCGGGGTAGGAGTCGATCTCCATGGCCGTGCCGGTGCGGGCGGCGGCGCGGAAGACGGCGTCCCAGTCGGCGTCGACGGGCTCGCGCTTGCCGATCTTGCGGGTGGTGGGGTGGCCAATGATGTCGACGTACGGGTTTTCGCAGGCGGCGATGAAGCGGCGGGTCATCTCGTCGCGTGACTGGGTGAAGTGCGAGTGGACCGACGCCACGCACACGTCGAACTCCCGCAGGATCTCCGCGGGCCAGTCGACGGAGCCGTCGGGGGCGATGTTGAGCTCGGAGCCGTGCAGGATGCGCATGTCGGGATATTTCGCTTGCAGCTCGGCCACGCGGCCCCGCTGCTCCAGCGCCTTGTCGAGGGTCATGCGCTGCATCGCCAGGTCGGGGGCGTGGTCGGTGACCGCGTAGTAGGCGTAGCCGCGGGCGTGACCGGCCGCCACCATGTCCTCCAGGGACGCGATGCCGTCGGTCAGGTCGGTGTGGGTGTGCAGGTCGCCCTTCAGGTCGGCCAGCTCCACGAGCACGGGCAGCTCGCCGGCGAGCGCCGCCTTCACCTCGCCGCCGTCCTCACGCATCGGCGGCGGTACGTACTGCATGCCGAGCGCGTCGTAGATGTCCTCCTCGGACTCGGCGGCGATCACCCGCTCACCCTCGAACAGGCCGTACTCCGACAGCTTCCAGCCCTTCTTGACCGCCATCTCCCTGATGGCGACGTTGTGCTCCTTGGAGCCCGTGAAGTACTGCATGGCCGCGCCCCACGAGCCGGCCGGCACCACGCGCAGGTCCACCTGGATGCCGGACGTCGTGCGGATCGAGGTCTTCTTGTCGCCGGCGGCGATGACGTCGGCGACGTACGGCTGGGCGCGGAAGTCCTCCATGATGGAGTCGGGGGCCACGGCCAGGATGTCGATGTCGCCGATCGTGTCGCGCATGCGGCGCAGCGAGCCGGCGTACGCGATGCGCTCGGCCTTCAATGACGCCATCACCTGCTCGGCCAGCGACATCGCGACGCCGATGTGCACGCGGCGGCCCGACTGCTCCAGCTGCTCGATGCCCTTGAGCAGGTTGGCCAGGGTCTTGGGGCCGAGGCCCTTGACGCCGTCGAGGCGGCCCGAGGTGATCGCCTCGCTCAGCGCGGTGGTGGAGTCGATGCCGAAGTCCTCGAACAGCATGATCGCGGTCTTGGGGCCCAGGGACGGCACCCTGGTCAGCCGGCGCACGCCGTCGGGGACGCGGCCCCGCAGGTCGTCGAGCTGGCGGAAGCTCCCGCGCTCCAGGAACTCCTCCATCTTCTTGGCGATCGCCTCGCCGACGCCGGGCACGGAGCGTACGTCGACGACCGAGATGTCCTCGGGGAACCCGGCGATCGCCTTGGCCGCCTTCTGGTAGCTGCGCACCCGGAAGGCGTCGCCGCCGGAGAGCGCGAACAGCTCCGCGTATTCCTGCAGCGCCGCCGCCGCTTCCTCGTTTGCCCGCATGACCCATACCTTAGGGGGCCGCTCCGACAATCCTGCCCAGGCGGTGACGCCCCCGGCGACGCGGGCCAGGGGCGAGGGAGCCCGGGTGGGCCGGCCGGTTCGGAAGAAGCCGGCCCGTTCGGAAGAAGCCGGCCCGTTCAGAAGAAGAGCGTCAGAAGCGGACCTCGCGCGGGCGGTAGGGCTCCTCCAGGAAGGCCGCTTCCTCCGCCGACAACCTCACCGAAACAGCCGCCACCGCGTCGTCCACGTGCCGCGGTTTCGTGGCCCCCACGATCGGCGCCGTGATCTCGCTGCGGTGCAGCACCCACGCCAGCGCCACCTGTGCGGCCGGCAGCCCGCGGTCGGCGGCCACCTGGGCGACCCGGTCGATGACGAGCTTGTCGTTCTCGGGGTCGTACAGGTAGTCGATGCGTTCGTCGGAGCCGGTGCGGGCGGTGGTGGCGGTGGAGCCGGCCCTGGCGAGCACGCCGCGCGCCAGCGGGCTCCAGGGGATGACGCCGACGCCCTGGTCGGCGCAGAGCGGCAGCATCTCGCGTTCCTCCTCGCGGTAGAGGAGGTTGTAGTGGTTCTGCATGGAGACGAACTTCGTCCACCCGCGGGACTCGGCGACGTGCTGCGCCTTGGCGAACTGCCAGGCCCACATGCTGGACGCGCCGATGTAGCGGGCCTTGCCGGCCCTGACGACGTCGTGCAGCGCCTCCATGGTCTCCTCGATGGGCGTCTCGTCGTCCCAGCGGTGGATCTGGTAGAGGTCGACGTAGTCGGTGCCGAGGCGGGTGAGGGAGGCGTCGATGGCGTCCATGATGTGCTTGCGCGACAGGCCGCCGTCGTTGCGGCCCTTGCCCATGGGGAAGAACACCTTCGTGGCCAGGACGTAGTCCTCGCGCCTGGGGAAGATCGCGCGCAGCGCGGCGCCGGTCACGACCTCGCTGGCGCCGGCGCTGTAGACGTCGGCGGTGTCGAAGAACGTCACGCCGGCGTCGGCGGCCCGGCGGATGAGGGGCTCCGCCTCGTCCTGCGCGAGCGCCCACTGCTGCTTGGCGGGGTCGCCGTAGCTCATCATGCCCAGGCACAGCCGCGAGACCTTCAAGCCTGAGTTACCCAGTCGCGTGTACTCCATGAAGCTCACCATATGACCAGATATCTCGTGGTTGACCAGGAGGGTGGCGCGGAAGTCAGGGCTGTCCAAAAGCGGAAATGACCTTTACACGGGCGACACGGATCGGGTCGATTAGAGGAACGTTGCAAAACGGTGGGGTGCTCTGGCGACGTGGCAGATCAGGCGGACCCGAACGCATACCGGGGGTGAGGTGGAAGAAACACACCGTGGGCTCGTGTCTCGGGCGCGTTCCAGACTCCACGAAAGCCGTGCCAAGCTCCACAAAAGCCGCGTGACCTTCCACGGCCGGCGGGCCAAGCTCAGGGATCTGCGTGCCCGGCTCAATGGCCCCTCCTGGGTGGGCGGGCTCGGGCTGGCGGCGGGGATCGCCGGCCTCTGCGTGCCGGTCCTGGCGGGCCTGGCGGCCTCGAAGGCGCTGGCCGGGGGCGCCGTCGCGCTGGTCGTCCTGCTGGGCCTGCACGTCGCGTTCATTACCGAGTCCCCGGTACGCCGTGCGGGCGCCTGGTGGATCGTGGCCGTGCAGGCGTGGCTGACGTACCTGCCGCTGACGATGTTCGGGGCGGCCTGGACCCCGGTCTGCGGCCTGCTGGCGGGCGCGGTGCTGGTGATGGCGGCCCGGATCCGCTCCGTCGTGCTGGTGCTGCTGGCCCTGGCCTGCGGGCCGGTGGTGCTCGCGGCCCCCGACCGGACGATGATCGACCCGCTCTGGGCGCTGGCCGCCCCGCTGACCGGCCTGGCCGAGTACGCGGTGATCACGCTGACACAGCGGGCCAGGCGGCTCGGCGAGGCGCGTACCGAGGTGATGCGCAGAGCGGTGGCCATGGAGCGCCGCCGCTTCACCCGCGACCTGCACGACCTGGTCGGCCACCGGCTGACGGTGCTGGTGCTGAAGGTGCAGCTCCTGGAGCGGCTGGTCGCCGAGGGCGACGAGAAGGCGCGGGTCGAGGTGAGCGAGACGCTGGAGCTGCTGCGCAACCTGTCGGCCGATGTGCGCGCGGTGGCGCACGGCCTGCGCAGCTCCTCGCTGGCGGCCGAGCTGGGCTCGGCGCGCTCGCTGCTGGAGTCGGCGCGGGTGCGCTGCCAGATCAGGGTGTCCTGCCGCGACTTACCCGGCGCCGTGGAGGAGGCGCTCACGCACGCCTTGCGCGAGGGCGTCACGAACGTGCTGCGCCACGCGGAGGCCCGCCAGTGCTCCGTGCATCTGTTGGAACGTGACCACATGGTCCGCCTGACGATCAGGAACGACGGGGTGCGCCCGCCGCGCCGCCCCGGCGACGCCGGCCAGGGCCTGCTGAACCTGGCCGACCGCGTCTCCGCGCTCGGCGGCTGGCTCGAAGCGACCTCGTCGCGGACCGGTCAATTCACGTTCAGCGTGTACGTCCCACGAAAGAAATAATCGTCTACCGGTCAATGATGCGATGTTCACAAAAGCCATTGAAATAGCCATGTATCGGTGCTGAAGAATGTGACTAGCCGGACGCCCCCCGGCGGCGGGAAGCTACTGGACACACCGCCCTGGAGGTCCCGGCCAGATGGACAAGTACGAGCTGTATTGCCTAGTCGACCCGTGCTTCTACGACAACCTCGAGCACAGCACGGCGACGGACGCCGACTTTCCCATTCTGCGCCGCCCGCTGCCTGCCGGCTGGTCCTCGGCCCGCACCGACACCTGGTGTTATTTCGCTCCGGACAGCGACACGCCGCTGCCGGCGCAGGGCTGGAAGATTCACGTGTCGGCCCGCGTCGAGGACGCGGAAAAGGCCATCGAAACGGTGTGGGACTACTGCATGCCGCGCGGCGTCGCGTTCAAGTTCCTGCGCGGGCTGCCGGTCCTGGTGATGGTGAACTCCAAGGCCGCCTCAAGGGCCTCCAGCGGCAAGCTCGTCACCCTTTACCCAAGGGACGAGGCGCAGCTCGAACTCGTGCTGAAAGAGCTCGACGAGCTTTTACGCGACGTGCGCGGCCCGTACATCCTGAGCGATCTGCGTTACAACGAGGGCCCGCTGTTCGTCAGGTACGGCGGTTTCGCCGAGCGGCACTGCCTGTCACTGACGGGCGAGCGCGTGCTGGCCCTGGAGGACGGCGACGGCCGGCTCGTGCCGGACGTGCGGGGCGCCACGTTCTCGGTGCCGCCGTGGACGACGCTGCCCGCGTTCCTGGAGCCGCAGCTCGCCGCCCGTAACGCCGTGACGACGACCGGGCTGCCGTACACGATCGAGAGCGTCCTGCACTTCTCCAACGGCGGCGGCGTCTACCTGGGCCGCGACAAGCGGACCGGCGAGCGCGTGGTGCTCAAGGAGGCCAGGCCGCACGCCGGGCTCGACGCGGCCGGCCGCGACGCGGTCGCCAGGATCGAGCACGAGCGCGACATCCTCGAACGCCTGTCCGGCCTGCCGGCCGCCCCCGCGCTGCGCGGCTACTTCACGCTCGGCGAGCACCACTTCCTCGTCCAGGAGTTCGTGGACGGCACGCCGCTGCAGCGCCGGCTCGTGCACCGCTACCCGCTCACCCGCGCCACCTGCACCGAGCGGGACCTGGCCGAGTACACCGAGTGGGCGGTGCGGACGCTGGAGGAGGTGACCCGCGCGGTCGGCTCGCTGCACGAGCGCGGGGTCGTCTTCGGCGACCTGCACCCCGACAACATCCTGCTGACCGACGAGGGCCGGGTCGCGCTGATCGACTACGAGGTGGCCACGCTCGCCGAGGACAGGGCGCGCGCCGCGCTCGCCCACCCCGCCTTCGCCGCCCCGGCCGACCGCCAGGGCGTGGACGTGGACCGGTACGCGCTGGCCTGCCTGCGCCTCGGCCTGTTCGCGCCCCAGTGCACGATCATGCTGCCGCTGCACCGCCCGAAGGTGGTGCACCTCGGGGAGATCGTCAAGGAGACGTTCCCCGTGCCGGCGAGCATGATCGACGGGGCCGTCGCGACCATCGCCGGCGGCGAGCGGGACACCGCCGCCGTCCCCATGCCGGGCGTGGCGAGCTGGCCCGAGCTGCGGAACGCCATGGCCACAGCGATCACGGCCGCGGCCACGCCCGGGCGCGACGACCGGCTCTTCCCCGGCGACGTCGCCCAGTTCCAGCCCGGCGGCGGGCTCAACCTCGCGCACGGAGCCGCCGGCGTGCTGTTCGCCCTGCACAGCGCCGGCCTCGGGCCCTACCCCGAGTACGAGAGCTGGCTGCGCGAGCGCGCCCGCCGCCCCGTCCAGGGCTCCGGGCTCGGCCTGTACGACGGGCTGCACGGCATCGCGTACGTGCTCGATCTGCTCGGACACCACGAGGACGCGCACGACCTCGTCGAGATCTGCCTGCGCGAGAAGTGGGACCGGCTGGAATCGGCGCTCATCTCCGGCCTGTCCGGCATCGGGCTGAACCTGCTCCACTTCGGGCACACCGACCTCGCCCTGCGCGCGGTGGACATCTGCGCCGGCCGGCTCGACACCCCCGTGCCCGAGATCAGCGGCGGCACCAATCCGCGCGCCGGGCTCATGCACGGCTCGTCCGGCCCCGCGCTGCTGTTCCTGCGCGCCTACGAGCAGACCGGCGACCCGGCGCTGCTCGACCTCGCGGCCACCGCGCTGCGGCAGGACCTGCGGCGCTGCCGGCACTCGGAAGACGGCTCGCTCCAGGTCAACCAGGGGTGGCGGCTGCTGCCGTACCTCGACGAGGGGTCCGCGGGGATCGCCCTCGTGCTGGAGCGTTACCTGCGGTACCGGCACGACGAGGCGTTCGGGACGGCGCTGGCCGAGCTGCGGCTCGCCGGGCGCGCGGGCTTCTTCGTGCAGGCCGGGCTGTTCACCGGACGCGCCGGGATCATCGCGGCGGGCGCCGGGGACGTGCCCGAACTGGTGAAGGGGCTGCGCTGGCACGCGCTGCCGTACGCGGGGGGCCTGGCCTTCCCCGGCGACCAGCTCCTGCGCCTGTCCATGGATTTCGCGACCGGAACGGCCGGCGTGCTCTTCGCCCTCGCCTCGGCGCTGGGCGACGGACCCTGCCATCTGCCGTTCCTGGAGGCCGCACCCGAGCGGCCTCTCCCCGACGACACCACGGAAGGAGGTGTACGACATGGTTCTTCTCGACCTGCAGGGTCTTGAGGCTCCCGCGGCCAGCGACGTGGCCAGCGGCGGCAGCACGCTGACCGTTCTCTCCTGCCACTCCGGCAAGCCCAGCAACCTCAGTGTCGCTCTGTGCCACTGATCTTGCGCATAAAGGTCCCCGCGCCGTTCACCACGGCGCGGGGACATTGACGGTGAAGGAGGCGTCACGTTGCGGGCAGGAGACCGGCTGGTGGCCGGCGCGGTACGGCGCAGCGGCCCATGGCCCGCCGTGCTGGCCGGGACCGCGGTCGTGGGAGCGGCCGGCGAGCTGGCCGTCCCGTACCTGATCGGCCGCACCGTGGACACCCTCGTGACGCGCGGGCCGGACGCCACCCACTGGCTCGCGCTCTGCGCCGCCGCGGTCGCCGCCGTGATGCTCTGCGAGAGCATCGGCGTGTGGGCGCGCGGTGCCAGCGGCGCCCACGCCGCCGCGACCCTGCGCACCGGCGTGCTGCGGCACGTCCTCGGCACCGGCTCGGCGGCCACCCGCCGCTTCCCGGAAGGCGAGCTCGTCACCCGGGCCGGCCTGAACGCCGAGGAGGTCGGCCGGGCGCCCGAGACGGTGACCAGCGCGCTGGCCCTGCTCGTGCCCACGGCGGGCGCGCTGGTCGCGCTCACCCTCATCGCTCCCGTCCTGACGCTGACGCTCGGGGCGGGCATCGTCGTCATCCTCCTCGTCCTGCGTGCCTTCCTCCGCGCGACGACCACGATCTCGGGCGGCTACCAGGAGGTGCAGGGCGAGATCGCCGCCCGCCTCGTGGAGGCGCTGGGCGGCGCCCGCACGATCGCCGCCGCCGGCACGGCGGGCCGCGAGTCGCGCCGCGTGCTCGCGCCGCTGCCCGGCTGCGCGCGCACGGGATGGGGCTGTGGCGGGCCAACGCCTCGGCCGCCGTCCGGTCGGGGCTCGTCGTGCCGCTGCTGGAGATCGCCGTGCTCGCCGCGGGCGGCTTCATGCTCGCCGCCGGCGACCTCACCGTCGGAGAGCTCTACTCCGCCGCGCGCTACGCCGTGCTCGGGGCCTCGCTCAGCACGGCGCTGGGCCACATCGGCGGCCTGGCCAGGGCGCGCGCCGCCGCC
This sequence comes from [Actinomadura] parvosata subsp. kistnae, assembly GCF_900323885.1. Classification (GTDB taxonomy): domain Bacteria; phylum Actinomycetota; class Actinomycetes; order Streptosporangiales; family Streptosporangiaceae; genus Nonomuraea; species Nonomuraea composti. Next base: position 519,571 of record NZ_OOHJ01000015.1, on the reverse strand, counting down.
GGACGGGTGGCCGAGGTGTTCGACCTGCCACCCGTCCGGTACGGCTCCCGCACGCTCCCGCCCGGGCCAGGGACGCTCCGGTTCCGCGACGTGGCCGTGAACGGGCTGACCGTCGGCGACCTGACGTTGCCCGGCGGGTCCGTGACGGCCGTGGTCGGGCGGTCCGGGTCCGGCAAGTCGCTGCTGGCGGCGCTGGCCGGGCGGCTGGCCGAGCCCGAACGTGGAACCGTGCTGCTCGACGGCGTCCCCCTGGGGGAGCTGGCGGAGGCGGAGCTGCGGCGGGCGATCGGTTACGCCTTCGAACGCCCGGCGCTGGTCGGCGAGACGATCGGCGACGCCATCGCCCCGGAGCCGGAGCCCGTTCCAGAGTTTGCGGAGCCGCCGGGGCGGCGGGTCGTGGAGGCGGCGCGGGCGGCGTGCGCGGACGTGTTCGTGCGGCGGCTGCCGCTCGGCTACGCCACCCCGCTCCGCGACGCGCCCATGTCGGGCGGCGAGCGGCAGCGCATCGGCCTGGCCAGGGCGTTCGCGCAGGGGGAGCGGCTGCTCGTGCTCGACGACGCCACCTCCAGCCTGGACACCGTGACCGAGCGCCAGGTCGGCCGGGCGCTCACCAGCGACCCGCTCGGCCGCACCCGGCTCGTCGCCGCCCACCGGCCGGCCACCGCCGCCCGCGCCGACCAGGTCGTCTGGCTCGACGGCGGCACGGTGCGCGCCTGCGGCCCGCACCACGTCCTGTGGCGGGACCCGGCCTACCGGGCGGTCTTCCAGGGAGCCGAGCCATGAACCCGCAGGACTCGGGAGCGGCGTCATGAACCCGCAGGACACAGGGGGCCGCGTCGTGCACCCGCTCGCCCACGCGTTGCGGCGCGAGCCGCGGCAGCTCGTCCGGCTCGGGCTCTGGTCGGTGGTCGAGGCGGCGCCCGCGTTCCTCATCGGGCAGGCCGTCGCCCGCGCCATCGAGGACGGGTTCGCCGCCGCCGCCCCGATGATCGGCCTCGCCTGGCTGGCCGCGCTCGGGGTCGCGTGGCTGGCCGGGGCGGTGGCCGCGCGGCAGGTGGTGCTGGCCGTCGCCGCCGTGGCGGAGCCGTTCCGTGACGACCTGCTGACGCGGGTGGTGGCGGGCGCGCTCAGGACCGGCACGGGCCGGGACAGCGCCGCCGTGGCCAGGGCCGGGCTCCAGGTGGAGCTGGCCAGGGACGCGTTCGCGGCCGTGGTCACCACCGTACGGGGGTTCGTGTTCACCGTAATCAGCGTGGTGCTGGGGCTGCTGACGCTGGCGCCCGAGACGCTGCTGCTGGTCATGCCGCCCTTCCTGGCGGGGCTCTGCCTGTTCCTGGCCTCGCTGCCCGCGCTGGCCCGGCGGCAGCGCGCGTACCTCGTGGCCGACGAGCGGCTGGCCGAGGCCATGACGGAGATGGCAGGCGGGCTGCGCGACATCGAGGCGTGCGGCCTGCGGGACAGCGTGGCGGCGCGGCTCGAACGCCGGGTCGGCGCGCAGGCCGCCGCCGCGCGCAGGCTCGCCCGGGTGAGCGCCGTCCGCACCGCGGCCCTGGCCGCCGGCGGCTGGCTGCCCGTCGTGCTCGTGCTGGCGGGAACGCCGTGGCTGATGGAGCGCGGCGTGGGCGCCGGGGTGATCGTGGGCACCCTCGCGTACGTCACCCAGTCCCTCGCGCCCGCGCTCGGCGGGCTCGTGCAGGGGCTCGGCGTCAGCGGCGTGCGGCTGGCCGTCTCGCTCGGACGCATCCTCGCCATGGCCCCGCCCCCTGCCCTCGCCCCGCCGCTGATCCGCCCCGCCACCACGGAGATCCGGCTGGACGCCGTCACCTTCGCCTACGGCCCGCACTCCGCGCCCGTCGTGGTCGGCCTCGACCTGGTCGTCCCCGAGGGCGACCACCTGGCGATCGTGGGGCCCAGCGGGGCGGGCAAGTCCACGCTCGCGTCCCTGATCAGCGGCCTGCTGCGGCCCGGCAAGGGCGAGGTGCTGGTCGGCGGGGTGCCCGCCGACCGCCTCGACCCCGCCGCCCGCGTGCTGATCCCCCAGGAGGCGTACGTCTTCAGGGGCACGCTCAGGGAGAACCTGCTGTACCACGCACGAACGGACACGGGCCGGACACGGGGCCGGCGGAAGCGGGGCCGGCGGACGCCGCGCTGACGGACGCCGCGCTGACGGACCCCACGCTGACGGACCCCACGCTGACGGACGCCGCGCTGGCGGAGGCCGTGGCGGCCGTCGGGGCGGACCGGCTGGTGGACGAGCTGGGCGGCTACGACGCGCCCGTCGAGCCCGGCGCGCTCTCGGCCGGTCAGCGCCAGCTCGTCGCCCTGGCCCGCGCCTACCTGGCCCCTGCCGCCGTCGTCATCCTCGACGAGGCCACCTGCCACCTCGATCCCGCCGCGGAGGCCGTGGCCGAGGCCGCGTTCGCGCGCCGGGGCGGCACGCTGATCGTGATCGCCCACCGCCTGACCTCCGCGCTGCGCGCCCGCCGCATCCTCCTCATGGACGGCACCCGGATCACGCTCGGCACCCACGAGGAGCTGGTCCGGACCTCCCCCTTGTACGCCGACCTGGCCGGCCACTGGCACCCGGAGCCCGTGTCATGAAATTTCCAGACAACTACCCGCCTGCCGAACGCCTCCCCCTCACCGACCGCCGCCACGGCCACGAGATCGACGACCCGTACCGCTGGCTGGAGGACCCGGTCGACCCTCGCACCCGCGCCTGGCTCGCGGCCCAGGACCGGCTCTGGCAGGACGCCGCCGCCCGCCTGCCCCGCCGCGAGCGCTTCCTCGCGAGGCTGACCGAGGCCAGGGAGACGGGCCTGGTGACCCCGCCGGTGTGGCGCGGCGGCCGGCGCTTCCACCTGCGCCAGTCGCCCGACCAGGAGCACCCGGTGCTCTGCTGCGACGACCGCGTGGTGCTGGACCCGATGGAGCTGGACCCGTCCGGGCTGACGACCCTGGACGACTGGCAGCCCGACCTGGAGGGCCGCCGCCTGGCGTACCAGACCTCGCGCAGCGGCGACGAGAAGGCGTGCCTGTACGTGCGGGACCTGGACACGGGCGCGATCGTGGACGGCCCCATCGGCGGCTGCCGCTACTCGGCGGTCGCCTGGCTGCCGGGCGGCGAGGCGTTCTACTACGTCCGTTTCCAGCAGGGCGTCTTCCTGCACAGGATCGGCTCGGCCGAGGCCGACGTGCCCGTGTTCACCAGGGGCGCGATCTCGTACGGCGTGCAGATCAGCCCCGACGGCCGGTGGCTGACGATCTCGGCGGGCACCGCGTCGGGCAACGGGCTCTGGCTGGCCGACCTGGCCGGCGAAGACCCGGCGCCGCGTCCCGTACAGGACGGCTCGCACGCCCGCACGGCCGGCGCGGTGGCCCGCGACGGCCGCCTGTACCTGCTCACCGATCGGGACGCCCCGCGCCGCCGGCTCTGCGTGGCCGATCCGGAGGCGCCCGCGGCCTGGCGGGAGCTGATCCCGGAGGACGGGGAGGCGGTGCTGGGGGCGTTCACGCTGCTGGACGGGGACCGGCTGCTGGTGTCGAGGACGCGGCACGCGGTCGGCGAGATCGCCGTGCACGACGCCCGCACGGGGGAGCGGATCGGCATGGTGCCGCTGCCCGGCAACGGCTCGATCGCCTCGCTCACCTCGCGCCCCGAGGGCGGCCCCGAGGCGTGGTTCGCCTACACGGACGCGGTCACGCCGGCCGAGATCTGGCGCTACGACGCCCGTACGGACGCCACCACGCGCTGGTCCGCCGCGCCCGGCCGAGGCACGCCGCCGGAGGTGCGCAGCCACCACGTCGAGTACGCCTCCGCCGACGGCACCGTCATCCGCATGATCGTCGTCGCCCGCCCTTCGGCGGGCGGCCCGCGCCCGGCGATACTCAGCGGGTACGGCGGCTTCGGCATCCCCCTCATGCCCGGCTACGCCGCCGACTCCCTGGCCTGGGTGGAGGCGGGCGGCGTGCTGGCCATCGCGAACCTGCGCGGCGGCGGCGAGGAGGGCGAGGGCTGGCACCGCGACGGCATGCGGGAGCGCAAGCAGAACGTGTTCGACGACTTCGTGGCGGCGGCGGAGAAGCTGATCGCCGACGGCTGGACGACTCCGGAGCAGCTCGGCATCTGGGGCGAGTCGAACGGCGGCCTGCTCGTCGGCGCCGCGCTCACCCATCGGCCGGACCTGTTCGCCGCCGCGGTGTGCTCGGCCGGGCTGCTCGACATGGCCCGCTACCACCTCAGCGGCCTCGGCCCGTCGTGGACCGGCGAGTACGGCGACCCGGACGACCCCGAGCAGCTCGGCTGGCTGCTCGCCTACTCGCCCTACCACCACGTGCGCAAGGGCGTCGACTACCCGGCGACGCTGTTCACGGTCGCGGCGGCCGACACGCGCGTCGACCCGATGCACGCCCGCAAGATGTGCGCGGCGCTGCAGTGGGCGAGCGGCGGCGACCGGCCGGTCCTGCTGCGCTACGAGCCGGACGTGGGGCACGGGGCGCGGGCGGTCAGCCGCTCGGTCGCGCTGGCCGCCGACGTGCTGGCCTTCTTGGCCGAGCACACCGGCCTCGACCTGCCCTGATCAGATCCAGCCTGACTCCCTGGCGATGCGGATCGCGTCGATCCTGCTGCGCGCCCCGAGCTTGGCCGTGGTCCTGGACAGGTAGTTGCGGACCGTTCCCTCGGCGAGGTAGAGCGAGGCCGCGATCTCCCCGACCGACGCCCCGTCGGCGGCGGCGCCGATCACGTCCAGCTCGCGGGGCGTCAGCGGCGCCTCCGCCGGCCGCATGGCCGCGATCGCCAGCTCGGAGTCGATGACCCGCTCGCCCTCGGCGACCCTGCGGATGCCGTCGGCGAGCCGTCCGGGTGGCGCGTCCTTGGCCATGAATCCGCGGACGTGGACGTCGAGTGCCTTCTTCAGCAGTCCCGGCGTGCCGACGCCGGTGAGGATGAGCACGCCGCACTCGGGTAATTTCTCGTGCAGCTCCCCGGCGGCGGAGAGCCCGTCCTGCCCCGGTAACGCGATGTCGATGACGGCGACGTCGGGGCGGCAGGCGCGGGCGGCGGCCAGGATGCGGTCGCCGCGTTCGACCTCGGCCACGACCTCGATGTCCTCTTCATAGGCCAGCAGCGCCACGAGCGCCCCACGTACCAGGTGCATGTCCTCAGCGAGCAACGTTCGAATCACCATGCGTCCTTGCGGTCGACAGGCTTGCAACGTCTGCGGGCTCCTTAATCCTGCCGTATTGACCCAATCCTGAAAAGGACTTGTATTTGGTCGTCAATTGTTTACCGGAGAATGCCCGTACCCCGATGACGGCCTACCAAGCGTCCGGCCGTTTGGGAGATGCTGGCGGACATGAAACCCCGCGTGCGGCCCCTTCCGCCCGAACACTGGGACGAGTTCACGAAGGCCCATCCGTACAACGTGTTCGCCACGCTGGCCCGCCATCCCGCCCTCTACCGGGGCTGGCGGGACTTCCACGGCGCGCTGCAGGACGGCACGCTGCCCGCCAGGGACCGGGAGCTGGCCATCCTGCGCACCGCCCACCACTGCGACAGCGCCTACGAGTGGGCCAGGCACGCCCGCCTGGCCCTCGACGCGGGCCTGACCCGGCAGGAGGTGGAGCTGGTGCGCCGGCCGGACGCCCTGTGGTCGGTCGAGGACCAGCTCGTGCTCCAGGTGGCCGACGACCTCTACTATGCGGGCGACCTGACCGACGCCACCTGGGCGGCCCTGTGCGACCGCTACGACGAGGCGGGCCGGATCGAGCTGGTCATGCTCGTGGCCCACCACGGGATGCTGGCCCTGGTGCTGAGGACGTTCAGGGTGCGGCCGGAGCCGGAGATCACCGAGGAGTGATCATCGTGACGCCCGGCACCGAGCCGATCGAGGCCAGCGCCTTGCCGGCGTCGGCCAGCCCGATCGTGCGGGTGACCAGCTGATCGGGATGCAGGATCCCGGCCCTGATCATCTCCAGCATGGGCGGGTAGGCGTGCGCGGCCATGCCGTGGCTGCCCAGCAGCCGCAGCTCGTGGGCGATCACGCGGCCCATCGGCACCGGCGTCGCCCCGCCCGGCAGTAGGCCCACCTGCACGTGCCGGCCCCTGCGGCGCAGGCTCTCGACGGAGGCGGCGCACGTGGCGGGGCTGCCCAGCGCGTCGATCGACACGTGCGCGCCGCCCCTGGTCAGCTCCCTGACCTGGGCCGCCGCGTCACCATCGGAGCCGTTGACGAAGTGCGTGGCCCCGGCCAGCTCCGCCAGGTGCAGCGCGTCGCCGCTGATGTCGACGGCCACCACGCGGGCGCCCGCCGCCGTCGCGATCATCACGGCCGACAGGCCGACGCCGCCGCAGCCGTGCACGGCCACCCATTCGCCCGGGCGTACCTCGCCGACCTGCACCACGGCGCGGAACGCGGTCGCGAACCGGCAGCCGAGGCCGGCCGCCGTGGCGTAGGCCATGTCCTCGGGCACGGCGATCAGGTTGACGTCGGCGTGGTCGATGGCGACGTACTCGGCGAACGAGCCCCAGTGTGTGAAGCCCGGCTGCGTCTGCCGCTCGCAGACCTGCTGCTCGCCCGTGGCGCAGGCGGCACACGAGCCGCACGCGCAGATGAACGGCACGGTCACCCTCGCCCCCGGCAGCCAGCCGCGCACGTCGGAGCCCACCGCCTCGACCACGCCCGCCAGCTCGTGCCCCGGCACGTGGGGCAGCACCTTGATGTCGGGGTCGTGGCCCTGCCAGCCGTGCCAGTCGGAGCGGCACAACCCGGTCGCCTCGACTCGGATCACCGCACCGTGCGGGGCAGGGGAAGGATCGGGCAGCTCGCGCACGTCGAGCTCCCCACCGAAGATGTCAAAGGCAACCGCTCGCATCTCATGAGCTTAGGGTGTGCTGCCGCAGCTCGCGCAAGGCCCGGTGCGACGGCGAGCCGGGCTCGGTGGTGTAGAGCACCAGGCGCAGGTCGTCGCGGTCGGGCACCGGCATGACCTGGCAGATCGTGTCGATCGTGCCCACCACCGGATGGTGGATGCGCTTGCGCTGCTCCCTGCGTACCTGGACCTCGTGCCTGCCCCACAGCTCGGCGAACTCGGGGCTGAGCGCGAGCAGCTCGGCCACCAGCGCCTGGATCCGCCGGTCGCCGGGGTAGCGGCCGGCGGCGGCGCGCAGGTCGGCGACCGAGGCGCGGGCGAAGGCGCCCTTCTCCTCGTCGTCGAAGTGCAGCCTGATGTCGGGCGACATGAAGATCCAGCGCAGGACGTTGCGCTGGTCGGGCGCCAGGCAGTCGAGGTTGCCCATGATGGTGGTCGCCATGGGGTTCCAGGCCCGCAGGTCGTAGCGGGCGTCGAGCACGTAGGCGGGCACGTCGTCCAGGAACGCGATCAGGTGCAGCATGCTCTGCGGCACGTCCTCCCTGATCCGCGGCGGGTCCATGGGCTGGCCGGCCAGGTGGAACAGGTGGGCGCGCTCGTCCTGGCCGAGCATGAGGGCCCTGGCCACCGCGTTCAGCACCTGCCTGGACGGGTGCGGGCCGCGGCCCTGCTCCAGCCGGATGTAGTAGTCGATCGACATGCCCGCGAGCTGCGCGACCTCCTGCCGGCGCAGGCCCGGCGTGCGGCGGGTGCCCCCGGCGGGCAGGCCCACGTCCGCGGGGGTGACCCGGGCGCGCCTGACCCGGAGGAATTCGGCGAGTTCGTCGCGGTTCATGCGTCCATCCTGGGCCCTGGACGCGCCCCCGTGGGTGGTACCGCTGATCCCAGCCTCTCCAGGTCTCTCCCGCCGCCCCGCTGACCAGCGCGAACGTGGAGGCATGACGAACATCGCACTCATCACGGGCGCCAACAAGGGCATCGGCTACGAGATCGCCAGGCTGCTGGCCGGGCAGGGCGTCACCACGATCGTGGGGGCGCGCGACGAGGAGCGCGGCCGGGCCGCCGCCGAGCGGCTCGGGCAGCCGTACGTGCGGCTCGACGTGACCGACGAGGAGAGCGTGGCCGCCGCCGCGAAGTGGATCGACGGCGAGTACGGCCGGCTCGACATCCTCGTCAACAACGCCGGCATCACCGGCGACACCGCCGCCTACCTGCCCAGCGCCGCCACGGCCGCGCACCTGCGGGAGGTCTACGAGACGAACGTGTTCGGCGTCGTGACCGTGACGAACGCCATGCTGCCGCTGCTGCGCCGCTCGCCGGCCGGGCGGATCGTGAACATGTCGAGCGAGCTCGGCTCGCTGGCCATGGCGGCGGACCCGGACAGCCCGTACGCCGACGTCAACATCCTGGCCTACAACTCCTCCAAGTCCGCGCTCAACATGGTCACCGTCTCCTACGCCAAGGAGCTGAAGGACACCCCGATCAAGGTGAACGCCGCCAACCCCGGCTACTGCGCCACCGACCTCAACCAGCACCAGGGATTCCGCACCGCCGAGCAGGGCGCGGCCATCGCCGTGCGGCTGGCGACGCTGGACGAAAGCGGCCCTTCTGGAGCGTTCCTGGAGGATGCGGGCCCGGTTCGCTGGTGAAGGTGTCAAGGCTTACTTTTGGGACAGATTGGGGTGATGGGAAGAGATCTGGATAAGGAGCGATTTACCGAAGCGGAGTACACCCGCTTCGGGGAGCGCATCCGGGAGCAGCTCGGAGTGCTCCGCGAGCTGCTCGACACCCCCGGCTTCGGGCAGGGCCCGGTCACGATCGGGGCCGAGCTGGAGCTGTTCCTGATCGACGACGAGGGCCGCCCCCTGCCGCGCAACGACCGCGTACGGGACGCCCTCGACGACGACCGCGTGGTGCTGGAGCTGGGCCGCTACAACATCGAGGCGAACCTCACCCCGCTGCCCCTCGCGGGCCGGCCCTTCGAGGCCCTGAGCGCCGAGGTGCAGGAGATGATCGCCAAGGTGGACGGGGCCGTGGAGGGCGGGGGAGCGCTGCCGATCGGCATCCTGCCCACGCTCGACACCGAGGACTTCACGCTCGGCGCGATGAGCGACCAGAACCGGTACCGGGCCATGAGCAGGGGCCTCAGGAGGCTGCGGCTGGAGCCGTTCCTCGTCAAGATCGACGATCTGGAGCTGTCGGTCGAGGACGTCATCCTGGAGAGCGCCAACACCTCCTGGCAGGTGCACATCCGCACACCGCCCGAGCGCTTCGCCCGGCTGTTCAACGCCGCCCAGCTCGCCATCGGGCCGGTGCTCGCGGTGTGCGGCAACTCGCCGTTCTTCCTCGGGCGCGAGCTGTGGGAGGAGACCCGCATCGCGCTCATGGAGGAGGCCGCCGACGACCGTGACGTGCAGCGGCCCGAGCGCAGGGACGGGCGCGTCACGTTCGGCTCCGACTGGGTGCACGAGGGCGCGCACGAGCTGTTCGAGCGGTACGTGCAGGACTACGACCCGATCGTGCCCGACCTGACCGAGGACGCCGAGCGGCACGAGGTGCCGGAGCTGCGGCTGCACCAGGGCACGATCTGGCAGTGGAACCGCCCCGTCTACGACCCCGCCGACGGCGGCCACCTGCGCATCGAGCTGCGCGCGCTGCCCGCCGGGCCCTCCTGCGCCGACATGGCCGCCAACACGGCCTTCCTGCTCGGGCTGACGCTGGCGCAGGCCGAGCGGGACCTGACCGGCTACCGCTTCGCGACCGCGTACCAGAACTTCTACCACGCGGCCATGCACGGCCTGGACGCCAAGCTCTCCTGGCCCGGCATGGACGGCGAGCACGACGCCGCCGAGCTGGTGCTCTACCTGCTGCCCGAAGCCAGGAAGGGGCTGCTCCAGGCCGGGGTGGCGCCGAACGACGCCGACCGCGCGCTCGACGTCATCGCCCAGCGGGCCCGGCTGCGCCGCACCGGCTCGGTCTGGCAGCGCGAGACCCTGGCCCGCCTCGGCGGCGACCGGCGCGCACTCGTCCGGCGCTACCGCGAACTGGCGCTTTCCGGGACACCCGTGCACTTGTGGAAGTGATCGCCAACATTGCGCATCTCCTCTCCGTCAAACTGGTCAAGAGACGGAAAAGCAGAGGCGGGGATATGGCGGGTACGGGGATGGTTCCTACCGACAAGGCGGCGTACGCCCTCAGCCGGGAGACGGGCGACCTGGCCGAGGGCGCGGCCAAGCTGGCCAGCGAGATCGGCAGCACCTCCGTCGAGGCGGTGCTGGCGCAGGCCAACAGGACCGGGCAGAAGAAGGGCGCCGCCGCGGCGATGGGCTCCATGCGGCCCAGGCCCGCCGAATGGTACGCCTTCGACGACAAGGACCAGGACACCGCCGACTGGTACCCCCAAGGGCTGACCGGCAGCGACGACTCCGGAAACATCGGCATCCCCGCGTTCATGGTGAGCTGGTACTTCAAGCCCGAGGCGGGCGAGCGCGGCATCCGCGTCTCCTTCCTCAGCCCCAAGTCGCTGAAGTACCAGCACGCGCTGCTGGTGCAGGCCAAGCCCGACGGGTCGTACGGGCCGATCAACATCCACGCCGGCGGCATCGCCTGCTACGGCGACCTGCTCTACGTCGCCGACACCAAGCGCGGCCTGCGCGTCTTCGACCTCAACAATGTGCTCGACCTGCGCACCGTCCAGAACGACCTCGGCGACGGCCGGCGCGTCGGCCGCAACGGCGGCAAGCTGCACGCCTTCGGCTACCGCTACATCATCCCGCAGACCGACTTCTGGAAGGTGGCCCAGACCGGGCCGCTGTTCTCGTTCGTGTCGATCGACCGCAGCGGCGACACGCCGATGCTCATCACCGGCCAGTACCAGGAGCACACCCCCGACGGCTGGGTGGGGCGCTGGCCGCTCGACCTGGAGGGCGGGGAGCCCGCCGAGGCGTTCGTCATGGGGCATCCGAAGATCCAGGGGGCGATGTCGTACCGGGGCAAGTGGTACCTGAGCCAGGCGGCCGGCTCCACCGCCAACGGCAAGCTGCTGGTGTACTCCGGCGAGAAGCTGGAGACCAGGCCGTTCCCGATCGGCCCCGAGGACCTGACCGTGCAGGCCGGCAAGCTGTGGAGCGTCAGCGAGTTCAGGAACAAGCGGACCGTTTTCGGGGTCAGCCTTTGAGGTGCTCCTGCAGCACTTCGCGGTAGCGGCGGTCGAAGGCGTCGTAGCGGGCCCGCAGCTCGGCGCCCGGCCAGTCGTCCGGCAGCAGCTCGGCGGGCAGCAGCGGGTCGGCCAGCAGGTGGCGCAGCACGGCCGCCGAGACGAGGAACCCCTCGGCCAGCCCGTCCGCCCGGTCAAGAGCACCGTCGAGAGCGCGTTCGAGGCGGCGGGCCTCGGCCGCCCAGCCGTCCAGGTCCCACAGCAGGGGAGTGGGGTCGGCGTGCGGGCGGCCGTCGATCAGCGTGCACTGCGCGGTGACGATCTCCGGCCAGGCCCGCACCAGGTTCGCCGGGCGCAGCCAGGTGCCCTCGCGCAGCTCCGCCAGGCGCAGCGCGGTCATCGCGTGCCGCAGCGCCGCCCGGTCGGCGGGCGCGCGCCGCTCGGCGGTCACCACCGCCACCTCCCACGTGCCGTCCCACGGGCGGGTGTGCGGGTCGCGGCTCTCGTCCTGCCTGGCCTGGCGCTCGACGAGCCGCTGCGACAGCGTGTAGTGCCCGCCCGCCTGTGACAGGTCGCCGGCCGCGACCATGCGCGACAGCGCCACCCTGACCGTGCCCTCGGCGATGCCGAACAACGCGCCGATGCGCACCAGGTGGCGCGCCGGCAGCCGGGGCGGATGGCTGCCCAGCAACGCGCTCAGCACGGCCGACCGGGCGCTCAACGTCTTGCTGTTACGCTCTTCCATCGCGTGTCGAGTATATGTAACACTCGCCGGTATGGGCCGGTACCTCATCGAACCGTTCGACCGCAGCGACCGCTACGCCACCGAGCAGTACCAGGGCGCCACCGGGCGCAACTGGTGGCGCTGCGACCCCACGCTCCGCCTCCTCATGCGGCGGCACCTCGGCGACGGCTACGCCTGGGCCGAGCCGCACCTCGACCGGCTCGGCGCGCTCATGGGCGGCCTCGTCGCCGAGTGCGCCGAGGAGACCGACCGCAACCCGCCACGGCTGGAGAAGTACGACAAGTGGGGCAGGGACGTCAGCCAGGTCGTCATGCCGCCCTCCTTCCACACCGCCCGTCAGGCGCTGATGGCCGACAACTTCACCTCCCCGGCCTTCGCCGAACAGGCCCGCGCGAACGGGGCCGATCCGGCCGCCCTGGGCGCCGCGTGGACGTACCTGCTCGACCAGGCCGACATCGGGATGGGCTGCGCACTCGGCACGGGCGGCGACATGGTGGTCTCCCTCGCCGAGAAGCACGCGCCACCGGACGTCCGCGACCGCGTACGGGAGATCTTCGCCAACGGCTTCTACTCCGGCGAAGCCGCTCAGATGTTCACCGAACGCACCGGCGGCTCCGACCTCGCCGCCCTGGAGACCGAGGCCGTGCCCGCCGGCGACGCGTGGCTGCTGACCGGCTTCAAATGGTTCGCCTCCAACGCGAACGGCTCCGCCTTCGTCGTGCTGGCCCGGCTGCCCGGCGGCGCCGTGGCGCCGTTCCTCGTGCTGTGGGAGCGGCGCGACGGCAGCCGCAACGGCGTGCGCATCCGCAGGCTCAAGGACAAGCTCGGCACCAGGTCCGTCGCCTCCGCCGAGGTCGAGCTGGCCGGCGCCGAGGCGTTCCTGCTGGCCGGCGAGGGCTCCGGCTCCGGGCTCGGCACCATGATGAAGCTCACCAACGCCTCCCGGCTCGGCGTCGCCATGATGGGCGCCGGCGTCGCCCGGCGCGCCCTCGTCGAGGCGCTCTGCTACGCCCGCGCCCGCGAGGCGTTCGGCCGGCCGCTCATCGAGCAGCCCCTCATGCGCCGCAAGCTCAGCGAGCTGATCGTCGAGGTCGAAGCCGCGCAGGCCATGGTCTTCGACGGGCACGTCGGCCCCCGCCTCCGCCTGGCCCCCGCCCTCATCAAGCTGCGCACCGCCCGCCTCGGCGTCACCGCCGCCACCGACGCCGTCGAGGTGCACGGCGGCAACGGCTACATCGAGCAGTGGCCCGTCGCCCGCCTCCTGCGCGACGCCCAGGTCAACCCCATCTGGGAGGGCGGCGACAACATCCTCTGCCTCGACGTCCGCCGCGCCATGCTCAAGGAACGCGCCCACCTGCCCTTCCTCGACCACGTCCGCGCCCTGGCCACCTCCGACCTCGTGCAGACCCGCATCGACGACCTCACCAAGGCCATCGAGGCCTGGTCGGCGCTCGACCCCGCGACGGCCGAGGCCCGCCTGTACCCGCTGGCCCAGTTCATGGCCGACGTCTACGCCGCCGCCCTCCTGGAGCACCAGGCCACGTGGGGCCTCGACGACACCCGCAAGTCTTTGGTGGCCCGCCTGTACGCCGAAGCCCACCTGGCGGACCAGGGCCCCCTCCGCGGCCTCGACCGCCCCGCCACCGACCCGTTCGACGAGCTGCTCGCCGGAGCCTTCAGCGAAGCTGCCGGGTGATCGACGGGTCCGTGATCGCGGTGTCGGCGGCCAGCAGGAACGCCTTCGACAGGATGATCGACAGCATGCCGCCGTCCTCCTCGAACGGCAGGAACACCTGGTCGCCGTCGCCGGACGGGACGATGCACAGGTAGGCGTCGTTGGGCTCCATGAGGATGTTGCCGGAGCCCAGGTGGATCTTGTACGTCCGCAGGTCGCCCTTGACGTGCAGGAACCGGCCGGCCAGCGTGCAGCGGGCGGCGATGGACAGGCGCGGCAGCAGCCGGGCCAGCGCGTCGCGGCGCATCTCGGCCGACTCGCTCAGCTCGCCGAAGCCGTACGACTCCCAGTACGCGCCGTGCCCGTCGGGGTCGAGCCCCGTGGAGGTGACGCCGACGGCCAGGTCGGCGTCGCGCATCACCTCCGAGAACGTCAGCGGCGGCACCTCGGCCAGCGGCACCGTGCGCTCCTCGGCTGTGAAGCGCAGGTCGCCGCTGACGCAGATCGAGGCGGTGCCGCCGGCGTCGCGGTCGAAGGAGTGCTCGTCGAGGTGGAAGTCCCAGTGCGCGGTCAGGCCGCCGGGCAGCTCCTTGGTGGCCGTCGCCTGGCCCGAGCCGTACAGCCAGCCCCAGTGGCCCAGCGACAGGTCGCGCCAGCCGCGCTCGGTCAGCAGCGCCTTGGCCTGGCCGTAGCGCAGCAGGTGGCGGGCGAAGCGGCGCGAGTGGTCGCGGGTGCGCTCCTCCGCCGGGGTGAGCAGGTAGACCTCGCGGAAGGCCTGCTTGAACGGCTGGCGCAGGTCGTTCGCGATGAGGTGGTCACGCCAGCCGCGCACCTCCTGCACGGTGTGCGCGATCGGATGCCACAGCAGGACGGGCGTGTCGGGGAACGGCTGGATGCGCCGCCCCGCCGGGTCGGTCAGCTCCCAGCCGCCCTCGCTGCGGACGGGCAGCCCGGCCGGGCCCTGGAGGATCTCCCAGATGAGGTCGCGAGCGATGGAGCCGGTCACCGGGTGGTCGAGGAAGTGCTCGCAGACGTCCCGCCACCGCCAGATCCGCTCGGTGGCCAGCGCCCGCTCGACCCTGAACCTCTCGGCCGGCACGGCCTTCCTCAGCTCCTTGGCGGTGGCCCTGAGCTCGGCCAGCAGCTCCCGATTCACCGTCTTGGGGATGGTCTTGCGGCCCTCGTAGGTGACCCGGCCGTCGAGCGAGAGGCACAGCCCCTGCTCGGTACGGGTGCCGTCGGGGCCGAGCCCGAACGTGGGCACCGTGCGGTCCAGCAGTTGCTCGGGGGAGAGACCGGCCCGCTCGGCCACCTCGTTCAGCGTGCGGTCCACCGCGGCCAGGATCGTCTTCTTGCGCACCTTCGCCTGCACGCGGGCGAGCTGCGCCACCACGTCGAGGCCGCCGCGCCTGGCCAGCACGCCGATGGCGGCGTTGGCCAGCAGCTCGCTGCGCGCGTTCGCGCCCGAGCCGCCGATGCCCGTGCCCGTCGTCACGGCCACGTCGCCGAGCAGCGGCGTCACCCACGGCCGGTCGATCAGCTCGCACGTCCACACCACGCCGCGTAACGCCGTGGCGGTGGGCTCCCGCAGGAAGACGGTCTCGGTGCCCCCGTACGGGTGCCGGACCGCCGTCTCACGGTGGGCGGCCAGCTCGCGCAGCACGCCGGGGATCACCTCGACCGCCTGCGCGGTCAGCAGCTCCCTGGCGTCCCACATCCACCGCAGGCCCGGCCTGGAGTCGCGGGCGGTGGCCCAGTGCCGCAGCAGCGGCAGCACCTCCGGGCGGCCGAGCCGCGCCGCGAACGCGCCGAGCAGCCGGGTCGTGAACGGGTCGTCGTCCCACAGCACGTTGCGGGCCGCCTCGGCCGGGTCGCCGGCCTCCGGCTCGGCCAGCAGCGCCAGCACCTCGTCACCGATGAGATCCCACATCCGCCCGCGGTACCGGCGCAGCCAGACGTGATCGCGTTCCAGCACGCGCCGCCGCTCCGGATAGGGCAACGCGGCGGTGGCCGCCAGCGGCAACCGGTAGAGGCGCGGGTCGGACGCGTCGGCGGTGCCCAAAGCCAGCCGCCACAGGCCGGCGACCGCGCTCCCCGGCCACTCCGGCACGCTCTCGATCGCCTGGCCGAGCACCGCCTGCCGCCGTTCGTCGGCCGGGGCCTCGCACAGCCTGACCTGTGCCCACATCCCGAACACCGCATCGTGCTCGCCGCTCAGCGGCGCACCGGCCGCGAAGGCCGCGTCGAGCCGCGCGAACTCCCGCTCGTCCGCCTCGCTGAGCCCGCCCCAAGCGTCCATCGGCCGTCCTCGTCCCGTCGTCGTGCCGGATGATCACGCCCATCTATAGCAGCGCCGTCCGACAGAACCCCGGGCGCGCGCCTGGCCCGCGTCCCCGCATCGACGTACGCTCTGCACGTCCCCGAGGACACCCAGCATGTTCCCCGAGGAGGGTCGCATGACCGTACGCGTGGAGCGCCAGGGCCCGGTCGCCACCGTGGTGATCAGCAGGCCCGAGGCGCGCAACGCCGTCGATCGCAAGACCGCCGACGCGCTGACGGAGGCGTTCCGCGACTTCGACGGCTCCGACGCCGCCGTGGCCGTGCTGTGGGGCGAAGGCGGCACGTTCTGCGCCGGCGCCGATCTCAAGACGCTCGACAACCACGTCGGCGAGGAGGGCGACGGGCCGATGGGGCCCACCCGGCTGCGGCTGACCAAGCCGGTCATCGCCGCCGTGTCCGGGCACGCCGTGGCCGGCGGGCTGGAGCTGGCGCTCTGGTGCGACCTGCGGGTGGCCGAGCAGGACGCGGTGTTCGGGGTGTTCTGCCGGCGGTGGGGGGTGCCGCTCATCGACGGCGGCACCGTACGGCTGCCGCGGCTCATCGGCGCCTCCCGGGCCATGGACATGATCCTCACGGGACGGCCCGTCGAGGCGCCGGAGGCGTACCAGTGGGGGCTGGCCAACCGGATCGTCCCCAGCGGCACCGCCAGGCGGCACGCGGAGTCGCTGGCCAGGGAGCTGGCGGGGTTCCCGCAGGCGTGCCTGCGCGGCGACCGGATGTCGGTGCTGGAGCAGGACGGGCTGGAGGAGGGGGAGGCGATGCGGAACGAGCTGCGGCACGGCCTCGTGTCACTGCCCGACGCGTCGGACGGCGCGGCCCGCTTCGCGGCGGGCGCGGGCCGCCACGGCTCCTTCACCGACCACTGCTCCTGAACCGGCCGACGACCAGGCGCCACGCCTCCTTCCCGGATCACTCGTCGGCGGGTCCCGGGGGTTGTCGGTCGGCCCGCGTAGTGTGACCTTCATGCCTGACATCGAGGTCGCCGGGCGCGAGGTCCGGATCACCAGCCCCGACAAGGTCGTCTTCCCGGAGTCCGGGCACACCAAGCTCGACCTGGTCCGGTTCTACCAGGCCGTGGGCGAGGCGGCGCTGCGCGGCGTGCACGGGCGGCCGATGGTGCTCAAGCGGTTCGTGCACGGCATCGAGCAGGAGGCCTTCTTCCAGAAGCGGGCCCCCGCCAAGCGGCCCGACTGGATCGAGGTGGCCGAGCTGAAGTACCGGTCCGGGCTCAGCGCGGAAGAGGTGGTCTGCACAGATTTGGCGCAGTTGGTGTGGGTGGTCAACCTCGGCTGTGTCGACCTCAACCCGCACCCGGTACGCTCCGACGACCTTTCGAGGCCCGACGAGCTGCGCATCGACCTCGACCCGGTGCCCGGCGTGCCGTGGGCCGACGTGCTGCGCACGGCACAGGTGGCCAGGGAGGTGCTGGCCGATCACGGGCTGGTCGCCTGGCCGAAGACGTCCGGCTCGCGCGGCTTCCACGTCTATGCCCGCATCGAGCGGCGCTGGCCGTTCGCGAAGGTGCGCAAGGCGGCCGAGACGGTGGCGCGCGAGGTGGAGCGCCGCGCCCCCGACCTCGCGACCAGCAGGTGGTGGAAGGAGGAGCGGCACGGCGTGTTCGTCGACTTCAACCAGAACGCCTACGACCGCACGGTGGCCTCCGCCTACTCGGTGCGCGCGGTCCCCGACGCCCGCGTCTCCACCCCGCTCACCTGGGACGAGGTGCCGGGCTGCCGCCCCGAGGCGTTCACCATCGACACGGTGCCCGCGCGGCTGGCCGAGCGCGGCGACCCGTGGGAGGACATGGACCTGCACCCGGGCTCCCTCGACGGCCTCCTGGAGCTGGCCGAGGAGCTCGGCCCGGCCCCCAAGCCCCCGAAGGGCAGCGGGCGCCGGCAGCAGACGATGCCGGTGATCGAGATCGCCAGGGCCGAGCACAAGGACGAGGCGATGGCGGGCCTCGACCGGTGGAAGGCCCGCCACCCGGAGGCCGCGGCCCGGCTGGAGCCCGCCGACGTGCTGGTCGACGGCATGCGGGGGCGCAGCAGCGTGTGGTACCGCATCCGCGTCAACCTGCAACACGTCCCGGAGGACGAGCGCCCGCCGCAGGAGCCCTTGGAGGTCGACTACGACCCCTGGGGCCGCGACCCCGGCTCAGCGTCCTGAGGTCAAGGTGTGCTCAGGTCAGCGGCCTGAGATGAGGTTCGCGAGGTGTGCGTACGCCGACGTCGTGGCCACGCGTTCGTTCTCGTTGCGGTCCGCGGCGCGGAACAGCGCGTAGATGAGCTGTACCCCCACCCATCGCAGCGGCTCCGGCTCCCATTGCCGCACCTGGCGCCCCACCCACGGCAGCCCCGTCAGCGGGGTGTCGTGGCGGAGGAGCAGGTCGCGCAGGGTGCGGCCGGCCAGGTTGGTGGTGGTGACGCCGCTGCCGACGTAGCCGCCGGCCCAGCCGAGGCCGCTGGCGTGGTCGAGGTGGACGGTGGAGCACCAGTCGCGGGGCACGCCGAGCACCCCGCACCAGGCGTGCTGGACGCGGACGTCGGCGGCGGCGGGGAAGAGCTTGACGAGCATGCGCCACAGGAGGGCGACGGTTTGGGCCTGGGTGGCGCCGTGGCGGTCGGTGCGGGAGCCGAAGCGGTAGGGGACGCCGCGCCCGCCGATGGCGATGCGGTCGTCGGCGGTGCGCTGGGCGTAGACGTAGGCGTGGGCCTCGTCCTCCAGGAGTTCGTTGCCCTGCCAGCCGATGTGTTTCCACACGTCGGCGGGCAGCGGCTCGGTGATGATCATGGAGCTGTTCATGGGCAGCCATTGGCGGTGCTGGCCGGCGAGGCTGGCGGTGAAGCCTTCGGTGGCGCGGATGACGTACTCGGCGGAGACGATGCCGCGGGTGGTGACGGCGGCGGCGAGGCCCTGGTGGCGGGGCCGGATCTCGGTGACGGTGGTGTCCTCGTAGATGTCGACGCCGAGGCGTTCGACGGCGGCGGCGAGCCCGACGGCGAGTTTGGCGGGCTGGATGCGGGCGCAGTGGGGCGAGTACGACGCTTCGAGGGCTCCGGCGACCTGGACGCGTTCGTGCTGCTCGTCGCGGCCGAGCAGCCGTACGTCGTCCTCGCCGTACCCCCAGGCGCGCAGGTCGGCGACGCCGGCGCGCAGGCGGCGGCGCTGGGCGGGGTTGGTGGCGACGTGGATGAGCCCGCCCTTGTGGACGTCGGCGTCGATGCCTTCGGCGCGGGTGACCTCGATGACCTCGTCCACGGAGCGGAACATGGCGTGTTGCAGGTCGATCATGGCCTGCCGTCCGCGGGCCTTGGCGTGCCGCTTGCGGGAGCCGGCGAACTCGGCCGACAGCCAGCCGCCGTTGCGCCCGGACGCGCCGAACCCGGCGAACTCCTTCTCCAGGATCGCGATCCGCAGGCCGGGCTCGGCCTGCTTCAGGTAGTACGCGGTCCACAGGCCGGTGTAGCCGCCGCCGACGATGGCGACGTCGTACGTGCGCGGCCCGGGCAGCCCGGGCCGCCGGGTGGGCAGGCCGATCTGCCGGTACCAGAAGGAGACCCCGCCGTTGGCGAAGTCCTCGGTCAGCGGGATGCCTCTCATCACCGGACACATCTTCTAATAACAGACAGAAAGCAACAAGGCGGCGAAGTGTAATAAAACTGGACGTCCGGCTAGCTTCGTGTCGGGCGTTCGTACCCCTCGTCGCCCCCGTATACGCGCAGGTCAGGGTCCTGCTCCGGCTGGGTGGCCGGGCTCGTGGGAGAGGCGGTGTGCTCGGAGGCGAAGTCGTCCGACAGGACCGGGGCGGGCGGCATCAGGTAGTCGTGCCAGGTGATCTCGCCCTTGGGCGCCGCGTCGGTGGTGAGGTGGCCGGCGCGCTGGGCGGCGTACAGGCGGCCCGGATAGCGGACGGGCAGGCAGGGGCGGCGCAGCCCCGTGGCGCGCAGCCACGTCCTGACCAGCTCCTCGGTGCCGAGGACCTGCGGGCCGCCGTACTCGAGGTGCCGGTGCGTCGGCCCCGCGCTGAGCAGGGCGGCGGCGCGCGTGGCGACCTCGCCCGTGTGCACCGGCTGCCAGGGCAGCGCGCGGTCCACGGGCAGCGCGGGCAGCGACGCGTGCGCGCGCAGCCGCTCGTGCAGCCACTGGTGGAACGGGGTGGCGCGCAGGATCGTCCAGGCGAGCCCGCTCTCCTCGACGATCCGCTCGGCCTCCAGCTTGTGCCGCAGGTGCCCGTAGGGCGCGCGGTCGGCGCCGACCATCGAGGTGAACAGCACGTGCGGCACCCCGGCCGCGTGCGCGAGGATCATCAGCGTCCTGGTGCCGGGGATGTCCACCGCGCCGCGCCCCCTGCGCCCGCTGGTGGCCAGGTGGGCGATGGCGTCCACGCCGTCCACGGCGTCCCTGACGCCGTTCCCCGAGATCAGGTCGCCCCACACCCACTCGACGTTGCCGCGCCCGTCCCTCTTGGTACGGCTCAGCGCCCGCACCTCGTGACCCGCCTTGAGCAGCGCGGGCACCAGTGCGCCGCCCAGCGTGCCGGTGGCTCCCGTGACCAGAATGCGCATGCCGGGTCCCCTACCCGCCAATTTCGAGAAATGTCAATGAATCCCGCTTCCGCGTCTGCGGGCGGGCGAGCGGGGTAGGGCCGCACACATGGCTCGAATCGCATCCGAATCCCTGATCGAACGGCTCGCGGCATGGGGCGTCGACACCGTCTTCGGCCTGCCGGGCGACGGCATCAACGGCATCATGGAGGGGCTGCGGCGCCACCGCGACCGGGTGCGCTTCGTCCTCGTCCACCACGAGGAGGCCGCCGCCTTCATGGCCACCGGCTACGCCAAGGCCACCGGCCGCATCGGCGTCTGCCTGGCCACGTCCGGGCCCGGCGGCATCCACCTGCTGAACGGCCTCTACGACGCCAAGCTCGACCACGTGCCCGTGCTGGCCATCACGGGCATGCAGGAGACGTCCGTGCTGGGCACCGGCTACCAGCAGGAGGTGCACCTGGACAAGCTCTTCGCCGACGTGGCCGAGTACAACATGATGGTCACCAACCCGGCCCAGCTCCCCTCGCTGGTGGACCTGGCCATCCGGACGTCGTACGCGCGGCGCGGCGTCTCCCACCTCACGTTGCCCAACGACATCCAGGTGGCCGAGGCGGGGGCGGACCCGTACAAGAGCGTGGCGCCGGTGCGCGCGCCGCAGACGGCGCCCGTATACCTGCAGCCGTCCGGCGCGCCCCGGCAGGAGGACGTGGAGTGGGCGGCCGAGCTGCTCAACCGGGCCGAGCGGCCCGCCATGCTCGTCGGGCAGGGCGCGCTGCACGCCAGGGAGGAGGTGCTGGCCGTCGCGCAGGCGCTCGGGGCGCCCGTCGTCAAGACGCTGCCGGGCAAGGCGGTCATCCCCGACGACTCGCCGTACACGACGGGCGGTCTCGGCCTGCTCGGCACCCGCCCGAGCGAGGAGCTGATGGACGAGGCGGACGTGCTGTTCATGGTGGGCACGAACTTCCCCTACTCCAAGTTCCTGCCCGAGGTGCGTGACACCCGGGTGGTGCAGTTCGAGGCGGACCCGACCAGGGCGGGCGCGCGGATCGCGACGGACGTGCCGGTGGTGTGCGACGCCAAGGAGGGGCTGCGGGCGCTGCTGCCGCTGCTGCACCCGCGCGAGAACAACGGCCATCTGGCGAAATATCAGAAGATGATGGCCAAGTGGCGCTCCGACATGGAGGCCCTGGAGAACCCCGACCGCGACCCCATCGCCCCGCAGTACGTCATGTCCATCATCGACGAGCTCGCCACCGACGACGCCATCATGACCTGCGACAGCGGCACCATCGCCACCTGGGCGGCCCGCCACTGGACGATCCGCGGCGGGCGCGAGTTCTACCTGTCCGGCACGCTGGCCACGATGGCGCCCGGCCTGCCGTACGCGATCGCCATGCAGCACGCCTACCCCGGCCGCCAGGTCATCGCCTACGTCGGCGACGGCGGCTTCTCGATGCTGATGGCCGAGTTCCTGACGGCGGTGCAGCACCGGCTGCCGGTCAAGGTGATCATCAACAACAACAACTCGCTCGGGCAGATCCTGTGGGAGCAGATGGTCCTCGGCTACCCCGAGCACGGCGTGCGCTACGCGCAGCCCGAGGCCGACTTCTCGGCCTGGGCGCGCTCGTGCGGCGGCTTCGGCGCCAAGGTCACCAAGTCGGAGGACGTGGCCCACGCGATCGGTCAGGCCCTGTCCCACGACGGGCCGGCGCTCGTGGACGTGGACGTCAACCCGAACGAGCCGCCCATGCCCGGCAAGGTCTCCTACGACCAGGCCAAGAGCTTCGCCCAGGCGTTCCTCAAGGGGCAGCCGCACAAGGCGGCCATCGCGACCACCCTCTTCAAGGACCGCATCCAGAAGCTGGGGGACTAGCTCGCCAGCTCAAGCTGGGGGACTGGCTGGCTGGCTCAAGCTGGGGGACTGGCGCGCTGGCTCGCGTACGCGGTGGCGATGCCGGCGGCGGCGGCGCGCAGCGGCTCCACCAGGCGGGGCAGCTCGCGCGCCCGCCGCGACGACAGCACGATGCCGAGCGCCGCCACCGCCCGCCCGTCCACCAGCACCGGCGCCGCCGCCGAGCACGAGCCGAGCGTCATCTCCTCGTACGTCAGCGCGTATCCCTGCGCCCGCACCGCCGCCAGCTCCCTGGCCAGCCGCCCCGGCTCGGTGATCGTGTGCGAGGTGGGCCGTTCGAGCTTGCGCGCCAGGTAGGAGGTGACGAACCAGTCCGGCTCGTACGCCAGCAACGCCTTGCCGACGCCCGTCGGGTGCATCGGCAGCCGGCCGCCGATCCTGGACACGATGGGCACGGCCCGCCGCCCGTACACCTTGTCCACGTACAGCACCTCAAGGCCGTCCCTGACCGCGAGATGCACGTTCTCCCCGGTTGACCCGAACAGCTCCTGAAGCCACGGATGCGCCAGCTCCTGCAGCCGGTTCGGGGCGAGCTGGCCCAGCTCCCACAGCCGCGGCCCGACCCGCAGCCGCCCGTCGGGGGAGCGGCTGAGCGCCTGCCACTCCTCCAGCTCGCCGACCAGCCGGTGCGCCGTGCTCAGCGGCACGCCGCTGCGCGCGGCCAGCTCGGTCAGCGTGAGCTGCGGGCGCGCCGCGTCGAACGCCCCCAAAATGGCCAGGACCTTGGACGTCACCGACCGCCCCGGCTCGCGGGCTCCGCCAGACATGCCGCAATCCTGCACCGTTCTTCCACTCAGCGGAAGAGGGGGCTCGGCCAAATCCCGCTCGAGGCTGGATGCTTCCCTCATGCGAACTCAGGTCGGGATCATCGGGGCAGGCCCCGCTGGACTGCTCTTGTCACACCTGCTCCACCTGCGCGGCATCTCCTCCGTGGTGCTGGAGAAACGCAGCCGTGAGTACGTCGAGCGCCGCGTCCGCGCCGGTGTCCTGGAGCAGGGCACGGTGGACACGCTGGTGGAAGCCGGCGTCGGCGAGCGGATGCTGCGCGAGGGGCTGCCGCACCACGGCATCGAGCTCAGGTACGGCGGCGCGGGCCACCGCATCCCGTTCGAGAAGCTCGTGCCCGGCCGCTCCATCACCGTGTACGGGCAGCAGGAAGTGGTCAAGGACCTGATCGCGGCCCGGCTCGCCGCCGGCGGCGACGTGCGGTTCGAGGTCGAGGACGTGGCCCTGCACTCGCTGGAGTCGCAGCCGTACATCACGTTCGGCGGCGAGCGGCTCGACTGCGACGTCATCGCGGGCTGCGACGGCTTCCACGGAGTCTCCCGGCCGGCGATCCCCGAGGGCGTTCTGAGCGTCTTCGAGCGCGATTATCCCTTCGCCTGGCTCGGCATCCTGGCCCGGGTGGCGCCGTCGTCCGAGGAGCTGATCTACGCCAGGACCGAGCGCGGCTTCGCCCTGCACAGCATGCGCTCGCCCACCGTCAGCCGCTTCTACCTGCAAGTCCCCGCCGACGCCCGGCTCGAGGACTGGACGGACGAGCGCATCTGGGCCGAGCTGCGCACCCGGCTGGAGACCGTGCCCGGCTTCACGCTGGCCACCGGCGAGATCATGGAGCGGGGCATCACGCCGATGCGCGGCTTCGTGGCCGAGCCCATGCAGTACGGGCGGCTCTACCTGGCCGGGGACGCCGCCCACATCGTCCCGCCCACCGGCGCCAAGGGGCTCAACCTGGCCGTGGCCGACGTGCGCGTGCTCACCGAGGCGCTGGCCGCCTACTTCGCGGACGGCTCCACCGGCCTGCTCGACGGGTACTCCGACGCGTGCCTGAAGCGGGTGTGGCGGGCGCAGCACTTCTCGTGGTGGATGACGACGCTGCTGCACACGTTCGAGGAGGACGACCCGTACGCGCGCAAGCTGCAGCTGTCCTACCTCGACTACGTGACCTCCTCGGAGGCGGCGGCCACGACGCTGGCGGAGAACTACGTGGGGTTGCCGTTCGACCGATGACCTCGCGCCCGATGACCACGCGTCCGACGACCATGCGCCCGATGACCTCGCAGGATGCCTTAACCTTGGCGCGTGGTCTTCGAGGAGGGATGGGCGGCTTCGCCCCTGCGCTGGCTCATGCACACCCTGGGCGACGCCCAGCTCGCCCGGATGTCCGGCGACCCGGGGCTGGTGGCGGCGGTCGACCAGCACGCCGCCGTGCTGCGTGACGCCATCCCGCTCGACCGCGAGACGCTGGGCGACTACCTGCTCGGCTTCCTCGACGAGCTGCGCCACCGCGGCTGGGCCTTCACCGGCGAGCCCGACGCGGCTTCGCTGCGGCTGACGGCGGTGTGCTGGCTGACCCGCGAGCTCGACCTCCTGGCCGACGGCCACCCCGCCTGACCGCGCCGTCCCGCTTTGATGCCGGTGGGCGCGGCGGGCGGGGTGGACGGAGGCTCAGCCGGGAGGCAGGTCGGAGCGGTGCGATCCGCCGGGGGACGACGTCCGCATCGGTTCCGTCTCCGCGGTCATGGACCGGGCGTCCTCACGCCCCCGCTGGTACGCCTCCGCGTGCGCCCTGGCCTGCGGCGCCTCCTGCTCGATCCGTCCCAGCCAGCGCTCCCACCGCTGCTGCATGGGCCGCACGAGCCCGCCGCCGATGCCGATCGCCGCGATCGCCCCGATCGTGGCGAGCACCGTGATCAGCACCGGCGTCGTCACGGTGGTGGCCACGCCGATCTGGTTGAGCGCGGCGATGATGCCCAGCGCCCAGATGAACACCGCCGCGGCGGTGCCCACCCAGCGGCCGTACGACAGCCCGCCGAGCATGCCGTCCACGATGTCCTTGACGGCCCTGGCCACCGCCCCGGCCACCACGATGATCACGATGGCCACGAGGGCCTTGGGCAGCCAGCCGACCACGCCGGCCAGCAGTGCCGAGACCGGGTTGGGGCCGAAGACGTTGAAGGCTATCTGCAGGGTGACCAGCAGGATCGCATAGAACACGATCTTCGCGAGCAGGTCGCTGGCGTCGTACTTGCTGCGTTCGAGCCAGCGGCGCACGCCGCTGCGCTCCACCGCGCGGTCGAAGCCGACCCGTTCGAGCACCTTGTCGACGATCTTCTCCAGCGCCTTGGCCACGATCCACCCGATGATCAGGATCACCAGGAACGCGACCAGCCTGGGCACGAACGTCGCTATTTGCCGCCAGGCGTCTGAAAGGCCCTGGCCGATGTTGATGTCCACGGTTTCCCCCTCCGAGGAGCCAATGCATCGGCGCTACCCGCTCCAAAACGGTCTATACACGCACAGAAGCCAAAACTTCGCACAGGGCGACATAACTCTGCCTGCAGCGAAGGCGCAAAGCCGGCCGGCACCCTCCGAAGCGACCGGCCGGACGTGGCGAAGGCCGGCGCGCAGAAGGGAAGGCGGACACGGCCGAGACGACCCTCGAACCGGCGGGCTTTCACCGCCGCACCTGGCCCGGATAACCCCGTTGACGGCTGCCCCGAGCCCCGGCGAGGATGCTCGCCTTGGGGAGGTATCGATGACATTCAAGCTCACGGGGCCCGTGCTCGAAGGCACGCGCGTCCGCCTTGAGCCGCTGGGCCACCAGCACGCCCGCGACCTGGCCGTGGCCGCCGAGGAGGAGCGCGGCGCGTACACGTTCACCTGGGTACCGAGAGGCGACGA
Source organism: [Actinomadura] parvosata subsp. kistnae (assembly GCF_900323885.1). GTDB lineage: Bacteria > Actinomycetota > Actinomycetes > Streptosporangiales > Streptosporangiaceae > Nonomuraea > Nonomuraea composti. The sequence continues at coordinate 493,639 of NZ_OOHJ01000015.1, read as the reverse complement.
GGTCGCCTCGTACATCGACGCGCAGCTCGGGCGGCAGGCGGAGGGCCGGCTCGCACCGTACGCCCAGGTGGACCTGGCGTCGGGCCGCGCGGTCGGCGTCACCGCCTACTGGGACCCGCGCCTGTGGCCGGACGGCGAGCGGCTGCGCGCGGTCGAGATCGGCTTCACCTGGCTCGCCGGCTCCGCGCAGGGCGCCGGGGTGAACACCGAGGCCAAGTTCCTGCTGCTCCGCCACGCCTTCGAGACGTGGGGCGTGGCTCGGGTCGACATGAAGACCGACGCCCGCAACGCCCGCTCCCGGGCCGCGCTGGCGAAGGTCGGCGCGCAGTTCGAGGGGGTGCTGCGCCAGTGGTCGCCGTCGTGGGCACCGGGAGAGGACGGCCTGCTGCGCGACTCGGCGATGTTCTCGATCATCGCCGCGGAGTGGCCGGAACGCCGTGCCCACCTGCTGCGGCTGCTGGAAGGCAAGGCCCCGGACGTGCGCCTGCCCGGCGACGGCGAGCCCGTCCGCCACTGAGGAGGCAGGCGCCGCGGGCACTTCATCAGGCCGCGGTGTGCCCGGAGAAGGCGTGAGCGGCGGTGGGCAGGCGCCGCGGCGCTCCATCAGGCCGTGGTGTGCCGGAGGATGAGGTCGGCGATCCGGCGTGGCAGCCCCGGCGACAGGAACGAGTGCCCCATGCCCGGGATCGTCTCCAACCGCGCTCCCGGGATCTGCCCGGCCACCGCCTCGCCGTGCGGCAGCGGGCGCAGCGGGTCCTCCGTGCCGTGGACGACCAGCGTCGGGGCCTTGATCGAGGAGAGCGGGACCAGCCGGTCGGCCGTCATCACGCGCCCGGCCAGGTCGTGGTTGGCCGCGGCGGCGGGGTCGCGCGCGGCGTCGTAGGACTCCTGCACCAGCCGCCGCGCCGCCTCCTCGTCGAAGGGGAGCACCTCGCCGTTCAGCACCCGCCAGGTCTCCAGGCCGGCGGCCAGGTGCTCCTCGCGGGTGGTGCGCGGCACGGTCGCCGAGCGCATGATGTGATCGAGGAATCGCGCGGCCGGTGGGGGCAGGTCGTCCGGGTCGGGCTCCTGCCCCGACAGGGCCCGCGCCCAGGCGGGGCCGGCGTCCGCGCCCATGGGCCCCGTCATGATCAAGGTGAGCGTCCGCACCCGTTCCGGCCGGTGCACGGCCAGCCACTGCGCGATCGCGCCGCCGAGGGAGGCCCCGGCGATGTGGGCGGCGGGGATGCCGTACGCGTCCAGCACGGCGACGGCGTCGCCGGCCAGGTCGCCCAGCGTGTACGGATGCGCGGCGAAATCGACGCAGTCGGAGCGGCCGGTGTCGCGATGGTCGAAGCGGATGACGTGCCGCCCACCGGACACGAGCCTGTCCACGAGCTCGTCCGGCCAGCCCAGGCCCGGCGTGGAGGTCCCCATGATCAGGAGCACGGCCGGATCGGCCGGATCGCCGAATCGCTCGCTCCACAGTAGCACATTCCCTGACGTGATGAATTTCGCTTCGCGGGCAACCATGGCAATCAATATAGCGAAATTTCTGCATTTAACGACGAAATGCTATTTTTCCCTTTTTGTGGTATAATAGAGTTGTCGGAAAAGGCGGGGTGGCGGGACTTGGCGGTTGATTCCGGAATGTCGCGACTCGCGACACCGTGATGGCATCCGGCCGCGCCACCGGATCCGCTGACATCGCGATGACCTGCGGCGGGCTGCATGGCGGCCACGCCCGCGAGCCCGGTGACGGGATGACGAGGTGGCGCTGTGAACGGGGCCGGCTCGCGCAAGGAACTGCCCGAGCGTGCGGCAGCCGGTGTCCACGAAAATGGTGAGCTCGGGGAATGGCGCAGACGCAGTGCTCGACCGGGCGACGCCATCGAGGAGGCCCGATGGGCCGACAGAGCGAAATGCCACCTTTGCCGCACTGACCAGCCATCGCCCGCCCCATATACCGCTGATGCTGTGAGCTGATCAAAGTCCGCTGGATGACCGTGCCCCGGTGATCCGGGTGACGGACAACCAGGACTGGTGCCGCTGGGGGTCGTCCGTTCCGCCCAGGAGCCACCTGCGGAACGGTCCCTCTTCGTCCTCGACGCCGTTGGAGTCCCTGGAAGGCCCGCCGACGCCTGATCCACAGCGCGCGGAAGTCGTCACGGGTGAGGCGCCTTGCCCAGGAAGGTCAACCCGGAACAACAAGAAGCCCCAGACCCTCGGCATGTGCCGTGAGCTGGGGCTGTGAGTCCGGTTCGACCAGGTCTCACATGGAGTGTGGTGGACGATACTGGGATTGAACCAGTGACCTCTTCCGTGTCAGGGAAGCGCTCTCCCGCTGAGCTAATCGTCCATGTTGAGTTGTGAACTCAGAGCGGAAGACGGGATTCGAACCCGCGACCCTCACCTTGGCAAGGTGATGCTCTACCACTGAGCCACTTCCGCATGGCGCCGCACTTACTTTAGCGGATCCCGGAGGCTCCGCAGATCGCCGAGGTGGAGACGGGATTTGAACCCGTGTAGACGGCTTTGCAGGCCGCTGCCTCGCCTCTCGGCCACTCCACCAGGAGTCTTGCTCCGAGCGGAAGACGGGATTCGAACCCGCGACCCTCACCTTGGCAAGGTGATGCTCTACCACTGAGCCACTTCCGCGTGAGTCTCCGGCGTCGGCGCCGGGCCACGGGAAAACCATATCGTCTCCGGAGAGTGCCTGTGCGCACTGCGCGGGCCGTGGGGGGAAATGGGGAGCGAAATTCAGCCGATCAGGCGCACGTCCTTGGCCATCACGAACATCACCCGGTGCCCGAGCTGGATCTGGTGGTAGCGGGTCCTGCCGGTGGTGGTGACGTGCTTGGCGGGCGAGAAGGCGTTGGCGGCGTAGTAGGAGCCGGTGACGGTGTCACCCACCGTGTACGTCTGGCCAGGCCCGATCCGGTACTTCAGCGGAGTCAGCGGCTGGTACGCGGCCCGCTTGTAGGCGGCTTTCTCCGGGTACGCCCGCCCGTACACCTTCACCTCGCCCGACAGCGGCGTCACCATCGGGCCCTTGGCCGGGATCGCGGTCGGGTTCGAGGCCGGGTTGTGGAACCACGCCTTCTGCCCCAGGTACCAGATCGCCGTCCAGTCGCCCTGCCGGGCCGCGACGGCGAAGCGCTGGCCGGTGGAGGCGCGGGCGCTGTGGTCGTACACGCTGTACGTGCTCGGCTTGCCCGGATGTTTGCCCAGGTCCGTCACCAGGGGAGCGGTCTGGCTCGGCGCCTTGTGCAGCCACACGGTGGACGCCCCGTGCGCCGGGCACGCCTGGGCGGCCTTGGCGGGCACGCAGCCGGTGAAGTGCGGGCGGTTGGACGCGTACGACGGGCGGATGATCACCGAGTCGCCGTTCTTGACCGGCCTGAACGGCCTGCCCATGAGCTCGAAGTAGTGCTCCCAGTCCCAGTACGGGCCCGGGTCCTCGTGCATGCCGGCCACCGTCTGCGGGCTCGTGCCCGGGACGTTGTCGTGGCCGAGAATGTGGGCCCGGTTGAGCGGGATGTGGTGCTTGGCGGCCAGGTACTTCACCAGCCTGGCCGACGACCGGTACATCGCCTCCGTGTACCAGGCGCCGCCCTTCGCCAGGTAACCCTCGTGCTCGATGCCGATCGAACGGGTGTTGATGTCCCAGTTGCCCGCATGCCAGGCGATGTCATTCGTCGGCACATGCTGGGCGACATGTCCGTCCCTGGAGCGGATCGTGTAGTGCCAGCTCACGTACTTCGGGTTGCGGATCAGGCTCGGAATACCCTGGTAACTGCCCTCCGTGTCATGGATGACGATGTAGTCGACCTCGCGCTTGCGGGACAGGTGGTCATGGTTGCCGTAGTCGCGGTCCTTCTTCTTGCCGAAGCGTTTGTACGCGGCGGGCATCCATTCGCAGGTCAAGGAGGAGGGGCACTCAACCTGGCTGGACGTGGACGCCTGCCCCTTCGGCCCGTTCGCCTCGTTCATCCCGTTGCCCCACAGAGCGTCGACGTCCGCCCCGTCCACGAGATCGCCCTCGGCTCCCTCCAAAAGGCCGTACTCCGTCTCGGGCCACCCGTCCATACCGCCCGCCGGATCGTCACCGGCCCACCACCCACCGCCTGCCGAACCACCGGAGCCAGCGTCCGGGGCGATCACGGTGCCTAGGTTGGTGCCGGTGCCAGTGCTGGTGCTGGTGCTGGTGCCGGTGGCGGTGCCGGTGGTGGCGCTGGTGCTGGTTGCGGGCCGCGGGTTCGCCGGTGCGGAGGCGGCGGCGCTTGGCTGCCGGTCGGCTGGTGCAGCGGCGAGGCCAGGCTCCTGGCCGCCGCCGGGTGCGGTCGCGGTGCTGAGCTGCGGGTTCGCCGACGAGGAGGTGACGACATGCGGCTGCTGGCGGGGCGCTGCGGCAGCGTGGCCGAGCGCTGCGGCGGCGTGGCCGGGCGCTGCGATGACGTGGCCGGGTGCTGCGGCGGCGTGGCCGGGTGCTGCGGCGGCGTGGCCGGGTGCTGCGGCGGCGTGGCCGGGTGCTGCGATGGCGTGGCCGGGTGCTGCGATGGCGTGGCCGGGTGCTGCGATGGCGTGGCCGGGTGCTGCGGCGGCGTGGCCGGGTGCTGCGGCGGCGTGGCCAGGCACCTGCTCGCTGGGCGTGCCAGCGCCGGGGCCAGGGTGGGTCCCGGTGCTGGTAGTGGCGCTTGTGCTGGTGCTGGTGGCGGGCTGCCGGTTTGCCGGTGCGGAGGCGGCGGCGCTTGGCGGCCGGACGGCCGGTGCGGCGGCGGAACCAGGCTCCTGCCCGCTGGGCGCGGCGGCGCTGTCGGTGCCCGCGGTGCCGACGTCGGCGGTGCCGGTGCCCGCGGTGCTGGCGTCGGCGGTGGCGGTGCCCGCGGTGCCCGCGTTGGCGGTGCCAGCGGGGGCGGTGGCGATGCCCGCGGTGCCCGCGTCGGTGGTGCCAGCGGGGGCGGTGGCGGGTACCTGGCCGGTGGGTGAGGTTGCCGTGCTGGGAGGGGTGCCTGTCGCGGGCAGGCCGGGCACCGGGTCCAGGCGTACGAGATGGCCGTCGTCGGTGCGGCGCTGGGCGCCTTCGCGCATGACCGCGAACACCTCGTCCGCGAACGCCCGGGACGCCACCGGATCGTCCGTTCCCGCGTACCGGGCGACGGCCGCGTGCCAGTCGGCGGGGTCGGCGCTGGGACGTGACTGGTAGGAGGCGAGGAGGGCGGCGCCGGCGCGGATGTTGGCGGCCGGGTCGGTGCGCAGCCGGTCGGGGTCGACGCCGATCAGGCGGCCGGCCTCGGGCAGGGTGGTGCGGGGCGGCGGCTCCGCCGAGGTGCGCAGCGCGGAGCGGGACAGGGCTTCGGTGAGGGCGGCCGACATGGGCCGGGCGTCATCGCCCCGGGGGTCGCCGAGCGCGTCCCCGAGGGCCGGTTCCCCGGGCGCGGCGGCGTGCCCGTGGGTGCGGACGTCGGCGGGGAACGCGTCCACCAGGTGCATCGGCCCGTAGCCGCCCGCCGTGCTGGGCCGCCCGCCGTTCGCGTCCCACCGTGACTCCAGGTAGGCCACCGCGAGCAGCACGCTCTCCGGGACGCCGTACTCGCGCGCGGCGGCGGCGAAGTCCGCCTGCCGCCCCGCGACGGTGCCCGGCTGCGTGACGGTGCCGGGAGGCAGCCCAAAGGCGCCCGCCGAGGTGACAGCGCCCGCCGAAGCGACAGCGCCCGCCGAAGCGACAGCGCCCGCCGAGGTGACGGTGGGCGAGGGGGACAGGACGCCGGTGGGCGCGGTCAGGACACCGGCGGCCAGGACGACGGCGAGCCAGAGCTGCATGAACATCTCCCCAGGAACGTCACGAGACGACTACTCACCGTAACCATGCCCAGGAAAGGGATGTGTCAGACGGGTCGGATGATACGGATGGGAACCATCGGATCAGCACCGATTCTCATCCTCACTCCAGCCCTGAGCCACGCCCGAACCAACGACCTGGAAGCATTTCCTGCCCGATATCGGGCAGGATGTTGGCGTGTCTCGTTCCAGCGCCGTAGTGTCCTCGTCTGTGTCCACGGCACGGCATCCGTACGAAGATCTCATCGCGCACCTCACGCGGACGAGCCCGCTCGGCCCGGGTGAGGCCGCCCGCGTGGTCGCCGACGTGCTGTCGTACTTCTCGGAGTCCACGGAGGAGTACGTCCGCCGCCGCCACGGCGAGTTGAAGTCCAAGGGCTTCACCAATGACGAGAGCTTTCCCCGGATCGCCGCCGAATTACGGAGCCGGCGGGTAGCGGCTCCAGAGCTGTCGCTGAGGCAGCTACGCAGGATCGTTTACGGATAGAGGAGACCTCGATGTGCGGAATCGTGGCCTACGTCGGCCCCAAGGACGCGGCGCCCATCCTGTTGGAGGGCCTGCAGCGGCTGGAGTACCGGGGCTATGACTCGGCCGGGGTCGTGGTGTCCAACAAGGGCTTGAAGGTGCGCAAGGTCAAGGGCCGGGTGGCGGATCTGGCCAAGGTCGTGCCGGCCAGGTTCAAGGGCGGCCTCGGCATCGGGCACACGCGGTGGGCGACGCACGGCGTGCCGAGCGACGTCAACGCGCACCCGCACCTGTCGGCCGACGAGCGCATCGCGGTCGTCCACAACGGCATCATCGAGAACGCCGGGGAGCTGCGCGCCAAGCTGGAGGCCGACGGCGTGGTGTTCGCCTCCGAGACCGACACCGAGGTGCTGGCGCACCTGATCGCCGCCGCGGTCGACGAGAACGAGTCGCTGGAGGAGGCCGTCAGGAAGACGCTCAAGAGCATCGTCGGCACGTACGGCATCGCGGTGATCGACGCCGAGCGGCCGGGTGAGGTGGTCGTGGCGCGCAACGGCAGCCCGATCGTGCTGGGCATCGGCGAGAAGGAGATGTTCGCCGCCTCCGACGTGGCCGCGCTGGTCCGCTACACCCGCCAGGTCGTGCATCTCGAGGACGGCGAGCTGGCCGTGCTGAAGGCCGACGGCTTCCACACGTTCGCCAGCGACGCGCGCGAGACGGCGAAGGAGCCGCTGACCGTCGACTGGGACGCCGGCCACTACGACACGGGCGGCTACGAGCACTACCTGCTCAAGGAGATCTCCGAGCAGCCGGAGACGATGACCCGCACGATGAGCGGCCGGCTCGACGAGCGTTTCCACGTGGCGCACCTGGGCGGCCTGAACATGGACGCGCGCGAGACCCGCGGCTTCCGCCGGGTGAAGATCATCGGCTGTGGTTCCGCGTACTACTCGGGCCAGATCGGCGCGCAGCTGATCGAGGAGCTGGCGCGCATCCCGTCCGACGCCGAGCCGGCCAGCGAGTTCCGCTACCGCAACCCCGTCGTCGACCCCGACACCCTCTACGTCGCGATCAGCCAGTCGGGCGAGACCTACGACACGCTCGCCGCCGTGCAGGAGCTCAAGCGCAAGGGCGGCCGGGTCATCGGCATCGTCAACGCCGTGGGCAGCGCCATCGCCCGCGAGGTGGACGGCGGCATCTACCTGCACGCGGGGCCGGAGGTCTCGGTCGCCTCGACGAAGGCGTTCACCTCGACGTCGGTGGCGTTCGCGCTGCTCGCGCTGCACCTGGGGCGCGTGCGCGACCTGTCGCCCGCCGACGGGCGGCGCATCGTGGAGGGCCTGCGCAAGCTGCCGGGCCAGATCGAGCAGATCCTGGGGCAGGGCGAGCGGATCGCGGAGCTGGCCAAGAAGTACGCGCCGCACCCGAGCATGATGTTCGTCGGGCGGGTGCGTGGTTACCCGGTGGCCCGCGAGGGCGCGCAGAAGCTCAAGGAGATCTCCTACGTGCACGCCGAGGCGTATCCGGCCAGCGAGCTGAAGCACGGCCCGCTGGCGCTGATCGGCCCCGACATGCCGACGGTCGCGATCGTGCCCGACGACGAGCTGCTCGACAAGAACCTCACGACGCTCGGCGAGATCCGGGCGCGCGGCGGCCAGGTGCTCATGGTGGGGCACCGCGAGCCGGACGCGAAGCTGGCCGACGACGTGATCGTGATCCCGAAGAACGAGATCGAGCTCGACCCGATCCTGCTGACGATCCCGCTGCAGCTGTTCGCCTACCACGCGGCGGTGGCGCTGGGCCGCGATGTGGACAAGCCGCGCAATCTCGCCAAGAGCGTTACGGTGGAATAGCCGAGATTAATTCAGCCACAATCTTCCCAAGGTAGTGTTATCCGGCTGGATACGACATAAATTCGATACTGTGCGGCAGTTCGACCATCAGAGGCCCCATCCCGCACGCATGTACGACTACATGCTCGGCGGGAAGGACAACTTCGCGGTCGATCGCCAGGCCATCGACCAGCTCGCCGAGCTGATCCCGGAGGCGGTCCCGCTGGCCCGCGCGAACCGGGCCTTCCTTCAGCGTGCCGTACGCTACGTCGCCCGCGCCGGGGTCGACCAGTTCCTCGACCTCGGCAGCGGGCTGCCCACCCAGGGCAGCGCGCACGAGGTGGCGCCCGAGGCCAGGGTCGTCTACGTCGACCACGACCCCGTCGTCGCCGCACACGCCACGGCCCTGCTCCGGCACTCGCCGGGCAGGGCCCGTTTCGTCCAGGCGGACCTGCTCGATCCCGAGGAGGTGCTGGCGGGGGCCGGTGAGTTCCTCGATCTCGACCGGCCGGTCGGGGTGCTGCTGGTCTCGATCCTGCACTTCCTGCCGGACGGGGCGGACCCGCAGCGGGCGGTGGCGGTGCTGCGGGAGCGGCTGGCGCCGGGCGGCTACCTGGTGATCTCGCACGCCACGACCCTGGGGAACGTGGAGGACGAGGAGCGGGCCGCCTCCTACCGCCGGGGCGCGTCCGCGAGCGGCGGGACCGACCGGTCGCCGGCGCAGATCAGGGCGTTCTTCGGTGACTGGCCGCTGGAGCCGCCGGGGCTCGTGCAGGCGACCGACTGGCGGCCGGACCGGCCGAAACTGGTGGGGGACTGGTCGTTGCCGTCGTCCTTGATGGCCGGGGTGGCGAGAAAAATCACTTAAGCCGGAAAATCAGTCAAAAGCGCGATAAATGGTGTTGACCGCGACCCCAGTGTAGAGCGTCTTGTAATGGGTTAATAACCTAGAGTAATGGGGGATTCGGGGGAGAAGGACATCGGCCGGCGGCGGTTCCTCGCCTGCGGGCTCGGCGTCGCCGCGTGCGTGGCCGGCTGCGGCACGGAGCGGGCGCGGAACGTGCTGCGTACCGGATTCTCGATCAAGGCGGCGGGGCGGCGCTGGGCGCACGTCGGGCAGGCGTTCGCGGGCGCGGCCCGCGCTGCGGGCTTCGCCGCCGCCGACGGCTCCGCGATCACCGGCGACTCCCGGGGCGGCGGCTCGGGGGCGGGTCACGGCCAGGGGGCCGGCGGCGGTTTCGCCATCACGGTGAGCGGGCTGCCCGCGCTGGCCGCCGCCGAGCTGAACAACGGCCAGAGCCTGCTCGACACCGCCACCCCCCTCGCCAGGCTGAGCGGCCAGGTCGAGGTGGTGGTCGTGCCCGCCCGCTCGCCCGTCCAGGACTTCGACGACTTCGGCGCCCGCCTGCTCGCCGACCCCGGCCGCACGCTGCTGGCGGGCGGCCCGCAGGGCGAGCCGGACCACCTGCTGTTCGGCCTGGTCGCCCGGGCGATCGGCGCCGACGGCAGGCGCGTCGACTACACCGGCTACCCGAGCCTGGCCGAGGTCGCCTCGGCGCTGCTGGCGGGCAAGGCCGTCGCGGCGGCGGGCCCGCTGGCCGGCTGGCGCGCCGCGATCGGCCGCGGCCGGGTCAGGGCGCTGGCGATCTCCTCGGCCCAGCGCGTGCCCGACCTCGACGTGCCGACGCTGCTGGAGTGCGGCGTGCGGGTGGACTTCGCCGACTGGACGGCCGCGTTCGGCCCCGAGGACATGCCGGACGAGAGCCGCGAGCCGGCCGTCCGCATGTGCGAGAAGGTCATCCGGTCGGGCGCGTGGGAGGCGGCCTGCCTGGCCGCCGGCTGGCTGCCGATCCCGCTGTCGGGCGACGATTTCGCCCGCTGGCTCGGCACCGAGATCGCCCGCACGCGGGCCGTACTGCGTGATCTTGGCTTGCTCGACAGCACGAAAGCCACAACATGCTGGGGTAGTTGCGGGAACGGCCACTAGATGTAGGATCCTGCTCGTCGCTGGTTCGCCTCGCAGGAGGCGAAGCAAGAGGGAACCCGGTGCGATTCCGGGGCTGCCCCGCAGCGGTGAGCGGGAACGACCGCCGTCACACGCACTGGAGAGATCCGGGAAGCGACGGCCAGTAGGTGCCATCGAGCGTGCCCGCGAGCCCGAAGACCTGCCAGCGGCATGCCGGGGTGCGCCCGGCATGAAGTGTTCAGGGTCTCGAGGGTGGGCCGGAGCGCGACGCGGCACGACGACGGGTGCTGCCGTGCTCTCGCATGCCCTCACGGGGATGAGGAGCGAACGTGACGCAGATCGTCGAGGTTGACCGCCGCCTGGCCATCGAGGAGGCGGCCGCGCGGGTGATCGCCGACCCGGCCAACTCGCGGGTCGCCGCCCGGTTGCTGGCCGAGGAGATCGCCGACGAGGCCGCCGGGCACGGCGTGCGCTCGTTCTCCGAGTCGGTGGCGGCCACCCACGCGGCCGGGCTGATCCAGGACGGGCTGGCCGAGTTCGTCGCCGCCCACGCCGCCGAGCTGGACGCGCTGATCAGCGAGGAGGCCGACGGCCGGTTCGAGTACTTCGGGCTGCGCACGGTCTACGACCGCTACCTGCTGCGCCACCCCGAGACGCGCAAGGTGCTGGAGCGGCCGCAGCACTTCTTCCTCCGCGTGGCCTGCGGCCTGTCGGAGAGCGTCGCCGAGGCGGCCGAGCTGTACGGGCTCATGTCGTCGCTGGCGTACCTGCCCAGCTCGCCCACCCTGTTCAACTCGGGCGCGCGCCGCCCGCAGCTGTCGTCCTGCTTCCTGCTCGACTCGCCGCGCGACGAGCTGGAGGGGATCTACGACCGGTACGGGCAGGTCGCCCGCCTGTCCAAGTACGCCGGCGGCATCGGCATCTCCTGGACCCGGGTCCGCTCGCGCGGCTCCCTCATCAGGGGCACGAACGGCCACTCCAACGGCATCGTGCCCTGGCTGCGCACGCTCGACTCGTCCGTGGCGGCGGTCAACCAGGGCGGCCGGCGCAAGGGCGCGGCCTGCGTCTACCTGGAGACCTGGCACGCCGACATCGAGGAGTTCCTGGAGCTGCGGGACAACACCGGCGAGGACGCCCGCCGCACCCACAACCTGAACCTGGCCAACTGGGTGCCCGACGAGTTCATGCGCCGGGTGGAGGCCGACGAGATGTGGTCGCTGTTCGACCCGAAGGAGACGCCCGACCTCACCGACCTGTACGGGACGGAGTTCGACGCGAGATATCGCGCTTACGAGGCCGCTGGGCGATATGTCAGGCAGATCCCGGCCCGCACCCTCTACGGCCGGATGATGCGCACGCTCGCCCAGACCGGCAACGGCTGGATGACGTTCAAGGACGCCGCCAACCGCACCTCCAACCAGACCGCCCGCCCCGGCAACGTCATCCACCTGTCGAACCTCTGCACAGAGATCCTGGAGGTCACCAGCGACGCCGAGACCGCGGTCTGCAACCTCGGCTCGATCAACCTGGCCGCCCACCTGGCCGACGGCGACGTGGATTGGCAACGGCTGCGCGGCACCGTCCGCACCGCCGTCCGCTTCCTCGACCGCACCATCGACCTCGGCTTCTACCCGACGCCCGAGGCCGAGGCGGCCAACCGGCGCTGGCGGCCCATCGGGCTCGGGCTGATGGGGCTGGCCGACGTGTTCTTCACGCTGCGGCTGCCGTTCGACTCGCCGCGGGCACTGGAGCTGTCCACCAGGATCTCCGAGGAGATCGCGCTGGCGGCGTACGACACCTCGGCCGACCTCGCCGCCGAGCGCGGCCGGCACCCGTCGTACGACGAGACCCGCGCCGCGGCGGGCGTCCTGCACCCCGACCACTACGGCGCGGGCACGACCGGACGGTGGGACGCGCTGCGGGAGAAGATCGCCCGCACCGGCCTGCGCAACTCCCTCATGATCGCCATCGCGCCGACGGCCACGATCGCCTCCATCGCCGGCTGCTACGAGTGCATCGAGCCGCAGGTGTCCAACGTGTTCAAGCGCGAGACCCTGTCGGGCGAGTTCCTCCAGGTCAACCGCTACCTGGTGGCCGACCTCCAGGCCCGCGGCCTGTGGACGCAGCAGCTGCGCGACGACCTCAAGCGCGCCGACGGCTCGGTGCAGCAGCTCCCCGGCGTCCCCGACGACCTCAAGCTGCTCTACCGCACGGCCTGGGAGCTGCCGCAGAAGGCGCTTATCGACCTGGCCGCCGCGCGCCAGCCGTACATCGACCAGTCGCAGTCGCTCAACCTCTTCATGGCCAGCCCGACCATCGGCAAGCTCTCCTCGATGTACGCCTACGCGTGGAAGCAGGGCCTGAAGACCACCTACTACCTGCGCTCCCGCCCCGCCACCCGCATCGCGCAGACCACGGTGTCCACCCTTTCCGAGGCGGAGACCCTGGCCTGCTCCCTGGAGAACCCCGAGACCTGCGAAGCCTGCCAGTAAAGGAGTTTCACCCCCATGCTGCTCGACCCCGGAATGGACCTCACCCTCCGGCCCATGCGGTACCCGGACTTCTACGAGCGCTACCGCGCCGCGATCCGCAACACGTGGACCGTCGAGGAGGTGGACCTGCACAACGACCTCGCCGACCTGGCCAGGATGACGCCGCAGGAGCGGCACCTGATCAACCGGCTGGTCGCGTTCTTCGCCACCGGCGACTCCATCGTGGCCAACAACCTCGTGCTCAACCTCTACCAGCACGTCAACGCCCCCGAAGCGCGCCTCTACCTCAGCAGGCAGCTGTTCGAGGAGGCCGTGCACGTGCAGTTCTACCTGACGCTGCTCGACACGTACCTGCCGGACCCGGACGAGCGGGTCAAGGCGTTCGCCGCGATCGAGCACATCCCGTCGATCCGGGACAAGGCCGAGTTCTGCTTCAAGTGGATCGACTCCATCGAGAGCCTGAAGCGGCTGGAGACCGCCGAGCAGCGCCGCCAGTTCCTGCTCAACCTGATCTGCTTCGCCGCCTGCATCGAGGGCCTGTTCTTCTACGGCGCCTTCGCCTACGTCTACTGGTTCCGCTCCCGCGGCCTGCTCGGCGGCCTGGCCACCGGCACCAACTGGGTGTTCCGGGACGAGTCCATGCACATGGAGTTCGCGTTCAGCGTCGTGGACACCGTGCGGGCCGAGGAGCCGTCGCTGTTCGACGACGAGCTCGGCAAGCAGGTGACGCTGATGCTGGAGGAGGCGGTGGCCGCCGAGCTGGCCTTCGCCGAGGATCTGTGCGGCGCGGGCATGCCCGGCATGAGCGTGGACCAGATGCGCCAGTATCTGGAGTACGTGGCCGACCAGCGCCTGGTCAGGCTGGGTATGCCCAGGCGGTACGGCTCGGCGAACCCGTTCGCGTTCATGGAGCTGCAGGACGTGCAGGAGCTGGCCAATTTCTTCGAACGTCGCGTTTCCGCGTATCAAGTGGCTGTTGAGGGAAATGTGACCTTTGACGAGACGTTCTAAGACATTGGGGGCATGAGCGTGCAGTCTCCGGCTGACTGGCCGATCCTCGTCATCTCGGTGGTGGGAGCCGTTCTCCTGGTCGAGCTGTCCAGGAGGGTCCTCACCAGGGTGGGCCGGAAATGGGCGCTCGCCCGCCACCTGGTGGAGCACTGTACGTGGCCCGCCTTCGCGGTGGCCGCCGTGCTGGCGTTCAACCTCGTCTTCGGGCCCGGCATGTTCGGCGGCTCGCCCAGCGAGAAGAGCGTGGCCGGCAGCGTCGAGCGGGTGCTCGGGCTGGCCTCGATCGCCGCGGTGACCTGGCTCGTCGTGCAGGCCACGTACGCGCTGACCGACGTCATCCTCGAACGGCTCGTGCTGGTCGAAGGGGAGCGCAACCGGCGCGCGCGGCGGATCATGACGCAGATCGCGCTGGTCCGCCGCGTCGCCGCCGCCGTCATCATCGTGATCGCGGTCGGCGCCATGCTCTTCTCCTTCCCGCAGGTCCGCGCGCTCGGCGCCGGACTGCTCGCCTCGGCCGGCATCGCCGGCGCCATCGTCGGCATCGCCGCCCAGCCCACCATCGGCAACATGCTCGCCGGCCTGCAACTCGCCTTCAGCGACGCGCTGCGCCTCGACGACGTGGTCGTGGTGGAGAACGAGTGGGGCCGCATCGAGGAGCTCACGCTCACGTACGTGGTGGTCCGCCTGTGGGACGAGCGCCGCCTCGTGCTGCCCGTCTCCTACTTCACCCAGAACCCGTTCGAGAACTGGACCCGCCACGGCAGCCGCGTCCTGGCCGTCTGCCTGCTGCGCGTCGACTGGTCGGTCCCCGTGCCGAAGCTGCGCGACGCCCTCTACGAGTTCCTCCAGGGCAACCCGCTGTGGGACCAGAAGGACTGGACCCTCCAGGTCACCGACGTGCTGCCGAACGGCCTGGTCGAGCTGCGCGCCCTCATGAGCGCCGCCGACTCGCCGTCCTCCTGGGACCTCAAGTGCGACGTACGCGAATTCCTGGTCAATTTCATCCGCGACAACTACCCCGACTCGCTGCCCCGCTTCCGCGTCGACACCCCGGAAAGCCGCGTCGGCGCCGGCGAATAAATAAGTGGCACGGAGCCGATCACCGGCCTACCGTGGACATCGTCCAGGAAAACGAAAAGGAAAGGCGGCGACGTGCACACCCAGACCCTGCCACGACCCAGCGCCGCCACCCTGCCCGAGCTGCGGCGAAGGCTTTCCGGCTGACCCACACACGGGTTCGCGGGAAAGCCGTCTCGACCACTTCGAGGCGGCTTCTTCATTTCCCCTTCCACCAGCCGAGTGTGGGGCAGCTTGGTCAGCCCGCCTGCCTTGGGAGCAGGAGCACCGCAGGTTCGAATCCTGCCACTCGGACCCCATTGTGAAAAGACGGCGGCCCTGAAAGGAAAGGGCCGCGGGCCACGGCCTGGCCGGCGGGAATGGCGCCCCCGGCCGGACCCGGCCCACGCCCCGGGCCGGCCCACGCCAGCCAGGCCCGGGGCCCAAGCCGCTCTGGCCCAACGGCAGAGGCGCCGCCTTCAGGAGGCGGAGGTTCAGGGTTCGAATCCCTGGAGCGGCACGTCAGTGCTTCGACGCCGTGCCGCGGTCGTGGCGGTTCATGGCGTCACACAGGGCCGCGCCGCGATGTCCGACAGCAGGTCGAGCACCGCGACGCCGAGCGTCATCGACGACGGAGGGGCGTCGGCTCGCCGGCCGGTGACCGCGTCGAGCACCGGGCGGCTGCCGTCGCTCAGCGGGAGCAGTTGGTAGAGCAACTGGTGCAGCCCGGAATACTCCAGCTCGACCTCGACCCCGGTGATCCGGATGACGAGGTGGCCGTCCCGGACGGCCAGCTCCGCCGCTTCCTCCAGCAGCGCACTCTTGCCCACGCCCGCCTCGTCCCGCACGACGAGCACCCGGGAGACACGGGCCTGTGCCGGGTGCGGCGCTCGCGGCCAGGCGTTGCCCACCTCCGCCAGGCGTCGCACGACTCACCGTCAGATGACGGATGTGCGCGATCAGGGGCGCGGCCGACAGTGGGAGCGCCCCCATGGGGGACGGCGGACCGCCGCCTTCCCGTCCACATTGGAGATCCTGTGCGCATTTTCGACGTCGTCGTCATCGGCGCCGGACCGGTCGGCGAGAACGTCGCCGACCGGACGGCCGCCGCCGGGCTGGACACCGTCATCGTGGAAGCCGAGCTGGTCGGCGGAGAGTGCTCCTATTGGGCGTGCGAGCCCAGCAAGGCGCTGCTCCGGCCGGTCCTGCTGCACGCGGAGGCCCGCGACATGCCCGGCATCGACCCTGGCCCGCTGGACGTCGAAGCCGTCCTGCGGCACCGCGACCGGATGTCCAGCGGCTGGGACGACCGACCGCAGGTGCGGTGGCTGGAGCAGGCGGGCATCACCCTGATCCGCGGGCATGCGCGGCTGTCCGGGCCGCGGATGGTGGAGGTGACCGGTGCGGACGGCGAGACCCTGCGGCTGGCGGCCCGGCACGCCGTGGCCGTCTGCACCGGAAGCCGCCCCGCCCTGCCCCCGCTGCCCGGTCTAGCCGCCCTGCGGCCCTGGACCAGCCGCGAAGCCACCAGCGCGACCCGGGTCCCGCCCCGGCTGGCCGTCGTCGGCGGGGGCGTCGTCGCCGTCGAGATGGCCACCGCCTGGCAGGCCCTCGGCTCCCAGGTCACCCTCCTCGTCCGGGAGTCGGGGCTGCTTCCCCGGATGGAACGCTTCGCCGCCGACCTCGTCGCCGACGCGCTCCGCGCCTCGGGCGTCGACCTGCGCCTCGACACGACCCTCACCGCCGCGACCCGCGACACCGACGTCCGGCTCACCCTGTCGGACGGGCAGGTGCTGCATGCCGACGAGCTCCTGCTCGCGACCGGCCGGGCTCCCCGCACCGACGACCTCGGCCTGGAGACCGTCGGCCTGCGCCCCGGCAGCCGGCTGCCCTGCGACGACACCTACACCGTGCCCGGCGTCCCCGGCGACTGGCTGTACGCCGTCGGCGACGTCAACGAGCGCGCCCTCCTCACCCACCAGGGCAAGTATCAGGCGAGGATCGCCGGTACGGTCATCGCCGACCGGGCCCGCGACCAGCCCCTCGACCGCGGCCCGTGGAGCCGCCACACCGGAACGGCCGACCAGGTCGCCGTCCCCCAGGTCCTCTTCGCCGACCCCGAGATCGCCTGCGTCGGCCTCACCACCGCCGACGCCGCGCGGCTGGGCAGGGAGGCGGACGTCGTCGACTACGACCTCGGCCTCGTCGCCGGCGCCCACCAGCACAGCCCCGCTTACCGGGGCCGGGCCCGCATCCTCCTCGATCCCGCCCGCGGCACCCTCCTGGGCGCCACCTTCGCCGGCCGCGGCGTCGCCGAGCTGCTGCAGTCCGCGACGTTCGCCATCACCGGCGAGATCCCGCTGGAGCGCCTCTGGCACGCCGTCCCGGCCTTCCCGACGCTCAGCGAGGTCTGGCTCCGCCTCCTCGAAACCCATCGGGACACCGCCGTCCCGCTGCGCAGCGGGCGCTGAGAACGGGAGCACGAACATGGAGTGGTTCTTCCTGCCGTGGACCTTCATGGCCTACCTGACCGCAGGCTTCGACCCGGCCGCCCCGCCCCGGACCGAACGGCACGGGTACGAGCCTCCCGGACCCGCGGAGAAGTGGATGATCGAGACCGCCTATGAGACGGTCGCGGCCGAGAACCGCTGCACACGATGCGGCGCCCCCCTGGGCCGTCCCCGTCTCCGGGCGGACGCCTGGCCCGTCCGGGTCGCCGCCCGCTGCCGCGGCACCGCCCGCCACCGCCACCGCGCCGCCGTCTTCCGCACCCCGGACGGCCTCCACACCCACCCTCTCGTCCGCGCCTAGGCGAGTCCGCCGCCACCCGTCTCGGGGCTGCCGTGAATGACCGTCAAATGACGGATGTGACGGACGCTCCCGCGGTCGAGAGTGGTCACGTCAGGAGGACCGCCGGGATCCGCGTACGAGGCCACCCGGCACGCGGTCGCCGGCCCGATCAAGACCGCGGGCCCCGAAAACCCCGCACCGGGCGCGCCGCCCGCCGGAACACTCACGCAGAAAGCGAGAAGCACATGGACATGAAGCTCGAAGTCGTCGTCCTGCCCGTCTCCGACGTCGACCGCGCCAAGGACTTCTACACCCGGCAGCTCGGCTTCCGCCTCGACGCCGACTTCCCGATCAACGACGGCTACCGGATCGTGCAGGTCACCCCGCCCGGCTCGGCGTGCTCGATCATCTTCGGCGACGGTGTCTCCGACTCCGCGCCCGGCTCGGCCGAGGGGCTGCACCTGATCGTGGCGGACATCGAGCAGGCCGTGAAGGAGCTGGTCGGCCGGGGCGTCGAGGTCACCGAGCCGTTCCACGACGCCACCGGCGCCTTCCACCACGCCGGCGGGCGCGAGCGGGTCTCCGGCGCGCACCCGCAGCGGGCCAGTTACGGGTCCTTCGCCGCGTTCGCCGACCCTGACGGCAACGGCTGGATCCTCCAGGAGATCACGGTACGGGCGCCGGGCCGCTGACTCACACCGGCTCACCACCCTGACAGGGCGACTTGCGAAAACGGAGGAGAACATGATGAACAAGGGAACGCTGCTGCTCGTGCACGGCGCCTGGCACAGTCCGTCGTGCTGGGATCGGCTCGTGCCCGAGCTGGAGGAACGCGGCTGGCGCACGTCCACGGTGGACCTGCCGAGCACGTGGGGGGATCCGCAGGTGGGGATGTACGACGACGCGCGGGCCGTACGGGAACGGCTGCTTGCCCTGGAGGGGCCGGTCACCGTGCTCGCGCACTCCTACGGCGGGGTCCCCGTCAGCGAGGTGGCCGAGACCGTGCCGAACGTGCGGCGGCTCGTCTACCTCGCGGCCCACATGCTGGAGGCAGGGGAGGCGGTGATCACGCCGCTCGGCGGGCCGTGGTTCCCGGAGGACGCCGAGCTGCTGCCGGCTCCCGACCAGCCGATCGAGACGCTCTACCACGACGTGCCCGCCGCGTGGGCGCAGGCGGCCGTCGCCCGGCTCAGGCCGCAGAGCGCGCGGGCGTTCACCGAGCGGCAGACGCGGGCCTCGTGGCGGGCGCTACCGTCCGCGCTCATCGTCTGCGACGATGACCGGATCATGCCCGAGCTGTTCATCAAGCGGCAGCTCACGATGACCGAGGTGGTCAGGCACCTGCCGGGGGACCATTCTCCGTTCCTGTCGCGGCCGGGCGAGCTGGCCGGCCTCGTCGACGAGGTGACGGCGGCTCTGCCCGCCCGCGGATGAGGCAGCCCGGCGGGTGCCGCTGAGCCAGAGAGAGGTGAACGGTGCAGCACGGCGAACCGGCCGCCGGCACGGTGGTCGATCTCGACCGGTCCTTCTTCCAGGACCCCCATCCGGTCTACCGGCGCGTGCGCGAGGCGGGGCCGGTGCTGCCCGCGCTCGCGCACCGGCGGCTCAGGGTCTGGCTGGTCACCAGGTACGCCGAGGCCAGGGAGCTGCTCAACGATCCCCGGCTGGCCAAGGACAGCGCCGGGGCGATGGAGCTGTTCCCGCCGGGGACCGCGGGCCCGTACGCCTCGTCGTTGTCGGCCCACATGCTCAACTCCGACCCGCCCGACCACACGCGCCTGCGCCGGCTCGTCACCAAGGCGTTCACCGCGAAGACGGTGTCGCGGCTGCGCCCGCGCATCGAGCAGATCACCGACGGGCTGCTCGACGGCATGGCGGAGGCGGGCGAGCTCGACCTGATAGAGGCGTTCGCCTTCCCGCTGCCGATCGCCGTCATCTGCGAGCTGCTCGGCATCCCGGCCGCCGACCACGACGTGTTCAGGACCTGGACCGCCCCGTTCGTGGCGGCCTCGTCGGCGGAGGAGATGCGGGAGGCGCACGCGTGGATGCTGGCCTACCTGACCGATCTCGTCGCCGCCAAGCGGGCCGTGCCCGGCGAGGACCTGCTGTCGGAGCTGGTGCACATCTCCGACGAGGGCGACCGGCTGTCACGGGACGAAGTGGTGTCCATGGCGTTCCTGCTCCTCGTGGCGGGCCACGAGACGACGGTCAACCTGATCGCCAACAGCGTGCTCGCCCTGATCGGCGCGCCCGCCCAGCTGGCCGCGCTGCGGGCCGACCCCGCTCTGCTGCCGGGCGCGGTGGAGGAGTTCCTGCGCTTCGACGGGCCGATCAACATCGCGACCCTGCGCTTCACGACCGAGCCGGTGCGGGTGGGCGACGTCGAGATCCCCGCGGACGAGTTCGTCTTCATCTCCCTGCTGGCCGCCAATCGCGACCCGGCCCGCTTCCCCGACCCCGACCGGCTCGACGTCACCCGGCCGGGCGGCGGCCACCTGGCGTTCGGGCATGGCATCCACTACTGCGTGGGCGCGCCGCTGGCCAGGCTCGAAGCGCAGATCGCCATCGGCAGGCTGCTCGCCCGCTTCTCCGGCATCGAGCTGGCCGCGCCCGTCCTGCAGTGGCGGGCCAGCACCCTCATCCGCGGGCCGCACACCCTGCCCGTCCGGGTCCGCTGAACACGGCTGCCGGCACCCGTGGGAGGACGCGGCCCGCGCCCGGCTACGGGCGTCCGTCGGAGGCCGCCGCCGCGCGCATGACGGCGTCGATCAGGAGGCGGTTCTCCGGGGCGCCGCCCCCGCCGGCGGTGAAGCGCCGGCGGGTGTAGCTGTAGGCGATGCCGCTGCCCGGGTCGGCGAACGACTGGGCGCCCACGGCGCCGCTGTGGCCGAAGGCGTCGGCGCCCAGGCCCGGGTAACGCGCGCCCAGGGCCTCGAAGCCGAGCAGGAAGTGATCGCGTTCCCCGGTCACCAGGTCCACGCCCGGCGTGTGCGGCCGGGTGAACGCGGTCAGCGTCGCCGGCTCCAGCAGCGCCGGCCGCCCGTCGACCGGGCCGATGGCGGCGGCGTACAGCTTGGCCAGCCCGCGGGCGTTGCCCACGCTCCCGGACGAGGCCGGGCCCAGGGCGCGTACGTGCCGGTCGTTGGCGAACTCCACCAGATCGGTCGGCCGGGCCGCGTTGAGGTTGAAGGCGATGCCGAGCAGGCTGTCCGGCGCGGGCGGGCCGGCCGCGCCCCGCTGCTCCGGCGCGAGCGGCTGAACGGGGAGGTAGCGGGGCTCCTCGTCCTCGGGCAGGCCGAGGAAGAAGTCCAGCCGGTACGGGACGCGCACCCGTTCGTCGTACACCTCCTGGAGCGAACGCCCGGTGGCGCGGCGGACCACCTCACCCGTCAGGGCCCCGATGACGAAGGCGTGGTAGCCGTAGCCGCTGCCCGGCCGCCAGTACGGCGCCTGCCCGGCCAGGCGCCGGGCGAGCAGCCGGTCGTCGGCCAGCTCCGCCGTGCTGAACCCGCCTGGTACGCCGATCAGGCCCGCGCGGTGGGCCAGCAGGTCGCGCAGGGTGATCTCGCCCTTGCCCGCGGCGGCGAACTCCGGCCAGTAGTGGGCGACGCGCCGGTCGAGCTCCAGCGTGCCGTCCTGCACCAGCAGCGCCACGACCAGGTGGGCCGCGCCCTTGCCCGAGGAGTACAGGGCCAGCAGCGAGTCGCCGGTCACCTCCGGGCCGGTCCACAGGTCCACGACCGGGCGGCCGTGGTGCCGGACGGCGAGCTGCGCGCCGAGGCCGGGCTCGCCGGCGGCGATGTCCGCGAACGCCCGCCGGACGTCCTCGAACCCCGCGGCGACCGTGCCGTGGACGATCTCGTGGCTGGTCATCAAGCCGGTTTCCCTCATCATCTCCGGTCCTTTCTCTCGCTGAGCGGCCTGAACTGTACAGCACAGTTCACATGAACTCAACAGTACAGTTCAGCTAGGATGGGGACGTGACGACAACGAGCAGGCGCGTCCCGACGGGAGAGCGCGCGGCACGCAAGCGGGCCGCCATCGTGCGGGCGGCCCGCCGCCAGTTCCTGGAGCACGGCTTCGGCGCCGGCATGGACCACATCGCCGCCGAGGCCGGCGTGTCGAAGGTGACCGTCTACAACCACTTCGCCGGCAAGGAGGAGCTGTTCACCGAAGTGGTGAGCGACGCGCTCGAACAGGCGCTGGGCCAGACCATGCGCGCCATGAACGAGCGCCTGCGCACCGGCGACGACCTGCGCGACGTCCTGTGCGCCACCGCCCGCGAGTGGGTCGAGGGCATCGCCCAGCCCGACGTGCTCGCGCTGCGCGCGCTCATCACCGCCGAGGCGCGGCGCTTCCCCGAGCTGGGCCGCCTGTGGCGCCGGCACGGCCCGACCGCTTCGCCGAGCCGCTGGCCACCGCGCTGGCCGCGCGCGACGACCTCGACATCCCCCGGATGGAGCTGGCGATCGTCCAGTTCTACGCGCTGGTGCTCTACCCGCACATCGTGCACAGCGCCTACGGCGACCGGCTCGACCCCGGGTTCACCGACGAGCTCATCACCACCGGGGTCGACATGTTCCTGAAGTACTACCGCAAACGTTGACCGGAAGGATCGCCACTGGACAGGAAACCGGACTGGTGAGTGGACAGTTCGTCCCCCGAGACTGTCACGGACATCATCCGTTCGAGGGGGATCTCCTGTGACGATCATTGACGCGGTCGCCGAGCTGGAAGGGCAGCTGGCCAACACGCGGGACTACTGGCTGGGATGGGGCAGCGCCGACCGGTGCGACGGCGAGCTGACCCTCTACCGCAGCGGGGTGTCGCATCCGCAGCTGAACGGGGTGCTCCGGGCCGGGGCGGGATCGCCGTGGAGGAGGCCGTCGCGCAGGCGCGGGAGCGGCTCGCGGGGGTGCCGTGGATGTGGTGGGTCGGGCCGGACAGCCGGCCGGGCCTCGCGGAGGGGTTGGCCGCCGCCGGTGCCGCCGAGGTCGCCACGATGCCCGTGATGGCCGTGGCCCTGGACCGGGTGACCATGCCGGACGGGCCGGCCGGGCTGCGGATCGAGGAGGTGACGGGGGCGGACGCGCTGCGGGAGTGGGTGAGCGCCTACGCGCCCTCGTTCGGTGTCATGCCTGACCAGGTGGAGCAGGTCACGCGGGTCGAGGAGTGGCGGGGGGACGAGGAAGGGGCCATCGTGCGGTTCGCCGGGCGGCTGGACGGGCGGGTCGTCGGCACGTCCGTGCTGCTCGACCGGCGGGGAGTCGCCGGGATCTACGTGGTCACGACCCGCGAGGGGTACCGGCGGCGCGGTATCGGCGCCGCCCTGACGGCCGCCGCCCTCCAGGAGGGTCGCGAACGGGGGCTTCGTGTCGCCACCCTCCAGGCGAGCGCCATGGGGGCGCCGGTGTACCGGCGGATGGGCTTCGAGGTCGTGTCGGCGTACCGGATGTTCACGTTGCCTCCGGCCGCCGGGTAATCCGCGGGGAGGTGTCCCGCCCTTCAGAGCTTGCCGGCGCTGCCGTAGAGCTCCCGCCGCCACAGGTCCGCGCAGATGCGCTGGACGCCGGCGGCCAGATGGCGGCGGTAGGTGGTGAAGGGCAGGCCGAGCCGTTCGGCGGTGATCAACTGGCTGGGGGAGCCGCGCAGGAACGTCGCCTCGACGGCCCGGTGCGGCTTGCGGGCGCGCGGATCGTCGCCGAGCCGGGCGACGGCTTCGACCAGCAGGGCGCGCAGTGACGCGGCGGGGTCGGGCCCGGGGTCCTCGGTGACCAGGCGGGTGCGGGTCAGCGGGCTCGCGGCCAGCTCGCGGGGGCGGGACAGCCGGCGCAGCGCCTTGCGGACGGCGGCGTGGAACTCCTCCTCGTTCAGGACCGCCAGCGAACCCTGACCCGGAGCCTCCGTCTCGTGCGGCGCGAGTGGAGGCAGGTCGCTCAGCCGGTCCAGCCACACCTGGGCCGGCATCTTGCGCCAGTCCTGGGCGAACAGACCGAACTCGATCTCGCCCACCCGGGGGCGTCGCGGCACTTCGATGAAGTCGTACTGGCGGAGGAAGTCGCGGCAGTCGTCGGGGTCGTGCCGGACGCTGTAGGACCAGGCCAGTCCCTGCGAGCGGACCCGGTCGCCGGTGCCGCGCCACTGGATGAGGTCCATCGCCGGCGAGCTGCCGCGGTAGGACGGCAGCACCCATGGCCTGGACACGGCGATGTGCTCGCCGGGCCGCAAGGGCTCGGTGGCGCGCGCGTGGGCCCAGGCGGCGGCGATGATCGGATCGGTGGCCAGCTCGTCCTTGTCGGGCGCGTGCAGCCGCAGCCAGGCGCGGAAGGCCACCGGCTCGCCCGTGCGGGTCAGGCGGTAGACGCGGAAGTCCGCCGACCGGCGCCGCAGCCAGAACAGGGCGCAGTCCGCCGACTCCTGGCCCTCGGTGCCGGCCACCTGGAGCAGGGCATCGAGGTCGGCGTCTCGGAAGGGGCCCTCCTGGACCTCGCCGTGACCGCGCCAGCTGGTGAAGAACCTGGCCGACAGCGGGTCGCCGCGGTGCGGGAAGGTCAGCGCGGCCGCCGCGGCCAGGACCTCCGCGTCGGGCACGGTGCGGACCTTGAGCGAGAGATGGCCGTGGACGCGCCGGTGCATCCGGGCGTAGCCGTCGGGGGCGCGCCAGCGCAGGTCGGCCTCCAGCAGCTCCCGTACGACGTCATGGGGATACAGGCCCATCGCGCTGGACTCGACGAACGGCAGCCGCCGCAGCCAGGCGAACAGCGCGGTCGCGTCGTCGCCGGGCAGCGCCGCGCGCAGCAGCTCCTCCGTCGTCATGTGGACGTGCGCGCACACGTCCAGGGCGCGCCGGTGCGCGGGCGACGGCAGGTCGCCGACGAGCTGGTCCAGCAGCGTGAGGATCACGTCCTGGCTGGGCGTCCACCGGCTGCCGGCCTGCTCGTCGGCGGCGGCCACGGCGGCGCCCAGCGACAGCGCCAGAGGGTTACCGCCCGCGAAGGACAGCAGCGGCTCCCGCAGGCCGGCGGCCAGGCCCCGGGCCTCCACCAGCGCCCGGGCCTCCTCCGGGCCGAGCTCGCCGAGCCGCGTGACCTCCAGGACGCCGGCCCAGCCGGGCTCGGCGCGCCAGCACAGGTCCGGTGGCGTCCTTCCGGCCAGGACGACCAGCGCCCCCACCGGCAGCCGGGGCAGGAACCGCTCGCGCAGCCAGCCCTCCAGGCCCTGGATCTGCTCGAAGGTGTCGACCAGCAGCACCGCGCGCTCGTCGCGCAGCACCGCGCCGGCCTCGGCCTCGAACGCCTCCGGGGTGGGGCTCAGGACGCGGCCGTCCAGCCGGATCACCGTCCGGCCCGCGTCGGCCGCCCGCTCGGCGAAGCGCCGCAGCAGCGCCGACTTGCCGATGCCGCCGGGCCCGTGCACGAACAGCACGCTGAACCGGTCGCCGCGCAGCGCCGCGTCGAAGGTGTCCAGCTCCTGCCGCCGCCCGACGAACGCGGCCGCGGAGACGCCGCGAAGACGCTGCCCGAGCGCGGCCCGCCGGCCCAACGCTAACCCCTGGAGGCCGCGTCGCCGGCGAGGCCGGTGACGAGGAGGTCGATGAGGTCGTCGGCCTGCCCGCGCCAGTGCGCGCCGGGGTCGAGCTGCCAGATGCCGCACAGCGCCAGCAGGACCAGCTCGGGGTCCAGGCCGGGACGGACCACCCCGGCCGCCTCGCCGGCGGCGAGCAGCTCGCCGATCGCGGCCTTCATCGCCTGGTACGTCTCCGGGAACAGCGACTTCCCTGCGCCGGTCGCCAGCCGCATGGCGTCGGCCAGCCCGTGCTTGGTCATCGCGCAGGCGGCGAGCGAGCGCAGCCACTCCCGCAGCGCGTCGAGCGGGGCGTGCTCGGCCAGCAGCCGGGTCGCCGCATCCCGCATCTCCTCGATGTCGCACTGGTAGACCGCCAGCACCAGGGCCTCCCTGGTGGGGAAGTGCCGGTACAGGGTTCCGTTCGCGATGCCGGCTCGCTTGGCGATGGCGTTCAGCGAGACGTCGGGCGACTCGGTGAGGGCCTCCAGGGCCGCCGCCAGGATCACGTGGCGATTCTCGAGCGCGTCGGCGCGCTTCGGTGTGGTGGTCGTCACGTCTGCCTCCCGGAGTTTGCTAAACGGGGAACTCCCATTTTATGGTGAAGCCTCCCGGTTCCGGGGAATTCCCCGGAACGTTCATCCTACAAGGAGCGCAGCATGCCCGTTCTGGGATCATCAGGTCTGCCCATCTTCCCCCTGGCCCTGGGCACCAACACCTTCCGCTGGACGGCGAGCGCCGAAGAGTCGCACCGCATCCTGGACGCGTTCGTGGCGGGTGGCGGCACCTTCCTCGACACCGCCGACGTGTACTCCATCTGGGCGCCCGGCAGCAGCGGCGGCGACGCGGAGACGGTGATCGGCGAGTGGCTGGCCGCCGGAGCCGACCGCGACAAGGTCACCATCGCCACGAAGGTCTCCAGCCACCCCGCCTACCCCGGGCTGAAGGCCGGCAACGTCGCCGCGGCGATCGAGCAGTCGCTCAAGCGCCTGCGGACCGACTACGTGGACGTCTACTACGCCCACGCCGACGACCCCGGCACGCCGCTGGAGGAGACCGTCGCGGCCTTCGACGACCTGGTACGGCGCGGCCTCGTCCGCCACGTGGGGCTGTCGAACTACGACGCCGCGCGCGTCCAGGAATGGATCGACATCGCCCGCGCCACCGGGGCGGCCCTGCCGGTCACCCTGCAACCGCACTACAACCTGCTGCACCGCGCCGACTTCGAACGGCGGCTGCGGCCCGTGGCCGAGCGCAACGACCTCGGCGTCGTGCCCTACCAGGGGCTGGCCGGCGGGTTCCTGACCGGGAAGTACCTCTCGGCGGCCGACGCCCAGGACGCCCAGCGCGGCCCCATGCTCGGCGGCTACCTCACCGAGCCCGGCTTCGCCGTCGCCAGGGAGCTGCGCGCCGTGGCGGACGAGCTCGGCACGTCCCCCGCCACCGTGGCACTCGCCTGGCTGCGCGCCCAGCCCACCGTCGTCGCCCCCATCGCCAGCGTCAGCACCGCCGGACAGCTCGACGCGCTGCTCGCCTCGGCGACCCTCGACCTGTCGCCCGACCAGCTCGCCAGGCTCACCGCCGCCTCCGACCGCTACGCGGCCACCCGGGCCGCCGCCTGAAAGGGCACGCTGGGGGACGGTCAGAGCCAGCCGGCGTCGCGGGAGATGCGGATGGCGTCGATGCGGTTGCGGGCGCCGACCTTGCTGATCGCGTTCGACAGGTAGTTGCGGACCGTCGCCTGCGACAGCGACAGGTCGGTGGCGATCTGGGCGACCCGGATGCCGGTGGCGGCGGCACGCAGGACCTCGGTCTCGCGCGGGGTGAGCGGGCTGCTTCCCGTCTCCAGGGCGGCGGCGACCAGCTCCGGGTCGATGACGCGTTCGCCGCGGGCGATGCGGCGGATGCCGTCGGTGAGGGCGTGGGCGGGGGCGTCCTTGACGATGAAGCCCCTGACATGGACCTTCAGGGCGCGCAGGAGGTTGCCGGGCTGGCTCAGGCCGGTCAGGACGAGCGTGCGGCAGGCCGGGAGCCGGGCCGAGAGCTGCTCGGCGGCGGACAGGCCGTCCAGGCCCGGCAGGTCGATGTCGAGGACCGCCACGTCGGGCTCGGTGCGCAGGGCAGTGGCCAGGACCTCGTCGCCACGCTCGATCTCGGCCACCACCTCCATGTCGTCCTCCAGCGACAGCAGGGCGACCAGGGCTGAGCGGATCATGTGCATGTCCTCGGCGATCAGCACACGGATCACGCGACCTCCTCGGGGACTTCTACCGACAGCGTGAACAGGCCGTCGCGGACGGTGGTGAGCCACGTGCCGGACGCGGCCCGGGCCCGCTCCGCCAGCCCGGCCAGCCCTGTGCCGGGTGGGGTGGGGCTCGGGCCGGCCGCCTCGGACAGCTCCGTGCCGGATGGGGCGGGGCTTGGGCCGGCCGCTCCGGTGGGTGCGGGTGCCGGGGCGGGGTGGGCGCCGTCGTTGACGATCTCCAGGCGGACCGTGCCCTGGCGGTGGGTGAGGGTGATGGTGCAGGTGCGGGCGTCGCTGTGGCGCAGCAGGTTCGTGGTGCCCTCGCGGATCGCCCAGGCCAGGGCGCTCTGGGCCGCCCCGGACAGCGGCGGGACGTCGGCCACGTCGAGGCGGGTGTCGACGCCGGCGGCGCCGAGCAGGGCCGCGGCCCCGTCGATCTCGGTGCGCAACGACACCGAGTGCTCGTCGCGGGTGATCGCGCGTACGTCCCGCAGCGCGTCCCTCGCGACGCCCGTCAGGCTCTCGACCTCGGCGCGGGCCGCGGCGGCGTCCTTCGCGAGCAGGCGCAGAGCCAGGTCGCCCTTGAGGGAGATGGCCGACAGGCTCTGGCCCAGCAGGTCGTGCAGATCGCGCGAGACGCGGACGCGTTCCTCGCCGACGGCCGTGGCGGCCAGCTCCGTGCGGGTGGCCTCCAGCTCGTGCAGCAGCCGCACCAGGCGGGCGCCGCCGACCAGCGTGCCGGCGTACAGGACGAGACTGAACAGGCTGTACGAGCCCAGGAGCAGGGCCTGGGCGACGGTGTAGGCGTCGTCGTGCAGCATGCCGATCACCTCCTTCACCGGGTTGTGCAGGAGCTGCGCGATCGCCGCGAGCCACAGCGGGCGGCCGCGGAGCAGCATCACCATCGACGCGAGCGCGAAGCCGGTGAAAGCCTGCCAGTTCGAGCCGAACCACCACAGCGGGACGTTCGCGAGGGCGACGAGGGCCGCCAGGGTCCACGGCCAGCCCGCCGGGCGCTCGCCCCTGGTGGCGGCCAGGCTGTGGCGCAGGCTCAGGCAGAGGGCCAGGACGAAGGCGACGGTGCCGGCCAGCGGGTCGCCGGCCGGGCCGTCCATGCCGAGGGCCGTGTAGACCGGGACCTGCCCGGCCAGCACGACGTGCAGGGCGATCAGCGGCCACAGGGGGTGGCGCACGACCCAGCGCGGCGTGATCGGCGGCGTCATGACCGGGCCTCCGACGGGCTTGTCTGCGACTGGCCGGCCTCGGTCGGGCTCGTCTGCGATGGGTGGGTGTCGGTCGGGCTCGTTTCCGACGTGCGAGCCTTCGTCGGGTCGGCCTTCGTCGGGTCGGTGGCGGGCCGGACGTCGATGGTCTCCATGGTGTCGTCGGTGCGCACCTCCAGGCGTGCCCCGCCCGGCTGGGCGACCGCCGTGATCGTGCAGGCGCGCACCCCGTCGGCGCGCAGCAGGCGGGTGACCGTCGCGCGCAGGGCCGCACGGGGCTGCGGCGCGATCGTGTCGGGGACGCCCGTGCGGGGAAGGTGCAGGCGGGTCTCGATGCCGGCGGCGGAGAGCAGGGCGGCGGCCGTGTCGAGCTCGGCGCGCAGGGACGGCTGCC
The DNA here is from genome assembly GCF_900323885.1 of [Actinomadura] parvosata subsp. kistnae. Classification (GTDB taxonomy): domain Bacteria; phylum Actinomycetota; class Actinomycetes; order Streptosporangiales; family Streptosporangiaceae; genus Nonomuraea; species Nonomuraea composti. Next base: position 464,781 of record NZ_OOHJ01000015.1, on the reverse strand, counting down.
GGTAGCCGCGCACCCGCTGCCGGGCGTCGGCGAGCGTGCGCCGCGAATCGTCGGCGAGCCTGGACAGCTCCGCCACCAGCTCGGCCCGCCGCCGGTCGAGCTCCGCCCGCCGGTCGAGCGCGGCTCGCGCGTCGAGCGCGGCGCGCCTGTCCAGCTCGGTCCGCTCGCCGAGTTCGGCCTGCCCGTCGAGCAGCGGCGTCAGGAGGCTGGTGGCGCGGGTGCCGCGGGCGGCGAGGGATTCGAGGGCGGTGCCGAGGGTGTGGCGGAGGTCGTCGTCGATGCGGCGTCGTTCCTGCGCCACCGCCCGCTGGGCGAGCACCTCCCTGGCCGACCGCAGGCGGACGAGGGCGGCGGACAGCCACACGAGCATGAGGACGGCCCCGCTGCCGCACAGCGTCGAGAGCGTGAGCCATGGGGCCGCGTTCCACGGCAGGCCCAGCAGCAGGGACGCGGGCGCCGCCGCGAGCACCAGCGCCAGGTACGCCGCGAACGCCCACGGGCCGGGCAGGACCAGGACCGCCGACACGGCGAGGCTCGTGTAGGCGCGCGGCCACATGTTCCCGGCCACGGGGGTGGCGGCGAGGACGATCACGGCCATGGCCGCGAAGGTCCAGTGGCCGGCCGGTTGCCGGGCGGCGCGGGCGGCGTACCAGACGTGGCGCAGGTGGAGGGGCAGGTACGCGGCGGTCGCCGCGACGCTCCACAGCCCGGTGCGGGTGTCGTTGCCGGGGTAGCTGAAGGCGAGCGCGACCTGCAGCAGGGGCAGCAGGCCGCTGCAGGCGACCGCGCCGGCCGGTGCGAGCCGGACGACGCGGTCGGACCGCCAGAACCCCACCAGCCGAACCGCCCCTCGTCCACGTGCCCTGGCTGACCAGGGTAGGTGACCCGGCCGATCGGCGACCACCAGCGGCGGCCGGGACGGGGAGAGGGGGAGGGTCATGCCCGGCTCAGGCCCGCACGCCCGCGTCGATCACCCGGCCGAGGTTGTCGAGCTCGTTGGCCCGGCCGGCGGCCAGCCGCTGTGTCCACTCCTCGTCGTGCATCGCGTCGGCCGTCATCGTGACGCGGACGCCGTCTTCGACCGGCTGCAGCTCGACCACGGTGAGGAAGTCGTAGGGGTCGACGCCGGGGATGAAGTCGGCGAGCGAGGTGTAGGAGAGCCTGCCGGGCTCGGACACCTCCACGAACGTCTTGCGGGACTCGGTGTTCAGCGGCATGCCGTGGCTCTCCATGAACGCGATCTGCTCCGGCGCGGTGGCGGTCATCGTGTAGATGAGGTCGCCGCCGGGCCGCAGGTCGAGCTTGCCGACCTCGACGGTGAAGCCGTCGGGCGACCACCAGGAGACGATGCCCTCCGGGGTGGTCCACAGCTGCCAGACGTGCTCGGGGGTGGTGGGGTAGGTGCGGGTGATCTGCACGCTTGCCATGGTGGGCTCCTTGTGAAGCGGTTGAGCGGGTGATGAAGCCCCACCCTGCACCTTGGGTGGCCTGCGCGAACAGATGCGGATGTCACTATGGGCGCCGTGTGTTTCGCGAGTAGGCGGACTTGAGTAGCGGAATAGGCCCGGAATAGGCACCGTCGCGACGGCCGTTGCGTGTGGGGTGGCGAACGCCACGACGGTGGCGGATGATGCGGGGGCCGTGTGCCTTCCCCGAGGCATCGACCGCCTGACCCCAAGGAGCGGCGTTTGCGTAGCGACTCGGTCGATGTGTCCCAGAAGGCCGCTTCCGCGGTTTATCCCGCCGGAGTGCTGGCGGCGTCCCCCCGTACCCTCGTCGACGTCCTCGACGAGACCGCGCGCCTGCACCCCGACGCGCCCGCGCTCGACGACGGCACCGTGTGCTGGAGCTACCGCGACCTGCGCGCGGAGGTGGGCCGGATGGCCGCGGAGCTGGCGGAGGCGGGGATCGGCCGCGGCGCCAGGGTGGGCGTGCGGGTGGTGTCGGGGACGGCCGAGCTGTACCTGTCCATCCTCGCGGTGCTCGCCGCCGGCGCCGCGTACGTGCCGGTCGACGCCGACGACCCGGACGAGCGGGCCGAGCTGGTCTTCACCGAGGCCGCCGTGGACGCGGTCATCACCGACAAGATCAAGGTGCTCGGGGGCGGCCGGGACGACGGCGGCCCGCCCGCGCCGGACGACGACGCGTGGATCATCTTCACCTCCGGCTCCACCGGCAAGCCGAAGGGTGTCGCGGTGACGCACCGCTCCGCGGCGGCGTTCGTGGACGCCGAGGCGGGGCTGTTCCTGCGGGAGCGGCCGATCGGCCCGGGTGACCGCGTGCTGGCCGGGCTGTCGGTGGCCTTCGACGCCTCGTGCGAGGAGATGTGGCTGGCCTGGCGGCACGGCGCCTGCCTGGTGCCCGCGCCCAGGGCGCTCGTACGCACCGGCATGGACCTCGGCCCGTGGCTGGCCGGCAAGGGCATCACGGTCGTCTCGACCGTGCCGACGCTGGCCGCGCTCTGGCCGGCCGAGCACCTCGACGGGATCAGGCTGCTGATCTTCGGCGGGGAGGCGTGCCCGCCGGAGCTGGCCGCGCGGCTGGCCGTGCCGGGGCGGGAGGTGTGGAACACCTACGGCCCCACGGAGGCGACGGTGGTCGCGTCGGCGGCGCCGCTGACCGGCGAGCAGCCCGTCCGCATCGGGCTGCCCCTCGACGGCTGGGACCTGGCGGTGGTCGGCGACGACGGCGAGCCGGTCGCCATGGGGGAGACCGGCGAGCTGGTCATCGGCGGCGCGGGCCTGGCCCGCTACCTCGACCCGGTCAAGGACGCCGAGAAGTACGCGCCGTTACCGTCGCTGGGCTGGGCGCGCGCCTACCGCAGCGGCGACCTGGTGCGGGCCGACCCGGAGGGGCTGGTGTTCGTCGGCAGGGCCGACGACCAGGTGAAGCTGGGCGGGCGCCGGATCGAGCTGGGCGAGGTGGACGCCGCGTTGCAGGCGTTGCCCGGTGTCACCGGCGCGGCGGCGGCCGTCCGTACCGCCGGGGGCGGGCATCAGCTCCTCGTCGGGTACGTCGTCACCGGCCCCGGCTTCGACGCCGGCGAGGCGCGCGACCTGCTGGCCGACTCGCTGCCCGCCGCCCTGGTGCCGCGCCTGGCGCCCGTCGGCGCGCTCCCGACCCGCACCTCGGGCAAGATCGACCGCGACGCGCTGCCCTGGCCCCTGACCGGGCGACTCGCCGTCTCGGAGCTGACTCCCGCTGAGGCGCGGCTGGCCGGGCACTGGACCGCGATCCTGGGAGTGGCGCCGGAAGGGCCCGGCGACGACTTCTTCGCCAGTGGCGGCACGAGCCTCGCCGCGGCCAGGCTGGTGTCCGTGCTGCGCCCCGACCACCCCGACGTGGCGGTGGGCGACGTGTACGCGCACCCGACGCTGGCCGGCCTGGCCGCGCTCCTGGCCACCAGGGGTGGCTCCGAGGCCGCCCGCCCGCCCGTGACGCCCATGCCGCGCCGGGCCGCGACGGTCCAGGCGCTGCTCATGGTGCCGCTGCTCACGGCCGGCGCCATGCGCTGGATCGTCCCCCTGGCCGCGCTCGGCAACGTGCTGGCCGCGCCGTGGGCGCCCGCGCTGTCCTGGTGGTGGGTGGCGCTGGGCGCGCTGGCGTTCCTCACCCCCATGGGCCGGGTCGGCCTGTCGGCGGCGCTCGCCCGGTTGCTGCTGCGCGGCGTACGGCCCGGCAGCCATCCGCGCGGCGGCGGCGTCCACCTGAGGTTGTGGTTCGCCGAGCAGTTCGCGGCCAGGCTCGGCGTGCCGGACCTCGCCAGCGCGCCCCTGATGACCTGGTACGCCCGGCTGCTCGGCGCGCAGGTGGGCGAAGACGCGGACCTGCACTCGCCGCCGCCTGTCACGGGCCTGCTCAAGGTCGGCAGGGGCGCGTCGATCGAGCAGGAGGTGGATCTCAGCGGGCACTGGTTCGACGGTGACGTCCTGCACGTCGGCGAGATCAGGATCGGCGCCGGCGCCACGATCGGCTCCCGCTCCACGCTGCTGCCCGGCGCGAAGATCGGCAAGAACTCGCAGGTGGCGCCCGGGTCGGCGGTCGCCGGCGCGGTGCCGTCCGGCGAGCTGTGGGCCGGCGTGCCCGCGTTCCGCCAGGGCAGGTCGCGCAAGCCGGGCGAGCGCGCCGCGCGTTCCCCCTGGTGGACCGCCCTGTACGGGGTGACCGCCGTGGCGCTCGGCCTCCTCCCCGTCGCTGCCGCCGGGGCCGCCTTCGCGGTCCTGGCCTGGTCCGCCCGCGAGGCGCGTACGCTCGGCGCGGCGCTGGCCGCCGCCCTGCCCGGCGTGCCGCTCGCGACGGTCACCGGCATGGCCGCGTTCGCGCTGCTCACGCTGGCCAGTGTGCGGCTGCTCGGGCTCGGCCTGCACGCCGGGCAGCACCCGGTGCACAGCCGGCAGGCGTGGCAGGCGTGGGCGACCGGCCGGCTGATGGCCTCCGCCCGCGTCTGGCTGTTCCCCCTGTACGCGAGCGTCCTGACCCCGGCGTGGCTGCGGGCGCTCGGCATGAAGGTGGGCCGGGGCGCCGAGCTGTCCACGGTGCTCGCGCTGCCCACGATGACGTCCGTCGGCGACGGCGCCTTCCTGGCCGACGACACGATGGTGGCTCCGTACGAGCTCGACGGCGGCTGGATGCGCATCGCGACCGCGCGGATCGGCAAGCGCGCCTTCCTCGGCAACTCGGGCATGACCGCCCCCGGGCGCAAGGTGCCCAAGGACGGGCTGGTCGGCGTGCTGTCGGCGACGCCGAAGAAGGCCAAGTCGGGCTCGTCGTACGTCGGCATGCCGCCCATGAAGCTGCGCCGCACCGCGGAGGAGGGCGACAGGAACCGCACCTACGACCCGCCCGCCCGGTTCAAGGTGGCGCGGGCCGTCGTCGAGGCGTTCCGCGTGGTGCCCGCCATGGCCGCGGTCGCGCTCGCCGTCCTGGCCGCCGCCGCGTTCGAGGCCGTCGCCGCCCGGTACGGCTTCGCGGCGGCGATCGCCCTGAGCGGCGTGATCATGGCGGTCGCCGGCGTGGTGGCGGCGGCGGTCGCCACGGCCGCCAAGTGGCTGCTGGTCGGCCGGATCGGCGCGGGCAGCCGGCCGCTGTGGAGCTCGTTCGTGTGGCGCAACGAGCTGGCGGACAACTTCGTCGAGGTGCTGGCCGCGCCCTGGTTCGCCCAGCCGTGGCTGGGAACCGCGCCGCTGAACGTGTGGCTGCGCTCCCTCGGGGCACGCATTGGACATGGGGTCACGTGTGACACGTACTGGCTGCCCGAGGCGGATCTGGTGACCCTCGGCGACGGCGCGTGCGTCAACCGGGGCTGCGTCCTGCAGACCCACCTCTTCCACGACCGGGTCATGAGCATGGACACCGTCACCCTCGACGCCGGCGCGACCCTCGGCCCGCACGGCGTGGTGCTGCCGGCGGCGCGGGTGGGCGCCGACACCACGGTCGGCCCCGCGTCCCTGGTCATGCGGGGCGAGCACGTGCCCGATCGGACCCGCTGGTTCGGCAACCCGGTCTCGGCATGGCGATGACCGAGCAGATCCACAGCACCCCGCACCTGCCCGGGGACCCGTACTTCCCCGCGCACGGCGACCACCGCTACGGCGTCTCGCACTACGACCTGAGGCTGACCTACCGCGTCGCCGCCAACCGGCTCGACGGCACCGCCCTGCTGACGGTCACGGCCGCCCAGCCCCTCAGCGCGCTGGAGCTGGACTTCGCCCAGCTCAGGGTCGCGGGCGTCACGGTGGACGGCCTGCCCGCCCGCTACGCCCACGGCCGGGGCAAGCTGCGCGTGACACCGTCCCGGCCGCTGGCCGCGGGGGAGCGGGTCGTCGTGGGGGTGCGGTACTCCGGCAAGCCCGTGCCGGTGCCGAGCCCCTGGGGCGGGCTGGGCTGGGAGGAGCTGAGCGACGGCGCGCTCGTCGCCGGCCAGCCGATCGGCGCGCCGTCCTGGTTCCCGTGCAACGACCGTCCCGGGGACAAGGCGTCCTACCGCATCTCCGTGACGACGGCCACGCCGTACCAGGTCATCGCGAACGGCGCGCTGCTGGCCAGGCGGCGCGGCGCCGGGAACACGACCTGGATCTACGAGCAGCCCGAGCCGATGGCGACCTACCTGGCCAGCGTGCAGATCGGCCGCTACCAGATCTCCGAGTACGGCGGCGCCCGGCTCGCCCACCCGCCCCGGCTGGCCACCCGCGTCCGCCACGACTTCGCCCGGCAGGGCCAGATGATGGCGCTGTTCGGCGACCTGTTCGGCCCCTACCCGTTCACCGGCTACACGGTCGTGGTGGCCGACGACGACCTGGAGATCCCGGTCGAGGCCCAGGGCATGTCGATCTTCGGCCGCAACCACGTGGACGGCGTGCGCGGCGGTGAGCGGCTGGTCGCGCACGAGCTGGCCCACCAGTGGTTCGGCAACAGCCTCACCGTGGCCCGCTGGAGCGACATCTGGCTGCAGGAGGGCTTCGCCACGTACGCCGAATGGCTCTGGTCGGAGTCGTCGGGCGGCCCGCCCGCCGCCGAGCACGCCCGGCGCTGGCGGCACCGCCTCACCCAGCTCCCGCAGGACTTCGTCCTGTCCGACCCGGGCGCGCCGGCCCTGTTCGACGACCGCGTCTACAAGCGCGGCGCGCTGACGTTGCACGCGCTGCGCGGGGCGATGGGCGACGAGCCGTTCTTCACCGCCCTGCGTGCGTGGACCGCCGCCCACCGCCACGGCACCGTCACCACCGGGGAGTTCGCGGAGCACGTGCAGCGGCACACAGACCGCCCGGTCGCCCCGCTGCTGTCGGCCTGGCTGCACGACCGTTCGCTGCCCGACCTGACCTGATCGCCGGCAGGAATGGCGAGCGGGCGGGGGTTGTTGGTGGTGAGCATGTCGGACGAGACTGTAGAGCTGAGCCCCAGCGACTGGGTGCGGGACCAGACGAAGAAGATCCTTGAGACCGGCACCACCGAGGGCATCGACATCGCCGGGTCGCCGATCGTGCTGCTGACCCTGCGCGGCGCCAAGAGCGGCAAGCTGCGCTACACGCCCGTGATGCGGGTGGAGCACGAGGGCCGGTACGCCGTCGTGGCGTCCAAGGGGGGCGCTCCCGAGCACCCCACCTGGTACTACAACATCAAGGCGCACCCCGAGTTCACATTGCAGGACGGCACCGTCACCAAGCGGTACGTCGCGCGGGAGGTCGAGGGCGCGGAGCGGGCGGAGTGGTGGGAGCGGGCCGTCGCGGCCTATCCGGCCTACGCCGAGTACCAGACGAAGACCGACCGGCAGATCCCGGTGTTCGTCCTGGACCCGAAGGAGTGACCCGGCGCGGCCGGCGGCACGCCGCCGCCGGTCGCACCGCGAAGGTCAGTCGAGGGAGCCGACCGTCACCCGCCACTCCCGCAGGGTGCGGTCCTTGGTGACGTCGAGCTGCGTGTACGGGTCCTGGTCGACGAGCGCCTGCGCCGCCGCCTCGTCCTCCGCCCGCAGCACGATCATGCCGGCCGTCAGGTCCGTGTACGGGCCGGCCGCGACGACGGCGCCCCGCTCCCAGAGCTTGTTCAGGTGGGCCAGGTGGTCGTCGCGGCGCTCCGCGCGCAGCGGGGTGTCGTTGTAGCCGTAGGTCAGGACGAACAGTGCCATTCCTGGGTACTCCCTTTTGTTGATGTCAGCCTTCGTTGATGTCAGCCGCCGAGCCCGTACACCCGCCGGGCGGTGCCGGCGAAGACGGCGTGCCGGTCGGCGGGCGGCAGGTGGGCCAGCGCGTCCTTCCACGCGCCGACCAGGTGCGGCATGGTGGTCCAGAGCCGCTCGACCGGGAAGTTGGTGCCGAACATGGCCCGGCCGGCGCCGAAGCGGGCGAGCACCTCTCCGGCGACGAAGGAGATCAGCTCGGGGTCCACGCGGTGGACGAACGTGCCCTGGCCGGTGAGCTTGACGACCACGTTCGGCAGCTCGGCCAGCGCGGACAGCCCGGCGCGCCACGGCTCCACGTACTCCTCGCCGATGAGCATGCCCGCGTGCACGAGCACGAAGGTGAGGTCGGGGAAGGCCGCGACCAGGTCGGCCGCGTCCGCCATCTGCTCGGGGAAGACCTGCAGCTCGAACAGCCAGCCGAGGTCGGCGACCGCGCCGAGGTTCTTGCGGAGCACCGGGTCCTTCATCCGGTCGGGCGCGGTCGCGAAGCGGAACTCCGGGCGTTCGTGCCAGTGCAGCTGCTGCCGGATGCCCCGGACGAGAGGGGTGAGCGCGGCCTGCCGCCGCAGGACCCGCGGCGTGTCGTCGTCGAACAGGTCGGCCGCCGCGACGACCGCCGACGGCCGGCCCGTCTCCTCGTGGACGTCGCGCAGCCAGCGCACCTCGTCCACGACCCGGTCGAGCGGCCAGTTCGTCTGGACGTAGACGGATTCGGTGATGCCGCAGGCCGTGGCATCGGCGGCGTACTCGTCGATCAGGTAGTCGCGCCTGATCGCCTCGTACGGCCCGAAGATGCGCGGCACCATCGGCCCGGACAGCCACGGCAGGTCGGCGACCCGCCAGATGTGGTGGTGCGCGTCGACGATGTCGCCCGAGTAGGGGGCCGCTTCCGGCATGGTGATCACTCCCTGGCCAAGGTCTGTACCTGCTCGTACGCCGTCCGCAGGTCCCGTACGCCCGCGAGCGCGTCCACGCTGCCCAGCACGGCCGCCATGCCGCGGGTGACCGGCTGGTACGCCGGGTCGCAGGCGAGCGGCGTCCACCACAGCAACCGGTGGCCCAGCAGCGACAACCGGCGCACGGCGGCCTCCATGGGCAGGGGGTCGCCGCGTTCCAGCCCGTCGGACAGCACGATCACCAGGGCGCCGCGCGCCATCGTGACGTGGCGGGCGTTGCCGAGGAACTCCTGGAGCGAGGGGCCGATCCGGGTGCCGCCCTCGGCGTCCAGCACGACCTCGCTCAGCGCGGCCACGGCCGCGTCGACGTCCCGCGCCCGCAGCGGCTCGGTGACGCGGGTCAGCCGGGTGCCGAACGTGAACACCTCGACGCGGTCGAGGCAGCCGACCATGGCGTGCGCGAAGCGGAGGTAGGCGGCGCTGTGCTGCTTCATCGACCCCGACACGTCGATGAGCAGCAGCACCCGGCGCTGCCGCCGGGGCCGGTTGCGCCGCCGCAGCGTGACGATCTCGCCGTGGCTGCGGCGGGACTCGCGGCAGATCCTGGCGACGTCGATCCACGGGCCGCGGCGGGCGGGCCGGCGGCGGCGGGACCGTACCGTGGGCACGGCGCCGCGCAGCTCCCGGCGCAGCAGCGCGAGCACGGCCCGCTCGTCCCGGCTCGCGGTCCCGAACGCGGGGCGGCCCACGCGCTCGGAGAAGCCGGCCTCCAGGCCCGCCTCCCCGCCCGGCGCCGCCGCGAAGGGCGCCTCGTCGCCCTTCCCGCGCGGCGCCGGCTCCTCCTCGTCCGGGAACTCCCGCTCGGGGACGGGCCGCGCGCGGGCGGCCCCGAACCAGCGCTCGAACGTGGGGGAGTACACCTCCAGGTCCGCGCGGGAGGCGGTGAGCGTGCTCGCCCCGATCCAGTACAGCTCCGTGGCGTCGCGCGGGCCGGCGGCCTCGATCGCCTGGAGGAAGACCCGCTGCTTGGACACCGGGACGCGCAGGCCCTGCCCGTGCAGGTCCCGCAGGAACCCGTGCACGTGCTCGCGGACCCGCGCCACGAGGGCCCGCTCAGTCACCGAACACCTCCGCGGCGTGCCGGCCGACCAGCGACAGGTCCTCCTCGTACTTCACGAGCAGCCCCGCCGACCTGCGCATCGCCTCCAGCCAGCCCGCCCCCTCGCGGGTCAGCGCCTGCACGCCGCGCGCCCACGACGTGGACTCCGCGATGCCGGGCCGCTTCAGCAGGGCCAGCCCCCTGATCCGGTGCACGGCGGCCACCAGGCGGGCCGCGCTGCGCTCGTCCAGGCCGGGCGCCTGCGCCTGGATGATCGCCTGCTCCCGCTCGGCGTCCGGGAACGGGATCCAGTGATAGAGGCAGCGGCGCTTGAGCGCGTCGTGCAGCTCGCGGGTCCGGTTCGAGGTGAGGATGACGAACGGGACGCTCGCCGCCCTGATGGTGCCGATCTCGGGAATGGTGATCTGGAAGTCGCCGAGGAACTCCAGGAGGAACGCCTCGAACTCGCTGTCCGCCCGGTCGATCTCGTCGATCAGCAGCACCGCCCCCGACGCCGCCCGCAGGGCCCGCAGCAGCGGCCGTTGCAGGAGGAACTCCTCCCGGTACAGGTCGCCGACGCCGCGTCCCTCCACCTCGGCCGCCCGCAGCGACAGCAGCTGCTTCGGGTAGTCCCACTCGTACAGGGCCTGGGAGGCGTCCAGGCCCTCGTAGCACTGCAGGCGGATCAGCTCGCGCCCGAGCACCCGCGCCAACACGTTCGCGATCTCCGTCTTGCCGACGCCCGGCTCGCCCTCCAGCAGCAGCGGCAGCCCGAGCAGGCCCGCCAGGCGGACGGCGGTGAGCAGGCCCTCGTCGGCGAGGTAGCCCTCCGCGCCCAGCCGCCGGCCCAGCGTCTCCTGGTCAGCCAGCACGGCCGGCCCTCAGCTCGTCCAGCCCGCGCAGCACCTTCTCCGGCGTGAACGGCATGCTGGTCAGCCGCACGCCGACCGCGTCGAACACGGCGTTGGCGATCGCGGGGATCGGCGCGTTCGCCGTCATCTCACCGATCCCCTTGGCCCCGAACGGCCCGTTGCCGGCCGGCCGTTCGAGGAACACGCTCGTCTGCTCCGGCAGGTCCGCCGGCCCCGGCATCAAGTACGCGGCGAAGTCGAGCGGGCCGTGCTCGCGCGAGTGCGGATAGTACGGCTCCGTCGACTCGAACAACGCGTGCGACAACCCCATCCACGCGCCGCCCTCGACCTGCTGCGTCGCGATGGCCGGGTTGAGCGCCCGGCCCACCTCGTAGGTGTTGTAGAGCCGCAGCACCTCGATGACGCCGGTCTCGTCGTCCACCTCGACCTCGGCCACCGTGCACGCGTGCGCCTGGCAGGAGTCGGGGTCCATCTCGCCCGTCTCCGGCACCGGCGTGCTCGGCTCCTTGAGGAAGATGCCCCGCCCCGAGATGGTCCGGCCCTGACGGAAGTGAGCGGCCAGCGCCACCTCGCTGACGTGGATCTTCTTCTCCGGCGCCCCCTTCAGCCGGACGAAGCCCGTGCCGTCGGTCTCCAGGTCCTCCGCGTCCACCTCCAGCTCGTCGGCGGCGACCCGCAGCAGCACCTCCCTGGCCTCGCGGGCCGCCATGATCACCGCGTTGCCGACCCGGTGCGTGCCGCGGCTGGCGAACGTCCCCATGCAGTGCGGGCCGGTGTCGGTGTCGGCCGTGTCCACGATGACGTTCTCCAGCGGGACGCCGAGCGTCTCCGCCGCGCACTGCGCGACGACCGTCCGCAGCCCCTGCCCGAGGTCCACCGAGGAGAGCGTGACCACGAACCCGCCCATGGTCGTGGCGTGCACCAGCGCCTGCGACGGGTCGCCGCCCAGGTTCATGCCGGTCGGGTAGTTGACCGCCGCGTACCCGCGCCCCTGCCGTATCGCCATCGCTCAGCCCTCCGGTCGCTCGGCCGATGACATCGCCCGGTACTCCGGCGGCAGGTCGTGCCCCACCAGGTCCGCCGCGCTCTGGATCACCTCGACCAGCGCCGTGCCGGACGCGATCTTGCGGTGGGCCTTCATGTCGCCGTCCCGGTAGGCGTTCTTCAGCCGCAGCCGCAGCGGGTCCATGCCCAGCTCCCTGGCGACGTGGTCCATGTGCGACTCCAGCGCGAAGTCGCCGATCGTGACGCCGAAGCCGCGCATGGCGCTGGACGGCGTCCGGTTCGTGTAGACGCAGTAGCAGTCCACGTGCACGTTCGGGATCGTGTACGGGCCCGGCATGTGCGCCGCCGCCTTGGTCGTGCCGTACGGGCTGTGCCGCGAGTACGCGCCCGCGTCCACGTACAGGGTGACCTGGCGGGCCACGATCCGGCCGTCGTCCATGACGCCGTCCTTGATGTGGATGTGCTCGGCCGCCCGCGTCGACGACACCTGCATCTCCTCGGCGCGGCTGTAGACGTACTTCGCGGGCCGGCCCGTCAGCATCGCGGCCAGGCACGCCAGCGGCTCGACGATGACGTCCACCTTGCCGCCGAACCCGCCCCCGACCGTGCCGCCCACGACACGCAGGCTCGTGGGCGGGACGCCCAGGATGAGCGCCGTGTTGTCGAGGGTGAAGAAGGCCGCCTGGGTGTTGCTGTGGATGCGCAGCCGGCCGTCGCCCTGCGGGACCACGATGCAGCCGGTCGGCTCGACCGGCGCGTGCTCGATGGGGGAGGAGCTGTAACGGCCCTCGATGATCCGGTCCGCCTCGGCGAAGCCCCGCTCGACGTCGCCGAAGCGGATCCGGCGGCACGGGTGCCCCTCGTACACGAAGTGGTTGGTGCCCGCCTGCTTGATGATCGGCGCCCCGTCGGCCAGCGCCGCCTCCACGTCCAGGACGGCGGGCAGGTCCGTGTAGTCGACCACGACCCGGGCGGCGCCCTCGCGCGCGGCCTCCTCCGTCTCCGCGACCACGGCGACGATCGGCTCGCCCCGGTAGAGCACCCGGTCCTCGGCCAGGACCGGCTCGTCGTCCGGGCCCACCCCGATCAGGCGCAGCACGACGTACCAGTTGTTCGGCACGTCCTCGTGGGTGATGACCCGCAGCACGCCCGGCACCTCCAGCGCGCCGGAGACGTCGACCCGGTCGATGCGGGCGTGGTGCCGCGTCGAGCGGTGGATCTTGACGTGGGTCAGGCCCGGCGGCGTCAGGTCCTCGAAGAACAGCGTGCGGCCGGTGACGTGGCCGCGGGCGTCCGAGCGCTGGACCGCCGAGCCGATGACGGTGAAGTCGCCCGCGCGCTCGTCCTTGAAGTACGTGGTGTCGATCGGCGTGAGGCGGCCCATCAGCCGGCGGCCTTTCCGGAGAGCGGCGCGGCGGCGTCGCGGTGTCGTTCCCCGGCGCCGTCGTGGCGGCGTTCCGCGGCGCTGTCGTGGCGGCCTTCCGCGGCGCCGTCGCGGCGGCTTTCCGCGGCCGACAGGACGGCGGTGACGATCGGCTCGTAGCCGGTGCAGCGGCACACGTTCCCGCAGATCGCCTCCGTGACGTCCTGGCGGGTCGGCGCCGGCTCCCGGTTGAGCAGCGCCGTCGCCGACATGATCATCCCGGGGGTGCAGAAGCCGCACTGCGTCGCGAAGTGGTCGACGAACGCCTGTTGCACGTCATCGAGCCGGTCGCCGTCGGCCAGCCCCTCGACCGTCTCCACGGCGCAGCCGTCGACCGTCACGACGGGGATCAGGCACGAGACCGCGGGCCGGCCGTCCAGCAGCACCGTGCAACTGCCGCAGCCGCCCTGCGCGCACCCGCGCTTGGCCCCCGTCAGGCCGAACGTGTCGCGCAGGGCGCTCAGCAACGTCGTGGACGGGCGGGCGATCAGCTCCCGCTCCGTGCCGTTCAGCTTGAGGGTGACGATGGTCGAGGGCATAGGCTCCCCTTTCAGGCCCCGAGCAGGGCACGACGCAGGTGGACGGGGTAGACCCGGGCGCGGTACCACGCGGAGGCGTAGGCGTCGTCGAACGGCTCGATGACGTCCGCCCCCGCCGCCTCGGCGACGACCTCGGCGGTCAGCGGCGCGCCCCGCAGCACGCGCTCGGCGCCCGCCGCCCGCAGCAGGCGGCGCGAGAGACCGCCGAGCACCAGTCGCACGTCGCCGACCAGGCCGTCCTCGACCGTGAGGCGGGCGGCCACCGTGACGATGGAGCCCGAGTTCAGCCGCCGCCGGCTCGCCTTGTGGAAGCGGAACGTGCCCGGCGCCGGAGCGGTGAACCGGATCCTCGTCACCAGCTCGCCTTCGGGCAGGCCGTCCGCGACCACCCGCTCCAGCCGCTCGCGGCGCAGGCCGGCCGTGCCGAGCACGTCCAGCTCGGCGTCCAGGGCCAGCAGGGCGGCGGCCAGGTCGCCGTACGGCTGCGGCACGAAGAGGTTGCCGGCCACCGTGGCGAGGGTGCGGACCGGCGGGGAGGCGATCGAGCGCACGCACCCCGCCAGGTAGCCCAGCCGGGGGTCGTCCTCCAGGTCGGCGAGGGTGGTGGCCGCTCCCAGGGTCACCGTGTCGCCGTCCACGTCGATGCCGCGCAGCCCCGCCTTGCGGAGGCTGACCACCCGCAGGTCGGGGCCTGCCTCGTCGTTCATCCTGGTCAGGAGGTGGGTGCCGCCGCCCAGAGGGACGGCGCCCGCCTGGAGGCTCGCGTGAGCCGCTTCGGCGCTGTCTGGCATCTCAACCGATATCAGCATTCGCGCTCCCATTATCGATATCGATAATTGGAGAGTAGATGGCATGATCGGAGAGTCAAGGCCCCTCTTTCGACATCGGGAGGCTCGTTGCCGGAACCCACGGGCAACCTCGGCCCTGCCCAGCCCGGGGCCCAGCCCGGTGCCCAGCCCGGGGCCCAGCCCGGGGCCCAGCCCGCCCCTCCGCCTGCCCCTCAGTCGGCTGGGCCGCGTTCCGCGCGGCCGACCCTGAGCCGGCAGATCCGTGACGGGCTCCTGCGCCGGATCGTCTCCGGCGAGCTCGGCGAGGGTGACCGCCTGATCGAGACGAAGATCGCCCAGGAGTTCGGCACCAGCCAGGCCCCCGTGCGGGAGGCGTTGCGGCAGTTGGAAGGGCTCGGCCTCATCGAGAGCCAGCCCCGCCACGGCAGCCGGGTGCTGCCGTTCGTCGAGCAGACGATCCGGGAGGCGTACATCCTGCGGGCGGCCCTGGAGGAGACCGCGACCCGGCTCGCCATGCTGGCCGGCACGCTGCCCTTCGACCTTCTGCAGGAGGCGGTCGAGGAGATGCGCCGATGCGCCCGCGACGGCGACGTGCCCGGCATCGGCCTGGCCAGCGCCCGCTTCCACCGGCACGTCGTGCAGGCCGGCGGCAACGCGCTGCTGACCCGCGCCTGGGAGGCGCTGCAGATCGAGGCCCGCACCGCCATCGCCCTCATGGTCACGGGGCCCGAGCTGGAGCGGGTGGCCGAGGAGCACCACGAGCTGCTGGACGTCATGCGCGCCGGGGACGTCGAGACGGCCTGCCGGCACGCCCGCGACCACCAGTGGGCCTACGCCGACACGCCCCACGACCCGTACGGGACCCCGAGAGGCGGGCATCGCGACACGTGACGGGCGCGCGGGCTCTCGGTTGCGTCAGGGCGTGCCCGGCTCGTGGGGTGGCGGCTCGTCCGTTCCGTCGCGGTCGGTGAGGTCGGACAGGAGCCGCATCCCCGCCCCGTCCACCGAACGCGCGTCGGCGCTGAGGACGACGACGGCGGTCCGGCGCTCGGGGATCACGGCCAGCAGGGAGCGGTAGCCGCCGGTGCCGCCGTTGTGGAACAGCACCCGCGGCCCGCCCTTGTCCCGCGCCCGCTCCACCGACAACCACCCCGCGTGCGCGGTCGAGACGCCGCTGATCGGGTGGCCGACGGCGCGGGTCCGCGCGACGGCCTCGGCGATCTCCGCCGGGCCGGACCCGAACGTGGCCGCCGCCAGCCGCAGCAGGTCGTGCGCCGTGGAGTGCAGCCCGCCCGCGCCCGCCAGGGCCGCCAGCCGCCATCCCGGGCGGGGCCGGCCGGAACGCGAGTGCCCGGGCGCGAGCCGCGCGGCCCGCTCGCCGTCGAGCACCACCCGCGTGTCCGCCAGCCCGAGCGGGCGGCAGATCTCCCGCTGGACCAGCTCGTCGTAGCCCAGCCCGGTCTGCCTGGCCAGCGCCAGCCCCAGCAGCCCCCCGCCGAGGTTGGAGTAGCGGAACCGGCTGCCGGGCACGGACCGCAGCCGCGTCCTGGCCAGCCCCGCCAGCAGCACCTCCTCGGTGCAGCCGGCGTAGGGGTCGAGCGAGAACAGGGCGCCCGGCATCAGCCCCTTGGGCAGCCGGGGCAGGCCGGAGGTGTGGCAGGCCAGGTGCACCAGCTCGATCTCCCGGCCGTCGCGCCGCGGCACGGCGGCCCCGTCCGGCAGCAGCTCCCGCACGGGCTGCTCGAAGGCGACCTCTCCGCGCCCGGCCAGCCTGGCCAGGGTGAGCGCGGTGAACGTCTTGGTGATCGAGCCGATCTCGAACACGGTGTGCGGGCCGGCGCCGTGCGTCGCGCGCTCCTCGCCCCGGATCGCGCCGACCGCGACCGCTCCCCGCCGCCGGGCGGCCAGCTCTTCTGCGGTACGGCGGACGAGGTCGTCGAGGGGCGCGTCGGTCACGGCGTCAATGTTGGTTGACGGCGATGTCGCGTGTCAACCCGCGGCCGTACGGGGACGTGATCGTGCACAGGACGGTGAAACGTGCATGATCGTGCAGCAGGGTCAGGGGGCGTGAATGACGGGGATGCCGAGTGCTCGTACCGTGGCGTTGCCGGCGTCGGCGTCCGTGATGACGGCGGCCACCTCCGTCAGGGGCAGGACCGAGAAGCGGGAGGCGGCGCCGATCTTCTCCGAGCTGGCCAGCACGTACGTGTCGGCCGCCTGCCGGGCCAGCGTGCGTTTCATCGCGGCCTCGTCGGCGTCGTCCGTGGTCAGGCCCGTCTCCGGGTGCACGCCTGTGACGCCGAGCAGGAAGAGGTCGGCGTTGACGCCGCGGGCCGCCTCGACCGCGGCCGCGCCGCAGGAGACCATCGAGTGCTTGAACAGCCGGCCGCCGATCAGGTAGACCTCCACGTCGTGGTGCTCGGCCAGGGCGCCGGCCACCGTCGGGCTGTGGGTGACGACGGTGGCGCGCAGGTCGGGCGGGAGGGCGCGGGCGACGGCGAGGGCCGTGGTGCCGCCGTCGATGATCGCGGTGCTGCCGGGCCTGACCAGCGCGGCCGCGGCGGCGGCCACCCGCTGCTTGCCGGAGACCTCGACGCCCTGGCGGGTGGCGTAGTCGGCGATCGCGGGGGAGGCGGGCAGGGCGCCGCCGTACACCCGCTGGCACAGGCCCGCGGCGGCGAGGTCACGCAGGTCGCGGCGGATGCTGTCTTCCGACAGGCCGAGCTCGGCGGCGAGGTCCTTGGCGATGATCTTGCCGTCGCGGGCGAGGCGTTCCAGGAGCAGCTCCCGGCGTTGCGCGGCCAGCATGCACGTTTCTCCTTGTTCTTTCCGATTTCTTCGTATTATAGTCCCATCCCATGATGATTCTCATTGCCGGCCCGTACCGCTCCGGTACGGGCGACGACCCCGAACTGATGGCACGCAACCTGGCCCGGCTGGAGGAGGCGGCGTGGCCCGTGTTCCGCAGCGGGCACGTCCCGATGATCGGGGAGTGGGTCGCCCTGCCCGTGCTGCGCGGGGCCGGCGGCGGCGGGCCCGCCGACCCCGTCGCCGAGGAGATCATGTATCCGACGGCGGAGCGGCTGCTGCGGCACTGTGACGCGGTCCTGCGGCTGCCGGGGGAGTCCGCCGGGGCCGACCAGGACGTGCGGATCGCGACCGAGCGCGGCCTGCCCGTCTACTACAGGGTCGAGGACATCCCCGGCTACCTGTAGCTCCGGTCAGCGGGTGGCGAAGTCCTGCGTCCAGTAGGTCTGGCCGCTGGAGTCCTTCGCCGCGCCCACGCCGATGTGGGTGTAGGAGCAGTTCATGATGTTCTCCCGGTGGCCGGCGCTGTTCATCCAGTCCCGGACCACCTGGGCGGCCGTGCGCTGCCCCTTCGCGATGTTCTCCGCCCAGGCCGAGCCCGAGAAGCCGGTCGCGCGGATGCGGTCCACCATGTCGCGGCCGTCCTGCGAGTCGTGGTCGAAGTAGCCGCGCTTGGCCATGTCGGCGGAGTGGCCGAACGCCGCCCTGCGCAGGCGCGCGTCCGGGCGGAGCGGGTCGCAGCCGCCCTTGGCCCGCTCGGCGTTGGTCAGCCGGACGACCTCGCTCTCCAGCGCCGTCCCGGCGGACGTCGCCTGCGCCGCCGTCTTCCGGGGTGCGGGGGTGGGCGTGGCCGTAGGGGTGACGGTGGGGGTGGGGGTCGGGGTGGCGCAGGTCAGACGGACGGCCTTCGAG
The DNA here is from genome assembly GCF_900323885.1 of [Actinomadura] parvosata subsp. kistnae. Taxonomy (GTDB): domain Bacteria; phylum Actinomycetota; class Actinomycetes; order Streptosporangiales; family Streptosporangiaceae; genus Nonomuraea; species Nonomuraea composti. The sequence continues at coordinate 446,761 of NZ_OOHJ01000015.1, read as the reverse complement.
GTGGCGGTGTCCGTCGAGTAGTCGGTCGCGACCGCGTAGTAGGTGCCCGGCTTGCAGGGCGTCTTCAGGGTGATGCGGTCCTTCCTGGCCGCGCCGCTCTTCACGACCGGGTCCTCGCCGGGTACGGCGCGCTTGATCCGGATGCGCAGCAGCGCCGGGCGGACGCAGTCGCGGCGGACGGCCGAGGTCTCGATCGTGAGGGCGGTGACGTCCGGGCGGGCCACGGTGACGCGGCACTTGTCCGATTCGGGGGCCGGCTTGGGGGTGGGTGTCGTGGCCGGGTGGTGGGCGCGTCCGCCTGGGGCGTGACCGCCGCGGAGGGGGCGCCCTGCGTGCTGCCGGTGGACGGGGCGCAGGCGGCCAGGCCGAGCACGGCGGCGAGCACCCCGAGGGGTTTGCGCATGGGATTCCTCCAGATCCGGAACACGCTGGACGTCCCGCATCTTGCCATGAAAACGGACAATCCGCCCATTGTGGGGTTTTCTGGTATCGAGTTCCATGGGTGCCGGGGGGCTGGAGCGATGGTTCCCGGCCGGTGTCGCGATGCTGCGAACTGCTTCCCCTGTATACCGACATTCCCGCTATGGTGCTGAAGATCCGTTGATGCCGTTATGGGAGAGTCATGCCGCAGGCCCAACCGCTCCGGGAGGACGATCCCCCCGCCGTGGGGCCCTACCGGCTGCTCGGACGCCTCGGGGCGGGCGGCCAGGGCGTCGTCTACCTGGGGCAACGACCGGACACCGCGCTGGTCGCGATCAAGGTGCTCCGCGACGGGCGGGGCGACGGGCGGCTGGCCAAGGAGGTCGAGGCGGCGCGGCGGGTGGAGCCGTTCTGCATCGCCCAAGTGCTCGACGCCTCGCTGAGCGGGCCCCGGCCGTACATCGTGACCGAGTACGTCGACGGGCCCTCCCTCCAGCAGGCCGGCCGGCACACCGGCGCCGACCTGCAGCGGCTCGCGGTCGCGACGGCGACCGCGCTGGCGGCCATCCACCAGGCGGGCATCGTGCACCGCGACTTCAAGCCCGCCAACGTGCTGCTCGGGCCGGGCGGGCCGCGCGTCATCGACTTCGGCATCGCCCGCTCGGCCGACTCCGGGCCGTCGGGGGCCAGCGGGGTCATGGGGACGCCCGCGTACATGGCGCCGGAGCAGCTCGCCGGAGCGCCGATCGGGCCGGCGGCGGACGTGTTCGCGTGGGGCTCGGTGATGGCGTTCGCGGCCAACGGGGCTCCGCCGTTCGGCGAGGACACCCTGCCCGCCGTCATCAACCGCATCCTGCACAACGAGCCGCAGCTCGGCGACCTGCCCGAGCCGCTGCGCACCGTGGTGCTGCACTGCCTGGCCAAGGATCCGGCGCGGCGGCCCAGCATGCGGGACGTGCTGCTGCGGCTGCTCGGCGGCGCCCAGCAGCAGCCCGCGGCCGTGGGCTCGCCGGCGCCTCCTCATCCGGGCGCGGTCGGGGCGCCGCAGATGATGGCCGGTCGAGGTGGGGGCGCGTCCTGGCCCGGGGATGCGGGGCCGCCGACGGCGCCCCGGCACGGGGCGGGGCGGATGTGGCTGGTCGCGGGGGTCGCCAGTGCGGTGACGCTGGTGGTCGTGAGCGGGGTCGCCTGGGGGGTCACGAACGTCTGGGGGGAGCGGCCTCCGAGTTCGAGCCCGCAGGCCCTGCCCGCGACGACGACCGAAGAACCCGGCCCCACGGCCGAACGCAAGCGCCCGAAGCGCACCCGCACGCCGCACCCGACCCGCACGCCGTCCCCCACCCGCACGCCGTCCCCCACCCCGAGCAGGAAGAGCAAGGAGCCGACCGTCGCGCCCACGACGCGGACGGCGCGGCCCACCAGGACGGCCGCCGAGGGCGGTGGCACGTTGCGGATCGTCTCGCTGCGGGCCCAGGGCGCGCGAACCGCCAACACCCAGGACTGCCAGGTCGGCCAGTCGAACATCTTCGCCGTGGTCGAGGGCACGAAGCTGCGTACCCAGTTCGACTACCAGTGGATCCTGGACGGCAAGGTCGTCGGGCGCTCCACCTCCTACATCGCCGAAAGCCACACCCAGCAGGTCATCGGCCCGCTGGTCGAGCCGGTCGGCTCCCACCGGGTCACGCTCCGCCTGACCTCGCCCAGCACGGTCTCGCGGACGCTGACCTTCCGGATCTGCCCCACCGGGACCGAATGATGGGGCCGCTCAGGGAAGGGGATCCGGCCGCCGTCGGCCCGTACCGGCTGCTCGGGCGGCTGGGTGAGGGCGGCCAGGGCGTGGTGTACCTGGGGGAGGCGCCCGGCGGGCGGCGGGTGGCCGTCAAGGTGCTCCAGGACGGGTACGCCGGCGATCACCGCTTCGCCAAGGAGGTCGAGGCGGCGCGGCGGGTGGAGCCGTTCTGCATCGCGCAGGTGCTGGACGCCTCGCTGGGCGGGCGGCCGTACATCGTCACCGAGTACGTCGAGGGGCCCGCGCTCAGCCAGGCGGGCCGGCACACCGGCGCCGACCTGCAGCGGCTCGCGGTCGCGACGGCGACGGCGCTGGCCGCGATCCACCGCGCCGGGGTGGTGCACCGCGACTTCAAGCCGGCCAACGTGCTGCTGGGCCGCGACGGGCCGCGCGTCATCGACTTCGGCATCGCCCGCGCCATGGGGCACTCGCTGACCGTGACGAGCAGCATCGTCGGCACGCCCGCCTACATGGCGCCGGAGCAGCTCGCGGGCGAGCCGGTCGGGCCGGCCGCCGACGTGTTCGCGTGGGCGGGGGTGATGGTGTTCGCCGCGACGGGGGCGCCGCCGTTCGGGAACGACTCGCTGCCCCTCGTGATCCGGCGCATCCTGCACGACGAGCCGTATCTCGGGGAGCTGCCCGGGCCGCTGCGGCCGATCGTGCAGGCGTGCCTGGCCAAGAACCCGGCGGCGCGGCCCAGTATGCAGGACGTCCTGCTGTGGCTGATCGGCGCCCACACGATCCCGCCGCCACCCAGCCTTCCCACGGCTCCGCCACCCAGCCTTCCCACGGCTCCGCCACCCAGCCTTCCCACGGCTCCGCCATCCCGACAGCCGATGGCCCCGCCGCCCGGACAGCCCATGGCTCCGCCGCCCGGCCGCCCGGACGCTTCTCCGCACGGGCACCCGACGATGCCTCCGGCCGGCAGGAAGAGGGCGCCGGTGCTGATGGGGGTCGGCGCGGTGGCGGTGGCGGGCGTCCTGGTGGCGGGGGCGATCACGCTGCTGCCACCGTCCACGCCCGGCGCGGCCCCGCCCGCCGCCGTCCCGCCGGCCGCCACCACGCCGTCTCCTGCGACGCCGACTCCCAGCAAGCCGGCTGAAAAGGCGACGAAGGCGACGAAGAAACCGGCGGCCACCCCGACCGGACGCCCTTCCGTGAGGACCACGCCCCCGCGCACCCCGAAGACGACGACGGCCGCGCCGAAGCCGACGGACACCTCGGGTGGGGAGAGCGTCCGGCTGGTGTCGGTGACGCTCGACGGGACGAAGATGGGCGGCTGCTACCACCCCAGCACGTTCCCGGTCGCGCGCCTGTCGGGAACCTCGGGCAGGCAGATCGAGTACGGCTACCGCTGGATCGTGGACGGCCAGGACGAGGGCTGGCTGACGGGCTTCCTGACGAACGGGTCGGACGTGTTGCGCCGCAACCCCTTGAGCTCGTTCCCGGCGGGCCGGCACACGGTGGTGTTCCGGCTGCTGACGCACGCCAAGGCGAGCAGGAGCCTGACGTTCACGATCTGCGAGCTGTGAAGCGGGTCAGGCCGCGTACGTGCACTTGAGGGACTGGCTGGGGCCCTGGGCGTGGCTGATGTAGGTGGCGGCGGGGCTGAGGTAGGCGCAGGCGGCGGAGGCGCTGCCGTAGCCGGTGGGGGTCGTGCCGGTGCCGCCGGTGCTCCAGCGGTAGCAGCCCAGGCTGCCGTTGTAGAAGCCGATGGTGGAGGAGGAGTTGACTTTGGCGGCGCAGTAGTCGCCGAGGGAGACGGGGCCGAAGGTCACCTCCACGACCGCCGCGTGCGCGGCCGTGGAGGTGAGGGTGAGGGCGCCGAGGCTGGTGAGCGCGGCGGCGAGGAGGGTGAGGACACGACGGGTCACGGGAACCTCCGGACAGTAAGGCGCCGAGTCGGCGGGGCGGGGCGTCACGCGCACCGGCGGGATGTTCGGGCGTGCACCGCGATACGCTGCGCTGATCGCAGTATTAAATAGGAAAGCTTCCTATGCAATGCTTCACAGCGCATGATCAGCCCATCCTTCTCGTTGTCAAGAGGACGAGTCACGAGGCGGCGCGCGCCACCCCCTGGGTCTGGCGTTCATGGGGTTGCCTCCGGAAGGTCAGCGCTCGCCGGCGGGGAAGTCGGTCGAACGGCTCACGTCGGCCCACTTCTCGGTCTCGGCGGCGCGCAGCTCGCCGGCCTTCTGGGCGGCGGCGACGGCGTCGCTGCCGAGCAGCAGCCGCCGCGGCGGGTTCGCGTCGCGGACGACGTCGATGATGACCCTGGCGGCGCGGGCCGGGTCGCCGGGCTGGGTGCCGTCGCTCTCGCGCCGGAAGCGGTGGATGGCCCCCACGGTCTGCTCGTAGTCGGGGCCGACCGGGTGCATCTCCATGGACGAGCCCTGCCAGTCCGTACGGAACGCGCCCGGCTCCACGATGATCACCTTGACGCCGAAGGGCGCCACCTCGTTGGCGAGAACTTCGGAGAAGCCTTCGACGCCGAACTTCGCCGTCTGGTAGGCGCCCATGCCGGGCGTGCCGCCGACGCGCCCGCCGATGGAGGAGACCTGCACGAAGACCCCCGACCGCTGGGCGCGCAGGACGGGCAGGGCGGCGCGGGTGACGTTCACGACGCCGAAGAGGTTCGTCTCGATCTGGGCGCGGAAGTCGTCCTCGGGCATCTCCTCGATGGCCGCGCTGTTGCCGTAGCCGGCGTTGTTGACGACCACGTCGAGGCGGCCGAAGGCGCCGGTGGCCGCCTCGACGGCCCGGACGGCCGCGGCGGCGTCGGTCACGTCGAGCGCGACCGCCCGCACGCGGTCGCCGTGCCGGGCCACCAGGTCGTCGAGCTGCTTGGGGTCGCGGGCGGTGGCGACGACGTGGTTTCCGGCGTCGAGGACGGCTTCGGCGAGGCGGCGCCCGAGGCCGCGGGACGCGCCGGTGATGAGCCAGGTCTTGGCCATGGGGATCTCCTTGTGCACTCTAACTGTCTCATTAGCGTAGCACTTAGAGAGTGAACCTACGCGAGACCGTGACGGATCAGCGGTGGTCGACGTCCACGACGGCCTGCGCGAACGCCGTCGGCGCCTCCTGCGGCAGGTCGTGGCCGATGCCCGGCAGCGTCCGGTGCTCGTAGGCGCCGGTGAACCGGTCGCGGTAGCCGCTGTCGTTCGGCGCGGTGAAGGGGTCGAGCTCGGCGTCGAGGACGATCGTCGGCACCGTGATGACCGGCCGCGCCTGGAGCCGCTGCTCGACCGCGTCGTAGCGGCGCTCGCCTTCGGCCAGGCTCAGCCGCCAGCGGTAGTTGTGGATCACGATGGCGGCGTAGTCGGGGTTGTCGAAGGCGGCGGCCGTGCGGTCGAAGGTGGCGTCGTCGAACTTCCACGTCGGGGAGACGGTGTCCCAGACCAGGCGGGCCAGCTCGCGCCGCTTGTCCTTGTCCTGCATGGCCAGGCGGCCGCGCTCGGTGGCGAAGTAGTACTGGTACCACCAGGCGTACTCGGCCTTGGGCGGCAGCGGGGAGAGGTTGGCCTGGAGGTTGGTGATGAGGTAGCCGCTCACCGACACCAGGGCCTTGCAGCGCTGCGGGTAGAGCGCCGCGATGATGTCGGCGGTCCTCGACCCCCAGTCGAAGCCGGCGAGCACCGCCTTCTCGATCTTGAGTGCGTCCATGAGCGCGACGATGTCCAGGGCGATCGCCGACTGCTGGGCGTTGCGCACCGTACGGGAGGACAGGAACCGCGTCGTCCCGTGACCGCGCAGGTAGGGCACGATCACGCGGTAACCCTGCGCCGCCAGCAGCGGGGCCACGTCCACGAAGCTGTGGATGTCGTACGGCCAGCCGTGCAGGCAGATCACCACCGGCCCGCGCGCCGGCCCCAGCTCGGCGTAGCCGACGTTCAGCACGCCCGCCCTGACCTGCTTCAGCACCGGGAACGAGGTGTGCGTGCCGGGCGTGACGGGCGGCAGCGTCGGGGCCGTGCCCCGCGCGTCCGCGGCGGCGGTGGAGAGGGCGGGCAGGCCCGCCAGCGAGGCGACGGTCGCGCCGGTCGCCAGACCGACGACCTTGCCGAAGGTGCGCCTGTTCATCATGGAAGTCCTCCGTGTGTCCGGCCGCGCGGTTCGCGGCCTGCTCCTACTGTCGTCCGGCGGAGGATTGCGCACATCAGTCAGATGACGGCGGGATACCGGGGCACGCTACCCGCGCCGGCCAGGCGGAATCCCGGTCCGAGCAGGACACGGCGGCCCGGGCGGCGGAAGCGTTCAGTCATTCGACTGTGCGTAGCCGCCCGCCGGCAGGCACGGGCAAAAGCGATCTCAACCGCCTCATGTGCGTAGCGCTTGAAGGGTTAGATTCCACTTGTCCGTGACAGGAAAGCCGGTACCTTTGGCGAGGTGAGAGCAGATGCGACACGCAACCTCGAACGCGTCCTGAGTACGGGCGCCCGCATGCTCGCCGACGACCCCTCGGCGACCATCGCCGCCATCGCCGCCGCGGCAGGGGTGGACCGTCGCACCGTCTATCGCCGCTTCGCCTCCCGCGAAGAGCTCATGGCCGCCGTCTACGGAGCACGATACGACGCGGTCGAGGAGGCGGTGGCGGCGGCCCGGCTGCGCGAGGCCCCCGTGGCGGTGGCGCTGCACCGGTACGCCGAGGGCATCATCGCCGTCAACCGCAAATGGCCGGTGGAGACGAGCCGCATGCTGCGCGAGGAGGCGATCCGCGAGCGCCGCCGCCGCCTGATCGAGGAGGTGGACCTGTTCCTGCGGCGGGCCACCGACGAGGGGCTGCTGCGCTCCGACCTGCCGCCCGGCTGGGTGGCGACCGTCCTGCCGTCGCTGCTGGAGCACGCCGCCGAGCGGCTGCCCGGCCTGAGCCCGGCGCAGGCGGCCGACGTCGTGGTGGACACGCTGCTGCGCGGTGCAGGCGCCGCGCCGCCGAGTCCCGTACGAGCGTCACCGGCTTGACAGGTGACGCCGGAGTTGCCAATATCGTCACCAGTTAAGCCGGTGACGTTGAAGGCGTTCCCCGGCGTACCCGTTCAGAAGGGACATAGCCATGGCTGTCAGCTACACCGGGGTCGTCACCGTCACGGGCGAGGGCCGCAACGGCGGCCGGGTCCAGGCCGACGACGGCATGCTCGACACCACCCTCGCCATCCCGAAGGAGCTCGGCGGCGCGGGCGGCGCCACCAACCCCGAGCAGCTCTTCGCCGCCGGCTGGGGCTCCTGCTTCCTCGGCGCGGTCAGGCGCGCGGCCGCGCAGCGCAAGATCAAGCCGACCAGCACGGCCATCACCGTCGAGGCCACCCTGCACCACGGCGACGACGGCGAGTTCAGCCTCAGCGCCGTGCTCAATCTGGAGCTCGGCGGCGTCGACCAGCGGACGGCCGAGGAGCTGGGCGCGGCGGCCCACCAGCTCTGCCCCTACTCCAAGGCGACCCGCGGCAACATCCCGGTCACCATCAACGCGAAGGCCGCCTGACATGCCGGCCGTCCGGGACGCCGCCGAGACGGCGCGCCGCCGCCGCTTCGGCCGGCTGCCCGAGCGGGTCCGGCCGGAGGACACGGTCGAGGAGCACCCGGCCACCGCCCCCGACCCGGCCCGCTGGGCCTACGACGCGGACGAATGGCTCGTCCGGTACTGCGCGTGAACGGGAGGTCGTCGTGCTGAGTCTGCCGAGCTCCGTGAGAGCGCTGGCGGTGGCCGTCATCGTGGTGGCGGTCGCCCTGGGCTGCCTGGCCCAGGTTTTCTGATCACGCCTCAGGACCGTGCGCCGCCCCGCCGGGGGCGGCGCAGGACGACCCCGACCGTCGAGGCCGCCGCGAGCGCACCAGGGGAGGGGCCCCGGGGGAGCCGCGGGTCAGGTCGTGATCGCGGTGCCCTGGGCGGAGACCAGCTGCCAGGCGCCGGCGGGGGTGGCGGCGTAGACGTGGGTGTAGCGGCTCGCGGCGTGGAACGCGGAGCCGTCCGGGCCGGTGAAGTTCATCCCGGTACGGCCCACGACGATGCCGACGTCCCCGAAGAACCGCACGACGGACTCCTCGGGGAAGGCGTCGATGCGGGGGAAGCTCAGCGAGCCGGAGGCGACCAGGCCGAGCAGCAGCTCCTTGTCGGCGACGGCCCCGTTCTCGACGCTGACCAGGACGAAGTCGTCCGACAGCAGGCTCCGGAGCAGGCCCGCGTCGGCGGCCGTCAGGGCGTCGAAGAAGCTCTGGTCGTGCTGGAGGAGGAGGCTCGGGTCGGTGCTCATGCGGGTCCGTTCGTCGATGGCGGGCGGGCCGATCGTAAACGCTGACGCCAGTGACAAGGTCAAGCTCGCAGTGTCTGGACGCTCGCGCAACTGTCGCGGACGGATGAGTATTCTCCGTCCAGCCTGACGTTCTTACTCTGGATTCATGGCACTCATCACCACTCCGTTCACCAGCAGGACCACCGCCTCCGAGATCCTCGCCGGCGTTGACCTCACCGGCCGGCGGATCATCGTCACCGGCGGCGCCTCCGGGATCGGCCTGGAGACCGTGCGGGCCCTGGCGGCCGCGGGGGCCGAGGTGACGGTCGCCACTCGCAACCCCGCGCCCGGCCAGCGGGCCCTCGACCTGAGCGACCTGGAGTCGGTGCGCGCGTTCGTGGCCGGGTGGAGCGGGCCGGTGCACGCCGTCGTCGCCAACGCCGGGATCATGGCGCTGCCCGCCCGCCGGCTCGCCGCCAACGGCTGGGAGCTGCAGCTCGCCACGAACTTCCTCGGGCACTTCGCGCTGATCACCGGCCTTCATGACCACCTCCGGCAGGCCGGCGGCGCCAGGGTGGTCATGGTCAGCTCGGGCGCCCAGCTCCTCGCGCCGGTCGACTTCGACGACCCGCACTTCGAGCGCCGCCCGTACGACCCGTGGATCGCCTACGCCCAGTCGAAGACGGCCGACGTGCTGCTCGCGGTCGCCGCCGCCCGCCGCTGGGCCGGCGACGGCATCGCCGCGAACGCCCTCGAACCCGGCTACGTCCACACGAACCTGCAGCGGCACCTCGACGCGGACGCCATGCGCGCGGCCGGCGCCATGGACGAGGAGGGCAACCTGCTGACCCCCGCCCACTTCACCACCCCCGAGCAGGGCGCGGCCACCTCCGTGCTGCTCGCCGCCTCCCCGCTGATGGACGGCGTGACCGGCCGCTTCTTCACCCACGACAACCAGGAGGCCGAGGTGGTCCAGGGCGGGCCTGACGCCAAGAAGGGCGTCGCGACCTGGTCCGTCGACCCGGCCGCCGCGGACCGGCTGTGGGAGTACGCCTCCGAGGCGATCGGCGGCCGTTGACCTTGACCTTGGGTCAGGGTGCACGCTGAACGGGTGACCACCACCACCTCCACCTGGACCGGCCTGGTGCCGGTCGACGACACCGCGCTGGCCGTCACCGACACCGGCGGCCCCGGCCGTCCCGTGGTCTACCTCAACGGCCAGTTCGCCACCCAGGCGTACTGGCGGCGGGTCGTCGCCGAGCTCGGCGGCGCGTTCCGGCACATCACCTACGACATGCGGGCGCGCGGCCGGTCCGGGCGGTCGGCGGACTACTCGTTCGAGGCGAACGTCCGCGACGTCGGCGCCGTCCTCGCGGCCAGGGGCGTGGAGCGGCCGCTGCTGGCCGGCTGGTCCTACGGCGCGCCGGTCGCGCTGCACTGGGCCAGCCGCAACCCGGAGCGGGTGCTCGGCGTGGTGTGCGTGGACGGCGCGTACCCGTACGACTTCTCCTACGCCGAGGAGCGGATCCGGCGGCTGTGGCGCCGGTCGGCGTGGCTGCTGCCGCTGCTGGCCAGGATGGGCATGGCCGCGCGGATGTCGGCGCGGCAGCACGCCGACAGCAACATCGAGCTGTGCGAGATCTACGCGGCGCTCGGCCCGGTCCTGGACAGTGTGCCGTTCCCCGTCCGGTACGTGGCCGCGACGGGCGGCAACCTGGGCGGCGGCCGTGCTGAAATGGAGAGCATGCGCGACAGCCTCGCCCCCGTGCTCGCCCGCAACCCGAACATCAAGGTGAGCGCGAAGGTGGCGAGCAACCACGGCACGATCCTGCGCAAGGACTTCCGCGCGGTCGCGGACGCGGTGCGCGAGCTGGCCGCCGCCGCCCCCCACGTAGGAGGGGCCGGCTGAGCGGATGACAGCGGACGACGGGCGGCCGGCGAGTGACGGGCGGCTGAGCACATGACGGCGGGCGTCACGATCGGGCAGGCGGCGGCGTTCGCCGGCGTCACGGTGAAGACCGTGCGGCACTACCACCGGCTCGGGCTGATCGGGGAGCCGCGGCGCGACGCCTCCGGCTACCGGCGCTACGGGTCGGCGGACCTGCTGCGGCTGGTGCAGATCCGCACGCTGGCCGCCGCCGGGGTCCCGCTGGCCGAGGTCGGGGCGATCCTCGACGCCGGCCCCGACCGGTTCGCCGCCGCGCTCGCGGACGTCGAACGCCGCCTCGACGAGCGCATCGACGACCTGGTCGCGCGCCGCGACATGCTGCGCCGGCTGGTCACCGGCGACCGGGCCCTGCTGCCCGCCCACGTGCTGGAGAAGCTGGACAGGGCCGCCGCCGAGTTCGGCTTCACCGCCGACGACGTGACGATGGCCAGGGAGGGCCTGGTGCTGATCAGGGCCCTCGTGCCGGAGGGCTTCGACGACTACGTCTCCCGGGTCGAGCGGGCTCTGGCCGATCCCCGGTACGTCGCGCTGATCAAGCGCCTGTGGCAGGCCGCCGGGTGGGAGCCGGACGACCCCCGCGTCGACGAGCTGGCGGAGGCCCTGGCCGACCACTATCTCGCCGACCCCGGCCTGCTGCCCGTCCCGGCCGCGCTCCGGGAGCGGGCCGACGGCGCGATCCGCTACGGGCTGCTCAGCCGGCACGGGGAGGCGGGGAAACCGGCGTGGACCCGGCTGAACGCGCTGGTCGAGGCGCGGCTGCGGGCGGCCGGCGTCGAGCTTCCCCCTGGGAGGTGATCAGCGCTCCTCGTCCGGCCACGGCCTGAGCACGATCTTGCCGTGCGTGTGCCGCCGTTCGAGCTCGCGGAAGGCGTCCCGGACCTGGTCGAGGGGGTAGGTGCGGGCGATCGGCACGTCCAGCTCCCCGCGCGCGGCCAGGCGGGCCAGCTCGCCGAGCACGACCGCGGACGTCGCCGAGCTCTCCCCGTAGGCGCGGGCGCCGACCTTGGCCGCGGTGTGCCAGTCGCGGATGGTGTTGATGCGCTCGGGGCGCACGCCCAGGTCCACGGCCAGCTCCACGTAGCCGTCGCCCCACGTGTCGATGAACGCGTCCACGCGCCCGCCGGCGGCCTGCCGGACGCGGTCGGCCACGCCCTGCCCGTACGCGACCGGGACGACGCCGTGCTCCTTCAGCCAGGCGTGGTTCGGCTCGCTCGCCAGCCCGATCACGGTGGCCCCGCGCCGCCGCGCGAGCTGCACGGCCAGGGACCCGACGCCGCCCGCCGCCCCGGACACGACGACCGTGTCACCGGGGTCCGGCTCGACCGCGAACACGGTGGCGTACGCGGTGGCGCCGGCCACCTGGAGGGAGCCCGCCACGTCCCAGGACAGGCCCTGCGGGCGGACGGTCAGCGCCGTGTCGTCCACCACGGCGTACTGCGCGTGGCTCGCCCTGCGGTGGGTGTAGCCGAGCACCTCGTCGCCCACCGCGAAGCCGCGCGCGTGCGGGCCCAGCTCCACCACGACGCCGGCCAGGTCGGTGCCCTGCCCGGAGGGGAACGTCGCCGGCCACCGCCCGTGCACCCCGCCGACGCGGATGTACGCCTCGCCCGGGTTGATCCCGGCCGCCTTCACCTTGACCAGCACCTGCCCGGGGCCGGGCACCGGCCGCTCCACCTCTTCCACCCGCAGGACCTCGATCCCGCCGTACTCGTGAAACCGCACTGCCTTCATCGTTCTCCCCTTGCTCCCGTTGTCGGCTGCGGCTCCACCATGCCGCCGCCCCAGGGGGCCGTGGAACGGACCGCTCTCCCTAGGACCGGCGCTCCGAGGATGCGAAGCGACGAAGGGTGATATCACTACCGACATGGGGATGAACCGCGACGAACTCGCCGACTTCCTGCGCCGATCCAGGGGACGGCTCACGCCCCGGGACGTCGGGCTCGTGGAGGGGCCGCGGCGGCGCACGCCGGGCCTGCGCCGCGAGGAGGTCGCCGCGCTCGCCGACATCTCAGCCGACTACTACATGCGCCTCGAACAGGCCAGGAGCCCGCAGCCGTCGGCGCAGGTGCTGGCCGCGCTGACCCGCGCGCTGCGGCTGACCGTCGACGAGCGGGACCACCTGTACCTGCTCGCCGGGCACCGCCCGCCGGAGGGGGCGCGGGCGGGGGAATACCTGCGGCCGAGCATGCTGTACCTGCTCGACCGGCTGGACAGCGTGCCGGTGCAGGTCTTGAGCGACCTCGGCGACCTGCTGGCCCAGAACGACCTGGCGCAGGCCCTGTTCGGCTGCGTGTGCACGGTGGCGCCCGAGGACCGCAACATCGTGCTGCGCTGGTTCACCGAGCCATACGTCCGCGGCCACTTCGCGCCCGAGGAGCACGAGGAGCTGGCCCGGCAGCTCGTCGCCGACCTGCGGGCCGCGGTGGCGCACCGCGGGGACGACGCGGCGTCGCGCGCCCTGGTCACGCGGCTGCGCGCGGCCAGCCCCGAGTTCGCGGCGCTCTGGGAACGGCACGAGGTCGCGGTGCGCCGCTCGCACCCGTACCGGATCGTCCATCCCGAGCTGGGCCGGATCGTGTTCGACTGCGAGCTGCTGGCGACGCCGGCGGCGGACCAGCGGCTGCGCATCTTCACGCCGCCGCCCGGCGGCACCGAGGCGCTGGACCTGCTGCGCGCGCTCGGCCCCCGGCACCGGCACGGCACGCCCGCGTGATCACGGCGTGATCCAGCCGGTCAGGACGCGGGTGTAGGCGGCGTCCACGTAGTAGTCGCCGTGCCCGCGGACCGGCTCGCCGTCGCGCTCGGGGTCCCGCAGGCACAGGTCCACGTCGTTGTCGCCGGCCAGGATCGCCCCGCCGATGGGGTCGGTGCGCCGGTAGAGGTTGCGCCAGGTGGCCTCCGCCGGCCGGGCCGGATCGCGCAGCGCCTGCCGTACGGCCTCGATCATGCCGGCGCCGAAGTAGGCGGGGAAGTAGCGCGCGTACAGGCGGCACAGCGGCGAGCCGTGGGTCAGCAGCCGGGTGCGCGTCCTGACCTCCGGATCCACCTGCAGCACGAGCGCCGCCGCGATGACGCTGCCCTGGCTGTGCCCGGAGATCACGACCCGGCCGCCGCCGTCCTGAAGCAGGCCGCGGACGTGGGTCACCAGCTCGGGGATCACCCGTTCGGCGTAACACGGGGGTGCGAGCGGATGGGTGGCGCGCGGCCAGAACGTGCTGATGTCCCACAGCACCCCGACCGTGCGGCGCAACGCGGTGTTGCTGTACGCCTGCCAGCCGAGCAGCAGCAACCCGGCCGTGAGGCAGATGAGCACGGCGACGCTCAGGGCGATCACCCAGCCCTCCCACGGCTTCGCGGCCGTGACCGTCGTGACGCCCACGGTGGCGATCGCCAGGACCGGGACCAGCGCCAGGGCCGTGAGCACGGTGCCGCAGCGGTCGGTCAGCTCCGCGGTCGCCCACGCCCCGCGCACGCTCTCGCTCACCCGCTCCCCGCGCCGGGGCTCCTTCGCGGCGGCGGACCGCACCCGCAGCAGCCAGCCGGCGACGACGGCGGCCACGAGCAGGGTCGCCAGGCCCGCCGGCGCCGCCCACCAGTGGGCGGCGGGCAGCACGATGGCGTCCCTGCCCGCACCTCCCGGGTACGAGGGCCGGCCCACGATCTCGGCCACCGTGAAGGCCAGCCCGATGGCGAACCCCTTGGTCAGCATCCACGCCAGCAGCAGCGTGACCGGGGCGGCCATCCCGCCCATGGCCCGCCCGTACCGGAGCCCGGCATCGCCCGGGGCGGCGCTGATCCTGGACAGGGCGTAGGTCGGGACGGCGATCGCGACCAGCAGGATCACCTGCGCGAGGAACAGCCAGGTCTGCAGGGCGTGCGAGCCCGGCAGGGCGCCTTCCGGCGGCGCGTACGGCCGTGCGACGACCAGGGCGGCGAAGGCGAGGGCGTAACCGGCCACGGCCACGTCCCGCACGAGCCTGCACGCCAGCTCCAGCCGGCCCACCCAGCCCGGCGCGCCGCCCGCCCCGTAGCGCCTGGCCACCTGGGGCAGCGCCGCCAGCGCGACCGTGACGACGAGCACGGCCAGCTCCGCGACCCACAACGCGGCGAAGAGCGGGCGGGCGGTGAACGGCGCCGCCATCAGGATCGCGATGACGGCGAAGCCGATCGCCACGTGCAGGGAACGCATCCGGCCGACGGGATCGCCGCCGTTCCACATGCCGGGGTGAGCGAGAAGCGGGAGATCGGGATCGGGCGGGGTGCGTTGCCAGTCCGTGCCGTCGGGGCAGTACCGGTCCAGCTTGACCCACGTCAGGTGGGCCACCCGCCAGAGCGCGGCCAGCACCACCAGGGGGAGCAGCGAGGCGAGCGCCAACCGGAGCGCCGGATCGCCGCTCGCGGCCGTGGTCAGCCACCGGACCGGCGGGAACGCCGAGACCTCGGTCGTCCGGACGGACTGCCAGGCGACGACGTCCATCGACGCGGCCGCCGTCGCCGTGATCATCGTGCAGGTGAGCGCCAGCGCGAACCAGCGGTGGCCCACCTCCACCGCGCGGCGCAGCGCGTGCCCGCGCTCCTTCGCGGGCGGCGCGCAGCGGGGCGTCATGAAGAAGGCGATGTTCGACAGCGCGAACGGCAGCAGGAGCAGCCAGAACGCCCGCCACCGCCCGCCGGAGGTGAGGTTGCCCCAGACGTAGGCCTGGCGGTGGACGCCGGGGACGGTGTCGGGGAACGGCGCGTACACGCCGACGCCCGACGCGTCGGCGGTCACCGGCACGGGGTCGGCGAACAGCACCGACTGGGGAGCGCTGCCGGCGACGCCGTGAATGCGGAGCTCTGTGCCATCGGCCATGGCGCCCTCCGTTCTCCGCCGCCCGCCGCCGCTGTGCTGCGCCGGCAGGACGACCGTAGGGCCCGCGCGCCTCGCGCCGAGTCCGGGACGGCCCTGGGAATTTCCCTAGGAAACCGGCCGTTGACAGGCGAAACAACCAAGCGCATGCTTGGGCGCATGTCGGGATCAACGACCACCGGCCCACACCCGCAGGGCCCACCCGCCGCACCCTCCTGCGCGGCGCCGCCGTCGCCGGCGGCGCGCTGGTCACGGGCGCCACACTGGGCAGCGCGCCCGTCCGCGCCGACGCCTCCGACGCCTCCTTCGCTGACGCCGAGTACGACGTCGTGGTCGTCGGCGCCGGCGCCGCCGGGATGACCGCGGCGCTGACGGCGGCCAAGCGCGGCCTGCGCACCGTCGTGATCGAGAAGGCGCCCACGTTCGGCGGCTCGGCCGCCCGCTCCGGCGCCGGCATCTGGATCCCCAACAACGAGGTCATCCTCGCCGCCGGCGTCCAGGACACCCCGGCCAAGGCCGCCGCCTACCTCGCCCGCGTCGTCGGCGACACCGTGCCGATCGAACGGCAGCGCGCGTTCCTGGCCGCCGGGCCCGCAATGATCTCGTTCGTGCTGCGGAACAGCCCGCTGCGCTTCCGGTTCATGCAGGGCTACTCCGACTACTATCCCGAGCTGCCCGGCGGCATGCCGGACGGCCGCTCCATCGAGCCCGCCCAGCTCGACGGCAACCTCCTCGGGGCCGAGCTGGCCCGGCTGAACGCCCCGTACATCCCCAGCCCGGCCGGCATGGTCGTGCACAGCGCCGACTACAAGTGGCTCACGCTCGCCGCCGTCAACCCCAAGGGCCTGGAGGTGAGCGCCGCGTGCCTGCTGCGCGGCACCGAGGCCGCGCTGCGCGGCGAGAAGCCGCTCACCATGGGCCAGTCACTGGCCGCCGGGCTGCGCGCCGGGCTCCTCGCCGCCGGCGTCCCGGTGCTGCTCAACACCCCGCTGCTCGACCTGACCGGCGAGGCCGGCCGCGTCACCGGCGTGCGCACCCCGTCCGGCTCCATCAGGGCCAGGCTCGGCGTGATCGTCGGGTCCGGCGGGTTCGAGCACAGCGCGGCCATGCGCGCCGAGTTCCAGCGCCAGCCCATCGGCACGAGCTGGACCGTCGGCGCCAAGGAGAACACCGGCGACGGCATCGAGGCCGGCGAGCGGGCCGGCGCCGCGCTCGACCTCATGGACGACGCCTGGTGGGGCCCCTCGATCCCGCTGCCCGGCGAGCCTTACTTCTGCCTCGCCGAGCGCACCCTGCCCGGCGGCATCCTCGTCAACGGCAAGGGCGTGCGCTTCGTCAACGAGGGCGCCCCGTACAGCGACGTCGTCCACGTCATGTACGACCGCAACAGCGCCGCCGACCCGCACATCCCCGCCTGGCTGATCGTCGACCAGCACTACCGCAACAAGTACCTGTTCCGCGACGTCGCACCCCTGCTGCCGCTGCCCGCCGCCTGGTTCGACAGCGGCGCCGCGTTCCAGGCGTGGAGCGTCGAGCAACTCGCCCAGAAGATCGGCGTCCCCCAGGCCGCGCTGCGCGCCACCGTCAACCGCTTCAACACCTTCGCCACCACCGGCAAGGACCTCGACTTCCGCCGCGGCGACAGCGCCTACGACCGCTACTACGCCGACCCCCTCGTCAGGCCGAACCCGTGCCTGGCCCCGCTCTGGCTGCCGCCCTTCTACGCGTTCAAGATCATCCCGGGTGACCTCGGCACGAAGGGCGGGATGCGCACGGACGCCCGCGCCCGCGTCCTGCGCGCCGACGGGACGGTCATCCCCGGCCTGTACGCCGCCGGCAACGCCAGCGCGGCCGTCATGGGCCACAGCTACGCCGGCTCCGGCTCGACCATCGGCCCCGCCATGACCTTCGGCTACATCGCCGCCAACGACCTCGCCGACACCCGCCCGTAGCTCCGGGTCGCAGTGCCGCGGACTCCCGCGGCACGGCCCCGAGCCGCCCCGGGGTGGATCTACACTCTCCCGAAACGGCCACGTGCCTACGGTAAACGTTTACAGGAGAGTGCATGCCCCCCGTACCCCGATGGACCCTCGCCGGCGTGCTCGCCGTCTTACTCGCGCTCGTCCTGACGGCACCGCCAGGCGAGACGGACGTGCGCGTGAGCGGGACGCTCGCCACCGGCGCGGCCCCCTCGCCCGCCCTGGGCGAGGACATCGCCTACAACGTCTACCTGCCCGCCCGCTACGACCGCAGCGAGGCCCGCTACCCGGTGCTCTACCTGCTGCACGGGCGCGGCGACACCATGCAGGCGTGGACGCGGGTGCGCACGACGCTCGACGACATGATCCGTACCAAGCGGATCCCGCCCGTCATCGCGGTCATGCCCGACGCGCCCTGGAGCGAGCGCGGCAGCTGGTACGTCGACTCCCGCTACACCGGCGCGGACCTGCCCGGACGTCCCGTCGAGACAGCGCTGACCCGGGACCTGGTCGCGCACGTGGACGCCACGTACCGGACGGCGCCCATCAGGCAGGCGCGGCTCGTCGGCGGCTACTCCATGGGCGGCGCGGGCGCGCTGCGGTTCGCGCTCGCGCACCAGGACCTGTTCGGCGCCGCCGCCGTGCTGAGCCCGGCCGTCTACACGCCGCTGCCGCCGTCCGACTCCTCCGCCCGTGATCACGGCGCGTTCGGGGCGGGCGGGACGAAGTTCTCCGACGAGGTGTACCGGGAGCTGAACTACCCCGCGCTGCTGCCCGGGCTGGACCCGGACCTGCCCGTCCGGCTGTTCGTGGCGGTCGGCGACGACGAGTACGCCAACCCCGCCCCGGCCGACGCCCGCCACGACCTCGACTTCGAGTCCGCCGCCCTCTACAACGCCGCCAGGCGCTCGCCCGCGATCTCCGCGCAGCTCCGCGTCCTGGACGGCGGCCACGACTGGACGGTGTGGACGCCCGCGTTCGAGCAGGCCATGGCCGAGCTGGGCCCCGGCCTGAGCACCACGCCGCCGACCGGCCTGCCCGCCCCGCTGCACGGCACGCCCGGCACCGACTGGGCCGGCGGCGTCGCCGCCCACGCCGACGGCTCCCTGACCCTCGCGTACGCGGCCTCCGGCCCCGTCGCCGGCCAGCCGCACGCCGGCCGCCTCGACGCCGTCGTCACCCGTCCCGGGAAGTGGACCAGGCAGCTCGGCACGGCGGCCGACGAGCGCCTCTACGGCCTGGCGGCCCTGCCCGACGGAGGGGTGCTCGCGGCCGGCTACACCAAGGGCGACCTGGACGGCCGGCACCCCGGCAACGCCGCCGACGACGCGTTCGTGGTCCGGCTCGGCGCGGACGGCGCGGTGCGGTGGATCACCCAGTTCGGCGCGCCGGACGCGGCCGACCGCCTGTACGGCCTGACCGCCGCCCCCGACGGCGGCGCCTACGTGGCCGGCTACACCAAGGGCGCTCTCGACGGGCCCAACGCCGGCGACAAGGACGCCGTCGTCGCCCGCCTCACCGCGGGCGGCGAGGTGGCCTGGATCCGCCAGTACGGCGGCCCGGGCGAGGACAAGGCCACCGGCATCGCCACCACCGCAGCCACCACCGCCGCAGCCGCCCGCACTGACGCTGCCATTGATGCCGACACCACCGTGTACGTGGTCGGCAGCACCGGGGCCGCCATGCCCGGCACGACCGCGCTCGGAGGCCTGGACGGCTGGATCGCCGCCTACCCGGCCGACGGCGCCGCCAGGAAGTGGGCCGCCGCCGTGGGGGCGGCGGCGACGACCGGCTGAACGCGGTCACCGTCACCACCTCGGGCCTGGCCGTCGCCACGGGAGCCTCCGGCGGCGACGCGCTGACCGTCGCCCACACCTCCTCGGGCAAGCGCCGCTGGCAGCACACCCTCGCCACCTCGGCGTCCGACGAGGGCGCCGCCATCGTGCCGCTGCCGGGCGGCGAGGTGCTGGTCGCGGGGCACACGCGGGGCCGGGTCGGGGTGCCGGCCGGCGGCGCCGACGTCCTCACCCTGCGCCTCGACGGCCGCGGCCGGCAGCTCGCCGCCGGCCAGCTCGGCACCGCGCGGGACGACGCCGTCGACCCCTTCGCCGAGCCCAACCTGTACGCCGCCGCCACCGCCTCCGGCCAGGTCGCGATCGCGGGCCTGACGTACGGCGCACCGGAGGGCGGGGAGGCGCTCGGCAACGGCGACGTCTTCCTCACCACGTCCCCGGGATGACGGACGGCCCGGCGGGTGCGAGGATCGGGGCGATCTTGGAGAGGGGAAGTCGATGGGGAACGTGCTGGTGACCGGCGCCACCGGAGGCATCGGAACGGCGCTGGTCAGCGCACTCACGCAGGCCGGCCACCAGGTGACCGCCGTGGGGCGCGACATCGGCCGGCTGGACGTCCCGGGCATCGAGGCCGACCTCGCCGCCCCCGAGACGCTGGCCGCCGCAGTCGGCCCCCTGGACGACGTCCAGGCGCTGGTGCACTGCGCCGGGATCTCGCCCGTCGCGGCCGTCGCCGACGCCGACCCCGAAACCTGGCGGCGGACGATGGCGGTGAACGTGACCTCCGCCGCCGAGCTGGTCCGGCTGGCGCTGCCCGCGTTACGCCGCTCCAGAGGGCACGTGATCTTCGTCAACGCCTCGCCGGGCCTGACGGGGGTCGCCCGCTGGTCGGGGTTCGTGGGCAGCAAGGCGGCGCTGCGGGAGCTGGCCGACTCGCTGCGGGAGGAGGAGGCCGCCCACGGGGTACGGGTCACCACGGTCCACCCGGCGGCGACGGCCACCGACCTGCTGGGCGAGGTCAGGAGCGCTTTCGGGCGGCCGTACGATCCGGCGACCTGCATCCGCCCGGAGTCGCTGGCAGCGATGATCGTCTGGCTGCTGAACGCCCCGCCCGACGCCTACGCCTGCGACCTTTCCGTCCTCCCGTCACCCCGCTGAACCACCACGCTGGGCGGCCCCGTGGCCGGACGGGGTGAGGCGTCCCCAGGTCGTGATGAGCGGGCGGTAGCCCTGGCGGGACCAGAAGGGGCCGGACAGCGGGTTCGGGGCCACGTAGTCCACCAGGATCGTGCCGACGCCGGCCGCCGCCGCCTCGGCGTGGGCGTGGGCGGCCAGCGCGGCGCCGACGCCCCGCCCCCGGCTGCCCGGGCGCGCGTACATGGAGCCCACGTACGCCACCGGTGAGGCGTTCACGCAAGCGGCGGGCCCGGCGGCGTGGGCGGGGTGGTGGACCGCGAGCATGCCGACGGCCTCGCCGCCCGTCTCGGCGAGCCAGCACCAGCCGTCGCCGCGGGCGAGCTTGCCCTCGATCTCGGCGCGGGCGGCGGCGGGCGTCGAGGGCAGCACCTCGATCCAGCCGAACTGCGCCTCGTAGCCCACCAGCTCCAGGTACAGCGCGCACAGGGCGTCCAGGTCGCCCGCCGACGCCTGCCGTACCCCGGGGGAGGGCGGCTCGCCGGCGGCGGCGGGGCGGGTGCGTACGGCGCGGACGGAACGCGGTGCGAACCCCCTCCTGGCCAGTGCCGCGACCGGTGCGGTGTCCCGGCTGGGCCAGCTCACCACGAGGCCGGAGCCCGGCTCGGGGTCGAGGGCGGCGATCCAGCGGTCGAGGAGGCGGCCGAGCGCGTCCGCGGGGTCGTCGCCGGCGGCTCTGGCGTGCAGGGAGTGGGTGGTGGGCGGGCCCCAGTGCACCGCGCGGGCGGCGGGGTCGGCCGTGATGGTGGCGGACGCGCCGACGGCCCCGGCGGTCTCGAACCAGCCGCCGCCGAGATCCGTGACGCTGCCGAGGTCCGTGACGGCGACGAGGGGGTCGGCGGCTCGTACGCGTTCGCGGTGGGACTCGATCACATCGCTCACGTCCCGCACGATAACCCCGGCGCATCGCCCACGTCCCGCACCCGCCGAGGCCGCAAGGTGGAGAGCGGGGCGGGTCGTCGGCCTGGCGTCCGGCAGTTTCCGTCGCCCCCGAAGCTTGTCCCGCCCCGTCCCGGGTACTGGGCAATGTCGCTGTGGACGGCGGCGGAAGGAGCGGGGCAGGGTGAGCGGGAGCGGTTCTCAGGAGGCGACGCTGGCGGCGCTGGCGGCCAACATCGGCATCGCGGTGACGAAGTTCGTGGCGTTCGTCTTCACCGGGTCGTCGTCGATGCTGGCCGAGAGCATCCATTCGGTGGCCGACTCGGGCAACCAGGGGCTGCTCCTGTTCGGGCGGACGCGGGCGGAGCGGGAGCCCACGCCCGACCATCCGTTCGGTTTCGGCAGGGAGCGGTACTTCTACGCGTTCCTGGTGTCGGTGGTGCTGTTCTTCGGCGGCGGGCTGTTCGCGCTTTATGAGGGGTACGAGAAGGTCGCGCACCCGCATCCGCTGGAGAGCTGGCCGTGGGCGGTCGGGGTGCTGGTGGCGGCCATCGTCATGGAGGGGCTGTCCCTGCGTACGGCGGTCCGCAACGCCGGCCGGGTGCGCCGCGGCCGGTCGTGGGCCAGGTACATCCGGGAGGCGAAGGCGCCGGAGCTGCCCGTGGTCCTGCTGGAGGACACCGCGGCCCTGGCAGGGCTGGCCTTCGCGCTCGTCGGGGTGACGCTGGCCCTGCTCACGGGGAACCCGCTCTTCGACGGTCTCGGCTCGATCGCCATCGGACTGCTGCTGATCGTCGTGGCGGTGACGCTGGCCAGGGAGACCAAGAGCATGATCATCGGGGAGGCGGCGTCGCCCGAGATCCAGCGGGCCATCGAGGACGTGCTGCGCCACGACAGCGCCATCCGCGACTTCACCCAGCTCCGTACCCTGCACCTGGGCCCCGAGGAACTGCTGGTGGCGGCCCGCGTCACCGTCACGGACGGGCAGGTGGCCGAGGCGTTGCGCGGCGCGGAGGAACGCATCCGCGAGCGCGTGCCGCTCGCGACGGTGGTTTACCTGCAGCCCCAGTGAGGCGCCGCACGCCTGCTCCTTTCGGTGCAGATGTACGGCGAACGGTGCACGGCAGAGTGACAGCCGTGAGAGGACGCGATCCCGGTGAGGCCCCGTCTAGCGTGGCCGGACGAGCCGACAACCGGGAGAAAACATCATGTTCAAGAGTGTCCTCACGACGGTCGCCGGCCTGGCCCTGATGGCCGGGCTCGTGGGCGCGGCCGGCATCCCGTCCATCGCCGCCGCCGACGTGACCGCCCGCACGGCCGATGTGACGGCCCAGAAGGCCGGCGTGACGGCGCGCACGGCGGCGCCGAAGCCGCCGAAGGGCGCCAGGGCGGTGGTGCAGGTCAGCCCCAACCCCACCGCCAGGCGCGGCCAGGAGGTGACGATCACCGGCCACTGCGGCGGCGGCAAGGGGCTCAAGGCCGTCCTCGCCGGCCTCGACAGGGAGCATCCGGTGCTGGAGAACATCCGCATCGTCAGGGACGACCCGAAGCGGTTCGAGGCGAAGGCGACCCTTTCGCCCAGGATCGGCAACGGCGTCGGCCCCGTCTTCGTCGACTGCGGCGGCGAGGCGGGCGTGACCCTTCTGGTCACTCACGTCTGATACTTCCGCCAGGGCCGGTGACCCCGCCGGCCCTGGCAACGACCCTGAGCACCAAGGAGCCCGCGCATGGCCGAGCCCGCCCCCGTCCGGCACCTCGCGAGGATCGCCGACGTCGCGCTGGCCGCAGTCACTCTCGTCCTGTTCGTCTCGATCGCCCTGGCCGCGGGCGTGCGGCAGCCCATGGGCAACGCGGTCCCCCTCGGCCTGTTCCTCGGGGCGCTGCTGCTGGTCAGGCGCCGGTGGCCGACGGCCGTGCTGCTGCTGTCGGTGTGCGGCGTCCTCGTCTACCACCTGGCGGGGAACTGGTCCCCGGCCGGCTGGATCTGGCCGGTCGCGGCCGCGTACTTCACCGCCGCGACCACGCCCCGCGTGCGCTGGGCGGCCGTGGTCGGCGTGGCCCAGCTCGCGTACTCCGCGTTCGACGCCCGCGCGATCGTGGACCGGAACCTGTTCCGCTACGTGCTGCACGTCGCGGGCGAGGGGCTGCTGCTGGCGGCCCTCATCGCGGCGGGCCTGCTGTACGCCGCCGCGACGCGCCGGCGCGAGCGGCTGCGCGAGGCCGATGAGCGGGCCCGCGTGGCGGAGGAACGCCTGCGCGTCTCGCGCGAGGTGCACGACGTGATCGCCCACACGCTGGCCCTCGTCGGCGTGCAGCTCAACGTCGCCGCCGACGCCCTCGACGAGGACGACCCGGCGGCGGCCGCCACCGCGCTGCGCCTGGCCAAGGACGTGCGCAACCGTGCCATGAACGACCTGCGCACCCTGATCACGACCCTGCGCGACGACTCGGGCGACACCGCGCCCCAGCCCGACCTGGCCGGCCTGCGCACGCTCGTCGCCGACGCCCGCGCCGCCGGCCTGGAGGTGACGCTGGACGAGCGCGGCGACCCGGCCGCCGTCCCGGCCGTGCCCGCCATCGCCGTCTACCGCGTCGTCCAGGAGTCGCTGGCCAACACGATCAAGCACGCGGGCGCGAGCAGGGCCGGGGTGACGATCGGCTACCGGCCGGAGTCGGTCACCGTCGAGGTCACCGACGACGGCCGGGGCGCCGCCGAGGTGACCGAGGGGCACGGCCTGGCCGGCATGCGGGAGCGGGTGAGCGCACTCGGGGGCGTGCTCAGCGCGGGGCCGGTGCCGGGCGGCTTCGCCGTCCGGGCGGAGATTCCTGTGGGAGGCCCGCTGGGAGGCCCTGGGGGATGCACTGTGGCAGGCTCGGCGGCATGACGATCAGGGTGCTCCTCGCCGACGACCAGGCTCTCGTCCGGGCCGGCTTCCGCAGCCTGCTGGCCCGCTCCAAGGACATCACGGTCGTCGGCGAGGCCGGCGACGGCGACGAGGCCGTGCGGCTGGCCGCGAGCACCCGCCCCGACGTCATCCTCATGGACATCCGCATGCCGGGCACCGACGGCATCACCGCCACCCGCCGCATCCTCGCGGAGCCGGGCGCCACGGGCTGCCGGGTGGTCATCCTGACCACGTTCGACAGCGACGAGCACGTCTTCGCGGCCCTGCGCGCCGGCGCCAGCGGCTTCCTCACCAAGGAGGTCGAGCCGGCCGAGCTGCGCCGGGCGGTGGCCGCCGTCGCCGCGGGCGACGCGCTGCTGTCGCCGGGCGTGACGCGGCGCGTGGTCGAGCAGTTCGCCCACCGGCAGGACCTCTCGCCTGGGGCGGACCGGCGGCTGGACGTCCTGACGGCGCGGGAGCTGGAGGCGGTGCGGCTCGTGGCGCTGGGGCTGTCCAACAACGAGATCGCCGAGCGGCTCGTCATCAGCCCGCTCACCGCCAAGACCCACATCACCAGGGCGATCGCCAAGCTGGAGGTGCGCGACAGGGTGCAGCTCGTCATCCTGGCGTACGAGAGCGGCCTGGTCCGCCCCGGCGGCCGGTCCGGGCCGGCAGCGGCTCGATGAGGTCGTCCATGGCGCAGCCGAGGATGTCCAGCAGGGCCTCGAGAACAGCCCCCGCGCGGCCATCACCTCACGCAGGCGCCACCGGTAGTCCGGCCCGCCGGTCACGAGGCCCGTCCGAGCTGGCGGCGGGAGGTGATGCCGAGCTTGGTGAACACCTTGCCCAGGTGGTACTCGACGGTGCGCGGGCTGACGTAGAGGCGGGCGGCGATCTCCCTGTTCGTCAGGCCCTGGCGTACCAGCCGGACGACCTGCGTCTCGTGCGGCGTCAGCCGGTCGCCGGTCTCGGCGGCACGCCGGCGCGCCGTCTCGCCGGCGGCCGGCAGCTCGCGAGCAGCGCGCCGGCCTGATCCGGGTCGAGCGGGTCGAGCGGCAGCTCCGGCAGCGCGGCGGCGGCCAGGAGCCGGTCGACGTCCCCGCCGTCGCGGGCGGTGAGCACGAGCGCCACCGGGTCGGGCTCCAGGCGGCGCGCCACGAACGTCAGCATCTCCCAGCTCGCCCGGTCGAGCCAGTGGGCGTCCTCCACGGCCAGCAGGACCGGCCGGTCGAGGCGGCCGAGCAGGTCGAGCACCTCGACCCCCACCCGGAACGGCGACTCCTCCCCGGAGACGGTCAGCTCGGGCAGCCGGCGGAACAGGTGGGTGATCCCGGCGTAGGGGAGCTCCATCTCGGCCTGCACGCCCGTGGTGGTCAGCACCCGCATGCCGCGCTCCTCGGCCGGCGCGCACGCCCGGCTCCACAGCGCGGACTTGCCGATGCCGGCCTCGCCCCGCACCACGAGGGCGCCGCCGCGTGGCGTCGTCCAGCAACGTGGTGAGCGCCTGGAGCTGCGCCGACCGCCCGACGATCGCCGGGGACCCCGCGTCTCGGGTCACCCGCCCCCCGTCCGACGCGTGAATCATTCATCAGATGCGAGAGACGGTGCACGCGCGCAGGTCACCGTACGTGCCGCCGATTCGACGGATCATCGGACGACCGGCGCGGGCACCGCGCCACATAAAATCAAAACCGGTCGCCTCCCTCCCATTCGGCGTCCTCGTTCCGTGGGTGGAGGCGGTGCCTGAAATGAGCAGGGAAGCCCGATCGTCGCTGCGCGGCCGGCGGCTCGAACGCGAGGCCCTGGACCGGCTCGTCGCCACCGTGCAGGCCGGCCGCAGCGCGGTGCTGGTGCTGCGCGGCGAGGCCGGCATCGGCAAGACCGCGCTGCTGGAGCACGCCCGCGACAACGCGGCCGGCTGCCGCATCGCCAGGGCGGCCGGCGTGGAGTCGGAGATGGAGCTGGCCTACGGCGGGCTGCACCAGCTCTGCGCCCCGTTCCTCGACCGCCTCGACCGGCTGCCCGCGCCGCAGCGCGCCGCGCTGGCCACGGCGTTCGGCCTGAGCGCGGGCACGCCGCCCGACCGTTTCCTGGTCGGGCTGGCGGTGCTGAGCCTGCTGTCCGACGTGTCCGAGCAGGAGCCGCTGGTGTGCCTCGTCGACGACGCGCAGTGGCTGGACCAGGTCTCCGCGCAGACCCTCGCGTTCGTGGCGCGGCGCCTGCTCGCCGAGCGGGTCGGGCTGGTGCTCGCCGTCCGCGAGCCCTGCCTGGACAGCGAGCTGACCGGGCTGCCGCAGATCGAGGTGACGCGGCTGAACGACACCGACGCCCGCGCCCTGCTCGACTCGGTGACGCCCGGCCGGCTCGACGAGCGGGTCAGGGACCGCATCGTGGCCGAGGCGCAGGGCAACCCGCTGGCCCTGCTGGAGCTGCCGCGCGGGCTGAGCGCGGCGGAGCTGGCGGGCGGGTTCGGCCGGCCCGACACCCGGCCGCTGGCCGGCCAGATCGAGCAGAGCTTCCTGCGCCGCTTCCGCCCGCTGCCGCCCGAGACGCAGCAGCTCCTGCTCATCGCCGCGGCCGAGCCGGTGGGCGACGTCACCCTGCTGACCCGGGCGGCCAAGCTGCTCGGCATCGAGGCGAGCGCGGCGGCGCCGGCGGAGGCGGCCGGGCTGATCACCATCGGCACACGGGTGCGCTTCCGCCACCCCCTCGTCCGCTCGGCGACCTACCGGGTGGCCGCGCTGGAGGACCGGCAGCGGGTGCACCGCGCGCTGGCCGACGCCACCGACCCCGACGCCGACCCCGACCGGCGCGCCTGGCACCTCGCCAACGCGGTGGCGGGCCCCGACGAGGAGGTGGCCGCCGAGCTGGAGCGCTCGGCCGGCCGGGCGCAGGCGCGCGGCGGCGTGGCCGCGGCGGCGGCGTTCCTGGAGCGGGCCGCCGAGCTGACGCCCGATCCGGCGCGCCGCGGCCTCAGAGGGCTGGCCGCGGCCAGGGCCAAGTACCGGGCCGGCGGGTTCGACGCCGCGTACGAGCTGCTGGACGCGGCGGAGCTGAGCCCGCTCGACGAGCGCGACCGCGCCCAGGCCGACCTGCTGCGCGGCCAGATCACGTTCGCCTCCACCAGCGCCGGCGCCTCCCTGCCGCTGCTGCTCAAGGCCGGCAAGCGGCTGGAGCCGCTGGACGCGGGCCTGGCCCGCGAGACCTACCGCGACGCGCTGAACGCCGCCATGACCGCCGGCCACCTGCCCGACGGCGCCCAGGCCGCCGACATCGCCGCGGCCACGCTCGCCGCGCCCCCCGGCCCGCCGCCGCCCCGCCACGACCTGCTGCTGAACGGCGTGGCCCGGTCGGCCACCGAGGGGTACGCGGCGGGCGTGCCGCTGGTGCGCCGGGCCCTCGACGCCTTCCGCGCCGACGCGGTGACCAGGGAGGAAGGGCTCGGCTGGCTGCCGTTCGCCTCCCGGATGGCCCACAACGTGTGGGACTTCGACAGCTGGTCCGTGCTCTCCGCGCGGCTGGCCGGCCTCGCCCGGGAGACGGGCGCTTTGTCCGTGCTGCCGTCGGCGCTGCACATGCTCGTCGCGAACCGCGTCCTGGCCGGTGAGCTGAGCGTCGCGGAAACGCTGGTGGCCGAGGCGGCCACGATCGGCGAGGTGACGGGCAGCCGCTTCCTGGCCCAGTACGCGGCCCTCGTCCTGGAGGCGTGGCGCGGCAGGGAGGCCACGATGCGCCAGGTCAGCGAGGCCATCACCCGCGACACCGCCATCCAGGGGGAGGGCAAGGTGCGCACCGCCACCCAATGGGCGAACGCCGTGCTCGGCAACGGCCTCGGCCGCTACGAGGAGGCGTACGTGGCGGCCGAACGCGGCGCCGAGCACCCCCAGGAGCTCGGCGGCACGTACATGAGGTCCATGGTCGAGCTCGTCGAGGCCGCCGCCAGGAGCGGGCGGCGGGCCCGCGCCGCCGAGGTCGCCCGCACGCTCGACGAGATGGCGCAGGCCACCGGCACCGACTGGGCGCTCGGCACCTCCGCCTGCGCGCGCGCCCAGGTGAGCGAGGGCCAGGCCGCCGAGGCCCTGTACCGCGAGGCGATCGAGCGGCTCGGCCGGACCGAGGTCCGCACCACGCTCGCCCGCGCCCATCTGCTCTACGGCGAGTGGCTGCGCAGGGAGGGCCGCCGCGTCGACGCGCGCGAGCAGCTCGGCATCGCGTACGAGTCGCTGGCCGAGATGGGGGTGGAGGCGTTCGCCGAGCGCGCCAGGCGCGAGCTCTCGGCCACCGGCGAGACCGTGCGCAGGCGGGCCGTGGAGGAGCGGGCCGCGCTCACCGCGCAGGAGGCGCAGATCGCCCGGCTCGCCGGTGAGGGGCTGACCAATCCCGAGATCGGCGCGCAGCTGTTCATCAGCCCGCACACTGTCGAGTGGCACCTGCGCAAGGTGTTCGCCAAGCTCGGCATCGTCTCCCGCAAGCAGATCAGCGCCAAGCTGCTCCAGTCGGCACAGGCGCGGCCACCCCTGTCCTGCTCACGCTCGGCGTAGCTCTTCCCGGCGGCCGCAGGTGCCTCCTGGGGCAGTGATGGAACGGCGGCCAGGGCACACTTCTCCTGTGGACGAGAGAGTACGCAAGACGATCGAGGCCCTGAACGAAGCCGCGGCCCGGCACGACGCCGCCCAGCAGGACCGGCTCGACCGGTGGCGGGTCCTGGAGCCCGACGCGGGGGAGTTCCTGTGGTTCCTGGCGCAGAGCGTCGGGGCGCGGGCCGTCGTGGAGGTCGGCACCTCCCGCGGCGTGTCCACGCTGTGGCTGGCCGACGCCGCCCGCGCGACCGGCGGCCACGTCCTCAGCCTCGACACCGACGCCGCCGCCCAGGAGCACGCCCGCCGCACCACCGCCGAGGCCGGTTTGGCCGAGCACGTGGAGTTCCGGGTCGCCGACGGCGGCGCCGCGCTCGCCGGCCTGCCGGACGGCTCGGTCGACCTGCTCTTTCTCGACGCCGAACGCACCGAGTACCCGTCCTGGTGGCCCCACCCCTACCGGGTGCTGCGCGAGGGCGGCGTGCTCGTGGCCGACAACGCCCTGTCCCATCCGGACGAGATCGCCCCGCTCCGCGACCTGCTCCTCGCCGAGCCGGCCCTGACCGTCACCACGCTCAACCTCGGCAAGGGGGAGCTGGTCGCCCTCCGCCGCTGACCGCCCCGCTCGCACTGCCGCCCCCGGCACGTGGATCGCGATGTTGCCGGCGGTGTGACGCCTCCGCCCGGTCCGGCCCGGCGGACCTGCGCGCGGGCGGCCGCTCGCTGCCGCGCTTCGCGCAGCTCAGAGGGCACGTGTACGAGCTGGTGCAGCAGGCCGGGAGCGGTCACCGCCCGGCTTCGCGCGCCTCCAGCCCGGCCGGGCACTGAGCGGCGGTCAGGCCGGCGAGGAGCTTCAGCGCGGACTCCGACGGCGAGCCGGGCTCGGCGTTGAACACGGCCACGCGCTGCCCGTCGTCGTTCGGCAGGGTCATGAACTCGGTGAGCAGCTCCATCGTGCCCACCACCGGATGGTGGTAGGTGCGCGGGTCGGTGCCGCAGTCGCCGACCGCGTGCGCCGCCCACAGCGCCGCGAACTCCGGGCTGCCCACGGTCAGCTCGCCCACCAGGGCGGCCAGCCCCGGCGCGCCGGGATACCGGCCCGCGATGAGCCGCAGGTCCGCGACCGTCGAGCGGGCCTTGGCCGGCCAGTCGCCGTACAGCTCCCGCAGGTGCGGGTCGAGGAACAACATCCGCGCGATGTTGGGCCGGTCGGCGGGCCGGCCGGGCGCGTCGAAGGCGAGGTGCCCGGCCAGCAGCGCGTGCGCCATCGGGTTCCAGGCGAGGACGTCGAGGAAGCGGCCCATGACCAGCGCGGGCACGTCCCCGAACGAGCCGATCATGAGCCGGACGCCGGGCCGGGCCCGCTCGGGCCTGGCCGCCCGGGGCCGGGCCTTCGCCTTCGGCCTGGCCAGCGCGTACAGGTGGGCCCGCTCGGCCTCGTCCAGGCGCAGCACGCGGGCGACGGCGTCGAGCACGGCGTCGGAGGCGTTCGGGCTCTGCCCCTGCTCCAGGCGGGTGTAGTAGCCGGCGCTCACGCCGGCGAGCTGGGCCAGCTCCTCGCGCCGCAGCCCCGGCACGCGGCGCCGGCCGCCGAACGTCGGCAGCCCGGCGTCCTCGGGACGCAGCCGCGCCCGTCGCGATCGCAGGAACTCGCCCAGCTCACCCGATGTGTCCATACGGGCCAGTATCGCCGGTCGGCGGGGCGCGGTGCCTGCACCTGTCAGGTGTAGGCACGGCGGATGGCTGGCTGAGATCCGCCGGCCGGCCGCAGTCTGTCCTGCGAACCCCTTACCAACGGAGGAGCAGCGTGAAAGTCATCGTGATCGGTGCGACGGGAACCATCGGCGGCGCGGTCGCCCGGGCACTGGAGGCGCGCCACGACGTGGTCCGCGCGTCCCGCAACACCTCACCCCGCGTGGACATGGACGACCCCGCCTCCATCGGCGCCCTGCTCGCCGGGACCGGCCCGGTGGACGCGGTCGTGTGCTGCGCCGCCAGCGGCGGCCTCAGCCCCCTGGACACGCCGTCCGACGAGGACTACTGGCGCGGGCTCCAGGGCAAGCTCATCGGCCAGGTGACGCTGGTGCGCGGAGCACTCGCCCACGTGCGTGACGGCGGCTCCGTCACGATCACCAGCGGGCGCTTCGCCGCACCCATCCCGGGCAGCTCGCTCGGGCACCTCGTCAACGCCGGCCTGGAGGCGTTCGTCGGGGCCGCCGCGATCGAGATGCCGCGCGGGATCCGGCTGAACGCCGTCAGCCCGGGCTGGGTCCGCGAAACCCTTCTCGACCTGGGCATGGACCCCGCCGGCGGCACCCCGGCGGCCGACGTCGCCCGCGTCTACGTCCAGGCCGTGGAGGGCGGCGCGCGCGGCCGCACGCTGGCCGTGTGACCCGCGCGCTAACCTCCGACGCGGCGGCGCACGTACGCCGAGAGCTGGTCCACCGCGACCACGAGCACCATGACGATCGCCAGGTGCGTCACCATCTCGTCGAACCGGAAGAGCTTGATCGACTGGTTGACCAGGAAGCCGATGCCGCCCGCGCCCACCAGGCCGAGCACCAGGGACGAGCGCACGTTCACGTCGAAGCGGTAGAGCAGCAGCCCCACGAACTGCGGGAGCACGGCGGGCAGCACCGCGTGCGCCGCGGCCTGGACGCCCGACGCGCCGCCGACGCGCAGCGCGTCGCGCGGGCCGAGGTCGATCTCCTCCATCGCCTCGGCCCACAGCTTGCCCATCACCCCCGTGTTGTGGAAGATCAGCGCCAGCACGCCGGCGAACGGGCCGAGCCCCACGGCGGTGACGAAGACCAGCGCGAACACGACGTCCGGCACGGCGCGCAGGAACGACAGCACCGAGCGGGCCGCCTGGTAGGCCCAGCGGTTCGGCGCCGTCGTCCGCGCCGCGAGCAGCGCCAGCACCAGCGCGAACGGCACCGAGAACGTGGTGCCCAGCAGGCCGATGCCCAGCGTGACGAGCGCCGCCTGGAGGCCGGGCCGCAGCACCCCGTCCCACGACAGGTCCGGCGGCAGGGCCTGCCCGGCGAAGTCGGCCATCCCGCGCCAGCCCTGGACGAGGGCGGCGGGGGAGAACTCGGTGCCGTTCCAGGCCAGCACGTGGGCGAGCACGACGGCCACGGTGACGGCGGCGGTGACCGTGGTGACCGGGCGCCGGCGGGGCGGGGTGAGGCGGCTGTCCGGCGGCAGCGCGCCCGTGCTGGTGCTCACTGGTGCTCCTGGTCGGCGTCCGGGTGGTGCTGGTGATCGGGGGCGTACAAGGTGGCGAGGTCGGCAGCGGTGAGGGCGGCGGCCGGGGTGTCGAGCGTGGCGCGGCCATGCAGGAGCCCCGTGACGCGGTCGGCGTGCCGGCGGGCCAGGTCGGGCTGGTGCAGCACGGCGGCGACGGCCAGGCCCTGCTCGTGGGCGAGGTCGGCGAGGAGCGCGACCACCTGCTCGGCCGCGGCCGGGTCGAGGGCGGAGACCGGCTCGTCGGCCAGGATGATCTCCGCCCGCTGGCACAGGGCGCGGGCGATCGCGACCCGCTGACGCTGGCCGCCCGACAGCCGCCCGGCCGGCTCGGCGGCCCGGCCGGCCATGCCCACGCGGTCCAGGCACACCATGGCCTCCTCGCGCAGCTCGCGCGGGAACAGGAGCGGGGTGAGCGAGCGGCGCAGCGGCAGCCGTCCGAGGGCGCCGGCGCAGACGTTGTCCAGCGCGGTGCGGCGGTGGACGAGGTGGATCTGCTGGAAGATCATCGCCATCCGGCGGTGCGGCGGGGCGGTGTCGGCGGGCCGGCCGTGCACCAGGATCTCGCCCGCGTCGGGGCGCTCCAGGCCGACGACGCAGCGCAGCGCGGTGGACTTGCCGCTGCCGTTCGCGCCGAGCAGGGCGAGGAACTCGCCGGGCGCGAGGCTCAGGTCGAGACCGTCCAGGACGGTCCGGCCGGCGAACGACTTCCGCAGCCCGCGCACCTGCAACGCGGCTCCACCGACTCGCGCCGCCGCCCCTGGAGGGGCGGGCCACGTCGGCGAGGTCATGGTCATACGTCCTTCTCGGTCAGGTCGAGGGCGGTGGCCAGGTCGAACAGCGGCTGGTACGTCTCCTTGCGCACGGCGACGAGCGGCCCGGGCGGGTCCACGTCGAGGAACGCGCCGACCTTGGCGACGTCGGCGGGCCCGAGCTTCAGCAGCGCCGACGTGATCGCCTGCCGCACGGCGGGGTCGAGCTTGCCGTGCACGGTGATCGGGTCGTTCGGGATGGGGTCGGAGGTCCAGATCCGGCGATACTTGGCGGGATCGAAGCCGCCTTCCGCCTGGACGGTGGCGAGCTGCTGGCTGTTGATCTCGGCGGCGTCCACCTTGCCGTTGGTCAGGGCGAGCAGCGCCTCCGGGTGGCCGCCCGCGTAGTCGATCCTGACGTCGGCCTCGGCCACGCCCTGCGTCTTGAGCGCGTAACGGGGGAGTGCGTCCCCCGAGGTCGAGCCGGGGCTGGACAGCGCCAGCGACCTGCCCTTCAGGTCCTTGACGGAGGTGATCGGCGAGTCGGCGGGCACCCAGATGCCGGCGGTGTAGGTGGTCAGGGCGCCCTTGGCGTCGGCGAAGGAGGCGACGGGCTGGGCGTCGGCCTTGGTGCTGGCGAAGACGTACCCGAGCGGGCCGAACTGCGCCACTTCCAGCCGGCCGTTGCGCATCGCCAGCACCTCGGCCGAGTAGTCCTCGACGACCTTCAGCTCGACCGGGCAGTTCAGCGTCTTCTGGAGCGCGGCGGCCAGCGTCTCGTAGGCGGGC
This sequence comes from [Actinomadura] parvosata subsp. kistnae, assembly GCF_900323885.1. Classification (GTDB taxonomy): domain Bacteria; phylum Actinomycetota; class Actinomycetes; order Streptosporangiales; family Streptosporangiaceae; genus Nonomuraea; species Nonomuraea composti. Next base: position 413,437 of record NZ_OOHJ01000015.1, on the reverse strand, counting down.
TTGAGCTTGGCCGGGTCCTCGTACGGCTCCACGCCGAAGCGGATCTTCCCGTTCGGGCAGGTGGGCGAGGTGGCCGTGGTGGTGTCACCGCCGCCGCATCCGGTCAGCAGCAGGGCCGGGAGCACGGCCAGGGCGGCCAGGGCAGGTCGTGCGCGCATAGGTGTCTCCTGGAAAAAGGCTGGTCAGGCCAGCAGGTCGTCGAGGATCTCGGGGGCCAGGCCCAGGGCGGTGGTCATGCCGATGCCGGAGGTGACCGACACGACGCGCACGCCCGGCATCGGGGCGGCGATCAGGAACGGGTCGGGCGCCGAGGCGTAGACGCCGCGCCACCGCTCGCGCACCGCCAGCGGCCCGGACCCGAGCAGGCGGGCGGCCTCGTCCAGGATGTGCCGGTCGAGCTCGTCGGCGCCGAACGGCTCGGGCGTGACGGCGTAGGCGTGGGTGTCGCCGACGATGAGGTCGCCGTCGGGGCGCTGGGTGAGCATGAGGTTCAGGCCGATGCCGGTCAGCTCGGGGCGTTCCCGCTCCAGGCGGGCGCGCAGCGCGGGCCCCGTCGGGCAGGCGGCGAAGCCGGCGTACCGCAGGAGCGAGAAGCCGGACAGCACGGCCGGGTCGACGCGGCGGCCGTGCGGGTCGGCGACCCGCAGCATGCGCAGGACGCAGCGGCGCAGCCCGGCGCGCTCGGCCAGGCCGGGGAAGTGCCGGTCCACGTCGTGGCCGACGGCCAGCACCACGTGCCCGGCCCTGATCCGGCCGCGGCTGGTGGTCACCAGGCCGGGCTCGACGAGGTGCGCGGTGGTGGCCCAGTGGAAGCGCACGCCCTGCCCGGCCAGCCAGGCGGCGATGGCGTGCACGGCCTCGCGCGGATCCACCCGCACGTCCAGCGGCAGCCAGGCGCCCCCGACCACCCCGGCGCCGACCGGCACCCGCTCGGCCACGCGGCGGCCGTCGAGCAGCACGGCCTGCCCGTCGCGGGCGGCGGCGAACTCGCGCAGCACCGCGTACTCGTCGTCGGCGCGGGCCACCACGACGGTGCCGGTCTCGTCGAGCCGGAGCCCGGCCTCCTTGGCCAGGCGCAGCCAGGCGGTCCTGGCGGCCATCGCGTACCGCAGGGCGTCGCCGTCCTGGGCGGTGAAGCAGCCGTGGCCGAAGTTGCGTACCGAGGCGCCGACGGCGCGCTCATCCCGCTCGACCACGACGACGGACAGCCCGCGGGCCACGGCGTCCACGGCGTGGGCCAGCCCCACGATGCCCGCGCCCACGACCACGAGATCGGCCGCGCCGAGGGACGTGTCCCACGGCAAGTGACTTGTCATGACAGGTACGCTGCCGCTCGCCGCCCGGCGGCGTCAATCCCGGCCCGGACATGTCATCTCGCGTTCGCCTGCCCGTCATTTTCGCAGGTAAAAGCAGGATCGAGGCTTTCGCGAAGTCTGCGCGCTCCTGTATGGTCAAGTCGCATGGACGCACCTCTTCACGAACGCGTCGCGTCGGACCTGCGCCGCCGCATCAGCTCCGGCGAGCTGTCGGTGGGCGCGGCCATCCCCTCCGAGTCGCACCTGTGCGAGCAGTGGGGCATCTCGCGCGGCCCGATCCGCCAGGCCCTCGCCACGCTGCGCGCCGAGGGCCTCATCGGCGGCGGGCGCGGCAAGCCTCCCGTCGTCCGCAGCCAGAGCATGCCCCAGCCGTTCGAGACCTTCCTGTCGTTCTCGCGCTGGGTGCAGCTCATGGGCCGCACCCCCGGGCAGCGCACCCTCGAGATCGCCCGCCGCCCGGCCGGCCAGGAGGCGTGCGACGCCCTCGGGCTGGAGGAGGGCGAGCCGGTCGTGGAGATGCTGCGGCTGCGGCTCATGGACGACCTGCCCGCCATGGTCGAGCGCACCACGTTCGTCTGGCCCGTGGGGCGGCTGCTGTTCGACTTCGACTGCGACTCCGGGTCGGTGTTCGCCTACCTCAGCGGACGCGGCGTCGACCTCAGCCGGGCCCGCCACGTCATCGACGCCGTCGGCGCCGACGACACCGACGCCGCGCTCCTCGGCATCCCGCGCGGCGCGCCCCTGCTGCGCGAGCGCCGCCAGACCTCCTCCGCCGCCGGCGAGCCCGTCGAGTTCTCCGACGACCGCTACCGGCCCGACCTCGTCTCGTTCACCATCGACAACTCGCAGCAGGCCCACCCCGCGCTGCTGCGCAGCCCCAGCCACCCGCTCGCCGCGCGAGCCGCGCAAGGAGTAACCCCGTGATCGAACTGGCGGTCCTCGACATCGCCGGCACCACCGTGGAAGAGCACGGCGCCGTCTACCTCGCCCTGGAGGAGGCCGTGCGAGCGGCGGGCGGCACACCGTCGGCCGCCGACATCGAGCGCTGGATGGGCGCCGACAAGCGCGAGGCCATCGCCGCCCTGCTGACCGGCTCACCGACCGGCGGCCCGTCCCGCGAAACGTCCGGCGGGCCGTCCGGTGAGACGATCGACGCTGCCTTCGCCGACTTCCGCGCCCGGCTCCGTGCCGCCTACGCCGCCCGGCCGCCCGCGCCGCTGCCCGGCGTGCCCGAGGCGATCGGCACGTTGCGTGCCGCGGGCGTCAAGGTGGCGCTCACCACGGGCTTCGACCGCGAGGTCACCACCGAGCTGCTGAAGGTGGTGGGCTGGGAGCACGGCGTCCTCGACGCGGTCGTGTGCGTGGACGACGTCACCACCGGGCGGCCGGCCCCGTACATGATCTTCCGGGCGATGGAGGCGACCGGCGTGCACGACGTCGGCCGCGTCCTGACCGCCGGCGACACCGTCCGCGACCTGGAAGCCGGCACGAACGCCGGCGCCCGCGTCGTGGCCGGCGTCCTCACCGGCAGCCAGGACGCCGCCACCCTCGGCGCCGTCCGCCACACCCACCTCCTGCCGGGCGTGGCGAGCATCCCCGCTCTCCTGTCCCTGGCCTGAGGGCCCTCAGACGCGATCCCGCTGGACGCCGTGGTAGTGCGGCAGGTCGAGCGGCGGCACAGGGAAGCCACCGGCCGTCGGCTCCTCGGACAGTTGCTCGAACTCGGCCTCCACCTGTGCCTTCTTCGCTTCCTTGCGCCGCTGGCCGACGGTGTCGAAGCGCATCCAGATGGCCAGCGCGCCGATTACGATGACCACGCCGAGGCCGATGCCGAGCGTGCGGTTGCCGTCGTTGACCACGACGTTGCGCACCGCGGCCACCAGCAGGATCCAGGCCAGGTTGACCGGGATCAGCACCTTCCAGCCCAGCGACATGAGCTGGTCGTAGCGCACCCGCGGCAGCGAGGCGCGCACCCACACGATGAAGCAGAAGGTGAGCACGAACTTGATGAAGAACCACAGCACCGGCCACCAGCCCTGGTTCGCGCCGTCCCACAGCGAGATCGGGAACGGCGCCCGCCAGCCGCCCAGGAACAGGGTGACCGCGATGCCGGAGGCGGTGAAGGTGTGCAGGTACTCGCCCATCATGATGAGGGCGAACTTCAGCGACGAGGAGTACTCGGTCTGGAAGCCGCCGACCAGCTCGCCCTCGCCCTCGGGCAGGTCGAACGGGATGCGCGCGGCCTCGCCGAACATGCAGATCACGTAGACCAGGAAGGACGGGATGAGCAGCACCGCGAACCAGGTCTGCTCCTGCGCCTTGACGATCTCGGAGGTCGACAGGGTGCCGGCGAACAGGAAGATCGCCACGAACGACAGGCCCATCGCGATCTCATACGAGACCACCTGGGCCGCCGAGCGCAAACCGCCCAGCAGCGCGTACGGCGAGCGCGACGACCACCCGGCCAGCACCACCCCGTAGACCGAGACCGCGCCCATGGCCAGCATGAACAGCACCGCCACCGGCAGGTCCACCAGCTGCAGCGGCGTCTGCACCCCGAACAGGTTCACCACCGGCCCGAACGGCACGATGGAGAAGGCCAGGAACGCCGGCACCACCATGATCACCGGAGCCAGCAGGTAGAGCACCCTGTCCACGTTCCGGGGGAAAAGATCCTCCTTCAGCCCCATCTTGATCGCGTCCGCGACCGACTGCAGCAAGCCGAACCTGCCCGCCCGGTTCGGGCCGTAGCGGTGCTGCATCCGCGCGATCAGCTTGCGCTCGAACCACACCCCGAAGACCACGCCGAGCCCCAGGAACACGAACAGCATCACGGCCTTGACGATGGTGATCCACAGCGGATCATGGCCGAAGTCGGCGAGGGTGGGATCGGCCGCGAGAGCCGCTCCCGTCGTCCCGGTGAGCGTCATGAACGCGCACGCTAGTGCGCCGCCGTCCCGGTGTCTTGAACGAATGCGAACAGCTGCCCCGGCGTCATCCCCGCCATCGCCCGCACCTCGCGCGTCAGGTGCGGCTGGTCGGCGTAACCGCACGCGACCGCGGCCTCGTCCAGCACGGCGGCGGGACGGCTCAGCGCCCGCACCGCCCGCTGGAACCGGGCGACCCTCGCCACCGTCTTCGGCGACAACCCCACCACCCGCCGGAACCCCAGCTCCAGATAACGGCGGCTCACCCCCAGCTCGGCAGCCACCCCCTCCACCGTGACCCGCCCACCCGGCTCCCGCAGCTTTCTGCCTGGCTCCGACAGTTGCCCGTCCGGCGGCTCCTGGAGCCGACGCCACGCCCGCATGATCAGGTCGTCGGGGCCGGCCGGCCGCAGCCGGGCCGCCAGCCACCGCTCCAGCAGGGCGAAGCGCTCCGCCCAGCCCGCCTGCTCCGCCAGCCGCCCGGCCAGCTCGCCGCCTGACGGGCTCCGAGCAGCTCCTCCAGGGGGACGGCGGCGGCGCCGGCCACTTCGCGCATGGGCGTCCCGGTCAGCGCCGCCATCCCGGCGGGCGTCAGCCCGACCGCCACCCCGTGACGCCAGAGCGCCTGAGGAACGAGCGCCGCGGCGCTGCGCGGCCCGGTGACGAACGCCCCCGCGCCCGTGAAGTCGACGATCAAGGTGGCCGCGTTCAGCGGCAACATCCGGGTGGGCTGCCCCGCCACCGCCGGCGTGCGGAAACCCGCCCAGCCCAGCACGTAGGGACGCAGCTGCGGCCGGGCCGCGCGGACCCGGACCTCGTACGGCTCCGGCCGTGGCCGCGCCGGCAGCGAATGGATCGACATCACCTCCCATCATCCAGGAGGCCGTCCCGGGATCTCATGGCGGGAGCATGCCAAGAGCCATGTTCCTGCCGTGAGGGCGTGGTGTTTGTCGCTTCGCGGCGAGTTCGGGCGACCGCGTTCCGTGCAACGTATCCGGTATGACGGCGAAGAGAACGAAATCCTGCTCATGCGGACACGGATCCTCCTGCTCCTGCGCCAGCACCTGCAGCTGCGGCTGCAACGCCTGATCCCCCCGGCCCGGTACGCGGGCCCGAGCGCCGGCGACCTCCGGTGACAGGGCGGGCACAGCGCCGTGCCCGCCACGCTCCCTCTCTCGCGACACGGGGCGATGCCGGCGCGCTCCACCACCGGTGACGGCCCAGCGATCGGCTGGGCGATCGGCTGGGCGATCGGCTGGGCGCGGCACACGTACGTGGGCGACTCCGGGTCGGTCGCCGCGGGGCCCGATCCGGCGATCCTGGGCGCGGGTGCGCCGACCTCGGCAACGAGAGCCGGCCACCGGCGTCCGGGACGGTGATCTATCTTCGGGTAGCGTGATCGACTGGTACCCGAAGACGGAGCCGTACGACTCCGGCCTGCTCGCCGTCGGCGACGGCAACGAGATCTACTGGGAGACCTGCGGCAACCCCGCCGGCAAGCCCGCGCTGTTCCTGCACGGCGGCCCCGGCGGCGGCCTGCTGCCCGACCATCGGCGCTTCTTCGACCCGGACGCGTACCGGATCGTGCTGTTCGACCAGCGCAACTGCGGCCGCAGCCGCCCCCACGCCGGCGACCCGGCCGTCTCGCTGCGCCACAACACCACGCCGCACCTGGTCGCCGACATCGAGCGGCTGCGCGAGCACCTGGGCGTCGAGCGCTGGCTGGTGTTCGGCGGAAGCTGGGGGACGACCCTGGGGCTCGCGTACGCGCAGGCGCATCCGGGCCGCGTGACCGAGCTGGTGCTGCGCGGCGTGTGGCTCGTCCGGCCCGGTGACGAGGCGTGGTCGTTCACGCCGTCGGGGGCGGCGCACCTGTTCCCGGCCGAGTGGGCGGCCTTCGTCGCCCCGATCCCCGCCGAGGAGCGGCACGACCTGATCGCCGCCTACGGCCGCCGCATCGCCGACCCCGACCCCGCCGTGCACCTGCCCGCCGCGCGCGCCTGGATGGGCTGGGAGCTGTCGGCGAACACGCTCCTGCCGGTCGCCCCGCCCGACCTCGACGACGCCGTGCTGCTGGGCTTCGCCCGCATCACGCACCACTACATCGCGAACGGGGCCTTCCTCCCGGACGAGGGCCTGCTGGCCGGCATCGACCGCATCCGCCACCTCCCGGCCGTCATCGTCAACGGCCGCTACGACATCAAGACGCCGCCCGGCCAGGCGTGGGCCCTGCACCAGGCCTGGCCGGAGGCGGAGCTGCACATCGTGGAGGACGCCGGTCACGGCGGCTCGGAGCCCGGCATCCGCAGCCTGCTCATCCAGGCCACCGACCGCCGGCGTTCCTAGGGGCGGCCGTTCAGGGTGTCGAGGAAGCGTTGCTCGAACGCGGCCCGGTCGGCGGCCGTGCCGTAGCGGAGCCGGCCTCCTGCCGGGGACAGGAACGTGCGGCCGGCCGACGGGCCGCTGAGCGCGACGTCCACGCGTCCGTACGTGAACTCCACGTACCCGGGGCGGACGGCGCTCATGGCGGCGAGCGGGTCCCACCAGTAGAGGAGGTTCTGCGCGATCAGGGGCCGCACCTCGGGATGCGTGACGATCTCCAGGACGGTGGCGGCGGCCGGGGTGCCGTGGTCGGCGGCGAGCCGGTCCAGGAACGGGTCCGTGATCGGCACCTCGTTGGCGGCGTCCAGGGACACCATGCGGACGGTTCCCCGGCTGCCGGTGAGCACGGCGCGGGCGGCGGCGGGGTCGAGCCAGTAGTTGAACTCCTGCGTCCCGTCGAACTCCGGCGGCGTGCCGCAGCACAGGTTCCCCGGCACGTGGAGGGCGCCGCCCATCGTGGTCAGCCGTGCCGCCGAGTACGGCAGGGCGGCAGCCGGGTTGGTGAGCGGGCCGGTGGCGATGATCTGGGTCGCGGGGTCGTCCCGCAGCAGCTTCCTGATCAGCTCGGGGGCACGGACGGCCGACGGGCTCTCGTCCCCCGCACAGCCGGGGGTGGCCGCCGTGAGCACCCGGTCGAAGAGCCGGCGCAGGTCGGCGGGGAAGGAATGGGGCCCGGTGCCCGAGCCGTCGGCGATGCGGACGCCGCGCAGGCCGAGCCGCTCGGCCAGGCACCTGGCGTGCCGGATGGCCCGGCCGGGTAAGCCGGCGCCGCTGTTCGTGACGGTGATGGCGCGCAGGTCGATGCGGCCGGCGTGGTGCTCCTGGGCGAGGTAGGCCAGGGTGGCGGCGTCGTCGAAGTCCATGTCGGTGTCGAAGATGACGGCGGGCCGCTCGGGTGCGGAACGGGCCTGGGCGGCGGTCGCGGGGATCAAGGACGTCGCGGCGAGCAGGGTCAGGAGGAGGGGCAGAAGGGCTCTTTTCATGAGATTCCCGGAGAGGTGGGGTGATCGGTACGAACTCCAGTCAAACCCGGAGCTGTTTCATTTCGTCTTCACCGCCCTTCCGCCCGGCGATTGCCCGATCGGGGCGTCACCTGTCAAACTGGTGATGTGAAACATGTCTTCCTGTGTGGCAACCCCGCACTCGACTTCGCCTGCACGATGCGCGCCCGCCGCACCGACCGCTTCGAGACGCTGGACGCCCCCGCCGCGCTCGACTCCTGGTACGTGGAGTGCGGCCTGGTCAACGAGGCGCCCTCCTGCTCCGGGGACGATCTCGCGCGGGCCGTGCGGGTGCGGGAGGCCATCTACGCGCTGGTCACCGCCCGCCTCGCCGGCGAGGGCTACGACGAGCAGGCGCTCGCGCTGGTGAACGAGGCGGCCCGCACGCCACCCGCGACCCCCAGGCTCACCGCCACGGGCCGGTGGACGGAGGCGACCCCCGAGCAGGCGCTGTCCACGGTGGCGCGGCACGCCATCGAGCTGCTCAGCGGGCCGGACGTGCCGCTGATGAAGGAGTGCGCCAACCCCGAGTGCACCAAGGTCTTCATCGACCGGTCGCGGGGCGGGCGGCGGGAGTGGTGCGGCATGGAGTCGTGCGGCAACAAGGTCAAGGCGGCGGCCTACCGGGCCCGCAAGAAGCAGGCGGTCGCGGCGCACTAACCTCAGCCCGCGAGGGGCGGGGCCGCGGCGCGTCGGCCCGCGAGGGCGAGGCTGCGGCGCGTCGGCCCGCGAGGGGGCCCGCTGGCCTCATCCCTGGGGAACGACCTACAAGTCGGGATTTATCTCGCTAAGGTGCATGGGGTCCGTCCCGGCCGTCACAGGAGTACCGCCGCCCATGCCCCACGCCGAACCGCTGCGCCCGGGCGACCCCGAGGCCATCGCCGCGTACCGGATCACCGGGCGGCTCGGCGAGGGCGGCCGGAGCGTCGTCTACCTGGGCTGGGCGCCGGACGGGCGGCCGGTGGCCGTCAAGGTGCTGCGGGAGGCCGCGCGCGGTGACGACGGCCGGTTCGCCCGGGAGGTCGACGCGGCCCGGCGGGTGCAGCCGTTCTGCGTCGCGCAGGTGCTCGACGCCGGCGCGGGCGGGCGGCCGTACATCGTCAGCGAGTACGTCGAAGGGCCCTCGCTCCAGCAGGCGGGCCGCCACCACGGCGCCGACCTGCAGCGGCTGGCCGTCAGCACCGCCACCGCGCTGGCCGCCATCCACCGGGCGGGCATCGTGCACCGCGACTTCAAGCCCGCCAACGTGCTGCTCGGGCGCGACGGGCCGCGCGTCATCGACTTCGGCCTCGCCCGCGCCGCCGGCACCGCGCTCACCGCGGCCAGCGGCGTCGTCGGCACGCCCGCGTACCTGGCGCCCGAGCAGCTCGCCGGCGCGCCCGTCGGGCCGGCGGCGGACGTGTTCGCCTGGGCCTCGGTCATCGTGTTCGCCGGTACGGGCACGCCGCCGTTCGGTGACGACTCGCTGCCCGCGGTCATCAACCGCATCCTGAACCAGGAGCCGTTCCTCGGCGACCTGCCGGCGCCGCTGCGCCCGATCGTCTCCGCCTGCCTGGCCAAGGACCCGGCGGCCCGGCCGAGCATGCAGGACGTCCTGTTGCACCTCCTCGGCGACGGCCCCGCCGCGCACGCCGCGCCCGCTCACCATGCGGCGCCCGCTCACCATGCCGCGCCCGCTCACCATGCCCCGCCCGCTCACCATGCGGCGCCCGCCCCGCCGGTGGGCCGGGGGCGGCGGCGGTTGCCGTTGGTCGCCGGGGTTTCGGGTGGGCTGGTCGCGTGCCTGGTGGCCGGGGTCGTCGTGTGGAACGTCCGGTCCGGCGACACCCCCGTGACGCCGGTGCTGGCGGCCGGCTCCGGCGAGCCGACCCCGTCCGCCACGAGAAGCAAGCACCGCGCCCGCACCACGCCGTCCACTCCCCGAAGCACCCCCGAAAGCACTCCCCGAAGCACCCCAAAAAGCACGCCCAGAAGGACCCCCAAGAGCACCCCGTCGCCCACCGTCACGACCACGCGGCCGCGCCCCACCCCGTCCCGGACGCGGACGGCGGCCAGCCGGCCGTCGCCGTCCGCCAGTGCGAGGAAGACGCGGCCGGCGGCGGCCTCGTTCAGCCTCGCGTACGTGCGGGTCGCCGGCGCGTCGAAGATCAACCCTGAGGGCGTGACCTGCTACACCGGCTCGATCGGCTTCGGCATCGGCCTGGACGCGAGCCAGGCGGGCGCCCCGTTCTCCTACCAGTGGATCGTGGACGGCCAGGTGCTGGAGAGCGGCTCCAGGAGGATCCCGTCCTACGGCAAGAGCGACTACTTCGGCTCGAAGAAGGAGGTCAGGCCGGAGCTGGGCACGTCCCACACCGTGGTCTTCCAGCTCACCTCCCCGCAGCGCAGGAGCAAGTCGGCGACCTGGACCATGTGCTGATGGAGCCGGCCGCCCAAGACAGGAGGGCTCACATGGCGGCGCCGCGCAGCTCCGCCTCGATGTCGCGCGCGGTCGCGGCCAGCGCGCCGACCAGGCCGGGCAGCAGGTCCCGCGAGAAGCGCGTGGTGGGCATCGACACCGACACGGCCGCCTGGGCCGTGCCGTCGGCGCCGCGCACAGCCCGGCCGACGGCGGTGACGCCCGCTTCGGTGCGGCCCGCGTTGATGGCGAACCCGCGCTCCCGCGTCGTGCGCAGCTCGCGGCGCAGCGCCGCCAGGTTGGGCCGCTGCTCGGGCCGGTCGGCCCACTTCTCCGCGCTGTAGAGGAGGTCGAGCCGCTCGGGCGGCAGGTCGGCGAGCATGACCTTGCCGCCGGACGCCAGGTGGGCGGGGAAGACCATGCCTTCGCGGTTGCCGACCCGCAGCGCCTGGGCGCACTCCACGGTGCCGATGAACCGGACGTGGTCGCCGGCCAGGATGACGAGGTTCGCGCTCTCGCGTACCCGCTCGACCAGCGCCGCCAGGTGCGGCATGGCGATCGCGCGCAGGCGCGAGGTGTGGGACAGGGAGCTGGCGCCGAGCGAGAGCACGGGCCCGGCCGCGTACCGGCGGTCTTCGAGCTGCACGGCGAAGTCGCGGTACACCAGCATGGCGAGCAGCCGGTGCGCCGTGGAGGGCACGACGCCGAGCCGTTCGGCGGCCTCGCCGACGCCGAGCGGCCCTTCCACCTGCAGCATGACGGCGAGCTGCAGCGCGTGGTCGACGCTGCGGATGGCGTAGTTCGGCGGATTCTTCACAGCGGGTCCGGCGGATTCTTCACAGCAGGTTCGGCGGATTCTTCAGAGCAGAATGTCCTGTTCTTCTGGCGCGCCCAGGCTACAAGCTGGCACCGACGGCATCGAGCCGCACGCCCGAAGGAGCCGAGATGACCCACACCGCGAACCATCCGGTGCGCCTCGCCGTGGTCGACGCCCCGGACCAGCCGCCGCCGTCGCCCGCGCTGGAAGAGCTGTACCGCGGCTTCGAGCGGGAGCTGCTGATCCCGCTCTGGACGGAGATCGGCGACCTGATGCCGCCGCACCCGCGCTCGAAGGCGGTCCCGCACCTGTGGCGCTGGCGGAGCCTGCTGGCCCTGGCGGAGCGGGCCGGGCACCTGGTGCCGGTCGGCCGCGGCGGGGAGCGGCGGGCGATCGCGCTGGCGAACCCGGGGCTGGGCGGCCGGCCGTTCGCCACGCCGACGCTGTGGGCGGCGATCCAGTACCTGATGCCGGGTGAGGACGCGCCGGAGCACCGGCACACGCAGCACGCGTTCCGGTTCGTCGTCGAGGGCGAGGGCGTGTGGACGGTCGTCGGGCGCGACCCGGTGCCGATGCGGCGCGGCGACTTCCTGCCCCAGGTGGGCTGGAACTGGCACGCCCACCACAACGGCGCGGCCGAGCCGATGGCCTGGATCGACGGCCTGGACATCCCGTTCCAGTACGCCGTGGACGCCCAGTTCTTCGAGTTCGGCCGGGACCGGATCTCCGACGCCGAGCGCACCACCCCGGACCGCTCCCGCTCGGAGCGGCTGTGGGGGCATCCGGGCCTGCGCCCCGTCTCCGCGCCCGGCCCGCGGCCGGGCACCCCGCTGCTGGCCTACCGCTGGGCCGACACGGACCGCGCGCTGGCCGACCAGCTCGACCTGGAGGCGGAGGGGCACGCGGGGACGGTCGAGCCGGGCCACGCGGCCGTCCGCTACACCAACCCCACCACCGGCGGCGACGTGCTGCCCACCATCCGGGCGGAGATGCACCGGATCCGGGCCGGGGCAGAGACCGCGCCGCGCCGCGAGGCGGGCTCGTCGGTGTTCCAGGTGTTCGACGGCAGCGGGCGCGTCACGGTCGGCGACTCGTCGTGGTCGGTGACGCGCGGCGACCTGTTCGTGGTGCCGTCGTGGCAGCCGTTCTCGGCCAGGTCCGAGGCGTCGGCGTCCGACTCCGACTCGGGCGCGCTCGATCTGTTCAGGTTCAGCGACGGGCCGGTCTTCGAGGCGCTGCACCTCGACCGGGTCACCGTGGAAGGGAACGACCAGGCATGAGGCTGGCCACCATCCGCACGTCCGATGGCCGGACCAGGGCGGTGCGCGTGGACGGGGACGCTCTCGTGGATCTGGGCGCCGCCGACGTGGGCGAGCTGCTGGCCCGGCCGGGCTGGGCCGAGCGTGCCGCGCGGGCGGACGGCGACGCGGTCGAGAGCGCCGGGTTCGCGCCGGTCGTGCCCCGCCCCGGCAAGATCGTCTGCATCGGGCTGAACTACCGCACGCACATCCTGGAGATGGGCCGCGAGCTGCCCCGGTATCCGACGCTGTTCGCCAAGTACGCCGAGGCGCTGATCGGCGCGTACGACGAGATCCGGCTGCCGCCCGAGTCCGGCCAGGTGGACTGGGAGGCCGAGCTGGCCGTCGTCATCGGCGGGCGGGTGCGGCGGGCCGGTGAGGCGGAGGCGGAGGCGGCCATCGCCGGGTTCGCCGTGCTCAACGACGTCACCATGCGCGACTGGCAGTACCGCTCGCCGGTGTGGTTGCAGGGCAAGACGTGGGAGGCCAGCACGCCGTTCGGCCCGTACCTGGTCACCCCGGACGAGCTGCCCGGTGGCACCCGCCCCTCGCTCACCCTGACCGGGTACGTGGACGGCGAGGTGGTGCAGCGGGCCGACACCTCGGACCTGGTCTTCGACCCCGTCGCGCTGGTCCGGTACGTCTCCACGATCGTCACACTCAACCCGGGCGACGTGATCGCGACGGGCACGCCCGGCGGGGTGGGGCACGCCCGCGAGCCCGCCCGCTACCTCACCGACGGCAGCGTCCTGGCCACCGAGATCACCGGCCTGGGCCGCGCGGAGTCGAAGGCGGTGGCGGAGAAGCCCGCCGCCGCTGAGGGGGTCTCCTGATGGCGGCCCGGCGGAGCCTGGCCGACAGCCTGCGCTGGATGGCCGAGGGCACCGGCACGTTCTTCGACGCGCTCGCCCGCCTGCCCGACGACCGGCTGGACCGGCCGACGGCGCTGACCGGCTGGACCGGCAGGCACCTGCTGGCGCACGTCGCCGCGAACGCCGACGCGCTGCTCAATCTGGCGCACTGGGCGAGCACGGGCGAGGAGCGCCCCATGTACACCTCGTTCGAGCAGCGCGACGCCGACATCCGCACGGGCGCGGTGCGGTCCCCGGCCGAGCTGCGGTCCTGGGCCGCGACCTCCGCCGGGCTGCTGGAGAAGCGGCTGTCCGGGCTGGACGAGCGGCAGTGGGCCCGGCCGGTGCGCACCGCGCAGGGCCGTACCGTCCCGGCGACCGAGATCCCGTGGCTGCGGGCGCGGGAGGTCATGGTGCACGCCGTCGATCTCGGCGCGGGCGTCGGCTTCGCCGACCTCCCGCCGGACTTCCTCGCGGCCCTGGTCGACGACATCGCCGCCAAGCGCTCCGGCGCCGCCGACGGCCCCGCGCTCCTGCTCGAGGCGACGGATCACGACGGTACGTGGCACGTCTCCGGCACCGGGGACGGCCCCGTGACCGTCACCGGCACCCTCGCCGAGCTGGCCGCCTACCTGTCCGGCCGGGCGAGCGGCCCGGGCGGCCGCCCCGCACCCGCCCTGCCGCGCTGGCTCTAGCCCCCCGACGAGAGGAACACCCCGGATGACCAGTGTCGACGTAGTGGTGGTGGGCGGCGGCATCGGCGGCCTGGCCAACGCCCTCGCCCTCAGCCGCAAGGGCCTGCGGGTGCGGGTGCTGGAGCGGGCGAGGGAGTTCGGCGAGGTCGGCGCCGGCCTGCAGATCGCGCCCAACTGCACCCGCATCCTCGACCACTGGGGCCTGCTCGACGAGATCGTCTCGCTGGGCGTGCTCCCCGAGCACATCGTCATGAAGGACGCCCTCGACGGCAGCGTCCTGACCCGGCTCGACCTGCACGACGTGGAGCGCCGCTACGGCTTCCCTTACGTGGTGATCCACCGCAGCGACCTGCACGGCACACTGCTGCGCGCCTGCCGCGAGGCGGGCGTGGACCTGGTCACGAGCGTCACGGTGACCGGGTACGAGCAGGCCGCGGGCGGTGCCGTGGCGGTGCATGAGGGCGGGCGGGAGTTCGGCCGGGTGGTGATCGCGGCCGACGGGCTGCACTCGGTGGCCCGCCGCCTGCTGAGCGACGACGAGCCGGTCAGCTCCGCGTACGTCGCCTACCGCGGCGCCGTGCCGTTCCACGAGGTGAGCGGCCTCGACGTGCACCCCAAGGACGTCGTCGTCTACATCGGCCCCCGCTGCCACTTCGTGCAGTACCCGCTGCGCCAGGGGGAGATGTTCAACCAGGTAGCGGTGTTCGAGTCGCCCAAGGCGCTGGCCGGCGAAGCCGAGTGGGGCACGCCCGACGAGCTGGACGCGGCCTTCGAGCACACGTGCGCGCAGGTGCGGGCGGGGCTGCCGCTGATGTGGCGGGACCGCTGGTGGCGGATGTTCGACCGGGACCCGATCATGAGCTGGGTCACCGGCAGGATCGCCCTCACCGGCGACGCGGCGCACCCGCCGCTGCAGTACCTGGCGCAGGGCGCGGTGATGGCGATCGAGGACGCCTGGGTGCTGTCGGAGCACGCGGGCGGTAACGGTGACTGGGACGCGGTGCTGGCGGCGTACGACGCCGTCCGTCCCGAGCACTGCCGCCGCGTGGTGACGACCGCGCGCGCCTGGGGGAACCTGTGGCACCACGACGGAGACCAGCGGCTGTGGCGCAACGACGTGCTGCGCGGGCGCGACGTGCACGACTACACCTACGTGGACTGGCTGTTCGGGCCGACCGCGCTCACCCCCGAGCAGGAGCCGCCGATGTTCCCGGGAGCCGGGGCGATCGTGTCATAGTGGGGCATGAGCGAGGAGCAGGACGCCCGTGAGCAGGCCCTGGTCGAGCAGGTGCTGGCGGCCTTCGAGGGCACGCCGTCGCCCCGGCTCAAGCAGCTCGTCCAGGCCCTGGTCAGGCACCTGCACGCGTTCGTCCGCGAGACCCGGCTGACCACGGAGGAGTGGGAGGCGGCGATCGGCTTCCTCACCGCCTGCGGGCACATCACCGACGACCGGCGGCAGGAGTTCATCCTGCTGTCCGACGTGCTGGGCCTGTCGATGCAGACGATCGCGGTCAACAACGAGGCACGCGGCGACGCCACCGAGGCGACCGTGCTCGGGCCGTTCTTCACCGAGGGCGCGCCGGAGATCCCGATCGGCGGCGAGCTGCCCGGCGGCGCGGCGGGCGAGCCGTGCTGGGTGGAGGGCGTGGTCACCGACACGGCGGGCGCGCCGGTGCCCGGCGCCAGGATCGAGGTGTGGGAGGCCGACGCCGACGGCTTCTACGACGTCCAGTACGGCGACGGCCGCACGGCGGGCCGCGCCTGCCTGCACAGCGACGACCAGGGCCGCTTCGCCTTCTGGGGGGTCACGCCGACGCCGTACCCGATCCCGGCCGACGGCCCGGTCGGCGACCTGCTGAGAGCCACCGGGCGCTCGCCGATGCGCGCCTCGCACCTGCACTTCCTGGTCTCCGCCGAGGGGCTGCGCACGCTGGTGACGCACATCTTCGTCCGCGGCTGCGCGTACCTGGGGCGCGACAGCGTGTTCGGCGTCAAGGAGTCGCTGGTCAAGGACTTCGTCCGGCAGGAGCCCGGCACCCCGGCGCCGGGCGGGCGGCGGATCGAGGGGCCGTGGACGCGGGTGCGCTTCGACATCGTCCTCGCCCCTGAGAAGGAAGGGTCGGACGCGCACCGGCCGGTGCCGGACGCGTCCGGGGATCGTCGAAGGCGTTAGCGGGTGGCCTTCAGCAGGTCGGCGTCGATCGGCCGGCGGTCGGCCAGCGCCGTGAACAGCTTCTCCCACATCGGCATCACGACGTGCGGGGTGTAGCCGTAGGCCGTCTCGGCCGCGGTGGCGCCCAGGCGCAGCCGCAGCTCGCGATCGCCCATCACCCGGCCGAGCGCCTCCGTCATGGCGGGCACGTTGCGGGGCGGCACGAGCAGGCCGTCCTTGCCGGGGGTCAGCACGTCGGCGGGCCCGGTCGGGCAGTCGAAGGCGACGATCGGCAGCGCGTGGCCCATCGCCTCGATCATGGCCATCGGCAGGCCCTCGATGCGGGAGCTGAGCGCGTACACCGACGCCCTGGCCAGCTCCTCGTGGATGCGGTTGCTGCGGCCCATCAGCCGGATCCGGTCGCCCGCGCCGAGCTCGTCGATGCGCTTCTGCAGCCGCTCCTTCGACGGGCCGGTGCCGAAGATGCGCAGCTTCCACTCCGGGTGCTCCTCCGCGGTGGCCGCGAAGGCCGGGATGAGCATGTCGAAGCCCTTCTGCGGCACCAACCGGCCCACGGCGATCACGATCGGCTCGCTCTGGTCGGAGTGCTTGCGCTCGTCCATGTGCACCGCGTTGGGGATGCGCACGACCGGCGTGTCCTTCAGCAGCTTGCGGTACTCGCGGCGGCTGGTCTCGGTGAGCACGGCGATCGCGTCGAAGCGGCCGTAGTGGCGGGCGATCTGCTCGCGGACCCGCTCATGGTAGGAGGCGAGGTTCATGTGCTCCTGGGCGACGCGGATCACGCTGGAGGAGGCGCGGCGGGCGGCGATGAGGTTGAGCGCGGGACGGGTGGTGACCAGGATGCCGTCACGCAGGCCGGAGACGTACTCGATGACGGCCGCCTCGACGCGCTCGGTGAAGTACTCGGCGGCGAACTCGCCGTACGGGACGATCTTGCCGCGGGCCCGCCGCCACACCTTGCGGGCCAGGGAGTCTGCGGTGACGCCCGCGCGCTGGTCCACCAGCGTCGACAGGCGCACCAGCGGGTCGATCGCGAACTGCGGCTCGGTCCTGCGCCGGACCACGCTGACGATCTCGACGTCGTGGCCGGCCGCCGCCATCGCGTTGGCCTGGTTGACCACGGTGCGGATGGTGCCGCCCATGCCGTAGGCGTGCAGCAGCATGTAGCGGATCCTCATGTCAGGTACTCCCAGGTCCTGCACATGTCCTTCAGCACATCAGGGATCTGGTCGGGGCGGGGCAGGTCGCGGCCGCGTTGTACCGTTCCTGAGCGGATCTTGTCCTTCCAGTCACCCAGGCCCTTCGTCACGACGTCGGGGGTGCCGTAGGTGAGCAGCTCGGGCGCCCAGGGCACGCCGAGGAAGTCGCAGATGGCGCGGCCGACGCGCTCGGGCTCCGCGGTCAGCTCCTCGTAGCGGACGGTCAGGCCGGGCAGGGCCTTGCGCGCGCGCTGCACGGCCTTCATGTATCGCAGCGCGTCGGCGGCGGCCTCGTCGGGGGTGCGCTTGCCGGGGCTGGCCTCGTACCAGGAGCTGGCGATCGAGGCGGGGTGGCGCAGCAGGAACACGAACCGCGCGTCCGGCCAGCAGGTGGACAGCCGCTCGTAGGCGAACGCGTTGGCCGGCGTCTTCTCGACGATGTACCGCTTGCCGCTGCGGACCAGCTCCCGGTGGAGCACGCGGTCCCACAGCAGGTGCTCCAGGTCGGCCTTGTTGTGGCCGAGTGCCTCCATGGCCTTTTCCGCCAGCGAGGTGTCGAATTCCACTCGCAACCGGCGTACGTGCAGCTCGTGCGGAGCGTGCAGGTCCGGGTGAGCGTTGAGCATCGCCCGCAGCAGCGTCGAGCCCGATCGGACCGGCGAGATGATGAACACCGGCGCCTGCACGAGGCGATCGGTCTTCGGATCCGCCGGGAGCCGGAAAGGCGTTTCCGGCCGTTTGACCGGAGCCTTTTCCTGGACCGTCGTCGTAGCCGCTTGCCCTGCTTTACCTACTCGGTTGAACTGGAATCCTGTGTACCTCGCCAGCGCCCCGTTGATTGTGCGCTGCCACTTCATGCCCAGGGAGAGTACCGGGCGTACCTGGAAATTGCCTGAACGGGAACGGCCGCTTAACGCGGCACCACCGGCAGCGTGATGTACGAGTCCGGAAAAACCCGCTGATTCTGTACGACCAGGTCAGCCTCGGTCGCCAGCGCGGCCGGGCGGCCGGTTCCCGGGTTACGGTCGAAGCGCGGGAAGTTCGAGCTGGAGATCTCCACCCGGATCCGGTGACCGGCCTTGAAGACCTGGCTGGTGGCGACCAGATCGATGGTGTACGTCCCCGTCGGCGTGCCGGTGCGCACGATGCCGTCGATCACGCTCATCGCCCGCCCGTCCGGATACACGTTCACCAGTTTGGCCGTCCAGTCGGTGGCGGCGGCCGAGGTCTCGGCGTGCAGCGTCACCGACACCGGCCCGGTCACCTCCACGTCGGAGCCGAGCACCTCCGACGTGTAGCAGAGCACGTCGGGGCGGCGCTCCACGTCGCGCTGGTCCTGCGGGCCCACGTTCGTCGGGTCGGCCAGCAGCGTCGGGCCGCCGGTGGTGGGCACCGGGTCGCGCGGGTCGAACGTGAACGTCGCCGGCTCGGCCGAGACCGGCGGCTCGGGGCTGAGCAGGCCGTCCGCGTGCAGGTAGTACGGCGTGTCCACGGCGCGGGCGAGCGGCCACGACTCCTCGTCCCGCCACACGTCGTCGCCCATCACGAAGATCCTGACGGCCGGGCCGGTGTCGCGGCCCATCAGGAACGCGAGCTGCCGCTGTTCGAGCTGCACCGCCGGCGCCGAGGCGGCGAACCCGAAGTCGAGCCGCCCCGTGCCGGACGAGGCCGCCGTCAGGTGCGACCAGGGCCCGACGACCAGCGGGCCGCCCAGCCGCCGGTGGTTCTCCAGCGTGCCCGCGAGGAACAGGTCGAACCAGCCGGCCACGTGCATCACCGGCACCTCGATGCGGTCGTGCCGCAACGTCTCGGCCAGCTCCTCCCAGAACGCGTCGCGCGCCGGATGCGAGATCCACTCGCGCCACCACGGGATGCCCTCGATCGTGTCCAGCGGCAGCGTGCGCAGCGCCGTGGCCTGGTCGGTCATCGCCGGCAGCAGCGCGCCGAACGCCGCCCCGACGTCCTCGCCCGCCTCCGCCGCGTGCATCAGCCCGAGCGCCGCCTGCATCGTGCCCCAGTTGAGCGCCGAGCCCAGGGCCAGCGCCCCGCCGTGGTACTTCAGACCGTCGTGGAAGTCGTGCGGCGTCATCGCCGCGTACACCGCCTTGAGCCCCGGCGGGCGGGTGGCGGCGGCCTGGAGGGCGCAACCGGCCAGGTACGACATGCCGGTCATCACCACCTCGCCGTTCGACCACGGCTGCCCGGTGATCCAGGCGATTGTGTCGTGCCCGTCGTCGCCCTCGTCCCGCCACGGGCGGAACTCGCCGTCGCTGCTCCCGCGCCCCCGGCAGTGCTGCAGCACCACCGCGAAGCCCGCCTCCAGCGCCGCCGTCACCGGGATCATCCGGAACGCGCCCTCGCCGTACGGGCTGCGCGCCAGCAACGCCGGGAACGGGCCGCCCTCCGCCCGGCGGTGCACGGTGCCGCGCAGCACGGTGCCGTCACGCATCGGCATGGGCGTGTCGTACTCGGCGGTGACGCGCATCGGCGAGCGGTCGAGCTTCGGCATCGGAGCCTCCGGCGTCGGTCGGGTCGGGTCGGCGTGAGCGGGGCCGGCGCCGGTCAGGTGAGGGCGTAGGCGTCGTACCGTACGGCGGAGGCGGCGCGCGCCGCCGAGGCCACCGCCAGCGTACGGTTCAGCCAGAGATAACGCCCGTCGCCGGTCTCGAAACGGCAGAACAGCCGGAAGTAGTACTCCGACGGGTCCACCTCCTCGCCCCGCGCGAGCCGGTCGAGCACCTCGGGCGGGCCGTGCCGCACGCCGCTGGTCGAGATGTAGAGCAGCGCGCCGTCGTGGGTGCGCAGCGTGTAGCGGGTGTCCACGCTGATCGCGCCGTCGGCGTGCACCACCTGCCAGTCGGCGCCGCCGGGCAGCACCACGCCCGACAGGCGGGGCCCCTCGAACGAGCCGCCCACGATGTTGATCACCCGGCGGCGGCCCCACGGCGAGTCGCCGAGGTCGAGGATCGGGTCGAGCTCGACGTGGAAGGAGGCGAGCGGTTCGAGGTTCATCGGGTGACGCTCCAGGACGGGCGGGCGCTGAGCGAGGCCGGGTCGAAGCCTGCCGTGCGCTTGTAGGAGGCGGCGATCTCGGCCCGCTCCGCCAGCGGGATGACCTGCTCCACGTCGTCGAACCCGCCCGGCGCCCGCTCGTGGGCCAGCTTCATCACGACCTCCGGGCCCATCTCCCGATTCGAGAGCTGCAGCGCCGTCGTGGCGGGCCGCCGCAGCCGCTCGTACGCGGGCAGGTCGTCGTGGGCCAGCGCGTACGCCAGCACCCGGGCGTCGATGATGGCCTGGGAGGCGCCGTTCGAGCCGATCGGGTACATGGCGTGGGCCGCGTCGCCGAGCAGCGTGACGTTGCCGACGGTCCAGCGGGGCAGCGGGTCGCGGTCCACCATCGGGTACTCGTAGGCCGTGTCCGCGCCGGCGATGATGCCCGGCACGTCCAGCCAGTCGAAGCGCCAGTCGGCGAAGTGCCGGCCGACCTCGGCCAGGTCGCAGGGGCGGTTCCAGTTGCCGCGCTCAGGCGGCTCGCCGTCGAGCGGGCGCTCGGCGATCCAGTTGATCAGGGTGCGCTTGCCGGTCTCGATGGGGTAGGCGACGAACTTCTGCGTGCCGTCCCCCGCCATGATCATGGATCGGCCGGTCAGGAACGGCTCGCCGTACGTGGTGCCGCGCCACAGCACCAGGCCGTTCCCCGGGGGCGGGCCCTCGTCCGGGTACAGGTGCGCGCGCACGGCCGAGTTGATGCCGTCCGCGCCGATCAGCAGGTCCTCCTCGCCGGGGCCGGTGATCCGGCTGCCGGTCCGTACGCTGTCCGGCCCCAGCCGCTCGATCACCGCCTCCAGCAGCAGCATCTGCAGGCGGCCCCGGTGCACGGAGTACTGCGGCCAGGCGTAGCCCGCGCCGAGCCCGCGCGGCTCGGACCAGATGGGGGTGCCGTAGCGGTTGAAGTAGGCCAGCTCGGCCGTGGCGACGCCGATCGCGGCCAGCCGGTCGGCCAGGCCCAGCTCGGTCAGCTCGCGGACGGCGTGGGGGAGCAGGTTGATGCCGACGCCGAGGGGCTTCAGCTCGCGGGCGGCCTCGTGCACGGTCACGTCGGAGAAGCCCGCCGCGTGCAGGCTGAGTGCGGCGGTCAGGCCGCCGATGCCGGCTCCGGCGATGACGATGCGCACTGGCCCTCCTCCGAGATTGTTATGGCCGAAACAATATCTCGGGTGGGCGTCCCGCTACGCAAGACTTGACCGGTGACCGATTCCCAGGCCGGGCCGCCCGACCTCGAGTACGCCGCGTACGCGCGGGAGCGGCTGGCCGCGATGCCGCCGCCCGCCGATCCCGACGCGTTCGCGCTGGCCTACCACCTGCTGCAGCTCGCCTACCTGCTCGTGACGGACCTGGAGACACGCATCCACCGGCCGCGCGGCTGGACGCTGCCGGGCTTCCGGCTGATGTTCAAGCTGTGGCTGCTCGGCCCCGCCCAGCCGGTCCGGCTGGCCGAGCTGTCGGCCATGTCCCGCTCCGCCGTCACGAACGCGGTCAACACGCTGGAACGCGGCGGGCTGGTGGAGCGGCGGCCGGTGCCGGGAGACGGGCGCGCGGTCGTCATCGCGCTCACCGGGGCGGGGGAGAAGGCCGTGCGGGAGGCGTTCGCCGAGCAGGCGCGGCGGGAGGGGGAGTGGTTCGCGCCGCTGGACGAGGCGGAGCGGGAGCGGCTGACCGGGCTGCTCATCAGGATCCTGCGGGAACGGCCGGCGCTGGGCTCCGCCCGGTGACGGGGGTGGTCAGGCGGCGACACGGGGTGCTCAGGCGGCGATCGCGAGTCCCGTTCGGTGGCGGAGTCTTCAGGCGGTGATCGCGAACCAGACCAGCTTGCCGTTGTCGGCCGGTGTCACGCCCCACTCGTCCGCGATCGCGGCGACGATCTGCAACCCGCGCCCCGACAGGGCGTCCACGCCGGGGGAGCGCTGGAACGGCACGCCCTCGCCCGGGTCGAACACCTCGCCGTACAACCGGCCCCCGCGCTCCTCAAGCCGCAGCGTGTAGGCGGAGCCGCCGTGCCGTACGACGTTGGTGACGAGCTCGCTGACGATCAGCAGGCAGTCGTCGGAGAGATGGGCCAGCTCCCAGCGGGACAGCTCCGCCCGTACGAGGGAGCGGGCCTCGGCGACCCCGGCGGGAGCGGAGGGCAGCAGGTACTCCACCGCGCGGGCCTGAGGGGCGGTCAGGGACCCGCCGTGAGGGGCGAGGTGGGGGGCCATACGCATCACGTTCTTTCATTTTGGGAGCGCTCCCACACTTACGATAAGCGCTCGCCTTCACTTTTGTGAATGCGTGGCAGAGAAGTTTCCTCAGGGGATGCGAGCGACGGCGCCGTAGTTGCCCGACGAGCTGGGCTCCTCGCGACAGGCGTGGCCGTTGTCGTCAGGGCGCCACTCCGGCACCCACACCAGCCCGGGCGCCACCAGGTCGAGCCCCTCCAGCAGGGCCGCCACCTCGTCCTTCGTGCGGATCGCCAGGTGCGGCAGCGTCATCGCGAGCAGGTCGCGGATGGCCGGCAGCAGCTCCGGCGGGACGCCGTCGAACGTGGTGTGCAGCAGGCCGAGGAAGCTGCCGCCCGGCGCCGTGTGCCGCAGGCGCTTGATGACGTAGTGGGCGTACTCGTCGTCGTTGAGGCTGTAGGTCGACAGCAGCAGCACGGCCACCGGCCGGTCCCAGTCGATGAACGTGCGCACCACGTGGTCGCGCAGCACCTCGTCGATCTCGCGGATGTCGCCCTCCACCACGCGCACGAGGTCGGTGAAGGGCTCGATGGTGGCCTGCGCCATGGTGACCACCATCGGGTTGTTCTCGACGTACAGGACGCGCGGAGCGGCGGCGCACGCCTGGCGGGCCACGTCGTGCAGGCCGTGCCCGGCCGACGGGCCGCTCGGGATGCCGCTGCCCACGATCAGATACTGGTCGACGCCTTCCGCCGACAAATGGCCGATCATGCGGGAGAAGAATTCGAGCACCGCGCGGGCCGCCGTGGTCAGGGCGGGGGCCGCCTGATCGAAATGGCGGACCGTGTCCTTGTCCGCGAGGAAATGGTTCTTGCCACCTGCCGCAGCGTCGAAGATGCGCGTTATTCTGGCCTGCGTGGTCTCGAGGCCGGCCAAGTTCCGCACGGCACGCTGGTGCATGATGGCCCCTTTTCCCTCGCCGCTACCGGCAAGCCGGTAGACGATCTCTGGACCTCACTCGATGACTCGAACCATATGTTCCAACAATTCCAGTCAATGACAACCCGCTAGACCGGTTGTCTTGGATATGTTTGGCCGCCGCATCGGTGTGGCAAGGCACCTCTGCCGGGCGGGACACACCCGGCAGAGGATGAAGGGGCGCGTGCGTCAGTCAGTGCCGGCCTCCATCGCCGCCTGGTCGAGCAGCACGTCGTCGTCGGACACCTCGCCGGGGGCCTCGCCACGGGAGGCGATCGCCTCGGCGCCGCCCTCCGGCATCGCGCCGATCAGCCCCGTCGCGGCCACCTGCGTGGTGCCCAGCAGCGTCTGGTGCCCCACCATGCCGAGCCCGGCGTACTGCTCCAGCTTCGCGCGCGAGTCGGCGATGTCGAGGTTGCGCATGGTGAGCTGGCCGATGCGGTCGAGCGGGCCGAACGCGGCGTCCTCGGTGCGCTCCATCGACAGCTTGTCGGGGTGGTAGCTGAACGCCGGGCCCGTCGTGTCGAGCACCGAGTAGTCTTCCCCGCGCCGCAGCCGCAGCGTCACCTCGCCCGTGATCGCCATGCCGACCCAGCGCTGCAGCGACTCGCGCAGCATCAGCGCCTGCGGGTCGAGCCAGCGGCCCTCGTAGAGCAGCCGGCCCAGCTTCCTGCCCTCGATGTGGTAGCTGGCCAGGGTGTCCTCGTTGTGGATGGCGTTGACCAGCCGCTCGTAGGCCGCGTGCAGCAGCGCCATGCCCGGCGCCTCGTAGATGCCCC
This sequence comes from [Actinomadura] parvosata subsp. kistnae, assembly GCF_900323885.1. Lineage (GTDB taxonomy): Bacteria > Actinomycetota > Actinomycetes > Streptosporangiales > Streptosporangiaceae > Nonomuraea > Nonomuraea composti. The sequence goes on along the minus strand of NZ_OOHJ01000015.1, from coordinate 389,401 downwards.
GGCTCTTGGCCTCGATGACGCGGTTCTCGATCTGGTCGGACATGCCGAGCCCGTGCCGGCCGCCGATCGCGTTGGCCTCCAGCACCAGATCGACCGCCGAGGCGAACTCCTTGCCGTTGATCGTCACCGGCCGGCCCCGCTCGAACCCGATCGTGACGTCCTCGGCCGCGATCTCGACCTCAGGGTCCCAGAACCGCACGCCCATGATCGGCTCGACGATCTCGATGCCGGCGTCGAGGTGCTCGAGCCTCTTGGCCTCGTGGGTGGCGCCCCAGATGTTCGCGTCGGTGGAGTACGCCTTCTCCGTGCTCGCACGGTAGGGCAGGTCGCGGGCGAGCAGCCACTCCGACATCTCCTTGCGCCCGCCGAGCTCGCTGACGAAGTCGGCGTCGAGCCACGGCTTGTAGATGCGCAGCGACGGGTTCGCCAGCAGGCCGTAGCGGTAGAACCGCTCGATGTCGTTGCCCTTGAACGTGGAGCCGTCGCCCCAGATCAGCACGCCGTCGTCGAGCATCGCGCGCACCAGCAGGGTGCCGGTGACGGCGCGGCCGAGCGGCGTCGTGTTGAAGTAGGTGCGGCCGCCGGAGCGGATGTGGAACGCCCCGCAGGCCAGCGCGGCCAGACCCTCCTCCACGAGGGCCTCCCGGCAGTCGACCAGCCGGGCGATCTCGGCGCCGTACGCCGTCGCGCGGCCCGGCACCGAGGCGATGTCGGGCTCGTCGTACTGGCCGATGTCGGCGGTGTAGGTGCAGGGAACCGCACCCTTCTCGCGCATCCACGCGACCGCCACGGAGGTGTCGAGGCCGCCGGAGAAGGCGATCCCGACGCGTTCGCCTACGGGGAGGGAGGTGAGCATCTTGGACACGAGTAGAAGTATATACACATGAATGCATGACCATTCAATGCCTCCCCCTCACCGGCGCGCCGCCTTGTCGGGACAAAATTTAAATCAGTTGCTTGACTTACGATGGTCAGGCTGGTTGAGTGAGCCTGTGAAGGTCACCGTTGACGAGGACAAATGTTGCGGCGCCGGCAACTGCGTGCTGCTCGCGCCCGAGGTGTTCGACCAGCGTGAGGACGACGGCATCGTGCTCCTCCTGAACGCCGAGCCGGCCGGGACCGAGCACGCGCGGGTCCGCGAGGCCGCCGCCGTCTGCCCGGCGGGCGCGATCAGGATCGGTGAGGGCGCATGACCGAGACGCTGCCCGGCACCCAGTCCGAGACGCTGCCCGAGTTCCCCGGCGTCAGAGCCGAGAAGTGCCCCTTTGACCCGCCGCCCCGGATCCAGGCCCTCCAGCAGGACGGGCCGCTCACCAGGGTCCGGCTGTGGGACGGCAGCACCCCCTGGCTCGTCACCACGTACGCCGAGCAGAAAGCCCTGCTCAGCCACCCACAGATCAGCTCCGACGTCACCCGGCCCGGCTACCCGCTGTCCGCGCCCCGGACCGCCGGCGGCTCCCTCAGCTTCATCCTCATGGACGACCCCGAGCACCACCGGCAGCGCCGCATGGTGCAGGGCGCGTTCACCGTCCGCCGGGTCGAGAGCATGCGCCCCGCCGTCCAGCGGATCGTGGACGGGCTCATCGACGACCTGCTCGCCGGGCCCAGACCCGTCGACCTCGTGGAGGCGTTCGCCCTGCCGGTGCCCTCGCTGGTGATCTGCGAGCTGCTCGGCGTCCCGTACGCCGACCACGACTTCTTCCAGGACAACAGCAAGACCATCATCAAGCGGGACACCACCGCCGAGGAACGCGCCGCCGCCGGCGGCCGCCTGTTCGACTACCTGGACGGGCTCGTCGGCGACAAGCTCGACCACCCCGGCGACGACCTGCTCTCCCAGGTGGCCGCCCGCGTCAAGGCCGGCGAGCTGACCCGCGCCGAGGCGGCCCAGATGGGTGTCCTGCTGCTCATCGCCGGCCACGAGACCACCGCCAACATGATCGCCCTCGGCACCCTCGCCCTGCTCCAGCACCCCGGCCAGCTCGCCCTCCTGCGCGAGAGCGACGACCCCAAGCTGATCGCGGGCGCCGTCGAAGAGCTGCTGCGCTACCTCAACATCACCCACAGCGGACGCCGCCGCGTGGCCCTGGCCGACATCGAGATCGCCGGCCAGGTCATCCGCGCCGGCGAAGGCCTCATCATGGCCAACGACATCGCCAACCGCGACCCCGCCGTCTTCCCCGACCCCGACGAGCTGGACCTGCGCCGCGACGCCCGCCGCCACATCGCCTTCGGCTTCGGCGTCCACCAGTGCCTCGGCCAGCCGCTCGCCCGGATGGAGCTGCAGGTCGTGTACGGCACCCTCTACAAACGCATCCCCACCCTCACCCTGGCCACCGACCTCGACCGCATCCCCTTCAAACACGACGGCCAGGTCTACGGCGTCTACGAGCTACCCGTCACCTGGTGACCACCCCGCCACGTGGCGCCCCCGGCCATGTCCGACTCCGGTGGTGACCTGGCCACGGGTGACGCCCGTCATGTGGCGACCCGCGTGCCGCGAGCGGTGACACACGTGCCGCCGGCGGTGGCGTGCGTGCCCCGGGAGGCGACGCATGTGCCGCCCGCGATGACACGTGTGCCCGGAGCGTTGGCGGGCGTGCCCGAGACGGTGAGCCGCGTGCCGCCGGCGGTGATGCGCGGGCCCCGGGCGGTGCCCGCGGGTGGTCGGCGCGCCGTTGGCCGGTACGCCGCTAGGGTGCTCGTGTGGATCAGTGGGGTGGCCGGTGAGCGGGATGGAGGGGCTGGTCGAGCGCGTGCGCGGGCTGGCCGCCGCAGGTGAGCGCGTGGTGGTCGGGATCGCCGGCTGCCCCGGCGCGGGCAAGTCGACGCTGGCGGGCCGGCTCGCCACGGCGCTCACCGCCGCCGGGCTGCCCGCCGTCTGGGTGCCGATGGACGGCTTCCACCTGGCCGACGTCGCCCTCGAACGCCTCGGCCGGCTCGGCCGCAAGGGCGCCATCGACACCTTCGACGGGCACGGCTACCTCGCCCTGCTGCGCCGCCTGCACACCGAGACCGGCACCGTCGTGTACGCCCCGTCCTTCGACCGCGACATCGAACAGCCGATCGCCGGCGCCATCGCCGTGCCGCCGCAGGCGCGGGTCGTCGTCAGCGAGGGCAACTACCTGCTGCACGACGAGGACCCGTGGCGGCAGGTGCGCACGGCCATGACCGAGGTCTGGTACGCCGACCTCGACGACCGCGTCCGCCTGGAGCGCCTCACGCGGCGGCACGTCCGGTTCGGCAAGAGCCCGGAGCAGGCGGAGCGCTGGGTCGCGACCGTGGACGAGCCCAACGCCGCCGCCATCCGCGCCACCCGCCACCGCGCCGACCTCCACGTGGACATCGCCGCCCTCGCCCTGTCCCCCTGACGCTCCCGCCCCGCGATTTGCGGGGGCATGGGGGCCGGGTTAGCGTGCCGCATGACCCGAGGCAGCGACCCCGAGACGGGCCCCGAGCAATCCGCAGCCCCCCGGGACACCGCACCCAGGGCGGCCACAGCCGAAGGCAGGGCCGCCGAGGGCCGGGCCGCCGAGGGCGTCGCGGTCGCGGGCGCCACGCTCGGGGAGGCCGCAGCCGGAGGCGCCGCCGAGGGCGGTGCCGTGTCCAGCCCCTGGGCCGTGCTGGTGCGGCATGCGGACTTTCGCCGGCTTCTCGCGGGCAACACCGTCTCGCTGCTCGGATCCAGCGTCACCACGGTCGCGCTGCCCCTGACCGCCGTCGTCCACCTGGGCGCCTCCGCGACCGAGATGGGCGTGCTCGGTGCCCTCGGCCTGTTGCCGCACCTGCTCCTCGGCCTGCCCGCCGGCGTGTGGATCGACCGGGTGCCGTACCGCCGGGCGGTCGTGGTGGCCGACGCGGTGCGGGTGGGGCTGCTCGGTGCGGTGCCGGTGCTGGCCGTGTTCGGCGGGCTGCGGATGTGGCACCTGTACGTGGTGGTGACGCTGGCGGGGACGGCGGCGTTGGTCGAGTCGGTGGCCGCGCAGTCGTTCACGCCGCAGCTCGTCCCGCGTGAGCGGTTGCTGGCCGCCAACAGCATGCTGATGCTGGGCAACACGACGGTCGGCACGGTCGGTTCGGCGGTGGGCGGCCTGCTGGTGTCGGCGTTCACGGCGCCGGTCGCGATCGCGGTGGACGCGGCCTCGTTCGCGGTGTCGTCCCTGCTCAAGGCCCGGATCCGGGTGGAGGGGCGCAGTCCGTCGGGTGGGGAGCGGCGGCCGGTGCGGTTGCGGGCCGATGTCGCGGAGGGGTTGCGTGCGGTGTTCGCGCATCCGGTCATGCGGGCGGTCGTGCTGGCGGCCACCGTGGGCGCGTTCGCGGGCTCGGCCCAGGCCGTCGTGCTCGTGCTCTATCTCGTGCGCGGCCTCCACCTGTCACCGTCCCTGATCGGTGTGCTGGTCGCGACGAGCGGCGTGGCGGGTGTCGCGGGCGCGGCGGTGGCGACCCGGGTCACGCGCCGGCTCGGGCCGGGGCCGGCGTTCGTGGCGGGCATGGTCCTCGCGTCCGTCGCGGGCCTGGTGCTGGCCGCGGCGGCCGGCCCGTTCGCGCTGGTCGTGGCCGTCGTAGTGCTCGCCCAGCTGCTGCGGGGCGCGGGCCCCTCGCTGTACGGCGTCAACCAGCAGACGTTCCGCCAGGCGCTGATCCCCGCCGAGCTGCTGTCGCGCGCCAACGCCACCTGGCGTTTCCTCGCGTACGGCGGGCAGTCGCTGGGCGCGCTGGCGGGCGGCGCCGCAGCCGCGGCGCTGGGGCTCCGGGCCACCCTGGTCGTCACCTCGTGCGTGATGCTCGCCGGCACCGCCATCGGCGCCGCCTCACCCCTGCGAAGCCTGCGCCGCCTGTGAGCCGTGTGCGGCCTCCTCGCCGGGTGGGCTAGTGGTGATGGGCGATGGGCGCCATGTACGCGTACAGCTCGTACCCGACGAACGCGACCACCGGCAGCCCGACCGCGATGAGCAGGCGGCGCGGCAGCGGCGGCCGGGCGACCGGCGGCGCGATGTCCTTGATGGGGATGACCGGCACCTTGGCCAGCGGCACCGGGTCGGGGGCCGCCGCCAGTTCGGGGTGGCGGGCCAGGTAGCCGGCGGGGAAGGACGTGAGATGGTAGGCGCCGCACGCCGGGCAGCTCAGCCCGGACCAGGGTGGCTGGACGGGCACCCCGGAGGCGAGCCAGATCTCCGTCTCGTTGCCGTGGTCGTCGGTCAGGTGACGGACGACGTAGTCCTCCTCCCATACGTAGAGACAGCGCAGGCACTCGAAAGGCCATGACTCACGGGATTCGAACCCGTCGTGCACAGGGAATCACCCCCGGCCGGGTAAGGAGCGTGTGTGTTCCTTACGAGTGTCCGCCCCTGCCCGTACTCCCATGCAAGTGGGCAGTTGTGACACTGAGCGCCACAAAAAGCTCGCTCGGTGTGATGTTAGCCGTCCTTCCGGGGCTCGTCAGAGCGGGCCGCGGTGCCAGGGGCCGCGGATCGCGTACGTGCGGCCCGGCGGGTCCAGCGAGACGGAGTCGCCGAAGTTGTTGACGAACAGGACGGAGCCGTCCGGGCTGAAGCACGCGCCGGCGAACTCGCACTCGTCGGCGATGTTGACCGCGAACTCGAACGGCTGACCCCTGCGCGGGTCGAGCCCGATCAGCCGGTTCACGTTGGTCAGGCCGGGGGCCAGCGGGTGCGGGTCGGCGTCGGCGGAGCTGGCGTCGTCCTCGCAGAGCACGATGCCGCCGCGCGGCGTGAACGTCAGGTTGTCGGGCGAGTCGAGCTCCTTGCGGCCGGGCGACTCGTAGACCAGCACGAGCGTGCCGCCGTCGCGGCGGCCGGGGACGTACTGCCAGACCTGGCCGTACCCTTCCAGGTAGCCGTCGGCGTTCGGCGGGTCGCCGTTCTTGGCGTCGCCGCCGCTGGTGGAGTTGAAGAAGACGCTGCCGTCGCCGTACCAGCAGCCTTCGAGGCGGTTGAACTTGGCGCCGCCCTTGGCCAGGCCCTGCCCGGTGCAGGTGGTGGCGCCGTTCTCGAGGTCGGGGTCGGGGTCGTCGATGCGGACCCATTCGACGGGCAGGCGGGCGCCCATGGTCTGGCCCTCGCGGCAGTCGTAGCCGTCCACCCCCCTGATCTTGAGCATCTCCAGCACGCCGCCCTTCGCCAGGTCGCGCGGGTCGCTGGGGCGGAAGCGGTAGAAGCCGTCGGGCGTGCCCGACTGGTCCTCGGTCTCGTAGACGTACCCCGTGCGCGGGTCGACCGCGACCGCCTCGTGCGAGAAGCGGCCCATCGCGGTCAGCGGCGGGGAGGGGCGGGGCTGCCGGGCGCGGGGCCGTCGAGCGGCACCGCGAAGATGTAGCCGTGCTTGCGCTGCCAGCCCTGCGTGGGGCCGGCGGTGGTCTCCTCGCAGGTCAGCCAGCCGCGGTCGTACAGCATGCGGCCGCCCGCGCAGTTGACGATCGTGCCGTTGAGGCTGACGAAGTGCCGCAGCACCGCGCCGCTGCGCAGGTCGACCTCCAGCGTGGTGGTGCCGCCGACGCCCAGCTCGTCGTAGCGCCGCGAGCCTTCGACGTACACGCGGCCGACGGGGGAGCCGGGGGTGGTGCGCACCTCGTGGTTGCGGATGAGGCGGACGGTGTGGCGGCGGGTGCCCGGGAAGGCGGCCATGCCGTCGTGGGCGATGGGGGTGGCGACGCCGTCCGTCATGGGCGTGCCGCTCTTGCTCAGCACGACGTACGAGAAGCCCGCCGGGAGGGCGAGGTACTCCTCGCCGGTGTTCCTGGCGGGCATGCGGCGCAGGGGGCCGTAGCCGCTCTCGCGCGGGTCGGCGGCGGGGCGGCCGGCGCCCGCCCAGGCGGCGTGCGCGGAAAGGGTCTCGATGGCCAGGCCGCTGGCCAGCACCCCGCCGGTGGTGGCCAGGCCGCGGCCGAGGAAGGAACGACGGTCGAGCTCGGTCATGGTGCTCCCCTCGGGACAAGGGCATAGACCGGGAGTCCATGTGAAGCGTTCGATGAACGAGTGCTGTCGTCAGCGTAAACGGCGTATTGCGCGCCGAGAGGACCCATTTATGCCGTTCGTCCGGGAATCGGGCGGCCTGAGCCCGTCATGACCGCAGCCTGGACAGCGGCACGAGCACCATCAGCAGGGAGATCGCCCCCGCCGCGAACGCGGCCGACACTGCCACGAACATCGGCGGCAGGAAGAACGCCCCGACCGCGCAGCAGCCGCCCACCGCCGCCAGGCCGTGTCCGCCGAGCCGGCGCGCCTGCTCCACGCCAGGGACGAACCGCAGCGGGTCCAGCAGCGGGCGCGCCCGGCTCAGCCCCGCGATCAGCAGCCCGAACGCCACGGCGACGGTCACCTCCAGCGGGAAGGCGTGGCCGGCGGTCCGCAGCAGCACGCCGCCGTGGACGACGGCGAAGAACGGCGGCAGCACCACCAGGAACAGATCGGCCGACCGGCGCCGGGGCACGAGCGCCGCGGGCACCAGGCGGCGCAGCCGGTCGGCGACCAGGGCGCGGCCGACCATGAGCGTGCCGAGCAGCACCAGCGTCAGCGGGACCGCGGACACCAGCACGATCCTCGGCACCTGGCTGCCCATCCGTCCGGGCCGGGGCTCCCGCGTCGTCACCAGCTCCGGCAGCGAGTCGTAGACCGCGAAGGAGATCGCGACCGCCGCGGCCAGGCTCAGCGCGGTCACCACGACCCCCGCCCACGGCACGCCACCCGCTCGCCGCTCCGTCACCGCCATGACCGCCTCCTCTCCTCGCCTCGCCGACTACCGTGCTGTGAGCGTAGATCGCGAAGGCCGGGACGGATATCCGGCGCGGGTCATGTCACGTCATGTCTCACCATGACCGGCGTCACATGACTTTTGGCACCCTGTCAGGCGGGCGGTGGATGGTTATGCTCCGCATATGCGGCAGGCGCGATCGTTCCGGGACCTGAACGGCTGGGTGCGCTTCACCGACGACCGGCCGCCCCTGGTGTTCAGCGTGTTCTTCTGGGCCGCGGCCACGATCGCCGCGACGATCTACGGGTTCTCCTTCACCTCCATCGAACGCGCCGAGCTGTGGAGCTGGCCGCTGTTCGCCGTGCTCTTCTACGCCGGCGCCGCCGCCCTGCTGCCCGCGGCCGTGCTGTGGCGGGTCCTGCCCTGGCAGCCGGGGGCCTCGCCGGGCCGCAAGGCGGTGACGGTGGCGTTCCTGGCACTGACGCTGCCGCTCATGCTGTCGGGAGGGGTCGCGGGCCTGCTGATCGTCGGGCTGGCGGTCAGCAACGCGCTGCTCGTGCTCGGGCTGCGCGGCGCGCTGGCCTACACCGGCATCGCCGGCCTGCTCGGCTTCGTGATCGGCGCGCTCAACCCCGTCCAGACCCTGTTCGAGGCCGCCATGAACGGCCTGATCATGATCTTCCTCTGCCTGGTGCTGCTGCTGGGCGCGGTCGCCATGTTCGACTCCAGCCGGCGCGCCGAGGAGACCCGCCGCCTGCTCGCCGACCTCGAACAGGCCCACGCCGAGCTGGCCGGGTACGCGGCCCGCTCCCGCGAGCTGGCCATCGCCGAAGAGCGCGCCAGGATCGCCCGCGACATGCACGACTCCGTGGGCCACTACCTGACCGTCATCAACGTCGGCCTGCAGAACGCCCAGCGCTACCGCACCGCCCGCCCCGAGGCCGCCTGGGACGAGGTGCGCCAGGCCCAGGCGCTCACCCTGGAGGCGCTGAACGACACCCGCCGCTGGGTGCGCGCGCTCAAACCCCTGCGCATGGACGGCCGCACCGGCCCCGACGCGCTGCGGGCCCTGGCCGAGTCGTTCGGCTCGGCCGAGACGGGCGTCGCCTTCACCGTCACCGGCACCTGGCCCGACGTGGACGAGGGCCGCGAGCTGGTCTGCTACCGCGTCGTCCAGGAAGGGCTCACCAACGCGGTGCGCCACTCGGGCGCGCGGCACGTCGAGGTCGCCCTCGACTGCACGGCCGAACGCGTCGAGGTGACGGTCTCCGACGACGGCACCGGCGCCGCGCCCGGCACGACGGCGAACGGCTTCGGCCTGCGCGGGCTGCGCGACCGCCTGCGCGGCGTGGGCGGCGAGCTGGACGTGATCGACGGCGCAGGGCAGGGGTTCACCCTGCGCGCCACCGTACCGGTGCTGGGACGGGCCGGATGAGGCCGGGCGACGGCGCGGAGCCGATCCGGGTGATGCTGGTCGACGACCAGATCCTCATGCGGGAGGGCCTGCGCAAGCTGCTGGAGATCGAGCCGGGCATCGAGATCGCCGCCACCGCCGGCGGCGGCCAGGAGGCGCTGGCCTGGCTCGCCGGGGCCGTGGCCGGCGAGCGGCCGCAGGTCGTGCTCGTGGACGCCCGCATGCCCGGCATGGACGGCGTCGAGCTGGTGGCCCGGCTGCGCGCCGAGTTCCCCGGGCTGGCGCCGGTCATCCTGACCACGTTCGACGACGAGGACTACATCTTCGGCGGCCTGCGCGCCGGCGCGAAGGGCTACCTGCTGAAGGACACCCCGCCGGACGAGCTGGTCGCCGCGATCCGGCGGGCCGCGCGCGGCGAGACCGTGCTCGGCGGGGCGGCCAGCGAGCGGCTCGTCGCCCTGCTGCGCGGCGCGCCCGCCCCCTCGATCACACGGGCCCTCCAGGAGCCGCCGGGCGGGCTGTCGGAGCGCGAGTACGAGATCGCGCTGCTCATCGGCGCCGGGGCGGCCAACCGGGAGATCGCGCGCCGGCTGCACATCACGGAGGGCACGGCCAAGAACCACATTTCGAGCTGCCTGCGCAAGCTCGGCCTGCGCGACCGCACGCAGCTCGCGGTCTGGGTGTCGAGGCACGCGCCGCCCCTGAACGGCGCCACGTAGCAGGGCCGGCGGGTCAGGGGAGCGAGATGTGCAGGGCCTCGCCCACCCGGCGGTACCCGGTGCGGGCGTACACGCGCGCCGCCGCGTCGTCGGCCGGGGTGAGGAACGGCGTGCCGACCCCGGCCCCGGCCCCCTCGCGGGTCAGCAGCGCGGTGACCGCGCCCGCGATGCCGCGCCGCCGGTACGCCGGCGCCACCGCGATGCCGGCCACCTCGGCGACCCCTTCGTGCGGCCGGCCGAGCTGCCCGCCGCCCACGACCTGGCCGGAGACGGAGGCGGCGGCCACCAGCCCGCCGCCGTCCAGGACGTTGCGCAGCCGGGCCACGTCGTGCTCGGTGGCCTCCGGCGCGCCGAACGCCTCGTTCATCACCCGCGCCACCGCCCACAGGCCGGGGTCGTCGCTCACGAGCCGCACCCGCACGTCAGGCGGGACCGGCACGTCCACCACCTCGGCGGGCGGGCACACGAGCAGCGGGTAACGCCCCTCCGGGACGAACCCGGCGGCCAGCAGGGCGGCCTCCACCTCGGGCGAGGTCTGCGGCACGTACTCCAGCCGGGGCACCCGCGCGCGCTCGCGGAAGGCCGCCACCAGCGCCGCGACGTCGTCCGGCGTGGGCGAGGCGCCATCGTCGGGCACCGCGTAGTTGAACGGGCGGGCGTCGTCGCGCGCGTCGAACCTGATGAGGAACGGCCCGGACCGCACCGCGCCGGGCCCGGCCGCCGCCCTGAGGTAGGCGTGGACGGCGGCGCTCACCGGGCCGCGCCCGGCGCGGTGAAACGGGTGGTGAGGCGGGCGTGGGTGATCGTGAAGAGCATCGAACGAGGATAACCGTCCTTCATGTCCGCGAAATCCCTTTATCGTGGCCGCATGGCTGACGCGATCTTCGAGCATCCACGGCTGGCCGCCGTGTACGACCCCCTGGACCCCGACCGGAGCGACCTCGACGTCTACGCCGCCATCGCCGAGGAGCTGGGCGCCCGCCGCGTGCTCGACGTCGGCTGCGGCACGGGCACGTTCGCGCTGCTGCTGGCCGGCCGGGGCATGGAGGTGACGGGCGTGGACCCGGCCGGGGCGTCGCTCGACGTGGCCAGGGCCAAGCCGGGCGCCGAGCGGGTGCGCTGGATCCACGGTTACGCCACCGACGTGCCGCCGCTGGAGGCCGACCTCGCCACGATCACGGGCAACGCCGCCCAGGCCATCGTCGAGCCGGACGACTGGCGGGCCACGCTGGCGGCCGTGCGCGCGGCGCTGCGGCCCGGCGGGCACCTGGTGTTCGAGACCCGCGACCCGGCCAGGCGGGCGTGGCTCGGCTGGACCAAGGAGCAGACCCACCAGGTCACCGACGTCCCGGGCGTGGGCAGGGTCGAGCAGTGGCACGACGTGACCGACGTCAGCGGGCCGCTGGTGACCTTCCGGACGACCGTCGTCTTCACCTCCGACGGCGAGGTGCTGACCTCGCACTCCACGCTGCGCTTCCGCGAGCGCGCCGAGGTCGAGGCGGACCTGGAGGCGAGCGGCTACGTCGTGCGCGAGGTCAGGGACGCCCCCGACCGGCCCGGCAAGGAGTTCGTGTTCCTTGCGGAGCGACCGTAGGGAAGGCGCCGTAAGAATATCGGCAGGATTCGGTAAGCGGCCGTCGCCATGCTCTCCTCATCGACCACGAGGAACGACCTGAGGAGCACACGATGAGGAAGCTCGTCGAATCCACCTTCGTCACGCTGGACGGCGTCATCAGCGACCCGCACGTCTGGGGCCCGCCGTACTGGGACGCCGAGCACAACGCCTACTCGGCGAAGCTGCTGTTCGGCGCCGACGCGCTGCTGCTGGGCCGCGAGACGTACGAGGGCTTCGCCGAGGCGTGGGGCGCCCGCTCCGGCGACGAGTACACCGACCGGATCAACGGCCTGCCCAAGTACGTCGCCTCCACGACGCTGAAGGAGGCCACCGCCTGGAACGGCAACCTGATCGAGGGCGACGTGGCCACCGCCGTGGCGGAGCTGAAGCGGCAGCCGGGGCAGAGCATCCTCAAGTACGGCAGCGGCGTGCTCGACCGCACGCTGATCGAGCACAAGCTGATCGACGAGCTGCACCTGTGGATGTTCCCGGTGGTGGCCGGCGGCGGCGACCGGCTGCTCGACGGCCTCGACCTCACCCACTTCGAGCTGCTGGACTCGACCCGCTTCACGTCGGGCATCATCGTCCTGACCTACGGGCTCAAGTCGTAGGGGCACGGCCGGCCACGGCCCGCTAGGGTGGGTGGTCGGTCAGGGGAGGGGTGACATGCGCGCGAGGCTGCCCGCCGTCCTGCTCCTCCTCCTGTCGTGGTTCCTGCCCGCCACCGCCCACGCGCAGGCCGCCCAGCAGGCGGCCGCCGTGCACGCCGCGGTCTGGCGGGCCGAGCAGCAGCAGTCGGGGGCGCGGCAGCTCCCGTACCCGGGGCCCGACCTGCGCGCCTGGCAGGGGCAGACGGGCGCGGCGGGCACCGGGGGCACGGGAGGCACGGCCGCGGCGCTCGCGGCCGAGCCGTCCGGCGCACGCCCGGCGTGGGCCGTCGTCGTCCCTCCGGCCTCCCTCGACGTCCCGCAGGCCCGGCGGCCCCGGGCGTCGGGCGCGCGGGCGCCTCCCTCCACAGGGCACTGAAGATCCCTTTTTCCTGATTTTCAAGCCTGTGGAGGCTTCCATGTTCCGTGCGCCGTTCTGGCGTGCGGTGACGGCGGCTGCCGTCATCGTGATCTCCTTGATCGTCACTCTCGCCGCCGCGCCGCGCCTGGGCCTGGACCTGCGCGGCGGCACCCAGCTCGTCTTCGAGACGAGGAGCACCCCCACCGTCCGGGCCGACGCCGCCGCCACCGACCGCGCGCTCAACGTGCTGCGCCAGCGGGCCGACGCGCTCGGCGTCGTCGATCCCACCCTGGTCCGCTCCGGCGAGCGGCGCATCATCGTCGAGCTGCCGGGCGTGCTCGACCCGAGGCAGGCCGCCGAGGTGATCGGCCGCACCGCGCAGCTCGCCTTCCACCCCGTGCTCGGCGCCGCCGAGCCCGGCGACAAGACGGCGGTGCCCGACGAGAGCGGCGTGCCGCTCAAGCTCGGTCCCGCCGCCATCACCGGCGACGGGGTGAGCGACGCCACCGAGCAGAGCGACCCCCAGCGCGGCCCCGGCTGGTGGGTCAGCCTCGACTTCCGCGAGCAGGAGCCGTGGCGGCGGCTCACCGGAGAAGCGGCCTGCAAGCCGCAGGGCGACCCGGCGCGCCGCATCGCCATCGTCCTCGACCGGGAGATCATCTCCTCGCCGCCGCTCGACCCGTCCATCCCGTGCCGCACCGGCATCCCCGGCGGCAGCGCCGAGATCACCGGCTCCTTCACCCACGAGGAGGCGCGCGACCTGGCCGTGCTCATCAAGGGCGGCGCGCTGCCCGTGCCGCTCGACCTGGTCGAGCAGCGCACGGTCGGCCCGACGCTCGGCGCCGCCGCCATCGAGGCCAGCGCCCAGGCCGCGATCGCCGGGCTGGTCCTGACCGCCGCGTTCATCGTGGCCGTCTACCGCCTGGCGGGGCTCCTGTCCGTGGCCGCCCTGCTCTGCTACGGCCTCATCTCGTACGCGGCGCTGGTCGCGATGGGCGCCACGTTCACGCTGCCGGGCCTGGCCGGGTTCGTGCTGGCCATCGGCATGGCCATCGACGCCAACGTGCTCGTCTTCGAGCGGGCCAGGGAGGAGTACCAGCAGGCGCCCGGCCGCGGGCTGCGCAGGGCGCTCGACCGGGGCTTCAGGAACGCCTGGAGCGCCATCGCCGACTCCAACGTGACCACCCTGATCGCCGCCGGGCTGCTGTTCTGGCTGGCATCGGGCCCGGTCAAGGGGTTCGGCGTGACGCTGGCCGTCGGCGTGCTGGCCTCGCTCGTGTCGGCCATGCTCATCACCCGCGTGCTCACCCAGGCCGTGATGGGCCGCGTCGGTCCCCGCCTGTCCGGGCTCGGCTCGGCCGGCTCCGTGCGTACGTGGCTGACGCGCAGGAACCCGCGGCTCATGCGGCGCCCGAAGCTCTGGCTGGCGATCGCGGGCGGGCTGGCGGCGGTGGCCGTCGCCGGGCTCGTGGCGCGCGGGCTGAACTTCGGCGTCGAGTTCACCGGCGGCCGGCTCGTCGAGTTCGCCACCTCCAAGCCCATCCCGGCCGAGGCGGCGGGGGAGGCGGTCGCGCGGGCCGGGTTCCCCACCGCCGTGGTGCAGGCGGGCGACGACGGCGTGTCCGTCCGCGCCGCGCGGCTCGGCCTCGACGAGGTGGCCAGGATCGAGCAGGCGCTGGAGGCCCACGGCGGCGAGGTGACCAAGCGCAGCGAGGAGTTCATCGGCCCCAGCCTGGGCGAGGAGCTGCGCCGCAACGCGCTCGTCGCGCTCGGCGTGGCCGTGGCCCTGCAGCTCGCCTACCTGGCGGTCAGGTTCCGCTGGACGTTCGGCACGGCGGCCGTGCTGGCGCTGCTGGTGGACGTGATCGTGGTGGCGGGCCTGTTCGCGTGGCTGGGCAAGCCGATCGACGGCGTGTTCCTGGCCGCCATGCTGACCGTCGTCGGGTACTCGGTCAACGACAAGGTGGTGGTGTTCGACCGGGTCAGGGAGCTGTGGGCGGCCCGCCGCCGCGAGCCGCTGGCGCTCGCGGTGAACGGCGCCGTCCTGCAGACCATGCCGCGCACCGTGAACACCGGGCTCGGCGCGCTGTTCATCCTGCTCGCGCTCATGGCCTTCGGCGGCGACTCGCTGCGGGACTTCGCGATCGCGCTGGTGACCGGGATCGTGACGGGCACGCTGTCGTCCGCGTTCGTGGCCGGGCCGGCGGCGATCCTGCTCGGCCGCTTCGACCGCCGCCCGGCCCCCGAGCCGGCCGAACCCCGCCGCCCCGCCAGGGAACCGAGGGGCTCGGGCGCCGTGGTGTGACGCGGGCCCCGCCGGGGCGGGTGATCTTCCGGATCCCGGGCTTTCCCGATCCGGGGCTTCCCCGGCCCGGCGTGGGGAACAGGTTCGGCATGGAGGTGCTGAGCAGTCGCGTGCTGTTGCGTCCCCGTGACCCCACGCGCAGCCGCCGTTTCTACGCCGACACCCTCGGGCTGGCCGTCTACCGCGAGTTCGGCCCGCCCGAGCATCCCGGCGTGGTCTTCTTCCTGGGCCAGGGCTTCCTGGAGCTGTCCGGGTCCTCGGAGGAGGCGGGCGGGCCGGGCATGCGGCTCTGGCTGCAGGTGCGCGACGCGGCGCAGGAGGAGAAACGGCTGCGCGAGGCGGGCGTCACCGTGCTGCGCGAGGCGCGCGAGGAGCCGTGGGGGCTGATCGAGGCGTGGATCGCCGACCCCGACGGCCACCGCATCGTCCTGGTCGAGGTCCCGGCCGGCCACCCCCTGCGCCGCGACCCCCGCTGACCGGAGCCCGCCCATGACCGCTTACCGCATCCTCGCCGTGGACGACGACTGGGCGATCCTGCGGGCGCTGTGGCGCGGCCTGCGGCTGGAGGGCTTCGCCGTGGACACCGTCGACGCGGGGCCGCTCGCGCTCGACCGCGTGGACAAGGCCCCGCCCGACGCGATCGTCCTCGACGTCACGCTGCCCGGCATGTCGGGCGTCGAGGTGTGCGCGCGGATCAGGGCGGCGGGCACGCGGATGCCCGTCCTGATGCTGGCGGAGCGGGACGACGTGGACGGCCGGGCGGCCGCGCTCGCGGCGGGCGCCGACGACTGCGTGCTCAAACCGTTCGACCTGTACGAGCTGGCCCGGCGCCTGCGCGCACTCCTGCGCCACGTCGCGCCCCATGCCGCCGCCCGCGCCCCGGTCACGGTCGGCCCGCTCACCGTCGACCCGGCCACCCGCCGGGTCACCCTCGGCGGCGCGGAGGTCGAGGTGACGCGGCGCGAGTTCGACCTGCTGGAGGTGCTGGCCCGCAACGCCGGCATCCCCATGTCCCGCACCCTGCTCCTGGAACGCGTCTGGGGGTACGACTTCGAGATCGGCGCCGGCCCGCTCGACCCGCTCGCCGGCTCCCTGCGCCGCAAGCTGGAGGCGTCCGGCCACCCGCGCATGCTGCACACCGTGCGCGGGGCGGGCTTCATGCTGCGCGAGCCGTGACGCCATCCGTCACCCCACGGGCCCGCCGGGGTCGTCCTCCAGCAGGTCGAGGTCCGGGGGCACCAGCGTCGTCGACTCCACCAGGCCGCGCAGCAGGTTGTGCAGGAGGTTGTCCGACGGGCCGCCCGCCGCCTTGTCGTGGGTCAGCGGGTACGGGAAACCGGCCGCGTCCAGGCGTCGGCGCACGCCCTCGATCCGGTTCTCGATCCTGCGCTCCCGCCAGTCGCCGTCCGGCCGCAAGCAGGCGAGCTCTTCGGCCGCCTGCCGGTACGACAGGGGGCGCGGCCCCTCCTCGTACAGCAGGTACCGCCGGCCCAGCACCACCAGCAGCAGCCGCTCGTCGTCGTCCAGCGGCCACCTGCGCGGCGGCTGCGTCTCCGCCCGCCGGCGCGGCGCCCGATCCGCGTCGTGGCCCGTGACGTACAGCTCCACCAGGTGCTCGCGGAAGCCGGACCCGCGCACGAACACCGGCGTGTACCCCGGCGCCAGCGGGATCGCCTCCGTCGTCGCGTGCATCAGCCGGCCCCGGGGCAGGCGCAGGAGCTGACGGCCGGTGTTGCGCAGCCACCAGCGGTGCTCGCGGTAGGTCAGCTCGCCGTGACGGCGGCTCACCCACAGGTCGTCCTCGCCGACGCACAGGTCCACGTCGGGCCGCTCGCCCCGGCCGAACCGCACGGTCAGGCCGGGCCTCGGCGGCATCGCGACGCCGCCGTTGACGCTGCGGGCGTGCAGCGTGCCGGGCGCGGCGGGCGCGACGCCGCGCGCGAGGCTCCCCGGGACGTCCATCGCACTCCTCCCTCTCCTGGAACTTCCGTACCCAAGCTTGCCCGCTCCTTCCCGGGACCGGTCCCGGCGCGGCCGTCGCACACTGGATGCCCCGCACATGGAGAGCAAGGAGGATCATGTCCCGCACGATCAGGAGCGCCGCCCTGGCGGTGGCCGCCGCCCTCGCCATCGTCCCCGCCGTCACCCCGGCGGCCACCGCAGCCAGCACAGCTGCCGCCAAGCCGAACCTGCGCGCCTGCTACGACGGCAGGTGCAACCTCACCCTCACCAAGAGCGTCTCGTTCCGGGTCAGCCCCCGGTTCGGCATCACCCGGCTGGCCATCTCCTTCGACTCCTCCACCGTCCACGTGAAGGGCACCGCGCGGGGCGCGATGTCCCAGGTGTTCCTCAGTGAGGGCGCGACGGGCTCGGTCAACAACATCGGCGTGCGCGTGGTGTCGCTCTCCTCCGGCAAGGCGGTGCTGCGGCTGTCAGCCCGCCGCTGAGCCGGACGCGGCGCGCAGGAGCAGCACGGCGATGTCGTCCGTGCGCCGCTCCAGCGTGGCCGGCTCGATCAGCGTCTCCGCCAGGTCGTGCAGCGGCCGGCCGGCGGCGGGACGGAAGCGGCGGGCCAGGGCGGCGATGGCGTCGCCCAGGTCGAGGCCCGGCTCCTCGATGAGGCCGTCGGTGTAGAGGGCCAGGACGTCGCCGGGCTCGATGGCCAGCTCCGTGGTGGCGTACTCGGCGCGGGGGTCGATGCCGAGCAGCAGGCCGGGGGAGGTGTCGACGACCCGCGCCGGGGCGCCGGGCCGGCCCAGCACCGGCGGCAGGTGCCCGGCGCTGGCCAGGCGCGCGGTGTGCCGGCGCAGGTCGAGGCCGACGTACAGGCAGCTGGTGAAGCGGTCGGGCGCCAGCTCGACGAGCAGCCGGTTGGTGTGCGCCAGCACGTCGCCGGCGCTGCCGCCGGCCGAGGCGTGCGCGCGGATGGCGGTGCGCACCTGCCCCATGAGCGCGGCGGCGGTCACGTCGTGCCCCTGCACGTCGCCGATGACGGCCGCGGCCATGGTGTCGCTGAGGCGGATCAGGTCGTAGAAGTCGCCGCCGATGTCCATGCCGGGGGTGGCGGGCACGTACCTGGCGGCCACGTCGAGGCCGGGGACGTGCGGGAGCGTGTGCGGCAGCAGGCTCGACTGCAGGCACTGGGCGAGCTGGTGCTTGACGTCGTAGAGCCGGGCCCGCTCGAAGGCCTGCGCGATGAGGCCGGTGAGCGCGGTGAGCGTGGCCCGCTCGTCGGTGCTGAACCGGTGGGGCCGGTCGTAGGCCAGGACGCACGTGCCGATGGGCTGCCCCGACGTGACCAGCGGCAGGAACGCCCACGCGCACATGCCGTCGGAGCGGATCGCGTCGGGGTAGGTGGCGCGCAGTTGGTCCCACGTCGAGAAGAACGCCGGCTTGGCCGCGTCGAACGGCTGGTTCTCGGGCGCGACCGGGATGACCGGGCGGCCGTCGAACTCGTCCACGGCCTGCCGGCTGTAGCCGCGCGAGGCGGCCACGCGCAGCCGCCCGCCCTTCGCGGTGAGAATGGCCAGCGCCTGCACGTTGTAGACCGGCATGACGTGGTCGGCGACCAGGTCGAGCACCTCCTGCGCGGTCACCGCGCGGGCGAGCGCGGTGGCGAGGTTCAGGATCTCGTGCACCGCGATGACGCGCAGCGCCCGGTCCCCGCCGACGACGGGATCGAGCGTGACCTCCCCGGACGACACCCCGCCGGTCGAGGTCCCGGTCGCGGCGCTGGACGCGACGCCGGGCGTGATGCGCAGGGTGATGCCGGACAGGCCCGGATACAGCCAGAACGTCAGCCGCCGCCCCGCCGGGCTGCGGCTGACGAAGTGGGTGGTCTGCAGGCTGATGATGGCGGCGCGGTAGCGGTCCTCGTACGAGGGGTCGGCCAGCCACGGCAACACCTCCCACAGCCGCCGGCCGAGCAGCGCGGACGGCGCCACGCCGAGCAGGTCGGCGGCCGGGGCGCTGACCAGCGTCGCCCGGCCCTCGACGTCCAGCACGCAGTACCCCTCCGGCAGCCGGTTGAGGCATTCCAGCGCGACGAGGCCGGCCCGGCCGTCGGCGGCGTGCGCGGTGCGCGGGCCGAGCAGCCGCGGTCGCGGCCCGGCCTGGACCGGCCGCCCCCGCCGGGCGCCGTCGCGGACGAGGTCGCCGATGGCGGTGCGGGTCCGGTCGATGACGTCGTACTGGCGATTGGTCAGCCCGGACACGTACCCGGCCGGCCACAACAGCAGGAGCCCGCCCCGCACCTCGCCGCCGGAGCAGCGGATCGGCGACAGAGCGGCGGCGAACGGGTACGGCAGGGCCAGCGCCGCCGCGGGGAACTCGCGGGCCAGGTGCTCGCGCCCGCTGATCCAGATGAGCCGCCGCTCGCGCACCGCGACGGCGATCGGCACGGGGTCCTTCGTCCTGACCCTGGCCCAGGCGCGGGCGATCGGTGCGGGCAGGCCGACCTCGGAGACCATCTGCAGCACCTGGCCGCTGTCGTCGAGCAGGTAGACGGCGCCGATGTGCGCGCCGGTGCTGACGACGGCGTCGATCAGCAGCTCGTCGAGGCGGGCCGCGCCGTCGGCCGGCTCGTCCGGGTGGTGGCACGAGCCGCTTGCCGGCTCGTCCGGGCGGGACGCGCCGCTCGCCGGCTCGTCCGGGCGGGACGGGCCGTTCGCTGTCGCCGGGGCGTCGTCCGTCGGCACCGCGTCAGCAGGCTTCGCTCACGCGCGGTGAGCCCGCAACCCCATCGAAACCCCCCATACGGGCAGGTTACACGCAGACCTGTAGGGATTTGGTTACGTTCCGCCCATGGAGTGACAGGTCGGCGGCGCCGGTTTCCGTGACCCGTGAACCTCCCCGGCCGCTGGCCCGACTGTGCTGGGTGACAAGCCCGACCACGGAAAGAGGATCACCATGGCGCACAACCCGAAGCTCATCCGCCGCCGGTTCGGCGCGGCAGGCGTGACCGCGGCGGCCGCGGTCGTCGCCGTGCTTCTCCTGGCCGGTCTGATCCTGCTGCTGAGCTGAGAGCGCGGCTTCGCCGGACCCTAGAGGCCGGGCACCCGCTGCCCGGCCTCCGGCTCGGGCAGGCCCAGCCCGCGCCCGAGAAGCTGGTGCAGGTGGGCGCGGAAGCGGCGCAGCTGGCGCTGGTCGTCGATGCCGCGCCGCACCCCGCTCCCGTCCAGCACGCCGCTGACCACGAACGCGTGGGTGCACCAGATCAGCGTGTACGTGGTGTGCAGCGGGTCCGCGCCGGCCGGGGCGGCGAGCGTGTCCACGCCCTCCACCACGTACTGGGTCAGCGGCTGGGCGTTCTCGGCCTCCAGGCTGACGATGTCGCTGGCGTCGGACAGCCACCGGTGCATCCAGAGCGCGGGCATCTCCGGATGGGCCACGCACAGGTCGAGGTAGCCGTCGATGAAGTCGTGCAGCGCCCGCGCCCGCCGCTCCGGCGGCGCCGCCATCAGCGCGTCGACCCGGGGCCGGATGCCCTCGGCGAGCACGTTGCGGGCCTGCTCCATGACGGCCAGGTAGAGCTCGCGCTTGGTGGGGAAGTGGGCGTGGATCTCCTCCTGGCCCACCCCGGCCGCCTCGGCGACCTGCGCGACGGAGGAGCAGTCGTAGCCGAGCGCCGCGAACAGCCTGGTGGCGGTCCGCAGAATCAGCTCCCGCCCGCCGTCGTCCGCAGAGTCCATGGTGGCGACCTTAGGCGGGAAGGGTGCGCGGACCTATGACTTGATCGACAAGTGCCGGTAAAAACGCGACCCGGCCGCGAGCGTCGGCGAAACATTCGCTAGGGTGCCGAAAGTTTTGACGACCGACCAGTGGAGCGCCCTCATGTCCGTCTCGCACCCGTCCGGCCGCTGGGTCACCACGTGGACGGCCATGCCGCAGCTCACCGAGCCGGACAACATGCCGCCCCCGCCGTACGCCAAGGAGGGCCTGAGCCTGGCCGACACGACGCTGCGGCAGACGCTGCGCGTCACGCTCGGCGGCGACCGGCTGCGGCTGCGGCTGTCCAACGCGTTCGGGGGCGCGCCGCTGCCGATCACTCGCGTGGCCGTGGCGCTGCCGGCCGGCGGGGCGGGCGCGAGCGGCATCCGGCCGGAGACCTCCCGGCCCGTGACGTTCTCCGGCCGCGACTCCACCACGGTCCCGCCCGGGGCGCACGTCGTCTCCGACCCCCTGGAGTACGACCTGCTCCCCGGCTCGGTGCTGGCCGTCACCGTCCACCTCGCCCACGGGCTGGCCTCCTCCGCCCTCACCTCGCACCCCGGCTCCAGGACCACCTCCCACCTGGCCACCGGCGACCACGTGAACGCCGCCGGCCTGCCCGCCGCCACCCCGGTCGACCACTGGTACCTGCTCAGCGGCGCCGAGGTCTGGGCCGGGCCGGACGCGGCCACGCTCGTCCTGCTGGGCGACTCGCTGACCGACGGCAGAGGCTCCACCACCAACGGCAACGACCGCTGGCCCGACCGCCTCTTCGACCGGCTCCCGGCCGGCGTCGCCGTCGCCAACCAGGGCGCGGGCGGCAACCGGGTGCTGAACGACGGCCTCGGCCCGAGCGCCCTGGCCCGCCTCGACCGGGACGTCCTCGCCCAGAGCGGCGCCCGCTGGCTGCTCGTCTTCGAGGGCGTCAACGACCTCGGCACCGCCCCCGCGACCCGGGCCGGCCAGCGGCAGGTCGTGGCGGACCTGCTCGCTGCCTACGAGCAGATCGCCGTCCGCGCCCGCGCCAAGGACCTGCTCGTGTACGGGGCCACGCTGACGCCGTTCGGCGGCAACGACCCGTACGACGACCCCGACGGGCACCGGGAGGAGGCCCGGCAGGCGGTCAACGCGTGGATCCGCGACGCGGGCGCGTTCGACGCGGTGGTCGACTTCGACCGGGCGGTGCGTGACCCGGCCGCGCCCCGCCGCCTGGCCGCCGCCTACGACGAGGGCGACCACCTCCACCTGAGCCCGGCCGGCTACCGCGCCCTGGCCGAGGCCGTGCCTGTCTCGCTGTTCGCCTAGAGACGGGGCCGTGCCTCTCACGCTGTTCGCCTGGAAAACGAGGCCGGCCTTCACTCACCGTCTCGTCAGACGAGGATGCGGTCGAGCCCGTCCTCGAACCGCTCGTCGAACGTGCCCTCCACGAGGTGGCCGACCGCCTCGGCGAGGGCGGGGTAGGAGCCGGCGGCGACGGCGGCGCGCAGCCGGTTCCCGTCGGCTCCCGTCGCCCCCTGCTCCTCCTGCGTGAGCCCCAGCGTGAAGTAGACCAGGGCGCTCAGCGTCCAGGCGGCCTGCCGGGGCGTCGCGCCGCCGGAGGCCAGGGCCGCGACGACCGCGTCCGCGAAGCGGAGGGTGGCGGGCTCGGCGGCGTAGGTGCCGGCCACCAGCGCGGCGCCGTCGCGGTGGCGCAGCAATGCCGCGCGGTAGCGCCGCATCAGCTCCCTGGCCCGCTGCGGCGCGGCCGCCGGCAGCCCGTCGAGCGGGATGCCGGCCACGACGGCGTCGGCCATCAGCTCCAGGAGCCTGGACTTGGTCTTGACGTGCCAGAGCACGGTGTTCATCCGCACGCCGAGCAGGCCCGCGACGGCCCGCGTGGAGACGGCGTCCAGCCCCTGATCGTCGAGCAGCCGCAGGGCCGCCGCCACGACCGTGCGGGGCTCCAGGCGGTCGGCCCCAGGTTGCCTTTTGGTCACTGACCTAGTTTACTCGCCTCACTGAATTGGTCACCGACCAAGGGAGGAACGATGGACCCCGTCATCGTCGTCGGCGCCGGGCCGACCGGGCTGTGGCTGGCCGCCGAGCTGCGGCTGCACGGCGTACCGGTGACCGTGCTGGAGACCCGCGAGGAGCGCGACCCGCACTCCAAGGCGGTCACCATTCACCCCAGAACGCTGGAGGTGCTCGCCATGCGCGGCATCGCCGGCCGCTTCCGCGCCGCCGGCCTGCCGATCCCGACCGGGCACTTCGGCGGGCTGCCCCAGCGCCTCGACTTCGGCGTGCTGGACACCGCGTACCCGTTCACGCTGTTCCTGCCGCAGGCCGACACCGAGCGGCTGCTGGAGGAGCACGCGCGGGAGCTGGGCGCCACCGTGCTGCGCGGCCACCGCGTCACCGGGCTGGAGGAGCGGGCCGACGCGGTGACCGTGCTGGCGGAGGGACCCGGCGGGACGTACCGGCTGCGGGCCTCCTACGTGGCCGGCTGCGACGGCACCCGCAGCACCGTCCGGCAGGCGGCCGGCATCGCCTTCCCCGGCACCGAGCCGAGCGTCTGGGGCTGGCTGGGCGACGTCGTCCTCGACGAGCCGCCCGCCGGGCCGCTCAGCGCGGCCGGCGAGCACGGCGGCGTGATGGTGGTGCCGCTGCCGGGCGGCGTGCACCGGTTCGTCGGCGCGACCGCCGACGACCTGCGCCCCGGCCACCCGGGCGAGCTGACGTTGGAGGAGCTGCGGGCCAAGGTCGTGCGCGTGCTCGGCACCGACTTCGGCATGCGCGATCCGCGCTGGCTGTCCCGCTTCGGCAACGCCGCCCGCCAGGCGGAGACGTACCGGCGGGGGCGGATCGTGCTCGCGGGGGACGCGGCGCACATGCACTTCCCCGCCGGCGGGGTCGGGCTCAACGTCGGCGTGCAGGACGCCGCCAACCTCGGCTGGAAGCTGGCCGCCACCGTCCGCGGCACCGCGCCCGCCGGCCTGCTCGACACCTACCACGCCGAGCGCCACCCCGTCGGCGCCGAGCTGCTGCGCCACACCATGGCCCAGACCGCGCTCATGACCGCGATCTCCGACGACGGGCGGGCGCTGCGCTCGCTGCTCAGCTCGCTCCTCACCGAGGTGCCCGAGCTGTCGCGCACGCTGGCCGAACGGCTGGCCGCGCTCGACGTGCGCTACCCCCCGTCCGGGCCGGGCCCGGCCCACCCGCTGACCGGCACCCGCGCCCCCGACCTGCCCTTCGCCGACGGGGCCGGGACGCTGTACGGGCTGATGCACGCGGGCCGCCACGTCCTGCTGGACCTGACCGGCGACGCCGAGCTGCCGCAGCTCCCGCACGCCGACCCGCACCGCGCCCGCCTCGCCGATCCGGCCGGAGCGTGGGCGACGGTACGGGCCGTGCTGGTGCGCCCGGACGGCCACGTCGCCTGGGCCGGCGATCAGGCAGGCGCCCCGCCCGCCGACACCTGGGCGTGACCCTCGCGGGAGCGCCGGGCGACGACCTGCCCGGCGCCCCCGCGAGGCGGGGGCTCAGCGGGGCGGCGGGAGCGTGTTCAGGTTGCGCGGGGTGACCGAGCGGGCCAGCCGGTACGCCGCCTCCGCGTCCACCAGCCCCGCCCCGGTGGGCCCGTCGTAGCCGTCGCCGGCCACCTGCCCCATGGCGCTCTTGCCGTCGACGACGTCCCGGGCCGACGCCTTGAGCACGGCCTTGACCAGGTCGGGCGAGAGGCCGGGCTGGGCCTGCTTGAGCAGCGCGCACACCCCGGCCACCTGCGGGGAGGCGGCGCTGGTGCCGCTGATCACGGCCCAGCCGTCGTCGGGCGCGGTGCCGTCCTTGGCGGGGTAGCCGGGCCCGGCGAGGCTGGTGTCGATCTCGTCGCCGGGCTCGACGGGCAGCACGATGTAGATCGCGCGGGGCGCCTTGCCGACCAGGCCGCACACGTCGGGCACGTGCCGCCCGGCGTAGATGAGGCTGTCGAAGCTGCTGGCGTAGTCGGACGCCTCCAGCTTGAAGTCCCCGTTGACCTGCGTCTCGTCCACGAACACGCCGCCGACGGAGATCACGTCGGGCATCATGCCGGGGAAGGCGACGTGCCCGTTGCCGGCGGAGAAGCAGACGGTGATGCCGCGCTCCCGCACCGCCTCGACGACGGCGAGCTCCAGCGGGCGCAGGAAGTTCGGCAGCGTGTCGAGGCCGGGCAGGTGGTAGCCCCAGCTGTTGGTCATGACGGCGGGCGACAGGTCGGAGGCCGTCTTGAAGGCGAGCGTGGCGTTGGCGCCCATCTTGACGCCGACGAAGTCGACGTCGCGGGCACTGGCGAAGATGTTGGCCGCCTCGGCGGTGCCGTGCCCGTGCTCGTCGCGCTGCACGCGGGTCGCGTCGGGGGCGAGGGTGGCGTTGAAGTTGTAGCCGTGGTGGTCGTAGAAGGGGTGCCGGTAGAAGCCGGTGTCGGGCATCGCGACCAGCACGCCCCGGCCGGTGATGCCCCGGTCGTGCACGGCGTGCGCGCGCAGCAGGAGCGCGACGTCGTCGGGCACCCGCAGGTGGTGGTAGGCGACGCGGGGCGGGATGGGGGAGGCGAAGAAGCGCGGCGGCGGCTGCGGGTAGGCCCGCTCGATGTACGGCTCCAGGTCCTGCGGCATCGTGAACGGCTCGCCGCTGACGTGCGCGAGGTAGGGCACCTGGGGGCCGGCGGCGGCGGTCACGTCCGGCGGGCGGCCCTCCAGGTCGGCCTGGCGCACCTCGACGTGCGTGTGGAACGTGCTCTCCCACAGCGACCTCGGGCCCTCGGCGCTGATGGAGAAGGTCCCGACGTGCCGTACGGTGAAACCCTTGGCCTGTAACGCGCTCGCGGTGCGCTCGGCGAGCCCCGGCGCCGGCCTGAGCTGCTCCAGACCGGTGCTCTGAGTGGCGGAGGACTCGGCGAACATCGAGGCCCCGCTGTCCGGCCGCAGGGCCGCCTCGAAGTAGACGGTGTCCTCCCGGCGCTCGGTCATCGTGGTCATGTCGCTCCTTTGCGGAAGAGGACCGGGGGCGGCCGTCAAAGAGCGTGCAGGTCCGGTGGCTCCGCGAAGTGCACGCCGACCACGAGCTCGCCCAGCTCCCCCGGAACCTCCACCTGGGGCAGGCCGAACGCCTGCTCCCAGACCTGTTTCGGCGCGCGCACGCTGATCGTCGTCCCGATGTGGAGCACCTTGAAGCCGAGGCGCGTCAGGGCGGTGGCCACCTGGCGTTGCCGGCCGGGCACCGCTTCGACCTCGGCCGAGAGAATGTCACCCTCAGCGGCCATGCCCCCAGGGTCCACCCGCCCCCGCGCCCGCGACACCGGGGGTGACTCAGGGATAACCCCTGCGTTCCATCGGCCGGTCCTGGGGCACTGGACCGACCAGGGGGTGCACCGATGCGGATCGAGGACTACGCGCTGATCGGCGACATGCAGACCGCCGCCCTCGTGGGCAGGAACGGCTCGATCGACTGGCTGTGCCTGCCCCGCTTCGACTCGGCGGCCTGCTTCGCCGCGCTGCTCGACGACCCGCGCGCGGGCCGCTGGCTGCTGGCCCCCGCCGACGCCGACGCCACCGCGCGGCGCCGCTACCGGCAGGACACGCTCGTGCTGGAGACGACGTGGGAGGCCGAGGGCGGGTGCGTGCGGGTGCTCGACTTCATGCCGCCGCGCGTCGAGGCGCCCGACGTCGTGCGCATCGTCGAGGGCGTGCGCGGCCGGGTCGAGATGCGTACGGAGCTGGCGCTGCGCTTCGACTACGGCAGCATCGTCCCCTGGACGAGGCAGGACGGCGGAGAGCTGGCCGCGGTCGCGGGCCCCGACTCGGCCTGGCTGGACGCGCCCGTGCCGCTCGACGAGGGCACGGGTGAGGGCACAGGCGAGGGCACGGGCGAGGGCACGGGCGTCACCGCGGCGCGCTTCTCGGTCGCGGCGGGCGACCGGCTGCCGTTCGTGCTGACCTGGCAGCAGTCGTGGCTGCCCCGCCCGGCCCGGGTCGACGCGTTCACCGCGCTGGACGACACCGAACGCACGTGGACGGGCTGGCTGCGCGACTGCACCTACCAGGGCAGCCGGTACGGCGACGCCGTGCGGCGCAGCCTGCTCACCCTGAAGGCGCTCACCTACGCGCCCACCGGCGGCCTGGTCGCCGCGCCCACCACGTCGCTGCCCGAGGAGATCGGCGGCACCCGCAACTGGGACTACCGCTACAGCTGGCTGCGCGACGCCTCGTTCACGCTGCGCGCCCTGCTGCAGGCCGGCTACGAGGACGAGGCGCGGGCCTGGCGCGACTGGCTGCTGCGCGCGGTCGCGGGCGACCCGGCCGACCTGCAGATCATGTACACGCTCGACGGCACCCGCCGCATCCCCGAGTGGCGGGCGGAGTGGCTGCGCGGCTACGAGGGCTCCCATCCGGTGCGCGTCGGCAACGCCGCGTACGCCCAGGTCCAGCTCGACGTCTACGGCGAGGTCCTCGACTGCCTGTACCAGGGCAGGCGGGCCGGCCTGCACCACGACGACGCCGCCTGGGACCTGCAGCGCGCCCTCATGGACTACCTGGAGGGCCACTGGCGCGACCCCGACCACGGCCTGTGGGAGGTGCGCGGCCCCCGCCGCCACTTCACCCACTCCAAGGTGCTCGCCTGGGTCGCCGCCGACCGCATGGTCCGCACGGTCGAGTCGGGCGACCACGGCGGCCCGGCCGGCCGGTGGCGGGCGCTGCGCGAGGAGGTCCACCGCGAGGTGTGCGAGCACGGCTACGACGCGGAGCGCAACACGTTCACCCAGTTCTACGGCTCCCGCGGGGTGGACGCGGCGCTGCTGCTCATCCCCAGGCTCGGCTTCCTGCCGCCGTCCGACCCACGCGTGGCCGGCACGGTCGAGGCCGTGCGGCGCGAGCTCGGCAGGGACGGGCTGGTGCTGCGCCACCGCCACGACCTGGACAACCTCGACGAGCTGACCGGCGGCGAGGGCACGTTCCTGGCCTGCTCGTTCTGGCTGGCCGACGCGCTGGCCCTGATGGGCAAGGGGGAGGAGGCGCGGGAGCTGTTCGAGCGGCTGCTGGGCCTGCGCAACGACGTGGGGCTGCTGGCGGAGGAGTACGACACCGCGCGCCGCCGCCAGGTCGGCAACTTCCCCCAGGCGTACAGTCACCTGGCCGTGGTCAACACGGCGGCCGCGCTGGAGGCCGGCGCTCCGGTTTCGACCACCGAACGATAACGATTACCTGTGAAAGTCGCCCCCCGATATGCCCCCTTTAGCCCACGCATGGAACGCTACGAGCGGCATGCTCAAAGTGGAATCGGGTGAGAATCGGGTGGCAACGACTAGCGGGGGATCGTTCTGGCGCAGGCTCGGCCGGGCGACGGGGGTCGCCACGATGGCCGTGACGATGGCCGGGATCATGGCCGGGTGCGGCAGCGTCGGCGTGGCGGAGCAGGGGCCGCCGGCCGAGCGGCCGACCGAGCGGCCGACCGAGGCCGCGGCGGAGACTCCGGCGCAGAGCCAGGCGGCCACGCCGCCGAAGGTGGACGAGGGCTGGCCCCGCTGGGGCTTCACGCACACGGGCGTCAGCGCCAACAACATCACCCGGGAGTTCGAGCAGGTCGTCGCCGGGGAGCTGGCCCGCACGCCGATGCTGCAGAACCAGCACATCATGGGCTTCGGCGCGCTGAACCCCGAGCCGTACCCGGGCCAGTACTACTGGGAGGACCTCGACAGCCGCATGAACCTCATGCGGCAGTCGAAGGCCACGCCGGTCATCACGCTGTGCTGCGCGCCCGACTGGATGAAGGGCGGCCCCGAGGGCCCCACGGAGGAGTCGGCGTGGGGCGAGCACCTGGAGGACGCCCCCTACCCCGAGCACTTCGACGACTTCGCCAAGCTCGCGGCCGCGGTCGCCGAGCGCTACAAGGACGTCAAGTACTTCATGGTGTGGAACGAGTTCAAGGGCTTCTGGAAGGACCACGCCAAGCCCGCGGACTACAAGGGCTACACCGAGATGTACAACAAGGTCTACGACGCGGTGAAGAAGGTCCGGCCGGACGCCCAGGTCGGCGGCCCGTACCTCGGCTTCGACAGCAACGCGCGGGGTGACACGGAGCTGCGCGGCGAGTGGGGGGTCGTCAACCAGAACGTGCTCGACGCCTTCAATTACTGGTTCGAGAACAAGAAGGGCGCCGACTTCATCGTGGTGGACGGCGCCTCGGTCACCGACGCGCACGAGCAGCTCCCGGACGAGTTCGGCGCGGTCGACAAGTTCGCCGACGTCACCAAGTGGCTGCGGGAGAAGACCGGCGACATGCCGATCTGGTGGTCGGAGTGGTACTTCGAGCCGGAGGACGGCAGCACGAACTGGGCGGAGCCCAAGCGGCTCGCCGTGCAGGCCACCTCCATGATCGCGTTCGTGAACAGCGGCGCCGCGACCGCGCTCTACTGGAACCCGCAGGCCAAGGAGGGCGCCTGCAAGGGCTGCCTGTGGGATCCGCGCAGCGGCTCCGAGACGCAGTCGGGGCGGCTGCTGAGCGACTTCGTCACGTACTTCCCGGCCGGCGTGCGGCTCGACCCCGTCACCTCCTCCGAGCCCTCCGTCAAGGTGCTGGCCCAGCCGGAGCGGCTCCTGCTGGTCAACACCAGCGACGGCGAGGTCACCACGACGGTGGACGGCAAGGAGTACACGCTGAAGGCGTACGAGATCAAGTGGAGCGCCCGCTGACCGGCGGCCCCGCGAGCGCTCCAGCGGCCTGACTCAGACGTACCCCGTGGAGCCGTCCGGCCGGATCGGCAGGACGCGCTCCCAGCGCACGTAGTCGTCGGCGCCCAGCACCGACTCGTCGATCTCCACCCCCCAGCCGGGCCGGTCGGGGCGCAGCTCCAGGTACCCGTCCACCGGCAGGTACGGGTCGGGGCACCAGGTGGTCTCGCACGGCTTGTACTCGACCAGCTTGAGCCCGTGGTGCGCGGCGGCGAAGTGCACGTTCACCGCCGTGGCCAGCGGGCCCATCGGGTTGTGCGGGGCCACGCTCGCGTAGTGCGCCTCCGCGATCGTGGCGATCCTGCGCATCTGCGCCAGCCCGCCGACCACGCACACGTCCGGCTGCACGATGTCGGCGCCGCCCGCTGTCAGCAGGGCCAGGAAGTCCTGCGGCAGGAACAGCGACTCGCCGGTCGCCAGCGGCACCTGGAGCTGGGCGCGCAGGTGCCCCCAGGCCGGGATGTACTCCGGCCTGATCGGCTCCTCGAACCACAGCGGGTCGTACGGGGCCAGCGCGTTGCCGAGCTGGATCGCCTGGCGCGGCTCGAAGATGCGGGCGTGCGCCTCGAACGCGAACTCCCACTCGTCCGGATGGATCGAGCGGATCTGCGCGAAGTAGTCGGCCGCCTCCTTGACCACGTTGCCCCAGCGGCCCGCGTACAGGTCGCGCCGGTACGGGCTGAGCTTGAACGCGGTGAAACCGTACCGGTCGTGCAGCTCCTGGGTCAGGTCGCGGCAGGCGGGCGGGTCGGGCGCGGTGTAGACGCCGCAGTAGACGGGCACGCGGTCGCGGACGTTGCCGCCGAGCAGCATGTAGACCGGCAAGCCGGCCGCCTTGCCCGAGATGTCCCACAACGCCTGGTCGATGGCCGCGATCGCGGCCAGCCCGATCGCGCCTGGCGGGAAGCGCGCCTCCTGCAGCAGCCGCCGCACGACGTACTCCACCCGCCGCGGGTCCACGCCCTCGATCTGCTGGAACATGTACTCCAGCACCGGGATCAGCGCGTGGTCGGGGCCGTGGTTGTACGCCTCGCCCCAGCCGGACACCCCCTCGTCGGTCTCCACCTTCACCAGCAGGCGCGGGCGGACGTCCACCCGCTGCATGTACGTCCGCAACGCGGTGATCTTCACGCGATCCCCTTCTCGTGCCAGGCGGCCAGGATCGCGGCCACCTCCTCCCGTACGGCGGCCGGCAGCGCCCGGCTCGGCGGGCGCACCTCGCGGCGGCAGAGGCCGAGCTGCGCCAGCGCCTCCTTGACCACGGCCACGTTGTCGGCGGAGGCGTCCGTGCCGCGCAGCTCCTCGAACCTCCTGATCAGCTCCCACACCTCCATGGCGGCGGCCTGGTCGCCGGCCCGCAGCGCGTCGCGCATGCGCAGCGTCAGCCCGGGCGCCGCGGTGACGAGCCCGGAGGTGAAGCCGCGCGCGCCGACCGCCCAGTACGCCGGCGTGTACGGCTCCGCCAGCCCGCACAACCACGCGAACCGCGCCAACCCGGCATCCCGCGCCACCGACGCGAACCTCACCGGATCGGGCACCGCGTACTTGACGCCGACGACGTTCGGGCACGCCTCGCCCAGCCGCGCCAGCTCCGCGCCGGTGATGCGCGGGCTGCGCACGTACGGCACCACGCCCAGGTCGGGCACGGCCTCGGCGATCTGCCGGTGGTAGTCCACCCACCCCTCGGCCGCCACGTACGGGTGCACCGGCTGGTGCACCATCACCGCCCGGGCGCCGTGGTCGCGGGCGTGCCGGGCCGCCTCGATCGCGGAGAACGCGTCGAGCCCGACCCCGGCCAGCACGATCGCGTCGCCGCCGGCCGCCCGCGCCGTCGACTCCAGCATCCGGCGCCGCTCGTCGGGGGTGAGCGCGTAGAACTCGCCGGTGTTGCCGTTCGGCGTGATCACCTTGACGCCGGCGTCGACGAGGCGGCGCACCAGCTTGGCGTTCGCGTCGAGGTCGACGGCGCCGTCCGCGTCGAAGGGCGTCACGGTGACGGCCGCGACGTCGTTCAGCTTCTCGATCAGGGACTGCACCTCGGCTCAACCTCTGCTCTCTGCGGGGATGTTCTCGTTCAGCGGCCTGACCTTCACCACGAATCCGTAGATCAGCGTGCCCAGGATGGCCATCACCCCGGCGAACAGCATCGGGCCCGTGTAGGAGTTGCCGCTCAGCGTCAGGAAGAACCCGATGAGGATCGGGCTGACGATGTTGCCGATCTGCGAGCCGAAGTTCTGGAAGCCGGCGACCGACCCGACGACCGAGGGGGCGGGGGCGACCTCGACGGGCAGGCTGAGGATGGCGGCGCCGGCGAAGGAGTGGGCGCAGTTGCTGATCGACAGCAGCACCATCACGGCCACGTTCCCGTCCACGAACGTGGTCAGTGCGATCGACGAGGCCAGCAGCATGCCGGTGATGATGGGCAGCTTGCGGGCGCGGGCGATGGGCACGCCGCGGCGGACCAGCCAGTCGGAGAACGCGCCGCCCGCGATCGTGGCGCCCACCGCGAGCAGCGACGGGATCGAGCCGAACACGCCCAGCTCCAGGATCGAGAAGCCGCGGTCCTCGACCAGGTAGCTCGGATACCAGGTGAGGAAGAACGCGCCGGTCGCCGAGCGGCAGATGTAGCCGAGCACCAGCCCCCACACGGTGGGGTAGCGCAACAGCTCCACCCAGCGCATGCGCGGCCCGCTCTCGGGCACGGCGGCGTCGCCGCCCTCGATGTAGTCGAGCTCGGCCTGCGAGATGCGCGGGTGCTCCCGCGGCGAGCGGTAGATCATCCACCAGCCGATCACCCAGAACAGGCCCGCCACGCCGATCACCACGAACGCCGCGCGCCACCCGAAGGCGGCGATCAGCGCGGTGACGACCGGCACGGACAGGGCCACGCCGACCTGCTGCCCGGTGTCGAACAGGCTGGAGGCCAGCGCCCGCTCCCTGCGCGGGAACCAGGTGGCGACCACCTTGATGTTGGCCGGCTGCACGGGGGCCTCGCCGATGCCGAGGCCGAGCCGGGTGATCAGCAGCGTGCCGACGCCGTGGGCCAGGGCCGTCGCGGCCGTCCACAACGACCACCACACGACGGCGATCGGGTAGATGAGGCGGGGGCCGAAGCGGTCGAGCAGCCACCCGGAGGGCAGCTGGAAGATCGCGTACGTCCAGAAGAACGAGCTGAGCAGGATCCCTTTCACGGTCTGGTCGAAGCCCAGCTCGTCCTGCATGTAGGTGCTGGCGACGCTGAGGGCGGAGCGGTCGAGGTAGGCGATGGTCAGGCCGAGGCCGGACATCGTGATGATCGTCCAGCGGAGCCGGGACCGTGCGCGTCGCGCGGTCGCGGGCACCGCCGGGGCGGGTGTCGCGGAGTTAGACTGCATTCGAGCTCCAGGCTGCAGGTCAGTGCAGTGGTCACGCCGGGCCGCCGGCTCGTGAGCCCGCCGGGCGCCGCGCCAACGGCGTCCTGACGGGGATCCGTCCGGTCCGGGTGTTCGAGTGAACGGAGCCGCTTCGCCGGTGTGGTCCGTGGCCGCGGGCCACACCGGACGGCGCGGTTACGGGTTTCCCCTTCCTGACATGGGTGAAGTCCTAATTAACGGGACTGTAACCCAAACAGCGGTCATATACGAGATGCGATGTACGATATCTTTCATCGCATGAGTGAGGTGATGGCGTCCCCGGTCTTCTCCGGACAGCCCCGATCGCTGTCCTCGCGCGGCACGGTCGTCCTTGAGGCGATCAAGCACGCGATCCTGACCGGCGCACTCCCGCCCGGCCGTCAGCTCGTCGAGACCGAGCTCGCCCAGCAGCTCGGCGTGTCCAAGACACCCGTGCGCGAGGCGCTCAAGACCCTCGCCGGCGCCGGGCTCGTGACGATGAGCGAGTACAAGGGCGCCACCGTGCGCACCGTGGACGACGCGCTCATGGAGTGGGTCTACGACCTGCGCCTGCTGCTGGAGCCCGAGGCGGTCACCCGAACCGTCGAGCGCGGCGCCGACCTGGCCCCGGCCGCCGAGGCGCTGCGCCGCGCCGACGCCGCCGCCGACCGCGCCGAGCGCAGCCTCGCCAACCGCGACTTCCACCGCGCCCTCTACGCCGGCTGCGGCAACCCGCTGCTCGTCAGCACCCTCGACTCGCTGCGCGACCAGACCGCGCTCATCTCGGCGGCGGCCTGGGAGCGGGTGCCCACCTGGGAGGCGGAGGCCGACGAGCACCGCGAGATCCTGCGGGCCGCCGAGGCGGGCTCCGCCGCCGAGGCCGCCGAGCTGCTGCGCGCGCACGTGTGCGGGTTCGTCGAGCGGGTCAGGGCCGGTGGCGGTCTGTGATCCACGTCTCAGCCTGACCTTTGCCGGGGGCCCCGGCCCCGCGCGTCCCTACGATGATCAACGATCATTCGGAGGGGTGATCGTTGTCTCGGCAAGAACGCGTCCGGGCCGTCCTGGAGAGCCGCCTCGTGCAGCGGGCGGTCATCCTGGTCATCGTCGTCAACGCGATCACCATCGGCTGCGAGACCAGCGCCTACCTGATGCAGCGGGCCGGCGGCCTGCTGCACGCCATCGACCGGGTCGCGCTGGCCATCTTCACCGTGGAGCTGGCCGCCCGCCTGTACGCCTACCGCAAGGCGTTCTTCAAGGACCCCTGGAACTGGTTCGACGCGATCATCGTCGCCGTCGCGCTCATCCCGGCCTCCGGCCCCACGTCCGTGCTGCGCGCCCTGCGCATCCTGCGGGCCCTGCGACTGGTCTCGGCCGTGCCCAGCATGCGCCGCGTCGTCGGCGCGCTGCTCGCCGCCGTGCCCGGCATGGCCTCCATCATCGGGCTGCTCGTCCTGATGATCTACATCGCGGCCGTCATCGCCACCAAGCTCTTCGGCGACATCGTGCCCGAGCGCTTCGACGAGCTGCCGCGCTCGCTGTTCACGCTCTTCCAGATCATGACGGGGGACGACTGGGGGAACGTCGCCCAGGAGGTCATGGAGCACAAGCCGTGGGCGTGGATCTTCTTCATCGTCTACATCCTCATGTCCACGTTCGTCGCGCTGAACCTGTTCATCGCGGTCGTGGTCAACGCCATGAACGAGGAGAGCGACACCCCGCCCGAGCTCGAAGCCGTCAAGCAGGAGCTCGCCGCGGTCAACGCCAAGCTGGACCAGCTCCTTATGAGAGAGCGCCCCGAGGAACTCCGCCCCACGGCCGATCGTTGACGCGGGCGTCACACGTTTCGATCTTCGTTCGACAGGAGAACAAGAGCCGTGGTCTTCAAGAGGATGCTGGGTGCGTTCGGGGTAGGCGCGCCTTCGGTGGACACCGTCCTGTCCACACCGCGAACCCGGCCGGGCGGCACGCTGGAAGGAGAGGTACGGCTCAAGGGCGGCGACTTCGACGCCGAGATCGAGCACGTCACCCTCGGCCTCGTCGCCCGGGTGGAGATCGAGCACGGAGGCGGTGAGAGCGCCGGGCTCAGCGAGTTCGGCAGCGTCCGCGTCTCCGGCCCCTTCACCCTGCGCAAGGGCGAGGACCGCACCATCGACTTCCGCATCCCCGTCCCGTGGGAGGCGCCCATCAGCGAGATCGCCGGGCAGCCGCTGCGCGGCATGGCCGTCGGCGTGCGCACCGAGCTGGCCATCGCCAAGGCCGTCGACAAGGGCGACCTCGACATGGTGGCCGTCGAGCCGCTGCCCTCGCAGCTGCGCATCCTCGAGTCGTTCCTGCAGCTCGGCTTCGCCTTCAAGTCGGCCGACCTGGAGGCCGGCCACCTGTACGGGGTCGCGCAGGAGCTGCCGTTCTACCAGGAGATCGAGTTCTACCCCACCGGGCACTACGCCGGGCGGGTGCGCGAGGTCGAGGTCACCTTCGTCGCCAACCCCGGCGGCCTTGAGGTCGTCCTGGAGGCCGACAAGCGCGCCGGCCACTACTCGGGCGACGCCATCGGCCGCTTCACGATCAGCCACGACGACGCGCTGCGTACGGACTGGGCGGGGGAGCTGGGGCGCTGGCTCGACGGCCTCACCCAGTACGGCGTTCACGGGGGTGGCCACCACTACGGCGAGCCCCACTACGGTCACCACGATGACCACCACGGGCACCACGGCGGGGCGGGCATGGGCGCGGTGGTCGCCGCCGGCGCCGCCGGCGTGGTGGGCGGCCTCGTGGCGGGGGAGATCGTGGAGGAGATCTTCGAAGGCGACGAGGAGGAGGGCGGCGACGACTGGTGACCCGCCGCCGGCTTGAGCGCCGCCCCGCCGGCCCGCCGCCGCATCGAGCGCGGCCTCGCCGGCCCGCCGCCGGCCTTTGACCCGCCGCCCGGCCACGGGGAGTGCCCCGTGGCCGGGCCGGGGTCACCCGCGGTTTCTGCTGCCGTAGATGCCCGCCGTCAGCGACACTCCCAGCGCCGCCAGCGCGACCTGGATGGCCAGCTCGATCCAGTCGATGCCGCGCGTGTCCGCCACCCCGAGCGCGGCCGCGATGGCGGTGCCGATGAGGGCCGCCACCACGCCGATCAGGATGGTGAGCCAGATGGGGATGCGCTGCCGCCCCGGGATGACGAGCCGTCCCAGGGCGCCGATGACGATGCCGATGATGAGGCCGGAGATGATGCCGGTGATTTCCACGCTGCGCCTCCAAGAGGTCGGCGTTCTCCCGTCATCGGGCACAACGAGCGACGCACCCCAAGGGTTTCCCTCCCGCTCAGCCGTCGACGGGTAGGCGGCGGGCGGCCACGCCGGCCCAGCCCAGCCCGAGCGCCGTGATCATGAGCACGCCCGCGGCCCCCAGCCCGGCCGCCACCAGCCCCGCCGCGCCCGGCAGGAGGAGCTGCCCGGTGCGGTTGCCGACCAGGCGCAGCGACATGGCGCGCCCGCGCAGGCCGGGCGGCGCCGACTCGGCCAGCCACGACATGGTCATCGGCTGCCCCACCCCGAGCCCGAACCCGAGCACGACCAGCACGGCGACCAGCAGCCACAGCGGCATCGGCAGGGGAGTGAGGAGCATGGCCGCGGCCGCGGCGACCGTGCTGCCGACGAGCAGCCGCCGCCGGCCGAGCGCCCGCGACAGGCGCCCCAGGAAGAACCGCGAGACCATGGAGGCCAGCCCGCGCACGGTCAGCAGCAGGCCGATCGTGCCCGCCGCGAGCCCGTGCTCGGTGCCGAGCGCCGGCAGGTAGACGAGCGTGATGTCCACGGCGGCCAGCACCACGCAGCTGGTGATCAGGGCGTGCGCGAGCCCGGGCCGCCGCAGGAGACCGCGCAGGCCGCCGCCCGCCTCCCGGTCCTGTGTCTCGGGACGGGGGCTGCGCGGCAGCAGCGCCGCCAGCACCACGAGCAGCAGCGCGAGCCCGCACGACCACAGGAAGATCTGCTCGGTGTCCGGGATGGCCCGCTCGCCGCCGAACGCGGAGATCAGCACCGGCCCGGCCGCCTGACCCAGGGAGGCGGCGAAGGTGTAGCGGCCGAACGCGGTGTCGTGGCCGCCGCGCCTGGTGGTGTTGGCGACCAGCGCCTGCTGGGCGATGACGCAGCCGAGGTGGCCGGTGCCGAGCAGCACCCCGGCCACGATCAGCCCCGGCACGCTGTCCCCCAGCGCGAGGAAGGCGGCCCCGGCCGCGGTGAGCGTGAGCGCGCCCGCCACCGCCATGCGCCGCTCGCCGTACCGGTCGGCGGCGTGCCCCGCGGGCAGCGCCAGCAGCAGCGGGGCGATGGCGAAGCTGGCGCCGAGCACGCCCAGCCAGGCGGGCGGCACGTCCAGCTCGATCGCCCGGTACGACATGGTGGGCCGCAGCACGAACGTCACGATCTGGGTGGTCGCCGAGTGGGCCAGCAGCACGGCCATCGCATAACGCCTGTTCCCTTTTGCTGCTGGTTCGCCCATGTTCGTCCTGTCGTGCGGGAAGTGCTCGTTATAACTTACAACGCCGTCTGTCGGGACGATGACAAGCCCGTCGAAACTCTGCAATCGGCCTGTAAGTCAGGAGAAAGTGTCAGGCATAGGTTGACTCCCTGCCCGATCGAGTCGACCTCAAGGAGCCGACGTAACCAGCACGACTGCGTGGAGCGAGCTGCGCGTGACCTCCACACCTCAGTTGTCCCTCTCGATCTCCCCGCACCTCACGGCCCTGGCCCTGATCACCGACGCCCTCGCCGGCCGCCGCCGGGCCTGCCCGGCCTCTGGCGTGACGCGATCGCCGCCCGCGTCGGCCGGCCCGGGCACCAGGCGGTCCGCCCGCTGGCCGCCCCCGGCACCTCCGTGGGCCCCGACTGCCTCGTCCCCCTGACGCCCGCCCGCGGCGACGCGACCGTACCGGAGCAGCTCGCCGCGCTGCGCGACCTGCCGCCCGGCCGGCTCCTCGCCGACCTGGAGCAGGCGTTCGGCTCCGGGCCGCTGCCCGTGCAGTGGCGCTCGGCCGCCGAGCGGCCCGCCGCCTGGCTGCACGGGTACGCGAGCGCGATCTCCGAGGCGTGGGACAC
This sequence comes from [Actinomadura] parvosata subsp. kistnae, assembly GCF_900323885.1. Taxonomy (GTDB): domain Bacteria; phylum Actinomycetota; class Actinomycetes; order Streptosporangiales; family Streptosporangiaceae; genus Nonomuraea; species Nonomuraea composti. Next base: position 351,719 of record NZ_OOHJ01000015.1, on the reverse strand, counting down.
CGCCGCGCCCCTGTGGGACAACGCCCGCGCCCTGCTGGACAGGGAGATCAGGAGGGTCGGCGTGGCGGCCGTCCGCGGCGGCCCCGAGGCGCTGCTCGGCACGCTCAGCCCGCGCCTGACGTACGGCGGGGACCGCCTGCTCGTCTCCGGCGCCGACGCCGGCACCCACGACCTAGGGGAGCGGCCCATCGTCCTGGTGCCGATGCTGGCCGGCAAGGACGCCCTCATCCTCAGCCTGGACGACCGCGAGGCCGTCTGGATCGCCTACCCGGTGCCCGGCGCCGCCACCCTGTGGCGCCGGCCCGCCGCCCCGGCGCGCGACGAGCTGTCGGCGCTGATGGGCCAGGTACGCGCCGACCTGCTGTGCGCCGTGGCCCGGCCCAAGACGATGAGCATGCTGGCGGCCGACATGCAGATCGCGCCCAGCAGCATCACCTACCACTGCGACCGGCTGCGGGCCGCCCGGCTCATCACCAGGGAGCGCCGCGGCAGGGAGGTGTGGGTGGGCCGCACCCACCGCGCCGAGGAGCTGCTGGAGCTGTTCCGCCGCACGTAGGCACGGCCCCGGACACGACGAAGGGGCCTCCACCCGTGCGGTGGAAGCCCCTACGGGCCTACGGCTCAGCTGCCGGTGCTGAACTGCCTCAGCAGCGGGCCGTCGAGCTTCCAGCCGGGCTCGTTGGCGAGGATCTTCTCGGTGTGCGACTCGATGGCCAGCCGCCACTTGTTGTTGTTCGACAGCCGGAAGATCTTCACATCGCCGCCCGCGTCCGCGCTGCCGGGCGCGTACCCCAGGATGCCTTCGTAGCGGAACTCGCCCGAGGTCACCAGGCGCTCCCGCTCCGCCACCGAGGCGGTCACGATGTACGACGCCTTCTTCGCCCAGCGCAGCCGGTACAGCGGCTTGCCGCCGGCGAACGGGGCCCGCGCGATGTAGTACAGCGGCGTCTGCGTGGTGGACCAGCCGTGCTTGGTGATCGCGTCCTGCTTCTCCGACTCGCTGGCGGTGTAGAAGAAGCCGCCGTCCTTCGTCACCAGCTCGTAGACCTTCACCCGCTGCGCGGCGACGCTCGTGGCCGCCGTCTCCGTGGCCGACGTCTTCGCGGTGGCGGTGGCGGCCTGCGCCGTGGCGACGCCGAGGGACAGCGTGGCGCCCAGGGCGACCGCCAGCCCGAGGCCGACGGGACGGGTCATGCGGCCGAACGACATAGTGGGTTTCCTCCCGATGGGCTGATCAAGACGTCGGCCAAGCTAACAACGCCCGATCGGCCAGGGAGATCACTTCGACAGACCTGAAAGCGTCACGGTCTCGGGCAGGTCGTCGATCGTCCCGTCCGGCCAGGTGACCTTCCGGTCGTCGATCACGGGCGGCTGGTCGCCGTCGCCCAGCAGCAGCGCGGCGGCGTACCAGCGGCCGGGCTCCGCCGCGCCGGGCGTCGCGCACCATGGCACCAGCGTCCGCTCGCCCAGCGGCGTGGCCGCCACCTCCGTGCCCGCCTCGCTCAGCCCGGGCCCGCCGTGCACGCGCGTGGCGGGGCCGCCCTCGGGCGAGGGCCAGCCACCCATCCGTAGCCTGTGCGGCTGGCCGATCAACCGGGTCAGGCGCACCTCCCACGCCCCGCGTACGAGAGACACGACCTCCACCTCCGGCCCGTGCCGCATCCCGGCGCCCGCCCGGGAGTAGCCGTGGTCGGGGCCGGGCCCTTGCCCGCCCCAGTGCGCCCGCCACCGCGACGACCCGGTGAGCGTGCCCGACGGCAGGGCGCGCACCGGACCGGCGGTGAAGCCGGTGCGGTGGCTGGCCCGCCCCTTCTCGTCCAGCACCGCCACCGACTGGTCCAGCGGGTCGCCGGTCAGCAGCGGGAACGTGGCCGTCGAGTAGCCGAGCCGCGCGTAGAGGGGCGCGTCGGCCAGGTCGGAGCCCTCGTGCGAGTGGTCGGTGCCGTGGTTGACGACGCGGACGACGCCGTCCGCCCGGGTGCCGCTGACCAGCCAGCCCGGGGCCCGTACGACGCGGGTGAAGTCGCCCGTCTCGACGGGCAGCGGCTCCTCCACGGCGGTCCACACGGGATGGTCGGCCGGCAGCGCCAGCCCGAACAGGCCCTTCGCCGCCCAGTACGGCGAGCCGGGCCCCGAGTAGTCCTGCGCGATCCCCCGGTAGGGCCCGTGCCAGCCCAGCGTGAGCAGCCCGTCCTCGTCGGGCGCGCCGCGCTCGGCGAAGTGCCGCACGATGCCGGAGGCGGCCCGCCGCAGCAGCCCGGGGGAGCCGACCCCGGCCCTGGCGCCGACCCAGAACGGCGTGGCGGCGGCGAAGCGGTAGGCGAGGCTGCGCCCTGGATCAGCGGCGAGCCGTCGGCGCCGACCAGGTGCACGGCGTCGTCGAGGAACCGTTCGAGGCGCGCCAGGTAGCGGGGGTCCGGCGCGCGGCCCGCCATCTCGCTCCACAGCAGCGGGTAGAAGTGCAGCGCCCAGCCGGCGTAGTGGTCGTAGGCGCGCTCGGAGCCGTCGGCGTACCAGCCGTCCGCCCGCTCGAAGCTCTCGGCGAGGGCGAGCCCGGCGTCGATGTCCTCCTGCGCGTACGGCCCGCCGACCGAGGCGAGGAACTGCTCCACGACGATCTGGAACCACACCCAGTTGATCGGCGGGTAGTCCGCCCCGACCGCGGGCGCCAGGTAGTCCACCACCTGCTCCTGCACGCGGGGCGGCAGCCGGTCCCACAGCCACGGCCTGGTCAGGTGCAGGACCAGCGCGATGGAGGCGGCCTCCACCTTGGCCTGCCCGTGCTCGTCGAGCCGCACCCACCGGTCGGGGTGGTGCGGGTCGGTGCCGGCCGCGATCCCGCCGGCGTACCACTCCATCAGCCCCAGCGGATCGTGCCCCGCCTCGCCCGCGACCCGGAACCCGGCCGCGAGGAACGTCCGCGCGAAGCCCTCCAGGGCGTCCACGTCGGGGCCGTACCCGCCGGGCGCGCCGGGGAAGCTGACGCGGGCGTGCGAGGGGAGGCGTGGCGGCGGGCGGCCAGGAGCAGCCGGTCGGCCAGAGCCGCCCAGTGCTCCCTGGTCCAGCCCGTGTAGGGGGAGATCACCCAGCCAAGGAAGCACACCGCCGCCGCCCCGGGCAAGGCATGCGGCGATCAGAACGTCACCAGCGGGTCCCCCACGAAGTCGGCGATGAAGTTGACGAAGAAGAACCCGAAGAACAGGAAGTTGAGGACGAGGATGACGTAGTGCCAGGGGCGCGGGCGGGCCGGGCGCGGCAACCGGCTGTTCAGGTACATGAGCAGGAACGGGTAGATCAGCGCCCCGAGATTCGACATGTTCGCCGACCACTCGACCAGGCCCACCGGCAGCGACTGGAAGATGATGATCGAGATGACGACGAGCAGCAGGAGCATGAACGGGTAGTAGAAGCGGCGCGGGTCGCCCTCGATCAGGCGGCGCAGGCGGGGGCTGGTGGCGTTGGCGGCGTCGGTCGTCACCCGCACCATGGCCTCGAAGATGCCGAGCTGCGTGGAGAACAGGATCAGCACCCCGACCACCAGAGCGACGTAGAAGGTGAGCCGGCCGTACTGGTCGCCGAGGGCGGAGGCGACGAACGTGGGCACGTTCGCGCGGGTGGGCTTCTCGCCCGACAGGGCGACCGCCTGCGCCATGAGGATGGTGGGCAGCAGCATGCCGAGGATGGCGCCGACGAAGAACACGCCCCACATGTCCACCATGAGCAGCCGGTACCAGCGCCGCCACAGGCCGCGGTTGCGCTCGTCGTCGGGGAAGGTGACGCCGCTGGCCAGCACCGCGCGCCGCTCCCCGCGCAGCCCCGACAGGTAGCCGACGCGGTGCCCCATGCCGTAGCCCTTGTCGCGGTAGTGGCCCATGACGTACCAGTTGAGGCCCGAGGCCAGCGCGGTGAAGCCGGCCAGGGCGCCGAGCTGGGTGGCGGTGATCCCGGCGGGCGGCGCGGCCGGGGTGACGAAGCCGCGGATGCCCTCCCACCACAGGCCGAACGGCACCACGAGCAGGTCCACGGCCAGCAGGGCGAGCAGGATGGCGCCGACCATCACCCAGTTGGCCAGCTCCAGCGCGCGGCTGATGCGGCGGGCTCCGGCGGTGATGAGGAACACCAGCACGAGCAGGGCGATGGCCCACAGCCGCGGCTCGACGTCGCCGGCGCCGGGCGGGACGCCGTGCACCAGCGCGTACACGCCCTGCCCCGCCGACGCGGCCCAGCCGCCGGCGATGAACGCGAAGATCACGATGAGGACGGACAGCGGCACCCACAGCGGCCAGCCGGGCGGCACCCGGCCCCACCCCACCACCGGCGTCTCCCCGGTCGCCAGGACGTAGCGGGAGCACTCGACGTTGTAGAACGTCTGCAGCAGCGCCGAGACCACGATGACCCAGCCGACGCCGACGAAGCCGTACTGCCCCACGTTGAGGGGGCCCAGCAGCCACTCGCCGCTGCCGATCGAGATGCCGAGAGCGATCAGGCTCGGGCCGACGGCGTACTTGAACAGTTCCTTGAAGCCGATCCTGGAGACCTTGAAGACCTCCTCCGGCGTGGGCAGGTCGGTGACTTCGAGATCGGGACGGCTGACTCCGAGCGGGTGCGACATGTCACTGCCTCCTGTGGCCCCCAGGGTGATCCCGTAGGGCGGAGGCAGCAAGACCCAAAACGGCGTCAGGCGTACTGGAGGTCGGCCCTGACGATGCGCCCGCCGGCGAGCGTGAAGTCGTAGTGCGCCCGCCAGCCGCCGGAGCCGCCGGGAGCCCAGTGGACGAGCAGCTTCTGCCCGTCCGGCCGCCGCTCGGCGATCGCCAGGACCCGCAGCGTGCCGCCGATCACCTCGTTGTCCGCCCAGGTCCTGATGGCGTCGTGGCCCTTGATGCTCCGGGTGACGTCGATGATCTCGGCCTCGGGGGCGAAGGCGGCGACGAGGGCGTCGAGGTCGCCCGCGTTCACGGCGTCCACGTACGCCCGCGCCGCCCCGTCCACGCCGGATACGGCCGCCGCGCCGGTCGGGGTGCGGGCCGGGGCGGGCTCGGAGAGGGCGGCGCGCCGCAGGCCGCGGCCAGCAGGAACGGGACCAGCGCCGCCCCGAGGAAGAGGGAGTGCCTTCGCATGTCGCGATCCTGCGGCAGGGGCGGGAGATCCGTCCAAGACCTATCGGCATAACCGGTGGCTATGACCCCATGACGCGACGATCCGGTGAGACGTTCCGGGCGTGGCGTTACACGTCGTCCCAGGTCAGGCTACGTAAAGTGAGGAACCGATGTCACATCGTGACTACAGGGGGAGATCATGAAACGTACGCTCATAGCGGCGGGTGGCGCGCTTGCCACCGCCGCCGCGCTGATGGTGCTGGCCGCTCCGGCCAGCGCCGTCCCGGCCTACTGCAACCTGAGCCTGGCCGACGCCTCGCGCTCGCTGGGCATCGACACCTGGGGCGTGTACGCCGGGCAGCGCGAGGCCGACGCGTGCGAGAGCGACCACGGCTTGGCCCACGACAAGTGGGAGAACGAGAAGGACAAGTACGACGACGGCAACAACTGGGACAACGGCGGCGGCTGGGACAACGGCAGCTGGGGCAACGGCGGCAACTGGAACAACGGCGGCAACTGGGGCCACGGCGGCCATGGCTACACCACCAACTGGGCCTCGCCGGGCAACTGGGGCAACCGCGGCTACGGCCTGCCCGGGGCCCCCGGCTCGCGCGGCTACGGCTGGCCGACCTCGGCTTACCGGTTCTGAGCGGAGGCCGGCCGACGCCGGCCTCATGACTTAGTCCGGCGTGGTCCCGGGGCACTCACGTGGCCCGGGACCTTGTCATGCCCCCGGCGAAGGACGGCCCTCCCCGCGCGGCGCCCGCGGAGGGGTGCCCGTCACCGGTCGACGATCTCGTTCTTCCCGATCACCACGACGCCGCCCCTGGTCAGCGCGAAGCGCGTGCGGTCGTACTCGAGGTCGAACCCGATCCGCGCCCCGTCGGGGATCACCACGTTCTTGTCGATGATCGCCTTGCGCACGACCGCGCCCCGCCCGACCTTCACGTTCTCCATCAGCACGGAGTCCTCCACCAGCGAGTGCGAGTGGAGCACGACCTTGGGCGATAGGATCGACCTGATCGCCGTGCCGCCGGAGACGATCACGCCGGGGGAGACCAGCGAGTCGATGGCCCGCCCCACCCGGTCGCCGTCGTTGTGCACGAACTTGGCGGGCGGCAGCGGGTCGTGCCCGGTGAAGATGGGCCACTTGTCGTTGTACAGGTTGAAGATCGGGTGGGCCGAGATGAGGTCCATGTGGGCCTCGTAGTACGCGTCGAGCGTGCCCACGTCGCGCCAGTAGCCGCGGTCGCGCTCGCTGGAGCCGGGGACGATGTTGTTGGCGAAGTCGTAGACGTCGGCGCCGCCCGACTTGACCAGCATGGGGATGATGTTGCCGCCCAGGTCGTGCTTGCTGGTGGGGTCGAGCGCGTCCTCCCGCAGCGCGTCGATCATCGACTGCGTCTTGAACACGTAGTTGCCCATCGAGGCGAACACCTCGTCGGGCGAGTCGGCCAGCCCCACGGCGTCCTTCGGCTTCTCGCGGAAGGCGACGATCCGGCGCCCCTCGGGGTCGGTCTCGATCACGCCGAACTGGTCGGCCAGCGACAGCGGTTGCCTGATGGCCGCGACGGTCACGTCCGCGCCGGAGTCCTCGTGCTGCTCGACCATCTGCCGGGGATCCATGCGGTAGATGTGGTCGGCGCCGAAGACGATGACGTGCTCGGGCATCTCGTCGTAGATCAGGTTCAGGTTCTGGAACAACGCGTCGGCGGAGCCGGAGAACCAGCGCGGCCCGAGCCGCTGCTGGGCGGGCACCGGCGTGACGTAGTTGCCCAGCATCGCCGACAGCCGCCAGGTGCGCGAGACATGCCGGTCGAGGCTGTGGTTCTTGTACTGCGTCAGCACGACGATCTTCAGGAAGCCGCCGTTGGCGAGGTTGGACAGGACGAAATCGATGAGCCGGTACATCCCGCCGAACGGCACCGCCGGTTTCGCTCGATCCGCCGTGAGCGGCATGAGCCTCTTGCCCTCTCCACCTGCCAGCACGACCGCAAGCACCCTCCGGGACCTCATGTCCGAGACGCTACCCTCAAATGGCCGATCTATCGACGAAACCCCGCACCACGAGCTCCTTTCTTGTCCGGAATTGGGATCGGATGTACGAACTGGGCTTGCCGAGCTTGGGCTTGTCGATGTGTTTTTCTTGCCTGGACCGCCCTTAAGGTCGTCTCATGCGTGTTGATCTGCTCAGCCGGGAGTATCCGCCCGAGGTGTACGGCGGGGCCGGGGTCCACATGGAATACCTCGCCAGGGAGCTGCGGAAGCTGGCCGACGTACGCGTGCGCTGCTTCGGGGCCGAGCGCGACGAGCCGGGCGTCTCGGCCTACCGGGCGCCCGCCGAGCTGTCCGGCGCCAACGCCGCGCTGCAGGTGCTCGGGGTGGACCTGGAGATGGCCGCCGCCTGCGCGGGCGCCGACGTCGTGCACTCCCACACCTGGTACGCCAACTTCGCCGGCCACACCGCCAAGCTGCTGCACGGCATCCCCCACGTGGTCACCACGCACAGCCTCGAGCCGCTGCGCCCGTGGAAGGCCGAGCAGCTCGGCGGCGGCTACGCGATCTCGTCGTGGGCCGAGCGCACCGCCCTGGCCGCCGCCGACGCGGTCGTGGCGGTCTCCGAGGGCATGCGCCGCGACGTCCTGGCCGCCTACCCCGAGATCCCGCCCGAGCGGGTCACCGTCATCCACAACGGCATCGACACCGCCCAATACGCCCCCGACCCGGGCACCGACGTCCTGGCCAGGCACGGCGTCGACCCGGGCCGCCCCTACGTCGTCTTCGTCGGCCGCATCACCCGCCAGAAGGGCCTGGTGCACCTCCTGCACGCGGCGCGCTCCTTCGACCCGGCGGCGCAGCTCGTGCTGTGCGCGGGCGCCCCCGACACCCCGGAGATCGCCGAGGAGGTCACGGGGCTGGTGCGCGGGCTCGACCGCGACGGCGTCGTCTGGATCCAGGAGATGCTGCCCAAGCCCGAGGTGATCCAGCTCCTGACGCACGCCACGGTGTTCGTGTGCCCGTCGGTGTACGAGCCGATGGGCATCGTCAACCTTGAGGCGATGGCCTGCGAGACCGCGGTGGTGGCGACCGCGACCGGCGGCATCCCCGAGGTGGTGGCCGACGGCGAGACCGGCCTGCTGGTGCCCATCGCGCAGGGCGCCGACGGCACGCCGCACGACCCCGAGCGCTTCGCCGCCGACCTGGCCGAGCGGGTCAACGCCCTGCTGGGCGACCCGGCGCGGGCGCGCGCGATGGGGGAGGCGGGCCGGGCGCGCGCGATCGAGCACTTCTCCTGGGAACGCATCGCGCGGCGCACCCTCGACCTCTACACCGCCCTCAAGGGCTGACACCCAGCCGTTCAGACGAGGCCGCGGCGGCTGGCCTGGGCACCCGCCTGGAAGCGGGTCTCCGCGTTCAGCTCGTCGAGCAGGTGCCGCAGCCGGCGGCGCAGGCTGCGCGGGCTGGTGCCGAGCTGCCGGGCGATGGCGTCGTCCTTGAGCCCGGCCGCCAGCAGCGCCAGCAGCCGGCGGTCCTCGACGCTCAGCCCCGCGCCCGGGTCCGGCTCCACCTGGGGCTCGGGCACCCCGTGCGACCACAGCTCGGGCCGCACCGGCAGCGCCTCCCGCCACAGCCGCTCGAACAGCTCCACCAGGGCCACGACCATGGTGGAGCCCCTGATCAGCACGCCGCGCGTCAGCGGCGGCTCCATGTGCAGCGGCATGACGGCCCGCGACCGGTCCACGAGCGCCATCTTGAACGGCAGCCACGGCAGGATCCGCGCCTCCTCGCCCGCCCGGATGAGGCTGCCCACCTCGTCGAGCGCCCCAGGGTGGTCGAACGCCTCGGGCACGTAGAGGGTGCGGTAGCGCACGCCGTTGCGCAGCAGGTCGGTCTGCAGCGGGTTGTGGTAGTCCAGCACGTACGGGGGCCGGTCGAAGGTCAGCACCTCCTCCTTGGCCTCCTGCTGCAGCCGGACGTACCAGCGGGCCTGCTCCTCGGGCCCGGCCAGCACCTCGATCTGGTCGCCTCCGGCGGGGTCGGTGCCGACGTCGCGGAAGGCTGCTTCGAGCTCGTCGGCGGTGTCGGTGAGCAGGTCCAGCTCGCTCTGCATGTCGCGGACGAGCGCGCGGATGGCGGTGCCCGGGTTGGTGGCCGTCCAGCGGGGTGAGCGCCCCCACAGGCGGCTGACCAGGCCCTTGACGCGCAGCCTGCTCAGTGACGACTGGATGCGCCCCGAGCTCTCGCCGCTCCTCCTGACCAGCTCCTGGACGGTGATGCCCGGGCAGGCCAGCACGCTGCGGTAGATCCGCTCGTCGAAGGCGGAGATGCCGACGATCTCCAGCGCCCTGCCGTCTTCCTGCACGCGCTCGATCTTGGCCGTTTCCGGCAGTTGCCGCAATAGGCCACCGACGCCACCTTGTCACCAAATTTCACTGACAATTAGAAAGCGGGATGTGCAACAGAGAACGGCCCTTCTGGGCGTCGTGTTACTGGCCGCCACGGCGATCGCCGCACCGGCCCAGGCAGCACCCGCCCCGCCCGCCCCGCCCGCGCCCAAGCTCGGCCCGGCGAAGACGATCACGCTCATCACCGGGGACAAGGTCACCCTCCGCGCGCTCCCGGACAAGCAGACCCAGCTCGACGTGGCCGCCGGCCCCGGCCGCGAGAAGATCGACTTCGTGCGCCGCAGGTCCGCGGACGGGCTCAGCATCGTGCCCGTCGACGCCCTGCCGCTGCTGGCCGCGGGCACCCTCGACCCCAGGCTCTTCAACGTCACCCGGCTGGCCGCCCTCGGCTACGACGACGCCGCCAGCCCGCGGCTCCCGCTCATCCTGACCTATCCGGACTCGAACCAGGCCGCGCTCCGCGCCGCCGGCGGGCGCCCCCTGCCCGCCATCAACGGCGTCGCCAGGAAGGAGCCGCGCACCGGCGCGCTCTGGCAGACGCTCACGGCCCAGGCCCGCACGGCCGCCGCCCCCGCGAAGATCTGGCTCGACGGCAAGGCCAGGGTCTCCCTCGACGTCAGCGTTCCGCACATCGGCGCACCCGCCGCCTGGGCGGCCGGCCACACCGGCCAGGACGTGCCCGTCGCCGTGCTCGACACCGGCTACGACCCCGCCCACCCGGATCTGAAGGGCCAGGTCGTCAAGACGGAGAACTTCACCGCCGAGCCCGACACGACCGACCTGAACGGCCACGGCACCCACGTCGCCTCCACGATCGCCGGCACCGGCGCCGCCTCCGGCGGGACGCGCAAGGGCGTCGCCCCCGGCGCCAAGCTCATGATCGGCAAGGTCTGCGGCCAGGACGGCTACTGCGCCGACTCCGCCATCGTCGAGGGCATGACCTGGGCGGCGCAGAACGGCGCCCGCGTCGCCAACCTCAGCCTCGGCGGCCCCGACGCCCCCGGCGTCGACCCGCTGGAGCAGGCCGTCAACACCCTTACGGCCGAGTACGGCACGCTGTTCGTGATCGCGTCGGGCAACGACGGTCCCCAGGCGCTCGGCTCGCCGAGCAGCGCCGACGCCGCGCTGTCCGTCGGCGCCTCCTACCGCGACGCCGACGCGGTCGCCCAGTTCAGCAGCACCGGCCCGCGCCCCGGCGACGCGGCGGTCAAGCCCGACCTCATCGCCCCCGGCGTCGGCATCGTCGCCGCCAGGGCGGGCGCCCCGGAGGGAGCCTCGGGCGACGAGCTGTACGCGGAGATGAGCGGCACGTCCATGGCCACGCCGCACGTGGCGGGCGCGGCGGCCGTCGTGGCCGGCCTGCACCCCGACTGGACGGCCGCCCGCATCAAGGCGGCGCTCATGGCCGCCACCGCCCCCGGCGAGGAGCTGGGCGCCTACATCCAGGGCTCCGGCCGGGTGGACGTCGCCCGCGCCGTCGGCCAGCGCATCACCACCGAGCCCGCCTCCCTCACCATGGGGGACGTCGAGCTGCCCGACACCGCGCCCAAGGAGCGCACCCTCACCTACCGCAACGACGGCGACGCCGCCATCCGGCTGGAGCTGAGCGTGGTCGCCAAGGACGGGCACGGCGAGAGCGCCGCCCCGTTCACCCTCGGCGCCGGCGCGGTGGAGGTGCCCGCGCACGGCACCGCCGACGTCAAGGTGACCGCGAAGCCCGGCGCGACCGGCCTGTTCAGCGGCACGGTCATCGCCAAGGGCGGCGACGTCACCGTACGGACCGGCATCGGCATGCGGGTCGAGCCGGAGAAGAAGGCGCTCGGCCTGCGCTTCACCGGCAGCGACGGGCGGCCCGCGCAGACCGCGTTCGCCGGCGTGATCGACATCGAGGCGGGCGAGCAGACCAACTACGACATCTCCGGCGGCAGCCTCGACCTGCGGCTGCTCAAGGGCCGCCGCTACACCGTCGTCACCCTGCTGGCCGACCACGACGGCACCATCGTGATGGCGGCCGAGCCGGAGTTCACCCTCGACGGCGACCGCACCGTCACCGCCGACGCCCGCCGCGCCAAGCCGGTGGACGTGCGGACGGAGGAGCCGACCGCGCGCCTGGCCATCGGCATGGTGGGCCTGCTCCAGCTCGTCGAGGGCGCGCAGCCGCTCGGCGTGGACGTGGACCTGGCCGGCCAGTGGGGCACCGATCGCGTCGAAGGCGTCAAGGCCATCCCGACGACCCGCACGGTGAGCAAGAAGTTCGCCTACTACCGGTGGACCCAGTGGGCCAGGCCGCAGGCCGACGGCACCTACCACGCCAGCCCGTACTTCTACCACCTGATGAAGGCCGAGCCGCGCATCCCCGCCGACCCCGGCTACCGCCCGCGCCGCCGCGACCTGGCCGAGGTCACCTCCACCTACGCCGCCCAGCGGGACGGCAAGACCGGCGAGCACATGGCGCTGCCCGTCCTGTACGGGACGGAGCTGGCCTGGATGCCGTACGTCCACGTGGCGCACGTGCCGCTGCCGTTCACGAGGACCGAGTACTACACGCCGGGCGACACCGGCTGGTACCCGTCCTTCGCCCAGTACAAGCTGCCGCCGGACGGCTTCGACGACCTCGACCAGTTCTTCTTCGGCCGCACCACCGTCTACCGGGCCGGCCAGAAGAGCACCGAGCGCTGGAACGGCGCCGTCCTCGGGGCCGCGCTCAACCCGGGCGGCGACTACACCTGGCGGGAGGGGAACTCGCTGCAGTTCGCGGTCTCGCTGTTCGACGACGGCAGGCCCGACCGCTACTCCGTCGGCTCCTACACCGCCCCGCGGGCCACGCTGTACCGCGACGGCAAGGAGGTCTACAGCACCTCCGACTACCTGCCGGGCTGGATCGACGTGCCCGCCGACCGGAAGGAGAGCGAGTACCGCCTCACCATGACGGCCGGGCGCGACCCGGCCATGACGGCGCTGTCCACCCGGGTCAGCGCGGAGTGGCGGTTCCGGTCGAAGACGCCGGCGGCAGGGGAGCGGCAGGTGCTGCCGCTGCTGGCCGTCAAGATCGACCCTGAGCTGGACGCGCGCAACCAGGCGGCGGTGGGCCCGATGCGCCTGCCGTTGCGCGTGCAGCGCCAGGCCGGCTCGCCCGACCTGCCGCTGCGCGCGCTCACCGTCGACATCTCCTACGACGACGGCCGCACCTGGCTGCCCACGCTGGTGCACCCGTCGGGCAAGGGCACCTGGGCCGCCGAGACCTGGCACCCGTCCGGGGCGCGCGGCAGGTTCGCCTCGCTGCGGGTCAAGGCCGCCGACGCCGGGGGCAACGCCTTCACCGAGACCGTCACGCGGGCGTACCTGATCAAGTGATCCCGCCGGAAGGCCCCGCGGGACGGCGGGGCCTTCCGCGTCCGGTCAGGTGGCGCGTTCGAGCACGACGACCGGGATCTCCCGGTCGGTCTTCTTCTGGTACTCGTCGTAGTCCGGCCACGTGCGGGCCATGACCCGCCACATCTCGGGCTTCTCCTCCGGCGTGGCCGTGCGGGCGCGGGCCTTGAACCTGTCGCCCTTCACCTGCACCTCCACTTCCGGGCTGGCCTGGAGGTTCTTGAACCAGCCCGGATGGTCGGGGTCGCCGCCCTTCGACGCCACCACGAGGTAGTCGTCGCCGAACCGCTGGTAGATGAGCGGGGTGGTGAAGGGCCGGCCGGACTTCCGCCCCTTGGTGGTCAGCAGGAGGACGGTGGTGTCGTTCCAGTCGTGTCCCTCCGCGCCGTCGGTCTCCCGGTAGCGCCGGACATGTTCTTCGCCGTAGAGCATGCAGGCGCACTACCCATCCCGGCCGTGACCTCACCGTTACTCGACGCGCTCTGGACGAGAAGTTAACGTGGTTGACACGCGCATGTCTGTAAGCGCTTTCACCCGGCGGCGGGTGTAAGCGCTTACAGGAGGAGATGAGCACCATGGACGTGACCATCTACGAAGTGGCCAGGCGGGCGGGCGTGTCGATCGCCACCGTGTCCCGGACGCTGCGCGGCACCGGCCCCGTCGCCGCCAAGACGCGGGAGAAGGTGCTCAAGGCCGTCGAGGAGCTCAACTTCACGCCCAGCCGCCTCGGCGTCAGCCTCGCCGAGGGCCGCCACGCCGCCAACGGCGTCGTCTTCCCCGACCTGGCCGGCCCGTACTACGCCGAGGTGCTGCTCGGCTACGAGGAGGTCGCCTCCGAGCTGGGCCGCTCGGTGATCATCCTGTCCACGAAGGGCCGCACCCGGGTCGGCGACCTCATCAAGGACCTGGCCGGCCGGGTCGACGGCATGCTGATCTTCGGCCACACCGTGCCGGAGCCGCTGGTCGCCGAGCTCGTCCGGCTCGGCGTGCGGCTGGTGTTCGTCTCCCGCGACCCGCTGCCCGGCGCCGACACGCTGCGCAGCGAGAACACCGCCTCGGCCCGGGCCCTGGCCGCCCACCTCGCCGATCACGGCTACGAGCGCTTCGCCTTCCTCGGCGCCCCGCTGACCAGCCACGACGACGTGGACGAGCGCTGGCGCGGCGTGCGGTCCGTGCTCGGCGGCGCCATCGAGGCCGTCGACACCGGCCACTACACCGTGGAGTGCGGCCACGAGGCCGCCACGAAGCTGCTCAAGGGCCGCGACCGGCCGCGGGCGATCGTCTGCTCCGACGACGAGGTGGCGCTGGGGGCGCTGCTCGCCGCCGAGGAGCTCGGCCTCGACGTGCCCGGCGACGTGGCCGTGACCGGCTGGGACGACATCATGGCCGCCCGCCACGCCCGCCCGGCGCTGACCACCGTCCGGCAGCCCATGCGCGAGCTCGGCGCCCGCGCCGCCCGCGCGCTCGACGAGCTGATCACCGGTGTCCGCGACACCCCGAGCCACCACACCCTGGCCACCGCGCCGGTCATCCGCGCGAGCTGCGGCCACCACCCCCAGGAGGTAAGGACATGACCACCACCACCCGGCGCGCCGCCGCGGGCGCGCTGGCGATCGCGATGCTGGCCGCCGGCTGCGGGCGCGGCACCGGCACGGCGCAGGAACGGGCACGGGACGTCACGACCGCCAACGCCACCGGGGAGGTCACGGTCTGGGCGATGGGCGAGGAGGGCAAGGCGCTCGGCGCGTTCGTCAAGGGCTTCGAGAGCGCCCACCCGGGCGTCAAGGTCAACGTGACGGCCATCGGCTGGGACGTCGCCCACGACAAGATCACCTCAGCCATCGCGGGCGGCGCCACCCCCGACGTGAGCATGATCGGCTCCACCTGGTCGGGCGAGCTGGCCAAGACCGGCGCCCTGGAGCCCACGCCCGGCAACCTGGTCGACAAGGCGGCGTTCTTCCCCGGCGCCTGGCAGACCGTGGACATCAACGGCACCGCGTACGGCGTGCCCTGGTACGTCGAGACCCGCGTCCTGTACTACCGCACCGACCAGGCACGGCGGGCCGGCGTGCAGCCGCCGCGCACGTGGGAGGAGTTCACCGCGTTCGTCCGCGCGCTCAAGGACAAGGGCGGCGCCCGCCGCGGCTTCAACCAGAGCTACCAGCTCGGCGCCTCCTGGCAGGAGGTGCTGCCGCTGATCTGGCAGGCCGGCGGCGAGATCGTCAAGGACGGGAAGTACACCTTCGACACCCCCGAGGCGGTCACCGCGCTCAAGCAGTACGCGTCGCTGTTCCAGCAGAAGCTGGCCCCCACCGACACCCCCGCGAACGCCTTCCCGCAGACGTTCATCAAGGGCGAGGTCGGCGCCTTCTACTCCGGCCCGTGGATGATCGGCGTGCTCAACGACGACGGCGGCCCCGGCTTCGCCGGCAAGTTCGGCGTCGCCCCCTACCCCAAGGGCCCGGTCTCGGCGACGAGCTTCGTCGGCGGCGCGGACCTGGCGGTCTTCAAGAAGGCCAAGAACCGCGACGCCGCCTGGGCGCTCATCAAGTGGCTGAGCGAGCCGAAGGTGCAGGCCCAGTGGTACACCACGGTCAAGGCGCTGCCGGCCGTGCAGGCCGCCTGGCAGGAGCCGGAGCTGAAGGCCGACGAGCAGCTCGCGGTCTTCGGCGAGCAGCTCAAGGACGCCAGGACGCCGCCGCCGTTCCCCACCTGGGAGCAGGTGGCCAGGGTGCTGGAGGCGGAGCTGGAGAAGCTGGCGCGCGGCCGCTCCACTCCCGAGCGGACCGCCAAGGCGATCCAGGCGCAGGCCGACACCATCGGCACCGGCCTGTAGCGCGCCATGGCCGTGCTGACGAGACAGGCGCCGCCCGCGCCCGCGCCCGTCAAGGTCAGGGGCGTCCTGCGCAGGTCGGGCCTCGGCTGGGTCTTCATCGCGCCGTTCGTGGTGCTGTTCGCGGTGTTCTACCTGGGGCCGCTGCTGGTCGGCATCGGCATGAGCTTCACCGACCTGCGCAGCACCGACGTGGCCGACCCGCTCGCCGTGGACGTGGTCGGCGTCGAGAACTACCTGCGCCTCATGAACGACGGCGCCATGCACAGGGCCGCGCTCAACACCGTCGTGTTCGTGCTCACGGCGCTGCCGCTGACCATCGGGCTCGGTCTGGCCGCCGCCGTGCTGCTCAACTCCGGCATCGCTCGCCTGCCCGCCGCGTTCTTCCGGCTCGGCTACTACCTGCCGAACGTCACCAGCATCATCGGCGTCGCCGTGGCCTGGAAGTTCCTGCTGGAGCCCGAGGCCGGGCTGGTCAACCGGCTGCTCGCCCTGGTCGGCGTCGACGGCCCCAACTGGCTGGACGACGAGGCCACCGCGCTGCCCTCGATCATCGTGATGACGGCCTGGCGCAGCTTCGGCTTCGACATGGTCGTGCTGCTGGCCGCGCTCCAGACCATTCCGAAGGAGCTGTACGAGGCCGCGGCGGTGGACGGCGCCGGCCGCTGGGCCCGCTTCCACGCCGTCACCCTGCCCTCGCTGCGGCCCGTCCTGCTGTTCTGCACCGTCTACAGCTCCGTCGGGTTCATGCAGTTCCTGGAGGAGCCGCTGGTCATGACGAGGGGCGGGCCGCTGAACGCCACCCTGTCGGCCTCGCTGGCCATCTTCGGCCAGTTCGGCGTCGGCAACTACGGCTACGCCGGGGCCGCCTCGACCGTGCTGTTCACGGTGATCGTGGCGCTGGCCGTCCTGCAGCTCAGGCTGGGGAGGAGACGATGACCAGAACCACCCGCCGCCAGCGCCTCGTCGTCCACCTCGGCCTGTCGCTGGGCCTGGTGCTGGTCGCCGGGCCGTTCCTGTGGACGGCGCTCAGCTCGCTCAAGCCGGAGCGGGAGATCCGGCGCGACCCGCCGACGTTCTGGCCCGAGACGTGGACGCTCGGCAACTTCGCCGAGCTGTTCGGCCGGGTGGACCTCGGCACCGCGTTCGCCAACAGCATGATCATCGCGCTCGTGCTGGTCGCCACCAACCTGCTGTTCTGCTCCATGACCGGCTACGCCTTCGCCAAGCTCTCCTTCCGCGGCAAGAACCTCGCCTTCGGCCTCGTGCTCGTGCAGCTCGCCATCCCCGCGATCGTCGTGATGATGCCGCAGTTCGTGCTGATCGCCCGGCTCGGGATGGTCAACACCTTCATCGGGATCATCCTGCCGACCCTGGTGACGCCGCTCGGCGTGTTCATGATGCGGCAGTTCATCGCCGACCTGCCGGACGAGCTGATCGACGCGGCCCGCGTGGACGGCGCCAGGGAGTTCCGCGTCTTCTTCACCATCATCCTGCCGCTGTGCGGGCCCGCGCTGGCCACGCTCGGCCTCATCACGTTCCTCGGCTCGTGGAACAACTTCCTCTGGCCCGCCGTCGTCGCCCAGAGCGAGGACATGTACACCCTGCCCGTCGCGCTCAACATCCTCAACGGCAACGAGGGCACCCACTACAACCTGCTGGTCGCCGGGTCGGTCGTGGTCATCGCGCCGATCCTGTTCCTGTTCGTCTTCCTGCAGCGCTTCTTCATCCAGGGCATCGCCACCACCGGCCTCAAGTAGAGGAGCACCCATGCGCGTCCTGTCCTGCCTGCTCGTGCTCTCCCTGACCACTCCCATGAACGCGGACGACACCTTATGGCGCTACGCCAAGGACACCTGGCGCTCCATGACCGCCATGGTCGAGCCCGCCACCGGCCTGCCCGCCGACAAGGTCACCGGCGACCTGAAGACCAGGGCCCGCATCACCTCGCCCACCAACATCGCCACGTACGTGTGGAGCACCCTCACCGCCCGCGACCTGCGCCTGATCACCCCACGCGACGCCACCGCCAGGATCGGCAAGGTGCTCGACGCGCTGGCCCGCCTCGAACGCAACACCCCCACCGGCCAGTTCTACAACTGGTACGACCCCGCCACCCTCCAGCTCGCCCGCAGCTTCCCCGACTCCGGCGACCCCATCCACCCGTTCGCCTCCAGCGTCGACAACGGCTGGCTGGCCACCGCCCTCATGATGGTCCGCAACGCCATCCCCGCCCACGCCAAGGCCGCCAACGCCCTGCTGGCCTCCATGGACTTCACCGCCTACTACGACCCGGCCGCCCGCCCCGACGCCGGCACCGGCCTGCTGCGCGGCGGCTTCTGGCCCGAACCGCCGCCCCAGGACTGCAACCTGCCCACCGACTACGCCGGCACCGGCGTCACCGTCTACTCCACCTGCCACCACTACGGCGCCCCCGCCGAGACCCGCATCGGCCAGTACGTCGGCATCGCCCTCGGCCAGCTCCCGCCCGAGAGCTACTTCGGCCCCTACCGCACCTTCCCCGACAACGGCTGCGACTACGGCTGGCAGGAGCAACGGCCCACCGGGTCCTGGAAGCGGTACATGGGGGTCAACGTCTGGGAGGGCACCTACGAATACCGCGGCCTGCGTTACGTCCCCAACTGGGGCGGCTCCATGTTCGAGGCCCTCATGCCCGACCTCGTCGTCCCCGAGGCCAGGTGGGCGCCCAGAAGCTGGGGCCGCAACCACCCGGTGTTCGTCCGCGCCCAGATCGAGCACGGCCTGAACGAGGCGAAGTACGGCTACTGGGGCTTCTCCCCGTCCAACGACCCCCACGGCGGCTACAACGTCTACGGCGTGGACCAGCTCGGCATGGACGAGCCCGGCTACCCCTCCGACCGCGAACGCACCAGCGTCGACCCCGGCTACGAGGGCTGCCGGCCCGCCAAGCCGCTGCCCCAGGCGTACGGGGACGGCGTCGTCACCCCGCACGCCAGCTTCCTCGCCCTGCCGTACGCCAGGCAGGCCGCCCTCGACAACCTCGCCAAGCTGCGCCGCGACTTCGACGCCTACGGGCCCGGCGGCTTCTACGACGCCATCGCCGTCCGCACCGGCGTCGTGTCCAAGTGGTACCTGGCGCTCGACCAGGGCATGGCCATGGCCGCGCTCGGCAACGTGCTCGCCGGCGGCGCCCTGCACCGCTACTTCGCCGGCTCCGGCGTCGAAAGCAAGCTGCGGCCGGTGCTGCGGCTCGAGGATTGGCAGGTCGGATGATCGCGACACCCACCGGCCTGCGCGCCGTCCCCGGAGCCGGGCACGTCACCCTCACCTGGGACCCCGTGCCCGGCGCCATCGGCTACCTCGTCCACCGCGACGGCGCGCCCGCCGTCCCCGCCGAGGTGGACGTGCCCGCCGTGCCCGCCTGCCGGTTCGTGGACACCGGCCACGGGTTCGCCACCTACACGGTCGCCGCCCTCTGCCCCCGCCAGGGCCCCTTCAGCGCGCCCGTCGAAGCCGCGCCGCTGCCCGCCCGCGCCGGGACCACCGTCCCCGTACGGGTGGACGCGGGCCGGGTCACCCGCGAGCTGCCGCGGCCCTGGACGCCCATGATCGGCTCCGAGCACCTGTCCCACCTGCTCAGCACCGACCGGACCGGCGGCCGGCCCATCGGCGAGGAGCTGGCCGCGGCGCTGCGCCTCGCCCGCGAGGAGCTGGGCGTCAAGGCCGTGCGCGCGCACGCCGTCCTCGGCGACGACCTCGGCGTCTACCGGCACGGCGAGCCCTACGACTTCACCCGCATCGACGCCGTCTACGACCGCGTCGTCGCGCTCGGCCTGCGGCCCGTCGTCGAGCTCGGCTTCATGCCCCGCGACCTGGCCGCCGACCCGTCCAGGACCGTCTTCCAGTACGAGGCGATCATCTCGCCGCCCAAGGACTTCGAGGCGTGGGGCGACCTCGTCCGCGCCCTCGTCGAGCACCTCGCCGCCCGCTACGGCCTGCGCGACCTGATCGACCGCTGGGCCTTCGAGGTCTGGAACGAGCCCAACCTCGACGTCTTCTGGTCCGGCACCCGCGAGGAGTACTTCCTGCTCTACGACGTCACCGCCGCCGCCGTCCGCGACGTGCACCCCGACCTGCGCGTCGGCGGGCCCGCCTCCGCCGCCAATGGCTGGGTCGAGGACCTGCTCGCCCACGTCGCCCGGTCCGGCGCCGCGCTCGACTTCGTCTCCACCCACACCTACGGCAACGCGCCGCTCGACTGGCGGCCCGTCCTTTCCGCGTACGGGCGGGACGTGCCCATCTGGTGGACCGAATGGGGCCCCACCCCCACCCACTTCCACGGCATCGGCGACGGGCCGTTCGGGGCGGCGTTCGTGCTGCACGGCATGAAGTCCGCGGCGGGCAGGATCGACGCCTTGTCGCACTGGGTGGTGTCCGACCACTTCGAGGAGCTGGGCCGGCCGCCCCGGCTCTTCCACGGCGGCTTCGGCCTGCTCACCGTCGGCAACCTGCGCAAACCTCGCTTCCACGCCCTCGCACTGGCCCAGCGGCTGGGGGAGGCGGAGCTCTTTTCCGAGGTCGGCGGGGACGCCGCCGGGGTCGAGGCATGGGCGGCCAGGCACGGCGACGGCCGGGTCGGCATCCTCATCTGGAACGGCACCCTCAACAGCGCCCAGGCCGCCGGGGCTCCCGAGCTGGCCCGCGTGATCGACCTCACCGTCGAAGGGCTGGACCGCGGCACGTACACGCTCACCCACCACCGCATCGACGCCACCCACACCAACGTGGAGGCGGTCTGGCAGGCGATGGGCGGCGGCGACTGGCCGACCGGCGACCAGTGGGAGACACTGCGGCGAGCCGACGGCCTCGACCGCCTCACCCCACCCACCACCGTCACGGGGCCGACGCTCACCCTGACGTTCGACCTCCCCATGCCGGCCGTGTCCTTCCTGGAGCTGACCCCTGACCGACCCTCTGAAGCCTGAACCCTGACCGACCCTCTGACCGACCTTCTGAAGCCGGAACCCTGACCGACCCTCTGACGGATCCTTGGGGCCGACACCCTGAGTGACGGTCCTGTACGCGGGCGCACGCCGGTGAGAGCCTGAGCCTGTGCCCATGACCGAACCGGCCGCGGCGCTGGCCGCCCGCATCGCGCGGTTCGAGCAGGCCGCCGATCCCGAGCTGATCTGGGATCCGGCGGCGCTGTCCGAAGCCGAGCAGGCGATGCGGGCGTGCGCGGGCGACCGGTCCGACGCGGCCACCTGGCGGCAGATCGGCATCCTGCACCTGGCCCGCTACCGTCTCGACCCGCGCACCACCCGGGACGCCGCCGTGGCGGGCACCTTCTTCGCCGCCGTCGCCGTGCTCGACCCAGGCCGGCTGCCCGAGAAGCTGCGCGGCTCCCGCGTCCCGCCGGGCGACTCGGCCGGCACGTGGGCCGGGCTGCTCGAAGAGGTGCTGGGCCACGTGGACCCGGCCGCGTACCGGCACGTGGGGCTGCTCGTCCACGCCCTCGTCCGCCGCGCCGTCACGCCCCCAGACCCGGACGTCTGCGAACGCCTGACCCGGCTGCTCCTCCAGGAATCCATGCGCTCCACCGACCCTTCTTGGGCACCCGGCGCCCTCGCCGCCGTCGGCAACGCACTAGCGCGCCTGCACACCACGACCGGCGAACGCGGCACGGCCCTCGACGCCGTACACGTGCTGCTGCGCGCCGCCCTCGGCGACCCGGCCCACACGGGCGACCTGGCAGCAGCCCTCGCCGCCGCGTCCCCCGGCGACGAGGACCTGATACGGGCCTACCTCTCGGCCGCGGAAACTCCGCCCGCCAGTCACGAAAGATCACAGGCACTCCTGACCCTCGTCGACCTCACCCAGGCCCGCGCCGCCACCACGTACGCGGACGACGACCTTTTGGCGTTCATCAGGGCCGGGCAGTGCGCACTGGACTTCTGGCACGAGCAGTGGGCCCACCCGGGCGTCGTGGCACCGTACGCGTCCGGCCTCATCGACTGGTACGTCGTGACGGGCGACGACCGCTCGCTCGAAGCCGCCACCGAAATGCTCGAAGCCCTGCACGTGGCCCCCGACGAGACCACCCGCGCCCTCGCCGCCGACCCCGCCCTCCGCCTCGGCCTGCTCGCCGACCGCCGCTGGCACCGCTACCTCACCACCGGCGCCCTCGCCGACCTCGACGACGCCATACGCACCCTCCACCAGGCCACCCGCCCCACCCTCACCCTCACCCGAGACCACCCACCCTCCACGACCCACCCGGACCGCACGGAGCCCGCGCCCGACCTGGCCGGGACGCTTCCGCTGGTCCCCCGATCGCGCCACACTCCTGACGACCCTGGCCAACGCCCTGCTCAGGAGGGCCGTCATCACCGGCGGCGACCCCGCCGAACCCATCGCCGCCGCCCGCACCGCCCTGGCCGCCCACGACCCCCAGCACCCCGGCCGACCCGGCACACTCCTGCTGCTCGCCAGGGCACTACGCCTCGCCCTCACCCCGGACACCACCGACGAGGCCATCACCGCGTTACGCGAGGCCCTGACGTCCGACCAGCCCCCCAGCTTCCACATCGAGGCATACGGCCTGATGTCGGAAATCCTGCGCCACCGCGCAACCGAAACGCCGCACACCGACCAGCGCCCGGAGGACCAGCGCACGGGGGACCGGCGCACGGAGGACCTGCGCGAGGCCGTTCTGGCCGCCCGCCAGGGAGTCGAGCTGGCCCTCAAATCCGCCCAACCCCAGACAGCCCCCGCACAACGAAAGCTGTGCGAGGCACTACTGACCCGCTACACCGCACAACACGACCCCCGCGACCTGACCGAAGCCCTGACCCTGGCCGGGGACGGCGACGCGGCCCTGCTGTCCACCCTCGACCCCCCGCCCGCCGTGGACGAGCACCTGTCCCGGGCCGCGACCGCCCTGGCACTACGCCTGCCGGACGAGGAGGCGACCCTCAAGCTGCTGGAACTCGCCGAACGCGGCACGGAGAACCCCGCCGAGTCCCTCCTGGAGGCAGCGCAACGCCTGACCACCTCGGGCCGCCCCCGCACCGCCGTCCGGGTCCTGGACCGCGCGGTACGAGCCTTCGAGTCATCAGGCTCCTTGCCCAGAGCCGCCTTCGCCCTGTCCACCCAGGCAGCCATCCACGAAGACCTCGCCACCGCCCCCGGCGCTCATCACCTTGACCCCAGCCACCACGCCTCCAACCCCGGCGGCCTGCACCGCGACCCCGGTGACCGCTCCTCAGAGCCCGCCCCCCTTCGCTCCGAACCCGGCCACCTCCAGCCCGAGCCGGGACATCGCCCCTCCGAGACCGGCCGCCTCCACCCCGCCCAGGAGACCCTTCCCACCGGAACCGAGGTTGCCTCCACCACCCCCGCCGCCCTGGACGAGTACCAGCGCGCCCTCTCCGCCTACGAACGCGCGGCCACCCTCTACCACTCCCTCGCCG
This sequence comes from [Actinomadura] parvosata subsp. kistnae, assembly GCF_900323885.1. Classification (GTDB taxonomy): domain Bacteria; phylum Actinomycetota; class Actinomycetes; order Streptosporangiales; family Streptosporangiaceae; genus Nonomuraea; species Nonomuraea composti. The sequence goes on along the minus strand of NZ_OOHJ01000015.1, from coordinate 328,555 downwards.
ACACCCGCTCGGAGGCGCTCCAACTCGGCAACATGGCTCGCATCCACCTCCGCACCGGCAACCCGGCCCGAGCCGTCGAGCTGTACCTGCGTGCCGCCGCCCAGTGCGAGGCCGCCGGGCTGCCGGCCGAGGAGGCCACCCAGCAGGTGCACGCAGCGGAGGCGTACCTGGCACTGAACGACCCGCCCGCCGCCGTCACCTGCGCCTCCCGGGCCCGGGAGCTGTACCAGGCAGCAGGCGACAGGCAGGCCGCCGCGCTGGCCCTCGTACCAGCAGCGAAGGCCGCCCTCGACGAGGACGACCTCACCGCGGCGAACGAACGCATGGCCGCGTGCGCCATCGAGCTGGAGGCGGCGGGGGAGTGGGAGGAGGCGTGCCGGGCACTCGACGCGCACGCCGTCACGCTGGCCGCCCGAGGCCATCACGGCCACGCGGCCGCGTGCGAGACGAGGCTGGTCGAGATCGTCCGGCGAAGGGGCCGGCGCCGTGAGCCCGCCGACGAGTGGTACCGCATAGGCCAGCGCCGCCGCGCCAGGGGCGACACCGACGGCGCGAGGATGGCGTTCGAGCTGGCCGGCCGCGAATACGAGTCGCTGGGCCACCACGACGGGGCCGCGTCGGTGCGCTACAACCTGGGCGTGCTGGCGTACACGGAGGGCGAGCCGGAGCGGGCGCTGGAGGCGTTCGCAGCGGCGGCGGAGGCGTTCGCGGGCCTGCGGGCACCGTCCAAGGAGGCGATGGCGCTGGTCATGGGCGCCTCCTGCCTGACCGCGCTGGACCGCGCCGACGACGCCCTGGCCGACCTGGACCGCGCCTCGGACCTGGCCGCCGCGGAAGGCGACCTGGACGCCCTCTTCACCGCCACCCTCGGCCGCGCCGCGGCCCACGTCCGGCTGGGCGAGCCCCAGCAGGCCCGTGACCGGCTCTCCTCCGCCCTCCGCCTCGCCGCCGCCGACCCCCTGAAGCAAGCCGTCACCCACGACCGCCTCGCCGCCCTCGCCGCCCGCGAAGGAGACCTCCGCACGCAGGTGACCGCCCTGGAATCGGCACTGAAGTGCTTCCGCACGACCGGCCACGCCCACCTGACAGCCCTCGCCTCGATCAAACTAGCCCTCGCTTTGGAGTCCAGCGGAGAACTCCGCCAAGCCCGCGCCCACCTGGAGTCCGGCCTCTCCACCCTCACCCCACCCCCACCCTCACCCCACGCCGCGCCGCCACCCCACCCGCGCCGCCACCCCACCCGCGCCCCCACCCCGAACGCCGCCCGCCCTCGACCGCCGCCCCGCCCTCGACTCCGGCCACCCCTCCCGCCCCGGCAGTCGCTCCGACCCCCGCCCCGACTCCGGCCCCGGCCACCGCTCCAGCTCGGGCCATGCCTCTGGCCCCGGCAAGCGGTCCGGGCACGAGTCCGGTTTCGGCTCCAGCCTCGGCAAGCGGTTCGGGTCCGGCTCCGGCAAGCGCTACGGCCACCGGTCCGGCTCCGGTGACGGGTCCGGCCGCGGCCCGGACGAGCGGTCCGGCCACCGCTCCGGCGCCCGCCATCGCCCCGGACTTCCGCCCTCCTGAGGTGCCGTTCGAGATCGTCGCCGCCATGGCGGACGGCCTGGACGCCGAGACCCTGTCCCGTCTGGCCGCCATCCAGCTCACGCTCGGCAACCTCACCCACGGCCGCGCCACCCTCGCCCAGGCGATCACCACCCTCCGCGCGGAGGGACGCCAGGCGGACGCGGCTCTGGAGCGCCTGGAACTCCGCCTACGCCTGGAGCAAGCCGAAGCTTCCGGCGACCTCCCCACGGCCCGGGCGCTGGCCGAGGAATCCCTCGCCCCGCCCCCGGCCGGTCCCCTCGGCCAGGCATCCGAAGGCTCGCAGCCGCTCGGGCCACAGTCCCTCGGCATGAGATTCGAGGGCTCGCAACCAGTCGATCTGCCGCCCCTTGACCCGCAATCCCTCGGCCCGGAGCCCGAGGCCCCACAGCCCGTCGACCCGCAGCCGCTCAGGCCACAGCCCCTCGGCCTGGAGTCCGGGGGCTCGCAGCCCTTCGGCTCGGTGTCCGGAAGCCCGCAGTCCCTCGGCCCGCAGTCCCTCGGCCTGGAGTCCGGGAGCCGGCACGCCGTCGGCCCCCAGTCCCTTGAGCCTTCCGGCCCCGATGCCCAAGAGCGGTCCTACCTCCTGGCCAAGCTCTCCCGCTACTGCCGCGAACTCGGTGACCTGCCCGCCGCCCACCACTACGCCACACGCGGGTGTGAGCTCCGCGACGAGCGCGTCATCGAGCACCTGGGCAATCTCGGCGCAGCGGCCACTGCCATGGGACGGCCCGAGGAGGCGGTCGGGCACCTGACCGAGGCGGTGGAGCGGGCCCGTGACGCGGACTCCGCGCTCCCCGCCCAACTCGTCCAGTCCCTCGCCCTGCTGGGAGCCGCCCTGACGGACCTCGGTCGCTGCGAGGAGGCCGCGCGGGCGTACGAGGAGGGGCTGGCCCTCGTCGAGGCCCCGGTCTGGCGGGCGCTACGGGTCCCGCTCCTGTCCGGACGCGCCGACCTCCACCTCAAGCTGGGCGAGCTGAACGAGGCCGCCGCCCGCTACCGCGAGGCCATCGCGCTCGGCGAGGAGCTGGGCCTGCGCACCGGCCTCGCCCTCGCCTACGCCGGCCTCAGCCTGCTCCACGAGCAACGCGGCGAGCCCGCCGCAGCCGTCCCCCTGGCCGAACGCGCCCTGGAGCTCGAACGTGCCAACGGCCACGGCCGCGGCACCGTCCTGGCCCTGCTGTCCCTCGCCCGCCTCGGAGCCCCGGACCGGTTGGAGGAAGCCCTCGCCCTGGCCCAGCACATCGGCTTTCCAGCGGCAGAGGCCATCGCCCTGCGCCACCTCGCCTCCCTCGACCTCCCCGCACCCGCCACGCCCGATCCGGACGCGACCGGTCTCACCGAGCCCGACCCCGCCACGTCAGCTCCTGACCCCGCCACGTCAGCCTCTGACCGCACCACGTCCGCCCCTGCCACGCCTCACCCGGGCGCGTCCGATCTCGCCCTCACGACCATCTCCTACGAACGAGCCCGCCAGCGCCTCACCGGAGCCATCGACCTGCTGTCCGACCTGGGCCACGACCAGGAGCTCGCCACCGCTTACCACCACCGCTCGATCGCCGAGGAAGGGCTGGGCGACGTGCCCGCCGCCCTCGCCGACGCCGAGCGCGCCTGCGCCCTGGGCCGCGAGGCCGCTCGCGACCGAGCCATCCGGCTCGCGGTGCGCCTGAACCTGGGCATGACGGCCTGGACCCACGCCGAACAGGCGAAGCTCGCCGCCCTGACCCCCGAGCCCCCCGCTCAGGCGCCTTCACCCTCGCCCGAGCCCAGGCATCGCAGCGAGCTCACGAACCGTGACATGCCTGAGCACCCCAGCGGGCCCGCCGATCATGACAAGCCTGAGCAACGCAGCGGGCCCGCCGATCGTGACAAGCCCGAGCATCGCAGCAAGCCCGCCCACGGTGACAAGCCCGAGAACCTCACTCGGGCCGCCCACTTCACGGACCTCGATGACCTAGTGGAGGCCGAGCGGCGCGCCCTGGAGACGGTCCAGACCCTTCTCACGATCGCTCGTAACACTCCCGACCCCGACCGAGCCGCGTCCATCATCCGCCGGGCTCGCGCTGCCCAGGCGGACCTGGAGGCCTTGTGGCACCGCCTGGAGTCGCACGCCCCCGCCCTCGTGGCCCTGCGCAGACGCAAGCCCCCCACCAGGGCGCAGCTCGACGCCCTGGTCAGCGTCCCCGACGACCGCGCCGACGACCGTCCCGCGCGAGGGGCGCGGGCGCTGATCGGGTTCCACCTGGGAGAGGGCACCGCACCGGGCGAAGGGACGGTGACGGTGCTGGCGCATCGCACCGGCTGGCCTGAGCCGCGTGCCTTCCCCACCCCTGTCGGCCGCGCCCTCCTGGAGGAGTTCCGCCGCACGTTGCACGGCCGCAGGCCCGGCCTGCTCGACATCGAGGCCCGCCGCCATCGTGCGGACGTGTGGCGCCGCCTGGCCGACCTGCTCCTCTCCGAAGTGCTGGACGCCTTGGGCAACGGCATCGACCTGCTGCACCTGATCCCGCACCCGGCGCTCCGCGGGCTGCCCCTCCATGCCCTGTCCCCGTCAGGGCACCTGCTGATCGAGCGGTTCCCGGTGGCGTACGCCCCCTCCGCCACCGCCCTGGCCCACGCCATCGACCGCCCGGACAGGCCGGGTGTGGGCTCGCTGGTGCTCGGCCACACGACCGATCCAGCCGCGCGCCCCGCAGTGGAGGCCGAGGCCCGCGAGGCGGCCACCCTGCTCGGCGGCGGCACCACAGGCACCGCAGGCACCATAGGCAGCACAGGCGGCACCACAGGCGGCGCCGCACTTCACCTGGCGCACGAGGCCACCTCAGCGCGGCTTCAGGGCTCCTGGAACGTGCTTCACCTGGCCTGCCCGGTCGTGTACGACCACGCGGACCCGTGCTCCTCCGGCCTCCTCCTGGCCGACGGCCTGCTCACGGCCCGCCGCCTCATGACCATGAACGTGACCGCGAACCTGGCCCTCATCACCGCCCACGACCCCGCCCCGACGCCTCCCGAAGCGTCCTCCGACGGCATGGCCGCGCTCTCGTACGCGCTGCTGCACGCGGGTGTCCGCTCGGCCCTGCTCACCCTCTGGCCGGTCTCGCCCGAGATCACCCGGGCCCTCGCCCACGACCTCCACACCCGTCTCAGCGCAGGAGCCACCCCGGCGACCGCCTTGCGGGCCGCCGTGCTCGCCCTGCGCGACCTCTACGGCTCCGCCGAGCCGGACCTGTGGGCCTCGTACGTCCCGATCGGCCTCCTGGAAGGGTCGGGCCCGGGCTAGAGGTAGGACTTGGTCGCGCTCACCAGCTCGGCCGCCGCGTCCCGCGTGTCCACGTAGAGGGCGTTCTCAGGGGTGCGCTCGCGTACGTCCTGGTCGCGGATGGCGAACACGGCGGGCGCCACCCCCACGTCGCCGTACCGTGACGTGACGGCGGCCCCGATCGCCCGCCGCACGTCGCCGACCACCTCGCGCGTGGTGTGCCCGGCGCCGGAGGCGGCGAGGTAGCCGAGCATGCCGGCGAAGCGCAGCTCGCCCTCGGCCGGAGGGAGCTGCTCGGGCAGCACGGGACGGTCGAGCCAGAACACCTTGCCCGCCAGGAACGCCTCGTAGCCGGGCTCGTCGCGGCCGAGCACGCGGGTCGTCTCGGTGAGCAACTCCCCGAACTCGGCCAGCTCCGCCTCCGGCGGCAGGTCCGTGGTGACGAACAAGGGCACGATCAGCGAGTCGAGCATGTGACTATCCCTCCGTGAGGAGCCTCATCGTAGGATGCCGCACCGACAATCCCCGCCCGGCGACTCACACGCGCCGGTGTGATCGCAGAAAAGGGCGATCGCAAAAGGGCGATCACGAAAAGGGGTGCGAGGAATGCGCGGCCACGAAGAGGGCGGTCGCGAGGAGTCCGGCCGCGAAAAGGGGTGGCCGCGAGGAGTGCGGCCCTGAAGAGGGCGATCACGAAAGGGGTGGTCGCGAGAAGTATGATCGCGAAAATGCCGAAAGCTCTCCTGATCACAGGCACGGTGGGGTCGGGCAAGACGTCCGTGGCGGACGCCGTGGGCGACCTGCTGGCCGACCGCCGGGTGCCGAACGCGGTCATCGACATCGACTGGCTGCGCCGAGCCTGGCCGTCGCCCCCGTCCGACCCGTTCCACGGCGAGCTGACCCTGCGCAACCTCCGCCCGGTGGCCGCGAACTACCTGGAGGCGGGCGCCGAGCGGCTGGTGCTGGCGGGTGTCGTCGAGAGCCGGGCCGAGCGCGACGCGTACGAGGAGGCGCTGGGCGTCCCCCTGAAGGTGTGCCGGTTGCACGTGGAGCTGCCGGAGGTGCGGCGCCGGTTGGAGGCCCGCCACGCGTTCGACCCCGAGGGGCTGGACTGGCATCTGAAGAGGTCGGGGGAGCTGGCGCCGATCCTGGAGGCGGCGCGGGTGGAGGATTTCGTCGTGGACGGCTCCGACGGCCTTCCGCCGCAGGTCGCGACCCGCGTGCTGAAGAACTGGACGAGCTAGCGCTCGGTCCACTCGCCTTCGATCGCGGAGTGCACGATGGAGTCGCGCCACCCGTTCGGTGTGTGCAGGTGGTGCCGGATGCGGCCCTCCTCGACCATCCCGGCCGTCAGCATGGCGAGCTGGGCGGGCAGGTTGGCGGGGGAGCGGGCGCCCCAGATGCGGTGCAGCCCGAGCTGCTTGAACCCGAACGACAGCAGCAGGCGTACGAGGTCGGTGCCGATGCCGCGCCCCCACTGGTCGGGATGTAACCCGAAGCCGATCTCGGCGCTGTGCGGCAGGTCGGCCTCGATGCGGAGCCTGGCCACCCCGATGACGTCGCGGCGGCCGGCGTCGACGACGGCCAGGACGTAGAGGCGGCGTGGCTCGGCGGCGGCGGCCTCCATGGCCTCCTCGACGAGGCCGGTGACCTCCTGGAGGCTGCGCGGGGCGAAGGGGGCGTGCTGGACGGCGGCGGGGTGGCTGTAGATGGTGTGCAGGGCGGTCACGTCGGCCTCCGTGACGTCACGGAGGCCGAGTCGCTCGCCATTGCAGACCACACGGCGCATGCGGAGACGGTAACGCGACTCCTGTGATCTTTACAAGCCCTTGTCAAGTGGCGAGTTGACTCCCGTAAGCTCGGGCGACAAGTTCGGCGACGGCGCTGTGCGCGCCGAGCGGCTGGGCGTGGCCGGCGTTGATCGCGGCGGCGGCCTGCTCGACGATGCCGGCGGGCGCCTCGTGGCCGATCAGGCAGGGCGCGATGGCCAGCCGTTCGGCGCCCGCGGCGCGCAGCCGCTGGGCGGCGACGGGCACGCCGGGCTCGCTGTCCAGCGACGCGGCGACGACCGGCAGCGTGAGCCGGGAGGCGAGGAGCACCGCGGTGGCCTGAAGCGCGTGCACCGCCCGCTCGCCGCCGACGGTGGCGAGGATGACGGCGTCCACGGGGCTGGAGACGTTCAGCAGGCGGACGCGGTCGGCCCTGGCCAGGCCGCGCTCGGCCAGCCGGATGTGCAGGGCCTCGGCCAGCAGCGGGTGCGGCCCGAGCGCCTCTGTCACGACGGCGCCGGAGCCGGCGGCCGCGACGGCCTTGCCGATCTCCGCCATGACGGCGGGATCTTCCCACGTGAGCAGGGGGACGATGACGGCGTCGCGGCCGGCGGGCAGGGAGTCTGCCAGGTCGGTGACGCTCGTCAGACGCACCTCGATCTGCGGGTTGTCGACGCGTACCACGGCGGCGATCTCCTCGGCCACGCCGGCGGTGCCGCCGGGGGTGGCGAGCACGAGCACGGGGGCGTCGGGCGGCAAGGACGTGGGCACGGGACGGCGGTGGCGACCGCCGCCCGGCCGAGGGGAACGTTCACGTACAGGCAGGCTCACAGGCGCGCAGTTTATGCCGTTTCGCGGCTGCTTGTTCTGGGAATCGATGGCGATTCCGTCACGAACCCCTACCTGGCCCCTACCTGGACGGTATGACGACCGACTGGGGGTTGCCGGGGGCGTACACGGTGATGCCCTGCGGCAGCGACCTGAGCTTCTCGATCTCGGCGCAGGCGGGGCATTTGTCGTAGCCGTCCTGCCGGGCCCGGTTCGCCTCCGCCTCGGCCTTGGCCTGCGCCACCTTCGCCTCGGCCTCCGAGACCGCGGCGGCGGCCGACAGCGACCGGTCCACGGCCTTCTGCACGTCGGCGGGCAACGTCACCTTCGCCAGCGTGAACCGCAGGCCGGTCAGGAAGCTGCCGCCGAGCGTGGCGGGCAGGTCGCGGGCCAGCGAGGCGTTCACCGCGTCCTGCACCTTGGCGATGTTGGCGTTGCTGTCCTGCGGCTTGAGGGCGGAGCTCTCCAGCAGCGAGCAGGAGGGCACCAGCTCCGCGCAGCGCATGGCGCCGATCTGGCCGCGCAGCGCGTTGTCGATCACGGGACGGACGGCCTGGCCGAAGAACGCGGCCCAGCCCTCGTCGCCGTCCCACGGGTAGAGCGCGGTGTCGCCCTGGGTGCGGAAGGTGCGGGTGCCGTAGCGGTCGTCGAACGTCTTCAGCGTCTCGTGGTCCAGGTTGAGCGTGAAGTAGAGGGTGCCTTCGATGCCCAGGTTCACGCCGTCGCTGCTGGGCACCGTCACCACGTCCACGCCGAGGGTGGTGGCGCGCTTGGCGTCGGCGGTGATCGTGTAGAAGCGTTGCTGCGCCGGATAGAGGTGGACGGAGGACCACATACCGGTCCAGGTCAGGCCCGAGCCGGGGTCGATCACTTGGCGGACCTTGTTGTCGTCGAGCGGCCCGCCGTCGCGTACGACGGCCACCTCGCCGCCGCCCGTGCTCTCCATGCCCCCGACGACCCCGATGACCAGCGGGATCGCGAGGAGCGCGGCGATGACGGCCAGTGCTGTTCTCATGCGGACCCTTTCCGCGCGGGCGGCGGTGGCAGCCGCCGCCCGCGCCTTTCGCGGCGTTCCCGCGCGCCGGGCAGGGCTCAGGCGAACGGCCCCACCTGCGGCGCCTTGGACCTGGGCGGCTCGGCCAGGTTGAGGTCCCTGGTCTCCGGCGCGATGGCCAGGCCCAGGGCGGTGACCGCCAGCGCGACCACGACGTAGATCGACACGGCGAGCGTGGACTGGAACGACTCGAAGAGCTGCAGCGCGATGACCGGCGCCAGCGCGCCGCCGACGATGCCGGCGACCTGGTAGCCCATCGAGGCGCCGCTGTAGCGCAGCCGCGTGCTGAACAGCTCGGCGATGAACGCGGCCTGCGGCCCGTACATGGCGGCGTGGGTGACCAGCGCCACCACGGCGGCCAGCGCGATCAGCGGGAACGACTTGGTGTCGAGCAGCGGGAAGAACGCGAACACCCACACCGCCGCGCCGACCACGCCGACGAGGTAGACGGGGCGCCGCCCGTACCGGTCGGACAGCGCGCCCGCCAGGGGGATCAGCGCGAGCTGCAGCGCCGAGCCGATGAGCACGGCGTTCAGCGCGTACGAGCGCGGCAGCCCCAGCTCGCCGGTGATGTAGACGATGATGTACGCGGTGAAGGTGTAGAAGGCGACGTCCACCCCGATGCGGGCGGTGAAGGCCGACAGCAGGGCCCGCGGATGCGTGCGCAGCACCTCCACCAGCGGCATCTTCGCCTTGGCGCCCTGCTGCTCGACCTCGGCGAACAGCGGCGACTCGGTGATCCGCAGCCGCACCCAGAGGCCGACGAACACCAGCGCCCCGGACAGCAGGAACGGTATCCGCCAGCCCCACGACAGGAACGCCGCGTCGGACATGGTGACGTTCATGATCGTCAGCAGGCCGGTGGCGAGCACGTAGCCGGCGGGCACGCCGACCTGCGGCCAGCTCGCGTTGAAGCCGCGCCGGCGCCCGTCGCCGTGCTCCAGCGACATGATCACCGCGCCGCCCCACTCGCCGCCGAGCCCGAGCCCCTGCACGAACCGCAGCACCGCGAGCAGGATCGGGGCCAGCACGCCCACGGCGGCGTAGCCGGGCAGCACGCCGATGAGGAACGTCGAGACGCCCATCACCAGCAGCGTCACGACCAGCACGGTCTTGCGGCCCACCCGGTCGCCGAAGTGCCCGAACACCACGCCGCCGAGCGGCCTGGCCACGAACGCCACGGCGTTGGTGGTCAGCGAGGCCAGGGTCGCGCTGAACGGGTCGAGTGACGGGAAGAACAGCTTGGGGAAGACCAGGGTCGCCGCGGTGGTGTAGAGGAAGAAGTCGTACCACTCCAGCGAGGTGCCGATCAGGCTGGCGAGGATCACCCGCCGCGTCTGTTGCGTGGGGCCTGACATCCGATCGCTCCTTGAGTTTCGAGGGGGGTTCTTATCAACGTAAGGATCGTTGAACAATTCGACAAGAGGTTTGCTCCATGATTCGCTGTCAAATGTGGATAACGTGGTCGCTGATCTCTCCCAGGACCGCCCCCGACTGGGACGCAGCAGCACCGCCGAGAGGGTGGCCGACATCCTGCGCGACCGCATCAGCGAAGGCTTCTTCCAGCCCGGCCAGCGGCTGTCGGAGGAGTCCATCTCCGAGGCACTCGGCGTGTCCCGCAACACGCTGCGCGAGGCGTTCCGGCTGCTCGGGCACGAGCGGCTGCTCGACCACCGGCTCAACCGCGGGGTGTTCGTGCGGCTGCCGTCCGTCGAGGACGTCCTCGACCTCTACCGCGTACGGCGGGTGCTGGAAGGCGCGGCCGTGCGGCGCAAGCCGTCCAAGGAGGCGCTGGCCGTGATCAAGGAGGCGGTGGCCGACGCCCGGCGCGCCGCCGCCGGCGACGACTGGCAGGCCGTCGGCACCGCCAACATCCGCTTCCACCAGGCGCTCGTCTCCCTCAACGAGAGCCCCAGGATCGACGAGACCATGCGCCAGCTCCTCGCCGAGCTGCGCCTCGTCTTCCACGTCATGGAGAACCCGCGGGCCTTCCACGAGCCGTTCCTCGAACGCAACCGCATCCTGGTCGGGCTCATCGAGTCGGGGCGGCCCGAGGAGGCCGCCGCCTACCTCGACGACTACCTCGACCACGCCGAGCGGCTGCTCATCCACGCCTACGAGCCGAACCGCTAACGTAAGCCCATGGAGCGGATCTTCACCCTCGACGAGGCCCGCGCGCTGCTCCCCGCCGTCATGCGGGAGGCCGCGGAGCTCATCGCGGCCCGCGCCGACCTGGCCGAGATCGACTTCGAGCGGCGCACCGGCGGCCGGTCCGAGCTGGGCGGCCTGCCCGAGCTGAAAGGGCTGCAGGCCAGGATCGAGGAGATCCTCAGCGGGTGGAGCGAGCAGGGCATCGAGGTCAAGGGCATCGCGCCGGTGCTCGTCGACTTCCCCTCGCTGCTCGACGGCGTCTCCGTGCGGCTGTGCTGGATCGAGGGGGAGCGGGAGTTGGGCTGGTACCACCGCACCGAGCTCGGCTTCGCCGGCCGCCGTCCGCTCTGAAGCCCCGAGTCCGAGTTGTGACCAACCCGCCACGCCTCGTCCGGGTCAAAGGAGGTGAGCGGAAAGGACCACAGCCATGAGGCACTCCTCAATGATCGCCGCGCTGCTCGCGCCCGCGGTCATCGGCACTCTCGGGCTCACCACCCCGGCGTACGCGCGCGCCGCGCCACCGGCCGCCCGGGTCGCCTGGATCAAGAGCTGCTACGACAAGAAACGCCAGGACACCGACCCCTGCGGCGCCTGGCGGCTGCGCCTGCGCGACGGCGGCCAGGCCACCGTGCCCGGCGCCGCCACCCGCGGCGTGAACGGCAAGGGGCGCGAGGCGCACCTCGCGAGCACGTTCGCGGTCAGCGGCGACGGCCGCGTCCTGCTCTACGAACGCGCCCGCGACCACCGGCTGGTCGTCCGGCCCGTCAGCGGCGGCCCCGCCAAGGTCCTGCCCGAGGACGCCCGGCCCAAGGGCATCGGCAGCGACGAGATGGCCGTCAGGCTGTCGCCGTCGGGCGAGCGCGTGCTGATCGACTACTACGACGCCGACGACCGCCTGCCGTCCAAGGTCATCACCGTCGCCACGGGCGAGACCGCCACGGTGCCGGCCGCGTACGGGGTGCTCGGCCTCAGCGCCGACGGCGACGAGGTGCTGGCCACGCGGCTGGCCGGCGACAACACCACCACCCTGTACGCCCTGCGCCCTGGCGGCGGCGCCACCCGGCGCACACCGCCCCAGGTCATCGCGAACGCCGGCGCCTGGGCCCTGGCCGCGGACGGCACCACGGTGGCCGCGCTCGTCCAGGGCGACGCGGAGCGGAAGGAACCGGCGCGGATCCGCACGTACGACCTGGCGACGGGGGAGCTGTCCGAGGGCGTGGACGTGCCGGCCGGCCCGCACTTCGAGCCGTCGAGCGCATGGTGGGACGGCGACCTGCTCAGGGCCACCTACACCAGGACCGCGAGCACGGGCAACTCGGCGGTGGTACGGGTGCTCACCGTCGACCCCGGCACCGGCCGGATCGAGCACGACGACCAGTACAAGATCGGCGAGAACTACGCGTTCGCCGCGGCGGGGGAGTGACCGGCATGCGCATCAGGATCCTCACAGCTCTGACCGTCGCCTCGGCCCTCGCCTGGCCGGCGCCCGCGCACGCGGCCCACGACGACTCCATCCGGTACGCCTCCATCAAGGCCTGCCCCGTCAAGGGCGGCGGCCAGCGCGCCTGCGGCGACTGGCGGCTCGTCATGCACGACGGCCGCCGCGCCACCCTGCCCGACGCCCAGGGCGTCGCCAAGGAGGCCGACGGCACCTCCAACCGCTACACCCCCGCCCCCATCGCGGTCAGCGGGAACGGGCGGCACGTCGCGTACTTCACCAAGCAGGGCCGCCTCGCCGTGCGGACACTCGGCGGCGGCGTCCAGCGGCTCGCCGCCGGCGCGCTGCCCAAGGTGGCGCAGTACGACGTGACGCTGCTGCTGTCCGACGACGGCGCCCGCCTTGCCGCGGTCGTCGGCGGCGAGAAACCGGCCGGCACACGCGTCTTCGACACGCGGACCGGCGACCTGCTCGGCACCCTGCCCGCCGAGCTGACCGTGCTCGGCTTCAGCGGCGACGGCGGCGAGGTCCTCACCACCACCACCGGCGCCGAGAACGTCACCGAGCTGGTCGTCTACAGCGACACCGGCGAGGAGCTGCGGCGGGCCACCCCGCCCCAGGTCATCGTCTCCAACGTGCCGCAGGCCCTGGCCGGCGACGGCCGCACCGTCGCGAGCCTGGTGACCGGCTCCAAGGCCGAGTTGGTGACGTACGACGCGGACGGCGACCAGATCGCCGGCCGCAAGCGCGTCAAGCTGCCCGCCGGCGACCTCCAGATGCTCGACTGGACCGCCGACGACCAGGTCACCGCCCACCTGACCAGCGACGCCTCCGGCACCACCCGGATGACGATCGTGCAGATCGACACGGAGACGGGCGCCGTGCGGGTCAGGGACCGGTACACGGTGCTGCCCGACTCGTTCGTCTTCGCGGCCTGCGGCGGCTGACTCGGCATCGGCCGCGCGGATGCATACGCTGCACGGGTGAAGGTGTACTCGGCCAAGGCGATGGCCGTGCGGGCCGTGGAGCTGTGCGTGGAGCTGCTGTACGAACGGCCGTCGGTCGCGTCCGTGACCCGGATCCTGCGTGAGCACGGGGAGACCGGGGAGCTCGGCTCGGGCAAGCCCGGGCGGGGCGAGCACGACCTGGGCGAGCACGGCGGGACCGGGGAGCTCGGCCTGGGCGAGCCCGGGCGGGGCGAGCACGGCCTGGGCGAGGACGGCGGGACCGGGGAGCTCGGCCTGGGAGAGGACGACGTGGCGGCGATGCGGGCCGCGGCGGCCCGCCTGCGCGACGTGCTGGGCGCGGCCGACGCCGGCGAGGCGGCCGCCCTGCTCAACCGCATCCTTGCCGAGTCCGCCCGGCCGCCCCGGCTCACCAGCCACGCGGGCTCGACGACCTGGCACCTCCACGTCGACAGCGGCGACGACGCCCCCTGGGGGGAGTGGTTCCTGACGTCGTCGGCGATGGCCCTGGCGGTGCTGCTCGCCGACCACCAGCGGGTGCCCGGCGGGCTGTGCGCGTCGAGCGGCTGCGGGCGACCGTTCCTGGACGTGGGGGGCGGCAGCCCGCGCCGCTACTGCAGCACCCGCTGCGCCACCAGGGAACGCGTCGCCGCCCACCGCTCCCGCACCACCCGCTGAGGCTCCCCTCCCACCGATCCTTGCCTGAACGGCGGGACGCACCTCCCGCCCGGCCCGCCCTGAACAGCGGAGCCTACTGATGTCCGGCCCGGCCCGAACAGCGGAGCCTACTGATGCCCGGCCCGCCGGAGCAGCGGGGCGGCGAGCACCGCGACGGCGAGCACCTGCAGCGCCGCCCCGGCCAGCAGCGTGAGACCCACCGAGTACGCGGCCAGCGGCCCGGCCAGCGCCGACCCGATCGCGAACGAGGTGACCTTCATGCTGGCGCCCGTGGTGAACACCTGGCCACGCAGCCGGGCGGGCGCCTCCCGGTGACGTACCGCGAAGAGGGCGGTGAGCTGCGGCCCCTCACCCGCACCCGCCACGGCGGCCCCCAGCGCGGCCACCCAGAACGTCCCGGAGCCGGCCATCACCACCATCCCCGCCCCCAGCACCGCCGTCCCCACCGCCTGCACCAGCTCCGGCCCGCGCGGGGACGCGGCCAGCGCCGCGTTGGCCACCAGCCCGGCCGCGGCGACGACGGCCAGCAGCAACGCTCCGTAACCACTCTCACCGCTGAGCCGGGCACCGAGCACCGGGGCGGACACGACCATCATGGCCACCCCGCAGATCGACACCATGGACGCGAGGGTGGCCCGCCGCAGAGCCACGTTCGCCACGATCACCCGGAACCCGGCCCGCACCTCCTCCCGGACCACCCGCCACCCCCCGCCACCGCGCGCCGGGCGTCCGGTCGTGGACCCGGCGCCGGCCGCGGGCAGGCCGTAGGCGGCGGGCAACGCGGCGACCAGCAGGACGACGCTCACCACCGCCGCCGCGACACCACCCCCCACGGCCGCGACCACCCCGGCGAGCGCGGGCCCGGCCAGCCCCGCCACGTTGTAACTCATCGAGTCGAACGCCGTCGCCCGCGCCAGCCGCTCCGGCCCCGCCACCGAGGGAAGCTGCGCCGTCCACCCGCCCGTGAGCGCAGGCCCCAGCAACCCGGTGACCACCGCGACCCCCACCAGAACGGCGCCGTGCACCTCCGCCGCCATCCCGCCGACGACCAGCAGCAGCCCGCCCGCGTACCCGGCCAGGCACCACCCCAGCACCCGGCCAGGCCGCCGCGCCCGGTCGAGCAGCACCCCGAGCAGCGGCCCCCCGACGGCGGCCGACACGGTCAGCCCCGCCAGCACCGACGACGCCAGCAGGGGCGACCCGGTGATGGCCAGCCCCGTGACGAGCAGGGCAGGCCCGGACATCTCATCCCCGGTGCGGGCCACCACCGCTCCGGCCATGTAACGGGCTAACACATGCATGACGTTACAGGAGTGCGGTGTGGCGCGCGCGTTAGCAGGGCGTCCTGGAGGGAATGAGTACCCGCGCCAGGCCCCTGAGCTGGGCAATCACCCGCACGGGGAAGGGTCGGCCTGCGCGAACTGCGTGCGCGCAGGCCGACCGACACCCTTCAAACGCCACCGGCGATCGCCGGCCATCCCTCCAGCAGGCGCCGTCCGCGATCACCCGCGACCTGCCACACGCCACCGCCGACCTTGTGCGCGTTTCTGACGATCACCGCCGGCCTTGCACCCGCCGCCGGCGATCCCCGCCGGCCTTGCACACGCCGCCAGCGATCACCGCCGGCCTTGCACACGCCGCGGGCGATCACCGCATACCTCGCACACGCCGCCGGCGATCACCGCGGACCTCGCACACGCCGCCGGCGATCACCGCGGACCTTGCGCGCGCTCCTGCCGATCAGCGCCGACCCTCCCCGCGATCCTGCGGATCAGCGCCATCCCCCAGGATCCCTGCCGATTGACGCCGACCCGTCAGACGCTGCTGGTGATCACCGCGAACCTGGCGCCGAACGGATCGGCCAGGAACGCCATCCGCCCCACCCCCTCCGTCGTCATCGCCGGAGACTGCGTCACCGCGCCGAGCCGCTGCGCCTGCGCCACCGTGCCGTCGCAGTCGGGCACCTCGAAGTACGGCAGCCAGTGCGGCTGGTCACCCGCCTGGAGCTGGGCGATGCCGGCCGCCGCCGACGACTCGTCGCCCTCCGCGGGTGAGATCACCGGGTACGACAGGTCGCCCATTGGCAGATCCTCGATGCGCCACCCGAACACCGACTGGTAGAAGGCGCGGATGCCGACGGGATCCGGCGCGTACAGCTCGACCCAGCCCAGCGAGCCCGCGTCGGTGACCAGCCCGAGCCCTTTCGTCGCGCCGGGCTGCCAGACCGCGAACGCCGCCCCGGCCGGATCCGCGAACACCGCCATCCGCCCCTGCCCCTCGATGTCGGCCGGGGCGGCCAGAACGGTGCCGCCCGCCTGCTCGATCGTCTTCGCGACGGAGTCGGCGTCGAGCACCTGGAAGTACGTGAGCCAGGACGCGGCGCCCCCGGCCGGCGTCTGCGGCCTGATGCCGGCGACCGTCCGGCCGTCGACCTGGCAGAAGCGGTAGTGCCGGTGCTCGGGCCCCAGCGAGACGGAGCCCCACCCGAACAGCCGGGTGTAGAACGACGTCGACGCCTCCACGTCGGGCGTGCCGACGTCGACCCAGCAGGGGGATCCCGGAAGGTAGTGCGTGGTGAGCATGGCCTGCTCCTTCGCGTGACGAAGCGGTGGGTGGCCTCTTCACCTCCGGTGCGGGCCGAGGGGCGACGCCACTCATATCCGGTGCCCACCAGACTGGCACGACCTGTCGATCGAAAAAGTCGCTTCCCCCAAATCGAATGCGTGTTTGAAGTATCGCATACACTCGACACCATGACAGCCGCGTTCCAAGCATCTTTGCTCGCCCTCGACGAGGAGCTCGGCCTCGGCCCGCTCGGCGGCACCGTCCGCCGCACCCACCTCGCCCACGGCGCCTGGATCGACCTGCGGCCCGGCTGGCTCACCGGCGCCGACACCCTGTTCGAGCGCCTCGCCGAGCGCGTGCCGTGGCGGGCCGAGCGGCGCCGCATGTACGACAAGGTCGTCGACGTGCCCCGGCTCCTCAAGTTCTACGACGAAGGCGAGCCGCTGCCCGACCCGCTCCTCGACGACGCCCGGCGCGCCCTCGACGCCCACTACGGCGAGGAGCTGGGCGAGCCGTTCCGCACGGCCGGCCTCTGCTTCTACCGCGACGGCCGCGACAGCGTGACCTGGCACGGCGACACGATCGGACGCGGCAGCGCCGAAGACACCATGGTCGCCATCATCTCGGTCGGCAGCCCCCGCTCCCTCCTGCTCCGCCCCCGCGGAGGCGGCCCCTCACTCCGCCACGACCTGGGGCACGGGGACCTGATCGTGATGGGCGGCAGCTGCCAGCGCACGTGGGAACACGCCATCCCCAAGACCAGCCGCCCGTCGGGCCCCCGCATCAGCATCCAGTTCCGCCCCCACGACGTCCGCTAACCCCACCACCGCCCGCGTTTCACCCCGTCCGCACCGCACCGCGCCGTTCACCCGCACCGCCGTGCCGCGCTGCGCGCTCGTCGTGGTGGTCGTGTCGGCTGCGCATGGCGCTGCTCGCTGGTCGCGCCGCCGCATGGCCCGCGCCCATGAGGTGCCTGCTCCGGTCTGCGCCGCCTGTTCGCTCGGGTTGCTTCGCCTCGGCCCGTGTGCCATTGCGCCGCCCGCACTGCCGCACGGCTTGTGCGCTGCTCGCGCCCCGTGCCCTCCCGCGCGTGTGCCGCCGCGTGTGCGCCGCCGCGTCGCGTCGTGGCGGTGGCCGCGCCTCCGCCCGTGTCGCTGCACCGCGCCCGCTCGTGCTTCGCTGTCGCCGTCCCAGTCGCTCGTCACCCGAGCGTGGGGCTGACCGGGCCGAACCCGTCCTGGGCGGTTCAGGGCGGGGCGTGCGGGCTCGGTGCCGTGGGGGGGTTACTTGAGGGTGAGTCGGGCGAGGCGGCCCTGGTCGCCGGAAGCCCAGCAGGAGAGGTCGGGGGTGCAGGCGATCGTGTCGAAGGAGCCGGTGTCGAAGGTGGTCCAAGTGCGGCCGCCCGAGTACGTCACGTCGCTGCCGGACGGGCCGACGGCGATGGCGGCGTGGGGGAGGTGGGGGAGCCAGGCGACGCCTGAGCGGTAGGCGGGTGGGGGAGCGGAGGAGGGGCGCCAGGTGGTGCCGCCGTCGCGGGTGGTGCCGCCGGCGTTGGGGGACTGCTGGTCGGGGCGGTAGTCGCCGCCGACGGCGATCCCGTGGCGGGGGTCGCGGAAGGCGAGGCCGAAGACGCCGCGGGCCGGGTCGCCGGCGGGGATGGGCGTGTCGGTGACGGTCCAGGTGCGGCCGCGGTCCCGGGAGTGGAAGACGCGGGATCGTTCGGCTCCGCCGGTGGCCAGCCACGCGTCACGGCCGCCGGACGTCACCAGGCACTGGCCGCTCGCCGCGAACCCGGCCTCGCCGGGCAGGGCCGGCGGCATGCCGTCCGGTGGCAGCACCTGCCAGGTCCGTCCGCCGTCGGACGTGGACAGGATGCGGAAGCGGCCGTCCACCGGGTCGCTCATGGCCAGCCCGTGGCGGCGGTCGAAGAAGGCCAGGCAGTCGTAGAAGGCGCGCGGCTCGTCGTTCCTGAACGTCTCCGCCCAGGTGCGGCCCCCGTCCTCGGTGCGGTAGACGCGCGAGTCGGTGCCCTCGCCGATGGACAGGGCCACGGCCCGGTTCGCGTCGAACGCCTCGATGTCGCGGAACTGGAGCGCGGCCGTGTCCGGCGGGGAGACGTTCTGCCAGGTACGTCCGGCGTCCGTGGTCCTCAGCACGGTGCCGCCGGAGCCGGAGGCCCAGACCACGTTCCGGCTGACGGGGGACAGGCCGCGCAGGCGGGCGGTCACTCCCGTCTCCTTGAGGTCCCAGCCGAGCTGCGGCGTTCCGGCGTGGGCGGGGAGCGGGGCGGCGGTGAGCACGAGGGCCGCTGACAGCGCACCTAACGCGGTTCGAAGCTTCATGTCGGGCAAACTAGCCCAAGGGATCAACGGGGTCCATGCCCTGGCGAGGCGGGGTGGCCGAGGGGAGTTCCAAGGTGGCGACTCAGGCGGACTGGCGGGTGGAGCCCCATGAGAGCAGGGCCTCGGCCGTGCTGAAGCGGCGGCTGGAGACGGATTCGTCCAGGAGGATGCCGACCAGCATCCGCCCGTCCGACTCGCCGGCGAACGCCAGGCAGTAGCCGGCGGCGCGCGTGAAGCCGGTCTTCAGGCCGATCGCGCCGGGCGTGCCGAGCAGCCGGTTGGTGTTGCGCCAGGAGTAGGAGCGGTGCTCGCGGGTGGCGTCCAGGTAGTGCCGCTGGGTGCCGGCCACTTCCTTGATGAGCGGTACGCGCAGCGCCTTGGCGGCGAGGACGGCCTGGTCCCGGGCGGTGGAGTAGCCGTCGCCGCCGGGCGTGGGCAGGCCGTCGGCGTTGACGTAGTGGGTGTCGTTCATGCCGAGGGCGCGCGCGGTGGCGTTCATCCTGGCGACGAAGCCGCGCACGCCCGGTCCGTACGTGCGGGCGAGCGCGTGGGCGGCGTCGGCGCCGGAGGGCAGCATCAGGCCGTACAGCAGCTCGCCGACCGTGAGGCGGTCGCCGGGGCGCAGATCGGCGGTCGTGCCGCCGCCGTCCTCCGCGTACGCGGCGTCTTCGGCCGAGATCCGCACCACGTCCGTGGGCTTCGCGGTCTGGAGGACGACGTACGCGGTCATGGTCTTGGTGAGGCTGGCGATCGGCATGCGTTCGGTGCCGTCCTTGTCGAGCAGGGTCTCGCCCGACGAGGCGTCCAGCAAATAGGCGGCCCGGCCGTAAACGGCGGGCGCGTCGGGGGTGGTGGCCGGGGCGGTGGTGACGCCGGCATGCGCAGGCGCGGTCAGCCCGGTGACCAGGGCAAGCGCGCCTGCCATGGCGGCCAGAAAAGCCTTCCGAATACGCATACGGGACAGAATGCCGCCCCACTTGGCGTGCTCTTGACGAAAAGCATGAAATATCGTGCCAAAAGCCCTTATGGGGGCGAGGGAATCGGGAAGGGTAAATCTTTTTCCGGAAGCGTCAGACGATCCGGCCCACGCCGCCCACCACCCGCAGGTCGATCCGGCGGCCCGAGTCGTCGTCGGGGCGCCACTCGTGCACGTCCACGAGCCCCGGCTCGATCAGCTCCGTGCCCTTGAACAGCGACTCGATCTCCGCGACGGGCCGCAGCCGCAGCGGCACGGGCGCGTTCGCGTTCACCGTCCTGATCCGCTCCAGCGTCGCCTCGCTCACCCCCTCGAACGTCGCGTGCGACAGCACCAGCAGGCTCCCCGGCACCATCCGCTCGCGGAAGGCGGCGACCACGCGGTGCGGGTCCTCCTCCTCCGAGACGAAGTGCAGCACCGCGATGAGCACCAGCGCCACGGGACGCGACCAGTCCACGATCCCGGCGAGGTCGGCCATGACGCGCTCGGGCTCGCGTACGTCCCCGGGCACGATGTGCACGCCGTCGCCCTTCACCAGGGCCCGGCTGTGGGAGAGCACGACGGGGTCGTTGTCGACGCCGACCACGACCGCGTCCGGGTTCACCTCGGCCGCCACCTCGGCGACGTTCGGGGCGGTGGGGATGCCGGTGCCGATGTCCACGATCTGGTCCACCTGCCCGGCGCAGTGGCGTACGGACCGCCACATGAACCGCCGGTTGGCCCAGGCCAGCTCGCCTCCCTCGGGGAACACCTGCATGACCTGGTCGGCGTAGGCCCGGTCGGCGGCGAAGTTGTCCTTGCCGCCCAGGATGTAGTCGTAGATCCGGGCGGGGGAGGGCTTGGAGGTGTCGAACTCGGTCGTCACGGCGACTCCGTTACGGCGCGAAGGGGGATGCGTGGATCACCGAGCCTAACCAGGAGCCCCAAGATCCGCGAGAGCTTCCGGTGACCTTCAGCGGCCGGACCCGAAGGTGACCGTCAGCGGCCGGGCCCGAAGGTGACCGTCAACGGCCGGACCCGAAGGTGACCATCAACGACCGGACCAGAAGGTGACCGTCAGCGGCCGGGCCAGAAGTCGTCGGCGATGCGTTCGCCCGCCGCCAGCTCCGCGAACAGGTCCTCCCACAGCGGCATCACGTGCTCAGGCGCGTACGCCCGGGACGCCCGCCGCGCCGCCCGCCCCATGCGCACCCGCAGGTCGCGGTCGGCGATGACCCGGTTGAGGGCGGCGGCCAGCGCGTCCACGTCCCGGGGCGGCACCAGCACCCCGTCCACCCCGTCGGTCAGGACGTCCTTGGGCCCCGTCGGGCAGTCGAAGGCGACGACGGGCAGCGCGTGCGTCATCGCCTCGATCATCACCATGGGCAGGCCCTCGAAGCGGGAGCTGAGCGCGTACACGGAGGCGGCGGTCAGCTCCTTGTCCAGCCGGTCGGTCCGCCCGGGCAGCGACACGTGCCCGCCCAGCCCGTACTGCTCGACCAGCCCGGCGAGCTGCCCCCTGCGCGGCCCCGTGCCGAAGATGCGCAGCCGCCACTCCGGATGCTCGGGCACGACCTGCGCGAACGCCTGGATCAGCAGGTCGAACCCCTTCTGCGGCACCAGCCGTCCGGCGGCGACCACGACGGGGTTCACCTGACGGGACGGTTCCTGGTCGGCCTTGTGCACGGCGTTCGGGATCTGCACGATCGGGGTGCCGGGCAGCAGCCGCTGGTACTCCAGGCGGTTCGTGCGGGTCAGCACGGTGATCGCGTCGAAGCGGCCGTAGTGGCGGGCGATCTCCCTGCGGATGGTGTCGGGGTAGGCCGACAGGTTCATGTGCTCCTGGGCGACGCGGATGACCGTCCTGGGGGTACGGCGGGCGGAGATCAGGTTCAGCGCGGGCCGGGTGGTGACCAGGATGCCGTCACGCAGCCCCGACACGTACTCCATGGCCGCCCACTCGACCCGCTCGGTGAAGTAGTCGGCGGCGAACTCGCCGCGCGGCACGATCTTCCCGCGCACCCGGCGCCACGCCTTGCGCGCGATCGAGTCCGGCTGCCGGCCGCCGCGCTGGTCGACCAGCGTGGTCAGGGTGATGCGGGGGTCCAGGACGAACTGGGGGTGCTCGCGCCGCCGTACGAGGCTGACCAGCTCGACGTCGTGGCCGGCGGCGGCCATCGCGTTCGCCTGGTTGACCACCGTGCGGATGGTGCCGCCCATGCCGTAGGCGTGCAGCATGAGGTAGCGGATCTTCACGGCGTGCGGCCCGGACGAGGGTCGTGACCGGCGGGAACAGGATCACAGGGCCAGTTCATGCCGAGGCAGACTACCTCGCGTTCCTGGCAGTTCCCTGGCAACGACCGGACGGGCGCACCACCCCCACCACATGATCAACAACGGTAGCCTTACAGGGGGACGAGGCGAGGGGTGGCGGCATGGACGATGTACGGCCGGCGGACGAGGTGGTGCTCGACATGGTGGCCGAGCACCTGAGCGCCGCCATGGGACAACCCTGGCAGGTCCGCGACGGCCTGGCCAAAGGCCCGGGCACGCTCGCCGTCCGGCTGGGCCCCGACCACACCGGCAGCCCCGCCCACCTCGACCTCGACTTCGTGCTGAACGTCGACCGCCCGCACGAGACCACGATCTCCGACTGCGTGACCGGCTACGGCGCCACCATCGAGGAGTCCCTCGACCGGGCGATCACGATGTGGCTCGGCACGACCGGCGTCGCCCTGCTGGAGCTCCTCGTCCAGGACGGCTCGCGCGCCGCCCACTTCGCCCCGGACGACCCCGACGGCTTCCCCGGCTGGCACGCCGTCCACGGCGGCATCGTCGGCTGGGGCACCGGCGACGAGCACGACGCCGTGCAGGGGTGGGCGGTGCAGCACGTCCTGCTGCCGCACCTGGCGCCCGCGCTCAAGGGCAGCCTCGAACGCGAGCACCTGGTGGGGGTCAAGGCGTTCTTCGGCGGCGGCGACGGCACCGAGACGGCCGAGATCCGCGTCAACGGCGCCCGGCACGAGGCGGGCTCGCGCGCGCTGGCGGCACTCGGCTGGCCCCGCCCGGCCACCGGCCTGTCGTACGCCCGCACGTTCGTCCTGCTCGTCCACCAGGACTGACCTCAGGGCCGCCGCACCGCGGCCGTCGGCACGCGGCCGGCACGCCCCGGAAGGGCGCGTCCCGCACAAGGCTTGGCCGAGCGCTACGGAGCCAGGGGCGTGGCGACGGCCGAAGCCGGTGCCGCCGGGTGGGTGCGGCGGGCGGGCGTAGCCGGGACGACGGGCGGTCGGGAAGGTTCAGCGGGGTGGGCGGACCTCGCGGCGCCGGACGGCGCCTGCCCCGCTCAGCTCTTCGAGCAGCTCGGCGAGCACGGCCCGGCACTCCTCCAGCCGCTCCCGCCCGCCCCGCGCCACCAGCCGCTCCTCCTGCGCCGCCCGGGCTCGCCGCGCCGCGCCCACCGCCGCGTGCCCGCGCCCGGTCAGCCGCACCCGCCGGATCCGCGCGTCACGCGGATCCGGCACGCGCTCGACGTATCCGAGCCCTTCCAGCTCGGCCACCACCTTGGACGCCGCCTGCTGCGTGACCTCCATCTTGCGGGCCAGCTCCCCGATGGTGCGGGGAAGGTCTTCGACGAGGTGCTGGAAGACGTAGCCGTGGGAGACCCGCAGCCCGTCGAACCCGTGAGCGGCCAGCTCCTTCTGCACCGCCTCGGCGGCGGCCGAGCCGACGAAGAGGGCGAGGGTGCCGAGGTCGAGCTCGTACAGATCGACGGACATGCCTGCCATCCTGCCCTTGACAACCAAGGTTGTGCAACTACGGTTGTGCATATGCAGCGGCATCCGAACATCGATATCGCCGTCCGTTACCACGAAGCCGTCTCCGTCGGTGCGAGCGCCGAGCCCTACCTCCACCCCGACGTGGTCCACCACGAGCTGCCCAACCTGCTCTTCCCCGACGGCGTGGTCCGCGACCTGCACGGCCTGCGCGCGGCGGCCGAGCGCGGGGCCAGGACGATCAGCGAGCAGCGCTTCGACGTGCGGAACGCGGTCGCGTTCGGCGACCAGGTCGCCCTGGAGGTGACGTGGACCGGCACCCTTGCCGTCCCCTTGGGCGACCTGCCCGCGGGCCACGTCCTGCGTGCCCACATCGCGACCTTCCTGGAGTTCCGCGACGGCCGCATCGTGGCCCAGCGCAACTACGACTGCTACGAACGCCTCGCCCCCGCCCGCTGACCGCTCACTGGCCGGCGAGCCCGGTGTGGGCCACGCCCCGCACGATCTGCCGCTGGAACATCACGAACACGACGAGCAGCGGCAGCCCGGCCAGCACCACCGACGCCATGATCTGCGCGTACCGCAGGCCGAACGTCCCCTGCACCACGTTCGCCAGCCCGACCGGCAGCGTCATCGTGTTCGGGTCGGTCGAGACGAGGAACGGCCACAGGAAGTTGTTCCAGGTCGTGATGAACGTGAAGATCGACACGGCGGCCAGCACCGGGCGCGACAGCGGCAGCACGATGGTGAAGAAGACCCGCCACCGCCCGGCCCCGTCCACGAAGGCGGCCTGCTCCAGCTCCGGCGGCACGTCCTGGAAGAACTTCACCAGGATGTAGACGATCAGCGGCGCCGCCACCTGCGGCAGGATGATCGCCCACCACGTGTCCACCAGCCCCAGCGCGACCATCTCCGCGAACAGCGGCGCGATCAGCACCTGCGGCGGCACCATGATCCCGGCCAGGATCAGCGCCAGCAGCGCCCGCTGGCCCCTGAACTGGGTGCGCGCGAACCCGTACGCCGCCATCGCCGAGAACAGCACGGTCAGGAACGTGACGATGACGGCGGTGACGGTCGAGTTGATCGCCCACTTGACGATGCCTCCGGTCCCGAGCACCAGCGCGTACGCGTCGAAGGTGATCTCGCTGCCGAACCACTGCAGCGGGATCTTGGTGGTCTCCGTCTCGGGCTTCACCGAGGTGGCCACCGCCCACAGGATCGGGGCGAGCCAGACGGCCGCCAGCGCCAGGGCGATCACCAGCAGGACGACCTGGCCCCAGCTGAACCGCTTGGTCATGACGCGACCTCCTCGCGCTTGCGGAACAGCCGGAGCTGCGCCAGGGAGACGATGACAATCAGGGCGAACAGGATGTACGACACGGCCGAGGCGTAACCGGTGCGGTAGCCGGTGAAGCCGACGTCGTAGGCGTACTCGATGATCGGGCGGGTGGCGTCCTGCGGGCCGCCGCCGGTCATCAGGTAGATCTGGTCGAACACCTTCAGCGAGGCCACCAGTTGCAGCACCACGATCAGCGCCGTGGTGCGGCCGAGCAGCGGCAGGGTGATGGAGCGCAGCTTGTCCCAGGCGGTGGCGCCGTCGATGGCGGCGGCCTCGTACAAATGTTGCGGGATCGACTGCAGGGCGGCCAGGTAGAGCAGGAAGTTGAAGCCGACCGTCCACCAGACGGTGGTCAGCACCATCGACCACATGGCCACGGACGGGTCGCCGAGCCACAGCACGTCGGTGCCGAGCGTGCCGTTGATCAGGCCGTAGCCGGCCGGGTAGATCATCTGCAGCCACAGGATCGACACGACCGCCGACGGCAGCAGGAACGGGCCGAAGAACGACAGCCGCCACAGCCACTGCATGAACCGCAGGTTGTGCACCAGCAGCGCGAACACCAGCCCGAGGAACACCAGCGGCACCGTGCTCAGCACCGTGAAGACCAGCGTGTTCCACAGCGAGTGCCACATGCGCGGGTCGCCGAACGCCTCAAGGTAGTTGCCGAAGCCGACGAAGTGGTTGTTGCCGCCGGCGATGTTCACGCTCGACAGGCTCATCTGGAAGCCGAGCAGGGTCGGCCAGACCAGGAAGGCCACGTAGATCAGCAGGAACGGCGCCACGAACACCATCCCGTGCTGCGTCCAGCCGCGCCGGACCTTGGGCGTGGCGACGGGGGCGGCGGTCGCGGGCGCCGCGACGGTCGTTGTCATGCGCGCTCCTCGTCAGGGAAGGGGTTCGGGGCGGCGAGCAGGCGGGACAGCGCGGCCTTGGCGGCGGCCAGGCCCTCTTCGGGGGTCCGGGTGCCGCCGATGATCGGCGAGAACGCCTCGCCGAACTCGATCCACATCCGCGAGGCCGAGCCGGCGAACCACACCTGCGGATCGAGCGCCACCTCGGTGATCACCGAGCGGTACTCGGACTGCGGCTGCAACGCGAGGTACTCAGGCTCCTCCAGCGCGGGCAGGTACGCGGGCACGTGCCCGGCCACCGCCCAGTCGGCGCTGTTCTTGACGAGGTAGGCGATGAACCGGTACGTGGCCCGCTCCACCTCCGGGTCCCGGTTGCGCTGGTGGGGCAGCACGAACGAGTGGCAGTCGGCCTGCGCCGCACCGGTGCCGAATACGTTGGGGAAGCGCGTCATGCTGAAGGGCGTCTTGCGTTCCTTCAGGCCGGTGGTCTCCCAGTCGCCGTTCCACAGGAACGCCGCCTGGCCGTTGGTGAAGTTGGCGACGGAGGCGCCGTAGTCGGTGCGCCAGTCGCACAGCCCTTCCTGGCCGAGCCGCCGCATCAGCCGCAGCGCCTCCAGCGCCCTGGCGTCGTCGATGGTGATCCTGGTCCCGTCGTCCGACAGCAGTGTGCCGCCGCTCTGCGCGTACAGGGTCTGCCACACCCGCCACGGGCCGACGGTGCCGAGGCCGAGCGCGTCGAAGGCGAGCGGCGGCTTGCCGCCCATGGCGTCCTTGGCCTTGGTGAGCTGGGCGAAGAGCTCGTCCACCCCCTTGGTGGGGACGAGCTTGCCGTCGGGGCCGAGCAGCCCCGCCTTCCGGCAGATGTCGGTGTTGTAGTAGAGCACCATCGGGTGGGCGTCGAACGGGATCGCGTACAGCACGCCGTCGAGGTGCGCCCGCTCCCAGATGGGCGGGCTGAAGTCGGCGGCCTTGAGGCCGACCTCCTCCAGCAGCTTGACGTTGATCGGGTCGAGGATGCGCCCCGCGCCGATGCCGGCCAGCCGGGCCAGGTGGAAGGTGGCCAGGTCGGGGGAGCGCCCGCCGGAGCCCGCCATGGCGATCTTGGTGTAGTACGGCTCGCCCCAGGCGAGCACGTTCTCCTCGACGAAGACGTCGGGGGTGTCCTTGGCGAACGCCTGGACCATCTTGTTCATGATGATGCCGTCGCTGGCGCCGAGGAAGTGCCAGTACCGCACGCGGGTCTGGGACGAGCCGAAGCCCACGGGGATCGCGCACCCCGTGGCGGCGGCGCCGAGCAGGGCGAGGCTGCCGCCGAGAAGGTGCCGGCGGGTGATGTCGGGGGGACCGTGCACTGGGGCCTCTTCCTTCACCAAGCCCTTTCGCTTGGCCATGTTCTCGCTAACATCCGGAGGTTCAGGGCAGCCGTGAATGGGCCTCTCGCAAACGGTGCGGAGGCAGGCGTGGGCGGGCCGTCCGGGTCGCGGGGACCGCCGCGTGGACCCCGATGTTTCTGTGGGGTTACCCGAGTGTTAGCGGTAACAAGCAGCCTGTCAAGGGTCCGTCCCGCAACCGGTTGCGGTGACCCCCGCCCTCTTGACCCCGTCCGGTGATAACGCTAACAATCGGGACCACGTAACGCCCGCGAAACAGGGAGTCGCCCCCGTGCACCAGGCCAAGCTCACCCTCGACCCCGCCTTCAAGGTCGCTCCCGTCAGCAGGCGCACCTTCGGCACGTTCGTCGAGCACCTCGGGCGCTGCGTCTACACCGGCATCTACGAGCCCGGCCACCCCACCGCCGACGCGGACGGCTTCCGCCGCGACGTCCTCGACCTCACCAGAGAGCTCGGCGTCTCCACCGTCCGCTACCCCGGCGGCAACTTCGTCTCCGGCTACCGCTGGGAGGACGGCATCGGCCCCGTCGCCGACCGCCCCCGCCGCCTCGACCTGGCCTGGCACAGCACCGAGACGAACGAGGTCGGCGTCGACGAGTTCGTCCGCTGGTGCCGCAAGGCCGGCGTCGAGCCCATGATGGCCGTCAACCTCGGTACCCGCGGCATCGCCGAAGCCCTCGACCTGCTCGAATACGCCAACCACCCCTCCGGCACCACGCTGTCCGACCTGCGGATCGCCAACGGCGCCAAGGAGCCGCACGACATCAGGATGTGGTGCCTGGGCAACGAGATGGACGGCCCCTGGCAGACCGGCCACAAGACCGCCCGCGAGTACGGCCGCCTCGCCGCCGAGACCGCCCGCGCCATGCGCATGGTGGACCCGAAGCTGGAGCTCGTCGCGTGCGGCAGCTCCAGCTCCAGCATGCCCACCTTCGGCTCGTGGGAGGCCGAGGTGCTGGAGGAGACCTACGACCTGGTCGACTACATCTCCTGCCACGCCTACTACGAGGAGAAGGACGGCGACCTCGGCAGCTTCCTGGCCAGCTCCACCGACATGGAGTACTTCATCTCCTCCGTCATCGCCACCGCCGATCACGTCGGGGCCCGGCTCAAGTCCCGCAAGAAGATCAACATCTCGTTCGACGAGTGGAACGTCTGGTACATCTCCCGCTTCCAGGACGCCGGCACCCCCCAGGACTGGCCGGTCGCGCCCCCGCTCCTGGAGGACCACTACCACCTCGCCGACGCCGTCACCTTCGGCGGGCTGCTCATCACGCTGCTGCGCAACAGCGACCGCGTCACCGCCGCGTCCCTCGCCCAGCTCGTCAACGTCATCGCGCCCATCATGACCGAGCCCGGCGGGCGGGCCTGGCGCCAGACCACCTTCCACCCGTTCGCCCAGGCCTCCCGGCACGCCGCCGGCGACGTGCTGCGCGTCGAACCGGACTCGCCCCTGTACGAGACGAAGGTGTACGGCGAGGTGCCCCTGCTGCACGCCGTCGCCACCCACTCGGCCACCTCAGGCACGACCCTGTTCGCCGTCAACCGGTCGGCCGACGAGCCGCTGCCGCTGGAGATCGACACCCGGGCGCTCGGCGGCGTCCGCATCGTCGAGGCCACCACCCTGACCGACCCGGACGTCTACGCCCGTAATACGGCCGACGACCCCGCGCGGATCACGCCGCGCCCGAACGCGGACGTGGAACCCGACCCGCTCCGCGTCCTGCTCCCCCCGGTGTCGTGGAACGTGATCCGCCTCGCCTGACCCCCGCCCCCGGCGTGCCGCGCCCCTCGGACGGGGGCGCGGCGAAGGTTTGGTCCGTGACGTCGGCGTGCCTGGTCCCGCAGGTGGGGCGCCGTAGCGCAAGCGTCGCGCCTGCGAAGCGCGTGGTGTGGCGAGGCGCGCCGCAGAGGCGGAGAGACGGCGGGCCGGAAGTGGGGAGCTCGGCGGATGCGGATGGGCGGCGTGGACAGGGCGTGGACAGGGCGTGATCGCGGCGCCCGGCTCCGGGGCGGAGGCTCAGGGGGCGGGTGTCGGGGCGGTGCCGGTGCTTTCGCGGACGACGAGCTCCGGCTCGACGAGCCGCCGCGGCTCCGGCTCGGCCCCCGCCATGCGGTCGAGCAGCATGTGGAAGGCGTGCCGCCCGACCTCGCCGAAGTCCTGGCGGACGGTGGTCAGCGGCGGCCAGAAGTAGGCGGACTCCGGGATGTCGTCGAAGCCCGCCACGCTCACGTCCTCGGGCACCCGCCGCCCCGCCTCGCGCAGGGCGCGCAGGACGCCGAGCGCCATCTGGTCGTTGGCCACGAACACGGCGGTGACCTCGGGGTCGGCGGCGAGGTCGCGGCCGAGCCGGTAGCCGGAGCGGGCGCTCCAGTCGCCGCGCAGCACGTCGGGCACGGGCCGCCCGGCCGCCTCCAGCACGCCTCGCCACCCCTCGATGCGGCCGTTGGCGTCGAGCCAGTCGGCGGGCCCCGCCACGTGCCACACGGTGCGGTGGCCGAGGCTGAGCAGGTGGCGGGTGACGCGGGCGGCGCCGGCCCGCTGGTCGACCTTGGCGACGGGGACGGGGATGTCGTCGCCGGCGTCCACCGCGACGACGGGCATCTCGGGCGGCAGGTGCCGCAGCCCGTCGGCGGCCGACTCGTGCGGCGCGACGATGATCACGCCGTCGACCGCCTGGGTGCGCAGCCGCTGCACGCCCTCCTCCATCGACCGGCGGTTGAGCGAGCTGAGGCTGGCGATGCTGACGTTGTAGCCGGCGTGCCGGGCGGCCTGCTCGATGCAGTAGAGGGTGGAGGCGGGGCCGTACAGGGTGGTGTCGATGCTGACGACGCCGAGCACGCCGGAGCGGCCGGTGACGAGCTGGCGGGCGGCCTGGTTGGGCCGGTAGTCGAGCTCGCGGACGGCGGCCAGCACGCGGGCCCTGGTCTCGGCGCGTACGAGGTCGGGCGTGTTGAGCACGCGCGAGACGGTCATGGTGGACACGCCGGCGAGCACGGCGACGTCCATGAGCACCGCAGGTCTGCCCGGTTTGGATCGCACCGCGGCTCACCCCCTCAGCGGTAACGCTAACAGGCGGAAGCGGCGAACGCGCGACCATTAAGGGGCGGGTCGCGCCTCGGACGCACACCCCGAACGGACGCGCGCCCGAGGCGGGTGCGAGCGAGGGTGAACGCGCGCCTGGGCGAACCCGGCCGGGGCGGACGCGCGCCTGGGCGAACCCGGCCGGGGCGGACGCGTGCCCGGACGAACACCCGCCGGGGCGAACGGGCGCCCAGGAGAGTACCCGCCAGGGCGGGCGCCCTGGTCGGCGGGCGCGAAAAAGCCCCAGGCTCGTGAGAGCTGGGGCTGATCGCGGGATGGTGGACGATACTGGGATTGAACCAGTGACCTCTTCCGTGTCAGGGAAGCGCTCTCCCGCTGAGCTAATCGTCCTTGGAGGTGGCGACGGGATTTGAACCCGTGTGGACGGCTTTGCAGGCCGCTGCCTCGCCTCTCGGCCACGCCACCGAGTCAAACCCGCTCCGAGCGGAAGACGGGATTCGAACCCGCGACCCTCACCTTGGCAAGGTGATGCTCTACCACTGAGCCACTTCCGCGCCGCATTTGCGTTGCTGCGTGGTTAACAATAGCGCGTTTCTGGACCGGATGCTTACTCGTGGGTGCTACCGGGGCTCCTTGCGGAGCTGGCGGGCGATGCTGCGTTCGGTGGCGGGGAGGCTGAGGAAGATCTCGAGAATCCTCGTGAGGCGGTGCACCTCGATGCGGTGGAAGGCGGGGCCCTCGGAGCGGGCGAGCAGGAGGGACAGGGCCAGCGGCGGGAGCGGGGCGTGGATGAGGTGCGGGCCGCCGTCCTGGGTGAGGGCCGCGGGGCGGGCGGGCACCTCGCCGGGCAGGACGAGGTCGTGGGGGGCGCGCCAGCTCGCGTAGACGACGCGGCCCTCGGCGGCGGTGGCCGCCCAGTCGGCGCTGAACAGGACGGGCAGCGAGTCGATGAGCGTGGTCAGCGCCCGGTCGCCGGCCGTGGTGATGTACTTGAGTATCTCCAGCTCCGGGTACGTGCCCGGCGCCTCGCGCGTGGTCCAGACGCCTTCGACCGTCACGCCCTCGACGCTCTCCAGGCTCTTGCGCAGCGCCTGCCTGGGCGTGCTGTCGGGGCAGAAGACGGTGATGTCGTCGACGGCCCGGCCGGCGCCGCGGTCGAGGACCGTCACCTGCGTGATGTCGGCGCCCGCCGCGCCGAGCACCTTGGTGACCTGCGCCAGGGAGCCCGGCCGATCGGGCAGTGCCACGCGTACGCGAAGAAGCATCCATTCCCCCTCAACCCGTAGATGCCGATCACAGACTATCCGCGAATACCGGTTGCGGCCTGACCTGCGCTACAACTGGCGGAGTGAAGATTGGGCCGATTGAGGTGTGGCCGCCGGTGGTGCTGGCGCCGATGGCGGGCATCACGAACGCCCCGTTCCGGGTGCTCTGCCGCGAGCAGGGCGCCGGGCTGTTCGTGTGCGAGATGATCACGACCAGGGGCCTCGTCGAGCGCAATCCGAAGACGATGCGGATGATCAGGTTCGACGAGTCGGAGCGTCCGAGGAGCATCCAGCTCTACGGGGTGGACCCGGTCACGGTCGGGCGGGCGGCGAGGATGATCGCCGAGGAGGATCTCGCCGACCACATCGACCTCAACTTCGGCTGCCCGGTGCCCAAGGTGACCAGGCGCGGGGGCGGGTCGGCGCTGCCGTACAAGCGGAACCTGCTGCGCCGCATCCTGCGCGAGGCGGTCGCGAACGCGGGGCCGCTGCCCGTGACGATGAAGATGCGCAAGGGCATCGACGACGACCACCTGACCTACCTCGACGCCGGCCGGATCGCCGTCGAGGAGGGGGTCGCGGCGATCGCGCTGCACGCCCGCACCGCCAAGCAGCACTACGGCGGCGTGGCCGACTGGGAGGCCATCGCCCGGCTGAAGGAGGCCGTGCCCGAGATCCCCGTGCTGGGCAACGGCGACATCTGGAGCGCCGACGACGCGCTGCGGATGGTGGCGCGCACCGGCTGCGACGGGGTGGTGGTCGGGCGCGGGTGCCTGGGGCGGCCGTGGTTGTTCAAGGATCTGGAGAACGCCTTCAACGGCAGCCCCGAGCGGGCCCAGCCGACCCTCGGCGAGGTGGCCGAGGCGATGGCCAGGCACGCCGAGGGGCTGACCGCGTGCTTCGACATCGAGCGTTACGCCGTGGCCGACTTCCGCAAGCACGTCGGCTGGTACCTGAAGGGGTTCACGGTCGGCAGCGAGCTGCGGCGGGAGCTGGCCACGGCCGAGTCGCTCGACGGGCTGCGGGCCGGGCTCGCGAAGCTGGAGCACGACCAGCCGTGGCCGCCCAACACCGACACGCCCCGGGGCAAGTCGGGTGAGCGGTCCAAGGTGCTGCTTCCCGACGGGTGGCTGGACGACCCGTGGGACTGCCCCATACCCGACGGAGACGCCGAGTCCGACATCTCCGGCGGGTGAGTGCGGGCGTCTCCTAGTGCGGGCCGGTGATCTCGGTGCCGCAGGGGCCGCCGCCCACGGCCGGTTCGAGCCGCACGGGCTCGCCCGACATGGTGAGCGTCGGGTAGTACTCGGCGATGCGCTCGGCCGAGCGGCCCACGTAGTGGCAGATGAAGCTGCGGCGGAAGCGGTCGGCGGTGCTGTTCGGCTCCGAGCCGTGCACGAGGCTGCCGTTGAAGAAGAGCACGTCGCCCGGGTTCATGTCCACGGGGACCTTCTCCAGGCCGGGCGGCGGCGGCACGTACTCGCGGGTGAACGAGACGCCCTCGTCGGCCTCCTCCGGGCAGAACAGGTCCATGAGGTGGGTGCCGGGGACGACCTCCAGTCCGCCGTTGGCGCGATCCACCCGGTCGAGCGCCACCCAGGCGGCCACGCAGGTGCCGGGCTCGACGCGGAGGTAGAAGTTGTCCTGGTGCAGCGCCTGGCCCCTGGCGCCCGGCGGCTTGAAGTAGAACATGCTCTGGGCTGCTATCGGCTCCTCGCCCAGGAGGTCGCGGAGTATCGCCCCGATGCGCTGGTCGAGCAGGTAGCGCAGGGCGACGTCGTTCACCTGGTGGGGGTGCATGATGCGGGGGTAGTCGCGCAGGATGTCGTACGGCTGCCCGGGCTCCTGCGGCTGCGGCGTGAAGTGACCGGGGATCGGGCCCCGGGCGTGCAGCGCCATGAACTCGTCGCGCAGCTCGGCCACCTCTTCGGGGGCGAGGAGACCGGGCACGAGCACGTACCCCTGATCGTGGAAGTCGTTGAGCCTCATGTCTCCAACGCTAAGGAGCGCTTTCGTGCGACGGTATGCCTGTGACCGCTGAGGACCTGTCTGTTCCTGCTGCCGAGCTGATGATCGTGGGCCACTACGACAAGGAGGCCGGCTACGGGACGCGGCGTGCCGGGGGCTCGCCGAGCTGGCTGCTGATGTGGACGGAGGCGGGGGAGGGGCTCGTCGAGCAGGGCGGGGCCGCGTTCCGGGTGGGGGCGGGGGACCTGGCGGTGCTGGGGTCGGGGGTGGCCCAGCGTTACCGGGTGCGGCCGGAGGCGGGGCGGTGGCGGTTCTGGTGGGTGCACTTCCAGCCGAGGGCGTCGTGGGCGGCGTGGCTGGCGCCGTTCGCGAAGGGCGGCGGGTCCCACCTGGTGGCGGGCGTGCCGGGGGCGGTGCACGAGCGGATCGGGCAGGCGTTCCTGCGGGCGGTGCGGGACGCGCGCTGGACCCCGCACGCACCGCACGGAGGCGAGCCGATGGAGGCGGCGCGGGTGCCGGCGGTGGTGGTCGGCGGGGCGGCGCGGGAGCTGGTGATGGGGGCGGTGGAGGAGGTGCTGGTGCTGGCCACCGCGACCGCCGGGCGTGACGGACGGGGTGAGGGCCGGGGCGAGGGCCGGCGTGAGGAGGGGGACGAGCGGGTCCGCCGGGCTCTGGCGATCATCGCGGCGGAGCCGGGCGCGCCGCACTCGGTCGCCACGCTGGCCCGGGCGGTCGCGCTCTCGCCCTCCCGCTTCGCCCACCTGTTCGCGGCGGTGACCGGGCAGACGCCGATGCGGGCGGTGCGCCGGGCGCGGGTGCGGCACGCGGCGAGCCTGCTGGAGGTGACGGATCTGGACGTCGGGCAGGTAGCGGCGGCCTCGGGGTTCGTCAGCCCGTTCCACTTCAGCCGGGCCTTCAGGAAGGAGTACGGCCTGCCGCCCCGCGACTACCGCGCACGCCTGCGGGTGACCGCGGACGAGCCGGCGCCGCCGGTCAGCGGGTGACGGGGAGCGGGCCCCTGTCGGGGGTGAAGAGCTGCTCGTCCAGGTGCTCGACGGCGTAGTCGATGGCGCCGACGACCACGCACTCGTCGCCCAGCGTGGAGGCGCGCACCTCCGGCAGCCGCATGCAGCGCCGCTCCAGCCGTTCCCGGAGCCGGTCGAGCAGCACGTCGGCGGAGCGGGAGAAGCCGCCGCCGAGCACCACCATCTGCGGGTCCATGATGAGCACCATCGCGGCGGCGCCCACGGCGAGGTCGTCGACGTAGCGCTCGACCGCCTCGATCGCGACCGGGTCGCCGTCGCGGGCGGCGGCGAGCGTGTAGCCGGCCGCGTCCTCGGGCGGCGTGCCCTCGGGGACGCACGCGCACGTGTTGAGGTGCTCGGGCGCGTCGAACCAGCGGGCCTCGGGCAGCATGGAGATCTCGCCGGCGGCGGCGCCGAAGCCGCGGTGCACCTTGCCGCCGATGATGAGGCCGGCGCCCATGCGCCTGCCGACGTGCAGGAACACCACGTCTCGCGCGCCCTTGGCGACGCCGCGCCTGGTCTCGGCCATGGCGGCCAGGCGGCTGTCGTTCTCGATGAGCACCTGGCAGGGGAAGACCTCGCGCAGCGCGCCGGCGAGGTCGAGGTCGCGCCAGGCGGGGACGGCGGCGGAGTAGATGACGCGGCCCTCGACGTCGATGGTGCCGACGGTGCCGACCGAGATCAGCCACACCTGCTCGACGCTCGTCCGGCTGAGCGCGAGGCAGCCGGAGACGGCTCGTTCGATGGCGGCCAGCCGCTCGGCGAGCGGGGCGCCGGGCAGGACCGGCTGCCGGGTCTCGGCGAGGATGCGGCCGTCGAGGTCGGACAGGGCGGCGCGGATGTTGTGACCCCCTATGTCGACGCCCACCAGGTGGCCGCTGTCGGCGCGGAAGCGGTAGCGGCGGGCGGGCCGGCCCATGGTGCCCTGGCTGGGCGGGACCTCCTCCACCCAGCCCAGCGCCATGAGCTCGTCGGTGACCTCTTTCATGGACGGCCGGGACAGGCCCGTGCGCTCGGCCAGCGCCGACAGGGTGAGCGGCCCGGATCCGCGCAGCTCGCGGATGGCGGTCAGCGAGTTGAGCTGGCGCAGCCGGGACAGGTCGCCGCCGCGTAGGTCCGCCATCGCCGTCCTTAATGTAGGTGTCCTCTGTAACAAGACATTATGCCAGCGGCAGGCGGGCGGCCAGTCGCCGCGGCGAGAGTCAGCAGAGCGTAAAAAATCGGGCGTTGACCCCCCAAGAGTCCCGGTGCTACTAATGAAGCGCTCCTTCGTAAGTCAGGACAGGAAATGAGGGACTGATGCCGTTCTCGGACGTCGGCGAGGTCAGGTGCCACCCCCACGAGGCGCGGGTGTTCGAGCATGGCTGGCAGTCCTGGAGCCCGTCGGGCCGCTACCGCTGGACCGACGCCCCGCCCCGGCCGGCCACCGAGACGATCCAGGTGCTCGCCTACCGCCCGGAGACGCCCGTCCCCGACGGCGTCTTCCAGGGCGAGGGGCTGCTGGCGATCGAGCCGGGCGACGGCTCCGTCGAGCTGTGGTCCGCGCCGGACCCGCTCACGGTGCCCTCGATCCGGGTCAGGGAGGACAAGGGCCGCCTGGTCGTCTCCGCCGACGGCCCCGTGCGCCACCACCGCTCGGAGCACGGGCTCGGGCGGGCGTTGCGCGACTGGGCCGACAGCATGGCGGGCAGCACGACCGGCAGCACGACCGGCAGCACGACCGGCAGCACGACCGGCAGCACGGCCGGGCCGCGCGCCTTCCCCGCCGTCCCGCCCATGTGGTGCACCTGGTACGGCTACTGGGGCAAGGTCACCGACGCCGACGTGATCGAGAACCTGGAGCTGTCGCACAAGCACGGCCTGGGCGCCGACATGTTCCTCATCGACGACGGCTATGAAGCCGAGATCGGCGACTGGCTGGAGATCAGGCCCGAGTTCGGCTCGCTGGCCCGGGCCGTGGACGCCGTGACCGGCGCCGGGCACCGGGCGGGCATCTGGACCGCGCCGTTCCTGGTCGGGCACCGCAGCCGGATCTTCCGCGAGCACCCCGACTGGCTGGTCGGCGGCGCGTACGCGGGCCACATGTGGGACCAGGACCTGGCCGTGCTCGACGTCACCCACCCGGAGGCGGCCGAGCACCTGGTGCACGTCTTCCGGACCCTCGCCGCGATGGGCATCAGCCACTTCAAGCTCGACTTCGTCTATGCCGGGGCGCTGGCGGGCCGGCGGCACGAGGACATGGACCCGATCGCCGCGTACCGGCTGGGCCTGGAGCTGATCCGGCGGGGCGCCGGTCCCGGCGCCACGCTGCAC
Source organism: [Actinomadura] parvosata subsp. kistnae (assembly GCF_900323885.1). Lineage (GTDB taxonomy): Bacteria > Actinomycetota > Actinomycetes > Streptosporangiales > Streptosporangiaceae > Nonomuraea > Nonomuraea composti. The sequence goes on along the minus strand of NZ_OOHJ01000015.1, from coordinate 291,990 downwards.
GGCTGCGGCGCGCCGATGCTGCCCAGCATCGGCCTGGTCGACATCATGCGGGTCAGCCCCGACATCGCCCCCACCCTGTACCCCAAGTCCGGTGACATCAGCCAGCCCTCCCAGCTAGGCGCCCGGCTCACCGGTGCGGCCCGCGAGTTCCTGCACGCCCGCTGGTGGGTCAACGACCCCGACTGCATCATGGCGCGGCCCGAGGTGGAGGCCCGCGAGGAGTGGGCGGCGCACATCGAGGGCACCGGCGGGCTGCGCGGGTCGAGCGACCCGATCGCGGCGCTCGACGCGTGGGGCCTTGCGACGACCAGGCGGCTCATGGTGCCGACGGCGACGGAGCCGTCATGACCAGCCACACCGCCAAGGCCCGCGCCCTGGTACGAGAGCCGGCCCGCCCGGCCAGGCGCGGGGGCGGGTTGCACGCCTACCTGTTCGTCGCGCCCAGCCTGTTCGGCGTCGTGGCGTTCCTGCTGCTGCCCATGGTCATCGTGCTGGTGCTGAGCCTGTTCGACTGGGAGCTGCTGTCGGCCCCCGAGTTCGTCGGCCTGGAGAACTACCGGCGCCTGGCCTCCGACGGGGAGACCTGGCACTCGCTGTGGGTCACCGTCGCGTACGTGCTGCTGTGCATCCCGCTGCAGACCGTGCTCGCGCTGGGCCTGGCGGTGCTGCTCGACCGGCGGATCAAGGGCGTGCGGTTCTACCGCTCGCTGTTCGTGGTGCCGTGGATGGCCACGCCGATCGTCCTCGCCCTCGTCTGGAACTGGATCTTCGACCCGCGTGACGGCGCGATCAACCGCGCGCTGGAGCTGGTCGGCGTCACGGGCCCGGACTGGCTGTCCGACCCGAGCTGGGCGCTGCCCGCCGTCGCGCTGGTCAGCGTCTGGCAGCACACGGGCTACAACATGCTGTTCTTCCTGGCCGGGCTGCAGGGCATCCCGAAGGAGCTGCACGACGCGGCCGCCATCGACGGCGCCACCCCGGCGCAGCGCTTCTGGAGGGTGACGCTGCCGCTGCTCAACCCCACGATGTTCTTCGTCACCGTGACGAACCTCATCGGCGCGTTCCAGGTGTTCGACACCGTGTACGCGATGACGAACGGCGGCCCCGGCCACAGCACCGAAGTGCTCAACTTCCGCATCTTCGAGACCGCGTTCAAGCAGTTCGACTTCGGCTACGCCGCCACCCTCTCCACGCTCCTCTTCCTGATCATCTTCCTGGTCACGGTGGCGCAGGTCAGGTTCTTCGGCAAGCGCACCACCTACGACCTGAGCTGAGGCGTCCATGACCAAGCGCATCCTGCTGTACGCCGCGCTCGCCGTGGGCGCGTTCGTCTCCGTCTTCCCCTACCTGCTGGTGCTGCTGACCGCGTTCAAGACGCAGGCGCAGCTCACCTCCACCGCGCCGTGGCTGCCGGGCTGGCCGCCGACCGGCCGCAACGTCGCCGACATGCTCGCCGGCGACTTCCCCCGCTTCGTGCTCAACACCGCCGTGATGACCGCGCTGCTGACGGCGGGACAGCTCGTGTTCACCACGTTCGCCGCCTACGCCTTCGCGCGGCTGCGCTTCCGCGGCAGGGACGTGCTGTTCTGGCTGTTCGTGGCCACCATGATGGTGCCGAGCGCGGTCACGATGATCCCGCTGTTCCTGATCATGCGCGAGCTGGACCTGGTCAACACCTGGTGGGGCCTGCTCGCCCCGTACGTGCTCGGCACCCCCTACGGCATCTTCCTCATGCGGCAGTTCTTCAAGGGCCTGCCCGCCGGGCTGGAGGAGGCCGCCAGGATCGACGGGGCCGGGCCGCTGACGATCCTGCTGCGCGTCATGCTGCCGCTGTGCCGCCCGGCGCTCGGCACCCTGGCCATCATCACGGTGATCTCGTCGTGGAACAGCTTCCTGTGGCCGCTGATCATCACCAGCGGCGACGACACCAAGGTCATCACCGTGGCCATCGCCACGCTCAAGGACGGCATCGGGGTGGACTACCACCTCATGATGGCCGGCAGCCTGATCGCGCTGGTGCCCATGGTGGCCGTCTTCGTCTTCTTCCAGAAGTACATCGTCAGGTCGGTGGTCCTCACCGGCCTCAAGTAAATGAGGTCAGCGGATGATGAAGAACCCCCCGATTCGCTGCGCGCTGCTCACCGCCGCCCTGCTCGCCCTGACCGCCTGCGGTTCAGGTGGCGGCGGCGGCGCGGAGAAGGTCACGCTGACGTACCGGCTCTGGGACGACCAGCAGAAGGCCGGCTACGAGAAGGTGATGGCGGCCTTCGAGAAGGCCAACCCGGGCATCGACGTGGAGATCGAGCTGCTCCCGTACGACCAGTACTGGACGAAGCTCACCGCGGACGCGGTGGCGGGCACGGCGCCGGACGTGTTCTGGATGACGCCCACCCAGTTCCCCGAGTACGTGACCAAGGGCGTGCTGGCGCCCGTGCAGGTGGACACCGCGAAGTACCACCAGACCGTGGTGGGCTCGTTCACCTACGAGGGCAAGCTGTACGGCGTCCCGAAGGACTGGGGCATCGTCGGCCTGCTCTACAACAAGGACCTGTTCAAGCAGGCCGGTGTGGAGATGCCGGACAAGCTGACCTGGGCCGCCGACGGCAGCGGCACGCTGCTCGACACGGCGCGCAAGCTCACCGTGGACGAGGCCGGCAAGCACCCCGGCGAGCCCGGGTTCGACGCGGCCAAGGTCAAGACGTACGGCTTCGCCTCCTGGAACCACTACCAGACCCAGTGGATGAACTGGGTCGCCTCCAACGGCGGCAAGCTGGTCGACAAGCCGTTCGGCAAGTACACCTTCAACGACCCGGCCTCCGTGCAGGCCCTGCAGTTCGGCGTGGACCTGGTCAACAAGCACCACGTGTCGCCGCCCGCCACGCAGACGAACCCGCCGACCGGCAAGGTCACCGACATGTTCAAGGCGGGCAAGATCGCGATGTTCCCCGCCAACAACGCGCTGCTGCCGTTCGTGGCCCCCGAGTCGTCGTTCGAGGTGGGGGTGGCCATGATGCCGGAGGGCCCGGCGGGCCGCGCGGTCAACCTCAACGGCCTGGCCGAGGCCGTCTACGCCAAGAGCGACCACCCCGAGGAGGCCATGAAGCTGGCGCAGTACCTCGGCACGCAGGAGCCGCAGAAGATGATGGCCGACGGCGGCTACGTCTTCCCCGCGCTCAACGGCCTGTCGCAGGGCTACGTGGACTACTGGAAGGCGAAGAACGTCGACGTGACGCCGTTCGCCGAGGAGGCGGAGGGGACGACCTTCCCGCTGCCGATCACCACGGGTTTCACCGGCTTCGAGACGAAGCTTAACCAGATCTTCAACGAGATGTATCTCGGTGAACTCACTCCGAAAGCAGCCGCGGACCAGGCTGTCGCCGAAGGCAACGCCACCGTCAAGTAAGGACCCCCATGATCACCCGGCGTTCACTGTTCGCCGGGGGCGCCAGCCTGGGCCTGTCCGCCGCACTAGGGGTCACCCCCGTGCGCGCGGCGGCCCGGCGCGCCCCTCTGTCCGACCCCTTCCAGCTCGGCGTCGCCTCGGGTGAGCCCACGCACGACGGCGTGGTGCTCTGGACCCGCCTCGCCATGGACCCGATCGCGCTCGACGGCTTCGGCGGCATGCCGGAGCGGCCCGTCCCCGTCCAGTGGCAGCTCGCCAAGGACGAGAACTTCCGGCACGTGGTCCGGCGCGGCACGGAGGTGGCCGGCCGTGAGGCGGCCCACAGCGTGCACGTGGAGCTGGAGGGCCTGGAGCCCGGCGCGGAGTACTTCTACCGCTTCAAGGCCGAGGGCGAGATCAGCCCCGTCGGCCGCACCCTCACCGCGCCCGCCCCCGGCACCCGGAGCAGGGCGCTGAACCTGTCGTTCACCTCCTGCGCCGACTACCAGACCGGCTGGTTCACCCCGTACCGCAGGATGGCCGAGGACCAGCCCGACCTGATCGCCTTCCTCGGCGACTACATCTACGAGTACGGCGACTACAAGTACCCGGTCCGCGACCAGGCCGGCGGCGAGTGCCTGGACCTGGCCGGCTACCGCCTGCGCCACGCCCAGCACAAGGCCGACCCGGAGTCGCAGCTCGCGCACGCCATCGCCCCCTGGGTCGTGGTCTGGGACGACCACGACATCGAGAACGCCTGGGCCGGGGACGTGCCCGAGCAGCCCGACCCGCCGTTCCTCGCCCGCCGGGCCGCGGCGTTCCAGGCGTACTACGAGAACATGCCGCTGCGCCGCGCGCAGAAGCCGGACGGGGCGGCACTCAAGCTGTACCGCAGCATCCGCTGGGGCACGGTCGCCAACCTGCACCTGCTCGACACCCGCCAGTACCGCGACCTGTACGCCTGCACCGGCAAGAGCGGCACGGTCGGCCCCGACTGCGTGCAGCGCTTCGAGCCCAACCGCACCATGCTCGGCCAGGAGCAGGAGGCGTGGCTGGACGACCGGCTCAAGCGCTCCCGCGCCACCTGGGACCTGCTCGGCCAGCAGGTCTTCTTCATGGAGATGGACTGGACCAACGGCGAGGGCAAGGGCTACTCCAACGAGGGCTGGGACGGCTACGTCGCCTCCCGCGACCGCCTGACCGCCGCCATCGACACCTACAAGCGCAACGCGGTGGTGCTCACCGGCGACGTGCACTCCCACTGGGCGGGCGAGGTCAAGCGCGACTACCGCGACCCCGAGTCGAAGTCGGTCGCCGTCGAGCTGGTCACCACGTCGGTCACCAGCGCGGGCAACGGCCTGGACGAGTACCCCAACACGCAGATCCTGCTGGATGAGAACCCGCACGTGAAGTTCTTCAACGGCCGCCGCGGCTACGTGCGCACCCGGATCACCGACCAGGAGATGAAGGTCGACTTCCGCTCGCTGTCGCGCGTCACCGAGCCGTACGCGCCCGCCTACACCTCCGGCTCCTTCGTCATCGAGCCCGGCCGCCCCACGCTCAACCCCGCCTGACAGGACCCCCATGCGCACGATCAAGGCCGCCGCCGCGGCGGCCCTCCTCAGCCTGCCCTTCTTACCCCTGCCCAGTGCCGCCGAGGCGGCCACCACCCCGCCGATGGGCTGGAGCAGCCGCTCGCTCGGCTGCTCGGTCTCCGAGCAGTCGGTACGCCAGGCCGCCGACGCCCTCGCCCCCCTCGCCCCGCTCGGCTACCGCTACGTCATCATCGACGACTGCTGGCTGGCCGCGCAGCGCGCGGGCGGCGCCCTGGCCCCCGACGCCGCCCGCTTCCCCGGCGGCATCGCCGCGCTGGCCGGCTACGTGCACGGCAAGGGGCTGAAGCTCGGCCTCAGCCTGTCGGCCGGCACGAAGGCGTGCTCCGGCGGCGGGCCCGGCTCGTACAAGAGCGAGGCCGCCGACGCCGCCCAGGTCAGGGCGTGGGGCGTGGACTACGTCAAGTACGACTGGTGCTCCATCCCCACGGCCGACTTCCCCGGCAAGAACGTGCAGCAGATCGCCCAGGCCCTCTACCCGCCCATGCGGCAGGCGCTCGGCCCCGACGTCGTCTTCGCCATGAACAATGAGGACGGCAGCACCGTGCCCTGGCTGTGGGGCAAGGACGCCGGCGCCACCACCTGGCGCACCAACGTCTACAACCGGCCCATCGCCGACTCGTACGCGACCATGGTCGACCTCTGGGAGACCAACCAGCTCAGGGCCGAGTACGCCGGCCGGGGCAGCTGGGCCGACCCCGACCTGATCCAGGCCGGGCGCGGCGGCATGACCGAGACGGAGTACCGCACCCAGTTCACGCTGTGGGCGATGGGCGCGGCCCCGCTGATCCTCCAGGCGGCCCCGGCGCAGGCGCCCGCCTCGGTCGTCGCCAACCCCAAGGTGATCGCCGTGGACCAGGACCCGCTGGGTGCGCACGGCACGCTCGTCAGATCCGACGGCTGGTACCACGTGCTGGCCAAGCCACTGGCGGGCGGCGACCGGGCCGTCGCGCTGTTCAACGAGAGCGACCGCGCGGCCGTCGTCTCCACGCGGCTCGGCGGCCGGCACCGGGTCGAGGACCTGTGGAGCGGCGCCGTCACCTCCACGACGGACGAGCTGGCCGCGCAGGTGCCCGCGCACGCCGCGCTGCTCTACCGGGTGAGCAAGAGCCGGGAGCAGGCGCCGCCCGTCGTGACGTTCGAGGCCGACCCGCCGCGCTTCCTCGGCGACGACCGCCCCTCCACGCTGGAGCCCGGCGTCACCGGCGAGCTCGTCACCCGGGTCACCAACACCGGGGCCACCGCCCGGCTGCGCGACGTCGAGGTGACGGCGCAGGCGCCCGAGGGCTGGCGGGTCGAGGCCCGCACCCCGGCCCGCACGTCCCGGCTGGACGGCGGCGAGAGCTTCACCGTCACGTGGGCCGTCACCGCGCCGGCACCGGGCACCTACGAGGTGACCTTCCGCTACGGCGACCGGACCGCGACCGCCGTCGTCCTCGTGGCCAAGGCCCTCGGATCAGGCCGCACGTACCTGAGCGACCTGGCCTGGACCCGCGCCACGAACTACTTCGGCCCCGTGGAGAAGGACACCAGCAACGGCGAGCGGGCGGCGGGCGACGGCCGGCCCCTCACGATCGAGGGCGTCACCTACGCCAAGGGCCTGGGCACGCACGCCCCCGCCGACATCGAGTTCTACACCGGCGGGCGGTGCACGGCGGTCGAGTTCCAGGCCGGGATCGACGACGAGGTCGGCGCGGCCGGCTCGGCCGGGTTCGAGGTCTGGGCCGACGGGGGCCGGGTCGCGTACTCCGGCCTGCTCACCGGCGCCATGCCGGCGCGCAAGGTGACCGCGCCCATCGAGGGCGCCCGATTCGTCCGGCTGGTCGCGACCAACGGCGGCGACAACGCCACCTCCGACCACGCCGACTTCGCCGACGCCACCATCACCTGCAAGTAAGGAGCCTTCATGATCGTTCCCAAGCCCGTCAGGCAGGAGCCCAGGCCGGGCACGTTCGTCCTCGACGAGCGGACCTCGATCGTCGCCGATCCCGCGCTGAGCGAGGTGGCGGCCTGGCTGCGCGGCGAGCTGGCCCCCGTCGCCGGCGGCGAGCTCCTCCCGGGGCCGGGCTCGGGCACGATCAGGCTCACGACCGGCGACCTGCCGCCCGAGGCGTACCGGCTGACGGTCGGCCAGGACGTCGAGATCGTCGCGGGCGGGCCCGCCGGGGCCTTCCACGGCGCGCAGACGCTCCGGCAGCTCCTGCCGCCCGCCGCCTTCAGGAAGGCCCCGGCCGGGCCGCTGACGGTGGCGGGCACGTACGTCGAGGACGAGCCGCGCTTCGCCTGGCGCGGCTGCCTGCTCGACGTCGCCCGGCACTTCCTGACCAAGCACGAGGTGCTGCGCTTCGTCGACCTGATGGCGCTGCACAAGCTGAACGTGCTGCACCTGCACCTCACCGACGACCAGGGCTGGCGCGTCGAGATCCGCCGCCACCCCCGGCTGACCGAGGTCGGCGCCTGGCGCAAGGAGAGCCAGGTCGGCTGGAACGGCGCCATGGACGGCCGCCCGCACGGCGGCTACTACACCCAGGACGACCTCAGGGAGATCGTCGCCTACGCGGCCCGGCGGCACATCACGGTCGTCCCCGAGATCGACCTGCCGGGGCACACGCAGGCCGCCATCGCCGCCTATCCCGAGCTGGGCAACCTGGACACCCCGCTGGAGGTGGGCACGACCTGGGGCATCGGCGTGAACGTGCTCAACGTCGAGGACTCCACGATCAAGTTCTTCCAGGACGTGCTGGACGAGGTGCTGGAGCTGTTCCCGAGCCCGTACATCGTGCTGGGCGGCGACGAGGTGCGCAAGGACCAGTGGCGCGACAGCCCGGCGGCGCAGCGGCGCATCGCCGAGCTGGGGCTGCGCGACGAGGAGGAGCTGCAGAGCTGGTTCATCCGCCAGTTCGACGGCTACCTGGCGGCGCGCGGCCGGCGGCTGGTCGGCTGGGACGAGATCCTGGAGGGCGGCCTGGCGCCCGGCGCGGTCGTCGCCTCGTGGCGCAGCGAGCTGGGCGCCGTGGCCGCGGCCAGGAGCGGCCACGACGTCATCAACTGCGCCAACACCTCCCTCTACTTCGACTACCGGCAGGGGCCGGGGGAGGACGAGCCGGTGCCGTTCGGGACGGTGCTGACCGTGGAGGACGTCTACGCCTTCGAGCCGATCCCGGCCGAGCTGCGCGGCGACCCGGCCGCCGCGCGGGTGCTCGGCGCCCAGTGCGGCGTCTGGACCGAGCTGATCGACTCGGGCCGGCGCGTCGACTACATGGCCTTCCCCCGCCTGGCCGCCTTCGCCGAGACGGTGTGGAGCTCCGCCGAGCGCGACCTGCCCGGCTTCCTCGACCGCCTCTCGGAGCACCTGCGGCGGCTGGACGCGATCGGCGTCGAGTACCGCCGCGCGGACGGCCCGCTGCCCTGGCAGACCAGGCCCGGGGTGCCGGGCCGCCCGGAGACGGACGAGCAGTGGCAGGCCCAGCTCGACGCCTGGACCAGCAACCTGCGCTAGACCCCGCCGGATCTCGCTAGACCTCGACCGGCCCGCCGCTGCGCCAGTAGACGTTGCCCTCGCGTGACAGCAGGTCCTCGTCCACGAGGTAGCGGCGCAGCGCCGCGTAGTCGTCGTGGAAGGCCCGCAGCGCCACGTTGACGTCCTTCTCCTCGTAGCGCACGCCGGGCTCGAAGACCCGCGAGATGTAGCGCAGCACGACGAGCCGCTTGTCGCGGCGCATCGCCGTCGTCGTCAGCCGCCCGTTCACGAGGAACGTGCGCAGCACGCGCTCCTCCGGGCTCAGCGCCTGCGCGGGCTCCGCGTGCGCCCGCAGCAGGTCGCGGAAGCGCTCGGGCGTGGCCCGCCAGGCGCCGCTCTCGTCGCGGGCCGCCAGGCCGCCGTTCTCCAGCTTCCGCAGCGCCTTGGGCGACAGGTCATCGGTGGCGCCGAGCACGAGGGAGGCGAAGGTCTTCAACGTGTCGTCGTGGTAGAGCAGGCCCAGGACGCGTCTGATCTCTTCGTCGTTCACTCATACCATTTTGACCCATGATCACAGCACTGGTGCTGGCGGCCGCGGTCGCCATCCCGAACAACGTCCTCCTGTACGAGAAGGAAGCAGCCAAGAAGGACGACAACCCCGAGACGAGCTGGACGATCTCCGGCAAGAAGAGCGCCCCGCTGGTGGTGAACCCGTGCCAGAAGGCGAAGCTCGGCCAGGCCGGGCGCACCCAGGCCAGGACGCTCACCTACACGGCCGTGCCCGACTACGCCAAGTCGGAGCAGGTCGTGCTCTACGCCTCGGAGGCGGCCGCCGGCAAGGCGCTGCGCGACCTGGAGGCCGCCGTGCGCTCCTGCGGCAGCGCCGCCTACCGCTACTCGGCCACCGCCGCCGCCCTCGGCGACCAGGGGCTGATGGTGACCGGGCAGGCGTACCAGGGCAGGAAGCCGGCCGTCGGCGGCGAGCGGGCCGTCGTGACCCGCCGCGCGAACGCCCTGATCCTCTACACGGTCGCTGGGGAGTGGGGCAAGCCCGCCAAGGCCGACTTCAAGCGCCAGACCAGCGACACCAAGCGGATGCTCGGCAGGATCTGCACCATCGCCGACTGCTGAACGCGGGGAATGTCTCGATCTTGCGACATTGTCATGACACGACCCCGACAGTTTCTGGACGAAACTGAATCGACAGGCCTGTGCCGGGACGCCCTTGCCAGTCCGTTCCGGCACACGGCTTGTTCCTTCTAGAGCCGGTTGAGCCCCTGCACGTGCAGCACGGCCCGGCCCTCCTCGTCGGAGGCGGCCAGATCCACCTGGGCGTCGATGCCCCAGTCACCGTCTCCGGCCGGATCCTTGATCGTCTGCCGCACCTTCCACAGGCCGCTCTCCTCCTCGATGCGCAGCAGCGCGGGCCCGCGCGCGTCGGCGTCGGTGAGGATCTCCTCGTGGTCGGCGTAGTACGCGTCGAGCGCCGCCCCCCAGTCGACGTCGGGGGCGAGCTCCTCCAGCTCGTCCTCCTTCTCCAGCGCGCACAGCTCCACCAGCCGGAACATCGCGTTGCGCACCAGCACCCGGAAGGCCCGCACGTTCGCCGTGACGGGGCGCACCTTGACGTCGAGCTGCTCCTGCTGCTCCAGCGCCGCCTCCGGGTTGGTCAGCTTCTCCCACTCGTCGATCAGCGACGAGTCGACCTGGCGCACCAGCTCGCCCAGCCACTCGATGAGGTCGACCAGGTCGTCGGTCTTGAGGTGCTCCGGCACCGTGCGCGACAGCGTGCGGTAGGCGTCGGCCAGGTAGCGCAGCACCGTGCCCTCGGAGCGGGCCAGCTCGTAGAACTGGATGTACTCGCTGAACGTCATCGCCCGCTCGAACATGTCGCGCACCACCGACTTCGGGCTGACCGTGTAGTCGCCCACCCACGGGTGGCCGCGCCGGTAGGTCTCGTAAGCCCCGAGCAGCAGGTCTTCGAGCGGCATCGGGTACATGACCTCGGCGAGCTGCTCCATGCGCTCTTCGTACTCGATGCCGTCGGCCTTCATCTGCGCGACGGCCTCGCCCCTGGCCTTCTTCAGCTGCGCCGACAGGATCTGGCGCGGGTCGTCGAGGATCGACTCCACGATCGAGACCATGTCGAGCGCGTACGACGGCGACTCGCGGTCGAGCAGGTCGAAGGCCGCCAGCGCGAACGTGGACAGCGCCTGGTTGAGCGCGAAGTCCTCCTGCAGCTCGATCGTCAGCCGGGCCCTGCGGCCCTGCTCGTCGGGCTCGCTGAACTGCTCGACGATGCCGCCCGCCAGCAGCGACCGGTAGATGGCGATGGCCTGGCTGATGTGCCGGCGCTGCCACTTGCGGTCTTCGTGGTTGTCGGTCAGCAGGTGCTTCATCGCCTGGAAGCAGTCGCCCGGACGGTTGATGACCGCCAGCAGCATCGCGTTGCTGACCTTGAAGCGGGAGTTGAGCGGCTCGGGCTCGGCCTCCTGGAGCTTGACGAAGGTGTCCTCGCTCCAGCCGACGAAGCCCTCCGGCGGCTTCTTGCGGGCGTAGCCGCGCCGCCGCTTGGGGTCGTCGCCGATCTTCGCCAGGGCCTTGGCGTTCTCGATGTCGTGCTCGGGGGCCTGGCAGGCGACGTAGCCGATCGTGTCGAAGCCCGCGCGGCCCGCCCGGCCGGCGATCTGGTGGAACTCGCGGGCCCGCAGCCGCCGCACCTTGTTGCCGTCGTACTTCGACAACGCGGTGAACAGCACCGTGCGGATGGGCACGTTGACGCCCACGCCCAGCGTGTCGGTGCCGCAGATGACCTTCAGCAGGCCCGCCTGCGCCAGCCGCTCCACCAGGCGGCGGTACTTCGGCAGCATGCCCGCGTGGTGCACGCCGATGCCGTGCCGCACCAGCCGCGACAGCGCCCGCCCGAACCGCGTGGTGAACCGGAACCCGCCGATCATGGCGGCGATGGCCTCCTTCTCGGCCTTGGTCGCCATGTTGATCGACATCAGCGCCTGCGCCCGCTCCATCGCCGCCGCCTGCGTGAAGTGCACGACGTAGACCGGCGCCTGGCCGGTGGACAGCATCTCCTCCAGCGTCTCGTGCAGCGGCGTCATCCGGTATGAGTACACCAGCGGCACCGGCCGCTCGGCGTGCTTGACCACGGCGGTCTCGCGGCCGGTGCGCCGGGTCAGGTCGTCCTTGAACATCGTGACGTCGCCGAGCGTCGCCGACATCAGGATGAACTGCACCTTCGGCAGCTCCAGCAGCGGCACCTGCCACGCCCAGCCGCGGTCTGGCTCGGCGTAGAAGTGGAACTCGTCCATCACGACCTGGCCGATGTCGGCCGCCGCGCCGTCGCGCAGCGCCACGTTCGCCAGGATCTCCGCCGTGCAGCAGATGATCGGCGCGCCCGGGTTGACGCTCGCGTCGCCGGTCATCATGCCGACGTTCTCGGTGCCGAAGACGGCGCACAGGTCGAAGAACTTCTCCGACACCAGCGCCTTGATCGGGGCCGTGTAGAAGGTGCGCTGGTCACGCGTCAGCGCCGTGAAGTGCGCGCCGGCCGCCACCAGCGACTTGCCGGAGCCGGTGGGGGTGGCCAGGATCAGGTTGTTGCCGGAGACGACCTCGATGAGGGCCTCCTCCTGCGCGGGATAGAGGGTGAGCCCCCGCTCGGCGTTCCAGGCGACGAACGCGTCGAAGATGGCGTCGGGATCAGCGTCGATCTCTTCGGGCAGGCGGTCAACGAGTAGGCTCACACTCCTATCCTGCCGAAGTTTGCCGGGTGGTCGAACCGGGGGCGGGCAACTCCGTCAAGGTCGCTCGTGGCCTAGCGCCTTCAGCGCAGGTCGAGCTGCATCAGCACGGTGTCGATCCAGCGGTCGTGCTTGAAGCCGACGGACCTCAGCCGGCCCGCCGTCTCGAAGCCGAACCTCTCGTGCAGCCGGGCCGACGACGGGTCGCCCGAGTCGGCGATCACCGCGACGAGCTGGCGCGCCGGCGTCCGCCGGGCCGCGTCGATCAGGGAGCCCAGCAGCAGCCGCCCCAGGCCCCGGCCGGTGAAGCCCGGCGCCAGGTAGATCGTGTCCTCCAGGGTGTGCCGGTAGGCGGGCTTGGGACGGTACTGGGCCACGTAGGCGTACCCGGCGACCTGCCCGTCCACCTCGGCCACCAGGAACGGCAGCCCGGCGTCCGTGATGCCGCCCGCCTTCGCGCGCCAGCCGTCCGTCGTGAGCGGGGTCTCGTCGAAGGTGGCGACCGTGGTGGTCACGTAGTGGGCGTAGATGTCGGCGATGACAGGAAGGTCGGTTTCGAGCAGGGCGCGCACTTTCGTCATGCGAACATTCTTCTCACGAGCGGATGACGGCCGTGTTTCCCGAACCTCACCGCGACGCCAGGCGCGGAGCCGTCAGCAGCAGCCCGCCGAGCAGCGCCAGCACCGCCAGGAACGGCCCGCCCCCGGGCGCGAACCCGCCCACTGTCAGCGTCAGCACCCCGGCGCCCACCAGCCCGGCCGCCGCGAGCATGCCGCCCCAGCCCGCCGTCCCGTACGGCAGCGACGGCGGCGTCTCGAACCGCGCGAACCCCTTCAGCAGCGGCCACATGACCAGGCACAGCAGCCCGAACCAGACCGGCCAGCCGAGGAACCACAGGATGCCGCCCGGCCGCGGCGTGTCCACGCCCAGCAGCACCACGACCACCCCGGTCACCGCGAACAGGGCCGGCATGTGCCACAGGTACATCGTCATGATCCGCGGGCCCGCCCAGTCCAGCAGCCGGCGGGCGGGCAGCCGCACCAGCGCGGGGCGCAGCGTCACGGCCAGGCCCACCTGGCCCAGGCCGACGGCGAGCATGGCCAGCGTCGGCGGCGCCATGTTGGACACCTCCGCACCCGGCAGGCCGATCATGCTGCCCGGGTAGGGGCCGTACGCGACCAGCAGCGCCGCCGCGCCGAACCCGCCGAGCGCCAGCGCCCACGCCCCGCGCAGCCTGCCCTCGGCGTAGAAGAAGCCGAGCTGGTGCACGGCCATCCAGACGAAGATCACGTTCAGGTAGCCCACGGCGTCCACGCCGGTCGAGAACCTGGCCACGTCCGTCAGCACCGCCCCGGCCGCCAGCGCCACCGGGACCCGCCAGCCGTGGCGCTGGTGCAGGCGCAGCGCGTACGGGGTGGCCGTGACGGCGATCAGGTACACGGCCAGGAACCACAGCAGCTGGCCCGTCAGCTTCGCGCCCACCTCCAGCGGCTGCGCCGGCACGCCCAGCGTGAGCAGGATGTGCGGCAGCGGGATCCACACCGCGGCCAGCGGCAGCAGCGGCCAGGCCAGCCGCCGCAGCCGCACGGCCAGCCACGCCGGCGCGGGCCGGGAGGAGCGGGCGAACCCGATCGCGTTGGCCGCGCCGCCCGCGAAGAACACCAGCGGCATCACCTGGCTGAGCCACGTCACCACCCACACGCCCGGCGTCGCCAGCGCGTTGCCGGTCGTCAGCCGGTCGCCGTCGTAGTCGAGCACCGGGATCGTCCAGTGCTGGAACACGATGAGCGCCATGCCCACCACCCGCAGCAGATCGATGAACGGGTCACGCGCGGCGGCCGGCGCTTCCGGCGCGGCCGGTGCGACCGGTGCGGCCACGGGGCGGTCCAGCAGGACGGTCATGGGGGAGCCTCGCTTCCAGGGGGACGAACGCCTCAAGGCTTTCGCCACCGGCCCCTGCGGCACATTGCCGCGGGCCACCGTCCCGGGGTGACGGCCCCGTCACCCGTCGCGGTAGTGCTGGCCCTACCCCCGGACACCGGCGCACCCGCTCGTGCCCGCCGTTCCCGCGCTCTACCGTTGGGGCCATGCGCTCCCTGACGAGGCGGGTCCTCCTTGACACCCGATACACGCTGGTCGGCTTCCCCACGACGCTGATCGGCTTCGTGCTCATGATCGCGGGCTTCGCCGCCGGGCTCGGCACCGCGGTGGTCTGGATCGGCGTGCCCCTGCTGGCCGGCACGCTCATGATCGCGCGGGGTTTCGCCGACGCGGAGCGCGGCTGGCTGTCCGACGTGCTGGGGCGCCCGCCCGTACGGCCGCGTTACAAGCCCGTCCCGGAGGGCGCCGGTCGCTTCCGCCGGCTGGTGAACCCGCTGATGAGCGGGCAGTCGTGGCTCGACCTGCTGCACGGCATACTCAACCTGCCGTTCGCGATCCTCGGGTTCGTGCTCACCATCGTGTTCTGGGCGATCCCGATCGGCGGGCTGACCTACCCGCTGTACGGGATCATCACCTCCAACATCCCCGGCAACACCGAGCTGCCCCAGCTGCTCGGCCTGGGCGACGGCTACCTCGTCAACTCCGCCTTCTACGTCATGCTCGGCCTGGTCTTCGCCCTGATCATGCCGTTCGCCGTGCGCGGCGCCGCGCTCGTGCGGGCCGGGCTCGGCCGGGCGCTGCTGACCGGCGTGGCCGAGCTGCAGGAGCGCATCGACGACCTGGCCGAGGGCCGCGCCGCCGCCGTCTCCGCCGAGGCGAACGCGCTGCGCAAGCTGGAGCGCGACATCCACGACGGGCCGCAGCAGCGGCTGGTCTCGCTGGCCATGGAGCTGTCGAGGGCGCAGCGGCAGCTGGCGAAGGACCCGGAGGCGGCGCAGGCCACGATCAAGTCGGCGATCACCGCCACCCGCGAGACGCTCGACGAGCTGCGCGCGCTCTCGCGCGGCATCGCCCCGCCCATCCTGTCCGACCGCGGCCTCGCGCCCGCCCTGGCCGCCCTGGCGGGCCGCTGCACCGTGCCCGTGGACCTCGACGTGCAGACCGTGGAGCGCTACCAGGCCGCCGTCGAGAACGCGATCTACTTCGTCTGCGCCGAGACCCTCACCAACGTGGCCAAACACAGCCGCGCCACCGTCTGCACCGTCCAGCTCGCCCGGGTCGGCAACTACCTGATGCTCACGATCGGGGATGATGGGGTCGGCGGCGCGCACGTCGCCAAGGGACACGGGCTCGCCGGGCTGGCCGACCGGCTCCGCGCAGTCGACGGGGAGCTGACCGTGCAGTCGCCCGACGGCGGGCCCACATTGATCGTGGCGGAGGTGCCGTGCGGGTAGTCGTGGCCGATGACGCGGTTCTGATCAGGGAGGGCCTGGTCAGATTGCTCGAGGAGTTCGGCTGCGAGGTGGTGGCGACCGTCGGCGACGGCGACGCCCTCGTGGGGGCGATCGCCGAGCACGAGCCGGATGTGTCGGTGGTGGACGTGCGCATGCCGCCGTCCTTCACCGACGAGGGGCTCAGGGCGGCCGTGGAGGCCAGGCGCAGGGTGCCGGGGGCGCCCGTGCTCATCCTGTCCCAGTACGTCGAGGTGTCCTACGCCGACGACCTGCTCGCCGACGCCAGGGGCGCGGTGGGATACCTGCTGAAGGACCGGGTCGTCGACGTGGACGAGTTCATGGAGGGCCTGCGGCGGGTGGCCGCGGGCGGCACCGTGTTCGACCCGCAGGTGGTGTCCCAGTTGATGGTGCGCAGGCGCAAGGACGACCCGCTCGCCCAGCTCACGCCGCGCGAGCGCGAGGTGCTCGGGCTGATGGCCGAAGGGAAGTCCAATCCGGCCATCGGGCGCCAGCTCGTGATCAGTGACGGGGCCGTGGAGAAGCACATCAGGAGCATCTTCAACAAGCTCGGCCTCTACGCGGAGGACAGCGACCAGCATCGCCGGGTGCTCGCCGTGCTGACCTACCTGCGTTCCTGACCGCTCATGGGGGTTTTCGACCCCTCTGGCTGGCCCGCCGTCGAGCGGGGCGGCATCCGCTCGGCGGCCCTCCTGGCCAGTGAGGGGTCGCTGGCCGGTCCGCGCGGCGTTCCGCGCGGACCTGGCCGCCCGGCCTTTTAGCCGAGCGCGTCGACCAGCTTCTTGCGCTGCTGGGCGCCCAGGCCGCCGAGGCGGCGCTTCTCGTCGACGCCCGCCTCCTCCATGAGCGCGGTGGCCTTGGCCGGGCCGACGCCCTTGACGGCGCGCAGCGCCTGCGACACCTTGATCTTCTTCGCGATGTCGTCGTCGCGCTCCAGCAGCTGAGCGAACGTCAGCTCGCCCGCCTTGACCTTGGCCAGCAGGGCCGTGCGGGCGGCACGGGCCTCGGCGGCCTTGGCCAGAGCGGCTTGACGCTGCTCGGGGGTGAGAGTGGGAAGTGCCATCTCAGTTCTCTCCTCGGGGAGTTGACATTCGGGTTCTGTTACCCGTGGTGCAGTGGCTAATCATGGCGGATACCAGCGGTTCGTGTTGCGGAAAGCGCCCGCTCAGCGTGCATCCCGCACCGAAGCGGCAGCTTCGGCGCACGCCCCGCCCCGCCTGATCGGGCCTCCGCGGGCCCCTGCGGCGCCGGCCACGGGCTCTGGCTGACCGTAGCCGGGCCACAGCGGAGCGCTGTCGCGGACGCCCCGAAACCCGCCTCCGCCAGGCCCGGGAGCTCCCGTCTCTCAGAGGCCGGCACGGGAGACTCTGCGGTGGGTCCGCGCGGGGCCGCCGTCGAGTGCGCCTCACGCCGCCCGAGCGTCGGCCGCACCCGCCCTGAGCTGCGAGGACGCCGGATTCGCGCCCTCATTCGCGACCGCGACGGAGACCGCCGGCCCCTCCCGGAACGCCTGTTCGACGGCCGCCTCCGCCATGTCGAGCGGGAGTTCGATTCTCACGCTCTCGTCCCCTCGATCGTGAGGGTGCGACGCCTGTCCGTGCCGGCCGCGACTGCACGCCCGCAAGATCACCTATGTGACCTCGGAAGGGACGTGTTATTGCGCGCTTTCCCCGTCCAGGGTGGAATGCGTCACACTTTGCCGGTCGGGCGTGTCGCGGGCCTGGTCAGGATGGTTTTTACGCCAGAGTTCTAGGCCCTCCGTCGTGAGGAAGGCGTCGAAGACCGACTCCATCGCGCCCAGGAGCGCGCCCCGCCAGCCCAGCGCCGACCCCTCGATCCGGGGCGGGTGGTCGCGGCGGATCGCCATCAGGCCCGGCTCGCAGGCCGCCAGAAGGGCCTCACCGGCCCGCTCGCGCAGCTCCACGCCGTGCCCGGACAGGGTGACCACCTCGGGGTCGTGCGCGTTCACCAGGGCCGCTATGCCGCGTCCCAGAGCCCGCGCGGTCGCGTTGACCGCCTCCTCGCTCGTGGCCAGCACCCGCTCGGCCTGCTCCCTGCCCCGGCCGCCGCCGTAGGCCAGGCCGACGTGGCGCAGCAGCGCGTTCGCGCCGACGTCCATGCCCCAGCAGCCGACCGCGCCGCACGGGCAGCGCCGCTCGCCGCCGCCGATCGCCATGTGGCCGAACTCGGCGCCCGTGCCGCTCGCCCCGGCGACCGCGTGCCCGTCCAGGACCAGCACGCCGCCCAGGTCGAAATCCACGTGCAGGTGGACGCCCACGCGCACGCCCCGCAGCCGCCCTCTGCGGGCCTCGGCCAGCGCCGCCAGCGCGGTGTCGTTGCCGACGAACAGCGGCGGGCCCGGCTCGCCCAGCAGGGCCGGGACGTCGACCGCGCGCCAGCCCAGATGGGCGATGTCCACCCGGCCGCCGTGGCTGATCGGGCCCGCCAGGGCCACGCCGACGCCGACCGCCCGGTGACCGAGCCTGCGGACCTGCTCGGCGACGGCCTCGCCCAGCGGGCCGAGCGTGCCCTCCGGCGTCCCGTCGTGGGGTTGCACGCCGAGCACCGTGACCCGGCCGCCCAGCTCGCACGCGGCCAGCTCCCAGGCGTCCTCGCGGACGTCCACGGCCAGCGCCACGGGGCCGCGCGGGTGCGGGCCGGGCACCTGCGTGGGACGGCCGCGCGCGTGCTCGGGGGCCGGCTCCTCGTGCAGCAGGTCGTCCTCGGCCAGGCCCGCGACCAGCACGGACGCGGTGCCCCTGGCCAGGCCGAGGTCCCGGGTGAGCTGGGACCTGGTGCGGGTGGCCCCGCAGTCGTGTACGGCGCGCAGCAGCCTGACCCGGTTGTGCGCACGAAGCTGCCCGCTGGTTGTGGCTCCATTCACGGTTCACAGTTTATGCTCTAGCCGTGAACAAAAGCCTCATTCAGGCCAGACGTGCTCGTGTCGGTGTTTTCGGATTCTTCTTCCTTGCCGGTTTTGTCATGGGACTGTGGGCGGCCGGCCTGCCCTCGCTGAACGACCGCCTCGACCTCGGACCCGCCCGGCTCGGCAGCGTCCTGCTGCTCATCTCCGGCGGCGCCCTAGTGTCGATGCTGGCGGCCGGGCCCCTGGTGGACCGGTGGTCCAGCCGGCGCGTGTGCTGGTTCGCGGGGCCGTTCTCCGGCCTGGTGCTGCTCGGGCCCGCGCTGGCACCCTCGTACTGGTCGCTGGCCGCGCTCGCCGTGCTGTTCGGAATGGGGCTGGGCGTGACCGAGGTCGCCATGAACGCCCACTCCGTCGAGGTCGAGCGGCGCTACGGGCGGCCCATCATCTCCGCCTTCCACGGCGTCTGGAGCCTCGGCGGGGCCGCCGGCGGCGGGCTCACCTCGCTCGCCCTCCAGGGCGGGCTGGACGCGCAATGGCTGCTCATCGCGGCGGCCATCGTCGTGCCGTTCCTGTACCTGCCGGCCGCGTACCTGCTGCTGCCCGACCCGCCCGCCCACGACAGCGCCACCTCCACCACCGGCGCGCCCGCCGCCGACGGCTCCTCGCTGCGCTGGGGGCTCATCGCCCTGCTCGGCCTCGCGGCCTTCGCGGGGCACCTCAGCGAGGGGGCGGCCATCGACTGGGCCGCGCTGCACGCCCGCTGGATCCTGGAGACCGACCCCGCCGTGGCGCCCCTCGCCTACACGATCTTCTCCGTCGCCATGACCACCTTCCGCCTCCTGGGGGACCCGATCAGGGGGCGGCTCGGCTCCGTCCGCACGATCCAGCTCGCCGGCGTCCTCGCCACCCTCGGGTACGTCCTGGTGCTCCTGTCACCGGTGGTGGGGGAGACGCTGCGGGTCGCGTGCGCGTGGACCGGCTGGGCCCTGGCCGGGGTGGGTCTGGCCACCGTCGTGCCCGTCCTCTTCAGCGCTGTCGGAGCCGCCGGAGGCCGGGTCGGGCGGGCCCTGGCCATGGTGACCGCCTTCGGCTACAGCGGCCTGCTCCTCGGGCCCGCCGTGCTCGGGTTCGTCGCGGAGCACGCGTCGCTGCCGGTCGCGCTCTTCATCCCGGCCGCGCTGGCCGCCGTCGTCACCCTCGCCGGCTCCCCCGCCATCCGCGCCCTCCTCCGCCACTCCACCACCCCAGCCACCGGCCCGGGCTCGCCTGGCAGCCCGGTCGCGACGCCCGTCCCCGACGGCGAGCCCCAGCCCGCCCGGGACTGACCCGACTCGGCGCGCCCGCTCTCTCGGTGGGGAGCGGGCGCGCCTCGCGTCGTGGGGCGGCTCACGCGATGGCGCTGCTCGCCTCACGCGGTCGCGCCCTGCCCCATGCCGTGCGGTCGGCGCCCCCCGCTCCGCAGTGGGGCGCTTCGGCCGCGTGCCGTAGTGGGGTGCTTCGGCCTGCCGTAGTGGGGCGCTTCGGCCGTGTGCCGTGTCGTGCGCGCGCTGCCCTGCTCCGCCCGGCGCCCGTGCGCACCTGCGTCTCGTGACGTGCTCAATCCGCCCCGGCCCGCGCTGAGGGCACCGGCTCCCTCGCGTGCGGCGTCGGCGCGGACTGCTCGCCCTGCCCGCACGTCCGGCCGGGCTCCTGGGGCCTGCCGCATGTCCCCGCGCGTCCGGCCGTTCGTCCCCGGTCCTTGCGGGCGGGGGTTGGGGCGTGACCGAAATTTGTGCTTATAGCCTCTGACCTGGTGTTATGTGATCGTGACTTGACCTGCAAGTTACGCCCATGTTTCATGTCCCCAATCCGTAAACGTTTACAGACGATCACCCCGTAAACGTTTACACACCATGGAAGGACAGCCTTGGCCGACGGACCCACGATCAACACGATCGCCGAGCGTGCGGGCGTCTCGATTGCCTCCGTCTCGCGGGTGCTGAACGGCCTGCCGACCAGGCAGGAGACCGTGCGCAAGGTGATGGCGGCAGCCGACGAGCTCGGCTACGTGCGCAACGCCGTGGCCAGATCGCTCAAGTCGCGCCGCACCCACCAGGTCGCCTTCGCCATGGCCGACGTCGGCAACCCCGCTTACCTGGCCATGCTGCGCGAGATCCAGCCCGTGCTGAAGGCCGCCGGCTACCGGCTCGTGCTGCACTCGACGGACGCCGTCGCGGCGGACGAGATCGACGTGCTGCACAGCCTCGGCGAGCGTTACGTGGACGGCCTGATCATGAGCCCCCTGCGCGTCACCGAGGCGCACCTGCGGATGCTGGCCACGGCCAGGGCGCCCGTCGTGATCATCGGTTCGGTGCCGGAGGGCACCCGCGTGGACAACGTGCGCGCCGACTCGCGCACCGGCGTGCGCCTGGCGGTCGACCATCTCTACGCGCTCGGCCGCCGCCGCATCGCCATGATCAACGGCCCGCTCGACACCGTGCCCGGCGCCGCCCGCGGCGCCGCCTACCGGGAGGCGCTGCACGACCTGGGCCTGCCGTACGACGAGAGCCTGGTGCAGATCGGCGACTTCTACCGCCCCGAGGGGGCGCGGGCCGTGGCCGCGCTGCTCGACCGGGTCCCCGACGTGGACGCGCTCATGTGCGCGAACGACCTGATCGCGCTCGGCGCCCTCGACGTGCTGCGCGCGGCGGGCAAGCGGGTGCCCGAGGACGTGGCGGTGGTCGGCATGGACGACACCGACCTGGCCGCGGCCTCGTGGCCGTCGCTGACCAGCGTCTCGCTCGGGTCGGCCGAGCGCGGCAAGGCCGCCGCCGAGCTGCTGCTGGAGCGGCTGCGCGGTGACGCGGGCGAGCCGAGGGTGGTCACCGTGCCGCCGCGGCTCGCCGTACGGGCCTCCACCGCGGGCCCCGACTACGACCGGCGGCAGTCCGGCTACGACGGAGAGGGAGGCGGGAAGTGACGGCGACCGTGACGCGACCGGCGCCGCCGCGCGGCCCACGGCGGGCGCGGCGGCCCGGGATCTCGCGCCAGACCCGCGAGATGTGGGTGCTGATGCTGCCGGCCCTGGTGCCGGTGCTGCTGTTCAGCGTCGGCCCCCTCCTGTACGGCATCGGCCTGGCGTTCACCGACGCCCGCAACACCCGCGTCCACCAGACGGAGTTCGTGGGCCTGGAGAACTTCACCCGGCTGCTGACCGACGCGGAGTTCTGGTCGTCGTTCCAGATCGGTGCCATCTGGGCGGTCTCCGTGACCGTGCTGCAGTTCCTGGCCGCGCTGGGCCTGGCGCTGCTGCTGAACGAGAAGCTGCGCTTCAGCGGCCTGGCGCGGGTGCTGTCGGTGGTGCCGTGGGCGATGCCGCCGGTGGTCATCGGCCTGATGTGGAAGCTCGTCTACCACCCCGACGCGGGCATGCTGAACGACCTGCTCGGCACGCACATCAACTGGCTGGCCGACTTCTCGCTCGCGCTGCCCGCGATCATCGTGGTCGGCATCTGGGCCGGCATGCCGCAGACGACGGTCGTGCTGCTGGCCGGCCTGCAGAACGTCCCGAAGGAGCTGTACGAGGCCGGCGAGATGGACGGCGCGGGCACCTGGCGGCGCTTCTGGAGCATCACGCTGCCGCAGCTGCGCCCGGTGATCGTGGCGATCACCTCGCTCGACTTCGTGTGGAACATCAACCAGTTCGGCCTGGTCTACGTGCTCACGCAAGGCGGGCCGGGCGGTCGTACGCGGCTGCCGATGTTGTTCGCCTACGAGGAGGCGTTCAGGTACCGCATGGCCGGTTACGCCTCGATGCTCGGCCTCGCCATGGCGATCGTCGTGCTCGCGGTGCTCGGCCTGTACCTGTGGCGCCAGATGAGGGAGGCCAAGTGAGACGCGTTCTCCAGTACGTCGCGCTGGTCGCGTACGTCGTCTTCCTGGCGTTCCCGCTGCTGTGGCTGCTGTCCACGGCGCTGAAGACGCCGCAGGAGATGGCGCTGACGGAGCCGACGTGGATCCCGCGCGAGCCGACGCTGGCCAACTTCGGCGACGCGTTCGGCGAGCAGGACCTCGTCGGAGCGGCGCTGCGCAGCCTGGTGGTGGCGTTGTTCGCGAGCGTGATCACGGTGCTGATCTCGCTGCCCGCCGCCTACGCCATGGCGCGTTACCGCGGCCTGCTCAACAAGGTCGCGATCGGGTGGGTGCTGGTCAGCCAGGTGTTCCCGTTCATCCTGATCATCATCCCGCTCTTCATGATCCTGCGCGACCTCGACCTGGTGAACACGCTGCCGGGGCTGGTGGTCGTGCACGTGACGTTCACGCTGCCGTTCGCGCTGTGGATGTTGCAGGGGTACGTGCGCGCGGTGCCGCGCGAGCTGGAGGAGGCCGCGGCCGTGGACGGCGCGGGCCGGCTGCGCTCGATCGCCAGCGTGGTCGCCCCGCTGCTCGCGCCGGGCGTCGTCGCCACCCTGCTGTTCTCGTTCATCTCGTCATGGAACGAGTTCATGTTCGCGCTCGTCGTCCTGCAGAACCCCGACGTCATGACGCTCCCGCTCACGCTGGTGAGGTTCACCGGCCCCGAGGGGGTGGCCAGGCTCGGCCCGCTGGCCGCGGCGTCGCTCATGGCGACGATCCCGAGCCTGATCTTCTTCGCAATCATTCAGCGGCGACTGAAGTCCGGCCTGATGGCCGGCGCCGTCAAGGGCTAGGAGGCTCATATGCGAATCACGTCCGCTCTGGCGGCTGCGGCGATCCTCACGCTCGCCGCCGCGTGCGGCGGGGGAGGAGGCGGCGGCTCGTCGTCCGCCCCCAACGAGCCCGTCAAGATCAATTTCCTCAGCCTGGCGTGGCAGAAGGAGTCCGTCGCCGCGAACAAGCAGCTCGTGGACGAGTGGAACAAGGCCAACCCGAACATCCAGGTCACCTACGTCCAGGGCAGCTGGGACAACGTCAACGACCAGCTCGTCACCCAGTTCGCCGGCGGCACCGCGCCCGACGTCATCCACAACGACTCGCCCGCCCTGTCCGGCTTCGCCTCCGACGGCTACCTGCTCGACCTGAAGGACAAACTGCCCGCCGAGCTCAAGAGCGACATCCCGCAGTCCGCCTGGGACACCGTCACCTTCGACGACGGCAAGGGCGGCCAGGGCGTGTACGGCGTGCCGTTCCTCCAGGAGTCGCAGGTCATCATCGCCAACAAGAAGCTCCTCGACGCCGCCAAGGTGCGCATCCCCACCGCGGACGACCCGTGGACCTGGGACGAGTTCTCCGAGGCCGCCAAGAAGATGACCAAGGACGGCTCGTACGGCGTCGCCTGGGCCATGAAGTCGCCCGTCAACAAGACCCTCAACCTGGCGCTCAACTTCGGCGGCACCTTCTTCCAGACCTCCGGCGGCAAGACCACCGTCAAGGTCGGCCCCGAGGAGCGCGAGGTGCTCCAGCGCATCCACGACCAGCTCTACAAGGACAAGTCCGCCGACCCCGACGCGCTCGGCCAGGGCACCGCCGACCCGCTGCCCGCCTTCTACAAGGGCAAGTTCGCGATGCTGCCCGCCGGCGTCTACCTGCGCCAGCAGGTCGTCGAGCAGGCGCCCGACGGGTTCGAGTGGGTCACGCTGCCCGCGCCCAAGGGCACCAGCGCGCAGCAGGGCGCCGTCTCCCAGACGCTGTCGATCGCGCAGGAGAGCGAGCACCCGGACGAGGCCATGAAGTTCATCTCGTTCTTCCTCAACGGCACCAACCAGGCCAAGCTCGCCAAGGGCGACTGGCTCCTGCCCACCTCCCAGAAGGCCGCCGCCGACCCGGCCATGACCACCGAGGAGAACGGCTGGGACGTCGCCACCGCCTCCGCCAAGAACCTCGTCGTCGCGCCGTTCCTCAAGGTGAACGGGTTCGACGAATGGAAGAGCAAGGTCGCCACGCCGGCGCTGCAGGAGTACTTCGCCAATAAGATCACCATCGACCAGGCGGCGGCGAAGCTGGTCGAGGACGGGAACAAGGTGTTGGAGCGGTACCAGCGGTGATCACAGCGCGGGAACGGGCCCGAGGGTGCCTGCTCGGCCTCGCGGCCGGCGACGCCCTCGGCGCCCCGGCCGAGAACCTCACGCCGCAGGAGATCCGGCGGCGGTGGGGCCGGCTCACCGAGATCGAGGGCGGCGGCACCGACGACACCGAGTACGCCATCTTCGCCGCCTCCCTCCTCGTCCGCCACGGACACGCCCTCACCCCGGCCGACGTCGCCGCCGCCTACCGCACGGAGATCATCCCGCTGGTGACGGGGCCGATGCGCGGGGCCGGCTTCTCCGAGCTCGGCACCGTCGAGGCGCTCCGCCGCGGCCTCCAGCCCCCGCTGACGGGGCTGGTCCACTCGCACGGCTGGTCCGACGGCCTCGCCATGCGCGCCGCCCCCTACGGCATCTTCTGCCCGGGGGACCCGGCGGAGGCGGCCCGGCTGGTGGAGCAGGACGGCCTGGTCAGCGGCTCCGGCGAGGGCATCCTGGGCGGCCGCGCCATCGCCGCCGCCGTCGCCTCGGCCATGGCCGGCGCCTCGCCCCACGAGGTGGTGCGCGCGGCCCTGTCGGTCGTCCCGGCCGACTCGTGGACGGCCAGGAACGTGGTGCGCGCCTGCGAAACCCTCGGCTGGTCCCCACCCACCGCCACCACGGGCATCGCCGCTGCGACGACCACCCCGAGCACCGAGCTCGCACCGGCGCGCCCGGGTGCCGGCGCCGAGGCACCGCCGCCCAGCGGTCTTCCCAGCGCCGGTGCGGCGGGTAGTAGGTCGGTGGAGTCCGGCGCAACGCGTGCGGCGGCCGGGCATGCCACCGGCGATGGGGCCGAGGTGGTCGAGGCGTTGCATCGGGCCGTCGTGGTCGAGCACTACCCCTGGACGGACATCGCCCCCGAGGCGGTCGCGCTGGCCCTGGCCGCGTTCCTGGCCGGGGACGGTGACGTCGAGCGGGCGGTGACGTTCGGGGTGAGCCTGGGGCGGGACGCCGACACGATCGGCGCGATCGCGGGCGCCATCGCCGGGGCGAGCCAGGGCGAGCGGGGCGTTCCCGCGCGCTGGGCCGCCAGGATCGGGCCCGTGACGGGCAAGTGCCTGCCCGTCGTGGCAGGAAGACACGTGCTGGACGTCGCCGACGAGCTGGCGGGAGGACTGTAGAACACCATGTCGGGGGACAGAATCAGGGGGGCCGTCATCGGTCTCGCCGTCGGTGACGCCGTGGGCTGGCCGGCGGGCAGGCACCGCGCCGCCCTGCACGCGCCCTGGAGCCGCCGCCTGCACCGCGAGCTGGACGCGTTCGCCGAGGAGCACCGTGTCACGACGCTCCCGGTGCCGTTCGCGCTGAACCAGCCGACCGCGCCGCTGCGGGTGGGCCCGTCGGACGACGCCGAGTGGCTGGCGTGGACGCTGCTGACCGCCGACCGCCCGCGCGCCGAGGCGTTCAGAGAGCTTGTCGGTACGGACGGCGGCGCGCAAGCCGATGCGCGGCCCATCAGGGGACGGATCTCCGTGATGACCGCGCTGGACAACCTGGCCAAGGGCGTCGAGCCGCCCGCCTCCGGCCACGACAACCCGCACCATTTCGACGACGCCGCCGCCGTCAGGGCCGTCGCGTACGGGATCCTGGGGAGGGACCCGACGCCGGACGCCCAGGTGACGAACGCGGGCGACGGCGTGCCGGCCGCCCGGGCGATGGCCGCCGCCATCCAGGAGGCCGTGGCGTCGGGGAGCGCGGGGGCGGCGGTCGAGGCGGCGCTGGCCGTCCTGCCGCCGGACACCGCCATCGGCCACAACGCCCGCCTGGCGCTGGATGTCGCCAGGAAGGCGGGCGACCCGTTCGGCGCGATCCCCGCGCTGGACGCGGCGCTGCTCGACCACGTCTACAGCTACGGCGTGGGCGCCGCGCAGACCGTCCCGGTGGCGCTGGCGCTGGTGGAGACGGCGGGCGGGGAGCTCGCCAGGGCGGTGCCGGCGGCGGCCTGCCTGGCTCCGCTGGCCGACTCGGCGCCCGCGCTCGCCGGAGCGCTGGCGGGGGCGTGCGGCGGGTACGAGGCGATCCCGGAGGGGTGGACCGCCTCGGCCCGCACGCTGGCCGGCTGCTGCCTGCCTGACCTGGCGGGCCGTGATCTGATCGAACTACTGGAGGGAATCGCATGACGCCGCTTGAGGACAGGGCCACTGGCTGCGTGGCGGGGCGGCGGTCGGTGACGCGCTGGGCGGCGCCACCGAGGGCTGGACTCCCGAGCAGATCGTGCAGCGGTACGGGGGCCGCGTCGAGGGCATCGTGCCGCCGTTCAACGAGGACTGGCGCAACGCGCGCCCTATCGCCCCGTACCACAAGGGCGACGGCCACATCACGGACGACACGTTGATGACGCACGCCCTGATCCGCGTGTACGCGAAGGTGGGCGGCCACCTGGACGCGTACGCGATGGCCGAGCACCTGGTCCCGGAGCTGATGGGGGAGCGGCGCTGGATCCCGGAGCTGGAGGCGGAGGCGCTGCCGTTGCAGCGCATCTTCCTGGCGGAGAAGTGGATCGTGGCGCGCCTGCACTACGGGCACGCGGACCCGCGCGAGGCGGGCGTGGGCAACATCGTGAACTGCGGCGCCGCCATGTACGTGGCGCCGGTCGGCATCGTGAACGCCGCCGACCCCGACGCCGCGTACGCCGAGGCGATCGAGCTGACGGGCGCGCACCAGTCGAGCTACGGCCGGGAGGCGGCGGGCGTCATGGCCGCCGCGGTGGCGGAGGCGATGCGGCCGGGTGCGACGGCCGACTCGGTGGTGGGGGCGTGCCTGCGCCTGGCCAAGGACGGCACGCGGGCCGCCATCGAGGCGGTCTGCGAGGCGGCGGCCGGGCTGGGGCACTGGGACGGCTCGTTCGAGGCGCTGCGGGCAGCCGTGCGGCCGTTCGACACGGTCGCCGACACCTACCGTGACCAGGGGCTGGGGCGCGCCGGCCGAGCCGGGTGCACAGCATCGAGGAGCTGCCGCTGGCGCTCGGGTTCCTGGTGATCGCGAAGGGCGACTTCCGCGACACCGTGCTGGGCGGCGTGAACTACGGGCGCGACGCCGACTCGATCGCGTCCATGGGCGGCGCCATCGCCGGTGCGCTGGGCGGCCTGGAGTCGGTGCCGCAGGAGTGGGTGACGCAGGTGGCGGCGGCCAGCCGCACGGATTTGGTGGCGCCGGGGCTGGCCATCGCGGCGGTGGCGCGCCGCGTGCACGCCGACGATCTGGTACGCCGCCGCGCCCACGAGTCCGCCTTCGCCGAGCTCGAGCGCGCATGATCAGGCTCACCTGGGTCCAGCCGGAGGACCTCGTCGGCCACGAGCTGCGCCAGGCCACGGAGGACGGCAGGGACGGCCGGGATGTTCGAAGCATCGCGGCCCGCTGGCACGCGGCGGGCGGTCACGACGCCCCGCCCCGCGCGGGCGCCTCGGAGCCGGGCGCGGCCCGGCTGCGCGGCCTGGCGGAGGAGCTGCTGGACGAGCTGGCCGCCGTCCCGTCCCCGCTGCCGGAGCCGTCGGACCTGCCCGGCATCATCGCGGCCTGCCCCGCGTGGCCCGATAAGAGCGCTGGGGCAGGCGCGGTGGATCCGGAACGGGTGCTCGGGCGTGGCTGGGGCGGGCGGCCGGGTGCGTGCTGGGCAAGCCGGTCGAGAAGATCCCGCGCGCGGGCATCAGGGAGATCGCGCAGGCCACCGGCAACTGGCCGATCCGCGGCTGGTTCACGGCCAAGGGCCTGCCGGACGACGTGGCCCGCCGCTGGCCGTGGAACCGCCGTAGCGCCGTCAACTCCCTGGCCGAGAACATCGACGGCATCCCCGAGGACGACGACCTCAACTACCCGCTGCTCGCCCTGTCCCTCCTGGAGCGGCACGGCCGCGGCTTCACCACCGAGGACGTGGCCCGGCTGTGGCTGGACGAGCTCCCGGCGGGCCGCACGTTCACCGCGGAGCGCATCGCGTACCGCAACCTGCTGGACGGTGTGGAGCCGCCGGCGACGGCCACCTACCGCAACCCGTTCAGGGAGTGGATCGGCGCGCTGATCAGGGCGGACGTGTACGGCTGGGTGAACCCGGGCGACCCGGCGACCGCGGCCGAGTACGCCTGGCGCGACGCCCGGCTCACGCACACCGCGAACGGGATCTACGGGGCGATGTTCGCGGCGGCGATGTGCGCGGCCTCCATGGTGGCGACGTCGGCGGAGGAGGTCGTGCGGGCGGGCCTGTCGGTGGTGCCGGAGGGGTCGCGGCTGCACGAGGCCGTACGCCTGGCCGCCGAGGACGCGGCCGGCGAGGACGACTTCGAGCGGGTCGTGGACCGCCTGCACGAGCGGCACGGCCACCTGCACTGGGTGCACACGATCAACAACGCCGCCCTCGTGGCGGCCACGCTGATCCACGGCAAGGGTGACTTCACCGCCACGATCGCCGGCGCGGTGGCCGGCGGCTGGGACACCGACTCGGCCGGCGCCACGGCGGGGCCGTCGCGGGCGCGCTGGCCGGAGGCGTGCCGGAGCGATGGCGCATGCGTGACAGCCTGGCCAGCAGCCTGACGGGTTTCGACGGGGTGGGTCTTGCCGAGCTGGCCGCCCGTACGCAGGAGATGATGAAGCCATGATCTCGGTTTTCGGCAGCGCCAACATGGACCTCGTCGCGTACGTCGCGAAAGCCCCCAAGCTGGGCGAGACGGTCACCGGTCACCGGTTCCGCACCGTGCCCGGCGGGAAGGGCGCCAACCAGGCGATCGCCGCCGCGCGCGCCGGCGGCGAGGTGGCGTTCCTGGGGGCGGTGGGCGACGACGGGTTCGGGGCGGAGATGCGCGCCACGCTCGCGGAGGCCGGGGTGGACGTGCGCGGCCTGCGCCAGGTGCCCGGCTCCAGCGGCATCGCGCACATCGTGGTCGACGACGACGGCTCGAACTCGATCATCGTCGTCCCCGGCGCGAACGGCACCGTCACCGGCCCCTCCGGCGAGGACCTGGCCGTGATCGCCGCGTCCAGCGCGCTGCTGCTCCAGCTCGAACTGCCCATGGAGGCGGTCGTGGAGGCCGCGCAGGCCGGCAAGGTGGCCGGCGTGCAGGTCTTCCTCACGCCCGCGCCCGCCCAGCCGCTGCCCGCCGAGCTGCTCGACGCCGTCTCGGTTCTCGTGCCGAACGAGCACGAGGCCGCCGCCATCACCGGCGTCGAAGGGCCCGAGGCCGCCCTGGACGCGCTGCTGGAGCTGGTCGAGGAGGCCGTGATCACGCTGGGCTCCGACGGCGCCCTGTACGGGGCGCGGTCGGGGGAGCGGCTGCGGGTGCCGTCGGTGAAGGTGGACGCGGTCGACACGACGGCGGCCGGCGACACGTTCGTGGGGGCGCTGGCGGTGGCGCGCACCGAGCGGCGCGGCATGGCCGACGCGCTCGCCTTCGCCTCCATGGCGGCGGCGCTGTCGGTGCAGCGCGAGGGCGCCAGCACCTCGATGCCGACCCGCCGCCAGATCGAGGACGCCCTCGCCTGACCTGCCCCTTCACCGGGTTCTGGCGGGTTCGGGCGGGTCCGTCGGGGCAGGTGAGGGCCATGAGTGAGACATCCGGCGAGCTGCCGGAAGCCGTGGGCGGGGTGAGCGGGGAGAGCGACGTGGTCGCCGAGCGCTCGGGCTGCAACACCCCGAAGTCGCGCCGCCCGATCTCGGCCGACCCGCCCGACGAGCTGGACGAGCCCGAGCCGGAGGAGGCGCCGGGCGAGGACGACGACGAGATCCGCCCGGACGTAGGCCCCACCGGCTGACCCCGGCCGCCCAAAGGCGCCCACGCGTCCACGCGTGTCACGCAGGCCACGCCAGCCACCGCCGCCACGCGTGCCCGCCATGCCCCACGCGCGCTCGCCACGGCCACAGGCGGCCACGCCTGCCACGGGGCCACGCCCGCCCACTACGCGCGCCGGCACCACGCGCGCCGGCACCACGCGCGCCGGCACCACGCGCGCCGGCACCACGCGCGCCGGCACCACGCGCGCCGGCACCACGCGCGCCGGCACCAGTGCGCCCACCACGGGTGCCCACCACGGGCGGCCGCCACGGCCACAGGCGGCCACGCCTGCCACGCCAGCCACCGGCGCCACGCCCGCCCACTACGCGCGTCCGCCACGCGCGCCCACCACGCATGCCCGACCACGCGCGCCCGCCGCAGGGGAGCGGAGCCGGGCGGTCACGGGGCTGTCGGTGGGCTGGTCAGGGGTGCTGACGGTGGAGGAGGGTGAGGGTGTGCTCCAGCTCCGCCCGCAGGACCCCCTCGGCCGCGTCGCCGTCGCCTCGCCGGATGGCCGCCACCAGCGCCGCGTGCGTGTCGTGCCCGGTGTTGGGATCGTGTGCCCGCAGCTCCAGCAGCTGCACAAGGTCGATCAGCCGCTCCCGCAGCGCGGGGGCGAACTCGGCGAACAGGTCGGTCAGCACCGGGTTGCCCGCCGCCGCGACGACGGCCGCGTGCAGCGCGATGTCGGCGTCCACGAAGGCCGTGTCGTCGCCGGCCGCCGCCCGCTCGCGCTCGCGCAGCGCCGACTCCAGCGCCGCCACGTCCTCGTCGGTACGCCGCCCGGCCGCCAGCCGCGCCGCCTGGGTCTCGACGATGACGCGCACCTCGTACACGTCGGTGATGGCGGCGCGCCGGAGCCGGGCGGGCCACTCCTCGGCGGGCTCGGTGGCGATCACGAACACGCCGGACCCTTGGCGGGCCTGCACGAGCCCCGCTCCGGCGAGCGCGCGCAGGGCCTCCCGTACGGTCGAGCGGCCCACGCCGAGGGTCTTGGCCAGCGCGTTCTCCCCGGGGAGCCGGGTGCCGACCGGCCACTCGCCCTGCGTGATCTGCGCGCGCAGGTGCTCGGTGGCCTGCTCGACGAGAGGGCTGGGGCGGAGTGAGCCGAGCGGCATGGCGGTGAACCTCTCAGGTTGTCTGAGGACCTGTGTTGTGATTAGTCTACCCGCATGACGTCGTACGGTCGCCTGCTTCTTGGCCGCCGCGGCGGGGCCTGACCGGACCGGCACCCCGCCGCGGTGGTCAGGGTGCCCGCCGGTCCCCCGTCACGACCCAGAGGGAAGTTCACCGTGTACGACTGGAACCGGCAGCGCCCCAGCGGCATGCCGTATCACCGCTACCGCCCCGTCCACGAGCGCGTCGAGGTGCCGCTGACCGGCCGCGCCTGGCCGGCGCGGCGCATCACCGAGGCCCCGCTGTGGGTGCCCGTCGACCTGCGCGACGGCAACCAGGCGCTGGCCGAGCCGATGGACCCGGAACGCAAGCGCCGCATGTTCGAGCTGCTGGTCGGCATGGGTTTCAAGGAGATCGAGGTCGGCTACCCGTCCTCCAGCCGGCTGGACTTCGACTTCATCCGCCACCTGGCCACCCCGGGCACCGTGCCCGAGGACGTGACCGTCGTGGTGTTCACGCCCGCCAGGAGCGAGCTGATCGAGCGCACCTTCGAGTCGATCGAGGGCATGTCACGCGTGGTCGTGCACCTCTACACGGCCACCGCCCCCACCTGGCGCGAGGTGGTGCTCGGCCAGGACCGGGCCGCGCTGCACCGGATGATCAGAAGCTCCGCCGAGCAGATCGCCCGCCTGGCCGGCGACCGGGACGTGCGCTTCCAGTTCTCGCCCGAGGTGTTCAACCTCACCGAGCCGGACTACGTCCTGGAGATCTGCAACGACCTGACCGCCCTGTGGGACGCCTCGCCGGACCGGCCCGTGACCCACAACCTGCCCGCGACGGTCGAGGTGGCCACGCCCAACGTGTACGCCGACCAGATCGAGTACATGCACCGCCACCTCGACCGCAGGGACGCCGTGATCCTGTCGGTGCACCCGCACAACGACCGCGGCACCGGCGTGGCCTGCGCCGAGCTGGCCGTGCTGGCGGGGGCGCAGCGGGTGGAGGGCTGCCTGTTCGGCAACGGGGAGCGCACCGGCAACGTGGACCTGGTGACGCTCGCGCTGAACCTGCACGCCCAGGGCGTCGACCCGATGATCGACCTGTCCGACATCGACGAGGTGCGCAGGGTCGTCGAGCACTGCAACCGCCTGCCGGTGCCCGAGCGCCACCCGTACGCGGGCGACCTCGTCTACACCGCCTTCTCCGGCACCCACCAGGACGCCATCAACAAGGGCCTGGCCCACCACGCCAAGCGGGCCGCCGACCTGGGCGTGCCGCCGGAGCAGGCGCCGTGGGAGGTGCCGTACCTGCCGATCGACCCGGCCGACGTGGGCCGCGGCTACCAGGCGGTCATCCGCGTCAACAGCCAGTCGGGCAAGGGCGGCATCGCGTACCTGCTGAACACCCGTTACGGCCTGGAGCTGCCGCGGCGGCTGCAGATCGACTTCTCCGCGGTCGTGCAGCGGGCCACCGACGGCAGCGGTGAGGAGATCACCGCCGAGCAGCTCTGGGAGCTGTTCCACGCCACCTACCTGGCGCCGGGCGAGATCGGCGCGCTGGAGGGCTGGAGCACGGTGGAGACCGGGCCGGGCGTGCACGAGTTCACCGGCACGCTGCCGGGCGGCCGGCGGCTGAGCGGCACCGGCAACGGCCCGCTGTCGGCGCTGACCGCGGCCCTGGCCGGCGACGGGATCGACGTGGACATCCTGCACTACTCCGAGCACGCCCTCGGCCCCGGCAAGGGCGGCCGGGCCATCGCCTACGTCGAGGCCAAGGTGAACGGCACCACCTGCTGGGGCGCGGCCCAGGACACCTCGGTCCTGACCGCCTCGGTGCACGCGGTGCTGGCCGCCGTCCACCGCGTCATCTGATCTAGGATCGTCGTCATGTTCGAAGCGGGTGCGGTGCTCGGCGTGCTGGAGGCGTTGCGGAAGGCGGGCTGCGCCGTGTGGGTCGCCGGCGGCTGGGGCATCGACGCCCTCGTCGGCCGGGTCACCAGGGAGCACGGCGACCTCGACCTGCTGCACCGCGCGGAGCAGGAGCCGGCCGTGATCGCCGCCCTGGAGTCCCTGGGGTACGCCGAGCGCACCGAGGGCGTCGTCCCCGGGCGGCCCGCCCGCTTCGTCATGACCGGCCCCGGCGGGCGGGAGCTGGACCTGCACCCGCTGCACTTCCGGCCCGACGGCTCCGCGCTGCAGCGGCTCGACGACGAGGGCGGCGCGTTCACCTATCCGGCCGAGGTGTTCGTCACCGGCGAGATCGAGGGCGTGCGGGTGCCGTGCCTGTCAGTGGCCCAGCAGGTGAGCTTCCACCAGGGTTACCCGCCCAGGGAGCGCGACCTGCTGGACATGGCGCGGCTGCGCGCGGCGTACGGGATCGACACGCACTTCTGAGCGCCGGGCGCTACCGGGCGTCGGCGGCGAGGTGGGCGGCGCACTCGTCGCGGTAGCGCAGCGTGCGCGAGCGCACCAGCTTCGGGTCCGACAGCACGGCCCGCGACACCGACGGCAGGACCGCGTGCCGTACGGACCCGAACAGCCGCGCCACGTCGGCGGGGGTGGCCCCCTGCGCGCCCAGCCCGGGCGCCAGGATGGGCCCGTTCAGGTCGTCGAGCGAGTGCTCCAGCTCGGGCAGCGTGGCGCCCATGACCACTCCGACGGGCCCGAACGGCGCGTGGCCCGCGTTCGCCGCGGCGGCGCCGGCCAGCACCTGGCCGGCCACGAGCCGCTGCAGCCCGGCCGCCTCCGGGTTCGACGTGCGGGCCAGCACGAACACGCCCGCGTCGTTGGCCATCGCCGAGGTGATCGCGCCCTCCAACGAGCCGAAGCCCAGGTAGGGGCTGAGCGTGACGGCGTCGGCGGCCAGCGGGCTGCCCTTGTCGAGGTACGCCTCGGCGTAGGCGGCCATCGTGCTGTCGATGTCGCCGCGTTTGACGTCGAGCAGCACGAGCGTGCCCGCCTCGCGCAGGTCGGCGATCGTCCGCTCGAGGACGGCGATGCCCCGGCTGCCCCAGCGCTCGAAGAAGGCCGACTGGGGTTTGACCACGGCCGCGACGTCGGCCACCGCCTCGACCACCGTGCGGCAGAAGCGCTCCAGCGCCGCGGGGGAGTCGTCGAGGCCCCAGGTGTGCAGGAGGGCGGGGCTCGGGTCGATGCCCACGCAGAGCGGCCCGCACTCGTCGAGCCTGGCTCGCAGGCGGCTCCCGAACGACTCGTTCATCTCAGCGCTCCCCTGGGCGAATGGTCCTCCGGCGACGATATGGTACGCGAGCCGCCGTTGCCTAACCGGTGCCCCTCCGAGTCTTCCGCGCGTGGCCCCGGGGTAGATGAGCAGACATGTACGAGATCGCCCACCGGGTGCTGACGCTGCGCACCGATCCGCCACGCGAGGTCGTGGTCACGGTCGGCGTGCCGTTCGAGGAACCGACGGGGGAGTGGTCGTGCCCCTACCGGATCGACGGGCTGGACGGCTGGGAGCACGAGCGGAAGGTCTCCGGGCTCGACTCGCTGGAGGCGGTCGAGCTGGCGATGGTGACGGTCAGGGCCGCGGTGGCGGGCTCGCACGAGGCCAGGGAGGGGTTGCTGGCCTGGGAGGAGGAGCCGGCCGGGCGGCGGGCGCGCACGGTGTACGTGAGCGTGGACCGGGCCAGGAACCTCGCCTACATCGCCATGAAGCACGAGATCGTGCCGGGTGAGGCGATGCGGCAGTTCGTGGCGGAGGACATCGTCCTCGACTACGGCGACGCCGGGCAGCTCCTCGGCCTGGAGCTCACGGACGCGGCCCGGCTGCTCCCCTCGGAGCTGCGCCTCTAGCGACGTGTCAGCAGCCACCGCCAGCGCGGCAGTTCGAGCACCACCGTGACCACGGCCAGCACGGAGACCAGCGCGGCGGCGAACGCGTGCCACGCCACCCACGCCGCCGCCACGGCCGCCACCACCTGGAGGAGGACGAGCAGGATCGTCACGAAGCCGGGCACGGCGACGATCACGTTCCGCTTGTCGCCCGGGGTGGAGAAGAGCGTGGGCAGCCCGATCAGGACGATCACCGACAGCACGGCCAGCGCCACCGAGTGCGGGGCCAGCGCCCACGGGGTCGCGACCCAGGCGACCAGCTCGGTGGCGAAGCGGAACACGGACGCCGTGCGGTCGTCCGGGCGGGGGGTCATGGGGGGAACGGTGGAGGACACGCGCGTACCCTACAGCGGACCTCTGAGGTGTTTCATCCGGATATGTCGCGATAATCGCTTCTGTGAGCAGCTTCCCCAGAATCGTGGCCACCGACCTCGACGGCACCCTCCTGTCCGACGCGGGCACCGTCACCCCCCGCACCAGGCAGGCGCTCCAGGCGGCCCGCGCGGCCGGCGCCGAGATCGTCTTCGTCACCGCCAGAGCCCCGCGCGGCGTGCGCGGCATCGCCCGGCAGGCCGGCGTGTCCGGCACCGCGATCTGCAGCAACGGCGCCGTCGTGTACGACCTCGCGACCGACGAGATCACCCACCAGTATCCCCTCGACCCGCGCACCGCCCGCCAGGTGGCGCAGGCCCTGGCCCTGGCGCTGCCCGGCGTCGGCCTGGCCGTCGAGACGGGCAGGAACATCCTGGTGGAGGCCGCCTACACCCGCCGGATCGAGCACGACGTGGCCTTCTACCGCGAGGTGGAGTCGGTCTTCGACGAGGACCGGCCCATCGTCAAGCTGCTCGCTCTGTCTCCGGCCCACACGGCGGACGAGATGTACGCGGCCGTGGCCGCCTCGATCGGCGACCTGGCCGAGGTCACGTACTCGGGTATGGAAGGGCTCTTGGAGATCAGCGCCGCCGGCGTCACGAAGGCGGTCACGCTCGGCCGGCTCTGCGCGGAGCGGGGCGTGGAGGCCGGGGACGTGGTGGCGTTCGGGGACATGCCGAACGACCTCGCGGTGCTGCTCTACGCGGGGGCCGGTTACGCGATGGCCAACGCGCACCCGATGGTGCTGTCGGCGGCCGGCCACCGCACCCTGTCGAACGACGAGGACGGCGTGGCCGTGGTACTGGAGAACCTCCTCGCCGCCCGCTGAAACCTGATGCCCCGGTGCCCGCCCACCCCCGCGGGCGGGCACGTACGGCGTCATGCGTCGTCGTCCGACACGCGCGAGGCGCCCTCGCAGGTGGTGGGCGACTTGCTGAGCAGCGGAACCAGGCCGCCACAGGTGCTCACCGGCAGCGACACGGGCTCGACGATCTCGTCATTGAAGATGATCACGTCGCCGATCAGCGACGACGAGCCCTGCTTCGCGCCGCCGTCCTCCGCCTCGGCGACCGCCCCGGTGCCGCAGAGCAGCGCCAGGACGGCCGCCGGGAGCCCCGCGAACGCGGCGCCGCGTACCCTCATCCCGCGCTCCGCCAGGAACGGCGGCACGCCGGCGGGCGCCCGCTCACGCGGCCATCCGCTCCGGCTGCAACTGACCCGGCCGCTCGGCACCGCCGGTGCCGTGCTGCGGCCGGCCACCGGCCATGATGCGGTCGATGGTGGCCAGCGCCAGCGCCGAGACGACGAAGGTCAGATGGATCAGGGTTTTCCATATCAGCTCTCTGTCGGTGATGGTGGGCCGGGCCGCGTTGATGAAGATCTGCAGCAGGTGGATGG
Organism: [Actinomadura] parvosata subsp. kistnae; assembly: GCF_900323885.1. GTDB lineage: Bacteria > Actinomycetota > Actinomycetes > Streptosporangiales > Streptosporangiaceae > Nonomuraea > Nonomuraea composti. Next base: position 255,042 of record NZ_OOHJ01000015.1, on the reverse strand, counting down.
AAGAGATGCCGACGATCGCCATGGCCAGCTTGACCTTCAGCACGTTGGCGTTGACGTGGGAGAGCCACTGCGGCTGGTCGGGGTGGCCCTCGATGCGCAGCCGCGAGACGAACGTCTCGTAACCCCCTATGATGACCATGATCAGCAGGTTGGAGATCATGACGACGTCCACGAGGCCGAGGACGATCAGCATGACCGCGGTCTCCGGCGGGTGACCGGTGAAGCCGAGGTGGACCAGGTGGAGCAGCTCCATCATGAACCGCCACACGTACACCACCTGGGCGACGATCAGCCCCAGGTACAGAGGCGCCTGGAACCAGCGGCTGAGGAACATGATGTAGCCGACGCGCCCGGATCTCGTCCGTGACTCGGTCGGCGAGTCCGCCACGGACAGTCGCGCGAGTCGCACTACGACGTCAGCAGGTTGATGTGCTGGACGTAGGTGCTGATGTCGACGCGGGGCGGATCGGAGCCGAGACTGTCGAGGGTGATCGGTGGTGCGCCGCCCGCCAGTGCGAGGGCGGACAGGGCGGTGAGGGCGGCCACGACGCGGACCTTCAACGGAACTCCTTGCTGCTCTTCGGTTTTCTGGGACCGGGCGGCGCGGATCTGGCGCGCCGCCCGCACCGGTTGTCCCGGTCGTCGAGGGGTGACCTTCGCCGGCGGTCTGCGCCCGGCGATCAGGGGGCCAGGCAGGACACCCCGGGCATCTCGGCGGGCAGGCCGGGCGCGGCCGGGTCGACGGCCCCGGGCAGGCCCGTGGCGCCGTGCGTGAGACACTCGGCGATCACCATCGGATCGACGACGGCGTACGAGGCGGGCGCGGCGAGCACGGTCAGGCCGGCCGCGATGACGGCGGCGCCGGCGATCCTGCGGACAGTGAAGAGCATGGAACCTCCTGGGTAACGGTAATGAACAACCCTCGACTAGCTACCCAGAGTAGTGATTTGGTAACACTCGGCTCAAGTAAAGTGTTGCGCGCACTCCATGCTCAGGCGGGTTCGTAACGATCCTGGGCGGCCATGACCTCGTCGCCGTGGTCGGCCGCCCACGCGCCGAACGCCTCGATCGGGCCGAGCAGCGAGCGGCCCAGGCCGGTCAGCTCGTACTCGACCCTGGGCGGCGCCTCGGCGTAGACACGCCGGGCCACCAGGCCGTTGTACTCCAGGCGGCGCAGCGTCTCGGTCAGGACCTTCGTGCTGATGCCGCCGATCTCCGCGCGCAGCCGCCCGGGCCGGCGCGGGCCGTGGCGCAGCGCCCAGACGACGACCGCGTTCCAGGTGTTGGCCATCAGGTCGAAGGCGAGTCTGGCCTGGCAGTCGGCGAGGAACAACGCGACCCTCCATTGGGCACCGAATGGTGCGTGTCGGAACTTCTACCGTCCCAGTAAAGCCCTAACGGACGGAGGACGGACAATGCGGATCGGGATCCTGGGCGCGGGCGGCATGGCGGACGCCCTGGGCACGCAGTGGGCACGCGCCGGGCACGAGGTGACGGTGAGCGGGCGGGACCTGAGCCGGAGCGCGGCCCAGGCGGCCCGGATGACCGCTGCGGCGGGCGCTGAGGTGCGGGCCGCGAGCTACGCGGAGGCGGGCGCGTTCGGCGAGGTCGTGGTGGTGGCCGTCAGGGAGGAGGGGCTGCTGGACACGCTCCAGGCCGCCGGCGCGGCGCTGCGCGGCAAGGCGCTGATCGACGTCACCAACGCCGCCCCTCTCACGTACGACCTCACGCGCTCCCACGCCCGCCTCATCGGCGACATCACCGGCGGGCACGTGGTGAAGGCGTTCAACCTGTGCCACGTGGACGTGTGGCGGATGACGCCGCCCGTCTTCGACGGCAGGCCGCTGGCAGTGCCCCTGTGCGGCGACGACCCCGAGGCGCTGGCCGCCACCCGCACGCTCGTCGCCGACCTGGGCTGCACCCCCGTGGATGGGGGCGGGCTCGAACGGGCGGCGCTGCTGGAGGCGACGGCGGCGTTCATGATCGGCCTGTGGTTCGGCGGCACCGACGCCCAGGCCATCCTCCCGCCCCTGGCCTCGTCGGGCGCACACGGATCCTCCTGAGGGGGCTTGCGGCGCGGCACCGCTGGGGGCGACGGGCGGCGGGTGAGGGGCGGCCGGCGGCCAGGACGCGTGGGCCGGGCGAGGCGGCCGGCGGTGTGGGCGCGTGGCGGTCAGGACGCGTGGAGACGGGTGAGACGGCCGGCGGTCAGGACGGGTGGCGGGCCAGGTGGTCGGCGCGGCGGACCGGCTCCGGGAGGCGGTAGCGCGGGGTCAGGCGCAGGACCTGGTCCGTGGCGACGTCCAGCGAGATGCGGTGCCCCTGCGAGACGTACACGGGCTTGACCTCCCGCTGCGTCCGCAGGGCGCGCCCCACCGTGGCGCCCTCGTGCACGATCGGCGTCCACGCCCCCCGCTCCGGCCCCGGCGGCTCGTGCGTGCCGACGAACGGCGTCTTGCCCACACCCAGCGCGGGCAGCCCGGTCAGCACGCCCAGATGGCAGGCCAGGCCGAAGCCGCGCGGGTGCGCCAGCCCGTACCCGTCGCACACCAGCAGGTCGGGCGTCACCGTGAGCCGTTCGAGCGCCGCCACCAGCGCCGGCAGCTCGCGGAAGGCGAACAGGCCCGGCACGTACGGGAAGGCCGCCTCCCCGTGCGCCACCACCTCCTCCACCGGCTCCAGCGTGCCGCCGTCGAGGACGACCACCGCGGCCGTCAGCGCGTCGTCGCCGCGGTAGTGCACATCCAGCCCGGCCACCAGCGCGAACGAGTCGGGCCCCGACAGCTCGACCTCGCCACGGAGCCGGTCCTGGACGGCCTCCGCCTCGGCGACACTGCCGGGCCACGGGTGAAGCTGCTTCACATGCACCCGGCCTAAGGTATCCCCATGCGCGAGGTCCTGGTGATCGTCGGTCCAGAGGTGGTGGCGGACGCCGAACTGCTCGGCGAGATCGCCCGCCGCGAGTTCGCCGCGCTCGGGGTGGCGGGCCGGCTCGTCCACGCCCGCGACGCCGCCCACGTGCGCTCTCTCATGCGTACGGAGGACGTGGTCGTCGTCGTCCCCGCCCCCGGCCCCGACGCCCGGACCCTGCTCCGGCAGCCGCCCGGCAGCGGGGTGGTGGTGCCGGTGGACATCGACCGCGTCCCGGGCGCCCGCCACATCCACGGCCGCGGCCTCGCGGGCCTCGCCTGGGCCATCCGCCACGCCGTCCACCGCGCCCGCCACCCGCAGGTCCGCCGGATCCCCTACGGCCCGTCACCCGAGCAGTGGGGCGACCTGTACCTCCCGCCGGCGCCCCAGGCGGGGGCGGCAGTCCCCGACGCAGACCCCGCCGAGACGCCCCGCGCGACGGAAGGGCGGGCGGAGACGCCTGGCGCGGCGGGAGAGCGTGCCGAGGTGCCCGGCACGGGAAGGCATGCGGAGGTGCCCAGCGCGGCGGGCGGGCGTGCGGAGGTGCCCGGTGCGGCGGGCGTGCCCGGGCGGGTGCCGGTCGTGGCGCTGGTGCACGGCGGGTACTGGCGGTCGGAGTGGGCGGCCGACCTCATGGAGGCGCTGTGCGCGGACCTGGCGGCGCGCGGGTTCGCGGTGTGGAACCTGGAGTACCGCCGCCCGGACCTGCACGGCTGGGCCGCGACCCGTCAGGACGTCACCGCCGGCCTGGCCGCCCTCCACGCCATCGGCCCCGCCACCCCGACTGGCCCGACCCTCGCCGCCCGCCGCGCGCAGCCGGGGAATGGGCCAGACGCATCCGATCGCGCCGAGCCACGCAATGGGCCAGACGCGGCTGACCCCGCCGAGCTACGCAATGGGCCAGGTGCGGCTGACCGCGCCGAGCTACGCAATGGGCCAGACGCACCTGACCGCGCCGAGCCGCGCAATGGCCCAGACACGCCCGATCGCGCCGAGCCGCAGCCGCCGTCGGTCGCGCCTGGCCTGGCCGTCCCGGAGGCGCCGTCGCTCGACCTGGATCGGATCGTCGTGGCCGGTCACTCCGCGGGCGCGCAGCTCGCCTTGCGCGCCGTGGCCGACGGCGCCCGGGTGGCGCTGGCCGTGTCGCTGGCGGGCGTGCTCGACCTGGAACAGACGGACCGCCGCTGGCTCAGCCACGGCGCGATGGCCGCAGCCCTGACCGGCGGCGAAGCCCCTGCACCCGCCCTGGACCACGGCTCTCTGGACGAGGGGGAGTTGCTCGCCTCCTCGCCCCTCCTCCGCCTCCCCCTGGGCGTCCCGCAGATCGTCGTCCAGGGCCGGGGCGACGACGTCAACCTGGTCGACTTCTCCCGCCGTTACGTCGCCGCGGCCCGTCAGGCGGGGGACGAGGTGGCGTACCTGGAGCTGCCCGGCGACCACCAGGACGTGATCACCCCCGGCACCCCGATCTGGCAGGCGACGGCCGCCGCCATCACCAGAGTCGTCACCGCCGTCACCTAGACAACCCCCGCCCCCCGCCGTACGAAGGAGAGATGGAGGTCTCGATCGTCGGCGCCGGGCTGGTCGGCTGCCTGCTCGCCTGCTACCTGGCCCGCCGCGGCCACCGCGTCACCCTGTACGAACGCCGCCCCGACCCCCGGGAGCGCGGCCCGGACCGCGGCAGGTCGATCAACCTGGCGATCTCGCGCCGGGGCATCGACGCCTTGAGCCGGATCGGGCTCGACGGCAAGGTGCTGCACGCGGCGCTGCCGATGGCGGGCCGGATGATGCACGGGATGGACGGCGCGCTCACGTTCCAGCCGTACAGCGCGGACCGGTCGCAGGCGATCAACTCGATCGGCCGCGCGGACCTGAACAGGGAGCTGCTGGAGGCGGCGAGCGCGCAGCCGGGCGTGGAGGTGCGGTTCGGGTGCCGGTTGACGGGCCTGGACGAGCGGACGGGGCGGTTACGGTTCGCGTCGGGCGAGGAGGCCGAGGCCGGGGTGGTGATCGGCGCGGACGGGGCGTACAGCGCGGTGCGGGCCAGGTTGCAGCAGCTCCCGGGCGTGAGCTTCAGCCAGGAGTACCTGGACTACGGCTACAAGGAGCTGTCGATCCCGCCGCAGGACGGGCGGTTCGCCCTGGATCCGGGGGCGTTGCACATCTGGCCGCGCGGCCGTTCCATGATGATCGCCCTGCCGAACCAGGACCGCTCGTTCACCTGCACCCTGTTCTGGCCGCACGACACGCTCGCCGCGCTCGACACCCCGCAGCGGATCAGGGCGTACTTCGCCGAGCACTACCGGGACGCGTTCGGGCTGATGCCGGACCTGGTGCCGGACTTCCGGGGCAACCCGGTGGGGCATCTGGTCACGATGCGCTGCTCGCCGTGGCACGCCGGCGGCGGGGACGCGGTGGTGGGGCTGGTCGGTGACGCCGCGCACGCGATCGTGCCGTTCTACGGGCAGGGCGCCAACTGCGGGTTCGAGGACTGCGTGGAGCTGGACCGCTGCCTGGACGAGGCGGGCGACGACTTCCCGAGGGCGCTGGAGCTGTTCGAGCGGCGCAAGGCGGACACGGATGTGATCGCCCGGCTGGCGCTGGACAACTTCGTCGAGATGCGCGACAAGGTGGGCTCGCGGGTGTTCCTGGCGGGCAAGCGGCTGGAGCACGCGCTGGAGCGGGTGCTGCCCGGTTACGTCTCGCGTTACGAGCTGATCTCGTTCTCGACGACGCCGTACTCGCAGGTGGAGCGGCGGGTGGCGCGCCAGCGGCGGTTGGCGGTGGCGGCGGGCGCGGCGCTGGTGGCGCTCGGGTTCGCGGCGCGTCGCGGCCGGGGTCTGGTGCGTACGCCCGAGGCCGACTGACACTGTGGGCATGCTGTCGTACTCCAGCGCCACCGCCGACACTCCGCTCCTGGGCGAGACCATCGGCGAGAACCTCGAACGCACCGTGGCCCGCTTCGGCGACCGGGAAGCCCTCGTGGACGTCCCCTCGGGCCGGAGATGGACCTACACGCAGCTCGACGCGGACGTCGACGACCTGGCCAGGGCCCTGCTGGCGAGGGGCATCGCGAAGGGCGACAGGGTGGGCATCTGGGCGCCCAACCGGGCCGAATGGGTGATCGTCCAGTACGCCACCGCCAAGGTCGGCGCGATCCTGGTCAACGTCAACCCGGCCTACCGCACGCACGAGCTGCGTTACGTCGTCGAGCAGTCGGGCATGCGGCTGCTCATCAGCGCCCTGTCGCACAAGGGCAGCGACTACCGGGCCATGGTGACGGAGGTCGGCTTCTCCGACGTCGTCTACCTGGACGACCCGAGCTGGGAGCGGCTGACGGAGGTCAAGGCGGACCCGGCGGCCCTGCGCGCCCGGATGGCGGAGCTGGCCTTCGACGACCCGATCAACATCCAGTACACCTCGGGCACGACCGGCTTCCCGAAGGGCGCGACGCTGTCGCACCACAACATCCTCAACAACGGCTTCTTCGTGGGCGAGCTGATCCACTACACCGAGGCGGACCGGGTGTGCCTGCCGGTGCCGTTCTACCACTGCTTCGGCATGGTGATGGGCAACCTGGGCGCCACCTCGCACGGCTCGTGCATCGTCATCCCGTCGCCGGGCTTCGACGCCGAGGCCACGCTGCGCGCGGTGGAGGAGGAGCGGTGCACGTCGCTGTACGGGGTGCCGACGATGTTCATCGCCGAGCTGGCGCTGGCCGCCAAGTTCGACCTGTCGTCCCTGCGTACGGGCATCATGGCGGGCTCGCCGTGCCCGGTGGAGGTGATGAAACGGGTCGTCGGCGAGATGAACATGGGCGAGGTCGCCATCTGCTACGGCATGACCGAGACGTCACCGGTGTCCACGATGACCAGGTCCGACGACGACCTGGCCCGCAGGACGGAGACGGTGGGCCGGGTGATGCCGCACGTCGAGGTGAAGATCGTGGACCCGGAGACGCGGCTGACGGTGCCCAGGGGGGAGCCGGGCGAGCTGTGCACGCGCGGCTACTCGGTCATGCTCGGCTACTGGAACCAGCCGGACAAGACGGCCGAGGCCATCGACGCGGCCCGCTGGATGCACACGGGCGACCTGGCCACCATGGACGAGCACGGCTACGTCAACGTGGTCGGCCGGATCAAGGACCTCATCATCAGGGGCGGGGAGAACATCTACCCGCGCGAGATCGAGGAGTTCCTGTACGGGCATCCGGACATCGCCGACGTGCAGGTCATCGGGGTGCCCGACGAGAGGTACGGCGAGGAGGTCATGGCCTGGGTGATCATGCGGCCCGGCACGGAGCCGCTGACGCCCGAGCGGCTCAGGGAGTACTGCGCGGGCAGGCTGGCGCACTTCAAGATCCCCCGGTACGTGCACGTCGTGGACGCGTTCCCGCTCACGGTGACCGGGAAGATCAGGAAGGTGGAGATGCGGGAGCGTTCCGTCGAACTGCTCGGCCTGCGGGACGCGGCGGGCATAAGGAACGCCTGAACGGGTGCGAGCGGCCGTACGGAACGCCTGAGCGGGTGCGACCGGCCGGTCAGGCGGCGCCGCTCACGCCGGTGGCCGTCCCGGCGACTGTCCCGGCGGTCGTTCCGGCGGCTGTTCCGGCGGTGGCGAGTGCGGCGAACCGGCCGATCACCGTGCGCCAGACCGGCGTGGAGACCGGCTCGTCGGCCACCGCCCGCGCGTACACCTCGTCAGGGTCGAACCCCTCCACCCGCCACTCCCGGATGCGCGCCGGCAGCACCTCCGGATGGAACTGCACGCCCCACGCCCGCTCCCCCACCCGGAACGCCTGGTACGGGCAGGCGCCGGTCTCGGCCAGGTGCGCGGCGCCGCCGGGCAGGCGGGTGACGGCGTCCTTGTGGTGCTCGATCGCGGGCACCACCGGCGGCAGGCCGTGGAAGAGCGGGTCGGTGGCCGCCTCGGGCCTGATCGTGACGGGCAGGCTGCCGTTCTCCGGCGTGCCTGAGTTGGCGCGGACCTCGCCGCCGGCGACCTGGGCGAGCATCTGCCCGCCCAGGCAGATGCCGAACACGGGCACCCCCGCGGCCAGCGCCTGCTCCATCAGGCGCCGCGCGTCGCGCAGCCACGGGGCCCGCTCGTCGTCGCCGGGCAGGTAGCCGCCGCCGAGCATGATCATGGCGTCGTGGCGCAGGCCGCCGGGCAGGGGCGCGCCCGCGTGGGCGGGCACCACGTCGAGCGTCAGGCCGCCCTCCTCCAGCCATCCGGCCATCCGGCTGGGGCCGCCGCTCGTGCTGTTCTGGATGACGAGGACGTCAGCCATCGTGGGCCTCCTCCTGGGGGTCGTGCGGCCGGTTCGCGGCCCTGGCGGTGTGGCTGAGCAGCAGGGCCGTGGTGACGGGGCCGACGCCGCCGGGCACGGGGGTGAGCGCGCCGGCCACGTTCGAGACCGCGGCGAAGTCGACGTCGCCGGTCAGCCCGCCGTCGTCGGTCGGGTTGGTGCCGACGTCGATCACCACCGCGCCCATCGCGACGTGCGCGGCCCCGATCAGCCCGGCCCGCCCGGCCGCCGCGACCAGCACCTCGGCCTGCGAGGTGACGGCGGCCAGGTCGCGGGTACGCGAGTGGCAGACGGTGACCGTGGCGTGCCGGTCGAGCAGCAGGTGCGCCAGCGGCTTGCCCACCACCGTCGAGCGGCCGACGACCACGGCCCGCCGCCCGGCCAGCTCCACCTCGTAGTGGTCGAGCAGCGCCAGCACGGCCGCCGCCGTGGCGGGAGGGAAGGCGGGCAGCCCGGCCGCCAGCCGGCCGAGCGAGAGCGGGTTGGCGCCGTCGACGTCCTTGCCCGGGTCGATGGCCGCGGCCAGCTCCTGCGCGGAGGCGCCGGGCGGCAGCGGGGTCTGCAGCATGAGGCCGTGCACCTGCGGGTCGGCCGACAGCCGGGCCAGCGTCTCGCGGATCCGGCCGGGCGCCGCCTCGGGGCCCAGGTCGACCACGTCGCAGGCGATGCCGACGCCGGCCGCGGCCTTGGCGATGGAGCGGACGTACCACAGGCTCGCCTCGTCGGCGGTGGCCACGACCACGGCCAGCCGCGGCTGCGGGCCCGCGGCGGCCTCGGCCTGCGTGCGCGCCCTGATCGCGGCGGCCAGATCCTTGCCCGTCAGCGTCTTCAAGAGATCTCCTCGCGTACCTCGGCGGTCACCCAGTCTGCCCTGGCGACGGCCGCGTCCACGCCGGAGATCCGGATGTTCAGCTCTTCGCGTACCCGCTCGTCCTTGATGCCGCGCAGGTTGATCTCGACGTTCACCCGGGCCGTGGTGAGTGCGGCGCGGGCGGCGTCGGCGGCGGCGGCCACGTCGGTGACGACGTTGCGGTTGCCGATCGGCAGCAGCAGCTCGCACAGCTCGACCAGGCGCGTGGCGGTCTCGGCCACCCGAGCGGGCGGCTCGGCGGCGCCGGCCAGCGCGCGGGCGATGGCGGCGCTGCGCTCCTCGCCCTTGGGCAGCCGGTAGGCGTCGGTGACCGCGGTGAACGCCGCCGCGTCCTCCTCGGCCAGCCGCAGCGCCCGCGCCCGCAGCGAGTCCGTCTCCGCGATCACGGCGACGACGGTCTCGGCGTGCTCGGTGTACTTCTCGCCGGTGGTGTAGCGGGCCACCATGCCGAGCAGCGCGGCGGCCTGCGCCGCGTGCAGGGCCGCCGTGGCGCCGCCCCCGGGCGCGGGCACCCGGTCGGCGAGCTGGTCGAGGAAGTCGACGATCTTCAAGTCGCGCATGGCCGCATTCTGCCAGGCCACGCGCGGCTCATTCGCGGTACATCGGCCGCGTGGTGTCCTCGGGGCTGTTGTACGGCGGCAGGTACGGCGACTGCGACGGCGACGCCGTGCCCCAGGCGGACTCGTAGGCGACGGGCTGCTCGGCCAGGTCGCGCACCGAGCCCCGCCAGCGCGACGGGAACAGCGAGACGACCAGCAGCGTCACCCCGACCACGGCCAGCAGCCCGGAGTGGGCCGTGGTGGTGAAGCCGCTGCGCAGCACGCCCGGCAGCAGGTCCAGGGGCAGCAGCCGGACCCGGGTGAACATCTCCGCGAACGGCAGGACCCCGGCGGCGGCGAAGGCCAGGCCGCCGAGCAGCGAGGCCACGGGCGACAGGCGCGAGCCGGCCAGGAAGGCCAGGACGACCGCCGTCGCGGCGAGCACGCCGACCGCGACCCAGGAGATGCGGAACGCCTGCTGCGCCTGAAGGGTGAGGTCGCCGACGCCGTACCAGAGGCCGGCGGCGACGAGGGGCGGGAGGAGCAGTCCCGCGACCACTCCCAGAGCGTGACGGGCACCGTTTGACATGATTAACCCCGTTTGTTTGGCTCTGTCCCAACCTACTCGCCGGGGTCGGTCAGCGGGGCGTGGTCTTGGAGTCCAGCCACGTGTTGATGTGCTTGGTGAAGTTCCTGCCGGTGTGCTCGTTGATCCACTTCACGAACGCGGCCCTGTCCTGCGTGGTGTTGCGGTGCTCCTGCGGCCACGCCCTGGTCATCGCCCAGAACTTCTTGTCGCCGAGCCGCTTCCTGATCTCGTGCAGCATGATCGCCGGGCTGTAGTAGACGTTGCTCTGCCCGAACGCGTCACGCCGGTACTTTCCGGGCGGGCCGTTCTCCCGGCGCAGCTCGGCGTCGTAGGCGCGGATGTTGGAGATGAACGCGTCGATCGTGCCGTCCTCGTGGTCGGCGTACCACTGCATCTCGAAGTACATCGCGAAGCCCTCGTTCATCCACATGTCCCGCCAGGTGCGCGGCGTGACCGTGTCGCCGAACCAGTGGTGCGCCAGCTCGTGCGCCACCACCGACGGCTCCATGTAGCGCGGGCCGAGCGCCACCATCTGCTGCGTCTCCATGCCGGAGTCGCTGGTGGCCACCAGCCCCGCGCTCGGGAACGGGTACGGGCCGAGCTTCTTCTCCAGCCAGCGCAGGATCGCCGGCATCCGCCGCGCGACCGGAAGCTGCTTGCGCACGTCCTGGGGCCGGATCCAGTACGTGATCGGGATCCCGCGCGGCCCCTTGTCCGTGAACATCCGGAACTTGTCCGCCGCGAACAACGTCAGGTAACTGGCCACGGGGTCGGTCGACTGCCAGCGGAACGTGCTCGACCTCCCCTCGGTGGTCTTGCCCTTGTATGTCCCGTGCGCGACCCCCGACCACCCCTTCGGCACCGTGATCGCCACGTCGTACAGCGCCTCGTCCGACGGATGGTCGTTGACCGGGAACCACGTGAACGCCCCGAACGGCTCCTGCAGCGCCCACGCCCTGCCCCCGCCGCCGATGCGGAAGCCGAGCATGGAGATGTCCTCGCGCCGCTGCTTGGCGTCCACGGGCGGCTCTGCCAAGATTCCTGTGGTGACAGAAGGTGCTGTTCCATCCACACTCCGCTGCTCTGGATGAGACCGTGAACGGTGTGCAACCGTGACATGGTGAACGTGCTCTTCCCGCACCTGGCCGCGGTGGAGATCGAGCAGGTGGATCGTCAGGACGGCCAGATCCGGGTGGTGGCCCGCACGCGAGGCGATCCGGTGTGCTGCCCCTCGTGCGGGACGGCCACGGGCAAGGTGCACGGCTATCACCGGCGCCGCCTGGCCGATCGCCCGGTGGACGGGCTGCCCGTGGTGATCGAGCTGAGGTTACGACGCCTGGTGTGCATCAACCTGGACTGCGCGCGGCAGACCTTCCACGAGCAGGTGCCGGGTCTGGCCGGCCGCTACGGACGTCGCACGGCGGGCGCGACGGCGCTGGTGATCGCATGCGCGCTGGCGCTGGCTGGGCGAGCCGGCGCATCTCTCCTGGCCACGATCGGGCTCCTGCTCAGCCGCACCAGCGTGCTGAGCACCTTGATGGCACTGCCGGAGCCGCCGTCGACCGTCCCGGCGGTGATCGGCGTGGACGACTTCGCGATCAAGCGGGGTCAGCGGTATGCCACCATCATCATCGATGCCGTCACCCATCGCTGCCTGGACGTGCTGCCCGATCGGCTCGGCGTCACCTTCGCCCACTGGCTGCAAGCGCATCCCGGAGTCCAGCTCATCTGCCGGGACCGCTCGGCCGCGTACGCGGCCGGCGCCCGCGACGGCGCGCCGCAGGCGGTGCAGTGTGCCGATCGCTGGCACCTGCTCAACAACCTCAGCGAGGCCGTCGAGAAACTCGCCCTGGCCCACCGGGGCTGCTTCCGCGACATCGCCACCGGCCAGGGCCGCGACGAAGGCCCCACCGTACGGCGCACCCGCAGCCGGTATGCGGCCATCCACGCGCTGCTCGGCCAGGGCGTGACGAACAACGAGATCGCCCGCCGGCTCCACCTCGCCTTGAACACCGTCAAGAAGTACGCCCGCGCCCCACACGTCGAGCAGCTGATCGGCGGCTCGAAACGGGGTGCCACGCTGGTCGACCCGTTTCGTGACTACCTGCGCAGCCGCCGAGCCGCCGAACCCGGCGTGACCGTGTGGGCCCTGCTGCGGGAGATCAAGTCGATGGGGTACCAGGGCGGCTCCACGCTGCTGTATCGCTACCTGGGCCAAGGACGCGCCGAGGACGCTCCGGCGCCGCCCTCACCCCGCCGCGTCGCCAGCTGGATCATGACCGACCCGGCCCACCTCAGCCCCGGCCGCACGACCCGGCTGCAGGAAGTACTGGACTGCTGCCTGGAGCTGAAGCAGGCCACCGAGCATGTACGCACCTTCGCCGACCTGCTCACCCAGCGCCAGGGACACCGGCTGGACGACTGGATCGCCGACGTTCGCGCCGGCGATCTGCACCCCTTGCGCTCCTTCGCCGAAGGACTGCTCATCGACCACGACGCCGTCGTCGCCGGTCTCACCCTGCCCTACAGCAACGGCCCCACAGAAGGCGTGATCAACAAGATCAAACTGCTGAAACGGCAGATGTACGGGCGAGCCGGTCTGGCCCTGCTCCGAAAACGGATACTTCTCACCATCGCTAGTAATTGAGCGTTACCACGGGAATCTTGGCAGAGCCCCACGGGCTTCGGCCGGCCGTGGTAGCGCACGGTCACGACCGTGCCCGCGTCGGCCTCGATCGGCTCCGGCAGCGGGACGGTCAGATCGTCGTACTTGCGGGTCGCCCGCACGCGCGTGCCGTCGACCGTGACCTCGTCCACTTTGAGCGCGCGCCCGAAGTCCAGCTTGACCCGGTTGATGGGCCGGGCGGCCCGCACCGTGAGCCTGGCCGTGCCGGTCAGCGTGCGGGTGCCCGGCTTCCAGTCCAGCGCCAGGTCGTAGTGGAGCACGTCGATCGACGGGTCGCCGTAGGCCGGGTAGACGGGGTCGGCGACCGGGCGCGAGCGGCCCAGCTCGTACGCGGCCAGGTCGACGGCGGGGCGCTGCCGCTCGACCGGGCTCGGGGTGAGAGACGTGACCGCCGGCTTCGGTGGCGGCGCCGGCGCGCTGCAGGCCGAAACGGCCAGGATGGCGGACATCAGGGGTAAAAGGGGCCTCCGCATTCGCGTCAACGTAGTGACGGCCGTGCGAGGATGACAACGCTTTTTCCCGTTCCGTAATCGGGAATGCGGCACTTCCTGAAATGTCAGGACCATTTCTGAAAGGTCGCTGTGAAGGCACGGGAAGGTCTTTGCCCCGGCCGGTCCCTTGGGCATCGTGGGCCGCATGAGATCCGCGATCCTGAAGACCGCGCTCGGCAGTGCCATGCTCGTCGTCCTGCTCGGCGGGGTGCCGGCGCAGGCCGCGACGAAGCCCGACACGTTCCCGCTGCCCAACGGGTTCCAGCCGGAGGGCATCGCGATCGGGGGCCGCTACGCCTACTTCGGCTCACGCGCCACCGGTGACATCTACCGGGCCGACCTGCGCACCGGGCAGGGCGGCGTGATCAGCAAGGGGCCGGGCACGCCGTCGCTCGGGCTCAAGACCGACGGCCGCGGCCGGCTGTTCGTGGCGGGCGGCAACGCCGGCAACGCCCGCGTGATCGACCTGCGCACCGGCGCGGTGCTCAAGTCGTACCAGCTCGCCACCGGCACGTCGTTCGTCAACGACGTCATCCTCGCCGGCCGGGCGGCCTACTACACCGACTCCGCCAACCCCGTCCTCTACAAGCTGGAGCTCGGACGCGGCGGCGCGCTGCCCGCCGAGGCCGTGAAGATCCCGCTCAGCGGCGCGATCCAGTACACGACGGGCAACAACGCCAACGGCATCGCCCCGAGCCCCGACGGCCGCTCGCTGCTGATCGTCCAGTCCAACACGGGCAAGCTGTTCGAGGTGGACCCGTCCTCCGGCGTCACCACCGAGGTGGACCTCGGCGGCGAGTCGCTGGTCAACGGCGACGGCCTGCTCCTGGCCGGCCGCACCCTGTACGTCGTCCAGAACCGCCTCAACACCGTCGCCGCGATCGCCCTGACCCGCGACGGCGCCTCCGGCAAGCTCATCAGGCGGCTGACCGACGACCGCTTCGACGTGCCCACCACCGTGGCCGCCCACGGCCGCCGCCTCTATCTGCCCAACGCCCGCTTCACCACCACCCCGACGCCCGACACGACGTACGACGTGGTGAGCGTCAAGCCCTGACGCGCCCGCCCCTACTTCTTGATCGTGTACGAGTCCCCGTACACCTTCCAGGTCAGCGGCGGGTTCAGGTCGAGGTTGCCGTTCTTGAGGAACACCCGCTGCATCGTGTCGACGCGGGTGGTGTCCTCGTGCGCGTCCTCGGCCTTCATCGCCGTCTTGCGGGCGTCGAGGAACGCGTTCAGGTACGTCACCTCGTTCCCGCCCTGGGCCGGCGGCTTGGCCTTGCCCAGGGCGGCCTTCCTGATGCCGCCGAAGCTCAGCTTGTCGTTGCCGGGGCCGTGCATGACCATGGCGTCGTAGTAGACGAACTGGCCCAGCGCCCGCAGCCCGTCCTTCTGCGCCTGCGTGACGGCCGGGTTGAAGTAGACGCGGTCGCGCTCGTCGTTCTGGGCCTGCTGGAAGACCGGATCCTTGGCGGCCGTCTTCCAGTCCTTCGGGAAGTTCGGCTCCAGGCCCTTGTGGGAGTCGGTGCCGTTCACCTTGCGCAGGGCCGGCAGGTACTTCGCGAGGACGTTGTCCGGCTTGCGCTCGGTGTAGAGCTCGACCAGCTCCAGCATGTCGCCGGTGCCGGAGCAGAAGCCGATGATGCCCGCCGTGTAGCCGCGCTCGTCCTTGATGTCCTCGATGTAGCCGTACTGGGCCTTCCAGTCGAGCGAGGAGTTCTCCGCGCTGGACACCAGCCGCATGGCGATGTCCTTCTTGTGCGGGTCGGTGAGAGCCGGCGAGGAGACGGTGAGGGAGAGGGCCAGGAGCGTGGCGGTCAGCACAATACGTCTCCGTTCGTTAGGAAAGGTTCCTAACGGACCATACTCCTGAAGCCCGCCCTGCGGGACGAAAACTACTCGGTCCGGCGAAGCGCCGCGAGCTGCTGCTCGAACGGCACGACCTCCTCCACGGTCTCCTCCGCACGCGGAGCCCGGTGCAGCAGCAGGTCCGCCAGCTCCTGCGCGGCACGGCCGATGCGCTCCCCGAGCCCGTCGGTGAACGCGTCCCGGCCGCCGCCCCAGTCCTCCGCCGCCGCGTACACGGCCGTCGGGACGACCACCGCCCGCAGGTACGCGAACAGCGGCCGCAACGCGTGCTCCAGGGCCAGCGAATGCCGGGCGGTGCCGCCGGTGGCCGCGATCAGCACCGGCTTGCCCGTCAGCGCGGTGTTGTCGAGCACGTCGAAGAACGACTTGAACAGGCCGCTGTACGAGCCGCTGAAGATGGGCGTGACCGCGATCAGCCCATCGGCCGCCGTCACGGCCTCGGCCACCTCGCGCAGGCGGGTGTTCGGGAAGCCGGTGACGAAGGCGTTCGCGATGTCCACGGCCAGGTCGCGCAGCTCCACCACGCGGACCTCCACCTCCGCCCGCTGCGCCACCGCCTCGGCCAGGCGGTCGGCGAGCAGGCGGGTGGAGGAGGGCTGCGTCAGCCCCGCCGTGACGACGACGAGCTTCATGGTTCTCCTTCGAGGACGTGCTTGTCGGGTGGGTCAGGCGCCGACGGGCGCTTCGGGAGCGTCCTCGACGGCGTTCTTGGCGGCGTTCTTGGCGGCGAGCAGGGACGCGTGGGTCGGCGCGTCGGGCACGTCGGCCGGGCGGTCCTTGGCGAACTCCTTGCGCAGCACCGGCACGACCTCCTCCCCGAGCAGGTCGAGCTGCTCCAGCACGGTCTTCAGCGGCAGGCCCGCGTGATCCATGAGGAAGAGCTGGCGCTGGTAGTCGCCGAAGAACTCCCTGAACTCCAGCGTCCGGTCGATCACCTGCTGCGGGCTGCCCACGGTCAGCGGCGTCTCCGCCATGAACTCCTCCAGCGACGGCCCGTGACCGTACACGGGGGCGACGTCGAAGTACGGGCGGAACTCGCGCACCGCGTCCTGCGAGTTCTTGCGCATGAACACCTGCCCGCCCAGCCCCACGACGGCCTGCTCCGGGGTGCCGTGGCCGTAGTGCGCGTACCGCTGCCGGTAGAGGCTGATCAGCCGCATGAAGTGCTCCTTCGGCCAGAAGATGTTGTTGGCGAAGAAGCCGTCGCCGTAGTAGGCGGCCTGCTCGGCGATCTCGGGGCTGCGGATCGAGCCGTGCCAGACGAACGGCGGCACCCCGTCGAGCGGGCGCGGCGTGCTGGTGAAGCCCTGCAGCGGCGTACGGAAGCGGCCCTCCCAGTCCACGACGTCCTCGCGCCACAGCTTGTGCAGCAGCGCGTAGTTCTCGATCGCCAGCGGGATGCCCTGGCGGATGTCCTGCCCGAACCACGGGTACACCGGGCCGGTGTTGCCGCGGCCCAGCATGAGGTCCACCCGGCCGTCGGCCAGGTGCTGCAGCATGGCGAAGTCCTCGGCGATCTTCACCGGGTCGTTCGTCGTGATCAACGTCGTGGCGGTCGACAGCTGCAGCCGCTCGGTCCTGGCCGCGATGTAGCCGAGCATCGTCGTGGGGGAGGACGGCACGAACGGCGGGTTGTGGTGCTCGCCCGTCGCGAAGACGTCGAGCCCGACCTCCTCCGCCTTGAGCGCGATCGCCACCATCGCCTTGATCCGCTCGTGCTCGGTCGGGGTCCGGCCGGTGGTGGGGTCCGTGGTGACGTCGCCCACACTGAAGATTCCGAACTGCACTTTAGTCACCAACCCTGACTGTTGAATCTTTGACGGCTATGGTAGCGTCCGCACCCCCTCAGATATTCCACCACGCACCAGACGTGCTGCGAGCGTGGGAAAGGTGGCGATCGGGGCGGGCGGGGAAGGCTCCGGCCGTCGGGTGGTCAGGCGTGCCGGCGGGCGCGGAAGGCCGCGGCCTTGGCGCGGTTCCCGCAGCCGCGCATGTCGCACCAGCGGCGCGTGCGCCGGTGGGAGGCGTCGATGTAGAGCCGCGTGCAGGGATCCGCCTCGCACTCCCTGATCAGCCCGGCCTGCGGCCCGCCGAGCAGCTCGACCGCCGCCCTGGCCGTACTGGACAGCGCCGCCCGCAGGTCGCCACCCCGCACCACCCCTTGCTCACCGAGCAGCACACTCGCCGGCGCGGGCCGGGCGGCGTCGTTGAGCGTGTCCCGATCGGCCGCCTCGGCGGCTCCTCCGGTACGGGCGGCGCTCGCCAGCCGGTAGATCGCCTCCCGCAACGCCCGCGCCCCGGCCAGATCGTCCTCGCTCACCTCGGGCGGCACGTCGAGCAGCCCGGCCGCCACCGTCCAGCGGGCCAGGTCGGCGGGCGTGGCCAGCATGTCGATCCGCGCACCACGCCGGTGCCCGACGGTGCCGGCCAGGTCGAGCCCGAGGTTGCCGCTGATGAAGGTGAAGTCCATGACCCCGATAGTAACCGCGTTGACAAGTTACTTTCGAGCCTGCCAGGGTGAGTAACCGCCATCTCCGGTTACTTCCTCCGAAAGGCGGACCCCATGACCATCACGCAGCAGCACGGGCGAAACCTGTCGTCTGACCAGCGGCGCTCGTACGGGCCCCGGCACCGCTGGGTCGTGCTGTCCGTCGGGGTCGGCGCGCAGGCCGCCTTCTCCGCCATGTTCTCCGGCATCCCCGTCACGGGCGTGGCGATGCGGTCCGGATACCACCTGTCCACGGAGGCGCTCGGCCTCGTGCTGGCCTGTATCGGCCTCGGGGTGGCGGCCTCCGACATCGTGTGGGGCCTGCTCACCGACCGCTTCGGCGACCGGCGCGTCCTGCTCACGGGCCTGACCTCGACCGGCGCGCTGCTCGCCGTCATGGCCGCCGCCGTGACCCCGCAGGACGGCGCGGGCGTGGCCCTGCTGGGCCTCTGCCTCGCCGTCGCCGGCGCGCTCGGCGGCAGCGTCAACGGCGCCTCCGGCCGCGCGGTCATGACCTGGTTCGGCGAGGGGGAGCGCGGCTTCGCGATGAGCATCCGCCAGACGGCCATCCCCGTGGGCGGAGCGGTCGGGGTGGCGGTGCTGCCATGGCTCGCCGGCTCGTACGGCTTCCGCGCCGCCTACGCCGTACCGGCCGCCTTCTGCCTCGCCGCCGCCGCGGCCACCTGGCGCTGGCTCCACGAACCCACCCCACCGGCCACGCCTGCCGCCCCCGGCACCACGCCCGCCACCTCCGGCACCCGCTCCCCGCTGCGCCGCTGGGACGTGTGGCGGCTGGCGCTGGCGGGTGCCCTGCTGACCGTCCCCCAGTTCGCCGTCCTCTCCTTCACCGCGATCTTCCTGCACGACGTCAAGGGCGAGGGCGCCTTCCTGGCCAGCCTCACGGTCGTCATCGCCCAGCTCGGCGGCGGCGCGGCCCGCATCTGGACCGGCCGCCGCACCGACCGCACGGGCGGCCGCCGCACCCACATCAGGGCCATCGGCGCCCTGGCCGGCCTCGCCATGGCGGGCGCGGCGGTGCTCACCGGCGCGCCCACCCCGCTCACCGTCGCCGCCCTGGCCGTCGGCGGCGTGCTGGCCAACGCGTGGCACGGCGTCGCCTACACGGAGATCGCCGCCATGGCGGGCGCCGACCGCGCCGGGACCGCTCTCGGGCTCCTGGGCACCACGTTGTTCGCGACGGGTTTCGTGACCCCGCTGCTCGTCCCGGCGGTCGTCGCCCACGCCTCCTGGGCGACCGTCTGGGCTCTGGCGGCCGCGGCCTCGTTCCTCGCCGTCCCCCTCGCCCCGGGCGCAGCGAGGGCCCGCCGCCCGACGTTCAGAGCGCGTTGATGTCGGCGGGCCCGAGTATCCGCTTCGCCGCACCCCGCTCGGCCACCGCGATCATCGCCCGCCCGATCTGCTCGGTCGTCGTCATCCCACCCCCGAACACCCGCCGCAACACGGGGAACAACGGCCGCGTGATGACGTAGGCCGCCCGGTAGAGCCGGGTACGCGACCGCACGCCGTGCATCGGCTGCACGAACCCGGGCCGGAACATGTAAGCCTCCAGCGGCAGCGCGAGCAGCGCGTTCTCGGTCTCGCCCTTCACCCGCGCCCACATGGCCCGCCCGTGGGGGTCGGTGCCGGCGCCGGACACGTACACGAACGTCGACCCGGGGCTGAGCCGCGCCAGCGTCTCACCCACGGACAGCGTGAAGTCGTAGGTGATCCGCCGGTACTCCTTCTCCTTCATCCCGGCCGACGAGACACCGAGGCAGAAGAAGCACGCGTCGTACCCGCCGAGCTCCCCTTCGACAGGCGCCAGGTCGAGCAGGTCGTCGTGCGGAACCTCCCGGAGCTTCCGGTGCGAGACCCCGGTGGCCGCCCGCCCCACGGCCAGCACGGCACTGACCCGCTCGTCGAGCAGGCACTCCCTGAGCACCCCCCGCCCGATCATGCCGGTCGCCCCGAACAGGATCACCCTCATACCGCGCCCCCTTTCCAGGTGCAGCAGAAACCAGGACCCGGTCCGTCCCAGTATTCACGGTGCGCGGCGGGCAGGGGGTCATCCCAGGTCTCGGACGGCCTGGGCGAGGCGGATGCGGGCGATCGCCGGGATGGACAGCCCGCGGGTGGAGATGCCGATGGCCCAGTCCGTGCCGGGGACGACGGCGCCGGCGCACGCCACCTGCTCCCTGAACTGCCCGTGCTCCTCCACCACCTGCCCCGGCCGTAACCGGGCCAGCTCCTCCTCGACGTCCTCGACGCTGGCCGGGGTGGAGGAGGTGAAGCGGCGCAGGCCGTACCCGGTCAGGACGCCGCGCCGGGTGCGGGGCGGGAGGGAGAGCAGCAGCGCCTTGCCGAGCGCGGTGGCGTGCGGCGCCGTCTCCAGGCCCGCCTGGAGGTCCTCCAGGTACGGCGAGCGCGGCCCCTCGGCCACGTCCACCACGACCAGGCGCCCTTCGGAGAGCTGGGCCAGGTAGGCGGTGTGGCCGCTGGCGGCGGCGAGGTGGCGCAGGACGGCGGCGGCGTGGGGCGGCCGCTGGAAGGCCTCCAGCATCTCGTGGAAGCGCTCGGCCACCTGCGAGCCGAGCGTGTAGTCGCCGTCGGGCCGCCGGTGCAGGTAGCCCTCGTAGGACAGGGTGCGGACCAGGTGGTAGGAGGTGGACAGGTTCAGGCCGCAGCGGCGGGCGATGACCTTGACCGACAGGGGCCGGTCGGAGCGGGAGACCTCCTCCAGCACGCGGAGCGCGCGGGAGACGCTGCGGATCAGATCGCTGGGTGGTTCGCCGGTCATCCACCAAGCATCTGCGCCATCTGAAAACAGGACGCCTACCCCAGAAGGCACACCCGTCCGACGATGAGGTCATGCCGGAGATACCGCAGTGGGCCAGTGAGGCGCTGTCCGGGGTCTACGACCCGTGCTGCAGGGAGAAGGGCATCTCCGTCGTGGAGATGGGTCTGGTCAGGTCGGTCGAGGTGAGCGGCGGCCGGGCCCGCGTCGAGCTGTTGCTGACCTCGGGCTGGTGCCCGTTCGCCGCCAGGGTGCTGACCGAGGTGAGGGAGCGCATCGAGGAGCAGCCCGGCGTCGAGCGGGCGGAGGTCGAGGTGGTGTGGGACGAGGTGTGGACGACGGAGCGGCTCTCGCCGAGGGCGGCCCGGATGCTGCGCTTCCTGCCCCCGCCCGCGCAGGTGCCCGACAAGGCGGCCTACATCGGGAGGGAACTACGGTGATCGACGACTTCTTCGTGTTCGACAGCGTGGCCCACGTGCTCAACTTCGAGCCCAAGAACGCGTTCGGCCCGGCGGGCCAGATGTTCTCCAACCACCTGTACGCCTTCCACACGACGCTCACCCCGGAGGGGGAGACGACGCTGCCGCAGGAGGAGTTCCTGCGGCAGTGGACGATCGAGGACATCCGCCGCATGGTGTTCGAGGAGTCGGACACGGACATGCTGGTGGCGATGCCGCTGCCGCTGACCGACCTCTACCATGACGGCCTGTCGCCGTGGCAGGAGTGCGCGGAGCTGGCGGCCCGCGACCCGGACCGGACGGTGTTCTGGGGGTCGGTGAACCCGCTGGAGGGCCGCCGGGCGCTGGACCTGATGGAGCGGCAGGTGGGGGAGTACAACGCGCGGGCGTTCAAGCTGTACAACGTGCGCTACGACTACGGCTCGCCGTACCCGTGGCGCATGGACGACCCGAGGGTGGCCTTCCCGGTCTTCGAGAAGGCGCAGGACCTGGGCGTGAACCTGATCGGCGTGCACAAGGGCGTGCCGCTGGGCCCGCAGCCGATCGAGCACACGCAGACGTGGGACATGGACGGCGCCGCCGCGAACTTCCCCGACATCAACTTCGTCATCTTCCACGTCGGCCTGCCGTTCCTGGACGAGACGTGCTGGCAGCTCGTGCGTTACCCGAACCTGTACGCGGACCTGGCGGCGACGATCAACTTCATCGTGCGCGCGCCGAGGATGTTCGCCGAGATCATCGGCAAGCTGCTCTTCTGGTGCGGCGAAGACAAGATCATCTACGGCTCGGAGGCGCCGATCTTCCATCCGCAGTGGGCGCTGAGGGCGTTCAGGGACTTCACGATCCCGCAGGACCTGTGCGACGGCTACGGCTACCCGCAGCTCACCGACCAGGCCAAGCGCAAGATCCTGGGCGAGAACCTGCTACGGCTGCACGGGCTTGCTCCGGTGCACGGCCTGAAGTAGCCCGACCGCCACCAGCCCCGCCACCGTCGCGGAGCCGCCGTACGAGACGAACGGCAGCGGCACCCCCACGATCGGCATGAGCCCCATGGTCATGCCCGCGTTCATGAACGTCTGGAACCCCAGCCACGACACCAGCCCGCCCGCCAGCACGACCCCGTACGGCGAGGCGGCGTGGCGCGCGATCGACAGCCCGCGCCACAGCAGCACGAACACGGCCAGCAGGATGAGCGCGGCCCCGGCGAACCCGAGCTCCTCGCCCGCGACCGTGAAGATGAAGTCGGTGTGCTGCTCCGGCACGAAGTGCCCGGCGGTCTGCTCGCCGTTGAACAGGCCCTTGCCCGACAGCCCGCCGGAGCCGATCGCGATGCGGGCCTGGGCGGCGTTGTACCCCACGCCGCCCGGGTCGGCGCCCGGCCGTACCAGCACGAGTAGCCGTTCGAGCTGGTACGGCCGGACCAGCCCGAGCCGCCACGCCGCCGCGCCGGCCGCCGCCGCGCCCGCAAACAGCACCAGCAGCCACCGCTTGGGCGCCCCCGACACCAGCAGCGCACCCGACACCATGGCCGCGAACACCATCATCGTGCCCAGGTCCGGCTGCAACGCGATGAGCCCGATGGGCGCCGCGGCCAGCGCCAGCGCCAGCAGCACCACGCCGAACCCGGGCCGCCGCCGCCCGTCGCGCAGCTCCGCGAGCGGCACCGCGAACGCCGGCGCCAGCGCCAGCTTGGCCAGCTCGGACGGCTGGAACTGCACGCCCGGCGCCAGGACGATCCACGAGTGCGCCCCGTTGACCCGCACGCCGAGCGGGCTGAGCACCGCGGCCAGCGCCGCCAGCGCCAGCACGTACGCCAGGGGCACGTACGCCCGCAGCACCCGCAGGTCGACCCGGGAGACCAGCCACATGAGCACGAGCCCGCCCCCGACGGCCACGGCCTGCCGCACGAGCAGCGCGTGCCCGCCCGCCATCCGCGTGGCCGACCACACCAGCAGCAGCCCGGTGCCGGACAGGGCCAGCGCCAGCAGCGTCAGCAGCCGGTCGGGCGGCCCCAGCGCCGGCGCCCACACCAGCCGCCTCTTCCCAGCGACCGCGATCATCGCCGCCCTCCAGCCCTGACCCGCCGCCTGAGCCTGGCCCGCTCTCCGGGCCCGACGCGCCGCCCTGTGGTCATCGCCGCTCCCTGAGCCCGAGGATGCCCTCCCAGATGGCGCGGGCCGCGGGCGCGGCGCCCTCGGCGCCCCTGCCGCCCTCCGACAGCACGACGACCACCGTGTAGCCGGGGTCGGGCGCGAACGAGGCGAACCAGGAGGTGTCCCGCCGCCCGAACGACTCCGCCGTCCCCGTCTTCCCCGCCACCGCGATCCTGCCGAACGGGAACCCCTTGAAGGCGCCCGCGGCCGTCCCCGTCCTGGGCACCTGGCCGAGGGCCTGCCGGAGGAAGCGGAGCGTCGCGTCCGAGGCCGGCAGCCGCCCGGTCACCGGCGGGGTGATCGTGCGCACGGTCGTCCCGCCGGGCCGCACCACCTTGAGGCCGACGCGCGGGCTGTAGAGGGTGCCGCCGTTGGCGACGGCCGCGTACGCCCGCGCCAGTTGCAGCGGCGTGACCAGCACGCCGCCCTGCCCGATGGCGAAGTTCGCCGCGTCGCCGCCCCGCCACACGCCGCCGCCCCGGCAGTTCTCGCGCGCTAGCTCCGTCAGGTACGCGGCCCGCGCCCGGTCGCCCATCTCCGGATAACCCTCGCGGGACCGGCGGCAGATCTCCGCCCGGGTGGCCCGCCACTGGGCCCGCTTCGAGGCCGCGTCCGGCACCGCGCCCGCCGCCTCGCCCGGCAGGTCCACGCCGGTCGGCCGGCCGAAGCCGAAGCCGCGGGCGGTGCGCTGCAGGGCGTCGGAGCCGCGCCGCCAGAGCCGGTCGGCCAGCCGGTAGAAGATCGTGTCGCATGATCGCACCAGCGCCCCGTGCATGGTCATCGGCCCGAGGTCGGCCCCGGCGAAGTTGCGGAACACCCGGTCGCCGACGGTGTAGCCGGGCGGGCAGTCGTAGGTGGCGCCGAGCCCGTACCCGGCCGCCGCCGCTGCCGCCGCCGAGGTGACCTTCCACGTCGAGCCGGGCGCCCACTCGCCCTGCACGGCCTGCGACAGCAGCGGCAGCGCCCGGTACTCGCGGGCCGTCACGCCGTCCGTCCACACCGACGGGTCGTACGCGGGCCGCCCGGCCAGCGCCACCACCCGGCCCGTCGCGGACTCCAGCACCACGGCCGCGCCGGAGGAGCCGCCGCCGCTCGCCAGGGCCTCGCCGAGCGCCTGCTCGGCGATAGCCTGGACGCGGGCGTCGATGCTGGTCACGAGCGTGTCGCCGGGGACGGGCGGCTCCTGGCGGATCGTCCTCGTGACCCGGCCGGTGTTGTCCACGGCCACGTCCGTGCGCCCGGCCCGGCCGGCCAGGTCCCGGTCGTAGGCGGCTTCGAGGCCGTCGCGGCCCTTCGCGCCCTGCACGTAGCCGAGGGTGTGCGCCGCCGCCCGGCCGTAGGGGTACACCCGGATCGGGCGCGGCTCCGTACGGACGCCGGGGAAGTCCTGCTGCCGCTCGCTGATCTGCAGCGCCACCGGCACGCTCACGTCCCGCGCCACGGGGATCGGCTCGTACGGTGAGCCCTGCCAGCACGGCTGCGGCACCGACGGCCCGCACAGCCGCACCTTCTCCGCGAGCTGCCGGTACGGCCGGCCCAGCGCCTCGCCCAGCCGGGTCAGCACGGCCCGGCCGCCGTCCGGCTGGTGGGCCAGGGCCATGGCGTCCACCGTCACGACGGGCCGGGTGGTGTTGGTGACGAGGGGGCGGCCGGTCACGTCGAGGATCTGCCCCCGGGTGGGCGGCAGCGGCACGCTCCTGACCCGTACGTCGGCCGCCGCCCGCACGTACGCCGCGCCGTTGACGACCTGGAGGAACCACAGCCGTCCGAGCAGCGTGGCCAGCATCGCCGTGGCGACCAGCCGCAGCACGAGCAGCCTGCCCCTAGACACGGCGCGGCACCACCTCGGCGGCGGGGCGCCGCCGCGCGTGCAGGGCGCCCAGGACGGCTCCCAGGGGCACCGTCCACGCCAGGGTGAGCGGCAGCCCGGCCGTCGCCGACGCCCAGACCTCGTCACCGAGCCCGGCGGCGGCGACGCACGGCAGCACCGTCCCCAGCCCCGCCCCCAGGACGCCCGCCACCAGCGGCCGGCGCGTGGCCCTTGAAGGCCGCCTCAGCCATCCCGCCAGCAGCCCCGTCAGCGACAGCGCCAGGGCGGTGCGCCCCACGGTGCCGTCGGCGGGCGGGGTCACGTCGGCGGCCAGCCCCGCGACCAGCCCCGCCAC
Source organism: [Actinomadura] parvosata subsp. kistnae (assembly GCF_900323885.1). Taxonomy (GTDB): domain Bacteria; phylum Actinomycetota; class Actinomycetes; order Streptosporangiales; family Streptosporangiaceae; genus Nonomuraea; species Nonomuraea composti. The sequence continues at coordinate 229,721 of NZ_OOHJ01000015.1, read as the reverse complement.
GCACCCCCACACAGGCCCGCGCGCCAGCGCCGGCCACACCACGGCCAGCGTCACCAGGTCGGGCCCGCCCCAGGCCGCGCGGTTGACCAGCAGCACCTGCGCGAGCGGCGCGACGAGCGCCACCAGCACGAACCCCACTGCGCTCACCGCTCGGGCCGCGGCACGATCACCGCGACGAGGCCGAGCGCGGACAGCCGGGCGGCGGGCCGCACCAGCGCCGTCCTGGTGGCCGCACCCGGCGCGCTCTCCAGCGCGGTGACCGTCCCGATCGGCACCCCGGCCACGTACGGCCGCCCGCCCGCCGACCCCAGCGTCACCACCTGGTCGCCCACCTCGACGGGCGCGTTCGGGTCGAAGAGACTGAGCCGCAGCCCCGCACCCGGCACCCCGGTCACCACGCCCAGCTCGCCCGAGCCCGCCACGCGCGCCCCGATGGACGAGCCCGCGTCGGTGATCAGCGACACCGAGGCGGTCCCCGGCCCGGCCCAGGTGACCTTGCCCACGAGGCCGTCGGCGTCCAGCACGGTCATGTCGCGGCCGAGCCCGGCGGAGGCACCGGCGTCGATGGCGACGCTGCGGCCCCGCCCGAACCCGACCACGTGCGCCGCCACCCCCTGGTACCCGCCCGGCACGGAGAGCCGCCCCGCCGACCGGGTGCCGGACGACAGCAGCCGGGCCCGCAGCGCCGCGTTCTCCCGCTCCAGCTCCCGCAGCCGCCCATCACCGCCGAACACCCGGGTCGCCACCCCGAACGCGCTCTCGGCCGCGCCGTACACGCGGGCGCCCGCCGCCCGTACCGGAGTCAAGGGGGTGACCGCGCGGTCGACCACGACGAGGAGGGCGGCGGCGGCCAGCACGAGCAGGACGAGCGCCCGCCTCACCGGCGCGACCATTCGGGCAGCAGCACGTCGCGCATCGCCTGGAAGCGCTCCACGCAGCGGCCCGCGCCCAGCGCCACCGAGTACAGCGGCTTGTCCACGAGCCGGATGGGCATGCCGGTGGCCTCGCCCATCCGCTCGGGCAGCCCCCGTAACAGGGCGCCGCCCCCGGTCAGCACGATGCCGTTGTCGAGCAGGTCGCCGGCCAGCTCGGCCGGGCACTGGTCGAGCGTCGTCTGCACGGCGTCGACGATGGCCTGCACCTGGTCCTCGATGGCCTCGCTGATCTGCTCGGCGGTGATCGTGGCGGTCTTCGGCAGGCCGCTGACGAGGTCGCGCCCGCGCACCGGGGCGGACGCCCGCGGGTCGAGGGTGCGCGGCGCGGCGGCCTGCGGCGCGCTCTCCGGCTTCGGCCTGGACCGGAACGGGTTCCAGCCGCGCGGCGCGGGCGGCGGCTCGGGCGGCTCCTCGTCCACCGGGCCGGCGGCCCCGTCCTCGGCGGGCATGGCGAGGCCGGCGCGGTGCCGCCCCACGGGGTCGGCGCCCGTCTCCGGGGCCGCCCGGACGATGCCGAGATCGATCTTCAGGCGCTCGGCGGTACGCTCGCCGAGCAGCAGCGCGTGCTCCTTCTTGATGTGGGTGACGATGGCCTCGTCGAGCTCGTCGCCGCCCACCCGCACCGACTTGGCGACCACGACGCCGCTCATCGAGACGATGGCGACCTCCGTGGTGCCGCCACCGATGTCCACGACCATGTTCCCGGTGGCCTCGCCCACCTTCAGCCCCGCGCCGATCGCCGCCGCCATCGGCTCCTCGATGATGTGCACCCGCCGCGCGCCCGCCTCGTACGCGGCCTCCTTGACCGCCCGCTGCTCGATCGAGGTGGTGCCGCTCGGGACGGCCACCACGATGCGCGGCCTGGCCAGGAACCGGCTCGGGTGCGCCTTCTGGATGAACAGGCGCAGCATGCGCTCGGCCGCGTCGAGGTCGGCGATCACGCCGTCCTTGAGCGGCCGGATCGTGGCGATGTGCGGGGGAGTGCGGCCCACCATCCGCTTGGCCGCCTTGCCGACGGCCACGACGGTGTTCTTGTGCAGGTTGATCGCGATGACGGAGGGCTCGTTCAGCACGATGCCCTTCCTGCGGACGTAGACGAGGGTGTTGGCCGTACCGAGATCGACGGCTATGTCATGACCGAGAAGAGCCCATGCGAATGCCATGTGCCGCACAGCCTTTCCGACCGGGACGGGCAGGGGGACTCTGCCCCCACAAGCGCTGCCCTGAAGGCGGCTGGCCCCAAACGCGATATGTCTGTAGCCGTGACCGTCCGCCCAGGTCAGCCGGGGTCGTACGAGCAGCGCAGCCCCGTCCGCACGGTCGCCCGCAGCTCCTCCCCGATGACGGGATCGGCTATCGCGACGCGATCCACGGCCCGCCTGATCGCCTTGCCGACCGCCGTGCGGGCCCGCTCCTCGCTGCCGGCGAACGTCCGCGGCCGCCCGCCCAGCCCCGCCGCCGACGCCAGCTCGGCCACCAGCCAGTCGCGCTCGGCCCGCCGCTCCCGCGCCTCCTCGCGCCGCTGCCCCGCCTCCAGCTCCGCGATCTCGGCGTCGAGCTGCGCCAGCCGGTTCCGGTACGCCCGGCCGGCCGGCCCGTCCAGCATCCGCTGCGCCGACATGCGGGCCGGAGCGGCAGGATCGGGCGAGCCCGCGGCCAGGTCGGCGGCCGGGATCTCCTTGCCCGGGTTGGCCAGCAGCGCCGCCAGGTGCAGCATGCCCACGCAATGGTCCACGAGCGCCGTGCGCGCCCCCAGCTCCACCCGCCACTGCGGGCCCTCGGGGCGGCACGTCACCCGCTCGGCCACCCGGCTGGGCACGCGCATGCCCAGCGCCTCGGCCTCCTGCGCGGCCAGCGCGAGCTGCCCGCGCGCCCCCTCGTCCCTCGGCCCGTCGCGCAGGGCCAGCGCCTGGCCCAGCCGCGAGCGGGACAGCGCGACCGCCGGCCAGTGGCCCAGCGCCAGGTTCTCGTGCACCGCCCTGCGCAGGTGCGCGACCGCCGCGTCCGGATCGCCCATGACGATCGCGGCCACGCCCAGGCTGTGCCGGACGGAGCCGAGGCACACGATGCCGGGGCTGGTCATGACGGGCAGGCCCGCGTACGGGGCCAGCAGCGCCGCCGCCCTGGCCGCCAGCTCCGCGTCGCCCAGCAGGTCGGCCGCCTCCACGATCGCGTACATCGACAGCAGCCACGTGCTCGTCCGCGGCCGGTCCGCCAGGACGCCGCCGCGCAGCCTGGCCAGCATGCCCTCCGCCAGCCGCCGGTCCCCGGCCGTCGCCGCGGCCACCGCCAGGCCCGCGTACGGGGAGTCGTCCACGGCCGCCAGCATCGGCGAGTTCACCAGGTCGCTCAGCAGCGGGACCAGCTCCCCGATCCGGCCCTGGTACCAGCGGATGGCGGCCAGCTGGCGGACGTACCAGCCGGGCGCGTCATGGTCGCCGGCCGCCATGCCGCGCTCGTAGCAGGCCGCCGCCCGCTCCTCGGCCTGCTCGAACCGGCCGGCGCGGGTGCTCAGCATCACCTCGATCGCGCCGACCACGAACTCGATGGCCTGCTGCCCCGCGCCGTCCAGCGCGGTCCGCAGCTCACCCAGGGCCCGCTCGGCGTGCGGGTCCGCCTCCAGAAGCAGGTCCACCGTCCGCCACAGCAGGCCGATCAGCAGGTCGGAGCGGCGTCCTGTACGGGAGGCCACCCCGATCAGCTCCCTGGCCAGCTCCATCCGCCGCGCCCCGTCACCGGGGCCCAGCATGCAGTGGTGCGCCAGGCTGAGCGCCTCCGCCAGCGCCACCGGGTCGTCGGCGGTCCTGGCCTCCGCCGCCAGCGCCATGATCGCCTCGTGGCCGCCGGTGCGGTAGTCGTCCTCCGCCGCCAGCCTGATCCGCAGCCGCAACGCCAGCGGCGAGTCCGCGTCCAGCCGCGACAGCGCCTCCCGCTGCCGCACCCGCACAGTCGCCGCCGCGGCGGCCGTGCGGTGCTCGTGCACCCACATCCCGCCCAGGCCGAGCGCCGCCCTGGCCAGGGCGGCCGCCTCACCCCGCTGCGCCGCCTCCGCGTAGGCGTAGTCGAACCTCTCGCGTGCCCGACGCATGTCCCCCTTGACGAGCAACGCGTGCTCTCCGTCGAGGAGAGTCCACTCCAGTGTCTCGATCACTGGCCATAACCCCCGTGGCAAGCCGGAATGCCGTGGCGCACCCATGGGGTGGCGGGCCTCCCACCGCTCCGCTCCCCTGGCCGATGGCTCCTCGGGTGAACAACCTTGGAGACGGCTCCCCACCGTCGTCCGGTTCAATTCCACCTCAAACCGGAAAGATTCGGAATCGAATTACGGGAGGGGAATGTCCGGGATTCACCACAGAGCCTTGGGCGCGGCTTTGACAGCAACGGGCTCAGGACACCGTGCGCCAGGTCTGCTCCTCCACCAGCTCCACGCTGCGCCACCCGTCCGGCGTGCGGCGCAGCCTGTGGTGGTAGTAACCGCCGCCGTGCAGGAACCCCTCGGTGCCCGCCGCCACCATCTCCCGCGTCGGGGCCAGCGTGTCCGTGAAGGGCGCGCTCACCCGGGCCTCGCCGTCCTGGAAGTCGATCCGGGCCGCCCCGATGAGATGCAGCCGGGCCGGCCAGTGCACCAGCACCTCGGCCAGCCACGCCTTGACCTCGTCCCGGGTGCCCGTGATGCCGCCGGAGGAGCTGTAGTCGATCACCGCGTCCTCGCTGAACACCTCGTCGAGCAGGTCCCACTGCCCCGAGTCGATCGCGTGGGTGTAACGCGCCAGCAGGCCCGTGATCTCCGACCGGTCGGCGAGCTCCTGATGGTCCATGAGCTGATCGTCGCGCTAAGAACGCCGGATGACCAGGCCGGGCAGCCGCCCGTCCGGCACCCGTACCGTGAAGGGGGCGCACGGGACGCAGAAGTAGTCGCGGCCGAACGTCAGCTCCACGGCGCCCGGGGCGAGCGCCACCAGCAGGCGGTCGCCGTCCACGCTCACGGTCCGCGGGCTGTGGTCCTTCGGGACCAGACCCTTGGGGACGAGCGGGCGCACCGCGTCCGCCAGCCGCCGCCGTCCCGCCGGGGTGAACGCGGCCGGGGCGAAGACGTCCCGCACGGTCAGCGTCCGGCCCGCGCGCCGGTCGTAGGTGACGGCGCGGCCCAGCTCGCCGGTCAGCGCGTACCGCACGGAGACGAGGCCGGCGTCGTTGCGGACGAGCACGTACGAGCCGGTCAGCGCCGCTCCCGCTTGGGGATTCCGCCGGTGCCGCCGCAGGGCCTCGTCCACGTACGCCCGCACCGGCGCGACCAGCGCCGCGTTCACCCGCGCCGCGTCCGCCGCCCCCGCCGCCCTGGGATAGGAGACGTCGATGGTGACGCCCGGCAGCCGCTCCCGCCACCCCGCCGTCTCGAACGCCAGCGGCCCCGCGCCTGGCTCGCGACCACGAGCGGCACCGCCGCCACCAGCGCCAGCACCACCCCTCCGGCCACCAGCACCTTCTTCGGCACGGCGACCGCCACCCCGACCGCCACCCCGGCCACCGCGAACGGCCCCGCCACCAGCCCGACCACGAGCCCCACCGGCGTCCCCAGCCCTGTCACCGCCCCGAGCCCTGTCGCCGACCCCACCCCCGCCTCTGACCCGAGTCCCGTCGCCGTGCCCAGCGCCGCCTCTGGCCCCAGCCCCGTCGCCGTCCCCAGCCCGGCCTCTGGCCCCAGCGCTGTCGCCGTCCCCAGCCCGGCCACCATGCCAACCGCGGTGTCGGCCACCGTGCCGGCCACTGTGCCGGCCAGCACCGACATGCCCCATACCGTCAGCCACACCGACCAGCGGCGCTCCCGCACGTTCACCTTCGCCAGCCCGACATACACCAGCGCGGCGAGCAGTCCGAGATAGGCCACTCCGGTCAGCCCATCCGCGACCGGCACCTCGACCCCCCGGACCGATCCGATCACCTGCCCCGCGCCGGCGACGACGAGGAGGACCAGCGCACCCCCGGCCGCCCGCGCGGCGATGATCGCCCGCTCCCTCCTCCCCGGCACATGCCCCCGCACCTGCTCCTTCCACTCCCGATACCGCTCAGCCAGCCTCTCCCACGCCTGCTCACCCTCCAGCTCCACCACCCGGGCGAACCTCGACACCCCCACCTGCGAATACACGATGAACAGCACCGCCCCGAACACCGGCGCCCCGAACACCACGAACGCGGCCGCCTCATCCGCGGGCCGGATCCCCGCCGGCCATTCACCGGTCACGACGAGACCGGTCAGGCTGCCGACGCTCCAGGCCAGCGCCGCCGCCAGCGCGAGCGCCGCCACGAGCACCGGATAGAACGACGCGGGAAAGACCCGGACGAGCTGCCCGCGCGCCGCCACGTACACGAGCACCGCCGCCGCCACCGCGAACACCGCCGCGATCGCCCATGACCACACCACCGCGACACGCCCCACCGCCGCATCCGGCGGGGCCAGCAACGCCACCGCCCGCACGGTCACGGGCGTCTCCGAGTCGTACGTCCGCCGCGTCAGCATCGGAAAGCGGGACGTCACGGCCACGCAGGCGTAGGTCAGCGCGACCGCGGCCCCCGCCACGAGCAACGCCCACCGCCGATCGGTCCGCACCGGATCGACCGGCGCCGCCTCCCGTTGCCTGGCGGGCAACACCCGCTGCACCCCGACCGCCACCATCGCCAGCACCAGCGGCGGCAGCGCCGTCTGCGCGGGCGTGGCAGCCAGCACCCCCGTCACATCACCCGCATACTCACCCACCCAGGCGGCGCTCAACGGAGCCGCCAGCAGCAGCTCCCTCATCCCGCCATCAACCGCCACCACAGCCGCATACACGACAGGCGCCACCGACAACGCCACCCATGCGAGGACGAACGCCCGCCCCGGCCGCCCCTCCACCGGCATCCGCCGCCGCAACGCCCCCTCGACTGACGCCACCACGACCGCCGCGAGCACCACCGCCACCTGCTCAAAATACCTGAACGACAACGGCAGCCACCCCAGCAACGGCCCCGCTCCCGCACCAGCACACTCCACACCACCGACCACCCGACCGCCAGACACGGCACCACCCAAGCCCGCGGCCAGAACGTCCCACCCCGCTCCTTGGGCCCACCGCCCGGCACCACCCGCGTCCCCGCCAACGCCACCCCGGCCGCCACCACCCCGATCACCATCCCCCAGGCGGCGGCATCCCCGACATAGGGCCCGAACGGCACCCGATGCCCCCGCGCCCACAACAACACAGCCAGCACCCCCGCCGGCCCACCCATCAACCCCCAGCACAAAACCACCCCACCCCACGCCCCACCGAACCCGCCCCACCTGTACGCCAGATACGCCCCACCGGTGAGTAACCCGGCGAACACCACCAACGTCACACCGGTCCCCGCCGCCTGACCCTGCCCGATCCCGGGAAACACCAGCACCCCCGCCCGCCCCCGCACCAACCCGCCACCGAACGGCAGGGCACTGAGGGTGGCGAGAACGAGCGCGGCACCGGCAGCGACCAGCAGAAAAACCCGAGTCCCGGTCCTCCGAGCCTCGGACGCCCGAGCCGTGGCCGCTTGGGCTTTCGGCGCTTGAGCTGCGGGCGTCCGGCCTGTGGCCGCTCGTGCTCTGGACGTCCGGGTCGCCGGAGTCTTGCTTCCGGAGGCTTGGGCCTTCGGCGTCCGGACTTGGGGCGCTTGCGCTTTCGGCGCTCGGCTCGCGGGCGTCCGGGCTTCGGCCGCCCGGCCTTTCGACGCTCCCGTCGCCGGAGTCGAGGCTTCTGCCGCATGGGCCTTCGGCGCCCGGGTGGCTGCTGTCCGGGAGTCTGGCGTCCGGCGATCTGGTGGCTGGGCTTCTGGCGTCTCGTCCGCCGGCGTCGGGGCCGCTGATGTCCGGGTTTTCGGCTTCCTGGCCCTTGGTGTCCCGGGCATCGGTGTCTGGGCCGTCGTCACCGTCTTCGCCGTCTGGGTCGTCTTCGCCACGCATGGTCATCTGCCCGCCACGACCCGCTCCCGCACCACGGTGACCGGGAAGTGGCCCCCGGGTGAGCGCCGCACCGGGCGCCGCCGACAGCCTGGGAGGCGGTCAGCGCGTGCGTAGAAAAACACAAGGCCCCGGCTGAGCAGCCAGGGCCTTGAAGGTGTGGTGGACGATACTGGGATTGAACCAGTGACCTCTTCCGTGTCAGGGAAGCGCTCTCCCGCTGAGCTAATCGTCCTCGCGAGGTGGCGACGGGATTTGAACCCGTGTGGACGGCTTTGCAGGCCGCTGCCTCGCCTCTCGGCCACGCCACCGAGCCGGAAGCTCCGAGCGGAAGACGGGATTCGAACCCGCGACCCTCACCTTGGCAAGGTGATGCTCTACCACTGAGCCACTTCCGCATCCGCCTCGTGGGCTGTGACCCCGGGGCGACGAAGAGAACTCTAGCGAATCTCGGCCGAGTCCCCAAACTGGAATCCGGCCGCCCAGGTCACGTGTGGCCGCCGTTGACGGTGAGGCGGCGGCCGGTGACGAAGGCGGCGCCGTCGGAGGCGAGGTACGACACGGCCGCCGCCACGTCCTCCGGGGTGCCCATCCGGCCCAGCGGCACCTCCTCCAGGTATGCGCTCTCGTCCACCCCTTCGTGCCGTTCCACGGGGATCCAGCCGGGTGCGACCACGTTGACGGTGATGCCGTACCGGCCCAGCTCCTTGGCCCAGACCTCGGTGAGGGCGTGCTGGGCGGCCTTGGCGGCGGTGTAGGCGGAGGTGTCGGGGAGCTTGCGGTCCACGATGTCGGAGCCGATCTGGATGACGCGGCCGCCGCCGCGTTCCTTCATGCCGGGCAGGACGGCCTGGACGAGCAGGGTGGGGCTCTTGACGAAGAACGTGAGCTGGTCGAGGTGGGCCTGCCAGGTGAGGTCCTCGACGGGGAGGTTCGGCTGGGGGCCGGTCGCGTTCGCCACCAGCACGCCTATCGGGCCGAGGCGTTCGGTGACGGCGGCGACCAGGCGCTCGACGGCGGTCTCGTCCGTGATGTCGGCGGCGAAGGCCTCCGCGACCCCGCCCGCCGCGCGGACGGAAGCGGTCACCTGCTCGGCTCCGGCCCGGTCGGAGCGGTAGTTGACGGCCACGGCGAGGCCGTCGGCGGCCAGCCTGCGGGCGATGGCGGCCCCGAGCCCGCGCGATGCGCCGGTGACGAGCGCGACTGTGGTGGTGGCGGCTGCGGTGGTGGTCATGGGGCCCGACTCTAGCCGGGCGCCGATCAGCGCCCCAGCGCAGGTTCGCAGCGGTCAGATGCTGAGCTGCAGGCCAGCCGGGTGCGGTCCCTCCGTCTCCAGGCGGTACTCGCGGCCCGAGATCGCCCGGTTGTCGTCGATGACGCGTTCCGAGGCCGGCTTCTCGCCGCCCATCACGGCCTCCTGCATGCGGGTGAAGCGCTCGTGCGCCTCCTTGACGTACCCGGTGCCGAGGGTGGTGCAGTCGATCTGGGTGGCGAGCAGGTCGCGGATGTAGCCCTTGTTCGGCTCGAACGTGACGGGCGGCGGCAGCGCGGGGGCGAGCACCTGGTCGGGGTCGCGCCCGTCGAACCGGGTGAACAGCTCGGCCGCCAGCCGCAGGTGCTCCAGCTCCATGTTGAGGTGCAGCTCCCAGATGTTCTTCACCTTGGGGTCGGACTCGGTCTCCATGAACGAGTAGTAGAGGTAGCACTCGTTGTACTCGTGGTTGAGGAGCTGCTCCCACAGGCTCTCGCCCGGGTCGACCAGCGACTCGTAGTGGGTGACGTGCTCCTCCTCGACCATGCCGATCTCCTGGTAGAGCCGGCGCGCGATGGGCTCCATGTAGGTGGGGCCGACGTTCATGTAGAAGTTCATGGTCTGCTGCTCGGCCGACATGATCGTCAGGGCGTGCAGGCGGGACAGCGGCTCGGTGACGCTGCGGTCGTACGGCTGGCGGACGTTGTCGAGCGGGTCGCGGTGGTGCAGGTACGTCGGGCGGCCGGGCATGATCTCGGTGAGGTTGTCGACGATCTTCTCCGCCTTGCGGTGCTCGATCATCTCGTACAGGTTGGCGTACCGGTAGAGGTGGTCGAAGTCCTCCAGGACGCCGAACTGGTAGGCCTGCTTGAGGTACGGGTCCGGCTCCATCCGCGCCACCCAGGCGGTGAGGTCCACGGCCACCTGCTCGTACGCGATCGTCGTCTCCAGCACCGACGACGAGCCGGGCAGCAGCCAGTTGACCACCTTCTGCTGCTGGGCCTCGACGGCGCGCACGCGGGCGAGCCGCTGCTTGATGTCGAGGTCGGGGCAGTGGCGGGCGAGCTGGTGGCTGAACAGGATGGCCTCCACCTCGATCCCGTTCATGGTGATGATCCGGCACCGCGTGTACGGGTCGGCGTGGTCGGGGTCGATCGGCGTGACGTTCAGCTCCCGCCAGTTACGCAGCTGCTCGTCCAGCGGGATGCCCCGCTCCTGAAGTGGGTCGAAGGCCATGTCGCTCCGCGTACCCGGGGCCTTTCCCGGCAACCTCCGCGTTCCGTCCGCGTTCGGTAAGGCGGCGCGTGCCGGGAGCGGGCCAGGGTACGGGCGCTGACGTGGCTGAACAAGATGTCATCGAGCTCCTGATGGCCCAGCACGGCCGGATCAGGGATCTGTTCGACGAAGTGGAGCAGGCGCCTCCCGACAAGGTGGGCGACGCCTTCGACCGGCTGACGCGCATGTTGTCGGTGCACGAGACGGCCGAGGAGGAGATCGTCCACCCGTACGCGCGCAGGAAGCTCGACAACGGCCAGGGCGTGGTGGCCGACCGGCTGACCGAGGAGAACCGGGCCAAGCGCCTGCTGCTCGACCTGCACAAGAGCGGCGTGGACCATCCGCGGTTCTGGGAGGGCCTGGCGGCGCTGCGTACCGCGGTGATGGCGCACGCGCGCAGCGAGGAGCGGTACGAGTTCGCCCGGCTGCGCGCGCACACCTCGGTCGTGGAGCGGCGGGCGATGGCGGCGGCGGTGCGCGCGGCCGAGACGCTGGCGCCGGTGCGCCCGCATCCGGGCACGGAGTCGGCGACGCGGAACCTGGTGATGGGCGCGCCCCTCGCGGTCATGGACCGGGCCCGCGAGGTGATCAGGAAGGCACTCGGCAAGCGGTGACCCTTCGACACCGGTCGAAAGGTCGCCGTACTAGCGTCATGAGCATGGAACACATCGCCAGGGACGCCGACATCGCCCCGGTCGCCGCGCTGATCGCCGATCCGACGCGGGCCGCGATCCTGACGGCGCTGCTCGGCGGGCGGGCGCTGGCGGCGGGGGAGCTGGCCAGGATGGCCGGGGTGAGCGCGGCCACGGCGAGCGCGCACCTGGCCAAGCTGCTCGACGGCGGGCTCGTGGACGTCGTCCGCCAGGGCCGCCACCGCTACTACCGCCTGGCCGGGCACGAGATCGCCGAGGTGCTGGAGGTGCTGGCCAGGGTCAGCGCCCGCCCGCCGGTGCGCTCGCTGCGCCAGTCGCGGCAGGCCAGGATGCTGGAGGAGGCCCGTACGTGCTACGACCACCTGGCCGGGCGGGCCGGGGTGGGGCTGCTCGACCGGCTCAAGGAGGGCGGCTTCTACGACGGGCACGACGTGACGGAGTCGGGGGAGCGGCTGCTGTCGCGGCTGGGCGTGGACGTGGCGGGCGCGCGCCGGTCGAGGAGGCGGTTCGCGCCGGAGTGCCTCGACTGGACCGAGCGGCGGGCGCATCTCGGCGGGGCGCTCGGGGCGGCGATCACGGAGGTGCTGTTCGAGCGCGGATGGTACCGGCGGGGCAGCGTGCCCAGGGCGGTGCTGCTGACGGACGAGGGCAGGCAGGGGCTGGCGGAACTGTTCGCCGGTAAGGGGCTAACATCGGTTACGCCGGTTACCTAGTCGAGAGAGACGCACCATGCGCGACAACGGAGTCGTGAACGTCGGTCCTGAGCCCCTGACCTTCGACGACGTCATCAGGGTGGCCCGCCACGGCGCCCCCGTACAGCTCACCGACGATGCCGTCGCCGCCATCGCGGCGGCCCGCCAGCGGGTGAACGAGCTGGCCGAGAGCCCGGTGCCGGCGTACGGCATCTCGACCGGGTTCGGCGCGCTGGCCACCCGGCACATCGACCCCGCGCTGCGCGCCCAGCTCCAGCGCTCGCTGGTGCGCTCGCACGCGGCCGGCAGCGGCCCCGAGGTGGAGACCGAGGTGGTGCGCGCGCTCATGCTGCTGCGGCTCAGCACGCTGGCCACCGGCCACACCGGCATCAGGCCGACCACGGCGAAGACCCTCGCCGCGCTGATCAGCGCGGGCATCACCCCGGTCGTGCACGAGTACGGCAGCCTCGGCTGCTCCGGCGACCTGGCGCCGTTGGCGCACGTGGCGCTGACCCTCATGGGCGAGGGCGTCGTCCGTGACGCCTCGGGCACGGTGCAGCCGGCGGCCGAGGCGCTCAAGCAGGCCAGGATCGACCCGGTCGAGCTGGCCGCCAAGGAGGGCCTGGCGCTGATCAACGGCACCGACGGCATGCTCGGCATGCTGATCCTCGCCATCGACGACCTGACCAGGCTGGTCAGGACCGCCGACGTGAGCGCCGCGATGAGCGTCGAGGCGCTGCTGGGCACCGACCGGGTGTTCGCGCCGGAGCTGCAGGCGCTGCGGCCGCACCCCGGCCAGGCGCTGTCGGCCGCCAACATGACGAAGGTGCTGCGCGACTCGGGCATCATGGCCAGCCACCGCGACCCGGCCGCGTGCACCCGCGTCCAGGACGCCTACTCGCTGCGCTGCGCCCCGCAGGTCGCCGGAGCCGCCCGCGACACGATCGCGCACGCCGCCACCGTCGCCGGGCGGGAGCTGGCCAGCGCCATCGACAACCCGGCCGTGCTGGACGACGGCCGCGTCGAGTCGAACGGCAACTTCCACGGCGCGCCCCTGGCGTACGTGCTGGACTTCCTCGCCGTCGTGGCCGCCGACCTCGCCTCCATGTCGGAGCGGCGCACCGACCGCTTCCTCGACGTGGCCCGCAACCACGGCCTGCCCGCGTTCCTGGCCGACGACCCCGGCGTGGACTCCGGCCACATGATCGCCCAGTACACGCAGGCGGCCATCGTCTCCGAGCTCAAGCGCCTGGCCGTGCCCGCCAGCGTCGACTCCATCCCCAGCTCCGCCATGCAGGAGGACCACGTCTCCATGGGCTGGTCCGCCGCCCGCAAGCTGCGCAGGTCGGTCGACGGGCTCACCCGCGTGCTGGCCATCGAGGTGCTGACCGCCGCCCGCGCGCTCGACCTGCGCGCGCCGCTGGAGCCCGCGCCCGCGACGGCGGCCGTGGTCAGGGCGCTGCGCGAGACCGTGCCCGCGCCGGGCCCCGACCGGTTCCTGGCCCCCGAGATCGAGTCGGCCGTGCGGCTGGTGGCCGAGGGCGGCGTGGTCGCCGCGGCCGAGACCGTCACCGGTCCGCTCGGCTAGCGCGGCAGGGCCACGATCAGGTCCATCTCCAGCAGCAGCCCCGGCATGAACAGCTTCGACACCTCCACCGTCGTGCTGGCCGGGGGCGTGCCGGTGATGTACTTCCTGCGCACCCGCCCGAGAGCGGCCCGCTCCTCCATGTCCGTCAGGTACGTCCTGATGAACACGACGTCCTCGAAACCGGCCCCCTGGTCGGCGAGGATGCGCGAGACGACCTGGAAGACGTGCTCGGCCTGGGCCTCCATGGAGCCTGCCCCGACGATGTTCCCGTGCTCGTCGAAGGCGGCCTGGCCGGAGATGTAGAGGGTGTCGCCGGCGCGGACGGCGTGCGAGTACATGCCGTTCGTGGCCGGGATGGTCGAGAGGTTGAGCGGCACGGCCCTGCTGCGCGGCGCGCCGCCGCCGGTGTGGCCGGCGATCGCGGTCAGGTCGCGCTCGCCGAGCCCGGCCGCCAGCGCCTCCCGCATCCTGGCGCGGGCGGCGGTGGCCATCGTGGCGCCCTGCCACGCGCCCAGCTCCAGGTCCTTCGTGGCGTGGGCCAGCGAGTAACGGGTCTCGGGCGACGGGACGCGCAGCCGCTCGGCCAGCGTGCCCAGCGGGGTGCCGGACAGCACGTCGATGAGCGCGTTCCGGTCGACGCCGTGCGCCTCGCCGTACGCGAACGTCTCGGCCAGCAGCACCTGGGCCGGCACGAGCGCGCTCATGACGGCGATCTTCATGGCCGCGCCGGAGCCGAGCGGGCCGCACTCGCGGACCGAGCCGAAGACCCCCAGCACCTCGCGCCACCCGGCCACGTCGCCTCCTGCCAGCACGGTCAGCGTGCCCTCGGCGGCGGGGCCCACGCTGCCCAGCACCGGCGCGTCCACCAGGCCGACCGAGGCGGGGAGCAGCGCGCGCAGCTCGCGCACCGCGCCGGGGCCGATCGTGGACATCTCCACCACCGTCGCGCCCGGCCGCAGACCGGGCAGCGCCGCCGTCAGCACCTCGCGCACCGCCGCCGGGTCGCTGAGCATCGTGATGATCAGGTCGGCGCCGTCCACCGCCGTGGCCACCGGCACCCCGTCGGAGCGCCGCCACGTCGTCACCTCGTGCCCGGCCTCCACGAGTCGCCGGGCCATGGGGGCGCCCATGCGCCCCTGTCCGAGAAAGGCAATCACGTGCCTCAGTGAACACCTTTGCGAGGTATTCCACCACCGACTAGATTGCATGGCAGCCATGCCTGACACGAATGCCTTTGACACCGCCACGCTGCGGCTCTTCGACGAGGTCGCCCGCGGCGGCTCGTTCACCGCCGCCGCCGAGCTGCTCGGCTACACCCAGTCGGCGGTCTCCCGCCGCGTCGCCGCCCTCGAACGCGCCGCGGGCGGCCCGCTGTTCCAACGGCTGGCCAGGGGCGTCCGCCTCACGCCCGCCGGAGCGGCCCTGCACCGGCACGCCGTCGCCGTGCTCGACCGGCTCGACCGGGCCGGCGAGGAGCTGGCCGCCATCCACCGGGGGCGCGGCGGGATCCTGCGGGTGGGAGCGTTCGCCACCGCGAACATCGACCTGCTGCCCGGCACGCTCAAACGCTTCCTGGAGCGGCGCCCCGGCGTCGAGCTGCGGCTGACCGAAGGGCTCAGCGCCCGGCTCATGGAGCTGCTGGCCGTCGGCGCGCTCGACGTGGCGGTGATCAGCGACTACCCGGCCGGGCTGCCCGCCGAGGGGGCGCGCACGGTGCCGCTGCTGGAGGACCGGCTGCTCGTCGCGCTGCCCGCCGGCCACCGGCTGGCCGCCGAGCCCGACGTGGACCTGCGCGACCTGGCCGGGGAGAGCTGGATCGAGGCCGCCCCGCGCGGCCAGCCGACGCTGCTCGTGACGGCGTGCGCGGCGGCCGGGTTCACGCCGCGCGGCGGGCCCGGGTGGCGGAGTGGTCCGGCAAGTTCGGGTTCGTCGCCGCCGGGCTCGGGGTGACGCTGGTGCCGGAGCTGGCGGCGCGGGCCGTACCGGCGAATCTGGTGCTCAAGCCCCTCAGAGGTACGGCGCCCGCACGCAAGGTCTACGCGGCCCTGCCCGAGCCGCCACTGCCCGCCGCGCTGGAACTGGTCGAGATGCTGGGACAATGGGAGGTGTGTACGACGGATTCGCCCACTTAGGCGGCTTTCTCGCCAGTGGGTTGCGCGACGTGACCTCAGACCTCGCCGCGCTCGACGGGGCGGGCTGGTGGGCCGTCGTGGTCGACTACGAGGGCAAGGTGACGTGCGCCCGGTTCGACCGGGTGCGCAGGTCGCCGCTGCCCGCGCCGGCCGGCCCCTGGCACGGGCCGCACCCCGGCCAGTGGCGCAGCTCCCTCGACCAGGCCGCCTACGAGCACGGCGTGCGGGCCATCCGCGCCCACATCGAGCGGGGCGAGGTCTACCAGGCGAACCTGTGCCGGATCCTCACCGCGCCCGTGCCGCGCGACGCCGACCCGCTCGCCCTGGCGGCCAGGCTCGCGGCCGGCAACCCCGCGCCGTACGCGGCCGTCATCGACGTGCCGGGGCTCAGCGTCGTGTCGGCCTCGCCCGAGCTCTACCTGTCACGCGACGGCGACGTCATCGAGTCCCGGCCGATCAAGGGCACCGGCGCGACCGCCGGCGACCTCCTCGACAAGGACTACGCCGAGAACGTCATGATCGTCGACCTCGTCCGCAACGACCTCGGCAGGGTCGCCGCCGTCGGAACCGTCGAGGTGCCGGCGCTGTGCGCGGTCGAGGAACACCCCGGGCTCGTCCACCTCGTCTCCACCGTGCGCGCCCGGCTGGCGCCCGGGGCGGGCTGGCCCGAGCTGTTCGCCGCGACTTTCCCGCCCGGATCCGTCACGGGCGCGCCCAAATCGTCCGCTCTGCGCATCATCAATGAGCTCGAACCAGCACCCCGCGGCCCGTACTGTGGGGCCGTGGGCTGGGTCGACGCCGACCGAGGCAGGGCGGCGCTGGCCGTAGGCATCAGAACATTCTGGATCTCCGGCAGCGAGATCCGGTTCGGCACGGGAGCGGGCATCACCTGGGGCAGCGACCCCCGGCGCGAGTGGCTCGAGACCGAGCTCAAAGCAGCCAGGCTCATCGCACTGGCATCCACAGGAGGTAACTGAATGAACATCCCTGTCTGGGTCAACGGGGAGCTGATCGACCCCGACCGCGCCACCGTGTCCGTGTTCGACCACGGCCTGATGGTCGGCGACGGCGTCTTCGAAACCATCAAGATCGTGAACGGCCGGTCGTTCGCGCTCACCCGCCACCTCGACCGGCTCACCCTCTCCGCCCAGCGCATGGACCTGCCCGACCCCGACGTCGAGGCCATCGCCGACGGCATCGCCAAGCTCCTCGACGCCGCGCCCGCCTGGCCGCTCGGCCGCATCCGCGTCACCTACACCAGCGGCCCCGGCCCCCTCGGCTCCGACCGCGGCGACCAGGGCACCACCACCGTCGTCATCGTCGACGAGCAGAAGCCGTTCCCCGCCACCGCGAACGTCACCGTCGTCCCCTGGCCCCGCAACGAGCGCGGCGCCCTGGCCGGCGTCAAGAGCACCTCCTACGGCGACAACGCCAAGGCCCTGCTGTACGCCAAGCAGCGCGGCGGCGGCGAGGCCATCTTCGGCAACCTCGCCGGCAACCTGTGCGAAGGCACCGGCTCCAACATCTTCATCGTCCGCGACGGCCGCCTGCTCACCCCCACCCTCGCCTCCGGCTGCCTGGCCGGGGTCACCCGGGCGCTGGTGCTCGAATGGTGCGGCGGCGAGGAGACCGACGTGCCGCTGTCGGCGCTGTACGAGGCCGAGGAGGCGTTCCTGACCTCGACGACGCGCGACGTCCAGCCGATCCGGCTCGTCGACGACACGGAGCTGCCCCTCGCGCCCGGCCCGATCACCACCAAGGCCGCACGCCTCTTCGCCGAGCGTTCCGCGGCCGACCTCAACCCGTGATTTTTTGTTACGGCAAAGCCAACCCGGCCCCACCCGCCGTCACGGGCTGAGGGCCCTCCGGGGGGACGCTCCTCCGCCTCACCGCCACCTCGCCGTTACGCGCGCATGCTTGACCGGCGAGGTGGCCAAAACCGGGCACCCTTCGCGCAGCGCTCGTGCGGCCCGTTCGTGCGGTTGTCGTCGGCGACCTACGTCCGTTCCCCGGGCGTCCGTTCCCCGGGCCGGCTGCCGCCGGCGACCTGCGCCCGTTGGGCGGGGCGGTCGCCGGCGGCCTTTGGCTCGGCCTTCGCCGGTTCCGTCAGTAGGACTTCTGGGTCTGGACGTTGAAGTCGTCCATCTTGACCTGCTTGGCCGGGTCCGTCAGCGGGTCGGTGATCTCCAGGACGTCGAGTCCCTCGGTCATGTCGCTGGAGTAGATGTAGCCGTTGTAGTAGTAGGCCGACCAGGAGCCGGCGATGCCGCCGCCCTCGTGCGGCCCGCGCTCGAAGTAGCCGATCTCCTTCGGGTTCGACGAGTCGGTGAAGTCCCAGATCGACACGCCGCCCTGGTACCACGACTGGACCATGATGTCTTTGCCGTCCACCGGGATCAGGGAGCCGTTGTGGGCGACGCAGTTCTCTTCCGGCTGCTGCTCGCGGGGGATCTTGAAGTAGCCGCGCCGCTCCAGCTTGCCGCCGACCACGTCGTAGATGGCGTTCGCGCCCTTGGTGGCGGGGGTGTTGCGGTCGCAGGTGGCCTGGCCGCCGCCGCCGAGCTCGTCGCTGAAGACGACCTTCGTGCCGTCGTTGTTGAACGTCGCCGAGTGCCAGATCTGGAAGTTCTCCAGGTCGGTGAGCTGCTGGAGGACCTTCGGCTTGACCGGGTCGGAGATGTCGAGCAGCACGCCGTCACCGAAGCAGGCGGCCGCGGCCAGCTTCTTCTCCGGGTAGGCGGTGATGTCGTGGCAGCCGGAGGCGAGCTCGGAGTGCTGCCGCTCGGGGAAGATGTCCGGCTTCGCGACGACCTTGGCGGACGCCGGTGACTTCGTCGGGATCTCGACGATCGAGATGAGCTCGTGCGGCGCCGGGCAGGTCTCCGAGTCCGGCTCGGGGCCGGGGGAGGAGACGTACACGTAGAGGGTCTCGCCCGCGGGCACCATCGTGTGCGTGTGCGAGCCGCAGTCCGTCTGGACGGCGCCCACGTACTCCGGGCTCTTCTTGTCCTTGACGTTGAAGATCCGCAGCCCCTCCCACTTCCGCTCCCCTTCGGCGGAGTCGCACTCGGGGCCGCCGCGCGGCTCGTCGATGGAGAGGATCAGCAGATCCTTGTAAATGGTCACGTCGTTCTGCTGCGCCGGGCAGGACACCTGGCTGACGAGCTGGGGCTTGGTCGGGTCGCTGATGTCGTAGATCGAGAACCCGCCGAAGTTGCCCACGTACGCGTAGTCGCCCTGGAACGCCAGGTCGGTACCGAGATCGCCCTCACCGTTGAACGGGGCCGTCAACGGCATGTTGGCGATGTGCTTCACGTTGTCACTCGTCATCACGTCGCCCGAGGGCGAGGCGGCGGGCGTGCCGGCCGGAGCGCTGGTCTCCTGCGGAGTGGTGGCGGAGGTCGGCTCTTCTGTGGCGGCCGGCCCCGCGGCGCACGCGGAGGCCAGGAACAACACCGTACACAGCAACACTCCGCGCAACTTGGCAGAGATCAATGCGCATCCCCTTTGTCTTGTAGCTCACTATGGAAGCTATGTCAGCAGGTTATGGGCCGCGTACGCTCTTCATCACAGTTATGTCGACATTTGCCCTTGCCGCCTGCTCGCAGCAGCCCACCCAGCCGGCGGGCCCTTCCCCCGTGGGGACGGGCGCGCCGGTCATCGTGCCGGGCAGCCCGGGTGCGCCGGCCCGGACGGCGACGCCGGGGGAACGGGTGGGTCCGACCCCGTCCCCGACGGTGGCCGCGGACGTGCGGTTCGCGGAGGGGATGATCCCGCATCACCGGCAGGCCCTGGAGATGACCTCCATGGTGGAGGCGCGGACGACCACGGCGTCCATCCGCGCGTTCGCCCGCCAGATCTCGGCGGCGCAGACGCCCGAGATCAAGGCGATGACCGCCTGGCTCGCGGAGCTGGGCCGCTCAGCGCCCGCCGGCCACCAGCACGAGCAGGGGGAGGCGAGCTACGGGATGGCGAGCTACGGGATGGCGACCGAGGCGGAGCTGAACGCGCTGCGCGCCGCCAGGGGAGGCGCCTTCGACCGGCTGTTCCTGCAGCTCATGATCAGGCACCACGAGGGGGCGGTGAAGATGGCGGGGGAGGAGCTGGCCGGGGGGCGCGATCAGCGCATGCGGCTGATGGCCAAGGACGTGTACTCGGGGCAGAGCATCGAGATCGCCCGGATGCGCGAGGTCCTGAAGTCGCTCCCCGCGTAGCGCAACCGTGCCGGCGCAGCCGTCGCAGCGCTGCCGTCGCAGCGCTGCCGTCGCAGCGCTGCCGTCGCAGCGCTGCCGTCCAGCGTTGCCGTCCCTGCGCTGCCGTTCAGCGTTGCCATCCCAGCGCTGCCGTCCCCGCGGCGGCCTGTCCGGTAACGCGGGGGCCTTCCTCGTGCCTGACCCGACCGGGGCCTCCGGCATGATCAGCGGCCCCGAGACGTGCCGGGCGCTTCGGCCCTTGGCACGGGACCGGCCCCAGGCATGATCGCGTCCGGCCCCCTCAGGGATGGCCGGACGGACGAGTACCGCCTGCCTGATCCGGTCAGCTGGGCCAGAGCATGTTGGTCAGCTCCGCGTCCAGATCCATGAAGTCGGTCTCACGCCCGGCCGGCACCTTCTCGTAGGTGCGGTGCAGGAACTCGGTCAGCGGGGCCAGCGGCACTTCGAAGAGCGCCTGCCCGAACGGCGAGGTGAGGCTGATGTGCAAGGTGCGCTCGCCGTCGGCGCGCGCGGGCCAGACCTGCACGTCGCCGTCGCCGACGCGCCTCACGATGCCCACGGTCAGCAACTCGCGGGCGAAGATCCACTCGACCGGCTCGTCGTTCCCTACGTGGAAGGCCATGCGGATGGCGTACGGATCGTCGGCTGTGTAACTCAGTCCGGCGAGCAGGGGGACGGTAGTACGGTCGGGGACCACAAGCCGAAGGCCAAGCTCGGCGGAGACGGTGGTGCTGTTCATCGTCAGCCAAACCTTTTCGTCGTAGGTCCCCTCTTCGGGGCTTTCACTGCTCTGACGGACTTCGTCCTGAGCTATGACGCGGAACGAAGAAACCTGTAGGAAAGATTCCGCTCCCAGGGCCTTCTGTAACGCACATCACAGCTGGACATTTAGGCATCTACCAGGCTAAACGGCATCAATCGGGTCGTATTTACAAGGGTTTTGCGTGCTGTGGAGCCTGCCCCGGACGGGCCGTCCATGAACGTTTCTCGCGAAAAGATCATGCCCGCCGCCTTCCGGGACACGACGATGGTATGCCACCCGCCCGCCGTGCCGATGGGCAACCGCCGCGTTTCACCCGAATCCCTCTGACACACCCTCCCGCCCCAAGATCGTCCACCGCCCCAACCGGTTCGCCGTAGGTGCCGGAGTGCGGTATGGTTTTCCACGTCGGCACCGCAAGGAGCCGCCAAGGGCGGGCGATTAGCTCAGCGGGAGAGCGCTTCGTTCACACCGAAGAGGTCACTGGTTCGATCCCAGTATCGCCCACCGAAGTCAGAGGCCACCTCCCCCGATAGGGGAGGTGGCCTCTTGCTGTTGTAAGGCCATCCGTCAGACCAGGCGCCTGATGATTGCCGCCCCGAGAATGTGATGGCGGTGGCGCCCTCTTCCCTAGCTGTTTGAGGGGTCCTGTCAGAGCGGGCAGGTGCGGGGGCCGATGGTTTTGCCGGCGCCGATGATCGTGACCTGGGTGGCGTTGTCCGGGGTCGTCGTGGTGGCGGTGCAGATGATCTGGTCGGTGGCCAGGGTGGAGAGTTTGTCGGCCGGGGTGGACAGAGTCACGATCAGGCGGCCGGCGGGGGCGGCCGTCACCGAGAAGGGGCCGGCCTGGGCGGGGACCTGGGTCGTGTAGCCGCGTGAGCGTTCCCTTGCCGTGGGGCCGGCGGCCAGGAGGGCGAGGGTGTCCTGGGGGAACAGGGGGCCGCCGACGGGGCGGGTCACGGCCGTGAGCTTGTCGTCGCGGACGAAGTAGAGGGTGATCGCGATGGCGGATTCGACGGCGCCGCTGGGCGGGTCGCCGGCCTCGATGGCGTCGCTGGGCTGAACGCCGCAGCCCGCCATGATGACCAGCGAGGTGAGCAGCGCGGTGAGCGGGCGGCGGGTGTGGGTGGTTCCGGACCCCGCAGAGGTGCGGTGGGGCCTCATACGAAGGGCTGCATCCGGGATGCGGGTGGGGCGGGGCCTCATTCGGGGGCTCCGGCCGGGGTGCGGGGTGGGCGGGGGAGGTGGAGGGTGAAGAGGGCGCCGCCGTCGGGGGCGTTGGTGACCGTGAGGTCGCCGTGGTGGAGGCGGGCGTTCTCGCGAGCGATCGCCAAGCCCAGTCCGCTGCCCTCCGAGCGGGCTCTGGCCGCGCTGGCCTTGTAGAAGCGGTCGAACACGTGCGGCAGCACCTCCTCGTCAAGGCCGGGGCCGTGGTCGCGGACCTCGACGGTGATGTGGTGCGGCTCGGCGGTGAGGCGGAGGGTGACGGGGGGTTCGCCGTGGCGCAGGGCGTTGCCGACGAGGTTCGCGAGGATGACGTCCACGCGGCGCGGGTCGAGGCGGACCGTCACCCCGGGGGGCAGGTCCGTGTCGACCGCGTCGGACCAGCCGCGGGCACGCAGGGTGGCGCGGACGAGTTCGGCGACGTCGACCTCGTTCAGGGCGAGGGCCGCGACGCCGGAGTCGAAGCGGCTGATCTCGATGAGGTCGTTGACGAGGCCGGTGAGGTTGAGCGTCTCCTGGCTGACGAGGCGGGCGGCGCGGCCGGCGGGCTCGGGCAGGCCGGCCGCCTCCTCGTCGAGGACCTCGGCGACCGCGGCCAGCGCGGCGAGCGGGGTGCGCAGCTCGTGTGACACGTCGGCCACGAACCGGCGGGCGTCGGCCTCCATCTCGCGCAGCTGGGCGACGTGCCGCTCCAGCTCGGCGGCGGTGTTGTTGAAGGTGCGGGCCACGTCGGCCAGCTCGTCGGAGCCGCGCACGGCGATCCTGGTGCGCAGCTCGCCCTCGCCGAGCAGGCGGGCCGCCCGGCCGAGCTCGCGTACCGGGCGCAGCACGCCGCGGGTGGCCAGCAGCGCGAGGACGATCGCGAACGCGAGGGCGGCCCCGCTGGTGAGCCAGGCGAGCCAGGCGATCCGGTCGATGCTGCGCTGCTCGGACTGCAGGCTGCGCGCGGCGTAGACCTCGATGCCGGACGGCCGGGTCGGGGCGCCCGGTTCGGCGACCAGCAGCGGCATGCCGACGATCAGCCAGACGCCGTCCTGGAGTGCCACCCGCTGCCACGCGGTACGTCCTTCGGCCACCATGCGCCGCAACTCGGGTGAGATCGTGTCGGGGATCCGGCCCCGGATGCCTCCCGGCCGCAGGTTTCCCGGTGGCGGCGGGGGGAGCGGCGAGTGGGTCTCGCCCTGGATGGCGATCGCCGGGCTGTCGTTGTCGCTCGCGGTCGCGGCGATCATGCCGAGCTCCTCCTGGTTCGGCGTCAGGGTCCGCAGCGGGTAGAGCGTCTCCAGGCGGTCGCGCATCGACTCCACGGCGGCGTCCTGGGTGCGCCGCAGGATCTCGTTGCGGGCCAGGACGTAGAGGCCGCCGGCCACCGCGACCGCGGTCACCACGCACAGCAGCGCGAACGCGGACAGCAGCCGCGCGCGCAACCCCAGGCTCGGCAGAGGCGTCACTTGCGGTTCACACCGGGCCGAAGCGGTAGCCGAACCCGCGGACCGTCTGCACGTAGACGGGCGCCGCGGAGTCGTCCTCGATCTTGGCGCGCAGCCGCTGCACGCACGCGTCGACGAGCCGCGAGTCGCCGAAGTAGCCGTGCTCCCACACCGACTCCAGCAGTTGCTGGCGGCTGTGCACGCGGCCGGGCGTGCCGGACAGTTCGAGGAGCAGGCGCAGCTCGGTCGGGGCGAGGTTCACCGGCTCGCCGTTCTTGGAGACCACCAGCCCGGCCCGGTCGATGGTCAGGTCGCCGTGCCGCTCCAGCTCCGCCTGGTCCCGGCCGATCCGGCGCAGCACGGCGCGGATGCGGGCCTCCAGCACCCGGGGCTGCACGGGCTTGACCACGTAGTCGTCGGCGCCCGCCTCCAGGCCGGCCACCACGTCCATGTCGTCGCCGCGGGCGGTCAGCATGATGATCGGCACGTCGCCGGCGGCGCGGATGCGGCGGCACACCTCGAACCCGTCCATGCCGGGCAGCATCAGGTCGAGCACGACGACGTCGGGCACGTCCGCACGGAGCCGTTCGAGCCCCTGCTCGCCGGACCCCACCGCGCGCACGCCGTGCCCGTGCCGGGACAGGGCCAGCTCGAGGCCCTCCCGCACGGCCGGATCATCCTCGATCAACAACACCCGCGACCCGCCGCCGAGTTTCACTGACACGCTCCGTTACTCGCCCGCCCCTCAACCCCTCCACTGTGGGACGGCGGTGTCGCCGCCTCGTGCGCGCCATGTCATGGTTGTGTCACAGTCTCGCCAGCCGTCTCACCGGCCGTCTCACCGGCCGCGACGCCTGCGGGCCGCCGTCGATGAACGGTGACATGCGGCGGACGGTGCGCGCACATTCGGCGCCAATCGTAGTCGGCATGAACGAAGCACGCACCATCCCACCCCGGCCGCGGGACCGGCTGTACGCCGTGCTCACGCTGGTGCTGGCCGTGCTCCTGCTGCCGGTGGCGTTCGTCCGGCGGCCGGGACGGGCCCGCGAACTGGCCTGCCGCTGGGCGTTGCGGATGAGGTTCCCCGCCGAGGATCTCACCGGGCTCCGGGACGGGGCCCTGGCGGCGTTCAACGCGGCACGGACCGAGGCGCTGTGGCGTCACGGCCAGCTCATCGGCCTCACCTCGGGCTACCGCGACCCCGGCGAGCAGCAGCGCCTGTTCGACGAGGAGGTGCGGCGCACCGGCTCGCCGTTCCTGGCCCGCATGCTCGTGTTACCGCCGGCCGAGTCCCCGCACGTCAAGGGCGTCGCCCTGGACGTGCGCCCGCACGAGGGAGCGCGCTGGCTGGAGGAGCACGGCGCCCGCTACGACCTGTACCGCATCTACGACAACGAGTGGTGGCACTTCGAGTACCGCCCGGACCGGCGCGGCACGCCGCCCCCGCGCTGCCCCCACCCGGGGGTGCGCCACCTGATCGAGGACCGGGACCCCTGGGCCTAGCCCCGTAGCCCCGTCCCACAGACACACGAGCCGAAACACGAGGGCGACTTTCTCCAGTGGATGATGTGATCGTGGACCCCGAGGTGCCGCCGCAGGACGCGCGGGTGCTCAGGCAGAGCCGGGACGTCCTGCTCAGGATGCGGCAGGGATGGACGCCCGGGCTGCTGCCGCGCTTCTCCGGCCCGCACTACTGGATGCTGGCGGCGTTCGCGCCGGCGGCCTGCTTCGGGCTGCTGCTGAGCCTCGGCATGATGAGCGCGGCGATCGTGATGCTGCTGCTCGCCGTCCCGCTGGCGCTGCTGCCGCTGCTCGGGCGCGGGGGTGGGGGCGGGGACGGGAGCGGGGCGGAGGCGTCCGAGCGGGCGGCCTTCGCGCAGCTTCGCTGGTACGAGGGCCGCTACGTGCTGGTCGACGACCTCGACGTGCCCGCCGCCGCGTTGCTGGTGCGCGCGCGGCGGGCCATCGCCACCGTGACGGGCTCCAGGGTGAACGCCGACGGGCTGCTCGACGACGTGCGGAACGCGGTGATGCTGCCCGAGCAGGAGTGGGAGATCGCGCGGCTGCTGGCCAAGCTGTCGGCGTTGCGCGGCACCTACGCCGAAGCCGGCGCTCCCGGTTTCGAGGCGGTGGCGCGGGCGCTGCGGGACAGCGAGGCGGCGGTGCTGGCCCGGGTCGAGGCCCTCGAACGGTACGCGGCGGGCGTCGCCGACGCCGAGCGGGCGTACGTGACGCAGGTGCGGATCGAGGAGCTGCGGAGCCGGGCGCACCAGTACGAGGATCTGGCGGCCGAGGCGGGCGCCGACGCGTTCGCCGTACCGGAGCTGGAGCGCCTGGCGGCCGAGGCCGCGAGGCTGGCGCGGGCGCTGCGGCGACCGCCGGGGAACGCGGGGGAAACGGGGGAGTGAGCAGAATGACTTTTTCTTGACCGTGTCAGAGAGCGTCAGCAATGATCACCGTCGGACCCCCCGAAAGGTGATCACGTGCGACACCTCGCAGCAAGAGTGGCGGCGTTAGCCGCCGTCCTGACCACCGTCACCCTCACCGTCCCGACCCCTGCCGGCGCCGCCGCCCAGCTCATCGCGAACGGCACCTTCACCAGCTCCACCAGCCCGTGGGCGGCGATCGGCAAGACCGCCGTCGCGGCCGAGTCCGGCCGGATGCGGGTCACGGTCACGGACGTCGTGGCCAACCCCTGGGACGCGATGGTGGCCGCACCCACCACCGCCGCCCTGACGCCGGGCCGCAGCTACACGCTCTCCTTCGACGCCTACTCCACGGTCGCGTTCACGGCCAGGGCGACCGTCCAGTACACGGCCACGCCGAGCACCAACCAGTCGCTGGCCACGGACGTGCGGCTGACCACGGGCAGCAAGCGCTACAGCATCCCGTTCACGGCCGCCGCCGCCTCCGCGACGGCCGCCGAGGTGACGTTCCAGCTCGGCGGGTCCGGCGCCAAGCCGGTCGTCCGGCTGGACAACGTGTCGCTGATGCAGACGCAGACGACCAGGCCCACGAGCCTGTACGTGAACCCGCTGTCGCACCCCGCCGACTGGGCCTCGAAGAACGCGCAGACGCCCGAGGGCCAGGCGATCATGTCGAGCATCGGCAGCAAGCCGATCTTCGAGTGGTTCGGCGGCTGGTTCGGCGACCTCACGCAGGCCGTGGACACCTACGTCGGGGCCGCGCAGGCGCAGGACCGGCTGCCGCTGCTGGTGGCCTACAACATCCCCAACCGGGACGCGTGCGCCGGCCACTCGGGCGGCGGCGCCGGCGACGCGGCCGGCTACCACACGTGGATCACCGAGTTCGCGCGGGCGATCGGCAACCGGCACGCCGTCGTCGTGCTGGAGCCCGACGGGGTCGCCGCCGCCGGCTGCGTGACGAAGATCGGCAAGGACCCCGAGGACCAGTACCGGATGCTGCTGGACGCCACGCAGGTGCTGCGCGCGCAGGCGCCGAACGCGTGGGTGTACCTCGACGCGGGCAACGCCACCTGGATCCCGGCCCCCGAGATGGCGGCGCGGCTGGTCAAGTCGGGCGTCGCGAACACGCGGGGCTTCTCCGTCAACGTCTCCAACTACTTCACCACCGGCGACAGCGAGACGTACGCGGAGGCGGTCAAGGGGCAGCTCGCCGGCACGGTGGGCGCCAAGACGTACGTGATCGACACCAGCCGGAACGGCAACGGCCCGTACCAGGACGGCACGCCGGACGACAACTGGTGCAACCCGCCCCAGCGCAAGCTCGGCACCACGCCCCGGCAGCAGACGAGCGGCGCCGAGTACCTGTTCTGGGTCAAGGTGCCGGGCGACTCCGACGGGCCGTGCGGGATCGCCGGCACGACGCCCGCGGGCACCTTCAGCCCCGAGCTGGCCATGGCCCTGATCAACGGCAACCCCTGACCTTCCCCCGTACGTCCCGGTCCGCGGCCGGAGCGACGGCTCCGGCCGCCCACAGGAGGCTGAACCCCAGTGCCACATGGTCTCGTGAAGCGGTGCGCCGTGGGCTTCACCACGTTCGCGCTCATGGTCGCCGCGGGAGCGGCCACCGCCCCGGCGGCGGCGGCCGAGGAGCCCGCCACCTACTACATCGACAGTGTCAGCGGCAACGACACGAGGAACGGAACCTCGGCGGCGACCGCGTGGCGCACGCTGGCCAAGGCGAACGCGGCCACCCTCGTCCCCGGCTCCAAGCTGCTGCTGCGCAGGGGCGGCAGCTGGGCCGAGCAGCTCGTCGTCACCGCCAGGGAATCCGGCACGCAGGAGCGGCCGATCGTCATCGACGCCTACGGCACGGGCGCCAGGCCCGTGATCAAGGGCACCGACGAGGACGCCTGCGTGCTGCTGTCCGGCAACCACATCGAGGTCTACAACCTCCAGGTCGGCGTGGAGGGCGCGGGCCGCTGCGAGTGGTCCGGCTTCTCCGTCGAGGGCGACAACAACTTCCTCAACCAGAACTACATCACCGGCGCGTCGGCGGGCGTCTACATCGACGAGGACGCCGACTACACCTCGATCAACAACAACGAGTTCGTCAACAACAACGTCATGAGCGTGAACACGGACGCGTCGGAGATGGGCGAGGAGTACGCCAACGACGACTCGGGCGCGTTCGGCATCCTGGTCCACGGCGACGACTCCGAGATCTCCTGGAACGAGATCAGGGGCTCGATCGCCCTCAGCTTCGACTACGTCTTCGACGGCGCGGCGGTCGAGATCTTCAAGGGCTCGCGCAACTACGTGCACCACAACATCTCGGTGGACAACGACACCTTCACCGAGCTCGGCACCCTGACCTCACCGGACGGCCAGTCGCAGGACCCGGACGGCACCGCCGACAACGTGTTCGAGTACAACGCCGTCTACGGCGAGCGCACCAGGGGCGGCATGGTCACCCGCGGCCCGTTCAAGGAGGAGGCCGGCTCGCCGGTCGAGCCGAACGGCCCCGTCCTGCGCACGGTCTTCCGCAACAACTCCATCTACCTGACGCACGAGGACGCCGAGGGCGTGGTGTGCGACGCGAGCTGCACGAACGAGCACCTGACGATGACGCAGAACGCGATCTACGCCAAGAAGAAGAGCGTGTACGCGCCCGGCGTGACGAAGGCCGCGAACTCGTACAACGTGCTGGACGGCGACCAGTACCAGATGGCCGACGACGGCACGGGCAACGTCTTCGAGAACCCGCGCTTCGACCCGGCCAACCCGCTCCGGCTTCTCTCGGGCAGCAAGGCGATCGGGCTGGGCAAGGTCAAGTACGGCGAGATCGACCTGAACGGCGTCGCGATCGGCACGGGCGGCGGCATCGAGGCCGGCGCCTACGAGTACACCGCCGGATAACCGCCTACGAGTACACCGCAGGATAAACAGGACAGTCAGAAGCCGCGCGTCCGCCGCAGGGCGGGCGGGCGGCCGTCCGGGTCCACCGCGAACCGGTACATCGGCAGCGCCAGCAGCTTGCGGACGCGCGACAGCCGCGGCTCGGGATGCGGCCGCAATCGCCCCGGCGGCCGCGGCGGTCCCCCCGAAAGCCGGCCGTCGGAGGCGACGGATTCGTGCCAGGACTCCAGGGCCGCCGCGGAGCGGGCGAAGGCGTCGAAGGCGGCCACCGGGTCGCACAGCTCGTCCACCCGCTCCGCCGGCAGGTCCAGGTGCTCGGCCATCAGGGTGAGCCGCAGGTCGCGGGCGAAGCGCAGCGCCCCGGCCGGCGGGCGCGGGTCCTCCTCCTCGTCGAGCACCGCGCAGCTCAGCTCCGAGTCGTACGTCCACGACCGCAGGTTGACGTTGTCGGAGCCGATGGCGGCCCACACGTCGTCCACGACGCACACCTTCGCGTGCACGTACACGGGCGTCCCCTGGTGGTTCTCCAGGTCGTAGATGGCGACCCGGTTGCCGCCGGCCCGGCGCAGGCGGCGCAGCGCGTCGGCGCGGCCGATGAGGCTGGCGGGGCCGGCCAGCCAGCCGTCCTGGTCGGGGTGGCGCGGCACGATGACGATCATGCGCAGCCCGGGCTCGCGCTCCAGGGCGCGGGCGAACGGCTCGATCACGTCCGTGGACCACAGGTACTGGTCCTCCAGGTAGATGAGCGAGCGGGCGCGGGCGAGGACCTTGCGGTAGGCGTGGGCGATGCTGCGCTCGCCGTCGGGCGCGAACGGGTAGCCGCGCCGGGCCGGGTACGTGCGCAGCAGCTGGACGTTGTGGCGGCCGGCGGGCGGCGGGGCGGCCCGGGGCGGGGGAGCGGCGGGGCGTCGTCGAGGCGGCCGAGGTGGTCGCGCAGGCGCCGCACCGGGTCGCGGGTCTCCGGCGCCGGGTCCTCCCACCGCTCGCAGAACACCTGCTCCACCTCGGCGACGGCGGGCCCGCGGACGGCGGCCTGCACGTCGTGCCAGGGCGGGCGCGGCCCGTACACGTCGGGCATGGGGGCGGGCTGCGGGTCGCCCTGGTGGGAGGCGTCGTCGCGGCGGCTGTGGCACAGGTCGATGCCGCCGACGAAGGCGACGTCGCGGGTGGCGTCGCGGTCGTGGCGCAGGATGACGAACTTCTGGTGGTGGGAGCCGCCGACGGCGGTGCGGGTGTCGAGCAGCGCCTGCCCGCCGGTGTCCTCGATCTCCTGGCCGAGGTGGCGGTTCTCGGCGGAGCTGAACCGCAGCAGGTCGAGGTGGGAGCGCCAGATGAGGCCGCGGACGATCGCGCCGCGCTCGGCGGCGGCCGCCATGGCCGCGCCCACGGTGGGGCCGCCGGGGGTCAGGCGCTCGTCGGGGTCGCCCCGCCAGTCGGCGAACAGCAGCAGGTCGTCCTTGCCCAGCCGCTCCAGGCACGCCCTTAACTCGGCGAAGTAGGTGGCGCCGTGGACGAGCGGCCGCACCTCGTTCCCGCGCGACCAGGCGGGCAGCTTGCTCGCCGGGTTGCCGCGCTCCTCCTCGCTGAGGAACCAGTCCTCGATTCGCATTCGGTCCTGGCTACCCCGGGAGCGGCGGCTGATACCTCTGCCGGGCGGGCCCGCGCGCCGGCTCGGTGACCGGCGAGGAAGGATGCGCGGGCAGCCGCACGGTGAACACGGCGCCGCCGCCGGGCCGGCCGTCGGCGGTGATCGTGCCGTGGTGGCCGTCCACCACCTCCCGTACGAGCGCCAGCCCCAGCCCGAACCCCGTCCCCTCGAACCGGGTGAACAGCCGCTCGGCGTCCTCGGGGTCGAGCCCGGCGCCGTCGTCGCGGACGGTGAGCAGGACGGTGCCGGGCTCGCCGGACAGCGTCACCCAGATGTGCCCGCCGGGGCCGGTGTGGCCGAGCGCGTTGTCCAGCAGGGCCGACACGACCCGCCGCAGGGCGGACTCGACGCCGCGGACGACGTGGTCGCCCGGCCCGTCGCAGCGCACCACGATGTCCACCCCGCGCGCGGCGGCCCTGGCGTCCTCGGCGGCGGCCAGCTCGGCGGCGAGCGCGGCCAGGTCCACCGGGCCGAAGGGCCGGCGCAGCTGCTTGAACTGGGCGGACCTGAGCAGGTCGGCGACCACCTCGCCGAGCTGCCCGCTGCCCTTGACGAGCTGGTCGACCTCGTCGATGAGCAGGATCGGGTCGGTGCCGCCGCGCAGCCGCCGCGACAGGAGCTGGGCGCGGGTGTGCAGGCGGGTCAGCGGCGTGCGCAGCTCGTGGCTGACGTCGGCGGCGAAGCGGCGCTGGCGGGCCAGGGCCTCGCCGAGCGGCGCGATGGCGCGGCGGGAGACGACCTGGCCGACGAGCAGCGCGGCCAGCAGCCCGGCGACCTCGGCGCCGGCGAGCGTGCGCAGCAGCCGCGCCTGCTCGGCCGCCTGGTAGCGCAGGTCCATCACGGCCTGCACGGTCGTGTCCGCGCGGCGGCGCGTGTGGACGAGGTAGTCCCGCCCGGCCACGCCGACCCGCTCGGTGCGCGGGGCGGCGCCGGCGGCCACGCGGGCGAGCTCCGCCCGCACGGGCAGCGCCGCGGGGGCGCCGGGCGAGGCGCGTACGGTGCCGTCGGCGCGCAGCTCGTACAGCCACACGCAGGGCGGCGGGTACGCGAGGGGCGAGCGCTGCGCGGCGACGCCCAGGTCGCGCTCGGCCGCCGTGCCCTGGCCGTGCCCCATGGCGCACCAGACCAGCACGCCGACGAGCGCGAGCACCACGGAGATGGCGCCCGCGACCTGCACGGTGATGCGCCGCCGGGCGCGGACGAGCAGCCGCCGGTCAGGGTCGGGCAGCCGCTCCCGCCCGGCCGGACGGGGCCCGCCGGCGAGCCGGCGGCCGAACGGCGTGACGCTCACAGCGCACCGAGACGGTAGCCCACGCCGCGCACGGTGCGCACGACGCCGGAGCCCAGCTTGGCGCGCAGGTAGTACACGTACGTGTCCACGATCGACTCCTTGTTGGCACCGTCGAAGACCCGCTGCCGCAGCGACCTGCGGGTGTGCACCTGCCGGGGGCGGGCGGCCAGCGCGCTGAGCAGCCGGCACTCCTGCCCCGACAGCGTCACCTGCTCCCCGCCCGGCAGGCGCACCAGGCGGGCCTCGGTGTCGAGCCAGCCCGCGCCGAGCGGCAGCAGGCCCGCCTGGTCGAGGTTGCGCCGGTGCAGGGCGCGCACCCGGGCCAGCAGCTCGTCGATCTCGAACGGCTTGACCAGGTAGTCCTCGGCGCCCGCGTCCAGCCCGGTCACCCGGTCGGCGACCGAGCCGAAGGCGGTGAGCACGAGGACCGGCACGGTGACGCCCTGCCGGCGCAGCCGCCGCACGAGGTCGATCCCGTCGAGGGCGGGCAGGCCGCGGTCGACGATGAGCACGTCGTACCGGCGGGACAGCCCGAGGTGCAGGCCGCGCTGCCCCTCCGGCGCGTGCTCGACGGTGTAGCCCTGTTCGGTGAACAGGCCGACCAGCATGGTGCTCAGCTCGCGGTCGTCCTCGACGAGCAGCAGCCGGCGCGAGGCGGGGCCGGAACTGCTTGATGTCTCAACCACCAGTCCACGTTTGCACCACTGCGGCCGATTTACCAGATCCACTCGGCCATTGGTCCACCGGACCACGCTTCCGCGTGAAACGTTCACGCGGAAGGGGCGCGGGCTTCCACCGGACGGTCCTCGGGCCGCTCCCCGGCCAGGGCGCCGGCCTCCAGCCGGTCGGGCAGGGCCAGCTTGTACAGCGGCAGGGCGCCGGCGGTGGTGATCACCGCCACGAGCACGAGCATGGCGAACAGCTCCGACGTGATCATGCCCTGGGCCAGGCCGATGTTGATGAAGATGAGGATCATCAGGCCGCGCGCGTTCATGAGCGCCCCCACCGCGTACGACTCCCGCCGGCCGAACCCGATGCCCCGCATCGCCCACGAGCACCCGAAGTACTTCCCGGCGAACCCGGCCAGCAGGATCAGCCCGAACGCCCCCAGCATGGCGCCGCCCGCGATGCCGCCGAGCTGGGTGTTCAGCCCGGAGAAGGTGAAGAAGGTGGGCAGCAGCAGCGTCGAGACGACGTCCATCATGCGGCCGTGCAGCGCCCGCCGGAACACGGGGTCGCGCGGCATCGCCAGGCCCGCGAAGAAGCCGCCGAACACCGAGTACACGCCGATCCAGTCCGTCACCCAGCCGGCGGCGAGCGGCACGAGGACGACCACGTACATGGCGGTCGGGCCGAGCTGCCCGGTGCGCGCGACGGACCGGCCCAGCGGGCGCAGCAGCGGGGCCACGACCTTCAGCATCACGACCGCGAACACCGCGGTCAGCACGATCGTGGGCAGCGCGCCGCCGGGGCCGTCGCCCAGGTGCATGGCCGACAGCACGGCCAGCAGGCACCAGGCCAGGGCGTCGTCGACGGAGGCGGCCAGCAGGGTGAGCCGGCCGACGGGCGTGTGCTCCAGGCCCCGCTCGTACAGGATCCTGGCCAGCATGGGGAAGGCGGTCAGCGACAGCGCGCCCCCGAGGAACAGGGCGAACTGCAGCGGCGGCACGTCGGGGCGGGAGAGCAGGTCGTACAGCAGGAAACCGGCGCCGGCGCCGAGCAGCAGCGACGGGGCGATCCCCGACGCGGCCAGCACGCCGGCCTTGCGGGCCTCGCCGGGCGTGCTCGCGCCGTGCTCGATGCCGGCGCCGACGAGGAACATGTAGAGGGTCAGGCCGACGGTGCTCAGCACGTACAGGACGGGCCGCACCTCCGGCGGGAACAGCGCCGCCTGCGCCTCGGGGAACAGCCAGCCGAACAGGGTGGGGCCGAGCAGCACGCCGGCGACCATCTCGCCGAGCACGCGCGGCTGCATCACGAGCTGGGCCAGCCGCCCGCAGACCGCCGCGGCGACGAGCAGCACGACGAGGGCGGGCAGGACCTTCAGCACCAGGGCGAGGTTGGCGTCAGGGGCGGTGACCAGTGCGGTGACGTGCATGGGATCCCTCCGGCTCAGGACCGAACGTTTCAGAGGAGGAGAAATGGCGCTCGCACAGCCGCAGCCGGCGCGCGTCCCAGACCATGTAGGTGCCGAGGACGAGCTGCGCGAGGCTGCGCCAGACGTCCTCCCAGCGGTCGCGCGCCCGCAGGTACGCCAGCGCGAGCCCGGGCCGGTGCGGCGCGCCGCGCGGGGTGAGCAGGCACGGCCCCCGGTGCGGCATCGCCCTGGTGTGCGAGACGGAGGAGTCGAGGACGTACCGGCCCAGCACCTCGCGCGTCACCACCCGCATCACGATCGGCGCCAGCCGCCAGGCGGGGCACGGCCGGTTGGCCGCGACGCCGAACGGGATGTGGTTGAGCCGCTTCGCGCCGGGCCCCGCGAAGCGGTCAGGGTCGAAGCGGTCGGGGTCGGGGCAGCCGGCGTGGTGGAAGGCGGGGTAGTTGAAGCAGAGCACCGAGCCGGCCGGGATCGTGGCGCGCCCGTCGAGCGCGATGTCGCCGGTCGTGACGCGGTGGGCGATGCCGAAGAGCGGGTAGAGCCGCAGCGTCTCGGCCATCACCTGGTCGAGGTAGGCGTCGTCGCCGGTGCGGGCCCGCTCCTGCACCTCGGGATGGCGGGCGAGCACCAGCAGCAGGTGGGCCATGGCCTCCGAGAGCTGCACGACGGCGGTGGTGCAGAAGGCGCCGTGCAGGTAGTACGCCTGCTGGCGCGGCGTCAGCCCCTCGGGGAGCGGCACGCGCACCCGGTGCAGGTTGCGCATCAGGTAGGCGGTCAGGCGGTCGCGGCGGCCCATGTGCCGCAGCCGCGTGCACTGGAGCGCGCCGGCGACGTCCTCGGCGTTGGCGGCGATGAGGTCGCGGGCCTCGCGCGGGCACGGCTCGCCGAACACCAGCTCGTAGGAGAACTCCGCCCACATCGGGATCATCAGGTCCCGCAGCCGCACCAGGCCGCGCACGTCACGCAGCGCCCGGCCGGCGCAGCGGCGGGCCAGCTCCTCGGCCTCCGTGCGGCGCACGGCGAGCAGGCGGCGCGTGGTACGGGCCACCGCGTCGTACGTGTCACCCGCCTCCAGGTGCTCCTGGTGCATCTCGGGGCCGGGGGAGAGCCAGTACCAGAACAGGTCCGACAGCGCCGCCCCCCTGCTGCGGCCGCCGGCGGCCGGGTGCGCGTACACCTCCTCGAACTGCTCGACGCCGACGAGGTCGCCGGGCACCGGGATGCCCTCGTCCCCGTTGATCCGCTCGAACACGCGCACCCGCAGCGCCACGACCCTGGCCGGCAGCCACCACGGCAGGCTGACCAGCCCGGCCAGCCCGACGAGCGCGATGATCAGCATGCCCGTCCCTTTCTCATGCCGGGACGGACGCCGTCCGCGCGGCGAGGAAGGCCCGCAGCGGCTCGACGTGCACCTCGGGGGAGTCCCACTCGTTCTCCAGGTTCTCCGTGAGGTGGTGGGCGGCGACGGGCTCGCCCGGCCGGTGGTGCCGCACGACCGGGTGCAGGTAGTGGCCCTCGTGGGCGCGCGCCGAGTCGCTCTGGGCGATCCGGGCCACCTTGATGTCGAACGGGTCCACCTGGTCGTGGCCGGGGCCGTACTCCAGGGTGATCGCGAAGTGGCCGCGGTTGCCGATCGGCGGGCCCTCCATGTCGTACGGCACCTCCTCCAGGTACCGGGCGGTGCCGTCGTCGTCCAGCACGATCACGTCGGCCAGCAGGCCGAACTGCTGCCACAGCGCCGAGGTGCGGTTGACCCGCTCGATCACGGCCGCCGCGAGCGCGGCCGGGTCCGCGGGCAGCGTCCTGCCCGGCCACGGCACGCCGTGGTGGCGCGACTCCAGGACGCGGTGCAGGGCGCGCACGCCGTACCGGAAGCCGTGGATGAAGCCGCTGGTGCCCTGCTTGAAGTCGCGTGACTGGGTGATGGTGCCGGCGAAGTACAGGTCGGGGACGTTGACCGACTCGTACGCGGGCGTCAGCGCCGGGAACCGGCCGTCGATCACCAGGTCCGGGCGGCAGTCGCCGGCGAAGATCGAGGCGTCGAAGCGGAAGCCCGTGCAGACGATCACCCGGTCGTACGGGATGTCCTTGGTGACCTCGTTGACCCGGGCGAAGGCCACCGTGACCAGGTACGTGCCGTCCGGCTGCCGCTCGATGCGCCGCACGTCGCCGTCGAGCAGCGCGTTCTGCGACTTGAGCTGGTAGGTGTCGAGGAAGCCGTTGTTGATCGCGCGCAGGTGGCCGACGTAGTGGGTGCGCCACGCCATGCGGACGGAGTGCGGGCCCGCCACGTGGATGACCGCCGCCGTCTCCATGAGGTTGTCGGCCGTCTCGAAGGCCGAGTTGCCCTTGCCGAGGATGAGCACCCGCTGCCCCAGGTAGTCGGCCGGGTCGACGGAGGCGGTCTGGTACAGGTCGGCCGTCTCGATGCCCGGGATGGGCGGGACGTTCGGCCGGGAGACACCGGTCGCCACGACGACCCGCCGCGCCCGGTACGTCCGGCCGTCCTCCAGCGTCACCAGGAACGCGCCCGGCCGCTCCACCCGGGCCACCCGGGCGCCGCAGACGATCCGCAGCCCGCACGCGCGGGCGTAGTCGCCCAGGTAGCGGACCATGTCGTCGGCCTGCGGGAAGTAGCGGTCGCTGTAGCGGGTGAACAGCAGATCGGGGTCGTCCGACAGCAGCGAGTTCCAGTCCATCCGCAGGTTCAGCTCGGGGTCGTCCCAGCCGGTGTTCTTCTTGTTGATCGAGATGAGCGTGCGGTGGCGCGGGAACGTGCGGAAGAACTGGCCCGGCGCGGGCCCGGCCTCGAGGATCAGGTAGTCGCGGCCCGCCCGGTGCAGATGATGGCCGAGCTGGAGGCCCGCGGGCCCGGCGCCGATCACCAGGTAGTCGAGGATATTGTCCGGCACTGACAGCCTCCGTCACTGCAAAGTGGTTGAAGCGGTGAACATCAGTGTTGGCGGGCAATTCTCAGAGATTGCTCAGAACAGGTTCGTGAGCAGCGCTCTCTTGTCGGGCTTGCCGCTGGTGGCCACCGGGACGCCCGGCACCACCGTGATCGTCTTGGGCACGCTGTCGGCGCCCAGCTCCGCCCGGACGCGGGCGGCCAGCGCCGCCTGGTCCGGCACCCGGCCCGGCGCCGGCACCACGAACGCGTGCACCGCCTCGCCCGTGCCCTCGTCCGGCGCGCCCACCACGTACGCCTCGTCCACGTCGGGATGGCCGGTCAGCACCCGCTCGATCGGCCCCGCGTACACGACCACCGCGTTGACCATGACGACGTCCCGGGAGCGGCCCTCCAGGTGCAGGAAACCGGCGGCGTCCACGTGCCCCAGGTCGCGGGTGCGCAGCCAGCCGTCCCGCAGCGTGTCGCGGGTCTCCGCCTCGTCGCCCCAGTACCCGGCCATGATGTACGGGCTGCGCACGAAGATCTCGCCCGTCCGCCCCGGCGGCAGCTCGGCGCCGTCGTCGTCGCGCACGCTCAGCTCGACCCCGGGATGCGGCAGGCCCACCGGGGTCACGACGCCGGCCGCGATGTGCTCGGGGGTGAGCATCGCGACGTTGCCCGCCTCGGTCTGCCCGTACCCCTGGTAGACGACGGGGCCCAGCCGGGCGGCGGCGGCCCGCAGCCGGCGCGGGGCGATCGGCGAGCCCGACACCATCAGCGCCCGCAGGCTCGACACGTCCGCCGAGTCCAGCAGCTCCAGCATCCGGTACAGCCGCGGCACCGTGATGATCGACCCCGTGATGCGGTGGCGCTCGATCGCGTACGGGAACAGCGGCCGCCCGTCGTCCTCCGGGATCACCGCCGTGCCGCCGCCGAGCAGGCACGGCGCCAGGAACTCCAGCACCACCATGCTCGCCAGCGTCCCGAACAGCAGGTACCGCTCGAACCCCCGCGCGAACGCCGCCGCCACCGGCGACCACCGGCGCGGCTGCCACGCCCAGTGCTCGCTCAGCGCCCGGTACGTGATCGCGCACCCCTTCGGGCGGCCCGTGCTGCCGCTGGTGAACGTCAGGGCGGCCACGTCGTCCGGCCGGGCGGTCACCTCCAGCGGCCCCTCGTCGCCCGGGTGGGCCAGCAGGTCCGTCGCGCCGGGCACGGGGCCCAGCGAGAGCGTGCGGCCGGTCATGAGCTGTGGCGCGGCCGTGGCCGGGTCCACGAGGACGGCGTCGACGTCCAGGCCGAGCACGTGCGCGAGCTGGGTCGGTGGGTAGCCGGGGCGGACGCCGACGACGCGGCAGCCCAGCGCGTGCGCGGCCATGTGCGCGGCGAACGCCTCGGGCGTCAGCTCCGTGCGGACGGCGACCGCCCGGCCGGGGCCGAGGCCCGCCGCGCGCAGCGCGCCCGCCAGCCGGCGGATCAGCTCCAGCAGCTCGGCCCGGGTGACGGTCCGGCCGGCGTGCTCGAAGGCCGGGGTCGCGGGGGCCCGGCGCAGCGCCTCGATCAGGGGGTGCGGGAAGAGCATGATCGGCTCCTCTGTGCGTTGGCGAACTCTGTCAGGTGGCGAGCTCCGTGCGCAGGCTTCGTCCGTTCCCGGATGCCTGATGCCGTCATATAACGGGATTTGTCGCGACGTTAGGCGGCGCACATCAGAGACGGATCAGAGGTGCGCGGTGAAGGTGATCGGCGCGGGCTTCGGCCGCACGGGGACCAGGTCCTTACAGGCGGCGCTGGAACGGCTCGGCTTCGGGCCCTGCTACCACATGTCCACCGTGATCGCCGAGCCGTACCGGGTGCGGCAGTGGCTCGACGTCGGCGAAGGCCGCTCCCGCGACTGGGACACGCTGTTCGCCGGGTTCGGGTCGGCGGTCGACTGGCCCGCCTCCGCGTACTGGCGGGAGCTGGCCGCGCACTACCCCGACGCCAAGGTCGTCCTCACCGTCCGCGACCCCGCGCGCTGGTACGACAGCGTCAGCGCCACCATCTTCCGCGGCGTGACCGAGCGGAGCGGGCCCCTGCCCCTGCGGCGGCGGGTGATCCAGTGGCTGGTGGCGCGGCGGGCGCCCGACTTCGCCCTGTTCCCCCAGATGACCAGGGCGACCTTCGTCGACCCGGTCTTCGGGGGCCGCGTCGACGACCGCGACCACGTCATCGAGGTCTTCCAGCGGCACATCGCCGAGGTCAAGGCCGAGATCCCGGCCGAGCGGCTGCTCGTGTTCGAGGCGGCGGACGGGTGGGAGCCGCTGTGCGCGTTCCTCGGGGTGCCCGTGCCCGGCGAGCCGTACCCGCGGGCCAACGAGCGGGACGCGTTCCGGCGCAAGCGGCCCCGGCGGCTGGCCCGGCTCATCCTGCGCGGGCGCTGACCGTCAGGACAGCGTCCACTCGCCCTTCTGGCTGGCGATGCCGTAGTTGAGCCCGAACTGGAACTTGGTGAGCTGCGCCGCCTGCGGAACCTCGAACACGATCACGCCCTTGCGCGAGTCCCCCGCGTTGATCGTCACCGTGCCGCCGAAGCTCTGCCCCTCGGTGACGTTGGACAACGAGAAGCGGTGCTGCTGGCCCTCGGCGTCGATGAGCCAGGCGCCGGTGCTCGGCGCGTCGGTGTAGACGGCCTGGCCCGCGTTGGTGAGCGTGATCTCCACGGCGACGAGCTTCTTGCCCGCCTGCGGCTTCAGGAAGTCGGAGGCAGGGGTGGCGGGGTTCACGACCCGGTTCACCGTCACGCTCACCTTGAGGCTCGGGTCGGTGCCCTGGAGGGTGAGCGCGCCGCCGACCCTGGCCGTGGTGGGCTGCTGGCCCGTCTGGCTCTGGCCCTGGGCCTGCTGGCTCGTCGCCGGTGCGGTCGCCGGAGGCTGGGCGACGCCTGACTGCCCGGACCCCGGCTGCCCGAGCCCCGCCTGGTCCGCCGGATTCGCCGAGTAGGCCGGGTTTGTCGGATTGGCCGGGTTTGTCGGCTGGAGCTGGCCCAGCGTGTCCGCCGACGGCATGCCCGCAGGATCACCCACGGCATCACCTGCCGCGTCACCTGCCGCGTCACCTGCCGCATCACCGGCCGCGTCATCGGCCGCCGGAGGGTCGCTCGTCAAGGCATCCTGCGTCGGCATGACCATGTTCGGCCCGCCGGTGCCGGTGAGCACCGCCGACTTGCCGGTGTCCGTCAGCACCATCACCACGGCCGCGCACGCGCCCAGGAGCAGCAGCGGGACGCCGATCGCGAGCAGCACGACCAGCGCCCGGTTGTCGCGCGGCGACGGCGGCGGCACCGCCTCCAGGTGGCCGGGATCGGGCCGCGGCGGGTAGGACGGCTGCGTGTACTGAGTCTGCGGGTACGGAGGCTGCGCGTACGGTGGGTGGGGCCGCGGGCCGTACGGCGGCTGCTGGTACGGAGGCTGAGGTCCGTACGGGCCGGACGGCAGGGGTGGGTATCCCATGGCGCGACTCCTGATAGGGGACGGGACTTATGGGACGTTCCAATCGCGCGGGTGGTTGTCCCGCACCCGTAACAGCTTGATCGACTTTTCGCCGCCCCGCTAGAGTTGGCGCTCCAAATCCCCCAGGAGTGCCTCGTGCGTCGCCACCGGTTCGGCACCATCGCCACGTTCGCCGTGGTCCTCTACGTGATCGCCGTGCTCGCCACGGCCGTCGCGACCCTCGTCACCGGCAGGCTGGACGCCGTCTGGTGGGCCGTCCTGCGCGAGCCGCCCCTGGACGGTCTCACGGTCACGTGGTGGGTCCTGCCGCTCCTGCTCCCGGTGGTGGCGGTGCAGGGCTGGGCGTACTGGCAGATCCTGCGCGGCCCGGTGCGCGGCGACGCGCCGCCCCGCGACCGGCGGGTCACGCTGCTGCGCTGGACGCTCTACCTCAGCGTCGCCTGGTCCTTCCTGCCGTACTCGCTGGTCCCGTGGACGTGGTGGCAGTCGGCGCTCAGCACGTCGCTGCAGTTCGTCACCGTCGTGCTGTACTTCCTGGTGCTGCGCTGCCCCCTGTGGCTACGGCTGGCGGTGCTCGCCGGCGGGTCGCTGTGCGGGCTCGCCGCGGTCGCCGACGCCCTGGCGTACGAGCTCGGCTTCTCCAGCTGGCTGACGTCCGTCATGGGCTGGAGCCTGCTGGCCTGGGTGGCGTGGATGCTGCCGATCCTGCTCGCCCAGGCCAGGGACCCGCGTTTCAGCCGGGCCACGGTGTGGCTGGGAGCGCTGAGCGTGGCGACGACCCTCCTGCACCCCTCGATGATCGCGACGTCCTGGGCGGCGGCGGAGGTGCCCGTCGAGGAGCTGGTCTGGGCGCTGCTGCGGGGCGTCAGCGTCTTCGGGGCGGTGTGGCAGGCCCGCGCGGCCCACGACCTCGCGAGCCCGATCCCGGCCACCCCGCCCCGCCCCGCCCGGCTGCCGGCCCGGCCCTGGCCGCCGGCCGCGCTTGCGGTCGTGCTGCCGCTGCTCCCGGCCGCCGCGAACCTCGCCCGTGGCATGCCGTTCTGGCACGGCCCCCGAGGCGTGATCGAGCTGTTCTTACGGGAGGACGCCGGCGGCTACGCGGCCCTGGCGTGGCTCGCCCTCGACCTGCTCATCGGGGTCGGCGCCCCCGCGCTCCTGGTCCTGGCCGCGGTGGTGCGCCGGACGCGCCGCCTGATCCTGGGCACGGCGCTGTCCCTGATCGGCGCCGCCGCCGTCGGCGTCATCGGCGTGCTCACCACGACGCGGGACGGCTGGGGCTTCCCGGGCGACGAGCTGCCGCTGTACCCGGACGGGCTGTTCGTCCGGGACGGCGAGATCGTCCTGACCGGGGGCGTCTCCCCTCTGTGGTTCGCGGCGGCGTTCGTGGCCTGCGCGCTCGTCCTGCTGCTCGGGTACGCCCCCGCCCCGGCGCGACGCCCGCGCCACCACGTGCTCGCGACGGTGACGGCCACGGCGGTCGTGCTCGCGTTCCTGCCCGCCGCCGACCACGCCCCCGGCCCGGTCACCGCCGCCGCGGACTGCGAGCCGCGCACGAACCGGGAGACGTACGCGTACGAGGAGCCGAAGCTGACCCCCGAGCAGCGGTTCGTCTGCGACCTGCGCAGGCACAGCACCTTCAGGAACGCCGCCACCACCCCCGACCAGGTGCTCCTCGCGCACGGCCGGCGGCTGTGCGGCGTCTACACGCGCAACGACGCCCAGGAGCTGGCCCGCATGAAGGCGAGGGAGGGCCTGACCCGCGAGGCCCTGACGTACCCGCTGGCCGCCATCTGCCCCAGCGCCGCCGCGGTCGTCAAGGAGGAGGCCGACGCCCAGGAGCGGGAGTTCCAGGAGTGGGAGGCGGACGCCCGCCGCATGTGCGCCGCCACCCCGCGCCACCGCCCCCTCATCAAGCCGGTCAAGGCGACCCGAGTCGAGGAGCCCCAGGGGACGGACTACGGCGTCATGGAGGCGTACGGGGAGCCGGAGACCGACTACGACCCGGCGAGCATGGAGCTCCTGGAGCGGGCGCAGGAGGACGGCCTGGTCGCGGCCCGCCCCGGCCACCTGATGGTGCTGTCCCACTCCGACTTCGACGTGTGCGTCACCGT
The DNA here is from genome assembly GCF_900323885.1 of [Actinomadura] parvosata subsp. kistnae. Taxonomy (GTDB): domain Bacteria; phylum Actinomycetota; class Actinomycetes; order Streptosporangiales; family Streptosporangiaceae; genus Nonomuraea; species Nonomuraea composti. Next base: position 187,731 of record NZ_OOHJ01000015.1, on the reverse strand, counting down.
CGAGACCTACGACCGCCGCCCGCCCGTCGAGACCAAGGGATGGGACCACGTCGTCGAGGTCGGCTACCGCGACGCCGGCGACTCCATCGTGCTCGCTGACGCCATGGGCGGCGACGGGCTGCCGGACCTCGCGCTCAAGGGGTACCGGGGCCCGTACCGGATCCGCGTGCACTACGCGTGGTTCCCGTGGAAAGGCGAGCGGCAGGGCGGCCAGCGGCTCCTCGTCATGGCCTTCCCCGGGAAGGGCGGCAAGGCCGTCACCTACCGGAAGACGAAGCGGCAGTGGTGACCCCCGGCTGCGGCCGGGCCCGTCCGATCCCCTAAGGTGCGGGGGATGAGCGGACGTGCAGTGCTGATCACCGGAGCGTCGAGAGGGATCGGGCGGGCGGTCGCGGCCGCCTTCGCCGCGCGGGGGGACCGGGTCGCGATCCACCACCGCGACTCCGCGAAGGAGGCCGAGAGCCTGCTCGGCGAGCTGCCCGGGCAGGGGCACGCCGTCGTGCGGGCCGACCTGGCCGACCCCGAGGGCGTCAGGAGCATGGTGGACGCGGCGGCGCGGGAGCTGGGCGGCGGGATCGACGTGCTCGTCAACAACGCGGGCGTGTTCCTGCACCACCCCGCCACCGGCACCTCCTACGAGGAGTGGCAGGACGCCTGGCGGCGCACCCTCGACGTGAACCTGCTCGGCGCGGCCAACGTCGTCTGGTGCGCGCTGCGGCACATGTCCGCCGGCGCCCGGATCATCAACGTCTCCTCGCGCGGCGCCTTCCGCGGCGAGCCCGACGCCCCCGCCTACGGCGCCAGCAAGGCGGGCCTGAACGCGCTGAGCCAGTCGCTGGCCATCGCCCTGGCGCCGCAGGGCATCGCGGTGGCCGCCGTGGCGCCCGGTTTCGTCGAGACCGACATGACCAACGAGCACCTGAAGGCGCCGCGCGGCGACGCGATCCGGGCGCAGAGCCCGTTCGGCAGGGTGGCGCGGCCCGAGGAGATCGCCGCGGCCGTCCTCTACCTGGCCTCACCGGACGCCGAGTGGGCCAGCGGCGCGGTGCTCGACCTCAACGGGGCCTCGTACCTGCGCTGACGATCTTCCGGGTGCCCGGGGTTATCGTGACTCTCTAGGGCACTTCGCGAACTCGCTCAGAGGGGGACGGCGTGGCCAAGGGCTGCCTGTACGCGCTGTTAACGGTCGCCTCCACCGCGACCATCCTGGTGACCTGCCTGGCCGCGTACCTGGTCACCGGGTCGGCCGGCGCGGTGCTCGTCCCCGTGGTCGGGCTGCTGGGCGTGTGCGCGTTCCTCGTCGCCCGCGACACGATGCCCCGCGACATGGCACCCCGCCGCGCGCTGACCGCCGAGGAGGCCCGGCGGCTGGCCAGGGAGCGCGACCACGTCAGGCGCACGGTCGACTTCGTCGCCGACCCCGACCTGACCGAGGAGCAGCGCCTGACGATCATCGACTCGTTCATCCCGGGGCGGGGCGCCTCGCGGGCCCCGTACCGCGACCGGCTGGTCCTCGTCCCCGAGCTGTCGCCGTCCGCCCGCGCCCTGCTGGAGCGGGCCAGGGCGGCCGTGATGGCCGTCTACACCTCGCGGGTCATGCGCCGCCGCCTGCTGGACGGCCTGGCCAACGAGGTGCTGCTGCCCCGCCAGATCTGGGAGATCGCGACGCTGCTGCGGCTCCAGACGGACCTGCACGAGGAGCAGGAACGCGCGATGCGCGGCGTCGTCACCCCCGAACTGATGGCCGTGCTGGAGCCGCAGCAGGAGGCGCTGCGCCGCTCCGTGGCGTCCGTGACGGCCAGGGTGGAGCGGCTCGAACGCTACGCCCGCCGCGTCCAGGAGGCCGACGCCGCCCTGCGCGCCCGCGAGGCCCTGGACAACAACGACAAGTACCGCGACCTGCTCGCCCGCACCGACGATACCGAAGGCATGCGCGACCTGGAGGCGCGCGGCGCCGCCCTGGAGGAGACGCTGGCCGAGAGCGTGCGCGTGGCCATCGACGCGGGCCGCACCCTCAGCCTCGACCGCCCCTCCTGACGCCGATCAGCTCAGCGTCCACTCGCCGCGCTGCCGGGCGTACCCGCTGTTCAGCGAGAACTGGAACTTCACCATCTTCGCCGCCTGCGGCACCTCGAACACGACGAGGCCCTTCCGGCTGTCGCCCGGGTTGATCGAGGTGGCCCAGTGGAACTGCTGGCCCTGCTCGACCCGGCTGATCGAGAACTGGTACTCCTGGGAGTCCGCGTCGATCAGCACCGCGCCGTTCATGGGGGCGTCCTTGTAGACCACGCTGCCCTTGTTCGCCAGCGTCAGCTTGACCGCGCAGAGCCGGTAGCCGGGCTTCGGCTGGAGGCTGTCGAGCGTCGGCTCGGCGTCGGCGTAGACCTGGTCGAGCGTCACGGCCATCTTCGAGCCGGCCTCCAGGCCGGTGAGCGTCACCGTGCCGCCGACCTTGCTCGTGAGCCCGCCGCCGTGGTCCTCTTCCTGGGACGCGGGCTCCTCCTCCGACGCCTGGGCGGCCGGCTCCGACTCCTCCTGGGAGGACGGGAGCGCTTCGGCGGGGGAGTCGGAGGCCGAGGTGACGGTGTCGCGGGCGGGCGCGGCCAGCACGAACCAGGCCGTCGCGAAGCCCCCGAGCAGCAGCAGCGGCAGGCCGATGGACAGGCTCAGGACCAGGGCCAGGTTGCGGCGCGGCGCGGGCGGGGCCGGCGGCCCGTACCCGTACGGCGGGCCGCCGGGATGGCCGGGACCGGCGGTGTACTGGGGACCGGATCCGTACGGTTGCGGCCCCGGCCCGTACGGCTGAGGCCCCGACCCGTACGGCTGCGGCCCGGACTCGTGCTGCTGCGGCCCGGATCCGTACGGCGGCGGGCGGTGAGGCTCCGATGGGTATCCCATGGCGCGGCTCCACTGGAGGGAGGAAGGACCGTCCAAGGATGCCCCCGCCCACCAGCCACGGATGGGCGAAATGCCCGTTCGGTCTGAGGTTGAACCGTTCACCCGCCCCGCTCGGCCCAGTCGTGCAGCTCCTCCGCCACGCCGGACGCGTCGAGGTTCAGTGCCGCCTCGATCAGCGCCAGGTGCGTGAACGCCTGCGGGTAGTTGCCCAGCATGCTGCCGTCGTCCGGCGCCATCTCCTCGGCGAACAGCCCGAGCGGCTCCGCCCGCGCGCACAGCGTCTCGAAGCGGTCGCGGGCCTCCGCCGTCCGCCCGGCCAGCACCAGCGCCGACACCATCTCGAACGAGCACAGCAGGAACGCCCCCTCGGGCCCGTCCACGCCGTCGCCGGTGCACTCGGGGTCGTAGCGGTGCAGCAGCGCCCCGCCCTCGCCCAGCCGCGACTGCACGTGGTCGAGGGTGCCCAGCACCCGGGGGTCGCGCCCGTCGAGGAAGCCGACCAGGGGCACCCGCAGCAGCGACGCGTCCGCGCAGGTGGAGCCGTACGACTGGACGAACGAGCCGGTCTCCTGCGAGTAGCCGTGCGCCAGCAGGTCCGCGCGCACCGCCTCCCGCTCGTCCCGCCACGCCTCCAGCGGCAGCCCCTTCTCGCCGGTCAGCTCCGCCAGCCGCACCGCCCGGTCGAAGCACACCCAGGCGTACAGCTTGGAGTACGTCCACGGGCGCGGCTTCCCGCGTACCTCCCAGATGCCGGCGTCGGGCTCGCGCCACTGCTCGCACGCCAGCCGCACGACCCGCCACAGCCGCGAGTTGTCGCGGCCGGTCAGCTCGCCGGTGACCTCGTGGTAGGCCAGGGCCGCGTCCATGATGTGGCCGTAGATGTCGAGCTGGAGCTGGGCGGAGGCGTCGTTGCCGACGCGGACGGGCCGCGAGCCGGCGTACCCCTCCAGGTGGCCGAGCACGCTCTCCTCGTCGGCGGGGCGGCCGTCGATGCCCGCCATCGGCGGCACCCGGTCCGCGTCGCCGCCGCACTGCCGCATCAGGCACTCCAGGTAGGCGCCCGCCTCCTCCCGGTGGCCCAGCCGCAGCAGCGCCAGCACGGTCAGGGCGGCGTCGCGGTGCCACACGTAGCGGTAGTCCCAGGTGCGCGACCCGCCCGGCCACTCGGGCAGGGACGTCGTGGGGGCCGCGAGCAGGCCGCCGCCCTCGTCGTACAGCAGCCCGCGCAGCACGATCGCGCTGTGCCGCACCTCCTTGGCCCCGACCCCCGCGTACCCGGAGCGGGCCGACCACGACCGCCACGACCGCACCGTGTCCTCCAGCAGCCGCGCCGGGTGGCCGTCGGGCGCGGCCCCGGTGTAGCCGAGCATGAGCGCCAGCGACTCGCCCTCGCGCAGCACGACGCGGGACTCCGGCTCGGGCGCGCCGGTCAGGACCAGCCCGCACTCCTCCTCCAGCACGCCGTCGCGGGCCGTCCAGCGGGCCTCGCGCACCCCGTAACCGGGCCTGGCCAGCACCCGCGACCTGACCACGGCGCGGCCCCGCTCGCACCGGGCCCACCGCACCAGCAGGTGCGCGGCCGCCATCCCCGCGCCGGCCCTCTCACCGGTGGGCGCCATGGCGAGGAAGTCGTGCACGACCACCACGCCCTGCGCGCCCTCCCAGCGCGTACGCAGCACCAGCGTCTCGTCCAGGTAGCCCCGCTCGGTCACGAACGCGTCCTCGGCGTGCAGCTCCCACGCCCCGCCCCGCCGCCGGTCGAGCATCCTGGCGAACACGCTGGGCCCGTCGAAGCGCGGCACGCACATCCACTCCACCGCGCCGTCGGGGCCGACCAGCGCCGCCGTGTGGCAGTCGGACAGGAACGCGTACGAACCGATCGGCGGGTAGCCGCTCATCATCACCCGAACGGGCTGCCCGGCCCCTGACCTGCTTAAACGGCCTGCTCAAACGGCCCGCCCGAACGGGCCCGCTCAAGCGGTGGCGCGGCGCTCCAGCAGCAGCGCGCCCCGCCCGGCCAGCAGCGAGCGGCACCACTCGCGCAGGTCGCCCGGCTTGGGGCCGCCCAGGTCGCCGCCGTCGAGCAGGTCCGCCCAGTCGAGCAGGGACTCGGCCAGCATGAGCGGCACGCCGCGCCGCTCGTGCACCTCGGCCGCCGCCTCGAAGTGCTCGCCGGCCCGCACCCGATCGCCCATCGCCACGCACAGGTGCGCCAGGTAGTGGTGCCCGCAGTGGTGGGCCACCGCGCCGTGCCCGAATGTCTCACCGCCGGAGGCCAGCGAGTCGTACAGGCGCGCCGCCAGCTCGGCCCGTCCGAGCCGGGCGGCGGCGACGGCGAGGTTGTCGAGGGCGGAGCGCAGCGCCATGTTGCGCGGCGGCGCGGCGCCGCCGTAGGCGAGGATGCGGTCGAGCAGCGGCCCGGCCTCCTCGTCGCCGAGCTCGCACAGGTAGCGCAGCACCGCGTGCACCGGGTCGACCCGCGGCCGCTGCGCGGCGCGCCGCAGCCGCTCGCCCAGCTCCCACAGCCGCCCCTGCAGCCGCCTGATCTCGCGGATCTGCTCCGAGTAGATGGCCATGGCCTCCAGGCGGCGGCCGATCTCGGAGCCGAGCCGCAGCGCCGCCTCCGCCTCCGCCTCGGCCTGCACGAGGTCGCCCTGCATGAGCGTCAGGCCGGCCTTGGAGTAGCCGATCAGCCAGGTGAGGTGCGGCTGCCCGAGCCGGCGCGCCAGCTCGTCGGCCTGCCCGAGCAGCATGGCGACCCTGGTGGTGTCGCCGCCGTCGAGCACCGGGGGAGTGCGCTGCATGTACGCGTGGAACAGCGCCAGGTCGTCGCCCGTGCGGCGGGCCGCCTCCAGCATCTCGTCACCGTCGCGGTGCCGCTGGTGCAGCGGGTCGGCCGGGATGATCGTCAGGCTGCGCATGCCCAGCACGCTCGCCAGCGTGCGCGGGTCGCCGGACTTGCGGGCCAGCGCCACCGCCTCGTCGCTCAGTGCGAAGCGGCGCTCGCCGTCGGGCGCCCAGATGAGCTCCGCGGCGAGCTGCGCGGCCAGCAGCGCCCGGGTGCTGACGTCGGTGGAGTCGACGACCTTGCGGGCCTCGGTCAGCAGCGCGATGCGCTCGCGGTCGGGCGCGGCCGAGATGGCCGAGCCGCGGTCGCCGCCCAGCGCGGCGGTGACGAGCAGGTCGTGCCGCCCGCACTCCCTGGCCAGGTCGGCGGCGTCGAGCAGGGTGCGCCTGGCCTCCGGATGCCCGGCCAGCCACATCGCCCTGCCGCACTCGACCAGCAGCTCGGCGCGCCGCTCCAGCGACGTGCCGGGGAAGTCGCGCAGCAGGTCGAGGACCCGCTGGTACCAGGTGACCGCCTCGCGGTGCGCCAGCCCGGCCAGCGCGTGCTGGGCGGCCTGCACGGCCGCGTCGGCCGCCGCGCTCACCCGGACCGGGTCGCGGCCCTGCTCGGCGGCGGCCACCAGGTGGGCGGCCACCACGTACGGACGCGCCCGCATGGCCCCCGGATCCGTCTCGCACAGGGCGTCGGCCACCCGCCCGTGCAGCAGCGCGGCGCGCGGCGGCGACAGCGTGGAGTAGAGCGCGTCGCGGGTCAGCTCGTGGGAGAAGTGGCAGGACCCGTTGTCCAGCATGGTCACCAGGCCGGTGCCCATGGCCTCCTCCACCGCCGCCACGAACCTGGCCTCGTCGAGGCCCAGCCCGCGGCGCAGCTCGGGCGAGGTCATGCGCTCGCCGACGGCCAGCAGGGTGACCAGGTCGCGCGCGTCGGGGTGCAGCTGCGACAGGCGGGCCGTCACCATGCGGGTGACCGAGTCGGGGACGGCCAGCGCGTCGAGGTCCTTGCCCGCCGCCAGCTCCCTGATCACCTCGCTGACCAGGAACGCGTTGCCGCCCGTGATCCGGTGCAGCCGCTCGGGGTCGCTGCCGGCCCGCGCCTGCGTCAGCGCCGACGACACCTCGTCGAGCCCGAACGACGGCACCTGCACGACCCGCGCGCCCGCCGTGAGCTTGTGCAGCTCCGGCAGCGTCTGCGGCGGGGCCGACTCGACCGGCACGGGCCGCGAGGTGGCCAGCACGAGCAGCGGCAGCGCGTCGGCGTCCCACATGAGGGCGCTGAGCATCTGCAGCGACTCCAGCGTGGCCCACTGCAGGTCGTCGATGATCAGCAGCACGGGCCGCACGGTGGCCAGCCGCTCGATGAGCGTGCGGGCGGCGGCCATCAGGTGGTAGCGCTCGGAGACGGGCTCGGTGGCCGGCGGCACCTCCAGCGACAGCGGCGGCGCCGCCAGCGACGGCGCCAGCCGGACGAGCTGGCCGCACTGCTGGTCCACGCCCGCCCGCAGCAGCAGCGCGGGCGAGGTGCGGGCCAGCCGCTCGACCGCCCCCGCGATCGGCTCGTACGCCTTGCGCGCCGGATCCGTGCACCGCCCCGCCAGCACCGTGAACTGCCGTTTGAGCGCCTGCCTGGCCACCTCGGAGGCCAGCCGCGTCTTGCCCACCCCGGGCTCGCCCTCCAGGATCACCAGGCCGCTGCCGAACTCGGCCGCCGCCAGCTCCCCCTCCAGCACCCGCAGCTCCTCCTCGCGGCCGACGAAGGGCAGCAGCCCCGCGTCGTCCAGCCACGGTGCCAGGCCGCCGCCGAGGTGGTGGTCGGCGCTCTGCCAGTGCAGCTCGTAGGTGTGCAGCGGCTCGCGCAGCCCCTTGCCGGGCAGCCGCCCGAGATCCTTGAACTCGTGCCGGCTGCGGCCCTGCGCCAGCCGCCTGACCAGGTCGGTGCACAGCACCTGGCCGCCCTCGGCGACCGCGACCAGCCGGGCCGCCTCCACCGTGGGCAGCCCGCTCACGTCGTCCTGCCCCCAGCAGACGTCGCCGGCGGCCAGCGCGGCCCTGATGGAGATCTTCTCCAGGGCGCGCTCGTTCTCGTCGGCGACGGCCTGCTGCACCGCGATGATCGCGTCGAGGCCGGCCGTCGCCGAGTCGAAGACCGCCATCAGGCCGTCGCCCAGGCTCTTGGTGAAGGAGGAGCCGCTGGCCGTCACCACCGAGTGCAGCAGCTCGTAGAGGCGGCGGAAGACCACGTTGGCCCGCTCCTCGCCGAGCCTGATGCGCAGCGCCGTCGAGCTCACCACGTCGGTGAACAGGATGGTCGCCGTGGTGAGCGTGCCGGGCTCACGTCTGGGCTCATACGGACCGGTCACTAGCGCGGGCCTTTCCGCCCCTGCGCGGGCGCTCGTAGCGTCTTGCGGACGGTGCGGCGGATCGCGCGCGTCTTGACCGCCGGGGCCGACTGCTTGATCCGCCAGGCGCGGGCCAGCTCGTCGGGGATCCTGAACGCCGCCTGCCCGTCGGAGTGGCGGTCGATCATGGCGATCACGATGTGCCGTCCGGCCTTGCGTACCAGCCAGCGAATCACACCGCCCACGGGGCTCGCCAGCCACTTTTGCCGGTGGGCCGAGCGGGCCACGGCGAAGCCGGCGGTGAACCACCAGGCCGGCCGGGGCACGCCGAGCAGGCCGGGCACCCGGTCGGCGCCGTGCGAGGCGTTCTGGAAGATCCAGTGCACCAGGCTGCGCGGCATCTTGCGCCAGCCCAGCGGCATGAACGCCTCCATCTCCGTGAGCAGCATGGCCATCAGCCGGCGGCCCTCGTCGCTGGGCTCCAGCATGCGGCCCAGGCGGGCGCTGACCGGCTCGACGTCGGCGAGCGTGAGGGGGCCGTCGCCGCAGACCTCGACGCCCATGAGGTGGCCGAACACGCTCCACGTGTAGAGGTTGGCGGTGCGCTCCTCGTCGGTCAGCACCACGCCCATCGTCTCCATCGCCTCCCACGTCACGACGGAGAAGTCGAAGAGCGTGGCCAGCAGCAGCTCCTGGTTGACCGGCGGGCCGTACCGCTCGGTGTCCCAGCGGTCGGCGTACTTCTCCGCGACCAGGGCGCGCACGAACGAGTGGAGGATGCGCAGCCCGATCGCGGTCGTGTGCCCGGGGCTGCCCGGCCGGAGGCTGTCGGCGGCCCTCAGGCCCATCACGTCCACGAGCATCTGCCCGGTCTCCGCGACCCGGCGGGTGAGGCTGTGCGTGGCCAGGTTGGAGACTCCGGCCAGCACCTTGGCGCTGGACACCTCGGCGTAGGCCATCGGCAGGCAGGCGAAGAACAGCGCCGCCGACTGGTACAGGCCGTAGTCGGAGAAGACGGCCTGCCCCCGGGCCAGCAGCTCCGTGTCGTCGCCCCAGTCGGGCAGGTCCTTGGCGAAGTCGATCGCCTCGAAGATCTCGGAGGCCGGCGGCTCGCCCGAGGGGGCCCTGGCCTCCCGCTTGGCCGCCCCCAGCTCCGCGACCACGGACTTCAGCAGGTCGAGGGCGCTCTTGCCGGCGGGCTGCGCCTCGAGGTATTCGGCCACGACCTTGTCGATGTCCGGGTCGGCCTGCTGCCTGAGCTGCCGGAACCGCTCCTCGGGCCAGCGCTCGTCATGCTCGTTCATCAACCCCGTACTCCCCAGTCGGTCAGAGGCCGCCCCTTTTCCGCAGGGCGGCGACATCCAGCAGCGTGATCGTCCGCCCTTGGACGGAGATGAGATTCCTCGACACCAGCGACTGCAGCGCCCGGTTGACCGCCGGCCGCGACGCGCCGATCAGCGCGGCGAGGTCGGACTGGGTCAGCCCGGGCAGGTCCACCACGTCGTCGGACTGGCCGTGCTTGCCCGCCAGCTCCAGCAGCAGCTTGGCCAGCCGCCCGCCCAGGTCGAGGAAGGCCAGGTCGGCGGCCTGGCCGGTGAGCCTGCGCACCATGCGGCCGAGCAGGCGCAGGAACTCGTCGGCAAGCCCCGGGTGCTCCCGCATCAGCTCCAGCAGCCGCGCCCTGGGCAGCGCGAACACCCAGGAGGGCCGCACCGTCACGATCGAGGCCGAGCGCGGCGAGCCGTCGAGCAGCGCCATTTCGCCGAACGTGTCGCCCCGCCGCAGCATGTTCAGGACGATCTCGTCGCCGTGCTCGGTGGTGAAGACCACCTTCACCAGCCCGTCGAGCAGCACGTACAGCGACTCTCCCGGATCCCCCTGATGGAAGATGATCTGCCCGGAGCGGTAGCGGCGCGCCACCCCCGCGCGCGCCGTGCTCCGGATGCCGCTCTCCCCGAGCACGCGGAACAACGGGATCTCCGCCAGGACGGCCGCGACCGGCTCGACGTCGTACGGAACCCCGCTGCGCGCGTTCATGCAAGAACTCTAGGCCGCATTCACGGAGGGGACAGCAGACGAAACCCGATCCCCGGAATGTGACGAGCGCCACACCCGGACTGTTGCCTTCGGAACAGTCTTTTCGGATCAGCCGGCGCACGGTGAGGTAGCCGGCCGGAATTGGCCCCCCGAGAAACCGGACCGGCGGGGAGATCGACATGCAGACCATGGAACGGCTCGACACGCCGCTCGAGACCGCAGACCTCGTGTCCGCCGCCCAGCAGGGTGACGCCTGGGCGTGGGAGCGGCTCGTCGAGGAGTTCAGCCCGATGCTGAAGGCCCGCATCAGGCGCTTCAGGCTCAGCCACGAGGACGCCCAAGACGTCCTGCAGACGACGTGGATGCTCGCCTGGCAGAACCTCGGCAGCGTCGAGGACGGCCAGCGCATGGCGGGCTGGCTGGCCACGATCGCCTTCCGCGAATGCCTAAAGCTCACCAAACGCACGAGAGAGATCTGCACGCCGGACCTCGACTCGCTCGGCAGCACGGACGACGTGGACAGGGAGCTGGCCAGGATCTGGCTGGCCGGCACGCTCGCGGAGCTGGTCGAGGAGCTGCCGGCCGCGCAGAGGGTGCTGTTCAGAGCGCTCACGGAAACCTCCGAGCCCCACTACGTGGACGTGGCACGCAGGCTGGGCAGACCGGTCGGGAGCATCGGGCCCACCCGAGCCCGCTGTTTCGCGAAGCTGCGCGGGCTCCTTCAGGCCCGCGAGATCACCCGCGACTTCCTTGATTGATCGGCTACTCCCGCTCCAGCGGGATCGCCTCCAGGAACGGCTCGAAGTCGAAGTGCGCCATCTCGTACGCGTCGGGGTCGGTCTCCGTCGGGAAGGTGTAGAACTTCCTGCCGCGTAGCGCGGGCATGCCGCTGACGGCCTCGGGCACGAGCCCCCGCGCCATCTCCTCGGCGAGCCCGTCGGCGATCTCCTGGTCGAACGGCACCCGGTAGAGCGCGTCCACGGTCTGGTAGACCCGGAAGTAGCTGACGATGAAGCGCATGCGGTCGGGGTAGGACACCCAGTCGGTCACCCCGGCCGTCGACGCCTCCTGATCCTCGGTGATGAACTCCTCGGCGAGCTTGCGCACCTTCTCGTTCTGGATCGGCACCCACACCTTGGCCAGGTCCACGCCCGCCGGGGCGGTGAGCGGCTTGCCCACTTTGACGTCGCTGAGCGGGGTGGCGACGGCGAACAGGTGGCGGGTGTAGAGCGCCGACCACAGGGATTCCAGCTTGCGGGTCAGCCACGGCTGGTCCGCGTGCGCCGCCGCGTACAGCTTGAACCTGGGGAAGGGCCGGCGCGTGACGAGGGAGCGCAGCGAGCGCCACGACACCCGGGTCAGCCAGCGGACCGGCCGGTAGAGCACCAGCTCCAGCGCCGCCTGCGCGCGGGCCTGCTCGTAGGCCGACAGCGCGATGTTGGCGCCCAGCATCAGCTCCGCCCGCGCCGCCGGGTCCTCGGTCCTGGCCGCCTCCACCATGAGCTGCGCGGCGTCCTTGAGGTAGCGCGGGTCGGCCGGCGACAGCAGGTCGGTCAGGAACTCCGGCGGCGTCGGCGTCAGCTCGGACTCGGGGCTCACCTTCAGGTAGCGGTCGGGCTCGTCGTTCCACAGGTTGACCGCGAGGCTGGCCGTCTCCAGGAAGATGGCGCGGTTGGCCAGCGCCAGGCCGAGCTGGTAGCTGGGCCCGAGCAGGGTCAGCAGCGCGGCCCTGAACAGCCGCCTGAAGCGGCGCGGCACCCGCAGTCGGCGGCCGAAGTCGTCGATGAACGGAGAGTTCGGGCCGAGGTCGAGGCTCTCGCCCACCGCCTTGGAGGTCCAGGTGGCGTAGCAGTACCAGTTGTTGGCCGCCCGGCCCAGGTGCACCGCGAGGTCCGCGGCCACGCGGTGGTAGCTGTAGGCGATGACCATGGCTTCGAGTGCCGCGCTCCGGTCCTTGTAGGCCGCGATGCGCAGCACGTCATCCGCGGTCATCGGAGTGTCGGACATGGAGTCTCCCGTTTGCTGGTCCCGTCGCCTGGCGGAGGGCTCACGGAGTTAAGAGCGCCCCCGTCGGCGTCAGATACAGTCAGGCGGCCCCTGTCTCTCCCCGTGGCCGCGGCAGGAGCCTAGGAGGGCCCGCTTGCGGGGTGCTTGCAGTACGATCACCGCCCCTCACTCCTTGACCGTCACCTTGCTGATCACGACGAATCCGCCGAGCGCCCCCGCGGTGCCCGCGGCCGTCGTCGTGGTGAGGTTGACCACCAGGTCATAGGTGCCGGGGGCGAGCTGACCGCGCATGGGGATCGAGGCGGTATATCGGCCGGAGCCGGGGGTGAAGGTCAGCTCCACCGGTGGCGAGGGGTGCCTGGTCTCGCCACCGCCCATCAGGTCGGCGATGATCTCCAACTGCCAGCATCCCGCCAGCCAGTCGACGAGCTCGCCGGTGACCTCCCAGCTCACATCCACGGTCCAACCCTCGTCCCGATGGACCACGTGCGTGGGCTGCGCACCGGGATCGACAACCTGGCCGTGAAGCATGCCGGCCAGCTGCTCGGCCGGCACCTTCATCACCTGGAACTCTCCTGATGCCATCGCGATCTCCTCTCGGGCGGGCGGGTCCCCGTGTGAGGAGCAGAGCGACGACACCGGCGGCGAAATACCCGTCCCTTCTATCGATGTATGTGCTGATTTCGTCTAGACAAGTCGGCCGTTGATCCGGACGAGATCGCCGGGCCCGGACGCGCCGGTGCGCACCCCGTCCAGACGCACGCCGGCCTCCACCGCGCAGCCGAGATAGGCGTTCATCCCCCTGATCACGAGGTCGCCCACCTGGCCGTCGGCCAGCCGCAGCACCGCGCCGCCGCCCTGCGCGGCGACCACCTCGACGATCCCGTACGGGGTCCGCAACACGATCGGCCCCTCGTTGCCCGACTGGACGAGCACGACCAGATAGTGCACATCCCGGTCCGGGTGGCTGCGCAGGAACGCGTCGGCCTCGCCGTGCACCACGAGCCCCTCCGCCACCTCCGCGAGGGGAGCCGACGGCGTGATCAGCGCACAGGGCGACAGGTGCTCGTCGAGCACCGGCACGGGGCCGTCCACCAGCACCCGCCCGCCCGCGCGCGCGTACGCGGCCAGCAGCTCCTGCACCCGCCGGTGCATGAACGGCCCGCCGGGCACCGTGACCGACCGGTAGGCGGCCAGCTCCGCGGCCGTCACGCTCTCCAGCTCGACCAGCCCGTAGTCCAGCCCGCGCGCCCGCATGCGCTCGTGGAAGGCGCGCAGCGCCCGCCCGCACCCGGGCCTCTCAGGCTCCCCGGACAGCGCGGCGATCCCGGCGTAGGGCAGGTACAGGCCGAACGCGTCCCGCCGCACCGGCTCGCACTCCAGGAACTCCGCGCCGTGCACCGCGAAGAAGCCCGCCAGCGCCCGCACCACCGGCGCCTTGACGGTGGCGGCCCCGCCCGCGTCGACGGGCGGGCAGTCCGGGTACGGCCCGGGCACGGCGTCCAGCTCCGGCTCCCAACCCGAGGTGGCCACGCCCGTGTAGACGTTGAAGCCGGTCGCGCCCGCCGCCAGCGCCAGCAGCGACTGGTGGAAGCTGGTCGCCGCGTCGATGTAGGCGGGGTCGTACAGCTCGGAGAACCCCCAGTTCTCCTCCAGGTTCGGCCCCGGCGCGCGCTTGGCGGCGATGACGTAGCGGGCGTGCGCGTCGCGGTCGGCCGACACGACGCCCATCCAGTTGGTGAACCCGTAGGAGATGCCGCCCCACAGCTCCGGCCTGACCCTGGCCAGCCAGTCGTCCAGCGCGGGCACGGTCGGCGGGTTGAGGTTGACCAGGACCGGCAGGTCGGAGCCGACGGCCTGCGCCCACACGCGGTACACCTCGGTCAGGTACTCGGCGTGGAACCGTCCCCAGTCGGCCTGGGCCAGCGGGCCCGACGTGGCGTCCGGGGGCTCGGCGTCCGCCCAGCCGCCGTAGGAGGTGCCGTGCACGGCGTTGTACGCCTCCGGCGTCCCGTACCAGGCCCGCAGCCGGTCGCGGTAGAACGCCAGCCCGGAGGCGCTGTAGTCGTAGGCGGTCAGCGGCAGCGCGCCGCTGGTGTAGACGCCCTCGTTCGCGATCTGCAGCGCGATCACCGCCTCTGCGCCGTCCAGCACCTCCTTGCCCACGGCCGACAACCACTCGGTGGCCCTGGCGAGGAAGGCGGGCGCCAGCGGCGCGGGCAGCGGCCGGCCTTGGGGCGCGGCGGCGTCCGCCCAGCGCGCGGGCGTGCCGGAGGCGTCGAGCAGCGGCTCGAAGGCCGGGTCCGCGTCGGGGCACACCCAGTCGGGCAGCCCGCCGTAGGTGACCTCGGCGTGGATGAACGGGCCGGGCTTGGCGACCACCCGCAGGCCCAGCTCGTGGCAGAGCGCGAGGAAGCCGGTGACGTTCCTGGCCGGGTGGGTCAGGCCGGTGAAGTCCGGGGCCGTGCCCGCCTCCGGCTGGTGGTGCCGCCAGGGCAGGTAGCAGGTGATCACCTCGATCCCGAGATCGTCCCGCACCGCCCGCAGCCGGTCGCCCCAGACGGCCGGATCGTCGCGGTAGTACGGATAGTCGGCGGTGACGAGCACCCGCGGCACGCCGTCGATGACGGCGACCCCGTCGATCAGCACAGTGGGGTTCCTAACTCTTGAGACCGGTGAAGGCGATGCCCTGGAGGATGCGGCGCTGGAAGACGAGCAGCACGCCGATCACGGGCAGGACGGCGAGCGTGGCGCCCGCCATGATGTAGTACGCGCGCCCGCCGTCCGGGCTGGCGACGAGCTGCTGCAGGGCCAGCGGCAGCGTGTAGAGCTCGGGGTCGTTGGTGACCAGCAGCGGCCACACCAGATCGTTCCAGTGGAACAGGAAGCTGGTGATGGTGACGACCGCCAGCACGGGCTTCGACAGCGGCAGCACGATCCGCCAGAAGATCTGCATCCGGCCGGCGCCGTCGATGAGCGCGGCCTCCTCCAGCTCGCCGGGCAGCGACAGGAAGAACTGCCGCAGCAGGAAGATGTCGAGCACCGAGGCGATGTTCGGCACGATCAGCCCCCACCCGGAGTCGAACATGCCCAGCGACTGGGTGACGTGGATGCGCGGCACCAGCAGCGTGATCGCGGGCACCATCATGCCGCCCAGCATGATCACGAACAGCTTGTCGCGGCCGGGGAACGGGATGCGCGCGAACGCGTACGCGGCCAGCGCGTCGATGAGCAGCTTGGCCGGCACGAGGATCGCGCACACCCAGACGCTGTTGACGAAGGCGTCGCCGAGCCCGCCGACGTCGAGCACGTAGGCGTAGTTGTCGAGGGTCGCCGCCCACTCGCCGGTCCGCTTGTCCAGCGGCAGCAGGTTGGGCACCTTGGTGTAGATGTCGGGGCCGTGCTTGAGCGAGGTGGCCAGCATCCACAGGAACGGCACCACCGACACGGCGGCCAGCAGCACCAGCGCGACGTAGATCGAAGCCTTCCTCACGCCGCCTCCTGCTTGACGAACCGGAACTGCAGCGCCGTGACGATCATGATGAAGACGAGCAGGATGAACGACATCGCGCAGGCCGCGCCCATCGCGTCGTAGCGGAAGGCGAACAAATACAGGTGCAGCACGTACGTCAGCCCCGACTGCTCGGGCCCGCCGGTGACGCTGCGCCCGTTCCCCGAGAAGATCACGTACACCAGGCCGAACACCTGCAGCGCCGCGATCACGCCCGTCACCAGCAGGTAGAACGTGGTCGGCCGGAGCATCGGGAACGTCACCCGCCAGAACCGCTGCCACGGCCCGGCCCCGTCGATGATCGCCGCCTCCTGGATGGAGCCGGGGATGCCCTTCAGCCCCGCCAGATAGATGATCATTGAGATGCCGCACTGCCAGGCCGCGATGAACGCCAGCGCCGGGATGACCAGCTCCGGGGTGTTCAGCCAGTTCTGGCCGGGGATGCCCACCAGGCCGAGCAGCGTGTTGATCAGGCCGTACTGCGGGTCGTAGAGCCAGCGCCAGATCGCGCCCACCGCCGCCTCCGCCGTCACGACCGGCAGGAACAGCAGCAGCCTGAACAGGTTCGCCCCGCGCCTGATCGCGTTCAGCAGCAGCGCCTGCGCCAGCGCGGAGACCAGCGTCAGCGGCACCGCGACGAGCGTGTACTGCAGGGTGACGCTCACCGACTTCCAGAAGTGCGGGTACTTGACGTCGTCGAACAGCAGGTCGGCGTAGTTGGCCAGGCCCACCCAGCTCGCCTCGGTGCGCAGGTTCCAGTCGGTGAAGCTGTAGTAGAGCGCCGACAGGGCCGGGTACAGCAGGAAGACCACGAAGTAGGCCAGCGCCGGGGCGATCAGCAGCCAGCCGGTCAGGTGGTCGCGGCGCCGGGCCCCCGGGCGGCGCCTGGCGCGCCTCCCGGGTCCCGTCGTCACCCGTTCGAGTACGGGAGCGGCCACGTCAGCCGTTCCAGCCGAGCAGGGAGCGGGTCTTGGCCGCCGCGTCGCTCAGCGCCTGCTGCGCGGTGGCCTTGCCGGTCAGCGCCGACTCGATGGCCGGGGCGATGATCTCGTCGTTGACCTGGATCCACTGCGGCACGGCGGGCCGGGCGTGCGCGACCTTGAGCTGCTCCAGGAAGGCCGCCTGCTCGGGGCCGCCCGCGACGACCTGCGCCTTCAGATGGACGGGGAACCCGCCGAACGCGTCCGCGACCGCCCCGTTGTTGGCCGCATCGGACAGGAACGCCAGCCACTTCCACGCCAGGTCCGGGTTCTTGCTGGTGGAGAAGACGACGGAGTCCTCGCCGCCGATGTTGCCGGCCGGTTCGGTCTTGTACGGCAGCGGCGCCACGCCGAAGTCCAGGTCGGGGAACTGCTCGCGGATCGTCGGCACGTCCCATGGCCCGGAGATCGTCATGGCCGCCAGGCCGTTCTCGAACGGCTTGTCCGAGTCGGTGATCTTTCTGGGCGACGACTTCTGCAGGTCCACCCAGAGCTGCAGCGCCTCCACGGCCGGCGGCTGGTCGAACAGCACCTTCTTGCCGGCGTCGTCGACCATCTCGCCGCCCGCGCCGTGCACGATGCCGGGGAACATCCAGGCGCCGTAGCCGTCGCCCTTGGGCACGTTCATGCCGGCCACGTTCGCGTCGGCGGCGTGCACCTGGGCGGCGACCTGCTTCAGCTCGTCCCAGGTCTTCGGCGGGTTCGGCACCAGCTTCTTGTTGTAGAAGAGGGCGACCGTGGTCTGGTCCTGGGGCAGGCCGTAGAGCTTGCCGCCGGCGCGGTTGGTGTCGAGCGCGCCCTTGTAGTAGTCGGCCTCCTGGATGAGCCCGGCCGGGACCTCCTTGATCGTGCCGTCGAGGGCGTACTTGGAGACCAGCGGCTGGTCGAGGATGCCCGCGTCGGGGGCGCTCTTGCTCGCCACGGCGCTGCCCAGCTTGGTGTTGTAGTCGTCCTTGGGGATCTTGACGAGCTTGACGGTGACACCGGGGTTGGCCTTCTCGAAGTCCTCGCGGACCTTCTCCATGACCTGGCCCGCCTGCGGGGTGCGGTCCTGGTACATCCAGAACGTCAGCTCCTTGCCGCCGCTCTGGCCACCGGTGCCGCCGCCGCCACACGCGGCCAGCCCGCTCACGAGGGCCGCCACGACGGCGCCTCGCACAAGTCCTCGGCTCATTGCCATCTCCTCATCGGGGGGATGGCCAGACCATAATCTAAGCCTCGAAGAAAGTCAGGAAACGTTTGTGTAACACCGGCCGCGCAGGTTCTTCGGGCCGTGAACTAACATGGCGGCGGACTGCCGAGGGAACGGGGACGAGCATGAGCACGCCGGGGCGGAAGACCGTACGAGACCTCCGCCGGGGGAACCGGGCGATGCTGCTGCGCGCGCTCTACTTCGGCGGCCCCGCCAGCCGCAACGAGCTGTCCGCCCAGACCGGGCTCAGCGCCGCCACCGTCAGCACGATGACCGGCGACCTGCTGGCCGACAACGTCATCGTCGAGGCGGGCCAGGTCGACTCCGACGGCGGCCGGCCCCGCGTCCTGCTCAAGGTCAACCCCGCCTACGGCTACGCCGTCGGCGTGGACGTGGGGGAGACGCAGGTCAAGGTCGAGCTGTTCGACCTGGAGATGAACGTGCGGGCGAGGGCCCACTACGCGGTCCGCTCGGCCAAGCACGACCCCGAGCTGGTCGCCCGCCACATCCTGACCGGCGTGGACGCCGTCATCGCCGAGGGCGAGGTGCCGGCCGGGCAGGTGCTCGGCGTGGGCGTCGGCGTCCCCGGCATCGTCGAGCCCGGAGCCGACGGGCTGGTGCGGGCCAAGACGTTCGGCTGGGAGGCGGTGCCGCTCGGCGCGCTGCTGCGGGCCGGCACCTCGCTGCCGCTGGTCCTCGACAACGGGGCCAAGACCATGGGGCAGGCCGAGCTGTGGTTCGGCTCCGGCAGGGGCACCGGCGACGCGGTCATCCTGCTCGTCGGCTCCGGCGTGGGCGGCACGATCGTCACCGGCGGGCGCATCTACCGGGGGGCGGGCATGGCGGCGGGCGAGGTCGGGCACCTGAAGGTGATCGCCGGTGGGCGGGCGTGCCGGTGCGGGGCGCGCGGCTGCCTGGAGGCGTACCTGGGGGCCGAGGCCATCCTCGAACGCGCCGGCGTCGAGGCCGACTCCGCCGACGAGGAGGCGGCGCTGGCCCGGCTGCTGGAGTCGGGCTCGCCGGTGATCGGGGAGACCGTCGATCTGCTGGGCGCGGGCCTGTCGTCGCTGGTGCACCTGTTCAACCCCGAGCGCATCGTGATCGGCGGCTGGGCGGGGCTGATGCTGGGCGGGCGGCTGCTCGGCGAGATCCGGGCCGCCACCGCCGCCAACACGCAGGCGCAGCCGTTCCAGCCGGAGTCGGTGGTGCTCGGGCGGCTCGGGCCCGACGCGGTGGCGCTGGGCGCGGCGACGCTGGTGATCGAGCCGTTCTTCGGGGACGCCGCTTACCCGTCGCCCGCTATTGCGTAGAAGTTAAATCAAGCATTGACATAAGTCCGGGCCGCAGGCACGCTCTGCTCGATAGAGCGCTCTCTCACCACCCCCCTGTTCGTGAGGAGTCCAGCAGTGCACCCCCGCAGAAGCCCCGCCCTCATCCTCGCCGCCCTGGCCGCGTTACTCCTGTCGTGCCTGGTCACGGCGCCCGCCCAGGCCGCACTGGCCTGCGGCACCGCCAACGCCGCGCAGGGCCGCCCCGCCACCGCCTCCTCCACCGAGAACGCCGGCACCCCCGCCTCCGCCGCCGTGGACGGCAACACCGGCACCCGCTGGTCCAGCGCCTTCAGCGACCCCCAGTGGCTCCAGGTGGACCTGGGCTCGCCCCAGGACGTCTGCCAGGTCGTGCTCCAATGGGAGACCGCCTACGCCACCGCGTTCCGCGTCCAGGTCTCCGCCGACGCCTCCACCTGGACCGACGTCTACGCCACCACCACGGGCACCGGCGGCACCCAGACCCTCGACGTCACCGGCACCGGCCGCTACGTCCGCGTCCACGGCACCGCCCGCGCGACCGGCTGGGGCTACTCCCTGTGGGAGCTGACCGTGCGCACCACCACCACGACCCCGCCCGGCGGCGGCGACCTCGGCCCCAACGTGCACGTCTTCGACCCGTCCATGCCCGCGTCGAGCATCCAGTCCACGCTCGACTCCGTCTTCTCCCAGATGGAGTCCAACCAGTTCGGCACCCAGCGCCACGCCCTGCTGTTCAAGCCGGGCAGCTACAACGTCAACGCCAATATCGGCTTCTACACCTCGATCATGGGACTCGGCCGCAACCCCGACGACGTCACCATCAACGGCCAGGTCCGGGTGGACGCCGGCTGGTTCGGCGGCAACGCCACCCAGAACTTCTGGCGCTCGGCCGAGAACCTGTCCATCACCCCGCCCGGCGGCACCAACCAGTGGGCCGTCTCGCAGGCCGCGCCGTTCCGCCGCATGCACGTCCGGGGCAACCTCAACCTCGCCCCCACCGGGTACGGCTGGGCCAGCGGCGGCTACATCGCCGACAGCAGGATCGACGGCACCGTGCAGCCCTACTCCCAGCAGCAGTGGTTCACCCGCGACAGCACCATCGGCGGCTGGCTCAACGGCGTGTGGAACATGGTGTTCTCCGGCGTCGAGGGCGCGCCCGCCCAGTCGTTCCCCGAGCCGCCGTACACGACGCTCGCCAACAGCCCCGTGACCAGGGAGAAGCCCTACCTGTACGTGGACGCCGCCGGCGCCTACCAGGTCTTCGTCCCCTCCCTGCGGCAGAACACGCGCGGCGCGAGCTGGCCCGGCACCGGCACCTCCATCCCGCTCACCCAGTTCTACGTCGCCAAGCCCACCGACACCGCCGCCACCATCAACGCCGCCCTCGCCGGCGGCCTGAACCTGCTCTTCACGCCCGGCATCTACCACGTCGGCCAGACCATCAACGTCACCAGGCCGAACACCGTCGTGCTCGGCCTCGGCTACGCCACCATCATCCCCGACAACGGCGCCGTGCCCCTGCGCGTCGCCGACGTGGACGGCGTCCGGGTGGCCGGGCTGCTGTTCGACGCCGGCGCCGTCAACTCGCCCGTCCTCATGGAGGTCGGCCCGCCCGGATCCGCCGCCTCCCACGCCGCCAACCCCATCTCCGTCCAGGACGTGTTCTTCCGCATCGGCGGCGCCCACGCCGGCAAGGCCACGACCAGCCTCGTCGTCAACAGCGACCACGCCCTCATCGACCACATCTGGGCCTGGCGCGGTGACCACGGCACCGGCATCGGCTGGACCGTCAACACCGCCGACACCGGCCTGATCGTCAACGGCGACGACGTCACCGCGTACGGGCTGTTCGTCGAGCACTACCAGAAGTACCAGGTCATCTGGAACGGGCAGCGCGGGCGCACCGTCTTCTTCCAGAACGAGATGCCCTACGACCCGCCCGGCCAGGCCGCCTGGATGAACGGCTCCACCCGCGGCTACGCCGCCTACAAGGTCGCCGACTCCGTCACCGCCCACGAGGCGTGGGGGCTGGGCGCCTACTGCTACTTCAACGTCGACCCGAGCATCGTCGCCGAGCGCGGCTTCGAGGCGCCCGTCAACCCGAACGTGCGCTTCCACTCCCTGCTCACCGTCTCACTCGGCGGCAACGGCACCATCAACCACGTCATCAACAACACCGGAGCCGCCGCCCAGGGCACCGCCACCGTCCCCGTGAAGATCGTCAGCTTCCCCTGAGCCGCACCAGATCGGGGGTGAGCCCCTCGACACCACCGCTCACCCCCAGCAGCTGCACCGTCCGGACGAGCTCGGCGCGCAACAGCTCCAGCACCCGCGTCACGCCCGGCTCGCCCCCCGCCATCAGCCCGTACAGGTAGGCGCGGCCGACGAAGCACGCCCGGGCGCCCAGCGCGACCGCGGCGGCGACGTCGGCCCCGCTGCGCACACCCCCGTCGAGGAACACCTCCGTCCGGCCGCCGACCGCCGCCACCACCTCCGGCAGCAGCTCCAGCGGGGTGGCGGCGCGGTCGAGCTGCCGCCCGCCGTGGTTCGACACCACCAGCCCGTCCACCCCCACGGCGGCCAGCTCCTTCGCGTCGTCCACCCGCTGCACGCCCTTCACCAGCAGCTTCCCCCGCCACGCCGCCCTGATCCACTCCAGGTCCGCCACCGTCACCGACGGGTCGAACATCAGGTTCGTCAGCCCCGCCATGTCCTCCGGCGCGCCCTCCACCGTCGCGAACCGGAGCGGCTCACCCGTCAGGAAATCGAACCACCACGCCGGATGCCGCACCGCCTCCAGCGCGCCCCGCCAGCGCAACGACGGCGGGATCGTCAGGCCGTGCCGCACGTCCCGCAGCCGCGCCCCGCCACCGGCACGTCCACCGTCACCACCAGCACGTCCATGCCCGCGGCTTCGGCCAGCGCCAGCCGCTCCAGGTTCCGCGCCCGGTCGCGCACCACGTACAACTGGAACCAGTTCCACCCGCCGGGCGCCGCCGCGGCCACGTCACCCGCCGTCGTGGTGCCCATCGTCGACAACGTGTACGGCACCCCCGCCCGCTCCGCCGCCCGCGCCACCGCCCGCTCGCCCCCGCGATGCATCATCCGCGTGAACCCCGTCGGCGCCAGCACCACCGGCATCGCGACCCGCCTGCCCAGCACCTCCACCGACGTCGGCGCCTCCGCCACGTCCCGCAGCACGTGCGGCGCGAACTCCACCCGGTCGAACGCCCGCACCGCCCGGGCCATCGACCGCTCACCCTCGGCCGCGCCGTCCACGTAGTCGAACACCATGCGCGGGGTCCGCCGCCGCGCCAGCCGCCGCAGCTCCCCCACATCGGCCGCCACCGCCACCCGCGCCGCCCTGGACCAGCGGGGCGCGCGGGCACGATCCTGCGCAGCTCCCGCCAACGGGGCAGGCGCCGTGGCTCCTTGTCCGCATTCGTCCCGATGCCTCGGACGATAACATCACGCGGCCCACGTACGGTGGGACCGTGATCCCCAACGTCCCCTCGCCCACGCCCGGCACCGCGCCCCGGGACGGCGGCCCGCCCGCGCCGGTCACCGCGCCTGCGCCCGGCTCGCCCGCTCAGGGCCGCGCGCCCGCACGTGATGCCGCTGCTGCGCATGGGGGTGCGCCGGAGCCCGGGCTGCGCATGTGCACGGGGGTGCGCCGGGGCCCGGGGCTGCGCATGTGCACGGGGGTGCGCCGGGGCCCGGTGCTGTGCCTGCCCATGACGGTGTGCTCGACTCAGTAGGCGCGTGTGCGCAGGGCGGCGCACCCACAGCCGACGGCGCGCTGCCCCCGGCGGTGCTTGGGGCGGGCTCCTGGGCGGTTGGGTCGTGGTGGCGGGTGGGTCGGCCGCCGCGCTCGCGCTCGGGGCCGAGCTGGTCGCGCGCTGGGCGGAGCCGCACCGGCGCTACCACACGCGCACCCACCTCGCCGCCGTCCTGGCCGCGATCGACGACCTCGCCGACGAGGCGGCCGACCTGGCGGCGGTACGCCTGGCGGCCTGGTTCCACGACGCGGTCTACGACGGCCGTCCCGGCTGGGACGAGGAGCGCAGCGCCCAGCTCGCCCAGGCACGCCTGCCGGCCTGCGGCGTCCCGGCGGGGCGGGTGGCGGAGGTGGCCAGGCTGGTCCGCCTCACCGCCGCCCACGACACGCTCCGCCCCGGCGACCGCAACGGCGCCGTCCTGTGCGACGCCGACCTGGCCATCCTCGCCGCCCCGCCCTCCGGCGACCGCACGCGCGCGATCGGCGCGGCGTCCGGCGACTTCAGGCGCGCGGCCGCCCTCACCTACGACGACTACGCGCGCGCGATCCGCCAGGAGTACGCCCACGTGCCGGACGTCGCGTTCGCCGAGGGCCGGTCGGCGGTGCTGCGGCGTCTGCTCGCCACCCCCGCCCTTTACCGCACGCCCCGCGCCCGCGCCCTGTGGGAGGAGCGTGCCCGCGCCAACATGACGGGCGAGCTAGCGCGCCTGCGGGCGGCGCTTGCGGCGGCGCAGCCCGGCGGCGACGAGACGCCGTAGGAGCTCCTGCGACCCGACCGCCTCGGCCCCCAGGGCGACGGCCCGCGCGTGCACGGTCTCGGGCACGTCGTAGTGGTCGCGGTCGAACGCCCGCTCCGGCACCCCGAGCCGCACCGCGAAGGCGTGCAGCTCCTCCAGCGAGTGGTCGCTGACGAGGTGGGACCACATGAGGCCGCGCGGCCCGGGCCAGTTGGGCGGATCGATGAGAACGGTCACGACGTCAAGGGTAGAACCCGCCCACGCACCTCGATCGCCCCCAGATCGGACACCACGGCACAAGCACCCTCAGCACCAGGAGCGTCGTCACCGCTCTCGGCGTCCACCGCGATCACCGCCCCGAACCCGCCCTTCCTGCCGGCCTCGATCCCCGGCAGCGCCGACGCCACCACGGCGACCTTGGCCGCCGGCAGGTCGAGCCGCCGCGCCGCCTCCAGGAAGAGCGCGGGGTCGGGCGTGCCGGGCAGGTTCAGCAGCGCGGCGTCGTTGCCGTCGACCATCAGGTCGAACAGGTGCATGACCCCCGCGGACCCGACCAGCTTGCGCCCGTGCAGGCTGGCGGACACGGCGGCGGTGCGGGCGCCGCGGTGCCGCAGCTCGTGCAGCAGCGCCACGGTGGCGGGGAAGGCGGCGACGCCGTACTTGTCCACCTGCTCCATGAAGAGGCGGTCCTTGGCCAGGCCCAGCCCGTGCACGGTGGGCGCGCCCGGCTCGTCGTCGGGCGAGCCTTCGGGCAGGGTGATGCCGCGGCTGGCGAGGAACGTACGGATGCCGTCGAGGCGCGGGCGGCCGTCGACGTGCCGCAGGTAGTCGCCGCGGATGTCGAACGGCGCCGAGCGGCCGCGCAGGAACGCGTCGAAGACGTGTTTCCAGGCGGCCGCGTGCCCGCGGGCAGTGTCGGTGACCACGCCGTCGGTGTCGAGGACGACGGCGCTGATCGCGGTCAGGTCGATGACGGTCACACAGCGAACGTAACCGCTCTACCAGGCGACGGGTAGCTCTTTGACGCCGTACACGATGGCGAGTTCCCTGAACGGCACCTCGCCGGCGACGCGCAGGCCGGGGAAGCGGCGCAGCAGCGCCGGGAAGGCGATGCGCATCTCCATCTGGGCCAGGGGCGCGCCGATGCAGCGGTGGATGCCGTGGCCGAACGCCAGGTGCGAGCCCGCCGTCTCGCGGCCGGGGCGCACCTCGTCCATGTCGCCGCCGAGCGCGGGGTCGCGGTTGGCGCCGGTGAGCGAGCACAGCACCATCTCGCCCTTCTTGATGGGGACGCCGTGCAGCTCCAGGTCGTCGCGGGCGAAGCGCGGGAAGGCGACCTGGACGACGGTCATGTACCGCAGCAGCTCCTCGACCACGTCCACGACGTAGCCGTCGACCTCGCGCACCTTGGCGGCCTGCTCGGGGTTGCGCAGCAGCCACAGCGTGCCGAGCGCGAGCATGCTGGTGCTGGTGTCGTGGCCGCCGGTGAGCAGGCCGTCGGCCATGCTGGCGAGCGTGCGGTCGTCGAGGTCGTCGCCGTGCTCGCGCAGGAGCTGGCCGAGCAGCCCGTCGCCCGGGTTCTGGCGCTCCCTGGCGACGAGGTCCACCAGGTACGTCATCGCGTCGTTGATGGCCTGCAGTGACGCCTCGGGCCCGGCGGTGAAGTCGAAGCGGTCCTTGCTGATCTTGACGAAGTCGGCGCGCTCCTCGTACGGGACGCCGAGCAGCTCGCACACGACCAGCGACGGGATCGGCAGGCAGAACTCCTCCACCAGGTCCACCGGCATCCCGCCGGCCGCGGCCTTGGCCTCGATGCGGTCGAGGTGCTCGGCCACCATCGCCTCGATGCGCGGCTCCAGGCGGCGCAGGCGGCGCATGGTGAACTCGGGCGTGAGGTACTTGCGCAGCCGCGTGTGCTCGGGCGGGTCGCGGAAGCCGAGACCGCCCGGGTCCTCCTGGTTGGAGCCGAGCCCGATCACGCCCGCGAAGTCGTTGCTGAAGCGCTCGTGGTCGCCGAGCACCGCGCGGACGTCCTCCCAGCGGGTGACGAGGTACACGGTCTGGTCGCCCGGGATCTGCATGGGGAAGACCGGGTGCTCGGCCCGGATGCGCGCGAGCTCGCCCACGGGGTCGAACCCGTCGCGCATGAACTGGACGAGCGGGAACTCTTCTGTCTCTGACATCGATATCCGTCCTGGCTGGGATGCATCACACCATGTCGGGATAAATCCCTGCATAGATGGTCCCATCCGGAAACGTGAATGGAGCCCTCCGAAAGGACGAATTTACATCTCACCCTCGCCGCCCTTGCGAACGGCAGGGGAGGCTCACCTTCCGGCTAACGCCCTGGTCACCTCCTCGGGCGGCGGCTCCGTGCGGTCGCGGGCGCGGACCGGCGGCTCGGGCGGCACGGCCTCGGCCGCCAGGGCGGGCGGGGAGGGCTTGGGCCTGCGCGGCTCCCGCACGCCGCCCGTCCCTCCGGGTGGATCCTCGAACGGGGGGTAGTCACGCTCGGTCCAGTGCGGTTCGCCGGGGCCGAAGCCGGGCGGCCACGCGGGCGCGCCACTGGAGAGAGCACGGCGTCTTCGCGATCGCTTGCTCACAATCCCCTCCTCGCGTCCCATTGTGCGCCCGCCCCTCGGGCACGACCAGCGAGAATCGAGGCTGTCACCAAGAGGCCAGAGGGTTCAGTGGGCGAACTCCCTGATGATTCGAAGGTACTCCGGATCGCAGGTACCGCTGATGGGAAGTGTCGCGTCGGCGATGGTCTTCGGATTGCCTGCTGCGGTGGTCAGGATGGTGGCCAGTCCGCTGGGGTCCGAGTGGAAGAGCGGTTTGAGAGGGGCGAGTCCGCGCGCGTACAGCACGGCCTCCCGCCGGGTCATCGGCTTGATCTGTATGGGGAGGAGCCCTGTCGGGAGCCCCGGTGGCAGGGCCCCGCCGGTCAGCAGCAGACGGGACCGTCCACCGCCGCTGAGGGCGTTCATAATGGCCGGCCAGCGCTTGTCCCGCCATTGGCCGCTGGGCTCGTCAAGGAGGGCGGTGACATTGTCGATGACCGTGAGGACCGCCACCTGGTCGCGCAGGAAGGCCTCGATGAGGCGCAGCCGCGCAGCGAGCTTGCCGGGCTCGCGCAGCGCCGCACGCAACTCGAGCGCTTCCAACTGGCCGTCCAGGTGCTCGGCCAGGCGGTCGAGCGCGCCAGCGATGCGGTTGCCCGGCAAGTCGATCGAGTGCCACAACAGCGTACCGAATGTGGCCGGGTGGCTGTAGGCCAGCTCCAGCGCGCACGCCGTCGTACCCACCCCGGGCGAGCCGTAGAAGAGCACTCCCGCGGAGGCGTCATCCGTGATGGCGCGGTCGGCGAGTGCCATCTCCCTGGCCCGGCCCACGAAGGACGGGGGCTGGCGCTCGAAGTACGCCATGGGCACGTTGATCCTCATCGACGGCGGCTCGACCGTCGGCGCCAGCACGAGGTTCAGCGCCCGCGTGCCGTACACGACCGGAACCGCCACCGACCGGGGCGGGGAGGCGCTGCCGTACGGCGGGGCCGCGGCTTCCTTGACGGCCCATTGGAGGGCCCTGGTGAGCGGCTGCCCCAGGCGCAGCATGGCGTCGTAGAGCCGCCGGGTCAGCCGCTGGGAGAAATCCCCGCCCAGGTCGTACCGCATGCCGATTACCGCGCAGCCGAACTCGGCGGCGAGTTGCTCGGCGATCGGCAGCATGCCGGGATCTGGGGTGCCGGCGGAGAAACAGGATGAGAGGACGACCAGCTTCAGCCGGTGCCTGGTCGGCTCCAGCCGCTTGCGCAGCTCGGTGTAGCGCAGCCTGGCCTGGCTCCCGTCGTCCTGCTGGATCACCAGCGCGTCGACCAGCCCGTGGCCGAAGAAGTGCACGACGTCCCACCCGAAGGCCTGCTGCATGGCGTCGTCGAGCGACTTCTCCGTGACGCGCCACTGCAGCACCTTCAGCGTGGCCTGGCGGCCCTGCGCTTGCAGGCCGGAGAACAACTCGACCAGCTCCTTGCGCTGCGCACGAAGCTCCAGGAGATCCTCGTCGTAAGGCAGGCTGAAGACAGCCAGTGCCCGGAGCGGCTCATCGACGCCCGACTTGTCGGGCAGCGGGGGCGCGCCCGTCGGCGCGTGCACCAGCGTGACCCCCTGCGTGATGAGCGGCTCGCCGCGGACGTGGCCGATCTCCAGCGGTAGGTCGTGCAGCCCGCGGGCCTTGGCCGGCACCCGCACCTCCACCAGGGCAGGGGTGTGCCTGATCAGCTCCTGGCGCAGGTCGCCGAGCAACTTGTCCCCGATGCATCTGCCGACTTCGGCGACGAGCCGTGCCTCGCTGCCGAGCAGGTCGTCGAGATCGGTGTCGTGTCGTACGTGGTGGTACAGCCGCCGGCCGTGCAGGAGGCACGCATCCTCGGGGGCGAGATTCACCTGGTGATCCCCGACGGGAGTGGTCTCGTCGAGCAGCGACCAGCGCCACTGTCCGGGAGCGCGGTAGTCGGAGGCCTCCAGCACCAGGTGCCGCTGCCCGTACTTGTCGATCATTGGGGGATGAAGTTCTTGATCAAGGCGAGGAGCTTGTCCATCGCGTCGTCGGGCACGGGGCGGTACTCGATCTCGTAGGAACGGCCGCTCTGCTCATCCTTGCGGATCTTGAAGCCGAAGCGGGACAGCGCGAGGAAGGCAAGCCCGCAAACGGCCGCGACGATCAGCGGATCGTGGCGAAGAGGCGAGCTCGGCATGGCCACGGCCCGCTCCACC
This sequence comes from [Actinomadura] parvosata subsp. kistnae, assembly GCF_900323885.1. Taxonomy (GTDB): domain Bacteria; phylum Actinomycetota; class Actinomycetes; order Streptosporangiales; family Streptosporangiaceae; genus Nonomuraea; species Nonomuraea composti. Next base: position 159,329 of record NZ_OOHJ01000015.1, on the reverse strand, counting down.
TTCGCCATCGTGGCGTCCTTAGTGGCCAGGAAACGCAGCGTGCCGCGGGCCAGCTCGCCCTCATGAACCGGATCCCCGCCAGGGCTTTCGGGCAGCGTGCCGTCGCCGGCGACCACGGCCGCCTTCTCCTTGCCTTCCCGCTCCAGCTTGGTGCGTTCCGCGTCAGACATGTCCTCGATCTCCAGGACGTACGCGAGGGCCCGGGCGGCTTCGAGGTCACCGAGGCCGTCGATGCGCGAGATCAGATCTTTCATGTCTGCCTGCCTCTCTGCCCAGCGCTCCAGGAGCGCGGCGATCTCGATGAAAGCGGTCCAGACCTCGGAATCCGGGTCGTGCTGGAGAGCCGCGCAGACGCGTGGCAGCAGGTGCGGCTTCGACCTGGCGTGGAGCGCGAATTCGGGCTGCCCGGCCAGTACGTCGGCGGCGACGAGCAGTTTGGGCCGGCCACCCGCGAGGCAGTGGATCTGCCCCGCCAGCTCCCGTTGTATCGCCTCAAGCGTGTCCATCGGCCCTGCAGTCGTTCCCGTGACCGCCGCCTCCGAGGCGAACGACGGCATCGGTCTGTCTTCATGAATCAGCTTTCGCAGGCTCGGGAGGCTGCGCAGCAGGAGAGCGGATTCCGTGGCCTTGAGCGGCCCTACCGGAACCACGGACATGCGGACTGTGTCCAGATCGGCCGGTACGCGGCGGCTGACCAGGATGATCCTGCTCCGGCCCGCGGCCGAGACCAGGCGCTGGAGGAAGATGCCGAAGCCCTCGTCCTCCCAGGTGTCCCCGTCCAAGAGCTCGTCCAGGTTGTCTAGTACAAGGAGGAACTTGCCCGCTGCCATCGCGCGTAGCAGCTCATGCACGAACCGCTTGCTCGTGGGCTGGTCCGGCATCTTCATCCCGTAGTTCGACAGCTCCTCGGACCAGAACCCGATCAGGTCCAGCATCGCCTCTCGCGGCTGCTCGAAATCCGGTCGTGCCTGCCACCACAGGACCAGGTCGAACCACTGACGATGCTGGTAGGCCAGCTCCTTCGCGCATGTGGTGGCCCCTGATCCCGGACGCTCGTGCAGCAGGACGCCGCTACGGGACGAGCCGGGCAACAGGGCCGCGCTGGCTTCGAGGAGCGTGTCCGCGTGCCCGAACAGGCGATCGGGCACCGGGGGAAGGTATCCGGGCACTTCATGGCGATGGCCGGCCGCCATCCTGGCGCGGCACACCCGTCGGTCCTCGTTCTCGCTGATCGCGCCGAACAGCACGGGTGCGGCGATCGAGCAAGGCGAGCGATGGGAGCTCTCGGCGCCGCCGCACAGACGCATGGCGAAGACGAACGCTCGATCGATGAGATTCATCTGGTTGAGCAGCCCGCTGTAGAAGTGCTCCGTCAGCTCGGCCGCGAAATCGTCCGTGGTCGGGTGCCTGAACGCCAGTACTCCTGTGTCGAGATCTCTGGCGAGGTTCCACGCCAGCTCGCAGATCTTGGCCGAGCCAGCGGGCAGGTCGTTCGGCTGTCCGGCCGAATCCGTGTTCCCGATCCCGAGCCGGCGCAGCGTCCGCGCGATGGTGCGCGCGCTGTTGCGGTTGAGCCAGAGGGCGAGCAGTTTCAACCGTGACCGGGTCGGCGCGAGCAGGTCTGCCAGTTCGTCCAGCCGGATGGAATCGGCGCGGCCATCTGCCGTGACCAGGGGCAGCACGTCCCCGCTGCCGCGACTGGCGATGTGCACCACGTCCCAGTGGGGGTGCTCTTGGATCACAGCCAAGAGCCTGTCCCGGGTCACGCCGTACTGCAGGACCTTCAGCTCGATCGGCACCTGGGAGGCATCGTCGATCACCTTCTCGAGCTGCCGCCGCTCCCTGTGCAGGGTGAAGGGAGAGGACGGGTCAGGCTCCGCGAACCAGGCGAGCACCCGCGCGGTGTCGGCTTTCCTCTTGTCCCCCGCGAAAGGCTTCGCACCGCTGGAGTCGCTCTGGTGCACGAACGCGGCGAGATGATCGAACAGCCATCTGTCGCCGATGCGGGCCAGGTCCATGGCGTGTCCCAGCAGCGAGGTGCTGTTCTGCTGGATCTGGACGCGCACGAGCTTGTCCTGGATCAGGACAGGCAGCTCGTTGTCGTAGGCATGGTTGCCGATCCAGTCGCCAAGCCGCTTGATCCTGGCCTCGTCGTCGCGGAACGTGCGCTCCGCGGCGGTGCTGTGGTTCAGGTACGCGTAGGTGTCATGGAATCCCTGGTACTCGTCGGCCCTGGAATCGAGGCCGACGTTCCGATCCCATGGCTGGCTGGCGCCCGTCAGCTCCCAGCGCCAGCTTCCCGCGCCCTCGATGTTCGTGGCCCTCAAGAGCAGTACCATCGTCTCCACCCACCGCTCGATGAATCAAAGACCGCGCAGCACCGCCCCCACGATGTCTCTGTCGATCTTGTCCAGCCCGGTTGCCAGTTCCCGTTCGTCCCGTTCGCCGTGTACGACTCGCCGTAGCGCCTCCGCCAGAGGCGTCCAGTCCGTCTGCTCGTCGAGCCCGATGAACGACACGGCGCCATGAGCGGCGTCACCGGCAGAGGCAGCGCCTATGGGACCGGATGGGTCCCAGGTCCAGAATGCCGCGGGCGCCATACGTTCCCTGGCCGCCACCTGCCCCACCGCGTCCAGCACGCCCTTCAACAGCGCCACGCGCTTCTGCTCGGCCGGCACCAGGGTGCTGAACAGGCTCGTGAAGCGCATCCCCGCCCCGTGTTCCACGGGCACCACCAGCAGGTGCGGATCACGTGGCAGGGGCGCGCCGCCCTCACTCAGGTTCTCGGCGAGCGCCCGCACGACTGCACCGAGCTGGTGCGGGCAATCGGCGGCTGAGTACAACATCGCCGCGGCCAGCCGGTGTGCGACGACCTCCAGACGCGGCCGGCCCGCGTCGCGCAGGTGCCCGGCAAGGTTGTGGTGGTGGCGGGCGATGTCCTCGGCGTCGTTGTACGCGTCGTAGCCGATCCGCAGAGCGATCTCCTCGTACATCGCCGCCTCGTCAGGGCGCGCCAGCCTGGCGCAGATCTCAGCTCTGGCACTCACGGCCAGCCGCAGTTCCGGCAGTGCGCGGTGCGCCATGAAGACGTGCTGGCACTCGTCCAGGAGCCGCTCCGCCTTGCTGAGGCGGCCCAGCCGAAAGAGCGGCACCCAATCAGCCATCTTGATGAGAGCCAGCGCCCATGGCTGCACGCCCTGGTGCTGCCGGTGCCGGCTCATGCGGTGGGTCCACGCGATGGCGGTCGACCACCGCTCCCACGCCAACGCCGATGAGCGGGCGGCCTGCAGAATCTCCTCGTAGGACCGTTCCAGCTCGACCGGCACCGGATCGTGCTCGGGCACGAGGACCCGGGCCAGCTCCTGCACCTCATGGTGCCGCCGCATGGCGGTGAGCAGGCGCAGCCTGCGTGCCTCCGCGGCCAGCCTCAGTCTCTCGGACTCCACCTGGTGGACGGCGCCGACGGCCCACGGCAGGGCCTCGCCGGGGCTGCGGTACCTCGCCAGCAGGTCGATCAGCTCTCCGGTGAGTTCGGCCCTGATCTCCTCGTCACCCTCCTCACGCACCTGGTGAAGCGCATGGCGGAGAAGGTCGCCGGCCAGATCAGGATCACTTCTCGCCTGCTCGTTGGTGCGGATCAGCAGGATCGTGGCGTTGATCCGCCCACCGTCCGCGCCGTCCGGTGCCAGAGAGAGGTAGTCGAGTGCGAGCCTGGTCATCCCCGGGCTGTCGTCCAGGCGGACGGCCTGTGCCAGCACCCTGCCGGCCTCGGCCCATCGGCCTCTACGCACCAGGTAAGGCACCGCGGCCAGACCCGCGCGCACGGCGTTCGGCTTCGCGCCCTCCCCGTCTCGTCGTAAGGCCTCGGCATGGATGCGTAACCAGTGATCCGCCAGCAGGACGTCGTCATCGCGCGGCTCGTCGCCGGCGGCGGTGGGAAGTTCGGGCAGCAGGCGCAGCGCCATCGCGCCGTCGTCCCCCGTGACGATGTCCGCCAGATTCGCCAGGATGAGGGAGTTGGCGACGCTCTTCAACCGCGACCCTGTGCCGAGCCTGTCCCAGAGGGGTTCGAGCACCGCCGGGGATCTGTCGGCGTCGCGCGCGCGTGACAGCAGGGCCAGGAGACGACGGGGAAGAGGCTCCAGCCGGGCGACGATCTCGCCCGTCCACCGCCGCAGCAACTTCGTCGTGGCCTCCTCGCTGCGGTCGCCGCCGTGACCGAGCAGAAAGTAGCCGTCCCCCGCGGGCAGGTCCTCCGGCTCCGCCACTCCCTCGGCGGCCAGTTCGAGCAGCCGGGGGTTGCCTTGGGCCTCCTCCAGGAGCCAGGCCAGCTCCGCGCCGCTCACCGGGGCCTTGGGTTGTGGGCAGGCCTCCGGCCGGGCTCCGAGCAGCGGAGGGCGCAGGTTCGGCAGGCGCGCGGCGAGCATGACGGACTCCGCTACTCCCAGGGGGCCAACTCGCACGGTGTCCATCTCCAGCCCGGGGAGGGCGTCGAGCGCTCGCCTGCTCGTCATGAGCAACCGCGATTCGCCTCCGTGTGAGCCGATCGCCTCGATCAGCATGCGGCAGCGTTCATCCAGCCAGGTGCCGTCTGCGCTGAGCAGTGTCTCCGCACCGTCGAGCACCAGGAGCAGTCGCTGCTTCCGCAGCGCGTCGGACAATCGCGGCAAGAGCCTACGTAACTCCCTCTCGTTGCTCATGGCTCGAACGAGCGGCAGTCCGAGCCGGTCCTGCCAGGCGCCGGCGAGTTGGGCAGGCACGTCCACGATGTCCGCCTCGGTGGCCGGACGTGGCGCCGACCACCAGGCGATCCGTGAGAACGCGTCGGCCTGGTGGTGGATCAGCTCCAGAGCGCAGGCGGTCTTGCCGACTCCGGTGCCCCCGGTCAACATGACGGCGCAGCGCTTGCTCGCGGCGGCCAGCGCCCGGCTCACTTCGCCGAGCACGTCGGTCCTGCCCACGAACCGTAGCGGTTTGGGCGGCGGTGAGCCCAGCCGGGACCGGAACGGCTCGTGCACGAGCTCGCCGCGCGGAGGCATCAGCCTGAGTTTCGCCCCACGGGCGCCGATCAGCATCGCGGCGCCCGCGGAGAGCGGCGGTCTGGTGGAGCTCACCGGGCGGCTGGCCTCGGCCACCGCCGAGCCGAACGCCTCACGCAGCGGCATGCCCCAGCCGAGCAGCCGAGAGTACAGCTCACGCGCCAGGGCGCCGGCATACTCGTCGCTGACCGGGTAGCGGGTCGCCACCGCGGCCACATCCAGCTCATCGGCCAGCCGGACGGCCAGCTCCACGGCCTTACCCCTGCCGGGCTCGACGACATCGTGCGGGCCGGAGGGCAGTTGCTCGGCCGCTTTCGCCAGGCCCAGCTCCTGCAGCGCGGACACCGCGACCCCATTGCCGCGGTCGCAGGAGACCAGCACCGCGAGCTTGAGCCGCCCGCGCGTCGGTAACAGCAGCTCGGTCAGGTCCTCCATCGAGATCGGGTCGGGGGAGCCGTCCGGGCGCTCCAGCACCAGCCGGCCCGCGGTGCCGTGGCCGGCCAGATGCAGCACGTCCCAGCCGGGATACTCCTCGATGGTCCGCCGCAGGCTGTCACGTGTGGTGCCGTAGTGCAGAATTCTCAGCTCGATGCTCTTGCCTGTGGACGTGGCCGCGTGCCGTACCGCTGCGGCGAGCTCGTGACGCTGCTCGTAGGGGCCGAGCCCGGCGGCGTCCGGCCCGGAGAAGACGGCGAGCATGCGAAGTGGTCCACCGGCTTGTTTCTTGATCCGCGGTCCGGCGCGGAGGTCGAACTCGTGGACGAGCACGATTCCGCGCCTGGCGAATATCTCCTGTCCCACGCCGGTGAGCTCGAGTGGATAGTCGGCGAGAAATCTTCCAGCCGGCGGAATTTTGATTCGGACGGTGGCGGGCGCGTTGCGCGCCAGTACTTCGATGATCCGCGGGTGAAAGATCTCCTGGGTGAGGAATTTACTGATCTCCTCGACCGCCCGGCTCTGGGCCAGCAGCGCACCTCCACTACGAAGCTCACGGATCTGCTGGTAGAGGTACGGAAGGTGATCTCTGCCCAGTCGTATGCAGGCTTCGGCCAGCGGCTCACCCTGCTTCGTGGTGAGTACCCATGTCCAAGTCCCCCGGTCGCGGACATCTCTCATTTCCAGTACGAAAGGCACGCCGACTCCCCCCTGGATAGCGGCCATTCGTGGGCGACTGATTCAGAATGATGAGTTGTGGTTCCATGATTGTCAATCGCGCGGCTGGAACGTGCGAACCTCGTTTTGCCCGAGAAGGTCGTTCTTTGATATTCGTCAGATGGACGGAGCTGTGCTGTTTCCCGTCCCGCCGGCCTCCGCCGGAGTGGTGGCGGTGGCGGTCGGGGTGGACTGCTGGCGCACGAGTACGGCGCCCAGCAGGGCGACGAACGCCATGATCGAGGCCGTCTGCTGGTCCGTCAGCGACACCCCGAACACCAGCCCCAGCGTGACGGCCGCCTGCGCGAAGCCCAGGGCCGCCGCCTTGATGGTGCGCCCCCCGTCCAGGTTGCGGGTGGCGAACGCCGTCCAGACGCCCAGGCCCGCGGCGGCGATCGAGTTGATGGCCGCCACCTGCGCCGTCGTCAGCGGCAGGAAGAGCGCTGTGAGCATTTGCAGGCCCGCGCTCAGCAGGCCGAGTGCGAGCGCGGGCTCGCGGCCGAAGATCTTCATGGAACCCCCTCCCAGAGTCGGACCCCCTGTGACCGCAGAGGGGCGGGGCGCGAGCCTGATACACGCGCCGTCAAGTCCCCTGAACTGCGGTGAAAGGTGGGCAAAGTGGGGCAGCAGACGGCGTTTGGCGTACAAGATGGCGACATTCTGCGATGATCTCGTCGCATAGAGCCGGAGTTTGAGCCTCACGGATAGTGACTGATGCCGACATTTGAGGAAATAACAGCCTTCATCACCGAGAAGCCGCTCGCCACCGCCGTCATCACGCTGCTGAGCCTGATCGGCCTGGTGCTCGCGGTCCTGGTGCTCAGGGTCGCCTGGCGCGCCGTGTCCTGGTTGTTCAGCAGGTACGTCGCCCCGCGGCCCGTCGAGGACGTGCTGACCATCGTGGCCGCCTCCATCGCCACCGGCGTCTCCGCGCAGGGCATGTGGCGCTTCTCCGGGGACGTGCTGGGCATGAACGGGCCGCTGCGGTTACTGCTGTTCGCGTTCATCGAGGTCGCGATCATCACCTCCGCCGTACGCGCCCGCCGCAACATGCGGGAGAACTTCTCGGCCGGCATCGACGGCATCGCCGTGTGGGCCCTGACCTGCCTGACCGCCGTGCTGTCCTCCATGGACGCGCGCAGCCTGCCCGAAGCCGTCTTCCGCCTGGCCGCCCCGCTGGTGGCCGCCTGGCTGTGGGAGCGCGGCATGGCCATCGAGCGCCACCGCATCCGCGGCACCGGCCGCATCAACTGGCGGCTCACCCCCGAGCGGCTGCTGGTCCGGCTCGGGCTGGCCGAGGTCAGCGACCGTACGGCCAGCGAGGTCGACGCCCACCGCAGGCTCACCCGGGTCGCGCTGGCCGCCAAGAGGGCCAAGGCGCTGCGCGAGGCGGGCGCGTCCGAGCGCAAGATGCGCGCCGCGCTCGCCAAGCTCGACAAGGCCATGGACCAGGCCGTCGAGCACACCGGCCTGGCCGTGGACCCGCAGCGGCAGGAGGCCCTGCTGGCCCAGATCGCCGCCCTCTACAACACCTCCGCGCTCATCGACGCCGACCCCCGCGTCCCCTGGGAGCCCGAGGCCGACCACCACCCCGTGCCCGCCCGCCCCGCGCTGCCGGCCGCGCTGGCCGAGCTGGTCGAGGAGGAGGACGAGGACGCCGTGGTGTTCGACACGACGCCGCAGGTCGTCAGCACCGCCGAGCGGGCCGCGCGCATGCGGGCCGCCCGCGAGTTCTGGGACCGGCAGATCGCCAAGGGCATCGTGCCGCGCACCGTGGACATCGCCCAGGAGATCGGCATCCCGCTGCCCACCGCGCGCGAGTACCGCGCGCTGTGGAAGCTGGAGCCGCAGGCGCACGCGCTCATCGAGGCGCTGTACCAGCAGCACGGCATCGTCGACACCGGCGCCTTCCCCGCCATCGCCGACGACGGGCGGATCCTGGCCGGCAAGCCGTAGGCTGGGTGCCCGCCGGCGGCGACGGAAGCGGGGGAGTGCGGGTGCGGGAGCGGACGCTGGAGCGCGTCAGGAAGCTGCTGGCCAAGGCCGAGCGCACCGACAACGAGCACGAGCGCGCCACGTTCATGGCCGCCGCCTCGGCGCTGATGGCCAAGTACGGCATCGACTCGCTGCCGCCCGCGGGCACCCGGCAGGTTCCCGGCGACCGGATCGTCACCCTGCCCGCCCCGTGGGCCAGGGAGAAGGCCCGCCTGGTGAGCCTCGTGGCGCAGGCGCTGCGCTGCCGCCCGCTGCTGATCGGGCGGGGCGACGGCGGGCAGCGGGTGCACGTGTTCGGCTTCGCGGCCGACCTGGAGCGGGCCGACCTGCTGGCCACCTCGCTGCTGCTGCAGATGGCCTCGGGCCTGGCCCGGGTGGAGCCGCCCGAGGGCGTGCCGGCCGTGCGGGCCTATCGCCGGTCGTGGCTGCTGGGGTTCACCGACGAGGTCTACCGGCTGCTGTGCGCGGCCGAGGCGCGGGCGGAGGCCGAGTCCGCCGGTACGGGCAGCGCGCTCGTCCTGGCCGACCGCAGGGCCGAGGTGGAGCGGGCGGTAGCCGCTCACTACCCCGACATCCGCATGAGCGTGCCCAGGACGAGCGGCACCGGCTACCGCGACGGCGTGGCGGCGGGCCGCAGGGCCGACCTCGGACGCATGGGGATGGGCACCGCGACGGCCCGCGAGCTCACCTGAGCCCCCGCCCGGCAGCCCAGCCCATCAGCCCCGCCCGGCGCGTGCACGGATCCGGCCGCGCACGGGGGCGATCCGGCCGCGCACGTGCGCCCGCTCAGCCCCCGGAAAGGGCGTCCGAGACGAGCGAGCGGGCCTCCTCCTGCACCTCGGCCAGGTGGTCGGGCCCCTTGAAGGACTCGGCGTAGATCTTGTAGACGTCCTCGGTGCCCGACGGCCGGGCCGCGAACCAGGCGCTGGCCGTGGCGACCTTCACCCCGCCCAGCTTGGCGCCGTTGCCGGGCGCCGCCGTCTGCACGGACGTGATCGGCTCGCCCGCCAGCGTGCCGGCCGTGACCTGCTCGGCCGACAGCCTGCCGAGCACGGCCTTCTCCTCGCGGGTGGCGGGCGCGTCGACGCGCGCGTACGCGGGCTCGCCGAACCGCCCGACCAGGTCCCGGTAGCGGGCGCTCGGCGACTCGCCGGTGACGGCCAGGATCTCGGAGGCGAGCAGGGCCAGGATGATGCCGTCCTTGTCGGTGGACCACACCGAGCCGTCGCGGCGCAGGAACGACGCGCCGGCGCTCTCCTCGCCGCCGAACCCGAGCGACCCGTCGAGCAGCCCCGGCACGAACCACTTGAAGCCCACCGGCACCTCGTACAGCCGCCGGCCCAGCGACTCGGCGACCCGGTCGATGATGCCGCTGCTGACCATGGTCTTGCCCACCCCGGCATCGGACGGCCAGCCGTCGCGGTGGGTGTAGAGGTAGGAGATGGCGACGGCGAGGTAGTGGTTGGGGTTCATCAGGCCGCCGTCGGGGGTGACGATGCCGTGCCGGTCGGCGTCGGCGTCGTTGCCGGTGGCGATGTCGTACGTGTCGCGGCCGGCGATGAGCGAGGCCATCGCGTACGGCGACGAGCAGTCCATCCGGATCTTGCCGTCCCAGTCGAGCGTCATGAACCGCCACGTCGGGTCGACCAGCGGGTTGACCACGGTCAGCGCCAGCCCGTGCCGCTCGGCGATCTCGCCCCAGTAGGCCACGCTCGCCCCGCCCAGCGGGTCGGCGCCGATGCGCACGCCGGCCGCGCGGATCGCGTCGAGGTCCACGACAGAGGGCAGGTCGTCCACGTACGTGCCGAGGAAGTCGTAGCGCCCGGCCCGGTCGAGGGCCGACGCGTACGGCACCCGGCGCACGCCCTTGAGCCCGTCCTGCAGCAGCCGGTTGGCGCGGTCCTGGATCCACCCGGTGGCGTCGGTGTCGGCGGGGCCGCCGTGCGGCGGGTTGTACTTGAAGCCGCCGTCGGCGGGCGGGTTGTGCGACGGGGTGACCACGACGCCGTCGGCCAGGCCGCTGGTGCGGCCCGCGTTGTGCCGCAGGATGGCGTGGGAGACGGCGGGCGTGGGGGTGTAGCCGTCGCGGGAGTCGATGAGCACGGCGACGTCGTTGGCCGCGAACACCTCCAGCGCCGACACCCGGGCGGGCTCCGACAGCGCGTGCGTGTCGATGCCGAGGAACAGCGGCCCGTCGGTGCCCTGCGCCTGCCGGTATTCGCAGATGGCCTGGCTGGTGGCCACGATGTGGTCCTCGTTGAACGCCGACTTCAGCGACGACCCCCGGTGCCCCGACGTGCCGAACGCCACCCGTTGCGCCACCTCGCCGGCGTCGGGGTGCAGCGCGTAGTAGGACGTCACCAGCCTGGCGACGTCGACCAGGTCGGAAGGCCGGGCGGGCTGTCCCGCGCGTTCATGCGTCATGGAGGTCACTTTACAAATCGCCTCCGGCCCGGCGGGTGACCGCACTGCGGTGTGGGGAGATACATTCGCGTCAGTCACCAGAATGGAGTTCTGTTCCGATGCGTTACGGATGTTTCCTCAGCGAGCCCCAAGGACCCGACGCGATCGCCGGCCTGCGCGACCAGATCGCCCAGGCGGCGGCGGACGGCTTCACCTCGGCCTGGCTCTCCAACATCTTCGGCCTCGACGCCATCACCGCCCTGGCCGCGGCCGGCGTCCAGGCGCCGCCGATCGAGCTCGGCACCGCCGTCGTGCCCACCTACCCGCGCCACCCTGCCGTGCTGGCGCAGCAGGCCATGACCGCCAACGCGGCGCTCGGCGGCCGCTTCGCGCTGGGCATCGGCCTGTCGCACAAGATGGTCATCGAGAACATGTTCGGCTACAGCTTCGAGCGGCCCGGCCGGCACATGAAGGAGTACCTCGACATCCTGATCCCGGCCTCCCGCGGCGAGCAGGTCGACTACCAGGGCGAGACGCTCAAGGCGAACGTACGGCTGACCGCGCCGGGAGCCGGCTTCCCCGTGCTCGTGGCCGCGCTCGGCCCGCGCATGCTCAAGCTCGCCGGCACCGTCGCCGACGGCACCGTGCTCTGGATGACCGGGCCGAAGACGGTCGCCGAGCACGTCGCGCCCACCATCACGGCCGCCGCGGCCGAGGCGGGCCGCCAGGCGCCCAGGATCGTCTGCGCGCTGCCCGTCAGCGTCACCGACGACCCCGCCGCCACCGTCGAGCGCGCCAACGAGATCTTCAAGATCTACGGCCAGCTCCCCTCCTACCGTGCCATGCTCGACAGGGAAGGGGCCGCGGGGCCCGGTGACGTCGCGATCGTCGGCGACGAGGACACCGTGCTGGCCCGGCTGGAGGAGCTGAAGCGGGCGGGGGTGACCGACTTCGTCGGCTCGGTGTTCGCGAACCGGGAACGCACCAGAAGCCTGCTGATCGGCGCGGCGAAGGGTTGATCCGCGTACATCTCCATAAAATCCGGCAAGGTGAAGCGCGTGCTACTAGGCATCGATGTGTCGAACTGGCAGGGCACCGTCGACTGGGCCGGCCACGCGGAGGCGGGCGTGGCCTTCGCGTTCGCCAAGGCGACCGAGGGCGGCGACTACACCGACAAGTGGTTCGGGCGCAACTGGGCCGGCATGCGCGAGAGCTGGCTGGTCTGCGGCGCCTACCACTTCGCCCGGCCCAAGGGCGACCCCGTCGAGCAGGCGCGGCACTTCCTGGGCGCGATCAGGTCGGCGGGCGGGCTGCGCCGCGGCGACCTGGTCGCCCTCGACCTGGAGACCAACGACGGCCTGCGCCCCGAGCAGGTCGCCCGGTACGCCCGCCGCTGGTGCCACCACGTCGAGCGGCACGGCGGCGTGCGGCCGTTCATCTACACCTTCCACGCGTTCGCGCGCGGCGGGCACTGCGCGGGGCTGGCCGAATACCCTCTCTGGATCGCCAGCCCCGAGAGCCCGCGCGGCAACCCCCCGGTGCCCAGGCCCTGGCGCGACTGGACCATCCACCAGTACGCCAACAGCCCCATCGACCGCAACGTCTTCCACGGCACCCGGCAGGAGCTGACAAAGCTGGGGTTTCACCCGCGATAGCATCGGTGCCTACCGTCGAACCTGCCTCGGTGCCGGGCATCGAGCGCGACCTTCAAGGAGTCACCGTGTCAGCCGAGCTACGCATCACCCTCGCCGGAGCCGAGCGTGTGGTCGCGGCCGGCACGACGGCCGGTGAGGCGCTGGAGGCCGACGGCCGCACCGTCATCGCCGCCAAGGTCAACGGCGAGGCCCGCGACCTGGCCCATCCGCTGGCCGACGGCGACGCCGTCGAGCCCATCGAGATCTCCAGCGAGGAGGGCCGGGCGATCGTGCGGCACTCCACCGCGCACGTCATGGCGCAGGCGGTGCAGGAGCTGTTCCCCGAGGCCAAGCTGGGCATCGGGCCGCCCGTCGAGAACGGCTTCTACTACGACTTCGACGTGCCGCAGGCGTTCAACCCCGACGACCTCAAGCGCATCGAGAAGCGCATGCGCGAGATCGTCAAGCAGGGGCAGCTCTTCTCCCGCCGGCCGGTCGGCGACGACGAGGCGCGGGCGGAGCTGGCGGCGGAGCCGTACAAACTGGAGCTGATCGGGCTCAAGGGCGGCGCCGCCGACGAGGAGTCCGTCGAGGTGGGGGCCGGGCAGCTCACCATCTACGACAACCTCGACCCCAAGAGCGGCGAGCTGTGCTGGAAGGACCTGTGCCGGGGCCCGCACGTGCCCTCCACCCGGTCCATCCCGGCGTTCAAGCTCATGCGCTCCGGCGGCGCCTACTGGCGCGGCAGCGAGAAGAACCCGCAGCTCCAGCGCATCTACGGCACCGCGTGGGAGTCCCGCGACAAGCAGGACGAATACCTCAAGCTGCTCGAAGAGGCCGAGAAGCGCGACCACCGCAAGCTGGGCGCCGAGCTCGACCTGTTCAGCTTCCCGCCGGAGCTGGGCAGCGGCCTGCCGATCTTCCATCCCAAGGGCGGGATCATCCGCAAGGAGATGGAAGACTACATGCGCAGGCGGCAGGCGGAGGCGGGCTACGAGTTCGTCAACACGCCGCACCTGACCAAGAGCTCGCTGTTCGAGACCTCCGGCCACCTGCCGTGGTACGCCGACGACATGTTCCCCGCCTTCGAGCTGGAGGGCATCGAGTACCGCGTCAAGCCGATGAACTGCCCGATGCACAACCTCATCTACCGGTCGCGCGGGCGCTCCTACCGTGAGCTGCCGCTGCGGCTGTGCGAGTTCGGCTCGGTCTACCGCTACGAGAAGTCCGGCGTGGTGCACGGGCTGACCCGCGTGCGCGGCATGACGCAGGACGACGCGCACATCTACACCACCCGCGAGCAGATGGCCGACGAGATCAAGTCGCTGCTGCGGTTCGTGCTCAGCGTGCTGCGCGACTTCGGCCTCGAGGACTTCTACCTGGAGCTGTCCACCCGCGACGACTCCGAGAAGTTCATCGGCGACCCGGCCGAGTGGGAGGAGGCCACCGAGGCGCTGCGCCAGGTGGCCACCGAGTCCGGCCTGACGCTCAAGGACGACCCGGGCGGCGCCGCCTTCTACGGCCCCAAGATCTCGGTGCAGGCCAAAGACGCCATCGGGCGCACCTGGCAGCTGTCCACCATCCAGCTCGACCTCAACCAGCCCAAGCGCTTCGGCCTCGAGTACCAGGCGGCCGACGGCTCCCGGCAGACCCCGGTCATGATCCACCGGGCGCTGTTCGGCTCCGTCGAGCGTTTCCTCGGCGTGCTCACCGAGCACTACGCGGGCGCCTTCCCGCCCTGGCTGGCCCCGGTGCAGGTGGTGGGCATCCCGATCGCCGAGGCCCACGTGCCCTACCTGCAAGACGTGGCCAAGCGGCTGCGGGCCGCCGGCATCCGCGTCGAGGTCGACGCGGCCGACGACCGCATGCAGAAGAAGATCCGCAACGCGCAGAAGGCCAAGGTGCCCTTCATGCTGCTGGCCGGTGACGACGACATCGCCAACGGCGCGGTGTCCTTCCGTTACCGCAACGGCGAGCAGAAGAACGGCGTGCCCGTGGAGGAGGCGATCGGCGAGATCGTCAGCGCCGTGGAGCGGCGCGTCCAGGTCTGACCGGCTCCAGCGAGCGGGAGCGGGCCGTGCCGGATGGCACGGCCCGCTCCCGTTTCGCCGCTCACTTGGCCAGCGGCTGACCCTGCTTGTCGGTGAAGTTGCCGATGAGGATCATGATGAAGTCGATGAGCACCCAGACGCCGAGGCCGCCGAGCGTGACGAGCTGGAGGATGCCCGTCCCGATCTTGCCGACGTAGAAGCGGTGCACGCCGAGGGCGCCGAGGAAGAAGCACAGTAAGACGGCGACGATCCACGATTTCTGCATGGGAAATGCCTTTCGCGTGAGGGGTGGGCCGGGCGCGTGTCTCCGACGCGCCCGACCGGCTTCTGCGGGAAGGATCAACCGCAGGGGACGAAACCCTAGCAAGCTCCTCAGGCTCGGCGCGGCCGCTTTTTGGAGATGCGTCTAATATCCATGAAAAAGGGGATACTTCCGTTGTATCCGCTTTGTGGAAATCAGCGGCTGAACAGGCGGAACGTCACCGCGGGACGGCCGCCGAAGCGGGCCGCCTGATCCCTCGCGATGCCCTCGACGAAGGTGCGGACGTACGTCTCCGGGTCCTCGTCGGTCAGGGCCTCGATGTAGGCGCGGTGCTCCAGGAGCGAGCGCACGCCCCGCTCCAGACCCGTCGTGACGTCCACGGCGTGGGTGGGGGTGTCGGTGCCGGCGACGGCGACGTAGCGGACGCCGTTCCAGGGCTCGGCCTCGATATCCGGAAATATCCATCGATTTCCGGCGTCGGCGACCGCGTCCATCACGGCGCGGCCCACCGCGCGGTGGTCGGGCGTGTTCCAGTGCGTGCCGCCGCCCCACGTGTCCTCGTGGTTGAGCGTGATCACCAGCTCGGGGCGGTGCCGGCGGATGGCGGCGGCCATGTCCCTGCGCAGCGCGACGCCGTACTCGATCACGCCGTCCCGGTGGTCGAGGAACTCCACCTCCGTCACCCCGGCCACGGCGGCGCCGGCCCGCTGCTCGCGCTCGCGCACCGGCCCCGCCTCGGCCGGCTCCATCGTGTCGATGCCCGCCTCACCCCGGGTGGCGAGCACGTAGGCGACCTCGCGTCCCGCGGCGGTCCACACGGCCACCGCGGACGCGCAGCCGTACTCCAGGTCGTCCGGGTGGGCGACGATCGCCAGCGCGCGCCGCCAGTCCTCCGGCATGGGCTCCAACTGATCCGTCATGCCCGCCATCCTGGCAGCGGCCACGGCCCGTCCGCCGTCCGGGGCGCACTCTTCACGGCGGGCTTCACAGCGGGCTTCACAGCGGGCTTCACGGCGGGCTTCACGGCGGGCGGGCACTCGTGCGAGGCTTGCGCGGCGGCCCCAAGGGGCGGACGCGGGTCCGGGGGGACAATGCGACGACGGGCGACCGCGCGACGACGGGCGACCGCGCGACGACGGGACGACGGACAGAGCGACGGGGCGACACGGGGCTACGGGAGGCGGCACGTGGGCCAGGGAGGCGACGTGGGCGACGAGAGCGAGGCCGTCACGGCCGTCAGGCACGGCGGGCCGGCCGCGTTCGGGGAGCTGGTCGACGCGTACCGGCACGAGCTGCGGGTGCACTGCTACCGGATGCTGGGCTCCTACACCGACGCCGACGACATGGTGCAGGAGACCATGATGCGGGCCTGGCGGCGGCGGGAGACGTTCGAGGGGCGCTCCACGCTGCGGGCCTGGCTGTACCGCATCGCCACCAACGCGTGCCTGGACCTGCTGTCGGGGCCCGCGCGCTCCCGCGAGATCACGGTGGACGTGCACGGCGCGGCGCGCTCGCCGTTCGCGGAGGTGCCGTGGTTGCAGCCGTACCCGGACCGGCTGCTCGACCTGGCCGCGCCGGGGGAGGGGCGGCCGGAGGCGGTGGCGGTGGAGAGGGAGACGATCGAGCTGGCGTACCTGGCCGCGATCCAGCACCTGCCGCCGCGCCAGCGGGCGGTGCTGATTCTGCGGGACGTGGCCGGATGGTCGGCCGAGGAGACCTCGCAGGCGCTGGAGCTGAGCGTGGCGGCCGTCAAGAGCGCGGTGCAGCGGGCCCGCGCCACGCTGCGCATGCACCTGCCCGCCCGGCGCTCCCAGTGGGGGCCCGCCACGGAGCCGAGCGAGGAGGAGCGGGCGGTGCTGCGCCGCTACATGGAGGCGTCCGTGGCGGGCGACCTGTCGGCCCTGGCCGCGCTGCTGCGCGAGGACGCGCGGCAGACGATGCCGCCGGCGTCGCAGGTGTTCGACGGGCGGGCGGCCATCCTCGACATGTGGCGGCCCGTCATGATCGGCCCGCAGGCGTGGGGGGAGTGGCAGGCGTTGCCGACGCGCGCCAACCGGCAGCCCGCTGTCGCCAACTACGTCCGCCGCCCCGGGCACGACCGCTACACGGCCGTCAACATCGACGTCCTGCGCGTCGAGGACGGCCTGATCGCCGAGATCACCACGTTCGGCCCGGAGCTGCACGCCGCCTTCGGCCTGCCCGCCGAACTCTGAGAAAAAATCCCGCCGCGGACCGATTCCTTTCCGGGAGCCGCGCCGTCATATGGCCGTACACCCGCTCACTGAAGGAAGGAACCCGCCATGACCGAGATCAACGACCCCCAGCTGAAGGCCCTCGACCGGCTCGTCGGCACCTGGAAGGTCACCGGCGGCGCCGCCGGCACCGTCACCTACCGCTGGATGGAGGGCGGCCACTTCCTCATCCAGGACGTGGACCTCACCCAGGACGGCGGCTCGGTCAAGGGCACCGAGTTCATCGGCAGGAAGCGGCCGTTCGGCGCGGAGGAGCCGAGCGAGGACGTGCACTCCTGGTACTTCGACAGCGACGGCAGCACCCTGGCCTACGTGTACGAGGTGGAGGGCGACACGCTGACCATCTGGGCGCACAAGAGAGACTCGGGCGCCTACTACCGGGGCACGTTCAACGCCGACGGGACGAGCGTCACCGGCGCCTGGGTCTACCCCGGAGGCGGCGGCTACGAGTCGAACATGACCCGCGTCGGCTGACCGCCCGGCCGCGGCGCCGGCAAGGGGTGCTCCGGGCCACGCCGGGAGCACCCGGGGTCCTATGCTGCTAGTTATGCACGATCAGGCAGGGGCCGGGTCCCCCGACAACTTCGAACGTCTGTGGACCCCGCATCGCATGGCCTACATCAAGGGCGAGAACAAGCCGACCGGCTCGGGCCCCGGCGACGGCTGCCCGTTCGACGCCATCCCGAAGATGAGCGACGAGGACGGCCTGATCGTGAAACGCGGGGAGACGGTCTACACCGTGCTCAACCTCTACCCGTACAACTCCGGCCATCTGATGGTGGTGCCCTACCGGCACGTGTCCGACTACGACGAGCTCGACGAGGCCGAGGTGGCGGAGCTGGGCGCGTTCACCCAGAAGGCGCTGCGCGCGCTGCGCAAGGCCAGCGGCGCGCAGGGCTTCAACGTCGGCATGAACCTCGGCCACGTCGCCGGCGCCGGCATCGCCGCCCACCTGCACCAGCACGTGGTGCCCCGGTGGGGCGGCGACACCAACTTCATGCCGGTCGTCGCCCGCACCAAGGTGCTGCCGCAGCTACTTCGCGACACCCGCCAGTTGCTCGCCGACGCCTGGAGCTGACTCGCCGTCGCGGCGCAGCGCGCCGATGCCGGTGGCCAGCAGCAGCGGCACGGCCAGCGCCAGTGCCATCGACAGCACGGCCGCGCCGGAGTCGTTGACCAGCATGCCGACGACGCCGCTGACGAGCGTGCCGATCAGCCCGGCCCGCAGCGCGGGGGAGTGCTCGAACGCCGCCGGCACGACCCCGGCCGAGGCCTGCTCGGGACGCAGGATCGCGTACACGAGGAACACCACGGCGGCGATCACGATCGGCATCAGGTTGGGGTTGGCCAGCGTGGAGATCATGGCGAGGAACTTGCGCCAGATGACCTCGACCGCCTCCCCGGTCAGCACCTGCCCGACGAACCGGCCCAGGTGTGACTGCTCGGCGGGCGGCCGCAGGTAGTTGAGCCAGGCGAAGCCCATCACGATCACGCCGCCCGCCACGCAGAACGCGCCCAGCTTCCACAGCGAGACCCGCTTGCCCGACAGGATCAGCGCGGTGACGGCGATGCCCGGCACGAACGCGATCACGCCGCCGAAGTCGCTGCCCATGCCGGACCCGCCCAGCACCATCGCGAACGCCCCGAGTACCACGATCGCCGCGATGCCGATCTTGCCCGGCCAGCGGTG
Source organism: [Actinomadura] parvosata subsp. kistnae (assembly GCF_900323885.1). Classification (GTDB taxonomy): domain Bacteria; phylum Actinomycetota; class Actinomycetes; order Streptosporangiales; family Streptosporangiaceae; genus Nonomuraea; species Nonomuraea composti. Next base: position 140,851 of record NZ_OOHJ01000015.1, on the reverse strand, counting down.
CGCGATCACCGTGGTGGCCAGCAGCGTGCCGGTGGCCAGCAGCGCGAACGGGATGTTGCCCAGGCCGAAGTAGCGGGCGCCCTGCTCGGCGCTGTAGCCCATGAAGCTGTTGAGCTGCAGGGTGGTGCCGGTGAGCAGGTCGCCGACGAGCGTGAGGGCGGTGACCGCGGCGACCACGGCCAGCGGGCCGAGCGGCCGGCGCCGCCACGGCCCGGCCAGCGCCAGCGCGGTGATCGCCGCCCACCAGGCCACCATGCCGCCGAACAGCTCCAGGTGGTTGTCCCAAGGCAGGAGGTTGACCAGGAACGAGGTGACCGGCAGGGCCGCGAGCGCCACCGCCGCGCGGCGCACCCAGGGCAGGCCCTTGCGGCGGCGCAGCAGCAGGAACGCCAGGACGTAGAACAGCACCTGGAAGACCGCCAGGGCCGTGAAGTAGGCGGCCTTGGCCGAGCGCATGGTCTGCGCGGTGGCGTCGGCGCTGCGCAGCCGCTCGACCAGCGCCTCGAACGTGGCGGCCCGCTCGCCCAGCCGCAGCGGCGCGCCCACGACCGTGCTCGGCACCGCCACGCCCAGCTTGTCGAGCACGGTGGCGGTCAGGTCGGTCAGGATGGAGATGTCGTCCCTGCGCGTGGAGGCGGCGCCCAGCACCCGGCCCTCGGCGCCCGGCTCGCGCAGCGCCACCACCCGCAGGTGCGGCACGGAGCCGTGGTCGGCCAGGCCCGCCAGCAGCACGGTGGTGCCGGCGGGCAGCACCGACAGCAGCGCGCCGGCCTTGGTGTCGGCCAGCCGCAGCGCGTCGCGGCGCTCGGCGGCGGGCAGCTTCTCCGGCACCTTGGGCAGCCGGTCGGGCTCGCCCGCCAGGTACGGCTGGACGAGGTCGTCCACGTCCATCGCGACCATCGGGCACTGCTCCAGATCGGCCGTCTTCACCTGGAGCGGCGAGGCGTGGTAGCGCGCCACCGCGCCCTGCTGGTCGGCCAGCGCCAGCGCCGCGCCGGGGCCGATCGCGATCGAGCACCGCCCGGCCGCCTTCAGCGTCTCGCCCAGGGTGCCCGCGGTGCGCTGGCCCGCGACGTCGATGAGGTAGCGGTAGTCGGGGATGACGGCGCCCGCGCCGCGCTGCTCCGGCCGTGGCGGCGCGCCGCACGCGTAGCCGGCCGCCGACCGCGTGCCCGCCGACACGGTGAGCCAGCCGTCGTAGGGGCAGGTCACGTTGCCGACCGTGCGGACCGACAGGGAGCCGATCGCGCTGGACCTGGCCAGGGCCCACAGGTTGGGCGTGTCGGACGGGGTCAGGTCGTTCCAGTGCAGGCCGGGCACCCCGAGCAGCGCCACCCGCCCCTCCGCCCGCGCGGACCCCGCCGAGGCGGGGCCGATGAACAGGGCGTGACCCAGTATCGCCTGACCGACCAGCACGGCCAGCACGACCAGCGCGCGCCTCACTCCGATGACCTCCCGTGATCGCAGCGTTCCTGTGGCACGGCCGAGCGGGGTAGTGCAAGGTCATGCTCCGGCGCCACCAGACGCGACTACCCTCTCATGTGCGGAGGGTGCGGGAAGCCGTCTTTCGCCGCCCGGCGGTGCTCTCAGGCGGCCACCGGGGTGAGCCAGTGCTGGTAACGGTCGTCCCGGCCGTGCACGACGGCGTCGTAGGCGTCGCTCAGCCTGGCCGTCACCGGGCCGGGGCCCTCGCCGAGCTCCCGCCGGTCGACCGACGACACGTGCACGATCCCGGCGGCCGTACCGCACAGGAAGACCTCGTCGGCGGCGTACAGGTCGGAGCGCATCAGCTCGCGCCTGACGGCGGGTAGGCCGAGGTCGGCGGCCAGCCGCTCCACGGTGTCCTGCGTGAGCCCGGCCAGCGCGCCCGCGCTGTCGGGCGGCGTGGCGAGCACCCCGTCGCGGACGACGAACAGGTTCGCCCCCGTGCACTCGCTGACGTAGCCGGCCGCGTTCAGCAGCACGGCCTCGTCGTAGCCGGCGTCGAGCGCTTCCTGCTTGGCCAGCACCGAGTTCAGGTACGGGCCGGTGGCCTTGGCGGCGGTGGGCACGACCGTCTGGTCGTTGCGCCGCCAGGAGCTGGTCATCAGCCGCACGCCGGAGCCGAGCAGCGCGCCCCACTCCCAGGTGGCGATGGACACGCTGGTCGGGCAGCCGCGCGCGGCGATGCCCATCTCGCCGTAGCCGCGGTGCGCGAGGTGGCGGATGTAGCAGGACGGCCGGCCGTTCGCGGCGACCGTGCGCAGCGTCGCCTCGCGCAGCTCCTCCACCGGGTACGGCATCGCCAGCCCGATGATCCTGGCGCTGGCCATGAGCCGCCGCAGGTGGTCGTCGAGCCGGAACACGGCCGGCCCCCGCGCCGTCTCGTACGCCCTGGTGCCCTCGAGGACGGCGGTGCCGTAGTGCAGGGCGTGCGACAGCACGTGCACCCGGGCCTCGCCCCACGGCACGAGCTCGCCGTCCATCCAGATGAACTTGGACTCCTCCACCCGCACTCCTTCCTCCAGTGGCCCGGCTCAGCGACATTAGATTGGGCCAATTGCGCGGTAAGTGGCACAGTATCGGGATAATGGTGGCTATGGGAAGGGAAGACACCCTCGTCACGCTCGTCCGCGACCGCCTGCGCCTCCACCAGGGTCCGCCCAGCCGGCGGCTGGCCGGCGCGCTCGCCGACCTCGCCCAGACGGGCCTCATCAGCCCCGGCACCCGCCTGCCGTCCGAGCGCGACCTGGCCCAGGCGGTCGGGGTCAGCAGGGGGACGGTCGCGGCGGCGTTCAACGCCCTGTGCGAGGAGGGGCTGTGCGAGCGGCGGCACGGCAGCGGCACGTACGTGCTCGGCACGCCCTCGTTCGGCGGCCTCCTCCAGGCGGGGGCCGTCGGCGCGGACCTGTCCACCTCCGTGGTCCCCGACCCCTCGCACCTGGTGCTGCCCCCGATCGACCCGGCCGACCTGCTGCGGGCCCCGAGCGGGCACGGGTACGACGCCATGGGCGACCCCCGGCTGCGGGCCCTGCTGGCGACCGGCACCTCGGGGATCGCCGGCCCCGGGCGGATCCTCGTCACCGCCGGGGCGCAGCAGGGCATCGACCTGGCCGCCCGCGTGCTGCTGCGCGCCGGAGACCGCGTGCTGGTGGGCGATCCGGCCTACGGCGGCGCGCTGAGCGCGTTCCGGCGGGCGGGGGCGCACGCGGTGCCCGTGGACCTGACCGTCCCCGCCGCCGTGGAGGAGGCGATCGCCCGGCACCGGCCCGCCGCCGTGTACGCCTCCTGCGTCGACAACCCGACGGGCACGGTGTCGCCGCTGCGGCACGTCGCCGAGCTGGCCAGGGACGCGGACGTGACCGTGGTGGAGGACCGGACGCTGGCGGACCTGGTGTTCGACGGCGCGCCGCCGCCCGGGCCGCTGGCCCTGGCGCACCCGCACGGCACCGTCACCGTCGGCTCCCTGTCGAAGGTGCTGTGGGGCGGGCTGCGGGTGGGCTGGGTGAGCGCGCCGGAGCCGCTGCTGGCCCGCCTGACCGAGGCCAAGGTGGACGCCGACCTCGCCACCAGCGCCGTCGCCCAGCGGCTCGCCGCCGACCTGCTCGAACGCAACCCCGTCGAGCCATGGCTGGCCGAGCTGGCCCGGCGCAGGGAGCACTGCCTGGCCGCGCTGTCGGCCCACCTGCCCGAGTGGGCGTGGGAGCGGCCGGCGGGCGGCCTGTCGGTGTGGGCGCGGCTGCCCGGCACGGACACCGACCGGTTCGCGGTGGCGGCCCGCGAGCACGGGGTGGCGGTCGCGCCCGGCTCCCTGTTCTCCCCGGACGGCCGCCACCGCGACCGGCTGCGCCTCAGCTTCGCCCTGCCGCCCGACCTCACCGACCAGGCGGTGGCCGCGTTGGGCCGGGCGTGGCGCGCCTGCGAACGCTGAAGCAGCGGCCGGTGCGTTCGCGGAGGCGGGGAGATCAGCCGACCAGCACGTCGTCGCCGACGCCCACGTTGATGCCCGCCAGGCCGCCCCGCAGCCACTCCAGGGTGATGTCGGCCGCGAAGCGGTGGCGGTCGACGACCCGTCCGGTGCGGGCGTCGAGCTTGAGCAGCGTCGTCGCGTCCTCGGCGACGTAGGTGTACGTGCCGTCCGTCAGCACGGCGGAGTCACCGCCCACCCGGTCGCGCCGCCAGGCGACGGCGCCGTCGGCGATCCGGTAGGCGGTCACCCGGCGGTCCGCGACCACGGTCACGAGCTCGGCCGACACCCCCATGTCGGTCCCGTACGGGTTGTCCTTCAGCCCGGCCGACGGGACGCGCCAGAGGAGCCGCCCGTCCGCGGCCCGGCTGACGTTGAGGCCGCCGGATCCGTCCACCCACGCCAGGCGGCCGGCGCCGAGCGCCCGCGCGTGGTACCACTCCCCGCCGTCGAAGCGCCACCGCGGCCGCCCGTCGCCGGCGTCGAGCATGACGTGGGGCGTCGGCCCGGGGCAACGCTGGAAGACCATCACGACCTCGCCCTCGCCGCGGGCGCCGTCGAAGCACGCCGCGGACCCGCGCGGCGGGTACGACCACCGGATCGCCCCCGTGCGGCCGTCCACCGCGTCGATCCGCCCCTCGTGCGCCACCACCACGATCGGGACGGAGCCGTCCGCGGCCAGGGACAGCTCCCAGGCCGCGCCCCACTCCTCGTCGTAGGCCCGGTTGGCCTGGTGGTAGGGCCCGTCGGGCAGGTCGGCCCGCCAGACTACGCGGCCGTCCGGCACGTCGAGCAGGGTGACCCGGCCGTCGCGCCAGACGGCGGCGATGCGGCGATCGTCCACCCGCACGTGCCCCACGCTGTCGTCGCTCCAGGCGTTCTCGTACCGCCAGACCGGGGACCCGTCGGTGACCCGCGCGGCGGCCAGGCCCACGCGCGGGCCGTACCGGGGGACCACCGCCACGTCGCCGAAGACCTCGGCGGCGAAGGGGACCTTGCCGACGACGTCGATGGCCGGCGTTCCCAGCCCGTCCGGGCGCCAGGGCCAGGAGGGTTTCGCGAGCGTGGTGGTGACGTGCTCGCCCGGGAGGCCGACCCAGGCCAGCAGGAGCACGGTCACGACGGCGGAGGACAGAAGGTGGATCAACCGCATGAGATCCAGCATGGCCCGAAAAATGCGGAAAGGCCGGTCGATTCCGACCGGCCTTTCCGCCCGACCTCAGTCCACCTTCACCTTCACGGCCTTGCTCTCGTGGTGCAGGCGGTCGAGCGAGGTGACCAGGTACGTGCCCGCCGACTTCGCCGTGTAGGACGGCTCGCTCACCACGGCCACCAGGTTGCGGGCGTCGGTGGTGTGGCAGTCCTTGCCGGACTTGGGCACCTGGTACACGGCGTAGGACCGGGCGCCTTCCGACGGCTGCCACGACAGCCGGGACCCGTCGGCCTTGGCGCCGCCGGGCGCGGCCGGGGCCGAGCCGCCGAGCGAGTCGTTCAGCGGCAGCAGCGCCGGACGGCTGTAGTAGCTCTTGCTGACGCGGTCCATCGAGCCGAGCGGGTTGGCCATCAGGTTCTTGGCGCTGAAGTAGACGGCGCCGTCGACCTGCTTGCTCGCGCGGTTGACGCCCACCTGCCCGGCCATCTCGCCGGCCTTGAGCCACGCCTTGTCGTCCTTGGCGCCGACCCGGTAGAGGCCCTGGCCGATGTAGAGCTGCACGTCGCTGCCCTTGACCTCGTCGGACCACCAGCGCACCAGCGTGGTGTAGTCGGCCAGCTTGTGGCCGCGCGGCCAGTAGAGCTGCGGCAGGACGTAGTCGACGGTGCCCGCCTTGATCCAGGCGCGGGCGTCGGCGTAGATCGAGTCGTACGCGGACATGCCCGACGTGCTGGAGCCGGTCGGGTCTTGCGCCTTGTTGCGCCAGATGCCGAACGGGCTGATGCCGAACTTGACGTGCTGCTTCGCCGCGTGGACGGCCTTGTCGACCTGCGCGACGAGCTTGTTGACGTTGCCGCGCCGCCACTGGGCCAGCTTCTCGCCCTTGCCGTACTTGCGGAAGGCGGCGGTGTCGTCGAACTTCGCCCCCGCCACCGGGTAGGGGTAGAAGTAGTCGTCGAAGTGCACGCCGTCGACGTCGTAGCGGTCGACGACGTCGGTGATGACCTTGGTCACGTGCTCGCGCACGGCCGGCAGGCCGGGATTGTAGTAGAGGCGGCCGCCGTACTTGACGGTCCAGTCGGGGTGCCGGCGGGCCGGGTGGCCGGCCGGCAGCGCGGCGGTGCTGTCGCCGTAGGAGGCGCGGTAGGGGTTGAACCAGGCGTGAAACTCCATGCCGCGCTTGTGCGCCTCGTCGATGAGGAACGGCAGCGGGTCCCAGCCCGGGTCCTTGCCCGCGGTGCCGGTCAGATACTGCGACCAGGGCTCCAGCGAGCTCTTGTAGAGAGCGTCGGAGGCGGGCCTGACCTGGACGAACACCGCGTTGAGATTCCGCTTCGCGGCGCTGTCGAGGATCTTGACGTAGTCGGCCTTCTGCCTGTCGGCGCTCTGCCCCGCCTTGGTGGGCCAGTCGATGTTCTGGGTCGTGGCGATCCACACCCCGCGCAGCTCACGCTTGGGGTAGCGGGCATCGGCCTTGCAGGCCGCGGCGGGGGGCGCGGCGACGGTCGTCTTCTTCTCGCTCGCTGCGGGGCTCTCGGGGCCGAAGACGTAGGCGGCCGTCGTGGTGGCGACGGCCAGAGCGGCAGCGGCCAGGAGTGGGCGTCCAGTTCGCATAGTGCCACCCAGTGTGACACCCGCTCCGGCATGCTCGGGACGAGAAACCGAAATCAAGTCGCAACACTTTTGTTATATATGCGTACAAGTGGGCCGGGAGGGACGAATCCCTCCCGGCTCTTCCACGGGGCCTCAATCCTCGGCCGCCACCTTGCTCGCGAGGTTCGGCGGGAGCGGCTCGTAGCGCAGGAACGTCCTGGTGAACGTGCCCGTGCCGTGTGACATGGACCGCAGGTCGATCGCGTACCGCGTGATCTCCAGCTCCGGCACCTCGGCCTTGACCAGGGTGCGGCCCGTGCCGACCGGCTCGGTGCCCAGCACCCGCCCGCGCCGCGACGACAGGTCGGACATCACCGACCCGACGTAGTCGTCGGCCACCAGCACCGACAGCTCGTCCACGGGCTCCAGCAGCAGGGTCGGGACCTTCGAGGCCGCCTCCTTGAGCGCGAGCTGCCCCGCGATCTGGAAGGCCATGTCGGAGGAGTCGACGGAGTGCGCCTTGCCGTCGTACAGGGTGACCCGCACGTCCACCATCGGATAGCCGGCGACGACGCCCCGCTCCATCTGGGCCCGCACGCCCTTCTCCACCGACGGGATGAACTGCCGCGGCACCACGCCGCCCACGATCTTGTCCACGAACTCGAACCCGCCGCCGGACGGCAGCGGCTCGACCTCCAGGTGGCAGATGGCGTACTGGCCGTGGCCGCCGGTCTGCTTGACGTTGCGGCCCATCGCCTGGCACTTGCCGCCGAACGTCTCGCGCAGCGGCACCCGCAGCTCGATCCGCTCGACCTCCACGCCGTGCCGCTTGGCCAGGCGGTCGAGGAGCACGTCGGTGTGCGCCTCGCCCATGCACCACAGGACGAGCTGACGGGTCTCGGCGTTGTTCTCCAGCCGCAGCGTCGGGTCCTCGGCCACGAGCCGGCCGAGCGCCTGCGACAGTTTGTCCTCGTCGGCCTTGGACTTGGCCCTGATCGCCACGGGCAGCAGCGGGTCGGGCATCGTCCACGACGTCATCAGCAGCGGGCGCTCCACCTCCGACAGCGTGTCGCCGGTCTCGGCGCGCGACAGCTTGGCCACCGCCACGATGTCGCCCGCGGAGCCCTTGGCGATGTTGCGCTGCTGCTTGCCCAGCGGGCAGGTCAGCGTGCCGATGCGCTCGTCCACGTCGTGGTCCTCATGCCCGCGCTCGGCCAGGCCGTGCCCCGAGACGTGCACGGTCATGTCGGGGCGCAGGGTGCCGGAGAAGACGCGGACGAGGCTGATGCGGCCCACGTACGGGTCGCTGGTGGTCTTGACGACCTCGGCCACGAGCGGCCCTTCCGGATCGCACGTGATGCCCTTGACCGGCTTGCCGGACAGGTCGGTGATCTCGGGCATGGGATGTTCGAGCGGGGACGGGAAGCCCTGCGTGATCAGCTCCAGCAGCTCCTGCGCGCCCACCCCGAGACCGCTGCACAGCACCGGGTAGAAGCTGCCGCGCGCGACGGCCTTCTCCAGGTCGTCGATGAGCACCTTCGTGTCGATCGGCTCGCCCTCGAGGTAGCGCTCCATGAGCGACTCGTCCTCGCTCTCCTGGATGATGCCCTCGATCAGCGTGCCGCGGTGCTCCTCGATCTGCGCCTCGTACTCGGCGCCCGGATCCTTCTCCGTGCGCGCGCCCGTGGCGTAGTTGTAGAACTTCTGCGTCAGCAGCCCGATCAGCCCGTTCACGTGACCGTTGGTGATCACCGGGAGATAGAGCGGCGCGACGCCGTCGCCGAAGACGTCCTGGCAGGTGGCGAGCACCTCGTCGAAGTCCGCCCGCTGATGGTCGATCTTGGTGATCACGACCGCGCGCGGCATGCCGACCTGCGCGCACTCCTCCCAGAGCATCCGCGTCAGGCCGTCCACCCCGTCGGAGGCCGACACCACGAACAGCGCCGCGTCCGCCGCGCGCAGCCCCGCGCGCAGGTCGCCCACGAAGTCGGCGTAGCCGGGGGTGTCGAGAAGGTTGATCTTGATGCCGTTGTGCACGAGTGGCGCGACGGCGAGGTTGACCGAGCGTTGCTGCCGGACCTCCACCTCGTCGAAGTCGCTGACCGTGTTGCCGTCCTCCACCCGTCCCGGGCGCTGAATGGTGCCCGTCGCGGCAAGCAGCTGCTCGACGAGGGTCGTCTTACCCGCTCCCGAGTGGCCGACAAGCACGACATTGCGTATCGCATCCGCCCTGTCGGCCGCGGGTGCCCTGCCCGCGGCTCCTACGGCGCCACCAGAGTTTCTTTCCGCCACATCGGCCTCCCGCGTCGTCGGTTGTCGTTCGACGCCGCGCCCGCGCGGAGGGTGCTGTCAACCGCATGGACGCGGTGTGTTCACCAAATACCCGTGTGGCGGATATCACAAGGGGGGCGGGGCAAAGAAAGTTGTCAGGCTCGCCATGGCCTACGATCGGACGGCGATGCTCAAACTCCTGCGCCCGGCCATGACCCGGATACTCACCCCGCTGGGCAGGGCCCTCGTCGGCCGCGGGATCGGCCCGAACGCCGTCACGGCGGTCGGCACCCTCGGCACCGTCGTGTCCGCCCTGCTCTTCTTCCCCCTGGGGCACCTCACCTGGGGGGCACTCGTGATCACCGTCTTCGTGCTGTTCGACCTGCTCGACGGCGTGGTGGCCCGGCTCGGCGGGAAGGGGGGCAGCACCTGGGGGCCTTCCTCGACTCCACGCTCGACCGGGTCGCCGACGCCGCCATCTTCGCCGGCCTGATCATGTACTTCATCTCCGTCCACGACACCCTGATGGCCGCCGTGACGCTGGTGTGCCTGATTGCGGGCGCCGTGGTCTCCTACGCCAAGGCCAGGGCCGAAGGGCTCGGGCTGACGGCCGACGTCGGGCTGGCCGAACGGCCGGAGCGGCTGGTGGTGGCACTCGTCGCCGCCTGCTTCTCGGGGCTCGGCGTGCCGTACATCCTGCCCGCGGGCATGTGGCTGCTCGCGGTGGCCAGCCTGATCACCGTCGGCCAGCGCGTGGTGGCCGTGTACCAGCAGACACAGACGAGGGAGCGATGAGCGAAAAGGTGTCCATCGGTGACCGGGTCGTGGCGGCCGGGTTCGCGGCGGGCTGGACGCTGGTGCCGCTGCTGCCCCAGCGCCCGACGGCGGCGGTCTTCCGCTTCCTGGCCGACCGGGTCTGGAGCCGGCGCGGCAAGTCCGTGCGCAGGCTGGAGTCCAACCTCGCCAGGGTGACCGGGCTGCCCGCCGACAGCCCCGAGCTGCGCGAGCTGAGCAGGGCCGGGATGCGCTCCTACTTCCGCTACTTCCACGAGATCTTCCGGCTGCCGTCCATGGACCGCGGCGAGATCGTCCGCCGCACCCACGTCATCGGGGCCGAGCACGTCCACGACAACGTGGCCGCCGGCCGGGGCGTGGTGTTAGCGCTGCCGCACATGGGCAACTGGGACCAGGCGGGGGCCTGGCTGGTGGGCGTGGGCCACCCGTTCACCACCGTCGCCGAGCGGCTCAAGCCCGAGTCGCTGTTCCGCCGGTACGTCGCCTTCCGCGAAGGGCTCGGCATGGAGGTGCTGCCGCTCACCGGCGGCGACGGCCACAACTTCGGCACCCTGGCCAGCCGGGTGCGCAAGGGCGGCGTCGTCTGCCTGCCCGCCGAGCGCGACCTGACCAAGAGCGGCATCGAGGTCACCTTCTTCGGCGCCACCACCAAATACCCCGCCGGGCCGCCGCTGCTCGCCGTCCAGACCGGGGCGGCGCTGCTGCCCGCCACCGTCTACTTCGTCGGCGACGACTGGGGCATCCACATCCACCCCGAGCTGCCCGTCCCCGCCGAGGGCAGCCGGCAGGAGAAGGTCGCCGCCGTGGCGCAGGGCCTGGCCGACGTGTTCGAGAAGGGCATCTCCGAGCACCCCGAAGACTGGCACATGCTGCAGCGGCTCTGGCTCGACGACCTGGAGCCCCGATGAGGGTCGGCATCGTCTGCCCGTACGCGTGGGACGTCCCCGGCGGCGTCAAGCAGCACATCGACGACCTGGCCCAGGCCCTGATGGCGCAGGGCCACGACGTGTCGGTCATCGCGCCCGCGGCCGACGACGAGGAGCTTCCCCCGTACGTGACCGGCGCCGGGCGGGCGATCCCCGTGCCGTACAACGGGTCGGTGGCCCGGATGTCGTTCGGGTTCCTGTCGGCCGCGCGGGTGCGGCGCTGGGTCCGTACGGGCGACTTCGACGTGCTGCACATCCACGAGCCGCTGATCCCGAGCCTGGGCGTGCTGGCCTGCTGGGCCGCCAAGGGGCCGATCGTGGCCACCTTCCACGCCTCGTTCACCCGCTCGCGCGCCATCGCGGTGGCCGAGCCGCTGCTGCGCAGCGCGCTGGAGAAGCTCAGCGGCCGCATCGCGGTCTCCGACGCGGCCCGCAAGAGCCTGGTCGAGCAGTTCGGCGGCGACACCGTGCTCATCCCCAACGGCGTCACCGTCGCCCGCTACACCGAGGCCGAGCCGCTCGACGGATGGGGCCCCGACGGCTCCACGCTCGGCTTCCTCGGCCGCATGGACGAAGAGCGCAAGGGGCTGCCGATCCTGCTCGACGCCTTCCGCACGCTGGCGGCCGAGCGGCCCGACGTGAAGCTGCTCATCGCCGGGCCCGGCGACGAGAAGGACGTCTACGACAAGGTGCCCAAGGAGTTCCGCGACCGCGTGACCGTGCTGGGCATGGTCAGCGAGGCCGACAAGATCCGCGCCTACCACTCCGTCGACGTGTTCGTGGCGCCCAACACCAGGGGCGAGAGCTTCGGCATCGTGCTGGCCGAGGCGATGGCGTCCGGGGCGACGGTGCTGGCCAGCGACATCCCGGCGTTCCGCAAGGTGCTGGGCGACGGGCAGGCGGGCGCGCTGTTCGCCAACCGCGACCCCGCCTCGCTGGCGCGCGAGGCCGCCGCGCTGCTCGACGCGCCCGAGCGGCGCGCCAAGCTGGCCGCCGAGGCGCTGGTCGCGGTGCGCAAGTACGACTGGTCGACGGTGGCGCGCGACGTCGTGCGCGTCTACGAGACCGTCACCACGAGCGGCGCGGGGCGCGTGGAGGAAGATCTGTGACATCCACCATGATCGTGCTGATCGTGGGCATCGTGGTCGTGCTCACGGCCGTCTACATCTCCTGGCGGGCCGGGCGGCTGGACCGCCTGCACATCCGCCTTGAGCTGGCCCAGGAGTCGCTGGACGCGGCGCTGATGCGGCGCCGCGCGGTCGTGCTGGAGCTGGCCGGCTCGCGGCTGCTCGACCCGGCCACGTCCCTGGTGCTGGCCGCGGCGGCGCACGAGGCCAGGTCGGCCGGCCCCGAGGAGCGCGAGCACGCCGAGAGCGACCTGTCGCGCACGCTGCGCGCGGTGGTGGACCAGGAGCGGTTCAGGGAGAAGCTGGCGGAGTCGCCCGGCGGCCGTGAGCTGCTGGAGGAGCTCGACGCGGCGGTGGCCAAGGTGGTCTACTCGCGCCGCTTCTTCAACAACGCGGTCGCGGTGACGCGGGCGGCGCAGGACCGCTGGCTCGCCAGGACGCTGCGCCTGGCCGGGCACACCGAATACCCGCAATTCTTCGAGATTGATGACAATCCGCCCGCAGCTATGGCAACTGAATGACCTGATTTGGGGAAGCCAGTAAGCTTCATCCCGTTTTTCGGGCTGAAGCGAGGAGAGTTACACGTGCGGCTACCCCGGATGATCTCGGTCTACCTGGCCGGAGCGGCCGTGCTGCTGCCGGTGGCGGCCTGTTCCTCGGACGATCCCGCGGCCGGCCAGGCGCCCGCGCCGTCCGCCACGGCGGCGCCCAGCGAGGAGCAGGAAGAGGTCAAGGCCCACCCGTTCACCGGCAAGCCGTACGACGCGCTGAAGCCCGTACTGGCCGTGAAGATCGAGAACACCGCGGCCGGCAAGCCCCAGCTCGGGCTCAAGAGCGCCGACATCGTCTACATCGAGCAGGTCGAGGCCGGGCTGACCCGGCTCATGGCGATCTTCTCCTCCAAGCTGCCGCCGAAGGTGGGGCCCGTGCGCAGCGCGCGCATCTCCGACCTGCACATCGCGCCGATGTTCGGCAAGCCCGCCTTCTCGTACTCGGGCGCGCAGACCAAGATGCTGCCGTTCATCGCCCAGGCGTCGCTGTTCGACGTGGGCGACACCCGCAACCCCGGCGCGTACTTCCGCCAGCCCGGCCGCTTCGCCCCCTACAACCTGTTCGCCAACACCAAGCAGCTCCTGGCCAAGGCCCCCAAGGCGACCAAGGCCAAGGACATCGGCTTCACCTTCGGCGACGCCCCGGCCGAGGGCGGGGTGGACAAGAAGTCGTACACCGTCAAGTGGCCTGCCGCCCGCTTCACCTTCGCCTGGTCGGAGGAGAAGAAGCAGTGGCTCATCTGGCAGGACGGCAAGAAGGACATGGCCGCCGAGGGCGGCCAGCTCGGCGCCCCGACCATAGTGGTCCAGTACACCAAGACCGAGCGCTCGGAGTTCCACGACAAGAACCAGAGCTACACGCCGCTGGTCCACACCACCGGCAAGGGCTCGGCGATCGTGCTGCGCGACGGTAAAGCTTTCAAGGCGCGGTGGGAGCGGGAATCGGAGGAGAGCGGCACGACGTTCACCACTGAGAGCGGCGAGCCGATGAACTTCGCCCCCGGCCAGGTCTGGGTCGCCCTCGCCAGCCGCAAGCCTGTCATTCCGTAGAACTCGGTGGCCGAATCCTGACATCTTGGCATGTCGGGGGAGGGGTCCTCCAGGACCTACGATGGGCTTGAAAGACCTACAGAATCGCCGTGAGAGCCCGTGAGGATGACCGTGTCGACCAGCACGCCAGAAAGCACCCCCGTCACCGGAACCGCGCGCGTCAAGCGCGGCATGGCCGAGATGCTCAAGGGCGGCGTCATCATGGACGTCGTCACCCCCGAGCAGGCCAAGATCGCTGAGGACGCCGGAGCGGTGGCCGTCATGGCCCTCGAGCGCGTGCCCGCCGACATCCGCGCCCAGGGCGGCGTGTCGCGCATGAGCGACCCCGACATGATCGACGGCATCATCAACGCCGTCTCGATCCCCGTCATGGCCAAGGCCCGCATCGGCCACTTCGTCGAGGCCAAGGTGCTGCAGTCGCTCGGCGTCGACTACGTCGACGAGTCGGAGGTGCTCACCCCGGCCGACTACGCCAACCACATCGACAAGTGGCAGTTCACCGTGCCGTTCGTGTGCGGCGCCACCAACCTCGGCGAGGCCCTGCGCCGCATCACCGAGGGCGCGGCCATGATCCGCTCCAAGGGCGAGGCCGGCACCGGCGACGTCTCCAACGCCGTCACCCACATGCGCACCATCCGGGCCGAGATCAAGCGGCTCACCTCGCTGCCCGAGGACGAGCTCTACGTCGCCGCCAAGGAGCTTCAGGCCCCGTACGAGCTGGTCGCCGAGGTCGCCAAGACCGGCAAGCTGCCGGTCGTGCTGTTCACCGCGGGCGGCATCGCCACCCCCGCCGACGCCGCGATGATGATGCAGCTCGGCGCCGAGGGCGTGTTCGTGGGCTCGGGCATCTTCAAGTCGGGCGACCCGGCCAAGCGGGCCGCGGCCATCGTCAAGGCCACCACGTTCTACGACGACCCCGACGTCATCGCCAAGGTCTCGCGCGGCCTGGGCGAGGCCATGGTCGGCATCAACGTCGACGAGATCCCGCAGCCGCACCGGCTGGCCGAGCGCGGCTGGTAACCGGGCGCGTCGTTGCAGGTCATCGCGCTGGACGCGTGAGACGATCACCCCTGGCGGGCCGGTAGGGCCCGGCGGGGGCTGACGATGAAAATTGCCAGATAAGGCGGCATCCGCGAAGGATGTCGCCTTTTTGGTGTTGTGTGGAGTTCACCGGGTGGTCATGATGCTCAGTCAAGCTACGGGGCAGCCCTCGTCCCCTGATCTTCCTCTGCTCGCCCCCTTGATCGTCCCGGGAGCCACCCGTGTCCAAGCTGAACCGCAGGCACTTCCTCGTCACCGGCTTAACCGCGGGCGCCGCCGCGGCGATCCCCGCGGGTGCCGCGCACGCCGACCCCTCTCCTGAGGCCGAGAGCGCCCAGAGCCTCGCCTCGCGCGGCCTGACCACCGACCCCTTCACGCTCGGCGTCGCCTGCGGCGACCCCGACAGCGAGGGCTTCGTCATCTGGACCAGACTGGCCCAGCAGCCCCTCGCCGAGGACGGCTTCGGCGGCATGCCGCAGCGGCCCTTCACCGTGCAGTGGCAGATCTACGCCGACGAACGCGCCCGCCGCGTCGTGCGCGCCGGCGCCACCGTCGCCGCCCCCGAATGGGGACACAGCGTCCACGTCGAGGTGCAGGGGCTCGGCTCCGACCGCGAATACTGGTACCGCTTCCGCGTCGGCCCGTACGTCTCGCCGCTCGGCCGCGCCCGCACCGCGCCGCACCCCCTCTCCTACGGCGGCGCCCTCGCCATGGCCTTCGTCTCCTGCGCCCAGTACGAGCACGGCTACTTCACCTCGTACCGCCGCCTGGCCGAAGAGCACCCCGACCTCGTGCTGCACCTCGGCGACTACCAGTACGAATACACCAAGAACAGCTACACCATCCCCGGCGGCAACGTCCGCCACCACGAAGGCCCCGAGACCGAGACCCTCGCCAACTACCGCCAGCGCCACGCCCAGTACAAGGCCGACCCCGACCTCCAGGCCGCGCACGCCGCCGCCCCCTGGCTCGTCGTGTGGGACGACCACGAGCTCGACAACAACTGGGCCGACGAGGTGCCCGAAAAGCCGGAGATCCCCCAGCCGAACTTCCTCAGCAGGCGCGAGGCCGCCTTCCGCGCCTACTACGAGAACATGCCGCTGCGCCGCACCTCCATCCCGCGCGGCATCGACATGCAGCTCTACCGGCGCATCCGCTGGGGCCGCCTGGCCACCTTCCACATGCTCGACACCCGCCAGTACCGCGACGACCAGGGTTGCGGCGACGGCTACCGCGACTGCCCCGCCGCCGTCGACCCCGCCCGCTCCATCACCGGCGCCGCCCAGGAGGAATGGCTCCTGCACGGCTTCCGCCACTCCCGCGCCCAATGGGACATCCTCGGCCAGCAGGTCTTCTTCGCCCAGCGCGACAACAACGAAGGCCCCGCCAAGGTCACCTCCCAGGACGCCTGGGACGGCTACGTCGCCTCCCGCCGCCGCATCACCCAAGGCTGGATCGACGCGCAGGTCCGCAACCCCGTCGTCCTCACCGGCGACGTCCACGCCCACTGGGCCAGCGACCTCAAACTCGACTACGACGACCCCACCGGGCCCACCGTCGGCTCCGAACTGGTCGCCACGTCGATCTCCACCGGCGGCAACGGCGCCGACTCCGACCCGGCATCCCACCCGTTCCTGGCCATCAACCCGCACCTGAAGTTCTACAACAACCAGCGGGGATACGTGCTGACGAAGATCGAGCGCTCGCAGATGTCGGCCGACTTCAAGGTCGTGCCCCAGGTGCAGACGCCTGGGGGATCGGTCTACACCCGGGCCACGTTCGTCATCGAAGATCGGGTGCCGGGGGTGCAGCAGACGTACCTGAGGCCGTTGGACCCGACGTTGCGCAGCCGGGGGGCCATGACCGTGGAGGAGACGGTGCGGCTGGAGACCGAGCGGCCGTAGGGGGCGTCCGGTTCGTCCGCCTTTCCTTCCGCCTCTCCTTCCGCCTTTCCTCCGCATTTCGGCTGCTCGCGGAGGGCGGACCAGCGTGGGCACGCCTCACCTCCTGTGCGTGCCCACGCTTCCCCGCGCCCCGCGCCCCGCGCCCTGTGCCCCGCGCCCCGCGCTGCACCCTCCGCCCTGCGCCCCGCTCTGCGTGCTCGCCCTCATGCCCGCTGCGCCCCGTGCCGCGTCCCGCAGCGCCCTGTCCCAGGCGCCCGGCCTCCTCCCGCGCCCCTTCTCCTGTGTGGTCGATTGCCGGCCCGTCGCGTCGGTGGCGCAGGCTTCCGTGCTTCGGCAAGAGGGGAATATTAGTCAGGCTAAGTTAGTTGGGCTAAGTATGAGGGACGATCCCACCCACCTGGCCGAGCAGGTCTCGGCGGTGCTCAGGCACCTGGTCCTCCTGCTCAGGCGCACCGTCGCCGGCCAGCCCGTCACCAGCCAGCAGTACGGCGTCCTGGGCTCGCTGGAGGCGGGGCCGCGGCGGATGACGGAGCTGGCGGAGGAGCATGCCGTGCAGCTGCCCACCATGACCGTCCAGATCAACCGCCTGGAGGACGCGGGCCTGGTGGCGCGGGGCTCGGATCCGGCCGACGCGCGCGTCAGGACGGTCGAGCTCACCGTCGAGGGCCGTGACCGGCTGCGGGCCGTACGGCAGGCCAGGGTCGCCCATCTCACGCGTGAGCTGGAGGCGCTCACCGAGGACGAGCGCGCCACGCTCGCGGCCGCCCTGCCCGTGCTGGCGAAGCTCGGCCGCTCATAAAGAGAGCCTGTAGGAGAAGGAGCAACATGCAAACCGGCGGCGGAATCCTCCGCCAGCCCGTGTCCGTCTGGGCCACCGCGTTCGCCGCGGTCGTGGCCTTCATGGGCATCGGGCTGGTCGATCCCATCCTCCCGTCCATCGCCCAGGGTCTGAAGGCCACCCCCAGTCAGGTCTCCCTGCTGTTCACCAGCTATTTCCTGGTCACCGCCGTGGCCATGCTGATCACCGGCTGGGTGTCGAGCCGGATCGGCGGCAAGCGCACGCTCCTGATGGGGCTGGTGCTGGTCGTCGTGTTCGCGGCGCTGGCCGGCACGTCCGGCAGCGTCGCGGAGCTCGTCGGGTTCCGCGCGGGCTGGGGGCTGGGGAACGCGTTGTTCGTGGCCACCGCCCTGGCCGTGATCGTGGGTGCGGCCAGCGGGGGCGCGGAGTCGGCGATCATCCTGTACGAGGCCGCGCTCGGCCTCGGCATCTCCCTGGGCCCGCTGGTGGGCGCGCTGCTGGGTGACTGGAACTGGCGGGCCCCGTTCTTCGGCACCGCCACGCTCATGGCCGTCGGCTTCGTGCTGATCGCCACGATGCTCAGGGCCACGCCGAAGCCGGCGCGGAAGACCCGCCTGAGCGCCCCCATCAGGGCGCTGGCGCACGGGGCCTGTCCACGACGGCGTTCACGGCGCTGTTCTACAACTTCGCGTTCTTCACGGTGCTGGCGTTCACGCCGTTCATCCTCGGCATGTCCGCGTACGGCATCGGCGCCGTCTTCTTCGGCTGGGGCGTCTGCGTGGCGCTGTCGTCGGTGTTCGCGGCGCCGCCGCTGCAGCGCAGGATCGGCTCGGTGAACGTGCTGCACCTGGCGCTGGCCCTGCTGGCCGTCTTCCAGATCGGCATCGCGCTGTCGGGGCACGCGGGGATCATCGTGTTCACGATCCTGTCCGGCATCCCGATCGGCCTGAACAACACGGTGTTCACCGAGTCGGCCATGGAGGTCTCCGACGCTCCCCGGCCGGTCGCCTCGGCGGGCTACAACTTCGTGCGCTGGATGGGCGGCGCGCTGGCTCCGTTCGTCGCGACGAAGCTGGGCGAGGAGGTGGGGGTGGCGGTGCCGTACGTGCTGGGGGCGCTCTGCTGCGCGGTCGGCATGATCATCCTGTACGCCCGCCGTCACCACCTGCGCAGCCTGTCGCGCGTTGACGCGGATCACGTCGTGCACGACACCGCCCAGGCAGCAGCCACCATGTGACAACATGTCCCACCATGTGGGGACATGTCCTGCTGCTCCTGGCGAGCCTGAGCATGCTGCCCGCACCGCAGCAGCCGCACCCGGCCGCGAGGGCGACCCTGTCCGTGATGACCTGGAACGTCTGCGCCGGCACCAACTCCGCGTGCCGCCTCTACCGGGCCGGCCCCGCCGAGCTGGCCGAGCAGATCGGCAGGCAGGCACTCACCCGCCGCACCGACGTGCTCTTCCTCCAGGAGTTCTGCACGGGCGCGGCGGGCACCCTGGAGCTCTGGCTCGAACAGCACACGGGCAGGCCCTGGTCGATCGCCTCCTGGGGCCTGACCACGCACGACGGCAAGCCGTACGCCTGCCACCCCGACCTGCTCGGCCGCCCGCGCGGCGCGCAGAGCGTCGCGGTCGCGGTGGCGGGCGAGCGGGTCGCCTTCGAGGTCCACGAGCTGCCCGCCCCGCCCTGGTACGTCAGGCGCGCCGCCGTCTGCGCGAACCTGCCCGCCAGGAAGGTCCGCGCCTGCGGCACCCATCTGTCCGCGGGCACGTCCTACGACGACCGGCAGCCGGGCGCCCCGTACCGGACCAAACAGCTCGAACGCCTGCTGGAGATCTCCGCCGAACCGGGCTACCGCAGCGTCGTCGGCGGCGACCTCAACGTCTCACCCCCCGACAGCGGGTACGGCGGCGCCGCCGGCCGCCGCGCCGTGGCCCCCTTCTACCGCGTGTACGAGGAGTGTGGCCAGCGGGGCGCGCGGCGTACCGGAGGCTGGACCAGGGAGGGCAAGAAGCTCGACTACCTCTTCGCCCCCAAGGGCAGCGTGCGGCGCTGCCACGTGGACCGCGGCGTCACCCTGTCGGACCACAAACCCGTCCACGCCGAGATGGCCCTGTAGGCGTGCACCGCCTGCGGCGTTCCGCCCGGAGACGGTCCCCCGGCCGGAAGATGTCCGGCCCTCCTGGTGTTGAATGTTCGGAACCCGTACACCCGGACGAAAGGATCGACTGTGCCCGCGATCGGTGTGCTCGCCCTTCAAGGAGACGTGCGCGAGCATGTGCGCATGCTCCAGGAGGCAGGCGCCACGGCCACCGCCGTACGCCGCCCCGCCGAGCTGGACGCGGTCGACGCCCTGGTCATCCCCGGCGGCGAGTCGACCACGATGTGGAAGCTCGCCGAGACCTTCGACATGCTGCAGCCGCTGCGCCTGCGCGTCAAGGAGGGCATGCCCGCCTACGGCTCGTGCGCCGGCATGATCATGCTGGCCGACCGGATCGAGGACGGCATCGCCGGGCAGCAGACCATCGGCGGCATCGACATGGTGGTCAGGCGCAACGCGTTCGGCCGCCAGGTCGACTCCTTCGAGTCGGATCTCGACTTCGCGGGGGAGCGGGTGCACGCGGTCTTCATCCGGGCTCCCTGGGTCGAATCCATCGGCGCGGACGTCGAAGTGCTGGGCAGGTGCGAGCCTGGGGATAGGATCGTCGCGGTCCGTCAAGGGCCGTTGCTCGCTACGTCGTTCCATCCCGAGCTCACCGGGGACGTACGCGTGCACCGTTACTTCGTAGACATGGTGAGGGAGCTCTAGGTAATGTCCGGCCACTCCAAATGGGCGACGACGAAGCACAAGAAGGCCGCGCTCGACGCCAAGCGCGGCAAGCTGTTCGCCAAGCTCATCAAGAACATCGAAGTGGCGGCCCGGACCGGTGGCCCTGACCCGGACGCCAACCCCACCCTCTTCGACGCCATCTTCAAGGCGAAGAAGAACTCCGTGCCCAACGACAACATCGAGCGGGCGCGCAAGCGTGGCGGTGGCCTGGAGGCGGGCGGCGCCGACTGGCAGACGATCATGTACGAGGGTTACGCGCCCGGCGGTGTCGCGGTGCTCATCGAGTGCCTGACCGACAACCGCAACCGCGCCGCCTCCGAGGTGCGCGTCGCCCTCACCCGCAACGGCGGCTCGCTGGCCGACCCCGGGTCCGTCTCGTACATGTTCAACCGCAAGGGCGTCGTGATCGTGCCCAAGACCGACGGGCTCGACGAGGACACCGTGCTGATGGCCGTGCTCGACGCGGGCGCCGAGGAGGTCAACGACCTGGGCGACACCTTCGAGGTCGTCTCCGAGGCCGGCGACCTGGTGCCGGTGCGCAAGGCGCTGCAGGACGCCGGCATCGACTACGACTCGGCGGAGTCCAGCTTCCTGCCGACGATGAGCGTGCCGCTCGACGAGGAGGGCGCCAAGAAGGTGTTCCGCCTCATCGACGCGCTGGAGGACAGCGACGACGTCCAGAACGTCTTCGCCAACTTCGACGTCTCCGACGAGGTGCTGGCGGCGCTCGACTAGCCCGTACGGACGCGGATCACGCGAAGGGCCCGGCCGGCGCCGGGCCCTCCGTCGTGCTCGCCTCTGTGGTCGTGCTCGCCCTCTGTGAAGGGCGCTCATGCCCGTAGTGAAGGTGCTCATCCCGGCATCGCCGCACATCCGGGCATATGACGGCCACTTCCGCGCAACGCGTTTCGTGGCGTGCGCGAGGGGCCGGGGCAGCGTAGGGTCTGGCGACGTGACTTCCCCCACCCCTCCTCAGGCTTTCGTCGTCCCGCCCGCCCTCGGCTGGCTCCTGGCCGTGCCCGCGCTGCTCGGCGCGCTCATCACCCTGGTGCTGCCGACCGCCCAGACGATCTGGCTCAGCTTCCAGAGCGGCGGCGTCCTGCGGGAGAGCACCTACGTGGGGATGGCGAACTACGGCAAGCTGCTGGGCGACAGCGGGTTCTGGCAGGCGCTCGGGTTCACGCTCTCGCTCACTGTGATCCCGCTGCTGGTGGCCGTGGTGGTGGGGCCGCTGCTCGCGCTGGCGCTGGACCGGGCGGGCACGTGGCCGCGCCGCGCGGGCCGGATCGCGCTCTCCCTCGCCGTCGTCGTCTTCTCGCCGGTGGCGGTCGCCGGCGCCTGGCTGCGCGGCCTCATGCCGAACGCGTCGGGCCTGGCCACGCTGGCCGAAGGGCTGACCGAGCCCGGCACCGCCCCGGGGACGATGCGGCTGATCGTCGCGGCCGGCACGTTCGGGGTGGTGTGCGCGCTGGCCGTGATCGCGTTCCTGCCCGCCCTGCGCGGAGGCACGCCCGGGCCCGCGACGCTGGTCGTCGGGGTGCTCGTCGCGCTCGCCGTGGTCGCCGTGGGGCTCCAGACGTTCTCGCTCGGCCTGGTGCTCACCAAGGGAGGCCCTCAGCGGGCCACAGAGACGCTGGCGGGGCTGCAGTACGACTTCGCCTTCCGGCAGGCCCAGTTCGGGCCTGGGGCGTCCGTGGCGGCCCTCACGGGGGTGATCCTCGGCGTGCTGGGGATCGTCGCCACGGTCGTCGCGGTGACGGCGCGCCTGCGCATCACCCTGACGCCCCGCACCCCGTCCCCGATGCCCGACGGAACCTCATCGGCCCCGCGCCCGCCCCCGGGAGGGTGGCGGCCAGCGTCGGGGCGCTCGTGGTCGTCATCGCGATCGCCCTCGTCCTCGCCTGGCCCTGGATGGACGGCGTGCTCGCCTCACCCCCCTCCACCCCCGCCGGGAGCTTCACCACCCAGCTCACCACCTGGGCGCCCGCGATCACCGGAGCGGTCGTGTCGGTCGGCGTGGCCTACCTGGCGGCGCTCGGCATCGGCGGCCTGCGCCCGCTCGGCCGCGCCAGCGAGTGGCTGCTGCTGCCGTTCGCCCCCTGGCTGTTCGTCGGCGCCGGCCCGCTGACCGTCGCGAACTGGCAGAACGTCCACAACCTCGGCCTCATCGACTCCTTCCCCGCGCTCATCCCGCCGCTGCTGGTGAGCGTCCCGGCGCTGTTGGTGCTCACGCTCCTGTGCAAGGGCCTGGCCGAACGGGCGGACGGCGACTTCTTCGGCGGCGTGTTCCTGCCGTCCCTGCCCATGGCGGGCATCCTGGCCGGCGCCGTCACCCTCGTGAACGCCCACGACCTGCTCTGGCCGCTGCTGGTCATCCAGAAGCCGGGCATGTTCACCGCGCCGGTCGCGCAGGTGCAGCAGCTCAGCGGCTACGACGGGACCGCGCCCGACCTGGGCGCCGCCACGCCGCTGGTCGTGGTCGCCGTCGCGCTGGCCGCTCTCGTGGCCGCGCAGCTCCTCTACCTCGACCGGCTCGCGATCCAGACAAACCGCTCGCACGCCCGCACATCGGCTGCGTAGGGTGACGGCTTGTGGAAATACGCGACCTGACTCCCGAAGATCTCGACGACGTCCTTGACCTGCGTAAGCGCTCGTTCGGCCCGCTGTCGGCCGACGACAGGGAGAGGTGGCGCAAGGCCGTCCTCCCGGCGCTGGGGGAGGGGCGTTACCTGGGGGCGTTCGACGGCACGCGGCTGGCCGCGGCGGCGCGTCTGCGCAGGTTCACGCAGTGGTGGCACGGCAAGCCGCAGCCGATGGCCGGGGTCGCGGGCGTCACCGTGAACCCGGAGGACCGCGGGCTCGGCGTCGGCACCACGATCATGCGCGCGGTCGTCAACCGCGCCGCCGAGCTCGGCGACGCCGTCTCCGCGCTCTTCCCGGCCACCACCGCCATCTACCGCGGGGTCGGCTACGAGCACGCCGGGGCCCAGTACAACGTGCGCCTGCCGGCCGAGTCGCTGCGCGGGATCCGGCCGGCGGCGCCGGTCAAGCTGCGCCGAATGGGGCCGGGCGACGCGGCCGAGCTGATGGCCGTCCTGCACCGCGCGCACGGCGCGGCCCGGTCGAGCGGGGCCATCTCCTGGGACGAGGACACCTGGAACCTGTGGCTCGCCAACGAGGACGACTTCCTCTACCTCGCCGACGACGGCTATGCCGTCTACCGGTGGAAGGGCGACGCCATGGAGGTCGAGAACATCGTCGCCGCCTCCCCCGAGACCCTGCGGGCCCTGTGGTCCCTGGTCGGCAGCGCGTCCACGATCGCCCGCGAGGTCGTCGCCTCCGTGGCGCCGGACGACCCGGTGCTGTGGCTGCTGCGCGAGCGGACGAAGGAGCAGGTCCAGCAGGTGCGCTGGATGTTCCGCGTGCTGGACGTGGCCACCGCCGTGGCCCGGCGCGGCTTCCCCTCGCACGTGACCTGCGAGGCCGTCGTGACCGTGGACGACCCGATCAGGGGCGGAGGCACGTGGCGGCTGGACATCTCCGGCGGATCGGGCGCCGCGACGCCCGTCGAGCAGCCCGGCGTCACGCTCTCAGTGAACGGATTCTCCGCCCTCTACGCCGGAATCCCCACCCGCACCCTCCGCCTCGCCGGCCTCATGACCGGACATGACGGATACGACCAGGCACTCGACGCCGCCTTCGCCGCCAAGCCGTACATGCTCGACTACTTCTGACCTCGCCGGACGCTCGCCGGATCTTCGCGGCCCGCTGCGCGCCCACCCTCGCCGGAGTAAAGTCTCATGCCGAACAGATGTTCGGCGACGGAAGGGCGGGGCCGGTGCGGGTGATGGGCGTCGATCCAGGGCTGACCCGATGCGGCGTCGGCGCGGTCGAGGGGCGCCCGGGCGCACCACTGAGCCTCGTGGCTGTCGGAGTGGTGCGCACCGGGGCCGACGAGGAGCTCGGGGCCCGGCTCGTCGGCATCGAGGCCGGCATCGAACGCTGGCTCGACGAGATACGTCCCGACGCGGTGGCGGTGGAGCGGGTCTTCAGCCAGCACAACGTCCGCACGGTCATGGGCACCGCGCAGGCGGCCGGCATCGCGATCCTCTGCGCGGCCCGCCGCGGCCTGCCCGTGGCCCTGCACACGCCGTCGGAGGTCAAGGCCGCCATCACCGGCAGCGGCACCGCCGACAAGAAACAGGTCGGCACCATGGTCACCCGCCTGCTGCGGCTCGCCGAGATGCCCAAGCCCGCCGACGCCGCCGACGCCCTCGCCCTGGCCATCTGCCACGTGTGGCGCGGCGGCGCCCAGCACCGCCTCTCCCAGGCCCTGTCCCGCGCCACCCGCCGAAACCCCACCCGATGACCTCCCGTGGCCTCTCACCCCACGCCGCGCCCGCACGCAAGCCCACGCACACTGCGGGCCACGTATGCCACGGCCATGTGCGCGAGGGCCACGTGCGCGAGGGCCACGTGCGCGAGGCCCACGCATGCCACGGACGCCCGCGCTGTCGCCATGCACATTGCCGCCACGTGCGCCGCAGCCACGTGCGCGCCACGGCCATGCGCGTGCTGCGGCCACCTGTGCTGCGGTTACGCGAGCTGCCGTCGCCTGCGCCAAGGCCAGGGCGCGAAGTGCGGTCACCTGCGCTGCGCACGCGCGCTGTCGCCATGTGCGTGCCAGGGTCATGCGCGTGCCACGGCCAGGTGTGCTGCCGCTATCCGCGCGCCGTTGGCGTGCGCTGCGGGCCGGAAGACGTGGCACCCCGGTTCGCCGGAGCACGCTTTGCTGGAGCGCGGCAGGGCACGGCACCCTCGGCAGGGCGCGGCGTGGCAGGGCGCGGCGCGGCACGGCGCGGTCCGGCAGGGCGCGCTCCGGCACGGCGTGGCAGGGCGCGGCTTGGTGTGGTGC
Organism: [Actinomadura] parvosata subsp. kistnae; assembly: GCF_900323885.1. GTDB lineage: Bacteria > Actinomycetota > Actinomycetes > Streptosporangiales > Streptosporangiaceae > Nonomuraea > Nonomuraea composti. The sequence continues at coordinate 115,948 of NZ_OOHJ01000015.1, read as the reverse complement.
GTGGCCACGACCCGGGACAGGGCTTGGGCCGCGGTCGTGGTGGTGCGGGAGGCGGATCGTGGGGTGCGGCGCGTCGTGAGTGGGCTTCGGGGCGTGGAGTGCGCTATGAACAGGAGCCGGTGATGGAAGCTGGATCGTGGTGGGGTCAGTGACAGGAGGACGGCTGTGATTGCGTCGGTGGCGGGCAAGGTGACGGCGATAGCGCCGGACGGAGCCGTGATCGAGGTGGGCGGCGTCGGCATCCTCACCCACTGCACCCCCGGCACCCTGGCGACGCTGAGGATGGGCGAGGACGCCCGCCTGGCCACGTCGCTGGTGGTGCGCGAGGAGTCACTCACCCTGTACGGCTTCGCCACCGAGGACGAGCGCGCCGTCTTCGAGCTCCTGCAGACCGCCAGCGGCGTAGGCCCCAAGCTGGCCCTGGCGATGCTGGCGGTGCACACGCCCAACACGCTCCGGGTCGCGGTGACCTCCGGCGACGTCAAGGCGCTCACGCAGGTGCCGGGGATCGGGCAGAAGGGGGCGCAGCGCATTATCCTGGAGCTGAAGGACCGGCTCGGCACACCGGAGGAGGCCGTCAACGCGGCGCTCAACGGGGATCGGCGGGTGGCGGTGTGGCGGGACCAGGTCCACTCGGGCCTGGTCGGGCTGGGCTACTCCAGCAAGGACGCCGACGAGGCGGTCGCCGCCGTGGAGCCGGACGCCGACGCCGAGCTCGCCGCCGGCCGTCAGCCCCAGGTGGCCGCCCTCCTGAAGGCCGCCCTCCGCTCCTTGAGCGTCCGATGACCCCCGTCCGCCTTGCTCGCCCGCTCACCTGCACGGACTCCACCGGCCCCGCCCGCCCTTGTCGAGGTGGGCGAGTAGGGAACTCACCCCCGGCACCGGGCAGGGCCCGCGCCTGGTACGGCGCCATGTCCATGCTGAGGTGAGAGCTGCGCGCCACAAGGTGACATCTTCGGACCCCCAGGCACCAAAGCCCGACGACGGCACGGCCTCAAGGCACCGCCGCCTGCTGGCCGCCGCCCACAAGCCGGCGACCGGGCCCGTACCGGCCTGTGCCGCGTCTGCCGTTCAGCTCATGGCGGCCGGTGATGCGTCGTTCGTGCGGCCGGCGCCAGCACATGAAGTGTCGTTCGTGCGGCGGGCGTCGGCCGTTGGAGCGTCGACTGTGCGGCTCGCGCCAGCCCGTGCGTCGTCGATCATCCGGCCCGCGTCGGCCTGCGGGGCGTCGGTCGTGGGGTTGGCGTTGTCTTGCGATGTGGCGGCTGTTCGGCCTGTGCAAGCCGGCGGGGCGTGGGTCGCGCGGCTCGCGCCGGCCGGCGGTGTGTCGGTTGTGCGGCCGGCGTTGTCTCGCGATGCGGTGGCTGCTCGGCCAGTGCAGGCCGGCGGAGCGTCGGTCGCGCGGTCGGCGCGGGCTTGTGATGTGGCGGGCGTTCGGCCCGTGGCGGACGGCGATGCTTCGGTTGTGCGGCTCGCGTCGACCCGCGCAGTGTCGGTCGTGAGGCTGGCGCCGGCCGGTGAAGTGCCGGTCGTGGGGCTGGTGCTGGCTTGTGGTGCGGTGGACGGTCGGCCCGTGGCGGTCCGGCGAGGGCGGGCCGGGGAGCGTGGGGCGGTCGTTCAGTGGCGTCGAAGGTGCCGGATGGCGGTCAGCGGGAGGAGGTGCGGGCGTGGGGTTTGAGCGGGAGGAGATTCTTTCGTCCACGGCCGGAGGGGACGAGCTGCAGATCGAGGCCGCGCTCCGGCCCAAGCGGCTCAGCGAGTTCATCGGCCAGGGCCGGGTGCGTGAGCAGCTTTCGCTGGTGCTGGAGAGTGCCCTGCGCCGGCAGAGTCCGCCCGATCATGTGCTGATGAGCGGGGCGCCGGGGCTGGGCAAGACGACGCTGGCGATGATCATCGCGGCGGAGCTGAACGCGCCGCTGCGCATCACCTCGGGGCCGGCGCTGGAGCGGGCCGGTGATCTGGCGGCGATCCTGTCGACGCTGTCCGAGGGTGAGGTGTTGTTCATCGACGAGATCCACCGCATGGCCAGGCCGGCGGAGGAGATGCTGTATCTCGCGATGGAGGACTTCCGGGTCGACATCGTGGTCGGCAAGGGGCCGGGTGCCACCGCGATCCCGCTGGACATCGCGCCGTTCACGCTGGTGGGGGCCACCACGCGGGCGGGGTTGCTGCCGGCGCCGCTGCGTGACCGGTTCGGGTTCACCGCGCACATGGACTTCTACGAGACGGCCGAGCTGGAGCAGGTGCTGCGCCGCTCGTCCGCGCTGCTCGGGGTGGATCTGCCGGACGACGGCGCGCACGAGATCGCCAGGCGTTCGCGGGGCACGCCGCGGATCGCGAACCGGCTGCTCAGGCGGGTGCGGGACTTCGCGGACGTGCGCGCCGACGGGGTGATCAACCGTGACATCGCGGCGGCGGCGCTCAACCTGTACGAGGTGGACGGCGAGGGGCTCGACCGGCTCGACCGGGCGGTGCTGGGCGTGCTGCTGAAGAAGTTCGGCGGGGGCCCGGTCGGTCTGTCGACGCTGGCGGTGGCCGTGGGGGAGGAGCCGGAGACGGTCGAGGTGGTGGCCGAGCCGTTCCTCGTACGGCAGGGGCTGCTGGCCAGGACCCCGCGCGGCCGGGTGGCGACGGCGGCGGCGTGGGTGCACCTGGGCATGACTCCGCCACCAGATGCGTTCGGAGCGTCACTTTTCGAGTGATCACAGATCGGTTGCAACCATTTCAAAATGGGAACTTCCCCGCGCGCCGAAACGCTGCCTCGTTGCCGCGTTTCGCAACAAGCGCCTACACTCCGTGGCTTGGCTGGCTGTGTAGGCTGACGGGCTGAGCGGCGCGGCCCCGACGCAACGCACGGAATTTCCGGCGCGAGGCCGGTGTCAACTTCTTGTACGACAATGGAAGGTCGCCCCTTATGGACATGGGACAACTCAGCAGCATCCTGCCGCTGATTCTGCTGGTGGTGGTGTTCTACTTCCTGCTGATCCGCCCGCAGCGCAAGCGCCAGCAAGAGGCGATCAAGATGCAGAACTCCCTGGCCCCCGGCACCCGGGTCATGACCACGACGGGTCTGTTCGCGAACGTCGTGGCCGTGGACAACGAGGATGTCATCCTCGAGATCGCGCCAGGGATCGAGACCCGCTGGGTGAAGGCCGCGATCGGCCGCGTCGTCACTCCCGGCGACACCCCGGTGAGTGACGACGAGTCGGCCGCTGACCAGGTCGAACTCGGCGAAGAGGGCAAGAGGGAGTCCGAGGCCACCGTAGAGCGCGACGGCGACCAGGGCTCCAGTACCAAGCAGTCCTGACTAAGCTCTGCGACAAACCTCTATCCGAAAGAACTGACGACCAGTGGCCCGACCGACCAGCCGCCACAGCCGACCGGGGCGTACGCTCCTCGTGCTTCTGGCGCTCATCCTCGCCCTGGGCGGGACGATGTTCCTGCAGAAGGCGTTCACGCCGAAGCTGGGCCTCGACCTCGCCGGCGGCACCACGGTGACTCTGTCCCCCGTGACCCAGAACAACGCGTCGCCGCCCGAGGAGATCCTCGACCGCGCGGTCAACATCATCCGCGACCGGGTCAACGGCACCGGAATCTCCGACGCCGAGGTCGCCAAGTCCGGCGACAACATCATCATCTCGATCCCGGGTGTCGGTCAGAACGAGGCCATCAAGCTGGTCGCGACCACCGCGGAGCTGCGCTTCCGCCAGGTGCTCGCCGTGGCCGCCACGCAGGCCCCGCAGAACCTGGCCACCAACGCTCCGACGCCGAGCGGCTCGCCGTCGGGCTCCGCGAGCCCGTCGGCCGGCACCTCCACCTCCCCGACGGCCCAGCCGTCCAAGCAGCCGTCGACCAAGCCGTCCACGCAGCAGTCGATCACGACGCCGAGCGCCAGCCCGACGGGCAAGGCGCTGTCGTCGGCGCTGACCGCCCCGACGCCCGCGGCCTCGACCCCCGCCCAGGACGGCAACGGCAAGCAGCAGACCGGCCAGGACGGCAAGAACCAGGAGCAGGGCGGCAAGAAGGGGCAGGAGGCCAAGGCGTCCCCGACGGCCAAGGCCACGCCGAGCGGCCAGCCGAGCACGCCCCCCGCCCAAGAGCCGAACGCCGGCATCGACACCACGGGCATCGACCCGGCGGTGCTCCAGCAGTTCAACAAGCTCGACTGCAGCAACCCCGCCAACCGCGGCCAGGGCGTCCAGGACGACCCGAAGAAGCAGTACGCGGCCTGCGAGACCGACGGCAGCTACAAGTACGTCCTCGATGTCGCCAAGGTCGTCGGCACCGACATCGACACGGCTTCGGCGGGCGTGCGCCAGGGCACCACGGAGTGGGTCGTCCAGCTCGACTTCAAGAGCAAGGGCGCCGGCGAGTGGGGCAAGCTCACCACCGCCGCCTACAACTCGCCCGAGCCGCGCAACATGGTCGCGGTCGTGCTCGACGGCGTCGTCATCACCGCTCCGGTCATCCAGGGCCCGATCCCCGGCGGCCGGGCGGAGATCACCGGCGGCTTCGACCAGGTCAGCGCCACCAACCTGGCCGACCAGCTCAAGTACGGCGCGCTGCCGCTGAAGTTCAACCGCAGCTCGGTGGACACGGTGTCCTCGACGCTCGGCCAGGACCAGCTCCAGGGCGGCCTCATCGCCGGCATCATCGGCCTGGGCCTCGTCGTGCTCTACTGTCTGCTCTACTACCGGGGTCTCGGCATCGTGGCGGTGCTGAGCCTCGTGGTGGCGACGATCCTGACGTACACGGCGGTGGTCGTGCTCGGCCACAACGCCGGTTTCCGGCTCTCGCTGCCGCACATCATCGGTTTGGTGGTCTCGATCGGTATCACCGCCGACTCCTTCATCGTGTACTTCGAACGTATTCGTGATGAGATGAAGGAAGGTCGGCGGACGCTTCGCGCGGCCGTCGAGGTGGCCTGGGTTCGTGCCCGGCGCACGATCCTGATCGCCGACGCCGTCATGTTCATCGCCGCGATCGTGCTGTACTTCCTGGCGGTGGGCGGTGTGGCCGGGTTCGCGTTCGCGATGGGCCTGACCACGCTGATCGACATCGTGGTGGTGTTCCTGTTCACCAAGCCGTTCATCGCCCTGCTGGCGAAGCTGAAGTTCTTCGCCAAGGGGCACCCGCTGTCGGGTCTCGATGCCGAGCGCATGAGCGACACGGCGTCGACCGGCCGCACGACCACTCCGCAGGAGGCCTGAGATGGGACTTGCGCGTCGCCTCTATCGCGGCGAGATCGATGTCGACTTCGTCGGCAAGTGGCGCCTGTGGTACAGCCTGTCCGGCCTGCTGCTGGTCGTCTCGCTGGCCGGGCTGCTGATCAACGGGCTCAACCTCGGCGTGGAGTTCAAGGGCGGCACGATCTTCTCGTTCAAGGCGGGCCAGACCTCCGTCCAGGAGGTCCGCCAGTCCGTCCTCGACGAGGGCGTGCACCAGGTGATCGTCCAGCAGGCCGGCACCGACGGCTGGCGGGCGACCACCGAGAGCCTGTCGGAGGAGACCCGGGCCGAGGTGCAGAGCGCCATCTCCAAGGACTTCAACGTCCCGGTCGACCAGGTGAGCATCCAGGCCATCGGCCCGTCCTGGGGCGGTGAGGTGTCGCAGAAGGCGTGGATCGGCCTGGGCGTGTTCATGCTGGCGATCATCCTGTACCTGTCGATGGCGTTCGAGCCGAAGATGGCGCTGGCCGCCATCGTCGCGCTCGTGCACGACCTGGTCATCACGGCCGGCATCTACGCCTGGTCGGGCTTCGAGGTCACGCCCGCGACGCTGCTGGGCTTCCTGACCATCCTCGGTTACTCGCTCTACGACGCGGTCGTGGTGTTCGACATGATCAAGGAGGTCACGGCCAAGCTGGGGCACACGTCGAAGCAGACGTACTCGATGGCCGCGAACAACGCGCTCAACCACACGCTGATCCGGTCGCTGAACACCTCGCTGGTCGCGATCCTGCCGGTGGCGGCGATCCTGTTCATCGGCACGACGGTGCTCGGCGCCGGCACGCTGAAGGACCTGTCGCTGTCGCTGTTCGTCGGCATGATCGTCGGTACGTACTCGTCGCTGTGCGTCGCCACGCCGCTGCTGGTGACGCTGAAGGAGCGCGAGCCGAAGTACCAGGCGATCGCCAGGCGGCTGGCCTCCACGGGAGGTGGCGGCAAGGGCTCCAAGGGCTCCAAAAGCGCGGCCGTAGCCAAGGGCTGACCGCCGCAGGCGTCCGTACGGCGCCCTCGCCCCGCGACGGGGCGGGGGCGCCGTCCCGTTGTCCGGGGTACGCCCGTCAACCGCCTGAAGGCCCCCACGGGCACGGGGCGGCGGTACGAGGGGGTGCCCGGATGCACCATCATGGAGCCCGGCAGACGGCCAGTGGAGAAATGCGAGGGAAACACCCATGACCGAGCTGAGCACGCTGATCCTCGACCGGATCAGGGATGTGCCCGACTACCCCAAGCCCGGGGTCATGTTCAAGGACATCACCCCGCTGCTGGCCGACCCGGTGGCGATGGCGGCCGTGGTGGACGAGCTGGCCGGCCTGCACCAGGTGGACAAGATCGTGGGCATCGAGGCGCGCGGCTTCATTCTCGCCGCGCCGGTGGCGTACCGGGCGGCGGCGGGGTTCGTCCCGGTGCGCAAGAAGGGGAAACTGCCCGCCGCGACCCTGGAAGAGTCCTACGATCTGGAGTACGGCTCCGCGACCATCGAGGTGCACCGTGACGCGTTCGCGCCCGGTGACCGGGTGCTCATCGTCGACGACGTGCTGGCCACGGGCGGCACGGCGAAGGCGGCCGTGGAGCTGGTGGAGAGGGCCGGAGCCGCGGTCGTCGGCATCGCCGTGCTGATGGAGCTGGCCTTTCTCAAGGGGCGGGAGCGGTTGCCGGGGGTGGAGCTGCACTCCCTGGTGATCGTCTGAGCCCGGCCCGCGGCGGTCCGGGTTCGCCGCCTGGATACACTGGGGGGATCTGGACTCGAAACGTGAGGAGCTTTTGCGTGGGGAGTCGGTGCGGGAGGAGTCTGAGTGCCCCGTGAAGTGGTCGTGCCCGAGGTAGCCGACTCAGGCAATGCCGAGACGCCGGGCGTGCCGGCGGTGCGCCGAAGGCGGTTTGGGGGTGGGGCCATGAACCCGGTGCTGGAGCCGCTTTTCCGCACGGTCAGGGCGACCCATCCGAAGGCTGACCTGCGGCTGATCGAGCGCGCCTACGACGTGGCCGCCTACCATCATCGTGACCAGAAGCGGAAGTCGGGCGACCCGTACATCACGCATCCGCTGGCGGTGGCGACGATCCTGGCCGAGCTGGGCACCGACGACGAGACGTTGTGCGCGGCGCTGCTGCACGACACGGTCGAGGACACCGCCTACAGCCTCGACGAGCTGCGCGCCGACTTCGGCGACACGATCGGCTCCCTGGTCGACGGCGTCACCAAGCTCGACAAGGTCAAGTTCGGCGACGCGGCCCAGGCCGAGACCGTGCGCAAGATGGTCGTGGCCATGTCGCGCGACATCCGCGTACTGATCATCAAACTGGCCGACCGCCTGCACAACATGCGCACCATGCGGTACCTGCCGGAGCACAAGCGGCACCAGAAGTCGCGCGAGGTGCTGGAGATCTTCGCGCCGCTGGCGCACCGCCTGGGCATGAACACGATCAAGTGGGAGCTGGAGGACCTCGCGTTCGCCATGCTCTACCCCAAGCGGTACGACGAGATCGCCCGCATGGTCTCGGAGCGGGCGCCGCGCAGAGACCTGTTCCTCCAGGAGGTCATCGAGAAGGTCCACGGCGACCTGCGCGAGGCGAAGATCCGCGCGGTGGTGAAGGGCCGGCCGAAGCACTACTACTCGGTCTACCAGAAGATGATCGCCAGGGATGTCGCGTTCGACGACATCTACGACCTGGTGGGCATCCGGGTCCTCGTCGACAGCGTGCGCGACTGCTACGCCGCGCTCGGCACCATCCACGCCAGGTGGAACCCGGTGCCGGGCCGGTTCAAGGACTACATCGCGATGCCCAAGTTCAACATGTACCAGTCGCTGCACACCACGGTGATCGGTCCTGAGGGCAAGCCGGTGGAGCTGCAGATCCGCACCCACGCGATGCACCACAGGGCCGAGTACGGCGTGGCCGCGCACTGGAAGTACAAGGAGGAGGTCGGCGCCCCCGGCCCCACGGGCAAGGTCAAGCCGGGCAGCGACATGGCCTGGCTGCGCCAGCTCCTCGACTGGCAGAAGGAGACCTCCGACCCGGGCGAGTTCCTGGAGTCGCTGCGGTTCGACCTGTCGGTCTCCGAGGTGTACGTGTTCACCCCGAAGGGCCAGGTCATCGCCCTGCCCGAGGGGGCCACGCCGGTCGACTTCGCGTACGCGGTGCACACGGAGGTGGGTCACCGCTGCATCGGCGCCCGGGTCAACGGGCGGCTGGTGCCGCTGGAGTCGCGGCTCGGCAACGGCGACACGGTGGAGATCTTCACCTCCAAGTCGCCCGACGCGGGGCCGTCGCGCGACTGGCTGAAGTTCGTCAAGTCGGGCCGGGCCCGCAACAAGATCCGTCAGTGGTTCTCCAAGGAGCGCCGCGAGACCGCGATCGAGGCGGGCAAGGAGGCCATCGGCCGGGCCATGCGCAAGCAGGGCCTGCCGCTGCAGCGGCTGATGTCGGGCGAGGCGCTGCTGGCGCTGGCCCGCGACTTGCGTTATCCCGACGTGTCGGCCCTGTACGCGGCCGTCGGCGAGGGCCACATCGCGGCCCAGGCGGTCGTGCAGAAGCTGGTGGCCTCGATCGGCGGCGTCGACAGCGCCGAGGAGGACATCGCCGAGACCTCGCTGCCGACGCGGCTGCGCGGCCGTCCCCGTGGCGGTGGCGGCGCGGGCGTGGTGGTGGCGGGCGACGCCGACGTGTGGGTACGCCTGTCGAAGTGCTGCACCCCGGTGCCCGGCGACGAGATCGTCGGTTTCGTCACCAGGGGCCACGGCGTGTCGGTGCACCGGGCCGACTGCACGAACGTGCAGCAGCTCAAGTCGCAGCCCGACCGCCTGGTGGAGGTGAGCTGGTCGCCGAGCGACGACAGCGTGTTCCTGGTGGCGATCCAGGTGGAGGCGCTCGACCGGCCGCGGCTGCTGTCCGACGTCACCCGTACGCTGTCGGACCAGCACGTCAACATCCTGAGCGCTTCGGTGACGACGTCGCGCGACCGGGTGGCGATCAGCAAGTTCACGTTCGAGATGGGCGATCCGAAGCATCTGGGCCACGTGCTCAAGGCGGTGCGCAGCATCCAGGGCGTGTTCGACGTCTACCGGGTGAGCGGCGCCGGCAGCTGAGCTCAGTGCCGGCGCAGGCCGGGCAGTTGAGCTCAGTGCTGGCGCAGGTCCGGCAGGTTGACCACGATGGCCTCCTGCGTGCTGCGCGCGATCACCACGACCGCCTCCTGTGAGGGGTCGGGGTTCTCCTCGCGGTGCGGCACGTACGGCGGCACGAACACGTAGTCGCCGGGCCCGGCGTCGATGCGCACCTCCTTGTCGTCCTCCAGGAACACGAACGACGGCCGCCCGCTGACCACGTAGATGGCCGTCTCGGAGGCGCCGTGGTGGTGGTCGGAGGAGCGGGTGGCGGCGGCGACGTGCGTCTGCCCCATCCACAGCCGGGAGGAGCCGGTGGTGGCGCCGCTGATGGCGGCCAGCCGCCGCATCCCACCGCTTTGTGCCGTTTCGCCGGAGAGCGCCCCTGAGGGCACGTGACGCAGGGGCTGGTGGAAGGGATCCCCCTGGGCCCGGTAGCCCTCCCAGAGGCGTCCTCCGGCCCGCTCAAGGACGTCCGTGGCCACCGCGGCCAGCCTGGCGGGGTCGTCGCGGGCGGCCAGCAGCTCATCGGCCAGCGGGGCATCGTGGGCGCGCAGCTCGCGCAGCAGCCACTTGCCGCTGCCCTGCCACGCCCGCCCCACGCCGAGCGCCGTCCTGGCGGTCGCCTGGACGACCTCCCAGCCGATGAACGCCCGCTCGCCCGGATCGGCGGCGTCGGCGAGGTCGTCGAGCAGGTCCGACAGCACGTACCTGAACCGCTCGGCCTGTCCCTGGGTGAGGTCGGACGGGCCGGCCGCGAGGCGCTCGGACAAGGTGTTCTGCAGGTCGCTGGCCCGGCCGCCGGTGCGGTCGGTCACCACGGCGCCGTCGGCGCAGATGCGCGGCAGGGCGGGCCGCCGCCGCTCGAAGTCGTGCTCGATGTAGGCGGCCAGGCTGGTCTCGCTGTGCACGAACAGCTCCACCGGCCACTCGCGCCAGCGCAGCGACTCGCGGTACGGCGCCGGCAGGCCGTCGAGCACCACCACGACGTCGAGGCCGCAGGCGCCGGTGCGGCGCCCCGTGAGCACGCTGCCGCCGACGTAGGCGTACAGGGCGCCGGGGAAGAGCTCTTCGACGAAGGCGCGCGCGGCCGTGACGGGATCCATGCCCGTCAGCCTAGGTCCCGGGCCCCGTCGCGCGCCGCCCGATCCGAACGACGGCGACCCGGGGGAAGCGCTCAGCTGAACTCGGTGCCTCCAGCTGAGCTCGGTGCGCTCAGCTGAACTCGGTGAGGGTGCGCTCGGCCTCCGCCAGCCACGAACGGCGGGCGATCAGGGCCTCCTCGGCCTCCTTGACGTCCTTCGCCCGCCCGGCGGCCTGCGCCTTGGACAGCCGCTTCTCCAGCTGCTCGATCGAGGTGCGCAGCTGGTCCACCGTGCTCTGGGCGCGGGCCCTGGCCTCGGGGTTGGAGCGCTTCCACTCGGCGTCCTCGGCCTTGCGCACGGCCTCGTCGACCTTGCGCAGCCCGCCCTCCAGCCGGTCGCGCTGCTCGCGCGGCACCGGCCCGGCGGCCTCCCAGCGCTCCAGGATGTGCCGCAGCGCGGCCCTGGCCGTGCGGACGTCGGTGACCGGCAGGATCTTCTCGGCCTCGGCCAGCAGCTCCTCCTTGACCTCCGCGTTGGCGGCCAGTGAGGCGTCACGCTCGGCGAACACCGCCGAACGGGCCTGGAAGAACTGGTCCTGGGCGGCCTTGAAGCGCGCCCACAGCTCGTCCTCGGCCTCCCGGGAGGCGCGGCCCGCGTTCTTCCACTGCTGCATCAGCTCGCGGTAGATCGCCGCGGTCTGGCCCCAGTCGGTGGAGTCGGCGATGGCCTCGGCCTCGGCGACGATGCGCTCCTTCTCGGCCCGGACGCCCTCGCGCTGCTCGTCCAGCCCCGCGAAGTACGCCTTGCGCCGCTTGGCGAACGCCGTGCGCGCGGCCGACAGCCGCTTCCACAGCGCGGCCTCGGTGACCCGGTCGATGCGGTCGGCGGCCTTCCACTCCTCGACGAGCTGGCGCAGCCGTTCGCCGCCCGACTTCCAGTGGGTGGTCTCGTCGGCGATGCGCTCGGCCTCGGCGACGATGCGCTCCTTGACCGCCCTGGCCTCGGCCCGCGCCTGCTCGCGGGCGGCCTTGACCTCCTCGCGGCGCTGTGCGACGAGCTCGGTCAGGCCGTCGAGGCGCCGCGTCAGCGCGTCGAGGTCTCCGATGGCGTGCGCTTCGGAGACGGCCTCGCGCAGCTTGGTGATGCTCGCCTCGGCCTGCGCCGGGGCCAGATCGGTGCCCCTGACCCGCTGTTCGAGCAGCTGTACCTGGCCGGCCAGCTCGTCGTACTTGCGATGGAAGTAGGCCAGTGCCTCTTCGGGTTCACCGGCCTGCCAGGAGCCGACGGCCCGCTCTCCCTCAGCCGTACGCACGTAGACGGTGCCGTCGTCGTCTACCCGGCCCCACGGGTCGGTGCTCACCGTGTCCTCCCGCACTATCCATCAGACCCTTCGGGACTACTTCGCCCCTAGTTTGTATTACGTCAGCTCTTGCCGGCGATTGTCACGTCTTTGATTTCGACGGTTTGCTTTGGTGCTCCCGTCCCATCTCCCATGGCGCCAGGGATGTTGCCTGCTTTGTTCACCTTGTCCAGGATGTCGAGCCCCTTGGTGATCGTACCCACCGGCGTGTAATCCGGGGTGAGCCCGATGTCCCCGTAAACGAGGAAGAACTGGCTGCCGGTGCTGCCGGGTGCGTTCGTTTTGGCCATGGCCATCACGCCGCGCTTGTACTGGGCGCCCTGGAGGTTCTCCTCGGCCATCACGTAGCCGGGGCCGCCCTGGCCGTCGGTCTGGCTCTTGCCGTCGGCCTTGGCGGTCGGGTCGCCGCACTGCAGCATCGGGAACTGGTCGCTGCCGAGCCGGTGGCACTTGCTGCCGTCGTAATAGTTCTTCTTCGCCAGGAACTCCAGCGAGTTGGTCGTGCACGGCGCCTTGGCGTTGTTCAGCTCGACCACGATGTCGCCCAGGTTCGTCTTGAACGTCATCGTCTTCGTGGCGGGCTCGGTCTTGACCTTGGTCGGCGGCATCCCGACGTCCTTGACCGTGCCGCCGGAGGTGTCCTTGACGTAGTCGCACGTGCCGGTCTTGGCGTCGTACGGCTTGGGGCCCGTGCTCGCCGACGCCTGGGCGGTGTCGGCCGGCGTCGCCGCGGCCGACGGCGAGGCGGCCGCCTCGGTGCCCGTGTCGTTGCCGCCGAGCAGCGCGACCGCGGCCACGATGCCGCCGACCACGATCACCACGCCCACGGTGGAGCCGATGATCGCCGTGCGCTTGGCCTTCTGCTCGCGCTCGATGCGGCGCTGCATCTGCCGCTCGTAGTGCTCGCGTGCCAGCTGCTTCTGCCGGTCCTTCCCCGTGGCCACCGCTTTGCCTCCCATAGTCAATCAACTGAGGTGGGCGAATCGTATCGGCCAACGGGTAATGATTCGCAGCCCGGCGACCCGCACCGGTACCCTTCGGTTACATTCCCATTGGCTTTTCGACGAGATCACCTGAGGCAGATGCTCATCGCAGGCTTCCCCGCAGGGGCCTTCCAGACCAATTGTTACGTCGTCGCGCCCGCGGCCGGCGAGGAGTGCGTGATCGTCGATCCAGGTCAGGACGCGACCGACGGCGTCGACGAGCTGCTGCGCGAGCACCGCCTCAAGCCCGTGGCGGTCCTGCTCACCCACGGCCACCTCGACCACGTCTGGTCGGTGGCCCCCGTGTGCGGCGCGCGCGACGTGCCCGCGTGGATCCACCCCGACGACCGCCACCTGCTGAGCGACCCCGCCGCGGGCTGGTCCGACACCAGCGCCTCGCTGTTCGGCGGCATCACGCTGAGCGAGCCCGACGACGTGCGCGAGCTGTCCGACGGCGCCGTGCTGCCGCTCGCCGGCCTGGAGTTCGTGGTCGACCACACGCCCGGCCATACCAGGGGGTCGGTGAGCTTCCGGCTGCCCGGCGACGAGATCATGTTCTCGGGCGACCTGCTGTTCGCCGGCTCCATCGGCCGCTCCGACCTTCCCGGCGGCGACTATCCGACGATCCTGCGCAGCCTGGCTACCAAGTGTCTGCCGCTGCCTGACGATACGGTCGTCCTGCCGGGCCACGGACCACAGACCACGATCGGCCGCGAGCGCGCGACCAACCCATACCTGAAGGAAGCAGCGCCGCACGCCGGTCCCACACGAGGGATCTAATGAGCTTCCAAGCACCCAAGGGCACCTTCGACTGGCTGCCGCCCCGCTCCGAGCGGGTCCTCGCCGTGCGCGAGGCCCTGGCCGCGCCGCTGCGCCGGGCGGGCTACGGCTACATCGAGACGCCTGTCTTCGAAGACACACAACTGTTCGCCAGGGGCGTAGGCGAGTCGACCGACATCGTCTCCAAGGAGATGTACACCTTCCCCGACAAGGCGGGCCGCTCCCTGACCCTGCGCCCCGAGGGCACGGCCCCGGTCGTGCGCGCGGTGCTGCAGCACAACCTGCACAACGGCCAGCTCCCGGTCAAGGTGTGGTACTCCGGCAGCCAGTTCCGCTACGAGCGCTCCCAGAAGGGCCGCTACCGCCACTTCTGGCAGGTCGGGGCCGAGGCGCTCGGCGCCGAGGACCCGGCGCTCGACGCCGAGCTGATCGTGCTGGGCGCCCGCGGGTTCGCCTCGCTCGACCTCAAGCAGGTCCGGCTGCTGCTCAACAGCCTCGGCGACAAGAACTGCCGGCCCGCCTACCGGGCGGCGCTGCAGGAGTTCCTGCGCGGGCTCGACCTCGACGACGACACCCGGGCGCGCATCGAGATCAACCCGCTGCGGGTCCTCGACGACAAGCGGCCCGAGGTGCAGGCCCAGCTCGCCGGCGCGCCGCTGGTCGTCGACCACCTGTGCGCCGACTGCCGGGCCTACCACGAGGAGGTCCGCGCCCTGCTGACGGCCTCAGGGGTCACCTTCGAGGACGACCCGCGCCTGGTGCGCGGGCTCGACTACTACACGCGCACCACCTTCGAGTTCGTGCACGACGGGCTCGGCTCCCAGTCGGCCGTGGGCGGCGGCGGGCGCTACGACGGCCTCAGCGAGATGCTCGACGGCCCGCCCCTGCCCAGCGTCGGATGGGCGCTCGGCGTCGACCGCACGTTCCTCGCCATGGAGGCCGAGGGGTTGCTCGGCGACGACACCGCGCCGCGACGTGTCCAGGTGTACGGTGTCCCGCTGGGTGACGACGCGCGCCGCCGCATGTTCCTGCTCGTCGACGAGCTGCGCGAGGCGGGCGTCAGCGCCGACCTGGCCTTCGGCGGCAAGGGGCTCAAGGGGGCGATGAAGGGGGCCGACCGTTCCGGCGCCCGCTTCGCGCTGATCCTGGGCGAGCGCGACCTCGCGGCCGAGGCCGTACAAGTGAAGGACCTGGCCACCGCCGAGCAGACCGAGGTGCCGCTGGCCCAGGTCGTCGACGTCTTGAAGGAGAAGGTGCAGTGACCGGCTCCCCCTCCTTCGCCTATCCGTACGAAGGGATTGTGCAGTGATCCGCACGCATACCGCCGGGTCGCTCCGTGAGGAGCACGCCGGGCAGCAGGTGACGCTCGCAGGATGGGTGGCCCGCCGCCGTGACCACGGCGGCGTCGTCTTCATCGACCTGCGTGACGCCTCCGGCTCGGCGCAGGTGGTCTTCCGCGAGGAGGACCACGCCCACGACCTGCGCGCCGAATACTGCGTGCAGGTCGTCGGCCAGGTCAGGGTGCGGCCCGAGGGCAACGAGAACCCCGACCTGCCGACGGGCGCGATCGAGGTGGTGGCCGAGCGGGTCGAGGTGCTGAGCGAGTCCGCGCCGCTGCCGTTCCCGATCGAGGGCAACGTGGGCGTCTCGGAGGAGGCGCGGCTGAAGTACCGCTACCTCGACATCCGCCGCCAGCAGGTCGCCAACGCGATGCGCACCCGCTCCAAGGCCACCTACCTGGCCAACGAGGTGATGCACGAGCTCGGCTTCGTCTACGTCGAGACGCCGACGCTGACCCGCTCCACGCCCGAGGGCGCCCGCGACTTCCTGGTGCCGGTGCGCCTGCAGCCCGGCAACTGGTACGCGCTGCCGCAGTCGCCGCAGCTGTTCAAGCAGCTCCTCCAGGTGGCCGGGCTGGAGCGCTACTACCAGCTCGCCAAGTGCTACCGCGACGAGGACCTGCGGGCCGACCGGCAGCCGGAGTTCACCCAGATCGACGTCGAGATGTCCTTCGTGGACCAGGAGGACGTCATCGCGGTCGGCGAGAAGCTGATCGGCCGGCTGTGGAAGGAGATCGTCGGCTACGAGCTGCCGACCCCGCTGCCGCGCATGACCTACGCCGACGCGATGGCCCGCTACGGCTCCGACAAGCCCGACCTGCGCTTCGGCCAGGAGCTCGTCGAGATGACCGAATACTTCTCCAGCACCTCGTTCCGGGTCTTCCAGGCCGACTACGTGGGCGCCGTCGTCATGCCCGGCGGGGCCTCGCAGACCCGCAAGGAGCTCGACGGCTGGCAGGAGTGGGCGCGCTCGCGCGGCGCCAAGGGCCTGGCGTACGTGCTGGTGCAGGAGGACGGCACGCTCGGCGGCCCCGTCGCCAAGAACCTGTCGGAGCAGGAGCTGTCCGGGCTGGCCGAGAAGGTCGGCGCCAAGCCGGGCGACGCGATCTTCTTCGCCGCCGGCGCCCGCAACGCCTCCCGCGACCTGCTCGGCGCGGCCCGCCTGGAGATCGGGCGGCGCTGCGGCCTCATCGACGAGTCGCAGTGGTCGTTCCTGTGGGTGGTCGACGCCCCCATGTTCGAGGAGGACGGCGAGGGCGGCTGGACGGCCGTGCACCACCCGTTCACCGGCCCGAAGCCGGAGTGGGCCGACAACTTCCAGGACCACCCGGGCGAGGCGCTGGCCTACGCCTACGACATGGTCTGCAACGGCATGGAGATCGGCGGCGGCTCCATCCGTATCCACCGGGCCGAGATGCAGCAGCGCGTCTTCGACGTGCTCGGCATCTCCAAGGAGGAGGCGGAGAGCAAGTTCGGCTTCCTGCTGGAGGCGTTCAAGTACGGCCCGCCCCCGCACGGCGGCATCGCCTACGGCTGGGACCGGATCTGCATGCTGCTGTCGGGCGGTGACTCGATCCGCGACGTGATCGCGTTCCCGAAGACGGCCTCCGGCTTCGACCCGCTCACGGGCGCGCCGACGCCGATCACGGCCGACCAGCGCAAGGAGGCGGGCGTCGACGCCCAGCCGAAGACCGAGGCGTAACGGCCACGACGAAAAGGGCCGGGGCGGTGACCGCCCCGGCCCTTTCGCGTGAGGTCCCCTACTTCAGGATGACCTTCTTGATGATGATCGGGATCTTCGGCGCGGTGGAGCCGCCGTCGCCCGTGATGTCGTCGGGGTTGACGATGACGCCGCCCTCGGCCACCTTGTCGATGATCTCCAGGCCGGACTTCACCACGCCCAGCACCGAGTACACCTGCTCCAGCTGGGTGTTCTCGTCCGACAGGGAGATGGCGAACTGGCTGCTGTTCTGCCCGGCCGCGTCGAGCGGCTGGGTCAGGAAGACCACGCCCCTGCTGTACGGCATGACGTCCACGGCCTCGTCCCCGAAGACGTAGCCGGCGTTGCCCTGGCCGTCGGTCTTGTTCTTGCCGTCGGCCTTGGCCTGCGGGTCACCGCACTGCAGCAGGTACAGGCCCGAGGTCTCCGGCTTGGCCAGGCGGTGGCACTTGTTGCCCTCGTAGAAGCCCTTCTTGGCGAGGAAGGCCATCGAGTTGACCGAGCACGGGGTGGCGTTCGGGTCCACGTCGATGACGATGTCACCGTGGTTGGTCTTGATCGTCATCGTCGAGAGCTTCATGTTGGGCTTCTTCGGCGGCAGCCCCACGAACTTGTGCGGGACCGAGTTGTCCCGCTTGTACGTGCAGGTGATGTCGCTCGCCTTCCGGGGCGTGGAGCTCGGCAGCGCCGTCGGCAGGACGGGCGTGCCGGAGGGCGAGGCCGAGGCCGACGCGGAGGCCGACGGCTGAGCCGCCGCGTTGCTCGCGCCGTCGTTGCCCACCAGCGTGGTGGCGGCGAAGATGCCGCCCGCCACCACCACGACCGCCACGGCCGCGCCGATGAAGGTGTTCCGCCTTGCCTTGGCGCTCTGCTCGGCCGCGCGCTTCGCCTGCCGCTCCTTGTGCTCCCGCGCCAGCTCTTTCTGGCGGTCCTCTTCGTTCTGGCGGTCGTCGCCGCTCACCGCTATGTCCTCTCGTCTTTGCCAAGGAATGACCAAACAACTCCGCGAATGCTACCGGCCTCCGATATGTGACGGACGTAAGTGGCGAAAGCCGCACCTGCGACTGCTGGGGTCGCGAACCTTATGGTGGCCGCGGACGTAGTTGAAATGAGCACCAAGGAGGCCACCATGTTCGACCAGATCCTGGGCCTGCCGGCCCATCCACTGATCATTCACTTCGCCGTGGTGCTGACCCCGCTGCTCGTCGCCGTCGCGGTCGCGTACGCGCTGCTGCCGCGCGTGCGCACGTACGTGGCGTGGGCGGTCGTGCTGCTGGCCCTGGCGGCTCCCGCGGCGGTCTTCGCGGCCAAGGAGAGCGGCGAGAGCCTCAAGGAGGCCCGCTTCGGCACCGCCGAGGGCGAGATGGCGGCCCGGATCTCCGCGCACGAGAGCTTCGCCACCCCGCTGCTGATGTCGGCGCTGGGGCTGGGGGCGGCGGCCCTGCTGCTCGTGTACGCCACCCACCCGGCCCGCGACTCCGTCGGCCGCGACCGCTTCGGCCGGCCCGTCACCATGGTCCTCGCCGTGCTGACGGTGGCGCTGGCGGCCGTCTGCGCCTACTACGTCTTCCAGTCCGGCGACTCGGGGGCCAGGGCCGTGTGGTCGTGAGCGGACCCCTGGGCCGGCGGCCCCGTGCGGCTCGACGGGACCGGTGGGTGCGTTCCAGCGTGTAATCTCGCGTTGTGGATAGCCTGTTCGACTCGGCGGCTGAGGAGGCCACCCCGCAGCCCCTCGCGGTGCGCATGCGCCCCCGCACGCTCGACGAGGTGATCGGCCAGCGGCACCTGCTCGGCCCCGGCACCCCGCTGCGGCGCCTGGTCGAGAGCGAGGCTCCCATGTCGCTGTTCCTGTGGGGGCCGCCCGGCACGGGCAAGACCACGCTCGCCTACGTCGTCTCCAACGTCACCCAGCGCCGCTTCGTCGAGATCTCCGCCGTCTCCGCCGGCGTCAAGGACGTGCGCGCCGCCATCGACAACGCGCGCCGCGAGCTCGGCATGACCGGCCGACAGACCGTGCTGTTCGTCGACGAGGTGCACCGCTTCAACAAGGCCCAGCAGGACGCCCTGCTGCCCGCCGTGGAGAACCGCTGGGTCACCTTCATCGGCGCCACCACCGAAAACCCGTTCTTCTCCGTCATCTCCCCGCTGCTGTCGCGCTCGCTGCTGCTCACGCTGGAGTCCCTGTCCGAGGACGACGTGCGCGCCGTCCTGCGGCGCGCGGTGTCCGACCCGCGCGGCCTCGGCGGCCGGGCCACGCTCGCCCCCGAGGCCCTGGAGCATCTCGTACGCCTCGCGGGCGGCGACGCGCGCCGGTCGCTGACCTACCTGGAGGCGGCGGCGCTGCTGGCCGACGACATCACGGTGGAGGTCGTGGAGAAGGCCGTGGACAAGGCGGCCGTCCGCTACGACCGGCAGGGCGACCAGCACTACGACGTGATCAGCGCGTTCATCAAGTCTATGCGCGGCTCCGACGCCGACGCCGCGCTGCACTACCTCGCCCGCATGATCGAGGCGGGTGAAGACCCGCGCTTCATCGCCCGCCGCATCGTCATCTTCGCCTCCGAGGACGTCGGCATGGCCGACCCCACCTGCCTGCAGACGGCGGTGGCCGCGGCGCAGGCGGTGCAGCTCATCGGGCTGCCCGAGGGGCAGATCAACCTCGCGCACGCCGTCATCCACTGCGCGATGGCCCCCAAGTCCAACGCCGTGGTCAAGGCCATCGGCGCGGCCGTCGGCGACGTCCGCAAGGGGCTGATCGGGCAGGTGCCCGGGCACCTGCGCGACGCCCACTACTCCGGGGCGGCCAAGCTCGGCCACGGCGACGGATACAAGTATCCGCACGACTTCGAGCACGGGCTGGTGCGCCAGGAGTACGCGCCCGAGCAGGTGCGCGACCGGCGCTACTACGAGCCGACCCGGCACGGGGCCGAGGCGCCGGTGGCGGAGCGGTGGGCGAAGATCCGCGACTTCCTGCGCAAGTCCTGACCTTCTGGCGCGGTAGGTTGATCGCCTTATGACCGACTACCGCGCCTCCTTCGACGCCGGCATCGTCTTCAGCAACGGCGGCGACCTCACCGTCCACGGGTTCCGGGTGGACCTGCCCGGTCCCGACGCCTCCGAGGCCGAGATCGCGGCGCTGTTCGTGGCGTCTCTGGGCCTGCTCATGACCGACACCGTCGAGCTGGCGAACGTCCGGATCTTCGCCGAGCCGCACAAGGGCACCCGGGGCGGCCCGTCCGACACCCGGACGAGCGCGCCGGTGGCGGGGCGGGAGCGGCTGGTCGAGCTCGACCACCTCGCGCGGGAGGGCGGCACCTACCTGGAGGCACCCGGCGGCGACCTGGCCGCCGTCGAGCTGGCCACGACGGTCGACCTGCCCGCCGTGGTGGTGCGGGTGACGGGCGCGCGGCGCGGCGCCGTCGGGGTCGGCTCGCTGGCCCCCTTCGACGTACGCGGCCACGCCGTGCTCCTGCACACCGGCGTCCGG
Organism: [Actinomadura] parvosata subsp. kistnae; assembly: GCF_900323885.1. GTDB lineage: Bacteria > Actinomycetota > Actinomycetes > Streptosporangiales > Streptosporangiaceae > Nonomuraea > Nonomuraea composti. The sequence continues at coordinate 95,862 of NZ_OOHJ01000015.1, read as the reverse complement.
GAGGGCCACGGGGAGGGCCACGGGGAGGTCCACGGGGAGGTCCACTGCCTCGCCCCGGAGGCGGCGGCCTGGCTGGTCGAGCAGGGTGCGGTGCTGGTCGGCACCGACGCCGACGGGCTCGACGACTGCGCGCACGAGGCGCGTCCCGCGCGGGAGACCCTGCTCGGGGCGGGCGTGCCCGTCGTGGAGCGGCTGACCGGCCTCGACGGGCTCCCGCCGACCGGCGCGCTGTTCACGGCCGCGCCACCGCGCCTGCTGGGCGTCGGCCGCGTCCCGGTCCGCGCCTACGCCCGCGTTCCGGTCGCGTGACCCACGTACTCGTCGGTAACGTTTCGCCGTCGGATCGTGCAAAGTCGTACTAAGTCGGCGATCGTGGGGCATCACCACCATGTGAAGGCAACGGTTACCCCCGGCGGCGGCCTTTTCGGCCCCCGGTCGATCACCTGGCGAGTGCACACCGAGACGCCCGGCTGGCCGGCCGCCGTACGCGCCTTCCAGCTCCAGTCCCTGCACCCCCGCACCATCCGCGGCATCAGCCAGAACTGCCTGCTCGACGACCCCGAGGTGGCCCGCGCCCGGCTGCGGCGCCAGCTCGACTACCTGTCCGTGCGCACGTTCGGCACCCGCGAGCAGGCCGAGCACGCGGCCGAGCGGGCCCGGCGGGTGCACGCGCGCCTCATCGGGCTCGACACCGACACCGGCACCCTGTTCCGGGTGAACGAGGAGGAGAACCTGCGCTGGGTGCACTGCGTGGAGGTCGCCTCGTACCTGGAGGTCGCCCGACGCTCCGGCGTGCCGCTGAGCGCGGCCGAGCGCGACGCGTACGTGGCCGAGCAGCGCCGCAGCGCCACCCTCATCGGCCTCGGCGACGTCCCGGAAGACGCGGGGGAGCTGGACGACTACCTGGCCGGCATGCGCCCGTACCTGGCCGCCACCGACGAGGCGCGCGACGCGCTGCGCCGCAGCCTCAGCCCGCAGCTCTCGCTGAGGCTGGCGTTCACCGCGCCGCCGCTCGCGCTCGGCTCGCTGCCCGCCGTGGGCGCGCTGGCGTTCGCGACACTGCCCGCGTGGGCCAGGCAGATGTACGGCTGCCGCAGCCACCGCGCGGCCGAGTTCGCGGCCGACGCGGCGCTGAAGGCGCTGCGCTCGGCGGCCATGGCGATGCCGGAACGGCTGGTGGCGCCCGAGATCAGGGCGGCACGCGGGCTCATGCGCGCGGTCACGGAAGTGCCAGGCGCCGACGTGGCGGCCTGATCGAGGTCCGGTTCGCCACTAACGTTGTCACTCGAACGCGATAGGGTCTTGCCGTTCCGGCCCAGCGTACGAGGGAGATGAGCGGATGCTTACCGCTGGAGAGGTCGCCGGGCTGATCGCGGCCACGGGATGGGTGGTCCTGGTCTGCGTCATGGCCATGGTGCTCGTCAAGCTCGCGAGGCTGCTCACCGAGACCACCAAGGCGGTCTCCGACCTGAACAACCGCCTCGCGCCGCTGCTCGACGACCTGAGCGTCACGGTCAACGAGACCAACCGGCAGCTCGTCGCCGTCGAAGCCATCGCCAAGGACGTCAAGCAGGTCAGCGGGCACGCCGCCAAGCTGAGCGGGGTCACGCAGACCATCTTCACCGGCCCGCTGATCAAGGTGTCCTCGCTCGGCTACGGCCTGCGCCGCGCCATCGAGGCCCGCCGCGTCAACCGGCCCCGGCCCCGCGCGAGACAGTCCGGGCAGGGGCGAGTGCGATGATAAGAAGGCTGTTCTACCTGTCGCTCGGCGCGTTCCTCGCCTTCTGGGTGATGCGCAGGCTGCAGGCGCTGCACCCCGACCACCTCGCCCGCAGGACGGCCGACGGCGCGGCGGGGATGCTCCGGAGAGTGAGAGACTTTACTTCCGACGCGCTCGGCGAGGCCGCGGAGCGCGAAACGGAGTTGCGAGCACGCTTCGAGCTCGACAACGCTGAAGACGGCAACCGCTGACAGCGCCTGCCGGCGGCGCCTGCTGACAGCGACTCGCTGATCGGCGGCGATCGCCGGCGCCAGAAACAGGCGATCGCCAACGCTAGAAACAACTGACTACAGCAAAGGATGGCCACAATGGAGTCGGCAGAGATCGCGCGCCGCTTCCTGCGCTTCTTCGAGGAGCGTGGGCACAAGGTAGTGCCCTCGGCCAGCCTGATCGCTGAGGACCCGACGCTTCTCCTGGTCAACGCGGGTATGGCACCGTTCAAGCCGTACTTCCTGGGGCAGCGAAAGCCTCCGGCGCCACGGCTGGCCACCGCTCAGAAGTGCGTGCGCACCCCCGACATCGACGAGGTCGGCAAGACCACCCGGCACGCGACGTTCTTCCAGATGCTGGGCAACTTCTCGATCGGCGACTACTTCAAGGCCGAAGTGATCCCGTTCGCCTGGGACCTGCTCACCAAGTCCGAGTCCGACGGCGGCTTCGGCTTCCCCGAGGACAAGCTGTGGGCGACGGTCTACCTTGAGGACGACGAGGCGTTCGAGATCTGGCGCGACAAGGTCGGCCTGCCGGAGAGCCGCATCCAGCGCCGCGGCCTTGAGGACAACTACTGGCACATGGGCGTGCCCGGCCCCGGCGGCCCCTGCTCCGAGATCTACTACGACCGCGGCCCCGAGTACGGCAAGGAGGGCGGCCCCGTCGCCGACGAGGACCGCTACCTCGAGGTCTGGAACCTCGTGTTCATGCAGTACCAGCTCAGCGAGGTCCGCTCCAAGGTCGACTTCGACGTGGCGGGCGAGCTGCCGAGCCGCAACATCGACACCGGCATGGGCCTGGAGCGCATGGCGGCGATCCTCCAGGGCGTCGACAACATCTACGAGATCGACACCACGTACAAGATCCTCGACAGGGCGGCGGAGCTCACCAAGACCCGCTACGGCCGCGACCACCGCTCCGACGTGAGCCTGCGCGTGATCGCCGACCACGTCCGCACCGGCACCATGCTGGTCGCCGACGGCGTGCTGCCCAGCAACGAGGGCCGCGGCTACGTGCTGCGCCGCATCCTGCGCCGCTCGATCCGCAACCTGCGGCTGCTCGGCTCCGGCGACGAGCGCTACATGCACGAGCTGACCGACGTCGCGATCAACGTCATGGGCGAGCAGTACCCCGAGCTGAAGACCGACGCGCCGCAGATCCACTCGGTCATCGACGCCGAGGAGGCGAGCTTCCTCGGCACGCTGCGCACCGGCACCGCGATCTTCGACGTCGCGGTCGAGGAGACCAAGCGCAAGTCCGGCACCACGATCTCCGGCGACCAGGCGTTCCAGCTCCACGACACCTACGGCTTCCCGATCGACCTGACCCTCGAGATGGCGGCCGAGCAGGGGCTCAAGGTCGACGAGGAGGGCTTCCGCCGCCTCATGAAGGAGCAGCGGCAGCGCGCCAAGGCCGACGCGAAGGCGAAGAAGACCGGCAACGCCGACATCTCCGTCTTCGGGCAGCTCCTGGAGTCGGCGGGGCGGGTCGAGTTCCTCGGCTACGACCAGACCGAGGCCGACACCAGCGTGGTCGGCATCCTCGTCGACGGCGTGCCCGTCCCGGCGGCGGGCGCGGGCACCACGGTCGAGGTCGTGCTGCAGCGCACCCCGTTCTACGCCGAGGGCGGCGGCCAGCTCGCCGACCAGGGCGTGATCCGCACCAGCGGCGCCGAGGTCGAGGTCGTCGACGTGCAGTCGCCGCTCGCGGGCCTCGTCGTGCACCGCGGCAAGATCCGCAGCGGCGAGCTGAAGGTCGGCGACGAGGCGCAGGCGGAGATCGACATCGAGCGCCGCCGCGCGATCTCGCGCAGCCACAGCGCCACCCACCTCGTCCACCGCGGCTTCAAGAACGCGCTCGGCGAGACGGCCGCGCAGGCCGGCTCGGAGAACTCTCCCGGCCGCTTCCGCTTCGACTTCACCTCCGCGGGCGCGGTGCCGCCGAGCGTGCTGCGTGACGTCGAGGACGAGGTCAACGCCGTGCTCATCAACGACCTCAAGGTCAACGCGTTCTACACCTCGCAGGCGGAGGCCAGGGCGATGGGCGCGCTGGCGATGTTCGGCGAGAAGTACGGCGACGAGGTCCGCGTCGTCGAGATCGGCGACTACTCGCGCGAGCTGTGCGGCGGCACCCACGTCCACAGCTCCGGCCAGCTCGGCCTGGTCAAGGTGCTGGGCGAGCAGTCGGTCGGCGCGGGCGTGCGCCGCGTGGAGGCGCTGGTCGGCCTCGACGCCTTCCGCTTCCTGGCGCGCGAGAGCGTGCTGGTCGCGCAGCTCACCGAGCAGCTCAAGGCGCGCCGCGAGGAGCTGCCCGAGCGCATCGAGGGCATCGTCACCCGGCTGCGCACCGCCGAGAAGGAGCTGGAGCGGCTCCGCTCGGCCCAGGTGCTCCAGGTGGCGGGCGAGCTGGTGTCCCAGGCACGCGACACGCAAGGTGTCTCCGTGGTGACACACCGCGCGCCTGATGGCACCGGCGCCGATGACCTGCGTAAGCTCGCGCTGGATGTGCGTGGCAGGTTCCCGGCCGACAGGCCGGCGGTCGTCGTGATCGCCGGCGCCCCCTCCGACCGGCCGGTGGTGGTTGCCACGGTCAACGAGGCGGGGCGCGAGCGGGGGCTCAAGGCCGGACAGCTGGTCGGCGTCGCCGCCAAGGCTCTTGGGGGTGGCGGTGGCGGCAAGGACGATGTCGCACAGGGCGGTGGCACGCGGCCGGAGGCGATCGGCGACGCGCTGCGCCTGGTCGAAGAGGCGATTTCCGGGCAGCTCGGCTGACATGAGGTTCGGTTCACGGATCGGCGTGGACGTCGGCTCCGTACGCATCGGCGTGGCCCGCAGCGACCCCAGCGGGCTGCTGGCCACGCCGGTCGAGACGGTCAGGCGCGGCAAGGGCGACCTCGCCCGCATCGCGGCGATCGTCGAGGAGCACGAGGCCATCGAGGTCGTGGTGGGGCTGCCCACCTCGCTGTCGGGGCGCGAGGGGCAGGCCGCGGGGCTGGCGCGCGAGTTCGCCGCCAAGCTGGCCGCCAGGCTCGCGCCCACGCCCGTACGGCTGTTCGACGAGCGGCTCACCACGGTCGCGGCCCAGCACGGGCTGCGGGCCAGCGGCGTACGCGCCAAGAAGCAGCGCGGCGTCGTCGACCAGGCGGCGGCCGTCGTGCTGCTGCAGGACGCGCTCGACTCCGAGCGCGCCACGGAAAGACCACCAGGCAGGCCCGTCGAACCGCCACCGGCGGCCGACGGACCTGCCTCATGAGCGGGCGGGCGACGGGGGTCCGTCCCGCTGGGACGCACCGGGCGGCTGAGGCGGGGCATGCGCTCGCCGCCGGTGAGGTGATCTCGTGAACGGGACACCTGAGGACGAGGACGACGTCGGCGACGTGATCCCGTTCCGCACCTCCTCCTCGGAGGACCGCTCCGCGGAGGAACGGGACCCGGAGGGCGGCTCTCGGGAGGGCCACTCTGCGGAGGGGCGTGTGCCGACGGAGGGGCACTCGCCGGAAGGTCACTCACCAGAGGGCCGCTCCCCGGAGGGTCCCTCCCTGGAGGGCCGCTCCCTGGAGGGCCGCTCCCTGGAGGGCCGCTCCCCGGAGGGCCGCTCTTCGGAGGAAGGCGGCCTGCCGGGCAAGGCCTTCGGCGAAGGAGCCCGTCAGGGCCCGCCGGAGGCCGGGGCACCGGACGAGCCGGGAGCGGAACCCGGGCCGGAGGCGGAGGTCATCCCGCTGCCCGCCGCACACCGCCGGCGGGCCGTGCGCAAGGTCGGCCTGCTCGCCGCGGGCCTGCTGGCCGGGGCGCTGGCCCTGGGCGCGGGCGCCATCGTGGTGCTCAGGCCGTACCTGAGCCCCGACGACTTCGACGGGCCGGGCAGCGGCACGGTGACCGTGCGGATCGCGCCCGGCTCCAGCGCGGAGGCGATCGGCTCGGTGCTGGCCGACGCCGGGGTGGTGGCGAGCGTTGGCTCGTTCGTGAACGTCGCGGAGGACCGCGCGGTCAGCGACCGGCTGCGGCCCGGCCACTATCGGCTGCGCAAGGGCATGGCGGCGGGCGCGGCGCTCGACCTGCTGCTCAACCCGGCGGCGCGGATCGTGCGCAGGGTGACGGTGCCCGAGGGCATGCGGGTGACGGAGGTGTTCGACCGTCTGGCCAAGCAGGCCGGGCTGACGCTCCAGGCGCTCAAGAGCGTGGACCAGGCCCTCGTCGGCCTGCCCGAGTACGCCAAGGGCCTGGAGGGGTTCCTGTTCCCGGCGACGTACGAGATCGAGCCCGGCGACACGGCCGTGGACGTGCTGGCGGCCATGGCCGAGCGCTTCGCCGCCGCGGCGCGCCAGGTGGGCCTGGAGGAGCAGGCGCCGCGCCTGAACCTGACGCCGCTGCAGGTCGTCACGCTGGCCAGCATGATCCAGGCCGAGGGCGGCACCGACGAGGACTATCCGAAGATCTCACGGGTGATCTACAACCGGCTGGCCAAGGACATGCCGCTGGAGATCGACAGCACGGTCCTGTACGCACAGAACCGGAGGACACTACGGGTCACGGAGCGTGACACCAAGGTGAACTCCCCTTACAACACCTATCGCCACAAAGGACTGCCTCCCGGGCCCATCGCCAATCCTGGCGAGAAGGCGCTGATGGCGGCCCTGAACCCTGCCGAAGGTGATTGGCAGTGGTTTGTGACGACGGATCCACGGCATAGAATCACCAAATTCACCAGCAAAGAGAGCGAGTTCGTGAGATACCGGGAAGAGTTGAACAAGAACCTCGGGGCGAGCTGATGTTCGACGGGACCCCCTTCGTTCCCGCACAAAGGTCCCAAAGTGGGGCGTGTGTCCTCTTTCCGTCCCCTAGCATGGCTACTCAGAGTGATCTCCGCCGTTCGGTGCAGAGCGTACGGCGGATCCCCCAGTTCCGCTCGGTGACACCAGCCGGTTGGGCAGTTCCGCTTGACGTCCGGCCGGCGGTACCGGGAGATTGGCCAGCGCACCTATGAACGATCTCGATCTGAACACCCTGCTCGGCGCCGAGGACGACGAAGGCTCGCCACGGCGCCGCTCCCGCTCCGCCCAGCGCGGCGGGCGCAGGCGGCGCCGCCGCCGCAACCGCGGCCGCTTCCTCGCGCCGCTGCTGGCGTTCGTCGTCCTGGCCGGCATCATCGGCGGCGGCGGCTACTACGGCTACCTGTGGCTCAGCGACGCGCTCGTGCCCGACGACTACACCGGTCAGGGCACCGGCGAGGTCGTCATCGAGATCAAGCAGGGCCAGAGCGCCTCCGAGGTGGCACAGGAGCTGGAGCAGCAGGGGGTCGTCGCCAGCGCCAAAGCGTTCATCAACGCCATCTCCAACGCCAACATGAGCGCCTCTCTGCAGCCGGGCTCGTACAAGCTGCGCAAGAAGATGTCGGCGGCCAGTGCCGCCGCGGCGCTCGTCCCCGCCAACCGGCTGCTCGCCACCGTGCAGCTCAAGGAGGGCCTGCGGCTCTCCCAGACCTTCGCCGAGCTGGCCAAGCAGACCGGCAAGCCGGCCAAGGAGTTCGCCGCCGCGGCCAAGGACGTCGACGCCCTCGACCTGCCGCCGTACGCCAAGGGCAAGCTGGAGGGGTACGTCTTCCCCGCCACCTACGAGTTCCAGCCCAAGACCACGCCCAAGGAGATGCTGGCGGAGATGGTCGACCGGTTCAAGCAGGCGGCCGAGCAGGCCGACCTCGAAGCCGGGGCCAAGGCGCTCGGTCACACGCCGCACGACATCATCGTCATCGCCAGCATCGTGCAGGCCGAGGCCGGCCGTACCGAGGACATGGCGAAGATCGCCCGCGTCATCTACAACCGGCTCGACCGCAAGCCGCCGATGAAGCTGCAGATGGACAGCACGACGATGTACGCGCTCGGCAAGTACGGCACCGCCGCCACCAACGCCGAGACCAAGACGCGGCACCCTTACAACACGTACTACGTCGACGGCCTGCCGCCGGGCGCCATCACCAACCCGGGCGACCACGCCATCGAGGCCGCTCTCAACCCGGCCAAGGGCGACTGGCTCTACTTCGTCGCCACCGACCCCAAGAGCAACGTCACCAAGTTCGCCACCACCGAGGCGGAGTTCAACCAGCTGCTGAACGAGTACCGCGCCAACGGCGGCTGACCAGGAGCCTCACGTGACGCGGCCGCCCGGACCTCCGGGCGGCCGCTCGCTGTAAGGTCGTCTTCGTTCGTTCGGAAGGAGTGGGGGATGCGGGCTGCGGTGATGGGGTCGCCCATCGGACATTCGCTCTCGCCCTACCTGCACAGGGCCGCCTACCAGGCGATGCGGCTCGACGGGTGGAGCTACGAGGCGTTCGAGTGCGACGAGGCGCGGCTGCCGGGGCTGCTGGCGGAGCTGCGGCCCGTACGCGGGCAGGCGGGCGCCGGCGAGGACGCCTGGGCGGGCCTGTCGCTCACCATGCCGCTCAAGCGGGCCGTGCTGCCCCTGCTCGACACCGTCTCCGACCTGGCCGTCGAGGTCGGCGGCGCCAACACCGTCGTCTTCCGCGACGGGCGCGCCCACGGCGACAACACCGACGTCTACGGCATCGAACGGGCTCTGGCCGAGGCGGGGGTGCCCGCGCCCCGCTCCGCCACCGTGCTCGGCGGCGGCGCCACGGCCGCCTCCGCGCTGGCGGCCCTGCGCAACCTCGGCCTGTTCACGGCCACCCTCCTCGTCCGCGACCCCGCGCGGGCCGGGAAGACGGTGGCGGTGGCCGAGCGCCTCGGGGTGGCGCTGGCGGTGGAGACGTTCGACAAGCTCGACGCGTTCACGAGCGTGGACCTGGTGGTCTCCACGCTGCCCGGCGGAGCGGCGGACGCCTTCGCGGGACGGCTGGCCCGGGTCCCGGCCCTCTTCGACGTGGTCTACTCGCCCTGGCCCACCGAAGCGGCCGCGGCCGTCACGGCCGGGGGCGGCATCGTGGTCGGGGGCTTCTCGATGCTGCTGCACCAGGCGGTGCGCCAGGTCCAGCTGATGACCGGCGTGACGGAAGTGCCGGTGGAGGCGATGCGCGCGGCCGGCGAGGCGGAGATCCTCAGGCGGTCGGCCAGTCGAACGGGTTGAGCGTCTCCACGTCGAGCCCGGCGAAGTCCTTCTCGTTGCGGGTGACCAGGATCCAGTCGTGCGCCCGGGCGGTGGCGGCGATGAGACCGTCCACGATCGGCAGCGGCCGCATGGCTTGCAACCGCCCCCACTCTTGGGCGACCGCGACGGTGACGGGCAGGATCCGGGTTCTGAACTCGTGGTGGAGGCGGTCCAGCCACGACTCGTAGACGCTCGCCTGGCGGGGTCGCGGCGGCGCAGGAGCTCGACACCCTTGCGGATCTCGCCGAACGCCATGACGCTGAGATACAGGTTGGGCCCGGCGATGGTGTCCAGCCATGCCTGCACCCTCTCGTCGCGGGTGCGCTTGGTCATCTCCGACACGACGTTGGTGTCGAGGATGTAGCTCATTCGGTACCCAGTCCGAGGTCACGCATCTCTGTGCTCTGGTCGCGGTCGAGATCGAGGATGCTGAGGTCGGGAGCCGAGAGCAGGAACTCCTTGAAGTCCGGCTGGCTGCCCTGGAGCTGGCGGTATTCCTCCATGTCGAGGATCACCGCCACGTCGCGCCCGTGCTTGGTGACGACCTGCGGCCCCTCGTCGTGGGCCCTGCGGACGACCTCGCTGAAACGTTGCTTGGCCTCCTGAAGCTGCCATTTGGTGGCTTCGGCCAGTTCTGTCGTCATTTCGCCTCTTTCTGTCTAGTTTCCTGGACAGAAGGCTACTGGAGTGGGGGCGACCTGCGGGATGATTCGAGGGAGTTTCAGCGTTGTGGTAATGTAGCTCTCTGATCGGTCCGGCATGCCTTGCTGGACGCGCAAGCGGAGGTCTCCCTCCCACCTGAGTCGCCGAAAGGCGGCCGGGTCCAGGATCACGCCGGACTACTCCGGGGAGCTCGAGGCCACGAAAGCCACAGAGCTCAGTGGCCCCGCATGCGCGACGTGCGGGGCTTTTCGCATTCGGGGGAATGCGTCAAGCTCCGGACGACGAGCACGTAGGGATCGCAAACCTAGGAGGCCCCATCAGCACTGAGCCCCGCATCAACGAGCGTATCCGAGTTCCCGAGGTTCGCCTCGTGGGCCCGAACGGCGAGCAGGTCGGCATCGTCTCGATTCATGACGCCCTCAAGCTCGCCCAGGAGGCCGACCTCGACCTGGTCGAGGTCGCGGCCACGGCTCGACCGCCCGTGTGCAAGCTCATGGACTACGGCAAGTTCAAGTACGAGTCCGCGATGAAGGCGCGCGAGGCGCGCAAGAATCAGGCGCACACGATCATCAAGGAGATCAAGCTCCGGCCGAAGATCGACCCGCACGACTACGAGACCAAGAAGGGTCACGTGGTGCGGTTCCTCAAGGCGGGAGACAAGGTCAAAGTCACGATCATGTTCCGCGGACGCGAGCAGTCCCGGCCGGAGCTCGGCTTCCGGCTGCTGCAGCGGCTGGCGGACGACGTCCAGGAGCTCGGCTTCGTGGAGTCCCACGCCAAGCAGGACGGCCGTAACATGATCATGGTGATCGGTCCGCACAAGAAGAAGGCCGAGGCGAAGGCGGAAAAGGCCGCAGCCAAGGCCCAGCGTGGCGGCGAGGAGCCTTCCGAACCGACGGAAGCGTGACCCGCGACTGGGGTTAGCCTTACAGCACCCCAGCAGCCACCGGCAGACGTAAGACGCCGCGACCGGGCCGGCCAGCACCGGCCCGGCCACCGGCACGACCGAAACGAGGAGAGACGGCGACATGCCGAAGATGAAGACGCACAGCGGTGCGAAGAAGCGGTTCCGGCTCACCGGCACCGGCAAGATCAAGCGTCGCCGTGCCAACCGCGCGCACTACAACGAGTGGAAGTCGTCCACGCTGACGCGCCGTCTCAAGAACGAGGTCGTCCTTTCCGACGCCGATTCCAAGAAGATCAAGAAGCTGCTCGCCAAGTAGCGCGAACTTTCCCCGGGGAGAAGAAACATGGCACGCGTGAAGCGGGCGCTCAACGCCAAGAAGAAGCGCAGGGTCGTCCTCGAGAGGGCGAGCGGTTACCGTGGCCAGCGGTCGCGGCTCTACCGCAAGGCCAAGGAGCAGATGCTCCACTCGATGACGTACGCCTACCGCGACCGTAAGGACCGCAAGGGCGCCTTCCGTCGTCTGTGGATCCAGCGCATCAACGCCGCCGCTCGTCAGAACGGCATGACGTACAACCGCCTGATCCAGGGTCTGCGGCTGGCCAACATCGAGGTCGACAGGAAGATTCTCGCCGACCTCGCGGTCAACGACAGCCAGACCTTCGCCACGCTCGTCGAGGCCGCCAAGAAGGCGCTGCCGGCGAACGTGAACGCTCCGGCCGCGAGCTGAAGCGGTCGATCCAACCGGAGGGCCCACCGAGCGACGGTGGGCCCTTTGTTGCTGTTTGTACGAGGTGAGGGGAAGTTGTGGCCGGGTCCGAGCTGACCAACGTCAGGTCGCCGCGCGTGAAGGCCGCCAGGCGGCTCACCAAGCGCGCCTTCCGCGAGCAGGACAGGAAGTTCCTGGCCGAGGGGCCGCAGGCGGTGCGCGAGGCGCTCAAGCTGGACGACGTGACGCTGGAGCTGTTCACCACGGCCGAGGCCGAGCTGCGCCACCCCGAGATCGTCGACGAGGCGGCCCGCAAGGGCGTCCCCGTGCACCGGGCCAGCGGCGAGGTCATGTCCGAGCTCTCCCAGACCGTGACCCCGCAGGGCCTGGTGGCCGTCTGCCGGCTCGTGCACGTGCCGCTGGAGGAGTCGCTGGCCGGCGATCCGCGGCTGGTGGCGGTGCTGGCGCACGTACGCGACCCGGGCAACGCGGGCACCGTGATGCGCGCGGCCGACGCCGCGGGCGCCGACTCCGTGATCTTCACCGACGCCTCGGTGGACCCGTACAACGGCAAGTGCGTGCGCGCCAGCGTCGGCAGCCTGTTCCATCTTCCCGTGACGATCGGTGCACCGGTGGGCGCCGCCGTGCGTCAACTGAGGGAGCGGGGCCTGCGCGTGCTGGCGGCCGACGGCGCGGGCAAGCACACGCTCGATGACGTCGATCTTTCCGGTCCCACCGCGTGGATCTTCGGCAACGAGGCCTGGGGGTTGCCCGAGGAGATACTCGCCGAGGCGGACGATGTGGTCAGAGTGCCCATCTACGGACAGGCTGAAAGCCTGAACCTGGCCACCGCCGCGGCGGTATGCCTTTACTCCTCGGCCAGGGCGCAGCGAGTGCCCTAGGGGGCCGAAAACCCGCTATTGTCGGCGTTGTAGGCGGAGGAGGCGAGGTCGTGCACGGCGCAGACACCGACGGGCGAGTAGTGGCCGCCGCGTGCACGATAGCCATCGACGATCTTCCCGACGGCCTCATCGTGACCGACCGATATGGGTGCGTCCTGGCCGTCAACCGCGCGGCCGCGCGGCTCACCGGCGTCGCCATGGAGCGCGCCGTCGGCCGGCACATGAACGACGTGTTCCCGTTCCGCGACCACGACGGCCGCGACTGGTGGAAGGCGCTCGACCCCGAGGGCGGGCTGCGCACCAGGGTCCGGGCCCCTGAGCGGCCGCTGCACCTGCCCGGCGGGCAGGAGCTCTACGTCGCGGCCAGGCTCGTCCGCGAGCCCGAGCGGGGCGGCGAGGTCGAGCGGGTCACCATCACCCTGCGCGACGGCGGCGCCCGCGCCCGGCTGGAGCGCAGCCGCGCCGACCTGGTCTCCACCGTGGCCCACGAGCTGCGCTCGCCGCTGACCAGCGTCAAGGGATTCACCGCGACGCTGCTGGCCAAGTGGACCCGCTTCACCGACGAGCAGAAGCGCGTCATGCTCGAAACGGTCAACAACGACGCCGACCGCGTCACCCGCCTCATCACCGAGCTGCTCGACGTCTCGCGCATCGAGTCGGGGCGGCTGGAGGTGCGCCGCCAGGTCGTCGACCTGCCCGCCAGGGCGCGCCGGCTCATCGCGGGCCGGGTCGCGGCGGGCGAGCCGGAAGACCGCTTCCGGCTGATCGTCGGCGACGACCTGCCCGAGATGTGGCTCGACCAGGACAAGATCGACCAGATCCTGGGTAACCTGGTGGAAAACGCGCTGCGCCATGGGCGCGGCACCGTGACAATAGAGATCGAGTCCGTCGGATGGGGAGTTGCCGTGTCGGTGCGCGATGAGGGCGAGGGCATCGAGCCCGAGCTGGCCCCGCGCGTCTTCAGGCAGTTCTGGCGGGGCGGCAACAGCCGCCGCCGCGGCGGCACCGGCCTGGGCCTGTTCATCGTCAAGGGCCTGGTCGAGGCACACGGCGGCACGATCACGGTGCAGCGCGCGCCCGAGGGCGGGGCGGAGTTCCGATTTACCGTGCCCACCGGCACGCCCGACTTCGCCAGCGTCTAGTTGCCGAATGCGGGCCCGGTGGGCGGGCCCCACTAGACTCTTTTCCGCTCAAGCCCTGGATACGGAGCCCACTCTTGTCTGACTACGATCCCGTCGAGGTGACACCGTTGCATGCCGACGAGGTGTCCCGGATGGAGGCCGACGCCATCGCGGCGATCAAGGCGGCCGGCGACCTCGACGCACTCAAGCAGGCCAGGCTGGCGCACGCGGGTGACCGCTCGCCCATCGCCCTGGCCAACCGCGAGATCGGGGCACTGCCCCCGGCCGCCCGCGCCGAGGCGGGCAAGCGGGTCGGCGGCGCCCGCAAGGCGATCAACGAGGCGCTGGCCGCGCGCCAGGCCGAGCTGGAGGCCGAGCGCGACGCGCGGGTGCTCGTCGAGGAGACCGTCGACGTCACCCTGCCATGGGACCGCCGCCCGCGCGGCGCCCGCCACCCGCTGACCACCCTTCAGGAGCGCATCGCCGACGCGTTCGTCGCCATGGGCTACGAAGTGGCCGAGGGGCCCGAGCTCGAAGGCGAATGGTTCAACTTCGACGCGCTCAACATCGCCAAGGACCACCCGGCCCGCTCCGACCACGACACGTTCTTCGTCGGCTCCACCGACTCGGGCATGGTCCTGCGCACGCAGACCTCGCCGGTGCAGGTGCGCGCGCTGCTGCAGCGCGAGCTGCCGGTGTACGTGATCTCGCCGGGCAAGACGTTCCGCACCGACGAGCTCGACGCCACCCACACCCCGGTCTTCCACCAGACCGAGGGCCTGGCCGTCGACGAGGGCCTGACCATGGCCCACCTCAAGGGCACGCTCGACCGCTTCGCCGAGGTGATGTTCGGCAAGGGCATCACGACCCGGTTCCGGCCCAACTACTTCCCGTTCACCGAGCCGTCCGCCGAGATGGACCTCAAGTGCTTCGTCTGCCGCGGCGCCTCCGCCGTGCCCGGCAACCCGCCCTGCCGCACCTGCAAGTCGGAGGGCTGGATCGAGTGGGGCGGCTGCGGCATGGTCAACCCGCGCGTGCTCATCGCGTGCGGCGTCGACCCCTCCCGTTACTCCGGCTTCGCGTTCGGCATGGGCATCGAGCGGACGCTGATGTTCCGCCACAACGCCGAGGACATGCGTGACATGGTCGAGGGCGACATCCGCTTCACCCTCCCGTTCGGAATGGAGATCTGATGAAGGTCCCGCTCTCCTGGCTGCGGGAGTACGTCGATCTCCCGGCGGCCACCGCGCACGAGGTGGCCGACAAGCTGACCGCGGCCGGGCTCAAGCTCGAGTCCATCACCTCCCACGGCCACGACGTCAAGAACGTCGTCGTCGGCGAGGTGCTCGACTTCGAGGAGCTGTCCGGCTTCAAGAAGCCGATCAGGCACTGCAAGGTCGAGGTGGGCGAGGCGACGCCGCGCGAGATCATCTGCGGCGCCACCAACTTCTCCGCCGGCGACCGCGTGCCCGTCGTCCTGCCCGGCGGCGTGCTGCCCGGCGGGTTCGAGGTCGGGGCGCGCAAGACGTACGGGCGGATGTCCGAAGGCATGATCTGCTCCGAGCGCGAGCTCGGCCTCGGCGACGACCACAACGGCATCATGGTGCTGCCCGCGGGCACGCCGATCGGCACCGACGTGGTCGAGCTGCTCGGCCTGCGCGACGACGTGATCGAGCTGGAGATCACGCCCGACATCGGCTACGCCCTGTCGATCCGCGGCGTGGCCCGCGAGGTCGCCACCGCGTTCGGCGTGGCCTTCCGCGACCCCGCCGACGTCGAGCTGCCCGCCGAGACCGCGCCCGCGTGGCCGGCCTCGATCGCCGACCCGACCGCGTGCGACCGGTTCGTGCTGCGCGAGGTCAGCGGCTTCGACCCGGCCGCGCAGAGCCCGCTGTGGATGCGCGTACGCCTCACGCGGGCCGGCATGCGCCCCGTGTCGCTGGCCGTCGACATCACCAACTACCTGATGCTGGAGCTGGGGCAGCCGCTGCACGCGTTCGACCGGGCCAAGCTGCGCGGCGAGATCGTCGTGCGCCGGGCCGCGGCCGGCGAGCGGCTGGAGACCCTCGACCACGTCGTCCGCGAGCTCGACCCCGACGACATCCTCATCACCGACGAGTCGGGCCCCATCTCGATGGCCGGCACGATGGGCGGCCTGGAGACCGAGATCTCCGACGCCTCCACCGACATCGTCATCGAGGCCGCGCACTTCTCCGCCACCGGCATCTCCCGCGAGTCCCGCCGGCACGGGCTCGTGTCCGAGGCGTCCAAGCGGTTCGAGCGCGGCGTCGACCGCGAGCTGCCGCTCGTCGCCTCCTGGCGGGCCGTGCAGCTGCTGGCCGAGCTGGGCGGCGCCACCATCCGGCCCGGCGTCACGCACGCCGAGGTCGAGGTCGAGCCGGCCCGCATCGCCATCCCGGCCGGCTATCCCGGCCGCGTCGCCGGGGTCGACTACTCCAAGGACACCGTGGTCGCGCGGCTGGAGCAGGTCGGCTGCGTCGTCGTCGACGGCGACGACCCCGCCGTGCGCAAGGGCGGCGTGGCCCCCACCGGCGTCGTGACCGGCGGCGCGCTGGCCGCCAAGCTGGCCGTCACCGGCGACGACATGATCACCGTGACGCCGCCGTCCTGGCGTCCCGACCTCACCGACCCCAACGACCTGGCCGAGGAGGTCATCCGGCTGGAGGGCTACGAGAGCCTCCCGTCCGTGCTGCCCTCCGCCCCGGCGGGCGCCGGCCTCACCGAGGGCCAGCGGCTGCGCAGGCGGGTCGGCAGGGCGCTGGCCGAGGGCGGCTACGTCGAGGTGCTCAGCTACCCGTTCATCAGCCCCGACGACTTCGACCGGCTGCTGCTGCCCGCCGACGACGCGCGCCGCGCCGCCGCCCGGCTGGCCAACCCGCTGTCCGAGGACGAGCCGCTCATGCGCACGACGCTGCTGCCCGGGCTGCTCAAGACCCTCGTCCGCAACGTCGGGCGCGGCCACACCGACGTGGCGATCTTCGAGACGGGCTCCGTCTACCGGCCCCGCCCGAACGCGCCCGAAGTGGCGCCCGTGCTCGGCGTCGAACGCCGGCCCACCGCCGAAGAGGTCGCCACCATCGAGGCGGCCCTGCCCGACCAGCCGCTGCGCGTCGCCGTGGTGCTGGCCGGCGAGTTCGAGCGGTCCGGCTGGTGGGGCGGCGGGCGCGCCGCCTCCTGGGCCGATGCCGTCCAGGCCGCCCGGCTCGTCGCCGCCGAGGCGCGGGTGGAGCTGTCCATCAGCGCCGACCAGCACGAGCCCTGGCACCCCGGCCGGTGCGCCGCCCTCTACGTGGGCGACACGCTCGTCGGACACGCCGGGAGCTGCACCCGAGAGTCGTCGAGGCGTACGGGCTGCCCCCGCGCACGGCGGCGATGGAGCTGGAGCTGTCGCGGCTGGAGACCGCCATGCCCGGCCCCGTCCAGACGCCCGCGGTGTCGCCCTACCCGGTGGCCACGCAGGACGTCGCCCTGATCGTGCCCGACTTCACGCCGGTCGCCGACGTGGAGGCCGCGCTGCGCGACGGGGCCGGGGAGCTGCTGGAGTCGATCCGGCTGTTCGACGTGTACGCGGGGGCGCAGGTGGGCGAGGGGAACAAGTCGCTCGCCTACTCGATGCGCTTCCGCGCCGCCGACCGCACCCTGACCGCCGAGGAGACCACGGCGGCACGGGACGCGGCGGTGGCGATGGCAGCCGACCGCGTGGGGGCCCAGCTCCGCGGCTGATGATGGGGGCCGGCACGTCGGGTGCCGGCCCTTCCGCGTTCACATGCGGGCGATCGCGGTGAGATCGAGGTCCACGGCGAACGGAACGATCGGCGCGAACCGGTCACCGTGGACGCCGGTGCACGTATAGGCGCCGGTGGCGGGGTCGAGCTCGTGGGCCCGGATGACCAACCGGTCGTCCCGGGGCTCGGCCAGCCAGAAGTGCGGGATGCTGGCCTCGGCGTAGAGCAGGGGTTTGCGTCTCGTGTCCCGTGGCCGGGTGTCCTCGCTGACCACCTCCACGACCAGGACGACGTCTTCCCCTCGGTAGAAGGTGCGGTGCGGGTCATCGGCACCGTCGTGGCGGATGACGGTGACGTCGGGTTCCGGGCGCTGGGCCTCGTCGAGGACGATCGTCATGCGGGAGCGCACCAGCAGCCCCGGCGGTGCGGCGTCGGCCAGCGCCCGGTGAAGGCGCGACACGGTGAGGCTGTGGCCGCAGGTCTGAGGCGCGAAGAAGGCGAGGCTGCCGTCGATGAGCTCCACGTGCGTGGGCAGCCCGGCAGTCGGTCGAGGTCCGCCGCGACGAACCCACGCGGCGGCGGCCTGAGCCAGAGGGGAAGGGTTTCCATGCCTGCTTCGAACGTCATGACGGAACGCTACCTGTCGTAACTGTTCGCACGCAGGGATCTCCGGGAGAAGGTGATGCTATGACGCAGTTGCTCGTGTTCGGCGAGAGAGACGACGCCGAAGAGGTCGCCGAGACGCTGGGGGAGTGGTTTCCGGAGCTGGGCGTGCCGCGGGTGGTGCGGGAGACGCTGGCCGGGGAGGACGACGCCGAGGACGCGCAGTGGCTGGTCGTGGTCGAAGGGCTGCACGATGATGATGCTCTGCGTAAGGTGGATGAGCTGGTCGAGCGGTACGACGGGTGGCGTGAGGCGGGCTGATTCACCGGGTGGCTCAATGCGTGCCGAGGAGCACGCCGGGGTGGCGTGAGGCCGGCTGAGGAGTTCGTCGGGTAGCGAACATGGGCACGGGGAGGGGCTCGGGCGCGGGAGAGTGGGGGTATGCGAGTTGCCGTTCTCTCCGACATTCATGGTGTGTTGCCCGCGCTTGAAGCCGTGCTGGCCGAGCCCGACGTGGCCGGGGCCGATCTGATTGTGCTGACCGGTGATGTGGCCGCGGGGCCGATGCCGGTGGAGACGCTTGATCTGCTGGTCTCGCTGGGGGAGCGGGCGTTGTGGGTGAGCGGGAACGCCGATCGGGAGCTGGTCGAGGTCGTCCAAGGGAAGGACTGTCCCTATGCGATCTCGCGGTGGGCGGCCGGGCGGTTGCGGGGCGAGCAGGTGGAGCTGCTGGCGGGGCTGCCGGCGCGGCAGGTGCTGGAGCTGGGGCTGCTGGGGACGACCCTGTTCGTGCACGCGACCCCGCGCAGCGACGAGGAGATGATCCTGGTCGACAGCTCGCTGGAGCGGTGGGCGGAGGTGCTGGCGGGGGAGAGCGCCGCGACCGTGGTGGTGGGCAACACGCACATGCCGTTCGTGCGGCTGGCCGACCGGGTGCGGGTGGTCAATCCAGGTTCCGTCGGGATGCCGTACGGGACGTACGGGGCGCACTGGGCGTTGCTCGACGGGGAGAGCGGCGCGGTGACGTTGCGATGCACGCCGCTCGACGCCCGGACGGTGGGGGAGCGGCTCAAGGCCGAGAGCGGGTTCGAGGAGATCGAGGAGTGGGTGCGGGAGTACGTGACCAGCGTGTACTCCGACGCCGAGGCGCTGCGGGCGTTCGCCCAGGCCGAGGGGAGGGCCTGAGCGACGCCCTCAGGGGCAGGCGGCGGCCTGCGCGGAGCTGCGGCGGCCTGGCCTCAGGGCCGGCGGCGTCCTGAGGGGCAAGCGACGCCCTCAGGGCCAGCGGCGTCCTGAGGGGCAAGGGACCCCCTCAGGACCAGCGGCGTCCCGAGGGGCAAGCGACGCCCTCAGGGTCAGGCCGTGGCCTCCGCGGCTGCGGCGGCCTCGCGGCGGGCCTTTTCGGCGAGCGCGTGCTCGTCCGTCCTGGCGTCGTAATGCAGGAACTTCGGCAGGGCGGTGGCCAGGCCGAGGACGGCGGCGACGCACAGGATGCCGCCGGCGGAGAGGGAGAAGCGGGTGCCGCCGAAGTTGGCCATGAGGCTGGCCCGGGCGTTGCCGAGCATCGGGCCGCTGGCGTACGACAGGAGCTCGATGCCGGCCAGGCGGCCTCGGTACTCGGGCGGGATCGTCTGGTTCCACATCGTCATCCGGAAGATGCCGCTGATCATGTCGGCGGCGCCGGCGAGGGCGATGCAGACGAAGACGAGCCAGACGTTCGGGGCGAGGCCGGTGAGGGCGACCGCGGCGCCCCAGAGGATGGCGGCGACGATCACGCCGAGCCCCTGGCGCTGCACCCGCGCCGTCCAGCGGCCGGTGAGCGAGGCGATCAGGGCGCCGACCGCGGCGGCCGAGTAGAGCAGGCCGAGCGCCTGCGGGGCGCGCAGCTCGTCGGCGAGGAACGGGTACAGCGACGTGGCCATGGCGAACACCATGGCGGCGATGTCCACGAGGTAGGTGCCCATGAGGTCCTTGCGGCTGACCGCGTACCGCACGCCTTCGAGGAGCGAGCGCAGCGAGGCGGGCGCGGCGTCCTCGGCGGGCGGAATCGAGCGGACGCGCCAGAGCAGCACGAGCGACAGGACGAACGTGAGCGTGTCCACGGCGTAGGCGGAGGCGGTGCTCCAGGTGACGAGCAGGCCGCCGAGCGCGGGGGCGACGATGGCGCCGAAGTTCCAGCGCAGGCTCGACAGCACGGCGGCCGACGCCTGCTGGTCGTGCTTGACGACCTGCTGGATGACGGCCTCCAGGCTCGGGCGTTGCAGGGAGGCGAGGCCGGTGGACAGGGCGCCGACCGCGTACAGGACCCAGACCTGCGGGCTGGGCAACAGCGCGTTGACGAGCAGGGCGGCGGACGTGACCAGCAGGCCGAGCTCGCTCCAGACGATGATGGTGCGGCGGTCGAGCGCGTCGGCGATGGCGCCGCCCCACAGGCCGCACACCACCATCGGCACGAACTCCGCCAGGCTCACCAGGCCGACCGCCAGGTAGGAGTCCGTCAGCTCCTTCATCTGGTACGGCACCGCGACCATCGTGATCATGGTGCCGAACATCGTGATGACGCCGGAGCCGAAGAGCAGCCGGTAGTCGCGGGAGTCGCGCAGCGGGCTCAAGTCCAGCGAAAGGTGACGGATCAGGCGTTTCACGGCAGGTAGCACGATGTGCAATTGTCGGACACCCGTCCACCTGCGGGCAACTCGTTTTCGCAGCGCACGGGAATGCGAACGGCCCTCCGGCGGAGTGCCGGAGGGCCGTGGCGAGGAGGGGGCTTCAGGCGGTGGGGACCTTGTCGAGGAAGCCGAGGACCTTGCGGATCCTGCCGTCCTCGGCCAGCTCGACCACGTCGAACCCGATCGCGACCGGCTCCCCGCCCTCGGGGCCCAGGTGCCAGGTGAAGCGGGCGATGTGGTGGTGGGCGTCGTACAGGTCGCCGGGGGTGAAGACCAGGCCGGGGAACATGCCCTGCGCGCCCTCGATCACGGCGGCGATGCCGGCGTGGCCGGTGACGTCGGCCAGCGGGTCGGTGTAGGTGCCGTCCTCGGTCCACAGCTCGGCCACGGCCTTCGCGCGGGCCTCGGGGTCGGTCTCGTTCCAGCAGGCGATGTAGCGGTCGATGAGGTTCATGGCTCTTGCTCCGTGTCCTAGAGAGCTTTTGCTCCGTGTTTAGAGAGCTTTTGCTCTGTGTCCTGAAGAGAGGGTGGGTGTCAGTTCGTACGGGTCTTGCGCAGGCCGGTGATCTGCAGCTCGGCGAAGAGGGCGACCACCAGCGCCTGGGCGATGGCCCAGATCGCGCCGACCGTGGTGAAGGCGGCGGCGCCGGTGACGACGGCGGCGACGCTGGCCAGCGTCCAGATGATGTTCAGGGCGATGACGGCCTTGGTGCCGGCGGGGCTGATGGCGCGGCGGGTGGCCAGGAGGCCGACGGCGATGCCGTAGACCAGGAGGAAGGCGCCGATGCCGCGCAGCAGGCCGGCGTCCGGGCCGAGCAGGGTGCCGACGGGGCCGGCGAAGGCGAGGTAGATCAGCCCGTTGCCGCCCGTGACGACGGCGTCGGCGGCCAGCGCGAGGCGCAGGAACTTCATCCGGTCGGCGGTGACGGTCAAGGCGGTCATATCGGGCTCCTTCGGGATGGCCTCGTTCGTGCGGACACCTGAAAGATGTCAGGCCAGGGGTAGGAGCCGCGATTACGCGCCAGGTAATGCGCGGGGGCGATCGGCGTTCGGAAGGCGGCCCGAGCAGGGGAAACGCGGGCGCTGTGAGGACCGTCACAGACGGAACAGCTCCTGGGGGACGACCCCCAGGAGCTGTCGGACACGGCGGGGCAGGCCCCGGAAGGTGCCGGTCAGAGGCCGAGGACCTCGCGGCGCAGATGCGTCTTGAGGATCTTGCCGCCGGGGTTGCGGGGCAGCTCGCCCTCGCGGAACCAGACGTGCACCGGGATCTTGAACTTGGCGATCCGCTCCGCCAGGAAGCCCTGCAGCTCCTCGGTGGTGACCGTCCTGCCGGGCGCCAGCCGGACGACCGCGCCGACCTCCTCGCCCAGCTCGTCGTGCGGCACGCCGATGACGGCGGCGTCGTCCACGGCCGGGTGCTCGAACAGGGCCGCCTCGACCTCGGCGCAGTAGACGTTCTCGCCGCCCCTGATCACCATGTCCTTGGCGCGGTCGACGATGTAGACGAAGCCCTCGTCGTCGATCCTGGCCAGGTCGCCGGTGTGCAGCCAGCCGTCGACGAACGTCTGCGCGGTGGCCTCCGGCTTGTTCCAGTAGCCGAGGATGACGTTGGGGCCGCGCACGCACAGCTCGCCCACCTCGCCCGGCGGCAGCTCGGCCCCCATCGGGTCCACGACGCGCACGTCCACGACGGCGGAGGGCAGGCCGATGCTGTCGGGCTTGGCGTGGTAGTCGGCGCCGCCGTTGCCGATGGCCAGGGCCGAGGTCTCGGTCATGCCGTAGCCGTTGGAGGGGGCGCGGTTGGGCAGGTTCGTGGTGATGCGCTCCAGCAGCTTGGGCGGGGCGGGGGCGCCGCCGTAGCCGAGCGTGGACAGGGACGACAGGTCGTACTTGCCGAAGTCGGGGTGCGACATGAGCTGCCAGGCGTTCGTCGGCACGCCGATCATGGCGGTGACCCGTTCCCGCTCGATGAGGCGCAGGGCCTGCTCCGGGTCCCACTTGTACATCAGCACCAGGCCGCCGCCGCTGAACATCGTGGTGGTCATGGCCGAGAAGCAGCCGGTGACGTGGAAGAGCGGGACGGTCAGCAGCGTGATCCGGCGGGCGCCGGCCGCCGCGCCGACGTCCTTGCCGGCCATGGCGACCGCCTTCATCATGCCGTAGGCGACGGTCATGGGCGCCTGGCCGATGTTGCGGTGGCTGCCGAGCGCGCCCTTGGGGCTGCCGGTCGTGCCGGAGGTGTAGAAGATGGTGGCCGGGTCGTCGGGGGCGAGCTCGACGTCCGGAAGCTTGACGTCCGCGACGACCTCGCCCATGACCTCGTCGAACGCGCGCGCCCCGGCCGGCACCTCGCCCCTGGTGACGATCAGCGGCACGCCCGTCGGCGCCAGGCGGACGGCGCGTTCGCCGTCGGCGATCAGCACCTTGGCCCCGGAGTCGCGCACGCCGTAGGCCAGCTCGGCCTCCGTCCACCAGGCGTTGAGCGGGACGGCGATGGCTCCCGCCGCCAGCGCGGCCGAGAACGCGATCACCCATTCGGGGTAGTTGCGCATCGCCACGGCCACCCGGTCGCCCTTGGCCACGCCGTACTCCTCGACCAGCCGGCCCGCGAGGGTGGCGGCGCGGCGGAAGTGCTCCTCGAACGTGATGTGCTCGTCCTCGTAGACGAGGAACACCTTGTCCCCGTGGAACCTGCTCATCTCCAGCAGGGCGCGGAAATGGGCGGGAGCGTGCTTCCACGTGCGTACGCCGGTGTCGCCGATCTCTTCCATCTCGAAGAGCTGGCCGGGGGCGGTGAGCTGGGCCTGGACCTGGGCGTGCGAAAGAGACATACGCAGAACTCCCGCAGTGGACGATTATTCCGGAGATTTCACAGTACCGACCGGTAGGTACGTCGCGCTAGACAGTCATCGGGGGACGCAGTGCATGTGAAAGTTTCATTGATCTACCGATAGTTTCTGGCTTCCAACTGCTGGTTTAGCCCCGTGGTGAACCTGCCATTGACCGCTCACGCGCATGTCAATACCGTCTGCCATGCGGTCTGGAACAGACCGAAACTTTCGGAATCGAGTGCCTGCCTCCGGAGGTAGATGTCCGTGCATTCGTCCTCGCTCCTACGACTCCTCACGTTAGTGGGGATGCTCGCAGCCTTCCTCCTGCCCGCCACCTCGGCCGAGGCGTCCGCGCCGCTGCGCACGCACGCCGCCGCCAGGGGCAAGTTCATCGGCGCGGCGCTCGCCACCAGCCCGCTGGCCAACGAGACCTCCTACCGCACCATCGCGGCCACCGAGTTCAGCCAGGTGACCGCCGAGAACGCGATGAAGTGGGAGTCGACGGAGCCCAACCAGGGCCAGTTCACCTTCTCCGGCGCCGACGCCATCGTCAACTTCGCCACCCAGAACAACCAGCAGGTCCACGGCCACACGCTGATCTGGCACCAGCAGACGCCCGGCTGGGTGCAGGGCCTCAGCGCCTCCGCCATGCGCACCGCCATCCAGAACCACATCAGCCAGGTCGTCGGCCGCTACGCCGACAACCCGGCCGTCACGTCGTGGGACGTCGTCAACGAGGTGTTCGACGACAACGGCGGCTGGCGCACCTCGTTCTGGTACAACACGCTCGGCCAGAGCTTCGTCGCCGACGCCTTCCGCGCCGCCCGCGCCGCCGACCCCGACGCCCGGCTGTGCATCAACGACTACAACGTCGAAGGCATCAACGCCAAGAGCACCGCCATGTACAACCTGGTCTCGTCGCTGCGCCAGCAGGGCGTGCCCGTGGACTGCGTGGGCTTCCAGGGCCACCTCGCCATCCAGTACGGCTTCCCCAGCGACATCCAGCAGAACATGCAGCGCTTCGCCGACCTCGGCGTCCAGGTGCGCGTCACCGAGCTGGACATCCGCATGCAGATGCCCCGCGACTCCAGCAAGGACACCACCCAGGCCACCTACTACCGCAACGTCATCAACGCCTGCAACGCCGTCACCGCCTGCGCCGGCGTGACGATCTGGGGCTTCACCGACAAGTACTCCTGGGTGCCCGACACGTTCTCCGGCCAGGGCGCCGCACTGATCTACGACGAGAACTACCAGCAGAAGCCCGCCTACACCGCCGTGCACGACGCCCTCGCGGGCGGCACCAGCACCGACACCACCCCGCCGACCACGCCCGGCACGCCCACGTCCAGCAACGTGACGTCCAACTCCGCCACGCTCACCTGGACCGCCTCCACCGACAGCGGCGGCAGCGGCCTGGCCGGCTACAACGTCTACCGCGAGCAGGGGACGACCGACACGCAGCTCGGGCAGAGCACCACCAACTCGATCAACCTCACCGGGCTCACCCCCAACACCCAGTACCAGGTGTACGTCCGCGCCCGTGACGGCGCCGGCAACCTGTCGTCCAACTCGGCGCTCGCCACGTTCACCACCCAGTCGGGGCCGTCGGGCGGCGGATGCACCGCCACCGGCACCATCCAGACCCAGTGGAACAACGGCTACGTCGTCCAGCCCGTCACCGTCACCAACACCGGCTCCTCCGCGATCACCGGCTGGACCGTCACCTTCACCCTGCCCGCCGGCCACACGCTCGCCGGCTCGTGGAACGCCTCCGTGACCGTCAGCGGCCAGACCGTCACCGCCAAGAACGCCGGCTACAACGGCAACCTGGCGGCCAACGCCAGCACCAGCTTCGGCTTCCAGGTCACCCGGCCCAGCGGTAACACGCAGACGCCCTCGGGCTACACCTGCGCCTGATCAGGGCCCCTGATCGAGGATCCCCTGGGGCCTGCCCTCCTGCCCGCCCGGCATCGGCACCAGCCCCAGGGGATTCTCCCCGCAACGGCATGCGTGATTGGGCGAACACCTGGTACGCGGCAAAGCCTCCGATGCGTGCCGTGCCCTTCGAGCCGTCCAAGCTGTAGTCCGCGGACAGAGAACCTTTTTAGTCGTCTTTTCTCGAATGTGCTGTCGCGTGACAACCGGCCGCGTAGATTAGTTGTTCAACGACCTTGTTCGCGGGCGGCGGCGGAACCTGCGGCGTATGTCGCCCGTTTAGGAGACGTACCGAAGGATCGGTCGATCTTCTGTTGGGGATGATTCAGATGGGGCGGAAAAGGGGGCGTCGGTCCAAAAAGAGTCAGCAGTCACCCAGTGTGATTGATGGGCGAATTGCTCGGTCCAGAGCAACGATGCAAGCCGCGTCACCGAAGGTGAACCAGTTCGCCGACAAGGCGCAGCCTGCAGCGAGTGAGCCAAGTGCCACCCGATTGACGCTGGTGAAAACGCGTCGCGCCTTCATCGGAGCCATCACGGCCACCACGCTCGCCGTTCTGGGGGGCGCTCTCGGAAATATTGCCTCATCCGGATGGTCGAAGCGGGAAGATCTCCATGACAGCGTCGAATATTTCTTCTTCCTGTTCGACTCCGAACGTTACCCGGAAGCCTACAGAGTGGGGATAGAAGATATTCTTCGCAATACGTCCAGGGGCGGTGCCGAGTTCGTCCGGTGGCTCAACAACGTTGCCTGTGCCGCAGTATGGGATGGGCAACTCTACGCCGCGCTGAGCCTGTTTCATCAGATACCGCCGGGCCATGGGGACTGGTGGAAACCCATAGTCGTCTCGAATCTGGCTTACACTCGATACCATCTAGGGTTGGAGACAGGTAGTTATATCCCCTACCTCGAACGTTCCATCACTTCGCTCGCACTCGACAGTCAGCCGAAACAAGAGGCGTGGTTGCAGCTATGGTCGCGGCAGCCTGCCGGGTCGGATCGGCTCGTAGTGCCGCCACTTGCCGTGTTGTACCGGCTGTACGCGAAGGAGGGCGACTTCCTGAAGTCTTATGAGGCCGCCCGAGCGGACATCGAGCTTCAGGGAATAAGCGCTCAAGGTACGAGATTGGTGGTGGGTTTGATGGCTGAGCCTCTTCGCCGGGAGAAGGAGGCGCTACGTCTAGCCGATCAAGTCACTAGAGAGCACAATCCGCCCTCCTCGTGGGATCACATGGAAGCGGAGCGAGATGTCATCATCTCTCTGCTTTCTGGGAGAGGAAGCGCGACGGGGGCGACTTTTGTCGGGCAAGCGGAGTCCGCCAAAGGGGAATATTATTCGTGGACCAGTCTGGCGGATGTCAGATACTTCCTCGAGGGCTCGCCCTTGCTCCGCCATGAGCTGGGCGAACGGATTCTCGCGAGCTACGAGCAGGTTGATATGGGGCACTTGCTGGCAATGGTGCAATTGAATCGCTTCCTCAAGTCCTAGGCGAAGCCGTGCTCTTTCAACAGCCCTGTTCCCGCTGCGGGATCCGTGCCGGTCAGTGCAGACGGGGGAGATTGCCAGGTAGTCGCCCCGCCACTTGGGCCTGGTCTCCAATGATTTGACGGTGACGGCGGCGCTGCACGATGTCGCGGGCTTGTCGTAGCGGGTGGCCGCACCCTCGAAACTGCTTGAGCCGATTGAGCCGCCTCTGGTCACTGCGTTCGGGATGGTGAGCGCGCTGCCGGGCGCAGTCGTGGATGTGGCCGCCACTCGGGCAGGACGCCAGAGGCCGTCCGGTGCCCTGGCACGCCAGGTGAATTTCGCTGGTCGATCCGCCACAACCCGGTGCCTGCGCCACCTCAGCGTGATGAGAAAGAATGCCTGGCTCCACACCCGCGCCGCCGCACTCAACCTGCGCATCCTGATCAAGCCCGGCCTCACTCCCACCCAGAGCGCCTGGGCCCTGGCCGACGTCTGATCACCACCTAAAGCGACCGGCTCAGTTCCTCACCACCTGGCATTACACCTGTGCGCCACCCGAGAGACGACCCGACGCGAATGGCCGCCCACCCCAGTGATCAGGCGCATCTCTCACAACGTCTCCAGCGCACTTCTAGCCCTTCACCGACCCGGCGAAGTTGAACGAGCCCGCCAGATACTTGTTGACCGCCACGTACAGGACCACCGCCGGCGCCGTGTAGAGGACGGAGAACGCGGCGAGCTGCCCGTACGCCACCTGCCCGTACTGGGAGAAGAACGTGTAGATGGTGACGGCGGCCGGCTGCTTCTCGGGCGTGTCCAGCAGGACGAACGGGGCGAAGAAGTTGCCCCACTGGCCGACGAACACGAAGATGGCCACGACCGCGATGCCGGGTGCCATCAGCGGCCCCACGACGGCCCGTAGTGACTGGGTCCAGCCGGCGCCGTCCACCCACGCGGCCTCCTCCAGGCTGATCGGCACCCCGTCCATGAAGTTCTTCATCATCCAGATGGAGAACGGCAGCGAGCTGGCCGTCAGGAACAGCACCATCGCCGGCACCGAGCCGTACAGGTTGAAGCGGAAGAACATGGCGTAGACGGGGACGAGGATCGCCGTCACGGGCAGGCCCGTGGTGAAGAGCAGGGTCAGCATGAAGTGGCGGCGGTAGCGGAGCTGGTAGCGCGACAGCGGGTACGCGGCCAGCCCCGCGACCAGGACGGTGAGGATGGCCGTGGAGCCGGAGATGACGATCGAGTTGATCAGCGGCAGGATGATCGTCTCCCAGGTCAGGACGGCTTTGAAGTTGTCCAGGGAGAAGGTGAGCGTCGGGGCGGCCGACAGGGACGCCTCGGGCTGCACGGAGGCGATCAGCACCCACAGGAACGGGCCGAGGAAGGCGAGCGTGATGAGCAGGAGCGACAGCAGGGCCGCGCCTCTGGCGGCGATCCGGGTCATGCGTCCTCCACCTTGATCAGGCGCAGGTAGATCAGCGAGAACAGCGCGCCGATGACGAGCATGACCAGCGCGATGGCCGAGCCGTAGCCGATCTCGAAGTAGCGGAAGGCCTGCTCGTACATGTAGAGCGGGGTGGTCTGGCTGGCCGTGCCGGGGCCGCCGCCGGTCAGGGCGTAGATGAGGCCGAAGCTGGCCAGCGTCTGCAGGGTGATCAGCATGAGGTTCGACATGATGGAGCGGCGGATCAGCGGCAGCGTGATGTGCAGGAGCCGCCGGGCGGGGCTCGCGCCGTCCACGGCCGCCGCCTCGACGAGGTCGGGCGGCACCTCCGACAGCGCGGCCGAGTAGACGAGCATGGAGAACGCGGTGCCGCGCCAGACGTTGGCGAGGATGACGGCGAGCATCGGGGCGGTGTAGAGCCATTCCTGCGAGATGCCGAGGACCCGGTTGAGGGTGCCGTCCTCGGCCAGGAACGAGAACCAGCAGGCGGCGGCCACGATCTCGGGCATCACCCAGGCGCCGATGACGACGCCGTTGACGACGCTGCGCGTCACCCGGCCGCGGCCGCGCTGGAGCAGGGCGATGATCAGGCCGAGGGTGTTCTGGCCGATGACGGCCGAGCCGATCACGAAGACGAACGTGAGCAGGAACGAGTTGACGAAGTTCGGGTCGGCGAACATCCGGGTGAAGTTGTCGAAGCCGACGAACTGCGAGTGCACCGAGGCCGAGCCGGTCAGGGTCTCGTTGGTGAAGGCGATGTAGACGCTCCACAGGATGGGCCCGGCGAGGAACAACGCCAGCAGCACCAGCGCGGGGGCCATCGGGAGCAGCCAGCGGAGCACCCGCCGCCGCCGTGCCGGGCCGCCCGCGGGCGAACCGGTCACGGCGGGAGAGAGGGCGGTGGCGACCGTCATCGGGCCAGCACCTTGTCGGGGCCTCCGACGGCGGCGGGCAGCGCCTTGGCGTAGGCGGCGGCGGCCTCCTCGGGGGTGCGCGAGCCGGTGGTGACCGCCTCCATGGCCTCCTGCACCTGCGCGGACACCTTCGGGTACGCCTCGTACGCCGGCCGGTAGTGCGTCACCTCGGCCAGGTCGGTGAAGAACTTCACGCTGGGGTTGTCGGCGGTGTACTTCGGGTCGGCCGCGACGTCCTTGCGCGGGGCCAGGTCGCCGGTGCTCACCGAGTACATCAGCGAGTTCTCCTTGTTGGTGGCCACGGCGATGAAGTCGAACGCCTCCTTCTTGAGCTTGGTGTAGGAGCTCATCGCCATCACCCAGCCGCCGGACATGCTGACCGAGCCGGGCGCCTCGCCGTTCTGGGTGGGCATGGCGGTCCAGCCGACCTTCTCCTGCCAGGCGGGCCACGGCTTGGTGCTGGTCGGCTTCCAGGCCGCCGCCGTCCAGGCGCCGTCGAGCGAGATGCCGATCTTGCCGGCGGGGAACCACTCCAGGTTGACCTTGTCGGCGAGCTTGGCGTTGTGCGCGTCGGCCTGCTTGGGGCCGAGCTCCTCGCGGTAGACGGTGTTGATGAAGGTCAGGGCGTCGGTGAAGTTCTTGCCGCCGGCCACCCACTTCTTCTGCGCGTCGTCGTAGAGGGTGCCGCCGGGCGTGCCGTACAGGAGCATCTCGAAGCCCTGCATGGTGGCCGCCTCGCCGTGGATCTTGGTGGAGTACATGCTGAACGGGACGGCGTCCGGCACCTTCTGCTTGATCGTGCGGGCCGCGGTCAGGACGTCGTTCCAGGTCTTCGGCTCCCACGGCACGGGCAGGCCGGCCTTGGCGAAGACGTCCTTGTGGTACCAGAGGCCGCGGGTGTCGGTGCTGATCGGCACGCCGTAGATCTTGCCGTCGATGCCCCTGGCGGCCTGCTTGACGTTGTCGGGGTACTGGGTGCCCCAGTCGGGCCACGTCGCCAGGTACTCGTCGAGCGGGGCCAGCTTGCCGGCCGCGACGTCGGCGTTGACCTGGAAGGTGTCGTGGAGGTAGACGTCGGGCGCCGAGTCGGGCGAGCGGTTGAGCAGTGCCAGTTTCGTGTAGTAGGCCTCGTTGTTGCCCTGCACGGCGGTCAGCTTGATCGTGACGCCGGGGTGGGCGCTCTCGTACTGCTTCTTGGCGTTCTTGAGCATGTTCTCCAGGTGCGGCCACGTCGGCTCGACCTTGTAGAGGACTTCGAGCTCCTTGGCTCCTCCGGACGCCTCCTGGGTGGTGCCACCGCTGCCGCAACCTGCTGCTGTCAGCGCTGTCAACACCAGGAGGGAACCGGCCAGGCTACGTTTCATGACGGCCTCCCCTTGTTTCCTTGGGTTGCGGAGAACGTAAATCTTTTTGATTTACTAAGTCAACACTCTGTGGTGACATTGCTCACATGTACCAGGGCACGAACCTGCCCAAGGTAGGCAGCTACAACCGCGCCGTCGTGCTGGAGGCCATCGCGGCGTCCGACGGGATCAGCCGCGTGCAGATCGCCGCCGTGACCGGGCTCACCGCCCAGACCGTCTCGGTGATCGTGCGCCGGCTGCTGGAGGAGGGGCTGGTCGTCGAGGACGGCTCCGCGCCGTCCAGCGGCGGCAAGCCGCGCACGATCCTGCGGGTCGACGCCCGCGCCGGGTACGCGGTCGGCGTGCACTTCGACCCCCAGGAGCTCTCGATCGTGCTGGCCGACCTCGCGGGCCGGCCGCTCGCCCGGCTGCACCTGCCGCAGCGGCCCGGCGTCCGGCCCGACGCGGTGATCCGGACGATGGCCAGGGCGGCCCGCCGGATCCTGCGTGAGGCGGGCGTGCCCGACGGCAAGGTGCTCGGCGTGGGGCTGGCCTGCCCGGGGCCGCTGGACGCCGACGGCGTGATGGTCTCGCCGCCCCGGCTGCCCGGCTGGGACCGGGTGCCGATCAAGGGCCTGCTCCAGGAGTACACCCGCTTCCCCGTCACCGTGGACAACGACGCCACGGCCGCGGCCATCGGCGAGCGCTGGGCCGGCATCGCCCGCTCCGCCCCCGGCCTGGCCTACCTCTACCTCGGCACCGGCATCGGCGGCGGGCTCATCCTGGACAACCAGGTCTACCGGGGCAGCTCGCTCAACGCCGCCGAGTTCGGGCACATCACGGTCGACCCGGAAGGGCCCGAGTGCTACTGCGGCAACCGGGGGTGCGTGGAGGCCGTGTGCTGCCCGAGCGCCATCGAGGCCGCGCTCGGCACCGGCGCCGACCACGCCGCCATCTGCGCGGCGGCGGCGAGCGGCGAGCCGGCCGCCCGCCGGGTGATCGAGCGGGTGGCGCAGCGGCTCGCCGACGCCGCCGTCAGCGTGGTCAACATGCTGGACATCGACCTGCTCGTGCTCGGCGGGCCCGCGCTGCGGGAGGTGGGGGAGATCTACCGGGAGGTGATCGCGCGGGCCGTCGCCGAGCGGCCGCTGGCCAGGCGGCTGCACGCGGTGCGGGTGGAGACCTCGCCGATCGCGGCCGACGCCGCCGCGATCGGCGCGGCCTCGCTGGTCTTCCACGCCACGTACGCGCCCCGCCTGGGCACGCTGGTCAGCGGTTAGGTCAGGCGCGCCTGATCCGCAGGGTGACCAGCTCGAACGGGCGCAGCGTCACCGGGATCTCACCTCCCGGCCGCTGCGGCTCGCCCGTGGGCCGCTCCAGCAGGTCCGTGGTGACGACCTCGGCGACGGGGAAGCCGGCCCGCAGCGTCGCCCGCGCCCGGCCGCCCCGCGACTCGTGGAAGCGGACGACCACGTCGCCGCTCTCGTCGTCGGCCAGCTTCACGGCCGTCACCACCACGGCGTCGTCGTCCACCGTGACCAGCGGCTCCACCGGCGTGTCCCCGGTGACCCGGCGCTCGGGCAGGTTGATGAAGTACCCCTCGCGCACCGCGTCGCCGATCGTCGCGCCCGGCACCAGCGCGTGACGGAAGCGGTGCGTGCCCTGGTCGGTCTCCGGGTCCGGGAAGCGCGGGGCGCGCAGCAGCGAGACGCGCAGCGTCGTGGTCGTGCCGTGCTCGTCCACCTCGCGGGTCACGTCGTGGCCGTAGGTCGAGTCGTTGACCACCGCCACGCCCCACCCGGGCTCCTCGATGTGCACGAAACGGTGGTTGCACGCCTCGAACTTGGCCGCCTCCCAGCTCGTGTTCGTGTGGGTGGCGCGGAAGGCGTGGCCGTACTGGCTCTCCGAGGCGTACCGGTCGGCGCGCACGTCCAGCGGGAAGGCGAGCTTGAGGAACTTCTCGGTCTCGTGCCAGTCGACCTCCGTGTCGATCTCCAGCCGCCCGTCCGTGACCGTGAGCCGCTGCGTCACCGCCGAGCCGCCGAACGTGCGCGTCACCACGACCGTGCCGCCGTCCGCCCGGACCTCCCCGTCGGTGAGGTCGGTGACCGTGTGGCGGTAGAACGCGTCCACGTCCCAGGCGTCCCACTTGTTGGGGAAGTCCTGGTGGAGCTGGAGCAGGTTCGCCGCGCGGCCCGGCGCGACCGCCTCCCTGCCCGCCCGCCGGTCGAAGGCGGACACGACCAGGCCGCGGCCGTCGATCTCCACGCGGAGCCGCTCGTCCTCCAGCATGAAGCCGCCGCCCTCGCGCGGGCGCGCCTCGGCCTTGGACGCGGGCACGGCGGGAGCGGCGCCGCCGGCCGGGACGCCGCGGCGGGCGTGCGGGGCGCCGTTGAAGACCAGCTCGCCCGTGCCCTGCCCGGCCAGCGCCCGCTGCGCGCCGTCGATGATCTCGGTCAGCTCCCGCGCCACGCTCTCGTACGTCCTGCGCGCCTCCCGGTGCACCCACGCGATCGACGACCCCGGCAGGATGTCGTGGAACTGGTGCAGCAGCACCGTCTTCCAGATCCGGTCGAGCCGCTCGTACGGGTAGGGAACGTTCACCCGCACCGCCGCCGTCGCGGCCCACAGCTCGGCCTCCCGCAGCAGCGACTCGCTGCGCCGGTTGCCCTGCTTGGTCTTGGCCTGGCTGGTCAGGGTGGCGCGGTGCAGCTCCAGGTAGAGCTCGCCGACCCAGACGGGCGGCTGCGGGTACTCGGCCTCGGCCTTGGCGAAGAACTCCGCCGGCGTCTCCCACGTGACCATGGGGGAGCCCTCCAGGTCGCGTACCCGGGCCGCCTTGGCGACCATCTCCCGCGTCGTGCCGCCGCCGCCGTCGCCCCAGCCGGTCGGGGCCAGGGAGTGCCGGGCCGTGCCCTTGTCCTTGAAGTTGCGGGCCGCGTGCGCCAGCTCCCCGCCGTGCATCGAGCAGTTGTAGGTGTCGACCGGCGGGAAGTGCGTGAAGATGCGCGTCCCGTCGATGCCCTCCCACAGGAACGTGTGGTGCGGGAACGTGTTCGTCTGGCTCCACGAGATCTTCTGCGTGAGCAGCCGCTTCGACCCGGCCGCCTTGATGATCTGCGGCAGCCCGGCCGCGAACCCGAACGTGTCCGGCAGCCACACCTCCTCGTTGTCCACGCCGAACTCGTCGATGAAGAACCGCTTGCCGTGCACGAACTGCCGGGCCATCGCCTCGGAGCCCGGCATGTTCGTGTCGGACTCCACCCACATGCCGCCCGCCGGGACGAACCGGCCCGCCGCCACCGCCTTGGTCACCTTCGCCCACACCTCGGGCCGGTGCTCCTTGACCCACGCCCACTGCTGGGCCTGCGACATCGCGAACACGAAGTCCGGCTCGTCCTCCAGCAGCGCGGTCATGTTGGCCGTCGTCCGGGCCACCTTGCGCACGGTCTCGCGCAGCGGCCACAACCACGCCGAGTCGATGTGGGCGTGCCCGACCGCGCTGATCCGGTGCGCCGACGGCACCGCGGGCGCGGCCAGCACCCCGGCCAGCTCCGCCCTGGCCGCCGCCGCGGTGCCGTTCACGTCCTGGAGGTCCACCGCGTCCAGCGCCCGCTCCACCGCGCGCAGCAGCTCCCAGCGGCGGCCACTGTCCACGGGCAGCTCCAGCATCAGCTCGCCGAGCACCTCCAGGTCCATGACCAGCTCCCACACCGTCTTGTCGAAGACGGCCAGGTCCATGCGGGTCAGCAGGTACAGCGGGTCGCTGCCGGCCGTCTCCTTGTCGCCCATCAGCGTCGGCCGGAACGCGTCGTGGCCCAGGATGATCGGGTTGGAGGCGGCCTCGATGTGCAGCCGCACCCGCTCGCCGCCCTCGGCCGGCTCGGCGACGCGGACCCACTGGTTGCGCGGGTTGAGGCCCTTCACCGGCGTGCCGTCGGGCCGGTAGACCAGGCCCTCGCACTGGAAGCCCGGCCGGTCCGCGTCGAAGCCGATGTCCAGGATCGCCTCCACGATCCGGCCGCTCCACTCCACGGGGACGGTGCCGGTGACGGTGAACCAGCTCGTCCCCCAGGGCGCGCCCCACGCCTGCCCCACCGCGATCGGCTCGGGCTCGGCCGCCAGCCCCTCCGCCACCGGCACGGGCTCGCCGGGCGCGTGCCAGACGGCCACCTCCAGGGGGACGGACTCGGGGTAGATCGCCGGGCGGATCCGCTCGTTCAGTACGCGCTTCAGCCGGGCTTCGACCAGATCGCGGTCGTCATGCATCAGGCAGGGCTCCTATCGGTCAAGTAGTGGCCAACAGCACGTTAAGCACCCTGTCGCCGCCACGGCAATGTCCCTTACCCGCGATAGTTGAAAGGCGTACGGTTGACGCATGGCTGCGACCCCGGAAACGGTGCACTGGCGCGGCGTGCACCACCTCGCCCTCGTGACCGCGGACATGGACGCCACCGTGCGCTTCTGGCACGGCGTGCTCGACGCCCGCCTCGTCACCACCCTCGCCGTCCCCGCCTTCAAGCACTACTTCTTCGAGGTGGGCACCGGCAACACCGTCGCCTTCTTCGAGTACACCGGCCAGGAGCTCGACCGCTTCGCCAAGCCGGCCGGCGTCCCGTACGCGAAGGCGGCCCAGTTCGACCACCTCGCGCTGCACCTGCCCGACGAGGACGCGCTGCTGCGGCTGCGCGAGCGGCTCAAGGCGCACGGCTGCGAGGTGACCGACGTCGTCGACCACGGCTTCCTGCGCTCCATCTACTTCAGCGACCCCAACGGCATCGCCCTCGAAGCCTCCTGGTGGACCGTCGACCCGACCGGCCGCCCCGTCGACTACTCCGACGAGCGCCTGTTCGCCGACCCCGACCCGGTGCCCGCCGTCCGCGAGCTGCGCGAGCACGGCCGGCTCCACCACACCGTCGCCACCCGCCTGGTGGACGGCGTCGTCGAGGACCTGCGCCGCGAAGGCATCACCCTGGACTCCTGACGGGGATCGGTTCACGCTCGGTTCTACGGCTCTTTCGTAGGAGGGGCGTCGTGAAGAAGGTCACCATCCTGGGCCAGGAGCCCGCCGTCATCCTGTTCATGGTGAACGCGCTCGTCGCGCTCCTGGTCGCGTTCGGGCTCGGCCTGTCGCAGGTGCAGGTCGCCGCGATCTCGACCATCGCCAGCGCCGTCGTGTCGATCGTCGTCACCGTCATGACCCGGCCCATCGTGGTCTCGGCGCTGACGGGCGCGGTGACCACGCTCATGACCGCCGTGGCGGGCTTCGGCCTGGAGTTCACCGCCGACCAGATCGGCGCCGCGGTCACGGTGCTGTCGCTGGTGCTCGGCCTGGTGCTGCGCGCCAACGTCACGCCGGTCTCCGGCCCGGTGCAGCCGCAGATCGACGCCGAGCTGATGCGCCGGCCCGCCGGCCAACCCTGAGCGTGCGTCGGATCGTGCGCTGGGAGGTGAGATCCTTCCGGCTCTCCGGCCAGGTGCGACGACCGGAGTCGTGCCGGCTCAGGAACGCAGAATGGCCATCGCCTCCTCAACGAGACCAGGCAGATCCAGTGGGGCGTCCGTGTGGCCGGCCAAGGCCAGACGGTCGTTGAGATAAGCGATCGCCGGCTCCACGTTTCCCATGGTGATGTCGCCGCCGGCGGCCCGGAGACGAAGGGAGAAGAGTGTCGCCAACTCCGGATGCATGACGTCCTGGAGACGGAACGCCGGCACGACGGGCCCGTGCGGGTCCTGCACGTCGACGACGTCGAAGAACCGATGGATCACCTTGCGTGTTCGCGGCGAGAATTCTTCCAGCGCATCAGGCGATGTCACTGTCACCCGCCACCAGCCTTCTCGCTGAACAGAGAATCCTCGCTGATCGGACTTGCCGTTGAACATCAGGGTCGGTCGGCGAGCCGGTCCGAAGATGGTGCGGGCTTCGGACCTCGCCATGGCGGCTTCGATGACGGGCAGCGCATGTTCGGCATCCTCGCAGCCCAGGTCCTCGACGATAACCCAGTGATCACTTTGGACGGCCAAAAGCAACGGCCCGCATTCCGGTGCGGGGGACGAGGACGGAATGGATATGCCGTCTTCGGCTGGCCCCAGTGCTGTCTCCAGGCTCCAGTAGCTGGCACCGCTCAGGATCTGGTATCCGCGATTGAGCCAAGCGCGCCAGGCGCTCTGCGCCAGTCCGCGGGC
This sequence comes from [Actinomadura] parvosata subsp. kistnae, assembly GCF_900323885.1. Taxonomy (GTDB): domain Bacteria; phylum Actinomycetota; class Actinomycetes; order Streptosporangiales; family Streptosporangiaceae; genus Nonomuraea; species Nonomuraea composti. The sequence goes on along the minus strand of NZ_OOHJ01000015.1, from coordinate 59,321 downwards.
AAGCCTGGACTTTCCGGATCCCTTCGGGCCGACGATGAAGAGATGACGCCCGCGCCGCAGCGAGCTCACGACGCTAAAGAGGAGGTTCTTCGGGTAGGCCCCGTTCACGAGATCGAGGATCAGGTCCGCCGGGGTGAAGGAGGCACCGGCGAGTAGGTCCGGCTCCCGGATGGATTGAGCAGCGAAAGCCGAAGTGGCCTGACTCCAGGTCAAGGGAACGATTTCCAGCGTCATACCAGGATCGAAGGCGGAGAGCGTAAGGTCCGCACTTCCGTCTGGGACCGCGAGGCGGTCGAATTCCAAGCGTAGCGGGCCGATGGCAAGGTTCACCTCACGGACGCGCGCGACCGCGGTCACCGCATGTGTCAGGCCTTCGACGCCGTACCGGACGAACACCGTCCAATCACCCACGGCCGGAATGCCTTCGCCGAGCAGGCCGGCGTCGATCCAGACGCCCGCGCAATCCCACTGTGTCCCGGTGCCGGTGGGCACCAGCCACGTTCCCGCGGGAATCGGTTCGGCTGCCGGCCGCCGGCTGGAGGGCAACGGGGGTTTCGTATCCTCGGGCAGGGAGGCTCGGACTTCCTCGAATCGCGCGGCCGCCTTACCGTAGAGCTCCGTTACGAGGGATTGGCAGTCGGAGCCTTCACGCACCAGAACGGTGTCAAGCCGAACATGTGGCCCTTGCCGGGTGACCACGAGAGCCGTCTCCAACGGGTGATCCGGCCGAGTCAGGAAGGCGCGGAGGTTGGTGACGAGCTCGGCGGAGGACGTCCGGTCGAAACTCACCACGATGGCGATCCGCATGCCTGTGAGTTCGCGTTGGAGGGCATCAGCGGAGCTCCGTCCCAGGGTTGTGCCGCCCCAACTCTTCGCCAGGACGCTGGTCCGGACCTCGGAGCTCTCCATGCCCAGGCATAGGCCGACGCGGAGGGCCAGCCACCACCACCGGCGGAGTGGTGCCTCAGGGCCCTCCAGCCTGGCGCTTTCATCCAGTAGGGCTTGAATTGCCGATTGGGGAGTCTGCTCCACGATGAGCTCCCTGCTGGTTCGGTCGCTTCACATATGCGCCAGATCGGCGCTGAGGATGGTGATCACAGGGCCGAGCGGAAGTCCGTCAGGCAGATCACCGCCGTCACGCAGATGCCGTCGCATGGAATCCTCAAGATCGACGACGGCGGCCGCAACCTTGCCGGGGGCCACGAGTCTGATCTCCGCGGTGATCTCGGCCAGGATGTCGAGCTCCGCCGAAGCGCGTTCGCGACCGTCCTCGTTCTGCACAGCTGGAGATCGGCTCAGCTCCTTGAGGAGCCGTTGCACCCTTCTCGCCTGAGCGAGATAGCGCCCGTACAGTTCTCGATGCTCCTGCCGGCGGCCCTGGTTGATCAGCTGCTGCTGGGTGATCCTGGCCGAAAGGAGAGAAAAGGTCTGTTGTAGGGCAACGCCGAAGAGGGCGAAGATGCCGGCGAGCAGCGCAGCATCCATCACGAAGCCTCTCGGGAAGAATGAAAGGTGCGGTGCACGGCGCGGATTCCCCGCTCGATCTTGGTGGCGTAGATGTCAAGTGCCTCATCCGGAATGGTTCGCGCCGACACGATGAGGAGGCGGGCGAGGAGATCCTCCAGCGAAGTCTCCGCCTTTTCACCGGCCTTCTCCTGCACTTCCCGCAAGGCTTCCAGGACGAGCGGTACGGTCTGTCCCGCCAGGACCCCTTCAAGATCCTGGATGGTCGCCAAGCCGAGGAGGTCCGCCACGGTCACCAGATCGGTCCTGTCCTGTCTGAGTTGCTCCTCGGAGACGGTTTCGCCGTCGACGGACCAGCCGGCCTCGCGAACCTGTGCGGACAGGTTGCGAGAAACATCAACGTCGGAGAGAAACGCCGCAATGGAAAGCGGGTCGATGCTGATGTCCAGGCGACGGTCACGGACCTGACGCTGGTACGTCCCCTGTAGCCGATCCGTGTCGGCACGCAGCCCGGAGAACTGTTCATCAGCGAGCTCGAAAAGCGCGCTGAGCATGGCGAGGCGGCGGCGCAGCGGCCTCGGCACACTGTCCTCGCGTTTGTACGCCAGTTTGTGGCTGATCGCAGACCAAGCGTGCTGCAGGGCCGTGCGGACCTGAACCTCGGCGAGCATGTCGCGGAACTCGCTCCACTCATCGAGTGAACCACGATGCTCGCCGATTCTCAGGACATAGTGGTTCGATCGGTAGCCGAACCGGTCGAGGTGCTCGCCTGTCCACCGGCTGCATCGTTCGGGCAGGAGATCGAAGGAACGCTTCAGCATGCTCTCGACCTCGTCGACATCCTCCAGATAGTACGTGACGATCCGAATTCCCGTGAGATCGTCGATGTCCTCCAGCGGGTTGCCGTACGCCTTCCCCTTGCGAGCGAGCTTCTCTTCGAGACTGGCCACTGATTTGGTCCGCGACTCCAACAGCGCGACCTCGATGCCCGCCCGCACCAGCAGGTCCTTGATGAGGGTCGCCAATGATGCGGTGAAGGCGAGCTGTGCGGAACGTCTCCCGGCATACAGAGAGGACCACTCCTTGGAGGTCCGCTGGGTCGCATCCGTCATTCTTGAAGCCTTTCGCCCGTGCGCGTTCCCGATGGGCTGTCAGCGATATCGGACCCTGTCGGCTATTTCCGTGCTCGTGAATTTCGACCTCAGTGCGAGAACAATGGGGCGAAGGTTCTCGTAGAGCATCAGTGCGTCACCGCGCTTCATCCCCCGGATAGGGCGGGGGGTGTTCCAAGCGCCCTCCCTGGTGTTGGCGACCCGCTCGCCGGTGAGCAGTGCTTCCAGATAGGACAGAGTCGCCTGATCCCTGATACCGGGCAGTACGATGGTGGCTGAATGATTGCTGACGATCGACTGAGCGATATACCGATCGTAGAGGCCTTCCATCTGTGAGAGATCATGAAATATCGTGACCAACTGGATTCCCGTGCCCGCAGCGGTGGTGGCGAGCGTCCCCAGGTTCTCCAGTGGAGCGATGTTCCCGGCCTCGTCCAGCAAGAGCAGGAGAGGGCAAGGCGCGCGTGAGACGGTCGGCTGTGATCCGTCCTCTCCCTTGATCTGGTCGTTTTTCGCGTCGATCGCATTGACGTTGACCGCGTATACGCAACGGATGACCGTCCTGACCAGGCCCGTGAACAGAGGGCGGAACTCCTCTTGCTCGTCCGGTGGGGCGCAGATGTAGAGAGTGTCCGCTTGGGAGCCGATGAAGGAGTCAAGATCGAGAAATGGCGGCTGGTCGACACTGAGATCCATGTAATCGAACACGCGAAGCGCTGAGCTGGCCGTCGTGTAGACGCTGTCCCGTACCTTCTCATGGCGTTTCCACGTGTTTTCAGCGGAGGCCAACGCTCTTTCGTTCGCCTCGATCTCAAGAATGGATCTCGCGTCCGCCTCTTCTTGCCTCCTGATCCAGTCGACGACTTCACCCATGGTCCGGTTGCCCAAGGTTCCGGCGAAGAGGAAGGGAGCCAGGAGTTGTCCCGCCAGAGCGTGCCAGAACCGTTCATCGGTGACGCCGCCAAGCCGGCCCGCCTCGGTCAATGCCTGGCCCAATCGCACGCAGTCGTCCCAGGAGCGGCACTGGTCGAGGCAATCCCAGCTGTACCGGTAAGCCTCGTACCGCGTCCCCTTGAGAGCGCCCGACGGGTCGAATATCGCTACTCGCCCCATGCTGTCGCGCCAGGCGAACGTCTCATCCAAAACGTCACGCCGCACGGAAGTGATCACTGCGGGCCCTTCCCACTCCAGAATTGTCGGCACCGCGATACCCGATGTCTTGTAGCTACGCTGAGGACCGAAGACGAGCACCGGCCGGAATCTCTCGGCCCGGTAAACGGTGTCGCCGTAGGTACCCAGCCCCACCCTGAAACGGCGGTCCCCGGGATCGTCCGGGTCGAGGATGATGGCCCAATCGTTCATCGCCGCGCTGTCACCAGCCCCTGATCGACGAGAAGGGCGGGAGGTCCTTCGGATTCGCGGCGTCGTCCTCCGGCGCTCCACCGCCGAGGAGCACATCACGCATGAAACCGCACAGGCAGCGTTGCCGGAAGAATTCGAAGTACGCTTCCGCCGTGCGGGTCCCCGTGAGGAAGTTCTCCTGGCTGAACGGCTTGCGCTCTCCCTGGGAGGGCACGTAGGTGTCGCCGCCGAAAGCGAAATTGAAGACCAGGATCCGCCAGGAGTTGTTACTCGGAGCGGAGACCTTGTACATCTCCAGAATCCTCTCTTCGTCATTCCAGCGATTGACCTGATAGTCGATCTTGCCGAACTCGTGCGGTGAGATCGTCGACGGGTCCGTCAGCGATCCGCGTTGTGACGGCACGCGGCGCAGCAGACTGTGGTTGAGTATCTGGACGTTCGGGAGCAGGACGTCGTCCTCTGTGCGGTCCGTCGCGGATGGCAGGCCCACCGCTACGGCGAAGTTGAAGCTGGCCCGCTCCAGACGGATGACTCGCGGCCTCTTCTTGTAAGGACTCTTCTCGCGCTCTGGCTCGTCCCGCTCGAATCCGGTCAGTTCGTCGTCGATCATCTCGATCGTTCGGACGATCATGCCGGTGAGCATGGGCATGAGACGGCGGTACCAGTCATGGAACTGGCGAGCGGATGACGCCGGCCGTGAGAGCTGAATGCGCCCCCGCCCGTCGATGACGTAGCGGAACTCGTAGTCGGGATCCGTGTAGGCGAATTCGAGCCCGTCCCGGAACCGGCGCGCCTCCAGCATCGACTGATTGTGCATGCCCGAGTCCGCCAGAGCCTCCTGCAGTGTCCGCTGGAGAAGGAAAGTGATCCGCCGCTCCTTGTCTTCGTCCCAGCCGCCGAGGAAGTTGGTCTCGGCCAGGTAATTGAAATGCCCGACATGACTGATGGCCTCGATGAACGCGGGGTCTTCGGCCGTGTCGCGGTACTGCTCATACTGAATGTCGCGAAGCCAGTTAGAGTCATCTTGCATTGCGTTTTGCCTCGATCTGCCGTTTGAGCCTCATGATCATGTTCATGTCGAGCTTGACGACCTTCGGCGGCACTTGCTCCTCTTCGATGTTCTGGCTGAGTTGGGCCAGAATCGGGAAGAGGACCTGATGCAGGCCGCGTGCGCCGATTTCGAGGCTGACGGCCGATGACGCGGCCCATCTGCGGGACTCGGGCGTGAACACCAGCTCGGAGCCCAGTGAACTGATGTATTGCACGTAGAATTTGGACGGATCGATGACGTCGCGCAAAAGGATCTCGACCAGGTTGTCCTCGGAGAGATTGCTGAACTCGATGAGGACGGGCAGCCGAGCCACCAGTTCTTGCATGAATCCATAGCGCTCAATGTCAAGCGGAATGACGCGGTTGTGTTCCTTCATCTGACCCATCGTGCGGAGCGGCCGTTGCCCGAGATCATCCAGTAGATCGGTGAAGGCGCCGGCTGCGATGAAGAGGAGCCCTTGGGTGTCGAAGAGAATCTCCTGGTTGCCGTTCTCGGGGCTGGGGTTGAGCACGACGGTCATGCCGTCGACGAACTGCAGAAGCCGTCGCTGGATCAGCTCGTTCCGTTCGTGCGAGGATCTTTCCCGCGTGGCCAGCTTGTCGAACTCATCGATGAATACCACCCCTCGGCGCGCGAGATTCTGTTCGTCGAGCTCTGACGAGGAGGCGCCATGTTCGCCGGCGATGACGCGGCGCGCGGCACTGATCAGTTCGACGAGCACCGCGTCGAGACTGCTGTCGAGGCCATGTGACGTCAGGCGGGTGGCATCCACGATCGCCAGCGGTATGTTGAGGATCTCCGACGCCGTTCTGATGGCGTGCGTCTTGCCTACTCCTGTGGGGCCGATGATGAGCGCGTTGGGGGCCGTGTGAGGGTCGGGTTTCAACGACCATTGGAGATGCATCGCGAGCAGCGTTGCCAGATCGCGTTGAGCTTGATCCTGTCCGACGACGCGCTCGGATAGCAATTTGAAGATATTTTTCGCCGAGTGGCTACGGTCGTTGAGTCTGTCCGTCAAAAGGTGCCCCTTGAGTCCGCTCCCCGTTTACTTGTGATGCTACGTCCTAGTGGGGTCGGTGAAAGGCTGGTATTCCGGCACAGCATGTCGACCTGGCAAATTCTCCGGATATGGCCACCCCTAATGCAGTCGGCTTGGACAGTGACGGCAGTGTAGGACGGCTATTACGCGAATTATGGTGCAGGCGTGAGCCTGCGCGTGCCGATCGACAACTGCGCGTCAGGGCGTCAGGCAGGCGTGCAGCGCCTCGGCGAAGGCGCCGGGGTCGCGCAGGTAGCCGACGTGGTCGCCGGGCAGCTCCACGGCGCGCGTGCCGAGCAGCTCGGCCACCGCCAGCGTGCTGCGGTGGAAGACCGTGCCCTGGTCCTGCGCCCCGTACGCCGGCACGACCGGCGCACCCCGCAGCGCCACCGCGTCCGGCACGAAAGCGCTGAACCCCCGCAGCTCGTAGCGCAGGTTGGGCTCGGCGTTGGCCGCCATCCTGGTCAGCATGTCGCGCACCCACTCCGGCAGGCCGGGGGCGGGCGGGCCGGGAACCGAGAGGCCGGTCTCCTCGCCCATCCGGCGCATCGCGGCGCCGACCCCCTCACGGGCGAACAGGTCGAGGGTCTCCTCGGTCATGCGGCGCCAGCGCTCGGCGTCGGGCAGGAGCTCGTAGACGGGCGGCTCGTGCGCGACCAGCCGCCGCACCCGTTCAGGATGGCGGGCCAGCAGGTCGAGGGCGATCAGGGCGCCCGCGTGGGTGGCGAAGACGTGAGCGGGCTCCGGGCCGGCCGCCTCCAGGAGGAGCAGGGCGTCGTCGGCGTGCCGTTCGACGGGGCGGTCGCCGAACGGCTCCGTCAGGGGGCTGCGGGAGTAGCCGCGCCGGTCGTAGGTGATGACCGTGTAGCGGTCGGACAGGAGGCCGGCCAGCGGGGCGGCCATCGCCGGGTCGGTGCTGCCGCCGAGGAGCACCAGGAGAACGGGGCCCGAGCCGCGCACCTCGTAGTGGAGCCGGGCGCCGGGGACGTCGAGCATGCCTGTGTCCATGGTGGGTCACTGTAGATGAGCCGATTTCGGGCGTGGCGGCTTTACGACAAGTCGGGATGTGGCCATGCCGCAGACATAGACACGGCCAGTTCAGGATGGCTAGGAATTCGGTATTCGTGCTTACCGATACTCGGGAGGTCGTCCATGCGTGGCTTAAGGCGGGGGATGGTGGTGGCCGTCGCGGCCGTCATGGCGGCCGCGCCGCTCTCAGGCGCCGGCGCCCACGCGGCAGCTCCCGCCGCCTTCACCCCGGAGCCGGCGAGCGGCGAGATCACGCTGATCACCGGTGACCGGGTGCAGGTGCGAGCCGTGGACGGCGGGCACAGCACGGTCACGGTCACCCCCGCCCCCAGGCCCGACGGGACGGTGCCGACGTTCCAGGTGCTGGAGACCGGGCGCGGCACGACGGTCGTCCCCGACGACGTCGCCTCCCTGGTGCCCGAGCGGCTCGACAGCGCGCTGTTCAACGTGACGGCGCTGGCCGAGCAGGGCTACGGGGCCGAGATCCCGCTGATCCTCACCTACACCGCGCCGAACGCGGCCAAGGCGGCGCTGCCGGCCGTCGAGCGGGTGCGCACGCTGGAGAGCATCGGCGGCGCGGGCGTGCGGGTGGCGGCGGACAAGGCGGCGGCGTTCGGGGCGGAGCTGGCCAAGCTGGCCGGGCCGCCCCAGGTGCGGGCCGCCACCCCGCTGGCCGGGGTGGCGAAGATCTGGCTGGACCGCGAGGTGCGGCCGGTGCTGGAGGACAGCGTCCCGCAGATCGGCGCGCCCGAGGCGTGGGCCGCCGGGTACGACGGCACCGGCACCACCGTGGCCGTGCTCGACACCGGCGTGGACGCCGCCCACCCCGACCTGGCCGGGAAGGTCGCCGGCCAGCGCGACTTCACCGGCGAGAACACCACCGGCGATCTCCACGGCCACGGCACCCACGTCGCGAGCACGGCGTCCGCGGTGGCGCCGGGCGTGAAGCTGCTCAACGGGCGGGTGCTGGGCGCGGACGGCTACGGCCGGCTCTCGTGGATCATCGACGGCATGGAGTGGGCGGCCGGTGACGAGCACGCCGAGGTCGTCAACCTGAGCCTGGGCGGCCCCGAGGCGGGCGGCCCGCTCACCGAGGCCGTCTCGCGGCTGACGGAGCAGTACGGGACGCTGTTCGTGGTGGCGGCGGGCAACGACGGCTGCGACGCGTGCGTGGGCGCCCCCGGTGACGCCCCCGAGGCGCTGACCGTCGGCGCTGTGGACAAGCAGGACCGGCTCGCCCCGTTCTCCAGCAGGGGCCCGGTCGTGGCCGACCAGGCGGTCAAGCCCGACGTGACCGCGCCGGGCGTGGACATCACCGCCGCGAAGGCGGGCGGCGGCCGGGTCGCGATGTCCGGCACGTCCATGGCCACCCCGCACGTGGCGGGCGCGGCGGCGCTGCTGCGCCAGGCCCGCCCCGGCATCACGGCGAACGAGCTGAAGTCGCTGCTCATGGCCACCGCGAGGCCGGGCGGGGACATCCCGGTGGACGCGCAGGGCGCCGGCCGCATCGACGTGGCCGCCGCCATCAAGGGCTCGGTGGTGGCGTCGGCGGGCTCGCTGAACTTCGGCCGGCTCACCGAGGGCGAGCGGAAGACGCTCACCATCGGCTACCACAACCTCGGGCGGACGCCCGCCGAGCTGCCGCTGACGGCCGGCGACGCGTTCACGGTCGAGCCGGCCACGCTCACCGTCCCGGCCGGCGGCACCGCCGAGGCCAAGGTGACGATCAAGGCGGGCGCGGCCGGGACGGTGCGGCAGGAGCTGACGGCGCCCGGCGTACGCACCCTGCTGACCGCGAGCGTGGACACCAGGCGCGTCGAGCTGCGCGTGCGCGGCATCGCCAGGGACGGCCGGCCAGGGCGTGGCGGCTTCACCGTCCTGAACCTGGACGAGGGCACCCTGGTCGGCCGCGTGCTGCCCGGCGACCCCGCCCAGCCCTGCACCGACGCCAGGTACGGCAGCGGCACCTGCCTGCTCGTCAAGCCCGGCACGTACTCGGTGCTCGGCCACATCTTCACCATGCCCGCCGGCCAGGACAGCACCACCGGCGGCAAGCCGCTCAACGAGAGCCTGCTCGGCGACCCCGAAATGAAGATCACCGAGAACACCGAGGTCGTCCTGGACGCCCGCAAGGCCGTCGAGGTCAAGATCGAGACCCCCGATCACGAGACGAAGCGGAACACGGGGGCCGCCGCCGCCCTCATGTGGTACCGCGCGGGCGAGCAGGGCACCGCGCTGCGCGGCGGCACCACGATCACGCCGGGCGGGCAGGTCGAGGAGCGGCTGTTCGTCCAGCCGACCAGGAAGGTCACCAAGGGCACGTTCGTGGTCGCCACCCGCTGGCGGCTCAAGGCCCCGGAGATCGCCTTCTCCACGCCGGGGCTCCGGCTGAGCCCCGAGTACGTGGACCCCGTCCAGTTCAGCGACTTCTCCACCGAGTACCCGCGCCTCGACGGCACCCGCCCGCTCCTCGCCGTGGACGCGGGCCGGGGCAGCACAGCCGAGATCAAGGGCCGCGACCTGCGCGGCAAGCTCGCCGTTATCCGCCGCACCGACGGCGTGCCGGTCTCCGCGCAGTCGAACGCCGCCGCCGCGGCGGGCGCGGCCATGGTGGCCGTCTACAGCGACCGGCCCGGCACCGACGTCACGACCGGCGGCAGCGGCGTCAAGCTGGCCGTCCCCACCGTGCGGCTCACCCACGAGGAGGGGCTGAAGCTGGTCGAACGGCTGCGCCGCCTGCCGGTGCCGATCCTGGCCAAGGGCATCGTGGCCAGCCCGTACGTGTACGACCTGTACCTGCGCGAGCAGGGCCGGGTGCGCGACTCGCTCACGTACGTCGTCCGCGCCAGGTCCCAGGCCAGGATCGAGACCGGCTACCACACCCAGCTCACCGGCGGCGGCGCGCTCAACGAGGCCCGCTACGCCTTCGAGCCCTGGGACCAGGTCTCGATCTCCACGAACCACCCCATGCCCAAGGCGCCGCGCACCCGCGTCGACTACGTCACCCCCGACCCCGGCCTGCGCTGGACCACCTCCGCCGGCGCCCCGGAGCGCTCCTACAACACCATGTGGCCGCACCCCGACACCGTGCTGGCGGGCGTGTCGTCGCCGGAGCTGCGTCCGTACGAGGCGGGGGAGCGGGTGGAACGCACCGTCTTCAAGCAGCCGCTGCTGCCCGGCACCAACCCGCGCAACCCGGTACGCCGTGAGGGCGACCGGCTGCGGCTGTCGATGCAGGGCCTCGTGGACGCCCAGGGCAACTACGGCGAGGCGTACACGAGCCCGTTCGAGGGCGGCATGAAGACCGACTTCCGCCTCTACCGGGGCGACGAGCTGATGTGGCAGACGAACTACCTGCCCTCGGGGTCGGGGACGCTGCCGCCGGAGCGGGCCACGTACCGGATCGAGTACGACCTCGCGAACGGCGCGGACTGGGCGAAGCTGTCCACCCGCACGCGGGGCGTGTGGACGTTCGACTCGGAGCGGGGGACGGCGGTGCTGCCGCTGCTGGTGGCCACCTTCGACGCGCCCGTCGACCTGCGCAACCAGGCCGGCTCCCGCCGGCTCGCCCTGTCCGTGCGGCACCAGGAGGGAGCCGAGCGCAGCGCGATCAAGCAGGTCACGCTGGAGGTGTCGGACGACGACGGCGCCACCTGGAGGCCCGCCCGGCTGCGGGCCGACGGCGAGGGGACCTACCGCACGACGCTCGACCGCTCGCGCCCCGGCTTCGTCTCGCTCCGCCTGAACGCCTCGGACGTGCGCGGCAACACGCTCACGCAGGAGGTGATCCGCGCCTACGCCCTGCGCTGACCGGCCGGTTCACGCGAAGCGCGGCTCGGTGACCATCCCGCCGGAGGGCGCGCGGGTGAGCATGGCCTGGGCCAGGCTCGCCTTGAGCAGCGCCGCGCCGCGCACCACCGGCACCAGCGTCAGCGCGAACAGCACGCCGGCCACGGTGTTGAAGACCACGAAGGTCACGGCGTCGCCGCCCAGCCCGAGCAGCCGGGGCAGGCTCTCCTCCATGCCGGGCAGGGCCGCGATGAACCAGCCGTACAGGGGGAAGGTGAGGCCGGCGATCGTGCCGGCCCACCAGACGGCGGTGAGGATCGAGGCGAGCAGCGCGATGGGGAAGCCGATGATGGCGTACAGCAGGTCCATGACGGCCTGCCCGCTGGTCAGCGGGTTCAGGGTGCGGCGCAGCCGGCCCGCCCGCGCGGGGCGGGCCGGTACGGCGGGCGGGCCACGGGGCGGCCGAGCACGCCGGGCAGCGCGACGCGCTCCAGGTCGGCAAGGTGCCGGGCCATGGCGGCGGTGGCGGCGAGGACGGGCAGCCCGGCGAACACGATCGCGGTGCCCAGCCCGGCCGAGATCCCGACCACGACGACGGCGAAGGACACGACCGCCATCGGCAGGCCGAGCAGGGTGTAGCGGGTGTCGGTGGCGAGGCGGTGCCGGAGGGTTGTCATGGCAGAGACGCTACGGGCCGGGCCCCGTCCCGCTCGATCCTGCGCGCGGCCCAGTGAGGGGTAGGGCCAGCCCTACCAAGGCTCCTGACGGAAGCCGCGCTCGCCGCGGTCGTCGCGGAAGGCGTCGAGGCGGTCGAAGTCCAGCTCGTGCAGCGAGACGGGCGCGTCCGGCGGGCCGGTGAAGAAGCCGGTGTGCGTGCGCGGGCACGGGTTGGCGAAGCCGGTCACGCCGGCGCAGGGGTGGCCGAGGTAGGTGGTCTCGTGGTGCCAGTCGCTGACCGCCACGTACGTCATGAACTCGTAGGCCCGCGCCACGCTCATGTGCTGCCATAACTCGCGGGCCGGGGCGGGGCCGTCCCAGCGGGTGACGGAGAAGGCGGGCACGAGGACGGCGTCGAGCCGGTCGTGGCCGGCCAGGCTGGCGGAGTACCACAGGTCGGCGCACAGGAGCACGTGCAGGCGGCGGCCGGCCAGCTCGAAGCCGGGGCCGGGACGGCCGGGGCGCACGCCGGAGCGCAGCTCCAGCCCATACGGGTGCGCCTTCTCGTACTCCATGAGCAGGGTGCCGCGCCCGTCGAACACGGCGCCCCGGTTGAGGGGGCCGTCGTAGTGGGAGCCCCCGACGACCGTCATGCCCGTGCCTTCGGCCAGGGCGCGGACCCTGGCCAGGTAGTCGGCGCGGGGCAGGCTGGAGCCCGCGAGTTCGGGCAGCAGCACGACGTCCCCTGCGCGGGCGGCCAGCAGCTCCTCGATCGCGTCGAAGTTCGCGTGACCGTCGGGGGACCAGTGCGGGGGTTGAACGAGGAGGATCTTCACCTCTCTACTGTGACCGGCCCGGGATGGCGGCGAGCAACTCGCGGGTGTAGTCGTCGGAGGGGTGGTCGAAGATCTCCTCGGCGGTGCCGCTCTCGACGATCCGGCCGTCGCGCATGACGTGCACCGCGTGCGAGATCATCCGGACGACGGCCAGGTCGTGGCTGATGAACAGGTAGCTGAGCCCGAGCTCCCGCTGCAGCTCGGCGAGCAGCTCCAGGATCTGGGCCTGCACGAGCACGTCCAGCGCCGAGACGGCCTCGTCGAGCACGACCAGCTCGGGCGACAGGGCCAGGGCGCGGGCGATGGCCACCCGCTGCCGCTGGCCGCCGGACAGCTCGTGCGGCAGCCGTCCCGCGAGCGAGGCCGGCAGCGACACCTTCTCCAGCAGGTCGGCCGCCGCCTTCCTGCGCTCGGCGGCGGTGCCGACGCCGTGCACGCGCAGCGGCTCGGCGATCGACTTCTCCACGGTGTAGCGGGGGTCGAGGGAGGCGTACGGGTTCTGGAAGACCGGCTGCACGCGGCGGCGGAAGGCGAACAGCTCCTTCCTGCCCAGCGCGGTCAGGTCGGTGCCGTCGAAGCGGATGCCGCCCGCGGTGGGGGTGTCGAGGCCGAGCAGCAGGTTCGCGGTCGTCGACTTGCCCGAGCCGGACTCGCCGACGATCGAGACGGTACGGCCGCGTGGGATGGCGAACGACACCCCGTCCACCGCGGTGAACTCCTCGGCGGTGCCCCGGATCGGGAACACCTTGCGCAGCCCGTCGACCACGACGAGGTCGGGTGCGGGGGCGGGCGGCGCGCTGACGCGGACCGACGACAGGCTCGGCACGGCGCCGAGCAGCCGCTTGGTGTACTCGTGCGCGGGGTCGGCCAGGATCGCGGCGGCGGGCCCGGTCTCGACGATCTCGCCCTGGTACATCACGGCCACCACGTCCGCCCGCTCGGCGGCCAGCGCCAGGTCGTGCGTGATGAGGAAGACGGCCGTGCCCATCTCGGCGGTGAGCGCGGCGAGCTGGTCGAGGATGCGCCGCTGCACGGTGACGTCGAGGGCGGAGGTCGGCTCGTCGGCGATGAGCAGCCGGGGCCGGCAGGCCAGGCCCATGGCGATGAGCGCGCGCTGCCGCATGCCGCCGGAGAACTCGTGCGGGTACTGCCCGATCCGCCGATCCGGGTCGGGGATGCCCACCATGTCGAGCAGCTCGAGCACGCGGGCCCGCGCCGCCCGGCCGGTCGCGACCCCGTGCACCTGCAGCGCCTCGGCGATCTGGTCGCCGACGCGCATGAGCGGGTTGAGGTTCGACATCGGGTCCTGCGGCACCAGGCCGATGCCGGCGCCGCGGATCGCGGTCATCTCACGCCGGCTCGCGGTGGTCAGGTCGCGGCCCTCGAACAGGACCTGCCCGCCGGTGATGCGGCCGTTGTCAGGCAGCAGCCGGTTCACGGCGGCGGCCGTGGTCGACTTGCCGGAGCCGGACTCGCCGACCACGGCGACGGTCTGGCCCGGCTGGATCTCCATGGAGACGTTCCTGACGACGGTGACGTCCCGCTCGCGGGTGCGGAAGGCGACCGACAGGTCACGGATCTCCAACAGCGGGCTCATGCGGTCCCCGTTCGGTGTGCGATGTCCTGCAGCAGGGCGGTCCAGAGGTCGTCGGTGGGCGTCGGCGTGCCCTCGACGAGCAGGCGGTTGCTCGCCAGCGCCAGCGCGACGTCCCGGCCGGGCACGAACCCGACCGCGCAGCCCACGTAGCCGGGGTGGCCGAGGACGGTGACGGTCTCGCCCGGCAGCTCCAGCGCGTACCTGCGGAAACCGAGCGCCTGCTCCTGGTCGGGGCCCGGGCTGAAGAACTCCCTGACGACCTCCGGCCGCCACAGGTGGTCGTACTCCTCGTACCGGGACAGGGCCAGGCCGTACTTCAGCAGGTCGGGCACCGTCGAGAACAGGCCCGCGTGCCCGGCGACGCCGTCGAGGGCGTGGTAGGCGTTGCCGTCGGCGACCTCGCCGAGCACCGGCCCGGTGCGCCAGCGGGCGAAGTCGCCGCTGCGGTAGGGCACCGGGTACGGGCGGCCGGTGTCGAGCATGGTCATCTCGGCCCGGTCGTCGAGGGCGCTCATGGCCACCTCCGAGCCGGCCGGGCGGGCGTAGGTGGTGGAGGTCAGGCCCAGCGGCCGGGTGACCAGCTCGGCCAGCGCCCGGTCCAGGCGCAGGCCCGTCACCTGTGTGACGATCCGGCCGAGGAGGATGAAGCCCAGGTCGGAGTAGTGGCGGGCGCGGCCGGGCCGGTAGCGGGGCGGCGGGAGCTGCGGCTGGATGTAGAGCGGCCACCACTCCCACAGGCCGCCGCGGTGCAGCAGCAGGTCCCGCACGGTGATCGCCTCGTACGACTTCGGCAGGTACGCGCTCAGCGGCGCGTCGAGGTCCACCAGCCGGTCCGACACCAGGCGGATGAGCATCGTGGTGGTGGCCACGACCTTGGTCACCGAGGCGAGGTCGTGGTAGGCGTCCATGGTCATGGGCGCCGCCCCGGTGCCGTCCGGCAGGACCGTCCGGTGTCCGGCGCACTCGTCGAGGTCGAACCAGGGCGTGCGGGCCGCCATGATCAGGCCGGGTGGCGCGTTCATGCCAGCCTCAGGGAGCGGGGCGGATCGGCGAGCGGCGCGGGCAGGACGAGCGGCCCGGCGCCCGGGGTGAGCGTGCCGAGGATGCGGGGGCTCGCGGCACCCGTCCCGCCGGGCACGGTGCCGGGCAGGCCGTGCGCGGTCAGCCAGCCGATCAGCGCGAACGCGATCGCCTCCTTGTCGTCGGAGGGGGCGCCGTAGTCGTCGGACGGCGAGACGGCCACGCCGGGCAGGGCGGCGCGCAGGCCGTCCATGACGACGGGGTTGCGGCAGCCGCCGCCCGAGACGACCAGCGTGCCGACTCCGGCGGCCCGCACGTCGTGGGCGACCGTGCGCACGGTGAGCTCGGTCAGCGTCGCAACGAGGTCCCCGTCGCTCACCGGCACCCCGGCCTCGGCCAGGGCCGCCTCGACGTACGCGAGGTGGAACAGCTCCTTGCCGGTGCTCTTCGGCGCCGCCAGCCGGTAGTACGGCTCGTCGAGCAGCACCTCCAGCAGCCGCTGCGACACCCGCCCCGACGCGGCGATCCGGCCGTCCTCGTCGAAGCCGCGCGGGTGCAGGCCCCGGCTGGTCACCACGGCGTCGATCAGCGCGTTGGCCGGGCCGATGTCGTAGGCGTACAGGGTGCCGCCGCGCACCACGGTCATGTTCGCGATGCCGCCCAGGTTGAGCGCGGCGGCGGCGCCGCCGTCGTGGCCGGTGTCGTGGCCGGTGTCGTGGTCGGCGAGCAGCAGCCCGTCCAGCACCGACACCAGGGGCGCCCCGTGCCCGCCGGCGGTGATGTCCCTGATCCGCACGTCGGACAGCACGGGCGCGCCGGTCCGCTCGGCGATCCAGGCGGGTTGCCCGATCTGCAGGGTGCCGAGCGCGTGCGCGCCCTCCACCCAGTGGTAGACGGTCTGCCCGTGCGAGACGATCAGGTCGACCGGCCCGGCCGCCTCGATCGCCGCGGCGGCGGCGCCGGCGAAGCTCTGCCCGATGAGCGTGTCCAGCACGCACACCTCCGCGAGCGTCGCGGGCGCGGGCGGCAGCGCGGCGACCAGCCGCGCCCGCAGCTCATCCGGGTACGGCGTGCTCGCGGTGTGCGCCAGACGGCCTTCGAGCACGCTCCCGACCAGCTCGAAGTCCACCACCGCCACGTCGATCCCGTCGTGCGAGGTGCCGGAGATCATCCCGAGAACCTTCATGACAGCTCCCCCAGAGCCGCTCGCAGCCGCCCGCCGGCCGCGGCCAGCCGGGCCGCCGCCTCCTGCGGCGACAGGCCGAAGCGCGTGGCCACGACCGCCTGCTTGACGTTGAACCCGTTCGCGTCCAGGGCGGCCAGCGCCTGCTCGCGCCCGCTGCCGGTGATCGTGCGGACCATGCGCACGGCCCGCTCGCGCAGCTTGCCGTTGCTCGCCTTCACATCGACCATGAGGTTGCCGTACGTCTTGCCGAGCCGCACCATCACGATCGTCGAGAACATGTTGAGCACGAGCTTCTGCGCCGTGCCCGCCTTGAGCCGGGTCGAGCCGCTGATCACCTCGGGCCCGACCAGCACCTCGATCGCGTGCTCGGCCTCCCGGCTCAGCGGCGTGCCCGCGTTGCACGACAGCCCCACGGTCAGCGCGCCGAGCTCGCGCGCCCGCCGCACGGCCGCCAGCACGTACGGGGTGCGCCCGCTGGAGGCGATGCCCACCACGCTGTCCAGCGGCCCGATCCCGGCGGCCGTCACGGCGGCGGCCCCGGCCTCCTCGTCGTCCTCGGCCCCCTCGCAGGGGGCGACGATCGCGCTCTCGCCGCCCGCGATGATCGCGAAGACCTGCTCGGGCGGCGTGGAGAACGTCGGCGGGCACTCGGAGGCGTCCAGCACGCCCAGCCGGCCCGGTGTGCCCGCGCCCACGTAGACGAGCCGGCCGCCGGCCTCCATGCGGGCGGCCGTGGCCTCGATCGCGGCCGTGATGCCGGGCAGTGCCGCGGCCACCGCGGCGGGCACCGTCGTGTCGGCCGCGTTCATGGTCGCGGCCAGCTCGCCGACGCTCATCGTGTCGATGCCGGCGAAGCGCGGATCGGCCGACTCGGTCGTCAGTTCTGAGAGGTTGTTCACCGGCTGCCTCGATTCCGGGGGTCGAAGGTGTCACGCAGGCCGTCGCCGAGCAGGTTCAGCCCCACCACGAGCAGCACGACGACCACGCCCGGCGCGATCAGCGTCCACGGGGCGACGAACACGAGGCTGCGCGCCTCGAAGATCATCGAGCCGAGCGACGGCGCGGGCGGCGGGGTTCCGAGGCCGAGGAAGCTCAGCGACGCCTCGGTCAGCACCGCCCACGACAGCGACAGCGCCACCTGGACGACGATGATCGAGGTGATGTTCGGCAGCACGTGGCGCAGCATGATCTGCCAGCGGCTCTGGCCGGTGGAGACGGCCGCCTTCACGTACTCGATCTCCCGCAGCGACAGGACGGGGCCGCGGGTGACGCGGATGAAGATGGGCACGTACACGATGGCGATCGCGACGGCGATGGTGAACCAGTTGCGGTCCAGCACCGAGGCGAGCGACAGCGCCAGCAGCAGCGGCGGGAACGCGAACAGCACGTTCGTCACGCCGCCGATCGCGCCGTCGGCCAGGCCCCGGTAGAAGCCGGAGACCAGCCCGCCGAGCGTGCCGACCACGGTCGCGAACGCCACCGCGACGACCGCGATCAGCGCCGAGTTGCCCACCCCGGCCGCGACCCGCGAGAACACGTCGCGTCCGAACTGGTCGGTGCCGAACAGGTGCGCGCCGGACGGCGCCTGGAAGCGCGACGGCGGATGCTGCGCGACCGGGTCGTAGGGCAGCAGCCCCAGGTACGACAGCAGGGCCACGACCGCCAGCAGCGCGAGGAGCACGACGCCCGCGATCGCCGCGGGGCTGCGCCTCACGATGCCCTCACCCGCGGGTCGATCACCCGGTAGAGCAGGTCGGTCAGCAGGTTGACCAGCACGAACGCCAGCGCGATCACCAGCACGGTGCTCTGCACCACCGCGTACTCCTTCTGCTGGATGCCGAGCAGCACCTGCCGCCCGATGCCCGGCACGGAGAAGATCTGCTCGACGACGACGGCGCCGCCGAGCAGGTAGCCGAACTGCAGCCCCGTCATGGTCACGATCGGCACGAGCGCGTTGCCGAGCACGTGCCTGACCTGCAGCCGCCGCTCCGGCACGCCCTTGGCGCGGGCGGTGCGCACGAAGTCGTTCGAGCGCACCTCCAGCACCGCCGTGCGGGTCGTGCGCAGGATGGGCGCGGCGATGCCGAAGCCGAGCACGAGCGCGGGCAGCAGCATCTGCTGGAGGTTGAGCAGCGGGTCCTCGACGAGGGTGGCGAAGCCCTGCCCGTTCGGGTTGAACCCGAACGACGCCGCGAAGATCGACAGCAGCGTCGTGGCCAGCAGGAACGCCGGGATCGACAGGCCCGCCAGGCTCACGACCTGGCCGGCGGCGTCCCTGGCCGCGTTCGGGCGGGAGGCGGCGAGCATGCCGAGCGGCACCCCGATCAGCAGCGCCAGCGCGATCGACAGCACGGCCAGCTCGAACGTCACCGGCAGCGCGTGCAGCGTCAGCTCCAGCACGCTCTGCTGGGAGCGGGCCGAGTAGCCGAAGTTGCCGGTGAACAGGTTGCCCAGCCAGGAGAAGAACTGCGTGACCAGCGGCTGGTCCAGGCCGTAGTACTGCTCCAGCGCCTGCCGCTGGGCCGGGGTGAGCGCGGCGGCCTCCGTGCCCAGCCCGGCGGTGATCTGGTCGCCGGGCAGCGCCCGCAGCATCACGAAGACGACCACGGCCACCCCGAACAGGATGCCCAGCGTCTCCGCGACCCGCCGCACCACCCGGTTGCGCAGCACCCTCATCGGACCGCGGTGGTCCGCAGGTACTGCAGCGAGCCGCTGGCCATCGGCGTGAAGCCGCTGACGTTCGCCGTCGTGGCCGTGTAGGTGTAGCCGGCGAACAGCCAGATCCAGGCGGCGTTGTTCTCCAGCTCCGCGCCGATCTTGTCGTAGACGGCCTTGCGCGCCGCCTGGTCGGTGGTGGCCTTGCCCTGCGCAAACAGCTCGTCCAGCTCGGGGGAGCTGTAGCCGGCGACCTTGTTCAGGTTGCCCTTGCTGGTGAAGTAGCGGCCGTAGGAGCCGTCGGGGTCGGGCCGGCCGCCGTTCAGCGCGACGGCGGCGTCGAAGTCGGCCGCCACCCAGCGGTCCACGAACGCGCCCGACTCCAGCACCTCCAGCTCCAGGTTGATCTTCGCCTCGGCGAGCTGCGCCTTGAGGTTCTGGGCCTCGTTGACGGAGGTGGCGTACTCGCCCTGCGACACGATCGTCTTGACGGTCACGCCGCCGGACTTGCCGGCCTTGCCGAGGTACTCGGCGGCCTTGGCCAGGTCCCGGTTCGGGCAGGGCCGCTTGTTCGGGTCCGACTTGAACGCCGGGGCGGTGATCGGCCCGGTCACCTCGCCCTCGCCGAGCGCGGCGGTGTCGAGCACCTGCTTGCGGTCGATCGCGCACTGGATCGCCAGGCGCACGTTGACGTCCTTGAGGTCGCCGTGCTGCGCGTTGAGCTGGAGCACGTGGTAGTTGAGCTGCGGCGTCTTGGTCACGGTGATCGTGCCGCCGCCCTCGGCGGTCTGCGCGACGAGCGGGTCGTTGAAGACGGCGAGCTGCACGTTGCCCGACTGCATGGCCGAGACGATGGACGACTCGTCGGGGATCACCCGGAACTCGACGGAGGCGACCTTCGGCTTCTCCGCGCCCCAGTACCTGTCGTTCCTGGTGAGCGTGATCGACTGGCTGGCCACCCGCTTGCCCAGTGTGAACGGCCCCGTGCCGTTCGGCGTGGCGGTCAGCTTCTCCTCGGTGTCGTCGGAGGAGAGCATCGCCATGTTGACGGTGGCGAGGTTGGCGGGCAGCGCGGCGTCGGGGCCGGTCAGCTCCAGCACCACGGTGCTCGCGTCGGGCGCCTCCACGGACTTCACCGAGGCCAGCGACGCCCGCGCCACGGCCGCCGTCTTCTCGTCCATGATCTTGTCCAGGGACGCCTTGACGTCTTTGGAGTCGAACGCGCTGCCGTCGGCGAACGTGACGCCCTGCCGGAGCTTGAGCGTCAGCTTCTTGCCGTCCTCGGACGGCTGCCACGACTCGGCCAGGCCGGGCACCACGTTCAGGTCCTTGTCGAACTCGGTCAGCGTGCCGTACAGGTTCTGCAGCACGTTGACGGCGGTGAACTGGGTGGCCTTCCAGGGGAAGAGCGTGTCGGGGTCGGAGGTCACGCCGACCACCAGCGAGCCCCCTGAGGCGGCGGCGCTTCCGGCGGGGGCAGGCCCGGAGGAGGACGAACAGGCGGTGAGGGCGAGGGACAGCGCGGCGGTCAGGCAAACCGCGGAGACGGCGCCACGGGGCATGTGGCCTCCTCAGGGCAGTGGGTCATAAAATTACGCAGACCCTACCATCGGGGTATTTTCTTTCCAGCGACGGGGTGACAATGGCCGAGGACGCCGAGACGCTGCTCATCCGCATCCGAGCGGCCATGCCCGCCCTGCGGCCGTCGGAGCGGCGCATCGCCGAGACGTTCGCCGGCGACCCGGCCGCCGCCGCCAACCTGTCGATCGCCGAGCTGGCCGGCCGCTGCGGCACCTCGACGACCTCGGTGGTGCGCTTCTACCAGCGGATGGGCTACGCCCACTTCAAGGACTTCCGCATCGACCTGACCAGGGCCGTGGCCAGGGAGGAGCTGGCCGCCTCCAGCCTGCCCGAGGTCTCCGGCGACATCGACAGGAACGACAGCCTGGCGGGCATCGTCTCCAAGGTCGCCATGAACGAGACGCTCTCCATCGCCGACACCGCCCGCATGCTCGACGTGGAGGCGCTGGGCGAGGCCGTGGCGCGGCTGCTGGCCGCCCGCCGCATCGACACCTTCGGCGTCGGCGCCAGCGCCCTGGTCGGGCTCGACCTGCAGCAGAAGCTGTCGCGCATCGGCCGCACCGCGATCAACTGGCACGACTCCCACTCCGCCTGGACGTCGGCGGCCACGCTCGGGCCCGGCTGCGTCGCGGTCGCCGTCTCCCACAGCGGCGCCACCGTCGACACCGTCGAGTTCCTCGCCATCGCGCGCAAGACCGGGGCCGGCACCGTGGCGATCACCAACTTCCGCGACTCGCCGCTGGCCCGCGCCGCCGACGTGACGCTCACCACGGCCGCGCGGGAGACCGAGTTCCGCTCCGGCGCGCTGGGCAGCCGCATCGCCCAGCTCATGGTGGTCGACTGCCTGTTCACGGGGGTCGCGCAGGCGTCGTACGAGGAGTCGATGCAGGCGCTGCGCAACACGTACGCGGTCGTGCACGACCGGCGCGTCAAGCGCACGTGAACGTGCGGCATCTTCACAGCCCGGATTCACCTGCGGTTCACTGGCCCGCCCTACCTTGAAGCCCCATGAACTGGAGGTACCGGGCCAACGCCACACTCGAGGGCCTGACGGGATACACAGTGACGCGCAAGCTGCGCAAGGAGCCGCCCAAACCGCCACCGCCGCCCAAGGTGCCGCTGGAGCTGCAACGGCTGCCGGGCGACAAGGTGCGCCCGCCCGTCGATCCCGCGCACGACCGGCTGCTGCGCGAGCCGGTCTTCCTGCTGTCGTCCGTACGGTCCGGCTCGACGCTGCTGCGCGTCATGCTCAACAGCCACTCCCGCATCCACTCGCCGATCGAGACGCACTTCAGGCGGATGACCGTGGGCCTCGGCACCGACCCCGTACGCCAGGCGATGGAGCTGCTCGGCCACACCCACAGCGACATCGAGCACATGATGTGGGACCGGCTGCTGCACCGCGAGCTGACCCGCAGCGGGAAATCCGTGCTGTGCGAGAAGACGCCCAGCAACGTCTTCGCCTGGCGGCGCATCGCCACCTGCTGGCCGGACGCGCGCTTCGTCTTCCTGCTGCGCCACCCCATGTCGATCGTGCAGTCGTGGCACGAGGCCGACCCGGACAAGCGGCCCATGAGCGAGGCGGTGCCGCGCACGCTCAGCTACATGACGTACCTGGAGGAGGCCCGCACCCACCTGGAGGGGCTGACGGTGCGCTACGAGGAGCTGACCGCCGACCCCGAGGGGCAGCTGCGCCGGATCTGCCTGTTCCTGGGCGTGGAGTTCGAGCCGGCCATGCTGGAGTACGGCAAGAAGGACCACGGCGGCTTCGTCAAGGGCATCGGCGACTGGCGCGACAAGATCCGCACCGGCACCGTCGTGGCGGGCCGGCCGCTGCCGACGCCCGACGAGATCCCCGCCGAGCTGCACGACATCTGCCGGACGTGGGAGTATCTCGCCTGACAGGAGGCTCACCGGGCCGGTTGCGACTCTGTGACAGAGTTCGCTTGCGATTTGCCCGCCATTCGCCCGAGCCTCCGATATGTTGCCCTTCGTGATCAACGGGCCTTCGCGCCGAGCTTTACTCGCCGGTACCTTCGCCGGCCTCGCCCTGCCCGCGGTGACAGCCGCGGGCGCCGAGGCCACCTCCCGCAGCGGCAGCCAGAAGGGCAGCCTGCCCAGGAGGCCGAACATCCTGCTCATCCTCGCGGACGACCTGGGATGGGGGGAGATCGGCGCCAACGGGCAGCGCCTGATCCGCACCCCGAACCTCGACCGGCTGGCGGCCGAAGGCGTGCAGTTCAAGACCGCGTACTCGGGGGCGCCGCTCTGCGCCCCTCGCGCTGCTCCCTGCTGACCGGCCTGCACAACGGCCACAGCACCGTGCGGGAGAACCCGGAGGGCGGCCCGCAGCACGCGCTCACCGACGCCGACCTCACCTTCGCCGAGCTGCTGCAACTGTCCGGCTACCGCACCGCCTGCATCGGCAAGTGGGGCTTCGGCCCCGAGCAGCCCGACCAGCCCTCGCACCCGAACGTGCGCGGCTTCGACGAGTTCTTCGGCTACATCGGCCACCGCCACGCCCACCAGTACTTCCCCAAGTACCTGTGGCACAACGGGCAGAAGGTGCAGCTCGACGGCAGCAAGTACGCGCCCCACCTGTTCAGGCAGCGGGCCGTCGAGTTCATCAACGCCGACAGCGACCAGCCGTTCCTGCTCTACTTCGCCACCAACCTGCCGCACTCGCCGAGCGTCATCCCCGGCGACGCCGGGGAGTACGAGACCAAGCCGTGGACCGCCGCGAACCGCCGCCACGCCGCCCAGGTGGCCCGGCTCGACACCGACGTGGCCGCGCTCGTGCGGGCCCTGCGCGACGCGGGCCGGGCCGAGGACACCCTCGTGCTGTTCACCAGCGACAACGGCCCGCACCGCGAGAAGGGCGTGACGCCCTGGCTGTTCGACTCCAACGGCCCCTACCGGGCCGACAAGCGCGACGTGTACGAGGGCGGCATCCGCGTGCCGCTGATCGCCTGGTCGCCGGGGCTGCGCCCGCGGGTGGAGCGGCAGCCGGTGGCGGCCTGGGACCTCCTGCCGACGCTGGCCGACCTGGCGGAGACGCCCGTGCCCGCGCACCTCGACGGCCTGTCCTTCCGCGGCCTGCTCACCGGCGAGGGCGCCCCCAAGCACACCCACCTCGTCTGGAACCGGCCCCGCAAGGCCCAGGCCATCCGCCGGGGCCGGTGGAAGCTCGTCAGGTTCGCCCCGCACATCGCCGGCGCGGGCCCCGAGGGCCGGGTCGAGCTGTACGACCTGAGCAGGGACCCGGGGGAGAGCCGCGACATCGCCGCCGCCAGGCCGCAGATCACCCGGGAGCTGATGGAGCTGCTCGACGACTCGATCGGGGAGGACCCGCGCCTGCCGTACGGGCTGCGTACCGAGCTGACCGGCGGGCAGGTCGTGGTGACCCTGCACAACGGCTCCGCCGTGCCGTGGACGCAGGTGGAGCTGGGCCTCGACGGCAAACGCCGCACGCGGGCGCACACCGTCGCCCGGGTGGACCCGGGGACGGCCATCTCGGTCGGCTTCCCCGCGCCGTCCGGTGGCCGGATCACCGCGCGCGCCGACTTCCAGGCCGGCGGCCGCTCGCACGTGTTCCGCCGCGCGCACCGGGGCGGCGAGAGCCCGATGACGCTCACCTCGACCGGCTGATCGCCGAGGGGGTGCGGGCCCCCTCGGCGCATTTTGGTGACGAAAGGTGATGACACAACTACAGAAAGTTGACACTCTGGTAGTCAGGACATTCCTTTCAGGAGAGGAACACATGAACCTGATCACCAGAGCCGAGTGGCACGCCAAGAAGCCGACCAGCGCCTACGTCCGGCTGGCGTCGACCGAAGGCGTCAAGATCCACTACACGGGCGGCAAGGTGCCCGCCGACCTCGCCGACCCCGGCAACCACGACCGCTGCGTCGACCTGGTCCAGGACATCCAGCGCATGCACATGTCCGGCGGGCGCGGCGAGAAGTACATCGACGTCGGCTACAACATGGTGTGCTGCCCGCACCGGCGCACCTTCGTGGGCCGCGGCCCGCACGCCCTGCCCGCCGCCAACGGCGCCGGCCTCAACTCCGGCCACTACGCCGTGCTCGCGCTGGTCGGCAGCTCCGGGCTGACCGAGCCGAACGACGACCTGCTCAACGCCCTGGTCGACGCCATCGAGTACCTGCGCGAGCACGGCGACGCGGGCCGCGAGGTCAAGGGCCACCGCGACGGCTACGACACCTCCTGCCCCGGCGACCCCCTCTACCGCTGGATCCGCGACGGCGCCGAACGCCCCTGACCCCTCCAGGGTGCCTAGGGCAGGCAGCCGACGTGGGCCAGCGCCTGCCGCAGCAGTACGCCCTGCCCGCCGGTCATCTCCCCCTGCACCATCGGTGAAGCCGCCTCCTCCGGCGTGAACCACACCAGGTCGAGCGCGTCCTGCCGGGGCCGGCAGTCGCCGGCGACGGGCACGATGTAGGCCAGCGACACCGCGTGCTGGCGCGGGTCGTGGTAGGGGGTCACGCCGGGCGTGGGAAAGTACTCGGCGACGGTGAACGGCTGCGGCGAGACGGGGATGCGGGGCAGCGCCACGGGCCCGAGATCCTTCTCCAGGTGCCGCACCAGCGCGTCACGGATCCGCTCGTGGTGCAGCACCCGGCCCGAGACCAGCGCCCGGCTGACCGTGCCGTCCGGCAACATGCGAAGCAGCAGGCCGACGCGGGTGACCACGCCGGTGTCATCGACCCGCACCGGCACGGCGTCGATGTAGAGGATCGGCATCCGGCCGCGCACCGACTCCAGTTCTTCCGGTGCGAGCCAAGCAGGCGTGGTTTCGGTCTTTTCGGTCATCTGCTGATCGTACGGCGACGAGGGCCGGCGGTGCGCCCCAGCCCGGCGGCGAACGCGCGCCCCTCGGCAGGCATGCGCCCGGCCACCCACGACGCCGTGCAGATCGCCAGCACGATGCCGACGAACGGCAAGTACTCCAGCACCTTGTGCTTCATGTCAGGTCACGCTCCGCTCTCGCCCGCGCCAGCCGCCTGCGCTGCGGCTGGACGGTGTGCTTGGGGTCGTTGGCCGACTCCATGCCGGCCTGGAAGATCCCGAACCTGGTGCACGCCGACCCGGCCAGCAGGGCCGCGCCCGCCGCCATGGCCGCCACCCTGCTGCGCCGGCCGACGGTCGCCCCGGCCAGCGCGCCGGCCAGCGACAGCGCCTCGCCCAGCCGCAGCAGCCCGCTGCGCTTGAGCGGCTCGGCCAGCGGCCCCAGCCGTCGCTCCATCCGGGCCGCCGCCGCCACCTCCACCGCCGCGCCCGCCAGCGCCGCCCGCCGCGCCGGGCCCGCCTCCGACAGCGGCGCCGCCAGCAACCCGAGCCCGCCCGCCGACGCCGCCGCCGACCCGGCGAACAGGAACGGCATCTCCCGGTACGCCTCATGCCAGACCGGCACGGCCGTGTCGCAGATCAGCGCCGCCGTGTACGTCGCCACCGCCGGCCCCACCACCCCGGCGCCCACCGTGGCGGCCCGGCCGAGGCCGGGGAACAGCCCGGTCACGCCCGTGGCCGCGGCGGCGCCGGCGTGCGGCCCGTACGCGGTGAGGATCCAGGTGCCCACGCTCATCGGCGAGGTCACCTTGAACACCCGCAGCATGTTGACGAAGCGCTCGGGCCGGCCCAGGTCGTGGATCAGCGCGTACAGCGAGCCGCCCAGCGCGCCCAGCGCCCCCACCTTGGCCGCCCTGGCCAGGCGCGGCCGGCCGGTCAGCTCGGCCGCGGCGGCCAGCGTGGACGACGCGCCCGCCAGCCCGCCCAGGAACAGGTAGCCGGCGATGTCGGCGGCCCGCCACGTCGGCTCGTTCAGCACGGGCCGCCCGTAGTAGGAGTCGAAGTCGGCCTTCGGCACCATCAGCCGCTCGCGGCGGCGCCCGCGGAGCCCGGCGTGGCCTCCCGGTCACCGCGCACGCCGGGCGTGTCGTCCAGCCGGACGTCGGTCTGACTCATCGCTTCCGCCTCCACGCCGTCGCCGCCAGCCCGGCGAGCAGGGCCACCGCCGCGACCCCCGCCTGCCGCCACATCGACGGCAGGTCCCTCGTCGTCACCACCGGGTCGGGCGGCAGCCCGTACACCTCCGGCTCGTCCAGCAGCAGGAAGAACGCGCCCGTGCCGCCCACGCCGTCGTCCGGGTCGTGCCCGTACAGGCGGGCGGAGGCCGCGCCGGCCGCGCGCACCTGCTCCAGCCGCCGCTCGGCCCGCTCGCGCAGCTCGTCGAGGTCGCCGAACTGGATGGAGTCGGTCGGGCACGTCTTGGCGCAGGCCGGCTCCTCCCCGGCGCCCAGCCGGTCGTAGCACATCGTGCACTTGGCCGCCGTGCCGCTCGTCTCCCGCTTGCCGATCACCCCGAACGGGCACGCGGGCACGCAGTAGCCGCACCCGTT
Organism: [Actinomadura] parvosata subsp. kistnae; assembly: GCF_900323885.1. GTDB lineage: Bacteria > Actinomycetota > Actinomycetes > Streptosporangiales > Streptosporangiaceae > Nonomuraea > Nonomuraea composti. Next base: position 32,527 of record NZ_OOHJ01000015.1, on the reverse strand, counting down.
GCAGACGTCCTCCTGCACGACGACCGTGCCGAACTCGGTGCGGAACAGCGACCCCGTCGGGCACACGTCGAGGCAGGCCGCGTGCGTGCAGTGCTTGCACACGTCGGAGGCCATCAGCCAGCGGAAGTCCAGGTCGCCGACGCCGGGCTCCTGGTGCCCGAGCGGCTTGCGCTGCTCGACGAAGGCCACGTGCCGCCACGTGTCGGCGCTCAGCTTGACCGTGTTGTCGTAGGACCAGCCGGTGAAGTTCAGGCCGTCGTCGGGGACGTGGTTCCACTCCTTGCACGCCACCTCGCACGCCTTGCAGCCGATGCAGATGCTGGTGTCGGTGAAGAAGCCGACCCGGCGGCCCTCGTCGAGCCGCTCGTCCAGGTCGAAGGCCATCACGCCTCCATTCCGGTGCCGGCGCTCACGCCGGCCCGCCGCTGATAGGCCCGCACCAGCTCCGGCAGCGCGGCCCCGCGCGGCCGGCGGCCCGGGCGGATGTCCGCCGACAGGGCCTTGACCTCCTGGATGTGCGAGTTGGGGTCCAGCGAGATCGCCGACAGCTCGTTGGCCGCGTCGCCCCTGGCCAGCCCGTTCGGGCCGAAGTGGAACGGCAGCCCGATCTGGTGCAGCACCCGCCCGTCGAGGTGCAGCGACGGCATCCGGTCGGTGACCATCACCCGCGCCTCGATCGCGTTGCGGGCGGTGACGATCGTCGCCCAGTCGCCGTGCACCAGCCCCCGCTCGGCCGCCAGCTCCGGCGACACCTCGCAGAACATCTCCGGCTGCAGCTCCGACAGGTACGGCGTGAACCGGCTCATCCCGCCCGCCGTGAAGTGCTCGGTCAGCCGGTACGTCGTCACCACGTACGGGTAGACGGAGGCGCCCGGCTCGTCGCCGCTCGGCTGGTACCGGTTGTTCTCGTGCGGGTACACCTTGCGCACCGGGTTGCGCTGCCGCCCGTACAGCGGGTTGGCCACCGGCGAGTCCTGCGGCTCGTAGTGCGTGGGCAGCGGCCCGTCCACCACCCCGGCGGGCGCGAACAACCAGCCCTTGCCGTCGGCCTGCATGATGAACGGGTCGATGCCCGACAGCGCCGCCACCCCCTGCGCGTCCGGCGGCGGCCGGTAGCCGGGGTCCTTGTCCGCCTCGAAGTCGGGCACGTCGTAGCCCGTCCACTCGCCGGCCTGCGCGTCCCACCAGACCAGGCGCTTGCGCTCGCTCCACGGGCTGCCGTCGGGCCTGGCCGAGGCCCGGTTGTAGAGGATGCGCCGGTTCGCCGGCCAGGCCCACGCCCACTCGGCGGCGATCCAGTTCTGCTCCGAGGCGGGCTTGCGGCGGGCGGCCTGGTTGATGCCGCCGGCGTACACGCCGCAGTAGATCCAGCAGCCGCACGCCGTGGAGCCGTCGTCCTTCAGCTCCGTGTAACCCGACAGCGGCCGGCCCTGGGCGTCCCGGCCGTTGATCTCGGCCAGCACCGCCTCCGCCGACGGCTCGGCCGTCTCGCCGTGCGTCGGATAGTCCCACGTCAGGTCGAGCACGGGCGCGTCCACCGGATCCCGCGACCCGGCCAGCTTCTCGCGGATGATGCGGCCCAGGTGGTACATGAACCACAGGTCGCTGCGGGCGTCGCCGCGCGGCTCGACCGCCCGGTGGTGCCACTGCAGCATGCGGTTGGTGTTGGTGAAGCTGCCGTCCTTCTCCGTGTGGCAGGCCGCCGGCAGGAAGAACACCTCGGTACGCAGGTCGGCCGTGCGCAGCTCGCCCGTCTCGATCTCCGGGCCGTCCTTCCACCAGGTCGCGCTCTCGATCAGGTTGAGGTCGCGCACCACCAGCCAGTCGAGGTTGGCCATGCCCAGGCGCTGCATCTTGGCGTTGGCCGAGCCGACCGCCGGGTTCTCGCCGAGCAGCAGGTAGCCCTTGCAGGTGCCCTCGATCTGCGCCAGCACGGTGTCGTACGTACTGTGCGAGCCCGTCAGCCGCGGCAGCCAGCCGAAGCGGTAGTCGTTGTCCGCCCGCGCCGACTCGCCCCACCACGCCTTGAGCAGGCTCACCAGGTAGGCCGGCATGTTCGCCCAGAAGCCCTTCGTCGGGGCGTCGGCGCGCAGGAAGTCGCGCAGCTGCTCGTTCTCGTGCGCGTGCGGCATCGGGATGTAGCCGGGCAGCAGGTTGAACAGGGTCGGGATGTCGCTGGAGCCCTGGATGCTGGCGTGCCCGCGCAGCGCCTGGATGCCGCCGCCGGGCCGGCCGATGTTGCCCAGCAGCAGTTGCAGGATGCAGGCCGCCCGGATGAACTGGGAGCCGTCGCTGTGCTGGGTCCAGCCGACCGCGTAGACGAACTCGGCCGTCTTGTCCGGCCCCGAGTTCTCCGTCAGGTGCCGGCACACCTCCTCGAACAGGTGCCGCGGCACCCCGCACACCCGCTCCACCATCTCCGGCGTGTAGCGGGCGTAGTGCCGTCGGAGCACCTGCAGCACGCAGCGCGGGTGGCGCAGCGTCTCGTCGCGCTGCGGCCGGCCGTTCAGTGGCGCCCCCGTGCCGCCCTGCGTCTCGGGACGGCCCGGCGGGGAGCTGCCCGTCCGTTTCGCGTACTCCTGGTCCCGGTCGCCCGACGCGGCGACCGCCTCCATGCCCTCGTACTGCCAGGAGGCCACGTCGTACGAGCGGCCCTGCTCGTCGAAGCCGGAGAAGACGCCGTCCAGGTCCTCGGCGTCGCGGTAGTCCTCGCTCAGGATCGTGGCCGCGTTGGTGTAGTTGACGACGTACTCGTGGAAGTACAGCTCGTTCTCCAGCACGTGGTTGATGATCGCGCCGAGGAAGGCCACGTCGGAGCCGGCCCTGATGGGCACGTGCAGGTCCGCCAGCGCGCTCGTGCGGGTGAACCGCGGATCCACGTGGATGATCACCGCGCCGCGCGCCTTGGCCTCCATCACCCACTGGAAGCCGACCGGATGCGCCTCCGCGAAGTTCGAGCCCTCGATGATCACGCAGTCGGAGTGCTGCAGGTCCTGGAGGTAGGTGGTGGCGCCGCCCCGCCCGAACGACGTGCCGAGCCCCACCACGGTCGAGCTGTGACAGACGCGGGCCTGGTTCTCGATCTGCACCACGCCGAGCGCCGTCAGCAGCTTCTTGATGAGGTAGTTCTCCTCGTTGTCCAGCGTGGCGCCGCCCAGGCTGGCGATGCCCATGGTGCGGCCCGTGGGCAGGCCGTCGTGCTCCCGCTCCCACGTCGCGCGCCGGGTCTCGATGATCCGGTCCGCGATCATGTCCATCGCGGTGTCCAGCTCGATCGGCTGCCAGTCGGCCGCGCCCGGCGGCCGGTACAGCGCGCCGTACTGGCGCCCGGAGCCGGTGGTGAGCTGCAGGCTGGCCGCGCCCTTCGGGCACAGCCGGCCGCGGCTGACGGGCGAGTCGGGGTCGCCCTCGATCTGGACGACCCGCTCGTCCCGTACGTACACGTTCTGGGCGCAGCCCACCGCGCAGTACGGGCACACCGACTTCACCACCCGGTCGGCCGTGGACGTACGGGCCCGCAGCCCCGCCGTCCTCGCCGACTTCGCCGCCGGCCCCCGCGCCGTCCGGTCCGCGCCCGTGAGCTGCCGCAGCAGCGGCCACCCGAACTCCATGACACCCCCCGATGCCCCCCGGCCCCAGTCCTGCCCTGGCGCGGCCGGAGGAAAACCGGCAGGTCAGAACACCCGGGAGGCCGCCTCGTCCCAGCCGGCGCGCCCGCCGGACGGCTCGTAGCGGCGCAGCGGCTGCGAGGCGGCGACCAGCGCCCGCATCTCCTCAAGGTCCGACACCAGCCCGGCCGCCCGCGCCTGCACCAGCACGTTGCCGAGCGTGGTGGCCTCCGCGGGGCCCGCCACCACCGGCAGCCCGCACGCGTCGGCGGTGAACTGGCACAGCAGCTCGTTGCGCGAGCCGCCGCCCACCAGGTGCACCACCTCGACGTCGCGGCCCGACAGCTCCATCGCCTGCCGCACGGCCTCGCGGTGCCCCAGGGCCAGGCTCTCCAGCACGCACCGCACGTACGCGGCGGGGGAGGCGGGCGGGCGCTGCCCGGTGCGGCGGCACTCGGCGGCGATCCTGGCCGGCATGTCGCCCGGCGGCAGGAAGACGGGCTCGTCGGGGTTGACCACGGCGGCGAACGGCCGCTCGCCCGCCGCGGCCTTCAGCAGCTCGCCCAGGTCGGAGCCGGGCCAGGCGCGCAGGCACTCCTGCAGCAGCCACAGGCCCATGACGTTGCGCAGGTAGCGGACGGTGCCGTCGATGCCGGCCTCGTTGGTGAAGTTCGCGGCGCGGCTCTCGGGGGTGAGCACGGGGCCGGGCAGCTCCACCCCGGCCAGCGACCACGTGCCGCACGAGACGTAGGCGAAGGCGGGGCCGGAGACCGGCGCCGCGGCCGGCACCGCGACCACGGCGGAGGCCGTGTCGTGCGAACCCACCGCCCGCACCGGCGCCGACCAGCCGATCTCGCCCGCCACGTCCCTGCGCAGGCCGCCGAGCAGGTCGCCGGGCTGCCGCAGCGGCGGCAGGATACCCTCCGGCAGGCCGAGCTGCTTGACCAGCGGCAGCGCCCATGCGCGGGTGCGCACGTCGAGCAGGCCCGTGGTCGAGGCGTTGGTCACCTCGGCGCCCGCCTCGCCGGTCAGCCAGTAGCCGATCAGGTCGGGGATCAGCAGCATCGTGGCCGCCTCGCCCAGCCGCGGCTCGGCCAGGAGCTGGTAGACCGTGTTGAACGGCAGGACCTGCAGCCCCGACACGTCGTACAGGCTCTCCGCGCCGACGGAGGCGGCCACCCGCTCGGCCACGCCGGCCGTGCGGTCGTCGCGATAGTGCACCGGGTTGCCCAGCATGGCGCCCGACGCGTCGAGCAGCGCGTAGTCCACCGCCCACGAGTCCACGCCGATGGAGGAGACGGGGCCGGCCGCGCGCAGGCCCGTCAGGATCTCGCGGTAGAGGCCGAGGATGTCCCAGTAGAGGCGGCCGGCGACGCGCACCGGGCCGTTGGGGAAACGGTGGGCCTCGGTCAGGCTCAGCCCCTCGGACAGGTCGGCCAGCATCACCCGCCCGCTGGAGGCGCCCAGGTCGACGGCGGCGAAACGGCGGCTCATTGGGTGGACTCCCTGGCGACGAGCTCGGGCTGGAACATGATGTGCTGGTGGGCGTGCGTGTCGGGATTGTCGCACTCGTCCAGCAGCAGCTCGGTGGCGATGCGGCCGAGCTGGTACGTGGGCTGCCGCATCGAGGTGAGCGACACCGTGGAGGCGGCGGCGAAGTCGATGTCGTCGTAGCCGATGAGCGCCACCTCCTCCGGCACCCGCACGCCCGAGCGCAGCAGCGCCCGCAGCACGCCCAGCGCGAGCAGGTCGTTGGCGCAGAAGACGGCCTCCGGCAGGCCGCCGGCGATCAGGTCGGCGGCGGCCTTCTCGCCCGCGCGGGCCGTCATCGTCGCCGTCTCGACCACCCGCAGGTCGCCGGGGTCGAGCCCGGCGGCGCGCATCGCGGCCTTGGCGCCCTCGCGCCGCTCCACGCACTGGCGGATGGTCAGCGGGCCCGTCACGTACGCGAGGGTGCGCGCGCCCCTGGCCAGCACGTGGGCCGCGGCGGCCCGGCCGCCCGCGACGTCGTCCACGGCCACCGCGCACTGGTCGGGCCGGTGCGCCGGATGGTCGACCAGCACGACGCTGATGCCGTGCTCGCGCAGCCGGTCGAGCCGGGCCGGGTCCTCGCCCGACGGGGTGATCAGCACGCCGCGCACCCGCTGCTCGGCCAGCACCCGCAGGTTGCGCTCCTCCTTGTCCTGCGAGCCGGCGGAGTTGCCGAGGATCACGGCGTAGCCGAGCTCGCTGGCGACGTCCTCGACGCCGGCGGCGACCTCGGTGAAGAACGGGTTGCCGATGTCGATCACGCTCAGGCCGATCGTCCTGCTGTGCCCGGCGCGCAGCGTCGAGGCCGAGCCGTGGCGGACGAACCCCAGCTCACTGATGGCGGCCTCCACCCGCTCGCGCGTCGCGGGGGCGACCTTGCCGGGCCGGTTCAGTACGTTGGAGACCGTGCCGGGGGAGACGCCGGCGTGTGCGGCGACGTCCTTGATGCTGACCATGGCCATGAGGACAAATTAAAACGTACTAACGGGGTGTGCGCCAGTCGCGGCACCGGTGGAACCGCGCTTCCGCGTTGACACCGCCGTCACGGGCCGCCTAACGTCGCGCGCCGGAAGTAAAACGTTTCTATAAGAGGAGCGCTCGTGATCCGGGCTGCCATCGTAGGGGCCGGCGCCATCGCCGCGCACAGCCACGTGCCCGCCCTGCGGGCCCACCGCGACCGGGTGGAGCTGGTGGCCGTGGCGGACGTGGACGAGGCCAGGGCCAAGGCGCTCGCCGGAGGCGCCGCGGCGTACACGGACCTGGGGGAGCTGCTCGATGCCGAGCGCCCCGACCTGGTGATCGTCTGCACGCCGCCGTACCTGCACGTGGACCAGGCTATCGCGGCCCTGTCGGCGGGGGCGTGGGTGTGGTGCGAGAAGCCGGCCGCGCTCTCCCTGGCCGAGTTCGACCGGATGGCCGCCGCCGAGGGGGCGGGCGGGCCGTACCTGTCGGTCGTCTACCAGCAGCGCTTCGGCTCCGGCGCCGAGCACCTGCGCGCGCTCGCCGGGGCGCCGGGGCGGCCACTGGGCCGGCCGCTGCTGGCGCTGTGCCAGACGACCTGGCACCGGGGCGACGACTACTACGCCGTGCCGTACCGGGGCAAGTGGGCCACCGAGGGCGGCGGCACCACCGTGCTGCACGGCGTGCACCAGATGGACCTCATGCTGTCGGTGTTCGGCGACTGGGCGGAGATCAGGGCCATGGCCGGCCGCCTCGACCGGCCGATCGAGACCGAGGACGTGTCCCTGGCGATGGTCCGCTTCGACAACGGCGCCATGGGCTCGGTCGTCACCAGCGTGCTGTCGCCGCGCCAGGAGAGCTACCTGCGCTTCGACTTCGCCGATGCCACGGTGGAGCTGCGCCACCTGTACGGCTACGGCAACGCCGACTGGAGCTCCACCTCGCCGCTGTGGAGCCCGCCCGAGGACGTCCCCAGCACCCACGCCACCCAGCTCGGCCTGCTGCTCGACGCCTACGAGCGGGGCGAGCGCCCGCCGGCCTCCGGCGCGGACGCGCGGCGGGCCATGGAGTTCGTCACCGGCCTGTACGCCTCCGCCTTCACCGGCCGCCCGGTGCTGCGCGCGGAGATCGCCCCGGACAGCCCGTTCTACCACCGGCTCGACGGCGGCATTGAAACGTTCTTCACCGCAGCGCGCTCCTGACCGGCCTCCCGCCGCCCGCCACGACCTGGGCCTCGTCCCGAATCAACGGCGCTGAGCTGCGCCAATGCTCTTCGTGGTGGGCTGAGGTCTTGTGCGCTCTATGACCAGAACGTTTTAATCCCCGGTAAACACCGGCGTAACAGGCTGGTAGCGCTAACAATAATCTCGAAAGGCAGACCTTCATGCCGGATGGCATCGCGTACGGCGGTGACTGGAACCCCGAGCAGTGGCCCGAGCAGACGTGGGAGCAGGACGTCGCGCTGATGCGCGAGGCCGGCGTCAACCGGGTCAGCGTCGGGATCTTCTCCTGGTCATCGATCGAGCCCGTCGAGGGCGTGTTCGACTTCGGCTGGCTCGACCGGGCGATGGACCTGCTGGCCGAGCACGGCATCGGCGCCAACCTCGCCACCCCCACCGCCTCCCCGCCGCCGTGGTTCTCCGACGCCTACCCGCAGGCGCTGCCCGTGGACGCCGACGGGCGGCGCCTGTGGCACGGCAGCCGGCAGGGCTTCTGCCCCAGCTCGCCCATCTACCGCGAGAAGGCGCTGCGCGTCGCCGAGCAGGTGGCGCTGCGCTACCGCGACCACCCGGCGCTGGTGCTGTGGCACGTGCACAACGAGTACGGCTGCCACAACGCCCGCTGCTACTGCGACGCCTCAGCCGCCGCCTTCCGCGCCTGGCTGCGCACCCGCTACTCCTCCCTCGACGCGCTCAACGACGCCTGGGGCACCGCGTTCTGGTCGCAGCGCTACAGCGACTGGGCCCAGATCCTGCCGCCCCGCGCCACCCCCAGCTTCCCCAACCCGGGCCAGCAGCTCGACTTCCGCCGGTTCAGCTCCGACGCGCTGGTGGAGCTCTACCGCGCCGAGCGCGACCTGCTCAGGCAGCTCACCCCGGGCGTCCCCGCCACCACCAACCTGATGGCCGGCGCCCACTGGGACATGGACTGCTGGGCCTTCGCCGCCGAGCTGGACGTCGTCTCCACCGACCACTACCTGATCGGCGCCCGCCGCGAGCGCCACATCGACCTGGCCTTCGCCGCCGACTACGCCCGCTCGCTCAACGGCGGCCGGCCGTGGCTGCTCATGGAGCACTCCACCAGCGCGGTCAACTGGCAGCCGCGCAACCTCGCCAAGACCCCCGGCGAGCTGCGCCGCAACTCCCTGTCCCACCTGGCCAGGGGCGCCGACGGGATCATGTTCTTCCAGTGGCGCCAGTCCAGGTCGGGCGCCGAGAAGTGGCACTCGGCGATGCTGCCGCACGCCGGCACCGACACCAAGATCTGGCGCGAGGTGGTGGCGCTCGGGGCCGAGCTGGCCGGGCTGTCCGGCGTGGCGGGCAGCACCGTCAAGGCCGACGTCGCCCTGCTCCTCGACCACTCCAGCGTGTGGGCGCAGGACCACCCCGCCCAGCCCACCGCCGAGCTGGACCCGGTGGAGGAGGCCAAGCGCTGGCACGCCGCGCTGTGGCGGGCCGGCGTCACCTGCGACCTGGCCCACCCCGAGGGCGACCTGACCGGGTACCGCCTGGTCGTGGTGCCGCAGCTCTACCTGGTGAGCGACGCGGGGGCGGCCAACCTGGAGGCGTTCGCCCGGCGGGGCGGGGTCGTGGTCGTGGGCCCGTACAGCGGGATCGTGGACGAGCACGACCGGGTGCGGCTCGGCGGCTATCCGGGCGCGTGGCGGGACCTGCTCGGCGTCAGCACCGAGGAGTTCCTCCCCCTGGAGGAGCCGATCCGGCTGGCCTCGGGCGCGACGGGCGGCGTGTGGAGCGAGGCGGCGCGGGTCACCACCGCCAAGGTGCTCGACACGTACGCGACGGGCGAGCCCGCCTGGACCCGCAACGAGTTCGGCGACGGCACGGCCCACTACCTGACCACCCTGCTCGACGACGCCGCCCTGGCCGAGGTCCTGGCCACGGCCTGCCGGGAGGCGGGGGTGTCGCCGGCGGCGCAGACCGTGCCGGGGGTGGAGGTCGTGCGGCGCTCGCACCCGGACGGGCGCTCGTTCCTGTTCGCGATCAACCACACGGACGAGGACGCCACCGTCACGACCGGGGACCAGGTGATCACGGTGCCGGCCGGAGACGTCGTGATCGTCCCGACCTGTTAAAACGTGTCATCGCCCCGATCCCTCATCGGCGCTGGATCGGGGCCCGCTGGTCCATTGACAGCGAGCACCAGGAATCATAGTTTCCTGCACGACGGATTAAAACGTTTTTGAAAGGAGTGTCAGTGCAACGCGTCTGCTTCCTGCTGAAAGTCCGCCCAGAGCGGCTGGCGGAGTACCGCGAACGCCACCGCGACGTCTGGCCGGAGATGCGAGAGGCGCTGTCGCGCACCGGCTGGCACAACTACTCGCTCTTCCTCAGGGACGACGGCCTCCTCGTGGGATACCTGGAGACCGAGGACTTCGAGGCCGCACAGAAGGCGATGGCCGAGACCGAGGTCAACGCCCGCTGGCAGGCCGAGATGGCGCCGTTCTTCGAGGGCCTCGACGGCCGCCCCGACGAGGGCATGGTCCCGTTGACCGAAGTGTTCCACCTGGATTGATCGGGGAGTAATGACTGACATCAAGGCCGCGCTGCGCGCGCAGCGCATCGAGACGCCGTCCTGGGCCTACGGCAACAGCGGCACCCGGTTCAAGGTGTTCGCCCAGCAGGGGGTGCCGCGCGACCCGTACGAGAAGCTGGCCGACGCCGCCCAGGTGCACGCCTACACCGGCATCGCCCCCACGGTCGCGTTGCACATCCCGTGGGACAAGGTGGACGACTACGCCGACCTGGCCCGCCACGCCCGCGACCTGGGCGTGGGCATCGGCGCGATCAACTCCAACGTGTTCCAGGACGACGACTACAAGCTGGGCAGCGTCACCCACCCCGACGCGCGGGTGCGCCGCAAGGCCACCGACCACCTGCTCGAATGCGTCGACATCATGGACGCCACCGGCAGCGACACGCTGAAGCTGTGGTTCTCCGACGGCATCAACTACCCCGGCCAGGACGACCTCAGGGCCCGCCAGGACCGCCTGGCCGAGTCGCTGGCCGAGGTCTACGACCGACTCGGCGAGGGCCAGCGTTTCCTGCTGGAGTACAAGCTGTTCGAGCCCGCCTTCTACGCCACCGACGTGCCCGACTGGGGCACCGCCTACGCGCACTGCGTCAAGCTCGGCCCCAAGGCGCAGGTCGTGGTCGACACCGGCCACCACGCGCCCGGCACCAACATCGAGTTCATCGTCGCGTTCCTGCTGCGCGAGGGCAAGCTCGGCGGCTTCGACTTCAACTCCCGCTTCTACGCCGACGACGACCTGATGGTGGGCGCCGCCGACCCGTTCCAGCTCTTCCGCATCATGTACGAGGTGATCAGGGGCGGCGGGTTCACCGACGAGGTCGCGTTCATGCTGGACCAGTGCCACAACATCGAGCCCAAGATCCCGGGCCAGATCCGCTCGGTCATGAACGTGCAGGAGGCCACCGCCAAGGCGCTGCTCGTGGACCGCGCCGCGCTGAGCGCCGCGCAGCAGGCCGGGGACGTGCTGGGCGCCAACGCCGTCCTGATGGACGCCTACAACACCGACGTGCGGCCGCTGCTCGCCGAGCTGCGCGAGGAGATGGGCCTGGCGCCCGACCCGATGGCCGCCTACGCCACGTCCGGATACTTCGAGAAGATCGCCGCCGAGCGCGTCGGCGGCAACCAGGCCGGCTGGGGGGCCTGAACCATCATGTCCAACGTCATCAACGAGCTCCTCGAACGCTCCCACCGCCTCGGCGCCGACCCGCGCAACACCAACTTCGCCGGCGGCAACACCTCGGCCAAGGGCGCCGCGCCCGACCCCGTGACCGGGGAGGAGGTCGAGCTGCTGTGGGTCAAGGGCTCCGGCGGCGACCTCGGCACCCTCAAGCAGGCCGGCCTCGCCGTGCTCCGCCTCGACCGGCTGCGCGCGCTCAAGGGCGTCTACCCGGGCGTCGAGCGCGAGGACGAGATGGTCGCGGCCTTCGACTACTGCCTGCACGGCAAGGGCGGCGCCGCGCCGTCGATCGACACCGCCATGCACGGCCTGGTCGAGGCCGGCCACGTCGACCACCTGCACCCCGACGCGGGCATCGCGATCGCCACCGCCGCCGACGGCGAGGAGCTGACCAGGCGCGTGTTCGGCGACCGCGTCGTGTGGGTGCCGTGGCGGCGGCCCGGCTTCCAGCTCGGCCTCGACATCGCCGCCATCAAGGACGCCAACCCGCAGGCCATCGGCTGCATCCTGGGCGGCCACGGCATCACCGCCTGGGGCGAGACCTCCGAGGAGTGCGAGGCCCGCTCGCTGGAGATCATCCGCACCGCCGAGGCGTACCTGGCCGAGCACGGCCGCCCCGACCCGTTCGGCCCGGTCGTGCACGACCCGCTGCCCGAGGCCGAGCGGCACGCCCGCGCCGCCGCGCTCTTCCCGCTCATCCGGGGCCTGGCCTCGACCGACGTGCGCGTGGTCGGCCACTACACCGACACCCCCGAGGTGCTCGACTTCGTCTCCCGCGCCGAGCACCCGAGGCTCGCGGCGCTCGGCACCTCCTGCCCCGACCACTTCCTGCGCACCAAGGTCGCCCCGCTGGTGCTCGACCTGGCGCCGGACGCCCCGCTGGAGCAGGCCGCCGAGCGGCTGCGCGAGCTGCACGCCGCCTACCGCGCCGAGTACACCGCCTACTACGAGCGGCACGCCACCCCCGACTCGCCGCCCATGCGCGGCGCCGACCCGGCGATCGTGCTCGTGCCGGGCGTCGGCATGTTCTCCTTCGGCAAGGACAAGCAGACCGCCCGCGTGGCCGGCGAGTTCTACGTCAACGCCATCAACGTCATGCGCGGCGCCGAGTCCGTCTCCCGCTACGCCCCCATCCCCGAGTCGGAGAAGTTCCGCATCGAGTACTGGGAGCTGGAGGAGGCCAAGCTGCGCCGCATGCCCAAGCCCAAGCCCCTGGCCACCAGGGTCGCGCTCGTGACCGGCGGCGGCTCCGGCATCGGCGCGGCCACCGCCCGCCGGCTGGCCGCCGAGGGCGCGTGCGTGATCGTGGCCGACCGCGACCTCGGCGCGGCCGAGAAGGTGGCCGCCGAGATCGGCGCGAACGCGTACCGGGTCTCCGACGTCGCCGTGGCGGTCGGGGTGGACGTCACGTCGGAGGAGCAGATCACCGAGGCCGTACGCGCGGGCGTGCTCGCGTTCGGCGGCGTCGACCTCGTCGTCAACAACGCCGGCCTGTCGCTGTCGCGCTCCCTCCTGGAGACCACGCTGGCCGACTGGGACCTGCAGCACGACGTGATGGCGCGCGGCTCGTTCCTGGTCTCCCGCGAGACGGCCAAGGTCATGATCGACCAGGCCATGGGCGGCGACATCGTCTACATCTCCTCCAAGAACTCCGTCTTCGCCGGCCCGAACAACGTCGCCTACGGCGCCGCCAAGGCCGACCAGGCCCACCAGGTGCGCCTGCTGGCGGCCGAGCTGGGCGCCCACGGCATCCGCGTGAACGGCGTCAACCCCGACGGGGTCGTCCGCGGCTCCGGCATCTTCGCCTCCGGCTGGGGCGCCAACCGGGCGGCCGTGTACGGGGTGGAGGAGGAGAAGCTCGGCGAGTTCTACGCCCAGCGCACCCTGCTCAAGCGCGAGGTGCTGCCCGAGCACGTGGCCAACGCCGTCTTCGCCCTCACCGCGAGCGACCTGAGCCACACCACGGGCCTGCACATCCCGGTGGACGCGGGGGTGGCCGCCGCCTTCCTGCGCTAGCGGCCGGCCGGCCGCTGGGCGTCTGTCAGCTGTAGGCGGCCACCACGCCGACGACCATCACGATCGCTCCGGCCGCCGTGACCAGGATCCCTCCGATCACGGCGGCCCGGCTGCGCACGCCCCGCCAGTACAGGATCACGTACGGCAGGAACCCCAGCCCGCCCAGCCCGACCCCGGGCAGCGCGAGCGCGGCCAGCACGCCCCTGGTGCCGGCCGGCGCGGCCCGGTCGCCCTCCGGCGTGAGCTGGGCCCGCGTCAGGTCGCCCGGCTCCGAGTCGGGGGAGGCGGCCACCTCCACGGGCGTCTCCCCGTTGTCGGGGGTGAACCAGCCCCGGCAGTCGTACCGTCCCTCGCCCAGGTCCTCGCACGAGACGACCCGCAGCGTCCCGGGCGTGCCGGTCCGGCCGGTGGCCAGTTGCAGGTCTCCCACCGCTAAGGGCAGCGGCGCCAGGCAGATCGCCAGCCACAGCAGCACGAGCACGGCCCGCCCCCAGGGCCCGGGCCCCCTTCCGCGTGTACGCGGTGCCAATTCGGACAAGAACTCCGTCATGGCCTCCATCCTGCTGCCTGGATCTTGGAGCTCACCTGCAGGTGACAAGTCTCACGATCCGAGCGGCGCGGCGGCTCCGGCTTGCATGTTCATCCTCTAGAGTGCATCATCTTCACAAGCAAGGTCATGAGTGTTGATGCATAATCATGCAGGAGGGTCGCATTGAGGGCAGCGGTCGCGGGAGCCAGCGGCTACGCGGGAGGGGAGCTGCTCCGCCTCCTCCTGGGCCACCCCGAGTTCGAGATCGGCGCGCTCACCGCCGCCTCCAGCGCCGGCAGCCGCCTCGGCGCCCACCAGCCCCACCTGCCGCAGCTGGCCGACCGCGTCATCGACGACACCACCGCTGACGTGCTCGCCGGCCACGACGTGGTCTTCCTGGCCCTGCCGCACGGCCACTCCGGCGCCGTCGCCGCCCAGCTCGCGGAGCTCGGCGAGGACACGGTCGTGGTCGACTGCGGCGCCGACCACCGGCTCGCCGACCCGGCCGCCTGGCAGGAGTTCTACGGCGGCGAGCACGCCGGCACCTGGCCCTACGGCCTGCCCGAGCTGCCCGGCCAGCGCGACGTCCTCAAGGGCGCCAGGCGCATCGCCGTCCCCGGCTGCTACCCCACCTCCGTGCTGCTCGCCCTGACCCCGGCCTTCGCCGCCGGCCTGGCCGGGCCCGACGTGGTCGTGGTCGCCGCCAGCGGCACCAGCGGCGCCGGCAAGTCGCTCAAGCCCCACCTGCTCGGCAGCGAGGTCATCGGCTCGGTCAGCGCGTACGGCGTCGGCGGCGTCCACCGGCACACCCCCGAGATGGAGCAGGGCCTGTCGGCCGTCGCGGGCACGCCCGTCCGCGTCTCGTTCACCCCGACGCTGGCCCCCATGAGCCGCGGCATCCTGGCCACCTGCACCGCCCCCGCCGCGCCCGGCGTCACCCGCGAGTCGCTGCGGGCGGCGTACGAGAGCGCGCTGCGCGACGAGCCGTTCGTCCGGCTCCTGCCCGAGGGCGTCTGGCCCGCCACCTCCATGACCTACGGCGCCAACACCGCGGCGCTGCAGGTGACGCTCGACACCCGCGCCGATCGCGTCGTCGCCGTCATCGCCATCGACAACCTCACCAAGGGCACCGCCGGGGGCGCCCTGCAGAGCGTGAACCTCGCCCTCGGCCTGCCGGAAGAGCTCGGCCTCCCCACGACAGGAGTTGCTCCATGAGTGTCACTGCCCCCCTGGGGTTCAGGGCCGCGGGCGTCGCCGCCGGAATCAAGTCCGGCGGCGCCCGCGACCTGGCCCTCGTCGTCAACGACGGGCCCAGCCGCGCCGCCGCGGGCGTCTTCACCGCCAACCGCGTGAAGGCCGCGCCCGTGCTGTGGTCGCAGCAGGTCCTCGCGGGCGGGCGGCTGCGAGCGGTGGTCCTCAACTCCGGCGGCGCCAACGCCTGCACGGGCCCCGAAGGGTTCCAGGACACCCATGCGACCGCCGAGAAGGTCGCCGAGGCGCTGGACGACTCCGCGGGCGAGGTCGCGGTCTGCTCCACCGGCCTCATCGGCGAGCGGCTGCCGATGGAGGAGCTGCTGGCGGGCGTCGAGACCGCCGCGGGCCAGCTCTCCCGCGACGGCGGCCTGGCCGCCGCCGACGCCATCCGCACCACCGACACCGTCTCCAAGATCTCCTTCAAGCGCGGCACCGGCTACATGGTCGGCGGCATGGCCAAGGGCGCGGGCATGCTCGCCCCGGCCCTGGCCACCATGCTGTGCGTGATCACCACCGACGCCGACCTGACCAGCGAGGAGCTCGACGCCGCGCTGCGCAGGGCGACCTCGGTGACGTTCGACCGGCTCGACACCGACGGCTGCATGTCCACCAACGACACCGTGCTGCTGCTGGCCAGCGGCGCCGCCGGCGTCAAGCCCGACCTCGCCGAGTTCGGCCAGCGGGTCATCGACGTCTGCGCCGACCTGGCCAGGCAGCTCCTCGTGGACGCCGAGGGCGCCTCCAAGGCCATCGCCATCGAGGTGGTCGGCGCCGCCTCCGAGGACGACGCGGTCAAGGTCGGCCGCTCCGTGGCCCGGTCCAACCTGCTCAAGTGCGCCATCCACGGCGAGGACCCCAACTGGGGCCGCGTCCTGGCCGCCGTCGGCACCACCGACGCGGAGTTCGAGCCCGACCGGCTCAACGTGGCCATCAACGGCATCTGGATCTGCCGCGGCGGCGCCGTCGGCGACGACCGCTCCAAGGTGGACATGCGCCCCCGCGACGTGACGATCACCATCGACCTGTCGGCGGGCCCGCACACCGCCACCGTGCACACCACCGACCTGACGGCCGACTACGTGCACGAGAACTCGGCGTACTCCTCATGAGGCTGACCACCGCGCAGACCAAGGCCGAGGCGCTGATCGAGGCGCTGCCCTGGCTGACCCGCTTCCACGGCGCCACCGTCGTCATCAAGTACGGCGGCAACGCCATGACCGAGGAGGCCCTCAAGGAGGGCTTCGCCGAGGACGTCGTCTTCCTGCACCAGGCGGGCCTGCGCCCGGTCGTCGTGCACGGCGGCGGCCCCCAGATCAGCGACGCGCTGAACAAGGCGGGCATCGCCTCCACGTTCACCGCCGGCCTGCGGGTCACCACGCCCGAGGCCATGCAGGTCGTCCGGATGGTGCTCACCGGCCAGGTCAACCGCGACATCGTCGGCCTGGTCAACCGGCACGGCCCGTTCGCCGTCGGCATGTCCGGCGAGGACGCCCACCTGTTCACCGCCGTGCGCAAGCACGCCATCGTGGACGGCGAGCCGGTCGACATCGGCCAGGTCGGCGAGATCATCAAGGTCGACCCCGGCGCCGTGAACGCCCTGCTCGACAACGGCCGCATCCCGGTCATCTCCAGCGTCGCCAGGGGCGACGACAACGAGATCTACAACGTCAACGCCGACACCGCCGCCGCCGCGCTGGCCGTGGCGCTCCAGGCGCAGAAGCTGATCGTGCTGACCGACGTCGAGGGCCTGTACGCCAGCTGGCCCGACGACACCGACGTCATCGACCTGCTCACCGCCGACGAGCTCGAAGCGATGCTGCCCACACTGTCCAGCGGCATGGTGCCCAAGATGGAGGCGTGCCTGACGGCCGTGCGGGGCGGGGTGCCGCGGGCCCACGTCCTCGACGGCCGCGTGCCCCACTCCCTGCTGCTGGAGATCTTCACCAATGAAGGAATCGGAACGATGGTGATGCCCTCATGAGCCTGTTCGAAAGGTTCGAGAACGCTTTCATGCCCAACTACGGCGTCCCCCCGGTCGCCCTGGCACGAGGCGAGGGCTCCCGCGTGTGGGACGTCGACGGCAAGGAGTACCTCGACTTCATCGCCGGCATCGCGACCAGCTCCCTCGGCCACGCCCACCCGGCCCTGGTCGAGGCCGTCTCCCAGCAGGTCGCCACGATCGCGCACACCAGCAACCTGTTCCTGCACGAGCCCGAGGTGCTGCTCGCCGAGCGGCTGCTCGCCCTGCTCGACACCCCCGCCCGCGTCTTCCTCGCCAACTCAGGCACCGAGGCCAACGAGGCCGCCTACAAGCTGGCCCTCAAGTACGGCAGGCGCGAGGGCCGCTCCTACTTCGTGGCCGCCGAGAACGGCTTCCACGGCCGCACCATCGGCGCCCTGTCCCTGACGGGCAAGAAGGCCATCCGCGACCAGTTCGGCCCGTTCCCCGTGCCCGTCCGGTTCGTCCCGTACGGCGACGCCGACGCGCTCAAGGAGGCCGTGACCGGCGACTGCATCGCGGTCTTCCTGGAGCCCACCCAGGGCGAGGCCGGCGTCGTCCCGCCGCCCGACGGCTACTTCGAGGCGGCCCGCGAGATCTGCGACTCCACCGGCGCGCTGCTGGTCGCCGACGAGATCCAGTCGGCCATCGGCCGCTCCGGCCACTGGTTCGCGCACCAGGCCGACGGCGTCACCCCCGACATCCTCACCCTGGCCAAGGGGCTGGGCGGCGGCCTGCCGATCGGCGCCTGCGTCGGCTTCGGCGACGTGGGCAAGCTGTTCGAGAAGGGCGACCACGGCTCCACGTTCGGCGGCAACCCGGTCTCGTGCGCCGCCGCGCTGGCCGTGCTCGACCACGTCGACCTCGACCACGTCCGGGCCATGGCCGCGCGGCTGCGCGGCGGCCTGGAGTCCGTGCGCGACCCGCTGCTCAAGGGCGTGCGCGGGCGCGGCCTGTGGCTGGCCGCCGTGCTCGCCGAGCCCCGCTCGGCCCAGGTCCAGCAGGCCGCCGCGAACGCCGGCTTCCTGGTCAACGCTTTGCAACCGGACGCCGTGCGCATCGCCCCCCCGCTCGTCGTGACGGCCGAAGAAGTGGACGCGTTCGTGTCCGCCTTCCCCGCGATCCTGTCGGAGGCAGCCAAATGACCGTCAGACACTTCCTGAGGGACGACGACCTCACGCCCGCCGAGCAGGCGGAGGTCCTCGACCTCGCCGCCGCCATGAAGAAGGACCGGTTCGGCTACCGGCCCTTCGAGGGCCCGCGGAGCGTCGCCGTCCTGTTCGACAAGCCGTCGGCCAGGACCCGCGTCTCCTTCCACACCGGCATCGGCGAGCTCGGCGGCCTGCCGCTGATCGTCGACAACGTCTCCGTCCTCATGGGCCGCGGCGAGCCGACCGCCGACATCGCCCGCGTGCTGGAGCGGCAGGTGGCCGCCATCGTCTGGCGCACCACCGGCCAGGAGCTGATCGAGGAGATGGCCGCGCACTCCCGCGTGCCGGTCGTCAACGCGCTCACCGACGAGTTCCACCCCTGCCAGATCCTGGCCGACCTGCAGACCGTCCAGGAGCGGCTGGGCCGCACCGCCGGGCTCACGCTCACCTACGTCGGCGACGGCGCCAACAACATGGCGCACTCCTACCTGCTCGGCGGCGCCACCGCCGGCATGCACGTCCGCGTCGCCGCCCCGGCCGGCTACCAGCCCGACGCGGTCATCCTCGACCAGGCCGCCGCCATCGCCGCGAAGACCGGCGGCTCGGTGGTCGCGCTGTCGGACCCGGCCGCCGCCGCCGAGGGCGCCCACGTGATCGCCACCGACACGTGGGTTTCGATGGGCCAGGACGGCAAGGAGGAGCGGATGGCCGCCCTCATGCCGTACCAGGTGAACGCGGAGCTGCTCGCGCACGCCGCCCCCGACGCGATCGTCCTGCACTGCCTGCCCGCCTACCGCGACCACGAGATCACCCCCGAGGTGCTCGACGGGCCGCAGAGCGTCGTGTGGGACCAGGCGGAGAACCGCTTGCACGCCCAAAAGGCCCTTTTGCACTGGCTAGTCTCTCGCCCATGACGATCCCGATGACCAAGGCCGCGCGGCAGGCGAAGATCACCGACCTGCTGCAGCGGAAGGCCGTGCGCTCCCAGCCCGAGCTGGCCAAGCTGCTCGCCGAGAGCGGCGTGGAAGTGACGCAGGCCACGCTCTCGCGTGACCTCGACGAGCTCGGCGCGCTCAAGCTGCGCGCCGACGACGGCTCCCTCGTCTACGCGCTGCCCGGCGAGGGCGGCGGCCGCATCCCGCTGACCCGCCTGGGCACCGGCGAGAGCCCCGCCGCCCGCCTGCACCGCATCGCGGAGGAGCTGCTCGTCGGCGCGGAAGCTTCGGCCAACCTGGTCATCGTACGGACACCGCCGGGCGCGGCACAGTTCCTCGCCTCGGCCATCGACCACGCCGACTGGGAGTCGATCCTCGGCACGGTCGCGGGCGACGACACCATCCTCGTGATCAGCCGCGACCCGGCCGGCGGCCACGCCCTCGCCGAGGCGCTGCTGAAGGCCGCCGACCGGCGGAGCTAGACGACTTGGAGATCACACCATGCCCGACAGAGTAGTGCTCGCCTATTCGGGCGGCCTCGACACCTCGGTCGCCATCCCGTACCTCGCCGAGAAGATGAACGCCGAGGTCGTCGCCGTCGCCGTGGACCTCGGCCAGGGCGGCGAGGAGATGGAGGCCGTCCAGAAGCGCGCCCTCGACTGCGGCGCCGTCGAGTCCGTCGTGGTGGACGCCAAGGAGGAGTTCGCGGCCGACTTCTGCGTGCCCGCCCTCCAGGCCAACGCGCTCTACATGGACCGCTACCCGCTGGTCTCCTCCCTGTCGCGGCCGCTGATCGTCAGGCACCTCGTCTCGGCCGCCCGGCGGTTCGGCGGCACGATCGTCTCCCACGGCTGCACCGGCAAGGGCAACGACCAGGTCCGCTTCGAGGCCGGCCTCGCCGCCCTGGCCCCCGACCTCCAGGTGATCGCCCCCGCCCGCGACTTCGCGTGGACCCGCGACAAGGCCATCGAGTACGCCGAGGCCAAGGGCCTGCCCATCGAGACCTCGAAGAAGAACCCGTTCTCCATCGACCAGAACCTCTGGGGCCGCGCCGTCGAGACCGGCTTCCTCGAGGACATCTGGAACGGCCCCACCGAAGAGGTGTACTCCTACACCGCCGACCCGAAGCAGCCGCGCGAGCCCGACGAGGTCGTCATCACCTTCGAGCGGGGCGTCCCCGTCAAGCTCGACGGGCGGGCGCTCACGCCGTACCAGATCATCGGCGAGCTCAACCGGCGCGCCGGCGCGCAGGGCGTCGGCCGCGTCGACATGGTCGAGGACCGTCTGGTCGGCATCAAGTCGCGCGAGGTGTACGAGGCGCCCGGCGCCATCACCCTCATCGCCGCCCACATGGAGCTGGAGAACGTCACCGTCGAGCGCGACCTCGCCCGCTTCAAGCGCGGCGTCGACCAGCGCTGGAGCGAGCTCGTCTACGACGGCCTGTGGTTCTCGCCGCTCAAGAACGCGCTCGACGCGCTCATCGCCGACGCGCAGAAGCACGTCAACGGCGACATCAGGATGACGCTCCACGGTGGGAGCGCCACCGTGACCGGCCGCCGCTCCGAGGACTCCCTGTACGACTTCTCGCTCGCCACGTACGACACGGGCGACACCTTCGACCAGTCCCTGGCGAAGGGCTTTGTCCAGCTGTTCTCCCTGCCCGCTAAGATCGCGGCGGCCCGGGACGCGAGGAAGGGCTGAGTTGCACTATGGTCTCGGGGGACGCGAAGGAGATGACGGTGAGTGATGGCAAGCCGATGCGGCTGTGGGGCGGACGCTTCGAGAGCGGCCCGTCCGACGCGCTGGCCCGGCTGTCGGTGAGTGTGCACTTCGACTGGCGGCTGGTGCCGTACGACCTGGCGGCGTCCAGGGCGCACGCCCGCGTGCTGCACAGGGCGGGGCTGCTGACCGCCGACGAGCTCGAGCGCATGATCGGCGCGCTCGACGACCTGGAGCAGGCGTGCAAGGCCGGCGAGTTCCGGCCCACGGTCGCCGACGAGGACGTGCACACCGCGCTGGAGCGCGGCCTGCTGGAGCGGCTCGGCTCGCTCGGCGGCAAGCTCCGCGCCGGCCGCTCGCGCAACGACCAGATCGCCACCGACCTGCGCCTGTATCTGCGCGACCACGCCCGCTCGGTCGTCTCCCGGCTGGTCGAGCTGGAGACCGCGCTGATGGCCCAGGCCGAGCAGCACGCCGAGACGGCCGCGCCCGGCATGACCCACCTGCAGCACGCGCAGCCCGTCTCCTTCGGCCACCAGCTCCTGGCCCACGTGCACGCCTTCGCCCGCGACGTCGACCGGCTCACCGACTGGGACAAACGCGCCGCGATCTCCCCGCTCGGCGCCGGCGCCCTCGCCGGCTCCTCGCTGCCGCTCGACCCGCAGGCCGTCGCGGAGGAGCTCGGCTTCAGTGCCGCCGCCCCCAACTCGATGGACGCCGTCGCCGACCGCGACTTCGCCGCCGAGTTCCTCTTCGACGCGGCCATGATCGGCGTGCACCTGTCGCGGCTGGGCGAGGAGATCGTCCTGTGGGCCTCGCAGGAGTTCCGCTGGATCGAGATGGACGACGCCTACTCCACCGGCTCGTCCATCATGCCGCAGAAGAAGAACCCCGACGTGGCCGAGCTGGCCCGCGGCAAGTCCGGCCGGCTCATCGGCAACCTCATGTCGCTGCTGACCACGCTCAAGGGCCTGCCGCTGACCTACAACCGCGACCTCCAAGAGGACAAGGAGCCGGTGTTCGACGCGGTCGACACGCTGCTGCTCGTCCTGCCCGCGATGGCCGGCCTGGTCGCCACCATGCGGGTCAACACCGCGCGCATGGAGGCCTCCGCCCCCGACGGCTACGCCCTGGCCACCGACCTGGCCGAGCTGCTGGTGCGGCGCGGCGTGCCGTTCCGCGAGGCGCACGAGGCCGTCGGCCACCTCGTCGTGTGGTGCCAGGTCAACGACAAGGACCTCGGCGAGCTCACCGACGACGAGCTGGCCAAGGTCTCCCCGCACCTCACCCCCGACGTGCGCGGCGTGCTCAGCGTGCCCGGCGCGCTGGCCGCCCGCAAGGCCCACGGCGGCACCGCGCCCGACCGCGTCCGCGACCAGCTCGTCGCGCTGCGCGAGGCCGTCGACGCCCAGGCGGCATGGGCCGCGGGGAGCTGAGCTTCGACTGGGGCGGCGCCGGGCTGAGCCCCGCGCCGCTGCCGCGGAGCTTCTTCGACCGGCCCTCCCCCGAGGTGGCGCCCGACCTGCTCGGGCGCGTGCTCGCGCACGGCTCCGTCGCCGTGCGCCTCACCGAGGTCGAGGCGTACGGCGGGCCCGGCGAGGACCCGGCGGCGCACACGTACCGGGGCAGAACGCCCCGCAACGCCGTCATGTTCGGCCCGCCGGGGCACCTGTACGTGTACTTCACCTACGGCATGCACTTCTGCGCGAACCTCGTCTGCCTGCCGGAAGGCTCCGGCTCGGCCGTGCTGCTGCGCGCGGGCGAGGTGGTGGCAGGGCTGCCGGAGGCGCGCCTGCGCCGCTCGCCCGGTGCGTCCCAAGGTGAAGCCGGTTCCGACGGCGGCGTCCGTCCTGCCGGCAGGCGGGTCGCCGACCGGGATCTGGCGCGCGGCCCCGCCCGGCTCGCCGTGGCGCTCGGGCTGGTGCGCGAGCACAACGGCCTCGACACCATCCTGGAAGGCTCGCCCGCCGGACGCCCGCACGACTCGCTCACCGTGCTCGAAGGCCGCCCCGCCGACCCCGCGCTGATCAGGTCAGGGCCGCGCACCGGCGTCTCGACCGCCAAGGAGACCCCGTGGCGGTTCTGGATCGACGGCGACCCCACCGTGTCGCCGTACCGCGCTCACGTGCCGCGCCGCCGCAGCGCCGCCGCCACCTCCGTGGGAGAGGCGCCCAGGTCGTGAGGGCTGAAGATGTGCAGGTCGTCGCCGGTGTCGATCTCCAGCATCTCGCTGCGCAGCCCCCAGCGCCTGCGCACGTCCACCTTGACGTCCCAGATCGCCTCCCACGGCACGTGCCGCCGGCCCGCGAACCCGTGCACGACGGTGATGCCGCTCGGGTCGGCCGCCAGCCGTACGGGGACGAGCAGGTCACGCAGCCCCATCCCGCCCACCAGCACGGCCGCGGGGACGGCCAGGATCACACCCCGGAAATCATCCCCGAACCACCAGTAAACGCCGAGCCCGGCACATACCAGAGCCCCTAAGATCTTGAAAACGGCCAGCTCGCGACGGACCCTCCACATGGACACCCAGCGTATCCAAGTGGCGCGCATCCGCACCGATCGGGCAGGCTAAAGGCATCCGCATCCGAACAGGAAAGCCAGATCACCGTGACCGACATCCTTGACGACCTCGCGTGGCGAGGCCTGATCGCCCAGTCCACCGACCTCGACGCCCTGCGCGCGTCCATGGCCAAGGCACCGATCACGGTCTATTGCGGCTTCGACCCGACGGCGGCGTCCCTGCACGTCGGCCACTTCGTGCCGCTGCTGACGCTGCGCCGCTTCCAGCTCGCCGGCCACAACGCGATCGGCCTGGTCGGCGGCGCCACCGGCCTCATCGGCGACCCGAGCGGCCGCAACACCGAGCGCTCGCTCAACTCCACCGAGGTCGTCGCCGAATGGGTCGAGCGCCTGCGCGGCCAGGTCGGCAGGTTCCTCGACTTCGATGAGTCCCGCCCCAACCCGGCCCGCCTCGTCAGCAACCTCGACTGGACCGGCGAGCTGAGCGCCATCGCGTTCCTGCGCGACATCGGCAAGCACTTCCCGGTCAACCGCATGCTGGCCAGGGAGTCCGTCTCCGCCCGCCTGGCCGGCGAGGGGCTGAGCTACACCGAGTTCAGCTACCAGATCCTGCAGTCCAACGACTTCCTGGAGCTGTACCGCCGCTACAACTGCACCCTGCAGATCGGCGGCAGCGACCAGTGGGGCAACATCACCGCCGGCGCCGACCTGATCCGCCGCGTCGAGGGCGCGCACGTCCACGTGATCACCCAGCCGCTGATCACCAAGGCCGACGGCACCAAGTTCGGCAAGACGGCGGGCGGCGCGCTCTGGCTCGACCCCGCCATGACCTCGCCGTACGCCTTCTACCAGTACTTCCTCAACTCCGACGACCGCGACGTGATCCACTACCTCAAGGTGTTCACGTTCCGGAGCCGTGAGGAGATCGAGCAGCTGGAGAAGGCCGTCGCCGAGCGCCCCTTCGCCCGCGAGGCCCAGCGCACGCTCGCCGAAGACCTCACCGAGCTGCTGCACGGCCGGCAGGAGCTGGACGCGGTGCTCGCCGCCTCCAAGGCCCTGTTCGGCCAGGGCGCCCTGGAGGAGCTGCCCGCCGCCACTCTGGAGGCCGCGCTCGCCGAGGTGCCCAAGGCCGCCGTGCCCGCGCTCGGCGCCTCCTTCGTCGACCTGCTGGCCGACAGCGGGCTGGTCGAGTCGAAGTCGGCGGCGCGGCGGGCGGTCAAGGAAGGCGGCGCCTACCTCAACAACCGCAAGATCACCGACGAGTCTTACGTGCCGGCGGCCGAGGACCTCCTGCACGGGCGGTTCATGGTGCTGCGGCGCGGCAAGAAGTCGATCGGCGGCGTCACGGTCGGCTGACCGCCTCTCCCGCGAGCAGCGGGCCCTCCGTTCCGTACGGACGGAGGGCCCGTTTCGTTTTTACGGGGCGGCTCCCGCGGGGCTTTGGCATGCATCGGTCGGGAGCTTTCTCGTGCACCGGCCGGAAGCTTTTCGCATGCATCGGCCGGGAGCTTTCGCGTGCATCGGCCGGGAGCTGTTCGCGTGCACCGGCCGGGGCTCCCGACTTCAGCGGCGGGTGAACAGTGCCACCGTCAGCCCTGGCAGATTCCCGGAGTGCTTGGCCAGGCTGAGCTCGAACCCCGCCTTCTCCACTTCCTTCA
This sequence comes from [Actinomadura] parvosata subsp. kistnae, assembly GCF_900323885.1. Taxonomy (GTDB): domain Bacteria; phylum Actinomycetota; class Actinomycetes; order Streptosporangiales; family Streptosporangiaceae; genus Nonomuraea; species Nonomuraea composti. The sequence continues at coordinate 7,697 of NZ_OOHJ01000015.1, read as the reverse complement.
CCCGCGCGACGGAGTTCCCTTTCAGCCCCGACTGCTTCGTCCCCCGCCACACGACCCAAACCCGCTCGCGCCCCTCCAGCGCCCCCGAGACATCGGACCCCTCCGGGTACCCGAACCCGTCCGGATCCGGCGCACTCCCCGCCAGCAGCACGTCCGCCGGCATGAGGGAGTCGGCGTAGTACTCGAAGCCCGCCCGCAACTGGCTCTGCCCGTAGACGATCGCGTCCTCCGGCTCGGCCTTGATCACGCGCAACGCCCACGGGATGTTCTCGAACCGGCCGTCCTCCTCCCGTACCTCCGCGTGCTCGGGAAAGGCCAGCGCGAACCCGGCGACCACGACCAGCACCGCCGCCACGACCTGGAACCGGGGCAGTCCGGCCACCGCCAGCCCGGCCAGCAGCGCCAGCGCGGGCGCCGTCACGAACAGGTACCGGTCCACGTACGCCGGCGTCAGGAGCAGCGACACCGCGAGCAGCAGCACGGGAGGCAGCACCAGCCACCCGGCCAGCACCGCCGCCCACACCTTGCCCGCCTTTCCTGCCTGCTCCGCCTGGTCCGTGTGGTTCGCACCGTCCGCCTGGTTCACCTGGTCCGCGTGGTTCGCACCGTCCGCCTGGTTCACCTGGTCCCCGTGGTTCGCACCGTCCGCCTGGTTCACCTGGTCCGCGTGGTGTGCACCGGCCGACTGGTTCGACGCGCGCCAGAGCACCGCGACCCCGGCCAGCGCCATCACGAACAGCACGATCCCGAGCGTGTTGGCCCCCGCCGCCATCTTGGGGAACTTCAGCCACACCTCCGGCCCCCGCTCCGGGATCCAGCTGATCGCGTGCCGCTCGCCGTACCCGATCAGTCCCAGCACGGCGGCGGGCACACACCCCACGGCCAGCGCGCCCAGCATCCGCACCGCCACCGCCCGCCGCAGCAGCAGGAGCTGCGCGGGCAGCACGAGCACCGCGAACAGGTGCGTGGAGCAGACGAGCGCGACCGCCACCCCGTACAGCACCCACCGCCGCGCGGCGCCCGGCCGTTCGAGCGCGCGGTGCAGCGCCCAGAACGAGAGCACGACCGCGGCCGCCGCGAACGCGTACGACCTGGCGAAAGCCCCGTAGTAGGACACCGAAGGCAGGATCGCGAAGATCCCCGCCCCGATCACCCCGGCCCGCACGCTGTGCAGCCGCCGGCCCAGATCTACCAGGAACCAGGCCGCCACCCCGATCGCCAGCGCCGACGGCAACCGCAACCACAGCTCCGACGTGCCCGCCTTCGCCCAGAAGTGCATGAACAGGTAGTAGGGCAGGAAGTGTCCGTCGATGTGCCGGGCCAGTTCGATCATCCCGGACAACGAGCGCGAGGCGGCGCTGATCGTCGCGAGCTCGTCGCCGTTCAGCGTGGCGGAGCCCGTACCGGAGAACCCGGCGACCGCGCCGACCAGCGCCATCCACCAGGGGGACGAGGTACGGAGGCGTTCGGCCGGGCGGCGAGCCGGGGGAGCGAGTGTGGCGGCAGTGGTCACCGGGGCAGGATACGCGTGATGTGCCCCGGTGCATGGTGAATGTGATCGTTCAGCCGCTCATGGGACCCCCGCGGCGATCGTCGGTCTCATGGGACGCCCGCGGCGATTGTCCGTCTCATGGGATGCCCGCGGCGATTGTCCGCCTCCGTCCCCGCGAGACCTCCGACCTCCAACGTCCGCATGACGGGCGCGCCCGCTCCTACCCCTTGGTCGCGCTTCGTCCGCTCATCTCCGCGTCACTGCTGCGTCGTCCGCGTCGGCTTCACCACGATCACGACCCGCCGCTCGGCGTCACCCAGCGGAGGCTCGTACGCCAGCCCGTACCGCTTGGCCAGCACGTCGAAGAAGGTGCCCGACGGGTCGGGCTCGACCCGCTCGACGACGCCGCGGATCTCCAGGTACCGGTACGGCTTCTCCGGGTCGTTGATGGAGACCGCGACGTTCGGGTTCTGCTGGACATTGCGGCACTTGCGGCGATCCGTCGTGGTCGTGAACCGCAAGTACTCGCCGTCCCAGATCGTCCAGACCGGATTCACGTTGGGCGTGCCGTCGGGACCGATCGTCGCCAGGTGGGCGAACAGCGGACGGGTCAGCAGGTCAAGGTGGCTTTCCGGGATCACTCGCAACCTTCTCTCAGGTATCTCTTGCTTCCACTTACGGACGGCACAGTATCAAAACCTTGATGGCCATCAGAGTTGGTACTCCCGTATGAGGTTGTACGCTCACTTCATGGGCATGCCTGCGGACGAACGACTCGGTCTCGACATCAAGCGGGCCGAGCAGGCGCTGATCGCCGCCAAGCAGGCAGCCGTACGCCCGGCCGGCCTGACCGTCCCCCAGTACGCGACCCTGCTCGCCCTCGCCGGCAACCCCGGCATCTCGGGTGCTGCCCTGGCCCGGGTCTGCCTGGTCACGCCCCAGGCGATGACCGTGGTGCTCAAGAACCTGGAGGAGCGCGGGCTCATCGAACGCTCCCCGCATCCCTGGCACCGCAGCGTCCTGGAGACCCGGCTCACGGAGACCGGAAGAGCGGCGCTGGAGGCGGCGGACGAGCGGGCCGTGGTGATCGAGCGCGCGATCGCGGCCGAGTTCAGCGCGGAGGAGCGGAAGACGCTGCGGGGCTTGCTGGCCCGCTGCAACGACGCCATCGCCCGGGCCGCGTCCGAGCTGTGAAGGTGCGCCCCTGATGGGCGGTATCTCCGGGCGACCGCGCGAGGCGATTTGACGTCTCGCGGATCGCGACCTAATCTTTCACTTCGCCCCGGGGAGTGAGCCGGACGCCGGTCAGGCGGACGGGCCCTCAGGGCAAGCCCCTTGAAACAACGAGCCATCCCGGCAGAGCCGCTTCGGCGCGCTCCCGCATGGGCGGCTTCTGGGCGTGCGCGCATCACCGGAAAAATCGGTTGATTCGACACGGGCCGGATGCCACGGTAAGTTACGAGGGTTGCCTCGGAAACGGGGCACACAATCTTGGAAGATCGACTCGCTTCCCGTCAAGTCGCTGAACTTGACAAGGAGCTTGGATGTCGGATAAGATTGAGAAGAGCGAGATAGCGCCTCCGCGCCAGGGTTCAGGAAACTGAATTCGAGCCGGATGAACGCGTCCGTTTCTTGAGAACTCAACAGTGTGTTAAAAGCCAGTGCATGATTTTCATGCAACACCTCGTCAAGTATTGACGATTTGCTTGGATTAGTTTCCAGACATTGTTTGGAGAGTTTGATCCTGGCTCAGGACGAACGCTGGCGGCGTGCTTAACACATGCAAGTCGAGCGGAAAGGCCCTTCGGGGTACTCGAGCGGCGAACGGGTGAGTAACACGTGAGCAACCTGCCCCTGACTCTGGGATAAGCCCGGGAAACTGGGTCTAATACCGGATACGACCACCTCCGGCATCGGGTGGTGGTGGAAAGTTTTTTCGGTTGGGGATGGGCTCGCGGCCTATCAGCTTGTTGGTGGGGTAGTGGCCTACCAAGGCGACGACGGGTAGCCGGCCTGAGAGGGCGACCGGCCACACTGGGACTGAGACACGGCCCAGACTCCTACGGGAGGCAGCAGTGGGGAATATTGCGCAATGGGCGGAAGCCTGACGCAGCGACGCCGCGTGGGGGATGACGGCCTTCGGGTTGTAAACCTCTTTCAGCAGGGACGAAGTTGACGTGTACCTGCAGAAGAAGCGCCGGCTAACTACGTGCCAGCAGCCGCGGTAATACGTAGGGCGCAAGCGTTGTCCGGAATTATTGGGCGTAAAGAGCTCGTAGGTGGCTGGTCGCGTCTGCCGTGAAAGCCCGCAGCTTAACTGCGGGTCTGCGGTGGATACGGGCCGGCTAGAGGTAGGTAGGGGCAAGTGGAATTCCTGGTGTAGCGGTGAAATGCGCAGATATCAGGAGGAACACCGGTGGCGAAGGCGGCTTGCTGGGCCTTACCTGACGCTGAGGAGCGAAAGCGTGGGGAGCGAACAGGATTAGATACCCTGGTAGTCCACGCTGTAAACGTTGGGCGCTAGGTGTGGGACCCTTCCACGGGTTCCGTGCCGGAGCTAACGCATTAAGCGCCCCGCCTGGGGAGTACGGCCGCAAGGCTAAAACTCAAAGGAATTGACGGGGGCCCGCACAAGCGGCGGAGCATGTTGCTTAATTCGACGCAACGCGAAGAACCTTACCAAGGTTTGACATCACCCGGAAAGCTCTGGAGACAGAGCCCTCTTCGGACTGGGTGACAGGTGGTGCATGGCTGTCGTCAGCTCGTGTCGTGAGATGTTGGGTTAAGTCCCGCAACGAGCGCAACCCTTGCTCCATGTTGCCAGCAGGCGCTTCGGCGTGCTGGGGACTCATGGGGACTGCCGGGGTCAACTCGGAGGAAGGTGGGGATGACGTCAAGTCATCATGCCCCTTATGTCTTGGGCTGCAAACATGCTACAATGGCCGGTACAGAGGGTTGCGATACCGTGAGGTGGAGCGAATCCCTAAAAGCCGGTCTCAGTTCGGATTGGGGTCTGCAACTCGACCCCATGAAGTCGGAGTCGCTAGTAATCGCAGATCAGCAATGCTGCGGTGAATACGTTCCCGGGCCTTGTACACACCGCCCGTCACGTCACGAAAGTCGGCAACACCCGAAGCCCGTGGCCCAACCAGCTTGCTGGGGGGAGCGGTCGAAGGTGGGGCTGGCGATTGGGACGAAGTCGTAACAAGGTAGCCGTACCGGAAGGTGCGGCTGGATCACCTCCTTTCTAAGGAGCACTCTCACCCGTCACCGGCGCACGATCGGTGGGGTGACAGCTCACTAGTGGAGCACTGGCTATTCGGTGCAGCGGGGTCGCTGCCTGGCAAGTACCGCCCTTCGGGAGTGGAACGGCAGGTTCAGGGATCACGGGGCATCGGACACACTGTTGGGTCCTGAAGGAACGGGCGACCGGTTCTTCGGAGACAGGACCAGCGAGCATCCCTTTGGGGGTGGGAGCTGGTTTGCTGTTTGTTGTTTGAGATTTGCATAGTGGACGCGAGCATCTTTGTGGCCAAGTTTTTTAGGGCACACGGTGGATGCCTTGGCATCAGGAGCCGATGAAGGACGTGGGAGGCTGCGTTAAGCCTCGGGGAGTCGCCAACCAGACGTTGATCCGGGGATGTCCGAATGGGGAAACTAGCACCAGTCATGTGGTGTTGCCTCCGCCTGAATGTATAGGGCGGTTGGTGGTAACGCGGGAAGTGAAACATCTCAGTACCCGTAGGAAGAGAAAACAAGAGTGATTCCGTGAGTAGTGGTGAGCGAAAGCGGATGAGGCTAAACTGGGCGTGTGTGATAGCCGGCAGGCGTTGCATGTCCGGGGTCGTGGGACCTTCTGGGTCGATCTGCCGGTCGGCCAAGCAGTGATAAATCTGTCTGATAGTTGAAGCCTCTGGGAAGGGGCGCCGTAGACCGTGAGAGCCGGGTAGGACGAAATCGGATGGACTGCTGGAGGGGATCCCAAGTAGCACGGGCTCGAGGAATCCTGTGTGAATCTGCCAGGACCACCTGGTAAGCCTAAATACTCCCTGATGACCGATAGTGCACGAGTACCGTGAGGAAAGGTGAAAAGTGCCCCGGTGAGGGGTCGTGAAATAGTACCTGAAACCGTGTGCCTACAAGCGTAGGAGCTTACATCAGCTTGCTGGTGTGTGATGTGACTGCGTGCCTTTTGAAGAATGAGCCTGCGAGTTATGGTGTGTGGCGAGGTTAACCCGTGTGGGGAGCCGTAGCGAAAGCGAGTCTGAAGAGGGCGTTTGAGTCGCATGCTGTAGACCCGAAGCGGGGTGATCTACGCATGGGCAGTTGAAGCTCAGGTAAGACTGGGTGGAGGACCGAACCCACCAGGGTTGAAAACCTGGGGGATGATCTGTGTGTAGGGGTGAAAGGCAATCAAACTCCGTGATAGCTGGTTCTCCCCGAAATGCATTTAGGTGCAGCGTTGCGTGTTTCTTGCCGGAGGTAGAGCACTGGATGGCCGATGGGCCCGACAAGGTTACTGACGTCAGCCAAACTCCGAATGCCGGTAAGTGAGAGCGTGGCAGTGAGACTGCGGGCGATAAGGTTCGTAGTCGAGAGGGAAACAGCCCAGATCACCGACTAAGGCCCCTAAGCGTGTGCTAAGTGGGAAAGGATGTGGAGTCGCAGAGACAACCAGGAGGTTGGCTTAGAAGCAGCCACCCTTGAAAGAGTGCGTAATAGCTCACTGGTCAAGTGATTCTGCGCCGACAATGTAGCGGGGCTCAAGTACACCGCCGAAGTCGTGGCACTGACAGCTTTGTGCTGTTGGTGGGTAGGGGAGCGTCGTGCAGCCGGCGAAGCAGCAGAGTGATCTAGTTGTGGAGGCTGTGCGAGTGAGAATGCAGGCATGAGTAGCGAATCGAGGGTGAGAAACCCTCGCGCCGGATGACCAAGGGTTCCTGGGCCAGGCTAATCCGCCCAGGGTAAGTCGGGACCTAAGGCGAGGCCGACAGGCGTAGTCGATGGACAACGGGTTGATATTCCCGTACCCGCTTCAATGCGCCCATACTGAACCCCTTGATACTAAGAGTCCTTAACTCGCTAAAGCCTTTCGGGCGGGTCAGAGTGAACGCTCGGCCTGATTGGGTAGTAGGTAAGCGATGGGGTGACGCAGGAAGGTAGTCCAGCCCAGGCGATGGTTGTCCTGGGGTAAGCATGTAGGGGAACGTAGGCAAATCCGCGCCATGTGCCTGAGATGTGATGCCGAGCCGATTGTGGTGAAGTGGATGATCCTATGCTGCCGAGAAAAGCCTCTAGTGAGTGTTGTGGCGGCCCGTACCCTAAACCGACTCAGGTGGTCAGGTAGAGAATACTAAGGCGATCGGGTGAACTGTGGTTAAGGAACTCGGCAATTGCCCCCGTAACTTCGGGAGAAGGGGACCTCTGCTGGTGATGAGTCTTGCACTCGGAGCTGGTGGGGGTCGCAGTGGCCAGGGGGAAGCGACTGTTTACTAAAAACACAGGTCCGTGCGAAGTCGTAAGACGATGTATACGACTGACGCCTGCCGGTGCCGGAACGTTAAGGGGACCGCTTAGCCGCAGCAATGTGGCGAAGGTGAGAACTTAAGCGCCGGTAAACGGCGGTGGTAACTATAACCATCCTAAGGTAGCGAAATTCCTTGTCGGGTAAGTTCCGACCTGCACGAATGGCGTAACGACTTCCCCGCTGTCTCAACCGCAGACCCGGCGAAATTGCACTACGAGTAAAGATGCTCGTTACGCGCAGCAGGACGGAAAGACCCCGGGACCTTCACTACAGCTTGACATTGGCGTTTGGAGCGTCTTGTGTAGGATAGGTGGGAGACTGGGAAGCTCGGACGCTAGTTCGGGTGGAGTCATTGGTGAAATACCACTCTGGTCGTTTTGAACGTCTAACTCTGGTCCGTGATCCGGATCGGGGACAGTGTCTGGTGGGTAGTTTAACTGGGGCGGTTGCCTCCTAAAGGGTAACGGAGGCGCCCAAAGGTTCCCTCAGCCTGGTTGGCAATCAGGTGTTGAGTGTAAGTGCACAAGGGAGCTTGACTGTGAGACTGACGGGTCGAGCAGGAGCGAAAGCTGGGACTAGTGATCCGGCATCGGCGTGTGGAAGCGGTGTCGCTCAACGGCTAAAAGGTACCCCGGGGATAACAGGCTGATCTTCCCCAAGAGTCCATATCGACGGGAT
>NZ_OOHJ01000001.1 GCF_900323885.1 [Actinomadura] parvosata subsp. kistnae | reverse complement strand
TGCACGACCATGCCGGCCATGACGTGCGTCTCGCTCATCGCCTGCGACTCGACCGCCTGCCCCGCGAAGGAGGCGGCCACCAGCAGCGCCGCCGCCTGGGCGGTGACGGCGACGCGCAGGCCGTAGAGCAGGCCCGGGGAGACGCGGCCCGCCGGCTTCGGCATGGTCATGGTGTCGTGGGGAGCCATGGGAGGTCCTTTCCGTAGGTGAAGGACCACATGCTCGCGGCGGGCGCCGCCGGCGGTCGTCCCCCTGCCGGATGACTCGCCGGTAGCCCAGGCGGTGGACCTCAGCCGCCGCGCGGCTGGCGTACCGGGCGGAAGGAGGCGTCCACCAGGCCCGTGCGGTGGGCGACGACGGCGGCCTGGATGCGGTTGCGCAGGCCCAGCTTCTCCATCGCGGCCGCGATGTGCGTCTTGACCGTCGTGACGCCGACGTGCAGCTCCTCGGCGATCTCCGCGTTCGACAGGCCGGTGCCGACCAGGGCCAGCACCTCCAGCTCGCGCTCGGTCAGGCCGGGCGGGGCGGCCGGCGCCGCCTGCTCCTCGGCCGCCAGGAACCGCTCGACGACCCGGCGCAGCACGGACGGGGCGAGGAGCTGCTCGCCGGCCGCGGCCCTGCGCACCGCGTCCACCATCCGTTCGGGCTCGTCGTCCTTGACCAGGAAGCCGACCGCGCCGGCGCGCAGCGCGGCGTAGACGTTGCCGTCCTCGGCGAACGTGGTCAGCACCACGATCCTGGTGCCCGGCCGGGCGGCCAGCACCCGCTTGATCGCCTCCAGGCCGTCGACCCTCGGCATGCGCAGATCCATGAGGATCACGTCCGGCAGGTGCCGCTCGGCCAGGCGGACCGCCTCGGCGCCGTCCTCGGCCTCCCCCACGACCTCCATGTCGCCCGTGGCCTGCAGCAGCATGCGTACGCCCGCGCGGACGAGCGCCTGGTCGTCGGCCACCAGCACGCGGATCACGCGGCGCTCCCCGGGGAGACGCGGGTGTGCGTGGGCAGGTGGGCGGCCAGCAGCCAGCCGCCCTCCCCGTCGGGGCCGGCGCTGAGCGTGCCGCCCACCGTGCGCACGCGCTCCCGCATGCCGGCCAGGCCGCGCCCCGAGGAGGGCAGCCGCTCGATCGCGGTCGGCGGGCGGCCGTTGCGGATCTCGACGTCCAGCCCTTCTTCGGCCGGAGTCACGGAGACGCGGACCCGGGTGCCGGGGCCTGCGTGTTTGAGCACGTTCGTCAATCCTTCCTGAACGATGCGCGCCGCCGAGGTGCGGGCGATCAGCGGCGCCTGGTCGGTGGCCGGGTCGAGCTCCAGGTCGACGACGAGCCCGGCGGCGGCCATGCGCTCGGCGGACTCGCGTACCACGTCGGCGGGGTTGGCCAGCAGATCCGGCTGGCGGTCGGGGTCGCGCAGCAGGTCGAGCAGGTCACGCAGGTCCTGCAGTACCTGGTGCCCCGTCTCCCTGATGTCGTTGAGCGCGTCGGCCACGGGCCCGTCGGGGGCGGCGTAGCGGGCGGCGCTGGCCCGCAGCACCATCGCGCCCACGTGGTGGGCGACGATGTCGTGCACGTCGCGGGCGATGCGCTCGCGCTCGGCGAGCTGGTCGGCGCGCACCTGCGCGACCGCCGCGCGCGCCGCCTCCTCGGCGACCAGCTTCTCGGTGGCCGCCGCTGCCCTGCGCACGCCCAGGTAGCGGCCGATCGCGATGGGCGTGGCCACCAGCGTCATGAGCACCCCCACCCGGAACGGCGTGACCTCGGTGTTGTCGCCGACCACGGCGATCGCGGTCAGCAGGCAGCCCGTCACGTACGCGGCCACCGTCCACGCCCACGACACCACCCGCATGGAGAACACGCCGATCGCGATCAGCGTGAGGATCACGCACGTGTTGACCGCCGAGTTCAGGTACGTGTCGGCCGAGACGAGCAGCACGCCCTGAAGGAGGAACACCAGGCCGGGCAGCCGCCTGGCGATGCCCAGCGACAGCCCGCCCACCACGGCCAGCAGCCCCACCACCCAGACGGGCTGGGTGCCGGAGTGCCAGGTCGTCCACGTGCTCAGCACCGTGATCGCCACGCCGCCGGCGGCCAGCAGCGCGTCGGGGGTCACCTCGCGCTCCTCCAGCCGCTCCGCCGAGCTGCGCAGGTACGAGCCGAGCACGGCGGGGAAGACGGGCAGCAGGACCGAGTACATCCACATGTTGCCGGTCAGCGCCATGCCCGGATCGGCGATGTTGAACGCCGTCGCGGCGAACGAGGCGGCCACGGCCAGCGCGGTCGCGCGCATCGGCGCGCGGTAGCCCGCCACGCCCAGCGAGACGCAGACGAGGATCTGCGCGGTGTTGGAGGTGAACGAGCCGAGCTGGTCGGTGACGAACAGCGCGAGCGCCAGATACAGGCTCACGGCCACCGGCCAGCGGCGCACCAGACCCATCGGCAGGCCCACCAGCAGCGCCATCGGGATGTTCATCTCGGCGGGCAGGTATTCGGTGTCGCCCGCGTGCGCCGTGGTCAGCAGGTCGAGGCCCACTCCAGAGGCCGCGAGCAGGATATCGAGCGGCACACCACGCCAACGCATGGACACACCGTATCCGCCCCGCCGCCTCCCGGATCCCGCCCGCTCGTCCTCCTGCCGGAGGAGCGCGCCTCCTCCAAGTGGCCGGAGGTCCGCCCGGACGGTGGAGCGATCAACGGCGCTCGCGGCCCTAGGTTCAGGTCATGCCCAACGACACCGCACTGTTCCTCGGCCAGTTCTTGCGCAACCCCGCGACCATCGGCGCCCTCGCGCCGAGCTCGCGGCGCCTGGCCGCGGCCGTCTGCGCGCCGGTCCCCGAGAAGGGCGAGCCGGTCGTCGTCGAACTCGGGCCCGGCACGGGCCCGTTCACCGCCGAGATCCAGCAGCGCCTCGGCGGGCGCGGCCACCACCTGGCCGTCGAGCTCAACGAGCCGATGGCCCGGCTGCTGGCCGAGCGCTTCCCCAAGGTGGACGTCGCCAACGAGGACGCCACGCGGCTGGGCCGGCTCCTCGCCGAGCGCGGGCTCGGAATGGCGGACGTCGTGGTCAGCGGCCTGCCGTGGGCCGCGTTCCCCGACCAGCTGCAGCGCGAGCTGCTGGGCGCGGTGACGGGGGCGATGAGCCCGGGGGCGGCGTTCACCACGTTCTCCTACATCCACGCCATCCCGCTCAGCTCGGCGCGGCGCTTCCGCGCGCTGCTGGCCGAGCGGTTCGAGGAAGTGGTGCCGGGGCGTACCGTGTGGCGGAACACTCCGCCGGCCTTCGTGTTCCACGCCCGCCGCCCCCGGTAGGGGCCATCGCCCGAGCCCTGACCTGTAGGCCGGGCCCTCATGCTGGGCCCTCATGCGGGCCCTCATACTGGGCCCTGGTGCGGGCCCTCATACTGGGCCCTGGTGCGGGCCCCTTCTGCGGGCTCTGGTCCGGACCTGCTGCCGGTCCTGATCCGGAGCCCTCTGCGGGGAGCCCGGCCGCCCGATCGGCGCCGAGATCGGGCGGGCCACGCCATGTAAGCGGGGAGCTGGTTGCTCAACCCCTCGCGGCGCGGGCACTCGGACCGCCCCGCGGCCTTCCGCGGCCGGCGACCGCGTCGTCTGACCTCCTCCCCCGTCGTCGTCCTCCGTGACAGCCGACTACCCGAGGGTCTGGGAAGCATTCGTCCCGCGCCAGGATCCGGCGGCCCGGACGTCTCAGCCGAAGGCGGGCGGCCGCTTCTCCCGCAGCGCGCGCACGCCCTCCGCGATGTCCGGGCCGGTGAAACCGAGGAACTCCATCGCCAGCGACGCGTCGAACGACGGGCCGGCCAGGCGCAGCCAGTTGTTCAGCGAGTACTTGGTGAGCCTGATCGCCTCCTGCGCGCCGGCCGCCAGCCTGACGGCGATCTCCATGGCGCGCTCGTGCACCTCGTCGTCGTCCACGCACACGCTGACCAGCCCCATCCGCTCCGCCTGCTCACCCGTCACCGGCTCGCACAGCAGCAGGTGGTACTTCGCCTTCGCCATGCCGCACAACAGCGGCCAGATGATCGCCGCGTGGTCGCCGGCCGCGACCCCGAGCCGGGTGTGACCGTCGATGATCCGCGCGGTGCGGCCCGCCACCGAGATGTCGGCCAGCAGCGCGACCGCCAGCCCCGCGCCGACGGCCGGGCCCTGGATGGCGGAGACGACCGGCTTGGAGCAGTTGAGGACGTTGTAGACGATGTCGCGGGCCTCGGCGAACACACGCAACCTCGTGGCGTGGTCGCGCATCATGTCCTCGATCATGGACAGGTCGCCGCCCGCCGAGAACGCCCGGCCCTCACCCCTGACCAGGATCACCCGCACGCTGTCGTCGCGGTCGGCGTCGCGCCAGACCTCGCCCAGCTCGCGGTGGGCGGTCGCGTCGACGGCGTTGAGCCGGGCGGGCTCGCTGATCGTGACCCGCAGCACGCCTTCGGCCGGGGTGTCGAGCTTGAGCTTGGTGTAGGCGTCCATCACAGGTGCCCCCGCGGCGTCGTACGAGCGTCGTCCATCAGTCGTCCATCACAGGTGCTCCCGCAGCCGTTCGGCGACGTACTCGCGGGCCTCGATCGCCTGGTCGAACAGGCCGGGCAGCACGTAGAAGCTGTGCACCGCGCCCTCGAACCTGCGCAGGTCCACCGGCACGCCCGCCTCGGCCAGGCGCGCGGCGTACCGCTCGCCCTCGTCCCTGAGCACGTCGTACTCGGCGGTCACCACCGTGGCCGAAGCCAGGCCCGACATGTCGGGCAGGCGCAGCGGGGACAGGCGCGGGTCGGCCGGGTCGGCGCCGGGCGCGTACTGGCGGGCGAACCAGGCCATCTCCGCGGCGTCCAGGCCGAAGCCCTTGGCGAACTCGCGGTAGCTCGGCGTGTCCATCGCCACGTCGAGCACCGGGTAGACGAGCACCTGGTGGGCCAGAGTCAGGCCGGCGTCGCGCGCCTGCCACGCCGCGACCGCCGCCAGATTGCCGCCGGCGCTGTCGCCGCAGACGGCGACGCTGCCGTTGCTCTGGTAGAAGGCGGGCCTGGCGAACAGGTCGCGCACCACCGTCCAGGCGTCGTCGGCGGCGGCCGGGAACGGATGCTCCGGCGCCAGCCGGTAGTCGACCGACACCACCACCGCGCCCGTGCGGATCGCCAGGTCGCGGGCGGTCGCGTCGTTGCGCTTGACGCTGCCGAACACCCAGCCGCCGCCGTGGAAGTAGACCACGACCGGCAGCGGGTCGTCGCCCGGATCGGCGCGGTAGATGCGGATCGGGACGCCCTCGGCCAGCTCGTCACGCACGAACGGCAGCTTCGTCAGCGGCCCGCGATGGTCCGCGAAGGCGTCCTGCGCGCGCATCTCCTGGATCGCGGCCAGGTCGAGCGCGGCCAGGTCGGTGTCCAGATCCGATGGGTATCGGGCGAGGTGCTCCCGCGCCTGGGGGTGCAGCGGCATGATCGCAGCCTAGCGGGCCGCCTCGATGAACGCATCGAAGAGCCGGGTGTCGCCGCCCCTTTCCGGATGCCACTGCACGCCCACGCCGAACCGGTGCCCCTGCAGCTCGATGCCCTCGACGATCTGGTCCTCGGCCCAGGCCACGGCCAGCAGGCCCGTGCCGAGGCGGCGTACGGACTGGTGGTGCGGGGCACTCGTCTCCACCCGCTCCCCCACCGCCTTGCCCAGCTTGCTGGACACGCTCACCTGGATCGTGTGCCCGCCGTCGGGCTCGGCGTGCCGGTCGCTGTCGAGCACGTCCGGCAGCCACGGGATCAGCGTGCCGCCCTGGGCGACGTTCAGCACGTGCATGCCCCTGGCGACGGCCAGGATGGGCACGTCGGCGCGCACCGCCGCCCGCGCCAGCGCCAGCTCGAACCGGTCACGCTGCGCCTGCGGCTCGTGGACCCGCGCGTCCTGCTCGCCGCCGTACGCCTCCGCTCCCAGCTCCACGCCGCCCGCCAGGACGACGCCCCTCAGCCCGCTCACGTAGTCGTCCACGGCGCTCGGGGCCAGCGGCGGCAGCACCACCGGCGCGCCCCCAGCCCGCCCGACGGCCCTGGCGTACGAGGGCGGGGACAACACGGCCTCCCGCACCCAGTCACCCCAGCGGGCTGCTTCGAAATAGGCGGTGATACCGATCAGCGGTCGGGACATGCGATCTCCAGGGGGCATGGTGGAGTCGGGCGGCCATCGGCTTCGGCCTCACGGGGACGGCCCCATGCCCCATCATGGCGCACTCCCTTTCCGATATGTCACCCCTCCCAAAGATCCCTTGCCTGCCCCTGCGCGGGCTTTCCGCGATTCGTCCCGGTACCTCCCACGAGGCGCCCCGATCCCGCCACCCGCCCCGGCGCACACGTCCGGTCACGACGCCCGGGGCACGGCCACCGCCCGGCACAACGCCGGGGTCGCACAGGCCGTGGCGAGCCGACACACGCGATCTCGCGAGCACACAGCCCAAGGGGGCGCCCGGCGTGCGTGTGTCGCCAGCGGGCACGGCGACCGCGCAAGCCCCGCCCAACCCGAGGCCCACAAGAGGCCGCGAGTGGTGCGTGGCACGAGGCCGCGCGCGGGGGCGCACGGCACGTGGCACGGAACGCGCTCTGCCGAGCTGGCCCAGCCCAGACAACGCGAGACGCACAACGCGAGGCGCGCAAGACGTGGCGCGGCGCACAGCACATGGCGCCCGGAGCGTGGCTTGCACCAAGCGGTGCGGCGCGGGTGCGGCGCGGCCGACGCGTAACGCGGGGCGGTCCGGCCGGGCCCGGCGGGGCGCAGCACGGCGCAGCACAGCACGACGCAGCACGGCGCAACGCGGCGCGGCACGGCACAGTGCGGTGGGTGGGGTTAGGGGAGGCGGGAGGTGGTTTCGGTGATGAGTTGGGTGAGGAGGGAGGTGGTGGAGGGGGTGGTGGTGAGGAGGTCGTCGAGGCGGGCGCGCCAGGCCCCGACCTCCTCGTACGCCGCCTCCACGTCCGGCTCCCCCTGCAGCCGCAGCCGTGTTTCGCAGAGCTGGAGCTGGTACATGAGCCCCAGGTACTGCCCCACCGTGTCGCTGAGCCACCAGTAGGCGTCCGTGGTGGCGGCGGAGACGAAGGTGCGTGCGCCCTCCCAAGCGACCCGCTTGGGGTGGAGGACTGCCATGGCCGGATCGTACGCCTCCCGCCCCGGCCCGGAAACCGTTCCACCGAATGATGTTCCGCCCGCCGACAAGGGACGGCCCCACAGCGAGCCCAGCCAAATGCGAGAAATAATTACTTTCGCCTGCCCCAATCGAAAACACGCGAAATTGGGGAGAATCGGTTGTGACGCGTCATCGGTGGTGTAAGACTCAATTTCGAGCGTACGGGAATGGCCGGGGAGGGCCCCGCGCTCGCGACCCGGACTGTCAGGGAGGTGCAGGTCGAGGCCGGAATGCGTGCCGGCCGAAAAGGGTGGGGCTGGAATATGTCGTTGAATCCGCGACTGGTCAAAGAGAGTTTCTCCGTCGTCGAGCCGATGGCCGACAAGGCCACGGCCTACTTCTACGGCCGCTTGTTCGCCGAGAACCCGCACTTACGGGGCATGTTCCCGCCCGCCATGGACGTCCAGCGGGACCGGTTGTTCGGGGCGCTGACGCGGATCGTGTGGAGCCTGGACAGCCCGGACAGCCTGGCGGCCTTCCTCGGGCAGCTCGGCAGGGACCACCGCAAGTACGGCGTGATCGCGGAGCACTACACGGCCGTGGGCAACGCCCTGCTGGCCACGATCCGCCGGTTCGCGGCCGACGTCTGGAACCACGAGATCGAGGCGGCCTGGGTGTCGGCGTACACGGCGGCGGCCAACCTCATGATCGAGTCGGCCGAGTCGGACGCCGGGGTCTCCCCCGCCTGGTGGCTGGCCGAGGTGATCGACCACGAGCTGCGTCACCGCGACATCGCGGTGCTGACGCTGCGGCCGACGCAGCGCCTGCCGTTCACGCCGGGACAGTACGTCAACGTGCAGACGCCGCGCTGGCCGCGCGTGTGGCGGACGTTCTCGATCGCGAACGCGCCCCGCCCGGACAACACGCTCACGCTGCACGTGCGCTCGGTGCCGGGCGGCTGGGTCTCGACCACGCTGATCCGGCACACGCGCGTCGGCGACACGCTCATGCTGGGCCCGCCGATGGGCACGATGGCGCTGCGCGAGCACAGCGTGCGCGACATGCTGTGCGTGGCCGGCGGCACGGGCCTGGCGCCGCTGAAGGCGATCATCGAGTCCGTCATCGCCTCCGGCCGCCGCCCCAACATCCACCTGCTGTACGGCGCCCGCACCGCCGAGGAGCTGTACGACCTGCCGGACCTGATCAGGATGGAGTCGTCGTTCCCGTGGCTGCGGGTGCTGCCGGTGGTGTCGGACCAGCCCGCCTACGACGGCATGCGCGGCCGCCTGCCCGAGGTGACGCAGCGCTTCCATT
This sequence comes from [Actinomadura] parvosata subsp. kistnae, assembly GCF_900323885.1. Classification (GTDB taxonomy): domain Bacteria; phylum Actinomycetota; class Actinomycetes; order Streptosporangiales; family Streptosporangiaceae; genus Nonomuraea; species Nonomuraea composti. The sequence goes on along the minus strand of NZ_OOHJ01000001.1, from coordinate 108,073 downwards.
CGTGGGCGGAGCACGACGTGTACGTGTGCGGCCCGCCCCTCATGGTGAACGAGACCGTGCGGCGCCTGCAGATCGACGGCGTGCCGCTGGCGCGCATCCACCGGGACGTCGCCCACGGCGAGCGCTGAGATGTTCAGGGGAAGGACGTCCCAGAGCGAGCGCCTCTCACGGCGTGCCGCCGCGGACGTGCGCGGCGCGGCTGCCGCAGGCCCGCCCTGCCGATGAGCAGGGGATCTTCACGATGAGGAAGGGTGTGGCGTAGATCGGGAGTTGACAGCGGGCGCTGGACGGTGCCAAGTGGATGTTGACACGCCTGTGAGGTGAACCGTGCCATCGCCCGCCCGGCGCCGAGTATTCGGCGGACTCGTCACCGTCATCACCGCGACCCTGCTGTTATCCCCGTCGACCGCGGCGGCGGTGTCGGAGGCGGACTCGGAGGTGGGCTCGGAGGCCGTGCCGCTGACGGAGTTATCCGCGGGTGCGGGTACGGGCGGCCAGCGCGGTACCTCGGCCGGGCCCGACACCTACCACTGGGGCTCGACGATCGTGACCGCGCAGCAGGCGGGCCGCTTCCATGACGGCGGGGCGGCCGGCGTCACGTTCGCCACGTCCACCGACAACGGCGCCACCTGGACGAGGGGCACGCTGCCCGGCATCACCGCGCCGGGCGGGGGCCCGTACGGGCGGGTCAGCGACCCGTCGGTGGCCTTCGACGCCGAGCACGGCACCTGGCTGATCACCTCGCTCGCGCTCGACGACGCGGGCGGGCTGACGGGGGCGGCGGTCCTGACCAGCCGCTCCACCGACGGCGGCCTGACCTGGAGCGCGCCGGTCACCGCGGCCACCGGCGGCGACCTGGACAAGAGCTGGGCCGTCTGCGACAACGGCGCGGGCAGCGCCTTCCGCGGCACCTGTTACGCGGTGTTCGACGACCACGCGGCGGGCAACGCGATCAAGGTGGCCCGTTCCTCCGATGGCGGCCAGACGTGGGCCGTGACCGGCACCTCCGCGACCGGCCTGGGCGCGCAGCCGGTGGTGCGGCCGAACGGCGCCGTGGTGGTGCCGTACCTGGGCGAAGCGGGCGAGATCCGCTCCTTCCGTTCCCGCGACGGCGGCGCGAGCTGGGAGGACAGCGTGCTGGTGTCGGCGGTGCAGCGGCACACGGTCGGGGCGGGCTGCGGGCCGCGCCGCTGCCGTCGGCCGAGGTGGACGCGGCCGGCACCGTGTACGTCGTCTGGCAGGACTGCCGCTTCCAGGTGGAGTGCGCGGGCAACGACATCGTGCTGAGCAGGTCGGCCAACGGCGCCACCTGGAGCGACGCTCTCCGCGTCACCAGGGGCGACGGCGACCACTTCATCCCCGGCCTCGGCGTGGACCGCGAGAGCTCAGGCAAGGGGGCGCGGCTGGCGCTGGCGTACTACCGCTACCCCGACGCCGCCTGCGCGCCCGCCGCCTGCCGGCTCACGGTCGCTTTCACCTCCTCGGCGAACGGCGGCGCGAGCTGGTCGCAGCCGACGGAGCTGCACGCGGGCATGGCGCCGGACTGGCTGGCGACCAGCACGCAGGGCCGTACCGTCGGCGACTACATCTCCACCTCGGTCGTGCCGGGCGGCAGCGCGTTCCCGGTGTTCACGGTGGCGGGGGCGCCGTCGGGCGGGGCGTTCGACGTGCGCACGCTGACGGTCACGGGCGGCCTGTCGATCGCGGGCGGCGAGCCGCCGACGATCGCCGTCGAGGCGGAGGTCGCATCGGGCGAGCCCCCACCCCAAGCACCCCAGACCGCCCGCTGACGCCACCCGCCCAACCCACCGCCGACCGCCCGCTGACGCCGCCGTCAGCCGCGCCGACGGCCGCCCGCTGACGCCCGTTCAGGCGTTCTTGCGGAACGCGGCGGCGGTCTCCTCGTCGCTGGGCCAGAACGTCTCGATGGCCAGCTCCGACACCGTCACGTCCACCGGCGTCCCGAACGTCGCAATCGTCGTGAACATCGACAGCACCCGGTCCCCGGCCGCGATCCGCAGCGGCACCAGGATGTCGGCCGGTCCGGGCACGTGCGCCACGTTGAGGTCCACGCCCGGGTAGGTGTAGGAGGCCAGCTCGTCGTGCAGCTCGGCGAGCTGCCCGTTGCCGGACATCTCGGCCTGCCTGCGGAGCTGGTGCAGCAGGTGGGCGCGCACCTCGGCGAGGTTCAGCAGCCGCCCGCCCATCGCCTGGGGGTGCAGCGACAGCCGCATCACGTTGACCGGCTCCCGCAGCAGCTCCTCGGGCACCCCCTCCATGAACATGGCCGCCGCCGCGTTCGCGGCCACCAGGTTCCACGTCGCGTCCACCACGACCGCCGGGTACGGCTCGTGCCCGGCGAGGATCTTGTCCAGCGCCTGCCGGATCACCCCCATCTCGGGGCGCGCACCTCGCGTTCCGGGTAGACGGGCGCGAACCCGGCGGCCACCAGCAGCCGGTTGCGGTGCCGCAGCGGCACCTCCAGCTCCTCGGCCAGCCTCATCACCATCTCGCGGCTCGGGCGGGCGCGGCCCGTCTCCAGGAAGCTGACGTGCCGCGCCGACACGTCCGCCTCGATGGCCAGGTCGAGCTGGCTCACCCTCCTGCGCTGCCGCCACGACCGCAGCAACTCACCGAAAGAATCCTCATGTACGGCCACAGCTCCCATGCCGGACACGGTAGCGGTCACAGGGAAGCGCCTCGATTACCTGTCAGGTAAGCGACGGGGGCTTGCGCGGGGAATCTCCCAGTCCTCGGTAACTGTCGGTGGCGCGTGGCACGATGGCCGCAAGACCGACTGGGAGCGCTGCCACGGCCGCTCCCACCTCCTGGAAGGGGATCTCACTCCCGCCCGTCCGCCAGCACCCCAGCTCCGCGACACAAGGTTTCCAGATGTGAGGAGATTCGATGAGTGACGCAGTGGTCGCGATCGGCACCCGCAAGGGCCTGTTCCTCGCCCGTTCCACCGGTGGCGGCCCCTTCCGGGTCCAGCCGATCCAGTTCTCCACGGTCGCGATCCCCTCGGTCGCGATCGACACCCGCGGCGCGACGCCCCGGCTGCTCGCCGGCATCGAGTACGGCCACTTCGGCCCGTCCGTCATGTACTCCGACGACCTGGGCGAGACCTGGCAGGAGGCCGAGCAGCCGCCGATCGCCTTCCCGGAGAAGACGGGGGCGACGCTGACCAGGGTCTGGCAGCTCGCGCCCTCGCCGTCCGAGCCCGACGTGGTGTGGGCGGGCGTCGAGCCCGCCGCGCTGTTCCGCTCGGAGGACCGCGGGGTCACCTACCGCCTGGTGGAGGGCCTGTGGGAGCACCCGCACCGCGAGCACTGGCAGCCGGGCGGCGGCGGCCTGTGCCTGCACACGATCGTCAACCACCCGACCGACCCGGAGATCATGGCGGTCGCGGTGTCGGCCGCCGGCTTCTACCGCAGCACCGACGGCGGCCTGTCGTGGGAGGCGGCCAACAAGAACATCCGGGCCCCGTTCATGCCGGAGGGCCAGCAGTACCCGGAGTACGGGCAGTGCGTGCACAAGGTGTCGATGCACCCGTCGCGGCCCGAGCGGCTCTACCTGCAGCACCATTTCGGCGTCTACCGCAGCGACGACTTCGGCGGGAGCTGGCATGACATCGGCTCGCCGCTGCCGTCCGACTTCGGGTTCCCCATCGCGGTGCACCCGTCGCGGCCCGACACGGTCTACGTGCTGCCGCTGACGGCCGACATCGACCGCACGCCGGTCGGGCATCGCTACCAGGTCCACCGCAGCGACGACGCGGGCAAGACCTGGCAGGCGCTGTCGAAGGGGCTGCCCGAGGGGCCGGTGCACGCGACCGTCCTGCGCGATGCGATGACCGCGTCGGAGGCGGGCGTGTTCTTCGGTACGCGCGGCGGCGAGGTCTACGGCTCGCGCGACGACGGCGAGACCTGGGCGGCGATCGCCACCCACCTGCCCGACGTGCTGACCGTGCGGGCGGCGGTGCTCTGAGGCATGCTCTCGAAACCGGTGACGATGGTGGTGTTCGTCCTGCCGAGCGTGCTGCGCAGGTGGGTGAGCGGGCGCACCGAGGTCAAGGTCTTCGCCGTCGGCGCCGATCGCGACTCGCCGCCCACCCTGGGCTCGGCCCTCGACACGCTGCGGCGTACGCATCCGATGCTGGAGGAGCGGCTGCGCGACGAGTACGGCCGCATCCGCCGGCACATCAGCATGATCGTGTGCGGCGAGAACGCGCAGGGCCTCGGCGGGCTCGACTGCGCGCTGCCGCCGGGCGCCGAGGTCTACGTGCTCCCTGCTCTGGGCTGACAGCCTGCCCGGGCGCCTGCCGCACGCCCGGGCGGGTGCCCGGCCCCGGCGCTGGGCGGCAGCACGCCCCCCCGTGGCGGGTGTGCCGGCCCGTGCCGGGGCGGGCGGTCAGACCTTGCGGTAGCCGGGGATCCAGGCGCCGTCCTCGACGACGTAGTCGCCGAAGAGGGCCGGCGCCTCCTCGCGCATGAGCTCGCCGATGCGCTGGAACAGCAGGCGGATCTCCTCCTCCGCCCCGGCGGCGGTGCGGGCCTCGATCGTGTGCCGCAGCGTGCGCACGTTCGCGGTCCACACCAGCCCGGTGGCCAGCCCTTCGGGGGCGAACCTGCGCATGAACGAGGTGCGGTGCTTCTTCTCGGAGAACGGCACGCCCTCCTCGTCGAGCCCGAAGTGCCCGGCCATCCAGAGCTGGAACTGCTCGAGCTGCTCCAGCACGGCGGTGGCCCGCTTCATCAGCTCCTCGTCGGCCTGGGCCCACTCGGGGAACCAGAACGGCAGCTCGTCGAGCCGGACGAAGCGCAGCGACTCCTGCGAGATGGCGACGCCGGGCCGGTGCCGGACCAGCTCGTGCGTCAGGACCCGGCTGACGTTGTGCAGCACGAAGCTGAAGCTGAGGTGCTCCAGGACGGACCCGTGCGCGCTGGCCAGGATGTTGCGCAGGTAGTCGTCCTGGTTGTCCCTGATCCTGACGACGTTGGGGTTGAGGCCGGGCTCGAAGGAGCGGTAGCAGAGGCGGCCGGCGAACTCGGCCAGGTTTTGGGCGTCGAGGTCGCCGCGGTCGAGCCGCTCCAGCCAGCTCTCGCCGCCGACCTCGCGCAGGTAGCGGGCCAGCTCGTCGTAGTCGAGGGATGGACGGGCGACGATGAAGACCTCGGGTTCGACTGTGCGCATGGGGAGCCCCCGCTCGGATCGGCAGTGTGACGGCCCAAGCAAACCAGGTCACGGGCCCGCGCGCGACTCGGCGCCCGTCGCGCCCCCATGAGGGCGCGACGGGCGCCTGCCCAGGTCAGCGGCCTGGTACGACCCGAGTCAGCACCGGATCGGCCGCTGAATCAGCCGTTCCGGCAGCCGTTCTGGCAGCGGCTCCAGCAGCCGCCGGGTCAGCAGCGGACAGCGGGTCTGTCGCGGGTCACCAGGTCGGTGTTACCGCTGGTGCCGTCGAGCCAGGCGAGCCTGCTGCCCTCGCCCGCGGCGAAGTAGTCCTGCGTGCCCTTGTTGCAGGACTGGCGCCACATCTGCCCGCCTCCCGCGGGAAGCTGGAAGATCTTGGGCAGGGTGGCGTTCTCAAGCTGGTCCCCGTCCGGCCACACGCCGATGGACACGACGGTGTCGTTGGCGTCGAACCAGTTGGGGAACGGCGCCTGCGGGCCGTCGGCCAGGACGAAGGCGGAGCCGGTGCCGTCGGTGGCGGCGCGCATGATGCCGTAGCGGCCGTCGCCGTTGGTGTCGACGGTCCAGAACACGTGCTTGCCGGTGATGACCGGCAGGACGGTGTCCGAGGGCAGCCCGCCGGTGCCGGGCGCTTCGGGGATGACGACCTCGGTGCCGGTGGCCAGGTCGTAGACGGCGGGCGTGCTGTGCGTGGCGCCGCCTTCCTGCCAGAGCCGGTTGTAGGCGAGCTTGCCGCCCTTGATCGTCGGCCCGACGCCGGCGACGCCCTGCGCGGTGGTGATCTTGACGGGGGCGGCGGCGCCGCGCTTGAGCCAGATCTCGGGCTCCTCGCTGGCCGGGTCGAAGGCGTCCCAGGCGATGTACTCGCCGGAGACGGCCAGCCCGTTCACCGGCTCGGGCGACTGGTGGACCAGCCGCGCGGGCGCGCTGCCGTCGATCGGGCGGGCGTGCACCTGGAAGCTGTCAAACGCGGCGTTGTACGACGCCCAGGCGACCTGCCGGCCGTCGGTGACGGGCAGGTAGTTGTAGCGGTCGTTGTCCTCCAGGGTCACCGGTGTGCCGCCGCGCAGCCGTCCGGCGAGGATGCGGGTGGGGGGCTCGCCGGCGGGCGAGGCGTCGGAGACGACGTAGCGGTCGCCGGCCACGTCGGGCCTGGCCTGGATGTCGGTGATGCCGTCGATCAGCGTGCGGCTGTCGGTGCGCAGGAGCCGTTCCCAGCCCGCCTTGATGCCGTGCTGGTCGAACGCCCGTGCGACGGTCTGCCGGTCGCGTGCCGACCAGCCCAGGGCGCGGGCGGCCGACTCGACGGCGCGGCGGCCGTCCACGAAGTCGTCGAGCGGCGTCATGTACTCGGTCAGCGCCTTGTAGGCCAGCTTGTCGGCCTTCTTGCCGCCGAGCTGCTCCCTGACGTCCCACAGGGCGCCGGAGAAGATGGTGGAGTTGAGGTGCACGCCGCCGTTGTCGATGCTGACGGTGGCGCCGAGGTAGTCGCGCGCGGCGACGCGGGCGTCGTCGAGGTCGCGGCCGGCGCACTCGGCGGGCGGCAGGGTCTTGCACAGGCCCTCGCCGAGCAGGCTCGCGTCGGGGTCGCTCATCGGGATCCCGAACGTGTCCACCTGGATGGCGTTGCCGAAGTAGTCGGCCAGGCCCTCGTTCATGGCGCCGGACTGGCCGAGGTAGACCAGGTCGGCGCTGTGCTCGATGACGCCGTGGGTCATCTCGTGGCCGACCACGTCGAGGCTGGCGGCGAAGGAGTGGTACTCGGGGCCGCCGCCGCCGTAGACCATCTTGGTGCCGTCCCAGAAGGCGTTGGCGAACGGCTGGCCGTCGAGGGTGACGTTGACGACGGAGTACATGGTGCCGCCCTGGCCGTCGAGCCCGTCGCGGCCGAGCCCCCGGTAGTACTCGTAGACCTGGCCGGCGCCCCAGTGGGCGTCCACGGCGCCGGTCTGGGTGTGCTCGGGCCGAAGACGGGGGTGGCGGAGCGGGCGAGCTCGGTGCCGGGCGGGATGCCGGGCTCGAGGTAGTCGAAGACCTCGCCGCCCTTGGCGTCGTAGGTGAGGATCTCGCCGGTGGTGCCGTTCCACATGGGACGGGTGCGGTCGCGCAGCTCGTAGGCGCCGTCGGCGCGCTGGTAGGCGTTGAGCGGGACGGTCTGCCCGTGCGCGGTCTGCCCGCTGCCCTGGACGGGGCCCTCGAACCGGAGCCGGTCCACGGCGAACAGGGGGCGGCCCGAGTGGGCGTCCACGTACGCGTCGAGCAGCACCGGCCGCCGGGCCGTCCGGTCCTTGCCGCTGAGCACCACGTGCCAGGCCAGCACGCCCGCGCCGCGCGGCACGACGACCAGCTCGCCGGTACGGGCGGCCAGGCCCTCGGGCGCGCCGTAGGGGCGTGCCATCAGGCTGCGGGCGATCTTGGCGGCGCTCTCCTTCTTCACGGCCGGGGCCGGGTCCACGCTCAGCTCGGTGAGGAAGCGGCCACCCGCGCCGACCACCTCACGCTGCCCGCCCTCGGTGCGGAAGTGCACGAGGTAGTGGGCGCCGAAGACGGGCAGGCCGCGGTAGCGCTGGGCGAACCTGACGGTCTCGTCCTGGCCGTCCTTGACGGTGCGCAGCGGGGCGAGGTCGGCGGGGTTCAGGTGGTAGCGCGGGTCGGCCAGGTGCGCCTTGGCGGCGGCGACGGGGTCGCCGGCCTTGGCGGGCTCGGACAGGCCGCGCACCTCCGCCGGGGCCTGTGTGCCGGCGCGGGCCTCCACCTCGGGGGGCGGATCCTCCGCCGCGGCCACCCCCGGGACGGATAAAGCCGTACATAACGCGGTGATGAGGATGATGGGACGCCAGGACACGACACCTCCAGGTGTGTGCGACAAGTTTTCTGGCGCTCCCGATCATCACCAGGACTTTGACAAACAGACAAATCACAATTCGGTCAACCCAAAGGGGAATGATGCATTTCCCCGGCGAAATCCCGGAAACTTTCCGGTCACAAGCGGTAGATCCGCCGCGCGTTTCCCGAGCCGATCATGTGCGCGATGCGGGCCGCGTCGGACGTGCTCCACTCCCCCGCCGCGATCCGGGCCTGCAGCGCGCCGGCCAGGGCCCGCCGGTAGGTCAGCGCGCCCAGGTAACCGGTCTCGGCCAGGCCGCGGCAGCCGGAGCTGAACAACTGCTTGTGGAAGGGGGCCAGCTCCAGCAGCTCGTCCATGACGCGGGCCGCGGCGGCGGTGCCGTGCGGCGGGGCCAGGCCGACGTCCACGTACACGTGCGGGAAGATCCCGGCCAGGTGGGCGGCCTGGCGGTGGAACGGGTAGCAGTGCAGCAGGATCACCGGCACGCCGAGCGGCTGCAGCGCCGCGGCGAAAGCGCTCAGCCGGGCCGGGTCGGCGCGGTGCGGCTCGCCCGCGGGCCCGCCGGCCCCGTGGTGGACCGGCCCGCCGAACCCGGTGTGGAACTGCACCGGCAGGCCCCGCTCCCTGGCCACGTCGACGGCGCTCCACAGCAGGTAGCGCAGCAGGACGTGGTCGGTCAGCGGCTCCTTCGGGTCGGCCAGGCGCCGGTTGGCCGCCGCGATCACCGCCCCCCTGGAGGGCCGGGCGGGGTCGAAGTCGAGGCCGCACAGGGCGCCGATGACGGTCTTGAGCCCGACCGCCCTGGCAGCTTTGGCGGTCAGCTCCTCGCCCAGGTTGTCGAGGTAGTCCACGGCCAGCTCGGCGGTGGCGGCGACGTCCCGTTCGATCCGCTCGATGCGGACCAGCTCGTCGGCGGCGGCCCCGCCGTGGCGGCCCATCTCGGCGGCGGTCAGCACCTCCAGCTCCTCGTGGGAGGCGTCCACCAGGAACGCCACCACCCCGGAGCCCGCGAGCAGCCGCCGGTTCACCTCGGCGGCGCCCAGCTCGGCGCGGCGGGCCAGGTAGACGGCGGGCGGAGCGTGCGGCTCCAGGTCGAGCAGCGGCGCGCACCAGCGGCGCACGGCCGCGCCGAACGGGGTGTCGAAGTGCGTGGTGCCGGGCGGGGCGGGGCCGCCGCCCTCGCCGCTGAGCAGCTCGAACTGCGCTCTGCTCAGGTCGTCCCGCCGCACCCCGTGACAGTGGTGGTCGACGAGCGGGGCGAGCAGCGCGTCACGCACCGTGCCGGGCAGGTCTACGGGGAGCATGCGGGAACTCTAGGGGAGCCCCGCATGCCCCCGCCCGGGTTTTACCTACCTGCGGGACAGACGCAGCACGTTCGCGATGATCTTCGCGCCCGCGCCGCCCTCCTGGGTCAGGATCGACTCGGGGTGGAACTGCACGGCGAAGCGCCGCCGCTCGGGGTCCTCGATGGCCATGACGTTGCCGTCGGGCGTCAGCGCGGTCGGGGTGAAGCCGACCACGCCGGGCCGCTTGGCGTGCAGCGAGTGGTAGCGGGCCGCGGTGAACTCGCCGGGCAGCCCGTCCAGCAGCGCGCTGTCGCCGAGCCTGGACACCTGGCCGCGCTTGCCGTGCTCGGGGTAGTCGAGCAGCTCCAGCGTGCCGCCGGCGTGCTCGACCATGGCCTGCAGGCCCAGGCAGACGCCGAAGACGGGCAGGTCGCGGGCGTAGACCTGGTCGAGCAGGGCGGAGATGCCGAAGTCGGTCGGCCAGCCCGGCCCCGGCGAGAGCACCACCAGGTCGGGGGCGATCTCGTCGAGCATGGCGGACGGGAAGCCGTGCCGCAGCGTCACGACGTCGGCGCCCTCCTGGCGGAAGTAGTCGGCCAGGGTGTTGACGAAGGAGTCCTCGTGGTCGACGAGCAGCACCTTCATGCCGGCGCCCGGCTGCTCCCTCGTCTCGGCCGGCCGTACGGCCTCGGGCTGGTTGACCGCGGCCAGGGCGCCGAGCAGGGCGCTGGCCTTCAGCTCGGTCTCGCGCTCCTCGGCCTCGGGGTCGCTGTCGAACAGCAGCGTCGCCCCGGCCCGCACGGTCGCCACGCCGTTCTTGATCTGCGCGGTGCGCAGGGTCAGGCCGGTGTTCATGGAGCCGTCGAAGCCGATGAAGCCGATGGCGCCGCCGTACCAGCGGCGGGTGGTGGCCTCGTGGTCCTCGATGAACTGCATGGCCCACGTCTTGGGCGCGCCGGTCACCGTGACGGCCCACATGTGGGTGAGGAAGGCGTCGAGCGCGTCGAACTCGGGGCGCAGCCGGCCCTCGATGTGGTCGACCGTGTGGATCAGCCGGGAGTACAGCTCGATCTGGCGGCGGCCGATGACCTTGACGCTGCCGGGGACGCAGATGCGCGACTTGTCGTTGCGGTCGACGTCGGTGCACATCGTCAGCTCCGACTCCTCCTTCACGCTGGACAGGAGGGTGCGGATCGCTTCGGCGTCCTCGACCGGGTTGCTGCCGCGGGCGATCGTGCCCGAGATGGGGCAGGTCTCGACGCGGTCGCCGGTGACGCGGACGTACATCTCGGGTGAGGCGCCGACCAGGTGCTCGCCCTCGCCGAGGCTGATGATGAACTCGTACGGGGCGGGGTTGCTGTGGCGCAGGCTCCGGTAGAAGGCGGACGGGTCGGCGCAGGTGGCGTGGAAGACCTGGCCGGGCACGACCTCGAACAGGTCGCCGCGCTTGAACTTCTCCTTGGCGGCGGCGACGACCTTGGCGTACTCGCCCTTCACCGGGTTCGGTGGCAGCTCGGCGGGCGTCACCGGCGGGGCGGAGGTGCCGGTGCGCTCGAGGCCGCGGGTGGTGGCGCCGTCGACGGTGAACTCGTAGCGGTACTCGAAGCTGGTCTCCCGCTGCCGGTCGATGACGACCAGCCGGTCGGGCAGGTGCAGCACGAGGTCGCGCTGGTCGTCGGGGCGGACGAGCTCCTGCCTGATCGGCTCGAACTGGAAGGCCAGGTCGTAGCCGAACGCGCCGTAGAGCCCGAGGTGCGGGTCGTCGCCCTGGAAGGCGGCGATGACCTCGCGGATGGCGGTGAACACGGTGGGCCGGCGGCTGCGCAGCTCCTCCGGCAGGAGGTCTTCGGACTCCGGCACGTACACCTCGACGCGGTCGGCCGTGGGCTCGGTGACCGGCTTGCCCGCGGCCAGCAGGCAGGAGGTGACGGCCGGGAGCACGACCCGGCCCCGCTCGTTGAGCGCGGTGGCCGAGATGGTGCGGCCCTTGGCGACCAGCTCCAGGCACGGGTCGACGTAGCCGAACGCCCATCGGCTGTAGCGGCCCGGGTAGTCCATGCCGGAGGAGAAGGCGCCCCCGCGCCGCTCCGACAGGGCGGTCACGATCTCTTCGAGGGCGGCCTCGTCCACCTCGCGTGTCTCGCGCTCGACACCGATGCCCCCGGCGGTGGTATATCCGCTCGTCTCCACTTGCTGCCCCTTTACCACTTCAAATGATCGAGCCCCGGGGCGGACACGAGAAAGGCCGCCTATCCGGGGCGGCCGTCCGTTGGAAGGAATGCGAAACACGCGCCGCCTAGGAGCGGCGCCACCACTGGAGCTGAGCGTGATTTCGCATGACGTCCAGGGTAACCGCCGGACCATGATCGCGCAACGCGGACGCGCCGCCCCGCTTGCCAGAGTTTCAATACAGAGCTGTACTGTATTTGTGCAGGGCGAAAGGAGTCCTTCATGACCGACACCGAGGTGATCACGCTGCCCACCGGGCGGCCCACCCCGTTCGATCCCCCCGCCGAGCTGGGCGAGCTGCGCGAGAGCCGGCCCATCACCCCGCTCGCCTACCCCGACGGCCACGTCGGGTGGCTGGTCACCAGCCACCCGCTGGCCCGCGAGGTGCTGGCCGACCGGCGCTTCAGCGCGCGCTCCGAGCTGCGGCACCTGCCCACCGAGTCCGGCGGGCAGGCCGGGCGGCCCGCGCCGCCCGGCATGTTCGTCTCGACCGACCCGCCGGTGCACACCCGCTACCGCCACCTGCTGACCGGCGAGTTCACCGTGCGCAGGATGCGGCAGCTCGGCGAGCGCATCGAGGACGTCACCCGCTCCCACCTCGACGCCATGGAGCGGCAGGGCCCTCCGGCGGACCTGGTGAAGACGTTCACCGCGCCGATCCCCGCCGTGGTGATCTGCGAGCTGCTGGGCGTGCCGGAGCAGGACCGCGGCCGGTTCATGGAGCGGAGCACCACGCTGATGCGCACGGACGTGCCGCAGGAGGAGAAGATCGCGGCCTACCTGGCCATGCAGGCCCACATGAAGGAGCTCGTCCTGGCCAAGCGGGCGGCCCCCACCGACGACCTGCTCAGCGGGCTGACCAGGAGCGACCTGACCGACGAGGAGCTGGCCAACATCGGCTTCATGCTGCTCGGCGCGGGCCTGGACACCACGGCCAACATGCTCGCCCTGGGCACGTTCGCCCTGCTGCGGCACCCCGACCAGCTCGCCGTGCTGCGCGAGCGGCCGGAGCGGGTGGACCAGGTGGTGGAGGAGCTGCTGCGCTACCTCAGCGTCGTCCCCTTCCTCGTGCGCACCGCGCTGGAGGACGTCGAGCTGGGCGGCGAGCGGGTCAGGGCCGGCGAGACCGTGACGATCTCGCTCGCGGCGGCCAACCGCGACCCCGCCCGCTTCCCCGATCCCGACCGCCTGGACGTGCTCAGGGCGAGCGGCGGCCACGTGGGCTTCGGCCACGGCGTGCACCAGTGCCTGGGCCAGCAGCTCGCGCGGGTGGAGATGCGGGCGGGCTTCCCCGCGCTGTTCGAGCGCTTCCCGTCGCTGCGGCTCGCGGTCGATCCCGGGCAGGTGCCGCTGCGTACGGACATGCTGATCTACGGCGTGCACGCGCTGCCCGTCACGTGGGACGCCCCGTGACCGGCGGGGGCAGGGTGTGCCTGGTCACCGGGGCGTCGTCCGGGATCGGCCGGGCCACCGCGCTGGCGCTGCTGCGCGCCGGCCACACCGTGTACGGGGCGGCCCGGCGGGCGGAGCGCATGGAGCCGCTCGTCAAGGCGGGCGGGCACGCGATCGGCGCGGACGTCACCCGGGAGGAGGACCTGCAGCGGGTCGTGCGCACGGTCGTGGACGCGCAGGGCCGCGTCGACGTGCTGGTCAACAACGCCGGGTCGGCCGTCTACGGGTCGGCGGAGGAGGTGCCGATCGCGCGGGCGCGGCAGGTCTTCGACGTCAACCTGTTCGGCCCGGCCCGGCTGACCCAGCTCGTCCTGCCGGGGATGCGCGAGCGCGGCTCGGGCACGATCGTGAACATCTCCTCGATCGGCGGCGAGATCGCGCTGCCCCTGGGCGCCTGGTACCACGCCTCCAAGCACGCGCTGGAGGGGTATTCGGACTCGCTGCGGCAGGAGGTGGCGCGGTTCGGCGTGCGCGTGGTGGTGGTCCAGCCGGGCATCATCAGGACCGACTTCCAGGACGGCACGCCGCGCGAGCTGAGGGAGATCTCGGGTCACGGGCCGTACCGGGCGGTGGCCGAGCCGATGGCGCGGCGGGCGGAGCAGGCGAACGGGCCGGATTTCGCGGCGTCCGACCCGTCGGTGGTGGCCGCGTGCGTGGTGCGGATCGTCGCCGCGCCCGCGCCCCGGCCACGTTACGCCGTCGGCCGGCTCGCCAAGGTGATGCTGGGGGTCAATAGACTCCTGCCGGACCGCCTGTACGACAAGATGGTGACGCGAGGGGCATGACCGGGCAGCCAGACGAGACGACCGGCGGCACGCGGGCGGCACGCCCGCCGGGCCGGCCGCGCAGCCAGGAGGCCGATCTCGCCATCCTGTCGGCGGCGCTCGACCTGCTGATCGAGCAGGGCGCGGCGCAGACCAGCATCGAGCAGGTGGCGCGCCGGGCCGGGGTGACGCGGGCGACGGTCTACCGGCGCTTCGCCGACAAGACGGCGCTGCTGGTGCGGGCGCTGGAGTGGGCCAACCACGACAACGATCCGGCGTTCACCGGCTGGCGGGACCTGGAGCACATGTTCGCCGACTGGGCGGCGTACCTGGCGGTGCCGCGGCACCGCCGGCTGCTGCGCCGCCTGTACGGCAGCGTGGACGACTACCCGGAGCTGGTGGCCGCCTACCGGGTGGTCAACGGGGGGCGGCGGGCGGCGGTGGTGCGGGAGCTGCTGTGCCGCACGCGGGATCTGGGGCGGCTGCCGGGCGACGTGGACGTGGACGCGGTGCAGCGGATGCTGACCGCGGCGGTGTTGTACGAGGTGGGCGTCCAGCCCGACCGGGACGACGAGGCGGCGATCGCGGCGGATTTCCTCGCCGTCATGCGCCTGGTCGGATACGACATTTCAGATGACCAGATTACATTTCATCGCGCAAAGTAACTTTTCACGACATCTCTTGCTTTCCGAACAAGATCTCTTCACTCTTCTCGACAGAGGCGTAAAGATCACCTCTCCCCGTGTCGTGAAGGAGAGCAAGTGCCCCCCATCTCCCGCTTACGCGCGACCCTTTTAGGGCTCGTGACCGCCGCCGGCCTGCTGGTCCCGCAGGCCGCGGCGCAGGCGGCGCCGGATCCCGGCAAGATCGACGCAACGGTCCGGGCGCAGCTCGCCCAGGACGACAAGGCCACCTTCTGGGTGCGGTTGAAGGGGGAGGCCGACCTGAGCGGCGCCCGCCGCGCCCTGACGAAGGAGGCGAAGGCCGAGCGGGTCTTCGAGGCCAAGACCGAGCAGGCGCGGTCGTCCCAGGCGGGGCTGCGCAAGCTGCTCGACGCCCAGCACGCCGACTACCGCCCGTTCTGGATCGTCAACGCGGTCAAGGTGACCGCGGGTGAGAAGCTGGCGGCCGAGATCGCGAGCCTGCCCGAGGTCGAGCGCATCGACCCGGTCCGCACGCTCACGCTGCCCAAGCCCGTCGAGGGCAGCGCCCAGGCCAGGGTCAACGCCGTCGAGTGGAACATCGACCGGGTCAACGCCCCGCGCGTGTGGGACGAGCTGGGCAACCGCGGCGAGGGCATCGTGATCGCCAACATCGACTCGGGCGTCCAGTTCGACCACCCCGACCTGGCGGCCAGCTACCGGGGCAGGAACCCCGACGGCACCTACACCCACGACTACAACTGGTTCGACCCGGCGGGCGTCTGCCCGACGGCGGCGCCGTGCGACAACAACGACCACGGCACGCACGTCATGGGCACCATGGTCGGCGCGAACGGCATCGGCGTGGCGCCCGGCGCCAAGTGGATCGCCGCCAAGGGCTGCGAGGTCAACACCTGCACCGACGCGTCCCTGCTGGCGGCCGGCCAGTGGGTGATGCGGCCCACCGACCTCAACGGCCAGAACCCGCGCCCGGACCTGGCGCCCGACATCGTCAACAACTCGTGGGGCGGCTCCGGCTTCGACCCGTTCTACAAGGACGTCGTGGACGCGTGGGTCGCGGCCGGCATCTTCCCGGCCTTCTCCAACGGCAACGAGGGCCCCGCCTGCGACACCAGCGGCTCGCCCGGCCAGTACGTGAACGCGTACAGCGCGGGCGCCTTCGACGTCAACAACGCGCTCTACGCCCGCTCCAGCAAGGGCGAGGGCGAGAACGGCGAGATCAAGCCGAACATCGCCGCCCCCGGCGTCAACGTGCGCTCCTCGGTGCCGGGCGGCTACGACAGCTTCACCGGCACGTCGATGGCCTCGCCGCACGTGGCCGCCACGGTGGCGCTGATCTGGTCGGCCTCGCCGGGGCTGCAGGGGAACGTCGCGGCCACCCGCCCGCTGCTGGACGGCACCGCCGTGGACGTCGCCGACACCAGCTGCGGCGGCACCGCGGCCGACAACAACGTGTGGGGCGAGGGCCGGCTGGACACCTACGCCGCCGTGCTGGCCGCCCCCGACGAGGGCCTGGGCGACCTGTCCGGCACGGTGACGGCGGGCGGCGCGCCGCTGTCCGGCGTGACGGTGACGGTCAGCGGCCCGATGACCCGCACCATCGTCACCGGCGCCGACGGCACGTACGCGATCCCGCGCCTGCTGGCCGGCTCGTACGAGGTCGCCGCGGAGAAGTTCGGCTACGCCCGCGCCACCACGACCGTCACGATCACCGCCGGGCAGGCCGCGACCGCGGACGTGCCGCTGACGGTGCTGCCGACGGGCGTCGTGTCGGGCACGGTCACCACGGCCGGCACGCCGGAGCCGGGCACCACGGTCGCGGCCGCCGGCACGCCGGTGAGCGCGGTGACCGACGCGTCGGGGCGGTACTCGATGACGCTGCCGCACGGCTCGTACGAGCTGCGGCTCACGCCGTCCTCCCGCTGCTCCAGCGCGGCGACGGCGGAGGTGACGGTGGCCGGTGACGTGGTGAAGGACGTGGAGCTGCCGCTGCGCGGCGACAACTTCGGCTACACGTGCAGGAGCGGCGCGCAACCGTACCAGGCGGGATCCGAGAAGCTGGCGCTGACCGGGGACGACGAGGCGCAGCAGGTGACGCTGCCGTTCCCGGTGCCGTTCTACGGCACGGGCTACACGAAGGCGTGGATCGCCACGAACGGGTTCGTCACGTTCGCCGACCGGATCACGACCGGCAGCAACGGCAGGCTGCCGACGTCGGGGACGCCCAACAACGCCGTCTACCCGTACTGGGACGACCTCGTCGTGGACGCGCAGGCGGGCGTCTACACGGCGGTGACGGGCACCGCACCGCACCGGGTGTTCGTGGTGGAGTGGCGCAACGTCACCTTCTACAACGAGGGCGGGCAGCGGGTGTCGTTCGCGGCGCTGCTCGGCGAGGACGGCTCGATCGCCTTCCGCTACCAGGACGTCGAGAGCGAGCGCGACCGGGGCAGCAGCGCCACGGTCGGCATCGAGAACGCGGCCGGCAACGACGCGCTGCTGTACTCCTACGAGGAGCCGGTGCTGGCGACCGGGCAGGGCCTGACGTTCACGGCCAGCCGGCACGGCCTGGTCACCGGCAAGGTCACCGACGCCAACGACGGCGACCCGATCGCCGGGGCGACGGTGAAGATCGGCGACGTGGCCACGCTCACGACCGCCGCGGACGGCACCTTCTACGGGCAGGTGCTGGCCGGCGACTACGAGGTCGTGGTCTCCAAGGAGCACTACGGCACGTTCACCCGGCAGGTCACGGTGGCCGCGGCGACGGTGACGCGGATCGACACGGCGCTGGTCACCGGGCGGGTCAGCGCGTCCACGGCGGAGCTGACCGTGGTGCTGCCGGCCGAGTCCAGCCGGACGCGGACGCTGGAGCTGACGAACCTCGGCACGGCGACGCCGTACACGGTGACCGGGGAGCCGTGGTTCACGGTGACGCCGGCGGCGGGCGAGCTGGCCAAGGGGCAGCGGGTGGTCCTGGAGGTGGAGCTGTCCAGCGCCGGGGTGGCGGCGGGCACGTTCCGCACCGGCAAGCTCCTCGTCAAGTCGGCCAGCGGCCGGCAGCCCACCATCGAGGTGAAGGTGACGGTCGTGGTGCCCAAGCTGCAGGTGGCCATCGACACCGGCGCCACGAGGAGCTTCGTGGACGCCGCCGGTGACACCTGGACGCCGGACAAGAAGTACGCCCAGGGCGGCTACGGCTACCTGACCAGCCAGAACCGCACGCAGAGCACGTCCAGGACGATCGCCGGCACGCCGGACCAGGCGTTGTTCAGGACGGCGCGGGAGTCGATGCTGGAGTACCGCTTCGACAACGTGCCGGCCGGGACGTACACGGTCGAGCTGGACTTCGCCGAGATAAAGAACATGCGGATGGGGCAGCGGGTCTTCGACGTCCTGGTCGAGGGGCAGCTCGCGATCCCGGCGCTGGACCTGGCGCTGGAGTCGGGCACGTACACGGCGGTGAGCAGGCAGTACACGGTGAAGGTGACCGACGGCCAGCTCAACGTGCGCTTCGCGACCCGGCAGGGCGCGACGATCGTGAACGGGCTGCGGATCTCGGAGCGCCCGGACAAGGCGGCTTCGTAGCGATTGCGCAAGGGCGGCCCCCGGGCTACCGCCCGGCGGGCCGCCATGTTACTCGTTGGTATATGAGACGCGTACGGCTCCAGCGTGATCTACCGGTGCCGATGCCCGACGGCGTGACGTTGCTGGCCGACCACTACGCCCCGCCCGGAGGGGAGCGCGCCCCCGTGATCCTGATGCGCTCCCCCTACGGCAGGCGCGGCCTGTTCGGGCTGGTGTACGGCCGCGGGTTCGCCCGGCAGGGCTTCCACGTCGTCATCCAGAGCTGCCGGGGCGGTTTCGGCTCCGGCGGCCTGCTGGACCCGCTCGGCGACGAGCACGAGGACGGCCTGGCCACCGTGGCGTGGCTGCGCGAGCAGCCCTGGTACGGCGGCTCGTTCGCGATGTTCGGCCCCTCCTACCTCGGCTACACGCAGTGGGCCGTCGCCCCCTACGCCGGGCCGGAGCTCAAGGCGATGGCCCTGCAGATCACCGCCTCCCAGTTCAGGGACGCGGCGTACGTGGGCGGCGCGTTCGCGCTGGAGTCGGCGCTGAGCTGGACCACGCTCACCGACGGCATGTCGCGGCGCTTCGGCGGCGCCGCGGTGCTGACCGCGCCCCGCCAGACCCGCAGGGCGGTCCTGTCGGGCCGGCCCGTGGCGGAGCTCGACCTGGTCTCGGCGGGCCGGCCGCTGCCGTTCTTCCAGGACCTGCTCGCCCACCACGCCGACCCGGCCGTCCCCTACTGGCACAAGCGCGACTTCTCCGCCAAGGTGGGCGAGGTGGAGGCGGCGGTCACCATGCTGGGCGGCTGGTACGACGTGTTCCTGCCGTGGCAGCTCAAGGACTACGCGGCGCTGCGGGCGGCGGGCCGCCGGCCGTACCTGACGATCGGGCCCTGGTACCACATCGACGCCCGGCACGGGCGGCCCACGATGGCCGAGGCGACGGCGTGGTTCCGCGCGCACCTGCTCGGCGACCCGTCGGGGCTGCGGCCCGACCCGGTGCGCATCTACGTGACGGGGGCCGAGGAGTGGCGCGACCACCCCGACTGGCCGGTGCCCGGGATGCGGGAGCAGCGCTGGCACCTGCAGCACGGGTTCGGGCTGGGCGTGGCCGGGCCTCTGGAGTCCGGGCCCGACCGCTTCCGCTACCACCCCGAGCACCCGACGCCCTCGATCGGCGGCCCCGTCCTGCTGGGCGACTCCCGTCCGCGCGACCAGCGGCGCCTGGAGCAGCGCCGTGACGTGCTGGTCTACAGCTCTGCGGCGCTGGAGTCGGACGTGGAGATGATCGGCCCGGTACGCGCGGAGCTGTTCGTGCGGGCCAGCACCCCGTCCGCGGACGTCGTGGTGCGGGTGTGCGACGTGCACCCCGACGGGCGGTCCATGAACGTGTGCGAGGGCGTGCGCCGGCTCGCCACGGGCGGCGGATCCGGTAGCGTGCAGCGGGTGGACGTGGAGCTGTGGCCGATGGCCCACCGGTTCGGCCGCGGTCACCGGATCAGGGTGCACGTGGCGGCGGGGGCGTACCCCGCGATCGCCCGCAACCACGGCACCGGCGACCTGCTCGGCGCGGCCGGCTCAGGGGGCGCGGCGCCCACCGACGTCGAGGTCTTCCACTCCCCCGACCGGCCCTCGGCCGTGGTGCTGCCGCTGTGCGCGCCGCACGCCTGATGTCCCTGGTCCTGCTGCTGCAGGGCCGGGGCGGGATGACGGCGGCCGAGCTGGCCAAGGAGCTGGAGGTCTCCGAGCGCACCGTGCACCGCGACGTGCTCGCGCTGTCGGAGGCGGGCGTGCCCGTCTACGCCGACCGGGGGCGGGGCGGCGGCTACCGGCTGCTCGACGGCTACCGCACCCGCCTGACCGGGCTCGACCGGGCCGAGGCCGAGGCGCTGTTCCTGTCGGGGGTGCCGGCGGCGCTGCGCGAGATGGGGCTCCAGGACGTCGCCGCCACCGCCCGGCTGAAGGCCGCCGCCGCGCTGTCGCCCGCGTTGCGCGACGCGCCGGCGACCGCGGCGCAGCGCTTCCACCTCGACGCGCCCGGCTGGTTCGCCGCCGACGACCCGCCGCCGGCCGCGCTGGCGCCGCTGGCCAGGGCCGTGTGGGGAGACCGGCGCGTCGCGGCGGCCTACAAGGACGAGCCGCGCGTGCTGGAGCCGTACGGGCTGGTGCTCAAGGCCGGCGCCTGGTACCTCGTGGCGCGGCAGCGGGCCCGGTTCCTGATCTTCCGGGTGCACCGGTTCGGGGAGATCTCGGTGCTGGAGGAGCAGTTCGACCGCGACCCGGGCTTCGACCTGGCGGCCTTCTGGAAGGAGCAGGCGGCCTCGTTCACCCGCTCGCTGCTGCGGGAGGTCGTCACGCTGCGGCTCAGCGAGCGGGGGCGGCGCATGCTGCGGCACGTCGCCGACCCGGCCGCGCTGGAGGACGCGCTCGCCTCGCTCCGGCCCGACGGGACCGTGCGGCTCGCGGTGGAGTCGGTGGAGGTGGCGTTCTCGCAGGTGCTGCGATTCGGGCCGGAGGCGGAGGTGCTGGACCCGCCGGAGCTGCGGGCGATGGCCGCCGAGGCCGCCGCCCGCATGGCCCGCCTGTACCAGAGCCCCCCGCAGGATCAGCGGTAGCCTTCCCAGCCCGTTTCGCCGCCCTTCTCGCGGACCTCCGTGATGTAGCTCCACACGCGCGGGCGGCTGCCGTCCAGGTCGGTGATGTCGTACGCCAGCGCCAGCTCCTCGCTCGTCACCGACTTCCCCGACCAGCGCGCCCGGTCCGGGTCCCGCGCCAGGGCGGCCACGCCCCTGCCCAGGTAGGCGGGGGTCTCCGAGACCATCCACGTGGGGTCGGCCTTGGCCTCCCGCCAGGTGTCCTCGGTGACGCCGAAGTTGTCCAGCATGGCCTCCGAGCGCAGGAAGCCCGGCGTCACCGCCAGGCCCGTGCCCCCGTACGGGCGCAGCTCGTTCGCCCAGGCGTAGCCGAGCCGGTTGACCGACATCTTGGCCAGGTCGTAGTAGACGTTCTCCCGGTAGCGGGTCTCGTTGAACTCCCACGTGCCGTCGGTGACCTCGACCACCAGGCCGCCCTCGTTCTCGATCAGCAGCGGCAGCAGGTGGCGCGCGCTGATGAGGTGGGTGTCGACGGCCAGCCGGAGCAGGCGCAGGCCCTTGTCCTGGTCGTGCCGCCAGACGGGGGTGTTCCACGTCCACAGGTGGTCGCCGCCCCAGATGTCGTTGACCAGGACGTCGAGGCGGCCCTGCTCGCGGCGTACCCGCTCGGCCAGCGCCGCCACCTGCTCCGGCTCCAGGAAGTCGGCCCGGACCGGGATGCCGGTGCCGCCGGCCGCCGTGACCAGCTCGGCCGTCTCCTCGATGGTCTCCGGCCGGTTCATCTCGGAGCGCCGCTCCCGGGTGCTCCGGCCGGCGCAGTAGACGGTGGCGCCGGCCTCGCCCAGCGCCACCGCGATGCCCCGTCCTGTTCCGCGGGTCGCGCCCGCCACCAATGCGATCATGCGGACCATCCTGCGCTCAAAAGCCGACATGTCCTGTCATGTTTTCGCGTCGTGTCTTTCCGGGAACCCCTGTGATAAGCAGGGAGTTACCATGAACGGCGAATTCGAGCTCCGCGGGGTCAACCACGTCGCGCTGGTCTGCTCCGACATGAAACAGACCGTCGCCTTCTACTCCGGCGTGCTCGGCATGCCGCTGATCAAGACGATCGAGCTGCCCATGGGCTGGGGCCAGCACTTCTTCTTCGACTGCGGCGGCGGCAACGCGCTGGCGTTCTTCTGGTTCCCCGACGCGCCCGACGGCGTGCCCGGCGTGTCCGCGCCGAAGAACCTGCCCGACCGCGGCGAGCTGCTGTCGGCCGTCGGCTCCATGAACCACATCGCCTTCGACGTGCCGCCGGAGAAGATCGAGGAATACCGCGAACGGCTCATCGCCAAGGGCATCGACGTGGGCGTGCTGCTCAACCACGACGACAGCGAGTTCGGCGTGGCGCCCGAGCCGCACGACGGCGTGTTCGTTCGGTCGATCTACTTCAAGGACCCCGACGGGATCCTCCTCGAGTTCGCCGCCTGGACGCGGCCGGTCGGGCAGCCCGGCGACGTGCGCCACGAACCCCGCACGGCGGCGGACCGGACCATCTGATGGCGCGCCTGCGCCGGGTGCCCCGCGCGGAGATGACCGACCCCGTCGTCCAGCTCTTCCACGACCGCCTCATCCTGCCCGGCGGAGGCACGGCCACCGGCTCGCCGGGCGACTGGTGGGAGGTGTTCGCGCTGCACCCCGCGATCTTCCGGCACTGCGTCAAGGGCTTCGAGCTCTACCGCGGCACCGCGCTCGACCCGGTGCTGCGCGAGCTGGCCCAGGTCCGGGCCGGGTGGGCGCGGCAGAGCCAGTTCGTCTACTCCCAGCACTGCAAACAGCTGCGGGCGCTGGGCGTGGCGGAGGAGAAGGTGCGGGCGGTCGCGCACTGGACGGTCAGCGACGTCTTCGACGCGGCGGAGCGGGCCGTGCTGGCCTACGCCGACGCGCTGGTGCTCGACGGCGGGCGGGTGCCCGACGAGGTGTTCGCCGCCCTCGGCCGGCACCTGCCCGACGAGCAGATCCTGGAGCTGACGTACGTGACGTGCCTGTACGAGATGCACGCCACGATGGCGCGGGCGTTGCGGCTGGAGTTCGACGACCGGCCCGACCCGATCGTGGAGGTACCGGCGCCCGACGGGTACGGCACGCGGGACATCGCTGACGACTTCACCGACAACTCCCGGGGGACGTGACCGCTCGGCGCGAGCAACCGACCACCCCCGACTCTTTGGGACGGTGACCGCTCGGCGCGAGTAACCGACCGCTCACCGATCGGCGATCCCGGTCGCCGCGCGTCCGTCGTTAGGGTGGCTCTGGTCCGCGCGGCACGCCGTCTCACATTGCGAGATTTCATCTCGACATTTAGGCCAAACCGTAACACGGCGGACATTGGGTTTAATATCCCCGAAAAGCTACCCTCCCTCCATTGACACACACGTCAGGACCGGGTCAACAGCCTGGTCCTGATCCGTTCATCGGAGGGACGATGACTACCGGGGAACCCGGGCAGCCACGCACCGACCGCAGCCCGTGGAACTGGCTGCTGGTCGTACCGATCGTGCTGCCGTTGCTGACGTTCCTGTTCAACGCCGACGAGCCGCGCCTGCTGGGCTTCCCGCTCTTCTACTGGCTGCAGATCGCCTTCGTCGCGGTCGGTGTCGTGTGCACCACCATCGTCTACAGGATGACGAAGTGAGCGGGCACACGACCGAGCTGGTCGTCTTCATCCTGCTGTTCCTGATCGTCAGCGGCATGGGCTTCGTCGCCGCCCGCTGGCGGCGGCCCACCGACCTGGCCAGCCTCAACGAGTGGGGCCTCGGCGGTCGCAGCTTCGGCTCCTGGATCACCTGGTTCCTGGTCGGCGGCGACCTCTACACCGCCTACACCTTCGTCGCGGTGCCCGCGCTCGTGTTCGGCTCCGGGGCGCTCGGCTTCTACGCGCTGCCGTACACCGTCGTGGTGTACCCGCTGGTGTTCCTGGTGCTGGCCCGGATGTGGTCGGTGTCGCACGTGCACGGGTTCGTCACGCCGGCCGACTTCGTCCGGGCCCGCTTCGGGTCGCCGACGCTGGCGCTGGTCATCGCGATCACCGGGCTGGTGGCCACGATGCCGTACATCGCGCTGCAGCTCGTCGGCATCGAGGCCGTGCTCAAGGCGATGGGCATCACCGGGCACCTGCCGATCATCATCGCGTTCGCCATCCTGGCCGCCTACACCTACCAGTCCGGCCTGCGCGCGCCCGCGCTCATCGCGTTCGTCAAGGACACGCTGATCTACATCGTGATCCTGGCCGCGGTCATCTACATCCCCGCCAAGCTGGGCGGCTGGGACTCCATCTTCGAGGCGGCCAAGGCCAAGTTCGACGCCACCCCCGCCCCCGACGGGATCTTCCTCAACGCCAACAACCAGCTCCAGTACGTGACGCTGGCCTTCGGCTCGGCCCTGGCGCTGTTCCTGTACCCGCACAGCCTCACCGGCGTGCTCGCCTCCAAGAACCGCAACGTCATCAAGCGGAACATGTCGGCGCTGCCCGCCTACAGCCTCGTGCTGGGCCTGATCGCGCTGCTCGGCTTCATGGCCATCTCCGCCGGCATCAAGCCGATCGTGACGGACGGCAAGGTCGACAACAACACGGTCGTGCCGCTGCTGTTCGACAAGATGTTCCCCGACTGGTTCACCGGCGTGGCGTACGCGGCCGTCGGCATCGGCGCGCTCGTCCCGGCCGCGATCATGTCCATCGCGGCGGCGAACCTGTTCACCCGCAACATCTACCGCGAGTACATCAACAAGCAGGCCACCGACGCCCAGGAGGCCAACGTCTCCAAGATCGTGTCGCTGCTGGTCAAGGTGGGCGCCGTGGCGTGCATCCTGCTGCTCGACCCGCAGTTCTCGATCGACCTGCAGCTCATCGGCGGCGTCATCATCCTGCAGACACTGCCGTCGGTCGCGCTCGGCCTCTACACGCGCTGGTTCCACAAGGGCGGCCTCATCGCCGGCTGGGCGGCCGGCCTGGCGGCCGGCATGTGGATGCTCTACCTCATCCCGAACCCGGCCAACGGCAAGCAGCACTTCGGCGGCTCGGCGTTCGCGCTGTCGAACCTGGGCTTCGACACCAAGATGACGATCTACGCCGGGTTCCTGGCGCTGGCCGTCAACCTGATCGTGGCCGTCGTCGGCACGCTCATCTTCAGGGGCGCGAAGGTGGCCGACGGAGACGACGCCACCGCGCGGGACGACTACTTCGCCGACGAGGGCGACCCCAAGGTCAAGGACCTGGACCTCACCGGCTCCCACTGACCCCCACACCTCGAACGCGGTCCGTCCCCTCCCCGGGGGGCGGGCCGCGTCGTCATTCCCGGGTGAGGCGTCCGGGCTCGCCCCGCGAGATGGCCGGATTGGCCGCCTCATTCCCCGGCGGGACAGCCGGACTTGCCCGCCTCATTCCCCGGCGGGACAGCCGGACTTGGCCACCTCATTCCCTCGCGAGATAGCCGGGATTGGCCACCTCCAGCTTCGCGCGTACCGCCTGCTCCAGGACCCGCACGAGCGCGTCGTCGTCGGCGACGCGGCCCTCGCGGACGGCGGCGGCCAGCTCCGCGTCATCGGCCACGCCCAGCTCGGCCAGGTTCGCCGCGTGCCGCTCGGCCTGTTCCCCGCCGAGCTCGATCTCCCGCTCGACCATGGCGAGCACGTTGATCGCCACACGGGTGTGGTAGCGGACCCGGCCCTCGACGGCCGGGAGCACATCCGTCTGGAGGAAGTCGCGGACGGCGGCCACCAGGTCGGCCGCCGTGGGGACGTCGTGGGGAGCGTTCACAGCTCCTCCCTAGGACTGTCCTGAAGATCTTGCTGGGTGAGTCGGCATGAGCTGGCTCACCCTCTTGCTATGCAGTGATCGGGACGAGTGTCCAGATGCCGTTGGTGTGGGTGAGTCTGAGGTTGACCAGGCGGCGGAGGTTGAGGGCGGCGGCGCGGTGGTGGAGCCAGCGGTCGTTGGCGGCGGTGCCGCGGTAGTGCAGGCGGCGGTTGCCGCGGGCGACGAGCCAGGCCACGGCGCGCTCCACCATGGGGCGCCAGCGGCGGTAGTCGTCTTGCCAGGCGGGGTCGGTGGCGGCTTGGTGGCGGGCGGCGGCCTGCAGGTGGTGGTGCGGGCGGATGGTGAGCACGCGGCCGGTCTTGGCGGTGGTGCACCGCTCGCGCAGCGGGCAGGCGGCGCACAGGCCGGTGAAGGTGGCGCGGCATTGCTGGTAGCGGCCACCTGGTGCGGCGAGCGGGACGGTGTGCCCAGCGGGGCAGGTGACCGTGCCGGCGGCGGTGTCGATCGCGAAGTCGTCCAGGGTGAATCCGCCGATCACGGCGGGCTTGAGCGCGGGCGGCTTGATCAGCAGCCGGTGCCCGGCATCGGTGAGGGCGGCACGCAGGCCGGCGGCAGCATAGGCGGCATCGGCCAGGATCTGCAGTGGCCCGCGCTCGTGAGCGAGCAGGCCGGGCGCGACGGTGGCCTCATGGCAGGCGGCGCCGGCGCCGGGGCGCAGGGCGACGGCGGTGAACAGGCCGGTCTCCGGCTCCACAGCCAGGTGAGCCTTATAGCCGTCGTCGCGTTGCTCCTGGCTCTTGTGGATGTGGCGGGCCTCCACATCGACGGTGGAGATGATCCGATCAGGTGCGGTGCGGCGGGCGATCCGCCACCGCCCGTCGGTGCCGTCGGAGCCGTCAACAGGCTCGACATCCTGGCCGGCGATCAGGGCCAGCAGGCCGACCGCGTGCTCGGCACTCTCGTCCAGTTCCTGCCCGGCCAGGTGGTCGAGCAGGGCGAGCGCGTCCGTGACCAGCCCACTGACCAGGGCGCTCTTGGCCTCCTCATCGTCCCAGGCGATCCTTGGCTTGCCCGGGTCGGTGTAGTCGCAGGCGTGGCAGTGCGCCGCCACCAGCGCGCTCGCGCCGGGCACCTGACGGGCCACCCGGCGGATCGCGGCGATCAGCTGAGTGATGGTGTCCTGGGTGGCGACCGCATCCAGCAGCACCGCCGAATCCAGCGCCCGCCGCGTCCGGCCGGCCAGCACCCCGGTCTGCTCCACCACCGCGCGGACGATGCCGAAGATCCGGTCCGGCTCTGAGGAGCCGGCCAGCCGGCGCCGGAAGTAGGTCAGCAACGACGGATCGAAGCCCGGGTCATACAGGCCCAGCCCGCAGGCGGCCTTCCACCGCAGATCGAACCGCAGCGCTCCGACCGCCTCCTCATCGGACAATCCCTGCAAGGACTGCAGCACCACGACCGTGGCCAGCAGCCCCGGCGGCACCGACGGACGTCCGTTGACCGGCGCATACATGTCCGCGAACGCCTGCGACGGGAACAACACCCGCCGGTGTTCGGCCAGGAACGCGAACACGCTCCCGGCAGGGATCATCTCCCGGCACACGGCCCATACCTCAGGCCCGGCCGAAACCCTCCGACGGCCCATCATGACCCGAGTCTGAATCCCGAAACTCTCCCTGACCAGCCCACCGAGATCTTCAGGACATTCCTAGCAGAGTAGGAGCGTGGTCCCAAGACGAATTCGTCCCTGGGTCCGAGGGATCGGGGAAGATCGCTTGCGAGGGTGGGGACATGGACATCAAAGCCCTCGTGGCCGCAGGCCTCCTGCTTTCGACGGCACTCGCCCCGGCCACCGCAACCGCCGAGACGTCCCCGCCCGCCCTCGCCTCCGCGACCGCCGGAATGCCCCCACCCACCCGCACCTCCGGAACGTCCTCGCCCGCCCCCGTCTCCGCGACCGCCGGGATGCCCTCACCCACCAGCGCCTTTGGGACGTCTTCGCCCACCCTCGCCTCCAGGACCGCCGGGACATCCCCGCACACTCCCACCTCCGGGAGCGGTGAGGCGTCTTCGCCCGGTCATGTCACCGGCGAGCGCTTCGAGGTGGCGCCGCATGAGTGCGGGCGCGCCACATCGCGGTGTGACGGCACGGTGAGTGTGCCGCTGGACTGGAGCGACCCCTCCTCCGAGCGCATCCAGGTCGCCTTCGCCTGGCTCCCCGCCGCCGGCGGGCGCGCGGCCGGCACGATCCTGGCCAACCCCGGCGGTCCCCTGCCCGCGCTGCCCGACCTGCCACTCGTCCGCGACACGCTCGGGCCCGCCCTGGAGCACCGCAACCTGCTCGTCGTCGACCCGCGCGGCCTCGGCAAGTCCACACCGCTGACCTGCCCGGGCCTGAAGCTCACCGACCCGGACACGATCGCCGCCTGCGCCCGGCACCTCGGCCCCAGGGCCGCCTTCTTCACCGCCGACCAGGCCGCGCACGACCTCGACGCCGTGCGCCGCGCCCTCGGCGCCGGCCCGGTCACCTTCTACGGCAACTCCTACGGCACCGCCTTCGCCCAGGCGTACGCCGCCCGCCACCCCGAGGGCCTGGCCGCGGCGTTCCTGGACAGCACGACGATCACCTCGCCCGACGGCTACGTCCTGTGGCCCACGCGTTCCCGCCCGGACCTGCTCGGCCTCGTCTGCGAGCGCTCGCGCGCCTGCCGCGACCTGCCCGGCGACCCCCAGCGCCGCTACGCGCGACTGGTGGCGCACCTGCGCGAGCACCCCGACCCGGAGGTGCCGCTGCCCACGCTCAAGAGTGTGGAACGGATGGCGGAGCCGGTCCTCGGCCGGGAGGCCAACGCCGCCGTCACCGCCTACCTGTCCGGCGACCGGGAGCCGCTGCGCCGGCTGGCCCGCGTCCTGAAGGTTGCCCCGGGCCAGCCGATCGAGGGCCCCGAATGGGCCGGGTACCTGGCCTACCGGTGCGGCGACGGCGCCTCCCCCTTCGACCGGGACGCGGGGCCGGACGAGCGCCTGGCCCAGCTCCAGCGGTACTACGAGCGGGAGCGTCCGCTGGCGCCGTACACGCCTGCCGACCTCGGCCTGGACGTGCGGACCGGGCTGGAGTTCTGCGTGCAGTGGCCGACGCCCCGCCCCAGCCCCGTGCTGCCGCCCGGCGCCGCGCTGCCCGCCGTGCCGGTGCTGGTGGTGGGCGGCGACTTCGACACCCAGACGCCCGCCGAGGTGGCCCGCGCGATGCGGGTCTTTCCCCGGGCGACGTTCGTCCGGGTCCCGTTCGGGACACACAGCCTCGCCTGGGGCGCCGGCGCGTCCGGGGAGTGCGTCCGGACGATGCTGCGGTCCTTCGTGACCGACCATCGGGTGCCCCCGCAACGCTGCACCGCCGAGAACTACCGCGCCATCGGCGCCTTCCCCCGCTCCCTGAACGACGTCGCCCCTGTCCCGGCACGCATCCTGGACGAGGCGGCGCACGACCCGGACGAGGGACGCAGCCTGGACGAGACGCACGGCCCAGACAAGGGACGCAGCCTGGACGAGACGCACGGCCCAGACAAGGGACGCAGCCTGGACGAGACGCACGGCCCAGACAAGGGACGCAGCCTGGACGAGGGGCAGCGGCGGGTGCTGGCCGCCGTGCACGCCACCGCCGCCGACGCCGTCGCCCGCCGCAATCCTTACAACGTGGTCCACGGCCGGCTGACGTCCCAGGCGGGCCTGCGCGGCGGCCGGCTCACCTTCGGCAACGGAACGATCGACCTGGACCGGGCCTCCTTCGTCCCCGGGGTGAAGGTGACCGGCCGCATCACCCTCACCCCACCCGACACCACCACGACCTCGGGCGCGACTCAGGGCACGGCCCCGGGTACGGCCACGGCCTCGCTCACCGTCACAGGGGCCGGTGTGCCGGGCGGCGAGACGTACCGGGTGGAGCTGGCGTGGGAGGCGTTCACGGCCCAGGAGCGCCCCGCACTGTCCGGCTCCTTCGACGGGACACCGTTCAAGGTCCGCGAGCAGCACTGACACCCGCACCGCCCAACCCGGCCCCCGGCCCCGGCCCCGCACCCCGCACGGCGCTCCCGGCTCGGCCCGCGGGTGCAGGGCGCTCTCAGCGCGGCCCGCGGGCGCAGGGCGCTCTCAGCGCGGCCCGCGGGCGCAGGGCGGTGCCGGGCCAGCTTGCGGGCACACGGCGCTCCCAGCCCAGCGTGCGGGCGCACGGCGGTCCCGGTCCGAGGCGCGGGCACAGAGCGGCCAGGACCGCCGCGCCGTCCACGGAGAACCGGCCTGCGATCCGATACGTCCCATCGGTCCGGTGACCCGGCCCGTGCCACCCCGCCCGGCCCCGGCCCGCGCCATCCTGCGGCCCGCACGCCGGTTGGGGCCGCGTGCCGGTTGGGGGCCGCGCGCTGGTTGGGGGCCGCGCGCTGGTTGGGGCCGCGCGCCGCCCGGCGCGGCGGCCACACCCGCGCGGTGACCCGACATGTCCCCCCGGCAAGCCGGGGGACATGTCGCCTTTATCAGCATCGGATCATGTACCGGCTAATCTGCGCACATGCACACTCAGTCCCCCCTCGCGCCGGCTCACGGGCTCGAACCGCGCCTCATCAAGGCCGAGCTCTTCGTCGTGATGTCCGTCTCGCTCGGTGCCAGCGCCCTGGTGGCGTTCGTGCGGCTGATCGGGTCGCTGACCGCGCCGCGCGAGCTCAAGGGCCAGCAGGCGGTGCTCGTCGGGTCCATGGCGCCCGGCCGGCCCTGGCTGGACCTGGCGCTGCAGCTCGTGCAGATCGCGATCGCGGTCGCGCCGGTGGGGCTCGTGGCGTACCTCATGGTGCGCTCCGGCGAGTCGCTGCGGACGATCGGCGCCGACTTCCGCCGGCCCGGCGGCGACCTCCTGCGCGGCGCGCTGCTCGCCGCCGCGATCGGCGGCTCCGGGCTGGCGTTCTACCTCGCGGTGTGGGCGGCCGGCGTGAACCTGACCGTCGTCCCCGGCGCGCTGCCCGAGGAGTGGTGGCAGGTGCCGGTGCTGCTGCTGGCCGCCGCGCAGAACGGCGTGCTGGAGGAGGTCATCGTCGCCGGCTACCTGCTGCACCGGCTCGGCCAGGCCGGGTGGACGCCGTGGAAGGCGGTGGCGGTGTCGTCGCTGCTGCGCGGGTCCTACCACCTGTATCAGGGGTTCGGGGGGTTCGTCGGGAACGTGGTGATGGGGGTGGTGTTCGGGCGGGCGTACCAGAAGTGGGGACGCACCATGCCGCTGATCATGGCGCACACGCTCATCGACGCCGTCGCCTTCGTCGGGTACGCCTTCCTGCGCGGCCGGGTGAGCTGGCTGCCCTGACCCCTCGCTTGCAAGGATCCATGATTTCTTAACTGTACGTCTGGACCTGCACCCCGTACGTATGGAACGCGCGATACACCATGATCGATTCGGTCTAGTGGCACGCTAACGGTAGGGCGATCACGCCTCTGACGTGGCGCTCGCTAGCAAGATCTGGCACGGTATGGCACGACCTTGCGGCATGCAGATGGCACGGAAGCGAACCCGGCGCCCCTACCAGCGATCCACTCGCATGGAGCTAACTGGCGACGGTTTTATGGCTCATGAGTTTCTTCGAGCGACATGACCGCTGACCTGGTACGCAGCAGGTTACTGGCACTGCTGCCGCCATGATCATCGCACATATTGCACGTCCCGGAAGACACGGCCGGAGATCCATCCGGCGATCAACCTTCGTCTTCACCGCCCGTCCGCCCACCGATCAGTAATCAGCCCTGTGGGGGCGAGGAGGTTCTCGAGAAGAGAACCGTGCGGTGCTGCTGCCTCTCGAACGAAGTCGCTTGGGTGCTAGGTGTCGTAGAACTTGCCATTGCATTGAGACTTATCTAGGCTGAGTGCTCACTGAGCGCTCAATCGCCAGTTGATGCTCGCGAGAAGAGGTCCGATGGCGGAAGTTGTCGATGTGAAGGTCGCGCGCGAGGCGGCTGGGCTGACCCAAGCCGAGGCAGCGAAGGCCGCGCGCATCTCTGTGGCTACATGGAGACGCGCCGAGGATGATCTCTCGTCAGTGTCGGCCAAAACCAGGTCGGCGGTCGAGCGTGTGCTGAAGGCAACTCAGCGTCGACCGCAGGAGAAAGCAGCGGAGCTGTCCTTCCATGCGAGGAGGCTGAACGAGAGTTTCCAGGAGGGGGCTCTTACGCCCGCTATGGCGGTGCATCTATCAGCCACTTGCGGCATGGCCTACGACATGAGCACCCATGATCAGGTGGATCTCCCAGATTTTATGGAAGAGCTGCCTGACTCTGTTCTGTTCCGGGTTCAAGGGAATCTCGCATGGCGAGAGAAACTGGCGGAGAACTTTCAGCGAATGGCGTCCCTGCTCGACAGCGGCGTGAGGCCGAGACTCCAGAATCTGGCGGAAGAGTACGTGCTGCACGCGGCTATAAGGTGGGGGCGTGAGACGTGGAGTGACATGCCTCCGTGGCAGTATGTCGAGGGTATCGAGCGCCGGAGGGACGACCCGGACTGGGACGGTGTCGCCTTGGAGATCTCGCGCTTTCCATTCGGTTTTCCTGAATTCACTGAGGATGAGATCGCCGATCACATCGGATCCGATGGCCGTATCAGGCTTTCGCGACTTCACCCCTTCCGCTGGTGGGAGCCGCTGGACACGGCCCTGGACGAATGGCGAAAGGCTAATGGAAGCGCCATCGCCGCACCAGAGTTCATCGCGCGCACGCTTCTCGGCTTCCTTCGCCGCAATCGCGATATCGTCGATGAGATCTTTGAGGGCGATCTTTACGCCATGGACTTCGACGCCGCCCGCTCCGAGGTACTACTGCGGGACGCATCTGGGTTCACGGCCGTGCTCACCGTGACGCGCCCGGATGTCGTCGTCCCAGTGAGGGAGAACCCTTTCCAAGCGTTCGTGTACGCGAGCAGTTTCGTGGAGCACATTTTCCGGACACACGAGGAGAATTGTGTCGCCGAATGCGGTGCCTGCGGCAGCTGCGAGGACTGCGAATACGGCGGCTACCTCAGCGAGAATGTCAGCGGGCGCGATGCTTGGCGACAGACCACAGGTCTTTCCGCACCTCCAGACCTCGTCGATGTTGGCCGCTCCGAGGATGACTTTCGCGGCCACCAGGCTATTGGGATCAAGTTCCGTGAGGACGTGGTGATCAGAGTAACAATCGTAGACAACGACTGAGGGGTCGTCATAAATCTCCTCAGCCATCACATGCCGTCTCCTCACCTCCCTCAAGACGCCGCCGCGGCTCTGTCGGATTCGAATAGGAGCAAACTTCCGCAGTAGCGCTCATGGTGCACAAGCGGAAGCTGGGGATGCCGGTGTGGGTGTTCGTCGGGTTCGGCGGGGCCTACTACTCCTGGCAGTGCGCCGGGCAGCGGCACCCGACCCGCGATCCAGAAGGTGCGGCGAAGCTCCCTGGCTGAGTACATCGCCAAGTGATGACCGGCGCGGCGAGACGAGCGCGTCCCCTATCGGAGGGGATGAGGGGCGCCGCCGTCTCGTCTTGTCGTACCGCCACCGGCAGGCAGTTGCGGTGGTCGCCCCCCGCGGCGACCTTTCCCTGCCCGCCTGCTGTGCTGCCTGCCGGTTCTCTCCGTACAGCTTCCCGCCTTGCTCCCAACCGCGTCGTTGCCCGGGGCCGTTGACCGGTGCCCGGGATTCGGGTTGGGTGCGGATTATGAACTTCGCGGTCCCCGACAGCGTGCGGCCGGTTCGCGATGCCGTGCACGCGTTCATGACCGAGCGGGTCGAGCCCGCCGAGCCGGTGCTGCAGGAGGGCGGGCCGGGCGCCGCGGCGGCGCTGGAGGAGCTGCGCGCGCAGGCCAAGAAGGAGGGCCTGTGGGCGCTCGGCCACCCGCGTGAGCTGGGCGGGGGCGGGCTGCCGTTCCTCGACTACGTCTACGTCAACGAGGTGCAGGGGCGCAGCGAGTACGGGCAGCTCGCGCTCGGCACGTACACGCTGCAGGACTCGCTGATGCTGCACGAGCACGCCTCGCCCGAGCAGCGCGAGCGGTTCCTGGAGCCGCTGGTGCGCGGCGACATCTCCCCCAGCTTCGCGATGACGGAGCCGGGCGTCTCCAGCAGCGACCCCACGCAGATCACCACGTCCGCCGTGCTCGACGGCGGCGAATGGGTGATCAACGGGCACAAGTGGTTCACCACCGGGGCGTCGCGGGCGGCGTACACGACCGTGATGTGCAGGACCGAGCAGGACGCGCCCCCGCACCGCGCGTTCTCCATGATCGTGGTGCCGACCGACACGCCGGGGTACACGATCGTGCGCGAGACGCCGGTGCTGGGCCTCGACGGCGCGCACTGCGAGGTGCGTTACGACAACGTGCGCGTCCCCGCGTCGAGCCTGCTCGGCGAGCGCGGGCAGGGCTTCGTCATCGCGCAGCGGCGGCTCGGGCCCGGACGCATCTTCCACTGCATGCGCTGGCTCGGGCAGGCGCAGCGCGCCTTCGACCTGATGTGCGTACGGCTGCACGAGCGTACGGCGTTCGGGCAGCCGCTGGCGGCCAAGCAGCTCATGCGGCAGCACGTGTTCGACTCCTACACCGAGATCCAGTCCGCGCGGCTGCTCACGCTGCACGCCGCCGAGGCGATCGACCGGGGCTCCGAGGCCCGCGTGGAGATCGGGGCGATCAAGGTGGTGGGCGCGCGCATGCTCCACAACGTCATCGACCGGGCGATCCAGGTGTACGGCGCCGCCGGGCTGACGCCCGACACGCCGCTCGACCGCATGTACCGGCACGCCAGGGCCGGGCGCATCTACGACGGTCCGGACGAGGTGCACATCGACTCCGTGGGACGGCGGATCCTCGGCGAATACGCGGCGGGCGGGTCGTGGGAGTTCGGCCTGCGATGACCACCGACCTGTACGCCGTCGTCCGTGAAGCGCTCGGAGAGAAGGCGGTGGTCGAGGCCGGGGTGCGGTTGCCCGGCGGGGCGTCGCGCGAGACCTGGGCGCTGGACGTGACCCTGCCCGATGAGGGGAGGCACGAGCTGATCCTGCGGCTCGACTCCCCCGGCGCCGCCGCCATGGAGGGGAGCGCTGGGGCAGGTGCGGGGCTGGGTGTGGAAGCGCGGCTCATGCGGGCCGCCGCCGACGCCGGGGTGCCGGTGCCGCGGATCGTCGCGTGCGGGGAGTCGTACATCCTCATGACGCGCGTCCCCGGCGAGACGATCCCGCGCAAGATCCTGCGGGACGACGCCTACGCGGCGGCCAGGCCGCGGCTGGCCCGGCAGTGCGGGCAGGTGCTGGCCGCCATCCACCGCATGCCACTCACCGCACTCCCGCCGCAGGAGCACGTGGAGGAGCAGGTGGACGACCCGTTGCTGCGCTGGCGGGACGTGCTCGACCAGCTCGGCGAGCCGCACCCGGTGTTCGAGCTGGCGCTGCGCCGGCTGGCCGCCACCCGTCCGGCCGGTGGGCGGCGTACGGTCGTGCACGGCGACTTCCGCAACGGCAACCTCGTCATCGGGCCCGAGGGGATCAGGGCGGTGCTCGACTGGGAGCTCGCGCACGCCGGCGACCCGCTGGAGGACCTCGGGTGGCTGTGCGTGAAGGCGTGGCGGTTCGGCTCGCCGCTGCCGGTCGGCGGGTTCGGCGAGTACGGCGAGCTCGTCGACGCCTACGAGGAGGCCGGCGGGCAGGCGGTCGATCGGGAGGCGCTGCGGTGGTGGGAGACGTTCGGCGTGCTCAAGTGGGGCGTCATCTGCGTCATGCAGACGATGCGGCACCTGCGCGGCGGCGCCCGTTCCGTGGAGCTGGCCGCGATCGGGCGGCGCGTGTGCGAGAACGAGTGGGACCTGCTGCGGTTGCTGCGCGAGCAGCGGGGAGTACGAGGGTAGCCGGGACGGCCGTGGCGTCAGGCGTCAGGCGGTGCGCGCCGGGCTTCCGGTGCGGGGAGCGGGCGTGAGGGCCAGCGCGATCACGTCCACCAGGCCCTCCACCACCTCGTCGCGGTCCACCTCCGGATGGTCGAGCCACCAGTCGCCGGTCGTCTGCACCATGCCGACGAACGCGTGCCCCAGCACCTGGGCGCGCGTCGGGTCGGGCACCGCGCGCTCGGCGGCCAGGACCTCGCCGAGCTCCTCCCCCAGGCTGCGCACCAGCGACGTCATGTGGGAGCGGACCCGGCTGTCCTCGGCGCCCGCCCGGTGGAACAGGAAGCGGTAGAGGTTGCGGTTGGCGGCGATGAGGTCGAAGTAGACGCCGATCGCCGCCCTGGCCCTGCCGCGCGGGTCGGCGCCCGTGGCGGCGAACTCGGGGCGCAGCTGGGCGATGACCGTGCGCACGTGGCGGTCGGCCAGGGCCTGGTAGAGGCCGTGCTTGTCGCCGAAGTGGCGGTAGAGGATGGGCTTGGTGATGCCGGCCTCGGCGGCGATGGCGGCCATCGACACGCCGGGGCCCTCCTTCATGATGACCCGGTCGGCCGCGTCGAGCAGCGCCCTGCGCCGATCAGGATCCCGCCCGCTCACACGTCCAGGATAGATCGCCGGCGGAGCCCGGGCAGCGCCGACAGCACGAGGACGGCGCCGACGAGCGCGTACAGGCCGCTCATGCCGGCCAGCGTGCCGGGCGGCTCGGCCAGCTCCGCCCACGGCGCGCCGCCCGGCGGCGACCACGGCAGGCCGCCGGTCCGCGCCCACGGCAGGGTGGCCGCCAGGCGGATCGCGGCGTCCACGTCGAGGGCGAACAGGACGCCCGCCGCCGTCAGCGGCACGCCGCAGCCGAGCGCGGCGGCGGGCCAGGCGGTCAGGAGCGTGACGAGGACGGCCACGGCGGCGAGGTAGGCCAGGCCGAGCGGGGCCGGGGAGAACGCGGCCTGGCCGGTGCGCAGGCAGCGGGCGGCGGCGTCGGTGAGGTAGTAGACGGGGGCCAGGGCGGCCACGCCTGCCGCGGCTGCCAGGAGAGGGCGGGGGCGGCGCTTCACATCGGCACACCTTACGCCGGGGACGGCCGGCCCAGGGGCGATATCCCGATCTTCCGCGAACGCCGGTGTCCGATCACCCGGTGCCGCTGGCAGGGGCCGGAGGCGGCAGCGGAGGCAGGGCCGAGGGGTGGGGGCCGAGGGGTGGGGGCCGAGGGGTGGGGGCCGAGGGGTCGGGTTGGGTCGGGACAATCCCAACTTTCCGGGTTACCGTCCGATCTGTCAGGAGGCCGCCGTACCGCGATGGAGATCGTGATGCCCACCCCCCGCTCCCCCATCCCCTTCCCGTACCCCGGCGAGCGCGCCACCGTGACCGTGTGCCGGCTGCGGGACGAGGTGGGGCCGGTCGTGCCCGTCGAGCTCGCGGGCGGTGTCGGCGGCTGGCTGGCCACCGGTTACGAGGCGGTCAGCGAGGTGCTGGCCGGCGAGCACACCCTGTTCAGCAAGGACGCCCGGAACTTCGGCGGGCTGCACGACGGCAGCATCCCGCCCGACTGGCCGCTGCGGCAGGTGCTGGAGGCGGATCACATGCTGAACAAGGACGGGGCCGAGCACCGGCGGCTGCGCGGGCTGGTGGGGCGGGCGTTCACGCAGACGCGGGTGCAAGGGCTGGCGCCGCGGATCGAGGAGCTGGCCGGTCACCTGCTGGACGGCCTGGCGGCCGATGGCCCCGTGGACCTGGTGGCGGGATACACCGATCCGCTGCCGGTCGTGGTGATCTGCGAGCTGTTCGGCGTACCGGAGGAAGAGCGGGAGGACCTCCGCCGCCGGGCGGCGACGCTCATCTCGCTGACCTCTGCCCCGGAGGAGATCGGCAAGGCGTGGAACGACCTGATCGCCCACCTCACCGGCCACATCGAGCGGCGCCGCCGCGACCCCCGCGACGACCTGACCACCGCCCTCGTCCAGGCGCAGGAGCAGGACGGCGACCGGCTCGGGGACGACGAGATCCTGTGGATCCTGTGGCTGGTCATCCTGGCCGGCCACGAGACGACCGTGCACCTGATCGCGAACGCCGTCATCGCCCTGTGCGCCGACCCGGACCAGCTCGCCCTGGCCCGGGAGAAGGACGCGTGGGCGGAGGTGGTGGAGGAGGCGCTGCGCAGCCGCAGCCCGATGAGCGCCGGCCTGTTCCGCTACCCGCTGCGCGAGGTGGAGCTGTGCGGGGTGCGCATCCCGGCGGGGCAGCCGGTGCTGGTCGGGTTCGGCGGCACCGGCACCGATCCGGCGAGGTTCGGGGCCGATGCCGCGCGGTTCGACATCTCGCGGGGCCAGGAGCCGCATCTGGGCTTCGGGCGGGGCCCGCACTTCTGCCTGGGGCGCCGCTGGCCAGGCTGGAGGCGCGGATCGCGCTGTCGCGCCTGTTCGGGCGCTTTCCCGGGCTGCGGCTGGCGGTGCCTCCTGAGGAGATCGCCTACACGCCGTCGTGGATCACCGAGGGGCCGCTGGCCCTCCCGGTGATCCTCGGGGTCACCAGCAGGTGAGGTCGGGGTTGGGCGTCGGCTGGCAGGGGCCCTGGTTGCCGCCGCCGTCGATGACCATGCCGGGCGGCGCCCAGATCATCCGGCCGGCGTTGCCGGTGCCGACGTTGTTGGCCAGCGCGATGCGCGCCGCCGGGTCGAGCCGGGTGATGAGGTGCAGGCCGCCCTGGACGGGGTTGCCGTCGTCGTCGACGATGCCGCTGGGCGCGTGGCCGTTGCCGACGAACACGTTCCCTGAGACCGGGTCGGGGCTGGGGATGACGGTCCTGCGGTTCTCCAGGTACATGCCGACCGTGCGGTTCGCGGTGAACACGTTGTCGCGCACGATCGTGTTGCGGAAGGTGTAGTCGGCCAGCAGGCCGATGTCGTTGGCCAGGAACACGTTCTTCTCGATCACGTTCGCGTTGGCGGGCGAGTAGGCCTCGCTGGTCTCGAACGCCGTGCCGGCGTTCTTGAACACGTTCCCCTTGAACAGGTTGCGGCGGCACTCGGGGGTGCCCATGAGCACGGGGAAGTCGTCGAAGACGTTGGTGAGGTACTCGCCCCGGTCGGACTGGCCGATGCCGAGCAGGCCGTGGCTGAGCAGGCTGTGCCGGATGGCCGAGTAGTTCGACTCGTACAGCCGCACCTCGCCGGTGACCCGGCACCGGTCGACGACGAGCTTGCCGGGCCCGCCCCGCAGGTCGGCGCCCGCCAGGCGGCAGTTGCCGAGGGTGCCGCCGACCGTGATGGTGGAGTTGCGGCCCCGTACGAGCGCGTCGGTGAAGCGCACGCCCGTGACGGTGACGTCGGGCGAGACGCCGCTCGTCCCGAGGGCGTACAGCCCTTCCGCGAAACCGGTGACCCTGCCGTCGCGCAGGACGAGCCCGGTGTGCCCGTGGACGCGAACCGCCGTCCCGGTGCCGTCCCCGGTGATGGAGTGGCCGTCCAGGTCGATGGTGACGCCGTCGGCGCCGACGGTGAGCGCGTCGCCGCCCGCGCAGACGAGGTCGGCGGTGAGCGTGACGCTGCTGGTGAGCACGTCACCGCAGCTCACGACGTCCAGCGCGGACGCGTGCGCGGCACCGGGCACGGCCAGCACCGCCAGCGCGATCGATAACGCGGCGGCCGTGAGCCTGGTCTTTCTTCCTCGGGACATGAAGTGCTCCTCCGGGTTGAGGGGGTTACCAGCAGGTGAGGTCGGGGTTCGGGACGGGCTCGCAGGGGCCCTGGTTGCCACCGCCGTCGATGACCATGCCGGGCGGCGCCCAGATCATCCGGCCGGCGTTGCCGATGCCGACGTTGTCCGCCAGCGCGATGCGCATCACCGGCTCCAGGCCGGTGACGAGGTGCAGGCCGCCCTGGATCGGGTTGCCGACGAGGTCCTTCCTGCCGCTGGGGGCGTGGCCGTTGCCGATGAGGACGTTGCCGGAGACCGCGACGGAGCTCGGTATGGCGCCGTAGTTCTCCAGGTACATCCCGGCCGTGCGGTTGTCCTTGAACACGTTGTTCCGGACGATCACGTTGCTGAACGCCCACTTGCCGAACACGCCGATGTCGTTGCCGGTGAACACGTTCTTCTCGATCACGCTCGCGTTCGCCGGCGTGTAGGCCGGGGTGGTGGTGAAGGCGACGGCGGCGTTCTTGAACACGTTCTGCTTGAAGACGTTGCGCCTGGATTCCGTGGCCCAGATGTCCACGGGATAGTCGTCGAAGACGTTGGCGCTGAAGTCGCCCTGGTCGCTCTGCCCGATGCTGAGCAGGCCGCCGCTGAGCACGCTGTGGCGGATCGCCGAGAGGTTGGCGTTGAACAGGTAGATGGAGCCGTCCACCCGGCAGCCGTCGACGACGAGGTTGCCGGGGGCTCCGTAGACGCTCGCGTTCTCCAGATGGCAGGTCGAGTGCGTGCCGCTCACCGAGATGAACGCCGGACGTCCCTGAATGCCGGAGCCGACGAAGCGCACGTCGGTGACCGTCACCTTCGGGACCGGAGCGAAGTAGGCGCGGGCGTGGAGGCCGGTGGTGAATCCGGTGATCGTGCCGTTGCGGATGGTTACGCCGACGGCGTTCTGCACCTGGATCGCCGTGCCCGGAGCCGTCCCGATCAAGGAGTGCCCGTTCAGATCGATGTCCACG
Source organism: [Actinomadura] parvosata subsp. kistnae (assembly GCF_900323885.1). GTDB lineage: Bacteria > Actinomycetota > Actinomycetes > Streptosporangiales > Streptosporangiaceae > Nonomuraea > Nonomuraea composti. Next base: position 68,110 of record NZ_OOHJ01000001.1, on the reverse strand, counting down.
TCGTCGGTCTGGACGGTGAGCGCGACGCCGCCCGCGCAGACCAGGTCGGCGGTGAGCGTGACGCTGCTGGTGAGCACGTCGCCGCAGCTCACCGCGTTCTGTGCGGACGCGTGCGCGACGCCCGGAGCGGCCAGCACGACCGATAACGCGACGGCCGTGAGCCTGAGCCTTCTTCCTCGGGACATGAGTGCTCCTTCTCCTGGGCGGATGCGCTGGAGGGCAGCCCGCAGCGCCGTTTGGCACGTTCCAGAGTGCGGCGGTGAGGGGGCGGGGGGCGGAAAGAGCGCGGTCGACTTGAGTTTGCGGCCATTTGTGGCATTTGTCGGCACCTAAGGCGGAAGTGGCCACAACTGGACAAGTGGGGCAAACGGCTGGCCCCTGGCCGGGGCCGGCCGTCGTCACGCGCGTGCCAGGCGCAGCAGCAGGTCCTTCACCTCCGTGGCCTCGTACCGCGAGCGGGCCTGCGCCGGGTCGGAGCAGAGCAGGACGGGGGCGTCGGCCGGGTCGGCGGGCAGCAGGCCGTGGGAGCCGCGCACCGCGCGGGCGCCCGCGTCCAGGCCGACGACGCTCATGACGTAACGCAGGCCCGCCTTCTTGCGCAGCAGCGCCAGCCCCGCCCGCCGCTTGGCCGCGCCGGGGGCGGCGGGGTCGAAGAACAGCTCGGCCGGGTCGTAGCCGGGCTTGCGGTGGATCTCGACGACGCGGGCGAAGTCGGGGGCGCGGGCGTCGTCCAGCCAGTAGTAGTAGGTGAACCACGAGTCGGGCTCGGCGAGCAGGACCAGCTCGCCCGAGCGCGGGTGGTCGAGGCCGTGCGCGGCCTTGCCGTCCTGGTCGAGCACGGTGGCGACGCCCTCGGCGGAGGCGCACAGCTTGGCCACGGCCGGCACGTCGGCGGGGTCGCGGACGTAGACGTGCGCGATCTGGTGGTCGGCGACGGCGAACGCGCGCGACGTCCACGGGTCCAGGTACTCCATGCCGTCCTGGGTGTGCACGCGCAGCAGGCCCTCGGCGCGCAGGACGCGGTTGACGTCCACGGGCGGGAGACGTCGGTGATGCCGTACTCCGACAGCACCACCGTGGTCCGGTCGGCGGCCGCGTCGAGCAGCGGCGCCAGCACGGTGTCCAGCTCGGCCGCCGCGGCGGCGGCGCGCGGGTCGGAGGGGCCGAAACGCTGCAGGTCGTAGTCGAGGTGCGGCACGTAGACGAGCGTCAGGTCGGGGTCGTGGACAGCCATGACGTGCTCGGCGGCCCGGCAGATCCAGGACGACGACGCGATGCCCGCCCCGGCCCCCAGTAGCTGAACAGCGGGAACGTGCCGAGCTTCGCGGTCAGCTCGTCGTGCAGCCCCGGCGGGTCGGTGTAGCAGTCGGGGTCCTTGCGGCCGTCGGCGCGGTAGATGGGGCGGGGCGTGACGGTCCAGTCGACGTCGGCGCCCATGGCGTACCACCAGCAGACGTTCGCCACGGTGAAGCCGGGGCGGTCGCGGCGCGCGGCCTGCCACACCTTCTCGCCGCCGACCAGCGCGTTGTGCTGGCGCCACAGCAGCACCTCGCCCAGGTCGCGGAAGTACCAGCCGTTGCCCACGATCCCGTGCCCCGACGGCGGCAGCCCCGTCAGGAACGTGGACTGCGCCGGGCACGTCACCGCCGGCAGGACGGTGCCGAGCTCGGCGCGGAAACCGTTCGCGGCCACCGCCCGCAGGCGGGGCATGTGGGCCAGCAGTCGCGGGGTCAGCCCCACGACGTCGAGGACCAGCAGCTTCGTCATGCCGTCACTCCGAGGTCGCGCAGGTGGTCGCGGGCGAAGGCCAGCTCGCCGGCGATGCCGTCGGCGAGCTGGGCGGGGGTACGGGGGCGCAGCGCGGGCGGCAGCACGCCCCACGTGTAGGTCTCCACGTCGTAGTGGTCGCACAACGGCTCGGGCCCGCCTGCCAGCTCCTTCAGCGCCTCGCGCAGCACCGGCACGGTGGTCGTCAGGGGCGGGGCGGGGTCGGCGTGCAGCGGCACGTGGTAGTGGACCCGCCACGGGCCCGGCAGGTTCCGGGCGAACGCCTCGTCCAGGTCGTCGGCCGCGTCGCCGTACGGGTTGCGGGTCTGGTGCAGGAAGCGCGGCTCGGCGTACTCGTGCAGCGCCCGCGGGTCCGCGCTCTCCAGGGCGGCCGAGAGCTGGACCTTGACGATCGGCAGGCCCCGGTCGCGCAGCGCCTTGAGCGCGGTGGCCGGCTGCTCCCACGCGCACGCCAGGTGCGCCAGGTCCAGGCAGATGCCGAGCCGCCCCGTGTCGGCGCGGGCCAGGTGGGTGATCGCCTGCTCGGTCGTCTCGACGACGCAGCCCGGCTCCGGCTCGAACGCCACCCGCACCACCCGCCCCGTCGACGACTGGACGGCGGCCAGCCCGGCGGCGAGCTGGTCGAGGCGGCGGGCCGCCTGGTCGGCCATGGCCGTGGTCCAGGGCGCGCGCCAGGCCAGCGGCAGGGTGGAGACCGACCCTCTGGCCGCGTCGTCGGGCAGCAGGTCCGCCAGGATACGGGCCAGGTCGAAGGTGTACGACAGCCGCTCCCTGGTCGTCCAGTCAGGACGGTACACCGTCCTCTTGACGACCGGATCATGAAAGGAGCGGTACGGGAACCCGTTCAGCGTCACGACCTCCAGGCCCCGCGCCGCCAGCTCCCGGCGCAGCCGCGCGCGCAGGGCCTGGTCGGCGGCCAGCGCCTCGGCCACCGGCGCGGCCAGCCACAGCCCCAGCCCCAGCACGTCCGTCCCGAGCCGGTCCCTGACGGGGACCGCGTACTCGTCGAACTGGGCGATGACGCCGGCGAGGTCCTCGGCCGGGTGCACGTTGGTGCAGTAGCCGAGGTGCAGCGTGTCGCCCGAGCGGTGGCGCAGCCGCATCACTCGCCGCCGCGCTTGATGGAGCTGCCCGCGAACGTCGGCTCGGCCGCCCCGGTGACGCCCGTCAGGTCGAGCCGGCCCGACTGGCTGTAGAACTCCACCGGGTTGCGCCACATGACCCGGTCCACGTCGTCCTCGTCGAACCCGGCCGCCAGCATCGCCTCCGCCGTCTCCACGGTGAGCAGCGGGTCGGAGACGCCCCAGTCGGCGGCCGAGTTGACCAGCACCCGCTCCGTGCCGTACCGGCGCAGCAGCTCCACCATCCGCGGTGGCGACATCTTCGTCTCCGGGTAGATCGAGAAGCCCATCCAGCAGCCGGAGCCGTGCACGAGGTCGATGGTGACCTCGTTGAGGTGGTCGACGGCGACCCGGCCCGGCTCGATGCCGGACGCCTTCACCAGGTCGAGCGTGCGGCGCGTGCCGGCCGCCTTGTCGCGGTGCGGGGTGTGCACCAGCGCGGGCAGCTCGTGCTCGACGGCCAGGGCCAGCTGGCGTTCGAAGGCGTCGTCCTCCTCCGGCGTCATCGAGTCGTAGCCGATCTCGCCGACCGCGACCACCCGGTCCTTGTCCAGGTAGCGGGGCAGCAGGTCGAGGACGGGGCGGCAGCGCGGGTCGTTCGCCTCCTTGGGGTTCAGCGCGATCGTGGCGTGGTGCACCACGCCGAACTGGGCCGCCCGGTACGGCTCCCAGCCGAGGATCGAGTCGAAGTAGTCGGTGAACGAGCCGGGGTTCGTGCGCGGCTGGCCCAGCCAGAAGGACGGCTCCACCACGGCGGCGATCCCGGCGGCGGCCATGCGGGCGTAGTCGTCGGTGGTGCGGGAGGTCATGTGGATGTGCGGGTCGAAGATGCGCATCAGGTCTCCTCGGTGGTGCGACGGCCGTCCTGGTCCTCGTCGGAACGGCCGGAGGGATCGCTGGTGAGGCGGGCGAGCAGGGCGACGGCGTCGGGCGGCATGGGGCGGCCGGCCGCCTGCCGTTCCTCGGCGAACGCCGCCAGCATGGCGGCCAGCTCGGCGTCGGCCCGCTCCTCCAGCCGGTCCACCGCCGCCAGCGGCACCCCCATGAACACGCACTTGAGCACCGCCTGCCGCCACAGCGCCTGGTCGAGATGGACGGCGTACGGGCCGAGGGCCGCGGCCAGCAGGCGGGCGTCGTTCGTGCGGATGGCGTCCGTCAGGAGGGGCACCGCGTCCGCGCCGATCGGGAGCAGCGGCAGGGCCTTCAGCACCGCGCGTTTCTCGTCGGCGTCGCCGTGATGGTAGAGGTCGAGCGCCTCCGTCGCGGCGCGGCCGGGCGGGAGCGCCGCCAGCAGCAACGCCCTGGCCGCCTCGTCGGCCGTCCAGCCGGGCACGCCCGGCAGCGGGCCCCGGCCGGTGCGCCGGCCGGCGGCGGCGAACGAGCGGGCGAACGTGCCCGGCGCCGCCGTCGTCTCGTCCAGCGCCTTTTCCAGCACCCCGTCCAGCCAGGCGCCGTTCGGGGTGGCGCGGAGCGCGGCGTGCAGCCGCTCGGGTGGCATCACGAGCTGCCTCCTTCAAGATCTGGTACGTCGTGTGCGCCGCCCCGATCGGCCCGTACGGACTCCTGCTCGGCCTGGCGGAGGAAGGCGAGGGAGCGGGCCGCGACGTCGGGGGCGGCGTGCGAGTGGCGGGGCAGCTCGACGGCCACCAGCCCGCGGTAGCCGGAGTCGGCCAGCGCCCGCAGCACCGGCGGGAAGTCGATCTCCCCCTCGCCGAACTCCAGGTGCTCGTGCGTCCCCCGGCGCATGTCGTCGATCTGCACGTTGACCAGGTACGGGCCCACGGCCGTCACGCAGTCGGGCACCGGGTCCGGCTCGTTGCAGCGGCAATGGCCGATGTCCAGGGTCAGGCCGAACCCGTCCGGCGCGCCGAGCGCCCGGCGCAGCGCGTGCCAGCCGGCGATCGTGTCGACCAGCATCCCCGGCTCCGGCTCGAACCCCAGCGGCACCCCCTGCGCCGCCTCCAGCACCCGCGCGCACCCCTCCACCAGCCGGTCCCACGCCAGGCCCGGCGGCACGTGCCCGGGCCGGACCCCCGACCAGAACGACACCGCCTCCGCCCCCAGGTCGGCGCCGACCGCCGCGGCCCTGCTCAGGAAGTCGACGCGGTGGTCACGGTCGTCGTCCAGGAGCGTGGGGCGTGCTTGCGGCGGGGGTCGAGCAGGTAGCGGGCGCCGGTCTCGATCACCACCCCCAGGCCGAGCGTGCGCAGCCGGTCGGCGAGCTTCGCCACGCGCGCCGCCAGCCCGTCGGCGTACGGGTCGAGGTGGTGGTGGTCGAGGGTGAGGGCCACGCCGGTGTAGCCCAGGTCGGCGATGATGTCGAGGGCGTCGGGGAGGCGGTGGTTGGCGAAGCCGTTCGTGCCGTAACCGAATCTGATCATGTCGGGGACAACTTTCTGGCCAGCCGGCGAGCCGGCGGGACCATCGCGGCGAGCGCCAGCCCGGCACGGGGCGCACCGGCCCGGGCCACCAGGGCGCCTTGGAGAGCGGGCAGGCTGACGATCCCGGCCGCCACGGCCTCCCGCACCCGCTCCGCCGACGGCTCCGCGACGGCGCGGGCCTGGGGGGCGCCGAACTGGGAGGCGTACCAGGCGGCGAGCACCGCCCGCGCGGCCCCGCCCCGTCCCCGCGTGGACCGGGCGAGGCCGGGCCGGACGGCCGGCAGGCGGTGGCCGCCGCCAGCGCCACGGTGCCCGCCAGCGTGACGGCGGGGCGGCGCCGCGCCGTCCCGGAGGTCTCGCCCTGGGAGAGATGGGTGAGGAGGTACGTGTGGGCGGCGATCGTAAGGGCGGCGGGCAGCGCGGCGGCCAACGCGTCCGAGGGGCTCGCGGGAACCGGAGGTGCGGGGACCAGGCGCCCGAGCAGCGCCAGCCCGCGCGATGACGCGCGGCTCCGCGGCGGTGCGGATCGCTGCGACAGCGCGAGGCCCCGTAGCAGCGCGAGTCCCCGCGGCGGCGGCGTGGGGCGCTGCGGTGGCGGTTTCGCGGTCGCTCCCAGCAGCACGTCCAGGCCGCGGCACGCCGCCATGACGAGCGGGCCGGCGGGGGTGTTCTTGGCAACCAGATCGTACGCCCAGATCGCCCCGGCCAGCGGCACCGCGACCGCCAGGGCCCGGCGTCCGCCGGCGAGGGCGGCCGTGGTGAGGCCGGCGGCGGTGAGGCCGACGGCCACGCCCAGGGCCGCGCCAGGGCTCACCCGGCCGGACGGGATGGGGCGCTCGGGGCGTTCGGTGGCGTCGAGGTGGCGGTCGGCCCAGTCGTTGGCGGCCATGCCGGCCCAGTACAGGCAGACGGAGGAGCAGGCCAGGCCGACCGTCCGGGGGCCGAGCACCTGCCCGGCGGCGGCGCCCGCGGCCACGTCGCCGGGCACCGACAGCGCGGCCGGCGCCCGCACGAGCTCCAGCAGGTCCCGCAGCGCGGTCATCGACGTGCCTCCCTCGCCCGGGACCGACCGGCGGCATGAGCACACCCGCCGACCGAGACGTCCCCACCCCGCCCCCACATCACGCCCCAGGTGCGGGGCCGAGCCAGGCCCGAGGCACCCCAGGCGGGCAGCCGGGCCGGGCCTGAGGCGGCCCACGCGCGAAGCCGCGTCACGCACCCAGCGGTTCTGGCGCGCAGCAACGCCACGTCCCAAGCGGCTCTGGCACGCCGCCGCCCTGCCCACCGAGTGGCCCCGCCGCGCAGCCGCCTCGCGCTCCGGGCGGCCAGCCACGCCGCGCCCGAGGTGCCCCGGGCGGGCATCCGGGTCGCGTCCGAGGCGGCCCCGGCGCGCAGCCACGCCACGTCCCCAACGGCTCTGGCACGCCGCCGCTCCGCGTCCCAAGCGTCCTCGCCGCGAAGCCGCCTCGCGCTCCGGGCGGCCAGCCACGCCGCGCCTGAGACGCCCCAGGCGCGGGGCCAGGTCACGTCCGAGGGGCTCCAGGCGCGCAGTCGGGGCGCGTCCGGAGCGGGCCCGGCGCGCCGCCGTCCCGCGCCCTCAGCGGCCCCGGTGCGCTGCCGTCCTGTGCCTCCAGCGGTGCCGGGGCGCGGCCGGGTCGCGTCCTGGGCGGCCCCGGCGCGCAGCCGCGCCGCGCCCCCAGTGGGGCTGGCGGGCGTGGGTCGGGTTGGGGGGTGTAAGGGGTGGGGCCCGAAGGGTGGGGTCACGGGGTGGGCTCCGGGGTGAGGGAGGTGACGAGGTCGCAGAGGGTGCGCCACTGGTCGGCGAGGCCGTGCGGTACCTCCCCCAGCGGGTCCTTGAAGAAGAAGGCCAGGCCGGGCAGGGGGCCCGCGCGGCCGGCGTGGTGGGCGGCGGCGGTGAGGCGGGCGAGGTCGAGGACGAGGGGGGCGGCAAGGGCGGAGTCGCAGCCGTGCCAGGTGAACTCCATCCGCATGCCGGTCCCGAGGAAGCCTTCGAAGGTGACCAGGTCCCAGGCGGTTTTGAAGTCGCCCAGGTCTTCGAGGTAGTCGATGCGGGTCTCCCCCTGGGGGAGGTAGCCGAGGGTTTCGGGGAGGACGCGTTGTTTGCTGGCGGATTTGGCGGCGTTGGCGCCGGGCCGGGCGAGGTTGGCGCCGTCGCCGCCGCCGAGGAGGTTGATGCCGGACCAGGTGCGGACCTTGAGGTTGCGCTGGGCGAACATGGGCGCGAGCACGGACTTGACCAGGGTCTCGCCCGTCTTGCCGTCGTGCCCGGCGTACGGGAGGCCGCGTTCGCGGGCGAGGGCGTCGAGGGCGGGCAGGCGGGCGCCGGTGGAGGGGGTGAAGTCGACGTACGGGCAGCCGGCGGTCAGGGCGGCGTAGGCGGCGAGCGAGCTGGGCGGCAGCACAGGGTCGGTGGCGGAGAGGGGGTCGGCGAGGGCGGCGCGCAGGTCGTCGAGGGAGGCGTGGGCGGGGTGCGGGGCGGGGGCGGGTTCGGTGGTCGAGACGTTGATGACGACGACGCGGTCGAGGTCGTTCTGTCGGCGGAAGCGGTCGAGGTCGTCGGCGATGGCATGGGCGGTGCCGGCCTGGGTGGGGGCGGCGGGCAGGGGGCGTACGCGCTGCTCGACGGCGGCCAGGTCGTCCTTTACGGCCTGGGCGAGCGCGGCGGGCACCACGCCGGAGCCGGCCAGTTCGGCGGCCTTCTTCTCCAGGGGGACGGAGGTGACGTCGTGGCCGCCGAAGACGAGGTCGGCGATGCCGGGGCGGATGCGCTCGCGCAGGGCGGGCGACTCCAGGACGCATCCGGTGGGTGCGATCAGGCCCGCCCTGACGGCGAGGGCGCCGATCATGCTCGTGACGGCGACGGATCCGCGTGCGCCGATCAGCCAGGTTCCCGTTCTCATGAGGTCTCCTTCGCGGCGGGACGATCGCCGTCCCGGGGGTGGTTCAGCGTCGAAGGCCGAGGAGGGCGGGATGGCCCGCCGGCCGGTGTACCGCGTGATCGGCCTCTGTCACGCGTCCTCCACAGTGGTCGGGGCGGCTCCCCGTTCGGGAACCGCACACGTCATGATCGGACTTTGTGACCAGGATCCGCTCGAAAGCCCCGCCATTCAAGCGGCAACGGGGGGTGTTCTGGCGCTAAAGGTCGGATGTGCGTGCCGGGTCAGCCTTTGAGGCCGCCGCTGAGCAGGTCGAGGCGCCAGAAGCGCTGCAGGAAGAGCAGCAGCGCGATGAGCGGGATGACCGACACGGCGGCGCCGACGATGGCGATGCCGTACAGGGCGGGCTCAGAGGAGCCTTTGGCGAGCAGGGTGTAGAGGCCGACGGTGATGGGGAAGCGGGATTCGTCCGACAGCATGATGTACGGCAGCAGGAAGTTGTTCCACGTCCCGACGAACTGGAGCATGAAGATCGTCACCATGCCGGGCACCATCATGGGCAGCCCGATGGAGCCGAGGATGCGGTACTCACTGGCCCCGTCGATCCTGGCGGCCTCCAGGGTGGCGTCGGGGACGGACGACAGCGCGTACACGCGCGCCAGGTAGATGCCGAACGGCGAGATGAGGCTGGGCAGCAGGACGGACCAGTAGCTGCCGACCAGGTTCGTCTCGGACATGATGAGGTACTGCGGGATGGCCAGGGTCATGCCGGGCACGAGCACGCCGGCCAGGATGGCGTAGAAGAGCACGGTACGGCCGCGGAAGTCGTACTTGGCCATGGCGTAGCCGGCGAGGGTCGAGATGAGGGTGGAGGCGGCGGAGCCGGCGACGGCGTACAGCGTGCTGTTGGCGGCCCACAGCAGGAAGCGGCCGTCGCCGTAGGCGAACAGGTCGCGCAGGTTGTCCAGGAGGCCGGTGCCGGGGGCGAAGGTGAAGGTGGAGAAGAGCTCGCCGCTGGACTTGGTGGCGGCGACGACGACCCAGGCGACCGGCACCAGGCAGTAGAGGGCGCCGGCGAGCAGGACGAGGGTGGGCAGGATCTTGGCGCGCTGGTGCGGGAGGAGGTGGCCGCGGGCGGCCCCGCCGGTGCGGGTGGCGGCCCCGCCCCCGGCCCCGGCCCCGCGAAGGCCGCCCGTCTGGGTGGCGGCGGTCATGAGAGACCTCCGGAGGCGCGCTTCTGGGTGAGTTTCAGCAGCACGACGGACACGACGAGGGTGCCGGCGGCGAGGATGACGGAGGCGGCCGAGGCCAGGGGCAGGTCGTCGCGGATGAACGCGTCGCGGTAGATGTGCATGAGCGGCACCCAGGTCTGGGAGATCTCGGTGGTCATGGGGGCGAGCGTGGTCGGCTCGCCGTACACCTGGAGGGTGCCGATGAGCGCGAACAGGCCGGTGAGCACGAGCGCGGGCGCGACGAGCGGGATCTTGACGTGCCAGGCGATGCGCCATTCGGAGGCGCCGTCGATGCGGGCGGCGTCGGACAGCTCGGCGGGGATGCCGCGCAGCGACGTGAAGATGATGATCATGTTGAAGCCGACGCCGCCCCAGATCGCGATGTTGGCGAGCGAGGGGTAGATGCCGTCGCCGGCGAGGAACGGGATGCCGCCCAGCCCGAGCTCCTTGGTGAAGTAGCTGAAGGGGCTGGTGGAGGGCAGGTACATGAAGCCCCACAGGAGTGAGGCGGTCACGCCGGGGATCGCGTACGGCAGGAAGATGGCGGTGCGGGCGAAGCGGCGGCCGCGGGCGCCCGCGTAGTCGAGCAGGAGCGCGAACAGCAGCGCCAGCCCGAGCGTGAGCGGCACGCTGATCAGCCCGTAGAGGGCGAGCCGGCCGAACCCGGCCCAGAACTCGGCGTCAGTGAGCACCCTGGCGTAGTTGTCGAGGCCGACGAAGATCTCCTGGCGGGTGCCGAAGATGCCGGGGCCGGTCAGGCGCAGGCCGCGGGCGCTGAGGTAGACGGCGTACCCGATGGGGACGGCGAGGAAGGCCAGGAACAGCAGGACCGCGGGGGCGACGAGGAGGTACGGCGCCCGCGTCCTGCGGCGGGCGCTCTGGGGACCCTGGAGGCTCGTCACGGGCCGGCGACCTTGAAGCCGGTGGCCTTCATGTCGTCCACGACGACCTGCTGCGTCTTCTGCAGGGCCTGGACGAGGGGTGTCCTGTCGCGGATGGCGGCGGCCATGGCGTCCTGGAAGGCGCTCTGGGCGGTGCCGACGTTCGGGCCCCAGCTGATGTGCGGGATGGTGCGCTGGGCGGCCTTGGCGGCGACCTGCCAGTAGTCCTTCTGCTCCGACACCAGCTTGGGCGGCTCGCTGGTGGTGGTGGCCTGCTGGCCGGCCAGGGACGCGGGGTACTCGCCGGCGGCGATCTGGATGTCGTAGGCGGTCTTGTCGGTGTTCATCCATTTGGCGAACGTGGCGGCGGCCTGGGCGTGCTTGCTGTTCTTGGTGACGGCGATGGCGCTGCCGCCCTGGAAGGCGACCCGGTCGTCGCCCGGGGTCCACTGGGGCAGCGGCGCGATGGCCCAGTCGCCGGCCTGCTTCTCGGCGATGCCGTACAGGACGCCGGGGCCCACAGGGCGCTCGGCCAGCTCAGGATCTTGCCCTGGTTGAGCTGGTTGTTCCATTCGGGGGTGAGCAGCGGCTCGGCCTTGACGAGGTCCTTGTCGATGAGGCCCTGCCAGTAGGCGGCCACCTCGGTGGAGGCGGTGTCGGCGATGCCGACCGTCCAGGTCTGGTCCTGCACCTTCCACCAGGTGGCGCCGGCCTGCTGGGCGAGCCCGGCGAAGTTGCCGAACTCGGCGGGGGCGAAGGTGGCGAGGTAGGCGTCGGGGTCCTTCTTGCGGACGTCGGCGGCCACGGTGGCGAACTCCTGCCACGTCTTCGGCACGGCGATCTTCAGCTCGTCGAAGCGTTTCCTGTTGTAGACCATGACCATGGGCCCGACGTCCTGCGGCACGCCGTAGACGGCGCCGTCGAAGCTGGTCAGCGACCACACCTCGGGCGTGAAGGCGTCCTTGATGTCGGCGGTGTAGGCGGAGATGTCGGCCAGCGCGCCGGCGACGATCATGGCGGGGATCGTCTGGTACTCCAGGCAGGTGGCGTCGGGGGCGTTGCCGGCGCGGCTGGCCGTGAGCAGCTTGGTGGCGGTGTCGGTGCCGCCGCCCGCGTCGGTGTGCTTGACCTGGATGTCGGGGTGGGCCTTGTTGAAGGCGGCGACCTTCTCCTTCTGGCCGGCGCTCCAGCACCAGAAGTTCAGCGTGACCGGCCCGGTCTCGGCGGCCTGCGTGGCGGCCTGGGTGGCGGCCGTCCCGCCGCCGTTCGTGCCGGACGAGCAGGCCGCCAGGGCGACGGCCAGGCCGAGCGCCGCGAGCGAGCCGGGGACCCCTCTGATACGCATCCACGTCTCCTTCCGCACAAAGTCCCGGAGTCGGCTTTGCAGGGAAGCCAACCTAGAGAAAGAGTGAGGCGCATGTCACTACTTGTGCACACATTTCCTGAGTGTTATGTGCGCCGGGAGGCGTGTTAGCTTTGCGGCGAAACCAAGAGCGGGAGGGTGGCGCTGATGGAGGCCGGGGGCCGAAGATGGGGCGGCATGTGGGACGCCTTGCCCGACGCCGCTCGCTCCATCGTCAAGGAGCTGATCATCCACGGCCCGCAGTCCAGGACCGCGCTGGCCAGGACGCTGCACCTGTCCACCGGCAGCCTGACCCGGCTGACCAAGCCGCTGATCGACGCGGGCCTCCTGGTGGAGGGCGAGGTGGTGCACGACCCGGTCAACGGCCGGCCGACCCGCCCCCTCGACGTGGCCGCGGCCGAGCACCGGTTCCTGGGGCTGAAGCTGACCGCCGACCGCGTGCACGCGGTGGTCACCGACCTGCGGGCCGAGGTGATCGCCGGCCGCGACGAGGCGATCGCCGACCACGACCCCGAGGCCGTCTGCCGCCAGGCCAGGCGGCTGCTCGACGAGCTGTCGGACGGGCTGCCGCGCGGCGCCGGCACGCCCGTCGGCGCCGGTGTCACCATCGGCGGCAACGCCCGCGCCTCGACGCAGATCGGCGGCGAGCAGCTGGTGGACGCGCCGTACCTGGGCTGGGAGCAGGTGGAGCTGCGGCCGCTCATGGAGCGCGCCCTGGGTGTGCCGTGCGTGGTCAAGAACGACGTGGCGGCGCTGGCGCACCAGCACCACTGGTTCGGCCCCGGGCGCGGGCTGCGCGACTTCGCGCTGGTCACCATCGGCGCGGGCATCGGCTACGCGCTCATCGTGCACGACCACCTGGTGACCGCGGCCGAGGCGGACCTGGGCATGTTCGGCCACATGGTGCTGCATCCCGGCGGGCCGCTGTGTCCGGAGGGGCACCGCGGGTGCGCGGCGGCGTACCTGTCGAGCTGGTCGATCGAGCGCGCCGCGGGGCTGGCGCTGCGGCGGGAGGTCGGCTACGACGAGGTGATGCGGCTGGCCGCGGCCGGCGACCGGGTGTGCCTGGCCCTGGTCCGCGAGGCCGCGCACGCCCTGGGCAGGCTCATCGCGATGATCGCCACGATCTCCATGGTCAAGACCGTGGTGCTGGCGGGCGAGGGCGTGGAGCTGGCCCGCCTGGCCAAGGACGAGCTGAGCCGGGCCGTGACGGCCAACCGGCGCGACGTGCCGGGCTCGGTGAACGTGGTCGTCGAGGCCGACGACTTCCGCGAGTGGGCCCGCGGCGGCGCCGTCGTCGCCATCCAGAGCTTCGTCACCGGCAGCGACTGAGGAGGACAGCACAGGTGAAGCGGCAATCGGCCAGGCTCGGCGACATCTGGGTCGGCGTCAACTTCTGGTCCAGGGCGGGCGGGCCGCGCATGTGGCGCTCGTACGACCCGGAGGTCGTCTCCGAGGAGCTGGCGGTCATGCGCGCGCACGGCATGACCGTCACCAGGAGCTTCTTCTACTGGCCCGACTTCATGCCCACCCCCGACACCCTCGACGAGGAGCTCGTCGCCCGCTACGCCGACTTCCTCGACCGGCACCAGGCGCTCGGCATGCGCACGATCCCGACGTTCATCGTCGGCCACATGTCCGGCCAGAACTGGGACCCCGCCTGGCGGCAGGGCCGCGACCTGTTCGGCGACGTGTGGTTCGTGGCCCGCCAGGCCTGGTACGTGCGCGAGCTGACCGCCCGCTTCAAGGACCACCCGGCCGTGGCCGCCTGGCTGCTGACCAACGAGGTGCCCATCTACGCCGACCAGCGCTCGCGCGGCGTCGGCACGCTCGACCACGAGCAGGTGGCGAGCTGGGCCCAGATCCTCATCGACGCCGTCCGGGCCGGCGGCGGCACCCAGCCCGTCTCGATCGGCGACGGCGCCTGGGGCGTGGAGGTCACCGGCAACGACAACGGCTTCCGCGTGCGCGAGCTGGCCGGGCTGGTCGACTTCCTCGGCCCGCACGTCTACCGCATGGAGACCGACCCCGTACGCCGGCATCTCGGCGCGGCGTTCGTGTGCGAGCTGCTCGACCTCGGCGGCAAGCCGGTGATCATGGAGGAGTTCGGCCTCACCAGCGACTACACCAGCGAGGCCGACGCCGCCCACTACTACCGTCAGGTCCTGCACAACACCCTGCTCGCCGGCGCGAGCGGCTGGCTGACCTGGAACAACACCGACTACGACGACCTGTGGCAGGACGAGCCCTACAGCCACCACCCGTTCGAGATGCACTTCGGGCTGGTGGACGCGGCCGGGCGGCCCAAGGCGCAGGCCCTGGAGGTGCGCGACTTCGCCGCCCTGATCGAGCGGGTGGACCTGGCGCGCTGCTCCCGGCCCGACGCGCGGGCGGCGCTGGTCGTCTCGTCGTACCTGGAGAGCGGGTACCCGTTCACGCACCCCCAGGACGCCACGGTCGTCTTCGACGTGTGCCGGCAGGCGTACGTGGCGGCCCGCGAGGCCGACCTGGCCGTCGGCGTGGCCAGGGAGAAGGACGGCATCCCGGACGACTGCCTGCTGTACCTGCTGCCGTCGGCCAAGCAGCTCACCGCGCCCGGCTGGCGGGCGCTGCTGGAGCGGGCCCGCGACGGCGCCACCGTGTACGCCTCCTGGTTCGCGGGCGAGCACGCCTACCAGCGCGGCTCCTGGTGGCCCGGCCTGGACGCGATGTTCGGGGTGCGCAAGCAGTCACGGTACGGCCTGGTCGAGCCCATCACCGGCGACCGGGTCACGCTCACCATGACAGCCGCGCTGGGCGACCTGAAGGCCGGGGACGAGCTGGTCTTCCCGGTGGCGGGGAACGCGAACGCGCGCTCGTACCTGCCGGTGGAACCCGACGGGGCGGAGGTGCTGGCCCGCGACGACGCCGGCCGGCCCGCGCTGCTGCGGCACGCCGTCGGCGCCGGCTGGATGGTGCTGGCCGCCTACCCCTTCGAGTACATGGCGGCGATCACCCCGAACGTCAACCCCGAGCCCACCTGGCGCCTCTACCGGGCGCTGGCCCGCGCCTCGGGCGTGGACGAGCCCGTCTCGTTCGACACGCCGCTGGTCAGCGCCGCCCTCATGCGGCACGAGGACGGCCGCGTGTTCGTGTGGTGCGTCAGCCAGGCCGGCACCGAGGTCAAGGCCGCGCCGGCCGTGCGCTCCGGCACGCTGCGCGACGAGCACGGCGCCCCCGTCAGCGTCGTCGAGCTGCCGCCGTACGGTGTGCGGGTGCTGGAGCTGGCATGAGGATCACCGACGTCGAGGTGCTGGTCACCTGCCCGGGACGCAACTTCGTGACGCTGCGCGTGCACACCGACGAGGGCGTGCACGGGCTCGGCGACGCCACGCTCAACGGCCGCGAGCTGGCCGTCGCCTCCTACCTGCGCGACCACGTGGCGCCCTGCCTGATCGGGCGCAACCCGTTCCAGATCGAGGACATCTGGCAGTTCCTCTACCGCGGCGCCTACTGGCGGCGCGGCCCCGTCACGATGACCGCGATCGGCGCCGTCGACATGGCGCTGTGGGACATCAAGGGCAAGGCCCTGAACGTGCCCGTCTACGAGCTGCTCGGCGGCGCCAGCAGGACCGGCGTCCTCGTGTACGGGCACGCCAGCGGCCAGAGCGCCGGCGAGGCCGTGGACGCGGTCGGCCGCTACCTGGACATGGGGTACAAGGCGGTCCGCGTGCAGGCCGGGGTGCCCGGGCTCACCGGCACGTACGGCGTGGGCCGCGGCGAGCTGTTCTACGAGCCCGCCGCGGCCGGGCTGCCCGCCGAGGACGTCTGGAGCACCGAGAAGTACCTGGCCACCGTGCCGTCGCTGTTCGCCCGGGTGCGCCAGGAGTACGGCGACGAGGTGCGCCTGCTGCACGACGCCCACCACCGGCTCACCCCCGTCCAGGCCGGCCGGCTGGGGCGGGACCTGGAGCCGTACCGGCTGTTCTGGCTGGAGGACGCGGCCCCCGCCGAGCAGCAGGAGGCGTTCCGGCTGATCCGGCAGCACACCACGACGCCGCTCGCCGTCGGGGAGATCTTCAGCACCATCCACGACGCGACGCTGCTGCTGCGCGAATACCTCATCGACTACCTGCGCATGACCGTCGTGCACGGCGGCGGCATCACCCACCTGCGCACCGCGGCGGCGTACGCGGACGTGCACCAGGTGCGCACCGGCTGCCACGGCGCCACCGACCTGTCGCCCGTCGCCATGGCCGCCGCGCTGCACTTCGACCTGTCCGTCCCGAACTTCGGCATCCAGGAGTACATGCGGCACACCGCCGAGACCGACGAGGTCTTCCCGCACGCCTACACCTTCTCCGACGGTTACCTGCATCCCGGGGACGCGCCCGGGCTCGGCGTGGACTACCGGGACGACCTGGCGGAGCGGTTCCCGTACCGGCGGGCGTACCTGCCGGTCAGCCGGCTGGAGGACGGCACCATGTCCAACTGGTGAGCGTTCGACCGGTGAGCGCCCGCGCCCGTCACGCGCGGGTGCGGGCCATGAGCAGGGCGACGTCGTCCTCGGCCGGGCCGTCGCCCACGATCGCGCCCACCACGGCGGCGCACAGGCCCTCCAGCGTCGGCATCCGCACCGCGCCCGCCAGGGCCGAGCCCAGCCGGGCCATGCCCGCGTCCAGGTCGGCCTGCCGGGTCTCGATCAGGCCGTCGGTGTAGAGGGCCAGCAGGGTGCCCGCGTCGAGATCGAGGCTGTGCGACTCGAACGCGCCCATCCCCAGGCCGATCGGGGTGCCGCTGGGCAGCGCCGGGAACGTCACCTCGCCCGACGGCGCCACCACCGCGGGCGGCGGATGCCCGGCGGCCGCCATGGTGCAGCGCCTGGTCGCCGCGTCGTAGACGGCGTACAGGCAGGTGGCGCCTGCGGCGTCGAGGTCGCCGCACGACTCGTCGGCCACCAGCCGGTCGAGGTGCGCCAGCAGCTCGTCAGGGGGCAGCTCCAGGTACGTGAGGGTACGCACGGCGGTGCGCAGGCGGCCCATCGTGGCGGCGGCGTTGATGCCGTGCCCCGTCACGTCGCCCACCACCAGCGCGATCCTGGGGCCCGGCAGGCGGATGACGTCGTACCAGTCGCCGCCGACGCCCTCGTGCACCGCCGACGGCAGATACCTGGAGGCCACCTCGACCGCGCTGCCGCCGCACAGCTCGCGCGGCAGCAGCTCCCGCTGCAACGCCAGCGCCGTGGTGCGCTCGCGCGTGTAGCGGCGCGCGTTGTCCAGGCTCAGCGCCGCCCGCGCGACCAGCTCCTCCGCCAGGACCAGGTCGTCCCTGGTGAACGGGGCGGGGTTGGCGTTGCGGACGAACACGGCCACGCCCAGGATGTCGCCGCGCGCCTCCAGCGGGACGATGATCAGCGTGTGCATGCCGGTGCCGTGGATGATCCGCGCCCGGTCCGGGTCCTGATCCAGCCACGAGCCCGGCGAGGTGTCCAGCACCGCCTCGAAGTGCGGCCGCCGCGAGGCCAGCACCTTCGTGAACGGCGAGTCCGGCGGCACGAACACCGCCGCCCCCAGCGGCCACAACGACTCCGGCACCCCGTCGTGGACCGACGCCACGCCCGCCCGCCGGAACACCGGGATGCTCGCCTCCGTGGCCGGCAGCCGCTGCAACGGCTCGGCGTCCGGCAGCGTCTCCTCCGACAGGTCCACCGTCACGTAGTCCGCCAGCACCGGGACCGCCAGGTCGGCCAGCTCCTGCGCGGTCTTCCTGATGTCGAGCGTGCTGCCGATCCGCACGCTCGCCTCGCGCAGCAGGGCCAGGCGGTCCCGCGCCCTGCTGTGGCTGATGTCCAGGGCCAGCGAGCACACGCCCAGCGGGCGGCCGCTCACGCCCTCCAGGCGGAACAGCGACGTCGACAACGTCAGCGCCTCGCTCCCGTCCGGCGCCGCCCAGCGCGCCTCACGGTCGATCATCGGGGTGCCGTCGGCGATCACCCTGCGCATCGCCTCCTGCGCCGCCTCCGTGTCCACGCCCGGGACGGGGTCGGTCAGGGAACGGCCGAGGTGGTAGTGCGGGAAGACCCGCTCCAGGCGCTCCGCCGCCCCGTTCAGCCACACGCAGCGCAGGTCCGTGTCCCAGATGGCCATCGCGACGGGGAAGTGGGCGATGAGCGACTCCAGCAGGGAGCCGGTGCCTCCGGACAGGTCGTCGGCGGCGGGGATGGCCGAGACCAGCCAGGACTCGCCGGCCCTCTCGGTGGCCAGGGGCGCGACCTCGACCCGCACGACGACCCGGGCCCCGTCCCGCCTGCGCACCTCCACCAGCCCGGCCCGCGCATCCGGCCCACCCGCCGGTATCCCGGTATCCCCCTCCCACCCGACCCACCGCCCTCGGGCACGCTGTGCTGGGGCGCGCTGTGCGGCGGCGCGCTGCTCGCGGGCGCCACATCCTCCGGCGCGCCCTCCCCCGGCCCTCGCGCCCGCCCACACCGCGCCCGCAGCGCCGCGCCCGCCGCGCTGTGCTGCGGCGCGCTGCTCGCGGGCGCCGCGTCCTCCGGCCCGCCCTCCCCAGACGCGCCGCGCGCGGGCGCGCTGTGCTGGGGCGCATTGCGCTGAGGCGCGCTGTTCGCAGGCGCGCCGGGCTGGGGCGTGCTGTGCTGGGGCGCGCTGCTCGCGGGCGCCGCCGCCTCCTCCGCCGCGCCCTCCCCGGCCCTCGCGCCCGGCCGCGCCACCCTCCACCGCGCTGGGCTGCGGCGCGCTGCTCGCAAGCGCGCTGGGCTGGGGTGCGGCGTCCTCGGGGTGCCGGGCTCGGGGGCCGTGGGGGTCGGTCGCGGGGTGGGGTGGTGGGGTCGGGTTGGAGGAGCAGGGTGGCGGGGCGGCCGAGGACGTCGGCGCCGGGGTAGCCGGTGAGCTCCTCGGCGGCCCGCGTCCAGCCGATCAGGACCCCCTCGCCGTCGATCACGGCGACCGCCGGGACCACTCCGCGCGGCCCCTTGCCGGGTGCGCTCATGTCATCACCCATCCGTGCTCGGGAAACGAGCCTCACCCCTCCCCAAAATAACCACGCCGCCGTACCGGCATTCCCCCTTGACCAAGCCTTGTCCGGACATAAACGCATATGCGGCGTCAGCCTTGCCCGCGCGGGGCAGCCCGCACCGCATGGCCCACCATGAACCCGCGCCCCACCACGACCCGAAGCACGGCCGCCGCCTTCCCGCCGTGCTCGAGGACCCGCTGCTGAACAAGGACACCGCGTTCACCGAGGAGGAGCGGGAGAGCCTGGGCCTGGACGGCCTGATCCCGCCGGTGGTGGAGAGCCTGCACGAGCAGGCGGCCCGCGCGTACGAGCAGTACCGCCGCCAGCCCTCAGACCTGGCCAAGAACATCTTCCTGGCGGGCCTCCAGGACCGCAACGAGGTGCTGTTCTACCGGGTGCTGAGCGACCACCTGCGGGAACTGCTGCCCATCGTGTACGACCCCACGATCGCCCAGGTGATCGAGAACTACAGCCGCGAGTACCGCCGCCCCCGTGGCGTCTACCTGTCGATCGACGACGTGGACGGCATCGAGCGCGCGTTCCGCAACTTCGGCCTCGGCGAGGGCGACGTGGACCTGATCGTGGCGTCCGACGCGGAGCAGATCCTCGGCATCGGCGACTGGGGCCTGGGCGGCGGGGCGGGCATCGCGGCGGGCAAGCTGGCCGTCTACACGGCGGCGGCGGGGATCGACCCGGCCCGGGTGGTCCCGGTGGCGCTGGACGTCGGCACCGACAACGAGGCGCTGCTCAACGACCCGTTCTACGTGGGCGAGCGGCACGCGCGGGTGCGCGGCGCCCGTTACGACGCCTTCATCGAGGCGTACGTCTCGGCGGCCACCCGCCTGTTCCCGCACGCGCTGCTGCACTGGGAGGACTTCGGCCCGTCGAACGCCCGCCGCATCCTGGAGCGCTACACGGACCGTATCCCGACGTTCAACGACGACATGCAGGGCACGGGCGCGATCGTGCTGGCGGCCCTGCTGGGCGCGATCCGGGTGACCGGGGAGCGGATGCGGGAGCAGCGGATTGTCGTGTTCGGCGCGGGCACGGCCGGGATCGGCATCGCCGACCAGCTCAGGGACGCGATGAGGCGCGACGGCCTGGACGAGGAGGAGGCCGTCCGCCGCGTCTGGGCGGTGGACAAGCAGGGCCTGCTGACGCTCGACGTGGGCGGCCTGCGCGACTTCCAGCGCCCCTACGCCCGCCCCTCCTCGGAGGTCGAGGGCTGGGACAGGGACGAGGGCGGCGGCATCGGCCTGGCGGAGGTGGTCGCCCGCGTCCAGCCGACGGTGCTGCTGGGGACGTCCACGGTGCGCGGCGCGTTCACCGAGGACGTCGTGCGCTCCATGAAGACGGAGCGGCCGATCGTCTTCCCCCTGTCGAACCCGACCGAGCGCATGGAGGCCCGCCGGAGGACCTGCTCGCCTGGACCGGCGGCCATGCCTTGGTGGCCACGGGCGTGCCGTTCGAGCCGATCTCGTGCGGCGGCGTCCGGCACGTCATCGGGCAGGCCAACAACGCGCTGCTGTATCCGGGGGTGGGCCTGGGCGTGGTGGTGTCGCGGGCGCGCCGGGTCAGTGACGGCATGCTCCAGGCCGCCGCCGAGGCGGTCGCGGGCATGGTGGACGTGTCGGCGCCGGGCGCGTCGCTGCTGCCGGAGGTGGAGAATCTGCGTGTGGTCTCCGCCACGGTCGCCGTCGCGGTGGCCAGGCGGGCGGCGGAGGAGGGGCTGGCCCGCGCCGAGCTGGGCAATCCCGTCCAGCAGGTGCAGGACGCGATGTGGCAGCCGCGCTACCGGCCGGCCTCCGGCGGGAGCCGCGAGAGGCGCTGACGTTTGCCGATCTCCAGCGTGGAAAGCTGGGACAGGGCCCGCGGACTCCTCCCGGCCCTCGGCGGGCAGAATGGTCATGGTGTTCGAGTTCGAACTACGGTGTCCGATCACGGCCGACCTCGGCCTGATCCGCGATCTGGTGCGCCTGCACGGCCGCCACAGCGGGCTGTCCGAGCGGCGGCTCGAGGATCTGGTGCTGGCCGTGAACGAGGCCGTCACCAACGTGCTGGACCACGGCGGCAAGGCCGGCGTCGTCACGGCGCGGGCCGAGCGCGGCCAGGTCGTCGTGGACATCCTCGACTTCGCCGGCCTGCTGACGCACGACCACCTCGCCTCGGCCGGCCTCGACCACACCGCCTCGCACGGCTACGGCCTGTGGGTGATCCAGAACCTCTGCGACGAGGTCGTCCTCGAACGGACCGAGCACGGCTCGCTGCTGAGCCTGCGCGTGCGCGAGCGCCACCCGGCCGGAAGCGGCGACCGGCACTCCGCCGGAAACCACGACCAGCTCGACGGCTGGCACGACGACGACTGGCACGACGACGACCAGCGGCAACCGGCCTCCCACTGACGGCCTCCCGCTGCGCGGCCGGCCACTCAGGGCGACACCCGCCGGCAGCGCCCCCGGGTCAGATCGCCCGCTCGACCCCGTGATCCGGAGCTAGGTTCGACGTATGCGGAACGCAGGCACGGGCCCCGGCCCGATCACCCCCGACGGATCCCCTGTGGACTTCTACTCCCTGCTCCGGCCCGGCGGCGAGCCCGACCTCGTCGCCGGTGTCACCCCGCCCGGCGGCTCCGTCCTGGAGCTGGGCGCGGGCGTCGGCCGGGTCACGCACCCTCTCGTCGACCTCGGCTTCGAGGTCGTGGCCGTGGACGAGTCCCCCGAGATGCTGGCGCTGGTGCGCGGCGCGCGCACGGTGGTGGCGCGCGTGGAGGAGTTGCGGCTCGGCGAGCGCTTCGACACGGTCATGCTGGCCTCCCAGCTCGTGAACACGGCCGACGACGCCGCCCGGCAGGCGCTGCTGGCTGCGTGCGCGCGGCACGTCAAGCCGGGCGGGGCGGTGCTGATCCAGTGGATGCCCGCCGAGGCGCACGACCGCT
Source organism: [Actinomadura] parvosata subsp. kistnae (assembly GCF_900323885.1). Lineage (GTDB taxonomy): Bacteria > Actinomycetota > Actinomycetes > Streptosporangiales > Streptosporangiaceae > Nonomuraea > Nonomuraea composti. The sequence goes on along the minus strand of NZ_OOHJ01000001.1, from coordinate 46,498 downwards.
GGCACGTGGGGATGGGCCGCACCGACGGCGACATCTCGATCACGATGGCGGCCGTCGAGGAGGTGTCGCCGGGCGTCTTCCACGCCACGATGCGGTACGCGCACGGCGACGACCGCGTGTGGACGCAGTCGTTCTCCTCCAAGCGGCTCACCGACGACGACCTCGCCGCCGCGCTGGAGGCGGAGGGGCTGCGGCTGGACCGCTTTCTCACCGAGGACCGCACGTGGGTGGTGGCCGTCCCGGCGTGATCTTCCAGCCGGGCGCCTTTACGATGTAGATCGAATCTGCCCCGAAATACTGGAAAATACTGGGACTGCTGGTACAGTCGCGCCATGAGTGACCGGCTGGACGATCTCGAACGGCGGATCGACGAGCTGCGGGCCGGCGTGCGCAAGGCGATGCGGGTCAGGGACGGCGCGACGGCCCGCGTCCTGCGCGCCGAGCTGCGCAGCGCCGAGCGCGCCTGGGACGCCCTGGTCAGCGGCCGGCCGCCCCAGGCCAAGGAGGAGCCGCAGCCGCAGAAGGCCGCCCTGGTCACCGTGCGCGAGCAGGTCCACCAGGGGCTGCGGCTCCTGGGAGCGGCCGCCCAGCCCCGGCTGATCGTGGCCGTCAGCGACGCGTTCTTCGGCGGCACGATCCGCAGCAGCCAGCTCACCAGCCTGCGCAGGGACGAGGAGCGCTCGTTCCGCTCCTCTCCCTTCGGCCGCCCGTACTACCTGTGCGCGGCGCTCACCGACCGGCTCTCCCCCGCCCGCGGCCTGCTCACGCTGAGCACGTGGCCGCTGGAGCGGCGCGTGGTCGGCCCGCTGAGCCCCCGCGTCGACTTCCTCACCTGCGCCATCGCCACCGCCACCGCCATCGAGGAGCGCGACTCCGACGACGAGCGGGCCCTGCGCTTATTGGTGCGGATGGCCAGGAACATCCCCGGCGCCACCGACGGCACGCTGGGCCCGCCCGACCCCGGCCGGGTGGCCGCGGCGGCCCGCGCGGAGCTGCTCGTGCACGCGGAGCGCGACACGCGGGATCGCGCCGAGCTGGCAGAACGCGCCACCGCACAGCTCGGTGACGCCGCGCGGCTGTTCGGCGCCGCTACGCTGAGCACGATCAAGAAGGAGAACGCCAAGTGAGCGGCTTGAAGCGGGAAGGCGACCACGTCCACCGGCTGGACGCGTTGCGGGGCACGACGCCGCAGCAGCCGCACGACGCGCGCGCCATCGCGGCCCTGGCCGCGAACCCGGGCTGCGCGCGCCGTGCGCTGATGGACGGCGCCGGCATCGACAAGGACGCCGCCGCCCGGCACCTCGGCTTCCCGGCTCCGTTCGGCCAGTCGCCGTTCGCGATCACGCGCGGCAACATGTTCGAGGCGCTGGTCAAGGCCGACGGCTGCGCGGAGCTGCTGCGCATGCTGCGCGAGGTGCTCGGCCTGCCCGTCGCCGAGGTGTCCTACCACGACGTGGAGAACGTCGGCGCGCACCTGCGGCACGCCCACACCAAGGCGCTGTTCGACCGGGCGGCGCGCGAGGGCCACGACGCCGGCACCCTGTACGACCATCCGCTGCTGAGCCTGCGCATCGCCGGGCACACCGCGTACCTGGAGCCCGACGTCGTGGCCTTCCAGCTCGGCGGGCGTTTCCACATCGTGGAGATCAAGTCGTTCGCGGTGATCGACGGGCAGGCCGACCCGGCCGCGGTGGCGGCGGCGGCCCGGCAGGCTGCGGTCTACGTGCTGGCGCTGCGCAACCTGCTGGAGGAGCTGGGCCACGACCCGCTGAAGGTGTCGCACGACGTGGTGCTGGTCTGCCCGGAGAACTTCGCCAACCGGCCGGTCGCGACCCTGGTCGACGTGCGCAAGCAGCTCGCGGTGCTGCGCCGCCAGCTCGCCCGGATGACCACGCTCGACCGGCTGCTCGAAGGGCTGCCCGACGACCTCAGCTTCGACCTGCTGCCCGACGAGGACGGCCGGCCCACCAGGCCGGTGGCCGAGCTGGCCGACGCGCTGCACAGGACCACCGCCCGGTACGCGCCCGACTGCCTGTCCACGTGCGACCTGTGCTTCTTCTGCCGCGACGAGGCCCGCCAGGAGGGCGCCTCCGACCTGCTGGGCCGGCAGGTGCGCGACGAGCTGGGCGGGGTCGCGTCGGTGGCCGAGGCGCTGGGCCTGGCCGACGGGTCCCGCGACCCGGCCGAGGGCCAGGAGGAGATCGCCCGGCTGCTCCGCAACGCCGAACGCCTGCGCAGGGAGTGCCTGAATTGACCCCGCCCGCCGCGAAGAAGCCCGCGATGATCACGCCAGTCGCGGAGAGGCCCGCGATGATCCCGCCGACCGTCCGCCTGCCGCGGAGAAGCCCGACATGAGCCTGCTGACCTCGCTCGCCCGGCTGCGCGCCCTCGACGAGGGCATCGCGCAGCCCGTCGCGACCGTCCGGCACTGCCACCTGTCGGCGCGCCCGATGGTGTTCATCCCGCTGAAGCTGTCGGGCGAGGCCGCCGCGCCGCTGGCCGCGATGCTCGGCACCGACCGCGCCGATCCGGCGCTGCTCGTGGTGACGCAGCCGCGCAACCGCGACCTGCGCTTCGCCTGGGCCGCGCAGGTGGCGGAGGTGCTGCTGCCCTACATCGAGGGCTTCATGAACGACACCGAGACGGTGGAGCGCAAGAACACCGACCCGTACGAGCGGGCGATCGACGCGCCGCAGCTCATCGTCCCGAACCAGGGCGGCGTGGCCTTCACGCGGCTGCTCGGCCGCTCGACCCGCTTCCGCCGCACCGACGGCCCCTACCCGGTGCCGGAGTCGGTGCCGCTGCTGGGCCGGTGGCTGACGTATCTCGGGGAGCGGGCGGCGTACCCGGGCTCGTCGCTGATGCTGGCCGCCACGGAGGAGCTGGGCCGCCACTGGGCCAGCGGGCAGAGCTCGCTGGAGGACGCGAACCTGGCCGCGCTGCTCGCGTGGATCACCACGGGGCCCACGGACGAGGCGGAGGATCCGCTGATCTGGCCGCCGGCGGGCCCGGCCACGGACCCGGGGTTCGACGCGGAGGTGCTGGCGCCCGCGATGGAGAGCGGGTCGGCCGAGCGCGTCACCGAGGCGCTGCGTACCCAGCTCGAACCCACCTGGCGGCTCATGTGGCAGGCGATCGACCTGCTGGCGGCGCTGCCGGAGGGCGCGAGCGTGGCGCAGCGGTGGGAGCAGGACCGCGGCTCGTTCAGCGGCATGGCGGTGCACATCGCCGAGGGCGCGCCGCCGCAGGCGCGGCGCGACGGCGCGGTGGCCGCGGCGGCGCGGCTGGCCCGCATGGAGCGCGCCCAGGCCGCCTACGACGTGCAGCGCGCCTACGACGACCCGCTGGTGATGGCCGAGTACCGGCTGACCGGCGAGGCGTTCGCGGGCGAGGTGATCGAGACGGTGCCCGACAACACCGAGGGCGAGGGCCGCTCGCGCAAGCTCCGCCCGCTGGTGGTGATCAAGACCGACGATCCGGTACGCCTGCCGCCGGGCACCACGCTCGGCACCCCGCAGCGCCGCAGCCAGGGCGCCGAGCTGGTGGAGGCGGCCGAGGGCCTGGTCACCCTCAAGATCACGAAGGGGATGGGCCGGGGCAGGACCGCCGCGCCCGGCGCCGTGCCGGAGGTCGGCGAGCGGGTCTGCTACACCTCCCTGACCGACGACTTCCAGGGCTCGCCCGCGCTGCCCGAGCCCGAGGCCACGCCGTGGACGCACGGCGGCCCGCCGCAGGAGTACGTGCCCGACGACGAGGACGCCCAGGAGGAGTGGTCGTGACCACGGAGCAGCTCGCGCCGGAGCAGGTCATCAGGAACGTGCTGGCCGACCTGCCCCGCCACCGCGGCGTGGTGGTCGACTCCCCGCCGGGAGCGGGCAAGTCCACGCTGGTCGTACGCGCGGCGGCACACATCGCGGCCACCGGCGAGCCGCTGATGATCGTGGCGCAGACCAACGAGCAGGTCGACGACCTGGTGGCCCGGATCAGCGACAAGCACCCGCACCTGACCGTGGGCCGCCTGTCGGCCGGCGGGTACGTGCCGCCGCTGCGCATGCTCGAGCTGCCCGGCGTCCGCGTCGGCACCCGCATCCAGGATCTCGGCGACCCCGACATCGTCATCGCCACGGCCGACAAATGGGCGTGGATCGGCGACCGGGTGTGGCCGTGGGCGATCGTGGACGAGGCGTACCAGATGCGCTCGGACAAGCTGCTGCGCATCGCGGGCCTGTTCGAGCGGGCGCTGTTCGTGGGGGATCCGGGCCAGCTCGACCCGTTCTCGATCGTGGACGGCGACCGCTGGTCGGGCCTGTCGTGGGACCCGTTGCAGAGCGCGGTGTCGGTGCTGCTGCGGCACAACCCGGACCTGCCGGTGCACCGGCTGCCGGTGTCGTGGCGGCTGCCCGCGTCGGCGGCGCCGGTGGTGTCGCAGGCGTTCTACCCGTTCACCGGGTTCCGCTCGGGCACCAATCACGGCGACCGGTGGCTGGAGCTGTCGACCGGCGGCATGGGCACCGTGCACGACCGGGCGCTGGAGGAGGCGGCCCGGTCGGGGTGGGCGCTGCTGGAGCTGCCGAACCGGCACACCGTGCGCACCGACGGCGAGGCCGTGCAGGCGGTGGCGCTGCTGGCCGAGCGGCTGCTGCAGCGCGGCGCGGTGGCCGGGTCGGAGCAGGGCGAGCGGCCGGTGACGGCGGACCGGATCGCGGTCGGGGCGGCGCACCGGGACCAGGTGGCCGCCATCCGCGCCGCCGGGCTGCCCCCGGAGATCACCGTGGACACCGCCAACCGGCTGCAGGGCCGCGAGTACGACGTGACGATCGTGCTGCACCCGCTGTCGGGCCGCCGCGACGCCACGGCCTTCCACCTGGAGTCGGGGCGGCTGTGCGTGCTGGCCTCGCGGCACCGGCACGCGTGCGTGGTGGTGGCCAGGGCGGGCATCGCCGAGCTGCTGGACGCGCACCCGTCGGCGGAGCCGGTGCAGCTCGGCGTGCCGGTGAAGTTCCCCGACGGGTGGGAGGCCAACCAGTCGGTGCTGGAGCACCTGTCCAGGCACCGCGTCTGATCTCCAACGGCTCCGCTTAGGGGAGGCGGCGCTGCCAGACGTCGATGGCCATGACCTGGCGCATCCCCGCCGACTCGTACAGCCCCAGCGCCGGCGTGGTGTTGTTGGAGTCGACGTGCAGGATCGTGCCCTTGCGCCCGCGCGCGGCGTCGGCGGCGAACGCGTGCCGCAGCAGGAACCGCCCGAGCCCGCGCCCCCGGCAGGCGGGCAGCACGGCCAGCGTGGCCACGTAGCCGCAGCCCTCGTCCGACAGGAACTGGTCGGTGCCGATGATCACGGCGGCGGGCTCCCCGTCGAGGCGGGCCAGGGTGAGCTGGCTCCAGTCGGTCGTGCTGGCCGCCTGCCTGCGCTCGTACCACTGCTCGTAGGTGACCTGGACGAACCCGAAGTGCTCGGCGAACCCCTCCTGGTGCACGCGGTGCGCCTCCCGCCGCACCTCCTCGCTCTCCCCCGAGTGCAGGGTGACGCCGGCGGGCGGCTCGGGCGCCTCCACCGGGCCGTCGTGGTCGATGCGCATGCGGTGGAAGCTCGTGCCGGGCGCGAAGCCCAGGGCCTCGACCCGTGCCCGCTTGGCCTCGTCCGTACGGTAGACGCCGGTGTGCAGCGTGACGGCGTCGTGGCCGCGTTCCTTGCCCAGCTCGGCGGCGCGGGCGAGGACGGCGGGCCACAGCTCGCCGGCCAGGCCGCTCACGCCGGGGCGGACGACGACCTCCACGTCCACGAGGTCGCTGTCGCCGTTGCGGCAGGCCCAGGCCCAGCCGTCGAGCCGGCCGTCGGCGTCGTGGGCGAGCCAGCCGTCTCTGTCGCGGTCGAAGCCCGGCTCCACGAGCTCGTCGGCGATGTCCTCCAGCGTGGAGTCGGGGGCGCCGATGACGGCCGTGTCGGACGCCGCGACGAGCTCGTGGATGGCCGCGGCGTCGTCCACGCGCGGCCGGCGGATGGTGTGCATGACCAGGATTGTGGTGGAGGCGTCCGGTCCGGCGCCTCCCCTTTTTCCGCCGGCGGCCGGGGTGACGGCCCTCTCCCCCGCTTTCAGCCGGCGGCCGGCGTGACGGCCTTGTCCCCCGCTTTCAGCCGGCGGCCGGCGTGACGGCCTTGTCCCCCGCCGCCCCCGCCTGCCCGGCCGGTCCGGCGCCGCGCAGCGGGATCTCCTTGACGAACGCCGCCAGCACCGGCACGACGATCGCGAAGGCGATCGCCCACCAGAACACGCCGGAGATGGAGACCGCCAGCGACTCCAGCAACCCGGTGCGGGCCTGGGCGGGCAGCTGGGCGACGGCCGCGGGGTCCATCCTGGCGCCGTTCCTGGCCAGGCCGTCGGCGGCGCGCGCCCCGAAGCGGGCGGTCAGCTCCGACAGCAGGTGGTTGTTGAAGATCGCGCCGAACAGGGAGACGCCGAACGAGCCGCCGATCGAGCGGAAGAACGTGCTGGCGCTGCTGGCGACGCCCAGGTCCTTCTGCTCGACGCTGTTCTGGGCGATGAGCATCGTGGTCTGCATGAGGAAGCCCATGCCGAGGCCGAGCACGGCGATGTAGAGGCCGGTCTCCCAGGAGGGCGTGCCCACGTGCATGGTGGACAGCAGCCACATGCCGGCGACCATGCCGACGCCGCCGATCACCGGGTAGATCTTGTACTTGCCGGTGCTGGTGATGGCGCGGCCCACGAAGATGGACACGACCATGGCGGCGCCCATCATGGGCAGCATCAGCAGGCCGGAGTTGGTGGCGGTGGCGCCCTGCACGAGCTGCTGGAACAGCGGCAGGAAGTTGATCGCGCCGAACATGGCGAAGCCGAGCAGGAAGCCGATGACCGAGATCAGCGTGAAGTTGCGGTTGCGGAACAGCTGCAGCGGCATGATCGGCTCGGCGGTGCGCCGCTCGGCCACGACGAACGCCGCCAGGGTCACCGCCGCCAGCGCGGCCAGGCCGAGGATCTGCCACGAGCCCCAGGCGTAGTCGTTGCCGCCCCAGGTCGTGATGAGCACCATCGCGGTGATGCTGACCGACAGCAGGAACGCGCCCGCCCAGTCGATGCGCACGTTCCCCCGGTCGACCGGCGGCAGGTGGAGCTGCGTCACGATGAGCACCAGCGCGACCGCGCCGACCGGCAGGTTCACGTAGAAGGCCCAGCGCCAGTCGAGGTGGTCGGTGATGAAGCCGCCGACCAGCGGCCCGGCGATCATGGCCAGGGACATGACGCCGGCGGTGATGCCCTGGTACTGGCCGCGCTCGCGGGGCGGCACGAGGTCGCCGATGATGGCCATGACGTTGACCATGAGCCCGCCGGCGCCCAGGCCCTGCACCGCGCGGAAGGCGATCAGCTCGGCCATGCCCCCGTCGGGGCCGCCGAACATCGCCGAGCCGGCCATGCCGCACAGCGCGGAGCCGGCCATGAAGATGACGATCGAGACGATGAAGATGGTCTTGCGCCCGTAGAGGTCGCCGATCTTGCCCCAGATCGGGGTGGAGACGGTGGTGCCCAGCACGTACGCCGTCACGACCCACGACAGGTAGGTCAGCCCTCCTAACTCTCCCACGATGCGCGGCATGGCCGTGCCCACGATCATGTTGTCCAGCATGGCCAGGACCATCGCGAGCATCAGGCCGGGCAGCACGACCATGACCTCACGGCGGCGTCCGACAGCCTCCGCCACCCTTGCCCCCCATAGATTGTTGAACATTTGCTTACTTGCCGTCCGGCAAGCGTAAGATAAGGTAGATACTTACTTGCCGGCCGTCAAGTAGAAAAGGTGCGAAGTGCGGGAAGACACGCGAACCCGAATCCAGGAGATCGCGCTGAGGCTGTTCACCGAGCAGGGCTACGAGGCGACCTCCCTGCGGGAGATCGCCGAGGAGCTCGGCGTGACGAAGGCCGCTCTTTACTACCACTTCAAGACCAAGGACGACATCGTGGCGAGCCTGGTCGAGCAGCGCCTGACCGAGCTGGACGAGCTGCTGGAGTGGGTCAGGAGCCGGCCCAGGTCGCCCGAGACGCGCCGCGAACTGGTCGAGCGCTACGCCGACAACATCCGCGCGACCCGGCACCTCGGCATCGCCCGGTTCCTGGAGCGCAACCAGACGGCGCTGCGCGACCACCCCACGCTGATCAAGATCCGCGAGCGCATGATGCAGCTCACCTCGGAGATCAGCGAGCCCGGCGCCCCGCCCGCCGAGCGCATCAGCCACTCCCTCGCGCTCTTCGCGCTGCACGCCGGCAAGTGGCTGATGAAGGAGGGTGAGCTGTCGGAGGAGGAGATCCACAAGGCGTCCCTGGAGGTCGCCTACCGCTTGCTGGAGCGATGAGAGTTTTCGGCCGCGTCCCGTCCGAATTCGACGATTGGGACACGAATTCGAGGGCAGAAGGCTCGCACGCATCCAGACGGGAGGAGGCGCAGTGGAGGCTACGATGGCACTCCGACTGCCCAGGGATGCGGCGAGCGTCCCGCTGATCAGGCAGATGCTGGACGGCACGCTGCGGTCGCTCGGCGTCGAGCCGCAGGTCCGAGATGACATCGAGCTCATGCTGACCGAGGCGTGCTCCAATGTGATCAAGCACGCGTCGCCGAGCGACGACTACACGGTCAGCGCGTCCGTCCACGATCACCTCTGCGTGATCAAGGTGGTCGACAACGGTGACGGGTTCGACCCGCGCGCGGTGGCGGAGCCCGAGCCGGGCGCCGAGTCCGGGCGCGGGCTGCAGATCATGCGGGCACTCGCCGACGACATCCGCTTCACCAACCGGCAGGAGCACGGGGCGGTGGTCTGCCTGGAGAAACGCCTGCGCTACGCGCCGGGCGCGGCCGGGCAGCATCTCATGGCCACCTGAGGCAGGCCCCTTGGCGGAGCTCCCGCCACATCTCCTGGCCGCACCGGGACCCACGGGTCCCGGTGCGGCCGTTTCATGCGGCCGCACCCCGGTGCGGCCGTTTTTATGCGGTCACACCCCGGTTTTATGCGGTCACACCCCGGTGTGGCGTTCCACGGGGCGCCGGTGCAGGCGCGGGCCGTGGAAGGCGCCGCTCCCCCGCCTCGGCTCCCCGCCGCGCGCGGCGGCGCCGAGCGGGAAACGGCGGCGCAGCCGGGGCGTGCCACCGCGCAGCCGCGCCCGCCGCCGCTCCGGCACCGTCTCCCCGCTGAGCTTCAGCTCCAGCCGGGGCGCCCGGTGCAGCAGCCGCCTCCAGACCCGCTCCCAGCGGGTCAGCGAGGCGACCATCGCCAGGAACGTGAGCATCGCGACGGCCGAGATGAGCAGCACCGCAAGGACGACGAGGATGAGGACGACGGCCAGGGAGCCGATCGTGCCGAGCACTGTCATCATTCGGCGGAAAATGCCCGCCTACCAGCGCTTCATGCCAAAAATTGGGGATAGATCGACCTTACTTCGACCTATTGGTCTGGGCCGCCGTTGAGCTGGTCGAGCCGGCCCGGCAGCAGGTCGAGCCGGCGCAGTATGACGCCCTCGCGCAGCGCCCACGGGCACACCTCCAGCCGGTCCACCTCGAACAGGTCCATCGCCGCGTCGGCGACCAGCGCCCCCGCCGCGAGCTGCGCCGCCCGCCCCTCGGACACGCCGGACAGCTGGGCCCGCTCGGCCGACCTCATGCCGGTGAGCTTGGCGGCCCAGTCGGCCATGTCCTGGCGCGACAGCGAGCGCGAGACGTAGGGGCCCTCGCTGGAGGGCGCCGCCCCGGCGATCCTGGCGAGCTGCTTGAACGTCTTCGACGTGGCCACGGCCCGGTCGGGCTCGCCGTACCTGGCGACGTCGCCGACCGTGCGGGCGATCTCGGCGCGTACGTGCTTGCGCAGCTTGCGGACCTCCTCCGCGGACGGCGGGTCGCCGGTGAGCCAGTCGCGCGTCAGCCGCCCGGCGCCCAGCGGCAGGGAGACGGCCACGTCGGGCTCCTCGTCCACGCCCGCGGCGATCTCCAGCGAGCCGCCGCCGATGTCGAAGGCCAGCAGCCGCCCCGACGACCAGCCGAACCACCGGCGCACGGCCAGGAACGTCAGCCTGGCCTCGTCGCGCCCGGACAGGACCGCGATGTGCACGCCGCAGCGCTTGTCGATCTCGGCGAGGACCTGCTCGCCGTTGGCGGCCTCGCGGACGGCGGAGGTGGCGAAGGCCAGCAGGTCCTCCACCCCCTTGTCCTCGGCGAGGTGGACGGCCTCCTCGACGAAGCTGCCGAGCCGCTCGATGCCCTCCTTGCCGAGCTTCTGGTCCTTGCCGAGGTGCTCAGTGAGGCGCAGGTCGACCTTGTGGGAGTAGGCAGGCATGGGCCGGGCGCCGCGGTGGGCGTCGACGACCAGTAAATGGACGGTGTTCGAGCCGATGTCCAGCACGCCGAGTCGCATGACAGAAAGCTACCGGTCTGCGGCTTTTACGGTGAAACCGAGGTGACAGGGGTCGAGCGCGGCGGACATGGCGGCCTCCAACGTGAGGTGCGGGGTGACTGAGTGCTCACGCAGGAGGGCGCACGACGCCCCGTGCCGCAGCGGGCCCGGCGCGGACATGGCCACGGCCAGCGCCCCGGCGGGGGTGACCCGGGCCGGCCGCGTGATCGTGGGCATGTTTCAGGGACTACCCTTCCTTGGTGTCGTGACACTTTGGGGGGACTGTTGAGCGCTTGTTGTGGCCCGAGCCGCGACACCGCCGCCGAGCCGGCCGGGCACGCCGCCGTCATGAGTACGGGGATCACAACTGTGCGGCGGGCCGCGCCGGGCGGGCCGCCGCGCGGGATGGTGCGCATCCCCGGCGGCACGTTCCTCATGGGCGGCGACGACCCCGACGGGCGCCCCGAGGACGGCGAGGGGCCGGTGCGCGAGGTGCGCGTCGACCCGTTCTGGATCGATCCCACCTGCGTGACGAACGCGCAGTTCGCCACGTTCGTCAAGGAGACCGGCTACGTCACCGAGGCCGAGCGGATCGGCTGGTCGTTCGTGTTCCGCCAGTTCGCCACCGCCGGGGTGATGGAGGCCACGGTGCCGGGCGCGCCCTGGTGGGCGGGCGTGGAGGGCGCCACGTGGCGCACCCCTGAGGGCCCCGGCTCGACGATCGGCGACCGCCAGAACCATCCGGTCGTGCACGTGTCGTGGCACGACGCCACCGCGTACGCGGAATGGGCGGGCAAGCGGCTGCCCACCGAGGCGGAGTGGGAGATGGCGGCCAGGGGCGGGCTGGAGCGCAAGCGCTACCCGTGGGGCGACGAGCTGGCGCCCAAGGGGCGGCAGCGGTGCAACATCTGGCAGGGTCACTTCCCGACGGCGCCGAGCAAGGGGACGATGCCGGTCAAGTCGTTCCAGCCGAACGGGTACGGCCTCTACAACGTCTCCGGCAACGTGTGGGAGTGGACCGCCGACTGGTGGGGCGTGGAGTGGGAGCCGTTCGCCGACAACCCGGCCGGCCCCGATGAGGGCACGGCCAAGGTGATCCGCGGCGGGTCGTACATGTGCCACGACTCCTACTGCAACCGCTACCGGGTGGCGGCGCGCACCGCCAACACACCCGACTCCTCGACCGGGCACACCGGGTTCCGCTGTGCGGCCCTAGTCTGATCGCATGTCACGAACCCTGCGACTGTTGATCACCGGCGGCGGCACCGGTGGTCACACCTATCCGGCTCTGACGACCCTGTCGGCCGTCCAGCGACGTCAGGTGCCGCACGACGTGCTGTGGGTGGGCACGGCCAATGGCCTGGAGGCGCGGATCACGGCCGAGCACGGCATCCCGTTCAAGGCGATCACCACGGGCAAGCTGCGCCGCCGTCCCAATCTCAAGGAGCTGGGCACCAACATCGCCGACGTGTTCCGCATCCCGGTCGGGGTGCTGCAGGCGATCGGGCACGCGGCCCGCTACCTGCCCGACGTGGTGCTGTCGACCGGGGGTTACGTGGCGGTGCCGATCGGCGTGGCCGCCAAGATCATCCGTCGGCCGCTGGTGATGCACGAGCAGACGACCGTCGTGGGGCTGGCCAACCGCATCCTGGCCAGGCTGGCGACCACGATCGCGCTGTCGCACGAGTCGTCCCTGCAGTACCTCCCGGCCTCCGCCCGCGCCAAGGCCGTGGTGACGGGCAACCCGATCAGGCCCGAGCTGCTGCAGGGCAACCGGGCGGCGGCCTACGACCTGTTCGGGCTGACGTTCGAGGTGCCGCTGATCTACGTGACCGGCGGCGCGCAGGGCAGCAAGCAGATCAACACGCTGATCGCCGAGGTGCTGCCCGGCTGCTGCCGCACGCGCAGATCGTGCACCAGTGCGGGCCCGCCTGGATCGACCAGATGCGGGCCGTGACGCTGCCGCCGGAGCTGGCCGACCGCTACCACCCGGTGCCGTACGTGGGCGGGGAGCTGGCCGACCTGTTCGCCGCCGCCGACGTGGTGATCTCGCGCAGCGGCGCCGGCACCGTGTCGGAGCTGACCGCCATCGGCAAGCCGTCGGTGCTGATCCCGCTCATCCCGACCGGCGGCGACGAGCAGCGCAAGAACGCCGGCTACCTCGCCTCGGCGGGCGCCGCGCGGGCGCTGCTGGAGCCGAACCCCACGGCCGAGATGCTGCTGGCCGAGCTGATGCCGCTGCTGGCCGACCCGGGGCTGCGGCAGGCGATGGGGCAGGCGGCGGCCAAGCTGGGCCGCCTCGACGCCGCCGACGCCCTGTGCGACCTGCTGCTGCGCGCCGCCCACTACGCCCCCTGACCTTCGCCGAGCGCCCCTCGATCCCCCATGGTCGCGAAGATGACCATGGGGGGGCGCTCACGGCTCCAGGTGACTCCCAGCCCTCAGGCGGCTCACGGCTCCAAGTGGCGGAAGGCCTCCTGGGCCGAGCTCACGCTGCGCCGCAGCGCCTGCTCCAGGCGGTCGGCGTCGGCGGCCAGGCGCTCCAGCTCCGGTACGGCGAACCCGTCGGCCCCGGTCTCCGCCACCAGCTCCTCGTACTGGTGCAGCCGGCCGCGCAGCTCCTCGATCTGGTGCTGGGCGATGTAGGCCCGTTCAGCGTCGGCGACGTTGGCCGCGTACCGTTCGAGCGCCTCGACCCGCGCCAGCACGGCCTCCTCGCTGCTGTCGAGCGCCCGCGCCAGCGGCCGGGCGACGGCCTCCACCTCGGGGGTGAGCCCCTGCGAGACGGTCTCCCTGTGCTTGGCGCGCAGCCCCGACAGCTTGGCGAGCAGGCGGGCGATCTCCCACTCCTGCGCGGGCAGCATCACCCCGTTCCGTACGTCGTCGAGCAGCCCCTCGGCGTTGACCCTGGAGCCGGTCACGGCGGCGATGGCGCGCTGGGCGCGGGCGAGGATCCTGGCCGAGGACTCGTCGAGGTCCTCGGTGAGCACGTAGCGGCCCTCGTACCAGCGCAGCTGCTCGTAGACCTCGCGCTCGTAGGCGTCCTCGTCGTCCTCGGGGACGTCGTTGCGGACGAACAGCACGATCATCAGCGGGATGCCGAACAGCACCATCATGAGCAGCCCGAGGCCGCGGACCGGCGCGCCGAAGCCCATCAGCAGGCCCATGAAGGCCACTCCGCCGAACGCCGCGATCATGCGGTGGTGGGCGCTGGCGACGGATCGTCGCGGCTGAGGTGCCCAGCCCTGGCGCATCTTGAGCAGGACCTGACGGCTGTCCCTGAGCAGCTGGGCGTCGTCGGGTGGTACTTCGGGGTCTACTACCACATCCGCCACGAATCCGGATCCTAAGGGAAGTCAGCTACTTAGGTGGCGAAAAGCCTCGTGCGCTGAGCTGACGCTGTCGCGCAGCGCCTGCTCCAGGCGGTCGGCGTCGTCGGACAGACGGCTCAGCTCCGGCACCGCCGAGCCGTCCGCGCCCGACTCGGCGAGCAGCTCCTCGTAGGCGGGCAGCTTGGCGCTGAGGCGTTCGATCTGGTTGCGCGCGCGGTAGGCGCGCTCGGCGTCGGCCACGTGGCCCGCGTACCGTTCGAGGGCTTCGACGCGGGCCAGCACGGCCCGCTGGCTGCTGTCCAGCGCGTGCGCCAGCGGCTCCGCGACGGCGGCCACCTCCGGGGTGACGCCCTCGGAGACGACCTCCTGGTGCTCGGCGCGCAGCTCCGACAGCTTGGCGAGCAGGCGGGCGATCTCCCACTCCTGCGCGGGCAGCATCACCCCGTTCCGTACGTCGTCGAGCAGCCCCTCGGCGTTCACGCTGGAGTCCACGACCTGCTCGATGGCGGCCTGGGCGCGGCCCATGAGCACCCGGGCGGGCTCGTCCAGCCGCTCCCGCAGCACGTACCGCCCCTCGTGGCGGCGGGCCGCCTCGTACACCTCGCGCTCCAGGGCGTGCCGCCGCTCCACCTCGGCGTCGGGCCTGGGCCGCAGCAGGACGCTCACGATCAGCAGCGCCGCCCCCGTCATGATCACCACGAACGGGGTGTAGCGCTCGGCGACGAACAGCGCCAGCCCGTACACCGACGCGATCAGGGCCGTCGCCGTGGCCGCGCCCCGCACGACGAGCCCCGCCATGGGCAGGCGCCGCCGGTGCTCGGGCACCCAGCCCGCCTGGATGCGCAGGAGCAGCTTGCGATGCTCGCGCAGGAGGGCCGCGGCGTCGTCGGGCACCGCCGGATCGACTATCACCTTCGCGGGACGTCCGGGCACCTTACCGATCCTCTTGTCGCGTTTCTGGCGTGATGTCAGCTCTCCAGGTACCTGAACGCCTCGTGGGCGGACTCGACGCTGCGGCGTAAGGTGCGCTCCAGGACGTCGGCGTCCTCGGCCAGCCGCTCGATCTCGGCCGTACCGAGCCGGTCGGCGCCCGCCTCGGCCAGCAGCTCCTCGTAGCGGGGCAGGCGGGCGCGCAGCTCCTCGATCTGGCCGCGGGCGTGGTAGGCGCGCTCGGCCTCGGCGACGTGACCGGCGTAACGTTCCAGCGCCTCGACGCGGGCGACCACGGCGGCCTCGCTGTTGACCAGGGCCCGCTCCAGCGGCTCGATCACCGCGGCCACCTCGGGCGCGATGCCCCTGGCCAGCAGCTCCCTGTGCTCCAGGCGCAGCGCCGACAGCTTGGCCAGCAGGCGGGCGATCTCCCACTCCTGCGCGGGCAGCATCACGGCGTTGCGGGCGTCGTCGAGCAGGCCCTCGGCGTTGACGTGGGAGCGCAGCACCGACCCGATCGCGCGCTGCGCCCTGGCCAGGACGAGCCGGGCGTCGTGGTCGAAGTCCTCGGGCAGGAGGTAGCGGCCGTCGTACCAGCGGGCCTGCTCGTACACGCCGCGCTCGTGCGGGCGCTCCTCCTCGGGGGTCTCGCTCATGGACGCGATCTTCACCAGGACGATGAAGACGTACGAGCCGAGCAGGACGAACCCGGCCGCCGGAGCGGGCGAGGCCAGCAGCACCGCCATCAGCGCGATCACCACGGGGGTGGTGGCCAGCAGCAGCGCGCTGGAGGGGCTGCGGCGGCGCGCCGGGGACAGGGACGCGGGCGGCACCCACCCGGCTCTCACCCTGGACAGTAAGGGGGCATTCGCGCGTAACAGACCGGCCACCTCGCGTGGCACTTGCGGATCTACTACCACACCCACGTTCTGTCCTGGCACCCTGGCGCCCCCAACGCTCGTGATGTGTGGATATTACGTAACATTCCGCCTGGGTGTCAGCCTCCGAAAGGTCAGGACAGGGAACCACCAGTTGCGCTCCCCCATCACCTCCATGGCGGCCGGCACCAGAACCAGCCGCACCACAGTGGCGTCCACCAGCACCGCGACCGCCAGCCCGACCCCCATGACCCGCAACGCGCGCTCGTCGAACGCGCCGAACGCGGCGAACACGCAGAACATGATCGTGGCCGCGGCGGTGATGACCCGCGCCGTCCTCGCCAGCCCCGCGGCGACCGCCCGCGAGTTGTCGCGATCCTTCAGGTACTCCTCCCTGACGCGGGACAGCAGGAACACCTCGTAGTCCATCGACAGCCCGAACGTGATCGTGAACAGCATCATCGGCACCCACGCGTCGATCGGGCCCCCGCTGCCGCCGCCCAGGACGTCGAGCTGGAAGACGGCCACGACCACGCCGTAGGCGGCGCCGATGGACAGCAGGTTCACCACGATCGCCTTCAGCGGCAGCACCACGCTCCTGAAGACGGGCACCAGCAGCGCGAACGCGGCCAGCAGCACCACCCCCACCACCCAGGGGAGCCGGTCGGCCGTGTGCCGGGCGTAGTCGAGTGCGGCGGCGGTGGAGCCGGTGACCAGCACCGGCTCGGGCAGGGTGGCGCGGAGGCGGTGGACGAGGTCGTCCGTGCGCTCGTCCTGGGGGCCGGTACGGGGGATCACGATCGCGGTCCGCTCACCGGCGGCTCGCGCCTGGGCGACGCCCGGGGTGCGGGCCGCCTGCGCGACCGCCCCGCGCAACTCCGCACCGTCTCCGCTCGCGGGAGCCGCCACCAGGATCAGCGGCCCCGCGATCCCCGGCCCGAACCCCTGGGCGAGCAGGTCGTGGGCGCGGCGGGTGGTGTCGGTGACCGGCCGGTTGCCCGCGTCGGACCAGCCGACCCGCAGCTGCGTCGCGGGCAGGGCCAGCGCCACCAGCGCGACCAGCGCCGCCGCCCCCGCCGTCCAGGGCCTGCGCTGCACGACCCGGCTCCACCGGTACGACAGCGGCACCCCCTCGGCCCGCCTCGGCACCGCGAACCGGTCGATCCTCCTGCCGATCATCCCCAGCAGCGCCGGCAGCAGCGTGAGGGCGGTCAGCATCACCGCCAGCACCCCGCACCCGGCCGCCAGCGCCACCCCGCCGCCCAGCGACGGGCCGAGCAGGAGGATCCCGGAGCCGGTGGCGATCACGATCAGCCCGGCGAACAGCACGGACCGCCCGGCGGTGCGCATCGCCTCGGCGACCGCGTCCGCCACGCTCTCCGACGTCTCCAGCGCGGTACGGAACCGGGTGACGATCAGCAGGGCGTAGTCGACGCCCACGCCCAACCCCAGCATGATCGTCAGGTACCTCCCGAACCCGGGGCCGCTGACGACATGCCCGAGCAGCGACAACGACGCCACCCCGCACGTCACGCCGACCACCCCGACGATCAGCGGCACCACCGCCGCGACCAACGACCGGAACGCCACCAGCAGCACCACCGCGGCGGCCACCAGCCCGACCAGCTCCGTGACCCCGCCGGGGGTGAAGTCGGCGAAGTCGTCGCCCGCCAGCTCGACCGTCACGCCTTGGGGCGGGCGGAACTCGTCCCGGAGCGCCCTGAGCCGCGTCGCCGCCTCCTGGTCGCGGTGGTCGACGGGGATGGAGGCGATCGTGCCGTCCGGGGAGACGCGCCGGGCGCCGAGGTCCACGTGGACGCCGGGGACGGCGTTCATCCTGGCGATCAGCCCGGCGGCGGGATCCCGCGCGGGATCGCCGGTGAGTGCGCGGGCGAGGCCGGGCGGGGCCGACACGACCAGCGCGCCCGTCGATTCCGGGGTGGTGCCGCCCAGGAGCTCGGCGGCCCGCCGGCTCTCCGAGCCCGGCAACGAGAAGTCGTCGTCGGTGGGGCCCGGCCAGGTGGCGGCGGCCGCGACGAGCGCGGCGGTCAGCGCCAGCCAGAGGGCCACGACGAGCTTGCGGTGGCGGATGCAGAAGCGGATCATGCGGCAACGCTAGGGACGCGGGACACGCACGGTCGTCGTCCCGGCGCGGGCACGTGGCTACACCGATCGCGGTAGCGCCCACAACTCGGGAGCCCCTGATCTCGGTGGAGGCCCCATGATGGCGTCATGCGCGAGCAGGAAGACCCGGGCCGCTCAGAAGCGCCCGCCACCGACGAGCGTCCGCCCGTGGCCACGGGCACCGCCTCCTCCAGCGAGAGCGACGCGGGCGGGATGCGGATGTTCGCGCGCGCCTCCGGACATGGCCGGACCTACCAGGCGGGGCGCGACCTGATCCAGTACCGGACCGTGCTCCCGGAGGCGGCGTTGCGGCCGGTCGCCGAGGTGGCCGCCCCGCCGTCGCTGGTGAAGGTGCCGGGGAACAGGCAGGTGTTCGTCGGGCGCGGGCCCGAGCTGGCCGAGCTGGAGCAGGCACTGGGCACGGCCGGGCCGGTGGTCGTGGCCGCCGTGCACGGGCTGGGCGGGGTCGGCAAGTCCACGCTCGCCGCCCGCTACGCGTGGGCGCAGACCGGACGGCGGAACCCGGTGTGGTGGATCACCGCCGACAGCCCCGAGTCGGTGCGGGCCGGGCTGGCGGAGCTGGCCGTCGCCCTGCAACCCGAGCTGGCCTCCGCGCTGCCCCCGGAGAGCCTGGCCGAGCGGGCGCTGGGCTGGCTGGCCTCCCACGACGGCTGGCTGCTGGTGCTGGACGACGTCACGGACGTCGAGGACGCGACGCTGGTGCTGGAACGCGCGCCGTCCGGCCGGGTGCTGCTGACCAGCCGGCTCGGCGAGGGATGGCACCGGCTGGACGCCCGCGTGCTTCCCCTGGACGTGCTCAGCGAGCGGGACGCCATCGAACTGGTCGCCCGCATCATGGGCCACCGGCCCGCGGCTTCGGGACGGCCTGACCTCGACGGGCTGCGGGAGCTGGTGGCCGAGCTGGGATGCCTGCCGCTGGCCGTCGAGCAGGCGGCGGCGTACATGAGGCAGGCCAGGCTCACCCCGCGCGCCTACCTGGAGGCGTTACGGGAGCGCCCGGCCGTGCTGTACGACCAGGCCGCCCGCGGCTCCGGCGCCGAGCGCAGCGTCGCCCGCATCTGGCGGCTCACCCTCGACCGGCTGGCCGGCGTCCCCATGGCCGGCCGGGTGCTGCGTGTCCTGGCCTGGTACGGCGCCGAGCCGATCCCGCGTACCCTGCTGGAGCGCCTGGACGCTCCGGACGTCCGGCATGCGCTGGGCGAGCTGGCCGCGTACAACATGATCGCTTTGGACGGCGCGGCGATCACCGTGCACCGGCTCGTGCAAGCGGTCGCCCGCACGCCCGGCCAGGACGACCCGCACCGCCGGCCCGCCGACATCGAGCAGGCCCGCGAACGGGCCACCGGCCTCCTCGTGGAGGCCCTTCCCGAGCCGCGCGCACTCGGCGCCTCGCCGGCCTGGCGGGCGCTGCTGCCGCACATCACCGCCCTGACCGAGCGCACCTCCCCCGAGACCGACACCGTGGCGACCGCCCGGCTGCTCAACCGCACCGGCGTCCTGCTGCTCGACGAGGGCGCCCCGCAACGCGCGCTCGGCTGCTTCGAACGGGCGTACGCGGCGTACCGGGCGAGGCTGGGCGCCGACCACCAGGACACGCTGCAGGCCCGCGCCAACGTGGCCGGCGCCTACCTGAAGATGGGGCGGCTGGACCAGGCCATCCCCCTGCTCGAAGCGACGCTCGCCGATCAGGAGCGGGCCCTGGTGTTCGGGCCGGACAATCCGGGCGCGCTGAACACGCGCAACATGCTCGCCATGGCCCACCAGGACGCCGGGAACCTGGCCAAGGCGATCCCCCTGCTGGAGGAGACCCTCTCCGGCCGCGAGCGGGTGCTCGGCCGCGACGATCCCGCGACGCTGATCTCCCGCCTCAACCTGGCCGCCGCCCATCGCGAAGCCGGAGACCTGGGGACGGCCATCCCGCTCCTCGAATCCACCCTCGCCGACTGCGAGCGCGTGCTGCGTCCCGCTCACCCGGACACGCTGGCCGTCCGTCACGTCCTGGCGACCGCGTACCAGGACGCCGGGCTCCCGCGCCGGGCCATCGAGATGTACGAGGACACGATCGCCATCCAGAAGGTGGTGCTGGGCGATGACCATCCGGCTGTGCTCATCTCGCGTGACAACCTCGCCGGCGCCTACCTGAAGGCCGGGCAGCCGGACCGGGCCGTGTCCCTGTTCGAGGCGGTCGTCGCCGACTTCGAGCGGGTGCTGGATCCCGACCACCCCGACCTGTTCATCGCCCGCGGCAACCTCGCCGACGCCTACCTGAGGACCGGCAGGCCGCAGGAGGCTCTGCCCTTGCTCGAAGCGACGCTCGCCGACCGCATGCGCGTGCTGAGCCCCGACCATACCGACCTCCTGGCATCGTTCAACAATCTCGGCCGCGCCTACGCCGCCGTCGGTGATCTGGACCGGGCGATTCCCCTGCTCGAAAGGGCCCTGGGCGGGTGCGAGCGGGTGCTGGGGGCGGATCATCCGCGCACGCGGGAGGTACGGGACACGCTGGCGTCCCTCAGGAGAGCGGCCGCGGAGCGGTCGTGATCACTCGTGGCTGTGATCACTCGCGGCTGTGATCACTCGCGGCTGTGATCGCTCATGGCTGTGATCACCCGTGGTCGCGATCACCCTTTGACCATGATCGCCCGCGGCCGGGATCGCCCGCGACCGTGATCAGCCGTGACCTGGATCGCCCGTGACCGTGATCAGCCGTGACCTGCGTCGCCCCGCCCCCTTGACTGTGATCACCCTTCACCGTGCTCTCCCGGGCGGACCAGGCCGCTCTCGTAAGCGATGACGACGAGCTGGGCGCGGTCGTGCGCCGACAGCTTGGCCATCATCCGGTTCACGTGCGTCTTGACCGTGAGCGGGCTCATGAACAGCTCCTCCGCGATCCGCGCGTTCGTCAGCCCCTTGGCGACCCTGGCCAGCACCTCACGCTCACGCCCCGTCAGGCCGCTCAGCCGCCCCTCGTCCAAAACGGCGGGACGCGCGGTGAACTCCTCGATGAGCCGCCGCGTCACCTGCGGCGACAGCAGCGCGTCACCCCGGGCGGCGACGCGGACGGCGTGCCGGATCTCGGCCGGTTCCGCGTCCTTGACGAGGAAACCGGAGGCGCCGGAGCGCAGCGCCTCGTACACGTACTCGTCCAGGTCGAACGTGGTGACCACCACGACCCGCACGCCGGTGCCGGCCAGGCCGCGGGTGGCTTGGAGCCCGTCGAGCTCCGGCATGCGGATGTCCATCAGCACGACGTCGGGGCGCAGCTCGCGCGCCAGCCGCACCGCCTGCGCTCCGTCGGCGGCCTCGCCGATGACGGTGAGGTCGTCCTCGGTGTCGAGGAGCGCCCGCAGACCGGCCCGGACGAGAGGCTGATCGTCAGCCAGCAGGACCGTGATCACGCGGGCAACCGGGCGGTGACGCGGAAACCGCCTCCGGGCGCCTCCCCGGTGGCGAGCCGGCCCCCCACGGCCGCGACGCGCTCCGCCATGCCGGTGAGCCCATGCCCGTGCGGCGCCCGCCCACCCCGCCCGTCATCGTCCACCCGCACGGTCACCGCTCCCACCTCGTACGTCAGCGTCACGCTCGCCCTGGTGGCGCCGGCATGCCGCATGGTGTTGGTCAGCGCCTCCTGCACGACACGGTAGACGGTCAGGTCGGCAGCGGCCGGCAGGGTGCGGCGCTCACCTTCGACATCCAGGGTCACCGGCAGCGCGGCGTTCTCGATCAGGCGGGGCAACTGCGCGGAGCCGGGCTGCGGAACGAAGTCGTCCTCGACAAGACGGCAATGCCGCACGAATCGGACCTGCCGAACACGACCGCCCTCAGCCCCACCCGTACCGCCCATGCCACCACCCGCGCCACCCAGGCCACCCAGGCCACCGACACCACCCATGCGACCGGTGGCCCCGATGCCACCAGCCCCACCAACGCCGCCCTCATCGCTTAGGTCACGCCGGCCACTTAGGTCACCCTCATCGCCCATGCAACGCGGGCCACCCATGCCACCGGCGCTGCCCGTGCGGCCGGTGCCGCCGGTGCGGCCCATGCCGCCCTCATCGCCCAGGTCACTCACGCCACCGACGTCATCCTCATCGCCTAGGTCACTCACGCCACGGAGGTCACCCTCATCGCCCCGGCCACCACCCACGCCACCCAGGTCGCCCCCGTCGCCCAGGCCACCCACGCTATCCATGCCACTCCTGCCACCCACATCGCCCATGCCACCGGCGCCACCCATGTCACCCGTGCCGCCCGAGCGGCCGGTGCCGCCCATGCCGGTCGCGCCTGTACCAGTGGCGCCGCTCGTGCCGCTCGGGCCGTTCGGGCCGTTCGTGCGCAGGACGCCGAGGATGGCCTTCATCTCCGACAGGGCCTGCCGGCTCGACGAGCGGATCACCCCGAGCGCGGCGGCAGCTTCGGGCGGCCCGCCGGCACGTTCGACGGCCTCGGCGGCGACGGCGGCGTGCAGGGCGATCACGGACACCGTATGCGAGGTGACGTCATGCAGCTCCCTGGCCACCCGCAGCCGTTCCTCCTGTGCCCGCCGCAGCGCCTCCTCCTCACGGGTTCGCTCGGCGTCGGCGGCCCGCCGCTCGACCTCGGCCGTGTACGCCCGCCGCGCCCGCGACGCCTCCCCACCCTGCGCGACGGCCAGGACGATCAACGTCCAGAGGATCACGGCGGTCACGACGTCGGCCTCGGCACGCACGACGGCGACCATCCCGGGCACCGCGACGAGGAACGCCGCCCCCACCCATCCCATGACCCTGCGGCGCCCGTCAGCGATGGTGACGAACAGGGCGATCAGGGCAGGCGCCGGCCACAGCGCGAGCGCGTACCCGAGGGTGAAGACGGCGGCGGCCGCTCCCGCACACACCGCCAGCGCCGCTTCGGGCCGCCGTCGCCACCAGGCGAGCCCGAGCACTGTGACGGCCAGCAGCACATGCCCGAGCACGTCGAGCGGCCGGGCGCCCGGCTGGTTGCCGAGCGCCATGGCGGTGGAGGAGTAGACGACCACTGCCATGCCGCACATCAGGGCGATGGTCCGCATGGCCGCACGCTAGTGCACACCCCACCGGACGGGCGATACCGCCAGCGCGGTATCCGGAATACACCTCGCGCCGTACCCCTGATGGCGCCGAGAAGACAGCGCACGCCATGGCCAGCACGGCAGCCGGGGCACGCCCCCGCCGTACCTACTGACGGCACCCACAACGCGGCGCACGCCACGACCGACACGGCAACCGGAGCACACCCGCGCCATACCTACTCATGGCACCCAGAACCCAGCGCACACCACGACCGACACGGCAACCGAGGCACACCTCACGCCGCATCACATGACCAACACGGCAACCGAAGCACATCCCACGCCGCATCACATGACCGGCACGGCTACCGGAGCACGCCTAACGCCGTCGCCCATGACATCCGTCATACAGCCCCGGCTGACGTACGGCACTACACCCGGCGGCACCCGTTCCCGCAGGCTACTGCCATGACGAAAAGCGTGTGGGAGATGCGGGCCGTCACGAAGACCTACGGCCCGGTCACCGCGCTCGCCGACGTCGATCTCGATGTCGGCGAGGGCGAGACGGTGGCGGTGCTCGGCCCGAACGGGGCGGGCAAGAGCACGTTGTTGTCGATCGCGCTCGGCCTGCGCACCCCCGGCTCGGGCACCGCGAGGGTGCTCGGCCGCCCGCCGCTGGAGGCGTTACGGGCGGGCCGGGTCGGGGTGCTGCTGCAGGAGTCCGGGCTGCTGGAGGACGTCCGGGTGGGCGAGCTGGTGGCGGCGGTCGCCGGCATGTACCCGAGGCCGCTGCCGCCGGAGCGGGCGATGCGGGCGGCGGGCGTCGAAGACCTGGCGAGGCGGCGCGTCGGGGCGCTGTCGGGCGGGCAGCGGCAGCGGGTGCGGTTCGCGCTGTGCGTGGTCGGCGACCCCGACGTGCTGGTGCTCGACGAGCCGACGGTCGGCCTCGACGTGGAGGGCCGCCGCGCCCTGTGGCAGGAGGTACGCGCGCGGACGGCGCAGGGCCGCACCGCCGTCTTCGCCACCCATTACCTGGCCGAGGCCGACGACTACGCCGACCGGGTGGTGCTGCTCGCGGGCGGCAGGGTCGTCGCCGACGGCTCCGTGTCCACGGTGAAGTCGCTGGTGGGCGGCAGCGAGGTGCGGTGCACGCTGTACGACGCGGACCTCGACGACCTGGAGATCCTGCCGGGGGTGCTGCAGGTGAGCGTCGAGGGCCGCTCGGTCACGCTGCGCACGAAAGACTCCGACGCGACGCTGCGCGGGTTGTTCGCGATGTTCGACGACGTCAGAGACGTACGGGTGGAGAGCACAGACCTGGAGAGCGCGTTCGTGAGCCTGACGGGAGAGGGGCGGGGCTGATGGGGTCGTACCTGAGACTGGAGCTGGCGCGGGGTTTCCGCAACCCGGTGGGGCTGATCATGACCACGTTCTTCCCGCTGGGGCTCTACCTGCTGTTCACGCTCGTGCTCGACGTGGCGCCGAAGGGGATCGGCGACGTCGGGGCGTACACGATGGTGTCGATGGCCACCTACGGCGCGATGGGCTCCGCGTTGTTCATCGGGGGCGCCATCGCGCTGGAGCGCTCCAAGGGGTGGCTGGCGCAGCTCGCGGTCACGCCGCTGCCCGCGCACGGTTACGTGACGGCCAAGCTGGTCAGCGGCGCGGTCACGGTGCTGCCGAGCATCGTCGTGGTGCTGGCCGGCGGGGCGTTACTGACCGGGGTGCGGCTGCCGCTCGGCACCTGGCCGCTGCTGGTGGTGCTGATCTGGGCGGGCGCGCTGCCGTTCGCGGCGCTCGGCACGGCCTTCGGCTACTCGATCAAGGGGCAGGTGGCGAGCCTGGCCATGATGATCGTCTACTTCGTCCTGACGGTCCTGGGCGGGCTGTGGCTGCCGGTGGAGTCCATGCCTGAGGGCATGCGCGTGGTGGCCGAGTACAGCCCTGCGTACGCGGCGGGCTCGCTGGGCTGGCGGGCGCTCGACGGTCTGGCGCCGTCGGGCTCGTCGCTGGCCGTGCTGGCGGCCTGGACGGTGCTCTTCGCCGCGCTGGCTCTGTGGCGTTACCGTCGGGCAGTATGACGGTCGGAGAGCCATGACGGTGGGAGAGCTGGATGTCGGCAAGGGCCGCACGGCGGCCAGGGTGGGCTCGGCCGCCTGGCTGCTGCTGATCGCCTGGCCGCTCTGGTCGTTCCTGGCCTCCGGGCCGGGGGCGCCGGCGGTGGTGGCGGCACTGGGGCTGGTGGCGGTGTTCGCGGCCTGCTGGCTGCCGATCATGTGGCGCATGCTGAGCCCCCTCCCCAACCCGCCCCTGCCATGGGCACTGGCCGGCCTGACCATGTCGGGGCTGGCGCTGCTGCCGCTGTTCGGGGCGCCGTGGGCGTACACGTCGTTCGTGTTCGCGATCAGCGCGTTCGCCGCGTCACTACGGGTCCGCGCCTTCGCCATGGCGGTGGTCGCGACAGTGGTCGTGGAGGTCCTCGCACTGCTATGGACCGGCGCGCCGATGTCGCAGGTCTGGTGGGTGCCACTGATCATCGTGGTGCAGACCGCGGCCGTGTCGGCGATGAAGAGCATGGGCCTGCTCATCGCCCGCCTCAACGCGGCCCGCCTCGAGGTCGCACGCCTCGCCGTGGAGAACGAACGCCTGCGCTTCGCCAGAGACCTGCACGACACCCTCGGCCACACCCTGACCTCGATCACGATCAGAAGCCAACTCGCCGCCCGCCTCGCCACCACCGACACCGAACGCGCCGCCCACGAAATGACGGAAGTGGAGCAGACCGCCCGACGAGCCCTGGACGAGGTACGCCACGCCATCGCCGGCTACCGAGCACCATCCCTGTCGGAAGAACTCGAAACCGCCACCCGCAACCTCGGCGTGGCCGGCATCGAGGTCACCGTCTCCCCCGCCGACGGCCCCATCCCACCGGCCGCCGAGGCCCAACTCGCCTGGGCGGTAAGAGAAGCCGCCACGAACGTCCTCCGCCACAGCCGCGCCCGCCACTGCCACATCCGCCTGCACGTGAACGACTCTTCGGCAGCAGTGGAAGTCCTAGACGACGGCCACCCCACCCCCCATCTTCAAGGCGACCACCACCCCACCGCCCCGACCCCAGCGGCCACCGACCCACCGAGCATCACCCCACCGACCCCCACTCCGGCGACCACCGACCCGCCGAGCATCGCTCAGCGGATGACCAACCCACCGACCCCCACTCCGGCGAGTATCGCCCGGCCGAGCATCACCCCGTCGACCACCGACCCGGGGGCCTCCCGTGGGGCGACCACCGCTCAGCGGAGGACCGCCCCACCGATCCCCACTTCGGCGGCCACCGACCCGCCGAGCATCACCCGGCCGAGCATCACCCCGCCAACCGCCCACCCGGCGGCCTCCCGTCCGGCGACCACCGCTCAACCGATGACCAACCCACCGACCATCGACCCAGCGCCCTCCCCTCCAGCCACCATCACTCAACCGACGACCACCCCACCGACCGCCAGCTCACCGCGGACCATGGTCCCGATGACCACCTCCCCCATCACCATCCCGCCCATGGCCGTCGGGGGAAGGGCAACGGGCTGACGGGGCTTGCTGAGCGGGTCGGGGCGACGGGTGGGCGGCTGGAGGTGGGCACGCTGCCCGGCGGCGGCTACCGCCTGTACGCGCAGGTTCCTCTGGAGGCGGCATGATCAAGGTGCTCATCGCCGACGACCAGGATCTCGTGAGGGGCGGTCTGGCGGCGTTGCTCGGGCTGGAGGACGACATCGAGGTGGTGGCCGAGGTGGGCCGCGGCGACGAGGTGCCGGCGGCGACGGCGGAGCACGATCCCGACGTCGTCCTGCTCGACATCGAGATGCCCGGTTTGTCGGGCCTGGAGGTGGCCGAGCGGCTGCGCGACCGTCGCGTGATCATCGTGACCACGTTCGGCCGGGCCGGCTACCTGAACAGGGCGCTGGAGGCGGGCGTGGCCGGGTTCGTGGTCAAGGACGCCCCGGCCGCCGAGCTGGCCGCGGCGGTGCGGCGGGTGATGGCCGGGGAGCAGGTCATCGACCCGAAGCTGGCCGTGTCCGCCCTGACCACCGGCCCCAGCCCGCTCACCCAACGGGAGGCCGAGGTACTGCGCATGGCGTCCGGCGAGCCGACCGTGGCAGCGATCGCCCGGCGCCTGTTCCTGACCGAGGGGACGGTACGCAACTACCTGTCGTCGGCCATCGGCAAGACCGGCGCCCGCAACCGCGCGGAGGCCGTCCGGGTGGCGGAGGAACGAGGCTGGCTCTGAACCGGCAGGGACGCAGCCGGCTCTGGGTTACCGCGGCGCTAGCCTGCCAAAGGTGTGGTTATGTCGGCGTTATGGCGGGAGGGCCACACTGGTCGGCATTTGAGGATCTTGGGGGGTACGGTGCGGGTTCTGGTCGCTGAGGATGAGCGCATGCTTGCCGACTCGATCGCCGAAGGGCTGCGGGGGGAGGCGTTGGCGGTGGATGTGGCCTATGACGGTGAGGCGGCGTTGGAGCGGCTCGGGGTGCATGACTACGACGTGCTGATCCTCGATCGGGACCTGCCGGGCACCCATGGTGATGAGGTGTGCCGGGCCGTGGTGGAGCAGGGGTGGCTGGTGCGGGTGCTGATGTTGACGGCGGCGTCCGATGTGCGGGCTCGGGTGGCGGGGTTGTCGCTGGGGGCCGACGATTATCTGCCGAAGCCGTTCGCGTTCGAGGAACTGGTGGCGCGCGTGCACGCGCTGGGGCGGCGGGCGCGCAAGGCGGATCCGCCGATGCTGGAGCGGGCGGGGGTGCGGCTGGACTGGGCGCACCGGCAGGTGTTCCGCGACGGGCGGTACGTGCCGCTGGCCCGCAAGGAGTTCGGCGTGCTGGCCGAGCTGCTGCGGGCGCAGGGCGCGGTGGTGTCGGCGGAGACGCTGCTGGAGAAGGTGTGGGACGAGCACATCGACCCGTTCACGAACACGGTGCGCACGACGATGATGAAGCTGCGTAAGAAGCTCGGCGAGCCCCAGGTCATCGAGACCGTTCCGGGATCGGGGTACCGGATCCCATGAGCGTTCGTATGCGTTTCGCCCTGGTCTGTTCCGGGGTGGTGCTGGTGCTGGGCGGCCTGGCGCTGACGGGGGTTTATCTCGCGGCGCGGCAGAGCCTCGAGTATCGCGCCGGCGTGTTCACGCCTGCCAAGTTCGCGGTCGACAGCTGGCGGGAGTTCTACCGCTATCAGGACATGTACGAGATCGCGCGCAGCCGCGCGATGCAGGTGCACGCCGTCTACCAGCGCGACACACCGGCCACGGTACGTAACGTCGGCGCGGTCGCGCTGCTGGCGGCCACGGCGCTGGCGTTCGGGATCGGGTGGCAGAGCGCGGGGTGGATGTTGCGGCCCCTCAGAAGGGTCACCGAGACGGCGCAGCGGGTGGCGCAGAGCGGCGACCTGACCGAACGCATCGCCTACGACGGCCCCCGGGAGGAGATCAAGGAGCTGGCCGACACCTACGACATCATGCTGGGGCGGCTGGCGCGCGCGTTCGACGGGCAGCGCAAGTTCGTCGCCAACGCCTCCCACGAGCTGCGCACCCCGCTGACGATCAACCGCACGCTGGTGGACGTGGCCGTGCGGCGGCCCGACGCGACCGACGACGTCAAACGGCTCGGCGAGTCGCTGCTGCTCGTCAACGCGCGGCACGAACGGCTCATCGACGGCCTGCTCGCGCTGGCGGAAGGCGAGCAGGCGGTGCTCGACCGGCGGCCCTTCGACCTGTCGGACGTGGCCGAGCACGTGCTCGACCAGGCGGCGGCCGAGGCGGCGGAGCGCGAGGTGACGATCCACCGGCTGCTGGACTCCGCGCCCACGGCGGGCGAGGCGGTGCTGGTGGAGCGGCTGGTCCAGAACCTGGTCGAGAACGCCGTCCGCCACAACCAGCCCAAGGGCGAGGTGTGGGTGACGACGCGCGGGCGGGCCGACCGGGTGGAGCTGGTCGTGGCCAACACCGGCCTGCCGGTGCCACCGTACGAGATCGAGACGATCTTCGAGCCGTTCCGGCGGCTGCACGGCGACCGGTTGCGGTCGGACCGGGGCAGCGGGCTCGGCCTGTCGATCGTCCGCGTGATCGCGGAGGCCCACGGCGGCACGGTCCTGGCTCGGCCGCGCGACGAGGGGGGCTTGACGATCACGGTGGAGCTGCCCGCCGCCGACGAGCCCGGGTCCTGAGGCGACCGAGAGGTGGGGGCCCCAGTGGAGCTGCCCGCCGCCGACGGGGCCGCGGCCTGAGATGGTCGGGAGACGGGGCGTCCTGGCGGGCCTGTCTGCTGCCGACGGGTTTGGGCTTTGAGGTGGTCGGGGGTAGGGCCTTCCGGTGGAGCTACCCGTCGTTGACGAGGGCGAGCCTCAGGCGGCGCATCCTGGCAGGGCTGCCTGCCGCCGACGGGTCCGGGGCCTGAGGCGGTCAGGGGGCAGGGCGTCCTGGCGGGATTGCCTGCTGCCGACGCGGCCGGGTCTTGAGGTGGTCGGGGGGCGGGGCGTCCTACTGGAGCGGCCGCCGCCGACGAGCCCGGGTCCTGAGGCGACCGAGAGGTGGGGCGCCCCAGTGGAGCTGCCCGCCGCCGACGGGGCCGCGCCCTGAGGTGGTCGGGGGCGGGGCGTCCTGGTGGGACTGCCTGCTGCCGACGCGGCCGGGCCTTGAGGTGGCGGGGGGCGAGGCGTCCTACTGGAGCTGCCCGCTGCCGACGGGGCCGGGTCCTGAGGTGGCCGGGGGCGGGGCTTCCCCTGTGGAGCTATCCGTCGTCGACGGAGCCGAGCCTCAGGCGGCGCCTCCTGGCGGAGCTGCCCACCACCGGCGAGGCAGGGCGTCTCAGCGGAGCTGACCGCCGCCGACGAAGCAGCGACCGGGCGCGGGCGGCTCGGTGAAGCCAGCCGACGAAGCGGCGACCGGGGGCGGGCGGCTCGGTGGAGTTAGCCGCTGCCCGGCCCGGGGCCTGAGCCGGGCGGGGGCGGAGGCGGGGTGTTCTGGTGGATTTCCCAGAGGGCTGTTTCGGGGATGCCGGACTTGACGAGTTGTTCCCACGTCGTCATCCGGTCCACCGGATCGGCGAGCATCGTTCGCAGGAGGCGTCGTAACGCGGCGTGGTCGGCGCCGTCCTCGTGCCACATCGTGCCCAGCGCCTGGTGCATGGCGGGTGAGCGGACGGCCACCGTGCGCAGCAGTTCCTCCAGGATGCTGACGCGGTCGCGGAACGGGAGCGCGCCGCCCTCCCCCAGCGCCCGCAGCAGCAGGTCGAGGAGGCGGCGGTGGCGGGGGCGTGGCCGGTGGCGACGGCGACGACGACGTCGCCCATGCCGCTGGGTTCGGCGCCGCCGCCGAGCAGGACGTCCTCCACGCCGTCGGTGACGACGCGGTGCGCGGACAGGGCCGTGACCAGTCCGGACCAGCCGTCGGTGCCGAGCTGCCCCTTCCAGAGGTGGGTGAGGGCGGACCAGCGTTCCAGGTGGTCGGGGCCGGGCAGGAGGGACGAGACCGCGACGGGCTGCTCGGAGGCGGCGACGATGAGCAGGGTGAGGTTGGCGGAGTAGGCGGCCAGGCGGCGGGTCACGGTGTGGCGTACGGGGCGGAAGCCGGTGAAGTGGCGGCGCGTGCGTTCGTAGAGGGCGCGCCGCAGGAGGCCGGCGAGCTGGTCGGCGCAGCGGGCGCGCACCGCCGTGGGCACCTCGTCGAGCAGCTCCAGGAGGAAGCCGATGGTGGGAGCGCGTTCGGCGAGGCAGGAGTGGGAGGTGACGGCGTAGAGCAGGTCGTCGTCGACGGCCTGGACGACGGCGAGGGGTTCGTCGCCGGCCAGGCGGCGGCGCCGGTCGAGGTCGCGCAGGGCGTACAGGGTCAGCCAGGCGACCAGGAACTCGCCGAACGTGGAGTGCAGGAACGCGTGCCCGCGCCTGCGGACGAAGAAGAAGCGTTCGGTGGCTTTGCGGGCCCAGTCGACGGGTTCGTCCTCGTCGTCCTGGTCGTCCTCGCCGCCGTGGCAGAGGGCGGGCAGGTCGCGGTCGAGCTGGTCGTCGGTGACGACCTGGCTGCCGCGGGCGAGCATGGACAGGGCGACGGCGCCGAGCAGCACCAGCTCCTGGTCGATGGCGACGCGCCGGGCGCCGCCCGTTTCGCGTTCGGTGTAGTCGCGCAGCAGCACCTCGTACAGGCGGGCCCGGCCGAGCGGGCCGTGGTCGTGCTGCAGCGCGTTGCCGCCGGCGTCGTACAGGGCGAGCAGCAGCAGGAGCAGCGGCTGCCTGGCCATCTCGCCATGGACGAGCGCCGCCTCGGCGGGCAGCGGCTTGAGGTCGCGCCTGGCCAGCAGTGCCCGGTTGGCCTGGTCCCAGATGTCGAGCCACTGGCGTACCTGGTCGTCGTCGAACGGCAGGAGCTGCAGCGCGAGCAGCCCGTCGGGGAAGCGGACGCGGTCGGCCACGGCGGTGCGGGCGGTCACGATGACGGCGACCGGCCGCCCGAGCCCGGCCTCCCTGGCCTGGAACTCGCGGACCCGCTCCAGGTAGTCGTAGCGGTTGAGCCCGCCCTGCACCAGCTCGTCGAACCCGTCGAGCAGGATCACCGGCATGGCGCCGTCACCGGCCGCGACCAGGTCGGGGTAGGTCACCTCCTCCCCCAGCACCTCGCCGGCCGCCTGCTCGATCTGCCCGGCCACGTCGGCGCGGCCGCGTACGGCACGCAGCTCCACCCGGAACGGCAGGAACTCCGAGCGGGCCAGCCGGGCGGCCAGCACCTCGGTCAGCTTCGTCTTGCCCGAGCCGGGCTCGCCGAGGACGAGCAGCGGCGCGCGGGTGGCGCGCAGCGAGGTGAGGTGCCCGGCGAGGAACGCCTCGGGGTCGGGCAGCAGCCGCTGCCGCTCCCACCAGCCGCGCTCGGCCGGTGAGGATTCGCGGGTCGGCTCGGCCACCCGGCAGCGCGGGGTGAGGTAGCCCTCGCCGAGCAGCGGCAGGTAGACGTCCTCGGGCAGCTTGCCGGCCAGCAGGAGGGGCTGGTCGAGGGCGTTGGCGGCCATCCTGAGCCGGTGGATCATGGGGCGGTCGCCGACGCGGGGCGGGGCCAGCTCGGCCAGCAGCCACGCCACCCGCGACAGCGCCGTGGCGGGCGGCGGCCGCTCGGTGACGAGGCTGCGCACCCCGAACTCGTGGCTGTCGAGCGCCAGCGACCGGTAGTCCTCGTCGTAGATGCGCAGCGCGTGCGCGGTGGGGCCCTCCGCGAGCAGGCGGGGCAGGACGAGCTGGTCCTCGACGGCCAGCTCGTCCCACAGGGACAGGCCGCCGACGTACCCGGTCATGGCTTCGGCCATGCGGGCGTAGGCACGTTCCACGGCGGCGCGCGTCTCGGCGTAGGGGACGTGCGGCTCGGGCGTGGGCAGCCGCTCCAGCAGCAGCCCGGCGACCAGCCGGGCGTAGCGTTCGGCGGTCGGCACGCCGTGCGCGATGCGGTCGCCGCGGTCGAGCTGGTCGAGCGTGAACGGCAGCTTCGCCTCGCCGAGCGCCTCGAACCAGGCGGCGACGACGATCGCGGCGTGCGCCGCGGCCAGCCGTTCGGTGCGGGTGAAGCGGTTGGCGCCGCTCTTCAGCTCGGGCAGGCGGCGGGCGACGTCCTCGCCGTAGGCGATGACGGCGTCGCGCAGGTCGCGCAGGTTCGTGCTGAGGCGGGTGCCGCCGGCCAGCGCCCAGCCGGTACGCTCGGCCTCCGCGGCGAACCCGATCACCTTGACCAGCCGGCCGTCCTTGCATCCGAGAATCCTCAGGGCGTCGGCGTAGCTCGGTGCGTCGATCATGGCCTTCTCCCGGGGGATTGGGATGTCCCATCATGCGGTGTACGCCCCGTCCGGCGCAGGCTTGTTCGCCAGGACGACCGAGACGTCACCGGCGCGTCACGTTCCTTTCAGTGCCTGGGCGATCTCGGGCAGCGAGCCCGGGTCCTCGATGGTGGACGGGATGTCGTACGGGTTCCCGTCGGCGATGTCGCGCATCGTGGCGCGCAGGATCTTGCCGGAGCGGGTCTTCGGCAGCCGGGTCACGACGACGGCGCGGCGGAAGGCGGCGACGGGGCCGATGCGCTCGCGTACCAGCGCGGCCAGCTCCCGCTCGACGTCGTCGGGGTCGCGCCGCGCGCCGGCCTTCAGCACCACGAACCCCATGGGGAGCTGGCCCTTCAGCTCGTCGGCCACGCCGATCACCGCGCACTCGGCCACGTCGGGGTGGGAGGCGATGACCTCCTCCATGGCGCCGGTGGACAGGCGGTGCCCGGCGACGTTGATCACGTCGTCGATGCGGCCCATGACGTAGAGGTAGCCGTCCTCGTCGAGGTGGCCGCCGTCGCCCGTCAGGTAGTGCCCGGGATAACGTTCGAGGTAGGAGCGGGTGAAACGGGCCTCGTCGCGGTAGAGGGTGGGCAGCGCGCCGGGCGGGAGCGGCAGCTTCACGGTGACCGCCCCCTCGACGCCGGGCGGGCAGTCGTCGCCGTCACTGTCGAGCACGTGCACGTCCCAGCCGGGCACGGCCTTCGTCGGGGAGCCCGGCTTGATGGGCAGCGGCTCGATGCCGACGCAGTTGGCGGCGATCGGCCAGCCGGTCTCGGTCTGCCACCAGTGGTCGATGACGGGGACGCCGAGCAGGTCGGCGGCCCAGTGGTAGGTGTCGGGGTCGAGCCGCTCGCCGGCCAGGAAGAGGTGCCGCAGGCCCGACAGGTCCCACTTTTTCGCGAAAGCGCCGGACGGGTCCTCCTTCTTGATGGCGCGGATCGCGGTCGGGGCGGTGAACAGCGTCCGCACGCCGTGCGTGGCCACCACCCGCCAGAACGCGCCCGGGTCGGGGGTGCCGACGGGCTTGCCCTCGTACAGGACCGTGGTGCAGCCCGCCAGCAGCGGCGCGTACACGATGTAGGAGTGGCCCACCACCCAGCCCACGTCGGAGGCGGCCCAGTAGACCTCGCCGGGGGCGGCGCCGTACACGTGGGCCATGCTCCAGTGCAGCGCCACCGCGTGGCCGCCGTTGTCGCGCACGACGCCCTTGGGCGAGCCGGTCGTGCCGGAGGTGTAGAGGATGTAGAGCGGGTCGGTGGCGGCCACGCTCACGCACGGCGCCGGCTCCGCGCCGCGCACCGCCTGCGCCCAGTCGAGGTCGCGGCCCTCGCGCAGCTCCGCCGCGCACTGCGGGCGCTGCAGGATCACGCACCGGTCCGGCTGGTGCTCCGCCTGCTCCAGCGCGTCGTCCAGCAGCGGTTTGTACGCCACCACGCGCGCCGGCTCGATGCCGCACGACGCCGACAGCACCACCTTCGGCCGGGCGTGATCGATGCGCACCGCCAGCTCCCTGGCCGCGAACCCGCCGAACACCACCGAGTGCACCGCCCCCAGCCGGGCACAGGCCAGCATCGCGACCACCGCCTCCGGCACCATCGGCAGGTAGATCACCACGGTGTCGCCCGCGGTCACGCCGAGATCGCGCAGCATGCCGGCCGTCCTCGCCACCTCGTCCCGCAGTTCGGCGTAGGTCAGGACGCGGGTGGTGCCGGTGACGGGGCTGTCGTGGATCAGCGCCGGCTGCGCGCCGCGGCCCCGCTCGATGTGCCGGTCCACGGCGTTGTGGCAGGTGTTGAGCCGGCCGTCGGGGAACCAGCGGCCCCGGTCGTACACGGTGGCGGGCGGCACGTCCCAGTCGATCCCGCGGGCGGCCTCCCCCCAGAACTGCTCGGGTTGCTCGATGCTGCGCCGGTAGACCTCGTCGAAACCGCTCACCCGTCGATCAGAACAGCCTGCGGCCCCATGGCGCAAGATATCGGGGTGGACGATGACGTGATCCTTTCCGTGGTGGTGGGGTCGAGGGCGTACGGGCTGGACACCGACGACTCCGACACCGACCGGCGCGGCGTGTTCGTGGCGCCGACCTCGGCGTTCTGGCGGCTGGACAAACCGGCCACCCACCGGGACGGGCCGCTGCCCGAGCAGTTCTCCTGGGAGGTGGAGCGCTTCTGCGCGCTGGCCCTGGACGCCAACCCCACCGTCCTGGAGTGCCTGTGGTCCCCGATCGTGGAGGTGATCACACCCACCGGGCAGCGGCTGCGGGACCTGCGCGAGGCCTTCCTGTCCGAACGGGCGCAGCGCTCCTTCGCCGGGTACGCCGAGGCGCAGCTGCGCCGGCTCGACCCCGAACGGCCCAACTGGAAGCAGGCCATGCACATGATCCGGCTGCTGCTCAGCGGGCTGCACCTCGTCCGGCACGGCGAACCGCTCGTCGGCATGCGGGCCCACCGGGAGCGGCTGCTGGCGGTGCGGCGCGGGCAGGTGCCGTGGGACTCCCTGATCGCCTGGCGGGCCGCCCTGTCCGCCGAGCTGGCCGCCGAGACGAGCGTCCTACCGCAGCGGCCGGATCGGGAGCGGGTGGAGGAGTTCCTGGTGCGGGTGCGGGAGGAGAACCTGCCGCCGTGTCCTCCGTGAGCCTGGTGGGGCGGGACGACGCGCTGCGGGCCGTCTCGGAGGTGCTGCTGAGCGGGGGCGGCGGGTGCGTGGTGGTCGAAGGGCCCGCCGGGATCGGCAAGAGCCGGCTGCTGGAGGAGGCCGCCGCCGTCGCGCGGGCGCGCGGGCTGGTGGTGGCGGTGGGGCGGGCGACGGAGCTGGATCGGGTGGCGCCGCTTTCCACCCTGCTGCGCGCGCTCGGCTCCCTGGACGACCTCGATCTCGGGGCGCTGGGTGGGCTCGGCTCGCCGGGTGTTTTGGGCTCGCCGGGTGATCCGGGCTCGTCGGGTGGGCTCGGCTTGGCGGGTGGGCTCGGCTTGGCGGCGGCCGGTGGCGGGCCGTTCCTGGCGGTCGAGCGGGCCGGTGAGGCGATCGAGCGGATCAGCCGGTTGCGGCCGCTGGCGATCGTCCTCGACGACGTGCAGTGGGCGGACGAGCTGACCTGCCTCGCGCTGCGGCAGCTCGTGCCGGGGCCGGCCGGGTCGCCGGTGGCGTGGCTGCTCGCCCGGCGACCGCTCCCAGAGCAGGAGGCGGTGGACCGGCTGATCGCGGAGGGCGCGCGCCGGGTGCCGCTGCCGCCGCTCGGGCCGGACGAGGCGGCCGAGCTGTGCCGGCTCCTCCTGGGGGCCGCGCCCGGGGCGTCGGTGCTGGAGCTGGCGCGGGGCGCGGGCGGGAACCCGTTCCTGCTGGAGGAGGTGCTGAACGGGCTGCGCGCGGAGGGCCGGATCTCGGTGGACGGCGGCGGCGTGGCATCGGTGACCCTGCGAGGCGGCGACGGCGGGGTGGCGTCGGCGGGTCCGTTGGGTGGCGAGGCGCCGGTGACGGTGGGCGGCGGGGTGATGGAGCTGCCGGCGGGGTTCGTGGCGGCCGTCGAGCGGCGGTTGCGCGAGCTGTCGGGTGAGACGCGGCGGCTGCTGGAGGCCGGGGCCGTCCTGCGGCGGCCGTTCACGCTGCACGAGGTCGCGGGGCTGCTCGGCGCCGTGCCGGGCGCGCTGGTGGGGCAGGTCGAGCAGGCCGTACGGGCGGGGGCGCTGGTCGGTGACGGCGATCGGCT
Source organism: [Actinomadura] parvosata subsp. kistnae (assembly GCF_900323885.1). GTDB lineage: Bacteria > Actinomycetota > Actinomycetes > Streptosporangiales > Streptosporangiaceae > Nonomuraea > Nonomuraea composti. The sequence continues at coordinate 10,243 of NZ_OOHJ01000001.1, read as the reverse complement.
GGTGTTCCGCCACGACCTCATCAGGGAGGCCCTGTACGGCGGGCTGGCCCCCGCCATCAGGACGGCGCTGCACCGGGAGGCCGCGGCCGTGCTCCGGCGCGAGGGCCGGCCGCCGGCGGAGCTCGCCGAGCACCTGCGCCAAGGGGCCGGGGTGGGGGACGCGGCGGCGATCCGGGAGCTCCGGGCCGCCGCCGAGGAGATGACCCCCGCCGCCCCCTCGGCCGCCGCCGACCTGATGCTCCGGGCCCTCGAACTGTCGGCCCCTGAACCGGGCGGCGGGCTGGTGGCCGGGGTGGTGCGGTTGCTGGCCTCGGCGGGGCGGCTGGGCGAGGCGCGGGAGATCGCCGACACGCACGGGGTTCCCCGTGGGGCGGCCGAGGAGGCGGGGATCGCGTTCGGGCTGGCCGAGGCGCTCAAGCACGCCGGCGACGACCGGGCCGTCCTCGACCGCACGGGCCGCGCGCTCGGCCTGCCGGGCGTTCCTGCGCGGGAACGGGCCCGGTTGCTCGCCGTCCGGGCGCACGCGCTGATGATGACGGGCCACGTCGACGCGGCCGACGACGCGGCGCGGAAAGCCATCGCGGAGGCACAGGCGAGTGGCGCGGCCGAGCCGACCGGCGCGAGCAACGCGACGGGTTCCGGCAGGGCGGCCGGCTCAGGCAAGGCGACGGGCTCGGGCAGGACGGCCGGCGGGGGCGAGGAGGTCGGTGGGGGCGAGGTCGTCGGTGGAGGCGAGGTCGTCGCTGGAGGCGAGGTCGTCGGTGGGGAGGTGTTCGCGCAGGTGGTCGGGTTGCAGGCGCGGTCCACCGTGGCGATCTTCCGTGGTGAGCTGGGTGAGGCGTTGCGTCACGCCGAGCGTTCGGTCGCGATGGCGGACGCGGCGGGCGGCGAGACGGCGCACCGGCATCCGCGGTTGTGGCTGGGGGCGGCGCTGACGGCGCTGGACAGGTTCGAGGAGGCGGCGGACGTCTACGCGGTGGTCGAGCGGGAGTGCTCCCGCCTCGGTACGGCGTGGGCGCTGCCGTTGCTGCACCGGTTCAGGGCCGAGCTGCTGCTGGCGTGGGGGCGGCTCGACGACGCGGCGGCCGAGGCCGAGACGGGGCTGCGGGTGGCGGAGCGGCTCTCGGCGATGGCGCTGGCGCCCGCGTTGCTGGGGGTGCTCGGGCACGTGGCGCTGCTGCGGGGCGAGCCGTCGGTGGCGCGCGACGCGCTGGACCGGGGGCTGGCCCTGGCCGGCGACGGGCCGGGGCTGGTGGCCGAGGAACTGCGGTGGCGGCGTGGCCGGCTTCCGTCGGCCGGGGTGCTGCCGTACCTGGTGGTGCAGGAGCCGTGGACGGCGGCGCGGGCGCGGTCGGTGCCCGGCATGCTGGAGTGCGTGCGGGACCTGGCCCGGCGCAACCCCGGCCATGCGTCGCTGGCGGCGGGTGCGGCGCACGCCGAGGGGCGGCTGGCGGAGGCCATCGAGCTGTACCGGGCCGGCCCGCGACCGCTCGGCCTGGCAGCGGCGCTGGAGGACGCGGGACGGCGGGAGGAAGCCCAGGAGGTGTACCGGGCATGCGGCGCGATCCAGGGCGCCGCATCCCTGGACACCGCATCCCCGGTCACCGCGCCTCTGGACACCGCAGCCCAGAGCGTCGCGCCTCAAAGCACCGCACCTTCAGGCACCACACCACCAGGTGCCGCGCCTGAAGGCGCCGCACCCCTGACTGCCAAATCCTCGGGCGCCCCACCTCCAGGCGCCACTCCCCCAGGGGCCGCATCGCCAGGTGCCACGGATCCGGGTGGGAGGCCCGGCGTGGGGTGGGCGGCGTTGACCGGGGCTGAGTTGCGGGTGGTGCGGCTGGTCGCGCAAGGGTTGACGAACAGGGAGACCGCGGCCGCCCTGTTCCTGTCGCCGCACACCGTCGACACCCACCTGCGCCACGCCTTCGCCAAGCTGGGCGTGAACAGCCGGGTGGAGCTGACCCGCCAGGTGCTGACGCACGAGCCGCCCACCCCTTGACGGCCCTCAGTCCGGGAGCAGGGGGAGCAGGGTCTCGGCGTCGTGTGGTGTGATGTCGATTCCGAGCTCCGCGTGCAACCACCCCGCGAGCTCCGCCGCCGTCGCGAAGCTCCGTCCCTCCAGTCGCACCCGCGAGTCGGCGGTCGTGCGCTGGGCGAGGACGTGGCGGGTGAAGGGGGACTGCGGGTGGTGGGAGACGTAGTAGTTGGCGACCTCGAAGTCGCTGGGGAGCTGCGGCTCGTCCGGCCGGAAGGCGTAGAGCTGCTCCTCCCCCGCGTACAGGACCCAGAAGCCGTCCTCGCGCGCCAGCCGCCACCGCCAAGGCCCCGACTGCACCGACGCCCCCTCCTCGAACGGCATCGGCTCCACCAGGCCCTCGCCGCCGAAGCCGACGTCCGCCAGCCACGTGCGGCCCTCCGCCACGACGGTGAGCATGGCGTGGGAGCGCGGCAGGTGGCGGCGGCCGCCGAGGCGGATCCTGGCCAGGTGGCGGGTGACGGTGAAGCCGAGGCGTTCGAGGGCGGCGGCGAACAGCAGGTTGTGCTCGTGGCAGTACCCGCCGCGCCCGCCGGTGACCATCTTGTCCTGGAGGCTGCCGAGGTCGAGGGAGATGTCCCGGCCGAGGAGCACGTCGAGGTTCTCGAAGGGGATGGCGCGCACGTGTGCCAGGTGGACGGCGCGCAGGGTGCCCGCCGCCGGGGTGTGCGGCCCGTCGTACCCGATCCGCCTGAGGTAGGCGTCGATGTCGAGCTTTTCGATATCCCAAGTCATGTGATCAACAATGCCGGGTACGGGGGCCGCCGCGCATCACGCGTTCACGGGATCCGCCGACAGGACCAGCCTTATGGCGAAATTTCGGTATCCGGCCCGTTCGAAGGCCCGCGCCATCGGCACGTTGCCCGCGTCCGTGTCGGCCACGATCCGCTGCACCCCGCGTTCGGCATGGAAGCGGGTGATCTCGGCGAGCAGGTCGTTCACGTAGCCGTGGCCGCGCTGCTCCGGCACCACCCCGAGGTAGCCGACGACGGGCCCGCCGTTGTTGGCCGACGGCAGCGCGACCCCCACCAGCTCCCCGGCCTTGTCGTAGGCCAGCCGCCACCACGCCCGCTCCCCCGGCATCTGCCTGTAGTCGGAGACGTCCTCGCGGGCCTGCGCCTCCGCTCCCATGGTGGCCACGGCCTGGCGGGTGTGGTGGTCGAGCGTCCCGGCCGCCACCCGCATGAACGCGGCCACGAACGCCTCGTCGTCGTCATCCCCGCGGAAGACCAGCCGGTCGGACGGCTCAGGCACCTCCGCCTCGTCCGCCGTCCACTCGTAACGCAGGCGTTCGAGCTCGTCGGTCAGCCCGGCGCGCCCGGCGGCCTCCCACCTCCAGGCGACGGCCGCGCTCGCCTTGGGGTCGTCGCGCCAGCCGCCCGAGACGAAGACGTGGTACGCGGGCGACTTCCCGAAGGCGTCGTGGGCCCGGGTCAGCAGCTCGGCGGCCAGGCCCACCCGGTCGGGGACCGAGGGGGCGACGTACAGGCAGTCGAGGGCGAGCGGCCGGTCGTTGCCGGGAAAGCTCCACCACACGGCGCGGGCCTTGATCTCGCCGCCCGGCTCGTCCTCGGCGAGCCAGATGCGGTCGTAGCCGTAGGCGCCGTCCTCCAGGAACGACAGCAGCCGGTCGGGGTGGGACCAGCTGATGGACTCGTCGACGACGCAGCCGAGCAGGCGGTCTAGATCGTCCTCGACGGCGGGACGGAAACGCATGAATCCTCCGAGAAGCAGAAGCGGGCGCGGCGGACGCCCGTGAACATGCCGAACATCTTCTCGCGCCTCCTTTCTTCTGACTTTTCGGCCTCAGCGCGTACCTTAGCGGAAATCTCACGACAGGATGGGCGGGTGAGCTCCTACCACGACGACGACACACTGCCCCTCCAGCCCCCGATCCGGCTGCCCGCCAAGGCCACCCTCGCCGCCGCCGTGCGCGCCGCGCCCCTGGCGGAGGAGCTGAAGCCGGAGGGCGACGACACCGAGGTGCTGGCCTTCTGGGCGGCGCGCTGCCGGGAGCGGCTGGCCGAGGACGAAGGGCTGCTGCTGGAGCTGGTGCGGCTGTTCCTGTCCAGGGAGCCGCTCAGGGGCGAGGCGTCCGAGACGCTGACGGGGCTCGGCCTGGTACGGCAGGCGGAGCCGTACACGCTGAGCTGGCTCGGCCTGTGGGTGGCGCGGCAGATCATCGCCGAGACGACCGGGCAGGACATCCCCGTCATGGGGACGCTCGCGGACGCCGACGCGGCGACGCTGCTGCACGGCCTGCGCTCCTACCCGGAGAGCGAGCGCGGCGAGGAGCTGGCCGGCTGGCTGAAGGGCCGCGACGAGCGGCAGGCGGTGGACGAGATCGCCTCGGTGCTCGGCACCGTGAGCCCGCTCAGCCGGGCCGTCGGCGTGGAGCTGCTGTGGACGGCGTTCGGCGAGGACGGGCGGCAGGCGCTGACCCGGCTGCTGGAGGAGCCCAAGCTCGGCGCGGTGATCGCGGCCAGGATCGGCAAGGAGGAGCGGCAGCCGTCGCCCGAGGAGATCGCGTGGGTGCTGGTGGACATGGCGGCGGCGCTGCTGGAGTTCGGCGGCGAGACCGGCGAGGTGATCGAGTCGATCGCGATGGGCATGCAGGCGGAGGAGCAGGCGGGCACGATCGCGATCCTGGCGTTCGGGGACCATCCGTGGACGGGGCAGGTGCTGCGCGTGCTCATCGAGCACCATCCGGACGAGCGGGTGGCCGCCGCGGCCCGCAAGGCGCTACGCCGGCTGCGCGGCCTGGCCGACCTGCGCGGATGAGGCCCGCGGAGGCGCCCATGATCGCGACGGCTCCGGCCTGCGGAGGCGACCCCGATCGCGGCGGCTCCGGCCTGCGGAGGCGACCCCGATCACGGCGGCTCCGGCCTGCGGGGATGTGCCGGTCGTGACGGTCGCGGCACGCGGCGGCGGGCGGCGGCGGTAGAGTCGGCTCGGTGACTGAGCATGCGATCTCCCCTCAGACCGGCATCCTGGGTGACACGTTCGCCTGCGGCTGCGGCGTGATCCTCGGCGGCCGGATGTCCGCCGAGCTGCACGCCGCCGAGAACGGCCTGTGCTCGGCCTGCCTCGGCTCGACCGAGGAGGAGGTGGCGCCCGGCCTGAACCGCCCCTGCACCTCGTGCGCGGGCAGCGGCCGGCGCCGGGAGCAGGTCAACTGGCAGCTCGCGCACGCCGAGGCCGAGCACCTGATCACGATGACGGTCGTGCGCGGCGTCGTGGCGGGCTTCGACGGCCCGTTCCGCCTGTCGGAGGTGGCCGACACGGTCCGCAACGGGCTGGGGCTGCCCGCGGGGCGGCTGCCGGTCGGGCCGCGGGTGCGCGACCTGCTGCTGCAACTGCAGGCGGCGGGCGAGATCACCATGCTGTCGGCGCCCGACGAGATGGTGGGCACGGACATGGTGCTCTACCGCGACCCGCAGTGGCAGCGCGCCCGCACCCTCGGCCTCTGACGCTCCGCCGATCGGCCTCTGACGCTCCTCCGATCGCCGGCGGCTCGGCTCGTCGTCTCGACGAGGTCGCGCAGCAGCTCAGCTCGTCGCCTCGACGAGATCGCGCAGCAGTTCGCCGCCCAGCCGGGCGCTCTGCTCCCGCCACTCGGCCATGAGCCATTCCAGCACGCGGATGTACAGCACCTGGGCGAGGTTCTCGTCGGCGTCGCGCATGAGCTCCTCGACGATCCCGAAGCACTCGGCGGCCAGCCGCTCGTCACCGGCGCGCAGGGCGGGCTCGAAGACGCCCCACCAGAAGATCACGGACATGACGCCGTACGCGTCCGCCGGCGCCATGCCGGGCGCCTCCGCGGCGTCCTCCGCCTCCTCCGCCTCCATGGCGGCCAGCAGCGGCCGGGCCTCGGGGAGCCGTCGCCGCAGGTATGCGCGGAAATCGTGGTATCGCACGGCGGGCACGAGCGACACCTTATGGCGCGCCGGTCAGGTCGCGGTTGCGGGGATGCGGCAGAGGATCTCGCCGTGCAGGATCGACAGCCAGCCGTCCTCGGCCGCCGCCCACTCCCGCCACCCGTCGGAGATGCGCCGCAGGTCGGTCTCGGTGGCGGCGCCGGTGGCGAGGGCCCGCTCGGCCATGGCCGATGACAGGACGCGCTCGGCCCACATGCCGCCCCACCAGGCGCGGTCCTCGGGGGTGGCGAAGCACCAGGTGCTGGAGGTGGCGGTGACGTCCTCGAAGCCCGCCTGCCGGGCCCACGACAGCAGCCGCCGCCCGGCGTCGGGCTCGCCGCCGTTGCCGCGCGCGACCCGCTGGTAGAGGGCGAGCCATTCGTCCAGCGCCGGTATGCGCGGCCACCAGGTGAAGGCCGAGTAGTCGCTGTCGCGGGCGGCGACGAACCCGCGCGGCTTGGTGACCCGCCCCATCTCGCGCAGCGCCCGCACGGGGTCGCCGACGTGCTGGAGCACCTGGTGGGCGTGCACGACGCAGAAGGTGTCGTCGGGGTAGGCCAGCGCGTGCACGTCGGCGACGGCGAAGTCCACGTTCGGCAGCCCTCTCGCCGTCACCTCGGCCCTGGCCAGGTCGAGGGCGTCGGCGGTGACCTCGGAGGCCGTCACGTGCCCGTCGGGGACGAGCGCCGCCAGGTCGGCGGTGATCGTGCCGGGGCCGCTGCCCACGTCAAGGATCTTCATGTGCGGCTTGAGGTGGGGCAGCAGGTACGCGGCCGAGTTCGCGGCGGTGCGCCAGCGGTGCGAGCGCAGCACGGACTCGTGGTGGCCATGCGTGTAGACGGCGTCCATCGGCGAAACTCCCTCGTTTTCGATGACGTTGCCGACCACCCTAGCGCTGGTCTCACTATTCAAGAGAGAACGTCTTGCATGTCGAGACACGGCGCGGATTGCGTACACTTTGCCGGGAATCTTCCGAGGAAGGAGCACAGGTGGCAGGACAGGCCAGGCCGATCGTGACCGTGGGCGACCCGGTGCTGCACAGCCCGTGCGAGCCGGTCACCCGATTCGACGGCGAGCTGGCGGCGCTCGTGGACGACATGTTCGCCAGCATGTACGCGGCCGAGGGCGTGGGCCTGGCGGCCAACCAGATCGGCGTGCCGCTGCGCGTGTTCGTCTACGACTGCCCCGACGCCGAGGGCGTGCGCCACAAGGGCGTGGTCGTGAACCCGGAGCTGAAGGTGCCCGGCCTCGGCGAGCGGCGTCTCGACGCGGGCGACGAGGGCTGCCTGTCCGTGCCCGGCCAGTACGCGCCGCTCCCCCGTCCCGACCGTGCGACCGTGCGCGGATCCGACGTGAACGGCGAGCCGGTCACGGTCGAGGGCAGCGGCCTGCTGGCCCGCTGCCTGCAGCACGAGTGCGACCACCTCGACGGTTACCTCTACATCGACCGCCTGCCGGCCAAGCGCCGCAAGCAGGTGCTGGCGGCGTACCAGGAATCCACTAAAGCGGATAAAGCACCGCTATAGTGGAGGAATGAACGGCGAAGGGGTCCTGTCCAGCGGCCTGTCCATGGGCGAGCTGGGGCAGCGCATCCGGGGCGAGCGGCAAGCGCGCGGGCTGTCCATCGAGCGGCTGGCCGAGCTGAGCGGCATCAGCAGGAGCATGGTCTCCGAGGTCGAGCGGGGCACGAAGACGCCGACCGTCCTGGTGCTCGACCGGCTGGCCACGGCGCTGGGCACGTCCATCGCGCGGCTGCTCGACGAGCCCGCGCACAGCGCGATGCGGGTGCTGCGGCACAGCGAGCAGCGGGTGCTGCGCGACCCGTCCGGCTGGGAGCGGCGGGTGCTGTCGCCGGTGCTCGGCGACGTGGAGTTCGAGTTCATGCGCACCACCATCGGGCCCGGCGTGGACGCGGGCGAGTTCAGCCCGCACGCGCCCGGCTCGCGCGAGTACCTCGCCGTCGAGCACGGCAGCCTGCGGCTGACGATCAACGGCAGGCCGTACGAGCTTGCGGCCGGCGACTCGGCCTACTACCCGGGCGACTGCCGCCACGCCTACGCCAACGACGGCACCACCGACTGCGTCTTCTACCTCGCCATGGAGGTGAGTGGAGTCGGGCAGCACGAACCACGGAGGGAATCCCCCGATGCATGACCTGCGCGAGGCCGGCGCCAAGGCGGCCCGGATCATGGCCGACCACCTGGAGGGCGTCGCGGAGCGGCCGGTGTGGCGGCCGGTGCCCGACGGCGAGCTGGCCTGGCTCACCGGCCAGGAGCTGCCTGAGACCGGGCGCGCGCTGGACGACCTGCTGGAGGACGCGCGCGAGCACGTGCTGCCGTACCCGATGGGCAACGGGCACCCGCGCTTCTTCGGCTGGGTGAACTCGCCGCCCAACCCGGCGGGCGTCCTCGTCGAGCCGCTGGCCGCCGCGCTCAACCCGAGCTGCGCCGGCGGCGACCACGCGGGCCCGCACCTGGAGCGCACGGTGGTGCGCTGGCTGGCCGGCCTCGTCGGCTTCCCGCACCCGCCCGGCGGCGGCCTGCTGACCAGCGGCGCGTCCATGGCGACCGTGATCTGCCTGGCCACCGCCCGCCAGCAGGCGGCGCTCGCCGACGGCTGGGACGCCCGCGAGGAGGGCCTGTCCGGGCGGCCGCCCCTGGTCATGTACGTCACCGAGGAGGGCCACAGCTGCCTGCACAAGGCGGCCCAGCTGCTCGGCCTCGGCTCGCGCAACGTCCGCCTCGTGCCGGTGGACGGCGCGTACCGGATGGACGTGCGCGCGCTGCGCGCCATGATCGCCGAGGACCTCGACGCGGGGCTGCGGCCGTTCTGCGTGGCGGGCAGCGCGGGCACGGTGAACTCCGGCGCGGTGGACCCACTCGACGACATCGCGGACGTGGCCGCGTCGTACGGGCTGTGGTTCCATGTGGACGGCGCGTACGGCGCGCTCGGCGTCCTGGCCGGCGGGGCGGCGCCGCACTACGCCGGGATGGAGCGGGCCGACTCGCTGGCCCTCGACCCGCACAAGTGGCTCGGCGTGCCGGTCGGCTGCGGCTGCGCGCTGCTGCGCGACCCGGCCGCCGCGCGGGCGGCGTTCAGCCTGGTGCCGTCGTACCTGGTGGACGAGAACGCGGGCGACCTCGGCTGGTTCGCCGAGTACGGGCCGGAGCAGACCCGGCCGTTCCGTGCGCTGAAGACGTGGGCGACGCTGTCGTACCTGGGCAGGTCGGGTGTCAAGGGCCTGGTGGAGCACACGACCGGGCTGGCCCGCACGCTCGGCGAGATGATCGAGGCGGCCCCCGACTTCGAGCTGCTCGCCCCGGTCACCACCTCGATCACCGCCTTCCGCCACACGCCGCGCGCCGGCGCGCTCCCGCGCGAGGTGGACGCGCTCAACCGCGCCCTGCCCGTCGCGGTGCAGGCGCGCGGCAACGCGTTCCTGACGGGCACCCGGCTCGGCGGGCGCGACGCGCTGCGGACCTGCATCCTGCACCCCGGCACCACCGAGCAGGACCTGGTGGTGCTCCTGGAGGAGATCCGGCTGGCCGCCAAGGCACTCTGACGCCGCGGTACGTCGCGCCGGTGAGAGGCGCATCCGCCCGGGTAGGGGGTCGCCGAACCGACCTACAGGAGGATCCCATGGCGAGAACCGTGGCAGACGTGATGACCTCTCACCCCGCGACGGTCGAGGCCGACCAGCCGGTGTCCGTCGCGGCGAGCCTGATGCGCGACAACGACACCGGCGCGGTCATCGTCAACGACAACGGCCGCATCAAGGGCATCGTCACCGACCGCGACATCACGGTGCGGGTGACCGCCGACGAGCGCGGCCCGGACACGCCCGTCCGCGACGCGTGCAGCCCGTCCGTGGAGGCCGTCGGCCCCGACACCAGCATCGACCAGGCCGTCCAGCTCATGCGCACGCACGCCGTGCGCCGCCTGCCCGTGGTCGAGGACGGCCGCGCCGTCGGCGTCGTCAGCCTCGGCGACCTGGCGATGGAGCGGGACCCGAACTCCGCGCTCGCGGACATCTCGGCGGCGGAGGGCAACCGGTAGTACCGTCGGCGTGTGGTCACCGTCGATGACGTACGGCAGTTCGCGCGCACGCTCCCGCGCTCGTCGGAGCACCTCATCAGAGACCGCGTGAAGTTCCGCGTGGGCAGGATCGTCTACGTGGCGTTCTCGCGTGACGAGAGCCTGATGGGGTTCGGGTTCCCGAAGGAGGAACGCGCCGCGCTGGTCGCGGCCGAGCCCGCGAAGTTCCTCCTGCCGAGGGAGTCGGACCTGC
>NZ_OOHJ01000017.1 GCF_900323885.1 [Actinomadura] parvosata subsp. kistnae | reverse complement strand
AGGGAAATGTAAGCGCTTTTGGGCTGGGGGTGATGGTGGCTTTCGCTCGGAGTTTCCTCGCCCTTTCGTCCGGTTCTCTTTTTCTGTGGGTTTCGAGAGGCGTGGGGGAGTCCTTGTTCGTGAGTCCCCGAGCTGGGCGACCCCGGAGCGGGCAGGGTCGCCGGGCTTGAAGGGAGTCAGGCGTTGTGGCGTGCGGCGTTGGCGGCGATGGCGGATTTGAGGTAGGCCGCCAGGCCCGGCGCGGTCGCCTCGAAGGAGGCGGTGAAGCGGGGGTCGGTGACGTACGTCTCGCCGAGGCCGCGGTGGATCTTGTACGTGCACTCGTAGAACCAGCGGGAGATGTGCGCCCGGTGCTCCTCCGCCAGGTCCATGGCCAGGTCGCCGTCGGAGGGGGCGCCGGAGCGGAGTGCGTCCGCCAGGCGGGCGGTGATGTCGGCCGCCTCCGCCTTGAAGCGCTTCCAGTCCTCCTTGGTGTAGGAGGACGTGCGGCGCTTCGCCTCGGCCCACGGGTCCGTGCCGCCCCAGCGCTGCTCCGCCTCCGCCGCGTGCGCGTCGGGGTCGAAGTCGCCGGAGGGCTCGGTGCGGGTCTCGGGGGTGAGGGTGAGGTTCTCTGGCATGGTCGTCCCTTCTCTGGGTGGGTACGAGGGCGACGCTAAAGTCTCACGCAACGTGAGAGTCAAACGGGAAGAGGCGTTGTGCTGATCGACGGCTATGACACCCTGCTGCTCGACCTCGACGGCGTGGTCTACCTCGGCAGCCACGCCGTGCCAGGGGCGCCGGAGGCGCTGGAGGAGGCGCGGCGGCACGGTGTGCGGCTGGCGTACGTCACCAACAACGCCTCCCGGACGCCGGCGGCCATCGCCGCTCACCTGCGCGAGCTGGGCGCGCCCGCCACCGCCGAGGACGTGGTGACCTCGGCGCAGGCCGCCGCCCGGTTGATCGCGGAGCGGGTGCCGCCGGGCTCGAAGGTGCTCGTGGTCGGCGGGTCCGGGCTGCGGATGGCGGTACGCCGCCAGGGGCTGCGCCCGGTCTCCACCGCCGCCGAGTCGCCCGTCGCCGTGGTGCAGGGGATCGCGCCGGGGCTGTCGTACGGGCTGCTGTCGGAAGGGGCGCTGGCGGTGCGGCAGGGGGCGCTGTTCGTGGCGTCCAACGCCGACAGCACGATGCCGACCGGGCGGGGTGAGCTGCCGGGGAACGGGGCCATGGTGCGGGTGATCGCGCATGCCACCGGGGTCGAGCCGATCTATGCGGGTAAGCCGGATCCGCCGTTGCACCGGGAGTCCATGATTCGCACGGGGGCTCGGCGGCCGCTGGTCGTGGGGGATCGGCTCGACACCGACATCGAGGGCGCCTCGAACGCGAGGGTGGAGAGCCTGCTGGTGCTGACCGGGGTGGCGACGGCGGCGGATGTGCTGACAGCGGAACCCCGGCACCGGCCCACGTACGTGGGGGAGGACCTTGGGGCGTTGCTCCAGCCCTATCCGGAGGTGCGCGACGGTGCCTGCGGTGGATGGCGGGCCGAGTGGCGGGACGGGGTGCTGCGGCTCGACGGTGAGGGCAGCCGGATCGACGGGCTGCGCGCCGCCTGCGCCGCCGCCTGGGCGGCGGCCGGTGAGGGACGGGTGGAGGAGGACGCGGTCAAGCCGGTGCTGGAGCGGGTGGGGTAAGTCGCTTCATATCGGGATAAGTCGGGATAAGTCGCGTGAGAGGTGGGCGGTTGGGCGTGCGGGCATCCGCCTGCTCGGGGTGGATGGCTCTGGCGTCTGCCTGAGCTGGTCAGAACGACGCGGGGGCGCGTGCCTGCACGCGTCAGGGCGATGTGGGAGTGTGCGTGCACGCGTCGGGACGCTGCGGGGGCGTGCCTGCACGCGTCAGGGCGCTGCGGGGGCGTGCCTGCATGCGTCAAGGCGATGTGAGCGCCTGCCTGCACGCGTCAGGGCCGCGCCGGTGCGCGCGTGGAGGAGCGGCCGGCCGCCCGGTTGTCGGCGAGCGGCCGGGCGTTCAGATGAGTCTGCGCAGGCGCAGCAGGTCGCCGAAGCTCGCGTCGATCTTCACCCGCCCCCCGAGCAGTGCTCGTGCCAGGTCCAGCTCCCCGTCGACCAGCGCGACCAGGTCGTCGCTCACGATCGTGAGCTTGACGTCGGCGGCCTTGCCGTCCGCCGGCGGCTGCTCCGTGAACGGGTCCAGCCCCCCGTGGTGCAGCCGGCCGTAGAAGGTCACGTCGAGGTCGGAGACCCGGCAGCTGACCGTACGCTCGACCACGTGCTTGGCACGGTCGGCCTCGTCGATCTCGTCGAACTGCGCGACGAGCTTGGCCAGTGCCGCCCGGCACTCCTCGACGCTTGCCATGATGCGCATCCTTTCTTTCCTTTTGCGGACGGTAGCGTTCCACATCAGTAGCACCCCCGTATGAGCTTCAACGCGTGACACGCCTGCCAAGGTCCCGGGTGCTCGCGGGAGGCGTTACGGTCGAGTCATGAGTGTGGTGCCGCAGGAGACCGGTGACGAGCGGGTCGACGCCATCGTGGCCGGCCTCGCCCGGCTGGGCGAGCTGCCCGTGAGCGAGCACGTCGCGGTCTTCGACGAGGCGTTCTCCGGGCTGGAGGGCGTGCTGGCCGCGGTGGAGGAGCCGGTCCGCGAGGGCGCTCCCGACGGGGCCGTGGGCCGCCGGTGAGCCGCAGGATCCGTCTCGACAGCGAGCTCGTACGCCGTGGCATGGCGCGCTCGCGCGAGCAGGCCGCGCAGCTCATCGAGGCCGGCCGGGTGAGCGTCGGCGGTCAGCGGGCGCGCAAGCCGGCCACGCAGGTCGACACCGCCTCCGCGATCGTCGTGGCCGCCTCCGACGACGGCCCCGACTACGTCTCGCGCGGCGCGCACAAGCTGCTCGGCGCGCTCGACGCGTTCGGCGGGCTGGAGGTGGCGGGCCGCCGCTGCCTCGACGCGGGCGCGTCCACGGGCGGGTTCACGGACGTGCTGCTGCGCCGCGGCGCCGGCCACGTGCTGGCCGTGGACGTGGGTTACGGGCAGCTCGCCTGGTCGTTGCGCAACGACGAGCGGGTGACCGTCATGGAGCGCGTCAACGTGCGCGACCTGACGCCCGAGATGGTCGGCGAGCCGCCCACGCTGATCGTCGGAGACCTGTCGTTCATCTCGCTGCGGCTGGTGCTGCCCGCGCTGGCGGAGGTGGCCGCGCCGCGGGCCGACTTCGTGATGCTGGTGAAGCCGCAGTTCGAGGTGGGCAAGGACCTGGTCGGGGCGGGCGGCGTCGTCCGCGATCCGGAGCTGCGCGCCCGCTCGGTGCGTGACGCCGCGGCGAAGGCGCTGGAGCTGGGGCTGAGCGTGCGCGGGGTGACCGCCAGCCCGCTGCCCGGGCCGTCGGGAAATGTGGAATATCTGCTCTGGCTGGGCAAGGGGGAGGGCGCGCCGCAGGTCGCCGACCTCGACGCCGAGATCCAGCGTGCCGTCGCGGAAGGGCCGCAATGAATCGCACCGTGCTGGTCGCCGTGCACACCGGGCGCGGCGCCGCCGTCGACAGTGCCCGGCTGGTCATCAACCGGCTGGTCGACGCCGGCATCACCGTCCGGGTGCTCGACACGGAGTGCGCCGAGATCGGCTGCGAGAAGGCCGACGCGGTGCCCGCCGACCCGAGCGCCGCCAAGGACGCCGAGGTCATGATCGTGCTCGGCGGCGACGGCTCGCTGCTGCGCGCCGCCGAGATGGCCAGGCCAGCGGGCACGCCGCTGCTGGGCGTCAACCTGGGGCACGTCGGGTTCCTGGCCGAGGCCGAGGTCGCCGACCTGGCGGCGGCGGTCGACAGCGTCGTGGCCGGCCGCTACGACGTCGAGGAACGCATGACGGTCGATGTTCTCGCCCGGCAGAACGGCCGGGTCCTGGCCGACACCTGGGCGCTGAACGAGGCCACCGTCGAGAAGCAGGAGCGCATGCTGGAGGTGGTCGCCGAGATCGACGGCAGGCCGCTGTCCAGGTGGGGCTGCGACGGCGTGATCTGCGCCACTCCCACCGGCTCCACCGCCTACGCGTTCTCCGCCGGCGGCCCGGTCGTCTGGCCCGAGGTCGAGGCGCTGCTCATGGTGCCCATCAGCGCGCACGCGCTGTTCGCCAAGCCGCTGGTCGTCTCGCCCCGCTCCACCCTGGCCGTCGAGATCCTGCCGGACACACCCGGCGGCGTTCTGTGGTGTGATGGAAGGCGTAGATTCGAACTCCCGTCCGGAACCCGGGTGGAGGTCCGCAGGGGCGCCGAGCCCGTCCGCCTGGCGCGCCTGCACGGTGTGGAGAGCACCGGCGCGCCCTTCACCGACAGGTTGGTGGCCAAGTTCGAGCTTCCCGTCCAGGGCTGGCGCGGAAGGGCGCGACCCTGAGTGAATGGAGGGCGGAGCGCGTAGGATCACGTGGGCGACGACAGGCCGCGTGAGAGCGGCCCGTCGCAGGCAGCGGCGTCAGACACGGCAGTGAACGGGAGTGGGCAGTGCGACCAAGGGTCGAGGAGGTCCGCATCCAGGGGCTCGGCGTCATCGACGAGGCCGTCCTCGAGCTTTCGCCCGGCTTCAACGTGGTCACCGGCGAGACGGGTGCGGGCAAGACGATGGTCGTGACCGGGCTCGGGCTGCTGTTCGGCGGCCGGGCCGATCCCTCGCGCGTGCGGCCCGGGGCCGAGCGGGCGAGCGTGGAGGGCACGCTGATCATCGAGCCGGGCGGGCGCGTGGCCCAGCAGGTCGAGGACATCGGCGGCGAGGCCGAGGACGGCGAGCTGATCATCTCCCGCACGGTCTCGGCCGAGGGCAGGTCCCGGGCGTGGCTGGGCGGGCGCACGGTGCCCGTGGGCACGCTCACCTACCTCGCCGACGACCTGGTGGCCGTCCACGGGCAGATGGACCAGCAGCGGCTGCTGCAGCCGGCCAGGCAGCGGGCCGCGCTCGACCGGTATGCCGGCAACGACCTGGTCAAACCGCTGCGGGCGTACTCGCAGGCGTACAAACGGCACAAGAAGGTGGCCGCGCAGCTCGAAGAGCTGACCACCAGGGCCAGGGAGCGGGCGCAGGAGGCCGACCTGCTGCGGTTCGGGCTGGAGGAGGTCGAGAAGGTCGACCCCAAGCCCGGCGAGGACGACGAGCTGCGCGGCGAGGAGGAGCGGCTCTCGCACGCCGACGCGCTGCGCAGCGCGGCCACGACCGCGCACACGGCGCTGCTCGGCGACCCGATGGAGGCCGCGGGCGGCCCGCACGACGTGATCTCGCTCCTGGGCGAGGCGCGGGCGGCCGTCGAGGCGGTGCGCGACTTCGACCCCCAGCTCGCCCAGATGGCCGACCGGCTGGCCGAGGCCGGATACCTGATCTCCGACGTGGCCACCGACCTGGCGGCCTACGCGGAGTCCGTCGAGGCCGATCCCGCCCGGCTGGCCGCCGTGCAGGAGCGCAGGTCGGTGCTGTCCAGCCTGATCAGGAAGTACGCCGAGGACAGCGCGGGCGTGCTGTCGTGGGCGCAGCAGGCCGCCGCCCGGCTGGCCGAGCTGGAGGGCGACGACGAGCGCATCGACGAGCTGACCCGCGAGTACGACGAGCTGACCGCCCGCCTGACCGAGCTGGCCGCCGAGCTCACCAACGTCCGCCAGGCCGCCGCCGAGCGGTTCGGCCAGGCGGTGACCGAGGAGCTGACGGCGCTGGCCATGCCGCACGCCAGGGTCGTGGTGCAGCTCACCCAGACCGAGGAGTTCGGCCCCGAGGGGCGCGACGAGGTCGAGCTGCGCATGGCGGCCCACCCCGCCGCGCCGCCGCTGCCGCTCAACAAGGGCGCCTCCGGCGGCGAGCTGAGCCGGGTCATGCTCGCGATCGAGGTGGTCTTCGCCGGGGCCGATCCGGTGCCGACGTTCGTGTTCGACGAGGTCGACGCCGGGGTCGGGGGCAAGGCGGCGGTCGAGATCGGGCGCCGGCTGGCCAGGCTGGCCCGCACCGCGCAGGTGATTGTCGTCACACATCTGCCGCAGGTGGCGGCCTTCGCCGACCAGCACCTGGTGGTGGAGAAGGCGAGCGACGGCAGCGTGGTGCGCAGCGGCGTCACGGCGCTCGACCACGAGGGCCGCGTCCGCGAGCTGTCCCGGATGCTGGCCGGTCTGGAGGACTCCGAGCTGGGCCGGGCGCACGCCGAAGAACTCCTGGGGCTCGCCGCCGCCGACAGGTGATCCTGGGTGACATAGCGGACACGCCGCGCTATGCGTGGCCTCCGCGCTGTTTCGCTCTGGCAGGATGGTCTTGATGAAGGTTCCGGGAAGCAGAATGCCGGGCCTCCGCGGCAGGAAGGTCGAGGGCCTTCCCGGTGTAACGGCAGTGGCGAGGATCGACCGGCGTACGAAGAGGCTCACCAAACGCCTCCAGCCCGGAGAAATAGCGATCATCGACCACGTAGACGTCGACCGGGTCAGCGCGGAGGCGCTCGTCGCGTGCGGCGCCGCGGCCGTGGTGAACGTCGCCAGCGGCATCAGCGGCCGTTACCCCAACCTGGGGCCGCAGATCCTGCTCGACAACGGCGTGCCGTTCATCGACAACGCCAACCAGGAGCTGTTCGAGCGCGTCAAGGACGGCGACGTCGTCCGCGTCTGCGACGGGGTCGTCTACCTCGACGACGACGTGGTCGGCAAGGGCGAGCCGCAGACCATGGAGACCGTCGAGGCGGCCATGGCCGAGGCGCGCGCCGGTCTGGCCGTGCAGATCGAGGCGTTCGCCGTCAACACGATGGAGTACGTTCGCGGTGAGGGCAAGCTTCTCATCGACGGAGTCGGCGTGCCTGAGATCCGCACCCCCATGGAGGGCAGACACGTCCTCATCGTGGTGCGCGGATACCACTACAAGGAAGACATCGCCACGCTGCGGCCCTACATCCGCGAATACCGGCCCGTCCTCGTCGGCGTCGACGGCGGGGCCGACGCGCTGCTGGAGGCCGGCTACCTGCCCGACGTGATCGTCGGCGACTTCGACTCCGTCTCCACCAAGGCCCTCACCTGCGGCGCCGAGCTCGTCGTGCACGCCTACCGCGACGGCAGGGCGCCCGGCCTGGAGCGGGTGCACCAGCTCGGCCGCGAGGCCGTCATCTTCCCCGCCACCGGCACCAGCGAAGACATCGCGATGCTGCTGGCCGACGACAAGGGCGCGGAGCTGATCGTCGCGGTCGGCACGCACGGCACCCTGGAGGAGTTCCTCGACAAGGGCCGCTCCGGCATGGCCAGCACCTTCCTCACCCGGCT
Organism: [Actinomadura] parvosata subsp. kistnae; assembly: GCF_900323885.1. Lineage (GTDB taxonomy): Bacteria > Actinomycetota > Actinomycetes > Streptosporangiales > Streptosporangiaceae > Nonomuraea > Nonomuraea composti. The sequence continues at coordinate 63,871 of NZ_OOHJ01000017.1, read as the reverse complement.
GATCATCGGCAGCAAGCTCATCGACGCCAAGGGCGTCAGCAGGCTCTACCGCAGCCGCATCACCACCTCCCAACTGCTCCTGCTCGTGATCACGGCGCTGATCACCATGGGGGTCGCGCTCGGCCTCTCGCCCCTCGGCCGCACCTGGCTCAACGGCCTGCAAGACCTCTGGAACGCATTCATCTTCTGGCTGGTCGGACTCTTCTCGTGATCGATTTTCGCTACCACCTCGTCTCCATCGTCGCGATCTTCCTGGCCCTCGCGGTGGGGATCGTGCTGGGCACCACGCTGCTGCAGGGGCCGGCGGTCAAGTCCATCGAGGAGGTGACGGCCGGGCTCACCGCGTCCAACGACGAGCTGCGCGCGCAGATCGACTCGCTGCGCGGGCGCGAGGCGGGCAACGACCAGTTCATCATCTCCGCCACCGGCGACCTGGTGTCCGGCGACCTGACCGGCCAGCGGGTGCTGCTGGTGGAGACGCCGGGCTCCAGCAACGCCGTACGCGAGGCGTCGGAGCAGGTGCTCGACCAGGCGGGCGCGGAGATCTCCGGCCGGGTCGCGCTGAGCGAGAAGTTCTTCGACCCAAGAACAAGGGCGTGCTCGACGGCCTGGTCAACCAACTCAAACCGGTCAACATGGTCTTCCCCGCCACCGCCACCAGCTGGGACAGAGCCGCCGCGCTGCTCGCCGCCACCTTCGTCACCACCGACCAGGCCCAGGGCGGCACGCCCAACCCCGCCACCGCCGACGTCATCAGCACGTTCGAGGCGGGCGGGCTGCTGAGCACCGAGGGCGACCCCGTCAAGCGGGCCACGCTGGCGGTCGTGTTCGCGCCGGAGAAGGCGTACGAAGGGGAGAACGCCGAGACGCAGGCGGGCGCCATCGTCTCCGTCGCCGACGGGCTCGACGTCGGCAGCCAGGGCACGGTGCTGGCCGGCACCGCCGACTCCGCCGCCCCGCCCGGCGACGCGATCAGCGCCGTACGCGACGAGGGCGAGGTCTCCAAGCGCGTCTCCACGGTGGATACCGCCGACATGCCGGTGGGGCGCGTCGCGATCGTCTACTCTCTGCGGGAGCAGATGTCCGGGCGGGCCGGCCAGTACGGCATCGGCAAGGGAGCCTCGGCCCCCATCCCCGTGATGACGTCCGCGACCCCGTCACCCACCACCACGTCAGGGAGCTGACATGCCTGCCAGCCGGGCCCGTGGCCTGCTCTACGCCATCGCCGGAGCCGCGATCGGCGCCGTGGCCGCCCGCGCCGCCTACACGGCGTTCACCCGCGACCGGCCCGCCGACCTGAGCGGCCGCTGGACGCGCAAGAACCACCGCGGCGAGCCCATCACCCTGCTCGAAGGCCCCGCGTTCGCGGCCGGCGCGAGCGCCGCCGCCGCGCTCACGCCCGGCCTGACCCCGCGGGTCCGCGCGGCCGCGCTGCTCGCCGGCGCCGGCAGCGCCACGGTCGGCGCCTACGACGACCTCTACGGCACCACCTCCTCCAAGGGCTTCAAGGGGCACCTGAGCGCGCTGGCCCGCGGCGAGGTCACCAGCGGCGCCGTCAAGATCCTCGGCATCGGCGCCAGCGGCCTGGCCGCCGCCGCCCTCGTCTCCGAGGGCCCCCTCGACACCCTGGCCAACGGCGTCACCATCGCCGGCACCGCCAACCTCGCCAACCTCTTCGACCTGCGCCCCGGCCGCGCCATCAAGGTCGGCCTGCTGACCGGCGGGCCGCTGCTGGCCGCCACGCTGCTGCGCGGCTCGCCCGCCACGGCCGCGCTGGCCGCCGTCCCGCTGGGCGCCGCCGCCGCGCTGCTGCCCGAAGACCTCGGCGAGCGCGCGATGCTCGGCGACGCCGGCGCCAACGCCCTGGGCGCCCTGCTCGGCCTCGCCGCCGTCACCCAGCTCGGCAGGCCCGGCCGGTACGCCCTCCTGGGCACCGTCGCGGCACTGACGGCGGCGGCGGAGAAGGTCAGCTTCACCAAGGTCATCGCCGGCAACCGCGTGCTCAACGCCATCGACATGCTCGGCCGCCGCCCGGTCGACCCCGTGTGATCCGCGTTCCGCGATTGTCGGTCCGGCCTGCCAGGATGTCTGCGTGAGCGTGACGCGGGCCGGAGGCGGGGAGGCCGGGTGAAAGCGGTGACGGCGCGGGGCGTCGCGGGCGGCGCGATGCTCATCGGGGCGATCACCGTGCTGGCGCGCGTCATCGGCTTCGCCAAGCAGTACGCCTTCGCCGGCACCGTCGGCACCAACTGCCTGTCCACGGCCTACATGACGGCCAACCAGATCCCCAACATCGTCTTCGAGGTCGTGGCCGGGGGCGCGCTGGCCGGCCTGGTCGTCCCCGTCCTGGCCGGCGCGGCCGACGAGGGCGCGCGCGAGCGGGCCGGGCGGATCGGCTCGGCGCTGCTCACGTGGGTGCTGGTCGTGCTCGTGCCGCTGGGCGTGCTGCTCGCGCTGTTCGCCGGGCCGATCGTCGGGCTGTTCTTCGGCGAGGCCGTCAAAGGGTGCGAGGTCGCCGACGTGAGCGCGGTCGCCACCCGCATGCTGGTCGTCTTCGCCCCCCAGATCCCCCTGTACGGCGTGGCCGTCGTGCTCTACGGCGTGCTGCAGTCGCACCAGCGCTTCACCGGGCCCGCGGTCGCGCCCCTGGTGTCCAGCATCGTGGTGATCGTCGCCTACCTGCTGTTCGTGCCGCTCAGCGCGGGCAGGATCGACCCGGGGGCGGTGCCGCGGCCCGCGGAGCTGGCGCTGTCGGTGGGCACCAGCCTGGGCGTGCTGTCGCTGGTGCTGGCCGTGATCGGGCCCGTGGCGCGGCTGGGGCTGCGGTGGCGGCCCACGTTACGCTTCCCCGACGGGTTGGCCGGGCAGGTGCGCAGGCTCGCCGTGGCGGGCATCGCGGGGCTGCTGGCCCAGCAGGCCGCCATGATCGTGGTGCTGGTGCTGTCGAACCACGCGATCGGCAACGGCGCCATCACCGTCTACAACTACGCGTGGGCGATCTACCTGGTGCCGTACGCGGTGCTCGCCGTGCCCATCGCCACCAGCGCGTTCCCCCGGCTGTCGGCCCAGGCGGGCGATCCCGAGGCGTTCGCGGCGCTGGCGGCGCGCACCACCCGGGCGGTCGTGCTGGTGTCGGGGCTGGCCGCCGGGGTGCTGGCCGCCGCGTCGGGGCCCGGCGCGGTGGTGTTCCTGGCCGGCAAGAGCGAGGTGCCGCCGGGGGAGCTGGCGGCGGCCATCGCGCTGTTCACGCCCGGGCTGGTCGGCTACGGGCTTATCGCGCACCTCAGCCGGGTGCTGTACGCGGCGGGGCGGGGGCGCGCGGCCGCCGTGGGCACCGTGACCGGGTGGGGCGTCGTGATCGTCGCCCAGGTCGTCTTCGTGCTGGTGCTGCCTGCTGAATGGAAGATCGGCGGGATGGCGCTCGGGATGAGCGTGGGCATGAGCGTGGGCGGCGGCATGCTGCTGTGGTCGGTGGCGCGGGCGCGCGGCCGTGCGGCCGTGGCCGGGCTCGTCAGGGCCGGGGGGCGGCGGTCGGCGGAGGGGGCTCGGGTTTGTGGCGGGGCGGGGCGGTGGCGATGCTCGATGTGAGCGGGTGTGGGGGAACGTGGGGCCGCGGTGCTGGGCGCGGTGGTCGCGCTGGTCGTGGGCGGGCGGTCGTGGCTCTGGTGGATCGGGGGGACGCCGAGGTGGTGACCGGGTTGTTGCGGAGGGGTGGCTGAGGTTTCCTCGCGCGGGACTGAGGTCTTCTTCGGTGGCGTCAGAGGGGCTCAGTTGTTGGGGCGGCAGGTTGTTCAGGCGCCCGTGTGGTTCGGGCGCGGGGTTGTTCGGGCGTCCGTGTGGTTCGGGCGCGGGTTGGTCGGGCGCCAAAGTGGTTCGGGTGCGGGGTTGTTCAGGCGCCTGAGTGGTTCGGGCGTGGGGGGGCCGAGTGACGGGTTATTCGGTCGGCCGGGGCTTTGGCGGCGTCCGGGGAGTGGCGGGCGGCTTGTCGGCGGGGTGCTCGCCGGTGGGGTGCTCATCAGTGCGTGGGCAGGATCGTGGGTGACGGGACGAGGAGGGAGCGGGGCGTGCGGGTGGCTTTCGTGCTGGGCACGACGTCCGGCGGCACCGGGCGGCATGTGCTGATGCTCGTGGAGGGGCTCGTACGGCGGGGGCACCAGGTGCTCGTGGTCGGGCCGCGCAGCGTCGAGGAGCAGTTCTCGTTCGGCGGCGCGGGGGCCAGGTTCGCAGAGGTGGCCGTCTCCGACCGGCCGCATCCTGTGAACGACCTGCGGGCGGTGCTCGCCATCCGGCGGCTGACCCGGGGCGCCGACGTCGTGCACGCCCACGGGCTGCGGGCCGGGGCGCTGGCGGCGCTCGGGCGGCGCGGGCCGGTCGTGACCCTGCACAACGCGCTGACCGCGGGCGGGTTCGTCGGGCTGGTGTACGGCGTGCTGGAGCGCATCGTGGCGCGGCGGGCCGGGCACGTGCTGACCGTCTCGCCGGACCTGGCCGAGCGGATGCGGCGGCTCGGGGCCCGTGACGTGCGGGCGGCCCTGGTGGCGGCGCCCGCGCCCCGGCCGGCCCGTCGGACGCCCCAGGAGGTCAGGGACGAGCTGGGGGCCGGGGATCGGCCGATCTTGCTCACTGTCGCCAGGCTGGCCCAGCAGAAGGGGCTGGAGACGCTCCTCGACGTCGCGGCCGGGCCGTGGCCGATTGACGGGAACGCTTCGGTGGGAGCCCCAGGTGCGGTGGGAGCGTTCCCGGGCGGCGGCCCTGAGACCTCGCGGGGCGGGGGCAGCGGGGGCGTGAGGGGGAGCCGTTGTTCGTGGTGGCCGGTGAGGGGCCGTTGCGGGGGGAGCTGCAGCGCAGGATCGATGCCGAGCGGCTGCCGGTCGTGTTGCTGGGCAACCGGGACGACGTGCCGGACCTGCTGGGTGCGGCCGTCGCGTTGCTGATGCCGAGCCGGTGGGAGGGGCAGCCGCTCACGCTCAGGGAGGCGCTCATGACCGGCACGCCCGCCATCGCCTCCGAGGTGGGAGGGATTCCTGAGATCCTGGGGGACGCCGGGATCCTGGTGCCGTACGGGGACGTGAAAAGGTTTCGTGAGGCGGTACGTGAGGTGCTGGAGAGCCCTGGAGCTGCGGAAAAGCTGGCTGAGGCGGCCACGCGGCGCGGCCGGGAGATGCCCGGAAGTGACGACGCCGTGACGAACGTGCTCGGGGTGTACCGAGCGTAAGGCCCGGAGGATGATTACGCGGCCTGGATGCGTTCTCATATACTGCCTGGGTTAGGGAGGGGAGTATCCCTTCGCGACAGCCTCGTCATCACGGTGCCGCCCCGCTCCATGGGGCCCCCGGGGCTGCCGGTCCGCGGAGACCCGCGGGCGGGAGAGACCTCCGGCGCTGAAGCATGCATGCCGGAGGGTCTTTGTGACTGAACCCCTGTGGGCCTGGATCGCCGTCATCGGCGGCCTCCTCGTCGTCCTCGCCGTTGACCTGTGGATCGTCGACCGCGGAGAAGCACGTGAATTCTCCATGCGGCAGGCCGGATATTGGGTGACTTTTTACGTCATCCTCGCGGTGGCGTTCGGTTTGTTGTTGTGGGGCACGTCCGGAGGTGACCGAGCCGGGGAGTTCTTCGCCGGTTACATCACCGAGTACAGCCTCAGCGTCGACAACCTGTTCATCTTCTTCATCATCATGAGCCGGTTCGCGGTGCCGAAGGCGTACCAGCACAAGGTGCTGCTCGTCGGCATCCTGCTCGCGCTCGTCATGCGCGGCCTGTTCATCGCGCTCGGCGCCGCGGCGCTCGAGCGGTTCAGCTGGCTGTTCTACGTCTTCGGCGCCTTCCTCGTCTACACGGCGATCAACATCGTCCGCCAGCACCTCAAGGGCGAGGAAGAGGAGTTCAACGAGAACATCGTGCTGCGGTGGGTGCGCCGGGCGTTCCCGACCACCGAGGGCTACGTCGGCTCCAAGGTCACCGTCAAGATCGACGGCCGGCGCATGGTGACGCCGATGCTCATCGTGATGGTCGCCATCGGCAGCACCGACCTGCTGTTCGCGCTCGACTCGATTCCGGCGATCTTCGGGCTCACCAAAGACCCCTTCATCGTCTTCACGGCCAACGCGTTCGCCCTGATGGGGCTGCGTCAGCTCTACTTCCTGCTGGGCGGTCTGCTGCAGCGGCTCGTCTACATCAGCTACGGTTTGGCGTTCATCCTGGGGTTCATCGGGGTTAAGCTCGTATTGGAGGCGTTGCACTCCAGCCATGTCTCCTGGGCGCCCGAAATTCCCATCTGGGTGTCGCTCTCGGTCATCGGCGCCACCATGGTCATCACCACAGTGGCGAGCCTGCTCAAGGCCCGCATCGACGCGCGCAAGGGCGAGGAGCCGCACCCGGAGCAGGTCTAGCGAAATGGGCTTCGAGGCGCTTTGCTTTGTGTAGTTGTGCCGTGTCATAGTTGCGGGTTCTGTAACATCACGGCAAAGCGCCCAGTCCAGTCACCACCAAAGGTTGTTCGTGTCAGACGATTCTGCTAAGCCGAGCCGTATGAGGCTCGCGCGCGGGGTCTCCCCGTGGCTCCTCCCGACGGCGGCCGCGGCGGCCGCCACCGCTCTGCTGACGCGCCGAGACCGGCGTTGGGCGTTCGCGGCGGCGCCGCTGAGCGCGCTCACCGGGGGCATGCTCTGGTTCTTCCGCGACCCCGACCGTACGCCGGGAGAGGGCCGCATCCTGTCGCCCGCCGACGGCGTGGTGCAGAGCATCGACCCGTGGCCCGACGGCCGCACCCGGGTCGCGATCTTCATGAGCCCGCTGAACGTGCACGTCAACCGTGCCCCTCTTGCGGGAAATGTCACCTCCGTGCAGCATGTGGCAGGTGGGTTCCTGCCGGCGTTCAACAAGGACAGCGACCAGAACGAGCGTGTGGTGTGGCATTTCGAGACCACGCTGGGCGACATCGAGATGGTGCAGATCGCGGGCGCGGTGGCGCGCCGGATCGTGCCGTACCTGAGCGCCGGGGCCAAGGTCGAGCAGGCCGAGCGGATCGGGCTCATCCGGTTCGGCTCGCGGGTCGACATCTACCTGCCCGAAGGGATCTCTCCCGCGGTGTCCGTGGGGCAGAAGACGGTTGCGGGGGTGACCAGAATTGACCGCGGCTGACGCCGGTAGCTGGCAGGCGGAAGAGGAGGAGCCGCGCGGCCCCGTGGGCAAGGCGTTCCGCCTGTCCGCCGCCGACTCGCTCTCCCTCGGCAACGCCGTCTGCGGCTTCCTCGCGGTGTGCGTGCTGGCCTACTCAGCCATCCAGCAGCTCCAGGTCGACGGCGGGCGGTTCACGCCGGCGCCGAGCTACTTCGCGACCGCGATCGTGCTGCTGCTCATCGGCGCGACCTGCGACCTGTTCGACGGGCTCGTCGCGCGGCGCTTCCGCGCCTCCGCGATGGGCGCCGAGCTCGACAACCTCGCCGACGTCATCAGCTTCGGGTTCGCGCCCGCGTTCATGGTCGTGATCTGGGGCGGGTTCACGCAGCAGGTGCCGTTCACGGCGGTGCTGGCCGCGGCGGCGGCCGTGCTCGTCGCCGGTGTCGTACGCCTGGCCAGGTTCGCCTGCGTCAAGACCAAGAGCGGCGACTTCATGGGCCTGCCCATCCCGATGGGCGCCATGACCGTGATCTCCATCGTGCTGCTGTTCCAGCCGAGCATCTGGTCGCTGCTGGCCGTGCTCGGCGTGGCGTGGCTGATGGTCAGCCGCATCGAGTACCCGAAGCCGAAGGGGCAGCTCGCCGCCGTCGTCCTCGGCTGGATCATGGTGAACGTGGCGTTCCTGATGTTCTGGGTGGCCTGGCCCGAAGGGGGCGACCTGCCCATCAAGATCGGGGCGACCATGCAGATCGCGCTCGTGGCGGCCATTCCGTTGCGGGTGCTGTTCTACAAGCGCGAGCAGCGCAGGGAAGCCGAGCGCATCGGGCACTACAAAGGCTAACCGATCCGTAAGTGACGGGATTTTTCGTCATACTTCGGCTTTGATGGAGCCATGTCGGCCACGCCGCGCGAGCACACGCGCACGTACCATCTGGGCAAGCTGGCCACCGAGCTTGAGCAACGCGGGCTCACCGCCCTGCTGCGGGCCCATCCGCCCGCGTTGCGCATCAGCCACCCCGACACGCACATGCTGGCCGAGACCGTCGACTGCGTGCCCCTGTCGGAGGGGTGGTTCTACCGGTGGTCATGGGGTGAGATCGTCGGCCTGACCGACGATCCCGCCCTCGCGGCCGATCGGATCGTGCGGGTGCTGGCCGCCCGCCAGTGATCCGGACCACGCCGGTACGCGACCTCGCCGCGCAGCGGGGTCGCCGGTCGGCGGGTTCGCCGGTCAGGGCGTCGGCAGTCGGCAGCGGTGGTAGTCAGCGGCGTTGACGATCGTCAAGCGCCCTGCCCGCCAGGCGCCCTGCCCGAGAGGTGTCCTGCCCGAGAGGTGTCCTGCCCGAGAGGTGTCCTGCCCGAGAGGTGTCCTGCCCGAGAGGTGTCCTGCCCGAGAGGTGTCCTGCCCGAGGTGTTCGGCTGCGAAGGGCGCTGCTCTCCGAGGGTGAGGTGCGGGAGGCGTTCCGGCCGGGAGGTGTCCTGCTCGCGAAGGGCAAGGTTCGGGAGGGGTCCCGGGCTGGGAGGCGTCCTGCGGGTGAAGCTCGTCGCCACCCCGAGGCGTTCCGATGCGGAACGTACTGAGGGCGGTGGTGTCGTTCAGGCAGGAAGATGCGTGCGGCGCCGCCCCGTGAGGGGTGCGCCGCACGTCAGCGGACGGGCTACCAGCCCCTCGCCTTCCATTCTGGGAGGGCGGGGCGTTCCACGCCCAGGGTGGTGTCCTTGCCGTGGCCCGGGTACACCCACGTCTCGTCCGGGAGGCGGTCGAAGATGCGTTCCACCACGTCCGTGTAGAGGCGGGTGAAGCGTTCGGGGTCCTGCTGGGTGTTGCCGACGCCGCCGGGGAACAGGGAGTCGCCGGTGAACAGGTGGGTGCCGGCTTCCGGGCCGCCGTCGTACAGCAGGGCGACCGAGCCGGGCGTGTGGCCCCGCAGGTGGATGACCTCCAGGGTGACCGCGCCGACCGTGATCGTGTCGCCGTGCTCGACCGTGCGGTCGACAGGGACGGGCAGGGCGGGGGCGTCGAGCGGGTGGGCGACGACCTGCGCGCCCGTCACCTTGGCCACCTGCTCCAGGGCCTGCCAGTGGTCGCCGTGCTGGTGGGTGGTGACGATCGTGGAGACGGGCTGGTCGGCCATGAGGGCGAGCAGCCGGTCGGCGTCGGCCGCCGCGTCGATGAGCAGGCTCTCGCCGGTCTCGGTGCAGCGCAGCAGATAGGCGTTGTTGTCGTACGGGCCGACGGCGAGCTTGCAGATCGTCAGCGCGGGCAGCTCGCGCACGTCGGCGGGGCCGCCGACCTGGACGTCACCTGTGTAGGTCATGGGTAGTCCTTCGGGGGCGTCGCGGGTAGATCAGCGGGGGCCGGCATCGACAGCCACGGTGGCGGCACTGGAAGATCGACGCCCCCGGGACCTGGCACATGCGACTGCCCCGCGGGCAACAGACTAACCCCCTGTCCCTTGGACCTGCCGGTGAGCCAGGCCAGCATGTCGCGTGGCGTGCCGGTCACGGCCGGGCCGCGGCCGAGGCCGGGCCACACCTCGGCCCGCTCGCCGCCGTCGGCGTCGTGCTCCCGGAGCACGATCTGGCCGATGGTGCCGGGCTCCGCGGGCCAGGTGCGGCGGCAGTCGGCCAGCTCCCTGCGGACGAACGAGGCGGGCCAGTCCGCGGGGCCGTATCCGGCGGCCAGGTCCACGTGGTGGAAGCCGACCTCGCGCAGGCGGCGGACGAGCACGTACCAGGCGGGGTGGGGTGGCGGGCGCATGCCCTCCACCTGGACGGACCACGCGTGGGCGGGCAGGTCGCGGACGGCGGCGGCGAAGCGGGCGGCCCCGTCCTCGACGTCGGCGAGCAGCTGGGCCGCGGAACGGCGGCGAGCGGCCTCGATCTCGGCGGTCCTGGCCTCGTACGAGGGGTACTGGGGGGTGCGGACCCCGGTTCTCGCCCAGGTCAGGAGGTTGATGGAGGAGTCGGCGTTCCTGGCGAGGTGGGCCAGGACGTGACCCCTCGTCCAGCCGGGCAGGAGGGAGGGGGCGGTGACGTCGGCGTCGGAGAGGGACGCGGCCGTGGCCAGGAGCTGGTTGGTGGCCGCGGCGAGCTCGGCCTGCAACGCAGGGAGGACGGTCATGCCTGCGGATTTTCCCACCTAGGGTGGCTGGTGCCAGGGCGGGCATAAAACCGCAGGTCACGAGGTTGAATGTTGAAGGGCTCCGTCCTATGGGGAGTTGGCCGTAACCTGTGAGGGACGGATTTTCGCCGGCCCGCGATGCGGGCCGCCGAAATTGTCGGAGCCGCCGTCTACCATCCCCCGTGGACCTATCCGCCTTTCGACTTCCGGGATCGCCGTGGCAGACCGCCTCATCGTGCGTGGTGCACGAGAACACAACCTCAAGGACGTCTCGCTCGACCTGCCGCGAGACTCGCTGATCGTCTTCACCGGCCTGTCCGGCTCGGGCAAGTCGAGCCTGGCCTTCGACACGATCTTCGCTGAGGGCCAGCGGCGCTACGTCGAGTCGTTGTCGGCGTACGCCCGCCAGTTCCTCGGGCAGATGGACAAGCCCGACGTCGACTTCATCGAAGGGCTCTCGCCGGCCGTCTCCATCGACCAGAAGGCCACCAGCAAGAACCCTCGCTCGACCGTCGGCACCATCACCGAGGTCTACGACTACCTGCGGCTGCTGTGGGCGCGCATCGGAAAGCCGCACTGCCCGGTGTGCGCGCGGCCGATCGCCCGCCAGTCGCCGCAGCAGATCGTCGACCGCGTGATGGAGCTGGAGGAGGGCACCCGCTTCCAGGTGCTCGCGCCGGTCATCAGGCAGCGCAAGGGCGAGTACGCCGAGCTGTTCCGCGAGCTGCAGACCAAGGGCTTCGCCAGGGCCAGGGTCGACGGCACCGTGGTGCGGCTGGAGGAGCCGCCGACGCTGAAGAAGTACGAGAAGCACGACATCGAGGTCATCGTCGACCGCCTGTCGGTGAAGGAGTCGGCGCGGCGCCGGCTCACCGACTCGGTCGAGACCGCGTTGCAGCTGTCGGGCGGCACGATCACGCTGGAGTTCGTCGACCTGCCGGAAGACGACCCGGGCCGTGAGCGCTTCTACTCCGAGCACCTCTACTGCCCCTACGACGACCTGTCGTTCGAGGAGATGGAGCCGCGCTCGTTCTCCTTCAACTCCCCCTTCGGCGCCTGCCCCGAGTGCACGGGCCTGGGCACCAAGATGGAGGTGGACCCCGACCTGGTGGTGCCCGACCCCGAGCGCACGCTCGGCGACGGCGCCCTGCACCCGTGGTCCGGCGGCCACACCAGCGAATACTTCTCCCGGCTGATCGAGGCGCTCGGCCACGCGGTCGGGTTCACCCTCGACACGCCGTGGGACCGGCTGTCGAAGAAGGCGCAGAAGTCGCTGCTGTACGGCCACGACGAGCAGGTGCACGTCCGCTACAGCAACCGCTACGGCCGCCAGCGCTCCTACTACACGACCTACGACGGCGTCATCCCGTGGGTGCAGCGCCGGCACGCCGAGGCCGAGAGCGACGCGGCGCGCGAGCGCTTCGAGGGCTACATGCGCGAGATCCCGTGCCCGGCCTGCAAGGGGGCCAGGCTCAAGCCGGTCAGCCTCGCGGTGACGGTGGCGGGCAAGTCGATCGCCGAGGTGTCGTCGATGTCGATCGGCGAGTGCGCCAAGTTCCTGGCCGCGCTCAAGCTGTCCGACCGCGACATGCAGATCGCCGAGCGGGTGGTCAAGGAGATCAACGCCCGCATGGGCTTCCTGCTCGACGTCGGCCTCGACTACCTGACGATGGACCGCGCCGCCGCCACCCTGGCGGGCGGCGAGGCGCAGCGCATCCGGCTGGCCACGCAGATCGGCTCCGGCCTGGTCGGCGTCCTGTACGTGCTGGACGAGCCGTCCATCGGCCTGCACCAGCGCGACAACATGCGCCTGCTCGACACCCTGATCAGGCTGCGCGACATGGGCAACACGCTGATCGTCGTCGAGCACGACGAGGACACGATCGCGGCGGCCGACTGGGTCGTCGACATCGGGCCGGGCGCGGGCGAGCACGGCGGCCAGGTCGTGGTCTCCGGCACCGTCCAGGACCTGCTGTCCAGCGAGGAGTCGCTGACGGGGGCGTACCTGTCGGGACGCAGGAGCATCCCGATCCCCGCCAAGCGCCGCAAGCGCGACAAGAAGCGGCAGATCACCGTCAAGGGCGCGCGCGAGCACAACCTCAAGGGCGTCGACATCGAGTTCCCCCTCGGCCTGTTCACGGCCGTGACGGGCGTGTCGGGGTCCGGAAAGTCGACGCTGGTCAACGACATCCTCTACAACGCGCTGGCCAAGGAGCTCAACGGCGCGCGCACGGTGCCGGGGCGGCACTCGCGGATCAACGGCATGGACCAAGTGGACAAGGTCGTCCACGTGGACCAGTCGCCGATCGGCCGCACGCCGCGCTCCAACCCGGCCACCTACACCGGGGTCTTCGACCACGTGCGCAAGCTGTTCGCGGCCACGACCGAGGCGAAGGTGCGCGGCTACCAGCCCGGGCGCTTCAGCTTCAACGTCAAGGGCGGGCGCTGCGAGGCGTGCGCGGGCGACGGCACCATCAAGATCGAGATGAACTTCCTGCCCGACGTCTACGTCCCCTGCGAGGTCTGCCACGGCGCCCGCTACAACCGGGAGACACTGGAGGTCCACTACAAGGGCAAGACGATCGCCGAGGTGCTCGACATGCCGATCGAGGAGGCCCTGGGCTTCTTCGACGCGATTCCCGCGATCAAGCGGCACCTGCAGACCCTCAACGACGTCGGCCTGGGTTACGTGCGGCTCGGCCAGCCGGCCACCACCCTGTCCGGCGGTGAGGCGCAGCGCGTCAAGCTCGCCTCCGAGCTGCAGCGGCGCCAGACCGGCCGGACGATCTACGTCCTCGACGAGCCCACCACCGGGCTGCACTTCGAGGACATCCGGCGGCTGCTCGGCGTGCTCGGGCGGCTGGTCGACGGCGGCAACACGGTGATCGTCATCGAGCACAACCTCGACGTCATCAAGACCGCCGACTGGCTCATCGACATGGGGCCCGAGGGCGGCTCCCGTGGCGGCACGCTCGTGGCCAGCGGCACGCCGGAGGAGGTCGCGCTGGTGGATGAGAGCCACACGGGGCGGTTCCTGCGCAAGATCCTCGCACACTGACCGCACTGAGCGCAGCGAGCGCGCTGAGCGCACCTAGCGCACCTAGCGCACGAGCGCATTGAGCGGGCTGATCGGGCTCGTCGCGTGGCACCCGCCCGTCCCCGAGGGGCGGGCGGGCGTCAGGACGTGCGCCGGCGGCGCCGGGCGGCGGCGGTGCGCTCCAGCCACCACTCGGCGGCCAGCAGCGGCAGCGTCCAGCCGAGCCAGGCGGCCAGCGCGGCCACCGTGCTCACGTACAAGGACACGTCGCCGTGGAACGTGGTCGCGAGCTGCGGCTCCAGCAGGATCACGAACAGCACGCTGTAGAGCCGGTTGGTGATGATGGACATCGTCAGGGCGAAGCTGCGCACCATCCACCGGCGGTGATCGGCGAACCGCCGCCGCCTGGCCATCCGCCATCCCGCCAGCGTGCAGCCGAGCCACAGCAGCGCCAGCATGACGTCGCTGGCCATGGTGACCGGCCCGTACGGCGTCGCCAGCCCCACCGTCAGGCCCAGCAGCCCGCTCGGCAGGCAGCCGCCGAACACGTACACGCGGCCGATCCTGCGGTGCGCGCGCGGGAAACGGGCGCGGAACCACGGCCAGATCTGCAGGCAGCACGTGATCATCGCGATCGACCCGAACACCACGTGCAGGGACAGCACCACGAAGTGCGGCGGGAAGAAGTCGGGAGCGGGCACGCGCGACTGCGCGGGGTCCAGCGACAGGTACGGCGGCAGCGAGAACGCCAGGAACGCGGCCGCCACCACCATCAGCGGCGCCACCCAGGGCCGCCGCCACCAGCGCGGACGGGCGGGCTCGGAGGCGGGGGCGGCGGGCGGCCGTTCGGTCGAAAGAGTCATGACCGGAAGCCTGAGGTGCCCCGCTGACCACCGGCCTACCACCCGCTGACCGGACCGGGGGGTCGCGTCAATACGCTGGTAACGGCAGCACCCACGGGGGGCAAAAGGCGACACGGGGTGCGAGCACGGACGAACACGCACGATCGGGGGCGGAGCCATGTCGGAAACCGGGCTGGGACGTCGGGAGCTGCTGGGCACGGCCGGAGTGACCGCATGCGGGCTGGCGCTGACGGCCTGCGGCGCGGGCGGGGCGCAGGCCAAGCCGAGCCTCAAGGGCAAGGTGCTGGCGAAGACCGCCGAGGTGCCCGTGGGCGGCGGCAAGCTGATCGAGGACCTGAAGGTCGTGGTGACGCAGCCCGCGAAGGGCGTCTTCAAGGCGTTCAGCGCGTCGTGCACGCACAAGGGCTGCACGGTCTCCACTCCCAAGGACAACGTCATCAGGTGCGCCTGCCACGGCAGCGAGTTCGCCGCCGACAGCGGGCAGGCCACCAAGGGGCCGGCGTCCGCGCCGCTCGCCTCGTTCCAGGTCAAGGTCGAGGGCGACGGGATCGTGGTGGCCTGAACAGGTAATAGTGCGTAGTGAACCGGATTGGCCTCGGGCACGCTGAACCGGCGCGAGGGCGCTGGCCGTACCTGAAGTGAAAGCCAATCTGGGAGGACGCACCATGACGGAAACGACGCGCCGGACAGTGGTGTTCGGTGCCGGGAGCGCCGGGCTCGCGGCGGTTCTGACGGCCTGCGCGAGCTACGGCTCGCCGACCACGGACGCGGAGGTCGACGCACCCGCGGCCGAGGAGCCGTCGTCTGACGCGCCCAAGAAGAAGGGCGAGGCCAAGGGCGCCAAGGCGCTGGCCGACACCAGCGACATCCCCGAGGGCGGCGGGAAGATCTTCAAGAGCCAGAAGGTCGTGGTGACGCAGCCGACGGCCGGGGAGTTCAAGGCGTTCAGCGCGGTCTGCACGCACCAGGGCTGCACGGTCGCCACGGTGTCGAACAAGACGATCAACTGCCCCTGCCACGGCAGCAAGTTCAGCATCAGCGACGGCTCGGTGCAGGACGGCCCCGCGGGCTCTCCTCTTGAGGAGAAGCAGATCGAGGTGGACGGCGAGAAGATCAGGCTCGCCTGAGCGCCGGCCGGATCGGACAGAGGCTGACCGGCGGTGAGCAGGTCCGATGCGCCTGAGCGACGGTGAGAAGATCAGAATCGACTGAGAAAGGTCTCATGATTTTCTCACCTTGGTTCGCTTGGGTGAGCTGCATGGCAGATGACCTTCAGAGTCGCAGGGCGGTGTTCGCAAGCGTCGGAGCGGGTGGCCTGGCGCTCGCGCTCACCGCGTGCAGCGGCGGCACCGACACCGCGACGACCGCGGCACCCACCGCCGGATCCGGCGCGGAATCCAGCGCGCCGCAGTCGGGCGCGAGCACGTCAGCGTCCAGCGCACCGCAGGCAGGCGGCGCGCTGGCCAAGACCGCCGACATCCCCGTCGGCGGAGGCACGGTCTTCAAGGACCAGAAGGTCGTGGTGACGCAGCCGACGGCCGGGGAGTTCAAGGCGTTCAGCGCGATCTGCACGCACAAGGGCTGCCCGGTCGGCAGCGTCGAGGGCGACGCGATCGTGTGCCCGTGCCACAACAGCAAGTTCGCCATCACCGACGGCTCCGTCACGGCCGGACCGGCCGAGAAGCCGCTGGCCGCCCAGCAGATCAAGGTGGAGAACGACCAGATCATGCTGGCCTAGCCGGGGTGCGCCCGCCGTACGGTCGCGAAGAGTACGGCGGGCGACCTTGTCGGTAGGGGCTACTAGGCTGATTGCGTGGCGAGATCAGCGGCTAGCACCTTGAGCTTCCGGCCGAAGCCGGGCTCCATCCCCGAGTCCCCCGGGGTCTACCGGTTCAGGGACGCGCACGGCAGGGTGATCTACGTCGGCAAGGCCAAGAGCCTGCGTCAGCGGCTCAATTCCTACTTCGCCGACTTCTCCGCCCTGCACCCGCGCACCCAGACGATGCTGACCACCGCCGCCGACGTCGACTGGACGGTCGTCGGCACCGAGGTGGAGGCGCTGCAGCTCGAATACTCCTGGATCAAGGAGTTCGACCCCCGCTTCAACGTCAAGTACCGCGACGACAAGTCCTACCCTTACCTCGCAGTGACGATGGGCGACGACTTCCCGCGCGTGCAGGTCATGCGCGGAGCCAAGCGCAAGGGCACCCGTTACTTCGGGCCCTACTCCCACGCCTGGGCCATCCGCGAGACCGTCGACCTGCTGCTGCGGGTCTTCCCGGTGCGCACGTGCAGCAGCGGGGTGTTCAAGCGGGCCGGGCAGATCGGCCGGCCGTGCCTGCTCGGCTACATCGACAAGTGCTCGGCCCCCTGCGTCGGCCGGGTCACCCCCGACGAGCACCGCGCGCTGGCCGAGGACTTCTGCGACTTCATGGCGGGCAACACCGGCCGCTTCATCAAGCGGCTGGAGAAGGAGATGCGCGAGGCCGCCGCCGAGCAGGAGTACGAGCGGGCGGCCCGGCTGCGCGACGACATCCAGGCGTTGCAGCGGGCGCTGGAGAAGCAGGCCGTGGTGCTCGGCGAGGGCACCGACGCCGACGTGATCGCGCTGGCGGAAGACCCGCTCGAAGCCGCCGTCCAGGTCTTCTACGTGCGCGGCGGGCGCATCCGCGGCCAGCGCGGCTGGGTGGTCGACAAGGTCGAGGAGAGCTCGCCCGGCGAGCTGGTCGAGCAGTTCCTGCTGCAGATGTACGCCGAGGCGAGCCCCGACGCGATGCCGCGCGAGGTGCTGGTGCCCGCGCTGCCGCCCGACCACGAGGCCGTCGCCGAGCTGCTCACCGAGCAGCGGCGCGCCCGCGTCGAGGTACGCGTGCCGCAGCGCGGCGACAAGCGCTCCCTCATGGAGACCGTCGAGCGCAACGCCAAGGAGTCGCTGGCCCAGCACAAGATCCGCCGGGCGAGCGACCTGACCACCCGCAGCAAGGCGCTGCAGGAGATCGCCGACGCGCTCGGCCTCGACCAGGCGCCGCTGCGCATCGAGTGCTACGACGTCTCCCACCTCCAGGGCGAGAACGTCGTGGCTTCCATGGTGGTCTTCGAGGACGGCCTGGCGCGCAAGAGCGAATACCGCCGCTTCGCCGTCAAGACCAAGGAGGGCGACGTCGCCTCGATCCACGAGGTGATCATGCGCCGGTTCCGCCGCTACCTGGAGGAACGCTCCGCGACCGGCGAGCTGGCCGCCGACCAGGGCGGCACCGCCGAGGACGCCGCGGAGGACGCCGCGGAGGGCGCCGTGGAAGGCGAGGGCGCGCACGGCCCGATCGACCCCGAGACGGGCCGGCCGCGCAAGTTCGCCTACCCGCCCAACCTGCTCGTCGTCGACGGCGCCGGCCCGCAGGCCGCCGCCGCGCAGCGGGCGCTCGACGAGCTCGGCATCGACGACGTGTCGGTGTGCGGGCTGGCCAAGCGGCTGGAGGAGGTGTGGCTGCCCGGCGACGACCAGCCGGTGATCATGCCTCGTTCAAGTGAGGGTCTCTACCTCCTGCAACGGGTCCGAGACGAAGCACACAGGTTCGCCATCACCTACCATCGTTCCAAGAGGTCCAAGACGGTGAAGGAGAGCGCGCTCGACGGCGTGCCCGGCCTCGGGCCGGCGCGCAGGCAGGCGCTGCTCAAGCACTTCGGCTCCGTGAAGAAGCTACGCGAGGCCACTGCCGCCGAAATCTGCGAGGTTCCCGGCATCGGCCCGTCCATCGCCGAGGTCATCGTGTCGACGCTGAAGGGAGAGTCACCTTGATCTCGTCAGGATGCCAAGGTGGTCAAAGTCCGAGTGGAAGTACCTGGGTGGGGCGATGAGCACCGAGCCGGCGTTCGTCATCGTCACCGGCATGTCCGGGGCGGGGCGCAGCACCGCCGCCAAGGCGCTTGAGGACCTGGGCTGGTTCGTCATCGACAACCTGCCGCCCGGGCTGCTGTTCGCGATGGCGGAGGAGGCGGGCAAGGTCAAGCTGGCCGCCGACAAGGTCGCCGCCGTCGTCGACGTGCGCAGCCTCGCCTTCACCACCGACCTCAACGCCGCCATCGAGGAGCTCGAGGGGCGCGGCGTGCGCGTGCGCGTGGTGTTCCTGGAGGCCAGTGACGAGGAGCTGGTGCGCAGGTTCGAGAACGTGCGCAGGCCCCACCCGCTGCAGGGCGAGGGCCGGCTCGTCGACGGGATCACCCGCGAGCGGGGCATCCTGCGTGAGGTGCGCGCCAACGCCGACCTCGTCATCGACACCTCCACCCACAACGTCCACGACCTGCGCAACAAGATCGTCGCCTACTTCGGCGGCGAGGACCGGCCCGGGCTGCGGCTCAACGTCGTGTCCTTCGGGTTCAAGTACGGCCTGCCGGTCGACGCCGACCTCGTGGTCGACTGCCGGTTCCTGCCCAACCCGCACTGGGTGCCCGAGCTGCGGCCGATGAACGGGCTCGACCCGGCGGTCAGCGACTACGTGCTCGGGCAGCCGGGGGCCAAGGAGTTCCTCGACGCGTACGAGGAGGTGCTGCAGGTCGTCGCCGCCGGATACGCGCGCGAGGGCAAGAGCTACGCGACGCTGGCGGTCGGCTGCACGGGCGGCAAGCACCGCAGCGTGGCCATGGCCGAGCAGGTGGCCGCCCGGCTGCGCGACCGCGGCATGGAAGTACAGGTGAGCCACCGGGATGTGGGGCGGGAGTGACCGATGAAAGCCTCGAAGCTGCTCCGCCGCGTCCGGTGGAGAGCCGTTCGGAAGACGTGCCGCCTCCCGTAGGGGGCGGCGATGCACTGAAGGCCGCGGAGGCGCGGTGCGCCGGGCCCGGGTACGGGCCGTCGGTCGTGGCGCTGGGCGGCGGGCACGGGCTCTACGCGTCCCTGTCGGCATTACGGATGGTCACCGACCGGTTGACCGCCGTGGTCACGGTCGCCGACGACGGCGGCTCCAGCGGGCGCCTGCGCCGCGAGCTCGGCGTGCTGCCGCCCGGCGACCTGCGCATGGCGCTGGCCGCGCTGTGCGGCGACGACGAGTGGGGCAGCACCTGGAGCGAGGTCGTCCAGCACCGCTTCCGCAGCGAGGGCGACCTGCACGGTCATGCCGTGGGCAACCTCCTCATCGTCGCCCTGTGGGAGCTGCTCGGCGACCCCGTGGCGGGGCTCGACTGGGTCGGCCGGCTGCTGGGCGCGCACGGCCGGGTGCTGCCGATGGCGTCGGTGCCGCTCGACATCGTCGCCGAGGTGGAGCTCGACGGCGTCATCTCGACCATCCGCGGGCAGGTGGCGTGCGCGCTGACGCCCGGCCGGGTGCAGGCGATCTCGCTCGTGCCCGAAGACCCGCCCGCGCGGCCCGAGGCGGTCGCGGCGGTGCTGGAGGCCGACTGGCTCGTGTTCGGGCCCGGATCGTGGTTCACCAGCGTGCTGCCGCACCTGAAGGTGCCCGAGCTGGCCAGGGCGCTGCACACGACCAGGGCCAGGCGGCTCGTCACGCTCAACCTCGCCCCGCAGCCGGGCGAGACCGACGACTTCTCCCCCCAGCAGCACCTGGAAGTGCTCCGGCAGCACGCCCCCGACATGTCGATCGACGTCGTGCTCGCCGACACCGGGGTCGTGGACGACCCCGACGCGCTGGACAAGGCCGCCGCCGCGCTCGGCGCCCGGCTCGTCATGGCCGACGTCGCCGCCGCGGACGGCTCGCCGAGGCATGACCCACGACGTCTTGCCTCCGTCCTGGACGAGATTTTCCTCTCGAAGCGTTGATCCTGGTCGGCGTGGCGCGAAGGTGCGAGAGACTCGAAGGAGCCGGTCTGAATGGGGGAGAGGACTAACGCATGGCGATGACAGGTGTGGTGAAAGACGAGCTGAGCCGTCTGCCGGTGCTCAAGCCGTGCTGCCGGAAGGCGGAGGTCTCGACGTTGCTGCGGTTCGCCAGCGGCCTGCACCTGGTGGGCGGGCGCATCGTGATCGAGGCGGAGCTCGACACCAACGCCACCGCACGGCGGCTGATCAAGGACATCGGAGAGGTGTTCGGCCACAAGGCGGAGGTGCTCGTGCTCGCGCCCGCCGGGCTGCGCAAGGGCTCCCGCTACGTGGTGCGCGTCTACCGCGACGGTGAGGCGCTGGCCCGGCAGACGGGCCTGATCGACAACCACGGCCGCCCGGTGCGCGGCCTGCCCCGCCAGGTGGTCGCGGGGGCGGCCTGCGACGCCGAGGCGGCCTGGCGCGGCGCCTTCCTGGCGCACGGCTCGCTCACCGAGCCGGGCCGCTCCATGTCGCTGGAGGTCACCTGTCCGGGGCCGGAGGCGGCACTCGCGCTGGTGGGCTCGGCGCGGCGGCTGAAGATCCACGCCAAGGCGCGCGAGGTGCGCGGCGTCGACCGCGTCGTGGTGCGCGACGGCGACGCGATCAGCGCGCTGCTCACCCGGCTCGGCGCGCACGACAGCGTGCTGGCCTGGGAGGAGCGGCGGATGCGCCGCGAGGTGCGCGCCACCGCCAACCGGCTGGCCAACTTCGACGACGCGAACCTGCGCCGCTCGGCCCGGGCCGCGGTGGCGGCGGGGGCGCGGGTGCAGCGGGCGCTGGAGATCCTGGGCGACGAGGCGCCGGAGCACCTGGTGGTCGCGGGGCGGCTGCGGGTGGAGCACAAGCAGGCGTCGCTGGAGGAGCTGGGGCAGATCGCCGACCCGCCGCTGACCAAGGACGCCATCGCGGGGCGCATCCGGCGGCTGCTCGCCATGGCCGACAAGCGGGCGTCCGACCTGGGCATCCCCAACACCGAGGCCAACCTCACCGTAGACATGCTCGCCCCGTAGGGGGTTGGTGGACTTGTCTCTTTTACGGCAAGGCCACCCAAGGCCCGCCCGCCGCACGTGGCCGGGGTCTGTCCAGGGAGACGCTCCTCCGGTGGAGGTGGCGGGCCGCCGTGACGCGCGCAACGTGGGCCGTGGTCGTGGTCACCCGGCCCCGTGTGGCGCTGAGCCGAGGCGGTGGCCGATCGCGTGGCGCGGCCCGCACGTGGGTGGGGCAGGGCCGAGCGAGCATGCCTGGACAGGTCGAGTAGGCGCGGGTGTGCTGAGCTGAGCGGCCCGCCGGCGTGGTGCGGTGGTGAGGGCGGCGTGGGCGGGGTGTGCGTCAGTCGCGGGCCGGGTTGCGGGGGGTGAAGAGGTCGGCGGTCGGCTTGGGGGTGGGCTGCTGGGCGGGCTCGAACGGGGCCCGGTACTCCGGCTCCGCCTCCTGCCCGGGCTCCTGTGCGGCCTCCTGAGCGCGTTGTGCGCGGCGTACGCGGGCGACCCGGAGGGTGACCAGGGCGAAGGCGGCCACGGCCGCCACGGCGATGCACAGCCAGGCCGCCCACGTCTGCGTCAGCGTGCCCCGGTACAGCGACAGCGCGTCGCCGAGGCCGGCGTTGAGGTTGTCCAGGGTGACGTCCCCGAGTCCGGCCGGGCGGCCGGGGGCGCGCAGGGCGGCGCCGTCCATGACGGCCTTGCCGGTGACCTGGCCGGCCGCCACCGCGCCGCCTGCGTACAGGGCGGCGAAGGGGAGCAGGGCGAGGCTGCGCGGGCGGACGGCGCCGATGGCGAGCGCCACCACGACGGCGATCAGCAGCGACAGCGCGAGCGAGACGGGCAGCCCGCCCCCGAAGGACATGACGGCGCTCGGCAGGCGCTGCTGGAAGAGGATGGCCGCCCCCAGGCCGGCCGCGCAGAGGAGTGCGGCGAGCAGGCCCGTGACGAGCCCGGAGAGTAGGCCGGACCGCTTATGTGACATCTCAGCCCCCAGAGAATGCACGAATTTACTCCGACGAGTCGGGCACTTTACTCGAACCTCGCAAAACGTGTCGCCAGAACGGTGATTCGCACGGCGGGACCTGCAGTGGTCTAAACCAATTTGGGTCCGATAAGGTTCGTGGTTGAGGTTTCAGCC
The DNA here is from genome assembly GCF_900323885.1 of [Actinomadura] parvosata subsp. kistnae. GTDB lineage: Bacteria > Actinomycetota > Actinomycetes > Streptosporangiales > Streptosporangiaceae > Nonomuraea > Nonomuraea composti. The sequence goes on along the minus strand of NZ_OOHJ01000017.1, from coordinate 41,792 downwards.
CGCCATCTGTTCGAGGAGATCGGTTCCCGTGAGCATCCGCGTAGGCGTCAACGGCTTCGGCCGCATCGGTCGCAACTTCTGGCGCGCTGTCGCCGCCAGCGGCAAGGACATCGAGATCGTCGCGGTCAACGACCTGACCGACACCGCGACGCTCGCGCACCTGCTGAAGTACGACAGCATTCTGGGCCGCCTGCCCTACGAGGTGAAGGCGTCGAGCGACGAGATCACCGTCGACGGCAAAGCGATCAAGGTCTTCGCGGAGCGCGACCCGGGCAAGCTGCCCTGGGGCGACCTCGGCGTCGACATCGTGCTGGAGTCCACGGGCCTGTTCACCGACGCCGCCAAGGCGAAGGTGCACGCCGACAACGGTGCGAAGAAGGTCATCATCTCCGCCCCGGCGAAGAACGAGGACGTCACCGTCGTCATCGGCGTCAACGAGAACACCTACGACCCGGCCAAGCACACGATCATCTCCAACGCGTCCTGCACCACCAACTGCCTGGCGCCCCTGGCCAAGGTCCTGCACGACACCTTCACCGTCGAGAAGGGCCTGATGACCACGATCCACGCGTACACGCAGGACCAGAACCTCCAGGACGGCCCGCACAAGGACCTGCGCCGCGCCCGCGCCGCCGCCCTCAACGTGGTGCCCACCTCCACCGGCGCCGCCAAGGCCATCGGCCTGGTCCTGCCCGAGCTCAAGGGCAAGCTCGACGGCTTCGCCATGCGCGTGCCGATCCCCACCGGCTCGGCCACCGACCTCACCGTCGAGGTCGGCCGCGAGGTCACCGTCGAAGAGGTCAACGCCGCGTACAAGGCGGCCGCCGAGGGCCCGCTCAAGGGCATCCTCACCTACACCGAGGACGAGATCGTCTCCTCCGACATCGTGACCGACCCCGCGTCCTGCATCTTCGACGCCGGGCTCACCAAGGTCATCGGCAACCAGGTCAAGGTCGTCGGCTGGTACGACAACGAGTGGGGCTACTCCAACCGGATCGCCGACCTGATCGAGCTCGTGGGCCGCGGCCTCTGAGCGCACGGCTGAACGGGAGCATGAGCATGCGCACGCTCGACGATCTCGACGTGAAGGGGCGGCGCGTGCTCGTGCGCGCCGACCTCAACGTCCCCCTCGACGGGGAGACGATCACCGACGACGGCCGCATCCGCGCGTCGGTGCCGACCATCAAGACCCTGGTGGAGCGCGGCGCGCAGGTCGTCGTCTGCGCCCACCTGGGCCGGCCCAAGGGCCAGGTCAACCCGAAGTACTCGCTCAAGCCCGTCGCCACGCGCCTGGGCGAGCTGCTCGGCCAGGACGTCGCCTTCGCCACCGACGTGGTCGGCGACAGCGCGGTGCGCACGGTCGAGGCCCTCCAGGACGGCCAGGTGGCCCTGCTGGAGAACCTGCGGTACGAGCCGGGCGAGGAGTCGAAGGACGACGCCGTGCGCGGCGAGTTCGCCGCGAAGCTGGCCGGGCTGGCCGAGTTGTACGTCGGCGACGGCTTCGGCGCCGTGCACCGCAAGCACGCCAGCGTCTACGACGTGCCCAATCTGCTGCCGCACGCGGCGGGCGGGCTCGTCGTGGCCGAGGTCGAGGTGCTGCGGAAGCTGACCGAGGACACCGAGCGCCCCTACGTGGTCGTGCTGGGCGGCGCCAAGGTCTCCGACAAGCTCGGCGTCATCGCCAACCTGCTGACCAAGGTCGACCGGCTGCTCATCGGCGGCGGCATGGCCTACACGTTCCTCAAGGCCCAGGGCCACGAGGTCGGAAAGTCGCTGCTGCAGGAGGACCAGCTCGACCAGGTGCGCGGCTTCCTCGACGAGGCGGAGCAGCGCGGCGTGGAGCTGGTGCTGCCCGTGGACGTGCTCGCGGCGGTCACCTACGCCCCCGATGCCGAGCACGACGTGGTCGCGGCCACGGCCATCCCGGCCGAGCGGGAGGGCCTGGACATCGGCCCGAAGACGCGCGAGCTGTTCGCCGCCAAGCTGGCCGACGCCAAAACCGTCTTCTGGAACGGGCCCATGGGCGTGTTCGAGTTCGACGCGTTCTCCGGCGGCACCAAGGCCGTGGCCCAGGCGCTGATCGACGCCGACGCGTTCACCGTGGTGGGCGGCGGCGACTCGGCGGCCGCCGTGCGCAGGCTCGGCCTGCCCGAGGACGGTTTCTCGCACATCTCCACCGGTGGCGGGGCCAGCCTCGAATACCTTGAGGGCAAGACCCTTCCCGGACTCGCCGCTTTGGAGGACTGACGTTGGTGCAGCGAAAGCCGCTCATCGCCGGCAACTGGAAGATGAACCTCAACCACTTCGAGGCCATCAAGCTGGTCCAGAAGCTGGCCTTCGCACTCAACGACAAGGACTTCGACAAGGTCGAGGTCGCCGTCCTGCCCCCGTTCACCGACCTGCGCAGCGTCCAGACCCTGGTCGACGGCGACAAGCTCAGGATCGTCTACGGCGCCCAGGACCTGTCCCAGTACGACGCGGGCGCCTACACCGGTGAGGTGTCGGGCGCCATGCTGGCCAAGCTCGGATGCACGTACGTGACGATCGGGCACTCCGAGCGCCGCCAGTACCACGGCGAGGACGAGGACATCGTCAACGCCAAGGTGCAGGCGGCCTACCGGCACTCGCTGACTCCCATCCTGTGCGTGGGGGAGCCGCTGTCGGTGCGTCAAGAGGGCGGCCACATCGCGTACTGTCTCGCCCAACTCGACGGCGCGCTGCGCAAAATCGCCGCCGAGCAGGCAAAATCGATAGTGGTGGCCTACGAGCCGGTGTGGGCGATCGGCACCGGCGAGGTGGCCACCCCGGAGGACGCCCAGGAGGCGTGCGGAGCGTTGCGAATGAGACTCGCTGAGCTCTACGACACCGAAGTGGCCTCCGGGATCCGTATCCTTTACGGTGGCTCGGTCAAGTCAGGCAATATCAAGGGGATCATGGCTCAGGCGGATGTCGACGGCGCTCTCGTGGGCGGTGCCAGCATCGACGCCGACGAGTTCGCGAAGATCTGCCGATTCTCCGATATGCCGGGCTAACTGAGCCGTTCTGGGGGTGCGACTTGACATCAGGTCGTACCCTCAAGAGGCAAGTCTGAATCGTCACGCGTAACAGAGCATTGAAGGAACAGGCATACCGTGGAAATCGGAATCTCCATCGCCCTCATCCTGGCGAGCCTTCTCATGATCCTGCTCGTCCTGCTTCACAAGGGCAAGGGTGGTGGCCTGTCTGACATGTTCGGCGGCGGTTTCTCGTCGAACTTCGGTGGTTCCTCGGTGGTGGAGCGCAACCTCGACCGGCTGACCGTCATCACGGGCACGATCTGGTTCGTCTGCATCATCGCTCTCGGCCTGCTCATGAGGCCCTGAGCAACAAGTTAACGCGTGACAGTGATTCTCCCCCCGTGTCCGTACGCGGGGCGATCGAGCGAGGAGTTCATCCGTGGGTAGTGGCAACGCGATCCGTGGCAGCCGAGTCGGCGCCGGCCCGATGGGGGAGGCCGAGCGCGGCGAGGCGGCTCCGAGAGTGCGGGTCTCGTTCTGGTGCGCCAACATGCACGAGACGCGCCCCAGCTTCGCCAGTGACGCAGCGGTCCCCGAGCTGTGGGACTGCCCGCGTTGTGGCCTCCCTGCCGGACAGGACGAGTCGGCGCCGCCTGCCCCGCCGAAGAACGAGCCGTACAAGACGCACCTGGCCTACGTGAAGGAGCGCCGGAGCGACAAGGACGGCAAGGCGATCCTGGAGGAGGCACTGGAGCGCCTGCGCAACAACAAGTCCCCCTGGTAGTTCTCAGGCGGTAGAGACGAGGAAGGGGCCCCGGGATTCGTGCCCGGGGCCCCTTCTTTGTGTCTAGGCCCGTTCGTGGACCGGCTCGCCGTCCACGAACGTCATCCTGACCTGGGTGGTCCAGATGTCGCCCGGCGGCAGCTCGAACGGGTCGCGGTCCAGCACCACGAGGTCGGCCGGGCGGCCCGGCTCGATGACGCCCGCGGGCGAGCGGTTGATCCAGGCCGACCCCGCCGTGTACGCGGTCATCGCCGTGGCCAGGTCGATGCGCTGGCCGGGCAGGAACGGCGTCTGCGCCGTCGGGTAGCCGGCGTGCACCGAGCCGCCCGGCTCCGTGCGGTTGACGGCCACGTGCATGCCCTGCAGCGGGTCGGCGTTCGAGACCGGCCAGTCGCTGCCCGCACAGAACCGGGTGCCGTGCGCCAGCAGGTCCGCGAACGGGTACTGCCAGGACGAGCGCGGCTCCCCGAGGTAGGGCAGGGTCAGCTCGTCCATCTGGGCGTGGTGCGTGGCCCACAGCGGCTGCAGGTTGGCCGTGACGCCCAGCGCGGCGAAGCGCGGCACGTCGGACGGCTCGATGATCTGCAGGTGGGCGATGTGGTGCCGGTTGGCCGGGTCCGTGCCCTCCAGGCTGTCGAGCGCCTCGCGCACCGCCCGTTCGCCGATGGCGTGGAAGTGCACCTGGAAGCCGTGCCGGTCCAGCTCGGCGACGTACTCCCTGAGCTTGGCGGGATCGACGTACGACAGGCCCGTGCCCCCGCACAGGCAGTACGGCTCCAGCGTCGCGGCGGTGAAGTTCTCCGTGATGCCGTCCTGCATGATCTTCACGGAGGTGGCTCTGAACCGGTCGAGCCCTTCGGCGGCGGCCCGGCGCGCCAGCAGGTCCTCGATCTGCTCGGCGCCCCGCGTGCGGTCCCACCACAGGGCGCCCACCACGCGGGCCCGCAGCCGCCCTGAGCGGGCCGCGGCCAGGTAGGTGGGGAGCTGGTCGTCGGAGCCCGCGTAGGAGCCCACGATGGCGTCCTGCCAGCCGGTGATGCCCAGCGAGAACAGGTGCCGCTGCGCGTCCGCCAGCGCGTCCTCCATGTCCTGGGGGGTCGGGCGGGGGGTGAGCAGGCCGACGAGGTCCATGGCGCCCTCGTGCAGGACGCCGGTGGGCTCGCCTGCGGCGTCGCGCTCGATGCGGCCGTCGGCCGGGTCGGGCGTGTCGCGGGTGATGCCGGCGCGGGCGAGCGCGGCGGCGTTGACCCAGGCGGCGTGGTGGTCGCGCTGGATCAGGTAGACGGGACGGTCGAGGAAGGCGAGCTGGTCGCGGTGGGGCAGCCCACCCGGGAATGCCGACATGTCCCAGCCGCCGCCATCAATCCACTCTTTATCGGGATTTCTCGTGGCATAGTCGTTGATCTTTTCTATGTACGCGTCAAGGCCGAATACCTCCGACAAATCGCACTTGGCGCGTTCGAGTCCGGCCTGGACCGGATGCAGGTGCGCGTCCGTGAAACCGGGCGTCAGCAGGCCGCCGCCGAGATCCACCGTCTCGTGCGGCTCCCGCGCCAGCTCCTTCTCGGGCCCGACGGCGGCGATCACGCCGTCGCGCACCAGCACGGCGGCGGCGCGCACGCCCTGCGGCGTGAAGACGCGCCCGCCGCGGAAAAGCAGGTCCATGGGGGGTGTATCCCTTCTAGTGTCCCGTGATCAGGTCGGCGAAGCGGGCCAGCACCGAGGTGCGCGGCATCGTCCGCTCCCGGTGGTCGGCCGCCCGGTACAGGCGGTACATCGTGTGCACGCCCAGCCACCGCAGCGGCTCCGGCTCCCACGAGCGCACCCGGCGGCCCACCCACGGCAGCGAGGTCAGCTCCGTCTCCTCGCCCAGTATCAGGTCACGCAGCGTGCGGCCGGCCAGGTTGGTGGTGGTCACGCCGTGCCCCGTGTAGCCGCCGGCCCAGCCGAGGCCGGTGGCCCGGTCCACGTGCACGGCCGAGCACCAGTCGCGCGGCACGCCCAGCACGCCGGACCACGCGTGCGCGATCGAGGAGGAGCGGGCGGCGGGGAAGAACTCGGTCAGCAGCCGCCACAGCGCCTCCACGGTCCACTCGTGGGTGTGGCCGCGGGCGTCCACGCGCGAGCCGTACAGGTAGGGGCGGCCGCGCCCGCCGAAGGCGATGCGGTCGTCGGCGGTGCGCTGGGCGTACATGTAGTAGTGGGCCATGTCGCCGAGCAGCTCGGCGCCCTGCCAGCCGACCTCGTCCCAGAACGCGGCGGGCAGGGGCTCGGTGACGATCATGGAGCTGTTCATGGGGAGCCACTGCCGGCGCAGGTGCGGCAGGCGGGCCGTGAAGCCCTCCGTCGCGCGGATCACGTGCCCGGCCGTCACCGTCCCGTACGGTGTGACGGCGCGGTGCGGGGCGATCTCGGTGACCGGGGTGCGCTCGTAGATGGGCACGCCCAGGTCGCGCACCGCCCTGGCCAGGCCCTGGGCCAGCTTGGCCGGCTGGATGCGCGCACAGTGGGGGCTCCAGGACGCCTCCAGGGCCCCGGCGACGCGTACGTGGTCCGCGGGGTCCACCAGGCGCAGATCGGCCTCCTCGATGCCCCAGGAGCGGGCCGAGGACACACTCTCGCGCAGCCGGGCGGCCTGGGCGGGGGTGCGGGCCACGTTGAGCACGCCGCCCTTGACCAGGTCGCAGTCGATGGACTCCCGCTCGCAGACCGCGATGACCTCGTCGATGCTGGCGTACATCTCGCGCTGCAGCCGCCGCGCCCCCGCGCCGTAACGCTCGTGCGAGCCCGCCAGGTCGCCGGTCAGCCAGCCGCCGTTGCGCCCCGACGCGCCGAACCCGGCGAACTCCTGCTCCAGCACCACCACGCTCAAGGACGGGCGGGCGCGCTTGAGGTAGTACGCGGTCCACAGGCCCGTGTAGCCGGCGCCCACGACGGCCACGTCGGCCTGGAGGTCGCCGTCGAGGCGGGGGCCGGGGGCGGGCAGGCCGGCGGACCGGTACCAGAAGGAGACGTCGCCGTTCACGTACCCGGACGACAAAGGAACACGCACGCTCATGGCGACATATCCTCCTATATCAGGATAAGTCGGCGCATCATGCGACGAAATACGCAATGAAACACGTCGTTAGCGGCCGTGTAACAGCCGCCGGGCATGCTCGGACGCATGGGATTCTTGCGCATCCGGACCACGGTGGACGAACGACCCGGCCGGCTGGCCTCCCTGGCCGCGGCCCTGGCCCACAGGGGCGGCAACATCCTCGGCCTGAGCGTGCAGACCGACACAGAAGGGACCGTCGACGAGTTCGTCGCCGACATCCCCGCGACCCCCGACACCGTACGGGAGGCACTCGAAGCGGCGGGGGGCCGTAACGTCACGGTCGTCCCCGCCACCGCGCACGAGCTGACCGACGAGCCCACCAGGGTCCTGCTGCTGGCCTCCCGGCTGCGCACGATGCCCTGGCGCCTGCCCGAGCTGCTGGCCGAGCTGCTGCGCGCGGACGACGCCCGCTGGGTCTATGGTGAGGCCGTGAGTGATCTTCCCGACCCGACGCTGCTCGTCGTTCCGGTCGCGCCGCGCCGGGCGGTCCGGCTGCGCCGCGCCGAGCTGCCGTTCACGCTGACCGAGGCGGCCAGGGCGGCCTCCTTCGCCCGGCTCGCCCAGCCCGCCCCCGAGGAGAGCGGCGCCGCCGACCGGGCGGTCAAGCTCGCCGACGGCGTCGAGGTCACCGTGCGGCCGCTCACCTCGATCTACCGCGAGGCCGTGCGCGACCTGCACGACCGGTGCTCCCCGGAGTCGCGCAGGTTCCGCTACTTCACCTCGATGCCGGCGCTGCCGCCGCGCGTGTTCGACCAGCTCTGCGACAGGAACAGGGGGCAGTCGCTGGTCGCCGGGCACGACGGGCAGGTCGTCGGCATGGCCAACCTCATGTTCACGAACGATCCCGGCACCGCCGAGATGGCCTTCCTGGTCGAGGACCGCTGGCAGGGGCGCGGTCTGGGCACGGCGATGGCCAGAATGCTCGTGCGGGCCGCCCGCGACCTCGGGTACGCCGAGGTCAGGGCGACGATGCTGGCCGACAACGTACGCATGCGGCGGCTGCTGCTCTCGCTGGGCGCCACGCTCGGCTACACCGAGGACCCGGGCGTCATCGAGGCCCGGCTGCCGGTCGGCGCGATGGTCTCAGCCTAGGGCCTCGTCCTCGCCGCCTTCGTCCTCCGCCTGGGCCGTGGGGGCTCGTCGCGCTGGATGCCCAGGTGGCGTTCGATGCGGTCGAGGCTCTCCTGGATCTGGGTGAGCCGCTCGCTCAGCATGGAGCCGCCGGAGAAGAACATCTCGGCCGGGCGCTCCTTGGAGCCGCGGCTCACCCGGTCCAGCACGCGCTGGCGCAGGTCGGGCAGGTCCGCCCCCGCGTCCACGAGCGCCTGGGCGGCCAGGCCCTCGCCCTCCCTGATCAGGCCGAGCAGGATGTGCTCGGTGCCGATGTAGTTGTGCCGCAGCTGCAGCGCCTCACGCAGCGACAGCTCCAGGACCTTCTTGGCACGCGGCGTGAACGGGATGTGCCCGCCGGGAGACTTGGCGCCCTGGCCGACCTCCCGCTCGATGAAGGCGCGTACGTGGTCGTACTCCACGCCGCCGCCCTCGAGCACCAGCGCGGCCAGGCCCTCGCCCTCACGGATGAGGCTGAGCAATATGTGCTCCGTGCCGATGTAGTTGTGGCTCATCGTCCGCGCCTCCTCCTGGGCGAGGACGATGACCCTGCGCGCACGGTCGGTGAAGCGTTCGAACACCGGGGGCCTCCGTTCGGCTGGGGCTGCCTCCACTATGCGCTAGGAAAGCGCGCATGTGGGGTATTTGTCCTGTGTGGATCTTGACGAGGTGGCGGACCGGCTCTACGCCCTGCCGCCGTCCGACTTCACCGCCGCGCGCACGGCCGAGGCCCGCGCCGCCAAGCAGGCAGGCGACGCGCGGCTCTCGCGCGAGATCGCGCGCCTGCGCAAGCCGACCGTGTCCGCCTGGGCGGTCAACCGGCTCGCCCGCGAGCATCCCGCCGAGCTGGCCGAGCTGCTCGACGTGGGCGAACGGCTGCGCGCCGCGTGGCAGGAGCAGGACCCCGAGGCGCTGGCCGAGCTGACCCAGCGGCGGGGCGAGGTGACCGAGAAGGTGGGGCGGCTCGCCCGGCAGGATGCCGAGCTGTCACCGGCGGCCGGCACGGAGGTGGACCAGACGCTGGACGCCGCGCTCGTGGACGACGGGGCGGCCGCGGAGGTGCGCCAGGGGCGGCTGGTCAAGCCGCTGCGCTACAGCGGCTTCGCGCCGGCCCCCGTGACGCGCGCGCCCGCCGTACGGAAGGGCAGGAGCGCCGAGGAGCGGGCCGGGGAGGAGGCGGAGCGGGCGCGGGCCCGCGAGGAGGCCGAGGCCAGGAAGGCGCGCGAGCGGCAGGAGGCGCAGGCCGCGCACCAGGAGTGGGTGCAGGCGCTGGAGGTGGCGCGGCGGGAGCACGAGGAGCGGGCGGAGAAGGTCGCCCGGCTGGAGAAGAAGCTCGGCAAGGCCCGCAGGAAGCTGGACGACGCCCGCCAGCGGCTGGAGGTGACCCAGCGGGAGGAACGCCGCGCCCGGCAACGGCTGGAACGCTGACCCGGGGCGTCAGAAGGGCGGGCGTGGCGGGGTGTCAGAAGGCGGGCGGTGGCGGACGGTCATGCGGCGGCGCGGGAGGGTGCGGCGGCGCAGCGCGAGACGGCGGCGGCGCGTCCACGACCGGGCCCGGGTCCTCTTGCTGCCCGCGATCCAGCGTGACAGCGCGAGCGGCCCGTACGCGGCCAGCACCGCGCCCACTTCGGCCGCCCGCCCGGCGGCCGAAGGCACGGCCAGGGCGGCGGCGGTCGTGAGGGCGTACACCATGGAGAAGCGGGCGGCGGAGCGGACGCGCACGGCGGCGCGCCGGAGCCGGGCGACCGTCCACCGGCGCGGGATCGCGCCGCTCACCAGGAAGGTCAGGGCGACGGCGCCGAGGTTCGTGGCGGCGGGGGACCAGGTCTCGCGCAGGCTCAGGTAGACCAGCGCGTACAGCGCGCAGGAGGCCACGTTGACGGTGGCGAACGACAGGAACGTGGCCTCGCGGAGCCGCGCCACGACCGCGTCGGGATGGCGGGGCGCCGGCTCGGGCCGCGCCACCTCCACGGCCGCGCGTCCCCTGCAGATCGACCAGGCGACCCTGGCCAGGCCCTTCAGGTCGTCCACGGCGGTCCTGACGACGCGGACGCGGGAGTCGGTGTCCTCGATCCAGTCGACGGGCACCTCGTGCACGCGCAGGCCGTTGTGCTCGGCGAGCAGCAGCAGCTCGGTGTCGAAGAACCACGAGTCGTCCTCGACCTTGCCCAGCAGCGGCCGGACCACGTCCGTCCTGGCCGCCTTGAAGCCGCACTGCGCGTCGCTGAACCGGACGCCGAAGCCGTGCCGCAGCAGCGCGTTGTAGCCGCGCGAGACGACCTCGCGGCGCAGCGAGCGGCGGGTGCGCGCGCCGGGCGCCAGGCGGGTGCCGATGGCGATCTCGGAGTGGCCGCTGGCGACCGAGGCGACCAGCGGGAACAGGGCGTCGAGGTCGGTGGACAGATCCACGTCCATGTAGGCGACGATGTCGGCCGAGCTGTCCTGCCAGGCGGCCCGCAGCGCCGCGCCCCGGCCGCGGATCTCCAGCCGGCGCGCGTGCACCCGCTCCAGCTCCCCGGACAGCGCGGCGGCGACCCGCCAGGTGCCGTCGGTGCTGCCGTTGTCGACGATGGTGATCCGCCACGGCAGCGGGAAGCCGCCGAGGTAGGCGGCCAGCGTCCGGACGCAGCCGGGCAGCGCGCGCTCCTCGTTGAGCACGGGGATGACGATGTCCACGCTGGCCAGGGCGGCCGCAGGCGCCGCGTCTCGCGCCTGCGGCCGCCGGCGGGCCGGCGCGTTGCTCACATGCCGGGCCACGGCCGGGCGGGCACGACGTAGAAGCGCTGGTTGGCGACGCCGTGGCAGCTCCACTGGACGATGGGCACGCCGTCGTTCAGGTGGCCCTCGCGCACGTCGAGGCACTTGCCGGCGGCGGTGTGGACGACGACCCGGCCCCGGCTGGCCGGCTCGAGGTGGAAGCGCTGGTTCGGGTTGCCGTGGCAGCGGAACTGGATGAGCGGCGCGCGGTCCTCGGTGCTGGCGTTCATGACGTCGAGGCACTTGCCGCTGAACGTCTGGATCGCCACGGAGCCGTCGGGCAGGTGGCGCAGTCTGAAGCGCTGGTGCGCCTTGTTGTCGCAGCCGTACTGGACGATCGGGGCGCGGTCGTCGGTGCTGGCGCCGGAGACGTCGAAGCACTTGTCGGCGTGGGTCTGGATCTCCACGACGTCGCCGCCGTACCAGGGGCCTGTGTCCGCGCCGGCGGGCGGGGCGGTGAACGTGGTGAGGGCGATCGCCGTGATGGCGCAACTCGCGGCGCCCGCGAGGGCGCGAGCGCCACGAGTGCTTCGAGCAGTGGTGCACAACCTCATAGTGGGTCCTTTTTTGTGAGGAATGCCGGTTGACGCCCGGCGACGTGAACATCGCGAATATCGCGCAGTCATGCTAACTGTGCCCCTCGCGAAAACGCCGGATGCGCACGCGTTGTATTCGTGGGTGTGTCCGGCGACGTTCCGTATAAAGCGGACATTTATCGACGTGTGCGGTCGATATGACTCTTTGCCAGGCTTTGAGGAGCCGTGTCGAGGGCCTGAGCTGCGGCAACAGTGATAATCGGTGTCGGGTCGGACGCGACGGGAAAATCTCCTGACCCGTGCAATCCGGCGACCCGTGGCCTTATCGCATCGCAATGGTGGAGAGACATGACTTGTACGGGTGCGCGCGTTCTGCGATTCGGTGAGGCGGCGAACGTGTGCGTTGATTTCCGAGATTTCCGTACGGTGTCCGGCGCCGGCGCCGTGCCGGGTCAGTGAAGGCGGTGACCGACGCATGCCGTCCCAGGAGCATCCGCCCGGCCTGAACCCGATGGGCAAGGACGACTCGGTCGCCGTCGTCTTCCCCGCGCGTCCCCGTCCCGACGACCTCGAACACGAAGTGGAGGCCCTGCTCGCCACCCTCGCCGAAGCGGGCCTGGAGCACCGCATCGTCATCGTCGGCGAGCCGCGCGGCGCCCCCGGCGCCCTCGACGCGCTCGCCTCGCGCTACCCCGACCGGGTGCTCACCGTGCGGCACGCGGGCCGGCCGGGCTCGGCGGAGGCCGAGCGGGCCGGCGTCCTGGCCGCGCTGGAGTGGACCGACATGCGCAAGCTCGTGCTGGTCGGCCCCGGCGACCGGATCGACGCCGCCGACCTGCCGGTGCTGCTGCGCGTCCAGCGCGAGGAACGGGCCGACGCGGTCGTCGGCACGCCCGAGCGGGGCCGCTCACGCTCCCGCCGCACCACCGTCCTGTCCTGGGCCGCGTGGGACCGTCTGCTGCCGCGCGGGCGCGCCCGCGGCTCCGCCTGCTCCTACCGGCTGCTCGACCGGTGGCTGCTGGAGGAGGCGTGGGGACGCGGCGGGGCGGCCGGGCCCTTGCCGATGGGCGGGCTCTCGGAAGGAGCGCTGGACGTGGCCGGGCGGCGGGACGTCCGGATCGTCGAGCTGCCGCTCTCGCGCCGCGGCGGGCACGGCCGCCCCCCGGTGCCGAGGGCCGTCTCGCGCTCCCGGGCGGGCCTCGGTCTCGGCACGAGACGCCCGGCCTGGCGGATGCCGCGCGACCGGGTGCTCGCCCTGGTGACCGTGGCGAGCGTGGTGCTGTCGATCCTCGCCTGCCTGTACCACGTCGGCCTGGGCTCCGTGCTCGCCTACAACGACAGCGGCTCGCACCTGCTCATCGCCCGCCGGGTGATCGACAGCCCGACCCCCGGCCTGGCCCAGCTCGGAGGCGTGTGGCCGCCGCTGCCGCACCTGCTGGCCCTGCCCGTCATCTGGCACGACGCGTTGTTCTACTCGGGGCTGGCCGGCTCGCTGATCTCCATGGTCTCGTACGTGGTGACCGTGCGGTACGCGTACCTGATCGCCGCCGGCATGGCGGGCACCGATCGCGCGCGCCGCGTGGCGGCCGGGCTCGCCGCGGCCGGGCTGTTCGCGCTCAACCCCAACGTGCTCTACCTGCAGAGCACCCCGATGACCGAGCTGCTGCTGTTCGCGTGCATCGCCGCGGCGGTGCACCACCTGGCGCAGTGGTGCCGCACCGGGCGCTACACGCAGCTCTCGCTCGCCTCGGCGGCCACGCTGCTCGCCACGCTGACCCGCTACGAGGGCTGGGTGCTGGCCGTGGCCATGACGGTCGTGGTGGCGTACGTGTCGGTGCGGCGCTGGCGGGGGCTCGCCCGGCTGGAGGCGCACCTGATCTTCTTCGGGTTCGTGGCCTTCGCCGGGATCATCGGCTGGGTCGCCTGGAGCTGGGTGATCTTCGGCGACTGGCTGTACTGGCACTCCGGCGAGTACGCCAAGCCGGCCCTGTGGGTCTCGCCCGACGACCCGAACATCGGCGCCCTGGGCGTCGCCTGGAGCACCTACGCCCACGCCCTGGTGCACGGCCTCGGCCTCGTCACCCCCCTCGCGGGCGCGGCGGGGGCGATCGCGTACGGCTGGCGGCGGCGGCTCCACGTCGAGGCCGTCGCCCCGTACACGCTGCTGATCTTCGTGCCGTTCTTCGTCCTCGCCCTGTACCTGGGACAGCGCCCCCTGCACGTGCCCGAGGTGCACGGCAGCTTCTACAACGTGCGCTTCGCCCTGGTGATGGCCCTGGGCGCGGCCGTCTTCGCCGGATACCTGGTGTCGCTGGCCCCGCTGCGCGCCCGCTGGGCCTGGACCGCCGCGACCGCCGCCATGGTCGCCACCGTCGTGGCGGTGCCCGGCACCGCAACCCTCGCCGAGCCGATGAACTGGCACGCCGGCCGCGACGAACGCGCCGTCACCAAGGCCGTCGCCTGGTGGCGGCAGCACTACGACGGCGGGCTCGTGCTCATGGAGAACCACGGCAACGAGATCGCCGTGTTCGACTCCCGCATCCCGCTCGACCGCATCGTCTACGAGGGCAGCTTCCGCCTGTGGGACCGGGCGCTGCGCGATCCCGCCGGCCGCGGGATCGGGTGGATCTACGCGCGTACCCTGCCCGGGCGGGAGGACAAGATCTGGCGGGCGCTTCACGACCGGCCCGAGCTGACACACGACTTCACGCTCGTCTACCGCGACGCCGTGCAGCACATCTATCGGAGGCGAGTGTGATGAGCACACCTCAACGCGCCCATCGCACCCCCGGCGCCCTTGATGAGGAGCTGAGCGCCCGGCGGCTGCTCAGCCGCGGGCAGGCCGTCTGCGCCCTCCTGGTGCCCGCCGTCATCGTCGCCGCCCTGGCCGCGCACCTGGCGTTCGGATGGGGGCCCTCGCCGCTGTGGTGGTGCCAGGCCGCCGTCGCGCTGGCCACCGCCGTCTACCTCGCCGTGCTCGTCTTCAAGACCGCCGTCGTCCTGGGCGCCTGGGAGGCCGCGGTCATCGACCTGGACGAGGCGGACCTGCACCGCCTGCCCCACGAGGCGCTGCCCGCCTACACCGTGCTGGTGCCGCTCCACCGCGAGGCGGCGGTGCTGCCGGCCCTGCTGGAACGCCTGGCCGGCCTCGACTACCCGGCCGCGTCCCTGCAGATCCTGCTGCTCGTCGAGGAGGACGACGAGGAGACCCGCGCGGCGCTGCCCGAGCTGGACGCCCCGTTCGAGGTCGTGCTCATCCCGCCGTCCACGCCGCGTACCAAGCCGAAGGCGTGCAACATCGGCCTCGCGCGGGCGCGCGGCGAGTTCGTCGTCGTCTACGACGCCGAGGACCGGCCCGAGCCGCGCCAGCTCCGCAAGGCCGTGCTCGCCTTCAGGGCGCTGCCGGGCCGGGTCGTGTGCGTCCAGGCCGAGCTGCAGTACTGGAACCCGTGGACCAACTGGCTGACCCGCTGCTTCGCCGCCGAGTACGCCGGCCACTTCAGCCTCATGCTGCGCGGGCTCGACCGCTACCGGCTGCCGATCCCGCTGGGCGGCACCTCCAACCACTTCCGCACCGACGCGCTGCTCGCCCTGGGCGGCTGGGACCCGTACAACGTCACCGAGGACGCCGACCTCGGCATCCGCATCGCCCGGCGCGGCTGGGACGTGCGCATGATGGTCTCCGTCACCGAGGAGGAGGCCAACAGCCGCCTCGGCAACTGGATCCGCCAGCGCAGCCGCTGGATCAAGGGATACCTGCAGACGTGGCTCGTCCACACCCGGCACCCGCTGCGGCTGTGGCGCCAGCTCGGCACGAAGCGGACGCTCGCCTTCCACCTCACCATGGGCCTGTCCACGGTCACCACCCTGGCCAACCCGTTCTTCTGGGGGCTGACCCTGCTCTACCTGTGCACCGGCACCCGGTACGTGCAGGCGCTGTTCCCCCCGCTCTCGCTCTACTGCGGCGCCGCCGCCATGGTGATCGGCAACTCCCTGATGGTCTACTGCATGATGGCCGGCTGCCTCGAACGCGGCCTGTTCCCCGCGGTGCGGGCCATGCTGACCATCCCGCTGTACTGGGCTCTGATGAGCGTGGCCGCCTACAAGGCGCTGTACCAGCTCGCCCGGCCCGACCGCCGGCACTTCTGGGAGCTGACCGAGCACGGCCTCGTGGACGGCGGCACCGCCGCGGACGACGACGACGATCTTCAGCCCACGCTGCGGTGATGCTAGGGTCGGCGAAACGGTCCGGTACCCCTCTGGAGTGGCGATGGCGACGTGGACCCCCTCATCCATGCCCGACCTGACCGGCAAAAGGGCGGTCGTGACCGGCGCCAACAGCGGCATCGGCCTGCCCACCGCGCTCGAGCTGGCCCGCCACGGCGCCCACGTGATCGTCGCGGCCCGCAACCCCGTCAAGGGCGAGGAGGCGGTCCGGCAGATCCTGCGCGAGGTGCCCGGCGCGCAGGTCGAGCTCGGGGTGCTCGACCTGGCCGACCTCGGCTCCGTCAGGCGGTTCGCGGCCGGCGTGGACGCCCTGGACCTGCTCGTCAACAACGCCGGCATCGGCCTCGTCCCTCGGCAGCAGACCAAGGACGGCTTCGAGCTGCAGTTCGGCACCAACCACCTGGGGCACTTCGCGCTCACCGGGCTGCTCCTGCCCCGGCTCGCCGAGAGGCCCGGCGCGCGGGTGGTGACCGTGTCCAGCGACGCGCACGCCGCCGGCCGCATCGACTTCGACGACCTCGGCCTGGAGCGCGGCTACGGCCGCATGTCCGCGTACGCGCGCTCCAAGCTCGCCAACCTGCTGTTCGCCCTGGAGCTGCAACGGCGGGCCGACCGCGCCGGCGTCGACCTCAAGAGCACCGCCGTGCACCCCGGCACGGTCGCCACGAACTTCATGCGGGTCGGGCCGCTCCAGCCGCTCGTGAGACTCCTCCTGAAGTCGCCCGCCACCGGCGCCGTGCCCTCGCTGTACGCCGCCACTTCGCCGGACGTGCGCGGCGGCGAGTACTGGGGGCCCGGGGCCAAGCCGATGCGGGCGTCGGCGACGGCCCGGTCGGAGGAGCTGGCGGCGCGGCTGTGGGAGGTGTCGGCCGAGCTGACCGGCGTCCACTTCGAGCAACTGGCCGCCCGCTGACGGACGGCCGGGCAGGACCCTACTTGACGGCGCGTGCCAGGTAGGCGCAGACGGGAAACCCCTCTCGCTCGTACGGGGCCGCGAGCCGCAGATACTCGGCCCGGACGCGCCCCGCCACCTCGGGCGGCAACTCGCCCAGCATCCCGAACCTCGGCCCGCCCGCCCCGATCACGTCCGTCCACCAGGACGCCGGATCCACCTGGTGCCGCCACCGCACGGCCTCCACCTCCGCCTCCCCGAACCCGGCCTCCTCCAGCAGCGCGAGGAACAGCGGCGGCGTGTCGTGGGCGCTGAACGGGCGGGCCGGCGGCTCGTACGGGATGCCGGCGGCGGCGATGGCCTCGGTGAAGACGCTCGTGGCCGTCATCTCGTCGGACTTCCACCAGCTCAGCGCGAGCGCCCCGCCCGGTCGCAGCACGCGCCGCAGCTCCCGCAGCGCCGCCGGGGCGTCGGGCACGTGGTTGATGACGAAGTTTCCCGCCACGCAGTCGAACCGGTCGTCCTCGAACGGCAGCTCGGGCAGCGCCGCCTCGCGGATGGTCGCGTACGGGTGCCGCCGGGCGATCAGCTCCAGCATGGCCGGGTCGCGATCGACGGCCGTGACCTCGGCCCCCAGCGCGAGCGCCGCCGCCGTCACCACACCGGTGCCGCAGCCCACGTCGAGCAGCCGCCGCGCGCGGCCGTCACGGGCCGCGGCCAGGAGGGGGCCGACGGTGTGGGAGCTGAGGTGGGCGAAGCCGCGATCGTACGCTTCGGCGTTGGTCACCGGCCCAGCCTAGGCGTTGCGGGCCCGCCCGGCCTAGCCCGCCGCCGAAACTTGACAATCTGACGTGAGATTCCCCCTGAAACCCTGTTTTTCCCCGAAATGCCAGCCTTAATGTCGTCCGCATGACCACCGACACCCACATCGACCCCTCCATCGACGCCTTCATCGACGCCCTCCCCAAAGTCGAGCTGCACGTCCACCTGATCGGCTCCGCCTCGGTCGCGACCGTGCTGGAGCTGTCGCGCCGCCACCCCGGCAGCGCCGTGCCCACCACGGAGGAGGAACTGCGCGCGTTCTACCGCTTCGTCGACTTCCCGCACTTCGCCCGCGTCTACCGGGCCGTCAACGCCCTCGTCCGCGAGCCGGAGGACGTCGCCACCCTCGTCCTCGGCCTGGCCCGCGACCTCGCCCCTCAGGGCGCCCGCTACGTGGAGCTGCAGGTCACCCCGTACGCCCACCACATGGTCGGCATGCCGATGCGCGAGGTCACCGAGGCCCTCGACCTGGCCGCCCGCCGCTCACTGACCGAGCACGGCGTCGAGATGGCCTACATCTTCGACATCCCCGGCGAGTACGGCGAGGAGGCCGCCAGGATCACCCTCGACCACGCCCTCCAGGAACCTCCCGCCGCCCTGGTAGGTTTCGGCATCGGCGGCATCGAACAGGAACGCGTCAAGTTCCGCGACGCCTATCGCTCCGCCTTCACCGCCGCCCGCGCCGCCGGCCTGCACAGCGTCCCGCACGGCGGCGAGATGACCGGCCCCGAGACGATCTGGGAGGTCATCGACGGCTACGGCGCCGAACGCATCGGCCACGGCATCAACTGCCTCGCCGACCCCCGCCTGGTCGCCCACCTCCGCGACACCCAGCTCCCCCTGGACGTCTGCCCCACCTCGAACGTCTGCACCGGCCAGATCGCCCGCATCGAGGACCACCCGCTGCCCCGCCTGCTGGAGGAGGGCCTGTACGTGACCCTCAACAGCGACGACCCGCCCATGTTCGCCACCACCCTGGCCGAGGAGTACCGGGTGGCGCACCGGGTGTTCGGGTTCGGGGTGGAGGAACTGGCGGGGTTCGCGCGGAACGGGGTGCGGGCCTCTTACTTGGGGGAGGCACGCAAGCGGGAGCTCCTGGCCGAGATCGACGCGCTGGTGGCCGCCGGCTGAGGGCCGGCTCAATCGACGGACCGGTTTCTGTGAGCAGCATGACGCGGCGGTGACGGCATGGCACAGTGAATCGGATCGAAAAACAGGCGCGGAATTGTGCGTACGACTTGGCTGGGAGGTTTTCTCATGGCTACTCGGGCCGAGTTGGTGGACGCGTTGCGCCGCGCTCAGGAATTGTCGGATCAGCACTGGCATTGCCTCGACCGGCCGCTGCTGCAGATGTCGGGCGGGCGCACGTGGACGGGGCCGGTCGCCGACGTGTTCGCCGGTGACCTCGCCCATCAGCGCGCCGAGCTGTGGAGGGGTTTGCGCGGGGTCATCGACCATCTCCATGAAACGCTCGCGCACGTCACCGTGATGAGGCCGGCCGACTGATGCCCTTTTCCTCCATAGACCCGCGCGAAATTCATCAACTCGGGCAGGGCGTACAAAATGCTGGAAAAGGGCTCGCGGAATGCGCGGTGCGGCTCCGGGCGATTCTGAACGAGGTCGAACTCGACCATCCAGGTGTCGCCGCGATCGGCCGCGTCGGGCAGTGGCTGATCGAGCAGGCGCCCGACCTCTACCGGCGGCGCGACCTGGCGTACGAGGCCGAGAAGGTCGACGTGGACGTGTTCGGCAACCCGCTGCCGGGCGCGATCGTGCCGCCCGGCGCGGTGCGCGTCGACGAGGCGCGGATCATCCCCGCCCAGGTCCGCGCGCAGGCGGCCCAGGCGGCCGGGCTGATGGAGGCCGCCGCGCGCGGTGACGCGGGCGCGGCGGACCGGCTCGCGGCCTTCGAGGAGCGGATGTCCGACCCACGGTTCGCCACCGCCCTGATCGAGAAACTCGGCCCTCAGGGGCTGGCCATCCTGCCCGCCGCCATGGGCTCGCGAGTACGCCGGGCGCTCGACGCCGCCGACGGCTCGGCGGAGGCGGTCCGGCGGCACAATGGCGACGTGCTCGCCATGCTCGGCACAGCCCTGGCCACGGCGACCGACCTGAGCAAGGGCGCGCACGTCACCCGGCGCTTCCTGGAGGAGCTGAAGAAGCAGGGCCGCGCCGAGGTGCCGGTGCCCGGCATGGGCGGGCAGCTGACGGTCCACGGCTACTGGGCGATCGGCCAGATCCTCGCGGCGGCGTCCAAGGCGCCCTACAGCGGGTCGTTCATGACCACGATCGGCCACGACATGATCCGCTGGGACCGCGACTTCCTCAAGGCCAACGGCGAGTGGCCCCTGGCCCGTGACACCGACGCCTACGACCTGCCCGCGCCCATGGACACGCGGCCGTTCCCCGGCTCCGGCGACATCGGCGTCGCCGACCCGGTCGCCGCGCTGCTGACGGCCGCCGGCACGACCAGGGAGAGCGCGCAGGCGCTCATCGGCAGCAGAGACCTCCTGACGTACCTGATGAAGGAGCGGCGCCCCCAGTGGGCGATGGGGGACCACGGCGCGTCGCTGGGAGCGGCCATGGAGGCGGCGATGAAGGGGCCGGACGCCCCGTCCAAGCGGCTGGCCGTCATGGCGACGCAGATCTGGTCCGACCTCGTCGCCCCGCACATGACGCTGAACGACGCCGGCGACGTCGAGATCGAGGACCCGTCCGAGCTCGACCGGCTCTCCGGCGCCCGCCTCGCCATGGGCCGCATCCTCGCCGAGCACACCGACGACATCGTGTTCGCACACTTCCAGCGGCCCCCGCGGCTGCCCGACGACCAGCTCGCGGGCGAGGTGGACGGCCGGGCCACCGCCCGGTTCAACTCGACGGACCTCGACCGGGTGCTGCTCGACGTGGCCGTGGACGACGAGGCGTACCAGGCACTCCTGCACGCGCAGGTCGCGCACCTGCGCGGCAAGATCGACTACGGGCTGGCGACGCGCGACCAGGATATGACCGACAACATGATCGTGCTCGACTCCGGGGCGCTCGGCCACCTGACTGAGGCGCGCAGGATGGCCCTGGTGAGCTGGGGCCAGGAGGCCGACGCGGCCGACGAGGCGCTGCGCAAGCTGGTCGAGGCAGGGGCCGGGCTGGTGCCGATCCCTTTCGCGCAGCAGGTCGGCAAGCTCGGGGTCAAGGCGGCCGACAACCTCTACGACAGCTTCGTCAGGAACGGCTACGCCAAGGCCGGCGACTGGCTGGTGGAGCAGAGCGGGCACGGCGGAGGCAAGGCGATGAGAGCCCACAGTGAGGCCGCGACGGATCACATAGCCGCCCGAGAGCTGGTGAAACAGATGCTCGCCTCATCCACCGTGGCGCACGGCGCGTATGAGCGCGTCGACCTTGATCAGCCCTTCGTGGTCGGCGACCCGCCGACAGTGAAGGACCCGCTCCTCATGAGCACAGACGAATATGAGAGTTTCGCCCACTGGATGGCGAAGAACACCACCGTACCGGCCGATCACGAGAAGGCGCAGCAGTCCGCCGCCACCGGCGCCGACACCCTCCAGGAGAACATCAAGGCGGAGATGGCCGGCGATGATTAGCCGTTCCGCGCGCCGGCTGTGCGCGGCCGGCGCGCTCGTGCTGGCCACCGCATGCACGCCGGACACACCTGTGCAGCCTCCGAAGCCGCGCCCCCTGCCCGTCCGGGGCACCGTGACCGACCGCCCGCCCTACCTCTGCTACTTCATCCCTCAGGCGGCTGTGGCGGAGCTGACCGGTTACACCGGCGCCTATCGGGCGGGTGACGACAAACGCGATCCTCAGGGCTACAGCTGCGTCATATCGAACGACGAACAAGGGATTTTCATCACCAGCTACGACGTCTCGTCCCCGCGGCGGATCATCGAGCGGTTCATGGAGTTCGCGAAGAATCGAAACCCGGCCGATCTCCCCAAGGAGCTCGGCACAGGGCTGATCAGCGACTTCGACATCCGCCTCTACCCGTACCGGACGATCGAGGCGTGGTTCCGCTGCGGATCCAAGAACGCGCTCATCGGCATCACCGTCAAACGCAACCCCGCCCGCGACCAGGACCACGACCTGGTGCAGCTCATGAAGATAGCCCAGCGGCGGTTCGCCGAGATGTTCGGATGCGATCTCGGCGAACCACCACCTCGCTGACAAGGTCAGGGTGAGGCGATCCGCCCGAGCCCCGGCGGGATCTTCCCGGCCGCCGCCCGGTCCAGGAGGAACAGGGTGCGGCCGCGGCCGCGGGCGCCGGCGGCCGGCACCTGGACGGGGCCGGACTCCGACAGGGCGAGGCGGACGGCGCCGGACTTCTCCTCGCCGGCCGCCACCACCCACACCTCGCGGGAGGCCTGGATGGCGGGCAGGGTGAGGGAGATGCGGGTGGGGGGCGGCTTGGGGGAGCCGTGGACCGCCACCACGGGGCGGGTGTCGTAGAGGGCGGGCATGCCCGGGAACAGGGAGGCCACGTGGGAGTCGGGGCCCATGCCGAGCAGCATGACGTCGAAGCTCGGCACCGGCCCGTGGTCCTCGGGGCGGGCGGCGGCGCGCAGCTCGGCGGCGTACGCGTCGGCCGACTCCTCGGCCGTCATGCCCGAGTCGGGGCCGCGCATGACGTGCACCCGGGCGGGGTCCACGTCGACGTGGTCGAGCAGGGCGGCGCGGGCGCCGGTCTCGTTGCGTTCCTTGTCGCCGTCGGGCAGGAAGCGTTCGTCGCCCCACCAGATGTCGAGGCGGCGCCAGTCGACGGCGTCTCGCGCGGGGGTGGCGGCGATGGCGGCGAGGGTGGCGATGCCGACGGTGCCGCCCGTCAGGACGATCGAGGCGGAGCCCTTGGCCGACTGGACGTCGACGAGCCGGGTGATGATCCGCGCGGCGACGGCCTTGGCCAGGACGTCGGCGTCGCGGTGCACGACGATGCCGGGAACGCTCATGGTCGTCTCCCCTTGAAGTGCCGTCATCCCTTGTACGTCCTCGCGAACCGCTTGACCGCGGCCTCGTAGATCTCGTCGGTGTCGAGCCTGCGCAGCTCCTCGGCCATCAGCTCGGAGGTCTGCCGCCGGGCGAGGGCGACGTTCCTGTCGGGCTGGCCGGGGCGGGAGAGCGTGGCCAGGCGGGCGTCGTTGCGGACGACCGCGAGCTCGCCCTCGCCGAGCTGCAGGCGCACGGCGGTCAGGCCGGGGCCGGGGGAGTCGACGACCTTGATGGTGGCGCCGAGCCGCTCCGACAGCCAGGCGGCCAGCAGCGGCGCGCTCGGGTGGCCGGCGGCGGCCTCGACGACGCCCTTGCGGACGCGGCCGACCGGCTGGTCGAACGCGGCGGCCAGGAGGCTGCGCCAGGGCGTGAGCCGGGCCCAGGCCAGGTCGGTGTCGCCGCGGGCGTAGCCGCGGGCGCGGGTGACGAGCGACTTGACGCCGCCGTCGTCGAAGCCCTTGGCGTCGGTGATGCGGCGCTGCGCCAGCGCCCCGATCGCGTCCTTGGACGGCACGTCGGGCGCGGCGCCCGGCCACCACGCCACGACCGGCGTGTCGGGCAGCAGCAGCGGGCTGACCACGGAGTCGGCGTGGTCGGTGAGCTCGCCGTACAGGCGCAGCACGACGACCTCGCCGGGCGTGTTCTCGCCGATGCGCAGCTCGGCGTCGAGCCTGATGGCCTCCTCGGGCTCCCGCTTGATCACGATGATGATGCGCGACGGGTGCTCGCGGGCCGCCTCGGTGGCGGCGCGCAGCGCGTCGTACTGGTGGCGCTCCTCGCAGACGACGACGAGCGTGAGCACCATGCCGATGGCGGGCGCGCCCATCTGGTGGCGCAGATGGGTGAGCTGGGCGGCGATCTTGCCGGCCGTGGTGTCGGTGAGCATGAAGGTCGTCATTTAGAGCCTCCTCCACACGCGGCCGTCGCGGGCCATCATCGCGTCGGCCGACTCGGGCCCCCACGAGCCGGACTCGTAGGGCTCCGGCTGCCCCTGCGTGGCCCAGAACTCCTCGATCGGGTCGAGGATGTTCCACGACAGCTCCACCTCCCGCTGGTGCGGGAACAGCGGCGGATCACCGATCATGACGTCGAGCAGCAGCCGCTCGTACGCCTCCGGCGACGACTCCAGGAACGACTCGCCGTAGGCGAAGTCCATGGACACGTCGCGCACCTCCATCGCCGTGCCCGGCACCTTGGAGCCGAACCGCACGGTGATGCCCTCATCGGGCTGGACCCGGATGACCAGCGCGTTCTGGCCGAGGATCTCGGTGTCGTCCTTGCTGAACGGCAGGTGCGGCGCCCGCTGGAACACCACGGCCACCTCGGTGACGCGGCGGCCGAGGCGCTTGCCGGTGCGCAGGTAGAACGGCACCCCGGCCCAGCGCCGGTTGGCGATCTCCAGCTTGATGGCGGCGTACGTCTCGGTGATCGACTCCGGCGAGATGCCCTCCTCCTGGAGGTAGCCGACCACCTTCTCGCCGCCCTGCCAGCCGGCGGAGTACTGGCCGCGCGCGGTGTTGAGGCCCAGGTTGGCGGGCAGCCGCACGGCCTTGAGCACCTTCTCCTTCTCGCGGCGCAGCGAGTTGGCCTCGAAGGAGGTCGGGTCCTCCATGGCGACGAGCGCGAGGAGCTGCAGCAGGTGGTTCTGGATCACGTCGCGGGCGGCGCCGATGCCGTCGTAGTAGCCGGCCCGGCCGCCGATGCCGATGTCCTCGGCCATCGTGATCTGCACGTGGTCGACGAAGCTGCGGTTCCAGATCGGCTCGTAGAGGTTGTTGGCGAACCTCAGGGCCATGATGTTCTGGACGGTCTCCTTGCCCAGGTAGTGGTCGATCCGGAAGATCGAGCTCTCCGGGAAGGCGGAGGTGGTGATCTCGTTCAGCTCGTGCGCCGACTTCAGGTCGTGCCCGAACGGCTTCTCGATGACGACGCGCCGCCACGAGCCCTCGGGCGCGTCGGACAGGCCGGTGCGCTTGAGCTGCTCCACCACCACGGGGAAGAACTTCGGCGGCACCGACAGGTAGAAGGCGTAGTTGCCGCCCGTGCCGCGGGTCTCGTCGATCTCGGCCAAGGCCATGGCCAGCGCGTCGAACGCCCCGTCGTCCGAGAACTCGCCGGGAACGAAATGGATGCCCTCGCGGATCTGCTTCCAGACCTCCTCGCGGAACGGCGTCCGGGCATGCGCCTTGACGGCGTCGTGCGTCAACTGGGCGAAATCCTGGTCTTTCCAATCGCGCCGGGCGAACCCGACCAGCGAGAAGCCGGGCGGCAGCAGCCCCCGGTTCCCCAGGTCGTAAATCGCCGGTAGCAGCTTGCGCTTGGCCAGGTCACCCGTCACGCCGAACAACACCATCACACATGGTCCCGCCACCCGCGGCAGCCGCTTGTCGCGCGGGTCGCGCAGCGGGTTGGCGGCCGCCACTTCCTCAGTGGTGGCGGTGCCCGCGACGGCCGCCGCCACGGTGGCGGCCTCCTCCGCGGGTGCTGCCGGGTCTGTCATCTCAAGCCTCCTGTGCGGCCTCGAGCAAGCGCGCGACACCCGCCGCGCGGTCGGTCAAATGCAGGCGTACGGCCGGTCGCCCGCGGGTCTCCAGCGCCCCCAGGTCCCCCAGCGCCTGGGCGAGCTGGAGCCGGCCCAGAGTGTACGGCCTGCCGGGCACGGCGACGTCTTCCGTCACCGCCCCCGTGATCTGCAGGAACACGCCGTTCTGTGGCCCGCCCTTGTGGTACTGCCCGGTGCGGTGCAGGAACCGCGGCCCCCATCCGAACGTCACCGGCCGGTCGGTGCGCAGCGCGAGCAGCGTCCGCAACGTCAGCGGATCGGCCATCATCCACGCGTCGGTCATCTGCTCGAAGTCGGCCCCGTCGGGGACGGGGGCGTCGAAGGCGGCCAGCCGGTCGAGATAAGCCGTGATCGCCAGGTAGCCGTCGCCGGGGATCGCGTGCAGCAGCTCGGCGAACAGCCCCGGCAGGTCCTTGGCCGTCGGCGCGCCGTAGACCTCGACCGGGCCGTCCACGAAGGCGGGCGCGCCGGCCGGCAGGTCGGGCAGGGCCAGCAGGGCGGCGGTGTCGTCGCCCGGCTCGGCCACGTTCGGCCGGTCGAGCGGGTCGACCTCCAGCAGCAGCGCGGCGACGGCGGCGGCGTACTCCCACACCAGGAACTGCGCGCCCAGCGGCCCGTCCACGCGCACGTCGCCGACGTCGGACTCGATGGCGACGACGAGCTCGTCGCCGGTCCTGTTGGGGTCGGCGCCGACGACCGGCAGGATGCCCCTGCCCTGCTTGCCGGTCGACTCGGCGACGAGCTGCTCGATCCAGTCGGGCAGCCCGAAGATGGGTGAGAGCTGGTCCTCCAGGACCAGCTTGTCGCGGCCGGCCAGCGCCGCGCCGCCGAGCGCCGCCCCCAGGTCGAGGCCCGGGTTGCCGCTGTCGAGCGACAGCAGCGGCAGCACCTCTTCGGCGTCGTCGAGCAGCCGCGCCACGTCGGCGCCCGCCAGCGCGGCCGGCACCAGCGCGAACGCCGACAGCCCCGAGTGGGGCAGGCCGGCGCCGGCGGGGGCGGGCACC
Source organism: [Actinomadura] parvosata subsp. kistnae (assembly GCF_900323885.1). Lineage (GTDB taxonomy): Bacteria > Actinomycetota > Actinomycetes > Streptosporangiales > Streptosporangiaceae > Nonomuraea > Nonomuraea composti. The sequence goes on along the minus strand of NZ_OOHJ01000017.1, from coordinate 16,003 downwards.
AGCGCGAAGCCGCCGTCGGCGGCCCGCCGCGCCAGCGGCGAGCCCGGGTCGGTGACGACCACGACGCGCCCCGCCGGGTCGAGGCCCGCGTCGGCGAACAGCCGCTCGTAGATCCGCAGCTGGGCGTCGGTCTCCACGGCCGTGCCGCCCTGGTCGGCCACGACCACGACCGTGGACTCCAGGCTCTCGGTCAGCGCGCGGCGGACCTGCCCGGGGTCGGTCGTGTCGAGCACGGTGAGCGGCACGTCGCCGGTGGCGCAGATGACCTCCGCCGCCGCCGACGAGCCGCCCGTCCCGGCGAGGACCACGTTCGTGCGGCCCTCGGCGCGGGCCCTCGCCGCGAGCTCGCCCAGGGCGGGCAGCAGCTCGCGGGAGGAGCGGAGCGGCGTCAGCCGGACAGGCCGGCCGGGCGTCGCCTCCGCTTCGGCGTCCTCACCCCACACCGTGGGGTCGCCGGCGGCGAGCCGCGCGGGCACGCCGTCGGCGACGAGGCGCCCCGCGACGGAGGAGGCGGCCGAAGCCACCCCCTCCTCGCGGTAGGAGACCTCCATCACGGAACCAGGTTCTTGGTGACGCTCTCGAGCAGCTCGTTCCAGGACGCCTCGAACTTCTCCACGCCCTCGTCCTCAAGGACCTTCACCACGTCGTCGTAGTCGACGCCGGCGTCCTTGAGCGCGGCCATGGTGTTCCAGGCCTGCTCGTAGAACGGGCGGACGGTGTCGCCGGTGACGTTGGCGTGGTCGGCCGTGGCGTCGAGCGTCTTCTCCGGCATCGTGTTGACGGTGCCGGGGGCGACGAGCTGGTCGACGTACATGGTGTCGGAGTACTCGGGGTTCTTGACGCCGGTCGAGGCCCACAGCGGGCGCTGCGGGCGGGCGCCGGCGCCGCGCAGACGCTGCCAGCGCTCGGAGTTCATGACCTCCTCGAACGCCGCGTACGCCAGGCGCGCGTTGGCGATGCCCGCCTTGCCCTTCAGCTCCGGCTTGCCGAGCTTGTCGAGGCGCTTGTCGATCTCGGTGTCGACGCGGCTGACGAAGAACGAGGCCACCGACTCGATCGTGGCGAGGTTGAGGCCCTTGGCCTGCGCGGCCTCCAGGCCCGCCAGCCAGGCGTCCATGACCGCGCGGTAGCGCTCCAGGGAGAAGATCAGCGTGACGTTGACGCTGATGCCCTCCGACAGCGCCTGCGTGATCGCGGGCAGGCCCTCGACCGTGGCCGGGATCTTGATCATCAGGTTGGGCCGGTCGACCAGCCACCACAGCGCGCGGGCCTCGGCGATCGTCTTCTCGCTGTCGCGGGCCAGGCGCGGGTCCACCTCCAGCGACACGCGGCCGTCCACGCCGCCGCTGGCGTCGTAGACCGGGCGCAGCACGTCGGCGGCCCAGCGGATGTCGTACGTGGTGATCGCGCGGACCGCCTCGCCCACCTCGACGCCGCGTACGGCCAGGTCGTGGAGCTGGGTGTCGTAGGCGTCGCCCTTGCTGAGGGCGTTGGCGAAGATCGTCGGGTTGGAGGTCACCCCGACGACGTTCTTCTCGCGGATCAGCTGCTCGAGGTTGCCGGTGCGCAGGCGCTCACGGCTGATGTCGTCGAGCCAGATGGCAACGCCCTGGCCGGACAGCTTGTTGAGGATCTCGCTCATCTCTTCTTCAGTTTCCCGTCGTCTCGCCCTTGTCCTGACCCAGCTTGGCCAGGCTCGCCTTGGCCGCCGCCGCGACGCGCTCAGCCGTCAGCCCGAACTGCTCGTACAAAGTCTTGTACGGGGCAGAAGCACCGAAGTGTTCGAGGCTGACCACCTCGCCGCACTCGCCGACGTACTCGTGCCAGCCGAGCGCGATGCCCGCCTCGACCGCCACCCGAGCCCGGATCGACGAAGGCAGAACCGTCTGCCTGTATGCGGAGTCCTGCCCGTTGAACCACTCGACACACGGCATCGACACCACTCGCGTGGGGATGCCCTGCGCCTCCAGCAGCTCCTGCCCGTTCAGCGCGATCTCGACCTCGCTGCCCGTGGCGATGAGGATGACCCTCGGCTGGCCGTCGGACGCCTCGCGCAGCACGTAGCCGCCGCGGGCCACGCCCTCGGCGCTGGTGCCCTCGACGACCGGCAGGTTCTGCCTGGTCAGCGCGAGCGCGGCGGGGCGGTCGGTGTGCTCCAGCACGGCCTTCCACGCGTACGCCGTCTCGTTGGCGTCGGCCGGGCGCACCACGTCGAGGCCGGGGATCGCGCGCAGCGCCCACAGGTGCTCGATCGGCTGGTGGGTGGGGCCGTCCTCGCCGAGGCCGATGGAGTCGTGCGTCCACACGTACGTGACCGGCAGCTTCATCAGCGCGGCCAGGCGCACGGCGGGGCGCATGTAGTCGGAGAAGACCAGGAACGTGCCGCCGTAGGGGCGGGTGCCGCCGTGCAGCGCGATGCCGTTGAGGATGGCGCCCATGGCGTGCTCGCGGATGCCGAAGTGCAGCGTGCGGCCGTAGCGGTTGCCCTTGAAGTCCTTCGTCTGGAACTCCTCGGGGATGAAGGACGGCTCGCCCTTCATGGTGGTGAGGTTGGACTCGGCCAGGTCGGCCGAGCCGCCCCACAGCTCGGGCAGCACCGGGGCCAGCGCGTTGAGCACCTCGCCGGACGCCTTGCGGGTGGCGATGGAGGCGCCCTTCTCGAACGACGGCAGCGCGGTGGCCCAGCCGGCCGGCAGCTCGCGGCGGGAGATGCGGTCGAGCTCGGCGGCGCGCTCGGCGTTGGCCAGGCGCCACTCGGCGTAGGTCTTCTCCCACTCGGCGTGCTCGGCGCGGCCGCGCTGGGCGACGCCGCGGGCGTGCTCCAGCACCTCGGCCGGCACGTCGAACGACTTGGCCGGGTCGAGGCCCAGCACTTCCTTGGTGGCGGCCACCTCGGCCTCGCCCAGGGCGGAGCCGTGGATCTTGCCGGTGTTCTGCTTGTTGGGGGCGGGGTAGCCGATGATCGTGCGCAGCCGGATGAACGACGGCCGGTCGGTCTCCGCCCGGGCGGCCTGGAGGGCGTCGTAGAGGGCCTGGACGTCCTCGACGTACTCGCCGGTGGCGGTCCAGTCGACGCTCTGCGTGTGCCAGCCGTAGGCCTCGTAGCGCTTGACCACGTCCTCCGACAGGGCGATCTGCGTGTCGTCCTCGATGGAGATGTGGTTGTCGTCGTAGACGACGACGAGGTTGCCCAGCTTCTGGTGGCCGGCGAGGGAGCTGGCCTCGTGGCTGATGCCCTCCTCGATGTCGCCGTCGCTGACGAAGCACCAGATGTTGTGGTCGAACGGCGAGGTGCCCGGCTCGGCCTCGGGGTCGAACAGGCCGCGCTCGCGGCGGGCGGCCATGGCCATGCCGACCGCGTTGGCGATGCCCTGGCCCAGCGGGCCGGTGGTGGTCTCCACGCCCGCGGTGTGGCCGTGCTCGGGGTGGCCCGGCGTCAGGCTGTCCCACTGGCGCAGCCGCTTCAGGTCGTCCAGCGTCAGGCCGTAGCCCGACAGGTAGAGCTGGATGTAGAGCGTCAGGCTGCTGTGGCCGCACGACAGCACGAAACGGTCGCGTCCGAGCCAGTTGGGGTCGGTCGGGTCATGGCGCATCACACGCTGGAACAGCAGGTATGCGGCGGGGGCCAGACTCATGGCGGTGCCGGGGTGACCCGAGCCCGCCTTCTCCACGGCGTCCATGGCCAGGGCTCGAACGACGTCGACCGCCTTCTTGTCGAGGTCGGTCCATTCAAGGGCTGGCACGAGTTCGGTGCTCAAGTGCTCGATCTCCGGAATCTAGTTGTCATTGGATACGGCTGTCCCGCCCGGGCCGGCCGCGGGCGGCGGCCTGCCGCAGGTTGCGCTGCCCGCGCCATACACCGGACCATAACCGAGGGGTGCCGGTGATCGATTCCCATTACACCCTCGTGTGTCCATGCACGGCGCAAAGCCCCCCATTGGCCGGACCGGCCTCCCCTGCGACTACAGTTTGTTTGTTCGCAGGGGCGTCACCGGCGCCCGCCCATGGATCCGCTCTTATCAGAGGTTACGCGTTGACTTCCGACAGGCTGGAAGCGCCTTGACGGTGCTGACCAACAGGCAGGCGACGGCCCCATCACAGCAGGTGAAGGCGCCGCGCTCGATCGGCATGATCGTCAAGGCCTACATCGCGCTCACCAAGCCGCGGGTCATCGAGCTGCTGCTGATCACGACACTGCCGGTGATGTTCCTCGCAGCGGGCGGCCTGCCGCCGCTGTGGGAGTCGATCTGGGTCATGGTGTTCGGCACCCTATCGGCAGGAAGCGCCAACGCGCTCAACTGCTACATAGACCGCGACATCGACCAGAAGATGCGCCGCACCCGCCGCCGGCCCCTGGCCCGGCACCAGGTCTCGCCGCGCGCCGCGCTCGTCTTCGGGCTCGTGCTGGGCGTCGTCTCCACGGTGGGCCTGTGGGTGACCACCAACTGGCTGGCCTCGATGCTGTCGCTCGGCGCCATCCTGTTCTACGTCCTGGTCTACTCGCTGGTGCTCAAGCGGCGCACCGCCCAGAACATCGTGTGGGGCGGCATCGCGGGCTGCATGCCGGTCATGATCGGCTGGGCCGGCATCACCGAGCGGCTCGACTGGGCGCCGCTGGTGCTGTTCGGGGTGGTGTTCTTCTGGACGCCCCCGCACACCTGGACGCTGGCCATGCGCTACAAGGAGGACTACGCGGCGGCCAAGGTGCCGATGCTGCCCGTGGTCGCCACCGAGCGGCGGGTCATCGTCGAGTCGATCATCTACACGTGGGCCACCGTGCTGTGCTCGCTGGCGCTGTGGCCGGTGGCCGGCACCACGCTGTTCTACCCGATCGTGGCGGCCGTGCTGGGCGTGATGTGCCTGGTCGAGGCGCACCGCCTGCTCGGGCGGCTGAACGCCGGCAAGAGCGGCGTCGACCTGCGGCCGATGCGGTTCTTCCACTGGTCCAACGCCTACCTGGCGCTGCTGTTCCTGGCGGTGGCGATCGACCCGCTGCTCGCCTGACCCGCGGTGGGAGTCCCGCCGGGCTCCCCGCCCCCGGCCTCATGTCTGGACGGTGACGAGTGGCTATCCGACGCCGCAGGTCCGCACGGCCCCCGGCACCCTGATCCGTTAAAGTCACCCTATGGCGACCCGTGATCCACGCTGGGTGTTGAAGGACCGCCCGTCGTTCGCGTTGATCATCGGGCTGGTCCTCACCGGCATCTGCGCCCTGGTCTCGTTCTCCTTCGACGTCTTCAACGGCGCGCCGGTGCAGTTCTTCATCGCCCTCATGCTGGCGCTGGCCCCGGTGCCGCTGCTGCTGGCGGCCGTGCTGGCGCTCGACCGCATGGAGCCCGAGCCGCGCAGCAACCTCATCTTCGCCTTCGCCTGGGGCGCCGGCATCGCCGTGCTCGTGGCCGGCGTGATCAACTCCCTCAACCTGCACTACATCATCGACACCGCCAAGCTGTCGGAGGCCAGCGCCCGCAACCTCGCGGCCACCTTCGGCGCGCCCGTGGTGGAGGAGACGATGAAGGGCCTGGTGCTGCTGGGCCTGCTCAGGTTCCGCCGGGCCGAGCTCGACGGGCCCACCGACGGCGTCATCTACGCCAGCATGGTCGGCCTCGGCTTCGCCATGAGCGAGAACGTCAGCTACTACCTCGGCGCGCTGTCCACCTCCGGCGTCAAGGGCCTGGCCGTCACGGTGGTGCTGCGCGGCATCCTGTCGCCGCTGGCGCACCCCCTGTTCAGCTCCATGATCGGGGTCGCCGTCGCGTACGCGGCGCAGCGGCAGGGGCCCGAGCGCAGCACGTACGTGCTGGCCGGCTGGACGGCCGCGATGATCCTGCACGGGCTGTGGAACGGCCTGGCCTCCTACGGCGGGTTCCCCGGGCTCGTGGTCGCCTACCTGGCGCTGCTGGTCGTGCTGGTGGTGCTGATCGGCGTGGTGTTCCGCGACCGGCGCCGGATCGTGGCGCTCATCCAGCGCTACCTGCCGGCGTACGAGCCGACCAAGCTGGTCACCCAGGCCGACATCTACATGCTCTCGGCCTTCTCCCGGCGCCGCCAGGCCCGGCAGTGGGCCCGCGCCCACGGCGGCAAGCCGGGGCTGCGGGCCATGCGCGACTACCAGCTCGCCGCCACCGAGCTGGGCCTGCTGCACGAACGGGCGGCCCGGCACATGGTCGACGAGCACACCTTCCACGAGGAGCAGCGGGCGCTGCTGGAGTGCATGAGCACCGCCCGCGCCGACTTCCCGGTGCCGGAGGTGCACGCCCGCTCGGTGGCCAGGGGCTCACCGCCGCCCGGCTACGCGCCCGGCGCGCCCGGCTGAGCCAGGACGCGTTCCAGGGAGACCTCGCGCGGGCCGGGGAAGACCGGCTCGGAGTGCAGGATCATCGCGTCGGCGAAGGCCTTGGCGGTGGCGAGCAGCTCGCGGGCGGCGCTCGCGTACGTGGTCACGGCCCAGCGCCTGGCCGAGTCGTCGCCCGCCCCGAACGCCTCCAGCCCCGCCGTCCTGCACAGCGTGACCGCCCGTGGGATGTGGAAGTCCTGGGTGACCACCGTCACCCGCCGCGCCCCGAACACCTGGCGGGCCCGCACGCACGAGTCCCACGTGTCGAAGCCGGCGTAGTCGAGCACCATCACGGCGTCGGGCACGCCCTTGGCGCGCAGGTGGTCGCGCATGGCGGTGGGCTCGTCGTACTCGCGGCGGCTGTTGTCGCCCGACAGCACACCCCTTCTGGGCCGGGGGAGTGGCGGACACGACACCACATACCCTGGCATATCCGCTCAGACGACGGCGGCCGCTTCGGTGGGGGAGGGGCTGACGGAAGAAGACTCGGGGTCACGGGACCGCAGCGAGGTGGTGACCCGCAGCGCGGCGATCCACACCAGCGTCGAGCCGAGCACGTGCAGCAGCACCAGCGCCGCCGGCACGGCCAGGAACCACTGCGTGTAGCCGATGGCGCCCTGCAGCAGCTCCACGCCGAGCAGCGCCAGCGCCGCCCGCCTGGCCGCCCGGGGCGCCCCGGTCACGTGCAGGGCGAACAGCAGCGCGAACGTCAGCCCGACCACGACGTAGGCGATGTCGGCGTGCAGCCGGGCCACCGCCTCGATGTCGAGGTCGAAGCGCGAGGCCATCTCGTCGCCCGAGTGCGGCCCGGTGCCGCTGACGCCGACGCCGATCACCAGCAGCGCGAACACGGCCGCCAGCAGCGCGTGCCCGAGCCTGCGGACGTCGCGGTGGGTGATCAGCCGGGCCGGGCCGTCGCCCTCGCCGGCGCGGGCGTACAACATCCAGCAGGCCGCGATCAGGCCGCTGGAGATCAGGTAGTGCATGCCGACGGTGAACGGGTTGAGCATGGTGTTGACCACCAGCCCGCCCCACAGGGCCTGCGCGATGATGCCGATCGGCTGCAGCCAGGCCAGGCGCACCAGCGAGGCGCGGCGCGGCCGCATCCGCACGGCGGCCAGCCAGCAGGCGATGCCCACCGCCAGCACCAGGAACGTCAGCAGCCGGTTGCCGAACTCGACCGCCATGTTGAGCGGCGAGACCTCGGGGTGCATGACCGGGATGAAGCTGTCGGGCGTGCACCTCGGCCAGGTCGGGCAGCCCAGCCCGGACTCGGTGACGCGCACGCCCGCGCCGGTGACCGTGATGCCCGCGTTGACCACCACGGACGCCAACGCCCAGCCGCGCATCGAGCGCGTGGTCGGCGCCCAGAAGGACCGGATGAACCGCACGGCGGGGTTGGAGGTGTCGGTGGGTAGCTTCACGTCATCGATGGTAGGGGCCGATGTGGCCGGTCCCGCCACCGGGAACCGGCTTGTCCTGCCCCGGGCTTCTCAAGCCCGCAAGGTATGTGACATATTACTGATAGGAGGTGGTGATGTCCGACGTGATCGTCGTCGGCGCGGGAGTGGTGGGGGCGGCCTGCGCCTACTACGCCGCGCGGGCCGGCCTCGACGTGACCGTGATCGACCGGGGGCCCGTGGCCGGTGGCACGACGGGCTCGGGCGAGGGCAACGTCCTGGTCTCCGACAAGGAGCCGGGGCCCGAGCTGGAGCTGGCCGTGCTGTCCAACCGGCTGTGGCGCTCGCTGGCCGAACTGGGCGGGTTCGAGTTCGAGCCCAAGGGCGGGCTCGTCGTCGCCGAGACCGAAGAGGTCCAGCGGCAGCTCACCGAGCTGGCCGGCAAGCAGGGCGTCGAGCACACCCTCGTCCCGGCCCAGGAGCTGCGCTCCTTCGAGCCGCACCTCGCCGAGGGCCTGGCCGGCGGCGTGTACTACCCGCAGGACGCCCAGGTGCAGCCCATGCTCGCCGCCGCCACCCTGCTGCGGCACGGCGCCGACAGCTTCGGCCACGGCACGCTGCGGCTGCGGCTCGGCGCCACCGTCACCGGCTTCCTGCGCTCAGGGGACCGGGTGACGGGCGTGCGCACCACGCAGGGCGACGTGCTCGGCGACGCCGTCGTCAACGCGGCCGGCACCTGGGGCGGCGAGGTCGCCGCCCTGGCCGGCGCCCACCTGCCGGTGCTGCCCCGACGCGGCTTCATCCTCGTCACCGAGCCCCTGCGCGAGCCGCTCATCCGGCACAAGGTCTACACCGCCGCCTACGTCACCAACGTGGCCAGCGACTCCGCCGGCCTGGAGACCTCCGCCGTCGTCGAGGGCACCCCCGCCGGGACCGTGCTCATCGGGGCCAGCAGGGAACGCGTCGGGTTCGACCGGACGACGTCCGTGCCGGTGCTGGCACGGCTGGCCGAGCAGGCGGTCGCGCTCTTCCCCGCGCTGCGCGACGTGCGGGCCATCCGGTCCTACTGCGGGTTCCGGCCGTACTGCCCCGACCACCTGCCCGTCATCGGCGCCGACCCGCGCGTGCCGGGCCTCTACCACGCGTGCGGCCACGAAGGGGCCGGCATCGGGCTCGCGCCCGCCACCGGGCACCTGCTCGCCCAGCTCCTCGCCGGCGAGCGGCCCGACCTCGACCTGCACCCCTTCCGCCCCGACCGCTTCCCCGCCGCCGAGGAGGCCGCATGACCTTCCACATCACCGTCGACGGCCGGCCCGTGCCGGTCGTGCCCGGCCAGACGATCGGCGCGGCCCTGCACGCCGCCGGGGTCCGGTCGTGGCGCACCACCCGCTTCGGCGGGCGGCCGCGCGGGCTGTTCTGCGGCATCGGGGTCTGCTTCGACTGCCTGATCTCCGTCAACGGGCGGCCGCCCGAGCGGGCGTGCCTCCTGGAGGCCGAGCCAGGGGACGAGGTGAGCACGGCATGACGTCCGGAGCCATGCCTCACGACAGCGGGCCCCACGGCCCCGAGCCTTACGATCTTGTGGTGGTCGGCGGTGGGCCCGCCGGCGTGGCGGGCGCGCTCACGGCGGCGCTGGCCGGGCTGCGGGTGGCCCTCGTGGACTCCGGGCCGAGGCTCGGCGGCCAGTACTTCCGCCACCCCGCCGTGCCTGGGCGCGCGGCCGGGCTCGACCGGTTCCTGCGGCAGGCGCGGGCCCTCGACGCGCGCGCCGACGTGCTGCTGCGGCACCAGGTGTGGGCCGCGTCCCGCGAGCCGGACGGCGACCTCCTGATCCACTGCGCCACCCGGCACGCCGCCGCCCCGACCCGGTACGCCGCCACCCCGACCCCGAACCCGAGCGCGACGCTCCGCGACGCAGGCGCGATGCGCCGGGACGGCGGTGCGATGCGCGAGCAGGCCGGCGCGACCCACAGGGACGCCGCTGCGGCGGCCGGAGGTGCCGCTGGGGCGGGCCGGGAGGAGCGGGCGGTGGTGCTGCGGGCGCGGCGGCTGCTGATCGCGACCGGCGCGCACGACCGGCCGCTGCCGTTCCCCGGGTGGGACCTGCCCGGGGTGCTCACCGCCGGCGGCGCGCAGGCGCTGCTCAAGGGCGGCGGCGTCGTCGCCGGGCGGCGGATCGTCGTGTCCGGCACCGGGCCGTTCCTGCTGCCCGTCGCCTCCGGGCTGGCCGGGGCGGGCGCGCGGGTGCTCGGCGTGTACGAGGCGAACGGCGGTCTCGGGCTGGCCCGGCACCCGCTGCTGGCCCTGGGCAAGGCCGGGGAGGTGGCCGGGTACGCGGCGGCGCTGGCCCGGCACCGGGTCCCGTACCGGACGCGCCAGGCGGTCGTCGCCGCCCACGGGGAGCGCGAGGTGGAGGCCGTCACCGTCGCCCGCCTCGACCGGGACTGGAACGTGACCGCCACGCACGTCGTCGAGTGCGACACCCTCGCCGTGGGGTACGGCTTCGTGCCGCAGATCGAGCTGGGCACCCAGCTCGGCTGCCAGACCCGCCACGACGTGGACGGCAGCCCCGTGCTCACCGTGGACGCCACGCTCCGCACCACCGTGCCGGGGGTGTGGGCGGCGGGCGAGCCCGTCGGCGTGGGCGGCTGGCGCCTGGCCGAACTCGAGGGCCGCCTCGCCGGCCGCGCCATCGCCGCCGACGCCCGCACCGCCGGCATCCACGGCACCGCTCGCACCTTCCGCACTGCCGGCACCGCCGCGACCTCGGGCATCGCGAGCACCGCCGACACCTCGGGCATCGCGAGCACCGCCGACACCTCGGGCATCGCGAGCACCGCCGACACCTCCGGAATCGCCGGCGCGCTCCCCACCGTCGACGCCGAGCCGAGCGGCGCGCCCGCGACCAGCGGTGTGCCCGCGACGGGCGCCGACGTCGGTGGTGCGCGCGCGGCCGGTGCCGGAGTGGGCGGCGGAGGGGTGGTGGCGGTCGTGCCGCCGGTGTTCGCGCGCAGGCGGGAGCGGTGGCGGGCGTTCGGGGAGGCGCTGCAGCGCGCGTACCCTGTCAAGCCCGGCTGGCAGGGGTGGCTGCGGGACGACACGCTCGTGTGCAGGTGCGAGGAGGTGCCGCTGGCCCGGGTACGTGAGGCGCAGGCGCTCGGCGCCACCGACGCGCGCTCGGTCAAGCTGCTGGCCCGCCCCGGCATGGGCTGGTGCCAGGGCCGCATCTGCGGTTACGCCGTGTCCTGCCTGGCAGGGGAGCAGCCCCAGCCGCCTCGCCGCCCGATCGCCCAGCCCGTGACCCTCGGCGCCCTGGCCTCGCTCGCCGCCCCCGACGACCATCCCGCTCACTGAACCCCCCGCACACCTGGAGGACATCCCCATGGATCACCGCAGCAAGCCCTGGCAGGGCGTCATGGTCGCCACCGCGCTGCCCCTGCGCGAGGACCTGTCGGTCGACTACGACGGCTACGCGGAGCACTGCCGCTGGCTGGTCGCGAACGGCTGTGACGGCGTCGTGCCGAACGGCTCGCTCGGCGAGTACCAGACGCTCACCCCGCAGGAGCGCACCAGGGTGATCGAGACGGCCGTCGAGGCCGTGGGCGGCGCGAACGTGATGGCGGGGGCGGGCGCGTACGGCGCCGCGGAGTCGCGCCGCTGGGCGGAGCAGGCGCGCGAGGCGGGCTGCGGCTCGGTGCTGCTGCTGCCGCCGAACTCCTACCGGGCCGACGAGCGGGCCGTCGTGGAGCACTATCGCGAGGTGGCCAAGGCGGGCCTGCCGGTGGTGGCCTACAACAACCCCTACGACACGAAGGTGGACCTGACTCCCGCGCTGCTGGCCAGGCTGCACGAGGAGGGGCTGATCGTGGCGGTCAAGGAGTTCAGCGGCGACGTGCGCAGGGCGTACGAGCTGGCGGAGCTGGCACCGGGCCTGGACCTGCTGGTCGGCTCCGACGACGTGCTGCTGGAGCTGGCCGTGGCCGGCGCGGTGGGCTGGATCGCCGGCTACCCGAACGCGTTGCCCGCCTCCAACTCCGCCCTCTACCGTGCCGCCGTGGCGGGCGACCTGGAGACGGCGCTGCCGCTGTACCGGACCCTGCATCCGCTGCTGCGCTGGGACTCCAAGACGGAGTTCGTTCAGGCGATCAAGCTGTCCATGGACGTGGCGGGACGCCACGGCGGCCCGTGCAGGCCGCCCAGGCAGCCCCTGACCGGCGAGCAGGCGGCTATTGTGCGTGCGGCGACCGAGAAGGCACTGGCGGAAGGGCTGCGATGAGGACCAAGCGCGTTTTCCACGCCGTCGACTCCCACACCGAGGGCATGCCCACCCGGGTCATCACGGGCGGCATCGGCGTGATCCCCGGCGCGAGCATGGCGGAGCGGCGCGTCTACTTCCGCGACCACCTCGACCACATCCGCACGCTGCTGATGACGGAGCCGCGCGGCCACTCGGCCATGAGCGGCGCCATCCTGCAGCCGCCGACGAGGCCGGACGCCGACTACGGGGTGCTGTTCATCGAGGTGTCGGGGCTGCTGCCGATGTGCGGGCACGGCACGATCGGCGTGGCGACGGTGCTGGTCGAGACCGGCATGGTGGAGGTGGTCGAGCCGGTCACGACCGTGCGGCTGGAGGTGCCGGCCGGGCTCGTCGAGGTGGACGTGGCCGTCGAGGACGGCATGGCCAGGTCGGTGACGCTGCGCAACGTGCCCTCGTACTGTGACCGGCTGGACGCGAAGGTGAGCGTGCCGGGGTTCGGGGAGATCCCGTACGACCTCGCGTACGGCGGCAACTTCTACGCCATCGTCAACCTCGACCACTACGGCCTGCCGTTCGACCGCAAGGCCAAGAACGAGATCATCGCGGCCGGCCTGGCGACCATGGAGGCCATCAACGCCGCCGACGAGCCCGTGCACCGGGAGGACTCCCGCATCCGCGGCTGCCACCACGTGTATTTCGCCGCCCCCGGCTCCGACGCCCGCCACTCGCGGCACGCGATGGCGATCCACCCGGGCTGGTTCGACCGCTCGCCGTGCGGCACCGGCACCAGCGCCCGCATGGCGCAGCTGCACGCCAGGGGCGAGCTGCCGCTCGGCCAGGACTTCACGAACGAGTCGTTCATCGGCACCCACTTCGTCGGCCGGCTGCTGGAGGAGACCACGGTGGGCGGGCGGCCGGCCGTGCTGCCGTCGATCACCGGGCGCGCCTGGATCACCGGGACCGCCCAGTACTTCCTCGACCCGCGCGACCCGTTCCCGGCCGGGTTCGAGCTCTGATGCTGACGACCGTCGACTACCACACGGCGGGGGAGCCGTTCCGGGTCGTGACGGGCGGCGTGCCCGACATTCCCGGCGCCACCGTGCTCGACCGGCGCACCGCCGCGATGGCCGAGCTCGACGGCGTGCGGCGGCTGCTGTGCAACGAGCCGCGCGGGCACGCCGACATGTACGGCTGCTTCCTCGTGCCCCCGGACGACCCGGGGGCGCGCTTCGGCGCGCTGTTCTGGCACAAGGACGGCTTCTCCACCGCCTGCGGGCACGGCACGATCGCGCTGGGCGTGCACGCGGTCCGCGAGGGGCTGGTCGAGGCCGCCCCGGACGGCGTGACGGACGTGGTGATCGACGTGCCGTCGGGACGCGTCACGGCCCGGGTGCGGCTGGCCGGAGGCCGGATCGAGGGCGTCACGTTCGTCAACGTGCCCTCGTTCGTGCTGGCGAGAGACGTGCCGGTCGCGGGCGTGCGCGCCGACCTCTCCTACGGCGGCGCGGTCTACGCGTCCGTACGCGCGGCGGACCTCGGCCTGGCGGTCGAGCCCGCGCACGTGAACGCGTTCATCGGGCACGCCCGGCGGATCAAGGCGGAGCTGGCCGGGCACCCGGCGGCCCGGCACCCGTCCGACGAGCGGCTGTCCGGCGTGTACGGGGTGATCTTCCACGACGACCTGCCGGACGTGGACGGGGTCAGGCGGCAGCGCAACGTCACCGTGTTCGCCGATGGCGAGGTGGACCGCTCGCCGTGCGGCTCGGGCACCGCCGCGCGGATGGCGCTGCTGCACGAGGACAAGGTGATGCAGCTGGTCCATGAGGGCATCGTGGGCGGCGTGTTCACCGCCCGCGTGCGGGAGGAGACGGATGCGGGCGTGATCGTGGAGGTCGACGGCATGGCGTACCGGACCGGGAGGCACGTCTTCGAGCTCGACCCCGGCGACCCGTTCCCGGCCGGGTTCACCCTGAGATGAGCGGGTCGATGAGCGGGGCGATGAGCGGGGCGATGAGCGGGCTCGCCTACTTCGACGCCGCGACGGTGGAGCGGCTGGTGCCGATGGGCCGGGCCGTGACCGTGCTGGAGGAGGCGCTGCGGGCCGGGCTCGACCCGGAGGCGACGCCGCGGCGGCCGATCGTCGACCTGCCCGCCGGGCAGCTGCTGCTCATGCCCGCCGCGACGCGCTCGTACGCGGGGGTCAAGGCGGTCACCATCGCGCCGGGGAACGCGACGCGGGGGCTGCCCCGGATCCAGGGCACGTACCTGCTGTTCGACGGTGAGACGCTGGCGCCGCTGGCGGCCATGGACGGGATCGCGCTCACCTCGCTGCGCACGCCCGCCGTCTCCGCGCTCGCCGTCCGGCACCTGGCCGAGCCGGACGCGCGGCGGCTGGTGGTGTTCGGGAGCGGGCCGCAGGCGTACGGGCACGTGCTGGCGCTGCGGGAGGTGCGGCCGGTGCGGGACGTCACGGTCGTCGCCCGCGACCCGGGCCGCGCCGAGGCGCTGGCCGCCCGCTGCCGCGATCTGGGCCTGACGGCCCGCGCCCTGCCGGCCGGGCAGCCGGAGGCGGGAACGGCCGAGCAGCCGGCAGCGTTCGCGGAGGCCGTGGCGGCGGCCGATCTGATCGCGTGCTGCACCACCGCGAGGCACCCCCTGTTCCCCGGTAAGCTCGCCCGCGACGGCGTCACCGTCGTCGCGGTCGGCTCGCACGAGCCCGACGCCCGTGAGCTGGACGGCGACCTGGTCGCCCACGCCACCGTGGTCGTCGAGTCGAGGGCGTCCGCCCTGGAGGAGGCCGGTGACGTCATCGTGCCGATCCGCCAGGGTACGATCACTTCTCATCATCTCGCCGGTAACCTCGCCGACCTGATAGCCGGAAGGGTAGGGGCCGGTCCGGGACCGCGCGTGTTCAAGAGCACGGGTATGGCGTGGGAAGACCTCGTGGTCGCGGCCGCCGCTTACGAGGCGCGCACATGAGAGCGGACAGAGAAGGGGATGGGCCGATGGCTGCCGAGGACCGGCTCGACCTGCCGATGGTGGGAGAGCGGCAGAGCCTGCGCGAGCAGGTCGCGCACGCGTTGCGAGCCGCGCTGATCACCGGCGAGATGCGGCCGGGGGTGGTCTACTCCGCGCCGGTGCTGGCCGCCCAGTTCGGCGTCTCGGCCACGCCCGTGCGCGAGGCGATGCTCGACCTGGCCAAGGAGGGCCTGGTCGAGGCCGTGCGCAACAAGGGCTTCCGCGTCACGGAGCTGTCCGATCGCGACCTCGACGAGCTGACGGAGATCCGCCAGCTCATCGAGGTGCCGACGGTGGCCCGGCTCGCCGACAGCGCGCGGGCGGAGGAGTTCGAGCGGTTGCGGCCCATCGCGGAGGAGATCGTCTCGGCCAGCGAGCGGGGCGACCTGCTCGCGTACGTGGACGCCGACCTGCGCTTCCACGTGGAGCTGCTGTCGCTGTGCGGCAACGCCCACCTGGTCTCGGTGGTGCGCGACCTGCGCAACAGAGCCAGGCTCTACGGCCTGTCGCAGCTGTCGGAGCGCGGCACGCTGGGCGACTCGGCCAGGGAGCACCTGCAACTGCTGGACGCGCTCAAGAGCGGCGACGGAGCCGCCGTCGGGCACCTGATGGCCGAGCACATCGGCCACGTCCGCGGCATCTGGGCCGAGCACTGACCTTCCGCGTCTCTGGTCCGAACGTTTCTGGTCCGGACGTTTCTGCTCCGAACACTGAGCGCAAGTTCCGACATTCAGGGATCGGGCACTCCCGGATGGCGGTAATCTCGATGCGGACCTGCCGAGCGACGCCTTGAGGCGAGCGCCGGCGGCCCTGCCATCCCGGTCCGCCATCGGCGGATCATGCGGCATCATGCCTGGTCAAGCGGACACCCGCACTCCGCTGACCTCCATGGGCTCGGCACACCCCGCCCACCGAGCCGAGCCCACCGCCGCGCGCCCGAGACCCCATCCCACGGGCGCGCGGCGGCCCTCATGACCGCTTGCGACGCGG
>NZ_OOHJ01000018.1:1165000-4531494 GCF_900323885.1 [Actinomadura] parvosata subsp. kistnae | reverse complement strand
GGCGCGTGCGACTGCCTGCGGGTCACGTCCCGGGGCCTGCGCCGCTTCGCCCTGCCCGAGATCACCCTCGACGGCGCCGCCTGCGCCCACAACCTGTGCGCCACCAACCTCCTGCGCACGGTCGCCGGCCGCCTGCTGACCGACCACCTCTCCTACCTGGCCCGGCACCCGGAGGCGACCACCCACAAGATCGACGACTTCCTCCACATCCAGCCCGCCGACCAGCCCGACGGCGGCCTCCCCTTCGGCGTCCGCCTCACCCCGTACGACGCCGACGCCGGCGAGCTGGGTCGCACCGGCAGCATCCGCCGCCTCAAGGTGGGCCCGGCCCCCGGCACCGGCCAGATCACCTGCCTCAAGGTCGGCCCACCTTCAGGCTTCACGGGTTCCCTGAACGACTGGCTCTGCGCCACGCAGGTCTCCCAGCACGCCACCCTGACCTCTATCGACTTCCACTCCCCGGATCCGGCCCGCGTCCTGGCGGCATGACCCGGGCCGTCCCCGCACCGACGGCCCACCCCACCCCTCACCCCCAACCGAACGGGAACCACCGCGCATGCCGACCACACCCACCGCAGCACCACACCGCAAGCAGGGCCCCGCCTCCCATGGACGCCCCGAGCCACCCTCACCCGCCCACATGCAAGGCACACCCCCACCCCCAACCGCGGCGACTCCCCGCCCGCCCCGTCGCGGCGACTCCGGGCATACCCCGTCGCGGTGGCGACCGCCACGGCCTGTCGCGGCGACTCCGGCCATGTCCCCTCGCGGTGGCGACCGCCACGCCCCGTCGCGGCGACTCCCGGCATGCCCCGTCCCGTCGCGGTGGCAACCTCTACGACCCGTCGCGGTGGCGACGCCACGCCCCACCGTGGCGGGAAACGGCACCCTCACCGTGGCGGAGAGGGCACGCCCCACCGTGGCGGAAACGGCACCCTCACCGTGGCGGGAAGGGCACGCCCCACCGTCGCCGGGGCCGACCATCTCATCAGCCGGAACCAGCCAGCCCACCGTGGCCCGGCATCGGCCGCCTCACTGTGGCCGGAAGCGACTACTTCACGCGGATGGCGCGCGACAGATCGCCATGGACCTCATGGAGACGGGGGACGGCAGATGACCATGGATTGGGCGGGGAGCCGCAGCCCCTCCTCGTCCGTCGCCACGGGCTCGTCCGAGGCCAGCAGCACCGTGCCGGGCGACACCGGCACCGTCACCGACTCCTGGGAGAAGTTGACCGCCACCGCCAACTCCCCCCGCCACACCAGCAGCCACTTCTCCAGTGGATCCATCTCCACCCGCACCCGGTCCAGCCGCGGGTCCGACAGCTCGGGCAGGGCCTTGCGCAGGGCGATCAGGTCGCGGTACCAGCACAGCAGCGACCAGTGCGCCTCCTCCTTCACCTCGCCCCAGTCGAGCTTCGACTTGAGGAACGTCTCCTCGTCCGACGGATTCGGCGCCTCCCACACGTACCCGAACCCGTCGAACTCCCGCTCCCTCCGCACCCCTTCGCTGTCGCGCAGCTCGGGCTCGACATGATCGGAGAAGAACAGGAACGGCGTACGCGCCCCCCACTCCTCGCCCATGAACAGCATGGGGGTGAACGGCGAGGTCAGGAGCAGTCCGGCGCCGAGTTTGAGCGCCGGCATGGGGAGCCGGTCGCCGGCGGGCCGGTTGCCGATCTGGTCGTGGTTCTGCAGGCAGGCCACGAGCCGGTATCCGGGCACGCCCGCGTACGAGCTGCCGTGCGTGCGGGCCCGGAAGCTGGAACGGGTGCCGTCGTGCACGACCCCGTGCGTGAGCACCTTGGCAAGGGCGGGGAGGTGGGCGAAGTCCTGGTAGTAGCCGTGGCTCTCGCCGCTGACGGCGCAGTGCAGGGCGTGGTGCACGTCGTCGTCCCACTGCGCGGTCATGCCGAGCCCGCCGGCGTCGAGCGGACGCACCATGCGCGGGTCGTTGAGGTCGGACTCGGCGATCAGCGACAGCGGGCGGCCGACGGAGCAGGCCAGCGCGTCCACTTCCTCCGACAGCTCGGCCAGCAAGTGCTTGGCGCGCTTGTCGTGCAGCGCGTGCACGGCGTCGAGGCGCAGGCCGTCGATGTGGTAGTCGCGCAGCCATTGCAGGGCGTTGCCGATGAAGTAGCGCCGCACCTCGTCGGAGTCCGGCCCGTCCAGGTTGACCGCTTCGCCCCAGTAGCTGCCGTCAAAGCCGGAGAAGTACGGGCCGAAGGGCCGCAGGAAGTTCCCCGACGGGCCGAGGTGGTTGTAGACCACGTCCAGGATGACCCCGATCCCGGCCCGGTGGCAGGCGTCCACGAGCGACTTGAGCCCGTCGGGCCCTCCGTACGTCTCGTTCACCGCGTACAGGTCCACGCCGTCGTAACCCCAGTTGCGCCCGCCCGGCACCGGCGCGACCGGCATGATCTCCACGAAGTCGACGCAGAGCTCCACCAGGTGCGGCAGCTTCTCGATGGCCGCCGCGAACGTGCCCTCCGGCGTGAACGTCCCGATGTGCAGCTCGTAGATCACCGCTCCGCGCAGGTCGCGGCCCTTCCAGTCGTGGTCGGACCAGGTGAAGCGGGCATGGTCGTACACCGCGCTCTGCCCGAAGATCCCCTCCGGCTGCCGGCGGGTGCGGGGGTCGGGGTACGGGCCGTCGCCGTCCACCACGAAGCCGTACCGGGTGCCGTGCTCGGCACCCTCCACCTCTGCCGACCACCAGCCCCCTTCCCGGGGCGACATCGCCCGGCGCCCGCCCAGGACGTCCACTTCGACCGACGTGGCCTTCGGTGCCCAGACCTCAAAGATCATGTCTCTCCAGGAGTGAGACCGGATACTGACCGAGCAGGTGCGCGAGCGGGATCCGCCCGGTGAACAGGCCACCCGTGAGCAGATCCCGCCAAGTGCCCGCGGGCAGGGTCAACGTGGTGGCCCCCACCCACCCGCGGCGGCCAGGCCCACGGGCAACCGCGTCGCCACCACAACCGCCCGCGGCCGCCCCCCAACCTCAGCAACGCCCCCACCTTGCCCCTCGACAACAGCCCCCGCTCGCTGCCCGGGCTCGGCCGACCCCCACGCTCACCGTCAGGCCGACCACCCTCACCATCGGGCTGGGCGCCGTACTCGCCACGGGGCTGGTCGGCACGCTCGCCGTCGGACCAAACGCCATGGACGCCGTCGGGCCGGACGCCCCCCTCGCCACCGGGCTGGGCGCCGTACGCGCTACGGGGTTGGTCGGCGTGCTCGCCACCTGGTCCGCCGTGCTCGCCGTCGGGCCGGACGCTATGGACGTCGTCTGGCGGCACGTCGCCCTCGCCACCGAGCCGGGCCCCGTGCTCACCACCGCGCCTATCGCCGCCCTGGTCATCAGGCCGGGCGCTGTGTTCACCGTCGGACCGGGCGCCGCCCTCACCATCGGGCCCATCGGCGCGCTCGCCGTCAGGCCGAACGCCATGGACGTCGTCCGTCCAGGCGCCGCCCACGCCACCGGGCCGGGTCCCGTGCTCGCCACCCGACCGGACGCCGCCCACGCCATCGAGGCGGGCTCCGTGCTCGTCCGTTGGCGGCGCGCCATACCTCACGTCGGCCCGCACCCGATACGCATCGGCAGGCCGCGTGCCCTCTGCGGCATGGGTGCGCGCTCGCTCGCGGGCATCACCGTGCGCGGCGGTGCTGGCGTCGCCAAAGGTGGCGGCGCGAGGCTCGGGGCCGACGGCCGGAGCGTGCTCTGGAGCCCAGGGGGCGCCCTCCTCCGGAGCCGGGCGAACCCCAAGGTCGGCGGCCGGGCCGGCCTCCGAAGTCCAGGGGGTGCCAGCCTCCCGGGCCGGGCGGGCCCCAGGGTTGGTGGCCGGGCCTTGCTCCGAGGCCCAGGTGGCTTCCTCCTCGGTGAAGGCCCACGTGGCGGGCCAAGGAGGGGTGGGGGTGGAGGTGTCGGGGGTGGTGCGGGCGAAGGCGATCACGTGGTCGGCCTGGGGGCCGTCCGCGTACAGAGGCAGATATGCGGCGGCGCCCCCCAGCCGCCGCCTCAAACGCAGGGCCTGGGTGGTGACGAGGAGTTTGGCGGAGTCCCAGGAGGTTTCGGGTTTGCGGGGGTATGTGATCGGTCGCCGGTTGTCGGGGTCGACGAGGGAGAAGTCGGTGGTCTCGTTACCTTGGTACACGTCCGGCACCCCGGGCATCATGAGCTGCACGAGCTTGGCTCCGAGGGAGTTGGACATCGCGTACCGGTCGATGCGTTCGGTGAAGCCGCCGATGGGGAGGCGGACGGCGGCTGCGGCGAAGGCGCGCAGGCGGCGTTCGTAGTCGGGGTCCGGGTTGACCCAGGAGATGGCGGTCTTGGCTTCGCGGGCGGCTTTGAGCAGGTATTCGGTGAAGCGTTCGGCGGAGATGGGCCAGGCGGCCATGAGGTTCTGCCAGGCGAGGTAGTCGAGGTGGGGGTCGAAGCTGACCTGCGCCGACCATTCGGCGACGGCCGCGGCCCACTCGCCGGGCAGCTCCGACAGCACCGACAGGCGGGCCCGGACGTCCTCGGAGCGTTTGGTGTCGTGGGTGGACAGGGTGGTCATGGTGTAGGGGGACATCGAGGCGCAGAATTCGTGGAACTCCCGCACCGAGATGCCGAACACGTCGGGCTCGCCGCCGACCTCGTTCAGGCAGGAGAGGGGGAACCACCGGTAGAGGGCGGTGTCCTCCACGCCCTTGGCCATGACGGGCCCGCAGGTCTGCTGGAAGCGGACGATCGACTCGGCGGAGCCGTACAGGACCTCGTGGACGAGCGGGCGGACGGCGGGTGAGCAGGAGGCGGCGGCCAGCTCGACGGTCTCGACCGCCGCGGGCGGCGGGGGCTCGCCGGGCACCACGTACGCGCGGTAGACCGGCATGGCGGCGAGCAGCTCCCGGACGGCGGCCGGGTCGCAGGAGGTGGCGCGGGCCAGCCGGTCCACCTCGGCGCCAAAGAACAGGTCGAGCACGTCCTGCTTGGCCTGGGCCATCACGGGGCGGTAGTCGGCGGGCTGCCCGGTCAGCTCGGTGAACAGCCGGATGAGCGGCTCCTTGCCGGCGGGGTCGACGAAGAGGCCGTTGACGCGGTTGAGCACCTCGTAGCCGGTGGTGCCGTCGCAGGCCCAGTCGGCGGGCAGGCGTTCGGGGCCGATGAGGATCTTCTCGACGACGGTCCAGGCGCTGCCGGCGCGGGCGCGCAGGCGTTCGAGGTAGCCGCGCGGGTCGGCGAGGCCGTCGGGGTGGTCGACGCGCAGCCCGTCGACGAGGCCCTCGTCGAGCAGCCAGAAGATCACCTCGTGCGTGGCGAACAGCACGGACGGGTCTTCGACGCGCAGCCCGATCAGCGTCGACACGTCGAAGAAGCGCCGGTAGCCGGGCCCTTGGCGCCAGTCGACGAGCCGGTAGTGGCCGGGATAGGGGAAGGCGTGCTCGTGGTAGCGCAGCACGTCGCCGTCCACGACGGGCGGGGTGTCGTCGCCCAGGACGGGCAGCGCGACCTTGCCGTCCACCCACTCGATGTCGAACCAGGAGGCGTACGGCGAGGCGGGCCCGTCCTTGAGCACGGACCAGAACTGCGCGTTCACGGTGTTCATGTGGTTTGGCACGATGTCGATGACGATGCCGAGGTCGTGGGCGGCGAGCTGCTGCGCCATCTCCCTGAAGCCGGTGGCGCCGCCGAACTCCTCCCTGATCCTGGAGTGGTCGGTGACGTCGTAGCCGTGCCGCGACTCGGGCGTGGCCTGGAGGATGGGCGAGAGGTAGACGTGGCTGACGCCGAGGTCGCGCAGGTAGCCGGCGATCTCGGCGACCTGGGCGAAGCCGAAGTCGGGGGTGAGCTGCACCCGGTAGGTGGAGAAGGGCCTGGACAACATCAGGGGCCCGGACGGCATCAGGGGCCCGGACGGCGTCGGAGGCCCGGGCGGGGTCGGGGGGCTAGACACGGCGCAGCACCCGCATGCTGCGGCCCGGCACGGCGATCGCGTCGCCCGCCTTCACCATCCGGGCGTCCAGCCTGATCGGCATGGCCGTGTCGATCTCCGTATGCCACATCTCGCCATAGTCCTTGGGGATCGTGAACTTGATCGTGTCGTGGTGGGCGTTGAACAGCAACAGGAACGAGTCGTCCCTGATCGTGCGGCCGCGCCGGTCGGGCTCGGTGATGGCGTCGCCGTTGAGGAAGACGGCCAGGGACTTGGCGTAGCCGACCGTCCAGTCGCCGTCGGTCATCTCCTCTCCGGACGGGGTGAGCCAGGCGATGTCGCGCAGCCCGCGTACCGGCTTGCCGTAGAAGAAGCGGCGCCGGCGGAAGACGGGGTGTTTCTTGCGCAGCTCGGCCAGGCTCTGGGTGAATTCGAGCAGCAGCCAGTTCTCGCGGACGTCCGACCAGTCGACCCAGGTCAGCTCGTTGTCCTGGCAGTAGCCGTTGTTGTTGCCGCGCTGGGTGCGGCCGAGCTCGTCGCCGTGCGAGAGCATCGGCACGCCCTGCGACAGGAACAGCGTGGTGAGGAAGTTGCGTTTCTGCTGCTCGCGCAGCGATTCGATGGCGATGCCGGCGGGGCCTTCCTCGCCGCAGTTCCAGGACCTGTTGTCGTCGGTGCCGTCGCGGTTGCCCTCCTTGTTCGCCTCGTTGTGTTTGTGGTTGTACGAGACGAGGTCCTGCAAGGTGAAGCCGTCGTGGCAGGTCACGAAGTTGATCGAGGCGGCGGGGCGGCGGCTGTCGTCCTTGTAGAGGTCGCTGGATCCGGTGAACCGGGAGCCGAACTCGGGCAGGGTGGCCGCCTGCCCGCGCCACAGGTCGCGGATGGTGTCGCGGTATCGCCCGTTCCATTCCGTCCAGCGGGACGGGAAGTTGCCCACCTGGTAGCCGCCGGGCCCCACGTCCCATGGCTCGGCGATGAGCTTGACCTGCGACAGCACCGGGTCCTGCTGGACGAGGTCGAAGAAGGCGCTCAGCCGGTCGACCTCGTGCAGCTCGCGTGCGAGCGTCGAGGCGAGGTCGAACCTGAACCCGTCGACGTGCATCTCGATGACCCAGTAGCGGAGCGAGTCCATGATCATCTGTAGGACGTGCGGCGAGCGCATGAGCAGGCTGTTGCCGGTGCCCGTGGTGTCCACGTAGTACCGCTTGTCGTTGGCGACCAGCCGGTAGTAGTTGATGTTGTCGATCCCCCGGAACCCCAGCGTCGGCCCGAGATGGTTGCCTTCGGCGGTGTGGTTGTAGACGACGTCGAGAATGACCTCGATGCCCGCTTCGTGCAGCGAGCGCACCATCGCCTTGAACTCCAGCACCTGCCCGCCGCGCTGCCCCTGGCTGGAGTAGCGGTTGTGCGGCGCGAAGAACCCGATCGAGTTGTAGCCCCAGTAGTTGGACAGCCCGCGCTGCTCCAGGATGTGGTCGGTGACGAACTGGTGGACCGGCATCAGCTCCAGCGCGGTCACGCCGAGCCTGGTCAGGTGGTCGAGGATCTCGGGATGCCCGAGCGCCGCGTACGTGCCGCGCAGGTGCTTGGGGATCTTGGGGTGGCTGATGGTGAGCCCGCGCACGTGCGCCTCGTAGATCACGGTGTCGTGGTACGGCGTCGCGGGCGGCCGGTCGTGACCCCAGCCGAAGAACGGGTTGATCACCACCGAACGCGGCACGTACGGAGCGGAGTCGCGATCATTGCGGATGTCGGGCGAGCCGAACCGGTAGCCGTAGACGGCCTCGTTCCACTTGACGCCGCCCTCGATGGCCATGGCGTACGGGTCGAGCAGCAGCTTGCTCGGGTTGCACCGCAGGCCGTGCGCCGGCTCGTAAGGCCCGTGCACGCGGTAGCCGTAGCGCTGACCAGGCCCGATGCCCGGCAGGTAGCCGTGCCAGATGAACCCGTCGACCTCGCTCAGCGGCACCCGCGACTCGACGTTGTCCTCGTCGAACAAGCACAGCTCGACCTGATCGGCCACCTCGGTGTAGAGCGAGAAGTTGGTGCCGGCCCCGTCGTAGGTAGCCCCGAGCGGATAAGGGTCTCCCGGCCAGATCTCGATCATCGAGGCTCCCTTGCGGTCTCTCCCCATGTTCCGTTCCCCCGCTCCACCGGACAACCCCGGGCCCCAGCTAGATCACCCTGTTCCTTCCCACGCTGAGGGCGTCATTACTCCGGCTCGCTTCTTCCGAGGTCAAAAGGGGTGAGCCGCCCCGACGGCGCGGTATCGGAGGCGGCTCACGCACTCAGCATCCCTTACGTCACCGGTTTCGGAACGTCTTGTACGGCAATGTGCCGACTCCATGGGCGGTTTCAAACAGTTCTTACTCCGTGGCAACATCGTCGAGCTGGCCGTCGCCGTGATCGTCGGCGCCACGTTCAGCGGCCTCGTCCAGGCGTTCGTGACGGACCTGATCACCCCGCTGATCGGCGCGGTGACGGGCGGCCGCCAGCCGAACTTCGCCGAGTACTCCTTCACGATCAACGGCAGCCAGTTCAAGTACGGCGACTTCCTCAACCACCTGCTCACCTTCCTGATCATCTCGGCCATCGTCTACTGGCTGGTCGTGGCCCCGATGACCCGGCTCATCAGCCTCCTCGACCGGAAGAAGACGGCCGCGACCAAGCAGTGCCCCGAATGCCTGTCCGACATCCCGACCGAAGCCCGCCGGTGCGCGCACTGCACGGTGGAACTGGTGCCGGATTCGGAAAAACCCAGGCCATGACGCGCGACCGCGCGGCCCGTCCGTCAAGATGGACCGATGAGCGTTGAGTTGATGGTCTGGGACGAGCCGGTGCCGATCAGCAGGGACCAGGCACGGGCGACGTACCTGGCGGTCAAGCGAACCCCGCCCGGCACCGGCACCGCACCCGACGTGGCCAAGGAGCTGCCCGGGGAGGTCACGCTCTACCCCGGGCACGTGCTCGTCTCGATGGACCTCGACACGATGGACGAGCTGTCGGCCCAGGTGTTCACGGTCGCGCGCGCCCACGGCCTGGTCTGCTACGACCCCCAGCGCGACCTCGTGCACAACGTGGCCCCGCTGGGGGTGTACGAGGGGATGCAGCTGCACACCGGGGACGGGATGGTCGTCCATGATCCTGACCTTGGGTTGATCCACGACGTGCTGGGGACGATGTCGGCGCAGAACCCGTTCGTGGCGCTGGTGAACTTCGGGCAGCACTTCTTGCAGGTTTCGCCTGGATTTGAGCTGGAGTACAAGGAAGGGGCCCTGGTCAGGGCCATGGTGGCGGAGCTGGAAGAGGTGCGGCAGGCGTTCAACGAGTACGCGACGGGCGAACGCGGGTTCCTCAGCCGGCACCAGTGGTCTTAGTCGACGTATGACGACGCAGGGGCCGGCATGCGGCAGGATCGGGGCGTATGAGAACCCTGTATCCGCCCATCGAACCGTACGACTCCGGCCTGCTCGACGTCGGTGACGGTAACCAGATCTACTACGAGGTCTGCGGCAACCCCGGCGGCAAGCCCGCTGTCATGATCCACGGCGGCCCGGGGGGCGGGTGCAGCGCCAAGCACCGCCGTCAGTGGGATCCGGAGCGGTATCGCATCGTGCTGTTCGATCAGCGCAACTGCGGGCGGAGTCTGCCGCACGCCTCCGATCCGGCGACCGATCTCACCGCCAACACCACCTGGCATCTGGTGGCGGACATGGAGAAGCTGCGCGAGCATCTGGGCATCGAGCGGTGGCAGGTGTTCGGGGGGTCGTGGGGCAGCGCGCTGGCGCTGGCGTACGCGCAGACGCATCCCGACCGGACGAGCGAGATCGTGCTGCGCGGCATCTTCCTGCTGCGGCCCCACGAGCTGCGCTGGTTCTACCAGGAGGGAGCGTCCTACCTGTTCCCCGACCTGTGGGAGCGGTACGTCGCCCCGATCCCCGAGGAGGAGCGGGGCGACCTGATCGAAGCGTTCGGCAGGAGGCTGGAGGGGCCGGACGACGAGGCCAGGCTGGCGGCGGCCAAGGCGTGGTCGCAGTGGGAGGGCGGCACGGTGACGTTGCTGCCCGACCCGGCGCTGGTCGAGGAGTTCGGCGAGGACAAGCACGCCGTCTGCTTCGCCAGGATCGAGAACCACTACTTCCGCCACGGCGGCTGGTTCGAGCCCGCCGACCAGTTGCTCAGGGATATCGACCGGATCCGGCACCTGCCGGCCGTGATCGTGCAGGGCCGCTACGACGCCTGTACGCCCATGGCGACGGCGTGGGATCTGCACAAGGCGTGGCCGGAGGCGGAGTTCCACGTGGTGGACGACGCCGGGCACGCCTACTCGGAGCCGGGCATCCTGGATCGGCTCATCGAGGCGACCGACCGGTTCGGCTCCTGACCGAAGCCGCGGTTCGGCTCCTGACCAAGGCCCAGGTTCGGCTGCTGACCGAAGCCAGGGCCGGGCTGCTGACCGAAGCCGGGGCCGGGCTGGTGGCCGAAGCCGGGGCCGGGCTGGTGGCCGAAGCCCGAAGCGGGCAGGTGGGCCGCGCCCTCGCCGGCCAGGCGGGTGCGGACCAGCCGTACCGCCGGGGTGACCGCGCCCACCAGCAGCAGCGTGAACAGCGGCGCGAGCACCGCGCCCAGCAGGAAGCCCGCGGCGACGTCGTGCGGGTAGTGCACGCCCACGAACACCCGTGAGAACGCCATGACGGCGGCCAGCGGGAACACCGCCCAGGCCAGGCCGCGCCAGGCCAGGACGAGCGTGGCGGCGGCGCCGGCCGCGATCACCGAGTGGTTGCTGGGGAAGGACCAGTCGTCCAGGGGCGGGCAGGCGGCGATCGTCGCCACGCCACCCCGGCACGGCCGGTCCTCCCTGACGAGGGTCTTGACGACCTCGCTCACGATGTACGCCAGCACGATCCCGGCGGGCCCGGCGATCACGAGGGCCAGGTCACGAGCCGGCGCCCGCCACGCTCGCACGGCGGCCACCACGAACAGCGCCGCGAAGAGGAATAACCCGGCGTCGGTGCCGACCTCGGCGAAGGTGTGCAGCCATGCGGGCGTGGTAAGGGCGAAGCCGACGATGTCCTGGTACACGCGTGTCCAATCCGTGAACGACCAATGGACACGACCTTACGGACTCAACGCGTCGAATGCCTCGGCCTATCGGCTGAAACCGCCCTATTACTTAGGTAAGGAACTGCCGGGCCAGCGCGGCCTGCTTCGTCTCCAGCTCGGCGCGGGTGATCAGCCCGCGGTCGAACGCCTCGGTGGTGGCGTCGCGCTCCGCCATGTAGTAGGCGGCCATGATCTCGCTGCGCAGGGGCGTGAACCCGCGCTCCACGCAGTCGGAGAAGACGGACACCTTCTGCTCGACGGCGTCCGCCGGGACGGTGCAGGCCAGGTCGCGCTCGCGGAGCTGCTGAACCGCTTCACGAAGGGTGATGGGACCGAGCGACCCGTTGAACCGGGTATCAAGGGTGATCTTCACTTTCTTTGCGCCTCCACAGGTTTGAAACGTTCGGAAGAAGGCGGCGTATTCCCAGTTCAGAGCGGGTAAGAGGGCAATCGTGATCGGAGCGCACGTGATCGTCGGATACGCGAACGACGCGGGCGGGAGAGACGCTCTCGCCCTCGGCGCCGCGATCACCCGCGTCACCGGCGGGGAGCTGACGATCGCCACGATCTACCCGCCGGGCAGCCCGGGGCTGGCGGTCGAGGCGCAGGCCAACCTGGCGCACGCGGCCGAGGCGCTGGGGCCGGTGCCCGCCGAGTACATCACGTACGAGAGCCGGGGCACGGGGCGCGGCCTGTCGGTGCTGGCGAGCCGGATCAGGGCCGACCTGATCGTGGTCGGCTCGGCGGCCGGCGGGCAGCACGGCCGCATCGCGATCGGCTCCGCCGCCGACCACCTGCTGCACCTGTCGTCCGAGGCGGTGATGCTGGCGCCGGCCGGCTACCTGCCGCCCACCGAGCCCGGCCGCCTCACGCTGGCCTACGTTCATCGGCCGCAGTGTGACGCGGCGGTGGGGCAGGTGGCGCAGGCGGCGCTGCGGCTGGGTGTGCCGCTGCGGCTGATCACCCTCGACCTGCGCACGGAGGACCAGGGCAAGCTGAGGGACGACCTGGCGCTGGCCGTGCGGCTGGCGTGGGAGACGACCGGCATCGAGGCGGAGTCGGAGGTGGCCGAGGGGCACGACGTGACGGCCGCGCTGGCCGGCGTCGAGTGGCTGCCGGGCGAGCTGCTGGTGTGCGCGGCCAGTGAAGACGCCCAGCCGCACCGGGTGTTCCTCGGCGAGCTGGCCATGAAGGTGCTGCGGGCGTCCTCCTGCCCGGTCACGGTGCTGCCGAGGGGGTTCTCCTAGGCTTGCCCGTGTGTTCGTGGCGCGAATGATCGTGGTGGCGGTGCTGGCCGCGCTGGCCGGCGTGTACGTGCTGGCCGGCGCGCCGGGGGCGGTGCTGGTGTTCGCGGTGCAGTGCCTCTACACGCTCTGGTCGAGGGCGTGGTGGCTGCTGGCCGCGCAGGCCGTGCTGGTCTTCTGGGTGACGCTGGGGCCGGCTCCTCCGTGGTCGTGCTGGGCTTCCTGGCGGGGTCGCTGCTGGTGACGCGGCTGTGGGCGGTGGCGCCCGCCGTGGTGTTCAGCGCGGTCGTGATCGCGTACGCCCGGGGCGGCGGCCTCGCCTCGACGCTCGACCTGGCGATCACGACGGCGCTGATGACGTTGATCGTGCTCGGGCTCATCCGGCTGGTGGAGCGCGTGGACGAGCTGCACGCCACCCGGCAGGCGCTGGCCGCGGCGGCGGTGGGCGAGGAGCGGCTGCGCATCGCGGCCGAGCTGAGCGACGGCCTGGGGCGCGGCCTGGCCACGATCATCGACGGGGTGCGGCGCGCCATGAACGGCACCACGACCACCGGCCCGGGCGAGGCGGTGAGCACGGCGCGACGGCCGCCGGCCACGGACCTGGGCGAGGTGGTCAGTGCGGCGCGGCGCTCGCTGGCGGACGCGCGGGCCGCCGCGGCCGGTTACCGCGCGATGTCGCTGACGCCCGAGCTGACCACGGCCAGGGGCATGCTGGAGGCCGCCGGCGTGCGGGTGGAGGTGCGGGCCGGGCACGCCGAGCCGCTGGGCCCGGCGGGGGCGCTGCTCGCGACCGTGCTGCGCGAGGCCGTCACCGACGTCGTACGCCGCGGCACGGCCCGCCACTGCCTGGTCGAGACCGAGGAAGGCGCCGGCACGGTCACCCTGCGCATCACCGACGACGGCCGCCGCACCGCCGAGGACGACGCGCTGAGCGAGCTGGCCGCCCAGGTCAGGGCGGCCGGCGGCACGCTGGGAGCGGGCCTGTCGGACCAGGGCCGCCACACGGTGGAGGCGACGCTCCCCGCCCCGCGCCGCCGGCCGGAGGAGCGCCCGCGCGCCGACCTGTCCGTGCTCATCCTGACCGCCGTGCTGGTCGGCTTCAGCCTCAAGGCCCTGCTGCAGATCCCGCCGGGCCTCCTCCTGCCGGCCGCTGTGCTGCTGGCCGTCATCGTGGTCATGCAGCTCAGGTCCGTCCATGGCCGTCACATGGCGGCGCTGGGCGTGATGGCGGTGCTGGCGTTCGCGCCGGTCCCGCTGTTCGGCCCGATCTGGCTGGGCGTGGGCGGTTTCCTGGCGGGCCCGGTGCTGCTGGCCTTCCGCCCGCGTACGGCCTGGCCGCTGGTCGCGGCGATCGTGGCCGCCACGGCCGCCCTCGCCGCGTCGTACGAGCTGCCGTTGGCCGCGGCGGCGAACGTCACGGTCAGCAACCTCGTCACCGGCCTGGTGATCTACAGCCTGCTGCGGCTGGCCGGGATCGCGAAGGAGCTCCAGGCCGCCAGGGAGGGCCTGGCCCGCTCGGCCGTCGTCGAGGAGCGCCTGCGCGCCGCCCGCGACCTGCACGACCTGCTGGGCCACGACCTGGCCGCGATCCTGCTGAAGTGCGAGCTGGCCCGCCGCCTCCCGCCGGAGGCCGCGCGGGCGGAGCTGGCGGAGGTCCTGGAGATGGCCGAACGGGCCGGGCACGACCTGCGCTCGGTCTCGGGCGGGCAGCTCGACCTGTCGCTCGCCGCCGAGGCGGGCTCGGCCGCGTCCGTCCTGCGGGCGGCGGGCGTCGAGGTGACCTGCGACCTGGCGCACCCGCCGCTGCCGGCCGAGGTGGAGACCGTGCTCAGCGCCGTCCTGCGCGAGGCCGTCACGAACGTCCTGCGCCACAGCGCCGCCCGCCACTGCGTGATCCGCACGTCCGCCGATGGCGGGCGGGTGCGCCTGACCGTGCGCAACGACGGCGCCCGCGCCGGCGAGGCCCGGCGCGGCTCGTCCGGGCTGGGCAACCTCACCACCCGCCTGGCGGCGCTGGACGGGCGGCTCACGACGGGCGCCCGGGACGGCTGGTTCGTGCTCGACGCGACGGCGCCGCTAGATCCAGCCCGCCTCGGTGGCCAGGCGGACGGCGTCGGTGCGGTTGCGCGCGTTTAGCTTGGTCACGATGGCCGTCAGGTAGTTCCGTACGGTCCCGGCCGTCAGGTGCAGCCGGGCCGCGATGTCAGGGGCGTCCAGGCCGTCCGCGACGAGCCGGAGCACGTCGGCCTCGCGCGGCGTGAGCGGGTTGTCGGCCAGGTCCCAGGCGGTGACGGCCAGGGAGGGGTCCAGCACCCGCTTGCCCGCGGCCACGTCGCGGATCGCCTCCGCCAGCTCCTCGGGCGGCGCCGTCTTCAGCATGAACCCGCCCACCCGCGCCGCCAGCGCCCGCTTGAGGTGCGCGGGCTTGCCGTGCCCGGTGAGCATGAGCGTCCGGCACGACGGGACGCGGGCGCCGATCCGGGCGGCGGCCTCCAGGCCGTCGAGCTCGCCCGGCATGTCGATGTCGAGGACGGCCACGTCGGGCAGCTCCACGGCGGCCGAGGCGACGGCGGCCGCGCCGGACTCGACGGCGGCGACCACCTCCAGGTCCGGCTCCAGGCCGAGCAGCGCCGTGAGCGCGCCCCTGATGACGGCCTGGTCCTCAGCCAGAAGAATGCGAATCACGCCGCCTATTGTCCATCAGTGTCCGGATCATGATGACGTCATGGGTGGTGGGTGACGGCGTCTCTGGGACGCGTAAGCGCTGGTCGGCACGCTGGAACACATGACAGAAGCAGTGCGGCTGGACGCCGTGAGCAAGGTGTACGGGAAGGGCCAGGGCGCGGTGGCGGCCCTGCGGGAGGTGTCGGCCGTCATCCCGCGCGGCTCGTTCATCGCCGTGATGGGGCCGTCAGGGTCGGGCAAGAGCACGTTCCTGCACTGCGCGGCGGGGCTGGACGTGCCGTCGTCCGGCTCCGTGCGGCTCGGCGGCACCGAGCTGACCGGGATGGGCGAGACGGAGCTGACCGAGCTGCGCAGGCAGCGGGTCGGCTTCGTGTTCCAGGCGTTCAACCTGGTCGCGGCGCTCGACGTGGTCGAGAACGTCACCCTCCCCCTCCGCCTGTCCGGCGCCCGGGTGCCGCGCGGCCGGCTGGAGGACATCCTGCGCCGGGTGGGCCTGGAGGGCCGCGCCGGGCACCGGCCCGCGCAGCTCTCGGGCGGCCAGCAGCAGCGCGTCGCCATCGCCAGGGCGCTGATCACCGGCCCCGAGGTGGTGTTCGGTGACGAGCCCACCGGGGCGCTGGACACGATGACGGCCAGGGACGTGCTGCGGCTGCTGCGCGAGGTGGTGGACGGCCTCGGCCAGACCGTGGTGATGGTGACGCACGACCCGCTGGCCGCCTCGTACGCCGACACCGTGCTGTTCCTGGCCGACGGCCGGATCGTCGACTCCATGTCCGGCCCGACGGCCGAGAAGGTGGCCGAGCGGATGACCAGGCTGGGGGCGTGGACGTGAGGGCCGGGTTCGCGTGGAAGTTGTTGCGGGAGCGCAAGGGCGCGTTCGCGGGGGCGTTCGTGGCGCTGCTGTGCGCGGCGGCGCTGGTGTGCGCGTGCCTGATGCTGCTGGAGACCGGGCTGCGCGGCACGGTCTCGCCCGAGCGGTACGCGGGCGCGCCCGCCGTCGTGGCCGCCGACCAGTTCGTCCGGCAGACCGTCGGCAAGGGCGACGGCGAGACCAAGACGAAGGCCAAGCCGCTGGCCGAGCGCGCCTGGCTGCCCGAGACGGTCGTTGAAACGCTGCGGCGCACGCCCGGCGTGTCGAAGGTGGTGGCCGAGGTGACGTTCCCGTTCGGCGCGTACACGGCGCACGGCTGGGAGTCGGCCGCGCTCACCCCGTTCACGATCGCGCGGGGACGCGAGCCGCGGGGCGCCGGCGAGATCGTGGTGGACGCCCGCGCCCGGCTGGAGGTGGGGGCGCGGCTGCGCGGCTACCGCGTGGTGGGCGTGACCGCGCAGGCCCTGCCGAGCCAGGACACCGTCTTCTTCAGCACCACGCAGGCCCGCCGCCTGGCCGGGCGGCCCGGCATGGTCAGCGCCGCCGGCGTCTTCCCCGGCCTGGCGCGGGCGCCCCAGGGTGCGGTGCTCTACACCGGGGACGAGCGCGGCCGGCTGGAGTTCCTGGACGCCGAGCAGGCCAGGGTCAAGCTGATCAGCATGGGCGGCGCGCTGGCCGGAACCTCGCTGATCGTGGCGATCCTCGTGGTCGTGGGCACGTTCGCGCTGTCGATCCAGCAGCGCCAGCGCGAGCTCGCGCTGCTGCGGGCGGTGGCCGCCACGCCGCGGCAGCTGCGCCGGCTGGTGGGCGGGCAGGCGCTGGTGGTGGGCGTGCTGGCGGGGGTGCCGGGAGCGGCGGCCGGGGTCGGGCTCGGCCTGCTGCTGCACGCGGCGTTCGTGGCGCTGGGTGCGACCCCGGCGAACCTGCCGCTGGTCGTCAGCCCGTTCCCGCCCCTGCTCGCGTTGCTCGCCACGGTCGCCGCCGCGTGGGCCGCGGCCCGGGTCTCCGCCCGCCGGCTGGCCCGGATCCGTCCGGTGGAGGCGCTCGGGGAGGCCGCGCTCGACGACGGCCGGCTGCCCGTGTGGCGGCTGGTGGCCGGGCCGGTGCTGGTGGCCGGGGCCGTGACGCTCACCCTGGTGCTGTCGGGGCTGGACACGGAGGCCGCCGCCACGCCGGTGACCATGCTGACCGCCCTGTTCTGGACGGTCGCCGTGTCGGTGCTCGGCCCCCTGGCCGCCCGCCTCGCCGTCGCCGTCCTCGGCCCGCTGCTGGCCGGCGCGTCCCGGCTGGTCCCGTCTCGGAAGAGGACGCCGCCCGGCGCGTCCCGGCTGGTCCCGTCTCGGAAGAGGACGCCGCCCGGCGCGTCCCGGCCGGCGAAGGGGGCCAGTGGTTTCCTGGCGGCGCGGAACCTGCGCGCCACCCCCAAGGCGCTGGCCGCCGTGCTGTCGCCGCTCACCCTGATGGTGGCGATGACCTGCACGATCCTGTTCACCCAGACCACGATGGGCGCCGCCGCGCAGGAGCAGGCCGCCGCCGGCACCCGCGCGGACCACGTGCTGCCCGGCGCCGCCGCCTCGGCCGCGGAGGTCGGGCGCGTGCCCGGCGTGCGGGCCGTCACGCCGGTGCTGCGCACGTCGGTCCGGTTCGGCCTGGACAAGTACCCGGCCCAGGCCGTCGTCTACGACCGGCGCACGCTGGACCTGGGCGTGGTCGCCGGCACGATGGACGGTTTCGGTAAGGGCGCGGTGGCCCTGAGCAGCACCGCCGCCGCCCACCTCGGCCTCGCCCCCGGAGACCGGGCGGCGCTCACGCTCGGCGACGGCACCCCGGCCACGCTGAAGGTCGCCGCCGTCTACTCGCGCGGCCTCGGCTTCGGGGACGTGACGCTGCCGTACGAGCTGGTGGCCGGCCACGTGGACGACCCGTCGGGCACGCTGCTGGTCGCGGCCCCGGGGATCACGCTGCCGGGAGCCGCACCGGCGACGGCGACGATCGGCTCCGCGAACCCGCAGGTCACCTTCGTGGCCCTGGGCCTGATCATCGCCTTCACGGCCATCGCCGTGGTCAACACCCTGGCCATGGCCACGTCGGGCCGGGCCAGGGAGCTGGCCGTGCTGCGCCTGGCGGGCACCACCCGCCGCCAGGTCCTGCGCATGCTGCGCCTGGAGACGCTGGCGGCGGTGCTGGCCGCCGTGGTGACGGGCACCGCGGTGGCGCTGGTGACGCTGGCGGCGTTCGGGGCGGGGATGACGGGGTCGGCGGTGCCGTCCGTGCCGCCGGTGGCGTACGGGCTGGTGGTCGCCGCGGCGACCGTCCTGGCCCTGCTCTCCACCACCGTCCCCGCCCGCCTGGCGCTCAGGACGCGCCCGGCGGAGGCGGTGTCATCGACGTGAGAGGACCTGCTCGTACAGCTCCAGGTACCGGTCGGCCATCACCGACGGCGAGAAGCGGCGGCGGGCCTCGCGGCGGCACTCCTCGGGGTCGATCTCGTCGACCCGGAGCACCCACTCCGCCAGCTCCTCCTCGGTGTCGGCGAGGAAGCCGGTGCGGCCGTGGTCGATGATCTCCGGGAGGCAGCCGCGCCGCAGGCCCACGGGCGGGACGCCGAGCCCGAGGGCCTCCACGACGGCCGTGCCGCCCGGTTCGTCCCACTGGATGGGGAAGAGGGCGGCGCGGGCCGAGGCGTAGAGGTCGTCGCGTTCCTGGCCGCCGACCGCGCCGACCCAGCGGACCAGGTCCCCGTCGAGGTAGGGCGAGACCTGGTCGAGGTGGTAGCGGACGTCGGGATGGCTGTGCAGCGGGTGGTAGGGGTTCTGGGCGACGACGTCGAGCTCGGCGGCCGTGTTGCGGCCGCTCACGGGGCCGGCCAGCACCAGCGGCAGCCCGAGCTTCTGGCAGATGCGGGCGGCCACGTGCTGGCCCTTGAGCCCGCAGATGCGGCCCATGACGACCAGGTGCTCGCCTCGCTCGGGGTGCGGGTCCCGGCCGGCGAGCGGGGTGGCGAGGTGGACGGCGCCGAGCGAGGCGGCGCGCAGGGCGTCGGGGGCGCGGGCGATCTGCGACTCCGAGACGCCGTTGACCGCGATCGACGGCGGGAACGCGCCGTAGAAGGCGGGATGTTTGCGCAGGTCCCAGTGCAGGGTGTGGAGGACGGGCGGGCCGCCGAACGCGGACAGCGTGGCCGGGCCGACGACTTCGACGTGGTCGTGCACGAGGTCGATGTCGTCGCGGCGGCGCAGCTCGGCCACGACCCTGGCCAGGTGGGCGTGGGTGATGCCCATGACCTGGTTGTAGGGCTTCTGCAGCTCGGTGAACTGCTCGTCGTCGTAGGCGCTGATCAGCTCGTCCACGTCGAGGGTGCTGCTGCCGACGGAGGCCAGCACGACGTGCACGCCGCGCGCGCGCAGCTCGGGCACCAGTGTGGCCACGACGTTCTCGATGCCGCCGTATCCGGCGGGCGGGACCGCGAGCCACGGCCCCGCGTTCATCAGGACTTTCATGCCAGATCCTCCTCCAGTACGAGGGAGGCGAGCGGAGGCCGCTCGGCCACTCCCACGTCCACCAGGCCCGCGTCCCCTTCGAGCCCGAACTGCAGGAGCGTGTGCGCCGGGGGCTCCGACGCGAGCACGCGGCCCTGGCGTTCCAGACGGGACCAGGCGGTGAGCATGATCTGCCCGGCCATGCGGCCGAGAGCGGGGATCGACTGGTGCGTGTGGGTGCGGTGTCCCAGGTCCACCTGGGCCATCGCGTCCAGCCCGACAAGCTGGAGCAGGTCGACGAGGAGCCCGAACTCGACGCCGTACTCGGTGACGAACGGGACCTGTTCCAGCACTTCGCGGCGGGCGGCGTACTCGCCGCCGAGCGGCTGGGCGAAGCCGGCCAGCTCGGGCCAGAACATGTTGAGCAGCGGCCGGGCCACCAGCTCGGTCACGCGCCCGCCGCCGCCCTGCTGGGCGACGCCGTCGGAGCCGATGTAGGGCCGCTCGTAGGTGGCCTTGACGAAGTGGGTGTCGCGGTTGACCAGCAGGGGGCCGACCAGCCCTGACACGTAGTGCGCGCCGAAGCTGCGCAGGTCGGCGTCGATGTAGACGATGATGTCGCCGGTGGCGGCGGCAAGCCCTTTCCACAGGGCTTCGCCCTTGCCTGTGAGGGGTGGGAGGTGCGGGAGCACCTCTGCTTGTGCCACGACGCGGGCGCCGGCCTCCCGTGCCCGCTCGGCGGTGGCGTCGGTCGAGTTGGAGTCGACGACGAGGATCTCGTCGACCAGGGGGGTGCGCTCGACGAGGTCGCGGCGGATCGCGGCGACGATGTCGCCGACCGTGCTCTCCTCGTCACGCGCGGGAAGCACCACGCTGATCGTGGTGCCCTCCTTGGCCGGCACTAAGGCATCCGCCGGCCACTCGGCAGCGGTGCTCGAGTGCGGGCCGTACCACTCCTGGGCCTTGGCCAAGGCTCGCATATCCGTCTCCATGCATCAGCCCCGATCTCATGAGGTCACGGCATCTGCCCGATCTATAGGCGCTTGAACCTATTTGTTTGATTCGGCCTAGACGTGGCATATGCCGGGTTGTGTCCCCTATGACCCGAGTCGGCATCGTAGGTGCCGGAAATGTCGCCGCTCGCCACGCTGACGTCCTGTCCGGGTTCCCCGATGTCACGATCGCTGGGATCGCCGACACGGATCCCCACAGGGCCGAGGCGCTGGCCTCGAAGCACGGCTCCCCCGCCTATGGCGGCCATGCCGACCTGCTCAGTGCCGGCGGTCTTGATGCTGTCTACGTCTGTGTGCCTCCTTTCGCGCACGGTAACCCGGAACATGATGTTCTGTCGTGTAATCTGCCACTTTTCGTGGAAAAACCGCTTTCTCTAGATCTCAAAACCGCAGAAAACATCGCGTCCGAAATCGAGCGGAGATCTCTGCCCTCGGCCGTCGGCCACCACTGGCGCTACCTCGACATCGTCCGGCAGGCCCAGGACCTGCTGGCCGGCCGCCCCGTCCGGCTCGCGCTCGGCCACTGGCTGGACAAGGTGCCCCCGGTGGCATGGTGGCTGAACCCCGACATGTCCGGCGGCCAGATCGTGGAGCAGGCCGTCCACGTGCTGGACCTGGCGCGCCTGCTGGTCGGCGAGATCTCCATGGTGCACGCCGTGCCCGCCGAGAACACCGTGGACGGCGAGGTGGACCGCGCCACCGCCGCCGTGCTGCGCTTCACCGGCGGCGCCGCCGGGCTGCTCGCCACCTCCTGCCTGCTCACCCACAAGCACCGGGTGGGGCTGGAGGTGTGCGCCGACGGCATCGCGCTGGAGCTCAGCGAGACCCGCCTGCTCGTGGACGGCGAACGCGTGATCGAGGACGACGGCCAGGCGAAGGTGCGGGTGGACCGCGAGTTCATCAACGCCGTGCAGGGCAAGCCGGCCGATGTGCGCGTACCGTACGGGGAGGCGCTGCGCACCCACCGCCTGGCGCTGGCACTCGCGCGATCCGCCGCCGAACGGAAGCCGGTGATGCTCGATGATGACCAGTAACGTCCTCAGCATCGACGAGCCGGGCGAGGTCTGCCTCGTCGAGGAGAAGCTGCCCGACGTGCCCGAGGGCGGCTTCCTGGTCAAGACCGTCTACAGCGGCATCTCGGCCGGCACCGAGCTGACCTTCGTCAAGGGCACCAACCCCTACCTGAGCTCGACGTGGGACCCGGCGCTCGGGCTGTTCCTGGAAGGCGCGCCGTCGGTGTCGTACCCGGTGCGCGGCATCGGGTACATGCAGGTCGGCAGGGTGATCGAGAGCCGGACGCGGGCCGCGCGCGAGGGCGCGCTGGTCGCCATGTGCTACGGGCACCGCACGGCGTACGTGGCCGACCCGATGGCCGACCGGTTCGTGGAGCTGCCCGGCGACCTCGACCCCATGCTCGGCATCTACGTCGCCCACATGGGCCCCATCTGCGCCAACGGCCTGCTGCACGCCGCGCACGACCTGCACGGCCCGGCCGTGCGCGACCTCGGCGACGGCGTGCGCGGGCGGCGCGTCGCGGTGGTGGGCGCGGGCGTGGTGGGGCTGCTGACGGCCCTGTTCGCCCGCGCGGGCGGCGCGGCGGAGGTCGTGGTCGTGGACGAGACCCCGGCCAGGCTGGAGATCGCCGCCGCGCTCGGCATGGACGTGCTGGCCGCCGGCGACGACCCGGCCGTGACGCTCAAGCGCCGCTGGCGGCACGGCCAGAACGACCGCGGCGCGGACGCGGTCTTCCAGTGCCGGGGCCAGGCCAGGGCGCTGGCGCTCGGGCTGCGCCTGCTCCGCCCCCAGGGCACGCTGATCGACCTGGCCTTCTACACGCAGGGCGCCCAGGAGGTGCGGCTCGGCGAGGAGTTCCACCACAACGGGCTGAGCCTGCGCTGCGCCCAGATCGGCCGGGTGCCGCGCGGCCTGGCCCACGCCTGGGACAGGGAGCGGCTCTCGTACGAGACGATCGGCCTGCTCAGGGAGCACGGCGACGCGCTACGCGAGCACGTGATCACTGATGTCGTCGGCTTTTCTGAGGCGCCCCGATTCCTGACCGGACTCGCGGCACGACGGCTTCAGTCCGTTCAGGCTGTGCTCCGCGACGATGTCGAGGACGAGCGCGGCTGACCAGCTGAAGTCGCGGCAGCCGTGCCCGCGCAGCGTGAGCGGGTTGAAGTACTCGCGAAAGCCCGACACGCTGACGGCGCGCATCATCGTGTCGGCGACCGCCCTGGCCAGCTCGGGGCGGCGGCCCTTGAGGCCGTGCCAGATCAGCCAGCTCAGGTTGATCCAGCTCGGGCCGCGCCAGTAGCGGGCCGGGGCGAACTCGGGCGCGTCGAGGGCGTAGCTGGGCAGCGGCAGCTTCTTCAGGCCGAACCGGTCGATGGCCGTGCCGATCAGCGTGTCGGCGACCTCGGACGGCAGGCCGGGCAGCATGAGCGGCGTCAGCCCGGCCGCGCTGCTGGACTCGATCAGGGTGCCGCTGTGCAGGTCGCGCGGCTGGAACAGCTTGCCGTCGAACAGGTGCCGCACCATGGCCTTGGTGATCGCCGCGGCCTCGCGCCGGTGCGGCTCGGGGTCGAGGCCGAGCTCGTGCGCGATCGCGGCCAGCGTCGACTCGGCCACGCCGTAGGCGGTGTTGAACAGCGGGTCCTCGACGTGGAACGGTCCGGGCTCGCGGTAGCCGGACTCGCGGTAGGCCTGGGCGATCTCGACGTACTGAACGTAGTCGCGGTCGGTGGGCCGCTCGTCGGCGCTGACGCTCTGCAGGTCACGGCGGACGAACCCGGTCGCGGTCGTCTCCACGGCCGCCAGCGGCAGGTCCCAGGCCGGACTGTTGTCCATGCCCGACTCCCAGGGGTGCACGATCGAGATCAGCCCCTCGGCGGAGCGGCGCTGCTCGCGCAGGAACTCCTGCTGCGCCACCAGTCGGGGATAGATCCGGCGCAGGAAGGCGCGGTCGGGCTCGGCCTGGTACGTCTTCCACGCGGCCAGCGCGTGCACGGGCGGCTGCACGATGCCGGAGGTGCGCACCCCGGAGGGCGCGGCCGTGCGCCAGAAGTCGGAGCTGGGGAAGTAGGCGTCCTCGGGCACCGCCGGATTGAAGACGATGTGCGGCACCCGGCCGTCGTACCACTGGGCCCCGAACAGGCTGAGCAGCTCCGTCCTGGCCCTGCGGGGCGACCAGCGGGCGTTGCCGATCGCGATGAAGGCGGAGTCCCAGCTCCACTGGTGCGGGTAGAGGCGACGGGAGGGAACCGTGTAGCTGCCGTCCCAGTTGCTGACCAGGACGCGCACGGCGTCGCGGAGGATCATAGGTACTTCCTCACGAATGCTGCGGTTTGGGGAAGAACGATCTCGGGCTCGCCGCGCAGGCGGCACTCCAGGGCGAGGTATCCGTCGTAGCCGGCCGCGTCGAGGGTGGCGAGCTGCGCGGCCCAGTCGAGGTGCCCGGTGCCCGGCTGGTTGCGGTTGGACTCGCTGATCTGCATGTGGGCGATGTACGGGGCCGCCTCGATCAGCGAGCGGCAGGGGTCGTCCTCCTCGATGTTCATGTGGTAGGTGTCGCCGACGATCCTGATGGAGTCCATGGAGCAGTAGGAGACCGCCTCGGCCAGGGTGTTGACCATGTGGTTCTCGTACCGGTTGAGCGGCTCCAGCATGATCAGCACACCGTTGCGGTGCGCGTGCTCGCCGAGGATGCCCAGCGCCTCGGTCAGCACCTCGCGGTCCTCCTCGGGGCTGCGCGGCGGCTCGAACGGCGGCAGCCGGCGGGAGAACTGCCCCCAGGAGGCGGGCGTCATGACGCCGATGCCGCCGAGCTCGCCGATGACGGTGAGCTGGGAGCGCAGCTGCTGGATGGCGTCCTTGCGCTTGGCGGGGTCGAAGTCGCCGATGAAGTGCGGCATGTCGACGCAGACCGTCGGCATCTCCACGCCGTCGGCCAGCGCCCGCTTGAGCTCCGTCAGCCGGCCCGCGAAGTGGAAGTCCCCCTTGCCGCGCAGCTCGATGGCGTCGAAACCGGCGTCGAGCGCGAACGCGAACTTCTCCTGCAGCGAACGACCCGGCAGAAGCTGCTCCTGTACGGCGAGCTTCACTGTCTACTCCTTGAATTCGAAGACGAGTTGGAGCACCTCGGACTGGTGCTTGTCGAGCAGGTCGAAGGCCTCGGCGGCCCGGTCGACGGGCATGACGTGGCTGACGAGCTCGCGGGCGTCGATCTCGCCGCGGTGCACGAGCTCCATGAACGTCAGCTGCAGCCGCTCGACGTCCCACCGGTGGGCCAGCCACGAGGCGACGCCGCCGATCTGGGAGGAGACGAGCTGCACCTGGTTGTGGTGGAACTCCTCGCCGAGCCGCAGCCCGATGCCGTCGCCCTGGTAGAACCCGGCGGCGACGACCCGGCCGCCCTTGCGGACGGTCCTGATGCCCTCGTGCAGGGCGAGGTGGCTGCCGCTGAGCTCGATGACGGTGTCGGCGCCGACGATGCGCTTGCGCATGAACTCGGCGACGGAGCCGGAGGCGACGTCGAAGGTCTCGGCGGCGCCGAACTTCCTGGCCAGCTCCAGGCGGTCGGGGATGGCGTCGGCGGCGACGACGCGGGCGCCGCTGAGCACGGCCAGCCGGGTGGCGAGCAGGCCGATGACGCCCTGGCCGAAGATGGCGATCTGGTCGCCGAGGTGCACGTCGGCGGCGTGCACGGCGTTGAGCGCGATGGCGCCGACGCGGGCGAAGACGCCGGTCAGGGGGTCGGCGCCGGGCGGCAGGACGTGGCCGACGAGTTTGTCCGCCGGGACGACGGCTTCGGCGCGGTGGCCCCAGATGCCCCACACCAGGCTGCCGACGGGCGGGTCGGCCACATCGGGCGCGGCCTCCACCACCTCGCCCACCTCTTGGTAGCCCCAGCCGCTGAGTGGGTAGGCATGCGTCTGGCCTTCGACGAAGAGCCGGCGCTCGGTGTCCCACTTGCGAGTGAGATAGGGGTTGGTACCGCGGTAGGCGGTGAGTTCGGTGCCCGCTGAGACTCCTGAATAGAGCGTGCGTACCCGCACTGTGCCCGGCTCTAGCTGCGCGGGCGACTCCAGGCTGACGCGGACACTGCCTGGCTCTTCGAAGGTGATGACGCGCATTCCCCACAACTTATGTTTTTTGATCAATCAAAAGTCGAAGATTTAACGCTACTTTGCACACCATAGTTGCGCTCGTAACACTCTTAAGTCTACGACTTCCGTCGGAGGTGACTGATGAAATTGGGGTTTCTGACAGCGTGTCTTCCGGAAAGCGACCTTACCGACATTGCTCGCTGGGCCGCTACCCAGGGCTTCGAAGCACTGGAGGTGGCCGGTTGGCCCTCTCCAGATGACCGAAATCACATCAGAGTAGATCGTTTCGACAGCGCCGAATGCGAGCGAGTCAGGCGAATCTTCACGGAGACCGGACTCACGCTTTCCTCGATCGCCTACTACGAGAACAATCTCCACCCTACGGCAGGGAAAGAGGTGAACGCCCACGTCAGGCGGTGTATCGACGCCGCCGCCGCGCTCGGCTGCCCCACCGTCGGCACCTTCGTCGGCCGCGATCCGGGCCTGCCGGTCAAGGAGAACCTGGACCGGGCCACTGACGTCTTCGGCCCCCTCGTCGAGTACGCCCGGCAGCACGGCGTCGACATCGTCATCGAGAACTGCGTGATGAAAAGCTGGCACCCCGATGGATATCCGGGCAATTTGGCCTATTCTCCCGAACTATGGGAATGGATGTTCTCATTGGGCCTCAAGCTCAACTACGACCCGTCCCATCTCGTGGCGCTCGGCATCGATCCGGTGGCGGCGCTGACCCCGTACGTCGACAACATCGCGCACGTCCAGGCCAAGGACACGCAGCTCCTTCCCGGGCAGATCGACCGCTACGGCTTCTACGGCCCGATCAGCGGTGAAAAGGGCTGGTACCGCTTCCGCGTGCCGGGGCTCGGGCAGGTCGACTGGACCCGGGTGATCGACGCGCTCTACGAGGGCGGATACGACGGAGTGGTCTCCGTCGAGCACGAGGACGCCGTCTGGAGCGGAAGCACGGAGAGGGTACAGACCGGTCTCGGTATCGCCTACCGCACGTTGCGGCCTCTTGTGCACGGGTAAGGGCGGCATATCCCCAACCAGAGGAGCGTGCCATGCCGACGAAGGTGACCGCCGTCCTCTCTGCCGCCCTGCTGGCCGCCGCCCTGGCGGCCTGCTCGGGCGGCGGTGGCGAGGAATCGTCAACCAGCAATGAGATCACCGTCTGGACCCTGGAGGACCTCGACGCGCGGATGGCCGTGCAGAACGCGATCGTCGCCGACTTCACCAAGAAGACCGGGATCAAGGTGAAGCTGGTCGGCGTCGGCGAGGACCAGTTCAGCCAGACCCTCACCGCGGCCGCGGCGGCCGACGACCTGCCCGACGCGATCGGGGCGCTGCCGCTGTCGTCCGTCCGCGAGATGGAGGCCAACGAGCTGCTCGACACCGAGACGCCGGGCAGGATCGTCGACCGGCTCGGCCGCGACACGTTCTCGCCGCGCGCGCTGGAGCTCGACACCTCCGGCGGCAAGCTGCTCGCGGTGCCCAGCGACGGCTGGGCGCAGCTCATCCTGTACCGCAAGGACCTGTTCGAGAAGGCCGGGCTGCAGCCGCCCGACACGTACGAGGCGCTGCAGGCGGCCGCGGCCAAGCTCAACACGGGCGGGGTCGCGGGCATCACGCTCGCGGTCGCGCAGAAGGACTCCTTCACCGCGCAGAGCTTCGAGCACGTGGCGCTGGCGAACGGCTGCCAGCTCGTGGACAACTCGGGCAACGTCACCCTCGACTCACCGCAGTGCGCCCGGGCCTTCGAGTTCTACGGGAACCTGGCCAGGAACTACTCGGTCAAGGGCAAGCAGGACGTCGACTCGACCAGGGCCACGTACTTCTCGGGCAAGGCGGCCATGACGATCTGGTCGTCGTTCATCCTCGACGAGCTGGCCGGGCTGCGCAAGGACGCGCTGCCGAGCTGCCCGGAGTGCCGCGAGGACCCCGAGTGGCTGGCCAAGAACACCGGCGTGGTGACGGCGCTGAAGGGCCCCGACGGGAGCGCTCCCGCGCAGTACGGCGAGATCGTCTCCTGGGTCGTCACCCGTGACGCCGCCAAGGATCCGGCGAGCACGTTCGTCTCGTACATGATGAACGAGGGCTACGAGCGCTGGATCGGGATGGCGCCGGAGGGCAAGTTCCCCACCCGCAAGGGCTTCGACGAGAAGTGGGACAAACTGCCCGCCGGGGTCGACTCCAAGAAGCCGCTCGCCGACGTCTACCCGGCCGACGTGCTGACGGCGCTGCGCAAGAGCCCCGACACCTTCGCCAGGTGGGGCATCCCGCAGGGCCAGGGCAAGCTGGTCGGCGCCACCATGGGCGAGCTGCCCGTGCCCAAGGCGGTCAGCGCCGTCGCCGACGGCACCCTGACGCCGCAGGCCGCCGCCGCCCAGGCCAAGGCCGACGTCGAGACCATCAAGCGCGGGATCCGGCAGTGACCACGACCGCGAGCAAGCCGCAGGCGCCGCAGCACCGCAGGCCCGCGCGGCGCGGCCGGACACTGCGCCAGCAGGAGGAGCGGGCCGGGCTCACGCTCATCTCCCCCACGCTGATCATCACGCTGGTCGTCGTGGTGCTGCCGCTGCTGTGGGCGATCATGCTGGCGTTCCAGGACGCGCGGCTGATCAACATCCGCCGCGTGGGCGTCTTCGGGCACTACACGCTGGAGAACTTCTCGTACGTGATGTCCGAGCCGGGCTTCTGGTCGTCCCTGGTCAACACGCTCGTCTACACCGTCGCGGGGACGGCGTTGTCGATCGCGCTCGGCCTGGTGACCGCGCTCGCGCTGCGCGACAGGTTCAAGGGCAGGACGCTCGTGCGGGCCTCGATCCTGATCCCGTACGTGGCCCCCGTGGTGGCCGTGGCGTTCCTGTGGGAGACGATGCTCAACCCGCAGTACGGCATCGTCAACACCTGGCTGAGCGAGCCGATCGCGTTCCTCACCCAGGCCAAGGGCGAGTTCCTGGGCGTCCAGGTGCCGGTGGCGCTGCTCACCGTGATCGCGTTCGAGGCGTGGCGGTACTTCCCGTTCGCGTTCCTGTTCATCCTGGCCCGCCTCCAGGCGCTGCCGGCCGAGCTGGACGAGGCCGCGGTCGTGGACGGCGCCACGCC
Organism: [Actinomadura] parvosata subsp. kistnae; assembly: GCF_900323885.1. GTDB lineage: Bacteria > Actinomycetota > Actinomycetes > Streptosporangiales > Streptosporangiaceae > Nonomuraea > Nonomuraea composti. The sequence goes on along the minus strand of NZ_OOHJ01000018.1, from coordinate 4,502,972 downwards.
CACCCAGCGCTTCCGCTACGTGATCATGCCGCAGCTCTGGCGGATCATCGCGCTGCTGTCGGTGCTGCGGTTCGTGTTCACCTTCACCAAGTTCGACGACGTCTACCTGCTGACCGGCGGCGGGGCCGGCACCGAGGTCGTCAGCGTGCGCGTCTACAACTTCCTGACCTCGCGCGACGACATCGGCGCCTCCGCCGCACAGGCCATCGTGCTGGCCGTCTTCCTCGTGGTGTTCCTGGCCGTCTACCTGAGGTTCTTCGCCGGAGGTGAGCGCAGTGACCAGGGATAGGTTCGAGCGGGGCCTGCTCAGGGTGCTCAAGCCGCTGGTGATCGCCTTCCTGTTCCTGATCACCGCGTTCCCGTTCTTCTACATGGTGATGCTGTCGGTACGCGACATCCAGGAGCTCATCCTGGACCCGGGCTCGCTCTGGCCGCGCGCCTTCACCCTCGACACGTACGTGGACGTGCTGACCCGGCAGGGCTTCCTGACCTTCCTCAGGAACAGCGCGGTCGTCGCGGTCGCGTCGGTGGCGGTCACGCTGCTGATCTCGATCCCGGGCGCGTACGCGGTCGCGCGGCTGCGCTTCTTCGGCCGGCGCCAGGTGCACTTCCTGTTCCTCGCCGTGTACCTGTTCCCGGCGATCGTGCTGGCCATCCCGCTGTTCGTGCTGTTCACCATGATCGGGCTGCGCGGGTCGCTGATCGGGTTGATCCTCGTGTATATCGCGCAAACGGTGCCTGTCACGGTATACATGCTCCGCAACTACTTCGAGACCGTGCCGCAAAGCGTGGAGGAAGCGGCGGCGATCGACGGGTGCACGAGGTTGTCGACCATCTGGCGGGTGGTGCTGCCACTGTCCAAGCCCGCGCTGATGGCCACCGGCCTCTACGCGTTCATGATCGCCTGGAACGAGTTCCTGTTCGCCCTGCTCTTCCTGGTGGACAGGAGAGAGAGCTGGACGGTGTCCCTGGGGCTCTCTCAGCTCGCGGGGAGCATCGAGATCCCGACGACGGTCCTGATGGCAGGGTCGGTGGTGCTCACGCTGCCCATCGTGATCGTGTTCTTCGCCAGCGAGCGGCTGCTGACGGAGGGCCTCACCGCAGGAGCGGAGAAGGGATAGACCATGCTGACGGCAGGGCAGATCCTCCAGCTCATCCGCGATGGCTCCTGCCGGACGCGCAAGGACCTGATCGAGCTCACCGGTCTGTCCCGGTCGACCATCACCGACCGGCTCGACCGGCTCATCGACGCCGGCTACATCCACGAGTCCGGCGTCGGCACCTCCGGGGGCGGGCGACCGCCCTCGGTGCTCGACGTGGACGCCACCAGGCGCCTGATGCTGGTGGCCGACCTGGGCGCCACCCATGCCAGGGTGGCGCTCACCGACCTCGCCGCCCGGCCCATCGCCGAGGAACGCACCGAGATGCGCATCGAGCTCGGCCCCGACGCCGTGCTGTCGTGGGTGCGGGAGGCGTTCCAGCGCATGCTCGACCGCGTGGGACGGCCGGCCGGCGAGGTGTGCGGCATCGGCATCGACCTGCCCGGCTCGGTCGACCACACGACCGGCCGGGTGATCAGGTCGTTCCTCATGCCGGGCTGGGACGACCACCCCGTGGGCGAGGCCATCGGCGCCACGTTCGACGTGCCGATCCTCGTCGAGAACGACGCCAACGCCATGGCGCTGGGCGAGTGGTGGTCGTTCTGGCGCGACACCGACTCGCTGATCCTCATCAAGGTGTCCACCGGCATCGGCACCGGCATCATCCTCGACGGGCAGATCTACCGCGGCGTCGAGGAGGCCGCGGGCAACATCGGGCACGTCCGGCTGCGCGAGACCGACGACCGGGTCTGCACCTGCGGCTCGCGCGGCTGCGTGGCCTCACTGGCCAGCGGCCACGCCCTGGCCGGCGACCTCGGCGTGGCCACCAGCCGGGACGTGGTCCGGCTCGTGCAGGCCGGCGACCCGGAGGCCATCGCCCGCGTCCAGGAGGCGGGCCGCACGCTCGGCGTCGTCGCGGCCACCGCGGTCAGCCTGCTCAACCCCGGCGTGCTGGTGCTGGCCGGCGACATGGCCGAGACCAGGGAGCACTACCTGACGGGCATCAGGGAGCTGGTGTACCGGCGGAGCCTGCCGTACACGACCAGGAACCTGGAGATCGTCACCAGCTCGCTGGGCGACCGCGCCGGGATCGTCGGGATGGCGGTGATCGTCATGGAGCACGTGCTCTCCCCCGCCTCCGTGGACGCGGCCCTGGCCGCCCAGGCGAAGCTCACGACCTGAGCGCGCGGCGCAGCAGGGCGGGCGCCTCGGCGAGCGAGGGACCGTACCAGGTCAGCAGCCGGCCGCTGACCAGGGCGCAGGTCAGGCCGGGGAACGACTCGGGGCCGTCGCTCGCGCTGAACGCGTACGGCTCGTCGGGCAGGACCACGAGGTCGGGCCGGCGCTCGTTCAGCTCGGTGAGGGGGATCTTGGGGTAGCGCTCGGGGTGGGCGGCGTACAGGTTGTCCACGCCGAGCCGCCTGAGCACGTCGCCGGTGAACGTGTCGCGGCCCGCCACCATCCACGGGCGGCGCCAGATGGGCACGATCGCCGTGCGTCTCGGGCCGGTGTGCGGCTCCCGCCACGCCTCGCGCGCCCGCGCGAGCCAGGCGGGCGGCTCCACGCGGCACGCCTCGGCGAACATGCGCTCCAGCGACGTGAACGCCTCCTCCACCGTCTCGATGCGCGTCACCCAGACGGCGATGCCGGACGCGCGCAGCGCCTCGATGTCGGGCGGGCGGTTCTCCTCGGCGTTGGCCAGCACCACGTCGGGGGCGAGGCGCCTGATCGCGTCGAGGTCGGGGTTCTTGGTGCCCCTGACCCGGACCACGTCGAGGTCGGCCGGGTGCGAGCACCAGTCGGTCGCGCCGACCAGCGCGCCGGGCAGGGTCGCCGCCACCGACTCGGTCAGCGAGGGCACCAGGGAGACGATCCGCCGCACGGTCGCGGGGATCGGCACGGGCACTCCGGTGTCGTCCACATCGGCAAGCCTAGATCGCCGATTTGATGATCATCTGTCGGTACGGGGCCGTAGACTCCTGGCAAAGATCGTCGACTGGTGATCGGGGGCCCCGGTTGCAGCGTGAGTCGCTCGGCTTCGATCCTCGGACGCCCAGCGTGGCCCGCATCTACGACTACTGCCTCGGCGGCAAGGACCACTTCCCGGCCGATCGCGCGGCGGCGGAGCGGATCCTCGAAGTGGCGCCCGAGCTGCGCGCGGCGGTGCGGGCCAACCGCGCCTTCCTCGGCCGGGCGGTGCGCTTCCTCACGGAGTGCGGCATCGACCAGTTCCTCGACATCGGCACGGGGCTGCCGGCCCGGGGCCACGTGCACGAGCTGGCGCCCTCGGCCCGGGTGGTCTACGTCGATCGCGACCCCGTGGTGCTCGTGCACGCCAGGGCGCTGCTGGCCCGCCAGGGCGCGACCACCGTGGTGCGCGGCGACCTGCGCGAGCCCGACACGATCGTGAAAGACCCTGAGCTGCTGCGGGCGCTCGACCTCGACCGGCCCGTGGGCGTGCTTCTGACGGCGGTCCTGCACCATGTCACCGACGCCGACGGCCCCGAGGAGATCGTCGCGACCCTGCGCGAGGCCCTGGCACCCGGCAGCCACCTCGTCCTGTCCCACGCCACCGGCGACGCCGGTGCCGCCTTCGCCGAGCGGGCCACCGAGGTCTACCGCGGCGCCGACGCGCCGCTCACGCTGCGCGGGCGCGACCGGATCGCCGGGCTGTTCCAGGGGTTCGAGCTGGTGGACCCGGGCCTGGTGTGGCTGCCCGAGTGGCGGCCGGAGGAGGCCGACCTGATCGACTTCGCCGACGGCCCGCAGACGTCGCTGTTCCTGTGCGGCGTGGGCAGGAAGGGCTGAGGCCATGAGACTCGGGCTGGCCGTGCCGCAGTACGGCAGGTTCGCGGCGCTGTCCAGCGTGCTGCGGGTGGCGCGGGAGGCCGAGCCGATGGGCCTGCACAGCCTGTGGGCCGGCGACCGGCTGCTGACCCCGCTGGAGCCGAAAGACCGCTATCCGGCCGGCGACGGCACGATCCCCGAGGCGCACCGGGTGTTCCTCGACCCGTTCGCGGTGCTGTCGGTGGCCGCGTCGGCCACCTCCGCCGTGCGGCTGGGCACCAGCGCGCTCAACGCCTGCTGGTACGCCCCCGCCGTGCTGGCGCGCTCCCTCACCACGATCGACCACCTCAGCGGCGGGCGGCTCGACGCCGGGCTCGGGCTGGGCTGGTCCTCCGACGAGTACGCCGCCGCCGGCGTGCCCTGGCGGGGCCGGGCCCGCCGCTACGACGCCACGCTCGACGCGCTGGAGACCATCTGGACCACCGACCCCGTGTCGTTCGAGCACGAGCTGTGGACGATCGCGCCCAGCCACATCGAGCCCAAGCCCGCCCGGCGCCCGCCCCTCTACCTCGCGGGCTTCTCCGAGGCGGCGCTGCGCCGCGTCGGGCGCAGGGGCGACGGCTGGCTGACGGCGGCGCTGCCGATCCCCGCGCTCACCTCCATGTGGCGCACCGTGTGCCGGGCCGCCGAGGAGGCGGGCCGCGACCCCGGCGCGCTGCGGATGGTCCTGCGCTCCAACCCCGTGGTCACCGAGCACGGCACGCCGCCCAGGAGCGGCACGGTCGCCGAGATCTCCGCCTACCTGGCCGGCGCGGCGCGGGCCGGGGTGCACGAGGTCATCCTCGACCTCCAGCACACCGCCACCGGCGACCAGCACCTGCTCGACCTCGCGGCGGCCTTCCAGGCCGGGCTGGCGGGGCACCTCGACGAGGCGCCCCGCCCGTGCCCTGCTTCCTGAGCGCGGCCTGCTTCGTGAGCGCGGTCTACTTCCTGAGTGCCGCCTACTTCCTGAGCGCGGCCTACTTCTTGAGCGCGGCCAGCGCGCCGTCGTAGTCGGGCTCCTGGGCGATCTCCGGCACGAGCTGCGAGTACACGACCTTGTTGTCGCCGTCGAGCACGACCACGGCCCGCGCGGCCAGCCCGGCCAGCGGCCCCGACTCCTGGGCGACGCCGTAGTCCTGGAGGAACTCGCGCCCCCGCATGAGCGACAGCGTGGTCACGTTCTCCAGCCCCTCCGCGCCGCAGAACCGCTTCTGCGCGAACGGCAGGTCCGCCGAGATGCACAGCACCGCCACGTCGGGGTGCCCGGCGGCGATCTCGTTGAACCGGCGCACGGAGGCCGCGCACGTGCCGGTGTCGAGGCTCGGGAAGATGTTGAGCACCTTCGTCTTCTGGCCGAAGTCCTCCAGCGTGCGCTCGGCCAGGTCGGCGCCCACCAGCCGGAACGCCGGGGCGCTGTCGCCGGGCTGCGGGAAGGTGCCGCCCACGGTGATGGGGTTGCCCTTGAAGGTCACGGACATGCAAAGCCTCCTGATACGCGATGTTCTCCCAGCATCGCGATCCTATCGGCGTCCCCTATCAGGCCCTGTCACGACGGGCGCCCGCCGTCAGACGTTGCGCCGGTACTGGCCGCCCGCCTCGAACAGCGCGTCGGTGATCTGGCCGAGCGAGCAGTGCCGGACCGCTTCCATCAGCACCGCGAACGCGTTCCCGTCCGACATCGCGGCCTCGCGCAGCCGGGCGAGCTGGGCGGGCGCCTCGGAGCGGTGCCGCTCGTGGAAGTCGCGCAGCCGCCGCAGCTGCGACTGCTTCTCCTCCTCGGTGCCCCTGGCCAGCTCCAGCTTGTGCGGCGCCGGCTCGTCGGTGTCCTTGGTGAACGTGTTGACGCCGACGATGGGCAGGGAGCCGTCGTGCTTGCGCATCTCGTACAGCATCGACTCGTCCTGGATCTTGCCGCGCTGGTAGCCGGTCTCCATCGCGCCGAGCACGCCGCCCCGGTCCGACAGCCGCTCGAACTCGCTCAGCACCGCCTCCTCCACGAGGTCCGTCAGCTCCTCCACGATGAACGCGCCCTGCAACGGGTTCTCGTTCCGGGCCAGGCCCCACTCGCGGTTGATGATGAGCTGGATGGCCATCGCGCGGCGCACCGAGTCGGCCGACGGGGTGGTCACGGCCTCGTCGAAGGCGTTGGTGTGCAGGCTGTTGCAGTTGTCGTAGATGGCGATCAGGGCCTGGAGGGTGGTGCGGATGTCGTTGAAGTTCATCTCCTGGGCGTGCAGGGAGCGGCCCGAGGTCTGGATGTGGTACTTCAGCTTCTGCGAGCGCTCGCCGGCGCCGTAGCGCTCGCGCATCGCCACCGCCCAGATGCGGCGGGCCACCCGGCCGAGCACGCTGTACTCGGGGTCCATGCCGTTGGAGAAGAAGAACGACAGGTTCGGCGCGAAGTCGTCGATCTTCATGCCCCTGGCCAGATACGCCTCCACGTACGTGAAGCCGTTGGCCAGCGTGAAGGCCAGCTGGCTGATCGGGTTCGCCCCGGCCTCGGCGATGTGGTAGCCGGAGATGGAGACCGAGTAGAAGTTCCGGACGCCGTGCTCGATGAACCACTCCTGGATGTCGGCCATCATGCGCAGCGAGAACTCGGTGGAGAAGATGCAGGTGTTCTGGCCCTGGTCCTCCTTGAGGATGTCGGCCTGCACGGTGCCTCTGACGGTGGCCAGCGTGCGGGCGCTCAGCTCGCGGTCCTCGGCCTCGTCGGGGTCGCGGCCGTGCTCGGCGCGGAAGCGGTCTCTGGCCTGGTCGATGGCGGCGTTGAGGTAGAAGGCCAGGATCGTCGGGGCGGGGCCGTTGATCGTCATGGAGACGGACGTGTTGGGCGCCGACAGGTCGAACCCGTCGTAGAGCACCTTCATGTCGTCGAGCGTCGCGATGGACACCCCCGAAGTACCGACTTTTCCGTAGATGTCGGGCCGCACGTCGGGGTCGTGCCCGTACAGCGTCACCGAGTCGAACGCCGTGGACAGCCGCGTCGCCGGCTGCCCCTCCGACAGCAGCTTGAAGCGCCGGTTCGTACGGAACGGATCGCCCTCCCCCGCGAACATCCGCGTCGGGTCCTCATCGTCGCGCTTGAACGGGAACACCCCCGCCGTGAACGGGAACGCCCCCGGCAGGTTCTCGCTCCTGAGGAAACGCAGCAGGTCACCGTGGTCGGTGTAGCGGGGCAGCGCCACCCTCGGGATGCGGTTGCCGGACAGCGTCTCGCGCCAGAGCGGCGTGTGGATCTCGCGGTCGCGCACCTTCACCACCAGCTCGTCGGCGCTGTAGCGCTCCTTGACCGCCGGCCAGCCGTCGAGCAGCGCCCGGCTCTCCTCCGACAGCTCCCGCTCCACCCGCTCGGCCTCCCGCGCGCCCTCCTCGCTCAGCAGGTCACGAACGGCCGCGAGCTGCTGGCGGCGGCGCGCCACCTCCGCCTGCGCGAGCGTCTCCGCGTGGTACGCGCGCACCGTCTCGGCGATGTCGGCCAGGTAGCGGGACCGGGCGGGCGGCACGATCGCGGCCGACACCTTCGACGTGCGGCCCTCGACCGGCGGCAGCAGCCCCGGGCTCTCCGCGCCGGTCGGCAGCAGCGGCTTGAGGTGGTGGTAGAGGGCCGTGACGCCGGCGTCGTTGTAGCGGGCGGCGATCGTGCCGAAGACCGGCATGTCGTCGGGGGCGGCGCCGAACGCCTCGCGGTTGCGTACGAGCTGGCGGCGCACGTCGCGCAAAGCGTCCTCGGCGCCGCGCCGCTCGAACTTGTTGATCACCACGGCCTCGGCGAAGTCCAGCATGTCGATCTTCTCGAGCTGGGAGGCGGCGCCGAACTCCGGCGTCATCACGTAGATCGGCACGTCCACGTGCGGCACGATGCCCGCGTCGCCCTGGCCGATGCCGGGCGTCTCCACGATCACCAGGTCGTAGCCGGCCGCCCGGCACGCGGTGATCACGTCGTCGAGGCAGGCCGGCACCTCGTTCGGCGCGCCCCTGGTGGCCAGCGAGCGGAAGTAGGTCTGGGGGCTCAGGCTGTTCATCCTGATGCGGTCGCCGAGCAGCGCGCCGCCGCCGCGCCTGCGGGTCGGGTCGATCGCGACGATCGCGATGCGCAGCTTGTCGTCGTTGTCCACGCGGAACCTGCGCACCAGCTCGTCGGTGAGCGAGGACTTGCCGGAGCCGCCCGTACCGGTGATGCCCAGCACCGGGGCCTGCCTGCCCGACTTCGCCTGGCGCAGCCCCGCCACCAGGGCCTCCGGGGCCCGTCCCGACTCGATGAGGGTGATCGCGCGGGCCAGCGCCGCCTGGTCGCCCGAGACCACGGCCTCCACCGACGGCGGGTCGTCCAGCTCGACGTCGCAGTCCTCGATCAGCTTGTTGATCATGCCGGGCAGGCCGTACCGCTGGCCGTCCTCCGGCGAGAAGATGCGGGTCACGCCCCGCGAGTGCAGCAGCTCGATCTCCTCGGGGACGATCACCCCGCCGCCGCCCCCGTACACCTTGACGTGCCCGGCGCCGCGCTCGCGCAGCAGCTCCACCAGGTACGAGAAGAACTCCACGTGGCCGCCCTGGTAGGAGCTGATCGCCACACCCTGGACGTCCTCCTGGATGGCGGCCGTGACGATCTCGTCCACCGAACGGTTGTGCCCCAGATGGATGACCTCCGCCCCCTGGCTCTGGAGGATGCGCCGCATGATGTTGATCGCCGCGTCATGCCCGTCGAACAGGGCCGCGGCGGTCACGAACCGTACTGGGTGAACCGGGACGTGCACGCCTGATCACTCCTTCGTGGAGGCCTCTCCTTCCGAAGATACTAGGACGTCCTACTATTTCCCAAGGGCGTCCGGGGTAGAGGCCCTACCAAGGGGGTGACGCCGATGCGCGCGCTGACGTTCGTGCCAGGCCAGAAAGGCACGCTCGACGTGGAAGAAGTGCCCGACCCGGAGCCGGCCCGCGGCGAACTGCTCGTCCAAGGACTCGCCCTGGGCATCTGCGGGACCGACCGCGAACTGGACCAGGCCGAATACGGCTGGCCGCCGCCCGGCCGCGACCGCATGGTCATCGGCCACGAATCGCTCGGCCGCGTCCTGCAATCTCCCGACGGGTCCGCGTTCTCACCCGGAGACCTCGTCGTCGGCGTCGTCCGCCGGCCCGACCCCGAACCGTGCGGGGCGTGCGCGCACGGCGAGTTCGACATGTGCCGCAACGGCCGCTACACCGAACGCGGCATCAAAGAGATCGACGGCTACGGCAGCGAGACCTGGACCGTCGAAGCCGCCTACGCCGTCCGCCTCGACCCCGCACTCGCCGACGTCGGAGTCCTCGTCGAACCCGCGTCCGTGGTCGCCAAAGCCTGGGAGCAGATCGAACGCATCGGCTCACGCGCCTACTTCGACCCCCACACCCTCCTCGTCACCGGCGCCGGCCCCATCGGCCTCCTCGCGGCCCTGCTCGGACAACAACGCGGCATGGAGGTCCACGTGCTCGACCGGGCACCCCGCGGCCTCAAATCCGACCTCGTCGAAGCACTCGGCGGCACCTACCACTCCGCCTCGTCCCTGGAATCGTTCTCCCGAGCCAAACCCGACATCATCATCGAATGCACCGGAGCCGGGCAGCTCGTCATCGACTCCATGATCACCACGGCCGCCACGGGCATCGTCTGCCTGTGCGGGCTCGCGCCCGGCGGGCGCACCCACCGGGTGGACGCCGGCGTCATCAACCGCGACATCGTCCTGGAGAACGACGCCATCTTCGGCACCGTCAACGCCAACCTCCGCCACTACCGGGACGCCGCCGGAGCCTTGGCTCAGGCGGATCGGGGGTGGTTGGAGCGGTTGATCACGCGACGGGTGCCGCTTTCGCGCGCTCTGGACGCGTTCCAACCCGCCGAGAACGACGTCAAGGCCGTCATCGACCTGACCTCCTGACCCACCGCCCTACACCGTCGCACGACGCCCGATCCCCTCGGCCGACATGCGATGGGCGGGCCACCGCACACGTTGCGCCGAGCTCCGCCGCCCACCTTCCCGCCGACGCGGCGCCAGAAGGGCGGGGCCCCGGCCGCCGATGCGCGGGGACCGCCCCGGAGCTTCGGGGCGACCGCCGTGCGCACGGGTCGAGGCGTCGGAGGTGGCGTGGCGCCCGACGCGCGGGCTCGCAACGGCGCCGCGTCGGCGAGCAGGTGGACGGCGGAGCCCGGCGCAAGACGTGCGGCGGCCGACCGGCGAGCCGTGAGGACGGCCACCGGAGCGACGCGGGACGACCGCCGTAGCGCGGAGGGCAGCCGCCGTACACGTTGCGCCGGACTCCACCGCACACCTTCCCGCCGACCCGGCGCCAGAAGGGCGGGAAGCCGGCCGCCGACGCGCGGGCTCCCGACCGCGCCGCGTCGGCGAGCAGGTGGACGGCGGAACCCGGCGCAAGACGTGCGGCGGCCGACCGGCGAGCCGTGAGGACGGCCACCGGAGCGACGCGGGACGACCGCCGTAGCGCGGAGGGCAGCCGCCGTACACGTTGCGCCGAGCTCCACCGCACGCCTGCCCGCCGACCCGGCGCCAGAAGGGCGGGGCCCGGCCGCCGATGCGCGGGGACCGCCCCGGAGCGTCGGGGCGACCGCCGTGCGCACGGGGCGAGGCGTCGGAGGTGGCGTGGCGTCCGACGCGCGGGCTCGCAACGGCGCCGCGGCGGCGAGCGGGCGTACGGCGGAACCCGGCGCAAGGCGTGCGGTGGCCGACCAGCGAGCCGTGGGGACAGACCATCGGAGTTGACGTGGCGTCCGACGCGCGGGCTCGCAACGGCGCCGCGGCGGCGAGCGGGTGGACGGCGGGATCCGGCGCAAGGCGTGCGGTGGCCGGCCCACGAGTCGTGCGGGGGTCAGCTCGCGTCGTAGGGTTTGCGGCGCTTCGGTGTGGGGCGCGGCTTTGTGGGGTGTGGCTTTGTGGCGGGGCGGCCGGCGCCTGCCGCGACCCTGGCCATCCCCGAGCGGTCGGTGGGGGCGGTCGTGCGGGGCGGGGCCTGTGCTTTTGCCTGCTCCGTCAGCGATGCCTCCGTCGGTGACGCGTCGCCTTGCTCCGGCTGGTGAGGTGGGGTGAGGGGGTTTCGGGGGGAGGGGACGCGGGGTGGCGGTGGAGGGGCGGTGGGGCCGGGGAGCCAGGGGAGGCGGCGGTGGGTGCCGGGGCGGCGGCGGCCCGTGACGCGGAGGGAGAGGACGATGGTCATGAGGACCATGGCGGCCAGCAGCGCGGGTGGTGTGCCTAAGAGGTCCAGGGGGGAGCCGTGGGCGTCGCCTGAGCGGGGTGGGGAGATGAAGGGGCGTTCGGTGGAGCGGATCTCGTCCAGGCGTTCCAGGTTGGCCTTGACCAGGCGCGGGATGCCGTACCCGACGACCTTGTCCGTTTCTCTGGTTTTGCGTTTGAGCCAGACGCGGTCGACGTTCGCCTCGATGGTGTGGATTTTGTGGCCTTCGACGCGTTCGACGATCCCGACGTGGTCGATGCCTTTGTAGCTTTTGCCGCCGCGCCAGTCGTAGAAGACGAGCGCCCCGGGTTCGGGGCGGCGGCTCCAGGCGTTCTGCTGGATGAACCAGGCCGCGTGGGAGGGTGTCCAGGCGAACTCGCCGACGTAGTCGGAGAGGCCGGACTTGTTCGCGGCCCAGGAGAGGAACATGTCGCACCATGGCGCGTCGCGGTACTGGGTGTCTTGGACGCGATCCGCGTACCACTGGCCGAACTTGGTGAACTGGCCGCTCTTTTCCTTGTAGCCGAGTTCCTGCCGCACCGTCTTCAGCAGCTCGTCCGCGATCGGGTCCAGGGTGACTCCTCCCAGAAAACCGACAAATCACGATGGACTGTAGTAGCGCCATCGCGGAATTGCGCGTATCACCGGGAAAATGTTCAATTATGAGGATAAATTGCGGTCATGTGATTCCTGGGACTGATGGGACGAGCCACTGCCCGTGCTAGGAGCCTGCACCCACCCGGTAGACGCCTTCGTCGCCCATGCCGGGCCCGACGACGTCGGCGACGATCACGGTCACGTTGTCCGGCGAACCTCCCTCGTTCGCCAGGTCGATGAGCCGCTGGACGCACGCCGCCGGGTCTGCCACCGTGGTCAGCACTTCGTGCAGCATCTCGGGCCCGAGCACGGTCGTGAGCCCGTCGGAGCAGAGGAGGTAGCGGTCATCAGGCTCGGCTTCGCGCAGCGCCATGTCAGGCTCGGCCCTGCCCTCGCTGCCCAGCACCCGCAGCACCATCGAACGGCGGGGGTGCACGGCGGCTTGATCCTCCGTTATCCGGCCTTCGTCCACCATCGACTGCACAAGTGTGTGATCCTTGGTCATCTGGTAGAGCGCGCCATCGCGAAGCAAGTATCCGCGGGAGTCACCGAGATGAGCCAGGGCGAAGTGGTAGCCATCCCACAGCATGGCGGTCACCGTGGTCCCCATGCCCCTGCGGGCGGGGTCGATGTCGGCCAGCTCGACCAGCCTGCGTGCCGCCTCGTGCACGGCGCCCTCCAGGGCCGCCTCCAGGTCGGAGCCCGTCTCGGGAAGCGTGGCATCCAGCTCGCGCATGACGGCGATCGCCGCCGAGCTCGCCAGCTCGCCGGCCGCGTGTCCACCCATCCCGTCAGCCACCACGAGCAACCGGCCGCTCGCGTAGCCAGAATCCTCGTTCTGCTCCCTGCGGCGGCCCACGTCTGATCCGGCGGCATAGCGGATGTTGTGCTTCATACCCAGCAGTAAATCATTGGTTGAAAGACTTCACAAGCAGATGCGCTGAAGACTCGATGTGAACTACTGTGGGCACCATGAGCCACGACCCGACCGTGAACGCCGGGGACATCGCCCGGCTCGCGGGTGTCGGGCGTGCCGCGGTGAGCAACTGGCGACGTCGCCACGACGACTTCCCCCAGCCCATCGGCGGCACCGCCAACCAGCCGCTGTTCTCGCTGCGGCAGGTCGAGTCCTGGCTGCGGCGCTATGGGAAGTCCTACCAGGTATCGCTGGGAGATCGGGTCTGGCAACGCCTGAAAGCCGCGGGGGATTTGCGGCTGGGTGAGCTGGTGGCCCAGGCCGGAGCCCTGCTCACCAGGTCCTTTGATGCACAAAGCCCCCCGTCAAACAGTGGTGGGCTTGATGACGAGCTCGCCGAGCTCGTGCGGGAGCTGGGTGAGCAGCACGGGGCGCTGACCGCGTACGAGTTCCTGTGCGAGCGTTACCTCGAAGCCCACTCCCGCCAGCTCTCGGTCACCCGTGACGACGTCGCCGCGCTGATGGTGCGGCTCGTGGGCGCGCCCGGCGCGACCGTGCTCGACCCCGCCTGCGGGGTCGGCACGTTGCTGCTCGCCCCGTCCGCCCTGGAGCAGGGCGCCAGGGTGCTCGGGCAGGAGCTCAGCGAGACCTCCGCCGCCATTACCGCCTCCAGGCTGGTGCTGCGCGGTGTGGAGGCCAGGATCGTGGCGGGCGACTCCATGAGGAACGACGGCTTCGCGGGCGAGCGGGCCGACGCCGTCGTGTGCGATCCGCCGTTCAACGAGCGGGCCTGGGGCTATGAGGAGCTGACCGGCGACCCGCGCTGGGAGTACGGCCTGCCGCCGCGCGGCGAGCCGGAGCTGGCCTGGGTGCAGCACTGCCTCACGCACGTCAAGCCGCGCGGCCTGGTCGCGATCCTGATGCCGCCGGCCGCCGCGAGCCGCAAGGCGGGCCGCCGCATCCGCGCGAACCTGCTGCGCGCGGGCGCGCTCCGGGCGGTCGTCGCGCTGCCCGGCTCCGACCTGTGGCTGCTGCGCCGCCCGGCGGCCGGGGAGCGGCCGCCGTCGGAGGTGCTGATCCTCGACGCGACGGCCGACCTGTCGGTGGTCGAGCCGGCCTGGCAGGCGTACCTGGAGGACCGTTCCGACCAGACCGTGCGCATCATCGACCTGCTGGCCGACGAGGTCGACATGACCCCGGCGCGGCACCAGCGGCGCGACGACGTGGGCCGGGCGTTCGCCGAGGCCCGCGACCGGTTCCTGGCGGCGGCGGCCGTGCCGCCCGACCTGAAGGTGCTGGAGCAGCCGCTCGACCAGCCGGCCACGACGCTGGGCGACCTGATCAAGGAGGGGCTGGTGACGACGTCGCAGGCCCCGCCGAAGATGGCCGCCGACGGCGGTGACGTGCCGGTCCTGACCTCCGACGACGTGCTGTCGGGCGGCGCGCCGTCCGGGCTGACGACCATGCAGCAGGGGCTGGTGCCGGTCCAGCCGGGTGACGTGGTGGCCTCGTACTCGGCCGTGCGGGTGGTGGAGGACGGCGGCGGGGCCGTGCTGGGGCCGCACCTGACGCTGTACCGGGTGGACGCGCGCCGGCTCGACCCCGACTTCCTGGCGGGCTTCCTGCGGGCGGCCGGCGGGCGGGTGACGACCGGCTCCAGCAGGTTCGACGTGCGGCGCACCCGCCTGCCGCGGCTGTCGCTGAAGGAGCAGAAGGCGTACGGCGAGGCGTTCAGGCAACTGGCCGTGCTGGAGGACGCCATCCGGGAGACCTCGACGCTGGGGCAGACGCTGATCCGGCTGGGCCTCGACGGCCTCGCGGACGGCCACCTGCACCCGCAGTCCTGACGGTGTAGTTTTTCCCCGAAAGGCTGCGGGAGGGGCGTTGATGGTCATCGGTGACCGCTATGAGCTCGACGACCTTCCTCTTGGGCAGGGCGGCATGGGAGCGGTCTACGCGGGCCACGACCGCCACCTCGACCGCCGGGTGGCGGTGAAGCTGCTGCGGCTGCCCAGCGGGCCGGATCACGAGCTGGAGCGCCGGTTCATGAGGGAGGCGCGGATCCTGGCCCGGCTGGAGCATCCGGGGGCGCCCGTCCTGTACGACTTCGGCACCCACGAGCAGCGGCTCTACCAGGTGATGCAGTTCATCGAGGGCGTCACGGTGGCCGACCTGGTGCACGAGCACGGCCCGCTGCCGGTGCCGTGGGCGGCGGCGATCGCGGCGCAGGCGTGCGCGGTGCTGTCGGCGGCGCACGCGCTGGCGATCTGCCACCGGGATCTCAAGCCGACGAACCTCATGCTCTGCCCCGACGGCAGCGTGAAGGTGCTCGACTTCGGGCTGGCCATGCTCCGGGAGTCGGAGGTCACGACGTTCACGAGGATCGGCCAGATCCTGGGCACTCCGGCGTACATGGCTCCGGAGCAGATCCAGCACGGCGTGGCGGAGCCGCGCAGCGACCTGTACGCGCTGGGCTGCGTCCTGCACGAGATGCTGAGCGGCCGGCAGCTCTTCACCGGCCCGACCGACTACGTGGTCTTCGAGAAGCAGGTCAAGGAGCGCCCGCCGGAGATCCCGGGGCTGCCGGAGCCGCTGAGCGCGTTGCTGGCGCAGCTGCTGGAGAAGCAGCCGGACGACCGGCCCGCCGACGCCGACGAGCTGTACGAGCGGCTCGACCCGTTCGCGGTGAACCTACCGATGCTGCCGGGTTTCCTGACGCGGGAGCCGAGCCCGGGCCGCATGTACGCCCGGATGGCCGGCCGCGCCCTCACCGGCTGACGCCTCCTAGCGGCACCGCCGCGTTGAGAGATCGCTCTCTTAAATAACGCTGATCGTTATTTGACCCCCGTTGACAGCAGGAGGGGAGCACCACGACTCTCGTGAGAGAGCGCTCTCTCAGTCATCCCCCAAGCACGACCCAGGAGGGTTTCCCATGGCCCCTCGCATCCGGCGGCTCGGCCTGCCGTTGCTCACCGCGTCCGTCCTCGCCCTGGCGACGGCGTGCGGCGGAGGAGGTGGCGGCGCAGGCGGCAGCACCACCGAGTCGAGCGCCAAGCCCGGAGAGAAGATCAAGCTGACCGTCGACCTGTTCGGCGACTTCGGCTTCAAGCCGCTCTACGAGGAGTACAAGAAGACCCACCCGAACATCGAGATCGTCGAGAACGTCACGCAGTTCAACGACCACCACAGCAACCTGGTCAAGCGGCTGGCCACGAACGCCGGCGCGGGGGACGTCGCGGCGGTCGAGGTGGGCTACATCAGCACGTTCACCGCCCAGCCGAACAAGTTCGTCGACCTCAAGCAGTACGGGCTCGACAAGCGCCAGGCCGACTACCTCGACTGGAAGTGGCAGCAGGGCCTCAGCAAGGACGGCACGCAGGTCCTCGGCCTCGGCACCGACGTGGGCGGCCTGGCCATGTGCTACCGCAAGGACCTGTTCAAGAAGGCCGGCCTGCCCGACAAGCGCGACGAGGTGTCGGCATTGTGGCCGACGTGGGAGCAGTACATCGAGACGGGCAAGAAGTTCGCCGCGGCGAACGTGGCCGGCGCGAAGTTCGTGGACTCCCCCGGTGAGATCTTCCGCGCGATGGTCAACCAGGCGCCCGTCGGCCTGTACGACGCCCAGGACAACATCATCGTCGCCTCCAACCCCGACGTGAAGAAGGCGTGGGACCTGTCGAACCAGCTCACCGCCGACGGCCTGACCGCCAAGCTGGCCGCCTTCTCGCCGCCGTGGAACACCGGCTTCGCCAAGGGCTCGTTCGCCACGATCATCTGCCCGGCCTGGATGACCGGCTTCATCCAGGAGCAGGCCAAGGACTCGGCCGGCAAGTGGGACATCGCGTCCGTGCCCGGCGGCTCCGGCAACAGCGGCGGCTCGCACCTGATGGTGCCCAAGCAGAGCAAGCACCCGAAGGAGGCGGCCGAGCTGATCGACTTCCTCACCTCCAAGGAGAACCAGGCCAAGGTCTTCAAGGAAGAGGGCACGTTCCCGTCGATCCCGGCCCTGTACGACGACCCGTCGATCCAGAACTTCACCAAGCCGTTCTTCGGCGACGCCCCCATCGGCAAGATCTACTCCGACGCCGCCAAGGCGCTCAAGCCGCAGCACCTCGGCCCGAAGGAGGCCGACGTGCGCACGGCCATCGGCAACGGGCTCGGCCGGGTCGAGCAGGGCAAGCAGACGCCGGACGAGGCGTGGGCGCAGGTGCTCGAGGACGTCAAGAAGATCAAATGAGCACCCTTCCCCTCGCGGTCACGCGACGGCGTAGGCGCAGCGTGCGGCACACCCTCGACATGAGGGTGTCGCCGTACGCCTACGTGGCCCCGTTCTTCCTGCTGTTCTGCGCCTTCGGGCTGTTCCCGCTGGTCTACACGGCCTGGGTGAGCCTGCACGAGTGGACGTTGCTGTCCGACACCCAGGAGTTCGTCGGCCTGGGCAACTACTCGACGTTGCTCGCCGACGAGTACTTCTGGAACGCCACCTTCAACACCCTGTCGATCGGCGTGCTGTCGACGGTGCCGCAACTGGCGCTGGCCATCTGGCTGGCGCACCTGCTGAACCGGCGGCTGCGCTTCCAGACCCTGTTCCGGATCTCCCTGCTGCTGCCGAACGTCACGAGCGTCGTGGCGGTCGTGGTGATCTTCAGTCAGCTCTTCGGCCGGGACTTCGGGCTGATCAACTGGATGCTGTCGTGGTTCGGGGTCGGCCACATCGACTGGGCGGCGGGCACGGCGACCTCGCACGTCGCGCTCTCGGTCATGATCATGTGGCGCTGGACGGGCTACAACGCGCTCATCTTCCTGGCGGCCATGCAGGCCGTCCCGCGCGAGCTGTACGAGGCCGCCACCCTGGACGGCGCGAGCAACCTCACCCAGCTGCGCCGGATCACGATCCCGATGATCCGCCCGACGATCATCTTCGTGGTCATCGTCTCCACGATCGGCGCCATGCAGATCATCGCCGAGCCGATGCTGTTCGGGCAGAGCAGCGGCGGCGGTGGCGGCATCGCCACGGGCGGCCCCGACCGGCAGTTCCAGACGCTGGCGCTGTTCGTCTACGAGCAGGGCTTCGCGAACTCGACGTTCGACTTCGGCTACGCCTCGGCGGCGTCGTGGCTGATGTTCGTGGCCGTGGTGGTCGTCGCCGGGATCAACTTCCTGATCACGCGCAGGGTGAAGGGCGGCCTGGTGTGAGACTGCGTTATCTGACCCTGACCGCGGTGGCGTTCTTCTCGGCGTTCCCGCTGTACTACAGCGTCGTGGTGGCCTCCCGGCACAACTCGGCGCTGGCCGAGGTGCCGCCGCCGCTGATCCCCGGCGGGAACTTCTTCGCCAACGTCGCCCGGGTCTTCGACACGGTGCCGTTCGGGCTCGCGCTGGTCAACTCGGTCATCGTGGCGGGGTCGATCTCGATCGCGGTGATGTTCTTCTCGACGCTGGCCGGGTTCGCCTTCGCCAAGCTGACGTTCAGGGGCAGGAACATCATGCTGGTGATCACGGTCGCGACCATGATGGTCCCCGCCCAGCTCGGCATCATCCCGCTCTACATGCTCATGGTGAAGCTGGAGTGGACCGGCACCACCTACGCGCTGATCGTGCCGGCGCTGGTCAACGCGTTCGGCGTGTTCTTCATGACCCAGTACCTCTCGCGCGCGCTGCCCACGGAGCTGCTGGAGGCCGGGCGGGTGGACGGCTGCTCGACGTGGGGGCTGTTCTGGCACGTCGTGCTGCCCGCCGCGCGGCCCGCGGCGGCGGTGCTGGGCATGCTGACGTTCATGTCGGCCTGGAACGACTACTTCTGGCCGCTGGTCGTGCTCAACCCGGACAATCCGACCGTCCAGGTGGCGCTCTCGACCCTGGCCAGCGGGTACGTCAACGACTACGTCCTCGGCCTGGCCGGGACGGCGATCGGGACGCTGCCGCTCGTGGCCGTCTTCGCCCTGTTCGGCAAGCAAATCATCGGTGGAATCATGCAAGGAGCTGTTAAGGGATGATGTTTCCCGAGGACTTCGTCTGGGGCGCCGCCACGGCCTCCTACCAGATCGAGGGGGCGGTCAAGGAGGACGGGCGGGGCCAGTCGATCTGGGACACCTTCTCCCACACCCCCGGGAACGTGGCGGGCGACGACACCGGCGACGTCGCCTGCGACCACTACCACCGCTTCCGCGACGACATCGCCCTGATGCGCGAGCTGCGGCTGGCGGCCTACCGGTTCTCGGTGGCGTGGCCGCGCATCCAGCCGGACGGCGCGGGCCCGGTCAACCCGCGCGGCCTGGCGTTCTACGACCAGCTCGTGGACGAGCTGCTGGCCGCCGGAATCTCGCCTTATGTCACGCTTTATCACTGGGATCTTCCCCAAGCGCTCGAAGACCGCGGCGGCTGGACCGACCGCGACACCGCCGCCCGCTTCGCCGACTACGCCGAGGCCGTGCACGCCCGGCTCGGCGACCGCGTCGACAACTGGGCCACGCTGAACGAGCCCTGGGTGGCCGCCTTCCTCGGCTACGGCAACGGCGTGCACGCGCCCGGCCGCCGCAGCCCCGCCGACGCCCTGCGCTCCGCCCACCACCTGCTGCTCGGCCACGGCCTGGCGGCCCGGCGGCTGCGCGCGGCCGACGCCCGCACCCTCATGCTGGTCGTCAACTCCTCACCCGTCCTGACCCCCGCCCAGGTCAACGACCCTTCGGCGGTGCCGGACGATGCGGACGCGGCCGCGGCGCACCGCATCCACGCGCTGCTGACCCGGCAGTTCCTCGACCCCGCCGTGTACGGGACGTACCCGCGGGAGGTGCTGGAGGCGGCGGCCCGCAACGGCGGGACGGACCACATCCAGGACGGCGACCTGGAGCTGATCAACGCGCCGATCGACCTGATCGGCGTCAACTACTACAACCCGTGCGTCGTCGAGTCGGGCCCCGGGCTGCCGGCCGACGCCGCCTGGCCGGGCTCCGAGGACGTCAGGTTCGCCACCGCGGACGCGCCGACGACCGCGATGGGCTGGCCGATCGTGCCCGACGGCCTGTCGCGGCTGCTCGTGCGGCTCTCGCAGGACTATCCGCAGGTCGGCCTCATGGTCACGGAGAACGGCGCCGCCTTCGACGACGTCGTCCAGGACGGCCGCGTGCACGACGACGAGCGGGTGGCGTACCTGGACGGGCACCTGCGCGAGGTGCACCGCGCCATCGAGGCGGGCGCCGACCTGCGGGGCTACCTGGTGTGGTCGCTGCTGGACAACTTCGAGTGGGCCGAGGGCTACCGGCGCCGCTTCGGCATCGTGCACGTGGACTATTCGACGCAGGAGCGGGTGCTCAAGGACAGCGCCCTGTGGTACCGGGACGTGATCGGCAGGAACGGCCTGTAGATTCTTGGACGTGCTCTCCCTCCTGGTGCAGACATGAGACGCCCGACCCTTGAGGCGGTCGCCGCCCGCGCCGGCGTGTCGCGCGCCACCGCCTCCCGGGTGGTCAACGGGCAGACGACGGTGGCGCCGCACATCCGCGACGCCGTGCTGCGCGCGATCGACGAGCTGGGCTACGTCCCCAACTCCGCCGCGCGCAGCCTCGTCACCCAGCGCACCGACTCGGTGGCCCTGGTCGTCAGCGAGCCCGGCACCCGGGTCTTCTCCGAAGACCCGCTGTTCTCCACGGCGATCCGGTCCGCCTCGGTGGAGCTGGAGGCGATCAACAAGCAGGTCGTGCTCATGCTGGCGTCCTCGCCCAAGAGCCACGCCAGGGTGGAGCGTTACATCGCCGGGGGGCACGTCGACGGCGTCATGCTGCTGTCCATGCACGGCGCCGACCCGCTGCCGTCCGCGCTCTCGCGGCTGCGCGTGCCGGTCGTCTCCTACGGGCGGCCGGCCGTGCCGGTCGACATCCCGTACGTCGACAACGACAACGTCGGCGGGGCAGAGGCCGGGGTGCGGCACCTGGTGGAGACGGGGCGACGCCGGATCGCCACCATCGCCGGCCCACAAGACATGATCGCCGGCCAGGACCGGCTGGCCGGCTACCGCAACGTGCTGCGCGACTCCGACCGCCGCTCGATCGTCGCGGTGGGCGACTTCACCCGCGAGTCGGGCGCGATCGCGATGCGGCAGCTCCTCGGCGACGACCCGGGGCTCGACGCCGTGTTCGTGGCCAACGACATGATGGCGGTCGGGGCGCTGCAGTCGCTGCGGCAGGCCGGGCGGCGGGTGCCCGACGACGTGGCGGTGGTCGGGTTCGACGACGTCGAGGCGGCCAAGTACACCGAGCCGCCGCTGACGACGCTGCGGCACCCGATCGCCGAGCAGGCGGCGGCCATGGTCAGGCTGCTGCTCAACCTGTTCGAGGGCGGGCCGACCGAGCCGATCATCCTGCCCACCGAGCTGGTGATCAGGGAGTCGGCCTAGCCCATGCCGTCACGCAGCGCCGCCGTGGCCGCCGCCGTCGCGGTGGCCGAGGAGCACGGGGTGCGCGTGGCGGAGCCGGAGGTGCTGCACGACTCGTTCAGCCTCCGGATCCTGCTGCGGCCCGCGCCGATCGTTGCGCGGGTGCCCACCACCACGGCCCTCGGCCGGCCGCGGCCCGCCGACGCGCTGGAGCGCGAGATGGCGGTCGTGTCGTTCCTGCGCGCGGCGGGGGCGCCGGTGGTGCCGCCCAGCGACCTGCTGCCCGCCGGGCCGCACGTGCGCGACGGGATCGCGGTGTCCTTCTGGGCGCACGTCCGGCACGATCCCGCCCGCGTGGTGACGCCCGGCGAGGCCGGGCGGATGCTGGCGGAGCTGCACGCGGCGCTGCGCGGCTTCCCGGGCGAGCTGCCGTACCTGGGGCCGGTGCTGGACGAGCCGGCGCGGCTGCTGGACCTGCTGGCCGGGGCGGGCCCCGAGCTGGTCGGGGCCGGGGAGCTGGCGCGGCTGCGGGAGGCGCACGCCGCGCTGCGGGAGCGGCTGGACGGGACGGCCGGGCTCCAGGCCGTGCACGGTGACGCGCATCCCGGCAACCTGCTCGCCACGCCCGCCGGGCTCCTGTGGAACGACTTCGAGGAGTGCATGGCGGCACCCGTCGCGTGGGACCTGGCGGTCCTGCTGCGGACGACCCGGCTGGACGGGCGCGCCGCCGTCCGGGCTTATGGGGCCGATCCGGGCGATCCGGCGCTGCGCGCGTTCGTGGCGGCCCGGGGGCTGCAGGGCGCGCTGTGGGTGCTGGCCAGGGCGCTGCGCTTTCCGGAACGGGCGGGCGAGGCCCGCGCGGTGCTGGAGACGTGGCTGCGCGACCCGAGCGGCATGACGCGCTGATCCCCCAGCGGCCCTGGTCGCGGCGCTACACGCGGAAGACGCGGAGCTGGAGGGCGAGCGTCGAGTAGTAGCCGACCAGCGTGGTCAGCTCGAACAGCGCCCGCTCCCCCAGCGCCGCGTACTCCTCGTCGTCCAGATCCCCCTTCGCGACCAGCGCGCGGGCCACGCCGAGCACCGCAGACTCGGCCGGGTCGTCGAGCGTCAGGGGCGCGCCGTCGCGCAACGCCTGGAGCTGCTCCTCACTGAAGCCCAGCTCCCGCGCGATCGGCTCGTGCGCGGCCCGCTCGAACGCGCTGTCGTGGTGCCCGGCCACCACCAGGATCGCCAGCTCCCGCGCCCGGTCGCTGAGCGTGGAGCGGTAGCGGACGGCGGCCCCCAGCTCCTGGAGCGGATCGCCGAGGGGCGGGCTGAGCAGCATGGCGTTGAACGGCCCCGTGAGCCCGCCCTGCCCGTCCACCATGAACCGGCCGCGCGGCCCTGAGGTGATCTTGTCGTAGAGCGCCCTGGCCTCCGGGTCCAGCTCGTGCGGGGGTGTCCTGCGCAGGCGTGCCATCCCGTGATCGTAACCCTGGAATTCATTGTTGACGCCGTAAACAAGGCACGTTTACGGTGTATACATGGTCAAGATCCCAGCGGCGCTGCTCGCGTCGGCGGTGCTGTTCCTGCTCGGCACCGGGTTCGCCCCGATCCCCGCGCTGACCTGGCTCGCGCCGCTGCCGGTGCTGTGGCTGGCGCCCCGGGTGAGCGGGCGGGCCGCGTTCGGCGCGGCGTCCGCCGCCTACCTGCTCGGGCAGGCGGGGCAGTTCGAGTTCTTCCTGCGCACGCCGTCGGTGCCGCTGCCGATCGGGATCACGATCGTGGCGGGCAGCTCGCTGCTGTTCGGCCTCGTGGTGGCGTTCTTCCGCGCGTTGCTGCGGCGGGGCCGGGCGCTGACGGCGGTGCTCGCGGCGCCGGCGACGTGGGTGGCGGCGATGCACCTGATCACGCTGGCCAACCCGTCGGGCATCATCTGGCCGCTGGCCACCAACCAGGCCGAGGTGCCGGTGGTGACCCAGATCGCGTCGGTGACCGGGGCGTGGGGCGTGGAGTTCCTGGTGCTGATGGTGCCGTGCGCGGTGGCGGCGCTGCTGTCCACGCGGGCACGGCTGCGGGTCGGGGTGGTGGCGGCCGTGATCTGCGCGCTGACGCTCGCGTTCGGGGCCTGGCGGCTGGCCGGCGCCGGCGACGCGGTGCTGCGGCGGGTGGCGGTGCTCGCCGCCACCCGCTACCAGTGGGCGCCGGACGCCGCCGGCCCGGAGGGGCAGGAGCTGGTGCGCGGGTACGCCGCCCGGATCGCCTCTTTGCCGGCCGGCGTGCGGACGGTGGTGCTGCCCGAAGGGGCGTTCGGCACCGACGAGGCCGGCCTGCCCCGCGTCATCGGGCCGCTGGCGGAGGCCGGGCGCGGGCGGGGCGTGGACGTGGTGGTGGGCATCGTGCACACCACGCCCGCGATCAAGTACAACTACTCGGTGCTGCTGCCGGCCGACGGGTCGGCGCCCGCGTACTACACCAAATGGCACTTCGCGCCCGGGGCGCCCTTCAAGCGCGGCACGGAGCTGGTGACGGCGGGCGGCCGGATCGGCCTCGCCAACTGCATGGACCTCAACTTCGCCGCCCCCAGCAGGGACTACGGGCGGGCCGGGACGCGGCTGCTGGCCGTCCCGGCGGCCGACGAGTTCGGCAACGGCTGGCAGCACAGCAGGATGGGGCTGCTGCGCGGGGTGGAGAGCGGGTTCTCGCTGGCCTGGTCGGCGCAGTGGGGCACGCCGATGATCTCGGACCCGTGGGGGCGGGTGCTGGCCGGCACGTCCACCGAGGGCACGCGCGAGCCCTTCGTGACGGCCGTCGCCGACGTGCCCGCCGGGCCGTCAGGCGTCACCCTCTACGCGCGGTTCGGCGACTGGTTCGGGTGGGTCTGCGTCGCCGGGGCTCTCCTGGCCGCCCTGTATGGCCGTCAGCGTCTCGTGGACGGTGAGGGTGATGACCTCGTCGTCGCGGGCCGTGAGCCGGCGGGAGCGGCGTAGCTCGGTGCGGACCGTGCGGGTGATGACGTCGGGCGACGGCGGGTCCGTCTTTTTCCTGAGGTCCCGGTAGACGGTCCAGGCCAGGGCGGCGGCGCTGACGATCAGGGAGGCCAGGGAGATCGGGTCCACGTACTGGTCGGGGCGGCGCCCTCGCAACGCCGTCTCCACGTCGGCGGTCAGGTCGAGACGGCGGGCGGCGGCCCTGGCGCCGTCGGCTACGGGGTCGGGCACGGTCAGCTCCTTGTCAGGATGTCGAGGGAGTCGCGCTCGCGGTCCGCGTCCGCGCGCATGCCGAGCAGCTCCGCGAGCGCGAGCGCCTGGCCGAACCAGCGCTCCGCCTCCTGCCGCCGGCCGAGCGACGCGGCCAGCACGCCGAGCTGGTGGTAGGTGGCGACCAGCTCGGAGCGGAGGCCGAGCTGCTCCTTGATGGTCAGCGACTCGAGGTGCCAGCGCTCGGCCTCCGCCCATCGCCGGCGATCCTGCGCCAGGATGCCGAGCTGGTGGTAGGTGGCGGCGAGGTGCGGACGGTCGCCGGCCTCCTCGTAGATGGCGAGCGAGCGGTCGTACCACTGCTCCGCCTCCTCCCACCGGCCGCGCTCCTGCGCCACCATGCCGAGCTGGTGGCAACTGCCGGCCACGCCGGGGCGGTCGCCGAGCTCCTGGGCGATCGCGAGCGACCTGCGGTACCACCGCTCCGCCTCCTTCCATCGCCCGCGCTCCTGCGCCAGCAGGCCGAGCTGGTGGCAGTTGCCGGCGACGGCGGCCCGGTCGCCGAGCCGCTCGTTGGCGGCCAGCGCCTCGCGGTACCACCGCCCGGCCTCGTCCCACCGCCGCAGGGCCGCCGCGACCACCCCGAGCTGGTGGTGGACGGTCGGCAGGACGTCCTGCCCGGCGTGCCGCAGGACGGTCGCGTAGATGTCGCGCGCCTGCTCGATGCGCTGGGCTTTCAGGTGCCTGACCGCTTCGGCGGTCACCACGAAGAGCCAGCAGCCACTCTTGTCGGACAGGCTGCCGTCGGCGTCCTCCAGGGCCAGGCGCATCCGGTCGGTCCAGCCCTGCGCCTCCTCCGTCAGGCCGCGGATCTCCCAGTACCTGTCCAGCGTCTGGGCGATGCACTGGGCACGGTCCCAGATCCGGTGCTCGACGGCGTGGCCGAGCATGTCGCCGAAGTCGCGGGCGTGCATGCGCACCAGCAGGACCAGCGCCTTGGCGTCCGCGCCCGACAGCCGCGGCCACACGAAGTCGGCCAGCGCCGAGTAGGCCGACAGCTTGGCGTGCACGGCGGCGGCGTGCTCCTCGGCGAAGGTGTCCTCGGCCCGCCAGCGCCCCATCAGGTAGGCGGGCAGGGCGGGATGGGCGCGGTACATCCCCCTGCCGACCCGGGTGAGCAGGCCGACGGCGGCGGCGCCGTCCAGGATGCGGGTCCAGTCGGCGGCCGTCAGCCCCCGGATCCGGTCCGGAACGTCGTCCAGGCCGGACATCCAGTCGAGCAGGTTCGCGTCCAGCACGCCGTGGAACAGCGCGGTCGCGGTCAGGGCCCGCCGGTCGGCCTCCGGCAGGCGCTCGAAGGAGTAGCCGAGGCCGGCCGCCAGCGTGTCGTGGCCGGGCAGCGGGGCGGTGCCGCGTAACCCGTCGAGGAGGGCGGCCGGACCGGTGGTGTCGAGGTGCGGCAGGACGACGCGCATGGTGAGCGGGTGGCCGTCCAGCCACTCCATCAGGTCGGCGAACGCCGGGCTCTCGCGCCGCCGCGCGGCCTGCGGGAACGGCTCCAGCAGCCGGTCGGCGTAGTCCACCGCCTCCTCCGCGCTCAGCCCGGCCACCTCGACGCGCCGCAGGTCACCGAGCCATTCCTCCGGGTTGCGGCTGGTGATCAGGACCGTGCCGGCCTCGTGCAGGAAACGCTTGAGCTCGTCCAGCTCGGCGGCGGACAGCGGCGGCGTGACCGGGTTCGGCATCGTGTGCACGGACTCGAAGTCGTCCCAGACGAGCAGCAGGCGCCGCTCCCGCAGCAGCCGGCGCACGGCCTCCAGCCGCTGCCCCGGGTCCCTGCTCGCGAAGTCCGTGCCGAAGACGCGCAGGCCGATCTCGGCGACCACCCCGGCCAGCCCGAACGAGGCGAGGCCCGGCTCGAAGGAGTGCCAGATCACCCAGTCCGGCCGGTCGACCCCGCCGGTGTCGCGCCACCAGCGCCCGAACGCCTTGGCCAGCTCGCTCTTCCCCACCCCCGCCGGGCCGTGCAGGATCACCACCCGCTGCAGGCGGGCCGCCGATTCGAGGGTGTGGAACAGGTCGTCGCGGCCCACGAACGCGCCCACCGGTGCCAGGTCGTCCTCCGGCGACGGCTCCTCGCGCGGGCGGTCCAGCAGGTCGTCCAGCGAGGGGCCGCGGCGCTCGGTGCGCAGGCCGGGGAAGCTGACGTCGCGCCGCAGGTAGTGCACCGGCACCACCCAGTCCGCCAGCGGCAGGCCGCCCTTAGGGCTGGGCCGCTCGTCACGCAGCGCCAGATGGGCCCGGCCGGCGGTGACGGCGTCGGCGATCCGGTCGCCGGCGAACAGCCGCTCGTAGCAGGTGGCCATGAACTCGGCCGCCGCGACCGCGTACACGCTGTAGCCCATGGCCACCACGGACGCCGCCCCGCCCCGCACCAGCCGGGGCGCGACCTCGGCGGAGCGGCAGGCGTTCAGCAGCACGACCGGCACGCGGCCGTCGGCCAGCACCCGCGCGACCTTCTCCGGGGGCACCCGGTCGGCTCCCCCGCCCTCTTTCTCGAACACGATCGCCCCGCCGGACACGCCGTGCCCGTCGAAGTGCACCACCTGGAACGGCTCCGCCTCCTGGAGGGTGCGGTGCAGGTGGGCGAGGGTGGGCGGGCGCAGCACCACCAGCTCGACGTTGCCGCGTACCGCGTCGAGCATGCCGAGGAGCGGGCGGGCGATCATCCGGTAGCCCACGTCGTCGCGCCCGTCCGGGCGGGAGATCACCATCAGCACCCGCAGCCGCCCCTCGGCGGCGGGGAACGAGCCGCCCAGATCCGATACAGGCAGGCCGCGGGTCAGGGCCACACCGTCGAGCACGAGCGGCCTGCCCCGCCCCGGGTCGCGCATCAGCTCCCACGGCAGCCCGAGCAGCTCCGGCGACTCGGACCGGATCACCACCTCCACCTGGTTGCCCCGCGCCCGCACCGCCGCATAGGCCGCCCGCGACTCCGGCGCCCCGAAGACGGCGTGGAACAGGCCCTCCCCCCACGCCGGCAGCCGGGCCGCGACGTCCGAGCCGCGCTCCGCGTAGGCGGCGTAGGGGTGCTTGAGGTAGTCCTCCAGGTACCAGCGCAGGTCTTCGAGCGAGTCGCCGTCGAGCGGCAGCACCAGCGGGGCCGGCGGGCCGACCCGGGCGGGCAGCTCGCCGGCCGGCCACGCGGACAACGACAGCAGGCCGCCGTCCGCGACGTCCACCAGCAACCGATCGATCATCGGCACACCCGCCCAGGCTGACTGCCCCCAGGCTAACTCTCCGGCGACAGCCAGACCGTGGTGTCGGACGGCAGGAGCCCGTCCACGACCGGGCCGCTGGCCAGCAGCACCTCGCCCGGCGGCAGCGGCACCGCCTCCGCGCCCAGGTTCGTCACGCAGGTCAGGCCGGAGTCGCGGGTGAACGCCAGCACCTGCTCCCCCAGCGGCAGCCAGGTCAGCGTGCCGTCGCCGAGCAGCTCGCGGCGGATGCGCAGCGCCGTACGGTAGAGGTTCAGCATCGAGCCCAGGTCCGTACGCTGCGCCTCGGCCGTCAGCTTGCGCCAGCTCTCCGGCTGCGGCAGCCACGGCGTGCCCGTGCCGAAGCCGAACGGCGGCTCCTCGCCCGACCACGGCAGCGGGATGCGGCAGCCGTCGCGGCCCGGGTTCTTGCCGCCCGAGCGGGCGTACATCGGGTCCTGGCGCACCTCGTCCGGCAGGTCCTCCACCTCCGGCAGGCCCAGCTCCTCGCCCTGGTAGACGTAGACCGCGCCGGGCAGCGCCATCGCCAGCAGCGCCGCGGCGCGGGCCCGGCGGTAGCCGAGCTCCAGGTCCGTCGGGGTGCCGTGCAGGGCGCCGCCGTGGGCGAAGGAGGTGTCGGCGCGGCCGTACCGGGTGACGGGCCTGGTCACGTCGTGGTTGGACAGCACCCACGTCGGCGGGGCGCCGATGGGGGTGTGCGTGGCCAGCGTCAGCTCGATCGACCTGCGCAGGTCCGCCGGGTCCCACGCGCACGACAGGAAGTCGAAGTTGAAGGCCGTGTGCAGCTCGTCGGGGCGCAGGTACCGGGCGAAACGCTCCTGGTCGGGGAGCCAGACCTCGCCGATCAGGACGCGCTCGCCGTACTCGTCGGCCACCTCGCGCCACCGGCGGTAGACGTCATGGACCTCGTCGAGGTCCTCGTACGACGTGTCGGACTTGATCAGCAGCGCCGCCGAGTCGATGCGCACGCCGTCCACGCCCCGGTCGAACCAGAAGCGCAGCACGTCCTCGAACTCCTGGTGGACCTCCGGGTTGTTCCAGTTGAAGTCGGGCTGCTCCGGGGCGAACAGGTGCAGGTACCACTGCCCGTCGGGCACCTGCGTCCAGGCGGAGCCGCCGAAGATGGACTGCCAGTCGTTCAGCGGCTCGTCGGCGAACCAGAACCGGTCGCGGGCCGCCGGGTTCGCCAGCGCCTCCTTGAACCAGGCGCTCTCGGTGGAGCTGTGGTTCGGGACGACGTCGATGATGACCTTGATGTCGAGCTCGTGCGCCTCCTCGATGAACCGCTCGGCCTCTTCCAGCGTCCCGAAGACCGGCTCGATGCCGCGGTAGTCGGCCACGTCGTAGCCCCCGTCGGCCATCGGCGACGGGTACCACGGGTTGAGCCAGACGGCGTCGAT
This sequence comes from [Actinomadura] parvosata subsp. kistnae, assembly GCF_900323885.1. Classification (GTDB taxonomy): domain Bacteria; phylum Actinomycetota; class Actinomycetes; order Streptosporangiales; family Streptosporangiaceae; genus Nonomuraea; species Nonomuraea composti. The sequence continues at coordinate 4,474,078 of NZ_OOHJ01000018.1, read as the reverse complement.
CCCGAGATCCTTCAGGTACGGCAGGCGGGAGCGCAGACCGGCCAGGTCACCGGCGCCGTCGCCGTTCCCGTCGGCGAAACTACGCAGGTAGACCTGGTAGATCGCGGCCCCCCGCCACCACGTTTGCGACATGCGCTTATCCCTTGATGCTTCCGGCGGTGAGCCCCGCCATGATGTGCCGTTGGAAGATGAAGAAAACAATGATCATGGGGATGCTGGTGATCAGCAGGCCGCCCATGACCTGGTTCTGGGTGACGGCCCCGGCCGTCTGCGACAGGCCGACGCTGATCGTCATCTTGTCGCTGTCGGTCATGACGAGCAGCGGCCAGACGAAGTCCTTGAACGAGGTGACGATCGTGAAGATCGACACCACGCCGAGGATGGGCCGGGAGATGGGCAGGACCACCGAACGCAGGATCCGCACCGCGCCCGCGCCGTCGATCTGCGCGGCCTCGATCAGCTCGCGCGGGATCGAGTCGAAGAAGCGTTTGAGCAGGAAGATGTTGAACCCGTTGGCCGCCGCGGGCAACCACAGCGCCCACGGGTTGTTCAGCAGGCCCAGGTCCACGACCGTCACGTAGAGCGGGATGAGCACCACCATCGCCGGGATCATCAGCGTGGCCAGCATCATGCCGAGGATGACGTTGCCGAACATCGGGCGCAGCTTCGACAGCGCGTACGCCGCCGACACGTCCACCGCCATGCAGACGACCCAGCCGCCCAGCGAGTAGTAACCCGTGTTCAGCAGCAGCGTGCCGATGTCGAACAGGTCCCACGCCTCGAAGAACGCGGTCGGCGTCGGATCGGCCGGGAAGAGCGTCGGAGGCATCTGCGCCAGCTCCTCCGGCGTCTTCAGCGCGCCGGTGACCATCCAGTACAGCGGGAAGACGAACGCCAGCGTGAACAGCACGAGCACGGCCACCAGCACGACCCAGTAGATGCGCCGGCCCCACCTGCTGTTGAGCTGGTGCGGCGAGACGATCGTGCGGAACTGCACCTCGATCGGCTTCGGCGACCGCCTCCTGCCCCGCTTGCCGCCGGTCGCGGCCCGGGCCCCGACGGAGATCACGCCTTGTCCTCCCTCGTCAGGCGAAGCTGGAAGGCGGCGAACACGAGCAGCACGATCATCAGCATCATGCCGAGCGCCCCCGCCGAGCCGTAGTCCTGCAACGTGAACGCGTTCTGGAACATCAGGTACGCGACCGTCACCGTCGCGTTCTCCGGACCGCCGCCCGTCAGCATGTACGGCTCGATGAACACCTGCATGGTCGCCACGATCTGCAACATCAGCATGAGCAGCAGGATCAGCCGCGTCTGCGGGATCGTGACGTGCCTGATCCGCTTCCAGATGCCCGCCCCGTCCAGCTCGGCCGCCTCGTACAGCTCCGGCGGGATGTTCTGCAGCGCGGCCAGATAGATCAGCGTCGCGCTGCCCATGTTCATCCACGTCGAGACGATGACCAGCGAGATCAGCGCGGTGGACGAGCTGTCCAGCCAGGCCAGCGGCGGCAGGCCGAACGCGTCCAGCACCTGGTTGAACAGCCCGGGCCCCGGATCGTAGAACCACCGGAACAGCAGCACCGCCACGATCGGCGGCAACATGACCGGCAGGTAGACCACGAACCGCAGGTAGGCCCGGGCGTGGCGCAGCTCGTTCAGGACGAGCGCGACGACGAACGGCACGGCATAGCCGCACAGCAGCGCGAGGAACGTGAACTCCAGCGTGTTCAGCCACGCCTCGCCGAAGGCCGGATCCTGGAACGCCGTGACGAAGTTGTCCAGGCCCACCCAGATCGGCTCGTTGATCAGGTCGGTCTTCTGGAAGCTCAGAATGAACTCCCTGACCATCGGATACCAGGCGAACACCGTGAAACAGGCCAGCGCCGCGCACAAGAACCCGTAGGCCGTCAGATTGCGCCTCAAGATCTGCATAGGGTCAGCCCTTGGCCGCCAGCACCGCGTTGGCCTTCGTCTCGGCGTCCGCGAGGAGCTGGTCGATGCTGGCGTCCTTACGGCTCAGGACGCCCGACATGGCCACGTCGAGGATGGCGTACAGCTCCTGCGCGTGCAGCGGCTCCGCCTTCGGCGGGATCGTGCCGGCGGCCTGCACGTACGACTCGTAGTTCGCGACCGGCAGCGAGGCGTTCTTCACCCGGTCCGCCTGGATGGCCTTGCCGGTCGGCGAGTCGCCGTAGACCGCGTTGTCCGGGACGCCGACCGGGTTGCCGATGCTCTTGCCGCGGGCGAAGTCGAAGCGGCCCTTGCCGACCGTGTTGAAGCGGAAGTCGATCCACTCCAGCGCCGCCTTGGCCTCCTCCGGCGTGGCCTTCGGGTTGATCATGAACGCCTCGCCGCCGCTCAGCGACGCCTTCGCCTCCGGGAAACCGGTGATGCCGTAGTCGGCGACGTTGCCCTTGAACTTGTTGACCACGTCCGTGACCACGTCCGGCGCGCCCAGCATCATGCCGACCTTGCCGCTGCCCATCGCCACCATGAGCGACTCCCAGCCGACCAGCAGCTTCGTGCCCATGCTGTTGTCCACCCAGCGCATGTCGTGCAACGTCTGCAGCACGGCCTTGCCCTCGGGCGAGTTGAACGCCGCCTTCTTGTTGTCGGGCGTCAGGATGTCGCCGCCACGGCCGTAGATCGCCTGCGTGAAGTGCCAGCCACCGGTGTTCCCGCCCGAGTACTCGCCGTACCCCACGTAACCCGGGCCCAGCCCCGCGATCTTCTTCGCCGCCTCCCGCACCTCCGCCCACGTCTTCGGCGGGGCGTCCGGGTTCAGCCCGGCCTTCGTGAACAGCGCCCGGTTGTAGACCAGACCCACGCTGTAGTGCACGTTCGGGACGCCGTACACCTTCCCGTCCTTGGTGACCAGCTCCTTGTGGTCCTGGCGCAGGTCGTTCCAGTTCTTGATCAGATTCGTGTACGGGGTGATGTCGAGGGCCTGGCCCTTGCCGATCACGTCGTTGTAGTTCGTCACCGGCACCACGAACGCCGTCTCCATCTGGCCGCCCGCCAGCTTCGGACCGAACGTCTTGGGGTCGAAGCACGGCTGCTGGTCCGTACTCTTGACCGTCACGCCGGGGTGCGCCTTCATGAACGCGGCCACGTCGTCATCCCACGCCTGCCGCTCCTTCGGCGCGGACTTCGCCGGCTGGCAGGCCACCGTGATCGACACGGCCTTGGCGCCGCCGGCGCTCGGAGCAGGCTCACCCCCGGAGCCGCAGGCGGCGGTGGAGAGGGCTAGTGCGGATACGAGCAAGAGTCCGGTGGATCTCTGCATGGTCTGACCCTTCTGATGCGAGGTGCCCACACCATAGGATCCGTGACGGATGTGCGCAATATTTCGACTTCACATTGCAAGATAACGACTGAGTTACGCCGGGCCGTCGCCCAGGCCGCACCCCGCCTTCGTCCCCCGCCCCCCTCGGCGCCCCCCTCCGCCCTTGCCTCCCCGGCGCAGGCAAGGGCACGACCGCACCGCCTTCGACCCACCACACCCCGCACCCCGGGCACCACGGCCACCACCTGCAGCGCCGCACACGTTGCGCCGCCCCCCGCCGCACACCATCCCACCGACCCGGCGCAGGCAAGGGCGTGGCGACGCCTGCCGTGCAGCCGCACGCCTCGCACCGCAGCGCCGCGCCCACCGCATCACCGCACTACGCCCACCGCGCCACGCCCCACAGCACCGCGCCACGCCGCGCCGCGCCGCGCGCCACGCCCGCCACGTGCAGCGCCGCACACGTTGCGCCGGCCCCCGCCGCACACCATCCCACCGACCCGGCGCAGGCAAGGGCGCGGCGACGCCTGCCGGGCAGCAGCCCGCATGCACTGCCGCCGCACGCCTAGCACCGCAGCGCCGCACCCATCGCAGCGTCGCGCCCACCGCAGCGCCGCCCTACGCCCCACCGCGTCCAGCGCCACGCCCAGGCAGCACCCGCGCCGGCGGCCTCGCATCCCGCGCGACGCCCCACAGCACCGCGCCACGCCGCGCCGCCGCACCACGCGCCGCCATGTGCAGCGCCGCACACCTTGCGCCGGCCCCCGCCGCACACCGTCCCGCCGACCCGGCGCAGGCGCGGCCGTGGCGACGCTCGCCGTGGGCGGCCCTGCACACGCCACGCTGCGCTGCCCTACCGCCACAGCGGCCTGGCGCCCGGCCACCCGGCCACCCGGCCACCCGGCCACCCGGCCGCCCGCGCCGGCAGCCTCGCATCACGCGGCGCACCACACCGCATCTCCGCGCGACGGCCACCACGTGCGGCGCCGGGCCCCTGGGGCAGGTCCCCACCCCGCCGTCCCGCCGCACCGGAGCAAGGGCGGGTGGTGGGTCAGGAGCGGGCGCGGGTGGTGGAGGCGCGGACGACGAGTTCCGGCTCGAAGAGGAGTTCGTCCGCCGGGACCACGGCCTTGTCGATCTGGGCGACCAGCAGGTCCACGGCGGCGCGGCCCATCGCGTCGATGGGTTGGCGGACGGTGGTCAGGGGAGGTTCGGTGCAGTTCATGAGGGCGGAGTCGTCGAAGCCGATGACGGACAGGTCGGCGGGGACGGCGAGGCCGGCGCGGCGGGCGGCGCGGACGGTGCCGAGGGCGAGCAGGTCGCTGGCGCAGATGACGCCGGTGACGCCGCGTTTGACGAGGCGGGCGGCGGCGGCGTGGCCGCCTTCGAGGGAGAACATGGTGTGCTCGACGAGCTCGGCGTCTCCGCCGGACGCCTGGAAGGTCTCGAGTTTGCGGCGGGACGGCATGTGGTCTTTGGGGCCGAGGACCATGCCGATGCGTTCGTGGCCGAGGGCGCGCAGGTGGGCGATGGCCATTTCGGCGGCGACCACGTCGTCGCACGACACTTGGGGGAAGTCGAGGTGCTGGACGGCGGCGTTGACGAGGACGGTGGGGAGTTTGCGCTCGTGCAGCAGCTCGTAGTGGCCGTGGGAGGCGTCGGCCTGGGCGTAGAGGCCGCCGGCGAAGACGACGCCGCTGACCTGCTGCTGGAGCAGGAGGTCGACGTAGTCGGCTTCGGAGACGCCGCCGACGGTGCGGGTGCACAGCACGGAGGTGAAGCCCTGCTGGGCGAGGGCGCCGCCGACCACTTCCGCGAACGCGGGGAAGATCGGGTTCTGTAGTTCGGGGAGTACGAGGCCGACCAGCCTGGCGCGGTCGCCGCGGAGCTGGGTGGGGCGTTCGTAGCCGAGGACGTCGAGTGCCGTGAGCACGGCCTCGCGGGTCGCGTCGGACACCCCTGGCTTGCCGTTGAGCACGCGGCTCACGGTCGCCTCGCTCACTCCGACCTTCTTGGCCACCTCTGCGAGTCGTCGCGTCATGCGCAAACTATACGACCTTCCACGCAAGCGCTTGCAACGGCTTACGTGGATCGGACGTCGTGGCTTGCACCGCGCCCACGGCGGCGTTCGTGCGCTTTATCGGGGTCTGACCAGCGGGAGGAGGCGGAAGCGGGCAGGCAGAGTCAGTCGATTGCTTGCGAAATGTCGTCGAAATATTGCGGCCATCTGTTCGACATCTTATGGTTCGGCCATCCGCCTTACCCGAAGGGCCACCCCCATGCGAGCACTGTTAGCCGCCCTTACGTTACTCATCGGATCCCTCGCCGTACCGGCCGCGGCTGCGCAGGCCGCGGCCGACGTCAACCTCGCCGCCGGCAAGACGGCCACGGCGAGCAGCTTCACCGACGTCTACCGCCCGGCCAACCTCACCGACGGCAACCAGGCCACCTACTGGGAGTCGGCCAACAACGCCTTCCCGCAGTGGGCGCAGGTCGATCTCGGCGCCGCCGCGAGCCTGAGCAAGGTGGTGCTCAAGCTGCCGAACGGCTGGCCGGGCCGCACCGAGACGCTGACCGTCCAGGGCAGCACGAACGGCTCCAGCTTCACCACCCTGGCCGCCTCGGCCACCTACACGATCAGCCCGGCGGCCACCGTCACGCTGCCCGCCGGCACCACCGCCCGCTACGTCCGCGTGCACATCACCGCCAACTCCGGCTGGCCGGCCGGGCAGCTCTCGGAGCTGGAGGTGTGGGGCAGCACCCAGGACAACCCGGGCCCCGGCCCCGACGGCCCGAACCTGGCTCTCGGCAAGACCATGACCGAGTCGGGCCACACCCACACCTATGCCGCCGCCAACGCCAACGACGACAACCTCCAGACCTACTGGGAGGGCGGCGCCTACCCGGCCACGCTGACCGCGCAGCTCGGCGCGAACGCCGACCTGACCGCCGTCACCCTCAAGCTGAACCCCGACCCGGTCTGGGGCCGCCGCACCCAGACGCTGCAGGTGCTCGGCCGCGAGCAGTCCGCCACCTCCTTCACCACCCTGGCCGCCCAGGCCACCTACACCTTCGACCCGGCCACCGGCAACACCGTGACCATCCCGGTCTCCGGCAAGGCCGCCGACGTGCGGCTGCAGTTCACCGGGAACTCCGGCGCCCCCAGCGGCCAGGTCGCCGAGTTCCAGATCTTCGGCACCCCGGCGCCCAATCCCGACCTGACCGTGTCGGGCCTGTCCTCCTCCCCCGCCGCTCCGGTGGAGACCGACGCCGTGACGCTGTCGGCCACGGTGAAGAACACGGGCACCGCCGCCTCGGCCGCGACCACGGTGAACTTCTACGCGGGCACCGCGAAGGCGGGCAGCGCCGACGTGGGCGCGCTGGCCGCCGGAGCCTCCACCACCGTGTCCGCGAATATCGGGACAAAGGAGGCGGGGACGTACCAGCTCTCCGCCAAGGTGGACGAGGACAACAAGGTCATCGAGCAGAACGAGGCCAACAACGCCACCACGGGCACCCTGACGGTCAAGCCGGTCGACACGGCCGACCTGATCGCCGCGCCCGTCGCCTGGACGCCGGGCAACCCGGCCGCGGGCAGCACGGTGACGTTCTCGGTGGCGATCAGGAACCAGGGCACGATCGCGTCCGGCGCCGGCGCGCACGGCATCACGTTCACCGTCGCCGACGGCTCGGGCAACGTCGTCAAGACGCTGACCGGCTCGATCAGCGGCGCGATCGCCGCCGGGGCCACCACGAGCCCGGTGACGCTGGGCACGTGGACGGCGGCCAACGGCCGGTACACGGTCAAGACCGTGCTCGCCGACGACGCCAACGAGCTGCCGGTCAAGCGGGCCAACAACACGAGCACGCTGCCGCTGTTCGTCGGCCGGGGCGCGAACATGCCGTACGACACCTATGAGGCCGAGGACGCCGCGATCGGCGGCGGCGCGGCGCGGGTCGGCCCGAGCAGGGAGATCGGCACGATCGCCGGCGAGGCGTCGGGCCGGCGCGCGGTCACGCTGAACCAGACCGGCGCGTACGTCGAGTTCACCACGAGGGCGGACACGAACACGCTGGTCACCCGCTTCTCGATGCCGGACGCGCCGGGCGGCGGCGGCCAGAGCTCGACGCTGAACGTCTACGTGAACGGCTCCTTCCTCAAGGCGATCAACCTGACCTCCCGCTACGCCTGGTTGTACGGCGCGGAGGCGAGCCCGAACAACAACCCGTCCTCCGGCCCGCCCCGGCACATCTACGACGAGGCGAACCTGCTGCTCGGCACCACCGTCCCCAAGGGCAGCAAGATCAGGCTGCAGAAGGACACGGCCAACTCGCTGAACTACGCGATCGACTTCGTGGACTTCGAGCTGGCCACCCAGATCCCGAACCCGGACCCGGCGAAGTACGCCGTACCAACCGGATTCGGGCACCAGGACGTGCAGAACGCCCTCGACAAGGCCCGCATGGACGCCAACCTGAGCGGCGTCTACCTGCCGCCGGGCGACTACCAGACGAACGGCAAGTTCCAGGTGTACGGCAAGGCGGTCAAGGTCGTCGGGGCGGGCCCCTGGTTCACCAGGTTCTCCGCGCCGGCCGGCCAGTCGGGCACCGACATCGGCTTCCGCGCGGAGGCTTCGGCGAACGGGTCGGTGTTCTCCGGGTTCGCCTACTTCGGCAACTACGTGGAGCGCATCGACGGGCCGGGCAAGGTGTTCGACTTCAACAACGTGGCGAACATGACGATCGACAACGTGTGGATCGAGCACCAGATCTGCATGTTGTGGGGCTCGAACACGGACAACCTGACGATCAGGAACTCCCGGATCCGCAACACGTTCGCCGACGGCCTGAACATGACGAACGGCAGCACCGGCAACCACGTCACCAACGTGGAGACCCGGTCCACGGGCGACGACAGCTTCGCGTTGTTCTCGGCCATCGACAACAACGCGGGCGAGCAGACCGGCAACGTCTTCGAGAACCTGACGTCGCTGCTGACCTGGCGGGCCGCGGGCCTGGCGGTGTACGGCGGCTACGACAACACGTTCAGGAACATCTACATCGCCGACACGCTGGTCTACTCGGGCGTGACGATCAGCTCGCTGGACTTCGGCATCCCGATGCTGGGCTTCGGCGCCAGCCCGCCCACGACGTTCGACAACATCTCGCTGGTCCGGGCGGGCGGGCACTTCTGGGGGCAGCAGACGTTCCCGGCGATGTGGCTGTTCTCCTCCTCGAAGGTGTTCCAGGGCATCCGGGTCAGCAACCTGGACATCGTGGACCCGACGTACAGCGGGATCATGTTCCAGACCGGCTACTCGAGCCCGAGCACGCCGCTGAACCCGATCAAGGACACGGCCTTCACGAACGTGTCGATCAGCGGGGCGCAGCGCAGCGGTGACGCCTTCGACGCCAAGTCCGGGTTCGGCATCTGGGTGAACGAGCTGCCCGAGCCCGGCCAGGGCCCGGCGATCGGCTCGGCCACGTTCACCAACCTGCGGTTCAGCAACAACTACCAGAACATCAGGAACACGACCTCGACGTTCACCCTGACGATCAACTAGAGCTCGGCCCTGGTGGGCAGCCCCTGCCAGTCGCTCACGCCGGACACCGCGGCGGCGCTCAGCAGCGCCCCGCGGTGCAGGCGTTCCTGGGGGGTGAGGCCGTCGAGCGCGGCGCTGATGTAGCCGGCGGCGAACGCCTCGCCCGCCCCCGCGGTGTCCACCACGGGCACCTGCCAGCCCTGGACGTCGTAGCGCATGCGGTCGGCCCGCACGCTGGCGCCCTTCGCGCCGCGGTCCACCACGACCTCCCGCTCGGGGGTGAGGGCGGATTTGACCAGGTCGAGCTCGTCCTGGCGGAGGAAGAGCAGGTGCGCCTGGCAGGCCAGCTCGCTGAGCACCTCCTCGGCCTCGCGCACGGAGGGCCACAGCTCCGGTACGTACTCGACGGAGAAGGAGATCGGCACCTCGGCGGTCCTGGCGGCGGAGACGGCGGCGCGCACGGCGTCCTGCGCGTCCCTGCTCAGGGCGGCGGTGAGACCGGTCACGTGGAGCATGCGCGCGGCCGCGATGCGGTCGATGGGCACGTTGCCGGGCGCGAGCAGCGCGCCGGCGGAGCCGGTGCGGTAGTGGGTCACGGCGGGCTCGCGGCCGACGCGCGACTCGCGCAGGAGCAGCCCCGTGCGCGCGCCCTCGGTCACGCGCACGTCCTCGACGTCCACGCCCTCGCCCCGCAGGACGGTCAGTGCCCGGGCGCCCAGCTCGTCGCCGGCCACCTTGCCCAGGTACGCGCACCGGTGCCCGAGCCGGGCCAGGGCGATGGCCAGCGTGAACTCGGGCCCGCACACGTCCAGCCTGGCCTCGCTCTCGTGGCGGACCCGGCCGCTGGAGACCACCCCCACCGGCTCGCCGAGCGTGTAGACGTCGGTCATGCGGCAGACTGTAGCCGGTTAAGATCCCCCAAAACCGATTTTTCCGCATAAGTGCTGGTTAAAGCCGTGATCAAATATTTTCTGTAACTTTAGCCAACCTTTCCCCATGATCGTGCCTCAAAGTAGTAGAGGGAGTCCGGCCACCCCGAAGCCGGCTCCGAAGTCAATACGGGGAGAGGAATCAGCACCCTCATGAAGAAGATCGCAGTAGGTATCCTTTCCGCCACTATCGGCGGTGCTCTGCTGGTGTCGGGCGCGGGAGCCGCTTCGGCCACGGCCACGCGGCACGACACCCAGCTCAAGATCCGTGACATCAGCCCCAACCCCGTCGTGGTGAAGAAGGGCTCCGAGACCACGGCCTACTTCGACGTCGGCGCCAGCTCGGACGTCGAGAAGGTCGAGCTCAGCGTCTCGCCCGCGGAGAACAACTTCCGCACGATGCGCACGAAGGACATCAAGGACCTCGAGGGCTGGCGCTGGGCCATCGGGTTCAACGAGAACGACTACGAGGGCAAGTGGAAGGCCACCGCCGTGGCCTTCGACAAGGCCGGCAAGGAGATCGCGAAGGACGACGCGTTCTTCACGGTCGAGATCGAGCAGGGCAAGCTCGACACCCGGATCTCCCGCTTCAGCGCCGACCCGTACAAGGTCCGCAAGGGCAAGTCGATCTACTTCGAAGGCCGTCTCCTGGCCGACGACGACGGCTGGGAAGGCGTCCGCGGCGAGAAGGTGAACATCTACTACAAGGCCAACTACGGCAGTGGCTGGAAGTGGGTGGCCTCCGACTGGACCGGTCGCGGCGGCAAGTTCTACGCCAAGACCAGGGCGTACAAGAGCGGCACCTTCCGTGCCGTGTACGCCGGTGACGACGAGCTCAACGGCTCGACGAGCCGCACGGACTACGTGCGCGTCTACTCCTGGCGCCGATAGTCACTCCCGCTGAGGCCCAGTCCCGCCCGGGGCTGGGCCTCCAGCTTTTCTCCTCCGGCAGGTTTAGCGATCACTCGTGGGAAGCATGGGAAGTCCCACGCGTTGATCGAACCCCCGAAGGAGCACCCGCATGCCGCATCCCGTCCTCGCCCTCGTCCTGAGCATGACGAGCACGCTGGGAGCGGCCCCGTCCCCCGAGCCGTCCGTCCGCTACGAACCTCCCGCATCGCCGCGCGCCGAGCAGGCCGAGCGGCTGCTGAAGGACACGGGCGCGCTGGAGACGGACGTCCGGCTGCCCGAGCCGGTCAAGGTCGTCGCCCGCGACTGCGAGGCGCCGAAGGCCACGTGGGACCACGGCAAACGCGAGATCACCATCTGCTACTCGCTCGTGGACCAGGTGCAACGCACGATCAAGGGCATCTCGCAGACAGAGGAGACCGGCGAGAAGGCCGCCGAGGCACGCGTGCGCGGCGCCCTGTCCGTGCTCTTCCACCACCAGCTCGGCCACGCGCTCACCACGCTCAACGGCATGACGGACGGTGAGGCGCAGGCCGACGAGTTCGCCGCGCTGACGCTCGTGGCCGACACGCCCAAGCGGGTGGTGGCCGCCGCCGAGGCCCGGCACCTGCTGGCCGGGCACGCGGGCATCGACCACCTGTCGGGCATGGAGCAGTCGGCCACGTTCGCCTGCCTGCTCTACGGCTCCGACCCCGGCGCGTACAGCAAGATCGTCAAGGGCGGGTGGGTGCCGCCCGAGCGGGCCCCGTCCTGCGCCGGCGAGCACGACCGCGTCAGGTCCGCCATCGGCGATAAAGTCCGGACGTGAGGGGTAGCGTCGGGGTATGGCCGACGAGCTGCTCAAAGACTTCAACCCGTTCGACATCTTCGACGCCGAGGCCGCCCGGCTCGACCGGTTCTTCTCCAGCCTCGACGACGCCGGCTGGCAGCGGCCGTCCCGCTGCGACGGCTGGTCGGTCCGCGACGTGCTGGCGCACCTGGCCGGCGAGGAGCTGTACAACCACGCCTGCCTCGACGGCACCGTGCCCGACCTGATGAGCCGGCTGGCCGAGGAGGGCATCGGCGGCTACAACGAGTTCAACGAGTGGTGCGTGCGCGAGCGCGCGGGCCTGCCCGTCGCCGACGTCCTGGCCGAGTGGCGCACGAAGAACGCCGAGACGCGCGAGCGCATGCGCGCGCTGGGCCGCGACGCCGTGCTCGACACCATGGCCGGGCCGTACCCCGTCGGGCACCAGACCTTCCACTACGACTCCGAGTACGCCACCCACGCCGACGACGTGGGCGCGCCCGTCGGCGAGGACGAGAGCGACGGCCGGACGCTGTGGCGGGTGGCGGTCGGCCGGTTCGTGCTGGCCGAGCAGAACGCCAAGGTGCAGGTCGAGCAGACGGCCGAGCAGATCTTCGCCGCCGTGGACGGGCTCACCGCCACGCTGTCCTACCCCGAGTTCGTCGAGGCCACGGTGGGCCGGCTGCCCGCCTCGCACGGCCTCGACCCGCGCATCGCCTCGGCACTGAGGTGTCTCGCCTGAACGTCCTGAGGAGGAGGCCATGTGGCTGCGTAACCGCGCGGGCACCGAACCGGTGACGGCCCGCAGCCCGCTGCGGGCGCGACGGGCCCTGTCGCTCGCCGCGCTGGTGCTGGGGGTCGTGGCGGCGGTGTTCTTCGCCGTGCAGGCCATGCGCACGGGGCAGGAGGTGTGGCGCTGGGAGGCCGCCATCGCCGCCGCCGTGGCCGTGATCGCCGCCATCGACCTGGTGGTGCTGCGCCGCCGCCGCTCGGGCTCGTCAGGTCGTCAGCACGGCCAGGAGCAGTAACACGATCACCAGGGCGGCCATCCAGAACAGCACCCAGACATGCGCCAACGCCCACATGCGCAACCGGTCACCGTACGGCTGCGGGGGCAGGTCGCCGCCCGCCTCGATCCGGTTGATGGCCGCGACGCGCTTGGCCAGCTCGGGGTCGTCCCGCTCCAGGGCGCGCTCGATCTCGGCGAGAATACGGCGTTCCCTTCCGGAGAGACTCATCGCACCACCACTGCTCTCACGCCGGTGACCTGTTCTTACCCACCGGTAGACCCCGCATGCCCGGCCGATGACCGGCGCTTGACGGTGATCACTCCGCGTGCCGACGCCGGAACTCTGGATAATGAGGGCATGTCGACACCGCGACAGCGTTACCGGGAGCAGGTGAGAAGGGAGATCAAGCAGGCCGCGCTCGCCCAGATCGGCGCGGGCGAGCCCCTGAGCCTGACGGCGGTGGCCAGGCGCCTCGGCATGACCGGGCCCGCGCTCTACAAGTACTTCGCCGGCCGCGACCGGCTGCTCGCGGAGCTGATCGACGACGGGCTGGCCGAGCTGGCGGCGGCCGTCCGCGCCGGCTCCCCCGCCGGCGGCGGCCCCCGCGCCCGGCTGCACGCGCTGGCCAGGGCCTTCTACGACTGGGCGCTGGCCAACCGGGGGCTGTTCCAGCTCGTGGCCGCGGCTCCGCGCCGGGCGGGCGTCGAGGAGGTGCTCGGCCCGTTCCTGCCGGTGCTCGGGCAGGGCCGCGCGGTGCCCGGCCTGGAGCCCCCGGAGTGGGCGCACCCGCCCGCCGGCGACCGAACGGCGGCGCTGACCGGGGCCGTGCTGGTGTGGGCGCGGTTGCAGGGGGTGCTGAGCGTGGAGCTGCGCGGCCCCTTCACCGGTACGGGCCGCGCGTTACTGACGGCCGAGATCGACTCCCTGGCCGACACCATGGGCCTCTAGTGCCTTCTAGTGCGGGAAGACCTTCGGCGGCCGGGGCGCCACCTCATCGCGGAACGCCTCGATCTCGGAGACGACCTGGCGCATGAGGACGGTGTCGCGCAGCCGGTCCAGGTAGAGCGAGCGCCGGGCCAGCGCGTCGAGGTCCACGGCGAAGCAGATGGCCATCAACGGGTTGACGAACAGCTCGCTGCCCTTCGTACGGTCGGTGAAGCGCACGTCCCCGAACTCCCCGCGCACGGCCGCCGCGATCGAGCCGTTCACGATGCTCGGGTACGCCGGCAGCTCGGCCTGGGCGTGCGCGACCGCGTCGAGGTAGAGCGCGCCCGCGCGCGTCGCCCTGGAGACGGAGAAGGCGCCCAGGTAGGCGCCCTCGCGTTCGAGCGCCGCGAGGTTCTCCAGCACCTGGACGTGGTTGATGCCGTGGTAGGCGTCCACGCCGAAGCCCAGGCAGGCCACCGCCTTGGTGGGCACGTCGAGGGCGTGGGCGGCGGCCAGGCTGACCATGTCCTCGGCCGGGGTGCCGAGGCCGGCCTCGTCGCCGCGCATGAGGATGTCGGTGCCGCCGTCCACCAGCACCACCGCATCGAGGCCGAGGTGCTCGGCGAGCCTGGCGTACGCGGCGCGCAGCGGCCGGACCCCCACCTTGGGGAAGGCGTACACGGTGGAGGGCAGGCCCTGGGCGGCCAGCCAGCGGGACAGGCAGCCCTCGGGGAAGTACCAGTCGCGGGCCTCGGTGCCGGGCCGGATCTCGGCGACGTCCTCGAACAGCCAGACGTCGAGGTCGAGGGCGTCGAGGCGGCTGAACGACAGGTTCGCCAGGTGCACCTCCTTGCCCGCCTCCCGTAAGGAGAGAGCGAGGGGCAACCCGGCGTACACGTCGAAGCCTCCGCCCGCCCCGGCCACGAGGATCCGGCGGGAACGCCCGAGCCGGGCGGACAGCGGCGAGTCGAGCATGCGTCACATCTTCCCGTACCTCTGCTTGAACCGCTCGACGCGGCCGGCGGTGTCGAGGATGCGGCCACGTCCGGTGTAGAACGGGTGGCTCGCGGAGGAGACGTCCACGTCGACGACCGGGTACGTCCTGCCGTCCTCCCACTCGATCGTCCTGTCGCTGGTCAGGGTCGAGCGGGTGAGGAAGGCGAAGCCGACGCTCGGGTCGCGGAAGACGATGGGGCGGTAGGCGGGATGCAGGTTCTTCTTCATGGCCCCTGCAACCATGTGGGAACGGTTTTCATTCCCGGGCTTCCGGATCCAGTCCGAGCACCGTCCGGCCGCCGTCCACCGGGATGGTTGCGCCGTTGACGAACGCGGCGTCCGGGGAGAGCAGGTGCGCCACCACGGAGGCCACCTCCGCCGGGGTGGCGACGCGGCCCAGGGGGTGCAACCGCGCCAGCTCCGCCGCCATTTCCGGCGTGCGCTGCCGCTCGTACCGCTCCGTGGCCACCGAGCCGGGGGCGACGGCGTTCACGCGGATGCCGTGCCGGCCGTACTCCACCGCCAGCGCCCTGGTCAGGCCCTCCGTCGCGGCCTTCGCGGTGGAGTAGGGGAGGCTGCCGGGGACGGCCCTGGTGGCCTGGTGGGAGGTGACGTTCACGATGGCGCCCGGGGTGCCGGCCTCCAGGAAGTGGCGTACGGCGGTGGCGCAGCCGACCACGGCCAGGTCGAGGTTGGCCGCGATCAGCGCCCTGACCTCGGAGATCGGCGACGAGTGCACGGAGGCGTCCCGGAACACGGCGGCGTTGTTGACCCAGCCGGCCAGGGTGCCCGACTCCTGGGCCAGGTCGGCGGCCCAGGCGGCGACCTCCTCGTCCGCCGCGTCCCCGATCACCGGGACGACCCTCGGGCCCGCCCACTCCAGGGCCTCCTTGTCGCGCTCGACGACCACCACGACGTCCCGTTCGCCGAGGAGCCGCTCCACCACCGCCCTGCCGATGCCGCGCCCGCCGCCGGTCACCACGTACGAAAGAGTCATGATCCGAAGTTATGCCGGGAAGGCGGGAAAGGGCGGTGATTATTCGGCGGCGAAGTGACCTTTATCACCGTATTTACCGCAAGTGAACGGGAACAAATGAAGGCGTGATCGCCACCGCGGGACCGAAGGCGCCGGCGCGAATGATCGGCGCACTCGCGATCACGCAGACCGCCGGATACGGCATTCTCTATTACGCCTTCTCCGTGTTCATCCCGCCCATGTCGCGCGAACTCCACGCCGGCGTCGCGCAGCTCACCGGGGCGATCACGCTGTCCGTCCTCGTGTCCGGGCTCGTCGCCCCGCTCATCGGGCGCTGGCTCGACCGGCACGGCGGGCGCGGCCTGATGACCCTCGGGTCCGTGCTCGGCGCGCTGGCGGTGCTCGCCTGGTCGCAGGTGCGCTCCGTGGTGCAGCTCTACCTCGTGTGCGGAGTGCTCGGCGTGGCGTCGGCCATGGTGCTGTACGAGGCGGCGTTCGCGGTGATCGTGGCCTGGTTCGACGCGGCCCGGCGGGCGCGGGCACTGCTCGCCGTCACCGTCGTCGCCGGGTTCGCCTCCAGCATCTTCCTGCCGCTCACCGGGCTCCTCGTCGAGCTGTACGGGTGGCGGCGGGCGCTGGTCGTCCTGGCCGTCGGGTACGCGCTGACGGCCGTCCCCCTGCACGGGCTCGCCGTCCGCGGCCGGGCCGCGCCCGCCCACGTCGACCGGGGCGAGATCGTCGGCGCGGCACTGCGCGAGCGGCCCTTCTGGCTGCTGGCGGCGGCCTTCCTCACCCAGACGGGCGCCGTGGCCGTCATGGGGGTGCTGCTCGTCACGTACCTGATCGCCCTCGGCCACGCCCCCGTCTTCGCCGCCGGAGTGGCCGGGCTGCTCGGGGTGCTGTCCGTGACGGGGCGGCTGGTCACCACCGGGCTGCAGGCCCGCTGGCCCGTGGCGCTGATCGCGGCGGCCATCTTCGGGCTGCAGGGCCTCGCCGCCGTCCTGCTGCCGCTGATCGGGCGGGACGCCTTTGGGGCGGTGGTGGCGGTGGTGCTGTTCGGGCTGGGGTTCGGGGTCGGCACCATCGCCCGTCCCGCCCTGCTCGCCGACCGGTACGGCACGGCCGCGTACGCGTCACTGAGCGGGGCGCTCGCCCTGCCCATCACGGTGGCCAAGGCCGTCGCGCCCTTGGCGGCGGCCGGGGTGGCGCAGGTCGCCGGGTATCCGGCGGTCATGGGGGTGGTGGCGGTGGCTTGCGTGCTGGGGGCGGTGTCGCTGGTGCTCTATGCCCGGGTACGTCCGGCGGAGGCGACCGGGTAGCGACTCGCGCACGCTGCCGGGGAGCGGCCTTCGGGCGGTGCCGGGTTGTCGGTCGTGGCGGCTAGCATCGCCAAGGTGTGCATGCAGGAACCACCGGCGCTGCTCCGCTCCGCCATCGGCGGAACTGACGATCCGCTCATCCCCGAACACGTAAGGTAGCCGCATGGATACCCCCACCGAGGTCCTGCACCGCGTGTTCGGCTACGACTCGTTCCGGTCGGGCCAGCAGGAGATCATCGACCACGTCGTGGCCGGCGGCGACGCCCTCGTCCTGATGCCCACCGGCGGCGGCAAGTCGCTCTGCTACCAGATCCCCGCCCTGGTGCGAAAAGGCGTGGGGGTGGTCATCTCCCCCCTGATCGCGCTGATGCAGGATCAGGTCGACGCGCTGCGGGCGCTCGGCGTGCGCGCGGGGTTCCTCAACTCGACGCAGGGCTTCGACGAGCGGCAGCTCGTCGAGTCGGAGTTCCTGGCCGGCGAGCTCGACCTGCTCTACCTCGCCCCCGAACGGCTGCGCGTCGACGCGACGCTGCGGCTGCTGGGCAAGGGCGACATCGCGGTGTTCGCCATCGACGAGGCGCACTGCGTCGCCCAGTGGGGCCACGACTTCCGTCCCGACTACCTGGAGCTGTCGAAGCTGCGCGAGCTGTGGCCCGAGGTGCCGCGCATCGCGCTGACCGCCACCGCCACGCCGGCCACGCACGCCGAGATTTCCTCCCGGCTGGGCCTCGACCAGGCCCGCCATTTCGTGGCCGGCTTCGACCGGCCCAACATCCACTACCGCATCACGCCCAAGAGCGAGCCCAAGCGGCAGCTGCTCGACTTCCTGCGCACCGAGCATCCCGGCGACTCCGGCATCGTCTACTGCCTGTCGCGCTCCTCCGTGGAGAAGATCGCCGAGTTCCTGGTGGAGCACGGCATCGCGGCGGTGCCGTACCACGCGGGGCTCGACGCCCGCACCCGCGCCCACCACCAGGCCCGATTCCTGCGCGAGGACGGCCTGATCGTGGTGGCCACGATCGCGTTCGGCATGGGCATCGACAAGCCCGACGTCCGCTTCGTGGCCCACCTCGACCTGCCCAAGTCCGTCGAGGGCTACTACCAGGAGACCGGGCGGGCGGGGCGCGACGGGCTGCCCGCGACCGCGTGGATGGCCTACGGACTGCAGGACGTCGTCCAGCACCGCCGCATGGCGATGGAGGGCGACGACGCCCACCGCCGCCGCCAGGTGCAGCACCTCGACGCGATGCTCGCGCTCTGCGAGACCGTCGGCTGCCGCCGCATGATGCTGCTCGACTACTTCGGGCAGAAGGGGTCGCAGCCGTGCGGAAACTGCGACACCTGCCAGACCCCTCCCGAGTCCTGGGACGGCACGATCCCGGCACAAAAGGTGCTGTCCACGGTGCTGCGGCTGCTCAGGGAGCGGCGGCAGAAGTTCGGCGTGGGGCAGGTGGTCGACATCCTGCTCGGCAAGAAGACCGCCAAGGTGCTGCAGCACGGGCACGACACCTTGTCGGTGTTCGGGGTCGGCACCGACCTGGGCAACGCCGAGTGGCACGGCGTGGTCCGCCAGCTCCTGGCCCAGGGCCTGCTCGCGGTGGAGTCCGACTACGGCGCGCTGGTGCTCACCGACGACAGCGCGGCGGTGCTGCGCGGCCAGCGCGAGGTACGCCTGCGCCGCGACACCCACCGCCCCGCCCGCGCCAAGACCTCCTCCGGCACCAAGCCCGCCCAGGCCGCCGTGGAGCTCCCCGCCGAGGCCGCCGCCCTCTTCGAACGCCTGCGCGCCTGGCGCGGCGCCACCGCCAAGGAGCAGGGGGTGCCTGCCTACGTCATCTTCCACGACGCCACCCTCCGCGAGATCGCCACCCTGGCTCCCACGTCGCTGGCGGAGCTGAGCAAGGTGAACGGCGTCGGGGAGAACAAACTGGCCAAGTACGGGGAGCAGGTCCTGAGCACCCTCCACGGAGACGACGCCACCCCACCACCTGCGCAGCAAACCCTGGAAACACCCGAGGAGGACGACACACTGCTCTGAGCCTGCTCCGAACGGGAGGGCCCGTGGCCTGGGGGCGCTCGGGGGGTGGCGTGCGTGGTGTCATAGTGCCCCACCGCCCGCCGTGCCGCCGCAGAGACGACGCGCCTCGTCACCGGCGATCCGGGCGGTCAGTCTCAGAGGCGGCCCGCCTGTGAGCCGCAGATCCGGGCCGTCGGTCTTAAAGACGGGCCGCCGGTGAGCCGCAGATCCGGGCCGTCAGTTTAGAGACGGGCCGCCCGTCAGCCCCAGATTTGGGCCGTCAGTCCCAGGGACGGCTCGCCCCGAGCGGCAAACGGCCCGTCAGCCACAAAAACGACCCGTCAACGGCAGGAGCAGCCGTCAGACGCAGCAACGCCCCGGCCAGCGGCACCACGGCCCTCGGCCTCAGAGACCACCCGTCAACGGCAGGAGCAGCCGTCCGCCGCAGCCCGGCCAGCGGCCGAACGGCCCGTTCGACCTGCCAGCGGCGAACGGGCCGTCGAGCTGCAGAGACGACCTACCAACGGCAGGAACGACCGTCGGAGTCGCAGAGACGACCCGTCAGAAGGGACTCATCATGGATTCACGCCCGTCCCGACGCAGTTGGGGCACGTCCGGCCGTCCTTGAAGGGGTCGTCGCCGCTGCCGCCGCAGTAGTCGCAGGTCTGCCCCGACTTCCCGGGCTTGTCGTGAGACTCGTTGCTGTTGCGCTTGGGCAGCCAGGAGAAGCCCTCGTCGTCGTCCTTCTTCCGCCCCATGTTCATCCGGGTCCCGTCCAGGGCCGGCGCGTGACCGGGCAGGCCCGCGTACGCCGGGCGCGGCGTCGACCCTGCCAGCCGGGTCCCGAGGGTGTCGGCCGCGCCGCGCAGCCGTCCCGCCGCCTCGCGCAGCAGGGCGATGGCGCGGCGGACGACCGGCACCGCCACGTCCCGCAACCGGCGGCCGAGCTCGCGGACGACCTCGCCGATCGCGACCCGCGAGGCCAGCACGTTCGCGATGCCGGCCAGCCGCCCGGCCGGGCCGCCGAGGGTCGACAGGGCCAGCTGGCGGGCGCACCAGGCCAGGCGGGCCAGCACGACGGTCTTGGCCGCCCTGATCTCCATCGCCGCAAAGCCGAGCGCGGCGGCCGTCCAGCCTGCCGCGCGCAGCACGTCATCGGCGCCGCCCGCACCCGCCATGGCGGTCCAGTGACTGACGAACGCGTCCCCAGCCGCGCTACCGCCCCCGACGCCACCGGCTGCGCCGTTACCCCCGGCGGTGCCGCCACCCGCGCCGTTACCCGCAAGGGTGCCGCCACCCGCACCATTGCCCCCAGCAGCGCCGCTGCCTGCGCCATCGCGCCCAGGGGTGCCGCCACCCGCGCCGTTGACCCCAGGGGTGTCGCCGCCCGAACCACCACTCGCACTCGCCAAGGCGGCCGTGCCCTGAGCCGCACTCGCCAAACCCGTCACACCGCCGGTTCCGGTCGTGAGGCCGGATGCGCCGGTCGCGGCGGCGAAGCGGGTGGCGGCCTGGCGCAGGTCCTGCGTTCCTGGCTCGACGTCCTGCAAGAAGGTCGAGATGGTGCCGGCGAGCCGTTCGAGCTGGTCCTCGTCCCACAGGAACAGCTCGGCGGACAGGCCGACCAGGGCCGCGGCCTCCGCGTACTCGGGCGGGAGCGTCAGACCCATGACACGGGCACCGGAGTGAGAGCGGTGGCGGGTGCCGTGGCGCGGCTGTCGGCGGAGCGTGCCGCGGTCACGGAGGCCGACATGCCTTCGGCCGTGGACCCGTACGCCTGTGCGGTGCGGTCGGCCGTGTCCAGCAGCAGCCCCGTGAACTCCTCGATGGCCGCCGCCAGGTCGGAGCCCTCGGCACCCACCGGCCCGGCGGCGGCCAGGTCGGCGCGCAGCCTGGCCACAGCCGTGGCGTAGGTGGACGTGCCGTGCACCGCTTGCCTGGCGGACGTCTCGGCCGTGTCCACATCCATCCGCATACGGTCGGGCATTGGGACCCCCTGCTCACCTCTCCGACATCGACGAGCTTCTCAAGGGTGAACGGCGGACGGACCTGATTCAAAGATCGTGGAAACGTCTCAGCGGAAGGGGGCTTCGAGCGTCGGCCAGTGGGGCGGCTCAGGCGGGCAAAGCGGGGGCTGGATGAGCCGCGCTGGGCAGGGTGAGCCGCGCTCGGAAAGATGAGCCGCATCCGTGCAGGTGAGCCCGGGTGGGGGCGAAGTGAGCTGAGGGCGTCAGGTGGGGTGGGCGGCGTGGTGGTGGCGACGGCCGCACGAAGAACGGTCGTCGCCACCACGTTGGTCGGCCGGTCCGCGGCGATGTCGTGCGCCGCCTCGCGGATCGGGCCGCAAGGTTCCCGTCGCCCTGGACGGTGTGGTCTGGGTGGTCGCCCCGCCGTGCCGGGTCGGCCATAACCGATCTTCTCACCGTATCGGACAGGACGTCGCGGATTCCGCCAAGAGTGGTGCCGCGATATGTGGTCTGACTTTCCGTACATGGTGATCGTACGGCGTGGCGGCGGTGGATGTGAGGGCGGGCGGGTGTTCAGTCCTCTCCCGGTCGGTCGCATCCCGGTCGGTCGTGGTCTGGCCAGTTGGGGTGGCGGCCGAGGTGGGCGAGGAGGTGGTCCTGGGTGGGTGCGTACATGGGCAAGGTCACCGGGCGGGCGAAGCGGGCGGGACGGTCGGCGTTCGTGACGAACAGGTGGGCCAGGTCGAGCAGATCCTCCGCGAGGTGCGGCGGGATCGGGCGGGGATCGCCGCAGGCCCTGGCCACGTCCCAGGCGTGCACGGTGATCTCGACGGCGCCTGCCGCGGCCACCATCGGGCTGGTCAGGTGGCGGTCGTGGACGGTGACGAGGTCGGCGGTGATCAGGGCGGCCCATCTGCCGAGCACTTCTGTGGCGCTGTCCCTGAGGAGGAGGGCGGGGTTGGGGGCTTGGAGCGCTGGTTCCGGCCGAGGTCCAGACACAACGGCACCGGCCGTCTCCACGGGTGTGGGTTGCGACGCGGCACTGAAGGTGTCTGCCGCCTGCACCGGCGGCGCGGGCGGTGTGCCAGGCGCAGGGATGCCTGCCGCCTGCACCGGTGACGCGGGCGGTGTGCCGGGCGCGGGGATGCCTGCCGCCTGCACCGGTGACGCGGGCGGCGTGCCGGGCGTGGGGATGCTCGTTGTTCGCGAGCCGAGCCCACCAGCGGTGCCTGCGGTCCGCGGGCCGGACGTGGGGGTGCCTGGTGTGCGTGGGCATGGCACCGCGGGCGTGCCTGTCGTGCCGGGTACGGCGGGTGGGGTGGCCGGGGTGGTCGCCTGGTGTGCCGTCGGAAGGGCAGCGCCGTGGGCGAGGAGGATGTGGCCGGTGGCGGCCTCGTCCAGGGTTTGGAGGGAGTCGCCCAGGTGGGCGAGGAGCTGGTGGAGGTTCCAGCCCGTGCAGGGGGTGGGGCGGCACAGGGCCGGCGGGGTCACGATGCGCAGGCTGCCGAGCGCGTAGTCGATCGCCCGTTCCAGCAGCGCCACGCCTGCCGTCAGTGCCCGTTTCTGGTCGCTCATGTCGCCTCCTCACAAGTGCAGACCCGGGGGTGGGGGAAAAGTCATCGCGTCCGCCGGCGAACGGGGCGGGGACGATCCTCTTCGTGCCGGGAGGCGGGCCGTACTCTGGGGCGGAGCGAAAGGATCTGCCATGGGGATGCTCAGCAGACTGATCGATCGACTTCTCGGCCTGCCCGAGGCCACCGTTCGGGACATCGAAGTGGTCCATGACCTGCGCGTTCCGATGCCGGACGGGGTCGTGTTGCGGGCCGACCGTTACCGGCCGCGCGGGTCGGAGCCGTTGCCGGTGGTGCTGGTGCGCACGCCGTACGGCAAGCACAAGCTCGACGCCAAGGGGACGGCGCGGGTGCTGGCGCGGCGCGGCATGCAGGTCGTGGTGCAGAACGCCCGGGGCACGTTCGGGTCGGGAGGCCGGTTCTCGGCCTTCCACCAGGAGAAGGAGGACGGCCTGGCCACGGCGGCGTGGTTGCGGGAGCAGCCGTGGTGTGACGGGCGGCTGGCGATGACCGGGGCGAGTTACCTGGGGTTCACGCAGTGGGCGGTGGGGCCTTACCTGGATCCGCCGCTGGAGGCCATGTGTCTGGGGGTGACGGCCAGCGAGTTCAGGACGACGTTCTATCCGGGCGGCGTGTTCGCGCTGCACAACCTGCTGACGTGGGCGGCGCTCATCGGCACGCAGGAGGAGGCGCGGCTGGGCGGGATGCTGCCCGGCCCGCGCGGGGAGCGGCGGTTGCGGCGGGCGATGGCGCACGTCCCGCTCGGCAGGTCGGACGTGGCCGCGATCGGCAAGGAGGTGCCGTTCCTGCGGGAGGCGGCGGCGCACTCCGGCGCGGGCGACCCGTTCTGGACGGACGTCGACAACAGCGCGGCGGCGGTCAAGATGACGACGCCGACCAGCATGGTCACCGGCTGGTGGGACCTGCTCCTGCCCGCCCAGCTCCGCGACTACGCCGCGCTGCGCGAGGCCGGGCGGCGCAGCAGGATCCTGATCGGGCCGTGGGGGCACGACCTGGGGGCGTTGCGGGCGTTCCTGGCGGAGGAGGTGTCGTGGTTGTCGGCGCACCTGCTCGGCGACACCGCCCAGCTGCAGCGCTCACCCGTGCGGCTCTACCTGCAGCGGGCCGGCCGCTGGCTGGACTTCGAGCGGTGGCCGCCCCCGCAGTCGGTGCCGACGCCGCTGCACCTGCTCTCGTACGGCAGGCTCGGCTGGAGCGCGCCCGGCGAGAGCGCCCCCGACACGTTCACCTACGATCCGGCACATCCCACCCGCACCGTCGGCGGGCCGCTCCTGGACATGCGGCAGGGCAAGCAGCGCGACAACCGTCCCATCGAGGCCCGCCCCGACGTGCTCGTCTACACCGGCGGGCCGCTCCCCCGCGACCTCGACCTGATCGGCCCGGTCTCGGCCACCGTGTACGTGCGGACCGACACGGGGCACGCCGACGTGTTCGTCCGGCTGTGCGACGTGGACGCGTCCGGCGTGTCGCGCAACGTCACGGACGGCATCGTGCGGCTGCCCGCCGGGAGCGAGGGCGTGGTGAAGGCGGAGGTGGAGCTGCATCCGACCGGGTACCGGTTCCGGCGCGGGCACCGGCTGCGGGTGCAGGTGGCGGGCGGCGCGTTCCCGCGGTTCGCCCGCAACCACGGGACGGGCGAGCCGGTGGCGGAGGCGGTGCGGACCCGGGCCACGCGGTTCGAGATCTTCCATGACGGGACGCATCCGTCGTCGCTCACGCTGCCCGTGTTCGGGGGGCGGTAGGGTCGGAACCTTTCTCTCGCCGCCCCGGTAGTGAAGGCGAGGAGGTTCGATGCGGTTGATGAAGGTTTGTGCCGGGGTGGTTGTCGTGGTGATGGTGGCCAGTGGGTGTGCCTCGGGCGCGGGGGCGGGCTCACGTACGGACGTCAAAGCGAGCCCGAGCGGCGAGGCCAGCCCGCGCCCGACCGCTACCGGCGCCGGCTGTCACGGCACGCCGGTGTTGGAGGGAGAGGGCTTCCCCGAGGTGCGGGGGACGGCGCGGGACGCCGAGCTGTGGGGGTTGCTGTTCGTGAAGGCCACCCCCCTCAGCGCGGGCGACGAGGTCAAGATCGTGTGGCGGATGACCGGGGAGGGCCCGCTGCGCGCCCGGGCGGTCCACCCGGACGGGACGCTCGCCAGGCCGGTGTGGGGGCCGGAGGAGCATGGGAGCTCGACCTGGCGGCGGCCCGGGCAGGAGTGGGGCACGGGGTTCGTGTTCCCGAAGCGGGGGTGCTGGAAGGTCGAGCTGTCCCGCGACCGAGGTTCGGGGCACGTCTGGCTACCCGTCCACTAGCCGACAGTCACGCACCGGGCAGGGCGCGGTCGATGAAGGACGTGACGTCGTCCAGCACCTCGTCCTTGTTGATCTCGTTGAACACCTCGTGCCGGGCCCCCGGATAGATCCGCTCCGTCAGGTCGCTCCCCTTGACGGCCTCGATGCCGGCGCGGCTGCCGGCGAGCGGCACGAGCTGGTCGTCGTCCCCGTGCACCCACAGGGTGGGCAGCGCGCCGAACGTGCCGCCCTTGGCGATCGTCTCGAGCGTCGCCGCGAACGATTCCAGCGTCGCCCGCTTGAACGGCCCGTGCCACACGAGCGGGTCGGCGGCGTACGCGGCGCCCACGGAGGGGTCGCGGGAGAGCGTGCTCGGGTCGATCGGCACGTCCGGCGGCTCCTCGAACGCCAGCAGCGCCGGCACGGCCCCCCACTCCCCGATCACCGGCCCGGACAGGACGAGCGCGGTCAGCCCTGACCCGTACCGCTGGGCGTAGCGGGCGGCGATCATGCCGCCCATGGAGTGGCCGATCAGCACGACGGGCACGCCGGGGTGCTCGGCCCTGGCGTGCTCCTCAACGGCGTGCACGTCGGTGACGACGTCCTCGAAGTCCTCGACGAGTGCCCGGTCGCCCTCGGACTTGCCGTGCCCCACGTGGTCGAGGCCGTACACGGCGGCGCCGTGCCGGACGAGCCGGTCGGCGACGTGCTCGTAGCGGCCGATGTGCTCGCCGTAGCCGTGGACCAGGATCGCGAGGTATCGGGGCTGCTCATGGGGCCACTCGCGGGCCGTGTTGCGGCCCCTCGTGCCGGTGAAGGTACGCTCGCGCGACTCGGCCATGCTCTCTCACTCCTTGCTCGACGACGAAGTGAGCCTATGACGGCACGAGAACGGGTGCCACGACGTCCGAAAACCGCCGACCTCGGACGGGGCCGCTGGTGTTCGTACAAGTATGGACATCTACACCACGATCGACAGCCCGCTGGGCGAGATCCTGCTCGTGGGGGACGGCACGGCGCTGACCCGCCTGTCGTTCGCCCCGGCTGCCCCGCACACGGCGGGCCTGCGGCGCGACGACCTCAAGTTCGCGGAGGCGGCGCGGCAGCTCGGCGAGTACTTCGCGGGCGAGCGCACCGCCTTCGACCTGCCGCTCCGGCCGCGCGGCAGCACGTTCCAGGAACGGGTGTGGACGGAGCTGGCCGGGCTCCCGTACGGGACGACGACCAGCTACGGCGCGCTCGCCGCCCGCATCGGCGCGCCCGCCGACCGGATCCGCGCGGTCGGTGCGGCCGTCGGCGCGAACCCGCTGCTCGTCCTGCTCCCCTGCCACCGCGTCGTCGCCGCCGACGGCGCCCTGACGGGCTACGCGGCCGGCCTGGAACGCAAGCGCGCGCTGCTCACGCTCGAAGGCGTCCTGCAGCCCCAGCTCTGGAGCACGCTGTGAACGCCGACTGGAACAAGCTCGCGGCCGAGCTGGACGCCTACGGGTGCGCGCTGACGCCGCCCCTCCTCACGCGGGAGGAGTGCGAGGAGATCTCCGGTCTGTACGACGAGACCGCGTTCTTCCGCGCCACCATCGACATGGAGCGCTACCGCTTCGGCGCCGGCCAGTACCGCTACTTCGACCACCCGCTGCCGCCCCTGGTGCAGCGGCTGCGCGCCGAGTTCTACCCCCCGTTGCTGCCGATCGCCAGGGACTGGGCGGCCCGCCTCGGGCAGCCCGCCCCCTGGCCGGACGACTTCGGCGAGTGGCTGGACATGTGCCACCGCGCCGGCCAGACCCGCCCGACACCGATCCTGCTCCGCTACCGGGAGAATGACTGGAACGCGTTGCACCGCGACCTGTACGGGGATCTGGTGTTCCCGCTGCAGGTGGTGATCGGGCTGGACCGGCCGGGCGAGGACTACACCGGGGGCGAGTTCCTGCTGGTGGAGCAGCGGCCGCGGGCGCAGTCGCGGGGGACGGTGACGTTGCTGCCGCAGGGCCACGGGCTGATCTTCACGACCCGCGACCGGCCCGTGCGGTCGTCGCGCGGCTGGTCGGCCGCGCCGGTGCGGCACGGCGTCAGCACCGTACGCTCGGGGCTGCGGCACACGCTCGGCCTCGTCCTCCACGACGCGAAGTGAGCCCTCGCATGACGGGGGTCACGGCTCGCGAGCTGGAGACGGTGGTCGCGCTCGTCCGGGCGCAACGGGCCCGTACCGTCGTGATCGGGCACGGGCGGGAGGCCGCGCCCGCCGCCGAGGCGTTCGCGCGGGCGTGGGACGGGACGGTGCTGGCGGTGGTCGGCTGGCCGGAGGTGGCGGCGTCCTGGTTGCGGCAGGCCAGGCGGTTCACGGCGGGCGAGCCGGACGCGTGGGTGGTGGCGGGCGAGGCACGCGGGTGGGCCGGGATGAGCGAGCGGCTGCGGCGCAGCACGGGCTGGGATCCCGGCCGTACGTACGGGTTCGCGGGGACGGCGGCGGCCGTGGCGATCGCGCCGCCTGGGACACTGGAGGGGATGCGGGGCGCCGGCCGGGACGGGACGGTGTGGCGCATCGGACGTAACCTGATATTTCGGGAAAGTAGCGTGACCTGCCAGGACAGTCGCGCGGAGTCACCTCAGGAGCAGCGATCGTGATCCCGCTACCCATGAGGGAGATCGCGCCCGGCGCGGTCCACGTGCCCGGCTGGCTGACGCTCGACGAGCAACGCCACCTCGTCCAGGAATGCCGGGAATGGGCGCGCGGCCCGGTGCCGATGCGGCACACCGTGCTGCCGAGCGGCGGCGTCATGTCGGTGCAGACGGTGTGCCTGGGCTGGCACTGGCGGCCGTACGCGTACACGCGCGTCGCGCACGACGTGAACGGCCGCCAGGTGGCCGCCTTCCCCGGCTGGCTGGCCGACCTCGGCCGGCGCGCCCTGGCCGACGCCTACGGGCGCGACGTCCCGTACGAACCCGACACCGCTCTGATCAACTTCTACGACGGCCAGGCCAAGATGGGCATGCACCAGGACAAGGACGAGCGTTCCGACGCCCCTGTGGTGTCGTTGAGCATCGGCGACACGTGCCTGTTCCGCTTCGGCAACACCGAGACGCGCGGCCGGCCGTACACCGACGTGCGGCTCGCCTCGGGCGACCTGTTCGTGTTCGGCGGGCCGTCGCGCTTCGCCTACCACGGCGTGCCGAAGGTCTACCCGGGCACCGGCGACCCCGCCACCGGGCTGACCTCCGGCCGGCTCAACCTCACCCTGCGGGTCACTGGCCTGCGGTGACGTACCCGAACTCGTCGTCCGACAGCGTCCGCCGCAGCGTCCGCACCACCCGGGCGGGGTCGTCCTCCGGCCCCTCCACGTAGAACGGCTTCCCGTCGCGGCCGAACGTGACCGCCGACTCCTCCTCCCACTTGCCGAGCAGGTCGGAGCCGAGCGCGAACAGGTCGTGCGGCTCGAACCCGAGCTTGCGCGCGTAGTCCACCGACCCGAACACCAGGTGCCTGGCCAGCTCGATCGGCGCCTCCTGCCAGCCCGGGTACTCGCCGAAGAAGTACTCGCGGAACCGCACCAGGTCACGGTCGTCGAGCACGTCGGGACCGATCACGCTCTTGACGCCCAGGCAGTAGACATCGGCCAGGTACCCGCACACGGACAGCCGGTCCCACGTGTGCCGCCGGGCGACGAGCACGGACACCATGCCGCCCACCCCGGAATTCGGCGCCTCGTCCACCCAGCCGCGCGCCGGATCGAGGCCGAGCCCCTCGCTCCACCCCACGTTGATCCAGCACCCGACCACCTCGGCCTCCCCCGGCCCCTGCGCCTCGGCGGCCTCAGCCGTCTCGGCGGCGATCGCCCGGACGATCGGCGCCACCACCGACGGCGAGACCTTGAGCGCGCGGGCGATCTCCTTGGGGGACTTGCCCTGCAGGCGCAGCTCGCGTACCTGCTCTTTCAGATCCATGGCGGCAGACTAGCGCCCTGCGGCGGGACGGCGCGGCAGGTCACGCCTCCCGACCGGCGACCGGGTGTCGCCGGTGACGGGCCGAGGAGCACACCCGTCAGGCCGGCTGGCACAGCGTGCCGAGGTCCGCCATATCCGCGTTGATGTCCGTGATCACCTGGTTCGGATCGCCGCCGTTCATGCCGCTGAGCCGGAAGTACAGCTCCTGGAACTCGGCGGCCAGCCGGCTGATCTTCTGCCCCACCACTCCCTGCGCGTCGAGGACCGCCCCCATCAGGTCGAGGTAGGCCTGATGAGCCGCCGCCGCCTGGGTGCTGCGGGCGCTCCCGGCATTCCGCCGGTACGCGGCCAGCGCCGCGGCCGCATCGTCACAACCGCCGGGCCGGACCGCTGACAACGGCGCGGCACTGCCCCCGGCCTCTTGCGTGGGCCGCACGGCAGGCGGCTCGGCCGTACTGGGCTCCGCCGTCGGGGTCGGGCTGGTGCTCGGCTCCGTAGCGGGTGGCTGTGTGGCGGCCGGGGTCGACTCCACCACGTCGGCCGAGTGCGAGGGCGGGGGCTGCGCGGGTGCGGGCGGCGGCCTCAGGTAGGCGACCAGCGCGATCACGGCGGCGAGCGTCCCGGCCAGGGCGCTCACTGCCGTCCAGTTCGTACGCGATCTCGCCCCTCCACCCGACGGCGACTGCGCGGATCGGTTCTCCGTCATCTCCTCATCGTCTCCGAGGCGGCCAGGGAACGACGGGAGAACGGCGACGACGGTTACGCGGTGAGGACGCGCGCGCCGGCGATCTCGCGACACAGCAGGTCAGCCGGTCTTGCGCCAGACGACGGCGTACCGGAAGAGCGGTAGCCGGCGCCACCGCATCCCTGGCAGAACAGCGGAAGCCACCTGCTTCACCTGGGCGTAGGTGTGGGGAAAGGTCATCTGCACGGGTGCCGTGTGGTTCCAGTAGCCGCGGGTGCGTGAGAGCACCTGATGCTGGACGATCCCGGCAAGGTCCATCAGGTAGTCGCGCGGATGCCCGTTCCTGGCGCAACCGATCACGACCAGCGCCCCGCCCGGCGCCGTGAGCGACGCCAGCCTCGCCAGTGCGGCGCCCAGGTCGGGCAGGTGATGCACGGTGGCGATGGACGTGACGACGTCGAAATGCCCCTCCGGCAACGGGCTGCTCATCACATCACCCACGACCCAGTCCACGTCCGCTCCCGTCGCGCGAGCCCGGTCCAGGACTTCGGGATCCAGATCGATGGCGGTCACGTGCGGCACCAGCTCCCGTAGCGCCGTCGCCAGCAGCCCATCGCCTGTCCCGACGTCCAGAGCCGTCCGCGCGGCGGGCGCGACGGCCTCCAGGGCCAGGTGGTGGTAGTGCGTGTTGTGATTCCACCGGGCGCGTAGATCGGTCGGCATGCCTGAGATCTTCGCATGCGCGCTCCTCCCGTCCACCTGACGGCGACTGCGGCCCACATCGTGACCGAGCCGCCGAGAGCCTGGTCGGCTCAGCGCTTACATATAAAGATCTTGTACGTGATGCTCATTCGTTGCTGAAGCTCTTGATGTGGTCCACAAGCACCCAGACTGAAGACCAGGGATTTCTCTCGACCAGATTCGCGGCCTCGCCGAACTTCGCCCCAAGGTCCACGGCGCGCGACCGGCCACCTGAATACAGCTCCGCGAACGCATCGAAGCTGATCCGTTTGTTGTAGTCAGGAAGGTGCACTGCTAACTTCGTGCAGGCGTTCGCCGTGGTGAGATAGGCCCGCTGCTCCTGAAAATGCAGGAGCAGCCAGAGCTCGAAGCACGGGTTCGACACCGCGAGCTTGATCCCATACTTGGAAGCCAGCTTCTCGGCCTCCTCAATGCCCGGGTGGCACTGCGGAGCCTCCACGTCGAAGACGCACCAGACCTGATCCCCGCGCTGGAAGTCGATATCGCTCCTGCGCGCCAGACCCGTGTCATTGATCGCATAGCGGACGATCGAATGCGAGTTTCCCTTCGTGGGCACGACGCGAACATCGACGTTCGCCGCCCGCAGGGTGGATCTGAGGCCGCAGAAGTAGATTTTCTCCGTGACCCTGCCTTCACAGTATATCGAGAGCCTTTTGCGCGGCGGCTTGGGCTTCCCGGATTTCCGATCCAGCGGCCTATTGCCCCGAGGCATGCTCGATATCACCCGCTTGGATGAGCTCAAGGAGGATGGTCTCATCGAAGAACGGCGTGGCACCATAGCGCCCGCGCAGGTAGGAGCGTTCGATGTTGTCCAATCCTTCCCGCACTCTGTACTCCGTCAACGGATACACGCGGGTACCGCCGGTCTCGTCCTTCTCGGTGAACCAGATCTGATCTCGGTGCAGACGGAACTGCGCCTTCCCGCCCAGCAAGGTGACGTCGTGGGAGTTGAAGAGGAGCTGGCCGCCCTTGGTGTTGATGGCCGGATCCTGAAAGAGTCGCACCAGCTCGGCGGTCAGGGATGGGTGCAGTCGCGCGTCCAGCTCGTCCACCACCAAAAGACTGCCGGTGCCCAGAGTCACCAGAATGGGCCCCAGCATGGAGAGCCACGTGCGGGTGCCGGTCGACTCCGAGTTGAAATCCAGCGACTTGGGCCCGGTCGCCGTCCGATGCTGGATTTCGACCTCGCGTGAGACGCTGTCGAGGTTGACACCGGTGTCGTCGATTTCAAGGGCTTGCAGGACACGGTAGAACTTCTCCCGGTCCTCCTTGCTCATCTCCAGCTTCTTGATGCTCATGCCGACCACGCCCAGGTCCGCGAAGTTCAGCAGATCCAGAACGGCTTTACTGTCGTGCTTCTCCAGCAGGTGCAGGCTGGTGCCCAGCCTCGCCTGCTCATTCGCCGTGTTCGCGGAGCGGCACCGCCGGCTGAACCAGCGGTAGATCGGCCGGATGGACTCCAGATTGTTGGCGTACGCGGCCGAGAGGAAGAGACTGTTGTCGCGGACGGCACGCTCGGTCACCTTGCGCTGTCCGGTGAGCGTCGGCCCGAAGCGCATCGGCTCGCCACGGGTTCGCTCGAAGAGCATCCTTCGACGCTTCTCCGGATATGCGTACAGCCACTCTTCCCGGACGCACATGTCGTCCAGCGAGAAGCCGTAGTTATAGCGCACTCCTTCTGCGACTATATCCACCTCATACTCGCTGGGACGGGCCGGCCCGTCATCGTCGAGCAGGAACGGCCGCCGGGATATCGGGCCATCAGGATTCCATTTCTGATGGGAATTCCTGACCGCCCAACACATGTACTTCAGAGCATCGAGAAGGTTTGATTTGCCCGACGCGTTCGGCCCGAAAACCCCTACCGCCGGCAGGGCGTATCGCCCGGTTTGGCCTGGAATCTCCTGAACGGCGAGATCGTCGTGGCGGTCCATCGCAACCATGCTCAGTTCCTGGCGATCTCGCAGCGATGCATGGTTCGTAGCAGCGAACCTCAAGAGCATGTCGCCCCCTCTTCCGGAAGCCATCGTACGCCTTATGCCCGCTGATTCGTCAATTATTGACGCCAGGGGCCTCGAAACATGGGCACGAGGGCTGTTTGAGGGGAGTGCGCACCACCGCTTCAACCCGTTCGCCCCGCCATCGGGCCGGGCCTCCGACGCCTGACGGCTCCACCTTGCGGAGACAAACGGTGCGGTGCGCTGCCCCAGCTCATCCACCTGAAGCATGTCTTCCTGCCCGCAAGAACGGCACATGACGTGCTCACGAAGCACACGACGAGGCGGCCCCCCTGAGCCGGCCCTACCTCTGGTCTTCTGTGCCCTTCAGCCAGCGTGCTCAAGGGTGATGACGTCTTGATGGTGGTGTGCCGGCCATGCGGAGATCGGGGCGCGGCCGGGGAGCGCGAGGGGCTGGGAAGCCCCTCGCCCGGGGGTGTGGGGGCTTGCCCCCCACCGGGCGCTGCCTGAGCCCCGTCGCGCGTAGCGCGTCCCAGGGAGAAGACCTTGCAGTGCCCCCCGGGTCTTCCCGGAATGCGGGTTTATGTGAGGCGGTGGGAGAGCCAGGACAGGGCCAGGGGGTAGCGGTATTCGATGCCGCCGTGGCCGGCCTCGAAGAGCTCGAAGTGCACCCGATCCGCCGGGACCCCCGCCGCCTCCAACGCCCGGTGGAAGGAGACCGCGCCGAAGTCGAGGTAGTACTCGTCGCGGCTGCCGGCGTCCACCCAGATCGCGCGCATCGAGCGGAGTGCGTCGGCGTGGCGGGGGTCTGCGGCCATGACGACCGGGTCGAGGGAGAGCCAGCGGTCCCACACCTCCGGCACGACCGCGCCTGTGTCGTCGAAGGGGAGGCGGACGATGCCGTCGTCGGAGTAGGCGGCGGCGTAGGCGTACATTTCGAGGAGTTCGAGGTCGCCGTCCTTGGTGCCGGGCAGGCGGCTGCGGAAGTCGGCGAGGAACTTGTCGTACGAGCCGTCGTACATGTCGCGCAGCCGGCGGGCCAGCGCGGGGAAGCGTGGGCGGTGGCAGACCTCGAACAGGGCGTCCCCGGCGTGCGTGGCGAGCGCGCCGAACACGTCGGGCGCGAGCATGGCGGTCACCATGGCCCCGTAGCCGCCGCTCGACTTGCCGGTGACGGCGCGGTGGTCGCGGTCGGCGAGGGTGCGGTAGCGGGCGTCGACGAAGGGGACGATCTCGTCGCGCAGGTACGAGTGGTAGCGGCCGGTGGCGGGCGAGTCGAGGTACTGGCTGCCGCCGAGCGCGGTCCACGCATCCACGTACACGACGATGGCGGGCGGTGCGTCGCCGGCGGCGAACATGGCGTCGGCGAGCTCCGGGTACGGCTGGCGGAACGGCGTCCGGTTGAACCACATGCCGACGTGGCCGGAGTAGCCGAGCAGCACGTACATGGCGGGGTAGCGGCGTTCGGGCGAGTCGTCGTACCCGGGCGGCACGTACACCACCAGCGGGCGTTCGTGCGGATCCCCCAGCGGGTTGCCGCGCAACAGGTCGCTCTCGACGACGTGATGGTCGAGGCGGCCGGCCAGGTCGGCGGACCAAGGCAGCATCACAGTTCCTTCCGGCGAGCGGGACGTCGAGCCCGCGGATCTCAGGTTTTCGGCACGTTCAGCCCACGGACGTCGTCACGGTGTCCACGGTTCCCTGCCCGACCGAGCGGCCCGACACCAGGACGAGGGCGAGGTTGCGCAGGTCCGAGATGCGTTCGAGGGGGTCGCCCGCGACGGCGATGAGGTCGGCCCGCTTGCCCGGGTCGAGGCTGCCGGTGACCTCGCCCACCCCGCAGGCGTCGGCGGCGCGGATGGTGGCCATCTCGATGATCTCCGCGTTGCCGTAGCCGACCGACGCGAACGTCTCCAGTCCTCCGACGTACCCGTCGGTGGGGTTGGGAATGTCGCCGACCGCGAACCCGGCGTCCGTGCCGGCGATGACCCGGATGCCGGCGTCGCGCATGGCGGCGACGCCGGCGAGCCAGGCGTCGAGCATCTGCTGCCCGTGCACCTCGGCGATGCGGGAGATCACGCCGTGCACGGTGGGGCACACGTACGTGCCGCTCGCCGCGACGAGGTCGGCGAGCCGGGCGTCGTACTGGTGGCCGGACGGGGTGAAGAACGAGCAGTGCTCGATCGTGGTGACGCCGGCCTCGACGCTGCTGCGGATGGAGTCGTGCGCGTGGGCGTGCGCGGCGACGTGCTTGCCGCGCGTGGCGGCCTCCTCGACGACCACGCGGAGCTGGCCGGTGGTGTACTGCGGCGTCCAGCTCGGCGGCGCGCCGGGTGTCATGAGGCCGCCGGAGGCCATGACCTTGAGGCAGTCGGCGCCGGCGCGGAGGTTCTCCCTGGCCACGCGGCGGATGGCGGGCTCGTCGTCGGCCTCGCCGCCCATGTACCAGCAGTGGCCGCCGGTGATGGTGATGGGCCGGGTGGCGACCACGAGATGCGGGCCGACGGCCAGGCCCTCCTCGATCGCGTCGCGCAGCACCACGTCGAGGAAGCCGCGCCCGCCCAGGTCGCGGGCGGTGGTGACGCCGGCGGAGACGAGCTTGCGGGCGTTCTCGGCCATCCGCAGCAGCAGGTGGTGGTCGCTCTCGGAGCTGCGCCGCGTCACCGGGTCGACCTTGTCGTCGAACCCGAGGTGCACGTGCGCGTCCACCATCCCCGGCAGCACGGTGTGCCCGGGCAGGTCGAGCACGTCCCCCGCCTCCCCCGCGCTGCCGCGCGGCCCCACGGAGACGATCTTCGTGCCGTCGACGAGGACCTCCCCGTCCTCGATCGCCTCTCCTGGACGCCCGGTCAGCACCTTGGCGGCGCGAATGATCCGCATGCGTCCCAGACTGCCACCGCCTAAAGGTCGCGAGAAGGGGATCGTAAGCCCCGCCGGTCATCGTGGACCCATCGACAACAAGGAGGGCAGCACGATGACCCAGACCGCCGAGTACGAACTCACCCGCCTCTTCGACGCGCCCCGCGAGCACGTGTGGGCGGCGTGGACGGAGCCCGAGCGGTTCGCCCGCTGGTTCGGGCCGCGCGGGCTGGCCACGCCGGTCGGCCGGATCACGCTCGACACCTGGCCGGGCGGGGTGTGGCGGGCCACGCTGGTCGGCGAGGAGGGGTTCGAGGTGACGCTGGACGGGACGTATCGGGAGGTGGTGGCGCCGGAGCGGCTGGTGTTCACGACGGGCGACCCCGACGATCCCGGTGACGGGCCGGCGTCCGTCGTGACGGTCGCTCTCGCCGACGTGGGCGGCAAGACCGAGATGCGCTTCCATCAGTACGGGGTCAACACCGACCAGGAGCATGCCGAGGGGGCCAAGGCGGGCTGGAACGAGTTCTTCGACCGCCTGGCCGCCTGCCTGAAGTGAGCCGCCTGCCTCAAGTGAGCCGCCTGGCCGCCCGCCTCAAGCGAGCCCACCTGCTCACGTGCCGCAAGTGAGCCCGCCTGCTCACAGCAGGCTCTGGGCTTCGTCCAGCTTGTAGGTGCCGCCCCGGGCGAACGCCGCCGCGAACGCCTCCTCCCCCAGCGCCTCGCGCGTGCGGGCGGTGACGCGGTGGAGGTCCTCCAGCTCGGCCTCGTTCGGCGCAAGCTGGTAGCTCTCCCTGGCCGCCGCCGCCAGCCCCAGCAGCAGCGCCGACTTCTCGGTGAGCCCCGAGGCGGCGGCCGCGCCCTCCACGGCGCCGATCGTCGTGCGCGGGTCGCCGATGCGCCAGGCGAACGCGAACGCCTCGGCGTGCAGCGCCAGGGCGCCGGCCAGGTCGCCGCGCAGCTCGGTGAGCCAGCCCAGCTCGATGAGGGTGTCGGGCAGGTGCAGGGCGGGGTCGCCGTCGGGGTCGCGCGACAGCCCTTCGAGCAGGTGGAGCAGGTGGTGCTCGGCCAGGTCGAGCCGGCCGGCCCGGCGGGCGGCGTAGGCGAGGCCCATCTCGGCCATGGTCGCGCCCTTGTTGTAGCCCTGGGCGTTCGCCTGCTTGAGCGCGCTGCCGCACAGCTCGATGGCCCGGTCGTACTGGGCGCTCTCCAGCGCCACCCAGCCCAGCCACGCGGTGTGCGTGGCGACCTCCGGCCACAGCCCCAGGTCTTCGGCCATCCGCAGGCCCTCGCCGAACAGCCGGTTGGCCTGCTCGGCGTCGCGCCGCATCTCGGCCAGCGAGGCCAGCCACTCGGTGGCGCGCAGCAGGCCCCACCGGTCACCCAGCTCGGTGAACAGGCGGGCGCTCTCTCCCGCGATGCGCTCGATGGCCTCCTGGTCGCGCAGCGTGAAGGCGTCCATGGCCTGCCGGGTGAGCGCGGTGGCGATGCCCCACCGGTCGCCGAGCTCCCTGAACACGGCCAGCGCCAGCTCCGTCTGCTGCTGCCCGGCCGGCATGTCGTCGGCGTGCAGGCCGACGAAGAGCCTGGCCCTGGCCTGCTCGCCCGGGTCGTCGACGGCGTCGAGCACGGGCTGCCAGTCGGGCTGCTCACCGAGACACAGCGCGAACCCCACCTCCCAGGCCGCCGCCCTGCGCCGCGCGGCCCCGCCATCATCCGCCGCTTCCGGGACGGACAGTGCCTGGGCCATGGCGCGGCGGCCCTCGGCGAGCCTGCCCCGCAGGAACCAGTACCAGGCCAGCGCGTTCACCAGCCGGGCCGCGCGGTGCCCGTCGCCGCGCGCCGCCGCCGTGTCGAGGGCCGCCCGCATGTTGGCCGCCTCCGCGTCGAGCCGCAGCAGCCAGTCGCGCTGCTCGGGCCCGTACAGGCCGGGCTCCGCGCGTACGGCCAGGTCGAGGTAGTGGCGCAGGTGCGCGTCGCGTACGGCGTCGAGCTCGCCCGCGTCGGACATCCTCGCCCGGCAGTACTCCGACACCGACTCCAGCAGCCGGTACCGGACGCCCGTCGGGGCGTCCACGACCACCACCAGCGACCGGTCCACGAGACGGGCCAGTAGATCCAGCACGTCGAGGTCGCCGGCAGCCTCCCCGGCGGCGCAGACGGACTCGGCGGCGCAGACGGACTCGGCCGCCTCCAGCGTGCAGCCGTCGGCGTGCACGGCCAGCCGCCGCAGGACGACCCGTTCGTCCTCCGACAGCAGGTCCCAGCTCCAGTCGATCACGGCCGTGAGCGTCTGCTGCCGGGCCGGCGCGCCGCGCTGGCCGGAGGCCAGCAGCCGGAACCTGTCGTCCAGCCGGTCCACGACGCCCTGCACGCCGAGCGCGCGCACCCTCGTCGCGGCCAGCTCCAGCGCCAGCGGGATGCCGTCGAGGCGCCGGCAGAGCTGCGCGACGGCCTGCGCGTTGCCCGCCTCCAGCCGGAACCCGCGCGCGGACGCGGCGGCCCTGGCCACGAAGAGCCGCACGGCGTCGGAGCGGGCCATGACGGCGAGGTCGGCGCCGGCGGGCACGTCGAGCGGTGGGACGCTCCACAGCACCTCGCCCGCCACGGCCAGCGGCTCCCGGCTCGTCGCCAGGATGCGCAGGCCGGGGCAGCCGCGCAGCAGCACCTCGGCCAGGTCGGCGACCTGCTCGACCACGTGCTCGCAGTTGTCCAGCACGAGCAGCATCCGCCGCGCCTTGAGCACGGCGGCCAGCCGCCCCACGAGCCCGGCCTCGCCGAGGGCGGGGGCGCCGGCCTCCTCCCTGATGTCCAGCGCCGCCATGACGGCCTCCGCCGGCGAGCGGGGCCCCTGGTCGAGCGCGACCAGCCAGGCGCCGTCGGCGAACGTGTCGAGCAGCCGGTCGGCGGCCTCCAGCGCCAGCCGGGTCTTGCCGACGCCGCCGCTGCCGGTGAGCGTGATCAGCCGCTCCTCCTCGACCAGCGCGCACACCTCGGCGAGGGCGTCGTCGCGGCCGATGAGCTTGCTGACGGAGGCGGGCAGGTTGGTGACGGGACGGTCGGCGGGCACGCTCAGCGCTGGATCCTGCCCGAGTATCGCCTGGTGCAGCGCGACCAGCTCGGGGCCCGGATCGAGGCCGAGCTCGTCGGCCAGCCGCTCGCGCAGCTCGGCGAAGCTGGCCAGCGCCTCGCTCTGCCGCCCGGCCCGGTAGAGGGCCCGCATGTGGACGGCGCGCAGCCGCTCCCTGAGCGGATGCCGGCCGACCAGGTCGCCCAGCTCGCCCACGAGCAGCCCGTGCTCGCCCAGCTCCAGCCGCGCCTCGGCGTGCTGCTCCAGCGCCGACAGCCGCTGCTCCTCCAGGCGGTGGACGGCCGACCTCGTGTACTCCTCGTCGGCGAAGTCCGCGTATGCCGGGCCTCGCCACAGCGCCAGCGCGTCGGCCAGCAGCCCCGCCTTGGCCCTGGGGCTGTCGGCGGCCTCGGCCTTGGCCAGCAGGCCGGCGAAGCGCACGGCGTCGACGGCGCCGTCGTCGGCGCGCAGCAGGTAGCCGGGGGCGCGGGAGACGACGAGGTTCTTCCCGCCGGGCTCGGCGTCCTCGAACGCCTTGCGCAGCTGCGAGACGCGCACCTGCAGCGCACCCGCCGGGTTGGCCGGCGGCTCCGCGCCCCACAGGTCGTCGACCAGCCGGTCCACCGACACCGGGTGCCCCTCGTGGACGAGCAGGTCGACAAGGAGCGCCCGGACCTTGAGCCCGGGAACCGTGACGGTCTCCCCGGCGTCCGTCCAGACGGCCAGCGGGCCCAGCACCCCGAATCGCATGCCCGTCACCTTACGAGAAGCCTCCGACAAACGTGCGGCAGCGGGCGCTCCCCCGGCCTCACGGCTCCAGGACATCGGTTCCCTGGCTGCAGGACGGCGGTTTCCGGTTGCTTCAGGACGGCGGAGCTTTCCTGGCCGAGCCCCGATAGAGCTCGGCGTCGTAGCGCCGGTCGTTGTCGTCGAGCTTGGCCCGCGCCGCCTCCAGCAGGTCGACGCCGAGGACGTCCGCCAGCCGGACCAGGTAGAGGGTGACGTCGCCGAGCTCGGTGCGCATCCTGGCGAGCGTCTCGGGGTCGGGGGCGCGCGACTCGTCCGCCGTGAGCCACTGGAACTCCGCGACCAGCTCTCCGACCTCGCCCGCCAGCGCCATCGCGAGGTTCTTCGGGGTGTGGAACTGCTCCCACTCCCTGACCCGCGCGAACTCGCGCAGCCGTGCGGCCAGGCACTCCAACTCCGTCGTCACGTCACCCGACCCTACCGAGCCGCGCCGGTATGTTGCCTAGCGTGAATGGGGTCGAACTGTTCCTGCTGGGCCGGACGCTGATGAAGATCGGCGAAGAGGCGATGCCGTCCGAGGGGATCGGTGAGCAGTCCACGAGCGCGCGCACCGTCCTGATCGTCGTGAGCGACCTGCGCGCCCATCCCGAGACGACGGTGGGTGAGATCGCCGCCCGTACGGGGCTGCCGCAGAGCGCGGTGTCGGCGGCCATCGGGCGGTTGCGGTCGGTGGGCGCGGTGATCGCGGAGACCGATCCCCGGGATCGCCGCCGCACGATCATCCGGGAGGCGCCGGAGGTGTCGGAGCGGGTGACGCGGGTGCGTGACACGCCGATCGACGCCGCCGTGGCCGCCGCGTTGCGCACGAACGATCCGCAGCGGGTGCGCGAGACCGTGGTCGCCCTTGAGGAGCTGGCCGACCGTCTCATTCCGCATCTCCGCAAATAATCCATCATTATTGATACATCAATTCTGATGCATTAGAGTCGTCGGCATGACGATGCTGCGCGTGGACGACGCCGACCTCTACTACGAGACCCGCGGCGCCGGGCCGTACCTGCTGATCTCCCAGAGCGGTGAAGGCGACGCCGGCCGCAGCGTCGACCTGGCCGACCGCCTCACCGACACCCACACCGTGATCACCTACGACCGGCGCGGCCTCAGCCGCAGCACCGGGACGCCCACGAGCATCCGGCAGCACGCCGACGACGTGCACCGGCTGCTCGCCCACCTCACCGACCGGCCCGTCCTCATGCTCGGCCTGAGCCTGGGCGCCTCCATCGGCCTCCACCTGGCCATGCGCCACCCCGAGCAGCTCAGCCTGCTCATCGCGCACGAGCCGGTCTCGCCCTGGCTGCTGCCCGCCCCCGAACGGGACCGGCACCGCGCGGAGCTGGCCGGGATCCGCGACCTCTACCTCGACGCCGGCCTCCCGCCCGCGCTCAAGGAGGTGGCCCGCGTGCTCGGCATCACCGGCGGCGGCGACACCGAGCCCGGCCTCACCCCGCAACCCATGGACGCCCAGCGCCAGGCCAACTTCGACGTCTTCATCCGCCACGACTTCCAGGCCGTCATCGAGGACGACCTCGACCTGACCGGCTGCCGCGTCCCCATCCTGCCCGCCGCCGGCCGCACCACCCCGGCCGAGGTGTTCGACCGCCGCTGCGCGGACGAGCTGGCCGCCCTCCTGGGCACGGACGTCGCGACGCTCCCCGGCGGCCACAACGGCAACCTCAGCCACCCGCGTGCCTACGCTGCCCGCCTGCGCGAACTTCTGCCCGCCGCCTGACCACACCCGTGTACGCTTCCGCGCGTGTCGGATTTATCGGTCCCGGGGTACGAGATCAAGGGCGTGCTCGGCCAAGGCGGCTTCGGCGTGGTCTACCTCGCCGTGCAATCGGCCGTCGGCCGCGAGGTGGCGCTCAAGGTCGACAACCGGGTGCTGCTGTCCGACCGTGACAGGAGGCGCTTCCTCCGCGAGGTCACCGCCGCCGGCGCCCTGTCCGGCCACCCGCACGTGGTGCCCGTCTACGACGCCGGCCTGCTGCCGGACGGCCGGCCGTACATGGTGCTGGAGCTGTGCCCCGGCGG
The DNA here is from genome assembly GCF_900323885.1 of [Actinomadura] parvosata subsp. kistnae. Classification (GTDB taxonomy): domain Bacteria; phylum Actinomycetota; class Actinomycetes; order Streptosporangiales; family Streptosporangiaceae; genus Nonomuraea; species Nonomuraea composti. The sequence goes on along the minus strand of NZ_OOHJ01000018.1, from coordinate 4,433,438 downwards.
CTCGCTGGCCGGACGGACGCTCTCCCCCGCCGACGCCAGGGACGTCGGCGTCCGCATCGCGGACGCGCTCTCCGCCGCGCACGCGCAAGGCGTGCTGCACCGCGACGTCAAGCCCGCCAACCTCCTCCTCAACCGGTACGGCCAGGTGGCGCTCTCGGACTTCGGCCTGGCCACCATGCCCGCCTCCGGCCCCGACGCCTCGGTCACCCGCGAATCCCTCACCCCCTCCTACGCCCCTCCAGAGGCGTTCGAGCTGGCCGAGCCGTCACCGGCGGGCGACGTGTACGCGCTCGCGGCCACCGTCTACGCGCTGCTGTCGGGCCGCCCGCCGCGCTTCCCGGAGAGCGGCGTCCCCAACCTGGCCATGATCCTCGCCCTGCACCGCCTGCCCGTCCCGGACATCCCGGGCGTACCGCCGGAGCTGACGGCCGTCCTCCGCCGTGCCCTCGCCACCGACCCCCGCCACCGCACGCCGAGCGCGGCCGCCTTCCGCGACGAACTCGCCGCCATCCCCCTCTCGTCCGCCCCGCCCTTGCCCTCTGCCTCCCCTCCTCCGCGCCATCACTCCCCCGCCGCCCCGCCCCCTGGCCACCACCGCCAGGCCCCGCCCTTCACGCCGGCCCCTTCACACCCCACCCACCCCCCGTACGAACCCGTCACCGGCCCCACGGCACCCCAGCCGCACGGCATCAACAAGGTCCTGGTGGCGATCATCGCCGCCCTGTCCCTGGTGATCGTGGCCGGCGCCGGCGTGTTCTTCTACAACCAGTTCGCCCCGCAACAGCCAGGAGGCAGGCACCAGCAGGCCGCACCGACCACCACCGCCTCGGCCACGCCCCCGAAGAAGACCCCCAACGTCTTCGCCGGCCTGTCCACCTACACCGAGAACTGCCCGGCCGCGAAGGTCGCCGGCGCCGGCGCTGCCTGCGTGCGGGAGGCGGAGTGCTGGGGCGGCCTGGTCATCATCGTCGGCGACACGAAGGCCAGGCGGCTGGGCTGCGAGGAGCTGCACTCGTGGGAGACGTTCGCCGTCGCCCCCATCCCGAAGGACGCCGAGACGTACGTCCAGCAGGACCTCGCCAAGCACCCGACCGTGAAGAAGGTCTGCAGCCGCTCCAACCTGCTGGCCACCAGGGTCGGCACGGCGAAGAGCATCAAGGGGCAATGGCGGGCGGACGTGATGCCGCCGTCACAGTCGCAGTTCGAGGACGGGATCCGGTACTACCGCTGCATCGGCAGCCTCACCGGCCAGCAACCCCGCCGCACGTTCTTCCACTGATCCTTGGTCCCCTCATCTCTGATCCCCAGAAGCGGCGCCATACCGCGCCAGTGCGCACGTTGCGAAGATCAGGCGTCGGGCCACGTACTCCTCATCCCGTCGCCGTCCGCTTCCCTGACCGCCGCGACATCGGCCTCGAAGCCGGTGTCCACCCTGCTTGCGCTTCTGGCCAGGAACGCCTTGACCGCCCGGCCCTGGGCGGCGGGCGCGGAGGTGATCACAGCGACTCGCTTCCCGCCCCGGGTGACCACGATGGTCTCCCCCCGTTCGGCTTCGCGGAGGACCTCGGCGAAGCTGCGCGCCACCTCTGCGGCCGTCATCATCTTCATAGGATCCGATCGCCTTGCAGTCTGTTCCAGATGCGCAGATCCTCACGATTGCGCCAGCCGGCCTCATCCGACGAGGCGATCGATACCGTAGCGGTCGCCGGACGCAAGGACTACTCAGGCGGCGGCACACCCCTACAGCGAAACCTTGGCGCCGGCCGTGCGAAGCCCTCAGTGCGAAGCACCAGCGGCGCAAGCCGCCCCGCGAAGCCCCGAAGGCGTAGCCCCATCGGCGCAGCCCCCTGAATGCGTAGCCCATCGGCGCAGCCGCCCCGAGGCGAAGCCCCGAGCGCGAAGCGCCAGCGGCGCGAGCCGCCCCCTCGCGTAGCCCCATCGGCGCGAGCCGCCCCCGGCGCAGCCGTGCTTTCGGGGCGGGCTCCCAACGGCCAACCCGGTAAACGGGATTGGGGCGGGCGAGAGGCGCCGAAGGCGCCGTGGGTTGCGCCGCCAGGCGCCCAAGATCAAAACGACCTGAGCCCCATGCGCGACAGCGCCGCACAGCGAAGCCCTTTGTCCGGGGCGGGCTCCCAACGGCCGGCCACGCGATCGGGTAACGGGTGGGTGGGTGCGGCGCGGGGTTCACTCGTACCGTGCCGTGCTCTCCCTGACGATGAGTTCCGTGGCCAGTTCCACCCGCTTCGTCTCCGGTACCTCCCCGTGCCCCATGGCCAGCACCGTCCGGGTCGCGAGTGCGGCCATCTCTTGGAGGGGCTGGCGGACGGTGGTGAGTGGGGGCCAGGCGGATTTGGCGAGGGGGAGGTCGTCGAAGCCGACGACGCTGAGGTCTTCGGGGACGCGCAGGCCGCGTTGCCGGGCGGCTTCGAAGACGCCGAAGGCCATGAGGTCGCTGCCGGCGAAGATGGCGGTGGGGGGTTCGGGGAGGGACAGGAGGGCGTGGCCTTGGTCGTGGCCCGAATCGACGAGGAAGGTGCCGCGTCTGATGAGGTCGGGGACGACGGGGAGGCCGGCGGTTTCGAGGGCGGCGCGGTAGCCGTCGATGCGGGCTTGGCTGCAGAGCATGTCGGCGGGGCCGCTGATCATGCCGATGCGGCGGTGGCCGAGTTCGAGGAGGTGGCGGGTGGCGGCGAGGCCGCCGTTCCAGTTGGTGGCGCCGACGGAGATGACGCCGGGTGCGGGCTCGCCTTCGGGGTCGACCACTGCGAACGGCAGTGACCGCGCGCTGAGCTGCGCCTGGATGCCGGTGGAGAGGCGGGAGGCGACGATGACGACGCCGTCGGTCCGCCGGGCGGCCAGCCGTTCGAGCCAGTCCCGTCCCGGGCCGGCGTGCGTGTGCAGCACGGAGATGACGACGCTGGCGCCGGCCTCGTGGGCCGCGCTCTCGGCCCCCCGCACGATCTCCATGGCCCAGGGCGACTCGATCTCGGCGAAGACGAGGTCGACCAGGCCGGCGGGGGTGTCGTCCTGGCTGATGCGCCGCTGGTAGCCGTGCTCCTGCAGCAGCCGTTCGACCCTGTGGCGGGTCGCCGGTGCGACTTCCGGACGCCCGTTGATGACCTTTGAGACCGTCGGGATGGAGACCCCGGCCTCCTCCGCGATCAGTGCGATCGTGACCCGCCTCTTCGCTGACACAAATCGGGAGTGTATCCGAAAGTTTCGGTTTGGGATCGCTCCCACTTGAGGTGTTGACGCTTTACCTGGCGTTTACCTACGATCGCGCCAAAGAAATTATCGGGGGGTTCACGAAACTTTCGACTATCGCTGAGGAAGGGACCCCTATGAAACGCAGTCTGGTGTTAGTCGCCGCGGCGGTGCTCCTGGCCGGCTGCAGCGGTGGTGGCGGCGGGGGGACGACCTCTCAGCAGAGCTCCGGCGGGGCGCCCGCCAAGGTCACGCTGGAGTGGTGGCACCTCTCCACCGCCGAGCCGCTCAAGTCGCTCTGGGCGCAGCGCGCCAAGGAGTACATGGCCAAGCACCCCAACGTCACGATCAAGGCCACCGTTCTGGAGAACGAGGCGTACAAGGCCAAGCTCACCACCATCACCCAGTCCGGCAAGGCCCCCGACGTCTTCGCCTCGTGGGGCGGCGGCGTGCTCAAGCAGCAGGTCGACGCGGGGCTGGTCAAGGACATCTCCGCGGACGTCGCCGACGTGCTGCCGACGTTCACCCCGGCGGCGCTGAGCGCGTACCAGCTCGACGGCAAGACCTACGGCCTGCCGACCGACATCGGCCTGGTGGGTTTCTGGTACAACAAGAAACTTTTCGAGAAGGCCGGAATCTCGGAGCCGCCCGCCACCTGGTCGGCGTTCCTGGACGACGTCAAGAAGCTGAAGGCCGCCGGCGTCACCCCGATCGCGCTGGCCGGCAAGGAGAAGTGGCCCGGTCACTACTACTGGGCCTACCTGGCGCTGCGCATCGGCGGCCTCGACGCGCTGAAGCAGGCGGCCGTCGACCACGACTTCACCAAGCCCGACTTCGTGGCCGCCGGCCAGCAGGTGAAGGCGCTGGCCGACCTGCAGCCGTTCCAGAAGGGCTTCCTGGGTGCGGCCTACTCCACCCCGGACGGCCAGTCGGCCACGGTCAGCAACGGCAAGGCGGCCATGGAGCTGATGGGCCAGTGGGCGCCGAGCGTGCAGAAGGACTCGGGCAAGGGGCTCGGCGACGACCTCGGCTTCTTCCCGTTCCCCGCGGTCGAGGGCGGCAAGGGCTCGATCGGTGACGCGTTCGGCGGTGGCGGCGGCCTGGCCGTCGGCGCGGACGCGCCGAAGGAGGCCGTCGACTTCGTCAAGTTCATGACGGAGATGGGCAACCACTCCAAGGCCGTGGAGTCCGGCGGCGTGCTGCCGGTGCTCAAGGGCGAGGAGAGCGCGGTCAAGGACCCGAACCTCAAGCAGGTGGCGACGCTGCTGGCCGGCGCGACGGGCTACCAGCTCTACCTGGACCAGGCGTATCCGCCGGCCGTCGGCCAGCAGGTCAACGACAGCGTGGCCGAGCTGATCGCCGGCACGAAGACGCCTGAGCAGGTCGGCGCGGCCATCACCGAAGTAGCCAAGAGCGAAGCCGGATGACGACGCTCACGAAAGGGCCGGAGGCGCTGCGGCGGCTTCCGGCCCCGTCCCCTGCCGTGCGGCACCGTGGCCGCGGGGTGACGATCGCGCTGTTCCTGCTGCCCGCGCTGGTGCTGTTCCTCATGCTGGTCGTGGCGCCGATGCTGGTGGCCGTCTACGCGAGCGTGTTCCGCTGGAACGGCTTCGGCGGCCTGCCCACGAACTTCATCGGCCTGGACAACTTCACCCGCCTGTTCAGCAGCGAGATCTTCGCCCAGGACCTGTGGCACCTGCTGGTGCTGGTCCTGCTGTCGCTGCTGGTGCAGCTCCCGCTCTCGCTGGCCATCGCGATGCTGCTGAACCAGCGCATGCGCGGCCGGGCGGTCTACCGGGTGCTGTTCTTCGCCCCGTACGTGCTCAGCGAGGTCATCACGGGCGTGCTGTTCTCGCTGATCCTCTCGCCCGGGTCGGGGATGGCGAACCAGGTGCTGCGGGTGTTCGGCTGGGAGTCGGAGTGGCTGGCCGACCCCGCCACCGTGATGCCGTCGCTGTTCCTGGTCATGACCTGGAAGTACTTCGGGTTCCACATGATGATCTATCTGGCCGGCCGGCAGAACATCCCGAACGAGCTCATCGAGGCCGCCCAGATCGACGGCGCGACGGGCTGGCGGACGTTCAGGCACGTGACGCTGCCGCTGCTCGGCCCGACGATCCGGATCAGCATCTTCCTGTCCGTCATCTACACCATCCAGCTCTTCGACCTGGTCTGGATCCTGACCGGCGGCGGGCCGTCGCACTCCTCGGAGACGATGGCCGTCACCATGATGGACTGGGGTTTCAAGCGTTCCCAGGTCGGTTACGCCAGCGCGATCAGCGTCGTGATGTTCGCGCTCAGCCTCGTCTTCGCCCTCGTCTACCAGCGGTTCGTGATGCGCCGCGACCTGGAGGGCGCGATGACCTCCCAAGGGGGCCGATCATGAGCCGGGCGAAGACGAAGGTGCGGCGCCACACGCTGCCGCTGCACGTGATCGCGATCATCGTGGGCGTGTTCATGGTCATCCCGGTCTTCTACGCGCTGCTGGGCGGTTTCAAGACCAACAGCGAGCTGTCCGGAAACCCGTTCGGCCTGCCCAGCGACTGGATCACGGCGAACTACACGGACGTGCTGGGCTCCGGCTCGTTCTGGCGGCAGCTGTGGAACAGCACGTTCATCGCGATCGCCACGACGGTGGTGACGATCGCGCTGTCGGCGCTGGCGGCGTTCGTGTTCGCCAGGTTCGCCTTCCGCGGCAGGGAGCTGTACTTCACGTTGTTCACCGCGGGGCTGATGTTCCCGTTCGCGGTGGCGATCCTGCCCATCTTCGTGATGCTGCGCACGCTGGGGCTGCTGGACAACCCGCTGGGCGTGATCCTCACGCAGGCCGCTTTCGGCCTGCCGCTGACGATCATCATCCTGCGCGGGTTCTTCCGCAGCATCCCGGGCGAGATCGAGGAGGCGGCCACGATCGACGGGTGCTCGCCGTTCGGGTTCTTCTGGCGCATCCTGCTGCCGATGGCCAGGCCCGCCATCGCGACCGTCTCGGTGCTGGCCATCGTGGGCAGCTGGAACAACTTCATGCTCCCGCTGGTGGTGTTCAGCGAGGAGACGAGCTGGACGCTGCCGCTGGGCATCCAGCAGTTCCAGGGCCAGTACGCCTCCGACACCGCCCGCATCCTGGCCTATCTGGTCCTGGCCATGGTGCCCGCGCTCGGGTTCTACGCCATTGCGGAACGTCACCTGGTCGGTGGGCTCACCGCGGGTGCGACGAAGGGGTGAGTGCATGCTGCACGTGTCCGGATCCCATCTCGTCACGGACGACGACACGCCGGTACGGCTACGGGGGGTGGGTCTCGGGGGCTGGATGAACATGGAGAACTTCATCACCGGCTACCCGGCCAACGAGAGCTCCATGCGGTCCGCGGTGCGCTCGGTGCTCGGCGACGACCTGGCCGAGCTGTTCTTCGACCGGCTGCTGACCTCGTTCTTCACCGAGCGGGACGCGGCCCTGCTGGCCGGGATGGGCATGAACTGCGTGCGGATCCCGGTCAACTACCGCCACTGGGAGTCCGACGACCGGCCCCTGGAGATCGACCCCAGGGGCTTCCGCCACCTGGACCGGGTGATCGGCCTGCTGGGCGATCACGGCATCTACAGCGTGATCGACCTGCACGCGCTGCCCGGCGCCCAGAACCAGCACTGGCACTCCGACAACCCCACCCATGTGGCGGCGTTCTGGCAGCACCGGCACTTCCAGGACCGGGCGGTGCGCCTGTGGGAGGTCATCGCCGACCACTACCGCGACCATCCGTGGGTGGCCGGCTACAACCCGGTCAACGAGCCGGGCGACCTGACGGGCAAGGTGATCGGCCCGTTCTACGACCGGCTGGTGAAGGCGATCAGGGCGGCCGACCCGCGGCACGTCCTGTTCCTGGACGGCAACACCTACGCCACCGATTTCTCGATATTTCGGGAGGTGTATGAGAACACGGTCTTCGTGATGCACGATTACGCGCTGGCCGGGTTCGCGCACGGCGGTCCGTACCCGGGGTACACGCGCGGCGAGTGGTGCGACCGGGCCGAGCTGGAGCGCACGTTCGCCAAGCGCTCCCGCTTCCAGCGCGAGACGGGCACGCCGCTGTGGGTGGGCGAGTTCGGGCCCGTCTACACGGGGGACCCGGACGTGGACCGGCAGCGGTACCAGATCCTGCGCGACCAGCTCGCGATCTACGACGAGCAGGACGTGGGCTGGTCGCTGTGGACGTACAAGGACGTGGGGTTGCAGGGGCTGGTGTACGCGGCGGGCCCGTACATGGACCGGTTCGGCGGCTTCATCGCGCGGAAGCGGCGGCTCGGCGTGGACCGCTGGGGCTCGACGATGGAGGAGTCGGCGGACGTGCTGGCCCCGTTGCACGCGCTGGTCGAGACGGAGTTCCCCGGCTGGGACCCGTACCCGTGGGGCGCGCGCTACCAGACGGACGACCTGATCAGGCACATCCTGCTGGCGCAGGCGATGCTGCCCGAGTACGCCGAGCTGTTCAGGGGCCTCGGCGAGGAGGAGCTGCTCGCGCTGGCCGACTCGTTCCTGCTGGAGCGGTGCGTACGCCGCGAGCCGCTGCTCGATCTCCTGGCGGACAACCTCAAGGAGTGAGAACCCCGTCACGGTCGCTTGTAGGTTTGGGCTGCTTGTCCTAACTTAGGTGAGCCTTCCCTCATCTACCGGCGGTGCAAAGAAACGTGTTCGCCAGCTTTCTCATCGGACTACGCGAGGGACTGGAGGCGGCGCTCGTCGTCTCCGTCCTCATCGCCTTCCTCGTCAAAAGTGAACGCCGTGACCGGCTCCCCCACGTCTGGGGCGGGGTCGGCGCGGCCGTCGCGCTGTCCGTCGCCTTCGGCGCGCTGCTGACGTTCACCGCGACCCGGCTCGACTACTCCGGGCAGGAGTTGTTCGAGGCGATCACCTCGCTGCTCGCGGTCGTGTTCGTCACCTGGATGATCTTCTGGATGCGCCGGGCGGCCCGCGCGCTGTCCAAGGAGCTGCGCGGCAGGCTCTCCGACGCGCTGGAGCTCGGCTCGATCGCGGTCGTCGTGATGGCGTTCCTGGCCGTGGCCCGCGAAGGGCTGGAGACGGCGCTGCTGTTCTTCGCCTCCGTGCAGGGCGCCACCGCCTCCGCCGAGCCGCTGATCGGCATCTGCCTCGGGCTGCTCACGGCCGTGCTGATCGGCTGGGGCCTCTACAGCAGCGCCGTGCGGATCAACCTGACGAAGTTCTTCACCTGGACGGGCGTGCTGCTGATCTTCGTGGCGGCCGGCATCCTCAAGTACGGCGTGCACGACTTCCAGGAGGCCGGCGTGCTGCCGGGGCTCAACGCCCAGGCCTTCGACATCAGCACCGCCCTGCCCGCCGACTCCTGGTACGGCACCCTGCTGTCCGGGATGCTCAACATCACCCCGCAGCCCAGCGTCGCCGAGGTCGTGGCGTGGGCCGCGTTCCTCGTCCCCACCCTCTTCCTCTTCCTGCGCCGGCGGGTCCCCGCGCCCGCGTCCTCCGCGGCCTGAACAGGAGCGTCATGCGCAACGTCATCCGCCTTTCCCTCGCCCTGCCCGCCCTGGCGGCGCTGGCCGCCTGCGGCTCCGGCACGCCCGCCGCGCCGTCGGGCTCCGCCGCCGCCCCCGGCAAGGTCACCGTGGCGGCGACCGACACCGAGTGCAAGGTGGCCGCCTCCGAGGTCGCGGCGGGCACGACCACCTTCACGATCACGAACGGCGGCAGCAAGGTCACCGAGTTCTACGTGTACGCGCCGGGCGACCGGATCATGGCCGAGGTGGAGAACATCGTGCCGGGCCTGACCAGGGAGCTCATCGCCGAGCTGCCCGCCGGCTCGTACGAGACCGCGTGCAAGCCCGGCATGGTGGGCAAGGGCATCCGCAACGCGCTCAAGGTGACCGGCGAGCACAAACCGCTCAACGCGGACGCCAAGCTGGCCGAGGCCACGAAGAGCTACCAGCGCTACGTCAAGTCGCAGACGGACACGCTGCTGGTCAAGACGCAGGAGTTCGTGGACGCGGTCAAGGCGGGCGACCTGGACAAGGGCAAGGAGCTCTACCCGGTCGCGCGGACGTACTGGGAGCGCATCGAGCCGGTCGCCGAGATCTTCGGCGACCTCGACCCCGCCATCGACGCTCGCGAGGCGGACCTGACCGAGGGCGAGGAGTGGACCGGCTTCCACCGCATCGAGAAGGACCTGTGGATCCGCAAGGACGTCAGCAAGGACGGCCCCGTGGCCGACAAGCTGATCGCGGACGTCAAGGCCATCGTGACCAAGGCCAACGCCACCGAGCTGACCCCGCTCAACCTGGCCAACGGCGCCAAGGAGCTGCTCGACGAGGTGGCCACCGGGAAGATCACCGGTGAGGAGGACATCTGGTCGCACACCGACCTGTGGGACTTCGACGCCAACCTCGAAGGCTCGCAGGCGGCCGTGCAGGCACTGCGGCCGGTGCTGGAGGAGCGGGCGCCCGACCTGGTCAAGACGCTGGACGAGAAGTTCGCCGCGGCCGAGGCGGCGCTGGCGGTGCACCAGAAGGGCGACGGCTGGCGGCTGCACGACGAGCTGTCCAAGTCCGAGCTGAAGGCGCTGTCGGACGCGATCAACGCGCTGGCCGAGCCGATCAGCAAGATCGCACCCATCGTGGCGAAGTAGGGGGCCGGCTGCCATGGTGACCAGGAGAAAGCTGCTCGGCCTCGGCGCCGCCGGCGCCGCCGTGCTGGGCGCGGGGGCGGTGGCCGGGCGGTCGGTGCTGGACGAGCCGCCGCAGGCGCACGCCTCCTCGGCCGCCGACCCCGTCCCCTTCTACGGCGAGCACCAGGCGGGCATCGTCACGCCCGCGCAGGACCGGCTGCACTTCACGGCCTTCGACGTGATCACCGACGACCGGGCCGAGCTGGTGGAGCTGCTGCAGGAGTGGACGGCCGCGGCGGCCCGGCTGACGCAGGGCAAGGAGGCCGGCTCGTTCGGCGCGGTCGGCGGCGCGCCCGAGGCCGCGCCCGACGACACCGGCGAGGCGCTCGGCCTGCCCGCCTCCGGGCTGACGCTGACGATCGGGTTCGGGGCGTCGCTGTTCGACGAGCGGTTCGGGCTGGCGGCCAAGCGGCCGGCCCAGCTCGCGCCGCTGCCGAAGTTCCCCGGCGAGCGGCTCGATCCGGCCATCTCCGGCGGCGACCTGTGCGTGCAGGCGTGCGCGCACGATCCCCAGGTCGCCGTGCACGCCATCCGCAACCTGGCCAGGATCGGCTTCGGCCGGGTCTCCGTACGGTGGTCGCAGCTCGGCTTCGGCCGCACCTCCTCCACCTCCCGCAACCAGGTGACCCCGCGCAACCTCATGGGCTTCAAGGACGGCACGAACAACCTCAAGCTGGAGGACTCCGCGCTGCTGAACGACCAGCTCTGGGCCGCTGCCGCGGACGGCAGCCCGTGGATGGCGGGCGGCAGCTACCTGGTCACCAGGAAGATCCGGATGATGGTCGAGACCTGGGACCGCACGTCGCTGGCCGAGCAGGAGCAGATCTTCGGCAGGACCAAGGGCGAGGGCGCGCCGCTGGGCGGGAAGGCCGAGTTCGACGAGCTCGACTTCGCGGCCAAGGGGCCCGACGGGAAGCCGTACATCTCCGACGTGGCGCACGTGCGGCTGGCGCACCCCAGCTCGCACGGCGGCGCGCGGCTGCTGCGGCGCGGCTACAACTTCGTGGACGGCTCCGACGGGCTCGGCCGCCTGGACGCGGGCCTGTTCTTCATCGCCTACCAGCGCGACCCGCGCAGGCAGTTCGTGCCGATCCAGCTCAGCCTGGCGCGCCACGACGTGCTGAACGAGTACATCCAGCACGTCTCCAGCGGCCTGTTCGCCTGCCCGCCGGGGGTGCGGGACGCCGGCGACTACTGGGGGCGCGCCCTTTTCGAGGGATAGATCAGGAAATGTCGGGCGGATCTGGTAGGACAGGAGCCGCCGAACCCCCCGACTCTAGGAACCATCCGTGATCTTCGACATCCAGCCGACCAACAGCGACGACTACCGCGAGACGTACGCCGGGCTGCCGGTGCAACCCACGCCGCTCGACGAGGAGGACCCCCAGCCCGACCCCGGCGCCGTCGCCTGGTACCTGGACGCCTGCGACGGGGGCGAGTTCGAGGCGATCTCCGAAAGTTTCGACTGGTTCTTCGACAATGTCGACACCGCGAAGGTCAAGGCCATCGTCATCGGCGAGTGGGAGGACGCGTACGACACCGGCAGCGCCCCCATCGTCGCCCGCCTGGCCAAGAACGCCGACCGGCTGCCCGAGCTGCGCTCGATCTTCCTCGGGGCGATGACGTTCGAGCAGTCGGAGATCTCCTGGATCCAGCAGACCGACGTCACGCCGCTGCTGGAGGCGTACCCGAAGCTGGAGCGGCTGGAGGTGCGGGGCGGCACCGGGCTGGCCTTCTCGCCGCTGCGGCACGAGGGCCTGCGCGTGCTCCGGGTCGAGACCGGCGGCCTGCCCGCCCAGGTCGTCCGCGGGATCGGCGCCAGCGACCTGCCCGCCCTGGAGCACCTGGAGTTGTGGTTCGGCGTCGAGGACTACGGCGGCGACGCGACCGTCGGCGACTGCGCCGACATCCTGAGCGGGCAGCGGCTGCCCGCCCTGCGTTACCTGGGCCTGCAGAACAGCCCGTTCGCCGACGAGCTGGCCGCCGCCGTGGCCGCCGCGCCCGTCGTGGCCCGCCTGGAGGCGCTGAGCCTGTCGATGGGCTCGCTCGGGTACGAGGGCGCCGAAGCCCTGCTGAGCGGCCAGCCGCTCACCCACCTGCGCCGCCTCGACCTGCACCACAACTACCTGACCGGCGCCATGGCCGACCGCCTGCTCGCCGCCCTGCCCAGCACCGACGTGCGCCTCGACGACCGGCGCAGCCGCGAGGAGGACTGGCGTTACGTCGCGGTGAGCGAGTGACCACGAACCCGCCCACCGGCCCGACCACCGGCCCGACCGGCGACAACGTGAACGACTTCCACGACGAGGACTACGAGAGGCCGGCCGATCCTCGTGACCCCGGCGACGCGTTCTTGCCCGAAATGGCCGTCTACCGGGAAGACCTGGGCGGTATGCACCGGGAGCGGTTCGCGGGACTGCCCGTCAGGAGCCTGGACGAGGGGGTGCCCCGGCGGCCCGATCAGGTCGCCTGGCTGGTCACCGACGAGACCGGCTTCGGCTTCGAGGACGACAAGGACGACACGGCCCTGGCCGTCGGGCTGGACCAGCTGCTGCGCCGGGTGAACCCCGCCCAGGTCACGGCCATCGCCGTCACCGGGCACGGATGCGTCAACGCCCCGCGGCTGCTGGCCGCGCACGCCCGGCGGCTGACCCGGCTGCGCTCGGTGTTCCTCGGCTTCATCGAGCCCGAGTACTGGGAGATCTCGTGGATCCGGCACGGCGACATCACGCCGCTGCTGGAGGCGTACCCGAAGCTGGAGCGGCTGGAGGTGCGCGGGTCGCAGGGGCTGGAGCTGCGGCCCGTCACGCACGACCACCTCAGGGTGCTGCGCTTCGAGTCCGGCGGGCTGCCCGGGGCGGTGGTGCGGGCGGTCGGCGCGAGCACGTTCGCCGCGCTGGAGCACCTGGAGCTGTGGCTCGGCGTCGAGCGGTACGGCGGTGACGGGACGGCCGCCGACCTGGGCGGCATCCTGGCCGGCGCCGGGCTGCCCGCGCTCAGGCGGCTCGGGCTGCGGGACAGCGAGTGGCAGGACGACGTCGCCGCGGCCGTCGCCGCCGCGCCCGTCGTCGCCCGGCTCGAAGAGCTCAGCCTCGGCATGGGGATGCTCACGGACCGGGGCGCCGAGGCGCTGCTCAGCGGCCAGCCCCTGACCCACCTGCGCGTGCTCGACCTGCGGCACCACTTCCTCGGCGACGCCATGATGCGGCGGGTGCGCGACGCTCTGCCCGGGGTGGCCGTCGACCTGGAGGAGCGGCAGCCGGCCGAGGACGACGGCTGGATGTACGTGGCGGTGGCCGAGTGAGCGTCGGCTCGATGTACGTGGCGGTGGCCGAATGAGTGTCGGCTCGATGAACGGGGCGGTGACCCAGTGAGTGTCGGCTCGATGAACGGGGCGGTGACCCAGTGAGCGTCGGCTCGGCGAACGGGGCGGTGGCCGGGTGACCGTGCGGTTCGCCGTCGTCGGGACGCCCGGCGACCGGCGGGTGACGTTGTTCCGCGACGCCGTGCTCGCGCGCGGCCTCGCGGAGCCGTACGTCATCGCCTGGCGGGACGTGCTGGCCGGGCGGGAGCTCGAAGCGCCCGAGGGGGCGCTGCTGCGCGTCGACTCGCCCGGCGAGGACCCGCGGGCCGACGCGCTGCTGCGCGGGCCCGGCGAGCCGGCGCGGGTCGGCGGGGGCGCCGCGTGGTACCGGGCGTTCACCGCCGGGCTGGAGCGGGTCGCGGCGATCCCCGGCGTGCGGCTGCTGGGGGACGTCGGCGAGATCGGGGTGATGTTCGACAAGCGGCGCTGCCACGCGGTGCTGTCGGGGGCCGGGGTGCCGGTGCCGGAGGGGTTCGCGGCCGGCTCGTACGAGGAGCTGCGGGACGGCATGGCGGCCCGCCGGTGGGCCCGCGTGTTCGTCAAGCCGGCCCACGGCTCGTCGGCGTCCGGCGTGATCGCCTTCCAGGCCCACGCCGGGCGGATCCACGCCGTCACCTCGGCCACCTGGACGGACGGGGCGTGGTGCAACTCGCTGCGGGTCAGGACCATCACCGACGAGGCGCAGGCGCGCCGGCTGGTGGACTTCCTGGCGCCCGACGGGCTGCACGTCGAGCAGTGGTTCCCGAAGGCGGCGAGCGGCGGGCGGGCGTTCGACCTGCGGGTGGTGACCGTGGCGGGCCGGCCGACGCACGCGGTCGTCCGTACGAGCCGCAGCCCCATGACGAACCTGCACCTGGGCGGGACGCGCGGTGACCTGGAGACGGTGCGGGGGCGGGCCGGGCTGTGGGAGCGGGTGCTGGAGGCGGCGGCGAAGGCGGCCGGGTGTTTTCCGAACAGCCTGAGCACGGGGGTGGATGTGATGGTCGGATCGGACTGGCGGTCGGTGGCGGTGGCGGAGGTCAACGCGTTCGGCGACCTGCTGCCGGGGTTGGGGGATTTTTCGGGACATGGGCGGGACACGTACGCCGAACAGGTCGAGGCGGTGCTGACGACATGGACCTGAACCCGAACGCGGCGCCCGACCTGGCGCCGGGCCCGCATACGGACGCGGCACCCGACCTGGCGCCGGGCCCGCATACGGACGCGGTGCCCGATCCGGCGCCGATCCTGCGTACGGACGCGGTGCCCGATCCGGCGCCGGGCCCGCGCACCACCGCGCACACGCTGCCGCACCTGGACATGAACGCCGTCGTGGGCAGCCACGACCTCCTCCTCGTCACCCTGGACACGCTCCGCTACGACGTGGCCCAGGCGCAGGCCGAGGCCGGGCGGCTGCCCAACCTCCTGCCGCCCGGCGTGCGCTGGGAGCGGCGGCACAGCCCCGGCAGCTTCACCTACGCCGCCCACGCCGCCATCTTCGCCGGCTTCCTGCCCACGCCCGTCACCCCTGGCCCGCATCCCCGGCTGTTCGCGGCCACGTTCCCCGGCAGCGAGAGCACGGCGGCGGGCACGTGGGTGTTCGACGCGCCCGACCTGCCCACCGGGCTCGCCCGCGCCGGCTACCACACGGTGTGCATCGGCGGCGTCGGCTTCTTCAACAAGCTGACCCCGCTCGGCTCGGCGCTGCCCGGCCTGTTCGCCGAGAGCCACTGGGAGCCCGCGTTCGGCGTCACGAACCCCGCCTCGCTGGAGCGCCAGATCGACCGCGCCGCCGAGGTGCTGGCGCGCGTGCGCGGCCCCGTCTTCCTGTTCCTGAACGTCTCGGCCCTGCACCAGCCGAACCACCACTACCTGCCGGGGACCACCGGCGACTCCCTCGACAGCCACGCCGCCGCCCTGCGCTACGTGGACCGGCACATCGGCCGCCTCTACGCGCTCATGCGCCGCCGCCGGCCCTGCCTGGCCATCGTCTGCTCCGACCACGGCACCGCGTACGGCGAGGACGGGCACGTCGGCCACCGGATCGGCCACGAGGTCGTCTGGACGGTCCCCTACACCCACTTCGTCCTGGAGCGTCATGCGGCCGTATGAGAGTTACGTCTACGCCTACCCCCACAAGACCGCGTACCGGCCGCTCGACCCGCGCCCCCGGCTGAAGGAGGTCTGGGCGGGGGAACGGCCCGGCGCCCTGTACGTGCACATCCCGTTCTGCGAGATGCGCTGCGGATTCTGCAACCTGTTCACCCGCACCGGCGCCCCCGACGAGCTGGTCACCGCCTACCTCGACGCCCTCGAACGGCAGGCCGAGCAGGCCCGCGAGGCGTTGCAGGAGACCGGCTTCACCACGGCGGCGTTCGGCGGCGGCACGCCCACCTACCTCGGGGCCGGCGAGCTGGCCCGCCTGTTCGACCTGACCGAGCGCACGATGGGCGTGGACCTGGCGCGGATCCCGCTGTCGGTCGAGACCTCCCCCGCCACCGCCACGCCCGACCGCCTGTCCGTGCTGGCCGGGCGGGGCACGTCGCGGATCTCGATCGGCGTGCAGAGCTTCGTCCCCGAGGAGGCCCGCTCCGCCGTCCGCCCGCAGAAGCGTGCCGAGGTGGACGCCGCGCTCGACGCGATCAGGGCGTCCGGCGTGCCGGTGCTGAACATCGACCTGATCTACGGCATCGACGGCCAGACGCCGCGCTCCTGGCTGTACTCGCTGGACACCGCGCTCGGCTGGCGTCCCGAGGAGCTCTACCTCTACCCGCTGTACGTGCGCCCGCTCACCGGGCTCGGCAAGCAGGGCAGGGCATGGGACGACCAGCGGCTGGAGCTCTACAGGACCGGGCGGGACCACCTGCTGGCGGCCGGGTACGAGCAGGTGTCGATGCGCATGTTCCGCCTGCCCGGCGCCTCCACCGGCGACGCCGACTACTGCTGCCAGACCGACGGCATGATGGGGCTCGGCTGCGGCGCCCGCTCGTACACGAGCACCCTGCACTACTCCTTCGACTACGCCGTCGGCGCCCGCCACGTGCGCTCGATCATCGACGAGTACGTGGCCCAGACCGACTTCACCACCGCGAACGTCGGCTTCGCCCTCTCCCCCGGCGAGCGCCGGCGCCGCCACCTCATCCAGTCGCTGCTGCGGGCCGAAGGCATGTCACGAAGCCTGTACGCCGAGCGGTTCGGCACCGACGTCCTGGACGACTTCCCCCTCGCCACCACCTTCGCCGGCTGGCTCACCATCACCGACACCACGATCACGCTCACCCCCGAGGGCCTGGCGTACTCCGACGCGATCGGCCCCGCCCTGTTCTCCCCGCAGGTCAGGGCCCTCATGGACGGATACGAGGCATGCTGACCATCCTCTACCGCGGCCCCTCGCCAGCTGCGACTACGACTGCGCCTACTGCCCGTTCGCCAAGCGCCGCGACACCCCCGAACAGCTGCGCGCCGACCGGGCCGCGCTCGAACGCTTCACCGCGTGGGTCGCGGGGCGCGACTTCGAGGTGTCCGTCCTGTTCACGCCCTGGGGCGAAGGGCTGGTCAGGTCGTGGTACCGGCGCGCCCTCGTCGAGCTCTCCCTGCTCCCGAACGTGGCCAGGGTCGTCATCCAGACGAACCTGAGCTGCCGTACGGACTGGCTGGCGCAGGCGTCCGAACGGGCCGCGCTGTGGGTCACCTACCACCCGACGCAGGTCCCGTACGAGCGGTTCCTCGCCAAGGTACGCTCCCTCCCCGTCCGGCACAGCGTCGGCATCGTCGGCGACCCCGCCCACCTGCCCCACGCCCGCCGCCTCCGCGCCGACCTGCCGCCCTCCACCTACGTGTGGGTCAACGCCGAGGAAGGCCGCCTCTACACCGACGCCGAAGCCGCCGACTGGACCGCCATCGACCCCCTCTTCGCCTACAGCCGCTTCCCGCACGCCAGCGCCGGCCTGCCCTGCCGCACCGGCGACACCGTCATCTCGGTCAACGGCGACGGCACGGTCCGCCGCTGCCACTTCGTCCCGGAAGTGCTCGGCAACCTGTACGACGGCTCCTACCGCCCCGCCCTCCGCCCCCGCCCCTGCCCGGCACCCACCTGCGACTGCCACATCGGCTACGTCCACCTGGAGCCCCTGGGCCTCTACGACGTCTTCGCGGGCGGCATCCTGGAACGCATCCCCCACCTCCTGTGAACCGCCGATCGCGGTGCGCCGTCCCCCGAACCGGCATCAGGCGGCTGTGACGGTCACGTCTCGCGCTGCGGGTGGTAGTCCTGCTCGGCGATGCCGAACGTCCACGCCACGCCCTCCCGTGCCCGCCGCACCCACGGCGGGACCCGCAGGAAGTACGTGCGGCTGGTGCCGTCGGGCTCCGGGGTGGAGTTGACCACCTCCACCATCGCCAGCGGCTCGTCGTCGGGCAGCTCGACCCGCCACAACACGCCCGTCTCGTCGGACTGCACCGGCTCGGCGCCCGACTCCGCCAGGTAACGGTCGATGCCGAAGTGCTCCAGCATGGCGCGGCGCAGCTCGGTGTTCGGCTCCGCGCGGATGCGCTCCGGGGTGAGGCCGGTCATCGTGGCGCCGAAACCCGGCGGGACGGGCATGCCGTGCCAGGCGTGCAGCGCGAAGCCGTCGGCGTACGAGATCGCCGGGCCGTCGGCGCGGTGCGGCCTGCCCAGGTCGTCGAGGTGCAGCTCCACCGGACGTTCGGTGACGATGGCGAGCCGCTCGTACGGCCACCACCAGCCCGCCTGCTCGGCCACCCGCTTGAGCCCGTCGAGCCCGTCGAACGCCGACAGCCAGGGGGCGTCGTGCTGCCCGAGCACGGCGTCGAGCGTCACCCGCCGCAGACCCTCCCCGACCTGGCGGGCCTCCGCGGCAGCGCCCAGATCGCGGCCCGAGCCCACGTTCTGCCCCGAGCCCACGTTCTGTCCCGAGCCCACGTTCTGTCCCGAGCGCGTGTCCTGACTGGCGTTCGTGTCGCCGCCGGAGCTCGTGTCGCGGCCGGAGCTCGTGTCGCGGCCGGAGCTCGTGTCGCGGCCGGAGCTCGTGTCGCGGCCGGAGCTCGTGTCGCGGCCGGAGCTCGTGTCGCGGGTCGCGGCCCAGTCGGCGATGGCGCGGCGGAGGTCGCTGACAAGCCGCTCGGCCTGGGGCCACAGCCGCCCGCCCGTCTCGGCCCAGTGCTGCGCCCACCCGGCGTGCCCCAGCTCGGCGCACACCGCCGCCCTGGCCCGCTCCCACGGCCCGGTGCGAATCGTGTCCCGCACCAGCCGCCCGGGATCACCGTCCGCCAGCACGGCGAGCACCGCCGGGTCGGCGAGCACCGCTCCCGCAGCGGACGCGGCCGGGTCGGCGGGGGCGGAGGCTTGTACTTGTCGGAGGCTCGCGCGCAAGCGGGCGTCGCCGGTCAGGAAGCCCGCCACGATCGCGCCCGCCAAGGGGGACGGCAGGACGAGCACGTGCTCGGGCTCGGCCAGGCCCGCCTCGCGGTACGCCTGCCGGACGGCAGCCTCGATCCCCGAGCCGGGGCCGGTCGCGACCGTGACCCGTTCCCATGTCATGGTCGTCATCAGTCGGCCACCACCCGGTAGGAGCCGGGCACGTACTCGCGCTGCCGCACCACCCGGTACCAGCCCTTGGGCAGCGAGATCGCGGCGTGCTCCTCGTGGACGAGCCGGCCGCCCTCGGGCAGGTGCAGGAAGCCGCGGGACAGCGTGCCGGGGCCGGGGATGGCGTGGCAGTGCCCGGTGGCCTCGCCGTGCGCCAGCACGAGCCGCCCGCGGGCGTCGCGCGGCTCGGGGCGCAGCCCGGCGGGCACGGACTCCTCGGGCACGGGGACGATCAGGATGTCGCCCTGTCGGTACATCGACCAACCTCCAGAAGATCGGGGGGATGATCGAAAGCTAGCGGGGGGCACCGACAGAATCGCGGGTGTAGCCGCTCGTGCTGGTGTAGCCGGCCGCGTTGGTGGCGGTGACGGTGGTCCAGGGCCAGGTGTAGGGGACCCACGCGGATTCGAGCCGGGCCTCGGCGGTTCCGGGCCCGCCCCCGGCCGGTGCGCGCCCGGAGCCACCGGTCGGTGCGGGTCCGGCCTCGGTCGGTCCGGGCCCGGAGCCACCGGTCGGTGCGGGCCCGGCCTCGGTCGATTCGGGCCCCGCCCCGGTGGGATCGGGCCGGCCCTGCGAGGGCCGGCCCGGCCAGTGGCGTTCCTGGGGGACGACCGCGCCGCCCGGTTCGAAGCGCAGGGTGCCGCCCGTGAGGTGGTAGCCCTCGACGAGGACGCCGGGCCGCCCGTCCAGCTCCTGCGGGATCGCGTTGACGATGATCGGCTGCTGCCAGCCGGCGGCGATGTCGTCGGCCAGGGAGGGCGTGTCGTAGCGGGCCTGGCAGGTGAAGAAGGGGTCCCACCCGTACGAGATGATCTTGGCGGCGTGCGGTCCCGCGGCCATCACCTGCTGGTCGAGCCGGGCTTTGGTGGTGCGTCCGCGCGGCGGCAGCGGGTCGGCGCGCCCGCACTCGCCGGCAGCGGGTGTGGGTTCGAAGCCCTCGGCGTTCACCCACAGCTCGACCCCGTCGGGCACCCGGCGGGCCGCCGCCGCGATGTAGGCGCTGGTGGGGCCGTAGTACGCCTGCTCGTTGGTGACGTTCCCGACGACGGGGACGAGTCGCGGGGCCACCTTGGCGGGGCCGTCCTGGGGGCCGTGGACGGGGACCTTGCCGGTGCCGCGCCCGTCCTGGACGGCGACGGCCATGGGGGCGCCGGCCCGGGTGCCCGCGATGGCGGCCAGCCCCTGCTCCACCTGCGAGGGCGGGAAGCCGCGGCCGCGCCGGGCGTCGATGTAGGGGCTGACGACGATCCTCTTGCCGGGCAGCGCGGCGGCGACGACGGCGTGCTGGGCGGCGTACAGGGAGATGATCGGGTCGTTGCGCGCCCGCTTGCGCATGGCCAGCTCGAACGACTGGTACACCCCGCCGAAGGAGGCCAGCCCGCCGAACCGGGCCCGGTAGTCGGCCAGCACGCGGGCGGTGAACGCGTTGAGCGCGGCGGTGTGGGCGGTGTCGGGCTCCCACGGCTTGTCGGCGCGCTGCGCGGCGGCGGGCAGCCCGGGGTAGACGGTCATGCCGTACGCGTGCGCCTCCCGCATCAGGTTGCCCAGCCCGTCGCCGTCGGTGGCGACGAGCACGAGGTCGTGCTCGGTGGCGGTGCAGGTGGCGGCCAGCGTCAGCCGGTAGAAGGTACGCCCGCCGCCGTCGATCCGCCGGTCGATGCCGGGGCAGCGGAGCATGCCGGGCCCGAACTCCTCGCTGGTCGCGTACGTGTAGACGTGGCGGACGCGCACGCCGGGCACCTCGGCGCAGGGCCGGCCGTCGGCGGCGCAGGCGGGGAAGTCGGGGTCGGGCCGGGCGTTGAACCGGGGCCCGAAGGTGATGAGCGTGTCGCCGCCGATGGCGTGAATGGCCTCGACCATGCGCTGGGTGACGCACCGGTCGGCGCGCGGCATCACCCAGTAGCCGGTGACGGCGTAGGGGGCGATGACCCGGGTGTCGCGGGCCGGGCAGTCCTGCGGCTCGGGGTCGCCGGGGACGACCATGCCCACGACGAAGGCGACCGCCACGACCAGCCACAGAGCCTTCTGCACTCACGCCCCTTTCACGCCCGTCCTCCAGCCTACGCGGCGACCCCGCCGCGGGCAGTCACGATCCGATCGCGGAGAATGACATCATGCGGATCGATCTCAGTGGTAAGACGGCGCTGGTCACCGGCTCGACCCAGGGCATCGGCGCGGCCATCGCGACCGGCCTCGCGCGGGCGGGGGCCCGGGTGGGCGTCAACGGCCGCGGCGAGGGCTCGGTCGCGGCGGCCATCGAGCGGATGGACGGCGAGCGCATCGAGGCCGAGCGGGTCGGCGGCGAGCAGCTCCGTTACGACCTGGTGGCGGCGCCGGGCGACGTCTCGACCGACGAGGGCTGCGAGCAGGTGGTCCGGATGTTGCCGCACGTGGACATCCTGGTGAACAACCTGGGCATCTTCGGCGCGAAGCCGGCGCTGGAGATCGATGACGACGAGTGGCGGCGCTACTTCGAGGTCAACGTGCTGGCGGCGGTCCGGCTGACCCGCGCGTACCTGCCGGGGATGCGGGAGCGCGGCTGGGGCCGGATCCAGTACATCGCCAGCGACTCGGCGGTCGTCATCCCGCAGGAGATGATCCATTACGGCATGACGAAGACGGCGTTGCTGGCGGTCTCCAGGGGGTTCGCCAAGGAGGCCGCCGGCAGCGGGGTCACGGTCAACTCGGTGATCGCGGGGCCGACGCACACGGGGGGCGTGGAGGAGTTCGTCTACCAGCTCGTGGACAGGGAGCTGCCGTGGGAGCAGGCGCAGCGGGAGTTCATGCGGCTGCACCGGCCGCAGTCGCTGCTCCAGCGCCTGATCGAGCCCGAGGAGATCGCGAATCTGGTCGTCTACCTGAGCTCGCCCTTCGCGTCCGCGACGACGGGCGCGGCGGTGCGGGTGGACGGCGGGTACGTGGACTCGATCCTCCCCTGACCCAGGCGATCAGTACGACTGCAGCTCGATGAGGTTGCCCTCGGGGTCGCGCAGGTGGGCGGTGCGCAGGGTGGGCGCCCAGTCGGGGCGGTCCTGGGGCGGGGCGACCACGGTGGCGCCGTGCCCGGCCAGGCGGGTGGCCGCGGCGTCCACGTCGTCCACCTTCATGACCAGCATCGCCGTGTCCCGGCCGGACGGCGGCAGGTCGGCGGTGCCGATCGCCTCGGCGAGCCGGTTCCGTCCGAACAGGACGAGGCCGGCCTCGCCGCCGATGTCCCAGTTGGCGTAGCCGGGCAGGACCTTCACCGGCTCGACGCCGAGCAGCTCGCGCAGGACGGGGCGGTAGAAGGCGACGGCGGCGGGGAAGTCGCGCACCAGCAGGCGGGGGTAGAGGGCGTCCATCCTGAAGCCTCCAAATAGTTGGTGACCACCAATGATTGGTGACACCCTACACTTGGACACCATGGACCTGCCGCCCACCCTGCTCGCGACCACCACGTTCGTCCTGCACAAGGTCGGCGCGGGCAGCCGGCGTGCCCTGGCGGGGCGGCTGGCGGACGAGACGGGGCTGAGCCTGTGGGAGTTCGCGGCGCTGGCGGCGCTGGCCGACTTCGGGCCGGCCGCGCAGCGCGAGGTCGGCGACCGGCTGGGGCTGGACCCGAGCGACATGGTGCGGCTGATGGACGGGCTGATCGCGGCGGGGCTGACCGAGCGCGACCGCGACCCGGCCGACCGGCGCCGCTACCGGCTGTCGCTCACCCCTGAGGGGCGCCGGGCGTTCGAGCGGGCGCGGGAGCTGGTGGAGCGCGTGGAGCGGGAGACGCTGGCGCCGCTGACCCGGGCCGAGCGGGAACGGCTGCGCGAGCTGGTGACGAAGATCTTCACTCGTTGATCGCGGATGACCCCGCCGGCCCCTGAGCACCCGCGGCGACCAGGGGCCCGGCCATTTTCGTGATAGCCATGGCCAATCACCGGAAACGGCCGCGGAAAAACGGCGGTAACACCGTTCACAAGCGTCACACAAGCGCTCTTTGCAGGCCCATACAGATCATGTTAGAAGGGAGGGAAGCAGAGAGGACCGGGCACAGTGACGGTGATTCTCGACGGCATCTCCGTACGGCAGCGCGGAGAGACCTGGCTCGACGACATCAACCTCGAATTATCCGACGGAATGACCACCCTCATCGGCCCGATGACGGCCGGAAAGACGACGTTGATGCGCGTCGTCGCCGGCCTGCTGACGCCCGATTCGGGCCGCGTCGTGGTCGACGGGAAAGATGTCACGAAAATCTCCGTGCGAAAACGTTCGGTGGCTTTCGTCTACCAGCAATTCATCAATTATCCCTCGCTCACCGTCTACGAGAACATCGCCTCCCCCCTCCGCCTCGACCCCCGCTTCCGCCGCGCCGGCATCGACCGGCGGGTGCGCGAGGTGGCCGAGCTGATGGGCATCGCGGGCCTGCTGGAGCGCCGCCCGTCCGAGCTGTCGGGCGGGCAGCAGCAGCGCACGGCGATCGCCCGCGCGCTGGCCCGCCCCGTGGACGTGCTGCTGCTCGACGAGCCGCTGGCCAACCTGGACTTCAAGCTGCGCGAGCAGTTGCGCGCCGACCTGAAGACCATGTTCGGCGGCTCCTCGGGCGTGGTGCTCTACTCGACCGCCGATCCGAACGAGGCGCTGACGTTCGCCGCGCCGACCGTGGTCCTGGGCGAGGGCCGGGTGCAGCACGCCGGTGACGTCGCCGACATGTACGCGCACCCGCCGACGCTCGCGGTGGCGGCCACGCTCAGCGACCCGCCGCTCAACCTGCTGCCCGGCGTGGTCAGGGACGGCCGGATCGAGCTGCTCGGCACGTCCTTCCCCGCGCCGCGCGCGCACGCCTCCGGGCAGGCGGTCATGCTCGGCATCCGCCCCCACCAGGTGACGATCGAGCCCGTCGGCCCGGGCGCGCTGGAGCTGCCCGCCGAGATCAGGCTCGCGGAGGTGACGGGCAGCGCGACGTTCCTGCACCTCCTCCTCCAGGGCGGCCGTCACCTGGTCGCCCACCTGCCGGGCACGCAGCTCTTCACGCCCGGCGAGCCGGCGGTCGCGTACGTGAACCCCGCGCACATCTTCGTCTTCGACGAGGCGGGCGGGTCGGGCGGCCGGCTGCTGGCCACCAGTGCCGCGGAGGTGGACCTGCATGGCTGACATCCGGCTGGAGGGCGTGGGCCACAGCTACGACGGCGGCCGGACGTGGGCGGTCAAGCCGATGACGTGGACCTGGCGCAGCGCGCGGGCGTACGCGCTGCTGGGCCCGAGCGGCTGCGGCAAGACGACGCTCCTGAACATCATCTCGGGCCTGATCACCCCCACCGAGGGCCGCGTCTTCTTCGACGACCGCGACGTGACCGGCGTGCCCACCAGGGGCCGCGACATCGCGCAGGTCTTCCAGTTCCCCGTCCTGTACGAGGAGATGTCCGTCTACGACAACCTCGCCTTCCCGCTCAGGAACAGGAAGGTCCCCAAGCAGGAGGTGGACCGGCGGGTCCGCCAGGTCTCGCGGCTGCTCGGCCTCGACCAGGTGCTCGGCCGCAGGTCACGCCGGCTGGACGCGGGCCGCCAGCAGATCGTCAGCCTGGGCCGCGGCCTGGTGCGCTCGCAGGTGGCCGCCGTCCTGCTCGACGAGCCGCTGACGGTGGTGGACCCGGCGCTGAAGTGGACGCTGCGCAGCAAGCTCAAGGAGATCCACCGCGAGACCGGCCACACGCTGATCTACGTCACGCACGACCAGACGGAGGCGCTGACGTTCGCCGACGAGGTGGTGGTGCTCAACGAGGGCGCGATCGTGCAGGCGGGCGAGCCGTCGGAGCTGTTCCTGTCGCCGGCGCACGAGTTCGTCGGGCACTTCATCGGCTCGCCCGGCATGAACATGCTGCCCGCCGAGGTCGTCGGCCACGTCGTACGGGTCGGCGCGGCCGAGGTGGGCACCACGAAGGACGACCTGCCGCCCGGCCCGGTGCGGATCGGGGTGCGGCCGGAGTTCGTCCGGATCGCCCCGGCCGGCACCTCGCCGGGCGTGCCCGCCCGGGTGACCGGGATCGACCGGATGGGCGCGTACGACCTGGTCCACACGCTGGTCGGCGAGCACCCGGTGATCGCCAAGACCGAGGCGGGCTCCCCCTACCGGCCGGACGCGGCCGAGTACCTGCACTTCCCCGCCGAGCGCACGTTCCTGTTCCGCGACCAGGTCAGATGCGGCTCCCTCGCGCCGCTCGACGGAAGGGGGCCGGCGTGACCGTCGCAGGCAGCCAGGTGGGCGGCGAGGTCGTCGCCGCGCAGGAGCCGCCGCAGGCCGAGGAGGAGGCGCCGCGCGCGGCGCTGAAACGCAAGGACAACCGGGCCTGGTGGCTGGTCCTGCCGGTCGTGGTGTCGGTGGCGTTCACCGCCGTGATCCCGCTGATGACCGTGGTCAACTTCTCCGTGCAGGACGTCTTCAGCCCCGTCGACCGGGTCTTCGTCGGCCTGGAATGGTTCCGGACGATCTCCCGCGACCCCGAGGTGCGCGCCGCGCTCGTGCGCACGCTGCTGTTCTCCTTGCAGGTGCTGCTGCTGGAGATCCCCCTCGGCGTGGCGCTGGCCGTGGTGATGCCGCGCAGGGGCGTGTGGGTGTCGGTCGCGCTGGTGCTGGTCGCGCTGCCGCTGCTCATCCCGTGGAACGTGGTCGGCACGATCTGGCAGATCTTCGCCCGCGGCGACATCGGGCTGGGCGGCTGGACCGTCAACAACGTGCTCGGCATCAA
The DNA here is from genome assembly GCF_900323885.1 of [Actinomadura] parvosata subsp. kistnae. Lineage (GTDB taxonomy): Bacteria > Actinomycetota > Actinomycetes > Streptosporangiales > Streptosporangiaceae > Nonomuraea > Nonomuraea composti. The sequence continues at coordinate 4,407,878 of NZ_OOHJ01000018.1, read as the reverse complement.
CTTCAACTACACGCTGGACTCCACCGACGCCTGGATCACGGTCCTGGTCATGGACGTGTGGCACTGGACGCCGCTGGTGGCGCTGCTGGCGTACGCGGGGCTACGCTCGATCCCCGAGCCGTACTTCCAGGCCGCGCAGATCGACGGCGCCTCGGCGTGGGCCACGTTCCGGCACATCCAGCTGCCCCGGCTGCGCGGGGTGCTGACGATCGCGGTCCTGCTCAGGTTCATGGACAGCTTCATGATCTACACCGAGCCGTTCGTGGTGACCGGCGGCGGACCCGGCAACGCCACCTCGTTCCTCAGCATCCTGCTGTCGAAGATCGCGGTCGGCCAGTTCGACGTGGGGCCCGCGGCGGCGTTCTCGCTGCTGTACTTCCTGATCGTGCAGGTCTTCTGCTACGTCTTCTTCACCGTGCTCACCAGGTCGGGGAGGTGAGCGCGATGACCAAGAGGCTGCCGTGGGCGCGCACGGTCTTCTGGTTGTACGTGGCCACGCTCATGCTGCCGCTGCTGTGGATGTTCGGCATGTCGATCCGGCCGAACGAGGACATCCTCGGCAGCTTCTCGCTCGTGCCGCAACGGGTCACCTTCGCCAACTACGCCACTTTCTTCACCGACTCGGCGTGGTATTCGAGCTATCTGAACTCCATCATCTACACCTCGCTGAACGCGGTGATGTCGCTCGTCGTGGCGCTGCCCGCCGCGTACGCGTTCTCGCGTTTCCGTTTCGCCGGCGACAAGCACCTGTTCTTCTGGCTGCTGACCAATCGCATGGCCCCGCCCGCGGTATTCCTGCTGCCGTTCTTCCAGATTTACCAGAGCGTCGGCCTGTTCGACACGCACCTCGGCGTGGCCATCGCGCACATGCTGTTCAACGTGCCGCTCGCGGTGTGGATACTCGAAGGATTCATGTCCGGAATTCCGCGGGAAATAGACGAGACCGCGGCGATCGACGGATATTCGCTGCCCCGGTTCTTCGTCCGCATCTTCCTGCCGATGATCCGGTCGGCGATCGGCGTCACGCTGTTCTTCTGCTTCATGTTCAGCTGGGTCGAGCTGCTGATCGCCCGGACGATCACCTCGGTCGACGCCAAGCCGATCGCCGCCACGATGACCCGCACGGTGAGCGCGGCCGGCGTCGACTGGGGCCTGCTGGCCACGGCGGGCGTGCTCACCATCGTGCCCGGCGCCATCGTCATCTGGTTCGTCCGCAACTACATCGCCAAGGGCTTCGCGCTGGGGAGGGTCTAGCGATGCTCGACTGGATGGTCTGGACCGTCCCCACGGCCCTGGTGTTCGCCGGGCTGGCCCTCCTGCTGGTCGTCATGGCCGTCTGGGCGCGCCTCTCCCCGCCGGTGGCCAGGCGGGGGTTCCTGCGCATCGAGACCGACCGGGGCGACCGGCTCTACATCGGCCTGATCAGCGCCGCCGTCGTGCTGGCCGGCTGGATCGCGATCACCGACCTGTCCATGTGGCTCGCGCTCGGCTGCGCGCTGCTGGTAGCGGTCGTGATCGGCATTTGGGGTTAAGAGAGGAGCCGTACGATGAGGCATCGGGCACGCAGGTCCACGGCCGTCGGCCTGGCCGCCATCGCCCTGATAGCGGCCGGCTGCACCCAGGGCGCGGAGAAGCCCGCCAGCGACTACAAGGAGGCCGACGGCAAGGCCGCGGCCCAGCGGTGGGTGTCGGAGGAGTTCACGCCGAGCACGCTGAGCAAGGACCAGCAGCTCGCCGAGATGGACTGGTTCATCAAGGCCGCGGCCCCCTACCGGGGCATGCAGATCAACGTGGTCTCCGAGACGATCACCACACACCAGTACGAGTCGCAGCAGCTCGCGAAGGCGTTCAGCGAGATCACCGGGATCAAGATCAAGCACGACCTGATCCAGGAAGGCGACGTCATCGAGAAGCTCCAGACGCAGATCCAGAGCAACCAGAACATCTACGACGCCTACGTCAACGACTCCGACCTCATCGGCACCCACTCGCGCGGCGACTACGTCTTCCCCCTGTCGGACTACATGGCCGGCGAGGGCAGGAACGTCACCTCCCCCACCCTCGACCTGAACGACTTCATCGGCATCAGCTTCACCACCGGCCCCGACAAGAAGATCTACCAGCTGCCCGACCAGCAGTTCGCCAACCTCTACTGGTTCCGCTACGACTGGTTCACCGACCCCGAGATCAAGAAGCAGTTCAAGGCCGCCTACGGCTACGACCTCGGCGTCCCGGTCAACTGGGCGGCCTACGAGGACATCGCCGACTTCTTCACCAACAAGGTCAACGGCAACGGCACCATCGACGGCAAGAAGGTCTACGGCCACATGGACTACGGCCGCAAGGACCCGTCGCTGGGCTGGCGCTTCACCGACGCCTGGCTGTCGATGGCCGGCAACGGCGACCCCGGCATCCCCAACGGCCTGCCCGTGGACGACTGGGGCATCCGGGTGGAGAACTGCCGCCCGGTCGGCTCGTCCGTCACCCGCGGCGGCGACACCAACGGCCCCGCCTCCGTCTACGCGCTGACGAAGTACGTGGAATGGCTGAAGAAGTACGCGCCCCGCGAGGCGGCCGGCATGAACTTCAGCGAGGCCGGCCCCGTGCCCGCGCAGGGCAACATCGCCCAGCAGATCTTCTGGTACACCTCGTTCACGGCCGACATGACCAAGCCGGGGCTGCCGGTCGTCAACGGCGACGGCACCCCCAAGTGGCGCATCGCGCCGAGCCCGCACGGCGCGTACTGGAAGAACGGCAACAAGCTGGGCTACCAGGACGCCGGCTCGTGGACGCTGCTGAAGAGCACCCCGCAGGACCGCCGGGCGGCGGCCTGGCTGTACGCGCAGTTCGTCACCTCGAAGACGGTGTCGCTGAAGAAGTCGATCGTCGGGCTGACGTTCATCCGCGACTCCGACATCAAGAGCGACTACTTCTCCCAGAACTCCAAGAAGTACGGCGGCCTCATCGAGTTCTACAACTCCCCCGCCCGCAAGCAGTGGACGCCGACCGGCACGAACGTCCCCGACTACCCCAAGCTGGCGCAGCTCTGGTGGCAGAACGTGGCCACCGCCGTGACCGGCGAGACCACGCCCCAGCAGTCCATGGACAACCTGGCCAAGCAGCAGGACGAGATCCTGGCCCGGCTGGAGCGGCTCTCGCAGCAGCGGCAGGGGTACGGCGGCCAGTGCGCGCCCAAGCTGAACCCCGAGCGGCCCGCCCAGTACTGGCTCGACCAGCCCGGGGCTCCGGCGCCGAAGCTGGCCGACGAGCGGGGCAAGCCCGAGACCCTCGACTACGACAAGCTGATCGCCACCTGGAAGCAGGGCAACTGACCGATCCAGCCGAGCGGCGGCCTGCTCCCTGAGCTGAGCCGCCGTGCGTGCGGCGGCCTGCTCCCTGAGCTGAGCCGCCGTGCGTGCGGCGGCCTACTCCTTGAGGTGGGCCGCCAGCCAGTCGAAGGCCCGCTCCTGCATCGGCACGTCGAAGCTGTGCGGCACCTCGGCGAACACGGCCGCGTAGCTCTCGGGGGCGTCGCGGTACCGCTCGCCGATGATGGCGTGGGCGCGGCGCATGCCCTCCTCGGGGAAGAGCTCGTCGCGCAGGGCGTACTGGACCATGAGCGGGCCGGGCGCGCGGGCGGCCATCAGGTCCGGCCAGTCGCCCAGCCGGGCCAGGCCCGGCGGCCACAACATCCACGTGTGCCTGGGCACGTGCCGGTCGAGCAGGTCGCGGTAGGAGGAGGCCATCGCGGCGACGACGACCGCGCGCTGGTCCGGGTCGAAGGCGCCGAGCAGCGCCGCCCGCAGGCCGCCGCCCGACAGGCCGGCGCAGCCGACCGCGCCGACGTCGGGGCGCGAGCGCAGGTAGGCCGCCGCCGCCAGGTCCTCGCCGGCGACGACGCCGGTGAACGAGGTGCCGAGCACGGTGCAGTACTTGGCGACGACGTGCTCGTGCGCCTTGGCCGCCGCGTCGTACCGATCGGCCTCGCTCAAAACCACCGCGCCGGTCCCGCCGGCAGGCGCCGCGCCGGTCTCACTGAGGGGCGCGCCCGGGGCGTCCCCACGCTGCGCCGCGGCGGGCGGCCCCTCAGTGGTCTCCAGGGGGAAGCGGCGGCTGCCCCACGTCAACACGTCGTGCGCGAGCACCACGAAGCCGCGCCGGGCCAGCGCGTTCGCGAAGGCCCGGCCGCCGTAGATGGCGTCCCTGAGCCGCCGCACCTCGGGTGACGGCGGCTCCGGCCCGTCGGCGATCTTCTCCTTGCCGGCGTACTTCATCCCGGCGTGGCAGTGCAGCGCCACCACGCCGGGCAGCGGCCCGTCCGCGTCGCGCGGTTTGAGCAGGTACGCCCGGGTGCGCGGCCCGAACCCGACCGTCCACGACAGCTCCTCGCCGTGCAGGTCGCCGTCGGTCCAGGTGCGCTCGACGCGGACGTCGGCGGCGGCGAGGTCGAGCACCCCGATGGCGTCCCGGGCCGCCGCGCGCAGCTCGGGCCCGGGCAGGACCGGGTACAGGCCGCGCTGCGCGGCGGCGATCCCGGCCAGCTCGGTGAAGACCCGCGCGGTCCCAAGCTGTTCAGACGACACGGGTGCCGTCTTCGGTGAGGCGGACGGGGGCTCCGGTGCGGGCCGAGACGTTGGCCGCGTGGCCGGTCAGGACGCTGCGGATGCCGTCGCGGTAGCCCGCCTGCCGCCTCAGCGGGTCGTCGCCCGGCCCGCGGAAGACGTCGTCGAGCAGCAGCCGGTCGCCGCCGCCGTGCCCGCCGGCCCCGGTCTCGATGGGCACCTCCTCGGGCTCGCTCCAGTGCCGCCGCAGCAGCAGCCGCTCGGAGGAGCCGGTCGCGTGCTCCTTGGAGGCCGCGCTCGGGTCGACAGCGGCGTGCGGGGGCGTCCACTCCCGCTCGCACACGTCCAGCTCCAGCCGCCCGGCGGTGCCGTTGAAGGCGACGCGGTACCCCTCCCACGGGGCGTGGGCGTGCAGCGAGTACGTCAGGACGGCCCGGTTGCTGTAGCGCACCATGACGGACATGTTGTCGTCGATGGTGATGCCCTCGCCGAAGACGTCCCGGTCGCGCAGGTAGCCGTCCTCGTGCTCGGCGTCCAGGTAGAGCCGCTTGAGCCGCTCGTCCAGGGAGATGTCGAGCAGGAACGGGTCGGTGCCGAGCCCGGGTGCGCCGTGGGCGCGCTCGGGGCGGCCGGTCAGGCCGCGCTCGCGGGCGTTGCCGGCGCCGTAGAAGCGCAGGTCGGTCTGGGCGAAGACGAGCTCGGGCGCGGCGCCCAGCCACCAGTTGACCAGGTCGAAGTGGTGGGTGGACTTGTGCACGAGCAGCCCGCCGGAGCGGGCCCGGTCGCGGTGCCAGCGGCGGAAGTAGTCGGCGCCGTGGATGGTGTCGAGCAGCCACTCGAAGTGCACCGAGGTGACCTCGCCGATGGCGCCGTCCTGGAGGAGGCGGCGGACGGCGGAGTTGCGGGGCGAGTACCGGAGGTTGAAGGTGACAACCAGCCTGCCGGTGCTGCGCTCCGCGGCGGCGGCGATGGCCGCGCAGCCGTCGGCGTCGGTCGTGAGGGGTTTCTCCACGATGACGTCGCGGCCGGCGTCGAGCGCCGCGCACACGTACGTGGCGTGCGTGGCGTCGACGGTGGTGACGATGACCGCGTCGGCGAGCTCGAGCACCTTGCCGAACTCCTCGGGGGCGAAGCACGGCACCTGTCCGCCGATCCGCTCGGCGTAGTAGCCCATGCGGGTGCGGTTGGTGTCGCACAGGGCGACGATGGTGCCGGCGTCGCGCCACTCACCGAGCAGCGCGTCGACGTACATCTGCGCGCGGTGCCCGAGCCCGACGAACGCGTACCTCATGCCTGTCCCAATGACCTTTCGGCTCAGCCCGCGATGGAGGCGTTGACCTCGGTGATCAGCTTCTGCGCGGCGTCGTCGGGGGTCATGCGGCCGAACATGACCTCCTCGGAGTAGCGGGTGATGATGTCCTCGGTGGCGCTGGAGCCCTTCGGCGGGGCGGCCGGCGGGTCGCTCAGCTCGCTCTTGTTCTCCTCCAGGAAGGTGAGCGTCTTCTGGTCGGCCTCGGGGAGCTTGTCGCGCACCGCGGCCAGCACCTTGGAGCTGGCCGGCAGGCCGCGGTCGCTGAGGATGATCGCGCCCGCCTCGGGGTCGTTGATCATGAAGTCGATGAACTTGGCGGCCTCGGCGGCGTGCTCGGTCTTGGAGGAGGCGCTGTAGAACATGGCGGGCTGGGTGAACATGCCGCCCACGGTGGCGCCCTTGATCTTCGGCATCCGCAGCAGGTCGAGCTGCTGGCCCGACGCCTTGGTGGCGGCGCCGAGCTGGTTGCTCCACCACATGCCCATGGCGCCGGTGTTGGTGCCGAGCAGCGACTGGTCGATGCTGGTGGCGCCGATCTCGGCGCTCTTGGCGGCGTCCGGCGCGCCCTTGCCCTTGATCAGGTTCTGCATGATCGACCACCATTCCTTGATGGTCGCGGGCGTCACGCCGAGCTTGTTGCCGTTGTAGAACTGCTCGCCCTTCTGCGTGGCGTAGATCTGCAGGTAGGCGGGGTTCCAGCTCAGCTGCGTGCCGATGACCTTGCCGCCGCTGCCGGCGGTGATCTTGTTGGCCAGCGCGACGTAGTCGTCCCACGTCCACGTCTTGTCGTCGGGGAGCTCGGCCTTGGACTGCTCGACCAGAGCCTTGTTGACGATCAGGGAGAAGGCGTTGACGCCGGTGGGGATGGCGTACTGCTTGCCGTCGATGGCGCCGGTGGCCAGCACCTTGGCGTCGATGTCGGCGGTGTTGACCTTGCCGGTCACGTCGGCGAGGGTGCCGCGGTCGGCGTACTCGCGCAGGCCGCGGATCTCCAGGCTCATGACGTCGGGCGCGTCGCTGCCGGCGACCTTGGTGGACAGCGTCTCGTAGTAGCTGGCCCAGTCCGAGAACTCGCCCTCGACGTCGATCGTCGGGTTCTTCGCCTCGAACTTCTTGATCGCCTCTTCGGTCATCTTCTGCCGCGCGTCACTGCCCCAATAGGAGAAGCGCAGCTTGATCTTGCCGTCGGCGGTCTCTCCGCCGCCGCTGCCACTGCCGCAGGCCGCGGTGACCGCCAGCACAGCGGTGGCGAGCAGGGCCGCCGACCACATCTTCTTGCCAGAGCTCACGGCTCTACCTCCTATGGGTGTTCACTGTCGGGGGGTGGAGGAGCTACTTCAGTCCCGTGGTGGCGACACCACGGATCAGGTATTTCTGGCCGGCCAGGAAGAACCCGAAGATGGGGCCGAGCGCGATGATCGACATGGCGAACATCGGGCCCCACGACGAGTCGCTGCTGGCGTCCAGGAACGTGCGCAACGCTACCGGTACGGTGAAGTTGTCGGGGTTGTTGAGATACAGGAGCTGGCTGAGGAAGTCGTTCCACGTCCAGATGAACGTGAAGATCGCCGTCGTGGCCAGCGCCGGCATGCACAGCGGCATGACGACCCTGATGTAGATGCGCCAGTAGCCGGCGCCGTCGATCTCCGCGGCCTCGTCCAGCTCGCGCGGCAGCGTGCGGATGAACTGCACCATCAGGAAGATGAAGAACGCGTCGGTGGCCAGGATCTTCGGCATGACCAGCGGCCAGATCGTGTTGATCAGCCCGAGCTCGGAGAACATGATGTACTGCGGCACGATCGTCACGTGGTGCGGCAGCATGATGGTGCCCAGCATGATCGCGAACCAGAACTTCTTCAGCGGGAAGTTCAGCCGGGCGAAGGCGTAGGCGGCCAGCGAGCAGGCCACCAGGTTCGCCACCACGGAGATGGCGGTGACCACCGCGGAGTTCCACAGGTAGTAGCCGAAGGGGTGCTTGAGCGCGTACCAGCCCTCGGTGTAGTTCTCGAAGGTGATCTGGCTGGGCAGCAGGCCCGGCTCGCGGAAGATGAGCTCTTCCGGCTTCAGCGAGCTGGAGATCATCCAGAGCAGCGGATAGAGCATGACCAGGCCGAAGCCGATCAGCAGGATGTGCTTGGCCACCCGCCCGCCCCGGAACGGGCGGAACAGGACCGGGACCGGCCTACTTGGTGTCGCCATAGAAGACCCAATACTTGGAAGCGAGGAAGTTCACCCCGGTGAGCCCGGCGATGATGAGCAGCAGGACCCACGCCATCGCGGCGGCGTAGCCCATGTCGTAGTTCTTGAACCCCTCTAGGTAGAGGTAGAGCGTGTAGAACAGGGTGGAGTCGGCCGGGCCGCCCTTCCCGCCGCTGACGATGAACGCCTGCGTGAACGACTGGAACGACTTGATGAGCTCCAGCACGAGGTTGAAGAAGATGATCGGGGTCAGCAGCGGGATCGTGATCGACCTGAACTGCCGCCACTTGCCGGCGCCGTCCACGGAGGCGGCCTCGTAGTAGCTGCTCGGGATCTGGCGGAGCCCGGCCAGGAAGATGATCATCGGGGCGCCGAACGTCCACACGTGCAGGAGGATCAGCGTGCCGAGCGCGTAGTCGGGGTGCCCCACCCAGCCGGGCCCCTCGATGCCGAACATCGCGAGCACCGCGTTGACCAGGCCGTCCGCGCCGAAGACCTTCCGCCACAGGATCGCGATCGCGACGCTGCCGCCGAGCAGCGAGGGCAGGTAGAAGATCGAGCGGTAGAACGACAGGCCGCGCAGGCCGCGGTCGAGCACCAGCGCGAGCGCGAGGGCGAAGGCGAGCTGCAGCGGCACCGAGACGATCACGTAGACCGTGGTCACCTGAAGCGAGTTCAGGAACCGGTCGTCCTCCGTGAACATCTTGATGTAGTTGTCGAAGCCGATCCACTTGGCCTCCTCCAGGAGGCTGTAGTCGGTGAACGACAGGTAGAGGGAGGCGAAGATCGGGCCGATCGTGATGACGAGCAGGCCGACGAACCAAGGGGCCAGGAAGAGATAGGCGGCCCGTGCCTCCCGGCGGGACCGTTTCGTGGAGCGGTGACCGCCGCGGGCGGGTTCGGGCACCGCGCGCCGGGGTTTCACCGCCACCGAAACTTCAGTCATCACGGACCTTCCGGCGAGAAGTGAATGGATAGCGCTTTCCTATAGCTGGCGGGAAAGTTGCGTCAACCCTTTGCAGGCGTTACATAGCCGTTACCGATATATCGACACGACGTTTCCGCAGCTAGCAAGCGTGACCACCCAATAAGTCTGATGAATTACGATCTGGATTAGTACAACCGTTTGCAGACGCTGCGTCATCGGGGAGCAGCGGTGGAGTCCCTGATCACGAGCCTGGTCTCCAGCGAGGTGGTGGCGCTGACCTCCTGGATGAGCAGGTCCACCGCCAGCCGCCCCGCGGCCGCCGTCGGCATGGCCACCGTGGTCAGCTTCGGGCGGTTCAGCCGGCCGGGCACGATGTCGTCTATCCCGACCACGCTCATGTCCTCCGGCACGCTCAGGCCCAGATCGCCCAGGCCCTCGATGAGCCCGATGGCCACCAGATCGTTGTAGGCCAGCACGCCCGTCACGCCGGAGTCGCGCACCCGGCCGGCGGCGGCGAACCCGCCCCGCTCCGTGGGCGCGTTCGGGCCGATGACGACGAGCTCCACCCCCGGCACCTGCTCGGCCGCCGTGCGGATCTCGGCGCTCGTCCACGACCCGGCCGGGCCCGACACCAGGGCCACCCGCCGGTGCCCCAGCTCCGCCAGGTGCTCCACGGCCAGTCTCGCCCCGTGCCCGACGTCCATCAGCACGGTGGCCGCGCCGCGCAGCCGCCGGTTGATCACCACGAACGGCACCCGCTCGGCCAGCCGCTCCAGCGCCTTGTTCGACGAGCGCGGGCTGCACAGCACCACGCCGTCCACCTGCTTGGAGAACGCCTGGATCAGCTCCTCCTCGGCCGCCGGCTCCTCGTCGGTGTCGGCCACGAACAGGTGGTAGTCGCGTTGCCTGGCCGCCGAGTGCGCCGCCTTGATCAGCGGCGGGAAGAACGGGTTGGCGATGTCGGCCACGATCAGGCCCAGGTTGTGGGTACGCCCCGTCGTGAGCGCCCTGGCCGCCCGGTTGGGCCGGTAGCCCAGCTCCTCGGCCACCGTGAGCACCCTGCTCCGGGTGGCGGCGTTCACCATGTGCGGCGCGGAGAACGTCCGGGACACCGTCGAGACATGCACGCCGGAGGCCCTGGCCACATCACGAATCGTCACTGTCACAGTCGCACACCCTAACGCAACCGCTTGCAGAACCAACGAGTACGATGAAAGCGCTTGCCGCACGCCCCTGCCCCAGGAGTCCCAGGGAACCCCCAGCTAGACGGGCGGCGGAGAAATCGCCTCTTGACGCTTCACCCTTCCGGACATGAAGGTTTAGTGCAACTGTTTGCAGTCTTGAAGGAGCCCCACACGGTGAGCAGAGTCCTCGTCACCGGAAGCGCCGGACGCCTCGGCCGCAGCGTGGTCAGCACGCTCGCGGCGGCCGGGCACGAGGTCATCGGCGTCGACCGCGCCCCAGGCACCCCGCCGGAGGCGGCGGTCACCCTGCCGGCCGACCTCACCGACACCGGTGAGACGTTCGAGGTCCTGGCCAGGTTCAGGCCCGAGTCGGTGATCCACCTGGCCGCGATCGCGACCCCGTTCAGCGTTCCGGAATCGGTGATCTTCAAGGTCAACACGCAGCTCGCGTACAACGTGTGCTCCGCGTCGGTGGCCCTGGGCGTGCCGGGCGTGGTGGTGGCCAGCAGCCCCACCGTCATGGGGTACGGCGCGCCCGGCGGCTGGACGCCGGCGTACCTGCCGATCGACGAGCAGCACCCGGTGCGCCCGTGGAACGCCTACAACCTGTCCAAGGTGACCGCCGAGGAGACCATGAAGGCGTACGCCAGGGCGGGCACGACCAAGCTGGCCGCCGTCCGGCCGTGCTTCGTCATCCCGCCCGAGGAGTGGGCGGGCGCGCCCACGCAGTCCGGCCACACGGTGCGCGAGCGGCTCGACCGGCCGGAGCTGGGCGGGGTGTCGCTGTTCAACTACATCGACTCCCGCGACGCGGCCGAGATGATCGCCGTGCTCTCCGAGGCGCTGCCCGACCTGCCGAACGGCGAGGTGTTCTTCGCCGGCGCCGCCGACGCGCTGGCCAGGAAGCCGCTGGCCGACCTGCTCCCCCAGGTCGTGCCCGGCACCGAGACGCTGGCCGCCGGGCTCACCGGCACCTCCCCCGCCTTCTCGACCGCCAAGGCACAGCGCCTGCTCGGCTGGCAGCCCAAGCGCAGCTGGCGTACCGAACTCAAGGATGTAACCGAATGAACCTCAGCGGTGTGCTGTTCTTCCCCGTCACCCCCTTCGACGCCGACGGCGCGCTCGCCGAGCAGGTGCTGGCCGAGCACGTACGGCAGGGCATGGAGCACGGGCCGGGCGGCGTCTTCGTGGCGTGCGGCACCGGCGAGTTCTCGGCCCTGTCGGAGGCCGAGCACGCGCGGGCGACGCGGGTGGCCACGGAGGTCGTGGCCGGGCGGGTGCCGGTGTTCGCGGGCGCGGGCGGGCCGATCGGCGCGGCGCTGAACCAGGCACGGGCCGCCCGCGCGGCGGGCGCGGACGGGCTGCTGCTCATGCCGCCCTACCTCGCGCAGGGGCCCGGGCACGGCTTCGAGGCGTACGTGCGGGCGGTCGCCGAGGTGCTGCCGGTGATCGTCTACCAGCGCGGCTCGGTGGTGCTGGAGCCGGAGGCCGTGGTGGCGCTGGCCGGCATCCCCGGCGTCATCGGGCTCAAGGACGGCCTGGGCGACATCGACCGCATGCAGCGCACCGTGCTGGCCGTGCGCGAGCAATACCCGGACTTCCTGTTCTTCAACGGGCTGCCGACGGCCGAGCTGACCATGCCCGCCTACCGGGGCATCGGCGTGGAGCTGTACTCCAGCGCCGTGTTCGCGTTCGCGCCGGAGATCGCGCTGGCCTACCTGAACGGCGACGAGCGGCTGCTCACCGAGTTCTACGCGCCGCTCGTGCGCCTGCGCGGCAAGGTGCCCGGCTACCCGGTCGCCCTGGTCAAGGCCGGCGTGCGGCTGCGCGGCCTGGACGCAGGCGCCGTCCGCCCGCCGCTGGTCGAGGTGAGCGAGGAGCACCTGGCCGAGCTGGAGGCGCTGATCAAGACCGGGCTGGAGCTGGTCGCGCCATGACGATCGCCGACCTGCGTACGGAGCTGCGCACCGCGCCGCTGCCCCGGCCGTGGGGCGCGGACGTGCCGGACAACCACGTGATCGTCACGCACGTCACGCTGAAGGACGGGCGCACCGGCACCGGCTTCTCCTGGACGCCGCAGATCGGCGCGCACGCCGTCAAGGCGCTGCTCGACCACGACCTGCGCGAGGCGCTGATCGGGCTGCCCGCGCACCCCGAGGTCGTGTGGGACCGGCTGTGGCGGCACCTGCGCGAGGCGGGCCCCGGCGGGATCACCACGATCGCGCTGGCCGGCGTCGACCTGGCGCTGTGGGACCTGCGCTGCGGTACGGAGTCGCTGCCCGACGTGCTGGGCCGGCGGCGCGAGGAGGTGCCGGTCTACGGCAGCGGCGTCAACCTGCACTACTCCCTGGAGGAGCTGGTCGCGCAGGCCGAGCGCTGGGTCGCGGCCGGCTACCGGGGCGTCAAGATCAAGGTGGGCCGGCCCGACCTGGCCGAGGACGTGGCGCGGGTGGCCGCCGTCCGCGAGGTGATCGGCCCCGACCGGCTGCTCATGATCGACGCGAACCAGCGCTGGGACCTGCACCGGGCCCGCCGGGCACTGGCCGCGCTGCGCGCGTTCGATCCGCACTGGATCGAGGAGCCGCTGCCCGCCGACGACGTGGCCGCGCACGTGGAGCTGCGCCGCTCCATCGACGTGCCGGTCGCGGTCGGCGAGAACGTCTACACCACCTACGGCTTCCGCGACCTGCTGGCGGCCGGGGCGTGCGACATCGTCCAGCCGAACGTGGTGCGGGTCGGCGGCATCACGCCGTTCCTGCGGATCGTGGAGCTGGCCAGGACGTACGACGTGCCGGTCTACCCGCACCTGCTGGGCGAGGTGTCGGGGCAGCTCGCGCTGGCGCTGCCGCTGCCGGTCATGGCCGAGGACGTGGAGGACGCCTCCTTCGCCCGGCTGGGCCTGCTGGCGCAGCCGTATCCCGTGGAGATCGCCGGTGGCGTGCTGCGCGCGGGCGGGCACGCCGGGCTCGGGCTGAGGTGGTCGTGATGGCACCCGTGAAGGTGGTCCTGGCGGGCGCCACGGGCCACGGCAGGCACCACCTGGACATCCTGCGCGAGCTGGCCGGTCGTGGCGTGGTCGAGCTGGCCGGGGTCTGCGACCTGCGACCCGTCGAGGTGGACTTCTGCGCGCCGCTCCAGTCGTCCGACCTGGGCGAGCTGGTCGCCAAGACCGGCGCGGAGATCACGATCGTCTGCACGCCGATCAACACGCACGCCGACCTCGCGATCGCCGCGCTGCGTGCCGGCTCGCACGTGCTGCTGGAGAAGCCGCCCGCGCCCAGCCCGCAGGAGCAGCGCAGGATCGCCGAGGTCGTCGCGGAGACGGGGCTGGCCTGCCAGGTCGGCTTCCAGTCGCTCGGCTCGGCCGCGATCCCCGCCCTGCGCAGGCTGATCGCGGACGGGCGGCTCGGCCGGGTGCGCGGCATCGGCGGCTGGGGCGCCTGGCACCGCCCGTCGGCCTACTTCACCCGCGCCTCCTGGGCCGGCAAGCGGCGCCTCGACGGCGTGGACGTGATGGACGGCGCGCTGACGAACCCGTTCGCGCACGCCATCGCCACCGCGCTGGCCCTGGCCGACGGCCCGATCGCGGAGATCGAGACCGAGCTGTTCCGCGCCCACCCGATCGAGTCCGACGACACCTCCTGCGTGCGGGTGCGGCTGGAGGACGGGTTCACGATCACGATGGCGGCCACGCTCTGCGCGCCCTGCGTAGAGCCGCCGCCGGGCACGGGCGGGCGCGGCGAGGCCCACCTCGTCGTGCAGGGGGACGCGGGCCGGGCCACGCTGACGTACACGCACGACCGGCTGAAGGTGGAGCTGCCCGACGGCTCGGTCACCACGACCGTGCACGACCGGGTGGGGCTGCTGGAGAACCTCATCGACCACGTCCGCACGGGCGCCGAGCTGCTGGTGCCGCTGGCGGCCACCGAGCGGTTCACGCAGGTGCTGGACGCGATCCGGCTGGCGCCCGAGCCGACCCCCATCCCCGAGCGGCACCAGCTCGTCGAGCGGGACGCGGCCGGCGAGGTCGTCAGCCGGGTGCTGCCCGGCGTGACCGACCTGGTCCGGCGGAGCGCGCTGGAGCTGGCGCTCTACTCCGAGCTGGACGTGCCGTGGACGCGGGTCGAGCTGCTCGTGGCGGAGCGCCCGGTCGCCGTCTATGAGCCACGCCCCGACCTGCCCGCCACCGACTCGCCCCGCCCGTACCTGCACGCGGTGCGCACCCTCGGCGGGGTCGAGGTCACGCAGGTCCGGCCCGAGGACCACGTGCACCACCTCGGGGTCGGGGTGGCGATCTCCGACCTCGGCGGGGTGAACTTCTGGGGCGGGCGCACGTACGTCAAGGACCAGGGGCCGACCTGGCTGGACGACCACGGCACGCAGCGGCACGTGGCCTTCACCCGCCTCGACGACGGCGGCTTCACCGAGCACCTGGAGTGGATCGGCCCGGACGGCCGGCCGGTGGCGCGCGAGGAGCGCACGGTGGCGGCCCGGCCGCTCGGGCAGGGCTGGGCGCTGGACTTCGCGTTCACCCTCACGAACCTGACCGGCGCGCCGCTGGAGATCAACAGCTCGGCCACCAAGGGCCGGGCGGGCGCCGGCTACGGCGGCTTCTTCTGGCGCGCCCCAGGCACTTCGGGGGAAAGGACCACCCTCCCGGGAGACGAACGGGCCGTGCACGGCAGCACCGGCCCGTGGCTGGCCATGTCCGGCACCACGCCGGAGGGCCGGGACTGGACGCTCGTCTTCGCCCAGGCGGACGGCGACCCCTGGTTCGTCCGGGTCGAGGAGTATCCGGGGGTGGGGCAGGCGCTGGCGTGGGAGCGGCCGCTCACGTTCGAGACGACGCTGAGGCGGCGGGTCGTCACGGCGGTGCTGGACGGCCGCCTGGACGCGGACGCGGCCTCCGCCGTGGCGGGTGAGCTGCTGCGCTGACCGTCCCCTTGCCCCCGTTCAGGACGGGTCGGAGGGCTCGTGGTTCGAGGTCGCCCTCAGCCAGCGCAGCGCGCCGCGTGACAGGGCCGTCAGGATGTCGGCGGCCTCGTCCAGGTCGGGGTAGCGGCCCTCCAGGTGGCCCATGGCCAGGGCGTTGGTGGCGGCGTTGATGCCGTCGGCGATCATCTCCAGCCGCCGCCGGTCGCGCTCGTCGTCGGCGGTGTAGCCGAGGGCAGCCAGGTCGGCGGCGTGGTGCTCGCGGTAGGCGGCGGCCGTCTCCACCGCGAAGTCGCGCAGCGAGGAGGAGGGGTCGTGGCGCGCCCTGATCTGGATGCGCAGCAGCTCGGGGTGCCGGCAGATCGACTCCAGCGGGATGCGGAACGTCTCGCGGTGCAGGCCGAGGTCGCCGGGGTGCTCGCGGGCCTTGCGGCGCGCCTCGCGCATGGTGGCGCGCAGCCGTTCGCCGCCCTCCTCGGCGAGCACCCGCAGCAGCTCCTGCATGTCCTTGAAGTGCACGTAGAAGCTGGACTGCGCGATGCCGGCGGCCTTGGCGACCTTGACGGTGCTCAGCCCCGCCTCGCCCTCCTCGTCGAGGATGGCCAGGGCGGCGCGGATGAGCTTGCGCCTGGTCAGGTCTTTCGCCTCACTCCTCGTGAGCGGTGTGCTCGTCATGAGTCCCCTCCCCTCCCGTAACGATTCTCCCGCGCCACTTGTGCGGAATTTCACCGATAGTACTATCGGTGAAATTGCTCTCGGGGGATCAGCCGGGAGGAGGCGTGGATGAAACGCTGGAGGACACCGGTCACGTTGTCGCTGGCCGCGATGGTGATGCTGGCGTGCAGCGGCCAGCGGCCGGCCGAACCGCCACCGCAGTCCCAGTCCGGAGCGCCGGCCGCGACCGGCCCCACCCAGGGCGGGCGCCTGGTCTACGCGGTCAGCGCGGATGCCAACGGGTTCAACCCGGTCACCGACCAGTTCGCGGCACAGAGCTACAGCATGACGGGCACCATCATCGAGCCGCTGGTCGCCGTGGCCGCCGACGGCTCCTGGAAGCCGTACCTGGCCGAATCGCTCACCCCCAGCAAGAAGTACGACGAGTGGACCATCAAGGTCAGGCCGGACATCTCCTTCTCCGACGGCATCTCCCTGACCGGTGACATCGTCAAGGCCAACCTCGAAGCCCAGAAGCGCTCCCCGCTGACCGCCGCCGCCATGATGCCGATCAAGTCGTTCGAGCTGGCCGACCCGATGACGGTCAAGGTCGTCCTGAACCAGCCGTGGGTGGCCTTCCCGTACCTGCTGGCCGTGCAGACCGGCATGATCGTCCCGCCGGCCTCGCTCAACGACCCCAAGACGGCCAGCCTCAAGCCCGTCGGCACCGGGCCGTTCGTCTTCAAGGAGTACGTGCCGGACAACCGCATGGTCGTCACCCGCAACCCGCACTACTGGCGCGCCGGCCTGCCGTACCTGGACGAGATCGAGTTCAGGATCCTGCCCGACACGCAGACCCGCGCCCAGACCCTCGAAGCGGGCGGCGTGGACGCCATCGGCACCTCCCGCGACGAGGACCTGACCAAGTTCGGCGCCATGAAGGACCAGTACACCGTGCACCGGGCCCAGGGCATGGCCGTCGCCGAGTACATGTTCCTGCTCAACACCGCCGTGCCCCCGCTCGACGACGTACGCGTACGCAGGGCCCTGGCCCACGCCATGGACCGCGAGACCGTCATCAAGACCCTGCGCGGCGGCCTGACCGAGCCCGCCGACGGCCCCTGGTCCAAGGACTCCCCCTGGTACGCCCCCGGCGGCTACCCCGCCTACGACCTGGCCAAGGCGACCGCCCTGGTCAAGGAGGTCGAGGCGGAGAAGGGCCCGATCCGCTTCGAGCTGATCTCCACCCCCGACCCGAACACCATGCAGGGCGTCGAGCTGGCCCAGGACATGTGGCGCAAGGCCGGCATCGAGGTGTCGATCAAGCAGGCCGACCAGGCCGACCTGATCAACCGCGCCATCACCGGCAATTTCTCCGCCACCGTGTGGACCCAGTTCTCCGCCCAGGACCCCGACGGCGAGTACGTCTGGATGCACCAGGCCTACGCCAAGCCCGTCGGCGCCATCTCGCTCAACATGACCAGGCTCAAGGACGAGAAGCTGAGCGCCGCCCTCGACGCGGGCCGGATGAGCCCGGACGAGGCCACCCGCAAGCAGGCGTACGCCACCGTGCAGCAACGGCTGCGCGACCAGGTGCCGTACGTGTTCGTCGACCACCTCAACACCGGCGCCGTCATCGCCAAGACCAAGGTGCGCGGCATCGGCGAGCACGTCCTGCCCGACGGCGAGAAGGGGCTCCCGCTGACCGGCTCGCCCATCCCGTACCACCCGTTCACCCAGCTCTGGGTCAGCGAGCGGTGATCGTCCTCCACCGGCTCGCCCGGCTCCTGGTGGTGCTGGTCGTGGTGACGTTCCTGTCGTTCGTCCTGCTCAACCTGCTGCCCGGCGACCCGGTCACGCAGATCCTGGGCCTGTCGGCGACCGAGGAGTCCCGCGCGCGGCTGCGCCAGGAGCTCGGGCTGGACCAGCCGCTGCTGGTGCGCTACCTCGACTGGCTCGGCGGCCTGGCCGGCGGCGACTTCGGCACCTCGTACATCACGAGGATGCCGGTCGGCGCCGAGCTGGCCGAGCGGCTGCCCGTCACGCTGGAGCTGCTGGTCGCCGCGCAGATCGTGGCGCTGGGCCTGGCCGTCCCGGTCGGCGTGGCCGCCGCGCGCCGCGCCGGGCGCGCCCTCGACCAGGCGCTCACCGCGCTCAGCTTCGCGCTGCTGTCCACGCCCGTGTTCGTGCTCGGGGTGCTGCTGATTCTGCTGTTCGCCGTCACCTGGCGGGTGGTGCCCGCGACCGGCTGGACGTCCCTGTCGGTCGACCTGGGCTGGAACCTCACCTCCGTGGTGCTGCCCGCCGTGACGCTGGGCTGCGGGCAGTTCGCCGTGTACGCGCGGCTGCTGCGTACCGACCTGATCGCCACCCTCCAGGAGGACTACATCACGCTGGCCCGCGCCCGCGGCCTGTCGCCGCGCCGCATCCTGTGGCGGCACGCGCTGCGCCCCTCCGCGATCACCCTGATCACCGCCGTCGGCCTCAACCTGGGCGCCCTCATCGGCGGCACCGTCATCATCGAGACCCTGTTCGGCCTGCCCGGCGTCGGGCGGCTCATCGTCGACTCCATCTTTTCCCGCGACTACCTGACGGTGCAGGGAGGCGTCGTGCTGATCTCGGTCGGCTATGTGGTCGTGAACTTCGCGGTGGACCTGGTGTACGCCGCCGTCGATCCCCGGATCCGTCGTGCGTAGGCGGCTGGGCTTCGGGGTCTGGCTCGCGGCGGGCTGGATCGGGCTGGTGCTGCTCGCCGCGCTGCTGGCCGACTTCCTGCCGTTCGCCCGCTACGACGAGACGCTGGCCGGGCCGCCGCAGTCGGGGCCCAGCGCCGCGCACCCGTTCGGCACCGACGGGCTCGGCCGCGACGTGCTCAGCAGGGTCGTGTACGGGGCGCGCGTCTCCCTCGGCGTCGGCCTCGGAGCCGTCCTGCTCGGCCTGGGCGTCGGCGCGCCGCTCGGCATCCTGGCCGGCTACCGGCGCAGGGCCACCGACGCGGTCATCATGGCCGTCAACGACGTGGCGCAGGCGTTCCCCGCGCTGGTGTTCGCGCTGGCCGTGGTCGCCTTCGCCGGGGCGAACCTGCGCAACGTGCTGATCGTCCTCGGCGTGCTCGGCGTGCCCTCCTGGGTCCGCCTCATCAGGGGCGCCACGCTCAGCTTCGCCGAGCGCGAGTTCGTGCTGGCCGCGCGCGTGCTCGGCACCCGCGACCGGCGCATCCTGTGGCGCGAGATCCTGCCGAACGTGGCCGTGCCCGCCGCCTCCTACGCCTTCATCGGCATGGCCGTGGTCGTGGTCGCCGAGGGCAGCCTGGCCTTCCTCGGCCTGTCCGTCCAGGCGCCCACCCCCACCTGGGGCGGGCTGATCAACGAGGGCCGCACGCTCATGGAGACCGCGCCGCACGTCGTGCTGGCCCCCTCGGTCGTCATGTTCCTGACCGTGCTGTCGTTCAACCTGGTCGGCGACCGGCTGCGGGCGCTGACCGACGTGCGCGAGATCGGCCTGGAGCCGGTACGCGCGCCCGCCGCGCTCCCGCTGCCCACCCCCACCCATCCCGTCCGCGACACCCTCCTCCAGGTGGAGGAGCTGCGCACGCACTTCGTCACGCCGCGCGGCGTCGTCAAGGCCGTGGACGGCGTCTCGTTCACCCTCGACCGCGGCCGCACCCTGGCCATCGTCGGCGAGTCCGGGTCCGGCAAGTCCATGCTGATCCGCTCCGTCCTGGGCCTGCTGCCCGGCACCTCGATCAGGGGCGGCCACGTGTACCTGTCGGGCGACGACCTGACCGCCTACGGCCCCGCCGAGATGCGCCCGGTCCTCGGCCGGCGGCTCGGCACCGTGTTCCAGGACCCGATGACCGCGCTGAACCCCGTCCGCACGATCGGCACCCAGGTCATGGAGCCGCTGCGGGTGCACCTGCGCATGAGCCGCCGCCAGGCCCGCGCCGAGGCGGTCGAGCTGCTCGCCTCGGTCGGCATCCCCGACCCCGTCCGCATGCTGCGCCGCTACCCGCACCAGCTGTCCGGCGGGATGCGGCAGCGGGTGACGATCGCCATGGCGCTGTCGTGCCGGCCCGACGTGCTGTTCGCCGACGAGCCGACCACCGCGCTCGACGTGACCATCCAGGCGCAGGTGCTGCGGCTGCTGCACCGGCTGCGCGCGGAGCGGGACATGGCCGTGGTGCTGGTCAGCCACGACCTGTCCGTGGTCGCCCAGTGGGCGGACGAGGTCATCGTCATGTACGCCGGAAAGGTCGTCGAGCGGGGGCCGGCCGCCGAGGTGTTCGCGCGGCCCCGCATGCCGTACACCGAGTCCCTGCTCCAGGCGGCGCCCCGGCTCACCGACCCCGTGCACCACCGGCTCCGCGTCATCCCCGGCCGGCCGCCGGACCTGGCGCACCTGCCCGCCGGGTGCGCGTTCCACGCGCGTTGCCCGTACGCGCGGGAGCGCTGCGAGCTGGAGCCGCCGCCCCTCTCCGAGGATCACCATCACCCGTACGCCTGCTGGTACCCGCGCCCGGGCACCACCGCCGAGCAGGACGTCAGGACGACAGGAGCTGACAGCCGTGGCCGGTAGCGGAACCGCGCACCTGCGCCCTGATGACGAGGTGCTGCTGCGGGTGGAGGATCTGGTGGTGGAGTTCCCCGCAGGGCGGGGCCGCACCGTCCGGGCGGTCTCGGGAGTGAGCTTCGACCTGGCGCGCGGCGAGACGCTCGGCATCGTCGGCGAGTCCGGCTGCGGCAAGTCCAGTGCCGCGCGGGCGCTCGTGCAGCTCCCGCCGCCGCGCTCCGGCTCGGTCAGGCTGGACGGCCTGGAGCTGACCGCCCTGCGCGGCGAGGCCCTGCGCAGGACCCGCCGGCGCCTCCAGATGATCTTCCAGGACCCCATCTCCTCGCTCAACCCGCGCCGCCGCGTCCGCGACATCGTCGGCGAGGGCCCGCGCGTCTGGCAGTTGCCGGGCGACCGCGTGGACGAGGTCCTGGAGGCCGTCGGCCTCGACCCGGCCACGGCCGCCGAGCGCCGGCCGCACGAGTTCTCCGGCGGGCAGTGCCAGCGCATCTCCATCGCCAGGGCGCTGATCCTCGACCCCGAGGTGGTGATCTGCGACGAACCCGTGTCGGCGCTCGACGTCTCGGTGCAGGCCCAGATCCTCGGCCTCCTTGAGGACCTGAAGGACCGCTACCGGCTCACCCTCGTCTTCATCGCCCACGACCTGGCCGTGGTGAAGAACGTCAGCGACCGCATCCTCGTCATGTACCTGGGCAAGGTGTGCGAGCTGGCGCCCAGCGCCGACCTGATCAGCCGCCCGGCGCACCCGTACACCCGCGCCCTGATCGCCTCCATCCCCGGCGGCGGCGGTCTCGACCTGCCGCCCGCCGACACGTTGATCAGTGGCGAACCTCCGTCGCCGGTCGACCCGCCCTCAGGGTGCCGCTTCCGTACGAGATGTCCGCGCGCCGCGCCGCGGTGCGCCACGGAGGAACCCCACATCAGGCAGGTCGGCGACGACCACTGGCTCGCCTGCCACTTTCCCGTCAAGGAGTAATACCGAAATGGCGATCGATTTCACCCTTGCCCCCGAGCACGAGGAGATCCGCAAGCGGGTCCGCGCCTTCATCCAGGGCACCGTCATGCCGGCCATGGAGGACCTGAAGGAGGGCGACCGCGACCAGTACCTGCGCACGATCTTCCACCTGCGCTCGCTGGCCAAGGCCGAGGGCTTGTGGCTGCCCCACATGCCGAAGGAATGGGGCGGCATGGGCCTCGGGCACGTGGAGCTGGCCATGGTGCAGTCGGAGGCGGCCAAGACCCGCATCGGGCCGTGGGTGCTCAACTGCCAGGCCCCCGACGAGGGCAACATGCACACCCTCCTCCACTGGGCCACCGACGAGCAGAAGGAGAAGTACCTGCGGCCCCTGCTCGACGGCACGCAGATGTCCTGCTTCGCCATGACCGAGCCGGAGGTGGCCGGCTCCGACCCCACCCTGATCCGCACACAAGCCGTCCAGGACGGCGACGAATGGATCATCAACGGCCACAAATGGTTCATCTCCAACGCCCGCCGGGCCAGCTTCGCCATCCTCATCGCCCGCACCGAACCCGACGTGCCCGAAGGCTCACGCGGCGCCAACACCGCCTTCCTCGTGGACCTGCCCAACCCCGGCTGGAACGACGTCCGTGAGGTGGAGACCATGCACGGCTCCACCGGCCACAGCGAGATCGTCATCAAGGACCTGCGCGTGCCCGACAGCGCCGTCCTCGGCGGGCGCGGCAACGGCCACCGCCTCGGGCAGTACCGCCTCGGCCCGGCCCGCCTCGCCCACTGCATGCGCTGGATCTCCCAGGCCGAGACCGCCCTCGACATGATGGTCGACCGGGCGCTCAAGCGCTACAGCCACGGCTCCCTGCTGGCCGAGAAGCAGGGCATCCAGTGGCTCATCGCCGACTCGGCCATGGAGCTGTACCAGTGCAAGCTCATGGTCCTGCACGCCGCCTCGAAGATCGACAAGGGCGAGGACTTCCGTACGGAGGTCTCGATGGCCAAGCACTTCGTGGCCGGTAGCCTCAACCGGATCATCGACCGGGCCATCCAGGTGCACGGAGCCCTGGGGTACTCGACGGACACGCCGCTGGCGAGCATGTTCCAGCACGCCCGCTGGGCCCGCTTCGCGGACGGGGCCGACGAGATCCACCAGATGCGCATCGCCGAGCGCACGATCGCCGCCTACCAGGCGACCGGCTCCACCAGCTCCGCCACCGGCGGCCTCCCCCTCTGACCGTTCCCGTCCGTACGGCACCCTCGCTTTCGTACGGCACCTTCGCTTTCGTACGGCACCTTCGCTTTCGTACGGCACCTTCGCTTTCGTACGGCAGCCCTCACCGTGGGAGGCCGGCCTCCGTGGGGTCCGGTGTCGCGCGCCCGACCAGCTGTTGCAGGGCCGCGACATGCCCCTCGAAGGCCGCCCGCCCGCGCGGCGTCAGCATCACCAGCGTGCGGCGCCGGCGCCCGGCCCCCTCCTTGCGCACCTCCGCGTATCCCGCCTCGGCGAGGGTCGTGACCTGCTTGGACAACGCCGAGTCGGTCAGTTCCAGGCTCTCCTTCAGGAAGGAGAACTCGGCCCACTGCGCCGCCGCGAGCAACGACACCAGCCCCAGCCGGGTCGGCGGATGGATCAGCTCGTCGAAACCGGCGGGCACCGTCATGCCGCCGCCCGCCTCTTGACCAGCGCCCGGTACAGCGGCTCACCGGCCGCGACGATCACCGCGAGGACCACGCCGGTGACCGTGTTCCGCAGCGGGAAGTCGCTCCCGTCGAGCAGCCACACCGCGGCGAGCACCAGGGCACCGGCGGCGAGCGCGCAGCCGCCGAGCACGGCCCAGAACCGCCCGTTCAGCGCGGAGGCGTGCAGGACCGCCCGGCTGCGCCGCCCCGCCTGGGTGAAGCAGGCCAGCGCGGCGACCAGGGCGACGAGAAGCAAGGCGAGCTGCGGCCCCTTGCCCACGGGAAGGTCCATCGCCGCGAACCCCGCGACCATCAGCACCATGCCGGTGGCGTCCCACCCGCGATGCCGCCCCCGGGAGGCCCCCTCGAGCACCTGGTCGCGCCGCTTGGCGATCTCCGCGAGGCCGGCCTGAGCGTCGTCGGCGTGGTTCATGGCGATCCCTCCACTCTTTGACTTTCCTACCAGGAAAGCTAACACTCGACTTTCCCGCCAGGCAAGTCAAAACTTCGGGACGGCCACCCTCGGGACCGCCACCCCGGGACCGCCACCCTCGGGACCGCCACCCTTGGAAGGGGCACCCTCGGGAGGGGCGCCCGGGCTGGGAAGCCGTCAGACCGGAACCGTCGGGGCGGGGAGCGGCATGATCTCGCGCTCGTAGTAGGGCCGCAGCTCCTCGCCCCGTTGGAACAGCTTGTCGAGCTCCCCCTGGCAGGCCTCGATCACCTCCCGGTCGTCGATCCGCCGGGCCCCGCTGTGCGCTCCCGACTCGTCGTACGTCACCTCGTACATGGCCACCGTCCCGAGCACGACCAGCTCCGGCAGCCGCCTGCCGACCTCGATCTCGGCCACCTCGCCCGCGTCGAGCACCCGGACCTGCTCGGCGGCCTCGCCTCTCAGGGCCAGCAGGTGGGCCTCCCACCGCACGTACGACGTGACCGGCTGCTCGACGATCCGGATCCGCCGCCGGGGGTACCTCTTGGCCGGGCGCTCGCGTGGCGCCCCGCGCCCGTCGTCGACCAGCTTGAGCGAGCGGTCCCAGTCGCCCTCCACCATCGCGGCCCAGCTCGGCTCGCCCCGGAAGCTCTGCAGCCGTTCGAGCTTCCAGAACACGCCGTCGAGCTGATGGAAGTTCGGCCAGAAGTCGTCGAGGTACTCGTCCGCGCTCAGCACGGCGGCCGGTATCTCGTGAATGCGCTCAAGCACAGGTCCCTGCCAATCACCACGAAGTTCCTAAGTGGTATCTCCCCAGGTCAGCTCGGGCGATTCTGCACCGATCCGATCAATTCCCCTCTCGAGAGCGAGGCTTGGCCCGCACGTGCATCCGCTCCCCCTGCCTCCCGAACAGGTTCAGCACCTCCACCGGCGAATCCCCCGCCGCCCCGAACCAGTGCGGCAGACGCGTGTCGAACTCGGCGGCCTCACCCGGCCCCAGGATCAGATCGTGGTCGGCCACGACGAGCCGCACCCGCCCCGAGAGCACGTACATCCACTCGTAGCCTTCGTGCGTGATCGGCCGCGGCTCGTTCTGCTCGGCCGGGATGATCGACTTCCACGCCTGCAGCGGCCCCGGCTGCGTGGTCAGGGGCACCACGGTCCGCCCGTTGCGGACCAGCGGCTTGGCGCGGACACGCGGATCACCGATCTCCGGCGCGCCGACCAGCTCGTCGAGCGGCACCTGGTGCGCCTGCGCGATCGGCAGCAGAAGCTCCAGGCTGGGGCGCCGCTGCCCCGACTCCAGCCGCGACAACGTGCTCTTGGAGATGCCGGTGGCCTCGGCCAACGCCGACAGGCTCACCTGCCGCTGCGTACGGATGCGCCTGAGCCGCGGCCCCACCTGCGCCAGCGTCTCGGCCAGCGCGGCCTGCTGCTGCACCGTTCCCATCCCGCTCCTCCTCACCGTACGGGGACACCGCTCCCCTCCCACTGTTCCAGAAACAGCAACAGAAGTTGTCATCCGGGACCTCTCGGTCGCACCATCGGCGCCGGAGGTGATCGCTGTGAACAAGGCGATGAACGCACACGACACCGGCGAGCTGAGCTTCGACGTGGTGATCGTCGGCGCCGGGGCCGCCGGCCTGAACGCCGCCCTGCTGCTGGGACGCGCACGGCGCAAAGTGGCCGTGATCGACGCCGGCGAGCCGCGCAACGCCCCGGCCGCGCACATGCACGGCTTCCTGTCCCGCGACGGCCTGCCCCCTGCCGAACTGCTCGAACTCGGACGCGCCGAGATCACCCGGTACGGCGTACAGCTCATCGAGGGCCGGGTCGAGAACATCAGCCACGAGTCCGTGGACGGAGGCGTCGGCCCCGAGCCAGCGACCGAGGGCGTCAGCCACGCAGCCACGACCGCGGCCGAAGACGGCGGGCCCGCCTTCACCGTCCGGCTCGCGGGCGGCCAGGTGCTCGGGGCCCGCCGCGTCCTGGTGGCCACCGGCCTGCGCGACGAGCTGCCCGACCTGCCCGGCGTCCGCGAGCGCTGGGGCAAGGACGTGCTGCACTGCCCCTACTGCCACGGCTACGAGGTACGCGACCAGCCCCTCGCCGTCCTCGGCACCCACCCCGGCGCGGTGCACCAGGCCCTGCTGCTGCGCCAGTGGAGCGACGACGTGCTCTTCGTCCGGCACACCCTCGACCTGACGCCCGAGGACAGGGACCGCCTGGAGTGCCACGGCCTGCGCGTCATCGACGGCACGATCGACCGCCTCGCCGTCGAGGACGGCCGGCTGCGCGGCATCGAGCTCACCGACGGCCGCGCGCTCCCCCGCGCCGCCGCCTTCCTCTTCCCGCGCATGGTCCCGCAGGACGAGCTGCTGACCGGCCTGGGCTGCATCAAGGACGACGGCGGCTGGGTCGTCACCGACCGCACCGGCCGTACCAGCGTCCCGGGCGTCTGGGCGGCCGGCAACGTCATCGACCCGCGCGCGCAGGTGATCACCGCGGCGGGCATGGGCTCAGCCGCGGCCTTCGCCATCAACGGCGACCTGACGGATGAGGACGTGCGACGCTCCGTCGAACGCCGCCGCCAGGCCCACCCGGCCAGTGCCCGCTCGGAAGCCGCCCACCTGAACGGGGCCCGCTCGGAAGATGTCCACCCGGAAGGTGTCCGCCCGGAAGCTGGGCGTCCGGAAGCTGGGCGTCCGGAAGCTGGGCGTTCGGAAGCCGGGCGTGCGGAAGGGGCGGGCCGGTGAGCGTCGAGACCGCACGGGGGCGGCGGCCGCGGATCGTGCGCGGCCGCCTGCCCCTGGGGGTGTACCTGCTGGCGTTGAGCCTGTTCGCGATGGGCAGTGCGGAGTTCCTGCTCGCCGGCGTCCTCCCGGCGATCGCCGGCGATCTGCGGATCACCCTGTCGTCCGCCGGGGCGCTGATCTCGGCGTTCGCCGCCGCCGTGGTCGTCGGCGGCCCGCCGCTGGCCATCGTGACCCTCCGCTGGCCGCGCCGGACGGCGCTGGTGGCCACGCAGGCCGCGTTCGCCGCCTGCGTGGTGGTCGGCGTCCTGACCGACAGTTACGCGGTGCTCCTGGTGACGCGTTTCCTGTCGGGCCTCGCGTACGCCGGGTTCTGGGCGGTGGCGGCGGTCACGGCGATCGGCCTGGTGCCGCCGGACCGCGCGGCGCGCGCCTCGGGCGTCGTCGTCAGCGGCCTGAGCCTGGCGATGGTGGCCGGCGGCCCGGCCGGCACGCTGGTCAGCTACTTCACCGGCTGGCGCGGCGGCTTCTGGGCGGTGGCCGGCCTCACGGTCGCCGGCGCGATCCTGACGCTGGTGGCGCTGCCCGCCACGACCGCGCGCGGCACCGCCAGTGTGCGGGACGAGCTGCGTACGATGCGACGCCCCCAGCTGTGGATCGTGTACGCGGCCACCCTCCTCAGCACGGCCGCCTACATGATCACCTACAACTACCTCGCGGCGTTCCTGTCGGACGTCACCCGCGTGCCCGGGATCTGGATCCCCGCGATCCTGACCCTGTTCGGTGTGGGGGCCTTCGCCGGGCTGTCCATCGGGGGCCGGATCGCCGACCGGCTGCCCATCCACGCCCTCCTGGCCGGAACGCTCGGCATCCTGGCCACCTCGGTCCTGCTCGGAGCCTTCGCCAGGCACGCGATCGCCGTCGTCCCCCTGGTGCTGATCCTGGGGGTGGCCGGGTTCGTCCTGAATCCGGCGATCTACGGGCGGGTGTTCGCCATCGCGGGCCAGGCGCCAACCCTGGCCGGCGCCACCACCGTCTCCGCGTTCCAGCTCGGCATCAGCCTCGTGCCCGGCTTCGCCGCCGTCGTGCTCGACGCCGGGGCCGGGACCGAGGCCATCCCGTGGCTGGGCGCCGGCCTGGCGGCGCTCACCACAGCGCCCATCCTGCTCGACCGCATGCTGTCGCGCCGCGCCTGATCGCGTGCGGCGCCTCAGCCGCCGCTCGACCGCATGCTGTCGCACCGCGCCTGATCGCGTGCGGCGCCTCAGCCGCCGCTCGACCGCATGCTGTCGCACCGCACCTGATCGCGTGCAGCGGCTCAGCCGCCGCCGAAGGGCTGGGTGCCGTCGTCGACGGTGGTGCCGCCGTCACCAGGCCCACCGGAATCACCGCCGTTGCCGTGATTGCCGTTGTTGCCATTGTTTCCGTTGTTGCCGTGATTGCCGTTGTCGCCGCTGTCGTCCAGCGTCGGGTCGCCGCCGTCGCCCAGCGGATCGTCACCCACGGCCCCGTTGTCGTCGGGGGCGCCGGCGCAGGCGGGGTCGGCCGCGCAGGCCGGGTCGCCCCCGGTGTCGTCGCCCTGGTCCTCGGACGGGTCCTTGGTCGGCTTCGGCGCCGGCTTCCGTACCAGGTCGTGCGGCTCCCCCGCGAAGGCGGGCGGCGGGAACTGCTCGACCGGCTTGCCCGCCATCGCGACCGCCATGAAGTCGCGCCAGATCTTGGTGGGCGTCCCGGCGCCCTGGATGTTGCCGAGGGAGACCTCCTTCTTCAGGGCATATCCGTTGGGGTCCTTGAGGACCTTCCGCGTCTTCGGATCGACCTGCGGGACCTCCTTGTACATCCCGACCGCCGCGGACAACTGAGGCGTGTACCCGACGAACCACGCCTCCTTGTTCTCGTTGTTCGTGCCGGTCTTCCCCGCGATCGGCCGCCCGTCGGGCAGCGCGGTGCCCCTCGCCGTGCCGTACTTGACGACCTGCTGCATCGCGTAGGTGGAGTCGGCGGCGGCGTCCGGGCCGATGACCCTTCTGGTCTGCGCGGCCTCCTTCATGACGATCTTCCCGGTGTACGTCTTGACCGTCAGGACCACGTGCGCGTCGTGGTGCACGCCGCCGTTGGCGAAGATGCCGTACCCGGTGGCCTGCTCGACCGGGGTCACCAGGCCGGCGCCGATGGACATGCCGTACGCGTGGTCCTTGATCGCCCGTTCCACGTCGTCCTTGTCGATCCCGGCGCCCTCGGCGATCTTCGCGACC
The DNA here is from genome assembly GCF_900323885.1 of [Actinomadura] parvosata subsp. kistnae. Classification (GTDB taxonomy): domain Bacteria; phylum Actinomycetota; class Actinomycetes; order Streptosporangiales; family Streptosporangiaceae; genus Nonomuraea; species Nonomuraea composti. The sequence goes on along the minus strand of NZ_OOHJ01000018.1, from coordinate 4,379,444 downwards.
TCCTCCAGGCCGACCTCCTGCGCCATCGTCGCGAACGCCGTGTTCACCGACTCGGCGGTGGCCCGGTCGATCTGCACGGCCGGGCCCACGTCGTGCGAGTTGCCGATCGGTTTCGTGCCCGGCAGCGTGACCGGCCCGTCGCCGGACACGTAGCTCCGCAGGCTGTACCCCTTCTGCAGCCAGGCGGCCAGCACGTACGGCTTGAAGGCCGAGGCCGCCTGCTTGTTCGCGTCGAAGGCGTTGTTGGTGAAGCTCTTCAGGTAGTCGTGGCCGCTGTAGAACGCGACCACCCGGCCGTTACGCGGATCCACCGCGGCCATGTTCGCGTGGATGTACTTGTCGCCGACGGCCGCGAGGTTGCTCTCGACCGCCTTCTTCGCGGCCTGCATCAGCTTCTTGTCGAACGTCGTCGTGACCCGGTACCCCTCCTTGCGCAGGCGCTCCCGGCTGATCCCCCGCTTCTCCAGCTCACGCTGCACGATGTCGACCATGTAGCCGTTGATGCCCTTGAGGGTCTCCTTCTTGTCCAGCCTGGCCAGCTTCGGGAACTTCGCCGTCTCCGGCAACCGCCCGTACTTCGCCGGATCGACGATCGCCATGCCCCGCGTCACGTACGCGAACCGCTCCTTGGTCGGCGCCCAGTTCTTCTCCGACTCCGCCCGGTCGAACGCGTCGGGGCTCTGGATCCGGCCCGCCAGGTACGCCCCCTCGGCGGGCGTCAGCTTGTCCACGTCCTTGTCGAAGAACGCCTGCGCGGCGGCCTGGATCCCGTTCGCGCCCCGCCCGAAATAGATCGTGTTCAGGTAGTTGGCGAGGATCTCGTCCTTCGACATCTCCTTGCCCGCGCGGATCGAGACGAAGATCTCCTTGACCTTACGCGCCAGCGTCCGCTCCTGGCTGAGGCCGTCGTAGTAGCCGCGCGCCATCTCCTGCGTGATCGTCGAGCCACCCTGCACCTGCTGGCCCGTCACCGTGCTCCACACCGCCCGCATGATCCCCGACACCGAAATGCCGGGGTCCGTGCGGAACGTCCGGTTCTCGGCGGCGATGAACGCATCCTGGACGTGCCGCGGGATCTTCGAGATCGGCACGATCTCCCGCTTGGTGCCGAGCCGGGCGATCTCCGTCTTGCCGTCCCGGTAGTAGATGATGCTGCCCTGCTCGGTCGCGTGCTGCTGCTTCTCCTTGGGGAGCGGGGTGAGCGCGTACGCCACCATGACCATCCCGAACAGCCCCGCCACCAGGACCACGACCCCGACGACGACCAGCTTCCAGCTCGGGATGAACCGCTTCCACCCGGTACGCCGCCTCCGCCCGCCCTCATCTACAGGCGAGCCGCCTTCCCCATCCCCGGCCCCACCGCCGCGACCACCGCGACCGCCGTCGGACCCGCCGGCCGCCCGGGCAGCGCGACCACCCTCGGTTGCGCCGACCGCTCGCCCAGGGTGACCGGCACCGGCACCACCCGCGCGCCGACGCCCACGCCGCCCGTCACCTGGACCACCGGCTCCTTCGAAACGCGCCTGCCCGTCAGCCTGGCGAGGTGCGGCCCCGCGATCGCCCACGCCTTCCCTGGACGGGCGCCGGCGCCTCCGCGGACGCCCCGACGCACCGGACCACCCCTCGGCGTTCTGGTCACGACCGGTCGACTCCGGCCCAAAGCTGCTGTTACTCACGGATCCTTGGTTCACTCAAACGGAGACGCGATGGATAGCGGTTAGCCATAGTAGTAATGATCGCCAAATCGCGCGCCAAAATCCCACATCTCCCCACCGCGCTGCCCGCGCTGCACTGCCCTGCGGCGCGCCGCTCCCTCCGCTGCGTCATGACCAGGTGAGCAGTTCCAAGTCCCCCAGGTCCCGCAGCCCGATGCGGTCCTCCTCCGCGAGGATCGTGACCATCGCCAGCGCCTCGTCAAGCGTCACATACCGCCCATGGGAGCAGCCGACCTCCGCGTCCGGCGTCTCGGCCCAGAGGCGGGTTCCGCCCTCCCACGCGAGCTGGAGCACGTCGCCCGACCGGCCCTCGTAGCAGGCGAAGTTGCCGTCGCGGGAGGTCAGCCACAGCAGCAGGTCGCGGCTCTCCTGGGCCGTCATGACGACCGGGTCGTCCGAGTAGGCGGCCCAGGCGTAGTCGCAGAAGGTGACGCGCAGCCCAGGCCGAGGGTCAGGCGCGCGGGTCTCACCCCGCTCCGGATGCTGCGGGCCTGAGGGCTGCGGATGGTGCGACAGCCAGGCGAAGCGGCGCCGTTGCCAGGTCATCGGCACGTGGATGCGCTGCCCGGCATCGCCGTCCCACTCGACCCGCAGCCCCCGCCGCCGGAGCGCCTCCGCGATCTCGGCGCCGATCCGGTCGGCGCGGGGCGCGTCCTCAAGGTCGCCGCGCCCGAAGGCGAGGTAGAGGCCGTCGCCCGCCACGGCCCGTTCGGCGTCCTGCTCGTGGTAGAAGACGTAGCCGCGCACCCCGGACAGGCCGGCGATCTCGCCTCTGATGTCGGTGATCCCGCAGGTCATACAGCACGTGTAGTGCTCGCGGGCGAGGATCCCCGCCTGGGCGAGCTCGCCCATGGCCAGGCTGAGCCGGTCGTTGTCGGTGGTCGCGGGCCAGCGGGCCTGGGCGGCCAGGTGGGCGGCGAACTCCTCGGCCGTGACCTCTCTGACGGCTTCATCCAACAGGGCCTGGTCGTCGACCTCGTCCGCCCAGGTTTCGAGCACGCCCCGGACGACGCGTTCGAAGTCGTGCCGCCCGGCGGCCACGGCCGTGTGGATCTCCTCCGTGATCTGGTCGCGGACGGATTCATCGAGCAACTGCCACTGGGCGACGTTCATGGCGGATCACTATGCCAGCCGGTCCCGACGTTCGGCCGCCGCCGTGAGGAGGCCGCCGGGCTCCGCCCCCGGCGCTCGGGTGGCGGCCAGGTGGCGGGGGCTCGGCCGGTGGACGAGGTAGCGCCGCAGCACGGGCTGCCACCGGTTGGCGGGTTGCTCCAGGAGGGCGGCGACCGCGAGGCAGTACTTGCTCACGCTCACCGGCCGGACCCCCAGGCCGCGCAATACCTTGTCGACCAGCGCCTTCCCGTCGACCGACTTGGACTCCAGCAGCACCAGATCTCCCCGCGCCGGAGCGCTGCCCTGCCCGTCGCGGAACATCAGCCCCGTGTCGCAGGTCAGCCGGGCCGTGCCGGACCGGTCGATGAGGGTGACCCGCTTGTAGTCGGTGGCCAGCACCGGCTCCAGCGTCTCGGGCGCGATGAGGTGCAGCTCGCCGAGCAGCGTGTCGCGGACGAAATCCAGCGCTTCGTCCGTGAGCGTGTCGCCGGGCACGCTGTCGTACGGGATGCGGTGCTTGTCGGTGCTGCCGCGCCCGCCGCTGAGCTTGAGCTCCAGCCACCGCCCGCCGCCGTCGAGGTACGTACGGGTGCGGAGCTTGAACCTGCGCCGCCGGTCCTGCCGATGCTGGTGGTACGTGAGCAGGCACGGCGTGTCGAAGTAGGTGGAGGTGTAGCGGAACTGCCGCCGGCCCTCGATCGCCAACGCCAGGAACCGCTCACCCAGCTCGGCCGCGAGCCGCGCCATGGTGGCGGTGGTGACGATGTACTTGTGGTCCATCCGGCTCATCAGCTCGGGCACGTCCTCCAGCCCGATCGGCGGCATGCTGGCGGCGACCCCCGCGAGCAGCGCCTCCGCGTACGGTTCGGTCGTTCCCCCCTCTCCTGCCGACTGCGGGAAGCCCACCGAGCCCGCCGAGCCCGTCATGCCCGTCATGCCCGCCATGCCCGCCATGCCCGCCATGCCCGTCGGGCGCCGGAGGCGTCCTGGGTGGCGTCTCATCGCACACCTGCTCGCGCGTTAGGCGTCACATAGCGGACGTCCACCACCGTCACGTCGCGGACGTAGTCCACCTGCGTGATCTCGCACTGCAGCACCCGGGCCCGCAGCCGGCTCTCCAGGTCCACCCGCAGCGCCTCCGGGTCGGCGTGCACGACGTCCAGGGTCACGAGCTGGTGGCGGGTCCGGCCGAGGAGGCCGGGGTGGTCGGCGATGTACATGACGGCCAGCAGCACGCCGTTGAGCAGGAGGGCGGTCAGTGGCCAGGCGGCGGCGATGCCGTTGACCAGCCCCAGCACGATCGCGACGAAGTAGTAGGCGATCTCCTGCTGGGTGATCTCGCTGGATCGCAGCCGGATGATGGACAGCACGCCGAACAGCCCGAACCCGACGGCGATGTCGACCCGCTGGACCAGCAGCAGCGACACGACCGCGAAGATGCCCACGTTGAGTGCGATGTAGGCGAAGAGCAGGTCGCGCCGGTGGTGGCGCCGATAGTAGAGGCCGTAGGCGAGCAGGACGATCGCCACGAGGTCCATCGTCAATCCGGACAGCACAGCCGCTCCTTCCGCAGTGTTCCCGGTGAACAGCTTGGTGGTGGGGGGTGAAGCGGTGGTGAGGTGAGGATTAGGCAACTCTCATGCGGTAGCCCGTGCCCCGCACGGTCTCGATGCGGTCGGCGCCGATCTTGCGGCGCAGGTAGCGTACGTAGACGTCCACCACGTTGGAGCCGGGGTCGAAGTCGAACCCCCACACGTGGCTGAGCAGCTGCTCGCGCGTCAGCACCTGGTCGGGATGCCGGCAGAAGATCTCGGCCAGCGCGAACTCCCTGGTGGACAGGTCCACCGCCCGGTCGCCGACGTAGACGCGGCGCGTTCGCAGGTCGAGCGACAGGTCGGAGACCCGCAGCACGGTCACCTCGGGCGTGCGGTCGGCCCGCAGCCGCAGCCGCACCCGGGCCAGCAGTTCCTCGAAGGCGAAGGGTTTGGCGATGTAGTCGTCGGCGCCGCCCTCCAGCCCCGCGACCGTGTCGCTCACGCTGTCGCGCGCGGTCAGGATGATCACCGGGATGGTCACCATGGACCCGCGCAGCCGCCGCAACACGGTGAACCCGTCGCTCAAGGGCAGCCCGATGTCGAGGATGAGCAGGTCGAAGCCGCCGGCGCTGGCCAGGTCGTACGCCGCCACCCCGTCCGCGACGACGGCGGTCACGAAGCCGTTGGCGCGCAGCCCCTTCTCCACGAAGGAGGCGATGCGCGCTTCGTCCTCGGCGATCAGAATCCGGTTCAACTGAGCCTCCACAGCTCCCACAACGGAAGGGACATGACGAAGCAGGCCCCTCCTCCAGGTGCCTCCGTCGCCTGCACGGTGCCTCCATGGGCCTGGGCGATGGATCTGACGATGGCCAGCCCGAGCCCGGCGCCGTCGTGGGCGCCGGTGCGGCCGGCGCCGCGGACGAACCGTCCGAAGATCCGCTCGCGTTCGGCCGGTGCCACGCCGGGGCCGCTGTCGCGTACCCACAGCTCGACGCGCCCGTCACGCACGGCGGAGCCGACGGCGATCACGTCACCGTCGGCGGTGTGGCGCACGGCGTTGGCCACGAGCTGCATGAGCGCCTGCGTGAGGCGGTGGCGGTCGGCGGGCAGGCGGGCCTCGGCCACCTCGTCCACCCGCCACTGGCGGTCGCCGAGCGCGCGGGCCTTGGCGACGACGCTGACGGTGAGGTCGGCCAGCTCGACGTTGTCGAGCGCGAGGAACCCGGGCTGCTCCGCCTTGGCGAGGGTGAGCAGGTCGTCGACGATGCGGTTCATCCGGTCGAGCTCGTCGGTGACGAGGGCGAGGGTTTCTGCGCGGTCGTCGGGGTCGTCGCTCATCAGCTCGAGGTGGCCGCGGATGACCGTGATCGGCGTGCGCAGCTCGTGGCCGGCGTCGTCCATGAAGTGGCGCTGCACGACGAAGGCCTGTTCGAGCCGGTCGAGCATGTGGTTGAACGTCGAGGCGAGCGCCGCGACGTCGTCGTCGCCCGGCACGTCGAGCCGGCGGGTCAGGTCGCTGGAGTCGCTGATCTGCTCGGCCGTCTGGCGGACCAGCCGCACCGGCGACAGCACCTGCCCCGCGACCAGCCAGCCGGCGGCTCCCGCCAGCGCCATCGCGGCCAGCGCGGACAGCCCGAGCACGCCGACGGCGTCGACGATGTCGTCGCGGTTGCGGTCGTAGAAGTGCGCGACGACGAAGTGGCCGCGCCGGGGGTCGCCGGACACGCTGACCGGGATCACGGCGTAGTGGACCGTTCCCTTGCTGGTCTCCATCTCGTGGCGCTCGACCCTGGTGGCCCTGGCCATGCGCGCGACCAACCGCTCGTCGGTGTCGAGGCGGACGGGCGGCGGCACCGCGCTGATCTTGTGGGCCTTGCCGTCGAGGATGCTGAAGAAGGTCTCCCACCGGTCGGGCGCGTTGAGCTGGAGGTAGCCGATCATCAGGTCTTCGACGTCGGCCAGCGGCTGCCCCGACTGGGGGTCGTGCGCGCTGGCGGCGTAGCGGCGGAGCTTTTCGACCTCGTTGCCCAGTTCGAGGTCCATCCGGTGGTCGAGGCGGGCGAGCAGGGTGGACCAGGTCACGGAGACGGCGACGGCCAGGGCGATTCCGACGACGACGAGCATCCAGCCCACGATCCGGGCCCGGGCGCTCAGCCGCATGTGGCCGCCTTCCCATCAGTCGTCGCCGTCATCGCCACCGCCGTCGTCGCCATCATCGTCGTCGTCGCCGTCATCGCCGCCGCCCGGCCTCGGGGAGGGCGGTTTGACCGGCTCCGCCTTGGTCTTGCGCGGGGCCGGCCGCTCGGCCCGGGCCGGCTCCTCGCTCTTGGACGGCTCGGGGCCGGCCTCCGGTGACGCCTTGGCGGAGCTCACCGGCTCGGCCTCGCCGGTATCGCCCGCGCGTCCGGGCTGCTCGGGCGCGCTCCCGTCGTCACCGCGTACGGGCCTGGCCGCGCTGCCCCGGCCGGACGACGGCGAGACCACGACGGGCCCGCCCAGGTCGAGCTCTTCGTCGGCCGCCCGCACCAGCCCCACCGTCATGACCCCGGCCGCCGCCGCCACGAGGGCCAGGAGGATCACCGTTCCCCGATGTTTCATGCGCTCGACCCTGCCGCCTTTCGAGGAGACCACGCTGAGGTGCAGATGAGAAACCTCTCATCTGCTTGCCCCTCCCCGCAGTAGAATCATGTTCGGTATGCGTGGTGGGTAGGCGCCGGGAGGAGAGCGCTCATGCGGGTACAGGACAGGGTCGTCGTCGTCACGGGCGCCGCGAGCGGCATCGGCCGCGCCCTGGCACGCAGGTTCGCCGACGAGGGCGCGAAGGGCGTGGTCGTGGCCGACCTCGACGAGGCGGGCGCCACCGCCGTGGCCAAGGAGATCGGCCCGCGCGCGACCCCCGTACGCGCCGACGTCTCCAAGGAGGAGGACGTGGCCGCGCTGGCCGACACCCCGTTCGGCCCGGTGGACCTGTTCTGCTCCAACGCTGGCGTCATCGGCGGCCACGGCCTGGACGCCCCCGACCGGGAATGGCACACCCTGTACGCGGTGAACGTCCTGGCCCACGTGTACGCCGCCCGCGCCGTCGTCCCCTCCATGGTGGCCAGGGGCGGCGGCTACCTGCTCAACACGTGCTCGGCCGCGGGCCTGATCAGCTGCCCGGGCGACGCGCCGTACGCGGTGACGAAGGCGGCGGCGGTCGCGTTCGCCGAGTGGCTGGCCATCCACTACGCCCCCAAGGGCATCAAGGTCAGCGTCCTGTGCCCGCAGGGCGTACAGACGGCGATGCTGGAGCACGGCATCGGCACCGATCACCTGACGGCCAGGGCGGTGCGCGCCTCGGGCGCGATCCTCGACCCGGCGGACGTGGCGGCGGCGGTGGTCGACGGCCTGGCGGCCGAGCGCTTCCACATCTTCCCGCACCCGGAGGTCGCCGAGTACGCCCGCCGCAAGGCCGAGGACCCGGACCGGTGGCTGGCCGGGATGGCCGGTTTCGTCGCCGGGCTAGAGCCCTGACCTGGGCGTTCGTGTGACGGGTGAGGCGTTTGAGTCGAGCGGCCGGGGTTAAGTCTCCGGGGGATGAACCTGTGGGAGTACGTCGAGGACCGGTGGGACCTCATCCTCTTCGAGACCGTGCAGCACGCCAGCATGGTCGCCCAGTGCGTGCTGGTGGCGGCCGTCCTCGGCGTGCTCGTCGGGGTGGCCACCTACCGCCGCCCCAGGCCGGCCGCGGTCGCGACGTCGATCGCCGGGGTGCTGTTCACGATCCCGTCGCTGGCCATGCTGGGCCTGCTGATCCCCCCGCTGGGGCTGGGGGTGGCGCCGAGCGTGACCGCGATCGTCCTGTACGCGCTGCTGCCGATCATCCGTAACACCGTGGTGGGCCTGCGGGGCGTGGACGCGACGCTGGTCGACGCGGCCAGAGGCATCGGGATGAGCCGCCGCGGGTCGCTGGCCCGGGTGGAGCTGCCGCTGGCCTGGCCGGTGATCCTGACGGGCATCCGGGTCGCCACGCAGCTCGCGATGGGCATCGGCGCGGTGGCCGCGTACGTGTCGGGCCCGGGCCTCGGCGAGCAGATCTTCTCGGGCCTGGCCCGGCTGGGCGGCGCGAACGCGGTCAACTCCGCCCTGACCGGCACGATCGGGGTGGCGATCCTGGCGCTGCTGTTCGACGGCTGCTTCGTCCTGCTGGGCCGGCTGACGACTCCCGGGCTCAGGCATGGCTGACGGGGCCACCGTCGGCGTGCCGATCGAGCTGCGCAAGGTGACCAAGGCGTTCCCCGGCGGCGGCGAGCCGGCCGTGCGGGAGCTGGACCTGCACATCCCGGCGGGTGAGATCGTGGTCCTGCTCGGCCCTTCCGGCTGCGGCAAGACGACCACCATGCGGATGATCAACCGCCTGATCGAGCCGACGTCGGGCGACATCCTCATCGGCGGCCGCAGCTCCCGCGACATCGACCCCGACCGCCTGCGCCGGCACATCGGCTACGTGATCCAGCAGGCCGGCCTGTTCCCGCACATGACGGTGGCGGCGAACATCGCGCAGGTGCCGAGGATGCTCGGCTGGCCCCGCAAGCGCATCGCCGAGCGGGTGGACGAGCTGCTCACGCTGGTCGGCCTGGAGCCGGAGACGTACCGCAGCAGCTATCCGCGCCGCCTGTCGGGCGGCCAGCAGCAGCGGGTCGGCGTGGCCAGGGCCCTGGCGGCCGACCCGCCGGTGCTGCTGATGGACGAGCCGTTCGGCGCGCTCGACCCCATCAGCCGCGAGCGCATCCAGGACGAGCTGCTGCGCCTCCAGGAGGAGCTGGCCAAGACGATCGTGTTCGTCACGCACGACGTGGACGAGGCGCTGAAGATCGGCGACCACATCGCGATCATGCAACGTCCCGGCCACGTCGTGCAGTACGCCCGACCGGCCGAGATCCTGACGAACCCGGCCGGCGACTACGTCGAGCAGTTCCTCGGCGGCGGCTCCTCGATGCGGCTGCTGCGCCTGACCCAGGTGGGCGACATCGAGCTCGACCGGATCCCGTACGCGTCCGAGGACATGGACGCGCGCGACCTGCTGCGCGAGGTCGAGCTGGACGGCCGCGGCCACGCGCTGATCCTCGACGGCATGCGCCGCCCGCTCAGGTGGATCGCCCAGGCCGAGCTGGAGGGCGTCCACGGCCCGGTCGGCGACGCGGGCGAGCCGGTGACGGTCTCGATCGGCCACCGGATGACGTTGCAGGACGCCCTGGAGACGCTGCTCAACGCCGACACCGACGTCCTGCCGGTGCTGGGCAGGCGGCGGGCGTACGCGGGGGCGCTGTCGCTGGGCACGGTCCAGAACGCGATCCAGTCCATCAAGGCCCGCGAGCGGGAGCGGCGCCTGCGCAGGGGCGAGGCCCCGTGACGGTCGAGAGCGCGGCGGCCAAGGAGGAGACCACGCCGGAGCCGCGCATCGGGCGGTCGTGGCACGTCATCCTGCCGCCGCTGTGCTATCTGGCCGTGGCGGCGGCGATGGTCGGCTACACGCAGGCCGTGCCGCTCGACGGCATCGAGCACGGCTCGCTGAACCTGACGTTCCTGCGCCGGCGCACGTGGGAGCACGTCGAGCTGGTGTTCTTCTCGACGGTGCTGGTGCTGGTCGTGGCGCTGCCGCTGGGCGTGCTGCTGACCCGGCGGGCGCTGCGCAGGGCGACGCCCGTCGTGCTGGCCTTGGTGAACCTCGGCCAGGCCACCCCGGCGGTGGGCCTGGTGGTGCTGCTGGCGGTGCTGTTCACCATCGGGTTCTGGACGGCGGTGGTGGCGTTGTTCGCCTACAGCCTGCTGCCGACGCTGCGTAACACGATGGTGGGGATCGAGCAGGTGGACCCGCGCCTGGTGGACGCGGGCCGGGGCATCGGCATGTCGGCGGCCGGGGTGCTGTTCAAGGTGGAGCTGCCGATGGCGGTGCCGGTGATCCTGTCTGGGGTGCGCACGACGCTGGTGCTGAACGTGGGCACGGCCGGCATCGCGGCGTTCATCGGCTCCGGCGGGCTCGGCGACTTGATCACGACGGGGGTGAGCACGCAACGCAACCTGGTCCTGATCACGGGCTGCGTGCTGATCGCGGTGCTGGCGCTGATCATCGACTGGCTGGGCGGCCTCGCGCAGCGCTACCTGTCGCCGAAGGGCCTGACGTGAGAGCGCTGGTGGCGCTGCTGCTCGTCACAGGTGCGGTCGCCGCGTGCGGGCTGCGGCCCGCGTCGTCGTTCGTGCCGCCGGTCGGGCCGGGCAGCATCCGCCCGGTGCGCGCGCTCGACGGCGTGCGGGTCAGGGTGACGTCGAAGGAGTTCACGGAGCAGCTCGTGCTCGGCAAGATCGCGGTGCTCGCCCTCACCGCCGCCGGCGCGGACGTGGCCGACCAGACGAACGTGCAGGGCAGCGTCAACGCCCGCGCCTCGCTGACCAGGGGCGACGCCGACCTCATGTGGGAGTACACGGGCACGGGCTGGATCACGTACCTGGGCCAGGAGACCCCCATCCCCGACGCGCGGCGGCAGTACGCGGCCGTGCGCGACCTCGACCTGCGGCGGAACGGCATCGTCTGGCTGCCGCCGGCCCCGCTGAACAACACGTACGCGATCGGCCTGAAACGCACCACGGCGGAGCAGTACGGACTGACGAAGATCTCCGACCTGACGAAGATCCCCGTGGCGCGGCGCACGTTCTGCGTCGACCACGAGACCTTCGGCCGCGACGACGGCTTCCTCGGCATGCTGCGCGGCTACGGCCTGACGTACGGCGCGGACGTCCCGCGCGCCGGCGTGCGCCGGGTGTCGGTCGGCATCCTCTACAACGCGATCGCCAGCGGCCAGTGCGCGATGGGCCTGATCAGCACGACCGACGGCCGGATCAAGGCGCTCGACCTGGTCGTGCTGGCGGACGACCGGCACTTCTTCCCGCTCTACAACGTGGCCGTCACGATGCGGCGGCAGCTCGCCGACGCCCACCCGGAGATCGCCGGGATCTTCGCGCCCATCTCCGCGAAGCTCACCGACGAGGTGATGCGCGACCTCAACGCGCAGGTGGACGTGGATGGCGACGTGCCCGTCCTGGTGGCCCGCGACTGGCTCAGATCACAAGGATTCGTGACATAGCTGGCGTTAGCCATACCCGATGAAGGGCAGGCCGCTGGCATGTCGCAAACACCACCACCCCAGAACCAGCCCTACCCCGGCCACACCGGCGAGATGGCGCCCGAGCCGCGCGACGAGATGCGCGACTACGTCGGGCGTGACCTGCTCAGCGGCAAGAAGGCGCTGATCACCGGCGGCGACTCGGGCATCGGCCGGGCGGTCGCGGTGGCGTTCGCCAAGGAGGGCGCGGACGTCGCGATCGCGTACCTGACCGAGCACGAGGACGCCGCGCACACCCGCAAGCTGGTCGAGGAGACCGGCCGGCGCTGCGTGCTGCTGCCCGGCGACCTGGCCGACCGCGCGCACTGCGTCTCCGTCGTCGAACAGGCGGTCTCCGAGCTGGGCGGCCTGGACGTGCTGGTGAACAACGTGGCCTACCAGGCGCCGGTGGACGGCCTGGAGGAGCTGGACGACGAGCAGTGGGAGCACACGTTCGCGGTCAACATCCACAGCTACTACCGCGTCACGAAGGCCGCGCTCCCGCACCTGCGGGAGGGCGCGGCCATCGTGAACACCTCGTCGATCAACGGCCTGCGCGGCAACAAGACGCTGATCGACTACGCCGCCACCAAGGGCGCCATCAACGCCTTCACCTACTCCATGGCCCAGAACCTGGTCGAGCGCGGCATCCGGGTCAACGCCGTCGCGCCGGGACCGGTGTGGACGCCGCTGATCCCGGCGACCATGCCGGAGGAGAAGGTGGAGCAGTTCGGCAAGCAGGTGCCGATGGGGCGGGCCGCCGACCCGGACGAGATCGCCCCGTCGTACGTGTTCTTCGCCTCGAACCGGCTCTCGTCGTACTACACGGGCGAGGTGCTGGCCCCGATCGGCGGGGAGACGCTGCCGGGTTAGGCGCGGCCCGCGTCCTTGATGGACACGATCGAGGCGGTCTGGAGCTTCTTGTGCCCCTTGCCGTCGCCGCCGACGGTGGCCGTGTAGGTCTTGTACGTCCAGCTCAGGCTGTACTTGATGGTGATCTTGTGCTTGGTCGTGCACCGGTTGTGCCAGTAGACGGTCACCGAGGTGTTCCCGTCGCCCCAGGACCAGGCGAAGCACCCGACCACCCCCCGGTGGACGTCGGCGGAGGCCGGCGTGGCGGCGAGCCCTGCGACGACGGCGGACGCGGCGGCGACGACCGCCGCGCGAGTTCTGATCGACACGAAAGATCCTCTCTTCTGGTGGTCGTGGAAGCCCCGGCCGGGCTCACTGCCACGTTGCCACCAGAAGAGCGGAAATCCCCGCCATCAATGTCCAGACCTGCGGGTTTGGACATTGGACAATGCGTCACTCCACGTAGATCGTGCCCCCGAGCCGCCGGAACTCGGCCGCCTTCTCGGCGTAGCCCGCGTCCCTGATCTCGTGGCTGATCCGCATCGAGCAGAACTTGGGGCCGCACATCGAGCAGAAGTGCGCGGTCTTCGCGGGCGCGGCCGGCAGCGTCTCGTCGTGGAACGAGCGCGCCGTCTCAGGGTCGAGCGACAGGTCGAACTGGTCCTCCCAGCGGAACTCGAAGCGCGCGTCCGACAGCGCGTCGTCCCACGCCTGCGCCTGCGGGTGCCCCTTGGCCAGGTCCGCCGCATGGGCGGCGATCTTGTACGTGATCACGCCGGTCTTGACGTCGTCCTTGTCGGGCAGGCCCAAGTGCTCCTTGGGGGTGACGTAACAGAGCATGGCCGTGCCGTACCAGCCGATCATGGCGGCCCCGATGCCCGAGGTGATGTGGTCGTAGCCGGGCGCGATGTCCGTCACGAGCGGGCCGAGCGTGTAGAACGGGGCGTCGTCGCAGAGCTCGCGCTGCAGGTCGACGTTCTCCTTGATCTTGTGCATGGGCACGTGGCCCGGCCCCTCGATCATCACCTGGACGTCGTGCTCGCGCGCGATCGCCGTCAGCTCGCCCAGCGTGCGCAGCTCCGCGAACTGGGCCTCGTCGTTGGCGTCGGCGATCGAGCCGGGGCGCAGGCCGTCGCCCAGCGAGTACGACACGTCGTAGCGGGCCAGGATCTCGCACATCTCGGCGAAGTTCTCGTACAGGAAGCTCTCGCGATGGTGCGCCAGGCACCAGGCGGCCATGATCGAGCCGCCGCGCGAGACGATGCCCGTCTTGCGTCCGGCGGTCAGCGGCACGTGCGCCAGCCGCACGCCCGCGTGCACGGTCACGTAGTCGACGCCCTGCTCGCACTGCTCGATCAGCGTGTCGCGGTAGACCTCCCACGACAGCAGCTCCGGCCGGCCCTTCACCTTCTCCAGCGCCTGGTAGATCGGCACGGTGCCGACCGGGACGGGCGAGTTGCGCAGGATCCACTCGCGGGTCTCGTGGATGTCGGCGCCGGTGGACAGATCCATGATCGTGTCGGCGCCCCAGCGCGTCGCCCACGTCATCTTCTCGACCTCCTCCTCGATGGAGGAGGTGACGGCGGAGTTGCCGATGTTGGCGTTGATCTTCACGAGGAACTCGCGGCCGATGATCATCGGCTCGGACTCCGGGTGGTTGACGTTCGCGGGGATGATGGCCCGGCCGGCGGCGACCTCCTGGCGTACGAACTCGGGGGTGACGCCCTCGCGCACCGCCACGAACTCCATCTCCCTGGTCACCAGCCCGCGCCGGGCGCAGCCCACCTGCGTGACCGGGTGGCCCGCGCGCGCCCGCTCCCGCACCCACTCCTCGCGCCGGCGCGGCAGGCCCGCCGCAGGTCCGGCTCGTAGGCCGGGTCGGTGTACGGGCCCGAGGTGTCGTACAGCGTCACCGACGAGCCGTTCGACAGGCGCACCTCGCGCATCGGCACCCGCAGCTCACCTTGGTAAACCTTGGAAAAACGCGCGCTCGTCATCGCGCAAACTCCCTTCGCCGGCATTATCCGGAGCAGGTTCTGGCGGTCGGCGGCTGTCAGCCGTCCTCTCAGCCCGGTCTCCACCGGGCTCCCGCGTTGGTCGGCGGTGATCGTACCCACGCCCCGCCCCGCCCGAAACCCGCGCCGCGCAGGTTTGGCGATCGCCGTCAGCGGTACGGTCCCCATCAGGGGAAACATGAAGAGATTCGCCGCTGTCGCAGGACTCATCGTCGTGCTGGCCGCGTCCGGCGCCACCGCCGCCGCCGGGGACGGCATGGATCGGCACGAAGTCAGCCAGGAACAGTACGACACTCTGATCGCCCAGTGCCGCTACTCCGACACGGGGAAGGCCAAGTGCCGGGCGGCCGTCAAGCGCATGTACCGCGTCGGCAGGACCGACCCGGGGCTCGACTGCCGCACCTACTCCGGCGTCACCGTCTGCGGCACGCTCAAGCTCAGCAGGTCCGAGCGCAGGTGCGCCCGCGACTCCGAGGCACAGGGGCTGCCGTTCCGCCGTGCCGAGGTGGAGTGTTACGCGCTGTCATGATCGTCGTAGGGGTGGACGGCTCCCGTACCGGGCTGGAGGCCGCCGGCTGGGCCGCCGCCGAGGCCCGGCTCAGGCAGGCGCCGCTGACCGTCGCGCACGCCGTGCCGAAGTGGGTGTGCGAGGGCGCCGTCCGCTACGCCGAGGTGGCCCAGTGGATGCGCGACGGCGCCGAGACCGTCCTCACCGCCGCCTGCGAACGCGCCCGCCGGGTGTGGCCCGAGGTGCGCCTCGACGGCGTGCTGCTCCCCGGCGACCCCCGCTCGGCGCTGGTCAAGGCGGCCGAGGAAGCCGAGCTGCTGGTGGTGGGCAGCCGCGGCATCGGCGGTGTGCGCGGCCTGCTTGTCGGATCCGTCGCGTACGGCGTCGCCGCCCACGCGCCCTCGGACGTCGTGCTCATCCACGACCCGCCCCCGTCGCCGCACGGCGAGATCGTGGCCGGCACCGACGGCTCACCCGGCGCCGGGCGGGCCCTCGACTTCGCCTTCACCGAGGCCGAGCTGCGCGGCGCCCGGCTCCATGTCCTGCGCGCGTGGGCCTGGCCCCAGCCCGGCGGCTTCGAGCCCGCCTCCCGCGAGAGCGAGCAGGACACCCTGCGTGCCCTGAAGGAGTCGCTGGCCGGGCACCGGGAGCGGCACCCGGGGGTGCACGTGGTGGCCGAGGTCGTGCACGGGCACCCCGTCGAGGTGCTCAAGGAGGCATCCGCGCGCGCCGACCTGCTGGTGGTCGGGTCCAGGGGGCACGGGCAGCTCGCGGGCATGCTCATCGGCTCCATCAGCCAGGCCCTCCTGCACCACGCGCCGTGCCCGCTGGCGGTCGTGCGCCGCTGAAAGTTACATCCGTCCGCCCAGGTCAGCACCCCGCCATGATCGTCGTGCTTCCCGGACCCGCGCCCGCGATCCTACGATTCGCGCAGGCTTGGGAGCTGCCGTCGCTCCTGCGTTTCGCGCAGGCTCGGGAGCTGTCGCCGCTCCTACGTTTCGCGCAGGCGTACGGACGGGAGAGCACACGATGTTTCGTGCAGGTGTACGGACGGGAAGACGCACCATGCGCAGGACCACGATCGTCTCCGTGTTAGTGACGCTGGCCGCGGCGGTGTTGTTCGCCGCCACGGCCACGGCCAGCGCCGCCCCCATCAAGATCATGCCTCTGGGCGACTCCATCACCGGCTCCCCCGGCTGCTGGCGGGCCCTGCTCTGGAACCGGCTCCAGAGCACCGGCCACACCAACATCGACTTCGTCGGCACCCTGCCGCCGCAGGGCTGCGGCGTCTCCTACGACGGCGACAACGAGGGACACGGCGGCTACCTCGCCACCAACGTCGCCAACCAGGGCCTGCTGCCCGGCTGGCTCTCCGCCACCAAGCCCGACATCGTCCTGATGCACTTCGGCACCAACGACGTGTGGAGCAACATCGCACCGGCGACGATTCTGAGCGCGTTCACCACCCTCGTGGGCCAGATGCGGGCCAGCAATCCCAACATGAAGATCCTCGTCGCCAAGATCATCCCGATGAACCCGTCCACCTGCGCCGACTGCGCCCAGCGCGCCGTCACCTTCAACAACGCCATCCCTGCCTGGGCCGCCGCCACCTCCACCCTCCAGTCGCCCATCACCGTCGTGGACCAGTGGACCGGCTTCAGCACCAGCACCGACACCTACGACGGGGTGCACCCGAACGCCGCCGGCGACCAGAAGATGTCCGACAAGTGGTACCCGGCCCTGGTGGACGCCCTCGGCAACACCGCCACGCCCACCGTCACCACCACCATCACGCCCCCGCCGCCCGGCGGCTGCACCGCCACGTACAAGAGCACCGGGCAGTGGCAGGGCGGTTTCCAGGGCGAGGTCACCGTCACCAACACCGGCAGCGCGTCCCGCTCCTCGTGGACGGTGGCGTGGACGTTCGCCGACGGTCAGCAGATCACCCAGCTCTGGGGCGGGACGCTGAGCGCGAGCGGCTCCTCGGTGACCGTACGGAACGCGACGTGGAACGGGTCGCTCGCGCCCGGGGCCTCGACCACGTTCGGCTTCCTGGCCTCCTGGACCGGCGCCAACACCGCTCCCACGCCTACCTGCTCGTAACCACTTGATCACCAGTAACGGAGGGATCACTGATAGCGGCGGGATCATTCGTAGCGGCGGGATCGCTCGTAGCGGCCGGATCCGGATCGCTCGTGATGGGCGCCACCCGTGGGGACGCCAACCGGACATAGTCCTCCGTGTTGAGCGCCACGGAGCGATCGAGCCTGCCGGCGTTGAAGAACAGCTCGGGCTGGTCCAGCAAGGAGGGGTCTGCGACCAGCTCGAGCCGGGGGTCGTAGCTGAACGGCAGCACCGTCCCCGTCACGCTGCCCGCCAGCTCCTCGGCCTTCTCGGTGGCGGCGAAGGCCACGTACGTGCCGCCGAGCAACGCCTTGACCGCCTGCAGATCGAGCCGCGCGTCACCCGGCACGACCGCCAGCACGTACCGGGACTGCTTCTTGCCGATCTTGACCATCACGATCAGGCACTTCGCCGCCTGCGCCACCGCGTTCCCGCGCAACGCGCTGACCTGCTCGGTCCGCCCCTCGGGCGCGTGCTCGATCAGCCGATACCGCGCCTTCGCGGCGTCCAGGTCGGCGATCAGCCTCTCGTAGGCCGCGTACGGCTGTGGCTCACCAGTCACTGCTCAACAGCTCCTTCGCCGCGGCGATGCGATCCTCGTCGCGCTGGTAGAACACCCACTGCTTGATCTTCCGGCCGCGGATCAGGCCCGCCTTGGCGAGCACCTTGAGATGCTCGCCGCAGGTCGGCTGGCTCACTCCCAGCTTCTCGGCGATGAACAGCGAGCAGACGCCGTCCCGTACGAGATCGCCGTCGCGCTGCGGCGGGAAGTGCCGCTCGGGCTCGCGCAACCACTCCAGGATCAGCAGCCGCTTGTCATTGGCCAGCGCCTTGACCAGATCGACGTCCAGCACTAAGCCATTATGGCAATTAGCTAATTACCTGTCCACCAAGCCTTCGGGCGCCCGCAGCCACGACCGACGAGAACTCCCTCATCCCCGACATCAAGGGGCTCAATGAGAGGCCTGAACGACCGGAGCCCCTTCACTGGCCTGCACCAGCACGAACCCCTGCCCCCTGAACGCCAGCTGCATGGCCTCCCCGCTCCCCCGCCCGATCAACGCCCCCATCTTCATCGTCCGGTTGACCCCCACCTGCAGCCCCGAACTCCAGCACACCGCGGACTGCCCGTCGGCGAACGTCGGCATGCGCGCCACGTCCAGCAGCACCGGCGTGCCATGCGTGGTCACCGCCACCCACCCGGTCCCCGTCACCGTCGTGTTGAACAGCCCCCGGCCGCCACCCCGGCCCCCTGCACCCGCTGGATGTCCCAGGTGAGCTGCGGCTGAAACGCCAGCAGGTTACGCCCGTTGACCGTGATCCCCTCGTTCTCCAGATAGAACAGGTGGATGTCGTCGGCGTTGTCGGCGAGGTAGAGCAGCCCCTCCCCCCGCACCCGCATCAGCGAGGCGCCTTCCCCCGTCATGGCCTTCTTGAACAGCTTCCCGATCCCGCCGGCGCCCTCGTAGTCGAAGTCCATCTGCCCCTGGAAGGCCACCATGGACCCCTGCTTGGCCAGCACCTCGTGGGGCAACTGGACCCGCAGCATCTTGCCGTTCTCGAGCGCGAACCCCGGGGGCAGCTGCTGAGGATCCAAATTCCGAAATATCGAGCTACGCACGTCCGCGACCAACCTTTCCTGGCTACCACTGATGACTCTCACGGCGTGTAGACCGGCCCCAAGACCCAGCCCCGACGACCCCAGCCCCCGCACCGCCGTCCCACCGCATCACCCTCACCCGAGAGCGAGATGCCCCAATCCAACCAGGTTGCCCACTCCCCCCGCCAGAAACCCGCCAGCCCCTCCCACCCCTGAAACGCCCACACGCCCACGGAAACGCCGCCCAACCACCCACCGAACGACCCCGCCCAGCACAACGGCCGGGACTCGCGCATGTGATCCGCGAACCCCGGCCGCCACACCCACCCCTGGGAGCGAGCGCTCAAAGCACAACCTCCCAGGTCAAACACTCACTCCTTGGCGCCGGCCGCCAACTCCCGCACGACCTGAATCAACTCGGCAGGATCGAACGGCTTGGTCAGATACGCGTCCACCCCGATCCCCCACCCTCGGATCTTGTCGTCATCCTGCGCCCTGGCCGTGATCAGCACGACCTTGATGTGGCTGGTGGCCTCCTCCGTCCGCAACCGCTGCGCCGTCGTCCACCCGTCCAGGAACGGCATCATCACATCGAGCGTGATGACATCGGGCATGACGTCGAGCACCCGCTCCAGACAGTCCTGCCCATCGGTGGCGGTCACGACCTCGAACCCCTCCAGGTTCAGGTTGACCGCGATGAGCTGCCGGATGACCTCGTCATCGTCTACGACCAGTACTTTCCCAAGAACCTCACCCACGGGCGCAAAGCTAACGCGTAGCGGCACGGTCACGAGCGGTTTCGCCGGAAGTGTTCGCGAGGCTTTATCTGGTGCGGAGTGGTCATCAGATGCTGGTAGCCTAGTCACACGTTGAGCCCCCTTAGCTCAGGGGATAGAGCACCGGCCTCCGGAGCCGGGTGCGCAGGTTCGAATCCTGCAGGGGGCACTCGACCTTGATCAGCGGTTCCGGCCGCTGGCCAGGGTAAACATCACAGGTACGGGCGGGCCTCCAGTCTCACGGAGTCCCGCCCGTTCTCGTTGTAGCTCGCTGGTTGTGGACCAGTTGTGGACCATGATCGCACCGGTTGCCGACTTGCCTCCCTTCCAAGCCTGCGTTGACATCGGCGAGCGTCAGAAGATCCTCCATCCGAGTGCGGAACATCGTCAGGGACCACCAACTTGCGGCTAATACTACAGTCATGTTTTGTGATCTATAGCTGGATCTTGTTGTGGCGTAGCCAGCGTTTCCAGTAGTGGCTGCTGCGGGCGCGGGCTTGGTGGGCGCGTCGGAGATGTGACCAGGCGAGGGCGCGGTGCAGGAGCTGGTTGATGGGGTGGGTGACGGCGCTGGTCAGATGTGCCAGGAGACGGCGGATCTCGGCTGGGGTGAGGGGGACCAGGCCGCACGTGCTTTTGGGGCGTGGGCGGCGGTGACGACCAGGTAGGCGTGCGCGAGCATGGCCAGGGTGATGTGGCGGTGCCAGCCGTCGTAGCGGCGGACCTGGTACTGATCCAGGCCGACTTCGTTCTTGGCGGACTGGAAGCACTCCTCGATGGCCCAGCGGGAACCGGCGATGCGGACGAGCTGGTCCAGCGGGGTGCCTGCAGGACCGAAGCACAGGTAGTAGGCCATCTCCAGCTCGCCTTGATCGTTCGGGGTGAGGCTGCGGCGGACCAGGAGCCACCGCTGGAACCCGCCGGGTTGGCCGAGCTCATCGGCGGCATGGGGCGGCAGCGTTGCCATCGCCCAGTCGTACAACCTCGGCCCCTTGGCCCCATCACCCGCTGACAGGCGCTTCCATGCCTGTGCAGGAGCATCGGCGGTTACCGCGTCGGCCCGCGAGCCGGTGTTGCCGTAACCGATGCCACTGCCGAGCGACTGGCTCCTGGGCACGGCGACGACGTACCCGACCTTGCGTTTCTCCAGGAGAAGGCGGAACTTGTGGTCCTGACCATACGCCTCGTCCGCGGTCACCCAGGAAGCAGGCACGCCGCCGTCCAGGGCCCGCTCCAGCATCGCGGCCGCCAGCGCCGGCTTGGTGGCGAACGGCACGCTGTCCGGGATGCCGGCCTGCGCGCACCGGGCCCGATCACCGGTCCAGGACTTCGGCAGGTACAACTCGGCATCCAATAACGCGCGCCCGCTTGGCGTGGCGTAGGCGAGAAACACCCCGAGCTGGCAGTTCTCCACCCGGCCCGCCGTGCCCGAATACTGCCGCTGCACCCCGGCCGAGCGGGTGCCCTTCTTGACGAACCCGGTCTCGTCCACGATCAGCACGCCGCTCGCATCGCCCAACTGCTCGACCACGTAATCCCGCAGGTCCACGCGAACTTCCCGCGGGTCCCAGCGCACGTTGTTCAGCAGCCGCTGCATCCGATGAGGCTGCGCATCACCCGCAGCCTCAGCCAACTGCCAGCCGTTCTTCCGCTCCACCGGCGCCAACAGCCCGACCAGATACGCCCGCGCCTGCCGGCGCGGCTCCACCCGACCAAAGCGGGGGGCAACCCGCGCGAACAGCTCATCCAGCCCCGCCGCCCACGACTGGAGATCCTCAGACGTCACCACATCCGACACAGGCTCGACTATAGATCACGAAACATGACTGTAGTACTAATACTCCAGCCGCACTTCAGCGGACGGTCCGAGGTGTCGCCGGTGAGTTGTGCACGTTACAGCGCGCTGGTGCACGCCGGTCTATAGGTACGCATGCGTACCCATGCGTACTCCCGCGTGAAAGAGGAACGGCCACCGCTGTGATCATTCAGGTGTGATGGAACTGAAGATCATGCGGTGGCCGCGTTGGCCAGGGTAGAACATCTCAGCGCCGCTCGTCTGCAGGCAGGTCTGGATGAGGCGTTCGCGCTGGTAGCCGGTCGATTCAGACGCCCCGAAGTTCGGCAGCGTGCTCGTGCATGTGTCGGCGGACTGCTGTCCGGGCTGGAGCGTAAGAACGGCTGGTCGCTGGCTGAGTACGCCGGTGAGGCCACCCCAGATGGCATGCAGCGTCTGTTCAACGCCGCCAAGTGGGACGTTGACGGCATGCGCGACGACATCCGCACCTATTTGATGCAGCATCTGGGCGAGAGCGATGCCGTGCTGGTCGGCGACGATACCGGCTTCGCCAAACAGGGCACCCGCTCGGCAGGAGTGCAGCGGCAATACACCGGCACTCTCGGGAAGATCACCAACTGCCAGATCGGAGTGTTTCTGGGTTATGCCTCCAGCCGTGGCCGGGCCGTCCTGGATCGCGAGCTCTACTTGCCCAGAGACTCCTGGATCGCCCGCCCGGAACGCTGCGCGGCCGCCCGCGTCCCCGAGCAGATTGGCTTCGCCACCAAGCCGCAACTCCTGCAGGCCATGATCGAACGGGCGCTCGCGGCCGGCGTGCCGTTCGGCTGGGTGACCGCCGATGAGGCCTACGGCGACAACGGACCCCTGCGCCGCTACCTGGAAGGCCAGCAGATCTCCTACGTGCTCGCGATCTCCCGCGCCCACCAGATCACCACTGGCGCTGGCAAGGTCCGCGCCGACATCATGGCCGCCAAGGTACCCCGATCCGGATGGCAGCGCCTGTCCTGCGGCCCGGGAGCCAAGGGCGAACGGCGCTACGACTGGGCCCTGATCACCACCGACAACCCGGCGCACCGCCTGCTCATCCGCCGCTCCCTGAGCAACCCCCGCGAGCTGGCCTTCTACCTGTGTCACACGCCACGGCCGGTGCCGTTACAGCGCCTGGTCGAAGTGGCCGGAGCCCGCTGGACGATCGAGGAATGCTTCCAGACCGGCAAGAACGAAGCCGCCTTCGACCACTACCAGGTACGTCTCTATCCCGCCTGGTATCGCTACATCACCCTCGCCATGCTCGCCCTCGCCTTCCTGGCCGTGACCCGTGCCGCCCTCGGCGCCAGATCTGACCCACCGGCCGGCACCAGCCCGCTCATCGAGATCTCCGCGAACGAGATCCGCCGCCTCTTCGCCCTGCTGACCCGACCACCTACCCGACGGCCCCACATCCTGCACTGGTCACGCTGGCGACGACGCCATCAAGCCCGCGCCCGACAAAGCCACTACCAGCGACGACAGCTCAAAGATCGATAAGTGCGGCTGGAGTACTAAGAGGTCGTGCAGCCCCTCTTTCGACACGCTGGCCGAGCGAGAGCGGCCCAACGCTTCTGATCAGCCTGCCACCCGGGTACGCCAGCTGCTATGACCTTCCGATGAGCAGGGAGTTACAGGAACACGATCGAACGACACGTGCTCCCACTCACTGCGGTGGCCACTGACTTGCAGCCAGTTGACCTGGTTGACGTGATGATGGGTGGACCGGCGCCAGTTCGCCTTGTACGGCACCTGCAGCCAGGTTCGCGGCGAACTGGTGGAGTTGGATACCTGCCAGCCATGCACCGCCGCACCGCGCGGTCCTGATCAGTGCTGTCCTACCGGACTGAAGCACAGTCACCTGCCGCCCCCTTGATACATGGCGTCTTTCGGTTGAGAATTGAACGTCCCGTTGTCCAACTAGGCACCTAGGAGCAGTATGAGTGTTTCGGACGGAGGGCGTACAGCTGCGAGGGGTTTTCAATACCAGTACATTCGCACTCTGGAAGCCTTGATTCATAGCTTGAGAACGAATGACATCCACGCGTGCCGAATAGAGGGACCACCGGGATCATCCGCGATTCCGAGCGTAGACTCCGTGGATTTTGACCTGATACATAGTTCTGGAAGGGTTCTTCTAGCAGCTCAGGTCAAAAGCGCAAAAACCGGGCGCACGATAAATGCATCGGATGCCCTCGTGATCTTGCTTAAGCTAATAAAGGGCTGCGAGGCTGATCGATATGAACTCATTACGGCTGCTGCCCCGGATGACCGATGCATTCGGCTGGCAGAGCTTCTAAGCGCACAAGGACTCCCCCCTGAGACCCGAGCAAAAAAGATTCGGTCACTTTTCAGAAAATCATTTAAATTCACATCCATTCTCAGCCAACTTGCGGCGCAGCATTATGATCGACTATTGCGCGCAAGAATAGTGTTCGACCATCGAAGCCTCGAAGATATCCGCGACATACTCCGGAATCGCATTAAAGACATTAGGGCAAGTAATCATATCAGGGTAGGCGAAAAATCTACCGGCTTGATCCTTGGGTATCTCATAGCGGAAATCCTTCGAAGAGCAGCCGATGCGGACGCTTCTGAATGGGTGCTAAGTGATTTCCGACGCGAGTTGTCAGTCTCTGACGATGACCTTATTCGCTCTCTTGGAGGGCAAGAGTTGGGGGTTATCTATGGGCCAGTTCCACCTGTTCCAGAGGTGGAAAGATCCGCACTACTTGCGGAGATCGCCGAAAATTTCACGATCCGCAACGACAAGCTACAGAAACCTCAATACTGCATCTTGACCGGACTGTCTGGTATCGGAAAATCCAGCCTAGCTTCTTCTTATCTAGCTGACAGTGCTGATCGTTACGATGTGATTTTTTGGATTGACGCGTCGAGCGGCGAGGCGATGTATGCCGCTTATCGAAAGATCATAGATGTGCTTTCAAGGGGACATGTCACAGACGATGGATCGTCCAATGCCATTCGAGATCGTGCTTGTGATCTACTTCGACAAATTCCTGGCACATGGCTAATTGTCTATGACGATGCGGATTTGCAAGTCGTTCGCGACTGGCTGCCGAAAACTGGTAACGGCCATGTTCTTGTTACTTCCACCGACACTGGCGGTTGGCGCCCCGTAGGTAGCGTCCTAAGAATCGACTCAATGACCACTAGTGAAGCATTGCTGCTTACCAGAAAGCGTCTGGATATCCAGGAGTCTGAATGGCCAGAGACCAAGGAGGCTCTACTCGATTTGATTGAGGCTTTTGAGCGATGGCCGTTGGCAGTAGAGCTCGCTTGCGCTTATATTTTGAGCTGCAATATTGCGGTCCGTGACATCAGTAGCTATCTTTCTCACGTTCGCACACAGTCGCTCGACGACGAGATTTCTATTCCTATCGGATATCCTAGAACTCTGGTGTCGGCGATCAGGATGGGGATCCATAGAATTCAGGAAGTTCTTTCAGACGACGTAATACTGCGGAATAACGCGATGGGCTTGCTATGCGTAGCCTCCTACTTTTCACCCTCACAAATCCCAGTACAACTTATTGCCACCTCGGCACTGATTCCAATTGATGACAAGTCTGGCAAAGAAGTGGGTTCTGTACTCGTTGATGAGGCGCAGACAAAGCTGAGGGAGATCATTCGGGCTTTTACACGAGTCTCGTTTGTCCGCTATTCCAAATCACTGTCCGATTCCATCGATGGCGCAACGGATAGCTCTAAGCTAACAGTCAATATGAATGCGATCCTTCAAGAGGTGCTAAGAGATTACTTTGAGAATGGCATTCAGATCGAGCATGTGATAGTTCAGGCTTGTTACCACACCGAGCGATGGCTCACTGCGGCAGTAGAGACCGGGCGCAGCGAACTCTCGTGGGAGGTTGCACAACATGCGGCATCCCTAGTTGGACATGCGAAAAGGCTAAACGTGCGGTCCAACCGGGTCGCACATCTGATGGGAAATGTTGGAGGATTCTACTACTCGTTTGGCAGACATGAAGCGGCACGGCACCTGCTCGAAACGGAAATAGCGTGGCTTGATGGCGTCAGCGAATCTAGTGAGCTCCTAGGCGCTCAAGCGCGTCTCGTCCTAGCCTCAATCATAAGGGCGGAGGATAGTCACCAAACGGAAGCCATTGCTGCTCATATCGAACAGGTTTTGCAGTATGTGAGAGTCATATCTCACGGTGATGTGCATGCAGTTAGGGCCGCTATCTTCATCGCAACCCAGGTACAAGTTTTTCTCGAAGCGCTCGCTTCGGATGCTCCTGGCGACGTGAACGTGTCGCGACTACTCAAGTCGTGTCGATCGATCGTGCGTAGGCTCCCAAAGACTCCAGCATCACGCTTGCTAGTCGGCATGCAGGAGGCCAACGATCTGATTGCGCATGGAAAAGTTGAACGGGCAAAGAAGCTCATTGAGAGTCTGCTCTCAAAAGGCGTGTCCATGATGTCGCAGGAGATAGAACTGCGCCGATTGCTGATTGAGTGTCTATCGCATCAACACAAATGGGGTGCGACGCTAACTGAGCTTTCGGAACTTTGGCCGATCTTGGGTGCAAATACACTTTATCGCCATACAACTGAACTTATTATGCATAATGTTGGCCTCCATGCAGCCGTTGCGTCTCTCATGCTGGATGATGAGGAAGCGGCAGATGTTCTTCTTGAGCTGGCTGAAAAGATGAACCTGTCCGAGCTCATGCATACGACCTCGCCTCAACGGGCAATCCGGTTCGCACTTCTGAGCGTAGTTATATCTGCTAAGCGAATGGACCTAGAGTCACTTGAGGCTGCGCTGGCAAGCGCAGACTTCACACAGATAAACGCCGCCAATCCGTCTGACTCTGCATGGCTTAAACTTCTAGATGTAGTTCATAATTGGCTAGTTCGCAACGCGGTTGAGGCGGATACCAAACACCAACGGGCATCAAATTTCTTCGAACGTCCAACGTTTAGTATCGATGTCAACTCGATACCGACGCACTCGACTAAACAATGGAACGCCGATCCAGAATTTTTGAGAAGGTATGAGGAAACAAACGTAGCCAGTCTATATCTACTCACCTCCGATCCAGCGTTCTCACGGGTGGGCTTGTTGAGTTCGGGGAGGTCGAATCCGCTGGATACGAAAGCGCCGCTCACCTATCCCGTGGCGATTTTTGAACCTCGCTACTTCCTCGGTATAACACTCCCTAACACCGGTGCATCGATAGAGGCTCAGATTGAAGGAATTTGTCAGGCGGGCCTACTTCGCCTCTCTCCGGCAGCTCCTGCTATTCGACTGATCGATGGCTGGAAGCTAACTTGGAGCCAACCCACAGGCGGACTTGAATTGCTTGACGGCGAAGGCGGGAAATGGGCGGTCTCAGATACCTTGCCTCCAGCCCATTGGAAGCGTCTTGCGCGCGAGCGTGGACGCGTGGTTGTGCTCTATGGGTTCGGATTCAATCTTCATGCTGCAGAACCCAGTGCGAAGGTGATGACTTCGAACGAATTCGCAGACGCATTGATCTCTGGGATGTCACGAGGATTGATCGCTATTGGTAGCATCGAGTTCGCACAGAGCCGTTTCAGTGATGCCATCTTGCATCCTTTGAGGAAGTGGAAAACGTGAGCTCACTCTAGAGCTGAAACTGGATGCTTGGGGCTATTTCCTTCATAGCGCAGTAACGGGTAGCCGGGACGGTCGCCCGCAGTACAGGTCCTCAAGTGTACGGAGAAGTCGGTTGGTCGCGTGCCGGGCTTCTATGTAGCAGCAGAGTGCTCCTTGCTCGTGCGAAGGTCAGCCTGTTCTCTGTCGCACACACCGCTTGAAAACATAGTCAGATTCCTGTCATGAACATGAGAACCTAATCAGATTACGAGGGCTGCCTCGATTCGGCGATTGATTTGACCGTCACGCCCATCCAGACACTTGGCGTATCGCTTGAGAAGGACCTCCACGCTGTTGCCGGCACGTTCCGCTACCACCGTCGCATCGACGCCTGCGTTGAGCCATGTCGAGAGGGCTGCATGGCGCAGGTCGTAGGGCCTTCCCGCGAGGGGTGAGGCGACCAGTTGCGGGGTGAAGGCGAAGCGGCGGGCCTCCTCCCAGGCCCTCGAATAAGTGGATGCGCCAAGGACTCCACCGCGCTCGTTGCGGAACAGCCGGCCGTCTGTGGCCGTGCCGAACTCTTCGAGGTGCGCGCGCAGGATGCGCACCAGTTCCGGCGGGATCGGCACGGGCCGGACCTCGCGTTCCTCTCGCTGCTTGAGTCCGCGCTCGTCGTGCACAGTCCCGCTGTCGGTCCACTGCTTGCCACTGCTTGGACGGGTGACTTCGAGAGTGAGCAGTCCCCATCCCTCCTCCGGCAGCAGGCAGTCTGTTTCTCGAAGTCCGATGGCTTCGGCAGGGCGGAGGCCGGCGAAGTACAACGTGCGAAGAAGGCCACGAGGCGGCGTCCCCTCGCACGACGCCAGCTACCAACGTAAGAGAGGCTCACGAGGAGTTCGCGGGCCTGGACAGGGTTGACCACGCATCGCCGGTCAACGGTGTTGTCCCTAGGAGCTGTTTGGAGTTCGGATCATGTGGTCGAGGTAAGGAGTCTTAACCACAAGGTCGAGCCCCGGAGGTAGAGCCCCGCCTCGTAGCTTTCCGGGGCTTTGTCGTAGCGGGTGGCCAGGCCACGCCAGGTCTTGATCTTTTGAAAGCAGCGTTCGACGGTGTTGCGTTGCCGGTAACGCTGCGGATCGAAGGTGATGGGCCGCCCACCGGCCGACCCCTTCTTCTTCCGGTTGGCCTGCTGGTCGCTCTTCTCCGGGATGACCGCGCGGATCCGGCGGCGACGCAGATAGGCGCGGTTGGCCTTGGAGGAATAGGCCTTGTCCGCGGCCACCGCAGCCGGGCGGGTCCGGGGCCTGCCCACCGGCCCGGCCACCCGGATCTTGTCCAGCACGGCGGTGAACCGCGGGCAGTCGGCAGCTTGGCCGGGCGTGAGCACGAACACCAGCGGTAGCCCGGCGGCATCGACCGCGGCATGAATCTTGCTGCTCAGCCCGCCCCGGGATCGGCCGAGCGCGGCCGCCTCCGCCCGCGCCTTACGGCGTCGCCGGACAGTGGCGCGCTCGTGCGGCGGTGACGTGCCGGCCTCGGGTGCGGCTTGGGGCGCATCACCCGCAGCACCGGCGGCTGCTCCGCCAACGGAGCCCCCTTTTCCTCGGTCAGCGCCTGCTCCAGCGCATCCAAGGTCTCCCCGGCCACCGCCAGCCCGGCCGACTCCTGATGCGCCCGCACGATCGTGGAATCCACGCTGACCAGTTCCAGTCCCACCTGCCCGCGCGCTGCGGCCTCGGCAATCAACGCCTCCATCAACCCCTGGAACACCCCGGCATTGGCCCAGTTGTTGAACCGGGAGTACACCGTGGACCAAGGCCCATAGCGTTCCGGCACGTCACGCCAGCCCGACCCCGTCCGGAACCGCCACAAGATCCCATTGAACTGCTCACGCATCCGCCGTGGCAGCGGCCCGGTAGCCGCCACCGGCAGATGCGGCTCGATCAACGCCCACTCGGCATCGGTCACATCAAAGCGCGCCACATCGGAGTTCTACCAGCCACAGCCAGCCCAGCGTCGACCTAGCCAAGATCCGAACCCCAAACAACTCCTAGTGCTGTGACCGGAAATGATCACCGGGTTGGGTGAGGGGGGTCAGGCTGCCGGTGCGAGGGGCCGGCCGCCCCAGCGGATGCCCTTCTCGCTGCGGATCCGGGCGCGTTCGCGGCGTTGAGCGGCCAGAACGTCGGGATGGCGGGCGTTGGCGTTGCGCCAGCGCAGATAGGCGTGCAGGGCCCGGGTTTGGACGGTGTGGTTCGGGTGGTCGGAGTTGGCCAGGGTGAACTGGCGCAGCGGCCCGAAGTGGGCCTCGATCGGGTTGGCCCAGGAGGCGTAGGTCGGCGTGAACAGCAGCCTGACCTTGTGTTTCTTGGCCCAGGTGCGGATGCGCCAGTTCTTGTGCGCTGACAGGTTGTCCAGGATCACGTAGATCGGTGCGCCGTCCGGCCGGGCGGCCCGGATCGATTTCAGGGCGGCCCAGGTGTAGTCGATGCCCTTGCGCGCCCGGTTGACGCCCCACAGCAGGTCGTCGCCGACGGAGTAGCAGCCGTGGAAGTACCGCACGCCCTGGGTGCGGCGGTAGGTGGCCGGCAACCGGTCCGGCTCACCGGCGGGTGCCCAGCCCGTCCCGGCGGTGGGACGGATGCCGAGCGGGCCGAACTCGTCGAAGGCGAAGGTGCGCTCGGGGCGGTGGGTGAGGGCGTACTCGATCTCCTCCAGCTTGGCGTCGAAGTCCGTATCGGGCGAGTCCTTCCAGGTCTTGGTGCGCTGGAAGGTGATCCCGCGCCGATGCAGCAGGGTGCGTAACGCCTCCCGGCCCAGGGTGATGGCCCGGCCGGGCAGGCGGCGCAGATAGTGCAAAAGCTTGCGGATGGACCAGCGGGTGAACGGCTGGCCGAGCTTGGTCGGGCGGGTGGTGGCCGTCGCCGCGATGAACTCTTCGTCGTCAGGACTCATCAGGCGGGGACGGCCTCCCGCCCACTGAGGGTCCAGGCAGGCCAGCCCGATCTCGTTGAACCGGTGGATGACGTCCCGCACGGTGTCCTCGTCGGCCTGCACCAGGCGCGCGATCACCGGGACGGTGTTGCCGCCCGCCGAGGCCAGCAGGATCATCGCCCGCCGGTAACGCACCGTGCTCATCGTGCCGCGCCGTACGATGCGCTGCAGCTTCTGCCCCTCTTGGTCCGAGAGCCTGCGGACCTTGACCGGTTGCGTCACCGGGCCTCCCGACTGCTGAACGAACGTGATCAGCTGATCCAACCGGCAACACCGTCCTACGCGCCAACCCGGTGATCGTTTCTGGTCACAGCACTAGAGAGCGTTTGTCGGCGATCTGCCGGGTGACCTTCTTGTCCGGGCACAGGTCCGGAGGCAGGGCCTTGAGAGCGGTGGCGCGGCGCATCACCTCCTTGCGGAGCAGCGCCAGTGAGTCGGCGGCGTAGCAGATGGCCTCGTCCTCGATGCCGGAGACGTAGCGGTGGCAGTTCTGTTCGTGCGGGTCGAGGTCGCCGGTGCCCTTCAGCTCGTGGATCCACAGTTCCGCGCTCGGGTCGAGCGCCGCGCCGGAGGCCAGCACCCGTACCGAGGCGGTCTTGCCCTGGCCGGGCTGGGAGCCGATCAGGATGTTCTGAGCGACTACGGCACGCGCCGGGCTCGATCATGATGACCATCCGACGCACGTACTACTCGGGGGAGACCCAGGTCGAGACGGCTGACATAGTGGTACCAGCTGACCGGTTCACGCTGGTCTACAGCGGCAAGATGGGGCGCGCCTCTGGCCAATAGCCATTCGTCGGGCCTCTCACTTCACTTGATCGACGACCACAGAATGATTCCGAAGACTTCACTGTGGCCGCTATCGACTGGGAGCCTGACTACCCTCAGGGTTCTGATTGGGCTGAGAGTTTCCTGATTACAATGGCCCAGCGACCGGCGAAAACCCTCGCATCGACGGCAGTCCTTGGACATCGTTGATGCGTGCGACTGCAGCGACTACGGGCACGAAGTGCAGATCTAGCGAGCCGCGTCTGGCGAGGCAGTCGCTGCCCGGCGAACCCTGTTGGCGTCCAGTCCTTGCTCGGCGAGGTCCTTGCGGAGCCGGACGTCAGCTCGACGGTGTCGACCTCAATCGCGTTCGGCGAGGTGTGCGGGCGTTGCGAGGACTCGAACGCTGCCTCGCCCTCAGCCTGGTAACGCGCGATGAGCTCGGACACCCAGCCCTTGGACAGGTCGGTGCCCATGGGTGTTCGACGCCTACCACCACGCCGAGTTGGCCTCCGAGAAGTCTCCGGGAGATGCTGCCCGGTGCGGGCTCTTAATCGCCATCCCTCATGCCATAGAATATCGCCATGGACGCCCCCATATTCTCGACGTTCGATGCGGAAGAGTTCGAGAAATTCTGCCGCGACCTATTGAGCAGACTGGGATTTCAACAGATCAACTGGCGTAAAGGCGCCACACGCGGAGTGAACGCGGGCGATGGGGGGCGGGACATCGAGGCGGTCTATCCTCGCATCGACCCGGACAGAAATCAATTTTTCGAGCGATGGTTCGTCGAATGCAAACATCATGCTAAAGCTGTTTCCCGTGGACATCTTGACGAATTGCTGGCGGCTGCGGAAGCCAACAGAGCAGACGTAGCGCTTTTCATGGTCAGCGGAAACTTGTCCAACAGCGCCAAAGACCATCTCGAACAGTATGCCAGAAATAGGAACCCCCCCTTTCGGATCAAATACTGGGAGGGTCACGATCTGTACGCACTGATCGAGCGCTCCTATGGTGTCGGCCAGGCGACAGCCATGCAGGACACCTCCGAGATGCGTTTCATCGACGCGCTCATCCAACTCAACCACGAGAACGCGAATGTACGAGCAGGGGCTTTGTCTCTGCTCGAGAGGGTCGGCGAAACCACGGCCGAGTGGCGGCAGCGAGTGATCGACCGAATCTGTCACTACCTGCGCCACGGTCATCACGGGCATATCGATGACGAGACCCGCAAGGTCGCGCAGAAGATTCTCACGGACCACCTCTCTCCCTACGGCGAAGGCAGTCTTTGGAGCGGCATACGACTGGATCTGGCCGGAGCCCATCTAGTGAGCCTGGACCTGACCAAGGCCGACATCATGGCCGCCGACTTCACCGGTTGCCGTTTCACCGGCGCTACGCACTTCAATGGCGTCGGCTTCGGCGACAATGCTATGTTCGACGGCTCGACTTTCGACGATGGCGTAGATTTCCATGGGGCCAAATTTGAAGGCCCCGCTTCCTTCCAGAGATGCTCCTTTCAGGACCACGTCTCTTTCTCTCATACCCGTTTTCAATCGATGACCGATTTCAGCGACTCCGTCTTCTCGTGCATCGCCGGGTTCAGCAGCACTGCGTTTGATAACCTGACAGTATTCATCGGCGCTGTCTTCAAAAAAGATGCCTTGTTTCCCGGCGTCCAGGTCCGCAATGATGCGATATTCACAGACGTGCGCTTCGAAACTGAGGCATGCTTCGAGCTGGCGAAGTTCGATGCCGTGGTCGACTTTGGCAATTGCCATGTGGGGATTGACATGGACTTCTCGGTCGAGCTCAACGGTCTCTACTCTCCCACGCTTCCGCCCGGATTCCGGCTTGTTCGCAAGGGGTTCCTCGAGGTCGCCGTCGTCAAGGAACGCCGAAGGGGACGTACCGAGCGCATCGGCAGCTCAGGGCGGACTCGGGGAGGACCTCATATATGAAACAAGGAACCGGCCTTCGTTAGCTCCAAGGCGGTGGCGAGCCGAGGCCCATCTCAACCCCGGGTCGCACATACTGGCTCACGGCGAGGATCAACTCCTGCGGGCCCTGCTGTGGGCCAGTCGTGGGCCATCAAGCCACCCACCTGCGTTGCCGAACGCCTAATGCCTGGTCAGATCGCTAACATGGGCGAAATCCGCAGCCCTCTCCGGAGCCGGGTGCGCAGGTTCGAATCCTGCAGGGGGCACACAGAACAACGGAACCTGCTTCGGTCGCCGGTCCTCTCTCGGGAGGGTCGGCGATTGTGTTTGTCAGGGCCTTGATCGCTGGCGGGTTGTCTTCCTTGACGGTGATGCGGAGCGTCTTCCTTCGACGGCTCCTGACGGCGCACGTCCCGGTCGGGGTGAGGGCCGCCGTTGCCCGACCCCGGCGCCGAGCAGGCTCCAGCCCTCTCGCCGGTCAGGTGTCCGCCACGGCGGAGGAGTAGTCGAAGAGCAGGTCGTCCGGCACGTCCGTTGCGGTGCTGATTGCTTGCAGATGAGTGGTACGCAGCATCGGCAGGTTGGCCTCGCCGCCGGGGCCGCCGGTGCGGGCGGTGCCGCCGTCGATGGGGAGCAGCGGGACGGGGCCCAGATGGCTGTCGTTGATCTTCAAGGTGCCCCCGTTGCGTACTTCCGTCCTGAAGGCGGCGATGACGGCGCGGTCGGTGGCCCACAGGGAGTTGCGCAGCCCGTAGCGGTTGGCGTTGAGGAAGGCGATCACGTCGTCGATGCGGGCAGGGTCGGCGATCACCGCTGTCAGCAAGGGGCAGAAGGTCTCCTCGCATGCCGCGCGCAGCGTTCGTGCCTGCTTCAGGCCGTCCACCCGCAGCAGGGCGGGCCGGATGAACGGCCCCCGGGCGCGTGGCACCTCATGGACGTCGACGAACTCGCCGCCGGTCACCAGCGTCGCGCCCGCACCGACCGCCTCCGCGACGACCTCGGTGAACTCCGCGCGCCGGACGACCGGGCTGAGGATGACATCGGTACGTTCCGGGCGTCCTACGACCAGCCGTTCGATCTCCCGCCGCAGTCCTTTGATCGCCTCATCGGCGATCTGAGGGTGCAGCACGGCGCGGTTGGGGGTCAGGCAGATCTGTCCCGACGCGTAGAAGGCCTCCAGCATGGCCGCGATCGCCAGGTCCAGGCGAGCGTCCCGCCACACCACCACAGTGTCGTTGGCCGACAGTTCCAGGATCGGCTTCTTGCCGTGCCGCAGGCATTCCGCCGCCAGCTCCAGCCCCCGGCGGGACGGGCCGAAGTAGTAGATGTCGTCGAGGTCCGGGCTGGCCAGCCACTCCGGCACCACCTCCCGCACGGGAGCACACAACGCGCTGAACACGCGGGCATGGCCGGCCAGCAAGGGCGCGATCAGTTCATGGCAGACGAACGCCGCGCTGAGCGGGGCGCTGGGCGGCAGATCGACCACGACCGCGTTGCCTGCGGCCAAGGTCATCACCGCGGAGAACACCAGGGTCGCGGCGGCGGCGTTGCGCGCCGGGATCAGACCGACCACGCCGTCCGGCTTGCGTACCAGCTCGATCCTGCGGCCGTTGACGCGGTGATCGCAGTTCATCAACCTGGCCGCGACGGTGGCGGTTCTGGGATGCACCGCCGCGAGCATGGTGGAGATCTCCATCCGCGCCACGCGTACCGGATGGCCCTCCGCGACCAGAAGATCCAGCAGCTCATCATGCCGGGCGCGCAGCACCTGGTGGAAGGCGGTCACGAAGCCCACGCGCTCGGCCAGCGGGACCCTGCCCCAGGCCGGCTGATGGGCGCGGGCGGCAGCCAGGGCCTGACGGCGCTGGTCGGGGCCGCTCAGGGCGACCCTGCCGACCAGGGACGGGTGGGTGAACGCATCGGGGCCGGCCGCGCCGGTGTCCAGCGTCGCTTTCAGCGCCGCCATGTCGTACGGGGCCTCGAGCGCGTCACCGGCCCGTACCCAATGCACCCATCCCGCGCCGTCCGCATGGCCATCCACCGGATGGCCGCCGACCAGCGACCGGTAGCTGCGCAACACGCCTCAAACCCTGCCGAACAGCCAGTGTCCGAGCGCGTCGGCGCTCTCATCGGGGTTGGTGTAGTAGTCGCGCATGGCGGCCAGCAGTTCGGTGACGCTCAGGGAACCGCTGCCATCGGTGTCCAGCTTGCTGAAGGCCAGGTCGGCGTTCTCCACGGAGGTGCGCATCACCTTGTGGAACTCGGCGAACTCCTGACGGCTGACCGTGCCGTCGCCATCGGTGTCCAAGAGCCCGCACAACGCCTCGGCCATGGGCAGGAACGCCCGGTCGAAGCCGGTGGGATCGTCGACGAACGCTCGCGTCATGCCCGTTCGATACTCCTGAGGAGTGAGCCGTCCGTCGCCGTTGACGTCGGCGGCCGAGCACAGCGCGTCCCAGAACCGGACCATCCCCGCGGCCATGGCGGTCGCCTTCGGCGAGGTCGGGGACTCGCCGAACTGGGCGACCAGGCGCGAGCCGACTCCGAGCAGGTCGTCCCGTTCGATCGTGCCGTTGCCGTCGACGTCGAGATGCCCGAAACAGGTGTCGATCTTGCGGGTCATCAGGTCCAGAGGTTGCATGGCCGGCCTTCCGTCGGAGATCGTCACGCCAGTCACATGAGATGACCGGCCTTACCTCTTTGTATTCGCATCGTCACTCACAGTAAACGGCGGGCTATGTTGGTGTCTCCGACCGGCAAGGTCACCAGTGCCGGCTGCTGTGATCAGCGCGAGATCGCCTGTGGGGCGCTCGATGAGAGGAACCGCGGTGCCCGGCACGGACCTGGTGTTCCGCAGCGGCGCGCGACCGGTCGAGACGCTACGGGGTGACGGCGGCGGGCGCCACGACGGTGGCGATGGCCTGTGTGTCGGCGAGAGCAGCCCTGCCAAGCGTCAAGGCAGCCATCGTGCGCGCAGCACACCGTCAGGGTCGGGGAGTACGCCGGCCATCAGCGGAGCACGTTCGTCCTCGTACCCGGAAAGAACCATCACCGCGCGGGCTTCAGCCAGCACGGCGGGCAGTGCCGCGTATTCGGTTTCGTCGACGGTCAGGCTGGTGATGTGCCCTCGGGAGTTCTGCCAGACGATCTCGATGAGGCCCTCATGGGGAAGGCCGGCTAGGGCGGCCCGCACGTCTGTCGACAGGTCGGGCCAGATCAGCAACCTGGCCCGCGGGGTCAGGCCGTCACGGGTCGAAGCAAGCCCGTCGAGGGTGAGGCGATGCCAGCGCGAGGCGTTGGAGAGGTAGCCCTCCTCAAGCAGCACCGCACCTTGCCTGTGCATCCATGATCGATCATCCCTTTGGACGTGGAGCTTGGATCGGCATCGACCACTCTTGTCACGAGGGGCCCACCAGGGACCAGGGTGAGTCACTGGCCCGATCCCTGGCGGGCCCGCGATGGCGGACCGCCGGTCCGTCAGGCGTCGGGGCGGATGTTGTGGTTGAGGCGGAACAGGTTGGCCGGGGCGACCCGCCGCTTCAGCGCCACCAGCCTGCGCAGGACCTCCGGCCGGTATCCCTGCTCGACCGCGTCGACGTCCGCCATGAAGCTGAGCAGCGTGTACCCGGTGCACCACGGCCGCAGCAGCTCCATCGCCGCGGACTGGGCCGCGTGGGTCTGCGCGGGGTCGGGGGCGCCGATGGTGGCCATGAAGATGGTGAAGGCGGCGTCCCGGTACGAGATCGCGTTCGGCACGAGGGGTTCGCGGGCGAAGGCTCCGCCGAGGTGCCGGATCTCCACCAGGTCCGGCGCGGCGGCGGGGGCTTCGGCGATGGCGATCAGGGCGTCGACGGTCTCGGCGGTCAGCTCGCGCAGGAGGCCGCCGCGTTCCTGGACGGGGGCCGGGTCGAGGGGGTCGGAGTGGATGGAGGCGCAGTCGGCGTACGGCATCTCCCGGACCAGATCCATGAGCGGTGCCGCGGCGGCGCGCAGGGGCTCGATGAGTGCGGCGCCGGCAGGTGCGGGGTCGGTGCAGGAGAGGCGGATGCTGACGACCTGCCGCCCGCGCAGCGGCTCCGGGAGGAAGGGGAGGTCCGGCAGCCGCAGGAGCGCGGCGGAGGACGACATGGTCTCCGGGACGGTCTCCGTCCAGGCGCGGTAGGCGTTGAGTACGGTGCGGGCGCTCGCGGCCGGGAAGATGAGGGAGCCGCCGTACAGGGTGGTCACGGGGAAGAGCGCGATCTCGACGGCGGTGACGATGCCGAAGTTGCCCTTGCCGCCGCGCAGCCCGAAGAACAGCTCGGGATCGTTGGCGGCGGTGACGGTGCGCAGCTCGCCGTCGGCGGTGACCACCTGGATGCGGTGGACGTGGTCGGCGGCGTAGCCGTGGGCGCGGCCGAGCGTGGGGCTGTGCCCGCCGGCCAGGACGAAGCCGATGGCGCCCACGCTGGGGCTGGCGCCGTTCAGTGGCGCGAGGCCGAACTTGGTGATCTCGGCGACGGCCTGCCCCCAGAGCACGCCCGCCTCGATCCAGGCGGTACGGGCCTCGGCGTCCACGGTGACGCCCCGCATGGCGCGGGTGGTCACCAGCACCGCGTCCGGCCCGATCGGCACCGGCTGCACGGCGTGCCCGGTGGCCATGGCGGCGATCGGCGCGTTCCTGGCCGCGGCCAGCCGCACCGCGGCCTGGACGTCGCCCGCCGACGCCGCCGCGATGACGACGCCCGGCCGCACGTCGGCTCTCAGGTTGTAGGTACGGGTCTCGTCGGCGTAGCCGTCGTCCCCTGGCAGCAGCGCCCGCAGGTCGGCAGGCAGTTCTTTCCGGTCGAAAGGGGAGGGACCGGTGGGCGGGCGCTGGTCGCGCATGGAAGTGCTCCTGATGTGGGGATCGTCTGGCGCTCCAGAAGGTAGGCAGGCCGTGTCGACGGCATCGATACGACCGTTGTCGGCGCCGGCTACACGAATGGTTGACACCGCATGCGTCCGGTTGACGATGGATTGCCCGGCGAGCGGGGCCGGCACGAAGTGCTCGCCGGGCGCGGAACACTCGCAAGAATGAAGGAGCTGCCGCCGTCCGACGCCGAGCTGACCCTGCGCGCCCAGGCGGGCGAAGCGCCCGCGCGACTGGGTGTGGCATGCCTTCGACGAGCTGTCGCCGCCGTTGCGGATGCCTGACGAGATGAGACGGACATGACCATGCACAAGAGCCACACGATCGACGTCGAGGGCGTCGCGCAGCGCTACCACGTGGCGGGCAGCGGGCCCGTCGTCCTGGCCCACCCCGGCGGCCCGGGGCTGGCGTGGGAGTACCTGCGCATGCCCGCCGCCGAGCGGCACCTCACGATGGTGTACGTCGAGCCGATCGGCACCGGCGCGTCCGGCCGCCTGCCCGCGCACCCGCACGGCTACACCCGCGAACGCTACGCGCGAGCCCTGGACGGCGTGATCGACCACCTCGGCGCGGGCCCCGTCCACCTGCTCGGGCACTCCCACGGCGGCTTCGTCGCCCAGCACTACGCCCTGACCCGCCCCGACCGGCTCGCCGGCGTCATCCTGTACGGCAGCGCCCCGGTCACCGGCCCCGAGCACTTCGCCGAGGCGGCCCGCACCATGGAGGCGTTCGCGCGGCGGAACGCCGGCCGTCCGGAGCTGAAGGGCGTCCTCGACACGTGGCAGTCGCTGGGCGGCCTGTCCGACGACGAGGGCACCACCCGGGCCGCCCGCGGCATCCTGCCTGCCTACCTCGCCGACTACTGGGACCATCGGGAGAGGTACGCCCCGCTGTTCTCCATCACCGGCACCTTCGTCTCCGGCCTCGACGACCAGGGCGTCCCCGACCTGATCGACGACCGCGCCGCGCTGCCCTCGATCAAGACGCCCGCGCTCGTCATCGCCGGCCGCCACGACGTCATCTGCGGCCCGCGCTGGGCGAACGAGCTGGCCGCCGGCATCCCCGGCGCCGAGCTCGTGACGCTGGAGCGCAGCGGGCACCTCGGGCACGTCGAGGAGCCGGACGCCTTCACCCGCGCCGTGACCTCCTTCGCCCTGGCCACGGCCGGCTGAGCACCCCCTCGGGCCGGCGGCGGTGAAAGTTCCGGCCTCGACATGCGCGGACGGCGGCGGTGAAAGTTCCGGCCTCGACATGCGCGGACGGCGGCGGTGAAAGTTTCGGGCTCGACATGCGCGGACGCCGGCCCGTGCCCTCCGCGCTGGTCGGCCCGGCCCCTCCGCCTTATGGTGACGATCTCGAACCCCCCGGCCTCCCGCGAGAGGGACACCATGGCATTCAACGTTCGTCGTCCTGCCCAGGTTCTGCTCCTCGTCCTCGCCCTGACGCTGACGGCGGGCGCGGCGCTGTGCACTCCCGCCGCGTTCGCCGCCACCCTCCGCTCGGCCACCTCCACGGGGTGGGGTCCCAGCCCGGACGCGGGCAGGGCCGCGGCGGAAGGCAACGCCCGGGCCGCGCTGAACCAGCAGGCCGCCGCGGCGGGCGAGGTCTGCTCGGGCGTGTCGGTCACCACCAGGCACCTCTACACCGCGCCCGACGGCTCGGCGTGGATCTATGAGGCGACCGCGACGGGCGACTGCGCGGTGCCGCCGACGACGCCGCCGCCGTCGTACACGGTGCCGCGCACGGAGACCCGCCAGGGCGGTGGCGCGAGCCCGAACGCCGCCGTCGAGAACGGCTCCCAGGCCGCCCGCGCGGCGCTCCTGGCGGCGGGCCAGGCCTGCACGGGCTACTCCACGACGTCGTCCCTGGTCTACTCCGCGCCCGGCGGCGCCTGGTGGATCTACAACGTCACCGTCTCAGCCACCTGCACCCACTGACCGGAGAACCCTGCGGCGCATGCCGTCCACCGGGGACCTGTCCGCGACGCGCCTTCCGCGCGAGAATGCCGAGGGGGACGAGCTCAAGGAGCGGCGATGAGACCGTTGCTGATCACCATGGGCAGCCGTGGCGACGTCCAGCCGTACCTGGCCCTGGCCTGCGGGATGCTGGCCGCCGGGCACGCGCCGCTGCTGGCCGCGCCCCGCGGGTACGCATCGCTCGCCGCCGCCCGCGGGGTGGAGTTCGCGCCGCTGAACGACGAGATGCTCACGCTGCAGGACAAGGTGCGGGGGCAGGGCGTGCGCGCCGCTGTCACCGCCGCCCGCTCGGTCAAGCCGATGCTGCGCCGCCTGCTCGACGACCAGGCCGGGCTCACCGCGCACAAGGCCGACGTGGTCGTCTACCACCCGAAGTCGCTCGGCGGGCCGTACGTCGCCGAGAAGCTCGGCGTCCCGGCCCTGGCGGGGCTGCTGCTGCCGCTCTACCTGCCCACCGCCGCCTTCCCCTCCCCCATCCTGCCGGTACGGGCACAGCGCGCTCAACCGGGCGAGCTGGCGCGTCTCCTCCGCCGTCGAAGCGCCCTATCGCGGCACGGTGCGAAGCTGGCGGGCCGGGGCGCTGGGGTTGCGTGCCGGGTTCCGGACGGTGGCCGGCCTGGTCGAGGCGGGCGGCGTCCTGCATGCCTGGAGCCCGCACCTGCTCCCGTCGCCCGCCGACTGGCCCGCCGCCGCCCGTCCCACCGGCTTCTGGACGCTGCCCCCCACCGACTGGACGCCGCCCGAACGGCTGGCCCGGTTCCTGGACGACGGCGATCCGCCGATCTACGTCGGGTTCGGCAGCTCCTCCAGCGGCGACCCGGAGGCGCTGACCGCCACGGTGCTGGAGGCCGTTCGCCTGAGCGGGCGGCGCGCCGTCGTGGCCACCGGATGGGGTGCGTTGCGCGCGGGCACGGAGCCGGACGGCGTGCTGGTGATCGAGGAGGCCCCGCACGAATGGCTGCTGCCGCGCGTGGCGCTCGCCGTGCACCACGGCGGCATCGGCACGGTGGCCGCCGCGCTGCGGGCCGGCGTCCCGCAGGTGGTGCGCCCGTTCCTGGGGGACCAGCCGTTCTGGGCGGAGCGCCTGCACCGCCTCGGCGTCGCGCCCGCCCCCGTCACCGGGCGCCGCCTCACGCCCGCCGGGCTCGCCTCCGCCATCGAGGCCGCCGCCGCCCTGACCCCCGCAGCCCAGGCCCTCGGCGCGAAGGTGCGCGCCGAGGACGGCGTCGCCACCGCCGTCGCCCGCATCGGCGACGCGGCCCAGGACCGCGCCTGACGGCGCTCGGCGTCGTGGCGGCCTACGCGACGTCGGGCCGCGTCATCAGCGGGGAGCGCACGTGCACCGCCAGGTCAGGGCTGGTCAGGGGCACGATGTTCCAGGTCGCCGCCGCTGTCCCCGCCGCGGCGCGCACCGTCAGCCGGAGCCGGTGCGGGGTGGTGATGACGTAGAGCTCGGCGACGAACGTCTCGCCCTGCCAGGCGCCGGACGCGACGACCGGGCGGCCGAGCGGCGCGCTCTCCCGCCACGCGCCGTGGCCGATCTCGACGTCGAGGAGCGGGCCGAGCCGCAGGAGCCAGCCGCCGTCCACCGGCTCGACGGCGACCGCGGCCCCATCGGGCAGGGCCGGGTCGCCGGCGGCGGCGTCGAAGGACGCCTTGGCGGAGCGGCCCGGAGCGGCCTCGCCGGGCACCGGCGC
This sequence comes from [Actinomadura] parvosata subsp. kistnae, assembly GCF_900323885.1. Taxonomy (GTDB): domain Bacteria; phylum Actinomycetota; class Actinomycetes; order Streptosporangiales; family Streptosporangiaceae; genus Nonomuraea; species Nonomuraea composti. The sequence continues at coordinate 4,338,374 of NZ_OOHJ01000018.1, read as the reverse complement.
GAAGGACAGGCGGCCCAGGCGGCCGGCCAGGGACCGGTCGTCGCCCTCCTCGTCCAGGCCGGGCAGCAGGCACTCCCAGATCGCGTCGAGCACCACCTGGGGCTGCCGGTGCCCGCCGGTCGTGGCGACCACGAGCTCGTGCGAGGGGACGACCACGCAGAGCTGGCCGAAGGAGCCGTCGCCGTGGAACCCGTGGCGCGACACCCAGAACTGGTAGCCGTAGCCGCGCAGGTAGTCGGCGTCCCCCGAGCCGTCCTCAAGGGGCAGGGTGTCGACGTGCCGGCGGGTCGCGAGCTCCACCCACTCGCGCGGGACGAGCTGACGCCCGCCCCACCGGCCGCCGCGCAGCAGCAGCTCGCCGAAGGCGGCGACGGCCTCGGTCGTGAGGTGCAGCCCGTGGAAGCCGAACGCGGCGCCGCTCGCCACCCGGTCCCATTCGGCGTGCTCGATGCCCATCGGGCCGAACAGGCGCTCGTCGAGCAGCTCGGGCAGGCCGCGGCCGGTGACCCGCTCCACCATGCGGGCCAGGACGAAGGTGGTCGGGTTGTCGTAGACGTGCCGGGTGCCCTCCGTCTCGGCGAACGGCACGCGCAGGAACCCCTTCACCAGGTCGCCCGGCTCCAGCCGCCACGCCTCTGCGAGGCTGTCGGTGCGGTGCCCGGTCGTCATGGACAGCAGGTGGTGCACGGTGAGACGGCGCCCCTGCTCGGAGACGCCGGCCGGAACGTGGCCGGGCAGCACGTCCACGACCCGGTCGTCCAGCGCGAGCAGCCCGTCGGCGATCGCGAGGCCCACGGCGACCGAGATGAACGACTTGGTCAGCGAGTACAGCAGGTGCGGGCGCCCGGCCGAGTACGGCGCCCACCAGCCCTCGGCGACGACGTGACCGCGGTGCACGACCATGAGGGAGTGGCACTCGACGGCCCGCGCTTCGAGCCGGTCCAGCAGCGCGGCCACCGCGCGGGACGACGCTCCCGGCGCGGACCGCGGCAGCAGGGCACGCTGAGAAGACATTCCGGCACCCTATGACAGGGGCGGCGCCGGACGGGAACGAATATTCACGTGGCCGAGCCCGGCCACCGCGAACGACATCAGGAGCCCGCCCATGAACCTCGATCATGTACTGGTCAGCCGGGACGCCGACTTCGTGACCATCACCATGAACCGGCCGCAGCGGCGCAACGCCCTGTCGCTGGCCCACCTGCGCGACCTCATCGAAGCGTTCGGCGCCGCCGGCGACAGCGACGCCGCGGGGATCATCCTGGCCGGGGCGGGCCCGGTCTTCAGCGCCGGCCACGACTTCGCCGACGTCGCCGAGGCCGACGAGAGCGCGGTCCGCACCCTCCTCGACACGTGCCTGCAGCTCATGGAGCTGATCGAGTCGGTGCCGCAGCCGGTCGTCGCCCGCGTGCACGGCCTGGCCACCGCGGCGGGCTGCCAGCTCGTCGCCACCTGCGACCTCGCCGTCGCCGCCGACTCGGCCGGGTTCGCCGCGCCCGGCGGGAAGGGCGGCTGGTTCTGCCACACCCCGATGGTCGCCATCGCCCGCAACATCGGCCGCAAGCGGGCCGCCGAGCTGGCCTACACCGGCGACACCATCACCGCCGCGCAGGCCCTCGAATGGGGGCTGGTCAACCGGGTGGTGCCCGCCGCCGACCTCGACGCCGCCGTCGCCGACCTGCTCGGACGGGCCACGCGCGGCAGCCGTTCCTCCAAGGCGCTGGGCAAGCGCACCCTGTACCAGCAGTTGTCGCTGCCGCAGGCGGAGGCCTACCGGCTCGCCACCAAGGTCATGGCCGAGTCGTCGCAGTCGGCGGCGGCCCGCGAGGGCATGTCCGCGTTCCTGAGCAAGCGCCAGCCGAAGTGGAGCGACTGAGGGGGCTTGCGTCTCAAGCGGCTTGAGGCGCGACAGTGGCCCCCATGAGCGACGACGAGCTGTACCCCATCGGAGACGCCGCCCGCCGCAGCGGCCTGAGCGTGAGCGCCGTCCGGTTCTACGCCGACATCGGGCTCATCGAGCCCACGGCACTGAACGAGGCCGGGCACCGCATGTACGACGTCCACGCCATCGCCCGGCTGGAGCTCGTCCGCACGCTGCGCGAGCTGGGCACCGACCTGGACGAGATCCGCCGCCTGCTCGAAGGCGGCACGACCCTGCACGACCTGCTCGCCACCCACCTGGAGGTCGTCGAACGCCAGGAGCGCACGCTGCGGGCCAGGCGGGCGGTGCTCAGGGCGCTGATCAAGCAGGGCGGCACGACCGCTCAGGCCGCCCTGATGCACAAGCTCGTCTCGATGACGGACGAGGAGCGCGAGCGGATCATCGACGACTTCTGGACCGGCGTCGGCGAGAGCCTGGACGTGCCCGAGGGCTTCGTCGACCGGTTGCGGGCGATGCGCCCCATCCTGCCGGCGGATCCCAGCGCGGCCCAGCTCGAAGCCTGGATCGAGCTGGCCGACCTGGTGTCGGACGCCGGGTTCCGCGACGCGGTGCGCGCCTACCTGCGGGACGCCTACTCGGCGCCGGAGGCCCGCACGCTGGCGACCGCGCCGTTCCAGGACTTCATCCACGGCAGCGGGGCCTCGCTCATGGAGGAGCTGCTGGCGGCCTACCGGGCCGGGGAGCCGCCCCGGTCGGCGCGCGCGCAGCAGGCGGTCGTCCGCTTCATGGAGGCGGCCACCGCGCTGTCCGGCACGCCGCTCACGCCTGAGGTACGCGACCGGATGGCCGACGGGTACCGGCGGATCCCCGCCATCCTGCGCGAACTCGCCGAGGAGGAACCCGCCGCCGCCTACGACGACACCCATGGCCGTTACCTGTCGCTGGTGGCGCGGATCAACGGCACAGCGGTCGAGGAGGACCACGACGCCATCCCGTACGCGTGGATCGCGGAGGCCATGCGTCACCGCTTTGACAGGTGACGCGTACGCGTGCGAGGATCATCACCAGTTGAACCGGTGACTCAATGAAGGACTCCCCATGACAGTCGTGCGCTTCCACCTGCTCTCCTCCCTCACCCCCGCGGCGGCCATGCGTGTGCTGACCGACTTCGGCCCCGCCCGCGCGCAGAGCTGGCCCAGCATCGACGCCCAGCACTTCACCGTCCACCAGCAGGGCGAGAGCTGGGCCGAGGTGACCGAAGGCACGGCCGCCGCCTGGGAACGCGCCCGCTACGAGTGGGATCCCGAGCAGGGCCGCGTGGTCATCACCACCCTCGACTCCAAGCTCTTCGGCCCCGGCGGCGGCTGGGACATCCGGCTCACCCCCGAGGGCGACGGCACGCGCGTCGACGTCGAGCTCACCCGGCGGCCCCGCACGCTCAAGGGCAAGCTGCTCGCCGCCCTGCTCCCGCTCGCCGCCCCCTCCTCCCTCCGCAAGTCCTTCGGCGAGCCGCTCAAGGCGAAGTAGGGCTCCTGGATGAAAGTTTCATCGCTCGTTGACACTGGGGAAAGCGCTTTCCTACGGTGAGGCGAACCGCGCGGAGCAGTACGCCATCGTTGTCCGAGGGAAAAGGTGAACCAGGGATGAGACGAGCAGTCGCGTTGCGACTCCAAGCGGTGCTGGCCGCCATGGCCGCCGCCGCCGTGACCGGGGTGGTCGCCGTGTCGTTGCCGGTGACGCAGGCGTCGGCGGCGGCCGGCGGCGCCACCGGCTACGCGAGCGCCAACGGCGGGACGACCGGCGGCGCGGGCGGGCAGACGGTACGGGCCACCACGGGCACCGCCATCCACGCCGCCCTGTGCGGCCGGGCCAGCAGCAGCACCCCCATCACCATCGAGGTCGAAGGGACGATCAACCACGGCAACACCGCCAAGGTGTCAGGTGAGAGCTGCAACACCGCGGCCGGCGTGATCGAGCTCAAGCAGATCAGCAACGTCACGATCATCGGGGTCGGCGGCGGGGCCGTCTTCGACCAGCTGGGCATCCACATCCGCGAGTCGAGCAACATCATCATCCGCAACGTGACCGTCCGCAACGTCAAGAAGTCCGGCTCGCCCACGTCGAACGGCGGCGACGCCATCGGCATGGAGAGCGGCGTGCGCAACGTGTGGGTCGACCACGTCACCCTGGAGGCGTCGGGCGGCGAGTCGGAGGGCTTCGACGGCCTCTTCGACATGAAGGACGACACCCAGTACGTCACCCTGTCCTACAGCATCCTGCGCAACTCGGGGCGGGGCGGGCTCATCGGCTCCAGCGAGAGCGACCGCTCGAACGGCTACGTCACCTTCCACCACAATGCGTACGAGAACATCGACTCCCGCACTCCCCTGCTGCGCGGCGGCATCGCCCACATCTACAACAACTCCTACGTGAGCCTGAACGAATCGGGCATCAACTCCCGCGCCGGTGGCCGCGCCAAGGTGGAGAACAACTACTTCAAGGACTCCAAGGACGTCCTCGGCACCTTCTACACCAGCGAGGCCGGCTACTGGCAGGTCGCCGGCAACATCTTCGACAACGTGACCTGGTCCGCGCCGGGCAGCGAGAACAACCCGGCCGGGCCCGACCCGCGCTCCACCACCACGGTCACCGTCCCCTACTCCTACACGCTCGACGGGGCGAGCTGCGTGCCGGACATCGTCCGGCAGACGGCCGGCGCCGGCAAGGGGCTGCGGGAGTCGGACGGCACCTGCACGCCGCAGACGCCGACCGCCACCCCCACGGTCACGCCCACCGTGACCCCGACCGTCACCCCCACCTCCACGCCCAACGGCCAGAACCTCAGCATCGGCGCCGGCTCCGACGGCTCCAGCAAGGCCGACGGGACGAGCTACGGCAACGTCCGGGACGGGAACCTGAGCACCTACTGGTCACCGTCGGGCGCCATCGGCGACATCTCGATCAAGTGGGGCGCCGCGACGACGGTCGGCCGGGTCGTCATCCGCGAGGCGGCGGGCGCCGAGGGCGGCATCGGCGCCTGGCAGCTCGTCAACGCCGGCACCGGGGCCGTGCTGAAGTCCGGCAGCGGGGCGGGCGCCATCACGTTCACGCCGGCCGCCCTGAGCAAGATCACGTTCAGGATCACCGGCTCGACCGGAACGCCGAAGGTCGCCGAGTTCGAGACCTACGCCGCATAACGATCCAGGTGGAGGGCGGGGGCCGCAGGCTCCCGCCCTTTGGTTGCATGAGCGGCCAAAGATCGGGTAAGCCGGGCGCTATGTCGGTTTCAGGTTACGAGGGCTGGTTACTCGCCGGCCGCTACCGGCTCCAGGACGAGCTGGGGCGGGGCGGCATGGGACGGGTCTGGCGCGGCCACGACGAAGTGCTGGACCGCCCCGTCGCCGTCAAGGAGGTCACTCTCGACCGGCGGCCCCAGTCCGAACGGGAGGCGCTGCTCGGACGCACCATGAGCGAGGCCCGCCTCGCCGCCCGGCTCTCCCACCCGAACGTCGCCACCATCTACGACGTGGTGGTCGCCGACGAGCGGCCGTGGATCGTGCTCCAGCTCGTCCCCGCCCCGACCCTCGCCGACGTGCTCGCCACGCGCGGGCCGCTGCCGCCCGTCTCCGTCGCCCGCATCGGGCTCCAGGTGCTGGACGCCCTGCGCGCCGCCCACGCCGCCGGCATCGTGCACCGCGACGTCAAACCCGCCAACATCCTGCTGGACGGCGGCGAGAGCCACGCCGTGCTGACCGACTTCGGCCTGGCCACCAGCCTGGAGAAACCGGTGGACCTCACCATCGCGGGCGAGGTCGTCGGCACACCCGCCTACATCGCCCCCGAACGCGCACGCGGCGGGCCGCCGACGCCGCAGAGCGACCTGTGGTCGCTGGGGGTGACACTGTACGCGGCGGTGGAGGGGCGCTCGCCGTTCGAGCAGGAAGGGGCGCTGGCCACGATCAGCGCCGTCCTGACCGCCGAGCCGGCGCCGTTCGAGCGGGCCGGGGCGCTGGCCCCCGTCATCGCGGGCCTCCTCGAGAAGGACCCCGCCCACCGCACCCGCCTCATCGCGGCGCGCCGCCAGCTCGAACGGCTCCTCACCCTGTCCGGCGACGACCTCCCCCTCACGCTCGCCACCGAAGCCGCGGCCGGCTCGGCGGCCAAGGAGCCCGATCCTCCTTCTCCCGCCGAACCGCCCAAGACGGGAGACCATGCCCTCGCCTTCGCCGGCGACGGCGACGGCGGCGACGACGACGACGACCAGGCGGATCCGGGCACCTGCCGGCCCACCCAGGCCCGCTCCGCTCAGGCCCGCTCCACCCAGACCCGCCCCGCTCAGGCCCGCTCCACCCAGACCCGCCCCGCTCAGGCCCGCTTCACCGAGACGCGCCGCGCCCAGCTGCGGCACGTGGCCGTGGTGTCCGCGCTGATCGCCGGCGTGCTGGTGGCCAGCTTCTGGCCGGACGCCTCGACCGCGCCGCCCGTGGCGCAAGCGCGTCCGCAGGACCGGACGTCCGCCACCCCGTCCCCCGAGCCCACCCCCACCGCGGTGCCGGCCACGACCGCCGTGCTGAAGGCCCGTCCGGTCGCGGTCCGGCGCCGGGCCAGGGACCACGCGGACACGCCCGCGGCGGCGGCCGCGCGTGAGGTGGCGCAGCGGCCGGGGCAGGGCAAGAAGGTGACCAACCCGAGCGGCCGCACGCCACCCGGGCACAGCGCCGGGCACCCCGGCAAGGGCAACGCCAAGGGCCGCTCGTAGCCGGGACCGCCCCATAAGAGGCGGGAGGTCGTAAGCGCGCGTTCAGCGCCGCGCAAGCGCCGGCGCCGATCATGGCGCGGGCGCCTGCCCGACCTCCGGCAATAAGGATCACCATGAGCCTGCTCGACTACACCCGGTCCACCCGCCTGTGCTCCATGGCCGAGCTCGACGACCGGCTGCGCGCCGCGATGACCTCCTACGCCGACCAGCAGCTGCTCGGCGACCTGGACCGGATGGCGGAGGTGTGCTGCGAGACCCGCAGCGTCCCGGTCAAGACGCCGCGCGGCTTCCTGGGCGTCTTCAGGGCGGCCGGTCTGGAGGTGGGGCCGTTCACGACCGCCGCCCTCGTCACGACCGGCGTCATCGTGATCGCCACGGTCACCGACAAGGGCACGGAGGTGCGGCTGGGCGCCCGCCTGGCGGACGTCTCGCTCACCGTCGCGGACCCGGCCACGTACGGCAACGCGACGGGCGTGCACGTGCAGGCCCGCTGGTTCGGCTCGACGGAGGCCAGCTCCTACCTGCTCCCCCTCGACACCGGCCCGGCCGGCCGGACGTTCCTGGAGCGGCTGCGCGAGCTGACCGCCGCCACCCGCCACCTGTAGCGGGCGGTGGGCAGCGACCGGGCAGGAAACGGTCATGACTGTGAGCACCCCGCCGGGTGACGCTCCCTCGGGGCCTGAACGCCAGGCGTACCTCCGGGACGGAGCGAGCACCAAGGGGAAGAGAGCGTGTGCGGCGATGCGAGTGCGGCGAAGCGGCAGGAGTTGACGGACGACCCGACGGGGCGCCCGGCGCGGGCCGTGTTCGACGCGATGCTGGAGGGATGGGCCCGGCACCAGCGCGGCAGCCAGCGCTGCAGGTCCGCGACGATCGGCCTGCGTGAGGACGTCGTGCGCAGGTTCGCCCGGTTCACCCGCGCCTATCCCTGGCAGTGGTCGCCGGAGCACGTCGATCTGTGGCTCACCCATCTGACGGTGGAGCTGCGCCGGGCGCCCTCGACCGTGCGCGGTTACTACTCGGCGCTGCGGTTCTTCTGCGAGTACGTGACGGCGCCGTACCAGGGGTGGACGCGGGAGTGCGCGGCCCGTTTCGGCAGCGTCCCAGTGCAGGTCTGCCTGGACGACCGGGCGCCCGGCCCGCTCGCCGAGCCGGGGCGGCGCCCGATGACGCGTGAGGAGGTCCAGCGCTTCCTCGACCACGCCGACGAGCAGGTGGAGGAGGCGATGCGACGGGGGCTCAAGGGGGCGCTGGCCCGGTACCGGGACGCCACGCTGTTCAAGGTCGTCTACGCCTGGGGGCTGAGCGGGTCGGAGGCGTCGGGGCTGGACGTGAGCGACTTCCAGCCGCACGCGGACCAGCCGGAGCTGGGCCGGTTCGGGGCGCTGAGCGTGCGGACGAGCCGGCGGGCGAGGGGGCTGCCGCAGCGGCGGCGGACGGTCGTCAGCACGATGCCGTGGGCGGTGGAGGCGGTGCGCGAGTACGTGGCCGAGGTGCGGCCCCGCTACCGCACCAGCCTGTCGCGGGCGCTGTGGCCGACGGAGCGGGGCGGGCGGCTGCGGACCAGGGAGATCGAGGAGCGGTTCGCGGCCTACCGCGACGCCCTGGGGCTGGATCGGAGCCTGACGCCGTACTGCCTGCGCAGCGCGTACATGGCCCATCTGCTGATGGACGGCGCGAGCCTGACGTTCGTGCAGGAGCAGGTCGGGCACCGCCTGCCGGCCACCACCGCGAGCTGCGCCCGCCTGGAGACCGGGGAGGCGAGGTGAGCGTGAGGTACGAGTACCGGTGGCATCTGCGCAAGGTCATGGCGCAGCGCGGCATGTACGCGACGACGGATCTGCGGCCGCTGCTGGTCGAGCGCGGGTTCAGGCTGTCGCAGAGCCAGGTCTACCGGCTGGTGGCCGAGCGGCCGGTGCGGCTGAACCTGCGGGTGCTGATGGCCCTGCTGGACATCCTGGACTGCACGATGACGGATCTGATCGAGCCGGTCCCGGCGCGGGGGGATCGGGCGCCGGCCGGGGGCAGTCCCCGCCCGCCCCGGCCGAAGCGGGCGAACGTCCTGCCGGAATAGCCTTCGGCGAGGGCGGGCGTTCGGCGGGAGAAACTTGTCGCCCATTCACGAGGCCGGCCGGTGAATCGATGGGTGTCCCTTTATGAGAGGTGTCGCAGAAAGGCGCACGATTTCTGCATCTGACGAATGACACCGCAGGTGAGCAGCCTGTTTGCCAGTGTTGTTCCGCGTCTTATATGAGCGCGCCAATGTGGATAAGTACTCATTGATTAGGCCGGATCGCTGCATTGTGAGCGGCTAGAGTTGTGCCCATGTCGTCGGGGAGAGGCGGAAAGTCCGAGCTGCTGGGTCAGCGTGTGCAGGCGGCACGAGCATCGGCGTTCGTGGGGCGCGAGGAGGAGCTCGCGGTCTTCGGCGCCGCACTCCACGGAGGCCGGTGGAGCGTCCTTTACGTGCACGGCCCCGGCGGGGTCGGCAAGTCGGCGCTGCTGCGGCGCTTCGCGCAGGAGGCGGCGCTGGCCGGCCGGTCGGTCGCCCGCCTCGACGGGCGCACGCTGGAGCCGTCGCCCGCGGCCTTCGAGCGCGAGGCCGAGCCCGTGCTGCGCGACGAGCGGGCGGTGCTGCTGGTGGACACCTTCGAGCGGATCCAGGGCCTGGAGGGCTGGCTGCGCGAGCGGTTCCTGCCCAGGCTGCCGCTGGGCGCGCTGGTGGTGATCGCCGGGCGGTTCCCTCCCGACATGCGGTGGCAGGCCGACCCGGGGTGGGCGGACGCGCTGGAGGTGCTGTCGTTGCGCGACCTGCCCCCGCGTGACGCCGCGGCGCTGATGGACTGCTGCGGGGTCGCCGCTGAGCTGCGCGAGCCGTTGCTGGCCTTCGCCGGCGGGCACCCGCTGGCGCTGCTGCTGGGCGCGGCGGTCGCGATGAAGGACGGCGGCGCGAGCAAGCGCTGGACCCCGCGCCACGACGTGGTCTCGACCCTGCTCGACCAGCTCGTGGGCGAGGTGCCGAGCCCGGCGCACCGGCACGCGCTGGAGGTCTGCGCGCACGCGTACATGACGACCGAGGACCTCCTGCGCGCCGCGCTGCCCGACGACGCCGCGGCGCTGTTCCGATGGCTGCGGCGGCTGCCGTTCGTGGAGTCGAGCAGCCTCGGGCTGTACCCGCACGACGTGGTGCGCGAGGTGCTGGAGGCCGACCTGCGCTGGCGCGACCCGCAGGGATACGCCGACATGCACGACCGCATCCACGCGCACCTGGCGGAGAAGGTGCGCACGGCCGCCGACTCCGAGGTGGTGACCGCGGTGACGGCGCTGTTCTACCTGCACCGCAACAACAACGCGATGGTCGAGCCGCACAGCTGGTACGAGGAAGGCGAGGTCCAGGAGGGCCCGCTGCGCCCCGGGGACGCCGAGCGGCTGGTGAGCCTCGCGCACGCGGCCGAAGGCGAGGAGTCCGCCGCGTGCGCCGCGTTCTGGCTGGCCAGACGCCCGTCGGAGTTCCGCGTCTACACCCGGGCCGAGACCGGCGAGCCGATCGCCTGCTACGCGTGGCTGCGCCTGGAGGAGCCGGACGCGGAGGAGTGCGCGGCCGACCCGGTCGTGGCCGCCGCGTGGGAGCACGCCCGCGCCACCGCTCCGCTGCGCGCCGGCGAGCACCTGGCCGTGGGCCGGTCGTGGGTGCTGCCCGCCTACCGGGGCAAATCGCCGGTGATGGACCTGCTGCAGTGGCGGGTGATCGGCAACTGCCTGCGGGCCGAGCGGATGGCCTGGTCGTACGTCGCGGTGCGCCGGCCGAGCATGGACCGGGTCGAGTGCTTCCGCCGGCACGACATGCGGGACATCCCCGACGCCGCCCGGGTCGGCGACGGGTCGTACACGCTGTTCGCGCACGACTGGCGGGCGGTGCCGGCGCACACGTGGCTGGAGCGGCTGAACCGGGCGCTGATGCCGGAGCCGTACGAGACGGTGAGCGGCCTGGTGGTCATGTCGCGGGAGGAGTTCGCCGAGGAGATCCGCAAGGCGCTGCGCCTGCTGGGCCGCCCCGACGCGCTGGCGCGCTCGCCCCTGACCCGCAGCCGGCTGGTGGCCGAGCACGGCGGAGGTGACCCGGGCGCGGTGCTGCGCGAGCTCCTGGAGCGGGAGATCGAGGCGCTGGGCGAGGATCCGCGCTCGGTCAAGTTCCACCGCGCGGTGGCCGCCACGTACGTCAAGGGCGCCCCCACCCAGGAGCTGGCCGCGGAGCGGCTCGGCCTGCCGTTCACCACCTACCGCCGCCACCTGGTCTCGGGCATCGAGCGGATCTGCGAGAGCCTGTGGCAGCGGGAGCTGTACGGCCCGCAACCCCTCGAACCCGCGGCCCGGCCCCCGGCCGGCGGCCCACCGGGGAAATGACGGCGAAAGCTAAGGTTGTCCGCATGCAGGGGGGAAACGAGCAGGTTCTGGGGCTGCGCCTGCGCGCGGCGCGCGAGCGGTCCTTCGTGGGCCGGGAGGAGGAGCTCGGCGTCTTCGACGCGGCGCTGCGCGGCTCCTGCAGCGTCCTGTACGTGCACGGCCCCGGCGGCGTCGGCAAGTCCGCGTTGCTGCGCCAGTTCGCCCAGCGGGCGGCGGCGGGCGGGCGGCGGGTCACGGCCGTCGACGGGCACACGCTCGACCCCGTCCCCGCCTCCTTCGAGGCCGAGGCGGCGGCGGTGCTCGGCGACGACGCCGCGGTCCTGATCATCGACACGTTCGAGCGGGTGCGGGGCCTGGAGGGCTGGCTGTGCGAGCGGTTCCTGCCCGGCTGCCGGTCGGCGCGGTCGTCGTGGTGGCCGGGCGGGTGCCGCCCGACCTGATGTGGCAGGCCGACCCGGCCTGAGCCGACGCGCTGCGCGTGCTGCCGCTGCGCGACCTCGGGCCGGCGGAGGCGGCGGCGCTGCTGGACGCGCGCGGCGTGAGCGACGAGCTGCGCGCGCCGCTGCTGGCCTTCGCCGGCGGGCACCCGCTGGCGCTGTCGCTGGGCGCCGCGGTGGCGATCCGCGACGGCAAGGCGAGCGCGCGCTGGACTCCCTCGCAGGACGTCGTGGCCACCCTGCTCGACCAGCTCGTGGGCGAGGTGCCCAGCCCGGCGCACCGGCACGCGCTGGAGGTCTGCGCGCACGCGTACGTGACGAGCGAGGACCTGCTGCGCGCGGTCCTGCCGGACCAGGCGGCGGAGCTGTTCGCGTGGCTGCGGCGGCTGCCGTTCGTGGAGTCCCGCCCCGGCGGGCTGTACCCGCACGACGTGGTGCGCGAGGTGCTGGAGGCGGACCTGCGCTGGCGCGACCCGCAGGGGTACGCCGACATGCACGAGCGCATCAGCGCCTACCTCGCCGGCCGCATCCGCGAGGCGAGCGACCCCGAGGTGCTGGGCGCCGTCGGCTCGCTGTTCTTCCTGCACCGGGCGGTCGGCTCGACCGCGCGGTTCCAGAGCTGGAGCGGCGACGGCGAGGTGTACGAGGACCACTTCCACCCCCGCGACACCGAGTCGCTGGTCCGCCTGGCGGCCGAGGTGGAGGGCGAGGAGTCCGCCGCCGCTGTCGCGTTCTGGGCGCCGCGTCGGCCGGAGGCGTTCCGCGTCCTGCGCCGCACCGCGTCCGGCGAGATCGTGGCCTTCTGCTCGTGGCTGCGGCTGCACGAGTACGCGGAGGAGGAGGCCGCGGCCGACCCGATCGTGGCCACGGCCTGGGCCAACGCCCGCGCGCTCGGCCCGCTGCGGCCGGGCGAGCACCTGGCCGTCGGCCGCACCTGGACGCGCCCCGACTACCAGGGCGCCTCGCCGGTGTCGGACCTGATCCAGTGGCGCAGCATCGGCTACTGCCTGCGCGCCGACCGCATGGCCTGGTCGTTCATGGCCATGCGCCACGACGACCCCATGCGCGACTACCTGCGCTACTACGACATCCACGACGTGGGCGAGCACGCCTGGCTCGGAGGCACCGAGTGGGCGCTGTTCGCGCACGACTGGCGGGTGGCGCCGGCGCAGGCGTGGCTCGACCGGCTCAACCGGCTGCTGCTCACCGGCGCGGCGGAGCCGCCGGCCGCGCCGGCGCGGAGGCTGGCCGTGCTGACGCCCGGGGAGTTCGCCCAGGCCGTACGCAGGGCGCTGAAGAACCTGACGCGGCCGGGCGAGCTGGCCGCCAGCCCGCTCACCCGCAGCAGGATCGTCGCCGAGACCGGCGCCGATCCCGCCGCGGCCCTGCGCCGGCTCCTGGAGCAGGCCGTGGCCGGCCTGGCCGAGGACCCGAAGGCGGCCAAGTTCCATCGGGCACTGGCCGCCACGTACCTGCACGGGGCGCCGACGCAGGAGCTGGCCGCCGAGCGGCTCGGCCTGCCCTTCACCACCTACCGGCGGCACCTGCTCGCGGGCGTCGAACGGGTCTGCGAGGACCTGTGGCACCGCGAGATCTACGGCGCGCCCGGGAGCTGAGCGCGCCCGGGCCGGCTTCTGGTCTCTTGCCGGTGTTCTCTTGCCCAGGGGCGTCTCTTGCCGGCGTGTCAGCGGCCGGCGCTCCGGGACAGCTTCTGGGAGATCACCCCGCCGAGGCTGATGATGCCCTTGGTGTTCGGGTGCGCCGCGGCCGGGGAGATCTCGCTGGAGCCGGAGTTGCGCAGCGGCTCGATCCAGCGCTCGCTCGGGCTCGCGCACATGTCGTGCCCGATGGACGGCCCGTAGGTGTCGACGTAGATGGCGCCGCTGCGCTGGGCCTGCTCGGCGATCGCCTTGTTGAGGCGCACGGTGATGTTGCGCAGGTACGCGAAGTCCCCGTCGGCGAACGGCACCTGGGCGGAGCGGCAGCTCTTGCCGCTGTCGGGCAGCAGCGACGGGTAGCCGACCAGCGCGATGGCGGCGTTGGGGCTGCGCCGCCTGGCGTCGATCACGACGTCACCGATGCGGGACTTGACGGAGTCGAGGGTGGCCAGGATCCGGTCCTCGCCGGACTTCTTGTAGTGCTGGCGGCAGGGGTCGCCGGTGGGCTGCCGCTGGCCGAGCAGGACGCAGTTCACGACGATCTCGCTGAAACCGATGTCGTTGCCGCCGATGGACACCGTCACCAGGTTCGTGTCGGGCTTGAGCGCCTTGATCTGCGGCTCCTGGCCCTCGTAGGAGTTCCAGATGGCGCGGGTGGTGGCGCCCGCGCAGGCGACGTTCTTGTAGGCGGCGGGGTCGGCCGCGGCGCGGATGACGGCCGGGTAGTTCAGCTTGCCCCGGCCGCACTCCTTGCTCTCCACGGGCGTGATGCCGAACCCGGAGGCGTAGGAGTCGCCGAGGGCGACGTAACGCACGGCGGACGCGCTGCTCGCGGTCGCCGTGGCGGTCCCCTGGCCCGCGGTGACGAGCGCGGCGCAGGCGCCGAGCAGGGCGGTCGCGGTCACGGTCGCGCGACCGGCGGCACGCAGGCGGGCGGTTCCGAACATGAGGGTCTCCATCGATGAGTAACGGGTGCGATCGGGTTCCGGCCCGCCGCCGCGCGCTCGGAGTGACGGCAGCCGGCCGGGACCCGCTGTCGTACTCTGGTGGCGGCCATTGCTCATTCACCAGATCGTTTTCTGTCCAGTGGCCGACCGGCGGCAGCGCCGCTTTCTGATCGCCGCCGGTCAGGGACCGGACTGTGAAGTGGACACCGCCCACCGGGATGATGTGCCGGCAGACATCCGGACAGGAGAGGTGGACGATGGAGCTGCGTCAGATCGTGCCAGGGGTCTTCGCCTGGGTCCAGCCGGACGGCACGTGGTGGGTGAACAACGCCGGGGCCGTCGCCGGTGACGACGGCGTGTTCGTGGTGGACACGTGCGCGAGCGAGCGGCGTACCCGCCGCTTCCTCGACGCGCTGGCGGCGGCGACCGGCGGGGCGCCCGTGCGGATGGCGGTCAACACCCACCAGCACGGCGACCACGCGTACGGCAACAGCCTGCTGCCCGAGCAGGCCATGATCTTCGGGCACGCGGCCACGCGGGCGGCGCTGCTGGCCGACCCGTACATCGACGGGTGCCCGCCCGTGTGGACGCCCGTGCCCGACTGGGGGAACGTGACGCGCCGGCCGCCGTCCGCGGTGTTCCGCGACGAGCTGACCGTGCACCTCGGCGGGCGGCGGATCGAGCTGCGGCACCCCGGCCACCCCGCGCACACGCCGGGCGACGTGGTGGCCTGGCTGCCCGGCGAGCGGGTGTTGTTCGCCGGCGACCTGCTGTTCAACGGGCTCACCCCGATGGTGCTGATGGGGTCGCTGGAGGGGGCGCTGCGGTCGCTGGACTGGCTGGCCGGTTTCGAGCCCGAGCACGTCGTGCCGGGGCACGGGCCGCTCGCCACGGCCGCCGACCTGCCCGAGGTGCTGGCCGCCCACGAGCGGTACTACCGGTTCGTGCTCGACGTGGCGCGCAAGGGCCGCGAGAAGGGGCTCGGGCCGCTGGACGCGGCGCGGGAGGCCGACCTGGGCGAGTTCGCCGCGTGGGCGGACGCCGAGCGGCTGGTGCTGAACCTGCACCGGGCCTACGCCGAAGCCGCCGGCGCCGACGTGGACCTCGTCGCCGCCTTCGGCGACGCCATCGCCTGGAACGGCGGGCCCCTGCCGACGGCACTGTGAACGTGGCGGGTTTCGGCCAGAGATCGGGCTGTCGAATGAACAGTCACCGTCTCTAGCGTCCCTCCCGATCCAATCAGGAACGTGACGATCGGGAGTTTCTCAGTGACCAGGAAGAGCAACGGACTGCTGGCCGCGCTGGTCGCCACCGGCGTGGCGCTGGGCGCCGGCGCGTGCGGGGCGGACAAGATCGAGGCCGCGGGCGGCGCCGGCGGATGCGACACGAGCAAGGGCAGGCTCGTCGTCGGCGTGATCGCGCCGATGTCGGGCAAGCTGTCGGCGATCGGGCTGGGCATCCGCAACTCGGTCCAGCTCGCGGTCGAGCAGGCCAACGCCTCGTGCGCGGTCAAGGGCTACCAGCTCGCGATGGACGCGCAGGACGACGAGGCCAATCCCGACAAGGGCGCCGCGGCGGCCCAGCGCTTCGCCGACGACCCCAACGTGGTCGGCATCGTCGGCTCCTACAACTCGGGCGTGGCCCGCGCGATCCAGCCGAAGATCGCCACGGCGAAGCTGCTGCAGATCTCCCCCGGCAACACCGACCCGGCGCTGACCAGGGGCGCCGACTTCGCCACCGCGCCGAAGCGGCAGTACGACAACTACTTCCGCGTCGTCGGCACCGACGACCTGCAAGGCCCTTTCAACGCCCGCTACCTCGTGGAGAAGGAGGGCAAGAAGAAGCTGGCCATCATCACCGACGGCAAGGCCGTGGGCGAGAGCATGGCGACCGAGTTCGCCAAGGAGGCCGAGCGGCTCGGCGCCCAGGTCGTCATCAGGGAGAAGGTCAACGAGAACGACAGCGACTTCTCCAGCGTGCTGACCAAGGTCAAGGGCGTGCGGCCGGACGCGATCTTCGTAGGCTCGGAGTACCACGTGGCCGGCCCGCTCAGCAAGCAGGCCAAGGACCTGGGCCTGGACGTGCCCATCTCCGGCAACGACGGGCTGTTCGACCCGCAGTTCATCGCGCTCGGCGGCAAGGAGGGCGACGTCGCCACCTCGGTCGGCGCCCCGATCGAGAAGCTGGACAGCGGCAAGGGGTTCGTGGCGGCGTACAAGAAGAAGGGCTTCGCCGAGGGCTTCGGCGGCTTCGGCTCCTTCGCCTACGACGCCGCCAACGTGATCGTCTCCTCCGTCGGCAAGGTGACCGCCAAGAGCGACTGGACGGGGGCGATGGAGCAGCGCGAGGCGCTGATCCGGCACGTCCAGGCGTACCGGACGGACGCCGGCGCCAACGGCACCATCGGCTTCGACCAGTACGGCGACAGCGTCAACAAGATGTTCACCGTCTACAAGGTCACGTCCGGCGCGTGGAAGGACGTGCTGAGCGACCGGTTCGAGGCGAAGTGAGCCGTGGCCACACTCGCCCAGCAACTCGTCAACGGATTGGTGCTGGGCGCGCTGATCGGGCTGATCGCGCTCGGCTACACCATGGTCTACGGCATCGTGCAGCTGATCAACTTCGCGCACGGTGAGGTGTTCATGGCAGGTGCGTTCGGCGCCCACTTCGCCTACCTGCGCCTGCTGCCCGCGGGCACGCCCTGGTACCTGGCCCTGCCGGTCATGACGGGCGCGGCGGTGGCGGTCTCCGTCGCCGTCGCCGTGGCGATGGAGCGGTGGGCGTACCGGCCGCTGCGCGGCGCCCACAAGCTCGCCCCGCTGATCACCGCGCTCGGCGTGTCGATCCTGCTGCAGGAGGTCGTGCGGGTCTTCTACCCGGGCGCGACCGCGCCGCTGGCCTTCCCGCGCGCCTTCGCCGGCGGCAGCCTGACGCTCGGCCCCGTGCTGGTCCTGTGGACCGGGGTGCTGGCCGTCGTCGTGGCGCCGCTGCTCGCGACCGGCCTGCACCTGTACGTGGAGCGCTCCCGGCTGGGCCGCGCCATGCGCGCCACCGCACAGGACCCGGACACCGCCCGCCTCATGGGCATCGACCCCGACCGGGTGGTCCTGGCGACGTTCGTGATCGGTGCCGTCCTGGCCGGGGCGGGCGCCGTTCTGTACGGCGTCCACTACACGCAGATCGACACCGCCATCGGCTTCCAGAACGGCATCTTCGCCTTCACCGCGGCCGTGCTCGGGGGGATCGGGAGCATCCGCGGGGCCATGCTCGGCGCGCTGTGCATCGGGCTGGTGAAGTCGCTGGCCGGCCAGTACGCCTGGGGCGGCGCCCAGTACGACTACGTCTGGGTGTTCGTGCTGCTGATCCTGGTGCTGATGTTCCGGCCGCAGGGCTTCCTCGGCCGGCCGGAAGGGGTGCGCGCATGACGTCGACCGACACCGGATCGACCACCGGCGTCCGGGGGCCGGTGACGCGTGCCCGGCGTTCCGCGCGTTCCGTGCTTTCCGTGCGTTCCGTGCGTCGCGTGCCGGGTGCCGTGCTCGTCCTGGCGGGGGCGCTGTCGCCGTGGGCCTCCGTCGTGCTGCCCGGCGGGGCCTACCCGGACCTGGCCACGCTGCACCTGTTCGACGCTCCCCACCTCGTCACCGGGTTCCGCCTGCACCTGGTCCTGCTGGGGCTGGCCGCGTTGCTGCCCCGCGCCGCCCGCCCCGCCGGCGCGGGGGTGCTGATCATCGCGTTCGTGCACACCGCCTTCCTGGCCGCGCTCGGCGCGGTGTCGTTCGGCGGCCCGGTGGCCCTCGCCGGTGGCGCCCTGCTGGTGTGGCAGGGCCGTAGGGAGCCGGCGCCGCGGTGGCCGCTGCCCGGCCGGGCGGTGGTCTGGCCGGCGCTGGCCGCCGCGTTCGCCGGCCTGCTGTGGCTGGTGTCGGCGACGCTGACGGCGGGCGGGCAGAGCCGGGCGACGAACCCGCACGGCGGCGCCGAGTTCCTGGCCTTCCTCGGCTTCGCGGTCGCGCTGCTCGGCATCCTGTCCGCGTACGGGGTGCTCGCGTGGCTGTCGGCCCTGGCCGAGCGGCACCGGACGTTCAGCGTCGCGGTCCTGCTCGGCTGCGCAATGCTGCTGCCGCTCACGGGGGCCGGCACCGGCTACTGGATGACGGTCGCCTCCACCATCGGCGTCTACGCGGCCACCGCCATCGGGCTGAACATCGTCGTCGGCCTGGCGGGGCTGCTCGACCTCGGCTACGTGGCCTTCCTCGGCATCGGCGCCTTCACCGCGGCGAACCTCGCCCACACCGTCCCCTTCCCGGTCGCCGCGCTGGCCGGAGCGGTGGCGGCCGGGCTGCTCGGCGTCGTGGTGGGCGCGCCCACGCTGCGCGTGCGCGGCGACTACCTGGCGATCGTGACGCTCGCGTTCGGGGAGATCTTCTTCCGCGCCGCGCAGAACGACCTCGGCGGGCTGACCGGCGGCGCGAACTCCATCCCCGGCATCCCGCCGATCACCCTGTTCGGCCAGGCGTTCGACCGCCCCGTCGGCGCCCTGCCCGCGGGGTTCCTGTACTACGCGTTGACCGTGCTCATGGTGGCCGGGGCGATGGCGGTGCTGGCCAACCTCAAGCACAGCCGCACCGGCCGCGCGTGGCTGGCGATCAGCGCGGACGAGGACGTCGCCAGGGCCATGGGCGTGCACACCGGCCGGGCCAAGATCCTGGCCTTCCTCGTCGGCGCCACGCTGGCGGGCCTGGCCGGCGCGGTCTTCGCCCACAAGCTGGGCACCGTCGGGTACGAGAGCTTCGACTTCAGCGAGTCCGTGACCCTGCTGGCGGCGGTCATCCTCGGCGGCATGGGCACGGTGCCGGGCGCGGTCGTGGGCGCCTCGCTGCTGTTCGTGCTGCCGGAGAAGCTGCGCGAGTTCAGCGACTACCGGCTGATGCTGTTCGGCCTCGCCCTCATCCTGATCATGCGTTTGCGGCCGAAGGGGCTGGTGTCCTCATGACGTTGACCGCGCAGGGCGTGTCCATGGCGTTCGGCGGGCTGCTCGCCCTCGACGACGTGTCGCTCACCGTGCCGGAGCGCCGCGTCGTCGGCCTCATCGGCCCGAACGGCGCCGGCAAGACCACCCTGTTCAACTGCCTGACCGGCCTGTACGCGCCCACGTCCGGGCTGGTCCTGCTGAACGGGCGCCCGCTGCCGCCCGACCCCGCCGAGGCCGCGCGCGGCGGGATCGCCCGCACCTTCCAGAACATCCGCCTGTTCCCCGAGCTGTCCGCGCTCGACAACGTGCTCGTCGGCCGGCACACCCGGATCAGGCAGGGCCTGCTCGCGGCGCTCCTGCGGGGGCCGGGCTTCCGCAGGAGCGAGGCGGAGGCGGTCGAGCGGGCCCGCGCCGAGCTGGCCTTCGTCGGCCTCGACCCGGCCGGCCGGGCCCCGGCCGGCAGCCTCGCGTACGGCGACCAGCGGCGCCTGGAGATCGCCAGGGCGCTGGCCGGCGACCCGTCGGTGCTCATGCTCGACGAGCCCACCGCCGGCATGAACGCCACCGAGACGGCCGCCGTCCGCGAGCTGATCGCCGCGATCAGGGAGCGCGGCATCGCCGTGGTCGTGATCGAGCACGACACCAAGTTCATCTTCTCCCTCTGTGACCACGTGCACGTGCTGGTGCGCGGGCGGCTGCTGGTGGACGGGCCGCCCGAGGCGGTACGCGCCGACGCGCGGGTCATCGAGGCCTACCTGGGAGCCGCCTGATGCTCGAAGTGGAAGGGCTCGCGGTCGCGTACGGCGCGATCGAGGCCGTCAAGGACGTCACCTTCACCGTCGAGGAGGGCCGGATCGTCTGTCTCGTCGGCACGAACGGCGCCGGCAAGACCACCACGCTGCGGGCCGTCTCCGGCCTGCTGCGCCCGCACCGCGGCGAGATCCGCTTCCTCGGCCGCCCGATCCACCACCTGCCCGCGCACACCGTGCTCGCCCTCGGCATCGCCCACTGCCCCGAGGGCCGCCGCCTGTTCACCGGGATGACGGTCGAGGAGAACCTGATGCTCGGCGCCCACCTGCGCCGCGACAGCGAGATCGCCAAGGACATGCTGCGGGTGTACGAGCTGTTCCCCGTGCTCGGGGAGCGGCAGGGGCAGCGGGCCGGGCTGCTGTCCGGGGGCGAGCAGCAGATGCTGGCGATCGGGCGGGCCGTGATGGCGCGGCCGAAGCTGCTCATGTTCGACGAGCCCACCATGGGGCTCGCCCCGATCATGATCCAGCGCATCCTCGACACCATCGCGCTGCTGCGCGACCAGGGCACGACCGTCCTCATGGTGGAGCAGAACGCCCTCGCCGCGCTCACCCTCGCCGACCACGGTCATGTGATCGACCTCGGCCGCACCACCCTGTCGGGGCCGGGCCGCGAGCTGCTCGCCGACCCCCGGGTGCGCTCCGCCTACCTCGGCTGATCCCGGTCCGCCCGGATCAGGTCGGCGGCGCGTTCGGCGATCGCCACGACGACGGCCTGCGGGTGGCCGCGGTTGATGACCGGCATGACGGAGGCGTCCACCACGCGCAGCCCCGTGAGGCCGCGTACCCGCAGCCGGGAGTCGACCACGTCGCCGATGGCGCAGGTGCCCGCCGGGTGGAAGATCGTGGTGAGGTGGTCGCGGGCATACCCGGCCAGCTCGTCGCGGTCGTTCGTGTCGCGCCACGGCGCCATCGGCCCCTCGACGAACGGCTTCAGCGCGGGCGCGTCCAGGACGTCCCTGGCGATGGTCAGGCCGGCGACGATGCGCGGCAGGTCTTCCGGGGCGGTGAGGTAGCCGGGGTCGATAAGCGGCGCCTGCTCCGGGTCCGGCCCGGCGGGGCGCAGGCTGCCCCGGCTCTCCGGCCGCAGCAGCACCACGGTCAGCATGAGGCCGTGCCCGGGCGGGCCCGCCGGGAAGTGGGGGCCCTGCGCGGCCGGCATGAAGATCAGCTCCAGGTCGGGCGCGGCCAGCTCCGGCGAGCTGCGGACGAACGCCGCCGCCTCCCCGCCGTTCGAGCCGAGCAGGCCCCGGCGCTCGCGCCGCCACAGCTCCAGTTGCGCCGGGTCCTGCGCGCCCAGCAGCGTCACCGGCTGGGCGCAGCGCACGTACACCGGGCAGGTCGGGTGGTCGTGCAGGTTCGCGCCGACGCCGGGCAGCTCGTGCCGCAGCGGGATGCCCGCCTCGGCCAGCGCGCCCGCCGGGCCGACGCCGGACAGCATCAGCAGGTGCGGCGAGCCGATCGCGCCCGCGCTCAGCAGCACCTCCCGGCCGGCGTGCGCGGTGCGCACGTGCCCGTCCCCGGTGCGGTAGCGCACGCCGGTGGCCCGCCCGCCGTCCAGGACGATCGCGTGCGCGGTGGCGCCGGTCACGACCGTCAGGTTGGGCCGGCCGGCGGCCGGGCGCAGGTAGGCGTCCACGACGCTCCACCGCTCGCCCTGGTACTGGTTGACCGGCGTCGGCGCGAAGCCCGAGTTGTCCGGCTCGTTCAGGTCCGCCAGGCGGCGCAGGCCGCGCTCCGCGCACGCCTCCAGGAACGCGGCGGTCGCCACGTTCGGCTCCCGCAGGTCGGAGATCCACATCGGGCCGTCCGTGCCGTAGGGGCCGCTCTCCCCGTCCTCGCCGGCCCGGCGCTCCGCCCGCCGGAAGTACGGCTCCATCACCTCGTACGACCAGCCGTCCCCCTCCCCCTGCGGCCAGTCGTCGAAGTCCGCGCGGTGGCCGCGTACCCACATCTGGGCGTTGACGGACGAGCTGCCGCCCAGCACGCGGCCGTGCGGCAGGTACACGCCGCGCCCGCCCAGCCCGGCCTGTGGCGTGGTCAGGTGCCGCCACGCGTGCGGGCCCGCCACCAGCCTGGACCACTGCAGCGGCATCCTGAACGCCGGATCGTCGTCCCGCTCCCCCGCCTCGATCAGCAGGACCCGGCGGGACGGGTCGGCGCTGAGCCGGCTCGCCAGCACGCAGCCCGCCGAGCCGGCACCGACGATCACATAGTCGTAGGCGCTGTCTTCGGACATCATGTGTCCCCCTTCCTGTCGACACATCCGGACGACACGGGCGGGACCGTAGAGCGTGGGAATGACCAACCGGCAGCTCATTCGCTGCCCGATGAACGACCATGTGCCGGGCCGGCCTCAGGGGGCGGTCGGCAGGACCTTCCGTACGAGGTCGTCGGCGTACTGGGGGCTGAGCCCGTCGGGCCGGAACAGGATGCGGTAGATCATGGGCGCGACCAGGTGATCCATGACCGTCTCGACCCCGGGCGCCGGCTCGCCCCGCCGCCTGGCCCGTTCGAGGACGACCTCGACCTGGTCGGCGGCGTAGGCGGAGCACTGGCCGGCGTTGGAGCCGTCGGGGTCGCCGAGCAGCGCGTCGCGCAGGTAGGCACGGCCGGTGGCCGAGCCCATCTCGTCGAGGAACTGGGTGGCCCAGGCCGACAGGTCGGCACGCAGGTCGCCGTGGTCGTCCGGTGGTGACTCGGGGCGCAGGCGCTCGACGGCCACGTCCGACAGCAGCTCGTGCAGGTCGCCCCAGCGCCGGTAGATGGTCGAGGGGGTGACGCCGGCGCGGGCCGCGATGGCGGGCACGGTCAGCGCGGCGCGGCCCTGCTCGGCCTCCAGCTCCCGGACGGCGGCGTGCACGGCCTGCTGCACCCGGGCGCTGCGCCCGCCGGGGCGGATCGCCGGCTTGGACCTGGTCTTGGCGCTCATGCCCGCATCTTAATGCGAATAAATTGCGTCAAGCGGCCACCGGCGCCAGGGTCCCGGCGCGGTCCAGTGCCTGCTCGCAGGCGCGGCCGACGCTCAGCAGCCGGCTCTCGCCCAGCGCCGGCCCCATGAGCTGCAGGCCGATGGGCAGGCCCGCCTCGTCGTGCCCGGCGGGCAGGGTGAGCGCGGGCACGCCCGTGATGTTGGCGGGGGCGCTGAGCCGGACGTAGGCGTCGGAGACGGCCTCGACCGTGCCGTCGGGCCAGGTCACGCTGTCCTGCCCGGCCGGGGCCGCGGTGATCGGGGTGGCGGGGGCGGCGATCACGTCCACCCGTCCGAACAGCTCCGACCAGGCCTGGCGCATGAGCGAGCGGGCCCGGCGGGCCCGCACGTGGTCGGCCGCGGGCAGCAGCGCGCCGGCTTCCAGCAGGACGCGCACGTCCGGCGCGTACAGCTCGGGCGAGGAGCGCAGGGTCGGCTCGTGGTACGCGGTGGCCTCCGGCACCATCAGCCCCCACTGGGTGGCCTGGATGAACCGGGCGTAGGGGATCTCGATCTCGACGAGCCGGGCGCCGAGCTGCTCCAGGCGGGCGACGGCGGCCCGCACGGCGGCCTCGACGGCGGGATCGACGTGCTCGAAGTAGTGGTTGACCGGCACGCCGACCCGCAGCCCCCGCAGGCCCTCGCTCTCCCCCGCCTCGAACGCGGCGCCGGGCAGGCTCGCCGGGTCCCTGGGGTCGTGGCCGGCCAGCGCGGGCAGCACGAGCGCGGCGTCCGCCACCGTACGGGTGATCGGCCCGACGTGGTCGAGCGACCACGACAGCGGCACGACCCCGTGCCGGGAGACCAGGCCGTAGGTCGGCTTGAGCCCGACGACGCCGTTGAGCGCGGCCGGCACGCGGATGGAGCCGCCGGTGTCGGTGCCCAGCGCGAACAGGGCGCTCCCGGCGGCCACGGCCACCGCCGAGCCGCCGCTCGACCCGCCGGCGACGCGGCCCGGGTCCCAGGCGTTGCGGGTCTGGGGGGTCGTCAGCCCGTACGCGAACTCGTGCGTGTGCGTCTTGCCCACCAGGATCGCGCCCGCCTCGGACAGGCGCGCGGCCACGGCGCTGTCGGCGGCGGCGAGATGCCCCTGCCGGACCTGGGAGCCGGCGCCGGTGGGCAGCCCGGCCACGTCGATGAGGTCCTTCAGCCCGAACGGGATGCCGTGCAGCGGGCCCCGGTAACGGCCGGCGGCGATCTCCCGTTCGGCCTCGGCGGCCGAGGCGCGGGCGGTCTCGGCGATCACGGTCGCGTACGCGTGCAGCGTGCCGTCCACGGCGTCGAGCCGGGCGAGCACGGCGTCGGTCAGCTCCACCGGGGACACCTCGCGCCGCGCGACGGCCGCGGACGCCTCGGCGACGGTCAGCTCAACCAGCGACATCGGCGCGCTCCCTTCCGGCGGGCGCGGTCGCGGCGTGCCGCCATCCGGCGGGCAGGACGGCGGGCAGGGCGGCGGGCAGGGCGGCGGGCAGGGCGGCGGGCAGGGCGGCGGGCAGGGCGGCGGGCAGGGCGCCGGGTGCGGTCTCGCCCAGGTCGAGCTCGCGCAGGGTGCTGACGACGGCGCGGATGTGGTCGGCGGTGGCGGCCACGGCCGCGTGGCGCTCCTCGGCGAGCGGCAGCCCGGCGCGGTCCGCCCAGCGGGCGGCCTCCTGGGCGGTGAGGGTGAGTGTCATCTGGACCTTCCCAACTAAAAGCCAAAATTTCGCTTTTAGGGAGCATAGGGGGGTACCGTCACTAACGCAAACGTTTAGCTTTAACGCGTTCAACGAGGGAGACCCACCATGCCCGCCGACTCCTGGACCGCCGGCGACCTCGTCATCCAGCGCATCGACGAGACGGAGTTGCCACCCCAGACCGGCCCCTGGCTGCTCCCGGACGCCACCCCCGACCTGGTGTCCGGCGAGCCGTCGCTACGACCCGGCTTCGCCGACGACCGCGGCACCCTGCGCCTGACCACGCACAGCTTCGCCATCACCACCGGCGGCCTGCGGGTGCTCGTCGACACCGGCATCGGCAACGGCAAGACCCGCGCCAACCCCGCCTGGCACGACCTCGACACCCCGTACCTGAGCCGCCTCGCCGCCGCCGGCCACTCCCCCGAGGACATCGACCTCGTCGTCCTCACCCACCTGCACACCGACCACGTCGGCTGGAACACCCGCCCGGACGGCGCGGACTGGATCCCCACCTTCCCCAACGCCCGGTACGTCACCTCCCGGGCCGAATGGGACCACTGGGCGGCGGCCGACATGGACGAGCCCCGCAAGGCCATGTTCCGCGACTCCGTGCACCCCATCAGGGACGCGGGCCTGCTGGACCTCGCCGACGTGCCGCCGCAGGGCGTGGAGGTCGCGCCCGGCGTACGGCTCCTGCCCACGCCGGGTCACACGCCGGGCCACGTGGCGGTGTCCCTCGGCGACGGCGCCGCGCTGATCACCGGCGACTGCGTGCACCACCCCGTGCAGCTCCGCCGTCCCGACATCACGAGCTGCGTGGACATCGACCCGCGGCAGGCGGTCGAGACCCGGCGGCGGCTGCTCGCCTCGCTGGCCGGCACGGGCACGCTGCTGCTCGGCAGCCACTTCCCCGCGCCCACCGGCGGCCTCGTGGAGCGGGACGGTGAAACCTTCCGGCTCGTCCCGGCGGCGGGGTGACCGTACAGAGAGCGTCGATCCACTGCTTGGACATTCAGTCCAAGCAGTGTACGGTTCGTCCAGAGATGTTCTTCTGGAGGACCCACGTGGATGAGCACCCTTACTCGACGGCGTTCCGCAGCGGCGACCTGGTGGCCGTCTCGGGCCGGCTCGGCGTGAGCGAGCCCGGCGTGCTGGTGCCCGGCGGGTTCGACGCCGAGTGCGCGCAGGCGTTCGCCAACCTCGACGCGGCGCTGCGCTCCGCCGGGGCCGGCCGCGGCGACGTGATCAAGGTGGTCGCCTACCTGACCGACATCGCCGACCGGTCCCGGCTCAACGCCGCCTACGAGGGGTTCTTCAGCCCGCCGCGCCCCGCCCGGAGCTGCGTCGGCGTCGCCTCGCTCCCGTACGGCGGCGCCATCGAGATCGAGGCACTCGCCCGCGTACGGGAGGAGCCCGCCGGTGAAGCGTGAGCAGGACGCCATCCTCGCCGCGCTCACCCCCGTCGTGGACGGCATCGTGGCGACGCTCGGCTCGTTCTGCGAAGTGGTGGTGCACGACTTCCGCCGCCCGGAGAGCTCCGTGGTCGCCATCGCCGGCACCGTCACCGGCCGCAGCGTCGGCGGCTCGATGAGCGAGATCGGCATGGGCCTGCTCGCCCGCGGCGACCAGGCGAGCGACCAGCTCAACTACGTCACCCGCACCAAGGACGGCAAGCTCGTCAAGTCCTCCACCATGGTCCTGCGCGACAGCGCGGGCACCATGTTCGGCGCCCTGTGCGTCAACCTCGACATCACCGCCGTCACCCAGGCGCACGCGCTGATCGGGGAGCTGGCCGGACTCGCCGCCCCCACCGGCGCGCCCACCACGACGTTCGGCGACGACATCGACTCGGTGGTGGCCGCCATCGTCGACGCCCACCAGCTCGACCAGGGCAAGCCCTGGGCGGAGCTCGGCCGCGAGGAACGGCTGGAGCTGTTCAGGACCCTCGACGAGCGCGGCGTGTTCGCCGTGCGCCGGGCGGTCCCCCAGGTCGCGGCCCGGCTCGGCATCTCCCGCGCCTCCGCCTACAGCTACCTCTCCCAGGCCCGCAGCGGATCCGACACCTCTCAGGAGCAGCAAGCATGACGAACGCCCTTCCGGTCACCCTCGATGACGTCCACGACGCCGCCGCCCGGCTGAAGGGCGTCGCCCACCGCACCCCCGTCCTGCGCTCGCGCACCCTCGACGCCCTCGTCGGCGCCGAGGTGTTCCTGAAGTGCGAGAACTTCCAGCGCGTCGGCGCGTTCAAGTTCCGCGGCGCCTACAACGCCGTCTCCCGGCTCACGCCGCAGCAGCGGGCCCGTGGCATCGCCGCGTACTCCTCGGGCAACCACGCCCAGGCCGTGGCGCTGGCCGCGCGCGAGCTGGGCAGCACGGCGGTGATCCTCATGCCCGAGGACACCCCCCGCTCCAAGAGGGAGGCCACCGCCGGCTACGGCGCCGAGGTCGTCACCTACGACCGCTACACCGGCGACCGGGTCGCCATCGGCGAGGCGCTGGCCGCCGAGCGCGGCCTCGCGCTGATTCCCCCGTACGAGCACCCGCACGTCATCGCCGGCCAGGGCACCGCCGCGCTGGAGCTGATCGAGGAGGTCGGCGACCTCGACGCGCTGCTGGTGCCCATCGGCGGCGGCGGGCTGATCGCGGGCAGCGCCACGGCCGCCAAGGGCCTGCTGCCCGGCATCCGCGTGATCGGCGTCGAGCCGGAGGCGGGCGACGACACCAAGCGGTCGCTGGCGGCGGGCGCGCGCGTGTCCATCCCGGTCCCGCGCACGATCGCCGACGGCCAGGCCGCCGACATCCCGGGCGAGCTGACGTTCTCCATCAACAAGCACCTGGTGGACGACGTCGCCCTCGTCTCCGACGACGACATCCGCGCGGCGATGCGGCTGGCCTTCGAACGCCTGAAGATCGTCATCGAGCCCAGCGGCGCGACCCCGCTCGCCGCCCTGCTGGCGGGGCGAGTGGAGCGGGTGCCGCGGCGCGTGGGCGTGATCGTCTCCGGCGGCAACATCGACGCCCGCCGCTTCGCCGACCTGTGCGCGGCCGCCCCCCCGGCGCAGCCCGCCCCCTGACCCCCGGCCTCGGCCCGCCGTCAAGCCCCCGGCCCGGCCCGCCGTCAGACCCTCGGCCCAGCCCGCCGTCAGGCCCCCGGCCCAGCCCGCCGTCAGGCCCCCGGCCCAGCCCGCCGTCAGGCCCAGCCCGCCGTCAGACCCTCGGCCCGGCCCGCCGTCAGGCCCCCGCCCCGGCCCGCCGTCAGGCCCCCGCCCCGGCCCGCCGTCAGGCCCCGGCCCGGCCTGGAGCCGGGCCTGCGCGGGCGCCGCCCGGCGCGCGTGCACGCCGGCGAGGAGCAGCACGGTCGTGCAGGCGTACCCGGCGGCCATGAGGAGGCGCCAGCCCATCCACGGCAGCAGCCTCGCCTCCCAGCCCGTGCAGTCGGCCAGGAGGAAGTACGAGAACGCCATGAGCGCCCAGTGCAGCGCGACCGCCGTCACGAGCAGGGCCGCGACCAGCCCGGCCAGGGTGGCGAGCCGGCGTCCGGGGCGGCTCGCCGCCGCGCCCGAGACCAGGACGGCGGCCATAGGGAGCCCGTTCGGCAGGAACCAGCCGTAGGTGGTCTCCACGTGCTGCCGCAGGTCCAGCCAGATCGTCTCCACCTCGGACCACAGCGCGGCCAGGCCCGAGGGAAGGGGTCCGTAGCCCGCGCAGCCCACCGCGCCGTCGCCCTCGAACCACCCCGGCAACCACAAGGACAGGAAGCTCAGCAGGCCGGCCGCGAACGCCGCCGCCCACCACCGGAGGTACCGCCACCGTGACATGGTCCGCCCGCGACGAACGAGAAGGATGATCGGAAGCCGCCATTGTGCCACGCCCGGCCGGATCGTTCGTTGATCGTGCGCGGCGAGGGGTAGGGGCGGGCGGATGTTCGACGACTTCGAGACCGGCATGATCGACGTGGGCGAGACCGAGCTGTACGTCCGGTACGGCGGCTCCGGCAGCCCGCTGCTGCTCCTGCACGGCCACCCCCGCACCCACGCCACCTGGCACCGCGTGGCCCCGCTCCTCGCCCCGCACCACACGGTGGTCTGCCCCGACCTGCGCGGTTACGGACGCTCCGGCAAGCCGCCGACGACCGCCGACCACACGCCCTACTCCAAGCGGGCCATGGCGGCCGACATGGTGGCGCTCATGCGGGAGCTGGGGCACGACCGGTTCGCGGTGGCGGGCCACGATCGCGGCTCGTACGTCGCCCACCGCCTGGCCGCCGACCACCCCGACGTCGTCACGCGGCTGGTCGTGATGGACGGCATCCCGATCGGCGAGGCGCTGGCCCGGGCGGACGCGCGGTTCGCCGCGGCGTGGTGGCACTGGTTCTTCCTCGGCCAGACCGAGAAGCCGGCCGAACGGGTCATCAACGCCGACCCCGACGCCTGGTACCGGGGGACGGCCGAGCAGATGGGGCGGGAGGCGTACGAGGACTACCGCCGGGCCGTGCACGACCCGGCCACGGTGCACGCCATGTGCGAGGACTACCGCGCCGGCCTGACGGTGGACCGGGCGGCGGACGACGCCGACCGCGCGGCGGGGCGGCGGATCGCGTGCCCGACGCTGTTCCTGTGGTCGGAGAAGGACGACATGGTGGATCTGTACGGCGACCCGCTGGCGATCTGGCGCACCTGGGCCACCGACGTGACGGGGCACTCGATCGGCAGCGGCCACCACATGGCCGAGGAGGCCCCGGACGAGGTGGCGGCGGCCCTCCTCGCCTTCCTCCGCCCCGCGGCCGCGCCTGGGGCCGGGTGAGCCACCGCGCCTCGTAACAGCCCCCGGGCCTCGGGCCGGGTGAGCCGCCACGCCTCGCGACCGCCCCCGGGTCTCAGGCCCGGTGAGCTCCCACGCCTCGTGACCGCCTCCAGCTCAGGTGAGCTCCAGGCCGCCGTCGACCGTGAGGACCTGGCCGGTGATCCAGGTGGCGGCGGGGTCGGCGAGGTGGACGATCCAGGCGGCCACCTCCTCGGGGGTGCCGCGGCGGCCGAGGGGGATGGCGGCGGTCTCGTCCCGCTTGATCTGCTCGACGACGGCGTCCGGCAGGCCGGCGGCGGTCAGGGCCTCGCTCTCGGTGGGGCCGGGGGCCAGGGCGTTGACGCGGATGCCGTCGGCGGCCAGCTCCAGCGCCCAGCTGCGGGTGAGCTGCTCGATGGCGGCCTTGGAGGCGGCGTAGTGGGCGGCGCCGGGCAGCGGGCGGTGGCCGTACGTGCTGGAGATGTTGACGATCGCGCCGCGGGCGGCGCGCAGGTGCGGGAGCGCGGCGCGGGCGAGCAGGCTGGGGGCGGTGACGTTGAGTGCGAGCAGGTCGGCGACGCGCCGGGCGTCGGTGTCGGCGAGCGGCATGACGGTGGTGGCGCCGGCGTTGTTGACCAGCACGTCCAGGCGGCCCCAGCGCCCGGCCGCCGCGTCGATCACCTCCTGCGCGGCACCGTCGGCGGTGATGTCGGCGGGCAGGGTGGCGATGCCGGGATGCCGGTCGGCGGTCTGGCGCAGGGCGTCGGCGCGGCGGCCGACGGCGAGCACGTGTGCTCCGGCGCGGGCGAAGGCTAGCGCGGCGGCCCTGCCGATGCCGGAGCCCGCGCCGGTCACGATCACGGCCTGGCCCCGCAGCCGGCTGGTGGACGCGGTGGTCACGGCACCCCTCCTGTTCGATGTTCGTGAAACATCGAACAAGCTACCATGGGTAGATGAGACGGGCACATCACCCCGAGACCGGGGAGATCACATTGATGGGGGTGATGGCCGCCCTCAGTGACCCGATCCGGGTCGGGCTGGTGCGGGTGCTGGCCGACGGCCAGGAGCGCGGCTGGGGCGAGCTGCGGGCGCCGGTCGCCAAGTCCACCCTCAGCCACCATCTGAAGGTGCTGCGTGACGCCGGGCTGACCCGCACCCGCCAGGAGGGCACCCGCTGCTTCGTGGTGCTGCGCCGCGAAGAGCTGCAGGCCCGCTATCCGGGGCTGCTGCCGGCGGTGCTCGCCGCGGCCGAGGACGAGGACGTCGGCCACCAGGTGGCCGTGTCTCCGTCCCTTCAGGAGTCGTCCCTTTAGGAGTCGTCCCCCTGAAAGGGTCAGCTCGCGGTGCGCGTCCACTCCTGGCCCTGCCAGGCCGGGTCGAGCGGGGTGTGGGCGAGGTGGTTGGTGTAGTTCGACAGGGTCTTCATGCCGACCCCGAGCACGATGTCGAGCACGTGCCGGCGGGTGTAGCCGGCCGTCAGGAAGGCTTCGACCTCGGCGTCGTCCACCCAGCCGCGCTGGGAGACCATCGCGTGGGTGAGGCGGCGGGCGGCCTCAAGCGCCTCGTCCTCCAGCGGCTTGCCCGCCCGCAGCGCCTCCACCACCTCGGCGGGGACGCGGGCGCGCAGCGCGAGGGTGGAGTGGGCGGCCACGCAGTACTCGCAGCCGTTCTCCACGCTGGCGGTGATCCACACGACGTGCTTGGCCGGCCCCGGCAGGGAGGACCTGCCGAACTGCTCGGCCAGCGCGTTGTAGCCGGCGAGCAGCTCGGGCGACTCGGCCATCACCCCGTTGAGCGTGGTCACGAAGCCCATGCGCTTCTTGGCGGCCGCCAGCATCGGGCGGGCCGCCTCGGGGGCGTCGCTCTCGTCGTAGACGCGGAACTCGGTCATCATCTCTCCTCAGTGACAGTGTCAGTAACAGGCTCAGTGGCGGTCTCGGTGACAGTGCGGGCGAAGCCGTCCAGGACGGCGCGGACGCCGGCGAGCAGGTCGCCGGGGTCGGCGCCGGCCCGGGAGCGCAGGTTGACCCCGTAGGCCAGCAGCGCCAGCGTCTCGGCGGCGGCGTCCGCGTCGAGCCCGGGGCGCACCTGGCCGAGGCCGGCGGCCACGGTGAGCGCGGCCCGCATGGCCGCGCGCAGCTCGGCGTGGTGGGCGTCGAGGACCTGGCGGACCTCGGGCAGCTCGCGGCCGGCACCGGTGTGGGTATTGGTGACGAGGCAGCCCCAGCGGGCGTGCTCGCCGGTGCAGCGGGCCGCGACCAGTTGCTCGAAGAAGCTCGCGATGGCGGGCAGGCCGCGCCGGTCGGCGGCGAGGGCGTCGAACACGGGCCGCGACCGCCGCTCCAGGTAGCGGCCGAGCGCGGCGGCCTGGAGGCGTTCCTTGCCGCCGAAGGTCGCGTACAGGCTGGACCGGCTGAGGCCGGTGGCCTGCACGACGTCGGCGATGCCGGTGACGTCGGCGCCGCGCTCCCAGAACAGCCGCATCACCTGCTCCAGCGCCGCGTCGGGGTCGAAGTGCTTGACGTCCGGCATGCGCCCTCCTCCTAACTTGGAACGACTATTCCAAGATAGAGCCAGGAAGCCCGCCCAAGCAACCCCGAATCTGCTAATACGGATTACTTCAGCTATTACCCCTTGACGTCCCGTTCTGTCCGGTCTCACAATTGCCGGACTA
Organism: [Actinomadura] parvosata subsp. kistnae; assembly: GCF_900323885.1. GTDB lineage: Bacteria > Actinomycetota > Actinomycetes > Streptosporangiales > Streptosporangiaceae > Nonomuraea > Nonomuraea composti. The sequence goes on along the minus strand of NZ_OOHJ01000018.1, from coordinate 4,306,403 downwards.
ATACGCATTACCAGCAGGACAGGTGATCAGCACTGTGGCTCCTTCAGGTCGGCGTCTGACGCAGCAGGACATCGCGCGCATGGCGGGCGTGAGCCAGACGACCGTGTCCCTGGTGCTCAACGGGCGGGCCGAGGGCGAGGTCAGGATCTCCCCCGAGACCCGCGACCGGGTGCTCCAGGTGATCAGGGAGACCGGCTACGTGGCCGACCCGGCGGCGCGCCGGCTCGTCGAGCGGCGCAACCGCATCTACGGCGTGTTCACCTACGAGGCCGTCTTCCCGGCCGAGAGCGCCGACTTCTACCACCCGTTCCTGGTCGGGATCGAGGAGTGCGCGGAGGAGGCGGGCTGCGACCTGCTGCTGTTCACCAGCGCCAAGGTGGAGCAGGGCGAGCGGCGGCGGATCTTCAGCGCGGAGAGCCGGATCCGGCTCGCGGACGGCTGTGTCCTGCTCGGCCGCACCATCGACCGGGACGACCTGTCCAGGCTGCTCTCGGAGGGCATCCCGTTCGTCTCGGTCGGCCGCCGCGACGACGCCGGCGGGCCGGTCCCGTACGTCGGCGCCGACTACCCGCCGGCGGTGCGCGCGCTGGTCGGGCGGGCCGCGGCGCTCGGGCACCGGCGGATGGCCTACGTCGGGTCCGGCCAGGGCCCCGAGTCCTACGCCGACCGGTTGCGCGGCTTCACCGAGGGCGTGGCCGCCGCGCCGGGCGTCGAAGGGGTGCACCTGACGAGCGCGGACGGCCTGTTCGACGCGGGCGCCACGGTGGTGTTCGCCGAGGAGCTGGCCGACGGCGCGGCCATCGCCGAGGTGGCCCGCGCCCGCGGCCTGGACGTGCCGCGCGACCTGTCGATCGTCGCGCTCGGCGCGCCGACCCGGCCGGTCTCCACCGACATCGACTTCGCCGGCTTCCGCATCCCGCGCAGGGAGATGGGCCGCCGGGCCGTCGAGCTGCTCACCCACGTCCTGGAGCACGGCGGAGCCCCGCAGGAGCTGCTGGCGTGCGAGCTGGTCGAGGGCTCGACCCTGGCACCCCCGGCACAACGCTGACCCCGCACTGGTCGAGGGCTCGACCCTGGCCCCTCCGGCACAACGCTGAACCCCCGTACATGAGGAGAGGTAACCCCCAACGTGGTTGAGATCTCGGCAGACGCGCTCGTCGTCGGCGGCGGGCTGGGCGGCGTGGCCGCGGCGCTCGCCCTGCTGCGGGCGGGCCGCTCGGTGGTGCTCACCGAGGAGTACGACTGGCTGGGCGGCCAGCTCACCAGCCAGGCCGTGCCGCCGGACGAGCACACCTGGGTGGAGCGGTTCGGCGTCACGGCCAGCTATCGCGCGCTGCGCGACGGCATCCGCCGCTACTACCGCGACCACTACCCGCTCACCGAGCGGGCGCGGGCGTGGCGGGAGCTGAACCCGGGCGCCGGGCACGTCAGCAAGCTGTGCCACGAGCCCCGCGTGGCCGTCGCGGTCATCGAGGCCATGCTCGCCCCCTACCGGGGGTCGGGCCGGCTGCGGGTGCTCCAGCCGTACCGGGCGGTGGGGGCCGAGGTGGACGGCGACCGCGTCACGGCCGTGCGACTGGCGCACCGCGACGGGGGCGGGGAGATCGTCGCCGTGGCGCCGTACGTGCTGGACGCCACCGAGACCGGCGAGCTGCTGCCCCTGACCGGCACCGAGTACGTGACCGGCTTCGAGTCGCAGGCGGAGACCGGCGAGCCGAGCGCCCCGGCGGCGGCGCAGCCGATGAACATGCAGGCCGTGTCGGTGTGCTTCGCGATCGACCACGTGGACGGCGACCACACGATCGACAAGCCGGCCTCGTACGACTTCTGGCGGGAGTACCAGCCGCCGTTCTGGGGCGACCGGCTGCTGTCGTGGCGCTGCCCGAGCCCGCGGACGCTGGAGATCGTGGAGCGTTCCTTCACCCCGAACCCGGGCGACGACCCCCGCCTGGTGGAGGCCGACCAGCGGGTCAACCCGGGCGACGGCAACCTGTGGACGTTCCGCAGGATCGCCGCCCGGGAGAACTTCGTGCCCGGCGCGTACGAGAGCGACATCACGCTCGTCAACTGGCCGATGATCGACTACCTGGAGGGGCCGGTCATCGACGTACCGGACCCTGACCTGCACCTGGCGAGGGCCCGCGAGCTGTCGAAGTCGGTGCTGTACTGGCTGCAGACCGAGGCGCCGCGCCACGACGGCGGCACCGGCTACCCGGGCCTGCGGCTGCGCGGCGACGTCACCGGCGGCGCCGACGGGCTCGCCCAGGCCCCCTACATCCGCGAGTCCCGGCGGATCCGGGCCCTGACGACCGTTACCGAGCAGGACCTGTCGGTGGCGGTGCGCGGCGACAAGGGCGCCGTCGGCTATCACGACTCGGTGGGCGTGGGCATGTACCGCATCGACCTGCACCCTTCGACCGGCGGCGACAACTACATCGACGTCGCCTGCTCCCCGTTCGAGATCCCCCTCGGGGCGCTGATCCCGCAGCGGATGACCAACCTGCTGCCGGCCTGCAAGAACATCGGCACCACCCACATCACCAATGGCGCCTACCGCCTGCACCCGGTGGAGTGGAACGCCGGCGAGGCGGCCGGCGCGCTCGCCGCCTTCTGCCTGGAGCGCGCCACGACGCCGCACGCCGTGCGGGCGGACGAGCGGCTCCTGGCCGACTTCCAGCACCGGCTGGTCCGGGACGGCGTGGAGCTGCGCTGGCCGGACGTCACCGGCTACTGATGCCAGAAGGAGAACCCCCATGAAAGCACCCCTGGCGGCATTGACGCTGGCCGCCCTGCTCGCGGTCTCCGCGTGCGGCGGCGGCGCGCGGGACACGGGCGCCGCGCAGGGCCCGCAGCCGCTGCGCATGTCGATCTGGACCTCGAACGAGGCCCACCTGAAGCTGTTCAAGGAGATCGCCGCCGAGTACCGCAAGGCCCATCCGCAGGTGGGCGAGATCACCTTCGACCCGATCCCGTTCGAGACCTACACGACCACGCTGACCACGCAGATCGCCGGCGGCAACGCCCCCGATTTGGCGTGGATCATGGAGAACTCGGCCCCCGACTTCGTCGGCTCCGGCGCCCTCGTCCCACTCAAGAGCAGGATCGAGAACGTGGGCGAGCTGGTCCCGTCCGCCACCCGCCTGTGGGAGCAGGGCGGCGAGCTGTACGCCTACCCGTTCTCCACCTCGCCCTTCGGCGTCTTCGTCAACACCGACCTGGTCAAGGCCGCCGGCCAGAAGACGCCGCGCGAGCTGATGAAGGCCGGCCAGTGGGACTGGGAGCACGCCAACGCGATCAACAAGGCCGTCGCGGCGAAGGGCGGGAACGGCCTGACCATCCTCAACTTCGATTACAAGGCGTGGGACAACCTCGCCACCGTCTGGCAGGGCTGGGGCGCCAAGGCGTGGAGCGACGACGGCGGAACCTGCCGGTTCAACGCGCCCGAGATGGTCGAGGCCATGACGTTCCTGCACAAGGCGATCTTCACCGACAAGTCGATGCCGGGCCCCGGCACCGCCGTGGACTTCTTCTCCGGCGACACCGCGATGGCCGTCGCCCAGATCTCCCGCGCCGCCATGCTGGAGGACGCGACATTCAAGTGGGACCTGGTGCCGCTGCCCGCCGGGCCGAAGGGCCCGTACGCGGTCATCGGCCAGGCCGGCATCGGCGTGCTGAAGAAGTCGCCGCGCGCCGAGCAGGCCACCGACTTCCTCGCCTACTTCGCCAACGCCGCGAACTCCGCCAAGCTCGCCGCCTACTTCCCGCCCGCGCGCAGCTCGCTGCTGACCGCCGCCACCATGGCCAAGACCAGCTCCATGCTGAACGGCGACCAGCTCCAGGAAGTGGTGATCGACGGCATCGAGAAGGGCGTCGTCAAACCGAGCCACACCGGCCAGGCCGAGCTGGCCCAGACCGCGAGGGCCGCGCTCGACCCGCTGTGGAAGCCGGACGCGGACGTCAAGGCGGTGCTGGACGGCGTGTGCGCGAAGATCCAGCCGCTGCTGGGCGGATGACGTGACGGCGACCGACCTCGGGGACCGGGTGGCCGTGCGCGCCGCCGCCCGGCCCCGCCCCTTCTGGACCATCCCCCGGCGTGACGCCCTCGTCGGCTACCTGATGATCTCGCCGCAGCTCGCCGGCAGCGTGCTGTTCGTGCTGCTGCCGCTCGGCCTGGTCGTCTACTACAGCCTCCAGGAGTGGAACGTGCTGGCGGGCACGTTCGAGTACGTCGGCGGCGCGAACTACGCCAAGCTGCTCGCCGACCCGAACATGGGCCAGGTGCTGGCCAGCACCGCGCTCTTCTCGGCCGGCCTGGTCGTGCTCAACCTCACGCTCGCCCTCGTCCTCGCGATCCTGCTCGACCAGCGGCTGCGCGGCACCACGTTCTTCCGCACGCTGTTCTTCTCGCCGGTGCTGGTGTCGCTGGTCGCCTGGACCATCGTCTGGCAGTTCCTGCTCCAGCAGGACGGCGGCGTCAACGGCCTGCTCGGCCTGGCCGGCGTCGAGGGCCCCAACTGGCTGCGCGGCGACACGACCGCCCTGCTGTCGGTCGTCGTGGTGCAGGTCGTCAAGAACGTGGGCCTGAACATGGTGCTGTTCCTGGCCGCGTTGCAGGGCGTGCCGCGCCAGCTCCACGAGGCCGCCCAACTGGACGGCGCCGGCGCCTGGACCAGGTTCGCCCGCATCACGGTGCCGCAGATCAGCCCCACGATCCTGCTCACCTCGATCATCACCGTGGTCGGGTCGCTGCAGGTGTTCGCCCAGATCGCGGTGCTCACCCAGGGCGGGCCCGGCCTGTCGACCACGGTCCTCGTCTACTACCTGTACCAGCAGGCCTTCCAGTTCCGGCACCTCGGCTACGGCGCCACCCTGTCGGTCCTGCTGTTCCTGATCGTCGCGGCGCTGACGCTGCTGCAGTGGTGGCTGCGCCGGAAGTGGGTCTTCCATGAGTCGTAGGGTCAAGCTCGCCCTGTACGCGCTGCTGTGCGTGTTGTGCGTGCCGTTCGTGTTCCCCACCTGGTGGATGGTCACCTCGTCGGTCAAGCCGATCAGCGACATCTTCGCCTTCCCGCCCGCGCTGATCCCCTCAAGGTTCGACTTCTCCACCTATAGCCGGGTCTTCGAGCTGCAGCCGTTCGGACAGCAGTACCTCAACAGCCTCTACATCGCGGCGGTCGTGACCGCCGGCACGATGGCGGTGGCCGCGATGGCCGGCTACGCCTTCGCCCGCATCCGCTTCCCCGGCCAGAACCTGCTGTTCCTCGTCGTGCTCGTCGGGCTGCTCATCCCCAGCGAGGTCACGATCGTGCCGCTGTTCCAGCTGTTCCACGCGGCGGGGCTGACCGACACGCACTGGCCGCTGATCCTCGTGCCGATCCTGGGCGCGCCCGGCGTGCTGGCCACGTTCATCATGCGGCAGTTCTTCATCACGCTGCCCGGCGAGCTGGAGGAGGCCGCCAGAGTGGACGGGCTCGGCCGCTTCGGCACCTTCCGCAAGGTGGCGCTGCCGCTGGCCAGGCCCGCGCTCGGCGCCGTCGCCATCTTCACCTTCCTGCACTCCTGGAACCTCTACCTCGAACCCATCGTGTTCCTGTCCACCCCGTCGAAGTTCACCCTGCCGCAGGCGCTCACCCAGTTCGTCGACGCCTACGGCTCGCCCCTGTGGAACGTGCAGCTGTCCGCCGCGACGATGACCGCCCTGCCCATCCTGGTCGTCTTCGTGCTGGCCCAGAGGCAGTTCATCGAGGGGCTCGCGCACACCGGTCTGAAAGGCTGACCATGCACACCCCCCACCTTTCCCGGCGCTCCCTGCTGCGCGCCGCCGCCCTGCTCCCGGCCGCCGCCCCCGTGCTCCTGCCCGCCGCCCTCCCCGATCTGGCCCCGCTGCCGTCCGGCGCGCCCGACCGCCGGCTGTTCGCGCCGCACGAGCAGCGCTTCGCGCCGTACCTGGCCACGCTCGCGCCCATGGTGAACGACATGGACGACAGCGGCTTCTTCGCGGGGGGCTGGTGGCGCAACCCGGCGGCGCCGTACAACGCCCGGGTGCAGGAGCACGTGTTCACGCTGGCCTGGTTCCACGCCAACGCCCGACCGTGGAACCCGTACGCCGGGGACGCGAGCCTGCTGGCCGCGCTGGACGCGGCGCTCGGCCACTACCTGTCGCTCCAGCACGCCGACGGCTCCTTCCCCGAGTACAGCCGCGACCAGCACGGCCTGGCGCCCACCGGGTTCGGCATCGGCTACCTGGCCAAGACGCTGCGCATCCTGCGTGCCACCGGGGCGCTGCCCGCGCGGCAGGCGCAGATCAGCGCCGCGTTGCGGACGGCCATGACGTGGTTCCTGGACGGCGGCAACCGTACCGTCTGGCAGGAGCGGCTCACCTGGGCCAACCAGACCAGCGCGGGCCTGGCCGGAGCGGCGCTCGCGCTCAGGCTGGACCCGGACCCCGCGCTCTCCGCCCGCCTGACGGAGGCGTTCGCCAGGATCGCCACGGCGGGCCTGAGCACGGCCGGCTTCTTCAACGAGGAGGGCGGCCACGACATGAACTACAACTTCGAGGTCATGCTGCCCGAGCTGGCCGACGCCCACCACCAGAACCCCGACCCGCACCTGGTGGACATGGCCCGCGCGTTCACCGGCTTCCTGTCCTACAACCTGCTGCGCGAGCCGGACGGCGCCGGCTACCTGGTCAACGTCGCGCCGTCCACCCGCACCAGCACCCGCTGGTACGACGAGGTCCGGCCCGACCCCGACCGGACCGCGCTCAACTGGACGTTCACCCGCCAGGTGCCGCTGCTGTCGGCGTTCATGACCGCCCGCGAGGACCTGGCCGAGGCCCGCGCCGCCTGGGCCGCCGCCCCCGACCCGGTCACCCCGCTCGCCAAGCAGGACACCTCGCCGCGCATCCTCACCCACGCCCTGGACGGCGAGCGCTTCCCCACCCGCATGCAGCGCGCCGCCGCCATCGCCGACCTGCCCTACCTGCGCTCCGCCGACTTCGCCGAGCTGCGCCGCGACAACGGCCAGGACTTCCTGTACGTCCGCAAGCCCGGCCTCTACCTGGGCGGCTACTTCGGCACCCGCGCCTCCCGCGCCCGCACCGGCCTGACCTTCCTGTGGCACCCCGAGGCCGGCACCGTCGTCTGCGGGCTCAACGACAACAACCACGCCTGCTGGGCCACCGTCTTCCCCGGCCAGGTGCCCGACGCGAACGGCTCGCTGCCCGCCGCCTACTTCCACGGCGCCCCCTCCGACGGCAGGCAGTGGACCGGCGGCCGGGCGCCCGCCGCCCTCGGCATCCGGTACGGCAACGCGAGCGTCACCACCGACGTCCTGATCACCTCCCGGACGGTCCGGCGCACGGTCACGGCGAACGCCGCCGCCACCGAGCAGATCCCGCTCGTCCTGCACCCGTCGGACGTCCTCACCTTCACCGACGGCACGCGGGCCGCGTTCGGCGGCGCCACCACCGCCACCGCCGACGGGTTCGACGTGCGCAGGGGCCGCACCACGATCCGCTTCCGCTGGGGCACGCCCCTGGAGGCGACGCTCGCGGCGGGCACCGTGCGGTACTTCCGCGACGGCAGCCGCCGCTTCCACGCCCTGCGCGTCCCGCACCAGGGCAGGTTCGACCTGACGGTGACCATGGGCTGAGGGCGACCGGGCGGCCCGGTAGGTTGCGGCCATGCACACCGTCGCCGTCCTCGCGCTCGACCAGGTGATCCCGTTCGACCTCTCCGTGCCGATCGAGACGTTCGCCCGCACGCGGCTGCCCGGCGGTCACCCCGCCTACCGGGTGCGGGTGTGCGGCGAGCGGCCCGAGGTGGACGCGGGCGCGTTCACGGTGCGCGTGCCCGGCGGGCTGGACGAGCTCAGGGCGGCGGACACGGTCATCGTGCCGGGCGTGTCCGACCCGTTCGCGCCGCTGCCCGGCGGCGTCCGCGACGCGCTGCGGGCGGCGGCGGCGAACGGCGCCCGGATCGCCTCCATCTGCTCGGGCGCCTTCCCCCTAGCCGCGACCGGGCTGCTCGACGGACTGCGGGTGACCACCCACTGGGTCCTGGCCGAGCGGCTGGCCGCCGCCTATCCCCTGCTGGAGGTCGCCCCCGACGTCCTGTACGTGGACAACGGCCAGTTCCTCACCTCGGCCGGCGCCGCCGCCGGGCTCGACCTGTGCCTGCACCTGATCCGCCGCGACCACGGCTCGGCCGTCGCCGCCGACGCGGCCCGCCTGTCGGTGATGCCGCTCGAACGGGAGGGCGGGCAGGCCCAGTTCATCGTGCACGACCACCCGGTGGTGCCGCGGGGCTCGGAGCTGGAGCCGCTGCTCGGCTGGCTGCAGGACAACCTCGCCGGCCCTCTCACGCTCGACGACATCTCCGCGCACGCCGGCATGAGCACGCGCACGCTGATCCGCCGCTTCCGCGAGCAGACCGGCACCACGCCGCTGCGCTGGCTGCACCGGGCCCGCATCCGGCAGGCGCAGCACCTCCTGGAGACCACCCGGCAGCCGGTCGAGCGCATCGGCGCCCAGGTCGGCTTCGGCTCGCCGACCGCCTTCCGCGACCGGTTCAAGCGGATGACCGGCGTGAGCCCGGCCGGCTACCGGCGCGCGTTCGGCTCGAAGGCCGCCACCTGAGCGGGGGGCCGCCACCTGAACGGGGGGCCGCCACCTGAACGGGGGTCACGCCGCCGAGCCGCCCGTCCCCGGCCCGCTCTCACCCGTGCAGGTCCACCGTGAGGTGAGGGGACAGCGCCCGCAGGAAGTCGGGCGCGTCGAAGATCTCGCCGGCGGAGACGACGCCGACCGCCCTGGTCCGCCCCGAGAGGATGCGCTCCACCGCCTCCACCACGATCGGCGCCGTGATGGCGTAGATGTCCTGGCCGGTGGCCACGGCGCGCCGCTCGCTGCCGCCCGCGCGGACGACGACGTCCACGAGGAACGTCTGCGCGGAGCGCCCCTTCTCGTCGGCCGGGGCCGGCGCCGGCGTGTCGGGGGCCACGACGTCCTTGGCCGCCTCGACCGTCATGTACGTGCGCACCTCGGGGATGGCCAGGTGGCTCGGCACGGTGACGATGTCGGCCATCGAGAACTCCCCGATGACGGCCCTGGGCCCCATCGGCTCGGGGAACGGCCACTCCAGCGTCGGGGACTGGTCGTCGCGGTACTCCAGCCGGCCGCCGGCGTACCGGACGCGCCGCCCGTCCCGCCGCTGCCGGGAGATCACGCCGGAGGCGCGGGTGCCGGCGGTGGGGTGCCAGTCGCTCAGCCCGTACGCGATGTGCGCCTCGTCGGCCGCCGTCCAGTCGCCCATCGCGGCGGTGGCCAGCAGGTCGCCGAGCCCGCCGTAGAAGGCCATCGCGGGGACGACCACCGCGCCCTGCTCGCGGGCACGGCCGGCGAACTGGGTGAACGTGTCGACGTTGGCCTCGATCTCGGCGGCCACGTCCACGTACGGGATCCCGGCGCGCAGCGCCGCCTCGATGACGGGGGCGCCGGTCGTGGCGAAGGGCCCGGCGCAGTTGATCACCGCCGCGGTGCCGGCCAGCGCGCGGTCCAGCGCGGCCGGGTCGTCCACGGACGCGGGGCGGGCCTCCAGCCCGCTCTCGTACGCCTGCTCCTTCAGCTTCCCGGCGTCCCGCCCGGACAGGACGGGGACGAACCCGCGCTCGAGGAGCCGCGCCACCACGAACCGCCCGGTGTGCCCGTACGCCCCGAACACCGCCACCATCTGCCCTGCTGCCATGGGTTTCTCCCCGTGCTCACCTGATCTGCCGCGATCTGACGTGACCATCCTGGCAACGGCGCATCCCCCGCACGAGTGTCCGGAACGCCATCACCCATACAATTCCGGACATGCACACAGTCGCGCTGGCCGTCACCGACGGAATGCTGCATTTCGAGCTCTCCCTGGCGTACGAGGTCTTCGGGGCCGACCTGACGCACCTGGCCGACCCCTGGTACGACCTCGTGGTCTGCGGGCCGGGCGCGGTGCGGGCCGGCCGGTTCCTGCTGGAGCCCGACCACGGCCTCGACCACCTGCGAGAGGCCGACACGGTGATCGTCCCCGGCTGGGCCGACGTGGACGTGAGCCCGCCGGCCGAGCTGGTCGCGGCGGTGCGCGCGGCCCACGAGGCGGGCGCCCGCGTGGCGTCCCTGTGCACGGGCGCGTTCGTGCTGGCCGAGGCGGGCCTGCTGGACGGCAAGCGCGCCACCACGCACTGGGCGCACACGAGGGAGCTGGCCACCCGCTTCCCCGAGGTGGAGGTGGACCCGGACGTCCTGTACGTGGACAACGGCGACGTGCTGACCTCGGCGGGCAAGGCCGCGGCCATGGACCTGTGCCTGCACCTGGTCCGCCTCGACCACGGCTCCTCGGTCACCAACGCGGTCGCCCGCCGCCTGGTGGTGCCGCCGCACCGGGACGGCGGCCAGTCCCAGTTCGTCACGACGCCGGTGCCCGCCCCCGACAACCATCCGCTGGCGGAGCTGTTCCCGTGGGTGATGGAGCGGCTGGACCAGCCGCTGACCGTGGAGGACCTGGCCCGCCAGGCGCGGATGAGCGCCCGCAACCTGGGCCGCCACTTCCGCTCGGTCACCGGCACCACCCCGCTCCAGTGGCTGCTGATCCAGCGGATCCGCCACGCCCAGCAGCTGCTGGAGACCACGGACGACAGCGTCGACGCCATCGCCTCGGCCACCGGCATGGGCACCGCCACGACGTTGCGCCGCAACTTCAACCGCACGGTCGGCGTGCCCCCGGACACCTACCGCCGCACGTTCCGCTCCCGCACCCGCCCCGGCGCCCTCACCCACGCCTGAGGCAGCCGCCCCGCGACCCCCACCCACGCTCAAGGCAGCAGCAGTCCCCAGTACAGCGCCCAGGGCACGAACACCGCGCCGCCCGCGATGAGCAGCCCCAGCCGCACCCGCTCGCCCCGCGTGCCCGCGCGCCGCCACGTCGCCACCGTGACCGCGGTGGCGGCGACGGTCGCGACGGCGACCGCCTGGAGGGCGAGCCAGAGCACGGGCCGGTCGCCCAGCATGGGGCCGGGCGCGGCCAGTTTCCCGCCGGTCATGATCACGTAGAACAGGTACGCGAACCCGCCCAGGATCGCCACCAGCCCGCCCGCGCTGATCACCCGCGCCGCCACGGACGGCACGCCCGCGTCGCGCCGCCGGACCCGCCGGACGAGGGCCACGACGGGGTAGCCGCCGAACGCCACCAGGAGCAGCACCAGCGCCACGACCTGCATGGCGGCCGACTCCCACCAGGCGGTGGGCGGCACCCCGAAGGAGTCGACGGCCTGCACCGGGGCCGGCCCGGAGACCTGGGCCACGGGGGCCCGCCCCGAGGTGGCCTCGCCCACCCATGTCCCGACCAGCTCGGCGTAGCCGGGGGCCAGCTCGGGCAGCCGGGTGACGCCGCCGTCGGGGGTCAGGTGGGCGGCGTGGTCGGCCTGGGGGAAGAAGCGGAAGGTGTAGCGGCGGTTGCCGCCCGCCTCCAGGGCATCGGCGAAGAGGGGCGGCGTCTCCCTGGGCGGCGTCAGCAGGTCGTGCACCCCCCAGATGGCGAGCACGGGCTGCCGCACCCGTGCGAGGACCGGCTCCGGGTCGTGGTACGGCTCGGGGAACAGGCCGCCGTCGGCGATCACCCGGTACAGGTTCGGCTCGGCCCGCCCGACCAGTGACCCGCCCGCGCCCGCCTTGCGCAGCCCGGCCGCCACGGCCCAGGCCTGCTGCCGCAGCGGGCTGAGCGCGTTGGCGCCGACGACGATGACGAAGGCGATGCCCGAGGAGGGGCGGGTGGCGGCGAGCGGCGCGACCCAGCCGCCCTCGCTGAGCCCCCAGATCCCGACCTTGGCGGGATCGACGCCGGGCTGGCGCCGCAGGGTGGCGACGGCGCCGAGCGCGTCCTCGGCGAGCTGCGGGTAGGACCGCTCGGTGGTCGAGTACCCCTGGGAGCGCTTGTCGTAGATGAGCACGGACAAGCCCTGCCGGGCGGCTCCCACGGCCTCGGCCAGCAGCTTCTCCCTGGGGGTGCCGGTGCCCGCGCCGTGCACCAGCACGACTCCGGGCCGCCCGGCGCGGGCGTTCGCGGGGCTGATCACGCTGCCGTGCAGCTCCAGGCCGCCCTCCCCGCGGAAGCTCACTTCGGTGGACGTCAGGTCGGCCGGCAGCCCTGGCGGTGCGGTGGCGCCGGCGGGGAGCGGTAAGGCGAAAAGCACGGCGAGGATCGCCGCCAACAGCTTCATCATGTTGCCGAGACTAGTCTGCAGAGAACTCTCGGCAAAGGAATGTCTGCAGATATCGTTCTGGAGTACTAGCCTGCTCCTCATGAAGGATGACGAGCCGTACCTGCTCGACGACCCCGACCGGCTCAAGGCGCTGGCGCACCCCATGCGCCGCGCGATGCTGACCCACCTCAACGTGCACGGCCCGGCCACCTCCACCACCCTCGGTGAGCTGCTCGGCGCGAAGACCGGCACGACCAGCTACCACCTGCGCCAGCTCGAGAAGTACGGCTTCATCGAGGAGATCCCCGAGCGCTCCACGGGCCGGGAGCGCTGGTGGCGGCGCGCCAAGGTGCCCCGCGACCTGCGGCTGCCCACCCCCGACCAGGTGGCGCCGGAGGACCGGGCGGTGCTGGAGGAGTTCCACCGGGTCGGCTACGAAGAGGACCGCGCCCTGTTCGAGCGCTTCCCCGCCGCCTACCGGGCCGACCCGGGCTGGGCCAGGGGCTCGCGCGGGCTGGCCCGGATGACCCGAGAGGAGCTGGACGCGTTCTACGAGGAGTACATCGCCCTGCTCCTGCGGTACAGCCGCCCGGCGGACGAGGCGCCGCCGGACGCCCGGCCCGTCCACGTCCGCCTCTTCACCCTGCCCGCCGACGAGAGCTGAGGTCCCGGCCGGTCAGCGGGCGACGGCGCAGGTGTCCTTGTTGAGCGTGAACCGGCTCGGCGAGGCCGTGTCACCCGTGTGACTGGCCAGGTACCCCATGGTGACGCTCTGGCCGGGCGCGATGGAGCCGTTGTGCCCGGCGTTGGTGGCGATGACCATGTCGCCGTTCTGCACCAGGTCGGTGTTCCAGTCGGAGATGACGCTCTGGCCCCTGGCCAACGGGAAGCGCAGCGTCCAGCCGTTGATGGGCGTGCTGCCGACGTTCGTGATCGTGAGGTCCATGGTCAGGCCGGTGCCCCACGTCCGCGCCGTGTAGGCGATCCTGCAGGTCGGCAGGACGTGCTCGAACGAGATCCGGTGCAGGCCGCCGGGCAGGTCGTTGACGACGTACAGCTCACCCTCCGGCGTCGCGCCGAACGCGGTGACCTGCGTCGGCATCTCGCCGATCTCCGCCGCGGTGTAGCCGCCCGAGCCGTTCTCGCGCAGCGCCCACGTGGTCATGTAGCAGTAGTCGGCCGCGATGTAGGTGCCGCCGACCAGGTCGGCGAACTGCTTGCCGCGGTAGACCTGCCCGCCGATGACCGCGCAGCCGCCGGTGTGCGGCGAGTAGGTGAAGACGGGCTTGGTGTAGGTGACGTCGGTGCGGCACTGCGCCTGGTCGAACACCTCCAGCCCCTCGTAGCAGGACCAGCCGAGGTTCGCGCCCGCCTGCCGCCCGGCCTTGACGTGGTCGATCTCCTCCCACCTGCCCTGGCCGACGTCACCGATCCACAGGGAGCCGTTCGCCGGGTCCACGGAGAAGCGCCAGGGGTTGCGACCGCCGTACATCCAGATTTCGCCCCGCGCCCCCTGCACCTTCGTGAACGGGTTGTCCGCCGGCACGCAGTAGGCCAGGTCGCCGCAGCTCCTGCTCACGTCCACGCGCAGGATCTTGCCCAGCAGGGTGTCGAGGCGCTGCCCGCTGTCGAAGGGGTCACCCGCGCCGCCGCCGTCGCCGATGCTCATGTAGAGCATGCCGTCGGTGCCGAAGGTGAGCTGGCCGCCGTTGTGGTTGGTGTTCTCGGAGTGCTCCTGGGCGAGCAGGGGTTCGAGCTTGGCCTGGCCGAGACGGTAGCGGGCCAGGGTGACGGCGCCGTCCGGCAGGGCGGTGTAGGCGAGGTAGAGGTTCTGGCTGCGGGCGAAGTCGGGGGCGAGGGCGATGCCGAGCAGGCCGCGCTCGTTGCCGGACTCGTCCACCGACGCGGTGATGTCGATGAGCGGCGTCTGGGAGAGGCCGGTGTCGGGGTGGTAGACGCGCACGGTGCCGCGCTTCTCGGTGATGAACAGCCGCTTCGTCCCGTCGTCGGGCGCGGCGATCGCGGTGGGCCGGCGTAAGCCGAAGGCGACCTGCGTGGCCGTGGCGTTGATCTCCTCCAGCGGCACGGTCGCGGCCGCCTGCGCGGAGGAGGTCGCCGCTGTGGCCGGCGGGGCGGTCATGGGGGCTGTCAGGAGTGGCAGGGACAAGGCGAGCAGCGCGGGGACTGCCCAGCGTTTTCCTGGCATGTCAGGGCTCCAGCGGCGAGGCGTCGTCAAGATCGGACGGTATCCGCTCGCCCGCCGCCCCAACCAGGTCCGCGGCCTGGACCGGCCTCCCTCGAGGCCCTGACCGGCGGTTACGCGGGGGCGGCCCGGCGGGGCCGATGAAACGTACATCGCCGGGCCCACGACAAGGGGCCGCTTCCTCCTTCCCCGACAGGAAGCGGCCCCCGGGTCCCCGCTGGAGCGTCAGTCCAGGTTCGGCCACCACCACTTGTCGTTGTCGTGGTCGTGGTCGTTCTCGTGGTCATCCTTGACCGGGGTGTGGTCGATCTTGTCGTCCTTGACCGGCTCTTCCTTGACGTCGTCGTGCTTGAAGTTCTCGTGGCGCCGGTGCTCGTTGCGCGAGTGGTTGTCGTTGTGGACGATGATGTCGATCCGCGGCATGTGGTAGCGCGGGTTGTGCAGGACCGGCTTCTCCCTCGGGACGTACCTGGTCTTGGTGACGTGCCGGACGGGCTCGGACGGCGGTCCCCCGGCCTGGACGGCGGGGAAGCCGGCGCTCGCGCTGGCCACCCCCGGAAGGAGCATGACACCGGCGGCCGCGCCGGTCAGAGCTAGTGCCGCGAGCCGACGCCCGGGCCGCGATTGCCGAATTTGAGTGTTCACGTGCTCTCGTTTCCATTCATGGATCGATCGGCCAGAGTCCGGCGACCCCCCGCTCGGGTGAGCGCCTAGACGGAAGCAGACGTACCCATGCGAATACTCTCAGTTACCTCCTTAAACCCAAACAACCCGTCAAAGCCCACAGATCTCAGGCGATAACCCGGTTCACACCGTCTGGAGCCGTGGTGGCCTCTGGTGTCTCATGGAGGAGCGAGGAAGGCGCCGCGCCCCCTCGGAAGCCCCCTCAGAAGCCCCTCGGAAGCCCCTCTGAAGAAAGGTGACGACCGATGCGCACCCTCCTTTCGGTCGTTCTCGCCGCCGTGCTGTGCGCGTTACCCGCCACGCCCGCCGCGGGAGCGACCCCCGACGACCAGCCGCTGCCGGGCTACACGATCGACAACCCACCCCTGGCCCCGTCCACCGTCGGCGGCCGGCCCAGCCGGGTCCTGCAAGGCGTGCACGAGCACGCGGCCTTCGACATCGAGGTGCCGCCGCGCTGGAACGGCGAGCTGGTCATGTGGGCGCACGGCTACCGCGGCGACACGACGGTGCTCACCGTCGAGCCGCCCGGCTACGGCCTGCGGCAGCGGCTGCTGGAGCAGGGCTACGCCTGGGCCGCCTCCTCCTACTACGCCAACGGCTACGACGTGCGGGCGGGCGTGCTCAGCACCCGCGCCCTCGTCTCGCGCTTCACGCGCGAGGTGGGCCGGCCGCGCCGCACGTTCCTCGCCGGCGTGTCGATGGGCGGGCACGTCACCGTGCGCTCCATCGAGCAGTTCCCCGGCGTGTACGACGCCGCGCTGCCGATGTGCGGGGTGCTCGGCGACCACGAGCTGTTCGACTTCTTCCTCGACTTCCAGCTCGTCGCCCAGGACCTGGCCGACGTGCCCGCGTACCCGATCCCGGCGGACTACGCGACCTCGGCCGTCCCGAAGATCAAGGAGCGGCTGGGCCTGACCGGCGGGGCCGAGCCCGCGAACGAGCTGGGCCGGCAGTTCCGCGACATCGTCGTCAACCTCGGCGGCGGCCCGCGG
The DNA here is from genome assembly GCF_900323885.1 of [Actinomadura] parvosata subsp. kistnae. GTDB lineage: Bacteria > Actinomycetota > Actinomycetes > Streptosporangiales > Streptosporangiaceae > Nonomuraea > Nonomuraea composti. The sequence goes on along the minus strand of NZ_OOHJ01000018.1, from coordinate 4,290,287 downwards.
CCGGGGGCGTCGGCGGCGTTCGCGTACTGGCAGGACTTCCTGTTCGGGCTGGCGGGGCCGGACGAGGGCGGCCCGCTCGCGCGGGAGCCCGGCCGGGTGGCCACCAACCGCGGCACCGTCTACCGCCCGTCGGCGCCGGTGAACGTCAACGCGAGTGTCCAGCGCGTCGATCCCGCCGACCCGGCCGCGCGCTGGACCGGGCGGCTGACCGAGGTGCCCGCCGTCACCGGCAGGATCACCGTGCCCGTGCTGTCGCTGCACGACCTGGGCGACAACTTCGTGCCGTTCTCGATGGAGCAGTACTACCGGGCCGACGTGGCCAGGAACGGCCGCTCCGGGCTGCTCGTGCAGCGGGCGATCCGGGCGGCGGGGCACTGCGAGTTCAGCCCGGCCGAGGCCGGCGCCGCCTGGGACGACCTCGTACGCTGGCAGCGCACCGGCAAGCGGCCCCAGGGCGACGACGTGAGCCGCCCCGTCACCGTGGCCGACCCCCATTACGGCTGCCGCTTCACCGACCCGGCGGCCTACTCGACCGGCACCCGACCGTTGTTCGCGCCCTGCCCGTCGGCTTGAAGGTGGTTGCGCTCGACCTCCGCCATGTGCTCCTCGGCCCAGGCCCGCAGCGCGGCGAGCGGCACTTCGAGCGACAGGCCGAGCTCGGTGAGGCGGTAGTGCACGCAGGGCGGCACCGTGGGCTCGACGCGGCGGGCCACCAGGCCGTCGCGGACGAGGCTCTGCAGGGTCACGGAGAGCATCTTCTGGGAGATGCCGGGCATGCGCCGGCGCAGCTCCCCGAACCGGACCTCGCCCGGCGCCGCCTCCGCGAGCACCTTGACCGCCATCGAGGTCCACTTGGTGCCGACCCGGTCGAGCAGCCGCCGGGTCGGGCACCCCGGGTCGAACACGTCTCCGCGCCGCGCCGCGCCGCTACTGGTCACCTGGAGCTCACCACCTGAGGGGAAAGTGCCGTCTTGGTGCGCCCACGCTAGTTCACTACCGTGAGCTTGTCACCTTCGGTTACTGCCTTCCACCTGGAGCTTCCCATGCCCGAGCTGCGCCGTGTCCCCGTGAACGGCATCGAGCTCAACGTCGCCCTGGCCGGCTCAGGCCCGGCCGTCCTGCTGCTGCACGGCTTCCCGCACACGTGGGAGCTGTGGACGGACGTCATGGCCGGCCTGTCCGACCGGCACCGGGTCATCGCCCCGGACCTGCGCGGGTTCGGCGCGAGCAGCCGGGCGGCGACCGGCTACGACGCCGGCACCCTGGCCGCGGACGCCGCGGCCCTGCTCGCCGCCCTCGGCGTCGAATCGGCCGCCGTGGTGGGCATCGACGCGGGCACCCCGCCCGCGTTCCTGCTCGCCATGCGGCACCCCGGCCTGGTGCGGCGGCTCGTCGTGATGGAGTCCCTGCTGGGCCGGCTGCCCGGCGGCGAGAGCTTCCTCGCCGGCGGCCCGCCCTGGTGGTTCGGCTTCCACGCCGTCCCCGGCCTGGCCGAGACGGTCCTGGAAGGCCACGAGAGCGCGTACGTGGACTGGTTCCTGCAGTCCGGCACCCTCGGCGACGGCGTCAGGCCGGCCCTGCGGGACGCCTTCACCGCCGCCTACACCGGCAGGGAGGCGCTGCGCTGCGCGTTCTCGTACTACCGGGCGCTGCCGGAGAGCGCGGCCCAGATCGCCGAGGCCGTCGCCACCGCCCGCCTGACGGTGCCCGCGATGGCGGTGGGCGCCCACCCCGTCGGCACGGCACTGGAGCAGCAGCTCCGCCCGATCGCCGACGACCTCACCGGCCACGTCATCGAGGGCTGCGGCCACATCATCCCGCTGCACCGGCCCAAGGAGCTGCTGGCCCTGCTGCGCCCCTTCCTGCGCTAGAGCGGGTCCCGCAGGATCGGGCAGGTCATGCAGTGCCCGCCGCCCCTGCCCTTGCCCAGCTCGAAGCCCTCGATCTCGACGACCTCCACGCCGTGCTCGCGCAGCTTCCTGTTGGTGAACTCGTTCTTGTGGTAGCCGACCACGACCCCCGGCTCCAGGGCGACGAAGTTGCTGCCGCTGTCCCACTGCTCCCTGGCCCGCTGGTGGTCGTCGCCGCCGGTGGGGATGACGTCCAGCGCGCCGATGCCGAGCGCGTCGGCGAACGCGGCGGCCAGGCCGGGCTCGCGGTGCACCTCCACCGTGCGCGGCCGGTCGCCGGGGCGCAGCGAGTACACCTCGGCATTGTCGACGACCGGCGGGTAGCCGGTGGCCTTGTCGGCGTCCAGCAGCGTGAACACGGTGTCGAGGTGCATGTACGAGCGGCTGGGCGGGATGTTCACCGCGAGCACCCGGGTCGCGGCGCCGGCCGCGAACAGCTCCATGGCCAGGTGCTCGATCATGATCGGGCTGGTCCGCTCGCTGATGCCGATGGCCACGGCGCCGTTGCCGATCGGCATCATGTCGCCGCCCTCCAGCGAGGCCCGGCCGAAGTCCTCCTCGTCGAAGCCGCCGTCGTCGCCCATCGGCGGGTACCAGTAGGCGAAGTCGTCACCCGCGAACATCGGGTGGAAGTGGTAGACGATGCTCTGGTTGATCGTCTCCAGCCGGCGGGCGTGGTAGTAGAGGGGGTTCAGCACGACTCCCCCGTACAACCAGGCCGACGGGTCGCGCTGGTAGAGCGAGTTCGGCAGCGGCGGCAGGATGAACGAGCCGGTGCCGGCGGTCGCGGTGACCAGCGAGCGCGCGTCGAAGCCTTCCCCGCGCGCCTGCGCCGCGTCGAGGAACTCCTCCTTGGTCAGCCCGCCGATCAGGTGCGCGGCGAGCGTGGCGCCGTCCCACGAGGCCAGCTCCGCGCGGACCTCGTCCACGAGCGCGGGGCCGACCGTCAGGTGCGTGACCATGCGCTCGACCGCGTGCCGCCGCGCCTCGGGCGCCGCGTCCAGCGCCTCGGCGAGCAGCCGCTGGTGGTAGAGCACCTCGATCCCCCGCTCCCGCATGACCTGGACGAACTCGTCGTGCTCGATCTGGGCGCGGCTGACCCAGAGCACGTCGTCGTAGAGCAGCGCCTCCTTGTTCGACGGGGTGAGGCGCTTCAGGCTGAGCTCCGGCCGGTGCACGATCACCTGCCGCAGCCGGCCGACCTCGGAGTGAACGCCGAATCTCGTGCTCACGATGCTCTCCACTCAGATGGTGATCAGCCGGGTCGCCAGGGCCACGACGCCGGCGACCGCGCCGATCAGGATGACGGCGGCCAGGACCAGCTCCCCGGGCGAGAAGGCGGGCCTGCCGCGCTCCCGCCTGGTGAGGACGAACAGGATCATCCCGGGGGCGTAGATGACGCACGACAGCAGCAGGAACTTCAACCCCGCCGCGAAGATCAGGAACGCGGTGTAGACGACCGCGAGCCCCGCCACCAGCAGGTCCCTGCCGCGGTCCGGCACGCGCGAGATCTTCAGCGCGTACGCGGCCGCCAGCAGGTACGGCACCAGCGACAACGAGCTGCACAGCTTGAGCGTGAAGGCGAAGGCGTCGTCGGAGAACAGGGTGATCGCCAGCACGGCGGTGATGAGGCCGCTGGTCAGCAGCAGCGCGGCCACCGGCGTGTCCCGGCCGTTGTCCCGCTTGAGGAAGGCCGGCATGTCGTCGTCCTTGGCCGCGACGTACAGCACCTCGGCCGCCATGAGCGTCCAGGCCAGGTACGCGCCCAGCACCGAGATGATCAGCCCGGCGCCGATGAAGGCCGACCCCCACGGCCCCACCACCGACTCCAGCACCCCGGCCATGGACGGCTGGCGGATCCCGGCCAGCTCCTCCTGGGGCAGCACCCCGTACGAGAGCACCGAGACCGAGGCGAACAGCGCGAGCACGCTGAGGAAGCCCAGCACCGTCGCCCGGCCGACGTCCTGGCGCCGCCGGGCGTAGCGGGAGTAGACGCTGGCCCCCTCGACCCCGAGAAACACGAAGACCGTCACCAGCATCGTGGCCTTGACCTGCTCGAACAGCGCGCCCGCCGAGCTGTGCCCGCCGCCCCACAGGTTGCCGGCGAACACGCCGCCGCGCAGCGACACCGCGAGGATCACGACGAACAGCAGGATGGGGATGAGCTTGGCCACCGTCACGATCTTGTTGATCGCGGCGGCCTCTCTCACCCCGCGCATGATCATGGCGTGGAACGCCCAGACGCCGATCGCCGAGATGCCCACGGCGAGCAGCGTGTTCCCCTCCCCGAAGCCGGGCACGACCCCGCCGAGCGTGGACTTGATCAGCACCCAGTACGACACGTTGCCCACGCACGCGCTGGCCCAGTACCCGAACGCCGACAGGAACCCGGGGAACTCCCCGAACCCCGCCTTCGCGTAGGCGTAGACGCCCGCGTTCAGCCCCGGCCGGCGCACGGCGAGCAGCTGGAAGACGAAGGCCAGCATCAGCATGCCGAACCCGGCCACCACCCACGCGACCACCGCCCCCCACACGCCGGTGGCCTGGGCGAAGTTGCGCGGCAGCGAGAAGACGCCCGCGCCCACCATCGAGCCGACGACCATGGCGGTCAGGGTCGGCAGCGGAAGCTTGCGCGCGGCGGCGGCCGTCTCTGTCTCGGTGCTCATCACTCCCCCGGGTGCCTCGGGGGGACGGGACGCCACAACCCGGCATCATTCCGCGCCGCCGGGCCGCCAATCCGGGTGCGGCGGTTGTTTGCGGGAACTTGAACCGCTCGAACCGGGCACCCGTCCCGCGACGGAGGCGGGTTCTTTACCGGCACCGTATGGTCGGGGGCCTAGAAAGAACCACGAGACTAGTCAAATGGAGAAATCGGTGATCGAGTTCCATCTGGACAGCGGCTCGGGCGTGTCGCCGTACCAGCAGCTCGTCCGCCAGGTGCGGCACGCCATGCGGCTGGGCCTGCTGCGTGAGGGCGACCGGTTGCCGACGGTCAAGGAGGTCGTGGCGCAGCTCGCGATCAACCCCAACACGGTGCTGAAGGCGTACCGGGAGCTGGAGCACGAGAAGCTGGTCGCCGCCCGGCCCGGCGTCGGCACGTTCGTGACGGCGACGCTGACCGACGCCACGCTCGCCGCGCACGGCCCGCTGCGCGAGGAGCTGCGGCACTGGCTGGCCAAGGCCCGCCGGGCCGGGCTCGACGAGGAGAGCATCGAGGCGCTGTTCATGACCACCTTCCGGAACACGGCTCAGGAGGACGTCGCGTGACCGCTGCCTTACAGGCCCAGGACCTGGCCAAGAAGTACGGCCGGCGCTGGGCGTTGCGTGACTGCACGCTCGACATCCCGGCGGGGCGCGTCGTCGGCCTGGTCGGGCCCAACGGCGCGGGCAAGAGCACGCTGCTGAAGCTCGCCTCCGGCCAGCTCGCCCCGACGTCGGGCACCGTCACCGTGCTCGGCGGCCCGCCCGCCGACCCGGCGCAGCTGTCCAGGATCGGCTTCGTCGCCCAGGACACCCCCACCTACGCGGGCCTGACCGTGGCCGACCACCTGCGGCTCGGCGCCCGGCTCAACCCCCGCTGGGATTCGGCGCTGGCCCGCGAGCGGATCGACCGGCTCGGCCTCGACCCCGGCCGCAAGGCGGGCCGGTTGTCGGGCGGCGAGCGCGCCCAGCTCGCCCTCACCCTGGGCCTGGCCAAGCGGCCGGAGCTGCTGATCCTGGACGAGCCGGTCGCCGCGCTCGACCCGCTGGCCCGCCGCGACTTCCTGCGCGGCCTCATGGAGGCCACCGCCGAGCACGAGCTGAGCGTGCTGCTCTCCTCGCACCTCGTCTCCGACCTCGAACGCACCTGCGACCACCTGATCGTGCTCACCGACTCGCGGGTGCGTCTCGCGGGCGAGGTCGACGAGCTGCTGGCCACCCACCACCGGCTGACGGGCCCGCGCCGCGACCCCGGCCGCCTGCCCGCGGACCAGCACGTCGTCTCCGCCCGCCACACCGACCGGCAGAGCACGCTGATCGTCCGCACCGGCGGGCCGATCCTCGACCCGGCCTGGTCGGTCGGCCGGCTCACCATGGAGGACCTGGTCCTGGCCTACATGGAGCAGGCCGCCCCCGCCCCCGCGCCAGTCCCCGCTGCCCGGCCCGCGCTGGCGGTGCTGCGGTGATCTGGCTGGCGTGGCGGCAGTTCCGCGCCGCCGCCCTCATGACGGCCGCCGCGCTCGGCGTGCTCGCCGCGTTCCTCGCCGCCGGCCGCACCAGCCTGCTCGACCAGTACGAGCGCGGCCTCGCCCTGTGCGGCCAGGGCGGCACGTGCGAGCGGTTCCTCGACCGGTTCTTCGACGACCACCAGACCCCGTTCGTCGGCGTCACCGCCGTCGCCCTCCTCCTGCCCGCCCTCGTCGGGATCTTCTGGGGGGCGCCGCTGGTCACGCGGGAGCTGGAGGCGGGCACGCACCTGCTGGTGTGGAGCCAGAGCATCACCCGTACCCGCTGGCTGGCCGTCAAGCTCGCGTTCGTCGGCGCGGCGGCCGCCGTGACCGGCGGGCTGGGCGGCCTCCTGGCGAGCTGGTGGGCCACCGCGCTCGACCGGGCCGCGGTGGGCTTCCCGCTGATGGGGCCGCTGGTGTTCGCCGGGCGCGGCGTCGCCCCCATCGGGTACGCGGCCTTCGCGTTCGCCCTCGGGGTCACCGTGGGGCTGCTCGTCCGCCGTCCCCTGCCCGCCATGGCCGTCACCCTGGTGCTCTTCACCGCGGTCCAGATCGGCATGCCGCTCCTGGTCAGGCCGCACCTGCTCGCGCCGGTGCACGGCACGTTCGCGCTCTCGCCCGCGAACGTGGACCAGCTCATGCGCGGCCCGGACGGGGCCGTGGTCGTGGTCGCGGACGGCCGGGTGCCGGGGGACCCCGGCGCCTGGACGCTGTCGAGCCGCATCGTCGGCCCGTCGAGCCTGGTCAACGTGGCCGAGCCGGCTCCCGGCGGCGCCGTCGTCCCCGTCGCCACCGACACGGGCCCCTGCAGCCCCCGTGTGCCGGTCGAAGGGCCGCCTGAGCAGGGCCGGGACCTGTGCCTCGACGAGGCCAACCGGCTGGGTTACCGGCAGGACGTCACCTTCCAGCCCTCCAGCCGGTTCTGGGCGCTGCAGTGGTACGAGACCGGCATCTACACCGTGCTCACCCTGGGGCTCGTGGGGCTGTGCCTGTGGCTGGTGCGGCGCCGTCAGTTCTGACCTTCACCGGAGAAAGCCGGACACGGCCTCCAGCCACGGGCCCGGCTGGTCCACGTGCGCCATGTGGCCGGCCTCGTCGAGGATCGCGGCGCGGGCGTACGGGATGAGCCGCGCGGCCCGCTCGGCCAATGCGGCGGGGAACGTCATGTCCTGCCGGCCGTGCAGCATCAGGATCGGGATGCCGAGCGCGGCCAGGCGTTCCGGTGCGTGGTCGACGCGGGCGGTGGGCAGCGTGCCCGCGCGCCACGGGCGCAGCCATTCGGCCGAGAAGCGGATGCGGGAAAGGCGCTCGCGGTAGGCGGGCAGGGACGCGGCGCGCCAGACGGCGGCCTCGGCCCCGCGAACGCCGCCGCCCTCGTCAGCCCGGGCCCCGACAGCGCCGGGCCGGACGCCACATCCGCCTGGGACCGCACGTCCGCCTGGGAGCGCACGTCCGCTTCCGACCACACGGCCGCCTCGGCGGCGGTTCGGCGGGCGCGTTCCGGCCAGCCGTCGAACGCGTCGGCGGGCACCGGCAGCACGGTGCTGGAGGCGATGACGAGCCGGCGCACGCGGCCGGGCGCGGCCAGGGCGAGGCGCTGCGCGATCAGGCCGCCGTAGGAGAAGCCGAGCACGTCCGCCTGGGTCACGCCGAGCGCGTCGAGGAGGGCGGCGAGGTCGGCGGTGGCGGCGTCGGGGGTGTACTGGTCGTCGGGCAGCCCTCGGGTGGACCGCCCGCAACCCCGCAGGTCCGGAAATATCAGGTCATGGTGGTCGGCGAGCCGGACGAGCGGGTCACGCAGGTAGGAGTGGTCCCAATCGGGGCCGCCGTGGACGACCAGCAGCGGATTCCTGGCCGGTTTTTCGGCCGTGAGCACGGTGAACAACGTCACCGCCGGGTCCACGGAAACTCCGACGAATTTCTGATGAATCACCCGCTTGGCACCCCCGCCCTTCGGACTACGATTTCGTTTCATGCAGGAATGGGTGCCACCCGGAGTAGACCCCACCAAGCCCAGCATCGCCCGCGTCTACGACTATTTCCTCGGCGGCAAGGACAACTTCGAGGTCGACCGCAAGGTGGCCGAAGAGGCACTGAAAATCGCCCCCGACGCGCGGGAGGCGGGCCGGGCCAACCGGGCGTTCCTGCGCCGCGCCGTGCACCACATGGCGGCCGAGGCCGGCATCCGGCAGTTTCTCGATCTCGGCTCCGGGCTGCCCACGCAGGGCAACGTACACGAGATCGCCCAGGCGGTGGCGCCGGAGGCGCACGTCGTCTACGTGGACAACGACCCGGTGGTGCTGGCCCACGGCCGGGCGCTGCTGGCCACGAACGACGTCACCACCGTCGTCCCCGGTGACATCCGCGACCCGGCCGGGATCCTGGAGCACCCCGAGGTCCGCGCGCACCTCGACTTCAGCCGGCCGCTCGGGCTGCTGCTCGTCTCCGTGCTGCACCACCTCCACGACGACGAGGACCCTTCCGGCGTGATGGAGCGCTTCCGCTCGGTCCTCGCCCCGGGCAGCCATCTCGCCATCGTGCACTTCCACAACCCCGGCGACGAGCACCCGGAGGCGTCCAGGATCGCCGTGGAGGCGGAGCGCGACTTCAACAAGAACCTCGGCACGGGCCGCTGGCGCACGCGGGCCGAGATCGCGTCGTACTTCGGCGACCTGGAGCTCATCGAGCCCGGCCTGGTGCCGCTGGCCGAATGGCGCAGCCAGCCCGGCGACCACATCCGCCAGGACCTGACGCATTACAACGTGCTGGCCGGCGTCGCGCGCAAGCCCTGAAAAAGTATTTCCCCGCCATTCAGCGGCTCTCCGCGCGGCCATTCGGAAGAAATACGATGGCCGGTGAGGAGGTGGTGCCGCGAATGAGCGAGGAAAAGGCGTTCGGCGTCGGCCCGTCCAAGATCGAGATCGCGTACGAACGGCTCGGCGACCCGCAGGCGCCGCCCGTGCTGCTCGTGATGGGCGCCGGCGGGCAGCTCATCCACTGGCCCGACGGCTTCTGCGCCGAGCTCGCCGCCCGGGGCTGCCACGTGATCAGGTTCGACAACCGCGACGCCGGGCTGTCCACCCACTTCCACGACGCGCCGAAGCCCCACCTGGCGGCGGCGCTGGCCGGCGACGCGTCCTCGGCCGCCTACACGCTGTCCGACCTGGCGGCCGACACCGTCGGGCTGCTCGACGCGCTGGGGCTCGGCAGCGCGCACCTCGTCGGCGCATCCATGGGCGGGATGATCGCCCAGACGGTGGCGATCGAGCATCCCTCCCGGATCAGGTCCCTGACCTCGATCATGAGCACGACGGGGGCGCCCGGCGTGGGCGGCGCCGACCGCGAGGCCCTGGCCCGGATGACCGGGCCGCCGCCGCGCACCAGGGAAGACGTGATCGAGCACTGGGTGCGGGCGTTCCGGCTCGTCGGCTCGCCCGGCTACCCGGCCGCCGACGACGAGCTGCGCGAGCGCGCCACCCTCGCCTACGACCGGGCCTACGACCCCACGGGGGTGGCGCGGCAGAGCGTCGCGGTCATCGCCTCCGGCGACCGCACGGCGCGGCTGCGTTCCGTACAGGTGCCGACGCTGGTGATCCACGGCGCCGACGACCTGATGTGCGACGTCAGCGGGGGCAGGGCCACGGCGGCGGCCATCCCCGGGGCCGAGCTGGTCGTCATCGACGGCATGGGCCACAACCTGCCCAGGGCACTGTGGCCCGAGCTCACCGCCCGCATCGCCGCCCTCGTGCACCGCGCGGAAGCCGGGTGAGGCGCCCTTGACCGCCTTGCAGCGCAGGCTCCAGGACGCCGCCGACGAGCTCGTCCGCTCCGGGGCCGAGCGCGGGCTGCAGATCGCCGTCTACCGGCACGGCGAGCAGGTCGCCGACGTCGTCGCCGGGCTGGCCGACCCCGCGACCGGGCGGCCGGTCACCCCTGACACGCCGTTCCACGCCTTCTCGGCCGGCAAGGGCCTGACCGCCACCCTCGTCCACGTGCTCGCCGAGCGCGGCGCCCTGCGCTACGACACCCCGATCGCCCGGATCTGGCCCGCGTTCGGCGCGCACGGCAAGGACACCGCCACGATCAGGGACGCGCTGACGCACGCGACCGGCGTCCCCGGCCTGCCGCCGGACCTCACGCCCGAGCACCTGTGCGACTGGCACCGCATGTGCGCGCTGATCGCCGACGCCCGGCCGTGGTGGCAGCCGGGCACCGGCACCGGCTACCACTCCTACACCTTCGGCCACATCGTCGGCGAGGTCGTGCGGCGGGTCACCGGCGTGCTCGTCTCCAAGGCGTTCGCGGACGAGGTGGCCGCGCCCCTGAAGGTGCCCGGCGAGCTGTTCCTCGGCGTGCCACGGGCCGAGCTGCGACGGCTCGCCCGCCTCGAAGACGCACCAGGGAACGGCGCCGCGCCGCCTGATGGCTCGCCCGTGCTCGCCGTGGCGCCGCGCGGCGTGCTGCCCACGGCCGCGTTCGGGAACCGGGCCGACGTGCTGACCGCGGCCATCCCGGCGGCGGGCCAGTTCACCGCGCGGGCGGCGGCCCGCATGTACGCCGCGCTGCTCGGCCCCGTCGACGGTGTGCGGCTGATCTCGGCGGAGCGGCTGCGCGAGATCGGCACGCCCGTCGTGGACGACGTGGACCGGGTGTTCGGCAACCGCGCCGTGCTCGCGAACGGCTACGCCGTCGGCCGCCTCGGCACCGATCCCGACGACACGCCGACCGTGTTCGGGTGGGCGGGCAGCGGCGGCAGCTACGCCTGCGCCGACACCGCGACGGGCGTGGCGTTCGCCGTCACGAAGAACCGGCTCGCCCCCGACTTCACCACCGCCCAGACCCTCGCCGCCATCGTGGCCGAGTCGGCCTGAGGGGCCCTCCGCCGCCGAGCCAGGGGCACGTCCGGGGCACGTCCCGGCGAGATGCGCACCGGGCAGGGGTGCGTACGGGAGAGATACCCGCCCAGCCGGGGTGCGTCCGGGAGAGATACCCGCCGAGCAGGGCGCTGCCCCGCAGCAAGACCGCGCTCGGCTCGGCGGGGGTCTCGGCGATCCTGGGCGCGGCCGCTCCGGCGAGGTCCGGCCGCATGCTCACCCCCTGCTCCAGGATCGTGCTTCCCTAGAGGGGCGGCATGGCCGGATAAATACGTAATAGGGTCACCCCCTCAGCGGGCGCAGGGCCGTCCCCCACGTGTGCACCTGGTCGAGGACGCCGTTGAGCCGGTCCTCGTGGTGCGGGGCGGGGTTGAAGCCGTCGACGAAGTCGGTGTGGATGGACAGCCCGACCGATCCGGACGTGGTGGCCACGTTGAGCAGGCCCAGGACGTGCTTGAGGTGCTGGATCGCCCGCGGCGCCCCGTCCACGCCGTACCCGACGAACCCGGCGACCTTGTTGGCCCACTCCGTGTACAGGAAGTCGATGGCATCCTTGAGCGCGCCCGGGAAGGAGTTGTTGTACTCCGGGGTCACGAACACGAACGCGTCCAGGGACGAGATCTTGGCCGACCAGCGCTTGGTGTGCTCGTGCTGGTACTCGCCCATGGCGGGGTGCTGGGGCTCGTCCAGGTGGCCCAGGTCGTAGTCCTTCAGGTCGACGATCTCGTACTCGGCGTCGCCCCGCTTGACCGCCAGATCGTGCACCCACTGCGCCACCACGTCGCCGTTGCGTCCGGGACGGGTGCTGCCCAGGATGATGCCTACCTTCTGCATGTCAGTGCTCCCTCTCAGGGGTTCGGTTACCCGAATCACCGTACGGGGGAAGGCTGAGATACTGAATGCGTTGTCAGCTCAGTTTTATACGCGATCGTCTCAGGGGTTAGACTCGTCACTTGTGGATGTGCTGAGCGACGTGGTCGCGTTCATGCGGACCGGGCGGCCGGTCTCCTCCCGCGTCTCCTGGCGGGCGCCCTGGGGGCGGGCGTTCCCCACGACGCCCGGGTCCGCCGGGTTCCACGTGGTGCTGCGCGGGTCCTGCTGGTTGCTGCCCGAGGAGGGCGAGCCGGTCCGGCTGGGCGTGGGAGACGTGGTGTTCCTGCCGCACGGCGACGGGTTCGGGCTGGCCGACGACCCCTCGACGCCGCTGACCAAGTCGGACTGCGGGCCGCACTCCGAGTTGTTCTCCTCGGCGGGCTTCGAGGGCGAGGGGGCAGAGACGGTGATCCTGTCCTGCGGCTACCGTACCGCCCCCGATCGTATCCACCCCATCCTGGGCTCGCTGCCCGCCGTGATCCACCTGCCCGCCAAGCTCGGCTGCCAGCCCGAGCTGAGGTCCGCCGTCCAGCTGCTCGCCGGCGAGATCGAGAACCCTCGGCCCGGCGCCGACACCGTCGTGTCGTCCCTGCTCGACATGTTGCAGCTGTACATCCTGCGGGCCTGGTTCGAGGGCGACGACGAGCCGTGCACGCTGTCCGGCTGGGCCGCCGCGCTGGCCGACCCCGCCATCGGCCGCGCCCTCAACGCCATCCACTGCGAGCCGGGCCGCCGCTGGACGGTCGAGTCGCTGGGCGCGCACGCCGGCCTGTCGCGGGCCGGCTTCGCGCGGCGCTTCACGGCCCTGGTCGGGCAGGCGCCGCTGGCGTACCTGACCTGGTGGCGGCTGGCGAGCGCGGCCCGCATGCTGCGCGAGTCCGACGCGTCGGTGGCGGAGGTGGCCGAAAAGGTGGGGTACACCTCGGAGTTCGCGTTCGGCAACGCCTTCAAGCGGGAGTTCGGCGTGCCGCCCGGCCGCTACCGCCGCTGCGCCGCCGTCGCCTGAGCGCCGTTCGTGACGCGGCGCAGCACGTACTCGACCGGGCCATATCGGTGCGTACGCAGCCACCACGCGCTCAGCGCCAGCAGGAACGTGTAGATCGCCAGGGCCACGCCCATCACGGCGAGCGGTGACAGCCTGCCCGCCAGCGCCAGGCCGTACCCGGTGAAGACCAGGCAGCACAGCACCGACTGCCCGACGTAGTTGGAGGCCGCGACCCGCCCCGCCGGCGCCAGCGCGCGCCCCGCCGCGGGGAAGCGGCGGGTCACGCGCAGCAGGGTCACCACGTACGCGGCGGCCAGCGGCACCGACGTGACCGTGCTGACCGCCTGCCCCACCAGCTCCCCCATACCCGGCATGGACGACGTCACCGCGAGCAGCACCCCGCCCGGCAACCCGAGACCGAAACCGATCCACTGGACACGCCGCGCCAGGTGCCACCACCGCCCGGTCTCCTCCAGCACCCGCGCCTTACCCGCCGCCAGCCCGAACAGGAACATCGCCAGCGCCATCGGCCCCTGGAAGATCCACACCATCGCGACGAGCGGCGGATAGAGCTCCAGCTGCAGGGTCAGCACGTCGAGCGGGCTGCCGGTGGCCAGGGCCAGCGAGCGGGCCGCCGCCGCCAGGTCGGCGGGCGGGGCCTGGCCGGCGGACGGGTCCAGCGTGGACAGCGCCGCCAGCCCCGCCCACAGCAGGGCCAGCACGGCCACGATGACCGTGCCCGTCACCACGGCCGTCCTCGGCCGGATGCCGCGCAACGCGAGCAGGACCAGGCCGAGCACCGCGTACAAGGTGAGGATGTCGCCGATCCACAACAGGACCCCGTGCGCGACGCCGATCACGAACAGGCCCAGGCAGCGACGCAACGTCCTGGCCCGCACGCTCGCGCCCGCCCGCTCCGCCGAGCGCATCTGCAACGTGAACGAGTAGCCGAACAGGAACGAGAAGATGATGTAGAACTTGCCCAGCACGAGCGTGGTGACGACCAGGGCCACCGGGCCGCCGGGCATGGGCAGGGTGCCGTTCACGGCGTAGCCGGGGTCGGCGAAGAAGCCGATGTTGGCCACCAGGATGCCCGCGAGCGCGAACCCGCGCACCACGTCCACCTCATGGATCCGGCCGCCGCCACCGGCGTGTGGCGTGCGCACTTCTGTCATGCCGCCGAAGCTACGGACGGCCGGCCCCGCCGGGCATCCGACCTTGGTCTGGGGGCCGACGACCAAAGCATCGCGGGGGTGCCGGGCTGTCCCGTGTGGCGATTGGTGGGGTAATTGGGGCAGAAGGTGGGGGGCTGCACCACAATGGGGGCATGGCACACCCTCCGCAGCCTCCGCAACCCCAGCCCCACCAGCCAGGACCGTGGGGCGGCGCACAGGGCCAGGGAGCGCCGCAAGGAAGCCACGCCCCCGCCTACGGCCCTCCCCCGACCTACGGCCCCCCTCAGGGCTACGGCCCACCGCCCGGCCAGGGCCAGGGGTACGGCCCGCCACCCAGCCAGGGCCCGCACCAGCCCGGCCCGGGCCACCCGCCATACGGCCCCGGCACGCAGCAACCAGGCTACGGACAGCCGGGCTACGGACAGCCCGGCCACGGGCAACCGGGCTACGGGCAACCGCCCACCGCCCCGGCCACCCAGGCGCCCGGTGCGGCGCCTGCCACCCCGAGCGCCTACGGACTCGGTGCACCGCCGCACGCAGGCCAGCTCCCGCACGGAGGCCGGCCCCACGGAGGGCAACCGCCATACGGCGGCCAGCCTCACGCAGGCCAGCCCTCGCACGGGGGCCAGTCACACGGAGGCCAGTCACGCGAGGGCCAGTCACGCGGGGGCCAGCCGCCATACGCAGGCCCGCCGCCGCACAGTGGGCAGCCGCCGTATGGGCCGCCCGGGTATGCGCCCGCTCCCCCGGCCAAGGGCGGCAACGTGCTGCTCATCGCCCTGGTGGCCGGCCTGGCCGTGCTGCTCCTGGGGGGTGGCGGCTGGGCCGCGTACGCGTACCTGAAGGCCTCGGACCCGGCGCCCACCGTCGCCCTGCCGAGCAGCACCCCCACCACGTCCGACCCCGCACCGCCGCGCACCCCCGACCCGTCGAACCAGCCCACGACGGCTCCCTCCGCCTCCCCCTCCACGACCCCGGACGACACCCCGGCGACCTCGAAGCAGGCGCAGCCGGGCTCGCCGATCACGCACCAGGAGTTCGACGACTGGAACTTCGCGCTGGGCGGCATCAAGTTCAAGGCCGACAAGGTCGGCGGCTGGACGTACAGCTCGTGCACCCCGGTGGACGGCCAGGGCGTGCTGGCGAAGAACAAGTGCCGCAGGGCGGTCCAGCTCGCCTATTCCGCCTACAGCGGCCACCTGAAGGCGGTGCAGGTCATCCTGTCCTTCCCCACGGACCAGGCCGCCAAGACGACGGCCGACCGGCTGGCGAAGCTGTCGTCGGACGCTGTCAAGTGGCGCCAGGACAAGGCCCTCACCCGGTACGTCTACGGCAAGATCCTCTCGGGTGCGTCCAGGAACTACGTGGTCGTCACGATCGTCACCGCCGACAAGTCGGCCCGCAGCATGGCGCAGAACTTCCACGCCTACTTGCAGACCGATCACACCAGCTACTTCGAGCTGCGCGACCAGACCATCACGAGCTGACCGTTATGCGCCATACCGTCACGATCTATACCGCGCCAGGGGCGCGGGACCGTCCGGTGACCGGACGCGGATAACGTCGGCATCATGTTCGACTCGCAGGACGACAGCATCGACACCCGCCCGGCGGGGCACCCATGATCGGCGCCATCGCGGACGACTTCACCGGCGCGACCGACGTCGCCGTGGCGCTGCGCCGCCGGGGCCTCCGCACCCTCCTCTACTTCGGGCTCCCGCCGCAGGGCGCCCAGCCCCCCGAGCACGACGCCGTCGTGATCGCGCTCAAGACCCGCACGGTCCACAAGGCCGACGCGGTGGCCCGTTCCCTGCGCGCGCTGCGCTGGCTGCGCGCGCACGGCGCCGCCGAGCAGGTCTACTTCAAGTACTGCTCCACCTTCGACTCCACTCCGGAGGGCAACATCGGCCCGGTGCTGGACGCGCTGGCCGACGCGCTGGAGGCGCCCATCGTCCCGATGACGCCCAGCTCGCCGGAGCACGGCCGCACGCAGTACAACGGCTACCTGTTCGTCGGGGACGTGCTGCTCGGCGAGTCCCACATGCGCCACCACCCGCTCACCCCGATGACCGACTCGTACCTGCCGCGCCTGCTGGAGGCCCAGAGCGCCTACCGGTCGGGGGTGGTGACGCTGCCGCACGTGCGCGGGCAGGCGGTCGAGCGGCGGCTGGCGGAGCTGCGCGAGCAGGGGGTGCGGTACGCGTTCGTGGACGCGCTGGCGGAGGAGGACCTGATGACGGCCGGTCGCGCGCTGGTCCGCGCGCCGCTGGTGGCGGGGGCGGCGGGGCTCGCGGGCGGGCTGGCCGCGGCCCGCGCCGGGGCGGCCGGGCAGGAGGAGACGGCCGCGCCCGAGCCGTCGGGGCCAGCCGCGGTGCTGGCGGGCAGTTGCTCGTCCCGCACGTTGGAGCAGGTCCAGGTCATGATCGAGGCGGGACGGCCGGCGCACCGGCTCGACGCGCTGACCGAGCAGGACGCCGACTCGCTCGCCCGGCGCGCCCTGGCCTGGTACGACGCCCTCGACGCGAGAGACGGCGCCCCCTTGATCTACTCGTCGCTGGAGCCGGCGAAGCTGCGCCGGGTCCAGCAGGCCCTGGGGGCCGAGCGGTCGGCGGCGCTCCTGGAGTCGGCCATCGGCCGCATCGCGCGCGGGCTGGTGGAGCGGGGCGTCACCCGCCTGGTCACGGCGGGCGGCGAGACGTCGGGCGCGGTGGTGAGCGCGCTCGGGGTGCCCGGCGGCGTGATCGGGGCGGAGGCGGCGCGCGGCGTCCCCTGGATCTTCGTCCCGTCCGGCCCGGCACTCCTGCTGAAGTCCGGCAACTTCGGCGACCCCGACCTCCTCCTGGAGGCCACCCGCTGAACCCGGGCCGACGGCAGGCACTCGCCGATTCGCACAACTGATCGTTACGCTGGCTCCATATTCACCGTCTCGGAGAATATGGAGAGCTTCATGGCATTTCTCCCCACCGGGGCGATCTGTTGATCCCCCGGCTGCTTTTCCGGCGTCCCTTCGACAGCGCGTTATTCTGCGGTTTCCTCGGCGTTACCGGCCTGCTCCTTCTCGCGGAGGCGGCCGGCCGGCTCGGGCTCGTTTCCACCGTGCAATTCCCGCTCGCCTCCACGGTGCTGGTCGCCGCGGCCGGGCTGGCGGCCGATCCGGAATTCCTGCTGGACGTCGGCGCCACCTTCGCCGCGTGGGCGATGGGGCTGGCGCTGACGGTGGCGGTCGCCGTACCGGCCGGGCTGCTGCTGGGCAGCGTGCCGGCGGTGGAGCGGGCGTTGCGGCCGGTGATCGAGTTCCTGCGGCCGATCCCGTCCGTGGCGCTCATCCCGCTCGCGGCGTTCGTGTTCACCGAGCGGCTGGACATGAAGATCGCAATGATCATGTACGCGTCCACGTGGCCGATCCTGATCAACACCATGTACGGGCTCAGGGAGGTCGATCCCCTGGCCAAGGAGACGTTGCGGACGTTCGGCTTCGGCCGGCTGGCGGTGCTGCTGCGGGTCTCGTTGCCGAGCACGGCCCCGTTCATCGCGACCGGGGTGCGGGTGGCGGCCACGATCGCGCTCATCCTGGCCATCAGCACCGAGCTGCTGGCGGGCGGCTCGGACGGGATCGGCGCGTTCATCATCCTGGCCGGCAGCAGCCCGGACGGCCTCACGCTGACCGTCGCGGCCACCGTCTGGGCCGGGCTGCTCGGCATCGCCACGAACGGCGCGTTCGTCTGGGCGGAGCGCCGCATCTTCCACTGGCACCCGGGAACGGCCCGATGACCACCCGGCCCCCCGCCCCCACGAAGGGCCTCTCGACCAGGCGCTCATTCGGCCCGCGGGTCGGCACGGCGCTCCGGGCGGCGCTGTCGCGGCTGGCCAGGCTGTGGATCGTGCCGGTCGTGCTCCTCGTGTGGGAGCTGGCCACCCGCGCGATGCGGCACCCGTTCTTCCCGCCGCCGTCGCTCATCGTCACCCACATGCGCGAGCTGTGGTTCACCGGCTCCCCCGCCACGCTCTGGCTGAACGACACCGCCCTGGCCAACTTCCCCCAGAGCCTGGGACGCCTGCTGGCGGGCTGGGTGCTGGCCGGGGTGGGCGGGGTGACGCTCGGCGTGGCCATCGGCCGCTCGTCGCTGCTCTACCGTTTCCTCGACCCGATCATCCAGTTCGGCCGGGCGTTGCCGGCGCCGGCGTTGCTGCCGATGTTCCTGGCGTTGTTCTCGACGGGCACGCGGATGCAGGTCGCCACGATCACGTTCGGGATCGTGTGGCCGGTGCTGTTCAACGCGGCCGACGGGGCGCGCAGCGTGGAGCCGGGGCATCTGGAGACGGCGCGGGTGTTCGGGCTGAGCCGCGGGCAGCGGCTCGCGCGCGTCATCCTGCCGTCGGCGGCGCCCAAGATCTTCGCGGGGTTGCGGCTCAGCCTGTCCTTGGCGCTGATCCTCATGGTCATCGCGGAGTTCTTCAGCACCGAGGGCATCGGGTTCCAGCTGCGGGCGGCGCAGCGGGCGTTCGACCTGCCGGGCGTGTGGGGGGCGATCGTACTACTCGGGATCTTGGGTTACCTGCTGAACCAGGGCTTTCTGCTTCTGGAGAAAAGAGCGCTCACCTGGCATGACGCAAAAATGTAGCGATTTTGTCGTACGGCGGAGTTAGGCTCGCAGATCGGCCTTATCGGACGCGTTTACCCACCGAGGAGCGTTCATGTTAGGTTTCCGGCGTTTGTCCGCCCTCTGCGTCGCGGCACTCCTGTTGACCGCCTGCGGTGGAGGAGGAAATTCGGCCCCGCCGGCCAATGGCCCGGAAAAGACCGAAATCAGGATCGGGATGTTGCCGCTCCCGGAGGTGGCGCCCATTCAGATCGCCATCGACAAGGGCTATTTCACCGCCGAAGGGCTCAAAGTCCAGACCGAGTTGATCTCGGGCGGGGCGGCGGCGATGCCCGACCTGGTCTCCGGCAAGCTCGACATCCTGCACAGCAACTACGTCTCCGCCCTGCTCGCCTCGGCCAGCGGCACCGTCAAGATCAAGATCGTCGGCGCCGCCTACACCGCGCAGCCCGGCAACTTCCTGCTCATGACGAAGAAGGGCTCGCCGATCACCGAGATCGCCGACATGAAGGGCCACACCGTCGGCGTGAACACCCTCAACAACATCTCCACCCTCTCCGTCTCCGCCCTGCTCAAGACCGCCGGGCTGCGGCCGGAGGACGTCAAGTTCGTCGAGCGGCCGTTCCCCGAGATGGCCGGGGCGCTGGACAGCGGGCAGGTGGACGTCGCCCTGCTGCCCGAGCCGTTCCACCAGGCGGCGGCCAAGACGCTCGGCGCCGTCACGCTCAGCGACATCTTCTCCGGCACGCTGACCGACTTCCCCATCGCCGGCTACCTCGTCACGGACGCCTTCGCCCAGCAGAACCCGAAGACCGTCGCCGCCTTCCAGCGCGCCCTGCGCAAGGCGACCGAGCTGGCCCGCTCCGACTCCACCCAGGTCACCGCCGCGCTCCAGAAGTACACCAAGATCGACCAGGCGACGGCCTCCACCATGAAGCTCGGCGGCTTCACCACCACCGTGGACCCCGCGCGGGTGCAGCGGGTGGCGGACCTCATGCTGGAGTTCGGCTACCTGAAGCAGAAGTTCGACGTGTCCTCGATCCTGGCCGGCGGCGCTTCCGGCTGAGGTCCCGCCCCGGGGTGCGGTCCTCACCGGACGCGCTCCCGCCCCGGGGTGAGATCCGGGCCGGGCCCGCTCCCGGCTGGGTCTCGCCTCGGGGCGGTCCGCGGCGCACACTGGCGGCATGGCCATCGACGTCGAAGCCCTGCTGCGGCTGTGGACCCACCCCCTGCCTCCCGACGACGAGGCGGCGGCCGCGGCCTTCCGCGCGTACTACACCGATCCGGTCCTGATCAACGGCTCCCCGATGCCCGCCACAGAGCTGGTGTCCAGGGCCAGGGCCGTCCAGGCGATGTTCGAGGACGTCCAGCAGGAGCTGCTGGAGGTCTTCCAGACGCCGGACAAGCTCGTGCTCGTCGCCCGGTCCCGCGGCAAGCACGTCGGCCCGATGGCCACCTCGGCGGGGTTGCTGAAACCCACGGGCCGCTTCCTGGACCTGCGGGTCATCGACGTCATGACGCTCACGGACGGACGCATCAGCGCCGTCTGGATGACGGCCGACGAACTCGGCGCCCTGAAGGCCATCGACGCCGTCACCCTCACCCAACCCTGACCCGCCCCTGCGCGGCGGCCTCGCCGAGCCCGCCGCCGGGCGCTTCGCCACGCACCGCGAGCAAGGCGCCCACCGCGCTCCTTGCGGAGCGCCGCCCCACGCACCTCAGCACACGCATCCGAGAGTGCCGCCGCCCCACCGCACCTCAGCACACGCATCCGAGAGTGCCGCCGCGCCACAGCCGAGCGCGCACGGCCGTAAGGGCTGCGGCCGGGCACTCCGCTACGCGCTCCAAAGGGCGCGGTCCCGTCACAAGGCGGCCCCGCACGACGGAACGGCGGCCGGGGACGGGACCTTGGCCTCCGGGCGAGGCGCCCGGGCGGTGGTCAACTCAGGAGGCCGATGCGGCGGGCGGCCGCGGCGGCCTGGGTGCGGGTGGAGACGTCGAGCTTGCCCAGGATGTTGGACACGTGCACGCTCACCGTCTTCTGCGCGATGAACAGCCGCTCCGCGATCTCCCGGTTGGTCAGCCCTTCGGCCACCAGCCGCAACACCTCGACCTCCCGCGCCGTGAGCCCGCCGTCGCCGTGCGAGCCGGCCCCGCCCCCCGAGGCGAAGCGGGCGCGGCGGCCGAAGTCGAGCAGGGCGTTCTCCAGGGGCGCGGCGCGCAGCTTGCCCGCCGTCTCCCTGGCCAGCTCCCACTCCGCCTGCGCCGCCTCCCGGTCGCCGGCGGCGAGCAGCGCCTCGGCCAGGCGCCAGCGGGCCCGCGCCGTCTCGTACACGAACCCGATGTCGAACGCTTCGACGGCGCGCCGCCACAGCTCGACGTCGAGCCGCCCGTGCACGCGGTGCCATTCGGCCTCGACGCGCAGCGCCCAGGCGAGCCCTTCGGGGCCGAGGTGGCCGCCCTGCCCGGTGGGGCCGGACTCGACGGCGAGGCGGGCGTGGGCGAGCCAGTCGTCGGCGCCCTCGGTGGTGCCCAGCTCGGCGAGGGCCCAGAGCGCGATGGCCGCCATGCGGACGTTGCCGGACTCGCCGTCCATCTGCTTGGTCATGACGGCGCGGACGTGGTCGAGGGCGGTGACCGGGTCGCCGTGCCACAGGGCGTGCTCGGCGGCCAGCCCGCGCGAGATGTAGGAGACGAGCGGGTCGGACCAGAACGGCCGCAGCCAGCTCAGCCGCCCCTCGACGACGGGCAGCCCGCGGGCGACCTCGACGAACAGGGCGAACGACGACAGGATGGCCTCGGGCACCGTGCCGACCCGCGCGCCGAAGCCGGCCGCCATGGTCTCGGCCTGGTCCCATTCGCCGGCCGCGTAGTGGATGAGGAAGCGCAGGAACCGCAGGTCGGTGCCGTAGGTGCTCCATTTGAGCCCGGTCTCGGACGCCATGCGGATGCCGTCGTCGGCGACCTCGGCGGCGTGGTCGAGCAGCCCCTGCTCGTAGTGGATGCGGGCGTGGTGGAAGCGGGCCCGCAGGTCCATCGCGAGGTCGCCGGTGGGCTGCGCCATGGCGGCGTCGACCAGCTCGTGCGCCCTGGTGAGGTCGCCGCGCAGCTCGACGAACGTGGCGAGCGTGAGCATCGCGCCGACCTCGGCGTCTTTGGCGCCGGCCGCGCGGGCGGTCTCGAGCGCCCTGGCGCACAGGCCCTCGACCTCCTGGCTGCGCGGGGACCACAGGAGCGTGCGGGCGAGGGTGGCCAGCGCGCGGGCGAGCGCGGCGGGCTCCTCGGCGCTCTCGACGGCCCGCTCGGCCGCGCCGACGGCGCTCTCGTCGGCGTCCATCTCGACCAGGTAGTAGGCCAGCCGCTCGCTGACCTCGGACGTCTGTGGCAGCACCCGGAGCTGGGTGACGGCCCGGTGCTTGTCGCCGCTGTCGGCGGCCATGACGGCGCTGCGGAAGGCCAGCTGCACGCGGCTCTCGCCGGCCAGGCGCTCGGCGTCGTCGACGCGCTCCCACAGGCTGAGCGCGCGGTCGTAGTGGCTGTGGGCCTCGGCGGGCGCGCCGACGCGCTCGGCGGCCCGGCCCGCCTCGGCGGAGGCGGCGAGCGCGCCGGCCAGGTCGTGGCCGGCGAGGTAGTGGTGGGCCAGCTCGGCCGGGGAGGTGAGCAGGCGGGCGAACGCGGCGTGCAGCCGGGTGCGCTCGCCGGGCAGCAGGTCGGTGTAGACGGCCTCCTGGAGCAGGGCGTGGCGGAAGGTGTAGCCGTGGCCCTGCACCTTGAGCAGCCCGCGCGAGACGATCTCCCTGACCGCCTCCTCGAACTCGGCCAGCGGCAGCCCGGACACCTCGCGCAGCAGCTCGTCCTCGACGCGGCGGCCGGCCACGGCGGCGGCCCGCAGCACCCGCTGCCCGGCCTCCGACAGCACCTCGACCCGCGACATCAGCAGGCTGGCCAGCCCGTCGGGCAGGGTGTCGCCCTCGGCCATGGCCGCGAACAGCTCTTCGGCGTAGAACGGGTTACCGTCGGCGCGGGAGACGATGAGGCCGAGCCCCTGGGCGTCGACGTCCCCCAAAGTCGCGACATAGTCGGACATCTCGCCGGAGCCGAGCGGCCCCAGCTCCAGGCTCATCACGGTCGGCAGGCGCTTCAGCTCCGCCAGCACCGACCGCAGCGGATGGCGGCGGTGCAGGTCGTCGGTGCGGTAGGTGCCGACGACGCAGACGCGCTCGCTCTGCACCATGCGGCTGAGGAAGACGAGCAGGTCGCGGGTGGAGCGGTCGGCCCAGTGCAGGTCCTCGATCACGAACAGCACCGGCTGCACGTCGGCGAGCAGCCCCAGCAGCGAGCCGAACAGCCGCTGCTGCGTGAGCCCGGTCGAGGGCGCGCTCTCGGTGCCCGGCAGGAGCTGGCCCAGCATGGGGTGGGCGGCGGCGGCCTCGCGCACGGCCGGCTCGGCGCCGCGCAGGGCGTCGGCCAGCGGCAGGTACGGCAGCGCGTCGCCCAGCTCGGCACACTGCCCGACCAGCACGTTGAACCCGCGCTCGCGGGCCTCGGCGGCCAGCTCGCTGATCAGCCGGGTCTTGCCGATGCCGGCGTCACCACCGACGAGCGCCACCCCCGCCATGCCGTTGCCGGCGGCGGCGAGCACCCGCACGAGGCCGGCCAGCTCCGCGGAGCGCCCGACAAGAAGACCGTTCACGCCAGAAACTATGCCAGAGCCCGCTGACAACGCATTGGTCCGGGAAACCGGCCCGGGATTGGCCCTCTTCGACATACCAAGACCATCCTACGCTGCTCTTTCGTGATATCTCCCGCGACTTTTACCCTCTTCCTGACAACCTCGGTCGTCCTCGTCCTCATCCCCGGGCCGAACCACCTCTACATCACCGCCCGGGGTCTCGCCCAGGGCCGGTCCGCGGGCCTGGTCAGCGCCCTGGGCATCGAGCTCGGCACGCTCGTGCACATCGCGGCCGCCGCCGCAGGCCTGTCGTTCGTGATCGCGCGCTCCGCGACGCTGTACTCGGTCATCAAGTGGGCCGGCGTCGCCTACCTCGTGTACCTGGCGATCCGGGCGTTCACCAGCAAGCAGGCGCAGGCGGGGCGCCCGGAGCCGCAGCCGCTGCGCAAGGTGTTCCTCGAAGGCGTGCTGGTCAACGTGTTCAACCCCAAGACCCTGCTGTTCTTCCTGGCGCTCCTGCCGCAGTTCGTGCACCCGGAGTCGGGCTCGCCCGCGCTGCAGGTGGTGGTGTTCGGCCTCACGCTGATGCTCCTGGGGCTGATCTCCGACGTCGCGTACGCGCTCACCGCCGGCGCCCTGGGCCGCCGCCTCGACCGGGCCGCCAGGAGCCTGCGGTACGTCAGCGGCGTCGTCTACCTCGGGCTCGGCGTGCTCACGGCGTTCACCGGGAGAGAATGAGGCGCATGGCGCCGAGGAAGCAGCAGGAGATCTTCGATGCGACGTTGCGGCTGGTCGCCGAGAAGGGCTACGACGGGCTGACCGTCGAGGGGGTCGCCGAGCGCGCGGGCGTCAACAAGACGACGATCTACCGGTGGTGGCCGTCGAAGGCGGCGCTGCTGGGGGCGGCCCTGGTCGAGTCCGACGTGCTCGCGTTCGACGCCCCCGACACGGGGAGCCTGCGCGGCGATCTCGTGGCGCTGGTCGAGGGCGTCCGGCGGCTGCTGACCGAGCCGCCCGGCAGCGACATCGCGGTGGCCGCGCTGGGCGCCGCCGTCCGCCATCCCGAGCTGGACGCGCGGCGCTTCTTCGCCGACCGGTTCGCCAGGGAACGCCGGATCTTCGAGCGCGCGGTGGGCAGGGGCGAGCTGAAGGAGTCGGCCGACCCGATGCTGATCGTCGACCTGCTGGCCGGGGCCGTGTGGATGCGGGCGGTCTTCCGCGGCCTGCGACCGGGCGACGACTTCGCCACCGAAGCGGTGTCGGCCCTCCTCGACGGCATCTGACCGGCCGCGAGAAGGAGCACCGCAGCACTAGAGCGACAGGGCCGCCGGGATGCGGTCGAGCACCGGGTGCGGCACCAGCCCGTACGCGTAGAAGTCGACCGCCGACGCCCCCGCCGCCTTCGCCCCCCTGGCCTTGGCCACCAGCCGGTCGGTGGAGTCGCTGTCGGGGTAGCCGGGCCGCAGCACCGCGCGCACCTCGCGGTCCTTGCCCACCGAGCGCAGGTAGGCGCCCACGTCGTCGGCCACCCGGGCGGCGTCGCGCGCGTACGCGAGCACGCCGAACGCGGGCACGAGGTCGCCGAGCGCCACCAGGTCGACCCCGAGCTGCCAGGCGTCGTGCGCGGCCAGGCCGGGGGTGGGCAGGCCGTCGGTGTAGCCCTTGACGGCGCCCGTGGGGTCGATGAAGACGAGCTTGGACCCTTCGCCGGCGACCGCCGAGGCCACCTCCGACACCAGCGTGGTGACGGTCTCGGAGCGGGCGCGGGCGTAGGCGACGACGTCGGGCCCGGCGTACGCGGTGAGCGCCGCGCGGGTGACCTCGCCCTGGGCGGGCGGGTCGCCGTCGAAGACGCCGCCGACGATGCGGGCGCACTCCTCGCGCGCCACCTCGGCGTTGACGCCCAGGTCGGTGGCCCGACGCATGCAGTAGTCGCAGAAGCAGAGGGCGAACAGGTAGGCGTCCATCGGCCCGAGCGGCACGAACGAGCGCTGCGGCTTGAGCGGCCGGAAGTGCAGCGACTCGGCCACCACGCTGTCGACGCCGAGCCTGGCCACCGCCCTGGCCAGCGCGACGGCGTAGTCGCGCACGTCGGGGTGGGCGGGGCACAGGTCGGTGAGCGAGCCGCGGTCGCCGAAGCAGTCGCGTACGGTGACGTCGGGGTGCGCGGTGCCGATCGTGGCGTTGCGCAGGAAGACCGTCCAGCCGTGCAGCTTCATCGACCGTTTGGCGCACGCGTCGCGCAGGCCGTCGAAGGCGTCGGTGTAGCCGGGCACGGGGGTCAGGCGGAGGCCGTCGAACAGGTCGGGCGGCGGGGTGAAGTGCGCCCCGTCGTGGCGCAGCGTCAGCCGGGACAGCCCGTGCGGGGTGACGTCGCGGGAGGCGTGGTGCACGGCGCCGACGGTGACGCCGGCGACGCCGTACCCGCTGATCCTGTCGAGCACCCGCTCGACGCCCTCGCCGCGCAGGTCCTCGACGAAGACGTACACCGAACTGTCCACGGCCGCACCTCAGGCGCTCTTGTGCGCGACGAAGTCGATCTCCACCAGGATGTCCATCAGGTCGGACCCGACCGTGGTCCGCACGGGGTACGGCTGGTTGAAGTACGACTTGTACACCTCGTTGAACGCGGCGAAGTCGCGCTTGAGGTGCTGCAGGTGGACGGTGGCCTTGACGACGTCGTCGTAGCCGAGGCCGTGGGCGGCCAGGATGGCGCCGAGGTTGCGCATGGTCTGGTGCGTCTGGGCGGCCACGTCGTCGCCGACGACCTCGCCGGTCTGGGGGTCGAGGGGGCCGGCGCCGGAGGTGTAGACGAAGTCGCCGACGACGAGCCCTTGTGAGTAGGCGCCGATGGGGGCGGCGCCCTCCGTGGTCCGGAGCTCCTTTTTCACTGAATCTCCCTAGAAATGCGTGCTTATCGTGCCAACGACACGGTAGTCCCGGTCCACCAGCGGCAGGATCCGCCACTTGTCGAACGCCGTGCAGGGATGGGAGATGCCGAAGGCCAGCAGGTCACCGGGCTTGAGCCCGGTGGCGCGGACCACGGTGTGCTGATCCTGCATCTTCGTGATCGTGACGCCGCCGCGGCGCGGGATCGGCAGCCCCTCGTCGTACGGCGCGTCGCGCTTGCCCATGCCCACGACCGCCAGCCCCGGCTCGGGCACCGACAGCACGTGCGCCCACACCTCCAGGGCGGGGCGCAGCTCGCCCTCGATGCGGTTGAACGGCGTGCGCTCGCGGTAGTAGCCGTCGTCGTGGGTGACGTAGGCGCCGCTGCGCAGCAGGATGCGCGCCTGCGTGGCGACCAGCTCGCGGCCGATCACGTCGAACCACTGGCTGCCGCCGACGGTGAGGATGGGGTTCTTGACGCGGAGGTATTCGACGGCTTCCTGCAACGCGGCCAGATATTTCCTGACCTCGTCGCCCGAGCGCAGCGCCCCTTCGTAGCCGGCCACCCCGGCCAGCTCGACGCCGGGCGTGGACTGCGCGTGGGAGGCCAGCTCCAGCAGCTCGTCGATCGTCCTGCAGCCGGCCCGCCCGCCCTCGTGCCCCAGCTCCACCAGCACCCTGAACGGCCGGGAGCCGGCGTGCGCGGCCAGGATGTCGAGCCCGGCCCGGGAGTCGGCGAAGCTCAGGAACTCGAACGACGGGTCGCGCTCCAGCTCGTGGGCGGCCCAGGTGAGCCCGGCGGGATCGACGACCTGGTTGGCCACCATGATCCGGCCGACGCCGAACGCGCGGACCGTGGCCGCCTGGCGGGGCGTGGCGACCGTCAGCCCCCACGCGCCGGCCTCCAGCTGCATCCTGGCGATCTCGGGGGACATGTGCGTCTTGGCGTGCGGCGCCAACTCCATGCCGTGGTCGCGGGCGAAGGCCGCCATCGTCGAGACGTTGTGCTCCAGCGCGTCGCGGTGCACCACCATGGCGGGAAATTCGAGCCCGCCGTCGAAGACCGATTGGCCGAGAATCGCCGGCACAACACCCCCTTTAGTCCGCGTCCGACCCTATCGCTCACGAAGGCCGCAGCGCGCGCCCCGGCGTGGCCCCGGTGAGCTCGCCGCCGGCCAGCACGCGCACGCCGGAGACGACCACGTCACCGACCCCTTCGGCGAGCGTGCGCGGCGCCGCGTACGTGGCCAGGTCGCCCACCGTGGCCGGGTCGAACACCACCACGTCGGCGGCGAACCCGCGCCGCAGCAGCCCCCGGTCCACCAGCCCGAAGCGCCGCGCCGGATGCGCGGCCAGGTGCACCGCCGCCTGCTCCCACGTCCAGTCGCCCAGCTCCCTGACGTGCCGGCCGAGGAAGCGGGCGAACGCCCCGAAACCGCGCGGATGCGGATGGCCGCCCACGTAGATGCCGTCGGAGCCGCCCGTCTGCGAGGGGTGGCGCAGCATCCGGCGCACGGACTCGTCACCCCGCGGCCCCTCGTCCGGGCGGGCGATGACGACCCCGGCCTCCAGCCGCGTCTCGATGAGGAGGCGGCGGCAGAGCGCGGCCGGCGCCACCCGCGCCCGCTCGGCCGCGGCCACCAGGGTCAGGCCCTCGGCCCACTCCAGGCCGGGCGCGTGCGAGACGGTCAGCCGGGGCCACAGGGCCTCCTGAGTGGGCCACCAGTCGTCCAGCGCGTCCGACCCGATCATCTCCAGCGCGGCGTCCGTGTCGGCGCCCGGCACCGACGGCGGCAGCGCGACCATCGCCAGGATCGTGTTCCCCCGCAGGTAGGGGTAGGTGTCGAAGGTGAGGTCCACGCCCTTGCCCAGGGCCTCCTCGACCAGCGGCAGCAGCACGTCGGCGGGCCCGTGCAGGTGCGAGACGTGCACGGCCGCGCCCGAGCGCCCGGCGATCTCCACCACCTCGGCCATCCCGACGCCGGCCCGCTCGCCGTAGGCCCGCATGTGGGTGACGTACGGCAGCCCGCCGAGCGGCCGGCACAGGGCGGCCAGCTCCTCGGCGTCGGCGTACCGGCCCGGCAGGTACTCCAGCCCCGTGGACAGGCCCACCGTGCCCTCGGACAGCCCGCGCTCGACGTGCCGCAACATCCCCGCCAGGTCATCGGGCCCCGCCCGGTCGGGCGAGGGGCCCATGACGTCGTAGCGGATCGTGCCGTGGGGCAGCAGGTACGCCGTGTTCAGCGCCACCGCCCGGTCGTAGCCCGCGAGCAGCTCGGCGACCGTCAGCGGCCCCTCCACCGACGTGCCGTTGACGGCCGCGAAGTACCGCGAGGCGTAGGCGACGGTCGCCGCCGAGCCGGGCGCGAACGACAGCCCGTCCTGCCCCAGCACGAACGTCGTGACCCCCTGCCGCAGCGCCGCCCGCTGCACGTCCGGGTCGAACACGGCCGCGTCACCGTGCGCGTGGCAGTCGACGAAGCCCGGCGCGACGAGCCTGCCCGCCGCGTCGATCACCGTCCCCGCCGGGGCGTCGCCGAGCCGGCCGACCGCCGCGATCCGGTCGCCCGCGATGCCCACGTCCGCCCGGTACGGCGGGGCGCCCGTGCCGTCGAGCACCCGCCCACCGCTGATCACTATGTCGAAGGTCACATCTGGATTTAACCAGGGGAGCTAGTCCTCGACAGAGGCCCGCAGGTCGGGACACCCCGACACCTTCCGCACCGGCCGCTCGGCCAGCAGGTCGCGGGCCTGCGACCGGGCCAGGTTCCAGCCGTTCCACGGGTCGGGCCGGTCCAGCCCGTTCGCCTCGACCACGGCCGCGAGCACGCAGCTGCGCTGCGGCTCGGGCAGCCGGTCGAGCGCCGGCACCGCCTCCGCGCCCAGGTCGCCGAGGTAGTCGGAGTCCATCTTCGCCGGGCCGCGCACCTCGACCTGCGTCTGCGCGACGCGCAGATCGGGGTTGACGATCGCGAACGCGCCCAGGCTGAGCCCGGTGACCAGCACGATCGTCCGAGGCAGCCAGCCGGAGCCGCGGCCGGTGAGCCGCGCCGCGCCCGCCAGCAGCACCAGCGCGAACAACGCGCCCAGCCACCACACCGTGGCCTGCACCGACAGCCGCAGCCGGGACAGGCCGTAGGCGTCGGTGTAGAGGTTCATCCGGTGCAGGGCGGAGGCCAGCACGACCATGGTCAGCGCGCACAGCACGCCCAGCAGCCCGGCCAGCACCCACCGCTCGCCCCGCTCCACCTTGAGCAGCCCGGCCGCCACCGCCACGATGGCCAGCACGAACACGCTGACCACCACGAGCTGGAAGAAGCCCTGCCTGGCGTACTCGGCGTAGGTCAGGCCCGCCGTCCGCAGCACCAGCGTGTTGCCGCCGAACAGGGCCGTGACCTGCACCGCCACGAACGACGCGAACAGCAGGTTCACCGCCGTCAGCGGCACCAGCCAGACGCTCCTGCTCACCCTGAACTTCGTGTCAGGGCCCACCGGGTCCGCGACGGGCCGCAGCGCGACCAGCACGACCGCGGCCAGCAGCACCGCGAACAGCACGAACAGGACGATCCGCCCGGGAATCGACTCGGCCCAGTCGGGGGTGGTGGTCAGCCGCTCCACGTACGAGGCGAACACCGCGTCCGCCGACGAGAACAGCAACCCGAACACCACCAGCAGCACCACCGTGATGCCCAGCGCGGACACCATCGGCAGCACCCGCCGCCTGGCCGTCAGCCGCTTGAGCGGCTGCGCCAGGAACCACGGCACGGGGCCGAGCGCGAGCAGCACGGACGCGCCGCCCCTGACCACGCCCAGCCAGCCGGTGCCCGCGCCGGAGACGGCCAGCGCACCCAGCCCGGCCCCCGCCACGAGCAGGATCCCCACCAGCCAGTCGGCGTCGCGCACCGCCGCCATGGAGATCAGCCAGTACGCCGTCACCGCGAACGCCACCGTCCACGGCGTCATCCGGCGCAGCACCGCCGGCAGCGCCGCCGCGCCCAGCACCATCGCGACCAGCACGATCCCGAGCCCCACCTGCGCCTCGGGCAGCGCCACCGCCGCGAACACGCCCGCCCCCGCGGCGGCCGGCAGCAGCCAGCGGGGCGGGTCGGGCAGCTCCGGCCTGGGGAACAGCGGGGGCGGCACGTACGGCGGGACCGGGCCCGCCTGGCTCCGGTACGGCACCGTCGCCTGGTACGCCGCTGCCGCCGCCCTGCGCCCCGAACCGGCGCCCATGGCCGCGCCCACCGCTCCCAGGAAAGCGGTGCAGCCGACGAGCGTGATCAGCGCCATCCCGTCGCCCACGGTCACGCTGACGAAGACGGCGCCGAACATGCCCACGAGGAAGCCCACCATGAGCCCGATGACGGCACCGCCGAACACCCTGGCCAGGCTGCCGACGGGGCTCGACGGCTCGAGCGGCCCGTACCCACCGGCTCCCGGACCGCCCGCCCCCGGACCGCCCGGCGTGAGGCCGCCCGTCCCCGGACCGCCCGCTGCCGGACCGCCGGGCGTGAGGCCGCCCGCCGCCGGACCGCCTGCCGTGAGGCCGCCCGCCCCCGGCCCGCCCGGCGCGGGGCCGCCGATCGGAACGCCGCCCCACGTGACGACGGCCGGCCCACCGGCACTGCCGCCCGTGCCGGCGCCAGGGGCCGTCGCGACCGCCGCCGCGCTCGCCGGGCGGTCGCCCGCCGCCGCGACTCCCGACGTGGCGCCGGCCCCAGGGCGCCGCCGGCCGCAGGGCCGCTCGCCACCCCGGCAGGCTCCCCTGCCGCCGCACCGCCCGCCTGCGCCCCGCCCCCGCCCGAGGCGGTGCCGGCCGCAGTGGTGCCCGCCACCGATGAAGTGCCGGCCGGAGTGGTGCCCGCCGCCGAGGCGGCGCCGGCGGCTGTGCCGAGGGCCGCCATGACCCCGGCCGCCGGCCCGGACGCGGCTTCCGGCGGGGCGACCGCCTCGTCCGAAGGTTCCGGCCGTTCCTCTTCCCCCGCCGGCAGCGACACGTCTGCCATCGTCGTCCTCCCTGGTAGCTCGACGACCATCCGGCACCCGGCGCAGTCGTCGATCCTGATGGATCCCCCGTGCAATTCGACGATCTCTTTCACGATGGCCAGCCCCAGCCCGGCGCCCCCGGCGTCGGCGGCGCGTCCCGCGTCCAGGCGGGAGAAGCGCTCGAAGACCCGTGCCCGCGCCGAGGCGGGGATGCCCGGCCCCTGGTCGGCGACGGCGAGGCGGACCCCGGCGCCCCACGCCGAGCCGCTCACGGTGACCACCCCGGAGGGCGGGCTGTGGCGTACGGCGTTGTCGAGGAGGTTGGCCAGGACCTGGGCCAGCAGGTCGGGGTCGGCGCGCACCACCAGATCGTCCGGGACCGACGGCCTGATCAGGACGTCCTCGCGCGCCAGCGACGCCTCGCGCACCGCCTGCTCGATGAGCGGCGCCAGCTCGACGGCCTCGGCCTCGATGAGGCGGGCGCCGGAGTCGAGCCGCGACAGGTCGAGGAGCTGGGCGACGAGCCGGCCGAGCCGCTCGGTCTGGGCGAGTGCGGTGCGCATGGTGACCGGGTCGGCGGCCGAGACCCCGTCCACGACGTTCTCCAGCACGGCGCGCAGCCCGGTGATGGGGGTGCGCAGCTCGTGGCTGACGTTCGCGACGAGCTCGCGCCGCTGCCGGTCCACCTCGCGCAGGTCGGCCGCCATCGCGTTGAACGCCCTGGCCAGCTCGCCCACCTCGTCCCTGGAGGTGGCGGAGACGCGCAGCGTGTAGCTGCCCTTGGCGATGGTCTGGGCGGCGCGGGCCATCTGGCGCAGCGGCTTGGTCATGCCCATGGCCAGCACCTGCACCATGATCAGCGCCAGGACGACGGCGACCGCGATGCGGACCTCGCGGGAGAAGCCGGAGTTGATGCCGACCTCGTTCACCACGAAGGCGGTGCCGACGGCCAGCACGATCACGATGCCGAGCTTGACCTTGATGCGGCCGAGGAAGTCGAGCGGGTTCACCGGCGCACCAGGGCGTACCCGACGCCGTGCACGGTGCGGACGACGTCGGAGCCCAGCTTGCGGCGCAGCGCCCGGACGTGGCTGTCCACGGTCCTGGTGGCGGCCGCCTCGGAGAAGCCCCACACGTCCGACAGCAGCCGGTCGCGCTCGAAGACCTGCCCGGGCCGCTCGGCCAGGCGGCGCAGCAGGTCGAACTCGGTCCTGGTGAGCTGCGCCTCGGCCCCGCGCACGAACACGCGGCGGGCGGCGGTGTCGATCTCGACCTCGCCGACCCTGATCACGGTGTCCTCGGCGGCGAGCTGGGCCGCCCGCTCCACCCGGCGCAGCAGCGCGTGGATCCTGGCGACCAGCTCCCGCATGCTGAACGGCTTGGCGAGGTAGTCGTCGGCCCCGACGCCGAGCCCGACGAGGACGTCCGTCTCGTCGCCGAGCGCGGTCAGCATGAGCACCGGCACCGGCCTGGCCGCCTGCATCCTGCGGCAGACCTCCAGGCCGTCGAGGCCCGGCAACAGCCGGTCGAGGATCACCAGGTCCGGTTCCGCGTTGCCGTACTGGACGAGTGCGTCCTGCCCGTCGCCGGCCACCCTGACGTCGAAGCCTTCGGCCGCCAGGCGGTTGCGTACGGCCAGCGCGATCGTCACGTCGTCCTCGACCACGAGGATGCGTCGCTGCTCTGCCACGTACGAAAGCCTAAGAGCGCGCTGTGCAGACGACACTCCCAAATCCGTGCACAAACCGTGCAGACTTGGCGGGTGGACACCGCCGCTTACCTCCGCCGCCTCGGCC
Source organism: [Actinomadura] parvosata subsp. kistnae (assembly GCF_900323885.1). GTDB lineage: Bacteria > Actinomycetota > Actinomycetes > Streptosporangiales > Streptosporangiaceae > Nonomuraea > Nonomuraea composti. The sequence continues at coordinate 4,257,318 of NZ_OOHJ01000018.1, read as the reverse complement.
TGCCCGGCCTGCTCACCGCCCCTGCCAGTGCCGAGACGCTGCGCGTGCTGCACATGGCGCACGTCGAGAGGGTCTCGTACGAGGCGCTGGAGATCTGGCTGGGCCGCACCACGACCGTCGATCCCGTCGAGTCCGCCGAGCGCATCATCGGGGGCCGCGGCGGCTACTGCTACCACCTCAACGGCGCGTTCTCGCAGCTGGCGCGGGCGCTCGGCTACGACGTGACCCGGCATGTCGGCGGCGTGCAGGGGCGCGGCAACGAGCCGGGCGTGTCCGGCAACCATCTGGTGCTGACCGTGCGCGGCCTGCCCTCCGACGCCAATCCGGGCGGCGAGTGGCTGGTGGACCTGGGGCTCGGTGACGCGCTGCACGAGCCGCTGCCGCTGGTGGCGGGCACGTACCGGCAGGGGCCCTTCACGTACGTGCTGCGGCCGTCGGAGGTGGCGCCCGGCGGGTGGCGGCTCGACCACGATCCGGCCGGTTCGTTCGCGGGCATGGACTTCGGCATGGGCGCGGTCGAGATGTCGGCGTTCGCGGACAAGCACGTGGAGCTGACCACGTCGCCGGAGTCGGGGTTCGTGCGGGTGGCGACGGTGCAGCGGCGCGACGCGTACGGGGTGGACACCCTGCGCGGGCTGGCGCTGACCCGCCTGGGCAGGGGCGCGCACTCGGTGACGCTGGGCACGGCGCGCGACTACTACGCGGCGCTGGCGGACGTCTTCCTGCTGCCGCTCGACGACGTGAGCGCCGGGGAGAAGGACCGGCTCTGGCGCAAGGTGTACGCGGCCCACGAGAGCTGGCTGGCGGGCGGCTCCGCATGATGACGTCGTGGGCGGGGCCCGGGGGCGAGGCCAGGAAGCTGAACGACCGCTACCGGCTGCTGAACCCGCTGGGCGCCGGCTCGGTGCGGCTGGCGTTCGACGAGGCGGAGCACCGTGACGTGGCGGTCAGGGAGCTGCGGGTGCCGCCGGAGCTGCGCGACGCCGCGATGTTCGAGGCGCGCAGGGCGACGGGGCTGCGGCATCCGTCGGTGGTGCGGGTGCTCGACGTGCTGATCGAGAACGGCGCGCCGTGGCTGGTGATGGAGTTCGTCTCCGGGATGTCGCTGGAGCAGGCCGTGCGCTCGCGCCGCCCGCTGCCGGTGCCGCAGGCCGCCAGGGTCGGGGTCTGCGTGTTGTCGGCGCTGAGCGCGGCGCACGCGGCGGGCATCGTGCACGGCCGGGTCGATCCGGGCAACGTGCTGCTCACCGCGACGGGGCGGGCGGTGCTGGCCGGGTTCGGGTTCCCCAGCCTGAGCACGCTGCCCTCGGCCGACCTGTGGTCGCTGGCCGCGACGCTGCACTTCGCGGTGGAGGGCCGGCCGCCCGGCCAGGTGCCGGCGCCGGGCGCCGACCCGTTCAGGTCGCTGGTACGGGCGATGCTGCATCCCTCGGGGCCGCCACCGCTGGAGGTGGTGCGCGAGACGCTCGACCGGCTGGCCGTGGACCGGCCGCTGGACGCGGTGGTGGCGGCGGCGGGCCCGCTGCCGCCGCAGCGGGTGGCCGCGATCGGGCTGGCCGTGCTCGACCGCCTGGCGACCTCCGGCGCCTTCCATGGCGGGGTGCAGCCGGGGAACGTGCTGATCGACGACGCGGGGCGGGCCTGGCTGGCGCCGCTGCCGAGGCCGGGAACGCTCCCGGCGTACACGGCGCCGGAGGGCGCGGCGACGCCGGCGGCCGACCTGTGGTCGCTCGGCGCCACGCTCTTCCTGGCCGTCGAGGGGGTGCCGCCCGCGCCGGGGGCGCCGCTGACCAGGGCGGGGGCGCTGGCTCCGGTGCTGGCGCGGCTGCTGTCGGGCGACCCGGCGGGGCGGCCCACGATGGACGAGCTGCGCCGGGAGCTGCTGACGATCGCCGCCGGTCTGGCGTGACCGAGCACCGGGGCGCGGCCTGACCGATCGCACAACGATTGCGATACATCGCGACATGGAACCTTGTGGCGGGTTCACACGTTGGACAGGCGACGCAGAATGTGGGAGAGGCGGGGCGCGCGCTCCGCGTTCGGAGGATGTTGAGGATGTCGCCCATTCAGAAATACGCGATCGGCGCGGGCATCGCGGTCCTGCTCTCGTGGATGATCCTGCCCGGCTGGGTCACGCTGCTGGTCGTCCTCGGCGTGATCGCGGCCCCGGTGGTCGGCTACATGATGCTCGACCCGTCGCAGCGCGAGCGGCTCAAGAGGGCCCGCAGGCGCGGCATCGGCCGCTGACCGCTCTCGTGCCCGCCTCTGGCGGCGGGGGTCTCAGGCCTCCGCCGCCGCCAGCGCGTTCTGCACGCGCTGGGTCACCCTTCGCTCGACGTAGAAGGACAGGAACGGCACCGTGCCGCCGAGCATGACCCCCGCCATGTACGGCCACGACCAGCGCGCCTTCATGCCCAGGTTCATCACGGTGATCAGGTAGATCATGTAGAGCCCGCCGTGAATGGGGGCGACGATCTTCGACATGGCGTCCTCGCCGAAGCCGTACCGCAGGACCATGCCCACGCACAAGACGAGCAGCATGCATCCGACCACGTACGCGAGCACCCGGAAGGGCTTGAGAGCCGATTCCACCGTTAACCTTCCAGAACCATCTCAGGGGACGACTTGCCGTGGTCCCGGTCGCCGCGCACGGCGTCGCGGACGAAGTGGAACCACATGAAGACGGCGAATCCAGCGAAGATCCACCAGTTGGCGGCGTAAGCCAGGTTACGCCACGTCAGCGTGCCGCCGACCACCGGCGGAGCCACCTTGACCGGCGTCAGCGAGCCCGAGGCGGGCTGCGCGACGACGAAGCCGGTGCGGACCTGCTGCCCGCTCCACAGGTTGACCAGCTCGCCCGTGGAGACCGTCTGCACCTGGCCGGCGGGCAGCCCCTCCGCGCGCCGCTGCACGCTGTCGGTGCCCTGCTGGGGCCGCAGCCGCCCGGACACCGTGACCCGGCCCTGCGGCACGGCCGCCACACCGGGGTCGTCGGCCTTGGCCACCCAGCCGCGGACGACCGGCATGAGCGTGCCGTCGTCGAGCCTGATGGGCGTCAGCACCCAGTAGCCGTCGTCGCGGGAGACGTTGCCGCCGGGGGCGTCGACGTCGGCCCGCCGGTCGGCCACCAGGAGCTGGCGGTCGGCCTCGTAGACGCCTTCGGCCGTGACCCTGCGGCCGACGAGCTCGCCGTCGAGCTGGGCGCCGGCCTTGGCGAGCGTGGCGACCGCGACGGGCTCGGGGTCGGTGGCGACACGCGGCTTTCCCGAATCTTGGAAGACGCCGAGCTGCCAGCGCCCGAGCAGGATGAACGCGACCAGGACCCCGATCGTGAGCAGGTGCAGCCCCACGAGGCGCGGCGAGAGCAGGGTCCTGAGCATGCTTCCAAGCTATCCGGCAGGTGGGGTGGTCCCCTAATCAGCCCATCACTACGTATCCCACCAAAAGAGGCAAACATCGCAGGCGGGCACGCTAGGCTGCTGCCCATGTCTGACCAGCACATCGACCCGGCGGGCAACACGCAGGCTTTCCGCGCGTTCGCGAACGCGCGCGAGCAGGAGTCCGCGGCCAAGCCGAAGAAGTCGCCCCTCGTGCCCATCATCGCGGTCGTCGCCGCCATCGTGATCATCGGCGTCGCCGCCTTCCTGCTGCTCAGGTAAGACACCTCCTGCTGCTCAGGTAAGACAGCCGACAGCTTCACCCGCCGCGGGCGCCGTGGCGGGTTTTCGTCGTTCCCCAGGGCATCTGGACCGTGAGGGGCGCGCTGGCTACATTGGACACAGAGTCCAATAAGCGCGGCCGCGGGAGGAGCCAGTGGGTGAGCCAGGGATCGTGATCATCGGGTCCGGTTTCGCCGGGATCTGCATGGCCATCAAGCTCAAACAGGCCGGTCACCACGACTTCGTCATCCTGGAGAAGGCCGCCGAGCTGGGCGGCACCTGGCGCGACAACACCTATCCCGGCTGCGCGTGCGACGTGCCGTCGCACATGTACTCGTACTCGTTCGAGCTGAACCCCGGCTGGTCGCGGATGTTCTCGCCGCAGGAGGAGATCCACGAGTACCTGCGGCGCTGCGCCGCCAAGTACGGCGTGACCCCGCACATCCGGTACGGCAAGAACGTCGTCTCCATGGAGTACGACGACGCCACCCGCTCCTGGACGGTCACCACCGAGGACGGCGACACCCTGCGCCCGAACGCCGTGATCTCCGCGATCGGCGCCCTCCACATCCCGAAATTTCCTGAAATTGTGGGGCGCGAGACCTTCGCCGGCCCCGCCTTCCACTCCGCCGAGTGGGACCACGCGGCCGACCTGACCGGCAAGCGCGTCGCCGTCATCGGCACCGGCGCCTCCGCCGTCCAGTTCGTCCCCCAGCTCGCCCGCACCGCCCGCCACGTCACCGTCTTCCAGCGCACCGCCCCCTGGCTGCACCCCAAGCCGGACTTCGCCTTCTCCCCCGCCGCCCGCCGCCTCCTGCGCCTGCCCGGCGCGGCCAGGGCCCTGCGCGCCGGCATCTACTGGGCCCTGGAGACCAGAGCGCTCGGCTTCGCCGTGCACCCCCGCCTGATGAAGGCCCACGAGCGGCTCGCGCTCCGCCACCTGCGCGCCCAGGTGCCCGACCCGGAGCTGCGCCGCGCGCTGACCCCCGACTACCTCATCGGCTGCAAGCGCATCATCGTCTCCAGCGACTACTATCCGGCCCTGACCAGGCCGAACGTCACCCTCGTCACCGACCCGATCACCGAGATCCGCGAGCACTCGCTGGTGGCCGGCCAGGAGCACGAGGCCGACGCCATCGTCTACGGCACCGGCTTCAAGGTGACCGACGCGCTCGCCGCCCGCCACATCGTCGGCAGGAACGGGCTGAAGCTCCAGGACGCCTGGCGCGACGGCATCGAGGCGTACTACGGCATCGCCACCTCGGGCTTCCCCAACCTGTTCTTCCTGCTCGGCCCCAACACCGGGCTCGGCCACACCTCGGTCGTGTTCATGATCGAGTCGCAGGTCCGCTACGTCATCGAGTGCCTGCGCCTGCTCTCCCGCACCCAGGCCAGGGCCGTGGACGTGCGGCCGCGGGCCCAGCGCGCGTTCAACGACCGGCTGCGCGCCCGGCTCGACCCCCTGGTCTGGAACGCGGGCGGCTGTCGCTCCTGGTACCTGGACGAGCAGGGGGTGAACCGGACGATCTGGCCGGGCTTCACCTTCGAGTACTGGGCGCGTACGCGGAAGGTGAGACCCGGCGCCTACGAGCTCATCTACTAGTCATCTACCGGGCGAGACCACCATCGCGCTGCCGCCGCCCCGGCGGGTCGGCTCGGCCACGGCCTGGATCCGGCTCCTGCCCAGGAACTCCAGTGCCGTGGCGGCCCCGATCTCCGGGTTCAGGACGAAGCTGTGGCCCTTGGCCTCCAGCTCGGCCCGATACTTGTCGAGGAAGGCCTGCTCGGCCTGCGTCTGCGCGGTGTTGCGCTGGGTGGCGCGCGGCGCGGCCAGCGCCTCCGGCAGGCTCATGCCGAACTCGTAGCGGTTGACCAGGATCTGCAGCACGGTCGTGATGATCGTCGAGCCGCCCGGCGAGCCCGCCGCCAGCACCGGCCGGCCGCCGTCGAACACCAGCGTCGGCGCCATCGACGAGCGCGGCCGCTTGCCGGGGCCCGGCAGGTTCGGGTCGCCGGGGGCCGGGCCGAAGGTGAAGTCGGTCAGCTCGTTGTTGAGCAGCACGCCACGGCCCGGCACCACGATGCCGTTGCCGCCGGTGGACTCGATCGTCAGGTTGTAGGCGATCACGTTGCCCCAGCGGTCGGCCACGACCAGGTGCGTGGTCTCGGGGCCCTCCTGGGCGACCGGGGTGGCGGTGCCGGTCGGCTCGGCGCACGGCTCGTACGAGCCGTCGGGGCTGCCCGGCGCGACCGGGGACGTCAGGGCCGTGTCGCCGACCAGGCAGGCGCGCTCCTTGGCGAAGCCGTCGGACAGCAGCTCCTCGAGCGGCACGCCCGGGATGTCGCCGACGTACTTGCCGCGGTCGGCGAAGGCCAGCCTGGACGCCTCCAGGTACTCGTGCAGGCCGACCCGCGGCAGCGCCTCCAGGATGTTCAGCGCCTCGCCGACGGTGGAGCCGCCCGAGGAGGGCGGGGCCATGCCGTACACGTCCATGCCGTTGTAGGAGATCTTGGTGGGCTCGCGCAGGAGGGCCCGGTAGGCCCGCAGGTCGGACAGCTCCATCAGGCCCGGCCGGACGTTGCGGGTGCTGCCCGGGGTGACCGGCGGGTTCTTGACGGTGGCCACGATCTCCTTGCCGAGCTGACCGCCGTACAGCCAGCCGGGGCCGCGCCTGCCCAGCTCCCGGTAGGTGTCGGCGAGCTCCGGGTTCCTGAAGATCGAACCGACCGGCGGCGGGGCGCCGTTCGGGAGGTACAGCCTGGCCGTCGAAGAGATGTCCTTGAAGCGGGCGGCGTTGGCGGCGGTCTGGTCGTAGAACGTCTGGTCCACGACGAAGCCCTTCGAGGCCACCTCGATCGCCGGCTGGAGCGCCTGCCCCAGCGACATCGTGCCGAACCTGCGCAGGGCCACGTCCCAGGTGGCGACCGTGCCGGGCACGCCCGCCGACAGGCCGCTGGTGACGCCCTCGTCGAACGGGATGCCCTCCAGCGAGGTCGAGGTCATGGCCCGCGGGGCGGTCTCGCGGCCGTCGATCGTGAACACCTTGCGCTGCCTGGCGTCGTAGTAGACCATGAAGCCGCCGCCGGCCAGGCCGGCCGAGTACGGCTCCGTGACGCCCAGCACCGCGCCGGCCGCGACCGCCGCGTCCATGGCGTTGCCGCCCCTCCTGAGCACGGAGATGGCGGCCTTGCTGGCGTCGAGGTCGACGGTGGCCACCGCGCCGCCGTACCCTTCGGCGACGGGAACCTTCACGGGGGGCCGCGCCAGCGCGGCGGGCGCGGGCACGAGCGAGACGAAGAGAGCTGCTGCTGCGGGAATGATCGCACGGCGCATGCGTCCACCATGACCCACGTACGCCCCGCGTGGTAGGGCCCGCTCACACATACGGATGATGCGCTGGTCAGGAGGGGGAACTAGCGTGAGGGGCGTGCGCGGGAAACACGGCTTCGACCCCTACCTCGCCCTGATCGTCGCGGTCGCCCAGCAGGTGATCGGCCGGGGCGCCTCATGGGGGCAGCGCGCGGAGCGGGAGGCACTCGACCCCTACGGCTACGCGCTGCTGCTGGTCGGCCCGCTGGCCGTGCTGCTGCACCGCCGCTTCCCGCTGCTGACCACCGCCGCCGCGCTGCTCGCCTCCGACCTCTTCCTGATCGGCGGGTACGCCTACGGCCCCAGCTTCGTCAGCCCCGGCGTGCTGCTCGTGCTGCTGGTGCTGCGCGGCAGGAGGCTGATGGCCTGGGTGATGGCCGCGATGTCGCTGCTGTCGATCCTGACCTACGCCTGGGCGGTCGGCAAACGCGACCTGTTCCACAGCGTGTGGATCCTGACCTCCGTCATGCTGCTGATGGTCGTGGCCGAGCTGGTCAAGACCGTCAAGGAGCGCCGGGCCGAGCGGGAGCGCGTCGAGGAGGAGGAGGCCAGGCGGCAGGCCAGCGAGGAGCGGCTGACGATGGCGCAGGAGCTGCACGACGTGCTGGCGCACAACATCTCGCTCATCCACGTCCAGGCCTCGACCGCGCTGCACCTCATCGACGACAACCCCGAACAGGCGCGGACCGCCCTGGCCACGATCAAGACCGCCTCCAAGGAAGTGCTCGGCGAGCTGCGCTCGGTCCTGAACGTGCTGCGCGAGGGCGCCCCCCGCTCCCCCACGGCCGGGCTCGACCGGCTCGACGAGCTCATCGAACGCTCGGGGCTCGACGTGGCGCTCAAACGCGTCGGCTCCCGGCCGCTGCCGCCTCAGGTGGAGCGGGCGGCGTACCGGATCGTCCAGGAGTCGCTGACGAACGCCGCCCGGCACGCGCCGGGCGCGCGGGTGAGCGTGCGGCTGGAGTACGGCGAGCGGGAGCTCGTCGTACGCGTCACCGACACCGGCTCCGGCACCCCCGGCGCGCTGGCCGAGTCCGGCAGCGGCAACGGCATCCCCGGCATGCGCGAGCGGGCCTCCGCGCTTGGCGGCACACTGGTCGCCGGGCCGTCCGGCCCCGGCTTCCAGGTCGAGGCCCGGCTGCCCCTACCCGAGGAGAGGTCATGATCAAGGTTCTGCTGGCGGACGACCAGGCGCTGGTCCGCGCGGGCTTCAAGGCGCTGCTCGACGCCCAGCCGGACATGACCGTGGTCGCCGAGGCGTCCGACGGCGCGCAGGCCGTCCGGCTGGCGGCCGAGCACCGGCCGGACGTCGTGCTCATGGACATCCGCATGCCCGGCACCGACGGCCTGACCGCCACCCGCCAGATGCCGCCGGGGCCGCACATCATCATCCTGACCACGTTCGAGCTCGACGAGTACGTCTTCGAGGCGCTGCGCGGCGGCGCCAGCGGCTTCCTCGTCAAGGACACCGAACCGGCCGAGCTCATCCAGGCCGTCCGGGTGGTCGCGGCCGGCGAGGCGCTGCTGTCGCCCAGCGTCACCCGCCGCCTCATCGCCGAGTACGCCTCCCGCGCCAAGGAGCCCGTCATCGCCGACGGCCTCGACCAGCTCACCGACCGCGAACGCGAGGTGCTCGCCCTGGTCGGCACCGGCATGACGAACGACGAGATCGCGGCCAAGCTGTTCATGTCGCCGGCGACGGCGAAGACGCACGTGAGCCGGGCCATGATGAAACTGCACGCCCGCGACCGCGCCCAGCTCGTCGTCATCGCCTACGAGTCGGGCCTGGTCAAGCCGGGCTGGCTGTGAAGGTTAGCCGAAATGCAGTTGACCTAACTGGATTTTGGTTAACCTGAGCGACGTGGAAGTCATCAAGCCCGACGGGGTGTTCGATCGCCACCACGAGTGGGACGATCTGGTCCGATTCGTGGGTGATCGCGCGCCGGGGGTCCGCATCGGCGTGGTGCGCGGGCGTCGCCGCCACGGCAAGTCCTTCCTGCTCGAGCATCTGTGCGATGCGGTCAACGGGGTCTACACCGTGGCGCTCAGGCAGAGCAGGGCCATGGCGCTGGCCCGCTTCTCCGACTTCCTGTCCCAGTCCCTGGGTTACCGGCTCGGCACTTTCCAGGACTGGGTGACGGCACTGGACACAGCCGTGGACGCGCTGTCCCACAGGCCGGGCACCCATCCTCCCCTGCTGGTACTGGACGAGTTCCCGTACCTGATCGACCACTCCCCGGAGTTGCCCTCGGCCATCCAGGCACTCTACGACAGACGTGGGCCCCGCAAGGGGCACCCGCCCTTCAAGCTCATCCTGTGCGGCTCGGCGATCTCCATCATGTCCACCCTCCTGGCCGGCGACCAGGCTCTACGCGGACGTGCGGTGCTCGATCTGCGCATAGGCCCCTTCCGCTTCCGTGACGCGGCCGACTACTGGAACGCGCCACCGCAGACCGCCTTCCTCATCGACGCGGTGCTGGGTGGCGCTCCGGGGTATCGCGACATCGTCGGTGATGCGCCCGCCCCGGGCGAGGAAGGGTTCTTCCGCTGGCTGGAGCACAGCATCCTCAACCCCTCCCACATCCTGTTCACCGAGCCCGACTACCTGTTGGCGGAGGACCCACGCATCCGTGATCGCGCCATCTACAACGCGATCTGGTGGGCGGTCGCCATGGGAGCGACGTCGCCCACGCAGATCGGCGGTCTGGTCGGCATGGACGCCAAGGCGCTCACATATCACCTCAATGTCATGCGTGACGGCGGCTTCATCCGCAGCGAGCAGGACCTGCTAAGGCAGCGCCGGCCCACGATCACCATCGCCGACCCCGCCGTACGGTTCCACAACCTGATCGTCCAGCCGAATATCAGCGCTCTCGAACTGCGTCACGCCCGGGACGTGTGGGACCGCTCACGCAAAACCTTCTCCGACAAGATCCTCGGCCCGCACTTCGAGGAGGCCGCCCGCGCGTGGGTCCGCTGGTACGGCGCGGAGACCGGCCTCGACGACATCGGACAGGTCGGCACGACCGAGGTCGCCTGCCGCGAGCACCGTGGTCACGAGGTGGACGTCGTGGCCATCAGCCGGACCGCTCAGGCCAGGTCGAAGGGCGCGCGGATCACCCTCCTCGGGGAGGCCAAGTGCACCGGCAAGGCCCGCACGATGGCGGACCTCCGCCGGCTTGAGCACATCCGCGACCTTCTCACAGGCTTGGGCTGGGATGCGGAGCAGGCCAGGCCGGCGCTGTTCTCCAAGACCGGATTTCCGTCCGATCTCAAGGCGGCCGCCGCCGATGGACGGGTTCACCTCGTCGATCTGGAGACCATGTACGCGCCGCACCGGGACGACCTCGCCTAGGACTTTCCTGGAGTGAACCAGGTGGACACGGCCTCCGCCAGGCCGTCCGTGCCGCCCGTGCCCGCCCAGGCCACGTAGCCGTCCGGGCGGATCAGGAGGGCGTCGGCGGGGGCGTCGGCGCAGCGGGTGTGCACCACGTCGATCCAGTCGTCCTCCAGGTTGGCGCCGCCGCCGAGGTCGAGGAGGAGCGGGCGGGCCGCGTGCATCAGGTCGGCGACGCGGCGGCCGTCCGACAGCTTCAGGTCGGGGACGAACCGGCCGGTCAGCGGGTGGTCCGGTGAGCCGTAGGCGAGGCCCGAGTCGTGCAGCAGCCGGGCCACGTGCCGGGTGGGCTCCTCGAAGGCGAAGATCTCGCCGAGCAGGTCGCGCAGCGCCTGGCCGTTCTCGCCCTCCACGCGGTCGACGGCCGCCTGGGCGCGGGTCTGCATGAGGGTGCGGGCCCCGATCGGCCGGCGTTCGCTCTCGTACGTGTCGAGCAGGGCGGCCGGCATGCGCCCCCGCAGCACGGCGGCCAGCTTCCAGGCGAGGTTGACGGCGTCCGTCATGCCCACGTTGAGCGCCGAGCCGCCGGCCGGGAACAGGTGCGCGGCGTCCCCGGCCACGAACACCCGCCCGGCCCGGTACCGGTCGGCCAGCCGGGCCTGGGAGAGCGTGCTGGACAGCCAGATCGGCTCCCCGAGCGGGACGTCCCTGCCGAGGACGCGGCGCACGGCGGCGCGGAAGTCGTCGAGGGTGACGGGGCCGTCGGGGAGCGTGGCGGGCTCGCGGACGCCGGCGATGAGCACGCCGTCGCGCAGCGAGGTGAGCAGCACGCGGCCGTGCGGGGTGCGGTTCCAGCCGGGCTGGAGGCCGTCGCCCTCCAGGCTGTCGAAGACCTTGATGTCGGCCTTGAAGTGGCCGATGAGCAGCCCTTCCTCGTCGGTCGTGCCGGGGAAGGCGATCCCGGCCCACTCGCGTACGCCGCTGCGGGCGCCGTCGCAGCCGACGACGTACCGGGCGCGCAGCTCGGTGTCCCCGGTGCCGAGCGTCACTCCTTCCTCGTCCTGCGTCAGCGAGGTCACCTCGCTGCCGCGCCTGATCTCGACGCCGAGCTCGCGCGCCCGCTCGGCCAGCAGCCGCTCCAGGTGCGGCTGCTGGATGAGCATCAGCTTGAACGGGATGTCGTCGATGCCCTCGAAGCGCAGCGGCACCCCGGCGAACGGGAAGCCGGTGGCCCGGCCCGCGAACGGGCTGCCCGCGCTGAAGCGCTCCAGCAGCCCGCGGTGGTCGAGTAAGTCGACGATCTGGCCGCCGATGCCGTTGGCCTTGGGCAGGCCGCTCGGCTCGTCTCTCTTCTCCAGCACGACGGGGCGCACGCCGGCCAGGCACAGCTCGCACGCGAGCATCAGCCCGACGGGGCCCGCCCCCACGATCAGCACATCTTCCATGCCTGTCAGGCTAGATTGACAAAATCGCGCTTGTCAATCTAGCCTGACAAACGTGGACGTTACAGAGCTGACCGAGCGGATCCGCGCCAACGACCCCGCCATGGGCCTGCGCGCGGTCGGAGCGCTGCACCGGCTGGCCGAGCAGGTCGAGGCGGTGTCCGTGGCACTGGCCAGGGAGCAGGGCTGGACCTGGGAGCAGATCGGCGACGCGCTCGGCATGTCACGGCAGTCGGTGCACGCCAAATACGGGAAATGAGGGGGCTGACGATGTTCGGCAGGCAGAAGAGCTCGGTGACGGTGATCGTCAAGGCCGCGTTCGAGGAGGCCAGGCTGCGCGGCGACCGGCGGCTGGGCACCGAGCACCTGCTGCTCGGCCTCCTGCACCACGACGAGGCGGCGCGGGCGCTCGGCGTCGACCTGGCCGCCGCCCGCGCCGCGCTGGAGCAGCTCGACCGCGCCGCGCTGCGCATGCTGGGGCTGGAGGTGGGCGAGCTGCCCGACACGCCGCGCAAGCACCCGGCCGTCCCCGCCACCGCGCTGACCTCCAGCGCCAGGGCCGTGCTCAACCAGGCCATCAAGGCCACGACCGTCAAGACCAGGGACGCCGAGGTGCCCCGGCACCTGGCGCTCGGCCTGCTCGCCCAGAAGAGCCCCGACCCCGTCGCGCAGCTCGTCGACCAGCTCGGCATCGATCGCGCCGCGATCCGGGCCCGCCTCGCGTGAAAGAAATGTGGTTGATCTCCGGCCCCGGCCGCTGACATGGTCGGAGCATGGGGCGCACGTACGACGATCTGGTCCGCGAGGCCGCCACCGTGCCGGTCGACGGCTGGGACTTCTCCTGGCTCGACGGGCGGGCCACCGAGGAGCGGCCCTCCTGGGGATACGCCCGGCTCCTGGGCGAGCGCATGGCGCGGGCGTCGGCCGCCCTCGACATCCAGACCGGCGGCGGCGAGATCCTGGCCGGGCTGCCCGCGCTGCCGCCGGTGACCGTGGCCACCGAGTCCTGGCCGCCCAACCTGCGGCTGGCCGCCTCCCGGCTGCGCCCGCGCGGCGCGTGGGTGGTGGCCGACGACGAGGAGCCGCGCCTGCCGTTCGCCGACGCGGCCTTCGACCTGGTCACCAGCCGCCATCCGGTGGCCACGTGGTGGGCGGAGATCGCCCGCGTGCTGCGCCCCGGCGGCTCCTACTTCTCCCAGCAGGTCGGGCCCGGCAGCGTGTACGAGCTGTCGGAGCACTTCCTCGGCCCCCACGACGCCGGCCACCGCGACCCCGCCCGCGCCCGGGCCGCGGCGCAGGCCGCCGGGCTGGAGGTGGTGGACCTGCGCTCCGAGCGGCTGCGCATGGAGTTCGGCGACATCGGGGCCGTCATCTACTTCCTGCGGAAGGTGATCTGGATCGTGCCCGGGTTCTCGGTGGAGCGCTTCTCCGGGAAGCTGCGCGCACTGCACGAGCGGATCGAGGCGGAGGGGCCGTTCGTGGCCCACTCCGCCCGGTTCCTGATCGAGGCGAGGAAACCTGATGGTCGAGCTGCGTGACGTGGTGATCGACTGCCGGCATCCGGCGTCGCTGGCGCGGTTCTGGGCGGCGGCGCTCGACGCGTACGAGGTGGCGCCCTACGACGAGGCCGAGCTGGCCCGCCTGCGCTCCATCGGCGTCGACGACCCCGAGGACGACCCGACCGTGCTCGTCGAGGGCGGCCCGGTGCGGCTGTGGTTCCAGCGGGTGCCCGAACGCAAGATCGTCAAGAACCGGCTCCACCTCGACCTGCGGGCCGACGACCCCGACGCCGAGATGGAGCGGCTGCTCGGGCTCGGGGCCGAGCTGGTGCGCACCCACGACGACTGGACGGTGCTGGCCGACCCCGAAGGCAACGAGTTCTGCCTGCGCTGATCACCGGCCGGATCACCGGCCCGATCATAGGCCTAGTCACCGGAAGTCGGCCGCGTGGTCGGCCGCCCACTGCGCGAAGGTGCGCGGCGGGCGGCCCGTGACCTCCTCGACCGTGCTCGTCAGGGCCGGCGGCGGGCCGTCGAGCATGCGGGCGTAGCCGTCGAGCAGCTCGTCCACGAACGCGTCGGGGAAGCCGTCGTCGGCCAGCAGCCGCCGCCGCTCCTCCTCCCGGGTGAGCTCCTGCCAGCGCAGCGGGCGGCCGAGCGCCCGGCCGAGGATCCGTACCTGCTCGGCCTGGGTCAGCACCTCCGGGCCGGTCAGCTCGTAGCGGGCGCCCTCGTGCCCGCCGGAGGTGAGGGCCCGCACGGCGACGGCGGCGATGTCGCTCTCGTGCAGCATCGCCATCGGCAGCGCGCCGAACGCGCCGCGCACCACGTCGCCGGCGCGGACCTGGTCGGCCCACCACAGCGCGTTCGCGGCGAACGTGCTGGGCCACAGCGTGGTCCAGGCCAGGCCCGACTGCTCGACCCGCTGCTCCAGCTCGCGGTGCGAGCGGCCCACCAAGGAGTCGGGCTGGTCGCGTACCGCTCCCGAGGAGAGCAGGACGACGCGGCGGGCGTGCCGGGCGAGGGCGGAGACGACCGCGGGGGCGGCCTCCGCCGTGTGGAAGGGCCACATGAGGAAGACGGACTCCACGCCTTCGAGGCACTGGTCGATGGTCTCCAGGCCGCCCTTGACGACCTGCGCGGCCTGCGGGAGGCGGGCGGTGCCCGGGTTCCTGGTCAGGGCGCGTACGGGGTGGCCCGCGGCGACGAGCTGGCGGACGATCTGGCGTCCGACGTTGCCGGTGGCTCCAGTCACGAGGATCATGCCGTCCAGGCTGGCCCGCCCGGCCGCCCGCCTCCCACTTCTGGCGTCGGGATGGCGGTTTTCCTCCATCCGGATACGCTTTGACGATGGAATCCGCCACACTGGACGCCATCGACCGGGGCCTGATCCACGCGTTGCAGCTCGACGGCCGCGCGCCGTTCGCCAGGATCGCCGCCGTGCTCGGCGTCTCCGAGCAGACCGTGGCCCGCCGCTACCGCAGGCTGGTGGCGGGCGGGGTGATCAGGGTCGTGGGCGGGGTGGACGGGGCGCTGCTCGGGTACGAGCCGTGGACCGTCCGCGTCCGCTGCACCCCCGACGCCGGCCCCGCCATCGCCGAGGCCCTGGCCAGGCGGCCGGACGCGTACTGGGTGCACCTGCTGTCCGGCGGCACCGAGATCTCCTGCTTCACCCAGTCCCCCGACCCGGTCCTGCTGGAGCGGCTGCCGAGGACCGCCCGCGTGCTGGGCATGACCGCGCACCTGCTCCTGCGCGGCTTCGCGCTGCCCGACGGCTGGCCGGGCCTGGCGGCGCTGACGCCCGAGCAGGCCGACGCGCTGCGCCCACCGCCCGCCGAGCGCCGCGAGATCGTCCTGAAGGAGGAGGACCACCGGCTCGCCGCCGTGCTGGCCAGGGACGGGCGGGCCGGCCACGCCGAGCTGGCCGCGGCCACCGGCTGGTCGGAGGCCACCGTCAAGCGCCGCCTGGCCCTGCTCAGGGCGTCCGGCGCGGTCAACGTCCAGCTCGACTACTCCCCCAGGCTGCTCGGCTACCGCTCCGAGGCCCGGCTGTGGATGTCCGTACGCCCGTCCGCACTGCTGGACGTGGCCACGACGCTGGCCGGCCACCCCGAGATCGCCTTCGCCGCCGTCACCACCGGCCCCGCGAACCTGCTCGCCACCGCCCTGTGCCGCGACAGCGCCGCCCTGTACCGCTACCTCACCGAGCGGGTCAGCGCCCTCGACGCCGTCCAGACGCTGGAGACCGCCCCCGTCCTGAGGACGATGAAACGCACCGGCGCCCTACCCCCGCTGTCGTACGGCCGGCCCGCCTGAGCACTCCGGCGGGCGCAGCGCGAGCAGCGCCCGCCGTCCGATTCGCCGCGCGGCTCCTCCGGCGACCCTTGAGGTACACGTCAAGGAGGAGACATGGACACTCTGATCGTGGCGGGCCCGCACTGGGGCGCCGCCGGAGGCATAGCACCGATTTTCCCGATCATCTGGGGCCTGCTCTGGGTCGGCTTCATCGCGCTGGCCGTGCTGAGCTGGCGAAGGGGCTGGTGGGGGCCGCGCCGGGCGCCCGCCCAGGCCGCCTCGCCCACGGCGTCCGCCGAGCAGATCCTCGCCGAGCGGTACGCCCGCGGCGAGATGACCGACGACGAGTACTTCGAAAGGATGTCTGTTCTCAGGGGCGGATCATCCTAAACGTCACCATCAGTGCGACAACTGTCACTGGCCGCATCCGGGAGCCCGCGTTACCTTGCGAGTAACACGGCCCGAGAGAGAGTGAGGACGATGATGCGGTCCATCGCCAAGTTCTGCGGCCAGTGCGGTTGCGGCTGCCCCGAGCTGTTCGTCGACGAGGCCGCCCCCGCCGAGCGCCGGGTCGTCATCGTCGACGACTTCGGGCAGCGCGTGGAGATGAGCCTCGATCAGCTCGGCTCCATCGTCGAGGCCGCCAGGAGCGGCGCGCTCGACGACCTGGCGCCCGCCCGCTGACCGTGCAGACCCTCACCCTGCTGGCCGGCGGGGTGGCCGCCGGCCTCGTCGCCGGCACCGCCACGTGCACCGCGGCGCAGGGCGGGCTACTCATGGGGCTCGCCGACGGCCGCCAGGGGCGGGACCCCGCGCTCGTGGCCTGGTTCCTGGCCGGGCGGCTGGCCTCGTACACCACGACAGGGGCGCTGCTCGGGCTGCTCGGCTCGGCCGTCAGCCTGCCGCCGCAGGCCAGGGCGGTGCTGCTGGTCATCGCCGGCATCACCGTGATCGGCTTCGCGATCCGGCTCATGCGGCGCCGGTGCCGCACCGCGCCCGAGCCCGCGCCGCCGTCCCGCTACCGGGCGCCGCTGCTCGGCGCGGCCACCATCCTCGTGCCCTGCGGGGTGACGCTCGGCGTCGAGATGATCGCCGTCTCCAGCGGCTCGCCGCTGGCGGGCGCCGCGGCCATGGCGGGGTTCGTGGCCGGCACCGCACCCGCGTTCGCGCTGCTCGGGTACGTGCTGCGGCGCGTCTCCCGCACCCGGCTGGCCCGCTGGGCCGGAGTCGTCGCCGTGGGGGCCGGCCTGTGGACCGCGGCGGCCGGCGTCAACCTGGGCGGCTGGCTCGCCGTCCCCGCCGCACCCGCCACCACGGAGACCGGCGCGACGACGGTCACCGTGTGGGCCACCCGCGAGGGCTACCGGCCCGCCATCGTGACCGCGCGGGCCGGCGTGCCCGTCGAGGTGATCTTCAAGGTCGCTGGCCGGGGCTGCACCGACACCGTCTCGATCGGCGGGCGCGACCTCGCGCTCCCCGCCACCGTACGGCTGCCGCCGCAGCCCGCGGGCTCGCTGCGCTACGTCTGCGGGATGGGCATGTACACCGGCTTCATCCAGTTCTCTTAGAGACTTCCTCTCATTCGTCCCAGAGGCTTCGGCGATTACCGTTCGCGATCGGGCGATCACGTGCCACTCTGTCGCCATGTCCTGGCAAGGAGAGGTGGGGGTGCCGTCCGTACCGGCGCCGCGCGTGGGTGACGAGCCCGAGCTGATGGCCGCCGCGCAGGCGGGCGACGCCCAGGCCGCGCACCGGCTCGGCAAGCTCTTCGCCCAGCACGGCGACCGCGCGGCCGCCCGGCACTGGTGGGAGCGCGCCGCCGCGGGCGGCAACGTCGACAGCGCCTACAACCTGGGCATCTGGCACGAGAAACACGGCAGCCTGGAGGACGCCGTCACCTGGTACGAGGCCGCCGCCAGCACCGGCGACGCCGAAGCCGCCACGAACCTGGCGCTCCTGCTGCTGGAGCAGCGCGGCGACGTCGGCGCGGCCAGGGTCTGGTTCGAGAGCGCGGCCATGGCTGGGTCCAGGACGGCCGCCCGCAGGCTGGCGCTGATGTGCGAGGACGCCGGCGATCCCGGGCACGCCCGCGAATGGCACCGCAGGGCGGCCGAGGGCGGCGACGCGGCCTCGGCCCACGACCTGGGGTTCCTGGCGTACTGCGCGGGCGAGGACGCGGAGGCCGTCCACTGGTGGGAGTGCGCGGCCAGGGGCGGGCACGCCGACGCCGCCTACTGCCTGGGCCTGTACCTGCACGCCAGCCGCGACCCGGAGGGCGCCGAGGCATACTACCGGCTGGCCGCCAGGAGCGAGCACGCCGGCGCCGCCTCCCGGCTCGGCGGCGTGGCCCTGTCGCGGGGTGACCTGCGGGCCGCGCGCGCCTGGTTCGAGCAGGCCGCGAACGCCGGCCGCGCCTACGACCAGCGCATGTCCGGGTTCGTCTGTGTGGAACTGGACGACACCGCGGCCGCCAGCCACTGGTTCGGGCGGGCGGCCGCCGGCGGGGACGCCGAATCGGCGTTCAACTACGGGCTGCTGCTCATCGCCGAGTTCGGGGACCTGGCGGGCGGGCAGCACTGGTTCCGCCAGGCGGCCCGGGCCGGGCACCACAGGGCCGCCGTCGAGCTGGGCGGGCTGCTGTCGGTCGCCGGAGCGCACGGCGAGGCACAGAAGTGGCTGGCCGACCCGCCGCCGCCCTCCTGGGCCCGGCCCGCCGAGCCCGAGCTGACCGCCCGCGCCGAGCTGGCCGCGGCGGCCACCGCGCGCCGCGGCGAGGCCGAGCTGCGGGTCGCCGACCTCGCCGAGGTGCTCGCCACCTGGGACCTGGTGACCAGGCCGCTGCACGACCACTCCGACGTGCTGGCCTGGCTCGCGGAGCGCAGCGGCGCGCACGCCAGCGCCATCGAGCACCTCGCGTCGGTACGCGGGGCGCTCGTCCGGCCCGGCAGCGCGCCCTGGCCCAGCCCGGCGGAGCTCCAGCACGTCCTGGTGACCGCCCGCGACCTGCGCTGGCGACTCGGGATCCGCTAGGCCCGCACCCTGCGCCGGCGGCCCGGCACCCGCTGAGCCCGCACCCTCGTCACACCAGCTCGGACGCCAGCTCCGACACCGGCCGTCACACCAGCTCGGACACCGGCGTGTACGGCAGGCCGAGCGCCTGCGCGACCGGCTCGTTCGTCAGCCTGCCGCCGTGCGTGTTGAGCCCGCCCGCCAGGCCCGCGTCCGACCTGATCGCATCCCGCCAGCCCAGGTTGGCCAGCTTGACCGCGTACGGGAGGGTCGCGTTGGTCAGGGCGTAGGTGGAGGTGTTGGCCACGGAGCCCGGCATGTTCGCCACGCAGTAGAAGACCGACTCGTGCACCTTGTACGTCGGCTCGGCGTGCGTCGTCGGGCGCGAGTCCTCGAAGCAGCCGCCCTGGTCGATGGCGATGTCCACCAGCACGGAGCCCGGCTTCATGCGGCTGACCAGGTCGTTCGAGACCAGCGTGGGAGCCTTGGCGCCGGGGATCAGCACCGCGCCGATGACCAGGTCCGCCTGCAGCACCTCCTGCTCGATCGCGTACGCCGTCGACACGAGCGTCTTGAGCCGGCCCTGGTAGATGGCGTCGATGTGGCGCAGCCGGTCCACGTTCGTGTCGAGGACGGTGACGTCGGCGCCCATGCCGACCGCGATCTGCGCGGCGTTCAGCCCGGACACGCCGCCGCCGATCACGACCACCTTCGCCGGCGCCACGCCCGGCACGCCGCCCGGCAGGATGCCCCTGCCGCCGTTGAAGCGCATCAGGTTGTACGCGCCCACCTGCGGCGCCAGGCGACCGGCCACCTCCGACATGGGGGCGAGCAACGGCAGCGCGTTGCCGACCTGCACCGTCTCGTACGCGATGCCCGTGGTCCGCGCGCTCAGCAGCGCGTCGGTGCACGGCCGGGAGGCGGCCAGGTGCAGGTACGTGAACAGCACCAGCCCCTCGCGCAGCCGGTGGTACTCCTCGGCGATCGGCTCCTTCACCTTGAGCACCATGTCCGCCTCGGCCCAGACGGCGTCGGCGCTGTCCAGGATCTTGGCACCGGCCGAGAGATACTCCTCGTCCGTGATCTGCGAGCCCAGGCCGGCGCCCCGCTGTACGGTGACGTCGTGCCCGTTGCGCACCAGCTCGTGCACGCCGGCCGGGGTGACGGCGACGCGATACTCGTGGTTCTTGACCTCGGCTGGAACGCCGATCTTCATGGCGGTGGATCCTTTCGGGAACCGGCACTCCGTCGTACCGGATTGAGGGGTGTCAGAGCTGAGCCCAGGCTTCGGCGAGCACGCCACGGAGGATCGCTCCGATCTCGTCGAACTCCTTCTGCCCGGCGATCAGCGGGGGGGCGAGCTGGATGACGGGGTCGCCGCGGTCGTCGGCGCGGCAGTACAGGCCCGCGTCGAACAGCGCCTTCGACAGGAACCCGCGCAGCAGCCGCTCCGACTCGTCGGCCGTGAACGTCTCCTTGGTGGTCTTGTCCTTGACCAGCTCGATGCCCCAGAAATAGCCCGAGCCGCGCACGTCGCCGACGATCGGCAGGTCGCGCAGATCGTCGAGGGTCTGCTTGAAACGCGGCTCGTTCCTCGTGACGTGGCCGAGCAGGTCCTCGCGCTCGAAGATGTCGAGGTTGGCCAGCGCCACCGCGGCGGAGACGGGATGGCCGCCGAACGTGTACCCGTGAGCGAACATCGTGTCGCCGCTCTTGAACGGCTCGAACAGCCGCTCGTGCGCGATCATCGCCCCGATCGGGGAGTAACCGCTGGTCATGCCCTTCGCACAGGTGATGATGTCGGGCACGTAGTCGAACTTCTGGCCGCCGAACATGGTGCCGAGCCGGCCGAACGCGCAGATGACCTCGTCCGAGACGAGCAGGACGTCGTACTCGTCGCAGATCTCGCGCAGCCGCTGGAAGTAGCCGGGAGGCGGCGGGAAGCAGCCGCCCGCGTTCTGGACCGGCTCGGCGAAGACGGCGGCCACCGTGTCGGGGCCCTCCATCTCGATCGCGCGGGCCACCCGCTCGGCCGCCCAGATGCCGTACTCCTCGGGCGACATGCCCTTGACGCCGGTGATCTCGTCGGCGCGGTAGTGGTTGGTGTTCGGCACCCGGATCGAGCCCGGCACCAGCGGCTCGAACATCTGTTTGAACGCCGGGATGCCGGTGATCGACAACGCGCCCTGCGGGGTGCCGTGGTAGGCGATCTGGCGGCTGATGACCTTGTGCTTGAGCGGCTTGCCGATCAGCTTGTAGTACTGCTTGGCCAGCTTCCAGGCCGTCTCCACCGCCTCGCCGCCGCCCGTGGTGAAGAAGACGCGGTTCAGCTCGCCCGGGGTGTGCGCGGCCAGCCGCTGCGCCAGCTCCGCCGCCTTCGGGTGGGCGTAGGACCACAACGGGAAGAACGCCAGCTCCTGCGCCTGCTTGGCGGCGGCCTCGGCCAGCTCCTGCCGCCCGTGGCCCACCTGGACCACGAACAGACCGGCCAGACCGTCGAGGTAGCGCTTGCCGTGGATGTCGTAGACGTAGGACCCCTCACCGCGCACGATGGTCGGGATCTCGGACTGCTGGTACGCGCTGTGCCTGGTGAAGTGCAACCACAGGTTGTCCTGCGCGGCCTTGAGGACGTCGTGTTCCGGCTGCGTCATGGTTATCTTCCCTCGTGTCTGAACTAGCCACAGTGTGACGCTTCACCTGCATCTTTGCCAAGCGAATCGGTCGCAGCACTCTGCAAGAAAATCGGGATCCGCAGATCCGCTATGTAACAGCAACGAAATCCGCAGGTAGATTAGCGCGCGGGTCAAGACCGCCCCGCACCTCGTTCCCGCAGCACAGGGCCGGTGTGATCCAATGAGACGAATCGCAGTGAATAGGTGAAAACAACCGGGGGACCCTCCGTGACTCCAGACCAGATCGAGAGCGCAGTCGCTGCCGCGATGCCACAGGCCGTCGAGGAGCTGAAGCGGCTCGCCGCCATCCCCTCCGTGGCCTTCCCCGGGCACCCGGAAGAGCCCGTGTTCGCCGCCGCCGCCATGACCGAGGACCTGCTGCGCTCCACCGGCCTGCCCCGCGTCCAGCAGGTCGCCGTCGAAGGCAGCTTCCCCGCCGTCTACGGCGAGGCCCCCGCGCCGCCCGGCATGCCCACCGTGCTCCTGTACGCGCACTACGACGTGCAGCCGGCGGGGGACCCGGCCGCATGGCGTACGCCGCCCTTCGAGCCCACCCTCATCGACGGCCGCCTCTACGGGCGCGGCACCGCCGACGACAAGTCCGGCATCATCTCCCACATCACCGCCCTGCGCACCTTCCAGGGCCGGTTCCCCGTCGGCATCAAGGTCATCATCGAAGGCCAGGAAGAATACGCCGGCGACCGCCTCGAAGCGTTCGTCGAACGCAACCCCGACCTGCTGCGCGCCGACGCCATCGTCGTCGCCGACACCGGCAACCCCCGCGTCGGCGACCCCGCCGTCACCACCTCGCTGCGCGGCATGGCCGCCTTCACCATCGAGGTCCGCACCCTGCGCGAAGCCGTCCACAGCGGCTCCTTCGGCGGCGCCGCCCCCGACGCGCTCGCCGCCCTCATGCGCATGCTCACCTCCCTGCACGACGACAACGGCGACATCCGCGTCCCCGGCCTGCCCCGCGGCACCTTCCTCGGACAAGGACCGTCCGAGGAGGAATTCAGGCGCACCGCCGGCGTCCTCGACGGCGTCAACCTCGTCGGCTCCGGCACCCTCGCCGACCGGCTCTGGTCCTCCTACGCCATCACCGTCACCGGCCTCGACGTCCCCACCGTGTCCGGCGCCGTCAACGCCGTCCAACCGGCCGCCCGCGCCCGCGTCACCGTCCGCGTCCCACCCGCCGGCGACCCCAAGACCACCGTCAACGCCGTCGTCGAATTCCTCCGCCAAGTCGCCCCCTGGGGCGTCCAGGTCGCCTTCGGCGACTTCACCGTCGGCTCCGGCTACCAGGCCGACTCCGGCGGCAAGGCCCGCGCCGCCCTCAACCGCGCCATGGAACGCGCCTTCGGCCGCCCACCCCGCGACGTCGGCGCCGGCGGCTCCATCCCCCTCGTCAACACCCTCCTCCGCCAATTCCCCGCCGCCGAGATCCTGCTGTTCGGGGCGGAGGACGAGGAGGCGGCCATCCACGCGCCGAACGAGCGGGTGGACCTGGAGGAACTCCGGCGAGTCGCCACAACGGAGGCCCTGTTCCTCCAGGAACTCAGCCTTCCTTCAGCCCTCGGGGTATGAGGCCCTTCGGCATCAGCCGTCGGAACGTGTGAAGTAGGCCGGCCCCCACCCACCCACCCGTTACCCGTCACCGGGGCGGGCCGTCTCTGGCCCGCCCCGAACAACGGGCTTCGCCCCGTGAGCGCTCCGCGCACTTCAGCTCAGACGCCCCCAACCAGGCTCGCCCGCCCCAATCCCATTTACCGGGCTGGCCGTTGGGAGCCCACCCCGAACAACGGACTTCGCTCCGAGAGCGCTTCGCGCACTCAGCTCAGACGCCCCTAACGAAGCGCCTCCCGGCGCAAGCCCGGCGCCTTCGGCGCACTCGCCGCGCCTCCGGCGCTCTCACCCATCCCCTTGGATCACCGGTTACCGAGCCGACCGTCCGATCCCCCACCCCAGACGCCATGTCACGATCAGTCGCTCTCCAGCACATACCGCAGATAAGAACCCGGCTTGGCGAGAAAGCGCCGCCAATCATCCACCAGCTGAAGATCTTCCCAAGTGGCGTTCTGAATGCCGTTCTCACCCAGTTCGACGATCTGCGCTCCCGGCAGGCTGGCCAGGATCGGCGAGTGTGTCGCGCAGATGATCTGGCCGCCCTCACGCGCGACCCGATGCATGAGATAGAGCAGGCGAAGGCAGGAGCGAAACGACAGCGCCGCCTCCGGCTCGTCCATCAGGTAAAGCCCCGGCCCGGACACCATCCGGTCGAGAACGGTGAAGAACCCTTCGCCGTGAGACTGCGCCGTAAGGTCGTCGTCCCAGAACCCGGGCAGCCCGGACACGTTCCGGCCCAGATTGAAAAGTGTCTCGGCGCGGAAGAAGAACCCCCGTCGTCTGCGCCGGGGGCCGCGCAGAAGCTCGATCCCCAGCGCGGTGAGTTCGACCTCAGCCGCCTCCCCGAGTGGCAACGGCATCCCGGTCGACGCGTACTTGGTACCTGCCTTACCGCCCTCCGAGTTGATGCCGCACACGTCGGCGATCGCCTCTATCAAAGTGGACTTTCCTGATCCGTTCTCACCTACCAGAAAGGTCACCTGCTCGGTGAAGACCAGCCCATGCGTCTCAAGGTGACGGACCACGGGAAGAGCGGCTGACCAGTCGTCCGGAGGATGCGGAACATCAAGCCGCGTCAGCAGCACCACTACCGCCTCTCCACTGTTGCGCCACCTCGATCAACCGATCGGCCGGAGAGCTCGCAGAACCTCGGTGTGGTCGACAATGGGCAGTGCGCCGAAACGTCCGTGCAGGTAGGCCTTCTCCAGGTTCTGCGACCTGCGCACCCGCTCGCCGGCGAACTCCGCCAGGGCTCCGAGCTGCGTCACGCCGTCCTCGGCCTTCTCCGTCAGCCAGACCTCGTCCCTATTGAGGTTGTTGAGCAGGCTCGTGTCGTGCGAGGTGAAGACCAATTGTGCGCCCTTCGGGTTCATGGCGGGGTCCTGGAACAGGCGGAGCAGCTGCACACAGAGCGTGGGGTGCAGGCTCGCGTCCAGTTCGTCGAACAGCAGCAGTGAGCCGGCCTTGAGCGCCGCCAGCACCGGGCCGATGAGGTGGAACCAGGTACGCGTTCCCGCCGACTCCGCAGCGAAGTCGAGGGGCGCCTTCTCATGTGCCGTCTGGTGCACGAGCCGGATCCTGCGTTGCGTTCGCGGGCCGTCGGAGTGGGCTACCTCGCACTGGTCGATCAGCACGTCGTCGATGCCCAGATCTGCGAGCCTGAGCAGCGCCAGGGCTTGGGCGCGATCCGCCTCGAAGGAGCGGTCCTCCTCCAGGTCGGACAGGGACAACTGGTCACCGCCCGGTCCTCTTTCGAACCAGCGCATGGTCGAGCACGCCGTACGGTGGTGCGGGTGGGGCGTGGGCAGGCCCAGGGTCTGTGCGGCGAGGAGGTAGTCCACGAAGCCGGACACGACGGGCTCGTCGAATCGCCGGGCGATCGACAGGGCCAGCGTGCGAGGGGTCAGGAGTTTGCGGGTGCCGGACAGGTTGCCCAGGCCGCGCTGAAGCTTGAACTGGCTTCCTTCGCGTTCGAAGATCCGCCGCCGTTTCTTCTCCGGGTAGTGGAACAGCGCCTCGTAACGCACCGCCTGGCGATCGAGCTCGACCACGTATGCGTAGCGCACGCCGGAGATGACGGCATCGACGATGAACTCGGACGGGCGCCCCTGACCGGCGCTGAACGCGAACGGCTCGACCGGGATCTCGTCGTCCCACATGCGCAGGGACTCGCGAACAGCCATGCGGAGCCAGGTGACGGCGGCGATGAAGTTGGACTTGCCGGAGGCGTTCGGCCCGAAGACGGCCGCGACCGGCAGCAGGCTCTCGCCCAGGTTGGGCACCAGGCGCGCCTCGGGGCGGTCCCGGTCGATCGCCACCATCGACAGCTCGACGGGGTCGAGCATCGAGCGGTAGTTCGCCACCTCGAAGCGGATCAGCACAGCCCACCTTCCAGCATCCAGGCGGCAATCATAGGCGTCACTCCGTCGAGGATGAGCGGACAATCGCCTCTGCTCGCACCCTTTCCGCAGACACAGGCCGTCTCACGCCCGGCCTCGGATGCTCGCGCTCCCGCGCCGGGCGTGGCCTCTGCGCTCAGCTCGACATGCTGTTGAACATGCCGGGCTTGTACGAGCCGCCCCGGTTGCGGACGATCACGTTCATCCGGTTGGCCGCGTTGATCACAGCGACCAGCGACACCAGTGCGGCGATCTGGTCATCGTCGTAGTGCTTGCGGACCTGTGCCCACGTCTCGTCGGAGACGCCCTGGTGGGTGTCGGCGAGGCGGGTGCCCTCCTCCGTGAGGGCCAGCGCCGCCCGCTCCGCGTCCGTGAACACGGTGGTCTCGCGCCAGGCCGCCACCAGGTTCTGCCGGACGGCGCTCTCGCCGGCGGCCGTGGCCTCCTTGGTGTGGAAGTCGACGCAGAAACCGCAGCCGTTGATCTGGCTGGCGCGCAACATCACCAGGTTCTGGGTGGCCTTGGGCAGCGGTGACTGCTCGATGGCCAGGCTGACGTTGTAGAGCCGCTTGCTGATCTTGGCGCCGAGCGCGTTGGCGGACATGTCGAAACGGGGTTCCATGGCAGCGTCCTCACGGGTGGGCTCGAGGGCCGCGCCTTCGTGGGCGCGGCCTCTTGACGCACATGGAGATGCCGGCCGGCCGGATCCTGTGACAGTGACGTACGTCACTTGCCGGGTCGGATGTTGACCTTTCCCCTGGGTGAAGCCGCACCATCGTCCGTACTGGCCGTACGGGGTGGGGCGGCCGGGTGGGGCGGCCGGGGCGAGGAGGAGCGGTGGGGCTGCTGACGATCGGGGCGTTCGCGCGGGCGGCGCGGTTGTCGCCCAAGGCGTTGCGGCTCTACGACGAGCTCGGGCTGCTGCGGCCCGCCGTCGTGGACGGCGAGTCCGGGTACCGGCTCTACGACCCCGACCAGCTGGAACGGGCGCGGCTGATCGCCTGGCTGCGGCGGCTCGGCATGCCGCTGGCGCGGATCCGGCGGGTCTGCGACCTGCCGGCGGGCGCGGCGGCAGGCGAGATCGCCGCGTACTGGGAGCAGGTGCTGGCCGAGACCGCCGCGCGGGAGGAGCTGGCGACGTTCCTGGTCGACTACCTGTCGGGAAGGGGCAGCACGGTGGAGGAGACGGCGAGCCTGCTGGGGATCCGGTACGCCGCCCGGTCGGAATCGGGGCTCGGCCGCACGAGCAACGAGGACACCGCCTACGCCGGGCCGCGCCTGCTCGCCGTGGCCGACGGGGTACGCGGGTCGAGCGGCGACCTGGCCAGCGCGGCGGCCGTCGAGGCGCTCAAAGCGCTGGAGACCATGACCGTCCCCGCCGACGACCTGCTCGGCGCCCTCGCGGACGCGGTCGGTGACGCCGACCGGGCACTCAAGGAGATCGCCGCGTCGGCGCCGTCGGGCGAGGCGGTCACCACGTTGACGGCGCTGCTGTGGTCGGGGTCGCGGCTGGCGCTGGTGCACATCGGCGACACGCGGGCGTACCTCGTACGTGATGGGGAGCTGTTCCAGATCACCCACGACCACACGTACGTACAGGCGCTGGTGGACGAAGGGCGGCTGACGGCGGAGGAGGCGGCCTCGCACCCGCGGCGGGCGCTGCTCGCGCGGGCGCTGACCGGAACGGGCGGCGCCCGGCCGCAACTGGCGCTGCACGACGCGGCGGCCGGGGACCGGTACATGCTGTGCTCCGACGGGCTGTCGGCCGTCGTGCCGGCCGACGCGCTGCGTGAGGTGCTGGCCGGGCCCGGCGCTCCGCAGGAGGTGCTGGACGAGCTGGTCGCGCGGGCGTATGCGGCCGGGGCGCCGGACAACGTGGCGTGCGTGGTCGCCGATGTGGTGAGCCTGGAGACGACGCCGGGTGCGGGGGGCGGGTCGTGAGCATTTCGCCGCCGCACACGTGTCGGCGTGCGAACGTCTCACGGGACGGACGCCGAACCGCGTACCTCTCGTCGAGCGGACGCCGAAGCGCGAACCTCTCACCGGACCGACGCCGAAGTGCGGACGTCTCGCCAGGCGAACGCCGAAGTGCGAACGTCTCGCCGGACCGACGCCCAAACGCGAACCTCTCACCGGACCGACGCCGAAGTGCGGACGTCTCGCCAGGCGAACGCCGAAGCGCAAACCTCTCACCGGACGGACACCCAAGCGCGAACCTCTCACCGAACCGACGTCGTCGTGCGAGCGGCTCACGAGAGGGGAGCCGGCTGTGAGGGGGTCGCTCGGGGTCTACGTCGTCGATCGGCGTCCGCTCGCGATCCCCGCCTTCCGGCGGCTGTGGGTGGCCTCGGTGGTGGGGGCGGTGGGGGTTCGTTCGGCGGGGTGGCCGTGCCGGCGCAGTTGTTCACGGTGAGCGGGTCGTCGGTGGTGGTGGGCGTGGCGGGGCGGTGTCGTTCGTGGCGCTGGTCGTGGCGTCGCTGGGGCCGGCGCCGTGGCCGACGTGCGGGACCGGCGGGTGGTGTTGCTGGTGGCGCACTGCGGCCTCGCGGTGACGTACGTGGCGTTGTGGGCGCTGGCCGTCCTGGGCCCGGGCTCCGTGCCCCTGCTGCTGGTGCTGGTCGCCTGCCAGGGCCTGTCGCTCGGGGCGATCATGACGACGATGGGCGCCGCGGTGCCCCGGCTTGTCCCGGCCGAGCTGCTGCCCGCCGCGAACAGCCTCAGCTCCCTCACCCGGTACGCCGGCTCCATCGCCGGGCCGGTGCTGGCCGGGGTACTGATCCCGGTGACCGGGCTCGGCACGCTGTACCTGTGTGACGCCCTCGCGCTGCTGACCGTCGTGTGGGCGGTCGTCAAGCTGCCGCCGCTGCCGCCCGCGCCCGGCCCCGCGAGGCGGACCGCCGGTCTCCGGTACCTGGCGGGCAGCCGGCTGCTGGTGGCGGTGCTGCTGGTGGACCTGGCGGCGATGGTGTTCGGCATGCCGGCCGCCCTGTTCCCCGAGCTCGCCCAGCACACCTTCGGCGGAACGGCCGGCGGCGGCCCCGAGCTGGGCCTGCTCTACGCCGCCTATCCGGCCGGGGTGTTCGCGGCGGGGCTGCTGTCGGGGACGTTCACGCGTGCCCGCCGCCACGGCGTCCTCATGGCGGGAGCCGCCGCCGCGTGGGGGCTGACCGTCGTGCTCCTCGGGCTGGCCGGGCGGCTCTGGCTCGCCCTGGTGGCGCTGGTGCTCGGGGGTGCGCTCAACTTCGTCCTCAGCACGTTCCGGAACGCCATCACCCAGGCCCACACCCCTGACGCCCTGCGCGGCCGGGTCCAGGGATCGCTCACCGTGGTGCTGTTCGGCGGCCCGCACCTCGCGAACCTGCTGCACGGCGCCGCCACCGCCGTCCTCGACCACCGCGTGGTCATCTGCGCGGGCGGGCTGCTCACCACGGTCACCGTCGTCGCCGTCACCTGGGCGGCGCCGGAGCTGCGGCGGCTCGGCTCGGAACGGGCTCCTTCGGTCGCCGCAGATGCCGGATGATCAGGGCGGGGGTGTCCTCGTAGGCCGCGGCCGCCGCCTCCGGGCAGCGCTCCTGGGCGAGGGGGCCGCCGTGGCCGCCGGGCACCTTGCCGCAGCGGGGCTCGTGACAGCTCACGATCCGCAGGCCCGCCTCGTGGATCGCCGCGATGTAGTCGGAGGCCAGGAAGCGGGCGGCGGGCGTACACCATCCTGGCCGGTCACCGTGGGCACGCCGCCCAGGGCCCGGTCTGTTCAGCAGGCTTCGAGTGTGGGCAGGCGGCCGGCGAAGAAGGCGCCGGGAGTCACGCCCATCAGGTCGCGGAACTCGGCCGTCATGTGGGACTGGTCGTAGTAGCCGGCCGCCGCCGCGAGCTGACCCCACGGCGCCCGGCGTCCCTGGGCGAGCACCGACCGTACCCGCCCGATGCGCTCGAACCGTTTGGGCGGCAGCCCGACCCCGTCGGCGAACACGTCCCGCAGGTGACGCTCGCTCACCGCCAGCCGCCTGGCGAGGGCGGGCAGGGGCTCGCGCCGCCGTCCGGGGCGGCCCTCCAGGGCCTCGGCCGCCGCGCGTACCAGCTCGCCCCGCGCCACCTCCGACGAGGACCGGGCGGCGAGCCTGCGCAGCAGGGCGGTTTCGAGGTGTCGGAGGATGCGGGCGGGGCCGCCGGTGGGGGCGGGCGGGGCGTCGTCCCAAAGCTCCTCCAGGAGGACGACGCGGTCGACCAGTTCGCCGACCGCCACCCCGAACAGCGGCCGCGCCGCTCCGGGGCGCAGCCGGATCCTGATGCAGAGGGGGATGTCCTTGCCCACGTGGTACGTGGCGCGGGTGCGCGGGCCGGCCACAAGGAGGTCGGCGTGCCCGGCGGCGGTCCTGCGGTAGAGGAGCGAGGTGTCCGGGTCCGGGACGCGTACGAGGGGCCGCCGGTCGCCGCTCCTCAGCACGGTCACCTGGCTGACCAGCGCCCGCAGCCGCTCCGGTACGTCGATGGGGGCCTCGGTGCTCATGCCCCTACCGTACAAATGGTGCCGGAAGTTCCTATAGGCGCAGGTGGGCCCGCTGCCACGCTGAACCACATGATTCTGATCACGGGTGCCACGGGCACGATCGGCAGTGAGGTGGTCCGGTTGCTGGCCGCCGGGGGTGAGCGGGTGCGCGCGATGACGCGGAAGCCGCCGGAGGTGCCCGCGCGGGCCGGCGTCGAGTACGTACGAGGAGACTTCGACGACCCGGACTCCCTGGCGGAGGCGGCGCGCGGCGCCGAGACCCTTTTCCTGCTCAGCGCTCCGGGGCCGTGGATGCCCCGCCACGACGAGGCCATGCTGACCGCGGCCCGGGACGTGCGGCGGGTGGTGAAGGTGTCGGCCATCGGCACCGGCGAGCGGGCCGGCGCCGAGGTCGGCGACTGGCACCTGCCCGGGGAACGCGCCCTGCGGGACAGCGACCTGGAGTGGACGATACTGCGCCCCTCCAGCTTCGCCTCCAACGCCCTGCGCTGGCCCTTCCTCGGCAACGGACCCATCCCGAACATGACCGGCGACGGCAAGCAGGGCGTCATCGACCCCCGGGACGTGGCGGAGGTCGCGGTGCGCGCACTGACGTCCGGCGAGCACGCGGGAGAGATCCTGACGCTCACCGGGCCGGAACTGCTCAGCCTGCCCGACATGGTGCGGACAGTGGGCCAGGTGCTCGGACGTCCCCTGGAAACGGTGGACGTCCCCCTCGACGCCTACCGCGAACGCCTGCTCGCCGCCGGCGTCGACCCGGCCTTCGCCGACGTCGCCGTCAGCGGCGCCAGAACGGTGGCGGAAGGCGGCAACGCCCGGCTCACCGACGATGTGGAACGGGCGCTGGGACGGGCACCACGCACGTTCGCCACCTGGGTCCGCGACCACCGCGCCGCCTTCGAGACCGCCTGATCGCCGCACCATCACCGAACCGCCGCTCTCGTCCGTGGCGCTTACTCGAGTCGTGACGGCAAGCATTCGAGAGGCAGGACCTGCGACACGACAGCCGGGCGAACGTCTCGCCCCGGCCCGGCACGGGGATGGCCGAAAACGCCACGAACAGCGGCGCCACCAGCCTCGATCCCGCCGATTGCCACTCCATGGAGGTGAAGGTGGTGGACGGTGACGGCGCGACGGTGGGCTTGCCGGTGCCCGGGTCCAGGAACGTGCACCGGACGTCCGGAACGCGGATCAGGCACCCGGGGTGCGTCCGTGAAGGTGGATCGGGGGACCGGAACGCGGGCGGAGCGACCCGTAACCTGAATCGGGCACCTGGAGCGCGGGTCGGGCGACCGGAACGCGGGCCGAGCAACCGGAACCTGGATCGGGCGTGCGGAACGTGGCTCGGGCACCGGAACGCGGGCCGAGCGACCGAAGCGCGGACCAAGCGACGGAGGACCTGGATCGGGCACCCCGAACGTGGATCGGGCACCGGAGCGCGGGCCGGGCCGCCGGAACGCGGGCCCAAGCGACGGGGACCTCGATCGGACGCCCGGAACGCGGGCCGGGCACCAGGAACGTGGATCGGCGGCCGGAGCGCGGGCCAAGCGACCCGAACGCGGGCCAAGCGGGGGGAACCTGGATCGGGCACCCGGAACGTGGGCCGGACCGCCGGAGCGTGGGCCCAGCGACCCGAGCAGGGGCCGGGCACCCGGAACGTGGATCGGCGACCGGAACGCGGACCGGGTACCCGGAACACGGGCCCGAGCGACCCGAGCGCGGGCCGAGCGACCGGGAACCTGGATCAGGCGTCCGGAACGTGGATCGGCGCCCGGAAAGGGGGGTGAAGCGGCCTGGAAGGCAGGTCGGGCGGGCCGGAAGGCGGATCGGACGTCGGGAACGTGGATTCGGGCGGGTGGCGTGCCCTGGTCACGGTTCCCAGTTCACCAGTGACAGTAGGCGTTCGGCCTGGTCCCGGTTCTCCGCGGCCAGGGTGATGCCCTTGACCAGGGTGAGCAGGTCCCGTACGTCCAGGTCGGCCCGTACGGCTTCGGCGCGGACGGCGTCCGCCAGGAGGGATGAGGCGGCGGTCAGCATGGCGCGATGCCAGTCGGCGACCTGGGCCGGGTCGGCCAGGGCGAGGTCCCGTTTGGTGGCGACGTGGTCCATGAACAGCCGCAGCCACTGGTGCAGCGCCTCCCGCGGCGAGGCCGACTCCTCGCGCAACGTCTCGGCGCTCGTGCAGAGCTGGCTCACCTCGTCGGCGTAGACGGCGAGCAGGAGGTCGGAGCGGGTGGGAAAGTGCCGGTACATGGTGGCGTTCCCCACCCCGGCCCGCCGGGCCACGTCGTCGAGCGGGGCGTCGGTGCCGCGCTCCGCGAACACCTGCACCGCCGCCGCCACGAGCAGATCACGGTTGCGCTGAGCGTCCGCTCGCATCTCTCTCCTTGCTAAGTGGGGTACTCCCCACTTAGAGTAGCCCAACCATGTAAGTGGGGAGCTCCCCACTTAGTCGTACGGAGATGGAGGCGCGGCCATGACCGCTGGAGAGCTGCATCGCCGGATCGTCGAGCTCTACCCCCAGATGCTCGCGACCGGACGCATGGACGAGGCGCTGGCCCTGATCGACCCCGACGTGATCGACCACCGGGGCGGCACGGAGGGCGACCACCACGGCCTGGAGGCGTGGCGGCAGAAGTGGGAGCGGGCGATGTCCGGCGAAACGGGCTTCCACGACGTGTCGGTAGAGGTCGAACGGAACGTGACGGACGGCGAGCTGTCGTCCAACATCTACATCAGCCGCGGCACGCACACGGCCACGGGACGCAGCTACGAGGTGCGAGGCATCGACATGATCCGCGTGAGGGACGGCAGGATCGTCGAGCACTGGGCCATCAGAGACGCGGTCGCCATGCACCACCAACTCGGCCGATGACGCCCCGCATGCGCGATCTTCGCCCCCGCCATGCCCTGCGGGCCGACGGCAGCACCATCTGCGCCCGCCGCCCAGTCGCCACCGGCCCGCCGCCGCGCCGGGTGATGCGCGACAGCGCCTTCCCTCATCGTCACCAAGCTCTCGCGCCCCGTCCCCCGCTCGGCCAGGCCGAACAGTGCGGACCGAGCACTGGGCCAGAAACGGCTTCCGGCCCAGCGGGCCGACGGCCGCACCATCTGCGCCCGCCGCCCAGTCGCCACCGGCCCGCCGCCGCGCCGGGTGATGCGCGACAGCGCCTTCCCTCATCGTCACCAAGCTCTCGCGCCCCGTCCCCCGCTCGGCCAGGCCGAACAGTGCGGACCGAGCACTGGGCCAGAAACGGCTTCCGGCCCAGCGGGCCGACGGCCGCACCATCTGCGCCCGCCGCCCAGTCGCCACCGGCCCGCCGCCGCGCCGGGTGATGCGCGGCAGCGCCTTCCCTCGTCGTCACCAAGCTCTCGCGCCCCGGCCCCCGCTCGGCCAGGCCGAACAGTGCGGACCGAGCGCTGGGCCGGAAACGGCTTCCGGCCCAGCGCCCCGGGCACTGCTTCCGGCTCAGCGCCCCGGCATCTCTTCCGGACCAGCGACCCGGGCACCTCTTCCGGACCAGCGCGCCGGGCACTGCGATCTCGTGTCAGCTCAGATGCCGGGTGAAGAACCTCAGTGAGTTGTCCTCTTCGAACGACGGCACATCCCCGTGCCTGCCGGGGTTGGCGTGCAGCGTCTTCTGAGCCGAGGCCAGGGTGTCGAACAAGGCGAGGCCCTGGTCCCGCCGCACCATCTGGTCGTCCCACTGCAGCAGGAACTGCACCGGGACGGTGATGCGCGCGGCGACTTCGGCCAGCCCCTGGACGCCGAGCAGGCCGAGCACCGCGGCGCGGATCCGGGGCTCCGCGGCGATGAGCGGTATGCCGAGCCCGCAGCCCATCGACATGCCGCAGTAGCCCACCGGGCCAGCGCCGACCTGGTCGAGACGCTGGACCGCGGTCAGGACCGCCTGCCAGTCGGCGACGGCCTGACCGGCCAGATAGCTGTGCATGCCGGCGACCAGCGCGCCCGGATTCTCACCGGCCGCCATGCCCGCCCGCAGGTCGGCCACGATCCGGTCGAACCCCTCGTCCTTGGGGCGGTCGCCATGAGCGGGCGCGTCGATCGCGACGACCGCGAAACCAGCGGCGACGTAGCGACGGGCGCGGGACACGTTGCCAGGGGCCGTCTTGTGCTGCCCGCCGCCATGGCCCAGCAGGATCAGGGGACGAGCCCCGCGAGCGTCTTCCGGCGTCCACAACACGCCGGGAATCTCGCCGAGGGTGAAGAACTGCTCGGTGACGCCGTCCGACGACGTCTGGGAGGTGAAGCGCATCAGCGTTTCAAGCCTTTCGGGAATGCCTTCGCGGGCGCTCCCTAGGCCATGCGAAGGAGGGAGCCCCGACCTGTCACAGCGTTGATCGGACTCACCTCCTCGACTGCGCGGTACTGCACGGCGACGCCGAACGTACCATAAAGATCATCACTCGCGCCTCGTCGGGGCGAACGTTCTTTGATGCGGCCCCAGTCACGTCCGATGCACTCAGCCAGAGACGTGCGATCGGCAGGGTCCGTGACGTGCGACCAGACGTAGGCCCACCTCCACCAGCATCCAGCCGACGCGCCGCCCCCACGCCCGAGCCCCGGAACGCAACCGGCGCATCATGGGCGAACCCAAGCGGTAGCCGACAGGCCGGTCGCGGGTAGGCCGGTCGCGGGTAGGCCAGTCACAAGCCATGTCGCCGGGTGCCTTCCGGGCGCGCGCCATCCGGTCGCGGGCCATCCAGTTGCGGGCCTGGCGGTCGCGGGTGGCCTTGGCCTGCAGTTCATCAGCTCTTACGTGCTCGACGAACAGATATAAGTCGGGATGCAGCATCGAGGAGCCCTCGCTTCCTGCCGGGTCAGGTACGGAACGGGAAACCGTAGGTCTGCACTGCCACGTTCTCGCGCCCCTCCGTGTCGCCCGCGGCCCGCGCCGCCTCGGCGCGCAGCCGGTAGCCGCGCACCACCTCGGCGAGCTCTTCGCGCAGGGAACGCAGCTCTTCGGGCTTGAGCGGCATCAGGGATTCGCTGGAGAAGGCGGAGTCGCGCCAGTCGTCGCTCCAGGTGGCCTTCGTGTCGAGGTAGCTCTCGTACAGCTCGCCGCGTTGCCGGGCGTACAGCCGTGAGACGGCGGTGTGGACGGCGTTGCGCTCGGGGGCGTCGCGGAAGTCTTCGTCGGTGGTGGAGATGCTGGTCATGACCGGACGCCACCACCGCTCCCTGGCGTCACCGCCTCCTTCGACCTCCTCGATGATGCCGTGCTTGGCCAGCTTGCGCAGGTGGTAGCTGACCAGGGACACGGCCTCGCCGACCTTCTCCGCCAGCTGTGAGGCGGTCGCCGTGCCCGCGAAGTAGAGCGCGCGGTAGAGCTTGATGCGCAGCGGGTGGCCCAGGGCTTTGAGCGTGTCGAGGTCCTTGACGCGGTGGGTCTGCTCGGCGGAGGACATGTCTCCACCCTAAATGCGAAAGAAAAGTTGCGCAACTTTTCTTTCGCATCTGGTCCGGTGGTGGAAGCGTCTAACGGAAGCGCCAGCGTGTCTGGGCGTAGTCGCCCTTGCGGAAGCCCAGCACCTTGGCCGGGGCCACGGCGAACACCAGGGCCTCTCCCCCGAAGCCGTTCACGAACACCCCGTCGCCCACGTCGAAGTGCCATTCGGCGGTGTACTTGGCCTCCCAGGCATCGGCCAGCCGCTTGAGCCTCCCAGGGTCCGTGACGCGCTCGGCCACGCCCTCCACAACCAGGTCCAGGCCATGGTGCAGGGAACTGGAGCCTGTGGTGAGGACGCAGTTGCGGTTGGCCTCCAGGTTTCTGGCCTTCTGTTCCTCCGCTCCCGTGCAGAAGTGCAGCGCGTCGTCCTGCCACACGGCCATCAGCGGGGTGACGTGCGGGCGGCCGTCGGTGCGTACGGTGCTCAGCCAGTACGTCTCGGCGCCCTCAAGCTGCTCGCGCGCCTCGCCCCAGGGGGTGGCGGTGGCGTTCTCGGCGCTGAAGCGGGCG
The DNA here is from genome assembly GCF_900323885.1 of [Actinomadura] parvosata subsp. kistnae. Taxonomy (GTDB): domain Bacteria; phylum Actinomycetota; class Actinomycetes; order Streptosporangiales; family Streptosporangiaceae; genus Nonomuraea; species Nonomuraea composti. The sequence goes on along the minus strand of NZ_OOHJ01000018.1, from coordinate 4,221,525 downwards.
TCCAGCTCCGTGGTGGGTTCCATGGTCGCTCCCTCGGATCGGCTGTCGTACGGACAGACCGGGGAGGCGTTCGGAACTCATCGGACCGGCAGGTCGTAGACGCGGCGCACGCTGCTGCCGAGCCTGCTCACGTCGGCCCCGTAGATGTGCAGGGACACGCCCGTCTCCGAGCTGGTGTTGCGGACCTTGTGGATGTCCCCGGGCGGCGCGAAGCCGCTGACCTCGCCCGGACGGTTCTCGGCCCGCCCGATCTCCACCAGGTGGTCGCCCATGTCGCGGTAGAGCGTCTCGTACTCGATGCCGCTGAGGATCCCGAACGTGCACCACGACACGTGGTCGTGGATCACCGTGTCCTGGCCGGGACGCCAGACGACGCCGACGACCGAGAAGTCCTCCTCCGCGTGGAGGAGGTGGGAGACGTACCGGTCGGGGGAGCCGGCGCGCTCCTGCGGCGTGAGGATGTCGAGGCCGGGGAGGCGTTCCCTGAGCAGGGCGGCGACGGCGAGCGCGGTCTCGTGAGCGTCGAGGCGGCGGGCGACGACCTCGGAGACGCCCGAGACGATCGGCTCCAGCCCTGGCCTGGCGATGGTGGTGGTGGCCATATCCATGGTATCCCCCCAGGGAAAATCAGTAATCTGCCTTCCCCTCTTACGGTCCTGCATTTCGAACGATAGGTCCAACAGAAGTTCTCTGGCCCACCCATAGATACGATTGATGGATGCTGGATGTCGTACGTCTGCGCGTGCTCGTCGCCGTGGCCCGCAAGGGCTCGCTGACCGCGGCGGCCAAGGAGCTGCACTACTCCCAGCCCTCGGTCAGCCACCACCTGGCCCGGCTGGAAGCCGAGACCGGGGCCAAGCTCATCCAGCGCGCCGGGCGCGGCATCCGGCTCACCGAGGCGGGCCGGCTGCTCGCCGAGCGGGCCTCCGACATCATCGGCCGGCTCGACGCCACCGCCGAAGAGCTGGCCGCGCACGTGGGGCTGCGCTCCGGGCGGGTGCGGCTGGCGGCGTTCCCGTCCGCGCTGGGCACGTTCATCCCGAAGGCGGTCGGGCTGCTGGCCCGCGCGCACCCCGGCCTGCACCTGCAGCTCATGGAGACCGAGCCGCCCGAGGCGCTGCGGCTGCTGCGGGCCGGGCGGGTCGACGTGGCGGTCATCTTCCGGTACGACGACACCGCCCCCGAGGACACCGGCATCCACATGGTCCACCTCCTCGACGACCCCAGCTACCTCGTGTCCAGCACCACGCCGGGCGCGCTGACCGACCACGCCGACTCCTCATGGATCGCCGGCTGCGACCGGTGCCGCAGCCACCTGCTGGACATCTGCGACAAGGCCGGGTTCGAGCCGCGCATCGCGTTCACCAGCGACGACATCGTGGCCGTCCAGGCGCTGGTGGCGGCCGGGCTGGGGCTGACCATGCTGCCGGGGCTGGCGCTGGCGGCGCACCGGCATCCGGACGTCGAGGTGGCGGAGGTGCCGGGGTCCACGCGGCACGTGTACGCGGCGGTCTACGGCGAGCAGCCCCACCCGCCGGCCACCGCGGCCCTGCTCTCGGCCCTACGCGAAAGCCTCTGACAGCTCACTTGAAGCGCCGGACGACCTTCCGCCCGCGCCCGCCGGAAGCGCCCGGAAAGCCTTTGACGGCGGTCCTACGATTGCCACATGCCGGATATTTCGACACTCGCCGTCTTCTGTGCGGCCACGCTCGGGCTGCTGGTGGTGCCCGGTCCAGCCGTGCTCTACATCGTCACCAGGAGCGTCTCCCAAGGTCGCACGGCCGGCCTGATCTCCGTGCTCGGCATCCACACCGGCTCCATCGTCCACATCGCCGCCGCCGCGCTCGGCATCAGCGCGCTGCTGGCGGCCTCCGCCACCGCGTTCACGATCGTCAAGTACGTGGGCGTCGCGTACCTGCTCTGGCTCGGCCTGCGCAAGCTGCTCAACAAGGGCCGCGGCGAGGAGATCGTCGAGCTGAAGGTGCAGTCGAAGCGGCGGCTGTTCTGGGAGGGCTTCGTGGTGAACGTCCTCAACCCCAAGACCGCGATCTTCTTCCTGGCGTTCCTGCCCCAGTTCACCAACCCCGCCGCCGGGCCCATCGGGTTCCAGATCCTCGTGTTCGGTCTCGTGTGGCTGCTGCTCGGCATGGCGTCGGACGGCACGTACGCGATGCTCGCCTCCGCCCTGGCCGGACGCGTCCGCAGCTCGGCCCGCGCGCGGCGGCGGCTGGATGTCGGGAGCGGGGTCGTGTACCTGGGGCTGGCCGCCTGGCTCACGACCGAGAAGGCCTGACAAGCCGCGAAATTTCCCGTCCCGGGTGCGATAGTGAAGAGGAGATCAGGCGCTGATCGGGGGCTCTTCCACACGTAGCTGACAGGTAGCGGACCCATGGACACGCCACCACACCGCCTCGGGCCCGAGCGGGTCGTCGAGGTCTTCTCCGGTCATGACGGCCTCGTCGGTGTGACCGGCTCCGGGTACGCGATCGGCGCCGACCTCGTGCTGACCGCCGGGTGCGTGGTGGAGACCGGCTCGCCCTGTCACGTACGTCCCTCATGGTCCAGCCGCCGGCTGCCCGCCGAGCCGGTGTGGCGCGGACGCGGCAGCACCGGCGCGGTGCTGCTGCGGGTCGCGGAGGCGGCCTGGGCCGCGCTGCCCGGCATCGAGCACAACCGCTGGGCCAGGGTGGCGGGCGGCGGCTCCTACCGCGTGCGCTGCGCGGCCCGCGGCTTCGCGCGGGGCGGCGAGCAGGGTGGGGTGCGGGCCGCTGAGACGCTGTCCGGCCTGGTGAACCCGCCGACCGGCCTGGTGTCGAGAACGCTGACGGTGAGCGTGCTCTCACCCGAGCTCGACCGGACGCCCATCTCGCTGTGGCAGGGTCTGGCGGGCGCCGCACTGCTCGCCGAGCCCGCCGGCCAGCTCATCGGCGTCGCCACCCCCGCTCCCAGCGGGTACGCGCTGCGCCGCCTCGACGCCGTCCCCGTGACCGCGTTACTCAGCGACCCGCGCTTCCGCGAGCTGGCAGGGGTGCCTCCCGGGCCGCTGGAGACCGTCTCCGAGCGCGAACGTTCGGTGGCCCTGCCCGCCCTGCTCGTCCCCGCCCGCGAACGGCTGCCACAGGACTGCCCCGACTGGGCGCTGCTGATGGCGCGGCACGCGGTGGTGCCGTTCCTGGGGCGGGAGGAGGAACTGGGCGCACTGCGCGCCTGGGCCGCCGAGCCCGGCCCGCTGTCGATCGCGGTGCTGAGCGGGCGCGGCGGGACGGGGAAGACACGGCTCGCGGGCGAGTTGTGCGTGGAACTGGCCGAGGCTGGATGGGACGCCGGATTCCTGCCTATGGACGCGTTGACGAGGCTTTTGTCCGGGGAACTTGCGGCGCGCCAGGCGTCCGGCGAGCTTCTGGGCGGCACTGCGTCCGGCGGGCTTTTTGGCGGTGATGCGGCCGGGCGGCTTTTGGGCGGCGATGCGTCCAGGGGGCTCCTGGGCGGTGATGCGGCCGGCGGGCTTCCCGGCGGTCCTGCGTCCGGCGGTGTGGTGGCGCTCGATGCGTTGCGGCCCACCCTGGTCGTGATTGACGGGCCTGAGGCGTCGCCGCCGGTGGTGGGTGAGCTGGTGCGGCGCCTGGCCAAGCACGGGCACAATCCTCGCGTACGTCTCCTGCTGCTGGCTCGCGGGCCCGGCGAGGCCGAGTGGTGGCGGCGGCTGGACACGGCGGCGGGCGGCTGGCTCAGGCGGCTCAACACGACGACCGTGCAGCTCAACGCCCATCCGCTCACGCTCGCCGAGCGGACCGAGCACGCGCTCGCGGCCATGAAGGCGTTCGCCCCGAGCCGCGCCGCCCTTCCCACCCCGCCGCGCCTCGACGACCCGGAGTACGGCCTGCCGCTGCACGTCCACCTGGCCGCGCTCCTGCGGCTGTGCGACGGGGACTCACCGGCCGGAACGGCTCCTGAAACGTCCGCGGGCCCGGCGATGGGCCGACCGACCAGCGCTGAGGGCACAACGGCAGGGCAGCCGACCACGGGCGACGCGGCGGGCACAGTGGTGGGAGAGCCGACTGCAGGCGAGGTGGCGGGCGGGCCGACTGCGGGCGACGCTCCGGGCACGACGGTGGGATGGCCGGCTGCGGGTGCGATGGTTGCGGGTTGGCAGGGTGGTGGTGGGGGGCTGGTCGGGCGGTTCCTGGCGCGTGAGCAGGGCCAGTGGGAGCGGGTCTGGCCGGAGGGTGCCGAGCCTCTGGGTGGGGTGGCGGCGCGGCAGGCGGTGGCGGTGCTCACGCTCACCGCGCCCACCCCGGCCGAGCTTCCCGGCCTGCTGACCGCCGTTCCGAAGCTTCGCGTCCCGAACGGCACGCCCTCCTCCCCCACCGGCACCCTCACCGCGGCCCGCTGGCTGGCGCGGCTCTTCCCCAGTTCTCCTGATCAGCCGCCGGGCGGGCGGCCGGCCTCGCTCGGGCCCGGCCCGGTGGCCGAGCGGTTCCTGGCCGAGACCGAGGACCTGGACGCGCTCGTGCTCGCCGTGCACGACCACGAGGGCCGCACGGTCCATCACCTGGTACGCATGCTGGACGTCCTACGGCTGTCGGCGGGCACGGAGCCGGTCAGGGCGGCACTGTGGTCGCTGGTCGCCAGCCGCATGGGCAAGCTGGTCGCGGAGGCCGAGTCGCACCCGGCGAGTGGGCTCGGGGACGCGCTCAGCGCCGCGCTCCTGCTGTTCCCGGGCGACCCGCAACTCGACGAGACCGCAGCCTCGCTGCCCGACCGGGCAGGTCGGTTGGACGTGGTTGTGCGGCCCTATGGGGTGGAGGGGCGGGAGGCGGGGCTGGGGTGTCGGGCGCTGCGGGTGACGCTGGCTGAGCTGGCCGTTCAGCATCGGCGGGGCAGCGGTGGGCGGCTTGCGCTGGCCAGGGCGTTGACAGGGCTGTCGGGTGGGCTGGCGGCCGTGGGCCGGGCCGGGGAGGCGGTTGTCGCGGCGGCGGAGGCCGTGGAGACGTATGCGGGTGCTCCCCCATACGAGGAGGCGGCCGGGCGGGCTGAGGCGTTGTTCGGGCTGGGGGCGTGCCTGCTGCTCGGTGGTGAGGCGGGCGGGGCGTTCAAGCCCGCGCAGGAGGCGGCGGCCCGGTACCGGATCCTGGCCGAGGAGGATCCCCGCTACGCCGGGCACGCTGCGAGGGCGCATTACAACGTGGCCTGCGCGTTGCTGGAGCTGGGGCGGCTGGGTGAGGCGGTGGAGGCGTTCGAGGCGGCGGGCGGGAGCGCCGAGTTCGCGTCCTATGCGCGGGCGATCCTGTCCGTGCTGCCCGGTTCGGGCGACCCCCGGGCTTGGCCGGTGCGTCGTCCTCAGCCGGTGCGCCGCCCCTGGCCGGTGCGCCGCCCACGGCAGGCACGTCACCACTGGCCGGTGCATCGCCCCCGGCAGGCGCTCCACCACTGGCAGGCGCGTCGCCCCCGGCAGGCGCTCCACCGCTAGCGGGCGCGTCGTCTTTGGCAGGCGCGTCTCGCATGGCCGGTGCGCCGCCCTCGGCGGGCGCGTCGCCACTGGCCGGTGCATCGCCCCCGGGGGGCGCATCGCCCTGGGCGGGCCCGCTGCCCTCGGCGGGTGGGTCGTCGTTGGCGGGCGTGTCTGGCGGGCGAGTGGGTTCTCCCCCGGCCCACGACGATGCGCGCACCTCTTCGGTGCAGTCGCCGGGGCCGATGACCGCGTTCGAGGGTGTTGAGGTTGCCTCGGTACTGCCCGATCTGGCTGCTTGTCTGGGTGTCGCTGCCGTGTCCGCGGTCAGCAGCATCGCGCCCACCAGCAGGAACGTGGCCCACCATCTGCACCTGGCCGCCACATGGCTGGAGGTGCATGGACGGCCGGCCGAGGCTCGGGTTCCGGCTGGTGAGGCGGTCGTGCGGCTGCGGGGGCTGGCGGCTGAGGAGCCGGGGTTGCGGGCCATGTTGGCGTCGGCTGCGGCCGTGCTGGGCCGGCTGCACGCCCGTATGGAGGATTCGGATGCCGCCGTGCGTTCGGCTGCAGAAGCCGTACGGAATCTGCGGGCCCTCGTCACGCTCGATCCCGACGAGCACCGCCCCGCCCTCGCCGAGCAGCTTCTCGATCTTGGTGAGCTGTTGCTGGTGGACGACCGTCCCGAGGAGGCGCTCGCCCCGCTCCAGGAGGCGATGGCCGTGGCGGCGGAGCGGGGCACGGCGACGCAGGCCAGGGGCCGGTGGCTGCTCGGGCTCTGCCTGGACGAGCTGGGCAGGACCGCCGACGGTCTGGCGCAGCTGGAGATCGCCGCCGAGCTGTACGACGTGCTGGCTCTCGGGGACGCGGCGTATCTGGCCCACCGCGACGAGGCCCGCAGCCGCCTGGAGACCGCCCGGCGGCCCGACCGGCCGGCCGAGGAGCCGTGGTTGCCGTCGGTGAGCCAGCCTCAGGAGGCGGTGGAACGGGCGGAGCGGCGGCTCGACGAGTGCGGGAAAGCGGTCGAGAGCGCCGGCACGCCGGGGATCGAGCGGATTCATGCGTACCTGTCCGCACAGGCCACGCTTGCCCGGGCATGGGCGGACGCGGGGCGGGCCGCGGACGCGTTCGTGCTGGCGATGCAGGCGGCCGAGCTGCTGCAACGGCACGCCGCACCCGAACGGCCGCACGCGATCGCCGTCGGCATGGTCGCCGCGGCGCTCGGACGCTCGCTCGTCGGGCTCGGACGGCACAAGGAGGCCATCCCGCACCTGCTCACGGCCATCGAGTCCTACGAGCCGCACGCCGGGGCGAGCGACGAGTTCCGTACCGAGCTGGCCCGGCTCATGGTCCTGGAGACCGTCGCCCTGTCGCACGCCGCCTGCCCGTCCGAGGCGGAGGCCGCCGCGAGCCGGCTGGTCGAGCTGTACGAGCGGCTGGTGGCCGAACGCGCCGAGCCTCCCCGGGCTTTGGCTTACGTGCTGCGGCTGCAGGGCGGCATCCGGTTCACCAGGCAGGATCCGGACGGCGCGCTCCAGTCGGTCACGCGGGCGCTCGACCTTCTCCCGGCCGCGTCCGATGACCCTCTCCCATCGCCGTCCGGCGGCCCTCTCCCATCGTCGTCCGGCGGCTTCCCGCCCTCGCCGTCCGGCGGCGAGGAGCGGGTGCTTGCCGCCACTTGCCTGGAGCTGGCGGGGTTGTGCCTGGCCGAGCTGCACGAGAGTGACGCCGCCCGGGACCGGCTGGCGGCCGGGACCGCGGCGATGGCCCGGCTCGGGGCCGTGCCGCACGATCTCGTCGGTGTGCACCTGCTGGCGCTGGTGCGGCTGGCTCGGATGCGGGTGGAGGAGGAAGGGCCGGTCGCGGGGATCGCCCTGTATGCCGAGATTCTCGGCCTCCGGCCGCTGCCCGGTCCGCCGGTGCTCGACACCGTCCTGGAGGAGCTGGCCTGGCTCACGGGTGCAGACGGGGTCGCGGGAGTGGCTGCAAGGTTCGAGGGGGTTGCCGCGGGGGCGAGGGGTGCCGCTGCCGGAGTGGTGGAAGGGCTGGTGGGGCCGCTCACGGCGTTCACTGAGGTGCTGGAGCGGGAGGTTGCGGTCGGCGGCGCGCCGGAGACACACGAACGGTACGTGCGGTGCCTGGCGCGGCTCGGCGGTGAGGCCGCCCGGGCGGGTGACACTGCGAGCGCCGTCGCGATCACCGAGCTGGCCGTGCGCGTCTGCCGGGGCCTCGCCTCCGTCTCGCCCGCCTACCGTCAGCCCCTCGCCTCGGCCCTCGCCGTGCTGTCCGCCCTGCCCGGCGTCCAGGACCGGCTCGCCACGCTGGAGCAGGCCATCGACCTGCTCACCCAGCAGCAAGCCCAGGCTGCCGGCACGGTCGGTGGGCGGCAGGGCCGGATGCTCGCCGGAGCCCTGCACCGGTACGCCGCTGAACTGCTCGACCGGGGGCGGGCCGTTGAGGCGCTGGCTCACTGCGAGCGGGCCGCCGATCTCTGCGATGAACTGGAGGATCCGGGCATCGCCGCCGCCATCTACGCCCAGCTCGGCTCCACCCTGGCCGCGCTCGATCGACCGCAGGCCGCGCTGGAGGCCATCGCCTGGTCGCTGGCCGAGCTGGACCGCGCCGAGACGGAGGAAGAGGCCGGGGGCGAGCGCGCCGAGGGGTGGGCAGCAGGAGACAGGGAACACGGCGAAGGGCGGGAAGCGGGCGAAGGGGAGCTCGGGGAAGCGGGCGAAGGAGAGCCGAGGGAAGCGGGCTGGGAGGAGATGGGCGGCTGGGCGGAGGTGGGCCAGTGGAGTGAGGCGCGGCGGGTGCGGGCGCGGGCGGTCCAGGTCAGAGGGCGGGTGTTGCGGACGTTCGGGCGGGAGCGGGAGGCGATGGCGCACCTCGTGGAGGCTCTGCGGCTGTTCGACGAGCTGCGGGAGCCGCTGGCCGCCGCCGAGACGGCCGCTCTGATCGCGGACGATCTCCTGGCCGCCGGTCGTCCGCAGGAGGCCGTCGAGTACGCACGTACCGCCACGACCGGGCACGAGCCGGGCACCGTGAAGCATGCGCTGGCCACGCAGCGGCTGGCCAGGTGTCACATGATGCTGGGTGCGCTGGTCGCGGCGAATGAGCTGGTCGAGGGGCTGATTCCGGTGGCCAGGCGGGCGCCGGGCGATCTGACGTATCGGGCGATCCTGGCCGACTCGCTGGCGCAGAGCTCGGAGCTGATGCCGTTGCTGCGGCTGGACGGCGGCGCGGAGGCCGAGGCGCGGGCGCGGGAGGCGATCGCGATCTACGACGAGCTGCTGACCACCGGCATGAACGCGCAGGCCCTGCACACCAGCCGCGCGGGTGCCTGCCTCACGCTGGCGTCGGCGTTGCGGATGCGGGACCAGGCGGGGGAGGCGATCCAGCCGTTGCGGGAGGCGGTGGCGGCGCTGGAGCGGTTCTCGCCGGGGAACCCGATGCAGGCGGGGCTGCTGTCTCGGGCCATGCTCATGCTGGGCGACGCGCTGATGGAGGCGGGCCGGGCGTTGGAGGCGGGGCTCGTCTTCCACCGCAGCACGCAGGTGACGCGGGACGGGCTGAGCAGGGCGGTGGCGCATGCCCGGCTCGGCTTCTGCCAGCAGGAGCTGGGCAGGGACGACGCCGCCGACGCCGCCCTGCGCGTGGCCGCCGACCTGCTGCGGGAGCTGTCGGGAGCGGAGCAGGGCCTGTTGAAGGAGGTGTCGGGGGCAGGTCAGAGCCTGCTGCGGGAGGCGTCAGGGGCGAAGCGGGGCCTGCCGCAGCAGGCGCCCGGGCCGGAGCGGAGCCTGCTGCGGGAGGTGCTCGCCGCGCGGGCCGGGTTGCTGGGGCGGATCGGCCGGGCGGAGGAGGCCGAGGCGGTCGAGGAGGAACTGCGCCGCCTGCCATGAACCATGGTCAATCGGGGGCCTTGTTGAGGTAGGTGAGGACGGCGAGGACGCGGCGGTTGCTGTCGTCGTCGTCGATGAGCCCGAGCTTGCCGAACATCGAGGTGGTGTACTTGCTGATCGCGGAGTCGCTGAGGAACAGCCGCCGCCCGATGGCCTGGTTGGACAGCCCTTCGGCCATGAGGGCGAGGACGTCGTGCTCGCGTTCGGTGAGCCGGGCCAGGCGCCGGTTGGAGGTGCCGCTGGACAGGAGCCTGGCGATGACGGCGGGGTCCATGGCGGTGCCGCCGGCGGCGACGCGTTCGAGCGCGTCGATGAACTGGTCGGCGTCGAAGACGCTGTCCTTGAGGAAGTAGCCGATGCCGCCGGCGCCGTCGGCGAGCAGCTCGCGGGCGTAGAGCTGCTCGACGTGCTGGGAGAGGATCAGGACGGGCAGGCCGGGCGCTTCGCGGCGAGCGGCCAGCGCGGCGCGCAGCCCTTCGTCGGACTGGCCGGGCGGCATGCGGACGTCGACGACCGCGACGTCGGGCCGCCACTTGAGCAGCGCCTGGAGCGTCTCGGGGCCGGTGGCGGCAGTGGCGACGACTTCGTGCCCGTACGCCTGGAGGAGGCGGACCATCCCGTCGCGCAGGAGGTAGAGGTCTTCGGCTACAACGATGCGCATGGCAGGACCATCCTCACACGCGTCGGCCCGCCGTCCGGACTGGTGATCTCCAGGGAGCCGTCGAAGGCGGCCAGGCGGCGGCGCAGCCCGCTCAGCCCGCCGCCGGATGAGGCGTGGGCGCCGCCGCGGCCGTCGTCCTCGACGTCCACGGTGACGGAGGTGTCCTGCTGGGTGATGGAGACGTGGGCGCGGGTGGCGGCGGCGTGCTTGGCGGCGTTGGTCAGCAGCTCGGCGATGCCGAAGTACAGGGCGGACTCGATGGGCGGGTCGAGGCGCCGGGGCAGGTCGGCGGTGACCACGGTTTCGAGGGGGCTGTCCATGGCGAGGGCGCGGACGGCGTCGGCGAGGCCGCGTTCGTTCAGGACGGGCGGGCTGATGCCGCGGACCAGCTCGCGCAGCTCGGTGAGCGAGGTGGCGGCGCCGGCGCGCGCGTCCCGCAGGAGCGCTCTGGCCTGGTCCGGGTCGGTCTCCATGAGCTTCTCCGCGGTCGCGAGGGCGAGCCCGAGCGCGACGAGGCGGGCCTGGGCGCCGTCGTGCAGGTCCCGCTCGATGCGGCGGATCTCGGCGGCCTGCGCGATCGTGGTGTCGGCGCGCTGGGCGGTCAGCTCCTCCACGCGGCCGGCCAGCGCCATCGCGGGGGTGGGGCGCAGGAAGCGGATGGTGATCGGTACGGCGGGGCGCCAGGCGTACGGTGCGGTGGTGACGGCCACGACCGCGCACGCGACAGCGACGGCGGGTGACGGCGAGAGGAGCGCGAGGACGGCGGCCGCGGCGGCCACCGGCGGGACGGCGGCCACCAGGCCCGCGGTGAATGGGACGATCGCGCAGAACCGCAGGTCGCGCCAGTTGGCGGGGTCCTTCCAGCGGAGGTGCCGGCTCTGGTCCATGAGGGCGTCGCGCCGGGTGCGCTCGTAGCTGAAGCCGTTCCACCAGTAGCCGGTGGAGAGCTGGGTGACGGGGCCGGCCTGACGGTAGCCGGCGGGGACGACGGTGCCGGTCCAGCTCGCGACGAGGAAGCGGAACGTCCGGCAGACGGGGCGGGTCAGGGCGAGCGTGCCGGCGCAGGTCAGCACGAGCGGCCCGAGCCACGACCACGGGTTGGCCGCTCCCCATCGGATGCCCCAGGCGACGGAGACGGCCCACACGGCCGGGATCAGCATGCTGACGGCCGCCACGGCGCAGGATCGGAGGAATCCCGCTGCGGCGCGGGCCGGCCACGGTGCCCGCAATTTCATGACTTGTCCTCGCTTCGTTCGGTGCCTCCACTCTTCACCGGACGGAGCGTGCTTTGCCCTGGTCAGGCCGGAAGTGTGGCTAGCCCCACCCGATCGTGGGCCCAGCCACCGCCGCACGTGGGTCAAGGCCGCGCGTGGGTCAAGGCCGCACGTGGGGCCGGGCCGCGCCAGCCCGGCCCCCGGCGCCGTCAGCTCTCGGGCTGCCCGGCGCGTGCGGCGGTCTCGCGGGCCCACCGGTAGTCGGCCTTGCCGGCCGGCGAGCGCACCATCTGGGACACGAACGCGTACGTGCGCGGCACCTTGTACCCGGACAGGAGCTGCCGGCAGTGCGCGTCCAGTTCGGCGGGCGTGACCTCGACGCCGGGCCGCGGCTCGACGACGGCGGCGACCCTGCTCCCCCAGCGCTCGTCGGGCACCCCGGTCACGACGGCGTCGAACACCGCCGGGTGCCCCTTGAGCACCGCCTCGACCTCCTCCGGGAAGACCTTCTCGCCGCCGGTGTTGATGCACTGGGAGCCGCGGCCGAGGACGTTCACGGTGCCGTCGGGGTCGACGGTGGCCAGGTCGCCGGTGAGCAGCCACCGGGTGCCGTCCTCGTCGGTGACGAACGTGCGGGCGGTCTTGGCGGGGTCGTTGTAGTAGCCGAACGCCACCCGCCCCGACCTGGCCACGGTGCCGGGCACGCCGGAGCCGGGCTCGACGGGGCGGCCCTTCTCGTCGAGGACGGCCAGCTTGACCACGGAGTTCGGCTGGTAGCGCAGGCCCTTCTCGGGTGAGGAGCCGGCGACGCCGGAGGCGGTGTAGCCGGACTCGGTGGAGCCGAAGCTGTCCATGATCATGACGTTCGGCAGCAGCTCCTGGAGGCGGTCGCGGACGGCGCCGCTCAGGATCGCGCCGGTGGAGCTGATCACGAAGAGCGAGGAGACGTCGTACTCGCCGCGCTCCAGGGCTTCGGCCAACGGCCTGGCCATGGCGTCGCCGGTGATGCTGATGGTGTTCGCGCGCTCGCGCCCGACCGCCCGCCACACCGCGTCGGCGTCGAACTTGCGCACGAACACGATGGTCGAGCCCATCCACCAGGTGAGGAACGTGGCCATCTGCGCGGCCCCGTGCATGAGCGGGGAGGCGGCCAGCATCACCATGGGGTTGGCCTTGGCGGCCTCGTCGATGACCTCCTGCGGGGTGGTGCGCGGCTCGCCGTACGGGTTGCCGCCGCCGAAGCCCATGAACAGGTCCTCGACGTGCCACATGGCGCCCTTGGGCATGCCGGTGGTGCCGCCGGTGTAGATGATGTAGACGTCCTGGCCGGAGCGCGGCGCGAAGCCCCGTTCCGGCTTGCCGCGCTCCAGCGCCGCCGCGTACGGCACGGCCCTGCCGATCTCCGACGGCCCGCCGACGTGGACGAGGTGCTCCAGCAGCGGCGCCTCGTCCAGGACGGCGGCCACGCGCGGCTCGAACTCGACGTCGTAGACGAGCGCCCGGATGTCGGAGTCGCGGTAGAGGTAGAGCAGCTCGGACTCGACGTAGCGGTAGTTCACGTTGATCGGCACGGCCCGGATCTTGAGGGCGGCGAGCATGCCGGTGAGGTATTCGACGCTGTTGTAGAGGTGCAGGCCGACGTGCTGGCCGGGCTGGATGCCGAGGTCGAGGAGGTAGTGGGCGAGCCGGTTCGCCTCGGTGTCGAGCTCGGCGTAGGTGCGCCGCTCGTGGTCGCAGACGACGGCCGTCCGGTCCCCGATCGTGTCCGCGAGGCCCTCGAACAGGTCAGCGTGGTTGAACTCCATCAGGGCTTCTCCCGTCCGACGATCCACATCGCGAAGAACTGGGCTCCCCCGCCGTACGCGTGGCCGAGCGCCGTCCGGGCGCCGTCCACCTGGTGCTCGCCCGCCATGCCGCGCACCTGCAGCGCGGCCTCGGCGAACCTGATCAGCCCCGACGCCCCGATCGGGTTGCTCGACAGCACCCCGCCGGAGGCGTTCCACGGGGTGTCGCCGTCGAGCGCGGTGGCGCCCGACTCGGTGAGCTTCCAGCCCTCACCTTCCGCCGCGAACCCGAGGTTCTCCAGCCACATGGGCTCGTACCAGGAGAACGGCACGTACACCTCGGCGACGTCGATCTGCCGGCGCGGGTCGGCGATGCCGGCCTGCCGGTAGACGTCGGCGGCGCAGTCCTTGCCCGCCTGCGGGCTGACGGTGTCGCGGCCGGCGCGGAAGATCGGCTCGGAGCGCATGGCGGTGCCGTGCACCCAGGCGGGGGTGCCGGTGGCGGCCGACTCCGAGGCCAGCACCATCGCGCAGGCGCCGTCGCTGGACGGGCAGGTCTCCAGGTAGCGGATGGGCTCCCAGAGCATGGGCGTGGACTCGACCATCTTCTGGTCGATGCCGGGGATCTTGAGGTGCGCGTACGGGTTCTTGAGCGCGTTCAGCCGGTCCTTGACCGCCACGAGCGTGCCGATGTGTCCGGGAGCGCCGGATCTGCGCATGTACTCGCGGATGTGCGGCGCGAAGTAGCCGCCCGCGCCGACCACCAGCGACGCGCTGAACGGCAGGTGGGTGGACAGGGCCCAGGTGGCGTTGGACTCCGACTGCTTCTCGAACGCGACCACGAGCACACGCTCGTGCACGCCGCCCTGGATGAGCGAGGCGCCGACGAGCGCCGTGGAGCCGCCGACGCTGCCGGCCGTGTGCACCCGCATCATGGGCTTGCCGGCCGCGCCGAGGGCGTCGGCGAGGTACGCCTCCGGCATCATGACGCCCTCGAACAGGTCGGGCGCCTTGCCGATGACGACGGCGTCAATGTCCTTGAACGTCAGCCCGGCGTCCTCCAGCGCGCGCAGCGCCGCCTCGCGGACCAGGCCGGCGATGGAGACGTCCCTGCGCTTGGTCGTGTAGTGCGTCTGGCCGACGCCGATGACCGCACACCGGTTACCCATGGTCATGCCTCCAGGACGGTCACGAGGTTCTGCTGCAGGCAGGGGCCGCTCGCGGCGTGCGCGACCGTGCGGCTCGCCGTCCCGTCGTGGATGCGGCGCGCGGCCTCGCCGAGGCGGATGAGGCCGGTGGCCATGACGGGGTTGGCGGCCAGCGGGCCGCCGGACGGGTTGATCACGGTGTCGCCGCCCAGCTCCAGGGCCCGGCGCAGGATGATCTCCTCGTGGGGGAACTGGGCGTGCAGCTCGGCCACCTCGACGGGGCCTTTGCCGACGCCGGCGGCGCGGGCGGCGTCGGCGGCCGAGGCCGACCTCGCCAGGTCGCGCAGGCCCAGGTAGTGCGGCTCGGTGCGGTGCGCGATGCCCCGGATGTAGGCGGGGCGGTCGCACAGCTCCGTGGCCAGGTCGCCGGCCGCCAGGACGATCGCGGCGGCGCCGTCCGTGATGGGCGGCACGTCCGTTTTCGTGAGCGGCTGAACGGCGAAGTCCTCTTTGTCGGAAAGATCCGGCAGGTCGAACGCGTACGGATTGCTTCGCCCGTCGGCCCGGCTGCGCCGCACGATCTCGTCGAGCTCCTGCCGGTCGGCGCCCACGGCGGCGGCCTGGAGGGCGGCGTAGGAGAGCTGGTCGAGGCCGAGCGGCGCCAGATAGTACGGGTCGAGCTGCAACGTCATGATCGTCCGCAGGTCGCCCAGGGACGACTTGCCGAAGCCGTAGACGAGGGCGGAGTCGATGTCGCCGTGCTGGAGCCGCACCCACGCCTCGTACAGGGCCCAGGCGCCGTCCATCTCGACGTGGCTCTCGGAGATGGGCGGCCAGGCGGCCAGCGCGTCGAGCGCCGACACGAACGAGAACGGCGCCCCCGCCAGGTAGTCGCAGCTCCCCGAGCAGGTGAAGCCGAAGCGCCTGAGCCCGGTGCGCTCCTTGACCTCGCTGATCACGGGGTGGATCAGCTCGTGCTCGCTCAGGCCGGTGTCGTGATCGGTGTGCCGCGTCTGCGCGAACGCGACGATCGCCACGTCTCTCATGTCAGCTCCACGTCGGGCTCGCCGGTGGGGGCGAACCAGCGGATGTTCGCCATGGTCGCCGTGCGCTCGCTCTCGGGCACCCAGACCGCCTTGACCCGCATGCCCTGGCGCACCTCGTGTGCGGGTACGTCCCCGATGAGGGCGATCATGGGGATGTCGGCCCCGTCGAGCAGGATGTACGCCGACACGAACGGCACCTCCGGAGCCCGGGGATCGGGCAGGTTGTTGATGGCGAAGGTGGTGATCGTGCCGGTGTCAGGGAGTTCGAGCGTCTCCGGGAGGGTGTTTCCGCATTCGGGGCAGGCCAGCCGGAGCGGCACGTACACCTTCTCGCACTGCTCGCAGCGGCTGCCGAGGAAGACGCCGCGCTCGACGCCCTCCAGGAAGACGCGCAGCGCGCCGCCGACCTGGAGGCGGTACTCGGCGCGCACCTCGGACACGATCTTCGTGACCTCGGGGGCGAAGTGGGAGATGTCGGTGATGTGGCCGGTGGGCCGGTCGCGCCAGACCGGCCACACGCGGGCGCCGGCCGCCAGGGCCTTCGGGTTCTCGGCCGCCACGGCGTGCAGGAGGTCGGAGTCGGCGCCGTCGAGCCGGATGAGGGCCCAGGCGAAGGGCTGGTCGAGGGGGTGGGCGTCGAGCGGCTCGGCCACCCAGGCCCACGTCGTGATCGTGCCGGCCGGGCCGACCTCGACGTACTCGCCGGTCACCGGCTCGCCGGTCGCGGGGTCGTACTCGAGAGGGGGGACATGCACCCGCCCCTCCGCCGTCCGCACCCCGACGATGCGGCGCGCGCGCAGCTCGCTGAGGAAGCGGCCGATGACCGGCCCCGTCGTACGCGTGTAGCCGCCGGGGAACTCCAGGACGTGCTGAGCGACCAGCGGATCAGATGGCACGGTCGTGTCCCTCCCAGTACGGGTCGCGGAGCTTGCGTTTGAGCAGCTTGCCGTTCGGCTCGCGGGGCATCTCGGCGATGAAGTCGATGCTCTTGGGCCACTTCATCCTGGCCAGCCGGCCCTCCAGCGAGGCCAGCAGCTCGGCGGCCAGCTCCGGGCCCGGCTCCGAGCCGGGGGCGGGCTCGACCACGGCCTTGATCTGCTCGCCCCACTCCTCGTCCGGGATGCCGAACACGGCCACGTCGGCCACCTTCGGGTGGACCATGAGCTCGTTCTCGATCTCGGCGGGGTAGATGTTCGTCCCACCCGAGATGATCATGTCGGCCTTGCGGTCGCAGAGGTAGAGGAAGCCCTCTTCGTCCAGGTATCCGATGTCGCCGACGGTGAAGTGGTCCTTGAGGCGGTTCGCGGCGGTCTTGGCGGGGTCGCCCTTGTACTCGAACTGGACGCCCATCATCTTCATGTAGATCGTCCCGGGGGTGCCGGTGGGCACCGGCTCGCCCTGCTCGTCGACGATCAGCAGCTCGCTGATCGGCCACGCCTTGCCGACGGTGCCGGGGTGGGCCTTCCAGTCGGCGGGCGTGGCGAGGGTGCCGCCGCCTTCGGTGGCCGCGTAGTACTCGTACACGCAGTCGCCCCACCACTCGAGCATCGCCCATTTGACCGGGACGGGACAGGGGGCGGCCGCGTGGATCATCCAGCGCAGCGACGACAGGTCGTACTTGCGCCGGGTCTCCTCCGGGAGCGCGAGCAGGCGCTTGAAGTGGGTCGGGACCAGGTGCGAGTTCGTGACGCGGTGGCGCTCGCAGAGGGCGAGCATCTCCTCGGCGTTCCACTTGTCCATGTAGACGAGCGTGTGCCCCATGTGCAGGGCCGTGCCGCCGAACTGGGTCACCGCCGTGTGGTAGCTGGGCGAGGTGACGAGGTGGGCGTTCGGGCGGCCGGGGGTGATGCCGAACAGTCCGAGCAGGAACGTCATGAGCTCGGCGGCGTCGTCCGGATCGAGGCCGCTAAGCGGCCGTCTGACCCCTTTGGGCTTGCCGGTGGTGCCCGAGGTGTAGTGCATGGTGGCGCCCGCGGTGCGAGCTTCAGGCGCGCTGTCGGGCTGCCCCTCGACCAGCTCGCTCAACGGACGGAAGCCGTCGAGCGGCGAGCCCGCCTGCCGAAGCTTCTCAGCCTGCTCTGCGTTCAGCAGGAAGCGGCGCTCGGGCGCGATGGCCTCGGCCCCCCTGGCGCCCTCCTCGGCGAAGCGGGGATGCACGAAGAACGCCTTGGCCTCGCTGTCCGAGACGATGTAGGCGATCTCGGGCCCGGTCAGGTGCCAGTTGATCGGCGTGTAGTACCAGCCGGCCTGGAGCGCGGCCAGGTAGAGGACGAGCCCGTCGGCGCCGTTCGGCACCAGGCCGCAGATGCCGTCGCCGGGCCGCAGCCCGAGCGCGCGCAGGCCGTGCACGAGCCGGTTGGAACGGGCAAGGAGGTCGCCCGCGCGGTGCTGGGTGCCGTCGGGGTCCACGGCCGCGATCCACTCGGGATCCGCCTGCGCGAGCCTCCAGAAACCGAGCGTGCCCATCTGATCTCCTCAGCTCAGGGCGTGCAAAACAGGAACCTGTTCTCGTTTGCTGGTCGGAGCGTATCCTGGGCCCAACTTCGTAGCAAGCGCTTGATCTCATCACTCCGGAGGCGTCCGTGGAGCTCCTGCCGATCAGCACCCCCCACTGCCGGATCGAACGTGACGGCCACGTCCTGACCGTCACCATGAACCGGCCGGAGGCCCGCAACGCGCTGTCCTCGGACATGCTGATCGGCCTCGCCTCCGCCTGGGCGTACGCGTCGGAGGAGCCCGGGATCCGGGTGGCGATCCTGACCGGGGCCGAAGGCACGTTCTGCGCCGGGGCCGACCTCAAAGCCATGGGCCAGCCCTCCACCGACCCGCAGGTGCAGGCCAGGGCCGCACAGATCCCCAACTTCCACTGGAAGGGCCTGCTGCGCGAGGACCTGCCCACCAAGCCGATCATCTGCGCCGTCGAGGGCTACGCGGTCGCCGGCGGCACCGAGCTGCTGGTGGGCACGGACCTGCGGGTCGTCGCCGAGTCCGCCACGCTGGGCCTGTTCGAGGCCAAGCGCGCCCTGTTCCCGATGGGCGGCAGCGCCGTGCGGCTGCCCCGCCAGATCCCGTACTGCCACGCCATGGACCTCCTGCTCACCGGCCGCCCCGTCACCGCCGCCGAAGCCCTGTCGATGGGGCTGGTCAACCGCGTCGTCCCGGACGGCCAGGCCCTCACGACGGCCCGCGAGCTGGCCGAGGACATCGCCGCCTCGGGGCCGCTGGCGGTGCAGGCCATCCTGCGGACGTACCGGGACACGCTGGGCATGCCGGAGGTGGAGGCCCTGAAGGTGTCGGACGAGCTGGGCTGGCCGGTGATCGGCTCGGAGGACGCCAAGGAGGGCACCCGCGCCTTCCGCGAAAAGCGCCCGGCCCGCTACGAAGGGCGTTGAGCGAGCTCGGCGGCGCGAGGCACGGGCAGGACGCATCACGAGGTCATGAACCGCAACGATCTGAGTGCCGGCGACCTGGTCGCGAAGCATCGTCGCCGTGGATGATCGTCACGCCGTCGGCGTCATCGACACCTGAGCCGCTTCCCTTCGATGCCGACGCGGCGGCCTGGTATGGCAGCCTGGTCGCACTCACGATCTCGGCCAAGCGCGATCCCCGGCCGAGGCGGACTCGTCGCTGTCGCCTCCAGCCGGGGCCTGCCGCTCTACACTCGTAACCCCGACGGCTTCGTTGGGTTGGAGAGCCTGGTCACCGTCGTGCCCGTTCGAGTGGTCAGTCGCCGGTGAGGCGGTCCAGGCGTTCCACTGCCTCGCCGTACTCCTCCACGAGGCCGAACACCACGTCCTTGGCCGAGCGGACCTGGTTCATCACGCCGATGATCTGCCCGGCGGGGAATGTGGCCAGCTCCGTGGCGTCCGAGCGGCCGATGCGGCGCAGCGCGTCCGAGACCAGCATGAACTGCAGCGGCATCGGCAGCGTCCCCGGCGACTCCTCCGACTCCCACGCCTCGGTCCACTCGTTCCTGAGCAGGCGGGCGGGCTTGCCGGTCCAGCTGCGGGAGCGGACGGTGTCGCGGGAGGTGGCCTCCAGGATGCGGCGCTTGGCCAGTTCGGGCGTGTCGGCCTCCTCGACGGCGAGCCAGATCGAGCCCGTCCAGACGCCTTCGGCGCCGAGTGCCAGGCCGGCGGCCATCTGGCGGCCGTTGCCGATGCCGCCGGCCGCGAGCACGGGCACGTCCACGGCGTCCACGACCTGCGGGATGAGGACCATGGTGGAGATCTCGCCGGTGTGGCCGCCGGCTTCGGTGCCCTGGGCGACGACCACGTCCACGCCGACTTCGACCTGTTTGAGCGCGTGGCGCGGGGTGGAGGCGAGCGCGGCGACCTTGACGCCGTGCGCGTGGGCGAGCTCCACCACGTCGGCGGGCGGCGGCCCGAGGGCGTTGGCGAGCAGCGCGATGGGGTGGCGCAGGGCGACCTCGACCTGGGGGCGGGCGGTGGCGTCCGTCCAGCCGAGCAGGACGCGGCCCGCCTCCGCGTCGGCCGACAGGGGCGGGACGCCGTGCTTGGCGAGGAGGTTCTCGACGAAGGCCCGGTGGCCTTCGGGGATCATGGCCTGGAGGCGGCCGACCAGCTCCTCGGGGGCGAAGTCGGCGCCCTCGTACGAGGCCGGCATGACGACGTCCACCCCGTACGGCTTGCCGTCCACGTGGTCGTCGATCCACTTGAGCTCGGTCTCGAGCTCTTCGGGCGTGAAGTAGAGCGCTCCGAGCACTCCCATGCCGCCGGCCCGGCTGACGGCGGCGACCACGTCCCTGCAGTGGCTGAACGCGAAGATCGGGAGCTCGATTCCGAACATGTCCGTGACACGGGTCCGCATGGCCCGACAATACGTCCGCAGGACGGCAAACTGCAACGTGTTCTAGACTAGAACCTTTCGTCTGGTACTGGTGAGTAACGTCCGGCTATAACTCGTTCTAGTAAAGAATGGCTGTCAATGAAAAAGGGCCCGTTCTCACGGGCCCGATAAATAGCGCCTGAATTTACTCGGCCGGCTCCGGCCGGCGGCGGCCGACGAGCACCCCGGCCACGAGCAGCACGACGCCCACGACGAGCAGCACCAGCGGGATGACGTTGCGCAGCAGGTTGATGGTGTTCTTGCCGCTCTGCGCGTTCTTGACCAGGTCGTTCACCGTCGCCTCGGTCATCTTCGCGGTGGCGATGAAGGCCGCCGAGCGCTCCACCCCATCCTGGGTCTTGAGCACCTCGTGCCGCTGCACCTCCTGCCGCACCGGCGAGCCCGTGACCGGCTCCACCCAGAACGTCGTCTTGCCGTCGTACCAGCGGTCCACCTGCACGTCGCCGGTCTCGCCGGTGATGCCGAGCACGTTCGCCGGAGCGGTGCGGGTCTCGGTCTTGGTCGGCGGCACGGTCTGCTCGAAGACGTAGACGGGCAGCCCGTTGACCTTGTCCTCGCGCACGAACACCGCGTCGAACGCCTTCTGCGCCGTGGCGTTGAACACCTTGTACGTCTTCTTCTCCACGTCGAAGGGGAACTTGTAGATCTGCCCCTCCAGCGTCACCGGCGCCTTCTCGACGTTGTTGCTGCAGCAGTTCACCGCCAGGCCGGTGTAGCGGTTGAAGGCGCTGCGGCGCTCGGAGATGTCGATCTGCGGGCGGCTGTTGGTGACGTCGTTGACGACCGTGGCCTCGTCCCAGACCACGTGGTCGTCCTTGGCCTCCTTCACGTCCCCGCGCGTGGTGACGATGATGTCGAGATCGCCGGTCAGCACCTTGAGGTCCTGGAGGGAGAAGTACCGGGCGCCCTTGGCCTCCAGCCGCGAGATGCCGAACTGGTCCGCCGGCGCGGAGATGATCTGGCCGGCCGCCCAGAATTTCAGCAGGGGCGCCAGCGCGATGAAGAAAGCCCCGAACCCGATGAGGACGAGCGTGGAGATACGACCCATCGAGGCCTCCGCATTTTGTAGAACATGTTGTCGTTTGTTCCCGATCGTCGAGCAACAAAGTATGACAGTGAGTGAGGGACGTCACCGGCGGGCCGCGCACCGCAACCAAATCGATAGAAACAAGTTCTATCGTGGTTTCGGCCCCGGCCTGCTACCTGTCGGACGGCCGGGAAAGCGAGAAAGCAGGAGCAGCGATGAAGAGCAGGGACGCCGCACTCGACGGCATCCGGGCGATCGCGGCACTCGGCGTCTGGCTGCTGCACGTCGGGAGCAACACGGGTGTCATGTACCGCGAGGGCATGCTCCCCTGGATGATGAGCCGCCTCGGGATCGCCGTACCCATCTTCTTCCTCCTGTCGGGCCTGCTGCTCTATCGCCCGTGGGCGCGCGCGGTGATCGAAAATACGGCACGGCCACAGCCGCTGCGTTACCTGTGGCGCCGGGTGCTGCGGGTGATGCCGGTCTACTGGCTCGTGACCGCTCTGGTGCTGTGGGCGTGGAGCCCGTTCGACGACTGGACCGGCTGGGTCAAGTGGCTGCTCCTGGCCCAGAACTTCTTCCCCGGCGACCCGGTGCCCGACGGGCTGTACCAGATGTGGACGCTGCCCATCGAGATGTCGTTCTACGTGCTGCTGCCGATCCTGGCCTGGCTGCTGCACCGCTTCGCGCGCCGCGGCAACAAGCCGGTGCGGCTGCTGGTCGGCATCGGCGTGCTGCCGATGATCACCGTGGCCGCGGTGGTCGCCGCCCGCCTGTTCGAGCAGCCGCAGATCGCGCTGCTGCTGCCGTACCACCTGGTCTACTTCGCCTGCGGCATGGCGATGGCGGTGCTGTCGGTGTGGATCGGGCACAGCCGCGTGATCGACTCGCTGGCGCCGCAGCTCCTCGTGCTGGCGGGCCTGCTGTACGCCGTGCTCAGCACCGAGCTGGCCGGCCCCCGCACGCTCACGCTGCCCACCCTGTCGCAGTCGTTGTGGCGGGTCAGCCTGGAGACGGCGGTGGCCGTGCTCCTGGTGGCGCCGTTCGCGCTGGCCTCCCGCCCCGGTTCGCTGCGGAACCGGGTGCTCGGCAACCCCGTCGGCGCCTACCTGGGCCGCATCTCCTACAGCTTCTTCCTCTGGCACGCGCCGGTGATCACGCTGCAGCTCAAGCTCACCGGCGCGCAGCCGTTCCAGGGCGACTTCGCGAGCGTGGCGGCGGTGTCGTTCATGGTGACGATGCTGCTGAGCGTCGGCAGCCACCACCTCATCGAGGTGCCCGCGCTCAGGCTCAGCGGACACCGGTCAGCACCTGCTCCGCCCGCTCCCGCGCGGGCTCCGCTGCCGGCCGCGCCGGCTCCGTGACGAGCTGGCCGAACAGCACGCCCACGGCCGCCGCGGCGGCGAGCTGCGGCACGTGGTCCATCAGCGGCTCCACGTCGATGCCGTAGTCGCGCAGCACCATGGCGGCCGCCAGCGACACCGTGGCCACGCCGAAGCTTCCGGCCGCCGCCCAGTGCGCGGGCCGCCCGCGGGCCCGCAGCAGCAGCGTCACGAGCACGGCGGCGAGCACCGCGAGCATGCCCTGCCAGTTCGCCACCCAGCCGCCGAACGCCAGCGCGAGCACCACCACGACCGGCGCCCGCGGCCGGGCCAGCCGCCCGGAGGCCGCGGCGGCCGTCTCGCGCACGTGCTCGGGACGGGGCCCGCGCAGCGCCAGCGCGGCCAGCGCCAGCAACGCGATCCCGGCCAGCCCGAGCAGCAACGCCAGCCGGTAGGGGCGGTCGGGCAGGTAGTCGAGCCTGACGGTCCCCTGGGTGCCGGCGGGCAGCTCCCAGCCCTGCTTCCAGCCGTCGATCCGGATGGGTTTGAGTGTCTTGCCGCTGATCTGCGCCCGCCACCCGGCGTTGTAGTTCTCGTTGACGACGAGGAACGCGTCCTTCGGCGCGCTCACCGTGACCTCGCGGGCGGAGGTGGTCCAGATGCCGCGCGACACCGAGCCCTCCACGCCGTCCGGCCGGCGCGGCAGCGTGCCGAGCACGAGCGAGTCGATCGTGTACGGGTCCCAGCCGGCCACCCGCACCCGGTTGTCCCCCTCGGCCAGCTCCGCCTTCGAGCACCCGAGGATCTGCACGGGCCGCTGTTCGAGCAGGTCGGCGTGGGTGCCGGCGACCTTGGTCGGGATGGCTTTGCCGTTCACCTCGATCCTGGGCCCGAGCCCGCAGGCCAGCCGGAGCGGGACGTCGGCGGGCCGCCCCACCGGGTCGACGCCGGGCACCACCAGCTCGGTCACCTGCAGCCGCTTGGAGAACGGGGTGAAGCGGAGCTTGAGCCGCGAGGTGGACATGGCCTTGAACGTGAGGTTGCCGCGCTCGTCCACCCGCCCGCCGCGCACCTGCCCGCCGTCGCCGCTCACGATCACGTCCAGCGGCTGCTTGTCGCCGCCCGGGCGGCCGATCTGGATGCGCGAGATCTTCCGCTTGCCCTTCCAGGCGAGGGTGAGCGTCGGCTCGGCGTCGTCGGCGTCCGGGATCCACGTGGTGCTCCCGTCCGCGTCGAACGCCGACCTGGGCGCGACCACGGCGTCGTCGCTGAGCTGGGAGGAGCCGGTCACGGTGGTCAGGTCCGCACGGATGCGGGTGAAGCGGTCGACCAGCGCGGGATCCTTCAGCACGGCGGTTCCCCGCACGTTCACCGTCGAGCCGGACGCGGTGCTGAAAGTCCGGTCGAACCCGGTCTCCTCCCCCTTCCTGGCCAGCGCCACCTCGTTGCACACCCACCGGTACGGGTTGCGCATGCACGCGGGCCGCTCGTCGAGCCCCCGGTCCATGACGTAGACGTCGCCCTCGCCGGGCAGCCGGATCGTGCGGCCGGCCGTGACGCCGGGGATCGACAGCTCGACGATGCCGATCCGCTGGCCGTAGCTCCACGTCGCGCTCGCCGTCCGGACGACCTTGAGCCGCACCCAGGTCGTCGGCCCGTCGGGCACGCGCAGCCGCTGCGGGTCGGTGCTGTTGGTGACGTCCTGCACCAGGCTGCCGGCCTCGGTCTCCACGGCGATCCGCCGCACGGACTGGCCGAGCAGCAGGTCGGGGGCGAACATGACGTTCAGGTACGGCAGCCGCATCCGCCCGGCCAGGTCCACCCGCAGCCATTCGCCCTGCGGGGACTTGGAGCCGTCGTTCTGCCAGCCGGTCTCCACGTTGCCGTCCATGGCCGCCCACGGGCCGCTGCCGCTGCTGCTGATCCCGGCGATCGCGTACGGGTCCGCGACCGAGGAGGACGCGCTGATGCCGGCGATGCCGTGGTACTCGGCCACGGCCGTCTCCTCCAGCCAGCCGTCCTCCAGCAGGTCCAGCTCCCTGACGCCGCCGAAATCCGCCTTGCTGTCGGCCGTGAGGGTGGGTGACCAGTTCGACCGGATCTCGCCGAACGAGCGCTCGCGCAGCCGCAGCGCGTCGCTGACCACGGTCGGCGCCTCGCGGGTGCCGGCGTCGCCGTTGACCAGGACCGGGCCCTCGTCCAGCAGGCCGAGATCGCCCATGGCCAGCAGCGAGTCGGGCCCGCCCCGCACGGCCAGCGCGTCGGCGGCCGGCTGGACGGAGACCAGGTCGGAGCTGCCGGACACCTCGTACAGGTCGAGCGCGGGGAACGGGGCGTCCACCTGGTTCACCGCGTCGTCGGTCTCCCGGTCGCCGACCAGGTCGCCGAACGAGCGCACCTTCCTGATGCCGGGCGACTCGCGCAGCGCCTCGTACATGCGCGACGGCCAGGCGCCCTGGAGGGTGGCCCGGTTGAGGTCGTTGCGGACGAGCAGGTAGCGGACGCCGAGGCGGCGCAGCACGGCCGTCACCCCCGGCGAGCCCTGGCCGGCGGTGAGCCGCTGGTCGATGGCGTCGAGCAGCCTGCTCAGGCCCACGGAGCCGGGCGGGGTGATCTGCCTCGCCGTCCAGCGGGCGGTGGTCAGGGCTTGCAGGGGCTCGTCCAGGGGGCGGCCCCAGACGTACTCGCCGAACTTGGCGCCCGGCACCACCAGCACGCCGTCGTCGCCGGCGTTGCGGTCGAGCCAGTCGGCCGCCTCCCGCCAGTGCGACGGCACCTGCTGGAAGTCGCCGGGCGCGGCCAGGCCCTGGTTGAAGACGGGCAGCACGAGCGCGACGAACGCGGCCACGGCCGTCGTCCGCAGCGGGAGCCTGGCGCGTACCAGCAGGTGGGCCAGCCCGAAGGCGAGCGCGAGCCGGACGAGCGGGTCGAACTTGCGCAGGTTGCGCAGCGGCGCGAGCGGCCCGTCGAGCAGCCAGCGCACCGGCTCGGCCACGATCGGCTCCAGCGCGCCGGCGTGCCCCGCCACCAGCGCCACCACGCCGACCAGGAACATCGCCACCACGAACCCCTTGGCGGGCAGGTCGCGGCGCGACAGCCCGGCCAGGCCGAGCGCGGCCAGCACGCCGGTGACGACGACCATGGTCGCGGAGGTGGCGATCGTGAAGCCGGGCGGCTGCTCGAAGACGCCGTTCAGCGGCAGGTAGCGCACCCAGTCGGAGGCGCCGCGCAGCACGTTCGTGAGCGAGGTGACGGCCGTCGTGGTGCTCGCGGTCTCGGTGTACGGCAGGAAGTTGAACGCGTAGCGGCCCACCAGCAGCAGCGGCAGCGACCAGAACAGGGTGGCCACCGCGACGGCGCCCGACCACCAGGCCAGCAGCCGCCAGCGCGGCACCGGGTACGGCCTGGTCACGATGTAGAGGACGGGCGCGACCAGCACGGCCAGCACGGCGACCGCGTTCACGCCGCCACACAGCGCCACGGCCAGCGCCGACCTGATGGCCCCGCGCGCCCGCTGGCCCGTCTCCGAGGCGGTCAGCAGCGGGATCAGGATCCACGGCAGCATCGCGGCGGGCAGCCACTCGATCGAGATCTCGCCGAGGATCGACAGCGTGCGCGGGGCCAGCGCGTACGCCAGCGCGGCCACGATGCGGGTGCCCGGCGTGCCGATGCCGAGCTGCCGGCCCAGCCGCTCC
Organism: [Actinomadura] parvosata subsp. kistnae; assembly: GCF_900323885.1. Taxonomy (GTDB): domain Bacteria; phylum Actinomycetota; class Actinomycetes; order Streptosporangiales; family Streptosporangiaceae; genus Nonomuraea; species Nonomuraea composti. Next base: position 4,195,414 of record NZ_OOHJ01000018.1, on the reverse strand, counting down.
ACGCCGAGGAAGGCCACGCACATCAGCAGCGTCAGCCACAGGCGCTGCGTCACCCACGGCGCGACGCCCGCCAGGTCGCCCAGCGCGAAGAACGGGCCCATCGGGAAGATGTAGCCGGCCACCTGGTTCTGGAGCTGGCCGAAGTGCTGCAGGTCCCACAGGTGGGCGGCGCGCTCCAGCCAGCCGACCGGGTTGAGCGCGAGGTCCATCTTGGTGTCGGAGATGAGGTGGCCCGGCTTGGTGGTGAAGGCCAGCAGGCCGAAGCCGAGGCAGCACAGCAGCAGCCAGAGGCGGCGCCGGGCCGCCTCGCCCACCGGGCGGCCGGCGCCGGTGCGGCGGCCGGCCACGAGCTTGTCGGTGGGAAGCAGGGTGGGGAGCGCGGTGGGAAGCGCGGTCGGCGCTTGGGGTCTGGACGGTGGCCGCTCGCCCGCCGCTCCTTCCGGTGGCCGTTTGCTCACCGCTCCTCCCAGCCCGGTCCCGGGTCGGAGCCCTCCAGCAGGGCGGTGAGGCGCTCGGCGCTGCGGTCCCAGGAGAACCGCCCGGCCCATTCCCGACATTTCACGGTATAAGTGTGGTCCAGCTCGTCGAGTGCCGCGCCGATGCCCTTGGCCAGGTCGGTGCCCTCCGGCAGCAGCCAGCCCGTCTCGCCGTGCCGTACGGCGTCACGCAGCCCGTCCACGTCGAACGCCACGGTCGGGACGCCCAGCGCGGCGGCCTCCAGCACGCTCAGCCCCCACCCCTCGCCCTGCGAGGTGCTCACGTGCAGCCACGCCTGGGCGACGAGGCGGGCCTTGTCCTCCTCCGGCAGGTAGCCGTGCAGGGTGACGCCCTCGGGCAGCCGGGCTCGCAGGGCCGCCTCCTCGGGGCCGCGGCCGATGATGTCCACGACCAGGCCGGGCCGCTGCCGGCGCAGCTCGGCGACGGCGTCGAGGAGCAGGTGGACCCGCTTGTGCGCGACGAGCCGGCCGAGGCACACGAGCCGCGGAACCGGACTCTTCACGATGTTTCCGGGCTGAGCGATGCTCACCCCGTTCGACACGATGTGCACGGGACCGCGCCACCCGAGCCGCTCCCGCATGGCCCGCACCGTGGACGGCGAGACCGCCACGCTCGCGTGCCGCCGGTAGCTCCACCGCGACACGGGCCCCTCCAGGAAGCGCCCGAACGCGGCCAGCCACCCCGGCAGGTGCACCCCGAACTGCCGGTCGTGCACGTGGTGCACCACGCACACCACGCGGGTGCGCCGCCGTACCACCCAGGGGGTGAAGAACGGGATCCCGTTCTGGCAGTCGAGCACCGCGTCGAAGCGGCCTCTCCTGAGCAGCAGCCAGCCCAGAACCAGCGGATAGACGGAGAAGACCCCGCCCATCCGGACGAAACGCACCCCCTCCACGGTGTCGCGCCGGCGCTGCCCGGGTGCCCGGGCCGTGACGAAGCACACCCGGTGGCCCGCGCGCGCGAGGCGGCGGGCCAGCTCCCAGGCGAACGTCTCGGCGCCGCCGGCCTGGGGATGCCAGGGGTCACGCCAGTTGACGACAGCGATCTTCACGGATATCCGACGGGGTCGAGCGGCGGCTCCCAGGCCGGGTGCGCGGCCGTGGCCGGACGGGGCCTGGTGTGCAGCCGCAGCCAGATCCGGCCGAGCTCCAGCACGATGCCGAGCGTGTGCCGGGCCGGGGAGAAGCGCGAGCCGGGCATGTCGTGCCAGCGGACGGGGATCTCCCGTACCGTCGAGCCCCGCTCGACACAGCGCGCGAGCAGCTCGACGTCGAACGCGAAGCCCGGCGTCCGCAGCCGCGCGGCGGTCTCGCGGGCAAGCACGCCGTCGAAGAACTTGAAGCCGCACTGGGTGTCGCCGACGCCCCGTACGAGCGCGCCGGCCAGCGCACGGAACCCGAACGCGCCCAGCTCCCTGACCTTGCTGTGGCGGTTCTCGACGTGCGAGCCGCCGTGCGCCCTGGAGCCGATCACGACGCGCTCGCCGGACAGCAGCAGCCCGAGCGCCACGTCGATGGCGTCGAGGTCGGTGGCCATGTCGGCGTCGCAGAAGCCGACGAACGGGGCGCTGGTGCCGAGCAGCCCGGCCTTGACGGCCGCGCCCTTGCCCGGGGTCGCGCACTGGATGAGGCGGACGGGCACGGAGCCGCGCGGCCAGCCGCTGACGATCTCGGCCGTGCGGTCGGTGCTGTTGTTGTCCACGACGATGACGGACGTGGGGAACGGCATGCGGGCAAGCTTCGCGCACAGCTGCAGGAGCCCCCCGGGAAGCCGTCGTTCCTCGTTGTGGGCCGGAACGACGATCTCAAGCAGTGGTGGCCGGCTCGCCCTCTCGTCCCCTTGCGGAGAGGGTGGCATGGTCGGCTCGGGTTACCGGTCGCCGTAGTTGTAGAGCGGCTGGTTGACCGGCGTTGCGGTGGCGCCGGTGAAGGAGACGGTGGTGACCGTCGCCACGAGTGCCGCAACGGCGACGCCGATCATCGCTGCTAAGAGGATCTTGATCACGGGGTTCCTCCTCGAGCGGACAGTGGTGCGGGCGTCCCTAAACCTAGAACCAATTCTTGCTACTCGGAAGTAGCTAGACGAAATCTTAACAAAGACGCTGATCAGCGCACCTATTCCGGCGGAACCGCCGTCACCGGGCCGTCGAAACGGTACAACCGCAGGTCACCGGTATCGACCAGGACCCTCGCACTCCGTAGCCACATGCCGAAGCGCTGCCGTTCTTCAACTGTCCCCGAGTCGACTATCACGTAGCGAAATCCCGCTCCCGGCAGGTCGGGTGAACTGCCTTCTAGTACCTGTTCTAGCCCCTGGACCCGTGGATCCTCGCTCTCGACGACCATGCCGCCGACCCGTACGGCATCGTTGGAGACCACCCGCCGGCCCGGCGTGGCGAAGAAGCGCTGCGCCGGATCCAGCACCGCCCGGCCGCCGTTCCACGGGAACCGCCGGTACGACTCGAACGGCAGCACCAGCACGTCACCCGCGTCCCGATCGCGCGCGATCACCTCCCGCGCGGCCGTCCAGCTCTCCGGGTACGACACCGCCCCGAGCCGCCCCAGCGAGCCCCACGCCATGGTCGGCAGCACGGCCACCGGCACCAGGGCGAGCGCCCCCACCCACACCCGGTCCCGGGCCACCCGCTCGGCGAGCAGCCCCAGCCCCAGCGCCGCCACCAGCGCCAGCGGCGCCACGTACTGCTGGGCGTCCCTGAACACCGCGAACCCGCCCCACACCTCCCCCACGACCCAACGGAACGCCGCCCGCCCCGGCTCGCTCACCCCCACACACGCCACGCCCAGCCCGATCGCCGCCGCCACGCCCAGCCGCCGCTTGTACGGGACCTCCGAGCGCAGGAAGAAGACGACCCCGACAAGGGTGAGCGCCAGCCTGGCCGACGCCCCGACGACGCTCTCGTAGCCCGGCGGCACCGCGTACCTGTTCCAGATCCCGCCCAGCGACAGCAGGCTCCCCACCGTCCCGAACGGCGTGTCGGCCCTGGCCGCGAAGGCGTCCACCCCCACCGGATCCCCGTCGATCCCCTCCGGCCGCAACGCCGTCGGGACCAGCCACGGCAGGCTGAACACCGCCAGCACCGCCACCACCCGCACCAGCACGGTCCGCCGGGCCATGGGCAGCGCCGTGAGCGCCGTGACCGTCATCGCCGCGAACCCGCCCACCGCCGCCGGCAGCACCGCCACGGCCACCCGCCGGCCCTCCCACACGGCCCGCACCACCCACGGCAGCCCCGCGTACCCGAGCAGCAGCGCCCACTGCCCGATCAGCAGCCGCTCGGCCACGTACGGGTTCCACACGTAGAACGCCCCCGCCACCAGCCTCGGCCCCAGCGCCTGCGACGGCAGCAGCAGCGCCGCCCCCGAGCAGCCCAGCACGAAGATCCCCAGCAGGATCCCCTTCTGCACCAGCTCGGCCGGCACCACCTGCGCCAGCGCGGTCACCACGGCGTCGCTCGGCACCACCCGCGCCGCCCCGCCCGCCAGCCCGAACGTGAACCGCGAGAACACCGGGTCCGGCACGAACACCATGTCCTGGAGCAGCGTGAACCCCCACCCCAGCGCCGGCCCCAGCGCCAGGCACCCCAGGACCAGCCCGAGAAGGGCGGCGGCGAGCCCGGCTCGGGCGGTGTGCAGCATCCCGCAATGACATCACAACCCAGAAACGCCCATTCCACTGATCACCTCCGCCTGGTTACCCTTCGCCGGGACGGGAGGCTGGGGGCCATGACCGCACAGGGGACACGATTACGCGGCGGCGACGTCGTGCTCGCCGCCGGGATCGTGATGGTGGCGGTACAGCTCGTCTGGAAGTACGAGCTGGTCAGACGGACGTTCTTCCGCCAGGACGACTTCCACTACATCATCAGGGGCCAGGAGAGCGGCTTCACCTGGGACTACCTCATGTGGGTCGACGTCGGCCACCTGCTGCCCGGCGGCTTCGGCATCTCCTGGGCGATGGCCCGCCTCGGCGGCTACAACGAGGTGCTGGCCCACACGATGACGATCGCCCTCCAGGCCGGGGCCGGCCTGGCGCTGCTGCGGCTGCTGCGGCTGCTGTTCGGGGCGCGGCCGGCGATCCTCGTGCCGCTCGGGTTCTACCTGCTCACGCCTATGACGATCCCGTCGCTGTCGTGGTGGGCGGCCGTGCTGGAGACGCTGCCGCTGCAACTCGCGCTGCCGATGGCTCTCTCCTCGCACCTCCTGTACGTGCGGGACGGCCGCGTCCGGCACGTGGTCGCGGCGTGCGCGTGGACGCTGTTCGGCCTGCTGTTCTTCGTCAAGGCCGCCTTCATCCCGATCCTGATGCTCGTGCTCACCGCCGGCTGGCTGACACGGGCTTCCGCCCATGAGGCAACGGCGGCCTGGAAACGGCTCTGGCGATACTGGCGGGCCTGGCTCCCCTACACGGCCCTGCTGGCCGCCTACTCCTGGATCTTCTTCACCGGCCTCTACAACTCCGTCCAGATCAACAACGCGACCCAGACCCCCGGCCTGCCCGACCCCGCCGTGGCCGGCGAGTTCTTCTGGATGCTCGGCTCGCGCGGCCTGATCCCGTCCGCACTGGGCGGCCCCTGGCAGTGGCGGCCGATCGGCGACGACTACGCCATGGCCGCCCCACCGGACGCGCTGATCTGGGCAGGCTTGGCGATCACCGCCGCCGTCGTGGCCGTCTCCGTCCGGTGGCGGCGCCGCGCCTGGCTGGCCTGGCTGACCCTGCTCGGCTACTTCCTGCTCGCCGACGTGGTGCCGGTCCTGCTCGGCCGCATCGAGCTGCTCGGTCCCGGCATCCTCGGGTACGAGCTGCGCTACCTCGCCGCCACCGCCACCGTCGTCGCCATCGTGCTCGGGCTGGCCTTCATCCCCCTCGACGGCGAGGCACAGCCGTGGTTGCGCCCGCGCACCCGGCTCCGCTGGGCCTGGGCGCCGCTGGCCGCCGCCGTCACGGCCGGCTCCGTCTGGTCGGTGGCCGCCTACGCCGACCGCCCGCTCGGCCGCACCGTGCGCGACTACGTCGGAACGGCCACGCTCGCGCTCACCCGCGTGCCGCGCGGCACCGCCGTGCTCGACACGTACGTGCCGCCCGGGGTCGCCGCCGCCGCCTTCTTCCACGACTACGCCCTGCACTCCAAGGTGCTCGGCGTCCCGCACCCGTGGCCGGTGACCTGGCTGCGCGAGCTCTCGGGCCCCGTCCCGAACCCGCTGACCTTCGACGCGCAGGGCCGCCTGCGGCCGGTCGCCATCCAGGGCCTCCGCCTCCCGCAGCGCCGCGGCTGCGTCCCGGTCGGCCCGTCCGAGGTCCGCTTCCGCCTCCCCGGCCGCCTCCCCGGCGGCGTCTACACCGCCCAGATCTCCTACCTGAACTCCGCCTCAACCACCCTGTCGGTCCGCCTCGGCCTCGGCGTCACGGAGGTCCGCGCCGGCAAGGATCTCGGCCGGACGTTCGCCCGCATCGCCGGCGAGGGCGGAGAACTGTCCATCCGCACCAAGGGCAACGGCCCACCGGCGTGCCTCGGCGAAATCCGCATCGGCCACCCCACCCCTGACGACACCGCCCCAGCCATCCCCCCACAACCGGTGGACAGCTGACCCACCGCTCGGCTCCCCGCGCTGGCGCTGCGCTCGCCACGGCGATTAGCCACGCGCAGGGGCGCTTGCCACAGCCAGCCCCGCGACGCGCACGGCCCTCGCCCCAGATTCGGCTGCGGCGTGAGACGCCACAGGCTCACGGCCTTGCTCGCGCGCGGTCACCACAGAGCGGCGCCTTGCCCGCGCACGCGGCCGCCACAGGCCAGCCGCCAGCGCCCGCACACGCGGTCGTAGCGGGCCGGTTCGGCCTGCCCGCCACGCGGCCGCCGCACGCCGGCCGCCTTGCCCGCCCACGCGATCACCGCAGGCCGGCCGCCTCGCCCACGCAAGCGATCTGCGCAGGCCAACTGGCTCGCCCGCGCACGCCATCTCCGCACGCCAGCCGCCTTGCCCGCGCACCGCGGTCGCCGCAGACCAGGTGACTCTCCCGCGCGCCGGTCGCCGCGGGGCGGTCGGCTTGCCCGTGCCGAGGTCGCCGCAGGCCGGCCCCTGCGGCGGCCGTACCCCCTCACCCCTTCCCCTAAAGGACAGCACCGAAGTGCGGTGGGAAGGGGCGGGCGGGCAGGATGTGGGGGCGGCCCGGACGAAACCTACTTGCCCGGCTCCGGATCCCGAGGCAGCCCGAGCATGCGCTCGCCGATGATGTTGAGCTGCACCTCGGTCGTGCCACCGTAGATGGTCATGGCCCGGGTGGCGAGCACGGCCCGGTTCCAGTACCCGGCGTCCCCGAGCTTCATGTCCGCCGCGACGACGGCAGCGGCCCCGAGCAGCTCCACCGCCGTCTCGGACACGTGCTGAGCGTGCGAGGTGGACAGCAGCTTCCGTACGGACGCGTCGGCCCCGGGCTCGGTCCCGGCGAGCTGCTTGAGCGTGACCCGCAGCGACAGCGCGTTGATGGAGTGCCCTTCGCACACCACTGCGGCCACCCGCTGCGCCTCGGCGGGCGTCAGTTCGCGCCCGAGCCGTCCGACGAGCCCGAGCAGGTCGGGTACGGACGCGCCGGTGCCGCCGGAGCCGGACGAAAGGGAGACGCGTTCGTTGGACAGCGTGTTGCGGGCGACCTTCCAGCCTTCGCCGACCTCGCCGACGACGAGGTCGTCGGGCACGAAGACGTCGTCGAGGAAGACCTCGTTGAACAGGTTCTCGCCGGTCATCTCGGTGAGGGGCCTGACGGTGACGCCGGGGGCCTTCATGTCGACGAGGAAGTACGTGATGCCTTCGTGCTTGGAGCCTTCGCTGGAGTTGCGGGCGATGCAGATGCCCCATTCCGCGACGTGGGCGACGGATGTCCAGATCTTCTGGCCGTTGAGTTTCCAGCCGCCTTCGACCTTCTCGGCCTTCATCTGGAGGGAGGCCAGGTCGGAGCCGGCGCCGGGCTCGGAGAAGAGCTGGCACCAGATCATCTCGCCGCTGAGCGTCTTGGGCAGGAAGCGCTGCTGCTGCTCGGGCGTGCCGTACGCGGCGATGGACGGCACCACCCAGGCGCCGATGATCATGGCGGGCAGGCGTACCTTGGCGGCCTTGAGCTCCTGCGCGATGAGCACCTGCTCCAGCGGCTTGGCGTCGCGGCCCCACGGCTTGGGCAGGTGCGACATGACGAACCCCTGGTCGGCCAGGGCCCGCTTCTGCTCCTTGCCCTCCAGCTTGGCGATCTCGGCGATCTCGGCGCGGATCGACTCGCGCAGCGCCTCGGCGCCCTCGGGCAGGTCGATCTCCATCTCGCGGGAGACGCCCTGGAGGGACAGCTCGGTCACGGTGGCGGCCCATTCGGCGGACGGGCCGAGCAGGGCGCGCAGGGTGAGCGCGCGGCGGTAGTAGAGGTGGACGTCGTGCTCGAAGGTGTAGCCGATGCCGCCGAACGTCTGGATGGCGTCCTTGGCGCACTGGACGGCCGCGTCGGGGGCCATGACGCCGGCGACGGCGGCGGCGAAGCGCAGCTCCTGCCCTTCGGCGCGGGTGGCGTCCCAGACGGTGGCGCGGGCCTGCTCCAGCGCGACGAGCATCCGGGACAGCTTGTGCTTGATGCCCTGGAACTGGCCGATCGGGCGGCCGAACTGGACGCGTACCTTGGCGTACTCGGCGGCGGCCGTCACGCACCACGAGGCCAGGCCGGCCGCTTCGGCGCCGAGCAGGATCGCGGCCAGGTCGCGCACGTCGGCGGTCTCGACGCCGTCGAGGATGCCCTCGGCGGGGACCTCCACCTCCGTCAGCTCGACCTTCGCGGCCGGCCTGGTCAGGTCGAGCGACTTGATCTCGGTGACGGTGGCGGAGGAGGCGTCGATGAGCACCCACGCCTCGCCGTCGTCCGTGGTGACGGGCAGCACCAGCGAGTCGGCCAGGGAGCCGCCGAGCACGGGCTCGGCCGTGCCGGAGACGATCAGTGAGCCGTCCTCGCGGCGGGTGCCGGTCAGTGAGCCGGTCAGCGCGACGGCGGCGGTCAGCGTGCCGTCCACGAACGACTCCAGGTGCTCGGGGCGCTTGGAGGCGTTGATCACGGCGCTGGCCAGCACGGTCGGCACGAACGGCCCCGGCGCCATGCGCTCGGCCAGCGCCTCGATGGCCACGGCCGCCTCCAGCAGCCCGTAGCCGGAGCCGCCGTACTCCTCGGGCACGTGCAGCCCGAGCAGCCCCTGCTCGGCGAGGCCCGGCCAGAACGCGGGGCGTCCTTCCGTGCCGGCGCGCAGCAGCTCCGAGGGGATGTTCCGCTCCGCCCAGCCGCTCACCGACTCACGGAGCGCCTCGTGCTCCTCGCTCAACCCGATCGCCATTGCTCATCCTCCAGCCAGGTCCGAGTCATGCCCAGAATCATATTCTAGAGGATGCTTCTGGCATACCGCACGACCCGTACGGCGGGAAAAGGGCACGACGGGCGCCCGCTACAGCGGACGGACCTGCTGCACCAGCGTGTTCAGGTCGCGCCAGCGGGTCTTGTTCGTCTCGGGGATCGAGGCCATGAGCATCGCCGGCTTCGTCTTGCCCACTTCGACGACCGTGACCATGGCCTGGGCCTCCTGCTCCTTGCCGTCGAAGGTGTAAGTCACCTTGTAGCCGAGCGTCCACCCCTTCCCCAGCGGCACCTTCTGAGAGGCGGTCCACTCGTCGAGCTTGGCGCCCGCCGGGTACTGGGTGCGGATCGTCCAGCGGGCCGCCTGGGTGGCGATCTCCCGGTAGTCGGCGTTCGTGCTGGGCTTCTTTTCCGGCGAGTCACCCGGGTACATGGCGGAGGCGATCACCGTGTGCGGGACGGCGACCTTGCCGATGCGCTGCGCGACCGAGAACGGCGGGAACGACTTCGCCTTCCACGGCGAGGCCAGCCTCGGGTAGGAGATGCCGCTGTTCTTGTCGGTGATCGTGCCGGTGACGAGGGACGCCGTGCCGGACAGCGTGGCGAACTTCTTCGACTCCGGCACCGGCGGCAGCACGATCGGCGTCTCGGTCGGCGTCGGGCTCGCCGACGCCGTCGGGGTCACCGACACGGACGGCACCGGCGCGACCGGGATGATCTGCTCGTCCGACTGCTGGTTGGCGGGCACGTCGCCGCGGAACACGACGAAGACGAGCAGCACCGCCAGGACCGTGCCGAGGATCGCACCGACCAGGTAGATCGCCCTGATCGGGATGTCCCCGAGCCGGCGCCCCCTGGGCTCCGGCGGGAGCGGCGGCACGGGCGGCAACGGCTGCATGTACGGCTGCTGCTGTGGCGGGTGCCCGACCCGCAACGCACCCCCTTGCACCGGCATCGGCCCGGCCCCATTACCGGGACCCGAGCCCACACCCGGCCCCGGAGGCACGCCTTGCCCAGGCCCCGCCGCACCCGACGCCTGCCCCGGCCCCTGGCCGGCACCCTGCGCTGGGCCCGCGCCCTGCGCTGGGCTCGTACCCTGCACTGGAGCCGCGCCCTGTGAGGCGCCCGGGCTCTGGGGCCGACCGGCGCCCTGCGTCGGCCCGCTGCCCTGTCCCGATCCCGGAGCGCCTGCCGGCGGCACGGCGGAGGGCCCGCTCGGGGGCTGCCGCTTCGGCGGCTGGCTCGGCACCGGGGCGACCTTCTTGCCCGGCGACTGCACGGGAGTCTTGCCCTGCGACTGTGCGGGCGCCTGCCCCTGCGACTGGCCGGGAGTCTGCCCAGGCGACTGGCTGGGCGACTTGGCAGGCGTCTTCGCGGGAGCCTGGCCTGACGTCTGGCTGGGCGACTTGGCTCCTGTCTTCGCGGGAGCCTGCCCGGCGGCCTGCCCCTTGGGCTGGTCGGCGGCCTTCCCTGTGGACGAGCCAGCGCCCTTCCCGCCGGACTTACCGGCCGGCTGCCCAGGTGCAGGTGACTGCTCCTCGGCCGTACCAGAGGCAGGCCCGGAGGCCCCGGGCGCGGGCGGCCGTGAGATCCGGATGGTCTCCTCCGCGGGCAGGACGACCTTGCGGAACGGGGTGGTGGGTGAATCGTAAGTGCGCCTGCGCTCGCCGTCGTCCGCCATGGCCTTGAGATTACGTCACTACAGAGCGGGACAATTCCTCTATTCCCCCAGCAGAATCTAATTCTGTAAGGTCTGCGGACATGAGGGGTTTCTACGAGATCGCCGCCAACGACCCTGAACGCCCCGCCCTCCTCGGCGACGAGGGCATGACCTACGGCCGGTTGCTGGACCGCGTCAACCGCGCCTCCCACGGCCTGACCTCGCGCGGAGTCGCTCCGGGCGACTGTGTGGTGACGGTGCTGAAGAACGGGGCCGACGCCCTGACGATGATGCTGGCCACGTACCAGATCGGCGCCTACCTCGTCCCCGTCAACTGGCACTTCACCACCGAGGAGATCGACTACATCATCGGCGACTGCGGCGCGAAAGTGGTCGTCGGGCCGGGCGCCCTGTCCGTGGACGAGCTCGTCGCGGGCCAGTCCGCCGCCGCGCCCGAGCACCGGCGGGCCGGCTCGATGATGCTCTACACCTCCGGCACCACCGGACGCCCCAAGGGCGTGCGCCGGCGGCTGCTGGACCTGACGCCGGAGGAGCTGTACCCGATCCTGATGCGCAAGAGCTGGCGGCACTTCGGGCTGCCGATGGGCGGGGTGCACCTGGTGTGCTCGCAGCTCTACCACTCGGCGCCGTACGGGCAGGCGATGATGGCGCTGCAGTTCGGGCACGCGATCGTCGCGCCGGAGCGGTTCGAGGCGGCCGCCGCGCTGGAGCTGATCCAGAGGTACCGGGTGACGAACGCGTTCATGGTGCCGACGATGTTCCACCGGCTGCTGGCGGTGCCGGACAAGGAGTCGTACGACCTGTCGTCCCTCACCCATCTCTACCACGGTGCGGCCCCGTGCCCGCCGGCCACCAAGCAGGCGATGATCGACTGGCTCGGGCCGGTGCTGTGGGAGTACTACGGCTCCACCGAGGCGGCCGTGGCCACCATGGTCTCCTCCGAGGAGTGGCTGGCCAAGCCGGGCACGGTCGGCAGGGCGCTGGACGGGATGTCGTTCACGATCGTGGACGAGGACGGCAACGAGGTGCCGCCCGGCTCCCCCGGCCTGGTCTACATCGGCGGGATCAACCGCTTCGAGTACCACGGCGACCCGGACAAGACGGCGGCCGCCATGCGCGGGCACGACTACACCCCGGGCGACATCGGCTACCTCGACGAGGACGGCTACCTGTTCCTGCTCGACCGCAGGACCGACCTGATCATCTCCGGCGGCGTGAACATCTACCCGGCCGAGATCGAGGCGGCGCTGCTGGAGCACCCCTCCGTGTCCGACGTCGCGGTGATCGGCGTGCCCGACCCCGAGTGGGGGCAGAAGGTGGTGGCGCTGGTGCAGCCGGCGGCCGGGGTGTCGGGCGGCGACGAGCTCACGGCCGAGCTGCTGCGGCACTGCGCGCCCCGGCTGGCCAGGCTCAAGCATCCCCGGCTGATCGAGTACCGCGAATCGCTCCCCCGTACGCCGACAGGCAAGCTGAGCAGGAGGAACGTCCGGGAAGCGTATCTTTCGGGCTGAGCTGGGAAGAGTCTCCCCATGAGGGAGATCGCCGCAGGACTGGCCGCCGCAGCCGTACTGGTCGCCGGCTGCGGGCCTCCCCCCACCACCACAGGCACCGTCAGCCCGTCCGCGCCGCCCTCCACCACCACGGCGCCGCCCTCGACTCCGAGCACGACGGCGGCCTCGCCCACCTCGTCCCCGCAGGCGCTGGAGGCGGCGTACGAGAAGGTCATCTCGGACGTCCTGCCGTCCATCGTGCAGATCACCACGAAGGTGGGGCTCGGGTCGGGCATCGTGTTCGACACGCAGGGGCACATCGTCACGAACGCGCACGTGGTCGGACAGGCCACGCAGATGAACGTGACGATCGCCACCGGCGGCCCGCCGCGATCGGCCCGGCTGGTCAAGTCGTTCGCCGGCGGGGACCTGGCCGTGATCAAGGTGGACCGGCCCGACGGGCTCAAGCCGGCCCGGTTCGGCGACTCGTCGAAGCTGCGGGTGGGGCAGATCGTGCTGGCCATGGGCAACCCGCTGGGGCTGTCCGGGAGCGTCACGAACGGCATCGTCTCCGCGCTCGGCCGTACGGTGACCGAGCCGCAGAACCCCGACTCGCCCGGCGCCACCATCGCCGGCGCCATCCAGACCTCGGCCGCCATCAACCCGGGCAACAGCGGCGGCGCGCTCGTGGACCTGTCCGGCCACGTCATCGGCATCCCGACGCTCGCCGCCACCGACCCCGACCTGGGCGGCGGCGCCGCGCCCGGCATCGGCTTCGCCATCCCGAGCAACACGGCCACCGACATCGCCCGCCAGATCGTCAAGGACGGCCGGGTCACCAACAGCCACCGGGCCGCCCTCGGCATCCGCGGCAGCACGGTCATCGGCTCCGACGGCCAGCCGAGCGGGGTCGGGGTGGCGAGCGTCGACCGGGGCAGCGGCGCCGAGAAGGCCGGCATCCGGGCCGGGGACGTGATCGTCTCGATCAACGGCAAGGACACGACGACGATGGCGCTCCTGGCCGAGACCATCACCACCCTCAAGCCCGGCGACCACGCCAGGGTGGGCGTGATCCGCTCGAACGGCCGCACCGAGACGCTCAACGTGACTTTGGGGCAGCTCCCGGGCGAGTGACACGCCTGCTCACGCGTCCCGGGCAGGTGACGGTGGTGCACCACGCGCGCCCGTCCGCACCCGCGGCGGGCGTCCGTCACCGTCCGCGCGCCCGTCCGCACCCGCGGCGGGCGTCCGTCACTGTCCGCCCGCCCGCCCTCTACTGCGCGGCCCTACTGCTTGGCCGTGAAGACGATCTCGACGCGCCGGTTCCTGGCGCGGTTCTTCTCCACGGGCTTGCCGCCGACCATGTTGGGCACCTTGGGCCGGCTCTCGCCGTACCCGCGCGCCTCCAGCGTCACCCCGGCCGCCGACAGCAGGTGCCGCATCTCGCTCTCGACGGCCTGCGCGCGCCGCTGCGACAAGGTCTGGTTGTACGCGTCGGTGCCCTGGTCGTCGGTGTGCCCCTCGATCTTGACGACCCCGCCTGCCCCTTCGTCCCGTACCTTCTGGGCCACCTTGGCCAGCCGCTGCCGGGCCTTGTCCGTGAGCCGCCACTTGTCGAGGGCGAACAGCACGTCGCTGGTCACCGCGACCGTGACCTGCCGGCCCACCTTGCTCTCGCTCTCGGCGCCGTCCATGGACTCGATCTCGCCCACGATGTCCTCGACGGGCAGGACGAGGTCCTCGACGGCGCCGGTGGCGTTCGCGGGCGGGCTGGGGGCGGGGGTCGGGGACAGGACGAGGGCCAGGGCGACGCTAAGAGATCGGAACATCGGTGATCACGCCGAACATCGGCATCTCGATGTTGATCTTCGTGACGTCCGCGGGCGGGGCCGCGAACACCGCGTACAGCGTGGACGCCTCCCCCGGCTTCAGGAACTGGCCCTGCGTGCCGGAGCACACGCACGCGGCCCCCTGGTCCGTGCCGTTGCGCGCCACCCGGTACCGCTTGGCGTTGACCGGGTCGATCAGCGAGACGGACGAGACGGTGAAGTCGAGCGGGCCACTGCCCAGGCCGTTGTGCAGGTTGACGTCGCCGTCGAGGGCCGTGACCGTCCAGGTGAGGCTGAGGGTGCGGCCCTGCCGCTTGAGGCCGGTGACGTCGACGCGCGCCTTGCCGTACGTGTCGCCGCCGCCGACCTTGGCCTCGCGGCTGGCGATCACCTCCGTCTGCTGCGGCGGCGCGCTGCTCGCCTGCTCCTGAGGGGCCGTGGAAGCGGGCGTGGCCTGCCCCTCGGCGGCGGCCCGCGTCTGCCGCTCCTCACCGCCTCCGCCCTGCTGACCCGGCAGCACACCGCAACCTGCCAGCGCGATCGCCGCCACAGCCAGCGCGAACGTCTTACGCATTACGTGGTCACTTTCGTTGTCGGGATTGTGGCCCTCACCCTAGGGAGGCGACCTTCAGGATCCGCATAGTCGGCTATATGCGCCGATCACGCCGCCTGGCGGCCTCCCTGGCAAGCCTGTCGGCCTCGGCCTTGACCTCTTCATCACCGAGGCGGTCAAACTCTTCCATACCTCTCACAAGGGTCTCAACCGCCTCATCCAGCTCGCCGAGCTCCAACCCCGCCCTCGCCAGCGCCAGCCGCGCCCGCGCCGCACCCCGCCGCTCCCCGTACGCGGTGAACGTCTCCAGCGCCGCCCGCGCCGCCTGCGCCGCCGCTGCCGGCGCGCCCGCCGCCTCCTCGATCTCAGCCAGTACGAGCAACGCCACCGCCTCCGGCAACCGGTCACCGAGGCGACGATTGATCTCCAGCCGCCGCCGCGCACAGTCACGGGCCTGACCGTGGCTCCGGGCCGCCAGATGCAGCCTCGCCAGGTCGAGCAGCGCCTCCGCCGCACCCCGCAGATCGCCCAGCTCCCGGTAGCCGTCCAGGCTCTCCTGCAACGCCGCCTCGTCCCCACGCAGGGAGCCGAGCGCCCGGAGCGCGTCGGCCCGCCCCCGCCGGTCACCCGCCTCCTCGAACACCCCCAACGCCCGCACGAACGCCCGCTCCGCCTCCATCACCTCCGACGCCCGCCGCCCGCCCACGGCCCGCCCCGGGCTCCGGCCGGCCGCCTGGCCCCGTCCCCCTGAGTCCTGGCCCCGTTCGTTGGCGCCTTGGACCGGAGCCCCGCCCGCGACGGCCTGGACCAGGCCCAGCCTGAGCGTGATCCGCGCCAGCTCCAGCCCCTCCACCAGCGGCTGGGCCGCCCTCAGCGCCGCTGCCGCCGCGTCCGTGCGGCCCTCCGCCCGGTGCAGGTCGGCCAGGCCGCGCAACAGCAGCGCCTCGCCGTGCCGGTGGCCCGCCGCCCTGGCCGCGTCCAGCCCGGTCGCGGTCGTCGCGTGCCAGTCGTCGTGGTGGGCGCCGAGCTCGAACAGCGGCGTCAGGTAGAACGCCAGCCGCCACGCGGCCTCGTACAGACCGGCCCGGTAGAAGTCCTCGACCGCTGCCACTAGGAACCGCCGCTCAGCACTCAACCACCGTGCCTCCTGCCGCAACCACCCCGTCTCCAGCCCACCATCGGGCCGCGACCACCCACTACGCCCGGAGAAGGGCTGAGCCCCTGCCCCCTCCGCCGAACGCCACCCCGACGGGCCGGCGTCCACCGCCAGGGGACCGCCCCACGACAGGTGGCCGTCCTCTCCCGGCGGGCGGTTCCAAGACGGGTGGCCGTGCGCCGTTGTCGCAGGTGGGAGGAGTTCGGTGCGGCCGGTGCCGGGCTCGGCCGGGAGGAGGGCCTCGCGAGCCTGGCGGGTCCGCTCCAGGATCTCGCCCGCCATGGCCGCCAGCACCCCGGCCGGGCCGCCGTCCTCCTCGGCCAGGCGTTCGGCGGCGTACAGCCGGGTCAGGTCGTGCCATCCGTACCGTTCCTGGCCGGCCTCGTCCAGCCCGCGCGACTGCAGCAGCCCCGCCTCCACCAGCGGCTCCAGGTCCGCACCCAGCACCCAGGGCGCGAAGTCGGGCGCGGACAGCGCGCCCAGCCGGCGCAGGATCCGCCGCTCCCGGTCCGGCAGCCCCCGGTACCCCAGGGCGAGGCTGCCCCGGACGGCGAGATCACCCGCGCTCAGCTCGTCGAGCCGCCGCCGCTCATCACTCAGCCGCCCCGCCAGATGGCCGAGCGTCCAGCCCCGCTTCCTGGCCAACCGGGAGCCCGCGATACGCAACGCCAAGGGCAGATACCCACACAGCCGGACGATCCGGGCAGCGGCCTCGGGCTCCGCACCTACCCGATCGTGCCCGGCCACGCCGCCGAGCAGCGCCATCGCCTCGTCCTCGTCAAGCAGCCCCAGCTCGTACGCCCGCGCCGCCTCCAGCCCCGCCAGCGGCGACCGGCTCGTCACCAGCGTGAGACTGCCGGGCCCCGTGGGAAGCAACGGCCGCACCTGGGCCTCGTCGGCAGCATCGTCCAACACGACGAGCAACCGCCTGCGAGCCGTGACGCTCCGATACAACCGCACCCGCTCGTCCAACGCAGCCGGCACCGCACCGTCCGGGCACCCGAGCGACCGAAGCAGGTCCTCCAGCACAGCACCGGGCGGACGCGCCCCGAGCACGGCATACAGGCGGTCGTACGGAAGGCCGTCCTGCTGACCCAGCGTGGTGGCGGCATGCACGGCCAGGGCTGACTTGCCGCAGCCGGGCGGGCCGTGCAGCACCAGGTGAACGGGGGCCGAGGCACGTTCGCCGGCCATGCGCGCGATCCAGCCGAGCACCGCCCGCCGCCCCGCAAAGTCGGAAATATCCGGCGGCAACTCATTGACCGACCCCACCGCCCCGAGGGCACCAACCCCACCCGCGAGGCCATCGATCACGCCCGCCGCGCCCGGCACCACACCCATCACGCCCGGCACGGCGCTCGCCGCGCCCGGCACCGCGCCCGGCACGCCCAGCGCCGCATTCGCCATTCCCGGCACCGCGCCCGGCACGCCCAGCGCCGCACCCGCCAGGTAAGGCACCCCACTTATCGCGCCTGGCACCGCACCACCCGCGCTCGCCACATCCAGCGCGCCGCGGGCCAGCGAGCCGATGTCGTTCAATACGCGCTGATGTGCGGCCACCAGCTCCGCCCCAGGTTCCAGGCCGAGCTCCTCCACCAGCGTCCGCCGCACGTCCTGGTACGCGTCCAACGCCTCCGACCTGCGCCCCGCCTGGTGCAGGGCCTCGATGAGGCGGACCCAGGCGCGTTCCCGCAGCGGGTGGGCCGCGACGAGGGCCCGCAGCTCGCCCACCACCTCGGCGCCCCGGCCCAGCCGCAGGTCGAGCTCCACCCGCTCCTCCAGCGCGGTGAGCCGCAACTCCTCCAGCGGCACCCCGTACGCCCGCCGCAGCACCGACGACTCGACGTCCGCGAGCGCGCTCTGCCCCCGCCACAGCCCCAGCGCCGCCCTGAGCCCGTCGGCCGCCTCCGCCACCCGCCCGGCCTCCCGCGCCTGCCTGGCCGCCGCGACCAGCCGCTCGAAGCGGTGGCAGTCCACGTCGTCCCGCTCGACGTCGAGGAGGTACCCCCCGGGCACGGTACGGATACCGCCGACACTCTTGCGCAGCGCACTGACGTACACGCGGAGCACGGACTCGGCGGAGGCCGGCGGCCGGTCATCCCAGACGGCGGACAACAACCGCTCCACCGGCACCCGCTCACCCGCCGCCAGCAACAACGCCGCCAGCAACGCCCTGTGCTTGGCCGGCCCCGGAGCCCAACCGCCGCCGCCGTCACGGCCGCCGCCGTCACGGCCGCCGCCGTCGTGGGCATCACCGACGTGGGCACCACCATCCTTGCCGCCGCCATCGCGGGCACCACCACCGACGCTGGCGCCACCACCGTCTCCGCCATCGTGGGCTCCCCCACTGCCACCGCCGCCGCCGACGACGCGCAGCGGGCCGAGAACGCCGAACCGCGGCGGACCTGGCACGCTGGACTGCGGCGGGTCGGGGTCGCCGGACCGAGTGTTCACCGGCTTGCCGGCCTCACGTGCCGGTCGCCGGTCTGACGGCGAAGGACTCGAAGCGGACGCGGGCCTGGCGGGTGGCGCTCGACGCCGCGTGCACCCCCGCCTCACCAGGCCCGTACGGGGCGTCGGCGTCGGACACCTCGGCGACCAGGGTCTCGTTCAGCCACATTCGCAGGGTCACTCTGCTCCCGCTCTGGCCGCATTCCGCGACGATGCGGTTGGCGGCCGTCCTCGGTGCGTCCGCCGGCCCGTACAGGATCTTGCCCTCCGTGCCCGTGCGGCGCTTGACGATCGAGACCTTGCCCGCGCCGCTCACTCCGAACTCGTAGCGGTTCCCGGAGCTCGCCGAGCCGTGGCACCACACACCGTACTCCCCCTCGCCCTCCTCCAGGGTGCCCTTCGCGCTGACGACCACGCCGCTCTCCGGCTCCTTCACGGGCGCGGACTTCCACAGCCGCCACCCCGGCTTCACGTCCAGCTCGTAGGCGCCACCGTCCGCCCGGGCGCTACCGCCCTCGGACGCACCGACGGCCCATCCGTCGGCGAACCCGGCCTCGTACGGCCACGTCTGGGCGGTCAGCCGGCCGGGCAGGATCAGGGCGGCGAGAACCCCAAGAGCCAGCGCCCCACTTCCGGCCGCTCCCCACACCCACCTACGCCACCGCCGCCCGCCGGAACGAGCCGTGCCCGCTACGCCGACCGGCCGATCGTGCCCAGCCTCCGCCCACCCGACCCGCGCGCCGGAACCTGCGGGTGGGGCGGCCGGCGTGCCGACACGCCCGGCACCGGCCGGTGCGGGCGAGGTGGCGGGCGCAACACCGGACGACACGAGTGGCACGTCCCCAGCCGCACCACCGGACGACGCGGATGGCACGACCCCAGGCGCCATGCCGGGCGACGCAGGCGACGAGACAAGCGGCATGCCACCGGACGACACGGGCGACGCGACCTCACCCGCCGCGCTGAGCGACGCAAGCGGCGCAACCTCACCCGCTGGGCTGTCCGGCGCGACCCCGGGCGCCATGCCGGGCGACGCAAGCGGCGCGACCCCCGGCGCGACGCCGGACGACGCTGGCGGCGCGCTACCGGACGACGCAGTCGGCGCCGCCGAAGGCGCCGCGCCAGGCGACGCAGCCGAAACCGGCGCGATCGGCATGATCGGCGTGACCGGCGTGACCGCCGGCCCGGCGCCAGGCGGGGTGGCGGCGGGTGCGGGGGCGATGCGGGCGGTGGAGGTGGGGGCGGGGGCGGCGGGGGTGCGTAGGTTGGCTGTGACGGTGCCCGTCCACGTGCGTTCGACCACTTCCGTGGCCGTGGCCAGGCGCGTGCCGCCCACCAGTTCGGCCAGCAGCTCGGAAGCGGTGGGCCGAGCGAGGGGATCCTTGGCCAGCGCCCGCTCGACGATGCCCCTGATGCCGTCGTCCAACCCGGAGAGGCGCGGCGGTTCGTGGGCGATCCGCCACAGCGCCGCCTCCGAGGATTCGCTGCCGAACGGCGGCTGCCCCGTGCCCGCGAACGCGATCACCCCGCCCCACGAGAACACGTCGGCGGCGGGTGTCAAAGGCTCGCCGCGCGCCTGTTCGGGCGCCATGAACGCGGGTGTCCCCAGGATGGTCTGGCTGGAGAGGGCGTCGTGGCCGACGAGCCGGGCGATGCCGAAGTCGATGACGCGCGGCCCCAGGGGGGAGAGCAGCACATTGCCGGGTTTGAGGTCGCGGTGGATGACGCCGGCGCCGTGGATGGCGCTCAGTGCGGTGGCGACGCCGACGGCCAGCGCTTCGAGGTTGCCGCCCGACAGCGGCCCCTGCTCGCGGACGGCCCGGGCGAGGTCGGGCCCTTTGACGTATTCGGTGACGAGGTAGGCGACGCCGTCGTCGATCCCGGCGTCGAGGACGGGCGCGGTGCAGAACCTGGCGACCCGTCGCGCGGCCGCCACTTCGCGTTCGAAGCGGCGCCGGAAGGCGGGGTCGCCGGCGAGGGCGGGGTGGATGAGCTTGACGGCGGCCAGGCCGCCGGTGGGGGTGGCGGCGAGGTACACCTCGCCCATGCCGCCGCGCCCCAGCAGGCGTCGCAGCGTGTAGCCGCCAATGACCCGGTCGCCGTCCATCGCAGACACATTAGCCAGAGTCCGGACGAACCGGACCATGCCAGGAGGGTCAGCCGGCGGCCTGGGTGAGCCGGTAGTGGGAGGGCGGGACACCGTACCGGTCGATGAACGCCTGCCGCAACGTCTCCGCCGTCCCGAACCCGCACCGCACCGCCACCGCCGCCATGGGCAGGGAGGTGGAGGCGAGCAGGTGGGCGGCGGCCTCGGTGCGGACCTGGCGGACGTAGCGGCCGGGCGTCTGGCCGAGGTGTTTGAGGAACAGCCTGGTCAGGTGCCGCTCGCTGACGCCCGCCTCGACGGCCAGGGCGGCGGTGCTGAGGTCGTCGCGCAGGTGGGCCGAGATGTAGTCGATGGTGCGTTTGACGAGGCTGTTGGCGGGCGACGGCGCTTCGACGAACATGCTCATCTGCGCCTGGTCGCCGGGCCGCTGCAGGTAGGTGACGAGGTTGCGGGCGACGGTCCTGGCGAGCTCGTCGCCGTTGTCCTCGGCGACGAAGGCGAGGATGAGGTCGAGGGCGGCGGTGATGCCGGCGGAGGTGGCGACGTTGCCGTCCCTGATGAAGATCGGGTCGGGGTCGACGACGACGTCGGGGTAGCGGTCGGCCATCGTCTGCGCGAAGCCCCAGTGCGTGGTGGCGCGGCGCCCGTCGAGCAGGCCGGCGGCGGCGAGGACGAACGCGCCGGTGCAGACGGAGGCGACCCGCCGGCTCTCCCTGGCCAGCCGCCGGACGTGGCCGACGATCAGGGGGCTGGCCGCGGCGTTCTCGGCGCCGATCCCGCCGGCGACGACGAGCGTGTCGAGGGGGCCGGTGACGCGTTCGAGGGTGAGCTGGGCGTCGAGGGTCAGCGCGGTGGCGGTGGTGACGGGGTGGCCTCCGGGGGTGGCGACCCGGTACTCGTAGTAGGGTGCCGCGCCGTGCCAGTTGGCGCTCTCCAGCGTGGAGGTGATGCTCGCGATCTCGAGCAGCTCGGCCGCGTCGTAGGCCACGACCACCACCCGTCGTCGATCCATGGCCACGACTTTAGGTGCGAAGGACGCGGATCCCAAGTTTCCGGACCTTCTCGGTCGCCGGTCTTGGCCGCCGGCGGCCGTACCGGAGACAGTCGGGGACATGACAACGACGACAACGCCCAGGACGGGCCGCCGCTGGGGCCGGTTCGCGCTCCACTACCTCGAAATGATCATCGCGATGTTCGCCGGGATGTTCGCGCTCGGCATGCTGCAGTCGGCCGTCGGCCTCGGCGTCTCCCACGCCGAGCAGCCGGAGCTGTGGTACCTGTCGATGGCGCTGAACATGTCGATCGGCATGGCCGCGTGGATGCGCGTGCGCGGCCACGGCTGGGCGCCGACGCTGGAGATGTGCGCGATCATGTTCGCGCCCGCCGTGCCGCTCTTCCCCCTGCTGTGGACGGGGGTCATGGACGCCGACGGGCTGATGCTGGTCTCGCACGTGGTGATGTTCCCGCTCATGCTGGTGGCGATGCTGCGCCGCCTCGACGAGTACGCCGGGTGCGCTCATTGAGCTGCTTGCGGAAGGCGTCCATGACGTCCTGGCGCAGCAGCTGCCCGAACCCCGCCCGCTCCAGGCGCGCCGCCAGCATGGGCACGCCGATCCGGAGCGTGGCGGCGGTGGCGGGCAGGCTCCAGCCGTGCGCGGCCAGCGCGCTCAGCAGGTGGCCGCGCCGGCTCTGCGCCTCCGACAGCCTGAACGTCTTCAGGTACGCCAGCCGCCCCTCGCCGTCGGTGATCGTCTCGCCGAGGTGGTTCTCGCTCTTCCTCTCGAACGACGGCAGGAACCGGCTCAGCGTGAACCGTCCCATCCGGTAGACCTGCTCCACCCGGGCGGGGGCGCGCAGGAGCCCGGCCGCCATCACCGAGTCGTGGAAGCCCGCCCACTCCCGCTCGTGCCGCTCCGCCTCGGCGCGCAGGTCGGCCGGCGAGGTGACGGCACTCTCGTCGATCACCGCGGGGAAGTCCCTGGCGGGGTGGTAGAGGGCGTACTCGTAGATCAGCTCCCCGTACAGGTCGCGGATAAGGGTCGGGTGCAGCGCCCGGTAGTCCTCCGGATGCGGCACCACGAACGCGCTGGCCAGCGTGTCGCCCGCGTACAGCAGCAGCCCGCACTGCCCCGGGTAGATCTCGAACACCTTGAGCGCGTCGTCGAGCCCGCGCACCTCCGCGCCGGTGTAGGCGTCCTCGGCGCGCGGCGACAGCCCGTGCGCGACCGCCTGGCGCGACCACTCCTGCCACGCGATCTCGGGGCCGCCGAAGTGCAGCGCGAGGAAGCCCTCCAGGGCCAGGTGAAGCGGCAGGAACCGCAGCCGGCCCGGCTCCACCCGGCGGGCCATCCTGCGCCGCACCCTGACGGGCACGTGCCGCAGCGGCTGCCCGAGCTGCGTGCCGTACGCCGCCGCCGGGGTGCCGTCGCCGGTCCAGGACGCGACGAAGGCGTGCGGGACGTACGCGGTGTAGAGCGTGCGGTCCGGCAGCAGCACCAGGCTCGCCTCGTCGCCGTACACCTTGGCGTGCAGCCGCAGGTCCTCGATGGGGTCGCGGCGCACGAGCGGGACGAGCCGCAGCGCGCCCCACGTCTGCGCGGGCCGCGTCTCCAGCCCGCCGAAGTCGATCAGCTCGCCGGTCATCGTCGTGCCGCCCGATCCTCCAGGTACGCCCGCAGCTCCGCGAGCCCCGTCCGCCCCTCGGCGAAGCGGGCCAGCTCCACCAGCGCCGGCAGGTCCTCGGCGTCGCGGATGCCGGCCGTCGGCACCACCGTGGCCAGCCGCCGCACCTCGATCTGCTCGGCGTCGTAGACGGGGTTCAGGTGCACGATGCCGACCTCGCCCGCCGGGTCGAGCTTGCGCCGCCAGACGCGCAGCACCTCGCCGGCCAGGCCGGGGGGCGCGTTGTCCCAGCCGTCGGAGACGATGACGAGCAGGCTCGGCCGCCCTTCGAGGGCGTCGATGATCCGCCGTCCCAGCGGCGTGGGCCCGGTGGGGCGCGCCTGGAGCGGGTCGGAGCGGCCCGACAGCCACAGCCCGCGGTAGGAGCCGGCCAGCGCCCGCAACAGGTAGTGGCAGGCCAGCGCGACGGCGAGCGGCCGGCGGCGCTTCACGGGCGAGCCGAAGGAGGAGAAGCTGTCGTCCAGCACCGCGGCCACGTCGCCCCACGTGCCGGCCCGCGCCCCCGCCGCCCGCGCCGCCGCCGCGCGCAGCGCCGCGACCAGCTCCGCGCGCCGCCGCGCGCGCACGTCGGGGGCCAGCGACAGCACGTAGGAGGCCAGCCTGACCAGCGGCATCGCGGCCAGGTCCGCCTCGGTCCGTACGCCGTCGCGCTCGGCCGCCCCGGTCAGCCGCAGCCGCTCCAGCTTCGTCAGCCGGGGCGCGACGCGCTCCAGGAAGACGGCGCGGCTGATGCCGTGGCGGGCGGCGAAGCCCTCGGCGACCGTGTACGGCAGCTCGTACAGGGCGTTCTTGTCGTAGTGCGCCCGCCGCCACGCTTCCAGCAGGGGCGCCTCGTAGCGGGCGCGGCGGAACGGCGCGAACAGGAAGTCGCCCAGCTCGCCCTCGGGCCGCAGGTGCGCGTGCCGCACCGCCGACTTCAGCGCCGAGCGGTACTTCACGGCGTCGAAGGCCAGGTCGGGCCGGGCGGCGAGCCAGTCACGGATGATCGCGCGGGTGCGCCGGTTGTTGACGCCCGCCCGCCGCAGCTCCTGGAACAGCCGGTAGACGCGCGGCGGGCTCATCCGCGCCAGCCGCCACGCGATCAGCCGCGCGTCGCCGGCGCCGGGGAGGCCGGCCCCGCGCTTGAGGAGGTTGGCGATGATCAGGGCGGCGTTGTGGTCGTTGATGTCGAGCGCCAGCGTGGCGGCGTACAGGTCCGGATAGTTGCCGTGGATGTAGTCGTGCAGGAAGGCGAGGGACAGCCGCTGCTCGCCGGCCGCGCTGTGGAACTCGCGCTGCCCGGTCGAGGTGATCGCCGCGTTGGCGAAGAGCAGCACGTCCTCGCACTCGATCAGGTCGGCGTACGTCTCCATCGGCTCCCCCAGGTCGTGGACTGGCCGGGGAATGGGGGCACGAGCTGCGAAGTATCGCTTTCAGAGGCGGTTTCCGGAAGTCGTACCGGAGTCCCGCGGCCAGTCTGGTTCCGGACCTTACCGAGGGTTCGTCACGGACGCGAAGGATTTACCCCCTGTGCTTTGATGCGTCCCAGCGTGTGCTGCCGGTCCCGGATGTCCGAGATCAGCACGTGCGCGACCAGCAGCAGCCCCAGGCAGAGGACGTCGGCCGCCCACCAGGGGATCTCGGCCAACAGCAGGTACCCCTGCCCGTCGCTCAGCGACCTGATCACCACCGTGACCACCGCCACCACGAGCGTGACCAGCCCCCAGCTCCACAGCGGCGGCAGGCTGCCCTTGTTCCACAGCCGCACCCGCCAGTTCATGAACACGGCCAGCACGCCCAGCAGCGCGCAGAAGCCGATCAGCCACCATGGCAGGGCGAACGCGGTCTGCTCGGAGATCTGCTCCCGCGTCGTCCGCAGCTCCGCCTCCGCCTCCCGCCTGGCCCGCTCTGCGGCGGCGAGCTGCCGTTCGAGCTGGGCCACGCTCTTCTGCTGCCGCGCGGGCGGCGTGGCGCTCTCGGTCGGCAACATCCGCGTCACCACCGTCAGCATGATGGCCACGAACGACAGCGCGAGCACGATGGCCATGAACAGGTCGATGAACCGCAGGTCGAGCGGCGGCGCGAACGACCGCGGCGGCCTCCTCCTCACTGCTCCCTCACCAGCGTGTACTTCTGCGGCCGGCTCTCGGCGGCGGCCAGCCGGTCCACGGCGGTACGCAGCGCGTCCAGCCCCTTCACCAGCTCCTCGGTCCTGCCCCGCGAGTGCGCCAGCTCCTGCGTGAGGCCCTGCATGTGCGACAGCTCCCTGGTCAGCCCCTGCACCTGCGCCAGCTCGCGGGTGAGCCCCTGCAGCCCGGGCGCGGCCTCCTTGCCGGGCAGCCGCGCCAGGTAGATCAGGAACACCTCGTCGGCCGCACCCACGTTGGCCCGCTCGGCCCGCTCGACCAGAGCCATCGCCCCGAACGCCAGCACGCTCAGGAACAGCGCGATCATGGTGACGCCGAACGCGGAGGCCAGCTCCGGCAGCACGTACTGCTTGAGCGCCGCGATCAGCACACCCGGATCACCCCGCCCGTCCAGCGCGTTCCCGAACGACCCCACCATCGCCGCCATGGTCAGCGCCGTGCCGATGAACCCGAACACCGGCAACGCCCAGATCAGCGCATGATCGAGATGATGCTTGTTGGCCATCTCACTCTCGTCGAGAGCCGAACGGGCGCTCAGCACGGCCTCGCAGTCGCTCCCCGCCTCGGCCGCCTCCTTGAACAGCTTGAGCCGCCGCCCGACCAGCGTGTCCTCACCGGGTTTCACCGACCCGATGTTCGCCACCGCCCGTGCCGTCGCCGCCCGCTCCCGCCGGATGTCCGGCACGGCCCTGACGATCCGCAGCACGGTGGTGATGAACACCGCGATGACCAGCGTCACCACCAGCTCGGCCGCCGCGGGCGCCGTCGCCGCCCCCACCAGCCTCAAGAGCGCGCCCACCGCCCCGGCCACCAGCAACACCCCGGACACCAGCAGCCCCACCAAAGGCGCGAACGCCGAGTGACGCCAGTCGTACCTTGACACGCTTCAACCCCACTTAGGACACATGGATTGTCAAAGCAACACCTAAGCACACGTAGAGCAATCTTTGGTGACAGAGTGGCAGATCTGTTACTCACTGCTGACAAACAGTCGCTCATCGCCGCCCCGGTCCCCCGCAAGAGCGCCGCCCCTCCGCCCCCTACCGCCGCAACCCAGCGGAACTCGGCGGGAGGGCGCGAGGCTCGGGGGGCTCCACGCGAGGCCGCAGGCCGCAGCGTGAGGCGACGACGCCGGGGCGGCTGTCAGCGGGTGAAGTCGAGGGGCCCGTCGTTGAAGAGCTTGAAGGGGCCGTCGAGGATGGCCTGCTCCAGCCCGTTCTCATGCTCCCGGTACATGTCCCCAGAATCAGCCCCGTAGGAGGTGAAGTCGTTCTCGCCGTAGGTGGCGCGAGCGTCCTGCTCGTAGCCGAGCCGCGCCCCCATCCGGTACGCCGCCCGGTTGGCCGCCTCCTCCTCCCGGCTCCGGGCCTCGGTGTACTCGTCCAGGGAGGTGCCGAGCGGGCTGGGGCTCCAGCGGCTCTTGGCGATCTCGACCTGCCGGACGAACTCCCCCGCCAGGGCCTCCGGGGTGGACCAGTCGGCGCCGCCGATGCGGATGACGTTGAGGCCGCGGTCGTAGTCGGAGGCGTAGATGTTCTGCCCGCTCTGGTACAGGGTGGTGATGCCGTGCTCCTTGGCGTACGCGAGCGCCGCCCGCCCCTCGGGCGTCCGGCGGAGCACGTGCTCGGCCTCCTCGCGCGCGCGTGAGTTGTCGTCGAACGGGTCGAGGGCGAGCGTGTCGGCCACCACGAGGGCCGTCTGGAGGCCGGGCACGATGAGGCCGCGGGCCAGCATCCGCTTCGCGAGCCGCAGGGCGGCGACGGCGTTGCCGGCGATGTCGCGTTCGATCTGGGCCAGGGTGACCTGGAGCGCCTTGCGCGTGCCCATGACGCGCATCCGGGTGAAGAGCGCGCCCAGCGCGGGCCCCAGCGCGAAGGCCCGGATGATGGACAGCAGCAGCGCGATGAGGCTGAGGACGACGACGTACTTCCACACGGTGCGCAGCACCACGACGGCGGTCGTCCCGGTGCCGACGAGGGCGTTGGCCAGCGCCCCGTCGCCCATCCGCGCGTCCGTGCTGCTCCAGGCGCTCTCGAAGACGGACAGGTCGCCGGAGTGGTTGCCGGACGCCCGTACCTGGGCGACGGCCGAGGCCGACTCCGTGCGGCCGCCCTGCGTGGCGGCGGCGAGGTCCATCCACGAGCCGGCCCCGTCGAGGCGCCGCGTCTCGTCGGCGCGCGGCCAGGGGGCGTCCGACGCGACCAGCCCGTGGACGGCCCGCAGCCCCGAGGGCAGTTCCCAGCTCACAGCTCCTCCAGACGGGCTCGTACGCGCTCGGCCGTCTCGACGCCGCCCTGCTCGGCGTGGGCGTAGTTCCGCTCCGCCGCCTCGGCCTTCGCGGCGTGGTCGCGCAACGTCGCCGCCGTGGCCGCGAACGCGCCGCGCGCCAGCTCGGTGAGCCCCGCGAACTCGACGTCGAACTCCGCCCCCGGCCGCTCGGGGGCCGCCCCGGCGCCTCCCGCGTCCGCGGCCCGGCCGAGCGCCCCGTTCAGCGCCCGCTCCAGGCCGTCCGCCTGCTCCTTGAGCCGGCTCGCCGACACGGCCCGGCTGCCACGCACGACCCGGATCCCGCCACCGCCCGCGCTGCCGTCGCTCATCGACGCCCTCCCGCCGCGCCCATCACCGCAGGCCGTCCCGCATCAGCCGGTCCAGGCGCGCGGTCAGCTCGCCGGCCGCGACCAGGATCTCGTTCATGTTGCCGCGCGCATCGGCCTCGATGTCCTTCAGCAACGCGGTCAGCTCCGGCGTCTCCTGCCGCAGGGCATCGGGCACGGCCTGCATCGCCCGCTCCTGCGCCGCGGCCCGCGCCCGCCCGAACGCCTCCTTCACCGCCGCGGCCAGCTCCTCGGACGGCAGCCGCATGGCCCTGGGGTCGATGGTCAGCCCCACGAGGTCGCTGGTCCCGTCGACCTCCACCTTGACCAGGCCGTTCGCCGCCGCCGCGACCTCCCGCAGCTCGGCGAACCGGTCCAGGAAGTCGGCCTCGTCGGGGGGTGCCATGGGCTCCTCGCTTTCGGTCATGCTCGATGGCAGGTTTCGGCCAAAGAGATCCAAGCAGAAGGGCATGGCGCCACCCGTGGCCGATCTTGAAAGTTCGCCCACGGTTCACCCCCGGTTCCCGGGGCGAACCGGCCGGTAAACGCGAAAACCGCCCCCGCCTGCCGGAGTCCGGCAGGTCAGAGGCGGTTTGCTCACGTGGAGGTGGCGGGAATCGAACCCGCGTCCTTCAACCCCAAGTCAGGGCTTCTCCGGGCGCAGCCTGCTGTGCTTTTCTCAGCCCCGGCGATCACGCAGGCGAGTCGCCGACGGGCTCAGCCACTGTTTGGTTTCCCGATCTCCCCCGTGGCCGGGTCGATCGGTTGAGCCTTCTGGCGATGCCAGACACCGGGCCGAAGGCACTCCCGGGCTGACAGTGGCTTCGCTACTTAGGCAGCGAGGGCCAGGGAGTCCCTGGCCGCCACAGTGCTCTTAGAATTGGCACTTGTTGTTTGCGGTCACAGGATTAACGAGGTTATGTCCGCAGTCCTCGGCCCGCTTCACCTGGCTTGCAAGGTCAAAGTCGAAGCCAGTCACCCCCTGTGCAGTTGTCAACACGCCCTCGCCGAGATGGGGGCGAGGCTCGCGCATTGATGAATGTACATGGGACAACACCCTCAACGCCAACTTAATTCCGGGTGTCGGGCGGCATGGCGAAACCCCCGGGAGCGTGGCACAGCGGCACGCGCTCCCGGGGGCCGACCGGCAGGGTCGAGCCGGTCCGGACGGCAGGACTTCCCCCGAGATGAAGTCCTGATCTCATCACGGCGACTGGAACCGCAACCCCCCGAGCGGGCCCAGTCATTAGATAAGACGCAGCCGGGACCGCGAATGGTTGCTCAGCGTCGCGACATTTTCACGGAGAGGTGCGAAGGCCCGCGAAGAAGCTGCCGGCGACGGCCGCCGGGTCGTAGTTCTTCGTCAGGACGGCGATCGCGACATCGCCCTGCCAGCCGACGAACCAGCCCTGCTGGTTGCCCGCCGACGCCCTGACGCCGTAGACCCGGCCCTTGCCCGCCTGGGCGGGCGTGCCGGCCGCGCCGGAGCGCATCATGGCCATCAGCGTCGTGCGCACCTTCGGGTCCATCGGCACGGGGGCCGGCTGGACGATCGGCTTCGCCTCGTCGGACGGGTCGGGCGACCTGGGCTCGGTGACCAGCACCGGCGGCCGCCACGTGCCCGAGCCCACCGCCGCGGCCACCAGGGCCATGCTGAGCGGGCTCATCTCGACGTTCTGGCCCGCGATGGCCCTGGCCTTGTCGGCGTCGCTGGACAGCTCGGGCAGCGCGCCGCTGAACGACTTGAGCGGCAGCCGCCACGGCAGCCCCACGCCGAACGCCTTGGCGCTGCGTGCCAGGTCGTCGGCCGTGACCCGGCGGGCCAGCGAGGCCAGCGCGGTCACGCAGCCCTTGGCGAAGTTCTCCTGGAAGGTGGCGGACGTCGTGACGCCCGTGGACTGGCCCGCGTGCACGAACCTGGCCCCGCCGACCGTGCGCTCCTGCGGGCAGGCCAGTTTCTGCTTGGCGCTGACGCCCTTCTTGAGCAGCGCGTCGGCGGCCACGATCGAGAACGCCGTGCCGGCCGGGAACTTGCCGGCCAGCGCGTCGCGCTCCTGGTGCAGGTTCTTGGTGCTGACCGCGAGGATCTCGCCGGTGTCGCGCTGCACGGCGACCAGCGCGCTGGTCTCGGTGTCGGCCACCGCCTGCTCGGCCGCGGCCTGCATGGCCCGGTCGATGGTGGTCTTGACCGAGACGTTCTGGCGGCCGGGCCACGCCTTGAGCTCGGCGACCTGGCGGCCGGTCTTGAGGTCGAGGGTGATGACCTTGGTGGCGGTGGAGCCGGTCAGGTAGTTCTGGTAGGCCTGCTGCAGGCCGTTGCGGCCCACGGAGTCGCCGGCCCGCTGCGGGCCGCCGAGCTTCTGCTCGGTCTCGGGAGTGAGCGCGCTGACGCTGCCGACGATCTGGCGCGGCGCGTCGGGATCGACGGGCTGCTTCTGCGGCTGCACCTCGATGCCGTCGATGGCCGACAGCTTCGCCTGCATCGACTGGTAACGCGAGCGCCCGAACGTGACGAGCTGCACGAACTTGTCGGGCGGCGAGGACCTGACCCGGCTCAGCAGCCGGTCTTGGGCGTAGCCGGTGACCTCGGACAGCTGGGCGACCACCTCTTCGGCCCGGTCGCCGAGCCGGTTGGGGTAGACGCCCGCGACGTAGAGGACGGTGTCGCTCTGCAACGGGTCGTTGTCGCGGTCGACCACCGGCTGGCGCGGCTTGGGCTCGGTGTCGACGGCGAACCGCTGCCCCTCCTCGAGCTGCGGGTGCAGCACCGAGGGCGACCAGCGCACCTTCCACGAGCCGTCGACCAGGTGCAGCGGCAGCACGCTTTCGTACTGCCACAGAGGGTTGTTCTCCCCCAGGTCGACCTCGGCGTGGAAGTCGGCCTTGGACTCGTCGCCGCTCATGCTGATGCTCGTGATCTTGAAGCGGAACGAGGCCGCGTCGAGCTCCAGCTTGGCGTCGGCCAGCGCCTTGCGCACCGTCGCCACGTCGCCGTCGGTGCGGCCGGCGGCCAGGTCGTAGTCCTCGGTCTGCCAGCCCACGAGGAAGTCACGCACCGCGTCGTGCGGTGACGGCTCCTCGAAGCAGCCGGTCAGCGTGGTGCACGCGACCGCCAGGGTGACGGTCGCGGCGAGGGTGCGGCGGGCGCGTCTCATCGGTTGCGGTGTCACACTCTCATCGGTTGCGGTGCCGCAGTGCCCGGGCCATCTCCCGCTTGGCCTGCTGCTCCGCCAGCGACTGCCGCTTGTCCCAGTCTTTCTTGCCCCGGGCCAGGGCGATCTCGACCTTGGCCCGGCCGTCCTTGAAGTAGAGCGTCAGCGGCACGATCGTGAGCCCGCCCTCCTTCGTCTTGGCGGCGAGCTTCTCGATCTCCTTGCGGTGCAGCAGCAGCTTGCGCTTGCGGCGCGCCGCGTGGTTGGTCCACGTGCCCTGGGAGTATTCGGGAATGTGGACGTTGAGCAGCCACGCTTCGCCGCCGTCGATGCTGGCGTAGCCGTCGACGAGCGAGGCGCGGCCTTCGCGTAGCGACTTCACCTCGGTGCCCTGCAGCACGAGACCCGCCTCGAAAGTGTCCTCGACGTGGTAGTCGTGCCGAGCACGTTTGTTCTGGGCGATGACCTTCCGCCCGGTCTCACGTGGCATGCTTCGACTTTACCGGCGACCGGGGCGGTCACGACCCAAGCGCATCCCTACACCCTGAGGTAGCGGCGCAGCGTCACGAACGAGGCCAGGATACAGATCACGACACCGATGATCATAGTGAGCGTGATCGTCTGGGCCAGGTCGTTCCAGCCGAGCCCCGTACCGAAGAAGTTGACGACCTCGTCGAACAGGAACACCTTCGCCAGGATCAGGATGACCGCGGCGAACACCCCGCCCACCAGGCCGGCGATGACGCCCTCCATGACGAACGGGAGCTGGATGTAGAGGTTGGAGGCGCCGACCAGCCGCATGATGCCCGTCTCCCTGCGCCGGTTGAACGCCGACAGCCGCACCGTGTTGCCGATCAGCAGGGCGGCCGCCAGCACCAGCACGACGGCCACCGAGAGCGCCGCGAACGCCAGCGTGTTCAGCAGGTTGAAGAACGGCGAGATGAGCTGCTTCTGGTCCATCACCTGCGCCACGCCGGGCTGGCCCTTCATCGCGTCGATGACGGGCTGGTAGTTGTCGGGGTCCTTCAGGCTGATCCGGAACGACTGGGGCAGATCCTCGACCTTGGTCGCGTCGACGAGGGCCTTGTTCGACGAGAACGACTGCTTGAAGTTCTCGTACGCGGCGGCCTCGTCCTCGAAGATCACTCCCTTGACACCGGGGGTGTTCTGGATGTGCTCCTGGAGCGCCTTGGTCTGCGCGGGCGTGATCGCCTTGCCGTTGCAGGCCGGCATGGCCGTCCCCTTTTTGCAGAGGAAGACCGAGATTTCGACCTTGTCGTTCCAGTAGCCCTTCATCAGCCCGACCTGGCTGTTGATCATCAGACCGACGCCGAGCAGCGCCATGCTGACCGCCACCGTGATGACCACGGCGATCGTCATGGTCAGGTTGCGACGGAGGCCGATCCAGACCTCGGAGAAGATGAAATTCGCCCGCATGTCTTGTCTGCAGCTCCCTGTCAGTACGCCTGGCCGTACACGCCACGCGACTGGTCACGGACGATCTTGCCGTCCTCCAGCTCCACGACACGCTTACGCATGGAGTCGACGATGGCCGCGTCGTGCGTGGCCATGACGACCGTGGTGCCAGTCCTGTTGATGCGGTCGAGCACCTTCATGATGCCGATGCTCGTCGCGGGGTCGATGTTGCCCGTGGGCTCGTCGGCCAGCAGGATCATCGGCCTGTTGACGAACGCGCGGGCCATGGCGACGCGCTGCTGCTCGCCGCCGGACAGCTCGTCGGGCATGCGGTGGGCCTTGCCCTCCAGGCCGACCAGCTCGACGACCTCGGGCACCACCTTGCGGATGAACCGCCGGGGCTTGCCGATGACCTCGAGGGCGAACGCCACGTTCTCGTAGACGTTCTTGTTGGGGAGCAGCCTGAAGTCCTGGAAGACGCAGCCGATGCGGCGGCGCAGGTGCGGCACCTTGAAGTTGGAGAGGCGGGCCAGGTCTTTGCCGGCGACGTGGATCGCGCCGGAGTTGGGCCGCTCCTCCTTCAGGATCAGACGCAGGAACGTCGACTTGCCTGATCCCGAGGGACCGACGAGGAACACGAACTCGCCCTTGTCCACGTCAACGGATACGTGGTCGAGGGCGGGCCGGTTCTGGTTCGCGTAGACCTTGGTGACATTATCGAAATGGATCACGAGAGCATCACGGCATGCCAGTCTAGGGGTCAGGACGGAAGCGAGGGTGGCACATGCCCACTTCCCGCCACCGGCCGATCGGGGGCGTTGACTTTACTGATGATCGACGTTCCGATTGGCCAGACGACAGTCTAGGGGGAAGACTGGCATGGAACGTCCATAACGGAAACAAAACGATTGTGCGGCTAGACTTGGGGCTGTCATGAGTTGTGAACACCTCGTATGCGCGCAGTGCGCTCACCCCGTGGTCGAGGGGCGCTGCCCCCTCTGCCGTGCCAATCGGGAGCGGATGCACCAGCACGGCTTCGCCGGGCTGTCACCCGCCCTCATCGCCCTTCTCCTCGTCGCCCTGCTCCTGCTGAGCCTCGCGGCCCAGCACCTGCTCGGCTCCTGACCCGCCCGGGTCTTACTCGGCCTGGTCTTACTCGGCGCCCGACTCCTGGCGCCGCATCCAGCGGATCTCCGACTCGATGAACTCGTCGAGGTCGCCGTCGAGCACCGCCGACGGGTTTCCCGCCTCGGTGCCCGTGCGCAGGTCCTTCACGATCTGGTACGGGTGCAGCACGTAGTTGCGGATCTGCGTGCCCCACGACGTGGTGGTGGCGCCGCGCAGCTCCGACATCTTCTCGGCCTCCTCCTGCCGCTTGCGCTCCAGCAGCTTGGCCTGAAGGACGTTCATGGCCGTCGCGCGGTTCTGCAGCTGCGAGCGCTCGTTCTGGCAGGAGACCACGATGCCGGTCGGCAGGTGCGTGATGCGCACGGCCGAGTCGGTGGTGTTGACGCCCTGGCCGCCGGGGCCGCTGGAGCGGTAGACGTCGACGCGGATCTCGTCTTCGTTGATGTCGATGTGGTCGGTCTGCTCGACGACCGGCACGATGTCGACGCCGGCGAACGAGGTCTGCCGCCTGCCCTGGTTGTCGAACGGGCTGATGCGGACCAGCCGGTGGGTGCCGTGCTCGCCGCGCAGCGTGCCGTAGGCGTAGGGGGCCTTGATCGTGAACGTGGCCGACTTGATGCCGGCCTCCTCCGCGTAGGAGGTGTCGTAGACCTCGGTGGGGTAGCCCTTGCGCTCGGCGTAGCGCAGGTACATGCGCAGCAACATCTCGGCCCAGTCGGCCGCGTCGACGCCGCCGGCCTGGGAGTTGATCGTGACGAGCGCCTCGCGCGCGTCGTACTCACCCGAGAGCAGCGTGCGGACCTCGAGGGCGCCGATGTCGGACTTCAGCCCCTCCAGCTCCTTGTCGGCCTCGGCGCGCGTGTCGTCGTCGCTCTCCTCCGCCGCCAGCTCGTAGAGGACCGTGAGGTCGTCGAGGCGCCGCGCGACGCCCTCCACGCGGTTGAGCTCGCCCTGGAGGTGGGAGAGCTTGCTGGTGACCTTCTGGGCCTGCTCGGGGTCGTCCCAGAGGTCGGGCGCGGCAACCTGCTGCTCCAGCTCCGCGATCTGCTTGCGCATCGCGTCGAGGTCGAGCACGTCCTGGATGCTGCGGAGCGTGCCCCGGAGCTCGTTGATCTCTTCTGCCGGATCGATGCCTGCCACGTCTCCCTAGGGTACGCGACCCTCGCGGGCCCGAATAACATGGCGAGGTGCGTGCATACGGTCGGCGTGGTCTGCTGGCGCTCGCCGCCGGCCTGCTCGCCGCGGTGACCGCCTGCTCGGGCGATGCCCGGCCGGCCGCCACCACGCCCGCCGCCGCCGTCACCGCGACCCCGTCGCCGTCGCCCGACGAGCCCGAGGTGACGCTGCAGGAGGCGGCCGACGAGTTCACCGCCTTCACCGTCACCGACAACTCCCTCCGGGGCGAAAACTGGACGAGCACCTTCGAGGGCAGGCTGACGCAGGCCAGCGACATCACCACGGGCGGGCAGTGGCCGCTCACCCAGGCCGCCTACGTCTCCACCGGCTCCAAGCCGCCGCGCCGCCAGTGGGGCGCGCCGACGCTCTACGTGCCGAGGTTCGCCCAGGGCGAGCGGGCGCCCTGGTTCAGCGCGCTGGCCACCCGCGACGGGCGGCCGACGCTGCTGACCTTCGCCAAGTCCGACCGCTGGCGGCTCAGCTCCGCGGCCCAGCTCGTGCCGGGGCAGACCCTGCCGAAGATCAAGCTCGACGCCGACGGCTACGCCTCCAGCGTGCCCACCGACGACAAGACCATCACGATCAGCCCGCAGTTCATGGGCCCCGTGCACGCCAGCGTGGCCGAGACGGGCAAGTCGGGCGTCACCGCGGGCCTGCTCGCGCCCGGCCCCTACACGACGGACGTGGCGGAGCAGATCGCCGGCCTGCGGCTCGACGCCAAGGGCGCCGAGCTGAGCTACGACTCCATCTTCAGCGCCGACAACTACCCGGTCTACGCGCTGCGCACCGAGGGCGGCGGCGCCCTGATCCAGTACTCGCTGACGCGCACCAGCACGACCAAGAACATGGCGAACAAGACCTTCAAGATCCCCGTGCCGCCGCAGGCGAGCTGGGCGATCACCGACCCGACCGTGCGCCTCAGCCTCCGGCTCACGGAGGTCCACCAGTACGCCTCCGCCGTCCCGCCCCTCACGGCGCCGGCCGCGGCGCAGGTGGTCGCCCACGACGGGGCGCTCACGCGGGCCTCCGGTGAGTAGCCGCCGTCGTTGACCCACCCGCATTAGTCAACTACGGTTGCTTACATGCCGGACGTTCCCGAGGACCCAGCCGACGCGCTCGCGGCCGTGGTCGCGCTGCGCCGCCTGGCCGACCAGCTGGAGGACGCCGCCGTCGAGCAGGCCATGCGGGCCGGCTGGAGCTGGCCCCAGGTCGCCGAGGCGCTGGGCATCACGCGGCAGGCGGTCCACAAGAAGCACGCCAAACGGCTCATCGCGGCCGGGGTCACGCTGAGGAGGCGCACATGAGCGCGATCGACCACTACCTCGACGCGGTCATCAGGCAGGGCGAGGCCGAGGCGCGCCACGACGGCTCCGCCGCCATCGAGGCCCACCACCTCCTGCTCGGCCTCGCCGCCCAGCAGGACTCCGCGCCCGGCGCGGTCCTGGCGGCGGCCGGGCTCGACCGGGCGGCCATCAGGGCGGCGCTGGACCGCGAGTTCGAGCACAGCCTGAGCACCGTCGGCGTCTCCCCCGCCGCCTTCGCCCTGCCCAGCCCCACCCCCGACCCCGACCGCCGGATCGGCCTGGGCGCCTCGGCCCGCCTCGCCCTCGAACGCGGCTTCTTCCACGCCCCCCGCAAACGCGACCTCCGCCCCGCCCACCTCCTGCTGGGCATCCTGGAGGCCGAACTGGGCACGGTCCCCCGCGCCCTGACCCTGGCCGGCGTGAACCGGGAGGAACTGGCGGAAAGAGCAAAAGAGGCGGCCTCAACGGCCGACTGGTGACAGCCGCACGGCGCCCTGCCGGCGCCGGAGTGCCCGCACGGCGCCATACGAGCACGGAGCGCCCGCACGGCGCCATGCGAGCGCCGGAGCGCCCGCACGATGCCAGCCGGAGCGCCCGCACGATGCCATGCCTGCGCCGGAGGGTCCGCGTGGCGCCAGGCGACCGCCCAGAAGCTCCACGGCTGTTGCTCGGCCACGGAATCCGGCCGGCAGTGCGCGCCGTAACGGCGGCGCGCCACTGACCGGTCAGAGGCCGTTTCCCTGGACAGCCGCCCGCCAAAGACGGCGGGTGGCTGACCACGGCACCGCGTAAAAACAAAAGATCTTTATGCCTCCGTATGGGGGAGATTGCTGGCAGCGACGAGCGTGCGGATGGCGCGGAGGGCGACGGAGAGGGTGGCGAGGTCGAAGTGGTCGCTCTCCCAGATCTCGGACAGCGTCTGGCGCGCCCGCGCCACCGCCGCCGAGTTCGCCTCCGTCCACCGCGCCAGCCGCTCCTCCGGCGGCAACCCTGGCTTGCTGTGGGCGAGCACGTCGCGCGTGAGCGAGGCGTGCGCCGCGTACAGGTCGTCGCGCAGCGCGGAGCGGGCGATCGAGTTCCACCGGTTGTCGCGGGGCAGCGCGATGACGCGCTCCCGCAGCCGGGCGAGCTGCAGCCGGTCGGCCAGGTCGAAGTAGACCTCGGCGACCTCACTGACCGGCCGTCCCGTCAGCGACGCGATCTCCACCAGGTCCAGCGTCGAGTACGCCGGCACCATCCCGGCCACCCGCTCGGCCAGCTCCTGCGGCACCCCGCGCGCCACGTAGGAGTCGCGCCGCTCCTCGTAGGCGGCCAGGTCGGGCCCGGTGACGAGCTTCGGGATGTGGGCGAGCAGCCCGTTGACGCCCTTGACGAAGAAGCTCACGGAGCCGGCCAGGTCGAGCGGCGGGCGCCGGTTGACCAGCAGCCACCGGGTGCCGCGCTCGGCCAGCTTGCGGGCCTCCAGCAGCATGGCGATCTGGGTGCCGGTGTCGACCTGGTTGTCCAGCTCCTCCACGGCCCGGTAGAAGCTGGGCAGGTCGAAGACCTCCCGCGCGACCAGGTACGCCCGCACGATGTCGGGCGTGGAGGCGCCGGTCTCCTCGCCGAAGCGGAACATGAAGGTGGTGCCCGCCGAGTTGACCAGCTCGTTCACCACGCGGGTGGTGATGATCTCGCGCCGCAGCGGGTGCTCGTCCATGTACGTGCGGAACCGCTCGCGCAGCGCCGACGGGAAGTAGGAGACCAGCCACGAGGCGAGGTAGGGGTCGTCGGGCAGGTCGGAGCCGAGCAGCTCGGCGTCGGCGACCAGCTTGGTGTAGGCGAGCAGCACGGAGAACTCGGGCGCGGTCAGCCCGAGCCTGGCCTGGCGCCGCTCGGCCAGCGTCTTGTCCGAGGGCAGGAACTCCAGCTCCCGGTTGACCAGCCCGTCGCGCTCCAGCTTGCGCAGGTAGCGGGCGTGGATGTGGAGCATCTCGACGGCCTGCGTACGGGCGGCGTCGAGGACGACGTTCTGGGCGTAGTTGTCGCGCAGCACGAGGTCGGCCACCTCGTCGGTCATGGAGGTGAAGACCTGGTTGCGCTGCTTGTCGGTCAGCTCGCCGTCGCGGACGACCTGGTCGAGCAGGATCTTGATGTTCACCTCGTGGTCGGAGGTGTCGACCCCGGCGGAGTTGTCGATGAAGTCGGTGTTGACCAGGCCGCCGTTGAGCGCGAACTCGATGCGGGCGAGCTGGGTGAAGCCGAGGTTGCCGCCCTCGCCGACGACCTTGCAGCGCAGGTCGGAGGCGTTGACCCGGAGCACGTCGTTGGCCTTGTCGCCGACGTCGGCGTGGGACTCGGTGGTGGACTTGACGTAGGTGCCGATGCCGCCGTTCCACAGCAGGTCGACGGGTGCCTTGAGGATGGCGCTGATCAGGTCGTTCGGCGCCATGGAGGCGATGCCGGACGGGATGCCGAGCGCCTCGCGCATCTGGGGCGTGATCTGGATGGACTTGGCCGTGCGCGGGAAGACGCCGCCGCCCGCGGAGATCAGCTTGGCGTCGTAGTCCTCCCACGAGCTGCGCGGCAGCTCGAACAGCCGCTGCCGCTCGGCGAAGGAGCGGGCCGCGTCGGGGCTGGGGTCCACGAAGATGTGCCGGTGGTCGAACGCGGCGACCAGCCGGATGTGCTCCGACAGGAGCATGCCGTTACCGAAGACGTCGCCCGACATGTCGCCGATGCCGGCCACGGTGAAGTCGGTCGTCTGGACGTCCACGCCCATGGTGCGGAAGTGGTAGCGGACGGACTCCCAGGCGCCGCGCGCGGTGATGCCCATGGCCTTGTGGTCGTAGCCGATGGAGCCGCCGGAGGCGAAGGCGTCGCCGAGCCAGAAGCCATACTCCTTGGCCACGCTGTTGGCGATGTCGGAGAAGGTCGCGGTGCCCTTGTCGGCGGCGACGACGAGGTAGGTGTCGTCGCCGTCGTGCCGGACGACGTCGGGCGGCGGCACGACCTTGCCGTCCACGAGGTTGTCGGTGATGTCGAGCAGCCCGGAGATGAACATGCGGTAGCAGGCCACGCCTTCGGCGAGCAGCTCCTCCCGCGAACCGGACTTGGGCGGACGCTTAACGACAAATCCACCCTTAGACCCAGTCGGCACAATAACGGTATTTTTCACCATCTGCGCCTTGACCAGACCGAGAATCTCCGTGCGGAAGTCCTCCATCCGGTCCGACCACCGCAGCCCGCCGCGCGCCACTTTCCCGAAGCGGAGATGAACGCCCTCGACCCGGGGCGAATACACGAATATCTCGAACTTCGGCCGCGGCAGCGGCAGCACGCTGATGGCCTGCGGGTCGAATTTGAGAGAAATGTACGGTTTGCGCTCTCCATCCACCGTCTGGAAGTAGTTGGTGCGCAATGTCGCCTGGATCATCTCCAGGTACGCCCGCAGGATGCGGTCCTCGTCCAGCGAGGCCACCTCGTCCAGCGAGCGCAGGATCTCCTCGTTGAGCGCCTCGACGAGGTCCACCCGCACGTCCTCGCCCCGCCGCGGGTCGAGCTTGGCCTCGAACAGGCGCACCAGCAGCCGCGCCACCCGCACGTTGTCGCGCAGCACCCGCTCCATGTACGGCTGCGAGAACGTGCTCCCGGCCTGCCGCAGGTACTTGGCGTAGACCCGCAGGATCTCCACCTGCTCCCAGGTGAGCCCGCCGCGCAGGATCAGCGCGTTGAAGTCGTCGTCCTGCACCCGCCCCTTCCACAGGGCGGCCAGGCCGTCCTGGAAGAGCCGCTTGAAGTCGTTCCTGTCGACCTCCTCCGACGGCGTGTAGCGCAGGCCGAAGTCGTAGATCCAGGCGTTCTTGGTGCTGGGGTCGTTGTCGCGGTCGATCTCGTACGGCCGCTCGTCCACGACCTCGACCCCGAGCCGCTGGATCAGCGGCAGCGCCTGGGACAGCGAGATGGGCGAGCCGACCTTGTAGATCTTCAGGCGCCGCTCCCCCTCGGTGGCGTCGTACGGCTCGTAGAGGTTGATGTCGACCTGCTCGCCGTCGCCCGCCTCGACGAGCTGCTCCAGCCGCCGCAGGTCCACCACGGCCACCTTGGGCGGGAAGTCGGCTTTGTACCCCTCGGGGAAGGCGGAGGCGTAGCGCCGGATGAGCGTGGGGGCCTCCTCCTCGGAGGTCATCTCGGTCAGCGCGGCGGCCAGGTCGTCCTCCCAGGAGCGGGTCAGGGCGGCCAGGCGCGCCTCCAGCTCCTCCACGTCCACGCTGGGCGGCGGCAGCGGCTTGCCGCGCTCGCCCCTGACGACCACGTGCAGCCGG
The DNA here is from genome assembly GCF_900323885.1 of [Actinomadura] parvosata subsp. kistnae. Classification (GTDB taxonomy): domain Bacteria; phylum Actinomycetota; class Actinomycetes; order Streptosporangiales; family Streptosporangiaceae; genus Nonomuraea; species Nonomuraea composti. The sequence continues at coordinate 4,155,376 of NZ_OOHJ01000018.1, read as the reverse complement.
GCCAGCACCGACTCGCCGATCATCGCGCTGTAGTCGAGCGACCTGCCGCCGAGCGCCTTGAGCAGCACCTCCTGCATCTTCAGCCGCACCTTGGTGGTGTAGCGGTCGCGCGGCAGGTAGATGAGGCAGGAGATGTAGCGGCCGTAGTCGTCGCGCCGCAGGAACAGCTTGACCTGCTTGCGCTCGCGCAGCCGCAGCACGCCCATCGCGATCGGCAGGAGCTGGTCGACCGAGGTCTGGAACAGCTCGTCGCGCGGGAACGTCTCCAGGATCTCGATGAGGTCCTTGCCGTCGTGGCTGTCGGGCGCCAGCCCGGCCTCGCCGAGCACGCCGGCCAGCTTGCGCCGCAGCACGGGGATGCGGGAGATCGACTCGTTGTAGGCGACGTGGGTGAACAGGCCGAGGAAGCGCCGCTCCCCGATCACCTCGCCCTCCGGCGAGAACAGCTTGACCCCGATGTAGTCGAGGTAGGTGGCCCGGTGCACGGTGGCCCTGGAGTTGGCCTTCGTGATGATCATGAGCTGCTTCTCGCGCGCCTTGGCCCGCACCTCTGCGGGCAGCGCCGCGAAGCTGCCCGAGCCCACCTTGTCGTCGCGCAGGATGCCCAGCGCGGCCCCGGGCAGCGCGCGCAGCGTCTCGCCCTCGTCGGTGTCCTCCAGGCGGTACTCGCGGTAGCCGAGGAAGGTGAAGTGCCCGTCGGCGAGCCAGCGCAGCAGGTCGATGCTGTCCTCGACCTCGGCCGGCTCCAGCGGCGGCGGGTTCATGCTCAGGTCCTCGGCCGTCTGCACGGCCAGCGCCCGCATCTTCCTGAAGTCCTCGACCGCGTGGCGCACGTCGGTGAGCACCCGCTGCAGGTCGGCCTCGATCTCCTTGAGCGCGGCGGGATCGGACTGGCGGTCGATCTCGATGTGGATCCACGACTCCACCAGCATCTGGCCGGTGACGTCCTCCTGGCCGCGGCCGAGCATCCGGCCCGTCATGTCGCGGCGCACCCGCATCTGCGGGTGGACCACCAGGTGCACGCCGAGGTCGTGCCGGTCGAGCTCCATCGTCACCGAGTCGACCAGGAACGGCATGTCGTCGGTGACCACCTCGACCACGGAGTGACCGGGGTCCCAGCCGTTCTCGTCGAGGGTGGGGGTGTAGGCCCGGACCACGGCCCTGCCCTGGGGGCGGACCTCGGCGAGCTGTCTCTGCGACATCGCGGGGCCGTACACGTCAACGGGGTTGCGGTCGAGCAGGTCCTCAGGGGCGACATGCCGGTAGTAGAACCGCAGGAAGGACAGTGCCTCCTCGGGGCTCACATGCTCACTGCCCACCGCGCAACTCTCGGCGGCTCGCTGGAGCAGCTCGTCCTTGGCCTCGTCGAGCGGCATCGTGCTCTCACTCCTTTGTGAGGGTTCGCCAACGTGTTCACAGCCAGGCCCTAAGTTCCCACAGCAGTGGGAAGTAGTGCAGGCGGGTCCTACCGCGCAGGTAGGGGGCACCGGTCGAGCCGCCTGTGCCCGACTTGGTGCCGATCTGGCGTTCGACCATCTGAACGTGACGCATCCGCCACAGCGCGGCGGTCTCGTCGTGCGTCAGCAGGTCTTCGGCCAGTTGCCACAGGTCGTCGTAGGACCCGCGGTTTCTCGCCACGGCCAGCAGCGAGGACATGATCTCCTTGTCGGAGACCGGCAGGCCACGCCGGGAGAGGGCTGTCAGATAAGCATCCCACAGCGTCGGCTCGGCGAGTCTGCGGCGCAGCCGGGCCAGCTCCTCCTCCGAGATGTGCCGGAACGAGCCGAGATAGCGCTCGTCCCGCAGCCCGGACAGGAACTCCAGCTCGCGGAACTGCACCGACTGGAACCCGCTCGCGGGCGCCAGATTGGCGCGGAAGGCCATGAAGTCCTGGGGCGTCATGGTCTCCAGGACCTCGACCTGCTCGATCAGCACCCGCTCGACCGCGTGCACCCGCCTGAACAGGTGCCTGGCCTGCCACAGCTCACCTGCGAACATGGCCTCGCGCGCGCCCTCCAGCTCGTGGAGCAGCAGCTTGAACCACAGCTCGTAGACCTGGTGGATGGTGATGAAGAGCAGCTCGTCGGGAGCCTGCGACTGCGGCCGCTGCTGAGCGAGGAGCTCGGGCAGGCGAAGGTAGCCGCCGTAGGACAGCAGACCGCCTTCCTCGCCGAACTGCCGGCGCGGGGGACCGGGCGCATCACCGTCGATGCCCACCGAACACCTCCCCCTGATCGCCCGGCCACGCGGAGCCGGGCGTGACGCCTTGCCCTATCGATACCACCCGAAAAGGGGATGGACGTCAACGTGACATCGACATAGGGGGGTCGTCACCGGAGGTCGAGGAGGGGTCGTTCTTGAGCTCGTCGAGCTGCTCCGGCAGCTCGGCCAGCTCGATGAGCTCCGCCTGGCACTGCTCACACGTGTCGAGGTGGCGTTCGAACGCCTCGTGCTCCTCCTCATCGAGGACGCCGAGGACGTAGGCGGCCACCCCGTCATGCATCAGCCGGCTACCCCCTTGTCCCGCAGCAGCTCGCGGAGAGCCCGGATCCCGTAGTAGAGCCGGGACTTCACCGTGCCCGGCGGGATCCCCAGAATCTCCGCCGCTTCACTTATCGTACGGTCTCGAAGGTAGGTCTGCTCAATGACTTCGCGGTGTTCTTCAGACAGGGACCGCAGCGCGTCCGCGACGACCATCGCCGATAAGGCGCGCTCCGATCCATCGGGCACCGACATCATGTCGACTTCGGGCGGCTCGACCTCCTGCGGCCGGACGCTCTTCCGCCGACGACCATCAATGACTATGCGGCGGGCCACTGTCAGCAGCCACGCCCAGATGAGGCTCGGTTCCCATTGCAGTCTTGCCGAGTTACGCCAAGCTCTGACGATCGTCTCCTGCACGACGTCTTCAGCCCACTGAAGGTCGTTACCTGTTGATTTGCGTACGTGGCGCAGCAGAGGGCCGCCGAACTCCTGGTAAAGCACCGCGATGCGATGCTCCGCCTCGGCATCCGCACTCTCGAACCTGCCGTCGAGGTGACCTAGCACGGGGCACATCTTTACACCTTCGTTATCCAAGCGGTAGCCACTCCGATAACTCCAGTCATTTCTAACTATTCCCGGCCATGCGTGAACCTGGCCCGGTACTGCCGCGTACCTCCGACCATGCACAGGCTTTTGCGCGGCGAGTTGTTCATGCTCGGCGGCTTCGTTCTGGCCGCCGCCGTGACGATCGCGCTGGTCATGCCGCCGGCGATCGATCCCGCGGCCGCCCAGTGGACGCAGACCTCGTCGGGGCCGCTCACGGCCGCCGACCGCGATCTGCTGATCAAGGTGCGTCAGGCGGGCCTCTGGGAGATGCCCGCCGGCGAGTACGCCCAGACCCGCGCCGAGTCCCAGCGTGTCAAGGAAGTCGGCAAGCTGATCATGGAAGAGCACAAGGATCTCGACCTGATCACCCGCCAGACCGCGAAGAAGCTCGGCGTGGCGCTGCCCGACGAGCCCAACGCCGACCAGCAGAGCTGGATGGCCCAGCTCGCGGCCGAGAGCGGGCCCGCCTTCGACAAGGACTTCGCGAACCTGTTGCGTGCCGCGCACGGCAAGGTCTTCACCGTCGTGGCGGGCGTACGGGCCGGGACGCGCAACTCCGAGATCAGGAAGTTCGCCCAGGAAGGCATCAACTACGTGATGCGCCACATGAGTTACCTGGAGTCCACCGGTCTGGTCGACCACAACCAGTTGCCCGAGCCGCCGGCGCCCTCACCCGCTCCACCCGTCGCACTGGCGGTCGAAAAGAGGAGACAGACATCATGAGATCCAGACGCATGGCCGCGGCCGTGACCACCATGGCGGTGGTCGCGGGTGGCCTGGTGTCGGCGGCCGTCATCGGCGTCGGCCCGGTTCTGGCCGACCACTGCGATCCGGCGGAGGCCGGTCAGTCACCTCAGGCGAGCCAGACCCAGCAGCAGAACCGCAACCGGAACCAGGGCCGGCAGCAGGACCAGCAGAACGATCAGCAGGGGCAGCAGGAGGACCAGGGGCAGCAGCAGGACCAAGGCCAGCAACAGGGCCAGCAGAACGACCAGCAGAACGACCAGCAGGGCCAGCAGCAGGATCAGGGGCAGCAGGACGACCAGCAGGCCCCCCAGGGCGGCGGCGTCGCGCTGCTCGACCCCGCGCAGTCCCCCGACTCCCCCGACTCGGCCGACTCAGGCAACGGCGACCAGGCGGACGACCCCCAGGCCACGCCGGAGGAGACCGCGAACACGTTCTCGCGCCGGCGCGGCGGCAACGGCGGGAACGGTGGCAACGGCGGCCAGTCCACCCGCTCGCCCAGCCCGAGCCCCAGCCAGTCCCAGAGCCCCGGCGGCAACGGCGGCGGGCCGTCGCAGAGCGCGTCGCCCACCGCCTCGCCCTCGCCCACCGGTACGGGCGCCGGCGAGGAGGAGTGCGCCGACCTGGGCCCGTTCCCCGAGGACTTCGTGGACATCCGCCAGGTCGCGCCGGTGAACGACAACGCGCGCACCGGCCGGAACGGCTCGCGCGGCACGTTCGTCTCCCAGTGCGGCACCAACCGTAACGGCCACAACAACCCGGACAACTTCATCGTCGCCCCGGGCGTGAGCAACGGCGCGCACCACCTGCACGACTACGTGGGCAACGTGTCGACGGACGCGTTCTCCACCGACGAGAGCCTGGCGGCGGCGGGCACGACCTGCCGGTTGAACGACAGGTCCACGTACTTCTGGCCCGTGCTCAGGGACCGCAAGGTGGACCAGAACGTCGACGACCCGGACGGGAACGTGGGTCAGGTGCTGCGGGCCCGCTCGGTGACGCTGCAGTTCCGCGGGAACGCCGCCTCCCGGGTGGTCGCGATGCCGAGGTTCCTGCGGATCATCACCGGTGACGCCAAGGCGGCCACGAACGGCGCGGCCAACGCCAAGGCCGGCTGGAGCTGCTCGGGATTCCAAAATCGCATAAGTCCCGACAAATACACGCTTTGCCCGCGCGGCAGCCAGGTCCTCCGTATTCTGGACTTCCCCAGCTGCTGGGACGGTCAGAACACCGACAGCGCCAATCACCGCACGCACGTGGTCTTCCCCGGCCAGGGTGGTGCCTGCCCCCAGGGCACCAGGGCGATTCCGCAGCTACGCATGACACTCGCGTACACCGTGCCGCAGGGTCCCTCGTACGCCGTGGACGCCTTCCCGGAACAGAAGCACAACCCCGTCACCGACCACGGTGACTTCGCCAACGTGATGCCCGACCGGCTGATGCAGTTCGTCGTCTCATGCATCAACCGCGGACGCCGTTGCTGACCTGACCGTTCGCCCCTCAAAAGGCAACGCAGCTCTCCGAGTCGCACCCTCACCCGACCTTGGAGGGAAATAGATGCTCCACAGACGACACCCCAGGCACGCCCCCACCTTGCTGGACACCAGGAACGTCCGGCTGGGGGCCAGCGCCTCCGTCGCCGCCGTCGTGCTGTCAGTGTTCGCGCTGACCAGGACGGAACGCGGGATCGCGCTGCTCGGCCGAGGGGTCGGCTTCCTCGAGTTCTACGCGGGCGTGTTCGCCCTGGTGCTGCTGACCGCGACCGTCGCGCTCGGCCTGCTCACCACCGAACGTGTCTTCCTGTCACCGGCCAACCGGGTCAGGGCACAGCTCGCCCACAAGGCCACCGCGCTCATCGGGCTGGCGTACCTGATCACGCACATCACCCTCATGATCAGTCTCGGGCACGTGCCGGCGGGGGCCGCGGTCGTGCCGATCGCCGGCGTCTACGTGGGGCTCGGCACCCTGGCCTTCGACCTGATGGTCGTGGCCGTGGTGACGGGAATGCTCAGGGGGCGGTTCGCGACGCGGACCAGGCCGTGGATGTGGCGGATCCTCCACTCCGCCGCGTACCTGGCCTGGCCGGTCGGCATCATGCACGGACTGACAGCCGGCCGCCCGCCGGCCGGCTGGGTGGCCTGGTCGTACGTGGCCAGCATGGCGGCGGTCGGCGGCGCGCTGGTCGTCCGGGTGCTGGCGACGCTGCGGCGGCCGCCGATCGTACCCGAACAGGTCGTCGGGCCGGCGGTGACCGCTCCCGTCACCGTGGGCGTGCCCGCGGAACGCCCGCAGAAGGTCACGCAGAAGGCTCCGGTCGCGGCCGGGGCGGCAGCCGTCAAGGCGCCCGTGAGCCTCGCCGAGGCCCGCCGCAGATACCGGGAGGCAGGATGACCACCGTCCTGCCCGCACGTCCCAAGGAGCGACTGTGATTCCGGCCAGAGTGCCACGGGTGTTACGCATGGGTCCGGCCCGGCTGACCGCCGGGCTGGACCACTGCCGTCGTCTCGACCTGCCCGCCCACCGCACGCTTCACGGCCTCGTGGAGCCCAGGGAGCTGGGCGAGCTCATCTCGTACGCCAACGAGGTGGACATGCGCGGCCGCGGCGGCGCGGCGTTCCCGTTCGCCCGCAAGCTGCGCGCCGTGGCCGACGCGGCCCGCTCCGGCGGCGAGTGCGTCGTGCTCGTCAACGGCGCCGAGGGCGAGCCCGCCAGCTCCAAGGACGCCATGCTCCTCACCCGCAACCCCCACCTGGTGCTGGACGGCGCCGTGCTGGCGGCCGAGGCGCTCGGCGCCCGCGAGGTGGTCGTCGCCACGGCCGGCGGCGAGGTCGCCGAGGCGTCCGTGACCGCCGCCGTCAACGAGCGCCGCGCCGCCAACGTCTCCGGCGGGGCCGAGAGCCGGGTCCCGATCAGGGTGGTCGGGATCAAGGAGCGGTTCATCTCCGGCGAGGGCGGCGCGCTCGTCAAGGCCGTGAACGGGGAGGAGGGCATCCCGCCGGGCAGGAAGAAGCGGGCCGCGACCAGCGGCGTGGACGGGCTGCCCACCCTGCTGTCGAACACGGAGACGTACGCGCAGTTCGCCCTGCTGGCCGAGTACGGGCCCGAGAAGTACGCCGAGGTGGGCACCGCCAAGGAGCCCGGCACGATCCTGCTCACCGTCAGCGGCGGCGCCGCCCACGGAGCGGTCATCGAGGCGCCGACCGGCACGTACCTGTCGGACGTGCTCGGCCTCTGCGAGGCCGACATCGGCGACGGCGTGCTCATCGGCGGCTACCACGGCGCCTGGCTGTCGGCGGACGTCGTCGAGACGGCCGTGCTCTCCCGCGAGGGCATGAAGCAGGCCGGCGCCACGCTCGGCGCCGGGATCATCGTCCCGCTCGGCGAGTCCACCTGCGCCCTGGGCGAGGCCGCCCGGGTCGCCGCCTACCTCGCGGCCGAGTCCGCGGGCCAGTGCGGGCCGTGCCGGCTCGGCCTGCCCGACATCGCCAAGGCCATGTACGCGCTGGTCGAGGGCACCGGCTCGGTCGACGCGGTACGGCGCTGCGTGCGCGGTGTCGAGCGGCGCGGCGCCTGCTTCCACCCCGACGGCACGGCCAAGTTCGTGCTGTCGGCGCTGGACGCGTTCGAGGTCGAGATCGCCCAGCACCTGGAGCAAGGCTCGTGCGGCCGCCCCGTGCGCGGGGTGCTGCCGATGCCGGAGCGCGAGGCCGAGCCCGAGTACCGGCTGGAGGTCGACTGGTCCCGCTGCGCCGGGCACGGGCTGTGCGCCCACCTGCTCCCGGAGTTCGTGGACCTGGACGACTACGGGTTCCCGTCGTTCCGCAAGATCCCCGGCTTCATGGCGAAGGAGGCGCGGCGGGCCGTCGACATGTGCCCCGCGCTGGCCCTGCGGCTGGCCCAGACGAACGGCGGCGACCACGGCGGCGAGCCGAAACCCGCGGGCCGGCCGCTGCGGCTGGTCAAGGACGGCGTGCTGAAGAAGGCGGGAGAGAGCGTGCCGCGACTCGGCCGCGTCGGCATCGCCCGCGCGTGATCGGCGGGCATGATCGGCATCGCGCGCGTGATCGGCAGGGCACGTGCGTGATCGGCAGGGAAATGTGACGAACCCGGCGGACCTGCCGCGCGTCTCACGAGAGGTCACCACGATCTCGGGGGAGGCGCCATGGACCGCCGGGCCTTTCTGCACGCCGCCGCGCTCGCGCCGCTGGCGCCTCTCGCGCTGCCCGCTCGGGCCGCTGGATCCGGGGCCGGTGTGACGCCGCCGCCTGACTGGTCCAGGTTGCGGGGGCGGCTGGCGGGCACGCTCGTGCTGCCCGGCGACGCCGGGTACGCCGCCGCCCGCCGCCTCAACAACCCGGCCTTCGACGGCGTCCGGCCGCAGGCGGTGGCGTACTGCGCGAGCGCGGCGGACGTCTCGGCGTCCCTGGCGTTCGCGCGGGCCCACGGGGTGCCGGTCACCAGCAGGTCGGGCGGCCACTCCTACGCGGGCTGGTCCACCGGCACCGGCCTGGTGATCGACGTCTCAAGGATGAACCGCGTCGCCTACGCCTCCGGCCGGGCCACGGTCGGCGCGGGGGCCAAGCTCATCGACGTCTACGACCGGCTCGCCCGCCACGGCGTGAGCATCCCCGCGGGCTCCTGCCCGACGGTCGGCATCGCCGGGCTCGCGCTGGGCGGCGGCATCGGCGTGGTGTCCAGGAAGTACGGGCTCACCTGCGACGTCCTGGAGTCGGTGCGGCTCGTCACGGCCGACGGCCGGGTGCTGACGTGCGACGCCCGCCACCACGCCGGGCTCTACTGGGCCAGCAGGGGCGGCGGCGGGGGCAACTTCGGCGTGGCCGTGTCGTTCACGTTCAGGACGCATCAGGCGAGCGACCTCACCGTGTTCTTCCTGCACTGGCCGTGGGCCAGGGCCGGGGCGGTGGTGAAGGCGTGGCAGGCGTGGGCGCCGTCCGCGCCGGACGAGCTGTGGTCCTCCCTGCACCTGGGCCGCGAGGAGCGCGACCTGGACGTGGCGGTGGTCGGCGTGCACACGGGCGGCCGCGCCGCGCTGGAGCGGCTGCTGGCCCCGTTCGTCGAGCGGGCCGGCCGGCCGTCGTCCCGCTCGGTGCGCACGGCCTCCTACCTCGACGCGATGAAGATCATGGGCGGGTGCGCGTCGATGCCGGTGTCGGAGTGCCGGCGGATGCGGAGGGAGACGTTCGCCGCCAAGTCGCACCTGGCCTACCGGCGGCTGCCCGCGAAGGGCGTGCGGGTGCTGGTGGACGGCGTGGCGCGCGGCGGGCGGCACTCGGTGCTGCTGGACGCCATGGGCGGCGCCATCGGCCGGGTCGCCCCGTCGGCCACCGCGTTCCCGCATCGGGCGGCGCTTTTCAGCGTGCAGTATTACGCGAAGGGGACGGATCGGAGGTGGTTGCGGCAATTGCACGGCGACATGGCCGGCTATTTCGGTGACCACGCCTACGTGAATTACATCGACCCGGATCTGAGTAATTGGCGAAGTTCGTACTATGGGCCGAACGCCGAGCGGCTGGCGGAGGTGAAGGCCACCTACGACCCGAACCGCCTCTTCCGGCTCCCGCAGGGCCTGTAGGTCACATGATCGAGCCGCGCACGTAGACCGGCTCGCCCACCTTCACCATCTCGAACAGCCGCTTGGACGTCGTCAGCGGCACCCGGACGCACCCGTGCGAGGCGGGGCGCAGCGGCACCTTCGTCGAGCCGTGCATGGCGATGCCGCCCACGAAGTACAGCGAGTTGTACATCGACCCGAGCCGCCCGACCGTCCAGCCCGGCGCCCGCCGCGACACGCGGAAGTCGCCGACCGGGGTGATGGCGTTGCCGCAACGGCCGTCCTCGCAGTAGCGCACCTCGGCGCCCGAGGAGATGTGCGTGATCAGGGCCGGTTTGCGGTCGCGGTAGACGGTCAGGAGCTGGTCGCGCAGGCTGATCTCCACCCGGTTCGCGCCGCCGTTCGGCACCAGGGGGCGCCGGCGCGCCGTGCGGTCCAGCGCCGACCACACCTTCGGGCCCACCTCGCCCTGCGGCATCATCCTGCGGTGCTTCTGCAGCGACCACACGGCCATCTTGGTCTGGTCGTCGTAGACGCCGTTGATCTTGCCGAAGTAGTAGCGGCCGCGGTGCAGCCGCTCCTGGAGCACCTTGACGGCCTCGCCCCGGTCTCCGGGCTTCAGCACGACCCCTTCCGTGTACGCGACCTGGTCCGTGTGGTCGGCCAAGGCGGGGGCCGGGAATGCGCAGACGGCGGCGGCCACGACACCAAGGGCGGCCATTGTTTGAAGCTTTATCCTCATAAATCAACGCCTACCCGCACCGCCGAGAATTCATGGCTTTTATCAAGCAAAGCCCCGGCTAATAACCGGATCCCGCCAAAATCGGGTATTTCGTATTTAGGTGTCTCGTCCGCGCAGGGGCAGACGGCCGCCGCTCGACGACCCGCCGCCTCAGTCGTCCCGCCCGCGGAGCAGCGGCCTGCCGCTTCAGGCGTCCCGGTTGCGGAGCAGCCACCCGCCGCACAGCAGCGCGGCCCCGCCCACGCGGCGGCCACGCCGAGCCCCGCCCACGCGCCGATCGGCATGGTGGGCAGGCTCGTGGTGGCCTGGACGGCCAGGCCGGCGTTCATGGGCGAGATCCGCCAGAGCAGGCGCTGCACGTCCTCGTTCCTGATCATCAGGACGATCACCGGGAAGAGGTAGAGCAGCCCCAGCACGGCCCCCGCCGCCACCGCCGAGTCCCGTACCGCCGTCGCCACCCCCGCGCTCAGCACGGCGACCAGCCCGAGATAGAGCACCGACCCGGCCGCCGCCCGCAGCGTGGGCCCGTCGGCGAGCGACAGCGGCGGGTAGCCGTGCTCGGGCGTGAAGCCGTTACCCGGCAGCAGCAGCCGCGCCACCAGCAGGGAGCCGAGCACGCCGAGCGTCCCGGCGGCCAGCGCCAGCCCGGCGAGCAGGCCCGTCCTGGCGGCCAGCGCGGCCGTCCGGCGCGGCATCGCGATCAGGGTGGTGCGGATCATGCCCGTGCTGTACTCGCCGCACACCGCCACCACGGCCAGCAGCGCCACCAGCCCCTGCCCGAGCTGGACCCCGAACAGGCCGATCCGGGTCGCGTCCTGCCCGCACCCCGGCGAGGGGCACTCCATCGCACCGGCCGCGGCGGCGCTGCCCGCCACGGTCAGCACGACGATCCCCAGCAGCAACCAACCGGGCCCGGCCACCGTGCGCAGCTTGGTCCACTCGGCATGCAGCTCCCGCCTCACGCGTCTCCCCCGTCCAACTCGGCCTCCGGCTCGCGTCTCACGCGTCTCCCCGTCCAGCTCGGCATCCGGCTCGCGTCTCACGCGTCCCTCCCGTTCAGGCGGCGCACGGCCAGGCCGAGCGCCAGGGCCGCGTACGCGCACAGCACCGCGAACCCGCCCCACGGCGGCAGCGGGAAGTACCCCATGGCGGGCACGTAGTGCGAGATCACGTGCTCGTACGCGGGCACGCTCTGCTGGATCGCGAACCCGGCCGCCGGCGTCACCCGCAGCAGCCACCGCGCCACCTCGTCGGGCAGGATGGACGCGGTGGCCAGCACGTACGGCACCACGACCACCACGATCGCCACGATGACCGCGGGCGCGCTGCGCCGGAAGAGCGCGCCGAGCGCCAGGGCGAGCACGGCGGACACCGCCAGCACCCCCGCCGCGCCGGCGACCACCCGCACCTGCGTGAGCGGGTCCACGGGCAGCGTGAAGATCCCGTTGCCGCGCAGGATCCGCACCGCGAGCGGCACCGTGACGGCCGCCCCCACGAGCCCCGCCACGAACGTCACCCCGCCCGCCACGACGGCCTTGGCCACCAGCACCCGGCCGCGCCGCGGGCTGGCCAGCAACGTGGTGCGCATCAGCCCGCGCCGGTACTCCGCGGTGACGAACAGCACCGCGACCACGATCGCCACGACGAGCGCGATCAGCAGGCCGGTCAGCGTGCGCTCGACGGTGCCCTCGGTCGTGTTGGGCGCGATGTCGCCGACCCCCGTGATGGCGAACGTGCCGCCGCTCCTGACGAGCCTGCCGGGGTGGTGCGGGGTGCCGTCCACGTCGTAGTCGACGCCGATGTCGTTCTGGGCCCAGGTGCCGGACGTCGTGCCGCTCACGCTGACCTCGTCCACGAGCGCGGTGACCTCGCTGAAGCGGCCGGCCGCGGCGGTGCCGCCGAGCGGGTTGGTCTCCACGCGCACGTCCCCGGGCGAGGCGGCGAACAGGCCGATCCGCACCTTGGCGGGCAGCCCCTCCAGGCGGGCCGTGCCGACCTTGGTCCACCGCTTCCCGTCGGGCGACTCCTCGCCGGTGATCGTGTCCTGGGTGCGGCTCAGGCGCAGCCAGCGCGGCCTCCCTGACGCCACTCCCTGCGCGCCGCCCGCCACGTCGTGGGTGAAGTCGTGCTGCATGCGCACGCCGTGGGCGGCGGTCACCATCACCGCCGCGTACGCGGCCCCCTGCTCGGTGCTCTCCTTGACCATGAGGCCGGCCTTCGCCCACGGCACCGTGCCGGAGACGACGTTACGCACGCCCGGCGTGGCGTCGGGCAGCCGGATCTGGCCGGTCATCGAGTTCACCCGGGCGGTGATGGAGCCGTTGCCGTCCAGCGGCATGCTGACGAAGTAGAAGCGGTCCTCGACCGCCGTGCCGTCGGGGCCCAGCGGCGGCGTCGGGCAGGGCACCTCCACCTTGCCCTTGCTGCACGAGGAGGTGCTGCCGGTGGCGAAGAGCAGGCCGAGCCCGATCACCGCCAGGCTGACGGCCACCAGGCCCGCCACCCAGCCGCGTACCGTCCTGAGCTTGGTCCACTCCGCGAGCAGCACGTGGCGGAAGCTCATCGCGCCGCCCCCTTGAACTCCACGGCGTCCCTGGTCAGCTCCAGGTACGCCTCCTCCAGCGTCGCCCGGTGCGCGCTCACCTCCGAGAACGGCACCTGGTGCGCGCCGAGCAGCCGCACCACGCTCCCGGCGGCCATCCCGGAGACGACCAGCGTGTCCCGCTCGCTCGCCGCCACCGTCGCCCCGGCCCCCGCCAGCACCGACATGGCCGCCGAGCGGTCCGCCGTGCGCAGCGTCACCCGGTCCGCCGAGGCCGCGGCGATCAGCTCCGACACCGCCACGTCCGCGACCACCCGGCCGCGCCCCACCACCACGAGATGGCCGGCCGTGTCCTCCAGCTCGCTCATCAGATGGCTGGACACCAGCACGGCCCGCCCCTCCGCCGCCAGCGAGCGCAGCAGCCCGCGGATCCACACGATGCCCTCCGGGTCCAGCCCGTTGAACGGCTCGTCCAGCATGAGCACCGGCGGATCCCCCAGCAGCGCGGCGGCGATCCCCAGCCGCTGCCGCATGCCCAGCGAGAACCCGCCGGCCCGGCGCCGCGCCACCTCCTCCAGCCCCACCAGCGCCAGCACCTCGTCCACGCGCCCCGCCCCCAGCCCCTGCGAGTGCGCCAGCCACAGCAGGTGGTCGCGCGCCGTCCGGGCCGGCTGCAGCGCGCCCGCGTCGAGCAGCGCGCCGACGTGCGCCAGCGGGCGCCGCAGGCTCCGGTACGGCCGGCCGCCCACGAGCGCGTGCCCCTCGTCGGGGGCGTCGAGGCCGAGCACCACGCGCATCGTCGTGGACTTGCCCGCGCCGTTCGGCCCGACGAACCCGGTCACCTGGCCGGGCAGCACCGTGAACGTCATCCCGTCCAGCGCCGTCGTCCGGCCGAAGTGCTTGCGCAGCCCGGCGACTTCGATGGTTGCTTCCATGTCCAGGACACTAGGCAGCGGCGCCCCCGGCGGTCGTCACGCCCAGGAGCGATCCTCGGCCTCACTCGTGCCCGGGAGCGCCCGTCCCTCCTGGGAGGGATGCCAGGTGAGGGGTGGCGGGGAAACAATGAGGTCCGTGGAGCGAGCGTACGACCGGGACGAGACGCGGCCGGTCCGGCGGCTCCGGCAGTGGGCACGGCCGGTCCGGCGGCTCGGGACGTCCGGGCGGTTCCGGGCGTGGGCGCGGCCGGTGCGGCGACTCGCCGCGGCCCGGTACGCGCCGCTCGTGCTCGTCGCGCTGCTGACCCTGGCGGGTCTGGCCCAGGCGATCGCCCAGGCCCCGCCCGGCTCCGGCCTGTCCCTCTCGGACACCGAGACCGTCCCGGCGCCGGCCATACCGTCACCCTCGGCCGACGCCGACCCTACGGGCACTTCCGCGCCTCCGGGCGGCGACACCCCGGGCACTTCCGTGCCTCCGGGCGCCGACACTACGGGTGCTTCCGCGCCTCCGGGCGCCGACACGAGGGGCGAGCCCGGCCGCGCGGCCCTCGACCCGCGGAGTGCCCCGGTCGGGGGCGTGTCCGAGCCGCGTGACCTGCCGCGCGGCACCGGCGGGCCGGGCGTGCCGACCCCGCAGGCCGTCGTCCTCCCGCTGCTCGCCCTGGCCACCACCCTCCCGCTCGCCTTCCTTTGGGGCCAGCCGGTCACCGCCGGGCTCCTGGTCACGGGGGCGAGCCTGCTGTCGGTCACCGCGTTCCACACCTTCACCTTCGCGGGGCTGGCCGCCCAGCTCATAGCCGCCTACCGGTTCGGCGGGCCGCCGTGGCGGGCGGTGGCGCTCACCGCGCCGTTCCCGGTGCTGGCGGTGGTGGCGGAGGCGAGCGGCGCGTCCGAGGGCCCGGTACGCCTGTTGACGCTGCTGCTCGGCTGCCTGGCCGCGGCGGCGGCGCTGGCCGGGATCGCCCGCCGCGCCCGCCACCAGGCCAGGGCCGACACGGCCGCCCGTCAGGTCATCGCCGACAGCCTGCTGGAGCACACGGCCCGGGGCGAGCGCGCCCGCATCGCGCGGGAGCTGCACGACGTGGTGGCCCACCACATCTCGATGGTCGCCGTCCAGGCCGAGACGGCGCGGCTGGCCGTCCCGGGCATGCCGGCGGCGGGGGCGGAGCGGCTGCTGGCGATCGGCGACACCGCCAGGGCGGCGCTGACGGAGATGCGCCGGCTACTCGGCGTCCTGCGCGAGGACGCGGAGGCGGAGCCGGCCTGGCGCCCGCAGCCCGGCCTGCGCCTGGACGAGCTGAACGAGCTGCTGGACGAGTCCCGCGAGGCGTCGGGCAGCAGCACCCGGCTGATCCTGAGGGGCGCGCCGGTGGAGCTGGATCCGGGTGTGGAGCTGGCCGCGTACCGGATCGTCCAGGAGGCGCTCACCAACGCCCGCCGGCACGCGCCGGGGGCGGCGGTGGACGTGGAGCTCGACTACACCGGCGACACCCTCCACCTCCTCATCCGCGACAACGGCCCCGGCCCGCCGCACCTGGAGCCAGGCGGCCCAAGCGCGGACGGCGGGCACGAGCCGGTCGGCACGGGTGGCGGGCACGGGGTGGCCGGCATGCGGGAGCGGGCGGCGGCCGTCGGCGGGGAGCTGCGCACCGGGGCGGCGCCCGGCGGCGGGTTCCTGGTCGAGGCCCGCCTGCCCGGCAGGGACGCCTCGTGATCCGCGTCGTCATCACCGACGATCATCTGGTGGTCCGCACGGGGTTCGCCGAGCTGCTGGACACGCAGCCGGACTTCGAGGTCGTCGGCACCGCCCCCGACGGGGCGGAGGCGGTGCGGGTGTGCCGGGAGCGGTCGCCGGACGTCGTGCTGATGGACGTCCGCATGCCGGCCATGAGCGGCATCGAGGCCACGCGGGTGCTGGCCGGGCCTGGCGGGCCGAGGGTGCTCATCCTGACCACGTTCGACCTCGACGAGTACGTCTACGACGCCCTGCGCGCGGGCGCCAGCGGCTTCCTGCTCAAGGACGTCACGGCCGAGCGCCTCTTCGACGCCGTCCGCGTGGTCGCCGCAGGGGACGCGTTGCTGGCCCCGGCCGTCACCCGCCGCCTGATCAGCGAGTTCGCCCGCCTGCCGGCCCGGCGGGGCCGCCCGGACGCGGGCCTGTCGGCGCTCACCCCGCGCGAGACCCAGGTCCTGCGGCTGGTGGCCGAGGGCCTGTCGAACCTGGAGATCGCCGACCGGCTGGTGGTGACCGAGGAGACGGTGAAGACGCACGTGAGCCGCGTGCTGAACAAGCTCGGCCTGCGCGACAGGACCCAGGCGGTCGTCACCGCGTACGAGTCGGGGCTGGTCGTTCCCGGCGAACGCGGCTGACCGGCTAGTTGTACTGCCCACAGAGGTTGAGTACGGCCGACACGACATCGATGATCTTGTGAATGGGTGAGGGCCTTCGGTTTGGTGTGGATTGCGACATCTGCACACCAACCAGAAAGGCCCTCATGCCCCACCGTAACGCGCCGCTGACCGAACTCGGACGCCTGCGCCTGGCCCGCTGTGTTGTCGAGGACGGCTGGCCACTGCGTCGTGCCGCCGAACGCTTCCAGGTCGCCGTCACCACCGCACGGCGCTGGGCCGGCCGCTATCGGCAGTGCGGAGCGGCAGGCATGTCCGATCGCTCCTCACGCCCGCACCACAGCCCCCGCCGCACCCCCACCCGCACCGAGCGACGCATCATCAAAGTGCGACTGCTGCGCCGATGGGGGCCGGCCCGCATCGCCTACCTCCTCGGCCTGCACCCCTCCACCGTGCACCGCGTGCTGACCCGCTACCGGCTCACCCGCCTGACCCATCTCGACCGCGCCACCGGCCGGACCATCCGCCGCTACGAACACCCCGCGCCCGGCGACCTGATCCACGTCGACATCAAGAAACTGGGCAACATCCCCGACGGCGGCGGCCACAAGGCGCACGGCCGGCAGGCGGGCGGACGCAACAGTTCCGCCCACCGCGACCCGGACCGGCCCCGCACCCACCACGGCCGCCCCAACCTCGGCTACGGCTACCTGCACAACGCCATCGACGATCACTCCCGCCTGGCCTACACCGAGATCCTGCCCGACGAGACCAAGCAAAGCGCCACCGCGTTCTGGCAGCGCGCCCAGGCCTTCTTCACCGGTCACGGCATCACCGTGCGCCGGGTGCTCACCGACAACGGCAGCTGCTACCGCTCTCGCCTCTGGCGCGAGACCCTGACCAAGGCGGGCATCACGCACAAGCGCACCCGCCCCTACCGGCCCCAGACCAACGGCAAGGCCGAACGTTACAACCGCACCCTGCTCGACGAGTGGGCCTACGCCCAGCCCTACACTTCAGAAGCCGAACGCCGCGCCGCCCTGCCGGCCTGGCTACACGCCTACAACCACCACCGCGGACACACCGCGCTGAACGGCCTGCCACCCGCCAGCCGCGTACCCAACCTCACGGGACAGAACAGCTAGGAGCTGTTTGGAGTTCGGATCATGTGGTCGAGGTAAGGAGTCTTAACCACAAGGTCGAGCCCCGGAGGTAGAGCCCCGCCTCGTAGCTTTCCGGGGCTTTGTCGTAGCGGGTGGCCAGGCCACGCCAGGTCTTGATCTTTTGAAAGCAGCGTTCGACGGTGTTGCGTTGCCGGTAACGCTGCGGATCGAAGGTGATGGGCCGCCCACCGGCCGACCCCTTCTTCTTCCGGTTGGCCTGCTGGTCGCTCTTCTCCGGGATGACCGCGCGGATCCGGCGGCGACGCAGATAGGCGCGGTTGGCCTTGGAGGAATAGGCCTTGTCCGCGGCCACCGCAGCCGGGCGGGTCCGGGGCCTGCCCACCGGCCCGGCCACCCGGATCTTGTCCAGCACGGCGGTGAACCGCGGGCAGTCGGCAGCTTGGCCGGGCGTGAGCACGAACACCAGCGGTAGCCCGGCGGCATCGACCGCGGCATGAATCTTGCTGCTCAGCCCGCCCCGGGATCGGCCGAGCGCGGCCGCCTCCGCCCGCGCCTTACGGCGTCGCCGGACAGTGGCGCGCTCGTGCGGCGGTGACGTGCCGGCCTCGGGTGCGGCCTGGGGCGCATCACCCGCAGCACCGGCGGCTGCTCCGCCAACGGAGCCCCCTTTTCCTCGGTCAGCGCCTGCTCCAGCGCATCCAAGGTCTCCCCGGCCACCGCCAGCCCGGCCGACTCCTGATGCGCCCGCACGATCGTGGAATCCACGCTGACCAGCTCCAGTCCCACCTGCCCGCGCGCTGCGGCCTCGGCAATCAACGCCTCCATCAACCCCTGGAACACCCCGGCATTGGCCCAGTTGTTGAACCGGGAGTACACCGTGGACCAAGGCCCATAGCGTTCCGGCACGTCACGCCAGCCCGACCCCGTCCGGAACCGCCACAAGATCCCATTGAACTGCTCACGCATCCGCCGTGGCAGCGGCCCGGTAGCCGCCACCGGCAGATGCGGCTCGATCAACGCCCACTCGGCATCGGTCACATCAAAGCGCGCCACATCGGAGTTCTACCAGCCACAGCCAGCCCAGCGTCGACCTAGCCAAGATCCGAACCCCAAACAACTCCTAGTGCTCCATCGCGGGGGCCGCCACCGGAGGCGGGCAGGCCGTGCGGCGGTACTTGCCGGGTGCCACGCCGTACTCACGCTTGAAGGCGTTGGCGAAGGCGAACTCCGAGCCGTACCCGACCTGGGCGGCGATCTCGCTGAGCGGCGCGTCCGTCTCCCGCAGCAGCCGGCCCGCGCTGGACAGCCGCCACCAGGTCAGGTACGCCAGCGGCGGCTGCCCCACGAGCGTGGTGAACCGGCGCGCGAACGCGGCCCGCGACAGCCCGGCCCGCGCCCCCAGCTCGGCCACTGACCAGGGACGGGCGGGGTCGCGGTGCATGGCGTCGAGGGCCGCGCTGACGGCCGGGTCGGCCAGGGCGGCGGCCCAGCCGGTGACCTCGCAGTGCCCGTGCTCGGCGGCGAACCAGGCCCGCAGGATGTAGAGCAGGAGCATGTCGAGCAGGGACGACACGATCGTGTCGGCGCCCAGCCCCGGCTGGTGGATCTCGGCGCCCAGCAGCTCGACCGCGGCCCGCACCCCGGAGTGCAGCCCGGGCGCGGCCGGCAGGTGGATGAGGTCGGGCAGGTCGCGCAGGAGCGGGTGCGCCCGGCTCGGGTCGAGCCGGTAGCCGCCACACAGCAGCACCGTGGCCGGGCCGCCCTGCCCGTCGATCGAGGCTGAGTCGATCGAGGCCGAGGCGAACAAATCGCTCTCGTCGGTGTACGGGTCGCACTGCGGCTCGGTGACCGGCGTGGACGGGCTGTCAGCCATGGCGTAGCCGTGCCCGCGCGGGAAGAACAGCACGTCTCCGGCGGACAGCGCGACCGGCGGCCCGTCGGGCGGCAGCAGCCAGGCCGCCCCGCGCAGCACCACCTGGAACCCGGCCGACCCGGGCGCCGCCGGGAACCGCTGCCCCCAGGGGGCGCGCCACTCGACGCGGGCCGACCGGGGCCGGCCGGTGCGCATGACGGCGATCACGTCGCTGAGCACGTCCATACGGCGCACTCTAGCGTGGAAGACGCTGACGTATGAATGCGAGATGGGAACGCATTGGCCATCTCGCCGCCCCTCTCTACGGTGGTCCTGCGGACGAGAGGAGAGCAGGCATGGGACGGATTCTGGTGACCGGGGCGACCGGCACGGTGGGGCGGCACGCGGTGGCGCTGCTGCGGGAGGCCGGGGCCGAGGCGGTCGCCCTGAGCGGGAAGGACGGCGACCTGCGTGACCCGGCGACGTTGCCGCCGCTGGACGGGGTGACGTCGGTGCTGCTGGTGTGGCCGTTCGCCACCGCCGACGGCGCGCGCGAGGTGCTGCGGGCGCTGGCGGGGCGGCACGTGGTCTACCTGTCGTCGGCGGCGCGGCGCGCGTCCGAGCGCGAGGTCGAGCGGCTGGTCGAGGAGGCGGCGGGCACGTGGACGTTGCTGCGCCCGCACGCCTTCGCGGCCAACGCGCTGCGGTGGGCCCGGCAGGTGCGGGCGGGCGTGGTGCGGGGCGCGCACGGGGCGGCGGGCCAGCCGGTGGTGCACGAGCGGGACGTCGCGGCCGTGGCCGTCCGGGCGCTGCTGGACGCCGGGCACCACGGCGCGGCCCACACCCTGACCGGCCCCGAGACGCTGTCCCAGGAGGACCAGGTGCGGATCGTCTCCGAGGTGACCGGGATCCCGGTGCGGTGGGAGGAGCAGGCGCCCGAACTGGCCAGGACCGCCCTGCTGGCCGGGGGCTGGCCGGCCGGCGCGGTGGAGGAGGTGCTGCGGGCCCAGGCGGAGCTGGCGCGCCGGCCGGCGCCGGTCACGCCGGCGGTCGAGGACGTCACGAAGGCCGCCCCGCGTTCGTTCCGGGAGTGGGTGGAGGAGCACGCCGAGGCGTTCCGGCGGCCGCGCCCCGGTGCGCGGCCGGCCATGCGGGCGGCGCGGATCCACGCGTTCGGGGACGCGTCCGTGATCCGCGTCGAGGAGGTGCCGGTCCCGCGGCCCGGCCCTGGGGAGGTGCTGGTGGAGGTGGCCGCGACCGCGTTCAACCCGTCGGAGGTGGGCCTGCGCTCGGGGCTGCTGCCCGAGGTGTTCCGCGCGAGCCTGCCGCACACGCTCGGCTGGGACGTGTCCGGCACGGTCGTCGAGACCGGCGCGGGCGTCAGTGACCTGGCGGCGGGTGACCGGGTGTTCGGGATGGTGGACGGCGCGGCGGCCGAGTACGTCGTCGCGCCCGCGGGCGTCCTGGCCCGGGCTCCCCGGAGCATCCCGCTGGCCGACGCGGCGGCCGTCCCCGTGGCCGGGCTCACCGCCTGGCAGGCGGTGCACGAGCACGCCCGCGTCGAGCCCGGCCGGCGGGTGCTGGTCAACGGGGCGGGTGGCGGGGTGGGCACGTTCGCCGTGCAGCTCGCCAGGCTGGCGGGCGCGCACGTGATCGCGACGGCGAGCCCGCGTAGCGCCGCCGCCGTCCGCCGGCTCGGCGCCGACGAGGTGATCGACTACACCACGACGCCGCTGCCCGCCGACGTGGACGTGCTCCTGAACCTGATCCCGGCCACGAATGCCCCGGGGAGCCCCGTCACCGTCTCGATCGCCGGGGGCGAGGGCCACTTCGTGATGCGTTACGACCCCGCCCAGCTGGCCGCCCTCGCCGCGCTGATCGACGAGGGCGGGCTCACGGTCGAGATCTCCGAGTCGCACCCCCTGCCCGCCCTCCCCCGCGTCCACCGCAGGGCGGAGGCGGGCGACCTGCGCGGCAAGGTCACCCTCCTCATGGGGTGAAGTGGCGCAGCACCTCGGGGTTGGCCATGGCGTCGGGGTTGGCGGCGTCCTCGACGGGCGTGCCGAGCAGGATCTTGCGTACCGGCACTTCGAGCTTCTTGCCGGACAGCGTCCGGGGGATGCCGGGGACGACGCGGATCTCGTTCGGCACGTGCCGGGGCGACAGCTCCTGGCGCAGCGCGTCGCAGAGCCCGCGCTCCAGCGTCTCGGTCAGCTCGGCGCCTTCGGCGAGCGTCACGTACAGGAGCAGCCGCCCTTCCTGCCCGAGCTGGCCCGTGTCGATGACGAGGCTGTCGGCGATCTCCTCGAAGCGTTCGACGACCCGGTAGAACTCGCTGGTGCCCATGCGGACGCCGCCGCGGTTGAGCGTCGAGTCGGAGCGGCCGTAGATGACGCAGCTCCCGTCCTCGTTGATCTTGATCCAGTCGCCGTGCCGCCACACGCCGGGGTAGACGTCGAAGTAGCTCTCGGCGTAGCGCTCGCCGCCGGGGTCGTTCCAGAACATGACCGGCATCGACGGCATCGGCCGGGTCAGCACCAGCTCGCCCACCTCGCCGACGACGGCCTTGCCCTGCGGGTCGTACGACTCCACCCGCGCCCCCAGCGACCGGCACGGGATGATCCCCGCCCTGATCGGGTGCAGCATGGTGGCGCCGACGAAGCCGGTGCACACGTCCGTCCCGCCCGAGAACGACCCGATCGGCACGCCCGGCAGCTCGGCGGCCACCCACGCGAACCCCTCGGGCGGCAGCGGCGACCCGGTGGAGCCGACCCCGCGCAGCCGCTCCAGCCCCTCGGGGTGGATGCCGGCCTTGAGCGAGGCCATGATGTACGGCGCCCCGACCCCGAAGTACGTGACGCCCTCGGAGGCGGCGATCCGCCACAGCGCGGCCGGTGAGGGATAGGTGGCCGACCCGTCGTAGAGCACGGGCGCGGCCCCCACCAGCAGGGCGCCGATGAGGTAGTTCCACATCATCCAGCCCGTGGTGGTGTACCAGAAGAACACATCGCCCTCGCCGAGGTCCTGGTGGAAGGCGAGCGACTTGAGGTGTTCGAGCACGACGCCGCCGTGCCCGTGCACGATCGGCTTGGGCAGCCCCGTCGTGCCGCTGGAGTAGAGGATCCACAGCGGGTGGTCGAACGGCACCCGCTCGAACTCCAGCGGCCCCGCCTCGGCCCGCAGCCCCTCCCAGCCGATCACCTCGCCGCGCGGCAGCTCGCGCGCGTGCCCCGGCGCCGGCTCGGCCTGCTGGGGCGCGCGGCCCTCCTCGGCCGCCGCCAGGTACGGGATCCACACGGTCGCCCGCAGCGACGGCAGCTCGGCGGCGATCTCGTTGACCGCGGCCGAGCGGTCGTAGCTCTTGCCGTTGTAGAGGTAGCCGTCGACGGCGATGAGCACCTTGGGCTCGATCTGCTTGAACCGGTCGACGATGCTCGGCACCCCGAAGTCGGGCGAGCCGGCCGACCAGATCGCGCCCAGCGAGGCGGTGGCGAGGAACGCGATGAGGGCCTGCGGGATGTTCGGCAGGTAGCCGGCCACCCGGTCGCCGCGCCCGACGCCGAGCCTGACCAGGCCGGCGCGCACCCTGGCGACCTCTTCGCGCAGCTCGTCCCAGGTCAGCTCCTGCCGGCCGCCGTCCTCGGAGACGAACACGACCGCGGTGCCGTCGCCGGTGCGGCGCAGCGCGTTCTCGGCGTAGTTGAGCGAGCCGCCGGCGAACCACGTGGCCCCGGGCATCGCGCCCGACAGCACGGGCCCGTCGCCGCGGTCGCCGATCACCTCGAAGTAGTCCCAGATCGACGTCCAGAAGTCGGCGGGCTGATCCACCGACCACCGCCACGCGGCCTCGTAGTCGACGGGCCGGCCCAGCCAGCGCAGGTAGTGGGTCAGCCTGGCGGACTCGACGATCTCTTCGCTCGGCTCCCAGAGAAGCTCGCCCTCAGCAACCATATGCCTCATCCTGTCGCCCGTTCGGGGGAATGTCATACCCGGCCTACCCCATAACTTGCTACCTCCGTAGGTGGTCCACCGCCATACGCGCGGCGGTGCCGATCACCGCGTCGGCGCGCGGCTGGTTGAGCGCGGTGCTGAAGGAACGGGTGAAGACCGACACGGCGTACCGGCCGCCGTCGGGGTACTCGACGACGCCCGTCTCGCAGCGCAGCGTCGGCATCGTGCCCGTCTTGCCGCTGACGGCGACGTCGTCGTACGGGAAACCCGAGGCCATGCGGTGCGGCCACACCTGCATGTTGAGCACCCCGCGCATCCACGCGCACGACTCGGGGGAGGCCGCCTCGTCGCGCCAGATCATCCCGAACAGGCGGACCATCTCGCGCGGGGTGCTGCGGTTCGTCCGGGACGGGTCGAGGACGCTCAGGCGGGCGATGTCGTCGGGATCCACGAACGGCCACGCGTGCCCGGTGTCCACGTCCATGCTGCCGAGCATCTCCCCCGAGCCCTGCACGACCCGCGTCCCCTCCAGCCCGAACGTGTCCAGCATCGTGTTGATCGCCTCGAACCCCACCCTGCCGAGCAGCTTGTCGGCCGCGGTGTTGTCGCTGAGGGCGATCATCAGGTACGCCAGGTCGCGCAGCGAGATCGTCACGTCGTCGAGCATCGAGGACAGCCCCGTCGGCCCGCCCACCCGGTCGGCGGCCGTCACGGTGACCCGCTCGGTCAGGTCGAGCAGCCCGGCGTCGGCCCGCCGGCACAGCGCCACCAGCAGCGGCACCTTGAACATGGAGGCCGTGGGCATCGGCTCGTCGGCGCCGTGCCCGACGTCGTGCCCGGTGTCGACGTCGGCCGCGTACAGCCAGCCGGTGACCCCGGCGGCCCGGAACAGCTGGTCGAAGGCCGGCGTGCTCATGCCAGCATCCCCGGCCTGCGGCTGACCCGCCGCACGGGTGCGGCGCCTTCGTCGGTCATCCCGGCGCTCTCCTTCAAGGTACGTGCGGCCGCGGCCGAGAAGTCGCCGACCGCGGGCGTGGCCGCGCGCCAGGCGGTGGAGACGCGGCTCGTGATCGGCGAGCCTAGCAGCGGCCTCCAGGCCAGCCCCGGCAGCTCCATCCGCGGCCCGAACGCCACCGCCGCCCCCGCCAGCACCAGCCCCAGCCCGGCGCCCTCATGCACCTGCGCGGGCACGAACCCCTGCCGGCGGCACTCCGTCAGCACCTCGGCGCGCCAGCCCGGCTCGCCCTCCTTGGGCGGCATCAGCAGCTCGCGGCCCGCCAGGTCGGCCAGGTGCACCTCGCCGACGCCGGCCAGCGGGTCGCTCTCCGCGAGCAGCACGCCCTGCGCCTGCACCAGCACCTGCCCGAACGTCAGGCCCGGCGCGGCCACCGGATGGCGGACGAGGCCGACGTCGATCGTGCCCTCCGCCAGGGCCGTCACCTGATCGGCGGTCCACACCTCGGCGGGCGCGAGCCGTACCTCGGGGCTGCTTTCGCGGAAGGCGGCGACGAGGGCGGCCAGCACCGTCGCGGCCAGGTCGGGCGGCACGCCGACGCGCAGCACCGTGCCGCGGCCGCCCTGCCTGGCCAGCTCGTGCAGCCGGTCCACCCGGCCGACGATCTCGCGGGCCTCGCTCAGCAGCAGCCGGCCCGGCTCCGTGAGCCGCACCTGACGGGCGGAGCGGTCGAACAGCCGCACGCCGAGCTCCTCCTCCAGGCGCTTGATGCGCTGGCTGAGGGGCGGCTGGGCCATGCCGAGCCGGATGGCCGCGTTGCCGAAGTGCAGTTCCTCCGCGACCACGATGAAGTAGCGCAGATGCCGGACGAGGTCCATGACCAGCCACTATATCCAGATTTATATCTGGAATCCGCCCATATCAGTATTGGACAGCACACTGACGGCTCTGGTGTTCTTCCCGTCATGGCACCACAAACGGGGAGAATCTACGGCAGGCGGCGCCGCAGGCGGTGGCCGTGGATCGTGGCGGCACTCCTGGTCCCGGCCCTCGCCGCGGGCGGCGTCATCTGGGCGCTGCGCGTCGAAGGCTCGCCCGAGGAGACCGCCCGCCAGTACCTGGCGGCCTGGTCCGCCCAGAACTACCCGGCGATGCGGGCGCTCGTCGCCGACCCGCCCGCCGACTTCGAACGCCGGCACCGGCGCTTCCTCACCGACCTCAAAGCCACCAAGGCCGCCTTCCGGCCCGGCGAGCCCGCGCACGGCGACACCGTCCCCTTCCAGGCCGACCTCACCGGCGCGCGGCCCTGGCAGTACGACGGCAAGCTCCACCTCGTCCAGCGCGACCGCACCTGGAAGGTGACCTGGACGCCCGCCACCCTCCACCCCCTCCTCAAGAAGGGCCTCTCCCTGCGGCTGGTCGAGCAGCAGGCCGACCCCGTACGCGTCCTCGCCGCCGACGGCACCGACCTCAACACCGCGAGCGCGCCCGGCTCGGTGCAGCAACTCGTCGAAGGCATGAAACAGACCTTCCCCGACCGGTTCGGCACCGCGTCCCAGACCAGGATCGACCTCTACGAAGGCGACCGGCGCGTCAAGACCGTCGCCGCCCCGCCCGGCGGGAGCAAGCCCATCCAGACCACCATCGACCTCGAAGTGCACCGGGCGGGGGCCGCGGCACTACGAGGCGAGAAGAAGCCCGCCTCCCTGGTCGCGCTGCGCGCCTCCACCGGGGAGATCCTGGCCGTCGTCAACGCGCCCGGCGGCTTCAACCGGGCACTGCTCGGCAAGTACCCGCCCGGCTCCACGTTCAAGGTCGTGACCGCCTCCGCGCTCGTCGCCGACGGCGTCCAACCCGACCAGCAGGTCACCTGCCCCGCCCAGAAGAACATCGGCGGCTTCCCCTTCCACAACGCCGGCTACGAGGACTTCGGCACCCTGACCTTCCGCGACGCGTTCGCACACTCGTGCAACACCACGTTCGGCGAGATGAGCGTCGCCGAACTGAACGGCGGCCGGCTCGGCCAGGTCGCCAAGAGCTTCGGCTTCGGCAACCCGATCACGCCCGGCGTCCCCGCCGTACGCGCCGAGTTCCCCGACCCCAAGGACGACACCGACCTCGCCTCCGCCGCCATCGGCCAGGGCCGCGTCCTGGCCAGCCCGCTCAACATGGCCTCCGTCGCCGCCGCCATCGCCTCCGGCTCCTACATCCCGCCCCGCCTCGTCACCGGCTCCCCCATCCCGAACGCCCAGCCCGCCGACCCGCGCCCGCTGGAGCCCGCCGTCGTCAAGGCCCTGCGCCGCCTCATGCCCGCCGTCGTCACCGACGGCACCGCCCACGGCGTCAGCTTCCCCGCCGGCACGGCCGGCAAGACGGGCACGGCGGAATACGGCTCAGGCAAGGAACCCCCCGCGCACTCGTGGTTCATCGGCTACAAGGGGGATCTGGCGTTCTCGGTCATCGTCGAGGGCGGCGGCGCCGGCTCCGCCGTCGCCGCCCCCATCGCCGCCCGCTTCCTCACCGCCCTCCCCTAACCCCCGCCTGTCGATACGGCGAGCCACCCGCACCCCGCCCCACACCGGTCCACGCCCCTCGGCCCACCCGCCCCACCGCAGCCCACGAACCCGCCATAGTTCGGCAAGGTCCTCCTGACCACGGGCACGGGGCGCAGGGAGGCGCGGGCATGAGGCGGTGAGGCGCACAGCACGCGGGGCGCGGCGGGCGCGGTGGGGTTGCTTAGTGGGCTGCGCGGTCCATGCGGGACGTCAGGGCCGTGACGGCGGCCACCACCTCCGAGGCGGAGGACAAGTCGGGCAGGACGATGTCGGCGCCGGCCTCGCGAAGTTCCGAGGCCATGGAGCGGCCCGACGCGACCCCGATCATCCCCGCCCCGCCGATCCGGGCGGCCTGGGCGTCGCGGGTGGAGTCGCCGATCACGACCGTGTTGGCGGCCGTGAACGGCGTCCCGAGCCGCTGTTTGGCGCGGGACTGGGCCACCTGCAGCAGCGTCGCCTTGGGGTAGACCTCCTCGCCGTACCCCCCGAGGGAGAAGTCGACGTACCGGTCGAGCCCGAACGCCTTCAGCTTGTGGACGGCGTTGGCCCTGATGGTGCCGGTGAGGACGGTCTGGACGACGCCGTCGAGCCGTGAGACGGCCTTGAGCGCGTCTTTGGCCCCGGCCATCATGCGGCCTTCCTTGGCGAGCCGCCCGCGCCGGTCGGCGAAGGCGGTGGCGAGGGCGGACAGGAAGCGGGGCAGGTGGTCGTCCTCGGCGACGATGCCGTTGACGGCGAGGGTCTCGAAGACGATCTCGGAGTCGGGGCGCCCGTGCGGGGGGACGAGTTTGACGAGGGGTCGTCCGGTGACGAGGCGGAACGCCTCGGCGTAGGCGTCGCGGGTCACGATGGCGACGTCGACGAGGGTGAGGTCGACGTTCCACAGCACAAGGCGGTTGATGGCTGCCTCCTGAGGGGTCCCTCCAAGGTTAAGGCCGGCGCCGGGCGGATTTCAGGCGTAGTCGAGTGCGTCGGTGAGCCGGTCGACGACGGGGAGCCCGGTTTCTTCCAGTTCGGCCCTGGTGGTCATGCCGCCGGTGTAGAGGACGGCTCTGGCACCGACGTGGCGGGCGGCGAGCCCGTCGTCGACGCTGTCGCCGATGACGAGGATCTCACTGGGGTCGACGCCGATGGCCTGGATGTGGGCGGTCATGTGGGCGGCCTTCTCGCCGCCGGTGGCTCCGGTGAGGCCGTCGATGCGGGTGAAGTGCCGGGTGATGCCGAACGACTCGACCTTGGGCACCAGGTGCTGGTGCGGGGCCATGGAGCAGAGCGACTGCGTGCCCGTCCAGGTGGAGAGGATGACTTCGGCGCCGGCGGCGAGCTCGCACACGTCGCAGAGCCGGAAGTAGTGCTCATGGAACCCGTCGTCGAGCTGCTCCCACTCGCCCTCGTTGAGCGGGCGGCCGAGCAGGCGCTCGTAGGCCACCCAGATGGGGCGGGTGAAGACGGCGCGGAAGCCGTCGAGGGTGAGCTCGGGCAGCGCGTACGGCTTGAAGATCGCGTTGGTGGCTTGGACCACGGCTTCGGAGTCGTGGAAGAGCGTGCCGTTCCAATCCCAGATGATGTGCTTTGTCATGTCACGTCTAGCCTAGTTGGCCGGTGTGACAATCCGATGAACCAGGGGCTGCGACGGCGCCGCCGCAGCCCCTCGCGCTCGTTACCGGCAGGCCTTGCCCGTGGTGCCCTGGCCGTTCTGGCCGCCGTTGCCGCCGTTCCACTGGACGCTGGTGCTGCCCCAGGCGCACATGTCCTTGGCCCAGAGCATGTCGCCCCAGTGGCGGCCGCCGTTGCCGGCCTTGAACCGGAACGAGTCGGACCGGCCGTCGGCGGTGTAGAGGTTGATGGTGCCGCGGGCAGAGGTGGCGGTGCGGACCTCGACCCAGTTGGTCTGGCACTTGCCGGACCACATGAGCTTGATCGTGCCGACCTCCCCGTTGGCTCGGCTGTTGATCTTGGCGGTCTTCACGACCCTGGCCGAGTTGCCGCAGCCCGACCGGTAGGGGTCCTGGTGGTCGTACGGCTTGCGCGCGGCCGCCTGGGCCTGCGCGGGCGCCAGCGCCAGGAGAGTCACCGCACCTACAGCGATCGCTGCGACTCGACGCATCACGTGGAACCGACTCCTTCTGTCAGACAATTCGTGCTGGGTCGTGACCCTAGCGAGATCCGGCCAGGCACTGTGAAGGACCACGCCTGTCCGTAATAGCACCGTTATGAACGCAGCAGGTCAGGGATCTCCTGGGTCGCGTACCACATGAGCTCGTGCGCCTCCGCGCCGTCGACGGTGAAGCGGGCGTCGTCGTCGCCTTCGTCGGAGGCGGGCAGCGCGGCGATGGCGGCCTCGATGTCGGGGACGGCGTACTCGTCGTCGATGTGCACGGCGGCCACCTTGGCCAGCGGGATCGGCTCGGCGAGGCGGACGCGGGCGCGGTCCTCCAGGTTGGTGCCGACGGTGGCGGAGCGCTCGGGCACCTCGGCGGCGACGACGACCCGGCGCGGCGCCCCTTTGCCGCCCTCGCCGCGTTCGGCGGCCAGCATGCGCAGGGAGGCGCGGGCGGCGTCGGTGAGCGCGACGTATTCGAGCTCCTCGGTGTCGCCCGAGGCGTACCACTCGATCAGGGCGGGCGTCACCGCATAGCCGGTCAGCGGGGCGGGGCCCAGCTCTCCCGCCTCGACCGCCGCGGCCAGGGCCGCAAGAGTGCACGGCAGATAGACGCGCATGACGTACCTTTCCAACGCGGTGGGAGTGCCTGCCTCACCAGGCATCGCCACCCTACTCATAGTGCCTGGTCACCACGGCGTCGGCGGGTCACTTCCGCAACGTGAGCCGCAGGAGGTTCTCCAGCTCGGCGATCGTGCCGGCCGCGTCGCGGTGGTGGATCCCGGCGATGCCGAGCTCGCGGGCGGCGAGGATGTTGGCCTCGATGTCGTCGATGAACACGCACTGCTCGCCGGCCAGGCCGATCCGGGCGAGCGCGTGCTCGAAAATCCGGGGTTCGGGCTTGCGCATGCCGACCTCGCCGGAGATCACGACGGCGTCGAAGATCTCGTCCCAGTCGTCCCGGGGGTAGGTGTTGGACCAGGAGTTGGACAGCAGGCAGGTCTTGACGCCGTTGCCGCGTACCTCGCGGAGCATGTCGTACATGGCCTCGACCCGGTCGAAGCCGGCGAACATGCGCTCCAGCAGCCCTTCGGCGACCGGCGGGACGCCGTCGACGGTGAGCAGCCGGGCGGCGAGGTCGCATTCGAAGGCGGCGCCCTCGATCTCGCCTCTTTCGAGCGCGTGGACCGGGTTCTCCCCGTCGCCGCCCCGGTAGGCGTGGTCGATCATCTCGCGCATCACGGCGTAGTAGCGCTCGGCGTCGATCCTGTCGGCCGCGATCCATCGGGCGATGGAGTCGGAGAGGCTGGTGGTGAGGACGCCGCCCCAGTCGATGAGCACACCCGTAACCATCGTTCTAGGGTAGAGCGTCACGCTTATGACTTTTACCCGGGTAGACCCATTTATAAAGGGATAAAACCCTATAAAAAGGGTGTCCTAAATCGCCGGTTAAGGTGTCCTTCCAGCGTAAGTCGCTACCCAGAAGGGACCGCCGTGCGGACGACGATCCTGATCACCTCCCCTGAAGAGTGGACCGCTCCGGGCTCCGAACTCTTCCAGTTCGCCCCCATCATCCCGGGCGGGCCGGAATGGTTCACCAAACCGGTCCTCATCGCCCTCCTGAGCTCGGTCATCGCCATCGCCGTGTGCTGGGCCGCGTTCGCCAAGCCGAAGATCGTGCCCCGGGGCTGGCAGAGCCTCGGCGAGTACGCCTACGACTTCGTACGCGACCAGATCGCCAGACCCAACCTCGGCAAGGACACCGACCGCTGGATGGGCCTGCTCCTGACGATCTTCCTGACCGTCCTCATCTGGAACCTGATGGGCGTCATCCCGTTCATCCAGTTCCCCATCGCCGCGCACATCGCCTTCCCGGCCGTCCTGGCCGTCTCGGTGTACGTCATCAAGGTCTACCTCGGCGTCCGCCACCACGGCGTGCGCGGCTACCTGCGCGGCGTGATCTACCTGGAGGGCCTGCCGGGCTGGGCGTACGGCATCTACGCCCCGCTCATCCTCGCCGAGGTGTTCGTCACCTCGCTGTTCACCCACTTCATCCGGTTGTTCGCGAACATGTTCGCGGGCCACCTGCTGGTGGCGTTCTTCAGCTCGGTGGGGTTCTGGTTCCTGTTCGAGCAGCTCTCTCCGCTGGGCGCGCCGCTGGGCGTGCTCGGCGTGGCGGTGACCGTCCTGATCACCGCCTTCGAGATGTTCATCCAGTTCCTGCAGGCGTTCCTGTTCGCCATGCTCGCCGCGATGTACATCGCGAGCGGCCTGCACGGCTCGCACTAGTCACTCCGTCAGTCACGGACGCGGGCGGCCAGCTTGCGGTGCTCGGACGAGCGCAGCACCTCGGCCGCCCGCTCCGCCGACGCCACGGGCGCCTCGGTCAGCAGCCCCCTGGCCTGCTTGAGCGTGAGCAGCCGGGTGACCGACTGGTCGAGGCGCTCCTTGGAGATGCGGCCCGACTTCACCGCCGCCAGCACCGCGTCGTACGCCTTGGGCAGGTCGTTCGGCATGAGCAGCAGGTCGGCCCCGGCGAGCACGGCCCGCACCGCGATCTCCCCGTCGTTGTACTTCTTGCGCACGCCGGCCATGTTGAGCGCGTCGGTCGAGACGACGCCCTTGAACCCGAGCTTGTCCCGCAGCAGCCCCGTCAGGATGGGCTTGGACAGCGTCGCCGGATCGCCCGACGGGTCCAGCTTGGGGAAGACGAGGTGGGCGCTCATGACGACGTCCACCCCGGCGCCGATCGCGGCCTTGAACGGCGGCGCGTCGATGCGCTCCCACTCCGACCTGGAATGCCTGATCACCGGCAGCCCGGTGTGGCTGTCGACGGTGGTGTCGCCGTGCCCGGGGAAGTGCTTGGCGGCGGCGGCGATCTTCGCGTCGCCGAACCCCTTGACCGCCGCGGCCACCATCGTGGCCACCTTCTTCGGGTCGTCGCCGAACGCGCGGCGGCCGATGACGGGGTTGCGCGGGTTGACGTTCACGTCGGCGACGGGGGCGAAGTCGAGGTTAACGCCGAGCGCGCGCAGCTCCTCGCCGGTCGCCTTCGCCACCTCCCTCGACAGCGCGGTGTCCTTGGTCGCGCCGATCTCGGCCGCGCCGGGGAAGCTGGTCATGAGGGCGGACATCCTGGAGACCAGGCCGTTCTCCTGGTCGGTGCCGATCAGCAGCGGCACCTCCTTCGACGCCCGCTGCAGGCCGTTGGTCAGGCCGACGACCTGGCCGACGCTCTTGACGTTCTGCGGGAACAGGATCACGCCGCCCAGGTGGTACTTCTCGATCACCTTGGCCGGGGTCCGGGCGGCGTATCTCGCCTGGTTCTCGCCGGAGACCGTGTCGGCGGCGGTGCCGTACAGGACGGGCATGAACAGCTGGCCGACCTTCTCCTCGACGCTCAGCCCGGCCAGCACGCGCGCCACCGGGCTCTGCTGGGCGGGCGTCGTCGCCGGGGCCGCCGGCGTGGTCTGCGCGGGCGGGGCGGCCTTGCCTCCGGTCGGCTCCACCTCCGCCGAGCCGCCGCCACCGCCGCACGCGGTGAGCGCGATCACCAGGAGTCCTGTCGTACCGATCCGCCTCAGCATGACTCCAAAGGTATCCAGCCGACGACCCCTCCGTGGCCCGCTACAGCCCCAGCCGGTCGAGCCCGGGCAGGTGGGCGCGGGCCGCCGCCCGCGCGTCGGCCGCCGACGACGGGGCCCGTGCCGCCTCGGCCGCCGCCTCGCACTGCTCCATCGTGTGCGCGGCGAGCCCGGCGCGTACGGCGGCCAGCGCGGAGGGCGCCATCGACAACGTCGAGACCCCCATGCCGACCAGCACGCAGGCCAGCGCGGGATCGGCCGCGGCCTCGCCGCAGACCCCGCACGGTTTGCCGGCCCGCGCGGCGGCGACGGCGGTGGCGGCGATCAGGTCGAGCAGGGCGGGCTGCCACGGGTCGTGCATCGCGCTGACGGCGCCGAGCTGGCGGTCGGCGGCGAAGGAGTACTGGCTCAGGTCGTTGGTGCCGATCGAGACGAAGTCGACCACGGCGAGCAGGTCGGCGGCCCGCAGCGCGGCGGACGGGATCTCGATCATCACGCCGACGTCGGTCAGCCCCTTGTCGCGGCACTCCCTGGCGAACCAGGCGGCCTCCTCGGCCGTGGCCACCATCGGCGCCATCACCGACGCGCCGCCGGCCGCCGCGACGGCGCCGAGCTGCACGTCCATCACCTCGGGGTACCGCGCGAACCGGCGCAGGCCCCGCTCCCCGAGCGCCGGGTTCGGCTCGGTGGCCGCGGGCAGGAACGCCAGCGGCTTGTCCGCGCCGCCGTCCAGCGTGCGCACCACCACCCTGCCTCCGGGGAACGCCTCCAGCGCCGCCCGGTAGGCGTGCACCTGTTCCTCGGCGGAGGGCGGCTCGGGCCGGTCGAGGAAGAGGAACTCGGTGCGGTACAGGCCGATGCCCTCCGCCCCGGCGGCCACGGCGGCGTCGAGCTCGGCCGGGCCGCCCACGTTGGCCAGCAGCGGCACGGGATGCCCGTCGGCGGTGCCGCCCGGCCCCGTCCACGACGCGAGCGCCGCCTGCCGGGCGGTCGCGGCGCCGACCGCGT
Source organism: [Actinomadura] parvosata subsp. kistnae (assembly GCF_900323885.1). Taxonomy (GTDB): domain Bacteria; phylum Actinomycetota; class Actinomycetes; order Streptosporangiales; family Streptosporangiaceae; genus Nonomuraea; species Nonomuraea composti. The sequence continues at coordinate 4,122,272 of NZ_OOHJ01000018.1, read as the reverse complement.
GCGCCACGTCGGACGCGGCCGGCTCCAGCCGCACCTCTCCCGAGGTGCCGTCCACCATCACCGGCACGCCCGCCGGGATGCGCGTGGCACCCGGGCAGGCCACGACGGCGGGCACGCCCATCGACCTGGCCATGATCGCGGTGTGGCTGGTGGGGCCGCCCTCCTCGGTGACGAACGCGACCACGTCGTCCCTGGACAGCAGCGCCGTGTCGGCGGGCGCGAGATCCCGGGCGACCAGCACGTACGGCTCCTCGGGCGCCACCGGCAGCCCCGGCATCGCCTGCCCGTTGAGCAGCGCGATCACCCGGTCCCTGATGTCGCCGAGGTCGGCGGCCCGCTCGCCCAGGTACCCGCCGGACCCCGTGAGCACGTCGCGGTACTTCGTGAACGCCTCGAAGACCGCCCTGGGGGCGGCCAGGCCGCGGTCGATCAGCGATCGCACCTTCACGACCAGCCCGGGGTCCTCGGCCATCAGCGCCTGGGCCTTGAGAATCTCCTCGGCCTCGCCGCCCGCCTGGTTGCCGCGGGCCTCCAGCTCGCCCGCGACCTGCGTGAGCGCGGCCATCGCGCGCTCCTTCTCCCGCTCCGCCTCACCGGTGTAGGTGGCGCCCTCGGGGGGTTCGGGCACGGAGACGGTCAGCACGTAAGAGGGGCCGTGCCCGATGCCCGGGCTGACCCCCACCCCCCGGAGGTTCATGGCGTACTGGCGATCTTCGCCAGCTCGTCGAGCACCTCGTCGGCGCCCTCACCCTCCGCGCTGATCACCACGGACTCGCCCTGACGGACGTCGAGCGCCATGATCGCGAGGATGCTCTTGCCGTTGACCGGACCACCGCCGTGGGTCTTCGCCACCGTGATGTCCATCGGGGCCAGCTTGGCCCGCTGGACGAACGTCGCCGCGGGACGGGCGTGCAGCCCTACCTCCGCCGCCACGGTGACCTTGCGCTCACCCATCTTGCTGCTCCTCCTTCTCGAGCCGGTCCAGACCGGCCGCACCTTCGTCTGTCATCGCGGTAAACACGGGCAACCCGTTCATTGTGCCGGGTGCGGCCCGTCTCGGGCGAACGGCCGCTATCCCCACCTGAAAAGCTCATCCCCGACGTGCACCGCCCCCTCAGCTACCCCCGTCAGCTCCTCCGAAAGCGCGTCGAGCGCCACGACGGGGCAGACGGGCGAGCGGCCGCCCGCCTCGATGGCCGACGGGTCCCACGCCACCACCGGCTGCCCGGCGCTCACCCTGTCGCCCTCAGCGGCCAGGAGCTGGAAGCCGGCCCCCTTGAGCTGGACCGTGTCGATGCCCAGGTGCACCAGCACGCCCTTGCCGTCGTCTCCCACGATGACGTACGCGTGCGGGTGCAGCTTCATTATCTTTCCCGCTATGGGGGCCACGGCCTTGCCTGGCCCCCTCAGCGGGTCGATCGCCGTTCCCGGCCCGACCATGCCCGCGGAGAACACCGGATCGGGCACGGCCGCCAACCCCACAGCCGTCCCCTCCATCGGGGCGAGAACAGTCGTCATGGTCTCGCCTTCAGCCGATGACATCCTCGATGTCGCTGGCGATCGTGTCCGCCTCCGGCCCGACGACGACCTGCACCACGTTGCCGGCGGCCATCACGCCGTGCGCGCCGGCCGCCTTGAGCGCCGCCTGGTTCACCTTCGAGGCGTCGCGCACCTCCGTACGCAGGCGGGTGATGCAGGGCTCTATCTCGATGATGTTGTCGGCGCCGCCCAGCGCGGCGATGATCGCGTTCACGTCCGCCGCCATCCGGTCCTCCCTAGGATTAGCACTCTGACCAGGCTAGATCAGTCGGTCTGGGTGACCTTGTTCAGGCCGCGCGGCGCGTCGGGGTCGATGCCGAGCCTGCGGGCCAGCGCCTCGGTGAGCAGCTGCCCGGGAACGATCAGGCCCATCGGGGCCAGCCACTCGGGCAGGTCGGGGCCGTTCAGCGCGGCCGTGCCCGCCTGCGCGAGCGCCGTGCCCCCGCCGATCGTGTACGCCGCCGCGCCCGCGGCCACCACCCGCTCGGCCAGCGCGATCGTCCCCTGGAGGGTGGGGCTGTGCTCGGCGGCCACCAGCAGCGCCGGCGTGTCGGCGTCCACCACGGCGATGGGGCCGTGCAGCAGGTCGGCGTACGACAGGCCCATGGCGTGCAGGTAGCAGGCCTCCTTGAGCTTGAGCGCGGTCTCCAGCGCGGTCGAGAACGCCAGGCCGCGCCCGGACACGACCACGCCCGGCTTGTCCGCGAGCCCTTCGACGACGGCCTCGATGTCGCCGGGCTCCGCGATCAGTTTCTCCACCGCGTCGGGCACCCGCCGCAGCTCGTCGGCGTCGACGTCGGCGCCCAGCCCGATCGCGAGCACGGCCAGCGCGGCGAGCTGCGTCGTGTACGTCTTCGTCGCCGGCACGGCCTTCTCCTCGCCCGCCACCGTGCACAGGGCCACGTCAGCCGCCTGCGCCAGCGGGCTGTCCGCGCCGCCGTTCGTGACGCCGACGGTACGTGCCCCGCAGTCCTTCGCCCAGGCCAGCGTCTCAACGATCTCCTCGGTGCGGCCCGACTGCGAGATGGCCACGGCCAGCACGCCGTCGAGGTCGAGCTTGCGCTTGTACGTGGTCGCGATCGACGGGGCGGCCAGCGCGGACAGGCGTCCGGCGTGCGATTCCACCAGGTAACGCCCGTACACTGCTGCGTTGTCGGAGGTGCCGCGCGCGATGAACAGCAACTGGCGGGTCCGCTCGCCCATGGCCTGGATCTCGCCGATCTTGGGGAGCAGGGAGTCGAGCGTGGCCCGCAGCGCGGTCGGTTGCTCGGCGATCTCGCTGCGCATCTTGGTGGTCATCTTCGGCTCATCCCTCGGGTCATTACGGTTCAGACTTGACCGTCTTTCGCGACATGTGGTCTAGTCCGGACTAGACCAGTACGAACCATAGCCCATGGCCCAGATAGAGACGAGGGGAGGATCCGTGGCGCACATCGATCCGGACAGCCCGGTGCCCAAGTACTTCCAGCTTCGCGAGATCCTGCTGGACCTCATCGACAGCGACGAGTTCGGCATCGGCGCGGCCATCCCGTCCGAGCGCGAGCTCTGCCAGCGCTTCGGCCTGTCCAGGATGACCGTGCGGCAGGCCGTCGACCACCTCGTGTCCGAAGGCCGGCTGCACCGGGTGCCCGGCAAGGGCACGTTCGTCGCCCGCCCGAAGATCGAGCTGGCGCTCCAGCTCACGTCGTTCACCGACGACATGCGGGCGCGCGGCATGATCCCCGGCTCCCGCGACCTCGACCGCCGCATCGTGCGGGCCAGCGCCCACCTGGCCAAGGAGCTGGGCATCCCGCCGGGCGAGGAGGTGCACTTCATCGAGCGCCTGCGCACCGCCGACGGCGAGCCGCTGTCCATCGAACGGGCCCACATCCCGGTCAAGCTCGCCCCCGACCTCGCCGACCACGACCTGTCCGACCGGTCCCTGTACGAGCTGCTGGAGCGGCGCTACGGGCTCGTCATGGACGCCGGGGAGCTGACCATCGACGGCGGCATCGCCGACCCGAGCGACGCCGACCTGCTGAAGCTGCCGCGCGGCGGGGCCGTGCTGCTGCTGCAGCGCCGGTCGTTCTCCGGCGGGGTCTGCGCGGAGCTGGGCGTGTCCACCTACCGCGCCGACCGCTACCAGCTGCGCACCAGTCTCGAAATGCCCTCCAGGCGCGGCTGAGGCCGCACCCCTGACGCCCCACCAGACCAGGCCGAGCCGTGTGTGGCGCCCCTCTATGACTCCGGCACTTCCACGCCTCGGAGGACCGCCCGGTGAATGAGCACGCGAACGAGCACGCGAACGAGCACGCGAATGAGCACGCTCCCGAACCCGCGCTTCCACAGGCGAACGAACCCGTGAACGAGACCTCTCCAGCCACCACCGCCCGGCCCTCGCCGTTCGCTCGCGTGATGACCGTGCTCCAGCGGCTCGGCCGCTCCCTCATGCTGCCCATCGCCGCCCTGCCCGCTGCCGCCCTGCTGCAACGCTTCGGCCAGCCCGACATGCTCGGCTCCAACGGCGCCGAGCCGGGCGGCCTGGCCGACGTCGCGGGGATGGCCTGGATGAACGAGGTCGCCCACGTGCTGGCCGCCGCCGGGGCGGCCCTGTTCGACAACCTGCCGCTGCTGTTCGCGGTCGGCGTCGCGATCGGCTTCGCCCGCAAGTCCGACGGCTCCACCGCGCTGGCCGCCGTGGTCGGCTACCTCGTCTTCGACCGCGTCACCAAGGCCATGTTCTTCGGCTCCGACATCAAGGACACCGTCGCCGTCAAGGTCGTCGAGCCCCACGGCATCAGGGAGATCGTCGACAACGGCATCCAGAACCCCACGAAGGTGCTCGGCGGCATCGTCATCGGCCTGGTCGCGGCGCTCCTGTGGCAGCGCTTCCACCGCATCAAGCTGCCGTCCTGGCTGGCCTTCTTCGGCGGCCGGCGCTTCGTGCCCATCATCACCAGCATCGTGGCCCTGCTCATGGGCGTGGTCTTCGGCTGGCTGTGGCCGGTGATCGGCGAGTGGATCCGCCACGCCGGCGAGGCCCTGGCCGCCATCGGCCCCGTCGGCACCGGCATCTACGGCCTGATCAACCGCCTGCTCATCCCGCTCGGCCTGCACCACTTCGTCAACTCCGTCGTCTGGTACGTGGTGCCGCAGTGCGACGTCGGCGGCCAGGTGCTCGGCGGGGACTGGAACTGCTACTTCGCCGGCGCCCCGCACTCCGGCCAGTTCATGGCCGGCTTCTTCCCCGTCATGATGTTCGCCCTGCCGGCCGCCGCCCTGGCCATGTGGCGGGCCGCCCCCGCGCACCGGCGCGCCACCGTGGGCGGCATCATGCTGTCGGCGGCGCTGGCCTCGTTCGTCACGGGCATCACGGAGCCGATCGAGTTCGCGTTCATCTTCGTGGCGCCGCTGCTGCTGGTCGTGCACGCGATCCTGACGGGCCTGGCGATGGCGCTGACCACGCTGATCGGCGGGCAGCTCGGCTTCGGCTTCTCCGCCGGCCTGCTCGACCTGCTCCTGAACGCCAGCAAGTCCAACACCGAGAACCTGCCCGGCATCCTGGCCCTGGGCCTGGTCTACGGCGTGATCTACTACGTCGTGTTCACGTTCCTGATCCGCCGGCTCGACATCATGACGCCAGGACGCGAACCCGAGCCCGATCTCGACTCAGGCGAGACCTAGGCGCGGGTTCCCGGCGAACGGGCCCAGGGTAGTAAGGGTGCGAACCCCCACGTAACCGCGCACGTGGGGGGTGACCGTGACCGTGCAGAACCAGGCCCCGCCGCCGTCCCGCCTGCCGTCGGCCCTGTCCGTGCTGCAACGCATCGGCCGCTCGCTCATGATGCCCATCGCGGTGCTGCCCGCCGCCGGGCTGCTCTACCGCTTCGGCCAGGACGACCTGCTCGGCGCCGACGGCCTCGGCGGGACGCTCCCCTGGCTCCTGCCCGTGGCCAACGTCATGGCGGCGGCGGGCGGCGCCCTGTTCGACAACCTGCCGCTGCTGTTCGCCGTCGGCGTCGCGATCGGCTTCGCCCGCAAGTCGGACGGCTCCACCGCGCTCGCGGCCCTGGTCGGCTACCTCGTCTTCGACCACGTCACCAAGATCCTCTTCTTCGACGCCGGGCACGGCGCCGTCCACGACAAGGTCACCGTGCTCCTCCAGCGCGGCGTCCCCGCCCTCGACCGGGGCGCCCCGAACCCGACCGGCGTCCTCGGCGGCATCCTCGTCGGCCTCACGGCCGCCCTCCTCTGGCAGCGCTTCCACCGCGTCAAACCGCCGTCCTGGCTGGCCTTCTTCGGCGGACGCCGCTCCGTCCCGATCATCACCGCCGTGGCCGCCCTGCTCCTCGGCGTGCTGTTCGGCCTCGCGTGGCGGCCGGTCGGCGACTGGCTCGCGCGGGCGGGCGACTGGCTCTCCGCCCACGGCACGGCCGGGACCGGCATCTACGGGGTGGCCAACCGGTTGCTCATCCCCATCGGCCTGCACCACGTGCTCAACACGATCGTCTGGTTCACCCTGCCCGAGTGCCACGCGGGCGTGAACGGCGCCACCCGGGACGCGGCCGGCGACCTCAACTGCTACTTCGCCGGCGAGCAAGGGGCCGGCATCTTCATGACGGGCTTTTTCCCCGTCATGATGTTCGGCCTGCTGGGGGCCGCGCTGGCGATGTGGCGGGCCGCCCCTCCCGAACGCAGGAAACCCGTCGGGGGCATCCTGCTCTCGGCCGGGCTGACGGCCTTCGTCACGGGCATCACGGAGCCGCTGGAGTTCGCGTTCATCTTCGTCGCGCCCGCCCTCTTCGCCGCCCACGCCCTGCTGACCGGCCTGTCCATGGCCCTGATGGCCGCGCTCGGCGCCCGGCTCGGCTTCACCTTCTCCGGCGGTGCCATCGACCTGCTCCTGAACGCCGGCAAGTCCAACACGCACGGCTTCGGCTGGATCATCGCGTTCGGACTGGCGTACCTGCTGCTCTACTACGCCCTGTTCGCCGTACTGATCCGCCGGCTCGACCTCCCGACCCCCGGCCGCGAGCCCTAAACCCTTCCCACCCCTGACCGAAACCCCTCCGGCCCGCTCGACATTCTCCACAAGAATGGATGATTTTCGCCGCCCGGCGCACAAGTCAGCGCCCTTTGTATTCCTGACCCGGGCCGAAAACTCCTTATATCAACTCTTTTTCCCACGCAGAGCATCGGAGGAGCCCATGTCCCCGGAGATCGGGATCGACGGCGCGCTGGCCCTGGCCCCCTTGACGTGGGGGCCGCCGGGCGCCCAACCGGACGAGCGCAAGCTGCGCCACCTGACCCAGGCCCTGGCAGAGGTGCTGGCCGGCCGCCGCCCGCCCCAGATCCTGGCGGACCGGTTCACCGACCGCGCCTACCAGGCCCTGGTCCGCGCGGGCCAAATGATACACGCCAGCAGGCCGCCGTTCACCGGGAGCGTCCATATGAAGCAGCCCCGGGACGGCGCCATAGAAATGTGCGCCCTCGTCCACTGCGGCGACCGCAACCACGTGCTCGCCCTCCGCCTGGAACGCCACGGCAGCCAATGGCTGTGCACCGAATTCGAAACGGCATAACGAACACCGAAATATCGGCCGCCGCCGCACCCTCTTTCGGCCTGTGACCACACTCGCCCGTGCAGGTGCCGTCCAGCTCGATGCCGCCGTGCGGCAGCACCCTCGAACCGCCGGCGACCTCGGTAACGAGCAGCGCCCGTGTCCACTCGATGCCCTCGAGTGGACACGGGCGCGTAGACCCGGCCTGGCTGCTAAGTCAGGCGGCGTTCTTCGGGTCGCCGTGGCAGCGCTTGTACTTCTTGCCCGACCCGCACGGGCACGGCGCGTTGCGCTCCACGTTGCCGTAGGCCGCCCGCTCGGCCTGCGTCGTGCGGACGCGGACGTGCTCGACCTCGCCCTGCTCGCCGGGCGCGGAGTACTCCAGCTCGGCCGGCCGCTCGGGCCCGCGCAGACCGCGGGCGATGATCGAGCGGGTCTCGGCGAGGACGGCGTCCTCCTCCTCGACGATCGGGTTCTCCTGCACCTCGACCTCGAGGTTGAACAGGAAGCCGACGGAGTCCTCCTTGATGCCTTCGAGCATCGCGGCGAACATCTCGAAGCCCTCGCGGGCGTACTCGATCTTGGGGTCCTTCTGCGCGTAGGCCCGCATGCCGATGCCTTCGCGCAGGTAGTCCATCTCGTAGAGGTGCTCGCGCCACTTGCGGTCGAGGACGGAGAGGATCACGCGGCGCTCCAGGTCGCGCATGGTCTCCGCGCCGAACTCCTCCTCGCGCCGGTCGTAGGCGGCCAGCGCGTCGGCCTTGATCTTCTCGCTGATGAGCTCGGCGGTCAGCTCCTCGCGGCTGCCGGCCTCCTCGATGAGGTCGTCGATCCGGACGGAGACCGGGTAGAGCTCGCCGAACGCCTTCCACAGCTTGTCGAGGTCCCACTCCTCGGCGAAGCCCTCGGCCGTGGCGCCCGCGACGTAGCCGTCGATGACCTCGCCGATGAAGCCGCGCACCTGCTCGTGCAGGTCGGCGCCCTCCAGGACGCGGTGGCGCTCGGCGTAGATGACCTTGCGCTGGCGGTCCATCACCTCGTCGTACTTCAGAACTTCCTTGCGGATCTCGAAGTTCTGCTGCTCGACCTGGTGCTGGGCCGAGGCGATGGCCTTGGAGACGATGCCGGACTCGATCGGCTGGTCGTCGGGGATCTGCAGCCTGGTCATGATCATCTCGACCCTGGCCGAGTTGAACAGGCGCATCAGGTCGTCGCCGAGCGACAGGTAGAAGCGCGACTCGCCGGGGTCGCCCTGACGGCCGGAACGACCGCGAAGCTGGTTGTCGATGCGGCGCGACTCGTGCCGCTCGGTGCCGAGGACGTAGAGGCCGCCCAGCTCGGTGACCTCGTCGTGCTCGGCCTTGACCGCCGCCCTGGCCTTCTCCAGCGCCTCGGGGTAGGCCTTCTCGTACTCCTCCGGCGTCTCGACCGGGTCGAGGCCGCGCTGGCGCAGCTCGAGGTCGGCGCGGAACTCGGAGTTGCCGCCGAGCATGATGTCGGTGCCGCGACCGGCCATGTTGGTGGCGACGGTGACGGCGCCCTTGCGGCCCGCCTCGGCGATGATCGACGCCTCACGCGCGTGGTTCTTCGCGTTCAGCACCTCGTGCGGGACGCCGCGCCGCTTGAGCGCCTTGGACAGCCGCTCCGACTTCTCCACCGACGTGGTGCCGACCAGCACCGGCTGGCCGCGCTCGTAGCGCTCCTTGATGTCCTCGACGACCGCGTCGAACTTGGCGTCCTCGGTCTTGTAGACGACGTCCGGCTGGTCCTTGCGGATCATTGGGCGGTTCGTCGGGATCGGGACGACGCCCAGCTTGTACGTCTGGTGGAACTCGTTCGCCTCGGTGGCCGCCGTGCCGGTCATGCCGGCCAGCTTGCTGTAGAGACGGAAGTAGTTTTGCAGCGTGACCGTGGCGAGAGTCTGGTTCTCGTCCTTGATCTTCACGCCCTCTTTGGCCTCGATGGCCTGGTGCATGCCCTCGTTGTAGCGGCGGCCGTGCAGGATGCGGCCGGTGAACTCGTCGACGATCAGGACCTCGCCGTCGGCGACGATGTAGTCCTTGTCCTTCTTGAACAGCTCCTTGGCCTTGAGCGCGTTGTTCAGGAAGCCGACGAGGTGGGTGTGCTCCGGCTTGTAGAGGTTGTCGATGCCGAGCCAGTCCTCGACCTTCTCGACGCCCGACTCCAGGATGCCGACCGTGCGCTTCTTCTCGTCGACGATGTAGTCGCCGGTGCTCTCCTCGCCCGGGTTCTTCGCCTCGACGCCCCTGCGCAGACGGGGGACGATCTTGGCGAACTCGGTGTACCACTTGCCCGACTGCTCGCCGGGGCCGGAGATGATCAGCGGCGTCCGGGCCTCGTCGATGAGGATCGAGTCGACCTCGTCGACGATCGCGTAGAAGTGCCCGCGCTGCACGCACTCGTCGAGCGACCACGCCATGTTGTCGCGCAGGTAGTCGAAGCCGAACTCGTTGTTCGTGCCGTACGTGATGTCGGCTTCGTACTGCTTGCGGCGCTCGTCGGGCGCCTGGCCGGAGACGATGCAGCCGACCTCGAGGCCGAGGAAGCGGTGCACGCGGCCCATGGTCTCGGCGTCGCGCTTGGCCAGGTAGTCGTTGACCGTGACGACGTGCACGCCCTTGCCGGCGATCGCGTTGAGGTAGGACGGCAGCGTACAGGTCAGCGTCTTGCCCTCACCGGTCTTCATCTCGGAGATGTTGCCCATGTGAAGGTTCGCGCCGCCCATGATCTGCACGTCGTAGGGCCGCTGGCCGAGCACGCGGCGGGCCGCCTCGCGCACGGTCGCGAACGCTTCGGGAAGCAGATCGTCAAGGCTTTCGCCATCGGCATGGCGCTGCTTGAACTCGTCCGTCAGCGCACGCAACTCCGCGTCGGACAGGCTCGTGAAGTCGTCCTCGATGGAGTTGACCTGGTCTGCGATCCGCTTGAGCTTGCGCAGGATCTTGCCTTCGCCGGCACGTAGGATCTTGTCGAGAATGGCTGCCACTTTATGTAAAGCTCCTCGCAGGTCTACCCCGGCGGCGCCGCCAGGAGGAGAGGCCGAGACAAACTTCCCCGTTAGCCATCGTAGGCGGTTCCGCAACCAGACACAGCCACCGTGACGACGAGGGCGCAGAACCCGTCTGGGAGAATGGGGACAAGGCAGAGGGTATGCCGGTGGAGAGCCGGCTCGCACCAATAGCGGGATATCCGGCAAAGGAAGGATTTGTCATGGTTGAGGGGAAGAAGTCGGAGCATACGGAGAATCTCGGCAGCCACGGCGGGCGCGCGTCCTCCTGGCTCGCGGTGACGGTGATGCTCGTGGGCACCGTCGTGGCCGGCTTCGGCCTGACGGCCGCCAACTGGACACTCGTCTGGATCGGCGCCGGTCTGTTCGTCGTCGGCGGCATCCTCGCCCTCGTCTTCGACATCTTCACCGACGTCGTGATCGACGCACCGCGGGTGGGCATGCGCGCCGAGGATCACCGCTAGCACACGCTTCTTACGGCGGGCGCCCCTCTCCCGGGCCGCCCGCCGTTTCCATGCCCACCCCCTCGCGCCTCGCGCCACGCCCGGTTCGCGCACCTCGCGGGACGCGCTCCGCGGCTCCGCACCCTTCGTGCCTCGCCGCATCCTGCACGCGCTCTCGCAGCTCCCACCCGTGCCTCACGCCGCCGCGCCGCCCTCTTCGCGCCTCGCCGCCCTTCGCCTCGCATCCGCACGCGCCCTCGCCCCGTTCGTGCACCTCACGGGATGCGCACCGCGGCTCCGCACCCTTCGCGCCTCGCGCCAGGCCCTTCGCGCCGCGCCACCGCGCACCTCGCCACCGCGCGCCTCGCCACGCCTGCACCTGGTCGCATCCTGCGCGCGCTCTCGCAGCTCCCACCCGTCCCTCACGCCGCGCTCTTCGCGACTCGACTCGCCGCCCTCCGCCTCGCATCCTTCGCGCGCGTCCTCGCCCAGGTCACTGGCACCCGGCGCGCGTGCACCTCGCTCCGGGTCTCCCTTCGCGCCCCTCCGCCTCGGCCCGCGCCTCGCGCTCTCACCGCCCGCATCCCCGCATCGCGCCACGCGCCGCCTCTTCGCGACTCGCCGCCCTTCGCCTCAAATCCTTCGCGCCCTCGCCCCGTTCGTGCACCTCGCGGGATGCGCACCGCGGCTCCGCACCCTTCGCACCTCGCACCAGGCCCTTCGCGCCGCGCCACCGCGCCTCGCCACCGCGCGCCTCGCCACCGCGCGCCTCGCCACCGCGCGCCTCGCCACCGCGTGCTTCGCCATTCACGCCCGGGCCCCCTTCCCCGCGCCCGGACGCTGCTCGTTCGTGCCCCGCCCCTTCGTGCTCTGGTGCCGGTCGCCCCCATTCGCGCGATGGCACCTCTCTCCGGCACCGTTCGCGACCTCATGCCTCGGGCCCGTGCCTCACGCTCTCGCCCTTCCAGCCGCACCTCGCATGGCCCGGCACCGCCCAACCACCCCCGGGTGTGAGGGGGGCGGGGGTGGGTGGGGGCGAATTTGTCGGTGCTCGTCGCTAGATTGCTCGCATGCATCGCCATATGGAGGCGCGGGCATGATCGGTGTGACCGAGTTGTCCGCCGATGAAGCCCGCCGGATCATCCTGCGTGCCCAGGGTCTCATCGGCGCCGACGCGCGTAAGGGCGGAGTGCATGCCATGCTCCGCAGGCTGGGCGCCGTGCAGCTCGACACGATCTCGGTCCTGGCCCGCTCGCACGAGCTGGTCGCCTACGCCCGGCTGGGCGCGGTGGGCCGGTCGAAGGTCGAGCGCGCCTACTGGCACGACCCGGCCCAGAGCTTCGAGTACTGGTGTCACGCCGCCTGCATCCTGCCCATCGAGCACTGGCCGCTCTACTCGTTCCGCCGCCGGGCTTACCGGGAGCGGAAGTTCCGCTGGCACGAGGTGCCCGACAACGTGGAGAAGCTGCTCGACCAGGTCCGGGAGTCGGGCCCGCTGACGACGTCCGACGTGGGCGGCGCCAAGAACGGCGGCCCGTGGTGGGACTGGTCCGACTCCAAGATCGGCCTGGAGTGGCTGCTCGACATCGGTGAGCTGGTGTGCAGCCGCCGCGTCGGCTGGCGCCGCGTCTACGACCTGGCCGAGCGGGTGGTCCCCGCCGACCTCCTGGCCGAGGACCTGTCCGACGAGGAGTGCATCGTCCGTCTGGCCGCCATCGCCGGGCGCTCCCTGGGCGTGGCCAACCGCACCGACCTGCTCGACTTCCTCCGCCTCAGAGGCCGGCACGCCGCGATCCTCGACGAGGTCCTGCTCAGCGGCGCGGCGGGCCTGGTGCCCGTGACCGTCGCCGGCTGGCCGGGCAAGAAGGGCCAGGGCAACGCCTGGGCCGACCCCGCCGGTCTGGAGTCCGAGCCGCGCGGCCGCCACCGCACCACGCTCGTGTCACCGTTCGACTCCCTGATCTGGCACCGGGAGCGCACGAAGCGCGTGTTCGGCTTCACCTACACGCTCGAGCTCTACGTCCCCAAGCACAAGCGGGTGCACGGCTACTTCACGATGCCGGTGCTGGCGGGCGGGCGCCTGATCGGCCGCGTGGACCCGGCCCGCGAGGGCTCCACGCTGGTGGCCAGGCAGGTCCACCTGGAGCCCGGCCTGTCCCCCGCCAAGTGGGCCGACGCCCTGAGCGAGGCTCTGTGGTCGGCGGCCGAGTGGGTGGGCTGCGACACCGTCCGCGTCGAACGCACCGACCCCCCGGAGCTGCTCCCCATCCTGAACGGCACCTGAGCCCCCTCAGAGTGGCCGAGTCACGTCACGCGACCGAGCCACTTCACGTGGCCGAGCCACCTCACGTGGCCGAGTCACCTCACGTGCTCGTGCCCGGCCCGAGCCTCACACGCGCCGGCTCGGGCCGGGCGCACACCTGGCCGGGGTCGCACGCACGCGCTTGGCGAGGGCCGCACGCCGTCGGTTGTGGGCGGCCCGGGCACGGGTACGGGGCGGTCCTTGCGCACGAGGTACGGTGCGTGCTGCGCGACATGCTCGAAGGCAGCGGGCTCGCAAGACGCCTTACTCGCGAGGCAGCGGGTTCGGAAGGCGGCGGCCTAAGCTCGACACTCGCACGGCCGAGCCGGAGACTTGCGCGGCAGTAGGGCGCCGGTAAGCCTTGGAGAAGGCGCAGGAGTCTGGGCGGGGGCTCGCCACACCTGGCGCAGGGCCGTGTCCCGTGTCGTACACGCAAACAGGCAGCCGGGGTGATGCGCAGACACGCCTGGAGTAGACACAGGCGCCTGGGCAGGGGGATGACGTGCGCGCACCACCATGATCGAGCGCGCCTGCGACCACCTCAAAGGCGCGCATCCACGACGCTGGGGTCCGCTTTGAGGGGGCGCGGGAGCGCGTGGCGGATCAGGTGATCTCGAGCATGCGCTCCCGCACCGCGTAAACCACGGCCTCCATCCGCGAGTGCAGCTGTAGCTTGTCGAGGATGTTGCGGACGTGGTTCTTCACGGTGTTCTCGGAGATGAAGAGCTGTTTGGCGATCTCCCGGTTGTTCATGCCCTTGGCGACGAGCCGCAGCACCTCCATCTCCCGGTCGGTCAGCCGGGGGACGGGAAGCTGGGGCGGGCGTTCGGCCTCCTTGCGGCTCATGTTGGCGAACTCGCTGATGAGCTTGGCCGCCATCGCCGGGTTGATTAACGACTGGCCTTCGTGCACGCCGCGCACCGCGGCGGGGACGTCGTTGATCTGGACGTCCTTGAGCAGGTAGCCGGTGGCTCCTGCCTTGATGGCCTCGAAGAGGTCCTCTTCTTCGTCGCTGACCGTCAGCATGATGATGCGGGTGCTCGGGACGGAGGCCTTGATGCCCTTCGTCGCCTCGATCCCGTCCTGCCGGGGCATGCGTACGTCCATGAGGGCGACGTCAGGCATGAGGCGATCGGCCAGTTCGACCGCCTCCTGCCCGTCGCTCGCCTCACCGACCACCTCGATGTCGGGCTCGGCAGCCAGCGCCAACGCCAGGCTCCGCCGGATCAGCTCGTGATCGTCGACGATCAGCACGCGGATCGGCTCGCTCGCCTGAGCGCGGGCCTCGCCAGACTCGGTCACGAAGCCTCCTTGACGGACCTCGTGACGACCAGCCTCATGACGATCGGCTTCGCGCCTGCCATTGCCTCGCTTCGCTCGCTCATCCCTACCTGACTGAGCTCGCTCACGTCTCCTCCTCGTCGGGGGGCCAGAGCCGTTGCACCGCCATGATGGCACGTACCCGCGGTTCTCGGGTGGTCGAGAAGATCTTTTAGCGCGCGATCAGGGCTCTACGAGCCGCAACACGCCGTAGTTGTAGCCGCGTCTGTTGTAGACGACGCACGGCTGGCCGCTCTCCTTGTCACGGAACAGGTAGAAGTCGTGTCCGACCAGCTCCATTTCGAGCAGGGCCTGGTCGATGGTCATCGGCTCGGCTCTGTGGAACTTCTCGCGGACGATGAGCGGGCCGTCGCCGTCCATCTCGATCGGGACGATGTCGTCGTAGAGCTGGTCGCTCTTCTGCTGCAGCTCGTCTTCGTCGGGTTCGGCCTGCTTGGGGACGTCGGGCTGGGTACGGGGCGCCAGATCGGTGGCGGCGGGAAGCGTCGCGGTGATCTCCGCCACCGAGGGCGGGCAGTGGTTGCCGTGGTGGACCTTGCGCCGGTCGGCCAGTCGCCTGAGGCGGCCTTCCAGCTTGTCGAGGGCTAGATCGAGGGCTGCGAATCGGTCGTCGGCCGAGGCCTCGGCGCGGATGGCCGGCCCTCGGGAGTGAATGGTGAGCTCGACGCGCTCGCGCTGATCGGCGAGGCGCGGATTACGCTCCTTAGACACCTCCACATCGACTCGGATGAGTTTGTTGTCCAGACGTTCGATCCTGGCCAGCTTGGTCGTCACGTGGTCTCGGAACCGATCACTGACTCCTGTGTGCCGGCCCTTGACGATGATGTCCATGCAACAGCCCCCCTTCGGTCTAACGACTGAGCAAGAGCGCCCGACGACGTGCACGTCGGACGGGGTCTTCTGTCTGCCTTCCCGTCACCGTTACCCTCTTCCGACGCTGCGTCACCGGGAACTCGGAAGGCACCCGCCCGGCCGACCTGGTCTTCGACCCCACATCCGCCTGCTGAGGGTTTCGCAGCTCTGTTGCCACTACTGCCCTTCTCTCCTGACGGGGGACATCTGGACCCCCGGGAAGGCAGGACTTACCCCTAAGCCGCACCGTGATCGGTCGACAAAGAGTCGCCTTACGTGGACCGTTTTGCCTGCGGCTGGCATCGGCTAGCAGAGCCGGGACCCCCGACTCTGCGCAACCACGGACCCGAACGGGTGCCATGTAGGAACGCTATCCGCATCCAGCACGAATGTCAGCCTGACCCTCGGCCAGTGGATCACCCTGCGTGACCTTGACCAGTCGGGAAAGCGCCTTCCGATGCCCTGTTTAACCGATCGGCAACCCTTATGCCTACGGGTCTCCGGTCCGCTGAGCAGGCCCGGTGCCGGTCTAGGGGAAGTGACATGTGACCTCCGGGTTAGGCTCCCGATTTGGATCTTTCTTTACCGAACGTGACCATGAGAATTCAAGATCTTCGGCGTGTCGCGCCCACGGTCACGGCCAGCGGCACGGCGATCCCCGCAGCTCGGAGGGCTCGGGCGGCCTCGCTGAGGGTGGCGCCGGTCGTCACGATGTCGTCCAGGAGCAGCGCAAGCGGCGCTGGCGGGCCTTTTGCGAGGGGCAGGACCTGGAGTGACCCTCCGAGGTTGACGGCTCTCTCAGAGCGACTCAGGCCCGCCTGGTCGGCCACCCTCCGGACCTGCCCCAGCCCCGCCCACGCCTCGGCGCCCCACCCGAGCGCCCGCAGCCGCCCCGCCACCAGCACCGCCAGCCTCCCGACGGGATCATGGCCTCTGCCCCGCACGCTCGCCCGCGCGCTCGGCACCGGCACGACGGCGAACCGGCCGCCCGCCCACTCTCCCGCCTGGCCCAGCGCCACCAGCAGCGTGCGCGTCACCGCCTCGGCCAGCACCCCGGCCAGGGCCACCGCGCCACGCTCCTTGTACGCCACGATCATCCGGCGCACCGCCCCCTCGTACGGCGCCGCCGCCCAGCACGCGGGCAGCCCGGGCGGCCGCGGCACCGGGCCGCGCTCGGCGGGCGCGGCGGTGAGGGCGCCGAAGCACCTCGGGCAGCACGACGCGCCCGCGGCGCCACAGCCCGCGCAGGCGGAGGGAAGGAGCAGGTCCAGTACGGCGTTCAGCACGCGCCCAGCATGCCGGTCGCCACCGACAGTTTCGCCCCGCTGACTCTAAGCAAGCACGCACGAAAGAACGCACGCACAAAAGAACGAACGAACGAACGAGCGGCGTGACGGGTCACCCCAACGGGAACAAGGGGGTGCCCGCGTCGCTGTCGATCTTGGCGGTCCACGTCTGCTGGTCCTGGTTGAGGACCATCAACTTGTTCCCGTTGTCCGTGGCCACCTCGGCCAGCACCTGGTCCTTGAACGCCGCCACCGACTGCAGCCGGTCCTTCAGCGGCACCCCGGTGGTCTCCCCGTCGCCCACGTTGATCTCGTTGAGCGTCTGCCCGGCGGTGCCCTCCACCAGGACGAGCAGGTGCTCGTCGTCGCGCCATGCGATGTCGCGGATCTCGTTGCCGGTGTCGGTGGTGGTGAGGAACTGGAGGTTGCCGAGCTTGGTGCCGGCGCCCTCGCCGGTGAGGGCGCCGATCTGGACGGTCTCCTCGCCGGTGGTGACGGCCACGCGCACGCCGTCCCTGGCGATCCGGAACTGGTTGACGTCTAGTTTGTCCAGCTCTTCCGGGACTTCGACGGGCTCCACGCGGTTCCTGCTCGGGTCGTACTTCAGCAGGACGCCGTTCTTGCCGTCGTAGGTCCATAGGGACCCGTCGCGGTTCCAGGTGGGCGGCGTGAGGTCGTCGCCCCTGATGACCTCCTGCCAGACCCCTTCGGGAGCGATCCCGGCGACGGAGATGCCGGTGGAGGTGCGGGCGGCGATGAGCGGGTTGGGGCCGGCGGAGACGGCGAAGTGGTCGTAGCCGTCGCGTTGCTCGCCGGCCGCGCCCGCGACGGCGCCGCCCCGGCCCTCCTTGGTCAGGTAGTGGACGGCGCCCTTGCTGACGTAGTAGGCGCTGTCGCCGACGTCGTCGTCGAGCCACCGGTCGTCGGAGTCGGGCAGATCGGTGGTGTACGTCTCGCCGTCCACGACGATCTCGATGGTGCGGCCCTTGGCGATCTCGTTCGTGCTGAGGCTGTTCCTGATCTGGCCGGTGAGGGTCGTGGTGGCGGTCAGGTCGAGGCTGCTGAGCGGCCCCGAGAGGTTGATGATCACGCGGTCCTCGCCGGACCTGATCGACTCGATCTTGGTGCCGGCGGGGAAGCTGGAGGTGACCGCGCCGCGCAGGGCCTCGGTCGGCGGCTGGAGCAGGCGTTCGAGCACGGTCTGCGCGAACGTCTCGGTGGTCTTGAGCCGCAGGCGGACGCGGTCGACGACGAGCCGGTCCTGGGTGCTGCGGTTGACGTAGTAGAGGTTCGTCGGCCGGTACGCGCGCGCGACGTCGGACTCGGTGAGCAGCAGCCCCTGGGGCAGGTTGCTGACGCGGTAGCCCTCGGGCATCTTGACCAGCTCGAAGGGGCGCTCCCACGGCCCGGCCGTCGGCTTGTACGAGTCGTCCTCGTTGATGAGGGCCACGTAGTGCCCCTTGAGCGAGACCTTCACGGTCGTCTCGGACTCCCGCGGCGGCGGCACCGCGACCTCGTACGCGTCCTGGATCACCGTGACCGGCCCGGCGGCCGTCCACTTGGCGCGCGCCTCGGGCGTCAGGTATCCGGCCAGGACGGACGGGTCGTCGGCGTAGGCGGCCATGGCGGCCTGGAGCCCCCTGATGGTGTCCTCGGGGCCCCAGCCGGGCTGCGGCGCGATGGCGATCATGCGCTGGAACGGCTTGTTGAGCGGGTCGCCGCCGCCCTGGTTGTCGTTGACGGTGTACGGCCCGGTCACCTGGATGACGCTGCACCCGGAGCCGGCCAGGACCGTCGCGGCCACGACGGCGAGCACGACGCCGAGCCGCCTCCTACGTCTGGTCCTCGTCGTGGTCGGGCCCATCCCGAGCAGCCGGCTAGTCCTCGTCATGGTCGGCCCCGTCGGCGGAGGCGGGCAGCAGCACGGGCGTCATGGCGGTCCGCCAGGTGCGGCGCATCTCGATCTCGGGCGGCACCAGCGACAGCGGCGAGCCCTTCAGGTCGACGCCGGCGTTGCGCGGCAGCGTGAGCCTGAACTGGGAGCCTTCGCCGGGCTGCCCCCACGCCTGGAGCCAGCCGCCGTGCAGGGCGGCGTCCTCGCGGGAGATGGCCAGGCCGAGGCCGGTGCCGCCGATGGTGCGCGCCCGGGACGGGTCGGCCCGCCAGAAGCGGTCGAAGACCATGGTGTCCTCGCCGGGCTTGAGCCCGATGCCGTGGTCGCGGACGGCGACGGCCACGGCGTCGCGGTCGGCGCCGACGGTGACCACGATGTCGCGGCCCTCCCCGTGCTCGATGGCGTTGAACAGCAGGTTGCGCAGGATCCGCTCGACCCGCCGGTTGTCGATCTCGGCCATGCACGGCTCGTTGGGCAGGCGCAGCTCGAAGCGGGTGGAGTGCCGCTCGGCCAGCGCCTCGGAGTCGCCGATGGCGCGCAGCACGACGTCGCGGATGTCGACGGGCTCCAGGTCGAGCGTGGCGGCGCCGGCGTCGTAGCGGCTGATCTCCAGCAGGTCGGCCAGCATCGACTCGAACCGTTCGAGCTGGGCCTGCATGAGCTCGGCCGATCGGGCGGCCATCGGCTCGAAGTCCTCGCGGGCGTCGTACAGCAGGTCGGCGGCCATGCGGACGGTGGTGAGCGGCGTGCGCAGCTCGTGGGAGACGTCGGAGACGAACTGCCGCTGCACCTGGGAGAGCTCCTCAAGCTGGTGGATCTTGAGTGCGAGGTTGGCGGCCATCTCGTTGAACGAGTTCGCCAGCCGGGCGAGGTCGTCCTCGCCGCGTACCTTGAGCCGCTCGTCGAGCTTGCCGGAGGCGAGGCGCTCGGCGGCCTGGCGGGCCAGCCGGACGGGGGTGACGACCTGCCGGGCGACCAGGTACGCGATCGCGGCCAGCAGCAGCACGAGCCCGAGGCCGACGACGACGATGGCCAGCCGGACGTTGGACAGCAGCTCCTCTTCGTCGTCGAAGGGGAAGAAGTGGTACACCTCGTACGTGCGGCCGTTGGTGGTCAGGTGCACGATGCCGCCGACCACGTACGTCAGCCTGGGCTGGCTCTCGCCACGGAACCTGATCGCCTGGATGGTGCCGCTGACGTCGTCGAACTTGTACGCGTCGATGTTGCGTTTGAGCGTCAGCCGCAGCGACTGCGGCACGTTGTCGGCCACGACGCTGCCCGAGGCCCGCGACTGGCCGGGGGTGGTGCGGTTGAGCACCAGCACCTCGTAGCGCTTCTCGGAGCCGTTCTCGCCGGAGCCGGTGACGGTGTCCATGACCTCGTCGAGCGCGTTGCCCGAGCCCTGCTTGCCGCCGTCGGCCTGCTTGGCGGGGTCGTCGGTCTCGGGGGCCAGCGCGTCGGCGATCTGCAGCCGGTCGGCGAACGCCTCGCTGGCGGCCGAGCGCTGGCTGCTCTCCACGACCGACTTGTTGATCTGCTGGAACAGGAACGTGCCGAGCACCACGACGACGATCACGGAGATCACCAGCGTGCTGGTGACCACCTGGAGCTGGAGCGAGCGCCGCCAGACGCTGCGAGTGCGGCCGGCGGCACGGCGAAGCCGCCGGCGGACGCCGCCGAGAATCTGGCGGAGCGTCCGTCTGCGGGTTCTCTTCTTCTTCGTCGGGGGCACGGCCGGGTGGGGCGAGGGTTAGGCGGGACCGGCTTTGTAGCCCACGCCGCGCACGGTCACGACGATCTCGGGGTGCTCGGGGTCCTTCTCGATCTTGGCGCGGAGCCGCTGCACGTGCACGTTGACCAGCCGGGTGTCGGCCGCGTGCCGGTAGCCCCACACCTGCTCCAGCAGGACTTCGCGGGTGAACACCTGGCGCGGCTTGCGGGCCAGCGCCACCAGCAGGTCGAACTCGAGCGGCGTGAGGTTGATCGTCTCCTCGCCGCGCTTGACCGAGTGGCCGGCCACGTCGATGGTGATGTCACCGATCTGCAGGATCTCGGGGGTGGGCTCGTCGGTACGGCGCAGCCGCGCCCGCACCCTGGCCACCAGCTCCTTCGGCTTGAACGGCTTGACGATGTAGTCGTCGGCGCCCGACTCCAGACCGAGCACGACGTCGATCGTGTCGCTCTTGGCGGTGAGCATGACGATGGGACCCCCCGACTCCGCCCTGATCCTGCGCGCGACGTCGATGCCGTCGGCCCCCGGCAGCATCAGGTCGAGCAGCACCAGGTCCGGGCGTGTATCCCGGAACGCGTCGAGGGCCTTGTCGCCGTCGGAGACAAATGACGGCTCGAAGCCTTCCCCTCGCAGCACGATCCCCAGCATCTCGGCGAGAGCGGCGTCGTCGTCGACGACCAGCACGCGACCTTTCATGGCCCCTCATTCGTTCTACGCATTGTGGGACATACCCGCACGATCGCTGAAGGTTACCCTTGGTTGCCCCATGAGTGTGACCTGAGCCCTGCAAAAGGCGAATTTTAGGTCCGCCCCCGCGACCGCAATCTCAGTCTGCGGTAACGGAGCGACTTTCGGCCATCCCCGGACGCGAACCTTGCCCGGATTCCTCCGTGAATGCGGGCAAGATGATGCGGCGAATCCTCTCTGTGACACCAATGCCCCGCCCACCGTGCCAGGATTGGGATATGTCAGACGGTCACGGTCCCACGCCCGAGACGCCATCAGGCTGGTCGGCCGAGCAGCCCCCGCCCTACAGCGCCCCGCCGGCCTCCCCGTGGACCGCGCCCGGCGCGCAACAGCAGGTGCCTTACGGCCAGCCGTACGGGCAGCAACCACCCCCGCCGCCCCAGCCCCAGCAGGCGCCTTACGGACCCGGGCCACAAACACCATATCCGCCCTATCAACAGCAACAGCCCGGATATGGCCATATGCCGCCGCCCGCGCTGCGCCCCGGCATCATCCCGCTGCGCCCGCTGGGCCTCGGCGACATTCTCGACGGCACGATCAAGCTGATCCGCAGCAACCCGAAGGCCGTGCTCGGCCTGTCGGCCGTGGCCGCCCTGCTCGCCTCCGTGCCGGTGGCCATCGGGCAGGCGTTCCTCCTCGACGCCCTGCCCAGCCCGCTCGACGACCCCGAGACCATCGCCGCCGCCGAGAGCGAGCTCTACAGCGTCTCCGGCATCCTCGGCCAGTACGCCCCCACGATCATCTCCTCCGCGATCTCGTTCGTCGTCGTCACGCTGCTGACCGGCGTGCTGACCCGCATACTCGGCCGGGCCGTCTTCGGCGGCAACATCAGCGCCGGCGAGGCGTGGCAGCTCGTCAAGGGGCGGGTCCCCGCGCTGTTCGGGGTGGTGGGCATGATGGCCGCCATCATGATCGTGCCGCTGGTCGTCTTCGTGCTGCTCCTGGTGGCGATCGCCATGAACGCCTCCGGCCCCGAGTCCGGCCTCTGGCTGCTCGGGCTGACGCTGGTGTTCATCGTCGTCTACCTCGCCTACTACCTGTTCTTCAGGACGCGCTTCGCGTTCGCCTCGCCGGCCGTGGTCCTCGAGGGGCGCGGCCCGGTCGACGCGATGCGCCGCTCGTGGCACCTGGTGAGCGGCGACTTCTGGCGGGTGTTCGGCATCCTGCTGCTCACCTCCGTCCTCGTCGGCCTCGTCGCGGGCCTGCTGACGCTGCCGTTCACGCTGGCGGGCACGATGTTCGGGATGTTCGGGGCGGGCGCGGCCACGCCCATCGTCTCGGCCGTGCTGATCGCGATCGGCGGCACGCTCGGGTCGATGTTCACCTACCCGTTCGAGGCGGGCGTCTCCGGCCTCCTGTACGCCGACCGCCGCATGCGCAGCGAGGCGTTCGACCTCGTGCTGCAGACGGCGGCCATCGAGCAGCAGCGCCAGGGCTGGGTGCACGCCTCCGCCGACGAGCTGTGGCACCCGTCGAACTCCGCCAGGTCGTGAGCCCGATCGACCGTGAGGAGGCCGCGCGCAAGGCAGCGGAAGAGCTCCTCAAACCCGAGTACGCGAAGGAAGCGCTGTTCGACCGGATCTACCGGTACATCGAGCAGTTCCTCGGCGACCTCATCGACGTGGCCACCGGCGGCGGCTCGGCGGGCGGCGTCATCGCGGCCATCGTAATCACGCTGATCCTCGTCGGGATCATCGCGCTGATCGTGTGGCGGCTGCGCAAGACGGCCCGCAGGAACGCGGCGGCGCCCGGCGGGCTGTTCGGCGCGCGGGCGCTCAGCGCGGCCGAGCACCGGCAGGCGGCCGAGCGGCTGGCCCAGGAGGGCCGCTGGACCCAGGCCGTCCAGGAGCGGCTCCGCGCCATCGCCCGCGACCTTGAGGAACGCGCGCTGGTGGACGGCATGCCCGGACGCACCGCCGACGAGCTCGCCGCCGAGGCGGCCGGAGCGCTGCCCGCGTTCGCCCAGGAACTCGCGGCCGCCGCCCGCTCGTTCGACGACGTGACCTACGGCGGTGTGGAAGGGACGCGGGAGGCGTACGAGACGATGACCGGCCTCGACGAGCGCCTGCGCCAGGCCCGCCCGGTGCCGCTCGCGACCGCGGCGGGCGAGGGCCGCGCATGAGCGTCGCCGCCCCCCAGTCGCCGCCCGGGCAGTCCTACCCGACCTCCCCCACCGCCCGCTCCGCCTGGCGCTCCAGCCGGATGATCGTGCTCCTGGGCGGGCTCGTCGTGCTCATCGCCGTCCTGGGCGTGCTGCTCGGCCCCGCGCCGGCACCCGCCCGCTACCTCGACCCCGACGACACCTCGCTGTCCGGCTCCAAAGCGCTGGCCGAGCTGCTGCGCGACCGCGGCGTCACCGTCGACCGGGTCGACTCCGTCGAGGCCGCCGCCGCCAAGGCCGCCACGGGCAACCGGCTGCTGCTGGTCACCGACACCACCTACGTCGACGAGCTCGCCCTGGCCAGGATCCCCGGCGACCGCGTGATCGTCGGCGGCGTCCTGGGCCTGGAGGCGCTCGCCCCCGGCGTCCGCACCGAGCCCGAACAAGCCAGGACGCGCTCGCGCGAGCCCGAGTGCGCGCTGCCCGCCGCCACCGCCGCCGGCAGCGCCTACCTGGGCGGCCTCTCGCTGCGCGGCCCGTCGGGCGCCACCGCCTGCTACCCGGCCGGCGACGGGCACACGCTGGTCAGCTTCCCGTACGCGAGCGGCGTCATCACCGTCGTCGGCGACGGCGGCTTCATGACGAACCAGCGCCTGGCCGAGGACGGCAACGCCGCGCTCGCCCTCAACCTCATCGGCACCGGCAAGCCCGTCACCTGGCTCGTCCGCCCCGCCACGCCGCCCCCGCTCGACCTGCCGGGCGAGCGCGGAAAGTCGATGTACGACCTGATGCCCGGCAACATCCGCTGGGCCGTCTACATGGCGATCATCGCCGTGATCGTCACCGCGTTCTGGCGCGGCCGGCGGCTCGGCCCCGTCGTGACCGAGAAGCTGCCGGTCATCGTCAGGGCCTCCGAGACCGTCGAAGGGCGCGGCCGGCTCTACCGGGCCAGGCGCGCCAGGGAACGCGCGGCCGACGCGCTGCGCGCCGGCACGATCGACCGGCTCACCCCCAGGCTGGGGCTGGCGTCCGGCGCGGGCCGCCACGAGATCGTCGCGGCGCTCGCCGCCCGTACCGGACAGGACGCGCAGCAGGTCGGCGCCGCGCTCTACGGCCCGCCACCGGCGGACGACGCGGGGCTCGTCGGGCTGGCCGGATATCTGGACTTCATGGAGAGGCAGATCAGTGAACTCTGATGAGACATACCGGGTGCCGACCGGCGGCCCCGTGGGCAACGGCGACTCCGCGCGGGAGGCGCTGGGCGCGCTGCGCGCCGAGGTGGCCAAGGCCGTCGTCGGGCAGGACGCCGTCGTGACCGGGCTGGTCATCGCGCTGCTGTGCCGGGGGCACGTGCTGCTCGAAGGCGTGCCGGGCGTGGCCAAGACCCTGATGGTCCGCACGCTGGCCTCGGCGCTGTCGCTCGACTTCAAGCGGGTGCAGTTCACCCCCGACCTGATGCCGGGCGACGTCACCGGGTCGCTGATCTACGACGCGAAGACCGCGGAGTTCGAGTTCCGCGAGGGCCCCGTCTTCACGAACCTGCTGCTCGCCGACGAGATCAACCGCACGCCCCCCAAGACGCAGGCGGCGCTGCTGGAGGCCATGGAGGAGCGGCAGGTCAGCGTCGAGGGCGCGGCCCGCGAGCTGCCCGACCCGTTCGTCGTGTGCGCCACCCAGAACCCCGTCGAGTACGAAGGCACCTACCAGCTCCCCGAAGCCCAGCTCGACCGGTTCCTGCTCAAGCTGACCGTGCCGCTGCCGCCGCGCGAGCAGGAGATCTCCGTGCTCGACCGGCACGCGCGCGGCTTCGACCCGCGCGACCTGTCCGAGATCAAGGCCGTCGCCTCGGCGGAGGACCTCGCGGCGGGCCGGGAGGCGGCCGCGAAGGTGCACGTGGCGCCCGAAGTGCTCGGCTACATCGTGGACGTCGCCCGCGCCACCCGGAGCTCCCCGTCGCTGCAGCTCGGCGTGTCGCCGCGGGGCGCCACGGCGCTGCTGGCGGCCTCGCGGGCGTGGGCATGGCTGTCCGGGCGTCCGTACGTCACGCCCGACGACGTGAAGGCGCTGGCCCGGCCCGCGCTGCGGCACCGCGTGCAGCTCCGGCCCGAGGCCGAGCTGGAGGGGGCGACCGCCGACGGCCTGCTCGACGGCATCCTGGCCTCGGTCCCGGTCCCCCGCTGATGTCCGTCCTGGAAGGTCTGGCGGTGGGCGCGGGAGGCTTCTCGGGAAGCGGGGTGCGGGGATGGCTCTGACCGGACGGGCCGGGCTGGTCGCGGCCGTCGGGATCGTGGTGGTGCTGTTCGCGCCCCAGCCCGGCGCCGCGCTGGCCGGGGTCTGCCTGCTGCTGGCCGCCGCGATCGTGGTGGACCTGGTGTTCGCGGGCGCCGTGCAGCCGCTGCGCTTCCACCGCTCCGGCGACACGCTGGTACGGCTCGGCCAGCAGGCCACGATCGAGCTCGTGGTCGAGAACCCGGGCCGCCGGCGCGTCCGCGGCCTGCTCAGGGACGCCTGGCCGCCCTCGGCCGGCGTGCACCCCCGGGTCGCCGAGCTGGACGTGCCCGCCGGCGAGCGCCGCAAGATCATCGTCACGCTCACGCCGACCAGGCGCGGCGACCGCTCCTCCGTGGCGATCACCGTACGCTCGCGCGGCCCGCTCGGCCTGGCCGCCCGCCAGGGCAACCACCAGGCCCCCTGGACCGTGCGCGTGCTGCCGCCGTTCCTGTCGCGCAAGCACCTGCCCTCCCGGCTGGCCCGGCTGCGCGAGCTCGACGGGCAGCACCCGGCGCTCGTCCGCGGCCAGGGCACCGAGTTCGACTCCCTGCGCGAGTACGTGGTGGGCGACGACGTGCGCTCCATCGACTGGCGGGCCACCGCGCGCCGCCACGACGTCGTCGTCCGCACCTGGCGGCCCGAACGCGACCGCCGCGTCCTGATCGTCCTCGACACCGGCCGCACCTCCGCCGGACGCGTGGGCGCCGCGCCGATCCCCATGGCGGGCGCCGAAGCCGGCGGCGGCCTGTTCCTGCGGCCCGACCCCCGGCCCGCGCCCGGCTGGCCGCGCCTCGACTGGTCCATGGACGCCGCCCTCCTGCTCGCCGCCCTGGCCGCCCGAGCCGGCGACCAGGTCGACTTCCTCGCCCACGACCGCGCCGTACGCGCCTGGGTGAGCGGCGCCTCCCGCACCGAGCTGCTGTCGTCGCTGGTCAACGTGATGGCGCCGATCGAGGCGGAGCTGGTCGAGGCCGACTCCCAAGGCATGGTGGCCGCCATCCTGTCGCGGGCCAAGCGCCGCTGCCTCGTCGTGCTCCTCACAGACCTCAACCCGGCCGCCATGGACGAGGGCCTCATGCCCGTCCTGCCGCAACTCTCCTCCCGCCACCTCGTCCTGGTGGCCGGCGTCTCCGACCCCTCCGTGGCCGCCATGTCGGGGCGGCGCGGGTCGGCCGACGAGGTGTACGACGCGGCGGCGGCCGAACAGGCCCAGCTCGGGCGCCGCCGCATCACGGCCCGGCTGCGACGGCACGGGGTCGAGGTCGTGGACGCGCCCCCGGACGACATCGCGCCCGCGCTCGCGGACGCCTACCTCGCCCTGAAGGCCGCCGGCCGCCTCTGACCCACCCCCGGCCCCGGGGCCTCCGCCCCCGTCCCCGTCCAGGGCCCCGCCCGCCGCCTCCGCCCCGACCCGTCCGCCTCGCTGCCTCCGCCCGAGGCGCCTCTGGCCGGCCACCCTCTCCCGGCCCGCCTCCGCCGCCCCCTTCCCCCTAAAGGACCGCACCGGAGTACGGCGGGAGAGGGGGTGGTGGACCGCGCCGAAGTACGGCCGAGGGGCGTGGGACCTCGCCCGGGAGAGGGGCAGCCGTCCAGAGGCGCCACGAGCGCAGGCGCCACGGGCGCGGCCGGGAGAGGGTGGCCGGCCAGAGGTGCGGAGCGCTGGAGGTGCCTCGGGCGGAGGCGCCGGGAGCGGAGGCGGCGGACCCTAGGACGGGGACCGAGGTAGCGGGCTGGAGGCGGCCCCTCCCCTTCTCCAAAAGACCGCACCGGAGTACGGCCGAGGGGCGTGGGACCTCGCCCGGGAGGGGGCGGGGTCAGGCGGTTGGGGCGACGTCCGGGGCGCGTTCGATGTCGCCGGTCTCGTTCTCGCGCAGCGCCCGCCGTCCGAAGACGATGACGTACGCGATGAAGACCACCTCGGCGAGCACCCCGATGCCGACGCGCGCCCACGTGGGCAGCCCCGACGGGGTGACGAACGCCTCGATCAGGCCCGACACGAACAGCACCACGACCAGCCCCATCGCCACGCTCATCACCGCCCGCCCCTGCTCGGCCAGCGCCTCGATGCGGCGGCGCGGCCCGGGGTCGATGACGGTCCAGCCGAGGCGCAGGCCGACGGCGGCCGCGAGGAAGATGGCGGTCAGCTCCAGCAGCCCGTGGGGCAGGATGAGGCCGAAGAAGATGTCGAGCTTGTCCCTGGAGGCCATGAGGCCGCCGGAGACGGCGACGTTCTCGGCGTTGGCGTAGAGCGCGTACGGGATCGGCAGCCCGAGCAGGACGGCATACATGATCATCTGGGCCGCCACCCACGCGTTGTTCGTCCAGACGCGGCCGGCGAAGGAGGCGGCCGGGTTCTCCGAGTAGTAGTCGGCGAAGTCCTCGTTGACGAGCTGGGTGATCTCGTCGGGGCTGGCGATCGTGGCCTGCACGTCGGGGTTGGCCGCGACCCAGGCGCCCATCACCCACGACACCACCAGGAACGCCGCCGTGACGGCCAGCCACCACCACCGCGCCCGGTAGGCCACGACGGGGAACGACACGGTGAAGAAGCGGGTCACCTCGCGCCAGGCCGGCGTGTGCGCGCCGGTGACGGCGGACCTGGCCCTGGCCACCAGCGCCGACAGCCGGCCCACCAGCAAAGGGTCCTTCGACGACGAGCGCACCATGGACAGGTGCGTGGCCACCCGCTGGTAGAGCTCCACCAGCTCGTCCACCTCGGTGCCGGTCAGCGAGGAGCGGTTCTTGACCAGGTGGTCGAGCCGGTCCCACACGGGGCGGTGTGCTGTGACGAACGCATCGATGTCCACCCGAACATTCTGGCCGCTCGATCACCTGGACATTGCCGTTAGGCTCCACATATGTCGGAGGTTGTGACCGGCGACGCGGTCGTCGTCGAAGTGCGGGTGGCCCAGATGCCCTCCCGGGCCCTGGCGATCATCATCGACATGGCCGTGCAGCTCACCGTGTTGATCGCGGCCTACGCCCTGTTAGGGGCGTTCGCCGCCGTCACCGATGTCGCGATGTTCGGGGCCGTGATGGTGGTCCTGGTCGTGCTGGTGCTGGTCGGCTATCCGGTGATCTTCGAGACGCTCAGCAGGGGCCGCACCCTCGGCAAGCTCGCGCTGGGGCTGCGGGTGGTGGGCGACGACGGCAGCCCCGAGCGTTTCCGCCAGGCGCTGTTCCGGGGGCTGGCCGGGGTCGTGGAGTTCTGGATGTTCTCGGGGGCGCCGGCGTTGATCGCGTCGCTGGTCTCGCAGCGGGGCAAGCGGCTCGGTGACGTGTTCGCGGGCACGATCGTGATCTCCGAGCGGGCGCCGCGCGACGCCGGGCAGGTCATCGTCATGCCGCCGCAGCTGGCGAGCTGGGCGGCCACGCTGGAGCTGTCCCAGCTGCCGGACGAGGTGGCGCAGGCCGCCCGTCAGTACCTGACGCGCTGGCACGACCTGACGCCGCAGGTGCAGCACGAGATGGGGGTGCGGATCGCCACGCAGATGGCGTCCTTCGTCTCGCCCGCCGCCCCCGGCGGGGTGCCGGCGCACGCGTACCTGAGCGCCGTGCTGGCGGAGCGGCGCCGCCGCGAGCAGGCCCGCTTCGCGCAACGCCTGGGCAACGGGCAACCCCAGCAGGGCCCGTACGCCCCACAGGGCCCGTACGCGCCCCAGGGCCCCTACTCCGCCCAGGGGCCGTATGCGCAGCCGGCGCCGGCCGGACAGCCGGTGCCGCTCCCGCCGCCGCCTCCGACGTACGCGCAGCCGGGGCCGTACACCGCGCCGCCGGCCCCGCCCGCGCCCGCGCCGGAGCCGCCGAAGGCGACCCCGGGCGGGTTCGCGCCGCCTCAGTGAAGGCCCGGGTCAGCCGTGCCCGTGGCCCCGGCCGCGGTACGACTCCTGGGTCTGGGTGTTCAGCCGGTCGGTACGCACGAACCTGGCGCTGTCCGTGAGCGGGTCGCTGATCTTCAGGACGTCGAGGCCGTGGTGGAAGTCGGCCCCGTAGATGTAGCCGTTGTAGTAGTAGGCGGACCAGACGCCCCCGCCGCTGCCGTCGGCGCGGGGCCCGCGGTCGAAGTACCCGATCTCCCTGGGCCGGGCGCCGTCGGTGAAGTCCCAGATGGACACGCCGCCCATGTACCAGGCCTGCACCATGATGTCGCGGCCCTTGACGGGGATGAGCGAGCCGTTGTGCGCCACGCAGTTCTCGCTGTCGGCCTGGTAGCGGGAGATCTTGAAGTAGCTCTTGAACACGAGCTGCCCCTTCACGATCTCGTAGATCGCGTCCGCACCGCGGTTGGGGCCGGTGGCCTCGTTGCAGGTGGCCGCGCCGCCGCCGCCGAGCTCGTCGGTGAAGACGACCTTCCTGGCGTCGTTGCTGAAGGTGGCGGAGTGCCAGAACGCGAAGTTCGGGTCGGTGGTCCTGGCGGTGACCTTGGGGTTGAGCCGGTCGGAGATGTCGAACAGCACGCCGTCGCCCATGCACGCGCCAGCCGCGATGTCCTTCTCGGCGTAGACGGTGATGTCATGGCAGCCGGTGGTCGGCAGGAGCAGGCCGGGCTGGGTCTCGTTGCCGCCGTCGGGGAAGACGACGGGGTCGAGGCGACCGCGGCGGCGGCCGGGTCCCTGAGCGGCACCTTGATGATGGAGATCTTGTCGTGCGGCGGCGCGCAGTCGGGGAAGTTGTCGGCCGGCAGGTACGACGACACGTAGATGTAGACGTTCCTGAGCCGGTCGCGGCCCTTGCCGGGCACCAGCGTCAGCGTGTGGGAGCCGCAGTTCGTCTCGACGGACTTGATGTAGCGCGGGTTGGTCTTGTCGGAGACGTCGAAGATGCGGACGCCCTCCCACGACTCCTTGATCGACGCGCTCTGCCCGGTGCTGCTGCACGAGTCGTTGTTGCGTGAGGAGTCGACGGCGGTGAACAGCAGGTCGCCGTAGACGGACACGTCCATCTGGGCGCCGGGGCAGACGACGGAGCTGACCGGCGTCACCTTCTTGGGGTTGCTGATGTCGTAGATGGAGAAGCCACCGTAGTTGCCGACGTAGGCGTAGTCGCCCTGGAAGGCGAGGTCGGTGTTGATGGTGGCGGCGATCGGGGCGGGTTTGGGGACGTTCAGGACGTGGGTCACGTTCGGGCTGGTGACCACGGTGTCGGGCGGCGGGATGTCGGCAGCCTGCGCGGGCATTCCTGACAGGGCCAGGACGGCGGCCACCGCCGCGAGCACGAGGGAGCGGCGGGATCGGGACACTCGGGAGCCTCCTTGATCACGTTCGTCGGGTGGGAACGTGCGGGTCGGATGCCGGGAACGGCGGAGCGGGGGCTCCGGTCGGAGCCCCCGCCGGGCGATCTACCAGTCGTCGCGGCCGTGGCCGCGCTCGGGGTACGACGCCTGCGTCTGCGCGTTCAGCGAGCGCATCTTGACGCCGTTGGCCTGGTTCGTACGCCAGTCGTTGATCTTCAGCACGTCCAGGCCCTGGTGGAAGTCGGAGCCGTAGATGTAGCCGTTGTAGTAGTAGGCGGACCAGAAGCCGCCGAACAGCGGGCCGGCGGTGTTGTCGGGGCCGCGCTCGAAGTAGGCGATCTCCTGCGGGTGCGCGGAGTCGGTGAAGTCGACCACGGAGATGCCGCCCTGGTACCACGCCTGCACCATGATGTCGCGGCCCTTGACGGGGATCAGGGAGCCGTTGTGGGCGACGCAGTTCTCGGTGTCGGCCTGGTAGCGGGAGATCTTGAAGTAGCTCCTGAACGTGAGCTTGCCGCGGACGATGTCGTAGTAGGCGTTGGCGCCCCGGTTCGGCCCGATGGCCTCGTTGCAGGTCGCGCGGGTGCCGCCGCCCAGCTCGTCGGTGAAGATCACCTTGCTGCCGTCGTTGTTGAACGTCGCGGAGTGCCAGAACGCGAAGTTCACCTCGTCGCGCACGCTCGCGGTGATCCTGGGCCGCTCGGGGTCGCGGATGTCGAACAGGACGCCGTCACCCATGCAGGCGCCCGCCGCGATGCCCTTCTCCGGGTAGGCCGTGATGTCGTGGCAGCCCGTGGTGGCCGACTTGCCGTCGGGGTAGGGCAGCGACACGCCGGGGTACCCGCCGTCGGGGAACAGGTTGGGCGTGGCGACGACTGCGGCGGCCTGGGGGTCGCTCAGCGGCACCTTGACGATGGAGATGAGGTCGTGGGGGGTCTTGCAGTCGGGGTAGGTGTCGCTGGGGCCGTAGGAGGAGACGTAGACGTAGACGCTCTGCCGCCGGCGGTCGGGCACCAGCGTGTGCGTGTGGGAGCCGCAGTTGGTCTCGACGGACTTGATGTAGCGCGGGTGGCTCTTGTCGGAGATGTCGAAGATGCGCAGCCCCTCCCACGACTCCTTGATCGTGGCGCTCTGCCCGGTGCTGTTGCACGAGTCGTCGTTGCGGGAGGAGTCGACGGAGCCGATCAGCAGGTCGCCGTAGACCGACACGTCCATCTGCCCGCCGGGGCAGACGACGGAGCTGACCAGCGAGGTCTTCTTCGGGTTCCGGATGTCGTAGATGGAGAAGCCGTAGTAGTTGCCGACGTAGGCGTAGTCACCCTGGAACGCCATGTCGGTGTTGATGTCGGTCAGAGCCTCGGGTTTCGGCACGTTGGTGACGTGCCTGATGTTGGGACTCATGACGATCTCGCCGGGAGCCGGGATGTCCGCCGCCTGTACGGGCGCGGTGACGCCCATCAGCACGGCGAACGCCGCCACCAGGGTGAGGGCTCTGCGGGGGCCTAACACGCAACCTCCTATAAAGGGGGCATAAATCTACGCAATCCTCACCCTTCTCGGCTTCGTCGGCCAGCGTCCAACATGTCAATTTTTGTTGCGATTCGACCCCTTTCGTTTACAACGGATTTCACCTAGAGTGCGCATGCCGTACCCGGTTCAGTCAGGAGGCTGAGTGCGCGCTGCGCCCGTCGTCGTCGTGGCCCTGGCCGTCGCCCTCTCAGGCTGCAGCCCCGACCCGGCCCCGCAGACCCCCCAGGCCGGCTCGTCGGCGCCCGTCATCGCGCCGGGCCGCCCGGGCGAGCAGGCCAGAACCCTCTCCCCCGCGGAGGCCGCCACCGCCGTGCCCTCCGCCACCGCCAACGCCGCGGACGTCACCTACGTTCAGAACATGATCGTCCACCACCGGCAGGCCGTCGACATGGCGCTGCTCGCCCCCAACCGCGCCGAATCCCCCCAGCTCCAGAGCCTGGCCGACCGCATCCAGGACGTTCAGGGCCCCGAGATCCAGTTCATGACCACCTGGCTGCGGGAGCAGGAGCAGACGGTGCCCGCCCATCACGCCCGGCACGACGGCATGCCCGGCATGGCCACGCCCGAGCAGCTGGAGGCGTTGAAGGCCGCCAAGGGCAAGGAGTTCGACCGGATGTTCCTGCAGCTCATGATCAACCACCATCTGGGCGCGATCGAGATGTCGAAGCAGGTGCTGACGGGCGGGGCCCACATCAGGATCGAGGAGCTGGCCACCGACGTCAGCGTGGAGCAGGCCGCCGAGATCCGCCGCATGCAGGCCATGCAATCCACGCAGTCCACGTCATGAGCCGGAGCGCCAGGAGTGCAGGTAGTCCTCCTGCTCGGCCGTGAGCAGGTCGATGCCGATGCCGGCGGCGGCGAGCTTGAGCCTGGCCACCTCGTGGTCGATCTCCTCGGGCACGTCGTAGACGCCCGGCGCCAGCCCGGCCCGCTCGCCGGCCAGCCACGCCACCGCGAGCGCCTGCGCCGAGAACGACATGTCCATGACGGCCGCCGG
This sequence comes from [Actinomadura] parvosata subsp. kistnae, assembly GCF_900323885.1. Classification (GTDB taxonomy): domain Bacteria; phylum Actinomycetota; class Actinomycetes; order Streptosporangiales; family Streptosporangiaceae; genus Nonomuraea; species Nonomuraea composti. The sequence goes on along the minus strand of NZ_OOHJ01000018.1, from coordinate 4,089,436 downwards.
ATGCCCCTCCGCCGCGGTGAGGTTGACCAGCCGCCCCTCCGCGAGCAGCAGGAGCCGCCGCCCGTCGGGCATGACGTACTCGTCGGTGTTGGGCCGCACGCCCCGGTGCACCTCGTGGGCCAGCTCGTCCAGCGCCCGCACGTCGATCTCCACGTCGAAGTGCCCCGCGTTGGCCAGGATCGCCCCGTCGCGCATCACCGACAGGTGCTCCGCCCTGATCACGTCGCGGTTGCCGGTCACCGTGATGAACAGGTCGCCCAGCAGCGCCGCCTGCGCCATCGGCCGCACCTCGTAGCCCTGCAGGGTCGCGTCGAGGGCCTTCACCGCGTCGATCTCGGTCACGATCACCCGCGCCCCGAACCCCTTCGCCCGCTCGGCCACCCCCCGCCCGCAGTAGCCGAACCCCGCCACCACCACGGTCCGCCCGGCCAGCATCGTGTTCGTGGCCCGCATGATGCCGTCCAGCGTCGACTGCCCGGTCCCGTACCGGTTGTCGAACATGCGCTTCGTACGGGTGTCGTTCACCGCCACCACCGGGAACCGCAACGCCTTCTCCGCCGCCATCTGCCGCAGCCGGATGATCCCCGTCGTGGTCTCCTCGCACCCGCCGCTCACCCCGTCGAGCAGGTCCGTCCGCTCGGTGTGCAGGATGTTCACCAGGTCGCACCCGTCGTCGAGCACCAGCTCCGGCCCCAGGTCGAGCGCCTGGTGGATGTGCCGGTAGTAGGTCGCCCGATCGACGCCGGCCCGCGCGTGCACCGCGATCCCGTACTCGCGCAGCGCCTGCGCCACGTCGTCCTGGGTCGACAGCGGATTGGACGCGGCCAGCGCGATCTCCGCCCCGCCCGCCTTCAACGCCCCCAGCAGCACCGCCGTCTCCGCGGTGACGTGCAGGCAGGCCGCGATCCTCAGCCCGTCGAGCGGCCGCTCCACCGCGAACCGCTCACCGATCGCCGTGAGCACCGGCATCGAGCGGGCGGCCCAGGAGATCTGCCGCTCACCGCTTTCACTGAGGTCCATGGCCAACCTTAAACCGAAGAAGACGGCCAGGGGCACGCTCGTCACGGCGCCCGGCCCGTGAGCCTTCACGACCGGCCATGACGGGCGGAGGTGACGTCGGCGCGTGCGGGTAACCCCGGCTCTGCCGTACAACAGGAAGAAGGGAAAGCTCCGAGAGGTGAATCTCCCGGAGCTTCTTCCCATGAGGGTTCAGTACCGGTAGTGGTCCGACTTGTACGGGCCCTCGACGTGGACGCCGATGTAGGCGGCCTGCTCCTTCGTCAGCTCGGTGAGCTTGACGCCCAGCGCGTCGAGGTGCAGGCGGGCGACCTTCTCGTCCAGGTGCTTCGGCAGCGTGTAGACGCCGATCGGGTACTCGCTGGTCTTCGTGAACAGCTCGATCTGCGCGATCACCTGGTTGGTGAACGAGTTGGACATGACGAAGCTGGGGTGGCCGGTGGCGCAGCCCAGGTTCATCAGGCGGCCCTCGGCGAGCACGATGATCGAGTGGCCGTCCTCGAAGACCCACTCGTCGACCTGCGGCTTGATGTTGTTCTTGACGATGCCGGGGGTCTTCGCCAGGCCGGCCATGTCGATCTCGTTGTCGAAGTGGCCGATGTTGGACACGATCGCCTGGTGCTTCATCTTCGCCATGTGCTCGGCGGTGATGATGTTGAAGTTGCCCGTGCAGGTCACGAAGATGTCGGCGATGCCGACGACCTCGTCCAGCGTCGTCACCTGGAAGCCGTCCATGGCCGCCTGGAGCGCGCAGATCGGGTCGATCTCGGTGACGATGACGCGGGCGCCCTGGCCGCGCAGCGCGTCGGCGCAGCCCTTGCCGACGTCGCCGTAGCCGCAGACCACGGCCACCTTGCCGCCGATGAGCACGTCGGTGGCGCGGTTGAGGCCGTCGATGACGGAGTGGCGGCAGCCGTACTTGTTGTCGAACTTCGACTTGGTGACCGAGTCGTTGACGTTGATCGCCGGGAAGAGGAGCTGGCCGTTCTTGTGCATCTCGTACAGGCGGTGCACGCCGGTCGTGGTCTCCTCGGTGACGCCCTTGATGCTCTCGGCGATCCGGGTCCACTTCTTGTCGGCGCCGACCGTGCGGGTGAGCAGGTCGATGATGACGTGCCACTCCTCCGGGTCTTCAGCGGTCGCCGGGGGTACGGCGCCGGCCTTCTCGTATTCGGCGCCCTTGTGGACGAGCAGGGTCGCGTCGCCGCCGTCGTCGAGGATCATGTTGGGGGCGTCACCATTGGGCCAGGTGAGGGCCTGCTCGGTGCACCACCAGTACTCCTCCAGCGTCTCGCCCTTCCAGGCGAACACCGGCACGCCCTTGGGGTCGTCGACGGTGCCGTCGGGGCCGACAACGACCGCGGCGGCGGCGTGGTCCTGGGTGGAGAAGATGTTGCAGCTCACCCAGCGCACCTCGGCGCCCAGGGCGACCAGCGTCTCGATGAGGACGGCCGTCTGGATCGTCATGTGCAGGGAGCCCATGATCTTCGCGCCGCGAAGGGGCTGGGAGGCCGCGTACTCCTTGCGAACCGCCATGAGGCCGGGCATCTCGTGCTCGGCGAGCCGGATTTCCTTACGGCCGAAGTCGGCAAGTGAAAGGTCTGCGACCTTGAAGTCCATCGGGTTTCCCCTCGCGTCACTGATGGTTGTCGCCGATGAGTCTAAGCGGCCCTCACTCGAGGACGCATCTCGCGGAGCTGGAATCTGACGTAAGAATGTAAGAATGCGCATCACGGAAGCGGCCAAGCGGCTCGGCATGTCCCCTCGAATGCTCCGGTACCGGGAGGCTCTCGGCCTGCTGCCACCCGTGCGCGAGCAGGGGTCGCACCGCAGGTTCGGGCCCGACGAGCTGGCCGCCGTGGCTCAGGGGGTGGAGCTGGAGAAACGGTTCGACGTGTCGCCGGCGGAGCTGGCGTTCGCGCTGCGGGTGCTGAGCGAGCCGTCCGTGGCGGCCGCCGTCCGCGACCTCGGCGTGCGCATCGGGCGCATCCAGGTGCCCCGCCGCGCCCTCGACTTCGAGAAGGAGAAGGCCCTGCGCCTGCTCAATCCACGGTGAGCTGCTGGGCCAGCCAGGGCAGCGCCTGCGGCAGCTCGCGGTTCCACGTGTTGAAGTTGTGGCCGCCGCTCGGCAGGATCAGCGAGGACGCCCGCATCGGCGGCCGCACGGCGGCCAGGAACCGCTCGGTCGCCGCGTAGTCGGCCTCGCCCCTCTTGCTGCTGGTCACCAGCACGTTCACGGCCGGCGCGGGCAGGTGCGCCAGCCGCCACATGAGATCATTGCGCTCCTCGACGGACCCGCGCCCGGCGAACAGGTCTCCCGTCGTGCCGTCGATGATCGTCTTGTAGTAGCCGGAGAGCGAGACCGCCGCCGAGAACGCCTCCGGATGGCTCATGACGATCTTCAGCGCGCAGTAGCCGCCGGTCGAGCCGCCCAGGATGCCCCACGAGTCCCGCCCGGGCGCCACCCGGTAGTGAGCGATCATGTCCTGCCTGACGTCCTGGGCGAAGTACTGCTGCACCTGCGGGCCGCCCGGCACGTCCACGCACTCCGTGTCGCGCGGCAGCACCGCGCTCGGCCGCATCATCACCAGGATCGTCGGATCCACCTGGTGCCGTGAGAGCGCCTGCGCCATCCGGTCGGGCAGGTGCAGCCGCGTCATGAGGTTGCGCGGGTCGCCGGGATAGCCGGTGAACGCGATGATCGCCGGGAAGCGCTTCGCCGGCTCGCGCAGGTAGGCCGACGGCAGGAAGACGTACGCCTCCTCGCTCAGCCCCGTCGCCGGCCCCGGCAGGATCACCTGCTCGATCCGCCCGCCACGGACCGCGTGGGCCGCCAGCACCTGCAGCCCCGAGCCGGCGATCGTGATCGGCGCCGTGCCCGTGTCGGTGCCCAGCAGGTCGCTCCACGACTCGTAGAAGCCGAAGTACCCGTTGACGCCCAGCCCGAGCGCCGCCAGCGTGAGCACCTGGCACAGCAGCAGCACGCCCACCCTGCCCGCCACGGCGGCCACGCTGCGCGCGCCCAGCCGCGGCCACCACCACACCGCCGCCACGAGGGCGGCCCCGGCCAGCACCGAGATCGTCACCAGCAGTCCGGACGACGTGAGTCCCATGAGGCTGGCTTACCGGGACGGCCGTAAGCCAGGAGTTAACGCGGAGATTAACCCGGCGGGTCTTCAATCGGCGAACGTGAAGCGTTCCTGGATCCCCGCCGCGACGGGATACGCCACATCCACGATCGGTCTGCTCGACATCGCCAAGGCCGTCTTCCCGCACTTCGACCACTCCCGCATGAGCGAGTGGTCCGGCGTGCTGCCCGGCATCGTCACCACCGTCGCCAGGGCGTCCTCGCTGGTCGTCGGCATCATGCTGGTGATGATCGCGCACGCGCTGCGCCGCGGGAAGGTCAGGGCCTGGCGGGCCGTCGTGGTGCTGCTGCCGGTCAGCGCCGCCGTCGGGGCGGTGCACCACCACCCCGCCTCCGCCCTGACCGGCCTGCTCCTGCTGGCCGGGCTCGTCGCGGGCCGGCGCGAGTTCACGGCGCTGCCCGACCCGCGCTCGCGCTGGCGCGCCCTGACCAACCTCGCCGTGCTCGGCGCCCTCGACGTGGGGCTCGGCTACCTCATCCTCAGCCTGCGCCCCCGGGCCGTGGCCGGCCATCCCGGCGTGGCCGACCGGCTGGAGCACGTGCTGCTCGGCCTGGCCGGGGTGGAGGGGCCGGTCACGTTCACCAGCGAACGCGTGTCGGACCTCGTCTACTTCTCGCTGCTCGCCCTCGGCACGCTGACCGCCGTCACCACCCTCTACCTCGCGCTGCGCCCCGAACGCCCCAACGCCGTGCTCAGCGCGGACGACGAGCTCCGGTTGCGCGGCCTGCTCGACCGGCACGGCGAACGCGACTCGCTCGGCTACTTCGCGCTGCGCCGCGACAAGAGCGTGCTGTTCTCCCCGTCCGGGAAGGCGGCCATCGCCTACCGGGTCGTGTCCGGCGTCATGCTCGCCAGCGGCGACCCCCTCGGCGACCGCGAGGCGTGGCCGGCCGTGATCAGGGCGTTCATCGCCGAGGCGCGCCGGCACGCCTGGGTGCCGGCCGTCATCGGCTGCGGCGAGACCGCCGGCGAGGTGTGGACCCGCGAGACCGGCATGTCCGCCCTGGAGCTCGGCGACGAGGCCGTGGTCGAGGTCGCCGGCTTCACCCTGGAGGGCCGGGCCATGCGCAACGTCCGCCAGATGGTCAACCGCGTCGAACGGGCCGGCCACACCTGCCGCGTCCGCCGCGTCGCCGACCTCGGCGACGACGAGCGGGTACGCCTCCAGCAGGCCGCCGACGCCTGGCGCGGCACCCAGACCGAACGCGGCTACTCCATGGCGCTCGGCCGCTTCTGCGACCCCGAGGACCCCGCCTGCCTGGTCGTCACGGCCCACCGTTCCGGCGAGCTCGTCGCCCTCCAGCACTACGTGCCGTGGGGCCCCCACGGGATCTCCCTCGACCTCATGCGCCGCGACCGCGCCGCCGACCCCGGCCTGAACGAGCTCCTGATCGTCAAGACCCTCCAGGCCGCGCCCTCCCTGGGCATCACCCAGGTGTCACTCAACTTCGCCATGTTCCGCGCCGCCCTGGCCCGCGGCGAACGCCTCGGCGCCGGGCCGGTGCTGCGGGCCTGGCGCGGGGTGCTGCTGTTCCTGTCCCACTGGTTCCAGATCGAGTCGCTGTACCGCTTCAACGCCAAGTTCCGCCCCATCTGGGAGCCACGCTTCGTCGTCTACCCGAACGCCCGGGACCTTCCCCGCATCGGAGTATCGGCCCTGCAAGCGGAGGCCTTCCTCACCCTGACCCGCCCCCTCCGCCCCCGCCCGGCCTCTCTCCCGCTCCTCCTGCCCCACCGCCGCACCCGCGCTTCCACATGAGGTACGCCCAGCGCCCCAACCGGCTGACCCATCCCCCACGCCCGCCCCCAGGCGCAGCGGCGGCCTCCTCAGCCCACAGGCGACACCGCGCCGAACCCGCAGGCGACGGGTGGGAGCTCCCACGCGACAGCGCGCCGAGCAGGCAGGCGACGGCGCGAGCTCCCAGGCGGCTTCGGGAGCCGGCAGGCGACGCCGCCGAGCCCATCAGCTTTGCCTACCCGGCCGTAGGCGATTCTGCCGAGCCCGCAGCCGGCTGCACGAGCCCTGGGCAGCATCGCGAGCGCACAGGCGGCAGCGCCGAGCACGCAGGCAGCAGCGCCAAGCACGCGAGCAGCTTCGCTCTGCGAGCCTGCGAGCGACCCCGTCGCCCCCACGCGGTCCCGCGAGCGCTCCTGCCCCAGCCTGTGGGCGGCCCCGCGAGCATGTGAGCGGCCCTTGCCCAGCCCGCGGGCGGCCCCGCGAGCGAACGCGCCAGGCCCGCGGGCGGCGGGCACCGCCGCCCACTCTCCCCCAAAAGGACCCCGGCCACCGCGCCCGGGTCACCTTGGCGACGGGGCGGCGGCCCGTACGGTCAGGAAGCGGAGGTGCTCTTGAGCCGGTCCAGGTCCGGCTCCAGGTAGATGACGCGCGCGATCGGCACCGCCTCGCGGATGCGCCGCTCGGCCTCGTCGATGCCGTGGGCCACCTCGGCCGCCGTGTCGTTGTGCTCGACGGCGATCTTGGCGGCCACCAGCAGCTCCTCGGGCCCCAGGTGCAGCGTGCGCATGTGGATGATGCGGGCCACCTCGGGCGCCCCTTCGAGGGCGGCGCGGATCTGGGTCTCGACCTCGGGCGAGGCGCCTTCGCCGACGAGCAGGGACTTCATCTCGACAGCCAGCACGATGGCGATCACGGCCAGCAGCACGCCGATCATCAGGGTGCCGATGCCGTCCCAGACGCCGTCGCCGGTGATCACGGCCATCGTGACGCCGAACAGCGCGAAGATCAGGCCGAGCAGGGCGCCGAGGTCTTCCAGGAGGATGACGGGCAGCTCGGGCGACTTGGAGCGGCGCACGAACGACACCCACGACTGCTTGCCGCGGACGTGGTTCGATTCCTTGATCGCCGTACGGAAAGAGAACGCCTCGGCGATGATCGCGAAGATCAGCACCGCGAAGGCCCAGATGGGCTCTTCGACGGGGTGCCCTTCCTGGATCTTGTGCACGCCCTCGTAGATCGAGAACGCGGCGCCGATCGTGAACAGCACCACGGCCACCACGAAGGCGTAGAAGTAACGCTCGCGCCCGTAGCCGAAGGGGTGTTCCTTGGTGCTGGCCCTGGCGGCCCGCTTGCCGCCGATCAGCAGCAACACCTGGTTGCCCGAGTCGGCGACGGAGTGGATGCCTTCGGCCAGCATCGAGGAGGAGCCGGTGAAGAACGCTGCCACGAATTTGGCCACGGCAATGGACAGGTTCGCAGCCAAGGCCGCAATGATCGCTTTGGTTCCGCCGCTCGCGCTCACCGGTCTGCTCCAGTCATAAAGATCACGTACTTAAAGGCCTGAAAGTGGATCCTATTGGGAAATTCTTGCCTTTACCTCAGTGATCGCTGACACAGGGGTCGGGTCGATGTCATAACCGAGCGCGAGATACGTACTCGCATAGTCGCCGAGCCCGATGAGGCCGGCCATCCGCTCCAGCGGATGCTCCCCCTCGGCCGTCAGCTCGGTGACGGGCACGTCGCGCTCCCGCGCCGCGCGCAGCGACGCCTCGCGCCGCCGCGTCACCTGAGGGTGCTCCTCGACGTCGCGCAGCACGACGAGCTTGAGCGTGCGCCCGGAGGTGTCGGCGAAGATGTCGCGCTCGGCCAGGGGGCCGTCGAGGGCGGCCACCTGGTGGTGGCCGACGTCGGGCAGCTCGCCGTGGAGGGCGGGATACTTGGCGTTCGCACTGAGCTGGCAGGCCAGCCGGTACGCGGCCACGGCCGCCGCGGGCGACGACCCCCAGATCATCGGCACGCTCTCGGCGAGGTCCATCGCCAGCGACTTGCCGGGGTTGATGAACGACTCGCTCGTCGGCCGGCACCGGTGCGCCATGTCCTCCAGCGCGGCGGCCACCCGCTCGAACAGGTCGGCGTCGGCCTGCACCAGCCGCAGCGCCGCCGCCGCCACGATCGGGGGGATGCTCAGCAGCCACAGGTTGGCCCTGGACGGGCCGGTGACCGGCACCGGCACGTAGACGGCCGACGCCTGGGTGGCGATGGCCTCCAGCGGGGAACCGGGGGCGCCGACGCCGAGCAGCGCGCAGCCGCGCCGCACCGCCTGGGTGGCGACGGCCAGCGTCTCCTCGGTGTCGCCCGAGCCGGACACGGCGATGACCAGGTCGGTGGCCCCCACCCAGCCGGGAAGCTGGTAGGAGCGCACGGTCACGATCGGCAGCGGCGCGCCGTTGCCGACGACCGCCGCCAGGATGTCGCCGGCGACGCCGGAGCCGCCCATGCCCGCGACCACGATGGCACGCGGGCGCCCGTGGTCGGCCAGGCGGTCGACGCGGGCCTCGACGGCGTTGCGGTAGCCGGTGCGTACGTGGGCCGCGGAGGCCGCGACGGCCGGGAGCATGCCGCCAGGATCGCCCTCACTGAGGTGACGCTGGTCGTCAAGCCGCTCCGGCTCCCAGGTCACGGCTTCCTGGCCTCATCGACGAGCAGGACGGGAATGTCATCCCGGACGGGGTAGATCAGCCCGCAGCCGGTGCAGACGAGCTCCTCGGCCTCGTTCTCGGCCCGCAGCGGGGCCTTGCACGCCGGGCAGGCGAGGATCTCCAGCAGCCAGTCGTCGATCTTCACTCTGACACCTTTCCCACAATGGCGAGGACTTCGTCCCTGATCGCCGTCATCTTGCTCTCGTCGGCCGCCTCGGCGTTCAGCCTGAGCAGCGGCTCGGTGTTGGAGGGCCGCAGGTTGAACCACCAGCCGTCGCCGCGCACGGTCAGCCCGTCGAGCTCGTCGGGCTCGCCGCGCCCCTCGAACGCCTCCCGCACCCGCCGCAGCGCCTCCGCCTGGTCGGACACCTGGCTGTTGATCTCGCCGGAGGCGTGGTAACGCGAGTAGGCGCCCACGACCTGCGACAGCGGGCGCTCCTGCTCGCCCAGCGCGGCCAGCACGTGCATGGCGGCCAGCAGCCCGGAGTCGGCGAACCAGAAGTCCCTGAAGTAGTAGTGGGCCGAGTGCTCGCCCCCGAACACCGCGCCCGACCTGGCCATCTCGGCCTTGATGAACGAGTGCCCCACCCTCGTGCGCACCGGCACGCCGCCGTGCTCGCGCACGATCTCCGGCACGCCGAGCGACGTGATGAGGTTGTGGATGATCGTGGAGCCGGGGTATTTGGCCAGCTCGCGCGTTGCCACCAGCGCCGTGATCGCCGACGGCGAGACCGACTCGCCCCGCTCGTCGATCACCCAGCAGCGGTCGGCGTCGCCGTCGAAGGCGAGCCCGATGTCGGCGCCGTTGTCGACGACGGCACGCTGGAGGTCGACGAGGTTTTGCGGCTCCAGCGGGTTGGCCTCGTGGTTGGGGAAGGTGCCGTCGAGCTCGAAGTAGAGCGGGGTCAGCTCGATCGGCAGGCCCTCGAACACGGCGGGCACCGTGTGACCGCCCATGCCGTTGCCGGCGTCGACGACCACCTTCAGCGGCCGGATGCCGCGCAGGTCGACCAGGCTACGCAGGTGGTCGGCATAGCCCTTGAGCAGGTCTTTCTCGATCAGCGAGCCGGACGGCGTGGCCGTCACCCCGACGAGCTGCGCCGCCCGGTCGCGGATCTCCGTCAGGCCCGTGTCGCCGCCGATCGGCACCGCGCCCGACCGGCACATCTTCATGCCGTTGTAGCGGGCGGGGTTGTGGCTCGCGGTGAACATCACCCCGGGCAGCCCCAGGCTGCCGCTGGCGTAGTAGAGCAGGTCGGTCGAGCCCAGCCCGGCGTGCACCACGTCGGCGCGGCGCGAGCGGGCGCCCCTGATGAACGCGTCGGCGAGCAGCGGGGACGACTCGCGCATGTCGTGCGCGACCACCACCGACCCGGCCCCGGTCACCTCGACGAACGCCGCCCCCACGGCCTCGGCGGTCGGCTCGTCCAGCTCGTCGGGCACCACCCCGCGAACGTCGTACGCTTTGAAGATCTTGGCGAGGTCGCCCACTCTCCAGCTCCGCCCCTAGGTCGTTTCCGCCGTACGAGACGAGCCTACCGGTCGCGGTGCTGCTGGGCCGATCTCAGAACACGCAGGTGCCCGCGCCGGCTCACCTCCACGCCCTGACCGACCGGCTCACCTCCGCCGGACGACGTGGGACGCGCGGCCTCCCTGACGGCGTTGGCCAGCGCTTCGAGATCGTCGGAGCTGGGCGAGGCGCCGTCCGTCGGCAGCCGCACCACCTCCCAGCCGCGGGGGGCGGTCAGCCGCTCGGCGTGTTCGGCGCACAGGTCATAACAGTGTGGCTCGGCGTACGTCGCCAGAGGGCCGAGAACAGCGGTCGAGTCGGCGTATACGTACGTGAGCGTGAAGACGGCAGGCTGGCTGCAGGCGGTGCGGGAACAGCGGCGGACGGGGCTCACGGAGGGACCGTATCTGGTAAGAGTGCGAGGCGCCACTACCTGAGCGCTCTTAACGAGCGTGTCGCCACAATTCGGACACCTGTCGCAGCGTTTCCACCCACATGCCCCGAACCCTCCTCCGCTCGCCCCGCAACCGCCCTCCCCGGCTTCCCCACCTCGTGACCTGCCCAATCCTCTCCACCGCCGCCATCTTCCCCGCACCGCCCCGGAGATCCCGCCGGGCGAGTTTCGGACACGTACGAGATCTGAAGGCGCAGGCCCGGGCGGTCCCGGGGATCCGGGACGCGGCCCCGTACACTTGCACACGTGACTCACAAGCGCGGTCCCCGACGGCGCGATCGCCACGGCCGCGGTCTTCGCGGCCCGCTCGCCCCCTCCCACGTCCCCATGGCCAAGTCCCGCAGCGAGCGCTTCGACGACCTGGTGCTCGACGCCGTCGACCGCCTCAGGCCGCGCTGGGAGAGGCAGCTCTCGGCGGTGGAGTTCGCGGTGGAGGACGTCCCGCCGCTGAGCGAGCTGGGCGACGGCCCGCGCCTCAACTCCGACCCCATCCCGTTCGGCCGCGCCGACGCCGCCACCGGCCAGAGCCCGGCCTCGATCGTGGTGTACCGCCGGCCGCTGGAGGCCAGGGCGCGCGACAGGGACATGCTGGGGGCGATGGTCCACGACACGGTGGTGGAGCAGGTGGCCACCCTCCTGGGCCTGGCCCCCGAGACGGTCGACCCCGGCTACGACGACCGCCGCTGACCGTCCTCCGTCCGTTCGCGATGAGTTCCTGAACCCGCACGGGTCCACCTCATCGAACGAACGACGACAGGAGGCCCGACATGGGCGAGCGAGTAACCACAGCCATCACCGCCATCAGGACCATCGGCGTCCCGGTCACCGACCAGGATCGCGCGGTCGCGTTCTACGTGGACGTCCTGGGCCTGGACAAGCGCGTGGACGCGCCGGTCGAGCAGCTCGGCGGGCGGTGGATCGAGGTGGCGCCGGCCGGGGCCGCGACCACGATCGCCCTCGTCCCGGCCGGCGCGGACGCGAAGGCCGGCGTCGAGACGGGCATCCGGCTCACGGTGGCGGACGCGGCGGCGCTGCACAAGGAGCTGGCAGAGCGCGGGGTGGCGGTGGGCGAGCTGCTGAACTGGCCGGGCGTGCCGCCGATGTTCAGCCTGCGCGACCCGGACGGCAACGGGCTGGAGATCGTCGAATAGCCATCGGGCGAGCGGCCGGGATCCCGGCCGCTCGCTCTTGTCCGGCCAGAACGTGAGACACCCCACAAGCGGCACTTCCGGCGGGACGACCACGGCGGCGGCGGGGTCGGCGGCCGTACTGGCGGCACAGTTGGTGACCAGAACCGGATCGAACCTCTGCACCGTCTCCAGGACCGCCGCCTTCGACGGATCGACCACGGACTCCCACCCTCCGCCACCACCCTCCTCCTCTCACACAAGGTGACGATCGGCTACTTTCTGTCACCATCACCCTTCCTGGTTGACGCGGGCCCGACTGCGCCCTCACTATGAACGTACGTTCATGAACACACGTTCACGGAGGGACAGCCTCATGGCGACGATCGTCAACACCGCGCAGGCGCAGGCGTGGAACGGCTACGAGGGCGAGCACTGGGCGGCCCACCACGACCGCTACGACGCCGTGAACAGCGGGTTCAACCGGCCCGTGCTCGACGCGGCGCAGCTCGGCGACCACGACCGCGTCCTCGACATCGGCTGCGGCAACGGCCAGCTCACCAGGCTCGCCGGCCGCGCCGCCCGGCACGCCGTAGGGGTGGACCTGTCGGAGCCGATGCTGGCCAGGGCCCGCTCGACCGCCACCGCCGAGGGCCTGCGCAACGTCACCTTCGAACGCGGCGACGTCCAGGTGCACCCGTTCCCGCCGGGCTCGTTCGACGCGGCGGTCAGCAGGTTCGCGGTGATGTTCTTCAGCGACCCGGTCGCCGCCTTCACCAACGTCGCGCGGGCACTGCGGCCCGGCGGGCGGCTCGCGTTCGTGACGATGAAGGACCTGCGCGGGACGGACCTGGGCACGGTCATGGCGGCCCTAGCGCCGCACCTGCCGGGCTGGCAGCCGTCCACCACCCCGAACCCCGCCCCCGACCGACCGTCACCCACCCTGAGCCAGCCGTCACCTGCCCCTGGCCAGCCGTCACCCACCCCCGATCGCTCCGGCCCCCTCTCCCTCTCCGACCCCGACCACATCCGCGACGTGCTCACCCGGGCAGGCTTCAGGAACATCACGGTCACCCACGTCGAAGCCATCGCGAACTGGGGCGAGAATGCCTCCGCCGCGGCCGCGTTCTTCAGCGACTGGGGCCCCGTCCGCCACAACCTCGCCGACGCCGACCCTGCCCCGGCCCGCGCGGCCCTGGAGGCCGCCTTCCGCCCCTTCGAGACCGGCTCCGCCGTCCGCCTGCGCAGCACCGCCTGGCTGGTACGCGCCGACCGCCTTTGAGACGGAGGCGGCCATCGCCTCGGGCCCCACGCCCGCCCCCAGCCGCTAGGTACGGTGTCCTGGTGTCACCCAGAAAAGCCCCGGCACTCCGCGGGACCGACCTCAGCCTGCGGGAACACCTGGTCACCACGGCCGCCCGCCTGATCGCCGAGCGCGGCACCGCCGGCCTGACCGTCCGCGCCATCGCCCGCGAGGCGGACGTCGCCGACGGGGTGCTCTACAACCACTTCGCCGACAAGGAAGAACTCCTGGCCCTCGCCCTGCGCACCCACCTCCGCACGGTGGTCCGCGACATGGGCGACCTCCCGGTCCCCGGCCACGGCACCGTCCGCGACAACCTGCGCACCCACATCGCGTACGGCCTGGCGTTCCACCGCGCGGTCCTGCCCGCGTTCGCCGGCCTGATCGCCCAACCCCGGGTCCTCACCGCGTTCACGGAGCTGAGCGAGCCCGGCGAGGACTGGCGCGACCGGCTCCACGCCTACTTGCGGGCGGAGGCCGAGCTGGGCCGCCTCGCCCCGGACGCCCGGATCGAGGCGGCCACGGCGATGATCGTCGGCGTCTGCCACGAGACGATCCTCACGGGCCTCCTGCACAACACCTCCGCCCACCAGGACTTCACGGACGAGTTCGTCGACGACCTGGCCGACACCGTTCTGGAAGGGATCGGCTTGTCGCGGACCTGACCCCGAGGTCGGTCGCACTCGCATGAAGAGGCGCGGGCCGGAACGGCAGGAATCCGGCCCGCGCCCGAGCGGACGGCGGGGAGACGGCACCGGGCCGCCCGCATGCGGCGTGGCATCGTGGCGCAGGTGGATGCGCCACGCTGTTTCGCCACGCTCGCCACCGGAGAACCTAGGGCGCCGTGAGTGATGAGACGGACACAAACTGTGTCCCTTGTTCGGTCAGACGGTCAGCCCGATCTCATCCGCCAGATCCCGCGCCTGCGTACGCAGATGGGACGGCCCCGATTCCGCTAGTTCCAGAGCCATCCGCCTGGCGAAGCCGTTGTACATGACCGTTTCCGGCGCGGCTTGTTGCGCCAGTTGCAGCGCGCCCAGCACAGCCGGCTGATCACGACGCAGGTGATGAGCACGGGCCACCTCGATGAGGTGACGGCCTCGCCTGGGCCGCGACGGGATGGGCACGCTTTCGGCGTTGCCCGCCTGCCGGGCCGACTCCCCGCCCTGGCGCAGCTCGACCGCCACGGTCACCGCATGCGCTTTCATGATCACCCGGGAGAACGACGTCCACGGCTGGTAGTAGTCACCTGGGAGCCGGTCGGCGACGCGGCCGGCCTCGTCCCAGTGCATCCAAGCCTCACCCGCGTCACCCGCCCGGGCAGCCGTGAACCCCAGCTCGAACGTGAGCGCACCCCACATCGCCAGCAGATCCACGCCTCCCTCGCTCAGGTGCGGCTCCAGGGCGGCCATCGCCTGCTCGTTGATGCTGCGAGCAGCGGTGTAGTCGCCGCTCTCCCGGTGTGCCTGGACGAGGAACCACACCGCGCACGACAACGCCAGCGGATCGCCCGACTCCTGGGCGGCCGTCAACGCGCGGTCTGCCACCCTCCACACCAGCTCCTGCGCGGGCTGGTAGGCGACGTACATCTGAGTGAGGCCGTAGGTCTGCGCCAGCAACGCGTTGGCGCGCCGCCTCTCGTCGCCCTGACGCAGGTGCACCGCGAGCTGAGCGTCCCGCAGCAGGTCGGGCAGGAGCCGCGCGAGGGCGGTGCGGTGGTCCGGGGACGTGTGACGGGTACGCCATGCCGCGTCGAGCCGCCCCCGCAGGACGCTCAACGGCTGAACGGTTCCCTGCGGGATGCCGACGGCGAGCGGGGTGGCGTTGATCGCGTCGCGGACGGAGGCGAGCGCGGCATGACCGGGGCCGCCGAACATGCGCACAGGGACGGAGCGGGAACCCGTGAGCTCCGAAAGATCCCTGACCTGAAGGGCTTCGGCCAGCAGCAGGAGGATCGACAGCCGGGGCTGCGACTGGAGCCGGCCCGATTCGACGCCCTTCATCCAGGACACCGACTTGCCGACGAGCCCGGCCAGGACCTCCTGGCTCATGCCTCGCCGGAGACGGAGCATTCGTATCCGCTGGCCGACCGTGGGGGGCGGCGGCATCGGGTCGTCAGTCACAGGGCAAGCACCTCCCGGGCGCCTCGGTAAGCATCAGCTTACGTCGGCTGGTTCCTTCTTGATGGGGCTGTTCCGGTGACGGGGTTGCGTCCGGGGAGCGCGAGGGGCTGGCAAGCCTCTCGCCGGGGGTGTGGGGGCTTGCCCCCACAGGGCGCTGCCCGAGCCCCTTCGCGCGTAGCGCGGCTTAGTGGGAGGACCTTGCAGTTCCCCCGGGAGCCCCGCCGGAGCCCCCGGGTGCCCCTGGGAGTCGCCGGGGTTCAGGGGACGACCACGTTGTAGGTGTCGGTCATGGGTGGGAGGAGGGTGAACAGGCGGGCTGGGGCCAGAGGTTGCATCGTCAGGAGGACGCCTGTTCTCCTGCGTTCCTCCACCAACCTGCCGCCGTAGACCTCGCCCGATACCGGGGTGACCACCACCGCGAAGTCGCCCCGCGCCTTCAGTGGCACCGCCTTCGTGCGGCCGGCCGGGATGTCCACGTCGTACGGGGTGCTGGCGGCGCCCTTGCCCGGTACCACCTGGACGCGGACCTTGCCGGGCTGGGTGCCGAGGGCGGTGAGGAGGAGGTGGGAGCCGGTCGTGTTGCGGGCCACGGCGCTGCCCAGCGCCAGGGACGGGGTGCCGGGGGTGAAGGCGACGTCCGGGCGGTCGCCGGTGCCGGTGGCGATCAGGCCGGCGACGATCGGGGTCTGTGAGGTGAGGACGAGGGCGGCGGCGGAGCCGGCCACGCCGGTGGTGACGTCGAGGGCGGTCACGCTGCCCGCCGGCACGTCCAGGGTCTCCCTGCCCTTCATCGCGTACTCGGCGTCCTTGCTGACGGCCTTGATCTGGACGACGGTGTCGGCCTCGCCGGGGGTCGCGACGAGGAGCCGGCGCAGGCCGCCGCCTCCGGGGATGCCGGGGACGACGACGCGGGTGGCGGGCGGGGCGGCGGCGGGGAGCCAGTCCACGCCGCCCGTCTCCAGGGTGGCCCTGGCGGCGACGGCGACGCGGCCGAACGTGGTGGTGACGCTGACGGCCATGATGTCGGCCGACGGGGCGAGGGTCTTGAGGTCGATCTCCCGGTGCTCGCCCGGTGCGAGCTCCAGGCCGAGGCCGGCGTCGCTGGAGATCCTGCCCTCCGCCGCGTACACCTGCACGTCCGCCAGCGCGGGCGCCTTGTCGGCGTTGGTGAGGTGGAGGCGGACGTCGGCGTTGGCGGGGCCGGGGCCGACCAGCCACGTCTCGGGGGCAGGCTCGGTGCAGCGGACCCCGGCCAGGCCGCGCCCGGCGCCGGCGGTGGCGCGCGTGAGGTAGCCGGCCTCCAGGCCGCCGGGGCCCTTGGTCACGTACGGCTTGCCGTTCTCCATGGTCTCGCCGTTGAGGGTGCCCGGCAGGTACACGTTGACCTGCTCCCCCTTCGTCCCCGGGCAGACGGCGGTGACCGATTCGACGGGGACCTTGCGCGGGCCCGGCGGCTGGGCCGGGGTGACGGCCGGTCTGGTGGCGTACGCGATGCCGTACATGGCCGCCAGGGACACGACGACCAGCACCAGCAGGCCGAACCGGTTGTCGATGGACCTCTTCATTCCGAACCCGCCCCTCCCCTGCTCGGCGCCCGCATCACGCACCCGCCGGCGCGACGGCGGGCGACTCGGCGGGCTCGGGAGGCTGGCGGCGGCCCGGCGAGGCGAGCAGGGCGACCACGAGCAGCAGCGCGCCCTGCGCCCACAACCACACGGCGTGCAGGACGCTCACTGGCTGGGCCGGGACGCGGGTGACCTGCTCGGCCAGGCGCCACAGGCCGCCGCCCGTGTCCGACAGGCTCATGCGTTCGAGTGACGGCTGGGAGTCGAGGGTCTTGGCCAGCTCGGGCGAGACGGGGGGCGCGACGGCGACCATCGCGATGCCCTGCGCGGCCAGCGTGGCCGCGTCCCCGCCGCGCCCGCCGACCAGGCCCTGCACGGCCGCGGTGACGCGCTCGCGGGCCTCGGACGCGACCGGCAGCTCCGCCTCGCCGATCAGCGGGGTGCGCCCGTGCAGGACGGTGAAGCCCGATCCCTTGATCACCAGCGTGCGTTCCCCCTGCGTCGTACGGGCGGCGGCGAGCGCCGGCATGACGTCCCGCGCATCGCCCACGAGCGGCCCGCGCACACCGCTGACCACCCAGTAGCCGGCCGCCAGCAGCGGCGTGCTGAACGCCACCGCCACCATCACCGTCGCGCCCAGCCGCCGCAGCCCACCCCCGGCACGCAGCTCGGCGAGCCGGTGCGCGGTCAGGCCGACCAGCACCACCAGCCCCGTCCCCGCGAACGCCAGCGGCACCCCCGGCCACACCTTCGCCCCCTCGACCGTGACCCGGCTGACCAGGACGGCCGCCAGCATCCCGTACAGGGCCACGCCCCAGCCGATCGCGACGATCACGCGTTGCCGGCGCATGAGCAGCGCGGCCAGCGCCGCCGCCACCAGGCCCGCCGTCACCCAGAACGGGGGCAGCCCCGGGCCGCCCGGGCTGAGGGCCAGCAGGCTTTCCGGGGGGAGGGACGGGTTCACGAGGGACGGGTCGTGCAGGCCGGCCTCCAGGAGGAACCGTCCGGGGTCCGTGACGAGGGTGGCCGTCCAGGGGAGCAGAAGGACGGGGGGTACGGCGAGGGCGATCAGGATGGAGACCAGGGCCTCGCGGTTGCTCGCCCGGACGCCTGGATGGTCGGCACGGCCCCGGCCGCGCCTGCCGCCCGCCCGTTCGTGACCATCGCCGGCGCCGGTCCGTCCCCGCCTGCCGCCCGCCCGCTCGCGGCCCTCGCCGGTCCGGCCGCGTCTGCCTGCCGCACGTTCAGGACGATCACCGGCCCGGCCGTGCCTGCCCGTGCCGGCACTCACGCCACCGGCGGCCTCAAAGGCGGTGGCTGGGGCGGCGCCGGCGGTAAAGGCGGTGGCCGCGCCCTGGGCGGTGGTGGGGGCGGCGTCTGGGTCGAAGGCGGCACTTGGGGCGAAGGCCGTACCTGCGAGGAAGGCGGCGCCTGGGGCAGCGGCGGTGGCGGGGCCCATGGCGGCGCCTGGAGTGAAGGCGGCGCTCGGGGTGAAGGCCGTGGCCGAGGCGGTGGCGGTGCCTGGGGCAGCGGCGATCCCCGGCGCGGTGGCAGCCGTGAAGGCGGTGGCGGTGCCCGGGGCGAAGGCGGTGGCGGGGCCGGGGGTGAAGGCGGGGGCTGGGGTGGCGGTGTCGGCCAGGTGGTCGTGGGTGTCGGGGTCGTTGTGGGTGTCGGGGTCGCGTCCGTTCGCGAGGAGCCGGCCGAGCCCCACCGCCCCCAGCACCCCCACCCCCGCCACCAGCGGATACACCAGCGGCACGAACGCCATCCCGACAGCCAGCCACAACCCCAGAGCCCAGGCGGCGCGCCGGGCCCGGCGCCGGTCGGGCGTGAGCAGGACGATGCCGAGCAGCCAGGCGTAGACGGGCAGGAGCGCGAACACCACGGCGGTTCCGAGCCGCCCGCCGGAGATGGCGCCGGTGGCGACGGGCAGCAGCGCGTACGTGCCGGCGGCCCAGGCGCGGGCGGGCACGGACGGGATGAGGTGCCGGGTGGCGAGGTAGGCGGTGGCGCCGGCCAGGGGCACGGAGCCGAGCAGCAGCACGGACACGGCCAGCCACGTCTTGCCGAGGGCGAGGGTGGAGAGCGCGGCGAGCACGGCGACGTAGGGCGGCGTGGGGGCGGTGGAGCCGAGGCCGACGTCGTGGAAGCCTTCGAGGTAGAACGCCCACAGGTCGGCGGCGCCGCCGGTCACGGGCACGAGTGCGCCGCCGCCGAGCCGTTCGCCGCCGAGCAGTGACCGCTCGGCGACCATCGAGACGGCGGTCAGCGCGAGCATGAGGATGACGCCGGGCCGGCCGATGAAGCGCTGGAACGCGCCGGTGTCGGTGGGCGGGGCGGCGTCCTGGTCGTCGGCGTGGGAGGCGTGGGCGACGTGGTGGTGGTGCTGGCCGGCGGCGTCCACGGGGGCTTCGCCGGCGAGGAAGCTCTGCACCATGTCGGTGAGCCGCCGGTAGGCCGCACCCCGAGGGGTCATAAGCCGCTTTATGCGGATATATCCCTTCTTGCGGCCGTAGCTGCGGGCCCGCCGCGCCCGCAGCAGCCTGAACGGGTGCGCCAGCACCGACGCCATGGCCACGACCTCGTCCAGCGCGTTCGCGGGCTGCTTGCTGACGATGAACAGCAACGTACGGAAGAACGAGCCGAGCACGTTCCGCAGCAGCGCCCAGACCATCGCCCCGAACGGCAGGTTCGCCATCACCACGAAGATCGCGTTGCGCCGGTCGAGGCGGCGCGGATGATCGCCGCTGACCGTGATGCGCCGCCGCCTGCGGGCCGCCGCCTCGGCGTGCCAGGCCACGGCGGAGGTCACGTTCAGGACCTTGTGGCCGGCGTTGCGCACCCGCCAGCACAGGTCGAGGTCGTCGCGGAACAGCGGCAGGAACGGGTCGAGCCCGCCCACCTGCTCCCACACGTCCCGCCTGATCAGCATCCCGGCCGTGGACACCGACAGGACGTCCCGCGTCCCGTCGTGCTGCCCCTGGTCGAACTCGCGCGGCTCCAGCCCCGTGTCCCTGCGCCCCGTGCGTCCGACGGTGACGCCGATCTCCAGCAGCCGCCTGCGGTCGATCCAGTCGAGCAGCTTGGGCCCGAGCACGGCGGCCTTGGGGTCCTGCTCGGCCGCGTCCAGCAGCATCTCCAGCGCGCGCCGGTCGGGGGCGCAGTCGTCGTGGAGCAGCCAGATCCATTCGCCGGCCCCGGAGGGCGGCATCCGGTCGAGCGCCTTGGCGACCGACTCGCCGAAGCTGTGGGAGCGCGGCAGGGAGATCAGGTTGCCGGGGCCGAGCGTCTGTCCGAGCAGTTCGGCCGAGCCGTCCCTGCTGCCGTTGTCGACGCCCGCCACACGGTCCGGCCTGCGGCTCTGGTGGATCAGGGCACGCAGGGTCTCCCCGAGCCAGCGCGCGCCGTCGTGGGCGACGACGATCGCGGTGACGTAGGGACGGGACATGGCTGGGTGACTCCTGGGGGGAAGATCAGGCGGCCCCACCATACATGCGCAAGCCGTTCAGGAGATGCGAAAAGGGTCACACGGCGCTCCGCGTGACCCCTTCCCCCCTTATCACTAAACCGCCTGGCGCTTGATCCGTCTGCGCTCCCGCTCGGACAGCCCACCCCAGATGCCGAACCGCTCATCGTGCTCAAGTGCGTATTCCAGGCACTCGGCACGGACCTCGCACGATCGGCAGACCTTCTTGGCCTCTCGGGTGGAGCCGCCCTTCTCCGGGAAGAACGCCTCCGGATCAGTCTGCGCGCACAAGGCACGCTCCTGCCAGCCGAGTTCTTCAGCGTCAAGCTGATCCTGTGCGATGACCGGATCGGTCACTGCACACCTCCCTGCCGCCCGCCCGCAATGGAGCCCCCCATGGACGCCTTCCTTATTACCCACCCACGGGAAGGCGTAACAACATGGTTGTAATTACACGCGTGTGCTGCACGTGGCGTCAAGCGGCATGCAGCTATCCGGGGAAAGACCAGATCTCGCCCCGGTGTGCTCGGCATGTGATGTTCGCACCCGGGCCGACGCCTTACGGGCAGGGCATCGGCCAGGCTCGTTCAACGCTGTCAGCGGTCGGAACCGTACCAGGGCGGGAAAGACGCCCGCCCGTGGCCCACCTTCTCTCTAGCCGTTCATTGCCGGTCCGTTACCTGCGTGGCTCATTGGGGGTGTATATGGCGGTCGGGTCGATCGGGTCGTCCCCGGGGCGGCGCTGGTCGGTGCCGTAGCCGCCGCCGAACGTGGCCGGGTCGATCCGCATCGTCGACTCGCCGTTCTGCGGGTCCGGCCAGCCCTGCTGCTGGGGCTGCTGCTGCGGGGCCTGGTGGGTGGGCTGGTACTGGCCCTGCTGGGGCTCGTACCCGCCGTGCTGCGGGCCCGCGTGCTGGGGTCCCGCGTGCTGCGGGCCGGCATGTGGGGCGCGGCCTGCGGGGGTGCGGCATGCGGGGGTGCGGCGTGCGTGGGCCCTGGTGCGGGGGTGCCGCGTGCTGGGGCTGCTGGGGGTGGCCGAACGGGTCGTCGTACGGCCTGCCCTGCTGGCCGCCATAGTCGGGGACGCGCAGCTCCGGCTGGGTGCCGACGTTCGACTGGTACGTCTCCGCCTGCTGGTAGGCGTCCAGGAGCTGCTGCGAGCGCGGGTCCACCGGCGGGTCGGGCTCCTGGTACGCGGGCGGCGTCGCGAACTCGTGGCCCGAGTAGCCCGTGAACGGCTGGCCACCCTGCGCCGGCGGCTGCTCGAACGGCGCCTGCGGCTGCTCGAACGGGGTCTGCGGCTGGTCGAAGCCGCCCTGCGGCTGGTCGAACGCGCTCTGGCCGAAGTACGGCTGCTGCTGCCCGAACTGCTGGGGCTGGGGCTGGGGCTGCTCGGCCTGGGGCGGGTACTGCACGTTCGGCGTCGTGTCGCCCGACGGGTACGCCTGGTCGGCCGCCGCGTACGGGCTCGGCTGGTGCTCCGCCGGCGTGGGGAAGGGGTCGTTCGCGGGGGGCGCGTACGGGTTCGGGCTGGCCTGGCCGTACAGGTTCGGCTGGCTGTCGGCGGGGACGTACGGGGCCGGGGTGTACTCGCCGGCCGGCGGGGTGCTGTACTCCTGCACGGGCGGCGGCACCGGGGTGGAGGGCGCCGTGTCGGCGGGCACGTACTGGCCGAAGCCGTCGGCGTTGTAGGGCTCGGGCTGCTGCTGGTCGGAGGGGGCGGCCGGCAGCGCGCCCCTGATCTGCGGCTGCGGCGAGTAGGAGGCCGCGGCCTGGGGCTCGGGGGCCTGCTCCGGCTGCCCGCCGAAGCCGGGCTGCTGGCCGTAGCCGGGGGTGGAGGGCGGCTGCTGGCCGTAACCAGGCGTGGAGGGGGGCTGCTGGCCGTAGGCGGGGGCGGAAGGGGGCTGCTGGCCGTAGCCGGGCTGCTGGCCGGACATCGGCTGAGGGCCGTAGCCGGGCTGGGGCTGCTGGCCCGGCTGGGGCTGGGGCTGCTGGCCGGACGGGGGCTGCGGCGCGTAGCCGGGCGCCGCCTGCGAGTCCTGCTGGCCGGAAGGCGACTGCTGGCCGGAGGGCTGCTGGCCGTACGCGGCCGGCTCCTGCTGCCCGCCGAAACCGGGCTGCGGCTGCTGACCATAACCGGCCTGCGGGTCCTGGGCGCCGGCGAAACCGGGCTGGGGCTGGCCGTAGCCGGGCTGGGGCTGCCCCTGGGGGTTCTGGGCGTTGTACTGCTGCTGGTCGAAGAACCCGGGCTGGGGCCCGAACTGGCCGTGGTACACCTGCGCGGCCGGCCGCTCGGGCAACACCTGCGGCAGCAGGTAGACCAGCGCGACGGCGGTCAGCGCGAGCGTGGGCACGCCGAGCAGCACGTACTCGACGGTGGCGCGGGCGCCGCCGCCGGCGAACAGCCCGGCCAGGAGCGCCAGCATGCCGAACACGGCCGCGAGCAGCAGCCCGACCGCGGCCCCGTACGTGATGGGCTTGGCCTTGGGCGACGGCGAGCCGACCTTGGTGACCAGCAACACGGCGCCGAGCAGGAGTGCCGTCACGACGGGGTTGGTCAGGCTGGAGAAGTTCGAGACGGCGCGCTCGGTGAAGGACGAGGTGCCGGACGAGCCGATCAGGATGTGCCCGATCGCCAGCACGACGTTCAGCAACCCGGCGACGAGCATGATCCAGGCGGCCGGCTCCTTGAGCCGGGCGACGTCAAATTTGCTCACAACTACCCCCATCAGACCCTTTAGCCCGAAGGGAGTTTGCCACATCACTGACTCACCCGCCGGGAGTCCCACGAACCTCTTTCTCAGCAAATCGCCCCATACCTGCCAGGACACCGCTGACAAAAGGTGGAAAACCGGTCCCGCGACGGGCTTGTCAGAGCCCGATGGAAGACTGGGCCGCATGCACATCGTGTCTCTCGCCGGCGGCATCGGCGGCGCCCGCTTCCTCCGGGGCCTGCGCGCCGCCGCGCCCGACGCCTCGATCACCGTCATCGGCAACACCGGTGACGACATCACCCTGTACGGCCTGCGGGTCTGCCCCGACCTCGACACCGTGATGTACACGCTGGGCAACGGCATCGACGAGGAGCAGGGCTGGGGCCGGGCCAAGGAGACCCACGTCGTCAAGGAGGAGCTGGCGGCGTACGGCGTCGAGCCGCAGTGGTTCGGGCTCGGCGACCGCGACTTCGCCACCCACATCGTCCGCTCGCAGATGCTGGAGGCCGGCTACCCGCTCTCGCAGATCACGCAGGCGCTCTGCGCGCGCTGGCAGCCGGGCGTGCGGCTGCTGCCGATGAGCGACGACCGCTGCGAGACCCACGTCGTCATCGAGGACGAGCGTGGCAAGCGCGCGATCCACTTCCAGGAGTGGTGGGTACGCCTGCGCGCCTCCGTGCCCGCCCAGTCGTTCGCCCTGGTCGGGGTCGACACCGCCAAGCCGGCCCCGGGCGTGCTGGAGGCCATCGAGCAGGCCGACGTGGTGATCCTGCCGCCGTCCAACCCGGTGGTGAGCATCGGCACGATCCTCCAGGTGCCGGGCATCCGCGCGGCGTTGCTGCCCAAGACCGTGGTGGGCGTCTCCCCGATCATCGGCGGCGCGCCGGTGCGGGGCATGGCCGACGCGTGCCTGACCGCGATCGGGGTGGAGACGACCGCGCAGGCGGTGCTGGAGCTGTACGGGTCCGAGCTGATCGACGGCTGGCTGGTCGCGGAGGAGGACTCCGGGGTGGCGCTCGACGGCGTGCGCGTGCTGGCCCGCCCGATCCTCATGCACGACGCCGAGGCGGCGGCCGACATCGCCCGCACCGCCCTCGACCTGGCCCAGGAGCTGCGCAAATGAGCGAGCGGAACGACACCGGCGATCTTCCCGTGAGCAGGGTGGCCAAGGTGGAAGTGATCCCCGTGACCGGCCTCGGCGAGGTGCGGCAGGGCGACGACATCGCGGCGCTGCTGTCCGGCGCCGACCTGCGTGACGGCGACATCGTGGTCGTCACGTCCAAGATCGTCAGCAAGGCGGAGGGCCGGGTGCGCCGGGCACCCGACCGTACGGCGGCGATCGAGGAGGAGACCGAGCGCGTGGTCGCCAGGCGCGGCGACACCGTGATCGCCCAGACCAGGCACGGCTTCGTCATGGCGGCGGCGGGTGTCGACGCCTCCAACACCGAGCCGGGCACCGTGCTGCTCCTCCCGGAGGATTCCGACGCCTCGGCGCGCGCCATCAGGGCGAAGCTGGGCAGGCGGGTCGGGGTGATCGTGTCCGACACGTTCGGGCGGCCGTGGCGCAACGGCCTGACCGACGTGGCGATCGGCGCGGCCGGCGTGCTGCCGCTCGACGACTACCGCGGCGCCTCCGACTCCTACGGCAACGAGCTCAACGTCACGGTCACGGCCCTGGCCGACGAGATCGCGAGCGCGGCGGAGCTGGTCAAGGGCAAGCTGGCGGGGGTGCCGGTGGCGATCGTGCGCGGGCTGGCGCACCTGGTGACCGACGACGACGGGCCGGGCGTCCGGCCGCTGGTGCGCCCCGCCGACCACGACCTGTTCCGGTTCGGGTCGCGGGACGTCGTCTTCGCCCGCCGGACGATCAGGGAGTTCTCCGAGCAGCCGGTCGATCCCGAGGCGGTGCGCCGGGCGGTCGCGGCGGGCATCGCGGCGCCGGCGCCGCACCACACGACGCCGTGGCGGTTCGTGCTGGTGGAGTCGGCGCAGACCAGGACGAAGCTGCTCGACGCCATGCGGGAGGCGTGGATCGCCGACCTGCGCGGCGACGGGTTCTCGGAGCAGTCGATCGCCAAGCGGGTCAGGCGGGGCGACGTGCTGCGCAACGCGCCCTACCTGGTGGTGCCGTGCCTGGTGATGGAGGGCTCCCACACCTACCGCGACGATCGGCGCAACGCCTCGGAGCGGGAGATGTTCATCGTGGCGACCGGCGCCGGGGTGGAGAACTTCCTGATCCAGCTCGCGGTGGAGGGGCTGGGCTCGGCGTGGGTGTCGTCCACGATGTTCTGCCGGCCGGTCGTGCGCGAGGTGCTCGATCTGCCGGAGTCGTGGGATCCGATGGGGTGCGTGGCCGTGGGGCACGCCGCCGCGCCGCCGCGCGACCGGGCGCCGCGCGACCCGGCGGACTTCATCGTGACGCGCTGACGGGCGGTCAATCGGCCGTTTACCGTTAGGAAACTTTCCTTTACATTGGGGCCATCCCCCCATGTGAAGGAGCCACTTCAATGAGAAGGACCCTCACGTTAGTCGCCGTGGTGGTGATCGCGGTCGCCACCACGGTGTTCAACACCAGCCCGGCCTTCGCCCACGGGTACGTCCTGACGCCGCCCTCCCGCCAGGCCAACTGCGCCCAGGGCAAGGTCTCCGGCTGCGGCAACATCATCTACGAGCCGCAGAGCGTCGAAGGCCCGAAGGGGCTGCGTAGCTGTCACGCGAACCTCAGCCAGTTCGCGCAGCTCAGCGACGACAACAAGCCGTGGCCCGTCGCCTCCGTGGGCAGGTCGGTGACGTTCACCTGGACGTTCACCGCCCGGCACGCCACGCTGAACTACGAGTACTACATCGGCAACACGCGGGTCGCCGTCTTCGACGGCCACGGCCAGCAGCCGCCCGCGACGATCTCGCACACGGTCGACTTCTCCGGCTACTCGGGCCGCCAGAAGGTCCTGGCCATCTGGAACATCTCCGACACGACGAACGCGTTCTACTCCTGCGTCGACCTGAACATCGGCGGCGGTGGCGGCAACCCGACCCCGACCCCCACCCCGACCGTCACGCCCACCCCCACGCCGACGCCGACCCCGACGCCGACCACGCCCTCGGGCACGTGGAAGGCCGGCACGGCCTACGCCGTGGGCAACACCGTCACCTACAACGGCGCCACGTACCGGTGCCTCCAGGCGCACACCGCCCTCGCGGGCTGGGAGCCGCCGAACGTGCCCGCCCTCTGGGCCCGCGTGTAGCACCGGGGGCCGGCCGCCGTACGCACGGCGGCCGGCCCTCCCCCAAGGGCAGGGGCACGGACCATGAGGATGACCCCGCGGCCCTTGGCCGTCAGGCCGTCGGCTTGCAGGTCGGGTGGCACAGGCGGCGGGCCAGGGCGGCGAGGAACACGTCGATGATCTCCCCGGGCTCCTCGGCCTCGTGCAGGGACCCGTTGGTGGCGGCCGTGATCCGGGACAGGCCGGCCCGGTCCACCCCCTTGCCGAACGCGATCACGATGATCTGCACGGGCCGGTCCGGGTTCCACTCCTGGCGCAGCCGGTCGAGGAGCTGCGTCAGGTTCGTGCCCTTGCCGTCGTCCCGCCCGGCCGTGATCACCAGGAGCGCGTTGTTCATCTCCTCCCGGTAGTCGCTGGTCATGGTGCGGAACCCGCTGAGTATCGCGTCGTAGAGCGAGCTGTCGCGTCCGGGATGGGCGGTGATGGTGGCGGTGAGCTGGTCGAGGCGGCTGCGGCGGATGACCTGCCCGGTCTCCGGCTCGTTGATGGGGCCGAGGCCGACGTGCTGCCGGTAGCCCTTGATGCCGCCCACCTTGTCGGCGAACTCCCACAGCCCCATGTGGGTGGAGTCGGGGAAGAGTCGCAGCCCGATCTTGGCCGCGTCGAGGGCCACGCTGACCCGGGTGCGGCCGTTGAGCGGCTCGGCCATGTGCTTGGAGGTGTCGGCCAGCACGAGGATGTTGGTGGGCGGAGCGAGCCGGCTCCACGCGCGCAGCGCCTCGTCGATGTCCTGCGGCGAGACCGACGACCTGGTCTTCGGGGCGGTGGAGGGGAGCTGCGGGCCGGGGGAGATCGGGCCCTGTGTGCCGTCGCCGGAGCGGAAGCCGGCCCGCCGGACGATCTCCTGGGCCTGCGCGCCCTTCAGCCAGTCGGCGAAGACGGTGGACGCCTCGGCCACGTCGGGGTCGGCGGCGGTGACGACGTACGGGTAGTCGAGGTTGATCGTGCCCTCGCGCGGGTGCAGGGCCACGACCGGGTCGGCGGAGGGGCGCAGGTTGTGCTGCCACACCGACTGCTCGGGCACGATGACGACGGGACGCTGCCAGAACGTGTGGTCGTCCACGGCCGCCAGCATGCTGCGGTAGTCGGGCGCCGACCCGGCCTGCGCCCAGCGGACGAACGCGGTCAGCGCCTTGTCGGCGTCGGGCCCGGTGCCGACGACGTCCCTGGCGGCGGCCACGGTGGCGATGCCCGCGCCGGCCAGGGAGGGGTCCGGCACGCGGACGACGTCGGGCTCGTCGGCGGTGGGCGTCAGCCGGCCGCGCACGGTCGAGGGGAAGACCATCCGCCAGTTCATCTCGGTCTTCCCCACGGAGAAGCGCTGCGCCAGCGACGCCCGGGTGGCGAACACCAGCGGCGAGGTCGCCACCACGCTCTCCCCCGCCGGCAGCGAGCTGGCGCCCTGCTGGCGGGCCAGCCTGATCCAGGCGGAGGAGTCGGCGATCCAGCCGTCGGGCCGCTCGGCCAGCACGCCGGCCCGGTCGCCGATCAGCGTCCGTAAGACCGTGGCCGGCGGCTGCTCGGTCACCTGGACCAGCACGCACCGGCCGCCCACGGCCGTCTTCGTCCCGTTGAACCGGTCGGCCGCCCGCATGACGGCCGGGGCGACGTCCACCGCGGCGGCCACGTCGACCAGGAGGGGCTCGCGGGTGCTGCACAGCACCCCGCCGCCGCCGAAGATCACGACGAGGCCGGCCGCGACGATGGCCACGGCCGTGAGCCCTGCCAGCATGCCGCGCTGGAACGCCTTCCTGCGGCGCTGCTCGGGGGACAGCGCGGCGCGGTGCCGACCCAACCGCACGGTGAAGACCTCTCTCCCGGGGGAGTGATGATTCTCCCAGCGCCTCACAGGGCGAGCGCAAGCCCTTGTTAGAACACGTTACAACTAGGCGAGGGGCAACACCCTCCTGACGCTCTGGCAGACGCCGTCACTGGCCGCCGAGGCGGCCAGCCGCTCCTCGGACGGCACGCCGTACTCGGTGGTGCGCTGCCGGACCGGCCTGCCGGTGACCTCGACCATCGCGCGCAGCTCGCTGATCGTCTTGTACGAGCCGTTCTCCGACCCGGCCATCCGGCTGATCGTCTCCTCCATCAGCGTGCCGCCGAGGTCGTTGACCCCGCCCTGGAGCACCTGGCGGCACAGGTCGTCCTGGAGCTTGACCCACGAGCACTGGATGTTGCCGATGGCGCCGTGCAGCAGGATCCGGGCCAGGGCGTGCACCGCGCGGTTCTCCTGCGCGGTCGGGCCCGGCCTGGCCACGCCCGCCAGGTAGATCGGGGCGCTGGTGTGCACGAAAGGCAGCAGCACGAACTCGGAGAAACCCCCGGTCTCCTCCTGCAGCCCCCTGATCAGCTTGATGTGCCTGACCCAGTGCAGGTGGTTGTCCACGTGCCCGTACATCATGGTCGAGGTGGTGGGGATGCCGACCCGGTGCGCCGTGGTGATCACCTCGATCCACTCCTTGGCCGGCAGCTTGCCCTTGGTCAGCACCCAGCGCACGTCGTCGTCGAGGATCTCGGCCGCCGTGCCCGGCAGCGAGTCCACGCCCGCCTCCTTGGCGGCCTCCAGCCAGTCGCGGATCGACAGGTTCGTCCGGGAGGCGCCGTTGATGACCTCCATCGGGGAGAACGCGTGCACGTGCATGCCCGGCGTGCGTGCCTTCACCGCCCTGGCGATGTCGAAGTAGGCGGTGCCGGGCAGGTCGGGGTGGATGCCGCCCTGCATGCACACCTCGGTCGCGCCGGCCGCCCACGCCTCCTCGGCCCGGTCGGCGACCTGCTCGACGCTCAGCGTGTACGCGTCGGCGTCCGTCCTGCGCTGGGCGAAGGCGCAGAAGCGGCAGCCGGTGTAGCAGACGTTGGTGAAGTTGATGTTCCGGTTGACCACGTAGGTGACGTCGTCGCCCACGGCTTCCTTGCGCAGCGCGTCGGCGATCGCGGCCAGCTCGTCCAGCGCCTCCCCCTCGGCCCCGAGCAGGGCGACGGCCTCGGCGTCCGTCAGGCCGGCCGGATCGGCCTCGGCCCGCCTGAGCGCCTGGCGCACGTCGCTGGGGGTGGTGGCGGCGACGGTGCCGAGGCGCTCGCGCAGGGCGTCCCAGTCGCCGTAGACGTGGTCGAAGTCGTCGCGCCGGTCGTTCGTGCGGCCCGTGGTGTCGACCTCGACGTGCAGGTCCACCCGCCCGGACGCGGCGAAACCGCCGTCGGGCTCCTGCCAGGGCCGGCCCTCTAGCACGGCGTCCTCGCGGGCCAGGCCCGTCTCCGGGTCGGCCAGGGCGGAGACGTGCGCGATCAGGCGCGGGTCGAGCCAGGGCTCCCCGGCCAGCACGTACTCGGGGTAGATCGTCAGCCGCTCCCTGAGCCGGAACCCGGCCTCGCCGGTACGGGCGGCCAGGTCGTCGATCTGCGGCCACGGCCGCTCGGGGTTGACGTGGTCGGGGGTGAGCGGCGACACGCCGCCCCAGTCGTCGATGCCGGCCCTGATCATCAGCTCGTACTCGGAGTCCACCAGGTTGGGCGGCGCCTGGAGGCGGACGCGGGGGCCGAGCACCAGGCGGGCCACCGCGATCGTGGCGGCCAGCTCCTGGAGGTCGGCGTCCGGCAGGCCGCGCATGGCGGTGTCGGGCTTGGCGCGGAAGTTCTGCACGATGACTTCCTGGATGCCGCCGTACTCCCTGGCCACCTTGCGGATGGCGAAGATCGACTCGGCGCGGTCCTCGACGGTCTCGCCGATGCCGATGAGGATGCCCGTGGTGAACGGCACGTTCGTGCGGCCGGCGTCCTCCAGCACGCGCAGCCGCACGGCCGGGTCCTTGTCGGGCGAGCCGTAGTGCGGCTGCCCCTTCTCCTCGAACAGCCGCCGCGACGTCGTCTCCAGCATCATCCCCATGGACGGCGCGACGGGCTTGAGCCGCTGGAAGTCCCGCCAGCTCAGCACCCCCGGGTTGAGGTGCGGCAGCAACCCGGTCTCCTCCAGCACCCTG
The DNA here is from genome assembly GCF_900323885.1 of [Actinomadura] parvosata subsp. kistnae. Lineage (GTDB taxonomy): Bacteria > Actinomycetota > Actinomycetes > Streptosporangiales > Streptosporangiaceae > Nonomuraea > Nonomuraea composti. The sequence continues at coordinate 4,059,307 of NZ_OOHJ01000018.1, read as the reverse complement.
ATCGCCATCGCCCGCACGTAGGACAACGTGTCGTCATAGCCGTGCGCGTCCAGCCACTCCCTGGCCTGGTGCCAGCGGTCCTCCGGCCGGTCCCCCAGCGTGAACAGCGCCTCCTTGCACCCCATGGCCGCCCCCTGCCGGGCGATCTCCAGCACCTCGTCGGGGCTCAGGAACGGCGCGGGCAGCTTGTGCGGCGCCGTCGCGAACGTGCAATAACCACACCGGTCCCGGCACAGCCGGGTCAACGGGATGAACACTTTCCTGCTGTAGGTGATGATCCCCTCGCGCCCGGCGGCCCGCAGACCGGCGTCGCGCACGCGGGAGGCGTGGTCGAGGAGCGTGTCGAGGTGCCCGTCCCTGGCGTGCAGGAGCACGGTCGCCTCGGTCACGTCGAGCGTCTTGCCGTCCCTGGCACGGGCGAGGGCGCGGCGGAGCGCGGAGTCAGAACTCATAGAGGCACAGTACGACGGGCTGAGTTCAGCGTACGCACCCAGGGCCCGCGATCAGAACGACCGATAGTCGCGTACGGACATCCTGGGCCCCCTGGCCGGCGGGCGCAGGCCGCTGAGCCACACCAGCACCGTGGCCCGGTGCCGGTGCCCCGCGTACGGCTCCAGCAGCCGCAGCATCCCGGGATCGTCGGTCTTCTCCCCCGTCAGCGCGTAGCCGACCAGCTTGGCCAGGTGGAAGTCGCCGACGCTGACCGCGTCGGGGTCGCCGAACGCCCGCTGGCGCACCTCCGCCGACGTCCACACGCCGATCCCGGGCAGCGCGCGCAGCAGCCGGTCGAGCTCCTGCGTGGTGGCGGCGGCCTCCAGCTTGGCGGCGTGCCAGGCGGCGGTGGCGATCGTCCGGGCGCGCACCGCCTCGGCCCCCGACCGGTGCCAGTGCCAGGACGGGATCTGCCGCCACACCTCGGGCTCGGGCACCACCCGCATGCCCTCGGGCGCGGGCCCCGGCGCGGGCTCGCCGTAGCGGCCGAGCAGCCACCGCCAGGCCCGCCACGCCTCCTGCCCGACCACCTTCTGCTCCAGCACGGCCGGTACGAGGGCCTCCATCACCCGCCCCGTACGCCCGATGCGCAGGGCGCCAGGATGCCGCCTGGCGGCCTCGGCCAGCACCTCGTGCCTGACCGTGAACCCGGACAGGTCGTCGTCGGCGCCGAGCAGCGCGGGCAGCGTCTCCAGCGCCCATCCGGCGCCCGGCCCCACGCCTGCCCGTGCACGGTGCCCGCCTTGACGCTGACCCTGAGCGTGCAGGGGCCGTCGGGGGATCGGGAGGTGCGCCACACGGCTCCGTCGGGGGTGCGCCGCCAGGTGGGGTCGCCGCCGCCGCGCTTGTGCGGCTGCAGGGCCAGCCCCACGTCGAGCGGCCCGCCGGGCACCCACCTGCGCTCCATCACGCGTCCAGTCTGCCCCCGCCGCGCGGGTGAGCGGGACGTCAGGCGGTCAGACGTCGCTGGAGTAGCGCAGCGCGCGCTCGGGCAGCTCGATGCCCGGCCAGATGCGCACGCCGTTCTGCAGCTCGTTGCCCGGCCCCACGATGGCGCCGTCGCCGATGACCGCGTCGCGCACCACCGTGCCGGCGCAGACCCGCGCCCCCTGGCCGACCACGGAGTCGGTCACCACGGCGCCGGTCTCCACGACGCAGTCGTCGCTCAGCACGGAGCCCACCACGGTGGCGCCCGCCTCGACGACGGCCCGCGCGCCGACGGCCGTGCCGCCCTGGACCTTCGCCTCGGGCGAGATCACGGCCCCTTCGAGCCGCAGGAACTCGCCCGTGGGCCCGGGCAGCGCGGGCGAGGCCAGGCGGCCGAGCACCAGGTCGCGCGAGCCCTGCACGTAGGCGGTGGGCGTGCCGACGTCGAGCCAGTAGGTGCGGTCGGCGTAGCCCAGCACGAGCTCGCCGGACTCGATCAGCCCGGGGAACGTCTCGCGCTCGACCGAGACGACCTCGTCGCGCGGGATCGAGTCGATCACGGACCGGGTGAAGACGTAGCAGCCGGCGTTGATCCGGTTCGTCACCGGGTTGGGGGTCTTCTCCAGGAACGCCGTCACCCGCCCCGCCTCGTCGGTCGGCACGCAGCCGAACCGGGAGGGATCCTCGACCTCCGTCAAATGGAGCGTTACAGCGGCCCGCCGGTCGCGGTGCAGGCGCACCTGCTCGCCTATGTCGTGACCGGAGAGGATGTCGCCGTTGAGTATCAGGACGGGGTCGTCGGGCCCGGCCGACAGCGCCTCGGCGGCGTTGCGGATCGCGCCGCCGGTGCCCAGCGGCGTCTCCTCCGTCATGTACTCGAGCGAGAGCCCGAACGCGGCCCCGTCACCGAAGGCAGGCTCGAACATGGCCGCCTTGTAGGAGGTGGCGAACACGATCCGGCGCACCCCGAAAGAACGGGCGCGCGCCAGCTGGTGGGCCAGGAACGGCACCCCGGCGGTCTGCAGCAGCGGCTTGGGCGTGCCCAGTGTCAGCGGACGCAGGCGCGTGCCCTGCCCCCCGACCAGGAGGATCGCCTCGAGGTCTGGCAAAGAGCTCTCCATCACTCCGTGAGGTTACCGAACTATTCGATTGCGCGTTGATAGGAGCTGAGATGCGCCTCCGCGGAGGCGTCCCATGTGAACTCGCGAGCTCTGGCCAGCCCGGCTTCCTGAAGCTGCTTCCTGCGCTCGGCCGAGGCCAGCAGCCGCCCCAGCTCGGCGGCGATGCTGTCGGCGTCCGGCTCAGTGTAGGCCACGGCGTCGCCGCCCACCTCGGGCAGCGAGGTGCGGTGGGTGGTCAGCACCGGGGCGCCGCAGGCCATGGCCTCCAGCACCGGCAGCCCGAACCCCTCGCCGCGCGAGGGGAAGGCCACCACCAGCGCCCCGCCCAGGAACCCGGGCAGGTCGGGCGCGCGCAGGTAGCCGGGCCTGATGACCCGCACGGTGGCCTCGACCTCGCGGCAGGCGGCGTCCACGTCGTCCTCGTGCACGCCGCCGCCGAGCACCAGCGCCGGCGGCTTGTCGAGCCGCTTCACGGCGGCGGCGAAGCCGCGGATGAGGTTGGGGACGTTCTTGCGCGGGTCGAGCGCGCCCAGGAAGGCGACGTACGGCTGGCCGTGCAGCCCGCAGCGCATGGCGGCGCGGCGGATCTCCTCCTCGCTCGGCGGGTGGAACTGCGCCAGGTCGACGCCGTGGTAGGCGACGTCGATGCGGGTGGGGTCGGCGGACAGCACGCGGACCAGCTCGTCTCGCGTCGCCTTGGACGGCACGATCACGCGCTTGGCGTGGCGTACGGCGGTGCGGGTGGCCGAGCGGAAGAACGCGGCGCGCGGGCTGTGCTGGTCGGGCTCGGTGAACCAGGTGGCGTCGTGCACGGTCACGACGGTCGGCACGCCCGAGCTGAGCGGGATGGAGTAGTAGGGGGCGTGGATGACGTCGGCGCCGGCCTGGCGGGCGAGCAGCGGGAGCCCTGTCTGCTCCCACGCCAGCCTGGCGGCTCTGTTGGTGATGCCGACGGGCCCTGGAAGGATCTGGGCCGACGGCGCGAGGCGCCGGTATCTCTCGGCTTCGGCGCGCTGGCAGACCACTGACAGCTCCGCACCGGCCCGATCGAGCGCGGCCACGAGCCCGTCCACATATCTGATCAACGCGCCGCGGTCTGCGGGGACCGCCGCCGCATCGACGAGCACTCGAGGCATTACGAAGATCTTCTCCCCTCAAGATCAACGTGGGACCGGGCGTCCCCCTCTGAAGTTCAGCTTATGACCAGCCTCCCCTAAATCGTGGGCCAAATCACACGGAGTCGCGACGCGCCGCGATTCCGGCCAAGCCCGCACAGATCAGATCCCCGAGAATGATGACAATGCGGGACGAAAGGGCCACCGCGATGGCGGCACCGGAGTCGAGATGGGGCGCCAGCACCGCCACCATGGCGGCCTCCCTGACCCCCGCGCCCGCCGGGATCACGAACGTCAGGATGCCCAGGCACCACGACAGCGCGAAGGCCCCGACGGCGAAGATCAGGCCGCCCTGCGGGGCGACGAAGTACAGGTGCATGCCGTAGGCGATCCAGCCGGCCAGCGCCCAGCCGAGCGCGGTCAGCATGCCGCGCCTGGTCAGCGGGCGTTCGAGCGGCTCGCGCTTGAGCCGGCGCAGGACCTGGCCGATGACCGCGTTGATGACCTTGGGCTCCAGCAGGACGAGCAGCAGCGGGACGAACAGCAGCAGCCAGCCGTAGCGGTCCCAGCCCAGCGTGACCAGCGTCACCAGCAGGCCGGTGGCGAGCTGGATCGGCATCATCAGGAAGAACGCCGCCGCGCTGCGCGAGCGCGGCACGCCGAGGTCGCGGCCCATCTCCATCTGGGCCAGCACCGGCCAGACGGCGCCCGGGATGTACTTGCCGAGCTGGCCCACGAAGAACACCTTGGCCGCCGGGCGCGCGGGCAGCGGCGAGCCCAGGTCGGCCAGCAGGGTGCGCCAGGTCAGCATGGCCCCGAGCAGCGCGGCGACCACCGCGACCAGCGAGCCGGCCAGCACCCCCCACGACAGCCGGGCGAACCCGGCCACCACCGCGTCCCACTCCCTGGCCACCGCCCAGGCGCCGAAGCCGAGCGCGACGGACAGAAAGCCGTACCTCACCAACCGGCGAGCCAGGGAACGGCGCGGCACCGGCTCCACGGGCGCCTTCACCACGGGCGCACCCGCTCGGGCGGCTGCGGCAGCCGCGGCCCCACCGGCCGGCGCGGCGTCTTGGTGGCCACCCACAGGTACGTCGGGACGACCGGCAGCAGCAGCCTCAGCACCTCGCGCGGCATCCGCGACAGCACCGTGCGCACCACCTTCCCCAGCGCCCCGGGGAACAGCTCGCCCCCCGCGAACCTGGTGGGCGTGGCCAGCACGGGAAGCGTGTAGTCCCACACGTGGAAGGCCCGCAACATCCTGCGCAGCCCCCGCCGCGTCCTGAACCGCTCGTAGTAGTGGTCGGCCCGCCCGAACGCGCGCACGTAGCGGTCGGCCAGCGCCGGCGGCAGGTACGACAGGAACGGCAGCTTGTAGTGCGGCTCCATCACCCCGAGCCGGTTGCCCAGCCCCAGGTAGAGCACCCCGTCGTCGGACAGCACGCGGCGCATCTCGGCCACCACCGCGTCGGGGTCGACCACGTGCTCGTAGATGTGGTTGAACACCAGCACGTCGATCGAGCCGTCGGGGAACGGCAGCGCCGTGCCGTCGCCGCAGACGAACGCCACCCGCTCGCCGAACCGGTCGGCCGCCTTGCGCAGCCCCGGCACGTCGATGTCGATGCCCAGCGTGTGCTTGGCCCCGGCCTGCGCGAGCTCGTCGGCGATGAACCCGGCCGAGCAGCCGACGTCGCCGACGGTCAGCCCGGCGAGCGGCCCGTGGAAGTGCTCCAGCACCGCGATGATCTTCGCCGCCTTCCGCCTGCGCTTCGCCTCGTCGAGCATGGCGGACTGGAACTCCGAGTATTCGAGCTGCGCGACCCGTTGCTTCACCACGGTTCCCCACCGTACCGACCTCCGGGCCCCCGCGACGCCTTCTGGATTTACCCGGGAGGGCACGCGTAACCTGAGCCAATGCTCCGCCGCCTGCTGCGCATCGTCCTGGCCCTGGTCGCGCTCGGCTTCCTGGGTTACGGGCTGGCCGCCAACTGGCACGACACCACCACCGCGCTGGCGGCGATGTCGCCGTGGGCGGTGCTCGGCTCGTTCGCGGCGGTGCTGATCGGCCAGTTCTGCATGCTGCTGGCCTGGCGGGAGATCCTGGCGGGGCTCGGCACGCGGGTGCCGGTGCGGATCGCCGGGCGGATCATGTTCGTGGGGCAGCTCGGCAAGTACATCCCGGGCGCGGTGTGGGCGTACGCGGCGATGATGGAGCTCGGGCGCGACCACGGCAGCCCGCCGCGGCGCACGTTCGCGACGATCTCGCTGGGGCTGGTGATCAACCTCGGGGTCGCGATCTCGATCGCCGCCGCCACGCTGGGCACGCTGGATGCGGTCCGGCAGACCTGGTACATCGTGCTGCTCGTCCCGGTGATCATCGTGTGCCTGCACCCCAAGGTGCTCACCTGGGGCCTCAACCTGGCGCTGCGCGTCGCGCGCAGGGAGCCGCTGGAGAGCGTGCTGCCCGGCCGCACGGTGCTGGTCGCCGTGGCGTGGACGGCGCTCGGCTGGCTCGTGTACGGCGTGCACATCTGGCTCGTCGCCGGCCACCCCAGCCTGTACGTGGTCGCGACCGGCGCCTACGCCTTCGCCTGGGCCACCGGCATCCTCACCGTGGTCGTGCCGGCCGGGGTCGGCGTCCGGGAGGGCGCGCTCGTGCTCGTGCTCGGCCCGATCGTCGGCACGCCCGCCGCGCTCGCCGTGGCGATCGTGTCGCGGCTGGCGTTCACGCTGGCCGACGCGGCGGCCGCGGGCATCGCGTTCGTGCTCGGCCGTCAGGCGCCGAGCAGCGCCGTCGCGTACGCCGACCAGAACGGCTCGGGATCGACCGCCTTGACCCCCGACCGCAACCTCTCCGGCTCGCCCGAGGCGTAGAACCGCTCGATCGCCGCCCGCAGCGCCCCGGCGTCGCCCGGCTCGACCAGCAGCCCGTCGACGCCGTCGGTGACGTGGTCGGCCAGCGCGCCGACGCGGGTGGCGATCACGGGCACGCCGTGCTCGTGCGCGAGCCACACGTTCTGGCTGGCCGTGGCGTGGCGGTAGGGCAGCACGAGCGCGTCGGCCGCGGCGAACAGCTTCGGCACGTCCTCGGCCGCGACGTACCCGGGCCGCAGCTCCACCCGGTCGCCGAGGCCCAGCTCGGCGATCAGCGCCTTCGTCTCGTCGAGCCCGCCCCAGAACTCGCCGGCCACCGTCAGCGCGATGCCCTCGGGCAACGCGCGCAGCAGCAGGTCCAGGCCCTTGTACGGGCGCACGATGCCGAAGAACAGCAGCCGGCGGTGCACCACCTCGGCGGGCTTCTCGCCGGAGGTCGAGGGCAGGTGCGGCGGCAGCCCGGCAACGCTGACCGGCTTGGCCGTGAGCCCCCTGGCCAGCGCGGCCTGCGGCTCGGAGTGGGCGAGCACGCCGTCCACCCGCTTGAGCAGCGCCTTCATCAGCGGCTCGTCGTAGGGCTTGCGCTCGTGCGGCAGCACGTTGTGGCACAGCGCGACGGTGCGCGTCTTCCGCCCGATCCCGTACAGGATGCCCAGGTAGGCGGGGACCTGCACCGGGCTCAGCACCGCGAGCACCACCAGGTCGGCCGACCGCAGCCGCCGCCCGGCCGCCACCCACCCGTCCGGCCGCCGCCAGTCGAGCCGCCGCACCGTTCTGGGGTAGGGCGTGCCCTCGGGCGCGGAGATCGTCTGCTGACCGGGGTAGAGGAACGACGGGTACTGGGCCCGCCACGACTCGATCACCACGTCGTGGCCGAGCGCCGCCAGCCGGTGCGCCAGCTCGGTCGTGTGCTGCGCCCCGCCGCCCTTGTACGGATACGTCGGGCCGACGATCGCGATCCGCACCGTCACTCTCCCCGCGAGCGCACGATCAGGTCGGCCAGCAGCGCCACCGACCCGATCAGCAACCCCGACAGGAAGATCATGACGGTGTTGGCCGGGAAGTAGAACGGGTGCTGGATCATGTCCCAGACGCCCTTCACGAACCCGATGGCGACCAGCCACAACGCGGGCGGCATGAGCACCTTGAGCGGGTTGAAGTACATGATCATCCGCAGCACCTGGAGGATGTAGCGGTAGGCGTCGGAGACGAAGCTGAACTTCGACTTGCCGGCCCGCTTCGCGTACTCCGTCGGCAGGTAGTAGATGTCGTGCTGGTTCATCAGGAACGACAGCGTGATCGTCGTGACGCACGAGAACCCGGGAGGCAGCAGCCGCAGGTACGGCCGGGCCACCGACTTGCGGAAGGCCCGCAGGCCGGAGTTGAGGTCGGGGATCTTCTGCCCGGCCAGCATCTCGGCCACCTTGCGGATCACCCACTTGGCCGGCACGCGCAGCAGCTTGTGCGAGCCCTCCTCGCTGGTGCGCGCCCCCACCACCTGGTCGATCGTGGAGTCCTTCTCCAGGATCTGCACCAGCTCGGGGATGCGCTCGTTGGCGTAGGACATGTCGGCGTCGGTCCACACCACGATCTCGCCCCTGGCCTCCTGCGTGCCGATGCGCCGCACGGTGCCGGAGCCGCCGTTGCGGTGGAAGGCGCGGATGCGCAGGTGCGGGTAGTGGGGCGCGGCCTCCTGCAGCTTGGCGAGCGTCGCGTCGGTGGAGCAGTCGTCGACGGCGACCAGCTCGTAGGTGTAGCCGCTCGAGTCCATCGCCTTGGTGATGCGCTCCACCTCGTCGATGACGTGATCCTGCTCGTTGTAGCAGGGCAGGACGATCGTGACGTACGGCGCTTCTTCCACGGCAGTTCCACTCTTGGGGGTCTCAAGCGTGCTCACGGGGGTCGAGGGTACTCTGCCCAGCCGGACGGCGAGTCCACATCGGGCCAGCGGGAGCTCCCGATTCAGGGATCATTTCACCAGTCTGGCCCATGCCACGCCGGGCTGCCGGACCACGGCCTGAGCGATCGCCCGCGCCTTCGCCGGATCGTCGAGCCGGGCGTACAACGTCTCGGAGAACTGGCCGAGCGTGAACCGCAGGTGCGGCTGCCGGTGCCGGGCCAGCCGCAGCGCGAACGGCCGGTCCTCCAGGAACACCTCCTCCACGCCGTCCTGCTCGCGCAGCAGGGCGAAGACCGCGTCCCGCTGGGCCCGCGTCGCGTAGCTCGTGCCGCACGTCCCGGAGGAGGCCAGCCGGGGCGCGCACAGCGCGACGGCCACCTGCGCCTTGCCCGCCCAGAAGTCGGGCCAGGTCAGGAAGATCCGGCCGATGCCCGGCCGCCCGGCGAGGCGGCGCTGGACGGCCTCCAGGTCGGCCGGGCCGCGCAGGCCCGCGCGCAGGTGCGGCGGGTAGGCCAGGCTCCGGTACCGCGCCTCCTCAGGGGACTGCGGCTCGCGCGTGACGATCGCGTCGTACAGCCGCCGCCTGGCTTCGTCGCCCGTGACCAGCGTGACGGAGGTCAGCTCGGGCACCTTCCGCGCCTCGGCCACCGCCTGCTCGGGCGTGCCCGGCTCGCAGGACTCGCCGGAGTCCGGGCACAGGGTGATCTGCACGCCGTCCGCCTGTGGGAACGGCGCGTCAGGAGGCGGGGACGGCTCCGGCGGGCGCCCGAGCAGGTACCCGCCGCCCGCCAGCGCGGCCGCCACCCCCGCGAGGATCACCAGTGGCCACCGGCGCGCCGCCGCCCGCGTGCTCCACCGCGGCTGCCTGTCGCTTCCGAACGACACCTCGTCGTAGGACATGCGGCAACCATCGCAAACCGGTCAGGCGATGGCCATCCAGACGTTCATCCGCAGGGACCACGTGCCGTTCGGGGCCTCGGTGAGCGAGCGCTCGTCCTGGCGCGTGACCAGCTCCAGGATCTGCGCCGGCGCCCCGAAGGGCGACACCTGCCCCGCCTCGGCGCCCAGCACCACCGGCACCCGGCCCGCCGCCCGCACCCGCTCGGCCAGCCGCCGCACCTCCGCCTCGGGCGCGAGATCCCCGCGCGGGCGGGCCACCTGCGCCGCCGGTCTGCCGCACATCCCCCGGACGACCTGCACGAACCGGTCACCCGTGACCCGCTCCACCGTCAGCACCGACGCGTCGGCCGGCAGCCGCGCGCACATCGCCGCGACCGCCGCCGCCTCCCCACGCTCGACCGGCGTGAACGCGGTGCCGATCGACGTCACGGCCGACGGCACCAGCACCAGCGCCACGGCCAGCGCCATGCCCCACTTCAGCACCTTGGGCCCGTGCCGGTCCGCGAGCCGGCGCAGCCGGGCCAGACCGTACGCGGCCAGCAGGATCATCCCCGGGATCACGATGGGGACCAGGCGGCGGGCCGCCCACGGATGGTCGGGGGTGATCTCGGGCCGCAGCAGCGTCGTGACCGTCGTCCAGCCGATCACCGCGAGCGGCAGCAGCCACTCGAACGACGAGCCGCCACGCAGCAGCCGGCGCACCAGCAGCGCCGCGGCGATCGTGGCCAGCAGGACGGCCGGGGCGCCGACGTACCAGGTCACCCAGTGCAGCGAGTTCTCGAAGTAGAGCCGCGTGCCGTCCACGGGCAGGCCGTTGGCGCGCTGGATCTGCTGGATCATCTCGAACGTGCGGCGGTCGTCCTCGTTCGTGGGGACCCGGGTCACGGTCTGCACCCACGGGCGCGCGTACAGAGCCGCCATCAGCAGCACCACGAGCACCGCGCCCGTCCGCGGCGCCCACCTCGGCAGGCGGAGCCGGGCGAGCGCGGGCGCGCAGGCCGTCCCGGCGGCGGTCAGCACCAGGACGGCGGCGCAGACCAGCAGCAGCGGCTTCACCGAGCCGGACAGGTAGGACAGGTAGGGACGGGCCAGCACGTACGCCGCCAGCATCCCCAGCCCGGCCCCGGCCAGCAGCCCCAGCAGCAGCGGCGGCCCCAGCGCGCCTTCCGGCCGGCGGAAGCGCCGCATGGCGATCAGCAGCCCCGCGAACGCCAGCACCGGCAGCACGTCCCGCAGCCCGTCCACCCTGACCAGCACGGCCAGCCCGAACACCAGCCCGGCCAGCGCCGCCCTGGTCCGCTCCCCCCGTGCCAGGGCGTCGTGGGCCAGCGCCAGGCCGCCGAACAGCAGGATCAGCGACGGGATCTCGCTGAACGTGGTGCGCGAGGTGTAGAGGATCGGCTGGCTCACGGCGAACGCCGTCGCCGCCACCAGCGTCCACCGCGGCCCCGCCAGCCGCGCCACCACCCCGGCCACCGTGAGCACGGCCAGCGCGCCCAGCACGGCCGGCACCACGTACGGCCCGCCCAGCCAGTGGCCGATCGCGAACAGCATCGGCGACCCCGGCATGAACTGCGGCACCACCCCGCCGTCCACGTCGAAGAAGCCGACGCTCTTGAACACCAGCGCGGGGTCCGGGCCGCCGAACGCCCCGGCCTGGACGTCGATGGGCAGCCCGCCGTGGGCGGCGATCCAGGCGGCGTACTGGGTGTAGGTGGCGGGGTCACGCCGGACGGCGACCTGCTCGCTGTGCATGATCGCGTTGAACACGCCAGAGGCCACGGCCACCCCGGCGACGCCCCCGACCTGCCACCAGCCGCCGCTGATCGGCTTCGCGCCGTCAGCCTGCTTCGCGTCGTCGGCCTGCTTCGCGTCGTCGGCCTGCTTCGCGCCCGGCTTCGTGCCGTCGCCGAGGCGGCGCGCGCCCGCCCAGCACAGCAGCGCCGCCAGCGGCACTCCGGCCAGCGTGGCGGGCAGCGGGGCGAACCGGCCGAGCAGCAGCAGCGGCAGGCCCGCCAGCAACCAGCCCGCGACGGCCAGCGCGGGCAGCACGGACAGCGTGGCGAGCACCCAGCCGGGTCGATCGAGTTCCATCGGAACGGGAGCGTATCCAACCCCGGGCCCACGAGAGCGCGGGGCGGCCCTGGGCGGCGGCGCGGGCGCGGGTCCGCCGTGGTGTCGCGGGACGGGTTGTTCGTGGCGGCGCGGGATGCGGGCCTGTCGTGGCGGCGCGGGGCGGGTTGTTCGTGGCGGCGCGGGATGCGGGGCTGTCGTGGCGGCGCGGCGGGCTTCGGAACGCCGGTAGCGTACGGACGGACGCTGCCGGACGAGCGGGAGGACATGCGGTGAGGCCGGAGGCTCGCGACGGGGAGCCCGCGAAGACCGGCCGCGGCCGGCGGCGCCTGCCCGGAAGCCCGCGCGAGTTCGCGCGCCGGCACGGCTGGTTCCTGGCCGTCCTGGCCGTGGGCGCCGCGCTGCGGGCCCTGGCGATGCTCGGCTACCGCCCCGCCCTGTGGTTCCCCGACTCCTACACCTACATCGTCACCGTCTTCAAGCCCCGCCCCGACCTGGTGCGCCCGGCCGGCTACTCGATGTTCCTCAAGCTGCTGGAGCCCCTGCACGCGTTCGGCGCGGTCACGGCGGCGCAGCACCTGCTGGGGCTGGCCACCGGGGTGCTGGTCTACCGGGCGGCGAGGAGGGTGGCGGGGAGGGCTCCGAGGTGGGCGGCGACGCTGGCCACGGTGCCGGTGCTGCTGGACGCGTACCAGATCGAGCTGGAGCACCTGCTCGTCTCGGACACGCTGTTCATGTTCCTGGTCGTGGCCGCCGTCGCGCTGTGCGCGACGCGCCGGACGGCGACGGTCGCCGGGATCGGCCTGCTGCTGGCCGCCGCCACGCTGACCAGGACGGTCGGCCAGCCGCTGATCGTGGTGCTGGCGGCCTGGTTCGTGCTGCGCGGCTGGATCGGGCCGTCCAGCGGGGGGATCGGGCCGGGCGACGGGGGGATCAGGCGGGGCGGCGGGAGGAGGCGGCCGGTGGGGCGTGGCTGCGGCCGGTCGCCGTGCTGCTGGCCGCCGCGCTGGTGCCGATCGTCGCGTACGGCGCCTGGTTCTACGTCACCTACCAGCGCGTCGGCCTGGTCGGGGCGAACGGCGCCTTCCTGTACGCCCGGACGATGGCGTTCGCCGACTGCGCCAGGATGGACCCGCCGCCCGACGTGAAGGTGCTGTGCGATCCGCGCCCGCCGGAGCGGCGGCCGCCCTCGCAGGAGTACATCTGGGCCAAGGACGCGCCGCTGGTGCTGCTGCCGGGCATCACGTTCTCGAAGGAGAACGACGACCTGGCGGCCAGGTTCGCGATGCTGGCGATCACCGCGCAGCCGCTCGACTACGCCGCCTCGGTGCTGGAGGAGCTGGGCCGCTCGTTCAGGTGGGACCGGCCGATCTATCCCGACGCCGAGATCTACGGCTATTACCAGTTTCCGGTGACCGAGCCGGGGCCACCTGGGCGCTATCCCGCGCAGGTCGGCGCCGAGTATGCCAAGCTCTACGAGCAGGGTGCGATCGGCACGGAGATCGTGGAGCCCTTCGCCGGGTGGTTGCGGGCCTACCAGAGCATGGTGCGCCTGCCCGGCCCGGTGCTCCTGGCGATCTTGCTGGTGCCACCGGTGGCGGCGATCGCCCGCAGGCGTAAGGGAAGGCGCCTGGCGGCGGGGCCGGCCTGGCTGGTGCCCTGGTCGGTGGCCGTTGTGCTGCTGATCACACCGGCCGCGGCCGCCGAGTTCGACTACCGGTACGTGTTGCCGGCCGTGCCCCTGGCCTGTCTGGCGGCGGCGCAGAGCATCAGGCCTGAGCTGCTGCGACAGTCCGGTGGCGATTCGAGGGCGAAAGAGTTTGGCGATGATATTCCACCCAATGTCCGGCTCTGAGTATGCTTTGCCGCGGAAACATCACGTCCGGGTCACGACCATTCCCCATGATCATGGCTCGGTGCACGCCGTACGTGACCTAGTCTCGTGGCGCGGAGCGATCAATCCGGCGGCGCAAGGAGTAGGGCTAGGGGGCGTATGAGTGACTACAGGGGCGTACCGGTAGTCGATCCCGTGCAGGACCGCCGGACGGCCGTCACACAACCCGGCAGCAGGATGGCCCGCCGCCAGGCGGCCGCCGCACCGCCGCCCGACGACCGGCCCGCGCGCGGGCACCGCTCCGGCGGAGGTAACGGCGAGAAGACGAAGATGCGCGTGCTGGCCTGGGTCAGCGTCGGCCTGACCGGCGTCATGGTCGCCGGCACGCTGACCGCCTACGCCGCCTTCCGCGACAGCCTCGGCAACATCAACCAGAAGAGCGTCAAGGAAGACATCATCAACCCGCGGCCCCCGGCGACCGGCGCGCTCAACGTGCTGCTCGTCGGCTCCGACACGCGGGCGGGCGCGGGCAACGCTAAGTACGGGCAGGCGCTGGCCCGCCAGGCCGACGCGGGCGGCAAGCGCACCGACACGATCATCCTCATGCACATCTCCCCCAACCGGGACAAGGCGCAGCTCATCAGCTTCCCGCGCGACTCGCTGGTGCAGATCCCCAAGTGCAAGAACGAGACCACCAAGCAGGAGATGCCCGCCCGCCGGGACATGATCAACTCGGCGTACAACTCCGGCGGCATCGCGTGCACGATCTCGACCATCGAGACCCTCACCGGCATCCGCATCAACCACTTCGTCGAGGTGAACTTCAGCGGATTCAAGAACATCGTCGACGCCCTCGGCGGCATCGAGATCTGCCTGAAGACGGCCGTCAACGACAAGGCGTCCAAGCTGGTGCTGCCGGCCGGCAAGAGCCGCCTCGACGGCGAGAAGGCGCTCGGCTACGTGCGCCTGCGCCACTACGGCGACGGCAGCGACATCCAGCGCATCAAGCGCCAGCAGATCTTCCTGAGCAAGGTCGTGGCCAAGGCCACCAGCACCGAGCTGCTCACCGACGTGGGCCGGCTGCGCGAGTTCGTCGCGGCGGCGGGCAAGTCGGTCACGATGGACCCCGAGCTGGCCAACGACACCGAGGAGCTCATCAACATCGCGATGAGCGCCAAGGAGATGACGGCCAACGGCGTCAAGTTCATCACCGTGCCATGGGGGCCGGCCCCCGACGACCCCAACCGGGTGGTCTGGAAGGAGCCGGACGCCACCGAGCTGTTCAAGGCGATCAGGACCGACACCGAGGTCGCGACCCCGGAGCCGACCGCGAACAACCAGCCCAAGGCCGCGGCGGTCAAGCCGCAGCAGGTGCGCGTCCAGGTGCTCAACGGCACCAAGACCTTCGGCAAGGCCCGCGAGGTGGCCGACCAGCTCGCCAAGGAGGGCTACAACGTCGTCAGCCTGGGCAACTACGCGCCGCCCGGCGGGGCGAGCCTGGCCAAGAGCGAGATCCACTACACCAAGACCGACACGGCCTCCGCGCACGCCGTGAAGCTCGGCGGAGCGGTGCTGCCCAAGCCGCAGGCCGCCTCGGGCAAGGTGCGGGCCACCAACGTGCAGCCGTACACGCCCGCGGCGGGCACCACCACCGCCACCACGGCGGGGGCCGCCGTGAAGGGCACGCCGGTCATCCAGCTCGTGGTGGGCGAGGACTTCGACTCGGTCAAGGTCACCGAGCTGCCCGACAGCGTCAAGAACAACTCCATCACCGCTTCGGAGCAGAAGAACGTGTGCACCTGAGGCTCCAAATCTCCTGTGGAACCGGGCGTTTCGCGGCTCTGCGAGAGACAGGACCCGCGAGGGCGGGATAGTCTGTTGCGGGTTGGCGACGCAGCGCGACACGAAGCCGCAAGGGTTTTCCCGATCCTGTTGTCGTCGTGATTCCCCGGCCCCGAGCGAAGCTGAGCGACTCCTTCTGTGTCTGACACCAGGTTCTCCCCACCGGCCACGCCCCAGCGCAGCCCCGAGGAGCAGGGGCCCGCCAACACCGGGGCCCGCTGGCCGTTGCCGGAGGAGGCGTTCTGGAGCGAGTCCACCGATCCCCACGGCATCGCGCCGGGCGAGCGCACCGCGCCGCAGGCGGCGATCGCCGAGGGGCCGGACTCCGGTGAGGGGCGTCAGGAGCAGCCGCAGCCCGCGGCCGAGCCGGCCAAGCGCAAGCGCGACCCGTTCCTCGACAACGTCAAGTTCATCCTGATCGCGCTGGTGCCGATCGGGCACTCGCTGGTGCCCACCCTGGCCGCCGACTCGGCGCGGGCGGCCTACATCTTCATCTACGTCTTCCACATGCCGCTGTTCGTGGTGATCAGCGGCTACCTGTCCAGAAACTTCTGGAACTCCAACGCGAAGACCAACAAGCTGGTCGACACGTTCCTCGTCCCGTACGTGATCGTCGAGGTGGGTTACGCCGCGCTCCGCACCGCCCTCGGGCAGAAGTGGAGCCTGACCATCATCGATCCGGCGTGGCTCAACTGGTACCTGCTGGCGCTGCTGTTCTGGCGGTTGTCCACACCGGTGTGGAAGCGGATGAAGTATCCCGTGCCGGTGGCGATCGCGATCTACCTGTTCGCCGGGTTCTCGCAGATCTCGGGCGACTTCAGCATGGACCGGTTCTTCGGCCTGCTGCCGTTCTTCGTGATCGGCCTGGTGCTCCAGCCGGAGCACTTCGAGCTGCTCAACCGGCGCTGGATCAAGATCGTGTCGGGGTTCGTCCTGCTCGGCGCGGCGGCGGTGGCGGTCTTCCTCGCGTCGAGGGGCGCCAAGCTGGGCCCGTTCTACTACAAGAACAGCTACCAGGACCTCGACCTGTCCTGGTACATGGGGCTCGGCCTGCGCGTCGGGCTGCTGGTGTGCGCGCTGGCCATGTGCCTGGCCGTGCTGGCGCTGGTGCCCAGGAAGGAGACCTGGTACACCGACCTCGGCACCCGCACCCTCTACTGCTACCTGCTGCACGGCATCCCGGTGCTGATCGCCAAGGAGATGGGCTGGCTGTCGGTCCCGTGGCTGTACGGGCCGCTGGGCGTGCTGGCGATCAGCGCGAGCTGCTTCGCCCTGGCCATCATCCTGTGCCTGCCCGAGACCCGCACCGTCTTCAAGTGGGTGCTGGAGCCCCGCCTGACCTGGCTCTATCGGCGCCCCTCACGAAGTTAAGCGGCCGTTCCCTCCGCATTAACGCCTTTGACCTGGTAAGCGCTCAGCATCGACACATGCGCGCATGTGTCGCCACCACCGTCCACCATCCCGAGGACGCCCGGATCATGCACCGGCAGATCCGGGCGCTGCTCGACGCGGGCCACGAGGTGACCTACGTCGCGCCCTTCACCTATTTCAACGTGACCCCCGCCATGGGCCTGACCGCGATCGACGTGGCCCGCCACGCCTCCTACGGCCGGGCGCGAAGCGCGCTCAGGCGCGGCGTGCGCGACGCGGACCTGCTGATCGTGCACGACCACCGGCTGCTGCGGGCGCTGCCGTACCGGCGGCCTCCGGTCGTCTGGGACGTGCGGGAGCAGGTCACCCCCAAGCAACTCGCCCGCGCCGAAAGGCGCCACCGGGTGATCACGCCGGCCGTGGTCCCCGAAGCGACCCTGGTGTCGCCCAGCCCTCCCCCTCCTGGCGACACCAGGGTCGTGCACATCGGCCGCCTGTCGGCCGAGCGCGGCGTGAGCGAGCTGATCGGGCTGGCCGAGCGGCTGGTCCCGCACGGCATCCGGCTCGACCTCATCGGCGCCGCCGCCCGCGACGTGCGCCCCCTGCTGCGGGACGCGCAGCGGGTGGGCCTGCTCGACTGGTTCGGGTACGTCCCCAACCGGCACGCCCTGCGCATGGCCGAGGGGGCGCTGGCCGGGCTGTCCCTGGCCGACGACACGGTCCGCACCCCACCCACCAAGATCATGGACTACATGGGCAGGGGCCTGCCGGTGATCACGACGCCGCAGGGCGCCTCGCTGGTCGAGGGCGTCGGGTGCGGGCTCGTCGTGCCGCTGGACGTGGACGCGGTGCTGAACGCCGTCCTGGACCTGAAGGAGGACCCGGCGCGGCGGCTGAAGCTGGGCGAGGCGGGGCACGCGCAGGCGCGGCTGCGCCACCACTGGCCCGACCACGCCGAGGCTTTCGTCCGCCGCGCCGAGTCGTGGGCGGGCGTGACCCGGCACGCCCTGGCCGTCTAGGGACGGTCGAGGTCGAAGGTGACGTCGGCCAGGCGGACCGTGCGCACGCGCGGGTCCTCGATGAGCTCGCGTAGCTTCTCGACCGAGGCGAGCTGGTCCACGTAGGCGTAGGCCAGGCCCTCCGCGGCCGCCTTGCGCAGGCGGGCCAGGGACAGGTCGAAGCTGCGCAGGTTCGCGCCGTCGTGCTCGCGCAACAGGCGGACCCAGGCCCGGAAGCTGTCCAGCCCGACCCCGCACCCCTGCTTCCCCTCGGCGAGCCCGCCACGGTTCCAGGTGATGTCGCCCCAGGTGATGGGCAGCGAGCTCGTCCTGCGCTCGTAGACCACCTTGTCGGCGCACGTCTTGTTCCGGCTGAGGAATTCCTTCAGCTCTGCCTCCTTGAGCGGCGTGGCGAACTCCACCACGGCCAGCGCGTTGAGCCCGGCGGGCAGCCTCGCCAGCACCTTGCGCACCTGGTCCTTGGGCGCCTGCGTGCCACCGACGTCGAACAGCGAGATGGAGAGCCTGGTGGCGGCGGTGCTGCCCAGGGGCAGGCGGCCCACGCGCCCGAAGAAGTCCTGGCTGATGGTGTAGGTGTCGCCTCCATCCGGCCAGAAGCCGCCGACGGCCCGCAGCGGGGATGCGGTCACTTGGAACGACATCGACAACGGCGTGGTCTCGCAGCAGTCGCCCACGCTCACGTTGTAGGCCGGGTTGTAGAGCTTGAAGGCGGTGCCGAGCACGTCCATCATGCGCTGTTCCCGGTCACCGCGCTGCTGGACGAGGGACGAGCCGATCGTGGCCACGAGCGCGAGCGCCAGCAGCACCGCCAGCACGTTGGCGGTCGTCCTGAGCAGGCCACGGCGGACGGCCTTCCTGGTCAGTTTCGGGTCGAAGTCCGGCATTTCCGGAAAATCATCAGTCATGGGGGACTCCATAGATCTCGGCGAACGCGTTCCTGGCCCGCCAGAGGGCCGTCTTGATCGAGTTGTGCTTCCTGCCGGTCATCGCGGCCACCTCCACCAGCGAGAAGCCCTCGAAGTAGACCAGCGCCAGCAGCCGGCGATGCCGCTCCGGCAGCCGCCCCAGGGCGTCGCGCACCTCCAGCGAGTCCACGTGGAAGGCCGGCGCGCCCAGCTCGTCCGGCTCGGGCAGCGGCAGCTCGCGCCGCGCCCGGCGCACGTGGTCGATGAGGACGTTGCGCGCGATCGTGAGCAGCCACGCGGCCGGGTTCTCCCCGCGCCAGCCCAGCAGCGCCCTGGTCGCCTTGACGAACGTCTCCTGGGCCAGGTCCTCGGCGAGGTGGGGATCACGCGTCCGGCGCAGGAGGAACCCGCACACGAGCGCCCAGTGCTCGCGGTACAAGTCCTCGATGATGGTGCCCCCCGTGGTCTGTCCGTTGTCACATCACACGTAGACGGCACCGGGGCGGGAATGGTCACACGCCTTCATGGTTGATGTACTTGGAGTCATGGCATCGCATCAGATCCAGGGCCGGACGGTGGGCATGCCCGTACGAGTGAGGGACGCCGAGGTGTGCAGTGCCCTCTACCCGGTGCGTGCCGACGCCGCCCGGGCGGTGATCGCGTACTCAGGGCTCGACGTGGCCGAGGTGCTGCCCGGCAAGGCCGTCTGCGCACTGCTGTTCGTCGACTACCGCGACGGCGACCTCGACACCTACCACGAGTTCGGCATGGCCTTCCTCGTGCGGCCGCCGGGCGCCTCCGGCTCGATGGGGCCGGGCGAGCTGCGGCAGGCCGGGGTGTTCGTGCACTGGCTGCCGGTGGACCAGCAGTTCACGCTGGAGGCCGGGCGCACGCTGTGGGGGTTCCCGAAGGAGCTGGCCGACATCGAGCTGCGGCTGTCGTCGCCGTACAAGAGGTGCATCCTGCGCAAGGACGGGCGGCTCGTGCTCGACATGCTGATCAAACCGGGGCTGCCCGTGCCCGCCGGGGCCGCCATGGCGCCGCTCGACGCCTACACGCACCGCGACGGCATCACCCGGCGTATCCCCTGGACCGTGCGGTCGAAGGGCGCCAGGGTGCGGCCCAGCGGGGCGCTGATCCGCCTGGGCAACCATCCCATCGCCAAGGAGCTGAGCGAGCTGGGGCTGCCCAAGCGGGCGATGTTCAGCACGACGATCTCGCACGCCGAAATGAGCTTCGGCGAGGCCACCGAGGTGTAGAGACGCCTACACGATGGGCGGGCGGCCGAGCTTGACCATCCGCCAGGCCGTGCTCCACGCCATGGGGCGGCGCTCGCCCGCCGGCGTGCGCAACCCCTCGAAGAAGCCCGAGAACCACGCCTTGAGCGCCCCCGACGCACCCCGCTCCCGGATCACCGTCAGCACGACCCAGTTGGTGAGGTAGAGGAACGCCAGCGGCCACGGCAGGTTGCGCCGCGCCAGCCACACCCGGTTGCGGGCATTGAGCCGGTGGAACTCGGCGTGCCTGGTGGGCGGCACCTGCGGGTGGTACATCACCGTCTCGGCGTCGTACTCGATGCGGTAGCCCTCGCCGAGCAGCCGCCAGGCCAGGTCGGTCTCCTCGTGCGCGTAGAAGAAGCGCTCGGGCAGGCCGCCCACCTGGAGGAAGGCCGAGCGCCTGATCGCCGAGGCCCCGCCCAGGAACGTGGTGACCGGGGAGGAACGCTGCGGGTCTCCGGCGCGCAGGCGCGGGACGTGCCGCCGCTGGCTGCCGCTGCCGTCAGGGTCCATGATCCGGAACGAGATCACGGCCAGGTCGGGCTCGGTGGCGAAGCGGTCGCGTACGTGCGAGACGACCTTCGGGTTGGCGTACCAGCCGTCGTCGTCGAGGAACAGCACGACGTCTCCCGAGCACTCCTCGACGCCCCGGTTACGGCCGGCGGGGATGCCCGTGTTCTGGTCGAGCCGGATCGATTTCACGACCGCGGCCGACCCCTCGGGTGGCGTCGCCGACACCTCGGGCACGTCGGCACCGTTGCCTACGATCACCACCTCGACGTCGCCGTCGACCTGGTTGAGCGCGGACTCGACCGCCCGGTTCAGCTCCGCGACCCGGTTGCCCATGGTGAGGATGACGCACGAGATCTTCAACGAATCACTGTCCTGACGCGTTGAGAGCACGAGCGGAGCATTCTTTCATGATCACCGAGTCTGCTGGTCTGCATGGTCTGGGAATGGTGAAGCTAAGCGTATCGGAACCGACGATGAACCCCCACCGAACGGCGGAGGTCCGATCAATACGACGGACGGGAAGCCCTTGTGGTTCCAGGCCCGGCATCAAGCTAGTCGCCTCGACGCCATGATGCTGATCAGATGCAGCACGGTCTGCAGCGCCGCGGCCACCAGGCAGGCCACGACGAGCACCCGCGTGGCCGTCGGGGCGCCGATGACCAGGTCGGTCACCGCCGTCACCACGGCCAGCATGGACAGCTCGATCGGCTGCACGATCCGGTGGAACTTCGTGGCGGCCAGCACCCGCCGCCCCAGCCCCAGCAGCCCGGAGCGGAACTGCACGGCCGCCGCCTCGCTCGCGGCCCCCAGCCCGCCCTTGGCCCTGGCCACCTCCACCAGGTCGCTCTCGGCCTTGATGAGGATGGCGCCGAGCGCGGCGGCGAAGCCGCACACGGTGTACCAGTCGGGCAGCACCTCCGAGGCCCGCCAGCCCAGCCCGGCCAGCACCGCCGCCTCCGCGAAGTACGCGCCGACCCGGTCGAGGTAGACGCCGGCCAGCGAGGTCTTGCCCGTCCAGCGGGCCAGCTCGCCGTCGGAGCAATCGAGCAGCAGGTAGACCTGGATCAGCAGGGCGGCCAGCACGGCCGCCCACAGCCCCGGCAGCGCCAGCACGAAGCCGGCCGCGACCCCCGCCACGGTCATCACCCAGGTGAGCTGGTTGGGCGTGACGGAGGTCTTGGCGAACATCCAGGTGACGTAGATCGACAGGCGGCGCATGTAGAGCACGCCCGCCCAGTGCTCGCCGTTCCTGCGCTCCAGGTGGCCGGGTGGCTGCGCCACCTGGCGCAGCTCAGCTACCGAAGGCCCGGACATAGTCCCCCACCCGCTCGCGGATCTCGGTGTCCTGCATGCGCAGGTGCTCCAGGATCGTGTAACGGCCGGGACGGGTGGCCGGGGCCAGCGCGACGACCTCGGCGAACTGCTCGGCGCTCAGCCCGATGTCGCCGGGGACGACCGGCAGCTCGTGCCGGCGCAGGCAGTCGACGACCTGTTTGACGCGGGCGTCGTCCTGCCGCAGGAAGAAGCAGAAGGCGGCGCCGATGCCGGCGAGCTCGCCGTGGTTGGAGGTGCCGGGGAAGAGCTGATCCACGGCATGAAGGATCTCATGATCTCCACCGCTCGCGGGCCGGGACGAGCCCGCCACCACCATCGACATGCCCGACAGGATCAGCGACTCGGCCAGCACCGTCAGGAACGCGTCGGACTCGATCGAGTCGGTGCGCCCGATGAGCGCCTCCGCCGCCGTGCGGGACATCGAGCAGGCCAGCCCGTCGATCGGCTCGCCGCGCTCGACGTTGCCGAGCTGCCAGTCCTCGATGGCCGACAGGTTGCTCACCACGTCGCCCACGCCCGCCCGCACCAGCGACTCCGGCGCGTTGTGCACGAAGTCGAGGTCGACCAGGATCGCCAGCGGCATCGGCACGCCGAACGAGCCCTTGCCGCCCTCATAGACGAGGGAGGCGGTGGGCGAGCAGATGCCGTCGTGGGAGAGGTTGGTGGCCACCGCCACCATGGGGATGCCCGCCAGCGACGCGGCGTACTTGGTGACGTCGATCGTCTTGCCGCCGCCCACGCCCACGACCACCTCGTAGGCCGCCTTGCGCAGGTCGGCGCCGAGCGAGACGGCCGCGTCGACCGACCCGTCGGCCACCCTGAACACCTCGGCCTCACCCAGCGTGGGCGCGATGAGGCTCTCGATGTGGTCGCCCTGGCCCATGCCGACGGCCACCGCGACCCTGCCGGAGGTCGCCACGCGGCTGTCGGCCAGCAGGGCGCCGAGCTGGGCGACCGCGCCGCGCCTGACGTCCATGGTCAGCGGCGCCGGCAACATCCTCGCTAGAAGCGGCATCCGCGCCCCCTCAGTAGTGAACGGCTATGGCGCGGGCCTTGGCCAGGTCGTCGTGGTTGTCCACCTCGACCCAGTCGACCTCGCCGATGGGGGCGGCGTGGATGACCTCGCCGCGGTCGACCATCTCCTGGTAACCGTCCTCGTAGTAGAGCTGCGGGTCACGCTCGAACGTGGCCTTGAGCGCGTCGGCCAGCCGGTCGGCCGCGCCCGGCCTGATGAGCGTGGCGCCGATGTACTCGCCGTACGCCTCGGCCGGGTCCATCAGCTTCGTGATGCGGCGCAGCGAGCCCTCCGGCGAGAGCGTGACCTTCATCTCCTCGTCGGCCAGCCGCTTGACGTTGTCGACGGCGAGCAGGATGTCGCTGGTCTCGGGGGCGGCCAGCAGCGTCTTCTCGATCGAGACGGGGTGCACGGTGTCGCCGTTGACCAGGAGCGCGCCCTGGGCGAAGTAGTCGCGCGCGCACCACAGGGAGTAGGCGTTGTTCCACTCCTCCGCCTTGTCGTTGTGCACGAGGGTGAGCTTGACGCCGTGCCGCTCCTCCAGGGCGTCCTTACGCTCGTGTACGGCCTGCGCCGCGTACCCGACGACGACCACGACGTCCCGCAGGCCCACCTCGGCGAGATTGCGCAGCGAGATGTCCATGATCGTGGTCTCGCCGTCAACCGGCACGAGCGCCTTGGGCAGCGTGTCGGTGTACGGCCGCAGGCGTCGTCCGGCTCCAGCGGCCAGAACCATTCCCAGCAACGTGCACTCCTCAGTCGAGCATGACTCCGATGGCCCAAAGAGTATTCGTCTTTGGCCCCCGTGCGGGTAATCCGGCGTTAGTCTTGCGTTCCCATATCGGTCGCTTCCACCCCGGATCGGGGCGCGGCGAGCCAGCACGTCAGGCTCTCCCAGCCGAACAGCGCCCACAGGTAGATCGCGAGCAGCGCGTAGCCACCGGTCAGCCAGCCCGACAGCGCGACCAGGGAGACCACCATCATCCGCCCGTCCCAGCCGAGCCCCAGGGTGGGCAGCCACGCGGGCGGGTAGACGCGCTGGCGCAACCGGTAGACCAGATCGTAATGGTGGAACCCCAGGGCGCCGAGCAACGCGAAGATCAGCAGCGGGTGCACCTCGTGGGCGAACCCGCACGCCGCGATGAACGTGTACTCGATGAGCCGCAGGATCGGCGGCACGATCCAGTCGAACCTGCCGTCGTGCGGATGCGTGCTGCCCGGCCCGGCCAGCAGCAGCGTCACCGCCGGCGCGAACACCGCCAGCCCGTCGGTGCCCGCCACGCCCAGCATCAGCAGCACGCCCGTGACGAACGTGCCGGCCAGCACCGGCGGCAGCGGCGGGAGCTGCCCGGCCACGAGCAGCCCCATGGCGCGCGAGAGCGGCCCGTCGTCGCGGTAGGCCACGACCGTGCTGCCGGGAACGGGGGTCATGTGGACCGAAATCACCTCGCGGACCTCGCTATCCGTCCGATGAGCTGGTAGAGCGCCGCCACGCCGCCCCAGCAGAGCAGCGCCACGAACGTGACGCGGGCGTCCCAGAGCGCCGCCGTGACGGCGATCAGCGCCATCCGCTCCCCGATCGGCAGCACGATGATCTTCTTCAGGTAGCGGGCGACCGTGTCGCGTTCGAGCCGCCGCGCGAGCTTCAGCACACCGCCCGGGGCGCGGCGGACGTCCTGCGACTCCAGCAGCGAGCGCGCGGGCCTGCCCCACATGGCGCCGACCCGGGCCGCGTCGGTGACGGCGCCCGCGTACGTGAAGTCGATCGCGTGCCGGACGACCTGCAGCACCATCGCGGCCACCGCCAGGTACCAGATGTCGGGCGCGGCGGAGCCGAAGGCCAGGCCGACGTAGACGGCGTACTCCTTGAGCCGGTCGGACATGCCGTCGGCCCACGCCCCCAGCGGCGAGAACGTCCGCGTGTAGCGGGCGAGCTGCCCGTCGAGGCAGTCGAGCGCGAACGACAGGTAGAGCAGCCCCGCCCCCGCCAGCCGCCCCGCCTCGCTGCCCGCCGAGAACCAGACGGCCGCCAGCAGCGCCAGCCCCGCCGAGACGCCGGTGACGGTGTTGGGGCTGAGCTTGAGCCGCACGCTGGGCCTGATCAGGTGGCGGGTCCAGGAGGAGACGAAGAACGTGGCGAAGAAGCCGTCGTCCTCCTTCACGGAGGCGTCGAGCCGCACCCTGGCCTCGTCCACCTCGGCCAGCCTGGCCAGGGCGGCGTCGGCGGCGTTCTGGCCGGTCACCCGGTCGGCGCGGAGCCGCCCGATGCTCGCCGCCCGCACCCTCACCCCCGACCTGACCAGCCCGACCAGCAGCAGGTCCACCGCCTCGACGGGGGTGACGGGGCCGAGCTTGCCCGCGTCGGCCAGCTCCGCCAGCTCCTCCGCGACGTCGGCCAGCGACGCCAGGTCGGCCTCCCCTGTCTGCAGCACGCCCATGAACGTGGCGTTCGACTCGGGGACGAGATGGAACGAGCTGCCCGCCGCCACGACCGCGCCGCCCTCCACCCGCACCGGCGGGCGCAGCGGGCCCTCGCTCGCGTCGTGCGAGATCAGCGCGGCCGTGCCGTGCGCCGGATGCTCCAGCAGCATCGCCAGCGCCTCCGTGTGGATCACCAGGTCGGCGGTCAGCACCGCCACGGCGCCCGCCGTGGTGCGCGCGATCTTCGCGACCCCGCGCAGGTCCGCCGCCAGACCGCCCGCTGCGGTCATCACCTGGACCTCGCGCACGGGCAGCGTGGCGAGCTGGTCTCCGAGCCGGTCGAGCAGCGTGCCGTCGCCGGTGAGCAACCTGCACGCGGGAGTCGTGGCGAGCAGCAGGACCGAGGTGGTCGCGCTTTCGCGGATCAATGAGTCGGGCAAAGCTCAGGTCTCCTCCCGGTCGGGGTGGAGCACGTGGTCTCGGGGGGTGCGTAGACACAGCGTAGCGACAGGTCAACGCGATATCACGGAACAGCACCGTTACGCTGCCGGTATGGATTCACGGCTGCGGTCGGTAGGAGTGCTCCTCGCGGGCGGGGTGGGACAACGGGTCGGGCTCGGCACGCCCAAGCAGCTCATCGAGGTCGCGGGCCGGACGATCATCGAGCATTCGCTCGCGGTGTTCGAGGCCGCGCCCGAGATCGACGAGATCGTGGTGCTCATGACCCCCGGCTACGCCGACCGGGTGCGCGAGATCGTCGCCCGGGGCGGGTACCGCAAGGTCAGCAAGGTCGTGGACGGCGGCTCCAGCCGTACCGAGAGCACGTGGCGGGCGCTGGCGGCGCTCGGCGCCGACGAGTGCAACGTGCTCCTGCACGACGCCGTACGCCCGCTCCTGGAGCCCCGGATCATCACGGAGTGTGTCAGGGCGCTGGAGACCCACGAGGCCGTCAACGTGGCGATCCCGAGCTCCGACACGGTCCTCGTCGCCACCCCCGAAGGCGCCATCGGCGAAGTGCTCGACCGCTCCCGGCTGCGGCGCAGCCAGACGCCGCAGTGCTTCCGGCTGTCGGTGATCCGGCGGGCGTACGAGCTGGCCATGGCCGACCCCGGCTTCGCCGGCCGGCCCGCCACCGACGACTGCGGGGTGGTGCTGCGATACCTGCCCGAGGTGCCGATCCACCTGGTGGCGGGCAGCGAACGCAACATCAAGGTCACCCACCCCGCCGACCTGCACATCGCCGACCTCCTCTTCCGCCTCCCGCCACCTGTGCCCGCGGGCGACCGGACCGCCCTCGCCGGCCAGGTGATCGTCATCCTCGCCCCCGGCCCCCAACCCGCAGACCTCCCGCCCGCCACCGCCCCCACCCCTCGATCCGGGGACCTCGCCCCCGACACCACCCCCACCCCTCGATCCGGGGACCTCGCCCCCGACACCACCCCCACCCCTCGATCCGGGGACCTCACACGCGACACCGCCCCCATCCCTCGCGCCAGGGACCTCGCGCCCAACACTGCCCCCACCCCTCGGGCCGGGGACCTCGCGCCTGACGTACCCCCTTCTTCCCCTGAAGGACCTCAGCCGAAGTACGGCGGGACGGTAGGGGGCGGTGGGCCGGTGGTGGAGGCGGCCGCCCATGCCGCCACCGTGGTCGCGGCGGAGGCGGCCGCCCATGGCGCCACCGTGCACGTGCTGACCAGGGACGACGGGGTGCGGGTCGAGGACTTCGACTCCGTCGCCAAGGCGCTCGACGACGTGGGCGGCGCCGATCACGTGGTGCTGGTGGCAGGCCGGGGCCACTCCGGCGACCTGTCCGGGGCGAGCGGCGAGACCGTGGCCGACGCGGTGGCGGCCGGGCACCTGGGTGCGCTGAACGTGGCCCGGGCCGCCCGCCCCCACCTGCGCCGCAGCCTCCTGCTGCACGTCCCGCCGGGCTCCGGCGCGCTGCACGAGTCGGGCGCGGCGGCGGTCGCCGGGCTCACCCGCGCGCTGGCCCGCGAGTGGGCCGCCGACGGCATCAGGGTCAACTGCGTCAATACCGGCGCCTCTCCGCACCTGGTCGCGCAGACCTCGCTGGACATCCTCATCTCCGACCTATCAGGGCAAGTCATAGACGCCCGCGTGGACGGCGCTTGACCTGAGCCTTGTTACGGTGCGATCACATGAGGAGACTCATCGTGATCGCGGCGCTGCTCGCCTGCTACCCGGCGCTGCTGGTGGCGGCCCTGTGGCCGGCGCCGGTGCTGTTCGGCGTGGTGGCGGCGGCCTCGTACCTCGTCGAGTACGCGGCCCCGCGCGCCGGACGCCCGCTGCCCGAGCTGCTCGGCAAGGTGCACCTCGGGATCACGCTGCGCTTCGCGGCCCGGGAGACGATGGCGTTGCTCCTGGTCGCGCGCACGGCGGGGGCCGAGCTGCCGTGGTTCGCGGCGCTGGCGGCGGGCATGCTGGCCGTCCACGCGGTGCGCGCCCTGCACACGGGGCTGGCGCTGCGGCTGCGCCAGATGCTCAGCAGGATGCCGGTGACCACCCGCAACCTCGACGTCTCCGCGCTGCGCATCCCGAGGATGCCGCCGCGGCTGCTGCGTGACCCGCGCAGCGTGCCGTTCCTGTACGCGGACGCGCTGCCGGTTCTCGGGGCCGTTCTCGGCGCCGTCCCCGCCACCGCCGGCGCCGCGCTCGCACTGGTGGCGGGCCTGGCGGGGGCGCTCGCGCTCATCCCGTACGTGCGCCGCGCCGCACCGCTCACCGACCGCGCCCGCGTGCTGGAGGTCGTCGGCGAGCAGGTCGAGAAGTACCGCCCCGAGGTGATCCTCTACTTCTCGGGCGCCACCGCCGCCGCCTACCAGGCCAGGATGTGGCTGCCCACCCTCGAACGCATCTCCCGCCGCGCCATCGTCGTGCTCCGCGAGCGCGGCATGGCCCGGCACCTGGAGTCCACGACGCTGCCGATGGTGTGCATCCCGTCGTCGGCCGACCTGATGAGCTTCCGCGCGCTGGCCGGGGCCAAGCTGTGCCTGTACGTGGCCAACGTCGGCAGGAACGTCCACATGCTGCGCATCCCGACCCTGCGCAGCGCGTTCCTCAACCACGGCGACAGCGACAAGGAGGCGTCGTTCAACCCGTTCTCCCGCGTGTACGACGAGGTGTGGGTGGCGGGGCCGGCCGGCCGCGACCGCTACCGGCGGGCCAAGGTGGGCGTCAGGGACGAGAACATCCACGAGGTCGGGCGGCCCCAGCTCCAGGGCATCAAAACGGAGGGTCCCGGGCACCCGTACCGGACCGTCCTGTACGCGCCCACCTGGGAGGGCTGGAACGACGACCTGTTCCACACCTCGCTCATCACCATGGGCCCGCGCATCGTCCGCGCCCTCCTCGACCACCAGCCGCCGCTGCGCGTCATCTACAAGCCGCACCCGCTGACCGGGCACCGCGACAAGAGCGCCACCCGCGCCCACCGCAAGATCGTCGCCATGATCGAGGCGGCCGAGCTGGCCAAGTCGAAGGCGCGCCACCCCTCACGCACCGGCGACACCGCCCCGCACATCAGGCACCTCGTCGTCACCGGGCCCGAGCCGCACCTGTACGACTGCTTCAACGAGTGCGACCTGCTCATCAGCGACATCTCCAGCGTGGTGGCCGACTTCCTGGCCAGCGAGAAACCGTACGCGGTGACGAACGTGGCCGGACTGCCCGAGCGGGCCTTCCACGAGCGGTACCCGAGCACGGAGGCGGGGGTGCTGCTGGGCGCGGACCTGTCGGGATTGGCGGAGTTCCTGGACGGGGAGGACACGCTGGCCAGGGCCCGCGTGAAGCTCAGGAGCTACCTGCTGGGCCCGGAGTACCCGGACGCCCTGACCCGCTTCAACGCGGCCGTGGAACGCGTCTTCTCCGGCCACTGACCCCGCCGGGTCGTTACCTCCCCCGCACACAGCGGCCCCCACCGCCCACCCGGCTCCCACCGCGCACAGCCGTACGCGGCGGCTCCCGCCACGCACTGCGGCTTCCGGCGCGTGCTGCGCTTTCCTCCCCAAAAAGGACCCCGCCGTAGTACGGCGGGGTGCGGGGGGACGGACGGAAGGGGGGTCAGCGGGGTGGGCGGGCCAGTTTCTTGGGGCTGGTGAGGAAGCCCCACCCCCACGAGCAGTGCATGGTGGCGTACACCAGCGGCAACCGCAGCTTCGCACTCAGGGGCAGCCCGCCGCCGGTCAGCGCCGACCCGGCGACGATGGCCAGGACGTACCCGCCGGGCACGATCAGCGCCCACGGGAAGAACGGCGAGACGACGAGCCCGAGCAGCATGGCGAGCACGGCGGCGGGAGGGGCGAGGTAGCGCAGGTTGATGGTGCCCTCGTGGGTGCGCGCGACCACCCGCCGCCACCGCCCGTAGTGGAAGTACTGCTTGGCCAGCGCTTTCACGTTGGGCCGGGGCCGGTAGGAGACCCGCATGCGGGGCTGGAACCACACGAGCCCGCCCGTCTGGCGGATGCGGTGGTTCATCTCCCAGTCTTGGGCGCGCTGGAAGTGCTCGTCGTAGCCGCCGACGCGGTCGAGCGCGGAGCGGCGGAAGACGCCGAGGTAGACGGTGTCGGCGGGGCCGGGCGTGCCGCCCACGTGGAACGCGGCGGCGCCGACGCCGATCTTGGACGTCATGGCGCAGGCGACGGCCTGCTCGAAGGGCGTGACGCCTTCGGCCGCCATGATGCCGCCCACGTTGTCGGCACCGGTCTCGGCCAGCGTCTCGACGGCCACGCGCAGGTAGTCGGGGGGCAGCATGGCGTGCCCGTCGACTCTGGCGATGATGCCGTTGCGGGAGGCGGCGATGGCCGCGTTGAGCGCGTTGGGGGTGCGGCCCGTCGGGTTGGGCACCACCGTCACCCGGCGGTCGGCCGCCGCGATGGCGTCGGCGACCTCCTGGGTGCGGTCCTGGGACGGACCCACGGCGAGAACGACCTCGATCTCACCGGGGTAGCTCTGGGCGAGGACCATCTCGACGGCCTCGCGGAGGTGCCGTTCCTCGTTGAGGACCGGCATGACGACGGAGATGGGGGGCCAGCCGCGCGTCTGCGCGGGCGCGTGCGGCGAGTCGGGGAACTGCTTCATGGCGGGGCTCACGCTACTGTACGACCGTGGGAGGAGGGCAATCGAAAGGCCGATCCTCCGGGGTGACAAAAGGGAGACGGTATGCGCGACCCGGACGAGGAGGACGGCGGTGTGCTCGTGGGCGGAGACGCCTACGGCGGCGTCAAGCTGACGACACCCGTCCGCACTCGCAGGCCGCCGCGCAGGAGTGCCAAGGCCCGCCGCCGCAACGTCCTGGTCGCCGGTTTCCTGTCCACGGGCGTGCTGCTCGCCACGGGCGTGGTGTGGGCGACCCCGCGCCAGATCGGCACGGTCGACGCCGGCGTGACGGCCCCCGCCTCGACGGGCGCCGAGAACATCCTGCTGGTCGGCGTCGACAAGCGCGACGACCTCACCCGCCAGCAGCAGAACCGGCTCAAGCTGGGCCGTGAGAGCGGCCAGCGCACCGACACGATGATGGTCATCCACCTGTCGGAGGACCACAGCAAGGTCACGGTGGTGAGCCTGCCGCGCGACACGTGGACGACGATCCCGGGCAAGGGCGAGCACAAGATCAACTCTGCTTATCAGTTCGGCGGGCCGAAGCTGGCCAAGCAGACCGTCGAGGCGGCCACCGGGCTTGAGATCAACCGCTACATCGAGGTCAACATCCTGGGCTTCATCGACGTCGTCGACTCCCTCGGCGGGGTCACCGTCTGCACGCCCGTACCGATCAACGACACCAAGATCGCGCTCAGCCTGCCGGCCGGCACCCACCAGCTCGACGGCGTGCGGGCGCTCGGCTACGCGCGCACCCGCGCGACCGCCCGCTCCGACCTCGACCGCATCGACCGGCAGCAGCAGGTCATCTCGGCCCTGCTCAACCGGGCGCTGAGCGCCGACACGCTGGCGAACCCGGCCAAGCTGGCCTCGTTCATCCAGTCGACGCTGAGCACGGTGAAGGTCGACCCCGACGACGGGCTGCTCGGGCTGGCCACGCAGATGCGGGACGTGTCGCTGTCGGACGTGAAGTTCGCCGAGGTGCCGCTGGCCGACGTCGACTTCAAGGCGCCCACGGGCGAGTCGGCGGTGTTGTGGGACAAGCAGGCGGCCCGCGACCTGTTCGCCAGGATCGACGCGGACCAGGACCTCACCAAGCCCACGCCGTCCGCCTCGGCCTCCGCTTCCGCCTCCCCCAAGCCGTCGGCGGTCACCCCCGACCAGATCACACTCGAGGTCAAGAACGGCACGCTGATCACCGGCCTGGCCGCCCGCATGAAGGACGACCTGGTCGCCTACGGGTTCAAGGTGCCCGGCAAGCCCGGCAACACCTCGAAGAAGGACTACAAGCAGACGTTCGTCCGTTACGGCGAGGGTTTCGAGGCGCAGGCGAAAGTGGTCGCCGCCGCCATTCCGGGGGCGGAGCTGCGCAAGGTGGAGCTCGACGGGATCGAGCTGATTCTGGGCAGCGACCAGCTGAAAGTCCAGCAACAGAAGTCAACGGGGACCCCAACTGCTCGGCCGAGCGTTACACCAACCACCAAAACGGCAATGGAGAACATATGTAAGAAATAGGCATAATTATCTAGGCGTCGGGCAGGTGAGGCCCATGGTGGTCAGACACTGGCGGGAGGAGCCCTGTACGGTTCTGCACGTCACAGGTGATCTCGACGTGGCAGGCGCGCCCCGGCTGCGCGCGGAGCTCGAGCAGGCCCTGGCGGCCGCCGACCCGCTCAACGTCGTCGTGGACCTGACGGAAGTGCCGTTCTGCGATTCGGTGGGGCTCGGCGTGCTGGTGTCCACGCTCAATCACGTCCAGGAGTTCAACGGGCGCATGATTCTGGTCCTCGCGCCCGGAATGATCCGCCATTTGCTGACCATCACCAATCTCGACCGGCATTTCGAGACGAGCGATTCCCTCACCGAGGCGCGCGCCGCGCTGGCCAGCGCCGCCTGAGCAGCACCTCGCCGAGCACGGGCGAAACCGGTAAGAGGTGTGCGAGAACATGGTCATGTCATGTTGGGCACACCTTCCCACGAGCCGTGCCGACGTCACGGGCGTCGCGGGAGAGCCCCCTTGAGGTGCGGAGGCTTTCACGTTGTTCGACCAGTTCCCCGAGCCTGCTCGCTCCCAGCTCCGCGCCGCCTTCGACGAGGGCAGGACCAGGCCGGAGTGGTGCTTCGCGGAAGGGCAGGCCCGCCTGGCCTACTGGGCGCCCTTTCCTGGCTCGGATCCGGCGATCGTCTGGCAGTTCGACCCGGGCCCCGACCCCGTCGCGGCCGGTGACCTGCTGCGCCGCAGCCTCGCCGCGATGGGCCTGACCAAGGTGATCCACGACATCTCGCTCCAGCCCGGGCTCGACCCCGCCGTCGATCGCGCGGTGGAGCACGAGGCGCTGCTCGAGGCCGGGTTCGTGATGGAGGTCGAGCGGCTGCTGCTGGAGTGGGTGGCCGTGAGCGGCGTCCCCGACGATCCGGGCAGGCTGACGTACCGTCCGGCGCGCCGCATGGACCCGGCCGAGGTGATCGACCTGCTCGTGCGCATCTCCCAGGGCTCGCTCGACCACGACACGCAGGTGGAGCTGGCCACGTCGGGCGCCGAGCACGAGGCCCGCTGGATGTACGACGACCTGATGAGCCGCAAGGCCAAGCCCGGCTGGTTCGTCATCGGCTACCTCGGCGACTCCCCCGTCGGGCTGGTCGCGCCCGACGACCACTCGATCGCCTACATCGGGGTGGTGCCCGAGCACCGCGGCCACGGCTACGTCGACGACCTGCTCGCCCGGGGCACCCGCACGCTTGCCGAGGCCGGCCTGCAGCGCGTCGTGGCCGCCACCGACGTCGCGAACGTCCCCACCGCCAACGCCTTCCTGCGTGCTGGATACTCGGAGACCGGACGGTTGTTCCGCTACTACTGGAGGGCATCGTGAGACTCGGCGTCATGTTCGACCGGGGGCTGCCGCCCGAGCAGCTCGTCCCGTTCGCGAAAGCGCTCGACGAGACGACCGTCGACGACCTGTGGGTGGTGGAGGACCTGGGCTGGACGGGCGGCCTCACCTCGGCCGCCACGGCGCTGGCCGTCACCTCCCGGCTGCGCGTCGGCCTCGGCATCGCCCCCGCGCCCCTGCGCAACCCGATGCTGCTGGCAATGGAGCTGGGCAACCTCGCGCGCGTGCACCCGGGGCGGCTGGCGGCCGGGATCGGGCACGGCGTACAAGACTGGATGCGCCAGGTCGGCGCCGCGCCCGCCTCGCCGCTCGCCCTCCTGGAGGAGACGATCACGTCCGTGAGCGCGCTGCTGCGCGGCGAGACCGTCACCCTGCACGGCAAGGAGGTGCACCTCGACGAGGTGTCCCTGGTGCACCCGCCGGCCGAGCCGCCGCCCGTGCTGGCCGGGGTCAAGGGCCCGCGCTCGCTGGCGCTGTCGGGCCGGCTCGCGCAGGGCACGATCGTGCCCGAGGGCGTGGGGCCCGGCCAGGTGCCCGGCATCGTCGAGACGATCGGCGCCGGCGAGGATCACGAGCTGGTCGTCTTCACGTTCCTGCGCATCGGCTCCGACAGCGCCGAGGAGGTGGCGGCGATGGTGGCCGGGCAGGCCGGGTTCCTGGGGGTGCCGCCCGAGGACGTCGCGATGGCGTCCGGCGGCGCCGAGGGGGCGGCGGCATTCGTCAAGAGCCTGTGGGTGGCCGGGGCCGCGACGGTCGTCGTGCGGCCGCTCGGCGCCGATCCGCTCGGTCAGGTGAACGCGCTGCTGTCGGCGCTGTAGCTCGATTGGCCGAATGGCCGAGGCGGGCCTGGAGCGGGTCGGCCGGACGGTCGATGGCCGGGCCGGGCCGTTCGGCCACGATCGGTGCCATGAGGCGAATCGCGGCATCAGCGGCATGTGCGGCGCTCCTGGCGACAGTGGTCGCCGGCTGCGGCATGGACCTGGAGGCTGAAGAGGTCCATGCCGCCCAGTCGTTCCCCTTCAGCGGGACCGACCTCAAGATCAACGCGTCCCTGGGCGGCGTGCGCGTCCTCCAGGGCAGCGCCGGCACTGTGCAGGTGGAGCGCTGGGTGCGCGGCAAAGCGGCCGACGCCCCCTCCTGGTCACTGCGGGACGGCGCCCTGCGGCTGTCCGCCAGCTGCACCATCGTCTTCGGCGACTGCGGCGCCCGCTACCACGTCAAGGTCCCGCCCGGCGTGCGGCTCTCGATCGACGTGCCGGACGGGCTCGTCCTCGACGACCTCACCCAGGACGTCGACGCGAAGAGCCGGGAGCGCATCCAGGTGACCGGCGCCTCCGGCCGGCTGCGGCTGCGCAGCGACGGCTCGATCAAGGCGCAGGGGCTGAAGTCCGCGTACGTGCGCTGCCGCACCTCGGACGGGTCGATCGACGTGGCCTTCGCCACCCCGCCGACCACCCTCGACCTGCAGTCGAAGGACGGCGGGGTGACGGCGAGAGTCCCCTCCGGCACCTACGCGGTGACGGCCACCAGCAAGGACGGGAGCACGCGCTCGGAGGTCCAGAACAACCGGGACGGCAAGCGCAGGATCTCGGCCGCCAGCACCACGGGCGACGTCCGCATCCTCACGCGGTGAGGCCGCCGGCGCTGCCCCGAGGAGGCCGCGGTGCGGCCGTGCCGCCTCTGGCGCCGGGTTCTTACTGCCAGATGGCGGCGTACTTGCCGTTCTCCGCGTTGACCTGCACCGGCGCGAGCCCCTTGCCCTTGAGCTCGTCGAAGCGCCGCTGGTAGCCGGCGGCGCTCATGTCCACGTAGTGCGCCCAGGACTTCACCCCGTCCTTGCGCCACACCGCCGTGTACGTTCCGTCAGGCGCCACGGCCACCTTGACCGGCCGGAACCCCTTCTCCTTCTTGGCGTACACCTCGGCCTCGTGCTGCTTGAGCGACTTGCCGTAGGTGTAGTACCAGGCGCCGCCGCTGTTGGCGCTCCACACGCCGACGTACCGGACGTCGTCGGGGGTGCCGTAGGCGTCCACCGAGGTCAGCGCGAGCCCCTTGGCGGTGGCCTGCTTGTTGGCGGTGGCGAAGGCGGACGGGGTCAGGCCGGACCTGGCGAGGAACGCGCCGGACTTCTTCTCGAAGACGGCGGTGAACACGGCCGAGTCGGCGGGCCCGGTGGCGGAGACGCTGACCGGCTGCGCCCCTTCCTTCAGCCCGGCGTCGAACCGCTTCTGGAACCCGCCGGCCGACATGCCCTGCCAGATGCCCCACTCGTTGGACGACCCGCCCTTGACCCAGACGGCGGCGTACCGCTCCCCGTCGGAGACGTTCACCGTGATCGGCCGGTAGCCCTGCTCCTTGAGCTGCTTGACCCGGGCGACGCTCTGGCTCGCGCTCAGGTTGTGGTAGGCCACCCACGCCCCCTGCGCGGCCTGCGCCGTAGCCGTCATGGGAACGGCGGCCCCGGCCAGCACCGTCGTGATGATCGCGATCTTCCCAGCGGTCCGCATGACCCTCCCAGGCAGAAATCTTTACTCGTTCACGGGATAAGGCTCGACCCTAACAGCCCTTACTGGCTGTCCGCAGGCGGGTCATGCGGAGGCGAGGGAGACCGCGCGGCGCGGTCAGCCGAGGCGCTCGAACGGGGTCGGGGACTGGCCGGTCCAGCGGTAGAGCTGGGCGGTGCCGGTGTGCTTGGAGACGCCGTCCTCCGTCACCTTGTCGGCCTTGGCGACGTAGTAGCGGCCGCCGCCGAGCGAGATCAGCCCGTACTCGCCGTTGAACTGCCACCCGCGCACGCCCGTCGCCGCGTCCTGGAGACCGCCGGGCGCCAGCGTGAGGAGCTTGCCGCGCTCGGCCTGCGGCTGGCCGGCCAGCTCGCCCGTCCTGGGGCGGGCGCCGCCGTCCACCATGAAGAACGGGTAGTTGGGGAACTGCGGCTTGGTGCCCTTGTAGACGCCCATCATCCAGTTGCCGGTGTGCTCGTCGTACTGGAGGTTCTGGACGCCGTAGGTGGTGTTGCCGGTGTAGGCGAAGTACTTGCCGTCCACCCGCTCGGGGCCGCTCTTGTGCGGGTCGCTCTCGGTGAGCGGGCGCTCGTACTTCTTCCACTGCTGGATGTCGTACTGGAGCAGGACCTGGTAGTCGTTGTCCTGACGGGTGGTGTTGGCGTAGATGCCGTAGGCGACGGTCAGCTTCTGCTTGCCGTGCTTCTTGCCGAACTCGGGGCCGAAGGAGACGCCGTCGATGCCGCTGCAGCCGTAGCGGTGGTCGGGGGTGTTGCCGACGTTGCCGTCGAACTTGCCGTCGCCGTTCATGTCGGCCACGTAGTCGTCCACGACCTCCTTGAGGTAGACGGTCTTGACCACGTCGGTGGTCTGGGCGTCCATGTCGGGGGCGGTGATGCGGTCGACGTCGAAGATCGCGATGTAGAACGACTCCTGCTCCTTGTACTCCAGCGAGCCGTACACGCGGCCGTCCTGGGTGTTGAAGTCGAGGTCGCCCAGGTGGCCGGTGAAGCCGGTGACGGAGCCGACGAGCTTGCCCTGGAGGTCGGTCTTGACGAGGAGGTTGGTGAAGGAGAAGTACATGAACCCCTTGCGCTGGTCGATGGCCATGCCCTGGACGTGGCCGGCCGTCCAGGCGCCCCCGTAGACCTCGGACGGGAGGTCCCGGGGCGGTCGGCGGCGGTGGCCGGGGTGGCGGTCAGGAGGGAGAGGGCGGAGGTGGCGGCGAGGGTGAGTGTCAGGACCTTGCGCATTGGTGCGGTACCCCGTCTTCGACGTTCGGTGATCAAAGGCAGACGTTATACCGGCTTCATGCTGATGTCTGACAATTTCCTGAACTAAGAGTGAAGTGGCGTCGAATCCTGATTCGTCACGCCATGGCGGTTTTGTCCGATACGTGACCGGGCCGCCCCCGCTCAGGCGGTCATGTCGCCTGCCGGAGCCCGTCCAAGAAGTCGGCCATGTCGGTGCGCAGCTCGGCGTCCGGCTCTGACGCGTGCGCCGCCCGTACCCATGCGACCGCCTCCTCCGGCGGGCGCAGCCAGGCGCGCACCGCCCGCAACCCGCACCGGCGGGCCCGGACGCCCCGGCCGGCCAGCGCCGCCCGGATGAGCGGCAGACCCAGGCCGGGGTGCCACTCCAGCTCCGACACCACCAGCTCCAGCGCGCGCTCGTGACCGTTGCCGACGACGACCCGCTCGGCCGGCCCGCAGGCCAGGGCGTCCAGCGGCAGCAGCTCCTCCGCCAGCGCGACCAGCGTGCCGGTGTCGGCCAGGCCGAGGACGTCCTGCCAGGTCGCGTCGTCGGCGGCGTCCACGCGGAGGCGCGCCACGAGCTGCGGCAGGATCGGCAGGCCCAGCCTGGACGCGCAGCGCCGGGCCAGGTCGAAGCCCACCCCCTCGGGATCCTGGACACCCGCCAGCGCCAGCTCGGTCCAGCGCGGCTGGCCGATCACATCCGAGTAGCGCCGCCGCAGCGCCGCCACGTCCCTGTCGAGCCAGTGCCCGGGGGGCTGGTGCAGGTGCCGGCGGATGGTCAGAAGGTGGTCGAGGCGCTGGAGCGTGGCCCGCCCCGACGCGGCCAGGTCGGCGTAGCGGGCCAGGGCGGGCACCGCCTCGCCGTACGCGCTGAGCCCCGTAGTGGGGCCGCCCTCGCCGCGAGCCAGCGCGGCCAGGATGCCGCCGGCGCCGTCCACCAGCGCCTCGTCCGGCTCGGGGTCGAGCAGCGCCGCGTACAGGTCGCCGGTCGTGGCGGCGAGCGGCGCGAGGTACTCGTCCATGACGCCGTTGCGGAAGCCGTCGCGCAGCAGCCACGCCTTGATCTCGGGGTCGTCGGTGTCCTCCAGGCGTTCGACGGCATGGATGCGGCCCCAGCCGCTCACCCGCCTGGCCAGCTCGTACACCGCCCGCTCCCCCTCCCCGGCCGGCTGGGTGCGCAGCAGGGCGACGACCGCGTACAGGGTGAACTCCTCCAGCGTGCCGAGCAGGAGCAGCAGCTCCCGGTCCCGCTCGCTGCCGGACACGCCGACCAGCACGATGCCGACCTTCACGGCCTCGCGCCGCGTGCCGTGCTCGGCCAGCCACCGGCCGGCCTCGTACACCTGCCGCCGGCCCAGCCGCCTGCCCACCAGCTCCCGCACCAGCTCGTCGCTCAGCTGCAACGCGCCGGCGTCCGCGAGGCGGTCGTGCAGCCTCCGGTACGGAACCCGCTCCTGGAGCAGCCCGGCGACCTCCCGGGCGGTGTCGCGGTCGGGGGTGAAGGCGAAGTGGTGGGTGCGGACGCCGTCCATGACCACGGAAGGCATGTACGGGACGCCGTCCGGGCGAGGAGGCTCGTCGGGAAGGTCCGCCATGGCCTGCGCCGGCCAGGGGCCGGGGCCGTGCCTGTCGGACATGGAGATCGCGTGTGCCAGGAAGGTGAGCCGGTCGCCGCCGTCGCTCAGCTTCCTCGTGCCGGGCCTCACCGGCCGGGGCGGTGGCCGCCCTTTCCATAGATCATGAACGTCATGATGCCGCCGCCCGCGCCTCCCTGTCCACCCGCTCTTCACGGTCTTGCCACCAGCTCCACCTCGAACCCGTCCCGATCCTCCAGGTAGGCCGCGTAGTGCCCGTCCCCGCCCGCGTACGGGTGCCGGTCGGCGAACATGAGCGTCCAGCCGTACGCGGGCGCCTGCCCGGCCA
This sequence comes from [Actinomadura] parvosata subsp. kistnae, assembly GCF_900323885.1. GTDB lineage: Bacteria > Actinomycetota > Actinomycetes > Streptosporangiales > Streptosporangiaceae > Nonomuraea > Nonomuraea composti. The sequence goes on along the minus strand of NZ_OOHJ01000018.1, from coordinate 4,020,684 downwards.
GGGCGTCCACCCGGTCGCGGGTGCCGGCGTGGAAGGCCAGGTGGTTCAGTCCGGGACGGCGGCGGTCGTGGCGGGCGGCGGTGAGGGCGGGGGACTGCTCGATCACGACGTACGTGGCCCCCAGACGCCAGCTCCGCCCGTCCGGCCAGCTCTGGTAGAGGGTGTAACCGAGCTGCTCCAGCAGCCACCGCCAGCTCGCCTCGGCGCGGCCCAGGTCGGGGACCCAGAGCTCGACGTGGTGCAACTGGCCGGTGGCGGACGTTTCTGTCATGCGGGGACCCTATGGCCCGTCGGGGCCCGCCGCTCGCCTACTCGTCCTCAAGGGGGGTCTCGCGCCACTTTTCGACCGCGCGGATCATGTCGTCGCTGAGCTGGCGGAGGTGCCGGCCCATGTTTTTGAGGCGGGCGCCGGCCGGGGTGGTGGGGCCCAAGGCTTGGGCGCCGTCGTGGGCGACGTCGGCCAGGTGGGCGCTTCTGCGGGCGCTCGCGAGCCACGACTGGTACCAGATGTCGCCGTCGATGACGTAGCGGTCGCGGCGGCGGCGGGGGTCGCGGTCGCGGCGGATGAGCTGCTGCTGTTCGAGCTGGGCGACGGCCATGGAGATGGAGGCCGGGCTGACCTGGAGGCGCTGGACGAGCTCGGCGGCGGTGAGGGTGCCGCTGTCGGTGAGGTAGAGGGCGGCGAGGACGCGGGCGGGGGTGCGGGCGAGGCCCGTGTCGACGAGCATGGTGGTGAAGCGTTCCTCCAGCGTCCTGATGGTGGCGGGGTCGCGTCCGTCGGCGGGGGCCGGGCGTGGCGGGCGGGTGGTCGTGCCGCGGCGGGCGCGGGTCGCGGTGGCGGCGTGGGCGCGGTCGGCCTGGTAGGCGGCGGGACCGCCGTTGCGGGTGACCTCGCGGGTGACGGTGGAGACGGGACGCTGGAGGCGGCGGGCGATCTCGGAGTAGGTGAGCCCGTCGGCCAGGCCCTGCTCGATGGTCCGGCGTTCGTCGTGGGTGAGCCTGCCGCCTGGCATGGGGGGTACGCCTCCTGGGCTGGGGTCGGGGAATTCAGTTTGCCTTCAGCGGCATCTCATTGCAAGCCCTCCGTTTTTGCGTTCAGCTCCATCGTCATTGCAATGACCTGCGGAAATGCGAGCCGAAGAGTTGACGGGGAAGTGAAAGCAATCTAGCTTTCAGGAATGACTGAAGACGTAATATCTCGTCATCGGCCCGGGACCGCCGTGTCCGCCAGGTCCCTCGCGCCCGATCTCGCCCGCGGCGTGATGCTGCTGCTCATCGCCCTCTCCCACGCGCCCGCCTTCGTCGACGACTGGAACACGGGCCCGGCGTGGCTGGACGCCGGCGCGAAGTTCGTCAAGTCGCTGGTGGCGGACAACCAGGCCAGGAACATGTTCGTGTTCCTGTTCGGGTACGGCCTGATCCAGTTACTCGCGAGTCAGCAGGCCAGGGGCAGCGACTGGCCGGACGTCAGGAGACTGCTGCGGCGCCGGGGGTGGTGGCTGATCGTGATCGGGTTCCTGAACGCCGTGGTGTTCGTGCCGATCGACATCGTCGCCGTCTACGGGCTCACCCTGCTGGTGCTCGCGCCGATCGTACGAGCCCGGATCGCGGCCCTGTGGTGGACGGGCGGCCTGACGCTCGTGCCGGCGACGCTGCTCCTGGCCTGGCAGAGCGTGGCCGCGCAGGACGACCCGGCGACCATCGCCGAGATCATGGAGCCGACGTTCGCGGCCCACCTCGTCGCCGCCCTGCCCGCCTGGCCCGTCAACACCGTCGTCTCCACCGTCATGGTGGTGCCCGCCATGGTGCTGGGCGTCCTGGCCGCGCGCCGCCGCCTGCTCGACGAGCCGGAGCGGCACCTGCCGCTGCTGCGCCGCATCGCCGCCCTGGGGCTCGGCCTGGCGCTGGCCGGGCGGTTGCCGTCCGCGCTGATGGCGGCGGGCGCGTGGACGACGGACTCGGCCGCGGTGAGCTGGGCGGTCGCGGTCGCGCACGACCTGACCGGGTACGCGGGCGGCATCGGCCTGGCCGCCGCCATCGGGCTCGTCGCGGCCGGCGACCGCGAGGGCCGCCTCACCACGGCCCTGGCCGCGCTGGGCCGGCGGTCGCTGACGTTCTACCTGTTCCAGGCGCTGGTGTGGGTGGTGCTGTTCTATCCGTTCACGCTGGGGCTGCACGACGACATGGGGTACGCGGCGGCGCTCGGCGTCGCGGTGGCCGTCTGGGTGGTCTCGATCGTGCTGGCCGAGGTGATGCGCGTGGCCGGGCACCGGGGGCCGGCCGAGATCGTGCTGCGGCGGCTGACCTACGGCCGCCGCCGTACCGGATGACGCCGGTCCTCAGGGACCGGCGCCGACAGCGGGCTGGGCAGCGTGGACGGGGCGGCCTGGGCCAGGACGAGGGTCAGGTCGTCGTCGGCGACCGGCCCGCCGGTGTACTCGTCGAGCGCGTCCAGCAGCTCGTCGAGGGCCTGGTCCAGGGTGGGGGCGGCCAGCGCGGCGTGCAGGCGGTCGTCGAGGCGGAAGAACGCGCCGCCGGGCGTGCGGGCCTCGGTCAGGCCGTCGGTGTAGAGGAGCAGGCGGTCGGTGGGCAGGAGCCGGATCCGCTGCGGGTACGGGTCGGGCGACAGGCCCAGCGGCGGGGACGGCCGACGCACGCCGAGGGTGTCCAGGGTGGCGCCGATGCGGATCGGCGGCGGATGCCCGCAGTTGACGAGCGTCACGTGGTCGCGCCCGAACTCGGCCAGCAGCACCGTCACGAAGTCCTCCTCCCCCAGCTCGCCGGCCAGGCGGGTGTCGAGCTGGCGGGCCAGGCAGGTCAGGTCGGGGGCGGTGAGGGCGCTGCGCCGGAAGGCGGCCAGGACGGCGGCGGCGTGACTGAGGGCGTCGATGCCGTGCCCCTTGGCGTCCCCGACGATCAGGCGCAGGCCGGTGGGGGTCGCGATGGCCTCGTGCAGGTCGCCGCCCAGGCGGGCGCCGGGCGTGGCCGAGCGCGTGCGGGCCGCCAGGTTCAGGCCGCCCAGCTCCGCGGGCAGCGGCGGGCTGATCGCCTGCTGCGTCGTCTCGGCGAGGCGGGCCAGGCGGGTCACGGCGATCCGGTACTCCCGGTACCTCCGCACCGTCAGCACCGCCCACAACCCGCTGGTGGCCACCAGCAGCACGCGGACGAGATGGTCGGGCACCATCTCGGGGGTGACCAGCAGCACGGCCAGGGCGAGCGCCGTTCCCGCGGCCAGGGCGGTGAGCCTGGGGCTGAGGAGGCAGTGCGCGGCGACCAGCGGCCCGATCAGCAGGAGCCCCGACATCGAGACGGTGACGGCCGCCTCGTCCGCCACGGCGATGGCGACCTCGGCGAGCAGGATCGTCGGCAGGATCCAGCGTTGAGACCTCGAAGTCATGCCGGCAGGCCGGCTCCGGCAGCGCCGCTCGCGTACGCGATCCCGACGTCCAGCGGGTCGGCGTCGTAACCCGCCTGGTAGGCCCTCTCGTACGGGGCGTCCCCGATCAGGCTACGCGCCTTGGCCTCGCAGTCCTGGCGCGCCTCGACCCAGGTGGCGATGCCGATCTGCGGCCGGCCGATCCGGTTCCACACCTGCTGGGCCAGGCCGAGCAGGCAGGCGGCCCGCTCCCCCTCGCCCAGCGCGGCGGCGGCGCGGGCGAGCATGTCGAGCAGGACGGCGCCGCCGAGCGCGTCGTTCAGCCGATGCTTGATCTTCAGCGCCGAGCGGGCGTAGGACTGCGCGACGTCGGGACGGCCGCGGCTCAGCTCCGCATCGGTACGGACGACGTCGCTGTGCGAGCGCATCAGGCGTTCACCGTGGCGGTCGCAGTCGCGGTCCAGCAGCTCGCAGACGGCCAGCGCCTCCTCGTTGGAGCTGTAGAAGTTGTAGGCCGCCGCCGCGCACAGGGCGCTCAGGCAGTAGGCCAGGGTCAGCTCGCCCTGCCCGCCCTGCTCGGCCTGCTCCTCCTGCTCGGACATGTGCGCGGGCACGCCCTTCGACAGCATGTGCGCGTGCACGTCCCTCGACAACGCCATCGTCTGCTCGGCCTCGCCCGAGATCAGCGCGGCGGCCATGTAGACGCTCTGTCCCGCCGCCAGCGCGGCGGCGTCGTCCTGCTGCCGGGCCGCACGCATGCTCTCCCGCGCCAGCGCCGTCCCCGCGCGCCCGTCGCCCTGGATCGTGCTGATCAGGCCCGCCACCCACAACACCTTGGTACGGGCCCGCCCCGGCTCCGTCTCGGCGGCCAGCGCCCGCGCCAGGAAGTGCGCGCCCTGCTTGGCGATCCCGCAGCTGTACCAGTAGAACCACAGGTCGCCGGCCAACTCCAGCGCGGCCTGGTCCCCCGGGTGGGCGAGGGCGAACTCCAGGGCGGAGCGCAGGTTGTCGTGCTCGGCGGTCATCCGGTCGTACCAGGCGAACTGGTCGGGCCCGAGCCAGGCGGCGTCGCCCGCGCGGGCGAGCGCCCGGTAGTGGTCGAGGTGGCGGTGGCGCAGCTCGTCCTGCTCGCCGAGCTGGTGCAGGTAGAAGGCGCCGAACTCGCGGATCGTGTCCAGCATCCGGTACCGCTCGCCGCCGCCGGTCGGCTCCCAGATCAGCAGCGACTTGGCGGCCAGCGCCGACAGCAGCTCGGGGATCCGCTCGCCGGGCAGCCGCTCGTCCCCGCACACCTGGGCCGCCGCCCCGACGTCGAAGGAGCCGGCGAAGACGGACAACCGCGCCCACGTCAGGCGCTCCTCGGAGGTGCAGAGCTGGTGACTCCAGCCGATCGCGGTACGCAACGCCTGGTGCCACGGCGGGACGGTGCCGTACACGGCCTGCGCGGTGTCGCCGAGCAGGGACAACCGGTCGGACAGCCGGGTGGCCAGCTCCGCCATCGACATCTCGGCCAGGCGGGCGGCGGCCAGCTCGATGGCCAGCGGCAGGCCCTCCAGCCGCCGGCACACCAGGGCCGCGGCCTCGCGATCGCCGTCGTCCAGGGTGAAGCCGGGCAGCGCGGCGGCGGCCCGTTCGGACAGCAGCCGCACCGCGTCCGCCTCCTCCCGCGCCCCTGCCGTCTCCTCCAGCGCCCGTTTGCCGGAGACCGGCACCGGCAGCGTCCCCAGGACCAGGGTCTCCTCCTCGGTGACGCTCAGCGAGCGGCGGCTGGTGACCAGCACCCGCAGCCGGGGAGCGGCCGCCAGCAGCGTCGTGACGATCGTCGCGCACTCCTCGATCAGGTGCTCGCAGGTGTCCAGCACGAGCAGCAGCTCCCGGTCCGCCAGGTACTCGGCCAGGACCTCGCTGATCGGGCGGGTGGTCCGGTCGGCCATCGGCAGCGACTCGGCGATCGCGTACAGCACCGCGCCCGGCTGGCCGATCGGCGACAGCGGCACCCACCAGGCGCCGTGCTCCAGGCTCGGTTGGAGGGTGGCGGCGGCGCGCAGGGCCAGCCGGGTCTTGCCGACGCCGGCCACCCCGGTCACCGTCACCAGCCTGGCCTGGCCGAGCAGCGCCGCCATGCGCGCCAGCTCCTCCTGGCGGCCGATGAGGCTCGTGGTCTCCACGGGCAGGTTGCCCGCCCTGCCCTTCCCTGCCACTCCAGCCATGATCGCCGCCCTTGCTGGTTCGATCTGTCGCTTTCGTTCGGGACAGCAGTCTGCCGGAGGGATCGGCGTTTCGTAGCCGAATGAGGACGCTTCGCATTCGGGCAGCTCGCTGCCCCCTTCGTCCTGAAGCTCGCGGCCTCAGGTCGAAGCCCCCTCCGTCCGGAGGCTCGCGGCCTCGGCCGGAGGCAAGGGCGGACAGTCCTCCCGCAGCCTCAGGCGGGGGCGATCAGCGCGGCGGCGCGGGTCACGGCGGCGAGCGCGCCGGGATCGCCGGTGCGGTGATGCACGTCGAGCGCCGTGTCGGCCAGCTTGATCACGTGCTCGTCCCCGTGCCGTACGGCCAGCTCGAACACCTCCTCCGCCGACGCTGGCCCGTCCGGCAGCTCCTTCCGTTCCACCGGCTCGGCGGGCGCGTACGCGGCCGTCACCGCGGCGCCCGCCGCCCACGCCGCGTTCAGGCTGGCACCCCACATCTCCCGCGGCAGCGCCGGCAGGGCCCGCAGCACGGCCGTCGGGGCGGTCGCCGTGTGGACCAGCATGACGGCGTTGCCGTGGGCGTGCGTGACGTAGCGGAGGGTCGCCGCGTCCGCCAGCGCGGCGAGGCGCGCGCGGGCCTGCTCGGGGTCGGCGGCCGGTTCGAGCGCGGCCACGGACGCACCCCAGCCGTCGAGCTCCGCCAGTTGCGCGAGCCGGTGGTTGATGCCCTTGCTCTGGTCCGGCACCCGCGGCACCCCGGCCAGGGCCCGCTCCGGCCCCGCCGTCCCGGACGGCGCGCCGAACGCGGCGACCGGCTGCCAGCGCGCCGCCCAGTAACCGAGCGCCTGCCCCAGCTCGGCAAGCCGGCTCTCATCCGCCTCGTCCTCGGCCAGCCGGCTCTCGCCCGCCTGGGCGTGTCGGCCCTCGCCCGTCTGGGCGTGTCGGCCCTCGCCCGTCTGGGCGTGTCGGCCCTCGCCCGTTTTCTCCAGCAGTGCGTGCACCGCGTGCCCCGTGCGGATCACCCCGTGCGTGGCCCCGGCCGCGATGCCGGGCAGCAGCCGGGGCCACCACGTCTCCAGCACGTCCCGCCACGGCCGCTCCCGCACCTCCCTGTCGAAGAAGGCCAGCCAGTCGCCGAGCCGGCGCGCGTCGCCCAGCGCCTCGCGCCACTCCTGCTCGCCGACGGGCGAGGTGCCGCGCGGCAGCTCGTCCAGCCGGGCGACGTAGCCGTCGAGCCAGCGGTGCACGTCGCGGCCGTACCCGTGCCTGACCATCGCCTCGACCGCCATCGGACCGTGGTTGGACAGCCAGCCCTCGAACTCGGGGCCCGTCCTGTGCAGCCGCTCGTACGCTTCTTCCAGCGTCCCGGTGTCGTCCATGACCGGGACGCTACGCCCGGCCGCCGCCACCCGCGTCGGTCCCGAGATCGAGCGGCCCTCCTCCTTTGGACCTAAGCCGCGGGCCACCGTGCAACAGTTCCCGGCGGTTCGTCCTCTTGGGAGTGATGGAGACAACGAAGGGTCGAGACAGTTGGACGGTGATCCCCGCTACGCGGACTTCGTCGCCGAACGGGGTGACGCGCTCCTGCGGTACGGATACGTACTGGCCGGCAATCCGCACGACGCGGCCGACCTCGTGCAGGAGGCGCTGTTGAGGCTGCGCGGCGCCTGGCCGAGGCTGCGCTCGAAGGAGAGCCCCGAGAGCTACGTCCGCACCACGATGGCCAGGCTGCACCTGTCGGTGTGGCGGCTGCGCCGGCGCGAGCTGCTCGCCTGGGACCTGCCGGACGGCACCCACGAGGACACGCTGCCGCGCGGGGACGAGCGCACGCTGTGGCAGGCGCTGTCCGGCCTGCCGCGCAAGCAACGCGCCGTCCTGGTGCTGCGCTACTACGAGCAGCTCACGGACGCGGAGATCGCCAATGTGCTCGGTATCTCACGGGGGACGGTACGGAGCCAGGCGTCACGGGCGCTCGACAAGCTCCGCGCCGCCGTACCGGCCGAAGACCTGCCACCACCTGCGCTGACCGTCGACACACGACCACCCGCACCGGCCGGGGGCCGGCCGCACCCGCACCTGGACGGAGGAGGGAACGCGCGATGAACGACCTTGAGGACACCCTGCGCAGGACGCTCGGCAGCGCGTCCCAGAACGCGCCCCGGATGCCCAGCGGCCTGCCCGCCCACCTGGAGTCCGGCTACCGGCGCCGCCGCCGGCGCGGCTTCGCCCAGGCGGTGCTGGCGGCGGCGGCCGTGGCGGTCGTGGCCGGCGGGACGGTGACCGTGCTGCGCCACGGGGACGTGACGGCGGCGGTGCCCAGCACGTCACGGGAGGCCGCGACCGACACCCCACGGGCCCCCGAAGTTTCCGCCTGGCCGCTGCCCGCGCCCGTGGAGCAGGTGTGGCCCGACGCCGTACGGAAGGTGCCCGCCCGCGGGCCTGGCGGGGCGAAGCTCATGCCGCAGGCGTTCATCGACGACCGGACGGTGCTCGTCACCACCTGGTCCGGCTTCGAGAAGACCAACGCCCTCTACGCGTACGACCTCGGCACCGGCGACCTCCGCAAGGTCGCCGACGTGCCGATTCCCACGGGGACGGTCACGTTCGCCTCGGACTTCACCGTCGGCGCCGGCCTGGTCACCTGGTGGACCGGCACGAAGGACCACCGCGTCCACCTGTGGACGGCCCCGCTGACCGGCGGCGAGGCGACGACGATCGCCGACGTGGAGGTGCGGGGCGGGGACGGCGCCGGCCTCGACGCCCTCGCCATCGCCGCCGACCGGATCGTGTTCTCCCTGGTCGAGGGGGGCGTCTTCACCCTCCCCACCACGGGAGGCACCCCGCAGGCGGTGCCCGGCAGCGAGGGGCAGCACCTGCTCGCCTGGCCCTGGATCGGCTCCCCCGGCATCTACTCCGCGAACGACGGGTCGCGCTTCACCACGATCACCAACGTGGAGACCGGCGAGACCAGCGCCGCCGTCAAGGGCCCCGGCGACCGCAACCTCAACTGCGGCGTCCGCCTCTGCACCGGCACCCGGGACGAACAGGACAAGACCTTCTACCGCCTGCGCGACGGCCTGGAGGAGAAGGAACTCCCGGTGAACGGCCTCATGCCGGACGGCCTCGCCCGCGAACGTTTCCTGGTCGCGCCGATCATGGCCGAGCAGGCGGGGCGCATCGTCGTCCTGTACGACGTGACGACGGGGCGGTCGGCGGATCTCCTGGTGCGGGCCGACAAGAAGGGCGCCCTTCAGCTCCCTGGGGTCGCGCGGGATGGGCGGCTGCTGTCGTACCAGCTGGGCGACGACCTCTACCTCATCGACCTGGCGAAGATCACCTGAGCCGACGATTCCAGGGGGCGGCGGGCTCGGCCCGCGATCCGGACAGGAGAGGTGACCGGGTGGAGCGGCCGCGCCCGGTCAGTCCGCTGTCTTGCACCGCTGGGTCGAGACGTACTCGGTGGCATCGGCCGCGCCGTCGGTGACGGCCAGAAGCTCCTCCCCTACCAGCGCGTACCCCCGTTCCGGATCGTGTATGGACGCGGCGAAGACCATCCCGATGACCGCCCCTTCCTCATCGATCAGCGGAGCACCGCTCAACCCCTCGCTCGTGTCGGCGGAGAACTCGAGGACCATCCTGGACACCTCGCCCTCCTTGTAGAGGTTGGGCCCTTGCGCCTCAAGCCGCCCCTCAAGCACGACCGACTGCGTCTCCAGACGCGTCGCGCCCTTCCGATGACCGAGCAGGAGCGCCTCACCCAACGGAAGCCGAAGAATGGGCAGCAACGGCTTGGGCGCCGCCGTGATGCGCAGCGGGGGTGCGGGCAGCTTCGGGACGTACAGGACGGCGACGTCGACATCGGGATCGAAGGCCACGACACGCCCTTCGTACACCTTGCCGTCGGCCGTCGTCACGAGCGGCGACACGGGAACGGCACCGGCCACCAGGTGCGCCGTGGTCACCACCCGCTGAGGGGCGTACACGAAACCCGTGCCCTTGAACGTCTTGCTACATGATGGCGCGAGGGCCGTGACATGCACGACGCTCCGCTCCCCGTCCGGAGCCTGCGCCGGGCCCGGGACGGCCATCTCGCTCCCGGCCTTCAGCGAGCTGCTGGGCACCGGCGTGGGCGGGGCCGCGATGGAGCAGCCGGCGAGAGCGAGGACGACCGGCAACCATGACCAGCGCGTCACGCCCCTGCGCTTCCCCAGGGCCGTCTCCCCTGCTCCTTGAAGACGTAACTCACGATGCACAATTGATCAAGCTATCGTCGCCAGGTCGCCGCCGTGTCACGCCCCACGCTGCTTCCGGCCCCGAACCTCGGCACCCAGTCGTGTGCTCCAGGGGTCCCGTTCGCCGTTACGGGAGAACGGAGCCGCCCGCCCCCTTAGCGACGCACGACGACCGCGGGTGCCCGTCGTCCCGCACGACGACGGTCAAGGGCGGATCACGGTCAGCCGGAAGGGGGCGGCGTGCTCGGCGGCGTGGGTCACGGCCGCCGCCGCGTCGTCGAGGGCGAACTCGGTGACGGCGAACTGGCCGAGGTCGAGCAGCCCGGACCGGGCCAGGGCGGCCAGCCGCACGGGGGCGTCGCGCGGGTACAGCCACTGCCCGCGCACCGTGACGTTGTTGCGCATGAGCCACCGGTACGGCAGCGGCAGGTCGTCGCCGTTCAGCATGCCGACCCCGCCCATGAGCACGACCCGGCCGCCCTCGCGCACGGTCATGGCGGCGGCGCGGACGGCGGCGACCTGGGCCGTCGGCGGGAGGAGGTCGAGCACGAGGTCCACAGGGGCGGCCGCCGCCGCGGCCATCCGCTCGCGGTCCTCGTCCTCCCCGCCGGTGATCCGCACGGTGCTGACCCGCGCGCCGAACCGGCGTTCCAGGGCGGCCAGGGCGCGCTCGTTGCGACCCGGCGCGATGACGCGGGCGGCTCCCATGGCCAGCGCCACGGCGACCGCCGCGCCGCCGAAGTTGCCGCTGGCCCCGCTCACCAGGACCGTCTCCCCCGGCTGGAGCCGGCCGGCGAGGAGCCCGCCGTACGGCACGAGGCACACGCACAGCGCGCTCCACCGCGCCGCCTCGCCGGGTTCGAGGGGGCCGAGGGGCACGGCGTTCTCGGTGGGGATCAGCAGGCGCTCGGCGAAGGAGCCCTGCCCGTAGTGCCGGTGCAGGCGCAGCCCGCCCTCGCCGCGGGCGCTCAGGCCCTGCAACGTGATGTCGGGGGCCAGCGCGTCGTCCCGGGACCGTACGGTCGGATCGCACAACACCCAGTCGCCCGGGGCGAGCCGGGTGGCGTCGGGCCCACACGCGCGTACCCGGCCGATCGCCCCCGTGCCGGGCGTCGCCGGCAGCGGCAGCAGGTACTGCCGCTGTCCGGTGAACACCTCGGCCGCGTACGGCAGCACCGGCGCCGCCACGACGTCCACCACCACCTCGCCAGGGCCCGGGACGGGCTCCGGCACCTTCTCCACCGACAACGGTGAACCGAACTCCGCCAGCACAGCCGCCTTCATGATCGTGCGCTCCTCTCTCTTGGCAGGCTTCACCTGTTCCTTGGCGGGCTTCATCCTGGCCGCCCGGCCGGCGCCGGGACCAGGACCGGTATCGTCCTGGGATGGGCCGATACCACCCTGCGGAAAGGCGGTGACCATGGCCGAGGTGAGTGGCCGCGCGCTCGGCGACTTCCTGCGCTCCCGGCGGGAACGGCTGACCCCCGAGGCGGTGGGGCTGCCGCCGCGTCCGCGCCGCCGCACGCTGGGCCTGCGCCGGGAGGAGGTGGCCGAGCTGGCGGGCATCGGCATCGACTGGTACGTACGGCTCGAACAGGGCCGCGCCGTCACCCCGTCCGCCGCCACGATCGACGCCCTGGCCGGCGCGCTGCGCCTGGACGAGACCGAGCACGCCCACCTGCGTACGCTGGCCCGCCGCCCACACCTGCCCGCCTTCACCCGGGAACGGGTACCGGACGGCACGGCCCGCCTGCTGCACGGCCTCGACCGGCCCGCCTACCTGACCGGCCGCCGCTGGGACGTCCTGGCGGTCAACGCCGCCGCGGCCGAGCTGTTCACGGGCCTGGACCGGCTGCCGCCCGGCGACCGCAACGTGCTGGTCTACCTGCTGCTCACGCCGGCGGCCCGCGAGCTGTTCGGGGACGGCTGGGCCGCGCAGGCGCGGCACGCCACCGCCCAGTTCCGCGCCGCGTTCGACCTGTGGGCGCCCGATCCGGCCTTCACGGGCCTGGCCGCCCGCCTGCGCCGCGGCTGCCCGGAGTTCGGCCGCTGGTGGGCACGGCACGACGTCACGCGGGGCGGCGCGGGCGGCAAGGTGCTGCGCGGGCGCGCCTTCGACTACGCGACCTTCCAGGCCAACGAGGATCCCGGCCTCCGCCTGACGGTCTACACGCCGCGCTGACCCCCGCCCTGCTTCAGGGCGACGTCAAGGGATGAGTCGAGCGGCTCTGCCTCAGCGGGCCATGAAGGTAGCGGGCCAGGAAGGTGCGGACGCGAGCTCGTACGCGATCAACCACGACACCCAGCGTCGCGGACGCGAGGGATGAAAGTTTCATGACATCTCACCGGAACGGGGCGAACGCATCGCGGCAAGAGCCCAGGCGGGGTGGCGACGGCACCCCGGGCGTCCGAGAGAGGTGATCCACGTGCTTGACGCCGGAACCCTCATTGAATTGACTCGCACTACCGTTGACCGTCGAATCGATTCGGCAGGCCATGAATGTTAGCGCTAACATTGCTGGCCGGGCCTGCCGCATCGGTGCCGTCCGGTCATGACTCCTGATGGGGAGAAGAAGGCATGATGCTTTCCGGGTACCTGAGAAGGTCGCTCGCGGCCGGGGCGAGCGCGTTGCTCGCCACCGTCTGCCTGACCGGCGGTGGTACGGCGCTCGCCACCGTCAGCCTGACCGGCGGTGGTACGGCCCAAGCCGCGACGCCGCAGCCGTGTGACATCTACGCCGCGGGCGGCACGCCGTGTGTCGCGGCGCACAGCACCACGCGTGCCCTGTACGCGGCCTACAACGGCCCGCTCTACCAAGTCAGGCGCTCGTCCGACAACACCACCCGCGACATCGGCGTCCTGAGCGCGGGCGGTGTCGTCAACGCCGCCACGCAGGACTCCTTCTGCGCCGGCACGACCTGTGTGATCACGATCATCTACGACCAGTCCGGCCGCGACAACCGCCTCACCCAGGCGCCGCCCGGCTACTGGAAGGGCCCTGCCCCCGGCGGATACGACAACCTCGCCGACGCGACCGCGGCCCCGATCACCATCGGCGGCCAGAAGGCGTACGGTGTCCGCGTGGAGCCCGGCACCGGCTACCGCAACAACAACACCAACGGCGTCGCGACCGGCGACCAGCCCGAGGGCATCTACGCCGTCGTGGACGGCACGCACTACAACCAGTGGTGTTGCTTCGACTACGGCAACGCGCAGACGGACGGCCAAGCCGACTCCCCCGCCATCATGGAGACCGTCTACTTCGGCGCCAACAAGCAGTGGGGCTACGGTGACGGAGCCGGCCCATGGATCATGGCCGACCTGGAGTGGGGACTGTTCTCCGGGGTGAACGCGGGCTACAACAAACTCGCGCCGATCAACCACCGTTTCGTCACGGCCATGGTCAAGGGCGAGCCGAACCACTGGGCGATCCGGGGCGGGGACGCGCAGTCGGGCGGCCTGACGAACTACTTCGACGGACGACGCCCCAACGGCTACAACCCGATGAAGAAGGAAGGCGCCATCCTGCTCGGCATCGGCGGTGACAACAGCGTCTCCGGCCGCGGCACCTTCTTCGAGGGCGTGTTGACCTCCGGCTATCCGAGCGCCGCCACCGAGGACGCCGTACAGGCCAACATCACCGCCGCCGGCTACGCACCCGCGGGCGGCGGCAACCCGCAGCAGGGCGTCCAGATCGTGGGCGGCCAGTCCGGCCGGTGCGTCGACGTGCCGAACTTCAGCACCACCAACGGCACCCAGCTGCAGATCTGGGACTGCGGGAGCGGCACCAACCAGCGGTTCACCTACACCTCCGGCAAGCAGTTGCAGGTGTACGGCAACAAGTGCCTGGACGCCTACGGGCAGGGCACCGCCAACGGCACCCAGGTGATCATCTGGGACTGCAACGGCCAGGCCAACCAGCAGTGGAACGTCAACACCAACGGCACCATCACCGGCGTGCAGTCAGGGCTCTGCCTCGACGCCAACGCGGCCGGCACCGCCAACGGCACGAAACTCATCCTGTGGTCCTGCAACGGCCAGGCCAACCAGCGGTGGACCCTGCGCAGCTGATTCTGACCACCTGGTCCTGCGCACGAGGGCGGTCGGGTGAAACGCCTTGGCGGAGGTCCGGACACTGGATGGCTGAACCGGTGCAGCTTCCGCTGCTCGGCATACGCAGACGTCTTCCACTGAAGATCGCGTGGGACACGAATGTCAGGGCGCCGGCGTACCTTCCACACCGTGATCTCTTATGTGACCGGCGACGCGACCCATCCCCACGGCCAGGGACCAAAGATCATCGGCCACGTGTGCAACGACACCGGCGGCTGGGGCAGGGGCTTCGTCCTTGCCCTCTCCCGGCGCTGGCCACAGCCGGAAGCCGACTACCGAGCCTGGCACCGCTCTGGGAACGACTTCCAGCTGGGTGCCATCCGGCTGGTGCAGGTCGAGCCCGAGCTATGGGTCGCGAACATGATCGGCCAGCACGGCATCCGGCCGACCAAGGACGGCCCGCCTATCCGCTACGACGCCCTGGACCGTTGTCTGTCCGCTCTGGGCGACGAAGCTCTGAGCCTCCACGCGAGTGTCCACATGCCGCGGATCGGCGCTGGTCTCGCGGGCGGCTCTTGGGAGCAGATCGAACCGCTCATCCTCAAGCAGCTGACCGAGCGCGGTATCGCGGTCACGGTCTACGACCTGCCCTAACCGGTTGGCTCTTCCGAGGCCCAGACCCTTAACCTCCCTGCCCGCACCAACCCGCGGTACTGTCATCCACAGGACACATCGAAGATCATCCAGCTGGAGTGTCACCCGCCTTCCGAGCCGGATCTGTCTCACTGGTCTTGATGCCTGACAGTCTTGCCGCAGCTCAGGCACAGCGTCGGCCGTGTCGGCGAATCTCGGCGGACTGACCACTTGAAGCACGTTACGCCGAGTATCGCGCCGCGAAGTCGGCGGGAACGAAGAGGGAGGACAGGCGATGAGCCTGGGACGCAGCTGGCGTGAGGTCAAGGCGGAAGCGCACCGGTTGCACCCCGAACTGACCGACCCGCAGCGGCAGGCCGCCGCCGACGCGCACCTGGACGCCTACGTCGCCGACCACCATCTGAAGGAGCTGCGCAAGTCTGTCGGCAAGACACAATCCGAGGTGGCGGCCGCGCTTGGGATCTCACAAGCACGCGTCTCCCAGATCGAGAACGGCGATCTGGACTCGATGGAACTCGAGACCATCCGCGCCTACGCGGCTGCACTCGGCGGCCACGTCGATGTGACCATCAGCGTCGGACCTCACTCGGTACGGGTCGCCTGACCACGAACCCGACTGTCGGACATGCGACGCCCTTCGGCTTCTGGCCTTGCAGGTCTCCCGTGCTCCAGTAGCCGGAACCCGCCCCTTTGCTTCACCTTGACCACACATCCCTGAGTCGGCCCGTTCGCGCTGGGCCATGGCTCTGCCTCATAGCCGAGGGCGCGTTCAGGCCTGACGCATCGGCGAAAGCGGCTTGTGAGCTGGGGGTTTGGGGGGCCGCGCCCCCCAATGTCACAGCCTGAACCCCATGCGCGAAGCGCCCCCACGGGAGGACCTCGCCTTTGGACTGGGGGTTTGGGGGGCGGTGCCCCCCGATGTCACTGCCTGAGCTTCCGAGCGCGTAGCGCCTCTCTTGCGATGACCGAGCGTTTCCCCCCGGGGCCCCCAGGGTGCCCCTACTTGAGGAGCTGGCGGGCCATGACCATGCGCTGGATCTGGTTGGTGCCCTCGTAGATCTGGGTGATTTTGGCGTCGCGCATCATGCGTTCCACCGGGAAGTCCTTCGTGTAGCCGTAGCCGCCCAGCAGCTGCACCGCGTCCGTGGTGATTTCCATGGCGGCGTCCGAGGCGGCGCATTTTGCCGCGCTCGACAGGAAGGTCAGGTCCTTCTGGGGTTCGCCGTGCATGGCGTGTTCGGACTTCGCGGCCGCGTGGTACGTGAGTTGCCGCGCCGCCTCCAGTTTCATCGACATGTCGGCGATCATGAATTGGAGGCCTTGGAAGTCGGCGATGGGGCGGCCGAACTGCTTGCGTTCCTTGACGTAGCCGATGGCGAAGTCGAGGGCGCCCTGGGCGATGCCGAGGGCTTGGGCGGCGATGGTGATGCGGGTGTGGTCGAGGGTGGCGAGGGCGGTTTTGAAGCCGGTGCCGGGGGCGCCGATCATGCGGTCGGCGGGGATGCGGACGTTGTCGAGGATGACCTGGCGGGTCGGTGAGCCCTTGATGCCGAGCTTCTTCTCTTTGGGGCCGAAGGAGACGCCTTCGTCCGACTTTTCTACGACGAAGGCGGAGATGCCGCGCGCGCCGGCCGAGGGGTCGGTGACGGCCATGAGGGTGTAGTACTCGGAGACGCCGGCGTTGGTGATCCACATCTTGACGCCGTTGAGGATGTACGAGTCGCCGTCCGCGACGGCGCGGGTCTTCATGGCGGCCGCGTCGGAGCCGGCTTCGGGCTCCGACAGCGCGTACGAGAACATCGCCTCCCCGCGCGCGACCGGCGCCAGGTAGCGGGACTTGAGCTCCTCGGAGGCCGAGAGCAGCAGCGGGACCGTGCCGAGCTTGTTGACGGCCGGGATGAGGGAGGAGGACGCGCAGGCGCGGGCCACCTCCTCGATGACGATCACGGTGGCCAGCGCGTCGGCCCCGGCGCCCCCGTACTGTTCGGGCACGTGGACGGCGTGCAGGTCGGCCGCGACGAGCGCCTTGTAGACGTCCCAGGAGAACTCCTCGGTCTCGTCGATCTCGGCGGCGTGCGGTGCGATCTTCTCGTCGGCCAGGGCGCGGACCGTCTCCCTGAGCATGTCGTGCTCTTCGGCGGGCGCGTAGAGAGGGAAGCTCATGCTGTAGATACTAGGACGTCCGACCATCTTGTTACCAGCCGGTACGGTTTGCGGGGAGATGCAGGTGGCACGTAGGAGGTAGCGGGGGCCGGTAGCATGCCTGCGCGATCGAAAGGAGCTCCCTCGTGCCATATCGCCTCACGGTGATCGGGACCGGATATCTGGGCATCACCCATGCGGCTTGCATGGCTGATCTCGGGTTCGACGTCCTGGGCCTCGACGTCGACGCCGACAAGATCAACCGACTCAACGCGGGCGAGCTCCCCATCCACGAACCCGGCCTCGAGCCCGTGCTCCGGCGCGGCCTCGACTCCGGCCGGCTCCGTTTCACCACCTCCTACGAGGAGGCCGCCGCCTTCGGCGACGTGCACTTCGTCTGCGTCGGCACCCCGCAGAAGCGCGGCGAGTACGCCGCCGACGTGACCTACATGGACGCGGCCATCGAATCCCTCGCACCGCTCCTCGATCGCGAGTGCCTGGTCGTCGGCAAGTCCACGGTGCCCGTCGGCACGGCGGAGCGGCTGGCCGACAAGCTGGCCAGGCTCGCCCCGGCCGGCGGCGAGGCCGAGCTGGCCTGGAACCCCGAGTTCCTGCGCGAGGGCTTCGCCGTCGAGGACACCCTGCGCCCCAACCGCGTCGTGCTCGGCGTGCGCAGCGAGCGCGCGGAGAAGATGCTGCGCGAGGTGTACGAGCCGCTCGGCGAGGTGCCGATCGTGGTGACCGACTTCGCCACGGCCGAGCTGGTCAAGACGGCCGCGAACGCGTTCCTGGCCACGAAGATCTCCTTCATCAACGCGATGGCCGAGGTCTGCGAGGCCGCGCACGCCGACGTCCAGCTGCTGTCGGAGGCCCTGTCGTACGACGACCGCATCGGCGGCCGGTACCTCAACGCCGGGCTCGGGTTCGGCGGCGGCTGCCTGCCCAAGGACATCAGGGCGTTCATGGCGCGGGCCGGCGAGCTGGGCGCGGACCAGGCACTCACGTTCCTGCGCGAGGTGGACGCGATCAACATGCGCCGCCGCGCCCGCATGGTCGACCTGGCCAGGGAGCTGGCCGGCGGCTCCTTCCACGGCTGCACCGTCGGCGTGCTGGGCGCCGCGTTCAAACCGAACTCCGACGACATCCGCGACTCCCCCGCGCTCGACGTGGCCGTGACGATCGGGCATCAGGGCGGGCAGGTCACCGTGTACGACCCGATCGCGCTCGACAACGCCCGTAAGGCTCATCCCGAGCTGAACTACGGCATGTCGGCCGTCGAGGCGGTGCGCGGGGCGCACGTGGTGTTGCTGCTCACCGAATGGCAGGAGTTCCTGCAGCTCGATCCGGTGGAGCTGGGCGCCGTCGTCGCCACCCGGCGGATCGTGGACGGGCGCAACGCGCTCAACGCCGAGATGTGGCGGGCCGCCGGATGGCACTACCGCGCCCTCGGCCGTCCGTAGTGACGTGAAACCCTGCGTCACCGCAGGTGGCGGATCCACTGGGTCATGAGCGGGCGGTAGCCGCGGCGGGCCCAGAACGGCGTCGAGAGCGGGTTCGGCAGGGCGTGGTGCAGCAGCATGACGGGCGCGCCCTGCGCCGCCGCCTGCTGGTGCGCGACGTCGGCGAGCGCCGCGCCGACGCCGCGCCCCCGCACGGACGGCTCGACGTACATGGTGCCCAGGTACGCGGCCGGCTCCTCGTTCACGACGTGCGAGATCCAGGTGGAGCGGGACGGCGGCTGCACGATGACGAGCCCGGCGACGGCGCCGTCCACCTCGGCCAGCCAGCACCAGTCGAGCGGCAGCATCTCGGACTCCAGCGACTCCCTGAGGCACCTGCCCGTGGCCTCCCGCACGGTCACCCAGCCGAACTGGGCGTCGTAGGCCACGAGCCGCTCGTACATGGGTGACAACGTCTCCACGTCGTCGGCGCGGGCCGGGCGGATGGCGAGGCCGGAGTCAGGAGCGGGGCCGGGGCGGAGGCGGCGGACGGCGAGCGAGGTGATGGGGCGAAGCCGCGCACGGCCAGCGCCCGCACGGGAGCGGTGTCGCGGCTCGGCCACACCACGCTCAACGCCTGCTCGGGCTCGTCGCCGCGGGGCATGGCCAGCCACTGGTCGAGGAGCGCGCCGAGCGCGGCCTCCGGGTCGGGGCCGGCGACGCGGGCCCGCAGCCGATGGACGACCAGGGGCGACCAGCAGGATTGCAGGGTGCCGGGGTCGAGCCGTTCCACGGCGGCCAGCCCGATGCCGCCGGCCACTTCGAGCAGGTCTTCGCCGCGCCTGGCGGTCAGCTCGTCCTGGCCGGCGAGCAGCGGGTCGGCGGCGTACACACGGGTGGCGTGCTCTTTGATCGGGTCGTCCATGGCGGCACCCTAACCGCCGCGACCCCCGGGAAAAAAGCGTTCGGTTACCGCGCAACCGCCCCGCTCTTGGGTTCGGTCTTCGGTTACCGCGCAACCGCCCCGCTCTCGGGTTCGGTCACAGCTCGGGCGCCCGGCTCGGGCCCGGTTACAGCTGGGCCGCCTCCGCGCGCAGCTTCTCGCCCTTGGCGTACGCCTGCTCCTTCAACCGCTCCTGGAACTGCGTCATCTTCTCGCGCAGCCCGGCGTCGGAGGCGGCCAGGATCCGTACGGCGAGCAGCCCCGCGTTGCGGGCCCCGCCGACGGCGACGGTGGCGACCGGCACCCCGGCGGGCATCTGCACGATCGACAGCAGGGAGTCCATGCCGTCGAGGTACTTCAGCGGCACCGGCACCCCGATGACGGGCAGCGGGGTGACGGAGGCGAGCATGCCGGGCAGGTGGGCGGCCCCGCCGGCGCCGGCGATGATGACCTGGATGCCGCGGGAGGCGGCCTGGCGGCCGTAGTCGATCATTTCGGTGGGCATGCGGTGCGCCGACACGACGTCGGCCTCGAACGGCACCCCGAACTCGGCGACGGCCTCCGCGGCGGCCTTCATGACCGGCCAGTCGGAGTCGCTGCCCATGACGATGCCGATTTTCACGGCGCCTCCTTCGTCGGCACCGTGAAAATCGAGATGCTGCGTCTCATGGCTCGTTCGCTGCGCTCTCTCACGTGTACTCCCCGGTCATGAGGTAGACGGCGGCGTGGCGGGCGCGGGCGCGTACCTCGTCGAGGTTGGAGCCGAGGGCCGTCACGTGGCCGATCTTACGGCCGGGCCGCACCTCCTTGCCGTAGAAGTGCAGCTTGATGCCGGGGTCGTGGGCCATCACGTGCTCGTACCGCTTGAACAGGTCGGGGTCGTCGCCGCCGAGCAGGTTGGCCATGACGACGTGCTGGGCGGTCATCCTGGGCGAGCCGAGCGGCAGGTCGAGCACGGCCCGCAGGTGCTGCTCGAACTGGGAGGTGGTGGCGCCCTCGATGGTCCAGTGGCCGCTGTTGTGGGGGCGCATGGCCAGCTCGTTGACGACCAGCCCGGTCTCGGACTGGAACAGCTCGACGGCGAGCAGCCCGGTGACGCCGAGCTGGTTGGCGATGGTGAGGGCGATGCGCTGGGCCTGCGCGGACTGCTCCTGGTCGAGGCCGGGGGCGGGGGCGATGACCTCGACGCAGATGCCGTCCTGCTGGACGGTCTCGACGACGGGGTAGCTCACGCCCTGCCCGTGCGGTGAGCGGGCGACCAGCACGGCCAGCTCCCGCTCGAACGGCACGAACGCCTCGGCCATCAGCTCGACCCCGGTGGCGAACGCCTCGGCGACCTCTGCGGACGTGCGGCACACCCACACGCCGCGCCCGTCGTAGCCGCCGCGCACCGCCTTCAGCACCACGGGCCAGCCGTGCTCGGCGGCGAAGCGTTCGGCGTCGGCGGCGGACGGGACGCGCGCCCAGGCGGGGCAGGGCGCGCCGATCGCGGTCAGGCGCTCGCGCATGACGGCTTTGTCCTGGGCGTGGACGAGCGCGTCGGCGCCGGGGTGCACGACGTAGCCGTTCTCGGACAGGGCGCGGATGTGCTCGGTGGGCACGTGCTCGTGGTCGAAGGTGATCACGTCGCAGCCCTTGGCGAACTCCCTGAGGTCGCCGAGGTCGCGGTAGTCTCCGACGCGCGTGTCGACGATGACCCGGGCGGCGCTCTCCTCCGGGTTGTTGGCCAGCACCCGCAGCTCGATGCCGAGCGCGATCGCGGGCGGCTGCGACATCCTGGCCAGCTGACCGGCGCCGACGATGCCGACGACCGGTCCGATGGGGCTGTAGGAACTCACGCCAGGTGAGCTTACCGGGACGCAACGACTTCCCTGCTACGGCCCCCTTGCCGTTTGTCGTGGCAGGGGGGCTGGACAGGCCGTTCCGGATCGCTTGGCGGACGGGGGCTGGACAGGCCGTTCCGGATCGCTTGGCGGACGGGGGCTGGACTGGCCGTTCCGGATGGCCTGGCGGGCGGGGCTGGACGGCCGTTCCGGGTTGCCCGCCGGCCGTGCCGCCGGGCGGCGCGGGTCCGGCGGGCACGGCCGTCCAGCGTTCGCGTGCCCTCGAACTGTTCAGCAGCGTAATCCCCGCCGGGCGGGTATGTCGGTTATCGGAGGATGTTTCGCAAGGCCCATTTTCTGACCTTTGTTCATCCTGCCGACACCCGTGCTCCATCGTGCCCGGTACGCTGGGTGCGCAAGCTCGACGAGGAAGGGACCGAGCAGAGACGTGAACTTCACCAGGCGCCTCTACCACCGGTTCTCCTCTCTTGTGCACGAGCTGGCCAAGTTCGGCAGCATCGGCGCCCTGGCCTTCCTCCTCGACACGAGCCTGCTCAACCTCTTCAACGTCGTCGTCGGCCTGGGCCCGCTGACCTCCAAGGTCATCGCGACGACGATCTCCACCACGTTCGCGTACGCGGGCAACCGCTACTGGACGTTCCGGCACCGCGAGCAGAGCGGCCTGCGCCGCGAATACTTCCTGTTCTTCCTGCTCAACGGCATCGCCCTGTTGTTCGGCATGCTGACGATCGGCTTCACCACCTACACGCTCGGCCTGCACGACGCGCTCAGCTTCAACATCGCCAACATCGTGGGCGTGGGGCTCGGCACGTTGTTCCGTTACTGGTCGTACAAGAAGTGGGTGTTCCTGGAGGCCACCGACCCCATTCCGGTCGAGCTGCCCGAGGGCGGCGTCAAGCAGGACCGCTGACCACGCGGTTGCGCCCATCGTCCTCCGCGGGCCGCAGGAAGATGGCGAACGTGGCGGGCCGCCGCCGCACGAGCTCCAGCCGGCCGCCGTCGGCCGCGGCCAGCGCGCGGGCCAGCGTCAGCCCGAGGCCGGTGCCTCCGCCGCCGCTGACGTTCCTGTCGAAGATCTTGGGGGCGATCTCGTCGGCGATGCCGGGGCCCTCGTCGGCGACCTCGACGACGACGTAGTTGTCGCCGTAGGAGGTGGTGACGGTGACGGCGCCGCCGCCGTGCCGCAGGGAGTTCTCCAGCAGCGAGGCGATGACCTGGCCGAACCCTCCGGTGGTGGCCATGGCCTTCAGCCCGCGCGAGCCTTCGAGCCGCAGGGTGCGGCCCGCGTCGCGGAAGACCGGCTCCCACTCGGTGACCTGCTGCACGAGCACCTCGTCGATCGCGACCGGCTCGGCCTGCGCGTGCCGCTGGCGGCGGGCGGCGGCGAGCAGCTCGTCGATCACGGCGGTGAGCCGCTCGGCCTGCACGATCGCCGCCTCGCCCTCCTCCCGCACGACCTCGGGTTCGTCCGCGGAGGCCACGATCTCCTCCAGGCGCATGGTGAGGCCGGTCAAGGGGGTGCGGAGCTGGTGGGAGGCGTCGGTGGCGAACTCGCGCTCGCGGGTGAGCAGGTCGGAGATGCGGGTGGCGCTGCGGTCGAGCACTTGGGCCACGCGGTCGAGCTCGGGGATGCCGTAGCGGTGCTTGCTCGGACGGGCGTCGCCCGAGCCCAGCCGTTCGGCGATCTTGGCCAGGTCCCGCAGGGGTAGCGTCAGGCGGCGGGACTGCACGACGGCCAGGCTCACGGCCACCGCCAGGGCGGCGCCGGCCAGGGCCACGATGAGCAGCAGGCGGGCCCGTACGTCCTGCTCGACCTGGTCGCGGTCGCGGCTGATCCGCACGTACACGCCGGTGTTGGTCTGCGCGTCCTCGGTCATCAGGTGACCGGACGGCGGGGGGTCGCCGACGACGGTCACCCTCAGGGGGGTTCCGCGTTCCCAGATCTGGATGAACCTGCCCGGGTACTTCTGCTCCAGTTGCTGGGGGTCGAGCGGCGTCTCCTGGACGCGGGCGTACTCCACCTCTCCCACGAGACGCTTGGCTTCCGCCCCGAGCTCCTGAGCCGCCTCATCGACGATCAGACGGCTGACGACGACGCCCAGGGGGACCCCCAGCAGCAGGACCGCGATGACCGCGACGACCAGGGTGGAGGAGAGCAGTCGGCGGCGCATCTCCTACTCGCGCTCGAACCGGAAGCCGACTCCCCGGACGGTCGTGATGTAGCGCGGCTTGGCCGCGTCGTCACCGAGCTTGCGGCGCAGCCAGGAGATGTGCATGTCGAGCGTCTTGGTGGAGCCCCACCAGTTGGTGTCCCAGACCTCGCGCATGATCTGCTCTCGGGTGACGACCTTGCCGGCGTCTCGTACGAGGACGCGCAGCAGGTCGAACTCTTTGGTGGTCAGATGCAGCTCCTTCTCCCCCATCCAGGCGCGCCGCGAGTCGGCGTCGATGCGCACGCCCTGGACGACCGGGGTCTCGGAGGTGCCGCGGCGCAGCAGCGCCCGCACCCTGGCCAGCAGCTCCGCCAGCCGGAACGGTTTGGTCACGTAGTCGTCGGCGCCGGCGTCGAGGCCGACGACGGTGTCGACCTCGTCGACGCGGGCGGTCAGGATCAGCACCGGGGTGCCGTGGCCCTCGGCCCGGATCCGGCGGGCGACCTCCAGGCCGTCCATTTCCGGCAGGCCGAGGTCAAGAACGATCAGGTCGATTCCGCCCGACAAGGCCCTTTCCAGGGCCTGCGGGCCATCGGGACTCACCTCGACCTGATAGCCCTCGCGGCGCAGCGCACGCGCGAGTGGCTCGGAGATCGAGGTGTCATCCTCGGCGAGAAGTACGCAGGTCATGAAGCGATCGTAGGACCTTAGGCGATCGTTTCCCGGGCACAGCGCGCGGTTTGACTCGTCGTTGACCTATCCATTGACCTGGGCAAACACAGCTAAAATACGGTAGGTCGTGATTAAAGCACCGCCGTTTTCGGCGCGGAATTCATCGGACGATCATGCCCGCCCTACCGCGTCCCAACCGGCGGCTGAGATCATCGGGCGCGTGAACGCTCTCGACCGGGCTCGTGAGATGTGGGCGGGTCTGACCCGGACCCCCGTGCCGTTCCCCCGCCCCGGGGAGGTGCGCGTCGTGCTCTCCCCCGACTCGCGCTTGTGCCCGCCGGGATGGGCGGGCGTCGTCGTCCTGGACGGGGGCGTCCTGTGCACCGCGCCGAGCCCCGCCCTGGCGGAGGCGCTGCGCGGCCGGCTCGCGGCGGGCGCCGACCCGGCCCGGCTGCCGGCCGAGGAGGTGCTGGGCCCGGCGGCGCTGGCCTACCTCGACGCGGCCGACTTCCTGCCCGCCCACGGCGAGGACGTGCGCGCCGTGCCGCCGGACCACGCGGACGTCCTGGCGCTGCTGGGCTCGGTGCCCGCGGACGAGGCGGCGGAGTGCGGGCTCGACGAGGTGGAGTCGGAGATGTACGTGGTCCGCGACGGCCCCGAGGTGGTCGCGGCGGCCGGGTACCGGACGTGGGTCGGAACGGCGGCGCATCTGAGCGTGCTGACCGCTCCCGGCCGCCGGGGCCACGGGCTGGCCCGCGCGGTGGCCTCGGCGGCCGTCGCGGACGCGCTGGCGAGCGGGTTGCTGCCGCAGTGGCGGGCGCGGGTCGCGCCGTCGCGCCGGGTCGCCAGGGCCCTGGGCTTCCGCGAGTACGGCGAGCAGCTCAGCCTGCGCCTTGACCCGTGACGACAGCCTCGGCCCGTGACGGCTAGTCGTCGTGGGACGTGGGCTCGGCGTAGCGCGCCAGGTAGAGCTGGATCCCGAGGCTGTTGATCAGCCCCAGCTCCGTCTCCAGGTAGTCGATGTGCTCTTCCTCGTCCTTCAAGATGTCCTCGAAGATGTTGGCCGAGGTGATGTCGCCCTTCTCGCGCATCAGCTGGATGGCCGGCCGCAGCCGCTCCACCACCGACAGCTCCACTTCGAGGTCGGCCTTGAGCTGCTCTTCGACGGTCTGGCCGATGTGCAGGGTGCCGAGCCGCTGGTAGTTGGGCAGGCCCTCAAGGAAGAGGATGCGATCGGTGAGGCGCTCGGCGTGGCGCATCTCCTCGATCGACTCGTAACGGGTGTGCTCGGCGAGCTTGGTGTACCCCCAGTTCTCCTGCATCTTGGCGTGCAGGAAGTACTGGTTGATCGCGGTGAGCTCGGCGGTCAGTTGTTCGTTGAGCAATTCGATGATCTGCTTGTCGCCCTGCATGACGGGCCCCTCATCGCTATCCGGCTATGCGGTCGTCAGTTCTTCAGACCGTTTCAGGATCGCACAGATCTTCCGTACACAACGGGCACAGTCCCCACCAGCACCAGTGGTGTCGCGGATCTGCTTCGCGCTCTTCGCCCCGGCGGCAATGCAGTCGTGGACCTCATTTTCGGTCACAGCACGACAAATGCAGACGTACATCCGGGGACAAGCCTTTCGCGAAGGGGTGGGCGCTATAAGGTTAGGCACACCTAAGGTAACCCACTTTGGTTAGGCTTGCCTACGTTGGGTGGGTCACACTCGCCTACCCCCCCTTCGCGGTCAGTGACCTCGCGCGATCCACTCCTCCAGGTGCGGCGCCTCGGCGCCGATCGCGGTCGAGTCGCCGTGCCCGGTGTGCACGACCGTCTCCGGCGGGAGCGTCAGCAGCCGCTCCCTGATCGACTCGATGATCGTCTCAAACGAGCTGAACGAGCGGCCCGTCGCCCCCGGCCCGCCCTTGAACAGGGTGTCACCGCTGAACACGGCCCCCAGCTCCGGCGCGTACACGCAGACCGCGCCCGGCGCGTGCCCCGGCGTGTGCCGGATCTCCAGGGTGACGCCCCCGGCCGCCAGCTTCTCCCCGTCGGCCAGCGGCTCGTACGCCACCTCCGGCCCGTACACCTGCTCCCACAGCACCTGGTCCGCCGGGTGCAGCCGGATCGGCGCGCCGGTCAGCGCGGCCAGGTCGCGGGCGGCGTTGATGTGGTCGTTGTGCGCGTGCGTGCACAGGATGGCCCTGACCGTGCGCCCGCCGACCCGCTCGGCGATCGCCGCGGCGTCGTGGGCGGCGTCGATGACCACGACCTCGCGCGCGTCGCCCACCAGCCAGATGTTGTTGTCGACGTCCCACGTGCCGCCGTCGAGGGAGAAGGTGCCCGACGTGATGACCCGGTCGATCATTTAGAGGACCACCACCGAACGCAGCACCTCGCCGCGGTGCATCTTCCCGAACGCCTCCTCGACCTGGTCGAGCCCGATCGTCTCCGAGACGAACTTGTCGAGCGGCAGGCGGTTCTGCAGGAACAGGTCGATCAGCATGGGGAAGTCGCGCGAGGGCAGGCAGTCGCCGTACCAGCTCGACTTGAGCGCGCCGCCGCGGCCGAACACGTCGAGCAGCGGCAGGTCGATGCGCATCTCAGGGGTGGGCACGCCGACCAGCACGACCGTGCCGGCCAGGTCGCGGGCGTAGAACGCCTGCTCGTACGTCTCGGGCCGGCCCACCGCCTCGATGACGACGTCGGCGCCGTTGCCCCCCGTCAGGTCGCGGATCGCCTCCACCGGGTCCGCCGAGCGGGAGTTGACCGTGTGGGTGGCGCCGAAGCCGCGCGCCCACTCCAGCTTCCGGTCGTCCACGTCCACCGCGATGATCTTCGCAGCGCCGGCCAGCGACGAGCCCAGGATGGCCGCGTCGCCCACGCCGCCGCAGCCGATCACCGCCACGCTGTCGCCGCGCGTCACCTGGCCGGTGTTGACGGCCGCGCCGATGCCCGCCATCACGCCGCACCCGAGCAGGCCCGCCACCTGCGCCGGAGCCTCGGCCGACACCTTCGTGCACTGGCCGGCCGCGACCAGCGTCTTCTCCAGGAACGCGCCGATGCCGAGCGCGGGCGACAGCTCCGTGCCGTCCTTGAGCGTCATCTTCTGCTGGGCGTTGTGCGTGGCGAAGCAGTACCACGGGCGGCCGCGCAGGCAGGCGCGGCACTGGCCGCACACTGCCCGCCAGTTGAGGATCACGAAGTCACCCGGCTCCAGGCCCGTGACGCCCTCGCCGACCGCCTCGACGGTGCCCGCCGCCTCGTGCCCCAGCAGGAACGGGTAGTCGTCGCTGATCCCGCCCTCCCGGTAGTGCAGGTCGGTGTGGCACACGCCGCAGGCCTGCACGTTCACCACCGCCTCGCCCGGACCCGGATCCGGCACGAGCACCGTCTCGAGGGAAACTTCCTGACCCTTGCCCTGGGCTACCACGCCCTGCACTTCGTACGGCATGCCAGTCATCTTGTGTCAGGAGGATGATCTCCGCAAGACATACGGCTGGACCACGCCGAGCCCTCTCGCCGGGCGCCGCCTGATCCGGTGCGGCTCGTACGGCCCGCCGTCGAGCCCCGCCGCCAGCGCCTCGTCGACGAGGATCGTGCCGGGCCTGGCGATGGCGGTGAGCCGGGCGGCGAGGTTGACCGTCGTGCCGAACACGTCGCCCATCATCGGCACCACCGGCCCGTACGCCATGCCGATGCGCAGCTCCTCGGTCTCCACGAGGTCGAGGGCGATGGCCGCGGCCTGCCCCGGCTCCTGCGCGGTGAACAGCACCTCGTCGCCGAGCGTCTTGACCAGCCGGGCGCCGTGCCCGGCCACCACGTCGGAGGCCCGCGCCTCGAACCCCTCCACCAGCTCGGCCAGCTCCTTCTCGCCCAGCTCGCGGCTGCGCCTGGTGAACGACACCAGGTCCGCGAACCCCACCGCCATCGCCACCCTGGTCGGCACCGGCTCGTCGTTGACGTCGGCGATGGCCAGCAGCCGGGTGCCGGCGGCGGCGAGCTGGGCCCGCCACACGTGGATGAGCACGTGCTCGAAGTCGGGCAGCAGCCCCTGCGCCGTGTCGAGCACCGTCGCCAGGTCGTCGTCGGACGGCTCCGGCGGCAGCATCGTGCCGATCATGATCTCGGCCTGCCACTGCGCCAGCCTGGCCGTGGTCTGGCCGAGCGCGCGGGCCATCCTGATCACGGTCTGCTCGTCGAGCAGGCCGCCGTCGAGCATGCTGCGGACCCGGCGCAACGCGTCGACGTCGGCCTCGGTGAACGCCACGGCGTCGTCGGCCCGCTGCGCGAAGCCGAGCGCCCGCCAGATGCGCTCGGCCAGCTCCTGCCGCACCCCGCTCTTGGCGGCGACCTCCGCCCGCGTGTACCGGGGCGGCAGGCCGACCAGCAGTCGCTCGATCTCCTCGGCGCTCGGGCGGCCGGGACGGGCTTCGCTCATCCGAGGAGGCTACTTCAACGGCCGTCGACCTCGCCGTCGGAGGCGTCCTCGACGAGCCTGAACAGGTCGGTGCGGACGTCCTGGATCTTCGGGATGTCCTTCAGCACGATCTCCCCGCGGTCGCCGGCCGACTCGACCGTCAGCGTGCCGCAGCCGAGCAGCCGCTCGGGGAGGGTCTGGTCGGAGCTGACCGTGTTGACCTTGGTGATCGGGATCTCGTCGGTCGACTTGTTGAGCACGCCGGTGCTGATCGTGAAGCGGTGCGTGGTGAGCACGTAGCCGGTGTTCTTCCACTGCAGGTACGGCACGAACGACCAGATCGTGAGCAGGATGAGCCCGATGACGACGACCGCGATCCGCGCGTAGGACACGTACGCGAAGTCGGGGATGAAGTACAGCGCCGCGCCCGTAGCCGCGGCGATGAGGACCAGCGCGATGAAGGGCACGACGAGCCGCTTCCAGTGGGGGTGGAAGGACCGGACGCGCCGCTCACCCTGCGTCAGATGGTGGTCGGGAAGGGTCATGGGCAGCATCGTGCCACCATCGGGGTGCCGGGGCCATGTCCATGACGCAACGGGCAGGTGGCTCCGGTGATGCAGCTACCCGCTCAGTCCACCGCCCGCACGTGCACGACGTCGCCGGCGCTCAGCGTGTAGCGCTCGCCGGCCGACTCCACCTGGAGGTGGCCGGCGCCGTCCACGCCGGTCGCGCGGCCGGTCAGCGCCTGCTGGGCGGGCAGCTCCACCCGCACGTCGCGGCCGACGGTGGCGCTGACGGCGAGGTACGCCGCGCGCAGCCCCGCCGCGTCGGCGTCGCCCTTGGCCTCGGTCCAGTCGCGGTAGTGGCTCTCGAACTCGCGCAGCACGGCCCGCAGCAGCGGGTCGCGGTCGAGGCAGGCGGCCTGCTCGATGCCCAGCGACGTGGCCGTCTCGGTGGGCAGCTCGTCGGGGCGGAGCGTCACGTTCAGGCCCATGCCGATGACGACGGCGTCCTCGACCCGCTCGGCCAGCACGCCGGCCAGCTTGCGCTCGCCGATCAGCAGGTCGTTGGGCCACTTGAGGCCCACCTCGACCTCCGCGAGGCGGCGCACGGCGGAGGCGGCGGCCACGCCGTACAGGAGCGGGAGCCAGCCCTGCGCGAGCGGCGGCACCTCGGGCCGCAGCAGGATGGAGAACGTCAGCCCCGAGCGGGCCGGCGCCGACCAGGTGCGGCCGAGGCGCCCGCGCCCGGCCTCCTGCGCCTCCGCGACCAGCACCGTGCCCTCGGGCGCGCCCTCTCTGGCGGCCCGGGCGAGGTCGGCGTTGGTGGAGCCGGTGCTGTCGACGACGGTGACAGCCGTCCACATCGAGCCCGGGTGGACCAGGGCGCGGTTGAGCGCCGCCTCGGACAGCGGCGGGCGGTCGAGGTCGGAGTAGCGTGAGTCGGCCATCTCCCCATCTTCCCTGATGGCCGGCGCCGGAAGATGGAGGAGGCAAGATGGTGGGGTGAGCGAGCGCCCCGGGCCGACCACCCGGATCAGGATCACGGAGCTGTCCGGCTCGTCCGCCCGGGAGCGGCGCGACGACCTGGCCACGGAGGAGCCGCTGGAGCTGCGCCTGACCGCGCCCGACGGCACGCGCCGGACCGTCGCGATCACCATGCGCACGCCGGGGCACGACTTCGAGCTGGCCGCCGGCTTCCTGCACGGCGAGGGGCTGGCCCGGCACGAGGACATCGCGTCGATCGCCTACTGCACCGACGAGGATCTGCCGCCCGAGGCCCGCTACAACACCGTCACCGTGCGCCTGCGCGGCCCGTTGCCCGACCTGCCCGCGCTCGACCGCCACTTCCTGACCTCCAGCGCGTGCGGCGTCTGCGGCTCGGCGAGCCTCGACGCGCTGCGCGACCGGTGCGCGGCCGTCCCGCGCGGCTCGCTCAAGCTCACCCCCGAGGTGCTGTACGGGCTGCCGGACGCGTTGCGGGCGGCCCAGGGCGTCTTCGGCAAGACGGGCGGCCTGCACGCGGCCGGGCTGTTCTCCGCCGACGGGACGCCGATGGCGGTGCGCGAGGACGTGGGCCGGCACAACGCGGTGGACAAGCTGGTCGGCTGGGCCTCACTGACGGGGCGGCTGCCGCTGGCCGAGCACGTGCTCATGGTGAGCGGGCGGACCAGCTACGAGATCATGCAGAAGGCGCTGGCGGCGGGCGTCCCGGTGGTGTGCGCGGTGTCGGCGCCGTCGTCGCTGGCGGTGGAGCTGGCCAGGGAGTTCGGGTTGACGCTGGTGGGCTTCCTGCGCGGGGAGCGCTGCAACGTGTACGCGGGGGCGGAAAGGATCATCGGCTAAACAGTGGAATGAAGCATTCCGTTCTGCTATTCTGGGAACAGAACGAAACATTCCGTTCCTTCTCTCGGAGGTTCGTCCATGAGCACCATCACCCCCTTCCGCGTCCAGATCCCCCAGGCCGACCTCGACGACCTCCAGGCCCGCCTCGCCCGCACCCGCTTCGCCGACGAGATCCCCGGCGCCGAGCAGGGCGTCAGCGTCGAGCGGGTCAAGCGGCTGGTCGCCCACTGGCGCGACGGGTTCGACTGGCGGGCGCTGGAGGCCACGCTCAACGCGTACCCGCAGTTCACCACCGAGATCGACGGCCAGAACATCCACTTCCTGCACGTCCGCTCCGACAACCCCGACGCGCTCCCCCTGATCCTCACCCACGGCTGGCCCGGCTCCATCGCCGAATACCTGCGCGCCATCGAGCCCCTGTCGCGCCACTTCCACCTGGTCATCCCGTCGCTGCCCGGCTACGGCTTCTCCGGCCCCACCCGCGAGCTCGGCTGGAACAACCAGCGCATCGCCAGGGCCTGGGCCGAGCTGATGTCCCGCCTCGGCTACGAGCGCTACGGCGCGGTCGGCAACGACGGCGGCTCGATGATCTCCCCCGAGATCGGCCGGATCGCCCCCGAGCACGTCGTGGGCGTGCACGTCACCCAGATCTTCTCCTTCCCCTCGGGCGACCCGGCCGAGTTCGCCGGCCTGAGCGAGGAGGAGCAGGCGGGGCTGGCCGTGCTCGACT
Organism: [Actinomadura] parvosata subsp. kistnae; assembly: GCF_900323885.1. Classification (GTDB taxonomy): domain Bacteria; phylum Actinomycetota; class Actinomycetes; order Streptosporangiales; family Streptosporangiaceae; genus Nonomuraea; species Nonomuraea composti. Next base: position 3,989,508 of record NZ_OOHJ01000018.1, on the reverse strand, counting down.
GGTTCTGGAAGGAGAAGGGCGCGTTCAACGTGTTGCAGTCCCAGCAGCCGCAGACGCTCGCGCACGCCATCACCGACTCCCCCGCCGGGCTCGTCGGCTGGCTCGCCCAGCTCTTCGACGAGGACCTCGACGACGACTTCGTGATCGCCAACGCCGCCATCCACTGGTTCACCGGCACGGCCGGCTCCGCGCTGCGCCTCTACTGGGAGAACGCCCGCGCCGAGCAGCCCAAGGAGCCGACCACCGTGCCGATCGCGCTGGCCATGGGCGAGGGCGACTTCACGTCGATCCGCCGCTTCGCCGACCGCGACCACACCAACATCGTCTCCTGGAAGACCCTCCCGGCCCCGGCCCACGGCCACTACACGGCCCACTCCGCCACGGAAGCCCTCACCTCGGACGTCATCGCCTTCTTCCGCAGCCTCGGGTGAGCGCGGGAGGCGCCCCCTCGGGGGTCACCTCCCGCTCACCGGGAGCGTCAGCCGGTGTTCTGGAGGCCGGCCGCCACGCCGTTCACCGACAGCAGCAGCAGGGTGGAGAGGCGGTCGCGGTCCTGGTCCGAGAGGGTTTCCGTGCGCAGCGCGCGCAGCGCCCTGAGCTGGAGGTGCGACAGGGCGTCCACGTACGGGTCGCGGAGCTGGACGGCGCGCGAGAGCACCTTGCGGTTCTCCAGCAGCCGCGTGTGCCCCGTGACCCGCAGCACCAGGTCCCTGGTCCGGTCGTACTCCTCCAGCACCTGCTGGGCGAAGTCCTCCCGGCCGCCCAGCGCCAGGTAGCGCTTGGCGATGGAGCGGTCGGTCTTGGCCAGGGACATCTCGGCGTTGTCCAGCATCACGTTGAACAGCGGCCACTCCGCGTACGCCGCCCGCAGCTCGTCGAGGGAGTCGACGGCGGCCAGGCCGGTGCCGAGGCCGTACCAGCCGGGGAGGTTGACGCGGGTCTGGGCCCAGGCGAAGACCCAGGGGATGGCGCGCAGGTCGTCCAGGGAGCGGGGGCGCCGAGGCCGCGGCGGGCGGGCCGGGAGCCGAGGCGCAGGCTGCCGAGCTCCTCGAGCGGGCTGACCAGGCCGAACCACTCGGGGAAGCCCGGCGCCTCGGTGAGCGCGCGGTACGCCTGCTCCGAGGCGGTGGCGACCTGCTCGGCCATGCCGCGGAAGCGTTCGGCGGCGGTGGCGGTGCGGGCGCCGACGGTGGGCGAGGAGGCCAGGAGGACGGCGTTGGCCACCTGCTCCAGGTGGCGGCGGGCGATGGCGATGTGGCCGTAGCGGGCGAAGATGACCTCGCCCTGCTCGGTGACCTTGAAGCGGCCGGCGACCGAGCCGGGCGCCTGCGCCAGCACCGCGCGGTTGGCGGGGCCGCCGCCGCGGCCGAGCGCGCCGCCCCGGCCGTGGAACATGCGCAGCTGGACGTCGTGCTCGGCGGCCCAGGCGGTCAGCGCCTCCTGCGCCTCGTAGAGGCGGAGGGTGGCGGCGGCGGGGCCGAGCTCCTTGGCCGAGTCGGAGTAGCCGAGCATGATCTCCATGCGCCGCCCGGTGTCGGCCAGCCGCCGCTGCACCTCGGGGATGTCGAGCATGCCGGTGAGCACGTCGGGCGAGTTGGCCAGGTCCTGGCCCGACTCGAACAGCGGCACCACGTCCAGCACCGGCGCCCGGTCGCCGAGCGCGTGCCTGGCCAGCTCGTACACCGCCGCGATGTCCTCGGCGGAGCGGGTGAAGGAGACGACGTAGCGGGAGCAGGCGGTGACGCCGTACCGCTCCTGGATCCAGCCGATCACCCGGATCGTGGCCAGGACCTCCTCGGTGCGCTCCGACAGCGCGCCGCCGGCCCGCAGCTCGGCCAGGGCCGCCGCGTGCACCTGGGAGTGCTGGCGCACCTCCAGCTCGGCCAGGTGGAAGCCGAACGTCTCCACCTGCCAGATGAGGTGCTGCAGCTCCCCGTACGCCTGCCGCGGCGCCGAGGCGGCCAGCGACTCCTGCGTCAGCCGGAGGTCGGCCAGCAGCTCGGCCGGGGTGCGGTAGGCGAGGTCGAGGTCGCGGCGGCGGGTGGCGGCGATGCGCGCGGCCACGAACAGCAGCCACTGCCGGTGCGGCTCGCGCGGCGAGCGGGTGGCCACCTCGGACACCACCTCGGGGTGCGCGTCCACGGCCGTGGCCAGCGCCGCCTTCAGCTCGGGCGAGCAGGGCGCGAACTGGGCGGAGGCGGTGAGCGTGCGGGCGATGCGCGCGCACGCGGTTTCGAGCGCCGTCAGCACGTGCTCGGACTGGATCTGGATGGTCTCCCTGGTGACCTTGGAGGTCACGTTGGGGTTGCCGTCGCGGTCGCCGCCGATCCAGCTTCCGTACCGGATGAAGGGCCTGGCCAGCGGCGGACGGGTGCCGCTGCGCTCGTCGAGAGCGGTGTCGAGCGAGCGGTAGACCTGCGGCACCATGCGGAACAGCGTCTCGTCGAAGGCGGCCATGGCGGTGCGCACCTCGTCGAGCGGGTCGAGCTTGGTGGAGCGGAGCTGGGCGGTGCGCCACAGGAGGTCGATCTCCTCCAGCATGCGCCGCTTGCTCTCGGCGCGCTCGGAGGCGCCACGTCCCGGCGCGTTGTACTCGCTGAGCTGGCCGCTGATGCGCTGGATGGCGGTGACGACGGCGCGCCGGCGCGCCTCCGTCGGGTGCGCCGTGAGCACCGGATGCAGCTCCAGGCCCTCCAGCAGCTCGCTGACGCGCTCGTGGCCGAGCTCGTGTACGGCCTGTGCCAGCGACTCGCGCTGCACCCTGCCCTCGGCGTCGCGCTCCCGCAGCGTACGGATGCGGTAGTGCTCCTCGGCCAGGTTGGCCAGGTGGAAGTAGCAGGTGAACGCGCGGGCCACGGCCACGGCCCGCTCGATCTCCCATCCGGCGACCATCTCGGTGATCACGTCGGCCGAGATCTCGCCCCTGCGCGCCGCGATGACGGCCTTGCGCAGGCGTTCGACGTCGGCCAGCAGGTCTTCGCCGCCTTGCTCGGCGAGCACCTGGCCGAGCAGTTTGCCCAGCAGACGCACATCGTGACGTAGCTCGTCCGGCATCTCGGTTACGGCGGCACTGCGACGCTCGAGCCCCTGGTCAATCATGTCTCGAAGGGTAGCGAGTCACTTTTGGACGCCGTAGACCGGTCTCAGTTATTGGACTAGACCACTGCTCAGGTGGCCTTTGAGACGGCCGCCAGCAGCTCCGGTGTACGGGCGAAGCCGATCCGCGCGGCGAGCCGACGGCCGAGCACCTCCAGGAGCAGGCCGTAGAACGGGGCGAGCACGCACACCCACGTGAGGCCGAGCAGGAGCGGCACCACGAACGGCAGCGTGAGCAGCCCGATCGCCACCATGGAGCCCATGGAGGAGGCGAGCGCGATGCCGCCCTGGCCGGGGGCGGCGCTGCTGAAGGCGTTCATCCGCTCGGGCACGCTGTACGGCAGCACCACGCTGGCCACCGACCCGACGCCGAACCCGATGCCGAGCGCGCCCCACCCGACGGGTACGGCGGCCAGGATCGCCTCGGGATGCCCGGTGAGCAGCGCGGAGGCGACGGCGAGCACGGCCAGCAGCGGCACGGCGACGGCGGAGGCGGCCAGGTGCCGCCCGGCCAGGTCGGTGGCCAGGCCGCGCTCGGAGCCGAAGGCGACGGCGTTCATCCACAGGGAGCGGCCCTCGACGCCGAACGCGTTGGCCGACTGCAGTGCCATCAGCAGCCCGCCGAAGGCGGTGAGGAGGATCGGCAGCCCGGCCGCGCCGCCGCCCGACCTGGTCAGGGAGAACGACAGCACGATCGTCACCAGGACCGCGCTGAACCAGCCGACCCGGTAGCGGGGCTCGCGCCTGATGTACTTCAGCTCCTTGGTCACCACGGCCGCCAGCGGCCCGTCCGGCAGGAACCGGTCGACGAGGCCGCTCTCCTTGCGGACGGACGCGGCCTGCGTGGAGACGTCGGGCGTGACGAGCGCGCGGCCGAGCGCCTTGATCCACAGCCAGGCCAGCGCCACGGTGAGCAGCGCCACGAAGACCACCTCGGCCAGCCCGACGAGGCCACCGTCGGCGATGGCGTGGGCGAGCATGCCGGGCGGGGTCCAGCGCAGCGCGGCGGCGAGCTGCCGCAGCACGGCTCCGGGGTCGCCGAGGCCGCCGTTCATCAGCAGGTTGGGCAGCTGGGCGAGCAGCACGACGAGCAGCGCGGCCACGGCCAGCACGTCCCGGCCGCGCCGGGTGCGCAGCCCGCTGGACAGCGCCGTCGTGATCAGCCGGGACGTCACCACGCACAGCGCGAACTGCACCAGCACGGCCGGCACCCCGAGCAGCCAGCCCCCGGCGCCGTCGGCCAGCCCGATCCAGGCGCCGAACATGACGAACAGCATCGCCACCGGCCAGACCCCGGTCACGGACGCGGTGAACAGGCCGATCGCCATCCGCCGCGTCCCCAGCGGGAACAGCGACAGCTTGGCCGGGTCGAGCGTGTCGTCCAGGCCGAACGCCATCAGCGGCACGACCATCCAGCCGAACAGGAACACGGAGAAGGCCACGATCACGAGCGCGGCCGAGAGGTCCGGCGAGGCCAGCCGCAGCAGGCCCAGCTGGAGGAAGCCGAGCACGGCGAACCAGACGGCGGCGATGAGGGTGAGGATGAAGCCGAGCTTGCGCTGGAGGTCGCCGCGCAGGTTACCGGCCATCAGGCGGAGCTTGAGCCGCGCGAACAGCGCGACGGTGCTCATCGACGAGGTGCTGACCGCGGGGGTGCTCCCGGACGGGGTGCTCATGGGCGCGGCTCGGACGGCCGGGCGCCGAGCCAGCTCAGGCCCGGCCCGCCGGTGTGCGCGGAGCGGCCGACGAGCTCCAGGAACGCCTGGTTGAGCGAGGGACGGTCGCCGCGTACGTCCGCCAAGGGGCCCTGTGCCACGATGTGGCCCGCGCTCATCACCGACACCCAGTCGCACAGCCGCTCGACCAGGTCCATCACGTGGCTGGAGAAGATGACGGTGGAGCCGGAGGCGGTGTAGCGCCGCAGCACCTCCGTCAGCGTGTCGGCGCTGACCGGGTCGACGCCCTCGAACGGCTCGTCGAGGAAGAGCACGGACGGGTTGTGCAGCAGCGCCGCGGCCAGGCCGATCTTCTTGCGCATGCCGGTGGAGTAGTCGACGACGAGCTTGTCCGCGGCGCCGGTCAGGTCCATCACGGCCAGCAGCTCGGCGGCGCGCTGCTCGACGTCGGCCTTGGGGATGCCGCGCAGCCGCCCGTTGTAGAGGAGCAGCTCGCGGCCGGACAGCCGCTCGAACAGCCGTAACCCCTCGGGCAGCACCCCGATGCGCGCCTTCACCTCCACGGGGTCGCGCCAGACGTGGAAGCCGTCGACCTCGGCGGAGCCGCCGTCGGGGCGCAGCAGCCCGGTGATCATGCTGAGGGTGGTCGTCTTGCCCGCTCCGTTGGGCCCGACCAGCCCGGCGAAGCTCCCGGCGGGGACCACGAGGTCCACCCCCGCGACGGCGATTTGCTGCCCGAATCTTTTCACGAGGGCGTGCGTGCGAACCGCGTCCGACATGGCTCCACTCTAGGAGGACGGGTTAGCCTTGCGCGCATGAGTACTGCGGAGGCGATGCCGGAGCAACCGGATATCCACACCACCGCCGGAAAGATCGCCGATCTGGAGCGGCGGCTCGACGAGGCCGTGCATGCGGGCTCGTCAGCGGCGGTGGACAAGCAGCACGCCAAGGGCAAGATGACGGCCAGGGAGCGGGTGCTGGCGCTGCTGGACGAGGGCTCGTTCGTGGAGTTCGACGAGTTCGCCCGGCACAGGTCCACTATGTTCGGGATGGAAGAGCGCCGGCCGTACGGCGACGGCGTCATCACCGGGCACGGCACGATCGACGGCCGCCAGGTGTGCGTGTTCTCGCAGGACGTGACGGTGTTCGGCGGCTCGCTCGGCGAGGTGTACGGCGAGAAGATCGTCAAGGTGCTCGACCTGGCGCTGAAGACCGGCTGCCCGATCATCGGCATCAACGAGGGCGGCGGCGCCCGCATCCAGGAGGGCGTGGTCGCGCTCGGCCTGTACGCCGAGATCTTCAAGCGCAACGTGCACGCCTCCGGCGTCATCCCGCAGATCTCGCTCATCATGGGCGCCGCGGCGGGCGGGCACGTCTACTCCCCCGCGCTGACCGACTTCGTGGTGATGGTGGACCAGACGTCGCACATGTTCATCACGGGGCCCGACGTGATCAAGACGGTGACCGGCGAGGAGGTCACGTTCGAGGAGCTGGGCGGGGCGCACGCGCACAACACCCGCTCGGGGGTGGCCCACTACCAGGCGTCCGACGAGCAGGACGCGCTGGAGTACGTCAAGGCGCTGCTGTCGTACCTGCCGTCGAACAACCTGGACGAGGCTCCGGCGTACGAGCCGGTCACCGACCTCGACCCGGATCCGGCGCTGGACGAGGTGATCCCCGACTCGCCGAACCAGCCGTACGACATGCGCCAGGTGATCGAGCACGTGCTGGACGACGGGGAGTTCCTGGAGGTCCACGCGCTGTTCGCGCCGAACGTGGTGGTCGGGTACGGGCGGCTGGACGGCCAGCCGGTGGGCGTGGTGGCCAACCAGCCCATGCATTTCGCCGGATGTCTGGATATCAACGCATCCGAGAAGGCCGCGAGATTTATTCGAACATGTGATGCGTTTAATATTCCTATCCTGACTTTTGTAGATGTGCCGGGTTTCCTGCCCGGTACCGATCAGGAATGGAACGGAATCATCCGGCGCGGCGCCAAGCTCCTGTACGCCTACGCCGAGGCCACCGTCCCGCTGATCACGGTCATCACCCGCAAGGCGTACGGCGGCGCGTACGACGTCATGGGCTCCAAGCACCTCGGCGCGGACATCAACCTGGCCTGGCCCACCGCGCAGATCGCGGTCATGGGGGCGCAGGGCGCGGTCAACATCCTGCACCGGCGCAGGCTCGCCGCCGCCGCCGACCCCGAGGCCGAGCGGGCCGCCCTCGTCACCGAGTACGAGGACACCCTGGCCAACCCGTACATCGCGGCCGAGCGCGGCTACGTGGACGCGGTGATCCGGCCGTCCGAAACCCGGCCCCAGGTCATCAGGGCGCTGCGGGCCCTCAGGAACAAGCGGATGACGCTGCCGCCCAAGAAGCATGGGAACATCCCGCTATGACGCCTCACCTGCGGATTGTCCGGGGCGACGCCACGCCCGAGGAGATCGCCGCGCTCACCGCCGTCCTGGCGGCGCGGCGCGCCCGGGCGGAGGCGCCCGCCGAGCCCGGAAGACAGCCGGCCCGACAAACGTGGCGAAACCCGGCTAGAGCTATGCGTAAGCCTGTCGCACCAGGGAAGTCGGCATGGCGGATGAGCGCACTACCCTAGATAGATCCTGCGAATCGGGTGTCAAGTTCCCCGGGAGTTGGGACTATCTAGAGAAAGTAGGCGTATATAGTCGGCCGATCAACTAACACCGCGGCCTGGAGGACGACATGGCCATCCCAGACCTCATGCCGCATCCTGTGGCAGCCAAGTACGCCGTCCTAGTGGATGTCGGTTATCTGTACGCGGCGGCAGGTGAGGTACTGCTCGGCGCGAAGGAGCGCAAGGAATATCGGGTGGCCGCCGATGAGCTCATCCAGAGTCTACAGAAACATGCAGAGGAACGCATTTCGGGCGAACTTCTGCGGATCTATTGGTATGACGCAGCCCGTGATCGCGTGCCTACCGTCGACCAGCGTGTCATCGCTCAGCTTCCGTGGGTCAAGGTGCGACTCGGCAACCTGAACGCCCGCGGCCAGCAGAAGGGTGTCGACGCACAGATCCGGAGTGATCTGGAGGCCCTGGCCAGGCATCATGCGGTCACCGACACGATCCTGCTGGCAGGTGATGAGGACATGGTCCCGGCGGTGGAGGCGGCGCAGGCGTACGGCGTGCGCATCCACCTGTGGGGCGTCGAACCGCCGTACGGCACCAACCAGGCCGAACGCCTGGTGTGGGAGTCCGACACCGTCGAAGTGATCAGTGCTGATTTCCTAAGACCGTTTTTCAGCCGTGCTCCCCAGCCCGTTCCCGTCCCACCGCCCGCCGCCGCACCCTCGCCCGCGCAGGTCTTCGCCGGGCGCGCCCCCGTCAAACCGCACGCCAAGCCCGGCCAGGTCGCCAAGCTCGGGCCGAGCCGGCCCCGCGTGGAGGACGTGGGCGAGCACGTGGCCCAGAAGTGGATCCTCACCCGTGGCCGCGACAACATCCGCGACCTGCTGCCGGGGCCCATCCTGCCCACCGTGATCGACACCGAGCTGCTGATCGAGGCGGAGAAGGAGCTCGGGCACTCGCTGCGGCCCTACCCGGAGGCGCGGGTGTGGCTGCGTGATGGGTTCTGGGCGCGGGTCTACCGGGAGTTCGACCTGGGGGTGGGCGTCTCCTCGAAGTAGCCGTCCCGTCAAGTAGCCGACCTTCAGGAGCCGTCCTCCAGGTGGCCGTCCGCCAGGAGGGCCTCGGCGGTCGCCGTGCGGGCGTACAGCACGTAGCGTCCCGTACGGTGGGCCGTGCACAGGCCCGCCCGGCGCAGGGCGGTGAGGTGCTGGTTCGCGCCCGGCTCCGACAGACCGGCGCGGCGGGCCAGCTCGCGCGTCGAGGCCGGCTGGTCCAGCTCGGCCAGCAGCCGGGCGCGCGTCCTGCCCAGCACGGCCGCCAGCGCCTCCGGCGGCGCCACCTCGCGGCGCTCCCACAGCGTCGCGATGCCGCGCGGCGCGTACCGCACGGTCGGCTGGTACGGCGGCAGCGTCACCGAGAACACCCGCGGCCAGACGAACACGGACGGCACCAGCAGCAACCCGAGGCCGCGCAGCGGTCGCGGGCCCGAGACGTACCGGTGCCGGATGCTCAACGTCCCGTCGTGCCAGGTGACGGCCTCGTCGAGGTCGGCCAGCATGCGCTGCGCGCCGCCCTCCGCCAGCAGCCTGGCCCGGTAGAGGATCTCGCCCTCCAGCAGGGCTCTGATCCGCGGCCAGTACGGCGCCATCGCGGCCCGCCAGAAGTCCGTGACCTCGCCGGCCAGGCGTTCCAGCCCCTTCTCCGGGTCGTCGTAGAGCGCCTGCACCCGTTTCGTGCGGGGACCTGGCACCTCGTCCAGATCCGCGCGGACCCGTCCGGCCGCGCCCCGCATCGTGGCCAGCTCCAGCTCCAAGTCCGGCATGGACGTGGACGGCGGCGTGCAGGTGAAGCCCGCGATCGTGATCGTCGGCATCGGCACCAGGTCCGACAGCAGCCCCCACTCGACGTCGCGCAGGCGCCGCCGCACCTGCTCGGCCCAGGGGCGCAGCAGCGGGTGCGCCGCCGGGTCCTTCGCCACCCGCACGGCGGCCACGACCTCGCCCAGCGGGGAGATCGCGAAGCGGATGTTCGCGAGGTCGGGCGCGGTGAAGACGAGGTCGAGAGTCATTGGATTCGCGCCTCACTTAATCGATGGCACCTTTGCCGACATTTCACCATCGTGGCGGTCATGTCAACGACGGTGAAGGAAGAGCCGCTGCTGCGGCTTCGCGGCTTCCGCAACCTCTTCGTGGCCGGCGCGGTCAGCCAGCTCGGCTCCCAGATCAGCTACGTCGCCCTGCCCCTGCTCGCCGTGACCGCCCTCGGCGCCGGCGCGGGCGAGGTCGGGCTGCTCTCGGCGCTCGGGACGCTCACCGTGCTGCTGCTCGGGCTGCCCGCCGGCGCCTGGGTGGACCGGGTGCGGCGGCGCCCCCTCATGATCGCCACCGACCTGCTCCGGGCCGCCGTGCTGCTGTCGGTCCCGCTCGCGTGGTGGGCCGGCCAGCTGTCCATGGGGCACCTGTACGTCGTCGCCGTGCTCACCGGGGCCGGGACGCTGCTGTTCGACGTCGCCGCGTACAGCATCGTGCCGGCGCTGGTGGGGCGGGAGCGGCTCACGCCCGCGAACACGCTGCTCGTCGGCACCGGGGCCGGGATGGACGTGGCCGGGCGCAGCGCGGCCGGGGTGCTCGTGCAGGTGGCGGGGGCGCCGGTGGCGATCCTGCTGGACGCGCTGAGCTACGTGTGGTCGGCGGCCTGGCTCCGCACCGTCCCGGAGCCCGGCGGGGCACGGCGGGGCTGCGCGGACGACCCGATGGAGCGGCCGGAGCCGATGGAGCGGCAGGAGCCGATGGGGCGGCAGATCGCGGAGGGGGTGCGTTTCCTCTTCGGCAACCCGATCCTCGTCACCGCCCTGCTCCAGGGCACGATGGCCAACCTCGCGTTCCCGCTCTGCTCCGTCCTGCTCCCGGTCGTCCTCGTCCAGCAGCTCGGCCACCCCGAGTGGGTGGTGGGTGCGTACCTGGCCGCCGGCGGGCTCGGCGTGCTGGCGGGCTCGGCCGGCGCGAACGCCATCGGCCGCCGGCTCGGCACCGGGCGGGCCGCCTGGCTGGCGAGTGTCGTCACCACGCCCGCCGCGCTCGTCGTGCCGCTCCTGACCTGGGGCGGGCCGTGGGTGTGGGCGAGCGCGGCGGCCTGGTTCGTCCTGACGTTCCGCACCGGGCTCAACAACGTGCTGCTGGTCAGCCTGCGGCAGCGGGTCACGCCGGACGCCATGCTGGGCCGGATGACGGCCACGATGCGGTTGCTCCTGACCGGCGCGCTCGGGGCGGGCGGGCTGCTCGCGGCCGGCGTCGGCGAGCTGTGGGGCGCGGGCGCCGCGATGGCGCTCGGCGCCGCCGTCATGGCGCTGAGCTGGCTCCCCTATGTCCGATCCCCGCTACGCCACGAGCCGTAGACGGCAGCTCCGGGGCTCGGACGTTCGCGTCCGAAATCCGCCAGTCGGTCCCCTTGGGGAGCGCATACTGTCGGAGACATGTCGCCACTAGAGCTCGACTTCGACTCCTGCTACCGGGCCGTCTCCTCCAGGGACGCCCGGTTCGACGGGCGGTTCTACACGGCGGTGACGACGACGCGCATCTACTGCCGTCCCATCTGCCCGGCCCGCACCCCTTCGGCGCGCAACGTGCGCTTCTACCGGCACGCGGCGTCGGCGGAGGCGGCCGGGTTCCGGCCGTGCAAGCGCTGCCGCCCGGAGCTGTCGCCCGGCGACCCCGGCTGGGACGTGCGCGGCGACCTCGTCGGGCGGGCGCTGCGGCTCATCGACGACGGGGCGGCCGACGAGCAGGGCGTCGCCGGGCTCGCGCAGCGCCTGCACATCACCGAGCGGCACCTGCACCGGCTGTTCGTGACCGAGCTGGGCGTCGGGCCGCTGGCGGTGGCCAGGACGAAGCGGCTGCTGCTGGCCAAGCAGCTCCTGACGGAGACGGCGCTGCCGGTGACCGAGGTGGCGTTCGCGGCCGGGTTCGGCAGCGTGCGGCAGTTCAACGCGACGATGCGGGAGACGTACGGTTTCACGCCGAGCGAGCTGCGCGCCACGGCCGGCCCCCGGGCCCGGAACCCTGAAGCCACGAAAGGGACCGGGGCGGGAGGTGCGACGTTGCGGCTGCGGCTGCACCGGCGGGAGCCGTACGACGTGGACGGCGTCTTCGCCTTCCTCGCCTCCCGGGCGATCCCCGGCCTGGAGGTGGCCGACCTCACCTCGTACGCCAGGGCCGTGCCCGGCGGGACGATCACGCTCACGCCTCGGCGCGACCACATCGCGCTGGACGTGAGCGTGGCCGACACCCGCCAGCTCGCCCGCGTCGTGGCCCGCTGCCGCCGTCTGCTCGACCTGGACGCCGACCCGGAGGCCATCGCGCAGGCACTCGGCCCGACCTCGCTCGGCCCGCTCGTCGCGGCCCGGCCGGGGCTGCGGGTGCCGGGCGCGTTCGACGGGTTCGAGCTGGCGGTGCGCGCGGTCGTGGGCCAGCAGATCTCGGTGGCGGGCGCCCGTACGCTGCTCGGCCGGATCGTCGCCAGGGCCGCCGCGCCGGACGGCCTCTTCCCCACGCCCGCGCGTCTCCTGGACACCGACCTGACCGGGCTCGGCCTGACGGGCCGCCGGATCGACACGCTCAAGGACCTCGCCGCCCGCGTGGCCCACGGCCACATCGACCTGGACGGCGGCCAGGACCCGGCCGAGGCCGTGGCCGAGCTGCTGGAGGTTCGCGGCATCGGCCCGTGGACGGCCAGCTACATCGCGCTGCGCGCGCTGCGCGACCCGGACGCGTGGCCCACGGGCGACCTCGTGCTGAACAAGCGCATGGCCGCCCTGGGCATCCCCCATGACCACATCGAGCGGTGGCGCCCGTGGCGGGCGTACGCCGCCCTGCATCTTTGGAGCTCCTCATGATCGCTGCCCAGCTCGTACCGACGCCGGTGGGCCCGCTGGCCCTGCTGGCCCGCGAGGGCGTGCTGGTCGCGGCCGGCTTCACCGCCGACCCGACGGACATGTTCGCCCGGCTCACGCCCGCGCTCCAGGCGGAGGGCCTGGAGGTCGTGGACGACCTCGGCCTCGCGGCCGAGGCGTCCCGCGCGTACTTCGACGGCGACCTGCACGCGCTGGACGCCGTCCCGGTCTCGCAGCCCGGCTCGCCCACCCGCAAGCGCCTGCACGCGGCGTTGCGCGAGGTCAAGGCCGGAACGACCGTCTCCTACGCGGAGCTGGCGGAGCGGGCGGGCATGCCGCGAACGGCGGCACGGGCGGCGGGCTCGGCCTGCGCGCAGAACCTGATCGCCCCGTTCGTCCCGTGCCATCGGGTGTTGCCCACAGGAGGCGGGTACGGCGGGTACTACTACGGCGTGCCGGTGAAGGAGTGGCTGATCGCCCACGAGAACGGCGGCATCGCCACGTGACGGCCGGTCAGGCGGGCACGAGCCGCCGGGCCTGCACCCCCGCGACCCCCGCCACGCCCAGCCCCACCAGGCCGAGCAGGGCGGCCGTCCAGGCGGGGGCGGTGTAGCCGAGACCGGCGTCGATGGTGAGGCCGGCCGCGAACGAGCCGATGGCGTTGCCCAGGTTGAAGGCGCCGATGTTGGCGGCCGAGGCCAGGGTGGGGGCGCCCGCGGCGGCGTCCAGGACGCGGGTCTGCAGGGGCGGGACGGTCGCGAAGGCGGCCACGCCGAACAGCGTGATCGTCACGACGAAGGGGATCTGACTGGCCGAGACGAGCGCCACGACGACGGCGAGCAGGGTGAGCAGGCCGACCGAGCCGTAGATGCTGGGCATGACGGCGCGGTCGGCCAGCTTGCCGCCGATGAGGTTGCCGACGACGAGCCCGACGCCGAAGACGGCCATCACGACCGGCACCGCGCCGGGCGAGAAGCCGCCGACGCCGGTCATGATCGGCGCGATGAACGTGATGACGGCGAAGACCGGGGCGAAGCCGAAGACGGTCATGGCCAGCGCGAGCCAGACGCCGGCCTTGCGGAAGGTGGCGAGCTCGCGCAGCAGGCCGCCGCCCGCGGGCCGGGGCTGGCGCGGCACGAGGGTCAGCACGCCCACGAAGCCGACGACGCCGATGGCGACGACGACCCAGAACGTGGCCCGCCACCCGGCCGCCTGCCCGATCCACGTGCCGAGCGGCACGCCGAGCACGTTGGCCAGCGTCAGGCCGGTGAACATGAGGGCGATGGCACTGGCCCGCTTCTGCGGGGCGACCAGGTCGGCGGCCACGACGGAGCCGACCCCGAAGTAGGCGCCGTGGGCGAAGGCGGCCAGGACGCGGCCGACCATCAGCACGCCGTACGAGGGGGCCAGCGCCGACAGCAGGTTGCCGGCGATGAACAGCACCATCAGGGCGAGCAGCATGGTCTTGCGCGACAGCCGGCCGCCGAGCATGGTGAGCGGCGGCCCGCCGACGGCCACACCCAGGGCGTACCCGGAGACCAGCAGGCCGGCGGCCGGGATCGTCACGCCGAAGTCCGTGGCCAGCTCGGGCAGCAGCCCGTTGATGATGAACTCCGTGGTTCCGATGCCGAAGGCGCTGATCGCGAGGGCGAACAGGGCGAGAGGCATAGAATTCTCCTCAGACGACGTTAGTAGGCGTACACATTATTTGCACACGCCGACTAACTGACAATACAACGATGTCGGAGGAGGCTGTCCACATGCCCATAGCCGATGACGCCGTCGAGGCACGTGCGCAGGGCTGGCGCACCCTCGCGGCGCTGCACGCCAAGATCGAGGACCGGCTGGAGAAGGCCCTGCAGAAGGAGCACGAGCTGAGCGTCAGCGAGTACACCGTGCTCGACGTGCTGGCCAGGCAGGACGGCTGGCACATGCGCATGCAGCAGCTCGCCAGGGCCGTGGTGCTCAGCCAGAGCGCCACCACGCGCCTGGTGACCCGGCTGGAGAACCGCGGGCTGCTGCGCCGCTACCTGTGCGAGGACGACCGCCGCGGCATCTACTCCGAGGTCACGCCGACGGGCCGGGAGCTGCTGGAACGCGCGCAGCCGACGCACGACACCGTGCTGAAGGAGGTGCTGGCCGAGGCCGCCGAACAACCGGAGCTGGCCCCGCTGACCACCGTCCTCACCACCTGAGGATCACCCGGCAGGTGCCTGAGGGTCACCCGGCGGGCGCCTGAGGGTCACCCGGCGGGCGCCTGAGGGTCACCCGGCGGGCGCCTGAGGGTCATCCGGGGGGCGCCGTGACGTTGCTCTGGATCTCGCCGACCGGCACGTCCCGCGCCGTCTGCAGCTGCACGGGCGCGAACTGGAACGGCACCACGCCGCCCTGCGCCTGCACCTCCACCGGCCACACGGTGGTCACGGTCAGCGTGTACTTCTCGCGCGGCTGGTCGATCGACGCGCGCAGGTATCGCACGCCGCAGGTGAACGGCGCGCCCTTCGTGTACGCCTTGCCGGCCGCCCCGCAGCCGCTCTCGGTCACCTCGGCCCGGTCCCGCGTCGTCCCCGGGTCGATCTCGATGTTCTTGAGAGTGGCCACCAGGGTCACGCTCATGACGCCCGGCAGCTCCGCCGTGACCGTGCGGCGCGGCTCGCCCACGCCCTCCAGCCACACGAAGGTGGGCAGGTTGACGTAGCTCTTGGCGTCGGGGCTCAGCTTGATCGTCGGCTCCGGCACGGTCAGCGCGGCGCGGGCGATCTGCGCGAGCTGCTCGATCGTCAGGCCCGAGGGCGGCGTGGTGCCGGTGGGCACGAAGATGAACTGCTCCAGGTTCGTCCAGCAGGCCACGCCGTTCGGGTCGGCCTCGTTCAGGCCGGGCAGCCACCAGCGGCCGTCCTGCCCGATCTTGTCCTTGAACTGCTGGATGAACGCCTGGAAGCTCTCCTCGTCAATGCGCGCCCGGTTCGCCGCGTCGCGGCCCTCGCTGCGCTGGCGCAGCATCTCCTCCGGGGTCGGCCCCGGCTCGTACCAGCACGGGCGCGGGATGCGGTAGCCGTCGCCGCTGCCGCCGCTGACGTCGCCGCTGACCCTGATGCTGGTGTGTTTGCCGCGCCAGCCCACCGTGTTGCCGGACTGTTCCTTCTGCTGCGTGGTTTGGTCGCCGGGGCCCGGGACCACCGGGTCGAGGAGCAGCGGCGCCATCAACAGGGCCGCGAGCCAGGCTTTCATCGGGTGCATCTCTCTCTGGAGGTGACGTAGGTCCTGATGCGCCACACCCCGTCGTCGCCGCGGCGGGCGGCCACACTCTGGCCGTAGGGGGTGCGCAACCACTCTGGCTGGGGTCTGATGGCCTGCCCGTCACGGGTGGAGACCATCCGGATCCCTGATTCGTCCACACATGCGTCGATCTGAGCGCCCTTGCCCACGCGCGCGCTGACCCGCAGGTTGTACAGCCGCCCGACCCCGCGCATCGACCACCGCGCGTCCGCGAACGACTGCACCCACTCACTGGCCTGCACCGCGGCGTCGAGCTCCAGACCGTCCTTGTAGACGCTCCGCCGCTCCACCACCGCCCTGCGGGTGCCGACGTACTGGTCGACCATGACCTTGAGCAGCGGATCCGGGTTCGCGGGCCACTCGACGCGGGCCCGCAGGCCCGCCGCCACCTGGATCGTCTCCGGCCCCGACGGCAAGCCGGCCTCGCGGGTCGTCGCCCGGGGCGTGCTACTCGCCGTCGTAGCGCTCTCCTGCGGCCGGTACGGCCGCTCCGGGGCCGCACAACCCGCCGCGAGCAGCACGCACACCATGATCACCGCACGTCTCATGCCGACGACTCCCTCACCACATGGATGCGCCACGTGGGCAGCAGCTCCTCGATCAACGCCTCGGTCTCGGGGGCCATCGCGCCTCCGTACGGGTGCGAGGCCGCCCGCCTGGTCAGGCCCTCGACGACGGCGCGCAGGCGGACCGTGTCCTGCGTCGCGTGCGTGGCACGCAGCAGGTCCCGCCACAGGCTCTCGTCGTCGGGGGCCAGCAGCAGCGCCGCCCGTACGGCGGCCACCGCCGCGTCCGGCTGGCCGTGCGCGAGCCGCAGCTCGCACAGGTGGTGGGCGGCGTCGGCCACGGCCGCGGTCACGTCGTACTCCAGGTCGTCGTCCGTCAGCCAGGCGTACCGGCCGGGGCCGCGGGCCGCCAGCAGCGGGCCGCGCACCAGGCCGAGCGCCTTCTCCAGCAGCACGGCCCGGGCCGTCGGGTCGCCCTGCGAGCGGCGCACGAGCTCGCGGAACAACGCCCAGTCCGTACGCACGCCGGGCCCCAGCCGCAGCCGACCCGCCTCGTCGGTCAGCAGATGCTCGGGCCCCAGCCACTGGGCGACCCTGGCGATCGTGGCGTCCCTGACCAGGTCCTGCACGCCGCGCGGCCACAACACGCCGCCGAGCACCACGGGATGCACGCCGCCCACGTGCGTGGCCAGGTACACCAGCAGCTCCGTGGCCAGTTCCATCCGGCCTTCCTCCAGCGGCGGCAGGCCGGCGATCTCCACGGGGCCGAGGATCCTGATCTCGACGGCCGGCGGGTGCAGCCCCGCCAGCGGCTCCGGCTCGGGGATCGCCTCGCCCTCCAGCCGGCCGGCGGTGCGGAACAGGTCGATCAGCGCCTGGTAGTGGCGGCGCGGCAGGAGCTGGGCGGCCACCTCGAAGCCCAGCTCGGCGATCCGCGCCCGGCCGTCGTCGGCGATCTCCAGCGTCCAGGTGGCGTGCGGGACCTCGCCGGCCACCACGTACCCGGCGGTGTCGCGGCGGGCCAGCAGCGCCAGGCGGCGGGCCTCCTCGTGCGTCGGCGCCACGGCCGACAGCAGGTAGTGGGCGCGGCTCGGGCTGCCGGTGATGCGGCCGGTCAGCACCTCGCCGCGCGGCGCCGCGCCGGCCTCCAGCTCGGGCAGCACCTCGGCCAGGCTGCCGACCGCCCTGACCCGGCCCGGCGCGATGGCGGTCAGCTCGCCGCCGAACCCGACGAGCGTGACGCGCATCCGGTCCGACCACAGGTTCGTGGCCAGCTCGACCGCGAGGGCGGCCAGGGCGGCGGTGGTGTGGGCGCCGCGCACGTTGATCAGGCCCTGCGCGGCCTCCAGGTCGATCAGCACCCGCCCGGCGGCATCCGTCCCGATCGAGACCAGCCCGGGATACGGCGCCCCGCCCGGCCGCGCCGCCTCCTCGGGACGCGCACCGGCGTCCGGTGGCGGAGGTGCGGGCGTCCGGGCCCGGATGTCGGGGTACGGGATCTTGCCGGACCCGGACGCCGCCCGCCCCGCCTGATACGGCAGGTACGGCCGATACGGTGCCCCACCCGGCCGCCCCCCTGCCTCAGCAGGGGTGGCCGAGGCCGGTCGCGCCCGGTCATCAGGGGACGCGGCCGGTCGTGCACGGCCATCAGGGAAGGCGGCGCCGGCCGGTCGGGTCGGGCTTTCATGGGCGCCGGGCGGCCGAGTCCGGCTCTCAGCGGCACTGGCCGGCCGGGTCTGGCTCTCAAAGGCGTCGGGCGGCCGGCTGCGCGGGTCGGGCAGGAGGCGGGCCTCGTGGGCGGGCAGGCGCCAGATCTGGCCGCCGTCCGCCGCCGTCCACGGCGCGGGCGGGTGCTCGTCCGGCGGGTGGATCCACAGGTCGAGCGAGCGGGCCGACAGGTGCGCCCCGTACACGACGGGCGGCGTGCGGCGCTGGGCGGCCAGCTCGGCGCCGAGCATCCGCAGCCCCACGTCGAGGACGCGGGCGCCCGGCGCGTCGCTCCCGAGCCGGAGCGCGAGCTCGGCCTGGGCGGCGTCGTCGCGCGGCCGGGCGATCCGGCGCCCGGCCGGCCGCCGCCAGAGCTGCTCCCTGCGCCGCCTGGCCAGCACGAGCAGCAGCCCGGCGGCGGCCAGGGAGGCGGCGGCGAGGTACTGGGTCAGCTCGCCGCTCTGGCCCCCGGTGATGACGACGGGCTGCCGGTCCGTCGGCGTCTCGTCCTCCTGCCGGCCGGCGTGCTTGCCGCCCCGCTGCTCCGAGCGCTGGTCAGAGTGCCGATCCGGGTGCCGATCCGGGTGCTGATCGGGCTGGCGGTGCCGCGCCTCGCCCCGCTCGGCGGCGCCGGAGCCCCGGTCCACGTGCGCCCGGCCGGGGTGCTCGCGCAGCGTCTGCTCGCGCGGCTGGTCGGCGGGCACGATGTGGACGTGCCGGGCGTCGTCCGGCATGTCGAGCACCCAGCCGGGCCTGATCAGGTCGGCCATCCGCAGGCGGGTGCCGTCGGGCTGCTCCTTGGCCTGATTGAGCCGGTAGATCTCGGGGTAGCGGCGGCCGTCGCCCAGGCACTTCTCCGCGATCTCCCACAGGCTCTCGTGGTGGCGGCCGTGCGGCGGCTGCACCACGTACACCTTCTTGGTCTTGGGCGTCTCCAGCGTCTGCTCGACGATCGGCGCCGAGTACGCGACCGCCGTCACCGGCGGGGCGGCGGGCGTCGGGGCGAGCTTCACCAGCGGCGCCACCATCGCGCCCGCCGTGAACAGCAGCAGCACCGCCGAGACGAGCTTGTTGGCGAGCAGCTGCATCCCGCCGGAGAGCGGCACGCGGGCGGGCATGCCGACCCGGCGGACGCCGGCGTACACCTCGACCAGCACGCACATGAAGAGCTGGAACCAGGCGCCCCACACCACCAGCACCAGGACGCCCATGATCGTGGTGTAGTCGACCTTGCCGGCCCACACGGCGGGGTCGAGCAGCTCGGGCGCGACGGGCGGGCCGACGTAGGTGAGCAGCGCGTACGGCACGCCGCCCACCAGCGCGACCAGCACGATCAGCGCGGCGAGCCCGGCGAGCACGTCGCCGGGGCGCCGCCTGGCGGGGACGCGCACGGGAACGTGACGTCCGGGCGGGCGCGCGGGCTCTCGCGTCGGCATCGCCTCTCCTTTCCCCGGTCCAGCGTCGTGGCTGTGGTGTCCCGCTTCCATCGAGTGGCGGGATTCGGTCTATGTCGCTTCGGGCCCGCCCGCGCTACCTCGCCTCGGGGGCCGCGGTGGCGGCGCCGGTCATCGCGGAGCCGGGAAAGCCGATGGCGCTGAGGAAGAACGCCTTCCACCGCACCGACACGGTCACCGTGACCTGCGCCTGCCCCTGGCCGAGCGCGCACTCGCCGGCGGACACGTCGTCGCCGCCCTGGGCCGCGATGATCTCGTCGGCCCGCGCGCACACCTGCGCCTCGCCGAGCAGCCGCGTCTGGCCGGTCTGGCGGAGGTGGTCGACGTCGAGCTCGTCGGCGGCGGCCCGCGCGGCCTGCTCGGCCACGTCGGCGGCGCGCAGCCGGGCGTTGATCGCGGACCCGCCGTCGACCAGCAGCCCGGCCAGCAGGAACACGACGACGGAGAACAGCACGGTGAACACCGACATGGAGCCCCGCTCGCCGGCTCTCATTCGACCCTCCTGAACTGCTCGATCGGCACCACCGCGGTGCCTGTGAGCCGTTTGGTGCCGCCGAAGCCGAGGAAGGCGAGGTCCAGCTCGCAGGTCACCTCGGCCTGGACCTGGCCGCCGCCCTCCCACGCGGAGCCGTCGAGGGAGACGGCCGAGGTGCGGCAGCGCCCGTCCAGCACGTTCGTGGTGATGGCCTTCGCGGCGGCTTCGGCGTCGTCGAGCGTGCGCTGCACGGACGCGGCGCGGGCGGCGTCGCGCGCGGCCCCGTTGACCCGCCCCTGCGACTCCACCAGCACCCCGGCGCCGGCCAGGAACATGAGGAACAGCAGGAAGACCGGGGCCAGCATGACGGTCTCCACGGCCATCGACCCCCGCTCGTTCATGTGCAGTCCTCGCCGCCGTTGTCGGGGCGGAAGCACTCGACGGGCCCGCCGGCGGTGGCGGTGATGGTGAAGGCCAGGTCGGGCAGCAGCGGGATGACCTGCACGGCGCTGCCGGTCACGGTGACGAAGCGCTCGTCGGGCTCCTTCTCGGACGTCGTGGCGGTGGCGTCGCGCAGCAGCCGCGGCCCGATGGCCCGGATGATCTCCGTGGCCTTGCCGGTGGCCGCGCCCTGCCAGGCGCCGGAGTCGAACGGCGCGGCCCGGGCCACGCGGGCGCCTTCCCTGGCCGCCGCCTCGGCCACCTCACGGGCGTGGAACCAGAGCGCGACCTGCACGATGAGCAGCACGGTCGCGAGGATCACCGGCATGAGCAGGGCCAGCTCGATCACCGTCGCGCCGCGCTCACGGGCAGGGCGGGCCCGATCACCGTCGCGCCGCTCGCCCCGTGACGGCCGGGCTCTCACGGAGCGCCGCCACCGCCGCCACCGCCGCCGTCACCGCCGAAGTTCTGTTCGAGGTTGCCCTGCTGCTGCTCGACCAGGGTCCTGATCAGGGTGGCCAGGCCGAGCGCGACGCCGGCGATGATCGCGGTGATGATCACCCATTCGACGGCGGAGGCGCCCCTGGTGGGCGCGGTGCGGGCGCGGTGGACGCGGTCGCCCAGGTACGCGCGGAGATAGACGATCCAGGGGTGGTTCATGAGACTCCCAACATCTTCATCGCGGCGGGGTAGCTGAGAAAGATCACGAAGCCGGCGCAGAGCAGGAGCTGGGCCACCAGCATCGACTGCGAGCGCTCGCCCGCCCGGCCCTCGATCTCGGCCAGCTCACGGCGGCGCAGCGTGGCGGCCCTGGCCGTGAGCGAGGCACGTACTTTGGCGCCGTCGTCGGCCACCAGGCCGAGCGCGGCGGACAGGTCGCGCAGCTCGTCCACGTTGATCTCCTCGCCGAGCTGGCCGAGCGCCTGCCACGGCGTGATGCCGACGATCCTGGCGCCGCGCAGGGCGTCGCGGATGCGGCCCATCGCCCAGTTGGGCTGCTCGCCGCTGACCGAGACGGCCATCATCAGCGCCTCGGGGACGCCGCGGCCGCCGGCCAGGTTCATGGAGACGAGGTCGAGGAAGGCTCCGACGACGTGGCGGAAGTCGCGGCGCTTGGCCGCCGCGTCCCGCTTGACCTGCAGATCCGGCAGGAAGAAGAACAGGAGGGCCACCAGCACGGCGCTCCAGAACGGGATCGCCAGGTTGACGCCCCACTCCATGAGCACCAGCCAGGCCAGCAGCAGCGGGAAGGCCAGCAGGCCGCTGACCGCCAGCAGGACCTTCGTGGCCAGGAACGCCTCGAACGAGCGGCCGAGCAGGGCCAGGTCCGATTTCGCCGACCTGGCCTCCCAGCCGCGCGCGCCGTAGAGGCGGGCCAGGCGGGCGCCGAGACCGCGGCGGAACGCGCTGACCTCCTCGTCGGGCAGCAGGAGCTGGATACGGGGGGCGCCGGTGTCCTCGCGGACGGCGTCGAGCGCGAGCAGCCGCGCCACCAGACCGGGGCGGGCCGGGAACAGCGCCCGCAGCAGCACGAACAGGCCGAGCCCGAGCGCCGCGCCCGCCAGTGCGCTCTCAACCACCGGTCCCTCCTTCCACCAGGACGTCAGCCATCGCCGCCGCCCCCTCCCGTGAGCAGCCGCGTGGGCTTGTCGAACCTGGCCAGCCGGCGCATCCACGCGAACCCGGCACCGAACAGCCCGGCCACGACCACCAGCACGGCCTGGCCGAGGTAGCCCTTGTACTCCGCGACGTATCCGGGGTTGAACACCACGAGGATCCCGGCGAACGCCAGCGCGGTGATCACCACGATCTGCACGCTGCGCCTGGTCGAGCGGCGCTCGGCCTCGACGCGGCGGCGCATGTCGAGCTCCTCGCGGGCCGAGACGGCCAGCGCTCCGAGCACGTCGCGCAGGCCGGGGCCGCGCAGCCGGGAGTTGAGGATGAGCGCGGCCACGACGAGGTCGGCCGAGGGGTCGTCGAGCTCGTCGGCGAAGCGGGCCAGCGCCTCCGGCAGCGCCATGCGGGTGTGCAGCCGGTCGATCAGCGCCCGCAGGTGCGGCCTGAGCATGGGCGCGGCGGCCCGGATGGACGACGGGATGGCCTGTTCGAGCCCGGCGGCGCCGGCGATGGTGTCGCGCAGCGACTCCGTCCAGGCGGCCAGCCCTTCCAGGCGGCGCATCGCGGCGCGTTCCTCGGCGGCGCCGCCCGCCAGCCCGCGCCAGGCGAACACGAGCAGCACCGTGCCGACCGCCATGACGGGCCATTGGGTGATGATCAGGACCAGGGTGGCGGCGACCGCCGCGACGGCGCCCCTGGTGCCCAGCGCCTTGATCAGGTCGCTCTTGGGCCGGGTGGGGCGGGGGCGCAGGCCGTACAGGGACAGGATGAGCAGGAACACGCCGCCGCCCGCGGCCGCGCCGGCCAGCAGTGTCAGCGGGTTGATCGTGAACGGCATGGCGCTCACCAGCCTCCCGGGGTGTAGCCGTGGGCGGCGAGCTCCTCCAGGCAGGAGATCGGGGCGTGCGGGACGGCGGCGCCGTCGGGGCCCGGCACGAACACCTCGCTGGACAGGACCCGGCCGTCGCAGCCGTTGACCTCGCGGATGCTGGAGACGTAGCGGCGCAGCCGGCCGCCCACGTGGTAGTCGTTGCGCTTCTCGATGAAGACCACGAAGTCGATGGCGCCGGCGATGAGCATGTGGGTGGCGTCGATGGGCAGGCGCTCGCCGGCCTGGAGGG
The DNA here is from genome assembly GCF_900323885.1 of [Actinomadura] parvosata subsp. kistnae. Lineage (GTDB taxonomy): Bacteria > Actinomycetota > Actinomycetes > Streptosporangiales > Streptosporangiaceae > Nonomuraea > Nonomuraea composti. Next base: position 3,966,646 of record NZ_OOHJ01000018.1, on the reverse strand, counting down.
CGTAGGTGGAGATGCGGTTGAAGACCTCCATGCTGGAGTTGGCGTGGATGGTCGACAGGGAGCCGTCGTTGCCCTGGGTCATCGCGTTGAGCATGGTGACGATCTCGTCGCCGAGCACCTCGCCGACGATGACGCGGCTGGGGTTCATGCGCAGGGAGCGGCGGACCAGCTCGGCCATGGAGATCTCGCCCTGGCCCTCGGAGTTGGGCAGGCGCTGCTCGAAGGCGACGACGTTGGGGTGCAGCTCGGGGAACTGGTCGAGGCCCAGCTCCAGGGCGCGCTCGACGGTGATGAGGCGCTCGCCGGGCGGGATCTCGTTGGCCAGGGCCCGCAGCAGGGTGGTCTTGCCGGCGTTGGTGGACCCGGCGATCATGATGTTCTTGCGGGCGGCGACGGCCGCCTTGAGGAACCGCCCGACGTCCGGACTTATCGTGCCGTTGCCCACGAGATCGGACATGAAGACCTTGCCCAGGCGGGCGCGGCGGATCGACACGGCCGGCCTGACCGTGACGTCCATGACCGCGCTCAGCCGGGAGCCGTCGGGCAGGCGCAGGTCGAGCTGCGGGTTGGCGGTGTCGAACGGCCGGCTCGACAGCCCCGAGTACGCCGCCAGGATCTGGATCAGCTCGATCAGCTCGTCGTCGGAGTCGGCGACCGGGTCGTGCATGAGCTCCTGGCCGTCGGCGTAGCTCACGAACACCCGGTCGCAGCCGTTGATGTCGATGTTCTCCACCTCGGCGTCGTCGAGCAGCGGCTGCAGCCGCCCCACCCCGAACAGGGCCGCGTGGATGCCGGCCGCGAGCGCCTCTTCCTCCTCGACGGTGGGCGGCGTGCGGCCGAGACCGATCTCGCCGCGCGCGTGCTCCTCCAGCACCTGGGAGATCAGCGCCCTGGCGAACTGGCGCTCGTCCTCGCCGGTCATCGGGGGCAGGCCGCCGGCCTGGTCGAGGCGGCGCTGGTGGGCCAGGCGGTCGCCGACCTCCTGGCGGAAGCGCTTGACGAGCCCGTGGTCGATCATCGGTGGCTCACCAGCCTCGCGGCGAGGTCGCGGGCCGTGCGGATGAGCAGCGAGCGGTCGAGCCGCCCGCCCCACTGGCCGCGCAGCAGCTCGGCGCCCTTGGGGTCGTAGGCCAGGCCGTGCACGAACTGCACGCTCGGGCCGACGATCCTGCGGACGTCCTCGATGGAGCCGCGGTAGTTGCGCGGGTCGGCGATCACGACGACGCCGTGCGCCTTGGTGATCTGGAGGCGCTCTCGGAGGTGGGCCACGTGGTCGAGGGTGGCCCTGGTGAGCAGCACGACCTGCTCGGACTCGGCGACGAGGTCGGCGAGCTGCGGGTGGGCGCCGAGGCGGCCGCAGTCGGCGATCACGTCGGCGTTGGGGATGGCGGCCAGCGACCTGCCGAGGGGGCCCCACAGCCAGGTCAGGCCGGCGGCCTGCTCGCCGTGGGTGAGGCCCACGAGCACGTCGAGCCCGCCGACGATCTTCTGGGTGTGCTGGTGGATCTGCGCGGCCTCCAGGCCGCGCCGCGCGGTGGCGCCCAGCGTGAGCAGCCCCTTTCCGGGGTTGAGCACGCCGCCGCCGGCGGCGGGCAGCCGGTAGGCGAGGTCGCCGCCGGCGGGGTCGCATTCGGCCAGCAGCACGGGACGGGGCCAGACCGCGGCGAGCGCCGTGGCGGCCGTGGTCACGCCGGGCGCGCCCTTGTCGGCGGCCAGTACGATCAGCGCCACGTCAGCGTGCCCCCGGGAGCTCGGCGACCGCGATCTGCCCGCTGGAGGCGGCGGCCACGATCTCGGGTGCCGCCGGAGCCTCGACGACCACGGTGATCTGGCCGGAATTTCCGGTTTTCGAGCGATCTCCGACGGAGAAGACGAGCGCGCTCGCGGCGAGCACCCGGCTTTCTCCCTCACTCGACCGGCTCGGCACGAATATCACCTGGACGCGGTCGCCCTGCTGCACGCCCGCGGGCATTTGGCCGGGTTTGAGGGCCAAACCGACGGTGGCCTTTCCTTCACCCAGCTCGGTGCTGGCCTTCGCGCCCATGGCGTCGGTCATCAGCGTGCCCGGCAGGATCGTGACGGTCGCGAAGCTGTTGGTCACTTCCTGCCGCCGCGCCCAGGAGACGTAGCCGATGCCGGTGTCGGCGATCTTGACTTCCTCGATCGCCTCTTTGGGGATCCGCTGGCCCGCGCCCACCTGCTGGGTGAAGCGGATGGCCGAGACGCGGTCGCCGCTGCTCAGCACGAGCACGGTGGTGGCCAGCGCGCCGCCCAGGATGAGCAGGACGGCCAGCGCGGCCAGCGCCGGCTTGCGCTCTCTGGGCGGGACGGGGAGCTTGCGCGAGGCCGGCCCGGACAACCCCGCCGCCGCGTTGGGGGCAGGCTGCTTTTCACTGGTCCTCATGGGTGGGGGGCTCCCGAATGTGAATTGCGGAATTCACGCCATTATGTGGTGATCGCCCGGGCGGTGGAGGCGGAATTCGCGGACCCATGCTTGTTTCGCAGGTGACATGACGTCAAGCGGAAATAATCAATGCCTATTGTTTCTACCGAGTTGACGGATGCGCATATATCCGGTTAGTCGCACCTTTTTCAACTTGCGGCACAGGAATCACAGCCTCGCGGCGTGCCATGCCGTTGCCGTCAACCGGCGCACCCCGCCGCGCTCCGGACGCTACCTTTGGCGCCCGAAGTCGACCGAGGAGACGGCACCATGCGGATCATGCTCACCGTGATCGGCGGGCAGGGCGACCGTGACGTCGTGATCGACGGCGACGACGGCGCCACGGTGGGCAGGCTCAGCGCGGAGCTCAGCGACCACGGCCCGCTCGCGGAGATCGTCCGGCTGCCCAAGGCCCGAACGCCCTACGGCAGGGCTCCCTACGACACTTCGGGGGACGACGACGGCCGCCTCCGCGTGCCCCGGCCGCGCCGGCCGGAACGCTCCGACATGGGGCCGCCCACCCTGTGGCGCGACGGCCGCCCGCTCGACCCGCTCGCCCCCGTCGCCGCCGTGCTGCGCGACGGCGACAAGGTCACGCTGGAGGCCCACCTGGCCCGCGCGACCGTCGTCGAGGAGCCCGGCGGGGTTGCCGAGGTACGGGTCGTGGGCGGCCCCGCCGCCGGCGCGGTGCACCGGCTCGGGCTCGGCGTGCACGTCATCGGCTCCGACCCCATGTGCGCGATCGCGGCCGGCGACCCGGCGCTGCCGCCCGAGGCGGTGACCGTACGCGTGACACCCGACGCGATCACCGTCGAGCGGGCCTGGCACCCGCCCGCCGACACGCCCAAGCTCAAGCTCAAGGGCCGCTGGGCCGAGGAGGTCGCCGAGCTGACCGCGCGCACCGCCGCGCGGGAGGCCGCCGAACTCGCCGCCGGCTACGAAGAGGTGCCCGAGCTCGACGGCAGGCCGCTCACCGAGCCCGTCGAATGGCCCGACCAGGCCGTGCTGACCTGCGGGTCCTCCGTGTTCGTGCTGACCTCGATCGAGCCCAGGGACGCCCACCTGGCGCCGCGCGGGGAAGGCGGCGTCGCCTACAACCGGCCGCCCCGGCTGCTGCGGCCCGAGCCCCAGCGCGCGTTCGTCCGGCCCAAGGAGCCGAGCAGGAACGAGGGCATGCGCCTGCAACTGCTGGCCGCGTTCCTGCCCGCCGTGCTCGGCGTCACCCTGGCGTTCGCGCTCAAGCAGCCGTACTACCTGCTCGTCGCCCTCATGACGCCCGTCATCATGATCGGGCAGTGGTGGAGCGACCGCCGCCACGGCAGGAAGCAGCACAAGAAGGCGCTCAAGGAGCACCAGGAGCGGCTGCGGGCGTACGAGGAGGACGTCGAACGCGCCCGCGCCGCCGACGAGGCGGCACGCAGGGACGGCGCGCCCGACCCCGCCCAGGTGCTGCTGACCGCCACCGGCCCGCGCCGGCGGCTGTGGGAGCGCCGCATCCACGACGCCGACGCGCTGCGGCTGCGGGTCGGGCTCGCCGACCTGCCCGCCGGCCTGGAGCTGACCGAGGAGCAGGGCGGCCGCATCGACCCGCCCATCTGCCGCTCCGTGCCCGTCGCGCTGCCCATGCGGCGGCTCGGCGTCGCCGGCGTGACCGGGCACCGCGCCGCCGCCGCCTCGCTGGCGAGCTGGCTCATCGCGCAGGCCGCCACCCTGCACAGCCCACGCGACCTGGCCATCGTGATCGTCTCCGCGCACCCCGACGCCGAGCGGCAATGGGGCTGGATGCGCTGGCTGCCCCACTGCGCGCCGCGCGCCGGCGAGGAGTGCGTGGCGCTCGTCGGCGCCGACCCCGACGCCGCCGCCCGCCGGGTCGCCGAGCTGGCCGCCCTCATCGACGAGCGCCAGAACACCACCATCCCCGAGCTCGGCAAGATCCCCACCGGCTGGGACGACCTCGGCGGGCCCGAGAAACCCGCGTTCTCCTCCTACGACGTCCGCCCCTACGACGTGCTCGTGATCCTCGACGGCGCCCAGGTGCTGCGCGGCCTGCCCAACATGCCGCAGGTGCTGCGGCAGGGGCCGCGCTGCGGCGTGTTCGCCCTCGCCATCGACGAGGACCAGCGGCTGCTGCCCGAAGAGTGCCAGACCGTCGCCGAGTGCGGCACCGACGGCCTCGTCCGGCTGCGCGGCGGCGGCCTCGACGTCATCGGCCCCCTCCTCGGCGACCTCGTCTCCCCCGCCTGGTGCGACCGCCTCGCCAGAGCCCTCGCCCCCATCCGCGACGTCAGCAGGGACGACTCCGGCGGCAGCCTGCCCGACTCCGCCCGCCTGCTCGACCTCATGGGCATGCCCGTGCCCTCCGGCCGCGAGCTGGCCGCCCGATGGGGCGAGCGGGGCAGCACGGAAGCGCTGATCGGCGTCGGGCCCGACGGGCCCTTCACCGTCGACCTCCGGCTCGACGGCCCCCACGGGCTCATCGCCGGCACCACCGGCGCCGGCAAGTCCGAGCTGCTGCAGACGCTCATCTGCTCGCTCGCCGTCGCCAACCGGCCCGACCAGCTCACGTTCGTGCTGATCGACTACAAGGGCGGGGCGGCCTTCAAGGAGTGCGTACGGCTGCCGCACACCGTCGGCATGGTCAGCGACCTCGACGGGCACCTCACCCAGCGGGCCCTCGACTCGCTCGCGGCCGAGCTGCGGCGGCGGGAGCGGCTGCTGCTGGCCGCCGGGGCCAAGGACATCGACGACTACACCGGCCCTGGCCTGCCCCGGCTGGTGCTGGTCATCGACGAGTTCGCCGCGCTCGTGGCCGAGCTGCCCGACTTCGTGACCGGGCTCGTGGACATCGCGCGGCGCGGGCGGTCGCTGGGCATCCACCTCATCCTGGCCACGCAGCGGCCCGCCGGGGTCGTCACGGCCGACATCCAGGCGAACACGTCGCTGCGGATCGCGTTGCGGGTCACCGAGCCCGCCGAGTCCGCCGACGTCATCGACCTGCCGGACGCGGCGCACATCTCCAAGTCGACGCCTGGACGGTGTTACGTGCGGGCGGGGGTCGGGGCGGCGGTGGCCGTACAGACGGCCCGCGTCGGCGGCCGCACCCCGGCCCCACCCCCACCGACCACCGGCAACGGCTCCGGCGGCGCGGGCGGCTTGGGTGGCGCGGCCGGCTTGGGCGGTACGGGCGCCTTGGGCGGTGCGGGCGGCTCATCCGGCGGCGTGGGCGGCTCATCCGGCAGCGCGGGTGGCTCATCCGGCGGTGCCGGGGGTGGTGGGCGGTTGCGGGTGCTCGATGTGGACTGGCGCGGGCTCGGGAGGCCGTTGCCGCCGCCACCGCAGGCGGACGAGGAGGACTCCTCGACCACCGACCTGACGCTCGTCGCCGACGCCCTCATCGAGGCCGCCAGGCTGGCGGGCGTGCCCGAGCAGCCGAGCCCGTGGCTGGACCCCCTGCCGACCCACCTCGTCCTGGACCTCCCGGACGAGCCCCCCGACGGCGGGACGTTCGGCGAGGTGGCGCCGTTGCCGTTCGGGATCACCGACCGGCCGTGGGCGCAGGACCGGCGCCCGCTGGCGCTCGACGTGGCGCACGGCGGTCACCTGCTCATCGCCGGGGCGGCCCGCAGCGGCCGGTCGACGGCGCTGCGGACCATCGCCGGCTCGATCGCCGCCCACGCCTCCCCCGAGGACGTGCACCTGCACGCCGTGGACTGCGGCTCCGGCGCGCTGCTGCCGCTGATGGCGCTGCCGCACTGCGGCGCGGTGGTCACCCGTGACCAGCTCGACCGGGTGGAGCGGCTGCTCACCCGGCTGCGCGCGGAGGTCGGGCGGCGCCAGCAGCTCCTCGCGGAGGCCGGGCACGCGTCGCTGGCCGAGTACCGCCAGGCCGGTCACCGGCTGCCGTGGCTGGTGTTCATGCTCGACCGCTGGGAGGGCTTCGTCGCGGCCTTCGAGGGTTACGACTACGGCCGGCTGATCGAGGCGGTGCTCCAGCTCCTGAGGGAAGGGCCCGCGGTGGGGCTGCGGGGCGTGGTCAGCAGCGACCGGTCGGGGTTGCTCGGGCAGGTCTCGACGGTCTTCGACGACCGGCTGCTGCTGCGGCTGTCCGACAACGCGGACTACGGGCTGGCGGGCTTCCCACTCAAGGGGCTGCCCGCCGTCATGCCGCCGGGGCGGGCGCTGTCGATGGGCGAGCACGGGATCGTGGAGCACCACATCGCCCTGCTGGCCGCCGACCCGGCGGGCCCCGCCCAGGTGGCGGCCCTCCAGTCCCTGGCCCGCGCGGCAGCCACCGGCGCACCCCAGGCGGAAAGCGCCGCCCGAGCACCCCAGGCGGAAGGCGCCGCCGGTGACGGGGTGGGCAGGCGGGCCGGGGTCTCGCACGCGCTCGGCGTGAGCAGGGTGCCGTGGCGCTGGGGCGGGGCGCCGCCGTTGCGGGTGGACGCGCTGCCGATGCGGATCACCGCCGCCCAGACGCTGGCCCTCGACCCGGCGTTCGAGCCGCCGTCGCCGCTGTGGGCGCTGATCGGCGCGGGCGGTGACGCGCTCACCCCGCTCGGCCTCGACCTCCAGGCGCACGGCCCGGGCGCGGTGATCGCGGGCCCGTCCCGTTCCGGCCGCTCGTCGGCGCTGCTGACGGCCGCCCGCTCGCTGATCGCGCGCGGCACCCCGGTCGTCGCCGTCGCCCCCAGGCGCAGCCCGCTGCGCGACCTGGAGGGCGCGCTGGCCGTCCTGAACGCGGACGCCACCGACCTCCCTGAGGTGGTGGCCGGCCACGACCACTACGTGGTGCTGGTGGACGACGCGGAGCTGGTCAACCCGGACGGCCCGCTCGGCACGGCCCTGGAGGAGGTGATCAGGACGGGCCGCGACGGCGACCACGCGCTGCTGATCGCCGGTTCGACGGGCGACCTGGCGGTGGCCTACCGGGGTTTCGTGGCGGAGGCGCGCAAGTCGCGTACGGGCGTGCTGCTCAGCGTGCAGGGGCAGACGGACGGCGACCTGTTCTCGATCCGGCTCCCGCGCGGGACGGCGAGCGGCCCGGCGGGCCGCGGCCTCCTGGTGACGTCCGGCACGATCGTCCCTCTTCAGGCGGCCCTGCCGGAGGGCGGCTGAGCTTCACCACCCGCCTGACCTGCCTTTCGGTGAACAGTCAGCGAAAGATCTGGTCATCGCGCTCACCAGATGGCACCCTTGCTCCCCGTGCGGCGAGTGCGACAGCGCGTTCGAGCGCCGCGACCGACCGCTCTAAGCTGATGCGCGGGTTCCGAGCCGGGGAGGTGCTGTGCAGACCAACAAGGATCTCTACCAAGCCCATCGCCTGATGCAGCAGCGGCTCGGCATGGCGCTCCTCCAGGCGGAGCCCGATGTGCCCGAGTCCCCGATGCGCCGGCAGAACATCGCGACGTTCGGCGGCATCCTGGTCGGCGTCCTCGTGATGGCCGTGTTCGGGATCTGGGGCCTGGTGCGGCCGGGCAACGCCACCAAGCTGACCGACCCGGGCCAGCTGCTGATCGAGGAGGGGAGCGGCGCCAAGTTCGTCTACAGCGAGCAGCAGCGGCGGCTGCTTCCGGTGGCCAACTACGTGTCGGCGCGGCTGGTGCTCGACCCCGGGGGGTTCACCACGCGGAGCGTGTCCTCAGCGTCCCTGGCCGAGCTGCCGCGCGGGCCGGTCATCGGCATCCCGGGCGCGCCCGACGCGCTGCCGGCCAAGGAGAAGCTGGTCAAGGCGCCGTGGTCGGTTTGCGTCACGGAGGTGGTCGACGGCGCGGGCACGCGCAAGTCGTACACGACGCTGGTGGGCGGCCAGGACGTCGGCGGGCGGCAGGTGGGCCGCGACGCGATGGTGGTGACGGCGGGCCAGGGCAGCTGGCTCATCTGGGGCGACCGCCGCATGCGGGTGAGCACGGCGGGCGCGCGGGCGCTCAACGCGCAGCCGCGGCAGGTGCCGGCCGCGTGGCTGAACGCGCTGCCCGCCGGGCATGACTTCAAGGCGCCCGACGTCCCGGGCCGCGGCAGGAAGGTGCGGGCCGAGGGCAAGGTGACGGCGGTGGTCGGGCAGGTCTTCACGGTGGCCGCGCTGCCGGGCACCCCGGCCCGGTGGTACGTGCTGCTCGACGACGGGCTGGCGCCGATCACCGAGGTCCAGGCCCGGCTGCTGCTGGAGGATCCGGCCAGCAAGAAGGCGTACGGCAAGCGCCCGGTGCAGGCGATCACGATCGACGCCGCCTCGGCCAACGCCTCACCGTCGCGCCAGACCATCATGGACACCACCCTGCCGACCACCATGCCGAAGGTGATCAGCGTGCCCGGCACCGTCCCGCTCTGCGCGGTCTATCCGAAGACGGCGGCGGGCTCGGTCGTCGTGAAGGTGACGGTGGGCAGCAGGATCGCGATCCCGACGCCGTCGAGCTCGGCCGTGCAGGGCCAGTACGACCAGGTCATGCTGCCGCCGGGCAGCGCGGTGGTGGCGGGTGTGTTGCCCGGTGAGGGCCAGCTCGGCGCGGTGAGCAGTGCGCTGTCCCTGATCACCGACCAGGGGGTGCGCTTCCAGGTGCCGTCGGCCGACGTGCTCGGCAGGCTGGGGTACGACGCCGGTGACATCGCCCCCGTGCCCGCGAGCATCATCCACGCGATCCCGCAGGGCCCGGCTCTCGACCCGGCCGCGGCCATGGTGCCGCTTCCCGCCGGGAAGTAGGGCGGTTCACCAGCCGAACTCCGGCATGATCGACGGCTGTTCGAGCTGGGCGGCGTCGAGCTTGCTCTGCGGGTCGTCCACGATGTCGGCCGTCGTCGGGTCCCAGACGGCCTTGGCCTCGATCAGGTTCGGCTTGTCCGCCTTCACCGTCGCGATGCCCGGCAGGTTCTGGGTGAACTGGTTGAAGGCGACTCCGGCGGTGCCCAGGATCAGGGAGACCTTCAGCACGAGCTTCCAGTGCTGCTTGAACGCCGCCGACACCGCGTCGTGCAGTGACACCACCGCCCGCATCGCGTTCGCCTCGCCGGCGGCGGCGTTGACGAGGGAGCCGCGGCAGAACTGGACGAAGACCGCCAGCGCGGCCAGCACCGCCGCTACGGCGACGCAGACCATCAGGATCGCGTTGTAGCCCTGCGCCGAGGCCTTCAGCGTGTTGCCGGTGCCGACCCTGTTGTCGTCGAGGGCGGCGAGGTGCTTGTCGAGGACGTTGACCTTCTCGATGAACGACTGGTACGCCTGGCCCGCCCAGTCGCCCACCTCGCCGACCTCCTTGGCCAGCCGCTTGAGCTCGCTGCGCAGGAAGGTCAGGTCGCTCTGGTCGCCGGGTGTCGGGTGCGCCGCCATCGGCGGGTGCCATTGCTGCTGCTGTTGTGCCGACGTGAGCGGGGTGGCGGGGGCGTAGGTCGGCCAGTTGTTGACGGAGCGGGGGTTGAGCCACTCCTCGGCGCCCCGGTCCTGCTCTTGCGGGTCACCGTTCATCATGCCGATGAGCCCGACGACCGGCCAGGCGTACGGCATGATGAACGCGGCCATCGACGCCGTGCCGAGCGCGGCGGTGAAGGCCGCCACTGAGCCCTCGTAACCTGCCATGTCGCTGCTTACACCTCTTCCTTGCCGAGCACCGCGACGGTGTGGTCGACGTCCAGGCCCCAGGTCTCCTCGTCCTCACCGGCGTGCGGGCCGCGGTCGCGGTCCTTGCCGTCCTGGGCGGGGGCGCCGCCCATGCCGCCGGGCGGATAGAGGGGCACGCCGGTGTTCAGTGCCCTGGCGATGCTGCCCGGGGCGCCCAGGCCGGAGGAGGCCGGGGCGGACGACGACGATCCTCCCGCGAAGGTGCCCTCGGGCAGGCCGGCCGTCGTGCGGGGCACGGTGGTGCCGCCGGGGCTCGTCGACGGGAGGTCGGGGGTGCGGATCTGCGGCGTGCTCGTGGCGGGCACCTGGGGGTTCAGCCCGGCGAGGTCGGTCTTCGGCTGGCCGAGGCCGCTCAGGTCGGGGCTGGTGGCGCTGGGAGTGGGGATCTCGGGCTGCTTGATGTCGGACGGGTCGGGCGTGTTGAGGTCCGGTTGCTTGATGTCGGACGGGTCGGGGGTGGGGACCTCGGGCTGCTTGATGTCCGACGGGTCGGGGGTGGGAATCTCCGGCTGCTTGATGTCCGACGGGTCGGGGGTGGAGGGCTTGTCGATGCCGAGGTCGCTCGGATCGATGCCGCCCTTGCCGAGACCGCCCTTGCCCAGGTCGCCCAGGCCGCCGGTGTTCTTCGGCAGGCCGCCCAGCCCTCCCGAGGGCAGGCCGCCACCCGGGTTCTTGATCTGCGGGATCTTGCCGCCGCCGTCCTGCGGGGCCTTGCTGGCCTGCTCGGCCGCCTCGGTGTTGTCCGCGGCGGTGTTGAGCGCTTCCTTCCACGACTCCAGCACGTCCTTGGCCTGCTTCAGCGCTTCGGCGGCGCTGTCACGGGCGGCGCGGTGGGCGACGTTCAGCCCGCCGCCGATCACGCCGAAGGTCAGCGTGTGCAGGTCGATGGCACGGGTGCTGGAGCTGAGCTGCGACAGGTTCTCGCCGTAGCCGCGCACGTTCGTGCCCAGCGTCCTGACGCTGGAGTACCGCATCTTGAAGTCGGGATCGCTGGTCCGCGGATCGACGGCGCCCGCGGCGTTGCCGAGAGCGCTGGTGAAGGGATTCTCGGCGGACGAGGATGAGTTGGACACACGCCCCCCTAGTCACGTTCGGCACATACGCTACGCCAGCCCCGCTGCCCCCGTACACCCGCATTACGGACTACTGCCGCCACCTCTGGCCAGGGGCACAAACACCACCTTTTCTGGCGATACACCCACGATCCTCCTGGTTGCTATGGAAAATTAACTCGATCACGTGCGACGCTAGGGGCAGAAGTTCACTAATGTGACCAAATAGGCTGACACGACGTGTCGGCCTAGTCAGACGACTGGCAAGGGAGGGAGACCTGTGGCGGACCAGACACAGGTAAGTGCGTCCGATCTGACAGCCGCGATCGGATACATCGAGGAAGCGGCCACCAAGCTGCGCACCATCCAGAAGAACCTCGACACCGCGGGCGTGACCCTCAAGGCGAGCTGGGTCGGCCAGTCGGAATACGCCTTCGACCAGGTCCACAGGATCTGGCACCAGCGGATGGACAAGGTGCTCGACAGCCTGCGGACGCTGGCGGAGAACATCGGCGGCAGCAACAGGAACTACGCCGCGTTCAACGAGGAGCGGGTGCAGGCGATCAACAAGATCGAGGCCCTGATCAACGCCGCCCCGATGTCGCGTACGGCCGGCTAGCAACACACACCCATCCCGCAGGCACCGAAGGAGGTCAGCATGCCCGCTGAAGACATGTTCGACGTGACCAAGCTCAACTACAGCGGCCTCGACGCCGGTGAGGCCGACTTCCAGAACGCGTTCAACGGCATGGTCGAGACGCTCGAGACGCTGGAGCAGCAGCTCCTGGCCAAGAGCGCGATCTGGCAGGGTGACGCGAAGGCCGTCTTTGACGAGGTCCGCAAGATCTGGCAGACCGAGGCCTCGCACATGTCGACCGTCATCACCGAGCTGAAGACGACGATCAACGTGACCCACATGAACATGAGGGAGGTCGAGCGCATCAACTCCATCATGTTGGGCGCCGACTAGCGGCAGCATCCACGAGCGGCACCGGTGGAGGCCCTGACAGCGAAGGGGGAGCATGGGCAACGATCGTGGTGTGGAGCTCAGCAGGCGAGCGATCAAGGCCGCCAGGACCGACCTGGAGGAAGCGCTCGCGCTCCTGAGCCCTGACAGCAAGAACGGCGGCGCCAAGAACGACGGCACCGCCCAGCCTGTCTTCGCGCAGGCCTCTCCGGCGTTGCAGCTACGCGACGACTACGAGGCCATGAGCGGTTACTGGCCTGCCGCCACGGGCTTCCAGACCAGCGCCCAACGGGCCATCGGCGCCGTCACCGTGTCGTACGGCAACATCGCCACGCAGGTCCGTAACGTGATCGACCTGCTGGACCAGGCGCTGCGCAACTACGACGACATCGAGGTCGACAGCGAGGGCCGCTCGCAGTCGGTGCAGGTCTGATGAGCCGGTTCCAGCAGCCGATCAGGCAGGACTTCGACACCGGCGAGGTCGACTACGCCGACCTCCAGCTGTTGCGCGACCACCTGAACAAGAACAAGCCGGAGCTGCTGCGCAGCGCGGCCGAGGAGTTCCTGACGGCCAAGCGGCGCCTGGAGCACCTGATCGGGGTGATCGACCGGCACCTCCGGGCGCTGGACGAGCACTGGACGACGGGCAACGACGCCAAGACGGTCAAGGCCGAGCTGCGCCGGCTGCGCGCGGCCGCCTCCGACGTCTCCACCACGATCAGCAACCAGCCCGTGGACGCCGAGCAGTGCCCGGCCAACCCGTCCGGCGTGGCCCCCGCGCTGCTCCTCCAGGCCCACACGCTGTCGGTCTTCAGCGGCAAGAACCTGCCGGAGTCCGCCGACCGGGACGTCAGCGTCCTGGAGGGCGCCTTCCAGGGCGGCGCGGTCGGCACCATCGGCGGCGGCGTGATCGGCGGCCCGCCCGGAGCGGTCATCGGCGCCGTCGTGGGCACGCTGGCCGGCGGCGTGACCGCCCTGTTCACCGACGGCCCGTTCGCGAACCTCGTCGGCGACTCCAAGGAGGAGAAGGACAGGAAGGCCGCCAAGGAGCACATCAAGCTGCTGACCGAGGCGACGAACCAGAACAACCAGGCCTTCCCGGTGGAGCTGAACACCGACATCCCGCAGTTCAGCCCGCTCGCCCCGCGGACCCCGACGATCCCGGACGTCAACGGCCCCGGCGGCGGCACGGTGCCGGCCGGGCTCGGCCAGGGCCTCGACCCGGGCGCCCCGGGCATCGACGGCCTCGGCTACCCCACCGGCCAGGACGGGCTGACGGACCCGAGCCTGCACCGGATCCCCGGCGTGGACACCACGTACCCGGGGGGCACGCTGCCCGACGGGTCGGCAGTCGGCGCCACGCCGGGCGGCGGCACGGGCCTCGGCGGCACGAACGGCGCGGGTGGCGCGGGTGGCGCGAACTTGCCCGGCGGGCAGGGCGCCGACGTTCCGGCCACGAACGTTCCCGGCGCCGGCGGCACGAGCCCGAACGCGCCGCAGACCTCCCTGGCCGGCCTGGGCGACCCGGCGGCGACCCTGCCGCAGGTCCCTTCGACCACCACTCCCGCGCTGAACGCCGCCGCCACGAACGTGCCGGCCACGGGCATCGGCAGCCCGTACGGCGGCTCGTCCGTGGGAGGCGCGTTCGGCAACGGCGCGGCGGCCGGCGCCGCCTCCGCCGCGGGCCGCGGCGCGAGCGGCAGGGCGCCGACGGTGCCCGTGGTGCCTCCCGTGGGCGCGCGCGGCAAGGGCAAGGAGGACGCGCAGGAGACGACGCGGACCACGTGGCTCCTGGAGGACGACTCGCTCTTCGCCAGCGACGTGCCCACCATCAATCCCACCCTCAAGGGCGAGTCGAAAGGCAAGGCATGAGTCGCCCCGCTGACAACGGCAGCCCCGCTCCGGAGCTGGAGCTGCCCGCCAACTTCCCCGGCCTGGGCGACGACGCCGCCACGGGCGGCCCGTACGTCGACCACACGGAGCTGCGGCGCGTCGTCGGACGCCTGCGCACGAAGCTGGACTCGCTGCGCGGCAACGCCCCCGCCTCCATGAGCGCCACCTACAGCGGTCCCGGCACGATCGGGGAGGTGGCCGGCATGGGCAACGTCGGACCGCAGGAGACCGGCCAGTGGGAGGTGGCCTCGTCCTTCGGCGCGAACACCGAGCAGGCCTACACGGTGCTCGACCCGAGCTACGGCAAGCTCCTCGACCACGTCGAGCAGTGGGTGGACGCCGTGGAGAAGGCCATCGCGAACTACGAGAGATTCCATCAGGACAGCAGTGCGTGAGAAGTGGCGGGGTTGTTGAGCCATGGGTGAATGGCAGCCGATCAGGCTCTACGCCTACCTTGGCGAGAGCGACCCTGGAGCGGGCACGACGCGGGAGCAGGTCGTCTCCTGGCTGAACAGCACCGATCCCGACCGGATCGAGGCCGCCGGGCAGAGCTACGTCGAGGCGGCCAAGCTGATCAAGGGCGAGGACGGCGTCCAGGACGCCCTGAGGCGGACGGCCGAGGAGCTGAAGAACGTCTGGCGCGGCGAGGGCGCCACCAAGGCGCTGGAGAGCCTGCGGGTGCTGTTCGCCAGCGCGGGTGCGCTCGGCACGGCGATGCATGACACCGGCACCCCCATGAAGCAGTACGCCGCGAAGGTCAGGGAGTACCGCGCGGCCCTGCCCGCCGCCCCGGAGGAGAACGCCGGCGGCGGCATGCTCAACGGCGGCGGCACCGGGGGTTCCGGCGGTACGGGAGGTTCCGGCGGCAGCGGCGGCACCGGCGGTGCCGAGTACGCGCCGCCGCTGCTCGACCAGAACACCGCCGGCGGGACGTTCGGCGACCCGTCCCTGTCGGGCGTCCTCACCCCCGACGAGATCGCCAGGAACCACCTGAAGCGCCTCAACGACGAGATCGCCGAGGTGAACGCCAGGATGGCGGAGGGGTTGTCCTTCCGGATGCCCAACGTCACGCCGCTCGACGTCGCCCTGACGAAGAACAAGAAGATCGACGTCGGCAGCGGCAGCGACGCCGGCGGCGGCCCGGTCACGTACTGGGACGGCGGGAACGGCTCCGGGAGCGGCACGGGCTCCGGATCGGGCGGCGGCGCCACCGGCTCCGGCGCGGGCGGCTCCGGGTCGGGCTCGGACGGCACGGGCGGCACGGGCGGCTCAGGGGCAGGCTCAGGAGCGGGCTCGGGCGGCTCCGGGACGGGCTCGGGCGGTGGCACGCCGCAGGATCCCGCGGCCCCGGGCCAGAACGGCCAGGACGGCTCCGCCACCCCCAACCCGGGTGACTCCGGACAGCAGCCCGGCGGCACCCAGGGCCAGCAGCCGTCCGGTCAGGCGCCGGGCGACTCCGCGCGGGACGTGCCCCCGGTGATCGGCGCCGACGGCCGGACCGAGCTGGCCGACAGCACCACCACGCCCACGGCGAACCCCGGCTCGACCTCGAACCCGTACCAGACCACCACGCCGACCACCACGAGCGTCCCCACGCCGCAGACGCCGACGAGCACGCTGCCGACACCGAACCCGGCGGTCCAGCCGGGCGTGAACGGCGGCATGTGGTACCCGTCGGGCGGCGGCGCGGCGGCGGCGGCCAGCCCGGCGGTCCTGCGCGGCGGCGCCACGCCGGGCTCCGGCTTCATGGCCTACCCGCCAGGGGCGGGCGCGGGCGCGCCGGGCAGCGACGGCGGCGAGAAGACGCGCGACATCTACGACCCGGAGCCCAGCGTGTGGCACGTGCCCACGCCAACGGGCCCGGACAAGATCGGCTGAGCCGGACGCGGCGGCTCCGGCGCGCGTGACCTCGCGCCGGAGCGGCCCAGGCCTCAGGGCGCGACCGACCTCGTGCCGGGGCGGCTTCGGGCCTCAGGACGGGTGACCTCGTGCCGGGGCGGCCTCAGGGCGCGGGTGGCCTCGTGCTGGGGCGGCCGCGGGCCTCAGCCCTCCATGCGCTGCCGGATGCGGTCGAGCTGGCCCATGAGGTCCTCGTGGGTCCGGTCGTAGGCCGCCTGTGCCTGGCGGACCTGCTCCAGCGCGCCCTCGGGGTCTCGTCCGAACCGCAGCGGGTTCTCCTCCCCGAAGGCCTCCTCCATCATCTCGCTCAGCTGCCGCTGCAGGTCGGCGGCGGCCTCTTCGATGACGGCCTTGATGCGCTCGGCCAGCTCGCCGGAGGTGAGCCGCATGGCCTTCGGGTGCAGGACGAGGTCCTTGAGGCCGCCGCCGCCGAACTCGGCGGTGACGAGGCCGTCCTCGTCCTGTGCCCGGCCGGTCAGCTCGACCATGGAGCTGCGCAGCTCGGCGACGCGGGCCATCTGCTGCTCGGCGTTCCTGAGGATCTTGTCGAAGTCGAGTGCGCCGAACTCCCGCTCCATGCTCACGCCCCTCACCTGCCACAAAAGCCCTGTTCTGCCGCAACCCTACCGTCAGGGCTGCGCGGTGGTCTCCGTCCGCTTCGGCTCGACCCAGGTGAAGTCCTCGTAGCCGGGCGGCAGGCCGGTGCGCGGGTCGGGCTCGGCGAAGGAGGGGAACTCGCTCGCGTCGATGGTCACCGACCGGAAGTCGATCGCGGCGTCGCCGCTGGGGGTGATGTAGCCGAACTGGTGCTGCTTCTTCACCATGGTCGACAGCACGTCCCCGGCCTCCTTCAGCGTGTGGCCGAGCGTGGTGGCGAGGAAGAGCGTGGAGACGTTCACCGTGCCGGTGATGTAGCGCTCCAGCAGCAGGCCCCAGACGGAGGTGTTGGGCACCCGCTGCAGCTTCTTGGCGACGACGAGCAGGCCGATCGCGGCCAGCGACGCGCGCAGCACCCAGGTCCAGAAGCTCCGGTAGCCGGCCGCGACCTCGTCGAGCATGCCGGCGCCCTTGGAGATGACGTTGCGCAGCGCGCCGATCTCGCGGTGGAAGGTCCAGATCCACTTCTCGTACTCGTCGCGGTCGAGGGCGATCCAGCCGTCCCTGGCCGTGTTGAGCAGCTGGGGCAGCAGCTGCTTGATGCCGTCGTCGAGCCGGGCGGACATGCCGCTGTCGAGGGTGCTGACCGCTCTCGCCATGCCGGGCTCGTTGGCCAGCATGCCGCCCGCGATGGCGATGGAGGGCGCCAGTCCCACGGTGAGCCGGCCGGCCTTCTTGAGGACGTCGAGAGCCCTCTCGCCGATGACCGGCCGGTACGGATTGCGCAGCGCGGAGACCGCCTGCTGGGGGGCCGGCGTGTTGTACGGGCCCGGCGTGGGGCCGCCGAAGCCCGGCGTGCCGGGATAGCGGGCGGGGCCGAAGCCCCCGCTCGCCGGCGGCGTGGTCGGCGTGCCCGGGGGCGTGGCGTACGGGTTGCCCGGTACCGGCTGGTTGGGGGTGGTGCGGGTGTGCGCCCAGGGGTCGGGGGTGCTCATCAGCCGCGGTACCTCACCATGCTGGCCTCCTCGGCCGCCCGCCAGTTGCGCCTGGCCCGGCCGAGCGCGGTCGAGCACTCCTGCACGCAGGTCTCCGCCTCGCCGAGCGTCGTGTCGAGCCAGGTGCGGAACTGCTCGTACGCGCCCTGGATGAACAGGCCGCCGATCTGCCCGAAGCCGAGCCCGTCCACGGTCGTCATCGGCAGGAGCCCGTGGATGTGCTCCACGGCCGGCTTCAGCTCGTCGTCCATGCGGGAGCGCGTGTGGGCGATCGTGGACGACGTGACGTAGATCTCCTGGCCCGAACCTTGTTGAGTATTCGCCACAAAACGCGATTGTTGTCCACGTTCGACGGTGAACGGGCGAATTGCTGTGATCTTCACACCAGATTCAGCGTCCGGACAGTTCCGCAACCCTTTCGGTTAACCGGCCGCCGATGGCGTGGCATGCCATGGACTACACCGAGAACGACATCGACCGGCTCATGCGGGAGAACCAGCGCGAGCTGCGCGACCTCGCGGACGCCGCCCAGAGCCTGCGGGAGGTCGTCGGCAGGGGCGAGAGCCGCAGCGGGCTGACCAAGGCGGTCGTGGACGCGGACGGCCGCCTCCAGAGCGTCACCTTCGCGCCCCGCGTCCTGCGCCTGGACGTCGCCGCCCTCCAGGACGAGGTGGTGCAGGCCGTCCGGCAGGCGCAGGAGGACCAGGACCGGCAGACGCGCGGCGTGCTGGGCGTGCCCGAGGCCCAGCTCGGGCTGGAGGACATCCAGCGCCAGTTCGAGGAGTTCCGCGACCTGTTCGCCGCCGAGACCTCCGAGCGGAACCTGCGGATGCGGCGGCTGGCCGAGCGCGACCCCTACGACGACTGACCGCTCAGCCCGCCAGCCCCCGGATCCAGGTGTAGACATCGAGCACGCCCAGCGCGAGCGGGAACAGGGCGATGAGCAGGATCACGTCCACGATCTCGCCCGCCCGTCCCCAGAACGGCGACAGCTTGCCCGACGGCAGCCACAGGCCCAGCCCGACGACCAGCATGGCCACCCAGAGCAGGCCCATCACGACCGCGGCGGCGGCCACCGTGCCCGCGCCCACGCTGAGCGCGACCGCCACGCCCACCAGGCCGGCCAGCCCCACGCCGAGCAGCCAGAGCCGCTGGCCGACGCCGTGGAAGACGCGGGCGCGCAGCAGCATCACCAGCGAGAGCACGACGGCCATCGCGATCGCCATCCAGGTCGCCGCCGTGACCAGGTAGGCCAGCGCGCCGAGCGCGGTCAGGGCGATGCCGGTGACCATGCCGGTGGCGTACCGGCTGGCCTGGGCGGTGCGGGCGAGCACCGCCTCGCTGTCCAGGCGCTGGTTGTCGGCGCGCAGTTCCTCGGCGTTGGTGGGCAGGGTGGGCAGCGGCACCCTGGCGATCTTGAACGACAGGGACGGGATCAGCGGGCTGAGCGAGATGAGCAGCGTGACGGCCATGGCCGCGGCGCCCGCGGCCGGGACGCCGAACACCATGACCACGGCCGCCGCCACCGCGCCCACCACCGTGGCGATGGCCGTGCCGAGGAAGCCCGCCACGCCGCCGGCGACCATGGTGCCGCCGAGCGTGGCCACCAGCGCGGTGCAGGTGAGCGCGGCCAGCAGGTGCGGGGCGCCGATCCCGGCCAGGGTGGAGCCGCTGAGCAGCCCGTACAGGCCGGCGAGGAAGGCGTAGGGCAACGCGGCGTACCCGATCAGGGCGCCGGCGGAGGAGTCGCCGACCGCGCGCGACAGGGCGGTGCTCACGCCGAGCAGCAGCAGGGCCAGCAGGCCGGCGACCACGGTCACGCCCAGCGGCTCGCTCCCCGACAGCACCAGCCCGGGTGCGCCGAGCGCGAGCAGGACGGCCGCCGCGCCCGTGCCCATCGCCTTGGTGTGGCGGGACTCCCACTTGCCCGTGCTCTCCTTCACGCCCGTGGCGACCACGTCGGCCACGTCGTCGTAGAGCGCGGGCGGCAGCGCCAGCTCGCGTGGCCGCAGGTACAGCAGCTCGCCGTCGAGCACCCCGAGGGAGGCGAGCGTCTGGCTCAGGTCGAACGGCGCGCCGCCCAGCCGCTGGAGCACCCAGCCGGGCGAGCCGGCGTCGCCGCCGCCCTCCCCGACGGCACGCAGCAGGCCCGGCAGCACGTGCGGCAGGGGGATGTCGGCGGGCAGGGCCAGGTCCACGCGGCGGCGCGGGGCGACGATCGTGACGTGGCACAGCGGCGCCAGCGGCCCGCGCGGCACCGGCTGCGCGCCCGGCGGCAGCGCCGGCCCCGGTGGCAGCGCGCCACCCGGCGGGACGGGACCTCCCGGCGGCATGGGAGCGCCGGGTGGCATGGGAGCGCCCGGTGGCATGGGACGCATCGGCTGCATCGGCTGATGGGCGAGCGAGGTCACGGCCACTCCACGTTCGGCTGGCTAAATCCGACATGCCGAACATATAGGGACGGCAGGTCTGGTAAGAAAGTGTTTCAGGTGACAGGAGGGTTGTCGCGTCAGTGAGCATTGTTGTTGTTCGTCGCCCCGAGCGCCGCCCCAGTCCGAAACCACCGCGCGGGGAAATCCTCCTGGAGTCCCCGCCGGAGATTCCCGAGGTGCAGCCCGCCGGGCTCTCGGGCGTCCTCATGTACGTGCCGATGCTCGCGGGCGGCGCGGCCATGGCCCTCATGTTCACCGCCGGCGGCAACTCCAGCCCGATCATGTACGTGGCCAGCGGCCTGTTCGCCGTCTCGATGCTCGGCATGACGGCCGGCCAGCTCGGCCGCAACGCCGGAGAGCGCAAGAACCGCCTCAACGGCCTGCGCCGCGACTACTTCCGCTACCTCGCCCAGATCCGCAAGCGCGTCCGCAAGGCCGCCGTCCAGCAGCGCGAGGCCCTGGAGTGGAGCGGCCCCGCCCCCGACACGCTCTGGTGGGTGGCCATGGGCCCGCGCCTGTGGGAGCGCCGCCCCGCGACGAGGACTTCGCCACCGTACGCCTGGGCACCGGCGTGCAGAAGCTCGCCGTGCAGCTCATCCCGCCCGACTCCAAGCCCGTCGAGGACCTCGACGCGCTGACCGCCGGCGCCCTGCGCAGGTTCGTGCGCGCGCACTCCACGGTGTCGGGCCTGCCGGTCGCCGTCGCGCTCAACTCCTTCGCCCGCATCAGGCTCTCCGGCGACCCCAGGGCCGCGCGCAGCCTCGTCCGCGCCGTGGTCGCGCAGCTCGTCACCTTCCACTCCCCCGACGACATGCGGATCCTCGTGTGCGCGGGCAAGGAGTCGATGCCGTACTGGGACTGGGTGAAGTGGCTGCCGCACGCGCTGCACCCCGAGCAGGTGGACGCGGCCGGGCAGGTGCGGCTGATGGCCGAGGACCTGTCGCGGCTCGACCAGCTCGTGGGCGAGGAGCTCAAGGAACGCGCGAGGTTCCGGCCCGGCACGGCGGCGGACGCGCTGCCGTACCACGTGGTGATCGTGGACGGCGGGCACGTGCCGCACGACTCCCAGCTCGGCACCGACGCCATCCAGGGCGTCACCGTCATCGACCTGTCCGACGCCACCGGGCCCGTCGAGGAGGCCAGCACGCTGCGGCTGGAGATCCAGCCCGACGGCTTCCACATGGTCAAGATCGACCACACCGGCAAGCGGTCCACGACCCGGCTGGGCGACCCCGACACCCTCGACTACCACCGGGCCGAGGGCCTGGCCAGGCAGCTCGCGCCGCTGCGCGCCTCGATCGGCTCCGGCGGCGAGGAGCAGGACGTGCTGGGCACCAACACCACGCTCACCGACCTGCTCGGCGTCGGCGACGCCGCCCGCGTGCAGCCCGCCGTCACGTGGCAGCCCAGGGCGGGCCGCAACCGGCTGCGCGTGCCCATCGGGCTCGGCAGCGACGGGCGCGTGGTCGAGCTGGACATCAAGGAGTCGGCACAGGGCGGCATGGGCCCGCACGGGCTGGTGATCGGCGCCACCGGCTCGGGCAAGTCGGAGCTGCTGCGCACGCTGGTGCTCGGGCTCGCGATCACGCACTCGCCCGAGATCCTCAACTTCGTGCTGGTCGACTTCAAGGGCGGCGCCACGTTCCTCGGCCTGGAGACGCTCACCCACGTCTCCGCCGTGATCACGAACCTGGAGGACGAGCTCCCCCTCGTCGACCGCATGCACGACGCGCTGCACGGCGAGATGGTGCGCCGCCAGGAGCTGCTGCGCGCCGCCGGGAACTACGCCTCCCTGCGCGACTACGAGCGCGCCCGCGAGCAGGGCGCCGACCTGCGCCCGCTGCCGACGCTGTTCATCGTGCTCGACGAGTTCAGCGAGCTGCTGGCGGCCAAGCCCGAGTTCATCGACCTGTTCGTGATGATCGGCCGGCTGGGCCGCTCGCTCGGCGTGCACCTGCTGCTCGCCTCGCAACGGCTGGAGGAGGGCCGGCTGCGCGGGCTCGACACGCACCTGTCGTACCGGATCGGCCTGCGCACGTTCTCGGCCATGGAGAGCCGGGTCGTGCTCGGCGTGGCGGACGCGTACGAGCTGCCGTCCGCGCCCGGCAACGGCTACCTCAAGTTCGACACGACCGGCATGACGAGGTTCAAGGCGGCCTACGTCTCCGGCCCGTACCACGAGGACCCGGCGCAGGCCGTCTCGGCCGACGGCCAGGTCCCCATCCGCGACGTCGTCGAGTACGGCCCGGCCCACGTGCCGCTCCCCGAGGTCACCGCCCCGCAGCAGCTGCCGGAGGAGGACCAGGACGAGCCGGCCGGCGGCAACCAGCGCAGCCTCCTCGACGTCGTGGTGGGGCAGCTCGCCGGGCACGGGCCCGCGGCGCACCGCATCTGGCTGCCGCCGCTGGCCGAGCCGCCTACCCTGGCGCACCTGCTGCCGCCGCTCTCGGTCACCCCCGAGCACGGCCTGACCACGGCCGGCTGGCCGGGCAGGGGCAAGCTGCACGCCGTCATCGGCATCATCGACAAGCCCTTCGAGCAGCGCCGCGACCCGTTCTGGCTGGACCTGTCCGGCGGCGCCGGGCACGTGGGCGTGGCCGGCGGCACGCAGAGCGGCAAGAGCACCGTGCTGCGGACGCTGGTGGCGAGCATGGCGCTGCTGCACGACCCGCGCGAGGTGCAGTTCTACTGCCTCGACTTCGGCGGCGGCGCGCTGGCCTCCTTGGAGGGGCTGCCGCACGTGGGCGGCGTGGCCGCCCGCCTCGACGGCGACCGGGTCCGCCGCACGGTGGCCGAGGTCAGCGGCATCCTGGAGCAGCGCGAGCGGGACTTCGGCGCGCACGGCGTCGAGTCGATGACCGCCTACCGGCGCATGTGTCAGGAGGGCACGATCGAGGGTGACGGCTGGGGCGACGTGTTCCTGGTCGTGGACGGCTGGCTGACGCTCCGGCAGGAGTTCGACTCGCTGGAGCCCGTCATCACCGACATCGCGGCCCGCGGGCTCGGCTACGGCATCCACGTCATCGCCGCCTCCAACAAGTGGTCGGAGTACCGCCCCAGCATCCGCGACCTGCTCGGCACCAAGATCGAGCTCAAGCTCGGCGACGCCTACGAGTCGGAGGTCAGCAGGAAGAAGGCGGTCAGCGTGCCCGAGGGCGCGCCGGGGCGCGGCCTGACCAAGGACGGCTTCCACTTCCTGTGCGCGCTGCCGCGCATCGACGGGGTGCAGAACGTCTCCGACCTGGCGGCCGGGGCGCGCGGGCTGGTGCAGGCCGTCCGCGACTCGTGGCAGGGCCCGGCGGCGCCGAAGGTCAGGCTGCTGCCCGCGATCCTGCCCGCCGCGTCGCTGCCCGACGACCCCGACCGGATCCCGATCGGCATCGACGAGGCGGCGCTGGCGCCCGTGGCGCTGGACTTCGACGCCGACCCGCACTTCATCGTGTTCGGCGAGAACGAGAGCGGAAAGTCCAACCTGCTGCGCCTCATCTCCGAGGGCCTGGTGCGCAGGAAGCAGCCGAGCCAGGCCATGATGATCGTGATCGACTACCGGCGCTCGCTGCTCGACTCCGCGGCGACCGAGCACCGCATCGGCTACGCCGCCTCCAGCGCCGCCGCGGCCGAGCTGATCAACGACGCCAGGGGCGCGCTGCTGAACCGCCTGCCCCCGGCCGACCTGACGCCGCAGCAGCTGCGCGACCGGAGCTGGTGGCAGGGCTCCGACCTCTACATCGTCGTGGACGACTACGACCTCGTGGCGACCTCGTCCAACCCGCTGCTTCCCCTCGTGGAGCTGCTGCCGCAGGCGCGCGACATCGGCCTGCACGTCGTGCTCAGCCGCCAGATGGGCGGCGCGGGCCGCGCCATGTTCGACCCCGTCATCCAGCGGATGAAGGACATGGCGACGCCGGCGCTGCTCCTGTCGGGCAACAAGGACGAGGGCATGCTGTTCGGCAACGTCCGGCCCCAGCCCTTCCCGCCGGGGCGCGGGCAACTGCTGGACCGGCGCCACGGGCCGCGTCTGGTGCAGACGGCGTTCCTGGGCGCTGACCAGCCAGGACAGGACTGATCGTGGCGAAGGACGGATGAGGTATGGCGGATCCGGATCTCGAGACGCACTATTCGGCGCTGGACAACTGCCGCACGGCCATCAAGCGCGCCGCCGGCCAGTACGAGGACACCCTGACCGAACGCAACCCGGGACAGATCACCTACGGCGACGACGGCGCCCCGGTCAACAACCGCACCCCCGTCGCGGCCGCCACCTTCGGCGACCTGACCGACTCGGGCGCGCTGGCCACGGCCGCGAACGACGTCTGGAACGCCGTCATCACCGAGACGGACCAGGCCCGCAGGAAGCTGCGCGCCGTCGAGCACGCGCTGAGCACCGTGGAGGAGAACATCCGGGCGGCGCACGGGGCCGGCTCGTGAGCGTGGCGCACCTGCCCGGAGGCGCCGCGCTCGACACGATGCTGCGGAAGGTGAAGGGCGATCCGGGGGCGATCGACACGCTCGCCGCGGCCTGGCGCGGCGTGTCCGGCGACGTCGACGAGTTCGCCCGCGGGCTGTCGGCGGCGGTGCGAACGGTGGACAACGCCTGGAAGGGCCGCGCGGCCGACCAGTTCGACACCTACATGGGCAAGTACCAGGCCGCGGCCGGCGACCTGAAGTCGGCGCTGTCGAACGCCGCCTCCTCCCTCGGCGACGCGGCGAGCGCGCTGCGGGAGGCGCACACCGAGATCGCCGCCATCATCCGGGACCTCAGCACCAGCGCGACGACGTACGAGAACGCCTACTACAAGGAGCACCCCGACGCCACCGCGGAGGACGTGCGGCCGGGCCTGACCAAGCTGGTCGAGCAGGCCAAGGCCGACGCGCAGCCGTGGGTGGACGCCGCCGACGCGGCCGTGACCAAGGCCAAGAACGACATCGGCCGCTTCCTCGACGAGCGCGGGCAGACCTTCCACGGCATCCCCGAGGTGACGACGCAGACGTTCGTCCCGCCCCGTGGCAAGTCCACCGGCTGGGAGCCGGAGCCCGACTACCGGCCGCAGGCGGGCACCTCCCTGCAGGGCGCGGACGGCGGCCTCCGTGGCCCCGAGGGCGGGGGCGGCTTCGGCGGGTACGGCTCCAGCGGCCCGCCGCCCGCCGTCCAACCGACCGGGCAGGTCAAGGAGTGGATCGAGCAGGCCATGGCGATCCTGGAGCGGAACGGCGTGCCGCGCTCGAAGATGGACCCCGTCGCCATCGCCACGATCATCAAGCACGAGTCGGGCGGCAACCCGCACGCCATCAACACCTGGGACTCGAACGCGGCCCGCGGCACGCCGTCCAAGGGGCTGATGCAGACCATCGACCCCACGTTCAACGCCTACGCGCTGAACGGTCACAAGGACATCTGGAACCCGGTGGACAACATCATCGCCGGGGTGCGGTACGCGGTCTCGCGCTACGGCTCGGTGTCGAACGTGCCCGGCCTGCGCGGAAACGGCTACGTCGGCTACTGACCGGCAGCGGGCCCCGGCACCTGGTGCCGGGGCCCGCGCCCGCCGGGTGGATCAGCCGCAGTTGGCCCAGCCGGCGCTGGTGCTGCCCGAGCCGGCGCTGCCGGAGTACTTCACGCACTTGCCCTTGGCCGACACGTAGACCGGCCCGGCGTAGTACTCGTAGCTGCCGCTGTCGGAGTCGGTGCCGCCGCCCTGCGCCTCCAGCGTGACGCTGACCGGGCTGGACTTGCCCACGTTCGCGGTCTTCATGGTGACCGCGCAGTTCTGGCCGGTGCTGTTGTTCCAGAGCTGGTACGTCACGCCGCCGGAGAACGAGCTGGACCGCTGGACGGAGTAGCCCGAGCCGCACACCTGCGTCGGCGTGTACGGGTTCTTGACCGGCGCGGCCGTGGTCTTGCTGGGGGTCGGCCTGGCCGTCGTCTTCGTCGGGGTGGGCTTGGCCGTCGTCTTGGTCGGCGTCGGCGTCGGTGTCGGCTCCGGCTCCTCGGTCGGCGTCGGGTCCGGCTTCTTCGTCGGCGTCTTGCTGGGCTGCACCGTCTTGGTGACGGTCGCCGTCGGCTTGCTCCTCTTCTTGGTGGGCGTCGGCTGCGCGGTGGTCGTCCGCGTCACCGGCGCCTGCGTGGGCACCGGGACCGGCTGCGACGGGAGCGGGCCGGCGTGGTCGGCGCCGAGGTGAGCTCGGGGACCGAGGGCACGGTGGGCGCGCCCGACCCCCACTCGGTGGGCAGGACCAGCGGGCCGACCCCTTCGTCGTCGGGGCTGGCGGTCGTCGCCCACGGGACCGCGGACTCCGGCTGCGACGGGCTGACGCCCACCGGGTAGGAGCCCTGCGGGGCCGGGGTCCCCGTGGCCTCGGCCATCGGGATCTCGTCGGCGTCGGCCTGGGCCGCGGCGGGGTTGACCTGCTGCAGCTTGACGTACCTGTTGGCGCCCCACAGGCCGAGCACGGCGACGAGCGTGACCACGGCCACCCCGGCGACCAGCGCGAGGGGGAAGCCTCTCCGGTGCGTCTGGGCCGGCCGGTTCTGCACGGCCTCCAGCCTGATGTGGTGCGGCGGCGGCACGTCGGCGTCCGGCGGCCCCCACATGGGAGCCTCGGGCTGCGGCGGCATGGGCATGCCGCGCATCGGCGGCGGCCCCTGCATCAGGGGCGGGCCCTGCACCGGCGGCGGGCCCGGCACGGGCGGGGGACCCTGGATCGGCGGGCCCTGCATGGGCGGGCCCTGCATGGGCGGCGGCCCTTGCACGGGCGGCGGGCCCTGGACGGGCGTGCCGGGGACGGGGACGCCCTCGATCGGCCCTGCCGCGATCGCGGCGGGCTGCTTCGGCCCGCTCACGTCGCCGAGGACCTGCATGAGCGCGCTGTACGTGGTCGGCCGCCTGGTGACCTCCTTGGCCAGGGCCGCCAGCAGCACCCGCCGCATCGGCTCGGCCTCCACCCGGACCTCGGGCTCGCCGTTCAGCACGGCGTCCCGGTCGGCGAACGGCGGCGCGCCGCTGCCGGCGAACACGACCGTCGCGGCCCAGGCGAACACGTCCGCGTACGGGCCGTACTGCAGCCCTTCGAGCTGCTCCGGGGCCTGGTAGGCGGGCTCGCCGACGGGCTCGCCGACGGCCGCGTCGGTGACCCTGGGGCCCTCGGCGGCGAGGATGACGTTGTGCGGGGTGAGCGATCGGTGGGACAGCCCGGCGAGGTGCACGGCCGACAGCGCGGTCAGCACGCCGACGGCCACGCGTTCGAGCGCGTCGCCGGTCAGCGGCCCGTCGTCGGCGACGGTCTGGGCCAGGCTCTTGCCCTCGACGTACTCGCGGACGATGTACGGCCGGCCCTCGTGCAGGCCGCCGTCGAGGACCCTGGCCACGTACGAGCTGGAGACCCGCTTGGCCGCCAGATGGTCGGCCGGCCGGTCGGGGCCGGACTCGGGCTCGGCGGGAAGGAGCTTGATCGCGACCATGGGCGCGTCGTCGGATGCGCGCGCGAGGAAGAGCTCCCCTCTCGGCCCCTCTCCCAGCAGCCCGACAACGCTGAAGGCGCCGATCCGCTCTGGATCACCAGGGCGCAAAGGGTGCATGCCTCACCTTTCACCTACCAAAGCATGATCGAGGGATATTCAACCAGATAGGTAACACCAGCATCAGGGGTTTCACGGCATACCCGACAATTCACAGTGCCGTTTCCTTGCAGCCACAGTGAAGCGGGCTACTCGGCACGGCCCGGCCGCCAGCCCCTGCGCCGCCCCATCGGCACCATGATCCGGGCCACCGTCACGAGGAGCGCCACCCCCAAGGCGGAGCCGGCGATGATCAGAGCCAGCCGGACGGCGTCCCGATCGACGGGCGCGACCTTCGCCACGGTGCCCGGCGGCAGCGCGCTCGGCGGCGGGGGCGCGACCACGGGCGCGTTGTTCGGCTCGAACGGCAGCACCGCGCTGAGCGCCAGCATCGGGTTGATCATCCCGTCGCCCTTGCCCGCGCCGCTGGCGCCGTCCGCCGTCGCGATGATGCGCTGCCGCACCTGGGCCTGGTCGAGATCGGGGAAACGGGCCCGCACCAGCGCCGCCAGCCCCGACACGAACGGGGTGCCGTAACTGGTGCCGTCCAGGTCCCGGTTGTAGGAGCGGCCCGGCCACGTGGAGGTGACGTCCTGGCCGGGAGCCAGCACGGAGACGGGCGTCTTGGAGTTCGAGAAGTCCGACAGGGCGCCGTTCGGGCCCGCCGCGCCCACCGCCAGCACGCCCTCGTAACTCGCCGGATAGGCCGGGACGGTGGTGCCGTCGTCCTTCTGCACGTTGCCCGCCGCCGCAACCACCAGGGCGTCCTTGGCCATGGCGTACTCCACGGCCGCCTTGAGCGCGGGCTGGTCGGTCGTCGAGATCGACACGTTGATCACCTTGGCGCCCTGGTCGGCCGCCGCCTTGATGGCGGCCACCAGGAGCTTCGGGTCACCGTCGCGTTCGGAGTTGGTCTGCTTGTACGACAGCAGCCGCGCCCCCGGCGCCATGCCGTAGAACATCACGCCCTGCGTGTACTGGGCGCCGATGATGCCGGCGACGGCCGTGCCGTGCCCGATGCAGTCCTGGTAACCGGTGCCCGTCAGGTCGGCCTTGCCGGCCAGCCGGATCTGGGGATGGTTCAGCTCCACCCCGCTGTCGATGATCGCCACCGAGACGCCCGCGCCCGTCGAGAGCGACCAGAGGCGCCGGGGGTCGAGCCGCTGCTGCGCCCACGACGCGCCGACCTGCATCGTCCCCCGCTCGGGGGAACAGTCAGCCTGAGCGGCGGCGGCGGGCACCAGCGGGACCTGCAGGGCGAGCACGCTCGCCACGAGGACGCGACCAATCACGGCGAGAAAGCGTAGCTTGCCCGATTCGACCCCGCAGGGTCAGCGGCCGGGTCTTCGTGGCCGGCCGGGTACGTGCGCCGGCCCTGGACGCTCGCGCCGGCCGGGTACGTGCGCCGGCCCTGGACGCTCGCGCCGGCCGGATACGTGCGCCGGCCCTGGATGCTCGCGCCGGCCGCCAACGGGAAGAAGCCCCGGCAGCTCTACCCGCCAGGGCCCCTCCCGTCGCTCACTGCGTGGCGGTGTCGATGTTCTGCCGGTACGTCGTGATGACCCGCGAAGCCTCTCCCAGCTCCTCGGCCATCCGCTGGAACGCCGTGCGATAGTTCTGCCACGACTGCTGGAAGCGCTGCGCCCCCTGCCCCGTCCATGCGGTGCCGACCTTCGCGGCCTCGCGGTCGAGAGCGGTCATCGTGGCGCGCACTGCCTCCGCCTGTTGCGTGAACTGGTTGGACATCTGCTGCATTTCCTGCAGATTTCCGCCGACCATGCTGTGGCTCATGCCTACCTCCTGGCGCCTGTCAAAGCGCCATCACCCTAAGGAAGCACTCCCGGACATCGCCGCCGTTATGCCGAGCGGCTATGGTCTACCCGAGGAATGTTCGGATCGGGTGAGGGGCGCATGCGGGAGATCGTGGTCACCGGTGGCGGCACCGGCATCGGCTACGCGATCGCCGCCGCCTTCGCCTCGCTCGGCGAGCGCGTCACCATCACCGGCCGCCGCGAGCACGTGCTCGCCAAGGCCGCCGAGAGCATCGGGGCGCGGTTCCTGCCGTTCGACGCCTCCAGCCCCGCCGAGGTGCGGGCCGCACTCCCCCACCTGCCCGAACGCGTGGACGTGCTGGTCAACAACGCCGGCGGCAACACCAATCTGGGCCGCAGGCAGCCACGCGAGCCGGCCGAGGTCGCCGAATCCTGGTGGGCCAACCTCAACGCCAACCTCATGTCCGCCGTGCTCGTCACCACCGCGCTCACGCCGCGCATGCGCGAGGGCGGCCGGATCGTCTCGATCGGCTCGATCGCCGCCAGGGGCACCGGCTCCGGCTCGTACGGCGCCGCCAAGGCCGCCTTGGAGTCGTGGACCGCCGACCTGGCCGCCGAGCTCGGCCCCAGAGGCATCACCGCGAACGTCGTCTCCCCCGGCCTCGTGCTCGACACCGAGTTCTTCCAGGGCCGCCTCACCGAGGAGGGCATCAAGGCCCGGGTGGAGAACACACGCAACGGCCGCCCCGGAGCCCCCTCCGATGTGGCCGACACCGTGCTCTTCTTGGCCTCCCCCGGTGCCGGGCACGTCACGGGGCAGGTGCTTCACGTGAACGGCGGCGCGTACCTGGGCCGCTGACTCTAGGAGGAAGGACAACGCAGGTGCGGAAGGTTCTGATCGCCAACCGCGGCGAGATCGCCGTACGTGTGGCCCGGGCTTGTGCGGACTCCGGGATCGGCAGCGTCGCGGTCTACGCCGACCAGGACCTCGACGCCCTGCACGTCAAGGTCGCCGACGAGGCGTACGCGCTGGGCGGACAGACCCCGGCCGAGACCTACCTCGACATCGGCAAGCTCATCGACGTCGCGCGCCGCTCCGGCGCCGACGCCGTGCACCCCGGCTACGGCTTCCTGTCCGAGAACGCCGACTTCGCCCAGGCCGTCATCGACGCCGGGCTGACCTGGATCGGCCCGCCGCCCGCCGCCATCGCCGCCCTCGGCGACAAGGTGCGGGCCAGGCACATCGCCCAGAAGGTCGGCGCGCCGCTCGTCGCCGGCACCAAGGACCCCGTCGCCGGCGTGTCCGAGGTGGTGGCGTTCGCCGAGGAGCACGGGCTGCCGATCGCGATCAAGGCCGCGTACGGCGGCGGCGGGCGCGGCATCAAGGTCGCCCGCCGCATCGAGGAGGTCCCCGAGCTGTACGAGTCGGCCGTCCGCGAGGCGGTCGCCGCCTTCGGGCGCGGCGAGTGCTTCGTCGAGCGCTACCTCGACCGGCCCCGCCACGTCGAGACCCAGTGCCTGGCCGACCGGGCCGGCAACGTCGTCGTCGTCAGCACCCGCGACTGCTCGCTCCAGCGCCGCCACCAGAAGCTGGTGGAGGAGGCGCCCGCGCCGTTCCTCACCGACGAGCAGGTCTCCGTCCTGTACGCCAGCTCCAAGGCCATCCTCAAGGAGGCCGGCTACGTCGGGGCCGGCACCTGCGAGTTCCTCGTCGGCCAGGACGGCACCATCTCCTTCCTCGAAGTCAACACCCGCCTCCAGGTCGAGCACCCCGTCAGCGAGGAGGTCGCCGGCATCGACCTCGTCCGCGAGATGTTCCGCGTCGCCGACGGCGAGCTGCTCGGCTACGACGACCCCGCCCTGCGCGGCCACTCCATCGAGTTCCGGATCAACGCCGAGGACGCCGGACGCAACTTCCTGCCCGCCCCCGGCACCCTGACCACCATGCGCACCCCCTCCGGGCCCGGCGTGCGCCTCGACGCCGGGTACGAGGCCGGCATGACCGTCCCCGGGACGTTCGACTCGCTGGTGGCCAAGCTGATCGTCACCGGCCGGACCCGGCGGGAGGCGCTGGAGCGGGCGCGGCGGGCCCTGGCCGAGTTCGAGATCACCGGCATGCCGACCGTGCTGCCCTTCCACCGGGCCGTCGTCGCCGACCCCGCCTTCACCTCCGAGCCGTTCACCGTCCACACCCGGTGGATCGAGACCGAGTGGGACAACCCCGTCCCGCCGTACGAAGGGGAGGTGGCCTCGCCCGACACCACCGCCTCCGCGCGGGAGACCGTGACCGTCGAGGTCGGGGGCAAGCGGCTCGAAGTCGTCCTGCCCGCCGGCCTCGGCTCCGCGGCGCCCGCCCCCTCCAAGACGCCCCGGCGTACGGGCGGCAGGACCAGGAAGGCGTCCGCGGCGGGCGGCGACGCGCTCGTCAGCCCCATGCAGGGGACGATCGTCAAGGTCGTGGCGTCGGACGGCGACGTGGTGGACGAGGGCGACACCGTCGTCGTCCTGGAGGCCATGAAGATGGAGCAGCCGCTGGCCGCCCACAAGGCGGGCACGATCACGGGGCTCACGGCGGCGATCGGTCAGACCGTGACGGCCGGCGCCACCATCTGCGAGATCAAGAACACGTAACGCGGGTAGGGCTCAGGTGCAACCGTCGGGGACTGTTCGGCCACGGTGTGCGCCTGAGCGCTCCCGGACAGGTAGCGTGCCCATGAAGGAACTTCGCCGATCGCCCGTTCGTCCTTAAGGGCGAAGGAGGCTTGCTGCCAATGACCCATTCGCTGCGCCGAGCAGGGGCCGCGATCGCGGCTCTGATCGCCGGTCTTATCGTCGTTCTTGCGCTGTCCCCTGCCGCCCACGCGGCGGCTCCACCGGATGCCAACTCCGTGGTGTCCAACTGGAAGAAGGCTCCGCTGTACGCGGTGTCCGGCTCCTCCTTGTCGTCGGACCAGCAGAGCGAGATCAATGACGCGCTCAAGGGTGCCGACAGCAAGATCTACGCCGTCGCGCTGCCCGACGGCACGTTCGACAACTCCACCGTTGGGCCGTACCTGAAGCAGCTCAGCTCCGATTTGAGCGCCGCGGGCCGCCCCAGCGCGACGGTCGTCGTGCTCGACGGCCAGACGATGTTCACCGCGTCGAGCGCCCTGCGGCCCGGCATGGCCGCCAAGCTCTCCGACCTCTCGGTCAACGCCAACTCGGGCGACATCGTGGCCGGCATGAAAGACTTCGCCAACCGCGTCGACATGGCCGCCAAGGGTGACCGTTCCGCGCTGAGCAGCGGCAGCCAGTCCAACCCCGGCGCCGGCGGCACCGCCGCCCTGATCGCCCTCGGCGCGCTCGTCGTGGTCGGCGGCGGCGGCTACTTCCTCTACTCCAGCAACAAGAAGAAGAAGCGCGCCATCCAGGAGGCGAAAGACCTCGCCGCCGTCAAGCAGACCGTCGAGGAGGACGTCACCAAGCTCGGCGAGGAGATCACCGCCCTCGACACCGACGTCACCCTGGCCGGCCAGGGTGGCAAGCACATCGACGAGTGGCAGACGGCGCTCGACTCGTACGAGAAGGCCAAGACCCAGCTCAACGCGGTCCAGCGGCCCGACCAGGTCCGCGAGGTCACCCAGACCCTTGAGGACGGCCGCTACGCGCTGGCCGTCGTCAAGGCCAAGGTCAACAACGAGCCGGTGCCCGAGCGGCGCGCCCCCTGCTTCTTCAACCCGCAGCACGGCCCGTCCGTCCGCGACGTCCGCTGGGCCCCGCCCGGCGGCGCCGTCCGCGACGTCCCCGCCTGCCGCATGGACGCCGAGGCCGTGGAGCGCGGCTTCGACCCGCAGATGCGCGAGGTCATGGTCGACGGCCACCGCCGGCCCTACTACGACGCCGGCCCCGCCTACCAGCCCTACGCCTACGGCTACTACGGCGGCTTCGGCGACGTCATGACCGGCATGTTCATCGGCACCATGATGGGCAGCATGCTCAGCGGCGGCTGGGGCTACGGCGGCTACGGCGCCGGCTACGCGGAAGGCTACGCCGACGGCGGCGGCGACATGGGCGGCGACTTCGGCGGCGGCGGCGACTTCGGTGGCGGCGGCGGCTGGGGCGACTTCGGCGGCGGCGGAGACTTCGGCGGCGGAGACTTCGGCGGCGGCGACTGGTAACCACCCAGGGGAATCCGGGGCCCAAAGCTCGGTCCTCCGCAAGGGGGCGCATCCGCGCCATTTGGCTCCGGGCTGTGACTGCAGGGGAGCCGAGCTCCCCCGCACCCCCTAGCCGGTGGCCTCCCGGCCCCCGGACCCCCGAGCCTTGACCGGCTTCGCCAGCGACGATGAAGAGCCTCAGATCCAGTTCGTGATCTGAGGCTCTTTCGCTGTCCTTAGTGGGCGACAGGTTGGGGGCTGTAATGCGAAGCTCACCAGCACGGATGAGTCGCAGCACACGGACGGGTCTGCTGTATGGCCCGCGAAGACTGGCGGTATCCCGTAACGAAGGCGGCGGCTTCTCCCCATGGTGCGCCGGCCAGCGCCTGACTAGCTTCGGCGGGTGTTCAAAGTCGCCCTTGCCGCCATTTGTCTCGCCACCATTTCAGCGCCCGCCCGGCGTCCGTCCCCGCGCTGGTCGACGCCTACGTAGAGGAGTACCGGGCATCCACCGGCCTGCCGGGCGTGGAGGTGGCGATCACCAAGGGAAGCGCGGTCGTGCACGCCGCCGGATACGGCGAGACCGCCGCGGGTGAGCCCGTCACGGCCGACACGCCCATGGCGATGGCCTCGGTGAGCAAGTCGTTCACCGCCCTGGCCGTCATGCAGCTCGCCGAGCGGGGGCAGGTAGGGCTGGATGAGCCGGTGCGGCGGTATCTGCCCGAGTTCACGATGGCCGATCCGAGGGCCGGGCGGATCACCGTGCGGGAGCTGCTGCACCAGACCTCAGGCATGGACGATTCGGCGTTCCGGGAGAAGAGCCTGCCTCAGCCGCAGGATCTGCGGGGGGCCGTGGCCCGGCTCAGGACGGCGAGGCTGGCGGCGGAGCCGGGCAGCGCGTACAGCTATCACAACACGAACTACCAGGTCGCCGCGCGGCTGGTCGAGGTGGTGAGCGGGCGGCCGTTCGCGGCCTATCTGGATGCGAACGTGTTCCGGCCGCTCGGCATGCGCCACAGCAGGACCGTCGACACCGACCGTGACCTGCCCGGCAGCGCTCGCGGGCACCTGTACGTCCTGGGCCGGGCCGTCGCCGTGCCCGAGCCGGCGGGGTTCGGGAACGGGTCGGGTGGGGTGCTCAGCACCGCCCGCGACATGGCCAAATGGTTGATCGCGCAGAACGGCGGCCTTCCGGGGCTGCTGTCGGCGCGGGGTGTGCGGGAGATGCGGACGGGGTCGAAGCAGAATCCCGAGTACGCACTCGGCTGGGAGCTGGGTGAGACGGCGCTCGGCACGCCCGTGCTGGAGCATGGTGGGGACCTGTTCACCTCCACCGCCCACCAGCTGCTGATGCCGGGCTCCGGGTACGGTGTCGCCGTGATGGCCAACACCGGGATGGCCTTCTCCGACGCGCACGCCCTCATGGCCGGGATCGTCGCCGTCATCGAGGGCGGCCGCCCGCAGGCGCCGCCCTCCATGTGGTCCCTGATTCTCGTTGACGCGTTCTTCGTGCTGCTGAGCCTGGTGACCGTCGGGCTGGCGGTGCGGGGAGTGGTGCGGGCCCGGCTCTGGGCCCTTCAGGGTGCGGGCCTGCGGCTGGGGCTGTGGCGGATGGGGCGGCTTGTGCCGTACGTGCTGCCCGCGGTGCTGTGCGGGACGGTCACCTCGGTCCACCGCGTCCTGGCGCACGGGCGGGACGCCGCGTGGATTCAGCTCGCCTACCTCTACCCGACGTTCATGGTCTGGCTGGTGGTGGCAGCGGCGGCGGGCCTCGCGGTGGTCGGGGCCCGCCTGTGGGCGGTGGCGCGGCGGCGTCAGGCGACCTTCGGGGCGGCGCGCATGCCGATGTAGACGCACGCCACGCCGTTGGACAGGGTGGAGAAGACGACCGGCATGTAGTCCTCACTGAAGGAGGGGCCGGCGCCGGAGGCGGCGAACACGGTCGAGGTGACCGGGGTGAGCTCCATGTCCAGGGGCGGTGACATGTCCTTCATCCCGTCCACGAACTCGTAGCGCAGGTGCGCGCCGCCGTCCGCCTTCTCGGTGACCGTGATGACGACGCCTTCGCGGCGGTACGTGCCGAGCAGCGGGGCGAGGTCCACGGCGGGCGGCTGCGCGGGCGGGGCGAACGGGGCGGGCATCGTGACCCCGGCCAGCTCGGCGAGCAGCTCGCGGAACAGGTCGGCGTACAGGAGGCGGGCGCTGCCGCCGTT
Organism: [Actinomadura] parvosata subsp. kistnae; assembly: GCF_900323885.1. GTDB lineage: Bacteria > Actinomycetota > Actinomycetes > Streptosporangiales > Streptosporangiaceae > Nonomuraea > Nonomuraea composti. The sequence goes on along the minus strand of NZ_OOHJ01000018.1, from coordinate 3,931,083 downwards.
GGTCATCAGGGCGAGCGCGAGCCCGGCGTGCGGGACGACGCGCAGGTACGCGTACTGGCCGACGGCGGCGCCGTCGTGGCCGTAGCCGGGGATGCCGTTCCAGTCGTACAGGGTCCAGCCGAGGCCCCAGCCGTCGGCGGAGACGGTCCACTTGTCGGGCACGTCGGTCTCGCGGCGCTGCATCGCGGCGACCGCCTCGGCCGACAGGACGCGGGTGCCGTCGGGGGCGAGGCCGCCGTTCAGGTGCAGGCCGGCGAAGCGGGCCATGTCGCCGGCGGAGACGATGACGCGGCCGGCCGGGCCCGCCGAGCGCGGCATCAGGTCCCACGCCGGCGCCGGCTCGGGCTCGGCGCCGGGCTCGCCCAGGTGGCTCATCGCCGTACGGAAGCGCAGCGCCTCCTCCGGCAGCGTCATCGAGCGCTCCAGGCCGAGCGGGGTGAACAGCAGGTCCTTGAGCGCCTGGTCCCACGTCTTGCCGGTGATCACCTCGACGAGCCGGCCGAGCACGACGAAGCCGAGCCCGCCGTAGGAGACGCCGGCGCCGGGCGGGCAGTCGAGGGGGACGTCCCTGGCGGCCTCGACGTACTTGGCGAGGCAGTCGTCGCCGCGGCCGCTGTCGTAGTTGAAGTCGGTGGTGACGCCGCCGGTGTGGGACAGCAGCTGCCGGACGGTGATCTTGACGGTGTCCTCGGGGTTCGGGGTGGCGAACTCCGGCAGCACGTCGATCACCCGCGTCTCCAGGCTCAGCCGGCCCTCGTCGACCAGCCGCATGACCAGCGTGGCGGTGTAGGTCTTGGCGATCGAGCCGGACAGGAACACCGAGTCGGTCGTCACCTTCACGCCGGTGCCGCGGTGCAGCACGCCGCTGGCCAGCTCGTGCACCCGGCCGTTGACCAGCACGGCCAGCGCGGCGCCCGGGACGTGGTGCTTGGCGCGCAGCTCGTCGAGGCGGGCCTGCCAGCGGCTCTGGTCGAAGCGGCGGCCGGACGAGTCGTGCATGCCCCAGTCGCCCTGCGCGGTCCACTCGCCGCCGGCGTTCCAGGTCGTTTCCGTGTTCATGGGTCTCTCCTCAGTGGTCGATGGTGAAGGGGTCAGGAGCGGGTGGCCAGCGCGTCGGTGGTGGTTGTAGGGGCAGGCGCAGGTTCGCGTTCCGGCGCGTCGGTGGTGGTCGGGTGCGGGACGGCGGGCGTCCTGGCGTCCCGCAGCACGATCAGGGCCAGGACGGCGGCGGCGAGCACCCCGGCGGCGCTGATCGCGAACGCCGACGACATGGCCGCCGTGAAGGCGTCGCGGGCCGCCTGCGCCAGGGTCGTGTCGCCGGTGAGGCGGGCGGCGGCCAGGGCGTCCGCGATCGAGCGGCGCGCGGCCGCGGCGGCGGTCGCGGGCATCGCGGCGCCGTAGCCGGCGGCCAGGACGCTGCCCAGGACGGCGACGCCGAGCGCGGCGCCCATCTGCTGGATGGTGTCGTTCAGTGCGGAGCCGACGCCGGCGTGCTCGGCGGGCACCCGGCCCATCAGGGCGGCGATGGCGGCGGGCATGGCGGTGCCGCCGCCCGCGCCGATCAGGAGCAGGCCCGCGAGCGGGAACGCCAGGCCGCGGGCGGGGGTCGTGACGGCCAGCAGGGCGAACCCGGCGGCCATGACGGCCAGACCGGTGACGATCTGCGCCCGGGCGCCGACCCGGCCGCCCAGCCTGGCGCCGAGCGTGTTGCAGGCGAGCGAGGCGACCGCCATCGGGATGAACGCCAGCCCCGCCTGGGTGGGGGTGAAGCCGAGCATGTACTGCAGGTATTGGGTGAGCACGAGCAGCAACCCGCCGTTGCCGATCTGCACGAGCGTGAGCGACAGGCTGCTGCCGCTGAACGTGCGGTCGCGGAACAGGCCCAGCGGCACCATCGGGTGGGCGCAGCGCAGCTCCCACACCACGAAGGCGGCCAGCGCGAGCACGGCCAGGGCCCCGGTGGCGGCGGTGGCCGGATGGGTCAGGCCGTGGGCGGGCAGCTCGATGATCGTCCAGACGAGCGCGGTCATGCCGGACGTCGACAGGATCATGCCCACCGGGTCCGCCTTGCGCCACGGCCCCTTCGACTCGGGCATGAGCGTGAGGGCGGCGGCGATGGCGAGCGCGGCGATGGGCACGTTGATCACGAACACCGCGCCCCACCAGAACCACGCGATCAGCGCACCACCCAGGACGGGCCCGCCGACCAGGCCGACCATGGCGACGGCGCTCCACGCGGCCAGCGCCTTGCGCCGCTCCCGCTCGTCGAACACCGTGATCAGGATCGACAGGGTGCTCGGCATGATCAGCGCCCCGCCGACGCCCATCGCCACGCGGGCGGCGACGAGCTGCACGGGATCGGCGGCGTACGCGGCGGCCAGCGAGGCGGCGCCGAACAGCGCCAGCCCGATGACCATGACCCGGCGGCGGCCGAAGCGGTCCGAGAGGCTGCCCGCCGTCAGCAGCAGCCCGGCGAACACCAGGATGTAGGAGTCGAGGATCCACTGGACGTCCCGGGCGCCGGCGCCGAGGTCGGCGGCGAGCGGCGGGATGGCCACCGTCAGCACCATGTTGTCGATGACCAGCACGAGCGTGCTCAGGCACAGGACGATCAGGATCAGCCGGCGACGCGAGCTGCTGAGATTCATGGAAACACCTTTTCCAGATGCGTACGTCGTTCGCGTTATGCGAACACTGTACTCCACAAGGCACGGTGTTGCGCAAGCCCCGGATTTTCCGGCCCGGATCAGGAGGTCCGGACGGGAGCGTCCGTCAGCTGAGGTGCCCGTCCGTCACGCGGACTCAGGTGAGGGGGCCGTCCCCTCGCGGCGCAGCCCTTCGAGGAGGGTTTCGAGCGCGGCCTCGGGCGTGCGGCCCGCCGTGTCGACGGTGATGTGGTCGCGTTCCCACAGCTCGTACTCGCGCCCCACCACCTCGCTCCACTCCGGCAGCCGCAGGTCGGGGATGTCGGTGGAGCGGGAGGTGACGCGGTGGCGGTGCTCGTCCCGATCGGAGCACGTCACCTCCACCTCCGCGACCCGCACCCCGGCCCGCAGGCCCACCTCCCGCCAGGCGTCGCGGGTGACGGCCAGCGGGTTCACCGACTCGGCGATCACCGTGAACCCCTGGCGGAGGTGGTCCTCGGCGAGGGCATAGCCGACGGCGTACCCGGCCGGGCCCAGAGGCTGCGAGGCCAGGCCCGAGCGGACGATCGCCTGCTCGATGGTGTCGATGCGCACGTGGACCGCGCCCAGGCGACCGGCGAGCAGGCGGGACAGGGTGGTCTTGCCAGTGGCCGGCAGGCCGCCGATGACGATGAGCATCCCCCCATGCTCGCCCACCCACGAGACCGACGGCGCCCGGCCCGGCCACCAGAATGGCTGGTGTGATCTATCTTGCCGAAGGGCCGCGCGTGGCCCTGCGCTACATCAGCCTCCAGGACTTCGAGGAGCTCGCGGCCCTGCACGAGGAGAGCGCGGAGCTGCTGGCCCGGTGGATGCCCGGCCCGCCCATCCTCACGTACGAGGACTTCGAGCGGTACCTGACCAGGTTCGACGGGCCCCTCAACGAAGGGTTTCTGATCTGCCTGCGTGACACCGGCGCGATCGTGGGCCGCGTCAACGTCAACCACATCATCCGGGGCACCCACCAGAGCGCGACCATCGGCTACTCCGCCTACGCCACCACCACCGGGCGCGGCTACATGACCGAGGGCCTCGAGCTGCTGGTCGGGCACGCGTTCGAGGAGATGGAGCTGCACCGGCTGGAGGCCAACATCCAGCCCGCCAACACCGCCTCCCTCAGGCTGATCGAACGCGTCGGCTTCCAGCGCGAGGGCTACTCGCCGAACTTCCAGTTCATCGACGGCGCCTGGCGCGACCACGAGCGCTGGGCCATCACGGTCGAGATGACGCTCGGCTCATGAACGCCGCGACCGCGCGGCCGCTCCCCCGACGGGGATTCCGCGTTCTTGTCGTACCCGGGTGGCAGGATCGCCGGTGTGAGCTTCGCATCCCTGCCTGAGACGGCCGCCTGGCGGCATCACACCGCGCGTGCGGGTTTCGAGGTCGCCTGGTTCCGCCCGCAGCGTGTCGAGGGCTGCACGACGGCGGTCGAGGGCGGTCACGCCTGGATCGTCGAGTACGCGATCGACCTCGATCCCGGCTGGGTGACGCGGCGCGCGGTGGTCACGAGCCGGTCGGCGGCGGGCGTCCGCTCCACGCTGCTGGAGTGCGACGGGGCGGGCCGCTGGCGGGTGGACGGCAGCCCGGCTCCGCACCTCGACGGGTGCCTCGACGTGGATCTGGAGTCGTCGGCGATGACCAACACGTTTCCCGTGCACCGGCTCGGCTTAGGCGGGGGCGGGTCTTCCGCGCCGGCGGCCTTCGTGCGTGCGCTCGACCTGGGGGTCGAGCGGCTCGACCAGCGTTACGCGCGGGCCGGCGAGCGGTCTTACGACTATGCGGCGCCGGTGTTCGGGGTGGAGTGCCGGCTGGAGTTCGACGCGTGCGGGCTGGTGCTCGAATACCCGGGGCTGGCCACCCGGGAGGCTTGACCTCAACTATGGTCGAGGTAGCAGCCTGAGGGTATGACGAAGAACAGAGTGATCATTTACGAGGAAGCCGGGGCCGATCCTCAGGCCGACATCCTGGATGTGGCGAACCGGCACGGGCGCACGCGCGTGCGGGCCATCGCCGAGCCGGGGCAGCTCGTGGGGCTCCTGACGGAGCTGGTCGACGAGGGGGTCGATCGCGTCGAGTTGTGCGGCGCGTTCGGCGCCGTGTGGCAGGCGGAGGCGCGGCGGGCCGTCGGCGGGCGGGCGCGGGTCGGGGCGATCTACTACGGGTTCGAGTCGCTGGCGGGGGTGGCGGCTTACAAGCGGCGGTTCGAGAGCGGGGAGGTGCTGTCGGAGGCGTTCCTCATCGTGCACGAGGACGCCGATCCCGACGCGGACCGGGTCGTGCGGGTGCGGGAGGAAGGCGGCAGCACGACGTTCGTGGCGGTGCCCGACGAGGCGGCGGCGGCCTCCGTGGCCGGCAAGCTGGCCGACGGGCTGCAGCTCATCGAGATGTACGGCGGGCAGGGTCCGGAGTCGGCCGCACCCGTCATCACGGCCGTGAACGCGCGCGTGCCCGTCGGCGTCACCGCCTGGGCGGCAGGATCGGAGTGACCTGGGCAAGCGAGGCCCTGGGGCGGGCCCACCCCGGCCTGGTGCGGGTGTCACTGGGTGGGAAGGAGCGTGCCCAGGGGGCCGAGGTCGAGGTTGAGCTGGTCGGGGGTCAGGTCGAAGCGGTCGCAGAGGTCGCCCATCGCCTCCTCCAGCCGCATCAGCGTGACCCCCAGCACCTCGATCTGCTCGTCCGTCAGGTTGCCCTGCTCCATCCGCCGCACGCACTGGCGCTCCACGAGCTGGCGTACCAGCTCGACGAGGGTGAGCACGAGCCGGGTCAGGTCGCGCTCGACGGTGTCGGGGTCGGTGGACAGCCGCCAGCGCGGCGGCGGTGGCACCTCCACTTACGGGCTCCCTTCGAGCTCGTCCACCGACACGAGCAGCGTGCGCAGCGAGATGTGCACGAGGTCGATGTCGGCGATCGACAGCACCAGGTCGCCGGTCACGACGACGCCGCCGGCGAGGAGCCGGTCCAGGAGGTCCACGAGGGCGATGCGCTCGGGCGGCAGCTCCTCGCAGGCGACCACGTCGCGTCGTCTCATGCCGGCTCCATGACGGTGAACGAGTAGGGCGCCCACGGGCCGGTCACGCGGATCTCCACGCCGTCGCCGCCGAGCTTTTCCGCGAGCGCGGTGAACTCCTCGGTCCGGGTCTCGTCCACCAGGTAGGCGCCGTTGAGTAGCATGATGTCGTCGCGGCCCGACAGGCGCGGGTCCTGGGCGCGGTGGCGGCGGCCGGCGGCGGCCAGGGCGGACAGCGCGCGGTGGATGTGGTCGGCGCGCTGCACCGCCTGCTTGCGCGCCTGTTCCCGCCCGCGCAGGCTGGCTCGGCGCCGGTGCAGGTACGCCGTCCCCGGCCGGCCTCCCTGCCCTGCCCCGCCGCCGGAACCGGCGCACGCCTGCGTGCTCCGGGTGTCCCGGGTGCCGGGCGAAGTGGCCGCCGAGGGTTCGGGCGGGGTCGTGTACGCCTTGACGCCCCACTCCCGCCGCCCCGTGACCTGCGTGAGCACGTCGGTGAAGGCGGTGGCGCGGCGTTCGAGGAGCTCGGCCACCTGGGCGTCGTCCTCGTACACGGTGACGAGCCGGACCGGTGCGGTGGTGGTGGCGCGGGCGACGGCGTCCACGACGCGGTGGTGCGCGCGGGCCGTCTCCGCCAGCCAGTCCAGGTCCTCCAGGGAGCGCCGCAGCGGCTCCTCGCCGAAGTGGCAGGCGGGCACGGAGCTGACGTACGCGACGAGCCCGGCGCGGGTGACGGTGCGGACGGGTGTGTCGCCCACGCCGGCCGGGCAGGGCAGCGGCTCGCGCGCCACCGCGTACAGGTAGGTGAGGTCGCCAGGCACCGGCGGTCCCCAGGTGTGATCGTCAGGCACCGGCGGCCCCCAGGTGGGGTCGCCCGGCGCCGGCGGCTCGCAGGTGAGGTCGTCAGGCATCGGCGGCCTCCACCTCGTCGGCGCGGCCCTCGGCGGCGGCGAGGCGGCGGCGCAGGCGGCGGTTCTCCTCCACCAGCTCGCGGTCCCGCCCCGACAGGTACGGGTCGTGCTCCCACCAGTCGATGCCCAGTTCCCTGGCCGTGTCGACGGAGGCGATCAGCAGCCGCAGCTTGATCGTGAGCAGCTCGATGTCGAGCAGGTTGACCCGGATGTCGCCGGCGATCACGATGCCCCGGTCGAGCACGCGTTCCAGGATGTCGCCGAGGTTGGCGGGCTCGCGGTTGGCGGGCCCCGCGCCGTACGTGGGGCGGATGGCGGGGCCGGAGGGCGAGATTCTGTCCATCTCAGAACGCCTCACCCGTGTCGGCGTTCGAGCGCCGGTACCGCCGGATTCTCCGGTATGACAACAACCTGCCCTCCTGGTCGATCTGGGCCTGGTAGACGGCGAGGATGTCGCCGGAGGAGGGTATCCGGCGGTCCTCGATGACTTCGACGTTGACGAGCCAGCCGTCGTCGGCGGGCTCGACCGAGGTGATGCCCTCGGCCTCTTTGGTGGTCAGGTCCACGATGTGCCGCAGACCGACTCCGCCGGCCGTCACGGCGTTGAGCTCCTCCGCGACGGCGCTGTCCTTGGCGGCCATCCTCACCTCCCTGTCGCCAGCCGAAGGACGCGCTCGACGGCTTGCTGTTCTTCCTCTTCCGTTATCTGCCCGGCCGCTCTCGCCGCTTCGATCTCCTCCAGCCGCCTGCGTACCGCGGCGGGGTTGCGCAGCTCCCTGTCGGCCTGGTCCTGGATCATCTCGGCGAGCCGGATGAGCCCTTTGACCGGCAACATCGGCCAGGCGAAAATGCTGCTCACCAGGCCCACGAGCGTCCACCTCCTAGCCTTGGGCGAGGACGAAGTCGTAGGGGGCCATGGGCCCGAGCAGCCGCAGGTCCACGCGGCCGGTCCAGCGCTCCCCGAACTCCTTCATCGCCTTCTCCAGGCCCTTCTGGTCGTCCCGTTCCGACAGCAGGGCCACGTGCACGGCGTCCCACTCGTGGGTGGGGTCGCGCAGGGAGGCCTGCATGTAGTGGCCGGTCAGGCCGTCGAGGAGCATCTGGGTGTCCATGGCGCGCTTGGCCTCGACGGACGCCGTGATGATCTCGCCGAGGCGGATGCGCTCGTTGCGGGTGGCGTCCTCGGGCTTGCCGCGGATGGCCTCGCGCAGGCCCTGGGCCTCGGGGCTCTCGGCGAGGATCTCGGCCAGGACGGTCTGCTCGGCGTAGCGGCCCTTGACGACGAACTCGGCGTACCCCTGGAGCTGGTCCAGGGCGGACTTGAAGTCGTCGTGGTGCGGTGCGAGCAGCTCTTCGACGACGGCTTCTGTGCTGGCGAGCACGCCGCCGAAGCGGAACGGCAGCACGGGCCCCTTGTCGGCCATGGCGTCGAGCAGCCCTTCGTGGGCCAGGAAGTCTCCCGGCCGGCCCAAGGGCTGGTCCACGTTGACGTCGCTGACGAGGGCGGCGATGTCCTCGTGCTCGATGAGCTTGACCTTGCCGGCCGGGTCGCCGAGCCCCTGCACGTCGGCGGGCACCTTGGTGCCGGCGGGCACGATGCCGTAGACGTAGGAGCCGAGGTTCTGGCGTTGACGAGTGGCCTGCTTGGGCACGGAGGCGCCGGATACCTTGGTGGAGCGTCCCATGGTGCTTACTCTTCCTCTCGCTTCGGCCGGATCTTCCTGCGCGGCGGGCCGGACGTCCGTTCGACGGAGACCTCGGGTTCCTCCTCCATGGAGGCCTCGGCGGCGGGGTCGCTCTTCTTGCCGGTGAGCTCCTGCAGCGTGTCGCCCGCGGCTTCCACCACGCCCTGGATGACTTCCTTGGTCTTGTCCTGGCTGGGCACGCCCTTGGCCTCGCTGATGACCTCGGGCAGGCCCTTCTCGCTCTTGGCCATGTCGAGCCGGTTGGCGGCCTCGGCGAAGCGCAGGTAGGTGTCGACGCTGGCGATGACGACGCGCGTGTCGATCGTCAGGATCTCGATCCCGACGAGCGACACCCGGACGTAGGCGTCGATCACCAGGCCCCGGTCGAGGATGGTGTCGATGACGTCGGCCAAGCCCGTGGGGCCGTGCCCGCCCATCTGTCCGGCTGACGCCGGTTGCACAGACGTAGTCATGTGGTTTCCCCCTTGCTCCCCGCGAGCCTGCCCGCGAAAAAGGGACGAGGAACCACATACAGCGTAAAAACCGACACATTTGGTGTACGGTCGGCGCACGGCCGATTACCGGCCGCGAATTTGGCCTCTTCAGGAGTTTCAGATGCTGGCGCGGACCGCCGGGAGCGGCTCCAGGAGTTTCAGGTGCTGGCGCGGACCGCCAGGAGCGGCGTCAGGAGGGTCGAGTCAGGGACCGTACGGCCCTCCAGCTTCTCCATCACCAGCCGCACCGCCTCCCTGCCCACCTCCTCGGCCGGGATGAGCACGGACGTCAGCGGCGGCCCGGCCCGCTCGGCCACGTCGTCGGGGCAGATCGCCACCACGGCCACGTCGTGCGGCACCCGGCGGCCGAGCTGGCGCAGGGCCGACAGCACGTGGCTCACCGCGGCCTCGTTGTGCACGACCAGCCCGGACAGGCCCGGATGGTCGAGGAACAGGTCGCGGACGGTCTCGTACACCTCGTCGAACGTCTCCTCGCACGGCAGCGCGACCCCCTTGAGCCCGTGGTCGCCCACCGCCTCCACGAACCCGTCGCGGGTGCGGGTGGCGAAGCCGGTGCCCCGGTCGTACACGACGGAAGGCGCCCCGAGCAGCGCGATCTCCTCGTGCCCGCGTTCGGCCAGGTGCTCCACGCAGCGCGCGCCGGCGGCGGCGAAGTCGAGGTCGACGCAGGTCAGCCCGGCCGGCTCGGCGGGGAAGCCGATGAGCACGCTCGGCTCGGCCAGCTCGCGCAGCAGCGGCACCCGGCGGTCGTCCAGCTCCACGTCCATCAGGACGAGCGCGTCCACCAGCGCGCTGGCGGCCACCCGGCGGATGCCCTCCGTGCCCTCGTCGGCGGTCAGCAGCAGCACGTCGTGGTCGAAGCGGCGGGCGGCCGTGACGACCGCGCTGGCGAAGCGCATCAGCACCGGCACGTGCATGCCGGCGCGCAGCGGCAGCACCAGCGCGATCACGTTCGAGCGCTTGCTGGCCAGGGCGCGGGCGCCGGCGTTGGGGTGGTAGCCGAGCGCGCTGATGCTGTCGAGCACGCGCCGCCTGGTGTCGGCCGAGATCGTCCGCTTGCCGCTGAGCACGTACGAGACCGTGCTGACGGCCACGCCCGCGTGCTTGGCGACCTGCGCGATCGTGACCGTGCGCCCGCTCAAGCGCCCGCTCCGAAGTCCACCTCGGTCAGGGTCACGCCCTCGTCCTCGAACACCACGTACAGATCGTGCACCCCGTCGACGCCCTGGAGCGAGGCCGTGACGGCGTGATGGTCGTACCGGCCGGTCCGCGGCACCGGGAACGCGGCCACCGGCCGGCCGTAGAGCGGGTCGCCGAGCCGGATGGTGATCATGCCGCCCTCGGTGCTGCCCGCCCTGGCCACGCAGGTCGCCGCGCCCGTCAGGTCGACCTGGCGGAACAGGATCCAGGCGCCTTCGGCGTCGGAGCGCACCGCGTCGCCGTCCTGCCTGGTCTCGTCCACGAACGTGATCGCGTCGTACTCGTCGTGGTCGGCCGCGCGCAGCAGCCCCGACTGGGGCGGGATGACCTCGCCCTCGACGTCGAAGCGGGCGCTGAGCCGCAGGTCGGTGGCGCTGCGGCCGACCATGAGCCGGTGGGGGGCGCGCTCCACGACGAACCTGCCCCGGGTGACGTCCCAGAACGCCAGGTCCGCGACCGGCAGGCGGAGCTCCACGGTGCGGCTCTCGCCGGGCTCCAGACGTACCTTCTCGAAGCCGCGCAGGCGGCGCAGCGGCTGCTTGACCCGCGAGCGCTGCTGGTGGGTGTAGAACTGCACGACCTCGACGCCGGGCCGCTCGCCCGTGTTCGTCACCGTGACCTCGGCCTCCAGCACGTCGCCGGCCAGGCGGACGCGCAGGTCGGCGTAGGCGAAGGTGGTGTAGCTGAGGCCGTGGCCGAAGGGGTGCAGGGGGACGCCGCGGAAGTACTGGTAGGTGGCGTCGGAGGCGATGATGTCGTAGTCGAGCAGGTCGGGCAGCTCCTGCTCGGAGCGGTACCACGTCTGCGTGAGGCGGCCCTCCGGGTCGGCGTCGCCGAAGAGCACCTCGGCCAGGGCGTGGCCGTACTCCTGGCCGCCGTGCGCCGACCAGAGCACCGCCGGCAGGTCGCCCTCGGTCCAGGTGAGCGGGTAGCCGCTGGTGATGACCATGACGGTACGCGGGTTCGCCTTGCGCACGGCGCGGACCACGGCGTCCTGGGCGGAGGCCAGCGCCAGCGTCATGCGGTCCTCGGTCTCGCGGCCGTTCACCAGCGGGTGGTCGCCGACCACCACGACCGCCACGTCCGCCTCGGCGGCCAGGCGGGCGGCCTCGTCGGTGCCGCTCCTGACCACGTCCATGGCCAGCCAGGCGGCCTGGTCGGCGTCGTCCACCAGGCGCAGCACGCCGTCCTCCGCGACGCCGACGTAGCAGCCTGAGGAGATGTGGCGCAGGGCGTGCGTGCCGCGCGGACGCTCCTCCATGCGGAACGTCTGGCGCACCTCCCACCCGTTCGGCCCCGGCTGGTCGTTGACCAGCGTCGTGCCCTCCACCGACACGAACCGGCCGGTGGCCACGGCGCGCAGCGCGTACGCGCCGCCGCCCCAGTCGAACAGGTCGAACAGGCCCGGCTCCGCGGCCCCCGCGCGCAGCGGCCCGCCCGCCGGGTCGGCCGTGACGGGCCCCGCGTCGGCGGTCAGCGTCACCCGGTCCACGGCCTCGCAGAACGTGGTCGCGCACCGCTCGGCCAGTCCGGCGCGGGCGGTGACCGCGTACGGCAGGGTGCCGCTGTACCAGTCCTCCATGAGGGTGTCGCCGAGCTGCCCGATCACCGCGAGCTTCGTGACGTCCCGGAGCGGCAGCAGGCCGTCGTTGTGCAGCAGCACGAACGAGCGCCGCGCCGCCTCCCTGGCCAGCGCCTGGTGCTCGGGGCAGTTGACCACGTTGTCGTTGATGTCGTCGTAGGGCGTCGAGGGGTCGAACTCGCCCAGCCGGAACCGGACGGACAGCGTGTGGCGGACGGCCGCGTCGATGTCCCGCTCGTCCAGCAGGCCGCGCGCGAGGGCGGCGCGGACGTGGCCGAGCGTGGCCTCGGAGCGGTCGTCGTCCTGGGTGAAGCTGTCGAGCCCGGCCTTGATCGCGTGCGCGTACGCCTCGGGCAGCGAGTCGTGGTAGTTCTGCGGGCTGGTGAGGTTGCCCGGCGCGTACGCGTCGCTGACCACGAGCAGGTCGTCCGGCGCCCAGGAGCGCAGCACCCGCCCGATGAGCGGGCTGAGGTGCGCGGGGCGGCCGTTGACCAGGTTGTACGACGGCATCACGGCCACCGCCGCGCCCGACTCGATGGGGCCGCGGAAGGCGGGCAGCTCGTACTCGTGCAGCACCCGGGGCGGCAGGTTGCTGGAGGTGGTGCAGCGGTCGGTCTCGTTGTTGTAGGCGAGGAAGTGCTTGAGGGTGGGGGCGGTCTTCAGCGTTCCGGGAGCGCTCCCACGAAGGCCGGAGGCGTACGCGGTGGCCATGACCGAGGTCAGCCACGGGTCCTCGGAGTACCCCTCCTCGTTGCGTCCCCACCGGGGGTCGCGCAGCGGGTTGACCACGGGCGCCCACACGTTCAGGCCCGCCCCGGCGGGATCCTTGTGGTGGAAGGCCAGCACCTCGTCGCTCGTCGCGGCGCCGACCCGGCGCACGAGGTCGCGGTCCCACGTCGAGGCCAGGCCGATGGCCTGCGGGAAGACGGTGGCGGGGCCGAGCCAGGCCAGGCCGTGCAGCGCCTCGGTGCCCGTGCGGAACGCGCCGAGCCCGAGCCGCTCGACCGGGGCCTGGTACTGGTGCAGCAGGCCCACCTTCTCCTCAAGGGTGAGCCGGCCCATCAGGTCGTCGATCCGGTCGCGAAGCGGGGCCGCTGGGTCACGGAAGGGGGGTTGTTGCATGATCATCCCTCTGAGAGTGTCGAAGCGCTTCGACGACCGGCCTGGGGAAGTTACGCGGACATTTCGGTGGGTTGACTGAAGGGTGCACGTCCCCGTGACCAAGGTCAAGGGATTCGCGACAATCCTCCCGGCAATCTTCCCGAATCGACGGAGTCGAGCACCCTGGCCGCGCCCCCCAGCGCGGCGGCGTCGTACCCGAGCGTCGAGGCCACGACCTGCACACCTCCGGCCTCCGAGGCGATCACGCGGGCGGCGACCTCCTCGTGGACGGCGGGCAGCAGCCACGGCGCCAGCGGCACGTAGTAGCCGCCGAGGATCACCACCTCGGGGTTGAGCAGGTTCGCCAGGATCGACACGCCCACGCCGAGGCTGCGGCCCACCGCACCCAGGTTGCCGACCGTCTCGGCGTCGCCGGCCCGCGCCAGGCGTACGACCTCCTCGACCTCGACCTGGATCTCCGCAGGAGACGGATCCCGGCGCAGCACGGCGCCGATGCCCGCCATGGCCTCCAGGCAGCCGCGCCGGCCGCAGTGGCAGGCGGGGCCTTCGGGGTCGACCTGCACGTGGCCGATCTCGCCGCTGTAGCCGCGCCCGCCGCGCCGCAGCCGCCCGTCGAGGATGATGCCGGCGCCCACGCCCAGCTCGCCGGTGAGGTAGACCAGGTCGGAGGCGCCCGCGTGCGCGCCGAAGCGCTGCTCGGCCAGGGCCCCGAGGTTGGCGTCGTTGTCGACCTGGATGGGGAAGCCGGGGTCGCGCAGCGCCTTGGCGAGGTCGCCGCCGATGTCGGCGTCGTGCCAGCCGAGGTTGGGCGCGATGCGGACGGTGCCCTGCACGTCGATCAGCCCCGGCACGGCCACGGCCAGGCCGAGCACCTGGCGCTCCTCCTTGGCCATGCGGCTGACCACGCGCCTGATGATCGCGCCGACGCCGGCCACGCCCTGGTTGACCGAGTCACCGCCGGAGAACGAGCGCCGCCAGGTCAGCAGCCGCTCCCCCGCCAGGTCGGTGGCCACGGCCGACACGGTGTCGACGTTGATCTCGACGCCGATGGCGGCGTACGGGGAGCCGTCGAGGACGAGCATCGTGGCCGGCCTGCCGACGCGGTTCTCCGTCAGGCCCGTCTCGCGGACCAGCCGGCGGTCGATGAGGTCGGCGACCAGGCTGGAGACCGTCGCCTTGTTCAGCCCGGTGGAGGCCGCGATGTCGGCGCGCGAGCACGGCGCGTGCTCGCGGACGAACCGCAGCACGACCGCGAGGTTGGTGGCCCGTACGTCGGCGAAGTCGGCCGGCTGAGGGCCGGTCGTAGAAGTGATCAATATCAGCCCCGTTCCCACCAAGAGATGACCCCAGCATGCCGCATCGCCGGCTCCCTTCACCAACCTGTGACCACCGCGCTCACTTGTGGCTGCGGTCACAGTCTACTAATTTGTTTGGCCGGAATACCAACTAATTGTATCGGGGCCATCCCCACTCCGAGAAGGGAGCGAGATGCCCACGTCCACGACTCGCCGGGGGTTCCTCGGCCTGGTAGGCGCGAGCGTCCTGGTGGCCGGTTGCGCCGAGAAGAGGCAGGTGTCGAAGGGCACCGCCGTGGCGGCCGACAAGCTCAAGAGCCTGGTGCCGACCAGGGTGCCGTTCGAGATCCCCGGGCTCAAGCCCGACCTGCCCGGCAGCGAGTTCGTCCAGCCCGGCTTCCTGACCAGGCCCGCCCAGATGGTGCAGGCCGTCACCACCCCGCCGCTGACCAGCGGCAAGGAGGTCACCGCGATGACCCCGCTGTGGGGCACGGTGCCGCCCGGCCTCGGCAGCAACTCCTACTACGACGAGGTCAACAAGCGGCTCGGCGGCGTCGTCCGCTTCAACATCTCCGACGGCAACACCTACGGGCAGAAGCTCAGCACCGTCCTGGCCAGCGGCGACGTGCCCGAGATGGTGATGGTCCCGCAGTGGGAGCTGATCAAGATCGGCCACTTCACCGAGGCCGCCAACAAGCTCTTCGCCGACCTGTCGCCCTACCTGACCGGGGACAAGGCCAGGGAGTTCCCCCTGCTGGCCAACTACGACACCGCCGCCTGGCAGTACGGCGTCTTCGGCGGCCTCCTCCAGGGCATCCCCTGGCAGAACGACCCGTACCCGTTCGCCACGTTCGTCCGCCAGGACATCATGGAAGAGCTCGGCCTGGAGCACCCCAAGAGCGCCGACGACCTCGCCGCCCTCGGCAAGGCGATCACCGACCCCAAGAAGAAGCGCTGGGCGTTCGGCGGCGGCATGGAGCAGGAGCTCCAGCGGGCGTTCGGCGCGCCGCGCGAGTGGCGCAAGAAGAGCGACGGCACGCTGATCTACAAGTACGAGACCGAGGAGTGGATGGCCGCGATCGAAGCGCTCACCAAGCTCTTCGAGGCCGGCTACGTGCACCCCGACATCGTGGCCAACAAGGACGCCGACAACAAGGCCATCTTCGGCAGCGGCGAGATGGTCGTCTACCGTGACGGGCTCGGCGCCTGGCACGAGGCCCTGGGCCGCTTCCAGGCCGACAACCCGAAGTTCGACATGCAGATCGTGGACCCGTACCCGGCGCACGCCGGCGGCACCCCCATCATGTGGCGCAACGAGCCCGCCAGCATGTTCGTCTTCATCAAGAAGGGCCTCGGCGACGCCCGCACCCGCGAGCTGCTCGCCCTGTCGAACTGGGCCTCAGGGCCGTTCGGCACCCAGGAGTACGAGCTGTGCTCCAACGGCATCGAGGGCAAGCACTACACGGTCGAGAAAGGCCGGGTCAAGCAGACCGCGCTCGGCCGCAAGGAGGTCGCGCCCACCTACCTGTTCCTGTCGGGCCGGCCCAACGCCAACGCGATGAGCCAGTACGAGGGCCTCGTCCAGTCGCTGTGGGACTGGCAGACCAAGGCGGCCAAGCTCCTGGAGAACGACCCGTTCGTGGGCATCCGGGTGGAGACGCCCTCCAAGATGGCCGGGCTGACCACCCCCACCGAGGACAAGATGCACGAGATCTTCCGCGGCAAGCGCCCCGTCTCCGAATGGCCCAAGATCGTCAAGGAGTGGCAGGAGCAGGGCGGGAACGAGGCGCGCGAGTTCTACATGAAGGTCGCGCGGGAGAACGGCAGGCTTTGAGGTCTTCTTCATGAACGTCGGAAAGGGCCTCCCATGGGCGCCGTGACCACCCGGCGGCGCTCCCCCGGCCGTACCACGCCCCCGGAAACCCGCACCAAGCCGCACGACCTGACCTGGCGGGCCAAGCTGCGCAGGGACTGGCCGCTGCTGGTGATGAACCTGCCCATGCTGCTGATCGTCGTCGCCTTCTGGTGGGTGCCGGCGCTCGGCAACGTGATCGCCTTCCAGGACTACAACCCGTACACCGACGGGATCCTCGGCAGCCCCATCATCGGCTTCACCAACTTCGCGCTGCTCTTCCAGGACCCGCAGTTCATCCGCGCCATCACCAACACCCTGTCCATCACCGCCTTCCAGCTCGTCTTCTACTTCCCCGTGCCGATCCTGCTGGCGCTGCTGCTCAACAGCATCGTCTCGGCCAAGCTGCGGGCGTTCGTGCAGGGCGTCGTCTACATGCCGTTCTTCTTCTCCTGGGTGCTGGTCATCGCCGTCTTCCAGCAGATGTTCGGCGGCGCCGGCCTGCTCGCGCAGACCCTGCGGCAGCACGGCCACGAGGGCGTCGACCTGATGACGAACTCCGACACCTTCATCCTGCTGCTCACCTCCCAGACCATCTGGAAGGACGCCGGCTGGGGCGCGATCATCTTCCTGGCCGCCCTCAGCACCATCGACCCCAACCTGTACGAGGCCGCCGCCGTGGACGGCGCCCGCCGGTGGCGGCGCATGTGGCACATCACGCTGCCCGGCCTGCGGCCCGTGATCGTCCTGCTGCTCATCCTGCGCCTCGGCGACGCCCTGAACGTCGGCTTCGAGCAGTTCATGCTGCAACGCAGCGCCGTCGGCAGCGAGGCGTCCGAGGTCTTCGACACGTTCGTGTACTGGTCGGGCATCCGCACCGGCGACCTCGGGTACGGCGCGGCGGCCGGGCTGTTCAAGGGCGTCGTGGGGCTGCTGCTCATCATCGCGGCCAACCGCGTGGCGCACGCGTTCGGCGAACGAGGGGTGTATTCACGATCATGACCGCTCTCACCCGAAGGAAACCCGCGCGGCTGGCGCCGTGGGAGGAGCGGCCCTCACCGGCCGGCCAGCTCGGCAAGGGCACCCTGATCACCCTCATCCTCGTCGCCGTGCTCGGCCCCCTCTACACGATCGTCCTGACCAGCCTCAGCTCCTCCGCCACCGTCAACCGGGCGGGCGGCCTCGTGCTGGTGCCCGACGGGATCACGTTCGAGGCGTACCGGCAGATCTTCTCCGACACGGTCGTCAGCCGGGCCGTCCTCGTCAGCACCGGCGTCACCGTCGTCGGCACCCTGATCAGCGCCGGGGTGAGCGTGCTCGGGGCGTACTCGCTGTCGCGCCCCGGCTCCTTCCTGCACCGGCCGCTGCTGTTCAGCGTGCTGCTGATGTTCGTGTTCTTCCCCGGCATCATCCCCGTGTACCTGATGGTGAGCGGGCTCGGGCTCAAGGACAGCTACTGGTCGCTGATCCTGCCCACGGCCGTGTCGGCGTTCAACGTGGTCGTGCTGCGCTCGTTCTTCATGAACATCCCCGGCGAGCTGCTGGACAGCGCCCGCATCGACGGGGCCGGCGAGTTCCGCATCCTGTTCCGCATCGTGCTGCCCATGTCGAAGGCGGTCACGGCCGTCGTGGCGATGTTCTACGCGGTCGGGTACTGGAACGCCTGGTTCAACGCGATGCTCTACATGGACGACACCCGCAAGTGGCCGCTGGCGCTGATCCTGCGCCAGTACGTCGTGGACTCCAACCCCTTACCGGCGGCCACGGCCGGCGTCACCGGCGACGCGCCCCCGACCCTGGCCATCAAGATGGCGATCGTGGTGATCGCCGTCATCCCCGCGCTCATCATGTACCCCATGGTGCAGCGCCACTTCACGAAGGGTGTGATCGTCGGCGCCATCAAGGGATGACCGACGAAAGTCGGGGGTGCGCGGCTACTTTCGCCGGGGACGGTCCGGCGCGGCCGGGTGGCACGGTGGGCGGCATGAGGAAGACCCTGGCCGCGACCGTGCTCGCGCTCTCCGCTTCGCTGACCGTCCTCGCCGCGCCCCCGGCTCAGGCCGCGCCGCCCGTTCCCCGGCTGCCGGCCCCGACCGGCGATCTCCCCGTCGGCAAGACCGACCTGCACCTCATCGACACCAGCCGCCCCGACCCGTGGGTCCCCGAGCGGAAGGCGCGGGAGCTGATGGTGTCGATCTGGTACCCGGCGCGCGCCGCCACGGGCGCGCCGGCCCGCTACCTGACGCCGCGCGAATCCGAGCTGATCATCAGGAGCGAGCCGCGACTGAAGGACGTGCCCGCCGACACCCTCGCCAAGACCGTGACGCACGCCAGGGCCGGCGCCCCCGCGCTGCCGCGCAAGGGCGGCTGGCCGCTGGTGGTCCTGTCCCCCGGCATGACGCTGCCCCGGGCCACCATGACCTCGCTGGCCGAGGAGTTCGCCAGCCGCGGCTATCTGGTGGCGGGCATCGAGCACACGTACGAGTCGCTGGCCACCACCTTCCCCGACGGCCGCACCGTCACCTTCGAGGCCGGGAAGGCGGGGCAGACGGCCGAGACCGGGGAGAAGGTGGCGCGGGTGCGCGAGGCCGACACGGAGTTCGTCCTCGACCGGTTGGCCAGGAGCAAGCACTGGAAGCGGCTCGTCGACGAGCGCAGGATCGCCATGGTCGGCCACTCGGTCGGCGGCCAGAGCGCGGCGCACCTGCTGCCTGCCTCCAGGCGGGTGCAGGCGGCGGTCAACCTCGACGGCACCTACAACCCCCCGACCCCGGCCAAGCCCCTGAAAGAGCCCTTCATGATGATCGGCAACCCCCGGCACCAGCCGCAGTCCGGCGGCAAGGACGGCTCGTGGGACCAGTTCTGGCCGCACGTGACCGGCGGCTGGAAGCGCTGGCTGACCGTGACCGGAGCCGAGCACATGAGCTTCATGGACTACGCGGTGCTCCTGCCGCAGCTCGGGCTGGGCGAGTTCCCGCTGGACGGCGAGCGGGCCCTGCGCGTCACCCGCACGTACGTGACCGCCTTCCTCGACCTGCACCTGAAGGGGAAGCCGCAGCCGCTGCTGGACGGGCCGTCCGAGAGCTATCCCGAGGTGCGGTTCTGGTAGCCGGTCGGCGGCGCTTCAGGTTCTGGCGGCCGGGTCAGCGGCGCTCAGGTTCTGGTAGCCGGGTCAGCGGCGCTCAGGTTCTGGTAGCCGGGTCAGCGCGCTTCAGCACGCCGATCAGGCTGGTGAGGCTCTGCCCGCCGTGGCCGGCGGCGACGCCCCGGCGGAAGAGGTCCAGCACGGCCGCCGGCAGTGAGTCGTCGACCCCGGCCGCCTGCGTGGTGCGCAGCACGTGCTCCATGCTGGCCACGCCCATGGAGACGCGCTCGACGTCCCCCTCGTGGTGGCCCGCGGTGATGCGGGGCGCGTAGAACTCCAGGAAGTACCGCAGGTCCATGGTCTTCACCGCGCGCGGCAGAAACTCCTCCGCCGAGATGCCGTTGGCCTCCGCCACCGCCTGCCCGTGCAGGTAGCCGGTCAGCGCCGTCCAGAACATGTCGATCCCGATCTGGTAGTACAGCGCCGCCAGCCCCGGGTCCTCGCCGAGATGGTCGATGCCGGTCAGCACGGTCCCGGGCTCCTCGGGTCAGGAACGCAGCAGCTCGTAGGCCGCGTACGCGGTGATCCCGTACGCCAGGTGCGGCACCGCGTCCGAGATCCAGGCGGAGGGCGGCCACTCGCGCGGGTCCGTGGTGCCGAGGGCCGTCAGCGGGACGTTCGAGCCGGCCATGGCCAGCGCCGTCAGCGCCGACACCCCCACCGGCCAGGACGGGCGGCGGCCGGCGGCGAGCAGGGCGTAGCAGAGGGCGGCGCCCGCGCCCGTGGCGTAGCCGAGAAGGGAGCCCAGGGCCTCCTTGCGGTTCTCGGCCTGCTCGCCGTCCCCCAGGCCGACGTCCGTGAGGTCGGACAGCTTCTCCACGGCCTGCTGCGGGGTGCTGCTGGCGGCGCGCGCCCGGATCACCATGTCTAGATATGTGGCGATATTGAGTGCGCTGGTGCCGGCCGCGCCCGCGATCAAGCCCTTGACGAGTGTGTGCATGCGGGCCAGCTACCCGGAGGGCTCACCCGCAGGCCCCCACGTCCAATAGCAGTCCTTTCGGGGATTCATCGGGATTTCCATGGCCCGGGCCGCGGTCCATGCGGTCAGGCGGGGAGTTGGAGGGACACACGCAGCAGGCGGGCGTTCTCCTCGCCGAGCGTGGTGCCCGCCGCCGCCACCAAGGTCTCCAGTTCCGTACGGACGTCGGGCGGGCAACCGCGGTGGTACGGCCTCGTCGCGTCCGTGCGGCACCACAGGATCAGGTCGTCGCGGGCGCGGGCCCGCAGCCTCTCGTCCGGGTCGTGCAGGAGGAGCAGGTCCGCCTTGATGCGACTCCAGGTCGTGCGGGCGACCAGCAGCCGATGCGCGGCCTGCCGGACGTGGCGGGGGCGATCGGGGGGGAGCAGGGGCCACAGGTGCTCGATCGGCACGGTGGGGCCGACGGTGGTGAGGGTGGTCACCACCTCCCGCACCACCACCGGGGCCGGGTCCTCCAGCAGGGGGATGACGTCGGCGGTGGCTCCGAGGCGGCGCAGCGTCCGTACGGCCTCGGCGCGGACGCGGGGGCTCGGGGCGGACAGGTACGGCAGGACGAGCGGCGCGTCGGCCTTCGTGCCACAGTCACCCAGCCCGGCCAGCAAACCACGCACCGCCCGGCCCACCCCCGGCTCCGGGGTATACGCCGTCGGCTCCGACTCCTCGACGTGCGCTGCCTGGTCTGCCTCCTCGACGTGCATCGCCTGCTCCGCCTCTTGGGCGTGCGCCGTTGGTTCCACCTCCTGAAGGCGCGCCGCCCGTTCCGCTTCCTGGGCGTGCGCGGCCCGGTCCGGGGTCAGGGCGCGGCGGTAGAGGGTGGCCGGGTCGGTACCTGACTTGCGGAGTGCCCACTGGGCGGTCAGGCGGACCATCGAGGCCGGGTCGTCGAGGAAGCGGTGGCCGTGCTCGACGTGGCCGAGGCGCACGAGGGCGGTCAGGGCCTGGACGCGGCCCTCGGCCGTGGTGCCGTCCAGGATGGCCGTCGCCAGGTCCGGCCGTTCGTGGGTGACGGCGGCGTCGGCGAGGGCGCGGGCGCAGCGCGTACGGGAGATCTGGTCGTGTTCGTGCAGCGCGGCGGCGGTGAGGCGGGCGGGGTCGAGGCGGCCGGCGTCGAGCGCCACCTCGTACGTGAAGCGCCGGCCGAGCCGGTCCTGGCACGCGCGTACGGCGTCCAGGGTGTCGTCGGAGGCGCGCAGGAGGGCGGCGCGCACCAGGTCCAGTGCCGGGCGGGCACGCGTACGGCGGCGCAGGCGGGCGGCCGTGGGCACGGCGGCCAGGAGGGTCGTCGCGTCGGCGTCGCGAAGGGCCTCCTCCAGAGCCTCCAGCGCCAGGTCACGGACGGGCTCGGCCCAGTCGGTGGTTCTGATCAGGAGCACCGGGAGCAGGGCCGGCTCGGTGCGCATCGAGGGGTGGGTGAGGGCGCGCGCCCGCTCCCGCCCGTCCCAGGCGCAGGCGGCCAGCATGAGAACGAGCAGGAGGTGGTCATCCGGGCCGCCCGAAATGCCCGACGTGCCTTGGGCGCCTGACGAGCCGACGGTGCCCGACGTGTCTAGGGTGCCCGACGAGCCGAAGGTGCCCGGCGCGTCCAGAGTGGCCGGCGCGCCGACGGTGTCTGGCGCGCTCGGGGTGCCCGGCGTGCTCGAAGTGCGGCTGCGGCGGCGGAACAGCCGTCCGAGGACAGAGCGCGGGTCAAGGCGGCCCACCGAGGCCAGGCGCGGGTCGAGGGGGGTCAGGAAGGTCAGGCGCGAGTCGAGGTGGCGTACGGCCACGTCGAGGTCGGGCCACACCGCCGGCTCCGCCGCCAGCGCGTCCAGGATCGGCCCGGCGGGATCGTGGTCGTGGACGGCGGCGAGCAGCGCGGCGGCGAGGTCGTCGAACGCACCCCGCCGGCGGCGCCCGACGGCCTGCACGACGAGGCGGCGGATCACGTCCGAAAAGCTCGCGTCAGAACGGCTCGCATCAGAACGGCTCGCCTCCGAACGGATCTCGTCCGCACAGCTCGCGTCCGAACGGCTCGCGTCCGCACGACCCGCATCCGAATGGCTCGCGGTGGTTCGCCGGGTGTCCGTCACGCCGACATCGTGCCAGCCGCCGCAAGCGATGATCGACTGGTTATCCGGAGGAGGCGCTGCCCGTGGGGCTCCCAGCCGGGGCAGCGCCTCCCCGAGCCCTACACCGGGGTGCAGGTGAGGGTGGCGGGCGGGGTGTTGGTGCCGGTGTAGCCGCCGTTGAAGCCGAACGACGTCGAGGCGCCGGCGGCCACGTTGCCGGTGTAGCCGACGTTGACGGCGGTCACGTTGGCGCCCGACTGGGTTTGCGTGGCGCCCCAGATCTGGGTGATCTTCTGGTCGCCCGGCCAGGTCCACGTCACCTTCCAGCCGGTGATCGGGGCGGTGCCGGTGTTCTTGACGGTGACCTCGGCCTGGAAGCCGCCGGGCCAGGAGTTGCCCGCCTTGTAGGTGGCGGTGCAACCGCTGTCAGTGGTGGGGGTGACGGTCGGGGTCACGGTGGGGGTGACCGTGGGCGTCACGGTGGGGGTGACCGTGGGCGTCACGGTCGGGGTGACGGTGACGGGCGGGCCGGTGCGGTCGCCGTAGATGATGCCGCGCCCGTTGGTCCCCACGTAGACGCGGCCGTACACGCGGGGGTCGCCCGTCAGCGCCTCGCCCATGTTGCCCCATTGGTGCTTGTCGTCGTTGATCCGCACCCAGGTGGAGCCGCCGTCGTCGGAGCGGTACAGGCCGGCGGTGCCGTCGACGGTGGCGACGGCGTAGATCGCCTGGTACGTGGCGCCGGGCGCGGCCTTGCCGAAGCCGACGTTCACGGAGCTGGTGACGCCGGAGACCTTGGTGAAGGAGGCGCCGCTGTTCGTGGAGTGCCAGAGGCCGCCCTCGCCGGCCAGCCACAGGTCGCCCTCGATGCCGGGCACGGCCTTGAACTTGGTGGCGGTGGCCGGCAGGCCGGTCGCGGCGGTGGCGGTGAAGGTGGCGCCGCCGTTGGTGCTGAGGTAGAGGCGTCCGCCGCTGAGGCCGTAGAACTTCATGGGGTTGACCCGGTCGGACTCGACGGTGGCGCCGGTGGGCAGGCCGGTGGCGGTCTGCCAGGAGTTGCCGTACCCGACGGAGTAGACGGGGGTGACGCCCTTGGGCGCCCAGACGAAGCGGGAGCCGTCGGCGGCCGCCGCGACCGTGCCGCCCTCGTTGACGCCGCCTGGCTCGGTGCCCTGGAACCAGTTGGCGCCGCCGTCGGTGGAGAAGGCGACGTGGCTGTCGTTCGGGCGGTCGGAGTCAGTGAAGTTGCCGGCCCTGACCATGATCGAGGGGGACTTCTCGGCGTAGTCGAGGCTGGTGGTGGAGGTGAAGACCGGCTGGGTGAACATCATGGACGGCACGGCGTCCAGGCTGGTGTGGCGGAAGCCGGCGATGTCGCCGAGGCCGCTGACGAGGGGCGCGCCGGTGGGCGGGCTGATCAGGTCGAGGACGGCCGTCTCCTCCAGGCCCTTGGCCATGGGTTTGATGGTGAACTGCCCGCCGGAGTCCCACAGGCCGAGGTCCTCGGTGCCGTAGATGGTGGCGCCGGTGCCGTACATCATCCGGTTGGAGTCGAACGGGTCGATCTCCAGGGATTCGGTCATCCAGCCGAGCTTGGGGGTGACCTCGGGGGGTTGCGGGTTGGTGCCGAAGGTCAGCCACGGGTTCGCGGAGATGTCCATCTTGTAGCGGAACGAGCGGTTGGGGTAGGAGGTCCAGTCCCACACGCGGGTCCACGTGGCGCCGGAGTCGGTGGAGCGGAAGAAGATGACGTCCGGCCACCAGGAGACCTGGGTGGCGACCATGATCGTGGACGGGTGCTGCCGGTCGATGGTCAGGCCGCTGTAGCCGAAGTAGTCGTCGGAGCTGGAGGACGGGATGGGGCTGATCTGGGTCCAGGTGCCGGTGGCGGTGGCGTAGCGCCACACGTCGCCCTTGGCCCCGTCGTACGGGCCGCCGGTGTCGCTGGTGGCGAGGTAGAGGTAGCCGTTGACGGTGTCGAGCACGCCCTTGTGGGCGATGTAGCCGGTGGGCTGCCCGGCGAGGCGGGACCAGGTGGCGCCGCCGTCGGTGGTGCGGTAGACCGTGTTGTCCTTGTCGGCGACGCCCACGTAGATGGTCTTGGTGGCGCTGCCGGCGCTGGAGGAGCGCTTGTCGTAGGTCACCCAGATCACGCCGGGCCGGTGGCTGAGGTAGCCGTTGGGGTCGCTGGGGTCCTGGGCGTAGTTGCCGGCGTTGGGGAAGCTGCTCACCTTCGACCAGGTGGCGCCGTAGTCGGTGCTGCGCCACAGGCCGTTGCCGTTGGGTGCGCCGAAGTAGAGGACGCGGTTGTCGTTGGGGTCCACCGACAGGGCCTCGCCCATGCCCCGGCCGGGCATGTTGCCGCCCAGCTTGAACGGCAGCGCCGTGACCTGCCAGGTGTCGCCCTTGTCGGTGGAGCGCAGGATGGCGCCGTTGTTCGGGTCCCAGGAGTTGGTGTACATGCCGACGGCGGCGTACACGCGGTTGGTCTGGACGGGGTCGGTGGCCATGCTGATCACACCGTTGTAGCCCCATTTGTCCCAGCCGACCCAGTCGAGCAGCGGGGTCCAGGACTTCGTGGACTGGTTCCACCGGTACGCGCCGCCGATGTCGGTGCGGGCGTAGATGAGGTTGCGCTCGGTCGGGTTGAAGATGATGCCCGGCACGAACCCGCCGCCGTCGATCCGCACGTTCTTGTACGCGTACGGATCGGCGGCGACCGCCGAGACCGGCGACATCCGCACCACGGCCGCCACGAGCAGGACGGCGGCGGTCGTGAGCATGACGAATAATCTTCTTCGCATGCGCGGCTCTTCCTTTCCGGGCACGCCGGAGGGCGCGCCAGAGGCGTCAGAATGACCGCCATGCACGAGCAGAGTGCACCGACCCTGACCGTCGCCGCGCCTTCGCGCATGAGCTTCACCCAGAAGGCTCACACACGCGCGTAACGCAGGTCAATAGTTTGGACAAGCAACCAATTAAGGGGCGTCATGACAGGCTTTCCCGAGTACCGGGTGGACGGGAAGATCGCACTGGTCACGGGTGCGGCGAGGGGTCTCGGACGGGCCATCTCGCTGGCCCTGGCCCACGCCGGAGCCGACGTCGCCCTCGGCCTCCGGGACGTCACGGCGGACGAGGGCCTGACCGCCGAGATCGAGCGCATGGGACGCGCGGCGCTGCCGCTGCAGATGGACATGACCGTCCCCGCCGAGATCTCCGCAGCGGTCCGGCACACGCTGGACCGGTTCGGCCGGATCGACATCCTGGTCAACAACGCGGGCATCGCTCCCGGCAACCCGGCCGAGCACGTCACGGAGGAGGACTTCGACCGTACCTTGCAGGTGAACCTGAAGGGCACCTTCCTGGCCAGCCAGGCGGCCGGCCGGGCGATGATCGAGCAGGGGCACGGCACGATCGTGAACGTGGGCTCGCAGGCCGGCGAGGTGGCGCTGCCCGGCGAGTCCGTCTACTGCATGACCAAGGCCGCCATCGCCCACCTCACCCGCTGCCTCGCCGTCGAGTGGGGCCCGCACGGCGTCAGGGTGAACAACGTCGCCCCGACCTTCATCCGCACCCCCGGCACCGAGCCCGCCCTGTCGGACCCGGCGTTCGAGGCCGACGTGATCGAGCGGATCGCGGCGCTGCACCGCATCGGCGAGCCGATGGACGTCGCCGGTGCGGTGCTCTTCCTGGCCTCACCGGCCGCCGCCCTGGTCACTGGGCACACGCTGGTGATCGACGGCGGCTGGACGGTCCGCTGAGGGCCGGCGCAGCCCCGCCGCCCAGAGGGCGATCCCGATGTAGAGCACCTGCTCGGGGACGCGCTGCCACAGCGGCGACCCGACGTCCTCCAGGCCGAGCTGGGCCGCGTTGACGTTGGCCGGCAGCAACGCGACGAACAGCAGCGCCAGGCAGATGCCGGCGGCCCTGCGGGTGGGCTCCAGCACCAGCCCGACGGCCCCGGCCAGCTCCAGCACCCCGCTCAGGTACACCATGAAGCCCGGGAACGGCACGAACGACGGCACCATGGCCACCATGTCGTCATAGTTCGGCATGAACGTCACGTCACCGGGGACGAAGTGGGCGCTCGCGGTCATCACGAGCATGACCGCGAGCCCGTGGGCGGCGCTCACCCGCCACGTGGCGAAGCGGCGCACGCCGAGCAATCCGAGCAGCCGGAACGCCACGGTGGCGACCAGCAGGACGGCAACAGTCACCGGAACCTCCATTGGATAGCAGCACTACCTAGCTCTATTAGATAACACCGCTATCCAACGAAGTCAACTCCGGTGCTCACTCTGTCCGCCTCGCTCTTCGGCGGCGCCTTTGACGGGTCTGCCGGCGTGGCGGCCACGAGCGCGGCCATGGCCGCCACGACGGCACCTGCGATCGTCCGCTTCATGAGCTCCCTTCAGAGAGCGGAGTGGATCGCAGGATGCTGCCGGACCCGGTTCACGACCTGGCGAACGCGAAGTCCTTGATCCGCAGGTCGCCCTTGAACACGAGGTACACGCTCCCGCTCCCCGCCTTCACGGTCGCGGTCACGTTCCCGTACTGGTAGATCCCGCCGGTGGCGGGCACCTGGACGGTGGCGAGCAGGGCGCCGGTCGGTGAGCCGCGCCGGACCTCGAACGAGCCGCCGCCCGCCGAGGCGACCGAGGCGGTCAGGCGGGAGCCCCAGGTGGCGCCGGTGAAGGAGACCCAGTCGCCCGCCGACCCTTCGACGACCTCGCCGCGCACCTTGCTCTCGTCGGCGAAGGCGACGCCCGCGTAGTCGTCGAAGTCCATGGCGCGGGTGGTCCTGGTCAGGTCGCGCACGGGGACGGTCTCGCCGGACACGCGCAGCGTCGTGGACTGGCGGATCCGGTCGGAGGAGGAGCCGACGAGCACGTCGTGGGTGGCGTTCTCGACGGTCCACTTGCCGCGGGTGTGGTCCCAGACGGCCAGGTCGGACTTCTTCAGGGTGAAGGTGACCGTGCGGGTCTCGCCGGGGTTCAGGGTGACCCGCTGGAAGCCGCGCAGCTGCTTGACCGGCTGCTCGAAGCGGGAGGAGCGCTGGTGGGTGTAGAGCTGGACGACCTCGTCACCCCTGACCTTGCCGGTGTTGGTGACCTTGACGCTGACCCGCTCGCCCTGCACGCGCAGGCCCTGGTAGGCGAAGGAGGTGTAGCTGAGGCCGTGCCCGAAGGCGTAGAGCGGCCGGTCGTTGCCGTACAGGTACGTCATGCCGGTCTTGGTCAGGTCGTAGTCGAGGATGCTCGGCAGGTCGTCGGTGGCCGGCCAGGTCTGGGTGAGCCGGCCGCCGGGGTTGACGTCGCCGAAGAGCACGTCGGCGACGGCGTGGCCGGTCTCGGCGCCCGCGTGCGTGGTCCACAGCAGCGTCGGCGCGTCCACGATGACGGGGTAGCTGGTCTCCAGCACCACGACCGTGCGCGGGTTGGCCTTGCGGACGGCCTCGATCAGCCGCCGCTGGCCCTCGCCGAGCTTCAGGGTGTCGCGGTCGTGGAACTCGCGCCCGGCCACGAACGGGTGGCTGCCCACCACCACGACGGCGACCTCGGCCTTGGCGGCCTGCGCGGCGGCCTCGGCGACGCCGTCGGAGACGACTTCCTTGGCGAACTTCGCGGCCTGCGCCTTGGGCACCAGGCCGAGCGTGCCGTCGGCGGCGACCCCGACGTAGGCGTCGGGCAGGCCGAACCAGCTCTCGACGGTCTCGAAGCCCGCGTAGCGGATCAGGTGGCTGCCGTCGGGCTGCCGCTCCAGCGCGAACTGCTGGGAGACGTACCAGCCGTCGGGCTCGGCGTCGTCGGTGTCGAGCGAGCGCCAGTCGCCGCCGAGCAGCTTGCCGTTGCCGGCGTTGCGCAGCGTGGACACGCCGCCGGTCCAGTCGGTGAGGTCCCACTGGGAGGCGGCGGTGGGAGCGGTGTCGCTGAGCGTGGCGTTGTCGTCGGGGCCGGTGCCGGTCGCGGTGATGTACTTGCCGGAGTCGAGGTGCTTGAGCGCGATGCGCTCCAGCCCCTCGCCGGTGCGCACGTCGGGCACCCGCTCCTTGATCCCGTCGAGCGGCGTCACCTGGTACGGGAGCTGCCCCGCGTACCAGTCACGGTAGAGCCGGTCCGACAGGGGCCCGACGACGGCCGCGGACTTCGGCTTGGCCAGCGGCAGCACGCCGGAGTTCTTCAGCAGCACCGCCGCCTTGCCGGCGGTCTCGCGGTTGAGCTTGCGGTGCGCCGCGCTGTCGATCACGTCAGCGGTGATCTTCTTGTACGGCCCGCCGTCCGGGTCGAAGTGCCCCAGCCGGGTCCGGATCGACAGCACGTTGCGCACGGACTTGTCGACGTCGGCCTCGGTGATGCGGCCCTGCTGGAGCGCGGCCTTGAGGTTCGTGACGAGCACGCTGACGTCGCTGTTGTCGATCGTGAAGCTGTCGAGTCCGGCCTTCAGCACGGCGGCGAACGCCTCGGGCTTGGTGTCGTAGTACTTCTCGAGGTCGGTGAGGGCGTGCGGCCCCCACGCGTCGCTGGGGTTGTAGAGCGTCTTGTCCGTCCACGACCGCACCACGTCGTTGAGGTCGGGGTTGACGTGGTTGGGCCGCCCGTTGACCAGGTTGTACGACGCCATCACGCCGGTCGCGGCGTCGGCCGAGATCGCCGCCTTGAACGCCGGCTCGTAGTACTCGTGCTTCAGCTTGGGCGTCAGGTTCGAGGAGGTCAGGCTGCGGTTGTTCTCGTTGTTGTAGGCCAGGTAGTGCTTCAGGACGGGCGCGGTCTTGAGGTAGAAGGGGTCGTCGCCCGACAGGCCCTTGCCGTACGCGGTGGAGATGGCGCCGGTCAGCAGGGGGTCCTCGGAGTAGCCCTCCTCGTTGCGGCCGGCGCGGGGGTCGCGCAGCAGGTCCACCACCGGCGCCCACACCTGCAGCCCCCACAGGACGGGGTCGGTGGCGTTGTAGCCGCGGGCCTCGTCGCCCACGGCGGAGCCGACCTTCTTGATCAGGTCGGTGTCCCAGGTGCTGGCCAGCCCGATGGCCTGCGGGAACACGGTGCCGCTGGCGAACTTCTGGTTCCAGTTGTCGTTGAGGTGGTTGGACCAGGCGACGCCGTGCAGGGCCTCGGTGCCGTTCTTGTGGTAGGCGATGCCGAGGCGCGGGATCGCGGGCTGCGACTGGTGCAGCAGGCTCAGCTTCTCGTCCAGGGTGAGCCGGCCGAGCAGGTCGTTCACCCGCTGCTCCAGCGGCAGGCCGGGGTCCTGGAAGGGGAACGATTCGGCGGCCTGGGCGGGCGCGGTGAACAGGGAGGCAGCGAGGGTTAAAGCCGCAAATAACGGGATTTTTCGCATAGGAGTGGGTTCTCCATCACTTGATGGCGCCGACCGTCACACCTCGGGTCAGCGTGCGCTGGAAGATCAGGAAGAAGGCGATCGCCGGCACGACGCCGAGCAGGGCCGAGGCGCTGGACGTGGTCGCGTCCATGTACTTCTCGCCCTGCAGCACGCCGAGCGCGACGGGCACCGTCTGGGTGTCGTTCGAGATCAGGAAGATCAGCGGGAGGAAGAACTCGTTCCAGGTCCAGATGAAGAAGAAGATCAGCAGCACGTTGATCGTCGGCCGGCTGATCGGCACCACGATCCGCCAGAGCGAGCGCAGCCGCCCCGCCCCGTCGATCGCCGCCGCCTCCAGGATCTCCTTCGGGAACTGGCCCAGCACCGCGCTCAGCAGGTACGTGCCGAACGCCGCCTGGATCGCGGTCATCACGATGATCACCGCGAGCTGGGTGTCGTACAGATCGACGGCCTTGGCCAGGTAGTACAGCGGATAGGCCAGGGCCTCCTGCGGCAGCGTGTTCGCCACCAGGAACAGCACGAGGATCCACAGCCGCCCCTTCACCCTGCCGATGCCCAGCGCGTACGCGTTGAGCACCGACAGCACGACCGCCAGCACCGCGACGGACGCGCTGATGAGGAAGCTGTTCCAGAGCTTCGTCCCGAACTGCACCCGGTTCCAGAAGTCGATGATCCCTTGCAGGTAGAGCCCGTCGGGCAGGCTCAGCGGCCCCTGCGAGCCGTACTCGGCGGGCGACTTGACCGCGTTGACCGCCACGATCAGGAACGGGAAGATCATCACGACGGCCAGCACGACCAGGGCGAACAGCACCGCCCAGCGTCCCGGGCCCCTCATGACTCACGCTCCTGGACGCGCAGGAACAGGAACGTCACCACGATGATGATCAGCGCCAGCACCGTGGCGATCGCGGAGCCGTACCCGACGTTGCTCTTCTGGAAGAAGTTCAGGTACGAGAAGTACGACGGCACCATCGTCGCGTTGCCGGGCCCGCCGCGGGTCAGCACGAAGATCGGCCCGAACACCTTCAGCGCGGCGATCGTGCACGTCAGCAGCACCACGAAGATCTCCGGCCGGATCTGCGGGATCGTGATGTGCCAGAACTTGCGCCACCACGAGGCCCCGTCGATCTCGGCCGCCTCGTAGTAGGACGGGTCCACGCGCTGCAGCCCGGCCATGAAGATCACGACCGGGTAGCCGAGCTGGAACCACACCATGATCGCCATGACCGTGGCCAGCGCCAGGTCGGGGTCGCCGAGCCAGTTGACGTCCAGCCCGAAGATCTGGTTGACGGCGCCGTACGACGGGTGCAGCATCCAGCCCCACACCACGCCGGCCACCGCCACCGGCAGCACCTGCGGCAGGTAGTACATCGCGCGCAGCGCCGAGGCGGTGCGCGCCCCGAAGCGCTTGCCGATGTAGTCGAACAGCGCCGCCGCCAGCACGAGGCCGATCATGGTCGGCACGACGGCCATGGCCACGATCAGCCCCACGTTGTGCTGGAACGACTCCCAGAACCGCACGTCCGCCAGCAGCCTGGTGTAGTTGTCGAGCCCGATCCACCGGGGCGTCCCCACACCCGACCAGCGGGTGAAGCTGGCGCCCACGTTCATCAGGAACGGCACGACGATGACGGCCAGGAACAGCAGCAGGCTGGGGATCAGGTAGAGCCAGTATCCCCTCGTTCGAGCTCTCATCTAGTTACCGATGTCGGCGAGGTTGTCCTCGTACGGCTTGGCGAGCTCGTCGAGCACCTGCGCGGAGGTCTTGCTGCCGTTGATCAGCTCCTGAACCCCCGCCACCAGCACGTCGTAGTAGCCGGGCGCCGGCCAGTCGGGGTAGAAGGCCAGGCCGTCGGCGGTGGTCAGCTTGTTGAAGGTCTCGATCAGCTCCTTGCTCTTGGCGTCGGTGATCGCGGCCGGGTCGGCGGCCACGGGGACGCCGCCGGAGTTGCCGAGCAGGTTCTGGATGTCCTTGCTCATCGTGATGTCGATGAAGTCGTAGGCCAGGTCCTTGTTCTCCGACTTCTCGGGCACGACCCAGATGTTGCCGCTGGAGCCGGGCGACATCGTGGCGCCGGGGAACAGGAAGTGGCCCCACTCGAAGTCCTTGATCTCGGAGGCGAAGCGGCCGTACCACCAGCTTCCGCTGATCATGATGGGGAACTTGCCGTTCATGAACGCCACGCCCATGTCCTCGGCCTTCAGGCCGGCCGAGTTCTTGGCGAGGTAACCCTTCTTCACCCAGTCGGCGAACGTGTCGGCGCCGTAGGTGAACTCGGGGTCGTGGAAGTCGACCTTGCCCTTGTAGGACTGGAAGGCCTCCAGCCACGGCTTCTGCGCCTTGGTGAGCGCGAGCTGGTAGAAGATCTGCTGCGCCGGGTACTCGGCGCCGGCGTTGGAGATGGGTGTCACGCCGGCCTTGACGAACGTGTCGAGGGCGGCCGTGAACTCCTCGAACGTGGTGGGCACCTCGACCTTGTGCTTCTTGAACAGGTCCTTGTTGTAGTAGACCATCACGAACTCGCCGTAGTTCGGCACGCCGTACCACTTGCCCGAGCCCATCACGCCCCGGTCGTCGTACTTGGCGGTGGTCTGCAGGCCGCCGGGCAGCAGTTTGTCCCAGCCCCGCTTCGTGACCTCCTCGCTCAGGTCGGTGAGCAGGCCCTGCTTGGACAGCAGCCCGGCCGTGGCGTTGCCCTTGTTGTACTCCATGATGTCGGGCGCCTCGTCCGAGTTCAGCACCATGCTGGCCGTCTTCTGGATCTGCTCGAAGCCCTTCTCCTCGAACTTGACGGTCACGTTCGGGTGCGACGCCTCGAACTTCTTGATCGCCTCGGCCCACGCCTTGCCCATGGCGCTGTCGGCGCTCTCGTAGTGCCACAACTTCAGCACGCGCGGCTCCGTGCCGGTCGGGCTGGGGCTGCCCGATCCGCCGCCCGAGCCGCACGCCGACAGGGCGAGCGCGGCGGCGGCCAGCACCGCGGCGCCTCTCAATCTGACCATGATCCCTCCAGGGGGTGTTACGAGATGACGGCCCGCGCGGGAGCTCCGGCCACCGGGGCGATCTCGACCCCGGTGACGCGCTTCGGGCCGGTGACGGCGACACGCAGGTCCGCGCCGTCCCTGGTGGCGACGGCGATCGTCACGCCGTCCGCGTCGTGGATTTCGACGGTGCCGTCGCCGCCCCCGAAGGCGACGAGGGCGATCTCGGCCGGCACGTCCACGGTCTCCCGCTGCTCCTGGACGGGGATGAGCGCGCCATGCCGGACGAACAGCGGGATCTGGTCGAGCGGCTTGCTGACCGTGACGTAACGGGCGCCCTCCAGCACCTCGTGCGTCCAGTAGTCCACCCACAGGCCGCGCGGCAGGTACACGCTCCGGGTGCCCTCCGGCGCGGTCATGGGGGCGACGAGCAGGTCACGGCCGAGCAGGTACTGCAGGTCGGCCTGCCAGGCCACCGGGTCGTCGGGGAAGTCCACGCACAGGGCGCGCATCATCGGCGCGCCGGTGCGCGCGGCCTCGACGGCCGCCGAGTACAGGTAGGGCATCAGCCGGTAACGCAGCTTGAGCGCCGCCACGGCCTCCGCCTCGACCTCGGGGAACTCCCACGGCTCCCTGGTCGTGGTGCCGTGCAGGCGCAGCAGCGGCGACAGGGCGCCGAACTGGGTCCAGCGCACGTACAGGTCGTCGGTGGGCCGGCCGGTGAAGCCGCCCGCGTCGTGGCTCCAGAACGGCACGCCGGACAGGCCGTGCGCGAGCCCGCCCCTGATCGTGCTGCCCATGGCGGCGTAGCTGGTGTAGGTGTCGCCGCCCCACTGGGCGCTGTGGCGCTGCCCGCCCAGGTACGACGAGCGCGCCCAGACCAGCTCGTGCCCGTTGACCTCGCGGGTGACCCCGGCGACCACGTCGTTGAACAGCAGCGTGTACACGTTGTGCAGGTCGGCGCCGCTCATCCCGTTGTACGCCACGGCGTCGCTCGGCACGCCCTCGGCGAAGTCGGTCTTGAAGGCGGCCACGCCCTGGCGCAGCAGCGGGCGCAGCAGGCCCTTGAACCATTCGGTGGCGGCCGGGTTGGTGAAGTCGACGATGCCGCAGGCGGGGAACGAGCCGTGCCAGCAGTCGGCCACGTACACCTGGCCCGCCTGATTTTTCAGGAAATATCCGGCCTCAGCGGCCTCGCGGAACGTCGGGCTGAGATGGGAGATGTACGGGTTCATCCACAGGCACACCTTGAACCCCATCCCGTCCAGCTCGGCCAGCATGCCGTCCGGGTCCGGGAAGTTCGTGGCGTCCCACTTCAGCTCCGACCAGTGCCCGTCGGCCTGCCAGTAGGTGTCCAGGTGCAGCACGTCGCACGGGATGCCGCGCTCCCTGATCGTGCGCGCCCTGGCCAGCACCCGCTCCTGGCTGTCCACACAGAACCCCGAGGAGATCCACGTCCCGAACGCCCACTTCGGCGGCAGCGACGGCCGGCAGGTCAGCAGGTCGTAACGGTCCAGGACCTCCGCGGGCGTCGGCCCGGCGATCACGTAGTAGTCGAGCACGTCGTCCGGCACCACGATCTGCACCACGCTGTGCGTCGACTGGCACACGTCGAACTCCGTGGGCGCGCCGCTGTCCACCAGCACGCCGTACCCCCTGCTCGACAGGTACAGCGGCACGTTCTTGTACGCCCGCTGCGACTCCGCCCCGAAAGCGTCGAAGTTCCACATGACCGGGCGCTGGCCGCGCTTGTCCAGCCGGGTGAACGACTCCCCGAACCCGGAGAACGCCTCGTCCGGCGCGGCGGCGAAGCTCTCGTGGTAGGCCACCGGCGTACCGGCGGAGCTGGAGCGCCCGAACGGCAACGTCCGCAGCCGGCCGCTGATGTCGACGTGCCCCCGGTCCTGCTCGACCAGCGTCGCGCCGGCCGCGTCGGTGAAGCGCAGGTGCCACGGGTTCAGGCTGATCTCGGCCCGCAGCGGGCCGGCGTCGATCACGATCGGCGCGCCCGGCGCCACCTCGGCGCGCGCCCGCGCGTACGTGCCGGGCGACACCAGCCCGACGGCCCGCTCGGAGCGCGGCCGCGCGGTCGCGTCCTCCGACAGCCGGACCCTGATCACCCCTTCGCCCGCCACGCCCACCTGCACGACCAGTGTCTCCTCCGCCGAGGTGACCGCCTTCAGCATCACCTCGGCGCCGTCGGCCGCGACCAGCTCGGCGGAGGTGAGCGCGGACAGGCCGCCCTCGCCCCGCTCACGGACCGGCAACTCGGGCGGGTCGGCGACGAAGTACTCGTGCGCGACCAGCGGCGGGCGATAGGGCATGGAGGCTCCTTCAAGAACGGCTGCGCCAACTCGTGAGTTAGTTTGCTGTCCATACCAACAAACGTCAACGCCCAGCCGCCCCCGACCCCGCTCCCGTCCCCCCCTCCTCCCACCCCGGACCCCCCGAACCCGCCCGCTCCCCGAGCCCGCGCTGTTCCAGCCCCCGCCCGCTCCCGGCCCCGCTCCGTTCCCGCGCGACCCGCCCCGGAACGCGAAAAGGCGCGTGGTGCCATGCACCACGCGCCTCCAGCAGTCGGGGGCTACCGGCTCAGATCGACACTCCCGGCTGCATGAGCCGCCGCGCCGCCTCCGTGATCGACCCCGACAACGACGGATACACCGCGAACGTGTGCGCCAGCTGATCCACCGTCAGCCGCTGCTGCACCGCCACCGACACCGCCAGGATGAGCTCGGACGCCCGCGGCGCCACGACCACGCCGCCCAGCACGATCCCGGTGTGCGGCCGGCAGAACAGCTTGACGAACCCGTCGTTGAACCCCTGCATCTTCGCCCGCGCGTTGGTGGCCAGCGGCAGCTTGACCACGTTCGCCTCGATCTCGCCCGCCTCGATGGCCCGCTGCGCCACGCCCACCGCCGCGATCTCGGGGTCGGTGAAGATGTTGGAGGCCACCGTGGCCAGCCGCAGCGGCTGCACCGCCTCCCCCAGCGCGTGCCACACCGCGATGCGGCCCTGCATGGCCGCGACCGAGGCCAGCATCAGCACGCCCGTGCAGTCGCCCGCCGCGTACACGCCGGGCGCCGACGTGCGCGACACCTTGTCGACCTTGACGAACCCGCCCCGGTCGAGCTGCACCCCGGCCTCCTCCAGCCCGATGCCGGAGGTGTTGGGGATCATGCCGACCGTCATCAGCGCGTGCGACCCCTCGGCCGTGCGCCCGTCCTCCAGCGTCACCACGACCCCGTCGGCCGTGCGCTTGACGGAGGCGGCCCGCGAGCGCCCCATGACGTTCATCCCGCGCCGCCGGTAGACCTCTTCCAGCACCTCGGCGCCGTCGGCGTCCTCGTTGGGCATCATCCGGTCGCGGCTGGACACCAGCGTGACCTCCGCCCCCAGCGACCGGTACGCGCCCGCGAACTCGGCCCCGGTCACCCCGGACCCGACCACGATCAGGTGCTCGGGCAGCTCCTCCAGGTCGTAGAGCTGCCGCCAGGTGAGGATGCGCTCCCCGTCGGGCTCGGCCCCCGGCAGCACCCGCGGCGTCGCCCCGGTCGCCACCAGCACCACGTCGGCCCTGATCGTCCGGTCACCGGCCCTGACGACCTGCGGATCGACCAGCCGCCCGCGCGCCTTGATGATCTCCACGCCCTCGGCCTCGACCCGCGTCGCGATGTCGGCCGACTGCGCCTGCGCCAGCTCCTTGACCCGCTTGTTGACCAGCGGCAGATCGACCCCCACCGCCCCAGCGTCACCGTCGGGCCCGCCGGAGAACGACACGCCGAGCGACGGCGCGTCGAGCAGCGCCTGCTTGCGCACGGAGGTCGCGATCAGCGTCTTGGACGGCACGCAGTCGGTCAGCACGCAGGCACCACCGGGGCCGTCCTGCTCGACCATCGTGACTTGCGCGCCTAGCTGCGCGGCCACCAGCGCCGCCTCGTAGCCGCCTGGTCCGCCACCGATGATCACGATCCTCGTCACGTGTCCCATTCTCCCGCACCAGCCAGACGAAGCGACAACGGGGCCGTGATCACGGCGTATCCATCCAGACAGGCGAGGGATCGCTAGGTTTGGGACACGGCTGCCGACCAAGGTTGAGGGTTCTCTTTCATGGATGTCTCCGAACTCCCCATCGCCACCTACGATCGCGTCAGCGTGGACAGAAGCGGCCGCTCGGCCAGTTGCGACGAGCAGCACCGCGACAATGTGGACTGCTTGCGCGAGCTGGGCCTCGGGAGAGGCGCACGCTATTCCGACCCCGGCCGTAGAGCATCACCCGGCTCCCCCAGCCGCCCTCAATGGGATCGACTCACGCAGGCCGCCCGCGCCGGTCTCTGGGGCGGGATCTGCGTCTCGCCGGATTCCGAATGATTTCCGCGAGCACCGACGAGGTCTTCGATCTCTCTTCCGAAGAGGGTGCCGCAGCCTTCACAGCCCGCGTTCGGGAGAGTGAACGCGAGGTCACCAAGCTGCGAAGACGTGTGGCACGCAGCCTGCGCAGAAAGGCCGAGGCCGGCGAGATGACAGGCGGACCCCGCCGACGCTTCGGCTTCATCGACGTCCACGCGGGAACGCTCCAAGAATCCGAAGCCGCACTCATCAGAGAAGCCGCCACCCGCATCCTGAGCGGCGAGCGCATCGGCGCCATCACACGCGATTGGGCGACGCGTGGCGTGACCACCCCCGAGATCCGGTCCGACGACGGAACGCGAGTCGTGCACAAAGGCGGCGTCCACTTCACCATCCAGGCTCTGAAGCAGCAGCTGCGTCGCCCGGCCCTGACGGGGCACACACGCTGGACCGCAGGCGCTCTCATCGGGCGTATGCGGGGTGAGAGCACGATCCTGGACGTTTCCACTTGGCTGCACGTGCAGAGCGTGCTGGGCACGACCGGCCCGGGACGCCCTCCGACCGACGACAAATACCTCCTGACCAGTCTGAAACTGTTGTTCTGCGACTCATGCGGCTCCAGCATGAGCGGCCACAGCCCCACAGGCCGCGCTAACCGCTACCGATGCAGCTACAACTCCGGCAAGATCGACTCGCGAGGATGCGGGCAGTCCATCAACGCGGCCGGTCTGGAGGAGCTCGTTCAGGAGACCGCGCTGAACTGGCGGCTCGGAGCCGCGCAGAGAGGGCATCCAGCACGCCCTGTGGACGCGGACCAGGAAATCCAACGGCTGCGCCGGAGAGCAGACCTACGTCGAGCAAAGCCGCATCCTCTCCCCTGACCTGCATCATCTGCTCGGCGTGCCGGTCACCGAGATCGCCAGGGTGCGGGCAGAGATCGAGGAGCGCACCCGCCGAGCCGACCTCACCGAGATCACCGCGGCCGCCGTGCTGGGAGACTGGAACATCGGGACGGACGACCACGACCCGGCACGCCGAGTCCAGCGGCGCCGCATGATCAGACAGGCGTTCCAGTGGATCCGCATCAAGCGCCCCACCAGCCCGCATGGCCGACGCCCCGCCTTCGATCCCGCACGGGTGGTTCTGGGGCTGCGTGAAGAGAGCTGACACGACCCTCCGCCGCCCGATGCGATGGACCGGCGCGGCCCCCAAGCGTGGCAGGATGGCGCGGTAGCTGGATGACGAGTGGCACCCGGCGGGAGGGGTGGATCGTGGCATGGGCTTCGGACCGTTCGGGCAAGCCGAGTGATCTCAGGCTGTACGGCGCGTACGGCACCAACATGGATCCCGAGCAGATGGCGATGCGCGCTCCCCACTCACCGATCTGGGGTGTGGGATGGCTGCCCGGGTGGCGGCTGACGTTCGGGGGCATGGATCTCGCCTGGGAGGGCGCGGTCGCCACGATCGTCGAAGACCCCGACGAGCACGTGTTCGTGGTGCTCTACGACGTGCCCGACTGGGAGGAGACCTCGCTCGACCAGTGGGAGGGGGCCGTCCGGGGCGCCTACCACAAGGTGCGGCTGCGGGTGCAGACGCTCGACGGCGAGGTCGTGGCCTGGTTCTACGTGCTCGACGGTTACGAGGGCGGCCTGCCCTCGGCCCGCTACCTGGGCAGCCTGGCCGAGGCGGCCGAGCGGGCGGGCGCCCCCGACGACTACGTCAAGGAGTTGCGGGAGCGCCCCTGCACCTCGTTCGGGGGTTAGCGCAGCGGCTGGTCCTTGGTCTCCTTCAGGACGAAGAGGTAGACCAGGGTCGAGATGAGCGCGAGCGCCGACATGTACCACGGGAACAGCCCGGGGTTCTTGGCCTCCTGGAGCGCGGTGCCGATGAGCGGCGCGGTGCCGCCGAACAGGGCCACGGTCAGCGAGTACGGGAACCCGGCCCCGGCCGCCCGCACCCGGGTGGGGAAGAGCTCCGAGTTCACCGCGGCCGAGATCGAGGTGAAGCAGCCGAGGAAGACCATGCCGACGAGCTGCACGACCAGCAGGCTCGCGTACGACTGGGTGAGCAGGCCGAGCAGCGGCACGGGCAGCACGAGGAAGCCGAGGCCGAACGTGATCAGCATCGGCCGGCGCCCGATGCGGTCGGACAGCATGCCGAGCAGCGGCTGCAGGATCATGAAGAAGACCAGCGAGATCGTGCCGATCTGCAGGGAGTCGGCCTTGTCGAACGTGACGGTGATCTGCGCGTAGGTGGGCAGGAAGCTGGTCCACGTGTAGTACGCGACGGTGCCGGCGATCGTGATGCCGACGATGGTGGCGGCGGAGCGCGGGTGGTGCTTGAGGAACTCGAACAGCTTGGGCCGCTCGGCCTCGCCGCGCTGGATCTCCTCGGCCACGGCGGAGGTCTCGTCGGCGCCCTTGCGGATCCAGAGGCCGACGAAGCTCAGCAGCGCGCCGACGAAGAACGGGATGCGCCAGCCCCACGAGTTCATGTCGGCCTCGATGAGGCTGGTGGCCAGCAGGGCGGCCAGGCCGGAGGCGAGGAGCTGGCCGATGGTGGTGCTGACGTACTGGAAGCTCGAGTAGAGGCCGCGGCGGCCGGGCGGGGCCGACTCCACGAGGAAGGTGGTGGCGGCGGCGAACTCGCCGCCGACCGAGAGGCCCTGGATGAGGCGGGCCAGGGTGAGGATGACGGGTGCGAGCAGCCCGACGGCCGCGTACGTGGGGGTGAGGCCGACGAGCAGCGAGCCGGCGCCCATGAGCACGATGGTGAACGTCATGGCGGCCTTGCGGCCGTACCGGTCGGCGAAGGCGCCGACGAGCAGACCGCCGAGCGGGCGCATGAAGAAGCCGACGGCGAAGACGGCGAAGGAGCTCAGCAGCGGTACGAGGCTGTTGGCCGAGCCCTTCGGGAAGACCTGCTCGGAGAAGTAGACAGCGAGGAAGGTGTAGGCGTACCAGTCGTACCACTCGACGACGTTGCCGATGCTGGCCGCCATGAGCTGGCGGACGCGGCTCTTGGGGATGCCGAGTGGTGATTGCGCCACCGGGGAGGTCGCCACGTGGGCTCCTTTGCTGACAAGTGCGTGATGGCTTACTGTGCATTCGGGCGACCGAAACAGTCAAATGTTCCCCACAATATTTACAATTCCGACATGGAAACGGGTGCAGGTGGACGTTCTCGACCGGCGGCTCGTGGCCGCGCTGCAAGTCGCTCCGCGTGCCTCGTGGGGTGAGATCGGCCGGGCGGTGGGCGAGCACGAGCGCACGGTCGCCCGGCGGCTGCAGCGGCTGATCGCCGAGGGCGTCGTGCGGGTCACGGCCATCTACGACGACCTGCGCACGGGGCACGGCCGGCCGGTGCACCTGCACGTCCAGGTGCGGCCGGGCACGGCCACGCAGGTGGCCAAGGCGCTGGCCGACCGGCCCGACACGCGCTCGGTCTACTCGCTGACCGGGGCCGCCGACATCGGCTGCGAGCTGGTGCCGCCCTCCAGGGACGAGCTGCACCGCATCCTGTCCTCGCAGGTGTCCGACATCGACGGTGTGCTGCAGACGCAGACGCAGGTGGTGCTGCACACGTTCAGGACGGTCGCCGAGTGGCACGCCCCCTACCTGACCGAGCGGGAGGTGGCCGAGCTGCGGCCCGGCCGGCCGGCCGAGTGCCTGCCCGACGAGGAGGGGCTGTCGCCGCTGGAGCAGGAGATCGCCGAGTTACTCACCGCCGACGGCCGGATCGCGTTCACCGCCGTCGCCGAGCGCCTCGACATCTCCGTGCCCACCGCCCGCCGGCGGGTCACCTCGCTCATCGAGCGGCGGCTGCTGCTGCCCAGGGCCGAGGTGGAGCCCGCGCTGCTCGGCCTGGAGGTGGAGGCCATGCTGTGGCTGAAGGTCCGCCCGCACGGCCTCGACCTGGTCGGCCAGGAGCTGGCCGCGCACCCCAGCGTCCGTTACTGCGCCGCCACGACGGGCACGCACTCCCTCATCGTGCAGGTCGTGGCGGCGCACGAGGCGGCGCTCTACCGTTTCATGACCGGCGTCGTCGGCCGCCACGACGAGATCACCGACGTCGACCTCACGCTGATCACCCGCGCTCACAAGCGCGGCCACCTCCACAAGTCCGGACTGCTCACACTGGAGAGGACCCCATGACCCCTGCCGAGCCCATGACCCCCGCGGAGAAGGAAGTCGCCGACCTGTGCGTGGAGCTGATCCGCGTCGACAGCAGCAACTACGGTGACGGCAGCGGCCCCGGTGAGCGGGCCGCCGCCGAGGTCGTGATGTCGCGGCTGGCCGAGGTCGGCATCGAGGCCACGTACGTCGAGAGCGAGCCGGGCCGCGGCAACGTGGTCACCCGGATCGAGGGCACCGACCCGTCGCTGCCGGCGCTGCTCGTGCACGGCCACCTCGACGTCGTGCCGGCCAACGCCGACGACTGGTCGGTGGACCCGTTCGCGGGCGAGGTGCGCGACGGCTACATCTGGGGCCGCGGCGCCGTGGACATGAAGGACATGGACGCGATGATGCTGGCCGTGCTGCGCCAGATCAAGCGCGAGGGCCGCCGGCCGCGCCGCGACCTCGTCTTCGCGTGGGTGGCCGACGAGGAGGCCGGCGGCGTGTACGGCGCCAAGTACCTCACCGCCCACCACCCGGAGCTGTTCGAGGGCGTCACCGAGGCCATCAGCGAGGTCGGCGGCTACTCGCTGGAGGTGGACCCGTCGCTGCGGCTCTACCTCATCGAGACGGCCCAGAAGGGCCTGGCCTGGATGAAGCTGATCGCCGACGGCACCGCCGGTCACGGCTCGATGCTGAACGACGACAACGCCGTCACCGAGGTCGCCAAGGCGGTGGCCAGGATCGGCGACCACGACTGGCCGCTGACCTACACCCCGACGGTCCGCCGCTTCCTCACCGAGGTCGCCGACGCGTTCGGCATCCCGTTCGACGAGGAGAACCCGCAGCCGATCCTCGACAGGATCGGCCCGCTGGTGCGCTTCGTCGGCGCCACCCTGCGCCACACCACCAACCCGACCCAGCTCGGCGCCGGCTACAAGTCGAACGTCATCCCGGGCCAGGCCACGGCCGTGGTCGACGGGCGGTTCCTGCCCGGGTTCGAGGAGGACTTCTTCAAGACCGTCGACGGGCTGCTCGGGCCGAAGGTGCGGCGCGAGTTCATCCACCACGACATCGCGCTGGAGACCTC
The DNA here is from genome assembly GCF_900323885.1 of [Actinomadura] parvosata subsp. kistnae. GTDB lineage: Bacteria > Actinomycetota > Actinomycetes > Streptosporangiales > Streptosporangiaceae > Nonomuraea > Nonomuraea composti. The sequence continues at coordinate 3,889,186 of NZ_OOHJ01000018.1, read as the reverse complement.
GTTCGACGGGGCGCTGGTGGAGTCGATGATCGCGGCGCTGAAGGAGGAGGACCCGGCGGCGCGGGCGATCCCGTACTGCATGTCGGGCGGCACCGACAACAAGACGTTCTTCGCGGACCTGGGGGTGCGCGGGTTCGGGTTCGTGCCGCTGCGGCTGCCGGCGGACATGGACTTCGCGGCGATGTTCCACGGCGTGGACGAGCGGGTGCCGGTGGACGCGCTGCAGTTCGGGGTGCGAGTCCTGGACAGGCTGCTCCTAAACTACTGAAGGTGACCAAAGACGCGTACACCCTGGCCGGTGAGGCCGCCGCGGCGCTGCGCAGCGCCGCGGGCCTCGACACCTTCGACGTGGCCCTTGTCATGGGGTCGGGCTGGGTGCCCGCCGCCGACGCGATCGGTGAGACGGTGCGGGAGATCCCGTTCACCGATCTGCCCGGTTTCCGCGCGCCCGCCGTCGCGGGCCACGGCGGGAAGATCCGTGTCGTGCGCACCTCGTCCGGGCGGCACGCGCTGATCTTCCTCGGCCGCACCCACCTGTACGAGGGGCTGGGGGTGGACGCGGTCGTGCACGGCGTCCGCACGGCGGCCGCGGCGGGCGTGCGCACGCTGGTGCTCACCAACGCGGCCGGCGGCCTGCGCCCCGAGACGCAGAACGTCGGCGACCCCGTCCTGATCAGCGACCACATCAACCTGACCGGCGCCAACCCGATCACCGGCACCACGTTCATCGACCTCACCGAGGTCTACTCGCGGCGCCTGCGCGCGCTGGTGCGCGAGGTCGATCCGAGCCTGGCCGAGGGCGTCTACGTCGCCTTCCGCGGGCCCACCTACGAGACGCCGGCCGAGATCCGCATGCTGCGCACGCTGGGCGGCGACATGGTCGGCATGTCCACCGTCCTGGAGGCGATCGCGGCCCGCGAGGCGGGCCTGGAGGTGCTCGGCATCTCGCTGGTCACCAACCCGGGGGCGGGCCTGTCGGGCGAGCCGCTCAACCACGAGGAGGTCCTGGAGGTGGGCCGCGCCACGGCCGCCCGCATGGGCGTGCTGCTGGCCAAGGTGGTGGACCGCCTGTGACCGTCCTGGAAGCGGCGCGCGCCTGGCTGGCACAAGACCCCGACCCCGGCACGCGCGCCGAGCTGTCCGCCCTGATCGACGCCGGTGACCTGGCCGCTCTGGAGGAGCGGTTCGGGGCCAAGCTGGAGTTCGGTACGGCGGGCCTGCGCGGCGAGCTGGGCGCCGGCCCCAACCGGATGAACCGCGTCACCGTCATGCGGGCCGCCGCCGGCCTGGCCGCCGTGCTCGGGCCGGGCCGGCACGTGGTGATCGGCTACGACGCCCGGCACAAGTCCGACGTGTTCGCCCGCGACACCGCGGCCGTGCTGACGGGCGCGGGCCTGCACGCCTCGCTGCTGCCGCATCCGCTGCCCACGCCCGTGCTGGCCTTCGCCGTGCGCCACCTCGGCGCCGACGCCGGCGTGACCGTCACCGCCAGCCACAACCCGCCGCGCGACAACGGCTACAAGGTCTACTGGGGCGACGGCTCCCAGATCGTCCCGCCGGTCGACGCCGAGATCTCGGCCGCCATCGACGCCGTCGGCCGGGTGGACGAGCTGCCCCTGAACGGCCCCGGCACGCTGACCGAGCTGGGCGAGGGCATCGTCGACGACTACCTCGACGCCGTGACCGCCCTGCCGCTCGGCGACGCCCGCGACCTGCGCGTGGCCTACACGCCGCTGCACGGGGTCGGCGCGGCCACGCTCACCGACGCCTTCCTGCGCGCCGGCTTCGAGAGCCCGATGGCGGTCGAGGAGCAGCGCAACCCCGACCCCGACTTCCCCACCGTCGCCTTCCCCAACCCGGAGGAGCCGGGCGCGATGGACCTCGCCGTCGCGCTGGCCGCCAAGCTCGGCGCCGACCTGGTGCTCGCCAACGACCCCGACGCCGACCGGTGCGCGGTGGGCGTGCCGCTGGCCGGGGGCGGCGTGCGCATGCTGACCGGCGACGAGGTCGGCGGCCTGCTGGCCGAGCACGTGATCACGCACACGAGCGGCGACCGCATGGTGGCCACCACCATCGTCTCGTCCTCTCTCCTGAGCAAGATCGCCCGCGCGCACGGCGTCCGGTACGGCGAGACGCTGACCGGCTTCAAGTGGATCACCAAGGCCGGCCCTGGCCTGGTCTTCGGCTACGAGGAGGCCCTCGGCTACAGCCTCGGCACCGACGCGGGCCTGCCCGTCAACGACAAGGACGGCATCGGCGCCGCCCTCACCGTGGCGGCCATCGCCGCGGCGGCCAAGCGCGACGGCCGTACCCTCCTCGACCTGCTCGACGACCAGGCCCGCCGCTACGGCCTGCACGCCACCTCGCAGCTCTCGTTCCGCGTCGCCGACCTGTCGCTGATCACCGCCGCCATGACGCGCCTGCGCGCCGACCGCACCCCCGTCCTCGGGGGCCGCGCGGTGGAGCGGGTGGACGACCTGTCGCGCGGCGACGGCGGCCTGCCGCCCACCGACGGCCTGCGCTACCGCCTGTCGGGCGACGCCCGCGTGGTGGTCCGCCCGTCCGGCACCGAGCCCAAGCTGAAGTGCTACCTGGAGGTCGTCGTCCCGGTGACCGGCACCCCGGCCCAGGCCAGAGCCGTGGCGGACGAGCAACTGGCCGCCCTGCGATCCGACCTGACCGCCCGGCTGGGCCTGTGACGTTCGAGACGTTCCTGGCCCGCGCCCTGGACGACCCGGACGTGCTCGGGGTGGTGCTCAGCGGCTCCCAGGCCCGCGAGGGCGCCGCCACCGCCCACTCCGACCACGACGTCTACGTGATCGTCGCCGACGGCTCGGCGTTCCCGCCTCGGCGGGACGCCGTCCTGGACGTGGCCGTGATGACGCTCGGGGAGTTCCGGGAGCACGCCCTGCCCGGCTCCGGCACCGCATGGGACCGGTACTCCTTCGCCTACGCCAAGGTCCTGAAGGACACGGGCGGCATCGCCGACCTGGTCACCGCCAAGGGCACCCTCTCCCCGGAGGAGGCACGGTCGCTGGCCCCCGAGGCGCTGGGCGCCTTCCTCAACAGCGCCTACCGGTCACTGAAGAACGACCGCGCGGGCGACCTGCTGGCCGCCCGCCTCGACGCCGCCGACGCCGTCGGCTCCTACCTGACGTACGTGTTCGCCCTGCACGGGCGGGTGCGGCCGTACAACAAGTACCTGGCGTGGGAGCTGCGCCACCACCCGCTGAGCCTGCCGATGTGGTCGCACGAGGAACTGCTGCCCTTGCTGGAGGCCACGCTGTCGCCGGAGACGGCGAGCGCCGTGCGCAGGCTGCTGAACGACCTCGAACCGCGGGCACGGGCGGCCGGGCACGGTGAGGAGTTCGACGGGTGGGGGGATGACCTGGCGTTCATGCGCGGCAGGTGAACGCCTCTGGCGCTGAGCCGCCGCCCAGCGCCAGAGGCGGGCGTCAGGCCAGGCGGAACTGCAGGTCGGTGTCCCAGTTGTGCGGGTCGGGCTCCACTCTGGGGTCGGTCTGGAAGAGCTCCAGGCGGCAGCCCCAGTGCTCGGCCCCGTCCTTCTCCGTCATGTCCCACTCAAGGCCCTGCTCGGCGCCCCACTTCAGCAACGACTCGATGACGTGCCGGAGCTCGTCGGGGTGGCCGTGGTGGGTGACGGTGGCGTAGCGGCCGGCGGGGAGGGTGGCGGCGAACAGGTCGCCCTCCGCCTCCACCGGCTCGGGCACCGGCACCCCCGCCTGCACCACCAGGCGGTCGGCCGCCAGGTCGATGCTCTCGTAGCGCAGGAACGGCGCCCCCGCGATGGGCACGCCGCGTTCGGCGAGCCAGCCGATGATCTCCCCGATGCGGTCGGCGACCAGCCCGAAGGTGGTCATGGTGATGGTGCGGCGCACCCCGACGTACGGGCGCTCGGGCAGTTCGATGATCTGTGGCATGGTGTCCTCCTTCACCCCTCAGTACGGAGCGCGGCGCCGAAACTCATCGGCAGCCCGAAGAGCGGGAACAGCCCGGGATCGAGGAACGTGGTCTCGCCGATGATCAGGCCGCCCGAAACCTCCAGCACGACCAGCGCGAACGGCTCGCCGTCGCGGTCGTAGTGGCCGAAGGCGGGGCAGCCGTTGGCGCGGGTCGGGAGCAGGCGGGCACCCGCGCAGGGCGCCCCGGCGGCCAGCAGGACCGCGCGCACGGCCTCCCGGCCGCGCAGCCACCACGTGAACGGCGGCATGGACGAGGTCGCGTCCTCGTGCAGCAGCGAGACCAGCGTGTCCACGTCGTAGCTCTCGAACGCCGTCACGTACCGGGCCAGCAGGCCCTCGTCCACCTCCTCGTCGAGGGGCGCCACGGCGGGGAGCCTGGTCCTGGCGCGCTGGAGTGCGGAGTTGACCGAGGTGACGGTGGCGGCCAGCAGGTCGGCGGTCTCGGCGGCGCTCCACCTGAGCACGTCGCGCAGGATGAGCACGGCCCGCTGGCGGGGCGGCAGGTGCTGCAGGGCCGCCACGAACGCCAGCCGCACGCTCTCGCGCGTCACCGCCACATCGGCGGGGTCGAGGACGCGGGCGTCGGGGACGGGCTGCACCCAGCGGCTCTCCGGCAGCGGCTCGCCCAGGGCGGCCCCGGGGACGGCGGCCGGGCCGAGGTCCATGGCGCGGGCGCGGCGCTGCGGGCTCCTGAGCAGGTCGAGGCAGACGTTCGTGGCCAGGTGGAACAGCCAGGGGCGCAGCGGGCCGCGCCCGGGGTCGTACGTGCGCCACGCCCGCACGAACGCCTCCTGCACGGCGTCCTCGGCCTCGAAGCCGGAGCCGAGCATGCGGTAGCAGTAGCCGGTCAGCTCGGCACGGTGCCGCTCCAGGTCCTCCTCCAGCTCGCGGGTCAGCACGGGATCACCTCGATCTGCAGCTCCGTCACCCAGGCGTCGATGTCGCACGGCACGTGCAGGCTGATCTCCCTGGCCAGGGCGCGGGAGCGGTAGCCGTGCTCCTCGATCCAGTGGGCCAGCACCTGGAACGTCGACCACGCGGCGTCCATCGACCCCCGATGGATGATCGTGGCGGCCGTCTCGATGGCCGGCAGGTCCACGACGTCGAAGTCGTACGCGCCGGGCCGGACGTTCACGGGCAGGCAGGCGTGCGCCATGACGGAGCCGTCCTCCTCTTGCAGGTAGTGGGCGATGCCGGGCCCGGCGATGCGGACGCACGCGGCCTCCAGCCGCCGGCACAGCTCGTCGAACAGCGGCACGAGGACGGGCCCGATGTCCTCGGGCTCGTAGCTGGCGGCCCTGGCCGCGAGCTGGGCGACGCGCACCCGGGGCACCTTCTTCAGCACGACCTCCGCCGTGCGCATGTGCCCTTCGGTCTCGATGGTGCGCAGCCGCGCCTCGACGCTGCGCAGCCGGGCGAGGTCGGCGCTGATCCTGGCCTCCAGCTCGGCGCGGCGCAGGCGGACCATGCCGTGCAGCTCCTCGGTGCCGACCTGCTCGTCGAGGATCGTCCTGACCTGCTCCAGCGTGAAGCCCAGGTCCTTGATGGCGACGATCCGGTGCAGCCGGGCGAGCTGTTCGGCCTGGTAGGACCGGTAGCCGGAGACGGGGTCCACGTGCGCGGGCCGCAGCAGGCCGATGGCGTCGTAGTGGCGGAGCATGCGTACGGACACCAGCCCGAGCCTGGCGAACTCTCCTATGCTGAACATGGCGACTCAAGAGGTAGGGCCTGACACGGTGTCAGGGTCAATCTCAGGCGACGATCGCGGCGACCACCAGCGCCACCGCGACGACGAGCAGCCCGATCGCGTCGTACGACCAGCTCGTGCGCGCCGGCGCGGCCTCCTCGCCGCGGCGCCTGGCCGACTCGGCGCGCTCGCGGATCTGCTCGCCCACCCAGTCGGCGTGCGTCTTGCCGGCGAACGCCTCGGCCGCCGCCTGCTCGGCCCTGGGCAGCGTCGGCTCGGTCTTGAACCGGCCGCGCTGCTCGGTGGCGGCCCCGCGCCGCTGCGCCCTGGCCCGCTCGCGCGCGCTGCTCATCGGCGTCCACAGCCGCAGCACCCGGTCGTCGCCGTGCCGGACGGTGATGGCGTGCGACACCGTGACGTCCTCGATGGCGGCCCAGGGGAGGAACGTGGTGCGGAAGGGGTTGCGCCCGACCAGCCCCGCCTCCGTGAACACGGTGGCGGGGCGCAGCGCGACGGCGTACACGAGCGCCGTCAGCGCCCCGAGCACGGCCAGCGCGACGAGCGACGCCTTGCCGTTGTAGCGGACGATCAGGTCCCAGACGTTGAGCGCGACGAACGCCAGCCACACCCACGCCATCACGAACGCGAACCGGGACCGGTAGGTCTGCTTCACGGCTGCCACTTGATCTGCTGGAACCCCGGCTTGATCACGCCGTTGATCAGCGCCAGCCGCTCGTCGAACGGGATGAACGCCGACTTCATCGCGTTGACCGTGAACCACTGCAGGTCGTCCCAGTCGTAGCCGAACGCCTCGACCAGCTTGTGGAACTCCAGCGACACGCTGGTGGAGCTCATCAGCCGGTTGTCGGTGTTGACCGTGACGCGGAAGTGCAGCCGCCGCAGCAGCCCGATCGGGTGCTCGGCGATCGAGGCGGCGGCCCCGGTCTGCAGGTTGGACGTGGGGCACATCTCCAGCGGGATGCGCTTGTCGCGGACGTACGCGGCCAGCCGGCCCAGCTTGGCGCTGCCGTCACCGGCGACGGAGATGTCGTCGATGATGCGCACGCCGTGGCCGAGCCGGTCGGCGCCGCACCACTGGATGGCCTGCCAGATCGACGGCAGCCCGAACGCCTCGCCGGCGTGGATCGTGAAGTGCGCGTTCTCCCGCTGGAGGTACTCGAACGCGTCGAGGTGCCGGGTGGGCGGGTAGCCGGCCTCGGCCCCGGCGATGTCGAAGCCGACCACGCCGCCGTCGCGGTAGCGCACGGCCAGCTCGGCGATCTCCCTGGAGCGGGCCTGGTGCCGCATGGCCGTCAGCAGCGTGCCCACCTTGATGGCGCGGCCCCGCGAGCCCTGCTCGAACCCCTCCAGCACCGCCTCCACCACCTGGTCGAGGCTCAGCCCCCTGGTGGTGTGCTGCTCGGGCGCGAACCGCACCTCGGCGTAGACGACGCCGTCGTCGGCCAGGTCGATGGCGCACTCGGCGGCCACGCGGACGAGCGACTCGCGGGTCTGCATGACGGCGACCGTGTGGTCGAACGTCTCCAGGTAGCGTTCGAGCGACCCCGAGTCGGACGCCTCCTCGAACCACTGGCGCAGGTTGTCGGGGTCGGTGGTGGGCAGGCGGTCGTAGCCGCTCTCCCTGGCCAGCTCGACGATCGTCTCGGCGCGGAGCCCGCCGTCGAGATGATCGTGCAGCAAGACCTTGGGAGCCCGGCGGATCTGGTCAAGGGTGGGGCTCATCTGGCCATGATATGAGCACCGCCCGGCTCTCCCGCCGCATCCGGTGCGGGTCCTTTGGGGGAGAAGAGGGGACGGCGGAGCGGCCGCATCCGGTGCGGGTCCTTTCGGGGAGAAGAAGGGACGGCGGAGCGGCCGGTTTTGGCGCGGGTCCTTTCAGCGGCGGCGGTCAGTCGTCGCGGCCGGCCGTTTCCGGGCTGAACGCGGGCAGGCACACGGCGATGTACTCGGCGCCCTCGGGGCCGACGCTGTAGCGGATCTTCTCCCCCGGCGACGTCACCACCGACTGCCCCGCCTCGACCCGGGTGCTGCCCCCGGCGTGCTCGACGATCACCGCTCCGCGCAGGACCACGGTGTACTCGGTGAACGACGGCGTCTGCGCCGGCTCCTCCCAGCCCGGGGGCGCGGTCATGTGGGCGATGGAGATCGCCTCGTCGCCGCTGTTGACGCGGCCGATGTGCTCGTCGATGAGCTTGCCGCCGGGTACGGGGATGCGGGCCGGGCCCTCGATCTTTCTCACCACGGACGTCAGTGTGCCACGTCGAGGATGAGCCGGCTCGGCGAGCCCCGCTCGGTGAGCTGGAACCCGGCGCGCCTGCCCAGCACCAGCCCGATGCCGACGCGCCCCTCGAAGTCGCCGGTGCGGACGACACTGGCGAGGTTGCCGAGCTTGGCGGGGTATATGGGGCCGCCGCCCCAGGTGGCCTTGCCGTCGTCGTCGTGGGCGTTCGCGGGGAAGAGCGTGAGCTGCAGGTACGCGCCGCCGCGCACGTCGATGGGCCGCCCCGACCCGTCCTGGACGAGCTCGTCCACCCATTTCACGTTGTACCCGGGAACGTCGCCCTTCAGGTCCACGACCAGCCGGTCATAGGTGTCGTGGGCGGCGTACCGCACGCCTGTCACGACGGCCGGGTCCGTGCCGGGCCGGTCGACGTCCACCTCGGCGGTGCTCGTCGGCGCGCCCGGCGAGCCGGTGGCGGTGGACGTCTGCCGGGGCAGGGTGGCGCTCTGGTGGGCGGTGCCGCACGCGGTGAGCAGGGCGGCGAGGCAGGCGAGCGAGACGCCCACGCGGGCGTGCGACGGCCGGCCGCGGGGCGGGGATGACGTGCGCATGCCCGGTAGATGCCCAGCGTACGGGCCTGCAAGCGGTGTCGAGGCGGATCGGTGCGGGGTTCACGGGGGCTTCCGGAGAGCGGTGGGCGACGTCTACTCTGATCAACCCACAAGGAGTTATATACGTGAGCAAATCCAATGATTTATCGACTTTTCTGGTCGATTACGGGCCTTCGTTCGCCCGCACCGCGTACCTGCTGACCGGCGACCAGGACCGCGCCAGGACCCTGGCGACGGACGCGCTGGTGACGGTGTGCCGGCGCTGGCCCGCCATCCGCTCCACCGGGCCCGCCCTCCTCGTGCTGCGCGAGCTCTACCGGCGCTTCCTGGCCGCCGACGTGCCGCCGCCCGCGACGTACCCGCTGGCCGTGCTCCCGCCCAGGACGCGGGCCACCGTCGTCGCCCGCTACCACGACGCGCTGCACCCGCAGCAGGTGGCCATGCTCACCGGCACGTGGATCGGCGAGCTGGACAAGGAGCTCCAGCAGGCGCTGGCCCACCTGCGTTCCGCCCACCCCGGCCTCTTCCCCGCCGCCCCGCAGCCCCCCGCCGAAGGCGAGCAGGGCCCTGACTGGGCACACCCGTCCGAGACGGCACAGGCGGCGGCGCCGCACACCCCCGAGGACCAGGGGCCGCGCGGCGCGCTGGTCGCCCTCGCCGCCGAGCTGCCCGCCACACACACCGATCTCGCCGCACCGGTGCTGGCCCTCATCGGCAGGAAGCGCAGGATCCGCGTCGCCACGTGGACGACGGTCTCGGTGGGCACGGTGGGCGCGTTCGTGGCCCTGATCGTGCTCGGCGTCAACGCCATGGTGGCCAACGTCGAGCGCACGATCGCCCGGTCGTCCCCCACGTCCGCGCAGCAGGCGGAGGAGGACGTCCCCGACCCGCTCCCGGCCACGCTGGACGACCCCATCCAGTACGCGTACCTGGGCTACTGCCGCGGCCGGACCGACAACGACCCGAGCAACCCCCAGCCGTGCGCCCAGTGGCGGCTGCAGACCACGTCCGGCAACGAGTGGCGGCTCGGCGGCGCGCGGGCCGGCTACGAGGAGGACAGCCGCACCTCCATGCCCCTGGCCATCAGCCAGGACGGCCGCCGCATCGCCTACCGGCAGCTCGACGGCGCGTACGTGGTCCGCGACGTGCCCTCCGGCGCGGTCAAGACCATCGACGTCGAGGCCGGGAAGGGGAGCGCGCACCTCACCTCCTCCCCCAACGGCCGCTACTTCTCCGTGGACTTCGGCTCGGCCGACGGGGCCACGCTCGACTTCGACACGGGCGTCACCCACTACGAGTACGGCGACGAGGTGCGCATCCTCGCGGTGGCCGACGACGGGACGCGCGTGGTCGCCGAGAAGGAGAAGGCGAAAGACATCCCCGGGCACGCGTCGATCACCAAGCTCTTCATGAACGGCCTGACCACCCTCGAAGGCGACTACCGCGTCGACCCCGGGCTCCTCGACTTCGGCGGCGCCCTGTCCCCCGACGGCCGCACGCTGGCCCTGATCACGGCGGACTCCGAGCTCGTCACCATGGACGGCCGCACCGGGCGCGTCGGCGGGCCGCGTACGGACCTCGCGGACTACGACCTGATCGGCGTCGAGCGGTGGACCGGCCCCGAGGAGGTGCTGGTCCGCTCCTGGGACGACGACTACGTGATGCTGACCAAGGTGAACGTGAAGTCGGGCGCCGTCACGGAGGTCGCCGGCGACTGGGTCGAGTGGCTCGACTACGAGTCCCCGATCGGCGCCGTCCGCCCGTAAAAGGGAAGGACCCCGCCGATGCCGGTCGGCGGGGCCCCGTCGGAGGCGGGCTCAGACCGTCTCGTACACCTTCGCGCTCTCGGCCACGGCGGGCGCGGCCTTGCGTGCCCGCAGCCCCGTCGCCGAGATCGCCAGCCCGACCAGGGCGAGCACCAGCGAGACCACGATGGCCGCGCGCAGCGAGCCGATGGACAGCGTCTCGCCGCCGCCGCCCGAGGTGAGCACGGCGGTCACGACGGCCAGCACGATGGCGCCGCCGACCTGGCCCGAGGTGTTGAGCAGGCCGGAGGCCAGGCCCTGCTCGTCGTCGTCCACGCCGTTGGTGGCCTGGATGTTGAGCGAGGGGAACGACAGCGCGAACGCGATGCCCAGCAGGATCATGCCGGGGATCACCATGCCGCCCAGGCTGGGGGTGCGGTCGATGCCGAGGAAGATCGCGTAGCCGCCGGCCAGCGCGGCGGCGCCGATGACGATCAGCTTGCCGGTGCCGAACCGGTCGGCGAAGTCGCCCATCTTCGTCGAGGTGACGGCGACGAGCAGGCCGGCGGGCAGGAACGCCATGGCGGTGCCGAGGGCCGACCAGCCGAGCAGGTTCTGGAAGTACTGCATGGCGACGAACTGGAAGGCCACGTACGAGCCCATGAGGATGAGCAGCCCCAGGTTGGCCCGCACGATGTGCCCGGAGCGCAGGATGCCCAGCCGCACCAGCGGGTGGCGCATCCGCAGCTCGGCGAAGACGAACAGGCCGAGCAGCAGGGCGACGCCCACCAGCGAGCCGATCGTCTGCAGCGAGGCCCAGCCGACCTCGGGCGCCTGCACGACCGTGAAGACCAGCAGCAGCATCGACGCGGTGATGGTCACGGCGCCGACCAGGTCGTGGCCGCCCTCGGCGCGCTCCTCGCGGCCCTTCGGCAGCACCTTCAGCGCGGCCACGAGCGCGATCACCGCGACGGGCACCGGCATGAGCAGCGTCCACCGCCAGCCGATCTCGGTCAGCAAGCCGGACAGCACGAGGCCGAGCGAGTAGCCGCTGGCGCCGCAGGCGGTGAAGATGCTCAACGCCCTGTTGCGCTCCGGGCCCTCGGGAAAGGTCGTCGTGATGATCGACAAAGCGGCGGGCGCGGTGAACGCGGCGGCCACGCCCTTGATGAACCTGGCGGCGATCAGCAGCCCGCCGTCGTCCACCACGCCACCGAGCAACGACGCCACGGCGAAGACGCCGAGCGCGGCCAGGAACACCCTGCGCCGCCCCAGCAGGTCGGCGGTCCTGCCCCCGAGCAACAGAAGACCGCCATAGCCGAGCACGTAGCCGCTGACCACCCATTGCAAGGACGACGTCGTCAGGCCCAGGTCGTGCTGGATGGCGGGCAGGGCGACCCCGACCATCGAGACGTCAAGGGCGTCAAGAAAGATCACAGCGCAGAGCACGGCGAGCGCGCCCCAACGGGTTGAGGAAGAGGACATGGGTCAGAAGATTACATGCACACACATCTAATGCAAGTGCATTTAATGTCGTTGCATAAATTTTCTCGAAGTGGTAACCTCCGCGACATGGACGAGCGGTTCGTGGTCGACACCTGGCACTACGTCCTGGCGAAACACGCCCAGGCCATGTGCCAGCTGGAGCGCGAGCTGGGCGACCGGCACGGGCTGGGGCCCAGCGAGTTCGAGGTGCTGGATCGCATCGTGCACCACGACAGGAAGCTCCGCATCCAGGAGCTGTGCGACGAGGTCCACCTGAGCCAGAGCGCGCTGTCGCGCGTGGTGGCGCGGCTGGAGAAGGCGGCGCTCGTGACGCGCGGCGTCTGCGACTCCGACCGGCGCGGGGTGTTCGTGTGCATCACGGACGAGGGGCGCGCCCGCCACGCCGAAGCCCTGCCGACGCAGCGGGCGGTGCTCACCGAGGTCTTCGCCGACGCCCCGGTCCCCGCGGTCCCCTGATCTCCGGTTACGCGGTGATGCGGTCGATGATCAGCGGAAGCTGCTCCTCGGTCGCGTCCCCGACCGCGTAGCCGCCCTCCAGCGCCTCCAGCGCCCGCTCGAAGCGGGACGTCTCGTCGGCGTGCAACGTCATCAGCGCCTGCCCGGCCCGCACCAGGTCCCCCGGCTTGGCGTGCAGCTCGATCCCGGCCCCGAACGAGACCGGGTCCTCCTTGCGGGCCCGCCCGGCGCCGAGCCGCCACGCGGCCAGCCCCACGGCGTACGCGTCCAGCCGGGTCAGCACCCCGGACGCGGGCACCTCCACCGTCATCGTCTCCGCGGCCCGCGGAAGCAGCGCGTCGGGGTCGCCGCCCTGGGCGGAGATCATCCGCCGCCACGCGTCCATCGCGGACCCGTCCTCCAGCGCCTTCTCCGGGTCCTTGCCCGCGGCGATCCCGGCCGCCTCCAGCATCTCCCGCGCCAGCCGCACGGTCAGCTCCACCACGTCGGCGGGCCCGCCGCCGGCCAGCACCTCGACCGACTCGGCGACCTCCAGCGCGTTGCCCACGGCCCGCCCCAGCGGCCGGTCCATGGCGGTCAGCAGCGCGACGGTCCGCACCCCGGCGTCGGTGCCGAGCGCGACCATGGTCTCGGCCAGCTCGCGCGCCTCCGTGACGGTCTTCATGAACGCCCCGGAGCCCACCTTCACGTCCAGGACCAGCGACCCGGTCCCCTCGGCGATCTTCTTCGACATGATCGACGAGGCGATCAGCGGGATCGACTCGACCGTGCCGGTGACGTCGCGCAACGCGTACAGCTTCTTGTCGGCGGGCGCGAGGCCCGAGCCGGCCGCGCACACCACGGCCCCGGCCGAGCGCAGCACGTCCAGCATCTCGGCGTTCGACAGGGAGGCCCGCCAGCCGGGCACGGACTCCAGCTTGTCGAGGGTGCCGCCGGTGTGCCCGAGACCGCGCCCCGACAGCTGCGGCACGTACGCGCCGCACGCCGCCACCAGGGGCGCGAGCGGCAGCGTGATCTTGTCGCCGACGCCGCCCGTCGAGTGCTTGTCGGCCGTCGGCCGGTCGAGGGCCGACCAGTCCATGCGCTCGCCCGAGCGGATCATGGCCTGCGTCCAGTCGGCGATCTCGCGCCGGTTCATGCCGTTCAGCAGGATCGCCATGGCCAGCGCCGACATCTGCTCGTCGGCCACCTCGCCCCGCGTGTACGCGTCGATCACCCAGTCGATCTGGGCCGTGGTCAGCTCGCCCCGGTCCCGCTTGGCGCGGATGACCTCGATGGCGTCCATCACGCGCTCCTGCTCAGGTCCTGGGGCCCGAACGCGTACGGCAGGATCTCGGCCATGCGCTTCGGCCCGTCCTCGGTCTCGACCAGCAGGTCCTCGCCGCCGAACTCGTACAGGAGCTGCCGGCAGCGCCCGCACGGCATCAGCAGCTCGCCGTGACCGTCCACGCAGGTGAAGGCCACCAGGCGGCCGCCGCCGGAGCGCTGCAGCGCCGAGACCAGCCCGCACTCGGCGCACAGGCCGACGCCGTAGGAGGCGTTCTCGACGTTGCAGCCGGTGACGACGCGCCCGTCATCCACCAGCGCGGCCGCGCCGACGGGGAATTTCGAGTACGGCGCGTACGCGTGCCGCATGGCCTCGGCCGCCTCGTCCCGCAGGCCGTTCCAGTCGATGTTCAATGTTGTTCCCCCCGGCGGTAGACGACGCCGTCGGCCTTGGGCATCCGCAGGCGCTGGGAGGCGACCAGGAGCACGAGCAGCGTGAGCACGTGTGGTGTGATGAAGACGAACTCGTTCGGCAGCTGGTCGACGACCAGCCAGAGCCAGAACAGCACGATCGCGCCGGCGACGGCCGCGGCCATCAGCACGTACTGCTTGACACCCCGCCCCGCCGGGTCGGCCGTCATGAGACGGCGGGCCTGGAGGATCAGGTAGGCCAGCAGCAGCACGGCCCCGAACAGGAAGAACGAGGTGACCGCGGTGGAGCTGCGCAGTTGCAGCCCGTCGGCGTAGCCGAACAGCGAGGCGCCGATCGCGAGCCCGCCAGGACGCCAGTTGCCGAAGATCATGGCGGCCAGGCCGATGAAGCCGCGCCCGGCCGTCTGGCCCTCGACGTACTTGGTGGAGACGAAGACCAGGAACACGCCGCCGAGCCCGGCGAACGCGCCGGAGATGACGACCGCGACGTACTTGATCAGGTAGACGTTCACGCCCAGCGACTCGGCCGCCCACGGGTTCTCGCCCGCCGAGCGCAGCCGCAGGCCGAAGGCGGTGTGCCAGAGCACGAAGAACGTCAGCGGCAGCAGCAGCACGGCCAGGACCACCAGCACGTTGACGTTGTGCGTGAGCCCGCGCAGGATGCCGGCCAGGTCGGCGAGCAGGAACCAGTGCGTGCTCTCCAGCTTGCCGAGCAGGTCGGGGCCGTCGGAGAGCACCGGCAGGCTGACCTGCCACGTGGAGCCGGAGATGGCGGGCGAGGTGGTGATGCCGGCGCCCGCCTCGGCGGCCTGGGTGCCCTCCTTGAACAGGACCTCTGACAGGAACCGGGTGATCCCCGGCCCGAGCAGGTTGATGGCGACGCCGCTGATGATGTGGTCGACGCCGAAGGTGACGGTCGCGATCGCGTGCAGCAGCCCGCCGAGCGCGCCGCCGAGCAGCCCGGCGACCAGCGCGACGACGGGGCCCCACTGGTAGCCGGCCCAGCCGGCGAACCAGGTGCCGAGCACCATCATGCCTTCGAGGCCGATGTTGACCACGCCCGCCCGCTCGGCCCACAGGCCGCCGAGCCCGGCCAGCCCGATCGGCACCGCGAGCAGCAGCGCGGCGGCGAACGTGCCGGAGGAGGTGATGTCGTTCTGGCCGGACAGGACCCGCACCAGCGACATCAGCAGGATGAGCGCGGCGACGCCGATCAGCGCCACGTGGTACTTGCCGACCCGGGTCATGCTGTCACCTCAACCGGTGTGTTCCTGCCGAGCTGCTGGGCGGCGCGCCGCTCTTCGAGCCTGAGCGCGAACCGGTTGGTCACCTCGTTGGCCACGACCACCAGCAGGACGATCGCGCCCTGGATGATCGTGATGACGGACGGGGGGATGTCGGCGAACTGCAGCGCGCCCTGCGCCCGGTCGAGGAACGCGAACAGCAGCGCGGCGATCGCGATGCCGACGGGCTTGTTGCGGCCGAGCAGCGCCACCGCGATGCCGAGGAAGCCCAGGCCGGCGGTGAAGTTGGAGTTGTAGGCGCCCCGGTCGCCGAGGATCTCGGGCAGGCCGATGAGCCCGGCGATCGCCCCGGACAGCACCATCGCCGAGATCACCATGGTCTTCGGGTTGACGCCCGAGGCGAGGGCGGCCGGGCCGTTGAGGCCGCTGGCCTTGACGTTGAAGCCGAACCGGGTGCGCTCCAGCACCACCCAGATCACCACGCCGAGCAGGATGGCCACGACCAGGAAGCCCCACAGGCCGCCGCCGCGGGTGGGCGGCAGCATCCCGAACCCCTCGAACAGGAAGTTCAGGTCGGGGAACATGGCCGAGTCGGGCAGCTGCGGCGTGGTCACCGTCAGCTCGCCCTTCGCCCGCTGCCCGGCGAAGGGGCCGCGCACGAGGAAGGCGGCCAGGTTGATCGCGATGTAGTTCAGCATGATCGTGGCGATGACCTCGTTCACGCCCCTGGTCACCTTCATGACGGCGGGGATGAGCGCGTACAGGCCGCCGACCAGCGCCGCGACCACGATGATCACGGGGATCTGGATCCAGGCCGGCGCGGTGAACGTGGAGCCGACGTAGGCCGCGCAGATGGCGGCGATGCGGTACTGGCCCTCGACGCCGATGTTGAAGAGGTTCATGCGGAAGCCGACGGCCACCGCCAGGCCGGCGATGAACAGCGGCACCGCGCGGTTGAGGAAGGTGGCGATCGAGTTCGCCTGCGCGCGCGGGGTCTCGCCGAAGTCGAACAGAGCGGTCAGCGCCGTGAGCGGATCGCCGCCCGCGACGTTGATCGCCACACTGCAGATCGCGATCGCCAGGACGATGGCGACGACGGCGCCGGCGACGGTGAGCAGCGCCCGGTTGAGCCCGGCGGGCATCACGTCTCCTCAGTGCCGGCGATGGCGCCGGTCATGTAACCGCCCAGCCGTTCGGGCGTGATGTCGGAAGGGTCGAGCGCGGCCACGAGCCGCCCCCGGTAGATGACCTGGATGGTGTCGGACAGCCCGATCAGCTCGTCGAGGTCGGCCGAGATGAGCAGCACCGCGAGCCCGGCGGCGCGGGCGTTGCGCAGGTGGTCCCAGATGGCGGCCTGGGCGCCGACGTCCACGCCGCGGGTGGGGTGGGCGGCGATGAGGAAGGCGGGCTCGCCGCTCATCTCGCGGCCCACGATGAGCTTCTGCTGGTTGCCGCCGGACAGGGCCAGGGCCAGGGTGTCGACGCTCGGCGTCCGCACGTCGTAGTCGCGCACGATGCGCTCGGTGTCGGCCTTGGAGGCCCGCCGGTCGATCCAGATGCCGCTGCGCGCGGGTTTCCTGGTCTGGTGGCCGAGCACGCGGTTCTCCCACAGGGACGCCTCCAGGAGCAGGCCCTGGCGGTGGCGGTCCTCGGGGATGTAGCCGATGCCGGATTCGCGGCGTTTCAGGGTGGACCAGGTGGTGATGTCCTGGCCGGTCAGCTCGATGCGGCCCTGCGCGGGCCTGATGCCCATGATGGCCTCGATCAGCTCGGACTGGCCGTTGCCCTCGACGCCGGCGATGCCGAGGATCTCGCCCTGGTGGATCTCGAACGACACGTCGTCGAGGAGCAGGCGCTCGCCCTCGCCGGGCATGGTCAGCTCGGAGACCTTCAGCGTGACGGTGTCGGTCACGGTGGACTCGCGCGTCTCGGGCGTGGGCAGCTCGCTGCCCACCATCAGCTCGGCGAGCTGCCGGGCGGTGACCTCCGACGGGTCCACGCTGGCGACGGTGGTGCCGCGCCGGATCACGGTGATCGCGTCGGCGATGTCGAGCACCTCGTCCAGCTTGTGCGAGATGAAGATGACGGTCAGGCCCTCGGCCTTCAGCTCGCGCAGGTTCTGGAAGAGCTCCTCGACCTCCTGCGGCACCAGCACGGCCGTGGGCTCGTCGAGGATGAGGATGCGGGCGCCCCGGTAGAGGACCTTGAGGATCTCCACGCGCTGGCGGTCGCCGACGCCGAGGTCCTCCACGAGCTTGTCGGGATCGACCCGCAGGCCGTGGGTCTCGGCCAGCTCGACGATGCGCCTGCGGGCCTTGCCCGTGTCGAGCACGCCGGCCCGTTTCGGCTCGGCCCCGAGGACGATGTTCTCCAGGACCGTGAAGTTGTCGGCGAGCATGAAGTGCTGGTGCACCATGCCGATCCCGACCGCGATGGCGTCGCTCGGCGTGCGGAAGCTGACCTCCGCGCCGTTGACCCTGATCGTGCCCTCGTCCGGCTTCTGCATGCCGTAGAGGATCTTCATCAGGGTGGATTTGCCCGCGCCGTTCTCCCCGACGATGGCGTGCACCGTGCCGGGCTGGACGGTGATGCGGATGTCGTGGTTCGCGACGACACCGGGGAAACGCTTGGTGATGCCCTCCAGCTCTACGGCGGGTTTCACCGTGGCCAGGGTGTCAGCACTCATTTCGCCTCTCCTACGGGGGGCGGCATAGACAGAAGGCCCGAAGTTCGGACTCCGGGCCCTCAGCTGTCTCTCCTACCCCATTTACGGCTTGGCAGGAACCGTGATTTTGCCGTCGACGATGTCTTGCTTGGCAGCGTCGAGCTTGTCCTTGATGTCGTCGATCTCGCCACCGGTCGTGGACAGGCCCACGCCGTCGACCTTCAGGTCGTACGTGGTGTTCGAGCCGCCCTTGGCGCCGCCCTGGAAGGCCTTGATGAACTCGAACACGCCGACGTCGACGCGCTTGAGCATCGAGGTCATGATCACCGACTGCAGGTCGGTCTCCTTGACCGTCTGGCGCTGGTCGGAGTCGACGCCGATGGCCTTCTTCTTGGCCGCGGCGGCCGCCTGGAACACGCCGAGACCGGAGTCACCGGAGGCGTGGTAGATGATGTCCGCGCCGTCCTGGTACATCTTCTCGGCCGCGACCTTGCCCTTGTCGGGGGCCTTGAAGCCGGAGAAGTCGCCGTCGGGGGTGAGGTACTTGATGTCGATCTTGGCGTCCGCCTTGACCGACTTCACGCCCGCCACGAAGCCGGCCTCGAACTTCTTGATCAGGTCGCTCTCGACGCCGCCGACGAAGCCGACGTGGCCGGTCTTCGACTTGGTGGCCGCGGCGACGCCCGCCAGGTAGGAGCCCTGCTCCTCGGCGAACAGCAGGCCGGTCACGTTCGGCGCGTTGGAGGCCGAGTCCACGATCGCGAACTGGATGTCCGGGTACTCCTCGGCGGCCTTCTTGACGTCCTCGGCGTAAGCGAAGCCGACGCCGATGATCGGGTTGTAGCCGGCGTCCGCGAGCTGGCGGAGCAGGTCACCGCGGTTGGAGCCGTCCGCGGACGGGCTCAGCTCCTTGATCTCGGCGCCGAGCTCCGTCTTGGCTTTCTCCAGGCCGGCGTAGGCCGAGTCGTTGAAGGACTTGTCACCGCGACCGCCGACGTCGAACGCGAGCCCCACCTTGAGGTCGCTGCTCTTCGGCGCCTCGCTGCTGGCCGCGCCGGTCGGCTCCTGGCTGGCCGTGGTCCCCCCACCGCCGCCACCACAGGCGGCCGCCGCCATGAGCATGACGCCGGCGACCGAGCCGAGCGCCACCTTGTTGAATCGCTTGCCGAGCAAGGCGACTCCCTTCCATTTCCCCGCCGCCGATTTGGTCGCAGGCGCGACAGAACGTACGGCACCTGCACGGAAGATAGTTGCTTGACCAGGGACAACCAAACTGGGACACAGGGTCGCAACCGCTCCGTTACCGACATCACTCGCGTCCGTGACCTGAATCGCGATTCAGGCACATCGGACGCCTTTGGAAAGATTTGCCCAACTTTGGTGGTCGATCACCCCTTGCCCTAGGGGCCGCTCGTGACGGAGATTCCGACCGACGGTGGAAATCTTCGTATCGGAGCCCCGCATGCACCCGAGGAGAGCCCTCTCCCTACCGCTGGCCGCCTTACTCGTGGCCACCCTGACCGGCACCGTACCCGCCGCGGCCGACACCCCGGCCGTCACAATCGAGAACGGCGCCACCCAGCCCGTCTTCTCCAGGGCGGACGCCATCCTGCAGACCGTGTTCATCGAGGTCGAAGGGACCGACAGCGACCACGACGGCGCCGACGACCGCGTCGCCGTGGACATCCTGCGCCCCAAGGAGACCGACCAGGGCCTCAAGGTCCCCGTGATCATGGAGGCCAGCCCCTACTACGCCCCCGGCAACGACGTCCCCAACCACCCCGTGGACGTGGACGAGAACGGCGTCCCCCTGCCCGCTCTGACCGCCCTGTCGGCCAAGCTCGACGCCGGCCCCTTCGACGGCTACTACGACAACTACTTCCTGCCCCGCGGCTACGCCATCGCCCTCGTCGAGAACGTCGGCAGCGCCCGCGCCACCGGCTGCCCCACCTCCGGCGGCCGCAACGAGACCGCCGGCCCGAAAGCCGCCATCGACTGGCTCAACGGCCGCGCCAAGGGCTTCGACACCGCCGGCAACCCCGTCGAGGCCACCTGGTCCACCGGCAAGGTCGGCATGATCGGCGTCTCCTACAACGGCACCCTGCCCAACGCCGTCGCCGCCACCGGCGTCGAGGGCCTGGAGACGATCGTCCCGATCGCCTCGATCTCCAGCTGGTACGACTACTACCGCGCCAACGGCGGCGTCGTCGCACCCGGCGGCTTCCAGGGCGAAGACCTCGACGTGCTCGCCAAATACGTCCTGACCAGGCAGAACGGCCAGGAGGCGTGCGGCGCGCTGATCGACGGGATCACCGCCGCCCAGGACCGGATCACCGGCGACTACAGCCGCTTCTGGGACGAGCGCAACTACCTCAACGACGTGCGCAAGGTGAAGGCCAGCGTCTTCCTCGTGCACGGACTCAACGACTGGAACGTCAAGACCAAGCAGTTCGCCCAATGGTGGTACGCGCTGTCCAAGCGGCACGTCCCGCGCAAGATCTGGCTGCACCAGGGCACCCACATGAGCCCGTTCAACCTGCGCACCGCCGAATGGCTGCGCCAGCTGCACGGCTGGTTCGACCAGTGGCTGTACGGGATCGACTCCGGCATCATGCGCGAACCGCAGGCGGACGTCGAGATCGGGCCCGGCCAGTGGGCCCAGCACGCCTCGTGGCCACTTCCGGGCGCCACCACCGTCCCCCTCTACCCGGGCGCCGGCTCCTCGCTCGGCCTCGTGCCGCGGCCCCGGTCCGCGCCCGAGACGTTCGTGGACCAGAAAGCCCGCACGGCCGAGCAGCTCGTCGAGGCGACGGGAGCCGACCCGAACCGGCTCGCGTACACGACCGGGCCGCTGCCCGCCGACGTGCGCATCTCCGGGACGCCGACGGTGTCCGTGCGGGCCTCGTTCAAGGACGGGTCCTCGCCGTACCTGACGGCGCTGCTGGTGGACTACGGCACGGACGTGCGCGCCAACGGGACGCTCGTCTCCACCGGGCAGAGCTACTGCTACGGGCAGGGGGTGCCCGGTGACACCGGTTGCACCACGCTTCGGACGCTCGGCACCGCCACCACCCCGTACAAGATCGTCACGCGGGGGTGGCTCGACGTGCGCAACCGCCACCGCATCGACCGGTCCGAGCCGGTGCGGGCGGGCAAGGACTACAGCTTCACCTGGGACTTCCAGCCCACCGACTACCTGTTCAAGAAGGGGCACCGGCTGGGGCTGGTGATCATCTCGACCGACTACGACTACACGCTGCGGTACCCGCCGGGCACGAAGATCACCGTCTCACCGGGCAAGTCGTCGCTGCGACTCCCGGTGGTACTCGGCCGACTCCCGTAACGCACGGTCCTCGCCGCAGGCTCACGGCGCTCGCCTTAATCGGCGGCCCTCGCCGTGGCCCTTCTCACATCACACTCTCATCACAGCCTGAGGCCCCCGCCGGAGTGCGGCGGGGGCCGGGAGGAGAGCGGATCAGGCCAGCGCGGAGGTGATCGAGTCGAGCGGGCCGACCTCCCACAGCGCCGTCAGCGCCGTGGCGGCCATCACCCGCACGCCCATCGCGATCGCCTTCTCATCGACGTCGAATGTGCCCTGGTGGATGTCGTACGTGAGCCCGTCGGGCGAGCGCGTGCCCAACCGGGCGAAGGCACCCGGGATCGACTCCAGGTACCAGGCGAAGTCCTCCCCGCCGAGCGACTGCTGGGTGGGGACGACGGCCCCGGCGCCGAGGGCCCGCTCGGCCGCCTCGGCCAGCATCTCGACGCTGACCTCGTCGTTGACCACCGGCGGCACCCCGCGCGTGTAGTCCATCGTGGCCTCGATGCCGTAGGCGCTGGCCACCGACTCCAGGAGCGACTTGATCAGGTCGGGGGCGGCGTGCCAGGCGTTCTCGTCGAGGCAGCGCACGGTGCCGGCGGCGATGCCGTCGTCGGGGATGGCGTTGGCGGCGGAGCCGGCCTCGACGCGGCCCCAGACGAGGCTGAGCGACGAGCGCGGGTCGACCCGGCGCGACAGGGCGGCGGGCAGCTCGGTGAGGATCTTGGCCAGCGCGAAGACGAGGTCGGCGGTCAGGTGGGGGCGGGCGGTGTGGCCGCCGGGCCCCGAGACGCGGATGACGATCTTGTCGCAGGCGGAGGTGATCGGGCCGGTGCGCAGGCCGAGCTGGCCGACGTCCACGCGCGGGTCGCAGTGGAGGCCGAAGATGCGGTCGACGCCGCTGATGCCGCCCTGGGCCATGACCTCCAGCGCGCCACCGGGAAGCTCCTCGGCGGGCTGGAAGATCAGGCGCACCCGGCCGGGCAGGAGCCCCGCGGCGGCCTGCTGGGCGAGGAAGATCGAGGTGCCGAGCAGGATCGTGGTGTGCACGTCGTGCCCGCAGGCGTGGCAGGCACCGGCCACGGTCGAGCGGTACGGCACGTCCTTCTCGTCCTGCAGCGGCAGCGCGTCGATGTCGGCCCGCAACGCCACGGTCGGCCCGTCGCCGCTGCCCACGTCGCAGATGATGCCCGTGCCCCTGGGGAGCACCGACGGCGTCAGCCCGGCGGCGGTGAGCCGCTCGGCGATGCGCTGCGTCGTGCGGTATTCGGCGAAGGCCAGCTCGGGGTGCATGTGCAGGTCGCGGCGGAATTCCACCAGCTCCTGCTCGGTCTCCGCCAGGAACGCGTCGAGTTCCCCCCGAAGCTCACGTCCCCGCATATGTCACCGTCCCGTCCCGTGCCGCGCGCCTGCACCTGCTGGCCATCGCGGCTCCTGCGCTCTAAGAAAAACTCTCCATCCCGCGGTGGCCACCAGGTTGAGCGGCCGCTCGGCGAATCAAAAGCCACACCCACTGGTTTCGGTGCGCGAGATCGTCAGCACGGGCTTCGCAGTCATCTGTCGCGAGTGCCGCTGCAGCCCGGGAGCACAGCGGTCGGCCGTGAGCCCGATGGCGATGCTTCGACTTTATCGCTCCCGTGCCGCTTCGCGGCGGCAGATATCCCAAAAGTTGCCTGACGGCAGGCCCGTAACCGCAGGTGGGTCACGTTCCGTACGCATACGGCTGATCCGGAAATAGTCACAAGGGATCAGTAGATCGTGACCCGATGCTGTCAGTTCAAACGTGGTCAGCGATTCCGAATCCTGTCACCTTCTGTCATGGTCATCACACTCCAACGCTGGCTGCATTTGAGAAGAATGCGTGTTTCACTCGCTATATGATCACTAATATCCCGTTCGGGGAGAAGAGTGCTGGGTTGAGCATCTTCGAGCCGAGTGAGGGGACCCTGGTGGTCGTACCCTCGCTCTCCCTCCCGCAGGATGAGCTCCGCCGCATCACGGCGGCCAGGTCGTACGAGGAGCGCCTGCTGTTCCTCCTGCTCACGCTCCGGGAGCCCGGGGTCAAGGTGGTCTATCTCTCCTCCGCGCCCGTCGATCCCGACATCGTCGACTACTACTTCGCCTTCCTGCCCGACCCGGATGACGCCGCCAAGCGTCTGACGCTGATCAGCCTCGACGACCCCTGGTCGCAGCCGTTGACCAGGACCCTGCTCGACCGGCCCGACGCCGTCGAGCGCGTGCGCGCGGCGATCGACGGGGACGCTTGGCTGGTCCCGTTCGTGCTCAGCGAGCTCGAGGAGGAGCTCGCCTCGCTACTCAACGTTCCCCTCTACGGGCCCGCGACGTCCCTTTCCTATTACGGCTCCAAGAGCGGGGCGCGGGAAGTGGGACATGAGGCGGGCGTCCCGATGGCACGCGGCTTCGGCGACGTACGTTCGGAACTCCAGATCGAAGAGGCCCTGGAGGCACTGCCCGGCGAGCGGGTCATCGTCAAGCTGAACGACGCCTACTCCGGGCTCGGCAACGCCATCGTCACGAAGGCCGACAGATCGCTGACCAACTTCTCCGCCGCCGGCGAGACCTGGGAGAACTACCTGCGCAAGATCCGGGACCGGGGGGCCGTGGTTGAGGAGTTCATCGAACATAGGCCGCTCTACTACCCCAGCGCGCTGGCTCAAATCACGCCTGGCGGGCAGGCCCGGGTGCTCGCCACCCACGACCAGGTGCTCGGCGGCCCCAACGGGCACGTCTACCAGGGCTGCACGTTCCCCGCCGCCCCCGAGTACCGCGCCGAGGTCGGCCAGTCCGCCGCGCGCATCGCCGACATCCTCGCCGAGCGCGGCGTGATCGGGCTGTTCGGCATGGACTTCTTCGCCCTCAAGGCCGACGCCGGATACGCGGCGCTGCTGTGCGAGATCAACCTGCGGATCGGCGGCACCACCCACCCGTTCGGCGCCGCCCTCCTGACGACCGGCGCCACGTACGACCCGGCCACCGGCCACCTCATGTCCGGCGACCAGCCGAAGTTCTACACGGCTACCGACAACTGCGCCTCCGGCTGCCTGCGCGGGCGCACGCCCGGTGAGGTGATGCGGACCGCCGACCGGCTCGGCATCGGCTTCGACGCCGAACGCAGCACCGGCAACGTCTTCCACCTGCTCGGCGCCATCCCGGAGCACGGGAAGCTGGGCTTCACCTCGATCGGCAACTCCCGCGAGGAGGCCGACGAACTCCACGCCCTCACCCGCCGCCTCCTGTGCGGCCCCTGAGCACGCGCCCTTGAACGCGTAACCCTTGAGCCCGCGGCTTTCGAGCCCGCCATGCTTGAGCGCGTGAGCGCTTGAACGCACGGCCCTGGAGCCCGCGCCCCTGGAGCCTCGCTCCTGGAGCCCGCGCCCCTGGAGCCCACGACCCTGAAGCCCACGACCCTGAAGCCCGCGACCCTCAGAGCCACGTAAGCCGACTGCCTTCCCCCTCAGACCTGGGAGCCGCGTACTCCGTCGCGATCCTTGGCCGCCTGGGAAGCGCGCAGCCCACGCCAGCCGATCACCGCCAGCACCACGCCGAGAACGACGTTCACCGCGATCAACACCCCGTGCACCACGTAGAAGCTGGTGGGGTGCCCATCGGCCAAGTTAAACCCCAGATTCACCCACTCGAAGATCATGAACGCGCCGAGGACGATGAGGAAACCGGCGATCTTTCGTGACACATGTACCTCTCTAGCATCGAAGGTGGATCTTCGGGGGATGTGTCGCCACATGCGCATTAACACGGAGCTACGCTGAGACCGCCATGTGGACGAAACTCGTGCCGGTCACGGCACTCATCGCCGCGGTCACGCTCACCGGCGCGACCGCCCACGCCGACCCGGCGGCCCACACCGAGCCGACGGCGCCGATCGGCGGCGAGGCGCTGGGCAGCCGCGGCCTGGTCGCCCCCACAGGCGTCAAGAAGCCGCCCAAGAGCAAGGCTACTTCGTACGTGGTCGCGGACGCCGACACGGGTGAGGTGCTCGCCGCCAAGGACGCCCACGGGCGCTACCTGCCGGCCAGCACGCTCAAGACACTGACCGCCGTCACCCTGATCCCCAAGCTGGACAAGAACCGCAAGATCCGGCCCAGCCACAACGCCTGCAACCAGGAGGGCAGCGCGGTCGGCCTGTCCCCGAAGACCACGTACAAGGTGGACGACCTGTTCAAGGCGCTGATGATGTCGTCCGGCAACGACGCCGCCATGGCACTCGCCGAGACCAACGGCAGCCTCGCCCAGACCATGAACGACATGAATGCCGAGGCCAGGCGGCTGCAGGCGTACGACACCGTGGCCAAGACACCCAGCGGCCTGGACAAGCCGGGGCAGAGCAGCTCGGCGTACGACCTGGCGCTGATCGCCCGCGCCGGCCTCGCCAACGCCGACTTCCGCCGCTACATCAGCACCAAGATCGCCAAGTTCCCGGCGCCCAAGGGTTACTACGAGATCAGCAACCACAACAAGCTGCTCTGGCGCTACAACGGGATGATCGGCGTCAAGAACGGCTGGACGTCCAAGGCCCAGGCCAGCTTCGTCGGGGCGGCCACGCGGGGCGGCCACACGATCGTGGTGAGCATCATGCGCCACGAGGGCGGCTTCTGGGACGAGGTCACCCAACTCCTCGACTGGGGCTTCTCCGTACGCGGCAAGGTCACCCCGGTCGGCCGCCTCGTGGACCCGCTCCCGGCCACAGCCCTCGCCGGCCCCGGCCAACAACAGCCATCCACCGCACCAGGCGCATCGGTCGCCCCGAACGCGGCGGCCTCGCCGGGCATCTCAGTCACCCCGGCCGCCCAACCACCCCTGCTGGACACGGCCGCCTCAAAGCAGACCGACTCGACCAAGACGGTCGGCTCCCTGGTGATCGGCGGCGGCCTCCTGTTCGGCCTGATCTGGGTCGGCTACGGCATCCGCCGCAAACGCAGCCACTCCCGCTCCTGACGCCTGACCTCCCGGCCAGGCCCCTGACGACTCGCCCACCCGCCGACCCGCACTGGCATCGCGCGGGCCTCCCCCTGGCGGGCGTCCGACGCCCCACGCCCTGGCCGGGCACCTGCCGACCCGCGCCCCGGCCAGGCACCTGACCGCTCACCCACCCACCCGGCCCGCTCCGGCATCGGGCGCGCCTGCCCGAAGTCAAGGCCGCGACGACCCGCGCCCTGGCCGGGCACCTGACCGCTCGCCCACCCACCCGGCCGGCTCCAGCACAGGGCGGGCCTGCCCTCGGCGGACTCCCGACGACCTGCGCCCCGGCCAGGCTGCCGACGGCTTGCCCACCCACCCGGCCCGCCCTTCCCCCTCCTGCACGGGGCGGGGTTGTGCCGGGCGGGGCTCCTCCGGCATCGGGCGCGCCTGCCCGAAGGCAAGCCCTCGACGACCCGCGCCCTGGCCAGGCACCTGACGATCCGCGCCCCGGCCAAGCCCCTGACGGCTCACTCACCCTCCCGGCCCGCTCTGCCCCTCCTGTATGGGGGCGGGCCGTGCCGGGCGGGGCCCCTCCGGCGCCGGGCAGGCTGCCCGCGGTCGGCTCCTGACGACCTGCGCGCCCCTCCGGCATCGGAGCGGGGCTGCCACTGCGCTCCTCAGGCATGGGCACGCGGGCCACCAGAGCGGGCTCCCGGCGATCTGCGGCCCGGCCAAACTCCTGACGGCTTGCCCGCCCTCCCGGCCTGCTCCGGCACCGAGGCTGCCCCATACCTCGGCCGGGCTCCCCCGATCCGCACGCCAGCCGGGCTCCTGGCGATCTGCCCCCTTCATGCCTCTGACGGTTCGTCTGCCCTGCGTGCTCGTTCCGGCATCGGGGCCGGGCCGGTGCCGGGTGGGCTGGCGACCTCCGTGGAGGGGATCGGCGAGGGGGCGGGGGGTGGGCAGAGGCCGGAGGTGGCGGTCCAGGCGGCGACGAAGAGGATGAGCCGGGCCGAGAAGTTCATCCAGACCAGCAGGCCGGCGATGGCGGTGAACGCGCCGTACACGACGTTGCCCATCGTGCTCGCCAGCAGCAGCGTGGCGATCTGCTTGAGCACCCCGAAGGAGATGGCGCCGAGCAGCGCGCCCTTGGCGATGACGCGGAACGGCTGGGTGGGGCGGGCGACCCAGCCGAGCAGGATCACGAACAGCAGCCAGTCGGCCCCCACGCTGGCCACCACTCCGGCGATCCGCAGCGTCATCCGGCCGAGCGTGGTGTCGCCGCCGAACACGAGCTTCATGACGTGGTCGGTGGCGGTGGTGGCGAATCCGGCGATGAGGACGGAGGAGATGGCGGTGACGCCCAGCAGGAGGAGGGAGGCGAGGTCGCGTAGCTTGCCGAGGAAGAAGTCGAGCGGCGGTGTGGTGGTCATGGACATCTCGCGCAACGCCCCGCGCAGCGCGTCGAGCGCGCCGAGCCCGGCGTAGAGCAGGCCGAGCAGGCCGATGATGCCGGCGGTCATCTTGACCTCGGCGATGTGCTCGAGGTTGAAGTCGAGTTTGTCCATGATGCCGGGCAGCCGCTCGGCGATGGCCTGCTGCATCGCCTTCCTGGTGGTCTCGCTGGTGGCGACGACGAAGCCGAGCACGGAGTAGCCCAGCACGAGCAGCGGGAAGAAGGACAGGAACGCGAAGTAGGTGACCGCGCCGGCCAGCCGGTCGCCGGACTGGAGCTGGTAACGCTGCGCCGCCCGGATGAGGTGGTCGAGCGAGAGCCTGCGTACCCGCCAGTAGTCGAGCTTGCGGCGACCCCAGGCCTTCACCGACTCGACGCGTTCGGTCAGACTCGCCATCACACCCCTCTTCTTCCCACGGCGGCGCTCACATCGCGACCACCGCCTCGGCGCTCTCCGTCAGGACCGCCAGGACCGTCTCCAGGTCGTGATGGAGCAACTGCCCACCACTCTTGACGACACGCCCCGCGACCATGACCGTGTCCACGCAGGAGGTGTCGGCGTTGAGCACGATCGCGCCGATGGGGTCGTGCGCGCAAGCCATGCCGAGCCGGTCGGTCCGCAGGAGCTGCAGGTCGGCCTGCTTGCCGGGCCGCAGGGAGCCGACGACGTCGCCGAGGCCGACCACGTGGGCGCCTTCGATGGTGGCCATGCGCAGCGCGTCGCGGGTGGTGAAGCCGAGCCCGGCGCCGCCGGGGCGGCCGCGTTCGAGCAGGTGGGCGGTGCGCATGAGGCTGAACATGTCGCCCGGCGAGCACACCACCGTGTCGGCGCTGAGCCCGGTGGGCAGACCGGCCGCTCTGAGGGCGCCGGTGGTGGGGTAGCCGAGGCCGAGGTTCATCTCGTCGACCGGGGAGACCGACGCGGTGGCGCCGGCGGCGGCCAGGCGCCGGAGCTCGTCGTCGGTGTAGTGGAGGGCGTGCACGAACGTGGTGGGCGTGGCCAGCAGCCCGTGCCCCTCCAGGAACGCCAGCCCCTTGGCGGCGCTCTCCCTGCCGTGGCCGCCCAGGTGCGCGGTGACGGGCAGGCCCAGCTCGGCGGCCACGCGCCACTCCTCCAGCGCGTGCTCCTCGCTCATGATCTCGGGCCCGAGCGCGGCGACCGCCATCGTGAGCAGGCCGGGCTCGGTGAAGTGCGTCTCGTGCACGCGGCGGGTCTCCTTGGTCAGCCCGCCGGGCGGGCCGCCGTAGCAGTAGCCGAAGACGGCTCTGATGCCGGACTCGCGCAGGGCCCGCACGGCGGCGTCGGTGTGCTCGGGGCTGAACTGGGCGTGCGACCAGTCGAGCAGCGTGGTGACGCCGCCGTCGAGGCATTCGAGCGCGCCGGCCAGGTTGCCCGCGTGCAGGTCGCGCGGGCGGTGGCGGGGGGCGAGCTCGGTGAGGACCCGGCGCAGGTATGCCCCGAAGTCGATGTCGGGCGCGACCGCCCTGATGCCGGCCTGCCAGGTGTGCCGGTGCGTGTCGACGAAGCCGGGCAGGACGAGCCGCCCGGCCGCGTCGATCACCTCGGCGCCCGGCTCGGCGGGCAGGTCGGGGCCGACCTCGGTGATCGTCTCGCCGTCGACCCGGATGTCCGCCCGGCCCAGCACCACGGGCTCGGGCTCGGTGTCGATAACGATCCCGTTCTTGATCAGGATGGTGGATGTCATGGCGGAAAGCTTAGGAGATAGCTTTCGGAAAAGCAATGTGGCGGTGGGTATCCTCGATCGCGTGAAACCGGACGAGGTCGACGCACTGGTGCCCCGCTGGCAGGAGGCGGGCCTGTCGTCGTCGCTCATCGCCACCCTGGAGCTGGGCAAGCGCATCTCGCGCCTGCACCTGCTGTTCGAGCAGGCGATCAAGGCCGAGCTGGCGGAGCTGGGGCTGACGTACGCCGAGTTCGACGTGCTGGCGGCGCTGGCCCGGGCGCCGGCGGGCCGGATGCGGCCCAGCGAGCTGGCCAAGTCGCTCTTCCTCACCTCGGGCGGCATCAGCAACGTGCTGCAGCGGCTCGGCTCGGCCGGCTACGTGGATCGCGAGGCCGACGAGGGCGACGCGCGCAGCCGCTGGGTGCAGCTCACCGCCGAGGGCCGGTGCATGGCGGATGCCGCACTGGAGAGCACCGCCGTCGCCTACCAGGACGTGAGCGCCGGCACCCCTGAGGAGAGCATCCGGCAGGCGGCCGACGCCCTGCGGGAGGTCCTGTCTCATATGGGACGCCGCCGCTACCGCTGAGACATCCCGCCACGACTCACCAGCCCTGCTTGCCCGCCCAGGCCGCGACGGCGGCGGCGATGGCGTCGGGGCTGTCCTCGGGCGCGTGGTGGCCCGCCGGGCCGCAGTGCTCGATGTCGAGGGCGGCGATGTGCCCGGCGCACCAGGCGGCCATCGGCTCCGTGATCAGCAGCGTCGGCGAGGAGTCGAAGGTGAGCAGCAGCTTGGGCACGTCGCCGCTGCCCGCCAGCCACGCGCCGTAGGCCTCGATGCGCTGGACCACGTCGGCCGGCTCGCCGTCGATGGGTTGCGAGCGCGCCCATTCCAGCAGCGGCCGCCGGCTCTCCCTGGTCGGATAGGGCTCGAGGTACGGCCGCCGCTCCTCCTCGCTCAGCGGGTGCAGCACGCCCCCGGTGAACGCGGTCTCCAGCAGGAGGTTGCGGTCGAGCACCAGTGACTCGCCTTCGGCGCTCCTGATCAGCTCGGCCCTGGCTCGCGGCGCCTCGCCCAGGTCGGCGCCGCTCAGCGGCCGGACGAAGGTCTCCAGGAACGCCACGCCGCGCGTACGCCCGGGATGGCGGGCCGCCCAGTCGAAGGCGAGCGCGCCGCCCCAGTCGTGGCCGACCAGCACCACCTCGTCGAGGCCCAGCGCGTCGAACCAGGCGTCGAGGTAGCGGGCGTGGTCGGCGAACCGGTAGGCCAGGTCGGGCTTGCCCGAGCGGCCCATGCCGATCAGGTCGGGGGCGAGCAGCCGGCGGCCGGGCGCGGCGACGCCCGGCAGCACGTGGCGCCAGATGCGGGACGAGGCGGGGTTGCCGTGCAGGAAGACGAAGGGCACGCCCTCCCCGGACTCCTCGTAATGGATGGCGGAGTCGAGCACGTCGATGGTCGGCATGATGGATCTCTCATTCATTCGTGCGACTAACGTTGGTTACGCCAACGAAGTTACATCGTTAGTCTCACTAACGCAACCGCTAGGATCGCGCCGTGACGTACGAGGACGCTCCCGAGCCGCTCCGCGCCCTGCCCAGCCGGATGTTGTCCCTGCTCGCGATGTACGCCGACCGGCTCGTCAGCGAAGGGCTGGCCGCCGAGGACGCCCGCAAGTGGCACTACGCGGCCCTCGTCGCCCTGCGCGAGCACGGCCCCATGAGCCAGGCCGAGCTGAGCAGGCGCACCGGCGTCTACCGCAGCGACATGGTCGCCGTCGTCAACGAGCTCGAGGAGCGCGGCCACGTCGAGCGCGCGCCCGACCCCGCCGACCGCCGCCGCAACGTCATCACGATGACCACCACCGGCCGCCGGCACCTGGAACGGCTCGACGAGCTGATCTCCGGCTTCCAGGACGACCTGCTCGCGCCCCTGACCGGACCGGAACGCGAGCAATTCTCCGCTCTGCTGGCCCGGCTGCTGGCCCACCATTCACCACGGAATACGGCCTGAGCAGGGCGGAAACCATGGCAGCGGGACATCGGGAGCCCTAGCCTGTGTGCAGTCGGGACCGAACCACGAGAGGCCGAGCCCATGGCCGAAATCAGCACCGGGCAGATGGTCCGGCTCCAGCGCGAGCGCAGGGGCATGAGCACCACCGCACTGGCCACCCAGTCAGGCTGCACCGCCAGGCACATCGAGCTCATCGAGCACGGCAAGCGCACCCCCTCGCTCCCCCTGCTGCGGGAGATCGCCAAGGTGCTCGGCGTACGCACCGCCGTCCTGCTGGGCGAGACCCCGCGCGACTCCCACGAGCCGAGCCGGCCGCAGATCAGCGACATCGAGCGGGCCCTGTTCACCAGCCGGTCGCTGGGGCCCGACATCGAGCCGCCCGACGCGGAGCAGCTCGCCGAGCGGGTGGCGGCGGCCCGCAACGCCTGGTTCACCTCGACGCGCCGCTACTCGATCCTCATGGCGGCGCTGCCGTCCCTGGTCACCGACGCCGAACGGCTCGCGCTCGATCACACGCAGCGCTCCTGCAACGTGGCCACCGACGCGTACCTGCTGGCCAGAGGGGTGCTCAAGCACCTGCGCCGGGTGGACCTCGCGCACCTGGCCGCCGACCGGGCCATGCGCTTCGCCGAGGAGTCGGCCGACCCGCTGATGATCGCGTGGGCGTACTGGAACCTGGGGCAGTCGATGTTGTCGGACGACATGCACCAGATCGCGTACGACGTGGCGCGGCGCGGCATCGAGCTGCTCGAACCGCACGTCGGCGACGGCGACGAGCGGCACATCAAGGCGCTCGGGGCGCTGCACCTGCTCGCCGCGATCGGCGAGGCCCGCATGGGCGCCGACGACGACGCGCGGGAACGGGTCCGCGGCCCGGCCGCCCGGCTGGCCGAACGCGTCGACGACTCCTCCGGCGCCTACGACCTGGCCTTCTTCGGCCCCACGAACGTCGCCATCCACATGGCCAGCATCGAGAACGACACCGGCCGCCCCGAGGCGGTGCTGCACCTGGCCGACGACATCGACCTGCGCCGCACGCCGTCCATCGAGCGCCGCACCACCCACCTCGGCCACGTCGCCCGCGCCTGCGAGGACCTGGGCGACGACGCCGCCAGCCTGCTCCACCTGCTGCGCATCGAGCGCGAGTGCCCGGAGGAGCTGGACCACAAGCTGCTGCTGCGCGAGATGGTGCGGTCGCTGGCGCGGCGGGCCCGGCCGTCGTGGGCGCCGGAGGTGCGTTACCTCGCCGAGCGTCACGACATCCCCATCTGAGTCCCCGCGATCGCCCCGAACTTTGAGTTCGGCCGATACGAACAGGAAGATCTTTCGCCTGAGTTCGTCACGCACCGGCGTGCCGGTGCGACTCTGCGTCCATGACCAGAGCGCCGAGTGCCGATTTCGTCATGGAGCGACTGCTCCAGGAGGCCACGCGAGAGTTCCCCGGGTGGTCGTTCGAGCGAGATCACTCCGGGTGGACCGCCGTCCACGACGAGACCCGCCTCACCAGGCACAGCCTGGCCGCCCTGCGTGCCCTCCTGCGTGTGCACCGGGCGGCGCGGAGAGGATGACGGCGACGCCGTCCGAGGCTGAGGGGCCGCTGACGGGGCGGCAGCTCGACGCCTTACGCACCACATACCCGGCGTGGGACATCCACTTCCGCGTCGACGCGCCCGGCGCGGCCCGATGGACGGCCGTGCTGCTGCGGCCGGTGAGCGCGCGGCTGTCGGCTCAGGGGGTGCGGCAACGCATCGGCTGCTCCGACGCCATCACCCTCGCCTCCGCCCTCGCCCACCAGTCCTCGCTCCTGCACAACAACCGGGCGAACGGCTGACCCGCCCGGCCCTCGAACGCCGACGAGGGCCGGGCCCCCTCCGTGTGACTCCCCGGCCGGGCCCCCTCCGTGCGACACCCCGGCCGGGCCCCCTCCGTACGACACCCCGGCCGGGGCTCACCCTCCGCGTGACACCTCGGTGGCGAGAGCCGCGACGACCTCCGCGACCCGGTCCGGGGCCTTGGCGTGGGCCGAGTGCCCCTGGCCGGTCAGCAGCACGCGCCGCGCGCCGGGGATGACCCGCTCCAGCGCGTCCAGCCGCTCCCCCAGGTGCGCGGGGCTGCGGTCGCCGCCGAGCAGGACCACCGGCACGGAGATCCCCGCGTACGCGTCCAGCCGCACCCCCAGCGCGTCCATGGCCACGTTGTCCTCGATTTGCCGTGGGGCCAGCGCCCGCAGGCGGGGCGTGACGGCCACGAACCACCCCACCAGCAGCGCGGCCCAGCCGGGCAGCCCCACCGTGTCGCGTACGAAGACGCGCATGGCCCGGCCGGGCCGGCCGGCGGCGATGGCCGCGCGGGCCCGGCGGTGGATCTCACCGTCAGGCCCTCCCAGTGGCGGCCCGATGACGACGGGCGGCTCGTACAGGACGGCGCCGGAGAAGGCCGCCGGCGCCGCGACCATGGCCTCCAGCGCGATGACGGCGCCCGAGGAGTGCCCGGCGAGCACGACCGGCCCGCCGCCGAGCGCCCGCACCACCGCGAGCACGTGCTCGACCTCTTGGGCGGTCGTGCAGGGGACGTCCTGGTCGAGGTCGAGCCGGTAGCGGCGGCGGTGGAGGCGGACGACGCGGTGGTGCGCGGTGAGCCGCGCGGCCACCTTCGCCCAGGAGGCGCCGTCGTCCAGGCCGGGGGGCAGGACCAGGATGACGGGCCCGTCGCCGCCGTCGTCGATGGCGCGGGCTTCCGTCCCGTCGGCGGTCTTCGCTGTGATGATCATCGCACCGCTCCTTAGCATCGCTAAGTCGAATTTAGCGCCGCTAAGGAGGGCGGGCAATGGGTTTGCGCGGTCAGCGGCGTTCGTGGTGCATTGGGAAGGTGATCGTCGAGGCCTTACGGGGGCGCCGGCGCCCGCCCGCCTGGGCGGGCGACGCCGGGGCCGCCGCGCTGGTGCTGGCGGCCGAGCTGGGCGTGACGAATTACGGTCTCACCACCAAGACCGTGCTGCTCGCCGTGGCCGGCGCGAGCCTCATGCCGCTGCGCCGCCACTACCCGGTGCCGATCGCCGTGCTGGCCGGGGCGCTCTACCTGGCCGGCGCCCGGCCGCCCGAGTACGACGCCCCCGTCAGCGCCATGATGATCGCCCTGTACGCCGTGGGCCGCCACGCCTCCGGCCGCACGGCGGTCGCGGTGGGCGCGCTGGCCGTGCTGGTCGGCGCGGTGTCCTCCCGGATGAGCTGGGAGGGGGTGTCACCGGCGGCGTTCCTGACGGTCGGGCTGACCCCCGCCGCCCCGGTGGCGGCCGGGCACATCGTCCGGCTGCGTGCCGAGCTGCTGCACCGCCGCCAGCAGCAGGCGGCCGAGCTCGCCGTACGGGAGGAGCGCCGCCGCATCGCCCGCGAGCTGCACGACGTGATCGCCCACCACGTGAGCGTGATCTCCCTCTACATGGGCGTGGCCAGGCGGACGATCCCGCTCGACCCGGAGCGGGCCCGGCAGACCCTGCTCACCGGCGAGGGCACCGCCCGCCAGGCCATGGCGGAGATGCGTCACCTGCTCGACGTGCTGCGCACCGACGGCGAGCCGGTGGACGACCAGGCGGACGTCGGCGTCGCCCGGCTGCCCGCGCTAGTCGAGGAGTCGGGCAACGCCACGCTGGAGGTCGCGGGGCAGGCCGCGGAGCTGCCCACGACCGTGGACCACGCGATCTACCGCATCGTCCAGGAGGCGCTGACCAACACCCGCAAGCACGCCGCCGGCGCCCGGTCGCGGGTGCGGCTGGCGTACCTGCCGGGCCTGGTCGAGGTGGAGGTCGGCGACGACGGGCAGGCCAGGCCCGGCCACGTCGGGGTGGGGCTGGGGCTGGCGGGGATGGCCGAGCGGGTGTCGCTGTGCGGGGGCGAGCTGCGCGCCGGGCCGTCGCCGCAAGGAGGGTTCGTGGTGCACGCCCGCATCCCGCTGCCGGAGCAGACATGATCAACGTGCTGATCGTGGACGACCACGCCATCGTCCGCACCGGGCTGCGGCTGCTGCTGGAGACCACCGCGGAGCTGGTCGCGGTGGGCGAGGCGGGCGACGGCGAGGAGGCGCTGCGGCAGTGCCACGCGCTGCGCCCCGACGTGGTGCTGATGGACCTGTACCTGCCGGGGATGGACGGCGTGGCCGCGACCGGGCGGATCACCGCGGAGCTGCCGGAGGTCAAGGTGCTCGCGCTGAGCACGTTCGACCTGGAGGAGCACGTGGTGGCGGCGCTGCGGGCGGGCGCGTCCGGGTTCCTGCCCAAGGACTCCTCGCCGGAGGAGCTGATCGAGGGCATCAAGGTCGTGCACCGGGGCGAGGCGGCGGTGGCGCCCCGGCTGCTGGTCGGCCTGATCGAGACATTCGTACGGCCGGCGCGGCCCCGGCCCGTCGCGGCCGGAGCGCTGCCGGGCCTGACGGAGCGGGACCGGCAGGTGCTGGAGCTGATCGCGCGCGGCCGGTCGAACACGCAGATCGCCGAGGAGCTGGGGCTGTCGGTCTCGACCGTGAAGAACCGGGTGAGCGAGCTGTTCGGCAAGCTCGGGGTGCGGGACCGGGCCCAGGCGGTGATCGCCGCCTACGAGGCCGGCCTGGTGACCCCAGGCCGGCAGTAACCCCAGAGCCGGCAGGCCGGCAGTGACTCCAGGCCGGCAGGGCCGGCAGTGACCCCGCCTACAGCTTGGGCAGGAAGCCCACCTTGTCGCGCACCTGCGCCATCGTCTCCCTGGCGACGGCGGTGGCCCGCTCGGCGCCGATGGCCAGCATGCGGTCGAGCTCCTTCTCGTCGGCCAGCAGCTTCTCCGTGCGCTCCCTGATCGGCGTGAACGCCTCGGTCACGGCCTCGGCGACGTCCTTCTTGAACGTGCCGTAGCCCTGCCCCGCGTAGCGGGCGACCAGCTCGGGGATGGGCGTGCCGGTCAGCGCCGACTGGATGCGCAGCAGGTTGGAGATGCCGGGCTTGTTCTCCTCGTCGAACAGGACCTCGGAGCCCGTGTCGGTCACCGCGCGCATGACCTTCTTGCGCAGCGGCCCCGGCTGCTCCAGCAGGTCGAGGATGCCCGCCGGGCTGGAGGCCGACTTGGACATCTTCGCCGTCGGGTCTTGGAGGTCGGTGATCTTCTCGACCTCCTTGGGTGTGAACGGCTGCGGCAGCGTGAACGTGTCGCCGAAGCGGTGGTTGAAGCGCTGCCCGAGGTCGCGGGTGAGCTCGAGGTGCTGCTTCTGGTCGGCGCCCACCGGCACCAGGTCGGCCTGGTAGAGCAGGATGTCGGCCGCCTGGAGGATCGGGTAGGTGAACAGGCCCACGCTGGCCGCGCTCTCCCCGAACTTCGCCGACTTGTCCTTGAACTGGGTCATCCGCCCCGCCTCGCCCATGCCGGTGAGGCAGATCAGCACCCAGGCCAGCTCGGTGTGCTCGCGCACGTGCGACTGCACGAAGACGGTGGAGCGCTCGGGGTCGAGCCCCGCGGCGAAGAGCTGGGCCGCGGCCACGCGGCTGCGCCGGCGCAACGCGTCGGGCTCGGTGGGCACGGTGATCGCGTGGAGATCGACCACGCAGTAGAACGCGTCGTGGGTCTCCTGCATGGTGACCCACTGGCGGACCGCACCCAGGTAGTTGCCCAGGTGGAAGGAGTCCGCGGTGGGCTGGATGCCGGAGAGTACACGAGGTCTGGCCATAGCAGGCAATTGTGTCAGGAATCCTGCTCCGTCGGCGACTCGGCGGCCGGTCGGCGTTTCACCCGCACCCGGGCGATGCGGCGGCCGTCCAGCTCGGTGACCGCCAGCTCGAACCCGGAGAACTCCACCCGCTCCCCCACGGCGGGCACGTGGCCCAGCATCGCCATGACGAAGCCGGCCAGCGTCTCGTACGGGCCGTCGGGCAGGCGGATGCCGGTCTCGGTGGCGAAGTCGTTGAGGTTGGTCAGGCCGTCGATCTCGATCTCGCCGGCGGGCAGGATGACGACGTCCTCCTCGACGTCGTACTCGTCCCTGATGTCGCCGATCAGCTCCTCCACCAGGTCCTCCATGGTGACGATGCCGGCCGTGCCGCCGTACTCGTCGACGACGATGGCCAGGTGCTGGCCCTCGTCGCGCATCTCGTTCAGGGTGGTGAGCAGGCGCTTGGAGGCGGGCACGAACTTGGCGGCCCTGATCGGCACGACCGCGCTGATCGGCTCGGTGCGCCCGATCAGCTCGGGGTCGAGCAGGTCGCGCACGTGGACGAACCCGATGACCTCGTCGTAGCTGTCGCGGAAGACGGGGAAGCGCGAGTGCGGGAGCGTGGCGGCGAGCCTGGCGGCCTGGTCGAGCGGCGTGTCGGCCTCCATGAACTCGACCTCGGTGCGCGGCAGCATCACCTCCCTGAGCTGCCGCTTCCCGGCGGCGAAGACCTCGGCGATGAGCTTGCGCTCGTCGGCGGTCAGGTCGGTGTGGCCCACCACCATGTCGCGCAGCTCCTCGGTGGTGACCTCCTCCCTGTCGGCCTGCGGGTTGCCGCCGAGCAGCCGCACCACTCCGTCGGTGGACTTCGACAACATCCAGATGATCGGGCGCGACAGGGCGGCGATGCGGTCGAGGAACGGCGCCACGTACAAGGACAGGCCCTCGGCCCGCTGCAGCGCCAGCCGCTTGGGCGCCAGCTCGCCGAGCACCAGCGACACGTACGAGATGGCCAGCGTGACCAGCACCAGGGCCAGCACGGGCGCCACGGCCCCCGGCACCCCCCAGCGCTCCAGCACGGGCACGAGCTGCGCCGCGAGCCGGTCGGCGCCGAACGCGGCCGACAACATCGTGGCCACGGTCACGCCGATCTGCACGGCGGACAGGAACCTGTTCGGGTCGCGGGCCAGCTTGGCGACGCGCTCGCCGCGGCGACCCCGCTGCGAGAGTTTGCGGACCTGGCTGTCGCGCAGGGAGACCATGGCGATTTCTGCGGCGGCGAAGAAGCCCCCGATCAGGATGAACAGCAGGACCAGGGCGATGTTGGCCGCGACGGTGTCAAACATGGTGGTTGGCAGCGTACTCGTCGGGTTTCCCGCGTATGCTGAACGTCGACCCTTACAAAATTAAACATATCTGAACAGGAGTACACATGAGACTGCTCGTCACCGGAGGCGCCGGATACGTCGGCAGCGTGGTCGCGGCGCAGCTCATCGAGGCGGGCCACGAGGTGACCGTGCTCGACGACCTGTCGACCGGGCACGAGGACGCCGTGCCGGAGGGCGCGCGGTTCGTCCGTGCCGACATCACCGAGGCCGGCCAGGCGCTCGACGGCGTCGACGCGGTGCTGCACTTCGCGGCCAAGTCGCTGGTGGGCGAGTCGGTGCAGAACCCGGGGCTCTACTGGGCCAACAACCTCGGGGGCACGCTCGGGCTGCTCGACGCCATGCGGGAGCACGGTGTGGGGCGCATCGTGTTCTCCTCGACGGCGGCCACGTACGGGGAGCCGGAGCGCTCGCCCATCGAGGAGGACGACCCGACGCGCCCGACCAACCCGTACGGCGCCTCGAAGCTGGCCGTGGACACGGCGCTGAGCGCGTACGCGCGCCAGCGCGGCCTGGGCGCGGTGAGCCTGCGTTACTTCAACGTGGCCGGCGCCTACGGGCGGTTCCGGGAGCGGCACGACATCGAGACCCATCTCATCCCGAACGTGCTGAAGGTGGCGACCGGCGAGCGCGAGTCGGTCAGCGTGTTCGGCACCGACTACCCCACGGCCGACGGCACCTGCGTGCGCGACTACATCCACGTCGCCGACCTGGCCAGGGCCCATCTGCTGGCCCTTGAGGCGATCACGCCCGGCGAGCACCGGATCTACAACCTGGGCAGCGGCGCCGGTTTCTCCGTCCAGGAGGTGATCTCGGTCTGCCGCGAGGTCACCGGGCACGAGATCCCCGCCGTCGTCGGCGAGCGGCGGCCGGGCGACCCGGCGGTGCTGGTCGCGTCGTCCGCGCGGATCCAGCGCGAGCTGGGCTGGAAGCCCGAGCGGGCGGCGCTGCGCGACATCGTCTCCGACGCCTGGGGAGCGCTTTCTGAAAAATGACCATACAGAGCGGGAATGTGTGCTGTGATACCGAAATGTGAGGAGCTTTTCACCAAGGGTCACGAAGCTGATCTTCGGTGCCCTCATCGTGGTGTGCAGCGCCCTGGCCGCCGGAGGTGTGATCTTCGCCACCCCGCAGCCCGCTCCGGCCACCGGGCCGACCTCGTGCCCGGAAGTGCCCCCGTAAGCCCGTACGAAAAAGCCGCACGTCCGTACGGAAAAGCTAAACGCGCGCCCCGCGACGGGGGCGCGCGTCACTGACGAGCGGGCTCGGACTCAGATGAGGCCCAGCTCCTTGACCGCCTGGCGCTCCTCCTCCAGCTCGCGCACGCTGGCGTCGATGCGCTCGCGGGAGAACGCGTCGATCTCCAGGCCCTGGATGATCTCGAACTTACCGCCCTGCGCACGCACCGGGAACGACGAGATGAGGCCCTCGGGCACGCCGTAGGAGCCGTCGGAGACCACGGCCGCCGACGTCCAGTCGGTGCCGTTGACCCAGTCGTAGACGTGGTCGATCGCGGCGTTGGCGGCCGAGGCGGCCGAGGAGGCGCCACGGGCCTCGATGATGGCGGCGCCGCGCTTGGCCACCGTCGGGATGAACGTGCCCTGCAGCCACTCGGAGTCGACCTGCTCGGCCGCGATCTTGCCGCCCACCTCGGCGTGGAACAGGTCGGGGTACTGGGTGGCGGAGTGGTTGCCCCAGATCGTCATCTTCTTGATCTCGGTGACCGGCACCTGGAGCTTGGCGGCGAGCTGCGACAGCGCGCGGTTGTGGTCGAGCCTGGTCATCGCGGTGAAGCGGTCGGCCGGCACGTCGGGCGCGTTCTGCTGGGCGATGAGCGCGTTGGTGTTGGCCGGGTTGCCCACGACCAGGACCTTGATGTCGTCGGCCGCGTGGTCGTTGATGGCCTTGCCCTGCGGGCCGAAGATGCCGCCGTTGGCGCCGAGCAGGTCGCCGCGCTCCATGCCGGCCTTGCGCGGCATGGCGCCCACCAGCAGCGCCACGTTGGCGCCGTCGAAGGCGACGTTGGGGTCATCGGTGATCTCGATGCCGGACAGCAGCGGGAACGCGCAGTCGTCCAGCTCCATCGCGGTGCCCTCGGCCGCCTTCACCGCCGCCGGGATCTCCAGCAGGCTGAGCTTGACCGGAACGTCGGCGCCCAGCAGCTGCCCCGACGCGATGCGGAACAGCAATGCGTAGCCGATCTGGCCGGCGGCTCCGGTGACAGTCACCTTGACGGGCACAGTGGCTGACGACGCCATGGCCTTCCCCTAACTCGCAGCGAGAACGTTGACGCCTGGGATGTTACCCGCTCGTCATCAGCAGGTTTCCATCGCGGGCACCTTCAGCTCCGCCTCGAAGTCGACCTTCTCGAAGTACCTGGTCAGGAGCTGCTCGATGTAGCCCTTGGCGTAGAAGTCGGCGATCACCGCCTCCACCGCCTGGCAGGTGCGGACGTCGCCGCGCTTGATGCCCACGCCGTAGCGCTCGTTGGTGAGCTTGGCGCCGAGGATCTTGTACCGCATGTTCTCCCTGGCCGCGAAGCCCGCCAGGATCAGGTCGTCGCCCGGCACGGCGTCGACCTTGCCGCTCCTGAGCAGGTCCATGCAGGCGGCGTAGTCGCTGGCCGTGACCGGCTCGACCTTCACCTTGTCCTGCACGGCGCCGACGGACGGGCTGTTGGGCGCGCAGATCCGCTTGCCCTTCAGGTCGCCCAGCTCGTCGATGCCGCCGCCCGCGCGCACCAGGAGGTCCTGGTGCGCCAGATAGTACGGCCCGGCGAACTGCGTCTCGCTCCTGTCGATCGAGTACGTGGCAATGACCAGGTCCACCCGCCCTTCGGCCAGGGCCTTCGAGCGCTCCTCGCGGCCCACCCGGACGAACGTGGTCTCCTTGGCCCCCAGCTCCGCCGCGATGCGCTGGGCGATCTCGATGTCGAAGCCCTGGAAGTCGTCGCCGTTCTGCAGCGCGACGCCCGGCAGGTCGCCCTTGACGCCGATCACGATCTTCCCGGTCTGCGCCACCTTGTCGGCGACCGTCGAGAACGTGGCGCCGGTCTTCGGCCCGGGCGTCTCCTCAGGCTCCGTCCCCTGGAGAAACTGCAGAGCGGACAGGCCGCCGTTCATCGCCAGCGCGATCGCCGCGGCGGCGACCAGCACGAGCGCGGTGGCCACCGCCAGCCAGACCTTCGCCCGCCCGCGCCGCGCGGGCGCCGCGGGCCCGGGCATCGCGTACGGCGCCCCGCCCCCTTCCGCGGGGCCCGTGGGCGCCGCGTGGCCTGCCGTGCTCGCCGACGGCGCTGTCAAGGCGGGCTGCCCGGCGGGACCGGCGGGCAGCCCGCCCTGCCCCGTGACGGGCCGGTGCTCCTGCGCCCCCGACCCGCCCGTCTCACCGGACGGGGAGGCGGCGGAACCCGTCTGAGGGCCGGTCACCGGGGAGGCGCCGGTTCTGGACGACGGCACCACGGACCCCTTGTGCTGGTCGGTGATCGACCGGGACGGCACCCTGATGAACGGCGTGGTGTCGTCGCTGGCCACCTGCACGCCCCGGGTGAGCACCGCCGTGGAGGCCCCCTTCACCGACGACGACTGCCCCAGCAGCCGCAGCAGGATCTGGTCGGCCGACGGCCGCTCGGCCGGCGACTTGGCCAGCGCCTCCCGCACGACGCCGCGCAGCGGCTCGTGCAGCATGGTGACGTCGACCTCGTGGTTGAGGATGCGGTTGAGGACGGTCGCGATGGACTTGCCCTCGAAGGCGACCTGCCCGGTGGCCGCGAAGGCGATGGTCGCCCCCCACGAGAACACGTCGGTGAACGGCCCGATGTCGTCGCCGGCGATCTGCTCGGGCGCCATGTAGGCGGGCGTGCCGATGGCCCGGCTGGTGATCGTGCCGGTGGAGTCGATGATCCGGGCGATGCCGAAGTCGACGACGCGCGGCCCGTCGGCGGCGATGAGCACGTTGTCGGGCTTGAAGTCGCGGTGCACGATCGAGGCGTGGTGGATCGCGGTGAGCGCGGTGGCGGTGCCGATGGCCAGCCGGTCGAGGGCCGTGCCGGTGAGCGGCCCGTCGGTCTCGACGACCTCGCGCAGCGGCCGGCCGTCGATGTACTCGCTGGCGATGTACGGCGTGTCGCCGTCGAGGTCGGCCTCGATCACGCGGGCGGTGCAGAACGACGCCACCCGCTGCGCCGCCTTCAGCTCCCTGGCGAAGCGTGACCTGGCGATGGTGTCGCCGCTGAACTTGACGTGCAGCAGCTTGATCGCGGCACGCTCACCGGCGTCGTTGACGCCCAGGTAGACGATGCCCTGGCCACCTTCGCCGATCCGCCCGGACAGCCGGAAGGACCCCAGCTCGGT
Source organism: [Actinomadura] parvosata subsp. kistnae (assembly GCF_900323885.1). Classification (GTDB taxonomy): domain Bacteria; phylum Actinomycetota; class Actinomycetes; order Streptosporangiales; family Streptosporangiaceae; genus Nonomuraea; species Nonomuraea composti. The sequence continues at coordinate 3,846,539 of NZ_OOHJ01000018.1, read as the reverse complement.
GGGATCGCCGGCGACCAGCGGCGAGATTTGCGGCATTCGTCATCCCCACGTGTACAGAACCCCATCGACGCAAACTTTACGACGATCGGCAACTTCGCAGGGATCGGTTAAGGTTTGGCTACGTCACGGCTTCGTGTCTTTCGTTGATCGCGAGCCCCGCCCGCCTTGCTTCTCCCGCCCGTTCGGGGAAGCCTCAGGATCATGGATCGCCCCTTCGACATCGTGTTGTTCGGCGCGAGCGGGTTCACCGGCGCGCTGACGGCCGCCTACCTCGCCAGGGCCGCGGGGCCCGGCACCCGCTGGGCGTTGGCGGGGCGCGACCGGGCCAGGCTGGAGCGGCTGGGGCTGGACGTGCCGGTGCTGGTCGCCGACGCGGCGGACGCGGCCTCGCTCGCGAAGCTCGCCCGGCAGACCCGGGTGCTGGCGACCACGGTCGGCCCGTACGCGCTGCACGGCGAGCCGCTGGTCGCCGCCTGCGCCGACGCCGGCACCCACTATCTCGACCTCACAGGCGAGCAGGAGTTCGTGGACCGCGTGTACGTGCGCTACCACGACCGCGCGGCCCGCAGCGGCGCCAAGCTGGTGCACGCGTGCGGCTTCGACTCGATCCCGTGGGACCTCGGCGTCCTTTACACCATCACCCGCCTGCCGGAGGGCGTCCCCTTGCGGGTCAGCGGCTTCCTGCGCGTCCACGGGCGCCCGTCGGGCGGCACGGCGGCCACCGTGCTGACGGTGCTGGGCCGCGCCCGCCAGGCCGCCGAGCAGGCCACACAGCGCCGCTCGGCCGAGCCCAGGCCCAAGGGCCGCACGGTCAGCTCCCGGCCCGGCGGGCTGCGCTACGTGGGCGGCTGGGCCCTGCCCATGCCGACCGTCGACCCGCACATCGTCGGCTACTCCGCGCGCCTGCTCGACCGCTACGGCCCCGACTTCACCTACCGCCAGCACTACGCCGTCCGCACGCTGCCGCGCGCGCTGGCCACGGTGGCGGGCGCGGGCGCGTTCGCGGCGCTCGCCCAGCTCCCGCCGGCCCGCCGCTGGATGCGGGGCCGGGTACGCCCCGGTGAGGGGCCGTCACCGGCCCGGCGGGCCAGGAGCTGGTTCAAGGTCACGTTCCTGGGCGAGGGCGGCGGCGAGCGCGTCGTCACGGAGGTCGCGGGCGGCGACCCCGGCTACGACGAGACCGCGAAGATGCTCGCGGAGTCGGCTCTCTGCCTGGCCTTCGACGACGTCCCCGAACGGGCGGGCCAGCTCACCACGGCCTCGGCCATGGGCCGGCCCCTCATCGAGCGCCTGCACCGCGCGGGGATCACCTTCCGCGTCGTTCAGTAGGGCAGGCTCCAGGTGGTGAAGGACTTGCGCAGGTACGGCGCCTTGTACTTCGGATAGGCCACCGTGCGCACGTCACCGTCCGAGGTGTAGCGCATGTCCGGGTTCTTCTTGAGCCAGTCGAGCCAGGCGTGCGAGCAGAACTGCGCGCAGTCGCCCTTCTTGTCCATGGCCTTGATGCGCGGGATGCCCGCCGCGTCGAACGACTTGCTGAAGGGCGCCGGCGCGGGCGTGTACCCGGCCAGGAAGGCCCCCTGGTGCTTGTAGAGCTTGCCGTTCAGCGCCCAGTCCTTCTTGTTCGGCTGGTTGCCGTACGGCAGGGCGATCGTGGTCGGCTTGGTGTACGACAGCGAGTTGATCTGCTGGGCGATCTTGCCGATCTGCTCCTCGACCTCCTTGTGCGAGCGGCCGCGCAGGTTGAGGTGGTCGCTGGTGTGGTTGCCGATCTCGAAGCCGTTGTCCTTGAGCCAGAGCAGCATCTGCGCCTGCTCCTCGCGCGTGGTCTTGCCGAACATGTCGCGCGTGACGTAGAACGTGGCCTTGGGCTTCCAGCCCGGGTGCGCGGCGGCGACCTCCTTGAGTATCGCGACCGCGGTGTCCTTCTGCGGCACGCCCATCTCGTTCAGCGTGAGCTGTGAGGGCGAGGAGTCGTCGAAGGTCAGCACCACGGGGTGCTTGCCGGCCGGGATGTCGATCTTGCCGGCCACCATCTCGGCGGCCGTGATCGGCACGTAGTCCTCCCGCACCAGCCGTTCCAGGTCCGCCCTGAACTGCTGGGGCGACCTGTCGTCGGTCGTCTGCGGCTTCGGCACGATCCGGTGGAACATCAGCACCGGGATCTGCCCGAGCTCGTTGGCCTTCACCTTGGCGGCGTTCTTGACCTTGGCCGCCTTGGTCGCCTTCAGCTTGGCGGCGGCGTCCACCTTGGTCCCGGCCAGCTTCGTGGTGTCCGGCTGAGAGTCGCAGCCGGTCAGGATCACGGCGGCAGTGAGCACCCCCAGCCCACCCAAAATTCTCAGTCGCATCCGAACCCCCCGAAACGCGTACGACTGTTCTTGAGCTGGCTCATACCCACGTGATCAACACCGCCACGCCGCCGTACGCGTCAAGACATGGGAAAGGGGCCGCCCGGCGGACGGCCCCTCACCTGCGACGATCGTTACTTCAGCCGGGCCTCGATGGCCTCGATGATCCGCGGGCGCAGCTCCGCGGCGCTGATGACCGCGTCCACGGAGCCGACCTCGACCGCGCGCCGGATGTTGTGCACGCGGTCGAACTCCGCCGCCACCTCGCCCAGCTTCTCCGAGCGCACCGAGGTGCGCAGCTCGTCGAGCTCGGCCGTCAGCGCCGCCCGGTCGGCCCCGGACGCCGCCGCGACGCGCGCCTCCAGGTCCTGGACGCGCGGATCCGCCGCGGTACGGGCGTTGACCTCACCGGAGAAGACCGCCGCGGCGGCCGGGGCCCCGCCCAGCACCGAGGCGTAGGAGCCCTCCAGCGCCAGCACGGTCATGTTCGGGTTGAGCGCCTTGGAGAACACCACGAACGCGCCACCGTGGTAGCGCGAGATCACGCAGAACACGATGGGCCCGCGGAAGTTCACGATCGCCCGGCCGATCTCGGCGCCGTACTCGAGCTGCAGCTTGCGCATCGACTCCGGCGAGCCGTCGAAGCCGGACAGGTTCGCCAGCACCACCAGCGGCCGGTTGCCGCTGGCCGCGTTGATCGCCCGCGCCGCCTTCTTCGACGACCTCGGGAACAACGTGCCCGCCGTGTAGGTGTCGGGGCCGTCGGTGGGCGGGAAGCCGCGCCGCGGCACCGAGCGCGACTCGATGCCGAGCAGGCACACCGGCATGCCGCCGAGGTGCACGTCCTGGACGACCGCCGTCTCCGCGTCGGCCATGCCCGCCCAGCGCTCCAGCACCGGGTGGTCCTGGTCCGACAGCGCCCGCATCACCGTGCGGATGTCGAACGGCTTCTTGCGGTCGGGGTTGGCCGTGCTGGAGAAGATCTCGCCGACCGTGCTGAAGTCGCTGCCCTCCACCACGTGCGGGAAGTCGGAGATGTCGCGGTCGACCGGGTCGGTCGTCTTCGCCCGACGCGGCCCCTGCTCGCCGGGGGCGACGTAGGTGTGGTCGTAGTGCGACATCAGCACGTCGCGGGCCGCGGACAGGTTCGGCGCCCAGTACTGGGCCTGCCCGTTGGGGCCCATCACGCGGTCGTAGCCGCCGATGCCGAAGTTGTCCTCGGCCGACACGCCGCCCGAGAAGTCGAGCGCCTGCTTGCCCGTGAGCACCATGGCCGAGTCGGGCGTCATGACCAGGATGCCCTTGGTGTGCATGAGCATCGTCGCCTCGGCGTTCCAGTACGGCTGCGCGCCCACGTTGATGCCCGCGACCACGATGTTGATCTCGCCGCCGTCCTGGGTGAACTCCACGATGCGCTTGAGCGCCGCGGCGATCCAGTCCATGTTCTCGGTGCCGGACTCCATGGAGATCCGGGCGCCGGCCGACAGCGCGTACCACTCCAGCGGCACCCGCATCCGCTCGGCCAGGTCGAGGGCGGCGATCACCCGGCGGCACTCCGGCTCCGACAGCGCGCCGAGCGACTTCGTCGGGTCGCCGAGCAGCACGACCCTGGCGATGCCCTCGGGGTGCCGCCTGGTGCGGGTGGTGACCACGCCCGCGACGATGGCCGCCGTGTTGCGGCCCTTCGGCCGGTCGACGGGCACCAGCGCGTGGTTCTCGTCGAGGTCGTGCTCGACGAAGTCGCCGAGCATGCCGGTCAGCTCGTACGGGTAGACGGTGTTGCGGCTGCTGGCCCGCAGGACCTTCTGCCGGTAGTCGTCGAGCGGCTCGATCGGCTCGTCGGACGGCTGGCCGATGGTCAGCTTGGGCGCGCCGGTGGCGTCGAGGGAGATGCGCACGGCCACCTTGGTCAGCGCGCCCGTCTCCGGGTCGCGCTGGCGCGCGATGAACAGCGTCTCCTCCAGCCCGGCGCCCGCGGTCGTCGGCAGCACGCGCCGGGCGAGCATCTCGATCTCGGCGCGGGTGAGGTTGCTGGGCGGCCAGACGTAGACCACGATCCGGTTGGTGTTGAGGCGCTTCTTCGACGGCCGCCGCGCCTGGGCCCGGCGGATGGAGTCGACGCAGGCGGCGATGACGTCCTCGGCCGTCGGCAGCGCGACCAGCCGGCCGTCGTGCTCGCGCAGCTCGGTCAGGTCGCGCACCTGGGCGAAGGCGATCAGGCGGTCGTCGGACGGGTTCTCCCGCGCCACGCACTGGAAGAGGTAGACCTCCTCGTCGGAGGACGGGAGCCGGGTGAGGTCGAACTTGCCGAGCCGCTGGAGCTGCATGCGCTCGGCGATGTACGGGTGCAGGCCGCGGATCAGCCGCTCCTCCGCCATCCCCTCGGCCGAGGGGCGGAAGGTGAAGTGGTGGTGCATGACCGCGCCGCCGCGCCCCGCGACGGTGGCGGTGATGCGGCGGACCTGCTCCGGCAGCGGCTGCGCGGCGACGACCTCGTGCAGCGCGGCGGCCATCGCGTCGGAGTCCTCCGGCTGCCCCTCCCAGGCGAGGTAGATGTCGGCGTCGACGACGTCCTGGCGGTCGCCGGCCAGCTCGGCCAGGCCGCGCAGCGCGCTGCCCAGCGCCTCGAAGCTCACCGCGGAGGAGACCACGCACGAGCCGGCGCGCTCGGCGATCACGAACGCGCAGCCCGCGACCTGGCTGGTGCGCACGGCGATGAGCGGCTTGTTGCCGTAGTAGCGCCGGGTCAGCACCTCCAGCATGACCGCGTTGTCGAGGTCGTCGCGGACGAGGCGCTGGCCGAGCAGCCGCACCAGCGGCTCGGTGCTGCGGACCATCTCGGCGATGCGCTCGGCGCGGTCGGGCGCGTCGGGGTGCGCGTCGAGGTGGCGCAGGTGCTTGCGGACGGCGGCGTAGACGCGGGCGCGGTTGCGGCGCAGCAGCGGCTGGCCGAACCAGGCGAACACGACGCCGCGCGCGAGGTCGGAGATCACCGGGAAGCGGACCTGCGTGGCGGCCAGCAGCCGCTCCAGCACGAGCCCGGCGGGCTCGCGCAGCGCGCCGTCGGGCGGCGGCTCGCGCAGCCAGGTGCGCAGCAGGGTCGCCAGGACGGCGGCGTCGGCGGAGGCGCGCTGCTGGGCCAGGAAGATGCGGAACACGGCGCCTTCGAGCTCGCTCGTGCGCTCCAGGTCGGTGACGCCGTAGTGCCGCAGCGCCTTGGCCAGCTTGGCCTGGAAGCTGGCCGGCAGCCCGGCCCGCTCGACGTCGAGGCTCTGCAGGTAGGTGTGGAAGAACTCGCGCGGGCTGTGCACGTGCTCGTCGCCGTCCTCGCCGGCCGGCCGGTTGCGGCTCAGCTCGGCCAGGTCGGCGAAGACCTCGAACAGCTCCAGCTCCTCCTCCAGCGGCCGGTGCCCCTCCTCGATGGCGGCGCGGCGCGCTTCGAGGTAGTCGTCGATCATCGCGCGCTCGCCGTGCGGGTCGAGGTCGTAGCCCAGCAGCAGGCTGCGCAGGCCCTCCTGGCCGCGCCTGGTGCGCTCGCGCGCCGGGATCTCGCCGGGCGCGGCGGGCAGGTCGAGGTCGACGGCGCCGGCCACCTCCTCGAGCGCGGCGTCGTCGTCGGCCAGCGGCTCCAGCCGCAGCAGCGGCGCGCCGGTCTCGACCTGGCTGCCGACGGAGACGGAGATCTCCTTCAGCCGCGCCTTGAACGGCGCCCGCAGCACCGTCTCCATCTTCATGGACTCCAGCACCAGGACCGGGGCGCCCGCCTCGACCTCGGCGCCGACCTCCAGCGGCGTGGCGACGACCAGCGCGGGCGCCGGCGAGCGGACGACGCCGCCCTCGTCGCGGCTGACGCGGTGCGCCACGCCGTCCACCTCGATCAGGTGGGTGGCCCCGTGCGTGCCGGTGAGCAGCCGGTAGCGGCTGCCGTTGACGACGATCTGGCCGGTGTAACGGTCGAAACGGTCGAGCTCGACGTCGGCGGTGCGCACGTCGCCGCCCGCCTCGACGGCGACGCGGAAGCGGTGGGCGCCGACCCGGGCGACCCGCACGCGGTAGCCGGCGCCGCGCAGCTTGAGGTCGAGCGGCCGGCTGCTCTTGTGCTGCACCTGCGGGCGCCCGCCGAACGCGGTCGCGAGCAGCCGCTGCCGCTCGGCGCGCTCCTCCTCCTCGTACGCCTCGATCGCCGCGGCGGCCAGCGCGACGCCGGAGTGGCGGTGCGAGACGAGCCTGCCCTCGCCGCGGACGCGGTCGATCCAGCCGGTGTCGGCGCTGGCGTCGATCACCTCGGGCTGGTCGAGCAGGTCGAGCACGAAGCTCTTGTTGGTGGCGCCGCCCTCGATGATGACGGACGTGCGCGACATCGCCCGGCGCAGCCGCCCGAGCGCCTCGTCGCGGTCGCGGCCGTACGCGATGATCTTCGCGATCATGGAGTCGAAGTCGGCCGGGATCGTGTCGCCCTCGCTGACGCCGGTGTCGACCCGGATGCCGGGCCCGGCGGGCAGGTCGAGCCGGGCGATGCGGCCCGGCGACGGCGCGAAGTCGCGGTCGGGGTCCTCGGCGTTGAGCCTGGCCTCGATGGCGTGGCCGCGCTCGGCCGGCGGCGCGCCTTCGAGCCGGCCGCCGGAGGCCACGTGCAGCTGTGCCTTGACCAGGTCGAACCCGGTGGTGGCCTCGGTGATCGGGTGCTCCACCTGGAGCCGGGTGTTGACCTCCAGGAAGGCGAACATCCGCTCGCCCGGGTGGTAGAGGAACTCGACGGTGGCCGCGCCACGGTAACCGACCCGGACGGCCAGCCGCTCGGCCGCCGCCTTCAGCTCGGCCACCTGCTCCGGGCCGAGCACCGGCGACGCCGACTCCTCGATGATCTTCTGGTTGCGCCGCTGCACCGAGCAGTCACGGACGCCCAGCGCCCACGCGGTGCCCTGCCCGTCGGCGATCACCTGCACCTCGACGTGCCGGGCCCCGGTGACCAGCCGCTCCAGGAACACCACGCCGCTGCCGAACGCCCGCGCCGCCTCCTGGCTGGTGCGCTCGTAGGCGGCATCCAGCTCCGCCTCGTCGTGGATGACGCGGATGCCGCGCCCGCCGCCGCCCGCGGTGGCCTTCAGCATCAGCGGGTACCCGATCCGCGCCGCCGCCTCGCGGGCGGCGTCGAGCGTCTCGACCGCGCCCCGGCTCCACGGCGCGACCGGCACGCCGACCTCCTCGGCGATCAGCTTCGCGCCGATCTTGTCGCCGAGCTTGCGCATGGCGTCGGGCTCGGCCCGACGAAGGTGACCCCGATCCGCTCGCACAGCTCCGCGAACGCCGGGTCCTCGGCGACGAAGCCCCACCCGACCCACGCCGCGTCGGCCCCCGTCTCCAGCAGCGCCCGCTCCAGCACCTTCAGGTCGAGGTACGGGCGCGCCGCGGCCGGGCCCAGGTCGTAGGACAGATCCGCCTCGCGGACGAACGTGGCCGTACGGTCGACGTCGGTGAACAGGGCGACGGTCTCCATCCGTGTCCCGGTCTCCGCGGCGAGGTCACGTACGGCGTGGATGAGCCGCATTGCGGCCTCACCACGATTGACGATGGCGACACGACTGAACACCCGACCGAGCCCTCCTGTAGACCAACGATGTGCGCCCCTGCGGCACGACAGCCCCGTGCAGTATCAACTCTTCCGCCTGACGACCGGCTGCGCCCATGTCGTACACAGCGCACGCTTCGGGGCTGCATTTGTGGGAAACCCCCAAAAAGCCGACCGCGCCCGGGGCGGCGGCAGACAGTGAAACGACCTCTACCACGCGGGGGATCCGCAGGTAGAGGCCGTTTTCCGCGGCGCTTAGGCCGACATCTTCTTCTTGAGGTTCTCGTCGAGAGCCGCCAGGAAGTCCTGAGTGGTGAGCCACTCGGCGTCGCCGCCGACGAGCAGCGCGAGGTCCTTGGTCATCTGACCGCCCTCGACGGTCTCGATGCAGACCTGCTCCAGCTTGTTCGCGAAGTCGGTCACCTCGGGGGTGTTGTCGAGCTTGCCGCGGTGGGCCAGGCCACGCGTCCACGCGAAGATCGAGGCGATCGGGTTGGTGGAGGTGGGCTTGCCCTGCTGGTGCTGGCGGTAGTGGCGGGTCACGGTGCCGTGCGCGGCCTCGGCCTCGACGGTCTGGCCGTCGGGGGTCATCAGGACCGAGGTCATCAGGCCGAGCGAGCCGAAGCCCTGGGCGACGGTGTCGGACTGGACGTCGCCGTCGTAGTTCTTCGCGGCCCAGACGTAGCCGCCCTCCCACTTCAGCGCCGCGGCGACCATGTCGTCGATGAGGCGGTGCTCGTAGGTCAGGCCGGCCTTCTCGAACTCGTCCTTGAACTCGCTCTCGTAGACCTCGGCGAAGATGTCCTTGAAGCGGCCGTCGTACGCCTTGAGGATGGTGTTCTTCGTCGAGAGGTAGACCGGGTAGTTGCGGGCCAGGCCGTAACGCATCGACGCGCGGGCGAAGTCGCGGATCGACTCGTCGAGGTTGTACATCGCCATCGCGACGCCCGAGCCGGGGAAGTCGTACACGTCGAGCTCGATCGGCTCGGAGCCGTCCTTCGGCGTGTACGTCAGGGTGAGCGTGCCCTCGCCGGGGATCTTCAGGTCGGTCGCGCGGTACTGGTCGCCGAAGGCGTGACGGCCGACGACGATCGGCTTGGTCCAGCCGGGCACGAGCCGCGGCACGTTCGACATGATGATCGGCTCGCGGAAGATCACGCCGCCGAGGATGTTGCGGATGGTCCCGTTGGGGGACTTCCACATCTTCTTGAGGCCGAACTCCTCGACGCGCGCCTCGTCCGGGGTGATGGTGGCGCACTTCACACCGACGCCGTACTTCTTGATGGCGTTCGCGGCGTCGATGGTGACCTGGTCGTCCGTGGCGTCTCGGTGCTCGATGCCGAGGTCGTAGTACTTCAGGTCGACGTCGAGGTAGGGAAGGATCAGCTGGTCCTTGATGAACTGCCAGATGATCCGGGTCATCTCGTCGCCGTCAAGCTCGACGACGGGGCCCTCCACCTTGATCTTGGGCATGCGAATGGTTCCCCTTCAATGAATGGATGCGTTGAGGCTATCGGACCGCCAGGTCACGGTGCGAAAAGGGACAGGATGAGCGCCTTCAGCTCGTTGTTGTAAAGCAGGAGCGAGGTCAGGACCAGCACGAATCCGAAGACGGACAGCGTGATGACGTCGATCTTCCTGCTCCTCAGCGCGAGCTGCCCGCCGTAGCCGGCGAAACGCAGCGCGGCGGCGATCATGATGACGGCGCCCAGCACGAACCCGCCCCAGCGCGGATTCACGACGAAGGTCACGAGCACGCCGACGGCCGCACCCGCCAGGATCAGCGGGTACGGCCCCCAAGTCTCCTGTTTCTCGGACTGATGGCTCACCGTTCTTCGATCGGCTTCCACTTCTGGTCGGTCTCCCCGATGTACTCACTGTCGGGGCGGATCAGCCGGTTGTCGGCGTGCTGCTCGATGACGTGAGCGGTCCAGCCGGACATGCGGCTGATGGAGAAGACCGGCGTGAACAGGTCGGTGGGGATGCCGAGGTAGTGGTAGACGGAGGCGGCGTAGAAGTCGACGTTGGGGTAGAGACCCTTGGTCTCGAAGACGACCTCCTCCATCTCCTTCGACATCCGGTAGTAGGTGTCGTCGCCGCTGGACTCGCCCAGCTCGGCCGACATCTTGCGCAGGTGCGTGGCGCGCGGGTCCTCGGTCTTGTAGACGCGGTGACCGAAGCCCATGATCTTCTCGCCGGCGGCGAGCTTGTCGCGGACGGCCTGGGCCACGCCTCCCGGGGTGAGCGACTCCAGGGTCTTCATGACCTGCTCGTTCGCCCCGCCGTGCAGCGGGCCCTTGAGGGTGCCGATGGCGGCGACGATGGCGGAGTGCATGTCCGACAGGGTCGCGGCGCAGACGCGGGCGGCGAAGGTGGAGGCGTTCATGGTGTGGTCGGCGTGCAGCACCAGGCACTCGTCGAAGATCTCGACCTCGCGCGGGTCGGGGGTGCGGCCGGTGACCTGGAGCAGGAAGTTCGCGGCGATGCTCAGTGAGGGGTCCGGCTCGGGGACCTCGGAGCCGGTGCGGGCGGCGTGGTAGCGGGCGACGAGCAGCGGCTGCTGCGCGACCAGGCGGGCCGCCTTGCGCAGGTTGGCGTCGGGGGTGATGGAGTCCTTGTCGGGGTCGTCGGCGCCGGAGAGCGAGACCAGCGAGCGCAGCGCCTCCATGGGTTTCTGTTTCTCGGCGATCTCTTCGATGTTCGCGGACACCAGGGCGCCCAGCTCCCTGCCCTGCGCCAGCTCGGCACCGTACGCGTCGAGCTCGGAGCGGGTGGGCAGCTTGCCACGCTGGAGCAGGTGTGCGGTCTCCTCGAACGTCGCGCGGCCGGCCAGGTCGTGGATGTCATATCCACGGTAGAAGAGGCGACCGGCCTTTCCGTCGATGTCACTCAGCGCCGTGGACGCCGCGACGACATCGGCCAGACCTTTCGTGGGCTTGTCCGCCATGAGTGTTTCCTCCGCTTATCTTCGACCGAAGTCTACCCGTGAGCAGGCAAAACCGACCGCAAAGGTCCAGACCAATTTCACGACTGATTCTCCTTTCGGCAAAGGAGATTCCGCATCCCCTCGGTTGGGTAAGCCGGAGCTGTAGTAATAGTTACGGCGGGCTACCTGGGGAGGAACTGCCGTGGAGGGGCCGTTCATACGCATCGAGGACACTGGCGAGGTGGTCCCGTTGCGCCCCGAGATCACGACGGTCGGAAGGGGCCGGGGTGTCGATATCCGGCTCACCGATCCCAGCGTGTCTCGACTCCATGCCGAGTTCGTCAGACGAGGACCTTACCTGTACGTCGTGGACCTGGGCCTGTCCAGGAACGGCACGCGGGTGAACGGCAGGCCGATCGCCCGGAGGGTCCTTGACGACGGCGACGTCGTCTCCTTCGGCGCGGCGCGGGGTCGCATCGGTGGAGTCCCCCGAGAGGACTTCACCCCCGAGGTCGAGCTGCGCAGGGCGGCCGCGCCCGAGCTGACCAGGCGCGAGGTCGACGTGCTGACCTCGCTCTGCAGGCCGGCGCTGTCGGACGAGGCGTTCGTCGCTCCGGCGACCGCACGCGAGATCGCCGACGACCTGGTCGTGACGGAGGCCGCGGTCAAGCAGCACCTGCTGCGGCTCTACCAGAAGTTCAGGATCCCCGAAGGCACCAACCGGCGCACCCGGCTGGCCAACGAGGTCGTGGCGCTCGGTCTGGTGCGCCCGACCCCTGTGGTCCCGCCACAGCGCGCGTCGGGTGCCACGGCCGAGCAGCCATCGGCGGCCGGGCGCAGGGCGTCTTAACAGGGCTTCTGGATTCGCGACCGGGGCTACGGCGAGGGGTTCCGGCAGCATCCCGGAACCTTGAGCCACCCACTACCGTGCCGATCTCGGCAGGGTTCGAGCAGCGGTGACCGTCCGAAGGGCGGCGCCGGGCTCGTCGCCGGTCAGGAAATGGCCGGCGACGCGCGCAGGCGCAGCACGCCCTCAGATCAACTCACTTCATCATCCGTTCTCCATGCCCGGGCAGCATCCCTCAGATCGCCCGGCATCCGTCCGGCGGCATCCCTCAGCGCCTGGAATCCGTCCCGGCGGCATCCCCTCAGATCGCCCGGAAACCGTTGCTCGGCTTGCTCGTCCGGTTGGCCCGGTCCACCGCGACCGCGTAGTAGTGGTCGCCGCGCCTGCCGTCGGGGTCGGTCCAGCGGATCTGCCGGTCGCCCGGCACGACCGCGACGAGGTGGCGCGCGTCGGCGAAGTCGCCGGAGCCCGCGTGCCGGTCGAAGCGGAAGATGGCGAACAGGAACGGCTCGTCCCTGCCGGTGGCCACCGCCCGTACCTCCACCCCGTCCGCGCGGCGGCGCGCGGAGGCGAGCACCGGCCGCCTGGGCGGCTGCCCGCCGGCCAGCCTGGGCAGCACGGGCGCCAGCGCGGGCCGCTGGTAGTGGTCGTTGACGGCGGCGGAGATGGAGCCGATCCGGTCCACCTTGACGTCGTTGGCGTTGTACCAGATGTCGCCGGAGATCTCGGGGTGCTCGCGGTTGAGCGTCAGATGCCTGGACAGCTCGCCCGGCACCTGCCACTCGGCGGCCTGCGCGGGGTCGCCCGCCTTGTACGCCGCCTGCCCGATCCACAACAACGTGTTCGTGCCACTGGCGACGTCCGACCACCAGGGCACGAGCTTGGAGTAGTCGGCCGGGGGCTGCCCGATGTACCAGTAGAGCTGCGGCGCGATGTAGTCGAGCCAGCCCTTCTTGACCCAGCCCCGGGTGTCGGCGTGCAGGTTGTCGTAGGACTGGCCGCCGTTGGTGTCGGAGCCGAGCGGGTCGCTGGCCTTGTTGCGCCAGATGCCGGACGGGCTGATGCCCCAGGCGATCTCCGGCTTGGCCGCCAGGACGCGCTGCTGCATCTCCGAGACCATGAGGTCGACGTTGTTGCGCCGCCAGGAGGCCAGGTCGGGGAAGCCGGCGCCGTACTTGGCGAACTCCTCGGCGTCGTCGAAGGCCGTGGTGTTGGTCGGGTAGAAGTAGTCGTCGAAGTGCAGGCCGTCGATGTCGTAGCGGGTGACCGCGTCCATCATGGCGTCCTGGCAGAACTTGCGGACCTCGGGGATGCCGGGGTTGTAGTAGAGCTTGCCGCCGAACGGCAGGATCCAGTCGGGGTGCCGCCGGCCGGGGTGGTCGGGGTGCAGCTTGGCGGGGTCGGCCTGCATCGAGACCCGGTACGGGTTGAACCAGGCGTGGAAGGCCAGGCCGCGCTTGTGCGTCTCCTCCACGGCGAACCCGAGCGGGTCGTAGCCGGGGTCCTGGCCCTGGGTGCCGGTGAGGTACTGCGACCACGGCTCGTACGGTGACGGCCAGAACGCGTCGGCCGTCGGCCTGATCTGCACGAAGACCGAGTTGAGCTTCCGCTGGACGGCCACGTCGAGCCAGGCGAGGTATTCGGCCTTCTGCTCGTCGGCGCTCAGCCCGGGCTTGGACGGCCAGTTGATGTTGACGACGGACGCGATCCACATGCCCCGCATCTGCCGTAACGGCGGGACGTAGCCGGTCTCGGCGAAGGCCGGCAGCGGGACGGCGGAAGCGGCGGCGGCGAGGGCGAGACCCTTCAGGAGAGTCCTTCTGCTCGGCATGGGGGGTGGCCTCCCGGAAGTGGTTGTGTCGAGGCCGACGATGACAGAAAATTACCTTCAGATCAACAACTGTGAAGGAAAATGCCGATGAGCGGTGACCTGTACAGACTGGCGATGACGGTGCTGCATCCGGGGTTCGAGGGAACCTCCGCCCCCGACTGGCTGCGCCGCGCGCTGGGGGAGGGTCTCGGCGGCGTGGTCCTGTTCGCCCGCAACGCCGTGAACGGGCGGCTCGTCCGGCAGCTCCGCGCCGAGCACCCCGGCACCGTGATCGCCATCGACGAGGAGGGCGGCACGGTCACCCGCCTGGAGGTCATGGCCGGCAGCTCCTTCCCCGGCAACCGGGCGCTCGGCGTCGTGGACGACGTGGACCTCACCGAGCAGGTGGGCCGCCAGATCGGCAAGATGCTCGCCGACCTCGACATCACGCTCGACTACGCGCCCTCCGCCGACGTGAACGCCAACCCCGCCAACCCCGTCATCGGCGTGCGCTCCTTCGGCCCCGAACCGGCGCTCGTCGCCCGCCACACCGCCGCCTACGTGCGGGGCGTCCAGGGCGCCGGCGTCGCCGCCTGCGCCAAGCACTTCCCCGGCCACGGCGACACCGTCACCGACTCCCACCTGGCCCTGCCCACCGTGCACGCCTCGCGCGACCTGCTCGCCGAGCGCGACCTGCCGCCGTTCAGAGCCGCGATCGACGCCGGGGTGCGCTCGATCATGTCCGGCCACCTGCTCGTGCCCGCCCTCGACCCGTCGATGCCGGCGACGCTCAGCCGTACCGTCCTGACCGAGCTCCTCAGGGGCGAGCTCGGGTTCGACGGGATGCTCGTCACCGACGCGATCGAGATGCGGGCGGTGGCCGCCATGTTCAGCCCCGGCGAGATCGCGGTGCGCGCGCTCGCCGCCGGCGTGGACGCCGTCTGCGTCGGCCTGACCAGCGAGGACGGCCTGCGCGAGCTGCGTGACACCGTCGTCGCCGCCGTCCGCGACGGGCGGCTGCCCGAGGAAAGGCTCGCGGAGGCCGCCGCGCGGGTGCGCGCCCTGTCCGGCTGGTACGCCTCCCAGTCCGGCGCCCGCGCGAAGGCCCACGACGACATCGACCAGGGCGTCGGCCTGCGGGCCGCCCGCGCGGCGCTGACCACGTCGGGCACCGCCGGGCTCGACCGCGGCCCGCTGGTCGTCGAGATCAACACCCGGCTCAACCAGGCCGTGGACCCCGCCACGCAGACCGGCGTCACCGCCGCGCTCGCCGCCCTGCTCCCGAACACGGACAGTGTGCGGCTCGGCCCCGACGGCGAGCTGCCCGCCTTCGACGAGCGGCCGGTCGTGCTCGTGGTGCACGACGCCGCCCGCCACCCCTGGGTGCGCGACACCGTCGCCAAGGCCCTGGCCGTGCGGCCCGACGCGATCATCGTCGACACCGGCGTCCCCGCCCCGCCGCCGGGCGCCACCCACGTCGCCACGCACGGCATCTCCCGCGTCTCCGCGCAGGCCGTCGCCGAATGGATCGTCACGTGAGCGCCGAGCCCGCCAACCCGGTCGCCGCCGTACGCGCCGTGCTGCCCTCCCTCACGCCGGCGGCGCAGTCGATCGCGCGGCTCATCCTCGACGACCCCGGCCTGGTCGTGCGCAGCACGATCACCGAGTTCAGCGGCGTGTCCGGGACGAGCGAGGCGACGATCGTGCGCACGGCGCGGGCGCTCGGCTTCTCCGGGTACTCCCAGCTCCGCTTCGCGCTGGCGGCGGCCGTGGCCAAGGAGCCCGAGCGGCTCGTGCCCGGCGACCTCGGCCCCGACGACCCGCTCACCGACGTCATCGCCAAGGTGGCGCGGGCCGAGTCGGAAGCGCTCGCCGACACCGCCGCCCAGCTCGACCCCGACCAGCTCGGCGAGGTCGTCGCGGCCATCTCCGAGGCGCGGCGCGTCGACGTGTACGGGGTCGCCGCCTCCGGGCTGGTCGCGGCGGACATGTCGCAGAAACTGCTGCGGATCGGGCTGTCCAGCCACCCGTTCAGCGACGCCCACCTCGCGCTGACCAGCGCGGCGCTGCTGAGAACCGGCGACGTGGCCGTGGCGATCAGCTGCAGCGGGGAGACCCCCGACGTGCTCGTGCCCGCCCGCACCGCCGCCGAGGCCGGCGCCGCCATCGTGGCCATCACGAACAACCCGCGGTCGTCGCTGGCCGAGCTGGCCGACCACACGCTCGTGTCGGCGGGCCGCGAGACCGCCTTCCGTCCCGGAGCGCTGGCCAGCCGGATCAGCCAGCTCCTCATCGTCGACTGCATCTTCGTCGGGCTGGCGCAGCGGCGCTACGACACCGCGGACGCCGCCATCCGCGCCACCCGCCTGGCCACCGACCGGTACCGGAGCCGCTGATCGTCCCCCTTGACAGGCGCCCGTGAAGGCGTAGCTTCCAGGCACATCGAGGCTGGGAGGCACTTTGAGGACCGTCAGGGACGCCGTCTTCGACATCCTTCGCCGCTACGAGCTGACCACCATCTTCGCCAACCCCGGCTCCACCGAGGTGCCGCTGCTGGCCGGGCTCCCTGACGACCTGCGTTTCGTGCTCGGCCTGCACGAAGGGTCCGTGGTCGGCATGGCGACCGGCTGGGCGATCGGCCGCGCCGCCCCCGCGCTGGCCCTGCTGCACGCGGCCGCCGGGCTGGGCAACGCCGTCAACGCCATCGCCACCGCCAGGGAGAACCGGGTGCCGCTGGTCGTCCTCGTCGGCCAGCAGGACCGGCGGCATCTGGCGCTGGAGCCGTTCCTCGCCGGGCGGCTGACCGGGCTCGCCGGCGACTACCCCGTACGCGCCGACCATCCGGTACGGGCCCAGGACGTGCCCGGCGCGGTCGCCAGGGCCTACCACGAGGCCGCCACGTCGAGGGGGCCCGCGCTGGTCGTCGTGCCCATGGACGACTGGGCGGCGCCCTTCGACGGCGAGACCGTGGCCGCCCCCGTACGGCTGCTGCGGCCCGCCGCCGTCGCCGACGCCGACCTCGCGCCCCTCGTGGAGCTGCTGGCCGGGGCCCGCAGGCCGGCGATCGTCTCCGGCGCGGGCGTCGGTTCCGGCTGGGCCGCGCTCGTGGCGCTGGCCGAGCGGCTGGGGTGCCCCGTCTACCAGGAGTCGTTCGGCGGGCGCGCCGGGTTCCCGCAGGACCATCCCCAGTACGGCGGGGTGCTGCCCGGCGAGCGGGACGAGCTGCGGGAGCGGCTGGCGCCCCACGACGTGGTGCTGGCGGTGGGGGCGCCGGTGTTCCGGCAGTACTCGTACGTGCCCGGGCCGCTCGTCCCTGCCGGCACCGTGGTCGCGCTGGTCACCGACGATCCCGACGTGGCGCATCGCAGCCCGGCCGACCTGGCGTACCTCGCCTCGCCCGAGGCCGTCTGCGCCCGCCTGGCCGACCTCGTGCCCTCATCCGGGCGGGGCGGCGCCTGGTCACGCACGCACGGCCACTCGCCGTACGCGGGCGGGCCGCTGCGCCCCACGGACGTGCTGCGCGAGCTGGCCGGGCGGCTCCCCCACGACGTCGCGCTCATCGAGGAGGCCCCGTCCGCGCGCCCGGACCTGCACGCGCTCGTGCCCGCCCGGACCTCCTTCGGGTTCCTCTCGGCCGCCATGGGCGGGCTCGGGTTCGGCCTGCCCGCGGCGGTCGGGCTGCGGATGGCGCAGCCCGACCGGCCCGTCGTCGCGGTCGTCGGCGACGGCTCCGCCCTGTACGGCGTGCAGGCCCTCTGGAGCGCCGCCCACTACCGGGTGGGCGCGCTGTTCGTCGTGCTCGCCAACGGCCGGTACGCCGTCATGGACGGGCTCGCCGAGAGACACGGCGGCGGCAAGGCGCCGTGGCCCGCGTTCGACGAGGTGGACATGGGGGCGCTGGCCCGGTCGCTCGGGTGTCCCGCGGTGCGGGTGGAGACGTACGACGACCTGACGGGGGCGCTCGACGAGGTCATGCCGTCGCTCGCCACCCGCGAGACACCCCTGCTGCTCGACGTGGCCGTCACCGTGGAACGGTGACGGCCCGCCGGCTGTGTCCGGACATTGCCTACGGGAGTTGACGCTCGGCGGCCTCGACCACGTTCGACAGGAGCAGCGCGCGGGTCATCGGCCCGACCCCGCCCGGGTTGGGCGTGAGGTGACCGGCGACCTCCTCCACGTCGGGCGCCACGTCACCGGCGATCTTGCCGTTCACGCGGGAGACCCCGACGTCGAGCACGGCGGCGCCCGGCTTGACCATGTCCTTCGTGATCAGCTCGGGCACCCCGGCCGCCGCCACCACGATGTCGGCCCTGCGCACGTGGGCCGCCAGGTCTTGGGTGCCGGTGTGGCAGAGGGTCACGGTGGCGTTCTCGCTGCGGCGGGTCAGCAGCAGGCCGAGCGAGCGGCCCACCGTGATGCCGCGGC
Organism: [Actinomadura] parvosata subsp. kistnae; assembly: GCF_900323885.1. Lineage (GTDB taxonomy): Bacteria > Actinomycetota > Actinomycetes > Streptosporangiales > Streptosporangiaceae > Nonomuraea > Nonomuraea composti. Next base: position 3,828,611 of record NZ_OOHJ01000018.1, on the reverse strand, counting down.
CGACCACGGCGACCTCGGCCCCCTTGATCGGGACGCCGTACTCCTGGAGCAGCAGCACGATGCCGTGCGGGGTGCAGGGCAGCGGGGCGTCGACCATGTGGACGAGCCGCCCGAGGTTGACCGGGTGCAGGCCGTCGGCGTCTTTCGCCGGGTCGATGCGCTCCAGCAGGGCCATCGTGTCGAGCTGCTTGGGCAGCGGGAGCTGGACGATGTAGCCCGTGCACGCCGGGGAGGCGTTGAGCTCGTCGATGGCCGCTTCGACGTCGGCCTGGGTGGCGGTCGCCGGCAGGTCGACGCGGATGGAGGCGATGCCCACCTCGGCGCAGTCGCGGTGCTTGCCCGCGACGTAGATCTGGCTGCCGGGGTCGTCGCCGACCAGGACGGTGCCGAGGCCGGGGGTGATGCCGCGTTCCTTGAGCGCTGCCACCCGGGTCTTGAGGTCTGCCTTGATCTTGGCGGCGGTCGCCTTGCCGTCGAGTTTCACTGCGCTCATGCCCGCAATCCTTCCATGCCGCCCCGCCTTCTCCGCACCGGACCACGCCTACTCCACCCTCTTCTGCCCGGTTATCCACAGAGGCCAGGCAGTCGGCCCGAGTTATCCACAGGGCTCCGGTGACATCGTTGTCATTGATCTTGGAAGGGCTTAGTGTTACGGGCGCCGGCACCACGTGCACGCTGCTGCTTGTATGGAGGTCCCTTGTCGTCCCGCCCACTGTCCCGACCGAGTAGGTAAGACCCATGCCCACACCGGACCACCCTGGCGCCCCCCGCCGGCCCGACCACCCCCACACACACTGATGACCTGCGTCCTTGCCATTGACATCGGAGGAACCAAGCTCGCCGCCGCACTGGTGGACGAAGCCGGTTCGATCCTGCGTTCCGCCACCCGCCCGACACCGCGCGAGGAGGTCATGTCCGCCCTGGCGGCCCTCATCACGGAGGTCCTCGACGGCGGCCCCTCCCCGCAGGCGGCCGGCATCGGCTGCGCGGGCCCCGTCGACCTCGCCTCGGGCACCGTGAGCCCGGTCAACATGCCGAGCTGGCGCGGCTTCCCCCTGCGCGACGAAGTGCGCGAGCTGACCGGCCTGCCCACCGTGCTGGCGGGCGACGCACAGTGCTTCGCCCTCGGCGAGCACTGGCTGGGCGCCGGCCGCGGCTGCACCTCGCTGCTGGGCATCGTCGTCTCGACCGGCATCGGCGGCGGCCTGGTGATCGACGGCGTGCCACTCCTCGGCCCGACCGGCAACGCCGGCCACGTCGGCCACATGAGCATCGACCCCTACGGGGAGCGGTGCGAATGCGGGGGGCGAGGCTGCGTCGAACGCTACTCCAGCGGCCCCAACATGGCCCGCTGGGCCCTGCAGAACGGCTGGTCACCGGGCACGGCCTCCTCCTCGGGCACGCTCTCCGAGGCCACCACCACCGCCTCCCGTCCCAGCAACGGCGCGGAGCCCTCCGCCCGGGGGCCTCAGGGCGAGGTGCAAGCAGACCCCGCCGACGGCGGCGCGGAGCCGTTCGGCCGGGGTCCTCAGGGCGAGGTGCGGGCGGACCCCGCCGACGGCGGCGCGGAGCCGTTCGGCCGGGGGCCACAGGGCGAGGTGCGGGCCGACGCGCGGACGCTGGCCCAGGACGCCGCCGCCGGAGACCCCGTCGCGGTGGCGGCCTTCCAGCGCAGCGCCAGAGCCCTGGCCGGCATGATCGCCTCCACGGCGGCGGCCGTCGAGCTCACGGCGGTGGTCATCGGCGGTGGCGTGTCGGCCGCCGGGGAGGTGCTGTTCGAGCCGCTGCGGCACGCGCTCGACGACGTGACGGGCCTGCCCTTCGTACGGGCGGTCGAGGTCAGGCCGAGCACCCTGGGCGTCCGGGCCAGCCTGGCCGGCGCCGCCCAACTGGCCTGGCGCCCCCACCCGTCGATCACCCCCTGACCCGCCCCGCACGGCACCCGCCCCGATCACCCCATGGCTCGCCCGGACCCCAACACCCGGCCGTCGCCTGAGCCCGTCCACATCGCGGCCCCTGGTGGTCGCCCGCGCCGACCGCGGCGCCGTGCCGGCGAGCCACGTGGGAACCGTGGCGGCGCCGGCGCCGCGCGGCAGGCGGACCCACAGCCGCGCCACCGCGACCGTCCGCATCGCGGCCCCTCGGCGTCGAGGTCCTACGACCACCCGCACCGCGACGCCTCGCGGCCGGCGGCCCGGCGGTGCGGCGGCCGGCCCAGGAGGAGGCATTGGTCCCGTCTCAGCGCGCCCTTGCGTCGCAGCACGGCGGCAGGGGCGGTCGCGGGTTCGTCCCGTCCCGTCGCAGGGATGTCGTACCCGGCGGGTAGCGTGGTTGTGGTGTTCGAGGGTTTCGACGAGTTCGATGTTTCGACCACGCAGACGACCATCCACGGTGTCCGGGGTGGGGCGGGGCCGGCGGTTCTGTTGTTGCACGGCATTCCCGAGACGCACCTCATGTGGCATCGCGTCGCGCCGGCCCTGGCCGAGCAGTTCACGGTGGTCGCGACCGACCTGCGGGGTTACGGCGCGAGCGGGAAGCCGCCCAGTGCGCCCGATCATGGGCCGTACCGGATGCGGGCGATCGCGGCCGAGCAGGTCGAGGTGATGGCGGCGCTGGGGTTCGAGCGGTTCGCGGTGGTGGGTCACGATCGGGGGGCGCGGTGCGCCTACCGGATGGCGCTCGATCATCCGGCCGTGGTCAGCCACCTGGCGGTGCTCGACGTCGTACCGACGGGTGAGGTGTATGCCCGGGCGGACGCCGAGTTCAGCCGGGGTTTCTGGGTGTGGTCGTTCCTGGCGGCGCCTGAGCCGGTGCCGGAGCGGATGATCGCGGCGGCGCCGGAGGTGCTGGTCGATCACATGCTGGACGCCTGGTCGGAGGTGCCGGGCGCGTTTCCCGAGCCGGTGCGTGCCGCTTACGTGGCGGCGTTCCGTGACCCGGGCACCGTGCATGCGATCTGCGAGGAGTACCGCGCCGCCGCCACCCTCGACGTGGCCGACGACGAGGCCGATCGGGGCCGCCGGCTCATCCGGTGCCCGACGCTGGTGTTGTGGAGCGCGGGTGGTGCGGTCGGGCGGTGGTACCGGCCGCTGGAGGTGTGGCGGGGCTGGGCCTCCGACGTGCGCGGCGGCCCGATCCAGGCCGGGCACTTCCTGCCGGAGGAAGCCCCCGAGGAGACCTTGCGCCACCTGCTGGAGCTGCTGGCCTGAGCCATCGCCCCGCGCCCGTCTGCCGGAACTGCGGCGACCAGCGCGGGGGCTGAGCTACCGCGCCGCGCGACCTGCCAGCGCTGCGGCGGCAGGCGCGAGGGCCTGAGGTGCCGGCCCGAGGCGGGGCCCGGCGGTCGGTGCTACTCGCGTTCGGCGGCGGCCTGGGCCTCGCGGCGCTCGATGATGCGGCGGGTGTACGGGATGACCTCTACGACGCGGCTGCCGAGGTAGGCGCCGATGAAGGCGAGGACCAGAAGCACGATGGGGCTGGTGGCCAGGCCGTTCAGGGTGACGAACGCCTGCAGGATCGCGTCGAGCGCCATAGGTGTACTCCAGGGGACGAGGAGCGGGGAGGAGTTCAGGGTAGCCGGACTCCAGGGATGCTCGCCGCAAAACCGATGTTCGCCGCAAAAATGGATAAGGGGCGACATTTTGATCATGTCGCCCCTTATCGGGAAATCAGCGGAGATCAGTGGAAGAAGTGGCGGGTGCCGGTGAAGTACAGGCTGGCGCCGGCCTTCTTGGCCGCCTCGATCACCAGCTCGTCCCTGATGGACCCGCCAGGCTCCACGATGGCCCGCACGCCGGCCTCCAGCAGCACCTCCAGCCCGTCAGGGAACGGGAAGAACGCGTCGGAGGCGGCCACCGCGCCGGCCACCCGCTCCCCCGCCCGCGTGACGGCCAGGCGGCAGGAGTCGACCCGGTTCACCTGGCCCATGCCGACGCCCACGGTGGCGCCGCCGCTGGCCAGCAGGATGGCGTTCGACTTGACGGAGCGGCAGGCGCGCCAGGCGAACTCCAGGTCCGCGAGCACCTCGGGTGAAACGGGCTCGCCGGTCTTGAGCTCCCACTGCGGGGCCGAGTCGCCGGGCGCGTCCACGCGGTCGACGGTCTGGACGAGCAGGCCGCCGTCGATCCTGCGGAACTCGGTCGGCGACGAGGGGCCCTCGGGGCAGAGCAGCAGCCGCAGGTTCTTCTTGGCGCGCAGGACCTCCAGCGCCTCCGCGTCGTAGGCGGGGGCGATGACGACCTCGGTGAACACGTCGGCGATCTGCCGGGCCAGCTCCGCCGTGACGGCCCGGTTCACGGCGATCACGCCGCCGTAGGCGGAGACGGGGTCGCAGGCGTGCGCCTTGCGGTGCGCGTCGGCGACGTCGGCGCCGATGGCGATGCCGCACGGGTTCTGGTGCTTGATGATGGCCACGGCGGGGTCGGGGAAGTCCCAGGCGGCCCGCCAGGCGGCGTCGGCGTCGAGGTAGTTGTTGTACGACATCTCCTTGCCGTGCAACTGCTCGGCGCCCGCCAGCCCGCCGGTGCCCGCCGTGCCGCCCGCGTAGAGCGCCGCGCGCTGGTGCGGGTTCTCGCCGTAGCGGAGGGTGGCCTTGCGCTCGTACGCCGTGCCGGCGAACTCGGGGAACTCCTCGCCCCCGCCCACGTACGTGCCGGCGAACCAGTTGGCCACGGCCACGTCGTACGACGCGGTGTGCGCGTACGCGATGCCCGCCAGCCGCCGCCGCTCGGTCAGCGTGAAGCCGCCCTCGGCCAGCGCGTTGAGCACGTCGCCGTAGAAGCTCGGGTTGACCACGACGGCGCAGGTGTTGTGGTTCTTCGCGGCGCCGCGGATCATGGCGGGCCCGCCGATGTCGATCTGCTCGACGCACTCCTCGTCGGACGCGCCGGAGGCCACCGTCTCCTGGAACGGGTACAGGTTCACCACGACGAGCTGGAACGGGTCGATCTCCAGCTCGTCGAGCTGCGCCACGTGGTGCGGCTTGGTGACGTCGGCCAGCAGCCCGGCGTGCACGCGCGGGTGCAGCGTCTTGACCCGCCCGTCCAGGCACTCGGGGAACCCGGTGAGCTGCTCCACCTTCGTCACCGGGATCCCGTAGGAGGAGATCGCGGCGGCCGTGCCGCCGGTCGAGACGATCTCCACGCCGGCGCCGTCGAGGGCTCTGGCCAGCTCCTCGAGCCCGGACTTGTCGTATACAGCGATCAGCGCGCGCCGGATGGCGATGCGAGTCACGTGGTTTCCCCTCCTGTGTGGTTGCCGATTCGGACGGTACGTCCGCTGACCGTCCAGCCCTCGCGAGCCATCCGGCCGACGGTCTCGACGAGCAGGCGGCGCTCGACCACCTTGATCCGCTCGTGCAGGACAGCCTCGTCGTCGTCAGGTTGCACGGGCACCGCCGCCTGCGCCACGATCGGCCCGGTGTCGACCCCCTCGTCGGCCAGCATGACCGTGCAGCCGGTCACCTTGACCCCGTGGGCCAGCGCGTCACGCACGCCGTGGGCGCCGGGGAACGACGGCAGCAGCGCCGGATGCGTGTTCAGCACGGGGAACGCGTCGAGCGTCGGCGTACCCAAAATTTTCATGAAGCCCGCGGACACGACCAGGTCGGGCTCGTACGCTGCGATCCTGGCCGCGATCGCGGCATCCCATTCCGCCCGCGTCGGATAATCGCCCACTTTTTCGACAAAAGTCGGGATATTTGCCCTGGTAGCCCTGGCCAGCCCCTCGATCCCCTCCCTGTCGGCGCCCACCGCGACCACGCGAGCCCCGTACGACGGGTCGGCAGAAGCGTCCAGCAGGGCCTGTAGGTTGGTTCCAGAGCCGGAGACGAGGACGACGAGCCGCCCAGCCTTAGACACACACACTCCAATGAGGAAACAGGGTGGGGGTCACAGGGTATCTGTTCATCGCCCGGCGACGCAGAGGAGGTCAGGTGTCGACACCGGTGAAGGCACCGGCAGGTCAGCAGCCCGCGGAGTCAGCGGGCCGCCGAGCGATCTGGTTGTCCATCGCAGCGCTGGCCATGACGTTCATGTTGCCACTGGCCGGCCTGGTCATGGCGCTGTTCGCGCTGGTGGCCGGGATCCGGGCGCTACCCCTGCTGAAGGGCGCGGGCAGGCCGACGGGCATGGCGGTGGGCGGCATCACCGTCTCCTCGCTGGCGCTGCTCCTGTCGGCCGGGGCCACGGTGATGCAGCTCTACCTCATGGACGAATACTCCGCCTACCAGGAGTGCATGAAGGGCGCCGGCACGGTGGCCTCGCAGGGCGAGTGCTTCACCCAGTTCAGGGACGCCGCGCAGCGCAAGCTCCCGCCCGACGTCCTGGAGCTCCTCGGCGCCATGCAGCCGTGACCGGCTCCTAGCCGCGATCCCCGGCGTACGGGCTTCAGTCGCGGTCCCGACGTACGAGTTTCAGTCGCGGTCCCGGCGTACGGGTTTCAGTCGCGATCCCAGGCGTGCGGCTTCAGGTGCGGTCCTGGCGCACGGTTTCAGTCGCGGTCCCAGGCGTACGGGTCGACGTAGATGACGTGACCGCCGCGGTCGTCCGACTCGTCCACGATGTCCTTGCGGGGCGGCCGGGCGGCAGGGGCCGGCTCCACCAGGCGCGGCCGGGCCTGGGCCTGGGTTTCCGCCTCGGCCGACGCGTGCTCGTCCTGCCAGTCGTCCCTGATGACCGGGATCTCCTGCGTGTCGGCCTCGGTGGCGTCCATCCAGTGGCCGGGCAGCGGGCGCGGGTCCGACTCGGCCAGCCCCACCTTGCTGGCCGCCTTGGCCAGCGCGGCACCGGCCTTGCGCACGGGAGCGGCCGCCTTGTCGAGCGGCACCCTGGCCCGCTTGTTGAGCAGCAGCAGGTTGGTGACGCCGGCCGAGATGCCCGCGGCCACGCCGACCTCCAGCGCCACCGACAGCGCGACCTCCCACGGCGAGGGCCCGACCGTGGCCAGCCGCCCGCCGCCCATGGGGCCGCCGGACAGCGCCGCCAGCACCCCCGCCCCCAACCCTGTGGTGACCCCGGTGAGGAACCCCCACAGCGGCGCCGCCTCGTACGACGGCGACGGCGAGATGCGGGCCACCATCACGCCCGCCACGGCTCCCGCCGCGAACGGGATCGCGACCACCGCCATCATCCACGCCGGCACCGGCCCGCTCTCCGGCAGCGCCCCCAGCAGCGGCAGGCTCGGCACGGTGCCCAACTGCACGCCCGTGGGCGCCACCAGCGTGTCGGCCCCGATGGCGAACCCCGGCCCGGCGATGTAGGAGAACGCCCACACCACGGCGTTCAGCAGGTAGAGAAGCTGGAGCAACGCCAGCAGCACGCCGCCCACGAACCCGGGCGACAGCACCTCCGACAGCCCCCGCACCTGGTCGAAGTTGAGCACGACGGCGAGCAGCACCAGCCCGAACCCGGCCACGAGCAGCAACGCCGTGGCCACCGCCGTGCCGACCGTCAGCGCGCGCACCCGCTCGGGCAGCAGCCGCAGCATCACCCGCCACGGCCCGATCATGCGCGCCGTGGCCAGCGAGCCCGCCAGGAACGCCAGCACGAAGTGGCTGAGCAGCGCCTCCCCGATGAAGGGCTGCGTGATCTCGTTGCTCGCCACGAGCGCGATCAGGCCGGCGAGCAGCGCGTACGGGGCCGCCAGCGACACCCCGGCCTGCACCACCAGCACGAGCTGGGCCCGGCGCCGGGCACCGGCCTGCTCCTTCGGGCTGTTCTTCGGCAGCCGGGCGGGCAGGCGCAACCGCAGGTCGGCGTCGCGGGCCATCCACCGGCCCGCGCGGTAGAGGAGCACCGCGGGCAGGATCATCAGGCCGAGCGGCAGCAGCCCGACCCGCCCGCCCGGAATCGCGAACCCGGCGTGGTGGGCGGCCAGCCACAGCTGCGCCGCCGTACGGAACACGCCCGGCAGCCCCGCGCCCAGCGTGCCGCGCGGCGCGGCGATCCACCCGACGAGGGTGAGCGTGGTGAGCGCGGCCAGACCGACACCGAGGGTGAAGACGGCAGCGAGCATCCCCGACACCGGCAGGGGGCGCCTGGTGTCGTCGTCATCGCCGGAGAGCTTGCCAAGCATCGACCGGGGGCCTGTACGCAACTGGTCGAGGATCGCCGTCACACGGCGATTTTCTCAATCTTTCCCAACCAAAGCTTGGTTGACGCGCCGGGATCGACCCCTTTCTGATCCCACCGTGCCCGCTTCACGATGCGTCGTCACGGCGGCGCGCCACTGACCGGGTCAGAAAGCGTCTCCCTGGACAGAGGCCGGCCCACGACGGCGGGTGGGGCAAGCCCGCGAAGCCGTAAAGACACCAAAGACGCGAAGACCCCACGCGGCCGGACGCCGAGCGGGGTCTTCACCAGAGCTGAAGGTCAGCGACCCCGCGCGGTCAGGAGCCGAGCGGGGTCTACACCTGAAGGCCCGACGGGCCCTCACCAAGAGCGGGTCAGCGGGCCTGCATGATTTCGCGCATGAGGCGGGCCGTTTCGGAGGGGGTCTTGCCGACGCGGACGCCGACCTTCTCCAGGGCCTCCTTCTTGGCCTGGGCGGTGCCGGCCGAGCCGGACACGATCGCGCCCGCGTGGCCCATCGTCTTGCCCTCGGGGGCGGTGAAGCCCGCCACGTAGGCGACGACCGGCTTGCTGACGTGCTGCTCGATGTAGGCCGCGGCCCGCTCCTCGGCGTCGCCGCCGATCTCGCCGATCATCACGATCGCGTCGGTGTCCGGGTCCTCCTGGAACGCCTGGAGCGCGTCGATGTGCGTGGTGCCGATGACCGGGTCGCCGCCGATGCCCACGGCCGTGGAGAAGCCGAAGTCGCGCAGCTCGTACATGAGCTGGTAGGTGAGCGTGCCGGACTTGGAGACCAGGCCGATGCGGCCGGCGGTGGTGATGTCGGCGGGGATGATGCCGGCGTTGGAGGCGCCGGGCGAGGCGATGCCGGGGCAGTTGGGGCCGATGATGCGGGTCTTGTTGCCCTTCTCGACCGCGTACGCCCAGAACTCGGTGGAGTCGTGGACGGGCACGCCCTCGGTGATCACGACGCAGAGCGGGATCTCGGCGTCGATGGCCTCCTTGACCGCGTCCTTGGTGAACTTCGGCGGCACGAACACGACGGACACGTCGGCGCCGGTGGCCTCCATGGCCTCCTTGACCGTGCCGAACACGGGCAGGCCCTCGTGCGTGGTGCCGGCCTTGCGGGCGTTCACGCCGCCGACGACCTTGGCGCCGGAGGCGAGCATGCGGCGGGTGTGCTTGGTGCCCTCACCACCGGTCATGCCCTGAACGATGATCTTGCTGTTCTCAGTCAACCAGATGGCCATGGGTCACGCACCTACCGCAGCGAGCTCGGCGGCACGCTTGGCCGCTTCGTCCATCGTGTCTACCAGCTCGACGCGCGGGAGCGCGGCGTCGGCCAGGATCTGCCGCCCGAGCTGGGCGTTGTTGCCGTCGAGGCGGACCACCAGCGGGTGGGTCACGGCCTCGCCGCGGCTCTCCAGCAGCTTGAACGCCGAGACGATGCCGTTGGCGACGGCGTCGCAGGCGGTGATGCCGCCGAAGACGTTCACGAAGATCGACTTGACGCTCGGGTCGGAGAGGATGATCTCCAGGCCCGCGGCCATGACCTCGGCCGAGGCGCCGCCGCCGATGTCGAGGAAGTTGGCGGGCGACGGCTTGCCGGGGAACGCCTCGCCGGCGTAGGCGACCACGTCGAGGGTGGACATGACCAGGCCCGCGCCGTTGCCGATGATGCCGACGTTGCCGTCGAGCTTGACGTAGTTGAGGTCCTTCTCCTTGGCCTTGGCCTCGAGCGGGTCTTCGGCCGCCTTGTCGGCCAGCGCCTCGTGGTCGGTCTGGCGGAAGCCGGCGTTGTCGTCGAGCGTGACCTTGCCGTCGAGGGCCTTCACCTGGCCGTCGGCGGACAGGATCATCGGGTTGACCTCGACGAGCGTGGCGTCCTCGTCGACGAAGCAGCACCACAGCTTCTCGATGAGCTCGGCGGCGCCGTCGAGCGCCTTCTCCGGCAGGCCGCCGGCCACCGCGATCTCGCGGGCCTTGGCGCGGTCGATGCCCGTCAGCGCGGAGACCGGCACCTTGGCGACCTTCTCCGGCGAGGTGTGGGCGACCTCTTCGATGTCCATGCCGCCGGAGGCGGAGCAGATGGCGAGGAACGTGCGGTTGGCGCGGTCGAGCAGGAAGGAGAAGTAGTACTCCTCCGCGATCGCGCTGGCCTCTTCGACGAGGACCTTGTGGACCGTGTGGCCCTTGATGTCCATGCCGAGGATGGCCTCGGCCTTGGCCACGGCGTCGGCGGCGTCGTCGGCCACCTTCACGCCGCCGGCCTTGCCCCGGCCACCGGTCTTGACCTGGGCCTTGACGACAACGCGGCCGGTCAGCTCCTCAGCGGCCGACCGGACCTCCTCCACAGTGTGGGCGACGATGCCGCGCGGCACAGGGATGCCGTAGTCAGCGAAGAGCTCCTTCGCCTGATGTTCGAACAGGTCCACGAGGGTCCGTCCTTGCTTATCCGACTGATGTTCGACGCCCCGGGCAACCCGTGCGTGCCGGGCGTTTCCGCCAGTGAAGCCTAGCCCGAAGCTTGACCTGCCCAGGTCACCGGGTCGTGGTTCTTCCGGTATGTGACGGTGATCTCACTTCCTCAGGCACGACATCTGCACAGAAATTGCATGAATTAGTCGCCGTAAGACCCAGCGCTCGATATAGGGTCGTGATCTTCCAATGGCAGGCTTGCCCCCCGCTCCTCTTGGTAATGCTGAAGGAAACCCGAATGAAGCGAATTCTCGCGGGCTTGACGCTGGCGTCGTCCGCCGCGCTCATGGCCGCCACGCCGGCGCAGGCCGCGCCCGTGAATCCGGTCAAGGCACTGAAGAAGCAGTACGTGGCCGGTCACGGAGTGCGCATCTCGGAGACGTCCCGTGCGGCGACGAACGGGAAGACCGTGCAGGCCACGACGACGACGGGCAGCCTGGAGTTCGGGAAGTCGGGGGTCGTCGCCACCGACCTGCGTACCAAGGAAAAGGGCGGGCTGGCCGGGATCTCACCGACCCGGATGATCACCGTGGGCAAGTACGCCTATGCCCAGGGTGGCATTTACAGCGAAGGATTGCCCGAAGGCAAGACGTGGGTGCGTTACCCGAACGATCCGCCCATGCGCACCAGCAACCAACCGCTCGACGTCTTCAATTCCAAGCTGCTCAAGACGCTCGTCGCCAAGGCGAAGAGCTTCAAGGGCGGCACGTACCGGGGCGTGCTCACGTTCAGCGAGCTCGGCAAGGTCTACGGCGAGAAGATAGACAAGCGGATGGGCAAGATCAAGATCAACTATGCCCTCGGCGTGAACTCCAAGGGCTTGATCACCGGGATCCGCAGCGACTACGTCATGGACTTCGGCGTCCTCGGCAAGACCTCCGCCACCGTGAACACCCGATACACGGGTTGGGGCGCCAAGATCACGGTCAAGGCCCCGCCATCCGACACGGTGGTCGACTACAGCGAGCTCGGGACGGACACGGACGTGCCCCAGGAGATCCCGAACGGCTCGCTGAACTCGCTCGGCAGGGTCCAGTAGCTCACGGCGTCCTCCAGCGATCGACGTCCGGAAGCTCCCGACCTCCGCCGAGCCGTTCGACCGGGGCCGGCTCTCTCCCGGCCCCGGCCGTCATTTCCCCCTCAACACATCAAGGACATCCGCATGAAGCGAATCCTGACGGGCGTGGCGTTAGCCACGACCGCCGCACTGGTGACCGCCACGCCCGCGCTGGCCGCAGCGCCCAAGGACCCCGTGGTCGCCGTCAAGAAGCAGCTCGTCCCCGGCAAGGGCGTGAAGTTCACCGAGCGCACCACCATCAGCGACGGCGACACCCGCGAGGTGTTCGCCCGCCGCACCGGCACGCTCCAGTTCAGCAAGTCGGGCATCGCGGCCTCCGACATCACCGGCAAGCTCAACATCAAGGCCAGCGACCTGGAGGGCCTCGACGAGAGCGGCGAGAACGCCGACCTCACCACCCTCCTCAAGGCGATGGCCCAGCCGGAGCGCACCATCCGCATCGGCACCACGTCGTACATGTCCGGCAACATCTGGGCGACGATGATGCCGGAGGGCAAGACCTGGTTCAAGGCGCCGAACGGCCCCACCGGCGGCCTGCTCGGCACGTTCAGCCAGCCGCTCAACCTCGCCGAGCCCGCCACGATCAAGACGCTGCTCAAGGGCGCCAAGACCACCGGCAGCGGCTACGCGGGCAAGACGCTCGTCCGCGACCTGTGGAAGGCGTCCCCCTGGCTGCGCGCCACCTGGACCGCCAAGCCGTCCGCCAAGGCGATGAAGAGCGCCATCAGCTGGCGCATCACCGTCAACGGCGCCGGCCTGCCCACGCGGCTCGTCACCACGTTCCCGATGGCCGTGCTCGGTGCCGGCGGCAAGGGCAGCGTGAGCGTCGACACCAGCTACACCGGCTGGGGCTCCGCCGTGTCGATCAAGGCGCCGCCCGCCGACGAGGTCACCTCCACGTTCAAGGACGGCGAGGACGACATCTCCGAAGCCCTGGACCTGCCGCTCGGCAGCATCGCGGGCTGACCTGACCACCGAGTCCCCTTCCGCCTCCCGAGGCGGGAGGGGACTCCTTCTTCGTCGAGGACATATCCATGAAGAAGGCACTGGCGGTGGCGGCGGCCGCCGCGACCCTCCTCAGCGCCGCCCCCGCCCAGGCGGCCACCCCCGATCCGGTACGGGCGGTGCGACAGCAGTTCGTGGCCGGGCACGGGGTGAAGTTCTCCGAAACGCTCATCACGGAGAGCAAGGGCGACAAAGAGAAGTTCGTTCAGATAAGCGGCACGTACGCGTTCGGCCCGTCCGGCGTCGTCGCCTCCGAGGGCACCTTCCGGGAGCGCCTGACCAAGGACAAGACAACCCTGCACTTCCGCACGGTGGGGCGGCGCCTTTACCTCAAGGGCGACAACCTGCCCGAAGGCAAGACGTGGATGCGCGTGGACGACGACGCGTTCAAGACCCCCCTCACACTGCAGCCCGTCGACATCCTGCGGCTCCCCCAGCTCAAGGGCCTGCTCTCGCACACCACGTCCGTACGGAACGGCGCCTACAGGGGCAGCGTGACCGCGAAGCAGGCCCGCGAGCTGGGCGGCGACCGCGCGCCCGCGGGCTACGACTTCCGGCTCAGCACGGACTCCAGCGGCCTGCCCACGCACCTCCGCACCCAGGAGATAGCCGACAGGACGACCGTGAGCGTGTACGACGACACCAGGTACAGCGCCTGGGGACACAAGGTCACGATCACGGATCCGCCCGACCACGAAGTGATCGACATGGACGACATCGCGGACTCCACGTTCGACGAGACCCTTGAGGAGATCCTGGATCTCGCCGACAACGCGGTGGCCGCCGGCCGCCGATAGAGCCCCGACGACGTCGCACCCCGGCGGTCCTCCGGCTCCGGCGTGCTCCAGGCCCTCCAGCGTGCTCCAGGCCCTCCAGCGTGCTCCAGGTCCTCTGGCGTGCTCCAGGTCCTCGGCGTGCTCCAAGTCCCCTGGCGTGCCTCAGCTCCTCCAGCCTGCCTCAGGCCCTTCGCACGACGATGTCCTTGGCTGGGGCGTCACCTGCTTCGAGACGCCCCGCCATCCACCCCGGCGTCACGGACCACCGTGGGTCGTGCCGCGCCAGGAGGCCCCGCCACGCCATGCCGCGTCAGGGACGCCGACGGGCGCACCACATCAGACGGCACCGTCAGGTCACGTCAGGAGACGCGCCAGCCGAGCCGTGTCAGGAGGCGCGCCAACCGAGCTGTGTCAGGCGGCGCGCCAACCCGGGTCGTGTCAGGAGGCGCGCCGGCCGGGTTGTGTCAGGCAGCACCGTCCGCCGGCTCCAGTCTCGAGTCGCGGAGGGCCGCCCACTCCAGGGAGTGCCGGATCCCCTCCTCGACCGAGTAGCGGGCCTGCCAGCCCAGCAGGCGGTGGGCCAGGTCGCTGCGGGTGTAGGCGCCCGCCACGTCGCCAGGGCGGGCCGGGGCCTCGACGACCTCGATGGGGCGGTCCACGACGCGGTTGAACGCGTCGACCAGCTCGCGGACCGTCGTGCCCGCGCCCGTGCCGAGGTTGATCACGTCGGTGTCCAGCTCGTCGAAGCGCCGCAGCGCCGCCACATGGGCGGTCGCCAGGTCCCAGACGTGGATGTAGTCACGGATGCCGGTGCCGTCGCTCGTGGGCCAGTCGGTGCCGGTGATCCGGAACGGGACGCGCTCCTCGTACGCCTCGATCATCTTGCCCAGGGCGTGGCTGGGGCGGCGGAGCTGCAGGCCCGTGCGCATCTGGGGGTCGGCGCCGATCGGGTTGAAGTAGCGCAGGGACAGGATCCGGATCGGCCGGCTCGCGGAGATGTCGGCGAACATGCCCTCGCAGACCGCCTTCGTCCGCGCGTACGGGCTCTGGGGATCGAGCGGGGACTCCTCGGTCACCGTGTGGTCGGGGCCGGCCTGGTAGATCGACGCCGAGGAGCTGAAGATCATCCGGGTACGGCCGTTGCGGATCAGGTGATCGACGAACTCGAGGCTCTTGGTGACGTTCGCGCGGTAGTAGCCGATGGGGTCGGCCACGGAGTCGGGGACCACGATGAGCGCCGCACAGTGAATGACGGCCTCGATATCCGGATTTTCCGCAAATATCTTGTCAATCAGCGGCCCATCGCTGATATCCCCCTCATAGAACAGCCGCCCCTCGGCGAACTCCCGCCGGCCCGTCACGAGGTTGTCCAGAATGACGGGGTCTATCCCGGCATCGAGGCACGCCGAAGCGATCGTGCTGCCGATATAACCTGCTCCGCCAGTAATCAAAACGCGCATCTCTGCACCCTAGCCATCCGCGACCACGGGTGTTGACGGCCTGTGGATAACTTCGGCGCGCGCTCGTCGTACGGCCGCCTCTGAACCGCTCCGCCTACGTGCACCAACCGCCTGCGCGCCCGGCCCTGCCCACCGGCCCAGGCCGCCCACCTGCGCGCCACCCGTCCATGCGCGCCACCCACCTACGTGCCTGGCCCCACCCACCGGCCCAGGCCGCCCACCTGCGCGCCACCCGTCCATGCGCGCCACCCACCTGCGCGCCTGGCCCCGCCCACCTGCGCGCGCCACTCCCCCATGCGGCCCGTCGCCTGCGCCCACCCCCGCCCCTTCCTCCTCGCCCACCTGGACGCGCCCCCGCCCCCGCCTGTGCACCCACCGACCTGCGCTCGTCACCCGCCTGGCGCGCCCGCCCGCCTGTGCGCACCACCCATCCGCGCACACCGCCCACCTCAGCACGCCAACCTCACCTCCAGCCGCACGAACGGGCTCGCCCGCGCAACCCGCGCACCGACCGGAACCCCACGCCGACCGATCATCCGCGCCGCCTGCCTCACAGGCACCAGGTGGGATCCCGTAGCGCGCGCCCTATGGCTTAGTTGGGCTTTGCGTGCGACATTTCGAGCTATGGGCAGGGACGTGCCAGTAGTCGTGTTCAGCAGAGAAGACCGCCGTAAATATCGTGAAAAAGTGCATCGCTGCCTCGACGTCTTCGCCCAGATGCTGCGCGAATCCCGCTTCGAGTTCGAGCGGCCGCTCGCGGGGCTGGAGATCGAGCTCAACATCGTGGACTCGGACGGCGAGGCGGCCATGCGCAACGCCCAGGTGCTGGCCGCGATCGCGCAGCCGGACTGGGCCACGGAGCTGGGCCAGTTCAACATCGAGATCAACATCGAGCCCCAGGACCTGGCGGGCGACGGCGCGCTGCGTCTGGAGCACGACGTGCGGGCCAGACTGAACCACGCCGACGAGCGCGCCCGTTCGGAGGGCGGTCACCTGGTGCTGATCGGCATCCTGCCGACGCTGCGCGAGCGGGACATCACCGAGGGTACGCTCTCCGCGAACCCCCGCTACCGGCTGCTGAACGAGCAGATTTTCGCGGCCAGGGGCGAGGACCTGCACCTGGCCATCGAGGGTGTCGAACGCCTCGACACGCATGCCGACAGCGTCGCCCCCGAGGCGGCGTGCACGAGCGTACAGCTACATCTGCAGGTCAGCCCCGAGACGTTCGCCGCACATTGGAACGCGGCCCAGGCCATCGCGGGCGCCCAGGTGGCGGTGGCGGCCAATTCGCCGTACCTGTTCGGCAAGGAGCTGCACAGGGAGACCAGGATCGCGCTGTTCGAGCAGGCCACGGACACGCGGCCGGCGGAGTTGAAGACGCAGGGCGTGCGGCCTCGGGTGTGGTTCGGGGAGCGGTGGATCACGAGCGTTTTCGACCTGTTCGAGGAGAACGTCAGCTACTACCCGGCCCTGCTGCCCCTCTGCGACGACGAGGATCCGCGCGCCGAGCTCGAACGCGGCCGCGTCCCCCATCTGCACGAGCTGACCCTGCACAACGGCACCATCTACCGCTGGAACCGGCCCGTCTACGCGGTCGTGGACGGGGTGCCGCACCTGCGCGTGGAGAACCGGGTGCTGCCCGCCGGCCCCTCGGTCGCCGACATCGCGGCCAACGCCGCGTTCTACTACGGGCTGATGCGCGTGCTGCCGTACGACGAGAGGCCGATCTGGAGCCAGATGTCGTTCAAGGCGGCCGAGGACAACCTGGCGGCGGCGGCGCGGCACGGGCTGGACGCCCGCCTGTACTGGCCGGGGCTGGGCGAGGTGCCGGCGGCCGAGCTGATCCTGCGGCGGCTGCTGCCCATGGCGCGCGACGGGCTGGCCAAGTGGGGCGTGCACGGGCACGTCGCGGACCGGCTGCTGTCGGTCATCGAGGGCCGCTGCCTGACCGGCCGCACGGGCGCGAGCTGGCAGGTGGAGCGGGTACGGGCGCAGGCGGGCTCCGGTGATCGGCACGAGGCGCTCCGGGGCATGACACTGGAGTACATCGAGCGCATGCACACCAACGAACCCGTCCACACCTGGGACGTCTGAAGCCCGCGAACCTCTGCGGAGGCGTACACCGTGACCCGTGCCCTTCCCCCGATCACCCGGCTGCTCGCCGGCCTGCTCGCCGTCGCCCTGGTGGCCGCCTGCGGTGTCGTCCGGGCGCCGTCCATGGACCGGCGCGGAGCCGACTCGTTCGAGGACGACGTCGTCACGGCGCGCACGCTGACCGAGCAGTTCTGGAGCCGGCAGTTCCAGCAGCTCGGCCGCACGTACCGGCCCATCAGCGACTTCATCCCCTACTCCGGGAGCGCCGGCCCGAGCTGCGGCGACGAACCCGCCGTCCCGAACAACGCCTTCTACTGCCCGCTCGGCCACTTCATCGCGTTCGACCAGGGGTGGATGGAGGGGCTGTGGAGCGACATGGGCGACGGATCCGTCTATGTCATCATCCCGCACGAGCTGGGGCACGCCGTCCAGGCCCAGCTCCGCACCGGCTTCACACTGAACGTCCAGATGGAGCTCCAGGCCGACTGCTACGCGGGCGGCACCCTGTCCGCCCTCGTCGACTCGGGCGCGCTCACGACAGAGCCAGGGGACGAGAACGAGCTGATCAGAAGCCTCGCGGCAGCCGGCGACCCCACCGACGACTGGCTCAACCCGGCCGCCCACGGAACGGCCGAGCAACGGCAGGCGTCGTTCGCCCGCGGATACCAGGACGGGGTGGGCGCGTGCTGAGGTCGTACCTGACCCGCCTCCCTCGAACCCAGGGTCGTATCGACAGGTCAACCCAGAGGATGATGTCTTCGATCATGACCTCGCTCTACCGTTGACCCATGCCACCGGAGGAGATCAGCTGGCTGCGCAGGGGCGCATGCAGATCCAGCGACCCCGACCTCTTCTTCCCCCTCGCCCCCACGCCGTTGCAGGAGGCCCGCGCCAAGGCGGTCTGCGCGACCTGCCAGGTGCTGGAGGAGTGCCGCTCCTACGCCTTACGAGCCGGCGAGTCGGAAGGCATCTGGGGCGGCCTCACCCCCGACGAACGCCGCCGCACCCGCTTCCCGGAGGGCTGGCGCCGCCCCGCCGCCTCCTGACCCCCACCTGAACACCCCGACCCTGCGGAAGACTCAGCGCGCCGGCTACCTGGCGGGCTCGCGGACTCAACGCACTCGCGGGTGCGTAGCCCTGCGTGGTCTCACAAGGGCAGCGTCTTGCAGGCGGGCAGGCTTGCGTGCTCGTGGACCGTCGGCCGCCGGCTCACGGGCTCGCGGGCGGGCAGGCTCGGGGCAGCATGCCATGCAACGGCCTCGCGGGCGAGCAGCCTCGCGGGTCAGGGGCGGGCAGCACTGGAGGAGCTGGCGGCCTCGCGGGCGGGCAGCCTCGTGGACGCAACCCAGCCTCGCGGGCGGGCAGCCTCGCGGGCGGACGGCGTCGCCGATGGGCCGCCTCGCGGGTGGTCCTCTCAGGATGGGCTTGGCTGCTTGAGGGGTGGGGGCGAGTGAAGGGAGGAAAAGGACGCGAGCGCCGCTTCCCGAGGCGGGGGCGGCGCCCATCGTGGTGATCAACGGGGTGGGGCCATGGGGGCGAGGCCGAGATTGGTGAGTATGGCTGCGCCTTGCTCGGCGTGGTCCGTGCCCGCCAGCACCAGGGTGCGGGCCGACTGGTAGCGGCAGCCGGCGGTCTCGAAGGCGGCTGCCGTGGCGAGCAGGGACTGCTGGTCGCCGTCGAGGAGGGCGGCTGCTCGGTCCACGATGGCGCCGGCTACCGGGTTGCCGGCGACGATCTTGCGGGTCTCCGTCACGTAGTCCCGGGCGGCGGGGCTGCCGGCGAGGACGGCTGCTTCCGTGCGCAGGGCGACGTACCAGTGGTGCCAGATCCAGGTGACCCACTTCCACACCTGGGCGGGCTCGGGAGCCATCCGTTCCAGGGCCTCCGCGGGGCGGCCGCGGTGCAGCAGGAGGATCGCGTCGAAGATCGGGCCGTAGCCGTAGGTGTGCGCTGGGAGGGGGCCCAGCCGTTCCAGTACGCCCTGCCACTCGCGCTGGGCGTCATGGTCGTCGCGCAGGCCGTGAACCATCGCCACGGCGGCCACCGCCCGGCCGAGGTACGACTGGGCGGGGCTGCCTGCCCGCTGCCAGGCGTCCAGGAAGCGGACGCTGTTCGCGAGCACCTCGTCCACGTTGCCCGCCAGCGCGTCGGTGACCAGCAGCCAGTTCGTGGCGCGGTGACCGACCTCGGCCAGCAGCGGGTGCTCGGCGAGCCGGCGTGCCCACCGGCGGGCGGCGGGGAGGTCGCCCGTGCCCAGGCTGGCCTCGGCGGCCTCACCGAGCGCCTCGATCAGCTCGTGGGTGGCGGCCGGCGTCTCAGGGGCGGACGTCAGCAGCGTGATCCGGCGCTGGGTCGTGGCGGCGGCGGCATACGTGTCACCCGCCCAGCTCAGGGCTCCGGTCAGCACATCTAGTGCGGTCGATTCGGCGAGGGGATCGCGGGTGCGGTGGGTCAGCTCCACTGCCCGCTCTGCGCGCACGATCGTCTCCGGCACAGAGCCGTCGGCTTCCTCCGGTGCGGGCTGAGCGGGCTGGGCGAATTGAGCGAACGGAACGGGCTCGGCGGATCCGGCAGGCTGGGCGGACTCGGCGGGCTCCGTAGGGTCGGCGGGGCGGGCGGGGTCGGCGGAGTTCGTGGGCGGTATGGGGGCGTTCGGGGCCTTCGGTGGGGAGGCGGGTGGGTTCTGGGGGCGGGGGTGTTCGGTTCGGGGTTGGGGGTTCTGGCGGCGGCACTTGGCTGCTGTCCGCCCGTTACCGCCGCGTCAAGGGTCCAGCCGGCCCGGCTGTGGCGACGGCGGCCTGGGCGGCGGGGTCCGTGCCGGCCAACGTTCGGGCCTCATCGATCAGGGCGAGGACTTCCGCGGGGGCCGGGAGCTGTACGAAGGTGGTTGCGAAGCGGAATGTGGCGGTGGCGGCGATGGCGAGGTCGGTGGCGGCGCCGGCCGGGTCGCCGGCGGTGCGGGCGGCGTCGGCGGCGGCGCGGCGCAGGCGGAAGAGGTCGTCGCCGCGCATGCGGCAGCCGGCCACGACGGCGGCGTGCCGGAGTGAGAGAGCGGCCGAGCCGGGGTTCTCGGCGAGGGCGGCCGCCTGTTCGTGGCGGCGTTGGGATTCGCCGATCAGGTTGCGGGTGAAGGTGAGCTCGGCGAGGCTGCGGGCGAGTTCGTACGCTTCCCCGCGCCGTTCCGGCTGGTCGGCGGCCCAGGCGAGGGCGGCGCGGAGGTCGTCGGCGACCTGGTCGAAGCGGGGCCGCCAGTCCTCCCCCACGACGGCGAGCGCCGCGGCCCTGCGCAGGCACCAGCGGAGGTGGCGAGAGCGGAGGTCGGCCAGCTCGCCGGCCTCCGTCAGACGTTCGGTTCCGTACTGGCGGATGGTCTCCAGGGCGCGGTACTCCGTGCCAGCGGGGGACGCGGACACGACCAGGAGGCTCTGCTCGGCGAGCCGGGCCAGGCCGTCGATGACGAGGCCTTCGTCGTCCCCGGTGACCTCGGCCGCCGCGGCGGCGGTGAACGGGGCCGCGAACACCGACACCCGCCGCAGCAGCGCCTGGTCGGCGGGCTCCAGCAGGGCGTGGCTCCAGTCCAGCGCGGCCCGCACGGAGCGGTGCCGCTGGTCGGCGCGGGAGCCGCCGGTGAGCATGCGCAGGGGGTGCGACAGGGCGGCGGTGATGCCGTCCAGGCCGAGCGTGGAGTAGCGGGCGGCGGCCAGCTCGATGGCCAGCGCCATGCCGTCGAGGCGTTCGCAGATCGCGGCGATCTGGTCGCGCAGCGCGGGGTCCACCGGCCGGCCGACCGCGGCCGCCCGTTCCATGAACAGCGTGACGGCGTCCGACCCGCCGTCGGCGGGCAGCGACAGCGGCGGCACGGCGTACACCCGCTCGAACGGCACCATCAGCCGGGCCCGGCTGGTGGCCAGCACGGTCACGCGGGGGCAGGCCGCCAGCAGCCGTTCCAGGAACAGCGCCACCCCGTCGGCGACCTGCTCGCAGTTGTCCAGCACCAGCAGGGCGTGCCGGTCGGCCAGGGCGGCGACCACGGACTCGGTCATGTCGCGGCCGGGCTGCTCGCCGAGGCCGAGCGCCCCAGCGACCGCGGTGGCGGCCATGCCCGGGTCGGTGACCGGGACGAGGTCCACGAACCACACCCCGTCGGGGTAGTCGCCGGCGGCCTCCGCGGCCACGGCCAGCGCGAGCCGGGTCTTGCCGACCCCTCCGGGGCCGGCCGCGGTCACCTGGCGGTGCGTGCGCAACATCTCGGCCAGCTCGGCCCGCTCGCTCGCCCTGCCGATGAACGAGGTCAGCAGCGACGGCAGCACCGGCGCCGGATGGGAGGGGGCGGCACCGGCGGCGGGCTCGGGTGCCCGCTGGGCGAGCGCCCGGCGGTCGGGGACGTCCAGCTTGCGCAGGAGGGAGGAGACGTGGCTCTCCACCGTGCGCACCGAGATGCAGAGCCGGGCGCCGATCTCGGCGTTGCTCAGGTGAGCGCCGACCAGTTTCAGTACTTCGGCTTCACGGGGCGAGATGTCCACTGCTGCCAACACTGTCCCAGTTTGCCCTATCGCCTGCGTAGCACCCATCCGTGACGGCCACCGTGCGGGGTCCGTGGTGGCGATCCGTGGAGCGAATCCGTGGCCGCCACGGATGTGCGCCCCCATGGCCGGACGCGAAGCTGTGAGCACCTACCCGGCGGGTTCACGAAACCCACGACGAACAGGAGCGACCATGACCGGCTCTTCCACGCAGGGGATCAAGACCGTGCTGCACCCCGTGTCCGACCTGGCCAGGTCCAAGGCGGTGTACGCGGCCCTGCTCGGCATCGCCCCGCAGGTCGACACGGCCTACTACGTCGGCTTCGAGACCGAGGGCCAGCACATCGGGCTGGTGCCGGACGGCGGGCCGCAGGGCATGACCTCCCCGGTGGCGTACTGGCACGTGCACGACATCGAGGCGACGCTCGCCGAGGTGACCGCCGCGGGCGGCACCGTGAAGGAGGCCGTGCACGAGGTCGGCGCCGGCCGCGTGGTGGCCACCGTCGTGGACCCCGACGGCAACGTCCTCGGCCTCCTCCAGGACCGCTGACCACTCAGCCGATGCCACAAGGGCCGCTGAGCCCCCGCTGAGCCCCCCTGATCCGACCTGCCGGCTTCGTTCGTTCTCTCCCCCTAAGGAATCGTCATGACCGCCTTCGCGTCCGTCACCATCGAAGTCTCCGACCTCGCCGCCGCCCAGGCCTTCTACCAGGCCGTCGGTCTCGCCCGCTACGTGAACGTCCGTGTCTCCGACGAGCCGACGACCGGTTTCCGCGGTTTCGCCCTGTCCCTCGTGGCGTCCCAGCCGGGCGACGTCGACGCGCTCATGACCGCCGCCCTCGACGCCGGCGCCACCACGCTGAAGCCGGCCACGAAGAGCTTCTGGGGCTACGGCGGCATCTTCCGCGCCCCGGACGGCACGATCTGCAAGGTCGCCAGCTCCAGCAAGAAGGACTCGGGGCCCGCCGCCCGGCGCATCGACCAGGTCGCGCTCCTGCTGGGCGTGGCGGACGTCAAGGCGAGCAAGCGCTTCTACGTCGAGCACGGCCTGGCCGTGGGCAAGAGCTTCGGCGGCAAGTACGTCGAGTTCGACACCCCGTCCTCGGACGTCAAGCTCGCGCTGTACCCGCGCCGGGCCCTGGCCAAGGACACCGGCCTCCCGCAGGAGGGCAGCGGGTCGCACCGGATCGTGCTCGGCGGCGACAGCGGGTCCTTCACGGACCTGGACGGGTTCGTCTGGGAGACCGCGTCCGCCTGAGCCAGGCCGCCCCTACATCCACCTTCGACAAAGAGGAGAAGACGACCATGAGCAGCGACACCTACCAGGGATTCACCGCCGAAGAGCGCGCCGCGATGAAGGAGCATGCCAAGGACCAGAAGAAGGCGGCGCGGCACGCCTCCGCCGCGGAGAAGGCGGCGGAGGCGGCCAGGGACGTGCTCGCGAAGATCGCGGAGATGCAGGGGTCCGATCGGGTGGCGGCCGAGCGCGTGCACGCCATCGTCCTCGCGAACGCGCCGTCCCTGGCGCCCAGGCTCTGGTACGGGATGCCCGCCTACGCGCTCGACGGGAAGATCGTCTGCCACTTCCAGCCCTCGACGAAGTTCAAGACGCGTTACGCGACCCTCGGGTTCAGCGACCAGGCGAGCCTCGACGACGGGACGATGTGGCCGGCCGCCTTCGCCCTGACCGAGGTCACGCCCGAGGTGGAGGCGCGGATCGGTGAGCTGGTCAGGCGGGCGGTCAACTGAGCCCGCCCGGTGGCGACGCCACGACCCCGTACCCGCGAGGAGGCGGGGGAAGGCGGCGGTGCGGAAATACCGGCCTTTCGGTGCAGCTCTGTGGAGGTACCGTGCAAAGCATCGCGTGGGCACAGCCCTCCCGCCTAGCGTCGCCAGGTATGCGAAGAGTGGACGTACTGGTCGTAGGTGCGGGCCTGGCCGGGCTGCGTACGGCGGGCCTGCTCGCCCGCCGCGGGCTGGACGTGCTGCTGGTCGACCGGCGCAGGTCGCTGTCGGCGGGCATCCGCACCACGGGGATCTTCGTGCGGCGCACCCTCGACGACTTCGACCTGCCGGATCGGCTGCTCGGGCCGGGCATCCGCGACGTGCTGCTGTACCCGCCGTCGAGGCGGGCGCCGGTCCGGCTCACCAGCGACCGTGACGAGTATCGCGTGGCGGACATGGCGGGCGTCTACGAGCACGCGCGCCACGCGGCCGAGGAGGCGGGGGCACAGGTCCTGCTCGGCGTCCGGTACACCGCCACGACGCGATCGGCGGGGGGCGGGGCTGGAAGGCGCGCCGTGTGGTTGGCGGGGGCGGAGCCGGTGATGGCGCGGTTCGTCGTCGGGGCGGACGGGGCGCGATCCCGGGTGGCCTCCGATCTCGGTCTCGACGTCAACAGGCGCTTCCTCGTCGGCGCGGAGATCGTCCACCCGATCGCCCCCGGGCGGGGCGCGCCGGCGTTCCACTGCGTGCTGGATCCCCGGATCGCTCCCGGGTACCTCGGATGGGTCGTGGACGATGGGCGGCACGCGCACGTGGGGGTCGCGGGGTATCCGGAGGCGATGCGGAGCGGCGTCCGTCACCTGCTGGAGGTCTTCGCCGAGGACGCTCCCGGTCACGCCCCTCCGACGGGGCCGGTCGAGCGACGGGGAGGGCCGATCCCGGTGGGCGGGGTGCTGCGGCGGCTGGCGTGCCCGGCCGGGCTGCTCGTGGGGGACGCGGCGGGCGCGGTGTCGCCGCTGACGGCCGGGGGGCTGGATCCGTGCCTGCGCATGTCGGAGCTGGCGGCGACGGTCACGGCCGAGTGGCTGCGTACGGGGGATGAGGGTGTTTTGCGGCAGTACGACGGGAATGCGCTGCGGGCGCGGTTCCGTGGCCGGTTGTTGCTGCGCCGCGCGTTCGCCGGGCTCCGCTCCCCCGCCGCCGTGGAGGCGGCGGTGGCCGGGTTGCGCGGGCGGGCCGGTCGAGGGCTGGCGGCGCGGGTGCTGTTCGGCGACGGCTCGTTCCCCGACGTCCCGCTGAAGCCCGCCCTCACACCCGGCCGATAGCCCGCTGATGGCCCGGCCGACAGCCCGCTCTCACACGGGGCTGATCGTGGCGGCGACGGTGGCGCCGAGTTCCCAGCAGGCCGTCAGGTCGTCCTTGCTCACGGTGCCCGTCACCGTCACAGGCAGGTGGGCGCGCTCCCACCCGAGCCCAGCAGCGATCGACTCCACGGCCCGCACGGCCCCGCCCGTGTCGTTGTTGCCGTGCACGTAGAGCCCGTACGGCAGCCGCCGGGTCTCCTCCAGGCACGGGTAATAGACGGTGTCGAAGAAGTGCTTGAGCGCCCCGCTCATGTACCCGATGTTCGCCGGGGTGCCGAGGATGACGGCGTCGCATTCCAGCACGTCCACGGCGGTGGCGCGCAGCGCGGCGCGGGTGACGGTCTCGACGCCCTCGACCTCGTCGGTGGTCGCGCCGGAGCGTACCGCCTCGAAGAGCTCCTGGAGGGTGGGCGAGGTGGTGTGGTGCACGATGAGCAGGCGGCGGACGGCTGGCGGCACGGGGCGATCCTCTCATGTCCGCGCCGGTCGCCGCCCGATCCCGTGGCGACGCCGGTCACCGCCCGATCTCCTGGCGACGTAGCCTGCAAGGGTGCTGCTGCGCTCGATCGCCGTCCTCACCGCCGCCAACATCATGAACAACAAGATCGCCCCCCGCCTGGGGCCGCTGACCTCCGCCGTCGCCACGGCGGCGCTGGTCGCGATGGCGCGCCGGGCCGGCGTGTCGTGGGAGGAGCTGGGGTTCGAGCACGGCCGGCGCGGCGCGGTCGCCGGGGGTGTGCTGGCGGCGGCGGTGGCCGCGGTCTACACGGGCGGCGTCGCGCTGCCGCGCACCAGGCCGCTCTTCCACGACGACCGGGCCCTGTCGCTCTCGCGCGCCCGCGTGCTGGAGGAGGCGCTGCTCCAGGTCCCGCTCGGCACGGTGCTGCTGGAGGAGGTGGGCTTCCGCGGGGCTCTGTACGGGATGTTGCGCCGCGAGCACGGCACGGCCACGGCCACGGCGGTCTCGTCCGGCCTGTTCGGGTTGTGGCACATCCTGCCGGCCATCGACATGGCGCGGGCCAATCCCGCTCTCGGCGCGCTGACGGCGGGCGAGTCCCCCGGGCGCCTGGACACGGCCCGGGTGGTGGCGGGGAGCGTGGTGTCGACGGCGGCGGCCGGGGTGCTGTTCTGCGAGTTGCGGCGCCGTCGCGGCCTCCTGACCCCCGTCATGCTGCACCTGGCCACCAACTCCTTCGGCTACGCCTTCGCCCGCATCGCGGCGAAGCTGCCGTCGGGCGCCCCTCAAAAGGGCCACCACCCGAAATGAGTAATTCATCCCGCCCGGCCCGGAATCGGTAAGCGGCCGAGGGCCGTTCGGCCGGCGTGCGGTGCAGGATTTTCGCCCCCGGGCAGTGTTTTATCCCCTGACCTTTCGTCATGGCCACAACCTGCGGCTCCGCAGGCCGTAACGTCTCCGGGGCGACTCATTTCAAGGCCGCGCTCCTTGACGTGTGCGCCTCCCCCCAGAAAGCGCGATTCACGTAAGCCGGAGGTACGGAGGTGTTGCTGCGTGCGCACAGTAATCGACATCGACAAGGAGCTCCTGGAAGCGGCCCAGCAGACGCTGGGCACGCCGACCACGAGAGAAACGGTCCACGCCGCACTGCGGGCGGTCGCCGGCAAGGACGCGGACCGGGCGGGTGCGAGAGCGTTCGCGTTCTGGCGCACGGAGGGGAGCCCGGACCTGCTGGATCCGGAAACCACGAAGCCTGCGTGGCGACGACGGGACTGATGTACCTCCTCGACAAGAGCGCCCTGGCGCGCATCCGCGTCAGCGACGTCATCGCCCGGGCGCTGCAGCCGCTGTTCGCCGCACGGGCGGTGGCGACCTGCAGCGTCGTCGACCTGGAGGTGCTCTACAGCGCCCGCGACTACGCGCACTACCAGCGCATCCTGCACGCCCAGCGGCAGTGCGTCCTGCTGCCCCTGGACGAGGAGGTGCAGGCGCGGGCCATGGCCGTGCAGCGGCAGCTCGTCGAGATCTCGCAGCATCGCGGCATCGGGCCGAACGAGCTGCTGATCGCCGCCTGCGCCGAGGTGCACGGGGCGACGATCCTGCACTACGGGCACGCCTTCGACATCATCTCGGAGGTGACCGGGCAGCCCTCCCTGTGGGTGGTGCCGCCCGGCTCGGTGCCGTGAAGGCCGTGACGGCCCTGGAGGCCCCACAAGGGACTCAGGCCGTCGGGACCACCTGGAAGCCCTCCGCGTAGCGGCCCTCGCCGAGCCCGGCCTGCTCGGCCCAGGCGGCGAAGCGGCTGCGTACGAAGTCGGTGAACCCCTCCACGTGGGAGACCTGGCTCACATGCGACTGCAAGGCCGCGAGCTTGCGGTCCATGGACTCGGTGATGTCCACCCAGTGGTTGGGCGTGGAGCCGCCGTTCAGCCACACCTCACGTACGGTCCACGCCTCCAGCCCCTCCTCCTTGATCAGCTCCGGGAACGCGTACGGGTTGCGCGCGTCGGGGTAGACCGCGTCGAGCGTGGCCCCGCCGACGGCGCGGTGGTCGGGATGGCTGGGGGCGATGAACTGGTAGTTGCGGTCGGGGTGGTGCGTGATGACGAGGTCGGGCCTGACCTGGCGGATCACCCGGGCGATGGCCCGCCGGAGCTCCAATGAGGGCACCACCTGGCCGTCGGGGTAGCCGAGGAAGCGCACGTCGGTGACGCCGACCGCCTTGGCCGCCGCCAGTTGTTCCTTCCTGCGCAGCTCCGCCATGCCGGAATTGTCCAGGGTGCGCTCGTTCCCGCCGGCGTCACCGTCCGTGACGAGCAGGTAGGTGACCTCCACCCCCTTGTCGACGAACAACGCGACGCTTCCCGCGGAGCCGAAGTCGGCGTCGTCGGGATGGGCGGTCACGACGAGTACGCGGTTGATCTCGCTTTCCGGCAGCATGACTCCCCTTTCGAACCTTGCTCGGGGGACAACCGGCACCCCGCCGACGGCATTCCGGGCGCCGTTTGTCGGTGGAGCGTCTTAACCTAGGTGGGTGCCGACCCAAGTCTCTGTTGACCACCCCTTGCTCGATGGCCTCAACCCGCAGCAGCGCGAGGCCGTGATCCATCATGGCAGTCCACTGCTCATCGTGGCCGGAGCGGGGTCGGGCAAGACGCGGGTGCTGACGCACCGCATCGCGTACCTGCTGGCCGAGCGAAACGTGCATCCGGGCGAGATCCTGGCGATCACCTTCACCAACAAGGCCGCCAAGGAGATGAAGGAGCGCATCGACAAGCTCGTCGGCCCGCGCTCCAAGGCGATGTGGGTGATGACGTTCCACAGCGCCTGCATGCGCATCCTGCGGCGGGAGGCCAAGCGGCTGGGGTTCCCGTCCAGCTTCTCCATCTACGACCAGGCCGACTCCCAGCGGCTGATGGCGATGGTCTGCAGGGAGATGGAGCTCGATCCGAAGCGGTATCCGCCGCGCTCGTTCTCGGCTCAGGTGAGCAACTTCAAGAACGAGCTGATCGACTACGAGACGGCGATCGACCGGGCGGGCTCGCACCTGGAGAAGACGCTCGCGCAGGCGTACAAGGCCTACCAGCTCAAGCTGACCGAGGCCGGCGCGATGGACTTCGACGACATCATCATGAACACGGTGACGTTGTTCCAGCTCTTCCCCGACGTGGCCGAGCACTACCGGATGCGGTTCAGGCACGTGCTGGTCGACGAGTACCAGGACACCAACCACGCCCAGTACATCCTGATCAGGGAGCTGGTCGGGCATCCGGAGCTGCGCACCAACGACGGCGAGCTGGTGCGCACCGGCGCCGACATGTCGGAGCTGTGCGTGGTGGGCGACGCCGACCAGTCGATCTACGCCTTCCGCGGCGCGACGATCCGCAACATCCTGGAGTTCGAGCGCGACTACCCCGACGCCCGCACGATCCTGCTGGAACAGAACTACCGCTCCACCCAGAACATCCTGGCCGCCGCGAACGCGGTGATCGCCCGCAACGAGTCGCGCAAGCCGAAGAACCTGTGGTCCGACCAGGGCGACGGCCCCAAGATCGTGGGTTACGTGGCCGACAACGAGCACGACGAGGCCATGTTCGTGGCGCAGGAGGTCGATCGGCTCAGCGACGAGGAGGGCGTCAAGCCGGGCGACGTCGCGGTCTTCTACCGCACCAACGCCGCCTCCCGCGTGTTCGAGGAGATCTTCATCCGCACCGGCCTGCCGTACAAGGTGGTCGGGGGCGTGCGCTTCTACGAGCGCAAGGAGGTCAAGGACCTCCTGGCCTACCTGCGGGTGCTGGCCAACCCGGCCGACGTGGTGTCGCTGCGGCGCATTCTCAACGTGCCCAAGCGCGGCATCGGCGAGCGGGCCGAGGCGATGATCGAGGCGCTGTCCTCGCGCGAGGGCATCACCTTCTGGGACGCGCTGCGCCGGGCCGACGAGGCGTACGGCATGGCCACGCGCTCGCTCAACGCGGTCAAGGAGTTCGTCGCGCTGATCGAGGAGCTGATCGCCAAGGGCGAGGGCATGCCGCCGTCGGCGCTGGCGGAGGAGGTGCTGGTGGCCACCGGCTACCGCGCCGAGCTGGAGGCGTCCGAAGACCCTCAGGACGAGTCCCGCCTGGAGAACCTCAACGAGCTCGTCTCCGTGGCCTCCGAGTTCGAGGAGGCCAACCCGGAGGGCACGCTGGTGGAGTTCCTGGAGCAGGTGTCGCTGGTGGCCGACGCCGACCAGATCCCCGACGCCGACGGCGGTCAGGGCGTCGTCACGCTGATGACGCTGCACACGGCCAAGGGCCTGGAGTTCCCGGTCGTCTTCCTGACGGCCATGGAGGACGGCGTGTTCCCGCACGTGCGTTCGCTGGGCGAGCCCAAGGAGCTGGAGGAGGAGCGGCGGCTGGCCTACGTGGGCATCACCCGGGCGCAGCAGCGGCTCTACCTCACGCGGGCGGCCGTGCGCAGCTCGTGGGGGGCGCCGTCGTTCAACCCGGCCTCCCGCTTCGTCAACGAGGTGCCCGGCCAGCTGCTGGAGTGGCGCACCGACCCCGAGAAGTCGGCCTGGAACGCGGCCACGCGGCGCGAGCCGGCCCGTCCCCCCGCTCCCGCCAAGAGCTCCTCTGGCGGGCGCAAGGTGCCGTCGCTGGCGCCCGGCGACCGGGTCTCGCACGACGCGTTCGGGCTGGGCACGGTGGTGTCGGTCGACGGGGTCGCGGAGAAGACCAAGGTGAAGATCGACTTTGGCAGCGGCGGGGAGAAGACGCTGCTGCTGGCGTACGCGCCGCTGGAGAAGCTGTAAGGGCCGCCCCCCTCGGCGGGGAGCGGCCCTGTCGGGTCGGTGGCGTCAGCTCTTCAGGGCGCTGCCCTTCTTCCACTGGGTCCAGTTGAGCTGCCAGTAGCTCCAGCCGTTGTTCCACTGGA
The DNA here is from genome assembly GCF_900323885.1 of [Actinomadura] parvosata subsp. kistnae. Lineage (GTDB taxonomy): Bacteria > Actinomycetota > Actinomycetes > Streptosporangiales > Streptosporangiaceae > Nonomuraea > Nonomuraea composti. The sequence continues at coordinate 3,798,668 of NZ_OOHJ01000018.1, read as the reverse complement.
GCTTGCGCTTGGTGCCGGTGATCTTCACGACGTCACCGCGCTGGGCGATCGTGTAGAACCACTTCGCGCCGGCCGGGGTGGCGCGCACGCAGCCGTGGCTCTGGTTGGAGACTCCGAGGTACTGGTAGTAGCCGGCGCTCTGGTGCACGTACTCGCCGCTGTCGGAGATGCGCACCGCCCACGGGATCTCCTCCTTGTAGTAGCGCGGGTCCTTCGGGTCCGTCACGCCCATCCAGGAGGAGGTCATGGTCTCCATGGCCTTCTTGCCCATGGTTAGGTGCACGCCGCTGGTGGTCAGGTAGACGTCCACGCCGTTCCTGATCAGGCCGCCCCGCCCGGCGCTGATCGGGATCTTCTTGGCCAGCTTGCCGTTGCGGTACACCTTCATCGTGTGCTTGCGGGTGTCGACCACCGAGATGTTCTTGGCGCCGACGGCGAACCTGCGGGAGACGTTCTTGGCGCCGGTGTTGCCGGGCAGCTCCGCCAGCCGCGCGGTGAAGAGCACCTTCTGGTACGGCTTCCAGTACGTCTTCGTCCGGTAGATGACCTTGCGGGCGGACACCCAGCGCCACGCGCCCTCGTGCGGCTCCTCCGACTCGACGTCCAGCACCGCCTCGACCGCCGCCTTGTCCTTCACGTCCCGGTCGAAGGTCACGATGATCGGGAACCCGACGCCCACCTTCTCGGTCTTCTCCCCCATCGGGGTGATGTCGGCGATCCCTACCTTGATCTTCTTCCCGGACGGGGTCTCGGTGGGGGACGGCGACGGGGTGGGGGCCACGGCGGCGGCAGCGGGAACGACGCTGGCCTGGGGCCTCGGGGCGGGGGCGCTCTCCGCCGCGCACGCGGTGGCGGCGACCAGTGCGACCAAAGCCGGAAGCATCCGGGTGACGCGCTTCAAGGGGTTACTCCTGGACTATGTGCTTCGACTACCTCCTTGTGTGACAACTGGGAGAGCTGATTCGTGGGCGAAAAACCGATAACTATCCTGTAACGGTCCAAAACCACGTAACCGGGCAATGTGGGCTCGCGTCACGGCGGCCCGCCGGTGACGGGTTCAGCGGCCGTTTCCTGGAAGGTCCTCAGCCGGAGTACGGCGGGTGGCCGGCCACGGCCTGCCGTAAGAAATCATCAGACGAGGCGGCGCGCGGTCGCCCAGCGCGACAGCTCGTGGCGGTTGGACAGCTGCAGCTTGCGCAGCACCGACGACACGTGCGTCTCCACCGTCTTGACCGAGATGAACAGCTCCTTCGCGATCTCCTTGTACGCGTAGCCGCGCGCGATCAGCCGCAGCACCTCCCGCTCCCGCTGCGTCAGCGAGTCGAGCTCCGGGTCGATCGACGGCGCCTCCGACGAGGCGAACGCGTCGAGCACGAACCCCGCCAGCCGCGGCGAGAACACCGCGTCGCCCTCCGCCACCCGGTTGATGGCGTCGGTCAGCTCCTTGCCGCTGATGTTCTTGGTCACGTAACCGCGGGCCCCGCCCCTGATCACGCCGATGACGTCCTCGGCCGCGTCGGAGACCGACAGCGCCAGGAACCGCACCTGCGAGCCGGAGCCCAGCACCCGGCGCAGGACCTCCTGACCGCCGCCGCCGGGCATGTGCACGTCGAGCAGGACCACGTCGGGCTGGTGCGCGGCGATCGCCTGGACCGCCGTCTCGACGTCCTCGGCCTCGCCGACGACCTCGATCGAGTCGCCCAGCTCGGCGCGCACGCCCGACCGGAACAACCGATGGTCATCGACGATCAGTACGCGCGTCATGCCTTCTCCACCTTCATCGTCAACATCACTTCCGTGCCCTCTCCGGGCTCGGTGCGGACCCGGGCCGTACCTCCGTGACGTTCCATTCTCCCGATGATGGACTCCCTGATGCCCATCCGGTCGAGCGGCACCGCCTCCATGTCGAACCCCTTGCCCCGATCCTTCACGAAAATCGTGACCTCTTCACCCTCTACTTCGGCGTAGACGGAGATCGAGGGGCTCTCAGAGTATTTGGCCGCGTTGACCATCGCCTGCCGGGACGCCTTCAGCATGGCGGCGAGCTTGCCCGCCGGGTCGAGGGCGATGTCGCCGACGCAGACGATCTCGATGGGCACGCCGTGCGCGTCCTCCTCCTCCGCCGCGATCCGGCGGACGGCCGCCGCCACCGTCGCGTCGGCGTCCTGGGCTGGCTGGTAGAGCCAGTTGCGCAGCTCGCGCTCCTGCGAGCGGGCCAGGCGGGAGACCTCGCGCGGGTCGTGGGCGACGCGCTGGATCAGCGTCAGCGTGTGCAGCACCGAGTCGTGCACCATGGCCGCCACCTCGGCCCGCTCCTCCTGCCTGATGCGCTCGCGCCGCTCCAGCTGCAGCTCTTTCCACAGGCCGGCCAGCCACGGCGCGGCTATGACGAGCAGCCCGCCGACGACCACGACGGTGAACATCAGGCTCTCCCTGACCTGGGGCAGCTCGCCCTCCGCGGCCAGGAAGCCCGTCGCGCCCACCACGACCAGGATGATGCCGACCAGCGTGCGCACGCGGTTCTTGCGCATGCTGCGCGACGCGCCGCTCACCCACCCCTTGCGGCGTTCGGGATCGGCCTGCTGCCACAGGATGAGCGCGCCGATGCCGCCCACCGCGAACGGCAGCAGACCGATGCCGCCCTGGTTCGCCCCGGTCAGCCAGCCGAACGAGAACAGCGCCGCCCCGATCGCGCTGAACGCGGCGAGCTGGCTCCAGTCGCGCTGCGGCGCCTGCCCCTGGTAGGGCTCGCGCGGCGTCACCATCCACAACACCGCGTACGCCACCGCACCGGCCCCCTGGACGACGGTGAGCAGCACGAACATCAGCCTGATCACCACCGGATCAAGCTTGAGCTGCGCCGCCAGCCCCTGGGCGACACCGCCGACGAGGCGGCCCTCCATGGGGCGCATCATGCGGCGGTAGGGCGTGTCGCCGCTCTGCTCGGCGAGTGTCTTCTGGTCAGCCATAACATGGCCATAGTCACATGTCGGGGGGCATGCGGGCATCAGGGAACAACCCCCGGGTCGCGTCAGGGGTGTCCCGGATGCGAGCACCGTGCGCGTAGGTCCACGATGGTAGGCATGACAGAAGCTCCGCCCAGACAGTCTGCCTCTCCTCATCGCGAGCTGCGACGCAGCAGCGAGGGGCGCTTCCTCATGGGAGTGTGCGCGGGCCTCGGGCGGCACACCGGCATCGACCCCGTGGTGTTCCGCGTGGGCGTCGTGGTGCTCCTGCTCGGCTCCGGCATCGGGCTGTTCCTCTACCTGGCGGCGTTCCTGCTGATGAAGGAGCCGAACGGGCGGCCGGGCATCATCGAGCACTGGACCCGGCGCGACTTCGACGCCGAGGCCGTGATGGCGCTGCTGACGGCGGTGCTGGGGTTCGGGCTGGCGATCAACCTGGCGACCGTGTGGCTGGACGCGGGGACGCTCGTCGTGGCCGTGTTCCTGGCCGTGTCGCTGCTGGCCGCGCACTCCAGCGGGGTGGACCTGCGCGCGCTGGCGCGCTCGATGCCCGAGCGGCTCAGCCGGCGGGCCGGCGAGGCGCGGCCGGCGGCCTCCTACGAGAGTGCCGCCCCACCCGCTCCCGTACGCGCTCCGGAGCCGCCCCCGGCCCCGCCCGTTCCTTCGCCGGGAGTCGCGGTGCCCACCCGGCAGCCCGGCGCCGACGCGCCAGAGCCGCCCGCGCGCGGGGCGGAGCTGCCCGCACAGGACGCGGCCCCGGCCCCCCAGAAGACGGCGGAGGGCGTGCGCGAGGCGGCGCACGCGGAGGCGCGCCAGGAAGCACGGACCGACGCAAGCGAGGACGCGCGAGCGGACGTGCCCGCCGCGGCTTCCCTGGCGCACGAAGCACCGCGCGAAACAGCGCCGCGCGAAGCAGCGCACGAAGCACCGCACGAGGCAGCGCGCGAGGAGCGCGAGGTTCCGCGGGACGAGGAGCCCGTCTCCCCGTACGCGATCACCGCCGAGCACGCCGCACCCCCCACCTCCACCTACCGCCCGGCCCCCCAGACGAGGACGAGGACGAGTGCGGGCTACGGCAGCGACGGCGAGCCGTTCGCGCCGAACGGCCCCTACCAGCCGCTCGACCCGGCCAGGAGGGCCGGCGGCTACTCGCCGTACGACCCGGGCCTGTACGGCCGCCCCGTCCCGGAGCAGCGGCGGCGGCGCCCGAGGTCGTTCATCGGCCTCATCACCATCCTGCTGGCAGTGATCATCGGAGGGATCGTCGTGGCCGTCCAATCCAGGTCAGCGGCGGGAGTGAGCCCGACCATCGTCGGCGGCGCCATGCTCATCACGATCGGCGCCGGGCTGCTGGTGGCGGCCTGGTGGGGCCGGGGTGCGGGGCTGGTGGCCGCGGGCACGGCGGTGGCGCTGATCGTGGGCGTGGGGCTGATGCTGGGCGGCATGCCGCGGAACATCGGCAGGGCGGAGTGGGCGCCGACCACGGTGGCGGAGGCGAGCCGGCTGTTCGACGTGGGCGTGGGTGACGGGGAGCTGGACCTGTCGGAGCTGACGCTGCCGCCGGGGTCGGAGGCGACGGTCAACGCGGCGGTGTCGGCGGGTGAGCTGGTGGTGATCGTGCCGCCGACGGCGCGGGTCGAGGTGCACGCCAGCAACAAGATCGGTGACATTCTGATCGGCCAGTCGCTGAGAGGCGGCGTGGACGTGCGGACGAGCAAGGTGCTGGAGCCCGAGGTGAAGCCGAAGGGTGAGGTGGCGACTATCGTGCTGAACCTGAAGGGCGGCTTCGGCGACATGGAGGTGCGGCGTGCCGCGTGAGGTGGAGCGGCCCCGTCGCGTGCACCGGACGGACTGGATGGCCCTGCTGAGCGGCCTGCTCTTCATCGTGCTGGGCATCCTGGTGGTGACCCGCACGATCGGGGATCCGCTGGTCCTGGTCGGGGTGCTGGTGCTGGGGCTGGCCGGCGCGGGGCTGGTGGCGATCCTGGCGCGGGTGGTGCGCGGCAAGTAACCCCGGCAAGTAACCCCGGCGAACAAGCGCGGTGAGTAACCCTTGACCGGGAAAAACCCCGGCGTAGGTTCGGGAGTGTCCGCCTTTCCCCCTGCTCCTGAGGGAGGACGTATGCCCCGAATCACCGTCACTGTCGACGGTATCCAGTACGAGCAGGACGTCGAGCCGCGGCTCCTGCTCGTCCACCTGCTACGAGAACGCCTGGGCAAGACCGGCACCCCCGTGGGCTGCGACACGAGCAACTGCGGCGCCTGCACGGTCCTGCTCGACGGCAAGAGCGCCAAGAGCTGCTCGGTGCTCGCCGTCCAGGCCGACGGCTGCGACGTCGTCACCATCGAGGGTCTGGGCGCCAACGGCTCCCTGCACCCGATGCAGCAGGCCTTCCACGAAGAGCACGCGTTGCAGTGCGGCTACTGCACGCCCGGCATGGTCATGGCGGCGATCGACCTGCTCAGGCAGGATCCCGACCCGTCGGAGGAGACGATCAGGCAGGGGCTGGAGGGCAATCTCTGCCGCTGCACCGGATACTGCAACATCGTGCGGGCCGTCCGCAGGGGCGCGCAGGAGATGGGTCAGGCGGTGAGCCGGCCATGACCGTGGACCAGGAGGTGGGCCGGCCGCGCCGGCGCAAGGAGGACGCGAGGCTGCTGACGGGGCGCACCCAGTGGACGGACAACCTCTCGCGCCCTGGCACCCTGCACGTGATGTTCCTGCGCAGCCCGATGGCGCACGCGAGGATCGCCAGGATCGACGTGTCGGGGGCGCGCGGTCTGCCGGGGGTCGTGGCGGCGTTCAGCGGCCAGGACTTCCGGGAAGAGCAGGGCAGCCTGCCGTGCGCGTGGCCGCGCAGCGGCGACACGGTCATCCCGGAGCATCCGCCGATGGCGGTCTCGGAGGTCCGCTACGTCGGCGAGGCGGTGGCCTGCGTGGTGGCGACCGACCGTTACCGGGCGGCGGACGCCTTGGAGGCGATCGAGGTCGACTACGAGCAGCTGCCCGCGGTGCTCGACATGAACGAGGCGCTGTCGGAGTCGGCCGCCAAGGTGCACGAGACGGGCAACCGGGCCTTCACGTACCGGACGACGTCGGGGGACCTGGAGGCGGCGTTCAGGGACGCGCCGGTGGTCATCGACCGCACGTTCGTGCAGCAGCGGCTGATCCCGAGCGCGATGGAGCCGCGGGCGGTGCTGTGCGAGACCGACGGCGACACGTTCACGATGTGGACGTCCACCCAGATCCCGCACATCCTGCGCACCATGCTGGCGCTGGTGACCGGCGTGGCCGAGCACAAGCTGCGGGTGGTCGCCCCCGACGTGGGCGGCGGGTTCGGCTCGAAGCTGCAGGTGACCGCGGAGGAGGTGCTGTGCCTGCTGCTGGCCCGCCGGCTGGGCAGGCCGGTGAAGTGGACGGAGTCGCGCTCGGAGGGCAACCTGACGGTGCACCACGGCCGTGACCAGATCCAGCACCTGCGGCTGGCGGCCGACTCCGACGGGCGGATCCGCGGGCTCCAGGTGGAGCTGCTGGCCGACATGGGCGCGTACCTGGTGCTGCTGACGCCGGCGGTGCCGCTGCTCGGGGCGCAGATGTTCAACGCCATCTACAAGATGGACGCCTACGAGTTCGCCTGCACGGGCGTGTTCACCACGAAGATGCCGACGGACGCCTACCGGGGCGCCGGGCGGCCGGAGGCCACGTTCGGCATCGAGCGGATGATGGACGAGCTGGCCGCCGAGCTGGGCCTGGACCCGCTGGAGGTGCGGCGGCGCAACTGGATCAGGCACGACGAGTTCCCGTTCACCACGATCTCGGGCCTGACCTACGACTCGGGCAACTACGAGGCGGCGACGGACCGGGCGATGGCCCTGTTCGGCTACGACAAGCTGCGCGCGGAGCAGAACGACCGGCGTGACCGGGGCGACCCGGTCCAGCTCGGGATCGGGGTCAGCACGTACACGGAGATGTGCGGGCTGGGGCCGTCGCGCTGGTTCGGCAGCGAGAACGCCGGGGCGGGCGGCTGGGAGCACGGCTCGGTGCGGGTGTTGCCGACGGGCAAGGTGGAGGTCGTCACCGGCAGCTCGCCGCACGGGCAGGGGCACGTGACGGCGTGGAGCCAGATCGTGGCCGACGCGCTCGGGGTGCCGTTCGAGGACGTCACGGTGCTGCACGGCGACACGGCGATCTCGCCGAAGGGTCTGGACACCTACGGCTCGCGCTCGCTGACCATCGGCGGCATCGCGGTGCTGAAGGCGTGCGACAAGGTCAAGGACAAGGCCCGCAGGCTGGCCGCGCACGTGCTCGAATGCTCGCCGGACGACCTGGAGTTCGAGGCGGGCGCGTTCAAGGTGCGGGGCACCGAGTCGCAGACCACGATCCAGGAGCTGGCGCTGGCCGCGTTCGCGGCGCACGACCTGCCCGACGGGGTGGAGGCGCGGCTCGACTCCGACGCCACGTTCGACCCGGACAACTTCTCCTTCCCGCACGGCACCCACCTGTGCGCGGTGGAGGTCGACACCGAGACGGGCATGGTGAAGATCCGCTCGTACGTGGCGGTGGACGACGTCGGCAAGGTCGTCAACCCGCTGATCGTGGACGGCCAGCTGCACGGCGGCATCGCGCAGGGGGTCGCGCAGGCCCTGTTCGAGGAGGCCGTGTACGACGCCGACGGCAACCTGCTGACCACGACGATGGCCGACTACCTGCTGCCGTCGGCCGCGGACCTGCCGGACTTCGCCCTCGACCGGACCGAGTCGCCGGCGACGAGCAACCCGCTGGGCGTGAAGGGCGTGGGCGAGGCGGGCACGATCGCCGCGACCCCGGCCGTGGTGAACGCGATCGTGGACGCGCTGCGCCCGTACGGCATCAACGACGTCCGCATGCCCTGTACGCCGGAGCGGGTCTGGCGCGCCCTACAAGATCGCACGCTGGAAGGAGCACGGCGATGATCCCCGCGCAGTTCGACTACGTGCGGCCGGCGTCGCTGGCCGAGGCGTGCCAGGAGCTCGGCTCCGACGAGGACGCGAAGGTCCTGGCGGGCGGGCAGTCGCTGCTGCCGTTCCTGCGGCTGCGGCTGGCGTACCCGTCGAAGCTGGTGGACATCGGCCGGCTGGCCGACCTGCGGGGCGTGCACGACCGCGGCGACCACGTCCACATCGGTGCGATGACCACGCACGACGAGGTCATGCGCTCCCCTGTCGTACGCGAGGGCTGCCCGCTGCTGGCGCTGACGGCGGCGCAGGTGGCCGATCCGGCGATCAGGCACCGGGGCACGTTCGGCGGCTCGCTGGCGCACGCGGACCCGGCCGGTGACCTGCCGGCCGCGGTGCTGGCGCTGGACGGCGTGTTCGTGGCCGCGTCGGCGTCGGGTGAGCGGGAGATCCCGGCGGCCGAGTTCTTCGTCGACTACCTGGAGTCGTCGCTGCGGCAGGGCGAGATCCTGGCCGGGGTGCGGATCCCGAAGCTGGGCGCGGGCTGGGGCTTCCACTACGAGAAGTTCCACCGCACCGCCCAGGCGTGGGCCATCGTCGGCGTGGCGGCGGCGGTCAGGCGCTCGAACGGCTCGATCGCCGAGGCGCGGATCGCGCTGACGAACATGGGCCCGACACCGGTGCGGGCGCGGGCCGTCGAGACCGCGCTGCAGGGCGTGGAGCTGGGCGACCAGGTACGGCAGGCGTGCGTGGAGGCGGCGGCCGACACCTCGCCGCCGGCGGACCTGCACGCCCAGCCGGACTACCGCCGGCACCTGGCCAAGGTGCTGACCGACCGGGCGGTGCGGGCGGCGGCCGGGGCGCCCTGATCTGTGGCGGGGGCGCCTCTTCCGGGGCGCCCCCGACCCGTCGTAGGGTCACTGGCATCGGACAAGGAGCGAATCGATGGCGATGCGGTTCGAGCACGAGTTCACTGTTCCCGTACCGGTCGAGCAGGCGTGGGCCGTGTTGCTCGACGTCGAGCGGGTCGCGCCGTGCCTGCCCGGGGCGACTCTGGACATCTTCGAGGGTGACGAGTTCACCGGCAGGATGAAGGTCAAGGTCGGCCCGATCACGGTCACCTACCGCGGCACGGCCAGGTTCGAGGACGTGGACAAAGACTCCTACTCGCTCACCATCCAGGCGTCGGGCAAGGAGGCCAGGGGTTCGGGCACGGCCGCCGCCACGGTCAAGGCGCGCATGGAGCCGCGCGAGGAGGCCACGCTGGTGACGGTCGAGACGTCGTTCAACGTGACCGGCCGGCCCGCGCAGTTCGGGCGGGGCGTGATGGCCGAGGTGGGCGGCAAGCTCATCGAGAAGTTCGCGGCGAACCTGTCGGAGCTGCTGTCGGAGCCGGTGATCGAGCCGGTGGCGCCGGTCCAGGAGCCCCAGGAAGGGACCCAGCAAGAGGCCCAGCAGGAGACGCAGCAGGAGGAGCGGCATCTGAGCGCGGTGCCGGATCAGGACGTCCGGCCGATCGGCACGCTGCGGACGTCGCGCTCGCCCGACGAGGAGGCGCTCGACCTGCTGGAGATCGCCGGGCAGCCGCTGCTGAAGCGGCTGGCGCCGGTCGTGGGCGGCCTCGCCGTACTACTTGTCGTTATTTGGGTGATACGTCGGCTTATGCGCTGATTTTCAGCAAATACTCCCTAAAGTCCGGACGCTTCCCTCGTCCTGGGGGAAGTGTCACTCCCGCTGGGGAACTAGGGGGAGGACTCGCGGGATGCCGGACTGCACCGTCGTCGTCATCACCTACAACGACGCCGAGCGCCTGCCCAGAGCGGTGCGCTCCGTCCTCCGGCAGTCGCTGCGCGACCTGGAGGTGATCATCTCCGACGACGCCAGCACCGACGGCACGCCGGAGGTGGCGCGGCGGCTCGCCGAGGCCGACCCGCGCGTGCGTTACCTGCGCAGGCCGCACAACAGCGGTGGTTGCGGGGCGCCGCGCAACGACGGGATCGACGCGGCCGCCGCGCCGTACGTGATGTTCCTCGACAGCGACGACGAGCTGCCCAGGCACGCCTGCAAGAGCCTGCTCACCGAGATCGAGCGGACCGGGGCCGACTTCGTGTCGGGGCAGATCTCCCGGCTGTTCGAGCCGAGCGGGCGGCTGCGGCCGTACTATCCGTCGTTGTTCGCGCGGCGGCGCGTGGTCGAGGGCATCAGGCAGGAGCCCGAGCTGTTCCTCGACTCCTTCAGCACCAACAAGCTCTACGACGTGGAGTTCCTGCGCGAGCACGTGCTGCGCTTCCCCGAGGACATCCACTACGAGGACCACGTCTTCGCCGCCGAGCTGTACGCGCTGGCCCGCCGGTTCGCGGTCGTGCCGTGGACGGTCTACCACTGGCACCGGGCCCCCACCAACGACTCGATCTCGCTGAGCATCGACGACCTCGCGAACGTGCGCCAGCGGGTGATCGCCGCCCGCCTGAGCGACGACCTGCTGCGCGAGCACGGGCCGCGGACCTGGTGCCGCACCGGCAGTACCGGTTCCTGCGCCAGGACCTGCGGGTCTACCTCAACCCGCTGCCGCTGCGGGACGCGGTGTGGGTCAAGGAGTTCGCCGCGATCGTCCGGCCGTACCTGGAGGAGCTGCCCGCCGAGGTCTTCGAGCGGGTCGGCCCGCTGGACCGGGTCTGCTGCCGGCTCATCCTGGACGACCGCGTCGAGGACCTGCGCATCGCGGCGGGCTCGCTGACGGGGCCGCACGCCCCGCCCCGGGCGGCCGTGCAGGTCGGCGGGCGCACCTACTGGGGCACCACGGTCGCGCCCGGCCTGGACATCACCGCGCTGCGGCTGGCCGAGCTGCCGTTCAGCGCCTCCAGGCTGCGCCACGAGGTCGCGGCCCTGGTCTCCGACGGCGAGCGGGTGCGGATGACCGTGCGCACGTACGACCCGTTCGGCGCGCTGCCGTCGGAGTGGTCGGCGTTCCTGCAGCTCGGCAAGGTACGCATCCCGATCTCGCCCGAGCCGTCCGGCGAGGGCGGATACGTCTCCACGGTCACGTTCACCCCCAGGGGCCGGTGCGAGCCGCGCATCGGCTTCACCCGGACCTCCGACGGGCACACCACGACCGACCGGATCATCGCCGATCCGCACACCGAGCCGATCGAGCTGCCCGGCGGCACGGTCACGACCGAGGGGTACGCCGCCTACCTGTGTGTGCGGCCCGCCCCGGCCGCCCGGTCGTTGTGGCGGCGGGTCAGGCGGCGGCTGATCAAGCGGGTCAGCACGCCGGCGAACAAGCTCCGGGCGTACAAGGTGCTGATCAGGGTGCTGCCGCGGCGCCGGAACCTGGCGTTGTTCGAGTCGGACGTGGGCAAGGGCTACAACGGCAGCCCGCGCGCCATCTACGAGGAGATCAGGCGGCGCGGCCTGCCCATCGAGGCCGTCTGGTCGGTGGCGAAGGGGCGCGCGAGCTTCCCCTCCGACGTACGGCTCGTGCGGCGCGGGAGCTGGCGCTACGTCTACACGCTGGCCAGGGCCGGGATCTGGGTCGACAGCCACGGCTTCCCGCTCGACTACCCCAAGCCGAAGGGCACCCGCTACCTGCAGACCTGGCATGGGCAGGGGATCAAGTCGATCGGGTTCGACGCGCCGGACCTGCGCGGCGACTTCGACGGGCCGCGCGCGCAGTGGCGGGCCGCGGTGGCGCGGTGGGACGCGCTGGTGTCGCCGAGCGCGGAGTTCTCGCGGGTGTTCCTGCCGTCGAACGGGTACGCGGGCAAGGTGTACCGGTGCGGGACGCCCCGGTGCGACGCGCTCGTCCAGGCCCGGCGGACGGACGACGTGCGGGAGCGGCTGGAGGTGCCACCCGGGCGACAAATCCTGCTTTATGCGCCTACTTACCGGGATCGGGCGAAGAACAGCGGCAAGTCCATCCGGGTGGATCTGGAGCTGCTGGCCGAGGAGCTGGCCCAGGACTGGGTGGTCGTGCTGCGTACGCACCCGGTCGAGCGCTACAGCCCGCCCGAGCACCTGCGGCACTTCGTCCGCGACGCCTCGTCCTATCCGGAGATCAACGAGCTGATCCTGGCCTCGGACGCGCTGCTGACGGACTACTCCTCCGTCATGTGCGACTACGCCGTGACGGGCAAGCCGATGATCTTCTTCATCGACGACTGGGACGACTACCGGCTCTCCGAGCGCGGCGTCTACCACGACCTGCCGTCGATCGCGCCGGGCCCGTGCCTGACCACGACCGAGGACCTGGTGACGGTGCTGCGCGCGCTGCCCGCCGTGCACGAGACGTACGCCGAGCGCTACGCCGCCTTCCGCGACCTGTGGTGCGCCGACGAGCACGGGGACGCCGCGGCCAGGATCGTGACCGACTTCTTCGGGCAGGCGGCGCGATGACCGTCGTGTTCACCTGCCTCGACGCCGACACCCTCGGCGGCATCCAGCAGGTCACCCACACCCTGGCCCAGGGGCTGGCCGAGCGCGGCCACGAGGTGCACGTCATCGGCCTGCAGCGGGCCGCGACGCCGTTCCGCTACGTGGATCGGCCGCTCTACCACCACCACGTGATCAGCAACCGGCCGGTGACCGGGGGCCTGGCCCGCCGCCGGGCCGACCGGCGGCTGAAGGCGCTGCTCGGCGAGGTCGGGCCCGGTTACGCGGTGCTGACCTCGCCGTCCGTGGTGGCGCGGACCGCGCGGCTGCTGCCCGGCTCGCTGCGCCCGATCGGCCAGTACCACGGCTCCTACGACCACGCCCGCGACTGCTGGCACCTGGCCTCGATCCGGCGCCACTACCCGGAGCTGGACCAGGCGGTCTTCCTGAGCGAGGACGACGCCCGGCTGTTCTCGGAGCACGCGCTGCTGCCCAACGCCTGCGCGCTGCCGAACCCGCTGGCCGCCTGGCCGGGGGCGATGTCCGTGCTGGAGTCGCCCCGGGTGCTGGGGGTGGGGCGGCTGGAGGGCGTCAAGCGCTTCGACCGGCTGATCACCGCGTTCGCCCGGTCGGGCGCGCCCGAGCCGTGGGAGCTGCACCTCGTCGGCTCCGGCGCCGAGCTGCCCCGGCTGCGCGCGCACGCGCGGCGCGAAGGGGTGGACGGGCGGGTGGTGTTCAGGGGCGCGGTGCCCGCCGCCGCGATGTCCGCCGAGTACCTGGCCGCCTCCGTGGTGGGGCTGACCAGCGAGTACGAAGGGCTGCCCGTGGTGCTGCTGGAGGCGGCGGCGCACGGGGTGCCGGCCGTGGCCTTCGACGTGTCGGGCGGCGTGCGCTCCACCGGGGCGGTGCTGGTGCCGCCGGGCGACGTGGACGCGTTCGCGGTGGAGCTGGGGCGGCTGGTGGACGACGAGGAGGAGCGGCGGCGGGTCGGCGCCGACGCACGGGCCAGGGCGGAGTCGTTCGTCCTCGACCACGTGCTGGACAAGTGGGAGGCCCTGTTCGCCCACGTGGAGCGCTGACCCGCGCCGCCGCGCTCCCCGGGGGAGCACGGCGGCGGGAGCCGGGTCAGACCGGCTCGGTCAGCTCCTTGCGCTGCTGCGGCACCCCCGCCAGCGACCGCTGCCGGGTGGTGAGGAGGGCGGCGACGGGGCTGGGCTCCCTCAGCCGGTTGAAGCGGTCACGCATGCTCTTGCGCATCCGGGACGCCTTGCGCTTCTGCATCGTCTTCTGGCAGGCCACCACGTGCTCCTTGGCCGGCTTCGGCGCCCCGCTCAGCTCGTACCCCATGGACTCCAGCCGGTCCCCCAGCATGTGCTCGCACAGGGCGATCTCCCAGTCGTCGAGCCGGTTCGACCAGCTCCCGACGCGGCTGCGGGTGACCTCGCGGTGGGTGTTGCTGTGCCAGACCTTGTGCTGCGGCACCGCGACGCTGGCGGCCTCGCGGGGCGAGATCATCGACGGCGAGAAGTCCTCGTCGAGGAAGTGGCAGAGCTTCTTCAGCTCGGTCATCGGGTCGTCGGTGAGGTCCTCGTAACGCAGCTCGTAGTAGGTGTCGGAGGCGAGCGTGCGCTTGAGCCGGCCGCCCGCGTCGATGGCCTCGGCCCAGGTGGAGACGGCGTGGAAGGAGTCGAGGGTGTACCAGGGCATCTCCTTCAGCGAGGCGACGCAGTCGCGGCCGTCCCTGATGAGGTGGATGAACTGGGCGTCGGGGAAGAGCCGCAGCAGCAGGTCCACCTGCTTGACGTAGCTGGGCCGCTTGTCGCCCCAGCGGGCCTTGTCGAAGCGGTCGGCGTACATGCGGAACGCCGTGCCGATGACCGAGCCGAGCGAGCCGGGGCCCTCGACCGCCTGCCGGACGAACTCGTTCTTGTCGATCTTGAGCTCGCGGAACTTGGTGCTGCGGTCGGTCGCGATCCACTCCGCGAGGGCGCGGCGCCGCTGGGCGACCCGCAGGTCGCCCCACGTGCGGCGGCGGTAATAAGCGGGAACGAGGAAGCGCGTCTCCGGTGGCACCGCCATGCGGGGGTGCGAGTGGAGCATGAGCTGGAGCATCGTGGTGCCGGACCGCGGACATCCGATGACGAAGACTGGCCGGTCGGACATGTCGTACTAACCCCCGAAAAACTAGACGAGAACGTGCTCTCGGCTCTCCTGAGGCGAGCCCGCGCCGTGCCTGCGCGCGAAGAGCCACATCCGGTAGACAAGGAAGACCTCGTTGGCGAGCAGCAGGAGCCCCGACAGCGCGGCGAGCGGGATCAGCGCCCATGCCCCCGCAAGGGGCGCGATCACGAACACCGCCGCGTGAAACTCGATGCCGCTCACCAGGTGCGATCGGACGCGATGGCGGGCCAGGAACCGGTTGAGCCGCCGGAAGAGCCGCAGGAGGCCGCGCGGCCGGCCCGCCCGCCCCAGCGGCGCGCGCTCGGGCTCCTGCGCGGACTCTTGTGCGGGCAGCGGGTCCGGATCCGGGTCCGTGAGGGCGTCCGCGTCCGTGAGGGTGTCCGGCTCCGACAGGGGATCGCGTTCCTGGCGCTCCTCCCTGATGGCGTCGCGCACGCGCTTCATCTGCGGCGCGTTGACGTACCGGAACAGGTCCAGGACCGCCACCGCCGCGCCGAGCACCACGTAGCGCACGTCGCCGGTCAGCGCGTACTGCCCGTACGCCAGCCCCCCGGCGCACAGGACCACCCTGATCCGGTCGCCCACGTAGTCCAGCCAGAGGCCGAAGGGCGTCCCCGTGCCCTTGAGGCGGGCGATTTTGCCGTCCACGCAGTCGATCATGAAGCTCAGATAGAAGAAGGCCGCGCCCGCTATGAGCTGGTTCGATGCGAAACAGGCGGCCGACACCATGCCGAGGACCAGCGAGAGCACCGTGAGTCCGTTGGGTGTCATCCGGGTGCGGTTGGCGACGGGCAGTGCGACCCGGCAGGCGACCGGGTCCACGAAATACACGGTCCACCAAGAGTCTCTCCGCTTGCGTGTCTCGTAGACGTCATCCAGCGAATAGGTCCTCATGCCTCCCAGCATGACCACGCGGCGCGCCGGGACGATTACTGTCTGGAACTACTGGGGGATGTCCATGCCGCTTCTTGACCAACCCGGCACGGACAACCGCCACACGCCGCCGCTCGCGTCGTCCCGGCACCAGCCCTTCAGCACCAGGCCGCGCATCTCGGCCCGCACCTGGAGCCGCCACGGGCCGCCGCCTTCGAGCCGGTCCGGGTCCACCGCGGCCACCACGCCGTACCGGCCGCGCCGCCGGACCTCCAGCGGGATGCGCCGCTGACCGTCGCTGAGCCACAGGGCGACCTTCGGCACCTTGCGCTCGACGCGGTGGATCCCCACGTACACGCGCAGCCGGTAGCCGGCCCCGGTCCACTCGCACGACTCGAGCCTGGCGACCAGCTTGAGCTCCTCGCGGGCGTCGAACACCTCGTCCGGGATGCGCAGGCGGCGGTCGCGGAAGAAGGGGTAGTCGCCGTACCAGTTGGTGGTGCGCAGCCCGCGCGGGCGCACGCGGGTGACGTCCTCGCGACCGCGCCGGAACTCGCGCACCGTACGCAGCTCCGCGACCAGCCCGCGCCGCAGCAGGTGCAGCTCCAGGCGGCGCAGCGACGGCGCGCTGTCGAGCACGTGCGGGCCCAGCGCGGCCAGCCAGGCGTGCCCCAGCTCCAGCAGCGGCCCCGGATCCCCCTCGCAGTGCTCCAGCGCCTGGAACAGGAACACCGTGTCCTTCTCCAGCACCAGCGCGTCGAAGCCGTCCAGCAGCTCCGGCGCCCGCTCGTCGAGGAAGGCGCGCACCGAGCGGATCGCTGCCAGCCGCTCGCTCAGGTTCGGCAGCTCGGAGCGGCGCTGCGTGATCGAGGTCTCCCCCTCCTCGTCGCGCTTGCGCCAGTGGTAGACGACGTCGCCCACCATGTCCACGCTGGTCGCCAGCACGTGCGCCTGCATGGCGACCGGCACGTCCTCGTAGATGCCCGACGGGAACGCCAGCCCCGCCCGCTCCCAGAACTCGCGCCGGTAGACCTTGTTCCACACGGTGCGGTCCCTGACCAGCACCTGCTTGTCGGTGATGTGCGTGCACAGCTGCGGGCGCCTGAACACCTTCTCGTGCAGGACGGACTCCTCCAGCCCGCCGTCCACGAGCCGCCGCACCGCGCCGCACGCCAGGTCGGAGCCGGTCTCCGAGAGGCTGCCCACCAGCACCTCGTACGCCTCGGGCGGCACCACGTCGTCCCCGTCCGCGAAGGCCAGGTACGTGCCCCGCGCCCGCCGCAGCCCCTGGTTACGAGCCGGCCCCGGCCCCAGGTTGCGCTGGCCGACCAGCACGAAGCGGTCGTCCGCCGCCGCGAAGTCCTCGGCGACGCGCCGGCTGCCGTCCACGGAGCCGTCGTCCACGAGGATCACCTCGATGTCCTCCAGGGTCTGCGCGGCCAGGGATTTGAGGCACTCGGCCAGGTACGGCTCCACGTTGTAGATCGGGACGATGACGCTGAGCAGGGGGATCATGCCGGGATCGCTCCTTGGTTCGGTACCGGGTCGAGGGCAGCATGCCGTGAGCGCCGATCGGATTCCCGCTCCGATGGCCGTCCCTGATGAGCTCTTTACCGGACGCGTAATCCGCTACCTTGTGCAAGAGATCGAGCACGAAGAGTCAGGGGGACACGGTGCTCAGAGACGTCCGGGGCGATGATCTGGCCGCCATGCGCCGCTGGCGCAACCATCCGCGCGTGCGCGCCGCCAGCTTCACCACCCACGAGATCACCGAGGACGAGCACCTGCGCTGGTGGGCGGCCGTCCGCACCGACCCGAGCAGGCGCGTGCTGATCTACGACCACCACGGCGTCGCGACGGGGGTGGTGACCTACTCCGACCTGACACCGGAGAGCGCCACCTGGGGCTACTACCTCGACCTCGACACGCTGGAGCGGCAGGGGGCCCTGCTGCCGGCCTGGATCGGGCTGGAGCGGGCGGCCGTCGGGCACGCCTTCGGCCCGCTCGGGCTGAGCAGGCTGCGCGGCGAGGTGCTCGACGGCAACGAGCCGGTGATGCGGCTGCACAGGCGCTTCGGGTTCGCGGAAGTGGGCAGGCGCCGGCAGGTCGTCGACGGCGTGCCGCGCGAGGCCGTGACCTTCGAGATCAGGAAGGAAGGCCGATGATCTCCATCGGAGGACGGGCGATCGGGCCGGGGCAGCCGCCGTACGTCGTGGCCGAGCTGTCCGGCAACCACAACGGCAGCCTGCGGCGGGCGCTCGACATCGTCGACGCGGTGGCCGTCGCCGGGGCGCACGCGGTGAAGCTGCAGACGTACACGCCCGACACGCTGACCATCGACTGCGACGCGCCGCCGTTCCGGGTGGGCGACGGGCACGAGCTGTGGGGCGGGGAGAGCCTTTACCGGCTGTTCGAGCGGGCCCACACGCCGTGGGAGTGGCACGAGCCGATCTTCGAGCGGGCGCGGGAGCTGGGGCTGGCGGCGTTCTCGGCGCCGTTCGACCCCACGGCGGTCGAACTGCTGGAGAAGCTGGGCGCGCCGGCGTACAAGATCGCCTCTTCGGAGATCGTGGACCTGCCGCTGATCCGGCTGGCCGCCGGCACGGGCAAGCCGCTGATCATCTCCACCGGCATGGCCACCGTCGCCGAGATCGAGGCCGCGGTGTCGGCGGCGCGCGAGGCCGGGTGCACGCAGCTCGCCGTGCTGTCGTGCACGGCGTCCTATCCGGCCGCGCCCTCCGAGAGCAACCTGCGCGCGCTGCCGCTGCTGGCCGCGGTCACGGGCGAGGTCGTGGGGCTGTCCGACCACACGCCGGGGATCGGCGCCGCGCTGGCGGCGGTCGCGCTGGGCGCCTGCCTGATCGAGAAGCACGTCACGCTGTCGCGCGACGACGGCGGCGTGGACGCGGCCTTCTCGCTGGAACCGGCCGAGCTGGCGGCGCTGGTGGTGGAGAGCGAGCGGGCCTGGCAGTCGCTGGGCGAAGTGGCGATCGGGCCGCGCCCCTCCGAGCGGGAGGGGCTGCGGTTCCGCCGGTCCCTGTACGTGGTGCGGGACGTCAGGGCGGGCGAGCCCGTCACCCCCGAGAACGTGCGCTCGATCCGGCCCGCGGGCGGCCTGCCCCCCGACGCGGCCGGGCAGGTGATGGGCCGCCGGTTCACCCGGGACGTGCCCTTCGGCACCCCGCTGAGCTGGGACCTCATCTGATCTAACAGAGTGCGAGGAGGGCGTCGGCGACGCGCTCGCGGCCCCGGCCGTCCACCAGGCCGCTCCCCCGCCGCCCCAGCTCCTCGCGGGCGGCGGGGTCGGCGAGCAGGCGGGCCAGCGTGCCGGTCGCCGCCGGCTCCGAAGGCACCCGGCCCAGCCCCGCCGCCGCGCCCCGCCCCACCAGCTCGTCGTAGCCGATGCGCTGGTTGTCGGCCACCCACGTCAGCGCCGTGGGCACGCCAAGGTGCAGCAGCTCCCAGATGGCCGACCCGGCCGCCGTCACCACCAGGTCGGCCGCCGCCATCAGCTCGGGCAGCCGGTCGGTCGGCGGGATCACCGTGATCGGCCCGCCCGCCTCGAACGGCGACGGGCTGACGACCGTGCCGCGAAAGGGCCTGCCCGTCGCGTTGAGCGCCCGCGCCCACGCCGGGGCGACGCCGCCGCTGTCCGTGCCGCCGAAGAAGCACAGCACGTTCGGGGGCGCCCCGTTTCCGGGTGCCGCCCGGGTGCGGCCGCGCACGCTGTCGCGCAGCAACGCGTACCGGGCCCCGGCCAGCCGGCGGGCCGGCAGCGGGAAGGGCCGCCGCTCGGCGCCGAGGTTCTGGTCGAGGTAGAGGTCGGCCTCCTGGCCCAGCGGGTCGCCGTCCATGAGGGCCAGCACGGCGAAGCGGGCGTCCCGCAGCACCGCGCCGGTCTCGGCGGGCAGGTCGTAGGAGTCGAGCACCACGGCGTCGAGGCGCAGCTCGCAGGCCAGCGCGGCCAGCCGGGCGGGCTCGCGCGGCGCGGGCACCAGCGGCAGCCCCCGCTCGGTGAGCTGGGCCCGCGCCCAGGCGGACCCGCAGACCTCGCCGAGGAAGACCACCCCGACGCCCCGCGCGCACAGCTCTTCGGCCAGCGCCACGCAGCGCACGAGATGGCCGACCCCGCTCTTCACCCCGGCGTCGCAGCGGAAGCCCACCCGCGCGGGGTGCGCCGGGCCGCTCACGCGTCCTGCAGGGCCTTCTGCCGTACGTGGGCGTTGAGCCCGCGCACCTCGGGCCGCTCGCGCAGCCAGCTCACCAGCTTCCTGACCGGCACGCACCGGTCGCCCAGCTCGGCCACCACGGCGCTGAGCAGCCGCCAGTCGTCCTCGGTGTCGAGGGTGACGCGCAGGTCGTCGGCGGCGGGACGGTAGGCGAGGCCGAGCAGCCGGGCGTCGCCGGGATGCTCGTAGAGGTAGGACGTGACGTGCGTGCGGTGGAAGCCGGTGGCCTCGGCGTCGGCGCGGGCGAACGCGGCCCGGCTCGCGAGCTCCACGTCCACCCCGCGCGGCAGCGTGCGCGCCAGGCTGGTGCTCAGGTAGTCGAGCCCCGGCACGGCGCGGAAGACCAGCGCCGCCTCCCTGATGACCTCCGGGTCGAGCAGCGGGCAGTCGGCGGTGAACCGCATCACGGCGTCCCACCGCCGCCCCTCCAGCACCTGCGCGAACCGGGTGAGCACGTCGTCGACGGGCCCCCGGTGGCAGGCCACGCCCAGCCGGTGGCACTCGGCGACGACGGCGTCGTCGGCCGGCTCGGTCGTGGTGGCGACGACGAGGTCGTCGAGGGCACCCGCCTCGCGCGCGGCGCGGACCACCCAGCCGAGCACGGAACGGCCGCCCAGCTCTCTCAGTACCTTTCCGGGTAGACGTGTTGATCCCATACGGGCCTGAACAATTCCGACAATACGCACCGAAGCCCCATTCCCCCGTGTGACAGCGCGTGATTGGTCGATCGCGCTATGCTACCGCGAGCCACGACGACGACAGCGCGTTAGCGCGATTTCAGGGGGCCACGTGAGCATTCTCAGTGGATCGTCGATTCTGATCACCGGAGGCACGGGGTCCTTCGGCAAGGCGTTCATCCGTCACGCGCTCGACTCGCTCGCGGTCCGGCGCCTGGTGGTCTTCTCCCGCGACGAGCTCAAGCAGTACGAGACCCGGCAGCTCTTCGGCGACGACGAGCGGCTGCGCTGGTTCATCGGCGACATCCGCGACCGCGACCGGCTCACCCGCGCCATGCACGGCATCGACTACGTCGTCCACGCCGCCGCGCTCAAGCAGGTCGACACCGCCGAGTACAACCCGTTCGAGTACGTCCGCACCAACGTGGCCGGCTCCCAGAACGTCGTGGAGGCCGCCATCGACTGCGGCGTCCGCAAGGTCGTCGCGCTGTCCACCGACAAGGCCTCCAGCCCGATCAACCTCTACGGCGCCACCAAGCTGGTCGCCGACAAGCTCTTCGTCTCGGCCAACCACTACGCCGCCGCCCACGAGACCCGCTTCTCCGTCGTCCGCTACGGCAACGTCGTCGGCAGCAGGGGCTCGGTCATCCCGCTGTTCCAGCGGCTGGCGCAGCAGGGCAGCAGCCTGCCGATCACCGACAAGCGCATGACCAGGTTCTGGATCACGCTGGAGCAGGCCGTCAGGTTCGTGGTCGACTCCTTCGACCTCATGCAGGGCGGCGAGCTGTACGTGCCGCGCATCCCCAGCATGCGCATCACCGACCTGGCCGAGGCACTGGCCCCCAGCAGCTCGATCTACGAGATCGGCGTGCGGCCCGGCGAGAAGCTGCACGAGGAGATGATCGGCCCCGACGACGGCCGCAGGACCCTCCGTCTCGAAGACCGGTTCGTCGTCCAGCCCACGATCGCCACCTGGGGTTACAAGCCGCCGCAGTCCGGCGAGCTGCTGCCCGAGGGCTTCTCCTACCGCTCCGACACCAACGAGCAGTGGCTGTCGGTCGACGACCTGCGCGACATGGTGGCCGGCTGATGCTGCCCTACGGCCGCCAGTCGATCACCGAGTCCGACATCGAGGCGGTCGCCGAGGTGCTGCGCGGCGACTGGCTGACCACCGGGCCCGCGGTCGGCGCCTTCGAGGCCGAGCTGGCCCGCTGGACGGGCGGCGTGCCCTGCGTGGCGGTCACGTCGGGCACCGCCGCGCTGCACGTCGCCTACGTCGCCGCCGGGGTCGGGGCGGGCGACGAGGTGGTCACCTCGCCGCTGACGTTCGTGGCCACGGCCGCCACGGCCGCCCTCCTGGGCGCCCGCGTGCGCTTCGCCGACGTGCAGCCCGACACCGGCAACCTCGACCCCGAGGCCGCCGCCGCGCTGGTCACCCCCGGCACGAAGGTGATCACGGCGGTCGACTACGCCGGCCACCCCGCCGACTACGACGAGCTGCGGCAGGTCGCCGACGAGGCCGGGGCGCTGCTCGTGGCCGACGCCGCGCACTCCATCGGGTCGGCGTACAAGGGCCGGCCGGTGGGCGCGCTGGCCGACCTGACCACGTTCTCCTTCTTCCCCACCAAGACCGTGACGACGGCCGAGGGCGGCGCCGTGGCCGCGGCCGACCCCGCGCTGCTGCGGCGGGCCGCCCTGTTCAGGAACCACGGCCTGGTCAGAGAGCCGGCCGAGCAGCGCGACCCCGGCGAGGGCGGCTGGCACCAGGAGGTGCACGCGTTCGGCCTCAACTACCGGCTGCCCGACGTGCTGTGCGCGCTCGGCGTCAGCCAGCTGCGCCGGCTGGAGCGCTTCCGCGCGCGCCGGGCCGAGCTGGTCGCCCGCTACCACCGCCTGCTGCGCGACGTGCCGGGGCTGACGCTGCCGGCCCAGCGCGCGTACGTGCGGCCGAGCTGGCACCTTTACCCCGTCAGGGTCGGCGACGGGCGGCGGCGCGAGGTGTACGAGCGCATGCGGGCCGCC
The DNA here is from genome assembly GCF_900323885.1 of [Actinomadura] parvosata subsp. kistnae. Lineage (GTDB taxonomy): Bacteria > Actinomycetota > Actinomycetes > Streptosporangiales > Streptosporangiaceae > Nonomuraea > Nonomuraea composti. Next base: position 3,776,414 of record NZ_OOHJ01000018.1, on the reverse strand, counting down.
GGCATCGGCGTGCAGGTCAACTACGTGCCCGCGTACTGGCACCCCGCCTTCGCCGACCTCGGCTACCGGCGCGGCCTGTGCCCGCGCGCGGAGGCGTACTACGCCGAGGAGCTGTCGCTGCCGCTGTTCCCCGGCCTGACCGACGACCAGCAGGACCACGTCGTGGAGACGCTGACGAAGATCCTCGGGTAGCCGGCGCTCGGCGGGTCGCGGGCGGCCGTCGTCCTCGGGCGGTCAGCGCTCGGCCGGTCGCGGGCGGCCGTCGTCCTCGGGCGGTCGGCGCTCGGCGGGTCGCAGGCGGCCGTGGCCCTCGGGCGGTCAGCGCTCGGCCAGCAGCAGGCAGCCATCCTCGCCGCGGTCGATGAGGAAGCGCCGCTCGTCCACCGTCGCGACCGCCCGCTGCCGCGTGCGCACCAGCGGACGCAGCGCGGTGCCCTGGTCGATCACCACCTCCCACCACGACTCGTGCCCCACTCGCTCGTCGATGTCGGCCAGCGGCACCCGCGCCTGGAAGTCCTGCCCCGCCAGCGCCACGGGGAAGTACATCTCCTCGCCGTCGCTCCTGCGTTGCAGCCGCACCACCGGCTCGCCGTCGCCGACGTCGGCCATCTCGCCGGAGAAGACCAGATCGCCGCCGTCCACGCGGTACTCGCCGATGACCGCTTCCGCCGTGCGCAGCCGTACGCCCCAGGCGCCCTTCGCGGTGCGCGCCGGCACCAGCCACACGCCCGACTTCCTGCGCGGCACCGGCATCAGCGGCGGCAGCCAGCGCGGCCCCGCCACCCGGCCGTCCAGCCGCAGGCCCTGCCCCTTGAGCTGCACCTTCAGGTCCCAGTGCCCGTGCCGGGCGAGCTGCGCCCGCGTCAGCGTGCCGGGGTCGAAGGCGAACCTGAACGGGAACGCGTGCTCCGGCAGCCGCCCTCCGTCCTCCTGCTCGACGCTCTCCCAGACGGGCACGCTCTCCTCGTCCGACAGCGGCACGACGTCGCCGGTGCCCCGCTCCTGCATCCACGTACGCACCCGCATCCGGCGCAGCTCGCCCACGTCGAAGCGGCCCACGGCCACCCGCCCCGAGCCGTGCAGCACGCCGTCGCGCCAGTCGAGGCTGACGAGCCTGGTCAGCAGCGCCAGCTCGCCGGAGACCTCCGACAGGTGCCCCGGCATCGACGGGTGCCGGCCGTACCAGCGCTTGCGCAGCAGCCCGGCCGAGCCGATCCTGGGCCGCAGCCGCCCGTCGCCGGCCTGGGCGAAGACGGCGGCCAGCTCGTCGAGGCGGCGCTCGTGCAGCAGGTGGACCAGCAGCCGCTGCTCGAACGGCAGGCTCCGCCAGGCCTCGCGGGACACGCCGTCGAGGTAGCGCACGGCCAGGTCCACGAGCTCCGGGTCGGCGCGGCCGCCCATCGCGGCCAGCGCCTCCACGGCCACGGCCATGTCGATGTCGAGCGTGTCGCGGTCAAAGTCGGGCTTGAGCTTCGGCGCGCCGGCGGCCAGCAGCCCGGCCGTCTGGAGCACGGACAGCAGGCGGTCGCGCAGGTTGCCCGGCTCCAGGCGGCGCTGGGTGATCGAGGCGTCCGGCTCGTCGCGGTGCCGCCAGTGGTAGACGACCCTGGCCAGCACGTCCACGGCGCGGGCGCCGATGTGCGCGGCCATGGCCACGGGCTGGTCCTCGTACATGCGCTCGGGGAAGCTCAGGCCCTGGGCGTCCCAGAAGGAGCGGCGGTAGACCTTGTTCCACAACATGCGGTCGCGGATCAGCAGCGGGTGGCGGGTGATGTGGGTGCGCCGGGCCGGCCTGGCGAACGCCTCGCGGTGCGCCCACGACGGCACGAGCAGGTTGCGGTAGAGGCGCATGACGTTCCCGCAGGCCAGGTCGGAGCCCGTGTCCTCCAGGGAGGACACCAGGCGTTTGAACGCGTCGCGCGGGACGGTGTCGTCACCGTCGACGAAGGCCAGGTACTCGCCGCGCGCGTGCCGCACCCCGACGTTGCGGGCGTGGCCCACCCCATGGTTGTCCTGCCTGATGAGGGTGATCCGCGGGTCGTCGCCCAGCCTCGACTCGACGACGGCCGCGCCCTGGTCGGCGCTGCCGTCGTCCACGCAGATCACCTCCAGCTCCGCCAGCGTCTGCTCGGCGATGGAGTCAAGGCACGGACCGATGTACTTCTCGACGTTGTGGAACGGGACGATCACCGAAAGAACCGGCACAAGCACTCCTCATCGTTTCCTCAGCTCATTTCCTCACCCGGACAGCATGCGGAAGACGCGGCGGGCGACCTTGCGGGGGCGGGCCAGGCGGCGGGAGAGCCGGTAGCCGAGCGTCCGGCGGTAGGCGGTGGCCTTGCGCTGGGTCCGGCGCAGCTTGGCCTTCGCGCGCACCAGCTCGCGCTCGCGGTAGGAGAGCTTGGTCTCCAGACGGGAGATCCTGGCCAGGGCGGCGGTCAGCTGGTCGGCCAGCCGGTCGCGGGCGGCCAGCAGGTCACGGTACGTCGGGGCGTGCTCGGTCAGCTCGGCCGGCTGGCCCAGCTCGGCGTCGAGCTTGCGGGCCCGGTCGAGGTCGCCCGGCTCGCACGGCCGCCCCGCCATGCCGCACAGGGTGAGCGTGAGCTGGTCGGCCTCCAGCGGCCACGGCCACGGGTGGTGGTGCCCCGCCGCCAGCAGCCGCACCGCGAACCGCCACAGGATCCGGCACAGCACCACCTTCGGCCCCGGCATGACGGCCAGGCCCACCGGCGGGTTGACCGCGGCGAACCGCTCGCCGTCGTAGACGAGGCTGTCGGTCGCCGCCGACACGTCGCCGCCCGCCTCGATCCACTCCGCCAGCCCGGCCAGCAGCTCGCGGACGGTTCGGACGTCCTCGCGGGCGCACGCCTCGACCAGGATCTCCTCGACCACCCGGCCCGCCGGAATCGGGCGCTCCTCGCCGCCGGGCAGGCGCCTCATGCCGCCGGGGGTGAGCTCGTACAGGGCCGGGCCCTCCTCGATGAGCCCCAGCGGCAGCTCCACCGCGCGCGGCCGATCGGCGGGCTGGGGCTGGTCGGCGGGCTGGGGCTGGTCGGCGGGTTGGAGCTGGTCGGCGGGCCGTGCTTCGTCGGCGGGGTGCGGCCGGTCGGCGGGCAGGGGTGCTTTCGTGGCCACGGCCAGCCACAGCGGGGCCAGTTCCTCGCCGAGCCGGTGCCGGAACACCAGGCGGGTCAGCCGCAGCGGGTCGGCCACCAGCATCCGGTCGCCGTCCCTGGCGCTCAGCGGGAACGTCAGCGCCTCCGGCAGGTCGAACGCCAGCGCCTCCCTCGACAGCAGCGACCGCGGCGCCCGCCGGTCGGGATAGGCCGCGTAGCAGCGCCGCAGGCTCAGCCCCGCCGACTCCAGCCCCAGATCCAGCGCCTCGGGGCCGCTGGGGTAGCTCGGGTCGAAGCCGTGCGGCGCCCACTGGTCGTCGGCGCACTCCCGGTCGGCGGGCCTCGCCTCGATGAAGCGGTCCACGCCCAGGTCGTTGCGGACGCCGAGGACCAGCGTGCCGCCGGGCGCGACGAGCGCGGCCAGCGCGCCCAGCGACTCGTTCCACGCGGCGGCCGGCGCCTCGGCCGAGTGGGTGCGCAGCAGGCCGTCCATGGCCAGCACCAGGTCGTACGGCTCGTCCGCGTCCAGCACCTCCAGCCGCCCGCAGAACACCTCCAGCTCCGGATGCCGCGCCCCCAGCGCGCAGGCGTCAGGGTAGGAGCGCAGCAGCACGGCGGCCGAGGGGGCGCGCGCGACCACGTCGTCCACCAGGGCCCGGGGGTGCGGCCCGACCAGGAGCACCCGCCCGCGGCCGGGGATCGTGCGCCTGATCAGCTCCAGCGCGGCGCCGCGCCACTCGGTGACGCCGCCGATGGTGCCCAGGTCCGACCACAGCAGCATCTCCCCGCCGATCAGCCGGACGTTGCCGGGTGCCTCGTCGCTCGTGGGGCCCTTCATGCGGTGCGCACCCGCTTCCATCCGAACATTCGCCGTAGCTCCTCCGGTGTCGCCTGATACTCGAACCCCAGCTCGCGCCGCGCCACCTCGGCCGCCAGCTCGCGATCGACGTGCGTGCCGTGCAGCTCGGGCCAGAGCCGCATGCGGCGGGCGGTGCCGCCGTACTCGGGGCGTTCGTCCTCGAACTGCATCGGGTCGCCGTAGACGGCCACCTCGCAGCCGACCGAGGCGCCGTAGAACAGCGCGCTGCCGAGCCGGTTGGAGGCCACCCTGCGGTGGCGCCGCAGCTCGACGAGCTGCTTGCGCAGGAAGTCGCGGCCCTTCCCCTCCCAGCGGGATCCGCGCTCGCCATGGCAAATAACCCGGAAACCGCGCGATTCGTACGAACGCCGAATGTCCGGATTTGCATATTCAAGCCAATAAAGGCAGATCGTAACCGGACCAATCTCGACATCACGGATCTCATCGGCAAGCCGGGCATGGTCCCCGCTGACGGAATGCTTTTCCCAGCCGTGGAAGGGATACCAGATCGTACCCTCACGATCGGGCTGCACGCCCAACTCGGGCTCCAGGTAAAGGAGGTAGATCCAGGGGGCGCCGATCAGGTAGTGGCCCCTGCGCCCCATCGACCAGCCTCTGCGCCGCAGCACGTCCGACCAGACGAAACGGGGGTATCCGGGGCTGCACCAGTGGTCGTTGGGGGGGAATCCGTGGAGATAGTTCCATCCGTGCTGGAGGAAACCTTGGATTCGTTTTGGCGCCTCGTCCGACAGGCCACAGTACGTGCCGAGTATGCGGGAGTGCCCGTACCAGTGATTGGATTCGTCCATCATTCCCCCCGTACGGTTGCCGTGGTCCCATGCGACATTCCCAGCCCTCCTCGGGGGTCACGCCTCGTTATACGGTTCCATTACTCAGGCCGGGGGCTTGGTTTTTCCTGGCGGGCGATTGCCGCTACACTTCGTCATGGCTTGAGGACAGAGAGTGAGTGATCATGAGTCATCTCGATCGCCTGCGGGCCGTCTTCCGCATGGCGCTCAACCTTCCGCCCGACACCGACGTCGACGGCCTCGAATACCGCGCCATCCCGCAGTGGGACTCCCTTGCGCACATGGCGCTGATCGCGGCGATGGAGGACGAGTTCTCCGTCATGATCGACACCGACGAGATGATCGACATGAGCTCGTTCGCCAAGGCGGCCGAGCTGCTGGAGAAGCATGGCATCGGCGCGGCCGCCCTCTGACCCGCCGACGGCCCGCGTGGCGCTGGTCACCGGCTCGACCAGGGGCATCGGCCGGGCCGTCGCGGCCACGCTGGCGAGCCGCGGCCACATGGTCGTGGTGCACGGGCGCGACGACGAGCGGGCCTCGAAGGCGGCCGCCGAGCTCGCCGCCGAGACCGGCGGCACGATCGACCCGGTCGCCGGCGACGTGGGCGACCCGGCGCAGGTCAGTGCCGTGATGCGGCGCGTCCACCAGCGGCACGGGCGGCTCGACGCGCTGGTCGTCAACGCGGGCGTGCACGAGGCCGCCCTGCTCGGCATGACCGGCTCGGCCACCATCGACCACCTCTTCCAGGTCAACGCCGTCGGCGCCGCCCACACGCTGCAGGCCGCGCTCGGGCTGCTGCGCCGGGGCCGGTCTCCGGCCGTGGTGCTGACGGCCTCGGTCATGGGCCGCTCCGGCGGGCCCGGGCAGGCGGTCTACTCCGCGACCAAGGCCGCGGTCATCGGGCTCACCCTGGCCGCCGCCAAGGAGCTCGGGCCGGCCGGGGTCAGGGTCAATGCCGTGGCGCCCGGCTACATCCGTACCGACCTGCTCGGCACCCTCGACGACGACGCCCGCGCGGCCGTCGTCGCCGCGACCCCGCTCGGCCGGCTCGGCGAGCCCGCCGACGTCGCCGAGGCCGTGGCGTTCCTGCTGTCGCCGCAGGCCCGGTTCGTGACCGGGCAGGTGCTCGGCGTGGACGGCGGGCTGGTGTGGTGATGTTCCCCCACCCGCGGGCCCGGCTCATCCCCTCCGGCGCGGAGGAGGGCATCGGCGGCGACCAGCTCGCCCACTACATCAAGCGCGCCGCGGAAAACCTCGACGGGCTGCGGCCCGGGCCGCTGTTCTGCGCCATGCGCAACACCCTGGCCTCCGTGTTCTGCTACCTCGGCGCCTGGCACGCCGGGCGGCCCATCGCGCTGCTCGACCCCGACCTGCCGGCCGCCACGCTGGCCGAGCTGTCCGAGCGGTTCAGGCCGGCCGCGCTGCTCGGGTTCACCAACCCGCTCGACGACCCGCCGCCGTCGCGCGCCGACGTGCCCGACCCGCACCCCGACCTCGGGCTGCTGCTGGCCACCTCGGGCTCGACCGGCGACCCCAAGCTCGTCCGCCTGTCGCGCCAGGCCGTGCTGTCCAACGCCCAGGCCATCGCCACCGCCCTGTCGATCGGCCCCGGCGAGATCGCGCCCACCAGCCTGCCGCTGCACTACAGCTACGGCCTGTCGGTGCTCAACAGCCACCTCATCTCCGGCGGCACCGTGGTGCTCACCGAGGCCGGGCTGCTGGAGCGGTCCTTCTGGGCCGACCTGCACACCTACGACTGCACGTCGCTGGCCGCCGTCCCCTACCAGTACTCGATGATGCGCCGCATCCGCTTCGACCGCTCGAAGTACCCGAGGCTCACCACGCTCACCCAGGCGGGCGGGCGGCTCGCGCCCGAGCTCGTCCAGGAGTTCGCCGGCCAGGTGGAGCGCTTCTACGTGATGTACGGGCAGACCGAGGCCACGGCCCGCATGGCCGTCCTGCCGCCCGACCGGCTGGCCGACAAGCTCGGCACGGTCGGCGTCGCCGTGCCCGGAGGGTCCTTCGAGATCGACGACGGCGAGGTGGTCTACCGCGGGCCCAACGTCATGATGGGCTACGCGGAGAGCGCCGAAGACCTCGCCAGGGGCGACGACCTCGGCGGCGTGCTGCGCACCGGCGACCTCGGCACGCTCGACCCCGACGGGTTCCTGCAGATCACCGGGCGGCTCAAGCGCATCGCGAAGGTCTTCGGCACCCGGGTCAACCTCGACGACGTCGAACGCATGCTGCGCGGCCTCGGCCCCGTGGCCGTCACCAGCGGCGACGACCGCGTGACCGTCTGGACAGAAGCGCTCGACCCCGCCGCCCAGGTGCGCATGGCCCGGCGGCTGGGGGCCGAGCTGCGGCTGCACTGGAGCGGGTTCGACGTCCGGCACATCGACCACCTGCCGCTGCTGGCCACGGGCAAGATCGACTACCGCACGCTGGAGTCCCTGACATGAACGACCGGCCCCGGCCGCCGTGCGCGGTGACGTGGGTGAGCGCGGGTGGTCGCGATCGCCCGGTGACGTGCGTGAGCCGGGGCGGGCGCGGTCACCCGGTGACGTGCGCGAGCCGGAGGGGTCGCGGTCGCCCGGTGACGTGCGTGAGTGGGAGGGAGCGCCGGTGTTCACCTTGAGCGCGCCGGAGCGGGAGGCCGTGCTGGTGCCGGAGCTGACCGCGCTGACCGAGCGGCACCGCGCCGCGTGCCCGCCGTACCGGAGCATCCTCGACGCCATCGGCGCGGCGCCGCCCTACGAGCGACTGGCCGACCTGCCGTGGCTGCCCGTGCGGCTGTTCAAGACGCACGAGCTGCGCAGCGTACCGGAGGAGCAGGTCTTCAGGGTGCTCACCTCCAGCGGCACCACCGGGCAGCGGCCGAGCCGTATCCACCTCGACCGCGAGGCCGCGGCGGCGCAGACCCGCATGCTGGCCGCCACGATCAGGGCCGTGCTCGGCGAGCGGCGGCTGCCGATGCTGATCGTCGACACCCGCGCGGTCGTCCGCGACCCCACGCTCAGCGCGCGCGGCGCCGGCGTGCTCGGCATGATGACGTTCGGCCGAGACCACACGTTCGTCCTCGACGAGCAGGGGTGCGTGGACGCCGAGGCGGTCAAGGCGTTCCTGGCGCGCCACGGCGGCGAGCCGTTCCTGGTCTTCGGGTTCACGTTCATGGTCTGGCTGCACCTGCGCGGCCTCGGCGCCGACCTGTCACAGGCGGTGCTGATCCACTCCGGCGGCTGGAAACGGCTGGCCGAGCAGGCGGTCGGCAACGCCGAGTTCCGGCGGCGGCTGGCCGACGAGTGCGGGCTGCGCAGGGTGCACAACTTCTACGGCATGGTCGAGCAGATCGGCACCGTGTTCCTCGAAGGCCCCGACGGCGACGGGCTCTACTGCCCCGACTTCGCCGATGTCGTCATCCGCGACCCCGAGACCTGGCAGGAGGCGCCGACCGGGGTGCCGGGGCTCATCGAGGTGGTCAGCACGCTGCCCACGTCCTACCCCGGCCACGTGCTGCTGACCGAAGACCTCGGCGTGGTGCGAGGGGTCGACGACGGGAGCTGGCCGGGCAAGCGGTTCGAAGTCCTCGGCCGGCTGCCCCGGGCCGAAGCGCGCGGCTGCAGCGACACGATGGGGCAGAGCTGATGCCGGCCGACCACGCCGACGCGCACGACACGCCGTCCACCGTGGAGGCCAGGCTCCCCGCCGACGTGCACGACACGCCGTCCACCGTCGAGGCCAAGCTTCCCGCCGACACGCACGAAACGCCGTCCACCGTCGAGGCCAAGCTTCCCGCCAACGTGCACGAAACGCCCACCATCCAGGCCAAGCTGCCCGTAGTCGGTGGGTGGAAAGCGTCCGCTGACGAGGCCGGGCCCGCCGCGCGTGCGGCCTCCGGCGTCGAGGCCGGGATTCCCGCCGGCAGGCAAGAGGTGTCCGCCGCGGAGGCGAGGCCCCTGGCCGGCGCCCGCGAGACGTCCGCCCGCGAGACGTCCGCCCGCGAAGCGTCCGCCCTGGACGCGTCCGTCCTGGAGGCGTCCGCCCTGGGGGCGGGGCGCCCTGACGGTGGGCCCGAGGGGGCGGTCGTGCAGGTGCGGTTTCCCGCTTGGGGGACGATGCCGGTCGAAAGGGTGCTCGGGGAGCTGGGCACGGCCCTTCCTGGTGGTCTTCAGGTGGGGGACGAGCGGGTCAGGGAGTTCCTTGCCGCGTTCGGGCGGCGGCTGTTGCGGCCGGTGCTCGCGCGCCGGCATCCCGAGCTGGGCTCGCTCGGCTTCTTCCTGCGGCCGAGCGAGCTGGCCCGCACAGTCGAGGCGCTCGAAGGCGAGCACGTGCGCGTGCCGCGCGGCCTGATCTTCCACGTTCCGCCCGCGAACGTGGACACCGTCTTCGTCTACTCCTGGGCCCTGTCGGCCCTGATGGGCAACCGCAACGTCGTGCGCCTGTCGCGGCGCTCGGGCTCGGTCGCCGAGACCATCCTGGAGACGCTGCACGAGGCGCTGGCCGACGCCGATCCCGCGATCGCCGCCACGCAACGCATCATCTCCTACGCCCGTTCCGACGCCGTCACCGCCGCGCTGTCGGCCGCCTGCGACCTGCGGGTGGTGTGGGGCGGCGACGGCACCGTACGCGAGATCAGGCGGCACCCGCTCGCCCCGCACGCCCGCGACCTGACCTTTCCCGACCGGTCCTCGTTCGCGGTGATCCGGGCGGCGGCGTGGTTGTGCGCGCCGCGGGCGGCGCGGGTGACGGTCGCCGAGGGGTTCGTCAACGACACCTACTGGTTCGACCAGGCCGCCTGCTCCTCGCCTCGCACCGTGTTCTGGGTGGGGGCCGAGGGCGACTGCGAGGCGGCGCGGGCCGACTTCACCGGCCACGTCTCGCGGGTGGTGACGGTGCGCGGGTGGGGGGTGGACACGGCGATGGCCGTGGAGAAGCGCGTCTCCACGTACGGGCTGGCCGCCGACGGGCTGGCGGAGAGCGTGGAGTTCCACGGGAACGCGCTGGCCTGCGTGCGCCTGTCGGCCGCGGCGGCGGCGCCGCGGCGGTGGTTGGGGGCCGGGACGTTCGCGCACGCCAGGCTGGGAGCGCTGGGCGAGCTGGTGCCGCTGGTGGAGCGGCGGGATCAGACGATGACGCACTTCGGGTTCGGGCGGGCCGAGTTGGAGGAGCTGGCCAGGGAGCTGGCGGGGCGCGGGGTCGATCGCATGGTGCCGGTGGGCAGCGCGTTGAGCTTTCACCGGGTGTGGGACGGGGTGGATCTGCCGGCCGAGTTCACGCGCCTGGTGACCGTGATCAGATGACGCCGGCGGTACCCCGGGGGCCGCTCGCCCGTCCGCGGGTGTCGGCGGGGTGGAGAGCCTGGTCGCGGGTGCCGGCGGGGCGGGGGCTTGGCCGCGGGTGCCGGCGGGGCGGAGAGCCTGGTCGCGGGTGTCGGCGGGGCAGGGGGCCTGGCCGCGCGTGTCGCCAGGGCGGGGGCCTGGGTGCCGGTGGCGCTCGTGTGCGCCGGGGCCGTGGCCGCCTTCCTGTGGTGTGGGGTCTCCGCCCGCGACCTGTGCGCCTTCACCGCCTACGTGCTGGGCGGGGTGGCGCTGCCTGGCACGTTGTTGTGGCGCGCGCTGGCCGGGCGAGGGCGGACTGCCGGGCGAGGGCGGACTGCCGTGCGGGAGGCCGGGGCCGGGCGAGGGCGGACTGCGGTGCGGGAGGCCGGGCCGGGCGGGGGTGGGCGGCGGCCGAGGAGGTGGCGGGGGGGCTGGCGCTCGGGTACGCGGTCGAGGTGCTCGCCTACATCCCGGCGCGGGCCGTGGGGATGCCGTTGCTGGTCGTGGTGCCGCCGGTCGTGGTCATCGGGGCGTTCGTGTGCGTGCCGGAGCTGCGGCGGCACTGGCGGCGGGAAGCGGGCGGCGAGCGGGTGCCGGTGTGGTGTGCCTGGGTGCTGGCCGGGATCGTGGCGTTCCTCGTCGTGTGGAGCGCGCTGTTCCAGTTCCGGGTGCCGGTCGAGGCCGGGTACGTGGATCTGCCGTACCACCTGGCCCTGGTCGGTGAGGTCAAGCAGCACGTGCCGCCGGCCATGCCGGCGGTGCTGGGTGAGCCGCTGGCCTACCACTGGTTCGTCTACGCCGATCTGGCCGCGACGAGCTGGGTGACCGGGATCGAGCCGGTGACGCTGGTCTACCGGCTGGCCATGCTGCCGATGGCGGCGGCCATGGTGGTGCTGGTGGCGGCGGTCGGCAGGCGGCTGGGCGGGAGCTGGGCGGCGGGGGCCGCCGCCGCGGGGGTGACGTACTTCCTGTTCAGCCCGGAGCTGGTGGATGAGGTGGTGTTCAGCTCGCGTTCCATGTTCACGGTCTGGACGAGCCCGACGCAGACGTTCGGGGCGCTGCTGTTCGCACCCCTGGTTCTGCTGCTGACCAGCGGGGGGCGGATATGGGTGGGGCCGGGCGTGTTGCTGGTGGCGCTCACCGGGGCGAAGGCCACCTACCTGCCGTTGTTGCTGGCCGGGCTGCTCGTGGTGATCGCCGTGCGGTGGGTGGTGGAGCGGCGGGTGCCCGGCCGGTGGCTGGGGGTGGCGGGGCTGACGCTGGCGTGCCTGCTGTTCGCCCAGCTCGTGCTGTTCGGGCGGGGGGCGCAGGGCATGAGCGTCTCGCCTCTCGCGACCGCGCGGACGGTGTGGGGGGCCGTGGCGGACGTGGGGATGCCGGAGCTGGCGTCGGTGTCACCGGCGCCGCTGGTGGTGCTGACCGGGGTCCACCTGTTCTGCCTGGCCTGCGTCTGGGGCGGGGTCGTGGGGCTGGGGCGGCGGGCGCTGGAGCCCGCCGTGCTGCTGTTGCTGGGGATCGGGGCGGCGGGCATCGGGGCGACTCTGGTGTTCGGGCATCCGGCCGAGTCGCAGCTCTACTTCCTGGAGGCGGCCCGGCCCTACCTGTCGGTGGCCGCCGTGTGCGGTGTCCTGTCGGCGGCGAGGGCTTCGTGGGCTCGGGTGGCGAAACTGGCCGGGACGGGGGCGGTGGCCGCGCTGGTGGTGGCGCATGTGGGCTTCCTCGGCGGGGCGCTGGAGCGGGTGGTGGCGCCGTACCTGGTGCTCGGGGCGGGAGCTCTGGTGGTGGTCGCGGGGGCGCGCCGGCGGGGGGCCGTGCCGGTCGTGGCGGTCCTGGCCGGGTTCGCGCTGCCCACGTCCGTACGGGACGTGGCCGGGCACGTCCTGCCGTCGGCGCAGTGGCGGGAGCGGCTGATACCCGAGGGGGCGCTGGAGGCGGGGCGGTGGCTGCGCGGGCATTCCTCGCCCGATGACGTGGTGGCCACGGATCTGCACTGCCGCCACGACTTTTGGCAGGTGTGCGACAGCCGGCACTTCTGGGTGTCCGGGTTCAGCGAGCGGCGGGTGCTGGTGGAGGGCTGGGCGTACGCGGAGAGCACGCTGTCGCGGGCGCGGCCGTTCGTCCGGTCGTACCTGGCGGTGCCGTTCGCGGATCCGGGGCGGCTGGCGGCGAACGACGCGGTGTTCCGGGCGCCGACGGCGGCGAACGTCCGCACGCTCGCCCAGAAATATGGCGTTAAATGGCTTTTTACCGGCATAAATCCGGAGCTGGGGAAATATGCGCGATTGAGGTTTCAGAACGGCACCTCTTCCGTCTACGAGCTCCCGGAAAGGTAAAGATCCTTCCGCTTCCCGGAATGGAGCGTAAAAAGCCGCACGCGCCCCGCTGGACTCCCCCACCACCATGTCCGTGGACCCACGGCCACGAGCAGATCAGGGGAGCCTATGGACACGCGCGCCGCCATGGAGCCGAGCCCCGGCGTGCTCGCCTCCACCGCTCTGGCCAGCGTGGACATCGTCATCCCCGTGCTGAACGAGGAGCGCGCGCTGCCGGGCTGCGTCCGCACGCTGGCCCGCTACCTGGAGGCCGGGTTCCCGCTGCCGTGGCGGATCACGATCGTGGACAACGGCAGCACCGACGCCACCTGGCCGCTCGCCACCGCCCTGGCCGGGGAGCTCCCCCACGTGTACGCCCGGCGGCTGGAGATCCGCGGCCGGGGCGCGGCGCTGCGGGCGGCCTGGCAGGACAGCCCTGCCGACGTCGTGGCGTACATGGACGTGGACCTGTCCACGGATCTCGGCGCGCTGTTCCCGCTGGTGGCGGCGGTGGCCGGCGGCCACTCCGAGATCGCGGTCGGCACCCGACTGGCGCCCGGCGCGCGCACCCGCAGGTCGCTGCGCCGCGAGGTGGTGTCGCGTGGCTACAACGCGCTGCTGCGGCACGGGTTCGGGGTGCGGTTCAGCGACGCGCAGTGCGGGTTCAAGGCGGCCAGAGCCGACGTGGTCCGGCCGCTGCTGCGCAAGGTCGGCGACGACTCCTGGTTCTTCGACACCGAGCTGCTGCTGCTCGCCGAGCACAACGGCCTGCGCGTGCACGAGGTGCCGGTCGACTGGATCGAGGACGGCGACTCGCGGGTGCGGGTGGTCAGGACGGCCGTGGACGACCTGAAGGGCCTGGCCAGGGTCGCCTGGACGATGGGCACGGGACGGGCGCGGGTGCGGGTGCGCAGGGCCGAGCCGGCGCCCGCGCATCCGGACGCGGTGCTCACCCACCCCATTTCCGATATCTCCGCGCTTATCGGGCTGATTCCCGGAATCACGCACGCGCTGGCCTATTTCACGTTACGAGAAATGTGGTCACCGGTGACGACGAACCTCGGCGCGCTCTTTCTGGCCGCGTTCGTCAACGTCACGGCCCGTCGCCGGTCGGCCTTCCACACCGCGGCCCGGTTCGCGCTCCTGTACGCCCTCACCACCGCGGCCGTGCTCGGCGTGCCCGCCGGCGGCGCCGTGCCCGAGTCGGGCGCCGTCGCGGCCACGTACTGCCTGCTCGCCCTGCTCCGCTGGGTCTTCACCCGGACAAGGAACTGACACGATGGAAACCACTGAGCTCCGCCGCCTGATCGCGCTCGAGGACACCCACTGGTGGTACCGGGAGCGCCGCGCCATCCTGCGCAGGGAGGTGCGCGCGCTGGGCCGGCCCGGGCGGGCGCTCGACGTCGGCGCCGCCGGCGGCGGCAACACCCAGGTGCTGGTCGAGGCGGGCTGGGACGCCACCGCGACCGACCACTGCGAGACCGCGGTGGAGACGGCCAGGCGGCGCGGGCTCAAGGCGGTCCGGGCCGACGCGCGGGCGCTGCCGTTCGAGACGTCGAGCGTGAGCCTGGTGACCGCGTTCGACGTGCTGGAGCACATCCGCGAGGACCACCTCGTCACCGAGGAGATCGCCCGCGTGCTCGCCCCGGGCGGGCACGCGCTGATCGCGGTGCCGTGCGACATGTCGCTGTGGTCGCCGCACGACGACGCCGTCGGCCACGTACGCCGCTACGGCCGCGACTCGCTCACCGTCGTCGTCGAGAAGGCCGGCCTGACCATCGACCGCCTGTGGAGCTGGAACGTGCTCCTGCGCCCCCTCGTGGCCCGCCACCGGCGCCGCTCCACCGGCGGCAGCGACCTGCGCAGGACCCCGCTGCTGCTGAACGCGGGCCTGTCGGCGGTCGTCTGCGCCGAGCGGTATCTGCCGGTCAAGTCGCTCAAGGGCGTGACGCTGTTCCTGCGGGCCAGGCTCAACCGGTAACGGTACCCAGCGATTCCTGCGGGCCAGGCTGAACCGGTAACGGTACCCAGAACGAGACGTACGGGCACGCATGGGCGGGCGGGGTTGCCTCTAGGCTTTGCTTTGTGGTGATTCAAGCCCTCCTCGCGGCCTCGCTGGCCTTGACCTCCATGCCCGCCATGCCCGCCCAGGCGGCCCAGAGCGCCGCCGTCGACTGCGCCCGCGTCAAGTGCCTGGCGCTGACGTTCGACGACGGGCCGGGCAAGTACACCCCCGCCCTGCTCAAGACGCTCGCGAAGGCGGGCGCCAAGGCCACGTTCTTCCTCGTGGGCAAGCGGGTGGAGGAGCGGCCCGAGGTGGCCAGGCAGATCGCCGCGCGGGGGCACGCGATCGGCAACCACACCTACTCGCACGCCTCGCTGCCCGCCCACTCCGACAACGACATCCTCGACGAGCTCAAGGTCACCCAAGACGTGATCGGCGAGGTCACGGGGCGGCGGCCGGTGATGTTCCGCCCGCCGTACGGGCAGACGGACGAGCGGGTGCTCGGGCTGGCGGGCCAGACCGAGCTGGCGCAGATCCTGTGGACCGACACCACCCTCGACTGGAGCCTGCGCGACACCAAGAAGATCAAGGCGACCGTCCTCAAGCAGGCCAAGCGCGACGGCGTGATCCTCATGCACGACGTGGTGCCGCAGACGGTGCAGGTCATGCCGGAGATCCTCAAAGAGCTCAAGAAGCGCGGCTACCACCTCGTCACGGTGCCCACGCTGCTGCGCGGCAACGGACCGACACCTGGGCAGAGCTACTTCTGACCGGTTCCCCCTCTGCTCGGGAATGGGACCATGGGGAGAGACACCAGGCGCAGGCCCTGGGTCGCGCTGGCGACCTTCCTGATCGTCCAGGCCGTGCTCGGCTGCTGGTGGGCGGCGCTCTATCCCGGTCTGTTCAGCCGCGACTCGGTGCTCTACCTCAGCCACACGATGGTCGGGCCCTGGGTGAGCGACCACTCGGTGCTCTACGACGCGCTGGTGTGGCTGAGCTTCACCAAGACCGGTGACCTGGGCGCCGTCACGTTCGCGCAGACCACGGCCATGGCGGGGGCGCTGACGTACCTGGCGCAGTCGCTCAAGGCGCTGGGCGCGCCGAAGCTGCTGACGACCGTCGTGGCCGTGCTGATGCCGCTGGCGCCGCCGGTGGGCGCGTTCACGGTGACGCTGTGGAAGGACGTGCCGTTCACGATCTGCGCCGTCGCCATCGCGGGCGTGTGCGCGCGGATCGCCGCCCGGCGCTCCGTCGGCGCGCCCGCGCTGGCCGGGCTCGCGCTGCTGTTCGTGGCGCTCGGGCTGTTCCGCGCGAACGGCTTCCTCGTCGCGGGCGTGGCCGTGCTGGCGCTCGTGGTGCTCATCCCCCGCGCGCGGATCCGGCTACTGCTGGCCGGCACGCTCGCCGCCGCCCTGCCGCTCGTGCTCTCGAACGCGGTCTTCCCGCAGTTCGGCATCGTGGCGCCGTCGAAGACGTACGTCTACCACACCGCGTACGGGGACATCGCGGTCGTCTACCGGCAGCGGCCCGACCTGTTCACCCCGCACGACATCAGCCTCATGGCGGCCGTGGCGCCGATCAAGCGGTGGTGGGAGGGCGGCACCTGCTACACGATCAACCCGCTGATCTGGCGCAAGGACTTCAGCTGGCAGCAGGCCGACCTGCACGCGAGCGAGCTGCTGGAGCTGTGGCAGCGGCTGCTCGTCACCGAGCCGCGGCTGGTCGTGGACGCCCGCCTGTGCCGCGGGTCGATCGCGTGGCGGCCGGCCCAGGACACCTCCGCGACCGGGGGGATGACCTACCGGCTGTCACGGCGGCCCAGCGCCGACACGTACGTGGGGCCGTACAAGGTGGCCGACTTCCCCGGGCGGTGGGTGTTCTCGCTGCGGCCGCTGTCCATGGAGCTGAACCGGGTCGCCGACCCGTGGCTGACCGGGGCGCTGACGCCCGAGTGGGACTGGGTGCTGTGGCGGGGGGCCGCGTGGGCGTACCTGTCGTACCTGGCGGTGGTGCTGGCGGCGTGGGCGCTGCGCAACCGGTACGTGCTGGGGGTGGCGGCCGTGGTGGCGGGGCAGCAGCTCGCCGTGCTGGCCAACATCTCGGCGCAGGACTTCCGTTACATGGCCTCGCCGATCTTCGTGGGGGCGTTGCTGCTGCCGCTGTTCCTGGGGAGCCTGGCGCGGCTGTCGGCCGAGGGGGGCCAGGGGCTGCGGCGACGCTTGCGGCGCCGCCCGGCCATCCCCGCACCCGAGCCCGCACCCGAAGCCACACCCGAGCCTGGGCCCGAGCCGGAGCCGGAGCCGGAGCCTGCGCCTGAGGAAGCGGAGGCCGAGCCGCTCGTGGTGTCCAAGTCCGAGCCCCTCGATCCCGAGGAGCCGGGCTAGAGGCCGTCGTCCCCGCCGTACGCCCGCGCCCGCCCCGGTAGCCGCACCACCGTGACGAAGAACTCGTCGATCTGCCGGATGACGGCCATGAAGCGGTCGAGATCGACGGGCTTACTGACGTACGCGTTCGCGAACAGCTCGTAGCTGCGCAGGATGTCCTCCTCCGCCGAGGAGGTGGTGAGCACGACGACGGGGATCGAGCGCAGCTCCGGGTCGCCCTTGATCTGCTCCAGCACCTGCCGGCCGTCGTACTTGGGCAGGTTGAGGTCGAGCAGGATCAGGTCGGGGCGGGGCGCGCCGGCGTAGGCGTTGCGCCGGTAGACGAAGTCCAGCGCCTCCAGGCCGTCCCTGACGACGTGCAGGTTGTTGCGGATCTTGTTGTCCTCGAACGCCTCGCGCGTGATGAGCTCGTCACCGGGGTCGTCCTCGACGAGGAGGACTTCGATGGGTTGCCCCGTCGTCATGAGCTGGTTCCTTCGTGGTCGGGCCCGGGATCGGGTGGCGGGTCGGCGGCGGGCTGGGTGGCCGGCTGGGTGGCCGGCTGGGTGACTGGCAGGGTGAAGCAGAGCCGGGCGCCGCCGGTGTAGCCGGTGTCCAGCCAGATCCTGCCGCCGTGGTTCTCGACGATCTTCTTGCACATCGCCAGGCCGATGCCGGTGCCGCTGTACTGCTCGCGGCTGTGCAGGCGCTGGAAGATGACGAAGATCTTATCGGCGAACTCGGGCTCCACGCCGATCCCGTTGTCCGACACGGAGAATTCCCACCCGTCCGGCCCCTGCTCGCAGCCGACGCGGATCAGCGGCTCACGGCTCGGGTCGCGGAACTTGATGGCGTTGCTGATGAGGTTCTGCCAGAGCAGGCGCAGCATCGTGGGGTCCCCGACGACGGTGGGCAGCTTGTCGGGGCGTTCGAAGCGGGCGCCGGACTCCTCGATGGGAGTCGAGAGGTCGTCGAGCACCTTGTCGAGCGTCTCCTCCAGCTCGACGGGCTCGCGGTCGTCGTACACCCGGCCCACGCGCGAGAAGCGCAGCAGGTCGTTGATGAGGACCTGCATGCGGGTGGCGCCGTCCACGGCGAAGCGGATGTACTGCTTGCCGCGCTCGTCCAGCACCTCGCCGTACCGCTTCTCCAGGAGCTGGCAGAAGGTGGCGACCTTGCGCAGCGGCTCCTGGAGGTCGTGCGAGGCCACGTACGCGAACTGCTCCAGCTCGGCGTTCGAGCGGCGCAGCTCCACGGCCTGCGCGTCGAGGTCGGCGGCCTGGTCGCGCAGCAGCACCTGCTGGCGGTGCGAGTCGCCGAGGGCCTGCACGATCCGTACGCGCATCAGGTCGACGTCCTGGGCGACCTCGCGGATGTCGGCCGGGCCCCTGGCCGGGATGGCGTGGTCGAACTCGCCGGCCGCGATCTGGCGGGAGGCCGTGCGCAGCTCGTCGAGCGGCCGGCCGACCGCTCGGCGCAGCAACACCGCCATGCCCACCATGGCCAGCGGGAACAGCACGAGCATGGCGAGGAAGGCCCAGTTGCGCACCTTCTCGGCCCGCGCCAGGTCGGCCCGCGAGGTGTCGCGGAGCTGCCTGAGCAGGGCGTTCTGCCGTTCGAGCAGCACCCTGATCTCGTCGAACGCCTGCTTGCCCGCCTCCACCCGCGCCGCGGGGACGGTGCCGTCGTCGCGCCGCTCGGCGATCATGGGGTCGGCGTACTCCCGGCGCCAGGCGGCGGCCTTGCCGCTGATGGATTTCAGCTCGGCGAGGAGATCGGGCCGTCCGGCGAGGTGCGCGGTCACCTGCGCGCGGCTGCGCCGCTCGGCGGTCACGCCCTCCGCGTACGGCTGCAGGAACTCCTGCCGGCCGGTCAGCAGGAAGCCCCGGACGCCGGTCTCCTGGTCGATCAGCGCCTTCTGCATCTGGGCCGCCTCGATCGAGGCCGGCGAGATGCGCGTGGTCAGCTCGTCGGACAGACTGCTCGTCCGGTCGATCATGACCGCGCCGACCACGCCGCAGACCGCGATCACGATGGTGAAGGCCGCGATCAGCACGATGAACCAGCCGTGCACCGTCAACCGGCGCAGGCGTGAGCTGTCGGTCATGCGCGTTCTCTCCACCGCAGGTGCACCACGGCCAGGTCGTCGGCGGGCGCGTCGGGCGCGGTGACCTCCTCGACGTCGGCGAGCAGCGCGTCGAGGAAGCCCTCGCCGTCGAGGTGCGCGTGCCGCCGGGCCAGCTCCAGCAGGCCCTCCTCGCCCAGCCAGCGCGGCGGCGCGCCGGGCAGGCGGCGCTCGAACAGGCCGTCGGTGTACAGCGTCAGGCCGCCGCCCTTGGGCAGCTCCAGCACGTCCTGGTGCCAGTCGGCCTCCACCGGCAGGCCCAGCGCGAGGCTGGGCTCCGGCTCGGTCAGGCTCACGGTGTCGCCGTCGTGCAGGAGCATGCCGGGGTGGCCGGCCCGCCAGATGCGGACCGTGCGCTGGTCGGGCTCGAGGACGAGGGTGGACAGCGTGACGAAGATGTCGGCCCCCGGCCGCTCGGCCTCCAGGATGCGTTCGAGCCGGCGCAGCAGGGCCGCGCCGGTCACGCCGCTCAGCACCAGCGCCCGCCAGGCGATGCGCAGGCACACGCCCAGCGCCGCCTCGTCGGGGCCGTGCCCGCACACGTCGCCGATGAGCGCGTGCACGGCCTTGTCGTCGGATTCGACGACGTCGAAGAAGTCGCCGCCCAGCGTGGCCGAGCCCCTGCTCGGCCGGTAGCGCGAGGCCACCTCGATCGGCATGCTCTGCAGCAGCGGCGTGGGCAGCAGGCCGCGCTCCAGGCGCTCGTTCTCCTTGGCGCGCACCCGCTCGGCGTGCAACGCCACGGCGGCCTGCTCGGCCTGCTTGCGCTGCATCGCGTACCGCAGCGTGCGGCCCAGCCACTCGGCCTCGACCCGGCCCTTGACCAGGTAGTCCTGAGCGCCGGCCGTCACGGCCGCGAGGCCCGCCTGCTCCTCGGCCAGGCCCGTGAGCACCACCACGGCCGCGTCGCCCGCCTCCTCGATCACGGCCGACAGGGCCGAGAACTCGTACGCGTCGGGCAGGCCGAGGTCGAGCAGCACGCACTGGGGCCGCAACCGGACCAGGGCCCGCCGGGCCTCGTCCACGGAGCGCGCCCACTCCAGGCGTACGGACAGACCGCTGTCCTCCAGCAGCTCCTCGACGATCAACGCGTCCTGCGGATCGTCCTCGACGAGCAACACCAGCGGCTGCCTGCCGTACTCGCTCGCATGGGACATGCGGGCTTCGCCACTCCTTCCGAACCGCGGGTCACGGGCACCCCCTTGCCAACCGCGGTCCGCGTTGGCCCAGGAGATGCCTCCCTTCCCTCAATTATCGAATGTATTCGTACTGATTTCGGAGAGGTGGCACGGGGGCGGCACGAGCCGTTCCGCCGGCCGTCGCGAGATGGAACGCCTTGGGGGCGAGCCGCCGTCCGCCGGAGGACGGCGCCCGAGTCCCTTGGAGATCACCGTGAATCCGAACAGACCCCGAGCCGGCGCCCGGCGCGGGCTCCTGCGTGTGCTGGGCGTCGTGCTGGCGCCCGTCGCCGCGATCGTCCTGATCGGGCAGCCCGCCCACGCGGCGCAGGCCTGCACGGGCCAGTCCAGCAGCAACGTGTGCCTGACGATCGACGACGCCGGCGGCGGGCTCTTCCGCGTCACCATCGGCATCGACTGGCGGATCGGGCAGGTGCCCGCCCAGCAGATCATCGACGCGCCCGGCGACCCCTTCACCGCCGCGGTGTTCGCCGACGACAGCAGCGGATACCTCTTCAGCGTTCCCATCACGAACGTGGGCGCCTCGGCCGACGCCGGGCTCAGCGGCGAGGGGTCCGTCCTCATGCCCAGGATCTGGCTCGACGAGGACTTCAACGACGTGGACGAGGTGCTCGCCCGGATCAAGGTCAACGACTCCCGCTTCGGGGTGATCAGGAGCTTCAGCTCGCCGCAGATCCAGCAGTCCTTCTGACCTGCCGGGCGCGAGGGCGGAGCGGCTCCCCCCGCCCCGCCCTCCCGTCGCGTGCGGGACCGCAGGTCAGTGGGGCGCGCCGCGCCGACCGGTCAGTGGGGCTGGTAGCAGCAGCGGGCGCCCGTGCGGACGGTGGCGCGCAGCTCCTCGCCGATGGCCGCGTCGACCGCCGCGACGCGGTCGACCGCCCGCCAGATGGCCTTGCCGACGGCGATCCTGGCCCGCTCCTCGCTGCCCGCGAACGGCCGGGCCCGCCCGCCGATGCCGGTGGCCGCGGTCAGCTCGGTCAGCAGCCAGTCGCGCTCGATGCGCAGCGCGGCGGCCCGCTCCAGGTCGTGCATCGACTCCAGCTCGTCGATCTCGCCCTCCAGCCGCGCCAGCCGCTCCTTGTACGTCCGCCTGGCCACGTCGTCCAGCACCGGCTGCTCCGAGCTCGCCGTGCTCCTGGCGGCCTCCGCCCCGGCGGCCAGGTCGATGGCGGGGATCTCCTGGCCGGGGTTGGCCATCAGCGCCGCCAGGTACCCCATGCCGACGCTGTGGCTGACCAGCGCGCTGCGCCCGTCCAGCTCCAGCAGCCAGTGCAGGCCGCGCCGGCGGCAGCGGCACAGGCCCCTGGGCGCGTCGGGCCGCACGCTCGCCTTCGGCAGCACCATGCCGAGCTCGGCGGCCTCCCGCGCCGCGCCGGGCCCCTCGTCGCCGGGGTCGCCCTTGAGCGCGAGCGCCTGCCCGAGCCGGTGCCGGGACAGCACGGTGGCGGGCCAGTGCCCCAGCGCCAGGTTCTGGCGGACGGCGGTGCGCAGGTGCTCGACCGCCCGGCCGGCGTCGCCGAGCGTGAGCGCGGCCATGCCCAGGGGGTGGTGCGCGGAGCCTAGGCAGGTGACGCCGTGGCCGGCGATCACCGGCAGGTCGGCGAACGGGGTGAGCGCGGCGTACACGTATGCGGCGGTCTCGGTGTCGCGCAGCAGGTGCGCGGCCTCCCCCATGAAGTACATGGACGTCATCCACGTGCTGGAGCGCGGCAGCTCCGTCCCTCGCAGGCGGGCCAGCAGCCCTTCGGCCGTGCGGCGGTCGCCCGCGTCGGCGGCGGCCGCGGCCAGGCTGGCCAGGTAGGAGTTGTCGAGGGCGCTGAGGGTGGGCGAGTGCACCATTTCCGACAGGGCGGGCACCAGCTCGGCGCCGCGCCCCTGGAGCCAGCGGATGGCGACGAGCTGCCAGCCGTACCAGCCGGTGGCGTCCACGTCGCCGGTGGCGTCGCCGAACTCGGCGCAGGCCGCCGCCAGCGTCTCGGCCTCCTCGAAGCGGCCGGCGCGGATGCTCAGCATCACCCTCATCGCGCTGACCACGAACCCGATCGCCCGGTGCTCCTTGGCGGCCAGCATGCCCTGCAGCTCTTCGAGGCTGCGCTCGGCCGTCGGCGACGCCTCAAGGAACAGGTCGACGGTCCGCAGCAGCAGCCCCATCAGCGCGTCGCCGCGGCGGCCGGTGCGGACGGCCTGCCCGATCAGCTCCTGGGCCAGCCGCAGGCGCCGCTCCCCGTGCTCGGGGCCGAGCAGGCAGTTGTGGGCCAGGCTCAGCGTCTCCGCCAGCGCCACGGGGTCGCCGGCGGCGCGGGCCCGGTCGAGGAGCCGGAGGATGGCGTCGTGGGTGCCGGCGCGGTAGTCCTCCTCGGCGGCCTGCCGGGCGCGCAGCCGCAGGGCCAGCGTCGAGCGGGGGTCCAGCCGCCGCAGGGCGTGCCGCTGGCGGGTGCGTACGCGCTCCCAGTCGGCGCAGGTGCGGTGCTCGTGCACCCACACGCCGCTCAGCCCGAGCGCGGCGCGGCCCATCTGCTCGGGGTCGCCGCCCAGCTCGGCGTCCTGGTAGGCGGTGTCGAACCAGTAGCGGGCGGCCCGCAGGTCGCCGTCCACGGACAGGGCGCGCTCGCCCGCCAGGATGGCGAAGGTGATGTTGCCGCGCGGGACTTGGTGCATGTCTCGTGTGACGCCCACGTTGTGCGTCCCCCCTGGATCGGCCGGACTCGCCCCGACTGTCAGGAGCCGGCTCACCGCGTTTTGATACAGATCACGGCCGGGGAATTTCGGGGGGCGCGGGCTCAGGGGGCGGCGAGGGCCCGGAGGAGGGTGGTGTGCAGGGCCCGCTTGGACTCCTCCGGTGACATCCGGCCGGCGGCGGCCTGCTCGCTCGCCGCGTGCGCGAGCCTGATCGTGACCGCGACCAGCCATTCCGCCGGTACGTCGGGGTCGAACTCGCCGGCCTCCTGGCCGCGCCGGATCACCCGCTCCAGCCGTTCGGCGACCGGCGCGTGGCGGTCGTGGTCGGCCTCGGGGGTGACGGGCAGCGAGCCCAGGCGCTGGAGGAGGGCGGGGTGGCGCCCGGCCACTCGCTCGCCGGCGTCGAGCAGCCGCAGCAGCACCTCGGCCGCCGGGCCCTCCCCGGGGTCGGCGGCGTCCATGGCGGCGACCGTCTGCTCGGTGAGGTGCGCGAGGACGGCCTCCAGCAGCCGGTCCCGCGACGGGAAGTGCGCGTAGACGGTCTGCCTGCTCACGCCTGCGGCCGCGGCGATGGCGTCGACGCTGGCGTCGGGGTCGGCGTCGAGCAGCCCGGTGGCCGCCTCCAGGATGGCGGCCCGGCTGCGGCGGGCGTCGGCACGAAGGTTGCGCGCACTCATCTCTTACACCTTGTCCAAGTTAGCGGGACGTGTATATCTTACAGCGCGTAAGAGTTAGGCGAATCCCGGGAGCAGCATGAAGACCGACCCGAAGACGTTCATCAGCGACTTCATCTCCTCGCTGACCTCAGACCTGGTGAACACCGACGAGGACCCGGCCGCGATCATCGACCGCTACCACACCCCCGACATCGTGCAGATCGCCGACGGCCACCGCATGGACCGCGACAAGCTCATCGCCCACACCCGCCCCATCCGCAAGAACCGCCCCGAAGGGCGCATGGAGGTGCACGACGCGGTCATGGACGGCGACCGGCTCGCCGCCCGCTACACCCTGCACATCCGGCAACGCGGCAAGGATCTCGCGATGGACGTGTACTTCTTCGGCCGCTTCGCCCCCGACGGCCGGATGCGCGAGGCCCACATGCTGACCCGGGCGCTGCCGGCATGACGACGACGAGCACGTACACGGTGACCGGCATGGCGTGCGGCCACTGCGCCGGATTCGTCACCGAGGAGATCGAGCGCATCCCCGGCGTGAGCACCGTGACGGTGGACGTCGCCACCGGCATGGTGAAGGTGACCAGCGACACCCCGCTCGACCCCGGCGACGTGCGGGCCGCCGTGGAGGAAGCGGGCTACGAGCTGGCGTAAGGGCGGGTCACTCCCACTCGATGGTGCCCGGCGGCTTGCTCGTCACGTCGAGCACCACGCGGTTGATCTCGCGCACCTCGTTGGTGATGCGGGTGGAGATGCGCGACAGCACGTCGTAAGGCACCCGCGCCCAGTCGGCCGTCATCGCGTCTTCGGAGGTGACGGGCCGCAGCACCACCGGGTGCCCGTACGTACGGCCGTCGCCCTGCACGCCCACCGAGCGGACGTCGGCCAGCAGCACCACCGGGCACTGCCAGATCTGCCGGTCGAGCCCCGCGCGCGACAGCTCCTCGCGGGCGATGGCGTCGGCCTCGCGCAGGATGGCCAGCCGGTCGCGGGTGACCTCGCCGACGATGCGGATGCCGAGGCCGGGGCCGGGGAACGGCTGGCGCCACACCATGGCGGCGGGCAGGCCGAGCTCTTCGCCGGCGCGGCGCACTTCGTCCTTGAACAGCGCCCGCAGCGGCTCGACCAGCTTGAACTGCAGGTCTTCGGGCAGGCCGCCGACGTTGTGGTGGGACTTGATGTTGGCGGTGCCGGTGCCGCCGCCGGACTCCACGACGTCGGGGTAGAGCGTGCCCTGGACCAGGAACTCCACGGGGCCGTCGGCCATGATGGCGCGCTGCTCGTCCTCGAAGACGCGGATGAACTCGCGGCCGATGATCTTGCGCTTCTCCTCCGGGTCGGTGACGCCTTCGAGGGCCTTGATGAAGCGCTCGGAGGCGTCGACCACGCGCAGCTTGACGCCCGTGGCGGCGACGAAGTCGCGCTCGACCTGCTCGGCCTCGCCCTTGCGCAGCAGGCCGTGATCGACGAACACGCAGGTCAGCCGCTCGCCGATGGCACGCTGCACGATCGCGGCGGCCACGGCGGAGTCGACGCCGCCCGACAGCGCGCAGATGGCGCGGCCGTCGCCGACCTGGCGGCGCACGGCCTCGACGGAGTCTTCGACGATGTTGAGCATCGTCCACGACGGGCGGCAGCCGGCCGCGTCGAGGAAGTGCTTGAGCACGGCCTGGCCGTGCTCGCTGTGCAGCACCTCCGGGTGGAACTGCACGCCGTAGAGGCCCCGCTCGACGTGCTCGAACGCGGCGACCGGCGTCTCGCGGGTGGAGGCCGTCACCGCGAAGCCCTCGGGCGCCGCCGCCACGCTGTCGCCGTGGGACATCCACACGGTCTGGCTGGCGGGCAGGCCCGCGAAGATGACGCCCTCATCGAGCACCTCCAGGGCGGTGCCGCCGTACTCGGCGACGCCGGTGCGGGCGACCTCGCCGCCCAGCGCCTGCGCCATGGCCTGGAAGCCGTAGCAGATGCCGAACGTGGGCACGCCCGTGGAGAACAACCCGTGGGGCACCGGCGGGGCGCCCTCGGCGTAGACCGAGGAAGGACCGCCGGACAGGATGATCGCCTTCGGGTTCTTCGCCATCATCTCCTCGACCGGCATGGTCGAGGGCACGATCTCGGAGTAGACGTGGCACTCGCGCACCCGCCTGGCGATGAGCTGCGCGTACTGTGCGCCGAAGTCGACCACCAGCACTGTGTCGAATTCAGACACCGTGAGAACCCCCCAAAGGCGAATGCGGTGCACCCAGTGTATCGGCCTTGGCCCTTACACCTGGCCTGGCACCGGCCGACGTGCTAACACAGAACAATGGATCTTGTCTGGCCGGCGGCGGCGTGGGCCCTGTGGGTCGCCACGCTCGCGGCCGCCTTCAAGGTGTCCAGCAGGCACCACCCCGGGCCGGGCCCCGAGGGGCCCGCGCCCGCGCCCGTGGCCGACCTCTTACGCGGCACGCGGGCTCAGGAGGTGTTCCATTCCGCGCTGTTCGAGCTGGCCGAACGCGGGTGGGTGGCGATCGAGGGCGACCACCTGTCCCTGCGGCCCCCGCCGCGGGAGCCGCTGCCGGCCTACGAGCGGTGGGCCATGGAGCAGGTACGCGCCCGCCTCGGCGACGCCCCCGAGGTCGCGGTCATCGACCTCATGCCGCCGGCGTCCGAGCTCGACCGCGCGTTCGTCCCCCTCGTCCGCCGGCACGCCATCGACCTGGGCCTGGCGCGGCGGCGCTGGCCGAGCCTGCTCGTCCCGGTGCTGCTGGCGGCCGGGCTCGCCGTCCCCTGGTGGGTCACCGTCGCGGCGTCCGGCGTGTCGTGGCCGGGGATCATCGCCACGGCGGTGTCGTTCGTGGCGGGCGTCGGGCTGCTCATGGGCGGGCGCGGGTTCGTCCTGACGGCGCGCGGGCGCGAGGTCGCGCAGGCGGGCCCGGCCGGCTCCGAGCCGGAGTGGATCTTCACGGGCAGCGGCTGGAGCAGCGGCGAGATCGTGCCCGCCCGGCCGCTCCCCCGCCGCCAGGAGATCACCGGGCACGTCGTCAAGCGGTGGGCCGACACCGGCCGCTACTACATCGCCCTGCACGACGGCAGCTCGGCCAAGGCCACCGCGTTCGAGATCGAGGAGGGGCTCTACCAGGACGTGCTGCCGGGCGACTCCGTACGGGTGCTGGTCAGGCCGGGCAGCGGCACGGTGGTGCGGATGCTCGCCCACGACCGCCACTGGTAGGCGGACACGGGCAGCCGGGCACGGGCAGGCGGTCACCGGTAGTCGGGCAGGCTGCCGGTCAGCAGGGTTTCCGTCTGCTCGCGCAGGCGGTCGGCGTACTTGGGGTCGGTCAGCAGCAGGAACCGCTCCTCGCGTATGCCCGCCACGACCAGGTCGGCCACCTCCGACGGCTCGATGCCGCGCTCGGCCGCCCTGCTGACCGACTCCCGCGACTCCACCTCGTCGGGGGTCGGGGTGACGGCCAGGCCGGGCGGGCGGGTGCGGTCGGACTCGCCGATGCGGGTCCTGACCGCCCCCGGGCACAGCGCGCTCACGCGCAGCTTGGACCCGGTGGCGGCCAGGTCCTGGGCCAGCGCCAGCGAGGCGGCCAGCGCCGCGTACTTGGTCACCGCGTACCCGCCCGCCCCCGGCCGGGCGAACAGGCCCGCGACGGAGACGGTGTTGACGACGTGGCCCTCGGTGTCCTGCTCGATCATGCGCGGCACGAACTCGTGGACGCCGTGCAGCACGCCCCACAGGTTCACGCCGAGCAGCCAGGAGAAGTCCTCCTCGTCGCGGGTCCACAGGTGGCCGCCCTGGAAGACGCCCGCGTTGTTGCACAGCACGTGGACGGCCCCGAGCTCCCCGAAACAGCGGTTGGCCAGGTGACGCACCGCCCAGGCGTCGGAGACGTCGGTGATCTGCGTGAGCACCTCGACGTCTCCCGCCATCGCGGCCGTGCGCGCGAGCCCGTCGTAGTCGACGTCGGCGAGCATCAACGTCATCCCCTCGGCCGCGAACCGGAGGGCCAGCGCCCGTCCGATGCCGCTTGCCGCACCCGTCACCACCGCGACCTTGCCGGAGAGCTCGCGCACGGACAGCCTCCCTAGCGACTCGACGCTACAGACGTTCCCCCGATCACCGCGGAAGACGCCACCCGGAGCGGGCGCGCGTCTCCCCGGCGGACGCCGACCGGGACCGGCGGGTCAGAGGGCGGCGTCGATCAGGCCGAGCGGCGGCGAGCCCAGGTGCAGCAGCTCCTTGTGGAAGCGCTGCACGGTGAAGCCGGCGCCCCACTCGGCGCGGGCCCGCTCGCGCAGGTCCATGATGAGCAGCTTGCCCCAGGTGTAGCGGCCGTACGTCGGGTCGAACGAGGCCCGCCGCGCCTCCGACAGCGCCGCCGGGCCCGCCAGGTGCGTGTCCGACTCGAACCGCCTGGCGCCCTCCTCGACCGTCATCTGCCCGGTGTGCACGCCGATCGCGCAGGCCAGCCGGGTGACGCGGATCAGCGCCTCCACCCACACGCCGATCTCGAAGCGCGGGTCGCCGGCCTCGAAGCCCTCCTCGACGCACAACTCCTCGGCGTAGTGCGCCCAGCCCTCGATGAACGCCAGCGACTGCAGCACCCTGCGCACCTCGGACGGCGCCCGCCGCAGCGCCCTGGCGTGCGAGAAGTGCCCCGGCGCGACCTCGTGCACGTTGATCGCGGGCAGGGTCGTGGCGCTGAAGACCTCCAGCCACTCCTCCTGCTCCTGCTTCGGCCAGGACGTGTCGGGCGGCGTGATGTGGTACCACGACGGGCCTTCGGGCTCGCCCGGCGAGTTCCACGCCATCATGGCCATCGCCCAGCGGCGCGACTCGGGGGCCAGGCCCACCAGGCACTCGCCGTCGTGGTAGGGCACGAGGTCCTTCTCGCGGGTGAACGCGATGGCCTTCTCCGTGCCGATCCGGGCGGCCTCGATCACGCCTTCGGGGTCGGGGTGGTCCTTGACCAGCTCGCGTACGACGTCGAGCGGCGCCTTGTCCTTCTCGCCCAGTTTGGCGCACGACTCGGCGAGCAGCGCCATGAGCCGGTCGCGCTCGGCGTCGGCCCGCTCGGCCAGCTTGCCGAGGTCGACGGGCAGGCCCTCGGCGGTGCCCATCAGCTTCGCCAGCGCCTCGCCGCCGAGCGACGCGTCCGGATCGCCCTCGGCCGCGGCCCGCTCGACGTGGGCGACGAGCCGTCCGTGCGCCCGCAGCGCGGCCTCGTCCGTGACCCCGGCCGCCAGCCCCTTCACCGCTCCGAGCAGGGACTTCGCGACGGGCGCCGGCACCTGGTCGAGCGCCTCGACGGCCTGGTCCACGGCCTCGGGCCAGAGCGCGAGGTGGGCCGCCCTGGCGGCGTCGCGCTCCTCCTGCGGGCCGTAGTCGCGGTCGTAGCAGGCCAGGTCGAGGTTGGAGAGGTGGAACAGCGGGTTCTTGCGGTGCAGCTCCAGCTCGCCGAGCTGGGTACGCAGGCTCTCCTCGAACACCTGGAGGTGCCTGGCGTCGTGCGCGTCGTCGGGCGCGGGCCCCTGACCGAGCCGGGCCAGCCCCGCCCGTACGCCGCCGGGCGACAGGTCCTGGATCCGACCGTCGTACTCGTGCCTGCCGCCGCCCTCGCGCGCCTCGGCCACCATCAGGTCGGTGATGGCTCGTAGCCTGGCGTCAAGTTCTGTCATGGCGCCGACGCTAGCGCACCTCGTCTTGGGATCTTAAGTACCGGTAACTCCGGGAAAATGGGACGCGGGCCCGCCTGCCCGGAAGGCAGGATGTCCGGCATGGCCATCCGCATCACCACGCTCGCCGAGCGCCCCGAGTTCGCCGCGACGCTCTGGGACATGGACCACACCTGGCACCGGTTCATGCTGGAGGACCCGGTCGCGGACCTGTACTACGCGGTGGTCAAGACCGCGTACCCGGACCACGTGCTGGTGGCCGACGACGATGCCGAGCCGGGGCGGCTGGTGGCGCGGGGCTACATGACGCCGTTCGTGTCGGACGGGGGCGAGCTGCCCGACAGCGGATGGGACGGCGTGATCCGCTCCGGCTGGCTGGCCCGCGAGCGCGGCCTGCCCACCGACGCCGTCTCCGCCCTGGAGATCACCGTCCGCCGCGACCTGCTCGGCAAGGGCCTGTCGGCGGTGATGCTGGGCGCGCTGCGCGACCAGGCCGCCCGGCTCGGCCACCGCGAGCTGGTCGCCCCCGTACGCCCGAACCTCAAACACCTCGAACCGCACACCCCGATGAGCGAGTACGCCTACCGGACCCGCCCCGACGGCCTGCCCCACGACGCCTGGCTGCGGGTGCACGTGCGGGCGGGCGGGAAGATCGTCAAGGTGGCGCCGCGCTCGATGGTGGTGGCGGGCACGCTGGCGGAGTGGCACGACTGGACCGGCCTGCCGTTCGACCGCTCGGGGCCGGTGGAGGTGCCGGGCGCGCTCGCCCCCGTGCACTGCGACGTCCCCCAGGACCACGCCGTCTACGTCGAGCCCAACGTCTGGGTCAGCCACGTGCTGGACTGACCGGGGCCGGCGCACTCGCGGCCTCTAGGGGATCGGCGGGTTCCCGGCCCTTCGGCGATCAGCGGACCCGCAGCCTTCTCCCTGATCAGCGGGCCCGGAGCCCTTCGATGATCCGCCAGGTGGTGCGGTGGCAGAGCGCGCGGAAGTCGTCCTCAGCCATCCCGATCCGCCCGCTCAGGTACTGCTGCACCAGCCCCTGCGCACCGGACGTCACCGCCATCGCCACCTCCAGCGGATCGTCCTCCCGCAGGAACCCCGCCCGCATCCCCTCCTCGACCAGCCCCGCCACCACGCTGAACGGCGGCCCCTGCCCGTCACGGAAGTCCTCGGGAAACCGCCGCGCCCCGGCCCAGGCGTCGGAGACGAGGAACCGGTACAGGTGGCGGCTGCCGAGCGCGAAGTCGAGGAAGTCGTCGAGCGCCGCCGCCATCCGCTCCTCCAGCCCGCCGGAGGAGACCCGCCCGGTCCAGGCGGCGGCCAGCTCCCGCGCGCTGACGTCGGCGACGGCCCGCAGCAACGCGTCCCTGCTGGGATAGTGCCGGTAGATGGCCATGGCGGTGACGCCCACGGCGTCGCCGACCCGCCGCATGCTCACGGCCTCGGCGCCTTCCTCGACGAGAATGCGCCGCGCCACGTCCACGATGCGCCCGGCGGTGCCCTGATCGTTCACGTATACAGCGTATACGCGCCTATTTGAGCCTCACCCGCCGCGCCGCCTTCAGCGCCGTCACCAGCAGCCCCGCCCACTTCTCGTACGGCATCCCGCCCGGCGGCTCGAATCCCAGCCAGCCCGCCTGCGAGGCCACCGTCCTGGCCTCGGTGTAGCGCAGCAGCCCCTCGATCCCGTGCCGGCGGCCGAGCCCCGACGCCTTCACCCCGCCCATGGGGGCGTCGTAGGACGCGTACGCGGAGGCGTACCCCTCGTTGATGTTGACCGTGCCGGCGTTGATGCGGGCGGCCAGGCGCCGGGCGCGGGGCAGGCTGCCGCTCCAGATGGAGGCGTTGAGCCCGTAGGCGGTGTCGTTGGCCAGCGCGACCGCCTCGTCGTCGGTGGAGAAGGGGTAGAGCGCCACCACGGGGCCGAACGTCTCGTCGCGGCACAGCGCCATGCCCTCCGCCACCCCGGTGAGCACTGTCGGCTCGTAGAACAGCGGGCCGAGGTCGGGCCTGGGCCGGCCGCCGGTGAGCACCTTCGCGCCCTTGGCCACGGCGTCGTCCACGTGCGCGGTGACCGCGTCGAGCTGGCGGCGGGAGGTGAGCGAGCCCATCTGCACGGTCCAGTCGTGCCCGGCGCCGAGCTTGAGCGCGCCGGTCTCGCGGACGAAGCGCTCGGCGAAGGCGTCGAAGACGGACGCGTGCACGTACAGGCGCTCGATCGACAGGCAGAGCTGGCCGGCGTTGGTGAAGCAGGCGCGCAGGGCGCCCTGCACGGCGACGTCGAGGTCGGCGTCGTCGAGCACGATCATCGGGTTCTTGCCGCCGAGCTCCAGCGAGCAGCCGATGAGCCGCTTGGCCGCCTCCTCGGCGACCTTCCGGCCGGCGCGGGTGGAGCCGGTGAAGACGACGTAGTCGGCGTGGTCGAGCAGCGCGTCGCCGATCTCGGCCGGCTCGCCGAGCACGACCTGCCAGATCTCACGCGGCATGCCCAGCTCGGCCAGCAGGTCGATGGTCCACAGCGTGGACAGTGCGGTCTGGGTGTCGGGCTTGTGCACGATCGCGTTGCCGGCCAGCAGCGCGGGCACCGCGTCGGTGACGCCCAGCGCCAGCGGGTAGTTCCACGGGCTGATCAGCGCGACCACGCCCTTGGGCCGGCGCAGCTCGGTCACGCGGGTGGCGGCGGGGAAGATGCCCTTGCGGGCGCGCGGGGCGAGCAGGCGGGGCGCGCGGCGGGCGTAGTAGAGGGCGCAGCCGGCGACGTCGAGCACCTCCTCGAAGGCGTGCTTGCGAGCCTTGCCGGTCTCGTTCTGGACGATGTCGAGGATCTCGTTCCTGCGGTCGAGGATGGCGTCGTGCAGGAGGAGGAAGGGTCTGGCTCTCTCGGCGGGCGATCGGGCCGCCCACCCGGCCTGGGCCGCCCTGGCTCTCTCGTACGCCGCGCGAACGTCGTCGGCGTCGGAGATGGGCAGCTCAGCGAGGGTTTCTCCGCTGAAGGGAGCGATGACGCGCTGTGTCCTACCACTGGACGTGACCTGCATCTCAGAAGCATATTCCGCCCGGCTACCGGCGGGTAGTTTTTGCGGATTCGCGGCATAGGGCCAGAATCCCCTCATGGCATCCTTCGCTCCGCTCCGGCCCGGAGACCCACAGCGGCTGGGGGGCCTCGAGCTCCTCGGCCGGCTCGGCGAGGGCGGTCAAGGCGTCGTTTACCTGGCCAAAGACCACGCGGGCCAGCACGTGGCCGTCAAGTGGCTGCGCCCCGACCTGTCGGGCGACCAGGTGAGCGTGGAGCGGTTCCTGCGCGAGGTCCAGGTGGCCCAGCGCGTGGCGCCCTTCTGCACCGCCGCCGTCCTGGGCACCGGGGTCGAGCAGGACAGGCCGTACATCGTCAGTGAGTTCATCGAGGGCCCGTCCTTACAGCGGGTCGTGCAGGAGGAGGGGCCGCGCGCGGGCTCCGTCCTGCACCGGCTGGCCATCGGCACCGCCACGGCGCTGGCCGCCATCCACCAGGCGGGCATCGTGCACCGCGACTTCAAGCCGGCGAACGTGATCATCGGCGCCGACGGGCCCCGCGTGATCGACTTCGGCATCGCGCGGGCGCTCAACGCCACCTCCACGATCAGCAGCATGGTCGTGGGCACGCCGTCGTACATGCCGCCCGAGCAGATCATGGGGCACACCGTCGGGCCGGCCGCCGACATGTTCTCGTGGGCCAGCGCCATGGTCTTCGCCGCCTCCGGGCGGGCGCCGTTCGGCAGCGACACGATGCCCGCGGTGATCAACCGCGTGCTCAACCAGCAGCCCGACCTCAGCGCGCTCGGCGAGGGCCCGCTGCGTGACGTGGTGGTCGCGTGCCTGAGCAAGGACCCGGCGCAGCGGCCCACGGCCGAGCAGGTGATCATGCGCCTGCTCCACCAGCCCGCGCCGAACCCCGGCATGCTCGCACAGGGCGCCGCCGAGGCCGCCCCCGCGCAGCCGCCCTACCGGCACCCCGCGGGCCCTCCGTCCGGGCCGCACGGCGGCCCCTCCTCAGGCCCACCGTTCGCGTCGCCGTCCGGCGCCCCGTCAGCACCCATGCATACGCCGATGCAGGGGCCGATGTCGGGCAACGTCCCGTACGCGACCGGCGCCCAGTTCCCTCAGCCGCAGCAGCAGGCGGCCTGGCAGCAGCCCACGATCCCGCCGTACGCCCAGGGACCGTACACGCAGACGCGCCCCCGCAAGAGCGGCAGGGCCCCGCTGATTGCCGGCGTCACCGTGGCGGTCGCGCTGCTCCTGCTCGCCGGCGTGATCGTGGTCATCCAGCTCGACAAGGCCGCGACGACCGTCGCGGTGGACACCGGCACGCCGGAGCCGCAGCGCTCGCGCACGTCGAAGACCGCGCAGGCGTCCGTGCCGGCGACCGGCAACAGGCGCTCGATCCCCGGCGGCGAGATCTATCTGTACGAGAACCCCGCCGACGCCATCGTCCTGACCTCCTACGAGGTCTTCGACAAGCCGAAGGACGACTGGATCGACTACGCGAGGAACTCGCTGCGCGGCACGTTCACGAAGCTGTCGGGGAACTGGGAGTCGATGGTCTCCCCCGACGGGAAGCTCCTGGCGACCCGGGGCAGGAGCTACAGCTCCGACGACTACGACTTCATCGTCATCAGCGACCGCACCTCCGGCGAGCGCACGACGATCAAGACCGTCAAGGAGCCGCTGATCAGCAGCATCAGGTCCTGGTCGAAGGACGGCTCGAAGATCCTGCTGAACGTCGAGAAGAAGAGCGGCAGCAAGTGGCTGTACACGGGCTTCGTCCTGGTGGACGTGGCCGCTAAGACGGCCGAGGTGGTCGACGTGGACGACACCTCCGTCCGCGAGACCGCCTTCGGCTTCGACGGCGACGACGAGGGCGTGGTCAACGTCTACGGCAACGAGAAGAACCGCAGCCTGCGCTTCTTCGACAGCGAGGGCAAGGCCACCCGCTCGCTGACGGGCATCGGCACGCTCTCCGCCGGCACCCAGGACATCTTCTCGCCGTCGGGCAAGACGTTCTTCACCAACTGCCCCAACGGCGGCGACGGCGACCACTGCATCTGGGACACCGCGACGGGCAAGCAGGTGCGCAAGTTCTCCTCCGACTGCGACAAGGCGCTCGGCTTCTACGACGAGAGTCACCTGTACTGCTGGGAGCAGAACAACGGCGACAACGACGAGATCCAGGTGCTCGACTTCAACGGCAAGCTGCTGCGCAAGATGCTGGAGGTCCCCGACGACCTCAACTTCAGCCCGGTGTTCACCATCAACCCATCGAAAGGCTCCTGAACCATCGCGCTCGCGCAGCCGTGATGAGGGCATGAAGACGTTGATCCGCACGGCTGTGACCGCCGCCGCGCTCGCCGCGGTCACGGCCGCCTGCACCTCTTCGACGGGAGGCGCCTCCGGCCCGCCCCCGAAGGCCGTCTCGCTCGGCGCCGTCCGCCTGGTCGCCTACGACAGTTGTGACGACGCCCTGGCCGGGCTGCGGGAGCGGGCGGCGGCGAACGTCACCGCGTACGGCTTCGGCGGTGTCATGCCGTTCGCGGTCGCGGAGGACTCCGCGGCCGCGTCGAAGGCCAGGGTGACGGCGACGCCGGAGCATTCCACGACGAACGTGCACGAAGCCGGCGTGGACGAGCCCGACCTGGTCAAGACCGACGGCAACCGGATCGTCACGGTCGCGGACAGCACCCTGCGGATCATCGACACGGCTACCAGGAAGATCACCGGGTCGCTCAAGCTGGTCGAGGGCGACGCCGCCCCCGGGGTGCCCGCCGACCTGCTGGTGTCGGGTGACCGCGCGCTGGTGCTCATGCGCGGCGGCGACATCATGTACAAGGCGCGCTCGTTCATGCCGCCGGGCGACACCCGCTACGTGCTGGTGGACCTGGCGGGCGAGCCCCGGGTGCTGAGCACGATCCGGCCGCAGGGCTCGTACGTGGACGCCAGGATGATCGGCTCGACGGTCCGGCTCGTCACCCGCAGCCAGCCCGAGATCACCTTCCCGGAGCCGAAGCAGAACGCCACGGAGGCGGACCTGCTCAAGGCGAACCAGGAGGCGGTGCGGCGGGCGCCGGTGTCGGCCTGGCTGCCGAGGATCGAGATCACGGACGCGTCGGGCGCCGTCAGGAAGGACGCGGTGACGTGCGAGCGGGTCAGCCACCCCGCCGACTACACCGGCACGTCGATGCTGACCGTGCACACGATCGACCTGGCCCAGGGGGTCACGGAGGCGGGCACCGACCCGATCAGCCTGGCGGCCGACGGGGACGTGGTGTACGGCACCGGCCAGAGCCTGTACGTGGCCAGCAACCCGCGCTGGTGGTCCCCGGTGGTGCGGCCGGCGGTGGACACCGTCGCCCCGGCGGTGGAGCCCACCCCCGACGACCCGGCGGTGTCCCCGGAGCCGACCCCGACGGTGCCGCCGGAGGAGACGGAGGTGCACCGGTTCGACATCACCAAGCCGGGCGCGCCCTCGTACGTGGCCTCGGGCAAGGTGCCGGGCAGGCTGCTGAACCAGTACGCGCTCTCGGAGTACGACGGCCACCTGCGCGTCGCCACCACGGTCGGCTCGGGCGACGAGAAGAGCAGCACCAGCAGCGTCCACGTGCTCAGGGCCGACACGCTGGCCAAGGTCGGCGAGGTGGGCGGGCTCGGCGAGGGCGAGCGCATCTACTCGGTCAGGTTCATCGGCCCGATCGGCTACTGCGTCACCTTCCGCCAGGTGGATCCGCTGTACACGCTGGACCTGCGGGATCCGGCGGCGCCGAAGGTGACGGGCGAGCTGAAGATCACCGGCTATTCGGCGTACCTGCATCCGGGTGGTGAGGGCCGGCTCATCGGGATCGGCCAGGAGGCCACCGAGCAGGGCAGGACGCGGGGCACGCAGGTGTCGCTGTTCGACGTGAGCGATCCGGCCGCGCCGCGCCGGATGTCGCAGTTCTTCCAGAAGGACTCCGGCTCCGAGGCCGAGTGGGATCCGCACGCGTTCCTGTACTGGCCGAAGACGGGCCTGTCGGTGATCCCGCTGAACAAGGCGAACGAGTCGGGGGCGCTCGTGCTGCGGATCGGCGACGCGGGGATCAAGGAGCTGGGCCTGATCAAGCACCCCCGGCAGAGCCAGGAGGGCGGTTACACCTACGAGCCGGGCATCCAGCGTTCGCTGGTCATCGGCGACTCGTTGTGGACGGTCTCGTACGAGGGCGTCCAGGTCAACGACCTGGCCACGCTGTCCTCACAAGCCTGGATCCCGCTCCGTTAAGCAACCAAAGGGCGCCGGTTCGTAGCGAACCGGCGCCTTTTTTATGGACATATCCCGACAAATGGTGAAAACTTTGCTTACACCCCACTGTCGGACCGGTTGGTTCGTGTAACACGCGGGCGGGCCGGTCCCCAGACCAGAAAGGCCCACGCTGCCATGCGACCACGCACCCCCCTGCGCGCATTGCTCGTCGGCGCGCTGGCGTTACTCACCGCGCCCCTGCCCGTGACAGCGGCGACCGCCTCGGCCGAACCGGAAGGCACCTACATCGTCCAGCTCAACCCCGCCATGCGGGCGACGCAGGGCGCCACCCAGGACCAGGTGGCCGACCTCGGCGGCCGGGTCGTCGGCGTGTACGAGCACGCGTTCAAGGGCTACACCGCCCGCCTGAGCGCCACCGCCGCCGAGAAGCTCAAGCACAACCCGAACGTGATCAGCGTGGAGCCCGACGCCGAGGTGCACGCGTTCGTCCAGACGGTGCCCACGGGCGTGCGGCGCATCTTCGGCCCGGCCAACCCGAACCTCGACATCGACGGCACCGACGACGTCCGCATCGACGTGGACGTCGCCGTGGTGGACACCGGCGTCGACAACACCCACCCCGACCTGAACGTGGTCGCCCGGGCCAACTGCGTGACCGGCGTCTGCGTCAACAACACGGGCACCGACGACAACGGCCACGGCTCGCACGTGGCGGGCACGATCGGCGCCCTCGACAACACGATCGGCCCGGTGGGCGTCGCGCCCGGCGCCCGCATCCACGGCGTCAAGGTGCTCAACGCGGCCGGCTCGGGCACCCTGTCCGGCATCGCCGCCGGCCTCAACTGGGTGGTGGCCCGCGCCTCCACCATCGAGGTCATCAACCTGAGCCTCGGCTGCAACGGCTGCTCCAGCAGCGCGATCAGCACGGCGATCACCAACGCGGTCAACGCCGGCATCGTCGTCGTGGTCGCCGCGGGCAACAGCCACGCGAACACCTCCTCGTTCTTCCCCGCCAACCACCCCGACGTGGTCACCGTGTCCGCGCTGACCGACAACGACGGTTTGCCCGGCGGCACGGGGGGCAGCACGCTGTCGTGCCGCAGCGAGACCGATCAGGACGACACCTCGGCGTTCTACTCCAACTACGGCTCCACGGTGGAGATCACGGCGCCGGGCACCTGCATCTACTCGACCTACCGCGCCGGCGGCTACGCCACGATCAGCGGCACCTCGATGGCCAGCCCGCACGTGGCGGGCGCGGCGGCGCTGCTCACCAGCGGCACCCACAAGCCGACGACCAGGGCCGGATCCCTGGCCGTGCGCAGCACGCTGGTCTCGACGGGCAACTTCAACTGGACCGACGACTCGGGCGACGGCGTCAAGGAGCCGCTGCTCGACGTGCACGACGCCACGCGCTACCCGCCCGCGTGAGCCCTTCGTGAGCTGAGCCACCCCTGGAACGGGCGGTCCGCGGACCCCGCAGCGCCGCGGGCCGCCCCTACCCGGCCACCTCGCGGGCGATGTCGAGGTGCCCCGCGTGCCGCATGTACTCCTCCAGGACGTGGAACATGATCCACGCCAGCGTCGGCGGCTCCTCCGGCGGCCGGAACCGGCCGATCCGCGACGCCCGCTCCTCCAGCCGCGCCCCGGCCACCACCTGCCGGGAGCGCTCGCACTGCGCCAGGTAGAACGCCTTGATCTCCTCGAACGGCTCGCCGGCGACCAGCGCCTTCCGTTCGTCCCGATCGCCGTACGGGTCCTCGACCGGCTCTCCCGCGAAGTCCCACACGAACCAGCGCCGCTCCATGTACGCCAGGTGCTTCAGCATCGCCAGCGGCGTCCACCCGGAGGGCACCCGGCTCACAGCGGGCTCGGGGAACTCCTCGACCGCCCGCAACACCGAGGCCCGGTAATAGTCGAGATATCCCGACAGCAGCTCCCGGGGGTCCGACAGCTGCCCGGACGGCTCGTTCATGACGTGTGCTCGGGCATCACGACGGGCACGATCTCGGGCGCGCCCAGCCTGATCGCGTCGGCCTCGTGGTCGGAGTCCTGCTCCTGCGAGCGGCGCTCGGCCTCCACCCGCTTGGTGTAGTACTCGACCTCCCGTTTGACCTGCTCGCCGTCCCAGTCGAGCGGCCCGGCCAGCAGCTCGGCGGACTCCTGCGCGACCGCCACGCCCCGGTGGAAGGTCTCGATGGAGATGCGGGTGCGCCGGGTGAGCACGTCGTTGAGGTGGCGGGCGCCCTCGTGGGTGGCGGCGTAGACGATCTCGGCCCGCAGGTAGTCGTCGGCGCCCGCGAGCGGCCGGCCCAGCGACGGGTCCTGCTCGATCAGCTCCAGCAGCTCGTCGATCATCCCGCCGTACCGCTGGAGCAGGTGCTCGATCCTGGCCACGTGCAGCCCCGACTCCTGGGCGATGCGGTGCCGCGAGTTCCACAGCGCCTGGTAGCCCTCGGCGCCCACGAGCGGGATGCGGTCGGTGCACGAGCGCGGCACCCGCTGGTCGAGCCCGTGCGCGACCGCGTCGACCGCGTCGCGGGCCATGACCCGGTACGTCGTGTACTTCCCGCCGGCGATCATCACCAGGCCCGGCACGGGATGCGCCACCACGTGCTCCCTGGACAGCTTGGACGTCTCGTCGGACTCGCCCGACAGCAGCGGCCGCAGCCCCGCGTACACGCCTTCGACGTCGTCGCGGGTCAGCGGCACCGACAGGACCGCGTTGACGTGGTCGAGCAGGTAGTCGATGTCGGCGCGGGAGGCGGCCGGGTGGCTCTTGTCGAGCGTCCACTCCGTGTCGGTGGTGCCGATGATCCAGTGGCGGCCCCAGGGGATCACGAACAGCACCGACTTCTCCGTACGCAGGATGATGCCGGTCAGCGAGTGGATGCGGTCGCGCGGGACGACCAGGTGGATGCCCTTGGAGGCGCGCACGTGGATCTGGCCGCGCCCGCCGACCAGCTCCTGGATGTCGTCGGTCCAGACGCCGGTGGCGTTGACGACCTGGCGGGCGCGTACCTCGAACTCCTCGCCGCACTCCAGGTCGCGCACCCGCACGCCGGTGACCCGCTCGCCCTCCCGCAGGAAGCCCACGACCTGCGCCCTGGGCGCGATGTGCGCGCCGTACGTGGCCGCGGTGCGCAGCATGGTCAGCACGTAGCGGGCGTCGTCGACCTGGGCGTCCCAGTATTGGACGGCGCCGGTGAAGGCGGTCTTCTTCAGCGCGGGCGCCAGCCGCAGCGCCCGCGACCTGGACAGATGGCGGTGCCCCGGCACGCCGCGGGTCAGCCCGGTGGCGAAGCCGAGCGTGTCGTAGAGGGCCACGCCGGCGCCCACGTAGGGGCGTTCCCACCCGTAGTGGGTCATCGGGAACAGGAACGGCACGGGCCGCACCAGGTGCGGCGCGATGCGCTGCAGCAGCAGCGCCCGCTCCTGCAACGCCTCCCGCACCAGCTCGAAGTTGAGCTGCTCCAGGTAGCGCAGGCCGCCGTGGATCAGCTTGGACGAGCGCGAGGACGTGCCCGAGGCGAAGTCGCGCGCCTCCACGAGGGCGACGTCGAGGCCGCGGGTCACGGCGTCGAGCGCGATGCCCGCCCCCACGACGCCGCCGCCGACCACGACCACGTCGAGCTCCTCGGAGGCCATGCGCTCCAGCGCCTCGGCCCGCTGCGCGGGCCCGAGCCGGGCCGCGCTCCTTCCCGACGTCATAACTCCCCCTGGAACACCTGTGGTCTGCGTTCCGGTACCTACCCGCGCAGGACGCGCCCTGTAACGCCCTCAGGCGCGGACGACCTTCACGCCGGCGTCCGTGAGCTGCCCGGCCAGCGTGTCGGGGAGCTGCGCGTCGGTGACGAGCGTGTCGATCTGGCCGATGGGGCAGATGCGGGAGAACGCCCGCTTGCCGATCTTGGAGGAGTCGGCCACCACCACGACCTGCGCGGCCCGGCTGATCAGCAGGTGGTTCACGCTGGCCTCGCCCTCGTGGTGGGCGGAGGCGCCGAGGGCGACGTCGAGCCCGTCCACGCCGAGGAAGGCGACGTCGAGCGTCACCTGCTCCAGCACCCCCGAGGCGAGCGGCCCGATCAGCTCGTACGACTGCTGCCTGGCCACCCCGCCGGTCACCACGATCTTGACGTGCTGCCGGACGGTCAGCTCGGCCGCGATGTTCAGCGCGTTGGTGACGACCGTGAACCCGGCCTCCAGCGCGGGCAGCGTCGCGAGCGTGCGGGCCAGCTCGGACGTCGTGGTGCCGCCGTTGAGCCCGACCACGGCCCCCGGCGTGACCAGCTCGGCCGCCGCCAGCGCGATGCGGTGCTTCGCGTCGGCGTGCCTGGCCGTCTTGTAACGCAGCGGCAGGTCGTAGCTGACGCTCTGGGCCACCGCGCCGCCCCGCGTGCGCATGAGCATCTGCTGCTGGGCGAGCTGGTCGAAGTCGCGCCTGATCGTCGCGGTGGAGACGTCGAGCGCCTGGGCCGCCTCCTCCACCGACAGCCTGCCCTCCTGCGCCAACAGCTCAAGGATGGCGTTCCAGCGGTCGTAGCGGGACACGGAGGCCTCCCTAGGGGTGAGGAACAGGAGCAAGCGTGGCACAACCTGGAGCACCAGAGCTACCGGTGTTCATTTCTGCACTTTTTTGATATGAATGCAGCAGGAACAATCAATCATGGGAGGCAAGTGGTGACCACCCACACCGAGGCCGAGATCGCGTCCCAGCCGTCCTGCTGGCGCCGCGCCGTCGCGAACATCCCCGCCGACGCGCTGCCCCGCCGGGGCGAGCGGGTCGCCGTCGTCGGCTGCGGCACGTCGTGGTTCATCGCGATGGCGTACGCCGTGCTGCGCGAGCGGGCCGGGCACGGCGAGACCGACGCGTTCGCCGCCTCCGAGTTCCCGCACGGCCGCCGCTACGACCGGGTGCTGGCCCTGACCCGCTCGGGCACCACGACCGAGGTGCTCGACCTGCTGGCCAGGACCACAGACAAGAGCGTGGCCATCACCGCCGACCCCGAGACGCCGATCATGAGCGCCGCCGGCGAGGTGATCGTGCTCGACTACGCCGACGAGAAGTCCGTCGTGCAGACCAGGTTCGCCACCACGCAGCTCGCCATGCTCCGCGCCTCCCTCGGCGAGGACCTGACGCGGGCGATCGCCGACGCCGAGCAGGCCGTGGCCGAGCCGCTGCCCGACACGCTGGTGCGGGCCGAGCAGTTCAGCTTCCTCGGCACCGGCTGGTCGGTCGGGCTGGCCCAGGAGGCCGCGCTGAAGATGCGCGAGGCGTCCCGCTCCTGGACGGAGGCGTACCCGGCGATGGAATACCGGCACGGCCCGATCAGCATCGCCGCCCCCGGGCGGGTGACGTGGATGCTCGGCCAGGCCCCCGAAGGGCTGCGCGCGCAGGTCGAGGAGACCGGCGGCACGTTCTTCGAGAGCGCGCTCGACCCCATGGCCGAGCTGATCCGCGCCCAGCGGGTCGCGGTCGCGCGCGCCTTCGCCCAGGGGCTGAACCCCGACGAGCCCATGCACCTCACGCGATCTGTGATCCTTTCTTCATGAGCCTTACTCTTGCCGACGCCAAAATCGTGACGCCCGAGGGCGTGCACGAGGGGTGGCTGACCATCGAAGACGGCCGCATCACGCACGTCGGCCACGGATCCGCCCCCGGGCCCGGCCTGAGCGTGGGCGGGCGGCACGTCGTGCCGGGGTTCGTCGACGTGCACAACCACGGCGGCGCCGGCGGCTCCTTCCCCACCGGCGACCTCGACCGGGCCCGCGACGCCGTGGCGCTGCACCGCCGCCACGGCACCACGACCATGATGGCCAGCCTGGTCACCGACACGGTCGAGGGCCTGGCCGCGGCGGCGTCGGCGCTGGCCGGGCTCTGCGACGAGGGGCTGCTGGCCGGCATCCACTTCGAGGGCCCGTACATCGCCAGGTCCCGCTGCGGCGCGCACGACCCGACGCGGCTGCGCGAGCCGTCGCCGCAGGAGTTCGCGGGGCTGGTCAAGGCCGGGCGCGGGCACGTCCGCATGCTCACCATCGCGCCCGAGCTGCCCGGCGCCCTCGACACGATCAGGTTCGCCGTGGACGAGGGCGTGCTGGCCGCCATCGGGCACAGCGACGCCGGCTACGAGCAGACCATCGAGGGCATCGAGGCGGGCGCCACCGTGGCCACGCACCTCTACAACGCGATGCCGCCGCTCGGCCACCGCGCGCCGGGGCCCGTGGCGGCGCTGCTCGACGACGAGCGGGTGACGGTCGAGCTGGTCAACGACGGGGTGCACGTGCATCCGGCCATGCTGCGGCTGGCGTACGAGGTGGCCGGGCCCGGCCGCACCGCGCTGATCACCGACGCCATGTCGGCGACCGGCCTGGGCGACGGCGACTACGTGCTCGGCTCGATGGCCGTGCGCGTGCACGACGGCGTGGCGCGCCTGGTCGAGGGCGGCTCGATCGCGGGCTCCACGCTGACGATGGACGTCGCGTTCCGCCGCGCCGTCCAGGAGCTGGGCATTTCGCTGCCCGACGCCGTCCAGGTGGCCTCGCTGACGCCCGCGCGGCTGCTCGGGCTGGCCGGCCGCATCGGCTCGATCGCCGTCGGCAAGGCGGCCGACCTGGTCGTGCTCTCCGACTCGCTGGAGGTGGACGGCGTCCTGAAGGACGGCGTCTGGATCACGGAGCCTTAATGATCATCACGGTGACGCTCAACCTCGCCCTCGACGTGACCTACCAGGTGCCCGCCGTCGACTGGAACGGAGTCAACCGGGTCAGCACGGTGCACAGGCGCGCGGGCGGGAAGGGCGTCAACGTGGCCAGGGTGCTGGCCGCGCTCGGCCACGACGTGCTGGTCACGGGCCTGGCCGGCGGGCCCACCGGCCGCGCCGTCGAGGCCGACCTGTCCTCGGCGCGCCTGCCCACCGCCCTGTACGGCATCGCGGGCGACTCCCGCACCACCCTCGCCGTCACCGACGCCGAGCACACGACGTTGTTCAACGAGCCCGGCCCCGACGTCACGGCGGCCGAGTTCGAGGGTTTCGCCCGGCACTACGAGCAGCTCCTCGGCGACGCCGACGCGGTCGTGCTGTCCGGCAGCCTGCCGCGCGGCCTCCCGGCCGACACCTACGCCACGCTCGCCGCCCTCGCCGCCGACCAGGGCGTGCCGTGCATCGTGGACGCCGACGGCGAGCCCCTGCGCCACGCACCCAAGGGCCGCCCCGCCATCCTCAAGCCCAACGCCGACGAGCTGGCCAGGGCCGTGCCGGGCGGCACCCCCGCCGAGGGCGCGCAGGCGCTGCGCGGCCAGGGCGCGGGCGCCGTCGTGGTGTCCATGGGCGCCGACGGGCTGCTGGCCGTCACCGGCGAGGGCACGTTCGCGGCGCGAATGCCGTACACCGTGCGCGGCAACCCCACCGGCGCCGGCGACTCGCTCGTGGCGGGCCTGGCGCTGGGCCTGGTCGAGCCCGCCCCGTGGCCCGACCGGCTCAGGCGGGCCGCCGCACTCGGCGCCGCCGCCGTGGCCACACCCGTGGCCGGGGAGTTCGACCCCGACGTGTACGCCGACATCCACCCCCAGATCACCATCACGTAGTCACGTTAGGAGCCCGTCATGCCCCTCGCCCCCATCGGCGACATCGTCCGCCAATCACCCGCAGGGGTGGGCGCGTTCAACGTGATCCAGCTGGAGCACGCCACCGCCATCGTGGCCGGCGCCGAGGCGCTCGGCCTGCCCGTCGTGCTGCAGATCAGCGAGAACTGCGTGCGCTACCACGGCGCGCTGGAGCCGATCGCGCTCGCCTGCCTCGCCGTCGCCAGGAGGGCGGACGTGCCGGTCGCGGTGCACCTCGACCACGCCACCGACCGCGCGCTCGTCGAGGAGGCGGTGGGGCTCGGGCTCGGCTCCGTCATGTACGACGCCTCGGCCCTGCCCGACGAGGAGAACGTCGCCGCCACGGCCGAGGTGGCCGCCTGGTGCCATGAGCGCGGCGTGTGGGTGGAGG
Source organism: [Actinomadura] parvosata subsp. kistnae (assembly GCF_900323885.1). GTDB lineage: Bacteria > Actinomycetota > Actinomycetes > Streptosporangiales > Streptosporangiaceae > Nonomuraea > Nonomuraea composti. Next base: position 3,732,021 of record NZ_OOHJ01000018.1, on the reverse strand, counting down.
CCGAGCTGGGCGAGGTCGGCGGCAAGGACGGCGTGCACGCGCCCGGCGCCCGCACCAAGCCGCACGAGGCGGTCGACTACGTGGCCAGAACCGGCGTCGACGCGCTGGCCGTGGCCGTCGGCACCTCCCACGCGATGACCACCAAGGACGCCGTGCTCGACCTGGAGCTCATCGCCGAGCTGCGCGCCGCCGTGCCGGTGCCGCTGGTGCTGCACGGCTCCTCAGGGGTGCCCGACGACGTGCTGCGCGAGGCCGTACGACAGGGCATGAAGAAGATCAACATCGCGACGCACCTGAACAAGGCGTTCACCGGCGCCGTCCGCGACTACCTCGTCCACGACGAGCGGGTGGTGGACTCCCGCAAGTACCTCAAGGCCGGCCGCGACGCCGTGGCCCGCGAGGTCAGCCACCTCCTGGGCGTGCTCACGGGCTGAGCTCCTTGCGCATTCTGGGGCGTGCTCACGGGCCGAGCTCGTTGCGCATCCTGGGCGTGCTCACGGGCTGAGCTCCTTGCGCATCAGAACGGCGGAGCGGCCCTCGATGCCCACGCGGCCGGTCTCGACGTAGCCGAGCGACGCGTACAGGGCGATGTTGGCGGCCATCCTGACGTTGGTGTAGAGGCGCAGCGCCGGCAGCCCCAGCCGGCGCGCCTCCTGTTCGGCGTAGGCCATCAGGCGGCGCCCGATGCCCTGGCCGTGCAGCTCGGGCCGCACCGCGACGTTCTCCACGAGCAACGCGCCGTCCTCGGGGACGAGCACGATCAGCCCGTCGAGCCCGTCCGTGACGTGCACCCGGCCGGCGGCGATCAGCGCGGCGTAGTCGGCCTCCATCGGCAGCGGCCGCATGCCGACGACCTCGATCCAGGGCGTGTAGGCGTCGTGCACGAGCCGCTCCACGGCGGCCCTGTCACCCTCGTCGGCGAGCCTCATGCGCCCAATGTTGCCAGCACCCGCTCGACCTGCCGCCGGAAGGTCCCCGGCGGGTTGCGCGGGTGCTCGTGCGACAGCAGGAAGAACCACACCAGCGCGTGCACCTTGCGGCACTCCCTGGTGCGCCGCTCCTCCTGCGGGCTCAGCTCGAACCGGTGCGCGATCTCCACCTCGCCGTCCACCCACATGGACACGTGCTCGGCCAGCTCCGCCAGCTCGAACGCCAGATCGCTGCGCCCCGAGTCCTCGAAGTCGACGATGCGCACCCGCGTGCCGTCCCACAGGAAGTTCGCCAGGTTCCCGTCGCCCGCCCCGAACACCTCCCGCACGCCCGCCTCGCCAGGCGACCAGCTCTCCAGCCAGCGCAGCCCCTCCTTGACGACCCGGTCGGCCAGCGGCTCCCTCGGCTCCCAGCCGGCGCACCGCTTCCTGACCCAGTCGACCAGCGCCTCGCGCTGCCACGGCCGCACGGGGACGCCGCGCAGCACGCGGCCGGGCACGGCGGCGTGCAGCTCGGCCAGCGCCTCCGCCATGGCCGACACGTGCTTGCCGCCCGCGACCAGCCCGCGCAACGGCACGCCGGGGATGCGCGACATGGTCACCGCGCCGCCCTCGAACGCGATCGGCTCGGGCGCGAGCCCCGGCGCGTGCTCGGCCAGCAGCCGCAGCGCCCGCCACTCGCGCTCGGCCGCGCCCGGCTTGCTGTCCTGGTAGCGCTTGACGACGCGGTCGCCCTCGTACGTCAGCTCGTGCGTGTGCTGAAGATCAGCCATGTCTCCGCATGTTAGGAGACACGAGCCGCCTCATCGCGGTAGCCCACCGAGCCCGCCGGGTCGGCGTAGTCGCGCGAGTGCACGATGAGGCCGTCCCTGACGCGCATGACCATCACGTACGAGCGGGTGAACGGCTGCCCGGAGGAGAGGACGTGGCCGTGCAGGTCGTACTCGACGATGACCACCTCCGGGTCGGTGCTCTCGTGCAGCACCACGTTCGCCACGCGCTCGTGCCGCACCACCGTCGCCGCCCGGCCGAACCTGGCCCGATGCCCCTCCCTCCCCTCGAACCTGGCCGGGATGCCCGGCGGCGCGAACGGCAGCTCGATCACCGAGTCCTCCGAGTAGAGGTCGGCCAGCGCGGCGAGGTCACCGCCGGCGGCGACGCCCAGGAACCGCTCGGCCACTTCACGCGCGGACGCCTGCATCACGCACCTCCAGTAGAATCCGGAACGTAGCACCCGCTTAGACCGTACGGAACGCGCGTTCCGCTTGTCAACCGGAGGTCCGGCATGAACGTGCCCGGTGCGGATGGGTCCGATGCGGACGGGTCCGGTGTCGATGTGCCCGGTGCGGACGGGTCTGGTGCGGACGGGTCCGGTGTGGACGTGCCCAGTCTGGACGGATCCGGCATGAACGTGCCCGGCCGCCAGGACGCACGCCTCAACCGCGCCCGCGTCCTGGCGGCGGCCCGGGAGGCGTTCGCCGAGCAGGGCCCGTCGGTGCCGCTCGACACCGTCGCCCGCCGGGCCGGGGTGGGCGCTGGCACCGTCTACCGGCGCTTCCCCAGCAAGCAGGCGTTGCTCGCGGCGGTGGTGAACGACCGGCTCGACCGGCTCGTCGAGGAGCTGCGCTCCCTGCTGGGCCGGCCCGGCGACCCCGGCGCGGCCTTCTTCGCGGCCTTCGGGCGCGCGGTGGCGGAGGTGGCGCTGAACAAGGCGCTCTGCCAGGCGATGACGACCACGGAGGGCATCTCTCCCGGCGCCCGCGACCGCCTGCTGGCCGCCCTCTCGCCCCTGCTCGCCCGCGCCCAGCGGGCGGGCGCCGTCCGCGCCGACGCGACCCCCGAGGACGTGGCCCGCCTGATCGCCGGCTGCGCCACCATGGAACACGCGTCCACCCTGGAACGCGGCGGCACCCTCGAACACGGCGGCACCCTGGAACACGCGGGCACCCTGGAACACGCGGGCACCAGGCGACGCAGCGCCACCTCGGCCCCTGCGGCCACCTCGCCCAGCCGCGCCACCCAGATCGTCATGGACGGCCTCAGAGCGACCACCGCCACCACCCTAACGAAACCTAACGAAACCCGGTGCGCGGAGTGCGGCACGCCTCTTACCCCCACCGCCACGGGCCGCCCCGCCCGCTACTGCGGCAACGCGTGCCGGCAGCGCGCCCACCGCCGCCGCCACACCCCCGCCTGACCGCCGCCTCCCCAGAACGGCGAAACGGCCGCCACCCGATGCCGGGCGGCGGCCGTTTCGCGGGAACTAGCGCTGGATCGGCGCCACCACGACCTCGACCCGCTGGAACTCCTTGATGTCGGAGTAACCGGTGGAGGCCATGGTGCGCTTGAGCGCGCCCATGAGGTTCATCGACCCGTCGGCCACGCTGGACGGCCCGTGCAGGATCTGCTCCAGCGTGCCCACCGTGCCGAACGCGACCCGCCGCCCGCGCGGCAGGTCGGGGTGGTGCGCCTCGGAGCCCCAGTGGAAGCCGTGCCCGGGCGCCTCCACCGCGCGCGCCAGCGGCGAGCCCACCATGACGGCGTCGGCGCCGCAGGCGATGGCCTTGGCGATGTCGCCGGAGGTGCCCATGCCGCCGTCGGCGATCACGTGCACGTAGCGGCCGCCGGACTCGTCGAGGTAGTCGCGCCGCGCCGCCGCCACGTCGGAGATCGCGGTGGCCATCGGCACCGCCACGCCGAGGACGTTGCGGGTGGTGTGGGAGGCGCCGCCGCCGAAGCCGACCAGCACGCCGGCCGCGCCGGTGCGCATGAGGTGCAGCGCGGCGGTGTAGGTGGCGCAGCCGCCCACGATGACGGGCACGTCGAGCTCGTAGATGAACTGCTTGAGGTTGAGCGGCTCGGCCCGCCCCGAGACGTGCTCGGCGGAGACCGTCGTGCCGCGGATGACGAAGATGTCGACGCCCGCGTCGATGACGGCCTTGTGGTACTGGACCGTGCGCTGCGGCGACAGCCGCACGGCGGTGGTCACCCCGGAGGCGCGGATCTCCTCGATGCGGCGGCCGATCAGCTCTTCCTTGATCGGCGCGGCGTAGATCTCCTGCAGCCGCTTCGTGGCCGCCTCCTGGTCGAGGGCGGCGCACTCCTCCAGCAGCGGCAGCGGGTCCTCGTAGCGCGTCCACAGCCCTTCGAGGTCGAGCGGCGCCAGGCCGCCGAGCCGCCCGATCTCGATGGCGGTGGCCGGCGAGACCACGCTGTCCATGGGAGCGACGACCACGGGCAGCTCGAACCGGTAGGCGTCGATCTGCCAGGCGATCGAGACCTCCTCCGGGTCACGGGTGCGCCGCGAGGGCACCAGGCCGATCTCGTCAAGCGCGTACGCCCGCCGCCCGGTCTTCCCCCGGCCGATCTCCACCTGCTGAGTCATGCTCTTACCTTCTGTGATAGTTCGGAGCTTCCACGGTCATCTGGATGTCGTGGGGATGGCTCTCCTTGAGGCCCGCCGCCGTGATCGGCATGAGCTCGCAGTCGGTGTGCATCTGCTCGATCGTGCGGCAGCCGGCGTACCACATGCCCTGGCGCAGCCCGCCGATGAGCTGGTGGGCGACGGCCGCGACCGGGCCGCGGTAGGGCACCTGGCCCTCGATGCCCTCGGGGATGTACTTGTCCTCGCCGCCGACGTCGGCCTGCGCGTAGCGGTCCTTGCTGAAGGAGGTGCCGCCGCGCTCGCGGTTGCGTACGGCGCCGAGCGAGCCCATGCCCCGGTACGACTTGAACTGCTTGCCGTTGATGAAGATCAGCTCACCGGGCGACTCCTCGCAGCCGGCGAGCAGCGAGCCCAGCATGACCGTGTCGGCCCCGGCGGCGATGGCCTTGACGATGTCGCCGGAGTACTGCAGGCCGCCGTCGCCGATCACCGGCACGCCGGCCGGCGCGCACGCCTTGGACGCCTCGTAGATGGCCGTGACCTGCGGCGCGCCGACCCCGGCGACGACGCGGGTGGTGCAGATGGAGCCGGGGCCCACGCCCACCTTGACGGCGTCGGCGCCCGCGTCGACCAGCATCTGCGCGCCGGCCCTGGTGGCGATGTTGCCGCCGATGACCTCGACCTTGCTGTTGGCCTTGATCTTGGCGATCATGTCGGCCAGGCCCTTGGAGTGGCCGTGCGCGACGTCCACGACCACGACGTCGACCCCGGCCTCGATGAGCGCCTTGGCGCGCAGCTCGGCGTCGCCGCCGACACCGATCGCCGCGCCGACGAGCAGCCGGCCGTCGGCGTCCTTGGTGGACAGCGGGTACTGCTCGCTCTTGGTGAAGTCTTTGACGGTGATCAGGCCGCGCAGCCGGCCGTCGGCGTCGACGAGCGGCAGCTTCTCGATCTTGTTCTGCCTGAGCAGCTTGAACGCCTCGTCGCGCGACACCCCGACCGGGGCGGTGACGAGCGGCATCTTGGTCATGACCTCGCGCACGGGGCGCGTCTGGTCGGTCTCGAAGCGCATGTCGCGGTTGGTGACGATGCCGACCAGCGTGCCCGACACGTCGGTCACGGGCACCCCGGAGATCCGGTACGTGGCGCACAGCCGCTCGACGTCGGCCAGCGTGTCGTCGGGGCTGCACGTCACCGGGTTGGTGACCATGCCCGCCTCGGACCGCTTGACCAGGTCGGCCTGCTGGGCCTGCTCCTCGACCGACAGATTGCGATGCAGAATGCCGATGCCGCCCTGACGGGCCATGGCGACCGCCATGCGGGCCTCGGTGACGGTGTCCATCGCCGCGGAGATCAGCGGGATCGACAGCGTGATGCCCTTGGACAGGCGAGATCGGGTATCGGCCTCTCCTGGCTGCAGGTCCGAATACCCGGGCACCAGCAGCACGTCATCGAAGGTCAGACCCATCTCGGTGAACTTGGACATGCCGCGGCCCCCTCCTGCCTAGCTTTGGTGTGCACTAAGTCTAGGCCCTGGCTCCAAAACGCACTTAAGCCGGGAGCACGAAGACCCCCACGGTGGTCCGACGTGCTCCCGGCTTCCGGCAAAGAAGTGCCGGGGGATGGGACGGTCGGTGATCCGTCCCATCCCCCGGCCACCGGCATCCGGGCAACGGTGGCGCTGCACGCCACCGAACCCCCCTCCGCGTCCTGATGGCCGGCGCAACCGCGCCCTTGGCTGGATGCCGACGCTAGGTAAAGCCTGCGTTACTCAACGGCACATCGCAATGTGAAAACGTGCAATTGCACGAAGTTGCACGTCCTGGAGAAGCAGTCCGGGCAACACGCGGACAAGGAGGGAATGCGGGGTTATCCTCGCGGCACGCCCGTGTCCCCCCAACGGAGCCGCCCATAATGCCCAACCAGCCGCGAATGATGTCCGATCCGCTCAAGACGCTGGGCCTCGACCCGGCACAAACCGCGCTCTACTCCGCCGTGTTGCGCCTGCACAAGGCCACCCGCTCCGATCTGGCGCAAGCCATGGACGGCCCCGTCGAAAAAGTTGGCCGCCAGCTCGACGATCTGGTGAAGCTCGGGGTCATCGACGAGCAATCAGGGCAATACCTGGCCAGACATCCCGCCGCGGCACTCGGCCGGCTGATCGCCGACCGGCTCGACCGGCTCGCCGAGGAGAGCCGAATGATCGATTCGGCGCTCGGCTCGATTCGCGGGCTGATCCGCGACTACGACGCGGGGCGCGACTATCGCAGCGGGCCATTCACGGTGGAGATGGCGAGCGGGGCGGACATCCTGTACGAGAGCGTGGTGGGCATCGCCGTACAATGTCAAACGCCACCAATGCCATTACTGACCGCGGTTCCCGACGAGCGCACTATGACCGACTTTGCGCGGAAATTTGCGGATCCATGGATTGATGCGCAAAAACGGAAATTGCTGACCGTTCAAGCGATCATTCCGGTGTCCTCGCTCGTGCTCCCGGGCGTCCGCGACCAGCTCGCCCGCCTCACCGAGGCGGGCGGCGAGGTGCGCACGATGGACCGGGTGCCGAGCTGGTTCATGGCCGCCGGGCCCGAGATGGCCGGCCTGCCCGCCCACTGGGGCGGCAACCTGCCCGACCACGCCTACAACTTCTACCTGGTCCGCACCTCCGTCGTGGTCGGCGTGCTCACCTCGCTCTTCCGCGAGCTGTGGGCCCGCGCCGTGCCCCTGCCGTGGGGCCGCAGGAGCGACGGCATGGTGCAGGTGCTGCGGCTGGCCGCGCAGGGCATGTGCGACGACTCGATCGCCCGCCAGCTCGGCGTGTCGGTACGAACCGTACGCGCGAGGTTCGCCGACGCCATGACCGAGTTGGGCGCTCAGTCCCGCTTTCACGCGGGCGTGGAGGCCACCAGACGCGGATGGCTGAGGTAAACCCCACCGCGCGGGCCGCTTCGGTCATATGGTGGGAAGGTGCTGGAAGACGTCCCCCGCGATCCGTTCGCGGACGACCCGAACGACCCGTCCTCGGCGATGGGAGCGCTCGACGACGCCGAGCCACTCACCGCGGCCGAGCGCGACGAGGCCATCACCGACCTCGCCGACGTCGAGGTCTTCCGCTCCCTGCTCGAACCGCAGGGAGTGCTGGGGCTCGTCCTCGACTGCCCTGAATGCGGCGAGCAGCACTTCTTCGACTGGGAGCTGCTGCGCGGCAACCTGAAACAAATGATCGAGAAAGGCCAGCCGCAGGTGCACGAGCCGGCCTTCCACCCCGACCCCGCCGACTACGTGAGCTGGGACTACGCGCGCGGCTACGTCGACGGTGTCATCGACACGGAGGAGCGCCGCTGATCGACGTCATCGAGCAGCGCGGCGAGCAGGCGCACTGCTGGATCCCCTGAGTCGGGCAGCTCTCCACGACCGAGCGCGTCGAGCAGCGCGTCGGTCTCCTCCTCAGGCGTCAAGCCGACTCCAGCTCCGCCATCTGCCTCAACCTGGCCAGCGCCCGATGCTGGGCGACACGAACCGCACCCGGTGACATACCGAGTACATTACCGGTCTCCTCGGCCGACAGCCCCGACACCACCCGCAACAGCAGCAACTCCCGCTGGTTGTCGGGCAGCCGGGCCAGCAGCCGCCGGGCGTGCTCCACCTCGATGTAGCGGACCACCGTCTCTTCCGGCCCCGGCCCGTCGTCGGGCCCGTCGGGCAGATCCTGGGTCGGCACCGCGGAGCGCACCGAGCTCCGCAACGCGTCGGCCACCTTGTGCGAGGCGATGCCGAACACGAACGACGCGAAGGGCCGCCCCATGTCGCGGTATCGCGGCAGCGCGGACAACACCGCGATGCACACCTCCTGGGCTACGTCATCGGCAATGTGATATTGCCCTGAAACCCTGCCCAGCCTGGCGCGGCAATACCGCACCACCATCGGACGCAACTCACCGAGCAGGGATTCGATCGCACTGCGATCTCCCTGCACGGCGAGGCTCGTCAGTTCCCTAAGGTCGGAGTCATCCGTCCGTGCCGGAAGTCTCGACGCGAGCCTTACCCCAATTTTGGCGTCGGCGACGCTTCCCTCGCTCACGATAGGCATGATGCCCGCACTGATCCGGCCTGTCGTCATGGCGAACGGCTACGGATTGGTCACATTGAAGCGACGATAACGAGGAGTAATCAACCGACCACACTAAGCCTTAATACTGACATAATGTTTCAGACGATAACCCGGAATGCGCGACATTTGTCAGACCCCGGACGCTTATCGCACACTCCCGGTTTACTCCAATAATCCACCTTTTCCCCCACTTCCCCCCCATCCCGCCCACCACCGGACACGCCGCCTGCGGCTCGCCCTCATTCGTCCCGCGGCAAGTCGAGCAGCTCCAGATACCCGCGCACCGCCTCCCACAGATGGTGCTCCGGATACCGCCGCAACCCCCGATGCTCCCGCCGCCACCGCCGGTCCCAGTACGCGCCGTGCACCGCCCGCAGATGCTCCAGAGCCGCCTCCAGCTCCTCCGCCACCCCGGCCACCCGCTCCTCCGCGCGGGCTTCCCCGTCACCGCCCCGCAACTCCCCGAACCGCCGCCCCCGCAACGCCTCCAGCACACCCTCGTCGACCCCGTCCAGCGACCAGAACCGCACCGGCTCGTGAATCCGATGATTGGCCACCGGCTCCCGGAACGACCGCCACCAGTAGGCGACCCCGCCCTGATCCAGCCGCAGAAAGTCCACCAGCCACGCGGTCCCCGGCGGATGCGTCCCCCACGCCACCTCCTCGGGCGGCAGGTTCAGCACGAACGCCACCTCGATCTCATCGACCGGATCCGCCCCCTCGACGAGACCGCCGAACACGTACGCTTCGCGCAGGAACGGCTCCTCGGCCGGCAACCGCCTGGTCTGCTCACACGCCTCGGCCAGCATCCGCAGCCGCTCCACCGCCCGCCCGTACCGCATCTCCACCGCCTCCCCCGCCCACCCTAGGCCGCCCCACCCACCACCTCCGTCCGCCCCCTGACCAAGCTGCACCACCCCACCGGCAGGCGGCCCCTCCTCACACGCACCGGCAGGCGACACCAGAGGCCCCTCCGCACGGGAGCCGGGCACGGACGCGCGCTCCCAAGCCACGCGCCCACACGGGCACCCTCGGGCCCGACACGGTCGCGCCTCTCGCGCACGCCGGGAGCGGCAGGCGAGCACCTTCGCGTGCGCCGCCCACCATCGCGGCGCTCCAACGCACCGCTCACGAGCAGGCGGCCACGGACACGCCTCCCACGCACGCCGGCACCGGCAGGCGAGCACCCCTCGCATGCGCCGGCCACCGTCGCGACAGCGCAGGCGACGTCACAGCACGCCGCTCGCGAGCAGGCGGCCACGCTCCTCGCGCGCCAGGCAGGCACCCTACGCGCCCCGCGGTGCGGCGGCCCGCCAGCACGACACGCGCAGGCCCCGCCACAGCGCCCCGCTCACGGACAGGCCACCCCGGGCGCGCCTCTCTCGCACGCCGGAAGCGGGCACGCGGGCACGGACGCCTCCCGCGCACGCCGGGAGCGGCAGGCGAGCGCCTTCGCGTGCGCCGACCAGCATCGCGCCCCAGCGCACCGCTCACGCGCAGGCGACGTCACAGCACGCCGCTCGCGAGCAGGCGGCCACGCTCCTCGCACGCCGGGCAGGCACCCCACGCGCCCCGCGGTGTGGCGGCCCGCCAGCACGACACGCGCAGGCGCCGCCCCAGCGCACCACTCACGAGCAGGCCACCCCGGGCGCGCCTCTCTCGCACGCCGGAAGCGGGCACGCGGGCACGGGCGTCTCTCGCACACGCCGGAAGCGGCAGGCGAGCACCCCTGCCATGCGCCGGCCACCGTAGCGGCAGTGCTGGAGCGCCACAGCGTGCCGTTCATGGGCAGGCGGGGCCACAGCGCCCCTCTCGTGTGGCGGGCGGGGCCACAGCGGCCCTCTCGTGTGGCGGGCGGCGGGGTGTGCCCTTGCGGGGGTTGGCGCGGGCGGCGTGGCATGGCGCGCGGCCACAGCCCCGTGCCCGTGCCCCACAAAGCCGTACGGCCCGCACCCCCTCCGGGTGCGGGCCGTAGCGGCGAAAGAGGTGGGGTCGGTCAGTGGCCGTGACCGTGACCGTGGCCCTGGCCGGCGGCCGGGGCCTCCTCCTCGGGCTTGTCCACCACGAGCGCCTCGGTGGTGAGCAGCATGCCCGCGATCGAAGCCGCGTTCTGCACGGCCGAGCGCGTGACCTTGACCGGGTCGATGACGCCCTGGTCGAGCAGGTTCACGTACTCGCCGGTGGCGGCGTTGAGGCCGTGACCGGGCTCCAGCTCGGCGACCTTGTGCGTCACCACGTAGCCCTCGAGACCGGCGTTCTCGGCGATCCAGCGGGCGGGCTCCACCAGGGCGCGGCGGACGATGCCGACACCGGTGGCCTCGTCGCCGGTCAGGCCGAGGTCGTCGAGGTCCTTGGAGATGTGGATGAGCGCGGAGCCACCGCCGGAGACGATGCCCTCCTCGATCGCGGCGCGCGTCGCGGAGATCGCGTCCTCGAGGCGGTGCTTCTTCTCCTTGAGCTCGACCTCGGTGGCGGCGCCGACGCGCAGCACGCACACACCGCCGGCGAGCTTGGCCAGGCGCTCCTGCAGCTTCTCGCGGTCCCAGTCGGAGTCGGACTGCTCGATGGCAATCTTGATCTCCTTGACGCGGTCCTCGATGGCCTGCGCGTCACCGGCGCCGTCGACGATGGTCGTGGCGTCCTTGGTGACGACGACGCGGCGGGCCGTGCCGAGCACCTCGAGACCGACGTGCTCCAGCTTGAGGCCGACCTCCTCGCTGACGACCTGGCCGCCGGTGAGGATGGCCATGTCCTGGAGCATCGCCTTGCGGCGGTCGCCGAAGCCGGGGGCCTTGACGGCGACGGAGGTGAAGGTGCCGCGGATCTTGTTGGTGACCAGGACGGCCAGGGCCTCGCCCTCGACGTCCTCGGCGACCACGAGCAGCGGCTTCTTCGTCTGGGCGACCTTCTCCAGCAGCGGCAGGAAGTCCGCGATGGAGGAGATCTTGCCCTGGGTGAGCAGGATGTAGGCGTCCTCGAGGACGGACTCCATCCGCTCGGGGTCGGTCACCATGTAGGCCGACAGGTAGCCCTTGTCGAACTGCATGCCCTCGGTGAACTCGAGCTCCATGCCCATGGCGTTGGACTCTTCGACGGTGAGGACACCGTCCTTGCCCACCTTGTCGAACGCCTCGGCGATCAGGCCGCCGATCTGCGCGTCCTGGGCGGAGATCGTCGCTACGTTCGCGATCTCCTTCTTGTCGCCGACCTCGCGGGCGCTGGCGAGCAGCTTGTCGCTGACGGCCTTGGCGGCCTTGTCGATGCCGCGCTTGAGCGACAGCGGCGAGGCGCCGGCGGCGACGTTGCGCAGGCCCTCGCGGACCATGGCCTGGGCCAGGACGGTCGCGGTGGTGGTGCCGTCACCCGCGATGTCGTTGGTCTTGGTGGCAACTTCCTTGGCGAGCTGGGCGCCGAGGTTCTCGTAGCGCTCCTCCAGCTCGATCTCACGAGCGATGGTCACACCGTCGTTCGTGATCGTCGGCGCACCGAACTTCTTGTCGATGACGACGTTGCGGCCACGCGGGCCGAGGGTTACCTTCACGGCGTCCGCGAGGGCGTTCACGCCGCGCTCGAGCGCGCGGCGGGCGTCCTCGTCGAACTCCAGGATCTTCGCCATTGCTGAAAGTCCTCTCCTAGCGTCGAAAGCCCCGGCCGCCCTCTAGAGCGCCCGGGGCTCGACACATCCGGCCTACTTCTCGATGATCGCGAGAACGTCGCGGGCGGAGAGCACGAGGTACTCCTCGCCGCCGTACTTGACCTCGGTGCCGCCGTACTTGCTGTAGAGGACGATGTCGCCCTCAGAGACGTCGAGCGGAATCCGCTTGTCGCCGTCCTCGTCCCAGTTGCCGGGGCCCACCGCGAGGACCTTGCCCTCCTGCGGCTTCTCCTTGGCGGTGTCCGGGATGACCAGGCCGGAAGCGGTGGTCTGCTCGGCCTCAAGCGGCTGGACCACGATGCGGTCGCCGAGCGGCTTAACGGGAACCTTGGTGGCGGTCGTCACGATCGGACCTCCCCTTCAGATTTGAATGATCTAGAAGAGGCGACCAGCTGGGCCTGCCGTCGCGGGTGTCAGACCTGCCTCGTCGCACGTTGGCACTCTCAAGGGGAGAGTGCCAACAGGAAACATATGCAAGAGGGGCTTGACAGTCAACACGAACGCGTCTGCTGAGAGCGATCAGACGGCCACAAGCTCGTGACCTGCCCGCTCCAGTCTTCCACGTGCGGCGACACGAGAAGCCACCGCCGCGCCGCTCCCCGACTCCGGACGCGGGCGGGCTCCGGCGTGGCGCTAACGTCAGGTGACGTGGATCCCGACGCCTTCACCGAGTTGCTGACCCCGCGCGGCAGGCGCGCTCTGGCGGAGGCCGAGGAGCTGGCGGGCGCCGATCCGGTCGCCGCCGCCACGACCCTGCGCCGGACGTACGACGCGGCGCTCACCTCCGCGGCCCTCACCCAGGCCGGCCTGCGGGCCCGGGCAGTGGCCAAGTTCGGCGCGGACGCGGGGCGGATGTTCTTCACGCCGCACGGCCTGGAGCAGTCCACGCGGGCGGAGGTCGCCGAGCACCGCGCCCGCCGCCTGCTGGCCCTGCACGGCGAAGGCGCCCCCAGGGTCGTGGACGCGTGCTGCGGCGTCGGCGGTGACCTGCTGGCGCTGGCGCGGGCCGGCTGCACGGTGACGGCCGTCGACACCGACCCGCTGACGGTCGCCGTGGCCAGGGCCAACGCGGAGGCGTTCGGGCTGGCCGACCGGGTGACGGTGCGGGTGGGGGACGCGGCGGAGGTGCGGCCCGAGGAGTACGACGTGCTGTTCGCCGACCCGGCCAGGCGCACGGGCCGGGGCAGGACGTTCGACCCCATGGCCTACTCCCCGCCCTGGCCGGTGGTGCTCGACCTGGTCGCGCGCGCCCGCCTGGCCTGTCTCAAGGTCGCTCCCGGCATCCCGTACGAGTTCATCCCGGAGGGCGCCGAGGCCGAGTGGGTCTCGTACAAGGGCGAGGTGAAGGAGGCGACCCTGTGGAGCGGCCACGGGGCCGGCGGCCGGCGGGCGACCCTGCTGCCGGGCGGCCACACGCTGGCGGCCACGGGCGTCCAGACCCCGACGGGCGCGCCGGGCCGTTACGTCTACGAGCCCGACGGCGCCGCCGTGCGCGCGCATCTGGTGGGCGAGGTGGCCGAGCTGGTCGGAGGGAGGCTGCTCGACCCGATGATCGCCTACATCACGTCGGACGCGGAGGTGGCCACTCCCTGGGCCAGTGCGTACGAGGTGGACGACATCTTCCCTTTTTCCCTGAAAAAACTCCGCACCGCCCTCCGCGAGCGACAAATCGGCAATGTCACCATCAAGAAGCGCGGCTCCGCCATCGACATCGAACGCCTTCGCACCGATTTGCGGCTCAAAGGCGACAATTCCCTGGTCGTCATCCTGACCAGAATCGCCGACAAACCCTCAGTAATCCTCTGCAAGGCCCTCCCACCTGCCCGAACCGGTTCATCCGTACGTTAATGACGATCTTTCAATTCACCCCTGACGGACCTTGATCGAGAGGCTAAGGTGAGCGGGCGAGGAGTTCTCCGCCCTATTGCGGTTGACCGCGCTCTCACCCTTCATCGATAAACCGGACCTATCCCACCGCTGCGCGGCAGACCGTCGGCGAGCGAAGGAGCTTTCGGTGGACCATTCCAACCACGCCGCCCTTCTTCCAAACGGCTACGACGCCGTCCCCAAGAGGATGCGAGACCTGCTCGCGCGTGCCGCCCAGGACCATGTCTACGAGCAACGCACCCAGGGCGCCGTGCTCGACGAGATCCGGCAGCGGCTCGAAGGCATGGAGTGGCTGCTGCGCGAGGTGCGCGAGCGCGAGCTGGGCGGTCTCAGCGGCACTCTGGAGGCGGTCAGCGGCCGGCTCGACGAGATCTCGGCCAAGCCGCCGATGTGGGCGGAGGGCCTGGCGCAGCACGTGGAGGCCGTGCGCGACCACGTCGACGCGGTGGGCGACAAGGTCAACCACGTGGACGCCCGGGTCACCCCGGTGGCCGAGCTGCCGAGCCTGTGGGCCGACCTGGGCACGGTGGGCGAGAGCGTGGACGAGGCGCTCAAGCGCCTGCAGTCGGTGCTCGACACCACCGACGGCATCACCAGGGGCATGACCGACTTCGCGGCCCTGCTGGCCGGCCTCAACTCCAGCATGGAGGCCGCCGCCAGCCGCTTCACCAGGCTCGACAAGTCGATGGCCGAGCTGGCCAGCCGCACCGACCGCGTCGAGGACGTCGTCAACGACCTGTCGGAGACCGTGGCGGGCACGGCCGAGCAGCTGACGGCCAGGGTGGAGGCCGCCGAGCAGCGCACCACCGCCCGCCTCGACGAGACCGACCAGCGCCTCACGGCCCGGCTCGACGACACCGACGAACGCCTCACCGCCCGCCTCGGCGAGACCGACGAGCGGCTGAGCGCCCGCCTCGACGACACCGACCGGCGGCTGGGCACCCGGCTCGACGAGACCGACCAGCGGCTCGCCACGGCCCTCCTGGAGGCCGACGAGCGGCTCGTCAGCCGGCTCAAGGAGGCCGACGAAGCGCTCACGGGCCGCCTGGCCGACGTCGAGCAGCGCCTGACCACCCGCCTCGACGAGGCCGACCAGCACCTCGCCGTGCAGCTCGGCGAGAGCGAGCAGCGCCTCACGGCCCGGCTCAGCGGCGTCGACGCCCGCCTCGACCGGGCCGAGGGCAAGCTCACCGGCCTCGACACCAGGCTCACCGGGTTCGACAGCCGGCTGGAGTCCGCCGACGAGTGCCTGGCCGACATCGACACCAGGATCGACGGCCTCGACGGCCGCATGAGCGGCGTGGACAAGCGGCTGGTCTCCATGGAGGGCCAGATCGGCGGCGTGGACAAGCGGCTGGGCACCCTCGACGGGCACCTGGGCCGCCACGACGACCGGTTCGACGCGCTCGACGTGCGCATCGACACCCGCTTCTCCTCCCTCGACGAGCGCATCGCGGCCAGCGACCAGCACGCCGCCGAGATCGCCACCCGCAACGAGGGCCGCTTCAACAAGCTCGACAACCAGGTCGACGCCATCGACGAGCGGCTGGTGGAGGCGGAAGAGCACATGAGCAGCCGCTTCGACACCCTCGACGGCCACTTCGGCGGCCTCGACACCCGCTTCCACGGCCTCGACACCCACCTCAACGGCCTGGCCGCGCGCGCCGACCAGGCGGGCGAGCACCTGGAGTCGGTCGACGAGCGCATCGAGGCCGTCAGCCAGAGCATGAGCCGGCTGCCCGCCGAGCTGGCCATCCCCGAGCGGGTCGGCGAGCTGCTGCAGGCGCACGTGGGCGAGCAGGCCGAGCGCCTGACCGCCGCCACCGACGCGCTCACCGAGCTGGTCCGCGCCAGGCCCGACAGCGACGAGCTGACCGGCACGGTGACCGGCATCGTCCAGCCGGCGGCGGCAGACCTGACCAAGCGCCTGGACGCCCTGGAGGAGACCATGCTGGCCCTGGCCGAGGCCCTCCTGCGCCCCACCCGCGCCAAGGACTGACGCGGGCAGTGCCCGCGGGTGCTCCCCGCGGGCACGAGGGGCCTACACGTGCACGGTCGTGATCGGCAGCGACGAGTCGGCCGGGATCTCCAGCGTGGAGGGCGTGACCCCGGCCGCGACCAGGTCGGAGCCGAGGGCGGCGACCATGGCGCCGTTGTCGGTGCACAGCCCCGGCCGGGGCACCCGCAGCCGTACGCCGGCCGCGTCGCACCGCTCCTGCGCCAGCGCCCGCAGCCGCGAGTTGGCCGCCACGCCCCCGCCGATCAGCAGGTCGTGCACGTCGTACTTGCGGCACGCCTGGATGGCCTTGCGGGTCAGCACGTCGACCACGGCCTCCTGGAAGGAGGCGGCGACGTCGGGCACGTGGATGGACTGGCCGGACGCCTCGCGGGCCTCGACCCAGCGGGCGACGGCCGTCTTGAGCCCGGAGAAGGAGAAGTCGAGCGTGCCGTCGTCGAGCTTGCCGCGCGGGAACGCGATGGCCGCGCCGGAGCCGTCGCGGGCGGCCCGGTCGATGTGCGGCCCGCCGGGGAACGGCAGGCCCAGCACCCGGGCGACCTTGTCGAACGCCTCGCCGGCGGCGTCGTCGACGGTGGAGCCGAGCGAGATGACGTCTTCGGCGACGTCGGGCACGAGCAGCAGCGAGGAGTGGCCGCCGGAGACGAGCAGGGCGATGCACGGCTTCGGCAGCGGCCCGTGTTCGAGCTGGTCGACGGCGACGTGGGCGGCGAGATGGTTGACGCCGTAGAGGGGGACGCCGAGGCCGAGCGCGTACGACTTGGCGGCGGCGACGCCGACGAGCAGCGCCCCGGCGAGCCCCGGGCCGGCGGTGACGGCGATGGCGTCGATGTCGGAGAACCTGAGCCCGGCCGTGGCCAGCGCGGCCTCGACGGTGGGCGTCATGGCCTCCAGGTGGGCGCGCGAGGCGACCTCGGGCACGACGCCGCCGAACCTGGCGTGCTCGTCCATGCTGGAGGCGATCGTGTTGGCCAGCAGCTCGTGACCTCTGACGATGCCGATGCCGGTCTCGTCGCAGGACGTCTCGATGCCCAGGACCAGGGGTGCGTCAGTCACCTAGCTTCCTTCTCATCATGATCGCGTCGGTGCCGTCGTCGTAGTAGCGGCGGCGGGTGCCGATCTCCTCGAACCCGAAATGCCGGTAGACCGCCTGCGCGTGCGGGTTGTCGGCGCGTACCTCGAGGAAGATCTCCCGCGCGCCCCTGCGGACCGCCTCGGCCAGCAGCTCGGTCAGCATGGCGCTGCCGATGCCGGTGCCGCGGTGCTTGTCGAGCACGGCGATGGTCTGCACGTCGGCCTGGTCGCCGGCGGCGGCCAGGCCGGCGTAGGCCACGATCTCGTCGTCGACGAGGGCCACGACGTAGTGGCGGGTGCGCGGCATGTCGGCCAGCTCGCCGCGCATCATGCCCTCGCTCCACGCGTCGAGCGGGAACGTGGCGCGTTCGATGGCCATGACCGCGGGCAGGTCGGCCTCGGTCATGGGGCGCAGCCTCACGCCGTCACCCTCTTGGGCGCGCCCGGCACGACCGCGTCGGGGCGGCGCAGGTAGATGGGGCGGGGCGGGTCGAGCGGGACGCCCGCGGCCAGCCGCTCGGCGGCCAGCGCGGCCAGGGCGCCCGCGTAGGGGTAGAGCGGCAGGTCGCGGCCGCCGCCGAGGAGGTCGGGGTAGAGCTGCGCGCCGGCGCCGACGACCGGCAGCCCGGACACGGGCACGTCGGCGGGCCGGTCGACGAAGGGGCCCTCCGCGCGGGTGCGGTGGTCGGTGTAGCGGGCCCAGAAGACTTCCTTGCGCCGCGCGTCGGTGGCCGCGAGGAACTGCTCGGACAGGCCGCTGCCGTACGCGACGGCGTCGAGCGTGCAGATGCCGTAGGCGGGCACGCCGAGCGTGGTGGCCAGGCCCTGCGCGGTCATCAGCCCGACGCGCAGGCCCGTGTAGGGGCCGGGGCCGCTGCCCGCCACGATGGCCGTCACCTCGCGCAACGGCACGCCGGCCTCGGCGAGGACGGTCTGGATGGTGGGGACGAGCAGCTCACCGTGGCGCCGGGCGTCGATGGTGGTCGACTCGGCGAGCACGCGCCGCCCGTCGTGGAGCGCGGCGGTGACGGCGGGAGTCGCGGTATCAAAGGCCAGGACCAGCACGACTGTTTAGCCTACCCGCCGCGCGGGTCTCGCCCGGCCGGTTCGGGTCAGGCCCACCCCGTACGCCGCTTCAGCCAGTCGAGCGCCACCACGCCCTGCGCCCGCTGGAACGCCCGGAGCGTGGGCAGCCCCGGCGGCCCCGGCTGGCGGGACTGGCGGACGAGGTAGCCGGTCACGGCCGCGACCACCGCCGTGACGGCGGGATCGTCGTCGGTGAGCAACTCGTGCGGCGCCGGCCCGCCCTGCATCCCGACGGACGGCAGCATGCCGACCCGGTCGAACCAGGGCTGGGCCGTGCAGGCCCACGGCCAGTCGACGACGTAGACGCGCTCGCCGGTCAGCAGGATGTTGTCGGCCCGCAGGTCGGCGTGGACGAGGCTGTCGCCCGCCGCCGCCCGCGCCCAGCCGGACTCCAGCTCGGCCAGCGCGTCGAGGTGGCGCAGGATCCACGGGTCGAGCCCGGCGGTGTCCTCGCCGGTCAGGCGCCTCCAGCCCTGGAACGAGCCGCCGAACACCTCCTCGACGGACGGCGCGTCGATCGGCGAGGGCGTGAGCGCCGCCGCCATCTCCTCCACCGCGGCCAGCACCCGGTGCAGCTCGTCGCGCCGCCACGGCATCGCCGGGTGCCGGCCTTCGACGTCCTCGAACACGAGCGCCACCCAGCCGTCCAGCTCGAAGCCGGTCAGCAGCCGGGGGGCGGGCACGGAGGGCGGCAGGGCGGCGGCGGTGCGCAGCTCGGAGCGGTAGATGCGCACGGTGTCCGGGTTCGGCTCGGGGCCGACGGCCTTGACGAAGGCGCGCCGGCCGCCGCGCGTGCGCAGGCGGACGGCGGCGGCCGGGGAGAAGCCGCCCGCCTGGGTGACGGCCTCGGCCACGGGGTCGCCGAGGAAGTCCTCGACGGCGGCGCGCACCTTCGGGTGCACCTCGTGCCAAGGGGTCCGGCTGCCGGCGGCGGGCGGGTGGTCGGCGGCGCTCATCTGCTCTCAGACTTGGGAGGCGTACACGATGATGTTGTCGAGGTACTCGCCCTTGGCGTAGTCGAACTTGCCGCCGCAGGTCACCAGCTTGAGGCCGTCCTCGACGTAGACGCGCTCGGCGGGGAAGCGGTCTTTGTGCACCTGCTCGATCGCGTCCACCTTGAACTCGACGACCTTGCCGTCGCTGCGCTCGACCTTGACGGTCTCGCCCTTGCGTAACTGCCTGAGCTTGTAGAACACGGCGGGCGCGGTCTTGGTGTCGACGTGACCGATGATCACCGAGGCGCCCTTCTCGCCGGGCACGGCGCTGCCGGTGTACCAGCCGGCCACCTTCGGCTTCTCGTACGGCGGCAGCTCGACCTCGCCGTTCTTCTGCAGGTCGAGCTTCATCAGCGGCGCTTCGACGTCGATCGAGGGGATGTCGATGCTCTCGGGCACGACGCCGGCGGCGGCGGGTGTGGTGGTGTTGGTGCTGGTCTGCATGCCCTTGCCGAACGCGACGAGCACCAGCCCGGTGATGGCGCCGGCGAGCACCACCCGTCCTGGTCGGGCCACGGCTCTATGCCCGGTTGCGCCGCTTGACCGCGAGGCCGATGCCGCCGGCCAGGGCCAGCGCGATCAGCACGCCGGCGGGCCCGAGCGGGATCGACGAGTCCTCCGAGACGTCTTGCGCGTAGGTGCCGCCGCCGCCCGCCCTGGGCGCCCTGGTGGGCACGGTGCTGGTGGGCTCGTCGGTCTGCGGCGAGACGACGCGGAGCGTGGCCCTGCCCATGTCGTTGGTGCCGTCGCACTTGACGTCGACGCGGTAGCTGCCGCGCCGGATCGTTCCCGAGACCTGCGCCTCGCCGCGCACCCAGGGCGAGCCGGCGCCGGCCGTCGGCGACGGGCTGAGCGAGGCCGCGGGCACGGGGTTGAGCGTGACGCCGTTGATGAACGCCCTGGACGTGGCGGTGCCGGTGTGGGCCGGGCCGCCGCTGGGCACCGGGCAGTTGGCCAGGATCCAGACCCTGGACGTCTCGCCGGCCGTGACGCGGTCGGGGTTGAGCTGCACCGAGATGGTCTGCCTGGTCGTGGTCGTGGTCGGCTGCGAGGTGGTGGTCGTGGTCGTGGTGGGGGTGGTCGTCGGGGTGCCGGGAGTGGGTGTCGAGGCCGAGGGCGTGGGTGTGCCCGTTGGACCGGTCTCCGCCGAGGCGGAGCAGCCGGTCAGACCGACCATGACGATGGCTCCCGCGTACGCGACTCGCCTGACCCTGAGCACCGGCCGCACCCCACTCCGCCGTCTTGCACCCCAGCATCCACCAGAATCGGTGAACTTGCTCGTCCTGATACCCAGAAATTCTGGGCGAATCCCTGACCAACGATCTTCATTTTGCTCGTCGGCCTGATACGGCAAGGGTGCCAGCTTTACCCGGCGTTGACGCGGGTTTCAGTCTTGTAGCGGATCAGACGGCGTGTCGGCCCACCTGGGGCCCACGCCGCGCAGGGTCACGACGCGGGCCTCGTCGCCGCCCTCGCGGTCGATGTGGATCTCCAGCCGGTCGTCGGCCAGCCCTTCGACCAGCCCCTCGCCCCACTCGACGACGGTGACCGACTCTTCGAGCGAGGCGTCGAGGTCGAGGTCGTCGACCTCCAGGTCGCCGCCGAGCCGGTACGCGTCGACGTGCACGAGCGGCGGCCCCTGCCGCAGCGACGGATGCACCCGGGCGATCACGAACGTCGGCGAGGTGATCGGGCCGCGCACCTTGAGCCCTTCGGCGATGCCCTGGACGAGCGTGGTCTTGCCGGCCCCGAGGGGGCCCGACAGCACCAGCAGGTCGCCGGGGCGCAGGTGGGCGGCCAGGCGGGCGCCGTAGGCCCGCATGTCGTCGGGAGTCGCGAGCCGCACTAGATCTCCACTCTCTTCAGCAGGTCGCGTAGCGTGTCGTTGACGATGCCCGGGCGTTCGAGCTGGATCAGGTGCGAGGTCTCGGGCACCTCGGTGAGCTGCGCCTTGGGCAGCGCGGCGGCAATGGCCTTGCTGTGGTCGGGCGGGGTCAGCCAGTCGCGGTCGCCGACGAGGATCGCGGTGGGCACCTGGTCGAGAACGTGCAGGGCGGAGAGCTTGTCGTGGTTCATCAGGGCCGGGTAGAAGTTGGCGACCACTTCGGTGGGAGTGGCCCTGATCATCGACTCGGCGAAGTCGACCACGGTGGGGCTGACGTTCTTGGAGTCGCCGAAGCCGATGAGGCGGGTGATGAGGAAGGCGATGTCGCTGCCGGCGTGGCGGGTGCGGTCGACCCACGTGCCCCGCTTGCCCAGCATCGACACCGTGCCGGGGGCCACCTTGTGCACCACCTTCGACAGCACGGCGGGCAGGCCGAGGGTGAGCTCGGCCAGCTTGCCCGCCGAGGTGGAGACGAGCGCCGCCGCGCGGATCTTGTCGCCGAACAGCTCGGGGTGGCGGTCGGCCAGCGCCATCATCGTCATGCCGCCCATGGAGTGGCCGACGAGCGCGCACGGGCCCGGCACGAACCGCTCGATCACCTCGGCCAGGTCGTCGCCCAGCCGGTCGATCGTGCAGTCTTCGGCCTTGGCCCGCTGGGAGCGGCCGTGGGAGCGCTGGTCCCACAGCACCAGCCGGTAGTTCTCCCGCAGGTCCTTACGCTGGTAGTGCCACGACTCCAGGCTGAGGCAGTAGCCGTGGGACAGGACGACGGTCAGCGGCGCGTCGTCGGGGCCGTCGATCTCGACGTGCAGCGCGTAGCCGTCGGAGGTGACGAGCGTGCGCTCCCTGCCCCGCAGCTCGCCGAACGGCTCGCTCGCCTCGGTGTCGGGGCGCAGCCTGATGCGGCCGACCGCGTACCGCTTGACCAGCGCCGCCGCCGCGACACCGGCGGAAGCCGCACCGACGAGCGCGCCGGCGATCCCGACCCTGCGCCGTGTTGTCGTCGTCGTCATGTCCCCGATCCTTCTCCGCTCATGCCCGCCGCGAAGTGCCCTTCGTCACGTTGACGTGAACGCGCGGCACGCGCGAACCGATTCTCGTCACGATCTCATGCGTGATCGTGCCGAGGGTATCCGCCCATTCCTGAGCGGTCGGCTCGCCCCCGTCACCCGGCCCGAACAGCACGACCTCGTCGCCCGCCGACAACGGGTCGTCGCCCATGTCGATCATGAACTGATCCATGCACACCCGGCCGGCGATCAACCGGCGACGGCCTCCCGCCAGAACCTCGGCCCGCCCCGTCGCGTGCCGCAGTATGCCGTCCGCGTACCCGAGAGGAACGAGACCAAGCGTGGTCTCCCGTCCTGTGATGTAGAGGTGACCGTAGGAGACGCCGGAGCCCTCGGTGACGCGCTTGACGAGACCGATCCTGGCCGTCAGCGTCATGGCCGGCCTGAGGCCGAAGTCGCCCTGCTCGGGGATGGGGCTCAGGCCGTACATCGCGATGCCGGGCCTGACGAGGTCGTAGCGGGCGGCGGGCAGCGTCATCGCGGCGGCGGAGTTGGCCAGGTGCCTGATCACCTCGGAGCCGGCCGCGCCGACCTGCTCGGCCAGCTTCAGCGCCGCCTCGTAGGCCTCCAGCTGCTGCTCGATCGACGGATGCCCCGGAATGTCGGCGCAGGCGAAGTGGGACCAGAGCCCGACGATCTCGATGACGCCCTCGGCCCGCAGCTCCAGCGCCCGGTCGAGCAGGCCCGGCCAGGCGGCCAGCGGCGCGCCGCCCCTGCTCATGCCGGTGTCGGCCTCCAGGTGCAGCTTCGCGGGGCGGCCCGCGCGCCGGGCGGCGGCCGCGATCTCGTCGAGCAGCCGCACGTCGGCGGCCGACAGCTCGACGTCGGCGGCCAGCGCCTCGTCGAGCGGCTCGCCCGGGGTGATCAGCCACGACAGGACGGGTGCGGTCACGCCCGCCGCGCGCAGCTCCAGCGCCTCCCTGACGAACGCCGTGCCCAGCCGGCTCGCGCCGCCCTCCAGCACCGCCTCGGACGCTGGCACCAGCCCGTGCCCGTAGGCGTCGGCCTTGACCGCGCCCATGATCTCCGCGCCGCCCGCGCGCTCCTTGAGCAGCGCGACGTTGTGCCTGATGGCGGCCAGATCGACGCGTGCCTCGGCGGGCGTCGCCACTGGGGAGTACATCCTTCTAGTGTGGCAGCTCCCGCACGTCGCCGGGTCCAGTTTCCATCCAGCGCGCCTTGAGATCGACGCTGGTCAACACGGCCCCGCCGGCTGGTCAGCGCGCCGCTTCCGCCACCGTACGCATGGCGGCCGGGATCGCCGTGGCCACGTCGGCGGCGGCCAGGGGGGCGCCGTCGGCGGCCAACCCGCCCGCGACCCCGTGCAGGAAGGCCGCGCACGAGGCGGCGTCATAGCAGCTCAGCCCCTGGGCGAGCAGCGCGCCCGCCAGCCCCGACAGCACGTCGCCGGTGCCGCCGGTGGCCAGCCAGGGCGTGCCGGTGACGTTCACCCGCGCCGGCCTGCCCTCCTCGGCCACCACCGTGGTCGAGCCCTTGAGCAGCACGGTCACGCCCAGCTCGGCCGCCGCCCGCCGGGCGTGCTCCAGCCGGGCCGCCTCGATGGCGGCCCGGTCGGCGCCGATGAGCCTGGACAGCTCGCCCGCGTGCGGCGTGATCAGCACCGGCGCGGCCCGCCGCAGCAGCCCGGGGTCCCGCGACACGAGCGTCAGCCCGTCGGCGTCGACCAGCACGGGCACGTCGGTGGCCAGCACCCTGGCGGCCAGCTCGTGCGCCCAGGCGTCGGTGCCGAGCCCGGGGCCGAGCACCCACGCCTGCACGCGGCCCACGTGCTCGATCGAAGGCTCGTCGAGCAGCGTGACCACGGCCTCGGGCCACTGGGCGCGCACCTGGGCGACCGGCGCCTCGCGGCCGGCGTACCTGACCATGCCGGCGCCGCCGCGCAGCGCGCCGCCGACGGCGAGCACGGCCGCGCCGGTGAACAGGTCGCTGCCCGCCGCGACCCCCAGCACCCCTCTGCGGTACTTGTCCGACTCGCCGCCGGGGCGCGGCAGCAGCCCGTCCACATCGCGGCCGGTGAGCGCGGCGACGTCGGGATCGGGCAGGTACGGGCCCAGCCCGATGTCGCACAGCTCGACCCGCCCCGCGACGGCGGCGCCCGGGTCGACGAGCAGCCCCGTCTTGTACGCCCCCATGGTCACGGTCACCCCGGCCCGGACGGCGGCGCCCTCGACCCGGCCGCTGCTCGCGTCCACGCCGCTGGGCACGTCGACGGCCACGACCGTGCCCCGGGCGGCGTTCGCCTCCTGCGCGAGCCGCGCGTACGGCTCCCGCAGCGCCCCGGAGGCCCCGATGCCCACGAGCCCGTCGATGATCAGGTCGGCCGCCTCCACCACGTGCCCGTCGGCGACCCGCCCGCCGGCGTCGAGCAGCGCGCGCAGCCCGGCCTCGTGCGTCTTGGAGCCGGCGAGCACGGCCTCCACCCGGGCGCCGCGCCTGGCCAGCCGCTCGCCCGCGTACAGGGCGTCGCCGCCGTTGTCGCCGCTGCCGACGAGCAGCACGACGCGCCTGCCGTAGACGCGGCCCAGCAGGTCGGCGCAGACGGCGGCGAGCCCGGCGGCGGCCCGCTGCATGAGCGCGCCCTCGGGCAGCCGGGCCATGAGCGCGTGCTCGGCGCCCCTGATCTGGTCGGCGGTGTAAGCGGTACGCATGATCCGAAGCTATCCCTCCGCGATCACATAGGCCACGGCGACGCCCGCGTCGTGGCTGAGCGACAGGTGCCAGCGCTTGACCCCCAGCCCGTACGCGACCTCGGCCACCCTGCCCGAGACCCGCAGCTCGGGCTTGCCCAGCTCGTCGCAGCGCACCTCGGCCTCCAGGTGCCCGAGGCCCTTGGGCGCGCCGAGCGCCTTGGCCACGGCCTCCTTGGCGGCGAACCTGGCGGCCAGGGACTGTATCGGCAGGGGCCGCTCGACCTCGGTGAACAGCCGCTCCCGCAGCCGCGGGGTGCGCTCCAGCGCGGCCTCGAAGCGGGCGATGTCCACGACGTCCACGCCGATACCCAGGATCATCGGTCCAGGGTATTAGAACGGCCCGCGCTCCCACGGCCCCCAGATCGCGATGGACATGCCCTGCTTGGCCTGGAGGTTGACGTAGAGCGTGTACCCGCCGGGGCCGAACGTCGAGCCGGCGAACTCCGCGCCTTCGTCGCCGGGGATGGGCTGCAGCCGGCAGAAGTCGAAGATCTCGCCGGTTCTGGTCAGGCCGCGCAGGTAGTTGTCCCCGTCGCCGTCCTCGCACAGCACGAGCGTGCCGTGCCTGCTGACGGTCACGTTGTCGGGCAGGTCGAGCACCGTGGAGCGGGGCGACTCGTAGACGAGCTTGAGCCGGCCGCTCCACGTCTCGTACGCCCACACCTGTCCCCGCCCGTCGCCGAACCCGTCGGGTGCCCGCTCGCCCGGCGCGGTGGCGCCGCCCTGGGTGGAGACGAGGTACACCGTGCCGTGGTGGTGCACCGCGCCCTCCAGCCGGGCGAAGATCGCCGCGCCCTTCTTCCTGCCCTGCCTGCCCACGGCCTGGACGGCCTCGTCGTAGGCGGGCCTGCCGGTGAAGTCGGGGTCGGGGTCGTCGATGTCCACCCAGGCGGTGCCGTACGTGGCGCCGGGCTCCTGACCTTTGGACAGGTCGGCGCGCTCGGTGCCGGCCACGGCGAGCATCTGGAGCCGGCCGCCGTCGAGCAGCCGCCCGGCCAGGATGGGGTGCTTGGGCGGCAGGTAGCGGTAGAAGCCGGAGGGGAAGGAGAAGTTGTCCTCGGTGAGGTAGACGGCGCCGGAGGAGGGGTCGAAGGCGGCCGACTCGTGCGGGAAGCGGCCGGCGGAGCGGATCGGCCTGGCCGTGGCGGGGCGGGTCACCGGCACCTCGAAGAGGTAGCCGTGCTTGCGGGTGAGCCGGGCGTTGTCGTCGGCGGCGACGTCGGGGCCGTTGACGGTCTCCTCGCAGCTGATCCAGGCGCGCCAGGCCATGGGGCCGCCGGAGCAGTTCATCATGGTGCCGTTGAGCGAGGGGGCGCTCCTGATCACCTCGCCGTGGCGGGTGACCTGGATCGTCGAGGTGCCGCCCCCGGCCATGGGGTCGTAGGCCCTGGTCTTGTCGCCGAAGGCGCCGACGGCCCCGTTGACCTCGTGGTTGCGGATGAGCACCGCGCTGCCCTTGGGGCCTGCGAAGGCGGCCATGCCGTCGTGCCGGCCCGGCACGGTGGACCCGTCGGTGTAGCGGTCTCCCGCCACGCTGAACGAGCGGTAGCGGAACCCGTCGGGAAGGTGCAGGCGTACCTTGCCGTCGCGCAGGTCGCGGACGGGGCGCAGCGGGCCGTAGCCGCGCGCGGGCGCGGTGCCGCCCTTCGCGGCGACGCACGCGACCCCCGCGAAGGGCCCGGCGATCCCCGCGACGACACTGGAGATGAAGCGACGACGGTCCACGGAATACCTCCCGTCGGGGACAGTAGTCGCCGGTCAGCCGTTGCACGCCCGATTCAGCAAGACCCGTATCTCTTCCCCGAACAGGCTCTCGGTAATCCCATGTCTTTATCCACAGGCTGTGGATCTCCGGGCGCAACCCCGCCCGAGGCCCGGTTCGCCGCACATCGCTACGCTGCCTAGGTGAACAACGGCTACGTGGAACTGAGCAGGGAGCAGTGGAGCGAGCTCCGCAAGAACACGCCCTTGACTCTCACCGCAGACGAGCTGGAAGAGCTACGCGGCGTCGATGACCCGATCGACCTCACCGAGGTCACCGACATCTACCTCCCCCTGACCCGGCTGCTCAACCTGCACTTCACCGGGTCCAAGCAGCGCAGCAGCGTGCTGAGCGCGTTCCTCGGCAAATCCGAGCAGCGCGTGCCGTACATCCTGGGCATCGCGGGCAGCGTCGCGGTCGGCAAGTCGACCACCGCGCGCCTGCTGCACACCCTCCTGGCCCGCTGGCCCGAGCACCCGCACGTGGAGCTGATCACCACCGACAGCTTCCTCTACCCCAACGCGGTGCTGGAGGCCAAGAAGATCATGCATCGCAAGGGTTTCCCCGAGAGCTACGACCGGCGGGCGCTGGTCAGGTTCGTGGCGGAGGTGAAGGCGGGCGCCGCCGAGGTCAAGGCGCCCGTCTACAGCCACCTTGAGTACGACATCGTCCCCGGTGCCGCCCAGACCGTGAAAAGTCCCGACATCCTGATCATCGAGGGGCTCAACGTCCTCCAACCGGCCCCGCCCACGTCCCTCGCCGTCAACGACTACTTCGACTTCTCCATCTACGTCGACGCCAAGGTGGAGGACATCCGCACCTGGTACGTCGAACGCTTCCACAAGCTGCGCCGGACCGCCTTCGAGGACCCGAAGTCGTACTTCCGGCACATCGCCGAGCTGTCCTATGACGAGGCCACCGACTTCGCGCGCAACGTGTGGCGCGACATCAACGAGCGCAACCTCGTCGAGAACATCGCCCCCACCAGGGGCCGCGCCGACCTCGTGCTCAAGAAGGGCGCCGACCACTCCGTACGGCGGGTGCGGCTCCGCCAGACCTGAACGCCTCCTCGAACACGTACCGGGCGAACCTGCCCGCGCACTCCTGATCGTCGATGTCGGCGAACCAGCACTCCTCACCATGGTCATGACACCAGCTCCAGATCATGTGAGGGAGCCTCGCGTAAGCGCATCAACACCCCGTCAAGATCCGATCGACGACAATTGACCCCGTGCTACATCTGCGACTGATCATCCCGGCCGCGCGCACCGACGAGGCGACGGCGGTGCTGGAGGAATGCCCCGGCGTCACCAACATCGTCGTCCTGCCCGGCGCGGCCCGGGAGCCGCGGGGCGACGTCGTGCTCTGCGACGCGGCCAGAGAGTCGGCCAACGAGGTGCTGGGCAAGCTCGAATGGCTGCGCGGCGAGGGCTCCATCGCCGTCGAGCAGGTCGATCTGTCGCTGTCGAAGGCGGCGGAGGACGCCGTGGAGGAGGCGCCCGGCGACCCCGACGACGCGGTCATCTGGGAGGAGCTGGCGCACAAGGTCCAGGCCGACTCGCGCGTGACGTGGGCGTACCTCGCCTTCCTCGCCATCGCCACCCAGCTCGCCGGCATCGGCGTGCTCCAGAACTCCCCCATCCTGATCGTCGGCGCGATGGTGCTCGGCCCCGAATTCGGCGCCGTCGCGGCCATCTGCTTCGGCCTGCTGCAGCGCCGCGGCCACCTGATCGTGACCGCGCTGCGGACGCTGGTCGTCGGGTTCCTGGTCGCGATCGCCATCACGTACGCGTGCGCGCTCGTCTCCCACTGGCTGGGCTGGATCGACGCGGCCAACCTCGCCACGAACGAGGAGGTCCAGTTCATCGTCAAGCCCGACCGCTGGTCGTTCATCGTGGCGCTGCTGGCGGGCTCGGCCGGGGTGCTGTCGGTCACGGCGGGCAAGTCGTCGGCCCTGGTCGGCGTCTTCATCTCGGTCACCACCGTGCCCGCCGCGGGCTACGTGGCGGTGGCGGCGGCGGTGTCGGACTGGAAGGAGCTCGCGCCCTCCGTCTCCCAGCTCGGCGTCAACATCCTGGGGATGGTCATCGCGGGCACTCTCACCCTTGTGGTGCAGCGGAAATTCTGGCCTCAAGTAGGACGCCGTTCATCCGTATGACCGAGGCCACACCTTTGGTCCGGCTAGTAGGGTCCGGCACATGCACATCCTCGCCACCGAGGGGCTGACCAAACGTTTCCCCACCGTCACCGCGGTCGACCAGCTCACGGTCACCGTGGGGTCAGGCGTGACCGGACTGGTCGGAGCGAACGGCGCGGGCAAGTCGACGCTGATCAAGATCCTGCTCGGCCTGCTGCCGCCGTCCGGCGGCACCGCGCGCGTGCTGGATCTCGACGTCACCGCGCAGGGCGCCCAGATCCGCCGGCTCGTCGGCTACATGCCGGAACACGAATGCCTGCCCCCCGACGTCTCCGCCACCGAGCTGGTCGTCCACCTCGCCCGCATGTCCGGGCTGCCGCGCACTGCCGCGCGTGAGCGCGCCGCCGACGTCCTGCGCCACGTCGGGCTGGCCGAAGAGCGCTACCGCCCCGTCGGCGGGTACTCGACCGGCATGAAGCAGCGGGTCAAGCTGGCCCAGGCGCTGGTCCACGACCCCAAACTGATCTTCCTCGACGAGCCGACCAACGGCCTCGACCCGCGCGGCCGCGACGAGATGCTGACGCTGATCAGGCGCATCGGCACCGAGTTCGGCATCAGCGTCCTGGTCACCTCTCACCTGCTCGGCGAGCTGGAGCGCATCTGCGACCACGTCGTCGTCATCGACGCGGGGCGGCTGCTGCGCTCGTCCGCGATCGGCGAGTTCACGCAGGCCACGCAGACCGTGACGGTCGAGGTGGACGAGGGGCTCGACGAGCTGGCCGCCCGGCTGACCGCCGGCGGGCAGACCGTCTCGCGGCAGGGGCGCCTGCTGGTGGTCAAGGTGCTGGGGCCCGCGACGTACGACGCGATCCGCGACACCACGGCCGAGCTGGGCCTGTGCCTCATCCGCCTCGAACAGGGACGTCACCGCATCGAGGACGTCTTCAGGGAGGAGGTGGCACATGTCTGAGATCTACGACATCGGCTACCGCCACTACGACGGCCCCCGCCTCGGCCGCGCCTACGCGACCAGGGCCCTGGCCGTGCACAGCCTGCGCGGCGTCTTCGGCATCGGCCGCCCGGCCCGCAGCAAGATCGTGCCGTTCGCGCTGGCCGCCATCATGATCATGCCGTCCATCGTGGGCATCGCCATGATGGCCCTGGTCAAGCAGCGCGGCATCCCCTACAGCGGCTTCGCCGTCGTCATGCAGGCCGTCGTCGCGATCTTCCTGGCCGCGCAGGCCCCCACGGTCGTCGCGCCCGACCTGCGCTACCGCGTGCTGCCGCTCTACCTCTCCCGCCCCGTCTCGATCACCGAGTACGTCGGCGCCAAGGTCGCCGCGATGACCGTCGCCGTGTTCGCGCTGATCGCGGTGCCGCTCACGGTCACCTACCTCGGCGAGCTGATCGTGGACATGCCGGGGCCGCCCGCCACGGGCGAATACCTCGGCGCCGTGCTCATGGCGTTCCTGCTGGCGCTGCTGCTGGCGGCGTTCGGGCTGGCGCTGGCCTCGTTCACGCCGCGGCGCGGCCTCGGCGTCGCCTCCGTGATCACGGTCTACCTGCTCTCGTCGGCCTCCGTCCCGATCATCTACGGCACCCTGTACTCCTCCGGCAACGAGAGCGCCGCCGCCTGGGCGTGGCTGGCGAACCCGTTCTGGCTGGTCGACTCCGTGCAGCACTGGTTGTTCGGCACCACGCCGCACTCCATCGAGGGCGCCGCCTACCCCAGCGGCCCCGCCTCGGCCGCGGTCCTGGTGCTGCTGATCGCCGCCGGGCTGGCCGCTCTCGCCCTGCGTTACAGGAAGGCGGCCGCGCGATGAGGATCGAGCTCTCCCAGGTCTCCCGCTGGTACGGCAACGTGGTCGCGGTCAACGACGTCACGATGACGATCGGGCCCGGCGTCACCGGGCTGCTCGGGCCGAACGGGGCGGGCAAGTCGACGCTCCTGCACATGATGGCCGGGTTCCTGTCGCCGTCGGGCGGCACGGTCACGCTGGACGGCACGCCCGTATGGAAGAACCACCACATTTACCGAAATATCGGCTTAGTGCCGGAAAAGGAGGGCGTTTACGGCTTCCTGACCGGCTGGCAGTTCGTCCTGTCCGCCGCCCGCCTCCACAACCTGCCCGACCCGGTCGAGGCCGCCCGCAAGGCCCTGGCCACCGTGGAGATGGAGGAGCCGAAGGACCGGCGCGTCGAGACGTACTCGAAGGGCATGCGCCAGCGCGTCAAGGTCGCCGCCGCGCTCGTCCACGACCCGCCCGTCCTGCTCCTCGACGAGCCGTTCAACGGCATGGACCCCCGCCAGCGCCTGCACCTGATGGACCTCATCCGCACGATGGGCACGGCGGGCAAGACCATCCTGTTCAGCTCCCACATCCTGGAGGAGGTCGAACGGGTCGCCCAGCACATCGAGGTGCTGGTCGCGGGACGGCACGCGGCGTCGGGCAACTTCCGCGAGATCAGGCGCCTGATGACGGACCGGCCCCACCTGTTCGTGATCCGCTCCAGCGACGACAGGAAGCTCGCCGCCGCCCTCGTCCGCGACGACTCGACCGGCGGCATCTCGCTGCGCCCCGACGGCCTGGAGGTGCAGGCCACCGAGTTCCGCCGCTTCGCCCGCCTCCTGCCGCAGGTCGCCCGCGACGAAGGCGTCCGCCTGCACGAGGTCTCCCCGGCGGACGAGGACCTGGAGAGCGTCTTCTCCTACCTGATCAACAGGAGCACGTGACATGAACACCGTGGTTGCGGGCATCACCTACCGCGCGCTGCTGGGCCGCCGGCGCATCATCCTGCTCCTGCTGCTCCCGCTCGCCCTGATCGCCCTGGCCGTGCTGCTGCGCGCGTTCGGCGCCGCCGACCAGGCCACGACCGTGGACCTGATGCAGAAGTTCGCGATCAGCACCATGCTGCCGCTGCTCGGCCTCATCGCCGGCACCGGCGTCATCGCCCCCGAGATCGACGACGGCACCATCATCCACCTGATGTCCAAGCCGATCTCCCGCCCGGTCATCGCGCAGACGAAGTTCCTGGTCGCGGCCTCGCTGCTGGCCGTGTTCGGCGCCGTGCCCACCTACGTGGCGGGCCTGCTGCTGATCGGCGGCGAGGACGGCATCGCCACCGGCTTCGCCGCCGGCACCCTCGTCGCCGGCATCGCCTACGCCGCCGTCTTCCTGCTGCTCGGCATCGTCACCCGGCACGCGGTCACGATCGGCATCATCTACGCCCTGGTCTGGGAGAGCCTGGTGGGCAACCTCATCCCGGGCGTCCACAAGTTCTCCATCCAGTACTGGGGCCAGTCGATCGCCGACCAGCTCAGCGACTCCCCCTTCTTCAAGACGGACGTCGCGCTGAGCTTCGCCATCCCGGCCCTGATCGTCGTCACCGTCGGCGCCGTCCTGCTGGCCGGCCAGCGCCTGCGCGCGTTCTCCCTCACGGGCGACGAGTGACGCTCACGTGATGTCCCTGCGCAGCGGCGCCGCGATCGCGACGAGCGCGGCGAGCAGCGCGTACGCCAGCAGCACGGCGGCCCCCAGCCAGGCGGGCAGCAGGACGACGGCGGCCCCGCCGGTCTGCGTCGCGACGGCGTCGGCCAGGTACGTGAACCCGGTCAACGCCGCCGCGGCCCGCCCGGCAGGTACGGATAGAGCACGTTCGCGCCAGGGACCATCAGCAGCGCGGTCTCGACGAGGTAGAAGTAGCCGCCGAGCACGGCCGGCGCGGCGACCTGGTTGGGCAGCAGCGCCCCGACGGCCACCCCGAGCAGCATGTACGCGGCCATCGCCAGCACGATCCTGACCAGCAGCACCAGCACGGCGCCGGCGGGCAGTCCCAGCGTGATCCCCTTGGCCGTGGCGGCCGCGAAGAGCGCCGCACCGGCCATGGCCGCGCTGAGAAGCCCGTAGCCCAGGCCCGCGACCGCGTGAACGGCGAGCTTGGCGAGCAGCGCCTGCCACCGCCCGGGAACGAACAGGGCGGTGGTGGTGATCGTCTGGTGGCGGTGTTCGGCGCCGACCCTGCCCGCCACGCTGGCGTCCTTGCACGGGCTCGGCGCCGACCCCGCCCGCCGCGCGCCCACCAGCGTGTTCACCGCCTTCGAGCCGGTGCTGCTCCAGGCGGTGGTCACCGTGGCCTTCCCGGCGCTGACGCTGGTTCTGCTCCGCGCCCGCCCCGACCTCGACGCCGCCCGGCCGGCGGGATCGGCCCGCAGATACCGCGTCTACCTGCGCGGCATGGCGCGGCTCTCCCTGCTCGGCGCCGCCTGCGTGAACTTCTCGCTGTTCATCGCCGCGCTGCGGCTCTGGGAGGTCTTCGCCCTCGGCACCGCGGCGGCCGTGCTGCCGCTCGCCGCTCTGGTGCTGGGCCCGCTCGCCTGGGAATGGCGCGCCGGGCAGGGCGGGCACCGTCTGCCCCGCCTGCCGGGCGAGGAGAAGGAGGACTCCGGGCTCGTCCAGCGTGACGACGACCGGCACTGGCACCTCGCCGGCACCGTCTACGCCAACCGCCACGATCCCGGCGTCGTCCTGCACGCCCGCTTCGGCCAGAGCTGGACGCTGAACCTCGGGCATCCCGTGGCGTGGGCGGTCGTCGCCGGCCTGGCCGCGCTGGTGCTGCTGGCCCTCACCGGGATCATCGACCTGCCCGAACGGCACGGTCTGTTCTGAAGCGTTCACCGGGTACGGACCCCGCACCCGGTGAACGATCGGCCGTCAGACGCAGGCCGTCCGTACGACGTCGGCCAGGCGGCCCGCCACCTGTGTGGCGTGCTCCTCGGAAGCGGCCTCCACCATGACCCGGATCATCGGCTCGGTGCCGCTCGGCCGGATCAGCACCCGGCCGGTCTCCCCCAGCTCCGCCTCCGCCTCCGCGACGGCGGCGACGAGCTCGGGCACCGACGCCTTGCCCTTGTCGACGTCCTTGACGTTGATCAGGATCTGCGGCAGCGGCGTCATCACGGCGGCCAGCTCCTTCAGCGGCACGCCCGACTTGGCCACCACGCCCAGCAGGTGCAGCGAGGTGAGCAGGCCGTCGCCCGTGGTGGCGTGGTCGAGCATGATGACGTGCCCCGACTGCTCGCCGCCCAGGTTGTAGCCGTCGGACTTCATCCGCTCCAGCACGTAGCGGTCGCCCACCGCGGTCTCCACCACCGTGATGCCCGCGTCGCGCATGGCGAGCTTGAAGCCCAGGTTCGACATCACGGTCGCGACGACGGTGTCCTTGGCCAGCGTGCCCTCGCCGTGCATGGCGGCGGCCAGGATGGCCATGATGTGGTCGCCGTCGATGATCGCGCCCGTGTGGTCGACCGCCAGGCAGCGGTCGGCGTCGCCGTCGTAGGCCACGCCCAGGTCGGCGCCGCGCGAGATGACGACCTGCTGGAGTTTGTCCAGGTGGGTCGAGCCGTGCCCGGCGTTGATGTTGAGGCCGTCGGGCCTGGCGCCGATGGCCTCGACCCGGGCGCCCGCGCGCACCAGCGCCTCCGGCGCCACCATGTGGGCGGCCCCGTGCGCGCAGTCGACCACGATGTTCAGCCCGTCGAGCGAGCCCGTCATCGTGGCCAGCACGTGCGAGATGTACCGGTCGGCCTCCCCGTACGCGTCGCGCACGCGGCCCACGCCGGAGCCGACGGGGAAGCTCCACTCCTCACCGAGCCGCCGCTCGATCTCGTCCTCGACCGCGTCGGACAGCTTGAAGCCGCCGCGCGCCAGGAACTTGATCCCGTTGTCCGGCGCCGGGTTGTGCGAGGCCGACAGCATGACGCCGAGATCGGCGCCGAGCGCGGCGGTGAGGTGGGCGACGGCCGGGGTGGGCAGCACGCCGAGGCGCAGCACGTCCACTCCGGACGCCGCGAGGCCGGCGACCACGGCGGCCTCGAGAAACTCTCCCGAGGCACGCGGGTCCCGGCCTACGACCGCCACCGGACGGCGTCCGGTAGCGGCGAACGCGCCTGCATCGCCGAGGACGTGGGCGGCCGCCACGGACAAGTCCATGGCGAGCTCCGCCGTGAGGTCGCGACCCGCGACCCCACGTACCCCGTCGGTGCCGAAAAGGCGCGCCAACTTAGCGCTTGCTGTACTGCGGAGCCTTACGGGCCTTCTTGAGGCCGTACTTCTTCCGCTCCGTGGCGCGGGCGTCACGGGTGAGGAAGCCGGCCTTCTTCAGCGGCGGGCGGTTGACCTCGACGTCCAGGATCGCCAGGGCGCGGGACAGGCCCATGCGCAGCGCGCCGGCCTGGCCGGTGACGCCGCCGCCGTCGATGCGGGCGATGACGTCGAACGCCTCCTCGGCGCCGAGCACCACGAAGGGCTCGTTGACGATCTGCTGGTGGACCTTGTTCGGGAAGTAGACGTCCAGCGAACGACCGTTGATCGTCCACTTGCCGGTGCCGGGGACGATGCGCACGCGGGCGATCGCCTCCTTGCGGCGGCCGGTGCCGTACGAGTTGCCCGTGGTGACGGGCTTGCGCACGGGAGCGTCAGCGCTGGCGGCGGACTCGGTGGTGTACTCGGACGGGAAGTCCTCGCCGGAGTAGTCCTCCAGCTCGGCCGTCTCTACGGCCGTCTCGACACCGGTGGGCTCAGCCACGGTTCTCCTCTAACTCTTTCGAACTACTACTGGGCGATCTGGGTGATCTGGAACGGCACAGGCTGCTGGGCCTGGTGCGGGTGCTCGGAACCCGCGTAGACCTTCAGCTTCTTGGCCATCTTCCGACCGAGGGAGTTCTTCGGCAGCATGCCCTTGACGGCCTTCTCGACGGCCTTCTCCGGGCGCTTCTCCATGAGCTCGCCATAGCTGACGGAACGCAGACCGCCCGGGTAGCCCGAGTGGCGGTACGCCTTCTTCTGCTCACGCTTGTTACCGCTCAGCGCGATCTTGTCCGCGTTGATGACGATGACGAAGTCACCGGTGTCGACGTGGTTGGCGAAGATCGGCTTGTGCTTGCCGCGGAGCAGGGTCGCGACGTGGCTGGCCAGCCGGCCCAGCACGACATCGGTCGCGTCGATGACGTACCACTGACGCTGGACGTCGGCGGGCTTCGGTGAGTACGTGCGCACGGTCGTAGCCTTCTTTATGCTCGCGTCTTCGGCGCTGTCGGATGCGACAGCTACATTGGTCGGTCGGTGCGGGCACACGACGGCCCGGACCTTCCGTCTCCTCAACACGGGAGATGACGCCGGACGCGCCGCGCATTGGTCACGCTGGACCTATGCACACAACGAACCTAAGTTACCCGCCCCGAGGCGCGCAGGTCAAAGTGACCGGTAACCCGAGGCGAGTCTACCCGACCGCAGAACGGTTCGATTTCGTTTCCCTGGGACCCCTTCTTTCCCAGGACCAGACATCTCTATCGTTAGCGGCGGTATGTGGCGGATCTCTCACACCCGGCAAACCCAGCGCGGCCCTCGGCGCCGGAGCCGACTGGGTGTGCTGACCTGCCTCATGGCCGTGCTCCTCACCGGCGTGCTCATCGGCCGCCTCACCGACGGCCCCGAGCCCACCCCCCATGTCTACCTGAACGAGACCGCCCCGCCCGCCGCCGCCACCGCCAACCCCGCCCCCACCACGGCCAGGAAGGCGCAACCGCAGGCCGAGCGCATCCCCCGGGGCATCACCACCAAGAAGACGCCCCGCGGCACCGCCACCCCCAAGCCGGCGAGGACGCCGAAAGACCAGATCGACGGATTCAACACCCACGACGACCCCGCCGTCGTCGCCGAGCCCCACGACGACGGGGTGCGCGTCATGACGGGCATGGCCTCCCAGGTCGTCACCCTGACCAACGCCGCCAGGGCGCGGCGCGGCTGCGGGCCGCTGCGGGTCGACTCCGCGCTCATGCGCTCCGCCCGTACGCACTCGCTGGAGATGGCCCGCACGGGACGGCTCTCCCACAACTCCCCCGACGGCGCCTCCCCCTGGGACCGCATGGAACGCGCCGGATACCGCTGGGGCGCCGCCGAGAACATCGGCGCCGGCTACGGCACCGCCCAGGAGGCCGTGGACGGCTGGCTCGACAGCCCTGACCACCGCAGGAACATCCTCGACTGCGGACTCAAAGCCATCGGCGTCGGCGTCGCCTCCGGGCCCGGAGGACCATGGTGGACCCAGGACTTCGGAACCCAATGACGAACATCACGGTAATGTCGCCGCATGGTTTCCAACGGCAGTGGGGAACGTGAGAACGGCACGGGCAGCGCCCCCTACGGGATGGGGGGCGGCTCGAAGGGCTCGGGCGACTCCTCAGGCAGCGCGCCTTCCGGCGGCTTCTTCACCAGCCGCGGCCCCGCCAACGACCAGTCCTCCGGCAACGGCTCCACCGACCCCTTCGGCAGCGTCCCGCGCGATCCGTTCGACAGCGGGCCCGGCGGGTTCGGCGGCCCTTCCGGCAGCTTCTTCACCACCAACGGCCCCGGCGGCCCCGGCGCCCCTGGCCCTGGCCCTGGCGCCCCCGGCGGCCCTGGCGGCGGGCCCGGCGGTGGCCCCGCGGGCGGCAGGCCCGGGAGCGGCGCCCCCGGCAACGGCGGCCCTGCGGGCGGTGGCCCCGGCGGCGGTGGGCCCGCGGGCTCCGGCCGTCCTGGCGGCCCTGGAGCCGGGGAGCCCGGCAGCCTCTTCATGAGCGGCGCCCCCGCGAACAACGGCCCCTCCGGCAACAACCCCTCTGACAGCGGATCCTCCGGCGGCTTCTTCACCCGCGGCGGCCCCGCAGGCGGCCCCGGCAACGGCGGCCCAGGCGGCGCCCCTGGAAACGACTTCTTCGGCAACGGCGCCCCCGGAGCCGGCGGCCCTGGCGGCGACTTCTTCGGCAGCCCTGGCAACGGCGGCCCGGGCGGCGACTTCTTCGGGAACGGCGGCCCCGGCAACGGCGGCCCCGCGACCGGCAGGCCCGGCGCAGGCCCGGACGGACCCGGAGGCGGCAGACCGGGCGGAGGCGGCCCGGGAGGCAACGGCCCCGCCGGAGGCCCCGGTGGGGGACCTGGTGGCGGACCCGGCAGGCCCTCCGAAGGCCCGCCGAGCGGCCCGCAGTCGTCCGGCGGCTTCTTCGGCCCGACCCGCTCGGAGGCGACCCGTTCGGCGGCGACCCCTTCGCGGGCGGCCCCTTCGGCGGCGGCGCCCCGAACGCCCCCACGCCCGGCCCCGGCGGCCCGGGCCCGCAGGGCGGCGGACCAGGGGGTTTCGGACCCGACAACCGGCCGAACGAACGCCCGGACGGACGATCCGGCAATCCCTCGAACAACCGAGCCGAGGGACGCCCGGACAACGAAGGCGGCGACCGTTCCGGCGAACGGCCTGAGGGGCGCGGGCCGGGCCGTCGTGGCAGGCGCGCCGCCGGCCCCGACGACGGCGGCGCCGACAACAACCGCAAGGACCCCTTCGCCTCCGAGGACTTCGGCGCCGAGGAGTCCGCGGCCGGCAGGGGCCGCCGCTCCCGCAAGGACCGCAAGGCGGGCGACGACGGCGGCAAGACCGACGAGGGCGGCACATCCCGCGCGCCGCAGAGCAAGGTCGGCTGGAGTCCGTACGACGAGGGCTCCCGCTCGCGCGGCCCGCTGCTGGCCGTCATCGGCGGCGTGGCGGTGCTCGGCCTGCTCGGCGGCGGCCTCTACC
This sequence comes from [Actinomadura] parvosata subsp. kistnae, assembly GCF_900323885.1. Taxonomy (GTDB): domain Bacteria; phylum Actinomycetota; class Actinomycetes; order Streptosporangiales; family Streptosporangiaceae; genus Nonomuraea; species Nonomuraea composti. The sequence goes on along the minus strand of NZ_OOHJ01000018.1, from coordinate 3,693,711 downwards.
TGATGTGGAACGCCGAGACCCCGACCTCCGCCCAAACGGCCGCCCCGAGGGCGACCTCGGCACCGCTGCCGTCGGCGCCGGCCGGCAAGTACGGGTTCGCCGCCGACCGCAAGACGGACCCGGACGCCATCTCGGTCAAGGAGATCTTCGGCTCCAAGAAGAAGATCACGGTCTCGGGCCGCGGCTACGAGATGACGATCACCAGCAAGGACAAGAAGTGCGACGACGGCGCCCTCGGCGATGATCTCAAGAAGGCGCTGAAGTCCGCGAAGTGCGCCCAGTTCGTCCGCGCGAGCTTCCGCGACAAGGCGGGCAAGGTGATCGGCACGGTCGGCGTCGCCAACCTCAGCTCCAGCAAGAACGCCGCCAAGGTGGCCAAGGCCGGCGACAAGCAGAACTACGTCAAGCCGCTGGCCGGCAAGGACAGCGTCACCAAGCTCCTCGGCTCGGGCGCCGGAGGCGCGAAGATCTCCACGTACGGGCACTATGCGATCTTGGTCTGGTTCCAGAACAAGGACGGCACGAAGCCCGACTCGAAGGGGTCGAAGCGGATTTCCGAGGCCATCAACGACCTCACGAAGGCCACCGTGTTCCAGGCTCTGGACCACCGGGCGCTCACCGGCAGCGCGCTGAGCTGAGCGGTCTTTGTGGGGCATATGCGCTTGTAGAGGACTCGTGATGCCCTTGGGAACGCCCATACCGACATAACGATCTCGCTACTCTCGCTAGGCTCCAGCTATGCGTGGCCAGGAACCCGGGTCTGAGCACGATCGCAGGGAAGCCGACCGCTCGGCCGTCCCCGCGACGCCACCGCCGAGCTTCGGCCAGACCAACGGGCGAGACGTTCCAGCGGCGTTCCATCCCTTCGACGAGGCGGCGGACGCCGACGCGCGTCCCGTCCCACCCGTCCTGAAGGCGCCGCCATCCGACCAGGAGACGTCGCCCGGCGCCCAGCCATGGGAGGTGCCGGGCGACGACGCCTCCCCCTACGACTGGTTCTCCGACCCCACCACCCCACCCCCCAACCAGCACGCCTTCGACGGCCGGCAGCCCGGCTGGGAGCCCCCCGCCGACCAGCATGCGTTCGGCCCGTCCTCGGCCGGCGCCGCGCCCTTCGGCGCGCCGTCGCCGGACCAGCGCGCGTTCGAGCCGCCCCAGAGCGGCCCCGCGCCCCTCGGGCCGCCGCCGGCCGGCCCCGCGCCATCCGGCCCGCCGTCGGCCAACCAGCACGCCTCCGGCCAGCACGCGTTCGAGCAGCGCCAGCCCGGCCGGGAAGCGGCCGCGACTCACCCACCGTTCGGCGCACAAGCCGATCACAGCGCACGGCCGAACCAGGAGCCGCCCGCCGGCCAGCCCTTCGCCGCACCGGTCGGCCACGACGCCCACACGAGCCAGCCCTTCGCCGCCCCCACCGGCCAGGAGCCACCCACGGGGCAGGAGCCGCCCGTCGGTCAGCCGTTCGCCGCGCCCGTCGGCCACGAGCCGCCTGCCGGCCAGCCCTTCACCCCGCCTACCGGCCAGGAGCCGCACGCAGGCCAGCCCTTCGCGGCGCCCGTCGGCCCATCCTCCGCGCCGCCCAGTGGTCAAGAGCCGCCCACGGGGCAGGAGGCGCCTGCGGGGAATGCGTTTGCGCCGCCCGCCTACCAGCAGCCGTTCGGTGGGCCGCCGACCGGTTTCGCCCCCTTCGGGGCGCCCGAGGGCGGGCAGCCGTGGGAGGCCGAGGATGGCCAGACGCGGCCGGGCCGGATCCGGGACATTCGCCCCTGGGACCAGCCCGAGGGCGCGGCCGGGCAGGGGGCGGGCCGGTGGCCGGGCGAGCCGGTGGTGCCGGGGGCGCCGCCGTGGGAGCCGCCGCCCGCGTTCACCGCCGCCGCGGCGGGCATGCCGGCGTGGCCCGCGCCCCTCTCCGACCCGCACGCCATGCCACCATGGCCGGCCGCCACGGGCGAGCTGGAGGCCGAGCCGGACGAGCCGAGCCTCCCCCCGCCCTTCGACCCGAACGCGACCAACCCGGAGGGCTTCACCCGCCCGCCCCACCAGGCCACCACTGACGCGAACCGGGCCGCTGCCGACCGGCCGGAGCCCCCGTTCGCCCAGGACGGCCTGCCCGCACCCAGCGAGCAGGACGCCACGAACCCCTCGGGCCCCCGCCCCACCCACCAGCCCTCGCCGCAAGCCGCTCACCAGCCCACGCCCCAGACGGCGCCGCAGCACGGCCCGGACACCGCCGCCTTGCGCGAAGGCCCGGACGACGCCGCCCACCAGGGTCCGGATCACGCCGCCCACCACGGCCCCGCTGACGCCATCACGGGCCAGGGCGCGCAGGACGCCGAGACCCCGCCTGACGGCATCCCCCAGGCCCCGGACGCGCCGGCGAAGGGCGGCCACGACCAGCACCAGCCCGCGCCCTCGCACCCTGATCAGGATCAGGACCGGCCCGCGCGCCCGCACGCCACCCCTGACCAGCAGGAAGAGCTCCAACCCGAGGACACCCGGCTCTCCCTGCCCTTCCCGATCGCCCATCCGTCGGCGGAGGCGGAAGGCCAGGCGAACCCATCCCAAGGCCCATCCCAAGGCCCATCCCAAGGCCCGTCCCAGGGTCCGTCCCAGGGCCCGGCCCACTACTTCGACCCGAACGCGACCGACCCCACCGCCTCCTCGTCCCTCCGCCCGCCGGAGCCAGGCGACGTACCCGTCTGGCCCCCCACACCCCCCGCCGGTGACAAACTGCCCGAGCTCCCGTTCTCCAGAGACTCCTGGGGCCAGCGCCCGTCCACGTCCCTGGACGTGCCCAGGCCCCCGGCAGGCGGTCCGGCCTTCCCGCCGGGCGCGTTCAAGCAGCCCCCGTTCCAGACCCCGCCCCCACCGCCGCCACCGCCCAAGAGCAAGCGGGCCCTGCTGGTGACGCTGGGCGCGCTGGCCCTGGCGGGCGTGGCGACGGGCGGGTTCTTCGCCTTCCAGGCGGTGAGCAGCGCTCCGCCGACGACGGCGGCGACCCGGGCGAGCGCGCCGCCGAGCACCTCCGCGCCGTCCTCGCCGCCGGACGTCGCCGGCTCGTCGATCCTCAATTCGGAGCAGACCGACCCGCAGAAGCTGTCGTTGTCGGAGGCGTTCCCGAAGAAGAAGGTGGATGCGGCGGGCACCACGTTCACGCGGGTCAAGGCCGACATGGAGACGACCTGCGAGAAGGCCGCGACGGGCGCGTTCGCCGACGCGCTCAAGGCGCAGAAGTGCACGCGCGTCCTTAGGGCGACGTACGTGGACAGCAAGCGCCGCTACGCCGTCACGACGGGCATCGCGGTCCTGCCGGACAAGGACGCCGCCACCACCACGGACCAGGCGAAGGATCTGTCACGCAACATCTGGTTCCGCCCGCTGCCCGGCCCGAAGAACTCGGGGGGCGAGCGCGTGCACATCGCCGGCGGCTACGCGGCGGGCCTGGTCTGGGGCCGTTACATCGTCTTCAGCTACGCCACCCACGCCGACGGCCACACGCCGGAGGCGAAGGACAAGACGTTGCCGAAGGTCAGCGGCGCGTTCCGCGACCAGACCGCCCTGGTGCTCGAACGCCGCATCACGAAGGGCTGACGCAGATCACGAAGGGCTGACGCGGATCACGAAGGGCTGACGCCGCATCACAGGAGCCTGACGCCGCATCACGGGAGCCTGACGCGGCATCACGGGAGGCTGACGCCGCATCAAGCGAGGCTGGCCCGCCTCACAACTGCGTCGAGGCGGTGCGTACTCGCCGCGTGGCCTGAGCCCGCGCGGCGAGCTCGGCCTCCGGCGGGTAGCCCACTTCCTCCAGGCACAGCCCGTGCGCGGGCGCGACATGCACCCCGGAGTCGCGTACGGCCCGCGCCAGCACCTGCCCCGGCCACTCCACGGGCCGCCGCCCGTCGCCGGCCGCGAGCAGCGACCCGACCAGGGCCCGCACCATCGAGTGGCAGAACGCGTCGGCGACGACCGTGGCCTCCAGGACGCCGTCCGCCCGCCGCTCCCACTCCAGCCGCTGCAGCTCCCTGATCGTCGTGGCCCCTTCCCGCTTCTTGCAGAACGCCGCGAAGTCGTGCTCGCCGACCAGCCGGGCCGCGGCCGCGTTCATGGCGTCGAGGTCGAGGGGCCGGTTGTGCCAGACGACCTCGCGCCGCCGCAGCGGGTCGACGCCTCCGGCCGCGTCACTCACCCGGTACGCGTACCGCCGGAACATCGCGGAGAACCGTGCGTCAAAGCCCTCAGGAGCCACCGAGACCCGATAAATCCGTACATCTGGCTCCAGGACACCACCGAGCCGCCGCACGAGCGCAGAGAGCCGCTCATCGACGCCCAGAGGCCCGCGGTTGCCGTCGAGCTCCCCCAGCGCCGCCTCAGGCACGTCCACGTGGGCCACCTGACCGCGCGCGTGCACCCCCGCGTCGGTACGCCCGGCCACGGTCAGCATGGCGGGCCCGTCGAGCCGCAGGATCCGGCCGAGCGCCTGCTCGATCTCCCCCTGGACCGTCCGCAGCCCCGGCTGCCGAGCCCAGCCGGAGAAGTCGGTCCCGTCGTACGCGAGGTCGAGGCGGAGCCGTACCACGATGAACCTCCCAAAAGAGAAAAACGGACCCGAACCCCCGCGAGGGGATCCGGGCCCGTCTCAAACGCCTGAACGCTCAGGCAATGTCCTGCTCGGCCTGAAAAATCAGGCCTCGTCCTTCTTCGCCTCGCCGGCCTCGGCAGCCTCGGCGGCGGGAGCCTCGTCGGCGGCCTCAGCCTTGGCCTCAGTGGCCTCGGCAGCCTCAGGCGCCTCGGTCTCCTCAGCCTTCGTCTCCTCGGCGGCCGGAGCGGCGGCAGCGGCCGGAGCCTCGGTGCGGCGCGTGGTGACGCCGTTCAGCGGCTCGGTCACCAGCTCGATGACCGCCATCGGCGCGTTGTCGCCCTTACGGGGGCCGATCTTGGTGATGCGGGTGTAACCACCGGGCCGCTCGGCGAACGTCGTCGCGAGCTCGGTGAACAGGTGGTGCACGACGCCCTTGTCCCGAACGACGGTCAGGACCTGACGCCGGTTGTGGATGTCGCCCTTCTTCGCCTTGGTGATCAGGCGCTCGGCGAGCGGGCGCAGGCGCTTGGCCTTGGCGACCGTCGTGCGGATCTTGCCGTGGCGGAACAGGTCCGTGGCCAGGTTGGCCAGGATCAGCCGCTCGTGCGCCGGGCTGCCGCCAAGACGTGCACCCTTGGTGGGCTTGGGCATGGTCTTTCTCCTCCTGGGTTAACCCGCCCCGGCCGTACCAGGTACCGGAGTCGGGCCGGACCGCGGTCGCAGGCGCGGTCCGTTATTGAGCCCCCGCGCACGAGCGCGGGGGCTGACGGTGAATCAGTACTGCTCGGTCTCGACGTACGCGCTGTCGTCGTCGTCGTAGCCGCCGCCGGCCACCGCGCTCGGGTCGAACCCGGGCGGGGAGTCCTTGAGCGCCAGCGACATCTCGTGCAGCTTCTGCTTGACCTCTTCGATCGACTTGGCGCCGAAGTTGCGGATGTCGAGCAGGTCCTGCTCGCTGCGGGCGACGAGCTCACCCACGGTGTGGATGCCCTCGCGCTTGAGGCAGTTGTAGGAGCGGACGGTGAGGTTGAGCTCCTCGATCGGCAGCGCCAGGTCGGCGGCCAGGGCGGCGTCGGTCGGCGACGGGCCGATGTCGATGCCCTCGGCCTCGACGTTGAGCTCGCGGGCCAGGCCGAAGAGCTCGACGAGGGTCTTGCCGGCGGAGGCCACCGCGTCGCGGGGCTTCATGGCGGGCTTGGTCTCGACGTCGAGGATGAGGCGGTCGAAGTCGGTGCGCTGCTCGACTCGGGTGGCCTCGACCTTGTAGGTGACCTTGAGCACCGGGGAGTAGATGGAGTCGATCGGGATCCGGCCGATCTCCTGGCCCGGCTGCTTGTTCTGGGCGGCGGAGACGTAGCCGCGACCGCGCTCGACGGTCAGCTCCATCTCCAGCTTGGCCTTGCCGTTGAGGGTGGCGATGCGCAGCTCGGGGTTGTGCACCTCGACACCGGCCGGGGGCGCGATGTCGGCGGCGGTGACCTCGCCCGGGCCCTGCTTGCGCAGGTACATCACGACGGGCTCGTCGTGCTCGGAGGAGACGACCAGCTCCTTGAGGTTGAGGATGATGTCGGTGACGTCTTCCTTGACCCCGGGAACGGTCGAGAACTCGTGCAGCACGCCCTCGATGCGGATGCTCGTCACGGCCGCGCCCGGGATGGACGACAGCAGCGTGCGGCGCAGAGAGTTGCCGATGGTGTAGCCGAAGCCGGGCTCCAGCGGCTCGATGACGAACCGGGACCGGGTCTCGTCGATCGACTCTTCGAGAAGGGTCGGACGCTGAGCGATCAGCATGTGCGGGTTCTCCCCTTTTTCGTGTGGCGACCGCTATATGACGCCACTCCGATAAACAGCCTAGTCGGGGTACGGCATGCCGCACCCCGACCGGACGAGTGACTACTTACTTCGAGTAGTACTCGACGATGAGCTGCTCCTGGACCTGGGTGTCGATCTGCTGGCGAACCGGCAGCTGGTGAACCAGGACGCGGAGCTTGTCCGGCACGACGCCGAGCCACGCGGGCACGGTGCGCTCGCCGGCGGTGGCGCGGGCCACCTCGTACGGCATGAGGTTGCGCTTGGTCTCGCGCACCTCGATGATGTCGTGCTCACGCACGCGGTACGACGGGATGTCGACCTTCTTGCCGTTCACCAGGAAGTGCCCGTGACGGACCTGCTGGCGGGCGGCGTCACGCGACTGCGCGAAACCGGCGCGGTAGACGACGTTGTCGAGACGGCTCTCCAGGATCTGGAGCAGCACCTCGCCCGACTTGCCCGTCCGGCCCGCGGCCTCCTCGTAGTAGTTGTGGAACTGCTTCTCGAGGACGCCGTAGATGCGGCGGGTCTTCTGCTTCTCGCGAAGCTGAAGCTGGTACTCGGACTCCTTGGGGCGTCCGCGGCCGTGCTCACCCGGCGGGTAAGGACGGATCTCGATGGGGCACTTGGCGGATTCGCACTTGCTGCCCTTGAGGAAGAGCTTGGTCTTCTCGCGACGGCAGAGCTTGCAGTCCGCGCCCGTGTAACGAGCCATTTCTCTCTATCTCCTGGGCTAAGTCAGACGCGGCGGCGCTTCGGCGGCCGGCAACCGTTGTGCGGGACCGGGGTGACGTCCTGGATCGAGCCCACCTCGAGGCCGGTGGCCTGCAGCGAGCGGATCGCGGTCTCACGGCCGGAGCCGGGGCCCTTGACGAAGACGTCGACCTTGCGCATGCCGTGCTCCATGGCGCGGCGGGCGGCGTTCTCGGCGGCCATCTGGGCGGCGAACGGGGTGGACTTGCGGGAGCCCTTGAAACCCACGTGGCCGGCGCTGGCCCAGGAGATCACGTTCCCGTTGGGGTCGGTGATCGAGACGATCGTGTTGTTGAACGTGCTCTTGATGTGGGCGTGCCCGTGAGCGACGTTCTTCTTCTCCTTGCGGCGCACCTTCTTAGGCGCACCCTGGCGGCTCTTAGGAGGCATTGCTTGCCTTCACTCCTGAGGTCTTCGGTCCGCGGCTGCGGGACTACTTCTTACCGGGCTTCTTCTTGCCGGCGACGGTCTTCTTCTTGCCCTTACGGGTGCGCGCGTTGGTCTGCGTGCGCTGACCGTGCACGGGCAGGCCCTTGCGGTGCCGGATGCCCTGGTAACAACCGATCTCGATCTTGCGACGAATGTCGGCCTGGACCTCGCGGCGCAGGTCACCCTCGATCTTGAAGTTCGCCTCGATGTAGTCACGCATCGGGACGAGCTCGGTGTCGGAGAGCTGGTGCACGCGGAGGTCACCGCTGACACCGGTCGCCTCGAGGATCTCCTTGGCGCGGGTGCGGCCGATTCCGTAAATGTAGGTGAGAGCGATCTCCAGCCGCTTTTCGCGGGGGAGGTCGACGCCAACCAGGCGAGCCATGGTCGGGCATTCTCCTTCTTTGTGGCGGAGGTCTTGCGCCGCACTACCCCTCCCCAATGCCCGGGGTGAGGGCCCCGGCCTCCGACCGGGGGTCTCCTGAACGGTTCAGCGTGCGCTGCCTGCTCAGGTGTGAGACGCGACTACGTGTGGGCGAGGCTCCTCATGGATCGAGCCCGCTCCCTGCTGGGGCGGACTCGGAGAAGCCTTGCGGCGACTAACCCTGGCGCTGCTTGTGGCGCAGGTTGTCGCAGATCACCATGACGCGACCGTGCCGGCGGATCACCTTGCACTTGTCGCAGATCTTCTTGACGCTCGGCTTTACCTTCATTGTCCTTCGTGTCCTCAGACGTCTTTACTTGTATCGGTAGACGATCCGCCCACGACTGAGGTCGTAGGGGCTCAGCTCAACAACCACCCGGTCGTCGGGCAGGATACGGATGTAGTGCATCCGCATGCGCCCGCTGATGTGGGCCAGGACTTTGTGGCCGTTGTCGAGCTGCACCCGGAACATGGCGTTCGGGAGCGATTCGACCACAGTGCCCTCGATCTCGATGGCGCCGTCTTTCTTGGCCAAAATTCCTCGCGTTTCACTGATCGGTCGTCTGAGGCTCCGGTTCACTAAGCAGCCGCGACCTTCACGCTTCGAAGAGAGCGGCGATCGGCAAAGATCGCCGACGCGTGAGAAGTCATAGTGAGCCGACTAAGGAGTGTACGACACCTGAGCCCAAAACGCGAAACGCGTGCCAGGTGTCCTGACACAACCATGTGAAGTCTACCCCACGCCCCGAACGCCCGGCACACATGGCGAAAGGCCCGCCGCGGGGAATCCCGGCGGGCCTCACCGTACCGGCTAGCCGTAGATGCGGTGGTGCGAGCCGCAGTACTTGTGCTTGCCGCCCCAGCAGGTCCAGGTGTCGATCTTCTTGATCCCCCTGCCCGACCAGGTCGCGTCGTACGAGCCGTTCCAGTGGCGGTAGAACTGGTGCCACTTGCCGCCGGAGTAGTACTTGAACCAGACGTAGCCGTGCTTCGGCGAGGACTCCTTGCCGTACCAGTGGGTGTAGACCTTGCCACCCGACTTGTACGTCTTGCCGTAGGTGTAGGCCTTGTTGTTGCTGGAGTAGTACTTGCCCCAGCCGCTCGAAGAAGCGGAGACGGTGGCGGTGGTCGCGGCCTGCGCGGCGGGGCTGACGGCCAGGGCGGCGACCGCCATCGAGCCGGCGAGAGCGGTGGCTGCAAGGACCTTGCGCATGTGGGTTCCTCCGTGAGTCGTGGTCGACACCGCTCACGTTAGGAAGCCGGCCGCCTGCGGACTGCGCACGAATGCACACAGTGCACTAGTGCACAAACCCCTAGCCCTGCTTCGGCTTGTTGTCCCCGAAGATCGTGCTGACCAGCAGGATCACGCCCCACGGGCCCATCACCCACAGCGGCCACGGATAGATGGTGTGGCCGGCGGTGATGCTCACGATTAACCAGATCACCCAGTTGATGCCGCTGGCCGCCGCCCAGGCGCTCCAGGCCGCCTTCATGCCGGTGTGCATGCCCTTGGGCTGCGGCTTGCCCGCGGGGGCCGCCTTGACCGGGAGGTGGCGCAGGTCGACGTCGGGCAGGTCGGCCGTCAGCTTGGCCAGCTCGCCGTAGGTCTTGCTCTTGTAGAGGCTCTCGAGCCGGTCGTTGAACTCGTCCATCGTGATCCGGCCCTGCGCGGTGTGCTCGCGGAGGATGGCGGCGACCCGGTCTCGGTCGGCGTCGGAGGCACGCATCTCGGGGCTGTTCGCCATCCCACCCACTCCCGGCTAGTTCTGCAGTTGGGCCAGGCGCGATTCGCCCCCGTCAAGAGCGGTCAGCACCCAAGGACCATTATGTGTCACGGCGACGCTGTGTTCGAAGTGCGCGGAGTGCTTCCCGTCGACGGTGACCACGGTCCAGTCGTCGGCCAGGACGCGGGTGCGCTCGGTGCCGAGGTTGACCATGGGCTCGATCGCCAGGCACATGCCCTCCTCCAGGGCGGGGCCCCGGCCGGGCTTGCCGTGGTTGGCGATCCACGGGTCCATGTGCATCTCGGTGCCGATGCCGTGGCCTCCGTACTCCGGAGGGATGCCGTAGCGGCCCTGAGAGCGCACGTAACGCTCGATCTCGTAGCCGATGTCGGACAGGTGCCGGCCGGGCTTCAGCGCGGCGATACCGCGCCACATGGCCTCTTCCGTGACCCGCATGAGCTCGGTCAGCTTCGGGTCCACCTCGCCGATCGGGACGGTGACGGCGGAGTCGCCGTGCCAGCCCTCCAGGATGGCGCCGCAGTCGATCGAGATGATGTCGCCCTCGCGCAGCTTGCGGGCGTTCGTCGGGATGCCGTGGACGACCTCGTCGTTCACCGACGCGCAGATCGTGGCGGGGAAGCCCTGGTAGCCCTTGAACGACGGGATGGCGCCGGCGTCCCTGATCGCCTTCTCGGCGATGACGTCGAGGTCGAGGGGCGTCATGCCGGGCTCGACCGAGCGCTTGAGCAGGTCGAGCGTCTGCCCCACCACCAGGCCCGCCGCCCGCATCTTCTCCAGCTGCTCAGGCGACTTGATCTGGATGCCGTGTCTGTTGCGTTTGAACATCTTCTGCCCCCCTGGGTCTCAACGGGCCGCAGTGGGGGCCCAATTCCCCCACAATAGCCGCGAGGTGGCACGGAAACCCGTGCCACCTCCGCAAATCGGTCGTAACTGGTTCAGCCCAGGAACGGCCGGATCGCGTCCATGGCCCGCTGAGTGACCTCCTCGACCGGCCCTGTCGCGTCGACGCCCACGAGGATGCCCTCGTCGGCGTAGTAGGAGACCAGCGGAGCCGTCTGCTCCTGGTAGACCTCCAGGCGGTGCCGGACGGTCTCTTCCTTGTCGTCGTCCCGCTGGAACAGCGCGCCCCCGCACGCGTCACACTTGTCGTCCTTCTTGTCGTCGAACTCGACGTGCCAGATGCGCCCGCACTGACTGCAGGTGCGCCGGCCGGCCAGCCGCCTGACCACCTCGTCGTCGTCCACCACAAGCTCGAGCACGAGATCGAGCGCCTGGCCCCAGTCCTTGAGCATGTCGCGCAGGATCTCCGCCTGCGCGACGTTCCTCGGGAAGCCGTCGAGCAGGAACCCGTCCTGCGCGTCGTCCTCGGACAGACGGTCACGGACCATGGCGATGGTGACCTCATCGGGCACCAGGTCACCACGGTCCATGTACGTCTTGGCCAGCTTGCCAAGATCCGTGCCGCCGGAGACGTTGGCACGGAAGATGTCACCTGTCGAAATCTTCGGGATGGACAGGTTCGATGCGATGTACTGGGCCTGTGTCCCCTTACCCGCTCCGGGGGGCCCCACCAGAACGAGACGCACTACCGCAGGAAACCTTCGTAGTTACGCTGCTGCAGCTGGCTCTCGATCTGCTTAACCGTGTCCAGGCCGACGCCTACCATGATCAGAATACTCGTCCCTCCGAACGGGAAGTTCTGGCTCGCACCGGACACCGCCAGCGCGACGATCGGGACCATGGAGATCAGACCCAGATAGAGCGAGCCCGGCGCGGTCAGACGAGTGAGCACGAAGTTCAGGTATTCAGCCGTCGGCCGGCCGGGGCGGATGCCCGGAATGAAACCACCGTACTTCTTCATGTTGTCGGCGACTTCAGTGGGGTTGAACGTAATCGACACGTAGAAGTACGTGAAGAAGATGATCAGCAGGAAGAACGTGGCCATGTAGATCGGGGTGTCGCCCGTGGCCAGGTTCTGGGAGATCCAGGTGACCACCACGTTGTCGCTCGTCTGGAACAGCGAGGTGATCAGCTGCGGCAGGTAGAGCAGGGACGACGCGAAGATCACCGGGATGATGCCGGCCTGGTTGACCTTCAGCGGGATGTAGGTGGAGGTGCCGCCGTACATCCGGCGCCCGACCATCCGCTTGGCGTACTGCACCGGGATGCGCCGCTGCGCCTGCTCGACGAAGACCACCGCGGCGATCATGAAGACGCCGACCACCATGACGACCGCGAAGGTGAACTTGTTGGCCGAGAAGATGTTGGACAGCTCGGAGGGGAAGACCGCGACGACCTGCGTGAAGATCAGGATGGACATGCCGTTGCCGACACCGCGGTCGGTGATGAGCTCACCGAGCCACATGATCACCGACGTACCGGCGGTCATGATGACCACCATCGTCACGATCTGGAAGATGTTGTCGGGGTCGAGCAGAACGTCCTGCTGGCAATTGGGGAAGAGCTGACCGGTACGGGCCAGCGCGATGAAAGCGGTGGACTGCAGAACCGCGAGCCCGATGGTCAGATAACGCGTATACTGCGTGATCTTGGTCTGCCCGGACTGGCCTTCCTTCTTCAACGCTTCGAGTCGCGGAATGACCACGACGAGCAGCTGAAGAATGATGCTCGCGGTGATGTACGGCATGATGCCCAGCGCGAACACGGAAAGCTTCAGCAGCGCACCGCCGCTGAACAGCTGGACCATCCCGTAGATGTTGCCGGTGTCGCCACTCCGTGCCTGGTCGAAACAGGCGCGGAGGTTCTGGACGTGGACTCCCGGGGTCGGAAGAACCGAGCCGAGACGGAAAAGCGCGATGATGCCCAGGGTGAAGAGCAACTTCTTGCGCAGGTCCGGTGTCCGGAACGCCCGGGTAAACGCGGTCAGCACGGTCCCTCCTGCGCGCCTTTACGGCGGTGTGAGTAAGCGATGGTGCGGGGATCTGCCATCTGAAGTCTCATTGTCAAACGAGCCGGACAGAAGCCTGCCGTCTCGCGAACTCTAACGCACTACGGGCGTGGGGGCCCATTGTCAGAGCCCCCACGCCTCGTCATAGCGTTACTACAGCTCGGTAACGGAACCACCGGCGGCGGCGATCTTCTCCTTCGCGGAGGACGAGAAGGCGTGCGCCGTCACGTTCACCGCGACCGAGATCTCGCCGGTGCCGAGCACCTTCACGAGCTGGTTCTTGCGAACAGCACCCTTGGCGACCAGGCCCTCGACGGTGACCTCGCCACCCTCGGGGAACAGCTCGCCGATCCTGTCGAGGTTGACGACCTGGTAGGTCGTCTTGAACAGGGCGTTGGAGAAGCCCTTGAGCTTCGGCAGACGCCTCTGCAGCGGCACCTGGCCACCCTCGAAACCGAGGGGCACCGTGGTACGGGCGTGCGAGCCCTTGGTGCCGCGACCGGCCGTCTTGCCCTTCGACGCCTCGCCGCGACCCTTGCGGATCTTCGGCTTGTTGGCGCCGGGGGCCGGACGCAGGTCGTGAATCTTGAGCGGAGCCTTGTCAGTCATGACTAGTCGACCTCTTCCACCTCGACGAGGTGCGTCACCACGGAGACCATCCCGCGAATCTCGGGGCGGTCCTCCTTGACGACGACGTCGCCGATTCGCTTCAGGCCAAGCGAACGCAGCGAGTCACGCTGGTTCTGCTTGCCACCGATCTTCGAGCGAACCTGAGTGATCTTCAGGCGTGCCATGACTAGCTCACCGCCTTCGCGGCCGCCGCCTCCGCCAGGCCCTCACGCTGGGCCTTGAGCATGGCAGGCGGGGCCACGTCCTCGATCGGCAGGCCACGGCGGGCGGCGATCTCTTCGGGGCGCGAAAGGCCCTTCAGCGCCGCCACGGTGGCGTGCACGATGTTGATCGGGTTGTCGGAGCCGAGCGACTTGGACAGCACGTCGTGGATGCCCGCGCACTCCAGCACCGCGCGCACCGGGCCACCGGCGATGACGCCGGTACCGGCCGAGGCCGGACGCAGGAAGACGACGCCGGCCGCCTCCTCGCCCTGCACGGTGTGCGGGATGGTGCCCTGGATCCTGGGCACCTTGAAGAAGTGCTTCTTCGCCTCTTCGACACCCTTGGCGATGGCCGCGGGGACTTCCTTGGCCTTGCCGTAGCCGACGCCGACCAGGCCGTTGCCGTCACCGACGACGACGAGGGCGGTGAAGCTGAAGCGACGACCACCCTTCACGACCTTGGCCACTCGGTTGATCTTCACTACGCGCTCGATGTACGAGACGCCCTTGTCGGCGGCGCCACCGCGGCGATCGTCACGACGGTCCCGCCGCTCGCCACCGGTGCCGCCACCGCGACGCGGAGCTGCAGCCATCAGTGGTTCCTCTTCTCAGCGTTGGTCATCAGAACTCGAGCCCACCTTCGCGGGCACTGTCCGCCAGGGCGGCGATCCGCCCGGCGTACCGGTTGCCACCGCGGTCGAAGACGACCTTGGTGATGCCGGCTTCCTTGGCCCGCTGAGCGAGGAGCTCGCCGACCTTCTTCGCCTTCTCGGTCTTGTCCGCCTCCACCGAGCGCAGCGAGGGGTCCATGGTGGACGCGCTCACCAGCGTGTGACCGACGGAGTCGTCCACGATCTGGACGAACATGTGACGGGTCGACCGGTTGACGACCAGGCGCGGACGCTCGGCCGTACCGACGACGAACTTGCGGACGCGGCGGTGACGGCGGGCCCGCGAGACGGTGCGGGCAGCCGTGTGCTTGCTGAACGCAACCTTCGGAGCCATGCCTACTTACCAGCCTTTCCGACCTTGCGGCGGATCTGTTCGCCCTGGTAGCGCACGCCCTTGCCCTTGTACGGGTCAGGCTTGCGCAACTTGCGGATGTTGGCCGCGACCTCGCCGACCTTCTGCTTGTCGATGCCGTCCACGTGGAACAGGGTCGGCTTCTCGACGCGGAAGCTGACGCCCTCGGGGGCGTCGACGATGACCGGGTGGCTGAAGCCCAGAGAGAACTCCAGCTGCGTCGGGCCCTTGGCCTGGACGCGGTAACCGACGCCGACGATCTCAAGGCTCTTGGAGTAGCCCTGAGTGACACCCTGCACCATGTTGGCGATCAGCGTCCTGGACAGGCCGTGCAGCGCACGGACCTTGTTCTCGTCGTTCGGCCGGGTGACGGCGATGGCGCCGTCGTCGTCGCGCGCCACCTTGATGGGCTCGGCGACCGTGTGAGTGAGCGTGCCCTTCGGGCCCTTGACCTGGACATCCTGGCCGTCGATCGTGATGTCGACGCCACTCGGCACAGGGATGGGCAGCCGTCCGATTCGCGACATGCTGTGTTCCTCCCCTCTACCAGACGTAGGCGAGGACTTCGCCGCCCACGCCACGCTTGCCGGCCTGCTTGTCGGTCATGAGGCCGTGGGACGTCGAGATGATCGCGACGCCCAGTCCGCCCAGGACTCGAGGCAGGTTGTCCTTCTTCGCATAAACCCGCAGACCGGGCTTGGAAACCCGGCGCAGGCCCGAGAGCGACCGCTCACGGGTGGGCCCGAACTTGAGCTCCACCACGAGGTTCTTCCCAACCTTGGCGTCCTCGACGGTCCAAGCCTGGATGTAACCCTCCTGCTGGAGGATCTCGGCGATGTGCGCCTTGATCTTCGAGTACGGCATCGACACGCTGTCGTGGTACGCCGAATTCGCGTTGCGCAGACGCGTGAGCATGTCTGCGATCGGGTCGGTCATCGTCATGGCCAGTGGCCTTCCTCACCACGGTTTCCAGTCGGCCAAGCAGCGCTCTGCCGGTGGACCTGTGGCGTGGTCATGGGCGCTCAGCGCCCTGTCTTCTACGAACATGAGGGGCGGCCCTGCGAGAGAGCCGCCCTTCAGGGTATCTACCAGCTCGACTTGGTGATGCCGGGCAGCTCGCCCCGGTGCGCCATCTCGCGGAAGCACACGCGGCACAGGCCGAACTTCCTGTACACGGCGCGCGGACGCCCGCAGCGCGAGCACCGCGTGTAGGCCCGGACCTCGAACTTCTGCTTGCGCCCCGCCTTGGCGATCAGCGACTTCTTCGCCATTGGATCAGGCCTCCTTGAACGGGAAGCCGAGGAGCTTCAGCAGCGCCCGGCCCTGGTCGTCGTTCTTCGCGGTGGTCACGATCGTGATGTCCATGCCCCGCGGCCGGTCCACCTTGTCCTGGTCGACCTCGTGGAACATGACCTGCTCGGTCAGGCCGAACGTGTAGTTGCCGTTGCCGTCGAACTGCTTCGGCGACAGGCCGCGGAAGTCCCTGATGCGGGGCAGGGCCAGCGACAGCAGCCGGTCGAGGAACTCCCACATGCGGTCGCCGCGCAGCGTGACGTGCGCGCCGATCGGCATGCCCTCGCGCAGCTTGAACTGGGCGATGGACTTGCGGGCCCGGACGACGGCCGGCTTCTGGCCGGTGATCGCGGTGAGGTCGCGGACGGCGCCTTCGATGAGCTTGGAGTCGCGAGCCGCCTCACCCACACCCATGTTGACCTTGATCTTGGTCAGGGCCGGGATCTGCATGACGTTCTCGATGCCGAACTGCTCACGAAGCTGGGCCGCGATCTCCTCGCGGTACTTCGTCTTGAGTCGCGGCGTCGGGCGCTCGGTCGCGGTCTCGTTCTCGGTGGTCGTGGCAGTCATCAGCTGTCCTCACCCGTCTCGTCGGCCTTCTTGTCGTCGGCCTTGTCGGCGGGCTTGTCGTCCTTGAGCTTCTTCACGTTGGACACGTGGATCGGAGCCTCCATGGTCTGCACGCCGCCGGTCTTGGCGCCGCGCGGGCCCTGGTGGGTCTCCTTGGTGTGCTTCTTGATCATGTTGACGCCCTCGACCACCACGCGGTCCTCGCGCGGGAGAGTGGCGATCACACGGCCCTTGGCACCCTTGTCCTTGCCGGCGATGACCTGGACCAGGTCACCCTTCCTGACATGCAGCGACTTCGGCATTACAACACCTCCGGGGCGAGCGAGATGATGCGCATGAACTTCTTGTCGCGCAGCTCGCGGCCGACCGGACCGAAGATACGAGTGCCACGAGGGTCACCGCTGTCCTTGATGATGACGGCGGCGTTCTCGTCGAAGCGGATGTAGGAGCCGTCGGGCCGGCGCCGCTCCTTGACCGTGCGGACGACGACGGCCTTGACCACGTCGCCCTTCTTGACGCCCGTGCTGCCCGGCAGCGCGTCCTTGACAGTGGCGACGATGACGTCGCCGATACCGGCGTAGCGTCGGCCCGAGCCGCCGAGAACGCGGATGCAAAGGATCTCCTTCGCGCCCGTGTTGTCGGCGACCTTGAGCCGCGACTCCTGCTGGATCACGTCTACTCCTGTTAGTCGCGCCGGTTCTCAGATGCTGAGCCTGGCGGAACCTGTCATTGTCTTGTTCCCACGGCCACAGCGCCCGTAGGGCGCCGCACCGCAGGCGACGCGGGGTGGTGAGGCCCCGGCGTCCTTGGACGCCGTCATGGGGGCTCTGAGAGCCCCCACGAGGCGCGGTCTATCCGAGAAGGACTACTTGGCCTTCTCGAGGATCTCCACGACCCTCCACCGCTTGGTGGCGGAGAGGGGGCGGGTCTCCATCAGCAGCACGCGGTCGCCGACGCCGCAGGCGTTGGCCTCGTCGTGCGCCTTGTACTTGGTCGTACGGCGGATGACCTTGCCGTACAGACGGTGCTTCACGCGGTCCTCGACGGCGACGACGACGGTCTTGTCCATCTTGTCGCTGACGACGAGGCCCTCGCGGACCTTGCGGAAGTTCCGGGACTCGCCGTTCTCGGCGGTCTCGGGGGTCTCGGTGGTCTCAGCCATCGCTCGTCTCCTTCTCGACCGTGACGATGCCCAGCTCGCGCTCGCGCATCACGGTGTAGATACGGGCGATCTCGCGGCGGACGGCGCGCAGCCGCCCGTGGCTCTCCAACTGACCGGTCGCCGCCTGGAAGCGGAGGTTGAACAGCTCCTCCTTGGCCTCCTTGAGCTTCTGCACCAGGGTGTCCTGGTCCTCCACTCGCAGCTCGCCGGCGGTCAGGCCCTTAGCCATCACGCCTCACCCACTTCACGCTTAACGATCTTGCACTTCATCGGCAGCTTGTGGATCGCGCGCTGAAGCGCCTCACGCGCGATCGGCTCCGCCACGCCGGACAGCTCGAACATCACGCGTCCGGGCTTGACGTTGGCGATCCACCACTCGGGCGAACCCTTACCGGAACCCATGCGGGTCTCGGCCGGCTTCTTGGTGAGCGGACGGTCGGGGTAGATGTTGATCCACACCTTGCCGCCACGGCGGATGTGACGGGTCATCGCGATACGAGCCGACTCGATCTGGCGGTTGGTCACGTAGGAGTGCTCAACAGCCTGGATGCCGAACTCGCCGAACACGACCCTGGTGCCGCCCTTGGCGGCTCCGCTGCGGTCAGGCCGGTGCTGCTTGCGGTGCTTGACCCTGCGCGGGATCAGCATGGTCAGCTCCCTTCAGCACCCGGCTGCGCAGCCGGGCCGGTCTCGGGGGCGGCCTGCGAAGCCGCCTCGTTACGGGGGGCGCGGTCGCCGCGGCCACCACCGCGACGGGGGCGGTCACCGCCACCACGACGCGGACGGTCGCCACCGCCACCACGACGGTCGTCACGCTCGCGACGCTGGCCGGCACGAGCGCCGGCGGCGGCCGCCTCACGCTCGGCGCGGCTCGTCGGAGCCTCGCCCTTGTAGATCCAGACCTTCACGCCGATGCGGCCGAAGGTCGTGCGGGCCTCGTAGAAGCCGTAGTCGATGTCCGCGCGGAGGGTGTGCAGCGGCACGCGGCCCTCGCGGTAGAACTCCGACCGGGACATCTCGGCGCCGCCCAGACGACCGGAGCACTGGACACGGATGCCCTTGGCGCCGGACTTCATGGCCGACTGCATCGCCTTGCGCATGGCGCGGCGGAACGAGACGCGGCTCGACAGCTGCTCGGCGACGCCCTGCGCGACGAGCTGGGCGTCGATCTCCGGGTTCTTGACCTCGAGGATGTTGAGCTGGACCTGCTTCTTGGTCAGCTTCTCCAGGTCACCGCGGATGCGGTCGGCCTCGGCGCCGCGGCGGCCGATCACGATGCCGGGACGCGCGGTGTGGATGTCCACCTGCACGCGGTCCGTGGTGCGCTCGATCTCGACCTTGGAGATGCCGGCCCGCTCCATGCCCTTCTGCAGCATGCGGCGGATCGCCACGTCCTCGGCGACGTACGACTTGTACAGCTTGTCGGCGTACCACCGGCTCTTGAAGTCGGTCGTGATGCCGAGGCGGAACCCGTGCGGGTTAACCTTCTGGCCCACTATCGGGTCCTTCCCTTCGGCTCGCGGGACTCCACGATCACGGTGATGTGGCTCGTCCGCTTGTTGATCCGATAGGCGCGACCCTGTGCACGCGGGCGGAACCGCTTCAGCGTCGGGCCCTCGTCGACCCACGCGCGGCTCACGACGAGCGTGCTGGGGTCGAGATTGAAGTTGTGCTCGGCGTTCGCCATGGCGGAGCTGAGCACCTTGTAGATCGGCTCGCTCGCCGACTGGGGAGCGAACTGCAGCACGGCCTGCGCCTCCGAAGCGGGCAGCCCGCGAATAAGGTCCACCACGCGGCGGGCCTTGAGGGGCGTGACACGGACGAACCGCGCCTGAGCCCTGGCTTCCATCGCTTTCTCCTACTTCTGGGACGCTTACCGCCGGCTGCGGCGGTCTTCCTTGACGTGGCTGCGGAACGTCCGCGTGGGAGCGAACTCTCCGAGCTTGTGACCGATCATCGACTCGGTGACGAACACCGGGACGTGCTTGCGGCCGTCGTGCACAGCGATCGTGTGACCGAGCATGTCGGGGACGATCATGGAACGCCGCGACCACGTCTTGATGACGTTCTTGGTGCCCTTCTCGTTCTGGGCGTCCACCTTCTTCTGAAGGTGCTCGTCCACGAAGGGACCCTTCTTAAGGCTACGTGGCATTTCGGCTGCTCCTACCGCTTCTTCCTCTTGGACCGACGGCGGATGATCAGCCTGTCGCTGGCCTTGTTCGCCTGACGGGTACGGCCCTCGGGCTTGCCCTTGGGGTTCACCGGGTGACGACCACCGGAGGTCTTGCCCTCACCACCACCGTGCGGGTGGTCGACGGGGTTCATCGCGACACCACGGACGGTCGGGCGCTTGCCCTTCCACCGCATACGGCCGGCCTTGCCCCAGTTGATGTTGGCCTGCTCGGCGTTGCCGACCTGGCCGACCGTGGCGCGGCAGCGCACGTCCACCATGCGCATCTCACCGGACGGCATACGCAGCGTGGCGTACTGGCCCTCCTTGGCGAGGAGCTGGATCTGAGCGCCCGCGGAGCGGCCGAGCTTGGCGCCCCCGCCCGGACGGAGCTCCACCGCGTGGATGAAGGTACCGGTCGGGATGTTGCGCAGCGGCAGGCAGTTGCCCGGCTTGATGTCGGCGGCGGGACCGTTCTCGATCCGGTCACCCTGCTTGAGGCCGGTCGGCGCGATGATGTAGCGCTTCTCGCCGTCGGCGTAGTGGAGCAGCGCGATGTTGGCGGTGCGGTTGGGGTCGTACTCGATGTGAGCGACCTTGGCCGGGATACCGTCCTTGTCGTGCCTGCGGAAGTCGATGATCCGGTAGGCGCGCTTGTGACCGCCGCCCTGGTGGCGCGCGGTGACCCGGCCGTGTACGTTGCGGCCGCCCTTGCTGTGAAGGGGCGCAAGCAGCGACTTCTCAGGGGTGCTGCGGGTGATCTCGGAGAAGTCCGAGACACTCGATCCGCGGCGACCCGGAGTCGTCGGCTTGTATTTACGGATGCCCATCTTTTTCGTTCATCCTTCGTCGGTTACATGGGTGAGCCCGCCGCACCGGAGTGCGACGGTCTCAGCCCCGCGGGCCCTAGGGGAGCCCGCTCACTATCTATGGCTGCTAGCCGATCTGACCGAAGATGTCGATCCGATCGCCCTCGACCAGGCTCACGATCGCGCGCTTGGTGTCGGGACGCTTGCCGTAACCGGTACGGGTGCGCTTGCGCTTGCCCTGCCGGTTGATCGTGTTCACGCTGGTGACCTTGACCCCGAAGATCTGCTCGACGGCGATCTTGACCTGGGTCTTGTTCGCGGTCTTCTTCACCAGGAACGTGTACTTGTTGTTCTCATCGATCAGGCCGTAGCTCTTCTCAGAGACGACCGGCTTGATGATGATGTCGCGCGGGTCGGCGATCTTCTCCATCAGGCGTCTTCCTTCCCGCCACTCAGCCGCGCCACGACCTGGTCGTACGCCTCCTGGGTGAAGACCACGTCGTCGTGCACGAGCACGTCGTAGGTGTTGAGCTGCCCGGCGTCCAGCAGGTGGACCTCGGGAGCGTTGCGCAGGCTCAGCCAGGTCAGCTCGTCGTCGGCGTCGACCACGACGAGGACGCGGGCGGACTGGGTGACCTTGCGCAGGGCCTCCAGCGCGGCCTTGGTCTTGGGCGTCTCGCCCGAGACCAGGGAGCTCACCACGTGCACGCGGCCGCCGCTCGCCCGGTCCGACAGGGCGCCGCGCAGGGCGGCGGCCTTCATCTTCTTGGGCGTGCGCTGCGAGTAGTCGCGCGGCACGGGGCCGTGGACGGTGCCACCGCCGGTGAACTGCGGCGCACGGGTCGAGCCCTGACGGGCGCGGCCGGTGCCCTTCTGGCGGTACGGCTTCTTGCCGCCGCCGGAGACCTCACCGCGGGTCTTGGCCTTGTGGGTGCCCTGCCGGCGAGCGGCGAGCTGGGCCACGACCACCTGGTGGATCAGCGGAACGTTGACCTTCGCGCCGAAGACGTCTTCGGGCAGGTCAACCGTGCCGGTCTTCGCGCCGCTGGCGTCGAGGACGTCAATAGTGGTGCTCACTTGGCAGCCCCCTTCTTGGCAGCGGAACGGACGAGGACCAGGCTGCCGTTGGCGCCGGGGATCGCACCCTTGATCAGGATGAGGCCCTTCTCGGCGTCCACGGCGTGAACCTTGAGGCTCTGCACAGTGGTGCGGACGTTACCCATCCGACCGGCCATGCGCAGACCCTTGAAAACGCGGCCCGGGGTGGCGCAGCCACCGATGGAACCCGGCGAGCGGTGCTTGCGCTGCGTACCGTGCGACGCGCCCAGACCACCGAAGCCGTGCCGCTTCATGACACCGGCGAAGCCCTTGCCCTTGCTCTTGCCCGTCACGTCGACGAACTGGCCCGCCTCGAAGGTGTCGGCCAGCAGCTCCTGGCCCAGGGTGTAGTCGCTCGCGTCGTCGGTGCGGATCTCCGCGAAGTAACGGCGCGGGGTGATGTCGTGCTTACGCAGGTAGTCGCCGAGCGGCTTGTTGACCTTCCGGGGGTCGACCTGCCCGAAGCCGAGCTGGATGGCGGAGTAGCCGTCCTTCTCTGCGGTGCGGACGCGGGTCACCACACACGGACCGGCCTCGACCACGGTCACCGGGACGAGCCGGTTGTCCGCGTCGAAGACCTGGGTCATGCCGAGCTTCTTGCCCAGGACGCCCTTGATCGTCTTAGCCATGTCAGTGCGTTCCCTCAGAGCTTGATCGAAATGTCGACACCCGCGGGGAGGTCGAGCCGCATGAGCGAGTCAACCGTCTTGGGGGTCGGGTCGATGATGTCAATCAGCCGCTTGTGCGTGCGCATCTCGAAGTGCTCGCGGCTGTCCTTGTACTTGTGCGGCGAGCGGATGACGCAGTACACGTTCTTCTCGGTCGGCAGCGGCACCGGGCCCGCGACCTTCGCGCCAGTCCGCGTCACCGTCTCGACGATCTTCTTGGCCGAGCTGTCGATGACCTCGTGGTCATAGGCCTTGAGCCGAATGCGGATCTTCTGTCCCGCCATAGTGGCCTCGGTGTCCTTCGCTGTCGTCTGAAAAAGTATCGTGCGGCCTGTGCCGCTGTGTGTTCACGCAGGTCGAACCTGCATTAACCCCACGAGGCAGACGCAATGGATCTGCCTTTTCTTCCGTGATCCGGCAGTGACTTCGGTCACTCGCCTTGGCTCGCCGGCCGAAGCTACTGCTGGATCACGGCGCCTTGCATGGGGTCCTTCACGCGGTGCGGCGGCCGGCCCGAAGGTTCGGGGCCGACCGCCGCCCCGACGGTCTAGCTACTTGATGATCTTCGTGACCCGACCGGCGCCGACGGTGCGGCCACCCTCACGGATCGCGAACTTGAGGCCTTCCTCCATGGCGATGGGCTGGATCAGCTCAACGCGCATCTCGGTGTTGTCGCCCGGCATGACCATCTCGGTGCCCTCGGGGAGGTTCACAACACCGGTCACGTCAGTCGTACGGAAGTAGAACTGAGGACGGTAGTTGTTGAAGAACGGCGTGTGGCGGCCGCCCTCGTCCTTGGACAGGATGTAGACCTGGCCGGTGAACTCGGTGTGCGGGGTCGTGGTGCCCGGCTTGATGATGCACTGGCCGCGCTCGACCTCGTCGCGCTTGATGCCGCGCAGCAGCAGAGCGGCGTTGTCACCGGCGTGACCCTCGTCGAGCATCTTGTTGAACATCTCGATGCTGGTGACGGTGGTCGTGGTCTTCTCCGGCTTGATGCCGATGATGTCGACCTGCTCGTTGACCTTGACGACACCGCGCTCGATACGGCCGGTGACGACCGTGCCGCGACCGGTGATCGAGAAGACGTCCTCGACCGGCATGAGGAACGGCTTGTCCGTCTCACGCGGCGGCTCGGGGACGTTCTCGTCCACGGCGTTCATGAGCTCGATGATGCTGTCGGCCCACTTCTCGTCACCCTCGAGAGCCTTGAGGGCGGAGACGCGGACGACGGGCAGGTCGTCGCCGGGGAACTCCTGCGCGGACAGGAGCTCACGGACCTCCAGCTCGACGAGCTCGAGGATCTCCTCGTCGTCGACCATGTCGGCCTTGTTGAGGGCCACGACGATGTAGGGGACGCCGACCTGGCGGGCCAGGAGGACGTGCTCCTTCGTCTGCGGCATCGGGCCGTCGGTGGCGGCGACCACGAGGATGGCGCCGTCCATCTGGGCGGCACCGGTGATCATGTTCTTGACGTAGTCGGCGTGACCCGGGCAGTCAACGTGCGCGTAGTGACGCTTCTCCGTCTGGTACTCGACGTGCGCGATGGAGATCGTGATACCACGAGCCTTCTCCTCCGGCGCCTTGTCGATCTTGTCGAACGGGGTCGCCTTGTTCAGCTCGGGGTAACGGTCGTGGAGCACCTTGGTGATCGCCGCGGTCAGCGTGGTCTTGCCGTGGTCGATGTGCCCAATGGTGCCGATGTTCATGTGCGGCTTGGTCCGCTCGAACTTGGCCTTAGCCACTGGTTCTCTCCTTGAGAATCTGACTGACTTTCGTCTACACACTCGGGCCCGGGAACTCCCGAACCCCTTGGCGGCGGGGTGGCTCTCACCACCCCACCAGGGACCAGGACAAGAGTCCCGGCCCGGCCCCTCGCGGGACCGGACTGGAAACTACTCGCCCCGGGCCTTCGCGACGATCTCCTTGGCGATGCCCGGGGGCACCTCCGCGTAGGAGTCGAAAAGCATGCTGTAGCTAGCGCGCCCCTGCGTCTTGCTGCGCAGGTCACCCACGTAGCCGAACATCTCGGACAGCGGGACGAGCGCCCGGATGACCTTGGCGCCGGCCCGGTCCTCCATCGCCTGGATCTGCCCGCGGCGACCGTTGAGGTCACCGATGACGTCACCCATGTAGTCCTCGGGCGTGGTCACCTCGACGGCCATCATCGGCTCGAGGAGCACGGCGTCCGCCTTGCGCGCGGCCTCCTTGAAGGCCATCGATCCGGCGATCTTGAACGCCATTTCCGAGGAGTCGACGTCGTGGGCCGCACCGTCGGTCAGCGTCACCTTCACGCCGACCATCGGGTAACCGGCCAGCACGCCGAACTCGGCGGCCTCCTGGGCGCCGGCGTCGACCGACGGGATGTACTCCCTCGGCACGCGGCCACCGGTGACCTTGTTCTCGAACTCGTAGCCGTCGTTGCCCTCGCCCAGCGGCTCGAGGTCGATGATGACCCGCGCGAACTGACCGGAACCACCGGTCTGCTTCTTGTGGGTGTAGTCGACCTTCTCCACCTTGCGGCGGATGGTCTCGCGGTAGGCGACCTGCGGGCGGCCGACGTTCGCCTCGACCTTGAACTCGCGACGCATGCGGTCGACGAGGATCTCGAGGTGAAGCTCGCCCATGCCCCAGATGACCGTCTGACCGGTCTCCTCGTCACGGCGGACCTGGAAGGACGGGTCCTCCTCGGCCAGCCGCTGGATGGCGGTGGACAGCTTCTCCTGGTCACCCTTGGTCTTGGGCTCGATGGCGACGTTGATGACCGGAGCCGGGAACGTCATCGACTCGAGCACGACCTGGTTGGCCGGGTCGGAGAGGGTGTCACCGGTGGTGGTGTCCTTCAGACCCATGACGGCCACGATCTGACCGGCGATCGCCGACGGGCGCTCCTCGCGCTTGTTGGCGTGCATCTGGTAGATCTTGCCGATCCGCTCCTTCTTGCCCTTCACAGAGTTGATGACCTGTGAACCGGCCTCGAGCGTGCCCGAGTAGATGCGGATGTAGGTGATCTTGCCCAGGTGCGGGTCGCTGGCGATCTTGAACGCCAGAGCGGAGAACGGCTCGCTCGGGTCCGCGTGGCGCTCGATGACCTTCTCCTCGTTGCCGACCGCGTGGCCCTTGAAGGCCGGGATGTCGGTCGGCGCGGGGAGGTAGGCGACGATCGCGTCGAGCAGGGGCTGCACACCCTTGTTCTTGAACGCGGTGCCGCACAGGACCGGGTTGATGGCGCTGGCCAGCGTCGCGCGGCGGATGGCCGCGATCAGCTGCTCCTCGGTGGGCTCGGTGCCCTCGAGGAAGAGCTCCATCAGCTCGTCGTCGTTCTCGGCGACGGTCTCGACCAGCTTGTCGCGCCACTCACGAGCGGCGTCGGCGTGGTCGGCCGGGATGTCGACGGTGTCGTACATCTCGCCCTTGGCCGCCTCGGCGCTCCAGATGAGGGCCTTCATCTTGATGAGGTCGATGACGCCCTTGAAGTCGGCCTCAACGCCCCACGGAAGCTGGATGACCGCCGGGGTCGCGCCCAGGCGGCTGACCATCATGTCGACGCAGCGGTGGAACTCCGCGCCGACCCGGTCCATCTTGTTCACGAAGCAGATGCGCGGGACGTTGTAGCGGTCAGCCTGGCGCCACACCGTCTCCGACTGCGGCTCGACACCCGCCACACCGTCGAACACGGCGACGGCGCCGTCGAGGACGCGAAGCGAACGCTCCACCTCGATGGTGAAGTCCACGTGCCCCGGAGTGTCGATGATGTTGATGGTGTGACCAAGCCACTCACAGGTCGTCGCGGCAGACGTGATCGTGATGCCGCGCTCCTGCTCCTGCTCCATCCAGTCCATCGTGGCAGCGCCCTCGTGGACCTCACCGATCTTGTAGTTGATACCGGTGTAGAACAGGATGCGCTCGGTCGTGGTGGTCTTGCCCGCGTCGATATGGGCCATGATCCCGATGTTTCGGACCTTGGCCAGGTCAAGAGCGGTCTGGGTGGCCACTTCTCTCGCGTCCTCGTCGTCTCGTCGAACTCACTACCAGCGGTAGTGAGCGAAGGCCTTGTTGGACTCGGCCATCTTGTGGGTGTCCTCGCGCTTCTTCACGCTCGCCCCGAGGCCGTTGCTGGCGTCGAGGAGCTCGTTCATGAGGCGCTCGGTCATGGTCTTCTCGCGGCGGGCGCGGGAGTACTGCACCAGCCAGCGCAGAGCCAGGGTGGTGCTGCGCGCGGCGCGCACCTCGACCGGCACCTGGTAGGTCGCGCCACCGACGCGGCGGCTGCGGACCTCGAGGGTCGGCTTCACGTTGTCGAGCGCGCGCTTCAGGGTGACGACCGGGTCGTTGCCCGTCTTCTCCCTGCAGCCCTCGAGGGCGCCGTACACGATCGACTGGGCGATCGAGCGCTTGCCGTCGAGAAGCACCTTGTTGATAAGGGCGGTGACCAGCGGCGAGCTGTAAACCGGGTCAGACATGAGCTGACGACGGCCAGGAGAACCCTTACGAGGCATTGTTAGCTCTTCTCCTTCTTCGCGCCGTAGCGGCTACGGGCCTGCTTGCGGTTGCGGACACCCTGGGTGTCGAGCGAACCGCGGATGATCTTGTAGCGAACACCAGGCAGGTCCTTCACACGACCGCCACGCACGAGCACGATGGAGTGCTCCTGGAGGTTGTGACCCACACCGGGAATGTAGGCCGTGACCTCGATGCCGTTCGTGAGCCGAACGCGGGCCACCTTACGCAGTGCCGAGTTGGGCTTCTTCGGAGTCGTGGTGTAAACGCGCTGGCACACGCCGCGCCGCTGCGGACTCCCCTTGAGGGCAGGAGTCTTGGTCTTGGAGACCTTGTCCTGCCGGCCCTTGCGGACCAACTGCTGAATAGTGGGCACTGCCACTCCGTTTCGTGCCTTGGCCGGTGTTACGTCATGAGGTCTTGCATTTCGCAGGTACTGCCGGTGTCATGACCTGCTGGTTTTTCTTGTCTCGGCGCCCCCGCGCTCGGGCGTGTCGCGCTATTCACACAGACACGTCCGCGAGGATTACGAGCCAGGAAGCCGTCCCGCGCCCGCAATGAGCGCACGGTCGAGAGCCCGCTAGAAGACGGGCACGATGCTCAAGACTACCCAGGCCCTGGCGACACGTCAAAACGGCGCGACAAGGCGGGCAAGCCTTGCCACTCCGGATCGCCTGGGCCTTCTCATCCAGCCCATCTACAGCTCCGGGGGTCATGATATCCGGCCCGGCGACCATCTCGCGAGCTGTTCGCCGAAGCTCCGGCATCGGTCCGGTTAAGACTGGGCGAGCATCCTAGGGTAATCCCTAGGTCACTCCCCGAAGCGAACCCCTCACCGCGCGGCTAGCGTCACCTGGCGAATCGTCGAGAGGGATGACACGCATGCACCAGCATCTCCCAGGGCGCCGCCCGGACGGAGGCCGCATTGTCTGAGGCGGCCGGCGGGCCGTGGCCCGGCTCCCACACCTCCCCCTTCGAGCTCGTCCTCGTGCGCCCCCGCGAGCTGCGCGGCGTGCGCCTGCCGGTCTCCGAGACCCCCGCCGAGATCGGCCGCACC
The DNA here is from genome assembly GCF_900323885.1 of [Actinomadura] parvosata subsp. kistnae. GTDB lineage: Bacteria > Actinomycetota > Actinomycetes > Streptosporangiales > Streptosporangiaceae > Nonomuraea > Nonomuraea composti. The sequence continues at coordinate 3,665,881 of NZ_OOHJ01000018.1, read as the reverse complement.
GCCCCCTTACGCATCGCCTCCGAGGAGATCAGCCGCAGGCACGCCCGCGTCTGGCTGGCCGGCGGCTCCGCCTGGATCAGCGACTGCGGCTCCACCAACGGCACCTGGGTCGACGACGCCCGCATCCTGCAGCCCGTACGCCTGGCGCTCGGCCAGCGCGTCCGTATGGGCGGCGTGGAGGCGGTGCTGCAGATCCAGGGCGGCGGCGTGCCGGACGAGCACCACACCACCTCCGCGCCCCTCCAGCGCCCGACCAACACCACCCGCTACCTCTGCGCGGCCGGCTACATCAAGGCGTCCTTCGCCGACCAGGTCATCCGCGAGACCCTCGGCCACCCCTACCGCGCCACCGCCCCCTCCTACGGCGTGGACCTGCCGGCCGTCGCCAAGCACGCGCTGGCCGCCGAGCGCCACCGCTCGGTCCGCGACGTGCTGCTCCTGCTCATCGCCGCCGCCACGCTCGCCCTCCTCGCAGCGGGCGCCACCGGCGCCCTCCCCAGCGTGGACGCCCTGGACGACCTGCGCGACCTGGACGTCACCCGCCTGCCGCGGCTGGCCCTGCTCCTGCTGCTCCCGCTGGCCCTGGCCTGGCTGGTGGTGGCCGCCCACCTCTTCCACACCAGGGTCGTCGTCCTCGGCCGACGCCTGTCCAGCCGCCGCTTCACCGCCGGCGCCGCCCCCGCCCCGCTCGGCCCGCACGCCCGCCGCCAGGTCGGCCGCCTCGTGCAGGCCCAGCACGGCAACGTCATGGTCTTCTCCGGCTACCGGCCCTTCGTCGGCAGCGGCGTGGAGTACCACGGCTGGTCCTTCGCCCTCGACATCACCAAGGCCGCCCACAAGGACCGGCCGCCCCGCCCCTTCCACTCCGACGACGTGCACGCCCACCTGGCCCGCGAGGTGGCCGCCACGGGCCTGCCCAACCTCCGCCTGGCCGAGCGCCTGTTCATCAACGGCGTCGACATCAACCACGCCCCCGAGCTGCTGCCCGACCCCCTCGCCCCGCCGCTGGTCACCGCCGACGCCGAGCTGCTGCAGGCGGTCTCCCGCACGCCGGAGTCCTCGGCCCGCGTCTACCTGTGCGTGGAGGTGCTCGGCTGGGGCGGCCAGCTCATCGTGACCATCTTCTTCAGGGCCGTCCGGCTGCGCGGCTCCCTCTTCCTTGAAGGCGGCACGTTCATGCTCTACCCGCTCGCGCCGGAGTTCTCCGAGGTGGACCGGGTCTCCTCCGACCCGCTCACCGGCCTCGCCGTCGCCCTCGGCGCCGGCGCAGCCGCGACGATCCCGCTGCTGCTCAGCGCGCCCTACCGGATCGCCAGGCGCTGGGGCAGGAGCGCCGCCCTGCGCCGCCAGGAGCGCGACGACCGCACGGTCATCGAGCACCGCGGCCTGTACGACTACGGCGCGATCATCAGCGTACGGGAGCTCGCCATGGGCGACGACCTGCGCCGCTTCTTCATCGAGCGGGACGTCGAGATGTTCGACCAGGTCGTCCACGAGGCCGTGTTCAAGGCCGTCAGCCGCTTCCTCACCGAGCACGGCATCGACACCGGCGAGGCGGCCGCGCGCATCACCCAGATCACCAACAACAAGATCGACGCCCGCGGCTCCAACTTCGGCAACGCACCGGGCTCCAACTTCGGCAACGCGCCGGGCTCCAGCTTCCGCGGCAGCACCGGCCCGGCCCAGAAAGGCGACACCCCATGACCCAGTACGAAGGCGACTTCCGCGGCTCCAACTTCGGCAACGCGCCCGGCTCCAACTTCGGCCACGCCCCCGGCTCCACCTTCCACGGCGTCGTCAACACGGGCGGACCCCAGCAGGAGGAGCTTCGCCGGCTCCTCGACCAGCTGGTGGCCGTGGTCGCCCGCCACCAGAACGAGCTGGCCGACCCCCAGGGCACCAGCACGGCGGTGGAAATGCTGCGGGAGGAGGTGGCGGGCGAGCAACGCCCGAACCGCCTCACGAGCTTCCTGGCGATGCTGACGGCCTCGGCGGGCGGCGTGAGCGCGATCACGGAGGCGGCCGCGAAACTGAAGGACCTCGTCACGGGGATGCTCTGACGAGACGCCGTAACGGCGGCCCGCCACTGACGGGCTCAGCAGCCGTCTCCCTGGAAGGCCCTCAGCCCCGTGCGGCGTGTGGGTTGCCCACGGCTTGCCGTAAAGACCCGAAAAGCAACGCGCCCGGGCTCTCCTGACGGAGAGACCCGGGCGCGCTACCCAGAACAGTTACCGGTTGTACTGGCCGAAGTCGTACTCCTCCAGCGGGACGGCCTCGCCGCTGCCGGTGCCGAAGGTGTAGTCGGCCGCGGAGCCGTCGTAGCCGCCCACGGTGTACATGGCGGCCTTGGCCTCCTCGGTCGGCTCGACCCGGATGTTGCGGTACTGGGGCATGCCCGTACCGGCCGGGATGAGCTTACCGATGATGACGTTCTCCTTCAGGCCCAGCAGCGAGTCGGACTTGGCGTGGATCGCCGCGTCCGTCAGCACCCTGGTCGTCTCCTGGAAGGAGGCCGCCGACAGCCACGACTCGGTGGCCAGCGACGCCTTCGTGATGCCCATGAGCACCGGACGGCCGGCGGCGGGCGAGCCGCCCTCGGCCACGGTCTCGCGGTTCATCTGCTCGAAGCGCGGGCGCTCCACGAGCTCGCCGGGCAGCAGGTCGGTGTCACCGGACTCCAGCACGTTCACGCGCTTGAGCATCTGCCGCACGATGATCTCGATGTGCTTGTCGTGGATCGACACACCCTGCGAGCGGTAGACCTGCTGGACCTCCGCCACCAGGTGCAGCTGCACGGCCCGCGGGCCGAGGATGCGCAGCACCTCGTTGGGGTTGACGGCGCCGGCGACGAGCTGCTGACCGACCGAGACGCGCTGCCCCTCCTGCACGAGCAGGCGCGAGCGCATCGAGACCGGGTAGGCGATCTCCTCGGACCCGTCGTCCGGGGTGATGACGATCTTCCTGGTCTTGTCGGTCTCGTCGATCCGGACCCGGCCCTCGGCCTCGGAGATCGGGGCGACACCCTTGGGGATGCGCGCCTCGAACAGCTCCGTGACACGGGGCAGACCGTGGGTGATGTCGGCACCGGCCACACCACCGGTGTGGAAGGTACGCATCGTCAGCTGCGTGCCGGGCTCACCGATCGACTGGGCGGCGATGATGCCGACCGCCTCGCCGACGTCCACGAGCTTGCCGGTGGCCAGCGAGCGGCCGTAGCAGGTGGCGCAGACACCGATCTTGGCCTCGCAGACGAGCGCGCTGCGGGTGCGGACGGTCTCGACGCCGGCCTCGACCAGCTTCGTCACGTGGGTGTCGTTGATGTCGACGCCCGCCGGGACGATGATCTTGCCGTCGACCTCGACGTCCTCGGCCAGGATGCGGCCGTGCACGTTCGATTCGGCGTTCTCGGCCTTGACGAGGTTGCCCGACGCGTCGCGGTCGGCCACGTGCAGCGGGACCGCGCGGTCGGTGCCGCAGTCGATCTCGCGGACGATGACGTCCTGGGCGACGTCCACCAGACGACGGGTCAGGTAACCCGAGTCGGCGGTACGCAGGGCGGTGTCGGCCAGACCCTTCCGCTGACCGTGGGTGGAGATGAAGTACTCCAGCACCGACAGGCCCTCGCGGAACGAGGCCTTGATCGGCCGCGGGATCGTCTCACCCTTGGTGTTGGACACCAGGCCGCGGATACCGGCGATCTGCCGGACCTGCATCTTGTTACCACGGGCACCGGAGTTGACCATCATCCAGACCGGGTTGGTCGCCGGGAAGGCGTTGACCATGTCGGTCTCGACGTCGGCCGTCGCGTGCGTCCAGATCTCGATGAGCTCCTGACGGCGCTCCTCGTCGGTGATCAGACCGCGCTCGTACTCGCGCTGGACCTTGTCGGCCCGGCGCTCGTAGTTCTCCATGATGTCCTGCTTGTTCGGGGGCGCGACGACGTCCTCGATGGAGATCGTCACCCCGGAACGGGTCGCCCAGCGGAAGCCGGCGTCCTTGAGCGCGTCGAGCGAGTTCGCGACCTCGATCTTGGGGTAGGTCTCGGCCAGCTCGTTCACGATCGTCGACAGCTGCTTCTTGCCGACCTGGAAGTCGACGAAGGGGTAGCTGTCGGGCAGCGTCTGGTTGAACAGGCACCGCCCGAACGTGGTCTCCAGGCGGATCGGGTCGCCCGGCTCCCAGCCCTCGGGGGCCACCCAGTCGCGCGGCGGCAGGACGTCCTTGAGCCGGATCTGGATCTTCGCCTGGATCTCCAGCTCGCGGCGGTCGAAGGCCATCTGCGCCTCGGCGATGGAGCCGAACACGCGGCCCTCGCCCAGCGCGCCGTCCTTCTGGGTGGTCAGCCAGTAGAGGCCGATGACCATGTCCTGGGTGGGCATGGTGACGGGCTTGCCGTCGGCCGGCTTGAGGATGTTGTTGGTCGAGAGCATCAGGATGCGTGCCTCGGCCTGGGCCTCAGCCGACAGCGGCAGGTGCACGGCCATCTGGTCGCCGTCGAAGTCCGCGTTGAAGGCGGTGCAGACGAGCGGGTGGATCTGGATGGCCTTGCCCTCGACGAGCTGCGGCTCGAACGCCTGGATGCCCAGACGGTGGAGCGTGGGCGCGCGGTTGAGCAGCACCGGGTGCTCGGTGATGACCTCTTCGAGCACGTCCCACACCACGGGGCGGGCGCGCTCGACCATCCGCTTGGCCGACTTGATGTTCTGGGCGTGGTTGAGGTCGACCAGCCTCTTCATCACGAACGGCTTGAACAGCTCCAGCGCCATCTGCTTGGGCAGACCGCACTGGTGCAGCTTGAGCTGCGGGCCGACGACGATGACCGAACGGCCGGAGTAGTCGACTCGCTTGCCCAGCAGGTTCTGGCGGAAGCGGCCCTGCTTGCCCTTCAGCATGTCGCTGAGGGACTTCAGCGGCCGGTTGCCGGGGCCGGTGACCGGGCGACCGCGACGGCCGTTGTCGAACAGCGCGTCGACGGCCTCCTGCAGCATCCGCTTCTCGTTGTTCACGATGATCTCGGGCGCGCCGAGGTCGAGCAGACGCTTGAGGCGGTTGTTGCGGTTGATGACCCGGCGGTACAGGTCGTTGAGGTCGGACGTGGCGAACCGGCCACCGTCGAGCTGCACCATGGGGCGCAGGTCCGGCGGGATGACCGGGATGCAGTCGAGCACCATGCCGCGCGGCGAGTTGGTGGTGTTCAGGAACGCCGAGACGACCTTGAGCCGCTTGAGGGCGCGGGCCTTCTTCTGGCCCTTGCCGCTGCGGATCGTCTCGCGCAGGTTCTCGGCCTCGGCGTCGAGGTCGAAGCTGATCAGGCGGTCCTGGATCGCCTGCGCGCCCATGCCGCCCTTGAAGTAGCGGCCGAAGCGGTCGCGCATCTCGCGGTAGAGCAGCTCGTCGCCCTCGAGGTCCTGGACCTTGAGGTTCTTGAAGCGGCTCCACACCTCGTCGAGGCGGTCGAGCTCGCGCTGGGCGCGGTCGCGCAGCTGGCGCATCTCGCGCTCGGCGCCCTCACGCACCTTGCGGCGCTGGTCACCCTTGGCGCCGGCGGCCTCCAGCTCGGCCAGGTCGGCCTCGAGCTTCTTCTGCCGGGCCTCGACGTCGGCGTCGCGGCGCTGCTCGATGTGCTGCCGCTCGACGGAGATCTTCGCCTCCAGCGAGGGCAGGTCACGCTCACGCATCTCGGTGTCGACATGCGTGATCATGTACGCCGCGAAGTAGATGACCTTCTCCAGGTCCTTCGGGGCGAGGTCGAGCAGGTAGCCGAGGCGCGACGGGACGCCCTTGAAGTACCAGATGTGCGTGACCGGCGCGGCCAGCTCGATGTGGCCCATCCGCTCACGACGCACCTTGGCGCGGGTCACCTCGACGCCGCAGCGCTCACAGATGATGCCCTTGAACCGGACGCGCTTGTACTTGCCGCAGTAGCACTCCCAGTCGCGGGTCGGGCCGAAGATCTTCTCGCAGAAGAGCCCGTCCTTCTCCGGCTTGAGGGTGCGGTAGTTGATGGTCTCGGGCTTCTTGACCTCGCCGTGCGACCACTGACGAATGTCGTCGGCCGTCGCCAGCCCGATCCGAAGCTCGTCGAAGAAGTTGACGTCTAGCATTGTGTGCGATCTCCCCCTCAGACTTCTTCCACGCTGCTCGGCTCACGCCGGGACAGGTCGATACCGAGCTCCTCCGCGGCGCGGAAGACGTCCTCGTCGGTGTCACGCATCTCGATGGACATGCCGTCGCTGGAGAGCACCTCGACGTTGAGGCACAGCGACTGCATCTCCTTGATGAGGACCTTGAAGGACTCGGGGATGCCCGGCTCGGGGATGTTCTCGCCCTTGACGATGGCCTCGTAGACCTTCACGCGGCCGAGGACGTCGTCGGACTTGATGGTCAGCAGCTCCTGCAGCGCGTACGCGGCGCCGTACGCCTCCAGCGCCCACACCTCCATCTCACCGAAGCGCTGGCCACCGAACTGGGCCTTACCGCCGAGCGGCTGCTGGGTGATCATGGAGTAGGGGCCGGTCGACCGGGCGTGGATCTTGTCGTCGACCAGGTGCAGCAGCTTGAGGATGTAGATGTAGCCGACCGCGATCGGGTACGGGAACGGCTCGCCGGAGCGCCCGTCGAACAGCTTCGCCTTACCGGTGGGCTGGACCATGCGGTCGCCGTCGCGGTTGGGGATGGTGTTGCCGAGCAGGCCGACGATCTCCTCCTCGTGGGCGCCGTCGAAGACGGGGGTGGCCATGTTGGTGCGCGGGGCGACCTTCTCGAAGCCCTTGTCACGCAGCCGCTCGGCCCACGCCTCCTGGACGCCGGAGATGTCCCAGCCGCGGGCGGCGATCCACCCGAGGTGGGTCTCCAGCACCTGGCCGACGTTCATTCGACCGGGCACGCCGAGGGGGTTGAGGATGATGTCGACCGGGGTGCCGTCCTCCAGGAACGGCATGTCCTCGACCGGCAGGATCTTGGAGATGACGCCCTTGTTGCCGTGCCGGCCGGCCAGCTTGTCACCGTCGGTGATCTTACGCTTCTGGGCCACGTAGACGCGGACCAGCTCGTTGACGCCGGGAGGAAGCTCGTCGCCCTCCTCGCGGCTGAACACGCGGACGGCGATGACCTTGCCCTGCTCACCGTGCGGCACCTTCAGCGAGGTGTCGCGCACCTCGCGGGCCTTCTCACCGAAGATCGCGCGCAGCAGCCGCTCCTCCGGCGTCAGCTCGGTCTCACCCTTGGGCGTGACCTTGCCGACCAGGATGTCGCCGGGCACGACCTCGGCGCCGATCCGGATGATGCCGCGCTCGTCGAGGTCGGCCAGGACCTCCTCCGACACGTTGGGGATGTCGCGGGTGATCTCCTCCGGGCCCAGCTTGGTGTCGCGGGCGTCGACCTCGTGCTCCTCGATGTGGATCGAGGAGAGCACGTCGTCCTGCACCAGCCGCTGGGACAGGATGATCGCGTCCTCGTAGTTGTGGCCCTCCCACGGCATGAACGCCACCAGCAGGTTCTTGCCCAGCGCCATCTCACCGTTGTCGGTGCACGGGCCGTCGGCGATGACCTGGTTGACCTCGACGCGGTCGCCCTCGGCCACGATCGGCTTCTGGTTGAAGCTGGTGCCCTGGTTGGAGCGCTTGAACTTGGCGACCCGGTAGGTGGTGCGGGTGCCGTCGTCGTTCATGACCGTGATGTAGTCGGCGGAGACCTCCTCCACCACACCGGCCTTCTCGGCGCTGATGACGTCGCCGGCGTCGGTCGCGGCACGGTACTCCATGCCGGTGCCGACCAGCGGCGCCTCGCTCTTGAGCAGCGGCACCGACTGGCGCTGCATGTTGGAGCCCATGAGCGCGCGGTTGGCGTCGTCGTGCTCGAGGAAGGGGATCATCGCGGTGGCCACCGACACCATCTGGCGCGGCGACACGTCGATGTAGTCGACCTCCTCGGCACGGGCGAGCTCGGTCTCGCCGCCCTTGGTGCGGACCAGGACGCGGGCCTCGGCGAACGAGCCGTCGGGGTTGAGCGCCGTGTTGGCCTGCGCCTTGACGTACCTGTCCTCCTCGTCGGCGGTCAGGTAGTCGATCTGGTCGGTCACCTTGCCGTCGACGACCTTGCGGTAGGGCGTCTCGACGAAGCCGAAGGCGTTGATCCGGCCGTAGGAGGCCAGCGAGCCGATCAGACCGATGTTGGGACCTTCAGGGGTCTCGATCGGGCACATCCGGCCATAGTGGGACGGGTGCACGTCTCGCACCTCGAAGCCGGCCCGCTCACGGGACAGACCACCGGGGCCCAGCGCGGACAGACGCCGCTTGTGCGTCAGGCCGGCCAGCGGGTTGGTCTGGTCCATGAACTGGGAGAGCTGGGAGGTGCCGAAGAACTCCTTGATCGACGCCACGACCGGGCGGATGTTGATCAGGGTCTGCGGCGTGATCGCCTCGACGTCCTGCGTGGTCATGCGCTCGCGCACGACGCGCTCCATGCGGGCCAGGCCCAGGCGGACCTGGTTCTGGATGAGCTCGCCGACGCTGCGCAGGCGGCGGTTGCCGAAGTGGTCGATGTCGTCGACCTCGACGATGACCTCGCGGTCACCGGCGCCCGGCATCGACTCCTCGCCCGCGTGCAGGCGGACGATGTACTCGATGGTGGCGACGATGTCCTCTTCGGTGAGGGTGCCCTGGGTGATCTCCGCGTCGACGCCCAGCTTCTTGTTGATCTTGTAGCGACCCACCTTGGCGAGGTCGTACCGCTTGGGGTTGAAGTAGAGGTTCTCCAGGAGGGTCTGCGCCGACTCCTTGGTCGGCGGCTCACCCGGCCGCAGCTTGCGGTAGATGTCGAGCAGGGCGTCATCCTGGCCTGCGGTGTGGTCCTTCTCCAGCGTGGCCCGCATCGACTCGTACTGGCCGAAGCGCTCGAGGATCTGCTCGCTGGTCCACCCCAGTGCCTTGAGAAGCACGGTGACGGCCTGCTTGCGCTTGCGGTCGATGCGCACACCGACGCTGTCGCGCTTGTCGATCTCGAACTCCAGCCACGCACCCCGGGACGGGATGACCTTGCAGCCGTACAGGTCCTTGTCGGACGTCTTGTCGACGTTCCGCTCGAAGTAGACGCCCGGAGACCGGACGAGCTGGGAGACCACGACACGCTCGGTGCCGTTGATGATGAAGGTGCCCTTCGGGGTCATGAGCGGGAAGTCGCCCATGAACACCGTCTGGCTCTTGATCTCACCGGTGGTGTTATTGATGAACTCCGCCGTCACGAACATCGGGGCGGAGAAGGTCATGTCCTTCTCTTTGCACTCATCTACGGAGTACTTCGGCGGCTCGAACCGGTGGTCGCGGAACGACAAGGACATGGTCCCCGAGAAGTCCTCGATCGGACTGATCTCTTCGAAGATCTCTTCGAGGCCCGACTGGGTCGGGACGTCCCTGCGCCCGGCCTGGCGAGCCGCCTCGACCCGGGCCTTCCACTTCTCGTTTCCGAGCAGCCAGTCGAAAGACTCGGTCTGCAGAGCGAGAAGGTCAGGAACTTCCAGAGGCTCCTGGATACGCGCGAAAGAGACGCGACGGGGACCAGCGGGTACGGCGGAGGCGTTGCGCGAGGCTGCCAACAGATGTCCTTCCGAGGGCTCGCGGCGGACTGACTACACGCACGCCAGACAACCTCGCAACGTGAGCAAGCATCGCGGGTCGTCAAAGGGCAGCGCAAAGGGGCAGTGTAGCCGAACGGCACACGCCTGTCCACTTCGCCCTCGCTGCATGCTCCACGTTGGTCGCAGCATCGCCCGTTCAGGCGGAAACGTCAAGCCCGTGAGCCCGACTTTTAGCCGACTCAGGGCCCCGACGCTGGGTTTTCTCCCCTGTGTGACTGATCGCCTACCGCCAGGCCCAAGACGATACCCGCGAACGGGGGCGGTTAACGCTCTGTCACCCCGGGGGGCGAACCCATGCCGACAACCGGTGTTGCGATGACTGAGTTACCCCTATCAAAGGCTTCGCTAAACCTGATTTTTGGTAACAATTGAAGGTAGCGACGCGCCCGCGATCACCTGGGGCCTCAGGCCGTCCCCAGCAGGGTGGACAGCACCGCCACGAGCCAGCGAGAGCCTTGCCGCACCATGACGAACCTGGCGCGGTTCTGGGTGAACTCTTGCTGGACCCCTTCTTTGCCGGGGATCTCCTTGACCGTACCAGTGTTCACGAAGAGCAGAACCTCTACCCGGTCCGGCTCCGCGCGCTCCACCCCGGCGCCCGCCACGGCCACGTTCTGGACGATCTTCTGCTCCTTCGCCTTCGGCACCAGGGTCTTCGCCAGCTCCTTGTAGTGCCCGGCCAGCTCGCCCGTCGTGAACGTCCCGGCCCGGGCCAGATCCTCCTCCACCGTCCGATAGTCGTAGGACAGCAACTCGGGCGCGGCCTTCCTGGCCGCCGCCACGGCCGCCACGCCGGCCGCGTCGCTGTCGCGCAGCTCCCGCAGGTCGAACCACATCCGCGGCACCAGCACCCCGCCCGCGGCCACGAGGACGCCGAGCAGGACGATCACGAAGGTCCTCACTGGACCCGCACCACCTTGACGATCGCGATGCTCTTCACCGGACCTGCACCACCTTGACGATCGCGAAGGTCCTCACTGGACCTGCACCACCTTCGAGACCAGCCACGCGCCGCCGGCCTTGCTCAGATCCATCTGCCAGCGGTAGAAGCGCTCCTGCGGCGCGCTGCGGGAGCCGTCCCAGCGGATCTCCACGTCGGCCACCACCAGCACCCTGGCCGTCGTGGCGCTCATCGAGACCAGGCCGGTCGCGCGCAGCACGCCCTGCTGGACGACCTTGTTCTCGACCGTGGTGGCCCTCAGCTTGGCGGCGTTGGCCTCGTACTCGGCCCTGGCGGCGCCGGTGGAGGTGGTGAGGATGCGCCGCACGTCGGCGTCGGCGCTCTTGTAGTCCAGCGAGACGAGGTTCTTGGCGTGCGTGCCCGCCGCCTGGAGCACGGCCTGCCTGTCGTCCGCTCTGCCCTGCTCCTCGCGCGCCTGCGCCGCGATCCACCCGCCCGTGCCGACCAGCACCGCCAGCGCCCCGCTGAGCGCGGCGATCAGGAGGCGAGCGGGCCGGGCGGCGAGTCCTGCCACGTCTGCTCACCCCTTTCCGGCCGGTCGCTGCCGGATCATAACGCGACATCCGCTCGTGAAGCCCTCTTATCGACAGAGCCGGTCCGGAGCGAATCGGCCAGACGCGAAAGATCTCCGCAAATGCCCCCAGATGGCCCTCAGGGGCACGCTGAGCGCCCAGCGCGCCTTCCCCTTGCGATGGCAGCCCCTTCGACCTTGCGGGGCGCCACGGGGAGACTCAGGCGATCCCGTGCAGGTGGGCGTTGATCAGGCGAGGGTACTCCTCCAGCCAGTTGCGCCCGCGCTCGTCCACGAACGAGCCCTGCGGCGGGATCACCCCGTTGGCCGCCAGCCACGTGCCGGGCGGCCTCTGCGTGCGGCGGATCTTGTTCCCGGACGGCATGAGCTGCGGCGGGATCGGCGGCAGCGGTCCCGGATCGTGCCCCATCTGCGCCTCGGCCTCCAGCTCCGACAGGTCCTTCTCCTCGGACATGCCGATCGGGCCGTGCTTCCTGGCGTTCAGGAACTGCCGCACCACCGGCTCGTCGCTCGACAGCAGCATCTCCCGCGAGCCGAACATCACCAGCTCCCGCCGGAACATCAGCCCGATGTTGTCGGGCACCGTACGGGCGGTGTTGATGTCGTGCGTCACGATCAGGAACGTCGCCTCGATCTCGGCGTTGATGTCCACGATGAGCTGGTTGAGTATCGCGGTGCGGACCGGGTCGAGACCCGAGTCGGGCTCGTCGAACAGGATGATCTCCGGGTCCAGCACCAGCGCCCTGGCCAGCCCGGCCCGCTTGCGCATGCCGCCGGAGATCTCGCCGGGCAGCTTCGTCTCGGCGCCCAGGAGGCCGACCAGCTCCACCTTCTCCATGACGATCTGGCGGATCTGGGTCTCGCTCTTCTTCGTGTGCTCGCGCAGCGGGAAGGCGATGTTGTCGTAGAGGTTGAGCGAGCCGAACAGGGCGCCGTCCTGGAACAGCACGCCGAACAGGCGGCGCAGCTCGTACAGCTTGGCCTCGGCGCAGTGGGCCAGGTCGAAGCCGTCGATCCAGATGTGCCCGCGGTCCGGCCGCAGCAGGCCGACCATGGTCTTGAGGAAGACCGACTTGCCGGTGCCCGAGGGGCCGAGCAGCACCGAGATCTCGCCCGCGGGCAGCGTGAGCGAGACGTCCTCCCAGATGACCTGCCGGCCGAACGACTTCGTCAGCCCGTCGACCACGACTTCCACGCCCACGGTCACCTTCCCTGTCGCCGGGGGTCATCAGGGGACAACGCTCTCCTGCACCGTAACGGCGTCGCGCGGAATGGGGACCGGATCCCGGAGCCTTGTTACCGGGCAGTTATGAGACTTCTTGTCCAGTAAGCGCGCGCAGGCTCGGCCGCAGCAGCCGGGCCAGCTCCTCCTGGGGCACGCCGCGCAGCTCGTCGATCTCCAGCAACTGGTGGCCCACGGTGATGCCGAGCATGGTGAGCGTCATCAGCGCCGCCCGCAGCCGCGCGTCGTCGCCGGGCATCGCCTCGGCCAGGCGGTCGATCTGCCGGCTGAGCACCTGCCGCGCGGACGCGGCGGCCTCGGGATGGGTGAGCATGGAGCGCATCATGGCGAGGGAGCCCTGCGGCAGCTCGCCGAGCTTCATGGTCAGCGAGCCCAGCACGTGCTCGACCGCGCCCTCGGCGTCCAGCTCGCCGTCGGCGGGCGGCGTCATGCGTACGGCCTGCTGGAACAGCTCCTGCTTGCTGCCGAAGTACTGCATCACGAGGGCCGGGTCGACCTCGGCCCGCCTGGCGACGCCCCTGATCGTGGCCCGCTCGTAACCCAGCTCGGCGAAAAGCACCCGGGCCGCGTCGAGGATCCGCGCCTCGGTTCGCCGCCGCCTCTCCGCCCTCGGAACGCCCACGCCCCCGACTCTACACACGTTGACCGACCGCTCCGATTCGCTCTACGCTCGTTGAGTCAACGACTGTTGAGCGAAATCCGGGTGAGTCATGTCCATCGAAGAGATCGTCGCCGGCTTCCACGCGGCCATGCTGCACAAGTCCGCCGACGAGCTGGCCGACCTGTACGCCGAGGACGCCCTCCACGAGTTCCCCTTCGGCGGCCTGGCGCCGTACGAGGGCAGGGAGGCGGTGCGCGAGAACTACCGCGCCACGTGGGGTGCCACGCCGTTCGAGGTCGAGGAGGTGCGCCAGGTCGCCCTGCACCGCACGCAGGACCCGGAGGTCGTGGTGGTGGAGCAGACCGTGCACGGCACGGCGGGCGGCCACCGCCTCACCGTGCCCGGCCTGCTCGTGCTGCGGATCAGGGACGGCAAGATCGTGCACACCAGGGACTACATGGACACCAGTGCCATCGCCCAGGTACGAGCGGCCGGCTGACCGTCGTGTGAGGCGGGCGGCGCACCGCTGCGCGAGGCGGGCGGCTCACTGCTCGGCGAGGCGGGCGGCGCACCGCTGCGGGATGCTGCCGGCTGGTGCTCAGCTCTGCGTGAGGTCGAACACCGTCGTACCGCCGACCGTGGTCGCGGTGAACGTCTCCCGCACCCAGGCCGCGATCCGCGCCGCGTCGTCGCTGCCGCCGGTGCTGCGCCCTGCACCCCCCATGCCGGTGCCGACGAAGTAGTGGATCTTCCCCTCGGCGACGTACTGCTGGAATCGCTCCAGCGTCGGCGCCGGATCCGTGCCGTTGAACCCGCCCACCGCCATCACCGGCAGCTCCGTGGCGAGCTGATAGCCGGCCGCGTTGTTGGACCCGACCGTCGCCGCCACCCACGTGTAGCCGGCGGCGCCGGACTTCAGCAGCGCGGTCAGCTCGGCGCTCGGCGTGCCCGCGTTGAGCAGCCCGCCCATGCCGCCACGGCTCTGTGGCCCACCCGGTCTCCTCTGCGTGAACGCCTGGTTGTTGCCGCCCCGCCGGCCACCTCCAGGCCGCTGGAACCCGCCGTCGGACGATCTCGTGGCGGGCCCGGCGGTCGGGATGGCGCCCGTGTGCGGGGACGCCGCCGTGTCCACCGCGTACGCCGCCGGCCCCGCCAGGCACGCCACCACCGCGACCGCGACCACGGCGGCCACCCGCCGGGTGAACAGCATCACCAGCGCCGCCCCGAGCCCCGCCACCAGCACGACCACGCCCAGCCAAGGGTTCCAGCCGGAGCTGCGCGACAGCAGCACGTACGACCACACCGCCGTCCCCGCCGCGACCACGGCAAGCAGGCGGTGCGCGCCCCGCTCCCACGCCACGGCCGCCCCGATGCCGACGAGCGCGGCGATGGCCGGCGCGAGGGCCACGGTGTAGTAGGCGTGGAAGATGCCCTGCATCAGGCTGAAGATCAGCCCGGTGACGAGAAGCCAGCTTCCCCACACCCACAGCGCCGCCCGTACAGGATCGGCCCGGGACGCGCGGCGGGTCAGCCACGTGGCGGCGGCCAGCAGCACGAGCGCGGCCGGCAGCAGCCACGAGATCTGCCCGCCCGCCTCGGTGTCGAACAGCCGCAGCCAGCCCGCCTGCTGGTTGAGGTTGCCGAGCCCGCCGTAGTCGGCGCCGTTGAGCCGCCCGATGCCGTTGTAGCCGAGCGCCAGCTCCAGCACGCTGTTGGTCTGCGAGCCCCCGATGTACGGCCGCTCCGAGGCGGGCACGAGCGCCACGGCGAGCAGCCACCACCCGGCGGCGACCACCATGGCCGCGCCTGCCAGCAGCAGTTGCCGCACCCGGCGCCAGAACGCCACCGGCGCCGCCAGCAGGTACACCAGCGCGAACCCGGGCAGCACGAGGAACGCCTGCAACATCTTCGCCAGGAACGCGAACCCGATCGCCACCCCGGCCAGCACCAGCCACCGCGTGGCACCGTGCTCCTGCGCCCTGATCACGCAGTACGCCGCCACGGTCAGCAGCAGCACCAGCAACGCGTCGGGGTTGTTGAAGCGGAACATGAGCACGGCCACCGGCGTCAGCGCCATCGCCGCACCCGCCAGCAACGCGGCCCAGGCCGGGAACAGCCGGCGCACCGAGGCGTACACCATCGCCACCGTGCCGACGCCCATCAGCGCCTGCGGCACGAGGATCGCCCAGGAGCTCAGCCCGAACAGGCGCACGCTGAGCACCATCGGCCACAGCGACGCGGGCGTCTTGTCCACGGTGATCGCGCCCGCCGCGTCGGAGGCCCCGAAGAAGAACGCCTTCCAGCTCTGGCTGCCGGCCTGCACCGCCGCCGAGTAGAACGAGTTGGCCCACCCGGAGGCGCCGAGCCCCCAGAGGTAGAGCGCGGCGGTGCCGGCGAGCAGCGCGGCCAGCGCCCAACGAGACTTCGCTTCGGTAACCACGCCAAGGACGCTAGGCGGGCCGGTTGGCCGGGCGATGAGACGTCCATGAGAATCCTCTGAGGCACGCCCCGGAAACGCGAAAAGAGGCGGGCACACCCGGCACCAGGGTGTATCCGCCTCTTTCCGAACAGCTTGTCGTGAATTACTTCACGGTGACGGTGGCGCCGGCGCCCTCAAGGGCAGCCTTGGCCTTCTCCGCCTGCTCCTTGTTGACCTTGCCGTCGAAGACCGGCTTCGGAGCGCCGTCGACCAGGTCCTTGGCCTCCTTGAGGCCCAGGGACGTCAGGGCGCGGATCTCCTTGATGACCTGGATCTTCTTGTCGCCGGCGGCCTCGAGGATGACGTCGAACTCGTCCTGCTCCTCGACGGCGGCGGCCTCGCCACCACCGGAGGCGGCGGGGGCGGCGGCAACCGCGACGGGGGCGGCGGCCTTGACGTCGAAGGTCTCCTCGAAGACCTTCACGAACTCGGACAGCTCGAGGAGGGTCATCTCCTTGAACGCGTCGAGCAGCTCGTCGGTGCTGAGCTTCGCCATGATCGTTTCCTTACGTTAGGTCTTGCTGAAAACTAGGAACGGGACCGCGGTACGTGCGGCAACCCCCGTGTTACTCGCCAGCCTCATCGCGCTTGGCGCGCAAGGCGTCGGCCAGCTGAGCCATCTGCGTGGGCAGAGCGGCGAACATCGCGGCCGCGGCGCTCTGCTTGGCCTTCAGGGCACCGGCAAGCTTCGCGAGGAGAACCTCGCGGGACTCGAGGTCGGCGAGCTTGGTGATCTCGGAAGCGTCGAGCGTCTTACCGTCGAGGACGCCGCCCTTGATCACCAGAAGGGGATTGGCCTTGGCGAAGTCACGCAGACCCTTGGCCGCCTCGACAACGTCACCGTTGACGAAGGCGATCGCGGTCGGACCGGTGAGCAGGCCGTCGAGGCCCGTCAGACCGGCCTCGTTGGCCGCGATCTTGGTCAGGGTGTTCTTCGCCACGGCGAACTTCGCATTCCCACCGAGAGAGACACGCAGCTCCTTGAGCTGCGCGACGGTGAGACCGCGGTACTCGGTCAGAACGGCGGCCTGGCTGCCTTCGAACTCACTCTTGAGCTCGGCAACCGCTGTCGCCTTATCCGCCCTCGCCATGGGCCTCCTTCCAGATGTGCCGCCGGAGAAGGCCCAGAAAATGAGAACAGCCCCGGCGCAGGGCGCACGGGGCTCACGCACACGGAAACCACCATGTGGGAAACTCGTATCACACCTGCGCAGGTCGCCCACTCACGTGGATCCTTCGGTCGCCAGGCTCAGAGCACCCGACGACGACCGGCGGTCTTCGGCAACGACCAGAGTACGTGCTGGCCGCCGAGTTTCCAAATCGCTCTCAGTTGGTCGTGCCCTTGGGCAGCTCACCGACCTGGTCGGCGGGCGGGGCCTGGATGTTGACGGCCTCGTTGAACCCCTTGAAGAACAGGGTCGCGTCGAGGGTGGCGCCCTCCTTGGAGCCGTTCAGGGCGAGCTTGCGGGGCAGCTCGTCGGCCGCCACCCACATGTCGAACTTGACGTCCTTCAGCTCGGCCAGGTTCTGGCGGGCCTGCTCCTGCTTGTCGGCGGGAAGCTGTTGCACGGCCACGTCCACCGGGAACGTGCCGCTGTAGTGGGTGGTGTCCTCGCCGTTGACGCTCTCGGTGCCGACCGACTTCACGTCCTTGGACGCGGTGACGAGCTTGGTCACGTTGCCCAGGTCGAACTGCTGGATCTGGCCGAGATACTGGTTCACCTCACCGGCGTGACCGGTCTCGTTCAGCGAGACCTTGATCCACGGCTTGGTGTTGCCCAGGAAGTCGTTGAGAGCCTGGACCTTCACGTAGACGGTGTCGCCCTGGAGCACCGCGCGGACCCCACCGGGGACGTTGCGGCCCCCCATGTCCACGGTGTCCAGCGTCAGGTCGGCGGCGAGCTGCGGCTTGCTCTGGTAGAGCATGCGGCCCTGCACCTTGCCATTGCCCTGCTGCGGGTGCGAGACGTTCACCACCGCGTCGACCGTGTAGCTGGTGACCTCGGCGGTCTTCTGCGCGGCCTGCGCGAGCACCTCCGAAGCGGCCAGGTTGACCTGGATGGGCTGGGCGTTCGATCCACAACCGGCGACCGCGGCCACGACGAGCGCGGCGCCTGCCGCGGTCATACTTATCGTGCGCTTCAGCATGTCTTGACCCTACTTTTAAGTTTCCGGGTCATGGCGCCTTCCCCGCACAATTCGGGGAAAACCCAGGGTTCTCCCCCACAGGCTCTGCACAATCCCCACACAACTCGCTGATCGCCCGGCTGATCCGGTCCACGTCGAAGCGTTCCGCCGGGGCAGCGGAGCCTGCGCGCGCTCGCGCAGCTCGCCCGCCGCCCGCAACAGCTCCGCCGCCTCACGCACCGCCCCCTCCAGAAGCCGCGCGCCCGCCAATCCCTCCAGGGCGAGGGCCTCGGCACGGGCGTCGCCGTCCGCGCGGGCCACGTCGAGGCTGCGCGCGTGCAGGTCGGCCGCCGTTCCGGCGTCCCCGCGCCGCTCCGCGACGAAGCCCAGCTCCGCCAGCAGCAACGCCACGGGAGCGCCACCGCCGCCGATCCGGCGCAACCACTCCAGTCCGGTACGGAAGTAGCGCTCGGCCGCGTCCAGGTCACCCCGGCGCCGCGCGGCCAGACCGAGACCGATCCTCGCGAACTCCTCCATCGACTTGTCCGACTGCTCCACCGCCAGCCGCCGGGCCCGCTCGTGCAGCTCGTCGGCCCGTTCGAGGTCGCCGGCGAGCAGGGCGATCCGGCCCAGGCGCGAGGTCAGCAACGACTCCTCCGACCGCAGCCCCAGCCGCTCGGCGACCCGCAGCCCCGCCGCCAAGTGCTCGGCGGCCTCCTCATAGGCCCCGGCGATCTCGGCCAGCACCCCCAGCGGCTCGGCCGTCTGCAACAACCCCCACTGGTCCCCCAGCTCGCCGAACAGCTCCGCCGCCCGCTCGCCGTCCCGCCGGACCGTCTCGAAGTCGCCGCGCAGCGCGGCGTAGCGCGCCAGCCCGGCCAGCGCCGCCGCCGTCCCCCATCGATCACCCACCGCTTCGAACGTCCGCAACGCCCCCTCGATGTACCGGACCCCGTCCCCCTGCTCTCCCACCCCGCACAACGCAAACCCCACGAACCACCGCAACCGCGCCCGCGTCCCCGGCTCGACGACACCGTCCAGCACCGCCTCGAACCTGTCCCCCAGAGCCACCCCGGCACCCTCCGGGGCCCTGCCGCCGCCCTCCGCGGCCACGCCGTCGCCCTCACGCGCCGGGTCGGCGTCCCTCTCCTGTGCCGGCCAGGCAGGGCTTTCTCCGGCGCGCAGCCCGATGACGGCGGCCCAGACCCGCGCCTGCGCCCGCGCCGACGGCTCGCCGCCGCCCAGCGACAGCGCCCGGGTGAGCGCCTGCCGGGCCTCGCTCAGGCGGCCGGTCATGAACCAGTACCAGGACAGCGCGTCGACCAGCCGCAGAGCATGATCGGCCGCCCCCTGCCCGGCCGCGTGATCCAGCGCGGCCCGCAGGTTGGCGCCCTCGGCCCGCAACCGGGTCAGCCACATGTCCTGCTCGGCGCCGCGCAACCCGGCCTCGGCCCGCTCGGCGAGCGCGACGCAGTAGCGGAGGTGCCGCTCCCGCATCATCCCCAGCTCGCCCGCCGCGCCGAGCCGTTCCAGGCAGTACTCCGCGACCGGCTCCAGCAACCGGTACCGCCCGTCGCTCCGCACCACCATCGACCGCTCGACGAGCCGCCCGAGGACGCCCATGACCTCGGAGACCTCCACCTCGCCCCCGGCACAGGTCCGCTCGGCCGCCTCCAGCGTGCACCCGCCGGCGTGCACCGCGAGCCGGGCCAGCACCACCCGCTCCGGCGGGCTCAGCAGCTCCCAGCTCCAGTCGATCACGGCGGCGAGCGTCCGCTGGCGGGCCGGCGCGTCCCTGGGCCCGTCGTCCAGCAGCCGCAGGCTCAGCCGCTCGGCCAGCTCCCGCACGCCCAGCCCGCGCACCCGGGCGGCGGCCAGCTCCAGGGCCAGCGGGATCCCGCCGAGCCGACGGCAGATCTCCGCCACCGCCTCCCCGTCGTCCACCACCCCGCCGGCCGCGGCGACCCGCTCGCCGAACAGCCGCGCCGCCTCCTCTGCCTCCAGCGGCGGCACCGGGATCACCGTCTCCCCGGCCAGGCGCAACGGCTCCCGGCTGGTGGCCAGCACCCGCAGCCCCGGCACGCGGCGCAGCGCCGGCCCCACGACCTCGGCGACCTGGTCGAGCAGGTGCTCGCAGTTGTCGAGGACCAGCAGCAACCGCCTGCCGTGCAGCACCTCGTGCAGCGCACGCCCGTCGTCCCGCACGCCCAGCGCCTCCAGCACCACCTCCGCCCCGAACCGCCGCACCTCGCCCAGCTCCACGAGGTACACAGCGTCCTCGGCCCAGGTGGCGGCCACCTCCAGCGAGAGCCGCGTCTTTCCGACGCCGCCCGGCCCGGTCAGCGTGACCAGCCGCGCCCCCTCCAGGGCCGACCGGACCCGGCGCGTCTCCGAATCGCGCCCGACGAGCGGCGTGGCCGGCGCCGGCAGGACGGAACCCGCCAAGCCGCCGGGCACCAGGGCCCCGCCCTGGCCGGACGTCAGCGGCGCGCCCTCGCCGGACGTCAGCCGCGCGTCCTGGCGGGATGCCCGGCGCGCGTCCCGCCCGAGCGTCAACGGCGGGTCCTCGTGGGGCGTCAGGGACGCGTCCTGGCGGAGCATGGCCGTGTGCAGGGCCGTCAGCAGCGGCCCCGGGTCGGTGCCGAGTTCGTCGGCCAGCAGGCGGCGTACCCGCTCGTAAGCCTCCAGCGCCTCCGCCTGCCGCCCCGCCCCGTACAGAGCCCGCAGGTAGGCGGCCTGGAGGCGCTCGCGCAGCGGGTGGCGGGCGGCCAGGGCGCCCAGCTCTCCGGCGAGCCCGCGGTGCTCGCCCAGCTCCAGGCGGGCCTCGGCGCGTTCCTCCAGCGCGTCCAGCCGGGCCGCCTCCAGCCGGGCGATGGCGGGGGCGGCGAAGGCGGCGTCGGCGAAGTCCGCCAGCGCCGGCCCCCGCCACAGCGTGAGGGCGTCGGCGAGCAGGTCCGCCCGGGTACGGGGGTCCGTCGCGGCGCGCGCCCGGGAGACCAGGACGTCGAACCGCCCCTGGTCCACCGCGTCGGCCTCGACGGCGAGCCGGTACCCGGCCGGCCCGGAGGCGACGAGGCCGCGCGCGCCGGGCTCGGCGTCGTCCAGCACCCGGCGCAGCTGGGAGACCTTCTGCTGCAGCGCGTTGGCGGGATGCCGGGGCAGGTCCCCTTCCCAGAGGTCGTCGATGAGCCGGTCGGCGGAGACCGGCCGCCCTTCCTGGACGAGCAGGTCGGCCAGGAGGGCGCGGACCTTCGCCTCGGGGACGCGGACCGGCTCGCCGGCCTCCGTCAGGACCACGAGCGGCCCCAGCACCCCGAAACGCACCCGTCACACGTTAGGTGAACTCCTTCCCGAAATCGAACGTCCGCCACCGTTCTGGGCGGATCCGGAAGGTCACCCAGCCGCCCAGGTCGTCCTGGACGGCGGCGAAGAACCGTTCGCCCTGTTCCGGGCCGAGGTACCGGATCGACCATTCCCGGTACTCGGCGGGATCGACCGGCTCGTGGCCGGCGACGGGGCCGTCCACGGAGACGTACCGGTAGGGCATCGCCTCCTGCTGCACCGCGAACCCGACGGCGGGGGCCGTGCGGATCAGGTCGTACTTGCGGGTGCCGGACGACGTGCTGATCCGGACGTCGCCGCCGGGCGTGTAGGCGTACCAGATGGGGATCAGCAGCGGCGCGCGCCCGTCGGGGACGCTCAGCACGCCGATGTGCGTGCCGGCCAGGAACTCCTCGCGCTCGCGGACGCTCATGCGGGTGGACACGTTCCTGCCTCCCTCAGCCGAGCCGGACGAGCATCTTGCCGGTGTTGGCGCCGCGCAGCACCCCGAGGAACGCCTCCGGGGCCCGTTCGAGACCCTCCACGACCGTCTGCTCGTAACGCAGGGACCCGTCGGCGATCCAGGCGGCGCCGCGCTCGATCCATTCGGGGAACAGGTCGAGGTGCCCGGGGATGTAGATGCCGCCCAGCGTGGCGTTCTTGGAGGCGAGCCGGAACAGGTTGTCCGGGCCGGGCACCGGCTCGGTCGCGTTGTAGCCGGAGATCGCGCCGACCATCCCGATGCGGCCGCGCTCGCGCAGCGCCGCGATCGCGGCCCTGAGGTGGTCGCCGCCGACGTTGTCCACGTAGACGTCGATGCCGCCGGGCGCGGCCTCGGACAGTTGCTTGGCGATCGGCCCGGCCCGGTGGTCCAGCCCGGCGTCGAAGCCGAACGTGGTGACCAGCTTCTCCGCCTTCTCCGGCCCGCCGGCCGAGCCGATCACCCGCGCGGCGCCCAGCTTGCGGGCGACCTGCCCGGCGATGCTGCCGACCGCGCCCGCGGCGGCCGACACCCACACGACGTCGCCCTCCCGGACGGGGGCCACCCGGGTCAACGTCGCGTACGCGGTCAATCCGGTCGTGCCCAGCGGCCCCAGGTAGACCTCGGCGGGCGCCAGGCTCGTGTCCACGACGGTCGCCTCCGCCGCGTCCAGCAGCGCGTACTCGCGCCAGCCGAGGAAATGCGTCACGGTGCTGCCCACGGGGACGGCCGCGGACCGCGAGGCGACCACCTCGCCGACCGCGCTGCCCAGCAGCGGCGCGCCGAGCTCGTACGGCCGCGCGTACTCGACGTCCTCCCGCATCCACTCCCGCATGTACGGGTCCACCGACATCCACGTGTTGCGGACCACGATCTGCCCCTCGGCGGGCTCGGGGACGCGGGTC
This sequence comes from [Actinomadura] parvosata subsp. kistnae, assembly GCF_900323885.1. Lineage (GTDB taxonomy): Bacteria > Actinomycetota > Actinomycetes > Streptosporangiales > Streptosporangiaceae > Nonomuraea > Nonomuraea composti. Next base: position 3,643,597 of record NZ_OOHJ01000018.1, on the reverse strand, counting down.
TCGGCCAGTTCGAAGATCTCGGCGGTCGGCTCGCCCACGGGGCGGGCGGCCAGCCGGATCTCACGGTTCATCAGTTCGTCGCTCATGCCCCCACAGTGCCGCCCGCCGCTTTGGGTTTCCTTTGGGTCAGCGAGCGGAAGGCAAAAGGCTCTTTGAGCGGAAAGCACATGGGTCTTCGGGCGGAAAGCAAAACGCCCCCGCCCGGACGAACCGGGCAGGGGCGAAGAGGCTTGCTGAGGGCTCAGGCGTCGAGCTCGGCCGTCAGCCCACGCGTCAGGTTGGGGTCGACCGGAACGCCCGGCCCCATCGTCGTGGAGAAGGTGACCTTCTTCAGGTAACGGCCCTTGGCCGCCGACGGCTTGAGACGCAGCACCTCGTCGAGGGCGGCGGCGTAGTTCTCGATGAGCTGGCGCTCGCCGAACGACGTCTTGCCGATGATGAAGTGCAGGTTGGCCTGCCGGTCGGTGCGGAACTCGATCTTGCCGCCCTTGATCTCCGTCACGGCCTTGGCGACGTCGGGCGTCACCGTGCCGGTCTTCGGGTTGGGCATGAGGCCACGCGGGCCGAGCACGCGGCCCAGGCGGCCGACCTTGCCCATCAGGTCGGGCGTGGCCACCACGGCGTCGAACTCGTTGAGCCGGTTCCCCTTGGCGATCTCGTCGATCAGCTCGTCGGCGCCGACGATGTCGGCGCCCGCCTCGCGGGCCGCCTCGGCACGGTCACCGGTCGCGAAGACCAGGACCCGGGCGGTCTTGCCGGTGCCGTGCGGGAGGTTGACCGTGCCGCGCACGATCTGGTCGGCCTTGCGAGGGTCGACGCCCAGCCGGAGGGCGACCTCGACGGTGGCGTCGAACTTGGTGGTCGACGTCTCCTTGGCCAGCCTCGCGGCCTCGACGGGCGAGTAGAGCTTGTCGCGGTCGACCTTGGCGGCCGCGTCTTTGTGCGCCTTGCTGCGCTGCATTCTTGACTCCTAGTGGTGTCCGGGCCGCATGCGGCGGCCCTCCCACGAACTGCTGGGAAAGGTCTTACTCGGCGATGGTGATGCCCATCGACCGGGCGGTGCCGGCGATGATCTTCTCGGCCGCCTCGATGTCGTTGGCGTTGAGGTCGGGCATCTTCGTCTCGGCGATGCTGCGCAGCTGCTCGCGGCTGAGCTTGCCCACCTTGTCGCGGTGCGGGACCGCGCTGCCCTTGTCGAGACCCAGGGCCTTCTTGATCAGCTCGGGCGCCGGGGGCGTCTTCGTGACGAAGGTGAAGCTGCGGTCTTCGAAAATGGTGATCTCAACGGGGATGATGTTGCCCCGCTGGGCCTCCGTCGCAGCGTTGTACTGCTTGACGAAGTCCATGATGTTGACGCCGTGGGGACCGAGGGCGGTACCCACCGGCGGAGCCGGCGTGGCCTGGCCGGCCGGCAGCTGCACCTTGACGAGTGCGGCGATCTTCTTCTTCGGAGGCATTAGTCCTTCTCCGGGTCCTGATTGCGATGCGCCCGGCCCGTGGGATTGCGGCCCGGACATGTCGGAGGCCGCCCCTCGCGATGAGGCGGCCAGCCGAACGTCTAAGTGTATGTGATCGTCTTAGATCTTCGAGACCTGGTTGAACGAGAGCTCCACCGGAGTCTCGCGGCCGAAGATCGACACGAGCACCTTGAGCTTCTGCGACTCGGGGCTGATCTCGCTCACCGAGGCGGGCAGCGTGGCGAACGGGCCGTCCATGACCGTGACCGACTCGCCGATCTCGAACTCGACGGTGGGGCCGCTGGCGGCCTTCGTCGTGGTCTTCTTGGCCTCTTCGGTCGGCTCGGGCGCCAGCAGCTTGGCGACCTCGTCGAGGCTGAGCGGGCTCGGCTTGTTGGACAGGCCGACGAAGCCGGTCACGCCGGGCGTGTTGCGCACGGCGGCCCACGACTCGTCGGTCAGCTCCATGCGCACCAGCACGTAGCCGGGCAGCACGCGCTCCTTGACCGGGACCTTCTTGCCGCTCTTGAACTCCTGGACGGTGTGCGTCGGCACCTCGACCTGGTAGATGTAGTCCTCCATGTTGAGCGACACGTTGCGGCTCTCGATGTTGGACTTCACGCGGTTCTCGTAGCCGGCGTAGGAGTGGATGACGTACCACTCACCGGGCAGACCCCGCAGCGAGCTCTTGAACTCCTCGACGGGATCGACGTCGGGAAGCACTTCACCGTCCTCGACGGTGGCCGCCTCTTCCTCGGCGGCCTCGTCGCTCTCCTCGACCTCGGCCTCCTCGAGAGCCGCCTCGGCGGACTCCTCAGTGGCCTCTTCCAGCTCGTCGCCCCACTCGTCGCGGGACTCGTCCGCCGGAATTGAAGACTCGGACACGGTGACTCTTCCTCTTTCGTGGTTTCGAATGGCGACTCCGTCAGGCGACCCACCCGGCGGCGTCTCGGTCAGGATCCGCCGAAGACGCGGAGGACCGCCCATCCCAGGGCGCTGTCGAGCCCGTACACGATCGCAACCATGATCAGAACGAATACCAGAACGACCGTGGTGTAGGTGATGAGATCCTTGCGTGTCGGCCAGATGACCTTGCGGAGCTCGTTGACGACCTGCCGGTAGAAGAGGGCAGGAGAAGTGCGGGTCTTCTTCTCGCCACTAGGCTTGTCTGCGGTCTCGCCGCGCGTGTCGATCGCCACAGTCCTCACCTGATCCGTCGTATCCAACGCAGTCTTGCGGCGCGCTTACACGCCAATTGTTGCGCGGACCGCACTCGCAGGGCACGAGGGACTCGAACCCCCAACCGCCGGTTTTGGAGACCGGTGCGCTACCAATTGCGCCAGTGCCCTATGTCGTAGACCAGACTACCCTGATCGACTCACTGCCTGGACCGAACCGCTCGCCGACATGCGGCGGAAGGACCAGGCGAAAGCATACGGGTGATTGCCCGCCACGTCGAACCAAAACCTGATCGCCCAGGTCACGCGCACGCGAAGGCCGCGTGGGAGCATGGAGTCATGTCCACCCGATCCCGCATCTCCGCGAGAATTTCCGCGATTTCCGAGTCCGCCACGCTCGCCGTGGACGCCAAGGCGAAGGCGATGAAGGCGGCCGGGCGCCCCGTCATCGGCTTCGGCGCGGGCGAGCCCGACTTCCCGACGCCCGGGTACATCGTCGAGGCGGCGATCGAGGCGGCCCGCGACCCGCGCTTCCACAAGTACACGCCGGCGGGCGGCCTGCCCGAGCTGAAGCAGGCGATCGCCGCCAAGACGCTGCGCGACTCCGGCTACGCGGCCGAGGCCGCGCAGGTGCTGGTCACCAACGGCGGCAAGCAGGCGGTGTACGAGGCGTTCGCGACGCTGCTCGACCCGGGTGACGAGGTGCTGGTCGTCGCCCCCTACTGGACGACCTACCCCGAGGCGATCAAGCTGGCCGGCGGCGTGCAGGTGGACGTCGTGACCGACGAGTCCACCGGCTACCTGGCGAGCGTCGACCAGCTGGAGGCGGCGCGCACCGAGCGGACGAAGGTGCTGCTGTTCGTCTCGCCGTCCAACCCGACGGGCGCCGTCTACTCGCGCGAGGAGACGGTCGCGATCGGCCGCTGGGCGGCCGAGCACGGCCTGTGGGTGGTCACCGACGAGATCTACGAGCACCTCGTGTACGGCGGGGCCGAGTTCACCAGCATCGCCACGGCCGTGCCGGAGCTGGGCGACCGCGTGGTGATCCTCAACGGCGTGGCCAAGACGTACGCGATGACGGGCTGGCGCGTGGGCTGGATGATCGGCCCGTCCGACGTGGTGAAGGCCGCCACGAACCTGCAGTCGCACGCCACCTCCAACGTCTCGAACGTGGCGCAGATGGCGGCACTGGCGGCGGTGTCGGGCGACCTGTCGGCGGTGGCCGAGATGCGCACGGCGTTCGACCGGCGCCGCCAGACGATGGTCAGGATGCTGAACGAGATCCCGGGCGTGTTCTGCCCGGAGCCGAAGGGGGCGTTCTACGCGTACCCGTCGGTGAAGGAGCTGATCGGCAAGGAGCTGCGCGGCCGGCGGCCCCAGTCGTCCGGCGAGCTGGCGGAGCTGATCCTGGAGGAGGCCGAGGTCGCCGTGGTGCCCGGTGAGGCTTTCGGCACCCCGGGCTACTTCAGGCTGTCCTACGCGCTGGGTGACAACGACCTGGCCGAGGGCGTCAGCCGGATGGGCAAGCTGCTCGCCGAGGCCCGCTAAGTGGTGATGTCGGCGGCGATGGGCCTGATGTCGTCGGCGAGGCCGGGGGTCGCGCCGACGTAGACGGCGGTGCCGGGCCGCTCCAGCCACATGAAGCTGCGCACGCCCGTGCGGGTGGTCCAGCGCAGCGCGGGCTTGCCCTTGTACGCCGTCAGCGTCGACCGGGCGACCAGCGTGGCGAACTGCTCGGCGGTGCGCACCCCGCAGACGACGCCGACGTACATGCGCTCGTCGTTGTCGCTCCAGATGCGGCCCTCCACCTTGAGCGGCCGGGTGAGCGAGTCGAGGCGGCCGAACGCGCCCGCCGGGGCGAGCCCGGCGGGCGAGGCCGGCACGCGCACGTCGGTGCCGTCGCAGGACAGCGAGATCGAGTCGCTGCCCGCCCCGGTGGGGTCGTGGGACCGCGAGGGAGAGGGGGACGGCGGGGTGGTCGAGCTGCCCTGCACCTCGCCGCCGTCACCGCCGTCACCGCCGGCGCCGCCGCATCCCGTGAGCGTGAGCATGAGGAGAACCGCCGCCAACCGCCGCATCGACCCCCCATGAGGTGTGTGGAACCAGGGAAAAGGCTCCTAGTCTCCTACAGGAGCCTTGACCGAGGCGGCAATTGCGGCGAGTTCGCGGCCGAACGAGTCGCTGACGCGGACCAGCGCGCCCGTTCCCGGCCGTTCGAGCCAGGCGAGCACGCGGCCGCCGCCGGGGTACCTGCCGGCCACGGCGGGCCTGCCGCGCACGGTGGTGGCCCGGGCGTCCAGCACGGTGAGCCGGTGGCGGTAGCCGTCCCAGTCGGCGGCTACCGTACCGTGCTCCACCTGCACCTCGGCGAATCCGCCCGCGGAGCCGAACCGGGCGCGGGCGCCGGTCGCGGTGACCTCGCCGCCGCTGCGCGCCAGCCCGTCCGGCAGGTACGACAGCCAGAAGTCGGCGGCGACGACGGCGAGAACGGGGGCGCGGGGCGGGGCGGGCTGCCCGACCCCCGCGCCCGCGGGCCGCTCAGGCTCGGGCTCGGGCCCAGATTCGGGCTCGGGTTCGGGTTCGGCCAGGACGGGCTCCGGCGTCGGTACGGCGGCCCGCGGCAGGCGCCCGAAGCCCGAGGAGAACAGGGCGTAGATGATGAAGGCCGTGGCTCCGAGCGCCAGCACGGCGAGCGCCGCGCGCCATCCCTGGCCGGTGTGGTGCCCCTCGGGGATCATGGTGACTTGATCCCCCATCGGGCCCCTTCCGTACCGTGGAGCCCAGCGGCCGCGTGAGGTCGGGTGGCAAGATATGCAGATGCTCCGGCCCCTGCACGCGCTTCCCAAGGCTCACCTGCACCTGCACTTCACCGGCTCGATGCGGCACTCGACCCTGATCGAGCTGGCCAGGGAGCAGGGGCTGACCCTGCCCGACGCGCTGGAGCAGGACTGGCCGCCCAAGCTGCGGGCGACGGACGAGCGGGGCTGGTTCCGCTTCCAGCGGCTGTACGACATCGCGAGGTCCGTGCTCACCCGCCCGGAACACGTCTACCGGCTGATGCGGGAGACCGCCGAGGACGAGGTGGCGGCCGGGTCGCGGTGGCTGGAGATCCAGGTGGACCCGTCGGGGTACGCGCAGCGCTTCGGCGGCCTGACGGCGACGCTGGAGCTGATGCTGGACGCGGTGGAGCAGGCGTCGCGGCACGCGGGCGTCGGGATGGCGGTGGTCGTCGCGGCCAACCGCACCCGCCACCCGCTCGACGCCAACACCCTGGCCAGGCTCGCCACCCAGTACGCCGGCAAGGGCGTGATCGGCTTCGGCCTGTCCAACGACGAGCGGCGCGCCCAGGCGAGAGACTTCGAGCGGGCGTTCCGGATCGCCAAGCGGGGCGGGCTGCTGGCGGTGCCGCACGGGGGCGAGCTGCTCGGGCCGCGCAGCGTCGCCCAGTGCGTGGACGACCTGGGCGCCGACCGGGTGGGGCACGGGGTGCGGGCGGCCGAGGACGAGTGGCTGATGCAGCGGCTGGCCGACCGGCAGATCTGCTGCGAGGTGTGCCCCACGTCGAACGTGGGCCTGGGCGTGGTGGAGGAGGCGGCGGACGTGCCGGTGCGGCGGCTGTTCGACGCGGGGGTGCCGATCGCGCTGGGCGCCGACGACCCGCTGCTGTTCGGCACGCGGCTGCTGCGCCAGTACGAGCTGGCCAGGGAGGTGTACGGGTTCGGTGATGCGGAGGTGGCGGAGCTGGCCCGGCAGTCCGTACGGTCGTCGGCGGCGCCGGAGTCGGTGCGCAAGGAGCTGCTGAAGGGCGTGGACGACTGGCTCACCGGGGCCCTCCACTGAGCCGGTCTACTTGATCGACGAGGCGATGCGGACGGCCTCCTTGAGGCTGCCCGCGCCCTCCAGGCGGAGGTTGACGCCGTCCTGCTGCCAGATGAGCGTGGCGGCGGCCTGCCGGAGCGGGACCTGCGTGCCGTCCTCGCGCGGGATGTAGCCGAGGGGGTGCTCGCCGGGGATCCACCAGGCCTCACGGCCGTTCACGCGGGTGTACTCGGGGGCGGGCGGGCCGAGCTTCTTGAAGAAGTACGGGGCCATGGTGCCGTCGAACTGGTCGAGCCTGATCCCTCCTGGCCAGAACATCGAGGCGACCCGGCCGTTCTCGGACACGGTGACGCGTTGCGGCTCGCCCAGCGCCGCCGGGGTCCGTACCGGGAACCTGACCTGGGCGGGGAGGTCCGCCCTTGCGACCTCGTGCTCGCCCGGCAGGCCAGCGGTGGTGGTGACGGGCGGCGGCGTGGTGTCGCCGACCTCGATCTCGATGCCGGCGAAGCGCAGGATCTGCGCCACGGCGGCGCGGCCCTGGGGGGTGGCGGCCGTGACGGTGATCACGGCGACGACCACGGCGGCCACGACCGCCCACCGCCTCCGCCGGCGCCGCCGCGCCGGCCGTACAGGCTCGTCCTCGCGGGAGGCGGGTCCGGGGCGGGCACGGACGGCGGGGGACGCGCCGGGTTCGGGGCGGTCACGGGCAGCGGCGGGCGCGTCGGCTTCGAGGCGGGCGCGGACGGCGGCGGCCACGTCGGCCGGCGGTGGCGCGGCGGGGACGTCGAGAAGGTCGCCGAGCGCCGTCAGCTCGGACTCGAAGGCGTCGAGCGCGTCGGAGGGCTCATTTGAGCTCATCCCCCACCTCCTCCCTGAGCCGGGCCAGCCCCCGGTGCGTGCTGGACTTGACGGTGCCGACGGGCCAGCCGAGCACCTGCGCGGTCTCGGCCTCGCTCAGTTGTAAGAAGTACCGGCACACGACGGCCTGGCGTTCCCGTTCGGGCAGGGCGCGGACGGCGGCGAGCAGGCGGGTGCGGCGGTCGGTGGCGACGGCGGTGTCCTGCGGGTCGTCGGGGACGCGGGTCTCGGCGGTGCCGCCGAGCCGCAGTTCGAGGGAGGAGCGCCGGCCGCGCGAGCGGGTGAGGTTGTGGGTCTCGTTGGCGACGATGCGCAGCAGCCACGGCCGGAACGGCGCGCCCGCGCGGAAGCCGGACAGGTGCCGGTAGGCCTTGACGAACGCCTCCTGCACCACGTCCTCCGCCTCGTTGCCCGCCCCGAGCAGGAACGCGGTACGGTGGGCGAGCGCGCTGTAGCGGGCGACCAGCACCTCGTAGGCCGTCAGGTCGCCTCGGGCCGAGCGGGCGATCGCCTCGTCGTCGTCCATGGCGAGTCAGATTCCACCGCATACGGGTCGCGCGGGGAAGGGCGATCCGCGGATCGTGTCATCCTGGTGACTGTCCAGGGCACTAGACTCTGGCAATCCATGAGCCCCTCGAAGGAACGGGATTATGTCTTCTGGGTATGACCGTGTAGTTCAACCGGCGGCCGGTGACGAGGCCCTGGAGAACCACCTGGGTGGGGACGAGGCCAAGAACTATCGGCAGTACGAGTTCGACATGGTCGCCCCGCACGTGGGCCGGTCGATGCTGGAGATCGGCTCGGGGCTGGGTCACTTCGCCGAGCAGTTCCTGCCGCGTCTCGACCGGCTCGTGGTGAGCGACTTCGACCCTTACTGCGTGGAGCAGCTGGAGAAGCGCTTCGCCGACCGCGACGAGATCGACGTCCTGCAGTTCGGGCTGCCGACGGACATCCCGCTGGAGGACAAGGTCGACACGGTCGTGCTGATGAACGTCCTGGAGCACATCGAGGACGACGCGGAGGCGCTGCGGTCGCTGGCGCGGGTGACGCTGCCGGGCGGGCGCATCATCATCTGGGTGCCCGGCTACATGCAGCTTTATGGAGACTTCGACCGCAAGGTGGGGCACGTCCAGCGCTACACGCCGAAGACGCTGGGCACGACGGTCGCCAAGGCGGGGCTCGACGTCGAGGTGCTCAAGCCGATCAACTTCCTGGGCGGCATCGCCTGGTGGGCGGCGGTGCGCCGGGGCGGCGTGGGCTATCCCGACCCGCGGCTGGTGAAGATCTACGACCGCACGGTGGTGCCGCTGACCAGGCTCATCGAGCGGTTCGTGCGCCCGCCGTTCGGCCAGACGGTGTTCTGCGTGGCGCGCGTGCCGCAGGAGAAGCAGCGGTGAGCCGCCCGGGCCGCCCCAAGGGTTGCGGGGTGGCCCGGGCGGTCACTTGATGGAGCCGGCGGTCAGGCCGCCGACCACCTTCCGCTCGATCAGGGCGAACAGGATGATCACCGGGATGGTGGCGATCACCGAGCCGGCGAACAGGTTCTGCCAGTCCACCTGGTACTGCCCGATGAACGAGTTGAGTGCCACGGGGAGCGGCTGGTTCGCGGTCGTGGTGGTGAGCGTCAGCGCGACCACGAACTCGTTCCACGCGGCGATGAACGTGAAGATCAGCGCGGTGATGACGCCGGGCATGGCCAGCGGCAGCGTGATCCTGAACAGCGCGCCGAAGCGCCCGTTCCCGTCGATGAAGGCGGCCTCCTCCAGCTCGCGCGGGATGGAGGAGAAGTACGCGTTGAGGATCCACACGGCGAAGGCCAGGTTGAAGCCGCCGTTGACGAGGATCAGCGACCAGATCGAGTCGACCAGCCCGAACTGGAAGAACTCGCGGTAGATGCCGACCACCATGGCGGTCGGCTGGAACATCTGGGTGATCAGCACGAGGATCAGGAACGCGGTGCGGCCGCGGAACTGGTGCCGGGCCGAGTAGTACGCGGCGGGCAGCGCCACCAGCAGCACGAGCAGCGTCGAGCCGGCCGCCGCCTTGATCGTCACCCACAGGTTGCCGGCCAGGCCGCTGCCCCAGAAGTCGACGAGGTTCGACCACACCCACTCGTCGGGCCAGAACGTCACGTCACGCAGCGACTCCTGAGAGCGCAGCGAGGTCAGCAGCATGACCACGTACGGGAACAGGAACAGCAGCGCGACGACGTAGGCGGTGGCCGCGACGAGCACGGTCTTGACCTTGGGCATGGCGCGGCGCGCGCCGCCGCCGCCCGCGCGGGCGTGGTGGTGATGGGGCTGGGCCGGCGCCGGCACGGTCTTGACGGCCATCAGGCCACCTCCTTGTTCCACCGGGACACCTTGAGGAAGACCACGGTGAGCACGATCACCATGCCGAAGTTGACGACGGACATGGCGGCCGATTCGCCGATGTCGGAGCCCTTGAGGATGTACATGAGGATGGTCGAGGTGGCGGTCGAGTAGCCGGGCTGGCCGTGGGTCATGGCCCAGATGATCGGGAAGCTGTTGAAGACGTTCATGACGTTGATCAGGGCCGCCACGGTGAGCGCGGGGCGCAGCAGCGGCAGCGTGATCGACCAGTACGTCCGCAGGCGTCCCGCGCCGTCCATCCTGGCGGCCTCGTACACGTCGGCGGGGATCGTGGCGAGCCCGGCGAGCAGCGCGTACGTGGTGAACGGCACCGAGACGAACACGGCGACGAACACCAGCCACGGCATGGCGGTGGCGGCGTCGCCGAGCTGGTCGGCGGCGGCTCCGCCCATGGCGTCGATGAGCCCGAGCTTGAGGCGGATCTGGTTGATCACGCCGACCTCGGGGTCGAGCATCCACTTGAAGATGATCGCGGTCATCAGCACCGACGCGGCCCACGGCGCGATGAGCGCCCAGCGGGCCAGCTTGCGCAGCGGGAAGCGCTGGTTGAAGAGCTGGGCCAGGGCGAGCGAGATCAGCACGGTGAGCGCGACGACGGCGACCACCCAGATCACGCTGCGCAGCATGACGTCGGCGAAGTCCTTCTCGGCGAAGAGCTTCTCGTAGTTCGCGAATCCGGCCGAGCCGCGCACCACGCCCAGCCGGCTGATCTCCAGGAACGACGACCTGATCATCTCGACCACGGGCCAGAGCACGACCAGGGCGATCAGCACGATGGCGGGCCCGACCCAGGCGAGGGGTTCGAGGGCGCGCAGGCCCCGCCGCCGCCGCACGCGCGGCTCTTTCACGTCCAGCGTTGTCACTCAAGCACCTTTCGACAGGCCGGTACGGCCGGCGTGGGGCCGGCCGTACCGAGGTCCTGCTGGATCAGCCGGCCGCTTCCGCGGTCTTCTGCAGCTCACCGAGGACCTTGGCGGGGTCGTCCTTGACGGCGCCGCCGATGGTCTGCTTGATCGCCGGGTTCAGGGTGGCCCACTTGGGGTCCTGGAAGGGGTAGAAGCTGGCGTTGGGCAGGGCGTCGAGGAACGGCTTGAGCTTCTCGTCGCCGGACAGCTTCTGGATGCCGCCGTTGGTGACGGGCAGCAGCTTGTACGTGTCGGAGATCTTCTGGGCGGCGGTGCCGGTGTAGAAGAAGTCGAAGAACTTCTTGATCTCGGCGGCGTGGCCGTTCTTGTTGAACGCCATGATCCAGTCCATGACGCCGAGCGTGGTGTCGAGCGGGCCGGTCTTGCCGGGGATGGGCGCGACGCCGTAGTTCTTCAGCCCGGCCGCGTCGAAGATCGGGATGGACATGGGGCCGCCGTTGACCATGCCGACCTTGCCGGCGCCGAAGTCCTCCCAGACCGTCTTGCGGTCCTTGGTGCCCGGGTTCGGGGTGGTGAGGCCGGCGTCGACGAGGCCCTTCATGTACGTGAAGGTCTCGATGTTCTGCGGCGAGTTGATCGCCCACTTGCCGGAGGCGTCCTTGTAGCCGCCGCCGTTGCCGAGCATCCACAGGAACGACTCGGCCTGGGCCTCCTCCTGGCCGAGCGGCAGGCCGAACGGCTGCGTCACGCCGGCCGCCTTGAGCTTCTCGGCGGCGGCCTTGAGCTCGTCCCACGTCTTGGGCGGCTCGGCGATCTTCGCCTTCTCGAACAGGTCCTTGTTGTAGAACAGGGCGCGGGCGGAGGAGACGAACGGGATGCCGTACGCGGTGCCGTTCACCTTGCCGAACTCGGCGAACTTCTGCAGCATGTCGCCGGAGACGTTCGGGGACAGGACCTCGTCCACCTTGTAGAGCAGGCCGTCCTCGACGAAGCCGGAGTAGTCGCCGGTCTGCAGAATGTCGGGGATCTGCCCGTTCTGCACCATGGTGGCGACTTGCTTGTCGATGTCGTTCCAGTTGATGACCTGGACGTCGACCTTGATGTTCGGGTTGGCCTTGGTGAACTCGTCGGTGACGCCCTTCCAGAACGTCTCGCCGGAGTTGGGCTTGCCGGGGCCGTCGCCGTAGTCGGCGGCGACCATCTTCAGGGTGACCTGCCCGCCGCCGGACGCCTGGGTGTCACCCCCACCGCCTGAGCCGCCCGACCCGCAGCTGGACAGGACCAGCATGGTGGCAAGGCCGAGAGCGGCGCCGCCCACAAGCTTCATGTTCACTGGAGATACCGCCTTCTCGTCGGACGGGCCCCGCTGGTCCGTACCAGCCGGCGGAGCCCCGCCCAGGGGGATGTGCGCGCGAGCCGACACGCGACCGCGTTTGCGCAAGCGTAAGCCGGAGTTCAGCAGCCGGTCTATACCGGCCTGTCTCGGTTTGGCAACATCCGGGCCGCGAGAAGCGCACAACCGGTCTAGACCGGATGTCAGAGAATCTTGCGGCGGACGTTCTCCCCGCCCTCCGGCGTGCCGATCCACGGGCCGTCGATGGACGGGTCGAGAATGCCCTCCTCGACGAAGGTGTAGCGGCCGTCGAGCACGTAGCCGGCCACCCGTACGTCGTGGCCGTCGCTGTTGTCCCACAGGCGGTCGAACAGCGCGTCCACCCGGTTCCTGGACTGGCGGCAGAAGGTGTCGGCCAGCTCGTACGGCCGGCGCCCCAGGTCCTTGGAGTCCTCCTCGGCCTTGAGGCAGGCGGCGGTCATCGCGTACAGCTCGGCCCCGATGTCGACGATCCGGCCGAGGAACGACTGCTTGTGCTCCAGCCCGCCCTGCCAGCGGGACATGCCGTAGAAGGTGGACCTGGCCAGCTTCCTGCTGGTCCGCTCCACGAAGCGCAGGTGCCCGGCCAGGGGGCCGAAGGCGGCGTACGCGGTGGGCAGGTTGCCGGTGCCGGCCACCAGCGTGGGCAGCCACTTGGCGTAGAAGCCGCTCGCCCGGCGCAGGGCCTGGGCGCGCTCCTGGCGGCTGGCGTCCGGGTTGATCAGCTCGCCGGCGACGGACAGGTGCGCGTCCACCGCCTCGCGGGTGATCGCCAGCCGCATGATCTCGGAGGAGCCCTCGAAGATGCGGTTGATGCGGGAGTCGCGCAGCATCTGCTCCGCGGGCACCCCGCGCTCGCCCCTGGCGGCCAGCGACTCGGCGGTCTCGTAGCCGCGCCCACCGCGCACCTGGACCAGCTCGTCGAGCACCTTGTACGACAGCTCGGAGGCGAACAGCTTGGCCAGCGCGGCCTCGATCCTGATGTCGTTGCGCCGGTCGTCGGCCAGGCGGGCGGTCAGCTCGCAGACGGCCTCGACGGCGTACGCGGTGGCCACGATGAAGGCGATCTTGGTGGCCACGGCCTCGTGCTGCCCGACCTTGCGCCCCCACTGCACGCGCTCGTTGCCCCACTCGCGGGCGATCTTGACGGCCCACTTGGAGCTGCCGGCGCAGGTGGCGGGCAGCGAGAGGCGGCCGGTGTTGAGCGTGGTGAGCGCGATCCGCAGCCCCTCGCCCTCCTTGCCGATGAGGTTCCTGGCGGGCACCCTGACCTGGGAGAACTCGGTCACGCCGTTCTCGATGCCGCGCAGCCCCATGAACGTGTTGCGCCGCTTGACCGTGATGCCCGGGGTGTCGGCCTCGACGACGAACGCGCTGATCTTCTTGCCGGTCCTGGCCATGACGACGAGGAGGTCGGCGATGACGCCGTTCGTGGTCCACAGCTTGACGCCGTCGAGCACGTACTCGTCGCCGTCGCGCACGGCAGTGGTGGCCAGCCGCGCCGGGTCGGAGCCGACGTCCGGCTCGGTCAGCAGGAACGCCGAGATCTCCCCGGCCGCGCACCTGGGCAGGAACTCCCGCTTCTGCTCCTCGGTGCCGAACAGCTTGAGCGGCTGCGGCACCCCGATCGACTGGTGTGCCGACAGCAGCGTGGCCAGCGCCGGGCAGTACGAGCCGACGAGCGTCAGGGCGCGGCAGTAGTACAGGTACGGCAGGCCGAGCCCGCCGTACTCCTCCTTGATCGTGATTCCGAACGCGCCCAGCTCCGCCAGGCCCTTGACCACGTCGTCCGGGATCTGCGCGGTCCGCTCGATGAGCGCCGGGTCCACCCGCGCGTCGAGGAAGCGGCGCACCGACCTGACGAACTCCTCGCCCTTCTTGGCCGCCTCGGCGGGCGGCGCGGGCGCCGGATGCACCAGGTCCATCCGGAAGTCGCCGAGGAAGAGCTGCTTGGCGAAGCTCGGGCGGGCCCACTCCTTCTCCCGCGCCTGCTCGCCGACCTGCCGGGACTCCGCGTACTTGGCGTGCTGGGTCATGGCACCTCCGGACGTCGCGCCGCCTGTGCTCATGGGTACTGCCCGCCTGACGGCGCCCTGTCGCCGTTTATAGCCCGATTTTGTATGAACGGCGAGGCTTGACGTGGAGCGCGGCGATCGCCACCGCGCCCAGCACGGCCGGGACCAGCAGGTAAACGCCGCAGAACGCCAGCCCCAGCAGCGACATCCCGGTGCCCACGACGGCCACGGTCCGGTGGCGGCCACGCGGCAACATCCGCACCGCCGCCGCCACCCCCGCCGACGTGACCGCCGCCAGGCACGCCGAGGTCGCCCGCATCAGCACGTCCAGGTCCATCGCCGCCACCAGGACGGGCACGCTCAGCACCAGCACCAGCCCGAGACTCCGGTACGGCGTGCGCCCCGGCGCCCCGCCCCTGGCGAACCAGCGCGGCAGCGCCCCGTCCGCCGCCAGCGCCGCACCGAGCCTGGAAGCCCCCGCGATGTAGGTGTTGACCGCGCCGAACGTCAGCAGCACCGCCACCACCCCGGTCACCGGGCGGGCCGCCGGGCCGAGGCCGAGCTGCAGCATGTCGGTGAGGGGCACGGCCGACATGTCCGCGCCGAGCACGGCGACCGAGGTGACGGAGACGCCCGCGTACAGCACGCCGATCACGGCGAGCGTGACCACGGTGGCGCGCAGCAGGCCCCGCCGGTCGGCGAACTCGGCCGACAGGTGGCTGGCCGCCTCCCAGCCCACGAAGGCGAACATGAGCACCCCGGCCGCGCCGGCCACGCCCGCCGGGCCGTACGGGGCGAAGGGGGTGAAGTTGGCCGGGTCGGCGTGCGGCGCGGCGGTGATCACGGCGGTGGCCAGCAGCGCGACGAGCAGGGCGACGAAGCCGATCTGCAGCCCGCCGGACGTGCGCAGCCCGGCGGCGTTCGCGGCGAAGGCGGCGGCCAGGATCAGGCACGCGGCCACGGTGGCGTTCACACCCAGGCAGGCTTCGACGTACTGGCCGCCGACCAGCGCGCCGGCGACGGTGCCGATCGGCACGGCGCCGTAGAACCACCAGCCGGTCACGGCGGCGGCGTGCCGGCCGAACGCCAGGCCGACGACCGCGGCCACGCCCCCGCCGCCCGGGTAACGCGCGCCGAGCGCGGCGAACGTCAGCGCCACCGGCACGCTCAGCGCCAGCATCCCCGCCCACGCCAGCACCGACGCGGGCCCGGCTGCGGCGGCGGCCAGGTGCGGCAGCACCAGCATGCCCGGCCCGAGCACCGCGCCGACGAGCAACGCCGTGCCGTGCCATACCCCCATATGTCCATTCATGGGGCCGAAAGTAGTCCGTCCATTCGGTGTTCCTGGGTGCTGGCCGAACGTTCGGCCGGAAAGCATGGAAACCTGAGGTCATGGACGAACTTGATTCGGCGATCATACGGCTGCTCCAAACGGATGCTCGGCAGTCCAACCGCGAGCTGGCCAGACAGCTCGGCATCGCGCCCTCCACCTGCCTGGAGCGGGTCAGGTCGCTGACCCGGCGCGGCGTGATCCGCGGCTACCACGCCGACATCGACCCGGCCGCGCTCAACCGCGGCGTGCAGGCCATGGTGTCGGTGCAGGTACGGCCGCTCAGCCGGGCGGTGATCAACGCGTTCAAGGCGTCGGCGGCCGAGATGCCCGAGGTGATGAGCGTGTTCGTGCTCGCGGGAGGTGACGACTTCCTCCTGCACGTCGGGGTGCAGGACCTCGACCATCTGCACGCGTTCCTGCTCGACCACCTGAGCAAGCGCAAGGAGATCGTCGGGTTCCGCACGTCGGTGGTGTTCCAGCAGGTGCAGAAGGCGGTGCCGACCCGGCTGGAGGACGCCTGACTTTCGTCAGGGGTGATCCCTGACGGTCGGCGGATCCGCGGAGGGGGCCCGCTTTCCTAGGTTCTTCCTCGTGAAACTCCTTCTGGCCCTCGCCCTCGCCGTCTCCCCCACCTCGGCCCCCTCCCTCTCGCCTGCCGCCATCGACGCCTACCTCCAGGACGCCATGGAGGCCACCGGGGTGCCGGGCCTGTCCGTGGTCGTGACGCACGACGGCAAGGTGGTGCACGCGGCCGGATACGGGCACGACTCCGAAGGACGCCCCGTCACCGAGGACACCCCCATGCGGGTGGCCTCGGTGAGCAAGTCGTTCACCGCCATGGCCGTCATGACGCTGGTGGAGCGGGGCAAGATCGAGCTGGACTCCCCCGTGGCCGCGCAGCTGCCCGGCTTCGCGATGGCCGACCCGCGCGCGGCCCGGATCACCGTACGGCAACTGCTCAACCAGACCTCCGGCCTGTCCGACACCACCGTGGACATCGCCGCCACCGAGGAGGCCACCTCCCTGGCCGACTACACCGCCCGCCTGGCCGATTCCCGGCTGGCCGCCGACCCCGGCACCCGCTACGAGTACTGCAACGTCAACTACGACCTGGCGGCGCGACTGGTGGAGGTGGCGAGCGGCCGGCCGTTCGGCGACTACATGAGGGACAAGGTGTTCGGGCCGCTCGGCATGACCACCAGCGCCGTCTCCGCGCAGGTCGTGCGGCCCGCCGACGGCTACAACTCCCTCTTCGGGGCCTGGCTGCCCCGCCCCGAGCTGGACGGCTTCCTCGACGGCGGCGGCTCAGGCGGGGTCGTCACCACCGCCGCCGACATGGGCAAATGGCTCATCACGCAGTCGGGCGACGGCCCGCCGCTGGTCAAGCGGCAGAGCCTGGAGACCATGCACCAGCCGTCGAAGATCCGCCCGTACGGGATGGGGTGGGGCATCGAGGACGGCGGGCAGCTCGTGCACTCCGGGAACCTGTTCACCTACAACGCCGTCGAAGCCGTCTCGCCCAAGACCGGCTACGGGTTCGCGGTGATGGCCAACAGCGCCAGCCTGTACGACCCGACGTACGACATCATGCGCGGGCTCACGGCGCTCAGCGAGGGCCGGCAGCCGGAAGCGCTGGGCAGCGACCGGCAGCTCTTCGAGGCGGTGCTGGCCGCGCTCGCCCTGCTCGCGGCCGGGCTGGGCGTCCTGGGCGGGGTGCGGGCACGACGCTGGGCCGCCCGCCGCTCGGGGCGCCCGTGGTGGCGGATCGCCCTGCGCACGATCCCCGCGCTGGTGCCGGTCGCGGTGCTGGCCTGCTACCCGGACCTGGTGTCCGTGCTGATGAACGGCCGCACGGTCACCTGGGCACAGCTCACCTACTTCCCGGCGCCGCTGTCCGTCACGGTGCTGGCCGCGGCGCTCGCCGGCTTGGGGGTGACGATCGCCCGGCTTGGTGCCCTGCGTAAGCTCACAAGGCACGCGAACCGCCGCCATCGTCGTCAGGCTGAACGCCGTACCGACGCCCTCCGTCGGCAACCGGTGTGACCACTGCTTCGTGGCTTTGTAAGCCTTCGGCCCGTTCTCACCAAGTACGGGTGTAGATCGACGAAGGGAGCAAGGCCGGTGCGTCTCAAACGGGGGAAGCTCGCCACCGACCCCGTGGCGTTCGAAGCCTTCTACCGGCGGCACATCGACGCTGTCACGCGGTTCCTGTCCCGCCGGGTCGACGACCCGCACACGGTCGCCGACCTGGCGGCCGACGTGTTCCTCGCGGTGTTCGACTCGGCGCACACGTACCGCCCCGGCAAGGGAAGCGAGATCGCCTGGCTGTACGGCGTCGCACGCAACACGCTGTCGTCGGAGCGGCGGCGGGCGCTGCGGGAGTCCCAGCTCACGTACCGCGTGAGCGGGCGGCGTCCGCTGGACAGCGACGACGTGTCCCGGCTGGAGGAACAGATAGACGCGGAGCAGCCCGCCAGAGCGGCCTTCGAGGCCATGGCCGGATTACCCGACGGGGAACGCGCCGTCCTGGAGCTGGTCGTCCTGGAGCAGCTCACGCCGTCGGAGGCGGCGATGGCGCTCGGGATCCGGCCGGGGACCGCCATGGTGCGGCTGCACCGCGCCCGGAAAGCGCTGCGCGACCTGCCCTTCGTCATGGAAGGAAATCCACGATGAGATTCGAGGAGCAGTTGCTGATGGACCTCAAAGCCGAGATGACCGCGCGGAACGAGCGCAGCCGCCGCATCGGCCGCCGCCTGCTCGCGGGGGCGGCGGTGGCCGGGCTCGCGGCCGTGGCGGCGGTCGCGGTGCCGCTGCTGAGCGGGCCGGAGCCGGCGTACGCGGTGAGCAAGAACCCCAACGGCACCCTCACGGTGGAGCTCAAGGAGTTCAGGGATTCCGACCAGTTGGAGCAGGACCTCAAGAACCTCGGGGTGACCGCCGACGTCACCTACCTCAAGCCGTACACCAAGTGCCAGGACGGCCGGGGCGCGCTCGTCGGCGGCGGGTACGACACCCCGGAGGAGTGGCGCGAGTCCGTGCACTACAAGGTCGCCCGGCCGGCGAACAAGGCGTTCGTCATCGACCCCCGGCAGGTCGGCAAGGGGCAGACGGTGCTGCTGGAGTTCACCGAGAACCCGGACGGGCCTTACAAGTCGCAGCTCAAGGCGGAGGTGATCGAGGGCTCCGTCAAGCCGTGCGTGCCTGAGCACGACCCGACGCAGGTCGGCTGACGGTTCCGGCCCGTCCGGGGCCCGCATCGAGACCCCGGACGGGCCGCTTCACGCGGGGACGCTCGTCAAGGAATCCCGGCTCCTCGGAACGGCGGCATAACTGATCACCAGGGCACCGAGGCTCAGCGCCGCCCCGACCAGCCCGAGCCACCGCAGCCCGCCGTCCACCGCGACCAGCCCGCCCCCGAGGGCCGACCCGGCCGCGATCCCGATGTTGAACGCGCACACGTTCACCGACACCGCCAGGGTGGGCGCCCGCCCGGCGTGCCGCAAAACCAGGCTCTGCAACACCGGCGTGGTCGCCGACGTCAGCACTCCGAGCACGAGCACGGCGGGGACCGCGGACCAGCCCCACGGCAGCGCGAACGGAAAGATCGCCAGCACGACGGCGAGCCCGGCGAACGTCCCCCGCACGGTGGCCCCCAGCGACCGGTCCGCCAGCCGCCCCGCCACCAGCCCACCGGCCAGGCTGCCCACCCCGTAGACGAGCAGCAGCGTCGACACCGCCGTGGCCCCGAACCCGGTGATCTCGGTCAGCGCCGGCGCCAGGTAGGTGAACACGGTCGAGGTCGCCGCCAGCCCGACGGCCGTAGTGGCGATCACCACCAGCACCCGCCGCCCCAGCACGGCGGCCACCTCGTCCCGCACGCTCGTCACGGGCGCCTCCTGCCGCGGCAGCACGGCGGCCAGCACTCCCGTCACGGCCAGCGCCAGCCCCGCCAGCACCGCGAACGGCGTCCGCCACCCCGCATCCTCCCCCAGCAGCACGCCGAGGGGCACGCCGAGCAGCGTCGCCACGGAAAACCCGGCACCGACGGCCGCGATGGCCGTCCCGACCCGCCGCGCCTCCACGACCCGCGTCGTCACCATCAACGCCAGCGTCAGAAACGCCGCATGACTCAACGAGGCGACCACCCGTCCGACGATCAGCACCTCGTACGACCCGGCCACCGCACACAGGACATTCCCCGCGGCGAACACCACCAGCAACGCCAGCGCCAGCCCTTTGCGCGGCACCCGCACGGTCGCGACCGTCACCACCGGCCCCCCGACCACCACCCCCAGCGCATACGCCGTGACCGCCTGCCCCGCCGTAGCCACCGAAACGTGCAGATCAGCGGCCACCTGGGGCAGCAACCCGGCGATCAGATACTCCGACGTGCCGACCACGAACACGCTCACCATGAGCACGACCGGCACCAGCCAGCTCTTCTTCACGGGGAAACTCTTCATGGGGGAACGCTAAAGTCTCACATGCATGTGAGAGTCAAGCCGTGGAGGTGACTGGGATGCGCATCGGCGAATTGGTCCGGCGCACGGGCGTGAGCGAACGACTCCTGCGCTACTACGAGGAACAGGGCCTGCTCCACCCGTCCCGCCTGCCGAGCGGCTACCGCTCGTACACGGAGGCCCACGTCGAAACCGTCCGCCGCATCCGCTGCCTTCTGGCGGCCGGCCTGAGCACCTCGACGATCGCCATCGTCCTGCCCTGTTTGGAGGCGGACGGCGAACGCCTCGCCCCCACCTGCCCCGACGTGGTGGGCCGCCTTCGCGCGGAACGCGACCGCATCGACCAGGCGATGCGCGACCTCCACGAGTCCCGCCAAGCCCTGGACCTGGTCATCTCAGCAGCCCGCGTGTAATCACCGAGCCTTGTCTTTCATCAGCCACTACCTCCTGGGAGGGCGCGCCAGGTGAGCACTTGGCATCCGAGACGAGTCACGTGCGAGTCTGTGCGCATGTGTCCTTCACGGAGGCGCGGGCTGCCTCCGCCCGTCCCTCTTCGCGAACTGCTGGGCACCATCGTCTCGGGAACGGTCGTGCCGGACGGGCCGCGGATACGGCTGGACGGGGAGCTTGCCTCGACGCCCGCGTACATCAGGGACTTCCCTTGGAGCGGCAGCCGGGCCGATGCGGTCAGGGCCGGGCGGCGCGTCACCGCTGAGGTCGTCTCCGTCGATGAGACGGAAGGGCGGATCTGGCTGTCCCTGGCGGCGACGGAGCACCCCGAGCTCTGGGCGTTCCTGAAGGGACTGAGGGCGGGGGACGTGCTCACCGGACGGGTCGCTGACGTGCAGCGGTTCGGGGTGTTCGTCGCCCTGGACGAGGGGCCGCCGCATCCCACCTACCCCGGCGTCGGTTTCGTGTCGGTCCCCGAGCTTTCATGGATCCCTTTCGAGCAGGTCACCGACGTCGTCCGGGTCGGGCAGCGGGTCCGTGGCGAAGTGCTCGCCTTCGACACCTACAACGGTGAAGCGAGGCTTTCCCTGCGTGCCTTGCAGCCGGATCCTTTCCAGGTGTTCGCTGAGCGGGCCGAGGTCGGGCAAAGGCTGTCGGGCACGGTCACCATGGTCGTCCCGTTCGGGGTGTTCGTCAGGGTCGCGGACGGCGTGGAGGGGCTGATCCAGGATGCCGCCGGCCAGCCTGGTGACATCGTCCAGGTCGTCATCGTCGGCCTGGAGCGGGAGCGGCACCGGCTGTTGCTCGCACCTCGCGAATAATTCGGTTGCACCGCCACCGGGCGCCCCATAGCCTCTTGGACATGCGCCTTTACCTGTAATTCGCGAACGCGAAGCCCTGTCCCCCGTCCAGACATGTGACGCGGCACGCAGCCGAGCTCGCCGAGCGGCCCCCCCTGTACGGAGCCGCGTCCCGAATTACGTAGAGGAGCGTTGTATGTTCATCCGTGCCAGCAACAAGAAGAGCCGCCCCGGCATGCCTGTCGTGCGGCCGATGCCCAAGATGCCGCAGCGGCCGATCGCGCCGCCGCGCCGCATCCCGTCCAAGGGCAGATGAAGCAACTACCGGGATGGTAGTTAGGCGAGCGCCGCCCCCCTGTTACGCCCGGGGCGGCGCTCGCGCATGCCTTAGAGCCGTTCGATGATGGTGACGTTGGCCTGGCCGCCGCCCTCGCACATCGTCTGGAGGCCGTACCGGCCGCCGGTGCGCTCCAGCTCGTGCAGGAGCTTGGTCATCAGGATGGCGCCCGTGCCGCCCAGCGGGTGGCCGAGGGCGATGGCGCCGCCGTTGGGGTTGACCTTGGCGGGGTCGGCGTCGAGCTCGTGCATCCAGGCGAGCGGCACCGGCGCGAACGCCTCGTTGATCTCGACCACGTCGATGTCGCCGATCGACATGCCGGCCTTCTTCAGTGCCCGCTGCGTGGCGGGGATCGGCGCGGTCAGCATGTAGACGGGGTCGTCGCCCATGAGCGCGAGCTGGTGGATGCGGGCCCGCGGGGTGAGGCCGTGGTCGCGTACGGCCTGCTCGGAGGCGATCAGCACGGCGCCGGAGCCGTCGGAGATCTGCGAGGAGGTGGCGGCGGTGATCTGGCCGCCCTCCTTGAGGGTCTTGAGGCCGGCCATCTTCTCCAGCGTCGTGTCGGCGCGCGGGCCCTCGTCGTCCTCGACACCGTTGACGGGAGCGATCTGGTCCTTGAAGTAGCCGTTCGCGACGGCCTTGGCGGCGCGCTGGTGCGACTCGAACGCGTACTGCTCCAGCACCTCGCGCGTGTAGCCCCATTTCTCGCACATCAGCTCCGCGCCGCGGAACTGCGAGATCTCCTGCTTGCCGTACCGTTCCACCCACTTGTCGCCGAACGGGAACGGCATGCCCTTCTCCAGGGCGGCCGTGATCGAGGAGCCCATGGGCACGATGCTCATCGACTCGACGCCGGCGGCCACCACGAGGTCCTGGGTGCCGGACATGACGCCCTGGGCGGCGAAGTGGATCGACTGCTGCGAGGAGCCGCACTGCCGGTCGATCGTGACGCCGGCGGTGGTCTCGGGCAGACCCGCCGACAGCCAGGCATTTCTCGCGATGTCCATGCTCTGGGGGCCGAACTGCATGACGCACCCCATGATGACGTCCTCGACCGCCTCGGGGTCGACGCCGGTGCGGTCGATCAGCGCCTTCAGCGTGTGAGCGGCCAGGTCAGTGGGGTGGACGGTGGACAGGCCGCCCTTCTTCTTGCCGACCGGGGTGCGGACCGCCCCGACGATGTACGCCTCTGCCACAGTGCCTCCTGGAAACCGAGCATTATTCGGTTACTAGGGGCAGCGTACAACAGAACGTCATTCGGGCGCAGGTTCCGTGGGGGCTACGAGCTCCTCCTCGGCCTCCTCCTTGGCCGGGGCCACCAGATCCTCCGGCGCGTCGATACGGAAACGCCACCGATCCACGGGGATCCCGTTCAGCGCCTCCGACAGCTCCAGCGCCAGCGCGCCCAGCTTCAGCGGGTCGTCGCCGCGCAGCTCGACCGCGGTCAGCTCGGTCGCGAAAGGCAGCAGCTCCTGTACGGCCGGCGGCTGCCCCTTCTGCGGCACCAGCGCCGCCTTCACCTCCCCGGCCGTGAACAGGAACTCGTCCTCCTCGTCCTGCTGCAGCAGGGGGGCCAGCTCCTCGGCGGACGGGCGTACCGGCAGGATCACCGCGGGCCCGCTCTCAGCCCCGTCGTCAGCCGGATCGCTCACCTCGCCCCGGCACACCGCGAGCCCGCCCAGCCGGAACGCCAGCCCCTCCGCCAGGTAACGGTCGAAGAAGTCGAGCGGCAGCGGCCCCTCGGCGGCCACCCGGACCGCCCACACCCGCTCCAGCTCGCCGCCCGTCAGATCCTTGTCCGCCTCCACCGGGGCGCACACCCGGACGTCCACAGCCACGATGTCGTCGCCGTCCCGCCTGGCGTTCGGGTCGGCGAGCTGCACCAGCCGCAGCAACTCGCCGGGGTCCGGTTTGGCGGGCAGCGCCGCCGTGGGGCCAGTACGCAGTCTCCGCTTCGCCAACCAGCCCATGCCCGCCTCCGCGCTCAGCTTCTGTAAGAGCTCGTCATCGTCGCGTACACGATGACGTTGTCGGTGTAGTGCCCGGTGGTCCGATCGTAGGTGCCACCGCAGGTGATGAGGTGCAGTTGGGCGTTCTGCTGCTCCCCGTACACGCGCTGCGTCGGGAAGGTCTTCTTGTCCGCCTGCTCCACCCCGCCGACGGTGAACACCGCGGTCGTCTTGTCCTGGCGCTTGACCTCGATGGTGTCGCCGTTCTTCAGCTCCGGCAAGCGGGCGAAGACGGCGGCCGTCGTCCGGGTGTCCTTGTGGCCGAGCAGCACCGCCGGGCCTGCCTCACCCGGGGTGGACATGTTCCGGTACCAGCCGACCAGGTTCGCGTTGTTCGACGGCGGCACCTCGATCGTGCCGTCCTTCCGCAAACCCACCGACTTGATCGGCGCGTTGATCCCCAGCCGCTTCACGACCAGCCTGATCGGTGTCGAAGGCAGCATGGGGGGCGCCGGGGTGATCTGCGGCAGCGGCGGCGGCACGTTCGCCGGCGCCTGGAACCACGCTTGCTCCGGCTGACCGCTCTGCTTCGGCTGCGCCTGCAGATTCAGCGTGTCCCTGCTGCTGCTCTGCAGGCCGTACTCCTCGGGGGACTTCAGCACGATCAGCAGACCCGCCACCACCGTCACCACGCCCGCTATCGCGGCCGTGATCAGCACCGCCCTCAGTGCCGTGCTGCCTTTGTCCTGGGGCGGTTGCGGGGTGGGCGCTTGGCCGCCGTACGGGTAGTAGCCCGACACGTCGCCTCAGCCCTTGATCGAACGGCGTCGCATGACCAGACCCCCGACCGCTGCTGCTCCCACCAGGGCCGTGCCCGTCAGGATGAACAGCCGCCCGTCCGGCCCCATCGTGCCACCGGCACCGGTGTCCGCACCCGCCTTCGGGGTCGTGGACTTCCTGGTGGTGGTGCTCCTGGACGGGGTGATCGTCACCGTCGAGGTGCGGGTGGTGGTGGGGCGGGGGCTGGTGGTCGTCGGGCTGGGGCTGTTGCTGCTGGTCGACGTGCTCGTGGCGCTGGCCACCGTGAAGCTGTACGTCTTGAGCCCGGTCGTCGGAGCGGCGCACTTCAGCAAAAGCGAGCCGGTGGTGCCGAAGGCGAGATCGCCTGCGGTCAGCGACACAGTGCCCGTCGTGGTGGGCTTGACCTTGAGCGTGACGTTGGGCAGCGCTGCGAGAGTCGCACCGACCGTTACGTTGCTGAGGGTCGCCTCGCCGCTCGGCGCGGTGGGGACACCGGCGCCGGTCGCCTTGACCGTGACGAAGACCTTGGCGCCCGTCGTCGGGAAGCCGCTGGGGATGACCAGCGGGTCGCCGGTGCTCTGGATGGTGCCTGTCCAGGTGAGCGTGGCGTCGGTGTTGACCGTGGCGGTGGGGGTCGACAGGGCGACCTTCACGTAGATGTCAGCGGGGTAGTTGGTGTCGGTGTTGGCGGGGTCGGTGACGTCGCAGTCGTAGAGGACGACATCGTCTCCGTCGGTGCCGCCGCCATTGCCACCACCTGTCTGCACCGGAATCGTGATGCCGCCGGTGGCGGGCACTGCCGACACGTAGGTGCAGTTGGTCGTCGCGCTACCGATCTTGATCGACAGCAGCGGCGTGCTGGGGGTCGTCACCGGTGTCAGGTTCAGGTTGCCGCCCGTGGTGGCGGTCACATTGACCATCGCCGTCATCTCCGGAGGGGTGAAGTTCTGCCCGGATGTGACCCCAGTAGTGACAGAACCACTGCCATTGCCCCTGAGCGGGCTTGGCGTCCCTCCTTGAACCGTCAGGTCGCCTCCGGTCGTGGTAACCGCAGTTTGAGCAGTCAAAGCCGCCGTGGTCCGGATGGCCGGGAAAGTCCACTTGACGGAAGCAGTGCCATTCGGCGCGACGGTCTCAGGCGCCGCGACTGTGACAATGACGTTGCCAGGCTGAAGCGAACCTCCTGTGCAGGCGTAGGTGACCTGCATCGTCTTGTCGGCAGCCTGCGCCGGCGACGACAGAGCGAACACCGAGCAAACAAGGAGGACAAGCGCACTTGCGAGCCCCAACGCAGACGCCATGTGGGCAAGGCGAAGCCTCACCTGGGACATAAGCACGGGTCCTTCTCCGTTTCGAAGCCAGTGTCAACAGTCGTGCCAGAATTCCAGCCGTTGGTCACGGTTAGGTTGAGATCCTACGAACTGTCCCTGTCAACTTCCCGTAAACCGCCAAATCCACCCCAACTTTCCCCCTCAGCCCTTCTTCTTCGACAACGTTGCGTACACGACGATGTTGTCCGTGTAGTGATGGGTCGTCTTGTTATAGACCCCGCCGCAAGTGATGAGCCTGAGCTGGGAGTTGCTGGTGTTGCCGTACACCCGCTTCGTCGGGAACGAGTTCTTGCTCGCCTGCTCGATCCCGCTGACGGTGAACCGGGTGACCTTCCCGTCTGACCGATACACGTAGATCTGGTCGCCCTTGGCCAGCTCCCGCAGCCGATCGAAGACGGCGGGGCCGGAGCGGGTGCTCACGTGGCCGTTGATGACGGCCGGACCGAGCTCCCCGGGCACCGGTGAGAGCTTGTACCAGCCGGTCTGGTTCGGCTTGCTCAGCGGGGGCGTGCCGAGCACACCCTTCTTGTTGACGGTGACCGAGCCGATGGGCGCGTTCACCTTGATCTTGGGGATCTTGATCCGGGTCGGCCGGGGCGCCGGCTTGCCGGCCTTGGGCTTGGCCTTGGGGATCGCGGGCACCACCGGCACGGCCGCCAGCGGGGGCGGGGCGTCCAGGCGGGCCGGGGTCAGGGGCACGTCCTTGCCGCCCGGGCCGACGGTCGGAGGCAGGACGAACGCGCCCGCGTTCGCCATCTCCACCGTGGACGGCCCGTTCTGCGGCGCGGCGAGCGGCACCCCCGCGCCCGAGCCGTCGTCCACCGGGGGCGCCAGCGAGAGCAGGCTCACCATGACCAGCCCGACGCCGCCGAGCGAGCCGGCGATGAGCAGCCCGGGCAGCGCCCGCTGCATCGGCGTCTTCTGCTGCGGCTCCTCCATCACTGCGCTCCTCCCGCATGCTCGGCCCTGCGCCGCCGTAGCAGCAACCCGCCGCCCGCGGTCCCCATCACCAACGCCATCCCGCCGGCCATCAGGCTGTACGGCGGCCTGTCCGCGTCGGGGGCGACACCGGTCTCCACGCCGCCACTGGGGGTGTTGGCCACCTGGGCGCGGTAGTACTTGGTCGCGGTGGGGCCGGTGCTTCTCGGGGTGACGGTCGTCGTGGCGGTGGTCGTGGTGGTCGGCGTCACCACCCTGACGAAGTCACCGCCTACGGTGGCGTGCGAATCGACGTCGTCGTCGTCGTCCGGATCCGGGTTGTTCGGGTTCGGGTTGTTCGGGTCGGGGTCGTCGGTAGGCGGGTCGGTGTCAGGGTCGTCCGTCGGACTCGGCGAGTTGGTGCCGCCGACGGTGACGTCGATGGTGCCCGGGTTGTTGGTCATGGTGCACGTGGCCTGGTCGTGGATCGGCGGTTCGGCAATGCTGCCGATGGTCACCTTGAACGCGTCCAGGTAGGCGGTCTTTCCGGCCTCGACGTTGATGATCTCAAGCGTGTGCTGCTTGTATTCGAGGGTGTCCGAGGTCCAGAGGGTCTCCTGGGTCGTGGTGCCCGTCACGTCGTTACCGGCCGTGTCCTTACCCGGCTCGACCAGCCCCTTGGTGACTTCCTTGCCGTTGAGCAGCACGCGGACCTGCCCGAGCCCCGGTTCACGGCGACCGATGTACTCGACCTTCGTGCCCTTGAACGTCAGCTTGGCGACCGCGTTGGCCTCGCTGACCTTGTGCACGTCGTGGTGATGGTCCTCATACGGCTCCGGCGGGTGCTCCAGCGTCCAGGGCCCGGTGTAGTCGACAGCCCCGTTCGTGTCGTTGACCATCCACTCGCCGGCCGACGGTGTGAACCTGATGGCCAGCGCGCCCGGCTTCAGCCTGACCTTGCCCGTCTCCGTGACGGCCGCGCCGTGGGACAGCCCCTCCGGGAGCGTCAAGAAGCTGCCCGGCACCAGCTCTTCCTGGTCCTTGCCGCCCTTGGGCCGGATCTGCCCCTCCCAGGCGCCGTCGATGTCCACGACGCCTTCCATGCTGAGCCGGGAGCCGGCGGCGAAGTAGCCGGGCGAGCCGAACCGCGCATCGCCTATGTACGACATGTCCCACTTGACGTTCAGCACACCCGACGTCAGTTGCGGTGTCATCCGGGCTTCGAGGTCGACGCCGTCACCGGCGATGCCGCCCGTACAGTGATAGTTGATCACCAGCGAAGTCTCAGCCTGGCTGGGGATGGACGACATCGCCACGAACCCACCAGATGCAGCCACGCCCAAGGATGCAGCGAATAACGCTCTGTGCCACCGTCTCACGGAGACTCCGATCCCCCACATACCAGACCGAGGGTAGATCTTAGAGTCGAAACACCCACAACACATGCCGAAAGTCGCTTCTCCCGGCACTTGTGATGAACCCGTGTCCCCAGCCTCCCCCACCGGGTATACCTACCGGTAACAGAATTGCATTCTGCAAGCGGAGGCGACTGATGCAGCGAGACCTCTTCGACGACGAGCACCTCCTCTTCCAGGAGACCGTGCGCGACTTCATGACCCGCGAGGTCGTCCCGCACCACGCCCAGTGGGAGAAGGACGGGATCGTCCCGCGCGAGGTCTGGAAGAAGGCCGGTGAGCTGGGCATGTTCGGCTTCTCGGTGCCGGAGGAGTACGGCGGCGCGGGGGTGAAGGACTTCCGGTTCAACGCCGTGATCGTCGAGGAGATCATCAGGCACGGCGCCACCGGCCTCGGCTTCTCGTTGCACAACGACGTCATGGCCCCGTACATAGTGGATCTCACGAACGACGAGCAGAAGCAGCGCTGGCTGCCCGGGTTCGCGGCCGGTGAGCTGATCACGGCGATCGCCATGAGCGAGCCCGGCGCCGGCAGCGACCTCCAGGGCATCAGGACGACCGCGATCCGCGACGGCGACCATTACGTGCTCAACGGCCAGAAGACGTTCATCACGAACGGCATCAACGCCGACCTCGTGGTCGTCGTCGCCAAGACCGACCCCGAGGCGGGCGCCAGGGGCACCACGCTGGTCGTGGTGGAGCGGGGCATGGAAGGCTTCGCGCGCGGCCGGAACCTGGACAAGGTCGGCATGAAGGCGCAGGACACGGCCGAGCTCTTCTTCGACCACGTACGCGTCCCCGTCGCCAACCGCCTCGGCCCGAAGGACGGCGAGGGCTTCTTCCAGCTCATGCACAACCTCCCCCAGGAGCGCCTGTCGATCGCCGTGGCGGCCGTGGCGGCGGCGGAGACGGTGCTGGAGCAGACCATCGAGTACTGCAGAACCCGGCAGGCGTTCGGCCGGAACATCGGCTCGTTCCAGAACACCCGCTTCGTCCTGGCGGAGCTGGCCACCGAGACCGACATCGCCCGCCACTACGTCGACAAGTGCATCCGCGCGCTCAACGCCGGCGAGCTCACCGCCGTGGACGCCGCCAAGGCGAAATGGTGGACGACCGAGCTGCAGACCAGGGTGATCGACCGCTGCCTGCAACTGCACGGCGGGTACGGCTACATGACCGAGTACCCCGTGGCCAAGGCGTGGCTCGACAGCCGCGTCCAGACGATCTACGGCGGCACCACCGAGATCATGAAGGAGATCATCGGCAGGTCGTTCGGTTTCTGACAACCCGCCCGCGGGGCCGGATCGGGCCGCATACTGGACGATATGGACGGCGGCCTGATCCTCCTGATTTTCCTGGCGTTGCTGTTCGCCTGGCTGCTCAACCGCGTCCGCCGGGCGATCCGCCTCGGGCCGGTGGGGTACGCCGGTGTGGTGATCGTCTTCGTCATCGTCATGCTGCTGCTCTGGGGCCAGACCAAGATCTAGGCACGGTGGATCGCCGATGAACGCCCTGCCGATCGTGCTCGCACTCGCCGCTCTCATCCTGATCGTCCTGGGCTGGCTCGGCCGGGCCGAACGCCTGCCGCGCAACGGCCTCGCCGGCGTGCGCACGCCTTCCACGATGCGCAGCGACGCCGCCTGGCGCGCCGCGAACAAGGCGGCGGGCATCCCCATCATGGCGGCCGGCGTCGTCGCCCTGGCGGGAGCGGCGGCGACGTGGCTGATGCCGCCGGGCGAGGACGTGACGACCGTGGTCTACGTGGTGATCGGTTGCCTGCTCGTGCTGGTGGTCGTGGGTGGTGTCATGGGCGTGCGTGCCGCGGGGAGAGTGCCCGGCTAGATCCCCCCGCAGTCGCTCCCCAGGCGGTCCGGAGGTCGTCAGCTGGCGACGGCCTCGGTGTGGTCGAAGGGTGGGTAGGTGTCGCGGCCCGAGCGTTCCGCGGCGGAGATGTAGTCGGCGAGGGCGGTGCGGGACTGGGCGAGGCGGGTCATCTGGTCGTCCAGGCGGCGCAGGCGGGAGCGCATCGCCGAGATGAGCTCGGGGCAGCCGAGCAGGTCCGGGGTTTCTCCTGTCGCGCAGGGCAGCAGGTACGCGATGTCCTCCGACGACAGGCCGGCGGCGAGCAGGTGGCGGATCTGCTTGACCCGCAGCACCGCGCTCTCGTCGTAGTCGCGGTAGCCGTTGGTGCCGCGGTCGGCCTCCAGCAGGCCCTGGGCCTCGTAGTAGCGCAGTTGGTGGGCGTTGACGCCCGTCCGGCGGCTCAGTTCCCCGATTCGCATCGCACCCTCACTTGACCTTCAGACCGGTCTCAACGTTGACGATGCTGCCATGAACGACAAAAGCACCGCACCTGTGACGGTCATCGGGCTCGGGCTGATGGGGCAGGCGCTCGCGGGCGCCTTCCTGAAGGCCGGGCATCCCACGACCGTGTGGAACCGTACGGCGGCCAAGGCCGACCGGCTGGTGGCCGAAGGCGCGCGACTGGCGCCGACGGCCCGCGAGGCGCTCCGGGCGAGCCCCTTGACGATCATCTGTGTCACCGACTACGAGGTCGTGCGCGAGCTGCTGAGCGAAGGTGATGGCGAGCTGACAGGCACGACGGTGATCAATCTGACCTCCGGCACCTCGGCCCAGGCACGGCAGGCCGCGCAGTGGGCCGGGCGGCGGGGAGCCCGCTATCTGGACGGCGCGATCATGGCCGTTCCGCCGGCGATCGGGACCTCCGAGGCGGTGATCCTGCACAGCGGGCCGCGCGCCGACTTCGAGGCGCACGAGGGGACGCTCGGCGTGCTGGGCACCCTCGCCTACCTGGGCGAGGATCTGGGGCTGGCGTCCCTGTACGACGCGGCCGGGCTGGTCATGATGTGGAGCGTCCTGAACGCCTGGCTCCAGGGCACCGCGATGGTGCGGACGGCGGGTGTGGACGCCGCGACGTTCGCACCGTTCGCGCAGCAGCTCGCCACCGAGGTGGCGGGGTGGCTGCCGGGTTATGCCGGGCAGGTCGACAAGGGGTCCTTCCCGGCCGAGGTGTCGGCTCTGGAGACGGATGTGCGGGCGATGGCGCATCTCGTCGAGGAGAGTGAGGCGGTCGGGGTCAACGCCGAGTGGCCGAGGCTGATCAAGGCGATCGCCGATCGGGCGATCGCGGCGGGGCACGGAAAGGAGCAGTATCCGGTGCTGATCGAGGAGTTCGGCACGTCTCAAGCAGGCGACTGACCCCCAGGGGCCCTGAAGGGGTATCAGGCCGCTTCGAGGATGACCCGGGCCACCAGCTCCGGGTCGTCGCTCATCGGCACGTGACCGCACCCCTTCAGCAGCTTGACCCGCTGCCCGGACCATCGTGCCGCCCGCACGGCCTGCCGTCGCGGCAGTAGCCGATCATGCTCGCCCCACGCGACCGTGATCGGCGTCTTCGGCGGCGCGGGCGGCATCAGCCCGGCGAACGACTCCAGCGTCTCGTCGAAGCCGGGCGCGCTGCCGAGCGCCTGCGTGGCGGCCGTCAGGGCGGCCGGGTCGAGCCGGGAGGGGTGGGCGACGAGCAGGCCGGCCGCGACCGTACGGACGTAGCGGTTGTCGAGTCGCTCCAGGGGGAGGGAGCGGGCGGAGGCGCGCATGGCGCGCAGCAGCGCCTGGCAGTAGAGCAGCTCGGCGCGGGACCAGAAGCTGATCGGGGAGAGCGCGACGGCGGAGCGGACGACGCCGCGCGAGGCCAGCTCCAGCGCGACGTAACCGCCCAGGGAGTTGCCGGCGACGGCGGGCTCGCGGATGCCGAGCCGGGCGCAGAACGACTCGACGGCGTCGGCCAGCGACTCGGCGGTGTACGGGATGTCGGGCGGCAGCTCGGGCGAGACGCCGAAGCCGGGCAGGTCGACCGCGATCACCGTGCGGGCCGCGGCGAGCCGGTCGAGCACCGGCAGCCAGCCCTGCCAGTGGTGGCCGATGCCGTGGACGAGGATCAGCGGCGCGCCGGAGCCCCGGCGCTCGAAGGCCAGCTCCATGGCCGCCAGTGAATCACTCACCTGCCACGGGTGGGAATCTCGAACCAGACGGCTTTGCCTTCCCTGGTGGGGCGCGAGCCCCAGCGGCGGGCGAGCTGGTCGACGAGGTAGAGGCCGCGCCCGCCCTCGTCGTTCTCGCCGGCGCTGCGGATGCGGGGCAGCCGCAGGTCCTGGTCGAACACCTCGACCCAGACGGCTTCCTCGCCTCTGCGCAGCCGCAGCGTGAACTCCTTGTCGCCGATCACTTCGTCCTCGAAGCCCGGCATGTCCCAGGACTCCTCGAACGGCAGCGGCGGCCCCTCCACGACCAGCTCCCGGCGCGGGACCCCGGCGGTGGCGGCGTGCAGCACCACGTTGGTGACGACCTCGGAGACGAGCAGGCAGGCCAGCTCGGCGCGTTCCTCGGGCACGTTCCAGCTCGCGAACGCCTCGGCGGCCATGCGGCGCGCCTCACCGACCATGATCGGCTGGGCGGGGAACGTGCGGGACTCCACGTCGAGGTCGACGTCGCTGGAGCGGACGACGAGGATGGCCATGTCGTCGTCGATCTCGCCGGGCACCGCCACGGTGGCGGCGTCGGCGATGCGCTCGACCTCGGCGCCCGACATCTTGGCCAGCTTCTCGCAGAGCACGCCCAGCGTCTCGGCCTCGGTCGGCATCCGGCCGTCGCGGCCGGGGCGGCGGTCGACCAGGCCGTCGGTGTAGAGGAGCAGCGCCGCGCCCGGCGGCAGCGTGCGGGTCTCTTCCTTGTAGACCAGGTCGGCGTGCAGGCCCTTGGCGCGCACCCCGAGCGGCTGGCCGACCTCCTCGATGTCGAGCTCGACGCACTGCCCGTCGACCAGCAGCAGCGGCGCGGCGTGCCCGGCGTTGGCGAAGGACAGCTGCCGCGACCAGGCGTCGTAGACGAGGTACTGGCAGGTCACGATGGGCGGGACGCTGACGTCGGTGCCGTTGTCGTCCTGCTCGGGGGTGGCGATGATGCGGGTCCACTCGTCGAGCCTGGCCAGGATGTCGGCGGGCGACTTGTCGTCTTGGGCGAAGGCCCGCAGGGCCGCCCGCAGCTGGCCCATGATGGCGGCCGCCTTGGCGCCCCTGCCCTCGACGTCGCCGATCACGATGCCGACGCGGCCGGCCGACAGCGGGATGACGTCGTACCAGTCGCCGCCGACCTGGGTCTGGATGCCCTGCCCGTGGGAGGCGAGCGGGGCGGCCGGGTAGTAGCGCACGGCGATGTCGAGGCCGTCGAGCTGCGGCAGCGCCCGGGGCAGCAGGTATTTCTGGAACGACTCGGCCGTGTGCCGCTCCTCCTCGAACAGCAGCGCGTTGTCGATGGCCAGCGCGACCCGGGTGGCGATGGCGCCGACGAAGTCGCGGTCGAAGGCGTCGTAGTGGGGGCTGCGGCGGTCGGTGAGGTTGGACAGGCCGAGGTACATCAGCCCCAGCGTCTCGCCCCGCACCAGCAGCGGCGCCACGATGGCGGAGGTCATGCCGATCTCGCCGCACAGGCGCGCGCTGCCGTCGTGGGGGCTCGGGCTGCGGTTGGTGGCGAAGTCCTCGACGAGGATGGTCTCCTGGCGGCGCAGCGCGGTGTCGGCGTAGTGGCCGGAGGGGTAGCGGATCTCCGCGCCCACCGGCTTCCATGTGCCCGACGGGGGCGTCCACCCCTGCACGTGCTGCGAGACCCGGCGGACGAGCCGGTCACCCTCCATCAGCTCGATGAAGCAGTGGTCGGCGAACTGGGGGACGAGCATCTCGGCGACCCGCTTGAGCGTCTCCTCGACGTACAGGGAGCCGGCCAGCCGCTCGCCGATGCGCTCCAGCAGGCCGAAGCGGTCTTTCTCCCGCTCGTTGCTGCGCAGCGCCTCGCGGGCCATGATGACGATGCCCGTCACCGCGCCCGACGTGGGGCGCAGCGGCACCGCCTGGGCGCGCACGTAGACGATCGTGCCGTCGCCGCGCCTGACGTCGAACGTGCCTTCCCACACGCCGCCCTTGAGCACGTGCTTGGCCAGCTCGATCGCCAGCGGGTGGTCCTTCTCCATGATCCCGAGGGACAGGACGGACGTGTCACGCGAAGGCGACTTCCCCTGCCGGCCGAAAAGTTTCTCGGCGAAAGGGTTCCAATAGAGGAGATTGCTGAAACGGTCGGTGACGACCACGGCCATTTCGGCGTGGTCGAGCACGGACCCGGCAGCAAGGTGATCAGCCGCTTCTTGTGACAGATCCCCCCATCGCTTCATCCGGAGACCACTCCTCGGGGTGGCGTGTATGCAAAGCGGACCACGGGCGCTCCTGCAACAGTCTTGGCCAGGGGAGAGTGGAGGGCCTCCCAGGAGGGATTCAACCAAGTAGCTGGGCGCGCGTCAGCGCTTGGAGACAAAAACGTGCGCGGCCACGTCGCGCGGAAGCTCCGCGGGAGTATCCTTCGCGTCACCGTCACCTGTCACCCGTACACCGTCGTCGCTCGCCGCGAGCGTCACCTCGCGTCCGGGTTGTATCCCAACTTGCTTGAGTTTAAGCATCACAGCGGGATCGCTTTGCACTTGTTCGCTAATTCGACGCACGACTACTGGTGTGTCGCGTGTGCCGGCGAGGTCGCTCATCGTGGTCAGCGTGTCGTCGCCGCTCTCGGCCGGCTCCTGCGCCCCCAGCTCGGCCAGCCCCGGGATGGGGTTGCCGTGCGGGCACACCGTCGGGTTGTCCAGCAGCGTCACCAAGCGCGACTCGACCGACTCCGACATGACGTGCTCCCAGCGGCACGCCTCGATGTGCACCTCTTCCCACGGCAGGCCGATGACCTGCGTGAGGAGGCACTCGGCGAGGCGGTGCTTGCGCATGACGCGCGTGGCCAGCGTGCGGCCCAGCTCCGTCATCGACAGGTGGCGGTCACCCTCGACCCGGACGAGCCCGTCACGCTCCATGCGCGCGACGGTCTGGCTCACGGTGGGGCCGCTCTGCTGAAGGCGCTCCGCGATGCGGGCCCGCAGCGGGACGATGCCCTCTTCTTCGAGCTCATAGATGGTACGGAGATACATCTCCGTAGTGTCGATCAAGCCGTGTGCGGTCAAGGCTCCTCCCAAGTGAATGGTATACGCCGGTCGTGGGACTGAGCCCGTCCGCTGCGGGCACAGGAGTCACAGGGAACCCTATTGGGAGAACGACCGGCGATGGTTAAGGACGG
This sequence comes from [Actinomadura] parvosata subsp. kistnae, assembly GCF_900323885.1. Taxonomy (GTDB): domain Bacteria; phylum Actinomycetota; class Actinomycetes; order Streptosporangiales; family Streptosporangiaceae; genus Nonomuraea; species Nonomuraea composti. Next base: position 3,608,663 of record NZ_OOHJ01000018.1, on the reverse strand, counting down.
CAACAATGGGGCGGCCGAGTTCCTTCCCGACCGTCTCGATCTGAACGCGCTGCGTGACGCGGCTGCCAGTTGTGAAGGATGTGACCTCTACCGGAACGCCACCCGCACGGTGTTCGGGGAGGGCCCGAAGCAGGCCAGGTTCATGCTGGTGGGCGAGCAGCCCGGTGACCAGGAGGACCGCCAGGGGCATCCGTTCGTCGGCCCGGCGGGGCGCGTCCTCGACAGAGGGCTGGAGGAGGCGGGCATCGAGCGCGACGACGTCTATCTCACGAACGCCGTCAAGCACTTCTCCTTCACCCCGCGCGGCAAGCGGCGCATCCACCAGAAGCCCACGGCGGCGGAGATCGACGCCTGCCATCCGTGGCTGGACGCCGAGCTGGCCGTGGTGAAACCCGAGGTGATCGTGGTGCTCGGGGCGACGGCGGCGCGCTCGCTGCTGGGGCGCTCGTTCCGGGTGACGCAGCACCGGGGCGAGCCGGTGCCGCTCGGCGAGGCGGTCGCGGTGGCGACCATCCACCCGTCGGCGGTGCTGCGCGCGCCCGACAGGGACGAGGCGTACGCGGGCTTCCTCGCCGACCTCCAGGCGGCGGCCCGGATCCGGTGAGGTGTCAGGCGGGCTCTTCCTTGACCTGGGCGGACGCGCCGGCCCGGTAGTTGCGGAAGCCGGCCACCGACAGCCCGACGACCAGCACCGTGACGGCGCAAGCCAGGCCGCCGCCCACCCAGGCCCCGGTGAGCCCGAACGCGGTCGCGGTCGCGCCCGCCCGCAGGTCGCCCAGGCGCGGCCCGCCCGCCACGACCACCATGAACGCCCCCTGCAGCCGCCCCCGCATCTCGTCGGGCGCGTAGAGCTGTAGGATCGACTGCCGCCACACCGACGAGATCACGTCCGCGACCCCGCCGACGGCCATGAACAGCACCAGCAGCCGCAGGTCGTGCACGAGCCCGGCGGCGGCCACGGCCAGCCCCCAGACCGCGATGACGACCGACAGCGCCACCCCCTGCCGCCTGACCCGCCCCACCCAGCCGGAGAACAGCGCGCCCGCGACGGAGCCGATGGCCATGGCGGAGTTCATCCAGCCGAGGGCGAGCAGGTCGCCGCCGAAGCGCTCGGCGGTCAGCTCGGGGAACAGCGCCCGCGGCATGGCGAACACCATCGCGATGATGTCCACGACGAACGACATCATCAGCACGGGGCTCCTGACGATGAAGCTGAGCCCGTCCAGCACCGCCCTGGCCCCCGGACGTGTCACCTCGCCCAGCGGGGGCAGTGAGGGCAGCCTGAGGGCCGCGTAGAGGTTGGCGGTGAACAGGACGGCGTCCACCGCGTACGCCTGCGCGTACCCGCCGTGCGACATCGCGACGCCGCCGACCATCGGCCCGAGCACCGCGCCCATGCTGTAGACGAGCGAGTTGAGCGCGTTCGCGGCCGGCACCAGCTCCCTGTCGAGGATCCTGGGGATGATGGCGCCCCTGGTGGGCCCGGTGATGGCGAAGCCGGTGGAGTTCAGCGCGACCGCGAGGAAGATCAGGTAGACGTTGTTCAGGCCGAGCAGCGCCTGCACCAGGATGAACAGCGTGGCGAGCCAGGCCACCACCGAGCCGGCGAGGAGCAGCTTGCGCCGGTCGACCGCGTCGGCGACCGCGCCGCCCCACAGGCCGAAGACGATCAGTGGGATGAGGTTGGCGATGCCGATCAGGCCGACGTAGAACGACGAGTGCGTGATCTCGTACACCTGCTGCCCGACGGCCACGACGGTCACGCCGACGCCGATGTGCGAGACGGCCTGGCCCAGCCAGATCCGGCGGTACGCGGGCACGCCGAGCGGCCGGGTGTCCACGAGATGACGCTTGATCAGCTCCCCAAATGCCACTTAACGAACATTAAGGGGCAAGTCTCTCCAGAACCCACCCGGGTCGCGTCCGCCGGTAACGCAGCCGATCGTGCATCCGGTCGAGCTGCCCCTGCCAGAACTCGACCTCGACCGGGGCGACACGGAACCCGCCCCAGAAGTCGGGCACCGGCGGATCCTCCGGCCAGCGGGCCGCCAGCTCCTCGTAACGGGCGTCCAGCTCTTCACGGGAGCGCACGACCGCCGACTGCCGCGAGGCCCACGCGCCGATGCGCGACCCGTACGGGCGCGAGGCGAAGTACTCGGCCGACTCCGCGTGGGAGATCCTCGTCACAGTGCCCTCGACGCGCACCTGGCGGCGCACCGGGTGCCAGGGGAACAGGAGGGAGGCGCGCGGGTTCTCCGCCAGGTCGCGGCCCTTGCGCGACTCGTAGTTGGTGTAGAAGACGAAGCCGCGTTCGTCGTAGCCCTTGAGCAGGACCGTCCTGGCGCTCGGGCGACCGCCGGCGGAGGCGGTGGCCAGGATCATGGCGTTGGGTTCGGGCAGGCCGGCGTCGAGCGCGTCCTGGAACCAGGTGGTGAACTGCGCGATGGGGTCGGACGCGAGGTCGGATTCGAGCAACGGCTCGCCCTCGTACGTACGGCGAAGCCCCGCCAGCGTGGGCGGGCGCGGGGTGGCATCCACGAGACGATATTCTTGCGCGCTTGCGTGGTAGATCCCATGCACCGCTCCCGACCAGCGGGTTTGCGTGAACGGCGGGTCCCGACACCGAGCATGAGCTGGGAGGGGGTTAAATTGACCCGCCGGTATCTCGACATCAACATAGCGGAGGAGCTCGGGGGGAGAGAGCGAGTGCAGCAATGCCAACGACCCCCGAAGCGGCCGCGCACAGGCACAGCATCGCAGTTGCCGAAACATGGCAAGAAAGGGAGGCGGCCGAGTATGTCCGACTTCAAACCCGGGCTCGAAGGCGTCGTAGCTTTCGAGACCGAGATCGCGGAACCGGACAAAGAAGGGGGCGCCCTTCGATACCGGGGCGTCGACATCGAAGAGCTGGTCGGCCGTGTCCCGTTCGGGCACGTATGGGGCCTGCTGGTCGACAACAAGTTCCAGCCGGGCCTGCCCCCGGCGGAGCCGTACCCCATTCCTGTCCACTCCGGTGACATCCGTGTAGACGTGCAGAGCGCGCTGGCGATGCTGGCCCCTGCCTACGGCTTCAAGCCCCTGCTCGACATCAGCGACGAGGAGGCCCGCGACCAGCTCGCCCGCGCCTCCGTCATGGCCCTGTCGTTCGTGGCGCAGTCCGCGCGCGGCCTCGGCCTGCCGATGGTCCCGCAGAGCAAGGTCGACGAGGCCAAGACCATCGTCGAGCGCTTCATGATCCGCTGGCGCGGTGAGCCTGATCCCAAGCATGTCAAGGCCATCGACGCCTACTGGACCTCCGCGGCCGAGCACGGCATGAACGCCTCGACGTTCACCGCCCGCGTCATCGCCTCCACCGGCGCCGACGTGGCCGCCGCGCTCTCCGGCGCCGTCGGCGCCATGTCCGGCCCGCTGCACGGCGGCGCCCCCGCGCGCGTCCTGCACATGATCGAGGGCGTCGAGCAGCTCGGCGACGCCAAGAAGTACGTCCAGAGCGAGCTCGACAAGGGCAACCGCCTCATGGGCTTCGGCCACCGCGTCTACCGCGCCGAGGACCCGCGCGCCCGCGTGCTGCGGCGCACGGCCAAGGAGCTCGGCGCGCCCCGCTACGAGGTCGCCGCGGCGCTGGAGCAGGCCGCCCTGGAGGAGCTGCACGCCCGCAAGCCCGACCGCGTGCTGGCCACGAACGTGGAGTACTGGGCCGCCGTGGTGCTGGACTTCGCCGAGGTGCCCTCCCACATGTTCACCTCGATGTTCACCTGCGCCCGCACGGCCGGCTGGGCCGCGCACATCCTGGAGCAGAAGCGCACCGGCAGGCTGGTCCGCCCGAGCGCCACCTACACCGGCCCCACCTCGCGCCCACTGAGCGAGCTCGAGGGCGCCGACGAGGTCGTCGGCAAGTACTGATTCTCGTGTCGCGGCTACCGCGCGGCCCCCGTCCGTCTGGGCGAGCCGCCGCGGTAGCCGTTTCGCGTTCCCCGCATACGTGAAGGTGGCGCGGGTCTCAAAGTCCGGACCGGGTACGAGCCACGACGCGCAGGTCGGTAGGCTCCGTTACGTGGCTGACATCGTGATTCCCGCTGACATCAAGCCCGCCGACGGCCGCTTCGGCTGCGGGCCCTCGAAGGTTCGCACCGAGCAACTGGCCGCGCTCGCTGCCTCCGGCGCGAGCCTCATGGGCACCTCGCACCGCCAGAAGCCGGTCAAGAACCTGGTCGGCCGCGTGCGCTCCGGTCTCGCCGACCTGTTCTCGCTGCCGGAGGGCTACCAGGTGGTGCTGGGCAACGGCGGCACCACCGCGTTCTGGGACATCGCCGCCTTCGGGCTCATCCGCGAGAAGTCCCAGCACCTGTCGTTCGGCGAGTTCTCCTCGAAGTTCGCCGCGGTCACCAAGAAGGCGCCCTGGCTGGGCGAGCCGAGCGTCATCAAGTCCGAGGTGGGCACCCACCCCGAGGCGGTCGCCGAGGACGGCGTCGACGCCTACGCGCTCACCCACAACGAGACCTCGACCGGCGTCGCCATGCCGATCAAGCGGGTCGGCTCCGACGACTCGCTGGTGCTCGTCGACGCCACCTCCGGCGCCGGCGGCCTGCCCGTCGACCTCAACGAGACCGACGTCTACTACTTCGCGCCGCAGAAGAGCTTCGCCTCCGACGGCGGCCTGTGGATCGCGATCATGTCGCCGCGCGCCCTGGCCAGGGTCGAGGAGATCGCCGCGAGCGGCCGGTTCGTGCCCGAGTTCTTCAGCCTGCCGGTCGCGATCGACAACTCCGCGAAGGACCAGACCTACAACACCCCGGCCGTGGCCACCCTGTTCCTGCTGGCCGACCAGCTCGACTGGATGAACGGCAACGGCGGCCTGGCCTGGACCACCGCCCGCACCGCCGAGTCCAGCCAGCGCCTCTACACCTGGGCGGAGAAGTCGGCCTACGCCACGCCGTTCGCCGCGCCCGAGTTCCGCTCCCAGGTGGTCGGCACGATCGACTTCAGCGACTCCGTCGACGCCGCCGCCGTGGCCAAGGTGCTACGCGCCAACGGCATCGTCGACACCGAGCCCTACCGCAAGCTGGGCCGCAACCAGCTGCGCATCGCGATGTTCCCGGCCATCGACCCAGCCGACATCGAGGCCCTGACCACCTGCGTCGACTACGTGGTCGAGCGCCTCTAGTCAGCCCCGCGCACATCACACGTCGAGGAGGAGGGCGAGCGGCGCCCTCCTCCTTCGCCGTGCTCCCCCTCCTTGAGTAGGAAGTCTTTCTTGCCCGCTACGCCCCCATTCGGCCAGGGGACCGCCCGGTCGAAGAGCCTCGGCTACCTGATGTTCGCCAGCCGATGGCTCCAGGTCCCGCTCTACCTGGGCCTCATCGTGGCCCAGGCCGTGTACGTGTACCAGTTCGCGCTGGAGCTGTGGCACCTCATCGAGACCGTGTTCCTGCACGGCGGGCCACCGGCCGGCGAGAGCGCCCCCTCGCCCGAGGTCGTGGTCATGCTCACGGTGCTGGCGCTCATCGACGTGGTGATGATCTCCAACCTGCTCATCATGGTGATCATCGGGGGCTACGAGACGTTCGTCTCGCGCATCGACCTCAACGACCACCCCGACGAGCCGGAATGGCTCTCCCACGTCAACGCGAACGTGCTCAAGGTCAAGCTGGCCACGGCCATCATCGGGATCTCGTCGGTGCACCTGCTACAGACATTCATCCGGGCGCAGTCCACGCCCAACGACAAGATCATGTGGCAGACCGTGATGCACCTGGCCTTCGTGGTGTCGGCCATCGGGCTGGCCTACATCGACCGGCTGCTGTCCACCTCACCGGCCGAGCACACGCGCTCCCACCTCTAACGGGCCCGGGGCCGGGCACCGCCCCGCGCGGGCGCGGGCTCCTCGGGCTCTTCCTCCTCTTCCTCGGGCTCTTCCTCCTCCTCGTACTCGTCCTCCTCCCCTTCCTCCGGCTCCTCTTCCTCCTCGTACTCGTCCTCGGGCTCCTCGGACTCAGGCTCCTCGGACTCGGGCTCCTCGCCCTCTTCTTCTTCGAGGTCTTCGAGGTCCTCGTAGCCCTCCTGCTCCTCCTCGGGCTCCTGCTCGTCCTCGTCCTGCCGGGCGCGCTCCTCCTCCATCGCCGTGTCGTGGTCCTTGACGACCTTGCCGTCGCGGATCTCACCGCGCCAGCCGTCGCCCACGTCGTCGGGATGCAGGAGCAGGTGCGCCATCACGTGCCGCCTGAAGTGCTTGAGCTCCAGCCGGGCGCGCCGCCCCTGAGCCCGCCACAGGTTGCCGGTACGCTCGAACAGCCCTTGCGGGTGGTACTCCAGCACGACCAGGATCCGGGTGAGGTCATCGGTGATCTCGTGGAAGGTCACCGCCCCGTCGACGAACCCCTTCGGGCCCTCCGACCGCCAGATGATGCGCTGGTCGGGGATCTGCTCGACGATGTGCGCCTTCCAGTTCCTGTGGGACCAGAAGACCTGGGCCTTCCACGTGGAGTCCGCGTCCGACTCCCGCTGGACGTTCTCCACCTTCTTCATGAACGTCGGGAAGTCCCCGAACTGGGTCCACTGGTTGTAGACCAGGCGGCGCGGGGCCCCGACGTCGATCGACTCGATGATGTTGGTGATCTTCCGGTTGCCCTTGTCGCCCTTGCCGCCGGTGAGCTTCTGCATGATGCTCTTGAGGCCGCCTTTGAGACCGCCCTTCAGCCCGCCGGCGAGGCCCCCGGTGAGGCCGCCCTTGATGGCTCCGCCCACCACACCGCCGCCTCCGCCCGGGTTGTCCCCGCCGGAGCCGGTGACCGCGCCGAGGAGGCTGGACCCCTTGCCCTCGGCGTAGTCGGACAGGCGGCCGGTCAGCCCTTCGAGCTTGTGCTCGGCGCTGGACAGCGCCCGCAGGGCGGCGGCGTGCAGCAGGTTCTGTGCCTCCTGCTTGAGCCGGTCCGTGGGCAGGTTCCTGACGATCTCCTGGCCTGCCTCCTTCGCCGCTCCGGCCACCGCCTTCGTGGTGCCCTTCGCGGCGCCGGCCAGCCCTCCGGCGACCCCCTTCACCGCACCTGACGCCCCGGAGTGTTCGCGGGGCTCAGAAGTCGTTTCCTCGCCGGTGCCCTTGGCCGCCGCCGCGAGGCGCCGCCCGGCGCCCGCCGCCTTGCCCGCCGTTCCCGCTCCCGCGCGACCGGCCGCACGGGCCACTCTCCTGGCCCGGCCCGCTTCTGCCTCAGTCATCGGTGCTCCCCCTCCGGGTGCGGCGCGTCCGCCGCAGGATGCGGGGCCGCCGCTGCACGCCCTCGGACGCTTCCGCCCCCTTTTCCTCGTCCTCAGGCTCTTCCTCAGGCTCTTCCTCGGGCCCGTCCTGAGCATCGCCCTGAGCCTCGTCCTCGGCCTGGTCCTCGGCCTGGTCCTCGGTGGCGTCCCGCTCGCCCGGCGAGCGCAGCGCCTCGGCCCGCTCGTGCAGCTTGTCGCTCAAGGAGTCGATCTGCCTGCCGGCCGCGGCCACCGCCGCCGCCTTGCCGACCTGGAGCAGATCCCCGCGCAGCCGGTCGGCCACCTGGCCGACCTCGGCCGAGGAGGTCAGTGCCTTGATCCCCTGCGACAGCAGGCCGCCGCCGCCCCCGCCGGCCCGGGCCCGGCCGGCCAGCCCCGCCGCCGCCAGCGCCGCGGCCATGCGCAGCTTGCGGCGCCGCCCGAGGAAGTACCCGGCGAGCAGGGCAAAGGCAATGCGCAACTTGTTCGACATGGTCAGCGCTCCCGTCCTTCAGCAGCTCTGACCTGACGCATGCCCGAGATCAGACTAAGGATCCGATGTGCTCACATTTATGGACATACCTTTAGAACGAGTACGGGTTCGCCGGCGCCACCTCGCGCTTCCTGCGCCGCAGCACCCAGGCGGCCACCACACCGCCGATGAGCCCGAACAGGTGCCCCTGCCAGGAGATGCCCTGCTGGTTCGGCAGCAGCCCCGCGAGGATCCCCCAGTACGCGACGCCCACGCCGATGCCGATCACGATGTCGAGCAGCCGCCGGTCGAACAGGCCACGGGCCAGGATGTAGCCGAAGTAGCCGAACACCAGCCCGCTGGCCCCGATCGTCAGGACGTTGGGGCTGGTCGCCCAGGTGCCCAATCCGCCGATGAGAATGATCAGTACGGTCGCCCACAGGAACTTGCGCACGTCACGCAGCCCGGCCAGGAAGCCCAGCACCAGCAGCGGCACGGAGTTGGCCATCAGGTGGCCGAACCCGCCGTGCAGGAACGGCGCGAACAGGATGCCGACCAGCCCCTCGCCGTCCCAGCCGACGATGCCGAACTGGTAGTCGAGCGCGCCGCCGAGGAAGTAGTCGACGCCCTCGACCACCCACATGACGGTGACCATGCCGACCACGATGATCAGCGCACTGAGCGCGCCGGACAGGAGCGCGCCAGCGCCACGCCTGGCCGACTCGAACCTGGAACCCGAATAGTCGCTCATGCGCTCTCCCGGCAACTCGGTCTACTCCCTCTTTACCGTATCCAGGCAGAGCTATGCGCGCGCTAAGGCGAGCCCCTCCCGTTCCTTGGGGGGAACAGGAGGGGGACGGTCATTCGCCCTTCCACTGGGGCGCGCGCTTCTCGGCGAAAGCGGCGGCGCCCTCCATGGCGTCCTTGGAGCCGAAGACCGGGTTGATGATCGCGGCCTGCTTCTCGAACATCTCCTCCAGCGACCAGTCCTGCGACTCGATGACCACCTTCTTGGTGGCGGCGAGCGCCAGCGGCGCGTTGGCGGCGATCTTCTTGGCCAGCTCCAGCGCGCCCTCCAGGGCCGCGCCGGGCTCGGTGATCCGGTTGACCAGGCCCAGCTCGTACAGGCGGGCGGCGTCGTAGTGGTCGCCGGTCAGCGCCATCTCCATGGCCACGTGGTACGGGATCCGCCGCGGCAGCCGCATGATCCCGCCCGCGCCCGCCACGAGGCCGCGCTTGGGCTCCGGCAGGCCGAACTTCGACTCGGACGAGGCCACGATGACGTCGCAGGCCAGCGCCAGTTCGAACCCGCCCGCCAGCGCGTAGCCCTCGACGGCGGCCACCAGCGGCTTCTTCGGCGGCGCCTCGGTCAGCCCGCCGAACCCGCGGCCCTTGACCACGGGGAAGTCCCCCGACAGGAACCCCTTCAGGTCCATGCCCGCGGAGAACGTGCCGCCCGCGCCGGTCAGGACGTAAGCGGAGATGTCGGGACGGGCGTCGAGCGTGTCCAGCGCCTCGGCGACGCCCCGCGCCACCGCCCCGTTGATGGCGTTGCGCGCCTTGGGGCGGTTGATGGTGAGGATCGCCACGTTGCCGGACTCCTCGACGAGCACTTCGTCAGACACGGGACCTCACTTACTTGGGCTGGAAACGGATGCCGCCGTCGAAGCGGATGACCTCGGCGTTCATGTAGTCGTTCTCGATGAGCGACTTCACCAGGTGGGCGAACTCGTCGGCGCGGCCCATGCGCTTGGGGAAGACCACCGGCGCCACCAGCTTGGCCTTGAACTCCTCGGAGTTCGGGGAGAAGCCGTAGATGGGGGTGTCGATGATGCCGGGGCAGATCGTGTTCACCCGTACGCCGATGGCGGACAGGTCGCGGGCGGCGGGCACGGTCATGCCCACGATGCCGCCCTTGGAGGCCGAGTAGGCGAGCTGGCCCGTCTGCCCCTCCAGCGCGGCCACGGACGCGGTGTTGATCACCACGCCGCGCTGCCCGTCGGCGTCGGCCGGCTCGGTCTTGGCGATGGCGGCCGCGGCGATGCGCATGAGGTTGAACGTGCCGATCAGGTTGACCTCGATGACCTTGCGGTAGGTCGCCGGGTTGTGCGGGTTGCCCTCGCGGTTGACCGTGCGCTCGGCCCAGCCGATGCCGGCGCTGTTGACCACCACGCGCAGCGGCTTGCCGGTGGCCACGGCGGCGTCGACGGCGGCCTGCACCTGCTCGTCGTCGGAGACGTCCGTCTTGGCGAAGACGCCGCCGATCTCGTCGGCGACGGCCTTGCCGCGCTCCTCGTTGAGGTCGGCCACGACCACGGTGGCGCCTGCCTGGGCCAGCAGGCGGGCGGTGGCCTCGCCGAGGCCGCTGGCACCGCCGGAGATGATTGCTGCAGATCCGTTCACGTCCATAGCCGGACCCTAACCCGCAGACCGAATGAAGTTCTACTCGGGGGCGGTTAAAACTCGCCTACGGCGGTGTCGACGTCGGAGTACACCTTGATCCGGCGGTCGAGCCCGGTGGTGCGCAGGATGCGGGCCACCGGCGCCTGCGGCGCCGCGAGGGACACGCCGCCGCCCTCCCCCGTCGCCAGCCGCCACGCCTCGATCAGCACCGACAGGCCGCTGGAGTCCATGAACGAGAGCTGCTGCAGGTCGAGCACGAGCCGCGCGCTGTCCTGCTTGATGGCGTCACGCACCTCGTCACGCAGGAACGGCGCGGTGAACAGGTCAAGCTCTCCCTCGACGGCCACCACCACGGCGTCGCCCAGGGCGTGTCGCGCAAGCCGCAGCTTCATGGGCCCCTCCTCGATGAGCCACTGTACTTCGACATCCCCGGATACCGGGCATGCACAAACTACGAAAAGTCGGATGCAGGAGGACAAGGCGGGCCTAAACGCGTACCAAACGCCCCGTCAAGAACCATGCTCCGGGTTTCTACCCATCTCGCCGTCAATGCCCTGCCTGGGAGGCCAGGTTGCTCGGGTTGTTCACACGGCGGGGATCGCGAAGCCGTACGGCAGCTCCAGGCGGTGCCGGGCCAGCAGCTCGGAGTCGGCCAGCAGCTCGCGCGTGGGGCCGTCGGCGGCGATCACGCCGCCGGACAGGATGAGCGAGCGCTCACACAGCTCCAGCGCGTACGGCAGATCGTGCGTCACCATGAGCACCGTCACGTCGAGGGAGCGCAGGATCTCCGCCAGCTCCCTGCGCGCGGCCGGGTCGAGGTTGGAGGAGGGCTCGTCCAGCACCAGGATCTCGGGCGCCATGGCCAGCACCGTCGCCACCGCCACCCGGCGCCGCTGCCCGAACGACAGGTGGTGCGGCGGCCGGTCGGCGGCCTCCAGCATGCCGACCCGCTCCAGCGCCTCGGTGACCACCCGGTCGAGCTCCGCGCCGCGCAGGCCCGCGTTGGCCGGGCCGAAGGCCACGTCGTCGCGGACGGTGGGCATGAACAGCTGGTCGTCGGGGTCCTGGAAGACCAGGCCGACGCGCTGCCTGACCTCCTTGAGCGTGTCCTTGCGCACGGGCGTGCCGGCCACGGTGACACTCCCGTGCCCGGCGGTCAGGATGCCGTTGAGATGCATCACGAGCGTGGTCTTGCCGGCGCCGTTGGGGCCGAGCAGGGCCACGCGCTCGCCGCGCGCGATCGTCAGGTCCACCCCGAACAGCGCCTGGGTGCCGTCGGGATAGGCGTAGGCGAGCTGACGGACTTCGAGAGAGTTCACCACGTTAGTCCCCAGATGGCGAGGGCGACGGCGGGCAGGGCGAGGGCGGTGCCCCAGTGGGCCACGGTCGCGGGCAGCTCCTGGATGACGGGGAGCTGGCCCGTGTAGCCCCGGCTGAGCATGGCGAGGTGCACGCGTTCGCCCCGTTCGTACGAGCGGATGAACAGCGCCCCCGCCGACCGCGCGATCACCGGCACGTGCCGAAGGTTACGCGCCTCGAACCCGCGCGACTCCCTGGCCACCCGCATCCGCCGCATCTCCGCCACGATCACGTCCATGTACCTGAGCATGAACATGGCGATCTGCACCAGCAGGCTCGGCACCCGCAGCCGCTGCGCCCCCAGCAGGACGGCCCGCGGCTCCGTGGTGGCGGCCAGCAGGACGGAGGCGACCACCCCCAGCGTGGCCTTGGCCAGGATGTTCCAGGCCGCCCACAGGCCGGGCACGCTCAGCGAGAGCCCCAGCACCTCGGTGCGCTCCCCCAGCCCCACGACGGGGATGAGGAAGGCGAACAGCACGAACGGCACCTCGATCACCATGCGCCGCAGAACGTACGTGACCGGCACCCGGGCCGACACCGCGACGCCGGCCAGCAGGACGGCGTAGGCGGCGAACGCCCAGAAGTGCTCGCGCGGCGTGGCCACCACCACGAGCGCGAACGCGAAGACCGCCAGCAGCTTGCACTGCGGCGGCAGCCGGTGCACGACCGAGTCGACCGGCAGGTAGAGCCGGTGGTGGTGCCCAGCGCCCACGAATCACACCTTGATCTTGTCACGGCTGCGCGCGAGCCAGGCCACGACTCCGGCGATGAGCAACACCAGACCGACGCCGATGATCCCGGCCACGCCGACGGGAATCCCGCCCACCTCACCGTAGTCGGCCAGCGCCCATCCGCCGAACAGGTGGTCGGCCGCCTGGTCGATGAAGCCCTTGTTCTCGGCCACGGCCTCCAGCCCGTCGGGCGAGGAGGAGGCGAAGAAGGAGACGATCCCGGCCAGCAGCAGCGTCACGCCGACGCCGCCGAGCAGGAACGGCTTGAGCGTCCCGCGGGCGGTCGCCGGCCGCTCCTGCGTGCCCACGGTCGTGGTGGTGCCGCCGGCGCCGCGCAGCTCCAGCGGCTTGGTCAGGCCGCGGGCGCCGTACACGAGGTCGGGCCGCACGGCCAGCACGGCGCCGACGGTCACGGCCGTGATCAGGCCCTCGCCGATGCCGATCAGCAGGTGCACGCCGCCCATGGCGGCGGCCACGGTGCCGACCTCGATCGGCGCGGTGCCGCCGATCCAGAACAGCAGCGTGAAGACGAGCGCGGCGGCCGGCACCGAGATCAGCGCGGCCAGGAACGCCGCGATCACGACCTTCCCCCTGGTCATCGTGGTGACCAGCCGGAAGACGCCCCAGCCGACGAGCACGGTGACGATGCCCATGATCGTGACGTTGACGCCGAGCGCCGTCAGCCCGCCGTCGGCGAAGAACACGCCCTGCACCAGCAGGACCACGGCCATGCACAACACTCCTGTGTACGGCCCGGCGAGTATCGCGGCCAGCGCGCCGCCCAGCAGGTGGCCGCTGGTGCCGGCGGCGACGGGGAAGTTGAGCATCTGCACGGCGAAGATGAACGCGGCGACCAGCCCCGCCATGGGTGCGGTGCGGTCGTCGAGCTCGCGCCGCGCCCCCGCAGACAGACGGCGACGCCGGCGGCCGCGACGACGCCGGCCGAGATGGATGTCGCTGCGTTGAAGAAGCCATCGGGTACGTGCACGGCTGCCTCCAGGAAGAGGTGCTCCGAGTAGGAGGAAGGACAAACGGTCCTACTTTAGGACATCGTCTTGCACCTGCACATAGATGGCAATTACCGCAAGATTCTTTTGACCAGGCTCTCCGCCGTCAGCCGCCGCACCACCGCGCTCAGCCGTCCCTTCCCCGAGGTCGTGTACGGCCGCACGCTGCGCAGCAGGGCCGACCCCCACCAGCGGCGCGCCCCGGCCACCGTCTCGGTCTCGATCCTGAACCGCGCGGGCGGCCCGCCCAGGTCGAGCTCCAGATAGGCGTCCCAGGTGCCGACCGTCAGCCTTCCCACGGCGGGCCTGGCCGCGAAGCCGCCGCCGGGCAGCGCCATCACGCGGTCGGCGCGCTCGCGCCCGCTGCGCCGCTCCCGCCACACGATCTGCTTGACCGCCGTGGCGGCGGGGGTGGTGCCGGCGACGGTGACCTCGCCGTCCATCACCAGCCGGTGGCCGAGCGCCCAGCGCATCCTGATCAGCCGCACCGTGCCGGGCACCGCGACCACGTGGCCGCCCATGTCAATGCTCAGGTTCCCGTTGTCCCTGGTGAAGTAGGGCAGGGCGACGACGCCGCCGACGATGCGGGGCCGCGGCCGGCCGATGTCGCCGTCGCGTTCGGCGCCCAGCCGGCCGAGCCGGATCACGCCCTCGACCTCGACCGCCACTCGCAGGTCCCAGACGCCGGACTCCAGCGCGCCCACGTCGATCCGCGCGGTGAACTCGCCGCCCTTGCGCTCGGCCGGCACGATCACCTCCTTGGCCGGGTCGTGCCGGGCGCGCAGCACCACGGCCAGGCCGTCGTCCCTGGTAATGCCGTCGAGCCGGGCGGCGCCCGTCACCACCAGGCGCTCGCCCTCCCAGCGCAGCCCGGTCAGCCGGCGCCGGACGGTGGCGCTCTCGATGCGGGCCAGGCGCACCAGGCGCTCGATGTCGTCGAGGGCGCCGGCCCGCTGCCGGTCGATGGTGTTGAGCCGCTCGTGGACGCCCGGCGTGTACCACTCCTCGCACAAAGCGGCGACCTCGCGCGCGATGTCCTTGCGCCGCACGTCGTCGCTGTCCAGGAACGGCACTCCGAGCTGCGTGAAGATGTCGAGCCTGAAGTGCCGGCGCAGCAGGTGGTCACGCAGCGGCCCCGGCTCGACGTGCCGGGCCATGAGCCGGATGGGCTCGCGGATCATGGCCAGCCAGGCCAGCGGGTCCCTGCTGCCGGGCTGCTGCATGATGCTGGTGCCGTCGGGCCTGGAGACGAGGTGGTAGCAGTCGTAGTCGGCCACCACGGAGACCGCCCGGGCGTGGCAGTAGGCGTGCACGGTGAACAGGATGTCCTCGCCGACCAGCACGCCCTCGCCGAACCTGATGCCGTGGCGCACGAGCAGCTCGCGCCTGAACAGCTTGTAGCAGCTCAGGCTGTTGTAGACGGTGCTGTCGGCGAGGGTGACCCGGTCGGCGCCGTGCGCGAACATCGACACGGCCGCCCGCCTGCCGTGGCCCACGACCTTGCCGAGGACGATGTCGGTGTCGTTGCGGTCGGCAACGGCCACCATGCGTTCGAGCGCCTCGGGGCCGAGGTGGTCGTCGGCGTCGCAGAAGAAGACGTAGCGGCCGGTGGCGTGCTCGATGCCGACGTTGCGCGGCCGGCCGGCGCCGCCGCTGGCCTCGATGTGCACGACCTTGACGCTGCCGGGGTGATAGGCGGCGTAGAGGTCGAGGAGCTCGCCGCTGCCGTCGGTGGAGCCGTCGTCCACGACGACGATCTCCTTCTTGACCCGCTGGACGAGTGCCGAGGTCAGGCACCGGTCGAGGAAGGCCCGGCAGTTGTGTACGGGGATGACGACGCTGACGTCGACCGCGTCGTCATGCTCCGCTGCCCCCTGCATCGCCACCACTCCACAGTCACGTTACGACGTCGTCCGGTCTCAGTATGTGACGAGCACAGGGGGTCGCGGGGGTGGATCCGCGGTCTTCCTCTTACTCATTTGGGAACTTCGGAGATTCACGGGCAATCCCCTGGATAAGCTGCGAGATCTCCGCCGAATACCGCATTCGACCGGCACCGAACGGGTTTCAGGGAGGCGTATTTCCGCCGCGGGAGAAGAATTATCCCCGCCGGGTTCATTCCGCCACCACCGCCCGCCTCCGGTGATCCCGGCGCGAGAGCCGCGCGTCTACAGTTAGGCAACCTTGACCAGGAGGTGGCGGGAAATGGGATCGGATCTCCGCAGCGGCATAGCCGGCGGCTTGGCCGTGCACACTGCTGAGTTCATCGTCTCCTCGGCGCGCCTGACGGAGCTGCACGAGTGCTCCGCGGTGCTGCGCCGCACGAGGAAGCGGGCCGAAGAGATCGTGGACGAGGCTCGCACGCTGCTGGCCGAGGCGGAGCGACACGGCGACCTGGAGCGTGCCTACCTCCTGCGCGACCAGCTCGAACAGGCCCGCGACAGGTACGGGCACGTGCTGACCGCCTACCTGTCGCTGAGCCGCAAGATCAACGAAGAGCGGCAGGAGATCCTGCGGGCCCAGATGCTCCGGGATCGAAACCTGGGCTTGTCAGGAGTCGCCTGACGGGCTAGTGTCAGGCCATGCCTGACTGGAAAGAGAACCTCCGATGCTCCTTCTGTCACAAGAAGAGCGGGGACGTGAGCAAGCTCATTGCCGGGCCCGGCGTACACATTTGTGACGAATGCGTCGGGTTGTGCGTCGAAATCCTCGAACAAGAACGGCTGGCCTCCTCCACCGAACCGCGACTTCCCGCCTGGGAATCCATGACCGTCGAGCAAATACTCGAACACCTCCCGAAAATCGCCGCCGTACAAGCACAAGTGGACGACAACCTGCGCGACTGGGTGGCACACCTGCGCACCCGCGACACGAGCTGGGAGCGGATCGGCGCCGCCCTCGGCATGACTCGGCAGTCCGCCTGGGAACGGTTCAGAAGCGAGACCTGACAACGCGTTCAGAAGCCGGGACCCTGAGGGCCTGCAGAGAAATAACTCGTAGCATTCCGGGTTCGCGGTCGATGGTCTGGTATGAGCGTGTCGGCGGAGACCGTAGAGATGCTGGCTGCGAAACTTGAGGTGATCTTGCCGCATCTGGACGAGCGGCAACGCCGGCTGCTGCTCGGTGCCGAGGCGCGCGCACTGGGGCACGGCGGGATCCGGGCGGTGGCCCAGGCGGCGAGTGTCCGCGAGGCCACGGTGTCACGGGGCGTGGATGAGCTGGAGGCGGGCGCCGAGCCGTTGGGACGGGTCCGTCGGCCAGGCGGAGGACGGAAGCGACTGGTCGACATCGACCCCCAGTTACGGGCCATGCTGCTGGCGCTGGTGGAGCCGGATGAGCGTGGGGATCCGACCTCGCCGCTGCGCTGGACCACCAAGTCCACCCGCAAGCTGGCCGGTGAGCTCACCGGCCAGGGGCACCGGGTGTCGGCCGACACCGTCGCCGACATCCTGCGCACTGAGGGGTTCAGCCTGCAGGGCAACGCCAAGACGCTGGAGGGCGGCCGGCACCCGGATCGCGATGCGCAGTTCCGCCACCTCAATGAGCAGGTCCGCGCGTATCGCGATGCCGGACAGCCGGTGATCAGCGTGGACACCAAGAAGAAGGAACTGCTCGGGCCGTTCAAGAACGCCGGACGGGAGTGGCGGCCGGCCGGTGAGCCGGTGCTGGTCAACGTCCACGACTTCGCCGAGTCCGCATCCGGGAAGGCGATCCCGTACGGCATCTACGACATCGCGGCCAACACCGGCTGGGTGAACGTCGGCACCGACCACGACACCGCCGCGTTCGCGGTCGCCTCCATCCGCCGCTGGTGGCATGCCCAGGGCAGCGCCGCTTACCCGCAGGCCACCCGGCTGCTGATCACCGCCGATGCCGGCGGCGCGAACGGCTACCGCACCCGCGCTTGGAAGAGCGAACTGGCCGCTCTGGCCGCCGAGACCGGCCTGACCATCACCGTCTGCCACCTGCCGCCCGGAACCTCGAAATGGAACAAGGTGGAGCACCGGCTGTTCGCCCACATCACGATGAACTGGCGCGGCAGACCGCTGACCAGCCACGAAGTGGTGGTCAACAGCATCGCCGCCACCACCACGAGCACCGGATTGCAAGTGCAGGCCGCACTTGACACCGGCGTCTACCCGCTCGGCGCCCGCGTCAGCGACGCCGAGCTGGCCGCCCTGCCCCTGACCCGGCACCTCTTCCACGGCGACTGGAACTACACCCTGCACCCCACCCTGGACACCGACCCCGACGCCACCGGTCACGACCAACCGGCCGAACGGTGGGACCCGCAGGTCCTGTCCGATCCCACCCTGACCGGCATGCCCCGCCCGGAACTGGACCGCCTGACCATCAACCTGCAAGCCCGCGATCAGCAACGCCCGCGAATCAAAGCGGGCCGGCCGCCCACTGTGGCGTTCACCGACCAGGTCCTGCTCACGGTGCTGCACCAGCGGCTGGGCCTTGCCATCGAACCCCTGGCGGTTCTGTTCGGCACCAGCCGGACCACCGCCTACCGCACCACCCGAAGCATCGGCCTACTCCTCGATCAGCACGGCACCCACATCCCACCCGCACCCACCCCGCCTGGGCTGCTGCGCGTCCTGCACGCACGCGTCCTCGCCGAAGACACCAAGGCCGCCAACAAGATCAAACCCGCGTGTTAATAATCTGCAGGTCCTGAGATCGCGTTCAGAAGCGAGATTTGAGATCGCGCTCAGAAGCAACCCCTCAGATCGCGTGAACCTCTGTGGCAGATGGGGCGTCCAATCTTTCGAGGAGGCCCGATCATGCACGTCCTGGACGATGCCGCCCTCGATCTCGACCGGCTCCGGCTGGAGCTGCTCCTGATCAGGGTGCTGCACGAAGAGGCGGAGCGGCTGGCCTCCGGCCGAACGGGCTCCAGCTCCCCGGGCCACCCCGGGGAGCTGGAGCAGGGGGCCGCCCGCATAAGATCCGGAACCATGCTGCGATGCGCCGTGCTCGACGACTATCAGGACGTGGCACTCGGCCTGGCCGACTGGTCCCGGGTGCGGGCCGAGAGCTTCCGCGAGCACTTCAGCCGCCAGGACGACCTCGTCGCCGCCATCCACGACTGCGAGATCGTCGTCGCCATGCGGGAGCGCACGCCGTTCCCCGCCGAGCTGTTCGACCGGCTCCCCCACCTGCGGCTGCTCGTCACCACCGGCATGCGCAACGCCTCCATCGACCTCGCGGCGGCGCGCGAGCACGGCGTCACCGTCTGCGGTACCGGCAGCGTCTCCACCCCGCCGGTCGAGCTGACCTGGGCGCTCATCCTCGGCCTGGCCCGCCACCTGGTGCCCGAATCGGCCGCCATGCGCGCCGGCGGCCCCTGGCAGCACACGATCGGCACCGACCTGCACGGCCGCACGCTCGGCCTGGTCGGCCTGGGCAAGATCGGCTCGCGGGTCGCGGAGGTCGGGCGGGCGTTCGGCATGGACGTCGTCGCCTGGAGCGCCAACCTCACCGAGGAGCGGGCCGCCGCCTGCGGCGCGCGCCTCGCCCCCGACCTCGACGCGCTGCTGACCGGCTCCGACGTCGTCTCCGTCCACCTCGTGCTCAGCGAGCGGACGCGGGGGCTCATCGGCGCGCGGGAACTGGCGCTGATGAAACCGACCGCCCACCTCATCAACACGGCCCGCGCGGCCATCGTCGACCAGGACGCGCTGGCCTCGGCGCTGCGCGCGCGGCGGATCGCGGGGGCCGGGCTCGACGTGTTCGACCTCGAGCCGCTGCCTGAGGGGCACGAGTTCCGTACGCTGCCGAACGTGCTGGCCACGCCGCACCTCGGCTACGTGACGGAGCTGAACTACCGCACGTACTTCCGCGAGGCCGTCGAGGACATCGACGCCTTCATCGACGGCACGCCGATCCGCGTCCTGTCATGACTTACTCCTGGCTCTGAACGCGGCCGTCTTCACCCGTCCCTGGCAGGCCGTGGAGCAGAACCGGCGGGTGCCGTTGCGTGAGACGTCCACGTAGACGCGGTCGCAGTGCGGCGCCGTGCACACCCCGAGGCGGTCGCTGAACTCGCTGCCCAGCACGATCGCCAGCCCCGTCGCGCAACTGGCCGCCCAGTCGCCCGCCATGGTGCCGCCGCGCCCGTGGAAGTGCAGATGCCAGGGCTCGCCGTCGTGCCGTTCGAGCATCGGCCGGGCGTGCGTCTCCTCCAGCAACGCGTTCACCTGCGTGGCCGCGCTGTCGATGTCGCCGTCCGCGACCGCCTCGAAGACCGTGCGCAGGCGGGCGGCGACCTGCGCCAGCTCGGCCCCCTCCGCCTCGGTGACCTCGCGCTGGGAGGAGTAGACGGCGCGCAGGCCGGCCGTGGCGGCGGCGCCCGCGTCCGCCGGGACAGGGAAGGGCCGCCCGCGCCGCTCCCCCGGCGTCAGCTCGTTGACGAGCGACACCGCCACTCTGATCACGGCATCTGTGTGACTGTTGTAGTCCAATTGACCGGTTACACCCTCATGCTCTACGTTGTGACTGTCCAAATCTTAGATGACGGTTACAGGGGGCGTTACATGCTTACTCACGAAGCCGCGACGAAGTGGATCGAGCGCTGGGACCGCCAGCAGGAGGGCTACCTGCCCGACCGTGAGGAGCGCTTCACGGCCCTGATCGACGCCGTGCAGGCCCTCGGCCGGCCCGACCCCGTGGTGGTGGACCTCGGCTGCGGCCCCGGATCGTTGTCCGCGCGGCTGCTGGAGCGGCTGCCGGAGGCCACGGTCGTGTCGGTGGACGCCGACCCGCTCCTGCTCGGGCTGGGGCGCGCGGCCTATCCGCAGCTCACATTCATCTCGGCCGATCTGCGTACGAGCGGATGGACCGGCCTGCTCGGCCTCGACGGCCGGCCCGTCGACGCGGCCGTCAGCACCACGGCCCTGCACTGGATCTCCGGCCCCGAGCTGAAGGGTGTCTACGCCGAGCTGGCCACCGTGCTGCGCCCCGGCGGCGTGCTGCTCAACGGCGACCACATGGACACCGAGGACACCACGCCCGCCCTGTCCCGCCTGGAGCAGGAGGTGCACCGCCTGGAGACCGAGCGGGTGTTCGGCGCGAACCGGCCGGAGGACTGGCGGTCCTGGTGGGACGCCGTCGAGGCCGACCCCGACCTCGCCGCCCTCAACGCCGAAAGGACCACGGCCGGCGCCTCCCACCACGGCTCCGAGTCGCACCTGCTGTCGCACCACGTCGAGGCGCTGCGCGAGGCCGGCTTCACGGAGATCGGCACGCTGTGGCAGCGCGGCAACAACCGCCTGCTCTGCGCCGTACGCGGCTGAGCCCCGGCGCGGGTTCTGGCCCCGCTCTTCCCGCCACCCGCGGCGGGGAGCCACAATGACGTCATGCCGAGCTTCAAGCGGCTGACGATAGCGGAGGCCAGAACCCTGACCCGCGCCGAGCTCCTGCCCCGCATCGAGGAGGAGCAGAAATACTGGTACGACCGCATCCATATGTGCTCGATGCGGCCCGGCGACGACAAGGCGTTCCGCACCTTCAACGACATCGTGCACATCGCCGCGAACCCCCACCGCGCCATCCACGACACCGATGCCATCGCCGAGGGGCGGCCCTTCGACCGCGACTACTGGACGAAGCCGCTCGGGGAGCTGGGCGAGTTGTAGGCAGGTGCTTCCCGCCGTTCACCGGACGGGCGGCGCAGCCAGGTGGCGTAACGCCACAACCACTCGACCGGCCCGTACCGGAAGTGCCGCAACCACAGGCCGGACAGCACGCGCTGCGCGGCGAGAATGCCCGCGGCGATCAGCAGCACCGTCCCCTCGGACCACGTGTCCGGCCTCCCGCCGAGCACCGCGGAGATCAGCAGGACCAGCACGGTGGCGCTCAGGTAATTGGTCAGGGCCATCCTGCCCAGCGGCGCGAAGATCGCCTGCAGCGCGGGGCGGAGCGGCGTCCTGAACAGCGCCAGCATCCCGCACACGTACACCCCCGCGGTGAGCAGCCCCGCGACCGCGAACGCGCTGTAGACCTGGTTGCTCTGCGCCCACGCCGCCGGCACCGCCAGCACCGCGAAGACCAGCGTCGCCGGCCACCACGTCATCCGCTCCAGCCGCTGCGTCACCCCGTACCTGGTCAGCAGCGAGCCCAGCAGGAACAGGCCCGGCACCAGCACCACCCCGTTCGTGCCCAGCGCCAGCGGCACCACCAGCAGGACGCCCGCCAGCACCGCCACCGCCCAGCGGGGCAGCCACGTGGACGGCAGCAGCACCACCAGCCCGACGACGGCGTAGATCGTCAGGATGTCGCCGCGCCACAGCACGAACATGTGCAGCAGACCGATGGCGAGCAGCGCCAGCAGGCGGCGCAGCAGCACCAGGCGGGGCCGGTCGGTACGGTTCGCGGCGGTCTTCAGCATCAGCGAGAAACCGACGCCGAAGAGCAGCGAGAAGATCGGGAAGAAGCGCTGGTCCGCGAGATAGCCGGGCCAGTCGGCCCCTACGGCGTGGCTCAGCACGTCGGCGTCCACGTTGGCGATCGGCCTGACGTTGACCACGAGGATGCCGCAGAGCGCGAAACCACGCAGGACGTCCAGGGCGGTGATGCGGGGTTGCGGGGACATGCGGGGTTGCTGGGACATAGGGGGTTGTTGCTGGGACATACCGCCCATCCTCGGGATCCGGCGCGCGCCGGGGATGAGCCGTCAGCAGGGTTTACGGCAGTACTTTCGGCTGATTCGGGACGGCGGCATGTGACGGCTGCGCGAGCCTGCTCAGGCTGCTTTGACCAGCAGGAGATCGCTCACCCGGCCTTGACCAGCACCTCCGAGACCGCTCAGCCTGCCTTGACCAGCAACCTCCGGGGGCGGAAGACGAAGCCGTCGTCGCTCCACCGCACCGCCGCCAGATCCTCCTGAGCCCGCAGCCCCGGCAGCCGGGTCACCAGCGCGCGGAACGCCTCCTGGAGCTCCATCCTGGCCAGGTTCGCGCCGAGGCAGTAGTGCGGGCCTTGCCCGAAGGTCAGGTGCGGGCTCGGCGCAGCGTCGGCGAACCGGTGGATGTCGAACCGCATCGGCTCCTCGTACACCACGGGATCGTGGTTGGCGGCGGCCAGGTTCGGCAGCACGACCGTGCCGGCCGGGATGGTGCCGCCGGACACCTCGACGTCCTCGGTGACCCGCCGCAGCATGCCGGTGCCGCCCGGCCCCTCGTGCCGCAGGATCTCCTCCACCGCCGCCGCCACCAGCTCCGGGCGCGCAGCGAGCTCGGCGTACTGATCGGGATGGCAGAGCAGCCGGAACGTGCCCCTGATCACCATCGAGGCGGTGGTCTCATGCCCGGCGAGGATCAGCGTGAAGACCATGTTGGTCAGCTCGTCCTCGGTGAGCCGGTCGTCCTCGTCCCGGGCCTCGATGAGCAGGTCGATGAGGTCGTCGCCGGGCTCGGCGCGATGCCGGGCGATCAGCTCGGCCGCGTACGCCATGAACGCGCCGAACGCCTCCCCGCGCGCCTCGGCGCCCGCCGTCGAGGTGGACAGGAACAGGTCCGTCCACCCGCGGAACTGCTCGAACCGGTCCATCGGCACGCCGAGCAGCTCGCAGATCACCCGCGCGGGCAGCGGCAGCGCGAACGCCGCGGCCAGGTCGAACTCCTCACCGGCCGCGTCGAGCAGCTCCCCGGCGATGGCCGCGACGCGGGGCCGCCAGCGTTCGATCTGCCTGGGGGTGAACGTGCCGTGCAGGATGCGGCGGTAGCGGGTGTGCTCCGGCGGGTCCTGGTTGTTCAGCGCCGCCGGGTCGTCGTCGAGGAACGTGCCGCTGACCATCCTGGGCAGGCCGGGCTCGCGCAGGTTGCGGCTGCTGGCGGGCGAGGTCAGCAGGTTCCGGACGTCGGCGTACCGGACGATCATCGGGATCCGGTCACCGCTCGGCATCGTGGCCGCCTCCATGGGGGCCTCGGCGTGCCGGCGGATCAGGTCGGGTGAGGGGGTGCCGTACGGCCCTGGGGGAAGATCGGGCCAGGCTCCCTTACCGCTGCTGGGCTGCTCGGTCATGGCCGCCTCCTCGCACGGACCGTACGAGAGCGCCCGCGCCCGGTCAACCCCTCGGCTCCGGCCGGAAACATGACACCCGTTGTCGGCTTTTCCTCCTACCGTCCTTCCTCATGAGCAGCAACCTGAAGGGCAAGGTCGCCCTGGTGGCCGGCGGAACGCGCGGCGCCGGCCGCGGCATCGCCGTCGAGCTGGGCGCGGCCGGCGCGACCGTCTACGTGACCGGCCGCACCACCCGCGAGACCCGTTCCGAGTACGACCGCCCCGAGACCATCGAGGAGACGGCGGAGCTGGTGACGGCGGCGGGCGGCCACGGCATCGCCGTCCAGGTCGACCACCTCGAACGCGAGCAGGTCAAGGCCCTCGTGGATCGCGTCTCCCGCGACCACGGCCGCCTCGACGTCCTGGTCAACGACATCTGGGGCGGCGAGCTGCTGGCCCAGTGGGAGACACCATTGTGGCGCCACGACCTCGACGCCGGCCTGCGCCTGCTCCGCCTCGCCATCGACACCCACATCATCACCAGTCACTACGCGCTGCCACTCCTGTTCGAACGCCCCGGCGGCCTCGTCGTGGAGATGACCGACGGCACCAAGGACTACAACGACGCCAACTACCGCGTCTCGTTCTTCTACGACCACGCCAAGAGCGCCGTCATCCGCCTCGGCTTCGCCCAGGCGCACGAGCTGCGCCCGTACGGATGCGCGGCGGTCACGCTCACGCCCGGCTGGCTGAGATCGGAGATGATGCTGGAGCACTACGGCGTGACGGAGGCGACCTGGCGGGACGCCACCGCCCGCGAGCCCCACTTCGTCATCTCCGAAACCCCCCGCTACGTCGGCCGCGCCGTCACCGCCCTCGCCACCGACCCGAACGTCCTGCGCTGGACCGGCCAGTCATTGTCCAGCGGCCAGCTGGCCCGCGAGTACGGCTTCACGGACGTGGACGGCTCCCAACCGGACTGCTGGCGCTACCTGGTGGAGGTCCAGGACCCGGGCAAGCCCGCCGACGCGACCGGCTACCGCTGAGGCTTCGCCGTTGGGCGGCCGCCCGCCGACCGCCCAACGCTCCGGCCTGATCACACCTCGATCACGACCGCCCGCTCCAGCGCGCCGATCAGCCAAGCTCGAAAGAGCCATCACGATTCGCCGGGGGGCAGCAATGGTCTTTCGCACCGCACTCGCCGTGACGGCGTTCCTCCTGCTCTCGGCCACCGCCTGCTCAGCGCCACCCACCGACCCCCTGCTGAAGGACCCCGCCCAGTGGCCGCTGGCCAAGCTGAACGGCCTGATCGACCGCCCGCCGGTGCCCGAGGAGGCGGAGCGGGCGCTGGCCCAGATCAGGGTGGGCCCGTACGACCTGCTCGCGTGGATCCACTCCTCCGGCCTGTGCGGGCTGGCCGGCTCCGGCTGGAGCATGTACGTCGACCTGACCAGGTCGGAGGGGCAGCCGCAGCGCGAGGACGGCTTCTCCGGCCCGATGGAGCCGGCAACGAGCACCACCCACGAGAGCAAGGTCACCCTGACCTGCACCCCGACCCGCATGCTGATCAGAGTCGAGGGCGAGACGCAGAACCCGTTCGTCTCCGGCGACGCGGTCGCGAAGCCCGTCAACGGCGGCCTCAACGCCGTCGTCGGCACCGCGGAGGCCCAGTCCGAGTCGCTACCCGGCGCCACCGTCACCCGAGGCGGCTGACCCCTCAGGCGCGGGACGCGTTGAACCAGCGCCCCGCCTGCGGCAGAAGCAACAGGACGATGACGGCCCAGCCGAGCATACGACTCCCGAACACCGCCCCCCACGTCACCGTGGAGTGCAGGACCAGGTCCAGCATGGTCACGCCGATGACCAGCACCTGCACAGCGATGATCGCCCACCGTAGGAATGCCCGCCTGCTCGACCACCTGCTCAGCAGCCACCCGAGCAGGGCGGGCACCAGCGCGGCGTAAACCAGGACGGGCAGCAGCCGCCAGTCAAAGGTGGAGAAGAAGCCGACCAGCACGAGCGCCAAGCCCACCAGTCCGAAGGCGACTTGGAGCGTGATGATGAACTGAGCCACTTTGAGGGTGCGGGGCATGGCCTGCGCCCTGGAGGTGTCCGCCACACCTCCATTCTGACCGCCTCTCGAGGCCAGTGATCGAAAAGAAATATCGGCCCGCGACGATCGTAGCTGTCCCTGACTGAGGAGAGCTCACATGACCCGCTGGACCACCACCTTGACCATCGCCACCATGATCACCCTCTCCACAGCGACAACCACCGGAGCCCTCGGCACCGCGCACGCCGAAGCGTCCTTACCCACCCTGGCACCCACCCCGCCCGACGCCCTCAGACACCAACTGGTCGAGCACCGGGGCGTCACCATGTCACAGCTGTTCACCTCACGGGAGCCCGGCGAGACGACGAGCTACCGCAAGAAGACCCGCGCAGAGTTCGGCAAGGGCACGGTACTCGCCACCGACGTCCGGGAACGAGGCCCGTCCGACCCTCTCCGCTACCTCACCTTCAAGGGCCGCCTGTACTGCCAGGGCTGGATCTGCCCCGCCCCTGAGGGCAAGACCTGGGTCCTCATCTCGGAGAACGCCCGAACCCGCCCGTTCCTCCAATCCGACGGCATCGACCTCGCCTCCCCCGAAACCCTGAGGGCCATCCTCTCCACCGCCACCACCAAACAGCCCGGCGGCGTCTACGACCACACCCGCACCACCCTCTACCAGGGCACCCTCACCTTCGGCCGGCTCTACGCCATCTCCCCCGCCTTCCGCGACCAGCACCACACCGCGAAGCCCACCGGAAAGTACGCCAAGGCCAAGCTGTCGTGGCAGCTGTGGCTGGGCGCGGACCGACTGCCCCGCAGACTCAAGACCTCCTGGTCGGAAAAACTCGGCGAACGCCTGATCACCCACACCGTGGACGCCCGCCTGATCGGCTGGGGCACCAAGACCACCATCCCCCTCCCCTCCCCGGAGGACACGGCAGGCCCGAACGACTGGCGAGACTCCTGACGGCACATAACCGCTTGCCGGCGCCCGCACCCGTTACGGATACTCACCATGCTGATCCGGCGGCAAGCCCGCCCCCGCACCTGCAAGGTGCGCCTCACGGCAGCGCGTCAGGGCACTGACGCGGCGACGGTGTCTTGGAAGCCGCCGGATCACCACTCGACCCATCGCTGCCCCTGAGAAGGTCCTGGGCCACCGACCACCAGCTCGGGTCACCGATGACTTCCCGTCGGCAGCGCCGTCCAAGCATCTGCAACAGGTCACAGCCGCCGCGCCTCAAGCCCCACGGAGTTCAGCTCATGCGCAAGCTGGTAGCGACAGTCTTCAACTACTCCCTCGACGGCCTGCTCGCCGACGAGGGCACCGACTTCTGGAAGTTCTGCTTCGACCTACCGGAGAACCGCGAGCCCGAAGCCCCGGCCCACCTCGACTTCCTCCGCAACGCGTACGCCCACATCATGGGCCGCACCGCCTACGAGAGCATCTCCGAGGGCATGAGAACGTCCCCCGACCACCCCTTCGCCGACATCCTGAACACGGGCCGCAAGGTCGTCTTCTCCCGAACCCTGAAGACAGCCGACTGGCCCAACACCACGATCGCCGCCGGCGACACAACGCAAGAGATCGACAAGCTGAGGACGGGCGGCGACGGCCACATCGTGGTCTGGGGCGGCGTCCGCCTCTGGCGCTCACTCATGCGTCTCGACCTGATCGACGAGCTGGAGCTGAGCATGTTCCCGTACGTCGCCGGCGAGGGCACCCGCCTGTTCGACGGCACCCCCAACTCCTACCGACTCGACCTGATCTCCAGCACCCCCTCCGACAACGGGATCATCTACCTGCACTACCGACGACGCCGCTGACCCACCGCCCGGTCGCACACAGCAAGCGGCACCACCCGTCCAAGGGATCCACGACCCGCTCCACTATTCAATGAGCATCCAGCCTTGGGCCTCAGCTCTGCTCAGCTTCAGCGTGCGACTCGAATCCAGGCTCAGGCTGGAAGCACCCCGGCCCTGGAATCGACGCCCAATCCACGGCCTGCGCATTCATGATGGCTCAGATCTCACCGATCGCGGCGAGCTCTTCCGCCGTGGTGCGGCGAAGCGTCGGCAGGATGAGAAGAAGGTCGGCCTCGGACACACGGTCACTGGCCACCTGTACCAGGGCGTTCTCATGCTTGGCGAACACTCTCGTGCCGGCGCTTTCCGTACGCACCCAGACATCAGTTGACACTTGCCGGCAGCTCCCGGATACGTCGCGTCTATTGGCCACGTCTGGAAGGGGCTCGGAACATGCGGTCTGCGGAACGCCAACCGTCCCAGGCATGACGTAAAGCTGGATCTCCGCTCGGTCACGTAGCCGCGCATAGGAGAGCTCGATGGACGGCGGCCCCGCCTCCCATTCTCCGAACCACTCCGCGAGGTGAACCGGCCGGTACTGCTGAGAGCCAAGACCGATCAGCGGAATGCCGGAGTGAGCCAACCTTTGTGCCCTCGCCGCCTCCCTGATCGCGTCGGTGTTCCATGACATGCCGGCGAACCCGACCACGAGTGCGCCGATCACTGAGAGGCGGAGTGTTCGATCCACCTGCCCGAGCATGGCCGTCGCAGCGATGTGGCCGCCGGCTCCGATGGCGGCGAACATGAGACTGCCGGGCAGCGAGCCGAGCTCCATGAGTTCGGGCACCGTCAGGCCGCGCAGCCCGAGCACGATGATGGCCATGTTCACGAACGGCGCCGCCACTGCGATCAGCCACCAGCGCGGCAGCCCTACCACCCAGCCGAGAATCATGCCTGCGGGGAAAGGCGCGAGAAACATCGCACCTGCGCCTGAGAAGTCGTCCTCCGGCCCGTAGAGGTGGATGAACACCTCCATCAACCCGATGACGCCTCCTATGAGCGCAGCCTTGCATAAGGCGTTCATGTGCGGATTGTAGATCTTGGGTGCCTGCCCTGCCCTGGCGACCAGGAAAGCAAATGGCCTATCGCGTCAAGGCTCTGTATCGCTTGAGCAGCGCGGTGGTTTGATCGTGGTTCAGCTCATTGAGCAGCTCGTCGGGACAGAACTCATAAAGCTCGCCCCACCAACAGCGCGCCTTGTCGTCCCAGACCCGATAGCCGCCGGGCACGCCTCTGACAACGTAGCGCCTCCCACCCACGATCCAACGCCAGGAACACAAACCGGATTTTCCTCATCGTCGTGAATCAGCCGCTGATCATCCGCAGGTCGCCACCCCAGCTGTCTGCGACCACACTCCCCGAGTCGAACACGAACTCCGCTCCCACCCGCTCGCTGCCGTCCACTCCGCCGCCGAATCGCTCGACCACGCGAACGAGTCGCTCGCCGATGTGCCGTACGAAGGGAACGTCATCCAGGGCGGCGACCACATCGACGCGGCTGCCCCACTCCTCCATCACATAGCTCGGCCCTGGTTCGCCTGGCTTGATCTGAAACGACCAATCGGCGGCTACGCGGACGTTGACAATCACTGAGGCTTTTCCAACCTGATCACGCTGGTCAGCAGGGGCAGCGGCGGGACCGGTTGGCATGAGAAGAGGCTCCCGGTAAGACAGCAGTCGACCAAGATCCGATGCCTCTACCGGAGAGCCTCGTTGCTGTCTTACCCTGCTGCGATTCCGCTGTCCAATCACACCCTGATCCGCCTGGCCGAGTTGCTCCGTGCCCGGCGTGCCGAGCGGCGCTGCCGCTGGCGGCGCCTGGATGCGTCCCGGCAAGCCCTGCTGGTCCTGGCCCATCTGCGCAACGGCGACACCTATGCGCGACTGGCCGCGGGCTTCGCCATCGGCGCCAGCACCGCCTGGCGCTACGTCCGTGAAGCGACCGACCTGCTCGCCCTGCTCGCCGACGACGTCCACGCCGCCGTCTTACGCGCCGGCCGGCTGGCCTACGCCATCTTGGACGGCACCCTGATCCCGATCGACCGGCTGGCCGACGAACGGCCGTACTACTCCGGCAAACACCGACGTCACGGTGTGAACGTGCAGGTCCTGGCCGATCCGGCCGGCCGACTCGTCTGGGCCTCACCCGCGCTGCCCGGTGCCACGCATGACCTGACCGCGGCGCGTACCACCGGCCTGATCGACGCCCTGATGGTCGCAGGGGTCAAGACTCTCGCCGACAAGGGATATCAGGGCGCGGGAGGCAGCATCCGCACGCCGTTCAAAGGCCATCGACTGCGGCCGCCGCTGTCGCACCATCAGCGCTCGGTCAACCGGGCACACGCCCGCATCCGTGCTTGCGGGGAACGTGCCGTTGCCACCCTGAAGACCTGGAAGTTACTGACCCGGCTGCGATGCTGCCCGCACCGCGCCACCACGATCGTGCAGGCCATCCTGGTCCTGCAGCTCATCGAGGAGGGCCGTTACTCAGGATGAAAAGGGCTCACTGACTCGAAGGAGAGCCAGACCTCAATGACCTCAGGGGTGCCTGTTCCCGGCACGAATCGGGCGGCGACCACTCCGATCAGACGCTTGCCTGTCAGACCTGCGAGATCCATGAAATCGGCTGCCTTGCTCACGCAGTCAGTCCGCGACGTGATCGTCACGGTTGTCACTCAGCTCACTCCCACGCCTCCACGATTCCGCCGGCCGTCATTCCACTTTCTCCAAGAAGAGCGCGGCAAGCCGGGGAGCACGGCGTTGAATCTCCTCCCGGTTCGGGAGGTCCCACGATTCACCCCGGCTCACCATCCGGCCTGCAAATGATCAGACGAACCGGTCAGAGCTGGTCTGGCGTAGTGGGCGCGAGACAGGTGTACGCCCGTCACTCGGGAGGCGAGAGCCAGGGCGCCGGCGACGTGGTTCTCGCAGTATCCGTCGCCACAGAGGTTCAGGTCACGGGCATCCGCGAGGAGCCGATCGGAATCGTCACCCTCCCGGTAGCGGTACCCGTACAAGCCGAACGTGGTGATCAGCCGCTCGTTCGACCAGAAGCTGAACTCCGAGTCCTCGACATTGGCGAACACCGTGGCCACGGCCGTCCCCAATGACAGCGGCTCGGCCACGTTGGTGACGTACCTGGTCCCCCATCCAGTGTCGGCCAGGACGGTTCCGCCCTGCGCGGCATACGCGGCGACGCTGACCTTGCCGGAAGTGCCCGGGGTGACCGTGATCCGCCGCATGGCGTCCGCGGGGGACAGATCACGGACGAAATTGATGCACAACTCGGTGGTACCGACACCATCGGTCCAACGGTCGCTCAGCCAGGCGTAGTCTGCCGCCGCCGCCCCACCCATGCGCACTCCTATGCCGTCCAGATCGCCGTCAGCCTAGACGATCACTGGCGACGCATGAGCCGCTCCGACTCCGTCTGCGGTCGGCCCGCCCCAAAGGGATAGCGGGCCTGCTCAACGTGTCCGGGGGCGATGGCAGACGGAGAAGATCAGCTTGTCTCTCTCAACCACCCCCAAGCGTGACGTGACGCATGGCGATCATCCCGAGCCGGATGCCTCCGCCGGAGGGCATGGATCTCCTCGGCGCAGGGTGCTTAGACGACACGCCCCCGCATGCGATCATCATGGTCATGTCATTGACCGGAAAGGACCATGCCGCGTAGGCGCCCTTCGGAGGTCCGTACGCGGGGATCAGCGTGTGGGACCCACAGAGCTGTGATCCATCACGTTCCCGGGCTCGGCCGTCGTCCGATGACCGCCGTGATCACCCTCGAACACACTCACATGTGGCCGGGCGCCGTGGCGGCAGCCCTGGCGGCTTGGCAGGAGGCGGCCCTGACAGGGACCGCCGACCACGTCTTCTTCAGATGCGCGTGCCATGAGTGCACCGGCGACGCACCCCGCCGACGCCTGCAACAGGCTCTCACCGGCTTACCCCCATGGGCCAGGCCCCATCTGTACGCCCTGATCCTGCCCATCGACGTGTACTACCTCCGCAGAACCTCACCGATGCCGCCTACATCTCCCGACTCGGATTGGGCGTGGTGGCAACGACGTCGTCGGCGTGCGGATCAGGGCGCGTAGAGGCGGGCGTGACCGACGTGGTCAGGCCGCACGACAACGACGGCCGGCGCCTACGGCGGCTCGCATGCGGTGGCCGACCCGGTGTCCCATCGCCGTCCGAACGGGTCCCGAGGCCGCTCGCCCAGACGGCTGGTGGGCGGTGAGCCGGGCATACGACTGCGCACCGCACCGCCGCATGACGGAGCACGGTCAGATGGTCCCGACGGCTCTCGGCAATCCATCGGCGGCGTCGACCACGCGCTATGGGCTGGGAACGCGGTGGAAGCCTCAATGCTGTCGGCTGAACGACGAGCCCGACCGGCGGTGGACCTCGCCCGAGCCCACGCACAACGCCGCCAGGTAGACGAAGCGGTCGCTCGACTGCTGGAGGCCGAGAACATCGCTGCCGAGCAAATCCGCAACCACCGCGTCGTGCGGCAACTCGTCTTCGACCTACTGACCATGCAGGAACCGGCATCCCCTGACCTGCGGGAGCTGACCGAAAGCGTCGGAAGCAAGCAGGACTATGCCATATGAGCCGGGTAATCGAGCTCCCAAGCGGCGCAGCGGGGTTTGAGCTGGGGGTTTGGGGGCCCCCAATGTCACAGCCCGAACCCCAAGGCACGAAGCGCCTCATAGGAGGACCGAGCTTTGGGACTGGGAGCTTGGGGGCGGTACCCCCCAATGTCACTGCCTGAGCTGCCCGCGCGAAGCGCTCCTCTTGCGAAGACCATGCCCCTTGGACGCCGAAAGGCCCCTGAGGGCGGTTCGCCTGTTCAAGGGCCTTCTGGTTGTAGAGCCGACGAGGGGAATCGAACCCCTGACCTTCTGTTTACAAGTGAGCCGAAGATCGTCCATAGCAGTCCACAGATGACATCTCACCCAACTCAGCGGCCTGGTCATACTGATCACCTTCTATCGCTGTCCATGGCCGTCCACGCAAGGTGTTAGCACGTCCATTAGCAAGATCACGTCGTGGTAACTGGTGCCTCCACGCTGCTGCGAGATCCTTCGTGTCCCGGAGGACACCCCACGATGCCTCCGGCCTACCCGTCCCTGCCAAGCGTCATCTCACCTGTACGAACGGCAAGGGAGGAGCTGCAGCAGGTTGGGGCGCGTCACCGCATCCACGCCCGATCGAAGAAAATCGTCCTCCGACGGCGGCAGGGTGATGTCGAGGCCCGGCGTGTCGCCCAGTCCGGCGGACACCCAACTATCTGTAACCGTCTTCCGCTAAAGGCGTGCGGCAGCTATCCGGCTACACGGCGGAGCCAGCCTCCGGTTCGGAGATCCGCGAAGCCACAAAGTCGGTGAAGCGGCCCGTGTCCGCGAAGTAGTTCGGGTACGCGTCTCGCAGCTGGCTGATCCGCGCGATGTTGATGAGGACCGCGTCTAGGTTGTCGTCGTCCTGGGCTTCCAACTCGGTCAGCCGCGCCTCGGCCTCGGCCAGCGTCTCGTGGACCGTCACCGTCAGGAGGCCTTCACGCCGCCGGAGTTCTAGCGTTAGGGTGTTGCGGCGGTCCGTCTTGGCGTGCTCGCCAACGATCGAGGCGTAGCCGCGCAGCCGATCTAGGACGCCAACGTTGGCCTCTAGCCGCCGCAACTCGTCGGCTAGTTCCTGGGCCGACCCTTGGGCGCCAGGCACCAGGGCAGTCTTCTCCTCGTAAGCCATGAGAGAGCCGACCAGGACGAAGAACCGGAGCACATCTGGGTCGCCCTTGCCGTACTTCAACTCGCTTCCCGAGAACAGGTCCATCGTCTCGACGGCGGTCGCCCAGGCGTGCTGTAGCAGTGTGCGCACCTGCAGTTCGATCCGGAGGCCCTGGTACTCCTTCTTTGAGGCCCCGTACTCGTACACCAGGTGAATACCCCGATAGCCAGAGTCGCGCGGTCCCGGGTCATCGCGCAGGTAGTCATAGACGCGCTTGACGCGGTTCTTGCTCCTCGGCAGGTCACGCAGAACGGTAACTAACTCCTCGACTTCAGCAACACTCTCGAGAACGACGCGGCATCCTCCAAGGTCTTGCATGGTCGTAACGCTCATCGTGGGGTGGCGCCTGAGTTTGTCGAGGATGGTAGGAAGTCGCTTGCGCCGCTCAGCGACGACGGCGTTCGGGTTCACGTTGAGCGCGCGCTGCCGCACGGTCACGGTCACGGCATTCAGGGGGAAGGCATGCGCGAGGCGGTAATTACTCAGGATGTTTCGCGCCGCCCGGATCTCTTCGGGTGTGCCCGTTCCCTTGCCGATCGTCCGACTCGCCCGCTGGACCGCCTTGTTGGAGTGCTCTGGGATCACCCACGTCTTCATGGCGTGACCGTACCCGACCCTGCCGACGCCCGCTGACATCAACCAGATCCAGAGGAACATGCGCATTGTTTGAGGCACATACGTGCCGAGCCCCGCGAACCAACGAGTGTCACTTGGTGAGGCGTGACCTGCCCACCGTCACGGCAGCCCGACCTTCCGCCTCTCAGGCGCCCTGCTCGGGCGACGGAGGCCGAGGTCAGGCGCGTGTGGACGGTGACGCAAATGCGCCGTTGTGTGGAGACGTTGCTGTCAGTGCTGCTGTCACCTCAACCAAGGCCACCCGGTGGCAAGGCCCGACGGAGGAGGGCCTTGCCCGCGATCGCCCCAGCCCGTCCGACGGGTACCGAAGTCAGCGATCGTCACGGCCCTAGCTGTCCGCATGCTGGCCCTACAGGTCATGCGGACGCCAACTGGTCGACGCGAAGCCTAGTCATCACTCGTGAAGGAGTCGCCCGGATGCTCCCAAGACGTACCGTTACAATCGACACTTGCAGCAGCCGCCTCTTGCCAGGCTGCGGGCACTCGGCGGTAAACTAAGAACTCTATGACGGTGAACAGCGCACCACCACCTTCGAATCCATCTTCGACACCCGAAGACGCGCTGCTCCGTATAAGTAAAGCGGATAAAAAGACGCTTGGGCTTTTCATCGAAGGCGTCGGTCTAATAAGTCGCACTGCGCGGCCGATAGATGAGCTCAAGCAGCAGGCTTGTGCAGACCGCCTAAAGCTTGCCACGAGATTTCTAGACAGCGGCAACAAGTTACTTAAAATGAGACCCGCCGAATACAGAAGCGCAATCAGTCGATTCTATTACGCCATGTATCACGCGGCACGAGCTGTTGTATATTTTTCGCATGGTGGAGACGATCATGAGTCGCATTCAAAGCTGCCTACGATGCTTCCGAACGATTTCATCGATGCAGCCCTGTGGGGGAATGCCCTCAAAGATGCCCGCAACCATCGGAATGCTGCCGACTATGATCCATACCCACTAAATAGTAAATCTTTGCGCCTGGTCGCCTTGGATCTTGCAGCGGAGGCCCCTCGTTTTTTGACACAATCAAGGCAGTACTTGCATTCGAAGGGCTGTGGTTATCTATGACCGCCCAAAGCATCTCCGATGTACCATCATTCATTCGTCGCGAATTCCGCGACCGAGGCAACATAAAGGTGCTTGACGTCGAAATACGCCCCTATCCAGACGAAATCAACTATATCGTCTTCGTAGAGGCGTCCGACCTTCCCAGCGCTGCACAGATAGGCAATGACCTCGATAGTGAGATAACCACTAGCGAAGTCAGGGCCTTTATAATCGTAAGAAAGGCGCCGCCGGAACTCGTAGACAAGTCCTCAGATCCGATTGTCAATGGCGTTCAGGACGAGCGCGCCTCCGAGCTGACTCGGCTGACTAGCGCCCGATCACGAGTGTCGGAAGCCCAACCCAGCTTGTCATATATTCGTGACGCGCACATCAACCTCGCTGCCATTACCACGCCCAGGCACCACCTCATCTTCGGAAGGCGAGGAGCAGGAAAGACGGCGCTCCTTGTCGAGGCACGAAGCACTCTCCCCGATGACAGCGTCATCTCATGCTGGGTTAACGTGCAAACTCTTCGAAATGAGGAGCCGAACCGCGTTTTCCTACACATGATTGAAGAAGTGCTCACGGCCGTTGTGAGCCGACAGCAGCAGGTTAGAGCGCAATCTTCTATCTCAGTAGCTGCGGTGAAGCTGTATGAACGAGTAGGGCAAATGCTGGCCCTACCTGAGAATGAGGAATCTTCCGTTGTGCGACTCATTCCTGAGATTCAGCGCACAATCAAACGGTTTCTCTCGATAAATGGCCTCCGCCTTTTCATCTTCGTGGATGACTTTTACTACATCACACGTGGTCAGCAGCCGAAGCTACTCGACATGCTTCATGGGTGTATCCGCGACTGCGATGCATGGCTCAAAATTGCCTCGATCCGGCATCTAACGAGGTGGTATCAATCGTCTCCCCCGCTGGGGCTGCAGACCATGCACGATGCGGATCTTCTCGACCTTGACGTCACTCTGCAAGATCCCGAATGGGCGAAGAAGTTTCTCGAAAACATCCTACTTCAGTATGCGAAGCATGTAGGGGTCCCAGCTCTCTCCAGGCTATTTCATGCCGCAGCGCTTGATCGGCTTGTTCTCGCATCTGGTGCAGTGCCGCGGGATTATCTAATCCTTGCCGGAAGCTCCATCGAGAAAGCCAAAAGGCGCCCAAACGCCAAACTGGTAGGCGTGCAGGATGTAAATCAAGCTGCCGGCGATGCAGCTCAGGTAAAGGTTCAAGAACTTGAAGAAGACATGGCGTCGAATGTACAATCGGCCGCCCGCACCCTAGAAGCGCTCAGAATTGTGCGCTCCTTCTGTCTTGACGAAACCAGTCACACTTATTTCCTCATCAGCTACCGAGAAAAGGAAGAATTCGCGGATCGCTACAACGTGCTGACTGATCTTCTGGATCTCCGACTTATTCACCTAGTCGATGGTGGCGTTTCCGATGCTCACGCAGCGGGTCACCGACTAGAAGCCTTTATGCTGGATCTAAGCCAGTTCTCCGGGTCGCGTCTCAAGCAGGGTATTCGCGTCCTCGATTTCGCCAACGGTCGTATGCTATCTCGGAAAACAAAGGGCGCTAAGGTCGGAGGCTCAGACAAATCCGGCGATACGCCTCTGAAGCTGATTGCCATCCTTCGGACGGCGCCGAAGTTTGGCTTGGAGCGGCTCGCTCACCTCGTCCAAAAGTAGCCCTGCCATCACCATCGAGGCACCCCATCGAACGTCTGATGGGTGGAGGACGTGCGTGGGTGGCGCTGGTCGCGACCGGCCGAAGAGCCGCAGCGCGGCCAGCGACCGCCCGACGCGCGGCAGGCCGCCGTAGGCGGGCTGCCGCTGAAGACGTAGAGAAGTTCTCATTCAGGCTGTGCTGCCGCGTTGTTGATCTTGCGCAGTTCTACCGCGCTCGACCTTGAAGGAGCGCCTGCCACAAGGCGTCACCGTCTCGGATGCGCATGCGATGGGTCTGCTCAAGCCACGCGTTGACCACGCCTGGGAGCTGACGCATCAAAGCCGCTACGTCGAACTGACGGAGCTGCTGCGTGGGCTCGTCCCGACGCTGGAGAACGCGGTGCGGTCCGCGCCCGCCGAGCGCCAAGCCGACTTGTTCGAGCTGCTGGCCATCACCTACCAGGCGCGTTCGGCCTCGTTGGCGAAACTGGGTGAGCCAGAGGCGGCATGGATCGCAGCCGATCGGGCCATCAGCGCGGCCGAGCGTGCCGGTAACCCGTTGATGATGGCGGCCGGGGCATTCAGGCTCAACTTCGTGTTCCTGAACGCGCGTCACTTCGACCAGGTGGAGGAGACAGCGCGGACTGCTGCCGAGGCGCTGTGGTTCCTGACCGATCAGGGCAACGTGGAAGCGATGTCGCTGTGGGGCGGACTGACGTTGCAGCGGGTGACGGCGGCCTCACAGCTCAATCGGGCCGATGTCGCCTACGAGCACCTGTCCCGAGCCCGCGAGATGGCCATGCGAGTCGGTAAGGGCCGCAACGACTACAACACCGAGTTCGGGCCGACCAACGTGGCGCTACATGAGGTGGCCGTGGCGGTGGAAGTTGGCGACGCCGGCCACGCACTGCGGGCCGGAAGCGCGGTGGACACCTCCGCACTGTCAGCCGAACGACGGGCACGACTCGTCGTCGACCTCGCCCGAGCCCACGCCCAACGCCGCCAGGTAGACGAAGCGGTCGCCCGACTGCTGGAGGCCGAGAACATCACCCCTGAGCAGATTCGCAACCATCGCGTGGTGCGGCAACTTGTCTCCGACCTGTTGACGATGCAGGACCTGGCATCGAATGAGCTGCGGGAGCTCGCCGAACGCGTCGGAAGCTAGCAGGGTTACCTATATGAGCCGAGTAATCAGGCCAACCAAGCGGCGAAGCGGGGTTTGAGCTGGGGGTGTGGGGGCCGCGCCCCCAATGTCACAGCCCGAACCCCCAAGGCGCGAAGCGCCTCCCACGAGAGGACCGCGCCTTTGGACTGGGGGCTTGGGGGGCCGTGCCCCCCAATGTCACCGCCTGAGCTTCCCCGCGCGAAGCGCTCCTCTTGCGATGACCACGCCTTGAAAGCCGAAAGGCCCCTGAGGGCTGTTCAGGGGCCTTCTGGTTGCAGAGCCGACGAGGGGAATCGAACCCCTGACCTTCTGTTTACAAGACAGATGCTCTGCCGATTGAGCTACGTCGGCACGGCCTACCAGTGTAGACGCTAGAGACGCCTGTGACGAGCGGCTTCATACAGCGCCACCCCGGCCGCCACCCCCGCGTTGAGCGATTCGGCGGCGGCGCGCATGGGGATGCGGGCGAGGACGTCGCAATGCTCGCGTACGAGCCGCGAAAGCCCCTTTCCTTCGGAGCCGACGACGATGACGAGGGGCTCGGTGAGGAGTTCGACGTCGGAGATGTCGGTGTCGCCGGTGCCGTCGAGGCCGATGATGAACAGGCCGGCTTCGCGGTATTCGCGCAGGGCGGCGGTGAGGTTGGCGGCGCGGGCGACGCGGAGGTTGGCGAGGGTGCCGGCCGAGGTCTTCCAGGCGCCGCCGGTGACGCCGGCGGAGCGGCGGGACGGGATGAGCAGGCCGTGGGCGCCGAACGCGGTGGCGGAGCGGGCGATGGCGCCGAGGTTGCGCGGGTCGGTGACGGAGTCGAGGGCGACGATCAGCGGGACCTCGGCGGCCTCGTGGGCGAGCTCCACGAGCTCGGACGGGTGCGCGTAGTCGTAGGCCGGGATCTGCAGGGCGATGCCCTGGTGGACGCCGCCTTCGGTGAGGCGGTCGAGCTTGTCGCGGCTGACTTCGAGCAGGGCGATGCCGCGCTCGGCTGCGATCTTGATGGAGTCGCGGACGCGGTCGTCGTTGTCGATGCGCTGGGCGATGTAGAGGGCGCTGGCCGGGACTCCGGCGTGCAGGGCCTCCAGGACGGGGTTGCGGCCGCCGATGTGCTCGGGGGCGTCTTCGGAGCGGCGCTGCTGCCTGGCGGGCGCGGGGCGGCGGGTGCCGCTCTGCTCCTCGCGGGCGATGCGCTCGGCGCGTGCCTTGTCCTTGTACCAGTGCCGCATTTCGGCGGGCGGTGTCGCGCCCCGGCCTTCGAGTGACCGGCGCTTCTGCCCCCCGGTGCCTTTGGACGGGCCCTTTTTCTTCGCGGGCCTGCCCGATGCCCTGCCGCCTGCTGCCATGTGTTCAAGGGTACTGGGGCCGCCGGTCAGCTCTGCCCAATCCGGATTCAACAAATGTCGCGTCAAGTCCGTCTCTGGGGTGACGTACGACGGGAAAGGCGATGACAGGTGGATGACGACTCCCGGTTCACGGAGTTCGTCGCCGAGCGGGCCAACGCGTTACTGCGCTACGGCTTCGCGCTCAGCGGCAACCCGCATGACGCGGCCGACCTGACGCAGGAGGCGCTGGTCAGGCTGCACCGGGCCTGGCCGAGGGTGCGCAGGAAGGAGGATCCGGAGCGGTACA
Source organism: [Actinomadura] parvosata subsp. kistnae (assembly GCF_900323885.1). Lineage (GTDB taxonomy): Bacteria > Actinomycetota > Actinomycetes > Streptosporangiales > Streptosporangiaceae > Nonomuraea > Nonomuraea composti. The sequence continues at coordinate 3,569,605 of NZ_OOHJ01000018.1, read as the reverse complement.
CGAAGGTCATCATGGCGCGGCTGCACATCAGCGTCTGGCGGCGCCGCCGGCGCGAGCAGCTCGCGTGGGCGCTGCCGGAAACGCCCCTGCACGACGTGCTGCCGTCCGACGGCGACCAGGAGCTGTGGCAGGCGCTTTCGGGGCTGCCGCGCAAGCAGCGGGCCGTGCTGGTCCTGCGCTTCTACGAGCAGCTTCCCGACGCGGAGATCGCGGACGTCCTCGGCATCTCCCAGGGGACGGTACGCAGTCACGCCTCGCTCGGCCTGGCCAGGCTGAGAACCCTGATCCCCCACCGTTCGCCCGCCGAAGGGAGCGCCTCATGAGCAACGATCTGGAATCCGACCTGGCCAGGGTCATCGGCCGCGCGGCCGAGGGCGCGCCGCAGGCCCCGAGCGACCTGCCCGCGCGCGTCGTGATCCGCTCGCGCCGCCGCAGGTCCCGCACGCTGGCGGCGGCGACGGCGGCGGCGGTGGTGGTCGTGGTGGCGGGCGGGGGCGCCCTGTCGGTACGGGGCCTCCAGGGCGCTCCGGAGGTGGCCGTGAATCCGGCGCCGGTCACCCCCACGACACGGCAGCAGGCGACGATCCCCGGCCCCGTCGAGCAGGTCTGGCCGGACGCCGTCTGGAAGATCCCGGCAAAGCTGAAGGAAGGAGGCCGCAAGCTCCGCCCGGTCATCTTCATCGACGACCGCACGTTGCTGCTGGAGACGTGGGCGAGCCACGAGAAGGCCGACGCCCTGTACGCGTACGATCTGGACACGAATCAGATCCGCAAGATCACCGACATCCGCACCCCGAAGGGCGTGTTCGCCTCGGCGTTCACGGCCGGAGCGGGCCGGATCTTCTGGCAGACGATCGAGGACACGCGGACGAGGCTCTGGTCGGTGCCGGTCGAAGGCGGCGAGCCCATGGAAATCCCCACCGACGCCCCGATCAGGAAGGGTGCGGACAAGCTGGTGGTGACCGGCGACCGCCTGGCCTTCTCGGTCTTTCAGGGCGGCGGCGTCTTCACCGTCCCCCTGGAAGGAGGCGCCGTGACCCCGGTGCAGAACGCCGGCGAGCACCACATCCTGACCTGGCCGTGGGTGGGCATGCCCGGCGAGTACACGCCCGACAACGAGCCCAGCTTCAAGGAGCTCTACAACGTCGAGAACGGCGACATGAGCATGGCCCTCGTCCGCCCCGGCGACGAGTACGTCAGATGCGGCGTGACCACCTGCGTCGGCGTCGGGGCGGACAGGAAACCGTTCGTCCGCCTGCGCGACGGCTCTCAGGAGCGCGAGCTGCCGGAGACCGCGATGCACGGCCTGTCGATGGACCGCTTCATGACGGTGAGCCTGCCCACGCGAGGTCAGGCCCTGGTCGACCTGGTGACCGGGAAGTCGGGCGACCTGGGCCTGCGTCCCGACGCCAAGGGCACGATGACGAGCGTCCAGCCGGGCATCACGAACGACCGGCTGGTCTGGTACGACCTCAAGGGCCGGCTCGTGATCATCGACCTGGCCCGGATCACGAGAGGTTAGCGGCTGAGCTCCCGCTCGACCTGGGCCCGGATCGCGGGACGTCAGCGGCTGAGCTCCCAGCGGGCGCCGTGGGGCGTGTCCTCGACGGTGATGCCGGCGGCGGCGAGCTGGTTCCTGATGGCGTCGGCGGCCGCGTAGTCCTTGCGTTCCCTGGCGGCCTTGCGCTGCTCCAGCGCCACCGCCACCAGCGCGTCGACGACCGGCGTGAGGTCGGAGCCGGCGCCGCGCCACTGCGGGGAGCGGGGGTCGAGGCCCAGGACGTCGAGCATGTTCTGGGTCTCGGCCAGCAGCCGGGCCACGGCCTCCTTGTCGCCGCGCGACAGCGCGACGTTGCCCTCGCGCACGACCTCGTGCACGACGGCCAGCGCCTGCGGCGTGCCGAGGTCGTCGTCGAGCGCGTCGGCGAACGCCTGCGGCAGCGGCGCGTCGGCGTCGACGTCGTGGATGACCTCGGCGGCGCGCGTCACGAACCCCTCGATGCGCTGGTACGCGGCGGCGGCCTCCAGCAGCGCCTCCTCGGAGTACTCGATGGAGGAGCGGTAGTGGGGGCCGGCGAGGTAGTAGCGCAGCTCCACGGGCCGGACCTTCTGCACCATCTCGGGGATCAGCAGCGAGTTGCCGAGCGACTTGCTCATCTTCTCGGCGCCGATCTTGAGCATGCCGTTGTGCATCCAGTATTGAGCGAAGCCGTCGCCGGCCGCCTGCGACTGGGCGATCTCGTTCTCGTGGTGCGGGAAGATCAGGTCGATGCCGCCGCCGTGGATGTCGAACGTCGGGCCCAGGTACTTCGTGGCCATGGCCGAGCACTCAAGGTGCCAGCCGGGCCGCCCGGGGCCCCACGGCGTGGGCCAGGTGGGCTCGCCGGGCTTGGCGCCCTTCCACAGGGCGAAGTCGCGCGGGTCGCGCTTGCACGACTCGTCGTCGGTGTCGGCGGCGGGCCGCATGTTCTCCAGCTTCTGGTTGGAGAGGGAGCCGTAGCGGTCGGCGTAGGACTGCACGTCGAAGTAGACGTCGCCGCCGGACGCGTACGCGTGCCCGCGCTCGATCAGCCGCTCCATCAGCGTGATCATCTCGGGGACGTGCCCCGTGGCGCGCGGCTCGACGGTCGGCGGCAGGCAGCCCAGCGTGTCGTAGGCCCAGGTGAAGGCGCGCTGGTTGCGCTCGGCCACGACGAACCAGGGCACGCTCTCCTCGGCGGACACCCTGATGATCTTGTCGTCGATGTCGGTGACGTTGCGGCAGAACCGCACGTCGTAGCCGGAGCGCGCCATCCAGCGCCGGAGCACGTCGAAGTTGACGCCGGAGCGGATGTGGCCGATGTGCGGCGGAGCCTGCACGGTGGCCCCACACAGGTAAATCGACGCCCGGCCGGCTTCGACCGGAACGAATTCACGGATGGCGCGCGTGCTGGTGTCGTAGATGTGCAGGCTCACGAAGGCAAGGCTAACGCCTCCGCGCCGTTACCACCCCTATAAATCAGGTCCGCAAGAACACCCGGTCCGGAGAGATCCGAACGATAAGTCGCTCAGTGCCCGGTTTGTCCTCCCAGGAGGTGCCCTGGTACTTCTGCGAGAGCTCCTCGATGAGCGCGCCCTCGGGGTCGGGCGTCATGGTCACCCGGCCGCGCACCTCGACATACCGGTTCGGGTCGTCCGGGTCCATCACCAGGAGGCTGACCCGCGGGTCCCGCTCGAAGTTGCGCGGCTTCCTGCGCCCCTTCACGGTCGAGAACAGGATCTCGTCGCCGTCCGTACGCACCCACACCACCGAGGACTGCGGCCCGCCATCGGGGTTGAGGCTCGTCACCGTGGCGTGATTGGGCGCGTCCAGGAGTTTCCGGACATCTTCCGTCAGCAGTGGCATGCTCGAGTCTCCCTTGATCGGTCTGCGCCCATCATTGTTCTGTAGGCTCGAAACCGCCATGGACGTGACTCCCCCCTCTACGCTTCGCCGCCTGGGCATCGCCCTGGCCGGGCTCGCGGTCGCCGCACTCGCCGGGGCCGCGTGCGCGCTGTCGTTCGACGACCTGCGCGCGCTGGCCCTCACCGGCGAGGCCAGGCCCGACCTCGCCTTCCTCTACCCGGCGGCCTTCGACGCGCTCCTGCTGATCGCGCTGCTCGGCGTGCTGCTGCTGCGCCCGGCCCGGATGCTGGTCCGCGTGCAGGCGGCGTTCGTGCTGGTCCTGCTGATCGCCGCGGCCGCCGCGGTGAACGTGGCCGGCGCGGTGCGCTTCACGTTCGGCGTGCGGGAGACGGCCGTGGGCGTCGCCCTGGCGCCGTGGGTCATGCTGGCGCTGGCGCTGTGGTTGTGGTTGCTGCTCATCAAGCACGTACGCGGGCCGGAGCGCGCCCCCGACGACGACCGTACGGCGGAGCGCGACATCGTGCCCTTCCACGGCCCGGAGGCGGCTCCGCCGCTGGAGGCCGAGGCGTCCGTGCCTCCCGTCCTGGAGCCCACGCCGCTGGTCGGCCCCACAGCCGCCCCTGAGACCCCTCCGGTCTCGGCCCGGGTCTCCGAGTGGCCGATGCGCGAAGAGGAGCTCCGGCAGGCGTCTGAGCCCGTACAGAAGGAGTTAGAGCCGGAGCTCGCCCCCGAGCCCGAGCCGGAGCCTGCCCCTGAGCCCGAGCCCGAGCGTGACCCTGAGCCAGAGCCTGAGCCGCTGAAGCGCCCGGTCCGCTGGGGCGACCGCGTCAAGCCCACCGACGTGCTGGTCCACCCCCGCCCTGAAGAACAGGAAGAGGACGAGCAGGACGATCAGGACGCCGACACCCAGCCGCACCCCGTCATCGAGGACGAGCCGGAGCGTCAGGAGGAGATGGAGGACACCGCCCCGCACCCGGTGATCCACGACGACACCCCGGCCCCGTCCGGCCGCCTGAGGAGCACTCCGCGCCCGCCCGAGGGCTGATCCCGGGCATGGGCGGGCCCGCCCGGAAGCGTTTCCGGGCGGGCCGATGTATCCCGCCTTGCGCCGGCTGTCAGACGCGGGATCCGCGCTTGAGCCCGGCGACCAGGCCAACGCCGACGACGGCGAGCACCACCTGCATCACCAGCTCGATCCAGTCGATGCCGGGTGTCGTCTCCACGCCCAGCACCTGCGCGAGCAGCGTGCCCACCAGGGCCGCGACGATACCGACGACGATGGTGAGGATCCACCCGATGGCCTGCCTGCCGGGAAGCAGCAGGCGACCGATTGCGCCAATCACGGCGCCGATCACGATGGCGCCAAGGATGGATTCGATGGTCATGATGTGAAACCTCCCCATGAGGGTGAGCGGTTCATCCTCACGGGGAGGTGGCTACCCGATCTACGGCGATTATGCATCGCCTTGACGAAGCCCCAGGTCAGGTCATAGTTCGGCCGCTTCTGCCACCGCCGCGGCCCATGCCCATCCGGGTCACGAGCAGCACGCCGATGACGGCCAGGGCGAGCTGGAGTATGTGCTCGATCCAGTCGATCCCTCGTGTGTCGGCCCAGCCGAACGCATGGGCGATCAGCGTGCCCAGCAGCGCGGCCACGATGCCCACGATGAGGGTCAGGCCGATGGACATGTTCTGCCTGCCGGGCACCAGCAGCCTGGCCAGCGCACCGACGATGGCGCCGATGACTACTGCGGAAACAATCGCGCCGATCATGTGTAGCTCCCCCCGAGACGTTCACATGTCTTGGGGGGACACATACCCCCTGAGCAGGCAAACTACCCAAGGGGAAGGCGGCGGTCCGTACCGCGCCAGTGACGAACCGCCGCCTCCGAACGGAGCGGGCCAGGCGCGACCCGCCGAGGACACCCTCACGCGTCCCTACGTTATGACGCGGGAAGCTCAGGAAAGGTTGACGACCAGCGCCGTCGCGATGGCCGCGATGCCCTCGCCGCGCCCGGTCAGCCCGAGTCCGTCGGTGGTGGTGGCGGACACGCTGACCGGCGCTCCCGCCGCGGTGCTGAGTGCCTTCTCGGCCTCTTCGCGGCGCGGCGCCAGCTTGGGCCGGTTGCCGACGACCTGGACGGCGATGTTGCCGATCTCGAAGCCGGCCGCGCGCACCTGGCGCGCGGTCTCCTCCAGGAGAGCGGCACCCGAGGCGCCGGCCCAGCGGGGATCCGCGGTGCCGAACAGCCGCCCCAGATCGCCCAGCCCGGCCGCCGACAGCAGCGCGTCGCAGGCCGCGTGCGCGGCGGCGTCGCCGTCGGAGTGGCCTTCGAGGCCGGTCTCTCCCGGCCAGTGCAGGCCCGCGAGGTTGAGCTCGCGGCCTGACTCACTCGATGAGAACGGGTGGACGTCGACTCCGACGCCCACCCGTGGAAGATTCGTCTTCAGGAGTTGAGAACCTCGTCGAGCAGGGCCTCGGCCTTGTCCTCATTGGTCTTCTCGGCCAGAGCCAGCTCGCTGACCAGGATCTGACGAGCCTTGGCGAGCATGCGCTTCTCGCCCGCGGACAGGCCGCGCTCGCGGTCCCTCCGCCACAGGTCCCGAACCACCTCGGCGACCTTGTTCACATCCCCGGAGGCGAGCTTCTCCAGATTGGCCTTGTAGCGACGAGACCAGTTGGTCGGCTCCTCGGTGTGCGGCATCCGAAGGACGTCGAAAACCCGCTCAAGGCCTTCCTGGCCCACAACATCGCGCACGCCGACGAGTTCTGCGTTTTCAGCTGGCACCTGGACGGTAAGGTCGCCCTTGTCGACCTTGAGCACCAGGTAGGTCTTTTCCTCACCCTTGATGGATCGCGTCGTGATTGCTTCGATCCGAGCAGCCCCATGGTGGGGGTAGACGACAGTGTCGCCGACCTGGAAAGTCATGTGACAAGTACCCCTTCCGCTGTACTCCAGGGTACCACGCATCCACAGCCTCCCGGAACAGTGAAATCCTCATAACTGCAGGTCAAAGCCGCATATTGGGGCTTGACAAGCGCTCAACTCTATGAATCGCATTTCCGGACATAGCGAATGACCTGCGGGGGTGTGGATATGACCTTGCATTGGGGTGGATATGGTGGGCGCTGCAACATCACGCACGCGCGACACCTGCGCAAGACCAAGGAGTACCCGCCCGTGACCAGCCGTCGCTGGATTGCTGTAGCCGCCGCCTTCTTGGCAGCCCCCGCGCTCGCGGGCTGCGCGGCCGGTTTCGACGCCACCACCAACAAGGCCTACGCCCCCAACGAAGCACAAGTGCTGATCGATAAGGGCGCATACGGCAAGAGCGACATTCACATCCCGCAGGCGTTCATCCTCGGCCCCGACTCCGGAGCGCAGCTCCCCTGGCGCGGATCCGCCCCCATCTACCTCAACATCCTCAACACCGCGGGCACTCCCGACACCCTCCAGGCGGTCTCCGCGGGCAACATGGGCACGGTCAAGGTCGCGGCCCCGATCCAGCTCCCGAGCAACACGCTCGTCAACACCGGCAAGCCCAGCCCCCAGCTCATGCTCGAGGCGATCCCCAAGAGCCTCAGGGGCGGCGAGACCATCAAGCTGGACCTCCAGTTCGCCAACGCCGGGGTCGTGTCCATGAACGTGCCTGTGGTGACGCGCAGCCGCGAGTTCAAGGACTACCCGCCGGCCCCGGGCGCCACCGCGGCTCCCACGCCCACCCCGACCCCGTCCGCCACCGCGGCCGAAGAGGGTCACTGACGACATGAGAGAACCCCGGCGCCTCCATCGAGACGCCGGGGTTCTTCGCTTTCGCGCACTCCTCGACGGAGCTTTCGGTCACTCCTCGACGGCGTCGAACTTGTAGCCCAGGCCGCGCACGGTCAGGATGCAGCGCGGGTTCGACGGGTCGGACTCGATCTTGGCGCGCAGGCGCTTGACGTGCACGTCCAGCGTCTTGGTGTCGCCCACGTAGTCGGCGCCCCAGACGCGGTCGATGAGCTGGCCCCTGGTGAGCACCCGCCCCGCGTTGCGCAGCAGCACCTCCAGCAGCTCGAACTCCTTCAGCGGCAGCTGCACCTGCTCGCCCCGCACCGCCACCACGTGCCGGTCGACGTCCATGCGCACCGGGCCGACCGCCAGCACGGCCGTCTCCAGCTCCTCCACCACGTCGCCCTGGCGGCGCAGCACCGCGCGGATGCGGGCCACCAGCTCGCGCGAGGAGAACGGCTTGGTGACGTAGTCGTCGGCGCCCAGCTCCAGGCCCACGACCTTGTCGATCTCGCTGTCCTTGGCCGTCAGCATGATGACCGGCACCTTGGAGCGCTGCCGCAGCGAGCGGCACACCTCCGTGCCGGGCAGACCGGGCAGCATCAGGTCGAGCAGCACCAGATCGGCGCCGTTGCGGTCGAACGTGTCGAGCGCCTCGGGCCCGGTCGCCGCGACGGACACCTCGAAGCCCTCCTTGCGCAGCATGTAGGACAAGGCGTCGGAGAAGGACTCCTCGTCTTCGACGACGAGCACTCGGGTCATTTGGCTGCCTCCAGGGGAATCGAGGGTGGTACTGCCACCGCCGTGCCGCCGAAGGCGGGCAGGCGGAGGGTGAAGGTGGAGCCGGACCCTTCCTTGCTCCAGACGGACACCTCGCCGGCGTGCGCGGCGGCGACGTGCTTGACGATGGCCAGGCCGAGGCCGGTGCCGCCGGTGGCGCGCGACCGGGCCGCGTCCACGCGGAAGAACCGCTCGAAGATGCGCTCCAGCGCCTCCTCGGGGATGCCGATGCCCTGGTCGCTGACGCTGATCTCGACGGAGTCGCCCGCGGGCCGCACGCTGACGACGACCCTCGTGTGCTCGGGGCTGTAGGCGACCGCGTTGTCGATGAGGTTGCGCAGGGCCGTGACGAGCAGCTCGTCGTCGCCCCAGATCCGCAGGCCCTCGGTGCCGCCGGTGACCAGCGCGATGTCCTTGGCGGACGCTCTGGTGTTGCAGTACTCGATGGCGTCGTGGATGGCCTCGTCGATCGAGACCTGACCCGGCGTCGGGATGGGCTCGGCGCCCTGGATCCGGCTGAGCGTGATCAGGTCCTGGATGAGGTAGTTGAGCCGGGCCGCCTCGTGCTGCATGCGCCCGGCGAAGCGGCTGACCGCCTCGGGGTCGTCGGCGGCGTCCTGGATGGTCTCGGCCAGCAGGCTCATGGCGCCCACCGGGGTCTTCAGCTCGTGGCTGACGTTGGCGACGAAGTCGCGGCGCACGGCCTCGACCCGGCGCCGCTCGGTCTGGTCCTCCGCCAGCACCAGCACCTGGCCGTAGGAGCCGAGGGGCGCGACGCGGACGGCGAAGTTGGTGGTCTCCTGGCCGAACTTGTGGCCGGCGACGTCGATCTCGCTCTCGCGGATCTCGCCGTCGCGGCGTACCTGCCTCGCCAGGGCGAGCAGCTCCGCGGCCATCAGGCGATCGCCCTTGACCAGCCCGAACGCGCGTGCGGCCGAGCTGGCGCGCAGCACGCGGTCGTGGGCGTCAAGGACCACGGCGGACGAGGGCAGCACGGCCAGCACCGACGCGACGCCCTGCGGCAGCGCGGCACCGGTCTCCACGCCGTCCGCGGCGGCGGCACGGTTGGGGGCCTCGATCTGGTTGCGGTAGAACAGCACCGCCAGCGCGCCCACCACGAACCCGGCCAGGGCCGCGAAGCTCATGGCCATCTCACTCATGCCTCCGATGGTAGGTGGCCTTCCTGCACGGACAGACCCCCTCATCAGGGGATGAACGGCTCTTTCCTGGAAAGTTCATCTTGCTGTAGGGGTTCGTTCATCGACCGGGCCGTACGGTGACGACATGCGCGACGCGTACCATGAAGAACTTGATGCACTGACTGACAAGCTGGTGGAGATGACCCGGCTTGTCCGCTCGGCGATCTCCCGTGCCACCACGGCCCTCCTCGACTCCGACCTCCAGCTCGCCGAGAGCGTCATCACGCGGGACGAGGAAGTCAACTCGGTGTTCGCCGACATCGAGACGACCATCTTCGAGCTGATGGCCCGGCAGCAGCCGGTCGCGGTGGACCTGCGGATGGTCATCACGGCGCTGCGCATGGGCACCGACCTGGAGCGCATGGGCGACCTGGCGGTGCACGTCGCCAAGGTGGCCCGCCTGCGCCACCCCGACTCCGCGATCCCGCCGGAGCTGCGCTCCACCATCCTGGAGATGGGCCAGATCGCCGAGAACCTGGTCACCAAGGCCGGGAGCTGCGTGGCGTCGCGTGACGTGGACTCGGCGATGGAGCTCGAACAGGACGACGACGCGATGGACCGCCTGCATCGCAAGCTGTTCAGGAGCATCCTGGCCAAGGACTGGCAGCACGGCGTGGAGCCGGCCATCGACATCACGCTGGTCGGGCGCTACTACGAGCGGTACGCCGACCACGCGGTACGGGTCGCCCAGGACGTCGTCTACCTCGTCACCGGCACCCGCCCGAGCTGACGGCCGGCCGAGCTGGGCGAAGGAGGCTCCCTCCGCCCAGCTCTCCAACCGGTCTGCCCGTGGGAGATGCTAGGGCCGCGCCCGCCGGACGCACGCCACTTCGCCGAAGCCCGGATCACTATGGGTGCTTAATTCCCGCTTGGCGGCCAGGTCGGCCACTGGGGCGGCGGCGGAGGGTCCAGCCGCGCCCCGTACCGCTCGGCCCGCTCGTGGCAGTCGGGGCACAGCGGCTCGTCCCTCGACCGGGCCACCGCCTCCGGCGTGGCCGGGCGCATGGTGCCCAGGGCGGTGAAGCCCGGCGGGAACCCCGTCTGAGGGTCGATCAGGAAGGTGACGACCTCCTTCGGGTCGAAGGTGAACTCGCGTTTACAGACGAAACAACGGCCTGTCGCCGTCTCCCGCTCCTGCGGCATGGTGTCCTCCTGAGCGTGCGCGCCGTTCCATCCTGGCCGATGGATCGATCAGGAATCGAGAAGCGGCGCCTGCCCGGTCCCGCCTAGCGTGACCGCCATGGACATCTCCATCCATTCGAGTTTCCTGCCGCACGACGACCCGGACGCCGCCCTGGCGTTCTACCGCGACGTCCTCGGCTTCGAGGTCCGCGACGACGCCGGCTACGACGGGATGCGCTGGATCAGGGTCGGCCCCCCGAACCAGCCCGGCACCTCCGTCGTCCTGCAGCCGCCGGCCGCCGACCCGGGCGTCACCGACGACGAGCGCCGCGTCATCGCCGAGATGATGGCCAAGGGCACCTACGCCGGCATCAACCTCGCGACCACCGACCTCGACGGCCTCTTCGAGCGGCTGCAGGCCGCCGACGCCGAGATCGTCCAGGAGCCGATCGAGCAGCCGTACGGGGTGCGTGACTGCGCCGTGCGCGACCCGGCGGGCAACCTGATCCGCATCCAGGAAGTGCCGTCGGCCTAGGAGGCTCCTCATGAGATCGAGCAAGTGGGTGCGGCAGAGTCACCGCTGGCTGTCGGTCGCGTTCACGGTGACCGTGCTCGCCGCCATGGTCGCCGTCTCGCGGGAGGAGCCCGCGATGTGGGTGGTCTACCTGCCGCTGTTCCCGCTCGTCCTGCAGTTCCTCACCGGATTGTTCCTGTTCGTGCTGCCGTACGCGTCGAAGCGGCGAGCCGCCCGCGAGACCTGAAGGGGCCGCCCCCGCGTCAGGCCGGCCTGCGCCAGGGTACGAAGGCGTGCGGGAGGCCGTCGAGCGCGGGGGCGAGCTCGGGGTGGTGGCGCAGCAGGACCTCGGTCATGCCGGTCCGGTCGATCCAGTCCAGCCCTTCCGGGCTGTAGACCTCGGGGGTGAACAGGTCGGTGAAGAACGGGTCGCTCTTGAGCCTGCGGGACGCCATGAGCACGAACACGCGGAAGGCCGTGTCGGACATCGCGAAGCCGGGCGGTTTGGGCTCGGCGAGCAGGCCGACGGTGACGTCCACCCGCTCCGGGTCGCCGTCGTAGACCTCCTCGATCTCGCGCGCCCACCCCGGATCGTCCGACAGCCGCGCGAAGTCGGTGACCGGGCGTTTGCGCAGCATGCGGCGGAAGTCGTTGTAGCGGGGGACGCCGCGCTCGCGGTCGCGCAGCAGGTCGAGGGTGCCGATGTCGATGCGCTCGCCGCTGGTGCGCACCAGGTCGCGCATCGAGCGCGGATGGTTGTGCAGGGTCAGCGCCCCCGGGTTCATGGCGCCGAAGGAGTAGAGCCAGTCGGACATGCCGTGCCGGTCGACGGCGGCGCGGGTGTGCTGCCCCTGGATCGGGAGCAGCTCCTCGACGGTGATCAGGCTGCCGTCGCGGTGGGAGCGCACCGGGTAGTCGTCGCGGATCAGCGGGTGGAACCGGTAGGAGGCGACGAACTCCTCCGTCATCGAGTACGGGGCGGCGTGGTGGTTCATGGGTGAGCCGAGGATGCCGGAGACGACCTCGCCCCGCCCGACCCGGCCGTAGCGGCGGCGGAAGCCGGGGCCCAGCAGGCCCGCCCAGTTGGCGTTCATGGCCAGGCGGACGGCGCGGTTGCCGAGGATGGCCGGCGTCCACTCGACCGTGTGGATCCGCGCCATGACGGCGACGTTGACCAGGCGGGCCGTGTGGAAGAGCCGCTCGTCGTCCCACGACGGGTACGCCGCGCGCAGCCTGCCGCAGATCGCGTTGTGCTCCTTGACGAACAGCGTGTGCAGCAGCGCCAGGCCGACCCAGTAGTTGTCGTTGAACCCGGTCAGGTCGATCCCGGCCAGGCCCGGGGCGGTCTCCTCCGGCAGCCGGCCGTCGTGGAGGAGCATCCGGCCGTCCTCGCCGGTGCGCAGCGCGCGGCAGTGCCGCTCCGAGCTGCCGTAGAGCTGCGAGCCGTCCCACCAGTGGGTGACGGTGTTCTCGTAGGTGGGCGGGGCGTCCGGCTCGGTGTGGGGGGTGGGGTCGGGGCGGCTCCTTCGTACGCACATGTCCGGCTCGTACCAGTGGTCGCCGTCGGGGATCGGCACCCTCATGGGCTCGGTCAGGCGGTTGTCGCCGTGGCTGAACCAGTCGTGGTTCTGGAACTGGATCCAGGCGGCGGCCAGCATGTTCAGCGACGTGGCCGGGATGAGGTCGTGCCTGGTCAGCAGGCGGTTGGCGACGTCGCGCGGGTTGGGCGACAGCAGCCCCTCGGGATGCGTCATGGGCAGCGGGGCGTTGCGGTCGAAGCGGGTGCCGGCCCGGCCCATGTCGGCGTCGCCCGGGTCGTAGCCGGAGCCGTCGTAGCTGCGGTGGCGCGGGCGGGGCCCGGAGATCCGTGGCCGTTCGCCGCCCGCCGGGCGGGTGTCGTACAGGTTGTGCCGGCGCAGCGCCGCCCGCATCCTGGCCAGCGCCGCGAGCTGGAGCGGGAACGGCAGCTCGTGCCACTCCGGCGCGGACAGGCCGCCGATCCTTGCCTGGGACATGGCCGATCACCGCCTTTCACGGTCTTCACTGATAGTAACTCTTTAACTACAATTTGTGATATCCCCAAGGTCTGGAGGCCGGGCGATGGGTCAGCCGCCGCACGCGAGCCGGATGGAGAGCCTGGCGTTCTCCGTGCTCTACACGCTGCCGGAGTTCGCTCGCGGCGTGGTCATCCGCAGGCCCGCCATGGTCGGGCTGATGGCCCGGCTCCGCACGTACGACGCGGCGCAGCGCTTCTGCATGCGGCTGCGCGTGCGTCACGGCGGCCGGTCCGTGTACGTGCGGAGCCTGCGCGGGAAGGTGCTCCTGCTGCTCTCGCAGGGGGACGTCGAGCGCGTGCTGAGCGGCAGCGACGAGGTCTTCTCCCTGCGGACGAAGGAGAAGGCACGCGGCTTCTCGCCCTCCCAGCCCGACAGCCTGCTGCTCTCACGCGGGGAGGCGCGGCTCGACCGGCACCGGTTCAACGACGCGGTGCTCCAGCCCGGCACGGTGCCGCACAGCCTCGCCCCGCGGGTCGAGCGGGTGGTCTCCGAAGAGCTCGACGGGATCTTCGGCCGGGAGCCGGGCGCGGTGGACTGGGGGCGGCTGCGTGCCGGCCACTCCCGGGCGGTCCTGCGGCTGACGCTCGGGGACGCGGCCCGTGACGACGTACGGATCCTGGACGCCCTGAACGCGTTGCGCCGCGAGGGCAACTGGCTCGGCCTGCGGCCGTGGAGGAACGGGAGGGTGCGCAGGCTGCGGCGGGTCATGATGACGGGCATCGAGCGCCACCTGGCGGCGGCGGGCGGGGAGAGCCTGGCGGAGACGGGCGAAGGGAGCTTGGGCGGTTCGGCGGAGACGGGCGAAGGGAGCCTGGCCGGGCTGGCCGCGAGCGCGCCCGCGACTGCGGGCACCTGTCCGGCCGGGCAGGTGCCGCACTGGCTGATGGCCCTGGAGGTGCTCGGCACGACGGTGTTCGGCCCGACCCTGGCGCTGCTCGCCGGCCACCCCGAGCACTACGAGCGGGCGCGGCCGAGGCGCTCGACCCCGCCGGCGACCGCGCGTTCCTGCGCGCCTGCCTGTACGAGGCGCTGCGCCTGTGGCCGATCGTGCCCACGATGCCCCGGGTCGTCACCGCACCCGTCGCCTGGCACGGAGCCACGCTCCCGGCCGGCACCGATCTCGTGATCCCGGTCGGCCTCCACACCCGCAACCCGCAGATCGACTACGCCGACGCCTTCACCCCCGAGGCGTGGCTCGACGGGCGGGCCGCCGCCGACTGGTGGATCGTGCCGTTCTCGGCCGGGCCCGGCCGCTGCCCGGGGAGCGATTTCGGCGGCACGGTCGGGGCCGCCGCGCTGGCCGCCCTGCTGCGCCAGTACGACTTCCGCCCGGTCGCCCCGCGCCTGGGCCCCGGCCGCCCGCTGCCCAAGGCTCTCGACCCCTTCACCCTGCGGCTGTACGCCGCGCCGGCGATGCGCTGACCGCTCTTGTATCGGGGCCGGGTGGCGCGGTAGAAACGTCCGAACCCGTTCTGCATGCCTCGACCCCAGCCCCTCCCCATCCGAGAGAGCGCTCTCTCGGATGGGTTTCTCCATGGAAGGGACGGCCCGCCATGACGACGACCCAGCCCCCAGGCGGCCGGGCGCCGCGCTACGGCCGCGCGCTGTTGACCGCCCTGTTGACCGCCCTGTTGGCCGCCACCGTTCTGTCACCCTTATCGGCGGCCCCCGCCTCCGCCAGCACCGCACCGGACCTCGGCCCGAACGTCACCGTCTTCGACCCGAGCATGCCGGTCGCCGACATCCAGGCCACCCTCGACGCCGCCCACGCCGCCCAGGTCGACGACGAGATGGGCACCAACCGCCACGCCTACCTGTTCAAACCCGGCACGTACGGCACCGCCGAGCAGCCGCTCCAGATCAAGGTCGGCTACTACACCGAGATCGCCGGCCTCGGCGCCTCCCCCACCGACGTCGTCATCAACGGCAAGGTCGAGGTCTACAACCGCTGCCTCGCCGACGGCGGCACGAGCAACTGCCTCGCGCTCGTCAACTTCTGGCGCACGCTGTCCAACCTGTCCATCACCATCAACGCCGCCGGCCAGGACGGCTGCCGCTCCTCCGCGAACTTCTGGGCCGTCTCCCAAGCGGTCTCCCTTCGCCGGCTCAACGTCACCGGCGGCACCCTCTCCCTGATGGACTACTGCACCGCCGGCCCCCAGTACGCCAGCGGCGGCTTCATCGCCGACTCCCGCCTCCCGTCCGTCACGAACGGCTCCCAGCAGCAGTGGCTGACCCGCAACAGCGAGGTCGCCGGCTGGTCGAACGGCGTCTGGAACCAGGTCTTCTCCGGCGTCGTCGGCGCCCCGGCCGAGACCGGCTTCCCCAGCCCGCCGTACACCACCCTCGACACCACCCCCGTCAGCCGCGAGAAGCCCTACCTGTACACCGACGCGCGCGGCAGGTACACCGTCCGCGTGCCCGCCGCCAGGAGGGACACCCGCGGCGTCACCTGGTCCGACGGCCTCACCCCCGGCCGCAGCGTGCCTCTCACCGACTTCTACGTCGCCAAGCCGTCCGACTCCGTGCAGGACATCAACCGGCAGCTCGCCCGCGGCAAGAACCTGCTGCTCACCCCCGGCGTGTACGACGTCGCCCGCAGCATCGAGGTCAAGCGGCCCGGCACCGTCGTCCTCGGCCTCGGCCACGCCACCCTCACCGCCGCCCGCGGCGCCGTCCCGCTCGACGTGGCCGACGTGCCCGGCGTCGTCGTCGCCGGCGTCACCATCGACGCCGGGCCCGACAAGTCGCCCGTGCTGCTGCGCGTCGGCAAGCGCCACGGGCAGCACCACGGCTCGCCCGACAACCCGACGACCCTGTCCGACGTGTACTTCCGCGTCGGCGGCCCGCACCCCGGCAGCACGGACGTCGCCCTCGAAGTCAACAGCGACCACGTGCTCATCGACCACACCTGGGTGTGGCGGGCCGACCACGGCGTCGAAGGGCTCAACGACACCCAGCGCTGGAACACCAACCTGGGCCGCAACGGCGCCCTCATCAACGGCGACCACGTCACCGCGACCGGCCTGTTCGTCGAGCACTTCCAGCAGTACAACACGATCTGGAACGGCGACGACGGCACCACCATCCTCTACCAGAACGAGCTCCCCTACGACCCGCCCACCCAGGCCGACTGGATGAACGGCGCCGTCGAGGGCTGGGCCGGCTACAAGGTCGGCGACCGCGTCCGCCGGCACCGGCTGTACGGGGGCGGCGTGTACGTGTTCAACCAGAACAACCCGCAGATCCACACGGAGAACGGGTTCGAGGTGCCGCGGCGGGCGGGGGTGCGCCTGCACCACATCATGACCGTCAACCTCAGCGCCGGCGTCATCGACCACGTCGTCAACGGCACCGGCGACGCCGCCGACACCACCAAGGTCGGCACCCCCATCTACATCACGGACTACCCGACCCCATAGGACCGCGCCGCCGGCCTTTACTGCGAGGCCGATCCTGCGGCGGGCCGGCCTTGGCTGCGGGGCCGGCCCTGTGGGGGCCGGCCTTTGTCGCGAGGCCGGCCCGCCTCATGACTGGCTCTCCTGCCACCGCCGGAAGATCGCCGGGTTCCGGCGCACGTCCCATCGGGCGAGCATCGACTCGCTGCCCACCTCGATCTCGGCCACGACCAGCTCCGGCACCGCCCGTCCGCCCGGCTCGGCGACGATCCGGCCGTCCGGGGCGATGACGCGAGTCGCCCCGACCCCCTCCCGCCCCGGCGCCGTCCCGGCCACGTCCGCCGCCTGCCGGTTCAAGCCTCCCCGGCCTGCCGGGCGAGGGCCGCCTCGCGTTCGAGCGCGATGTCCCGGAGGAGCGCCGTGTCCTGGTAGAACGACCGCTTCTTGGTGATCTTGCCATGGATCACGTCGACCAGCTCCAGAACGGTCATCCGCCACGGATTGCCGTGCACGTCGGTGCCGCTGTTGGTCGCCACGACGACCACGCGGGTGGGGCCGTCGGCGATGAGCTCGTCGATGCTGATGGCCCGGATGTCCAGCCCGGTCAGCTCGTGCATCCGGTGCCGCGCCGGCCCGATGGCGGCGCCCCTGTGGACGCCGCTGTCGGGATGCCCCCAGTTGAGCTCGACCTCCTGCTCGTCGGCCAGCTCCTTGATCGTGGCGAAGTCCGGGCCGCCGGGCACGCGGAGCACGGCTTCGTAGAAGCGGCGGACCACCTCCTTGTTCAGCTCGGACTGGGCGGGGCTCTCACTGAACAATGGACGTTCCTTTCTGCCGTGGATTCGGGACGCGGTCTCGCGCGCCCGTCGCGTACCGACCGGACCTGAGGCGGAGTGTCAGGGTGTCGGGGCGCCGAACCAGCGGGTCGCGGCCTCCTGGAACGCCTCCCGATCGGGGTCATGGTCACCTGCCCAGGCGACGACGCCGTCCGGCCGGACCAGCAGGGCGCCGAACCCGAGGTCGTCGCTCGCCGGCCCGCCCGCGTACCGGATCCGCCCCTTCCAGCTCAGCGCCGCGTCGTGCAGGAGCTGCCGGCTGGTGAAGTCGAGCGCGACGCCCTGCCCGTCCTGAAGCAGGTCCCCGAGCCGGGTGCCGTCGGCCAGCCGGAAGTCGGGGGCGGTGTGACCGATGAGGGGCTGGTCGCTGCCCAGGTCGTAGCGGTGGAACAGCCCGGACGTGCTGCGGAACACGTGGGTGGTCCCGTCGCGGGTGGTGAGCAGATCGTGGATCAGGCGGCGCAGGGCGGGGGTGTTGGGGCCGGGGTTCATGGTGGCGACCTGGGCGCGGGACCAGTCGAGTATGGCCGCGCCGACGGGGTGGCGTTCGGTGGTGTACGTGTCGAGCAGGCCGGCGGGCGCGGTGCCGTGGATGGTGGCGGCGAGTTTCCAGCCGAGGTTCATGGCGTCGCCGATGCCGAGGTTGAGGCCCTGGCCGCCGAGCGGGGAGTGGATGTGGGCGGCGTCGCCGGCGAGCAGGACGCGGCCGTCGCGGTAGGTCGTGGCCTGCATCGCGCGGTCGGTGAAGCTGGAGGCGAGGTGGACCTCGGTGAGGGTCGCGTCGGTGCCGGAGACGCGGCGCAGGACGGTCTGGAGGTGCTCGCGGGTCAGCGGCTGGGAGCGGTCGAAGGCGCCGCCGTCGAAGTCCATCATGCCGAGGTATCCCTCGAAGGGCGCGCGCATGTACATGCCGGTCGGCGTCCAGGTGAAGCCCATGTCCAGCTCGTGCGGGTCGGCGAAGGTGACGCGGGCGGAGTACCCGGTGAACAGCGGCTCGGTGCCGACGAAGTCGAAGCCGCCGAGGTTGCGTACCGTGCTGCGTCCGCCGTCGCAGCCCACGAGCCAGCGCGCCCGGTGCTCGCGCCCGCCGGCCCGCGCCACGACGGTGTCTCCGTCCTGTGTCACAGCCTCGACGGGAGCGCCGCGCAGGATCCGCACGCCGAGCCTGGCCGCCCGCGCGGCCAGGACCGTCCCGACCGCGTCGATGCTGGTCATGATGGCCTCCATCGCGGGGCTGGGCAGCCGGAACGGGAGAGCGCCGGTGTCGATGTGGGCCGGGTCGAGCAGCATGCCCGCGAAGTGAGTGACGCCCCGGGGAGCGGGCGCCTCCCGCACCTCGGGCGCCGCGCCCACCTGCTCCTTGTCGGCGCCCGATGCTTGCAGCAGCTCGTCGAGCATCCCGCGGCGATAGAACGCCTCGACCGATCCGACGTTCAGGCCCCGAAGCCCCAGCGGCAGCTCCTTCCACGGCGAGGTCTCCTCCGCGTCCCGCTCCAGCACGAGGACGGAGCAGTCCGCCAATGCGAGCTCCCCGGCCAGGAACAACCCCACCGGCCCCGCCCCCACGATCACCACGTCATACACGTCGAGCCTCCTTCACTCAGGACGACCGCCGGAACGGCCTTATGGAGCACCGCTCCATCAATGGAACAGTACTCCATACTGGAACGTCGCTCCAAGCCATGCCAGAATGTCGGCCATGGCCACCAGGACCCGCCCATCCCAGCGACGCAGGCAGATGCTCACCCGGGAACGCATCGTCGAGACCGCCGTCGAGCTGCTGGACTCGTCGGGAGACGGCGCCCTGACGGTCCGCGCGCTGACGACCCGCCTGGGCACCGGCCCGGGCGCGATCTACTGGCACATCGGCAACATGGACGAGCTCCTGGTCGCCGCGGCCGACGCCGTCATCACCGCCGCCCTGACCACGCCTCGCGATGAAGCGGCAACCACCGAACCCAACGAAGCGGCAACCACCCATCCCGACCGAGCCGCAACCACCCAACCCGACCGAGCCGCGGCCACACCTCAGGACGAGATCCGCGCCATCGCCCTCGGCCTGTTCGACGCGGTCGCCGAGCACCCCTGGCTCGCCGCCCAGCTCGCCCTGCAGATCACCCGCAACCCCTGGGGCCCGGTCACGCTGCGGATCTTCGAAAGCATCGGCCGCCCCGTCAGCACCCTCGGCGTCCCCGAAGCCGACTGGTTCACCACGACCTCGACCCTGGTCCACTACCTCCTCGGCGCGACCGCCCAGACCTCACAGAGCGACGAAACCGCCACCCGGACCGAAGCCGGCCGGGCCGAGTTCCTCGCCACCGCCTCCAAGGCCTGGCGCGATCTCGACCCGGACGAGTACCCGTTCATGCGCGCCATCGCCGACCAGATGCGCGAGCACGACGACCGCGAGCAGTTCCTCACCGGCATCAACCTCGTGCTCACCGGCATCACCACCCTCCATCAGCCGCCCATTGACCCCTGAACGACAGAGGCCGCCTCAGCGGTGCCGGACCCACACGTTCGGCTCCGCGAGCACACCGACATCCCGCTCCCGGTCCACCTCGACGGGAGCCAGCGCGCCTGCCACCACATAAGGACCCGAGTCGGGAAGAGGCATCCCGGCCCACTCCTCCCACTCCGCGACAGAGCCACACATGACCATGGACCGCTCCGCCGGGCCCAGCAGGCGAGCACCCATCCGGCGGTGCGTACGCAGCCACGGATCCAGCGGCAAGCCGTCCGGCCGCGTCCAGGCCATGAAGCGCGCCATCGGCGTCAGCGGGTACCGCGCCTTGAGCGCGGGCCGCACCGGCACGATCACCCGCACCAGCCCCGCCCGCACGCCCGCGTCGGCAAGCTGCCGCACCATGGCCGCCGCCACCCCCTGCCCCTGCAAGTCGGACCGCACCTGAGCCGCGCCGATGACCAGGGTGTCCGCTTCCCCGCCCGCTTCACGCAGCTCGACCGCTTGTCGCAGCGCGTCATCGTAACCACCCGGCAGGCCGCCGACGCTGCCGTCCCACCGCAGGGCAACACCCCACCCCCCGGCCGCTATCCGGCCGTCGTCATCGAGGAGCAGCAGACTCAGCTGCCTGAAGTACTCCCGTACGCGATCGAGGTACTGGTCGGCGACCGGGTCATGAAAGATGAACTCCGGCCAGTCGGCGCTGAAGATCGTGTCCGCCTGCTCGTGCAGGTCCGGCCGGTCAGCGAAGACAACGGGGCTGAGATCCACACTCGTCGAGCCTAGGCAACGCCACCCGCAGGACTCACGTGGGCACGTTCCGAAGCCGCCCGCATGATCGTCCAGCCGCGTCCCGCGGAGTGAGGCCTGGTGCGGCTGTTCGCCCAGCACCGGTCCTCCTGCTCAGGTGAAGTGCCCCGTTCGGTGGAGGCGGCGGCAGCGCGGCACACTGAGCCGAGCTGAGCTGAGCCGAGCTGGTCTGGGACCGGGATGCCGGGCTTGCGCAGCCTGCGCCTGGTTGCCAGCCGTCGCCGGCGGGAGCACACTGACGACGGCAGACGGCGCGGAGTCCGGCTTTGTCCCAGGAGGCCGCGCTGAGCACGGCTCCCGAATTCACCGGCGTGGGGCGGCTCTCATGAGCGATTCCGACGTGCTCGTCCTCTCTGACGTGCTCGTCCTCGCCGACACCGCCGACCAGATCTACACCCGCCATCCGGGCGGCGACTTCCCCACCCGACTCCACCGTCCAGCGGTGCCTTGAGCACGGGCCACGGCACCACGATCAGCCGCAAACAACCGCAACTGGGAGAGCCGCGACAGAACCCCTGGCGAGACCGTCCTCAAGGAGGCCGCGATGAGCACCGCAGATGCACGCCTCGGCAGCGCCGATCAGAGGATCGAGGTGGTGGTCGTCCCCGTCTCGGACGTCGAACGGGCCAAGGAGTTCTACGGCCGGCTCGGCTGGCGTTCGGACGCCGTGCCGGCGTGGGCTCCTCCGGGCGGGGTGCAGCTCACGCCGCCCGGCTCGGCCTGCTCGGTGCAGTTCGGCGAGCACCTCACCCCGGCACCGCCCGGCTCGGCCACGGCCATCCTGGTCGTCTCCGACATCGAGGCCGCCAGAGACGCCCTGCTCGCGGCGGGTGTCGAGGTGGACGAGATCTTCCACATCGGCCCGCAGGGCAGGATCCCCGGCCTGGATCCCGGCCGCGGCAGCTACCGCTCGCAAGCCTCGTTCAGGGACCCCGACGGCAACACCTGGCGGCTGCAGGAGATCACCTCCCGGCTCCCCGGCCGCGTCGACCCCGCCCCGGCCTCGTACAGCTCCGTCACCGAACTCGCGAGCGCCCTGCGCAGAGCCGAGACCGCCCACGGCGAGCACGAGAAACGCACCGGCGAACCGGACGCCGACTGGCCCACCTGGTACGCCACCTACATGATCGCCGAACAGGCCGGCACTGAGCTTCCGACCTGAGCCCTCACCCCGGGGCCCACCTCTGCGATGGCGGGACGGGGCCCCGGCCCGGCACGTTCGAGCGACGGACGGACCCCGGGCCAGCACGTCCGAGCGGCACACAGCTCCCGGGCCAGCACGTTCGAGCGACGGACGGCTCCCGGGCCAGCACGTTCGAGCGGCACACGGGCCTCGGTCAGCGCGTTCACGACCCTCGCCGAGAAACGCGCCAGCCCAGAGCCGCCCCCCCCCGCGAGCACAAGACACCCCAGACCGATAAGGACATGACGCCCACCAGCAGATGTCCCCCGAACGGAGGTCGGCACCCCGAGCCCGAACGGAGGCCGGCCCCCGAGCAGAGGACGCGCCGCCTGCCGATGTGGTCACGATGCCGCCAGAAGATCGCGCCAGTCGGGTGCCGGCGCCGCTGCCGGACCTGACGAAGGAGGGAACATGTCCGACGAAACCGGCCATGATCGCCGTCGCTTCTTGCGCAACGCGGCGATGACCGTCGCCGCCGCTGAACTTGCCGCCATCGAACTCACCACCACCGCCGCCTCGGCGAGCGTGGCGTCCAGCACGAGCACGAGCACCAACGGGAGCACGAAGGCAGACGTGAGCACGAAGGCAGACGTGAGCACAAAGGCAGACGTGAGCACGACCGTGAAGGCACGCGCGGGTGCGGGCGCGGGCGCGGGCGTGAAGGTGGACGACCCTGGCGTGCGCCCATTCCGCGTCAGTGTCCCGGGCAGGGAGCTCGCGAAACTCCGCCGTCGTCTGACGGCGACTCGCTGGCCCGACCGGGAGACCGTGGCCGACACCTCCCAAGGCGTACCTCTCGCCCTCATGCGAGAGGTCACGTCCTACTGGGCCAGGCAGTACGACTGGCGCAAGGGCGAGGCGAAACTGAACGCCCTGCCCCAGTTCGTGACCCAGGTCGACGGGCTGGACATCCACTTCGTCCACGTCCGATCGAAACACGCGAACGCGTTGCCTCTGATCGTCACCCACGGGTGGCCCGGCTCGGTGTTCGAGCAGCTGAAGATCATCAAGCCGCTGACCGACCCCACGGCGTACGGTGCGAGCGCCGCGGACGCCTTCCACCTGGTGATCCCCTCGGTGCCGGGCTACGGGTTCTCCGAGCGGCCCGCCGAGACCGGCTGGGGCCCCGTCCGCATCGCGAAGGCGTGGGTGACGCTGATGAAGCGCCTCGGGTATCCGCGCTTCGTGGCCGCCGGCGGCGACATCGGGGCCGCGATCAACCTGGCGATGGCGCGCGAGGCACCGCCGGAGCTGCTCGGCGTGCACACCAACCTGCCCGGGACCGTGCCGCCCGACATCGCGCGGGCCATGCAGCTCGGCGACCCGCCGCCGCCTGGTCTCTCCGCGGACGAGCGACGCGCGTACGTGCAGCTGGCCACCCTGACCGCGAAACACTTCGCCTACTACGGCATGATGAACACCCGCCCCCAGACTCTGTACGGCATGGCCGATTCGCCGGTCAGCCTGGCGTCCTGGCTGCTCGACCACGGCGACGGCGCCGACCAGCCCGCGGCGGCCATCGTCTCCGCCCTTCGCGGCAACCACGAGCACCTGACCAGGGACGACGTGCTGGACAACGTCACGATCTACTGGCTGACCAACACCGGCGTGTCGGCGAGCCGCTTCTACTGGGAGAACACGATCCGCATCACCAACGCCGCCGACATCTCCGCCCCGTTCGCCGTCAGCGTCTTTCCTGGCGAGGTCTATCAGGCCCCGCGCAGTTGGACGGAGCAGGCGTACCACAACCTCGTCTACTTCCATGAGGCGGCCGAGGGCGGCCACTTCGCGGCTTGGGAGCAGCCGGGCTTGTACGCCGCCGAGGTGCGGGCGGGGCTTCGGCCACTGCGTACATCCTGATTCGCCTGCCTTGTCAGGCGGCCAGGTGTCCGGCGACCTGGGGCTTCTGTGCGACGTCGTGCCTTCACGCATGGGGCATGCGCCGCCCTCGCCCCGCCGCCCGAAAAGCAGTGGACAGCGTCGATAGCGTGCTGGGCATGCAGAGCGTTGATGTGCAGCAGTTCATCGCCGACGGCTTCGTCAAGGTGGAGCAGGTAGTGCCGCGCGAGGTCGGGGACGAGGCCAGGGCCTTGCTGTGGCAGCGCATCGGCCTGTCACCTGATGATCCCTCCGGATGGACACAACCGGTCGTGTGGACGGCCGATCTGACCGGTGAGGGGCCGTTCGGGGAGTTCGTGAACAGCCCGCGACTGCACGCGGCACTCGATGCCGTCGCCGGGCCGGGAGGCTGGCAGCGGCGCGGCAGCGTGGGCAACATGCCGATCCGCTTCCCCCGGGTGCCTCCAGCCGAGGATCGCGGGTGGCATGTCGACGCCAACACCCAGCGTCCGGACGGCACCTGGGGAGTGAGCGGGCGTCCTGCCACGCTCCTGCTGCTGGTGTTGTTCTCCGAGGTCGGTCCGGATGACGCTCCGACCAGGATTCGCGTCGGATCGCAGCGGGATCTGGCCAAGGTGCTCACCGAGGAGGTGCGCGACCCCATGCAGATGGGGCCGCTCTTCGACGAGACGGGCCAGGATCGGCCGGTGGCGCTGGCCACGGGTAGTCCGGGGGATGCGTACGTGGTGCATCCGTTCGCCGTGCACGCCGCCCAGGAGCACCTCGGCACCGAGCCCCGGTTCATGGCGCAGGCGCCGGTCATGCTGACCACGCCGCTGGCGCCAGGCAACGGGGCGACGGCGCTCGCCCGCGCGATCGACTGGTAACCAACGGAACGAGCTCGTGGCCGATGGTGCTCCCATCGGCCACGGATAGATTGATGGCGAGCGGTCGAGGCCAGTGACGCTTCACCTCTACCGCTCCCATCGGCCACGGACGGATCGATGGCGAGCGGTCGAGCCGGCGATGCTTGGCCTCTACCGCTCCCCTTTGCCACGAGTGGACCAACGGCAAATGGTTGAGGTTGGCGAGGATTCGCCTCGACGCCGGGGATCGGGTGCCTGATGCTCATCTCAGCTCGCCAGCCCCTCCGCGCCGCCGCGCCAAGACGGGAACGGTCGCAGGCCGGCGGCTGCTTCGTATGCGGCGGCCGACAGGAGGCGGGTCGAGTCGAGGGTGGGGAGCGGTGAGTGTTCGGGGGCGATGAGGAGGGGGATCTCGGTGCAGACCAGAGCCACGGCATCGCAGCCCCGGGCGGCCAGCCGTTCGATGATCTTGATGTAGGCGGCGCGTGAGTCCTCGGTGAACACACCGTTGACCAGCTCGTCGAAGATGATCCTGTTGACCACCTCACGCTCGCCGGGGTCTGGTATCTCGGCGGCAATTCCCCGGGCGCCGAGCGCGCGGGGATACACCGGGCCCTCCATCGTGTAGGAGGTGCCCAGCACGCCCACGCGAGTGCGGCCGTCTCGGGCGGCCTGCTCGGCCACCACCTCGGCGATGTGCAGGCCGGGGAGGGCGAGGGCTGGGCCTGGACGTTCGAGCGCGAGGTGGGCGGTGTTGTCGGGACAGATGAAGAACTCCGCGCCGGCTCGGCTGAGGCGGTCCACGCTCACGGCGAGCGTCTTGCGCACCGTGTCGTGATCGCCCGCGTCCCAGGCCGCCATGCTGCGGCCGAACGGGATGTAGTCGAGGGTCACGTCGGGGTGGTCATGCTCGCCGAGCCGCCGGAATCCCTCCTGGCAGAAGGACAGGAAGCTCAGCGCGGCGCCTTCGGTGCTGTGCGCGAGGATGCCCAGATGGTGCATGTGTGCGGGCGGGGTGACGGCTCGGGCGTGCGTAGGCAGGGCGGCCGACTGGCCATGCGTAGGCCGGGCCGCCGACTGGCCATGTGTAGGCCGGGCCGCCGACTGGTCATGCGTCGGTAGGGCGGCCGGCTCGTCATAGGCCGGTAGGGCGGCCGGCTCGTC
The DNA here is from genome assembly GCF_900323885.1 of [Actinomadura] parvosata subsp. kistnae. GTDB lineage: Bacteria > Actinomycetota > Actinomycetes > Streptosporangiales > Streptosporangiaceae > Nonomuraea > Nonomuraea composti. Next base: position 3,544,215 of record NZ_OOHJ01000018.1, on the reverse strand, counting down.
ATAGGCCGGTAGGGCGGCCGGCTCGTCATAGGCCGGTAGGGCGGCCGGCTCGTCATAGGCCGGTAGGGCGGCCGGCTGGTCATGGGCAGGCAGGGTGGCGGGCCGGCCGTGCTCGGAGGTGTCGTGGTCGATGGCGTCGGGCGGTCGCGCCTGCCGTTCCGGGTCGCGCATGTGTCCCTCCGCTGTTCGGTATGTCGGTACGCTTGACCGCTATGATGAACAACGAGTGGGTGTTCGTCAAATCGAACGACTGGCAGTGTGGAGCGAACAGTGGCCGAGAACAGACCTCCCTTCGACCGGATGGCGGCGGCCATCAGGCGTGAACGTGAGCGGGCCGGGATGTCGCTGAGCGAGCTGGCGAAACGCTCGGGACTGGCCAAGTCCACGCTGTCCCAGCTCGAAGCGGGCACCGGGAACCCGAGCCTGGAGACGCTATGGGCGCTGGGAGTCACGTTGGGCGTGCCGTTCAGCCGGCTGGTGGATCCACCGCGACCGGCGGTGCGGCTGATCCGCGCCGGCGAGGGGCCGGCCGCCCACTCCGGCCAGGCCAACTACACCGCCACCCTGCTCGCCTCCAGCCCACCGGGGGCGCGGCGCGATCTCTACAGGATCGAGGCGCAGCCGGGCGAGTCGCGGCGATCGGAGCCGCACATGCCGGGCACGGTCGAGCATCTCGTGATCGGGGCGGGGCGGGCGCTGGCGGGGCCGGTGGACGAGCCGGTGGAGTTGGGGCCTGGGGATTATCTGGCTTATCCGGGTGATGCGGCGCACGTCTTCACTGCGCTTGATCCTGATACGAGTGGGGTGATCGTGATGGAGCACGTCTGAGCCGGGGAGACGATCTCAGAGGGACATTGGGAAGGCACCGACTGTTTGCCAGAGCAGGATGGGCGGGCCGCTTCCGGTCCCACCGATGTGTTCTCACACATCACGAGCTCGGGCGCGCGCTCATAGCAGGAGAGGTGGGTCCAGTTCTGGTGGAGCCAGATGCCCCATCGGGTTTGGGGGCTGGGTCAGGCTCGCGCTCAGGACTGGCTCTTGCGGGTGGTCGAGGGCCGGGGAGCGCGAGGGGCCGGCAGGACCCTCGCTGGGGGTGTGGGGGCGGGCCCCCACAGAGCGCTGTCTGAAGCCCTGCGCGCGGAGCGCCCCTTGTGAAGACCGAGCAGTTGGAGCTGGGGTGTGGGGGGCCGTGCCCCCCACACAGCGCTGACTGAAGCCCCGCGCGCGGAGCGTCCCCAGTGAAGACCGAGCAATTGGGTGTTGTTAGCGGCCCTGGTTGGCTACGGCTTCGATGGCGGCCTTGGCGGCCTCCGGGTCCAGGTACGTGCCGCCGCGGACCGTTGGACGGTAGTCGGTGTCGAGGTCGTACAGGAGGGGGATGCCGGTCGGGATGTTGAGGCCGGCGATGTCGTCGTCGCTGATGCCGTCGAGGTGCTTGACCAGGGCGCGCAGGGAGTTGCCGTGGGCGGCGACGAGGACGGTGCGGCCGGCCGCGAGGTCGGGGACGATCTCGTCGTACCAGTACGGGAGCATGCGCTCCACCACGTCCTTCAGGCATTCCGTGCGGGGCATGAGCTCCGGCGGGAGGAGGGCGTAGCGGGGGTCGCCGGCCTGGGAGTATTCGTCGTCGTCGGCGATAGGGGGCGGCGGGACGTCGTACGAGCGCCGCCACAGCATGAACTGCTCGTTGCCGAACTCCTCCCTGGTCTGGGCCTTGTTCTTGCCCTGGAGGGCGCCGTAGTGGCGCTCGTTGAGCCGCCAGCTGCGCTTCACCGGGAGCCAGAGCAGGTCCGCTTCCGCCAACGCCAGCTGGGCCGTCTGGATGGCCCTGGTGAGGAGGCTGGTGTGGACGACGTCCGGGCGCAGCCCGGCTTCCTGGAGGAGCTTGCCGCCGCGGCGGGCCTCGTCCTCGCCCTTGGCCGAGAGGCTCACGTCCACCCAGCCGGTGAACAGGCCCTTCGCGTTCCAGTCACTCTCGCCGTGCCTTAGCAGCACCAAAGTCGCCATGGGGCCAATCCTATGGTTTGGACGCAACCGCGGGTGCGGGCCTCGCCCCTGAGGGGTGGGTGGCTGGTATTGGCGGGAATGCTGGTGTGGGTCCCCGCCTCGGATAAGTGCAGCCGGCGTGCCTTCTTCCGTGCTACGGGGCATGCGGGCGCGATTTCTTCGCGCCATGAGGAGGCATGGGAGGCAGGAGGTGAAGGGCTACGGGGACATTGAGGGACGGAGGGTGAAGATCGCGAGGGTCCGGGGCGAGCAAGCATCGCCGATGCGGACGGGGAAGACCCCGAGGGACGAGGCGGGCAAGCATCGCCGGCGCCGAAGGGGAAGACCCCGAGGGTCCGGGGCAGGCAAGCATCGCCGATGCGGACGGGGAAGATCCCGAGGGCCGAGGCGGCAAGCATCGCCGGTGCCGAAGGGGAAGATCCCGAGAGTGGAGGCGGGCGGGCATCGCGGGGGCGGAAGGGGAAGATCGCGAGGGTCGGGGACGGGAGGAGGATCGCGGGGGGCGGCGGGGAGAAGAGCACAAAGATGGAGGAGGAAGGACCGTGAGGGCGTCGGGGTGCGGAGAGGGGAAGAGCTCCGAGGGCGTCGGTCGAAGTAGAGGGGACGAGGGGTCGGAAAACGATCGGTCTGAACGTTAGGAGGCGTCCGGGTCGGCGAAGCGGGCGAACGCCTGGAGGTTCGCGAGGGATTCCCCCCGCTTGGCCCGCCAGGCCCATTCCCGCCGTATCGACGAGGCGAAGCCCAGCTCCAGCGCCCGGTCGAACCATTCGTCCGAGTACGTGAGCACGCACCCCAGCAGCCGGTCGATCTCCTCCTCGGTCACGGCGGTCAGCGGCATGCGTCCCACCAGGTAGACGTCGCCCACGGGATCGAGGGAGAAGGACACTCCGTACATGGAGCCGTTCTTGCCGAGGAGCCAGCGGTAGAACTCGGTGTGGTTCTCGTCGGGCTGGCGGCAGAAGAAGGCTTCGACGTGCAGGACGCGCTCGCCCACGATGAGCCAGGTCATGGTGGCGAGCTTGTGCTGTCCGGGCAGTTTGGCGAGGAACGCTCCGGGCCGCGGCTCGTCGTAGGAGACGTCCGCGGCCTTGAGCGCGGCTTCGACGACATCGCGCATGCCGACCACAATAGGAGACCGGGCCACGGGTCAGGAGACGGCCACGGGTCAGGAGACGGCCACGGGCACCTGGTGGAGGTGGGCGAGGGCGCCGGCGTACACCTGGACGAGCTGGGAGGCGGTGGCCTGCCAGCCGAAGGCGGTGGCGTGGGCGCGGGCGCCCTGGGAGAGCTGGTCGCGCCAGCGGGGCTCGGTGATGAAGCGGCGCAGCACCTGGGCCCATTGGGCGGGGTCGTGGCCGTTGACGAGCAGGCCGGAGACGCCGTCGCGGACGGCGGTGCGCAGCCCGCCGACGGCGGCTGCGGCGACGGGGGTGCCGCACGCCTGTGATTCGAGTGCGACGAGGCCGAACGACTCGCTGTAGGAGGGGACGACGGTGACGTCCGCGGCGCGGTACCAGTCGGCCAGCTCTTCCTGGGGGGCGGGGGGTACGAGGCGGACGACGTCGGGGATGCCGAGTTCGGCGGCGAGGTCGGTGAGCAGGGAGGGGCGGGCCAGGCCGTTGCCTGAGGGGCCGCCGACGCAGGCGACGACGAGGCGGGAGCGCAGCGAGGGGTCGTCGATGAGCATCCTGGAGGCGGCGCGGAGCAGCACGTCGGGGGCTTTGAGCGGCTGGATGCGGCCGACGAACAGCAGGACGTGGGCGTCCTGGGGCAGGCCGAGCCGGTGGCGGGCGGCGCCTTGGGAGGCGGGCTGGAAGAGGGTGAGGTTGACGCCGGGGTTGACGACGGCGACGCGTTGCTCGGGGGCGCCGTACAGGTCGATGAGCTCGCGGGCCTCGTCGGCGGTGTTGGCGACGAGGCGGTCGGCGATGTCGACGACCTGCTGCTCGCCGACCACGCGTGCCTGGGGCTCCGGCTTGTCGCCCTGGGCGAGGAGGAGGTTCTTGACCTTGGCCATGGTGTGCATGGTGTGGACGAGGGGGACGCCCCAGCGTTCCTTGGCCAGCCAGCCGACCTGGCCGGACAGCCAGTAGTGGGAGTGGATGACGTCGTAGCGGCCGGGGTCGTACATGGCCTCGGTGCGCAGGACCTCCGAGAGGAACGCGCAGAGCTGGGCGGGCAGGTCGGCGCGGTCCATCTCCTCGTACGGCCCGGCGGTGAGGTGGCGGACGAGGACGCCGGGGGCGAGCTCGGCCACGGGTGGCAGGTCGCGGGCGGTGGCCCGGGTGAAGATCTCCACCTCCACCCCGAGCTGGGCCAGGCGTTTGGCGGACTCGACGATGTACACGTTCATGCCGCCGGCGTCGCCCGTCCCGGGCTGGTCCAGCGGTGACGTGTGCATGCTGATGGTCGCGACCCGGCTGACCCGTCGTCGCCTCACCCGGCTTCACCTCCGAAACGAACCCCGAAACGAACCCCGAAACGAACTCCGAAGAGAGCCCCGAGGAGAACTCCCAAGAAGACCTCGAAGTGCCTCACTCGACACCACCTCCAGACGGAATACAACTATCCCGATTTTTTCGACATTCCCGACAGAAGGTCACAACCAGGGGTACGAGGGCGCACCTCCTAGGATGTGGAGCATGCGGAAGACGGCTGTGGTGACCGGTGCGAGCAGCGGGATCGGAGAGGCGACCGCGCGGCGCCTCGCCGCCGAGGGATACGACGTCGTCGCGGGCGCCCGGCGCCGCGACCGGCTGGGCAAGCTGGCCGCGGAGGTGCCCTCGATCACGCCGGTGACGCTGGATGTGACCTCTCAGGAGTCGGTGGACGCCCTGGCCGCCGGCCTTGAGCGTTGTGACGTGCTGGTCAACAACGCCGGCGGCGCGCTGGGCCTGGAGCAGGTGGCCGATGCCCGGCTGGACGACTGGCAGCGGATGTACGACGTGAACGTGCTCGGCTCCCTACGCATGACCCAGGCGTTGATCCCCAAACTCGTCGAGTCGGGCGACGGCGTGCTGGTGATGCTGACCTCGACGGCCGGCCACGGCGCGTACGAGGGCGGGGGCGGCTACGTCGCGGCCAAGCACGCCCAGCGCACCATGGCCGAGACCCTGCGCCTTGAGCTGGTGGGGCAGCCGGTGCGGATCGTCGAGATCGCGCCGGGGATGGTGCAGACGGAGGGGTTCGCGGTCACCCGGTTCCGCGGCGACGAGGAGGCGGCGGCCCGCGTGTACGAGGGCGTGCCGGGCCCGCTGACGGCCGACGACGTCGCCGACGCGATCGCCTGGGCCGTGACGCGCCCCGCCCACGTGAACATCGACCGCATGGTCATCCGCCCCCGTGCCCAGGCCGCGCAGCACAAGGTGCACCGCGTCAGTGGCTAGACCGGTCGGGTCGATTACCCGGGGCACGACCGGCCACAACCGGCTGCGGCGCTGCGACCGCTGGATCGCCGCCGTGCACGGCCCGCTGCTGCGCGGCGAGGCCCGGCCGCTGGTGGTGGACCTCGGCTACGGCGCCTCGCACACGACGACGCTGGAGCTGTTCACCCGGTTGCGCCGGGTGTCGCCGGGGGTGGAGGTCGTGGGCATCGAGATCGACCCGGCCAGGGTGGCGCTCGCCAAGCCGTACGAGCGGGAGGGGCTGAGCTTCCGGCTCGGCGGCTTCGAGCTGCCGGTCCCGCGCCCGCCGGCGCTGGTGCGGGCCTTCAACGTGCTGCGTCAGTACGGCGAGGACGAGGCGTGGCGCTACTGGGAGGCGCTGACGGGCCGGCTGGCCCCGCACGGCGTGCTGGTGGAGGGCACCTGCTCGGAGAACGGGCGGCGGGCGGTCTGGGTGGGGCTCACCCGGGAGGGGCCGCGGACCATCACGTTCTCCGCCCGGTTCGGGGCTTTCGAGCGGCCTTCCGACCTGGCCGACCGGCTGCCGAAGACCCTCATTCACCGGAACGTGCCGGGTGAGCGGATTCATGCGTTCCTGAGCGACTTCGACCGCGCCTGGGCGGTCAGCGCCCCGTATGGGGCGCACGGGCGGCGGCAGCGGTGGCTGGCCGCGATCGGCGTGCTGGCCAGGACCTGGCCGATCCCGGCGCATCCGCCGCTGGGCGGACCGGCCCGGTGGCGGCTCGGCGAGCTCACCCTCCCGTGGGCAGCCGTGGCTCCTCAATAAGTGGTCTATTTCGCTCACTCGATCTCCGTTATATGGTCACAGTGCGATCCGACTCGTTCAAGTTCGGTCGCAACCTGTCGGGGGAAGTCGGGCACGGTCCTCGTCAAGGAGCCGAGATGAGCAGATTCTCAGGCTGGACCCGCCGCCTCGCCGCGGTCCTGGTCCTCTCAGGAGCAGTCGTCGCCTTACCCGTCCAGGAGGCGCTGGCCGCGCCCCCGCTCACCACCCCGTGGACCGCCGAGGTCACGCCGGACAACGCGCTGCCGGAGTACCCGAGGCCCCAGCTCGTCCGTCCGGACTGGCAGAGCCTCAACGGCCTGTGGCAGTTCGCCCCGACCGGCTCCCTCACCACGCCACCGACGGGGCAGAACCTCGCCGAGCAGGTGCTGGTCCCGTACCCGATCGAATCCGGACTTTCGCGGATCCAGCGGCACGAGGACCGCATGTGGTACCGCAGGACGTTCACCGTGCCCGCCGGCTGGTCGGGCCGGCGCGTGCGGCTCAACTTCGGCGCGGTCAGCTGGGAGACGCGGGTGTGGGTGAACGGCACCGCGGTCGGCACCCACACCGGCGGCTACGACCCGTTCAGCCTCGACATCACCCCGGCCCTGCGCGGCGGCTCGAACGAGCTCATCGTCGGCGTGTACGCTCCCGTGGACGCGGCCGGCGCCCCCATCGGCAAGCAGCGCCGCTCCCCCGGCGGCATCTTCTACACCGCGCACTCCGGCATCTGGCAGACCGTCTGGATGGAGCCGGTCAACGCCGCGAGCATCACCCGCCTCGACACCACCCCCGACGTCGCGGCGGGGCAGCTCGACCTGGTCGTGCAGGCGTCCGGCGCCTCGGGGCAGCAGGTGCGGGCCGAGGTCATGACCGGCGGCAACGTGGTCGGCACCGCCACCGGCGCGATCGGCGCCCATCTGCGGGTCCCGGTCCCGAACGCCCGCCTGTGGACCCCCGACGACCCCTTCCTGTACGACCTGCGCGTCACGCTGACCGGCACCGGCGGCGGCGACGTCGTGACCGGCTACTTCGGCATGAGGTCGGTGGGCAAGGCGATGGTCGGCGGCGTGCTGCGCCCCACGCTGAACGGCCGGTTCGTCTTCCAGCTCGGCACCCTCGACCAGGGCTACTGGCCCGACGGCATCTCCACCGCCCCCACGGACGCGGCCCTGCGCTTCGACCTGGAGCAGCAGAAGGCGCTCGGCTTCAACACGGTGCGCAAGCACGTCAAGGTCGAGCCGGCCCGCTGGTACTACTGGGCCGACCGGCTCGGCCTCATGGTCTGGCAGGACATGCCGTCGATGCGCACCGGCGTCACCCCGTCCGCCTCCGACCGCGCCAACTTCGAGAGCGAGCTGCGCCGCGTGGTGGACCACCTGCGCGGGTTCACCTCGATCGTGCAGTGGGTGCCGTTCAACGAGGGCTGGGGCGAGTACGACCCCGCCCGCATCGCCGACCTGGTCAAGAGCTGGGACCCGAGCCGCCTGGTCAACAACAACTCCGGCTCCAACTGCTGCGGCTTCGACGGCGGCAACGGCGACGTCGTGGACGACCACATCTACGTCGGCCCCGGCACGCCGCAGCGGCCCAGCGCGAGCAGGGTGGCGGTGCTCGGCGAGTTCGGCGGGCTCGGCCTGCTCAGCCCCGGTCACCAGTGGCCCGGCACCGGCTTCGCGTACGAGATGACCGCGAACGCGACCGCGCTGACCGACCGCTACGTCTCCATCAACGAGCAGCTCAAGCCGCTCATCGTGGACAACGGCCTGTCCGCCGCCGTCTACACCCAGCCGACCGACGTGGAGAACGAGGTCAACGGCCTATGGACGTACGACCGCCGGGTGCTGAAGGTCGACGCCGGCCGCGTCCGCACGGTCAACCTCTCGGTGATCAGGTCCGCGACCGGCCTGACGGCGGGCGGCCTCGTCTCGCTGCGCGTCACCACCCCCGGCCACACCGGCCGCTTCCTGCGCCACCAGGACGGCCTGGCCCGCACCGACGTCGTCACCGCGGGCAGCGCGGACACGCTGAAGCTGGACGCCACGTTCCGGGTGCGCCAGGGCCTGGCGAACGCCACGTGCTTCTCCTTCGAGTCACGCAACTTCCCCGGCCACTACCTGCGGCACGCCGATTCCCGGGTACGCAAGGACGCCCGCGACGGCACGGCCCTGTTCGACCAGGACGCCACGTTCTGCGCCCGCGCGCCGCAGGCCGGCACCGGCGTGTCCCTGGAGGCGCTCAACCAGCCCGGCGCCTACCTGCGCCACTACAACGACGCCGTCTACATCGCGCGCAGCGGCGGCCCCAACGCCTGGGACACCGCCACGTCGTTCGCCGCCGACGTCACCTGGCTGCCCGACACGCCGTGGTGGCGCAGCGGCGCCGACCTGACCGTGGGGGCGGCGCAGTCGCTGCGGGTCACCACGCCCGGCTACACCGACCGCTACCTGCGCCACCAGGACGGCCTGGCCCGCACGGACGTGGTGACCGCCGCGAGCGCGCAGCTCCTCAAGGAGGACGCCACGTTCTACGTGCGGCGCGGGCTGGCGGAGGGCAGCTGCTACTCCTTCGAGTCACGCAACTTCCCCGGCCACTACCTGCGGCACGCCGACTTCCGGGTACGCAAGGACGCCCGCGACGGCACGACCCTGTTCGACCAGGACGCCACGTTCTGCGCCCAGCCGCCCAGGGCCGGGGGCACCGGGGTGACGCTGGCGTCGTACAACATCGCCGGCCACGCCGTCAGGCACTACGCCGAGGCCGTCCACATCGCGGTGCCGGGCGGCGCGCACGCCTTCGACGCCGCCGCGAGCTACGACCAGGACGTCACCTGGGCCGTCGCGCCACCCTGGGCGCCCTGACCTGACCCGGTTCGAGGCGCGCCCCGACATTCAGAGGCGCGCCTCGAACGTGGCGTACGCGGCCGCGTCGAACAGCACGAACCGCACCTCGGTCACGGCCGTGTCGGCCTGCCTGACCGCCTCCAGGGCGATCCGGGCGGCGTCGTCCATCGGCCAGCCGTAGATGCCGGTCGAGATCGCGGGGAACGCCACCGAGGCGGCGCCCAGCGTGTCGGCGACGCGCAGCGACTCGGTGTAGCAGGAGGCCAGCAGCGCCGAGCGGTCCTCCGACCTGGAGTGGACGGGGCCGACCGTGTGGATGACCCACCGGGCGGGCAGCCGGCCGGCCGTCGTGGCCACGGCCCGGCCGGTCGGCAGGCCCTTGCCGTACTGGCCGGCGCGCAGCTTCCTGCACTCCTCAAGGATCTCGGGGCCGCCCCTGCGGTGGATGGCGCCGTCGACGCCGCCGCCTCCCATGAGGGAGGAGTTGGCGGCGTTGACGATGGCGTCGGCCCGCTGCTGGGTGATGTCTCCTTGGACGAGCGTGAGCTTCACCCTGCCAGGTTGCCAGGCCGTGACCTCATTTGCCCGTCAGGCACTGGGTGATGACGGAGACGTCGTCGCCCTTGCCGCTGTGGTTGGTGAACATCATCTGCCACTTGTTGCCGGCGGCCAGGCTCTCGACGATCGAGGCGTTCACGTGCGTCCCGTGCCAGTCGTAGCCGCCGGAGATCGGGACGCTGCCCGCCGGGCAGGACCCGCCCGTCACGCGGACGGAGTGGTGCGCGTGCACGTACACCTCCGGTCCGCGCTTGGCCATGAGCTTCAGCGTGGGCGCGGGCCCGTGCGGGCCGACCGGCCCCCGGTCGCCCTTCGGGCCGGTCTTGCCGATGGGGCCCGTCTTTCCCATGGGGCCCGTCTTTCCTGTCGGTCCCATCGGCCCTGCCGGGCCCGCCGGACCTCTGGGTCCCGCCTTCCCGGTCGCTCCCGTCTTCCCTGTCGGCCCTACGGGACCTGCCGGGCCGGCCGGGCCCCTGGGGCCGGCCTTCCCGGTCGACCCGGTACGCCCCACCGGTCCCGCCGGACCCGCCGGGCCTCTGGGGCCCGCCGGTCCTCTGTTTCCGATGGGTCCCGCCGATCCCGTGTCACCCTTCGGGCCTTGTGGCCCGGTCGCTCCTCGGGGGCCTACGGCACCCGTCCTGCCCACGGGGCCGGCGGGCCCGGTTCTTCCGATCGGGCCCGCAGGCCCTCTCGCGCCGGTCGCCCCGGTCCGTCCTGCCGGTCCCGTCCTGCCCACGGGTCCGGCAGGGCCGGCGACGCCTCTGGGGCCGGTCGGCCCCCGCTCGCCGGTGGCCCCGTTGCGGCCGGGGATGCCCTGCGGACCCGGAGGGCCCTGCACTCCGGGTACGCCCTGGAGCCCTTGAGCACCGTCACGGCCGGGAGGCCCCTGCGGGCCGGTGGCTCCGGGCGGGCCTGGGTCGCCCTTCGGGCCAGGCGCGCCCGCCGCGCCCGGGTCCCCTTTCAGCCCGGGAGGTCCCGGGTCCCCCTTCGGCCCGGTGGGTCCGGGCGGGCCCGGATCGCCCTTCAGTCCGATGCCGCCGGGCGGCCCCGGATCGCCCTTCGGCCCCACCGCACCGCGCGGCCCTGGATCGCCCTTCGGGCCGGCCGGGCCTGGATCACCCTTCGGCCCGGGCACGCCGGGCGGGCCAGGGTCGCCCTTCCATCCGGGCGGGCCTGGATCGCCCTTGGGGCCGGCCGGGCCGGGCGGCCCTGGATCGCCCTTCCAGCCGCGCGCCCCAGGATCGCCCTTCGGGCCCGGCGCCCCGGCCGGGCCGGGGTCGCCTTTGGGTCCAGCAGGGCCGGGCGGGCCTGGGTCGCCCGGCCGGCCCGTCCGCCCCGGGTCCCCCTTGGGGCCCGTCGCACCGGGATCGCCCTTGCGTCCCGGCGGGCCCGGCTCACCGCGCGGGCCGCGCTCGCCCTCGCGCCCGGGGTCGCCCGGCCTTCCAGGAGGGCCCGCCTCTCCGGCCGGGCCCGGATAACCTCGTGGCCCTTGCGGCCCGACCTTGCCCGGCGCTCCCGGCTTTCCCGGCATGCCGGGCCTTCCGGGCGCGCCGGTCTTTCCGGGCGGCCCCATCTTCCCGGGCGGTCCGGGCTTCCCTGTGGGCCCGATTTTTCCAGGAGGTCCCATCTTCCCAGGCGGGCCCATTTTTCCGGGCGGGCCCATTTTCCCGGGTGGGCCCGGCTTCCCGGCCGGGCCCGGCTTTCCAGGAGGCCCGGCGGGCCCGCGCGCGCCTCTCGGCCCGGGCTTGCCCGGATGCGGCGGATGGGGATGCGGATGCCCGGTCTCGTCACCCTGCGCCGGCTGGTCGGCGGCGGCCACCGGCGTACCGGCGTCAGGAACCGGATCCACGTGCGGCGTCAGCAACCGGACGGTCCCCCGCAATCCGCCCTCCGGCACGGGATGCACCGCCCGAGCGCGGAAAGGCGCGTCAAGAAATCCCCGGGTCGTCCGCCCGGAGGACACCGCGCCGGCCATCAGCACGGCCGCATCACAAGCGGAATCCGGCAGGGCACAATGAATTCCGGTAATTCCCGCCGACAGCACAAGGGCACGTGTCAGCGCATTGATCCTCATACTGGCCATGCTCACAAACAGCGGCATAGACGGACAACCGACACGAGTCTGCAACGACTTCAAGAAGCACTCAAGAAACGCCCGAAAGCGCCGCCTCCATACAAGGTCATCACATTGCCGCTTTACCCGCCCGGATAAAACTCCATAAAAAACTCCCATCCCTACAAATCGGACAGCGACCCCGCGGTGACACCTCGCAATCGCCCGCCCCGTTTGCCAGCTCGACGCGTTGTAGAGCTACCCTGAAGGACGTGAAGGGTCTCGGCGAGCTTGAACGCAGCATCATGGACATCCTCTGGGCGGAGAGCAACGCGCTGACCGCCCGCGAGGTCGGCAGGCTGATTGCCGACCGCGACCTGGCCCCCACCACGGTCATGACCGTTCTCGACCGCCTCACCCGCAAGGGCTTCCTCGAGCGCACCCGCGACGGGCGCGCATGGCGGTACCAACCGGCGGAAAGCCGCGACGCGTACATCGCGGAGCTTATGCTGGAGGCGTTGGACCTGACGGGCGACCGCTCCGCCGCCCTGACCCGCTTCGCCCAGGCCGTGTCGGGCACGGAGGCGGAGATCCTGCGCAGAGCCCTTACGGAGCTGGAGGAAGAGTGATCACGGCAGCGGCGCTGGCAGCGCTCGCCACGGCGTGCGCGGTTGGCTCCTGGCGTTTCACGACGGCCCGGTGGACCTCACGGGCCCCCCGGCTGGCCATCATTCTCTGGCAGTCACTCGGCGTGTGCTGGGGGCTGGCCACCACGGGCGCGATGCTCGCCTTCGCCGTGCAGCCGTACGACGCGGGGGTGCTGCCCGGTCTGATCGCGTTCGCGCAGGGCGAGACGCCCGCGCAGGCGTGGGACCCGCTGCACGTGCTGGCCCTGATCGCGGGGCTGACCGCGCTGGCGGTGCTGATCGCGGTGCTGCTCACCGCGGGCGTGCAGGCGTTGCGCGCCCGCCGCAGGCACCGCATGCTGCTCGCGCTGATCTCCCACGACGACCCGGGCGTGCCCGGCGTGCGGGTGCTGGCGCATCCCAGCGCCGCCGCCTATTGCGTGCCGGGCCTGCGCTCGCAGGTCGTGGTCAGCGAGGGCGCGCTCAAGCTGCTGTCGGAGGACGAGCTGACCGCCGTCCTCGCGCACGAGGCCGCTCACGTACGCGAGCGCCACGACCTGGTGCTGCTGCCGTTCGCCGCGCTGCGCCGGGCGCTGCCGTGGTCGAAGGTGGTGGCCGACGCGCAGGCGCAGGTCGAGCTGCTGGTCGAGATGGCGGCCGACGACCGGGCCCGGCGCTACTGCTCGCCGCGGCGGCTGGCCACGGCGCTGCTCAGGTTCGGCAGCGCGGGGGCCATGCCGACGCCGCACGGCATGCTCGGCGTGCACGTCCAGAACGTCATGGCCAGGGTCGATCGCCTGATCAAGCCGGCTCCCGAGCTGGCCGCGTCGGTGCGCTACGGCTTCATCGCGCTTTCTGTGACGTTGGTCACCGCTGCCCCGTTCCTGTGGGTTATCCAGCTCTGATGCTTGCTGGCGTTAACCGCCCCGTTTGCAATTGCAAGCACCACGGGGCAGACTACAGGTATGGCACTACCCAAAGTCGGCTCGATCGGTGAATACATCCGCGAGCAGCGGCAGCAGGCGAAGATCTCGCTGCGCCAGCTCGCCGCGGCGGCAGGGGTCTCCAACCCCTACCTGAGCCAGATCGAGCGCGGCCTGCGCAAGCCGAGCGCGGAGATCCTCAACCAGATCGCCAAGGGTCTGCGGATCTCCTCGCAGGCGCTCTACGTGCAGGCGGGTCTCATCGAGGACCGCGAGCCGCCCAGCGACGTGATCACCGCGATCAGGGCCGACGCGCATCTCAGCGAGCGGCAACGCCAAGTGCTGATCGACATTTACGAGTCGTTCCGCAAGGAGAAGCACGCCGAGGACGAGCAGACCTCCCAGAATGCCCGCCCCCGGCATGACTCCGATCCGGACGACGGGCCGCTGCCCGAGGAGTTTCTCGCCGCTCTTGAGCCCTATGCGGCGACCTCACGCAACGGAGACGTCACCCAGGAAACCAAGGAAGGTTAACCCATGACGCTGGCCACCGAGGTCAAGAAGCTCACCGAGTCCAAGCCGTTCTACGCCGTCGCCGGCGTCGGCGACTACGCCGTCGAGAAGCTGCGCGAGCTGCCCGAGCAGCTCCAGAAGCTGCAGTCGCGCCGCTCCGACCTCGCCAAGGACCTGCCGGTCAAGGCCCGCGAGTACGCCGACAAGGCCGAGGGCTTCGCCCGCGACCTGCCCGAGAAGGCCCGCGAGTACGCCGACCAGCTCACGCTCAAGGCCACCGAGGTCTACGAGGACTTCGCCACGCGCGGCCGCAAGGTCGTCAGCCAGGCGAGCGGCACCGCCGCCCTCGAGCTCGAAGAGGTGTCGGAGGCCGCCGAGCCGCCCGTCGCCGAGCCGGTCAAGAAGCCCCGCACCCCCAAGGCCAAGGCCTGACCCACACCGGTGGCCCGTCTCCCTGCCGGGAGGCGGGCCATTTCGTTCAGGGGTGCCCGCATGTCGGGGGCGCCTATTAGGCTGAAGCCGATTCCCTAGCGGTGTTGGGCGGAGACGACGACATGAGCATGATCAACGGCCTTTTCAACCTCCTCTTCGTGGTGCTCTCCGTGGCCATCCTCGGCATGTCGATCTACGCGCTGGTGCACGCGCTGCGGGTGCCGCCCAACGCGTTCGTCGCGGCGGGCAAGCTGAAGAAGAACCTGTGGCTGCTGATCCTCGGCCTGGCCACGCTGTTCTCGGCCGGTGGGGCGCTGACCTACCTCCAGGCTTTCATGCTGGTCGGCGGCGGCGCGTTCCTCGGCGTCAACTTCGGGCTGTTCTCGATCGCGGCCGTCATCGCGGCCACGATCTACATCGTCGACGTCAAGCCCGCCGTCAAGGGCATGGGCGGTCGCGGCAACAACGGCCCGTACGGCCCCTGGTAGGTCAGCCCAGCTGGGCCGCCAGCCAGGTGGCCAGGCTCCGGTGCCCGGCGAGCGTCGGATGCACGCCGTCGGGCAGGATCGCCTCCTCGGGCCAGCTCACGCGCATGGGGTCGAGGAAGGTCACCTTCCCCGCCCTGGCCGCCTGCGCCACCGCGTCGCGCACCGCGTACGCCTTCCTGGGCGGCTCCTTGAGCCACAGCGGGCCGATCACCACCGTCCTGGTGCGCGGCCAGTGCGCGCGCACCTCGGCCAGCAGGCTCGCGGCCGCCCCGCGCACCTGCTCGGGGCTCCAGCGCCGGTCGTTGTGGCCGCCCGCGATGACGAGCAGGTCGGGGGCCGGACGCCAGGCCAGCTCCTCCTCGTACGAGCGCTGGAACGTGCGGCCCGCCCGCCCCTCGTTGCAGAAGCCCGTGCCGGCCGCGCCCGCGATGATCGGCTGCCCGCCCAGCAGCCGGGCCGCCTGCGTGGCGTACGACCGCCAGGGCGGCACCGGCCCCGACCCGACGGTGAAGCTGTCGCCCACGAACATCATCACCGGCGCCCGCTCCCTGACGGCCGGCGGCGCTTTCGCCGCGGACGCGCACGAGGGCAGCCCCAGCACCGCGACGACCGCCAGGACGCGTCTCATCAGGCCACGCATGACCACCTCAGGGCACTAGGCTGCCGATATGAGCACCGATCTCCACGGACGTACCCAAAGGTTGGAGCTGTCCGACCAGACCCTGCGCGACTTCGAGGCCGTCGTCCTGGACGCCACGCCGGAGGGGATCGTGCTGAGCAGGTCGGCATTCTATCCAGGCGGGGGCGGCCAGCCGGCCGATCACGGAGTTCTGCTCTGGCAGGGCGTGGAGACGCGCATCGTGGGCGTGCGCAAGGGCGACGACCTGTACCTCATCCCGGCGGAGGGCGACCCGATCCCGCCGGTCGGCACCGTGGTCGAGGGCGCGGTGGCCGACGCGCGCCGCTCGGCCCTCATGCGCACGCACTCGGGCCTGCATGTGCTGTGCGGGGTCGTCTTCCGCGACTACGGCTGCCTGGTCACCGGCGGCAACATGGACGAGCTCAGCGCCCGCATGGACTTCAACCTGCCCGAGGTGCCGCCCGGCTTCAAGGAGGCCGTGGAGGACGCCTGCAACGCCGAGATCGTGGCCGACCGGCGCATCGACGTGAAGGTGCTGCCGCGCTCGGAGGCGTTCGCCATCCCCGACATCATCCGCACGGCCACGAACCTGGTGCCGGAGACCGTCCAGGACGTGCGCATCGTCGACATCGTCGGCCTCGACACGCAGGCCGACGGCGGCACGCACGTGGCCTCGACCAAGCAGATCGGGCGGATCAAGGTCGCCAAGATCGAGAGCAAGGGCCGCGGCTTCCGCCGCCTGCGCATCCAGATCTCCGACTAGACGTTCCGCGCGTCCAGATCTTCGGCCAGCCTCCGCGCGTCCGGATCTCCGGCTAGCGGCCCTCGATCAGCCCGGTCAGGCCGTCGAGCAGCGACTGCAGGCCGAACGTGAAGAGCCGGTCGAGGTCGAGGTCGAAGTCGCCGCCCAGCTCGCCGATCATCCGGGCGAAGGCGGGGTTCGTGGCCATGATGCGGCTCATGAACTCCTCCTGCCCGCTCAGCCACTCCTCGTCCGTGATGCCGGTGCTCGCCCTGGCGCGCTGCTCCAGCTCGATGTGAGCGGCGATGCCCTGGACGAAGCTGTAGATGAGGATCGTCACGTACATCCGGGTCGTGGCGTCGAGGCCGGTCTCCTGCAGCGCCTCCAGGGCGAGCTCGGAGTGCTGGAGCAGGGCTTCCGAGGGCACCGGCCGGGTCAGCGGCGTCGCCCCGGCCATCCATGGGTGCGCCCGGTAGGCGGCCCACTGCGCCCGCGCCGACGCCTCCAGCCGCGCCCGCCACCCCTCGGGACGCTGGGCGGGCAGCGGGAACTCGGCGAACGCCGCGTCCACCATGAGCATGACCAGGTCGTCCTTGCCGCCCACGTGCCGGTAGAGGGACATGGTGGCCGCTCCGAGCCGCCCGGCGACGGCGCGCATCGTCAGCTCCGACAGCCCTTCCGCGTCGGCGATCTCGATGGCCGCGCGGACGATGCGGCGCCGCGTCAGCTCGTGCTCGGGCGACGCCCCTGGCCGGGGTTTGGCCGGGGTGCCGGGCCGCTCCGCCACCACCGTGCCCACGCGCGGCTCGGCCACCACGACGCCCTCGCGGGCCAGCAGCGCCAGCGCCTTGGCGGCGGTGGCCAGGGCGACGTTCCAGTCGCGGGCGAGCTGCCGGGTGGAGGGCACCCGCTCGCCGGGGCGGAGCCGGCCGTCGGTGACGCGCTGCTTGATGTCTGCGGCGATGCGGGCGTGGGGCGGGGCTTCCATGCGTCCTCCTGTACTAGTACAGATCCTCCCACTATACCGTTGCCACCTGCTGTATGTACCCCGTACATTCAGTTCTGCGTACAACGTCAACACACACGGGAGACATCATGAAGGTTCTGGTCTCGGGCGCGAGCGTCGGCGGCCCCGTCCTGGCGTACTGGCTGGGCCGGCACGGCTTCGACGTCACGGTGGTCGAGCGGGCGCCGGCGCCCCGCAAGGGCGGGCAGGCGATCGACATCAGAGGCGCCGCGCTGACCGTGGTCGAGCGCATGGGCGTGCTGGAGCAGATCCGCGCGCTGCGCACCACCATGCGCGGCATGAGCATGGTGGACGGCGACGGCAACGAGATCATGCGCAACGAGGAGGCCACGCTCAGCGGCGGCCGCTTCGACAGCCCCGACATCGAGATCATGCGGGACGACCTCAACCGCGTCCTCATGGAAGCCACGAACGCCCGCTACGTCTACGGCGACTCGATCGCCACGCTCGGCGACGACGGCGCCGTCACGTTCGAGGGCGGGTGGAGCGAGCGCTACGACTACGTCATCGGCGCTGACGGCCTGCACTCCAACGTGCGCCGGCTCGCCTTCGGCCCCGAGCGGGAGTTCCTGCACCACCTCGGCACCTACGTCTCCATCTACACCGCCGACAACTTCCTCGGCCTCGACCACTGGCAGACCTGGTTCAACGCGGGCGAGGCGGGCGGCGCGCTGTTCAGCGACCGCGAGCCGGCCGAGATGCGGGTCAACCTCGGCTTCAGGGCCGGCGTGATCGACTACGA
This sequence comes from [Actinomadura] parvosata subsp. kistnae, assembly GCF_900323885.1. Classification (GTDB taxonomy): domain Bacteria; phylum Actinomycetota; class Actinomycetes; order Streptosporangiales; family Streptosporangiaceae; genus Nonomuraea; species Nonomuraea composti. The sequence continues at coordinate 3,526,451 of NZ_OOHJ01000018.1, read as the reverse complement.
CCACCGCGACGTCGAGCAGCAGAAGCGGCTCGTCCAGGAGCACTGCTCCGAGGTCTGGCAGGCGCCCAGGCTGCTGGAGGCCATGTGGAAGGCCGACGACTTCTACTTCGACGCCATGGCCCAGGTGAAAATGGAGCACTGGACGAAGGGGCGGGTCGCGCTGGTGGGCGACGCCGGTTACTGCGCCTCGCCGCTGTCCGGGCAGGGCACGAGCCTGGCGCTGGTCGGCGCGTACGTGCTGGCGCAGGAGCTCGGCGCCGAGCCGGAGGGCGCCTTCGAGCGGTACGAGCGGCGCATGCGCCCCTTCGTCGAGGCCAACCAGGCGCTCGCGCACGAGAACCCCGGCCAGGGCGCCGCGCCGGAGAGCATCCAGCGTGCGGCGAACAGCATCACACTCACCTGACCAGGTACGAACCGATACGATTTGCCGCCATGGGTATCAGACTCACGATGGCCGCCCTGGCGGCCACCGCTCTGACGTTGGCCGCGACCCCCGCCGCCCTCGCAGCGGAGGCCGGGATGACGGACGAGGTCACGATGACCCTCGGCAAGGACGGCACCCTGCACGTGGTCGAGAAGATCAGCGGGGCGTCGGGGCAGGCCAAGCGCACGTTCATCACGCGGACGCGCTACGACGACGGCAACGACCGCCTCTATCGGATCTCGAACGTCAAGGGTGGCACCCTGTCCGGCGACGTGCTCACCGTGACGGGCCCCACCGTCGAGTACGACGTCAAGGGGGCCGTGACCCCGTCGGGCGGCATCGAGGAGCTGCGCTGGTTCGCCGTGAACGGCTGGAACCAGCCGGTCGCCAAGGCCACGGTCAAGGTGAGCGGCCCCGGGCAGGTCCAGAACCTGTCCTGCTTCGCCGGCGCGCTCACCTCGGCCATCGGCTGCACCTCCGCCTCCATGGACCACGCCGCCACCCAGGCCGACTTCGAGCAGGAGGACATCGCCCCCGACCAGGCCCTCACCGTCATCGTCGGATACCCGAAGGGCTCCACCAGCGGCAAGCCCATCCTCGACAAGCGCTTCTCCCTGTCGGCCGCGTTCACCCTCGACACCGTCACCGGCGGCGCCCTCGCCGGGCTGCTCGTGCTGCTGCTCGGCGGCGTCGGCCTGCTCTACTGGACGCGCGGGCGCGACGCCCGGGTCGCCGGCCACGAGAGCGGCAAGGTCGATCCCGTACAGAACGGGCACTTCAGCCCGCCCGACGGGGTGCGGCCCGGCCAGATCGGCACGCTGGTCGACGAGCAGGCCGACGTCATCGACGTCACCGCCACCATCGTCGACCTCGCCGTGCGCGGCTACCTGCGCATCGACGAGCAGCCCAGGCAGACCTACGACGCCCCCGACTGGATGCTCGTCCGGCTGCCGAACGCGCCCGTCAACGCGCTCCTGCCGTACGAGCTGGCGCTCTACCAGGCCATCTTCGACGGGCGGGACGCCGTGCTGCTGTCGCAGCTGTCCGGCTCGTTCGCGGCCCACCTCGGCAAGGTGCGCGACGCGCTCTACGCGGACGTGGTGCGGCAGGGCTGGTTCGCCCGCCGCCCCGACACCGAGCGCACCCGATGGACCACCATCGGCATCGTGCTGGTCGGCGTGGGGCTGCTCGCCACCGTGGGGCTGGCCTGGTTCACCACGTACGGGCTGCTCGGCCTGGCCGTGGTCATCGCGGGCGGCGCGCTGGCCGTCGGCGGCCAGTACATGCCGGCCAAGACCGCCAAGGGCTCGGCGGCGCTCGCGCACACGATGGGGTTCCGCCAGTACCTGTTCTCCGGCGAGCTGGGGGACGTGCCCGAGCAGCACCGGGTCGAGCTGTTCTCCCGCTACCTGCCCTACGCCGTGATCTTCGACGGGGTGGAGCACTGGTCGCGCGTCGTCGCCTCCGTCACGGGCAACGGGCACCAGGCCGACAACCTGTACTGGTACCACGGGCCGGCCGAGTGGGACCTGTCGAAGTTCGCCGGCTCGATGCGCACGTTCACCACGACGACGTCCGGCGCCATCTCCGCCACCCGCCAGTTCCGCTCCCTCTAGAAGAACCGCTCCGCGAACGCCTCCAGCTCCGCGCGCTGATCGTCCGGCTCGACGGACGAGGGGCTGACGACCAGCCGCGTCACCCCGCGCGCGGCCAGCTCCTCGACCCGCCCGTCCGGCATGTCGATCGCCCCGAAGCGGGTGTACTCCAGCGCGTCCGGGTCCCGGCCCGCCCCGGCGGCGGTGGCGCGGGCCAGCTCCCACAGCTCGGCCACCTCCTCCGGACGCAGCCGGCCGCCGGGGAAGAAGCCGTCGCCGCGCAGGCCCGCCCGGCGCGCCGCCGCCCGGCTCGACCCGCCGACGTGGATGGGCAGCCCCGTGCTCTCGTACGGCTTCGGATAGCTGACCAGGCCCTCCAGCTCGAAGAACTCCCCCGCATAGCGCACGCCGTCCTCGTCGCCCGCCCAGAGCAGCCGCAGCACGTCGATCGCCTCGTCGGCCCGCCGCCCCCGGGTCGCGAAGTCGACCCCCATCGCCGCCGCCTCCCCCGGCAGGGCGCCGAGCCCCACGGTGAGCAGCCGCATCCGGCCCTTGGACAGCACGTCGATGGTGGCCAGCCGCTTGGCCAGCGTCACGGGATGGTGGTAGGGCAGCAGCAGGACGCCGGTGCCGAGCAGGATCCGCTCCGTGCGGGCGGCGACGAACGTCAGGGTGTCGAGGGGGTCGGCGTACGGCAGCGCCGGCGGCAGCTCGAAGGAGCCGACCCGGGCGCCCCGGTAGAGCACGACGTGCTCGGGAACGTACAGCGACTCGAACCCGCACTCCTCGGCCAGCCGCGCGAACGCCACGAGGTGATCGGGGTCGACCCCGTAGTGCGGCGTGCTGTAACTGATGCCGAATCTCATGCCCGCCACGCTAGAACCTTGACGCTGACGTCAAGGTAGCCTTTGAACAGATTGTTCAACACGTCCTGTTGACAACACACCCTTTCTGCACCATCGTGATCACATGCCTTCCGACGCCGACCTCTTCAACCCACCGCAGCCCGAGCAGGCCAGGGCGCAGCGCGTCTACGCGTCCCTGCACCGCATCGCCGAGCGGCACGCGGCCACCGACGAGCAGCGCCGGCGCCAGGTCCACCCGTCGGCGCTCGCGCCGCACGAGGCCGTCCGGCTCGTGACGTTCCTCCTCAGCGGGGCCGCGCCGCTCGACGACGGCGAAGCGGCCGTCGACCACGCCGACATCACCGCCGCCCTCACCCTCGTCCCGCTGGTGCGGGGAGAGCTGGACGCGCTCGAGGCCACGCTGCTCCAGCTCGCCCGCGGTCGCGGCATGACCTGGCAGGACATCGCCTTCGGCCTCGGCCTCGGCACCCCCCAGGCCGCCCGGCAACGCTACGAACGCCTCGCCGACCGCGTCCCGGACGACCAGCCACCCGTTTCCTGAAGCACCCCGAGCCGGGCCACCTCAGCGGACCCGCAGCTCACCGACCGGCCGGCCGCCGCCCAGCACCACACCCCTGGCCAGCTCATCCAGCTCGGGCGCGTCCAGGCCCAGCGAGCGCAGCGCCGCCACGGTCACGGGCACGCGGGCGCGCGGGGAGCCGTCCTCGATCTTGACGGTGCCCGCGCGCCCGTCCTCGAACGCGAACGCGTCGAACGCCTCCGCCCCCGCCTTCAGCATCAGCCCCGGCAACGCCCGCATCAGCTTCGCCTCCGGCCGGTCCGTGCCGGAGGTCCACTCCGGGTAGGTGCGCATCGCGTCGAAGATCTTGCGCTCGTACGAGTCCTCCGACGACATCGGGAACGCCCGGAACGCCTTCGTCACCCCCAGCATCGAGACGAAGAACAGCGGCGCCCCGCACCCGTCCACCCCCGAGGCCGCCACCCGCTCGCCGGTCAGCTCCTCCACCGTCTCCCGGATCGCCCGCTGCAGCGGATGCGCCGGCTCCAGGTAGGTGGTCAGCGGCCAGTCGTTCGCCACGCAAGTGGCCAGCATGGCGGCGTGCTTGCCCGAGCAGTTCATGTAGACGCGCCCGCGCTCCGTCACCGCGCGATCGAACGGATAATCCTCCGGGCACCGCAACGCCGACTCGTCCAGCCCCGCGCCCGCCAGGATCTTCCTGACGCCGTCCACGTGAAAGGGCTCACCGGAGTGCGAGGCACAGGCCAGCGCCAGCAGCTCACCCTCCAGCCGCAGGCCACTGCGCAACATGCCGAGCAGTTGCAGCGGCTTCATCGACGACCGCGGCGAGGCCGGCACGTGCACCGCACCCCTGGTCTCGACCGGGCGGCCGGCCGCGTCCACGGTCAGCATGCGGGCCTGATGCGTCGACTCCACGAACCCGGACCGGACAACTTCCACAATCATCGACATATCGCTTTCCCTTTCGACATTCGACATGAGTGTATGAAGCGTTCGGTCCTGGTCCAGAATGGGATGCCATGCGAGCAGTCGTACAGAGAGTCAGCTCGGCCTCGGTCGAGGTCGACGGCCAGGTCGTCGGCGCCATCACCGAGCCCGGCCTCCTCGTCCTGGTAGGCGTCACCCACACCGACACGCCCGCCGAAGCCGCCAAGCTCGCCGCCAAACTCTGGGGCCTGCGCATCCTGCACGGCGAGAAGTCCTGCTCCGACGTGTCCGCCCCGCTCCTGGTCATCAGCCAGTTCACCCTGTACGGCGACGCCCGCAAGGGCCGCCGCCCCACCTGGCAAGCCGCCGCCCCAGGGCCTGTGGCTGAACCGTTGGTGGATGCGGTGGTGGCGGAACTACGGGCACTGGGGGCCCGGGTGGAGACCGGGGTCTTCGGGGCCGACATGAAGGTCTCACTGGTCAACGACGGCCCGATCACCCTGGTCGTGGACATGTGACATTTCGGCCCCCGCCCCCCACTCCCACCCTGGGCACCGCGCACATTGCGCCGCCCACCACCACACACCGCCCCGCCGACCCGGCGCCGGCCCGCCCGCCACGCAGGCCCTGGCAGGACAGGGCACGGGCCACACGTGCCACGCAAGCCCACCACACGTGCCGCGCAAGCCCACCGCACGGCCGCCCACCACGCCACCCCGGGCGCCGCGCACGTTGCGCCGAGCACCACCGCACACCGACCCGCCGACCCGGCGCCGGTTCGCACCAGGCGGGTCGGCACGTGAGCCTGCGTGGGCAGTCCGAGGTGCGGGCCACACGTGCCGAGCAAGCCCACCGCACGGCCGCCCACCACGCCACCCCGAGCGCCGCGCACGTTGCGCCGGGCACCACCGCACACCGACCCGCCGACCCGGCGCCGGTCCACACGAGGCGCCCGCCACGCAGGCCCGAGCATGGGCGCCAGCCGGAGGCGCACGCCGGGCGCACCAGCCGGACATGCACACCCCCAGCGCCCCGGCGCGGATCCCGACGCGCAAGCGGCGCGCCACACGTGCCACGCAAGCCCACCACACGACCGGACACCACGCCACCCTGGGCGCCGCGCGCGTTGCGCCGGGCGCCACCGCACACCGGCCCGCCGACCCGGCGCCGGTTCGCATCAGGCACTCCGGCACGTGAGCCTGCGCGGGCTGTCCTGCGCGGGCGGGTCGGCGCGAGGGCCGAGGGGCGGGCGGCGGGCGCCGTGAGTCGGGCGCGTAGGCCGGTGCGGTGGCGCGCGGCGCGTGGGTAAGGTGCGGGCCCGGGTGGGGTGGTGGGGTTAGCGGATGCGGCGGCGGAGGGAGGGGTCGATGGTGACGTTGCGGCCGGCGTCCGGGGGGACGATGACCTCCTGGGAGGCCGCTACCCCGCCCGCCAGAAGGGGTGCGTCCACCGGGACCGTGCGTTTGACGACGGCCAGGGCGATGGGGCCCAGCTCGTGGTGGCGGGCGGCGGAGCCGACGACGCCCACCTCCTGGCTTTCGAAGATCACGGGCGCGCCGTGCGCGGGCAGGGTGTCGACGCTGCCGTCCAGGTGCAGGAAGACCAGGCGCCGCGGCGGGTGGCCCAGGTTGTGGACGCGAGCCACCGTCTCCTGGCCGCGGTAGCAGCCCTTGCTGAGGTGGACGGCCGCGCCGATCCAGCCCACCTCGTGCGGGATCGTCTTGTGGTCGGTCTCGAAGCCGAGCCGGGGCCGGTGCGCCTCGATGCGCAGCGCTTCGTACGCCCACAGCCCCGCCAGCGGCTTGCCCAGGTGGTCGGCGAGCTCGGCGCGCGGCACGAGGAAGTCTTCGGTGGCCGTGGACAGGACGGCCAGGTCGTCGGCCCGTGAGACCTCGACGCGCAGCATGAACCGCATGCGGTCGAGGTAGTCGATCAGGCTCTGCGCGGTGCCCGGCTCCACGTGGGCCAGGACGCTCTCGCCGTCGTCGGTGAGCGTGAGGTGGTGCTGGACGCGGCCCTGGAGGTCGAGGTCGAGCGTCTGCGTCCACTCGCCCGGTTTGAGCGTGTCGAGCTTTTGCGAGGTGAGGTCGTTGAGCCATTTCAGGCGGTCCGCGCCGGAGATGCGGATCACCTCGCGGTTGCTGCGGTCGACGACCGCCTCTCCCTTGACCAGTGCGCGCTGCTCGGCGAACAGGTCGCCGTAGTGCGCGGCTACGTCGGAGTCGGGGGCGTCCGCCGGTACGGCGCCCGGGAGGTCGAGCAGAGGGCTACGCATGCCATCCAGGCTATCCGTACCGCCGGCGCCCGTTGCCCGGTGCCCGTCGCACTCGCCCGGGGTGGTGAGGGGGGTCAGCAGCAGTTGCGGCAGCGGCCGAAGACCGTGAGGTGGTGGACGTCGGCGACGAAGCCGAGCTCCTCGTCCAGCCCCCTGACCAGCCCGTCCGCCAGCTCGGGCCGGACCTCGAACACCTCGTCGCACCCCCGGCACACCAGGTGCACGTGGTCGGCCTCGGCGGCCAGGTGGTAGGTGGGGGCGCCGTGGCCGAGGTGGGTGTGGGTGACCATGCCGAGCTCTTCGAGCAGCTCCAGCGTGCGGTAGACGGTGGAGATGTTGACGCCGCGGGCGGTCTGGCGGACCTTGACGCAGATCTCCTCGGGTGTGGCGTGCTCCAGCTCCTTGACCGCCTCCAGCACGAGCTGGCGCTGGGGGGTGACCCGGTAGCCCTTGGCGCGGAGTTCCTCATGCCACTGCGTCTCGGTCATGCCTTCGATACTACGGCCGGACGATATTCACTTGCCCGTTTCGCGGCGGAGCGCATAGCTTCTTGGGTACGCGGAAAGGAGGTGGTCCGAATAATGGTTAGTCATAGTCGGGCTAGCGAGGTGGTTGTCCGCTGACGTCGCGGACTGTTGTCTCGTGACGTGACGCGAATACGAGGCAACCACCGGGGCCCCTGGCAGCCGGAGGGCGGGACGTTCGATCCCGACCATGGTCCATCCGGCCCGCCGCATCGGCGGAGTGTTGCCTGGGGCCCTCTTCAATTTCCGGGGTGATGTGGTCAGTGTTCGCCGCGGGCCGGGAGGCCGAGCTTGGCGCACGCCTCGCGGTAGAGCCGTACGACGGCCTTGCGCACCTGGGCGCGTTCGGTGAGGGTCTCGCCCCAGGGCACGCGCACCCGCTCGCCCCCGTCGATCGTGAACGTGATGGCTTCGGCGTCGACGTCGCTGGTGAGCGCCGTCTGGGCGTCGGGCCGGCCGCCGAGGGCGCGGACGATGGTCAGCCCGTCGTCGGCGTGGTCGTCGTTCATGTGCCGCTTGATCGCCTCGACGACGTCGGCGGTGAACGGGGCGCCGCTCATGGGGTCAGGCCACCTTCTTCAGCTCGGCCGACATGTGGTCGGTGAGGGGGTGCCCGACGGCGGCCATCTCGTAGGCCCACATGAGGTTGCCGTTGACGAGGCCGTAGAGGCGGTGGCCGGCGGTGTACTCCTTGGCGGAGGCGGTGCGCGCGACCACGTCCGTGCGCAGCTCGATCTTGTGGAAGACGACCTCGCCGATGTAGATCTCGACGATCCCGGTGGGGTGCGACAGCACGACCTCGATCTGCCGGTCGGGCTGGGGCCGCCAGTAGCCGGACTCGGTGGCCAGCGGTTTGACGCGGTTGCCGGCCTCGTCGAGCAGCCAGGTGCGGCTCACGTAGGTCAGGAACGGTTTGCCGTTGTGGCCGAACTCGATCTCCTGGCCGAAGTTGAAGCTCTCGATCGTCGGGTAGCCGCCCACGCCGGCGCCTTCCCACCGCCCGAGCAGGAACGCGATGGGCTCCAGGTCGGGGTGCACCTCAGGTTCTTCCATGGTACTCAAGCGTAGTGGCGTGGCACGCCCGTACGGGCTCGTGCGGGGCTAGGGTGGCGGACATGGCACGATCACTGGTGATCAAGGTGACCGCGGGGGCCGACGCTCCCGAGCGCTGCAACCAGGCGTTCACGGTCGCGGCCGCCGCGCTCGCGAGCGGTGTATCCGTTTCCCTGTGGCTGACCGGCGAGTCGTCGTGGTTCGCGCTCCCGGGCAGGGCGAAGGAGTTCGCCCTGCCGCACGCCGCTCCGCTGGCCGACCTGCTCGACGCCGTGCTGGCGGCCGGCCGGGTGACGCTCTGCACGCAGTGCGCCGCCCGCCGCAACATCACCGTGGACGACCTCATCGAGGGGGTCCGCATCGCAGGGGCGCCGGCGTTTGTGGAGGAGGTCACGACGGAGGGCGTGCAGGCGCTGGTCTACTGACCGGCGGGCAGGGTCTGGCCGGTTTCCAGCAGGGTCTTGAGGCTGGACAGGATCTGCGGCCAGCCGCCGCTGATGCCCTTGCGCACGGCGCTGCCGGGCCCGAAGCCGCCGTGCGTGACGGTCAGCTTGACCTGCTCCCCCTGCTGCTCGATGTCGAAGCTGACGGCGGACCTCGGGTCGTTCATGAGGGAGTCGAGCTGGTCGGCACTGAACCCGGCGACCCGGGCGAACTCCGGCGTGAAGGTGTGCCAGGTGTAGGCCAGGCGCCTGCCGGGCTCCGACTCCAGCACGACCTGCTCGGGGTCCTTCATCGTGACGCCCTGGTACTCCCAGGTCACGGGTGATCCGACGGCCCAGTCGGAGTCGAGCTTGACGCCCCAGTAGCGCTCGGTCCAGGCGGGGTCGGTGAGCGCCTGCCAGAGGCGTTCGGGGGTGGTGCGGATGTAGGTGGTGTAGACGAAGTCGGGGTCGTTGGCCATCGGGTGGTCCTCCAGAGCCGTTTTGAGATCCGCCAGGGCGTCGGCGCGCCGGCGGTCGTACCTGTTGATCCAGCGCTCGGCGATGGCGTTGATCGGCACGGCGTTCAGGTAGTGCAGTTTCTCCCGCCCGCGCCGCACGGTGGTGACCAGGTTGGCCTCCTCCAGCACGGCGAGGTGCTTGCTGACCGACTGCCTGGCCATGTCGAGCCCCGCGCACAGCTCGCGCAGGGTCTGGCCGTTGCGCGCGTTCAGGCTGTCGAGCAGCCTGCGGCGGCTGGCGTCCGCCAGCGCCTTGAACACTTCGTCCATCGTCTCTCGCCATCCCAACATGCAGCCGTTCGGCTGCCTTTTCCAAAATAGGCAGCCGAACGGCTGCATGTCAAACCCTCCTGAAGACCCTTCTGAACGCGGCGATCACCGCCGACCCCACCTCACCCACGAAGGGCTCGCGCTCCTCCTCGGCCGTGGGCCCCGGGTCGGGGTGCGCGGGCTCGACGCAGCCGGCCCGGCACGCCTCCAGCTGCGCCGCGAACGCCAGCCCCAGGAAGAGCGCGACCGAGCTGAGGAACGACCACAGCAGCAGCGCCATGACGGCCGTCAACGGCCCGTACGTGTCGCCGAACGTGCTGTTGTACTCGGTGTAGGCGGCCAGGCCCAGCGTGAACAGCGTCCATAACCCGAGCGCCACCAGCGCGCCCACGGCCAGCCACGTGTGCCCCGGCTGCCGGCGCCGCGGCGCGGCCCGGAACAGCGTGACCATGGACGCCAGCGCCAGCAGGAAGCCGAGCGGCCAGCGGGCCACGGCGAAGGCCCGGCGGGCCCCGGCACCCCAGCCGAACGTCTCGCCCAGCGCGTGCCCGAGCTCGCCCCCGCCCACCAGCACCGTGAACCCGGTGATCATGCACAGGCCCGCGGTCAGCGCGAGCACCACCGCTCTGGCGTACTTGCGGTGGAACGGCCGGTCGCGCTCCACGCCGTAGATCCGGTTCGCCCCCCGCTCGAACTGGGCCATCGCCGTGGTGAGCGAGGCCAGCGTGGTGGCCAGGCCCAGCCAGAGCGCCAGCTCGTCCTTGGCGCCCTTCCCGCCGTCGAGCACCTCCGAGACCGCCCGCGCGCCGCCGCCGGGCGCCAGGGCGCTCAGCGTGAGCCGCAGCACCCGGCCCAGCTCCTCCTGGTGGGTGACCGCGCTCAGGCCGACCACGGCGATGGCGCCGGGGATGATGGCCAGGCAGATCTGGAAGGCCAGGGCCCGCGCGTGGCTCATGCCGTCGCCGTAGCGGAACCTGACGAACGAGTCGCGCACGAAGTGCCAGACGCCGTACTTGCGCAGCGTCTCCCAGGCGTCGTCGGCGGACAGCTCCTCGCCGCCCATCGTGCGCGTCTGGGGGACGGTGACCGTGGATCCCACGGCGGACGTCCTACCCCAAGACCGGCATCATTCGCCCCCGGCCGCGGGAGCGGCCGGGGGGCGGGTCGCGGTCAGTCTTGCAGGACGGTCGCCAGGCGCTCCTGGCGCAGCGCCTCGTAGCGGGAGTCGTCGAGCGGCGGCAGGTCTCCCACCCGCCACGACAGCAGCAGGTCCGCCAGCGCGGGGTTGCGGGCCAGCGCCGGCCCGTGCAGGTACGTGCCCACCACGTGCCCGGCGTAGCAGCCCTCGAAGCCGTCGCCGTTGCCCACGCCCTTGACCGTCTTCGACAGCGGCCGGACGCCGGGGCCGAGGTGGGTGACGCCCATGTGGTTCTCGAAGCCGGTCAGCGTGGGCAGGTTGAGAGCCGCGTCCACCTCGGCGACCAGCTCGCCCACCGCGCGGGCGGGGCCGCGGGAGCTGGAGATGTCGAGCAGGCCGATGCCCTCGACCGGCTGGCCCTCCTCGCCGCCGAACGTGGTGCCCATGATCTGGTAGCCGGCGCACACGGCCAGCAACGAAGCACCGCGCGCGATCGCGCGGTGCAGGCCGCCGTCCTTGCGCAGCCGCCGGGCGGCCAGGATCTGCGGGCGGTCCTCGCCGCCGCCGATCAGGTAGATGTCGCCGGTCTCGGGGACCGGATCGGCCGAGCGGACGTGGATCGTCTCCGTCTCGATCCCCCGGCGCTGCGCCCGCTGCTCCAGGACCAGCACGTTGCCCTGGTCACCGTACGTGCTCATCAGGTCGGGATAGATCCAGACGATGCGAAGGGCGCTGTCAGACGGCACGGCCGAACTCCGATCGGATCTGCTGGAAGGCGGTGTAGTTGGCGATCACGTCCACCCGCCCCGGCGGCTGCATGGCCAGCGCCTCCATGAACGTGCCGCACAACGTGAAGGGCACGTCGGCGACGTCGAGGCGCAGCGCGAGGTCGAGCCGGCGCTCGCCGGTGACGAACACGGGACGGCCGCGCAGGATGCGGTAGTCGACGTCCCACAGCCACGACGTGTCACGCCCGTCGGGGCCCTGCGCGTTGACCGACAGGATGATCGGCAGCTGCGGGTCGGCGACGTCGAACGCCTCCAGCCAGCCCGCCGGGTTCTTCGCCAGCAGCAGCCGCGCGTGCCGCCCGTCGCGCTCGACGGTGGTGTAGCGGCCCGCCACCGAGGTCACCTCGCGCAGCCGGGGCAGCGCCCGGTCGACCGGCACCCCGAACGTCTCGGCCACCGCCAGCGCCATCACCGCGTTGGAGCGGTTGGCCTGGCCGGGCAGCTGGATGTCGAGCAGCCAGCGCTGCCCGCGCGGGTCGATCGCCGCGTCGCCGTCGACCACCCACTGCGGCTCGGGACGGTGGAACGTGCACTCCCGGCACGCCCAGTCGGCGTCCTTGCGGTCGAGCGGGCCGCCGCACTCGGGGCAGCACCACGAGTCCTCCTTCCACCGCTGGCCGCCCGAGACCCAGGTGACCTTGGCGGCGGTGGAGGCGCCCCACGTGACGAGCGGGTCGTCGCAGTTGGCGATGACGTGGGTGGGCTTGCCGGACAGGGCCTTGCGCCACTTCTGGGCGAGCAGCCAGATCTCGGCCGCGCGGTCCATCTGGTCGCGGCTGAGGTTCATCAGGCAGACGACGCCGGCGCCGGTCGTGGCGAGCACCTCGGGCAGGTATTTCTCATCCACCTCCAGCACGCCGTACGGGGCTCGCTTGTGCTGGGAGAGCGCGGAGACGTGACCGGCGGGCATGTTGGCCCCGAAGGCGTTGGTGGCCACCTCACCGAGCTCCAGCAGCGCCGAAGTGATGAGCCGGGTGGTGGTGGTCTTGCCGTTGGTCGCACTGACCAGGGCCAGCTTGCGGTCGCGGGCGAGCTGGCGCAGGAGGTCGGGCTCCAGCAGCAGGCCGACCCGTCCGCCGATCACCGAGCCGTCGCCACGCCCGGTCATCCTGGACAGCGTGGCGGCGCTGCGGCCCAGGGCACTGGCGAGCTGGGCCCGCAGAGGAAGCTGGGTCATGTGCATGGATCCTAGTCGGCGTTGGCCCCAAGTCTGGAGACACGCGCGAAAACCCGGCCGTTTGCGATCAAGACGCGGTGGCGGCGGTCATGAGCCCGGCGGTTCCGTGAAGGCGATCTCCGGGGAGCCGCCGTGCTCGAACGGCAGCACGAAGCGGCGCGGCCACGACAGCACGCTCTCCAGCCACCCCGCCCCCATCGTCTGCCCCACGTGCCGGATCCTGGCCGAGGACTCGACGCCGATCGCGACCGTCACGATGTCGCGCTGCACGCCCTCGTGCTCGTCGTCGCCGAGGATGACCCGCCAGGCCAGCGCCCTGTTGTGGTCCACCTCCATCGACAGCGGGTGGTGGCGCAGGGCCTTGGCGCGGTGGCCGAGCAGCTCGGGCTCGACGGAGCCGTGGCCGCCGCCGGGCTGGCGGAACAGGGCGTACTCCATGGGCGGGGCGGGGCTGCGCAGGTTCGGGGCCGGCTGCCCGTACGGGAAGAGCCGGTCCACCTCGTGCAGCCAGCGCACCTGCGGGATGACCCACGAGGCGCCGGGGCGCTCGCCGCCGCTGTCGGCGCCGGCCAGCAGCCGGGTGGCGGTCTCGGCGGCCTTCTCGGTCAGCAGGGCCGGGTCGAACCAGGTGCGCAGGGCCCAGGCGCGCCGCTGCACCGCCCGTTCCACAAGAGTGGCGAGCAGGCACTCGCGGCGCCGCGCCGGCAGCTCCGCCCAGGCGGCCGACAGGGCGCGCGGCACGCCGGGCAGCGGCCGGTTGCCGACGAAGGCCAGCACGACCGTGTCGCACCAGATGCGCAGCCACGCCCATTCGGCCGCGCCGGCCAGCACGTCGGCCTCGCGCAGCTCGACGAGCGTGCACGCCTGCCCGGTGCGGCACTGCGCGCCGCAGGCGGCCGAGCGGCGCCCGCGGATCGGCGGCGGCGGCCCCGGCAGCGCCTTCTCCCTGGACTCCCCGAGCGGGACGCGCACCCGCAGCGGCCGGTCCATGCCGCCGGCGAACACCGCCGCCGAGCCCGGCTGCAGCGAGACCACGTGGCGGGACTGCTCGTCGCTGAGGTTCATGGCGGCGCCGACGAGCTGCCGGTCGTCCTCGGCGGGCAGCCGGTGCACGACCTTCAGCGCCGTGTTCTTGACGACGTCGGAGACGAGCTTGGTGGGGATCTGCTCGGCCACCACGATGCCCTCCCCGTACGCCCTGATCTCGGCGAGCATCCCGGCCATCAGCTCGACCGCGTGGGTGGAGGCCCGGCCGGTGCCGCGGTCGCGCAGCAGCCGGTGCGCCTCCTCGATGACGATGACGTGCCGCAGCCCGCCGGAGCGCTCCCGCCTGGCCCGCATGCGGAGGTGCTCCACAATCCGGATGATCAGGGTGCCCATGAGGAACGCCTTGTCCTCGTCGTTGGCGACGTCCTCGATGGCGAGCACGACCTGGCGCTCCAGCAGGCCGCCGATGTCGGCGGGGTGGCCGCCCTCGAAGAAGCGGCCGGCGGAGCCGACGCGCAGCGAGCGCAGCCGCAGCGAGATGAAGCCCTCCACGTCGGCCTGCACCTCGCGGCCGTAGCCGATCTCCTTGATCACGTCCATGGCGTGCCGCTGGAGCTGTTCGAGGGTGGGGACGCTGGGCGGGACGTTCGAGCCGGGCACGGCGCCGCCGGTGACGACGTCCCAGCCGGTCGCCTCGTAGACGCGTTGCAGCGCCAGCGACATGATCTGCGGGAACGGCTCCTCGGCGTCGAAGGCGGCCATGAACAGCGCCCTGACCATGTCGATGTGCGCCTGGACGGGGTAGCCGGGCTCGGGTTCGAGCGGGTTGACGCTGAACGGCACGCCGTCGGGCGCCGACGGGTTGATCACGGTGACGGGGTCGTCGACGCGGCCGGCCATGGCGGCGTACTCGGACTTGGCCGGCTCGATGGCCAGCCACGGGATGCGGGCCCTGCTGAGCTGCTCCAGCAGGTGCCGCACGGTCTGCGACTTGCCCGAGCCGGTGGCGCCCGTGACGAACGCGTGCCGGTTCAGGGTGGCCAGCGGCACCCGGAACGCGCCCACCCCCCGGTCCTGGCCGTCGAGGATCTCGCCGAGCTCCAGCTCGCCGCCGTCCGACTCGGAGGTCACGTCGAAGAAGCCCGAGTCCAGCACGCGCACGCCGGGCACCTCCCGCCGGGGCAGCCCGGCCAGCGCGGCCAGCGCCCCCGCGGTGGCGGCGAACGGGGCGGCGGCGCCGTCGGCCGGGTCCTGCATGGTGATCGCCAGCGCTTCCGTCAGCGTGTACGCGGCCCCGTGCGAGCTGCGCAGCCGGTACGGGTGCTGGCTCATCTCGACGGACCCGACGAGCACGGGCGCGATCTGCCGCAGCTCCTCGGCCGTGGCCCCGCCGGCCAGCACGCGCACGTTCCACAGGCCGGCCTCGCGGAAGGCGTCCAGCTCCTGCATGCGCCGCTCGGCCCGCTCGGCGTCGAAGCGGGAGCGTTCGGAGGCGTCGCCGTACTGCCGCAGCACGTTGAGCTGCGTGCGCAGGTGCGCCACCTCGGCGTCGAGCAGGTCGGTCGGCTCGGCGACGACCAGCCACGCGAACGGCCGCGACATGAGCGTCACCAGCGTCGACTCGAACAGCGTGGGCCGTTTCAGCTCGTCGGGGTCGAACTCGCGCCCCTTGCTGCCCAGCGGCGGCGCCTGCCGCCCCGGGCACGGCGTCCACACCAGGTCCGACAGGTCGGCCAGGTACTCCTCGTTCAGCAGCACCCCGCGCGCGCCGCCCGGGAACAGCAGCGGCTGCGGCCCGCTCGGGTCGTCCGGCAGGTCGGTGGACCTGCGCGGCTGGCGCGGCGGCGACAGCGGGCCCGCGTTCGTGATGAGTTCGAGCGGCGCCCCCGAGCCCCGGGACAACCAGCCGATGACGAACGGCCGGCCACGCTGCGCCGCAGACAGCACCGCGGGAAGCACGGTGACGAAATCCCACTCCGCCGACGAGCTTCGCGAGGGTGCTGCGATCGACTGAATTCGATACCAGGGCCCGCTCAGCGAGACACTCGGCTGCATTTCAATCCCCCACAGACGGTTCTTTGTTAAATTCCGCCAACCGTCAGCTCGTCACGTTGACATTGACCATGTCATTGCCTGCCCTTGCGCCAGTCCAGGCGTGGCGGTGGTGGCCCGAGGTTCGGCGGCGGCTCTCCGTTGCCGTCGCCGGCCCGGGGGTCGAGGGCCAGGACGGCCTCACGGACGTCCTCCAGCTCGCCGAGCGTGGTCTTGGGGAAGGTGAGGATGGCCGGGTTCGCGTCGGCGAGGCGGACCCGGCGGCCGTCGGCGGTGGCGTCCGTGACGATCACGGACGTCGTGGGGAGCTGCTGGAGCTGGTGCGGCTCGACGAGGAACTCGCGCGAGCGCTGCAGCACCCGCTCCTTCTCGGAGATCTTGTCGGCGGTCCTGCCCCACTCGGTGGACTCGGTGATGTCCTCGGCCAGGTCGGCGCGGTCGCCGTCGTGCTCCTCCCGGTCGTCCTCGACCTGGGAGATCGTGGAGGTGTAGCCGCCGTCCAGGCCCGGCAGCGACTCGCTGATCGTCTCGGTGAGCTGGGCCAGCTCCAGGCGGTGCTCGGTGCCGACGTGCTCGCTGGCGACCCGCGCGTCCTCGGCGTTGCCGAGCCGCATGAACGCGACCGCCGCGTGCCCCCTGCCGAGCCGTTCCCGCACGGTCGGGGTCAGCGACCGGTACGTCAGCACGAGCCCCGTCCGGGAGGTCTCGCAGGCGTCCATGAGCCGGTCGAGCACGTCGCCCCTGAGCTTGTCCGCGCCCGCCACGATGATCGTGTGGTACCAGGGCCGGTCGGAGGAGGGCGACTGGCGCAGGATGTGGGTCAGGGCGGTCGCCACGTACGTGCCGAGCACCCGGTTGCCGAACACCCCGGCCTGCCGGTCCATGCTCACCACCCGCAGCCTGGCGGGCGGCAGCCGCACGGCCTCGGTGCCGAGCGTCTCCAGCTTCCGGAGCTGCGACTCCAGCGCCCAGGCCCGCTCGATCACCACCCGGTCGCTCACGCCGCGCCCGAACAGCGTGCCGATGCGTTCGAGCTGCGTCGCCGTGATCAGCCCGAACCGCAGGTCGTCGCGCGGGTCGCCCACCTGCGCCAGCGCCCGCAGCGCGGCGGTGACCTGGCTGATCGTCGCGTTCTCCCCCAGCACCTCCAGGACGCGCTCCAGGATCGCGTTGTCGAAGCTGAGGTCGCGGGTGCTGCGCTGCTCCTCGCTCACGCTCACCACGTGGGCCAGCACGTCCGCGAACGCCTCCGGCTTGAGCGTGGCGCCCAGGTCGAGCTTCGGCAGATCGACCGGCAGCACCCACACCAGCGGGTCGTCGCCGCCCTTGCGGGCCAGCTCGATGAGGTCCTTCGCGATCGCGCCCTCCGACAGGTCCAGCACGGTCAGGTGCCCGCCGCTGTAGAGCCGGGTGGCGCCCAGCAGCGTGACCAGCGCGGACCAGCCGGGTAAGGTGCCGCCCGCCACGTCGATGCGGTCGATCTCGTCCGGTACGGCCACCGCGTACCAGGTGAGCTGCCGGTCGTAGCGCTCCTTCGACTCCTGCCACTCCCGGTAGCGCTGGGCGTGCTCCTCCTGGGCGCGGAACAGGTCCTTGTCGCGTTCCCTGCGCTGCCGCTCGTCCCTGGCCTGCTGCTCCAGCACCCGGTACTTGACGGCCCGGTCGCCCTGCAGCAGCGCGTAGCTGAGGATCGCCGCCACGCCGCCCGCGGCGACCAGCGCGACCAGCGCGAACGGCCAGGCCAGGTAACCGGCCAGGGCGGCGGCGAGGATCACCACGGTCAGGGCCAGCATGACCAGGCGCAGGAACCGTACCGGCCGGTTGAGCATGTCCTCCTGCAGCCGCTCGCGGCGCAGCAGCTCCTGCCGGACGGGATCGGGCCCCTCCGGGGGCTCCTCCTCGACGGGCGAGGGACGCTTGGGCGGCGGGCCGGGGTCGGGGTGCAGCAGGATGTACTGCCAGCCCAGGTAGATGCGGTCCGCCTGGAGCTGGGCATGCTCGGGATGCACGTCCGTCACGTGACCCTCCGGCCGCCGATATGTCATGAGGAGTAGGGGTCAGCCCTTCCGCTCCGTGACAGCGTATGAGCTACAACCGCTATAGCGGCAGGGTTCTCGGCAATTTCGACCGGTCCGATGGGAGCATTGCGGCAGATGGGACAAGCGAGACCTATTACCATTCGTACCCATGACGGAACCCTCCGGCGGCAGCACTGACAAGCCCAGACGCCCGGTAGCCGTCCCGGCGATCGCCCTGGTGGCCATCACGGTCGTCGGCATCACCGCGCTGCTGGGCGGTCTGAACGAGGCCCCGGAGGAGCCGGAGACGCTCGGGCCGGGCGCGGTGCTCGACCAGGGCCGCTACACCACCAAGTTCGTCGAGTCGCGCGTGACGGTGGAGCGCGCCGACTCCGACTTCGCCGAGGACAAGCGGTTCCTGGAGCTGGTCTTCGACGTCACCAACACCAGCGACGAGACCTCCGGGGTGGGGAACCCGCCCGCCAAGATCGAGCTCGCCTACCAGGCCGCCGACTTCGCCGGCTCCCTCGTCAAGATCTCCCCGGCGTTCCCCGAGGACGCGGGGCCGTTCAGCTTCGTCCGGGTCAAGGGGGGCGAGAGCCGGCAACTGCACCCCGGGGTCACCCGCCAGGTGATCGTCCGGTACACGCTGAAAGAGGGCCAGCAGCCCCCGGACAAGATCACTCTCGACGTGGGCGCCTTCGAGTACTCCGAAGATCCCGTCGCCGCCGTCCCGCACTGGGGGCTGGAGAGCAAGGAGGCCGGCAAGGGATTCCTGCCCGAGATCAAGGCCCGGGTGGTCCTGCCGGTCAAGAAGGGTGACACGACGTGACCGCAACAGAGCAGGCGCCCGCCGTCGTGCCGTCCCGCCGCGAGAGACGCGAACGGCGCCGCCAGAGCGGCGGAGCCAGAGCGCTCGGCGCGGTCGCCGGCGTGCTCCTGATCGCCGCCGCCGTGTGGGTGCAGTCCCACCACATGACCGACAACGAGTTCAGCGACGCGCTCGTCTACACCGGCGACAAGGGCGAGGCCGTCGACGCGCGGCGCTTCAGCCTGCGGCTCGAATCCCTCACCACCGCCAAGGCGATCCAGAGCAGCACCACCACCGTCGAAACCGACGAGCTCTTCCTCATCCTCACCGTCAAGGCCAAGTCCGCCGTCAAGCCCTACCACCTCGGGCAGCCGGTGCTGGAGACCGCCGACGGCAAGAAGTTCGACGCCACGGACCGGGTGCCGTCCACCGTGACACTCCAGCAGAAGTGGGTGCAGCCGGACATCTGGACCAGCGGCCGGTACTTCTTCGAGGTGCCGGCCTCGGCACTGCCCGGCGCGAGCGTCACGTTCGGCCTGCCGGCCACCTTCATCGTGGAGTCCTACCAGCCCTCGGTCGAGATCGACCTCGGCCTCGACGAGGAGGCCGCCAAGAAGCTGGCCGCCGCGCCGCAGAACGTCTACTCGACCGACAAGAAGTGATCGCAGCATGAGTTCGCACGACGAGCGCGACTGGTTCGCTCCCCGGAACGAGAGCCGGCGCGACGAGCAACCGGCGCCGCCGCCCGTACCGCAGCCATCCGACCCGCAGGAACCGTCGGACCTGCGCCAACCTCCGCCCAGCCCGCAACCGCCGCCCGGCCTGGGCGCCTACCCTCCCACCCCACACCCCGTCCCCCCGCCCCACGCGGGTCCGGCTCACTCGGGTCCGGCTCACGCCGCTCCTTGGGGAGCCGATCCGGCGCAAGCGGGGCCGTCGGCGCAAGCCGGGCCGCCCCAGGGCGAGCCGTCGCCCGGGCAGCCGGGGCGGCACGCGCAGGGTGCGCCGCTGCGGCAGCGGCCGGCACGCAGGCACGCCGCGCCGCAGGGGCAGCCGCCGTCCCAGGACCAGGCCGGTGGGCCCGGCGTGCCCGGATACGGCCCTCAGCCACCCTCCGGCCGTCCGCTGGGGCAGGGGCGGCAGGCTCCGTCCGACCAGCAGGTCTGGCCTCCCGCCCCCAAGGGCGAGCATCCCATCGGCGCCGCCACCCAGCCCATGCCCGCCGTACGGCCTCCCGCGCCCCTCTACCAGGCACATCGGGCCGCGCACGGCATCATGCCCCCCACGCCGCACCCGGAGGACCCCGAGCAGACCGTCCCCGCCCCGGCCGCACGGCCCGCGATCCCACCGCCGGCGGCAGCCTCCCAGCACCCGGCCGACCCTGGACAGCCGGCGGACGCCGGGCAACCGGACGCGGCCCAACCCGCGCCCGGCAAGCCGCGACGAGGGCGCAAGGTCCTGATCGCGGTGGGCGCCGTCGCGGTGTCGCTGCTGATCACAGGGGCCCAGGTCTACGACGGCTACGGCTTCTACGAGGTGCAGACGACGAAGGAGACCAAGGAGATCAGGGTCGCCCCCGGCCAGGCCGCCCAGGTCAACGGCGTCGAGTGGACGGGCTCCGTCAAGCGCATGGAGCCGGCCCCGAAGGACAACGGCGGCTACGGCCCCGAGGTGACCTGGATGCAGGTGGACATCACGAAGAAGGTCGTCGACGAGGCCAGCGCCACCATGACCGCCCTCCCGGCCGACCTGCGGCTCACGGACCGCGCCGGCCGTACCTGGGTGGTGGAGGTCGCGACCACCGTCGAACGGCCCACGGACCGCATGGAGGTGGGCAAGACGTACGAGATCCCGGCGGGCGCCATCGTGCCCACCGCGGTGGCGGACGAGGTGGAGCTGTCGTTCCGGCCGAGCAACTACCGCTCCGACACCCCGACGGAGGACATCTTCAACCGCGCGGCCATCGAGAAGATGCCCAAGGACATCGAGGTCCTGCGGTTCACACGTCGGTGAGCGGCCGGCCGCTGAGCCGGGCCCTGGTGGCCGCGATGTCGTACGTGGCCGCCAGCAGCGCCATGGTGAGCACGGTCACGACCAGCTCGTGCAGGAAGAACAGGGGCGGCCCCTGAATCACCCACTCCCACTCCGTGCGGGAGCCGATCAGCGTCCGCACCCAGCGGTCGGCGAGCTGGCCGCCCACGTCGAGCGCCACGTAACACAGGCACATCATGCCGAACAGCGGCAGCCCGGCGTTGACGATCATGCGCAGCGAGTTGGCCAGCGGCAGCCAGCGGTCCCGGAACCCGCCCGTCACCTGGTTGAACGACTTCTGCGTCAGATCGTGGGAGCTTTCCAGCCGGTCGACCCCGCGCTCCAGGCGGGTGCCCTTGACGAGGGCGCGGGTCTCGTCGGAGTAGGCGCCGAACACCAGCATCGCCACGGTGAGCCAGGCCAGCGGCACCGCGACCGCGTCGAGGAACAGCGGCCAGAAGTCGCCGAACGCGTCGGTGATCGCCTTCCAGGCCGGCAGGTGCTCCTGCGCCTCCTGCCAGGCCTCCTTCGTGCCGGCCACCACCGTGCGGTGGTCCATCCACTCCGAGCGCGCGTCGGCGATGGCGACGGTGCCGTTGAGGCCGTAGAAGACGAAGGCGAACTCGGAGAAGGCCGCGCCGAAGCCGGCGAACTTCCCCTTGCCCTGCTCCACGAGCTTGGCGAACAGCAGCTTCAGCACGAACGTGACGGCCATCGCCCCGATGGACACCCGCCAGTCGAGGTCGATGAGCCCCCGGCCGACGAGGTTGCCCTCGCCGAAGAACGAGTCGTTCAGCCCTTCCTGCAAGTTGTGGAAGTAGTCCATCTGGATGACTTCTCTGGCGTCCGCGTTCTGGAACCCCCAGGCCAGGTAGAGCACCGCGAACGCCGGGGCGACCCGGTCGAGCGCCCTGAAGAAGCGCTCGTCCGCCACCCCGTCACCGGCTCTGGCGCGCATCTCCCACAGCGCGCCGCGCAGGCTGTAGAGCATGCCGGTGGTGACCGTCAGCGACGCCAGCACGATGATCGTGAGCAGCGTCATCACGATGACCAGGCGGACCTGCCGCGCGTCGCCGTAGGCCACTTCGGTGGCGGCATACATCAGGACGAACCGCGCCAGCTCCCCCGCCGAGAACCACAGGATCAGCGGCATGGCGCACTTGCCCGCCAGTCGGAGGGCGTGCAGGGGCAGCGAGTACGGGGACGGCATCTGCTGAGCCGGCGTAGGCCCAGGTCGCGGGGGTGCCGTCACACCTGTCGATCCGGACATCTGTGGAATCGTAGCGGTCTGTCCCGTGGAGCGCAGCAGCACCATGCCAAAAGCGCTACTCTCCGCAGATCGATCATGAACAGGCGGCTAACGCGGCCCACAGGCTGGACGAATGTGCGGCAATATGACTGTATGGACCCGCAGCCCGCACTCGACACCGATCCGCGCGTGGTAGGCGATCGGTTGCGGCGGCTGCGGCAGGCGCGCGGGGTCTCGCTCTCCGAGCTCGCCAAACGCGCCGGCATCGGCAAGGCCACGCTGTCCGGCGTCGAGACCGGCACCCGCAACCCCACCCTGGAGACGCTCTGGGCGATCACCGCGCAGCTCGGCGTTCCGATCGGGGCCATCCTCGACGCGCCGCCCGAGCCGCAGATCATGCGCGGCACCGCGATCGAGGCCGAGCTGCTCGAGGTGTTCGAGGACGACCGGGTCACGTACGAGCTCTACCGCGTCCGCATCCCGCCGGGGCTCACCCAGACCTCACCCGCGCACCACGAGGGCGTCAGCGAGCACGTCACGGTCTTCACCGGCACCCTCAGCGCCGGCCCCATCGACGAGCCCCTGACGGCGGGCCCCGGCGACCATATCTCGTGGGTGTCGGACGTGCCCCACGGCTACCGCGCCCACGGCCCCGACGTCGTCCGCGCCACCCTCCTCATGCGCTACCCGACCAAACCCATCTGAGCCACGCGGGAATGTCCTCCAGGGCTGGGCGGCAGGCACGGCACGGGCGGTAGCGCGCCGCGCCGCCCCGCCCATCTCACGCCCCTCCAACCGGCGCCGGGTCGGCGGGACGGTGTGCGGCGGAGCTCGGCGCGACGTGTACGGCGACCGAGGCGGCCCGCACAACGACGGCCGTCCCAAGGCCGCACCGACCGAGGGGGGGCGGGGCTGGGCAGGGGGCTGGACGCGACGCCGTGCGGGCCGGACGGGCCCGGCACAGAGGCGCCGGACTGTGCACGCATCGTCGGCAGGGCCGTGCAGAGGGCAGGACCGTGCAGGGAGCACGGCTGCGCAGGGAGCACGGCTGCACGCACACGGTGGGCAGGGCCGCCCCAGGAGGCAGGGCTGCGCACGCCGCAGGGCGCGCAGGATGGGCGGGATGGGGACGGCAGGTGGGATCGGGGGTGCGGAGGGGTTAGGCGGGGACGTCCTCGGCTGGGCGGCAGGTGCGGCAGGGGCGGTAGCCGGCTGCGCGGGCCTGGGCCACGCTGCGGAAGCCGTGCCGGTGCGCCGGGGTGATGCGGCGGGCGTTGTGGCAGGTCGGGAAGCACACCACGCCGGTCGTGTCGCTGGCCAGGTAGAACACGCGCTCCCCCGCCAGCCCCCGGAGCCGGTCCAGGTCCACGCCTTCGGCGAGCAGGAGGCGTTCCTTGGCCGTGGTGCCGAAGACGTAGTCGCCTACGGCGCCGTCGGAGCGGGTGACCCGGTGGCAGGGGATGAGCAGGGGGACGGGGTTGCGGCCCAGGGCGGTGCCGACGGCGCGTACGGCCCGGGGGGAGCCGATGCGGGCGGCGATCCAGGAGTAGGGGCGGACCTCGCCTCGCGGGATGGCGCGGGTGGCCTCCAGCACGGCGCGCTGGAAGTCGCTGAGGCCGCGCAGGTCGAGCCGGAGGCCGGACAGGCGGCCGGTGCGCAGGGCGGGGAGCAGGCCGGCGGGCGGGCGGGCGGCGGGCAGCAGGGGGCGGCCGAAGCGTTCCCTGAACGCCTGCGTGAAGCCGTCGCCGGCGTGCACGTAGGCGATGCCGTGGTCGGTGTAGGCGACCGTCAGCTCGCCGATGGGCGCCGGCACGCGGACCCAGCGGGCCGCGATCCGGTCGAGCAGGCTCTCCGGCGGCTCCGCGGCGAGTGCCGCGAGTCCGGTGAGCAGGGGATCCTGAGTCATCGGGCACCTCCTAGTGCGCGTAGCCGCCTCAGCCCTCGTGACACGTGTGATTTGACCGTGCCCTGGGGGATCTTCAGTACGGTGGCGATCTCGCTGACCGGCAGGTCCACGACGTGCCTGAGCACGACGGCGGCGCGTTGCTCGTCGGGGAGCTGCCCGAGCAGGGCGGCGAGCTCGTCGCCGATCTCGCGGCGGACCGCGGCCGCCTCGACGCCCTCGCCGGGGTCGGCCTCCTCCACCGGCTCCTCCACCAGGTCGGTGGGCGGGCGCCGGGACTTGGCGCGGGCGCAGTTGCGCCAGACGTTCATGAGGATGGTCATCAGCCAGGCGCGCGGCTGCAGCCCGGCGATGCGCTCGGGTGAGTAGCCGGCCAGGGCCCGGTACGCGCGCAGGAACGCCTCGGCGGTGTAGTCCTCGGCGTCGGCCCAGCGCCCGCTCAGCCGCAGCGCGGTCGAGAAGACCAGGCCGCGGTAGGCGCCGTACAGCTCGGCGAAGCCCTCGTCGAGGTCGTCGAGCAGCGCCTTGCGCACCGGGTCGGGACAGTCGGTTTCAACCACGTTCACTACAACACCGCCACGCGCCGACCGGTTGCACCCGATTCGCCCCCCGCGGGCGTCCGGTCGCACCCCTGGGCTCATCCACGGCATGCGGAAAGGCCCGCGTCCCCCAGCACGGGAGAACGCGGGCCTCTGTGGTCTTCGTGGTGCTCAGACGGCCACCGCGAGCTGGGCGACCTCGCCCAGCTTGGCTTCCACCTGCACGTCGCGGGTGACGCCGCCGCCCGCGATGATGCGGACGGTCCAGTCGCCGGGCGCGGCGAAGAAGCGGAAGATGCCGTCGTCGGAGACGACGACCTCGCCGGTGAACTCACCGGAGTGGTCGAGCAGTCGGGCGTACGCCGTGCCGGCGCCGGTGACGACGCCCTGGATGACGGCCTGGTTGGACAGGTCGATCCCGGCGGGCAGCGCGATGGTCTGCTCCGGCGCTCCGCACCCCTGTGCTGCAG
The DNA here is from genome assembly GCF_900323885.1 of [Actinomadura] parvosata subsp. kistnae. Classification (GTDB taxonomy): domain Bacteria; phylum Actinomycetota; class Actinomycetes; order Streptosporangiales; family Streptosporangiaceae; genus Nonomuraea; species Nonomuraea composti. Next base: position 3,501,891 of record NZ_OOHJ01000018.1, on the reverse strand, counting down.
TCGACATTAGCGGGCCTCCCCAAGCTCGATCGGCACGCCCACGAGCGAGCCGTACTCGGTCCACGAACCGTCGTAGTTCTTCACGTTGGACTGCTCGAGCAGCTCGTGCAGCACGAACCAGGTGTGCGCGGAGCGCTCGCCGATGCGGCAGTAGGCGATGGTGTCCTTGCCGAAGTCGACGCCGGCCTCCTGGTAGAGGGCGCGCAGGTCGTCGTCGGACTTGAAGGTGCCGTCGTCGTTGGCCGCCTTGGACCACGGGATGTTGCGGGCGGTGGGCACGTGGCCGCCGCGCTGGGCCTGCTCCTGCGGGAGGTGGGCCGGGGCGAGCAGCTTGCCGGTGAACTCGTCGGGCGAGCGCACGTCGACGAGGTTGAGCTTGCCGATGGCGGCGACGACGTCGTCGCGGAAGGCGCGGATCGCGGAGTCCTGCTCCTTGGCGACGTACTGGGTCTTGGCCCGCTGCGGCACGTCCTTGACCAGCTCGCGGGAGTCGAGCTCCCACTTCTTGCGCCCGCCGTCGAGGAGCTTCACGTTCTCGTGGCCGTACAGCTTGAAGTACCAGTACGCGTAGGCGGCGAACCAGTTGTTGTTGCCACCGTAGAGGACCACGGTGTCGTCGTTGGAGATGCCACGGTCGGACAGCAGCGCCTCGAAACCGGTCTTGTCCACGAAGTCGCGACGCACCGGGTCCTGCAGGTCGTTGCGCCAGTCGACCTTCACGGCGCCACGGATGTGGCCCTTGTCGTAGGCGCTGACGTCCTCGTCGACCTCGACGAGCACGACTCCGGGGGTGTCGAGGTTGGCCTCGACCCAGTCGGCGTCCACCAGGGCGGCGGAGCGGCTCATTTGGATACCTCCATGTTGGCAGCGGGCAGTAGTCGGCGAATGAGCAGGTACGTTTCGCAGCCGAGGCAAGATCCGATGGCTGCGTTGAGGAAGGCGGGGTGACCTTCCGATCGCTCCGGACGAGCGCCTTGGAGAGCATCGCGGACGGCGAGCGGTGGAACGCTCCGGGCGCGAGGACCACGGCCTGGACGGCGAGCAGCCTGAAGCCCTCCGTCACGGGGACGGAGGCGTGGACCAGGGTGGGTGGTGGCCGCGCCGGAACGCAGCGCTCTTGGGTAGGCACGCATCGCGGGATGCTCCTGAAGGGTCGATTGGGGCGGATCGAAAAGTCCGCGCGAGATCGTCCTCAGGCAGCGCGACAGAGCGCAGTGGCGACGCGGCAGAAGTCAACCGCGCGCCGCTTCGTCAGCAGCTCTGTCGATGGGTTCATGGCGACGACACTACTCGGCGTCTCGTCATCTGTCACATCTCGTCCGGTTGGTGAGACGACTTGTGAGACGGCTCACAGTCATGACGCGGGTACGGCGGCCGCGAGAGCGGCGAGGACGGCGGCCTTGCGCGGCTGCCCCGAGGCGATCTTGACGATGCCGCCGGCCGCGTCGAGCACGAGCACGGTGGGGGTGCTGGTGATGCCGAGCCTGCGGACGAGGTCGAGCCGGGACTCGGCGTCGATCTCGACGTGGCGCACGCCGGGCACGAGCGCGCTCACGTCGGCCAGCACGCGCCGGGTGGCCCGGCACGGCTGGCAGAACGCGGTGGAGAACTGCACCAGAGTGGCCCGCTGGCCCAGCTCGGCGCCGAGGTCGGCGGCGGACAGCCGGCCGCCGCCGGCATCGGTCGTCATGCTTCAGTGCAACCGCGCGGCGGGCCCGTTACTTCCCCCGGGCCGTCGCCGTCATGGGCACCTTGACGAGCAGCCTGCCCGAGCCGTCGACGATCTCGAAGCGCCGGATCCGCTCCAGGGCCGTCGCGCTCTGGTAACGGAAGATCTTCCCGCTGTCGTAGTCCTGCTGGCGGATGGTCCAGGTGCCCGCGCGCTCGCGCCGCCCGTCGGTGCCGACGACGACGAGGCCGCAGGTGGTGCCGACCGGCACGCCGTTGACGTGCACGCCGACGGCGGTGCCCGCGGCGGCGGGCCGGACGAGCACGGTGGCGTAGTAGTCGAGGCGCTCGTTGTCGCCGTGGAAGGCGAGCTCGTCGGTCGCGCGCGCCCGCGCGCTGGGCCGCAGCTGGGAGTCGGACGCGCTGTCGGGGACGGCCGGGCTCTGGGACGGTGCGGCAGCGCTCTGGGACGGTGCGGCAGCGCTCTGGGACGGTGCGGCAGCGCTCTGGGACGGTGCGGCGGCGCTCTGGGACGGTTCCGCGGTGCTCTTGGGTTTGGCCTGCTCCTGGGCGAACCCGCTCTGGTCGCGCAGCAGCTCGGGCGGCGCCTGCGACGACGCGGGCTGGGGAGCCCCCGCCGCGCTCGACGAGCCCCCGCCGGAGCCGGTCGCGATCGTCGTCCACACGGTGCCGCCCACGACCAGGACCGCCGCCGCGGCGGCCACGGACAGCAGGACGCGGCCCCGCCTGGTGCGCTTGACCCGGTCTTTCAGCAGCCGGTCGAGCACGCGGCGCGGCGGGCTGGCCACCAGCTCGACGTCCCGCTCCGACACCTTGCCCAGGAAGGCGCCGACACCCTCCAGCTCCATCAGCTCGGCGCCGCACGCCTCGCACGTCGCCAGGTGGTTGTCGACCTCCAGCGCCTCTTCCTCGTCGAGCGCGCCCAGGGCGTGCGCGCCCAGCGAGATGCGGACCTCCTCGCAGGTCATCACGGTGCCAGCCCCCGTTCCTCGAGCGCCAGCTTGAGCGCGCGCAGCGCGTAGTACGTACGGGACTTGACCGTGCCCGGCGGTATGCCCAGCGTCGCCGACGCCTCCTTCACCGATCGTCCCCGGTAGTAGACCTCCAGGAGCACCTCGCGGTGCTCGGACCGCAGCGCGGCCAGCGCCTCGGCCACCGCCCACGACTCGACGGCGCGCTCCAGCTCGTCGTCGGCCGGCAGGACCGCCAGCGCCTCGTCGCCGGTCTCGGGCGGCCTGGCCTTCTTGGCGCGGTGCTGGTCCACGACGAGGTTACGGGCCACCGTGAACAGCCACGCGCGGATGGGCCGGCCGGACATCGCCTCGGGGTGCCGCCAGGCTCGCAGCAGCGTCTCCTGGACGACGTCCTCGGCCCGCCCGGAGTCACCGGTCAGTCGCAGAACGTAGCCGTAGAGGGGCCCGGCGTGCTCGTCGAAGAGGGTCTTCACGAGTTCCTCGTCGGCGGTACCGGCTGTGCTCACGCCCTCATCACGTATGGCGGGCCGGAGCGGTTCAGCGTCATCCACGGATGGGCACGTCAGACGCTTCGGCCGAGAACTCGAGCCCTTCGGCCACGCTCTTGACCCCGGTCACCTTCACGTCGAAGGGCAGCTTGCCCTGGAACGGGATGGTGTAGGAGATCAGCCGGGCGACCTGGTCGGGCACGCCCTGGATCTTCTCCGCCTGGAGCTTGATCCCCCCGTCGGCGAGCTCGACGCGCATCTCGGCGTTGAACTTCACCTTGTTCACCCCCATCGTGACCTCGCCCGACGCCGTGAGCCGCCGCCCGTTGCCGCCGATCTTGACGCCTTGGGGGGCGTACTTGTCGATGGTGGCCCTGGTGAGGGTGCCACTGATGGTCACGCGACCGGCCCGGATGTTGGGTCTGTTCTGGATGATGTCGGCCAGGGGGGCCGTCACGTCGTAGGCGGCGCCCCGCAGGTTCTTCACCGGCACGTCTCCGTAGGTGAACGTGCCGAGATTGAACCGTACCTCCGGATAGCGGCCGGTGACCGCCTGGGTGAGAAATGGGATGCCCTCAATTGTCACCGTCGGCGTTCCGGAGAGGTCGGCCGTCGCCGCGATGCGGTTGGCGAGATCGCGCTCGACGCCGGCCACGGCGACGCGATCGACGGCGACAAGGAGAATGACGAGCACGATCAGAAATACGATCAGCTTGCGCATGGGGCTCCCTGTCTCGAGCGGGGGGTCATGAGACTACCGACAGCACTGCCCCATTCCCTCGTGGATCAAGCAATCACCTGTTCAGCCGCCCGCGAAGGGCGGCAGCACCTCGACCGTGGCGCCGTCGGCGAGAACCACCTCGTCATGGGCCCGCTTGCCGACGGGGGAGCCGTCCACGAGGAACGAGCATCGTCGCACGACCCGCGCCAGCTCTGGCCGGGTTTGTGTGATTTTCGTCATGAGTTCACCAAGAGTGACCGCTTCGAACGGTTCCTCGGCCACTCCCGCCGCTTCCTTGGCAGCCGCCCAATAACGCACTTTTCCCATGGCCATGCCTTGCCTCACAATCCTTTCCACACTATTGTGCGCCGCCCTTAACAAGGTTGTTCCAGGAGACGCGCTGTTCACCTGCCGGACGCGCAATGGACGCGACTTACTCGTGGGATATCCTCACTCACAGGACCTGGGCGACGTAGCCCCCGGGTCCTTGCGTGTTTGAGGAGGCCGTAATGAGCAACCTGCTCCTGCTGACCAACGCCCTCGAGCCGTCCGCCGAGGTGCTACCGGCGCTGGGCTTGCTGCTCCACTCGGTCCGTGTCGCCCCGGCGGAGGCGTCCGCCCTCATCGACACCCCTCCCTCCGACGCCGTCATCGTGGACGCGCGCAAGGAGCTCGTGCAGGCCAAGAGCCTGTGCCGGTTGATCCGCACCACCGGCATCGACTGCCCGCTCCTCGTCATCGTGACCGAGGGCGGGCTGGCCGCGATGACCGCCGAGTGGGGCGTCGACGACGTCCTGCTCGACAGCGCCGGCCCGGCCGAGGTGGAGGCCCGGCTGCGCATGGCCATCGGCCGCATCTCCCAGGCCGCCGCCGAGGACGTGCCCGACGAGATCCGCAGCGGCGACCTGTCGATCGACGAGGCCACCTACACGGCGCGGCTGCGCGGCCGCGTGCTCGACCTCACGTTCAAGGAGTTCGAGCTGCTCAAATACCTCGCCCAGCACCCCGGCAGGGTGTTCACCCGCGCACAGCTCCTCCAGGAGGTGTGGGGCTACGACTACTTCGGCGGCACCCGCACGGTCGACGTGCACGTGCGGCGGCTGCGCGCCAAGCTCGGCACCGAGTACGAGTCGCTGATCGGCACGGTGCGCAACGTCGGCTACCGCTTCGTGCCCGACCGGGCCGACACCGCCAACGTCTGATTGACAGCGGGTTCCCGCTGCGCTGCACTGATGTGACAGGTCGTCCGACGAACTGTTTCGTGCCTGTCATGCCGAGGACACCGCCGTCCTAAAAGGGGGTGGTGTCCTGGTGAGTCTCTTCCGGTCGCTGGTCGACGAGGGCGCCCGTCCGCGCGTCTACCACCGCAACGAGACGATGTGCTCACCGTCGCGCGCCGACCACCACGTCTACGTGATCGAGTCGGGCTACGCCCGCGAGTACACCCCGGCGGGCGGGCGCGAGGCCGTGCACGACCTGCGGGGCCCCGGCGACCTCGTCGGCGAGCTGGCCTTCTGGAGCCCCGCCGACCGCGTCAGGATCGACGCGCTGACCGAGGTCCGCGCCTGGCCCATCGACCTGCGGCGGCTGCGCGAGCACGCCTCCGCCGCCCCGGCCGTCGCGACCGCGCTGGTGCAGGAGCTGTTCGCCAGGAACGTGGCCGCCCGCCGGCACGAGGCGCTGGCCCGCGCCCCCGTCGCCGCCCGGCTGGCCGTGTGGCTGCTGCACCTGGACGAGCGGTACGGGCTGGGCTCCGAGCACGCGCCGCCGCTGACCATGGAGACGCTGGCCGACCTGGTCGGCAGCTCCGCCGACGTGGTGCAGCGGCAGATCACGCAGTGGGCGCAGCGCGGCTGGCTGGTCCGGCTGCGCTACCGGCGGCTGCGCATCGCCGACCCGTCCGCGCTGCGCGGGGCGGCCGGGAGCTGGGAGCACCTGTCGGCGCCGTGGGCCGGGCGGGTGACCCCGTTCCTGGTACGTCCGAGCGGGCCGGCCGACCTCCTGCCCGTGGGCGAGGTGCCCAAGCCGCGCCAGCTCCCCGCCGACATGCCCGACTTCATCGGCCGGCAGCGCAGCCTCGACCTGCTCACCGCCTGGCTGGAGCGGCCCAGGCGGACGAACACCATGGTCGTGCAGGGCCTGCCGGGCGTCGGCAAGACCGCGCTGGTGACGCACTGGGGCCACCTGCACGCCGACCGATTCCCCGACGGGCAGATCGTGATCGACCTGCGCGGGCAGTCGCCGAGCCAGCCGCCGATGAGCACCGTGGAGGCGCTGGGGCAGATCCTGCGCTCGCTCGGCCTCGGCGAGCCCGCCTCCGACGAGGCGGAGCTGATGCTGCTCTACCGCAGCAGGATCGCCGGGCGGAAGCTGCTGCTCATCCTCGACAACGCCGCCGACCCGGCCCAGGTGCGGGCGCTGCTGCCGGGCGGCAGGGACTGCGTGGTGCTGGTGACGAGCAGGACCCGGATGGCGCCGCTGCGCGCCACCGGGCACGCCGACCTGATGGACCTGCCGGTGCTCGACCCGGGCAACGCGGTGGCGCTGCTGATCGCGGTGCTCGGCGAGGACTCGCCGCAGGCCGCCGACCGCGACGCGCTGGCGGAGCTGGCGCGGGTGTGCTCCTACCATCCGTTCGCGCTGCGCATCTCGGCCGCGAAACTGGCCGAGAACCCGGGGCTGAGCGTGCAGTCGCGGGCTCAGGAGCTGCGCCGCCCCGACCGGCCGCTGGTGGGCGATCCCGAGGAGGCGTTCACGCAGGCGCTCAACCTGGCGTACGAGTCGCTGACGCCGGTGCAGCGGCGGGCGTTCCGGCACGTCGGGCTGCTGCCGGGGCGGGACTTCACGCCGGAGGTGCTGGCCGCGGCGCTGGGCGTGCCGGTGAGCGAGGCGGTGGTGGCGGTGGAGGGGCTGCACCGGGCGTACCTGGTGGAGCCGTTGCCGGGGCCCCGCTACCGGGTGCACGACCTGGTCAAGCGGCTGGCCAGGGAGCTGGGCCGGCACGCGGAGGCGGGCGTGCGGGAGGCGCGGGCGCGGCTGCTCGACCACTACCTGGCGGTGGCGACCGACCCGGCGACGCCGCGCGAGTGGTTCGAGGCCGAGCGGCGCTCGCTGGTCTCCGCCGTGCGGCTGGCCGGGGAGAGCGGCGCGCACGGCATGGCGTGGCGGCTGGCGGAGGCGGTGTTCGAGCCGTTCCGCCGGCTGCGCTTCTACGAGAACAACCTGGAGGTGCAGCAGGGCGGCCTGACCTCGGCGATGCAGGTGGGCAACCGGCGGGCCGTGGCGCTCATGCGCAGCCGCCTGGGCACCCTGCACCGCGACATCGGCCCCTCCACGCTGGCGGCCCGGCTGATCGGCGAGGCGCTGACGGACTACGCCGAGCTCGGCGACCGCGAGGGCCAGGCCCGCGCGCTGAACGAGCTGGCCGAGGTGCACGGCATCGCGGGCAACAGCGAGGACGCCCTGCGTTACGCCTCCCAGGCGCTCGACCTCTACAAGGAGATCGACGACCCGGCCGGGGTGGCGGGCTGCCTGCACACGCTGTCGCGGCTGCACCTGTCGCAGGAGCGGTACGAGGCGGCGCTGCACCACGCCGGCCAGGCCCTGGAGCTGCGTGAAGAGCTCGGCGACCGGCGCGGCACCGCGCAGAGCCTGATCATCCTCGCCACCGTGCAACGCAACCTGGGCGAGCCCGACGCCGCGCTGTCGGAGGGCCTGGAGGCGCTGTCCATCTGCCACGAGCTGGGCGACGAGCACGCCGAGGCCGAGACGCTGCTGTGCCTGGCCGAGATCTACGACCTGCTCAGGCTGCCGCACGACGCCCGGCGCGACGCCGAGCGGGCGCTGGCCGGCTACACCGCGACCGGCGACCAGTACGGCTGCGGCCGGGCCCTGTGCGCGCTGGGCCGCATCGCCCGCAACGGCTCCCGCTACGACGAGGCCCTGTCCTCCTACGAGCAGGCGCTGTCCATCCAGGTCGAGCTGCACCACGAGCAGGGCAAGGCCGAGACGCTGGGCGACATCGGGCTCGTGCACTGGCGGCTGTCGGACTACCTGCGGGCCGACGAGTACCTGAGCCAGGCGCTGGCGATCAGCCGGGTCATCAGCGACGGCCCGGTCGAGGCCCGCATGCTCAACCGGCTCGCCCGGGTGCGGCGGCGGCAGGGCCGGCCGCAGGTGGCCTTCGTGTACGCGCTCGAAGCCCTGGACATCGTGCAGGGCCTGGGCAACCGCCGGGTCGAGGCCGACGTGCAGGAGACGCTGACGTACACGTACCTGTCGCTGGGGCAGCACAAGGCGGCGCTGCGGGCGGCCAGGGCCGCGCTGGCGATCAGGGAGGAGCTGCGCGACAACCGGGGCAGCGCGCTGCTGTCGATGGCGCAGGCGCTGCTCGCCGCCGGCCGGTCGGCGCAGGCGCTGGAGCCGGCCAGGGAGGCGGTCGAGCTGCAGCACGAGAGCGGCACCCGCGACCGGTGGGCGGCGGCGCTCACCACGCTCGCCCTGGTCCTGCTGGACCTCGACCGGGCCGGCGAAGCCCTGGTGCACGCCCGGCAGGCCAGGGACACGCACCGGGAGTGCGGGACGCGCCGCGACCTCGGCTGCGCGCTGCGGGCGCTGGGCCTCATCTCGGCCCGGCTCGGCCACCGCGCGGCCGCCGTCGCCTACCTGCGCGAGGCCGTGCGCACGCTGGAGGACGTGGGGGACGTCTTCGAGGCCCGGCAGGTGGCGGAGGAGCTGCGGCTCCTGCACGAAACGCCGACAAAAGTCGTCAAATCCCGCGCCTGAGGTCGCAGATCTTTTCCCGCTCATCCCGTTGGCTAGGGACTTCAGCTACTTCCAGCGGAGGTGATCCGGATGCTCAAGAACCATCTGCGTCGAGACCTTCAGTGGCTCAAGCGCCAGGCGCGCAAGGACAGGCGGATCACCACCGCGCTGCTCGCCGGGCTGCTCGGCGCCTGGGCCCACCAGCTTCCCGCCGCCTGGTCGGCCCCGTCCTCGCCGGTGCTGCTCGCCCTGTCGGCCGCGCTCGCCATGGGGTCGGCGGGGGCGTGGCTGCTGGGCGCGTACTTCGTCTCGCGCAGCCTGCGGGTGCGGCGGGAGCCGGCCGAGGAGCTGCGGTGGATCGCGCGGATCAGCAGGGGCAAGGAGTGGGCGTTCTGCTCGCTCTTCGCGTACATGGCCTGGTGGCTGCTGCACTTCCTGGCCGCGCTGGTGCTCGGCTAGAAGCGGCTAGAAGGCCGCCCGTTCCCAGGGGACGACGTGGATGCGCCCGCCGGTGAGCACGAACTGCACGATCTCCGCCGTGCGCAGCTCCGCCGTCCCGAAGTCGGTGTCCGCGTGCGCGTCGCACCACGCGACGAGCTCGCGGGCGTTCGTGAGCGGGGCCGCGAAGTGCACGAGGCTGACGTACCAGAGGTCGCGGACGCGGCCGTGCTCCAGGTCGCGGATGCCCCGGCACTCCAGCGCGTGGGCGAAGCGCTTGCGGACCGTGTCGAGGGTGTCGTCCTCCGGGTGCGCGCCCACGAGGACGCCGCCCTGGTGCGGGTGCACGCCCGCCAGCCGCACTCGTGCCGGGGGCAGGCCGTCCACCGCCTCGGCCAGCGCGGCGCCGTACCCGCGGCGCAGCGGGTCGTCCTCGGGGACGCGCGTGCGGTACGGCTCCAGCGACCTGAGCGTGACGTGCAGCGTGCGGCCACCGTGGACCCAGTGGCCGGGGGCGTCCACGGTGGCGGCCAGCTCCGTCATCCGGTCCACGACCGCGCCCTCGGGGCGCAGCACCGCCGCGGCGCCCCACCGCAGGGCGCCCTCCACCATGGGCACGTCGTACGTGGCCCGGCCGGCCAGCAGGGTCGCCCGGCCCTTCGCCCGGAACTCCGCGAAATCGGACATTCGTGCAGTATGCCATGATCACCGCGGCCGGTCGGGGCCGCATACTGGCGCTGTGGAGCTGGCGGAGTGGTGCGAGACGTGGCTGGGGGCGGCGCCGGGGCGGGAGCTCTTCCGGACGGGGCACCTGTCGGTGGTGCGGGGGCTGGAGCTGGGCGACGGGCGGCGGGTGGTCGTCAAGTGCCGGGCGGCGGACGAGGCGCGGATCCGGGGGTGCGTCGAGGTGCAGCGGCACCTGGCCGCCGCGGGCTTCCCGTGCCCGGCGCCGCTCACCGGCCCCGCCCCGCTCGGCGACGGATCCGTCGTGACGGCGGAGGAGTACGTCGAAGGGGACGAGCAGTTCGGCGGGTCCGACCCGGCGCGGGCGTTCGCGCAGGCGCTGGCCCGGCTCGTCCGCCTCGCGCCCCCTCCCGACGCCGTCGGCCCGCTCACGCCCGCGCCGCCGTGGATGGGATGGGAGCACGACGAGGACGGGGTGTGGCCGTGGCCCGACGACCTGGACGCCGACCTCAACGCCGCCCCCGGCCCTGACTGGCTCGACGACCTGGGGCGGCGGGTGCGGGCGCGGCTGACCGGCACGCGGCTGCCGCCCGTGGTCGGGCACGGGGACTTCGAGTCGCAGAACCTGCGCTGGCGCGGGGGCGAGCTGGCCGCCGTGCACGACTGGGACAGCGTCGTGGCGCTGCCCGAGCCCGCCGTCGCGGGGGCCGCCGCGGCGGTGTTCACCGAGACGGGGCGCTCCACCGTGCGGGCCGGTGTGGAGGAGAGCGCGCGTTTCCTGGAGTGCTACGTACGGGCGCGCGGGCTGAGCTGGGGGCCGGAGGAGTGGGGAGTGGCGTGGGCGGCCGGGCTGTGGGTGCGGGCGTTCAACGCCAAGAAGGCGGTGGTGGCGGGCGCCGGCCAGGACGCGCTCGACCAGCTCGCCGCCCAGGCCGAGACCCGGCTCCACCTCATGGGATCGCTCTGACGATCAGGCCGAGGCCCGGCTCATGGGAAGGCTTTGACGATCAGGTCGAGGAGGGCGGGCACCCAGTGGTCGCCGTAGCGCCGCACGAGGTCGGGGCGGCGCCAGTCGGCCCCGGTCACCCGGCCCCGGCACAGCGGTGTGCCGCACCGGCAGTCCAGCGCGAAGCCGGGGTCGGCGGTGCTGGTGGCGTAGTCGCTGGTGACCTCCTCACCGGGGCGCAGGTCGCGGCGGGCGGCCAGCGTGTACGGGCCGGTCCACCACAGGTTCGGGTCGCAGGAGTGGTTCGCCTTGCCGATGGCGGTGCCGGGCGGCAGGACCAGGTGCAGGTCCGCGGTCACCGTGATGGTGTCGACGTAGGGCACGTCGGGGTCGGCGATGAGCGCCTGGAGCCGGTCCCACGTCACCAGCCGCCCGCCCAGCCGGGCGACGACGGTGCCGGCGGGGATGGCCGCCGTGCTGAACAGGCCCTCGCCCGCGATCGGTGAGGGGCGTACCTCCAGGGCGGGGTGGAGCCGGCAGGCGGGCTCCGGAGCTTCCGTCACCCGTCAATCCTGCCGCGGGAAGGCGGCCTTGTGGGGGCCGGTGTCCGGGTCGAACTCGTGGCGGATGCGCGCGCAGTCGTCCAGCAGCGCCCCCTGCAGCGAGCGCAGCTCCGCGTGCCGGGTCTGGTGGAACGCGGTGGCCAGCCGCCGCTGCTGGCGTTCGCCGTCGTCGAGGGCGGCGCACAGGTCCTCCATGTCCTCCCGCCGCCCGTTGCCGATCTGGAGCATGCCGAAGTCCCTGAAGACGCGCGCGAGCGCGGCCAGCTCGTCCGCCAGGGGCTCCGGCAGGTCGGCGCCGCGCTGCCCGGGCAGGCCGCGGACGCCGGCGACGAGGTCCATCAGCCCCCTGGCGATGCCCCTGAGCTGGTGGCAGGCGTGGTCGAGGCAGGTGGCGGCCTCGGCGACCTGGCGCAGGCGGCGGTCGTAGCGGCGGCGGCGCGGCGACAGCCGTACGGACTCCGCCGCCTGGTCGGCGGCCTGCTCGGTGTCCTCCAGCCGCTGCGACAGGCCGCGCGCCCGCTCCAGCCAGTCGCGCGCCTCGTCCTTGCCCCAGTCGCCGCGCAGGCCCCGCGACATGTCCTCGGCCAGGTCGGCCAGCTCGCCGGACAGGCCGCACAGCTCCCTACCGGCCTTGTCGACGAAGCGCGGCGGCAGGACGAGCAGGTTCGCGGCGATGCCGATGCCGGCGCCGAGGAGCACGTCCCAGAGGCGGGCGAAGCCGTACGTGCTGCCGAGCGCGAACACCAGCAGCGCCGTGATGGGGATCTGCACGTTCTGGGCGGGCAGGTTCAGCAGCCGCGTCAGGACGAGGCCGGCCACCACCAGCACGGCCAGCGTCCACGCGTTGGCGCCGATGAGCCAGATCAGCGCGGTGGCCGCGCCGACGCCGACGACCACGGCGAGGATCTGCTGGCCGCCGCGCACGAGGGTGCTGTACGCGGTCGCGGAGACGGTCAGCAGCACGCCGATGGGGACGAGCACCGGCAGGTCCACCTTGAGCACGTACGCGGCCAGCCACCAGGCGACCGCGCACGCCGCCGTCACCTTGATCGTCTGGGCCAGCGCCTCCCGTTCCATGCGCAGCCAGCGCCCGAACCCCATGCTGCGCACGCGGGCGAGCGCCGCCGCCCCGCCCGACACGATGCGTTCGAGCGGGGAGCCGGGCACCTCGCGTCCATGCCCTGTCTCTCCCTCCATGTCCGTTTTCCTGCCCCGTGAGAGCGCTGATAGAGCCGCCGCCGAGCGGGTAGCGCCAGAGGAGGGCCAGGGGAGGGCGGGTGACACATGTCCGGCGATCTGATCGTTCCTGACGCCGCGCGCGGCATGGTGGTGTTCGTGCACGGCAGCGGCAGCAGCCGGCACAGCCCGCGCAACCGTTACGTGGCGGGCGCGCTCAACGAGGCGGGCCTGGCCACGCTGCTGTTCGACCTGCTCACCCCCGAGGAGGAGGCCGACCGGGCGAACGTCTTCGACATCCCGCTGCTGGCCGATCGGCTGCTGGAGCGCACCTCCTGGGTACGCGCCCACCCCGACGCCAAGGGCCTGCCGATCGGCTACTTCGGCGCCAGCACCGGCGCGGCGGCGGCCCTGTGGGCGGCGGCGGAGCCGGACAACGCGATCACCGCGATCGTCTCGCGCGGCGGGCGCCCCGACCTGGCCGGGGACCGGCTGGCGGCGGTGCGCGCGCCGACCCTGCTCATCGTGGGCGGCCGGGACCCGGTCGTGGTGGAGCTGAACGAGGAGGCGCGGCGGCGGCTGCGCGCGGACAGCCGCATCACGGTCGTGCCGGGGGCGACCCACCTGTTCGAGGAGCCCGGCGCGCTGGAGGCGGTGGCCGGGCACGCAAGAGACTGGTTCAGCACCCATTTCTCCGCCCCCCAGGAGGCTTTGTGAGACTGTCCGCCACCGTCCTGGAGTCGCCCGACGCGAACGCGCTGGCCGCCTTCTACCGCGCCCTGCTGGGCTGGAAGGTGAGGGAGGAGGAGCCCGGCTGGGTGATGCTCGCGCCGCCCGACGGCGGGGCGGGCCTGTCGTTCGCCACCGACCCGCAGTACGTGCGGCCCACCTGGCCCGCGCGGCCCGGCGCCCAGCAGATGATGATGCACCTCGACATCGAGGTGGACGACCTGGAGGAGAGCAGCGCCAGAGCGGTGGAGCTGGGCGCCACGGTGGCCGGCTTCCAGCCGCAGGAGCACGTCCGCGTGCACCTCGACCCCGACGGCCACCCCTTCTGCCACTTCCTGAACACGTAGCGGTATCGATCAATCACGTTGAAGTCATGCACCGTTTGTGCCAACGTCAAGTGCGGAGGTCATCCCGACGTTGACGGCGGTTGCGGACGTGCCACTTCTGAAGATCGACGGTCTCACCTGGGACACGCACGGAGCCCGGCGCCGCCTGTCACCCGACCCCCTCACCCTCGACCCCGGCCGGACCGCCGTGGTGGTGGCCCGCGGGCCGGCCGACGCCGACGCGTTCGCCGACATCCTGCTCGGCCTGGAGATGCCCGTCGGTGGCCGCATCGGCCTCGACGGCCACGAGATCACCATGCGGCCGCCGGCGGAGCGCGAGATCGGGCTGGTGCCGGCGGGCGCGGGCCTGCTGCCGCACCTGACCGTCGAGCGCAACCTGGCGCTGGCCGCGCGTGACGACCTGGCGCCGTCGTTCGTGCAGGGCCGCATCGCGTTCATGGCCAGGCGGCTGGACATCCAGGGCTTCCTGCGTTCCCGGCCGCACGAGCTGGCCCACGACGAGCGGCTGAGCGTCGCGCTGGCGCGGGTGTTGTGCCGGCCGCTGCCCGTGAAGGTGGTGGTGATCGAGGACCGCACGGGCTGCGGGCCGTGTCACGCGGCGGTGAGCGGGGCGCTGGGCGCCGACCCCGGGCTGGCCGTGCTCGTCGTCACCGACGACGGCACGAGGGTGGCCAGCCTCGCCTCCCCTTCCTGCCTCTGGGAGATCGCCGATGTCGATGAGCCGTAGGGCGTTCCTGGCCGCCGTTCCCGCCGTCACGCTGGCGGGCTGCGCGGGGCCGCCGCCGCTGCGGGTCGCGGTGGTGTGGAGCGGCGAGGAGTTACGACGCTTCCTGCGCGTGGTGGACGCGTACGTGGCCGAGAGGCGGCGGCCGGTCAGCGTCTACTCGGCGGGCGACAACATCAGCGCGCTGCTGCGCGGCCCGGCCGCGGACGTCGTGCCCGACGTGGCGGTCATCCCCCGGCTGGGGCTGCTGTTCGATCCCGTCGTGCGGCCCCGCATCAGGCCGCTGACCGGCGGGCACGCGCAGCCGGCCTTCTGGCGGCGGCTGGCGACCGCGCCGGAAAGCGGTGAGACGCTGGGCGCCTGGTTCAAGATCGCCAACAAGTCGCTGGTGTGGCACCGCACCGGCGAGCGGCACGCGCCCCCGAGCCTGGCCGCCTGGCAGCCGCGCCCCGGCACGCTGGCGATCGGCGCCGCTGACGGGTGGGTGCTCAGCGACTGGTTCGAGAACGTCCTGCTCGCCTACGCCCCCGAGGTGTACGACGGCCTCTTCCCCCCGGCCGAGCGGGGCAACCAGGCATGGTGGGGCGTGGCCAAGGTGACCGAGGCGCTCACGCTGCTCGCCACGATCTGGCGCGAGGCGTTCACCTACGACCAGGGCAGGCGGGCGCTCACCCTGCAGTTCCACGACTCGGTCCTTGACGTGTTCAGCTACCGCACCGCCGATGTCGTGGCCGCGCCCGACTTCGCGCTGCCCGTCATCGAGCGGTACGGCGGCAAGGACGTGGCCCGCCACTTCCCCTTCCCCGCCTACCCGGGCGGGTCGCCGCCGCTGGTGGTCGGCGGCGACGTGGCGGTGGCGATGCGCGGCGGCGGCCAGGACGCGGTGGACTTCGTCGACTGGCTGACCAGGCCGCGCGCGGGCGGCGAGCGGGACGCGCTGACCGCCTGGGTGGACGAGGGCGGGTTCCTGACCCCGTACCGACAGCCGGCGCACCCGCTGCTGCGCGGGCCCGCCGAGGCCCTGAACACGGCGGGCAACCGCCACTACGACCTGTCCGACCGGCTGATCGGCCGGCTGGAGGGCGGCGACGGGCGCGGCCTTTGGCGGGTGCTCACCGAGCTGTTCGCCGACGTCACCGCGGGCACCGCCGCCCCCGCCGCGGCGGCCGCCGCCGCCCGCGAGAAGATCGTGGCCGCCGCCGGGGAGGGCCCCGCCTGATGAGCGAGCAGAACGCGTTCCTGTTCGAGGTGGCCCCGCACCACGACGCCCGGATGCCGCCGGCAGGGCACGGGCTCAGCCGCTGGCGGGCCGCCCTCTACCTGCTGCTGGCGGTGCTGCTGGCGGCGGGCGTGATCCTCGCGCCGCTCCTGGTGACCGTGGTCATCAGCCTGTCCAGGCCCGGCGCGTGGGCCGGCGTGCTGAGCGACGGCCAGGCGTGGCAGGCGGTCGGCAACACGCTGATCTGGTGGGTGCTGGTCGTGGTCGTGTGCGCGGTCGGCCTCGGCCTCGCCTGGCTGGTCAGGAATGCCGGGCCCGCGCTCGGCCTGGTCATGCGCGTCATCCTCGTGCTGCCCGCCGTCGTCTCGCCGCTCACCACCGGGGCGGTCTTCCGGCTGCTGTTCGACACCAGCCGCGAGCGCGGCATGGCCGCCGCCCTCCTGGGCCGCGACACCGCCTTCCTCGGGCCCGGCTGGATCTGGCTCGTGCTCGGGCTGGCCTTCGTCTGGCAGTACGCCGGGGTCGCGTTCCTCGTCTTCCACGAGGCCCTGGCCCGGCTGCCGTCGAAGCTGCTGCGCATGGCCAGGGCGTTCGGCGTGGGGCGGCGGCGCCGGCTCTGGTCCGTGGTGCTGCCCGCGCTGGCCGGGCCGGCCGCCCTGGCGTACCTGTTCGCGCTGGTCGCGGCGGCCCGCGTGTTCGACCTCGTGCTGATGGGGGTGCCGGGGTCCACGCAGGCATTGGTGGAGGGCGGCGGGCTGTTCTGGTGGCGGCACAACGACGACCTGGGCGACGCCGGGGCCGCCGCGCTCGCCGTGCTGATGTCGCTGCTGGTGGCGGGGCTGGCCGCGCCGGCACTGCTCGGCCTGCGCGGGCGCGTGAGCTGGACCGACCCCGCCCTGACGGCACGTCCACCGGCCGCTTCCGGGCGGCGCCTGTGGCCGCTCGGCGGGACGGTGGCGGTGCTGTGGCTGCTGCCGTTCGCGGCGCTGCTGCTCACCTCGCTGCGCGACCCGGTCGCCGCCGCCCAGACGGGCTGGTGGAACGGCGAGCCGTGGACGCTCGCCTCCTACGCGGAAGCGCTGTCCGACAGCGCGTTCACCGGCGCTCTCGGCACCACGTTCCTGCGGGCCGTGGCGGTGGTGTGCGTGGTGCTGCTGGCCGCGGTGCCGGCCGCGTACGTGCTGGCCCACGAGCACCTGCTGCCCCGCCGCGCCTGGCGGCCCGTCCTGCTCGTCACGGTGGCCCTCGCGGCGCTGCCGCCACAGGCGTTCGCCGTGCCGCTGCAGCGCTGGCTGAGCCCGGTCGGCACGCCGCTCGCGCTGACCATCGTGCACGCGGCGCTGGTGATCCCGCTGGCGGTGCTGGTGCTGCACAACGCGTTCGTGCGGGTGCCGGCGCCGATGCTGGCGCGCGACCGGTGGGAGCTGGTCCACGTGGTCCGCGAGGCCCGGCCCGCCGTGGTGCTGGCCGGGGTGCTGGCGTTCGTCCTGGTCTGGAACGACGCGGTCGTCGGGCTGCTGCTCAACTGGCCGTCGGGCGACCACCTGCCGCTGATCCTGCTGGAGCAGGCCCGCCACTTCATGAGCGCGGCGAGCCCGCTGGCGGCGCAGGCGGTGATCGCGACCGCGGTGCCGGTGCTGGTGGTGGCGCTGACCGCGCGCCGGCTGTACCGGGGGCTCACGCGGGGGGTGCGCCGATGACGGACATTTCGCGCCGCGAACGGCTGAGCTACCGGCTCTCCCGGCTGTACCGGCGGGCCGCCGCGCACTGGGCCGAGCTGGGCGTCGGCGGGGTGCTGACGGTGGGCGGCACGGTCCTGCTCCTCCAGGAGGAGCTGATCAAGCAGCTCATCGGCGGCTTCCCGACCTGGCTCCTGGTCGTCCTCGTGGTGCTGGTGCCGATCGCGGCGGCGCTGCTCACGTACGCGATCCGCCGCCGCCGCGAGCCGGCCGCCCGCCCCGCCCTGGCGCCCATGCCGTTCCCCGACCGGATCGACGGCCTCGTCGGCAGGGACGCCGAGCTCCAGCGGATCAAGGACGAGGCCCTGGAGCGCGGCGTCGTCGTCGTGCACGGGCCGATCGGCATGGGCACGTCCGCCGTGGCCGTCCAGGCGGTGTGGGACCTGGCGGGCGAGGCACGCAAGCAGCGCTACGCCGACCTGCGCGGCCCCGACAGAGACCGCCCCGAGACGCCGCTCAGCGTGGCCCAGCGGGTGCTGCGCACGCTGAACCGGCCGCCGGGCGCCATTCAGGAGCCGCACGACGCGACCGCGCAGGTGATCGAGGCGCTCACCGGCACCGGCCACGTGCTGCTGCTCGACAACGTCAGCTCGTGGAGCCAGGTCGAGTGGCTGCCGACCCGGGTGCCCGGCGCGCACATCGTGGTGGCCGGCACGCTCACCGACGCGCCGCCGCAGCACGTCGAGCCGATCCAGCTCGGCCCGCTCGCCCCCGACGCCGGCCGGGCGCTGCTGGCCCGCCACATCGGCGACGACCGCGCCGCCCGCGACCCGAAGGCGCTGGAGCTGCTGGTGGACGTCTGCCTGGGCAGCCCGCTGGAGCTCGTCAGGGTCGGCCGCTGGCTGGCGGGCAACCCGGGCGTGCCGCTGCAGTCGCTGGTGGACGACCTGCGCAGCCTGCCCGTCTCCGACACGCTCGACTTCGTGCTCACCCTCGGCGTCAAGCAGCTGCGGCCCATGGCCAAGCAGCTCTTCGTGCTGCTGGCCGGGCTGCCGATCGCCGAGGTGGACCACCAGGCCGCCGCCGCGCTGCTCGGCGTGCCGTCCGCCGCCGACGCGATCGCGGAGCTGGCCGAGCTCGGCCTGGTGGAGAACGTACGGATGACGCGCGTCAGGGTGTCGGGCGCGTTCCGCGGCGGCGGCGCGGAGGGCACGCCGAGGGAGGTGGCGGCGTGGCGGCGGCTGGTGGAGCACTTCGCCGGGCAGGCCGCCGCCTACGCCGACCGGCTGCCCGCCGAGGAGGCCAGGGCCTGGTTCGCGATGGAGGACCGGGTGCTGCTGCAGGTGCTGGCCCGCCACGACCCGGCGCCCAGGACCGGCCGCGCGCTCGCCCGGATCGCGGACGCGCTGGAGACCTGGTTCCGGCTCGAACAGCGGCACGAGGACCGGCTGCGCGCGGCGGCCGAGCTGGCCAGGGCCGCCAAGGCGCTCGGCGACGAGCAGGTGCAGGCCACGGCCGAGCTGCGCCAGTGCGCGGTGCTGCTCACCTGGGGTGACCCGCGCAAGGCGCGCCAGCACTTCAACCGCGCGGCGGCGCTGCACGTCAGGGTCGAGTCGTGGCCGGCCGGCCTGCACCTGGCGCACGCGGCGCTCCTGCTGGCCGGCGGCGACGAGTTCACCGCCGTCGAGTCCGCCCTCGTCCGGTACGGCCAGGCGCTGGCCGGCGGCGACGTCCTCGGCCAGGCGCTGCGGCTGGCGAACGTGGCGGCGCTGCTCATGCGCAGGGCCCAGACGCTCGACCACGACGGCCGCGGCCCCGAGGCGCGCACCCTGCACGCCCATGCCAGGGTCGTGCTGTTCCAGGCGCTCGACCTGGCCCGCCGGGCCGGCGACCCCGGCGCCGAGGCGCACGCCCGCGAGCTGCTCGCGCTGGCCCACCACTACCTGGGCCAGAGCCACGACGCCGGCCTGCACCTGGGCGAGGCCGAGCGGCTCTACACCGGGGCGGCCGACGAGATCGGGCGGGCGCGCTGCCTGGTGCACCGGGCCGGGATCATGCTGGAGGACCCGGCGCACGAGCCGGCCGCCGTGGTGGCGCTGCTGGAGGAGGCCGAGCCGCGCCTGCCCCCGGCGGGGGTGAGCACCGCGCTCGCCCACCTGCACCTGGCGCGGCTGCGGCGCGAGCGCGCCGCGGAGCACCAGGAGGCGGGCCTGGCGGCCCTGTCGCCCTGGGACGGGATCGCCGAGCCCAAGCAGGTGAGCGAGCTGCGGGTGCGGTTACTGGCCCTTTAGACGGTTACTGGCCCTTCAAACGGTGACGGTCGCCAGGGTCCTTCCGTCGGAGGTCTGGATGGCGAAGTGGTTGAGCTCCGCCTGCGGCAGGCTGGTGCCCCCGTGCAGGACGAGCGGGTCGGGCGAGCCCGGCACGCCGTACCCCTTCTCCGGCACGCCCCAGCTCGCGACCACCTCCGAGCGCCCGTCGTCGCCGAACGCCACGAGCCGGCACTGCAGCGGCCCCTTGACGCCCTTGAGCTCCAGCGCGACGTGGGTGCCCCAACCCTTGTCCTCCAGGCCGACGACCCCCGACACGCCGGTGGCCGGGTCGGTGACGGAGTAGGTGTGGCCGGTCAGCAGCAGTTCGCGGGCCGGGCCGTGGACGCTGTCGGGGTTGGGGCCGCTCGTCACGGAGCTGACGGCGAGGAAGACCCCGGCGGCGACCACCAGGCAGGCGGCGGCCGTCATGAAGCCGCGGTGCAGGCTGCGGCGCCGGCGCTCCTTGGCGGCCCGGTGCACCAGCAGCGACTCCACCTGCGGGTCCGGTGGTTGCGGCAGCAGGTCGTCCGGATGGACGCCCTTGATCAGCTCGCCCATCGCGGCGAACGAGCCCACCTCGGACGCGCAGGTCCCGCACGCGTCCAGATGGCGCTCGAAAGCGGCCCGCTCCTCCTCGTTGAGCAGGCCGAGCGCGTACGCGGCCACGTCCTCGTGATGTACCTCGGTCATCGCGCCACCCCCCTGTCATCGTGACGCTCCTCGATCACGGCAGCGTCACCCCCCTTTCCTCCAGCGCGACCCGTAAGGCGCGCATGGCGTAGTACACGCGGGACTTCACCGTGCCGACGGGCACGCCGATCGTCTCCGCCGCCTCCTGGACGGTGCGGTCCAGGAGGAACGTCTCGGTGAGCACCTGCCGGTGCGCGGGGGACAGCGACATCATCGCGTCGGTCACGACGATCTCCCGTAACAGTCGCTCGTCCTCGGCCGCGACGGGCTGGGCGCGGTCGCCGATGTCCTCCACGGTGTCGAGCGGGCGCGCGCCGGAGCGCCTGCGGTTGTCGATGACGACCCGGCGCGCGACCGTGGCCAGCCAGGGCATCAGCGAGCCGGACTCCGTGCGCAGGTCGTGGAGGTTGCGCCAGGCGCGCACGAGCGTCTCCTGGACGACGTCCTCGGCCCAGCGGCGATCGCCGCCCGTCAGCCTGACGGCGAAGGCCATCAGGGGGGCGCCGTATTCGCGATAGAGGGCTCTGACCATGGCCTCGTCGGTTACGCGGTGAGACACTCCGCGGCTCCCTGCGCTGCGGATATCATGAAATATCGCGCTCGGTAGGCTGATATTGAGAATTATCACTCTAGCCACGAGACGGGGCCAAGGTTGGATAGTTTGCCTGTCTCGCCTAAAGCTAGATTTATCTGCTGAATCGTGCTTCAGTCCCCTGGAGAGGGGATTATGATCATTCGGTTGACGATCCGCGATCCGGCGGCTTCCACCGCCGTCGACGCCGAGGTGACGGCGGAGCCCGAGACCCTCGTCGGCTCGCTGCTGCGGGCGCTGCCCTTCCCCGTCCGCGGTCGTCCCTGCTATGTCGGCGGCGACAAGCTCGACCCCGACTCCCCCGTGTCCGACAGCCCGCTGGTGCCGGGGGCGACGATCAGCGTCGGCGAGCCGGAGCGTACCCAGCCGTGGAGACCCCTGGCGGCGGCCGGCGCGATCCGCGTGTTCGCCGGCCCGGACGCGGGCCGGGTGATCTGGCTCAGCCCCGGCAGCCACGTCATCGGCCGCGAGTGGACCGACATCAGCCTGCCGCTGGACCAGAAGGTGTCCAGGCGGCACGCCCGCCTCGACGTGTCGTGGACGGGTGAGGCCACGGTCGTGGACCTCGGCTCGCGCAACGGCACCCTCGTGGACGAGTTGGGCGTCCAGGCGCCGGTGCCGCTGCGCCCCGACGGGGTGCTCCAGGTGGGCGACGACCGGCTGCGGTGGGCGCCGCTGCCGTCGTCCCGGCTCAGGACCACCCGCGCCCGCGACGGGCGCATCGACTTCGACCGGGCCTTCTCCCCCGCCCCCGCCGTCGCGGGCACGCGCGTCACGCTGCCGCGGAACGAGGCTCCGCAACGCAATATCGGGGTGGCGCTGGTTTCGTCGCTGCTGCCACTGCCCATTTCCATCGCGATGGCGATCTTCCTGAAAAGTCCGTACTTTTTGCTGTTCGGATTATTGACGCCGATCACGTTCTTCGGCACGCAGTGGGTGGAAGGGCGGCAGCGCAAGAAGAAAGAACGCGAGTTCGCCCAGCGCAAACAGGACACGATGGAGCGCGTCCGGCAGCACGTCGTGCACGAGCAGTGGCTGCGGCACGTCGTCGCCCCCGACGAGGTGGACCTCACCTTCGCCGCCACCCACGAGGGGCCGGGGCTGTGGCCGCGCAACGCCGACTCGCCCGACGGGCTGACGTTACGGGTGGGCGTGGCGGACGAGCCGGCCACGATCGCGTTCGAGGGCGAGCCGTGGCCCGGGTTCGTCCCGCCGGTGCTGCGCGGGGTGCCCGTCACCGTGGACCTGCGGCAGATCGGCGTGCTCGGCGTCATCGGCCCGCCCGGCCCCGTGGACGCGCTGCTGCGCTGGCTGCTGGTCCAGCTCGGCACGCTGCGCGCCCCCGACGAGCTGCGGCTCGTGCTGATCACCGCCTCCGGGGGCGAGCACCTGGCCTGGACGCGCTGGCTGCCGCACCTGAACGTGGACGCCCCCGTACCGTGCCTGGTCGGCAACACGCCCGAGACCCGCACCGAACGGATCGAGGAGCTCAAGGACCTGGTCACCGAGCGGCTCAAGGCCAAGGAGCGGCACGTCACCTTCGCGGAGGAGATCGTCGTCGTCCTCGACGGGGCACGGGCCTTACGTGACATCCCCGGCATGAAGGAAGTGCTCAGGGAGGGCCCCTCCGTCGGCGTGTACGTCATCTGCGCCGACCAGCGCAGCCTGAACGAGTGCCGCGGCGTCTGCGAGCTCGACGGCGCCGGCATGCTGCTCACCCGCGGCCGGCAGGGACTGCCCGTCCCCGTGCAACCGGAGAGCCTCGGCGAGCAGGCCGCCGAACGCATCGCCCGCGCCGTGGCGCCCATGCGCGACCGGCTCACCCTGGCCAGGGCCGACAGCGTCATCCCCGACGCCGTCCGCCTGCTCGACGCGCTCGGGATGGGCGCGCCCGACGCCGAGGCCGTCCTGACGCGATGGGCCGCCGACCCCGGGCCCACCACCCGCGTGTGCGTCGGCGCCGACGGCACCGGCCCCGTCACCGTGGACCTCGCCGCCGACGGGCCGCACACCATGCTCGGCGGTGCCACCGGGGCCGGCAAGAGCATCCTGCTGCAGACCCTCGTCACCTCCCTGCTGCTCGCCAACCGGCCCGACGAGCTGAACCTCGTGCTGGTCGACTTCAAGGGCGGCAGCGCGTTCCTGCCGTTCGAGCACTGCCCGCACGTGGTCGGGCTGATCCGCTCCACCGGCGACACGGCCGCCGACGTCTTCGACGAGGCCGCCGCCCGCCGCGTGCTCGCCTCCGTACGGGCGGAGGTCCGCCGGCGCGAGGCCGTCCTCGCCCGGTACGGCGGCGAGATCGACGCCTACTGGAACGCCGGAGGCCGGCTGCCCCGGCTCGTCATGGTCTTCGACGAGTTCGCCCGCGTGCTGGAGACCTCGCCCGACTTCCTGCGCGAGCTGGTCAACGTCGCCGCCAAGGGGCGCTCGCTCGGCATGCACCTCGTGCTGGCCACGCAGTCGTTGCAGGGCAAGCTGTCGCCCGAGCTGAAGAACAACATCTCCCTGCGCATCACCCTGCGCCAGAACGAGCCCTCCGACAGCGTCGAAGTGCTCGGCGTGCCCGACGCCGCCACCATCCCGTCCCGGCTGCGCGGCCGGGGCATGATCATGCGGGTGGGCGGCGAGCAACGCACCCCGCAGCTCTTCCAGACCGGCTACCTCGGCGACCCGCCGCCCACCGGCGCCGCGCCCGCCACCGCCCGCCTCGCCCCCTGGCCCACGCTCGGCCTGCCCCGCCCCGAGTCACGGGACGGCGGGCGGCGGGCCAGCCGCACCGACCAGGACCTCGCCATCGCCGCCGTCCTGGAGGCGGCGCCGCGCCTGCCGGTCGAGCCGCCGTTCCGCCCCCTCCTGCCGCCGCTGCCCGCCACACTGCCGCTGGCCGCCCTTTCAGGAGCGGACGGGGTGCCGTTCGCGCTGCTCGACGACCCCGCCAACCAGGCGCAGCCCGTCATGTCCCTGAACCTGGCCGGGACCGAACGGCTCATGGTCGCCGGCGGGCCCCAGTCGGGGCGCACCACGTTCTGCCGCACCCTGATCTCCAGCCTGGCGGCGCGCTGCTCGCCCGAGCACGTGTGGCTGTACGTGATCGAGAACCAGCCGGGCGGGCTGGCCGCGTACGCGTCGCTGCCGCTCTGCGGGGCCGTCGTCGGCGGCGGCGAGCCAGACCGGATCAGGCGGCTCGTCACCTGGCTCGCCGAGGAGGTGGAGCGGCGGCGGCTGGCCCGCCTGACGCCCGGAGGGCCGGCCGCGCCCGCGATCGTGCTCGTCATCGACGGGTGGGAGTACTTCGAGGACCGTGGCAGCCCCGACTTCTTCGAGACGCCCCTCCTCGTCACCCTGCGCGGCATCGTGGCCGGCGGGGCACCCGTCGGCATCCACACGGTGGCGGTGGGCGGGCACGACATGCTGCGTGGCAAGACTCCCGACCTGTTCTCGCGGCGGCTGTTCCTGCCGTTCCCCCGGGAGGAGACGCGGCGCTCGTACCTCACCTCCGGGATGGTGTCGCCGCCGGTGCTGGCGGGGCGGGCGATCGAGGCGGCCAGCGGCCTGCACGCCCAGATCTGCCTCCCACCCGAAACCCTCCCTGGCCCTGTTCCACCGGTCTCCGGCCCGCTTGTCTCCGGTTCACCCGTCCCTGGCTCACCCGTCCCTGGCTCACCCGTCCCTGGCTCACCCGTCCCTGGCTCGCCCGTCCCTGGCTCGCCCGTCCCTGGCTCGCCCGTCCCTGGCTCGCCCGTCTCCGGCCGTCACAGCCGCGCGCCCGCCCCCGCCCACGCCGTGTCCGCCCACCTCGGCCCCGGCCTTTCCCCCCGCTCCCGGCGGCCGTCGCGCTCCGCGACCTCCCCTCCCCGGCCATCGGCGTCGGCGGGCCCGGCGTCACCCCGGTCGGCCTCGACCTGTTCGACCTCGGCCCGCACCTCGTGCTCGTCTCCGGCCCCGCCGGGTCGGGCCGCAGCACGGCGGCGCTGGTCATGGCGACCGTGCTGCTGCGGGCGGGCGTCCGGGTGCTCGCCATCGCCCCGCCCCGCTCCCCGCTGGTCCGCTCGCTCCCGGAGGCCAGGGCCCTGGCCGGCACCTCGTTCACCGACGAAGAGCTGCGCGAGGCCGTGGAAGCCTTTGAGGGGGACCGGTACGCGGTGGTGGTGGACGACGTCGACCAGGTCACGATCACCCCGCGCGAGCAGGGCTTCGACACCCTCCCCACCCTGCTCCAGGACCTCCTCGCGCCGTCGGAGCTGGGCCGGCGGGCCCTGGTGCTGTGCGGCGACGCCACCCCGCTGCTGGAGGGGCACCGGCGGGCGCTGGCGAGCGAGGTGAACGAAGTGCTGCGCTCAGGCACCCGCTTCCTGCTGACGCCGGCGAGCCGGGTGCACGCCCGCGAGCACGGGATCAACCTGGAGCCCGACCAGTTCTTCGCGGGCCCGCCGGGCCGGGCCTACATGGGATCGGCCCGCCGGCTGGACCTGATGCAGTTCGCCACCCTCTAGACAGCAGTTCGCGTTACGAACTGCACGAGGTCGCGAGGGCCGCGCGACAACGGCCACCACCAGGTAGCGCCGCACTTCACCGGCCAGAACCCGAATTTCTCCCACTCCGGAGTTGCAGTTCGTGCCACGAACTAATATGGTTCGTAGCACGAACTCACCACTTTCTGATTGGGGCTTGAACCATGAGTCGTACAGTTGTGGTCATCGGCGGTGGTTACGGGGGCGCGGCGGTCGCCAAGGCGCTGGACGCCGAGCCCGAGGCCGAGGTCGTCCTCATCGACCCGCGCGACGCGTTCGTCAACACGGCCGGCTCGCTGCGGGCGCTCACCCAGCCCGACTGGGGAAGCAACATGTTCTTCCCCTACACCGGATTCCTGACCAGGGGCACGGTGATCCGCGACCGGGCGGTCTCCGTGGATCCCGGCGGCGTCACGCTGGCCTCGGGCCGGCGGGTCGAGGCCGACTACCTGGTGCTGGCCACCGGCTCCAGCTACACGTACCCGGCCAAACCGGTCGCCGACTCCACCGAGCAGGTCCTGGAGGACCTGCGCGGCACCCACAAGGAGCTGGCCGGCGCCGAGCACGTGCTGATCCTGGGAGCCGGGCCGGTCGGCCTCGAACTGGCCGGGGAGATCAAGGAGGTCTGGCCGCACAAGCAGGTGACCGTCGTCGACCCGGCCGAGCAGCTGCTGCCCGGCTTCGAGCCGGAGATGCGCCAGGACCTGCACCACCAGCTCGACGAGCTCGGCATCGACCTGCGGCTCGGCACCACGCTGACCGCGCCGCCGGCGACCGAGCCCGGCCGGGCCGGCACCTTCACCGTCACCGCGGCCGACGGGCAGGAGATCACCGCCGACATCTGGTTCCGCGCCCACGGCGTCCGCATCAACAGCGACTACCTCGCCGACGGCCGGCTCACCACCCGCACCCCGCGCGGGCACGTGCCGGTCACCGACGGACTGAACGTCCGCGGGTACGAGCACGTGTACGCGATCGGCGACATCACCGACGTGCCCGAGGCCAAGATGGCGGGGTACGCGATGCAGCACGCCGAGGTGGTGGCCCGCAACATCACCGCCCAGCTGCGCGGCGAGCCGCCCACGGCCACCTACCAGCCGCTGCCCCACCCCATGATCCTGCTCCCGCTCGGCCCGCGGGGCGGCGCCGGGCAGCTGCCCAGCCCCGACGGCCCGGCCGTCGTCACCGCGGAGACCGTGTCGGCGTACAAGGGCGCCGACCTGTTCACCGGCCGCTTCACCGAGCAGTTCGGCGGCGCCTGACATGAACTACACGCAACTGGGCCGCAGTGGCCTGTCAGTGTCCCGGCTCGTCCTGGGCACCATGAACTTCGGGCCGCAGACCTCCGAAGCCGACAGCCACACCATCATGGACCGCGCCCACGAACACGGCATCAACTTCTTCGACACGGCCGACGTGTACGGCCGCACCCCCGGCGACGGCGCCACCGAAGAGATCATCGGCAGGTGGTTCGCCAAGGGCGGAGGGCGGCGCGACCGGACCGTCCTGGCCACCAAGCTCTACCTGCCCACCGGCGACGGGCCGAACGACCGGTTCCTGTCGGCGCTGCACATCCGGCGCGCGGCCGAGGCGTCGCTCAAGCGCCTGCGGACGGACCACATCGACCTGTACCAGATGCACCACGTCGACAGGAACACGCCGTGGGAGGAGATCTGGGAGGCGTTCGGCGTCCTGCGCCAGCAGGGCAAGGTCCTCTACTACGGCTCCTCCAACTTCGCCGGCTGGCACATCGCCCAGGCGCAGGAGGCCGCCCGGTCGCGGCACTTCCTCGGCCTGGTCAGCGAGCAGTCCATCTACAACCTGATGAACCGCTGGGTCGAGCTGGAGGTGCTGCCCGCCGCCCGCCACTACGGGCTGGGCCTGATCCCGTGGTCGCCGCTGCACGGCGGCGTGCTCGGCGGCGTCCTGCGCAAACAGCGGCAGGGCGGCGCCGCCCGCGGCTCCTCCGGGCGCTCGGCCGCCACCCTCGCCGCCCACCGCGACACCATCGAGGCGTACGAGAAGCTGTGCGCCGACCTCGGCGAGGACCCCGCGCACGTCGCCCTGGCCTGGCTGCTCGCCCAGGACGGCGTGACCGGCCCCATCATCGGCCCGCGCACCGCCGAGCAACTGGACAGCTCGCTCCGGGCCCTGACGATCACCCTCGACGGCGACACGCTGGCCAGGCTGGACACCTTGTTCCCGGCACCCGCCCCGAACGGGTCCAAGCCCGCGCCCGAAGCCTACGCCTGGTGATCACAACCTCCCGCACGTAAAGACCTGAAAGGCACAACCATGCCCGCCCATGACGTCATCTTCGGCTTCGGCGCGCACAGCAACGTCGACGACGGACCGGAGCTGCTGCGCATGGTCCAGCAGGCCGACCGCGACGGGCTCGACCTGTTCTCGCTGTCGGACCACCCCTACCTCGGCAGGCGGCTGGACGCCTACGCCACGATCGCCTTCCTCCTCGGACAAACCCGGCACATCGCCGGCCTGGCCAACGTCACCAACCTGCCGACCAGGCCCGCCCCCATGCTCGCCCGCACCGTGACATCGCTGTCGGCGCTCACCGGCGGCCGGGTCGTGCTCGGCATGGGCGCCGGCGGGCTGTGGGACCGCATATCCGACATGGGCGTCCCACGGCTGTCGCCCGGCGACGCCGTCGACGCCTTCGAGGAGGCGATCATCCTCATCAGGAAGCTGTCGGGCGGCGGCCCGCCCATCACCCACCAGGGCCGCCACTACCAGGTGCGCCGCATCGAGCCCGCCCCCGTGGCCGCACCCCCCGTGTGGACCGGCTCCAACGGCCCGAAATCGCTGGCCGCCACCGGCCGGGTGGCCGACGGCTGGCTCCCCGGCCACGCGGCCGACTGGCGCAGCGAACGCTACCGGACCTCACGGCCGATCATCGACGAGGCGGCCGTCGCCGCCGGCCGGGACCCGCGCGAGATCCGTACGATCTACAACTTCCCCGGCCGCATCACCGACCGCCCCCTGCCCGCGACCCGCGACCGCGACGACCGCTGGATCGGCGGCTCCGTCGGCCAATGGATCGAGGAACTGACGGAGGCCGTGCTGGAGCACCAGGCATCCGGCTTCATCCTCTTCTCCGCCGATCACGGCGCCGTCGACCCCACCACCCTCGCCCGCTGGTCCAGGGAGATCGTCCCCGCCGTCCGCGAAGCGATCGCCAAGGAAACCCCCTGAAACGGCGCCCCACCAGGCCGCCGCCCTCGTGACCGACCGCTCACGGGCGGCGGCCGGTCACCAGCAACCGGACAGCCTCACCCACCTCCAGCGGCGCCTCCCGCAGAACCTGGCTCAGCAACGCGTTGGCGGTGCGGTCGGCGCGCTCGAAGGGGTAGTTGTCGTCGTCGAGCGTGCCACCGGTGAGCAGGGCGGCGACCGCCGACAGGACGATCATGAGCAGCTCGGTGACCTGCTCGTCCCCCCGGCCCGCCTCGATCGACAGGTACCAGTGGCCGGCGAACTCGTGCCGGTCCGCGGGCACGAAGAACGCGGCGACCTGCCCCGCGCCGCCCCAGTGGAACCGCCAGAGGTCGTCCTCGTCCACGAAGGTGACCTCGACGTTCGACACCTCCAGGATCGTCCGCATGACGAAGCCGGCCACGCGCGCGAGAGTGCCCGGATCCGGCCGCTCCGGGCACACGACTCCGATCTCGATGGACATGCGTCACCTCAGGCAGGCGCCGGCTGCCCGGTCCGCAGCAGGTGGACGGCGGCCTCCGCGGGCAGGGGCGCCTCGCGCAGGACCTGGGCCAGCAGGATCTCGGGGTCGAGGTCCGTCCGGCTGAACGGGAAGTTGTCGTCGTCCAGGGTGCCACCCGTGAGCAGCGCCGCGGAAGCGGACACGACGATCATGAGCAGGTACGGTACGGCCATCCCACGGGCGCTCGGCATGAACGACAGGTACCAGGCGCCGTTGACCTCGAACTCGGTGGGCGGCGCGAAGAACGTGGCGACGTGCGCCTCCTCCCCCCAGTGGAACCTCCAGGATCTCTCCCTCTCCTCGAAGCGGATCTCGCCGTCGGGCACCCCGAGGATCGTGCGCATCGCGAAGGCGGCCATGCGCGCCAGAGCCTCCGGATCCGGACGCTTCGGGCAGTGCACTTCGATCTCCACGGACATGCGTCACCCCGGAAACACGACCCAGCCATCGGCTGTGTTGACGTAGATGCTGCTGAGAGTCCCCTGCTTCGGTATACCCGGCAGCGGGCCGTTGCGGGCGAAGTCGAGCAGCTCCTGCTTGGGCACGTTCTTCGCGTTGATGTAGAGCTCCACGCCCGAGAAGCCGGCGTCTCTCGCCTCGTCATCGGCTCTGCCCGCCTTTTTCAGCACGAAGACGGGCTTGTTCCCACCGTATTCCTTGAGGCTGACCGGCACCCCGTCGAGCCACCCGTCGATGCCCGCGTAGTTGGTGGTCGGCGGTCCGACGAACTCGCCGCCGCGTAGTCTCGCCACTTCGAGAGCCTGGGCGGGCTCGTGGTCCGTCAGCCCGTTCCGTACCACGGACGGCGGTTTGCCCGCGGGCAGTTCCCGTGGATAGGCGGAGAGGCCGAGCGGGTCTGTCCACACCTGTGGATTGAGGACGTACGCGTGCGGATCCCACCCGCCCCGCAACCCGATCGGGTCCGCCGTCGTGTAGCGGCCGGATTCCGGGTCGTAGTGGCGCAGCAGGTTGTAGTACAGCCCCGATTCCGGGTCCTCGTACTGGCCGGGGAAGCGCAGCGGGCAGTCGGGGCCGGTGGTGAAGGTGTCTCGTGGGGTGCCCCAGAGGGTGCGGCGGGGGCGCCAGGCGATGTCGCCGTCGGGGGTGATCAGTTCGGTGGGGGTGCCGAGGAGGTCGGTGGCGATGGCGTAGAAGCGTTCGTCCGCCCCTTGGCGGGAGCGTTCGGTCTGGGTCAGGGGGCGGAAGGTGCCGGGGGCCCAGTCCCAGGAGGTGGTGCGGTCGTCGGTGGACTGCTCGGCGAGGGTGAGACCGTCCCAGGTGAAGTCGGTGCGGTGGGCGCCGTCGGCGCGTTCCTTGGCGATGCGGCGGCCGAGCGGGTCGTAGAGGTAGCGCCAGCGGGTGCCGTCGGGGGTGGTGACGGCGGTGAGGCGGTCCTCGGCGTCCCAGGTGTAGTGCCAGGTGCGGGGTTTGGCGGACAGGCCCTTGCGCCGGCGCAGGATGGTGCGGCCCTGGCGGTCGTACTCGTAGCGGGTGCGGCCGGCCTGGCGGACCATGGTGCCGGTGTAGGCGCGCGGCCCCTGCGTGTCGCCGGGGGCGGGCCAGGTGGCGTCGGTGATCTGGCCGGCGGTGTTGTAGTGGTAGGTCTCGGTCCAGCCGGTGGCGTGGACGGCGGTGACGCGGCCGGCGGGGTCGAGGTCGAAGCGGCGGCGGCCGGACAGGAGGTCGTCGATCTCGGTGAGCGCGCCGTCCCTGCGGTAGCCGTACGTGCGGCGTTGCGCCATGCGGCCGGCCGGGCCCCTGGTGAGGGTCTGGGAGTGGAGGCGGCCGTCGTCGTCCCAGTCGTGCAGGAGGGCGGTGCCGGGGCCTAAGGTCCGGGAGGTTTCGCGGCCGGACGCGTCGTGGGTGAAGCGGAGGAGCCGGCCGGCGGTTTCGAGGGTGAGGGGCAGGTCGCGGGCGTCGTACGTGCATAAGGTCTCCACCCCTGACGGGGTGCGGCGCAGCACGCGGCGGCCGAGCGCGTCGTAGGCGGAGGTGAGCGTGCGCCCGTTGCAGGTCTCGCGGACGACGCGGCCGTGCGCGTCGCGGGTGAGGGTGAGGTCGGCGTCGGGGTTCGCGGCGTGGACGAGGCGGCCCAGCGGGTCGTAGTCGTACGTGGTGAGCCGGTCGCCGGCCCGCCGGCCGATGAGCCGGTCGAGGACGTCGTAGACGAAGCTGGTGGACTGGCCGGCGCCGTTGACGCGCTCGGTGAGGTTGCCGACGGGGTTGTGCAGGTAGCTGAGGACGCGGCGGTCGAAGTCGGTCTCCTCGACCAGGTTGCCGGCCGGGTCGTAGGTGTAGTGCCAGGTCAGGCCCTGCGGGTTGGTGACCTGGGTGAGGCGCAGCTCGGTGTCGTAGGAGAACGTGAGGCGGGCGCCGTCGGGGTGGTGCGGGCGGTGGGCACGTCGAAGGGGCCGATCTCGACGCGGGTGGTCTCGCCCATGGCGTCGGTGTGCTCGACCAGGTTGTTCTCGGCGTCGTGGGCCCAGCGTTCGACGGCGCCGCCGGGCAGGGTGCGGCTGGCGGGCCGGCCCTCGACCGTCCAGGTGTGGCGGGTGGTGCGGCCCAGGGGGTCGGTGACGGCGGTGACGCGGCCGAACGGGTCGCGCTCGTAGCGGGTGGTGGCGCCGGTGGGGTCGGTGATCGTCAGCGGCAGGCCGGCCGCGTCGGTGGTGAGGGCGTGGGTGTGGCCGAGCGCGTTCGTGACCGCGGTCAGGTGGCCGCGCTCGTCATAGCCGAACGTGGTGTCGCCGGCGGCGACGAGGTTGCCGCGCTCGTCGTGGCGCAGCGTGGTCGTGGTGCCGTCGAAGTCGGTGACGGTGACCGGCAGGTGCCGGGCGTCGCGGGTGCAGCGGCGGGTGGCGCCGTCCGGGCGGGTGACCGACAGGGGGGCGCCGGCCTCGTCGTAGGTGTGGCGGGTGGTGCGGCCGAGCGCGTCGGTGCGGGCGAGCAGCCGGTCGTGGCGGTCCCAGCGGTAGCGGGTGGTGTGGCCGAGCGGGTCGGTCGCGGCGGTGACCTGGAGCAGGTCGTTGTGATGGTACGTGGTGAGGTGGCCGAGCGAGTCGCGGGCCCTGGTGACGCCGTCGGCGTACGCCAGCTCGGTGTTGAAGACGCCCGCGGAGCCGGTGCCGTACACGCAGCGGCCCTCCAGGTCGTAGGTGTAGGCGTACCAGGTGCCGATGCGGTCCTGCCAGCGGGTCATCCGGCCGTCGGCGTCGTAGGTGAAGCGCAGCGGCAGGCCGGAGGAGTTGGTCACCTCGGTCAGGTCGCCGGCCTCGTCGTAGGCGTACGAGAGCAGCCGCTGGCCGGCGCCGCGCAGCCGCAGCTCCACGACGCGGCCCCGGGACGTCTCGATGTCGAGGTGGTAGCCGCCGGAGTGGACGATCTCGGAGGGCAGGCCGTCGGTGTAGCGCACCTCGATCCGGTTGCCGTTGCGGTCGGTGACGGCCGCGACGGGCAGCACGCCGGGCTCGGTCGTCTCGGCGAAGTGCGTGGTACGGCCGGTGAGCGGGTCGGTGACCGCGTAGCCGTCGTCGGTCTCGCGCAGCTCCAGGCGCGGGCCGTCGCCCGGGTACGCCGGGCGGTCCTGCTCCGGGTACGGGAACGCGAGCAGCGCGCCGGTCTCGGTGGCCAGGCAGAGCCCTTCCGCGTCGGCCTCCAGGCGCTGGTCCAGGGTGGAGGCCCAGGAGCGGCCGAACCAGCGGCCGGCCCGGTAGGTGGACAGATGGGTGCGTTCGAGGCGGAGCGGCAGCACGCCGGGCAGCTCGACGTCGGTCTGCGGGAGCAGCACCGTACCGGTCGGGAAGTGCACCGGGTCCTGGCTGAAGAACTGGCGGCCGCGCTGCCACGACGTGGTCGCGGCCGTGCCCCGGCGGGCGCCGCCGCCACCCATCAGCGTGCGCAGCGCGTTCCCGCCGCCGCGCGTCCCCACGGCGCCGGTGCCGCCGCGTATCCCCAGGACGCCACCGCCGCCGCGCATGCCCAGGGCGCCGGTTCCGGTGCCGAGGAGGGCGCCGCCGCCGCCGCGTACCGTGCTCGCCGCGCCGCGCAACCCCAGGACGGCCTTCGCGCCGCGCCCCAGCAGGGCGAGGCCCTTGCCGACCGGCAGCACGCCCAGCGCGGCCAGGCCGACCTCGCCGAGCGAGCCCTTGCCCCGCCGGTACTTGTCGAGCGCGTCGCCCAGCACCACCGCGCCCGCCGCCACCGCCACGCCGGCCACGATCACCCCGGCCACCCCGCCGGTGCCGATGACCAGCACCACCAGCCCGGCCACCGCCCCCACGGTGGCCGCGAACGACACGAAGTCGTCCCAGGACCGGAACGGCGCGCTGATCGTGTCCCACGCCTTCCGCAGCCACGACTTGTCCTTGATGCCGCTGCCGTCGAGCGCCTGCTCGATCTCCCGGGTGGCCCGGTCGGCGGCGTCGTCACGCAGCCGGGCCGCCTCCTCGGCGATCCGGCGGGCCCGCTCGCGGTCGTCCTCCGCCCGGCGGGCCCGTTGCAGCGCGGGGCGTGCGGCCTCCTGGGTGGGCAGGTCGGCCAGCGCCAGGGCCGACTCGGCCTCGGGCAGGTCGCGCACCGGGCCGGGGAGCCGCGCCTGGATCTCGCGCAGCGCCCCCTGCGACTCGGCGGCGGCGCTGCGGCCCCGGCGCAACGCCGTGCCGGCCCGGGCCCTGGCCGCCTCCAGGCTGCCCGCGTACGTCATCAGCGCCTCACCGGCGCCCCGGTACGCCCTGCCCAGCTTGGCCAGCTCGCCGGGCAGCTCGCCCAGCGCCTCGGTGTAGCGGGCCGCGTAGTCGCCGCGCATCCGCAGCGCCGCGCTGCCGCCCGACACGGTGCTCAGCCTGGCCGTGTTGTCCTCGGCCAGCCGCGCTTCGTCGAGCAGCCGGTCGGCGAGCCCCCTGACCTGCCCCGGATCCCCCGGCGCGGGGTCGCCGGCCAGGCCCAGTACGTCCCATCCGCCCGGCACGACCTCACGCTCCCGCGCCGCCGCTGAGCGAGGCGTCCAGCTCGCGGTGCTTGGCGATGGCCGTCTTCAGGAACTGGCTCATGCCCTCCAGGCCCTGCATGACCTGCTTGGCGCCGTTGTTCCACTGGTCATAGTCCTGCTGGAACTTGCCGGAGGCCCGCTCGGTGACGAAGTCGCTGCTCACGAGCTGGTCGATCATCGACTTGAGCTGGGTGAGCCGGCCCTCGATGTCCTCCTTCTCCTTGTTGAGCCGGGTGGCGCTGTTCTCCACCTGCGGGAAGCTGAGGTGATGGGTTCCGCCTGCCATGACGTTCACTCTCCTTGGGGGTCGGACCAGGCCAGGGTGGCGCTGATCGCGTCGAACAGGTCGAGCATCGGCTCGGCCAGGCTGAGGTGCGGGCTGGTGAGCACCACGTCGAGCACGCCGTGCCCGCCGGGCACGGGGACGAGGGTCTGCATGACCACCGTGTCGAGCTCGCCGGTCTCGATGCCGCGCACGCGGACGGCGCGGCCCGCGTCCAGCTCCACGATCTCGACGCTGCGCCAGGCGGGCGTGCCCGGCGTGCGCGGCACGGCGACGACGCCTGAGGCGATCGCCTCGACCGTGTTGCCGCCGGGGTCGGAGCGGCCCCGCGTGTGCAGGACCATGAGCGTGGCCAGGACGGTGCCGGCGTCCTCGACGTGATCGGTCATCGCCGCCCCGAACACCGCCCCGTGCCGCGCCGCCAGCTCCGCGACCTCGCGCAGCACCTTCAGCAGCACCGGCCGGTGCGGGGCCAGCTCCGGCGTGGCCGCCACCCGGGCGTCCACCAGGCGGGCCAGGTCCGCGGTGCGGCCCGCGCGCCAGACGTCGAACTCGTACCAGGACTCGGGCACCCGCAACGTGAACCCGAAGGGGAGGTCAGCCATCGGTCAGCTCCTTGATCGCGGTGTTCACCGGCTCGGGGGCGCGCTCGACGGCGGGCGCGGTGAAACGGAAGGCGTCCTCGCCGAGCACCAGCTTTCCCTTCGCGGCGCCCTTGCCGAGGTCGGCGGTCATCAGGGCGCGCCCGCCCTGGAGGGTGGCGCGGTCGCCGCGGGCGTCGCCCGACATCCACACCTCGCGGCGGCCGTCCCGGAAGTAGCCGACGGCCTTGCCGTCGCGGACGGACAGCGCGACGAGCCCGCCACCGCCACCACCGCCCGTCACCCGCCCGGCGAAGTCGGCCTTCTCCGGCGCGGGGTCCTGCGCCGCGCTGAGTTCCTGCTCCGCGCTGAGTTCCTGCTCCGCGCTGGGGTCCTGCTCCACGCTGGGGTCCTGCTTCGGTGTGCGGCCCTCGCTCGGAGGGGACGTGACCGCCCGTCCCGCAGGCTCGCCGGGGTCCCCGGCCGCTCCGACCCCTCCGACCCCTCCGACCCCTCCGCCCCTCCGCCCCCTCCGGTCTCCCCGACGAGGGCGGCGCGGGCGGCGGCCGGCGCCATGGGCCGGTCCGTCAGTGCGAACACCAGCGACACCGCCACCGTCGCGACCAGCACCCCGGTCAGCACGCCGAACCCGAGCGCCTTCATCACGAGCTCCCCGAGCCGGTCGAGGAGCTGGTCGAGAGCGAGTCGGCCAGCGAGCCGTCGAGCGTGCCGGTGCCGTCCACGAGGGCGTCCAGCAGGCCCGCGGCCCGCTCCAGGAGCTGGTCCATGCGCTCGCGGTTGTCGGAGGACTCCTCGAAGAACCTCCGTACGGCGTCGTCGACCTTCTCCGAGCCGGTCCTCGCATCGAGCGCGCCGGTCTTGCCGCCGTCCAGCGCCGCGCGGATGGCCTTGAGATCCCGCGAGACCTTCGCGGCCTCCTGGCGGTCGGCGGTGAATTCCTCAGCCATTGGTCGTCATCCCCTTGATGGCCTCGAACGCGCGCCAATCCCGATAAACGGTCTCGACGATCTGGGGTGTGCTGCCCCGGCCGGCCAGGCGCAGCTCCAGCCGTACCGGCCGGCCCTGGCCGTCCACCTGCAGCGTGAACCGCACCGGCCCCTCGGCCGGCAGGCCCGCGTACGTGCTCTGGCCCTCCTCGCCCCGCACCCGGTGGGCCAGGGCGGAGCCGGTCAGCGTGCGGCCGTTCGCGCTGGTCACGTCCGTCCCGGCGGCGTCGAGCAGGCCCTTGATGGTGCGCGGCGAGCTGAGCTCTCTGACGGTGCGCGCCGTCCACTGGACGCACGACTCGACCGGCGGGCGGTCGGCGTCGAACGCCGTCCCGCCGGCCACGCCCCTGCTCCCGACGAGGGAGACGGGCGTGGGCTGTGGATCGTTCCCGCAGCTGATCCTCATGTCGTACGACGTGGCGGGCGCGCCGGGGTCGAAGCTCAGCCGCCCCTCGGCCACGGTCTGCCCGGTGGTCCGCGTCTCCCTGATCACCTGCCGGAACGTGGCGGTGCGCCGGCCGACCGCGCTCACCACGTCGCTCGCGCCCGTCCCGCCCGTCCCGCCCGCCTGGCCGGAGATCATGACCACCGCGCCGGCCGCCCCCGCGACGAGCGCGATGCCGATGGCGATGCCGGTGAGGTACGCGGGCCTGCGCCAGAACGGCACAGCCACGACGTGCTCCTCGTACGGCGCCGGCTCCTGGGGCGGCCTGGTGCGCCGCTCGGCCTCCAGCAGCAGGTCGTGCGCCGAGGCGCGGCGGGCGGTGCCGGAGTGGCCGAGCAGGACGCGGACCAGGTCGACGGCCGACGGGCGGGCGGCCGCGTCGGCGCGCCGGCACTCGTCGATGACCGCGCGCAGGGCGGGGAGCAGCTTGTCGAGGTCGGCCCCGTCGCCGGGCCGGTGCCCGGTGGCCGCGAAGACGACCGTGTCGGCCCAGTCCTTGACGTCGTGGGCGGGGAACAGGCTGTCGCGCGGCCCCGGCGCGAACGTCACCTGGCCGTGCCGCCCGACGATGATGCTGCCGGGGTTGAGCCGCAGCCCGGCGATCCCGCCGAGGTGGAGCCTGGCCATGGTGGTGGCGCTGCCGAGCGCGAACAGGTAGAGGGCCTCGCCCGTCAGCGGTCCCGCCGTCCTGACGACGGCGGCGAGCGTGTCGCCCTTTCCCAGGTAATCGCGTGGCCGCAGGGCCAGGCCGTCGCTCCATCCCTGAAATTCCATCGCCATCCCCGTGGCAGCCGGTCAGCGCGGCGAAGCACGCTCGAAATCCGCCTTCGCGCAGGTCAGGTGGCGTTTTTCGGTGTGGGTGCGTGCTGTTGTCCGACAGGTTGTACGCGGTCGGCCGGGGACGGGTTCAACCGAGTTCGCGAAAATTCCTCCCGTCGAAGTGAACGGGTATCGGTTCAGCCGGGGACGGCCGTGAAGAGCTCGTAGCTGTGGCCGTCGGGGTCGCGGACGTACACGCCCCGGCCGCCGCCGAGCCGGTTGATCCGCCGGTCCCAGCCGTTCATGGGGCCGGAGCCGTAGTCGATGCCCGCGTCGGTTTCGAGCCGGTCGAGCACCGCGTCGAAGGTGGCGTCGTCCACGAGGAACGCGTAGTGGCCGGGCTGGGGGGCGCGGCGGTCGTCGAAGTCGAGCGTGAGGTCGCCGTTGACCCGCACCGGGACGAACGGCCCTGCCGGCGGCCCCGCCTCGACGCCGAGGAGCCCGGCGAGGAACGCGGCCGAGGCGTGCTTGTCGGCGGCGGGGACGATCAGGTGGTTCAGGACGATGCTCATGGTGGACCCCTTTCAAAATGTATGCGATACGCACGTAATCATATGTGCGTATCGCATGCAAATTGGCGTAGGGTGAGACCCATGAGCGAGGCGGACGAGGGCGGCCCGGCGCTGTTCCGGCTGGTGCGGTTCTGGTCGCGGCGGTGGGCGGGACAGGCCGCCACCCGCACCGGCCAGGCCGCTCACGTGCAGCACATCCTGGTGCTGGAGGCCGTGCACACCGACCCGGGAGAGGCGACCGTCGGCACCGTGGCCCACCAGCTCGGCCTCGACCACTCGGGCGCCAGCCGCATGGTCAAGGACGCGGTCGACGCCGGCTACCTGGAGCGCGCCACCTCCGCGCACGACCGCCGCCGCGCCGCGCTCCGCCTCACCGACAGCGGGCACGCGCTGCTGGCGGGGGCCCGTGAGTGGCAGCGGCACGCCTTCGCCGACCTGACCGCCTCCTGGGACGAGCCCGACCGGCTCCGCTTCGCGGCCTACCTGTCCCGGCTGGCCGACGAGGTCGGCGCCTAGCGACGGGCAGCGCTTGACCTTGACGCGACGTCAACGTTTCTAATCGGGAGCGACGCCACCTACGGGAAGGAACGTGATGGTCCGGGTCGTGCTGCGCATCCTGACGTTCGAGCTCACCGGCCTGGCCGCCATCGGGATGTGGGCGCTGCGCCGCAAGCACGGGGTGCCCCGGGGCGCGACGGTCGTGACGTACGCGAAGGAGCAGGCGTTCGTGCTGACGTTGTTCGCGTTCGCGATGGCGGTCGAGACCCTGGTGGTGGATCTGCTGCTGCTCTCGCTCGGCGTGCCGGCGTGGCTGCGGATCGCGGTGCTGGTCGGCGACCTGTACGGGCTGCTGTTCGTGGCGGTGATGGCCGCCGGCTGCGCGACCCGGCCGCACGTCGTGACCCGCGACGAGCTGCACATCCGGTACGGCGTCTACTTCGGGGTACGGGTGCCCAGGGAGCTCATCACCGCCGTGCGGGCCGGAGGGTCGCTCAACGAGGACAGCATGGTCGCGGTAAAGGACGGCCGGCTGACGGTGGCGGTGGCCTCGCGGGTCAACGTGACGGTGGAGCTGGCCGAGCCGGTCACCGTCGTGCGGCCGCTGGGCCGGCGGGCCGAGGTGACCTCGA
Organism: [Actinomadura] parvosata subsp. kistnae; assembly: GCF_900323885.1. GTDB lineage: Bacteria > Actinomycetota > Actinomycetes > Streptosporangiales > Streptosporangiaceae > Nonomuraea > Nonomuraea composti. Next base: position 3,463,145 of record NZ_OOHJ01000018.1, on the reverse strand, counting down.
TCCGCTTCTTCGCCGACTCGCCGGAGACGCTGATGGCGGCCCTGCGCTCCGGAGAGCCCGCCCAGCACCAGCATCCCTAGAGGGCGCTGCCCGGCAGCGGGGCCCTAGGCGAAGACCTTTTGCGGCGTTACGGTCCAGGGAGCACCATCTCGGGATCTTCCACCCTCGCCCTCGGATGGAGGCGCCGCCATGCTCTTATCTAGGCATTTATCCTGGAAAAACAGCATGAGAACGGCCATCGTGGCGACGATCGTCGCCCTCACCCCCGCCCTGACCGCACCGGCCGCCCAGGCCGCCGCGCCACCGGACATCCCGCTGGCCAACGTCAAGGCCCACCTCTCGCAGCTCCAGTCGATCGCCAACGCCAACGGCGGCACCCGGGCCCACGGGAGGCCCGGCTACCTGGCCTCGGCGAACTACGTCAGGTCACAGCTCGACGCCGCCGGCTACACCACCACCCTGCAGTCGTTCACCTACAACGGCGCCACCGGCTACAACGTGATCGCCGACTGGCCGGGCGGCGATCCGGACGACGTCCTCATGGTGGGCGCGCACCTCGACAGCGTGACGGCCGGGCCCGGCATCAACGACAACGGCTCCGGCAGCGCGGCCATCCTGGAGACCGCGCTCGCGGTGTCCAGGCAGGCGTTACAGCCGGCCAAGCATCTGCGTTTCGCCTGGTGGGGCGCGGAGGAGCTGGGGTTGCGCGGCTCGCAGTTCTACGTGAACAACCTGCCGTCCGCCGAGCGGGCGCGGATCAAGGGGTATCTGAACTTCGACATGGTCGGCTCGCCGAACGCCGGATATTTCGTGTACGACGGCGACAACTCGGACGGAACAGGTTCGGGGCCGGGGCCGGCCGGGTCGGCGCAGATCGAGCGGACGATCCAGGACTACTTCACCTCCATCGGCGTGCCCACCCGGGGCACCGACTTCGACGGGCGCTCCGACTACGGCCCGTTCATCGCCGTGGGCATCCCGGCGGGCGGCACGTTCACCGGCGCGGAGGGCATCAAGACCGCCGCCCAGGCCACGCTGTGGGGCGGCACCTCGGGGCAGGCGTTCGACCCCTGCTACCACCGCTCCTGTGACACGACCGCCAACATCAACGACACGGCGCTGGACCGGAACGCCGACGCCATCGCGTACGCGGTGTGGACGCTCGCGACGGCCGTCCCGCCGGTCACGGTCTATGCGGACACGTTCGAGACGGCGACGGGCTGGACCGTCAACCCGGCCGGCACCGACACCGCCACGCTCGGACAGTGGGAGCGCGGCGACCCTGAGGCCACGACGTCGAGCGGCGCCAAGCAGCTCGGCACGACGGTCAGCGGCACGAACGACCTGGTCACGGGCCGGCTGGCGGGCTCGTCGGCGGGCGCGTACGACATCGACGGGGGTGTGACGTCGATCCAGTCGCCGCCGATCACGCTGCCGTCGGCGAGCACGCTGAGCCTGTCGTTCTCGTGGTACCTGGCGCACGGCTCGAACGCCTCCAGCGCCGACTACCTGCGGGTGCGCGTGGTCGGCAGCACCACGGCCACGGTGTTCACACAGGCAGGCGCCGCCGCCAACCGCAACGGCGCCTGGGCGACGGCCTCGGCGAGCCTGAGCGCGTTCGCGGGCCAGACCGTCCACATCCTCGTCGACGCGGCCGACGCCTCGGGCGCCTCCCTGGTGGAGGCGGGCATCGACAACGTGACGATCACGCGGTGACCCTCCGGGCCGACCCACGCGAAGGATCGGCGCGGTGACTCCTCAGACCGATCCACGCGAAGGGGCGGCGCGGTAGCTCTTCGGGCCGGTCCACGGAGAAGGACCGGCCCGAAGCACCCAGCATCCTCATGGAGCCGTCATGGCACTATCCCTATTTGCCCTGAAAAAGGTCCGTAAATCAACCCTGCCTTTCCTGGTCGCCGTCCTGCTCGCCGGAGCGCTCACCCCGGCCGCCGAGGCGGGCGCGCCGCGCGACCCCGAGATCGCGACGATGGTCCGCGAGGTGGACGCGCGCAACCTGGGCCGGATCATCGCGAAGCTGGCCTCGTTCGGCACCCGGCACACCCTGTCCAGCCAGGACGACCCCGCGCGCGGCATCGGCGCCGCCAGGGACTGGATCCACGACGAGCTCTCCCGGATCGCCGCCACCTCCGGCGGGCGCATGACCGTGGAGAAGCAGTCGTTCGTCCAGCCCGTCTCGCCGCGCGTCCCCGCCCCGACGGTGATCACGAACGTGGTCGCCACGCTGCGCGGCACCCAGGACGCCTCCGCCGGCCGCACGTACGTGGTCAGCGGCCACTACGACTCGCGCTGCACCGACGTCATGAACGCCACCTGCGACGCGCCCGGCGCGGACGACGACGCCTCCGGGGTCGCGGTCGCCATCGAGGCGGCCCGCGTGATGGCCACCCGCACGTTCGACGCGACCGTGGTGTTCATGGCGGTCGCGGGCGAGGAGCAGGGCCTGTACGGGTCCGCGCACTTCGCCCAGCAGGCCAAGCAGCAGGGGGTGGACGTCCAGGGCATGTTCACCAACGACATCGTGGGCAGCGCCGACGGCGAGAACGGGCGCGACGCCCGGGCCGTGCGGGTCTTCTCCGAGGGCGTGCCCACCTCGGAGACCCCCGCGCAGGCCTCCGTCCGGCAGTCGGTCGGGGGCGAGAACGACGGCGTCTCGCGGCAGCTCGCCCGCTTCGTCCACGAGACGGCCGCACGGTACGTGCCGTGGTTCGACGCGCGCCTGTACTACCGCAGGGACCGCTACCTGCGGGGCGGCGACCAGATCCCGTTCCTGCAGCAGGGGTACGCGGCGGTGCGCTTCACGGAGGTGCACGAGGACTACCGGCACCAGCACCAGGACGTGCGGGTGGAGGACGGCGTCCAGTACGGTGACCTGCTGTCGTTCGTCGAGAACGACTACGTGGCGCGGGTGACGCAGGTGAACCTGGCCGCGCTGGCGGCGCTGGCCCGCGCGCCGCGCTCGCCGGCGCGGGCGGCGATCGTGACGAGCCGGCTGACGAACGACACGGATCTGCGGTGGGACGCCAACCCTGAGCCCGACATTTCCGGTTATGAGGTGGTCTGGCGGGACACGACCGAGCCGACGTGGACGCACTCCCGCTTCGTCGGGAACGTCACCGCGTACACGGTGGAGGGCCTGTCGAAGGACAACTACCAGTTCGGGGTCCGGGCGGTGGACCGGCAAGGCCACCGCAGCCCGGTCAGCTACCCGACCCCCGCCACCTGAGCCCCGGCCCGCCGCGAGCGCGGTGCGGCCGGACGAGGCCGGGCGGGCGGGGAGTACCGCCCGCCCGGCGCCGCCACGAGACGTCAGCTCGCCGACAGGGCGGCGACCGCCGCCTGCGGCGCCGTCCTGGCCGGGATCCCGCGCAGGTTGTACGCGAACCGCGCCACCGAGTCCGCGATCGCGTCCGAGTCCACGTCGAGCGCCGTGTCGTTGATGTTGGCGATCGTGTCGCACGCCTGGTGGTAGCACTCGTCGTACGCCACCCCGGCCGTCCCGCCGAACATCGCCGCCTCCTCGGGCGTCTTGATGCCCTCGGCGCCGGTGAAGATGCCGCCGGACGGGATGCCGACCTCGATGAACGGCCCGTAGTCGGAGCGCCCGTCGAAGTCGGTGCCCACGGTGGGCAGCGAGTGGGAGCCGTAGAACGCCTCGAACTGCTTCTCTATCTGCGCCGACCCGGGTGGCCCGGCGGGCGAGCCGACGCCGTCGGAGTCGTCACCGTCGTACAGCTTGTACGCGTAGTTCGGCGAGGCGATCATGTCGAAGTTCAGGTACACCCTGATCCGGTCGCGCTGCGCCTCCGACAGGGACGCCACGTACTGGTCGGAGCCGAGCAGCCCGATCTCCTCGCCCGCCCAGAACGCGAAGCGCACCTTGTTCTTGACCGGGACGAGAGCCATCTCCTCCGCGATCTCCAGGATGGCCGCGCTGCCGGAGCCGTTGTCGTTGATGCCGGGCCCGGCCTCCACGCTGTCGAGGTGGCCGCCGACCATGACGACGTTGCGCGGGTCGCCGAAGCGGGTCTCGGCGATGACGTTGTCGCTGGTGCCGAGCACGAGGTTGGCGTCCACCTTGAGGCGGACGGTGGCGCCGGGCGTGTTCGCCAGCTCGTTGCCGACGGCGAAGCTCGCGAACACCATCGGGATGCCGGCCCGCCACTCGCCGATGTTGAGCGGGTAGGGGTCGGTGCGTCCCGGCTGGCCCTCGTTGAAGACGATGAGGCCGGAGGCTCCCGCGCGGGCGGCGTTCATCACCTTGTTGACGAAGGGGCAGGTGCCGCGCTGGATGAGCGCGATGCGGCCGGCGACGAAGCCGGCGAAGTCGGACTCCTCGCAGCCGCTGGTCGAGCTGGGCGTCGGAGTCGGCGGCAGCGTCAGGTCCACGCCCTGGACCTGCGCGGTCACGTCGCCGGACGGGGAGGGCTCGAAGGTGACGAAGTCGGTGCCGGGCGTGTATGTCTTCGAGGTGGGAGCGGTGAGGTTGAGGACGGGCGGGGTGTTCTCGCTCCAGCTCTCGGGGAAGTTGATCGGCTGACGCGTGACCTTGTAGCCGGCCCTGCGCAGCTTGCCCTCCACGTACGCGGCGGAGGCGTCGTAACCGGGTGTGCCGATGGCGCGGGTGCCGCCGTTGGCGTCGGCGATGGCCTGGAGTGCCTGGAGGTGCTTCTTGACGTTGGCGCCCTTGACCTTCTTGACGAGCACCTTGGCGAAGGCGTCGTCGAGGCCGCCGGCGTGTGCCGGCACGGCCATGGCCAGGGGTAAGGCGAGTGTGGCGATCAGCGCGATGACGAGTCTCCGCATGCAGGTCCCCCATGGGTCACCGGGATGGCACGGCCCTTGCCCCCGAGCTGCCGTTGCCCGAACGTAACCCGGCGCGGGATCAGCGTGAAGACCCACAATTGTCGCGAATTCGCGACATCATGCGCTGCCGCGAGTTCGCGACATCATGCGCTGTCGCATATTCGCGACATCACTCCGCGCGGCGGGCGCGGGCGCGCCGCTTGCCCTCGTGCATCGCCTGGACGCGGGCGACGGGGATCGTGTGCCCCTCCTCGACGAGGTCGGCGGGCAGCCGCTGCGGCGCGGGCATGTGCTCGGCCCACGGGTCGCCGCCCTTCAGCAGGCCCGGCGCCGTCCGCAGCGTGAAGTCGCCCGGCGCCACCCGTTCGAGGTCGGCCCACGCGAGCGGGAAGGAGACGGGCACGCCGGGCCGGATGCGCGGGCTGTAGGCGGCCACCACCGTGGCGCCGCCCGCGCGGGTGGAGTCGAGGAACACCTTGCCCTCGCGGTCCTCCCTGATGAACGCCGTGGTGGCCAGCGCCGGATCCAGCCGCTCGGCCCGCGCCGCCAGCGCGCGGGTGGCCGCCGCGAGGTCGTCCATGGCGGTGCCCTCCGCCACGGGCACGAACACGTGCACCCCCTTGGCGCCGCTCGTCTTCACCGCGCCCGCCAGCCCCATGTCCGCCAGCGCCTGCCGCACCAGGAGCGCGCCGCGCACGGCCAGCGCGAAGGAGTCGTCGTGCTCGGGCGGGTCGAGGTCGAGGACCAGGTGGGTGGGGTGGCCGCCGGCGTACAGGGCCGGATGGAACTCCACGGCCCGCTGGTTGGCGAACCACAGCAGTGTCTTCCTGTCGTCGCACAGCGCGTACGTCACCTGCCGGCGCGACGCCTCCGCCCACACCGACACCGACCGCACCCAGGCGGGGGCGTACTTGGGCAGGTTCTTCTGCATGAACGGCTCCTGCCCCGGGCGCACGCGCACGACGGAGAGCGGGCGCTCGCGCAGCACGGGGAGGATGCGGTCGCGCACGGCGTCGAGGTAGTCGACCAGGTCGCGTTTGGTGGCACCGGCGCCGTCGAACAGCGGCTGGTCCAGGTTGGTCAGGTCGACGCCGTCGCGCGTCTCGTCAGCGGCCACCCGCCCTACGATGCCGACATTCGAACGTGTGGTCAACAACCCGACGAGAAGGCGGCTGCGCGACGCCCTGCTCGCCGTCGTCCACCACGGCCCACTGCCGCGTGCCGCCGAGACTGCCCGGGTGGCGGGCGAGCACTTCCCCGGCATTCCTGTACGCGTCTCGGAGGCCGCCGGGGACTACGTGCCGTACGCGGACGGCGTGCCCGAGGCGTACGTGCGATTCAGGGGCTCACCGGCCCCAACTGCACACAGGGGGAAAGCAGGCAGGATGTGAGCTACACCATCTGTCAGAACGGCAGCGCCGGTGTGCGTCACATACGTGAGCGAGGCCGACGAGAACACCATCGAGAAGGGCGGCGAACTGCCCATGGTCATCCTGACCGCCGGGCTTGATATCTGCGCGGCGGTCAAGGGTGGAACCGCGCCGGAGGTCGCCGCGGGATGCGGCGTGGTGGAGGCGGTGATCGACATCATCGACAATTGCAGGTTCAGTAAGTACGCGCCCACCTGCAAACCCGAGTACGCGCACGTCACAGACACCACATACGCGCCGCTGTGATCGCGGGCCATGGAAGCCGATGGAGAACAGATGACGGATGTGGCCGGAGCCCGGCGAAGCTCGACCGGCTTCCACCGTGCCCTCCCAGCGGCGCTCGCCCTCTGTCTGGTCATCGTCCTGGGTGCCGGCGGCCTCGCTTGGAAGCGCGAGCACGACAGAACATGGGCCCAGGAACGCCTCGCCCTGGCTCGTGGGCTCGCACTACACGCCGCCGAGACGCGTGACACCGACCCGGTGACGGCACGCAGGTTCGGAGCAGCCGCGGTCGCGCTCCATCCCGACGAGCAGACACGCGCCGGGCTGGCGGACACCCTGCTCATGTGGCGGCGCGAGCACCTGTCCGGCCCCACGACCGGCGGTGATCAGGACGTGGCCCTGAGCGCTGACGGACAGATCGCTCTTACCGAGGACGCGGACGGAGTGAGTGTGCACGACCTCAAGACCTGGCTCGATCCGGAGGTCGCCGGGAAAGCCGGCCGGCTCGCCGTGCTGAAGGGACATGAAGGAGAGGTGACCGCGGTGGCGCTGTCGCCTGACGGGCGGACCGCCCTGGTAGGCGGCGGCGATGGCGCCACGATCGTCTGGGACCTTCTCGACCCGGCCCACCCGAGACGCGAGACCACGCTGGCCGGTGAGGTGAAGGACGGCCCCGTTCGCGAGCTGGCGCTCTCGGATGACAGCCGGACCGTCGTGGTCGGCGACGACAGCGGCCGCATGACCGTGTGGGATCTGACCGACACGTCCCGTCCAGCGCGGCGCTCGGTCACCCAGGCCGACCGCGACGGCGTACAGGACCTGGCGCTGAGCGCCGACGGCAGGACCGCCGTCACCGTGGGAGACGGAGGCTCGGCAGTCGTCTGGAACCTGGCGGACCTCTCAGATCCCGTCAGGACAGCCGAGCCCGCGTTCTCCGGCGGCCCGGTGACGGCCATGGCCATGAGCGCGAACGGCAGGACCGCGCTCGTCGCCGACCCTGAGCGGGTCACCGTATGGAACCTCGATGATCCTACGGCTCCCGGTGAGGTCGCCGGCGTGGATCTGCCGGACATCACCGGGATGGCCCTGACCTCGGACGGACGGACCGCCCTCCTCGCGAGCAGCCTCGGTGACGGAATCCTCTGGAACCTGTCCCAGCCATCTCGCCCAGTCCGGCTGGCCTCCTTGAAGGGGAACACGGAGGACGTCAATGCCGTCGCCTTGAGCGCGGACGGCCGGGCCGCCCTGATGGCCAGCTCGTACCGAGGAGTGTTCGTCTGGAATCTCAGCGGCCTGGCCGACCTCGTCGCGGATCCCCTGAAGGCGATCTGCCGCCAGTCGGGCAACGGGGAGACCATCAGCAGGAAGGAGTGGACCACATTCGCGGGGGACGCGGACTGGTCACGGTACGGCGGCGGCGAGGCGGCGCTCTCCGTCTGTGCCATGCGCTGACCCCCGCCCCTGTTACAGTAGGCCGTTGACGCGGGGTGCCCGGAGGGCCGGGCTGAGATCACACCCGTCGAACCTGATCTAGCTCGTACTAGCGAAGGGACGTCACAGCCGTGAGCGCTGTTCCCAAAGTCCTGTCCATCGCGGGCACCGATCCCAGCGGCGGCGCCGGGATCCAGGCGGATCTGAAGACCTTCTCCGCGCTCGGCGCGTACGGCATGACCGTCGTCACCGCGCTCGTCGCGCAGACCACCACGGGCGTGACCGGCATCCACGAGGTGCCGGCCGAGTTCGTCGCCCAGCAGCTCGACACGTTGCTGACCGACGTGCCCGCCGACGCCGTGAAGATCGGCATGCTGGGCAACGCGGCGCTGATCAAGGCGGTGGCGGCGGCGCTCGACACCTACAAGCCGGCGTACGTGGTGCTCGACCCGGTCATGGTGGCCAAGAGCGGCGACCGGCTGCTGCCGGCCGACGCCGTCGCCGCGCTGCGCGAGACGCTGCTGCCCCGCGTCGACCTCATCACGCCCAACCTGCCCGAGGCGGCCGACCTGCTCGGGGAGGAGCCGGCCGCGAGCCTGGCGGACATGCACGGGCAGGCGCAGCGGCTGCGGGCGCTGGGCGCGCGGCAGGTGCTGCTCAAGGGCGGCCACCTCGACGGCGACACGTGCGTGGACGCGCTCGCGACGCCGGAGGGCACGGTCGAGCTGTCCGCGCCGCGCGTCGAGACGACGAACACCCACGGCACCGGTTGCACGCTGTCCTCGGCCATCGCCGCGCTGCGGCCCCGCCACGACGGCTGGGAGGGCGCGGTGCGGGCCGCGAAGGCGTACCTCACCGAGGCGCTGCGCGCGGCCGACAGCCTGCACGTCGGACACGGCCACGGCCCCGTCCACCACTTCCACGCGATCTGGTGAGGGGGCCCACCATGTTCTGCGACGACGTCCGGCAGCGGACGGCCGAGCTGATGCGCGCCATCCACGAGCACCCCTTCATCACCGCGCTCGGCGACGGCACCCTCGACCCGGGCCGGTTCGGCTTCTACATCGCCCAGGACGCCCGCTACCTGGAGGCGTTCTCCAAGGCCCTGGCCACGGCGTCGGCGCGGGCCACGGATCCGGGCGAGGCGGCGTTCTGGGCGCAGAGCGCGCACACCGCGCTGGCCGCCGAGCGCATGCAGCACGCCGGGTACATCGAGGAGCTGGGCGTGGAGGGCTTCGACGCCTCGCCCACGTGCCTGGCGTACGCGTCCTACCTCCAGGCCACCGCGCTGACGGCGCCCTACCCGGTGATCGCGGCGGCGGTGCTGCCGTGCTTCTGGATCTACCAGGACGTCGGCACGGCGCTGCTGGAGCGCGTCGGCGACACCGGCGGCCACCCGTACGGCAAGTGGATCTCCACCTACGCCGACCCGGGCTTCGCGGCCTCCGTGGAGCAGGCCAAGGCGATCGCCGACCGGCTCGCCGCCACCGCCGGGCCCGATCTGCGCGCGGCGATGGCGCAGGCGTACTGCCGGGCGGCGGCGTACGAGTGGATGTTCTGGGACAGCGCGTGGCACCGCGAGACCTGGCCGACCCAGCGGTGGCTATCCGCTTGAGGAGGCTCTGGCCATCATCTCCTTCTCCTCGCGGGTGGCGATGAGCCCGGCCGGGGCGTAGATCTTCGACTCCTCGAACGGCTCCTCCGTGCTGGGCAGCGGCTCCCGCGCCCGGATCGCCGTGACCCACACGCGGGCGGCGTCGAGGATGACCACGATGATCAGGAGCGCGAACAGCGCCGCCAGCACGCCGTCGACGGTGGAGTTGAGCACGATCTGCTGCATCGCGCCGGTCGTCTTGGCCGGCGGGAGGAGCTGCCCCTGGTCGAGCGCGGCCTGGTAGCGGTCGCGCTGGGCGAAGAAGCCGAGCGTCGGGTCGGGCGAGAACACCTTCTGGTAGCTGGCGGTCAGCGTGACCGCCGCGTCCCAGGCCAGCGGCACGCCCGTCACCCACGCCCATTTGAGCCGGCCGCTCTTGATCAGCAGCGTCGTGGCCACGGTGAGCGCGACGGCGGCGAGGAGCTGGTTGGCGATGCCGAACAGCGGGAAGAGCTGGTTGATGCCGCCGAGCGGGTCGTTGACGCCCTGGTAGAGGAAGTATCCCCAGGCGGCCACGACCACGGCGCTGGTCGCGACCAGGCCGGGCCACCAGCTCACCCGGGAGATCGGCCGCCACAGGTTGCCCAGCGTGTCCTGGAGCATGAAGCGGCCCACCCGCGTGCCGGCGTCCACGGTGGTGAGGATGAACAGCGCCTCGAACATGATCGCGAAGTGGTACCAGAACGCCTGCAGCGCCGTGCCGCCGAGGAAGCCGGAGAAGATCTGCGAGATGCCCACGGCCAGCGTGGGCGCGCCGCCCGTTCTCGCGATCAGCGTCTGCTCCTGCACGGCCGCCGCGGCGGCCTGGAGGTCCTGCGGCGTGATGACGAAGCCCATGTTCGTGACCGCCGCGGCGGCGCTCTGCACGGTGGGGCCGAGCACGCCGGCCGGGGAGTTCATCGCGAAGTACAGGCCGGGCGTCAGCACGCAGGCCGCCGTGATCGCCATGACCGCCACGAACGACTCCATGAGCATGGAGCCGTAGCCGATCATGCGGACCTGGGTCTCCTTCTGGATCATCTTCGGCGTCGTGCCGGACGAGATCAGCGAGTGGAACCCGGACAGCGCCCCGCACGCGATGATGATGAACACGAACGGGAACAGCGACCCCGCGAACACCGGCCCCTTGCCGTTGAAGGCGAAGTCGGTGAAGGCCGTGGTGCGCAGCGGCGGCGCGGTGATCGCGATGCCGATGGCGATCAGCACGATCGTGCCGATCTTCATGAACGTCGAGAGATAGTCGCGCGGCGCCAGCAGCATCCACACGGGCAGCACCGCCGCCACGAACCCGTACGCGATCAGCCACAGCGCCAGCGCCGACGGCGTCAGCGTGAAGAACGGCGCCCAGCTCGACCCCTGCACCCAGCCGCCCGCCACGATCGCGAGAAGCAGCAGCGCGACCCCGATGACGGTCGTCTCGACGACCCGGCCCGGCCGGATCACCCGCAGGTAGAAGCCCATGAACAGGGCGATCGGGATGGTCATCGCGATCGAGAAGACACCCCACGGCGACTTCGCCAGCGCGTTGACCACGACCAGCGCCAGCACCGCCAGCAGAATGATCATGATGGCGAACACCGCGACCAGCGCCGCCGCCCCGCCCACCGGCCCGATCTCCTCGCGGGCCATCTGCCCGAGGCTGCGGCCGTTGCGGCGCATGGAGAAGAACAGGACCACCATGTCCTGCACCGCTCCCGCGAAGATCACGCCCGCGATGATCCAGATGGTGCCGGGCAGGTACCCCATCTGCGCCGCCAGCACCGGCCCCACCAGCGGCCCCGCCCCCGCGATGGCCGCGAAGTGGTGGCCGAACAGGATCCGGCGGTCGGTCGGCTGGTAGTCGATGCCGTTGTCCAGCCGCTCGGCCGGAGTCGCCCTGCGGTCGTCGGCACCCAGCACCTTGCGCACGATGAACCGGGCATAGAACCGGTAGGCGATGGCGTACGAGCCGAGCGCGGCGCACAGCAGCCACACCGCGTTGACGTTCTCGCCCCTCGACAGGGCCAGCACCGCCCAGCCCACGGCGCCGACGACGGCCACCGCCGTCCAGATGATGATGGAACGCAGCTTCACCCGTTACCTCCCCTGCAGAGAGCCGTCTATGGGGCGCCCCAGGCAGCAGCGCAGACCGGCGTCCGGCGGCAGATCGGAGACGAAGCGCCGCCAGCGCCACAGCGGGCGGCAGTCGACCGTGACGGGCAGGCCGGTGAGGTGCACCCAGGCGGTCGGGTGGGCGTACACCAGCCCGGACCGCCCCAGCGGGCGGGCCCTGCGGGGCAGCCTGGCGCGGCGCACCGCCCTGACCGAGAACTCCCCCGCGTCCGCGCAGCAAAGACCGGTCACGTGCCAGTCGAAGAAGACCACTTCTCCGTCGCGGAGTGCTTCACGGGCTGCGGAAGTGAGCGTGATACGGGACATCTGTGGCTCCTGAGGACCAGGCAGCTCAGAATCAACCCGGGCCTACCCACCGTAATCGCTTCCGAAACGGCACCGGCCGATGTGCGGCTGCCCCTAACGGACCAGGCGGCTCTCCCACGCCCAGGCGACGATCTCGACCCGGTTGCGCATCCCGAGCTTGGTCATGACCGACGACACGTGCCCCTTCACGGTGCTGAGCGAGATGCACAGCTCGGCGGCGATCTCCTGGTTGGTGCGCCCCCTGGCGATCGCGCGCACGACCTCGGTCTCGCGCTCCGACAGCGGTTGCGCGGGCGCGCGGGCGGGCCTGCGCGCGGTGGCCGTGACGTGGCGCAACAACCGGAGCGTGACCGACGGCGAGATCAGCGCGTCACCGGCGTGCGCGGCCCTGACCGCCTCGACGAGCAGCTCGGGCCCGGCGTCCTTCAGTACGAAGCCGGCCGCGCCGCCCCGGAGCGCGCCGTAGACGTACTCGTCGAGGTCGAACGTGGTGACCACGATCACCCGCAGCGGGTCGCGGGCCTCGGGGCCGGCCAGGGCGGCGGTGACCTCGATGCCGTCCATGCGGGGCATCTGCACGTCCACGAGGCACACGTCGGGGCGCAGCCGGCGCGCCAGCGCGACCGCTTCCACGCCGTCGCCCGCCTCGGCGATCACGCGGAGGTCCGGCTGGTCCTCCAGGATGAGGCGCAGGCAGCTCCGGATCATGGGCTGGTCGTCCGCCAGCAGCACCGTGATGCTCATGACCGCCCCACCCGCTCGGCCCGCAGTCCCATGACGCTCATCCCCGCACCACCCGCTCGGGCAGGGGCAGGGTGGCGTGCACGGTCCAGCCGCCCTCCGGGCGCGGGCCGGCCGTCAGCCGTCCGCCCAGCGCCTCGACGCGTTCGCGCATCCCGACCAGCCCGTACCCGCCGCCCAGCCGGCCGCGGGTGCGATGCGGCGGCGGGGCGTCGTCCGTCACCTCCACCACCAGCTCCTGCTCCTCCTGCGTGACGCTGACGACCACGGCTTCGACCTCGGGCGCGTGCCGCGAGACGTTCGTGAGCGACTCCTGGACCACCCGGTAGACGGTCCCGGCCACCTCGGACGGCCACGCGGGCTCCCCGTCGGGCAGCCGCAGGGTCACCGGAGGCCCGCTGAACCGGGCGACCAGCTCCCCGAGCCGCTCGGCGGGCCCGAACGCGGCCCGCCCGCCGCGCTCGCGCAGCAGCCCGACGACGCGCCGGGTGGCGGCGAGGGCGTCGGAGCCGGCGGCCTCGATGTCGGCGAGCGACCCGGCCACCCGCTCGGGGTCCTTGCGGGCGACGAGCCGCGCGGCCTGGGCCTGGAGCACCACGCAGGTGACGTGGTGGGCGACGACGTCGTGCAGCTCCCTGGCCAGCTCCAGCCGTTCCGACTGGCGTACCCGCTCCTCGGCGGCGGCACGGCGGCGTGCCAGGAGCCGGGGCCCCAGGCCGCCGGCGAGGGCGGCGAGCCAGGCGCCGACGTTCAGGACGAGGACGGAGGAGTGCGGCGACCCGGAGAGCTGGCTGGCGAGCGCGACCGCGAGCCCGCCGGTTCCGACGCCGGCGGCCTGGGGCAGCGGGAGCGTCCTGAAGGCGGAGCCGACCAGCACGGACAGGCCGAGCGCCGTCCCGGGGCCAGGCTCGGCGGGCAGGTCGTGGAGGCGGGCGACGAGGATGGCCACGGCGGCGACGGCCAGGCCCGCGACGGCCGCGGGGAGCCGGGCGCGGCGGCGTACGAGGGCGAGGGCGCACACCACCGCGCCCGCCGCGCACCCGAAGATCCAGTAGCCGCCGCCCCAGCTGTCGGCGACCTGGTGGGCCCAGAAGGCGAGCACCACCGCGCACGCGACGCCGGTCCCGGCGGCCTGCCACCACTCCCGCACCTCTCCGACCCTAGGAGGCGGGGCGGTGGCGCGGCACCGGCCGAAAGTACGGTTCGGCGCGCGCCGTTTTACGGCATGGACAACATCCGGTCACGTTGTTACGTTCGCAGTCAGCAGATGACAACGCTGTCATTCCTGGTCTCCCCCCGACGAGGAGCAGTGAACGCCGATGGTGTCCCGACGTACCTTCCTGCGGGCCAACGCCGTGGTCCTCGCGGCCGGCGGGCTCGGGGTCAGCCTCCCCGCCCAGGCCGCCACCGCCGCGACCCCCTCCTGCCCGGCTTCGGCCGCCCGTCCCGCCTCGACTTCGCCGACGTCAGCACCCTGCACGGCGACGACCAGTTACTCCTGACCACCCTCCAGGGCGTCGTCAACCGCCGCGACCCGCGCCTGTACTTCAACTACAACCCCGAGGGCTACGACACCGCCTGGCTCGACAGCACCGGCGCCCGCGTCACCCGCCACGACCGGCCGCTCGACCTGATCGCCCGCTACCGGGGCGAGGCCCGCGGCGCGATCCTGCACGACCCGGCCGTCCCCGACTCGGTGAACGTCGCCACCACCCTGGCCGGCCTGGAGAACGCCGTGGCCGCCACCGCCGAGCAGGCCGCCGAGCACGGCTTCAAGGTCATCACCGACCTGCGCGGCCGCTTCGATCCCGACGACGTGCCGGCCACCTACCGCTGGCAGCTCGACCACCTCTTCCCCCGCTGCACGAAAGCCCTGCTCAGCGGCCTGCCGCCGACCAGGACCGTCAAGGTCGACAACGTCCAGTGGCGCGAGGTCGCCAGGGAGAGCGAGCGGATCAGGGACTCCTCCAACCGGCAGGTCCGCACGTTCGACCTCAGCCAGGAGCTGTCCGGCCAGGACGGCGTCTACCTGCGCTTCCAGGACTCCCTGGGCGACGACGGCTGGGGCGCCTCCGTCGGCTCCGTCACGGTCAAGGCCGACGGGACGACCATCGCCTCGTTCACGCCCGGCACCGACGCCGAGACCCCGTACCTCTTCGACGGCCTCAACTCCGCCCTCGGCGGGGACTCCAACCGGTTCGCCGACGGCGGCAACTACTTCATCTACCGCTTCACCGCCCCCGCCGGCACGCGGCAGCTGCTCGTCGAGGTGGACCTGTGGAACCAGTTCCTGGTCACCGCCACCACCACCGCGCCCACCCGCGTCGAGCCCTTCCCGTACTTCCGCGACTACACCGTGGCCATGCGCGCCATGGTGTTCTGGCTGCCGCCCAGCGGCGCGACCGGCGCGCTGCTGGACGAGATCCTGGGCAAGGTCAAGCCGACGACGCCGTACGCGGGCTGGTTCTCCAACGACGTGGCCGGCGAGTGGGGTGGGGTCGACCGGGCCTCGCAGCACGCGGTCGAGGTGGTGCCCGCCGACTACTACATGAACGCCACCGTGCACGCGGGCGTGCCGGCCAAGATCTCCGACCGCGTACGCCCGGTGCCGCGCGCCACCCTGCGCAACCGCGTCTACCTCACGCTCACCGTCGGCGAGGGCGACAACATCCAGTACTGCCAGCGCCGGATGCGCCAGATCTGGGACGACCCCGCGCGCGGCCGGGTGCCCACCAACTGGACGGTCAGCCCGCTGCTGGCCGACATCGGGCCCGCCCTGCTCGCCTACTACCAGCGCACGGCCACGGAGCACGACCTGCTGATCGCGGGCCCGTCCGGCGCCGGCTACACCTACCCGGGGTCGTGGCCCCAGAACGCCCTCGACGCCTACACCGCACTGACCGGCCGGTTCCTGCGCCGCACGGGGATGAACCTCGTCTACGCCTACAACCATCGCAACGCGGCCGGCGACGGCTGGGTGGCCTTCGACGAGCGGATCGCGGCCTCGTACCGGAAGAACACGCCGCTGCGGGGCATCATCCAGTCGTGGGAGACCGGCGACCTGCAAGCCGCTCCGGCCGGGCTGCCCGTCATCGGGAACTTCTCGCCGCAGGGCAAGGCGCAGGAGTACCGGGACACGCTGGTCAAGCACATCGAGGGGTGGGACGGGGCGCGGCCGCTGTTCATCGCCGGGGCGGTCAACGCCTGGAACTGGGCGCCGAGCGACATCGCGGAGCTGGGCACGTTGCTGGGGGACCCGTTCGAGATCGTCCGCGGCGACACCTTCTTCAAGCTGCTCGCCCAGTCCATGAACCCCTGATTCCTGCTCTTGGAGGCGCCGATGCCGGCCGAGCTGCGCGACGGCGGCGGAGCGGTATCGGCGCTTCCCGCCCCTTGAGAGTGTGGTGCTGAGGGCTCCCCCGTAGATCCGCAATGTAGGACAACGTGGGAAAATCCGGATATGCCGATCGACCCCCACCTCCTTGCCCTCTTCACCGTCACCACGATCATCGCCATGATCACCCCGGGGCCGGACATGCTGTTCGTGCTGGGCTGCGGGATGCGCGGCGGCCCCCGGGCCGGCCTGCTCGCCACCGCGGGCGTCGCCACCAGCGAGGCCATCCACGTCGCCGTGGCCGCCGCGGGCCTCGCGGCGCTCTTCGAGGCGGTGCCGATCGCCTTCACCGTCGTCCGGATCGTCGGCGCCGCGTACCTGATCTACCTGGGCGTCCAGGCCATCCGCAACCGCGACGACAGCCCGCTGGAGGTCGCGGTGGGCGGCGGCAGCATGTCGGGGCGCCGGGCGTACCTGAGCGGGCTGATGACGAACCTGCTCAACCCCAAGATGGTCACCTTCACCATCGCGTTCCTCCCGCAGTTCATCAACCCGAGCCTCGGCCAGGTGTGGCTGCAGTTCGCGATCCTCGGAGTCATCCTGATCGCCATGGAGTTCGTGGTGGACGGGGCGGTCGGCGTCCTCGCGGGCCGCATCGGCGGCTGGCTGCGCCACCGCCGCGCCGCCCGCCGCCGCATCGACGTCGCCACGGGCGGCATCTTCGTCGGGCTCGGCGTGAAACTGGCCCTGGAACAACGGTGACGCTCTGAAAACGGTGACGGCGCCGCGCTGAAAATGAGTGGCGCCGGATCCCCCGGTAAGGGTGCACTGGAGCGACCGTCCCCTCACAAGATTGCCGCACCATGCCTGAGCTGCGCCTCGCCCGCATCACCCCGGCCAACATCGACACGGCACTCGCCGTGAAGGTCCGCCCCGACCAGGAGCACTTCGTCTCGCCGGTGGCGAAGTCGCTGGCTGAGGCGTACGTCCACGGAGAGACCGCGTGGCCGCGCCTCATCCTCGACGAGGACGGCACCGCCGTCGGCTTCCTCATGACCTTCCTCGACATCGACTGGAACGGCAAGGGGGTCGACTTCCGTTCCGGGCTGTGGCGCCTCAACGTGGTGCCGGACGCGCAGGGGCGCGGCGTGGGCCGGTTCGCGGTCTCATCGGTGGCCGACGAGCTGCGGCGGCGCGGCGTCACCCGCATGTACGTGACCTGGCATCCGGGCGACGACGGGCCGGAGGGCTTCTACCGCAAGCTCGGCTTCGAGCTCACCGGGGAGACGAGCGGCGGCCAGACGGTCGGCGTGCTGCACCTGTAGGGCTGGGCGGCCGAGCCGTATCCTTGGCCGGGTCGCCGAACGCGCGGCCCCGAAGGGATGGCGGGATGCGTCGTTACTCACGTGTCGTGGTCAAGCTCAGCGGCGAGGCCCTCTCGGGCGAGAGCGGCTGGGGCACCGACCCGGCGAGCCTGGCCCAGCTCGCCGACGAGATCCTGTCCGTCCATGACCTCGGCGTGCAGATCGCCGTGGTGATCGGCGGCGGCAACTACTTCCGCGGCCGCATGGCGGACGGCTGGGGCATCGGCCGGGCCGAGGCCGACAACATCGGCATGCTGGGCACGGTCATGAACGCTCTGATGCTGCGCGGCGTCCTGACCGCCCGCTCCGACACCGACGTCCGGGTCATGACGGCCATGCCCATGCAGAGCGTGGCCGAGCCGTTCATCCGGCTGCGCGCCGACCGGCACCTGCGCCGCGACCTCATCGTGCTGCTCGCCGGCGGCATCGGCCAGCCGTACGTCACCACCGACTACCCGGCCGTGCAGCGAGCCCTGGAACTCGACGCGGACGCCCTGCTGGTGGCCAAGCGCGGCGTGGACGGCGTGTACGACACCGACCCGAACCTCAACCCTGACGCCAAGCGCTACACGAACCTCACCTACCGGGAGGCGCTGGCGGCCGGGGTGCGGGTCATGGACGAGAGCGCGTTCGTCCTCGCGAACGAGCAGGGCCTGCGCATGCACGTGTTCGACGTCGCCGCCAGGGGCGTGATGCGGGCCATCTGCGAGGGCGAGGACATCGGCACCCGCATCACCGTCGACGCCCCCGGCTCATGAGAGCGGGCCGCCGCTGGTACCGGGGCGACTGCCACGTCCACTCGCTGCGCTCGCAAGGCGCGGACCAGACGCCGGCGCAGCTCGTGGCCGCCGCCCGCGCCGCCGGGCTCGACTTCATCGCCGTCACCGAGCACAACACCGCCGCCGCGTACGACGAGTGGCGCGCGCTGGCCGGCGACGACCTGCTGGTGATCCCCGGCCAGGAGGTCGTCACCGGCACCGGCCACTGGCTGGCCCTCGGCCTGGCCCCCGGCCAGGAGGTGGAGTGGCGTTACGGCGTCCGCGACGACGCTGTGCACCGGCACCTGGACGAGGTCCGCCGCTCCGGCGGGCTGTGCGTGGCGGCCCACCCGTACGCGCCGTACCCGTCCGGGACGTTCATGTACCCGTACGAGGGGTTCGACGCGGTGGAGGTCTGGAACGGCCAGTGGACCTCCGACCTGCCCTGGAACGCCGACAACGAGGCCGCACTGGCCGAATGGGGCCGCACCCTGGCCCACGACGTGCACCGCGGCTCGTGGCGCCCCGCGATCGGCAACAGCGACGCCCACCTGGAGGGCCAGCTCGGCACCCCTCACACCGTCGCCCTGGCCGACGAGCCGAGCACCCCGGCCCTGCTCACCGCCCTCCGCACCGGCCGCACCTGGATCGCCGCCGCCACCACCATCGACCTGACCTTCGAGGCCCACACCGCCGTCTCCTCCACGCCCGCCGGCATCGGCGAACGCCTGGAGACGGGCGGCGAGCCGGTCGTGGTGCAGCTGGAGGTGCACGGCGTCCCCTCCGGCACCGTCACCTTCCACACCGAACGCGGCACCACCCACCGCGCACCGCTGCCCGCCGACGGCGGCCCGGGCGTCGTGGAATGGCGGACGAGCGCGGCGGAGTCCCCGTTCGTCCGTGCCGAGATCCGCCACCCCACCGGCCACATGGCCGCCCTCACCAACCCGATCCTCCTGCGCTGACCCGGCGCCCGTCACTCGCGGGACGTTCTTGACGGCGCGGGTTGCTAGCATGCGCTTTCCCGAAAGTCGATCATCAGGAGTCCTCAGTGCGTTCTCTCTCGGCGTTAGCCGGCTTCATCGCTCTGCTCGCCGTCCTCGTGACGGGCTGCTCGGCCGGCGGCAGCGGCGGCGGTGAGAAGGCCGTGGCCGTCCCCGACAGCTCCGTCGGCAAGCAGCTGCAGTGGTACCTGGACGCGGTCAACCGCACGCCGATCCCGGACGGCGAGCTCAGCGAGCACCTCAGCGAGACCTTCCTCAAGGAGGTGCCGGCGGCGAAGTTCAACGAGCTGGCCAAGGACCTGGCCGGGCTCAAGCTGGAGGAGCTGAGCAGCACGAAGCCGACCGAGCTGGCCGGGGTGACGTCGATTCCGGCCGGGCAGAAGTACGACACGAAGATCTCCGTGGACGACGACGGCAAGATCGACTACTTGCTGCTCGAACCCAGATAGGTGCTCAGATGGCGACGGTCATGAACGGTCCCGTACCGATCATGACGGAGGACCACGGCGGTTCCGGGCAGGACGTGCTGCTCCTGCACGGCGGCGGCCGTACCCGTGCCGACTGGGAGCCGCTCGCCGGGCTGCTCGTGGGCGCCGGTTTCCGGCCGGTCTCCATGGACCTGCGCGGCCACGGCGAGTCCGGCGCCGCGCCGTGGTCGTGGCCGGCGGTGCTTGAGGACGTCGCGGCCGTCGCCGACGCGTACCAGCTGCACCGGCCGGTGGTCGTCGGGCACTCCCTGGGCGGCATGATCGCGGCCCTGTGGGCGGCGGAGCACCCGGAGTGCCGGCTCGCCGTGAACCTCGACGGCCACGGCAACCCGACCCGCCCCGGCCAGTTCGCCGGCCTGGACGCGAACGCGGCGGCCGGCGCCTGCCGGGAGATGACCGCGTTCCTGGCGGAGATGGGCCAGGGGCTGCCGGAGTCGTTCTTGCAGGTCATGCGGGAGATAGACGCGCTCGACCTCTTCCCGGTGTATCGGCGCGCCCGGTGCCCGCTGCTGGTGGTCAGCGGCGACGCGCCGGCCTTCGCCGCGGTGTTCCCCGACCGGCTGGTGCCGGCGTGGGAGGCGTACTGTGCGTGGACCCGGCGGGAGCTCGACGCGGTCACCCGCGAGTTCCCGCTGGTACGGCAGGCGTCCCTGCCGACGGGGCACGACCCGCACGTCGAAGCCCCCGAAACGGTGCTGCGCCTGCTCATGCAGCACCTCGCCCGCCCGGCGGCTCCGGCCTGAGTCAGGGGCGGGGGCGGGACAGCTCGGGGCGTTTGAGGTAGTCGGTGAAGCCGATCACGTTGCCCCACGGGTCGGCCACCTCGACGGCCCAGCCCGTACCGACCTCGAAGGGTGCGGCGAGCGGGCGGATGCCGCGTTCGCCCAGCTCAGCGGACACGGCGCGGGCGTCGGGGACTTCGAGCCACAGCCGCATCGCGGGCCCCGGCCCCGGCCGGCCCGCGCGGGCGTCGACGCGGACGAGGATGCCCGGCGCCTCCGCCCCCACCGAGAACAACGCGACCCCCTGCGCCTCCATCTCGAACTTCACCTTCAGGCCGAGCCCGTCGGCGTAGTACCGCCGGGCCGCGGCCAGGTCGCCCACGGGGATCAGCACGTTGTCGACGCCGAGGATGTCCATCCGCCCATTGAACACCCGCCCGCGAGCAGTAACTTGCCTTGGCTAAGTTAGAATGTTAAGTTGCGGACGTGGATCGCAACCTGAGCCTCAACCTCCATGTGCTGACCGCCCGCCTCGACCGGGCGGCCGACCGGATCCTGCGAGCCGAGCACAACCTGTCCTACAGCCGCTACCTGGCCCTCGTGCTGGTGGGCGAGCTGGGCGCCTCGACGCAGCGCACCCTCGCCGAATACCTCGGCGTGACCGAGCCGTCGGTGAGCCGCATGACAGGTGTGCTGGCGGCCGACGGCCTCCTCGACGTGCGGCCCGACCCCGCCGGGGGCAACCGCAGGCGGCTCAGCCTCACCGACCAGGGCAAGCGGCTGGTCGCCTCGATCCAGGAGGGGTTCGAGGGGCGGCTGGCCGAGTTGGTCGCGCGCAGCGGCATCCCCTACGACGAGTACGCCGAGCACACGGCCCGGCTGCTGGCCACCTTCGACCAATGGGAGCAGGAGAAGACGACATGAGCCACCCCCCGTCCTTACGTGAGCGCGCGGTCACCTCCGCCGACGGCACGACGATCGCCTACCGGACGACCGGCGACGGCCCCGGCCTCATCCTGGTGGGCGGCACGCTGCGCACCTGCGACGACTACCTGCCGCTGGCCCACGGGCTGGCGGGCTCGTTCACCGTCCACGTCGTCGAGCGGCGCGGGCGCGGCGCCAGCGGCCCCCAGGGCCCGCACTACACCCTGGCCGACGATGTCGAGGACGTCCTCGCCGTGCAGGCGGAGACCGGGGCGCGGCTCGCGTTCGGGCACAGCTACGGCGGGCTGGCCCTGCTGGAGACGGCGCGCACGCACCCGGTGTTCGAGCGGATCGTGGCGTGGGAGCCGGGGGTGCCCGTCGCGCCCGTCCCGACCGGGTGGATCCCGCGCTACCGCGAACTGCTGGCCGCCGGCGACCCTTACGGCGCGTTCGCGTGCTTCATCCGCGGCTCCGGCGGCGCTCCCGCCTTCATGACCAAGGTGCCCGGCTGGTACCTGCGGCTGGTGCTGCGCATGGCCTTCCACGGCGAGGCGTGGCGGCGGATGCTGCCCCTGCTGGAGTGCAACGCGGCCGAGCACGAGCAGATCGCCGCCCAGCACGGCCGGCTCGCCGGGTTCGCGGACGTGTCCGCCACGGTGCTGCTGCTCTGCGGCGGGCGGTCCAAGGCCGCCCACCGGGCCGAGTTCGCGACGCTGAGCGAGGTCCTGCCGCACGCCACCCTCGAAACCCTGCCCGGCCTCAACCACCTGAGCCCGTCGGAGCGCAAGGCGGCGCCGGCCATCGCCGGGCGAGCTCTGCGGTTCTTCCTGTGACGGCCTGATGCGATCATCGAGTCGATTCGCGTCAGGGGCAGGAGCGGGGGGTGCACGTGAGCGACGGCCTTGGGGCAGGTGAGGGGCGGGGCGTGCGGGGCCGGATCCTCGTCGTGGCCGCCGTGCTGGTGGCCGGGCTCCTGGCGTTCCACTCCGCCGTCCCCAACGTCGTCGGCAACCTCGGCAGCCTGCTGGAGACGTTCCTCCCCTGGCTCGGCCTGGTGGTGGCGGCGCTGCTCGTCCTGGCGCTGTGGCGGCGCTCGCCCGCCGCGATCATCGCGGCGGCCCTTCCGGCGGTGGTCTGGGGCGCGATGTTCGGCGGGTCCGTGTTCGGCGGGTCCGTGTTCGGAGGGTCCGTGTTCGGAGGGTCCGTGAGCGTCGCCGGCCCGGCGCCCGTCCTGACGGTGCTCCAGCACAATGTCGCCGACGACAATCCCGATCCAGCGGGTACGGCGCGCGCCCTGGCCGCCGCCGGAGCCGACCTCGCCGCCCTTGAGGAGCTGACCCCGGAGGCGCTGCCGGTCTACGAGGCCGCCCTCGCCCCCGAGCACCCGTACCACGTCGTCGCCGGCACGGTCGGGCTCTGGTCCCGGCATCCTCTCGCCGACGGCCGTCCTGTGGACATCAAGCCCAAGGGCATCACCGACGACTGGAACCGCGGGCTGCGCACCACCGTCCGCACCCCGTACGGTGACATAGCCGCATATGTCGCCCACCTCCCCTCGGTCCGCATCCGTCCCCAGGACGGCTTCGGCACCGCCTGGCGCGACGAGAGCGCCGTCGCGCTCGGCGCCGCGCTCGCCACCGAGCGGCTGGAGCGGATCGTCCTGCTGGGCGACCTCAACGGCACCCTGCACGACCGCGGCCTGTCCCCGCTCACCTCCCGCCTGACCCCGGCGCGGGCCGGGTTCGACTTCACGTGGCCGGCCGCCTTCCCGCTCGCCCGGATCGACCACGTCATGGCCCGCGGCGCGGCCCCGTACGACACCTGGGCCCTGCCCGCGACCGGCAGCGACCACCTCCCGACCGCGGCCCGCCTGCGGCTCGGCTGAGCCCGGTCACCACGCCCACGCGAGGCCGTCCCCCACGTGAGGCCGTCCACTCACCTCGCCCACGCGAGACCATCCACTCACCGCCCCCACGCGAGGCCGTCCACCGCCAGCCAGGGCTGGCCCACCGCGGTCGCGGGCGTCATCGCCGTGAACGCCACGAAGTCCCGGTGCAGGTGCGACTGGTCGACGTACCCGCTGTCGGCCGCCACCCCGGCCGCGCCCTCGCCGGCGGCCAGGCGGTGGGCGGCGTGGTCGAAGCGGACCAGCCGCGCGGCCCGCTTGGGCGCGAGCCCAATCTGCGACAGGAACCGCGACCACAGCCGCTTGCGGCTCCACCCGACCTCCGCCGCCAGCGCCTCCACCCGCGCCCGGCCCCGGCTGCGCACGATCCGGCCCCACACCCAGGCCACCTCAGGGTCCACGCCCGGCCCCGCCTGCGCCTTGCGTGCCACCAGGGCCTCCGCCAGCGCGAAGCGGTCGTGCCAGGAGGTGGCGTCGCCGAGCCGCTGCCGCAGCCGGGCCGCGTCCCGTCCCCACAGGTCGTCGAGAGGGACCACGGTCCGGTCGAGCGCAACCGGGGAGGCGCCCAGCACGGCCCGCGCGACCAGCGGCGACAGGCGTACCTGCACACACTCCACCCCGGCGCCGCGCACGCGGAGATCGCGGTGCAGGAACCCGGCCACCAGGTCGCCCCGCCGCTGCCGCCCGGTGGCGCGATCCACGACGAGCGGCCCGTTCCCGAACTCCAGCACCAGCGTGAGCGCCGGATGCGGCACCACCCGCACATCGACGGACCCCGCGCTGCGGAACCCGGCCATGCACACACCCGCCACCCGGCCCGGCCCCGGGGGCCTGACGACGTCCCACCCCGCCACGGCGGATCGCATGACCCCATGCTAGAAGGAACATTTCTCCAAGACTCGGGCGCGCGGCGGCGGCGACAGTCACGACATGAGCCTCGACATCATCCAGAACGCGCTCCAGGCGCTCGCCAGCAACGACCCCGACCGCGTCGCCGCCGTGCTCACCGAGGACGCCGAATGGCTCTCGCCCCCGGGCAACGCCACCGCCGCCGCCCTCGGCGCGACCCACCACATGGTGGGCAGGAAGGCGATCGTCCGCTTCTTCACCGAGGACTTCCCCCGCCTCTTCGCCCGCGACGTCGCCCTGTCCGTGCACGGGTTCCACACCGACGGCGTGCGGGCGACCACGGAGGCGACCCTGTCGGCGACGCTCGCCGACGGCACCCCTTACAGCAACGACTACTGCTTCGTCTTCGAGCTCCGGGGCGAGCTGATCCACCGGGTCCGCGAGTACGTGGACACGGCGCGCGGCCACCGCCTGGTCTTCGGTCAGACGTAGTTACACAAGAGCTCTTGTGCATCTACGCTGAGATCATGCCGACCGACCGCTCCAGGCGCGAGATCCGCGACTCCAAGGTGCTCGCCGCCATGTCCCACCCGCTGCGGCGGCGCCTGCTCGACATCCTGCGCGTCGACGGCCCCGCGACGGCCTCCGCTCTGTCGGCCAAGACCGGCCAGGCCGTCGGCAACATCAGCCACCACCTCAAGGTCCTCGCCGCGAGCGAGCTGGTGGAGGAGGTGCCCGAGCTGGCCCGCGACCGCCGCGAGCGCTGGTGGCGCCGGTCGCCGGGCGTCCTGAGCTGGTCGCCCTCGGACTTCCCCGACGACCCCGTGGCGGCCGCCGCCGAGTCGCTGCTGCTCGACCGGCAGGCCGGCCTGGTCAGGCAGTGGTTCGCCGAGCGGGAGAGCTATCCGGAGGAGTGGCGGCGGGCGGCGTTCACGGCCGACCACTGGGCGCGGCTGTCGGTCGCCGAGCTGGCCGAGCTGGAGGAGCGGATCCTCGCCCTGCTGGCGCCGCTGGCCGACCGCGAGGTGCCCGACGACGGGCAGGAGCGCCGGCTCGTCTTCCTGTCGGTACGCGCCGTCCCGGGCAACCCGTGACCCCGGCACCGCCGGTCATCCGCACCGTGCCGGCAACCCGTCACGACGGCACCATCGGTCATCCGCACCGTCCCGGACCGGCCGTGAGTGCGGCGCCGGCCGTGCGGGGCTCCCGGCTGCCGCGGGACTTCCGGCTCTTGTGGGCCGGTGAGACGGCCAGCATGCTCGGCGGCTCCGTAGCCGCCGTGGCGCTCCCGTTGGTCGCCGTGGTGACGCTGCAGGCCGGCACCCTCGCCGTCGGCCTGCTGACCGCCGCCGCCTGGCTCCCCTGGCTGGTGATCGGCCTGCCCGCCGGCGCGTGGGTGGACCGCCTGCGCAAGCGGCCGGTGATGCTGGCGTGCGACGTCGTCTCGATGGCGGCGTTCGCGAGCGTGCCGGTCGCGGCGTGGCTCGGCGGCCTCACGATGGCGCACCTGCTCGTGGCGGCCACGGCCGGCGGGGCGGCGAAGGTGTTCTTCACGCTCGCCTACCGGGCGTACCTGCCCGTCCTGGTGGGCGGCGAGCGGCTCCTGGACGCCAACACCAAGCTCCAGGGCAGCGAGTCGGCGGCGCAGATCGCCGGACCCGGCCTGGCGGGCCTGCTCGCGCAGGCGTTCGGAGCGGTGAGCGGCGTCCTGGCCGACGCGGTCAGCTTCGGCGTCTCCGCCCTGTGCCTGCGCTCCGTCCGTACGCGCGAGCCCCGTCCCCCCGCCCCGGCCGAGCGGCGGCTGCTCAAGGAGATCCTGGACGGGGTGCGGTTCGTCGTCCCCGACCCGTACCTGCGCCCGCTCACCCTCTTCAGCGCCCTGTCGAACATCGCCCTGATGGGCTACCACTCGATCCAGGTCGTGTTCCTCGCCCGGGAGCTCGGCGCCGGCGCGGGGCAGGTGGGCGTGGTGCTGGCGCTGGCCGGCGCGGGCGGCCTGCTCGGCGCGGCCCTGGCCGGCCGGGTCGCCGCGCGGTTCGGCACGGCCCGCGGGTTCCTGCTGTGCGAGGCGTTCGCGGCGCCGATGATGCTGCTCGGGCCGGTCGGCGACGGCGGCGCGGGCCTGGCCTTCTTCACCGCGTCGGGCTTCTGCACCGGCGCGGGCGTCGTCGCCTCGAACATCCTGACCAGCACCTTTCGCCAGAGTTACTGCCCGCCTGAGCTGTTCGCCCGGATCACCGCGAGCACGTCGGCGCTCAACTACGGCGCCATCCCCCTTGGCGCGCTGCTCGGCGGCACGCTGGGCGAGGCGCTCGGCGTCCGGGAGACCATGTGGCTGATGGCCTGCGTCCAGCTCGGCGCCCTCGCCGTCCTCCTGCTCAGCCCGATCCGCCGCGCACGCGACTTCCCTTTTATCCGCTCGCCCCGCCCGACACCGGACAAATAGAGTGCCCACCGTGACGGACGAGGTCTACCGCTACAACATGGAGCGCTGGGAAGCCCTGGTCGAGGCCGACGCGCTGTTCACCCGCCCGATGCTCGACCTCGACGCGGAGCGGTCCCGCGCCTACCTGGGCCTGGAACGCCTGGGCGTCCCCAGCGACCTGACCGGCCGCAGGGTGCTGTGCCTGGCGAGCGGCGGCGGGCAGCAGTCGGTGGCGTTCGCGCTGCTCGGAGCCGACGTGACGGTCTTCGACATCTCTCCCGGGCAGCTCGAACGGGACCGCCTGGCCGCCGAGCACCACGGCGTCGACCTCCGCACCGTCCAGGGCGACATGCGCGACCTGTCGGCGTTCGACGAGTCGTCGTTCGAGCTGGTCTGGCACCCGTACTCGCTGACCTTCGTCCCCGACTCCCGCGTCGTCTTCCACCAGGTCGCCCGGGTCGTCGAGCCGGACGGCCACTACTACCTGATGTGCGCCAACCCGTTCTTCTCCGGCCTCACCCACCACGCGTGGAACGGCGAAGGCTACACACTCACGCAGCCCTACACGGACGAGGCCACCACCTCCTACCCCGACCAGGACTGGGTCTACGACCGCCACCCGTCCGGCCACCACATCCAGGAGCCCAGGGAATACCGGCAGACGCTCGGCCGCATCGTCAACGGCCTCATCGGCGAAGGCTTCGTCCTGACACAGCTGTCCGAGGTCCGCGGCGACTATCCGGACGCGGAGCCGGGCAGCTGGGCGCATTTCACGGGGGTGGCTCCGCCGTGGCTGGAATTCGTCTGGCAATACCGTCCCGGCCTCCTGCGCTAACGCGAGGCCGACTCGTCCCCACCGCCTGCGGGTCCGCGCTCAGGGATGGTGGCTGGCCACCCCGTCCACCACCCCGGACGCCGTCCTGCGGGTGCTCGCCGAAGACCCCCGGCCCGCCGTGGCCGGCCAGGCCCTGGCGAACCTCGCGAGTCGGGGAACGCCTTAGACCTGCCGGACGCTGCTCAGGAAGAGGAACGACTGACGCCTGCCGGACGCTGCTCAGGCAGGCGTTGCCCGCAGGGCGCTACTTCCACAGGTAGTCGTAGCGCGGCGCGGCCGGCGCGATGACCACCTCGCCATCGCGCACCTGCCACTCGAACTGGCCGTCCGTCTCGTGGAAGGCGAGGAAGAGGCCGCAGACCCGGTCACCGTCCGCGTCGGCGGGCAGCGCCGCGATCCTCCGCAGCTGATCGAGCAGGTCGTCCACGTCACTCGCCCGCACGGCCCTGGCGTAACAGGCGGCGTCGAGCCAGCCGCCCGCGGGAAAGGCCCATCCCTCGGCGTCCCGCTCCCGGATCACCCGCTCCGCCTCGGCCCGCTGCCCATGACCGTGGAACTCCAGCCAGCCCCGTACATAAACCCAGGTCCCCATGACGCCATGATGCCGCCCACCGAGGAGCACCCTGCCCCGCCCCGACCACCGGGAAAACCTGTGGAGGATCGGGACCGAACCTGCCAGCATGATCGGCACTGCCCTGCTTCACCCGGCGGCCCGCAAGCGAGCGAGCACCCACGCCGGAGCACCGAACAGCAGACAAGGCAGGACAAGACAGGACAGGAGGTGCGGAGCGGAGTGACTTCTCGCCTTGTCGCGCTCTGTTTCGACGCGCACGACCCGCAGGGCCTGGCCCGCTTCTGGGCAGGCGTCCTCGGCTGGGAGCTCGCCGACGATCCTCACGAGGGCTTCACGCTCCTGCCGAACGACGACACGGGCTTCCGGATCCGGTTCCTGCCGTCGCAGGAGCCGAAGCTCGGCCCGAACCAGATGCACTTCGACCTGACGAGCACGTCCCTTGAGGACCAGCGGCAGACGGTCGCGCGGGCGCTCGCGCTCGGCGCCCGCCACCTCGACATCGGCCAGGGCCCGGACGCCGAGCACGTCGTGCTCGGCGACCCGGAGGGCAACGAGTTCTGCGTCATCGAGCCGGGCAACAAGTTCCTGGCCGAGTGCGGGTTCATCGGCGCGCTCGCGTCCGACGGCTCGCAGGCGGTCGGCTACTTCTGGAGCAAGGCGCTGAACTGGCCGCTGGTGTGGGATCAGGACGAAGAGACCGCGATCCGCTCACCGCACGGCGGCCCGAAGATCACCTGGGGCGGCCCGCCGCTGGAGCCGAAGCTGGGCAAGAAGTACCGCCTGCACTTCGACCTCGCCCCACCACCCGGCGAGGATCAGCAGGCGGAGGTGGACCGCCTCATCTCCCTGGGCGCGACGCGCGTCGACATCGGCCAGGGGGACGTCGACTGGGTGGTCATGGCCGACCCCGACGGCCACGAGTTCTGCGTCCTGCCCCCGCAGTGAGGCCGGCGGCGCTACTCCTCAAAGAGCCGCCAGAGCAGAGCATCTTGCCCGGCTGCAGGACATGCCCGTGTTCGAGCGGAATCCAGAAACACTCGAACCGGATCGCTGTGATCCACGTGACGAAAAACGAGCAGCCGCCCGTCCGGGACGATGTAACAAAGGACTTTCCCGCTGACGGCCTTCTCAGGCACGGCCTCTCCTCCTCGCATCACCGCTCGGGCCGCCGCCGACGGAGGACCGCCAGCAGGACACCGGTCGGCGTCACAAGCGCGATGAGCATCATGAAGAACAGCGCATCGATGCGGATGTCCATCTGGGGCTGATAGGTCACCATGTACCACTCTTCCAGCGCCGCGAGAAACCAGACCACCGCCGGCAGCAGCAGGTAGAAGGACCGGAACCGGGTACGGCGCAGAACCACGGACAGCACCACGAAGACCATTCCGCCCAGCGCCAGGAGCAAGGGCTGGTAGAGCATCCCGATCATGCAGCCATCTCCAGGTCCCGCTCGCGATCACCAGCAATCACCGGAAGCCGCCGATCAGGCACTCCCCACCCATGACATCAGTCATACGGCACCGGTGACTACAACCTCTACAGCCGCACCCCCCTCACCCGCCATCGTTGGCCCATGGCGTGCAAGAAGAACTCCTCGAACCCCAACTGGACCCTCGGCATGGCCTGCGCCCTGCCCATCGGCATCGCCGTCGGCACGTCGTCCGACAGCCTCCCGCTCGGCATCGCCCTGGCGCTCTCCCTGGGGGTGGCGCTGGCCCACGGGATGGCGAAGAAGCCGGAGAACGAAAGCTGACATCCGGTCCACGTTGAACGGGCGGCGCCGTCCACCCAGCCAAAGGGTGGACGGCGCCGGAGGTCAGCCCCGCTTGGCCACGGGCCAGCCATGCCCCCAGCCGCCCTGCACCATCGTCTGGAACGCCCACCCGTCCTCGGTCCGTACGAGCAGGTCGACGTAGGACATGCTCTCGGTGCGGCCATCGACCGTCATGGTCGCCTCGGTCTCGACGACGACCAGGTTCTCGCTCACGAAGTGCGGCGTCCGCACCGACCGCAGGTCGAGCCCCGCCGTACCACCCCCCATGGCCTGCCGCATCGCCTCGACGTACTCCTCCCGCGTCCACTGCCGCACGGCCGCGCGCCCACCCGGCACGTCGGTGGCCAGGTTCATCGGAAAGACCGCCAGGTCGGCAAGCTGCTCAATCGCACCCTGCTCGGCCAGCGCGTCGTACTCCGCGAACCACGCCTCAACGCTCTTCAGATCCTCATCGCTCGGCTGGTACCCCAAGACCCCTCCCTTTCTCTTTCGTAACCGTACGCCGTACCGTACGCCATACGGCTGATGAACGCAACGCAGCAGCCAAGCCGTGCCGTCACCGGCGGAAAGCCGTCGAGCCCGCACTCCCCAAAGACATAGGCCGCTTCAGCCACCGCCCTCGCCTGCTACAACCCGTTCATGAGCTTCCGGACGAACCTATGCATGTGCGGGTCAAGAACCCCGATGGGCTCTTCGAGGATCTGCTGCGGAGCGAACCATCGAACGCCGGCGAACTCCCGCCGGTCGTAAGAAACGACCGTGTCGAGATCCAGCACGTACCAGAGGGAAACATCAGTGTGCGCGCCCTCGCCCCGAGTCCGCGCACAGGTGACGAAAAAGGGCCGCTCCCCGGCAACCCGGCCGGCCACAGCGGCGGCGTGCAACTCCTCCTGGCACTCACGGACCACGGTGTCCCAGGGGGTCCTCCCCCGGCTCCACGTGCCCACCACTCGGCAACCACAACCCCGCCTTACGGTGCGCCACCAGCAGCAGCTCACCGCCCCGGTTGCGCGCCACGAAGTAACTCACCAGGTGAGGATCGGGGACATCAGGCTTCCTGGTCCGATAGAGCGGCGCCCCACTGGAGATCCAGCTCAACACCTCAGCCTGCTGCCCGGCCTCCGTGTCGTCCCACGGCTCGACGCCCCGGACAAGCCGCATCAGGTACGCACGGGAGTCGGTGCTCGATGAGCCGTCGGCCAGCATAGAAAGAACCTACCGAGGCGGGACACCCAGAGCGGTGACAAGCCGTTTCGCGACGGGCCGTGCACGAGAACGGCATACGTTTCGCGTACAGGCGGACCGTGGGCCCTCCCCACCCCGCCCAGGCTATTACCGCCACTGGCACTATCTGCGGCGACGCAGAGCCACTCAGGCGAGCCAGACGATGGCGGGCAGGAGGATCAGCAGAACGACGAAGCCAGTCATCATCGCTCCATGGCTGGGCCACAGGATCGGCCGATCCACCATCTGCCATCGACCCGATGGAAGGGGGGAACCCGCCAAGCTCAAGGGACGGTGACGTCCGAACGTACATCGCTCACGGTCCATGTGGTGCGTACCAGGGCAATTTCACTTCTCGAAGACCTGGCTCTTGCCCGCGCTATAACGTCCATGTTATGAACTGGGGAGAGGTGGAGCTGGAACCAGAGGTTGATGAGTGGTTTGACACGCTCGATCAGGAAGACCAGGAAACTGCGGCGTTCTACATCGACCTACTGGCCGCGCGAGGCGTCCTGCTCGACGAGCCTTACACTCGTCAGCTCTGCGGCAAGCTTCGGGAGTTGCGGTTTCACCTTCACCGAGAGGCGGTTCGGATGACCTACTGGATCGCTCCGGGGCGACGGATCATCATGCTGACGGTGTTCCGCAAGCAGCGGATGCGCGAGACCGCTGAGATCGATCGTGCGTGGCGGGTCATGCAGCGGTGTATCGCTGAGGCCCATACCACTGATGAGGGGTGAGCAGAGTGAGCGAGCGCAGGACTTGGGCTGACAGGAAGTCCGAAATCATGAGTCGCCCTGGTGCCGGAGCAGCCTACGATGCGGCCAGAATCCGTTTCGAGCTGGGTGAGGCCGTGAGACTGCGGCGTGAGCAACTGGGTCTGACCCAAGCCCAACTGGCAGAGCGCACTGGGCTGAAGCAGCCGGCAGTCGCAAGGTTCGAGGCAGGGGGCACCATGCCGACCATCCCCATGCTGGAGCGCCTGGCAGAAGCCTTGGAGATGCGGCTCAACGTCGAGTTCCAACCGCTACGGGAGGCCAGCTGATCACCCTCGAAAGCGGTGCCGACGGCCAATACCTGGCTGTCGGCACTGCGTCGTTAGTCGTATTGAACACAAGATCGAGAGCGGATCCCGGACCGGTCGAACCCTGAGAGCTGGTGACTGCGATCGGACCCGCGCTCCCAGCTTGGCATCGTCATGGCCATGGCCTATCGGCAGGCCGAACAAGGCATATGTCAATAGGGCGGCCGCGAGCCCCTTGACTTCCCGCTGATCGCGCTGCGAACGGGCCCGCGATGCGCGCGAGCTTGGCGAAGCGTCACGCACGCTTGCTTACCTCCCTTTCGTGCGCTTCACCAACTTGAGCTTGCGACGCCCGAGAGGCCGGGGACCGACAATTCCGGACAACCTCGAATAACGTGAGTCAGAGCTCGGGAATACGCCATAGGATTCGGATCTGCTGGTCAGGAGGGAGAGACGGGCCGCCGACGTAGATGCGATGAATGAGATAGAGGATCACCAGCCGAAATGCCTTCGGCTCGATGTCGTCCATCGTCGTCACCGTCGCTCGGCTCAGCTTGTTCACCTGACTGACGATGCTTGGGTCAGATTCAAGAGGACCGAGCTCAGCGACGATATCCGGATCGAGCTCACCTTCCTCGCGCATGGCCAGGATCGAGCGCTGCATCAGGTCAGGCTCAGCTTCGATTCGGTCGAGAACGCGGGCAAGGACGTATTCATGAAGCACATCCGCCGCAATGTCAGCGTGCTCCTCGCCCGTACAGCTCGGGCATCCCTCGCATTCAGCGAGGTCGTCCTCCGGTCCTTCATCAGCCTGCTCAGTGGAGATGAAACAAGATATCGCCCACATGACTTCGGATTGGCTCAGCTCCAGATCTTCGGCGGCCCAGAGGCCGTCGGCGGCGGATGCGCTACGTGATCATGTCGTCGCCGCCCCGGGTGGCGCTGCGCGGCGGCGAGGTCACGCGGCTGGAGTTGGACGACGTTCGGCTGGAGAGCCGGGCAGGTGAGCATCCGCGGCAAGAGCCGCCGGAGGGACGTGTTGCCGATGCCGGGCGGTGCCGGTGCGGCCGCCCCCGTTATCTGCTGCTGGACGGTCCGGGCACTATTGGGCTGTGGAACGTCACGAGTTCGGTGTCGCGGTGCGCCAGTTGCGGGAGAGTACGGCGCCCGCGGCCGTCGGGCTGCCGGTCGGCCGTCGGCGGGTGCGGGGGTTGCGGCGGGAGGAGCTCGGCGAGCTCGCGGGGATGTCCGCGGACTACGTGCGCCGGCTGGAGCAGGGGCGCAGCCATCCGTCGGCGGGCGTGGTGAACGCCATCGCCCGGGCGTTGCGGGTCGGGCGGGCGGAGTACGAGCGGCTCTGCGCGCTGGCCGGGTACGCCGCCGCGGACGGTCGGGTGCCGAACGACGTCGGCCCGGGCGCGATGCGGCTGCTGGAGCGGTTCACGGACACTCCGATGTTCGTCTCCGACGCGGCGATGAATCTCGTGGCCGTGAACAGTGCGTTCATGGCTCTGGGGCATTGGCAGCTCACCGGGGACCCGTGGGAGTGGAACATCGCGTGGCGGACGTTTTGCGACCCGTTCGATGGTTTCAAGCAGTCTGCGGGTGACGCGACCGACCATCAGGCGGTGCTGGTCGCCCGCCTGACGAGCGCGCTGTTGCGCTACCCCGCCGACGCGTCGCTGGCCGCGCTGGTGGACGAGATGCGGAGCCGGAGCCCCCTGTTCGACACCTTGTGGCGCGCGCCGCATCCGGTGGCGGCCTATGAGAGCAGTGCCGCGTTCATTCATCCGGACGGCGGTTCCGTGACGCTCGTCGGCAGCCTGCTCGCCATTCCGGGCGACGATCTGGCCGCTCTGATGCTGACCGCGGCGCCGGGCTCGGCCGATGCGGCGCGGCTGGCGGAGATCGTCTCCGACGGCGGGGAGCCGGCCATCATCAAGGTGGGCCAGCCTGGCCCAGGCTGACCGCGGCGGATCCTGCGAGATTGAGTGACGTCTCCAGCAGGCGCTGACCCAGTGGCTGCCTCCGGGCAGCTTCGGTGACGCGGGGCTGGACGCCTTCGCACCTCGAAGCAGCAGGTCGCAGGGTCACCTCTGCACCGGAATCGCTTCGAGTTCGAAGCATTTGACGGCACTCTAAGAGGCAGGTTCTGCGATGAAGTCAGTCCGTTTTCACGAGTTCGGCGGTCCTGAGGTCCTGCGATACGAGGACGTGGCCCAGCCCACCCCCGGAGCCGGCCAGGTCCGGATTCGCGTCGCCGCGACCTCGTTCAACGGCGTCGACGGCAACATCCGCGCGGGCTACATGCAGGCCCCCATCCCGGTCGAGCTGCCCCACACCCCCGGCATCGACGTCGCCGGCACGGTCGACGCACTCGGTGACGGCGTGGACGACATCGCGGTCGGCGACCAGGTCGTCGGCCTCCTGCCGATGACGGAACCCGGCGCGGCCGCGGAGTACGTGCTCGCCCCGGCGGAGATCCTGACGGGGGCGCCCAAGAACGTCCCGCTGGCCGACGCGGCGGCGTTGCCTCTGGTGGGTCTGACCGCGTGGCAGGCGCTGTTCGACCACGGCAAGCTGACCGCCGGCCAGCGGGTGCTGATCAACGGCGCCGGCGGCGCGGTCGGCTGGTACGCGGTGCAGCTGGCCAAGGAGGTCGGTGCCTACGTGATCGCCACGGCGAGTCCCCGCAGCGCCGAGCGGGTCAAGGCCGCCGGCGCCGACGAGGTGATCGACCACACCACCACCGACGTGACCGCCGCGGTGACCGAGCCGGTCGACCTCGTGCTCAACCTGGCGCCGGTCGCCCCGGAACGGCTGGCCGCGCTGGTCACGCTGGTCCGTGACGGCGGCGCCCTCGTCAACACCACCGTCTGGATGCCCGCCCCTTCCGCCGAGGAGCGCGGTGTGCGCGGCATCGACGTGTTCGTGCGCAGCGACGCCGACCAGCTCGCCGACCTGGTCGCTCGGGTCAGCACCGGCGAGTTGCGCGTCGACGTCGCCCAGCGGGTGGCGCTGGCCGACCTGCCCGCGCTCCACGCCCGGGCCGGCGCGGGCGAGCTGCCGGGCAAGACCATCGTCCTCGCGCCCTCGGCCTGACACACTCACAGGAGGAGCAGTCATGTCTTTGTCCTTGGACCCCGAGATCGCCGAGGCGCTGGCCCCGATGGCCGAGGCGATGGCCGAGGTCACGCGACTCGAAGTGGGCGACGTCGAGGGGCGTCGCGCCTTCTGGGAGCCGATCATCGGTGCCGCGAGCAACGCCCAGCCCATGCCGGCCGACGTCACGACGACCGACCACACGGTGCCCGCCGCCGATGGCGCGCAGATCAAAGTGCGCTGGTACGTCAAGGACGGCGCGACGCCGGGCTCGGCCGTGGTCTTCTTCCACGGCGGCGGATACATCTTCGGCCACATCGACCTGTTCGACGGCCCGGTCGCCCGTTACGTGGCGGCCTCAGGCGTGCCGATGTTGTCGGTGGAGTATCGCCGCGCGCCCGAGTTCCCGTTTCCGACGCCGCTGGAGGACGCCTACGCCGCGCTGCGCTGGCTGCACGACCGCGCTCCCGAGCTGGGCGTCGACCGCGACCGGATCGCGGTGATGGGCGACAGCGCCGGCGGCGGCATGGCGGCGGCGCTGGCGATCCTGACCCGCGAGCGCGGCGGCCCGGAGATCGCCCACCAGATCCTCATCATGCCGATGCTCGACGACCGCCCCACCGCACCCGACCCCCACATCGAGCCGTACGCGTTGTGGTCCTACGACGACAGCCGCACCGCCTGGCCGGCGCTGCTCGGCGAGGCTGCCGGCGGACCCGGCGTCCCGCCCACCGCCGCCCCGGCCCGGCTCGAGGACGCCGCCGGCCTCCCGCCTGCCTACATCGAGGTGGGCCAGCTCGACGTCTTCCGCGACGAGGACCTCGCCTACGCGGCCAAACTCGGCCGCGCGGGCGTCCCGGTCGAGTTTCACCTGCATCCCGGAGCCCCGCACGAGTTCGACTCGATCGCCTTCAAGGCCGACGTCGCCCAACGCGCCATCGCCGACCGCGTCCGCGTCCTCAAATCCCTGTAGAACCGCCCATGAAGACTCGCTGGACCTCGACCACCGACGCATCGTCGTCCAAGCGACGGAACCAGCCGACCGCACACCCCAGGAGACGATCACGATGATTCCCGCCGACGATCCCGCCCGCTCGCTGACCGTGGCGAACCCCGACGACCCCGCCACCACCTACATCTCCCTGGTGGGCAACACCTACGCCATGCTGATCACCGGCGAGCAGACGAACGGCGCGTACTGCCTGATCGACATGCGCGTCCCCGACGGCGGCGGCCCACCGCCGCACCGGCACGACTTCGAGGAGATGTTCACGATCCTCGAGGGCGAGATCGAGTTCACCTTCCGCGGCGAGAAGCACACCGTGCGGGCCGGATCCACCATCAACATCCCGGCCAACGCGCCGCACAACTTCCGCAACGTCTCGGGCGCACCGGCCCGCATGCTCTGCATGTGCACGCCGGCCGGGCAGGACGAGTACTTCATGCGCATCGGCGACGTCGTGGCGGGCGCGGACGCGCCGCCACCGCAGCTGTCCCCGGACGACCTCGCGGAACGCCGCCGCCGCGCGGCGGAGCTGGCCCCGCTCTACCGCAGCGAATTCCTGTGACGCCTGCTCACGGTCTTACCGGTGTTCGAGCCGGTCAATTGGATGGTGGCGCGTCCGTCCCCTCCGCAACGTCCGCCAGGGCAGGGCAGTGCGTTCCGCGACGCTGGAATACCTCGACTGGTACGACCAGCACGCCTCAACACCGGCTGCGGTCACCGGCCGCCCCCGAAGTTCGCAGCCATCTACTACGGTCACAACTACACCCCCGTCGCAACAGCAGAAACTCAGTAGGCAGCCGTCCATCAAACCTGGATGGGTTCAGCCGGACCGTGACCGCGGACATCGCTCACCACCTCTGAACCCGTACGCCGACTCCGGTTCTGGTGTCTTGATCGCTTCCGGCCAATCCCATCAAAAGGCGCCACACCGGTGGGCGATCACGGCCCATTGTGGAACTTCGACCAACGGAGCCGATCCTGGTCTCCTCACGCGGCGGTGATGGCCCGAAACTCCACCGGCGCGGAAATGTCACCATGCATCACCACATCAATTTCCAACGCCGCCGCCAACCGCACCATCAGCGGAATCGTCGGCAGGTGCGCGCCACCCTCCAAGCGGGATACCTGCGGCTGCGTCATGCCTGCCCGCTCGGCGAGCTCTGTCTGAGACAGGCCCAGCTCGACGCGGCGGCGGTATACGGCTGCGCCGAGCTCCTGCCCCAATCGCGCCTCCTCCACCATCGCGGCGTACTCAGGATTAACCTCCCCACCAGCAAGCCGCTTGGCCTTGACCGTCTTCCACTTGCTGTGCCCGGCCACGTCTTCAGCCCCTTCCCTCATAGATCCAGTGCGCGGCGCCGTGCTCCAAGCCGCCGGCCATGCATTCAGCCATCGCCTTGCGGGCGCGCTCCACATCGCGCGGCTGTCTGTCTCGCGTCTTGCAGAAAGCAGTCAGCAACACCGCCCGGCGCCCCTCGGCCAGTAGGTAAGGCGCACCGAGTGGTGTGCGATGTCGAAGCGCAGCTCCCACAACCCATCACCCAGGTCGCGAGCATGACCGTACGGCATCCGGTCGCCGAACTGAGCGAGCCGTTCGACAGCGGCCTCGACAGCAGCGTGATCCCGGTCGGACAACGTGTCCAGCCAAGCCTCCACCGCCGGCTCCAGCTCGATGTCGTACAGCTCCTCGCCCATGCAACGGATTATATATGCCATGCTTTGCATGGCCTGACTGCTGCCGGGCGTGACAGCCATGCGAATTGTCGTTGCCGATACGCCCCTCCCGCCCATGGTTGCGGCCAGCCCACGGCGGAGAGGAACCTCTGCCGGGGTCACGCGGAAGAACTCGCGCCGCAGGTTGACCTTGTTGAGGCGACGATCGTTGAGCTCCGCCATACTGCAAACGTGGCGATCAACGATGTGACGGATCCTCCGTCAGATCCACTTGCGCTTATCACGCAGACCGACTGGGCCTCGCTCGAACACGCGTTGGGTCCAGCCGACGACACCCCTGCCGCGCTGGCCGACCTCCTCTTTGGCACTCCGGAAGCCCAAGCCGACGCCGTCCGCCACCTCAACGACCCGGTGCACCATCAAATACTCTCTACTCCGCGACAGGCCCGGCAGCCTTATACGTCGCTGCGATCCTTAGCGATCCGCGGACCGACACCTTGGTGCCAAGTCGCAAGGATGGCCAGCGGTATCCCTTACGTCAGGAGCTGCTGGAGTGGCTGGGATCCATAACTGATGAAGTCGGCA
Organism: [Actinomadura] parvosata subsp. kistnae; assembly: GCF_900323885.1. Lineage (GTDB taxonomy): Bacteria > Actinomycetota > Actinomycetes > Streptosporangiales > Streptosporangiaceae > Nonomuraea > Nonomuraea composti. The sequence goes on along the minus strand of NZ_OOHJ01000018.1, from coordinate 3,424,850 downwards.
ACGATGTCGAAGCGGTGTTGGTGCGCTTGGGCCGCCTGCCGGAAAAAGACCCGGTATTCACGGAAATCCGGGCCCTTCGTCCCACGATCTTTCGCGCCGTGTCCGCGTTCTTCCAAGACCCCAATCTCCCCGTACGGGAAGCGGCCCTCGCCGCAGCCGTCCCGCTCTTGGACGCCCCCGAACTCGCACATCATCAAGTCAGCCTCGCACCGATCGTGCGCAGCGTCCTGGCTACTAGCTCAGACCGGTCCTACCGGGCCATCGCGGTAGACGGCCTCCGTGCATGGGGCGAAGAAACCGCCTCGCTGGTCGAGCAGGAAGATTTGGAGTGCACGCCCTGGACAGCAGAAGGATGCAGCGACGACCCGCCCTTTTGAGCCGCGGGAGTGTCCATATCGACCAGTGACGCTGGCTGGCCACGCCATCCGGTGAGCCAGGGTGAGGAACGAAGCCTGGATCGTCTATCGCTCCTGGCCACCTACGATGACCGGTCATGCAGTGGCGATCGTCGGGCTGATCTGCGCGCCTGGTCCGGCGGGAGGTAGTTCGCGAGCAAAGTCCTCCGCGCGTGATCGAGTACACCTGTGAGTGCGATGACACTGTTTACGAACGGTGTCGCGAGGGCGGCCTTGCCTACATCCGTCGGACTACGCGTGCCGATGGGGTGGTGCAGCAGGTTCACGAGACTTATCGGTGGCGGTCCAAGAAGGCGCAAGACGTCTGGATCGTCCTCCTCAATGGCGCGGCTCAATAGGCGGACGCGAGTGGGTGGCTAACCGCGTATCCAGAAATTCTTCGCGTACGTAACAGGGCGTGAGACCACCAAGGCGGACAGGCATTGACAGGGGCCCGCCGGGGGTGGGGTCGAGGTCGCCGCACATCCTCTCCCCGGCCCCCGAGACGGACCGACACAAGCCGCGATCTTGCCCGTACCGCTACCGGGTCAGAACCGCGGATCAAGCACCCAGGAGGCGGCCGACGCGTTTACGGGTCTGCATGATCGGCGCCGTCTCCACATGGGTGATGGAGGGCAGAGCCGCGACGCGTTCGGTGAGGTACCGGTACACGTCGTGCGCGTCGGTGCAGATCGCCGTGGCGACCAGATTGGTGGGCCCGGTGGTGGCGGCGGCGAAGACTATTTCGGGATGAGAGGCCAGGGCCTCCGCGGCGGCGGCCAACTCGGCGGGCGGGGCCGAGGCCCACAGCCACGTGCTCGCGCGGTAGCCGAGGTAGGCGGGATCAAACTCGGCGTAGAAGTGCAGCGCGCCGTCGGCTCGAAGGTCGGCCATCCGCCGCCGCACGGTCGACTGCGACCAGCCGGTGGCGGCGGCAAGATCGGCCAGTCCCGTACGGGCGTCGCGGGCCAGGACGCTCAACAGGCGTAGGTCGTCGGCATCGCAGTGCGACAGGCCGGCGCCCGTCACCGCGTCGGGCTCCGGGCCGAGCCTGCCTGCTTCCTCCGGCGTGAGGGCGTTGAGCAGCCGAACGCGTCCGGGCGAGCCGTAGAAGGTGTGCAGCAGCGAGCAGGCAGTGACGTCCACCACTCGTCCGTTGCGGGGCAGGCGTTCCAGGAGAAGCTGCTCGCTCTCGCCGGGAGCCCGGGCGCGGATGACGCACTGCACCTCGGTGCCTCCTGAGACCAATTGCACCCACGCCGTGTCGGGCCGACGGGCCAGCGCGGAGGCGATCGCGTCGGCCGCCCCCGGGACGCACCGCAGCCGCAGCATCCAGCGGCCGTGCCCGTGGAAGTTGGCGGGTGGCACCGCCACGACCCGCAGCAGATCGGCCGTACGCAACCGCCTGTAGCGACGCGCAACCGTCTGGTCGGAGACGCCCAGAACCTCAGCGATGCGGCTGAACGGAGCACGCGCGTCGAGCTGGAGCGCGTGGATCAGCCGTCGGTCAAGCTTGTCCGCCATGCCGGTTTCCACCATCACAGACTATTCAGTGTCGAATTCTGCTCATCCAGCCGCTTCTGAGTCGCCATAAAGCCCACCAGGCCGCACGATCGTCAGGAAAGGAGACCTCAGAAAGGAACGAGACAATGATCTTGGTGATCGGGGCCACGGGAAACGTTGGGCGACACGTGCTCTCCCAACTCCACGCGATGGCCAGGGCCGATGTCCGCGCCCTCGTGCTTCCGGGCAAGGCCGCGGCCACCCGGGTGCCCCACGGCATCAGCATCGCAACAGGAAGCCTTGGCACCCCAGAAGGACTGACCGAGGCACTGACCGGGATCAAGACGGTCTTCCTGGTATGGCCGTTCCTCACCACCCGAGGCGCGCCCGCGGTACTGGAAACGATCGCCCGGCATGCCCAGCGCCTGGTCTACCTCTCGTCGATCGGCGTGGACGGCCGCCCCGAGGAACGCGACGACCCCATCTTCAAGATGCACGCCGACATGGAACGTCTGATTGAGGACTCCGGCCTGCCACGGACCATCCTGCGTGTGGACACCATCGCCAGCAACACCCTGGGCTGGGCCGAGCAGATCCGAGCCACCGGAGTGGTGCGTGGCCCGCTGACCGCGCCGACGGCGGTCATCGACCCGCGTGACATCGCGGCCGTCGCCGCCCGCACGCTCGCCGACGACGCGCATCTGGGCGCGACCTACCAGCTGACCGGGCCTCAGACGATCAGCCGCCCTGAACAGGTCGAGGCGATCGGTGCGGCGATCGGCCGTGAGCTCCGTTTTGAAGAAGTGCCCGTCCAGGACGCGCGGGCGCAAATGCTGGCCGACGGCCGTCCGCCCGCTCTCGTGGACGCGCTGTTGTCGGCGGCCGAGAACCGCTCGGCCTCGACTCTGGTCACTTCGACCGTCGCGGAACTCACCGGGGAAGCACCGCGCAGCTTCCAGCAGTGGGCGCGCGACCACCGTGATGCCTTCCGCTGAACGAGCGCCCCCGAGCCGAACTGGGCGGACACACACCTCCTGTCGCCCCTTCCGAGGCGCGCCACGGAAGGGGGTAGGTCGATCCGCTCCCCGGCGAGGCCCCTGTCAGCGCCTGTCCACCTTGGCGATCTCGCGCCCTGTTACGCGCAGAACTTCTGGATACGCGTTGGTTCAGGGGTACCGTGGTGTCGCGTCTTGCTCATGGAGGGGCTGTCTGTCGCGCAGTCCATGGTTCCTTCACCAGCTCGTACGCGCGGCCGCACTGCGGCCGAGTCCCCTCAAGCAAGGCGGCCTGAAGCCCATCAGGACCACAGGAACCGGCAAATCCCGGCGACCCTCTGTCTTCAGTGCCGAGTCTGCACGTCCATGAACTCCGTCACAAGCGAAGAGTGATCACGGTGGTCTCGGCGCCCGGCGCAAGACCTCAGGGCACGCATCGGGCGCCACGACGCCCGCGCCCCGATGATCCATCTACGCCGTTCGTGGCGCCGGCAAGCTGATCGCTTGAGCCGTCGACAAGCACCTCATCCGGCGCAAGAAGAGGCAAGGCGCCGCCGAACAGGGCGGCGTCGGCCATCTGCGGTATAGGCGGGTTGTGGTGTCGGGCAGGCGCTCCTTCTGGGGCGAGATCCCAACGGTCAACCCGTAAGTGGGCAACGGGCGAGTGCTTTTCTGGGGTCGAAGGGGGCGGAGCCCCCTGGGAGGCGCTGGCTGGAGCCCAGATGCGCGAAGCGCCCCAAAATGGAAGGCGATGCAGTGGAGCGGGTGACGGGAATCGAACCCGCGCTGTCAGCTTGGGAATTGCAGGGATCTTGGCTCGTAGGGGCGTTGACCTGGGCCTGAGGCCGGTCGTGAGTGACCGTGGTTCACCCCTCGTCACCGCCCTTAATGGCACGCTAATGGCACGTCGATCAAGGCTCTGAGCTGGGCTCGGCGGTGATGGTGCGGAGTCGCTCGATCTCGGCGAAGATCTCTTGATCGGTGAGCACGGACCGAACGACCAGCCCTTGCGGCCCCGGTTCGCTGTGGTACTTGCGAAGAGAGAAACAGAGGCCGGCTCGGAGGTCTGACAGTTCCCGACGGAGCGCGTCGCGTTCGGCGATCAGTTCGTCTACGTCGTCCAGGGTGAAGAGCGTCTTGGAGGGGTCATTTATGGTCCAGCCACGATCGCCGGGCTCCCAGGAGATATTGATCTCAACACCTTCAAGAGGGTCGCCACCGGGTGTCGCGTCTTGGGCGGTGGTCACGTTCAGATCTTCTACGCGGAGATACCAGCCCCCTGCGTTGACGTCGACTACGACGGGGGTTTCGTCGGGCTGGCCGGTGAGGTAGTCGAGAAGTTGGCGGACAGTGAGCACAGGCGCAGCGTGACATGAATTGCGCACCTGCGCACACCCCACCCGCCTCAACATCCCGTCTGCCGTCGACCCGCCCGAAGGGGAAGCGGGCCAGAGCCACGGAGACAAGGTGAAGCGCCCCGCTGGACGAACGACCTTGGCCCCGCGGTCCTGGTCTGCTCGGCTTGTCCCGGGTCGATGGCGAGCGGGATGATCAGACTTCCACCTCAGCCACCTACTGCCCCGCTGCCCAGCACAGCGATCATCCCCGAGCCGGAGCGCCCCGGCCAGAGGCATCGATGTTGTTACCTTGTGCACCATGGATTCGCAGGCGCGAGCATTCAATGAACGCGGCGATACTGTCGAAGGCCCCACCTCCGATGACCTCCATGGTTTGTTGCGCGGATTGACTGCGTCCAACCGGTTCCTCGTGGTCGAGCGCCAGGACGCAGAAAATGACGAGTACTACATGCAGGCGTATCTTCGGGATGACGGGGCCTACTGGCTGGAGTATCGCGAAGGCCGTGCTGACGCGCACTTCCGTGCTTCCTGCCACACCCTGCAGCTTCTGGTGCAGGTGTTCACCATGTGGCTCTACCGGCTGCCCGGGTGGAGAGAGACCCTCATTTGGGCTGCATGGTCAGCGGAGTCCGAAGTTTGATGCTGCGGCGCGGCAACCCCGGCCGGCACTTGAGCCACCGACAAGCACCTGATCGGACGCCAGAAGAGGCAAGGCGCCGCTGAACAGCGGCAGCCCGGCCATCTGCGGGCATTTCATGGGTTGCGGGAACGGGCAGGCGCTCCTAGGCAGCTCCGACGCTGTTGGCTGCGCAGGAATCTCCATGGTGAAGAACAACTCGCTCGCCGGTCTGCCGGGCCGGGGTGCTCGAGGGGCGGTAGCCCCTCGAACCATGGCGAAGCCCCAGGGAGGAACAGCCCGAGCCGAAGGCGAGGACCCTTTGGGGCGGGGTCCCAACGGTCAAGCCGGTAAATCGGCAACGGGTGGGTGCTTTTCGGGGGTCGAAGGGGGCGGAGCCCCCTGGGAGGCGCGGGCTGGAGCCCAGATGCGCGAAGCGCCTCGAAGTGGAAGGCGAAGCAGGTGGAGCGGGTGACGGGAATCGAACCCGCGCTGTCAGCTTGGGAACTGCATCGATCACGGCTGATGGCAGCCTTGAGCTGGGCGGGAGGCCGGTCGCGAGTAACCGTGATTGACCCCTCGTTCCCCTGGCTAATTGCACGCTAGTTGCACGGCGATCACAGCAAAGCGCCAGGTCAGCGTTCGTCAGTCACGTAATCGAAGTACACCGTGATGTTGTGCCACGGGCCGTCAGCGGTGATCTCGGTGTGCATGAGCAGATCATGCACCTCGACCTTGCCCAACTCCTCGATGCTGTCGGCCACTCGTCGGAGTAGTGCGGGCACGTCATCCTGTCCTGGCCCTTACGGGTTCGCTTGGGAGAAGTGGCGCATGGTCCACTCGATCCGCTCCGACATAACCCCCATCTCCTCATGCGCACGACACTGCTCCTGATCATAAAGAGCTTGCGATCTCGCATCGCGCACCCCGCCCGCCTGATCATCCCGTCTGCCGTCGACCCGCCCGAAGGGGAGGCGGGCCAGGGCCACGGGTCAAGGGCGGAGCGCCCCACCGGACGAACGACCCTTGACCCGTGGCCCTGGTCTGCTCGGCTTGTCCCGGGTCGATGGTGGGCGGGATGATCAGGCTTCCACGCCAGCCACTTACGGTCCTGGCTCACCGTATGGCGATCATCCCGGAGTCGGAGCGCCCCCGCCGGAGGCCTAGGTTAATCAGGAGTAGAAGCCCTCCCAGTACTCTTCGTGGCTCTCGGTGAAGTCATTCGGACGCGTCTGGCGCAGCTTGCGATACCGGTCTACATAGAACTCGAGGGCTTCGTGAAGAGTGCATTCAAAGGTGTCCTTGATGAGCTTGATGCCTCTGATCGTTTGCCCTTGGATGACGAGGTCGTCCAATCCGGCCAGTTCATCGCTCATGCGGTGATCCTTGAGGTGGGACCACTGCTCCGGCAAATCGTTTTCCGGTTGAGAGTGAGCCGTGGGCGGTGGTGCGGCAACCCCGGTGCTGAGGGTTCGGTCCGTACGGCGGGGCAGGTGTGCGGTGGCCGGCCCGGTGTGCCGCCGCCGTCCGGGACCGGCCCCCAGGCCGCATGCCCGGACGGTGGGCGGGCGGAGGGCCGGGGTGCGGCGGCGCGCCGCGCCGCCGCTTGACCTGGACGCGGGCACGATCCGCGTCGTCGGCACCACGACCGAACTCAAGGACGGCTCGGTGACGATCGGTCCGCCCAAGTCTGAAGCGGGCAAGCGCCTCGTCAGCATCCCGGCAACCCTGCTTCCGGACCTCCGCAAGCACATGGAGACGTACGCCGAGAAGGGCGAGCACGGACACGTCTTCGTCGGCCCCAAGGGCGCCAAGCTCCGTCGCGCGAACTTCACCCGCGTCTGGGCTGCGGCGCTCAAGAAGGCCCAACTCAGTGGCTTCCACTTCCATGACCTTCGCCACACCGGAAACACTCTCGCCGCTCAGTCCGGCGCAACCCTTCGGGACCTGATGACCCGCATGGGCCACTCGTCCACCCGGGCCGCGCTGATCTACCAGCACACCGCGATGGAGCGCGACAGGGCCATCGCAGACGCTCTCGGCAAGCTCGCCGAGGAGGCCCTGAAGCCCGAGGAGCCCGAGCCTGACGACCAAGATCCAGACGGATCGAGCACGTAACGGGCACGGAAGATCGAACAGAGCCCTAGAAACGATCAGAGCCAGGTCGGGAATCCATCCCTGACCCGGCTCTTTCAGTTTGGAGCGGGTGACGGGAATCGAACCCGCGCTGTCAGCTTGGGAAGCTGATGTTCTGCCATTGAACTACACCCGCGCACGCCCCGAAGGCTGCGTCCCCCACTGTAGCGGAAACTTGGCCCACAACAGCAATCCCAGCCCCACACTCTTCGGGCCAGAACGGTAAGTTGCTCACCGTGTTGCTATCTGACCGTGACATCCTCGCTGCGATCGACGCCGGCCGGCTGGGCATCGACCCGTTCGACCCTGAGATGATCCAGCCGTCCAGCATCGACGTGCGGCTCGACCGGTTCTTCCGGGTTTTCGAGAATCATCGGTATCCGCACATCGATCCGTCCGAAGAGCAGCCGGATCTCACGCGGATGGTGGAGCCTCAGGGGGAGGAGCCGTTCATCCTGCATCCGGGTGAGTTCGTGCTGGCCTCCACGTACGAGGTCGTCAGCCTGCCGGATGATCTGGCGTCGCGGCTGGAGGGGAAGAGCTCGCTCGGGCGGCTGGGGTTGTTGACGCATTCGACGGCGGGGTTCATCGATCCGGGGTTCAGCGGGCATGTGACGCTGGAGTTGTCGAACGTGGCGACTCTGCCGATCAAGTTGTGGCCCGGGATGAAGATCGGGCAGCTGTGTGTGTTCAGGCTCAGCTCGCCTGCCGAGCATCCGTACGGGTCCAGCAAGTACGGGTCCCGCTACCAGGGGCAGCGGGGGCCGACGCCGTCACGGTCGTTCCGGAACTTCCACCGGACGAAGATCTGAAAGAGGACCAAGATCTGAAAGAGGACGGGGATCCGAAAGGAGGCGGAGACCCAAGGAGGAGGCGAAGAGCCGAGGAGGAGGCGGAGATCCGCGCGAGGCAGCAAACTGAGCGAGGTGGAGGCTGAGCGGGGGCAGGAGGCTGAGTGAGGTAGACGGCTGAGCCTGATCAAGGGCCGAGCGAGACAGCAGGCCCAGCCTGATCGAGGTCCGCGCAAGACAGCAGGCCGAGCGCGACCGAGGTCTGCGCGAGACGGAGGTCCGAGCGTGATCAAGGTCGAGCCGGGCGGAGGTCCCAGCGTGATCAAGGTCGAGCGAGACGAAGGTGCGAGCAAGATCGAGGTCTGAGTAGAACGAAGATCTGAACAAGGTGAACAGTAGATGAACACTTGGCGAACGGACGGCGGCCTTCACCCGCCTCACCCCGCCCAAGTGAGCCGTTATGGGCAGCCCCAAACTAGGCCCGAGCAGCAAAAAACCGCCTAAAAGTACGCGGTTCTGCGGTGTCGCACAACATACGCCGGGTAGCCAGTAGGCGAAGGGGACATGAAGTTCGCATTTCGCCTGGTTAGCCATACCCTCTTCCACGGACCATCCCCGCACATCTGGAGAACGACGTGCGCCTGCGTCTCACGCCACGTGAGGACAGCTACTACGACCTGTTCGCCGACTCGGCGAACAACCTGGTCACGGCATCGCGTCTGCTGGTTGAGATCATCAGCGACGGCTCGGACAGGGAGGCCCTGGCCGAGAAGATGCGCGCCTGCGAGCATGCCGGTGACGAACGCACCCATGCGATCATGAACCGGCTCAATGAGAGCTTCATCACTCCGTTCGACCGCGAGGACATCTACCGGCTGGCCTCGAACCTCGACGACGTGATGGACGCCATGGAGGCCGCCTCCGACCTCATCGTCCTCTACCAGCTCGACCACCTCCCCAAGGACGTCGTCCGTCAGGTGGAGGTGCTGGAGCGGGCGGCGGAGCTGACCGCCGAGGCGATGCCGCGCCTGCGGTCGATGAAGAACCTCAACGAGTACTGGATCGAGGTCAACCGCCTGGAGAACCAGGGCGACCAGGTCTACCGGAGGCTGCTGGCCAAGCTGTTCAGCGGTGAGTACGACGCTCTCACCGTCATGAAGATGAAGGAGGTCGTCGACGCCCTTGAAGAGGCGGCCGACGCCTTCGAGCACGTGGCCAACACCGTCGAGTCGATCGCGGTCAAGGAAAGCTAGGGCCCAGCCGTGGACCTCACGCTCGCCCTCGTCATCGGCGTGGTCGTCATCGCCCTTGCCTTCGACTACACCAACGGCTTCCATGACGCGGCGAACGCCATCGCGACCTCCGTCTCGACCAGGGCCCTGACCCCCAGGGCCGCGTTGTTCATGGCCGCGGCCATGAACTTCATCGGCGCCCACCTGGGCACCCAGGTCGCCCAGACGGTAGGCAAGGGCATCATCGACGCGCCGAACGGCTCGCACGGCCTGGTCATCGTGGCCGCGGCGCTGATCGGCGCGATCTGCTGGAACCTGATCACGTGGTACTTCGGGCTGCCCTCCTCCTCCAGCCATGCCCTCATCGGCGGCCTGGTGGGCTCGGCGCTGGCGTCGTCCAGCGTGGTGCACTGGGACGGCGTGGTCGAGAAGGTCGTCATCCCGATGGTGCTGTCGCCGTTGATCGGCTTCAGCCTCGCCGCGGCGATCATGATCGCAATTTACTGGATCTTCCGCAACAGCCAGCCGGGGAAGACCAACCGCGGCTTCCGCTACGCGCAGACCGTCTCGGCCGCCGCCATGGCGCTCGGGCACGGGCTGCAGGACGCGCAGAAGACGATGGGTGTGATCTTCCTGGCGCTCACCGTCGGCGGGTTCGCCCAGCAGACGGATCCCATCCCGCAGTGGGTCATCCTGGCCGCCGCCGGGGCGATCTCGCTCGGCACGTACGCGGGCGGCTGGCGCATCATGCGGACGCTGGGGCGGCGCATCATCGCGCTGGACCCGCCCCAGGGGTTCGCCGCGGAGTCGGCGGCGGCAACCGTCCTGTACGGGGCCGCCATCGGGTTCGGGGCGCCCATCTCCACCACACACACGATCACCACGGCCATCATGGGCGTGGGCGCCACCAAGCGGCTCAGCGCCGTGCGGTGGGGCGTCGCGGGGAACATCGTGACCGCGTGGATCCTGACCATCCCGGCCGCCGCCATCGTGGCGGCGGTGTCCTACTTCATCCTGCACGCCATCATCGAGAGCTGATCACTGGGGCGCGTACATCACGTCCACGTCCCACCGGTTGAACCCGAGGGACTCGTACAGCCGGATCGCCGCCGTGTTGGTCTCGTCCACGTACAGCATCGCCTGGGCGAGGCCACGCGCGCGCAGGTGGACGAGCCCGGCCAGGGTGAGGGAGCGGCCCAGGCCGGTGCCCTGCTGCGACGGGTCCACCCCGACCACGTACACCTCTCCCAGCGGTTCGTGGCCGTGGTCGGAGGAGCCGTGGATCTTCGTCCAGTGGAAGCCGGCCAGCCGGTCGCCGCGGTAGGCCAGGAAGAAGCCCTCCGGGTCGAACCAGGGCTCCTGCTCGCGCCGCAGCAGGTCGTCCATCGTCCAGGCGCCCTGCTCGGGGTGGTGGGCGAAGGCGGCGGCGTTCACCTTGAGCCACGCCTCCTCGTCCTGTCCGGGCACGAACGTGCGCAGCGTCACCCCGTCCGGCAGCGTGTAGGTGGCGAGCGGGGCGAACAGGGAGCGGCGCATCTGCCACAGCGAGCGCACCCGCTCGAAGCCGAACGCGGCGGCCAGCGCGCCGGCTCCGGCATGGTCTCCGTGCGCCCACAGCCGCACGGGGCTCCCGGTCAGCTCCAGTACGGCGCGCAGCAGCCGCGTGCCGTGGCCCTGGCGGCGATGGGCCGGGTGGATGACCAGCTCCACGCTCGGGCCCTCGACCTCGTCGGTGGGGTCCACGTGCGCGTAGCCCGCGAGCGTGCCGTCGTCGGTGCGCAGCAGCAACGACCGCGCCAGCGGATCTCCGCCGTAGCGCAGATGGAGCATCACGTGCTCGTTGAGAGGGCGGACGCCGTCCGCCTCGGTGGCCTGCTCGACGACGTCGAGCACTTCGGCGACGTCGCGGTCGCCGAGCAGTTCCCTGATCTTCACGTGCGCACCCACACGACGAACTCTAGGCGTCCCCATGGCGAACAGTGCCAGCAGGTAGTCCCGTCAATCGTTACCTTTCAGACATTTGTTGCATAGCGTCACGCCGTAACGTTCCTGTCATGACGTCACGCACCCTCCTCCGGCTGCTCTCGGCCGGAGCCGCGGCCGCGGCCGGGATCGCCCTGGCCGTCGCCCCCGCGGTCGCCTCGACCGGCGGCCACGGCGGCCATGGCGGCCACGGCAAGCAGACCGTCCCGGTCCGCCTGCTCAGCATCAACGACCTGCACGGCAACCTGGAGCCCCCGTCCGGCTCCTCCAGCCGCATCCTCGACCCCGACGGGCCCCTGGTCGACACGGACGGCACCCTGACCGGCATCGCCGGCGGCAAGTACTCGATCGCCGGCGGCGTGTCGTACCTGGCGACGCACATCAAGCAGGCCCGTGACAGGAACACGCTGCTCGTGGCGGCGGGCGACCTGATCGGCGCGTCCCCGCTGATCTCCGCCGCCTACCACGACGAGCCCACGCTGGAGGTGCTCGGCTCGCTCGGCCTGGACACCACCTCGGCGGGCAACCACGAGTTCGACGAGGGCTACGCCGAGCTGCAGCGCCTGATGAACGGCGGCTGCCACCCCGTGGACGGCTGCTCGCCCGCGGGCGAGTGGAAGGGCACCGACTTCGACTTCCTCGCCGCGAACGTCCTGAAGCAGGACACCGGCACGTACGCGCTGCCGCCCTACTACGTCAAGACGATCAACGGCGTGAAGGTGGGCTTCATCGGCCTGGTCACGGCCACCACCCCGACCATCGTCACCGCGGAGGGCATCAAGGGCCTGCAGTTCACCGAGGAGGTGGCCGCGGCGAACCGGGCGTCGGCCTACCTGGCGCGCAAGGGCGTCAAGGCGCAGGTCGTCCTGGTGCACGAGGGCGACTCGATCACGCCGAACCAGAGCCCGGACGCCTGCTCGGTGAACACCACGAACGCCGGCTCGCGCATCGCCAGGGAGCTGAACCCGCAGATCGACCTGGTCATCAGCGGCCACTCGCACCAGGCGTACATCTGCAAGACCAGCGACCCGGCGGGCCAGGACCGCTACTACACGCAGGGGTCGTCGTTCGGCCGCGTGCTCACCCAGATCGACCTGCAGATCGACAAGCGCACCAAGGACGTGATCCGGTCCTCGGTCAAGGCCGACAACAAGGTCGTCACGCGTACGGTCACCCCTGACCCGCAGGTCGAGGCGCAGGTCCAGGCGTGGAAGACGCGCAGCGCCGCCGTCGCCGACCGCAAGATCGGCACGATCACGGCCGACATCACGAACCTGGTCAACAACAGCTCGGCCGCGACGACGAAGCCGGAGACGGCGCTCGGCGACCTCATCGCCGACTCGCAGCTCGAATCCGCCAAGGCGGGCGGCGCCGAGATCGCGCTGATGAACCCGGGCGGCATCAGGACGTCGCTGACGTACGCGCAGAAGGGCTCCGAGGGCGACGGCGTCGTCACCTACGGCGAGGCGTTCGAGGTCCAGCCGTTCAGCAACATCGTGCAGGTCCGGACCTACACGGGCGCGCAGCTCAAGGCCCTGCTGGAGCAGCAGGTCTGGACGCCCAACCCGACGACGGGCGCGATCACGCACCGCATCCTGCAAGTGTCGTCCTCGCTCACCTACACCTTCGACACGACCAAGCCGGTCGGCTCGCGGGTGTCCGACATCAAGCTGAACGGCACGCCGGTCACGGACACGCAGTCCATCAAGATCGCCGCCAACAACTTCCTGATGGGCGGCGGCGACGGTTTCTCGGTGTTCACGCAGAGCACCGACACGTGGAGCGGCCCGATCGACCTGGACGCGTTCACGGCCTACCTGGGCGCCCACTCGCCCATCAGCCCGTCTCCCGCCGACCGGATCACCTTCGTCAAGTGATCCTCTGACCAGCGTGGGGCCCCGGTGTCCGCCGGGGCCCTACCGTTTCCAGGCCAGCCACTTGCGCGCGATCTCGGCCTCCAGGTCCACCCCGTGGTGGCGGGCCATGAGCAGCACGTGGCACACCACGTCGGCCAGCTCCGCCCTGAAGTCGGCGTCGAGCTCCTCCCCGGTGCGGCCCTTCGTCCTGGCCCTGCCGGTGAGCATGAGGAACGCCTGGGTCAGCTCGCCGACCTCCTCCTGCAGCTTGAGCAGGAACCAGGTGTCGTCGCGCTCGATGCCCAGGTGATCGGCGTACCGCCGCGAGATGGACTCGATCTCCTCGGAGAGCCCGCGCAGGTCCATGCCGCCGAGTGTAGGCCCCTGCCGCGCTCAGCCACGGTGCAACGGCAGGACGGCGACGAAGCGGGCGCCGGGCGCGTGGTCGGCGACCGTCAGGGTGCCGCCGTGGGCCGTGGCGATCTCCCGCGACAGCGGCAGCCCGAGGCCGCTGCCGCTCTTGTCCTTCGCCCTGGCGCTCTCCAGGCGGGTGAACCGCTCGAAGACCCGCTCCCTGTCCTCCGGCGCGATCCCGTCGCCGTCGTCGGTGACGGTCACGACCACCTGCTCCTCCCGTACGGTCACCTCGACCTCGATCCTGGACAGGGCGTGGCGGGTGGCGTTGTCGAGCAGGTTCGTCAGGAGGCGGTCGAGCTGCACCGGCGAGCCGAGCACCGGGGCCGCCGCGCGGGCGCGCAGAAGGATCGGCACGGGGCCGCCCGCGCGGTGGCGCAGCTGCTCCTCCGCCACCGCGCGCAGGTCCACCACGCGGCGCTGCGTGAGCGCGCCCGCGTCGAGCTTGGCCAGCATCAGCAGCTCGTCGATGATGCCGGTCAGCCGGTCGGCGGCGGCCAGCGCCCGCGTGCCCGTGGCCGGCCAGTCCGTCTCGTCGGGATAGCTGGCGGCCATCTCGAGCTGGGCGCGCAGGGCGGAGATGGGGCTGCGCAGCTCGTGCGAGGCGTCGGCGACGAAGCGGCGCTGCGTCTCGGCCGAGCGCTCCAGGCGGTCGAGCGTGTGGTTGGTGGTCGCGGCCAGGTCGGCGATCTCGTCACCTGTGGGAGGGACGGGGACGCGCCGGCTGAGGTCCCTGCCCGTGATCTCGGCCAGCTCCGCGCGTACGCGCTCGACGGGACGCAGCGCGTGGCTCACCGCGGCCCAGGTGAGCAGCGCGACGATCACCAGGACGAGCGGCGTGCCCAGGAACACCATCAGATGGATCCACCTGAGCGCCGCGTCCACGTCGGCGGAAGCGCCGGCCCCGCGCACGGTGGCGAGCGTGAGGACCGACGCGCCGACGAACACGGCCGCGGCCACCAGGGTCGCGGCCGTGGTCAGCCGCGCCCGGATCGAACGCGGCAGCAACCCACGAGCACGTGGCAGCAGGCCCCGGCCGCGCGGAAGCGACCGCCGGGCTCTTGGCAGCAACCGTGTTGTCAATCCCGTCCCCGCCTTCCTGTCATCACTGTGAGTAACCTTTACCCGCCCGTGGCAGACGCAACATGATCGACGGATACTGTCCGTACATGTTTCGCTCCCGGCGATTCCGCTGACGGCGTGCATGACTTACGGGCGGCCGGCCCGGCGGGCAGGGTGGGGGCCATGAAGGTTCTGGTGCTGGGTGGCACGGGGTTCGTCGGCCGGGTGGTCGTCGGCGAGGCGCTGGCGATGGGGTGGGAGGTCACGGCGTTCAACCGGGGCAGCCAGGAGCCGCCGGCCGGGGTGACGGTGTTACGCGGCGACCGCACCGCGCCCGGCGGGCTCGCCGCGCTGGAGCGCGGCGAGTGGGACGTCGTGGTCGACACCTGGTCGTGGGCGCCCTCCGCGGTCAGGGACTCCGCCGCGCTGCTGGCTGGGCGGGCCGGCTCCTACGTGTACGTCTCCAGCCGGTCCGTGCACGCCGAGCCGGTGCCGTTCGGGGCCGACGAGAGCGCGCCCGTGGTGGCGGCCTCGGCCGACGACGGCGACGGCCCCTACGCGCGTAACAAGGCGGGCGGCGAGCTGGGGGCGGTGGCCGCGTTCGGCGACCGGGCGCTGCTGGCCAGGGCGGGGCTGATCATCGGGCCGCACGAGAACGTCGGGCGGCTGCCGTGGTGGCTCGGCCGGATCGCCCGGGGCGGGGCCGTGGTCGCGCCCGCGCCGGCGGATCGGGGCCTGCAGTACATCGACGCCCGCGATCTCGCCGTGTGGTGCCTGGAGGCGGGGGCGCGGGGCGTCGGCGGGGCGTTCAACGTGGTGTCGCCGCCCGGGTTCACGACGATGGGAGAGCTGCTGGAGACGTGCGTGAAGGTGACCGGGTCCGGGGCCGAGCTGCGCTGGATCGAGGAGGAGCGGCTGCTGGCGGCCGGGGTGGAGCCGTGGGTGGGGCTGCCGTTCTGGCTGGTCGGCGCCGACTACGACTTCCTGCACGGGGGTGACGTGAGCAAGGCGGTGGCGGCGGGGCTGCGCGTGCGGCCGGTGACGGAGACGGTGGCCGACACGTGGGCCTGGCTGCGCGGCCTCGGCGGTCAGGCGCCCCTGCGGGCGGACCGGCCCCTCAAGGGCCTCGACCCGGACGTGGAGGCACGCCTCCTGGCCTCATGACACCCGCGATCGCGGGAGCCTCATGGCGCGGCTTCGTCCGCGCGCATCCTGGCGTCGCGGCGCGGCCTCGTCCGGCGCGCGCCGTAGTGTCGTGGCGCGGCCTCGTCCGGCGCGCGCCGTGGCGTCATGGCGCGGCCTCGTCCGGTGCGCGCCGTAGTGTCGTGGCGCGGCCTCGTCCGGTGCGCGCCGTGGCGTCGTCGCACGGCCTCATCCGGTGCGCGCCGTAGTGTCGTGGCGCGGCCTCGTCCGGTGCGCGCCGTAGTGTCGTGGCGCGGTCTCATCCGGCGTGCGCCGTAGTGTCGTCGCACGGCCTCATCCGGCGTGCGCCGTAGTGTCGTCGCGCGGCCTCGTCCGGTGCGCGCCGTGGCGTCATGGTGCGGTCTCGTCGGCGGGTGACCTGGCCGGGGACGGGGCCGGGTCGTGGCGGGTGCGGACGAGGTCGTACAGGGCGGCCAGCAGGGCGATGGAGACCGACGACACCACCACGACCAGCCCGTGCCGGAAGGCGGTCGGCCACCCCGCGCCCAGCGACCCGAAGAACGTCGACCCGGCCGCCGCGATCCCGATGGCCGAGCCGAGGCGCTGCCCGGTCTGCAGCACCCCGGCGGCGCTCCCGCCTCCGGAGGGCGGCACCTCCGACATCGTGATGGCCTGGTTGGGCGAGATGACCAGGCCGCTGCCGAGGCCCGCGACGAGCAGCGGCAGCGCGCTCGTGCCCGGCCCCGGCGCCGGGCACGAGCGCGGTGGCGCCCATGGTGGCGAGGAGCCCGGCGATGACCAGGGTGAGCCCGATGGCGACCAGCCGCCGCCCCATGCGTGACACGAGGTGCCCGCCGAGCATGGCGGCCGACGCCGAGCCGAGCGCGAACGGCGTGATCGCGAGGCCCGCGAGCAGCGCGCTGTAGCCGTGGCCGCTCTGCAGGTAGAGGGTGAAGATGAAGAAGATGCCGGTGAAGCCGGCGAAGTAGAACAGCGCGATGGCCGAGCCGAGGCTGTAGGAGCGTTTGCGGAACAGCTCCAGGTTCACCAGCGGCTCGCGCCGGTAGAGCCGCTCCCAGGTGACGAACCCGGCCAGCACGGCCAGCGCGGCCGGCACGAGCAGCCACTTGGCGGCCCCTTCCCACTGGTGCCGCTGGATGAACGGCAGCAGCAGCCCGGCCACGCCGACCCCGAGCAGCAGCACGCCCACGGGGTCCATGCTCTCGGGCCGCGTGTGCACGAGCTGCGGGCGCGGCAGCAGCCGCCAGGCGAGCGGGAGCAGCAGGAGCCCGATCGGCAGGTTCACCAGGAACACCCACCGCCAGCCCGCGTCGGCCCCGAACACGGTGACCAGCGCCCCGCCGATGAGCGGCCCGGCGGCGGTGGAGACGCCGATGGTGGCGCCGAGCGCGCCGAAGGCGCGGCCCCGCTCGTACCCGTGGAACATCTGCTGGATCAGGCCCGAGACCTGCGGGTTCAGCATGCCGGCCGCCATGCCCTGCACGAGGCGGGCCACGATGAGCACGTTCATGCTCCAGGCGAAGCCGCAGAAGGCGCTGGAGAGCGTGAACAGGGCGACGGCCCCCAGGAAGATCGTCCGGCGGCTCCGGGCGTCGCCGAGCCGCCCGGCGGGCACCAGGAGCAGGCCGAACGTGAGCGCGTATCCGGACAGGGTCCACTGGAGGCCGTCCTCGGTGGCCTGGAGCCCTTCGCGGATGGACGGCAGGGCGACGTTGACGATGCTGACGTCCAGGCCGGTCATGAACGCGGAGACCAGGCAGACGGCCAGCGCGCGCCGCCGCGGGTCGGTCCTGGTCTCCCCCATCACCTCGCACACACTTCCCGTGAAGCCATGAAATATCGCCTATGAGGCGTTTCTTTGCTTCCGGCCGGGGACGGGTTCGTTTCCCGGGCAAGGATGGGTAACGTCCGATCATGGACACGATGGCGGTCGAGCAGAACGGCATCAACGCCGTCCCCGAGCGGGAGCGGCACGGCAGGCCGAGAGACCTGTTCTGGCCCTGGGCGGGCTCGAACCTGTCGCTGTTCGGGGTGGCCTTCGGCGTGTACGTGGTCGGGCTCGGGCTGGGCGTGGTGCCCGCGATCGTCACCGGGGCCGTCGGGTACGCGCTGTCGTTCCTGCTGGTCGGCCTGGTCGCGATCGCGGGCACCAGGTCGGGGGTGCCGACGATGACGCTGGGCCGGGCGCCGTTCGGCTACCAGGGCAACAAGCTGCCGACGCTGTTCTCGTACGTCTCGAATGTCGGCTGGGAGATCGTGCTCGTCACGCTCGCGGCGCAGAGCGGCGCGGAGATCATCCAGCGGCTCGTTCCCGCGTGGAGAGGCGCGTCCACGCCGATCACGGCGGTGTGCTTCGCCGTCGCGGCGGCCGTGGTGATCGCGGTCGGCGTGTACGGCCACCAAATGATCATGGTGGTGCAGCGTTACCTGACCTACGCGTTCATCGTGCTGACGGTCGTCTACATGGTGCTCATGGTGCCCAGGCTCGGCACGGGCTCCCTGGAGACGACGTCGGGCGCGGGCGGCTGGGTGGGCGGGGTCATCTTCGCCATGACGTTGCTGGGCCTGGGCTGGGTGAACTGCGGCGCCGACTACTCCCGCTACCTGCCCACCCGCTCACGGGCGCGCTCGGTGGCCCTGTGGACGACGCTCGGGGGCGCGCTGCCGCCGCTGGTGCTGCTCGTGTTCGGGGTGCTGCTGGCCGGCGGCGATCCCACGCTGGCCGGGCAGGCGGGGGCCAACCCGGTGGCGGCGCTGGCGGGGGCGTTGCCGACCTGGTTCCTGGTGCCGTACCTGCTGACCGCCGTCGGCGGCTTCCTGGCCGGCGCGATCATGGACATCTACTCGTCCGGGCTGTCGATGCTGGCGCTCGGCGTGCCGATCAGGCGGCACTACGCGGTGCTGGTCGACGGGCTGCTCATGGTGCTCGGCGGCTACTACCTGCTGTTCGTCTCCACGAGCTTCCTGGCCACGTTCCAGGCGTTCCTGGCGATCGTCGGCGTCGTGATGGCGGCCTGGGTCGCGATCTTCCTGGTGGACATGTGGCGGCTGCGGGCCGGCGGGCGCGAGTACGACGAGCGGCTGCTGCGGGCGGGCGCGCCCGCGCTCAACTGGCAGGGCCTGGTGTCGCTGGTCGTGGCGTCGGCCGCCGGCCTCGGGCTGATCACCTCGGCCGATCCGAACATCGCCGGTCTCGTCGGGTTCCTGATGAGCGACGAGCTGAAGAGCGGCACGTTCGGGACGGCGAACATCGGCGTGGCGATCGCGCTCGTGCTGGCCGGGCTGCTGTACTTCGTGATCACCGCTGTCGCCCGGCCTCGCCGTGTTGTTACTGTTGGTGATTGATGACTGACTTTCCGCTACGTCTGCTGAGATCGTCCGTGCACGTCACGGCCGCCGGGCTGCTCCTGATCGCCGTGCTCGGCGCGCTGCGCGAGGGTCGCGGCTGGCCGGCCGCCGGTGGGGTGCTGCTCGGCCTCCTGTACGCCGCCGGCCCCGCGCTCCAGGGCCGGGCCGTGGCCGGGCAGGTCTGGCTGGGGCTGGTGACCGGCTGGTGGGCCGTGCTGGCCGTGGCGGCGCCGCCGTTCGTGTGGGTGGCGTTCCCGCTGCTGTTCGCGTACCTGCACGTGCTGCCGCTGTGGGGGGCCATGTTCGGCGTGGCGGTGCTGACGTCGGCGGCGATCGTGACGGCGGCCTGGCACGCGGGCGAGCTGACGACGGCGCTGCTGGTCGGGCCGGGCGTCGCGGCGGTCGTGGTGACGCTGCTGGCGCTGGCCTGCAAGGCGCTGCGGGCGGCCGGACAGAGTTGAGCCGGTCAGGCGGTGACGATCGCGAAGTCCGGCACCGGGCGGTCGAGCACGGCCACCAGCCGTTGCAGCACCGTCGTGTCGCCCTCGCGCCGCACCCCTTCCACCCCCTTGCCCGTCAGCAGGCCCACGAGCTGCGCCTTCGTCAGCCGCAACGTCAGGTCGGCGGCGCCGTCGCGCGGGGCGGGCTGCTGGATGAACACCCCGTTCGACAGCGTCGTACGGTACCGCTCGCCCAGGTCCGTCAGGTGCCAGTCGATGGACAGGCGCTCGTGCCAGGCCCGGGGCCCGTCCACGCGGATGGCGATCGAGTCGAAGATCTGCTCCACGGTCAGGGCGGCGAAGAAGTCGGGCGAGGCGGTGTCCAGGGTGGCGGGCACGGTGCCGTCGGCCAGCTCCAGCGCGCCCGACAGGTAGCAGTTGCGCCAGGTGGCGTTCTCGGCGCCGTGGCCGAGCCGGGTGTAGACCTCGGCCAGCAGGTCGCGGGCCTCCTTGTTGCCCTCGTCGGCGAAGACCGCGTGGTTGAGGAGCTGGGCGGCGAAGCGCAGGTCGTTCTCGTCGATGTAGCGCCGGGCGAACGCGACCACGGCCGCCCCGCCGCCCAGGCACTCGACGTACCGCATCGCGCTCTCCCGGGGCGGGTGCTCCCACAGGTGCGCCGGGTTGCCGTCGAACCAGCCCAGGTACCGCTGGTAGACGGCCTTGACGTTGTGCACCAGCGAGCCGGAGTAGCCCTGCGTGTGCCAGGCCCGCTCCAGGTCGGGCGGAAGCTGGACGACCTCGGCGATCTCGGGTGCCGTCAGGCCCTTGTTGAGCAGGCGCAGGGTCTGGTCGTGCAGG
This sequence comes from [Actinomadura] parvosata subsp. kistnae, assembly GCF_900323885.1. GTDB lineage: Bacteria > Actinomycetota > Actinomycetes > Streptosporangiales > Streptosporangiaceae > Nonomuraea > Nonomuraea composti. Next base: position 3,404,699 of record NZ_OOHJ01000018.1, on the reverse strand, counting down.
TAGGCGTACATGTCCCGTTGCCGGCTGAGGAAGCGCTCCACGCGCTCGGCGCCCCACGTGGGCCAGTGGTGCGAGGCGAAGGCGACGTCGGCGCGGCCGGCGAACAGGGCGATGGCCTCGGTCAGGTACCTGGCCCAGGCGCGCACATCCCGCACGGCGGCGCCGCGCAGCGGCAGGAGGCTGTGCTGGTTGTGGGTGGCGTTCTCGGCCAGGCAGAGGGCGCGCCGGTCGGGCAGCAGGACGTTCATCTCGGCGGGGGCCTCGGCGCCCGGGGTGAGCTGGAAGATCATCCTGACGCCGTCGACCGTCTCCTCCTGGCCGGTGCGGGCGATCTCGTCCGTGGGCGGGATGAGCGACATGGTGCCCGTCGAGGCGGTCATGCCCAGCCCGGCGCCGACCTGGCCCCGCGGGGAGCGGGGCAGGGCGCGGCCGTACATGTAGACGGCGCGGCGGGCCATGGCGGGGCCGGCGTAGAAGTTCTCGGCCACGGCGTGCCGCATGAAGCCGGCGGGCGCGAGGATGGGCACGCCGCCGCCGGTGACGCCGCGGACGCCGCCGAAGTGGTCGGCGTGGGCGTGCGTGTAGATGACGCCGGTGACGGGGCGCTCGCCGCGGTGGGCGCGGTACAGCTTGAGCGCAGCGGCGGCGCACTCGGTGGAGATGAGCGGGTCCATGACGACGACGCCGCGCTCGCCCTCGATCAGCGTCATGTTGGACAGGTCCAGGCCCCGTACCTGGTAGACGCCGTCGGTGACCTCGTACAGGCCCTGTTTGGAGCAGAGCTGGCCCTGTCTCCAGAGGCTGGGATGGGCGGTGCCGGGGCAGTCCCCCTGGAGGAAGTCGTAGGAGTCGTTGTCCCACACGACCCTGCCGTCGACCGTTCTGATCACGGCGGGGCTGAGCTTCGCGATGAAGCCGCGGTCCGCGTCCTCGAAGTCGCCTCTGTCGTGGAAGGGAAGGTCTGCCATGCACAGCCGCATGCCCTCCTTTCCCGGCAAATAGCTCAATAAAGGCCCTAAATAGGATGAATCTCCGACAAGTGGATGTGGTTGGCTTGGGTGCCATGGAAGCGTGCGTGTTCGACCTCGATGGGGTGCTGGTGGACAGCGAGCCGGTCTGGGAGGAGGTGCGCCGGGCGTTCGTCGCCGACCACGGAGGCACCTGGCAGCCCGACACGCAGTCCAGACTCATGGGCATGAGCACCGGCGAATGGGCCGCGTACCTGCACGAGCTCGGCGTCGAGCTGCCCCCCGACGAGATCGCGCGCGGCGTCGTCGAGCAGATGGCCGCACGCTACCGCGACGACGTGCCGCTCATGCCCGGGGCCGTCGAGACCGTCCGGCGGCTGTCCGGACGGATCACGCTGGGGCTGGCCAGCTCGTCCCCGCGCCGGCTCATCGACGTCGTTCTGGAGGCGGCCGAGCTGACGGAGTGCTTCGCGGCCACCGTCTCCACCGAGGAGGTGCCGCGCGGCAAGCCCGCGCCCGACGGCTACCTGGAGGCCGCCCGGCGCATCGGGGCCGACCCCCAGAAATGCGTGGCGGTCGAGGACTCCAGCAACGGGCTCCGCTCGGCGTACGCGGCAGGAATGCGCGTGATCGCGGTGCCGCACCCGCGCTACCCACCCGCGCCCGACGCGCTCGCCCTGGCCTGGCGCGTCCTGCCCGGCCTCGACGCGCTCTCAGCCGAACTCGCCGGGTGAAGAACCCCAGGAGGCGCTGAGCTCAGGGCTGCTCTCGTGGAACGTCAGTGCCCATGGCTACCATGTGGGAATCGTGCGAGACATCACGGTTTTCAGCGGCAGCGCCCATCCCGAACTGGCCGAGGAGATCTGCGCCCACCTGGGCACCCCTCTGCACCCCGTCCAGATCAACCGCTTCGCCAATGACGTGCTCGAAGTGCAGCTCCAGGCCAACTGCCGCGAGCGCGACGTGTACCTCATCCAGCCGCTCGTGCCTCCCGTGCAGGAGCACCTCGTCGAGCTGCTGCTCATGCTCGACGCCGCCCGCGGCGCCTCCGCCGCCCGGACCACCGTGGTGATGCCTCATTACGCCTACGCCCGAAGTGACAAGAAAGACGCGCCGCGCATCTCGATCGGCGCCCGGCTGGTCGCCGACCTGATGGTGGCCGCGGGTGCCAGCCGGGTGCTGGCGATGACGCTGCACTCGCCGCAGGTGCACGGCTTCTTCAGCGTCCCCGTCGACCACCTGCACGCGCTGCGCGAGCTGGCCGCGCACTTCCGCCGGTACGACTTGTCCAACACGGTCGTCGTCTCGCCCGACCTCGGCAACGCCAAGGAGGCCGCGCACTTCGCCCGCCTGCTCGGCACCGGCGTCGCCATGGGCGCCAAGCAGCGCTTCAGCGACGACCGCGTCGTGATCAGCTCCGTGATCGGCGACGTGGCCGGCAAGGACGTCATCATCCTCGACGACGAGATCGCCAAGGGCAGCACGGTCATCGAGCTGCTCGACCGGCTGCGCGAACGCGACGTGCGGTCCGTACGCGTGGCGTGCACGCACGGCCTGTTCTCGGCCGACGCCCTCGACCGGCTCAGCGCGCTGCCCGAGGTGCAGGAGATCGTCTGCACCAACACCGTCCCGCCGCCCAAGCCCACCGACAAGCTCACCGTGCTGTCGATCGCGTCGGCCCTGGCCGAGGCCATGCGCCGGATCCACTACGGCGAGTCGGTCAGCGCCCTGTTCAGCACATCCTGAGCAGCCCCGTTCAGTACATCCTGATGGTCTGCCCCGTCACCCGCCGCCCCTGGTGCGAGGCCAGGAACGTGATCACCTCGGCCACGTCCTCCGGCTGCGCGATCTCCTTGAGCACCGCGCTCTCGGCGACCGCCCTGGCCACCTCGTCGTTGATCCAGCCGGTGTCGGTGACGGGCGGGTAGACCATGTTGGCCGTGATGCCGTAGCGGCCCAGCTCGTGCGCGGCCGACATGGTGTAGTTCTCCTGGGCGGCCTTCGCCGCGCCGTACGAGACCTCGGTCGGGAAGCCGTCGCGCCCGCCGGAGGTCAGGCCGATGATGCGGCCCCAGCTCGCCCCGCGCGCCAGGTGCCGCCGCGCGAACTCCGCGATCAGCAGCGCGGCCGCCCGCGCGTCCACCGCGAACTGCCGGTCGTGCGTCTCGGCGTCCACGAGCCGCAGCGGGCGGCCGAACCCGTCGCGCTCGGTGGGCGTGAAGGTGTCGCTGAGCCAGCCGCTGGCGTTGTTGACCAGGATCTCCACCGGCCCGAACGTCTCCTCCGCCAGGTCGAACAGCCGCTTCGGCGCCTCCGCGTCGGCCAGGTCGGCCTCGAACGCCTCCGCGGTGCCGCCCGCCTCGCGGATGCGGCGCACCACCTCGTCGGCGGTGCCGGCACGGGCCCGGTCGTAGGTGTCCGGATAGGCGGGCTCGTTCAAGGGCTCAAGCCGTTTGTACGTCAGGAGCACCGCGACCCCTTCGGCCGCCAGTGCGCTCGCGGTCGCCGCGCCGATGCCGTGATTGGCGCCTGTGATCAGCGCGACCTTTCCTGACAGCCCTGTATCGATCATAGTTGCCATCATGCACGCAGCCACCGAGCGACTGCTCACGCATTTTCTCGAGAGCATCGAGCCCGCCGTCCCCCTGGTCGCACTCTGGGCGCACGGCTCGCTCGCGGCGGGCGACTACCAGGAAGGACGCAGCGACCTCGACCTGATCGCGGTGCTCGACTCGCCGGCCACGATGGGCGACTGGCGGCGGATCAAGGCCGTGCACCGCAGGATCCGCCTGCCGCTGGCGGAGCTGCTGCACTGCTCGTACATGTCCAGGCAGGAGCTGGACGACCTCGGGGCCGAGCACATCACGTGGGCGCACCAGCAGATCTACCGGCGCCCCGTCAGCGCCGTCACCCGGCGCGAGCTGCACGACGGGGCCAGGGTCCTGTACGGGCCGCCGCCCGCCGGCCTGCTGCCGCCCGTCTCGGACGAGGAGCTGATCCGGTATGTCCGTACGGACCTGCGCGACTTCTGGCTCGTCAAGGCGCAGGAGCGGCGGCGCTGGCTGCAGGACGTCTGGGTGGACCTCGGCATGCTGACCGTCGCCAGGGCCACGGTCACGCTGCGGGAGGGGCGGCTGATCAGCAAGCTGGAGGCGCTGGACGTGCTGGCCGGGATGGGGGCGCCGGAGCCGGTGGTGGCCGACGTGCGCGCCCGCCGCTACGGGACGCCGCGGCCGGTGCTGAGCCGGTTCAGGCGGGGGCGGCTGGCGCGGGCGTTCGTCAGGTCGGCGATCAGGCAGGCGCTCGCCACCGCCTGAGAGGGATCAACGGCCGGACGGGCGCACGCACCTCCTGAGTTTTCGCAGGAAGAATGGCAAGGCTCCGGTGGTTTGTTACGAGCGTAGTGCTGGCACCAATCACCACCTGAAACCGGGAAAGGGCGGCAAATGGGGGAAAGCAGGCAGTCCTATCTGGTGGCCGCGGCGTCGGCCGTGTCGCTCCTGCGCGATCCGGCCGTGGCGGCGTCGTGGGACAAGCCGAGCGCGCTGATGGAGTTCAGCGTCGCGGGACTGGCCGGGCACCTGGCCCACCAGCTCGTACGGGTCGGCGACGTGCTCCCGCCCAACGGCCAGGCCGGGGAGCCCATCACGCTCATCGAGCACTACTCGCGCTCGCCGTGGGTGCAGGCGGGCCTCGACCACGAGAGCAACCTCAGCGTCCGGCGCGGCGGCGAGGCGGCCGCGGCGGCCGGCCCGCCGTGCTCGTCGAGCGGGCCCAGGCGCTGTACGAGATGCAGAGCGCCGCCCTGGCCGCCGAGCCCGCCGACCGGGTCGTGTTCCTGCCGTGGTCCGGCTGGTCGCTGCGGCTCGACGACTTCCTGCTCACCCGGCTCGTGGAGCTCGTCGTCCACTCCGACGACCTGGCCGCCAGCGTGGGGGTGGAGACCCCCGAGCTGCCCGCCTCGGTGATCGACCCGGTGGTGGAGCTGCTGGCCCGGCTCGCCGTGCATCGCCACGGGCCGACGGCGGTCATCCGTACGCTGAGCAGGGCCGAACGCGCTCCGGCCACGATCAGCGCCTTTTGACCCGCGGGCGGGGCCGGCCCTGATCAGCGGGTACGTCGCGCGGGACCTCTGTGCGTAACCGGCCGTGACCAGCGGCCATTGATCTTCCCGGCAGGGGCAGGCCGTGATCAGGGGATGCTCGTGTCGTCGCTCCCGCTCCCGTTCACGATCATGCGCAGGGCCGCGACCACCTCGCGGCCCGACAGCGCGCTGTCCGGGTCGAGCAGCCACTGCGACAGGAACCCGGTCAGCATGGCCTGGTAGACCGTGCCGGTGAGGCGCTCGCGCTCGGGATCCGTGCCCTGCGCCACCCCCTCGAACAGCTCGGCGAGGCCCAGCCGCGCCTCCCCGATCGCCCGTACGAGCTGCTCGCGCACCTCCGGCACGTGGTCGATCTGCCCGAGCAGCTCGAACTGCGTCACCCACAGCGGCCGCAGCTTCTCGAACGACTCCACCACCCGGTCCCACGCCGCCTCGAACCGCTCCAGCGGCGTGGCGTCGGCCCGCACGTCGGCCGCCAGCGTGGCCTCCAGCTCCTCGCCCCACTCCTGCATCACCTCGAACAGCGCCTCGTTCATCAGCGCTTCCTTCGACTTGAAGTGGTAGCCGATGCCCGCCAGGCTCACGCCGGACGCGTTCGCGATGTCACGCGCCGTCGTGCGCGAGTAGCCCTTCTCGATCAGGCACTGCTTCGCCCCCGCCAGCAGATCTTCCCTGTTTCCCATGCCCAGAGGCTAACACAATCGTCCTAGACAAGCGTCTCAGACAGATGTACCGTCCCATCCATGACGAACATCCTCATTTCGGGAGCGAGCATCGCCGGCACCGCCACGGCGTACTGGCTGCGCCGGCACGGCTACGCCGTGACCGTCGTCGAGCGCGCCCCCGCCATCCGCACCGGCGGCTACAAGGTGGACCTGCGCGGGGCGGCACTGCAGGTCATCGAGCGCATGGGCCTGCTGGACGCCGTCCGCGCCAGAGCCACCGACATGCGCGTCGCCACCTACTACGACGCCTCGGGCCGCCCGCTGACCACCGTCGACGCCGACCTGTTCGGCGGACGCACCGGCCCCGACGCCGAGATCATGCGCGGCGACCTCAACGAGCTGCTGTACGACCTGACCCGCGACGACGTCGAGTACATCTTCGACGACTCCATCACCGGCATCGCCGAGGACGGCACCGTCACGTTCGAACGATCCCGCCCACGCGCGTTCGACCTCATCGTCGGAGCCGACGGCGCGCACTCCAACGTCCGGCGGCTCACCTTCGGCGACGAGTCCGCCTTCACCCGCGACCTCGGCCACTACATCTCGATCTGCACCGTGCCCAACACCCTCGGCCTGGACCGCGAGGAAGCCGTCCACGCCACCGCCGGCCGGACCGCCAACGTCTACAGCACCCGCCAGGACACACGCGCCAAGGCCCTGTTCATGTGGTCCTCCCCGCCCCTCACCTACGACCACCGCGACGTCGCCGCGCAGAAGAACCTGCTCGCCCAGGCCATGGACGGGGTCGGCTGGCAGGTGCCCGCCCTCCTCGACGCGGCCCGCGACGCCGACGACTTCTACTTCGACTCCGTCGCCCAGATCCACCTCGACCGCTGGTCCAAAGGCCGCGTCGTGCTGGTCGGCGACGCCGGCTACTGCGCCTCACCCGCCTCCGGGCAGGGGACGAGCCTGGCCGTCGTCGGGGCGTACGTGCTGGCGGGCGAGCTGGCCACGGGCGGTGGGACGGACGGCTACGAACGCGAGCTCCGGCCCTTCGTGACGGCCAACCAGGCACTGGGCCCGGCCAACATCAAGGGGATGGTGATCGGGTCACGGGCGGCACTGTGGTTCCAGCTCACGATGATGCGCCTGCTCCCGCACCTGCCCGGCCGGAACCGGATGATCGAACGGATCACCGGCCCCATCGCCCGCGCCGCCAACGCCATCACCCTCAAGACCTACGATCACTGACCCGCCTACCCCCTGCTTCCAGCCCCACCGACCCCGACCCCCGGGTCCCCGGACCCACGAACCCCACATCCACGGCACCTTCAACCACGGGCCCCTTCAACCATGGGTCCTTCAACCCACCGCCCACTTCACCCCACGGGCCCCTCCAACTCACGGGCCCCTTCCACCTACGGGACCCTTCGCCCCAGGCTCGCCCAGGCCCCCTTCAGCCCACGGCCCCCTTCGACCAACGGCATCCTTCGACCAACGGACCCCAGCCCACGAACCCCAGACCCGGGCCCACTCGCCCGACAGACGCCTCCCCTTACTACTTTCGTCGTAACAGCGTTTCCCCAGCCCGCCCCTACCCTGTGACCATGCGATTCGCACTGCTCGGCGTGGCGGTCCTCGCGGTGTCCCTGTTCGTGATGAGCGGGCAGATGGGGGTGCCGTCCGACCTCCCGTTCCCCGTGCAGGTCGCGATCGCCGGCGCGGCGGGCGTGGCCGCCTGGCACGCGCGGCGTTCCTGGTGGCCGCTGGCCGCCCTCGGCGCCGTCACCTATGCCTGGCTGGTGGTGTGGCCGCCGCTGCTGGTCGCCTCCTACTTCGCCGGCCGTACGCTCGGCAGGGGCCGCGGTCTGGCCGCCTACCTAGGGGCATGCCTGGCCGTCCAGGGCGTCTCTGCGCTCGTCGGTGAGGCCCGCGACGGCCCGCAGGAGATCATGACCGCGAGCCTCGGCAACGCCCTGTTCATGGCGCTGGGCACGATCGGCCTCCCGCTGGCCGTGGGCCTGTGGACACGCGCCAGGAAGGAGACGGCCGAGGAGCGCGCGCGACGGCTCGAACGCGAGCAGATCATGCGGGCCGAGCAGGTCAGAGCACAGGAACGCGCCAGGATCGCCAGGGAGATGCACGACATCGTCGCCCACCGGGTCTCGCTCATCGTGCTGCACGCGGGCGCCCTGGAGGTGCGCACCACCGACGAGGAGACCGCCGAGACCGCCGCCCTGATCGGCGGCATCGGCAGAGAGGCCCTGTCAAACCTCCGCGACGTGCTCGGCGTCCTCCGCACCCCTCGCCCCGACTCCCCCGCCCCCGACCTCAGCCCGCACCCCGCCCTGGACGACCCCGACCTCAGCCCACGTCCCGCCCTGGGCGACCCCGACGCCACCTACCGACCACAGCCCACCCTCGGCGACCTCGACCGCTTACTCGACCAGTCCCGCGCACTCGGCATCACGGTGACCAGACACGACGAGGGAGATCCCCGGCCGGTGGAGGAAACGGTGGAGCGCACCGCGTACCGAGTGATCCAGGAAGCACTCACCAACGTGCACAAGCACGCAGGCGACGCCCACACGGACGTCCTGCTGCGCTTCGCGGACGGAGAACTGGAGGTGGAGATCCGCAACCAACGCCCACACGGACACCCCGAGAACCTCCTCGGCACGGACCTGTCAGGCGCCGGCTGGGGCCTGGTAGGACTACGCGAACGCGTGGAGCTGCTCGGCGGCACACTCCGCACCAGCACCGAGGAAAGCGGCGGCTTCCTCGTCAGCGCCAGGATCCCGGCATGAGGAGACTGCACCACCGCAGTCGTCCGGAGCCGGCCCTGAGCAGCCCTCACGCGAGCGGCTTCGCCATGCACGACGCGGGGACTGTAAGGGTCCAGGGCACCACCGCAGGCGGCGGGAGCCCGGGATGATCAGGGTCCTGGTGGTGGACGACGAGGCTCTCGTCCGGTCCGGGCTGCGCATGATCCTGGAGGCGGCGGGCGACATCTCCGTGATCGGCGAGGCCCGCGACGGCGCCGAGGCCGTCTCGGCGGTGGGGCGGTTGCGGCCGGAGGTGGTGCTGATGGACGTGCGGATGCCCGGCATGGACGGCCTCACCGCCGCCGCCCGCATCCTCAAGGCCCCCGAGGCGCCAAAGGTAGTCATGCTGACCACGTTCGACGCGGACGAGTACGTACACGAAGCGCTGCGCCTCGGCGCCGTGGGCTTCCTGCTCAAGGACACCCCGCCGAGAGAGCTCGCCTCCGCGGTGCGCACGGTCGCGGGCGGCCAGGCGATGCTCTCGCCGTCCGTGACGAAGCGGGTGATCGAGCAGTACGCCGACCGCGCCCCCTCTCGCGCGGAGGCGGCCCGCCGGCAGCTTGAGGGCCTCACCGACCGGGAGGAGGACGTCATCAAGGCGCTGGCCCGCGGCCTGTCCAACGCGGAGATCGGCCGCGAGCTACGCCTGACGGAGGCCACGGTGAAGGCCCACGTCAGCCGGGTACTGGCCAAGCTGGGGCTGGCCAACCGCGTCCAGGCAGCAATCCTCGTCCACGACGCCGACCTCACCTGACCCCACCCGCCCGACCCGAATGGCTGCCACGCCCCCGGCGACTGGTGCACCCTCGGACGGCTAGCCCCTCCTGACGGCTGGCCAAGCGCCCCTGACGGTATGGCGCGCGCCCGAACGGCTGACCCCGCCCCGAACGGCTGGCCAAGCCCCGGACGGCTGGCCCGCCTTCGGGCGGTTGAGCCGAGCGCCTCCGGGCACGGGGCTCGGCGTCCGCATGGCGGAGCTACCAAACACAAGGCGCGGCGCACGCGCGCCAGGCGTCCCTCACACGGGCCCAGCGTTCGCCTGACCGGACGCCGCACGCAAGCCTGTGCTCAGGTGGCCGGCACCCGGACGCAGGACCCGGACACAGTGCCCGGACACGGGGCTCGGACACGGGGTTCTGCGTCCGCGTGGCCGAGCCGTCAGACACGGGGCGCGGCGCTCGCGTGCCGGGCGCCCCTCACCCGGGCCCAGCGTTCGCCTGACCGGACGCCGCGCACGCGAGCCCTGCGCTCACATGGACGGGCGCCCGGACATTGAACCGGGACAAAGCCCTCGGACACAGGGCCCGGCGCCCGCCAAGCCGCACGCCGCGCACACGAGCCCTGGGCTCACCCAGCCGGGCGACCTGGACATGGGGCTCCGAGGGTGGGCGGGTGAGGACGTGCGGATGGGGGTGCATCGGTGGGCGTGTGCGGGAGGGGGTCAGCTGGGGAGCGGGGTGCCTGGGCAGCCGCGGTCGATGCGGCCCGTTTCGAAGTAGCGGACCACGTCGGCCGCGCATTCCGGTACGCGGGTGGTCGAGACGTGCACGTCGTCGGCGACCGTGTAGACGGTGCCGCCGATGGCGCGGCGCGTCTGCAACGTCCAGTCGTAGGCGGACATGAACTCGTACAGGTGCCCGCCCAGCACCAGCGACCCGCTGCCCCGCCGCAGCTCGGCCTGCTGGACGGGGAGCGGCCAGCCCTGGCACATGGCGCCGCCCAGGCCCCAGCCGCGGCCGGTTGCCGGGAGGCGTTCGACGAGGCGCTGGTAGGTGCGCCAGGCGGTGTCGAAGGAGGGTCGGCTGTCGTCCTCGTTGCAGGCGACGGCCCAGTTCATGGTGCGGTTCAGCATTTCGGGTGCGCCGGGCGCGGGGGTGCCCATCATGGGGGCGCCCAGCAGTTGCTTGACGGTGGGTGGGGCGGTCGTGCCGGTTGACGTGCGCAGCTCGGACAGGGCCTTGCCCGCGCGTGCCCAGTCGGTCGAGTTGAGCTTGGCCAGGTCCGCGACGGCCGAGCCGTCGATGGGACGCTGCAGGTCGGTGTAGGTTTTGGGGCTCTTGTCGTACGTGCGGACCAGCTTGGCCACCTCCCGGCGCACCTGGGCGGCGGTGGCGCCGAGACCGTAGAGGCCGTCGCGGCGGGCCAGCCAGGCGGCCATCCGCCCGAAGTCGCGCTCGGCCGCCTCCGCGGCACCCTCCGTGTGCCGGACGAGGTCGGTCCACGGCGGCGCGACGCTGTCCAGGAAGGCCCGTCCGGTGTGCTGTGGGAACTGGCTGCGGTACACCATGCCCAGGTAGGTGCCCCAGGAGAAGCCGAGCAGGTTGAGCTTGCTCTCCCCCAGCGCGGTTCGTACCAGATTGAGGTCCTTGGCCACGTTCGTGGTGGTGAGCTGGCCGAGGAAGGCGGGGTCGGAGCGGCCGCACTGCTGGTTGGCGGCGAGCTGGGCGTCGTAGACCTTCCTCGCCGTCTCCTTGGTGAACGCGCCGGGCGCCTGCGGGCCGACCGGCGGGGTGGGGCAGGCGACCTTGGTGCTGTAGCCGACGCCGCGCGGGTCGAAGCCGATGATGTCGTAGCGCTCGTTGAGCCGCGCCATCTCCTCGTTCCTGAGCGCGGCCCGCAGGATTGGGTCCAGGTAGCCGCTGTTGCCCGGCCCTCCGGGCAGGACGGCTACGGCGCCGAGCCGCTCCTGCTGGTTCGTGGCGGCCAGCCGGGTCACCGCGATGTCGATCGTCCGCCCGGTGGGGTCGCGGTGGTCCAGCGGGACGCTGACCTTGCCGCACTGCAGGCGCTTCATCTCGGTACGGAACGCCGGGATCTGCTCCTCCTTCACGCCGAGGCTCCGGATCACGTCATCGGTGTAGGACGGGCAGGCCGCCCACTCAACGGACGACACACCGGAGCCGGCGCCCAGGGCCGTCGATGTGGCGGCAGTGCTCACAACGGCCGACGCGGTGATGGTGCCCACGGGGGCCGGCACGGTAGCGGTGCTCCCGGTGAGAGGCACGGCGGTGGCGCTCGCCGTGGAAGGATGCGCCACCAGCACTGCCAGCGCCAGCGACAACGCCAACGACAGTGCCAGGGCCGGTGACAGCGACAGCACCGGCGAAGAGGCCGGTGCCGCGCGGGATGTTCGGTGCGTCATGCGGTACAGGAGTAGCGCAGCGGCCGTTTCCGCACCGTTTCCGACCAACCCCAGACACGAGCGCGGGGGTAGGGCGCAAGGTGCTGGCCACGGGCGGGCGCGGTGGCGGGACTCGGTGCGACCCCCAGGGGCACAGGCGGGAGCGCAAGGGCGGGAATGCGGGCAGGGCCGGCACGGGCGCAGGGGCCGGCACGGGCGTAAGGGTCGGCACGGCGCAGGGGCCGGCACGGGTGCAGGGGCGCAAGTTGCTGGCCGCAGGCGGGCGTGGTGGCGAGACGCAGGTGCGGCCCCCGGGCGGCACAGGCGGGTGCGCAAGGGCGGCCACGGGAACGGGGGCGAGATGGCCAGGAACGCGGGCATCGGCGCGAGCGGGCGCACGGCGGAAGCGGGAGTCGGCGCTGGAGTGGGCGTAGGCGCGGCACGGGACGGGGCGCGCGTGCGGGCGCCGAGCGCGGGGCGGGGGCGGGGCATCGGCGCGAGCGGGCGCAGGGCGGGAGCGGGAACCAGCGCTGGAGCGGGCGCAGGGGCGGGGCTGGGGCGGACGCGAGGGGCAGCACTCACGCGAGGGCCGGGGTGGCGGCGCGGCCGCTCGCTTTGGGGCCGCGCTCGCCCCCGCCCCGGTTAGGGGGTTGTTGTCTCCGCGTAGTAGCAGGCTGCCTGGGCCTCTGGGGTGGCGGGCAGGATGGGCAAGGGTTCTGTGCGGCAGCGGGTGTGCACGCCTGCCTCCGCGGCCTTGCCGGAGGCGAGGACCTGGCAGCGGGCGTGGAAGCGGCAGCCGCCGGGGATTCTGGTGGGGTCCGGGGGTTCGCCGGTCAGGACCACTCGTTCGGGGGATTCCGGCAGGACGGACATCAGGGCCTGGGTGTACGGGTGCCGGGGGGCGGTCAGGACCTGTTCGACGGGGCCGGATTCGACGATTCTGCCCAGGTACATGACGGCCACCCGGTCGGCGATGTTCCAGGCCAGGCCGAGGTCGTGGGTGACGACGAGTGCGGACAGGCCGAGTTCGTCGCGTAGGCGGAGCAGGAGGGCCAGGATCTCGCCGCGTACGGAAGCGTCGAGGGAGGCGACGGGCTCGTCGGCGATCAGGACCTTCGGGTTGAGTGCGAGTGCGCCGGCGATGACGACGCGCTGGCGTTGCCCGCCGGACAGCTCGTGCGGGTAGCGCAGGAAGAACCGGTCCGGGGGGCGCAGGCCGGCGTGGGAGAGGGCCTTGGACACGAGGTCCTGCTCGTCCGGGAGGCCGTGGATGCGGGGGCCTTCCGCGACGGCCTCGTACACGGTGTGCCTGGGGTTGAGTGAGCCGGTCGGGTCCTGGAGGACGAGCTGCACCTGGCGGCGGTAGGTCTTGAGTGCCTTGGAGGTGTAGGTGAGGGGGTTGCCGTCGTAGCGGACCTCGCCGGAGGTGGGGCGTTCGAGGCCGAGGAGGGTGCGGGCGAGCGTGGTCTTGCCGCAGCCGGACTCGCCGACCAGGGCGACGATCTCGCCTTCGCCGATGGCCAGGTTGACGCCGTCCACGGCGCGGGCGCGGCGGCCCCGGGAGGAGAACTCGACGTGCAGGTCGCGGGCCTCCAGCAGGGTCGGCCGGGTCGTCGTGACCGCCTCGGCGGTGGTCTGCGTCTCAGTCATGCGAGCTCCTCCCACGGGCAGTCTCCGTCATGCGAGCTCCTCCCACGGGCAATCTCCGTCATGCGAGCTCCTCCCACGGGCAACAGCGCGTGCGACGACGGACTCGGCCAAACGACGGTCGTGGTCATGCGGGCTCTTCCGTAGCTGGAGCCGAAGCCGGGGCGGTGGCGGTGGCGGGCTTGGCGTGGATGCAGGCCGCCACCCGCCCCGCCCCCGCCGCCCAAAGCTCGACGTCGAGCGTAGGGCACTCGTCGAGTGCGACGGGGCACCGCGGATGGAACGAGCACCCGGTGGGCAGGTGCATGGGGTCGGGCGGGTCGCCGCCGAGTCCCTTCGGGGCCATGCGGGAGGCGGGGTCGCCGACGGTGGGGAAGGCGGCGGCGAGTGCCCGGCTGTAGGGGTGGCGGGCGTCGTGGAAGACCTCGCTGGACGGGCCGTGCTCGACGACGCGGCCCGCGTACATGACGGCGAGCTGGTCGCAGACGTCGGCGAGCACGGACAGGTCGTGCGAGATCATGATGAGGGAGATGCCCTGCTGGGCGACCAGCTCCTTGATCAGGGTGAGCACCTGGGCCTGCACCATGACGTCGAGGGCGGTGGTGGGCTCGTCGGCGATGATGAGGCGGGGGGAGCAGGCCAGGGCCATGGCGATCATGACGCGTTGCCGCTGGCCGCCGGACAGCTCGTGCGGGTAGCTGCGGGCCCGCCAGGCGGGCAGGCCGACCTGTTCGAGCAGTTCGGTGACGCGGCCGCGGGCGGCGTCGGGCTTGGCGAGGTCGTGGACGAGCAGCGGCTCGGCGATCTGGTCGCCGATGCGGCGGACGGGGTTGAGGCCGTGCTGGGCGCCCTGGAAGACGATGGACGCCTCGGCCCAGCGGACGGCGCGCAGGCGGCCCCATTTCATGGCCAGCACGTCCTCGCCGTCGAGCAGGATCCGGCCGCTGACGCGCGCGTCCCGGGGCAGGAGCCGGAGCAGCGCCATGGCCAGCGTGGACTTGCCGGATCCTGACTCGCCGGCGACTCCGAGTGCCGCTCCGGAGTCGAGGGTCAGTGACACTCCCCGTACGGCTGGCACGTCGCCCGACGCGATGCGGTAGGTCACGGACACGTCGTCAAGTTCGAGCAGGCTCATGCGGCCCTCCTCAGCCGGGGGTCGGACGCGGCCTTTCCGAGCAGGCTCATGCGGCCCTCCAAAAGCACGACCTCTCCGAGCAGGCTCATGCGGCCCTCCTCAGCCGGGGGTTGAGCACGGCCTCCAGGGCTCGGCCGACGAGGGTGAACGCCATGACGACGACGAGGATGGCCAGGCCGGGGATGAGGATGTACCACCAGGCGCCCTGGTCGGCGGCGCCGAAGTCGTAGGAGGCGCGCAGCATGGTGCCCCAGGAGGTCTTGTTGGAGGTGACGCCGAGGAAGGCGAGCGTCGATTCGGTGACGATGGCGCTGGCGACCTCCAGCGTGGTGCTGGCCAGCAGCAGCGGGGCCACGTTGGGCAGCACGTGCCGGGTGGTGATGTGCCAGTGTCCGGCGCCGAGTGCCTTGGACCGTTCGATGTAGGGCCGGGCTTCGACGGCGAGCGTCTGGGCTCTGATGAGGCGGGCGGTGGACGGCCACGAGGTGACGGCGATGGCCATGATGACGGTGAACGTGCTGCCGCCGAGGATGGCGGCCAGTACGAGCGCCGTGACCAGCGACGGCAGCACGAGGAACCAGTCGGTGACGCGCATGAGCACGCCGTTGGTCCAGCCGCGGAAGTGCCCGGCGGCGACGCCGACGACGAGGCCGATGACGATGCTGAGCACGGCGGCGAGGAAGCCGATGAGCAGGGACGTGCGCGAGCCCCACCAGATCATCAGCAGGATGGAGCGCCCGGACTCGTCGGTGCCGAAGGGGAAGGACAGGCTGGGGCCGTCCCATTTCTCCCCTGGCGCCTCGACGACGTTCGTCACGCTCTCGTCGATGAACAGCGGCGCGACGAGCGCGAGCAGCACGGCGGCGAGCAGGATCACGAGGCCGGCGACGCCGGCGCGGTGGTGGCGGAACTCGGCCCAGAAGCGGCTCAGGGCGAGCCGCCTGCGGGCCATGGCGACACTGGTCATGCCGATCTCACCCTCGGGTCGAGCAGGTGGTACACGACGTCGGCCAGCGTGTTCATGACGATCACCGACACGGTGATGAGCATGAACGTGCCCTGCATGAGCGTGAAGTCGGGCACCTCGATCGCGCGGTAGAAGAGCTGGCCGAGGCCGGGCCAGGTGTAGATGTACTCGACGGTGACCGCGCCGCCGACGACGAAGCCGATGCGCATGAACACCAGCGTGACGGTGGGCAGCAGCGCGTTCGGGACGGCGTGGCGGCGGCGTACCTCGTCGTCGCGCAGGCCCTTGGCGCGGGCCACGGTCACGTAGTCCTGGCTGACCTCCTCCAGGAGGGAGGAGCGCATGACCATCAGGTACTGGGCGTACACGACGGCGACGAGGGTCAGGCAGGGCAGCACCATGTGGGAGGCGACGTCGAGGACGTAGCCGAACCCGTCGGGCGCGTCCACGCTCTCGATGCCGCGGAACGGGAAGAGGCTGGGAATGGGCCCGATGCCGACGCCGAACACCATCATCAGCAGCAGCCCGAGCCAGAACGTCGGCACGGACCACAGCAGCAGCGACACGCCGGTGGACACGCGGTCGAAGCGGCTGCCGTGCCGCCATCCGGCGCGGGTGCCCTGCCAGATGCCGAGGCTGACCGCGATGACCAGGCCGGTGCCGGTGAGCAGCAGCGTCGGGCCGATGCGCTCGCCGATCAGGTCGATGACCGGCCGCTTGTACTCGTAGGAGGTGCCGAGGTCGAGGCGGAGCGTGTCGCCGACGAAGTTGAGGAACTGGTCGATGAGCGGCTTGTCGAGGCCGAGGCGGCGCCGTTCGAGGTCGAGCTGGTCCGGGGTCATGTTGCGGCCCTGGGCCAGGTTGCGCACGGGGTCGCCGGGCAGCAGCCGGAAGACGAAGAACGTGCCGACGAGCACCATGGCGATGCTGAACAGCGCCCCACCGGCCTTGGACAGCGCGTACTGTAGCGTGCCGCGGCTGGTGGGGCGCTCGTCAGCGGGGCCCGCCGCCTGGACGGCGGGCTCTGCTGATTCAAGCGGAGTCGTCATTCGGAGTTTTCTTGGCTTATTCGCGCTCGTCGGCGGTGCTCTTGCGCCGCCTGGTCAGGAGGAAGGCCGCCGCCCCGACGACGATCACGCCGCCGACGATGCCGGCGATCAGGCCGGTGTTGGAGCCGCCGCCCGCGCTGCCGCCGCCGGCCGCCTGGGCCTTGACGTCGACGGTGTAGAACGGCCAGTAGCCGCTGCCGCCGTACAGCAGGCCCTTGTCCTCGGGGATGGGCGTGATGCTGGTGATGCGGTCCTTGCGGTAGCCCTCGAGGTCGTTGGTGTAGTAGATGGCGATGATGGGAGCGTCGGTGTAGAGCTGCTCCTGCATCTTCTTGATGATCTCGGCGCGCTTGGTGCGGTCGAGCTCCTTCTGCTGGTCCTTGTAGAGCTGCTCGAAGGTCTTGTTGCAGTAGAAGGACTCGGTGCCGCCGCCTTCGCCGTTGGCGTCGGGCCGGCGGCTGCACAGGTGCGTGGCGAAGACCTCTTCGGGGTCGGGGTTGACCGACCAGCCGCTGATGGCGATGTCGAAGTTGCCGGTGATGCCGGTCTCCTCGGTGAACTTGCTGGAGTCCAGCTTCACCGTGGTGAGCGTGACGCCGATCTCCTTCAGGAAGCCCGTCATGTACTCGGCGAGCTTGTCCTCGATGGGGGTGTCGGTGTGGATGGTGAAGCGCCATTCGAGCTTGCGCTTGCCGTCGGGCATCGTACGGATGCCGTCGGCGCCCTTCTTGTACCCGGCGTCGTCGAGAATCTTGTTGGCCTTGGCGGGGTCGTAGGTGACCTTGGTGTCGCCGGTGGCCTCCCAGAAGAAGTCCTTGTACATGGGCGGCACGATGGAGCCGTCGGCGACCTTGGCCAGGCCGTTCTGGACCTCGTCGACCAGCTTCTGCTTGTCGATGGCGTAGTGCAGCGCCTGGCGGACCTTGACGTCCTTCAGGGCGGGGTGGCCGTCGCCGATCGGCTTGTCGTCGCTGGTGGTGGCGCCGTGGTTGATCTGCAGGTACGACGCGCGCCGGCCCTGGGTGTTCCACGCCTCGATGTTCGGGTTGTTCTGGATGCCCTCGAACTCCTGCGGGGTCATCCGGCCGAGCAGGTCGATGTCACCGTTCTTCAGGCCGGCGATGGCGGCCTGCGGGTTGTCGTAGAAGATGACCTGCAGCTCGTCGATCTTCGGCTTGCCCCGCCAGTAGTTGGGGTTGGCCTGAAGCTTGACGTAGTTGTCCTTCTTGTGCTCGATCGCGATGTACGGACCGCTGGTCACAGCGGGGTACTTCTCCGCGTCGTAGTTGGCCATGTCGGTGACCGACTCCCAGACATGCTTGGGCATGATCGGGACCGGGTTGTCCAGCATGGACGCCTGCGGGGCCTTGAGCTTGATCGTCAGGTCCTGGCCGCTGGCGGTGACGCTCTCGAAGTTCTCCACCGCGGGGCCGTTCGCCGTCTTGGCGGCCTCGTCGGTCATCATCTTGTTGAACGTCCAGGCGGCGTCGTCGGCCGTGATGGGCTGGCCGTCGGACCACTTGGCCTGCCGGATCTTGAACGTCCAGGTGAGCCCGTCCTCGGACGTGGTCCACGACTCGGCCAGGTCGGGGCTGGGCTGGAGCGTCTTGGAGTCGGGCACGGTGAGGAAGCCGTACATCCAGCGGTGGATGGACGTCGAGACCAGGCGGACGGCCAGGAACGGGTTCATGGAGTCCATGGCCTGGGTCGCGCCGACCCGTACGATCTTCTTCCCCGCCGCCGGATCCTGGGCGTGGGCCGCCGTGGCGCCCTGTCCGGCCACTAATAGCGCGGCACCCAGCACAGCCAGGCGCGCGAACCATTTCCTCATGTGTGCCTCACCTTCAGGCGGGGGGTTCCTGTGTAGAGAAAGGCACACCATACGGAGTCCGCATGTCAACGAGGTGCGGAAAATTGTTTCACCTTCGTTTCCTTTGGCGGTGTAAATTTTCAGCGCTCTTGGCACTACCGTGAGCTGGTGCCCCGCCCGCTCATCGCAGTGACCTGCGTCGTGATCGTCGCCTGCGGGCTCGGTGTCCGCGCCCTGTGGGACGGGCCGGTGCCGAAGTACGCCGGCGACGCGCTCTACACCGCCTTGATCTACGCGCTCGTCGTGCTGATCCTGCCCAGGGTACGCCCGTGGGTGGCGGCGGCGGTGTCGGCCGGGCTGAGCTGGGCGATCGAGTTCGCCCAGCTCGCCGAGATCCCCGAGGTGCTGCGGCCGGTGCTGGGCAGCACGTTCAACCCGCCCGACCTGCTCTGGTACGCCGTCGGCGCGGCGCTCTGCTGGCTAGCCCACCATCGACTGCGTGCCGAGGACACCGAGCAGGGCTAGGCGCTCGGCGTCCGGGGTGCCCGGCTCGGCCGTGTAGACCATGATGCGCAGGTTGCTGCCCGCCACGCTGAGGATGTCGCAGTCGAGCGTCAGCGGCCCCACCTGCGGATGCTCGATGGTCTTGGGGCCGCCCTCCTGCCGCCCGACGACCCCCGAGTCCCACAGCTCGGCGAACCGCGCGCTGCCGGCCCGCAGCTCCGCGACCAGCCGCCGCAGCTGCTGGTCGGCCGGGTACTGGGCGGCGGTGGCCCGCAGGTCGGCCACCATCATGGCCTCGAATGTGCGCCGCTCCTCCGGCGTGTACCTGACCCGGCTGCCGGGGCCGACGAAGTTGCGCCAGACGCCGTTGCGCTCGTTGCCGCGCCAGCCGGACGGGTCGCCCATCAGCGCCGCGTACATCGGGTTGGCCAGCAGCAGCGTCCAGGCCGCGTCGTAGACGCCGACGGGCGTGCCGGCCAGCCGGTCGAGCATGCGGTGCACGCTGGGCGGGATGAACGCGGGCACGGTGTCGGGGCAGGGCGGCGCCAGCCCCGCCGTCCTGAACAGGTAGGAGCGCTCGTCGGCCGACAGCCGCAGCGCCCGCGCCAGTGCCTCGACGACCTGCGGCGACGGGTTGGCGGCCCGGCCCTGTTCGAGGCGGGTGACGTAGTCGACGGAGATCCCGGCGAGCAGTGCCAGCTCCTCGCGGCGCAGCCCCGCCGCGCGCCGGCGCCCGCCGGCGGCCAGCCCCACGGTCTCCGGCGCCACCCGCTCCCGCCAGCGCCGCACCGCCTGCCCGAACTCCCTCATGCCCCCAGTCTCCCCCTTCCGCCCGGAAGGTTCCTGGCACTGTCAGTCCCAGGAAAACCGGACGAATGGCTACGCCGGGGGCCGCGCCGCAGGCTGGAGGCATGACGACGACATTGATCACCGGAGCGAACAAGGGTCTCGGCCACGAGACCGCCCGCCGCCTCATCGAGGCCGGCCACACCGTCTACCTGGGCAGCCGCGACGCCGAGCGCGGCCGGGCGGCCGCCGACCGGCTCGGCGCGCGGCTGGTCGTCCTCGACGTCACCGACGACGACTCGGTGGCCGCCGCCGTCAAGACCATCGAGGCGGACGGCGGCCTGGACGTGCTGGTCAACAACGCCGGCATCGAGGGCAGGACGGCGGACGGAGGCGTGATCGGCGCCGCGGACGTGACGGCCGACGACCTGCGCACCATCTTCGAGACGAACGTCTTCGGCCTGGTGCGCGTCACGCACGCCTTCCTGCCCCTGCTGCTGCGCTCCCCCGCGCCCGTCGTGGTGAACGTCAGCAGCGGCCTGGCCTCCCTGGCCAGGATGACCACCGAGGGCACGCCGGCGTACGCGTACCCGGGGGTCGCCTATCCCGCCTCCAAGGCGGCGGTGAACATGATCACCGTGCAGTACGCGAAGGCGTTCCCCCAGCTGCGCGTCAACGCCGTCGAGCCCGGGTTCACCAAGACGGACCTCAACCACAACACCGGCATCCAGACCGTCGAGGAGGGCGCCGAGATCATCGTCAGGATGGCCCAGGTCGCCCCCGACGGCCCCACCGGCGGCTACTTCGACGCCAAGGGCCCGCTCCCCTGGTGACCTAGTGGCAGCCGCCCGAGCCGCAGCACGACGACCCGCTCACCTGGGGCAGCAGGTCGACCTTGCCGCGCAGCTCGTAACCGGCCTCGACCACGGCGGCATCGATCAGCGCGGCGTCGACCGGCGCCGCGCTGGTCACGGTCACCGCCCCGGACGCCAGGTCGACCTCGACCCCGCTCACCCCGGCCACCTTGCCGACCTCCTGAGTCACGGCGCTCACACAGTGACCGCAGGTCATGCCCTCGACCTGGTACGTGGCGACAGTCATGGCAAAACTCCTCACTCTCGGGGTCTCGTGACGCCCAATATACCCCCCTAGGGTAAAGACGCATACATCGGCATCCCACGGAAAGGGGGGTGGAAACACGGATGTCCAAGGGGGACGAGTCACATGCTGGACGGCAAGACCATCGCTTTCCTGGTCGCTCCCGAGGGAGTCGAGCAGGTGGAGCTCACGGAACCGTGGAAGGCGGTCAAGCAGGCGGGCGGCACTCCCAAGCTCGTCTCGACCTCTTCCGGCCAGGTCCAGGGGTTCAACCACCTGGACAAGGCGGACACGTTCGCCGTGGACAACACGGTGGACAGCGCCGAAGCGGCCTCCTTCGACGGCCTCGTCCTGCCGGGCGGGGTCGCGAACCCGGACTTCCTGCGCACGGTGCCCGAGGCCGTGCGGTTCGTCCGGGCGTTCTTCGACGCCGGCAAGCCGGTGGCCGCGATCTGCCACGCCCCGTGGACGCTGATCGAGGCCGACGTCGTACGCGGCCGGACACTGACGTCCTGGCCCAGCCTCCAGACCGACCTGCGCAACGCCGGGGCGACCTGGGTGGACAAGGAGGTCATGGTCTGCACGCAGGGCCCGAACACGCTGGTGACCAGCCGCAAGCCGGACGACCTCAAGGCGTTCTGCCAGGCGGCCACGGACGCCTTCTCCTGACCTGCGAGGTGGCCTCCTCCCCCGGCAAGGAGGAGGCCACCGAACCGCCTGACGAGATCGAAACCCGCCTGTAACGCCTTGTCCCCTGGGCAGAAATGGTCTAGACGTAGACCAAAAGGAGCGTCCTCCGCGCCCCCCAGGGAGACCTCAATGACCACTGAAGAGGATTCCAGGCGACTGGCCGAGCTCGGCTACAAGCAGGAGCTGGCCCGCACCTGGAGCGGTTTCTCCAACTTCGCCATCTCCTTCTCGATCATCTCCATCCTCGCCGGCTGCTTCACGACCTTCGGACAGGCGTGGAACAACGGCGGCCCCATCGCCATCTCGTGGGGCTGGCCGCTGATCTCCGTGTTCATCCTGATCATCGGTTTCTGCATGTCGGAGCTGGTGTCGGCGTACCCGACGGCGGGCGGCATCTACTGGTGGGCCGCCAAGCTGGGCAAGCCGATCCACGGCTGGTTCACCGGCTGGCTCAACCTCATCGGGCTCGTCGCCGTCACCGCGTCGGTCGACTACGGCTGCGCCACGTTTCTCAACATCACCCTCAACCGCCTGACCGGCGGCGCCTGGGAGGGCACCCTCCCGCAGGCGTTCCTCCTCTTCGTGATCGTCCTCGCGCTGCACGCGCTGATCAACATCTACAGCCACAAGCTGATCTCGCTCCTGCAGAACGTCTCCGTCTGGTGGCACGTGGCCGGCGCCGCGATCGTCGTCGCCATCCTGATCTTCGCGCCCGAGAACCACCAGTCGGCGTCCTTCGTCTTCTTCGGCACCAACAACAGCTCCGGCTTCGGCGACGGTTCCGACGGGCTGCCCTTCTGGCTGTACGTGCTGCCGCTCGGCTTCCTGCTCACCCAGTACACGATCACCGGCTTCGACGCCTGCGCGCACGTGTCGGAGGAGACCCAGGGGGCGGCCAGGAGCGCGGCCCGCGGCCTGTGGCAGTCGATCTTCTACTCGGCCATCGGCGGCTGGATCCTGCTGCTGTCGTTCCTGTTCGCCGCCACGCATGTGGACGAGATCAACAAGAACGCCGGCTTCGTCGGCACCATCTTCGACACCGCGCTGTCGTCCCCGCTGGCCACGGCCATCTTCGCGATCTCCACGATCGGCCAGTTCTTCTGCGGCATGAGCTGCGTGACCTCGATGTCCCGCATGACCTACGCGTTCTCGCGCGACGGCGCCGTGCCCGGCTGGCGCCTGTGGTCGAAGGTGGACCGCAACCGCACCCCCGTCAACGCGATCATCGCCGGCTGCGTCGCCGCCGCCCTGATCACCCTGCCCGCCCTCTACGCCCCCGCCGGCCTGACCACGCCGGTCGCCTTCTACGCCGTCGTGTCGATCGCCGTCATCGGCCTCTACCTGGCCTTCCTCATCCCCATCTGGCTGCGGCTGCGCATGGGCGACGCCTTCCAGCCCGGCCCGTGGACGCTCGGCAGGAAGTACAAGGCGCTGTGCTGGATCGCCTGCGTCGAGATCGTGATCGTCTCGATCTACTTCATCATGCCGTTCTCCCCGGCCGGCGTACCCGGCAGCGCGGACTTCACCTGGACGTCCGTCAACTACGCGCCGATCGCCGTCGGGGTGGTGCTGATCGGCATCGCGCTGTGGTGGGCCCTGTCGGCCCGCCACTGGTTCACGGGACCCCGCCGCACGATCGACGAGGTCCCTGCCGCGTGAAAGATCGATGGGTACGGCGTGCTCACGCCGTACCCATCGGCCCTACCAGGAGAGCCGGTCCGTCGGCCAGGCCGGCTTCGTGCTCCTCAGCTTGAGCGTCTCCTCAGGCGTCCCCACGGCGCAGCGCGTGCCGTGCGCGGGCACCTTCAGCGAGATCAGGTACTCGTCGAAGATGTCCGTCTGGCACTTGTCCTTGCCGTAGATGCGGTGACCCCAGCCCTCGTACGTGAGCAGCACCGCCTTGGAGCCGAGCTGGCGGGCCGCGTTGGCCGACCAGATCCACGGCGTCGCCGGGTCGTGCAGCGAGTTGCCCAGCAGCAGCGGGGCGTCACCCGTGTACTTGAGCTGGTGCGGCGGGTTGGTGGTCGGGTAGTTCATGCAGATCGGCAGGTCGTCGATCGGGTACGGGTGGTACCGCGTGTCGGGCGCCAGCGTGTTCGACACCTTCATGAGGGTGGCGTACTCGGCGTAGTTGCGCACCCGGAGGTTGTAGTCCTGGCACAGGATCGTGGTCGGCAGCTCCGCCACGTCCCCCTCGACCGGCCCGCGGCCGGGCAGCGGCGGCACCCAGTCAGGCTCGGCGCCGCCGTTCAGCCAGTTGATCGTCTGGCTCAGCGTCTGCCAGTCGGGGCCCTCGTTGCCCAGCGCGGCGTTGTAGATGACCTGCAGCTCCGTCATCTTCGTGCCGGTGCTCGGGTAGACGAGCTCGCCGCGCCGCGCCTTGTCCAGCAGGCCCTTCCAGATCGCCCGGACGTCCTGGCCGTGCAGCACGCAGCTCGGGTCCTGGTCGCACCAGCCGACGAACTGGTCGAAGCCGTCCTCGACGGCGAGCGCCTCGGTGGACAGGAAGCCGGCGACGTTGAGGCTGTGGTCCATGTTGCTGTCGAGCCCGAGCGCGCGGACGCGGTCGGGGAACAGCTCGGCGTACATCTGGCCGATCAGCGTGCCGTACGAGATGCCGTAGTAGGTGAGCTTCTCCTCGCCGAGGGCGGCGCGCAGGGCGTCCATGTCGCGGGCCACGTCCTGGGAGTCGACGTGGTCGTACAGGGGGCCGGTGCGCTCGCGGCAGTCGGCGTGCAGCTTCTTGGTGAAGGCGTTCCAGGCGTCGAAGTCGGCCTGGCTCTTCATGACGGTGTGCGGCATCTGGTTGTAGACCGACGCCGAGCAGATCACCGGGTGGCTGCGACCCACGCCCCGAGGGTCGAACCCGACGATGTCGAACCGCTTCTGCAGCTCATCGGTGAACCAGGTGGCGCCGAACGCGGCCTCCACGCCCGACCCGCCGGGGCCGCCGGGGTTGATCACCAGCGAGCCGATCCGGGCGGCCGGGTCGGTGGCCTTGCGCCGGGCCACGGCGATGTCGACGGTCGGCCCGTCGGGCTTCGACCAGTCGATCGGGACGGTCAGCTTGCCGCACTCGGCGGCCGGCTCCTCCTCACAGGGCGCCCACGTGATCGTCCGTGCTTCCGTCTCCGCGTTGGCGGGCGAGACGGAGGCGAGCGTCGCCATCGCCATTAAGGCGGCGGCGAGCAGAGAGAACCTCTTTCGCACAGTGCTCCAATCATCAGCCGATCCCCCCGTTGGGGCTGCGACCAATGTGGATCATCGCGCAAGAGCAGGCACGGACGGGGAGGAATGACAAGATTGGCTCCCCGCCGATGACCTGCGAAAGTCAGGAGGCCTCGAACGCCTCGGCCACGGCCGCGCGCACCTCGTCCATGGACGCGCTGCCCAGCTCCCGCTTGAGCGAGGTCATGTCGACGTCGGGCATCCCGCACGCGACCGCCCAGCTCCACGGCGTCAGGTCGCCGTCGACGTTGAGGGCGAACCCGTGGCTGGTGACGCCCCGGCTCTGCCGCATGCCGATCGAGATGATCTTCCGCCCGGTCTCCGTCGTCCAGACGCCGGTCAGCAGCTCCGAGCCCGGCGGCGTGTCCCGCCGCTCGGCCGGCAGCCCCAGCTTGCCCAGCGCCTCGACCAGCCTCAACTCCACCTCGCGCACGTAGTCGACGATGCCCTCACCCTCGTCGAGCTTGACGATGAGGTAACCGACGAGCTGGCCGGGCCCGTGGTAGGTGAGCTGCCCGCCCCGCCCCGTCTCGACGACGGGGATGCCGTGCGTGGGGTCGGGCAGGTGGGAGACGGGGGTGCGGCGGCCGATGGTGTAGACGGACGGATGGCTGAGCAGCCAGAGCGTGTCCGGCCGCTCGTCACTCTGGCGCTGCCCGACGAGGTCGGTCATGCGCTCCATCGCCTGATCGTAATCGACGAGCTCATCCTGGATGAGCGTCAGCGGCCTTGCCCTCATGCTTCGAGGATATGCCGCTGCCCGCACGCACCGGCACGCCCCTCGATCCTCTGAGGTCAGGCGGTGCGGTACCCCTTCGGCTCCTGCGGGACGAGGATCCACATGGCGACGTAGACGACCCAGAGCGGTCCCGGGATGAGCGACAGCAGCAGCCAGAGGATCCGTACGAGGGTGGGGGGCAGGCCCATCTTGTCGGCGAGACCGCCGCAGACGCCTGCGATGATCCGGTGCTCACGAGAGCGGTACATGTCGTTCCTCCGTGTGGTTTTCGCGACCTATCTGGGAAACGGACAGCGGCGCCGCAGGACTCCCGTCAGGAACCCTGAGAAAACCCTGTAAGGGTCAGCCACTCATGTGCCATGCCCAGATGTCGGCTGGTCAGTCCCTGTCTGGGATCCACGTGGACGAGCAGGAAATCCGCCAGACCCTGACGCACCCTGAGGTACTCCTCGTCCTCCGCCCACACCTGGTCGTCGAACCAGACGAACGGCCGCTGCCCCACGTACGCCGCGACGTGAGGCGTCTTGAACATCTCCCCGTACTCGCTCGCCGGCGCCCGCACGGAGCCCATCGGGATGACGGGCAGCGAGGGCAGGCCGATCCTCGGCGCGATCCACTCGTTGGCGTGGTGCTCCCACGTGGTGGCCCAGACCAGCTCGGAGCCGGTCGCCAGGGCCAGCTCGATCAGGCGCCGGCCGTGGCGGGGGTTGAGGTGCACGGTGTAGACGTCGGTGCCGATCGTGCAGCGGTAGCGGCGGAAGTCGGACGTGGGGCGGCCCATCGGGTTCAGTACGCCGTCCACGTCGAGCAGGAGCAGGGGTTTCACTTGGCCGCCGCCGCCCGGTGCTCCTGCGGGCTGATGCCGCGCACCCGCTTGAAGGCGGCACTGAGCGCGAACGGGCTGCCGTACCCGACCTTCCTGGCCACCGAGCCGATCGTGGCGTCCGGCTCGCGCAGCAGGTCGGCGGCCAGGGCGAGCCGCCAGTCGGTGAGGAACGACATCGGCGGCTCGCCCACCAGCTCCGTGAACCGCCGCGCCAGCGCCGCCCTGGACACGCCCACCTCGGCGGCCAGCGCCGCGACCGTCCACGGGTGGGCCGGGTTGTCGTACAGCATGCGCATCGCCCTGCCCACCACCGGGTCGCTCATCGCGCGGTACCAGCCGGGCGCCTCGTGCGTGGCGAAGTGCGCCCGCAGGACCGCGATGAGCAACAGGTCCAGCAGCCGGTCGAGGACGGCCTCCTGGCCCGGCTCGTCCTTGACGATCTCGGCGCCGAGCAACCCGATGATCGGGTCGCCCGGCTGCACGATGAGCTGCGGCAGCGCGTCGAGCAGCCGCCTGCTGACCTCGCCCTCCATCGTGTACGTGCCGGTGAGCAGCACGGTGTCGCCGTCGGCGCTGTTGCCCCACGTGCGCAGGCCCAGGTCGAGGCTCTCGTACAGGACCTCGCCGTCGATCGTGGTGCAGCGCTGGCCGGGGTGGATGACGACCTGCGGCTTCGTGCCGGGATCATCGGCCACCACGTACGGCTCGGGCCCCCGCGCGACGGCCACCTGCCCCGGCTCCAGGCGTACCGGCTCGCCGTCGTCGAAGACGATCCACGACTCGCCCCGCACCTGCGCGATCACCGACAGCGGCGCTTCGTCCTGGATGCGCAGCGACCAGGGCGGCGCCAGGATCGAGCGGAGCAGGAAGGCGCCCCGCGCTCTCGGGCCGTCGAGAAGCGCCGCGAGCTGGTCCATACGCTAGACGATCGCATATGGGAATGCGCTTCTCAACCATGGAGAGTCTTATCGGTATCGGGGCTTACTGGATGCATGACGATCCTCGTGCTCGGCGGCACCGGCAAGACCGGCCGCCGCATAGCTGACCGCCTCACCTCGCTCGGCCTGCCCGTCCGGGCCGGCTCCCGCTCTGCCACCCCGCCCTTCGACTGGCAGGACCGCGGCACCTGGCAGGCCGCGCTCGACGGCGTGACCGCCGTCTACGTCTCCTACTACCCCGACCTCGCCTTCCCCGGCGCCTACGACGACGTCAAGGCGTTCACCGAGCTGGCCGTCCGCAACGGCGTGCGCAAGCTCGTCCTGCTGTCCGGCCGGGGCGAGCCGGAGGCGCAGGCCAGCGAGCGCACCATCCAGGAGTCGGGCGCGGAATGGACCGTGCTGCGCTGCGGCTGGTTCATGCAGAACTTCAGCGAGGACTTCCTGCTCGGCGCCGTCCTCTCCGGCGTCATCGCCCTGCCCGCCGCCGACGTGCCCGAGCCGTTCCTCGACGTCGAGGACATTGTGGACGTCGCCGTCGCCGCGCTCACCCAGGACGGGCACGCGGGCAAGCTGTACGAGCTGACCGGGCCGCGGCTGCTGACCTTCGCGGACGTCGCCGAGGAGCTGTCGGCGATCCTCGGCCGGCCGGTCACGTTCGTCCGGGTCACGCCCGAGGAGTACGTGAGCGCGGCCATGGAGCACGGCGTGCCGCGCGAGGCCGCCGAAGGGCTCGGCCACCTGTTCACCGACATCCTGGACGGCCGCAACGCGAGCGTGACGGACGGGGTGCGCGAGGCCCTGGGCCGGCCGGCCCGCGACTTCGCCGACTTCGCACGGGCGAACGCGCACGTCTGGAAGGCGCCGCAGGGGTGAGGGCCGCGCGGATGAGGGCCGCGGGGGTGAGGGCCGCGCGGGCGGACATCGTGCGAAGGCGGCCGGGCGCGGGCCGTCGGGGCGAACCTCGGGCGAATTTCCGGTGAACTCGGCGGATCGTCCGCCGACCGCGGCCGGAGAGCGATTGCCGAGCCCCCGATTCCGCTAACCTCACCCTCGTCACTCCCGCATCCTGGAAGGTGTCGTCGTGATCGGCTGGCTAGAAGCGGTGATCTTGGGGTTGGTCCAGGGGCTGACGGAGTTCCTGCCGATCTCCTCCAGCGCCCACATCCGGGTGGTCTCCGCGTTCGCCGGCTGGCCCGACCCGGGGGCGGCGTTCACCGCGGTCATCCAGATCGGCACCGAGCTGGCCGTCGTCATCTACTTCAGGCGCGAGCTCTGGGAGATCATCTCCACCTGGGTGCGCTCGCTGTTCGTCAAGGAGCTGCGCCCCCACTGGGCCGCCCGCATGGGCTGGTACATCATCGTCGGCACCCTGCCCATCGGCGTGCTCGGCCTCGTGCTGAAGGACCAGATCGAGACCGTCTTCCGCGACCTGCGCCTGGTCGGCACCACGCTCATCGTCTTCGCGCTCATCCTGTGGTTCGCCGACCGTACCGCCCGCAACAAGCTCACGCTGGAGAAGCACCTCAGCATCACCCACGCCCTCATCTACGGCTTCGCCCAGGCGCTGGCCCTCATCCCCGGCGTGTCCCGCTCGGGCGGCACGACGACGGCCGGCCTGCTGCTCGACTACCGCCGCGAGGACGCCGCGAAATACTCGTTCCTGCTGGCCATGCCCGCCGTCTTCGCCTCGGGCCTGCTGGAGCTGACCGAGATCGGCGGGGCCGATACGCCCGACTGGGGGCCCACCATCGTGGCCACGATCGTCTCGTTCATCGTGGGGTACGCGGCGGTGGCGTGGTTCCTGCGCTACATCAGCACGCACCGCTTCACCCCGTTCGTGATCTACCGGATCATCCTGGGCTTCTTCATCATCCTCGCGGTCACCGCGGGCTGGATTCCGGCACTCGGCTGACCTGGTAGTACTCCGCCCACGCGGCGTCGCCCATGCGCAGGATCCTCGTCCCGGTCCAGCCGAGCGCCGCGACGGGCGCCACCCAGAACGGCACGGTCAGCGGCCCGTACGGCACCAGGAACCCGCCGAGGTAGCCGGCGGCCACCACGAGCGGCACCCACCACCCGGTGAAGCCGGCCCGCCACACCGCCACGGTCAGCAGCGGCAGCCCGACGAAGCCGAAGAACATCCACGGCATCTGGAAGCCGAAGATCACGCCCGGCAGGTTCAGCATCTCGTCGAGGATGCGCTGGGCCTCCTCCGGGCTGTTGTGCTGCCCCAGGTACCACTCGACCGGGTCGATCAGCAGCAGCCCCGAAAGCTGCAGGTAGCCGATCACCGCCAGCACCCCCGACACGTGGCCGAGCCGGGTGGCCCGGCGCCTGGTCAGGTGCATGAGGCCGATGACGGCGACGGCCATCAGCATCCAGCTCCAGTGGTAGAGCGCGGACTGGGTCTGGGCCAGCGCCGGGTTGTCGCCGAAGCTGACGGCCTCGCGGTCGTCGCCCCACGTGCCGGGGTCCACGACGACGGCCACGGCCTGGAGGAGCGGGGCCACGACGAGCAGCGTGCCGGCCGTGACGCGGCGGAAGGTGATGTGGTCGTTCAGCATGCGGCCGACCGTAGGCGGGCGTGCCACCGCCGGTCGTCCCCCTGCGGGCCGACCGGCGGTCCCCTATGAGGAGGAGAAGCGGCCGGCAGCCTCTATGAGACGCGCCGGGCGGTGACGTCGTGTCCCGCCCAGTTCAGGGCCACCTCGCCGTCCGCGCGGAAGTCCAGCTCGACCTCCCCCTTCATCCGGGCGAAGAACCGCGTCGGCGACATCGGCCGCAGCTCGGTCCTGGCCAGCCCGTGCACCTCGACCATGAGCCGCCCGCCCTCCCTGGTCACGTCCATGGTGGAGGTACGGCCCAGGAACCGCATCGTGTACCGGCCGGCGTACCGGTCGAACAGGGCGGGGTCCACGGTCACGAACACCCGCTCGCCCGGCAGCTCGTACGGCTCCCCTCGGGCGATCGCCGCCAGGCCGCGCTCGATCTCGGAGAAGGCGGCGTTCTCGACGTTCGACAGCACGCAGACGAACAGGTCGTCGGCCGGGTAGCGGGCCGAGACGCTGACGAACCCGATCGTGCCCCCCGAGCTCTCGATCCGCCCCGGCCCGACCGCGCAGCCGTACCCGTAGGCGATGCCGTCGCTCTCGACGTACGGCCCGACGAGCTCGTCCGGCACGTCCAGCCGCCACCGGTGCAGGTCCTCGACGGTCGAGCAGATCGCCCCGGCCGCGTCCTGGCGGGAGTTGTCGACGTACGGGGCCGGCTCGGCGCGGCCGTCCACGGCCAGGTAGCCCTTGGCGTCGTCGGTCAGCCCGGTGCGCGTCATCCCCAGCGGCCCGAAGACGTGCTCGCGCAGGTAGTCCCCGTACGCCAGCCCCGACACCCGCTCGATCACCTCGCCCAGCAGCACCCACCCCGAGTTGCTGTAGCTGACCCCCTCGCCCGGCTCGAACAGCAGCGGCCGGTCCTTGAACCCGTCGATGAGCTCCCGCCGCGTCACGGCCGTCCCCATGACCCGGGTGAACCCCTCGGTGGTGACGTAGTCGGGGATGCCGGAGGAGTTGGTGAGCAGGTGATGCAGGGTGATCCGCTCGCCGCCGGGGTATCCGGGCAGGTAACGGGCGATCGGGTGGTGCACGCCCAGCAGGCCGCGCTCCTTGAGCCGCAGGATCGCCATCGCGGTGAACGTCTTCGTCTGCGACCCGATCCTGAACGCCGTGCCGGGCCGGTTGGGCACCCCGCGTTCGTGGTCCGCCAGCCCGTACCCCTGTGTGAACAGCACCTTCTCGCCGCGCGCCACCAGCACGGCCCCGCTGAACCGGCCCAGCTCCGCGTACGCGCGCACGAACCGGTCCATCCGCCGTCGCTTCATGAATACTCCAAGTTGACTATTCGACTTGGAGCAATGAGAGCATGGCGAGGCTGATATGGTCAACGTTGATTATTCAGCGGAGGTGATCCCGTGTCGGCGTCGTCCACCCGGCTGCTCGTCCTCGGCCTGCTCAACGAGGGCCCCAAGCACGGCTACGAGATCAACCAGGTCGTCACGGCCGCGGCCCTCGACCAGTGGACCGGCGTGAAGCCCGGCTCGGTCTACCACGCGCTGGCCAAGCTGGAGCTGGAGGGCCTGGCGCGCACCCTGTCCGAGGAGCGCCAGGGCGACCGCCTGCGCCGCGTCTACCAGATCACCCCGGAGGGCCGCCGCACCCTGCGCGACCTGCTGCGCAAGGCCCTCGCCACCCCGCCCCACTCCACCCGCTCCGACTTCGCCCTGGCCCTGCGCTGGCACACCCTGCTCGACACGGGTGAGGCCGGGGAGCTGGTGGCGGCGGCGTCCCGCGAGGTCGAGGCCCAGCGCGCCGCCCTCGCCGCCGGCCGTACGGCGAAGGCGGGCCTGTCACCGCTCGCGGGCGCCCTCTTCGACAACGCCGAGGCCCACCTGGCCGCCGACGCCAAACTCCTGGAGGACCTGGCCCGCCTGCTGCCCACCGCCCAGAAGCCCGCCCAGTAGGCACCCACCGCGCCGCCCGGAACAGCACCCGTCGGCCCGCCCAAAAGCTTCAGCCCTCAGGACAACTTGCGCGGGTAGCGGCTGCACCAGGCGAAGGCGGCCGCGAAGAGGGCCCAGGCGGTGACGTACGCGATCGGGTGCGCCCAAGCGTCACCGATGATGTCGGCCAGCGCCTCGCGGCCCTCGAAGTAGCACGCGAGCCCCAGCACCGCGCCGGGGATCGCGCCCCACCACCGCTTCCACCACACCTCGTGCACGGCGATCTCGAACACGACGAGCGTGATCGGCCCGAACAGCAGGAACTTCAGGTTCAGCGCCGAGGGCGCCAGCGCGCCGAGCACCATGACGCCTGCCGCCGCCGCGACGGTCAGCAGGACGACGGCGCCGAACGGGGCCGGCTCGTCGCGCGGATCGACGTCCGGCGGCTGCTCCGCACCGTCCTGCAAGGGCTCGTCACGTGGATCACGGTCGTCAGACACATCCGACATTCTGGCGGTCAGGGACGTGTCTCGACGACTCGCTTTCCGGACGTTTCAGGTGACCGGCACGCTCACCCCCGCCCGCTTTCCGGACGTTCCAGGTGACCGGCACGCTCACCCTCGCCGCTTTCCGGACGTTCTAGGTGGCCGGCACGCTCACCCTCGCCCGCTCCCGATACGTGACCAGCGTGAACAGCAGCGCCACCACCCCGAACCCGGCGGCCAGCACCACGACCCCGATCCGCCCGTAGCCCTCCAGCGCCGCGCCGCCGGACAGCCCCGCCACGAACAGCCCAAGGTACTGAGCCGACGACAGCAGGCCCAGCCCGACCGGGACGTTCCCCGGCACGGCCACGACGGTCCTGAACTGCTGGGCGGGCGCCACCAGCCAGCCGGTCGCGCCCCACAGGAAGGCCCAGATCAGGGCGATGGGCAGGGCGAGGTTCGCGACGGGGATGAGGGCCAGGAACACGACGGACGCACCCAGGCCGCCGAGGATCATCCGGCGCGGCCCGTACACGTCGGTGAGCCGCCCGCCGAGCGCGTTCCCCACGATGCCGCCCAGCCCCCACGCCCACAGCACCGCGGGCAGCGGCAGGTCGAACAGCGAGCCGATGTAGGTGTAGGCGGTGAACCCGGCCGCGAACATCAGCAACTGCGTCACCATCACGGCCGGCACCCGCCGGTCCCGCAGCGGCTCGAACCGCTCCCGCAACCGCCCCGAGGCGGGGATGCGCACCTCGGGCACCAGCGCGGCCACGCCGATCAACCCGACCAGACCGAGCCCGGCGACCATCCAGAGGGTGGAGCGCCAGCCGGCCGCCTGGCCCAGCCAGGTGCCCAGCGGCACCCCGATGGCCGACGACACGCTCAGCCCGCCCATCACCAGCGCCAGCGCGCGGCCGCGCCGCTCGGGCTCGGTCAGCGCGTTCGCCACGGCGGAGGAGGTGGGCGTGAACATGGCCGCCCCGGCCGCCGCGAGCACGCGGGTCAGCATGACCAGCGCGTACGTGGGCGCCAGGGCGGTCAACGTGTTCCCGACCACGAACACCGCCATGGCCAGCAACAACACGGTTCTGCGCGACATTCGTGCGGTCAGCGCGGCGAGCAACGGCGACAGCACGGCGTAGGCCAGCGCGAACACGGTCATGAGCTGCCCCGCGGCGGACCGGGAGACCCCCAGGTCCGTGGAGATGGGCGGCAGCAGCCCTGCCGTGACGAACATGCCCGTGCCGATCGCGAAATTTCCGGCGGCCATCGGATAGAGCCGCGAACTCATGGGAGCCTCCAGCAACAGTTGGATGCTCATCAAACTGACGTATAGTTGGATTGTTGTCAAACAATTCGACGGAGGTAGGGTTTCCCCATGCGCCTGCTGCCGCACCCGTCCACGGAGAACATCCAGCTCACGGAGGTTCTGCGGGCTCTGAGCGACCCCATCCGCCTCGAGATCGTGATCCGGCTCGCCACGGCCGGCGAGATGACGTGCACGGTCGCCGGCGACGACCTCGGCGTCCACAAATCCACCGCCTCGCACCACTACCGCACCCTCCGCGAGGCCGGCGTGGTGCTGACGAAGCAGGAGGGCCGCCTCAAGTACATGAGCCTCCGCCGCGACGACCTCGAAACCCGCTTCCCGGGCCTGCTCGACGCCGTCCTCACCGCCGCCACCCGCCCCCTCCCCGCCGAGGCCCATGCCTGACCCCGAACGCGGTACCGCCCGGCCCGCCCCCACCCCACCGCCCCCGGACACCGCCGCCACCTCACCGCGCAACGCCACCCCGCCGATGCCGGACGCCACTGCAACCGCACCGCGCGACGCCTCCGCGCCGATCAAGGGCGCCACCGCCGCAGCACGGCGCGACGCCAGCCCGGCACCACGTGGTACCGCCAAGGCGCGGGGCGACGCGGACTCGCGGGCGGAGGGGTTGCCCATTCGGCATGTGCTGCCCGAGTTGCTCGGCGCGTTGGAGCGGCACGGGAGTGCGGTTCTGACGGCGCCGCCCGGCACCGGCAAGACCACCGTGGTGCCCCTCGCGCTGGCCGAGGCGGGGCTGCGGGTCGTGGTGGCCGAGCCGCGCCGGTTGGCCGTGCGGGCGGCGGCGCGGCGCATGGGCGTCAGCTACACGATCAGGGGCGAGCGGCACGTGGGCGCGAACCCGATGGTCGAGGTCGTCACCACCGGCGTGCTCCTCCAGCGGCTGCAGCGTGACCAGGAGCTGGCCGGGGTCGACGCGGTCATGCTCGACGAGTGCCACGAGCGGCACCTCGACGCGGACACGGCGCTGGCGTTCCTTCTCGACGTACGTGACACGCTCCGCCCCGACCTGCGCCTGCTGGCCACCTCCGCCACCGCCGACGCCCAGCCGTGGGCGGACCTGCTCGGCGGCCCGATCGTGGCCGCCACCGGCGCCTCCCATCCCGTGGAGACCGTCTGGGCCCCGCCGCCGCGCCCGGTCGCCCCGCCGCACGGGCTGCGCGTCGATCCCGCGTTGTTGTCCCACGTGGCCTCCGTCGTTCGCAGGGCGCTGGCGGAGCGGGACGGCGACGTGCTGTGCTTCCTGCCGGGCGTGGGCGAGATCGCCAAGGTGGCGGGGATGCTGGCGGGCGACGTGGAGCACGTGCTGCAGGTCCACGGCCAGGCGCCGGCCCATGTGCAGGACGCCGTGCTGAGCCCCGGCCCGGCCCGGCGTGTCGTGCTGGCCACGTCGGTCGCCGAGTCCAGCCTGACCGTGCCGGGCGTCCGGGTGGTGGTGGACTCGGGCCTGGCCCGCGAGCCCCGCACGGATCATGCCCGTGGCCTGGGCTCCCTCACCACGGTCCGCGTCTCCAAGGCGTCGGCCACCCAGCGCGCCGGCCGCGCGGGCCGCGAGGCTCCCGGGACGGTGTACCGCTGCTGGTCGGCGGCCGAGCACGACCGCCTGGCGGACCATGCACGCCCGGAGATCGCCCTCGCCGACCTGACGGGCTTCGCGCTGCAGGCGGCCTGCTGGGGCACCCCGGACGCATCGGACCTGGCCCTGCTCGACCCGCCACCCCCCGCCGCCCTGTCCGCCGCCCAACGCACGCTGGAGGCCCTGGGCGCGATCACCTCCCCCTCACCCGCCCCCGACGCACAGGCGCAGGTGACGCCTGCCTCCCCCATCGCGCGGGCGCAGGTGACCGGGCGGGGGCGGCGGATGGCGCTGGCCGGGGTGCATCCACGCCTGGCCAGGGCCCTGCTCGACCTCGGCCCCGAGGCCGCCGAGGTGGTGGCCCTGCTGTCGGAGCAGCTGCCCAGGGACGCGTCCGACGACCTGGTGGAGGTCTGGCGCGCGGCCCGCAGGGGCGGCACCGGCTTCGCCTCCCGCTGGCGCCAGGAGTCCGCCCGCCTGCGCCGCACCGCCACCGAAGCCAACCGCACCGCACAAGCCGGCACCGCACAAGCCGGCACCGCACAAGCCGGCACCGCACAAGCCGGCACCGCACAAGCCGGCACCACCGCGGAAGCCCGCGCCGCGTCCACCTCGCTCACCGGTGACGCGCTGGCCGGGATGGCGGTGGCGTTGGCGTTCCCCGAGCGGGTGGCGCGCCGTCGCGGCGGCGGTTACCTCATGGCCTCGGGCACCCAGGCCCAGCTCCCGGACGGCTCCAGGCTGCGGACCGCGGAATGGCTGGCCATCGCGGTCGCCGACCGCCCCACCGGCTCGGCGTCGGCCCGCGTCAGGCAGGCCGTCGTCATCGACGAGGCCACCGCGCGGGCGGCGCTGGAGCCCACGACGGAGGATGAGGTCACGTGGCGGGTCCCGCCGGGCGAGCGCCGTGGCGACGTCTCGGCCCGCCGGGTGGAACGCCTGGGCGCGATCGAGCTGTCGTCCACCCCGCTCAAGGACGCCGACGTCCGTGACGCCATCCTGCACGGCCTGCGCACGGAAGACGTTCTCACGTGGACGAAGCAGGCGAAGGACCTGCGTGACCGCCTGGCGTTCTGCCATCGCGCGGTCGGCGCGCCCTGGCCCTCGATGGACGACCTGGTGGGCCTGGCCGACCAGTGGCTGGAGCCGGAGCTGAGCCGGGCGCGCCGCCGCGCCGACGTGGAGCGCATCGACGTGGCGTCGGCGCTGCGGCGGCTGATCCCGTGGAGCGAGCGCCTCGACGAGGTGGCTCCGGAGCGCATCGAGGTGCCGACGGGTTCCCGGGTCCGCCTCGACTACTCGGGTGATCAGCCGGTGCTGGCGGTCAAGTTGCAGGAGCTGTTCGGCTGGCAGGAGACGCCGCGCGTCGCGGGCGTCCCGGTGCTGGTGCACCTGCTGTCCCCCGCCGGTCGTCCGCTGGCCGTGACCGCGGACCTGGCCTCGTTCTGGCGGGAGGGCTACCGTCACGTACGCGCGGAGATGCGCGGCCGCTACCCGAAGCATCCCTGGCCGGAGGACCCCTTGACCGCCCAGCCGACCCGCCGCACCAAGAGGAGCACCCCATGACCGACTGGCTCGGCGCGGCGGCGAGGGACAACGCCCGCTGGTGCGACCTGATGTGCCGCGCCCACGGCATCCCGGGCACGTTCACGGACCTGGCCTGGACGAACCGGGTCAGGACGCCGCCGTTCTATCCCGACGCCGTCACCCTCTCCCCGGAGGCGACGGCCGCCGACCTGCTGCCGCGCATCGACGCGAGCCCGGGCGCGTCGGTCAAGGACAGCTTCGCCACCCTCGACCTGCCGGGCTTCGACGTGCTGTTCGAGGCCCAGTGGATCTTCCGTGAGGCACCGGAGAAGGCTGCCACGAGCTGGCGGGTGGTCCGGGACGAGGTGGCGCTGGCCGAGTGGGAGCGGGCGTGCGGGGTGAAGGACCTGTTCCGGCCGGTTCTTCTCGACGAGGCGACGATCGTCCACGCGCCCGACCTGAGCGCGGGCGCCGTCCTGACGGCGACCGGCCCGGCCGTGGGCGTCTCGAACGTGTTCGGCGACTGGTCCGGCATGCTCGCGGCGGCGGCCGGGCTGTTCCCCGGCCGCCCCCTGGTCGGCTACGAGAGCGACCCGTCCGACGCCCTGAAGCAGGGCTTCACCACGATCGGCCCGCTCCGCGTCTGGCTCAACCGTAGAGACTCACGGCAGGAGATCGTCCAGCGTCGGGTTCTCCAGCACCGGGTATGACTCGCCGCCCACCCCCAGGTCCTTGAACCCGCTGGACGTGGCGATGCACACGACGGGCCCGGCGAAGTCCCTGCGCAGCCTGCGGTGCCCGGCCAGCCCGGCCGTGCCCGACAGCTCCTGCCACAGCCCGGCCCGTGCCAGCTCCCGCTGGGCCCGCCGCATCTCCTCGTCGGTCACGAGGACGGCCTCGCCGCCGCTGTCGCGCACGGCGACCACGCCCCGGTGCCCGCCGACGGATCCGGCGATGCCGTACGCGTCGGTGGGCCCGAGCTCGACGATGGCGGCGGGCAGCCCGGCGGCCAGCGCCTTGGCGTGCGGCCCGCCGGCCGCCGACTCGCAGGAGAACATGCGCGGCGCCCGGTCCGTCACCCCGAGCAGCAGCAGCTCCGTGAACCCCTTCCACACGCCGTAGAGCAGCTCGGCGTAGCCGGTGGGGGTGAACACGGCCGCGGGCACCTCGCCGAGCTGCAGGAACAGCTCGTACGCGATCGTCTTGTAGCCTTCGGGCCCGAACGGGTGCCCGGTGTGCGTGACGGTCTGGTTGCTGACGGGGTGGTAGCCGAGCCGGTCGACGATCTCGCGCAGCAGCGGCCAGCGCCGCTCGACGGGCACGGTGACGACCTTCGCCCCGTACGCGCGCACGAACGACTGGACGGCGGGCGGCGACCCGGCGGAGGTGAGGACGATGGCGGGCAGCCCGGCGCGGGCGGCGTAGGCGGCGGCGGAGGCGCCGTGGTTGCCGGAGGAGGCGACGACCACGCCGGGTGCTCCGGAGGCGAGGGCGGCGCTGACGGCGACCCGGTTGAGGCGGTCTTTGTGGGACCAGGTCGGGTTGCGGGATTCGTCCTTGATGTAGACGTCACCGAACGGGACCAGCGGCGTGCCGCCCTCCCCGAGGGTGGGCGCGTCGAGCGGTGGCAGCAGGGGCGACCACCGCGCCAGGTCGGGGCCTGGCTCCTGCTCGAACAGGCCACGGTCGACCTTCGCGTAGTCGTAGACGATGTCGAGCGGGAAGGCGAGATCGTCGGTGCTGGTTTTGGGGCAGCCTCTGGTCAGCGGCGGGAACAGGGGAAACTCGGCCGAGGGGTCGCCCAGGGAACGCTGGCGGAGGGCAAGCGAAGGTCCGTTCACGTGAATCGACCCTATCGAGCCTCGCAACGTTGAGTGAAAAGCTGCACACTCTTCTCATGTTGTGGGCAGGCAGGTCCGCCATCGAGATCGCGACGGCCGTCCGGCAGGGCGAGGTCAAGGCCACGACCGTCGTCGAGGAGCATCTTCACGTCATCTCGGAGCGTGATCCCAGGGTGGGGGCGTTCCGGCGGGTCAGGGAGCGGGCCGTGGACGAGGCGCGGCAGCTGCACAAACGGCGCGATCTGGCCGATCTGCCGCTGGCGGGGGTGCCGGTGGCAGTGAAGGACAACCTGGAGGTGGCGGGCGAGGCCACGCGCGGCGGGTCGGCCGCCACGCCGGACACGCCGGCGCCGGAGGATCATGTGACGGTGGCGCGGCTGCGGGCGGCCGGCGCGGTGGTCGTGGGGCTGACGAACCTGCCGGAGCTGGGGCTGGTGGCGCTCGGCGACAGCGCGTACGGCATCGTCCGCAACCCGTGGAACCCGGCGCGCACGGCGGGCGGCTCGTCGGCGGGCAGCGCGGCGGCGGTGGCGGCGGGCATGGTGCCGATCGCGCTCGGCAACGACGGCATGGGCTCGTTGCGCATCCCGGCGGCGTGCTGCGGCGTGCTGGCCATCAAGCCGGGCACGGGGCTGGTGCCCGCGCCGTCGGACGACTGGGAGCAGCTCGTCGAGAACGGCCCGCTGGCCACCACCGCCTCGGACCTGGCGCTGGCGCTGTCGGTGCTGGCGGCGGACCCGGCGCTGGCGCAGGCGTGGCGCGGCGGGCGCCGGGTGGAGCCGCCGCCGCGCATGTTGCGCTCGGTGTGGGCGGACGACGACGAGGTGTGGGAGCCGCAGCCGCCGCCGAGCAGCCCGGAGCCGTTCGACCTGCGGGTGGCGTACGCGCCGCAGCCGCTGCCGGCGGGGATGCGGATGGACAAGGAGTTCGCGGCGGCGGTGCGGGGCGCGGCCGAGACGTTGCGCGTGGCGGGGCACACGGTGGTGGAGCACGAGCACAGGCTGCCGGCCTGGCTGGGCCCGGCGACGGTGGCGACGTGGCTGGTGCGGGCGGCCGAGGCCGCCGATGGCCTGCGCGGGCTCGAACGCCGCACGCGGGCGCTGGCCAGGGCGGGCCGGTTGCTGCGCGCGGTCAAGCTGGACGGTGTGCGCGGCCGGGAGCGGTGGCGCGGTTACGGCGCCGACCAGTGGTTCGGCGAGGCGGACGCGCTCATCACGCCGGCCCTGGCCGCGCTGCCGCCGAAGGCGGAGCGGTGGGGTGAGCGCGGCCTGCTGCGCAACGCGTGGACGAACGTCACGTACGCGCCCACGGCCGGCCCGTGGAACATGTGCGGCTGGCCCGCGATCACCGTCCCGGTGGCGACGCACTCCGGCGCGCTGCCGATCGGCGTGCAGATCGTGGCCCCGCCGGGCGGCGAGCCGCACCTGCTGGGCCTGGCGGCCCAGCTCCAGGAGGCGCATCCGCCGCTGCGACCTCCGGGTTTCTCCTTCTAGAAGCCTCAGTTATGGCTACGATCAGATCCATCTCTTGGACTTATAGGAGCGGCGTCAGCATCCTGGAGACATGCTGCACAGAAACGACCCCGGATATGACGCCGAGCGGACCGGCTTCCAGCTTCTCGACCCGCACCGCCCCGATCTGATCGTGCCCGCCGCCACGCCGGAGGACGTCCGCCGGGCCGTGGCGCACGCCGCCGAGGCGGGCCTGCCGGTCGCCGTCCAGGCCACCGGCCACGGCCTGCCCCAGGCCGCCACGGAGGGCGTGCTCATCACCACGGGCCGGATGAACGCCGTCACCATCAACCCGGACACCGCCACCGCCCGCATCGAGGCGGGGGTGCGCTGGGAGCAGGTGATCGAGGCGGCGGCCCGGCACGGGCTGGCCCCGCTGTCCGGCTCGTCGCCGTCGGTGGGCGCGGTGTCGTACACGCTGGGCGGCGGCCTCGGCCTGCTGGCCAGGACGTACGGCTACGCCGCCGACCGGGTGCGGGCCGTGGACGTCGTCACGGCCGACGCCGAGCTGCGGCACGTCACGCCGGGCGACGACCTGTTCTGGGCCCTGGTGGGCGGTCGGGCGGGGTTCGGCGTGGTGACCGCGCTGGAGATCGGCCTGGTGCCGGTGGCGCGGCTGTACGGCGGCGCGCTCCACTTCGAGCAGGTCGAGACCGCCCTGCGGACCTGGCGGGACTGGACGGAGACGGTGCCGGACGAGATGACCTCGTCGATCGCGATCATCCCCTTCCCCGGCCGGACCGTCGCCCACATCCGCATCACCTACACGGGCGACCCCCGAGAGGGCGAAGAACTCGTCCGCCCCCTGCGCGCGATCGGCCCCCGCCTGCTCGACACGGTCGGCGAGATGCCGTACACCGCCTCGGCCGCCATCCACAACGACCCGACCACGCCGTCCGGCTACTTCGCCACGCACTCCCTGCTGCGCGAGCTGCCCGACGTGACCCCGCTGCTCGGCGTGCGCGGCGTGATCGAGGTGCGCCACCTCGGCGGCGCGCTGGCCAGGCCCCAGGGCGCGCCCAACGCGGTCGGCAACCGCGACGCGCGGTACTTCGCCGCCGTCCTGTCGCCCGGCCTGGCCCCCGGCACGGACGTCGCCGCGCTGCGCCCGGCGCACGACGCGGTGCACGACGCGCTGTCCCCGTGGGCGACGGGCGGGCGGCTGCTGAACTTCCTGTACGGCGCCAACGCCGGGCCCGAGCAGGTGCGCAGGGCGTACGAGCCGGAGGACTACGCCCGGCTGACGGCGCTCAAGGCCAAGTGGGACCCCGACCACCTCTTCCGCCTGAACCACCCGATTCCCCCGGAAGTTGTCACTCCCACCCCATAGGGTCTCGGTCCATGATCCAGCCCTCAGACCTGACCGCCCTGCGCGCCAAGCTGGCGACCGCGTCCCCCGAGAGCGCCTGGAAGGCCGTGCGGCGGCTCGCGCTCGGCAGCCGGGACGCGGGCGCGCTCGACCTGGCCGCCGACTACGCCGAGGTGGCGAAGCCGGGCACGGACAAGCTGCTCAAGCTCTGGCCCGACGCGCTCGACCCCGACGGTTTCGCGCAGCGGATGCTGGCGCCGGCCTTCGCCGCCGAGGGGCGTACCGAGCTGACATTGCGCAGGCAGAGCGCGCTCACGGCGGGGCTGCGCCACCTGACCATGCTCGACACGCTGGTCCTCGACCACTGCAAGAGCCTGTCGGACCTCTCGGAGCTGTCCGGGCTGGCCGGGCTGCGCGTGCTGGAGCTGGACGGCTGCGCGGCCGTCAGCGACCTGGAGCCGCTGGCCGCGCTCACCGGGCTGACGGCGCTGCTGCTGCCCAACTGCCGCCAGGTGTCCGACGTCACCCCGCTGTTCGCGCTGCGCGGCCTGCGCCGGCTCGACCTGCGGGGCACCGCCGTGGCGAGCGTGGAGGGGTTCGGGCAGGCGTGGCCCGGTCTGGAAGAGCTCGATCTGGACGGCTGCCGGCTCGTCGAGGACGTGCGCGGCCTGTCGGGCCTGCGTAGCCTGCGGAAGCTCGACCTGAGCCGCACCAAGATCACGACGCTGGAGGGCCTGCGCGACCTCAGCTCCGTCACCGAGCTCACCCTGCACTGCGCCCGCCTGAAGAGCCTCGACGGCATCGCCGCCATGCCCGCGCTGGAAACCCTCTGGACCGCCGGCTGCACGAACGTGCGGAGCCTCGACGGCTTCGGCCACCACCCCCGGCTCACCAGCCTCGGCCTGCCCGAGTCCAAGCTCCCTGACCTGCGCCCGCTGTCGCGGCTGCCCGCGCTGACCAGCGTCGTCATCGGCCGGCACCAGCGGCTCACCTCGCTCGACGGGCTCGAAGGGCACCCGTCGCTGGAGGAGGTCGAGCTGGTCTACGCGGAGGACCTGACCGACTTCTCCGCGCTCGCCCGCATGCCCGCCCTGCGCGTGCTGACCCTCCAGGGGCTGGACCAGCTCGCCGACCTCACCCCGTTCTCGGGGCTGCTCCACCTGGAGGAGCTTCACCTGGCCTGCATGGACGACCTGCGCACCCTCGGCGACCTCGACCGGCTGCCCGCCCTGCGCAAGCTGGAGCTCTACGACTGCCCCAAGCTGGACGACCTGGGCGGCCTCCTCGCGCTCCCGTCGCTCAAGGAGGTCTGCGTGAACGACTGCCCCGCCCTGCCGGCCAATCTCATCGCGGACCTGAAGGCCCGGAGCCTGTTCACCCAGTGGTGACAGGCTCCGGGCCCGCGCTCACACGCCCATCGGGTGCCAGACGGTCTTCGTCTCCAGGAAGCGCGTCATGCGGCCGATCCCCGGATCGGCCGTCCAGTCCTCCTGGACGGGCCGCGCCACCCGCTTGAGGTTCTCCGCCGCCGCCTGCTCGCAGCTCAGCGCCAGCTCGGCGTCCGCGACCCCGGTCAGGTCGAGCCCGTTGACGTCCATGTGCGCCGCCAGCCAGGGCGCCAGCTCGGCCTGACGGCCGGTCAGGATGTTCACCACCCCGCCGGGCAGGTCGGAGGTGGCCAGCACCTCGGCCAGCGTGATCGCCGCCAGCGGCGCGGGCTCGGAGGCGACCACGACGCAGGTGTTGCCGGTCACGATCACCGGCGCGACCACGGACACGAGCCCGAGCAGCGGATCGGCGGGCGCCACCACGGCCACCACGCCGGTCGGCTCGGGCGTGGACAGGTTGAAGTAGGGCCCGGCCACCGGGTTCGCCGCCCCGCGCACCGAGGCGATCTTGTCGGACCAGCCCGCGTACCAGACCAGCCGGTCGATGGTGGCGTCCACCTGCTCCAGAGCCGCGCGCTTGCCGCCGCCCAGCTCCTCGGCGAACTGCGCGCGCCGCCCCTCCAGCATCTCGGCGATCCGGTAGAGGATCTGCCCCCTGTTGTACGGCGTCGCGCCCGACCAGCCCGGGAACGCCTTGCGCGCGGCCACCACGGCGTCACGGGCGTCCTTGCGCGAGGCCCGCGCCGCGTTGGCGACGAACTCGCCCTTGGCCGAGGTCACGGGGTAGGACCTCCCACTCTCCGAGCGCGGGAACGCCCCTCCGATGTACAGCTTGTAGGTCTTCTTGACGGACAACCTACTCATCGCCCCGCCCCCTCCACGTGGACTCCTGCGACATCTGGACCGGCACGAAGACCTGGCCGCACCGGCTCACGCCGCAGCGGTGGGCGTACCAGCCGGTGCGGACGGGCCGGCCGGCCCTGGCGAAGGCGTGGCCCCGGGTGGCCTCGGCCCGGCGCGCGCGGCGGCGGGCCCTGCGGTGCTCACACATCAAGGTAGGCCTCCAGACCGGCCAGGCCGCCCTCGCGCCCGTACCCGGACTCCTTGTAGCCGCCGAAGGGTGAGGTGGGGTCGAACTTGTTGAAGGTGTTGGCCCAGACCACGCCGGCGCGCAGCTTGTCGGCCATCCACAGGATGCGCGAGCCCTTCTCGGTCCACACGCCGGCCGACAGCCCGTAC
Source organism: [Actinomadura] parvosata subsp. kistnae (assembly GCF_900323885.1). Taxonomy (GTDB): domain Bacteria; phylum Actinomycetota; class Actinomycetes; order Streptosporangiales; family Streptosporangiaceae; genus Nonomuraea; species Nonomuraea composti. Next base: position 3,360,891 of record NZ_OOHJ01000018.1, on the reverse strand, counting down.
GGGGTGTTGTTGGCCTTCTCCACGGCCTCGGCCGGGGTGCGGAAGGTCAGCACCGACAGCACCGGCCCGAAGATCTCCTCGCGGGCGATGCTGTGCGACTGCGCCACCCCGGTGAACAGCGTCGGCGGGAACCAGTAGCCCTGCTCGGGCAGCTCGCAGGCGGGCGACCAGCGCTCGGCCCCCTCGGCCTCGCCCAGATCGCTCAGCCGGCGGATCTTGGCCAGCTGCTCGGCCGAGTTGATCGCGCCGATGTCGGTGTTCTTGTCCAGCGGATCACCAAGGCGTAGCGTGCCGAGCCGCCGCTTGAGCGCGGCCAGCAGCTCCTCGGCGACGGACTCCTGCACCAGCAGGCGGGAGCCGGCGCAGCACACGTGCCCCTGGTTGAAGAAGATCCCGTTGACGATCCCTTCGACGGCCTGGTCGAGGGCGGCGTCGTCGAAGACGATGTTGGCCGCCTTGCCGCCCAGCTCCAGGGTGAGCTTCTTGCCGGTGCCGGCCACCGCCCGGGCGATCAGCCGGCCGACCTCGGTGGAGCCGGTGAAGGCCACCTTGTCGATGTCGGGGTGGGCGACCACGGCGGCGCCGGTCTCGCCCGCGCCGGTGACGATGTTGACCACGCCCGGCGGCAGGTCGGCCTGCCGGCAGATCTCGGCGAACAGCAACGCCGTCAACGGCGTGGTCTCGGCCGGCTTGAGCACCACCGTGTTCCCGCACGCCAGCGCCGGAGCGATCTTCCACGCCAGCATCAGCAGCGGGAAGTTCCACGGGATCACCTGCCCGGCCACCCCGAGCGGCTTGGTGCCGAACCCGGCGTATTCCAGCTTGTCGGCCCAGCCGGCGTAGTAGAAGAAGTGCGCCGCCACCAGCGGCACGTCCACATCCCGCGACTCCCGGATCGGCTTGCCGTTGTCCAGGCTCTCCAGCACGGCCAGCTCCCGGGCCCGCTCCTGGATGAGGCGGGCGATGCGGAACAGGTACTTGGCGCGCTCGGCGCCGGGCAGCGCGCTCCAGCCGTCGAATGCCTTACGCGCCGCCCGCACGGCCCGGTCCACATCCTCGGCGGACGCGGTGGCCACCTCGGCCAGCGTCTCCTCGGTGGCCGGGTTGACGGTCTTGAACGACGGGCCGGAGCCGTCGACGAACTCGCCGTCGATGAACAGCCCGTAGGAGGACTTCAGGTCGACGACGTCGCGCGACTCAGGTGCAGGTGCGTACTCGAACATCGCCATCAGTCCAGGGTGAAGTAGTCGGGGCCGGCATAGCGGCCGGTGGCCAGCTTCTCGCGCTGCATCAGCAGGTCGTTCAGCAGCGAGGAGGCGCCCAGCCGGAACCACTCCGGCGTCAGCCAGTCGTCGCCGGCGGTCTCGTTGACCAGCACGAGGTTCTTGATGGCGTCCTTGGTGGTGCGGATGCCGCCGGCGGGCTTGACGCCGACCTGGCGGCCGGTGGCGTCGCGGAAGTCGCGCACCGCCTCCAGCATGATCAGGGTGACCGGGAGGGTGGCGGCCGGGGCCACCTTGCCGGTGGAGGTCTTGATGAAGTCGGCGCCGGCCAGCATCGCCAGCCAGGAGGCGCGCCGCACGTTGTCGTAGGTGACCAGCTCGCCGGTCTCCAGGATCACCTTCAGGTGCGCCGGCCCGCAGGCGGCCTTGACCGCGACGATCTCCTCGTACACCTTCATGTACCGGCCGGACAGGAACGCGCCCCGGTCGATCACCATGTCGATCTCGTCGGCGCCCGCCGCCACGGCCAGCGCGGTGTCGCTGACCTTGACCTCCAGCGAGGTGCGGCCGCTGGGGAAGCCGGTGGCCACCGAGGCGACCTTGATGCCGGTGCCCTTGAGCGCTTCGGCGGCGACGGCGACGAGGTCGGGGTAGACGCACACGGCCGCCACCGAGGGCGCCTCCCCGCCGGGCCGCACGGCCTTGGCGCACATCGCGCGCACCTTGCCGGCCGTGTCGGCTCCTTCGAGGGTGGTCAGGTCGACCATGGAGATGGCCAGGTCAATGGCCTGCGCCTTGGCCGTGGTCTTGATCGAACGGGTGCCGAGCATCGCCGCCCGCTGGTCCGCGCCGACCCGGTCGACCCCGGGCAGGCCGTGCAGAAATGCTCGCAACGCGGCTTCGGACGAGGCGACGTCCGCGAGCGAGGTAGTCACAGTTGACACCTAGACAGCATCGCCGACCAGGGCCACTACCTCCAAACCGGACCACCTTAGGGCACCCGGGCGCCCGTTCCTAGGTATGCGGAGTGCCTGCGCACAGCAGAGATAAGGCATCCACCCGATGTGGCGGGGTGGGCCTTAGCACGAATCTTGAAGGTGTCAGAAGGACACAGGAAATTTCAGGAGACACACCATGCATCCCGAGATCGAGTTCGAGCTCATGAAGAGTCAGGCCAGCGAGCTGCGCAAGGCGGCCGCCCACCACCGCCGCGTACGCGAGGCCGAGCGGAGCAACAAGAGCGAGCGCCGCTCGTTCTTCGGCAAGCGCCGCTCGTCATGACCGCCCCACGAGAACCCGGCCGCATCCTCGCTCGCGGCCGGGTCTCGCACCCGCCTTGAACGCGGGCCCCGAATTCGCCATAAAACCGTCGAAAGCATCGGAAGTTGCATGACATGCTGGACGACATGCGGGGACGATCTGTCAGTCCCGTCTTCGTCGGGCGGGAAGAGGAGCTGGCGGCTCTGTCTGAAAGCTTCGACGAGGCCAGGAAAGGCAGAGCGACGGCCGTCCTCCTAGGGGGCGAGGCCGGCGTCGGCAAGACCAGGCTCGTCCAGCGCTTCGCCGAGCAACGCGCCGCCGACGGCGCCCACGTGCTCTTCGGGGGCTGCGTGGAGCTGTCCACCGAGGGCCTGGCGTACGCGCCCTTCACCGCCGCGCTCCGCCAGCTCGTCCGCGAGCAGGGCCCGGCCGCCGTGGCGGGGCTGCTGCCCGACGGCGCCGAGCGCGACCTGGCCCGGCTGCTGCCCGAGTTCGGCGAGCCCAACGGCGACGGCGAGACCGACACGGGCCGCGCCCGCCTGTTCGAGCAGTTCCTCACCCTCCTCGAACGGCTCGCGGAGAAGCGCCCCACCATCCTCGTCATCGAGGACATCCACTGGGCCGACCGCTCCAGCCGCGACCTCATCGCCTTCCTCAGCCGCAACCTGCACGCGCCGCAGGTGCTGATGGTCATGACGTACCGCTCCGACGACCTGCACCGCCAGCACCCGCTCCGGCCGGTCCTCGCCGAGCTGGGCCGCGTCAACGGCGTGCACCGGCTCGACCTGCCCCGCCTGTCGCGCGACGAGGTCGCCCAGCAGATGACCGCGATCCTCGGCAAGACCTCCGAGTACGGCGCCGTCGAGCAGGTCTACGAGCGCAGCGAGGGCATCCCCCTGTTCGTCGAGGCGCTGCTGGAGTGCGGCGTCGACTGCACGTTCCCCGAATCCATGCAGGACCTCATCCTCGGCTCCGTCGAGCGGCTGCCCGAGGAGACCCAGCGCGTGCTGCGCGTGGCCGCCGCCGGCGGCAACCGCGTCGGCCACGCCCTGCTGGCCGCCGTCAGCGGCCTGTCCGACGTCGAGCTGGAGAGCGCGCTGCGCCCCGCCATCGCCGGCAACGTGCTGCAGATCGCCGACAACCGCGCCTACGTCTTCCGCCACTCCCTCATCCGCGAGGCCGTCCACGACGAGCTGCTGCCGGGCGAGCACCAGCGCCTGCACGCCAGGTTCGCCGAGGAGATCTCCAAGGACCGCCGGCTCGTCCCGCCCGGCCGCGCCGCCGTCGAGCTGGCCCACCACTGGTACGGCGCCCGCAACGACCGCTGGGCCCTCATCTCCGCCTGGGAGGCGGCGCAGAAGTCGTTCAAGTCGTACGCCTACACCGAGGCCGTCCAGCTCCTGGAGCGCGTCCTCATGCTGTGGGACCGGGTGCCCGACGCCGCCGACGTCATCGGCGCCGACCACACCGCCGTGCTGGAGCGGGCCTCCGAGGCCGCCAACGCCGGCGGCGACGTCGACCGGGGCCTGAAGTTCGTCAAGGCCGCGCTGTCGCAGCTCGACGAGACCAAGGAGCCCGAGCGGGTGGCCCAGGTCATCAAGCGCCGGGCCGCGTTCAAGAACTCCAAGAACCAGACCGGCGTCATCGACGACCTGCGGCACGCGCTGCAGCTCGTTCCGGAGGACAGTCCCGACCGGGCCGAGGTCGTCATGACGCTCAGCCGCCACCTCATGCTGCGCGGCCAGATCGAGGAGGCCGACGGCCTCATCGCCGAGGGCCTGCGCCTGGCCAGGCAGTACGGCGACCGCTGCCTCGAAGGCGACCTGCTGATGAACCAGGCGCTCGGCCACTCGCTCAACGGCGAGACGGAGAAGACGATCGCCCTGAACGAGCAGGCGCTGCGCATCGGCCGCGAGAAGCGCTCGCCGCGCCTGATCACCCGGGCGCTCGGCAACAACATCGACGCGCTGCTCGACATGGGCCGCGAGGACGAGGCGCTGCGCCTGGCCGAGGACGGCTACGGCATCGCCAAGCAGTACGGGCGGCTGCGCGGCAGCGGCCTGTTCATCGCCAACAACTGGGCCGAGTCGATGGAGGTGCTCGGCCGCTGGGACGAAGCCATCGAGATCGTCGAGAGCGCGCTCAGCCACGGCCCCGTCCTGCGCCACCGGCTCGCCCTGCTGCGCGTGCGCGCCGACATCGCCATGGCCAGGGGCGAGCTGCAGCTCGTCGAGGCGCTGCTGGCCGAGATCGGCGTGTTCAAGGACCACCAGGAGGAGTTCGTCCAGGACCTGGTCAACAACGCCCGCCTGCGCATCGGCTACCGGCTCACCACCGGCGAGCCCGCCGCCGCCCTCGACGAGGCCGAGCGGGTGCTGGCCCGCCCCAAGCAGCCCAGCAAGGCCATGCTCGGCTGGCGGCTGCTCGCCCTGCTCCGCGTCGTCTGCGACGCCGCCCAGGACGTCGAGCCGGCCCGCACCGAGACCGTCCGCAGGCAAGCCGCCGAGGTGGCCGCGGAGCTGGCCGTCATCGGCCCCGTTGTGGAGGCGTACCGGCTGACCTACCTCGGCGACTTCGACGCCGCGGCGGCGGCGTGGGAGCGGCTGCGGCGCCCGCACAACCAGGCCAAGGCCCTGCTGCGCGCGGCCGGCGCCGCCGCGGCGGCCGGCGACAGGGAGGGCGCGGCGACCCGGCTCAAGGCGGCGCTCCCGCTGGCCGAGGCGCTGCGCGCGGCCCCGCTCGTCGCCGACATCGAGGCGCTGTCGCGCCGCGTCGGCGGGCTCCCGCCGGCGCAGGAGCCGTCGGAGCTGCTCACGCCGCGCGAGCTGGAGGTGCTGCGCCTGGTCACCCAGGGCCGCACCAACCGCGACATCGCGGCCGAGCTGTTCATCTCGGCGAAGACGGTGAGCGTGCACGTGTCGAACATCCTGGGCAAGCTCGGCGTCACCACGCGCGGCGAGGCCGCGGCCGCCGCCCACCGCCTGTCGCTCCTGTCGTCCTAGAGGCTTTTGTCGTCCTAGAGGCTTTGTCGCCCTGGAGGCTTTTGTCGTCCTTAGAGGAACGCTTCCACCAGGAGGATCACCCCGAAGACGGCGAACGCGGCGGCGGCGCCGTACCTGATGGCCTTCTCCGGCAGGTGCTTGCCCAGCAGGCGCCCCACCAGGATGGCCAGCGCGTCGGCCGCCACCATGCCCACCGTCGAGCCGATCCACGTGCCGACCCAGTCGTCGTAACGCGACGCCAGCGTGATCGTGGCCAGCATCGTCTTGTCGCCCAGCTCGCTCAGGAAGAACGCCACCGTCACCGCGATCAGCGCGTTCCTGGTGGTGCGCTGGGCCTTCTTCGACTCCTCCTCGGTCAGCTCGTCGCCGCGCAGCGTCCAGACGGCGAAGCCGAGGAAGGCCAGGCCCGCCACGATCGAGATGGCCGTCGTCGGCAGCCAGTCGCCGACCAGGCCGCCCAGCGCCACGCTGAGCAGGTGCACGACGGCCGTGGCGACCGTGATGCCGAGGATCACGGTCCAGGCTTTGAAACGGGTGGCGAACGTCATCGCCATGAGCTGGCTCTTGTCACCGAGCTCCGCCACGAAGATGGCAACGGTGCTGATCCAGAACGCTTCCAACGGTCCTCTTCCGCGCGGCCAGGCCGGAAGCAGGCACCCGGGGAGAGATTTTCGGGCACGACTTCGGCCCGGCAGCGTCTTCACGTCATGACTGCCAGGCCGAAGGTCTCGTCCGCCCGCTCTAAGAAGGCCCGCGCGACCGGGCACCCGGAGGCGCCAGTATGTCGATCACGCGATTGGGACTACTCCCCTTCGGTAATTCCAACCCACCATAACAGCCCCAGGCGGGTGCCTATTCCCCGAGGTCGCAGCCGACCAGCACCGGCTCGTTGACCAGCGTCACCCCGAACTTCTCGCGCACCCCGTCACGCACCTCCCTGGCCAGGGCCAGGAGGTCGGCGGCGGTGGCCGCGCCCGTCGGGTTGGTGAGGGCGAGCGTGTGCTTGGTGGAGATGCGTACGGGGCCGCGCTCGTACCCCTTGGGGAAGCCCGCCTGCTCGATCAGCCACGCGGCCGGCACCTTGACCAGGCCGCCGGGCAGATCCCAACCCGGATGGCCGGGCGCGCGCACGGCCAGCTCCGCCGCCTGCTCCGCCGTCAGCACCGGGTTCGTGAAGAACGAGCCCGCGCTGCGCGTGTCGGGATCGTCGGGGTCGAGCACCATGCCCTTGCCCCTGCGCAGCTCCAGGACGGCCGCACGGGCCCGGTCCAGCGGCACCCGGCCGCCCGCCTCGGTGCCCAGCCTGCGGGCCAGCTCCTCGTACGCCAGCTGGCCCGACAAATCCGACAGGTCCAGCGCGTACGTCACCGCCAGCACGACGTACCTGGACAGGTCGCGCTTGAAGAGGCTGTCGCGGTAGGAGAAGCCGCACTGCCGCGCCTCGATGTCCACCACCTGCCGGGTGCGCCGGTCGTAGGCCCGCACGCACCTGATCGTCTGGGCGACCTCCTGCCCGTACGCGCCGACGTTCTGGATCGGCGTCGAACCCACCAACCCCGGCACGCCCGACATGCACTCGATGCCCGACCAACCCTCCGCCACCGCGCGGGCCACCAGCCGGTCCCAGTCTTCGCCCGCCTCGACCACCAACACCACCTGCTCGCCGTCGCGCGAGACGGTCATCCCCTGCGTCGCGACCTTGACGACCAGCCCGTCGAACCCGTCGTCGGACACCACGACATTGCTGCCCCCGCCGAGCACCAGCGTCGGGACGTCGTTCCTGTCGGCCTCGGCGATCAGCGACACCAGCTGCTCCGCCGAGGTCGCCTCGGCGAAGTCGCGGGCGGGGCCGCCCAGGCGCAGCGTGGTGTACGGCGCGAGCATCTCCATGAGCAACTAGCTTAGGAGGCACTCAGCATGCGCAGCACCCCGTCGTAGTTGCGGCGGGACTCGCGGTCCAGGTAGCCGTCCGGCACGTCGTGCCGGCCCAGCGACTCCACCGGCGGCGTGTCGTCCGGCACGATCAGGTCGCCGCGCAGCGCCAGCGAGAGCTCCAGATCGGCGTACGCGCCGTAGCAGGCGTCCTCCGGCAGCGCGGCCAGCGCCTGAGCCCTGCGCACCGCGATCACCCCGCCGGTCAGCGCCCGCACCCGCCCAGGGCCCGCCTCCCGCCACTCGGGCCCCGCGCCGCCCGGCCCCTCCCGCCACTCCGGCACGATGCCGATGCTCGTCCGCGCCACCGAGCCGTCCGACGGCTCCAGGCCCCGCCAGCCCGCCGCGACCGCGCCCTCCACGACCTCCGCGACCAGCGGCGTCAGCGCGTCGCCGCGCAGCACCATGTTCGTGTCCATCAGCACGTGCACCTCGGACTCGTCCAGCCGCAGCAGCTTCGCTCTGCCCTCGCCCCACGTCGCCGTGCCGCCCCGCCAGTGCGGCTCCTCCGCCACGTGCCAGGCGGCGATCCGCTCCGGATACCGCCCGGCCAGCTCGCGCAGCACGTCGCCGGCGCCGTCCACGTTGCCGAGGTCGATCGCCAGCACGCGGGCGTTCGTGTGCGCCACGATCGACTCCAGACACGCGCGGACGTCCTCCGGCCAGCCGTCCACCAGCAACCCCACGCCGACCGTGACGTCCTTGGTCTCCACGCGCTGCCGCTCGGTGTTCACGCCCATGTCGTCGAGCCGGTTGGTGGCCAGCGTGCCGTCCCAGACGCGCTGGGCGTGCAGCATGCTGTCATCCGGGTTGCCGTGCTGGCCGGGGTCGCCGGAGAAGCCCAGCTCGGCGGCCGGGTTCATGCGGGCGTGCTCGCCCGAGGTCCGCCGGGACCCGGCCGTACCGACTCCCGGCGCTCCCCCACCACCTGTGGAAGCACCTCCCGCGGTGTCCCGTCCGGTGCCCGTGCCGCCCGCCACTCCCCCCGGCCGGGCGGGCCGCAGGTGGGCGGGCGGCTTGGCATCGGTCACCGCGGAGACGGGGATGGATCGAATCGTCGGCCAGACCTGTCGCGCAGCATCATTCATACGAACACGCGCTACCCGCGAGCCGCCCGCCTTATCACGAGCGCCTTCTCAGGAACCGCCGTCTCACGAGCCGCCGTCTCACGAGCCGCCGTCTCACGACAGCCGCAGCAGGCCGCATCAGGAGAGAGCCGTGTCGGGAGAGCCGTGTCGGAAGAGAGTCGCGTCAGGAGAGCTGCACCACGGCCCGAGCCTTGGACAGCACCTTCGCGTCCCCCGCCTTGGCAGTGAGCCCGACGACCACCCGCTTGTCCTCCAGCTTCTCCTCCACTACCCCGCTCACCGAGATCGTCGCCCCGCGATCGTCGTCGGGCACGACCACCATCGACGAGAACCGCACCCCGAAGTCCACCACCGCCCCCGGATCCCCCACCCAGTCGGTGACGAACCGCCCGGCCTGCGCCATCGTGAACATCCCGTGCGCGATCACGTCGGGCAGCCCGACCATCTTGGCGAACCGCTCGTTCCAGTGGATCTGGTTGAAGTCCCCGGACGCGCCCGCGTACATCACCAGGTTCACCCGGCGCACGTTGTACTCCGCGGCGGGCAGTTCCTGCCCGACCTCGACCTCGTCGTACCTCACGGCTGCGGTCATCTCAGGCGGCCCCTCCCCGCTCGACGATCGTGTTGTACGTCACGCACACCGGCTCGCCCTGCACCGTCCGCACGTCACTCCTGACCGTCAGCACCTCGTTGCGCCCGGCGGTGCGGATGTCGGTGATGGTGGAGGTCATGACCAGCTCGTCGCCGGCGTGGACGGGCCGCACGTACTCGAACCGCTGCTCGCCGTGGACCACCATGGCGAGGTTCAGCCCCAGGTCGGGGTCCACCAGCGCCTCGCCGCCGCTCTGCAGACTGAACACGATGGGGAACGTGGGCGGCGCGATCACGTCCGGGTACCCGGCCGCCTGGGCGGCCTCTCTGTCGCGGTAGAGCGGGTTGTGGTCGCCGATCGCCGCCGCGAACTCCTTGATCTTCACCCTGCTGACCTCGTACGGGGCACTCGGCGGATAGGTCCTGCCCACGAAGTCACGATTCAAGGCCATCGCTGCTCCCTCGCATGTCTCCGTTCCGGCACTGATGGGCCAGACGCTAACAGAACAAGGTTCGGCTGTCGCCGGTGATGGCCTGCTTTTTGCCTGCACCCCGAACGGAACCCACACGAGACCTGTCGAGGCTTCGCACGGGACCTGTCGAGGCGTCGCACGGGACCTGCGCGGGCTTCGCGCGGAGCCTGCCGGGGCTCCGCATGGGGCCTGCACGGGGCTTCGCATGGGGGCCGCACGGGGCTTCGCAAACCCTCCACAAACACGACAAACCGGCGCCCTGCTAGGGGACGCCGGCTGTGCGGTATGTCAATGTCAGGAGGAGGGCAGAAGCCCGCCCTACCCGGGAGGCCCTATCGGGTCTCGCGGTGCGCGCGGTGGCAGCGGCAGTTGGGGCAGTACTTCTTCAGCTCAAGCCGATCCGGGTCGTTGCGCCGGTTCTTCCGCGTGATGTAGTTGCGGTGCTTGCACTCCTGGCAGGCCAGCGTGATCTTCGGCCTAACGTCGGTGGCAGCCACTTGGGAGTGCCTTTCTACGTTCGGGACATGGACACGCCCGTACCCAGGTCTGGCGACCTGGGCTGGGGCAGTAGCGGAGGCCGGACTTGAACCGGCGACACAACGATTATGAGCCGTTTGCTCTGCCTGACTGAGCTACTCCGCCTTGAGCCGGAAAGGCCCGGCCCGTAGAGAATACCCGACGCGGCGAGCAGATTCGTAACTCACCCGGTCGGGCGGGGTGCTCCCAGTATGCCTCAGGAACCCCCGACAATCGAAATCCACGACGACAGCCCCACCTGCCGCCCCGCCACGAGGATGATCCAGACGAGGGAACGCCCAGCGTAGCAGCGCCCACCACCCCTCGCGACCCTGCGCACCACCCCTCGCGACCTCCGCCCACCACCGCCTCCCGCAGCACCGCTCACCCGCCCGCAACGTCGACGAGCCGCCGCAGCCTCTCCTCATGCGGCCCTACGTCCAGCCCCTTCGCCTTGGCCCACCCGTCGTCATGACAGGTCGCCAGGGGCCGCTCATTCGCGTCCCCGATGAGCGACACCACAGTGCCGCTCTCCCCTCTGGCCCGCATGCGCTCGACCAGCTCCAGCGCCGCCCAGAGCGCCGTACCCGACGAGGCCCCCACAGCCAGCCCGGTCACTTCCCTGAGCAGCCGCGCCGCCGCCACACTGGCCGCATCGGCAACGGGAACGACGAGATCGACCAGATCGGCCCGGAACCCCGGCTCAACCCGGGGCCGCCCGATCCCCTCGATCCGCGACGGCATACCCGTGGCGTAGTCAGCGACATCGAGCGTCCACCCCGGGAAGTAAGCCGAATTCTCCGGATCCGCCACCGCGACCCGGCATCTCTCCCCCTGCCGGCGAATCCACGCCCCCAGCGTCGCCGACGTGACCCCCGTAGCCGCCCCGCTCACCACCCAGTCAGGCCGCACCTGCCCAAACAGTTCCTCCGCCAGATCATGCTCAACCGCCCGCCCGAACTGATCAGGAAAATGCCCCTCGATCTTCCGCGCCGCCTCATAGATGGCCACCGGTGGCGTCACGAACCGGCACTCCCCACCCAGTTCCTCGACCGGCCGCGCCCGCGCAGCGCTGTACTCCCCCGGCATGACCACGACGTACGACAACCCCAGCCGCCGCGCGAACCACGCCTGAGCCACCGCCGCATTCCCCCCGGTGGCCTCCACCACCGTGTCCCCCTCGGCGATGAGCCCCTCACGCATCGCCCGCCGGAACAACGCCCTGGCATGCCGATGCCGCAAACTCCCGCTCGGCTGCTTCGACTCGTCCTTCAACAGCAGCCTGACCCCGCCCCCACCCAGCGGAAACTCCACCAACGGCGTAGGCTCCCCGGCCGCCAGCACGTCCTCCCACCCCATCCCGCTCCCCTTTCCCACACCGCGCCAGGACCCGCCGCACTTCGCTAGGAACCCCATCCTTTACGCGCTGCCATGGTCCACCACCCACCGCACTCCGGCTGATGACCTTCCAGGAAACGCCCTCTGAGCCCTTCAGTGGCGGACCGCCGCTACGCGAGCCCAAGTTGCCCGACTCCGTGGTCAAGCTGGACCGATCTCGCGTCTATGGATCTCCGCACTCGAGGGGCACCTCGACCCCGTGGCCATGGTCACGTGGGTACGTCCCGGGCGGCCCCGGTCTCAGGCAGAGGTCGCAGCGATACTCATTCAAGCCTGATACTGATCTGCGCACCGTCCGGCAAATCCTTGACCTGACGATGGATGTCGGCCCTGAAGCGCATAAGTTCCATCGAATCCTTCATGCGCATCTCTTGTGCCTCGAACTTGCCGCCCAAGAAGAAGGGGACGGCGGGAGCGAGCCTGTGGCCGCGCAGGATGGCGCCGTTACGGACCTGCCACTCGTGCATCACCGGGAAGCCGGTCTGGACGTCAGGGTCGTCCAGCATCAAGGAAGCCCACTCCTCGACACCCGAGGCGATCAGGTCACGCTCGGCAGTCTCAGGGTCGAAGGTGAAGACCCCGCCTTCTCCTATCGCGAAGGGGAAGCCGAAGGCATCTTCGGCGAAGAACGTCAGACTGGCGACGGCGTCGCCGTATTCATGCTGCCACAAGCCATCCTCATTCCAGAACTCCCCGCCCCCCGGAATCTCTCCCCAGGGGAATACGTGCAAGGAGGATTCGAAGGCATAGAATCCGTTCTTCTGAAGGAGGAGCGGCCGAAGCATCTCGGGGGCCTTCAGATCCGCGTCGTTCGCCCTGCCCAGCGGGGGCGAACCAAGCGTGACCAGCCGGTCCAGCGAATCAGCCATTTACCTTCACCACTGCACCCTTGTTCATGCTCGACTTCCGTTCGGGCAGAGCTCAGCTCGCTTTCTATCACTCACCCGCCGGCGCGGTGCCGGACGCCGACTCCCTGCGAATCGGCTCAGGTCGTGGTGCCGAGACGGGTGCGAACCTGGGCCAGCAGGCTGTCGGGGAGTGGGGCGTAGCCGTACAGGGACAGGTAGGACTGGCCCGCGTCGCTGGCGGCGTATCCAAGAAAGGCCAGGGCCGGGGGGTCGGTGCCGTGGGAGCAGATGATCTCGTAGGTGACGAGGACGAGGGGGTAGGCGCCGGGTTTCTTGGTGGCGTAGTCGATGTGCACCACCAGGTCGTTCGTGCGGCCGGCGCTCCGGGCTCCCTGGAGTGCTTCGCTGGCGTTCATGGGGTTGAGGGCGGCGAAGTGGCCGGAGGCGTTGCGGAGCTTGGCGACCTTCAGGCGGGCGCTGCTGGCGAAGCCGTACTCCACGTACCCGATCGAGTCCTGGCTGTGCTCCACGGCCTGCGTCATGCCGCTGGAGCCCGTGACCCCCTCCCCGGCGCCGTTCCACTTCCTGGAGGGCTCGTGGGGCCAGTGGCCGGTCGTTCGGAGGTAAGAGAGGAAGTTGTGGGTGGTGCCGGAGTCGTCCGCGCGGTGGAAGGCGCGGATCTCGGTGTGGGGCAGGCGGCTGCCGTGGTTGTCGGCGGCGATCCGCGGGTCGTCCCAGTGGGTGATGCGGCCGCTGAAGATGCCGGTCAGGGTGGCGGGTGACAACTTCAGGTCCGGTACGGACGGCACGTTGTACGCCAGCGCGACGGGGCCGATGACCATGGGCAGGTGGACGGCCCGGCCGCCGCAGCGCCGGTCGGCCAGCGCCTGCTCCTGCGCGTTCATCGGGACGTCCGAGCCGGCGAACGCGCTGCGTCCGGTGATGAAGTCCGCGATCCCGGCGCCTGAGCCGTTGGCCTCGTAGCTCACCCGCAGCCCCGGGTGCATACGCTCGAACTCGGCGCGCCAGGCGTCCATCGCCCCCTTCTGGGCCGTCGAGCCGGAGCCGTGGGCGGTGTCGGTGACCGGCGGGGCGTGCGGTTCGTCCTTGGTGCCGAGGAGCAGGATCCCGCTCACCAGGGCGACGCCGACCGCCACGGCGAAGGCGACGACCACGGCCGCCACAGCGATCCACGTTGACCTTGCCATTTCCCTCAGGCTATGGACCTGCGGGGATGCCGCCCGTCAGCCACATCTCAAATCTCGGGCTCGAACGGCACAAGCCACGCCAAGCCCCACAACTCGTGGTCTGGGTGATGGTGCTGAGGGCGTTCGTGACCCGATGGTTCGTGGAGGCCGCCACGGCGACCGCGCTCGCCGTCGCGGCGCCGGGAGGAGTGACTCAAGGGGGAAAGCGAAACGCCCGACCCCGTGAACTTCCGGGTCGGGCGTGAGATGCGAGCCCCCAAACGGAATCGAACCGTTGACCTTCTCCTTACCATGGAGACGCTCTGCCGACTGAGCTATAGGGGCCTGTCCGGCGCTGCGGACAGGTGTAACCATACACGGCACTCAGCGATGATGCGAACTCGATCGGGCCGTCGCCGGCGGCTCGGCCCGGCGGCGCGCGGGCAGCTCGATGACCTCGCAGAGATCGGCCAGGTCAACGTGCCTGGCGACTTCCTCGACGGAGGTGCAGTCAGCGACCAGCCATCCGTCTTTGCGCACCCGGAGCACCTGCCGCCCCGCGCGCACCGCGCCGACGACCTCGTAACCGTCGAGCCCGACCCATCGCCTGTCCATAGCGACACACGTTAGCCGTGGGGTCTCTCATTTTCGGCCCCGTCACAGGCGTTCCAGGTATACCGATTCGGTACAGGTACCTCATCAGTACCGGTAGAACCCGGCGAAGTCCTTCTTGCGGCCGATGTCGTCGACGCGCACCACGGCTCCGGTCTCGGGGGCGTTCATCATCTTGCCGCCGCCGAGGTAGATGCCGACGTGGTGGGTCTTGACCGTCTTTTTCGTGATCTTCCCGAAGAACACCAGGTCTCCGGGCCGGGGCGAGGAGACGCGGCGCATCCTGCGGACGTGGTCGTCGGTGTTGCCGGGGCCCAGCACGTCCTCGCCGTGCGCGAGGGCGTACACCCAGCGGGCGAAACCGGAGCAGTCGAGCCCGCGCGTCCGGGCCGCCGGGCAGGGCTTGATCCGCCCCTGGTAGCCCCTGCACGTGCCCTTGGACGGCCCGGGGGAGGCGCCGTGGCCGCCGCCCCACGCGTACACGATGCCGCGCTGCTCGATCTCGTACGCGATCCGCACGATCAGCGGCGGCAGGGACAGCCCGAGCGGCACGGAGGCCGTGGCGGTCAGCAGGAGCAGCACCGCTGCCACGGCCAACCGCCGCCTCATTCACGCCCCCAAAAGCCCTACGACAAAAGCTCTTGGGAAATATCCTGCCTCATCGTGACTTAAGCGTGAGTTTCACTGAACCGACGGTAACGTACATCCCGACCGTGCCCGTCGATTTCCTGGGCTTCGTGGTGAACGTGAACGTCTTCTTCTGCCCGCGCGGCAGCTCCGCGACCGTGCAGCGCACCGCCGTACCGCTGACGTCGCACCCGGGCGCCCGCACCACGTTCTGACCGCCGAACGCGCGACCCGACAGCTTGATGTCCTTGACCGGGTGCGGCCCGGTGTTGTTGATGGTGACGGTGTACGTCTTCCTGTTCCTGGCCTGGCCCGACACCGTCACCGAGGCGGGCGGGTTGGCCAGCGTGGCGAGCTGCGACTCCGAGCCGTTGAACGTGTTCCCGCCCCCGACCAGCGGCCCCTTGTCGGCCGACTGCCAGAACGTGTGCTTCTTCCAGCCCTTCGGCAGCTCCCCCGGATCGCTGCCCCAGCGGGCCAGCCACAGGGGGTTGGACTTGAACTTGGCGGAATTCCCCGTGCACGTCTGCCACCAGCTCGTGGTGGTGTAGATGATCGCGTGCCGGCCGGTCGACTCGTAGTACTTCTTCGTGAAGTCCTTGAGCCAGGTCACCATGTCCTCGGGCGACAGGTCGTAACAGTTGTTCTTGCCGTTCGTGTCCTTGTACGGATTGTCCTCCATATCGACGACACCCGGCAGCGTACGGCCGTCGCTCACCCAGTTACCGCCGTGCTGCAGGAAATAGTCGGCCTGGGTCGCGCCATCGGTTTCGTGCGGTTGCGCGAAGTGGTAGGCGCCGCGGATCAGCCCGGCCGCGGCGGCGCCGTCGTACTGGGCGCTGAAACGCGGGTTGGTGTAGTCGGCGCCCTCCGTGGCCTGCACGAACGCGAATTTCCCGCCCCCGGCGACAACACTCGCCCAGTCGATGTCGCCCGTCCAGTTGCTGACGTCCACACCGGGCACCCCGTCGGCCGCGTGCGCGACGCCCGTCATGCCGACCGTGGCGATTGCCGCGAATAACAAGAGACGTTTCACGCCGGAGATCCTGGCGGAGCCGCGCAGAATTCCGCAAGTCCAGGAATATCAATTTCCCGCGTCATTGGGAGCCGGCGCACGGGGCCGATCCCCAGGGGCCGCGCCCCGGCCGCCCATTCCTTCCAGCGCTCGTCCCCGACCTCCCCGTCGAGGTGGATCGGGTGCCGTACGCGCTGCTCGTAGCGGCGCCTGGCCACCTCGGGCGGCACGTCGCACCAGACCTCGCGCACGCGTGGGCCCGCCTCGACGCCGGCCCGGCGCAGCCCGGCGAGCACCACCGGCCGCAGCGGCGCCAGCCAGGGGCTTTCCAGCACCGCGCCGCGGCCGGCCGCCGCCAGCAGCGTCCACATGCTCTCCCCCGCGGCCATCCCCAGCCGGCTGCTCCACTCGCGCGGCGACAGGTCCTGCGGCCTTTCGAGGACGTCGGCCAGCGTCTCCTTGATGGCGTCCTTGCTGATGACGGGCCAGCCGAGCGCGTGCCCCAGCGCGCGGGCCACCGTGGTCTTGCCGGAGCCCGGCAGGCCGTTGACGAGCACGACGAGATCACACATGCGCGGAATGCTCGCAGAAATCATCCCCGGAATGGGAGAAACCGCACTTCGGAGCCCCGAAATTCGGTACGTCAGCAGCCCCGCTCCCGACGGTGTTTTCGCAGGTCAGAGCCGTTTATGAACATCACATTCGCGTTTGCCAGACCCCTCCGAACGTGCGCAAACTGGATCCGATTCCTTGAAAGCGCCCCCGACCAGGGGTTTCTTCGCCATGCCCGGAGGA
The DNA here is from genome assembly GCF_900323885.1 of [Actinomadura] parvosata subsp. kistnae. Lineage (GTDB taxonomy): Bacteria > Actinomycetota > Actinomycetes > Streptosporangiales > Streptosporangiaceae > Nonomuraea > Nonomuraea composti. Next base: position 3,344,324 of record NZ_OOHJ01000018.1, on the reverse strand, counting down.
GGGCGACCATGATCCACGCCCGTGGACTGACCCGAGTGTTCAAAGTGAAGAAGGAGAGCGTGCAGGCCGTCCGCGGCATCGACCTCGACGTGGAGGCCGGCCAGCTCGTCGCGTTCCTGGGGCCGAACGGCGCGGGCAAGTCCACCACTTTGCGCATGCTCACGACGCTCCTGCCACCCACCTCGGGCACGGCCACGGTGGCCGGCCACGACGTGGCCCGCGACCCCGCCGGGGTGCGGGCCCGCATCGGGTACGTGGGGCAGCGCAACAGCGCGGGCGAGGAGTTCCTCGTCCGCGACGAGCTGGTCACCCAGGGCCGCTGCTACGGCCTGCGCCCGAGGGAGGCCGCGGCCCGCGCGGACGAGCTGCTCGACCTGCTCGACCTGGCGCCGCTGGCCAGGCGACTGCCGGGCACCCTGTCGGGCGGGCAGCGCCGCCGCCTCGACATCGCCCTGGGCCTCATCCACCGCCCCGACCTGCTGTTCCTCGACGAGCCCTCGACCGGTCTCGACCCGAAGAGCCGCGCGGAGGTCTGGGAGCACATCCTGCGCCTGCGCGAGGCGTACGGGACGACGTTGTTCCTGACCACCCACTACCTGGAGGAGGCCGACAGCATGGCCGAGCGGGTGGTGATCATCGACGGCGGCCGGATCATCGCGGACGGCACCGCCGAGCAGCTCAAGAACGACCTGGCCGGCGACCACATCGTCATCACCACCGCGACCGAGCGGGAGGCGGAGACGGCCGTTCAGCTCGGTGGCGGCGTCCGGGAGGGCGTCACCGTGCGCCTGCGGGTCGCGCACGCCACCGCCGCGCTCCCCGGGCACCTGCGCACGCTCGACGCCGCCGGCGTCAAGGTCGTCACCGCCGAGACCATCCGCCCGACCCTCGACGACGTGTTCCTCACCCTGACCGGAAGAAGCCTCACCGATGACGACATTCCTGCGTGACACCACCACCGTCTTCTCCCGCGAGATCAGGCCCAGCCTGCGCAACCCGGCCGGGCTGCTGTTCGACATGGGGCAGCCGCTGCTGTTCCTGTTCCTGTTCGGGTCGCTGCTGGACGGGGCGGTCGGCTCGTCCTGGCAGTGGTTCGTGCCGGGGATCCTGGTCATGATGTGCCTGACCGGGCCGATGAGCGCCGGTTACACGCTGCTGGTCGAGCTGATCGGCGGCGCGATGGAGCGGCTGATGGTCACGCCGCTGAACCGTACGGCGATGCTGGTCGGCAAGAGCGTGAAGGCCATGCTGACGCTGCTCGTGCAGGCGGTGCTGATCATCGTGCTGGCCCTGCCGCTGGGCTTCGAGCTGCACCTGGCGGGCGTGCTGGGGGCGCTGGCGCAGCTCGTGGTGTTCAGCGTGGGGCTGGGGGCGCTCTCGTTCGTCCTGGCGATCAAATCGGCGCCGGGCGGCACCCTGTTCTACGTCGTCAGCCAGTCGATCATGTTCCCACTGCTGCTGCTCTCGGGGGTGCTGCTCCCGCTGGAGACCGCGCCCGGCTGGTTGCGGGCGCTCGGCCAGGTCAACCCGGTCACCTACGTCGTGGACGCCCAGCGCGCGCTGTTCGCCGGCGACCTGGCCAACCCGTCGGTCCTGTACGGCACCGCCGCCGCCTGCGCCGTCGCCGCGATCGGCCTCCACCTCGGCAACCGCGCGATGCGCCGGGGCGTCTGACCCCGTTTTGACATCCGTTTCCCGTCGCCACCACAGTGAGCGGGTGACTGTTGTGGTGGCGACGCGGACGGTGCCCTGGATCCCGGTGGCGCACCGCCTCGACGTGATCCTTTCGGACATCCTGCCGCCGGTCGAGCAGACCACGTCGGCGTTCGCGTTCGTCTCCGACACCGCCGGCCGGACGCTGATGACCTGCGTCGACCGCGAGGGCCGCGGCTGGGACATCCCGGGCGGACACGTGGAGCCCGGCGAGGGCCTGGCCGAGGCGGCGGCCAGGGAGCTGCACGAGGAGACCGGCCTGCGCCTGCCGCCCTCATCCCTGTCGATCTTCGCCTGGCAGCGCATCGAGCTGCTGGAGCCGCCGCCGGCCGGCTACCGCTACCCGGCGCTGACGTACATGGCGATGTTCCGGGCGGCCGTGCCGGGGGCGGGCGCGCCGACGCGGCCGCCCGCGGGCTCGGAGAGCACGCACGCGGGCTGGCTCTCGCGCGCGGAGATCGAACGTGTCTGCCCGCAGCGCACCTGGTTGACGCTGTTGCCCGCATGATGGAGGCATGATCTGGCGATCGCCGGAGATCACCCGGCTCAACCCCCACCTGACCGTGCCGGCCGCCGACGAGCGGGCCATCGCCGACGCCTGGCTCGACCACCACCGCGAGACCCTGCTCTGGAAGTGCGGCGGCCTGACCGCCGCCCAGCTGAAGTCGCGCCACATCGAGCCGTCGCACCTGTCGCTGCTCGGGCTGCTGCGCCACATGGCCGAGGTGGAGCGCGACTGGTTCCGCACCCGGTTCGCCGGCGAGCGGGTGCCGTACCTGTTCTGCACCGACGACGACCTGAACGCCGAGTTCGACGTGGACGGGGCGGACGCGGCGGCGGACCACGCGACCTACCTGGCCGAGCTCGACGCCGTCCGCCGCACCCTGGCGGGCCACTCACTCGACGAGACGTTCACCGACCCGCGGCGCGGCATCACCATGTCGCTGCGCTGGGTCCACACGCTCATGATCCAGGAGTACGCCCGCCACAACGGCCACACCGACCTGCTCCGCGAGCGCCTCGACGGGGCCACCGGCCACTGAGTCACCAGGCCACCGGCAGCTCGTACACGCCGTAGACGAGGCCGTCCTCCTTGAACGGGATCTCCTCCAGGCCGACGGCGGCCCGCAGCGTGGGGATGCGGCGGTAGAGCGTCCCGAGGACTACCTGGAGCTCCATGCGGGCGAGCTGCTGGCCCAGGCACTGGTGGACGCCGTACCCGAACGCCACGTGCCGCCGGGCGTCGCGCCGCAGGTCGAGCCGGTCGGGGTCGCCGGGGAACGCGTCCGGGTCGCGGTTGCCCGTCGCCTGGTCCAGCACCACGCCCTCGCCCGCCCGCACGGTCAGGCCGGCGATCTCGATGTCCTCGGTCGCCACCCGCCGCAGCCCCTGATGGGTGATCGTCAGGTAACGCAGCAGCTCCTCCACGGCCGAGACGGTCAGCTCGGCATCGCCCGCACGCAGCGCGGCGAGCTGGCCGGGGTGCTCCAGCAGGGCGAGCGTGCCCAGCGCGATCATGTTCGTGGTGGTCTCGTGGCCGGCCAGCAGGATGAGCACGCCCATCTGCATGGCCTCCGCCTCGGCCAGCTCACCGGCCGCGACCCGCTGGGCCAGCTCCGACAGCAGGTCGTCGCCCGGGTCGGCGGTCTTGCGGGCCATCAGGCGGCCGAGATACTGGGTGATCCGCAGCCCGGCCTGGGCGCGCTCGTCGAAGGTGACGTCGTGCTTGATCAGGATCCGGCTGTTGGCCTGGAAGAAGCCGTGATCCTCGTACGGCACCCCGAGCAGCCTGCAGATCACCAGCGACGGCACCGGCAGCGCGAACGCCTCCACCAGATCGACCGGCTTCGGCCCGGCCAGCAGGTCGTCGATGAGACCGTCCACGATCTCCTGCGTGACCGGCCGCAACGCCTGCGCCCGCCGCGTGGTCAGCGGCGCGGTCACCATCCGGCGCAGCCGGGCGTGCTCGGGGTCGTCCATGAGGATGAAGCTGAAGCCCGCCTCCGGCCCGGCCTCCACCATGTGGGGGTAGCCGGGGCGCCGGAGGTCGGCGCTGAGCCGGGGGTCGCTCAGCAGGGCGCGCTGCTCGGCGTGCCGGGTGACCAGCCAGGGGGTGCTGCCGTTCCACAGGCGCACCCGGACGAGCGGGGCGTCGCGTTGCAGGTCCCGGAGCTGCGGCGGCGGGTCGAACGGGCACTTCTCCGCGCGCCGCATCGGGAATCGCGGGATCTCGGTCATCGCCCACCTCCGGTGGTCCGCCCCGAGCCTGCCCCCGCGCCGTCCCGCCGTCAAGCAAGGCGGTGGGCCGTCAAGCAAGGCGGTGGACGGTCACAGCACGTCGGGGGACGGCACCCGGACCAGCCCGGTCACCTCGGTCAGCGCCCGCCTGGCGAGGTTGCGGATCTCGGCCCAGTCGGGGTCGGTGGCCAGCCCTACAGCGGTCCACTTGTCGGCGTTGGCCTGCCCGCCCATCCTGCCGAGCAGGTCGTCGATCTGCCGCAGGCACTCGTGCAGGGCCGGCGACAGCAGCCCGGGGGCCTGCTCGTCCACGTTCGGCACCAGCCCGTTGGCCCAGTCGAAGTCGAGCGCCAGCTCATCCTCGCACCAGCCGTGCCGCCGGCACCACGCGACCTGCTCGTCGGCGGTCGCGGCCAGCATCACCAGCGTCTCCACCAGGCGCAGCACCTGCACCAGCACGGCCGGCTCTTCTTGGTCGGAAGCCATGGGCCGGACCCCCGGGACGAGGTCGCGATGAGAGCGTCACGATGAAATGCGGAGGTCACACCTCCCGCCACTCTCAACGTATAGCGCAACGGGGGGCTTGCGGCAAGACCCCGGTCGTGCCGCACAATCGACAGCCGCGAGTCACCCCAGATCGGAGCCTATGACTGTGAACCCGGCCACCACCAGCGCCTTCGACCTTCCCGCGCACCTCGCCCCCAAGGCGGACCCGGCGCTGATCGCCCGCGACGAGCAGCACTTCGCGGCCATCGCGCGCAGCCTGGAGCAGGCGATCGCCGAGCTGTCGGAGCGCCTCGACGCCGAGCGCAAGGCGCCCGGCGGCAAGGGCCGGCAGGCTCTGGACCGGGACCTGGAGATCCACCGCCTGACCGGCCGCCTGCGTGCGCTGCGCCGCTTCGGCCTCGACCTCTGCCTCGGGCACATGGTCAGTACGGACGACCCCGAGCCCGTCTACATCGGCCGCCTCGGCCTCACCGACAGCGACGGCCGCCGGCTCCTGCTCGACTGGCGCTCCCCCGCCGCCGAGCCGTTCTTCGGCGCCACCCACGGCAACCCGATGGGCCTGGCCAGCCGCCGCAGGTACCGCTGGACCCGGGGCCGGATCAGCGACTACTGGGACGAGGTGTTCACCCCGGACGGCATCGAGGGGCGCGCCGCGCTCGACGACCAGTCCGCCTTCATCGCCAGCCTGGGCAGCAGCCGCTCGCCCCGGATGCGCGACGTCCTGGCCACGATCCAGGCCGACCAGGACGCCATCATCCGCGCGGGCTCCCGCGGCGCCCTCGTCGTGGACGGCGGCCCCGGCACGGGCAAGACCGTCGTCGCCCTGCACCGCTCCGCCTACCTCCTCTACTCCGACCCTCGCCTCGGTCACCGTAAGGGCGGCGTGCTGTTCGTCGGGCCGCACCAGCCGTACCTGGCGTACGTGGCCGACGTCCTGCCCAGCCTCGGCGAGGAGGGCGTGCAGACCTGCACGCTGCGGGACCTCGTCGCCGAGGGGGCCACGGCGGCGATCGAGACGGACCCGGAGGTGGCGCGGCTGAAGGCGTCCGCGGAGCTGATCAAGGCGATCGAGCCGGCCGTGAAGTTCTACGAGAACCCGCCCACTAAGGGCATGACCGTCACCACCCACTGGTCCGACATCTGGCTGAGCGCCGACGACTGGGCCGAGGCGTTCGCCGCGCCCGACCCCGGCACCCCGCACAACGAGGCTCGCGACCAGATCTGGGAGGAGCTGCTCACGATCCTCGCCGACAAGCACGACGACGAGGACGTCTCGCCCGAGCTGCTGCGCACCTCGCTCCTGCGCAACCGGGAGCTGCTCACCGCCTTCAACCGCGCCTGGCCGCTGATCGAGGCCGCCGACCTGGTCGGTGACCTGTGGTCCGTGCCCGCGTACCTGCGGATGTGCGCGCCCTGGCTGAGCGCCGACGAGATCCGGCGGCTGCAGCGCGCCGACGCTCAGGCGTGGACGACGTCCGACCTGCCGCTTCTGGACGCGGCCCGGCAGCGGCTCGGCGACCCCGAGGAGTCGCGGCGGCGCCGCCGCCAGGAGGCCGCCCTCGCCGCCGAGCGCGAGCGCATGTCGCACGTCGTCGACAACCTGCTGGAGGCCGACGACGACGGCGAGGGCCTGGTGACGATGCTGCGCGGCGAGGACCTGCGCAACAGCCTCGTGGACGAGAGCGTCGTGCCCGCCGCCGACCCCGACCGGCTGGCCGGCCCGTTCGCGCACATCGTCGTGGACGAGGCCCAGGAGCTCACCGACGCCGAGTGGCAGATGCTGCTGCTGCGCTGCCCGTCCGGGAGCTTCACCATCGTCGGGGACCGGGCGCAGGCCAGGCACGGGTTCACGGAGTCGTGGGAGGACCGGCTCAAGCGGGTCGGCCTCGACCGGATCACCCTGGCCTCGCTCGGCGTCAACTACCGCACGCCGGAAGAGATCATGACGGAGGCGGAGCCGGTCATCAGGGCCGCGCTCCCGGACGCCAACGTGCCCACCTCCATCCGCAGCACGGGCGTGCCGGTCGTCCACGGCTCGGCCTCGGAGCTGGGCTCGATCCTCGACGCCTGGCTGGCCGAGCACGCCGACGGCACCGCGTGCGTCATCGGCGATCCGGCGTTCGCGGAGCGGCCGCGGGTGCGGTCGCTGACGCCCGAGCTGTCGAAGGGGCTGGAGTTCGACCTGGTCGTCCTCGTCGACCCCGACTCCTTCGGCGAGGGCATCGAAGGGGCCGTCGACCGGTACGTCGCGATGACACGCGCGACGCAGCGGCTCGTCATCCTCACGAGCTGACAGGGGCGGGAAATGACCGCTTCGTACTTCGACGGCCGGGCCGGCCGGTATGCGGGCGCGGACTGGCACGTCCGCTACGCCGAGCGCCTGGTGGAGCTGGCCGCGCTGCCGCCGGGCGGGCACGTACTCGACGCCGCCACCGGCACGGGCTTCGCCGCCGTGGCCGCCGCCCGCGCGGTCGGCCCGGCCGGGCGCGTGGTCGGGGTGGACGTCTCGGCGGGCATGCTGGCCCAGGCCGGACGGCTCGGCACGGGCCTGCCGAACGTCACCTACGAGCAGGGCGACGTGCTCCGGCTCGACCGCTTCGGGGAGGGCACGTTCGACGCGGTGATCTGCTCGGCGGGGATGTTGTACCTGTCGGTCGAGGAGGCGCTGGCCGCCTGGCGCCGGGTGCTGAAGCCGGGCGGGCTCGTCGGCTTCTCGGCCATGCGGGCCGGCTTCCCGGTCATGGCCCGGCTGTTCCGCGCCCGCGCGGCCGAGCTCGGCCTGGACCTGCGTGACCCGATGGAGGCCCTCGGCGACGAGCGGCGCTGCGCGGCGGCGCTGGCCCGGGCGGGCTTCACCTCCGTGCGCACGGTGCCCGGAGAAGTCGTCCTACCGCGTTCCGACGACGAGCAGGTGTGGCGCATCTACAGCCGCAGCCCGCACTACCCCGAGGTCGGGACGCTCGGCCCCGAGGACCTGTCAGCCCTGCGGGCGCGGTTCCTCGGCGACGTGCGGCGGCTCGACGGGGAGGCTTCGGCGCGGGCGCCGGTCGTCTACGCCTTCGGTCACAGGTGAGCGCATTCGAGCACGATGTGCCCGAGCGGCGTGTGACGCACGCCGGCCAGGCCGAGCCCGGCTTCGGCGGCGATGGCGCGGTAGTCGTCGACGGTGCGCTCGCGGCCGCCGGTGAGCACGAGCATCCGCAGGTTCATCTCGGCCAGCCCGGCCGGGTCGGAGCCGAGGCCGCTGTCGGTCTCGATCACGACGACCTTCCCGTGCGGCCCGGCCGCCTCCGCGCAGCGGCGCAGGATCCGTACGGCGTCGTCGTCACCCCAGTCGTGCAGCACCCGCTTGAGCACGTACACCTCGCCCCCGGCGGGCAGCGGCTCGAAGAAGCTCTGGCCGGCGAACGCGCACCGCTCCGCCAGCCCGCGCCCGGCCAGGTAGCGCCGGCCGCGCTCCACGGTGTCCGGCAGGTCCACGAGCGTGGCCCGCAGGCCGGGGTGGGCGCGCAGGATCTCCGACAGCAGCACGCCGGTGCCGCCGCCGACGTCCACGACGTGCCGCACGCCCGACCAGTCGTACGCCTCGGCCGCGTCGGCCACGTAGTCGTCGCCCGAGGCCATCATGGCGTCGAACGACGCGCTGACCTGCGGCTCGGCGGCGAGATAGTCCCAGTACGGGGCGCCGAAGACCGCCTCCCACGCGGGCTTGCCGGTGCGGACGGTGTGCAGCAGGCCGGTGAACGCCAGGTCCATCCGCCCGCCGAAGCCGTCCAGGTCGAGCCGCTGCCGTAGCTGCGCCGGGTGGTCGGAGGCCAGCAGCGCGGCGGGCTCGTTGACGGCGAACGTGCCCGGCTCCGGCTCGGTGAAGATCCCCCGGCAGACGAGGAGCCGCAGCAGCCGGCCCAGCGCGTCGGGATCGGTGCCGGACCTGCGGGCCAGCTCCTCGACGGGTATGGCGGGCTCGCCGGCCATCAGGTCGGTCAGCCGCAGCGACGCCGCGACCCGTACCGCCATCGGGGTGACCAGGTCCGTCACGGGCCCCAGCACCTGCCAGGCGCGCGCCCACTGCGAGGTGTTGTCCTGCTCGCCGCTCATGGCCGCGGTGTTGTCCTGCTCGCCGCTCATGTCGCGCCCCTGCCTCGTACGGGATCAAGGCTTGCTCGGCAGGAAGCTACCACGCGGTCTTAGCTGCAGAAAGGGGACGTACCACTCCTTTCCACTCTCAACGTATAGCGCACCCGGGGGCTTGCGGCAAGGCCCCCGGCATGCGGCAGAATCGCCGGCCTAGGCCGAAGACCTGCAGAAATGAGAACGTTGTGCGAGTGTTGCTGTCCACCCGTGGGTCCCGCGGCGATGTCGAGCCCATGGCGGCGCTGGCCGTCCAGTTGCTCGGCCTCGGCGCCGAGGTGCGGGTGTGCGCGCCGCCCGACGAGGAGTTCGCGGCGGTGCTGGCGCGGGCCGGCGTGCCGCTGGTGCCGGTCGGCCCGACGGCACGGTCCATGGTGAAGGGGCCGAAGCGGTTCAGGAGCGCGGACATGGCGCAGCGGGTGGCCGACATGGTCGCCGAGACCTACGACACGGTCACCGAGGCCGCCTCGGAGGGCTGCGACGTGGTGGTGGCCACCGGCATGTTCCCCGCCGTGGCGGGCGCGCGGGCGGCGGCCGAGAAGCTGGGCACGCGTTACGTCTACACGTGCTTCCAGCCGACCATGCTGCCGTCGCCGCACCACCCGCCGTTCGAGTACCCGAGCCACCCGCACCCCGCCGGCGTGACCGACAACCGGGTGCTGTGGGACCTCGACATCCAGCACATGAACGCCCTATTCGGCGGTCCGGTCAACGCCCACAGAGCGTCGGCCGGCCTTCCCCCTGTGGACAACTTCCGCGACCACCTGCTCACAGATCACCCGTGGCTGGCCACGGACCCGCTGCTCAGCCCGTGGGTGCTGCCCGCCGACCTCGACGTCGTCCAGACCGGCGCGTGGATCCTGCCCGACGAGCGCCCGCTGCCCGCCGACCTGGAGGCGTTCCTGGACGCGGGCCCGCCGCCCGTGTACGTCGGCTTCGGCAGCATGCCCATGGCGGCGGCCGAGGACGTCGCCCGCGTGGCCGTCGAGGCGGTCCGCGCCCACGGGCACCGCGTCCTGCTCGCCCGGGGCTGGGCCGACCTGTCCCTCGTCGACGACGCCGCCGACTGCTTCGCCGTCGGCGAGGTCAACCAGCAGGCGCTGTTCCGCCGGGTCGCCGCCGTGGTGCACCACGGGGGCGCGGGCACCATGACCACCGCCGCCCGCGCGGGCGCGCCGCAGGTGGTGGTGCCGCAGATGGTGGACCAGCCCTACTACGCGGGGCGGGTGGCCGCGCTGGGGATCGGGGTGGCGCACGACGGGCCGGTGCCGACCGTCGCGTCCCTGTCGGCGGCGCTCGGGACGGCGCTGGAGGCCGGGACCCGGGCGCGGGCGGCGGAGGTGGCGGGCGAGGTCCGCTCGGACGGGGCGATGGCGGCCGCGAAGCTGCTGTTCGAGGGGGTCAGCTCGGAGTGACGTCGGTCCCTGATGCCTCCACCAGCACGTCCCCCGCCGCCGTCCGCACATAGAGGACCGACCGCCCGGCCCGCCGCCGCTCCACCAGCCCCGCGTCCAGCAGCACCCGCAGGTGCCGCCCCACGGACCCGAGCGCCTGCCCGGTCACGGCGACGAGCTGGGTCGTGCTCATGGGGGTGCCCAGGAGCACCAGCACCCCGGCCCGCGCGCCGCCGACGAGCGCGGCGAGCCCGGCCGGGGCGGGCCGCCGGTCGTGGTCCTCGGCGAGCACCCCCAGGCACGGGTAGACGAGGGCGTACCGCTCCCGCCCCTCCCACGACACCCACCCGGCCCGCGGCGTCACCGGCATGAACAGCAGCTCCGCCCCGGCGGCCACCTCACGGGGCGGATACGCGTTCATGTTGACCTGGAAGCGGCTCTCCCCGAGCCACCGCGTACCGGGCCGCAGCGAGTCCAGCACGGCCGCCCAGCCGCCCTGGCTCACCCGCGCCGTCCGCGCCACCATGTCCGCTTCGAGGATGCGCCGGCGGCGCCGCCAGTACGGTCGTACGGTCTCGTCCCAGACGTACGTCAGGAGGGCGGCCGCCCGCTCGGGCAGGTCGTCCCGCTCCAGGGCGGCGGGGAGCGGGCCGCGGAGCGAGACGCGCAGGTTGTCGCGCGCCTCCCGCGCGCCCGCCGCCCGCACCCGGGCGACGGTCTCCTCGAAGCTCTCCCCCTCACGCGAGGTGGGGCAGAAGAAGTCGGCGATCCAGGACGCGCCGAGCGCCGCCCGCACGATCAGCGCCGCCACCGGGTCGTCGGCGAGGCGGGCGCGGTAGCCGGGCAGGTGCGCGCGCAGCCACGCCGCCTCGCCCGGATGCCGGCCAGCGCCCGCGTGCAGCAGCTTCAGGCTCGCGAACGTCTCGGCGAACGGCGACAGCACGAACCGGCTGCGCGCCAGCGTGTCGGTGTCGATCTGCCACAAGCCCATCCGTGTACGACCTTTCGCGCGCCGGCGAAACAGTAAACACGGTCCGGGGGCCTCTCCGAGACTTCGTACCCATGCGCAGCTACCGAGCCCTGCTCCGCACGCCGGAGTACACCCCGTTCCTGCTCTCCTTCACCGCCCACTCCTGCGCCCAGACGATCGGCGCCCTGGCCCTCGGCACGCTGGTCTTCCGTGCCACCGGCTCGCCGTTCCTGGCGGCGGTGAGCATGTTCGGGCCGCAGCTCGCGCAGCTGGTGGGGGCCGCGTTCCTGCTCTCGGCCGCCGACCGCCTGCCGCCGCGGGCGATCCTGTGCGGCCTCTCGCTCGCGTACGCGGCCGGCGCGGCGCTGCTCGCCTGGCCCGGCCTGCCGGTCGCGGCGATCTTCGCCGTCCTCCTCGCGCAGGGGCTGATCGCGTCGCTGGGCGGGGGCGTGCGGTCGGGGCTGCTGACCGAGATCCTGCCGAAGGGCGGCTACGTGCTGGGCCGTTCGGTGTTCAACATGGTGTCGGGGCTGACGCAGGTGGCCGGGTTCGCGGCGGGCGGCGCGCTGCTGACGTCCCTCACACCGCGAACGTGCCTGATCCTGGCGGCGGCGCTGCACGTGGCGTCGGCCCTGGCCGCCCGCCTGGGCCTCACGGCCCGCCCGCCGCGCGTCGCCGGGCGCCCGTCCGTCTCGGCGACCTGGCGGGCCAACGCCTTCCTGTGGTCCGCGCGGCCCCGGCGGGTGGCGTACCTGCTGTTGTGGATCCCGAACGGCCTGGTCATCGGCTGCGAGTCGCTCTACGTGTCGTACGCCCCCGCGTTCGCCGGGACGTTGCACGCGTGCGCGGCGCTCGGCATGTTCCTGGGCGACGTGGCCGTGGGGCGCCTGGTGCCGCCCGCGTGGCGGCCCCGTCTCGCGATCCCGCTGCGCCTGCTGCTGGCGGCGCCGTACCTGATCTTCGTCCTGCGGCCGGAAGGGGTGGCGGCGGCCGTCGTGGTCGCCGTCGCCTCCGCCGGCTTCGGCGCGGGCCTGATCCTCCAGGAACGCCTGATGTCCCACACCCCCGCCGGCCTCGCCGGCCAGGCCCTCGGCCTGCACTTCGTCGGCATGTCCGCCGTGCAGGGCCTCTGCGCGGCCCTCGCGGGCGCGGTGGCCCAGCTGACCTCGCCGGCCGTGGCGATGACGGTGCTGGCGACCGGCTCAGTCGCCGTGACGCTGATCCTCACCGCGCTGGGCCGGCGCGCGGCACCCGACCGGGTGCCGGTCAGCGCCTGATGCGGGCCTGCGCCTGCGCCGTGGTGTTCTCGTGCGGGAACGGCTCGTCGGGGACGGGAACGCCGAGCGCCGCGCACACCGGCTCCCACCCCTCCGACGGCTGCCACTCCAGCAGCCGGTGCGCCGGCACCGTGGCGCGGACCTCGGCGAGATGCCGCTCGTAGGCGGCGACGATCCGGTCACGGTCGTACGGATCGCCGAACGCGCCACCGAACAGCGCCCTGATCACGTCCTGCATCGCGTCGGCCTGCTCGGCGCTCCCGGCGAGCAACGGCGGCCGCTCACCCGCCGGGCCCCCGCCCATCAGGTGGCGGGCCCCCTGCAGCACCGTGCGGTCCATGCTCTCGTACCAGCGCTCGGGGCTCTCCCGCCGCGACAGCAGCACCAGCGCGTCCGGGTACGCGGCGGACAGCTCCCGCCAGAACCACGACACCGGCCAGTCCACCCCCGCCGCGTACCCGGCCAGGAACCCGTCCCAGTCCGGCAGCGTCCCCGCGCAGGCGTCACGCCAGACGGCGGCGTCGCCCGGCCGGGCGAACAGCTCCTCCATGTGGTAGCAGGGCGCCCCGAGCAGCCGCTCCAGCGCCTTGCGCAACGACGTCGTCCCCGTACGCGGGAACCCCGCCCCCACCACGCGTAACCCCATATCGACCCCTTCCTCCAGACCCTGCCTACCACGAGGCATACCAGAATCGTTATTCCGTAGTCGTACGATTACGGATCGCCTAACGTGTATGAGGCTGATCTCTCCGTCGAGAGGAGCCGGGCATGCACACCAGTCCTTCCCCACCCCCGCCGGCCACCTCGCAGGCCCCCTCCGGCACCGCCATGCGAGACGCGACCCGGTACATGTCCGTCGCCGCGTACCTGGATCCGACGTACCGCGAGGTGGCGCTGCGCGAGCTGGTCCGCAACCGGCACCGGGGCGTCGCGCCCTCGCACGGCGGCTTCGACGTCGTGCCCGTGCTGCGGCACTGCCTGCGGGCGCGGTCGTTCCTGCTGGCCCGCGAGGTCGTGCTGACCCTCGTGCTCGTCCTCGGCCTCCTGGTCCTCACCACTGGCACGATCCAATGGCTCGCCGTGGTGCTCCCGTTCGCCTTCCTCACCGTTCGGCCGATACGCAGGCTCCCCTGGACGCACAAGCTCATCGCCTGGCTCGTCTTCTCGGCGCTCCTGGCGGTGCCCATGGCCCTCGTGCTCGTGGCCTCCGTGTCCACGCGCTTGCTGCTCGGCGGAGGCATCCCCACCGATGCCGGGCTGGTGACGCAGTGGCCCATCATGGCGCTCGTCACCCTCGGCGTCGCCATCGCCTACCGCATCGCCGTCTACCGCGTCATCGGCCGCGACCTGCGCCCGGGCGCGCCGCCGCCGTCCGGCCCCGCCGCCGGCGACGAGACGGAGCAACGGCTGCAGTGGATCGGCGCGGCCCAGCACGGCAACATCACGCTCTACTCCGGGCGCAACCCGTTCCTCGGCGCCGGCGACACGGCCCGCGCCTGGACCATCGCCGTCGAGATGGACCGCACGGCCGGCGCGCACAACGGCTCGGGGCCGGTGCGCCCGCTCGTCGAGATCGACCCGCTGGAGCTGCACACGTTCGTCCGCGAACGGCTGGAGCAGATGAGCGCGCAGTCCCACCCGGCGGGCATCATCAACCTGCGCATCCGCGACCAGATCGTCGCCAGTGGCCGGTTCAACCAGCTGCACGGCTGGAACGGCGCGGGCCCGGCGCTGCACCCCCTGGTCGACTCCAAGCAGCTGCGCCCCTGGACGAACCTGCCGGAGCAGGTCGTCTCCGCCGTGATCCGCAGCCCCCAGGCCGGGGCGCGGCACTACCAGCGGCTGGACATCAACTCGGAGGGGCCGAGCGTGCTCGACCCGTCGGGCCGCATCATCATCCCGGCGGAAGACCGGGGGACGTCGGTCACCGCGTTCGTGCACCTCGCGGTCGAGGGCCGCATGCTCTACACCGAGTTCGTCGTCACCGTGCTGCCGCCCGCGGCCAAGGCGTACCGGCACGTGGACGAGCTGCCGCTCTCCTCGCCGCCGCTCCTGGCGTACCACGCGTTGCGCGGGAGCGTCCTCTACCTGTTCCGCGACATCGTCGCCGCGCCCGTGCGGCTGCTGCGCATGGGGTGGCAGTCGTTCCGGCACAGCATCGGCGTGGACGACCCGCGCGCGTACACCGCCTACGACTACGGCGCCCGCCTGAGCCTGCGCGAGCTGGGCGCGGCCGAGCGGGCCGACACCATGATCCACGAGCTGGACACCTTCAAGTACACCAAGCTCATCGAGGAGCGGCTGACCTCGGCCGTGCTCGACTTCCTGGAGGACAAAGGCGTCGACACCACCGCCTACCGGCGCCAGGCCACCGCGGTCTCCATCTCCAGCACCACGCACTACAGCGGCAGCTTCCAGGGCGGCCAGTTCGGCGGGCCCGGCTCCCAGTTCGTCCAGAACACCACCGAGCAGCGCGGCGAGGGCAAGTCATGACCGACGACAGCTACACCTACAGCGGGACGTTCACCGGCAGCCAGTTCGGCGGCCCCGGCTCCCACTTCACCCAGAACGTCACGACATCGGGCCAGAGCGCCGCCGCCCCTGACCCGGACCTGGTGCGGCTGGAGGCGCTGCTCGCCGACCTCATGACGCGAGTCGCCGCCCGTTCCGACGAGATCGACCACCCCGAACGGGCCGGCCGCGACGCGCAGGAGCTCCTCGACGAGGCCGCCCGCCCGGCCGCGGAGCGGGACACGAGCCGCATCGCGGACGCGTTCCGCCGCCTGCGCGACCGGCTCCGCCCGGTCGCCGACTTCGCCGACTCCCTCGCCAAGCTCGCCGACCTCCTCACCAAGTTCCTTCCTTCCTGAACATTTGAGCGTTCGCTTGCCCTCATCACAGGCGATGCCGGGCACCACCGTCGCATGGCAGACCTTCCCTTCCACGACCGGACCGACTTCGACGACGCCGACCGCGGCTTCGTCGCCAAGCTGACCCCCGCCCTGATCAGGGCGGCCGACGGCAAGGTCGTCTGGGACAACGACGCCTACGCCTTCCTCGACGCCGACTGCCCGCCCACCGCGCACCCCAGCCTGTGGCGGCAGGCGCAGCTCTGCGCCAAGCAGGGCCTGTACGAGGTCACCGACGGCATCTACCAGGTACGCGGCCTCGATCTGGCCAACATGACCCTCGTGGAGGGCGAGCGCGGCGTCATCGTCATCGACCCGCTGATCTCCACCGAGTGCGCGGCCGCGGCCCTGCGGCTCTACCGCGACCACCGCGGCGACCGCCCGGTCACCGCCCTGATCTACACCCACTCCCACGTGGACCACTTCGGCGGCGCCCGCGGCGTCACCGACGGCGACGGCATCCCCGTCATCGCCCCCGCCCGCTTCATGGAGCACGCCGTCTCCGAGAACGTCCACGCCGGCACCGCCATGAACCGCCGCGCCGCGTACATGTACGGCCAGTTCCTGCCCCGTGACCCGGAAGGCCGGCTCGGCTGCGGCCTCGGCATGGGCGCCTCCACCGGCACCGTCTCCCTCGTCCCGCCCACCCTCGACGTCACCCGCACCGGCCAGGAGGAGACGGTCGACGGCGTGCGCATCGTCTTCCAGCTCACCCCCGGCACCGAGGCCCCGGCCGAGATGAACTTCCTCTTCCCCGGCCACCGCGCCCTCTGCCTGGCCGAGAACGCCACCCACAACCTGCACAACGTCCTCACCCTGCGCGGCGCGCCCGTCCGCGACACCCGGGTCTGGGCGCGCTACCTGACCGAGGCCATCGCCCTGTTCGCCGACCAGGCGGACGTGGCCTTCGCCTCCCACCACTGGCCCACCTGGGGCCCCGAGCGCATCGTCACGTTCCTGTCGCAGCAGCGCGACCTGTACGCGTACCTGCACGACCAGACCCTGCGCCTGCTGAACAGCGGCCTGACCGGCCCCGAGATCGCCGAGACCATGCAACTGCCGCCCGCCCTCGAACAGGCCTGGCACACCCGCGGCTACTACGGCTCCGTCAGCCACAACGTCAAGGCCATCTACCAGCGCTACCTGGGCTGGTTCGACGGCAACCCCGCCCACCTGTGGGAGTACCCGCCCGTCGAGCAGGCCCGCCGCTACGTCGAAGCCTTCGGCGGCACCTCCGCCGTCGTCGCCCTGGCCGGCGGCTACATTCAGGAAGGCGACCTCCGCTTCGCCGCCACCCTGCTCAACCACGCCGTCTTCGCCGACCCGCGCGACTCCGCCGCCCGCCGCCTCCTCGCCCAGGTCTACACCCGCCTCGGGCACGGCGCCGAGAACGCCACCTGGCGCAACTTCTACCTCACGGGCGCCCAAGAGCTGGCCGGCGGCCCGTCACCCGCCGCGACCGACACCGCCCCGCCCGGCCTCCTGAACGCCCTGACGCCGGCCCAGCTCTTCGACTCCCTCGCCATCCGCGTCAACGGCCCGTCCGCCTGGACCGAACACTTCACCATCGACTGGCACCTCACGGACACCAGCCCGGGCGAGCATCATCGCACCACGATGTCCAACGGCGCCCTGATCCACGAGCAGTCCCCGTCCGGCGGCAGCCCCGACCTCACCCTCCGCCTCACCAAGGACCGCCTGCTCGGGCTGCTCACCGGCGACACCGACCGCGGCCTCGACCACGACGGCGACCCGGCCGTCCTCCAACGGCTGATCGCCGTCCTGGAGACCCCCACCCCGGACTTCGCCATCGTCACCCCGTGACCTGCGCCACCCCCTCACCACGCCCCGGACGCTGAAGGTGTCGACGCGGTTGTCCGGCTCGCTCTCAGGGGCCCAGGCCATCACCAGCATGCCGCCCACCAGCCCCAGGACCATCCCGACCAGAAAACCGCCCAGATTGGAGTAGACGAAGGACGCCAGCGACAACACCAGCGCCACCAGCCCGAGAAAGACCCGCTGAGCCGGCTGCACCCAGACCAGCACCCCTGCCATCACCATGAGCAGCGCGATCAGATAGCTGACCCCCACAGCCCCGAACATGACGGCCACCGGCAAAGCCTCAAGCGCCATCGGAACGGAGAGCAGTTCCACCCCCGCCGCGACGACGAACACCCCACCCCAGAACGGCCGCCCCCGCCGCCATCCCGCCCTCAGAAGCATTCGCGCTCCCCTCGCACCACATCCCGCCCTCAGAAGCATTCGCGCTCCCCTCGCACCACATCCCGCCCTCAGAAGCATTCGCGCTCCCCTCGCACCACATCCCGCCCTCAGAAGCACTCGCGCTCCCCTCGCACCACGTCGAGCCCGAGATCCGGCAACCTGAACGTCGCCGCCGTAGCCGCCCGCGGGCTCAACCTGAGATCACGAAGCGTGACCGCCGAAGCCTGACTGCCGAACGCCCCGGCCGGCCCCCTGAGCCCCGGCACCTCGTCCAACGTGGCAGCATCCCGCCCCAGCTCCAGCGCCCGAAGATCGGCCCCCGTCCGCCCGGTCTCCACATCGAGCACCAGATCATCGATCGTCACCACGTTCCCGCCCCGCCCCCCGGTGAGCCGCATCGTGACGGGCCCGAACGGCGTCCTCACCAGCACGCTCTGGCACAGATCGGTCACCACAGCCCGCCGCACCCCAGTCGCGATGACCGGAATCGACCGCCCCGCCCTGTTCTCCACCACCCCACCGGTCATGGCGAACCCCTGCCCCCGCAACTCCCCCACGGAAAGCTTGAACGCACTACCGGCCACCACGAACGTAGCCCCGATGACCCCCTGAGCCGTGGCACCCACCACCACCGACGTCACCACCGCCACCGGAGCCAAGATCACGGCAAACCGCTTCCACCGCACGCGCCCCTGCTCAGCCATGATCCGGCTCCGCTTCACCCTCGGATACTCGAACGAGCCGGTCAATCACCACGCACGGTGACACTCGGCTCCATTGACGAGCATGAGCGACATCCACCCCGTCCGCCGCCACACTCGCCGCCCCCAACGACGCCCATGACCTGCAACTATCCAAATTTGCCCGAACCCCGAAGCCTCCCGTGGAGTCACGTCAGAGACGCACCTCCTCACTCCCCCCGACCCCTGTCCAGCCACCCCTCCTCAAGATCCGGGCGATACGATCCACCCCATGGCGGATCAAACCCTTCGGCGGGGTACGGGCTGAGCGTGCACCTGAATCGCGGGGAGGCCGTCTCCTTGGTGCAGCGCATCATGGATGGGGAGTACGCGGACGAGCGGGAACTCGACAGCTGGCTGGAGATACTGGACCGCTCATTCGCATGCCCTTCAGGCCATGTCTCCGACCTGATCTTCTGGCCCTCAACAGCTGAACCAACCCCGGAACAAGTCGTTGCCCAGGCGTCCGCTTACCGCCCCATCGCACTGTGACCAGTTACCAAGTTCGCGCGTTGCCGATCGCAGCTCGCGCCACCGCACAACGCAGCCGGCCCCGTGCCAGTTCAAAGCTCAAGCGAAATCAGGCGCCCCGACGGGCGCCTGACGTGTCATTCAGAGATGCCATGGTCCTTCAGCCGGGCAATGAGTTCGTCCATGCTCCTGGGCTGGAGCCAGGCATTGCCGCCCGCCGAAAGTGGCTCTCGTCCTCCGACGAGCGCGGTCTGACCACCAGAGCGCTGTGCGGCCAGAACGGGGTCTTCCAGAACGAGCCCTTGCGGGGGAACCAGCATGAGCTGCGCCGAGCCAGGCAGCTTGGCACCGGGGATGCGTACTGCGCCGGTGAGTGCCTCCTGTGGCAATTCCCTCGGATACGCGAGGATCTTGGTGCCCGACGGCATCGCCTTCTCGAAGTCGGCAACGCTTTTCGCCGGCTTCCATTGGTCTGCCGGCACAGAGTCGTCGCGGACGACAGCGCCCTGATCCCACGCGACGTACGCGATCCCACCGGCAAGGGACCGTGTCTTCTTGACGCCTTTGAGCGGTTCGGTGATGCGAATGCGGAGGACGACTCGGTATTCGAGAGGGCCACCGGCGTACGTCTCTGTCGCGGGCCCCTGTTGCCAGCCGTCGATGACACCGGCGAGAACGATGGGCCTGGCTGCCGCGAGCGCTTCAGGTGAATCGTATGCCGGATAGTCGGACTCCGAGACCCGTAAGAGGGAGACGTCGAGTGAGCCGTTCCGCTCACTGCGAAGAAACTCCTGCGCCGATACGGGCGCTTGCGTTCCGCCGGGACCGCAGCCGGACACCATCGTGGCACCCGCGATCAGCAGAGCGGCAGCGAGATGCTTTTTCACAAGGACATCGTTGACATGCATGTCAAGAGAGTCGAAATGCCTCGCGCGAAGCGAACTCAATAGACTACGGTCCGTGATGTCGACGGACTTGCGTTCTGCGTTGTCGGGGCGCGACTGGAATCAGGTGCGAGACAGGCGGGTGACGTGCGTGAGAGCGCGAGTAGCTGGAAGCGCCGGCACGCGGTTCGAGCTGCGCTCCGGCTCCTTCTTCCCCAGCCTGCGCGAACGGCGCCCATCGTGAACGTGTCCTTCCGGGGAGAATGAGCCGCTTCCCTTCGACCGTCACACGATGGCTCACCTTCTGCCAGACCCCAGTGACTGATCGTCACGACGCCATCGACCGACGACGAGCGGATGTCAATCAGAGGCCGAAGTAATCGAGCTGCGACAGCCCCCTCAAGCAGCCAGCATGGCGACATGACTGATCTCCAGTGGGACGAAGTGAGGGAATTCTTCGATCCCGACTTGATGGGCGCACTGCCCGACCTCTTTGTACCGGGCATCACCGTCAAGGACTGGCAGACCGTCCTGGACCTGGTCACAGCACGCGGATGGAAATGGCAGTACTCGCAAGGCGACACGGCACTGCCGCTGCCCACCGCCGCCGAAGCTCTCGCTCGCCCACCCGAGGCCGAGACGGCGTCACTACGAGTCTGGCCCGCTCCGGGCGTGCTCGCGATCTTCCGATTCATGTCGGACACCGAAATCGACTTCGACGTCGACCTTCACGAACTGCAAGGCCAGAAGGGCGTCGACACCCTCTGCGACTTCCTGCGAGCGATCGGCAGGGAACTCGGCAAGCCGGTGCTGATGACCCCGGAAGGCGGAAGCCAAGAGCACGTGGTCCTCGGCTTCGACCCCGCCGCCGGCAAGGTCGTCCTGCTCGGCGACCCGGGATCCAACTGACCACCGCCGTACGATCAGGCCGGTTCCAGTAGGTGAGCAGTGGGGCTGTAGTCGATCTTCCAGTCCGCGTAGACGCCGAGGCTTCCGTCCCGCAGGCAGCGCAAGCCGACACTGACCCACCGCACCTCACCATCACCGCGCAAGGCGAACCCCACCGCTACAGCGAACTCCTCGCCTCCACACGGGCAAGCACATTCTCCAAGATCCGCCTCATCCACGTAATCGGCACTGTCGGCGACATAGGAGGCGTCCCCGCACGCGACACAGATCCGTCGGACACAACCCGCATCGTCATCGGCCATGACGTTGAAGTGCCTGCCCGCGCATCCACCGCACACAGCCTCCCTCACTTGCTGAACGGCGTAACCACCCGCCCGGTATTCACGGAGAAAGCCGTCAAGACCCTCAAGTTCACCCGACGCGTCGGTCGCCATGGCTCACGAGTGTAGGAACCAAGGCATGGGCGATCATCCCGGAGCCGGAGTGTCTCTGCCGGAGGCATAAGGTGCCGCCACGTGACCTACCGAGCTGGACGAGATCAGAGCCGCACGCCCGACTGCGATCTCAAGCCTGGAGCCGCGCCCCCTCCTCGCGCCGAATCAACGCCAAGAATGCGACCAGCACTGCGCCCGCCACATAGTGCAGGATCGGGCCGTACATGACGATGTCCCAACCACCGAATCGGATGGTTTCCGTACAGTCGTCCAAGCTGACCTGAACGGCGTACGGAATGCTGAACACCCCGGCGATCACCACGAACAGCGCCGCCGTCAGCCACGCGGCGGCGACGCCCCACCTTCCCCGAAGAACGAGAACCGCACACAGACCAAGCGCCATTACGGCGGTGGGCCAGCCGTTCAAGTCCGCGGAGACGGTGCGCCAGTTGAGCTCTGTCAGCCAGCCGATATCCGTAGGGGCCAGTGGCTCGGAGCTCAGCGGACAGGCAAAGCCCTTTGTCGAGTAGGTCGGCCCTTCGGGGAAGTACAGCGAATAGGTACGCAAGGCGGGGGCCGCCAGAGCCGCCAAGGTCAGCGAAGACACGCCCCAGCGCGGGGGAATCGCCGGTAACGGAAGCAAGAACGCCGCCAGGTGATCGTGGACAGGGGCGCCCAGCCTAGATCATCTCTCGCACCCGTTCACACTGGCCCGAAGCTCATCCCTTACCAGGAACCCCGTATGTCTCACACGCGAACGTGACCCGGAGGTCTCTGGCCACGTGCCGCTTCCCCTTGGAACACCACAGCTCACGGATCTGCCTCAGACGGGCTGGCCGACCGGCCGGATGGTCAGGGTGTTGAGGTCGACGCCGGCCGGCTGGCCGAGGGCGAAGCAGATGGCCTCGGCGACGGGCTCGGGGGACATGGTGAGGGGCGGGACGCCGCCTTGCCAGAAGGCGGTGTCGGTCATGCCGGGGTTGACGAGGGTGACGCCGATGCCGCGGCTGGTGGCGTACATGCGCAGGTTCTCAGCCATGCCGGTGACGGCCCACTTGGTGGCGGAGTAGAGGTTGGCGGGGCTGTTCTTCAGGCCGGCGACGCTGCCGATGAGGACCAGCCGCCCGCCGGTGGCTTCGAGATGGGGCAGGGCGGCGTTGGCCAGCAGGGCGGGGCCGAGGACGTTGGTGAGGACCATCGGCGCCCACAGCTCCGGGTCGCCGTCGGCGATGGTGCGCGGGTGGTCGGCGGCGGCGAAACCGGCGTTGGCGACCGCGGCGTGCAGGGCGCCGAAGTGTTCCACGGTGCGGGTCACGGCGGCTTGGGTGGCCGGCCAGTCGGCGGCGTCGGCGATGATCCCGAGCAGCCGGTCGGGGTGGCCGGTCTCGTCGAGGAAGGACTTGAGCCTGGTCTCGTCGCGGCCGGTGACGGCCACGCGGTGGCCGCGGTCGAGGAGCAGCCGCGCGGTGTGGGCGCCGATGCCGCTGGTCGCGCCGGTGATCAGTACGGTCTTGCCGGTCATGGTCGTACTCCTGAGTGGTGGAGGTCCTGCTGGTGCGTCACAGGAGGGCTTCGACGGGCGATGGGCGGGCCGATCACCACGCCAAGAGCTGGCGTCCTCTCTGCTGATCCCAGAAAACCCGCCCGGCCGCACACGAGGCAGAGCGCGCTTATAGGGGGAACAAGCTCAACCTCCTTATCACCGCCACCTGCGCTTACCGTGGAGGGCATGGACGACCGGCCCGACAACCGCGCCCAGATCCGGGACTTCCTCGCCACCCGGCGCGCCAAGCTGACCCCGGAACAGGTCGGGCTGCCTGCCAGTGGCCGGCGCCGGGTCCCCGGACTGCGCCGCGAGGAGGTCGCGGTGCTGGCCGGGGTGAGCACCGAGTGGTACACCCGGCTGGAGAAAGGCCACATCAGCGGCGTATCGGAAGAGGTACTCGACGCGGTGGCCCAGGCCCTGCGCCTGGACCAGGACGAACGCACCTACCTGTTCGCCCTGGCCCGCGCCGCCCGTCCCGTCCGCCGCACGCCTTCCCGCCGCACGGACGCCCAGGTCCCGCCGCCGGTCCAGTGGCTGCTGGACTCCATGACGCTGTCGGCGGCGTGGGTACGCAACGGCCGCACCGACATCGTCACCTGCAACGCGCTGGCCCGGGTCCTGCTCGCCCCGGTCTTCGACAGCCCCGCCACCACGCCGCACACCCACGCCAACCTCGCCCGCTACGTCTTCCTCGACCCGGGCGCGCAGCAGTTCTTCGTCGACTGGGACGAGGCCGCCGCCGTCAGCGCCGCCCTGCTACGCGCCGAGGCCGGCCGCGAACCCCACGACCGCGCCCTGCGCGACCTGGTCGGCGAGCTGTCCACGCTCAGCACCGAGTTCCGCAGCCAGTGGGCCGCCCACAACGTCCGCATCCACCATGCCGGCCGCAAGCGGCTGTGGCATCCGCAGGTCGGGGACCTGGAGCTGACCTACCAGTCCCTCGACCTGCCCATCTCCAACCGGACGGTGTACGGCCTCACCATCTACACCGCCGAGCCGGGCAGCACCTCAGAGGAGCGGCTCAAGCTCCTGTCCAGCCTGACAGCCACCCCTCCGACGCACCCCACCAACCGGCCGCGCTGAATCGCCAACGGCCTGCTCGCGAGCGTAGCCCAACAGGTACTGCGAACGAATCGCCGTGCCCCCAGGCTCCCCGTCACTCCCCGCCGTCTCAGGCTCCGGGAAGATAGCGAGGCTGAAGTGGAAGCCTGATCTTCCGTCGCTGTCGCCCCAGAACAAGCCAAGCAGACCAAGGGCGAAGCGATGGTCGGTCTTCCAGTGGCGAGTTCCACCTTGACCTTTCGCCCTTGGCCCGCGCCCTCCCAGATAGGACGACGGCGACGGAAGATCAGTTAGGAGGTGGCCGGGCCGAATTTGCATCGCACCGAAGCTGCCCGATTGTCTACCGTTGTTCGAAGAGAGAAAGGGGCTTGTCCCGTGATCAGACACGAAGGGCGGTACCGCTGGAGAACCCAGCTTCGCAGCCGTTTGCCATGGCGTCTTATTGATCTTGGAGTGGCGAGAAAGAGTCGCCGCGACTGCGGTGATCATGAGTGGTACAACCATGACGATCAAGTGGATCGCTGCTACCACTGCGAAGTTGGCCAGCGCCAACGCGTTGATTGAGACAGGCATGGTGGCCGGTAGCCGAGCGCAGGCGCCGACCGTTGCAGAATTCCTCGACCTAGCGCATGACCTGGCTTTTCACCTTGACCTGGGTGACGAAGACGAAGCGGTGCAACCACTCGTTCTTCAGCGCGGAGAAGAACGATTCGGCCGTGGTTGTCGTAGCAGACGCCGGTGCGGCGCTCATCGCGGGCTGACACTCGAACTGCGTCATCGATGATCGAAGACGTCGGCCTGACGACGCCCCCGGCGCCGTTCGACGTGGCGAAGCTCTTTCCCGAACTGGCCGGTCAGAGCAAGATCGCCGTCCGGCTGCACCCGCGTTCCGGAGCGCCTTCGCCTGCGGACAGTTCCATGGGCGGTCCGCTGCTCTGGCCCATCGGCGAGCCTTGACCGTTCTGCATGTCTCCTGACCACGAAGACTTCACAGGAGCATGCCCGGGACGTACCTGAGCTGCCGTTCCCGCCGGACACGGACGTGTGCCAGATATTGTGGTGTCCCTTCGTTCACGAGTCCGACTTCCGGCCGGTGGTACGCGTGCTCTGGCGGAAGGCGAGCCTCGTCGCAGAGCTATGCCGCGCTGTCAGGCTTGGGAACTGGAAGGATCGCGGCACGTGAAGGTTCTGAGCTGGGCGGAAACTCAGCCGTGAGTGACCGTGGTCGACCCCTCGTCACCCCGTTCAATTGCACGGCGGCCGGCCTGGTGTTTCTCGCGCGAGACGCGCACCCTGCGACCTGATCATCCCGTCTGCCGTCGTCCTGCCCGAAGGGGAAGCGGCCCAGGGCCGCGGGGACAAGACCGAGGCCGCCCCGGAGCGCCGCCCCCATGTTCACGTCGGCTGATGACCCGGAATCGCCCGGTTTACTGGGACCTCTGACCGAGAATATGATCTCGGTTGGCATCTGCCGCTGAGCCGCGGACCGCTGGAGGAGACCCGTGCCGGGTGCGCCCCTGAGCATGACGCGTCACGCCGCCGCGACGAACGGCGGCTCAGGCGGCCGGAAGGCGTCCGGCCGTCCATCCCGTGCCGAGGGCGTTGAACCAGTTGTTGGGATAGGGATAGAACGACGCGGACGGCAGCCCGGGCACGCCGTACGCGTTCAGCACGCGGATCGTGGCGTCGAGGCAGTTGTTTCCGATGCCGGTGTACCCGGCCGTGAGGTTGCCGCTCGCGGCCGTCTTCGCCGCTCCGACGGAGCTGCCGTCCGTTTTCACGCATTTGTACGACGTGTACGGATGCGCAGGGCCGGGCTGCTTGGCCGTCGCGGGGAAGTGCCGCTGGGTGACGAAGTCGTTCAGCATGCTCGCGTAGTTCCCTTGGGCCGACCAGGCACCATTGAACCCGGGAGCGTAGATCTGGTAGTCCCCGTTGGGGTTCTCGGTCGAGCCATAGATCCACTGGTCGCTCCCGGCGACGAGAAAGCCCCAGCCGATGTGGCCCACGTTGCCGAGCACCGGGACGGGGGCGCCTTCCGGTTCGAGGAACACGCAGGCCTGGCCGGGGCCGAGGGCGTACGCGGGAGATTGAGGGGCGCTCATCAGCGCGGCGGACGCCCCCAGGGCGGCGAGGCAGACGGTGGTGGCGCGGGCCACGGATCGGGAGGTGTTCATGTGCCCCACGATGGCCGCCGGCCGCGCGTAGGTCATGTCAGGTAAAAGACCTAGGCTCAGGAAAGGACGCCGGATGAGAGCGGGTGAGGGCGCCGGCAACGCGGCGCGCGCCGAGCGCGTCCTGGTGATGGCGTTCGTGCTGTTCAGGGTCGGCGGGCTGGTCCAGATCCCGACGGCGCTGATCACCGGGTTCGTCCACTACCGGCTGCCCTGGGGGGCGGTCGGGCTGGGCCTGCTGCTGGTGGCGGAGGCGGCCGCGGTCATCGCGTGGTTCGTGCGCCGGTGGGCCATGCCGGTCCGCGCCGTGGTGCTGGACGTCGCGTTCTGCTGCGCGAGCGTGCTGGCCGGGGCGCCGCTGCTCGCGCCGGAGGGCAGCCACACCTGGGCGTACTTCATGTATCCGTTCTCGCTGCTGGCCTGCGTGGGCGTGGGTGTCGCGATCACCCGCCCGGCGCCGATGCTGGCGGCCACGGCCGCCCTCGCGGCCTCCTACCTCGTCGCGCAGTTCGGCTACATGGGCGGCGGCTGGAACGACCTGCCCAACACCATCAGCTACTTCGTCAACAGCGGCATCGCCTGGCTCCTCGCCGGCCAGCTGAGGCGTTCGGGCAGGTCGGCCGACGAGGGCTGGGCCGTCGCGCTGGCCAGGGCGGAGGAGATGGCCCGCGACAAGGAGATGAACCGCTACAGCCGGATGTTGCACGACCGGGTCCTCCAGACGATGGAGATCCTGGTCAGCAGCGGTGAACTGGACTCGACCAGGCTCGGGGAGCAGTTGCGGGCCGAGACGCGCTGGCTGCGTACCGTGGTGGAGGGCGGGGTGTCCGAGCAGGCGGACGACATCGTGGGCGCGCTGCAGCAGGTGGTCTCCGAGCACACTCGGCGCGGCCTGCACGTCGACCTGACCGATGCCCGGCTGCGCGGCAGGAAGGAGCTGTGCCGCCAGGTCCCGGCCGAGGTCGTGGCGGCGGTTGCGGGCGCCGTGCGCGAACTGCTCACCAATGTGCGCAAGCACGCCGGGGTCAACGCTGCCGTCGTCAGCGCCGGCTTCGAGGGCGGCGCGCTGGTGGTGAGCGTGGCCGACGAAGGCGCCGGGTTCGAGACGGGCGAGCCGCGGGGCGGCACGGGACTGACCCGGTCCGTACGGCAGCGCCTTGAGGAGGTCGGCGGCCAGGTCATGCTGGACAGCGCTCCCCAGGCGGGCACGTACGTCGAACTGCTGGTCCCGGTACAGGTGTCCGACCCGCGGCTGATCCGTTCCGGCTAGGTGTGGCACCACAGCATGTAGTCGCACTCTCCGTTGCCGTACGGGCCGGTCGTGCCGGGATCGGTGACGTTCAGGTCGACGGGGGTGTTCATGCCGTAGTACTGCCGGCACACCCCCGCGTCGCCGTACTGCCACATCAGCGCGGGTAGTCCCGCCGCCGTGGCCGGCGCCCAGGACGGGCCGGGTGAGGAGCAGGCGGCGACGCCGCCCGCGAGCTGCGGCTGGTTGCTCCAGACGCCGTAGCATTTGGTGGCCACGCTGACCTGTGCGGCCGCGATGGTGGCGGCGTTGGCTGAGCCGGTTCCACCGCCGATGCTGCCGAGGTAGGCGCAGGCGTATAGCGGGTAGGCCGTGCCGATCTTGTGGTTGTTGACGGCGCTCGCCCAGCCCTGCCAGTACGCCGTGCTGATCAGTGAGCCGTTCTCCACGTCGAGGTAGACGTGCAGGGTCTGGCCGCCGGGCAGCGAGACGATCGCGCTCAGCGCGGCCGTGATGGCGTCGGCGAACGTCAGGCCCTCGGCGTACCCCGCCCCGTAGCCGCCGCCGACCGCGCTCTGGTCGGGCACGTCGATCGGGACGACCCAGCCGGAGCCGCCCGGGCGATAACCTCGCACGGCGTTGACGAGGGCGCGTGCCTCTCCGTCGCCGCGCCAGGTGTACTGGGGGTAGTACGCGTTGGTGAAGTAGCGTCCCCAGAACACGATCTGGTCGTGAGGCTGGCCCGCGTAGTAGTGGTTGATCACGTGGTCGGCGACCGTGGTGCCGTTGTAGGGCGAGTCGAGCGGGAGCAGGGAGTCGGCTCCCCATTGGATGGTCATCGTCGTCTCCGCTGGTAGGGGGTTCAGTCGTCGTCGCGTAGGAGGCGGAGCGCGCCTGGGGTCTCGATGGCGGAACCGGCCGTTCCGGAGGGGGACAGCACGTGGAGTCGGCCCTGGGCCGCGCTCAGCGCGAACACCGCGTCCGGCGCGGCCCGCACCTCGGTGAGCGGAGTACCGGCGAGCAGGTGACGCGCGCCGCCCGCTCCGGAGGCCGGCAGCCGCCAGAGCCCGCCGGGCTCGGCCAGGCCGTCCACCATCCACAGGCTGGAGCCGTCCGCCCCGAACGCGAGGGCACCGTCGGTGGCCCCGGGGTTCCCCCGGGCGTTTCCCGCGGCTGCTCCGCCGCGCAGTGACCGGATTCCCGCACTTCGGCCGGATGCGGCGTCCAGCAGTTCGACGGTGCCGCCGACCGGATCGGCGAGCGCGAGCCGCCGCCCGAAGAACGCGTGTGCCGACGGACGGGCGAACCGGTGCTTTCGCACCACACCCGGATCATCCGGCGTGGCCCAATGAACCTCTCCGCCGCCGTACCAGAGCATGGCGCCACCCGGCACGGGTACGGTGCCCGCCGTCAGCCCCGCTCGGCCAGGGCCGCCACGTGACAGCCGCTTGCCGTCGAACGCGACCGCGATCACCGTCCCGCGGTCGAAGACGTGGACCCGCGCGCCGTCCGCCGACAGGCGGACGAGCGCCCGCGCGGCCGGGACCACCTCTTGCGCGGGCTCCAGCTCGATCAGATCGGCGCTCCGACCGGCCGAAAGGTCGATCATCTCCAGGGACACGGCACAGGTGTGCCGGAAGCCGGCGCTGTCCGCCTGCTTGCCCGCCGGAGGGTTCCACTGGCGGTTCACCCGGTGCAGGACGGCCGCCCTGCGCCCGTCCGCGCTGAACCGCACCTCGACGTCGTCCCAGGCGAGCGGCGCGTCGTCCACAGGGATCGGCGCGCCGGTGACCGTGCCGAGAGGCCGGCCGTCGCCGGCGTCGTAGACGCCGACGACCGTGACCAGCGCCGCGCCGCCGCGGCGGGACCAAGGGTGCAGGATCCGTGAGCCGTCCGCGCTGCGCCGCACGTCGGAGGAGAGCCCGGGGATCTCTCCGGTGACGCGGCCCGAAGGCTCGTACCCGCGCAACGTCCAAGCGCCGCCGGCGGCCGCGTCCGGGCTCATGGTCCAGCAGACGGCCCGTGGGGACGTGGTGAGCCGCTTCCTCGGACCGGCCCAGGGGGCGACGGCGGCGAGCGGTAAGGCGGCGGCGGCCGACAGGAAGGCCCGGCGGCTCGGGGGCGTGAAGTTCATGGTCGTGCTCCTCGTGGCAGGCAGACGCGCCGGGGAGCCTGTCGGCCCCCGGCGCGAAGGGGATCAGGTGGCGACCAGGACGGAGGGGCTGATGAAGTTCCAGCTGTAGGTGAAGGGGTGGTCCGGATCGTAGTTCCCGGAGGCGTACTTGCCGTACGGGTCGTTGACCAGGAAGTTCCCGTTGTCGTCGTAGCCGACGATCACGGCGTAGTGGCCGCTGCCGCCGAGCCCGTACGTGCCGCCCGCGATGACGAAGTAGCCCTTGTTGATCTCGCTACGAACCCACGCCGCCTGGTCGACCCCGGCCGCGGGCTGGTGCGGGCTGGCGCTGTTCGCCTTGAGGAAGGACAGCAGGTAGCTCAGGTATCCATAGCCGTCGTCGCCGACGACCCAGCCGTACGCGCCCGCCCACCAGTTGCCGTTGCGGTCGGGCGCCTTGTAGGTGAACCGCGTCTTCCCGTCCGGGGAGGTGTACTCGCGGGTGATGTAACCCCCGTACGGCGAGACGTGCTTGTAGGGGGAGCTCACCGTCACCGGGAACTGGTTCTTGAGCTGGTACCCGGCCAGAGCCATCACGGCCGAGGTCGGCGCGCACGCCCAGTTGCCGTCGAAGGCGTCCTCGGTGTCCCAGAGCTGGTGGATGTACACGCTCGGCGTCGGCAGGTGGACGGCGTTCGTGCTGACCCCGCCCGTGACGGTCCTGCTCTTGTCGGCCAGCGTCACCTTGCCCGTCGCCGGCGTGTCCAGCGTCGCGGCCGACACCGGGGCCGACGGGTCGATCACCCGCATGCCGTCCCTGGGCGTGCCGACGGCGACGCCTCCGCGCTGAGCCTTCAGCTGGTAGGCGGCGGAGATGCCGTCCACCAGACGGGTACGGGTGCCGCGGGCGACGTCGGCCGTCCAAACGCCGTTCACCGACGAGGCCCGCGATTCGGACGCCTGCTTGCCGGCCTTGCGGTCGGGGCAGGACTGCACCTCGTACGTCACGGTGGTGCCGTCCTCGCTCCAAAGGCCGTCGCGGTAGTGCACGGCGCGGTCGGTGCCGAAGCGCCGGACCTGCTCGCCTGTCGTGCTGGCCAGGCCCAGCTCGCTGGTGCCCATGCAGACGTCCTTCGCGTCCGTGGCCACGTAGCTCACCCGCTGCTCGCCGTTCACCTGCGGCAGGCGGAAGGCGGAGTAGATCTTGTGCGCGGAGAGGTCGCTCTTCAGCACCGGCGACACCTTCCCGTCGGCGAGGTCGACGCGCATGAGTGACTCCGCGTAGAACAGATCCGCCTGCTCAGGACGAGAGGTGACGAACAGGGAGGTGCCGTCGGCGGCCCAGCCGAGGACGCGCACGTCCCGGCCGGGAACCGTGGCGACCGCCTGGCCCGCGTCCGTGGCGGTGCCGACGCGGATCACGGCGGAGCCGGTACGGTCCTCGGCCGAGGCCAGTCGCTCGCCCGGCCCGAACACGGCCGAGGTGACCGGCGCGGACAGCACCCGCCGGCTGGAGCCGGTGGCGACGTCGAGCACCCACAGGCCGCTGCCGTGATGGCTGTCGAAATCGGGAATCACCGTGGCGCGCGCCCCGTCGGGGCTCAGCGCCGCCTCCACGGTGTAGGCGAGGTCGGTGACCGGGAAGCGGGCCTTGACCACGCCGTCGACCAGCACTTCGTACTGCTTGCCCACGAGCCGGGTGGACAGGGTGTCCGGGGAGACAGCGCTCGTGGCGGGGGAGGGAGCGGCGGTCGCGGGCAGGGACTGCGTCAGCATGGCGGCGGTCGCGAGCGCGCCGGCGGCGAGGATGCGCGAGGTGGGGCGGCTGAACATGGTGTCCTCCGTCAGGACGTCGGGTGGGGATGGCTCAACTGTCCTGTTCGGGAGGGCCGCGCAAAATCCGGGAAAAAATCCCAGATGGGATGTACCACCCCATTAACGGGAGTCATGTGGTGCGTCTACGGGAGCGGCACGAGAAGCTCATGAGAGCGGTCGACAGTCGCCGGCGAAAGCACCACTATCAAGGCATGATTCGCGTTGGGATCGTCGACGATCACCCCGTGGCCCGTCACGGAGTGGAACATATGCTCTCAGCCGCACCGGACATCCAGGTCGAGGCGTCGGTGGCCGACACCGCCCTCCTGCCTCCGCACGACCGGCTCGACGTGGTGGTCCACGACCTCTACCTGGTCGAGGACAGGCCCGCCATCGACGCCGTGGCGACCCTGAGCCCGGTGGTGCCGGTCCTGGTCATGTCCGCCTCACGTCGTCCCGGAGACGTCCTGGCCTGCGTACGAGCGGGGGCCAGGGGATACGTCACCAAGGACGCGAGCGCCCTGCTGATGCTGGCCGCTGTGACGACCGTCGCCTCCGGAGGGTTCGCGCTCTCCCCGCACCTGGCCGATGCGCTGCTCGCCGACCTGGCCGCGCTGGCCGAAACCCCACGGGACGACAGCGCGGAAGGCGCGGCACAGGACGATCCGCTCGTCCCGCTCTCCCCTCGCGAGGAGGAGACGCTGCGCTGGATCGCCCGCGGCCAGACGCACGGCCAGATCGCCCGCCGCATGGGCATCAGCAAGGCCACGGTCGACTCTCACGTGGAGCGCATCCGCGCGAAACTGCACGCGGGGAACAAGGCCGACCTGACCCGGTCGGCCCTGCGTCGCTTCGGCGACGAACTGTAGACCTTCCTGCGGACGGCCGCGGCACTCCTCACCGCGGCCACCGCGTCCACCGCGTTCATGGTGCGGGACCAGCCGAACTGCCGGCCGAGCAGCTTCCAGTGCCAGCAGGACCAAGGCTGACACCAAAACCGCCAAGCCTCGAGCCTGTGACCTGCACACTCTCAGTTCCTCATCATTGCCCGGGCGCCGTCACCTGCCTCGTGCACCACCTGACCGCCTGACGCCTGATGTGGTTTGCGGCCGGGCAACCCGCCCGGCCGCAACGGTCATTCTCCGGCCCGCAACCGCACCCGGTGGCTCAATCGTTGCGCCACCGAATCGTGGATCTCACAGGTGCGTCGGCAACGGCACAGTTCGCTGCGGTTCACCACCCCATGATCGCCAGGGAACGATCAACCGTAGAGCGCCGATGTCACCCGTAGACGGCCGGACACAAAGCGAGAGGCCCGTCACCGCGTTTCCGCTGGTGACGGGCCTCTTCGCGCTGGTGGGGCAGGTGCAAGGTTCGAACTTGCGTAGGCTGAGCCGACGGTTTTACAGGGCGTCGCGGACTGCGGACGAATCCGTGGGCTGACCTCAGCAAGCTGTCGACAACTCGTCGCGCGCGCCATAGATCATCCCGCAAATATCCCGGATCTTGATTCAGGTACCCGGCTTCCCCAATCCAGCGACCCGAGTAGCGTACGGCGACGATGTACCTATGCGCGGATAGCGCGCACCTCACCTGCCTGATCATCCCATCTGCCGTCGACCCGCCCGAAGGGGAAGCGGGCCAGGGCCACGGGTACCAGATGGAGCGCCCCACCGGACGAACGATCTGGTACCCGTGGCCCTGGCCCGCTCGGCTTGTCCCGGGTCGATGGCGGACGGGATGATCAGGCTTCCACCTCAGCCACCTACGGCCCCGCTCCCCGGCACGGCGATCATCCCGGAGCCGGAGCGCCCCCCGCCGGAGGCGAAGGGTTGGTTTACTCACAGTCAGCCGCACCGCCCGGCGAAGGAGCCGTGATGACCGTCAGCGATCGGGTGAAGGTTCTCTTCCACCTGGACAGGGATGAGGATGGGTGGCCTCCGGTGGGAGCGGAGTCGGTGTGGGGAGAGCTCACTGAGGATCCTCATGTGGTGCGACTGGCCAACGTCCCGTTCTTCGTGTGTGGGGTGGCCTGGGGCGATGAGGTCCGAATACGCCAAGCCGATGCTGGCGGCTTGCGGGAGTACGAATCGTTGGTGCGGGAGTCGGGTCATTCGACGGTGCGGATCGTGTTCCACGACGAGGCATGCGTGGCAGAGGTCCGTGCCAGGCTGGCAGATCTGGGTTGCGATTGGGAGGGCGTCTCAGCGTTCCCGAACTTGATCGCGGTGAACATTCCTTCGGAGTTGCCTTATGGGAGGCTTCGGGCCTGGCTGGACGAGAACAGGGCGGCTGGTCTCTTCGATTTTGAGGAGGGATGTATTTCGGATCGTCACCGTGCAGCTTGGCAACAGGTGAACCAATGAGCCCTGCAGCCGCAGTGAAGGCTGTAATCGTGCGGCGGCGTGGCAACCCCGGCCGGTGCGTTCGGTTCGTACGGCGGGGCTGGCGTGCGGTGCCCGGCCCGGTGTCCCGCCGCCGACCGGGACCGGCCCCCAGGCTGCACGCCCGGGGCGGCGGGCGGGCGGAGGGCCGGGGTACGGCGCCGCGCCGCGCCGGCGCTTGACGGCCTACACCGAGGTCTGGCAGGAAGCCCGCACTCTCGCCTTCACACCGGCTCAGGTCGCCTCACCGCTCGCACGGCGACCGTACGACCTGCGGCACGCGGCCGTCTCACTCTGGCTCAACGGCGGCGTCCCGGCCCCAGAGGTGGCCGCCCGTGCCGGACACGGGGTGGATGTCCTGCTCAGGGTCTATGCCAAATGCATCGACGGCCAGGAAGAGAGCGTCAACCAGCGGATCGCGGACGTACTCACCGCATGAGATCACGAACGGCACCACTCGAAAGGCTCTGGCTTCCCCCGGGGCCTTTCGGCGTTGCAGGGCCGCGTCATCCCGCACATACTCCGGATCATGGGCCTCGACCTGGTGAAACGCGCCCGGGTCCATCCCGCGTATATCCCGTGACCACCGACAACCGGCCCGCTCAGGGCTGCATCTGGCTGCACACCCCTGAAACGCAGAAGAGGCCCCGAAGGGCCTCTGATCTGCTGTTACTGCTGGTGGCAGGTGCAAGGTTCGAACTTGCGTAGGCTGAGCCGACGGTTTTACAGCTCGTGACCGTTGTGCTTCTCATATACGCGTCGGCCTGGGGCGGGACCCTATCGTGCGCCTCTAGCACACAAGATCATTGCATGCATATTGCACAGCAGATCGACCACATCCATGGCGGCGCTATGCGCGATCTCTCAGCCGGCACAGGCCGCCGTATTGGTCGCCAGAGGAACAGGGCGCAACGACAAGGTCGCTACCGCCAAGAGCCCACGATCACGAGTCTGTCCGGGGAGGCTACTCTCCTCCAAAACCAGGAAACCAGGAGACATCTTCGTCCTCGTCCTCAGGAGGCGGCGGGAGGATGGTAGCGAGATCGTCATCTACTTCGATCTTGTACTGAGTAGCTATTGCGGCGACGTAAAAGCCCATCTGGGATCGTAGGTCACCGAGCGCTAGTCCAAATCGGTTGGCTCCTATAGGACCCATCCGATAGCCGAAGTTCTCGCCTTGCGGACCAGCAACATCCACGAACTGACGGCAGGCGGCCCGCATTGCCTTCAACGCAGTAGAGAGCTCCCGCCCCATCTCATGCCGCTTGAGTTGTTCGGTAAGGAATGCCCGAATCTGGAGGGCCGAGCGAACACAGTGCCCTTCATCTTCGACGTGTCGATCCCCGAAAAGCAGCCTGCGATCTTCGAGAAAAACGATCACCTCACGGGCAATCCTGCGATCTGTACTCGTCTTTTGCCACTGGATGCCGAAGAGTGGCGTGCTCACTCCTGTGACTTCGTACGGTATGCGACCCATAGCCTGAGCGTAGTGCCCCACAATGGCAAGTGACGAGAATTTCCCGCCATCAGGACTTGATCAACATAGAGCCGCGTCGGTGATTCGTCTTAACATGGTCAAGCCTCGACTGACGGATGCTGTGGATTGGATGCGCTCTGTCAGCTTGGGAATTGCAGGGATCCTGGCTCGTAGCGGCGTTGACCTGCGACGAAGGCTGGTCTCGAGTGACCGTGGTTGACCCCTTGTCACTCCCCTTGATGGCGCGCTATTGGCACGGCGGTCACGACTCTCGGCTGTGCTTCTCCTTTTGCTCGGCCAGATCGCGTAGTCGCCGGATCTCCGCGTAGATCTCCTGATCGCTGAGCACTGTGATAACTGTCAGTCCTTGCGGCCCTGGTTCACTGTGGTACTTGCCCAATGTGTAACAGAGGCCGGCCCGCAGGTCGTTCAGCTCCTGTTGGATCTCATCGCGTTTCACCCTGCGTACCGTCAGTTTGACCCTAGGGCGGTGCGCCGTGCTGTGGTCGTCGTTGGAGGAGCGGATGTCTTCAACCCTCACGTACTCCTCGCCGGAGCGGACATCGATCACGACGGGCGTGTCGTCCGGTAGTCCTTCGAGGTACACGCGGAGCTGACCTACGGTCACCATGCCGGCAGCCTCACGGGTGTGGCGGATCAGCGCAAGCCGCGCCTGGCCTGGTCACTCCGTCTGCCATCGATTCACCGCAGGAGAAGCGGGCCAGGGCACCTCGGGTCCGTCGTGCAGCGTCGATGACACGCGGAAGATCTCGCTTGCCTGGGTTCATCCGGTGGGCGACACTACAGCGTGCACTCCGAAGAGCAAGCCAAGCAGCTGATCGACGAGTTGACAGGCCATATCTATACGGCATTGCGCGACGGTGGCCTGGACGCCGAACCTGTCCTCGAACTTGCCTGCTCGCTGGAGGAGTGGGGTGTGAGCACTCCGGCTACGCAGGAGCTCCTTGAACGCCCTGCGGCCCGCCTGCCCCCGGCCGATCTGACCCGTCTGGGCGAAAGCCTTCTACGCGACACCGGCTTCGAGCCTACCTTCGCCCTCGAACCGAGGATGTGGGATGTGCTGGAGCAGGCGCTGAAGGTCGTGGAGCGCGACGTCCGAGCCGCGGAAATCACTGGAACGCTTCGATTGATCACCCACGACCGGGACGACAATGGTCATGCCTGGGTGGAGTTCCAGGGTGGGTATTGGAGTAACCACGGCACCAGCATCCCGCCCATCGCGGGAGGCGACGTCCAAGGGGCGCTTGCATGCGTGGCCGATGCCACCCAAGAAGTAATCATGGAGCTAACGTGGAAGGTCTGGCCCGTCTGCGCCACTCACGATCGGGGCCTGCGTGCCGAGCTGGTACATGGGATCGCCGTTTGGCGTTGCACGGGCGATGGAACGCATACCGTCGCGCCAATCGGTGAGCTGTCTTGATCGCGTCGCGGCGTTCGGCGTGTATTCGGGATCTTGACTAGCCGGGGATCCACCAGCAGTAGAGCAGTTGATCGCTCTCCTTGGCCCTTCGCGCCAGCGCGACGAACTCCTTGACCAGATCGAGCACATGATCACTGTCGTGGAAGCTGGAGACATCTTCATTCATCCATCGTTGGGCCACTTCGGGCAGGCGGGCGTCATCGACCTCGGCCAGTGCGTCGCGGACGCTCACCGATAGTTCCTCGATCTCTGGTCCCTCGCGATAGGGAGAGCCCTCCGGCAGTGCCAGCCATTCGTCTTCGGTCTTTAGCGCCCCTTCGGGCGGCGGGTACAAGGTGACGGTCTGGACCAGGTCGTTGGAGTAGGGGACGCCCTTGATGACGGCCACGAGTTCGCCGAGGGATCCGGTGGGATCGATCCACTTGGTTTCCACGACGTCGAACAATGGAGCATCGGGGAGGGGTTTGGCTGACGCCCGAAGCTCGTCTGGTCGCCAGGTTGCGGTGGCGCGATCGGGAGCGCGGTAGTAGTCGTGCATGGCGCTCATGTGTGCGCTCCTGTCGACGAGGTCATGATCGTGAATCGTGCCGAGGACAGGCTACGGGCGCGGGAGATACGGGTGGAACTACGGGCAGGCGGGCCGCTATCTGGTGAGCCGGTGCTGAGGAACGAAGCACCGGCTCGTCGATCGCCCCCGGCCAACGACGGAGGCCAGCCCACACGTGGCGATCGTAGGGCTGTATTCGTGCGGCGGCGTGGCGCCAGGGTCGGTGAGTTCGCTTTGGTCGGCGGGTGCGGCGGTCGGTGTGGCGGCCCGTGCTGCGCCGCCCGGGACCGGCCCCCAGGCCGCATGCCCCGGGCGGCGGGCAAGCGACGGGCCGCTGTACGGCGGCGCGCCGCGCCGCCGCTTGATCCTCGTAAGGACAATTCGGCAACGCACCGATCTCTTGCTAATCACGCGTCCCGATACGCTCACCCACCGCTTCATACTCATTCGTCCGACATGCGAATCATCTGGCGATCTGGCTCCAAGCAGGGCATCAAGTGCTCCATACTCTATGCATGCGGCTAGCCTCCATTCACTCCCTACTCAAGCAAGACCATATTGGCAGGATTGTGCTCACCATCGCACGAAAATGGCCTACCAGCAAAGCCACCCGCCTTGAGCGGGCATATAGCATGGCGACACGCCATGCACGACTCGTTTCTTTTTATAGCTCCAACATTCGCAACATGCCCGATGATTTGCGCGACAAAGTAAGGCGCAAGGCGGTCTCCGCAACATGCCGACGCGCCATATATTGGATGATCTCTCCTCGATTGATGTTCGCAATCGCCTCCACTGCGACATTCGCCATCGCCGCATTCGGCATAGGAGTTGCTGCCAGCATCGAGTCTTTCAGGCCCACCACGCATCGTGCCGCACTAACAGCCACCGCCTTTGTGTTCATGATTCCAATCACGCTTTTCGCCACATCAGCATTCCGGGTTCTTCGCCGACATGATTTGAACGAGACGTCCTTTACTATGGTCACTCCAACGGCCAGACACGAAGGGCAGATTGCCCTAGCGATATCGTATCTACTAGCGCTCTATCAAATATCGGCCGCCGCCTTCGAATTTCCGTCATTTATTAGTATCGTCCCGGATATGGCGACATTTGCAGCTTGGGCTATAATATTCGTTCTAATGGCGCCGCTTATCAGCACTTTCTATGCCGTGCGTTATTATTTTGTTCGGCGAAGGTATCCGCGCCCAAGCGGGCTTGATCTAGTTATGCTTCGCCTATTGACGATTACCTACTGGATTGACTGGTGCCGAGACCCTCGGAGGCAAGACCCGCCGCCTATCGCTCCTCAAGGTGATCGTTCCAATGGACGGAAAAATGCTCACGGAGGAGGGAATCAAGCACCTTCAAAACAGAGGGCGGATTCTCGCCCGTGGGCTAACGGCAACTACATCCGTCTATTGGTTGCGGAGCTTGAGAGGGCAGCACAAGACGCAGAGAAGTTCGCGCTCCAGCATGTCCCTTATCGGGACACCGCGACTCGCAGAAAGGCTCAAATTCTTGGCCTCAGATTCGCAGAAGCAATCCGGTCACACAAGGAAGCCTTGGTGCGAACAGCGAAAGTCGAAGATTTAGCCGCCACAGAAGAGTCTCTTATCTTAGGTTTAGAGGCATGGACTAAAGGGGACCTTGAAACACTCCTCGCCGCAGTGCCAGATGCAGAAGTCAAAAGAAAATGGCAACCCGTTTTAGGACGTTTATGGCCAGCTGCAATCCTGTGTGCCGGGGCGTTCGCCATTCCGGCACTGCCTCTGTTTAGCAACGCCCCTGAAGCTGCATCAAGCGCCCGCATTACCTTGCTAATCGCCGCAGTACTTGCGGTATTATCAGGTGGCATTACCCCATCCGAACGCATAAATTCTGTTGTAGACAAGATCTTTCCTGCCACTAAAGCCTAGTCGAGCAGCTCATGTCTTCGAGTATGAAGCGCTCGACGCGCATTTATGAAGCGCTCATGGAACTCCTCTGAAAGCGCTTCGCGTCGGTAG
Source organism: [Actinomadura] parvosata subsp. kistnae (assembly GCF_900323885.1). Lineage (GTDB taxonomy): Bacteria > Actinomycetota > Actinomycetes > Streptosporangiales > Streptosporangiaceae > Nonomuraea > Nonomuraea composti. The sequence continues at coordinate 3,305,707 of NZ_OOHJ01000018.1, read as the reverse complement.
CGCTTCCGCAGGACGTGATCGAGATCTCCGGCACGGTTCACGAGGTCAGTAAGGGATCGTCGATCAATGTCGAACGCAGCCAGTCCCTCATTGACAGCCGCATCGAGATCGCCGCGCCGGGCGTGGACGATACCAAGGTCTATGTGCGCGTCGGCGACTCGCATCGGAGCGTTAGAGGTGCCATCAGGGCGAGTATGCATCTGGATGGTCTCGCGGGCGTGCTCTTCGGCGCGGTCATCATCAGCAAGCCATGTGTAGCAGGTGGCGGCGTAGAAAACCCACTTGGCGTGGTCAAAAACGAAGTGGTGGTCGGGGTGGTCAGGCACTGGCAGGCTGCCGAGCACCTCGGCTCCGCGGGTCAGAGCACGATCGGCTTCGCGGCGGTCCCCGATGCGGGCAAGACCGCGGGCTTCTTGGAGGGTGAGTTGGACCATGGCGCTGCTGGTGCCGGCCACGGCTTGGCCCATGCGGGCGGCGGTAACGACGTCTTCATAGCGGCCTTCGACGAGGGCGAACCACGCTGACATTTCGTGTGCCCAGCCCATGAGTTCGCCGTGTCCGACCTGGCGGCCCATCTCGAAGGCAGCCCGTCGGGCCGTTTCGGCCTCTTCCCTCTCGCCCAGGTCGTAGTGGACGCAGCCCAGCAGGGCGGTCAGCCAGCCGGTGATCACGAGCAGTTCGCGATGCTGGTCCAAGGTGAGGCGTCCGGCAAGCAGGTGGTTGATCTGCGCCAGGCGCTTTTGCGTTCGGTCTCGTAGGGTGCTCGCGGGTACGACAGGGTAAGCCCGGCACAGGAGATCGACGCCTCGGCAAGGGCTTCCAGGGTTCCGCTCTCGACGTCGGATGCCTGGAGTTGCTGGGCGAGCTCCACGGTCCCGTACAGGTCAGCCTCCGCTCGAAGGGCGTCGGCGGGGATCACCCGAGCCTCGATGAGGCCGCTGCCGGTCTGCTTGGTCTGGGAGAACCCGAGAGCTTCCGGCTCCAGCCCAGTCAGTTGCGTCAGTGCCAGCCGATACGGCGTGCGCGGCCAGCGGACCTCGCCGGCCTCCCAGCGTCGTACGCGCGCCTCGTCGCAGGTCAGCCTTTCGGCAATGCCTGTGGGTGTGGCGTTGACCTGGTCGGCCATCTGGGCGCGCGAGAGGTGCCTTTCGTTGCGCCAGGCGCGGAGGCGAACGTTTAGGGACGTAGTCGGGCATCTTCGGGTCTTCCTCCCGGCTGGGGGCTCGAAAGGGGAAATGAGGGGGCCGTTCAGGGGTCCTGCTCAGACTCGGTTGCCGGTGGACTTGTCATCACTCAACCACGGTACGTCACGCGGCCTCCCGCCACAGGGAACGCCGGATGAACGAGGAGATGGCGACGGTGATCCGGCCAGACGAGATGAGCAAGACGTCGCCGTGCCCCGGCTGCCGGGGACGCGGGAACAAGCTGCGCGACTCGCGCCGTGCGCTCCTCATCAGCGACTGCGACACAGATCAGACCCCTAGTGAGGAGCGGGAGTGTCTCGACTGCCTCGGAGGCGGCCAGGCCGAAGGGAACGGATGATGAACTCGATCATGCAGGCCGCGATGAACGGCTTCCTGCAGAACCAGCGTGAGAGCGACATGCTCGTCCGGCTGCGCGACCAGCTCACGCACCTCGGTGTCAACGCCGAGTTGCGCGACGACAACACCGCGCTGGTCGTCTACAAGCGTGAGCCGGGGCTGCCAGTGTGGGTGTTCGTCGGGTTCGGCGGGGCCTACTACTCGTGGCAGAGCGCCGAACAGCGGCACCCCACTCGCGATCCCGAGGGCGCGGCGAAGCTTCTGTCTGAGTACATCGCCAGGTGATGACCGGCGCGGCGAGACAAGTGCGCTCCCTGACCAAAGGAGGTAGGGATTGCCGCCGCCTTATCTCGTCGCGCCTTTCCGGCAGGCAGTTGCAGTGGTGGTCCCCGCGGCGTCCTTCCCCCGCCCGGCCGCTGGGCTGCCTGCCGGGTTCCTCTGTACGGCTCCCGGCCTTGCCCCAACCGCGTGGACAGGCTGTGGTTCGCCGGTTACTCTCAAACTTGGTAAAACAACCTGTCGGCTGTTGGACGGTCATGATGTCGCTAGAGTCCGTGCCGCCTAAGTATGCGCAGCTTGTCCAGACTCTTCAAAGGCGCATCGAGGCAGGAGACTACCCACCGGGCACGCTCCTCCCCAGTGAGAACCAGCTCATCCAGGAGTTCAGCGTCTCCCGTCCCACCGTGGTCGCCGCCCTGCGCGTGCTCCGTGAGCAGGGCTGGATCGAGTCTCAGCAAGGCAAGGGGCGCTTCGTGCGCGGCCGACCGGCCATGGCCTCCGTCGAGCAGAAGCGGCCCGGACAGGCGTACCTGACCACGCCCGAGAACGACACCACCGGCGACGTTGTCGAAGTGGGCGCTGTCACTGCTCCGAACCGCGTCGGTGTGCTGCTCGACGTGTCGCCCAAGAGCAAGGTGTTCGTCCGGCGGCGGCTCATCGTACGTGACGCCGAGCCGACCGAGCTGGTGTCGCTCTGGTTGCCGTTGGATCTTTCCGGCGGTACGGATCTCACCAGTGGTGAGCCGTTGCGGCAGGGGCTGCGGGAGCATCTTCAAGCCCGTAAGGGCGTCCGGTTCGATCACATCGTGGAGCAGATCACCGCGCGCATGCCCTCGGCCGACGAGGCCAGGCAACTGGGCATGCCCAAGAACATCCCGCTCCTGGCGGTCTTCGGCGCTGTCCGTGATGCCTCCGGCCGGCCCCTAGCCGTCGTCGAGGTCCTGCTACCTGCCAACCGGCACGAGCTGGAAGACGCCTACCCGATCACGTGACGGGGCTGCCATCTATGTGCAGCGCCAATCCCAGTCGCTGGAGCTGATGTCGCTGAACTTCACAACGACGGCTCTACCGTCTGCGGTGTCCTCGCCCCAGTCGAGACGGACGTCGGCCGCGATCTCCACTCCAGTAATCGCGGCCTTGCGATAGTAGGCGCCGATCTCCCCTGCCGACAGGCCGGTGCTGAGAGGCAGTCGGATCTCGTAGTGGCAGTAGTCCCCACCACCACCGGAGTTCTTGCCGAATTCGGCTTCGCTGTCGCCAGCGCTGCGCGTCTCAGGCGGCAGCGGGATGGCCAGCACTCGCTCGTGGAAGTCGTCGAGCCGGGCATCGTCGCGCCACATGGGGATCTGGTACAGCAGGAACAGCGCGACCAGCGGGACGATCACGACCACGGCTAAGCAGCCCCATGAGGCTCGCACCAGATTCTCCCCAGATGTCGGGCTATCGGCTTGGGCGCCTGTCTATCGCACTGGTGACACGCCCGTCACCTCACACCTAGTCACTTGACCTAGCAAGCTACGGAGAGTTATCGTCTAGCTACTTGATAGGTCGAGTGCCTGTCATCCAAGAGAGGAACCAACGTTATGGCTCTGCAAGGCCCCATCCCCGTCACCTTCGCCATGGTCTTCCCGCACGGCTGCTACATCGTCGGCGAGGTCGAGCCCGTCAAGGACTTCGACGCCTCGACGAACGGCCGGTTCGTGCAGGCCCGCGACAAGCAGACCGCAGAGCTGGTCTGGCAGGTCGCAGTCATGGACGGTGACCCCACCCTCAAGCCCGCCCAGAAGACGGTGGCCGTCAAGATCCTGGCCCCGGTCCAGCCGGTGCCCCCGCAGCCCATGCCGGGGCTACCGTTCACGCCGGTCGAGTTCGACGGCATGTCCGTCACCCCGTACGTCAACGCGGCCGGACGCCTCGCCTACTCCATCAAGGTTCGCGAGATGCACGCTCCCCGCCAGCTCAACCAGCCCGCCCAGAACAAGGCTTCGGCCGGAAAGGAAGCCGCCTAAATGACCCGACGCCGTACTCCGCGCAACAGCGTGATCCGGCTGACCACCGGGCACGCCGCCCGCACCCTCAACCACCCGTTCCCGTGCCGTGAGCCCGTCCTGGCGCTCGACTTCGGAGCCACCTCCGTCCTGGTCACCACCAACGGACCCGTGACGGCGGAAGACCTGGAGTTCGCCCGCCAGCTCGCCCACGCCGCCCACCGCTTCGCCCGCTCCGTGGAGCGCAGCTTCTACGGCCTCCCCGACGGCAAGGGGGTCGCAGCGTGAGCGAGCCTCGGCCTTACACCTACGTCACCTTGTCCCTGCAGCCCGACTCCGCGCCGCACGTCGGCGTCTCCTTCCACACCTCGCGCCTGAAGGTCCGTGCCGGGCTCCTGCTCAGCAGCCCGCGCCCGTACCTGGACTTCGCCTCCTGCGAGGCGAACGTGCACATCTCCACCACCGGGGCTGGTCAGGTCACCGAAGACGATCTGACCCTCGCCCGCGACATTTTCAACGCCGCCGCTCGCTACCTCGCCGACTGCGAGCAGTTGCACGCCGAACAGTCGGCCAAGGACGCCACCGATACGGCGGCCTGACACATGAGGCGGGGCCGCTGGAAGCGGCAACTTCCGGCGGCCCCTCGGTTCTCCCACGACTTGCTCAATCACGAGAGGTTCCTAGCTTATGTTCAAGCGGCTGCCTGGCGATGAGGCGCGCAACCTCGTCTCCACCACGCCCGATACGGCCGTCGTCTTCCGCCCGGCCGTGCTCAAGACACCCGCCATCATCACCTTCCTCGTCTACGGCTGGCGCTTCCTGTCCGCCCTCGCCCGCACCACCTGGCGGTATCCGGTCGCGGTCGCCGTCCCTGTCGTCCTCGGCGGCATCTGCTACGGGTACGGCTGGCCTGCTGCGGCGTCCACGGTCGGCTTCGTTGTCCTGTCCCTGCTCGCCTGTGCCTGCACCGACGGCGATCTCTTCGCCCGCCTCGTCGGCTTCCGGCTGCTGGCCTGGTGGCGGCTCATGTCGATCTACCGGCGGCACTGTCACGGCGTCATGGACGTTTCCGGCCTGGCCAAGCGCGTCAACGGTCGCATCTACATGCCGCGGCTGCTGCGCGTCACCTGCGACGGCTGGGCCGATCGCATCACGGTCCGGATGCTCGGCGGGCAGGCGGTCAAGGATTGGGCCGACCGCATCGACAACCTCGCCCACGGCTTCGGTGCGACTTCGTGCCGGGTCGCGCTCGTCAAGGGTGGCCGGCTGCTGCTGACCTTCCCGCGCAGCGATCCGTTGGCCGCTCCCATGCCCGCCCTTCCTATCCCGGACGAGCCATCGGTCGGACCGGTCGAGATCGGCAAGCAGGAGGACGGCCGACCACTCCGGCTCAAGGTCCACGGAACGCACGTCCTGATCGCGGGCGCGACAGGGTCCGGCAAGGGGTCCTTCCTCTGGGACACCATCCGCGGCTTGCTCCCCGCCATGCGGGCGAGCCTGGCCCAGATCTGGGCGCTGGATCCCAAGCTGATGGAGTTGTCCTTCGGACGGGAACTGTTCGAGGGCCACTACGCTGCCGACCCGGCCGACTGCGCCGACCTGCGCGACGAGGCCGTCTCCGTCATGCAGAAGAGGGCCGCCCGCTTCGCCGGGCTCCAGCGCTCCCATGTCCCGACGATCGAGGATCCGTTCGTCCTGGTCCTCGTGGACGAGGTGGCGTTCCTGACCGCTTACCAGCCTGACCGGCAACTGCGGCAGCGCATCTCCGCCGCCCTGGCCACGCTCGCCACCCAAGGCCGTTCGGTCGGCGTAGGCGTCATGGCCGCTCTCCAGGACCCGCGCAAGGAAGTTATGAACATCCGCAACCTGTTTCCCGACAAGATCGCGCTCCGGCTGGATGAGTCCGAGCAGGTGGACATGATCCTCGGCGACGGCGCACGCGACCGGGGCGCCCTAGCCGATCACATCTCGCCAGTCCCGGGACTAGGCGCGGGTGTCGCGTACATGCGGCTGGAGACCTCACCCGAACCGATCCGGGTCCGCGCCGCTTACGTCTCCGACACCGACATCCGCGCCATGGTCGCCTACTACGGGCAGGCCGCATGACTCACCTGCTGCACGGGCTGCGCTGCGCCACCTGCCTCACCCTGGACGTTCTCTGGCTCGACCCCGTCCGCGGCCTGGTCGAGTGCTCTGAGTGCGGCCAGACCGCGCTCATCGTCACCGACCCCGACGAAGGGAGGACCATATGACCCATGCGCACGACCGCGCCCTCCCCAGGGCCGTCCGACAGGCCATGCCGATGGCCCGCGACGTGCTCGTAGAGGTCGCCAAGCAACACGGCGTCTGCATCCGCCCCATCCTGCTCAACCGCCTCGACACTCACACCGGCAAGACCGAGATCATCGACGTCCCATGCGGGGCCACCCTCGACAGCAAGTGCCCGCCGTGCGCCAAGCGCAACAAGCAGCTCCGCAAGGCCCAGTGCCGCGAGGGCTGGCACCTCGACGAAGAACCCGCCATCACACCCGACGAGGCCAACGAGGAACAACGCTGGCTGGTGGAGTTCCGCGCCGACTACCAAACCCAGCGCGACGCCGCCGAAAAGGCCGGCGACGACACCACCGAACTGGACGCGATCGTCATCGGCCTGGACGAGGAAATCAACGCCGCAGGCATGCGCGGCAACGTCCTCGGCCGTACCGCCGCCAAGCGCTCCCGCTCCACCAGACGGCGGCAGGATGCGCCCGACCTGCCCAAGCGCAAGATGACCAGCACCACCTTGGGACGCACCTTCCAGGGCACGGACGGCAAGGTCTACCGGCCGTCGCTGTTCGTTACGCTCACCTTGCCCTCGTACGGCAAGGTTCGCGACGGCGCACCCATCGACCCCGACACCTACGACTACCGGCGTGCCGCACGAGACGCGCTGCACTTCTCCAAGCTGGTTGATCGCTTCGTGCAGAACCTGCGCCGCGTCGCGGGCTACGACGTGCAGTACTTCGCCGCCGTGGAGCCTCAGAAGCGGCTCGCCCCGCATCTCCACATGGCGATCCGTGGAACGCTCCCACGCGCCGAGATCAAGCAGATAGCCGCCGCCACCTACCACCAGGTCTGGTGGCCCCAGGCCGACAAAGTCATCTTCGACGGCGACCACATGCCCGTCTGGCAGGACGGCACCGGCTACCTCGACCCGGCCACCGGCGAAGTGCTGCCCACCTGGGACGAAGCCCTCGACGCACTCGACGAGGACGCCGAACCCCTCCACGTCATCCGCTTCGGCGAACAAGTCGACATCCAAGGCGTGCTCGCGGGCACCCCGGACGCCGACCAGTGCATCCGCTACCTGTCCAAGTACCTCACCAAGAGCCTCGGCGACGCCCTCGACGGCGGCCAAGCCCAGCGCGAGCACGCAGTCTGCATGCTGGACGCCCTGCGCTACGAACCCTGCTCACCCACCTGCCCGAACTGGCTGCGCTACGGCATCCAGCCCAAGGACGCCAAGCCCGGCATGCACCCCGGCCGCTGCCGTGGCAAGGCCCACAAGCCCGAACACCTCGGCTACGCCGGACGCCGCATCCTGGTCTCTCGCAAGTGGTCAAACAAGACCCTGGCCGAGCACAAGCGGGACCGCCGCACGTGGGTCCTGGAAGCCCTCGGCCAGGCCGACGAGCCCACCGACCCACACCGCTACATCTGGCGCCCCGTCCCGGCCGGAGACGCCAACGTGCCACCCCTCGCCGTCCGCCTCCTCCGGTCCGTCCACGAACGCCAACGCTGGCGAGCCCACCTCAGAGCACTGGAAGCCAGAGCAACCGGACAAGACCTTTCGGCAGTCGAAGACGTGGGGAGGGCCGCATGACCGCACGAGACGAGCTGCTGACCGTTCGACAGGTCCTCGACGAACTCGGCGGCGTCTCCCGCCGGACCTTCTACCGCTGGCGTGAGGTCGGCAAGGCACCGGAGGGCATCCGCCTGCCCAACGGTGAACTGCGCATCTACCGCAGCGACCTCAACGCCTGGCTCGAATCCCTCCGGAGCGTCGCATGACGACCTCGTACGACGTGAAGTTCTTCGAGATCACTCGCAACAAGTCCAGCAAGACGCCCTCGTACGTCGTCCGCTGGTCCGTGGCCCGCAAGCGCTCCTCGAAGACCTACCGGACCAAGGCCCTCGCCGAGAGCTTCCTGTCAGACCTGCGCCAGGCCGCCAAGCGTGGTGAAGCCTTCGACGTGGACTCGGGGCTACCGATGTCCATGATCAAGGCCAAGGACGCTCGGAGCGTCCTGGAGTTCGCCCAGGCGTTCATAGAGATGAAGTGGCCACATGCAGCGGCCAAGAGCCGGGACAGCATGTCCGATGCCCTGGCGACGGTCCTGCCTGCCCTGACCAAGGACCGGGCGGGCCGCCCTGATGCCCGCGAGCTGCGCACGGTTCTCCGTAAGCTCCTCCTCCTGCCTGAAGACAAGCGCCCGACCGTGCCGCAGCAGCACACTGCCGCCGTGGCCTGGATGAAGGCGGCGTCGCTCGACCTGGCCAGCCTGGAGGAAGCCAAGACCGTGCGGCTCGCCCTGCACGCCCTGACGCTGTGCCTCGACGGCAAGGCGGCAGCGTCCACGACGATCGCCCGCAAGCGCGCCGTCTTCCACGCCCTCCTGGAGTATGCGGTAGAGCTGGAAGAACTTTCGGCAAATCCGCTGCACAAGATCAAGTGGAAGCCCCCCAAGACCACGGAGACGGTGGACCCTCGCGTCGTGGTGAACCCTCGCCAGGCACAAGAGCTGCTGACCGCGGTGACCTACGTAGGCCGACGCGGCAGGGGCCGGCGACTCATGGCCCTCTTCGCCTGCATGTACTACGCCGCCCTTCGACCAACCGAAGCCGTCGGCCTCCGCGTCCAGGACTGCCACCTGCCCGCCTCAGGTTGGGGACGGCTGACGATCGACGTGTCCCGCCCCGAGGTCAACACGCAGTGGACTGACACAGGGGACGCGCACGAGGAACGCGGCCTCAAGCACCGGGGCAGACAAGACGTCCGACCGGTGCCCGTCCCTCCCGAACTGGTCAAGATCCTCCGCGAGCACATCGCCGAGTACGGAACGGCCAAGGACGGCCGGATCTTCCGCAGTGAGCGAGGTGGGGTCGTCGCCTCGACCGCCTACACAGAGGTGTGGCAGGCCGCTCGGGTCCTGGCCTTCACGCCCGCCCAGGTCGCCTCTCCGGTCGCCAAGCGTCCCTATGATCTCCGGCACGCGGCGGTGTCCCTCTGGCTCAACGCGGGCGTGTCAGCCCCGGATGTGGCCGAACGAGCGGGCCACAGCGTCGATGTCCTGCTGAGGGTCTATGCCAAGTGCATCGACGGCCAACAGGAGATCGCCAACAAGCGGATCGGCGACGCCCTCGCCGCATGACCCACACCTCAACCCCGCCCAAAGCTCCGGCCACCACCGGGGCTCTTGCTCTTGGCCGTGTATTGGCCGGAACCAAGGCCCGACCTGCGGAAACGCGCCCAAGATCATTGCACGCATATTGGTGGACCAGCGACAACAGGCCGCTCAGAGCGGCATCTGGCTGCACACCCCTGAAACGCAGAAGAGGCCCCGAAGGGCCTCTGACCTGCTGTTACTGCTGGTGGCAGGTGCAAGGTTCGAACTTGCGTAGGCTGAGCCGACGGTTTTACAGGACATCCTTGGAATCGGCTCTGACCTGCACCTTTATCCTTGTGCCCGGCATGCTTCGCGTGCATTCGACACAGCCATCCCCTAGCGGCACTGTCCGCTGCCCCTCGTAGAGACCTCATTCTGTCAGTGCTTTGCCGTACTCTTCGACCAGCGAGGCCGCAAGTTCGAAGCAGAGGAAGGGGTATGAGAACCGATGCATGTTGTAGACCCTGCGGCGGTGACGCGCGAGCTGGACTGGCGCATGTCGGTATGGGCGCAGCTTCAATCCTTGTCCCGCGCTACCAATGTAGTTCGAGTGACTGCCGGCGAAGTGCGACATCTCGGCGCCTATGGTGGCGCGCAGGGTGTTTGGTCCGACGCCGCAAGAACCAAGTCACTACATCCACATGGCTTCTGCATATCCGTACTCCATACGGGCCGTCACTATGCGGATGACCTGACGAGAAACGGGATTATCTACCATTATCCTGCGACCAAGCGACCAGCGGGAAGGGATGCATCCGAGATCGCCGCCCTCAAGGCTTCCGCCGAAGCACGTCTGCCAATATTCGTCATAACACAACCCAGCGATAAATGGCGTGACATTTTTCTAGGATGGGTAGAGGGATGGGAGGACAGAAGCCAAATTTTTTCCATCAGTTTCGATAATACCTTCCCGGCAAAACTGGAAACAGAAGACACCTCCGACGAAGAACCATTTCAGCTAACACGCAGTTCCGAAAACACCAAGACGCGTAAGACGAAAGCACGCCCCAATCAACGCGTATTCAAACTGCGCGTGTTCCAGCGATATGGCCCCCGCTGCCCACTGTCTGGAGTGTCAGTTCCTCAGATGCTAGAGGCCGCTCACATTATGGGCCACGCCGAAGGGGGGACCGACGACCCGCGCAATGGAATTCCCCTTAATGTGGCCTTGCATCGGGCGTTTGATGCCCATCTTTTTGCCTTCGACCCCGACACACTGGAGGTGGTTATCAGGGACGGCGGACCAAGTCTCGACGATTTGGGAATTCGGTATCCTGCAGGTCTCAAGGATTTGCCTCGTCCCCCGCACCGCGACGCCCTCAATTGGAGGCATTCGGAGTGGTCGAGCAGATAGCGCAAGTTGTAAAGGAACTGGCCACGTGTTGAGATTCCTGCCGCTCATGTTTTCGGTGACTTTCGAGTCGCCGATCTTCGACGAGCGACTCCGCGGTGATATGCCTGTACAAGCAATTAGAGAAGCTCCCGAGATAGAGGAGCTTGCCTACGACATTATGCGTCTGATGAAGGCGAGGAGTTGGCGAATAGGCCCGTACGGGAGTGGCATATGGGAGGAGACCGACCACCTGCTGCGCCTCTGGATCGCCTTTACGTCTCCCGACTTCGATTATGCCGAACACGACCCAGACGACTTAGAGAGAGGCTATCGACCAGAACTTGAGGCGTTCGCTGAGGAAGTGCACGGGATAATAACAGCGCGCGCTTGGGGTGGCTTTGACTACAGTTTCGGCTACTACGACGACCGCCCACCCGAGTTCATGCGAATTGAATAATTTGGCTTGGAGCAGACACCCGACGCGTCACTAGATGTTGATGCCTGTAACAGTAACGCCGTCATGTTCTCGAATAAAAGGTGTGTCGTTGCCGCTAAGGGCATCGAGAACGCGAATGGCAAATGCAGGGACGCACAGTGCGCGAACCTCTTCCGCGGTCACCCAACGAAAATCCTGCGATTCGCTCGTCTCTGTCAGAGATCCACTAAATGGGCGACAGCGAAAAACGAGCGCAACAATGCCGCGTTTCATGTTTTTGTATACGCCAGTAAGCTGCTCCGGCTCAACATCGAGGCCCGTCTCTTCTCTGACCTCGCGCCGCACACCGCTGATGATGTCCTCATCAAGCTCAAGGATTCCACCGGGAGCCTCCCAGTGGCCGTTGTCCCGACGTTGAATAAGCAACGCTCTGCCCTGATCGTCCACAACGACACCAGCGACGCTCACGGAGTGACGCGACTCTTGATCCATGACTCATCCTCTGCGCTAGAACCTAGCTAGACTTCCAAGCTAGTACACGTATGTACGAGTGGAGGAGTTGACGCACAATGGAACTCACCCTTCCTGGCTTGGATCCAACATCGGACCGCCCCGTGTTCAAGCAGATCGCCGATCACCTCCGCGAGGCTATCGAGCGGAAGGATCTCGCACCTGGCGCCAAGGTGCCATCCGAGGCCACACTCATGACGCACTATGGCGTCGCACGCATGACTGTCAGGAGCGCACTACAGCTTCTCCAGGGTGAGGGTTTGACCGTTGCGGAGCATGGGCGTGGCGTCTTTGTTCGTTCGCGCCCACCAGTCCGCCGGCTGGCTTCTGACCGCTTCGCTCGACGTCACCGAGACCGCGGGAAGGCTGCCTTCATCGCGGAGACTGAGGAGGCAGGCGGCAAGCCTTCGGTGGATTCCATCCAGATCAGCGAGGCGGACGCCTCGTCCGACGTGGCGAAGCGGCTAGGTCTAACCACCCGAGACAAAGTCCTTGTGCGGTCCCGCCGCTACTTGATCAATGGTCATCCTGTAGAGACTGCCGTCTCCTACCTGCCTGCAGCGATCGCTGGGGGAACACGGATCGCTGAGCCCGACACGGGACCAGGCGGCATCTATGCCCGCCTGGAGGAGATGGGCTATCGGCTGGATCACTTCGACGAAGAGATCAAGGCGCGAATGCCGCTACGTGAAGAGGTCAAAGCCCTCAGGCTTGCGCCTGGCACGCCGGTCTTTCACCTGGTGCGAACAGCCTTCGCAGAGGATGGGATGGCTGTAGAAGTCTGCGACACCGTGATGTCGAGCGATGCCTACGTGCTCTCATACCAGCTTCCTGCGAGATAGTTGCCCGCCTCCGGCGCCGTGAGCCGCGCGTGGGCGGCCTCCGCCGGACTCGCACGCTTCGACTATGCGCGAGGCACTCGTTGCGGTCACCCGTGGCTGGCGCGTCTTCCTCCTCACTCCCGCACGGAAAGAACCCGCTGCGCGGCTTCACTGACAGCACTTGACTCCTCTAGACGAGTCTGGGATACATGTATCAGAGCTCCTCTAGTCGAGTAGTCGCCTAGGCGAGATCTATGCGCAGCCCGAAAGACCCCTAGGAAGGCGGCTCAAGCCGCGCGCCGAGGGCTGTAGCGCCTGCTGCTTGCGAAAACTTCATCGGGCCACCGCCTCCCACCGAAAAGGCGGTTCGCGTGGGGCGTCGAGCCCACGCCTTGCAGTCCAAATACCCCGAGGCGCACCAATCCGAAGGGACTCGCAATGAAGCCGCCCGGAACGTTCACCACATTCGATGACGCCTACGACAAGGCACAGTCCCGGCTGGTCCGGGACGCCGCCCGTGGTTATCGAGCCCTACTGGCCTCGGTTATCAAGGGTATGCCGCGCCACCTGGTCGAGCAGGCCGCCTGCCGATTCGACCCCGACCTGCACACCGGCCCCGACGCCTTTGCCGAGGAGCCCGCCGACGCCCGAGCCGCCCGCGAGCAGGTTGCCCGCGAGGTGTGCGCCGAGTGCCCTGTGTGGGCCTCGTGCCTGTTCTACGCCCTCGACGCCCGCCCCGATACGGGCGTGTGGGCGGGCTTGACTCCTGACGAGCTCGCCGCGTTCGCCGGCGGCCAGGGCGCCTCGACGCCCACGCCGCGCGAGGCGGCCTGACGGCTTCCTGTTGCGAAGTCGGTGATGGACTCGTGAGCCGTATCCGTGCCCGTTTCTGGGACCCGACCGGCCAGCGCTACGCGCTGCCCACCTGGCCGTGGCGGATGGCGCCGCCGCACCTGCTGACCCGCCGTCAGCTCACCGCCGCTGGGCTTCGGCCCGGTGGTCAGGACGTGCAGGGGCAGGTGTTGTGGAGCTCTCGCCGCTACCGCGCCCGTGGTGGCGTTCGGGTCGCTTTCCTGTACGACGTGCGCCTGGCCCTGCCCAAGCGCGCGGCGACCGTCCGGCAGCGTGCCGCCCTCGCCAAGGCGAATGCCACCCGCCGGACCTGTCCCGAGTGCCTGCGCGATGTCGGCTACGTGCTGTCGCACCGGCTCGGCATCTGCAACGACTGCGCCGAGCAGGCCGCCGCCTGACCGTGCCGCCGTCCACCGTAAGCGGTCCCCGACCCGTGGTCGCAACACCGGTCGGGGACCTCAATCTGTCCCCGCTTCACAAGGAGAGCCAGACTGTGAACCCGAACCCTACCGAGCCGGCCAACCCGCCGCCCGCCCCGCCCGGCGTCAGGGTGGCCGCGGGCCTGGCCACCCGCCGGACCGCCATCGCCGTCGTGTCCGTCATCGCTGGCGTGGCCGCCTACGTTAGCTTCCGCCACCAGCACGGCCTGGCTATGACGGCGGGCGAGCCGGTCGCGACGGCGTGGACGCTGCCCGTTCTGATCGACGGCGTGATCATCATGGGATCGCTCGTCATGCTCGACGCCTCCCGCCGCGGCGACAAGGCGCCGTGGCTGGCCCGGCTCGCGCTGATCGCCGGCGCGGTGGCCACCCTCGCGGCGAACGTCGCGCACGGCTGGTCCGGCGGCCTGGCATCGAGCCTGATCAGCGCGGTCGCGCCGATCGTGCTCGTGGTCGCTTACGAGCTGCTGATGGGCATGCTGCGCCGCACCCCGCGCCCCGCCGCCGAGCCTGTTCCCGAGCCCGCGCCCGAGCCGGTCGAGGACCGCACCGAGCAGGAGGCCGCCGAGCCGAACGAGCCCTTTGCCGCCGTGGCAGCCACGGTCGAGGAGGCTGCCCGGCTGGCTTATGAGGCGAGTGTGATCGCCCATGAGCCGCTGTCGGAGCGCAAGCTGTCCGACCGGTTCAAGCTCAGTCGCACCGCGGCCCGGACCATCATCGGCGAGGTGGTCGATGAGGAGGTCATGGTCACGCTGCGGATGCAGGGCCGGCCGCCGCACCCGGACCACCTGATCGACCGGTTCGGCATCACCGAGCGGCGCGCGGTCGAGCTGATCAACGCCCGGCTGGCCGACTGGCCCACAGAGCCCGTCGAGGACAGCGACCCGGCCGGCGTCGAGCCGGTCGCCGAGCCGCTCGACGCCGGCGTGCGGCACATCGTCACCCGGCTGCGCCACGAGGCGTTGCTGAGCGATGAGGCGTTCACCGACCGGCCCGCCCTGACGACCGGCACCAGCGCGGGAGGTGCCGCGTGATGGCCAAGCGCCGTTTCTCGCCTCCCGCCGAGGTGTGGACGATCCTGCCCACCCTGGCCCTGCTCGGCTTCGCCGGCTGGGTCGCGCTGATGGCCTCGACGGGCAACCCGCTCGGCGTCGTCATCTTCATCACCGGCTTCCTCGCCGCGACGTGGCGCGCGTGCCAGCGCTGGCACGCGCTGAGCGCCGAGATCGACGAAGCGCGGCACCGGTTGAACCGCCCGCGTCGAGGGGGTGGCGCGTGATGGCCCGCAGGAAGTACACCACCCGCCACAGGATCGGCCCCGACTTCGGCAGCATGCTCGCCATGGCCGCGGTCGTCGGGCTGGTCTGGCTGCTGCTGGGCTGGTCGCCGGTCGCGTTCGGGCTGACGCTCGCCTGTGTCGTGATCGTCCTGACCGCCGTCGAGGCCGCCGTGTTCCCGCGGCGCCGCACGACCCGCCGCACCTCGCGCCGGCAAGCGCGCCGCGACGGCCGTATGCGAGGGGGCCGCCGGTGAACCGCCTCTACATCGACCGGCGGGGGCTTCACGCGCGGCAGGCCCGCTACGTGCTGATGTTGGCGGTCTCCTGCACCGTGGCCGCGCTGACCATGCTCGGCCACGTGGTCGTGCTCGCGGCCAGCGCGTTGGACGCCTACGCCGCATCCCTGGTGGGCGTGCCCCGGCTCGCCTACCTCACCGGCCGCATCGTCGAGATCGTGCGCGAGTGCGCGCGCAAGGAGAACCTGTGAGCAACAACGGCATTTTCATCAACGAGGAGCGCGGATCCGCCGGCTACGCGAACGGGAGCGGCGGCGCAGCGCGTCACGCGGCCCCGTCGTCCGGCGGCAAGGGCCGCGTCCCCGAGCTCGCCACGATCCCCTGGTCCGGGCCGCGGTCCATCACCGACTACGCCCGCGTCGGGCGCGGCCTGTGCCGCGAGCTCGGCGAAGAGTTCGCGATGGGATCCGATGAGCTGTACGCGGTGCTGATCCGCTCGTTCAAGGGTCACCCGCTGCTGGCCATGGTCGGCGCCCCGGACGTGCGCCGGCGCGCCAAGCGGGTCGTCAAGCGGCTCAAGCGGGCCGCCGAACTGCAGCGCGGGGCGGGGGTGGAGCTGGTGAAGTTCCACGCCCAGTTCCGTAAGGAATTCGTGGACATCCTGCCCAAGGCCAAGCCTGAGCAGCGTCCCTCGACCTTCCGATGGGATGACGACTGATGCCCGGACGCACCACCACCAGCGGTCGCGAGCTCGCCACCGCCACCATCGAAGAATCCAGCATGGCCAAGGTGGCCGCCAAGGGCGTGTCCAAGCTGCTCACCCTGGTCACCCCGTGGGTGGTCGGCGTGTTCGGCTTCGGCCTGGCCGCCGCCCTGCATTTCATCCTCTACAGCCCCGAGGCGATCGGTGCTTGGTCGAGCGTGGTCACCGTGTGCGTGATTGTGCTGACCGGCGTCACCTACGGCACCTCGCACGCCCGCGGCCCGTGGGGCAAGACCCACACCACCGCGAGCACGTTCCTGGCCGGCGCCTGGACGGTGGCGGTGGTCAACCTCGGACCTTGGCACCCGGTGCTGTGGCGGCTCGGCGTGCTCGGCGGCATCACCATGGCGCTGTCGTGGAACATCCGCTCGGTCATCCGCATGAAGGGCTGGGATGATCCTGGCACCGTCACCGACCCGCTCTCGTTCCTGTTCGGCCAGGGCGCCCAGCGCGCCGGCATGAAGGAGATCGAGGCCCGCACCGTCAAGGCCACCGCGCACAAGGTGGAGGGTGAGGTGCAGCTCGACCACGGCCGGCACATCGCCGACGACCTGCAGAAAAAGGTCGCCTACATCGAATCGGGGATCCCGCTGCCGCCCGGCTCCATCACCACCACGATCGACCCGGACGACGCGTCCAAGGCCAAGCTCACCATCTCCGACCCGCGGGTGATGAAGCACCCGATCATCTGGCCCGGCCCGTCCCGTCCCGGACTGTCGATCGCCGACCCGATCCGGCTGGGCCTGTGGCAAGACCTCGATGAGATCGAATACGTGATCGTCGGCCACCATCTGCAGGTGATGGGGCAGACCGGCTCGGGTAAGAGCATCGGCGGCGCCTGGAACTTCCTAGCCGAAGTCGTCACCCGCTACGACGTGGCCGTGTTCGCCGGCGACATCACCAAGGGCGACCAGACGCTCGGCCCGATGCGCGAGGCCCTGCACCGCTTCGAGACCAGCAAGGCCGGCGTCAAGGCGATGCTGGCCGACCTGCAAGCCCAGATCAAGCCACGCACCAACTACCTGGCCGGCAAGGGCCTGCAGAAGTGGGTCAAGGGCTGCGGCCTGACGTACTGGATCGTGTGGTTGGAGGAGTTCCCGGACATCTTCGACGCGCTCACCGACGCCGAGCAGGACAAGTTCCTGTCCATGCTCAAGGCGATCAGGTCCGCCGGCGGCACCATCGTCATGAGCCTGCAGCGCTCGGACTACTCCCAGATGCCCACCATCGCCCGCGGCCAGTTGGCCAAGATGTGCTTCGGCGTGGACTCCCCCGCCGACGCCTCCTTCGGCCTGTCGGAACGCCAGCAGGACGCCGGCGCCCGCCCCGAGCTGTGGACCAACGCCCAACCCGGCATGGCCTACCTGGATGCCCCGTCCATCCCGGACGCGCGGATCGCGATGCCGCTGCGCACCTTCGCCTGGGGCATCAACGCCGCCGGCACCTTCGACGACGAAGCCGCCAACACCGCGATGCGCGAGCACGCGGCCCGCTGGCCCGCCGCCGGCAAGAAGGTGGACCCGACCACGGCCCGCCTGTCCGTCCTGGCCGGCGGCGCTCACCCGCGCGCCACCTGGCCCGTCGAGCTGGAAGAACCCCACCAGGCCGACCCCGACGCCGAGCAGGCCGACGACGATGAGGAGGACGTGCGCAACGTGGCCGCCGAGTACCTGGCCACCGACGACCCCGACCCCGACATCATCGGCGACCTCGACGATGCGATCCCCGACCTGCCGGACGGACAGCCGCCGCTGACGTTCGCCCCGCCCGAGCACAGCATGACCCCGCAGCAACGCGGCCAGGCCCTGCTGGAACGGCTGCAAGAGCTATGGGACGACGGCGCCCGCGACTTCTCCTCCGGCGACCTCAAGCCGCTGTGGGAGAGCACGGACATCTCCCGCTCGTGGTGTCAGAAGCAGCTCAAACGCCTCGTGGAAGCCGGCGTGCTCGGCGGCTACGACGACGAAGCCCAGCGCTACCTGATGCCCGACCGACCCGAGATCGAGCAGGAGGCGGCCTGACATGGACCCGCTGAGACTCACCCCCGGCCAGTGGCGCGCGCTGCTGTTCCTCGGCGCGCACAGCGCCAGCGCCAGCCGCGCCGGCTACCGGGTCGGGCAGCTCTGCAAGCTCGCCCCCGCCGAGCCGGCCGACCTGCCCGACCTGGCCGCGGCCGGCTACGTCGAGGGCATGCACCCGGACCCGGCGCGCCGCGGACCGTACGGCAACTCGCCCACCCTGGACGCGGTCACACCGCAGATGGTCAAGGACGGCAAGCTGCGCCTCTACCTCACCGCGTCGGGCAAGACGGCGGCCGACCTGCTGTACGGCGCCAACCAGGTGGTGACCCATCTGCATCTGTCCGGCTCGCTGCCGGTGCCGCTGCTGCAGCACGACGCCGGCGCGCCGCTCGACCTGCTGACCCGGCTCCACCAGCGCGGCCTCATCCAGGTCACGCCTGGGGAGCACTTGGGGTGGACCGAGGGGTTCAAGGCGCACGTCTACCGGCTGCGCGCGGCCGGCGACAAGGAAGAACACCCGTGCCAGCGGTGCGGCACGCTGCCCGCGCGCCGCTTGCGCATCTGGGAGAACATCGCCAAGCCCGCCGAGCGGTACTGCCACGGCTGCATCCCGGACAAGGCCACCGTCTACGGAGCGCCCGCCGAGCTGGTCAGCCTCACCCGTGCCGGGCGCGCCTACATCTGGTCGTTCAAGTAGGCCACGCGCCCTCGCGCGTACGGCTGCGCGTGGGAGCGAGCGACACCCCTTGTCGATCTTGCTGCCACGGGTGCCACGCGGGGGTGCCACACCCCTGCCACGGCCGGTGCCACGGGGGTGCCACAGCCGGTGCCACGCACCGTGGCACCCCTCCTGACCTGTAACCCTCCCCCCGACCCCCCGCCCGTGGCAGGGGGCGGGGGTGCCACACCCCTGCTCGCAACCCCTTCACGACGCTTTCGACGATCTCGGAAGGAAGACCCGCCATGTCCGGCGACACCACGATCACCATCATCGGCAACCTGACCGGCGACCCCGAACTGCGCTTCACGCAGTCCGGCGTGGGGGTGGCCGGCTTCACCATCGCTTCCAGCGCCCGCACCTACAACAAGAGCATCGAGAAGTGGGAAGACGGCGAGGTGCTGTTCATGCGCTGCTCGGCGTGGCGCGACCTCGCCGACCACGTCGCCGAATCCCTCACCCGCGGCACCCGCGTCATCGCCACCGGCCGGCTGCGCCAGCGCACCTACGAAACCAGCGACGGAGACCACCGCACCGTCATGGAGATGACCGTAGACGAGATCGGCCCGTCCCTGCGCTTCGCCACCGCCAAATCCCACAAGGCCGCCCGCACCGGCAGCAACGGCCACGACGGCGGCGCGCCCGCTGACGACCCGTGGGCCAGCGCCGCACCATCGAGCGACAAGCCACCGTTCTAACCCAGGCTCTCGCCCCCTGGTGACCAGTACAAGAGCGGAATGCGGCCTCGACGACACGCCGCCAAGCATCACCGTCGAGGCCGCCAGCCCACTCCCCAATCACGAGAAGGAAGGCACCCGTCAGCATGACAGCCACCCGCACCCGCGACCAAGCACACCACCATGGCCGTGCTCCGGCGCCGCCGCCCGCCGCCCCAACCCGCGCCGCCGACCTGCGTCCGGGGCACGCGGTCCGCATCGCCGGCTACGGCACCATCCCCGTGGCCGCCGACCCCGGCCCGGTACTCCCACCCCTAGTGGCCATCCGCTTGGGCTGGTCGGGCCTATCCCTGATCGTCCACCCGGCCACCCCCTTGGACGCCCTCACCCACGCCCCCGCCCAGACGTTCCGAACCTGGTGGTGCCGCCACTGCGACGGCACCGGCCAGTGGCAACCCGAAAGGACAGCGTCCAATGGGGGGCGGTGAGGCCGCGCGCCTGACGATCGTTCGGGCCGGCGATGCGTCGCGTTCCGCCGGCGACATCCGACGCGTCGCGTCCGTCGCCGAGAGACGCGACACGTCGTGTCGAACGGCCGCCGAAGACGACGCGTCGCGTTCCACCACGGCGCCGCTCGACGCATCCCACCCGCGGCTATGTGCATGGTGCGATCGACCCATCCCTGCCACCGCACGCCGCGATGCAGTGTGCTGCTCGGTGCGCTGCCGGCAGGCTCGGCACCGCTTCCTACGCACGGTGGGCAGCGCGCCGCAAGCCGTCGAGGGCGGCCGGCCGCTACGGCTCGCCTACGCCGACCCGCCCTACCCGGGCAACGCTCGCCTGTATCGCGGGCATCGCGACTACGCCGGCGAGGTAGACCACGGCGCTCTGATCGCCCGCCTCCTCACCTATGACGGGTGGGCGTTGTCCACCTCTGCCGGCGCGCTGCCGGCCGTGCTGGCGCTGTGCCCACCGACTGTGCGAGTCGCAGCCTGGCACCGAGGCGAGCGCCCCACCGTAAGCCGCTGGCCGCTCAACGCCTGGGAACCCGTCATCTACGTGCAAGGGCGCCCCGCCAACCCGTCGTGCAGGACCTCCGCGACGCGCCGGGTGGATTCCCTGGTGCATGGCGTTTCGCCGATGACGACACTGCCTGGCCGCGTGATTGGCGCCAAACCGGCCGCGTTCTGCCGATGGATATTCGACCTGCTCGGGGCTCAACCCGGTGACAGCCTGGATGACCTGTTCCCTGGCTCCGGCGCCGTGAGCCGTGCGTGGGCGGCCTTCACCGGCCTCGCAGACCCGTCACATCAGTGCTCCGATGACGCGTCGGTTCCAGCTGGACGCGACGCATCAGGCGAACGCCAGCCGTCGTGCCCGCCGGCCTACGCGACGGCTTCGCTCCTGAGCTCCACCAGTACCGAGCTGACCAGGGAGCGCACATGACCACTCCGACCATGCGCGCGGCGCTGGCTGCAGTGACCCGCGGCTGGTACATCTTCCCCCTCACCCCGCGCGGCAAGAAGCCCCTACGGGGCTTCACAGACTGGGAAGCCCACGCCACCGCCGACCCCGACCGCATCGCCGCGTTCTGGACGCACGCGCCCTACAACATCGGCATCGCATGCGGCCCCTCGAACCTGGTCGTGATCGACCTCGACATCCCCAAGCCCGGCGAGCACCCGCCCGCCGAGCACGCCCGCGACAGCGCCGCCTGCGGGCAGGAAGTCTTCCGCCTCCTGTGCGAGCGCCGCGGCCAGCCGTATCCCGGCGACACACTAACCGTGCGCACCCGCCGCGGCGGCCTGCACCTGTACTACACCGCGCCCGCAGGCGTCCGGCTGCGCAACACCGCAGGCAGCAAGGGCGGGCTCGGCTGGCTGATCGACACCCGCGCCCACGGCGGCTACGTCGTCGCCGCTGGCAGCTACGTCCGCCAGCGCGACGGCACCGGCCCGTACGAGATCATCCGCGACGCGCCGCCGGTGCCGCTTCCGGCTTGGCTCACCGAGGCACTGGCCCCGGCGCCGCCGCCTGCCCCGTGCGGCGACCTGCTCGCCAACCTGCCCGGCCGCCGGCTGAGCAGGTACGGCGAGACCGCCCTACGCTCCGAAGCCGACCGCGTAGCGAGCGCACCCGGCGGAAGCCGCAACTACGCGCTCAACCTCGCCGCTTTCAACCTCGGACAGCTCGTCACCCGTCACGTCCTGCCCGAGCAGGTGGTCACCGCCGCCCTCACCCGCGCCGCCGAGCTCGCCAACCACCGCCACCCCGAGCTAACGCCCAACTCTCCCCGCGAGATCGCCGCCGTCATCACCTCCGGCCTGCGAGCCGGGATGACGGCACAACCGCGCCGCCGCAAGGCCGCACCAGCACCACCGAGGGAGAACCGACCATGAACCAGCAACCGCCCGCCGGCGCGGCCCTGCTCGACCGGCTACGCGCCGCCCTGACCCGCTACGTCATCCTGCCCAGCAACGAGGCCGCCGACGCTGTCACCCTGTGGATCGCCGCCACCCACGCGCAACCCGCATGGGCGCACGCGCCCCGCCTGGTCATCCGCGGTCCCGAAAAGCGGTGCGGCAAGTCCCGCCTGCTCGACATCGTCGAGGCCACCTGCCACGCCCCGTTCATCACCGTGAATTCGTCGAGCGCCGCCGTCTACCGGTCCATCACCGACGACCCACCCACCATGCTCGTAGACGAAGCCGACACCATCTTCGGCCCCAAGGCAGACGGCAACGAAGACCTGCGCGGCCTGCTCAACGCCGGCCACCAGCGCAACCGGCCGGCCAAACGCTACGACGCGGCCACCAACCGCGTGGAAAGCATTCCGACCTTCGCCATGGCCGCACTCGCCGGCATCGGCGCCATGCCCGACACCATCGAAGATCGCGCCGTGGTGATCCGCATGCGCCGGCGCGCCCCCGGCGAGACCGCCGCACCCTACCGGCACCGCCGCGACCGCACCCCGCTCCGCGACCTGGCCTCCGCCCTCAACCAATGGCTACGGGCCGATCTGAGCAGCTTGGAGGAGGCAGAACCCGCCATGCCCGTGGAAGACCGCGCCGCCGACACGTGGGAACCGCTCGTGATCGTCGCCGACCACGCTGGCGGCACCTGGCCCGAGCTTGCCCGCGCCGCCGCCGTCGAGCTCACCGCAGAAGCCGACGACAACGGCCGACCCTCCACCGGGCTACGCCTACTGGCCGCCTGCCGTACCGCGTTCGGCGCCGATACAGCGCTGCCCACCGCCGTCTTTCTGGAACGGCTCAAGGCCGACCCGGAAGGCGAGTGGCACGAACACGGTCCCGGCGGGCTGACCGCGATGCGCCTCGGCACGATGCTGCGCGAGTACGACATCCGCCCGACCCTGATCCGCTTTCCCCACGGCCCGCTCAGGGGGTATCGCCGCGGGGACTTCGCCGACGCGTGGGCGCGCTACTGCCCCGCCGCCGACCCCCTTCCCGAGGCCGCCATTGTGCCCCTGGAGAGGGGAGCTTGCAGTAGCCGTTACAGCCGTAACACCGCAGGTCACGACGGTACGGCTTCCGGCCCTGTAACGGCCTGAGTCGTTACGCCATACCAAGCCGTATCAACCCTGAGCTGCACTGTTACGGCTGTAACGGGTTGATACGGCTCCCCCCTCTCAAGTGGAGATTCGCACCCCGTAGCGATCACGAAAACCCGGAAGGACACGCGCTCATGGCGACCACCAACGCAGGCAAGCCCATGACCGTTGCCGACTTCTGTGCCGAGCTGGGCATCGCCCGTTCCACCTTCTACGACTGGCGCGCGAAAGGCCGCGCCCCGCGCTGCCTCAAGCTGCCCAACGGCGACCTGCGCATCCGCCGCACTGACTACGACCGCTGGCTGACCAGCCTGGAGGACGCGGCCTGATGGACGCCAGCTACGACGTTCGCATCTGGAAAACCGAGGTCTACCAGGGGACTGAGGTCAGTACCTACACCGTTCGCTGGCGGGTGGCCAAAGCGGCATTCAGAGCGCCTTTCCGCCTCAAGGCCCAGGCGGAGAGCTTCAAGGCGGAACTCACGGTCGCCGCCAACAAGGGCGAAGCGTTCAGCGTCGAGGACGGACGACCGCTCTCGTGGAAGCGCGATGAACAGGCCGTTAGCTGGTTCACGCTGGTCTGTGCCTACATGGATGCCAAATGGCCGTACGCGTCGGGCAACCACCGCAGAAGCATCGCTGAAGCCCTCACCGACGCGACTGAGGCGGTGTCGGCAGGGGGCAACGGGCGACCCGCTCAAAAGGAGCTCCGAGCCGCCCTGCGTGACTGGGTTTTCAGCACTCGCACGCGCGATGGCGAAAGGGGCCCCCGCAAGGACCAGAGCCCGGCGATCCGCTGGCTTGCCCCACCGGCGGACATTGAGCATGTGATCCGATGGCTACAGAACAACACCATCGACGTTCGCGAGCTGACGCAATCGAAGCACGGTGCCAGCCTCACCCGCTCGATCCTCGACCGCATCAGCCGGACGCAAGACGGCACTGCCGCTGCGGGCAACACCGTGAAGCGCAAGCGACAGGTCCTCAACAACCTCTTCAAGTTCGCCATAGAGATCAACGCCCTGACAGAGAATCCGCTCCACAACATCACGTGGACCAGGCCCAAGACGGAGGAAGCAGTAGACCCCGGCGTGGTCACCAATCCCACGCAGGCCCGCGCCATCCTCTCCGAAGTCGGCAAGGAAGGCGCCATGGGCAAGCGCCTCGTTGCCTTCTTCGGTTGCATGTATTACGCCGCACTCCGTCCGGAAGAAGTGATTGACCTGCGAAAAGAGAACATCGCAACCCTTCCCGATGCCGGTGGATGGGGTGCATTCATCCTGACCAATGTCGCCCCCGAGGTCGGAACCAAGTGGACCGACGACGGGAGTGCACGACAGCGCCGCGGGCTGAAGCACCGCGCGCCGAAGGCGAAGCGGTCAGTACCCATTCACCCCGATCTCGTTGCTCTGTTGCGCGCCCACATGGCCGAATTCCCTGCTGATCGAGAAGGCCGCATCTTCACTGGGCCCCGGCGCGGCATCATTCGTGACAGCACTTACCTCCCGGTCTGGCACGCGGCACGTAAGCGCGCCCTCACGCCCGCTGAGCGGGCGTCAGGCATCGCTGGCCGGCCGTACGACTTCCGGCATGCGTGCGTCTCCGCGTGGCTCAACGCCGGCGTGAACCCGCCCCAAGTTGCCGAGTGGGCTGGGCACGGTGTCGAGGTGCTGCTACGGGTCTACGCCAAGTGCATCTCTGGTGGGCAGGCCGAGGCCATGCGGCGCATCGAAGCAGCCCTACCACCGGTGTCGCCGAAGCCGCCGGACTCCCCCGAGCAGGCCCGCTGATCTTCAGCGTGTATTCAGCGTAGCCACCCGTAGGGAACCGGCGTGAGCCGTTGACAGCCGGACACAAAGCGAGAGGCCCGTCACCGCGTTTCCGCTGGTGACGGGCCTCTTCCCGCTGGTGTGGCAGGTGCAAGGTTCGAACTTGCGTAGGCTGAGCCGACGGTTTTACAGACCGCTCCCTTTGGCCACTCGGGCAACCTGCCGTGTCTTCCGCTCTCGCGGCGACAGAAAGAAGAATAGCGGACTTCGGAGGTGTACGTGACACCGGTTTGTCCCGAGGCGAGTCTGAGTCGTCCTTGCCGCACCTCCACGACTCCTTCGCCGGCCGATGAGGTGGCACCCGACGTGAGGCCGGCGGGGTCTCGCCTCGCTGACGGGTGGTGGTGGGGCGGGGGGTTCGGGGGTGGGGGGATGGTTTGCGGAGGGGGCTGTAAGGGGGCGTGGTCCTGCACGGCGGGCCGATGCTGGCTAGGCTCGTTCGCTGGGTCCGGGCGTACGTGGGCCGGGCCGGATACGCCGCAGCTGAGAGGATGGGTGCATTGGCCGATTCATCTTTCGACATCGTTAGCAAGATCGACCGCCAGGAGGTCGACAACGCGCTCAATCAGACGGTGAAGGAGATCGGACACCGCTTCGACTTCAAGGGCACCGGGGCGAGCATCAGCTGGTCCGGGGCCGGGCAGAACGTCATCGAGATCAAGGCGAACAGCGAGGAGCGGGCGGGTGCCGCGCTCGACGTGTTCAAGGAGAAGGTGGTCAAGCGGGGCCTCTCCCTGAAGATCCTCGATGCGGGTGAGCCCAAGTTGTCGGGCAAGGAGTACCGGATGCTGGTCAGCCTGAAGGAGGGCATCGACCAGGAGAACGCGAAGAAAATCTCCAAGCTGATCCGGGATGAGGGGCCGAAGGGGGTCAAGGCGCAGATTCAGGGCGAGGAGCTGCGGGTCAGCTCCAAGAAGAAGGACGACCTTCAGGACGTCATCGCGCTGCTGAAGGGCAAGGACCTGGACATCGCCCTGCAGTTCGTGAACTACCGCTAGTTCGAAGGCATGCTGCTGTACGGCTCTGAGCCAGGCGTGCGACGATCGCGGAGAGCGTATCCGGGACACAGGACACAGGTCACAGGTCACAAAGCGAAGGAATTTCCATCGCGTGTCCCGGGACGCTCCGCAAGCCGCAGGCGTCAGGGTCGCTGCCGCCGTTAGTGTCGGTGCCGCTGCTGGTCCGGTGTCCGCATGTCCGGGTATCCCGTATCCGGGTGTCCCGTGTCCCGTGTCGGCGTGTCTGGTCAGTGGTTCTGTTGTCTTTCGCGCCAGCCCCGGGCGGCTTCGGCGTGGTAGCGGGGGCTTTGGCGGGGCTTGACCGTATGCTCGGTTGATGTGACGAAGATCCCCTTGCGCCGGTTCACGGCACGTGTGCTGCCCATTGACGAACAAGGTCGGGTTCTCCTGCTCCACGGCTTCGACCCCGCCCAGCCGGAGCGGCGGTTCTGGTTCACGATCGGCGGGGCCGTGGAGGACGGCGAGACGCTGCAGGAGGCGGCGGCGCGGGAGCTGTACGAGGAGGTCGGGATCCGGGCCGGGGTGGAGGAGTTCACGGGGCCGCACGCCGAGGCGCTGATCGAGTTCGAGTGGGGTGAGTACGCGTTCACGCAGGATCAGGCGTTCTTCGCGATCCGGGTGGGCGAGGCGGCCGCCGTGTCGTTCGATCACATGGAGCAGATCGAGAAGGACACGACGATCGAGCACCGGTGGTGGAGCGAGGAGGAGCTCGAGAGCACCACGGAGGTCGTTCATCCCGCGGATCTCGCGACGCTGCTGCGGAAGATCGCCACTGAAGAGCCGGAATGAGCGGTTGAGCTGCGCCGCGCGGGCGGTCAGCGGCGGTAGCCGGCCATGCGCTCCAGGCGGGCCACGCGCTCCGAGGTGGGCGGGTGGGTGGAGAAGAGGCGGCCGAAGCCGGAGCCGCTGAACGGGTTCGCGATCATCATGTGCGAGGCCGACGTGAGGCGGCTGTTCTCCGGGAGGGGCAGCCTGCGGGCGCCCAGCTCGATCTTGCGCAGGGCCGAGGCGAGGGCCAGCGGGTCGCCGGTGAGCCGGGCGCCCGACTCGTCGGCCTGGAACTCGCGGGTGCGGGAGATCGCCATCTGCACCATCGTGGCCGCCACCGGGCCGAGCACCATCATGAGCAGCGCGCCGAGGAAGCCGGGGCCCTCGTCGTCGTCGGAGCCGCCGAAGAAGACGGCCACGTAGCTGAGCCACGTGATCATGGTGGCGAACGCGCCGGCGACCGACGAGATGAGAATGTCCCGGTTGTAGACGTGGGACAGCTCGTGGCCGATCACGCCGCGCAGCTCGTTCTCGGTGAGCAGCTTGGTCAGCCCGTACGTCACGCACACCGCGGCCTTCCTGGGGCTTCTGCCCGTCGCGAAGGCGTTCGGCTGCACGGTCGGCGAGATGTACAGGCGCGGCATCGGCTGCCTGGCCTGGGTGGAGAGCTCGCGGACGATCCGGTAGAGGGTGGGCTGCTCGACCTCGCTGACCGGTCTGGCCCGCATCGCCGACAGCGCGATGCGGTCGGAGAAGAAGTAGGCGACGCCGTTGCTCACCAGCGCGAGCACGAACGCGATCCGCGCACCCGCGCCGCCGCCCAACCACGCGCCCCCCGCGATGATCAGCGCCGACAGCCCGCCGAGCAGGATGGCGGTACGCAGACCGTTGTGGTGCAAGGTTCCCCCTCTCGTGGTCCGGGTTCACCTCGTCCAACGATCCGGCCCCGGTGCTTCGTTCCCCGCCGTGCTCAGCTGAGGGCGGAGCGCGACCTCTCAGCCCGGCGTCCCCTCGCGCCGCAACCAGCACGGCCTCTCCTCGTTCCGCACTCAGCCCGGTGTCCGCTCGTTCCGCACTCAGCCCGGTGTCCGCTCGTTCCGCACTCAGCCCGGTGTCCGCTCGTTCCGCACTCAGCCCGGTGTCCGCTCGTTCCGCACTCAGCCCGGTGTCCGCTCGTTCCGCACTCAGCCCGAAGCGGACAGGGAGGTGAGATCCAGGACGAGCTGGGGCGCGACCGAGAACAGCACGGCCGCCGCCAGCGCCAGCCCCACGGCCAGCCAGGCGGTCAGCGGTGGTCGGTACGGGGACGGCTCCGGCCGGCCGGCCGGCGTGAAGAGGCGGGCCGTCCAGACGGCGTAGTAGTACAGCCCGATCACGGTGTTGACGGCCATGACCACCGCCAGCCACCCGGCCCCGCCCCCGACGATCTCCCGGAACACGAACACCTTGGCGAACAGCCCGGCCAGCCCCGGCGGCAGCCCCGCCAGGCAGACCAGGCAGAACGCCAGCGTGACCCCCGCCGCCGGGCGGCGCAGCGCGAGGCCGCGGTAGTCGTCCAGCTCGTTGCGGGTCGCGGCCCTGGACACGAGCATGACGACGGCGAACGCGCCGAGGTTCATGGCGGCGTAGATGACCAGGTACGCCATGGACGTGCCGACCGCGCCCGGAGCGGTCGCCGCGACCGCGAGCGGCGCCAGGATGTAACCGGACTGCGCCACCGACGACCAGGCCAGCAGGCGTACGGCGGAGCGCTGGCGCATGGCGAGCAGGTTGCCCGCGGTCATGGTCAGCGCCGACAGGATCGCCACGATCGGCGCCCACGTGCCGGCCTGCCCGGACAGCGCGGTCACCAGGACGAGGATCAGCCCGGCGAACCCGGCCGCCTTCGAGATGACCGACAGCAGCGCCGCCACCGGGACGGGCGCGCCCTGGTAGACGTCGGCCGCCCACGAGTGGAACGGCACGGCGGCGATCTTGAACGCGAACCCGGCCACCACGAGGACCACGCCCACCGTGACGACCGCCGGCAGGTCCATGGCCTGCCCTCCGAAGACCTCCCGCAGGCGCGACAGGTAGACCGAGCCCGCGATGCCGTACAGAAGGGACACGCCGAACAGCATGATCGCCGTGGACACCACCGACACGACGAAGAGCTTCACGGCCGCCTCGGACGAGCGGCCGTCGTAGCGTTTGAGCGCGGTGAGGGCGAAGACCGGGAGCGAGACCAGCTCCAGGGCCACCACCAGCATGATCAGGTCGCGGGACGCGGGCAGGGTCACGGCGCCGACGAGGGTGCACAGGAGCAGGAAATACCACTCCCCGACGGGGATGGCGCCGCCCGCCAGCTCGGTCATCGACATCAGGACGATCACCACGGCGGCCACCAGCACCATGCCGGCGAACACCAGCGTGAACCCGTCGGCCACGAACGAGCACAGCGTCCCGGACCCGGCCAGCCCTGGCGGCACGCAGAACGTCGAGCGCGGCGAGCCGCCCCCGAGCGCCTGCGCGACCACGAACCCCAGAGCGACCAGGATGCCCGCCAGCGTGACCAGCCCCAGCCCGGTCGCCGTGCCCGACCGCGAGGGAAGGGACGGGCCCGGGCGTTCAGCGATGATCGCGCGCCGGCGGGCGGGCAGGAACGCGTCGAGCAGCAGCACCAGACCCGCCGCCAGGGCGAGCACCAGCGGCGGCGCGATGACGAAGTAGTCGATCTGCTGGATCATGAGAGGGCTCCCAGCAGGGCCTGGACGGGCGGCGTGGTCAGCGACAACAGCAGGCCGGGCCACAGGCCGAACAGCAGGATCAGGATCACCAGCGGCGTCCAGGCGGCCAGCTCGTACCCTCTGACGTCACTGGGCGCGAGGCTCACCGCGATGGGGCGTTCGTCAGGTGACTCGTGGCGCTCGGCGGAGTCTCGTGGCCGGCCGTGAGTGACGCGGGACAGCATGACCAGGAAGTACGCGGCCGTCAGCACCGCGCCGAGCCCCCCGATCACCATGTACGTGAGGAACAGCCCGCGCGGCAGCCCGTTCGCCGGCTGGAACGCCCCGAACAACGCCAGCATCTCCCCCCAGAACCCGGCCAGCCCAGGCAGCCCCAGCGACGCGATCGACGCGAACGTCAGCATCGAGCCCAGCCGCGGCATCGTCGCCAGCATCCCGCCGCCGAGCGCGGGCATCTCGGAGGTGTGGTAGCGCTCCTTGACCGCTCCGGCCAGGAAGAACAGCAGGCCGGTGATCAGGCCGTGGGCGACGTTCGCGAACAGGGCGCCGTTGACGCCGACGGGGGTGAGCGTGGCGAAGCCGAGCAGGACGAAGCCCATGTGGCCCACCGACGAGTAGGCGATCATGCGTTTCAGGTCGCGCTGGGCCAGGCAGGCCAGGGCGCCGTAGACGATGCCGACCACGGCGAACGCCCCCAGCCACGGCGCCACCGCCGCCGCCCCCTCGGGCAGGACGGGGATGGCGATCCGGGCGAAACCGTACGTGCCCATCTTGAGCAGCACGCCCGCGAGCAGCACCGAGCCGACGGTGGGGGCCTCGGTGTGGGCGTCGGGCAGCCAGGTGTGCAGCGGCCACATGGGGGTCTTGACCGCCAGGCCGATGCCGATCGCCACGAACGCCAGGATCTGCACGGATCTGGGCATTCCCGCGCCGTGTGCGGCGGTCAGTGCCTCGATGTCCAGTGTCCCGGTCTGGGCCCAGACGAGGAGCAGGCCGAGCAGCATGACGACCGAGCCGAGCAGCGTGTAGAGGATGAACTTGATCGACGCCGCCCTGCGCCCCTCGCCGCCCCAGACGCCGATCAGGAAGTACATCGGGATGAGCACGATCTCGAAGAAGACGAAGAAGAGCAGCAGGTCGAGGGCGAGGAACGTCCCGATCATGCCGACCTCGAGCACGAGCAGCGTGAACACGAGCGCCCTCGGCCTGGCGCTCATGAACCCGCCGGTCGCCCGCGCGCGCCCCCAGCACAGATAGACGAAGCAGAGGAACGTCAGCAGCGCCGTCAGCACGATCAGCGGCAGCGAGACGCCGTCCACGCCCAGGTGCAGGCGCAGCCCGAGCCCCGGGATCCACGGCAGGTCGAGCTCGAAACGCATGCGCGCGGGCCCGCCGTAGTCGTAGAGCGCCAGGAGCGCGAGGCTCAGGGCCAGCGTCACGCCCGAGAAGATCAGCCCGTACGCCGGGAGCACGCCCCGGAACGTACGCGGCGCCAGAAGCAGCAGGAGGGCGCCCAGCAGGGGGACGGCCAGGAGCGCGACCGGGATCCAGCCCATCATGCGACCCCCAACGGTTCAGTCACGTGAACACCACCGCCCCCACCGCGATCAGCAGGACACCGGCCAGCACGCCGCTCACGTAGAGCTGGACGTTGCCGTTCTGGGCCAGGCGCAGCATCCCGGACAGGCCGCGCGCCGACTTGCCGGAGCCGCGCACCGCGCCGTCCACGACCACGTCGTCCGTCCTGACGACGAGCCTGGCCAGGGCCAGCACCGGGCGGACGAACAGGGCGGCGTACAGGGTGTCGACGTAGAAGGCACGCTCGCACGGCGCCCGCAGCGGCCCCAGCAGGCGGGCGGGATCGGCGACCGGGTCGAGGCGCCAGAACGCGTACACCGCCCCCGCGCCCAGCGCCGCGAGCAGGACGCTGACGGCCGCCACGCCGAGCTCGACGTGCGGCTCGCCGGCGAAGCCCAGCAGCAGGGCGGGAGCCGCGAGCAGAATGACGGGCACGAGCATCGTCCGCGGGGCCTCCCTGACGTCGACGACGTGGGCGGTGCCGGGCTCCGGCTCCGGGAGCGCCACCGCCCGCGCCTCGCCGAAGAACGTGCGCAGCCAGGCCCTGGTGGCGTACGCGCCGGTGACGGCCACGGTCGCGAGCGCGCAGCCGTACAGGAAGAAGGCGGCCGCGTCGGTGAGGCCGCCGGACGACAGCGCGCCGTCCATGGCCAGCAGGACGCCGTCCTTGCTGAAGAAACCGCTGGCCGGCGGGATGCCCATCAACGCGGCGAACCCGATCGTCATCGTGACGAACGTGACCGGCAGCTCGCGGCGCAGGCCGCCCATCTGGGTCATCAGGTTCGAGCCGACGTGGTGGATCACCGCGCCCGCGCAGAGGAACAGCAGCGCCTTGAACGCCCCATGGGTCAGCAGGTGGAAGACGGCCGCGGTGTCGGAGCCCGCGGCCAGGCCGCCCGCCATGTAGGCGAGCTGGCTGACCGTGGAGTAGGCGAGAACGCGTTTCAGGTCGTCTTGGGCGAGCGCGGCCAGTGCGGCGCCGAGCATGCCGAGCGCGGCGATGACGGCCAGCACGTCGAGGGTGGGACGGGCGGCGGCGAACGCGGGGAACAGCCTGGCCACGATGAAGATGCCGGCCGCGACCATGGTGGCGGCGTGGATCAGCGCGCTGATCGGCGTGGGGCCCGCCATGGCGTCGGGCAGCCACGTGTGCAGCGGCACCTGCGCGCTCTTGCCCGCCACGCCCGCCAGCAGGAGCATCGTGGCCGTCACCAGCGTGGCCGCGGACATCTCAGGGACGCGGGCCAGCACCTCCGAGACGCGGAAGCTGCCCGCCGCCGTGCCGAGCACGAAGATGCCGAACAGGAAACCGACGTCGCCGAGCCGGGTGACGAGGAACGCCTTCACCGCGGCGCGCGAATTGCCCCGATCTTCCCACCAGTGGCCGATGAGGAGGTAGGAGCACAGGCCCATGATCTCCCAGCCGACGTAGAGGACCAGGAGGTCGCCGGCGTACACGACCAGGAGCATCGCGCTGGTGAACAGGCTGATGAAGGCGCTGTAGGAGGGGTAGCGGGGGTCGTCTTCGAGGTAGCCGACCGAGTAGACCTGTACGGCGAGGGCCACCAGGGTCACCAGGACACCGATGACGCTCGACAGGGCGTCGGCCTGGAGGGTGAGCGAGATGGGCAGGCCGCCGGTGACGATCGTGCCGTACGTCTGGCCGGTGGGTGGGGTGGCGGTACCGCTGAAATAGGCCAGGCCCGGCTTCCACGCCAGCCAGATCGTGAGGATCGCCGCGGCTGCCGTGGGGAGGATCGCGATCCAGGCAGCTCGGGTGTGCGCTTTGTCCCGTCCGTACGTGGGCGTGCTGTTGCGCGGCAGGCTGGTCCGTCCGGACGTCGCCGTGCTGTCGTGCGGCAGATCGATCCGTCCGGACGTGGCCGTGCTGTCGTGCGGCAGGCTGGTCCGTCCGGACGTCGCCGTGCTGTCGTGCGGCAGATCGATCCGTCCGGACGTGGCCGTGCTGTCGTGCGGCAGGCTGGTCCGTCCGGACGTCGCCGTGCTGTCGTGCGGCAGATCGATCCGTCCGGACGTGCGCGTGTTGTTGTGCGGCAGGCGGGAGAGCAGGAGGCCCGCGCAGGCGGCGATGAACGGCAGAAGGACGGCCAGCAGCGGGAACGTCGTCACAGCGGTCCGCCTCCTCGCTTAACCGTGGCGCCTTGGCCGTCGTGCTCGTGGTCGGGATGTGCGGGCTCCGGCGTCGACTGGAGTCTTACCCGGGTGGGGCGGGTCTGCGGCGCTTCCTCAGGCGGTTCGGCCAGGTCGCGCAGGTGATCGATGTCCACCGTGCGGCGGTTTCTGAACAGCGCGAGCACGATCGCGAGGCCCAGACCCACCTCGGCGGCCGCGATGACGATGACGAACAGGGTGAGGACCTGGCCGCTGTGCAGGCGGTCACCCAGCCACACATCGAACGCCACCAGGTTGAGGTTGACGGCGTTGAGCATCAGTTCCACCGACATCAGCACGAGGATCGTGTTGCGGCGGGCGAGCACGCCGTAGACGCCGATGGAGAACAGGAGCGCGGAGACGACCGCCGGATAGACGATGTGCACTAATGACCCCCGCTCTGCTCGGGCGGTGTGTCGTCCACGGCCCGGTCCGGTGGTGTGTCGTCCACGGTCTGCTCTGGTGGGGAGGTGCCGTTCGGGCGTACCGATGACGAGGTGCTTTGCGGCGGTGAGGCGCTCTGCGGTGGCGAGGCGTTCTGCGGCGCTTGCGGGGCGGTCGGCGAGGTGTCTTGCGGCGCTTGTGGGGCGGTTGCCGAGGCGTTATGCGGTCGCGGGCCGGCTGGTGAGGCGTTTTGCGGCGCTTGCGGTGCAGCTGGCGAGGCGTTATGCGGTCGCGGGCCGGCTGGTGAGGCGTTTTGCGGCGCTTGCGGTGCAGCTGGCGAGGCGTTATGCGGTCGTGGGGCGGCTGGTGAGGCGTTTTGCGGTGGTCGTGGGGCGGTGTCCGGTTCGGGTGGGGCGCCGCCTGGGATGTCCGTGCGGGACAGGACGATGGCGCCGATCAGAGCGGCCAGCAGCAGCACGGACAGGGCCTCGAACGGCAGCACCCACGTCGCGAACACGCTGGCCCCGAGCTCCTTGGCGGCTCCACGGCCGGGGGTGAGCGGGGTGTAGGCCGTACGGAAGCCGTCGATCACCACTGTGACGAGGATCGCCGCCGTCGCCACCGCCACCAGCGCGGCGAGCAGCCTGTTGCCGCTGTCGAGGTCGGCGGAGCGGCCGATCGGGGCGCGCGTGAGCATGATGCCGAAGAGCATCAGCACGACCACCGCGCCCACATAGATGAGCACCTGCACCCAGGCCACGAACTCGGCGGTCAGCACCAGGTAACCGCCCGCCAGGGCGCCGAAGCAGACCACGAGCCAGAGGGCGGCATGGACGAGTTGCCTAGTCGTGACGACGAGCAGCGCCGATCCAACCGCTACCGCGCCCAGCAGCAAGAACACGATCTCTTGCCCGGTGGGTGACAGGTAGGAGGGCACCGCCTCGGTCACGACTCCTCCTCGGACTCCTTCGGCTCGTCAGGGCCGAGCCGCCCTGGCGGTCGGATGGATCGTGGATCGGCCATCCTGCGCCGGCGGGGGCTCGCGGAAGAAGTCTGCTCCTCGTTTTCAGGCTTCGATCGCGATTCGGCCGCGGCTGTGGACAACTTGTCTTCGGGTGGCTGTCCTGTGGATGACGCTTGGTCTTGCGCTTCCTGGCCCTGCCTCTGGGGCTCGTCCTGAGCCGCCTTCTGGCCTTCCCGTTGAGACTCGCCTTGAGCCGCCTCCTGGCCTTCCGGCTGGGACTCACCTCGAGCCGCTTCTTGGCTCCTCCCTGGACGCTCGCCTTCCTGGCGATCGCCTTGGGGACGGTCGCCTTGGGGACGGTCGTTCTGCGGGCGCGTCTGCTCCCCGGCCGAGCCCGGCTCGGCGTTCGCCGCGCCTTCCTGCTGCGAGGGCGTGCCGCTCGGAGGCGTGGACGGGAGGGCGCCGGGAGGACGGATGCCTCGTACGTTCGTCATCGGGCGGCGAGGGCGGCCACCAGGGGTGCGTGACGGGGGCGCGGCGGGCCCGGTCTCGGGCGCCGGCTCAGCGGTCGCGGACGGCGCCTGCTCTTCTGGGGCGGTCTCCTGAGGGACGGTCTCCTGTGGGGTGGTCTTCTCTGGGACGGTACGGGGGCGCTGAGCTGCGGGTGTACGCGCCGGACGGTCGGCGGCGGGACGACGGGGGGCGGCCGTCAGCTCCTTCGGGGCTCGGCGCCGACCTCGTGGGCGGGAGGCGGAGGTACGGATGGCACCCAGGTGGCCAGCTTGTCCTTCTCGTGGAGGAGGTTACGGATGTCACCTTCCGCGTACTCGAACTCCGGGGCCCAGAAGAGCGCGTCGAAGGGGCAGACCTCGATGCAGATGCCGCAGTACATGCACAGGGCGAAGTCGATGGCGAAGCGGTCGAGGACGTTGCGCTGGCGGGCGCGGCCACCCTCGGGGGCCGGGATCGTCTCCTTGTGGGAGTCGATGTAGATGCACCAGTCGGGGCACTCCCGGGCGCAGAGCATGCAAGAGGTGCAGTTCTCCTCGACCAGGGCGATAACGCCTCTGCTCCTGGGCGGCAGATCGGGCTTGACCTCGGGATATTGCTGGGTGACTGACTTGCGCAGCATGTGGCGAAGGGTGATGGACAGCCCCTTTGCCAGTCCGACTCCCGGTATCCGCGCCATGGTTCAACATCATGACGCACTTGGCCCCGGAGGTGAATGAGCGGGCGCGTTGTCCCCAGTTTTTCCACAGCTGTCCACAGGTTGACGGGAGGTTATCCACAACCTGTGTGCATGCCCGATATGAACCACGGCATGGCGATAGTCTCTCCGCCATGCAGCACAGCCATCCCGTCCGCCCCAGTGGCCTGAGGTGGACAGCCGCCGTCGGGTGGGCCTGTCTGCCCTTGTTCACGTGCGGCCTGGCGACCCCGGTGACCATCGGGATCGCGGCGTTCTGGCTGCGCAACATCTGGCACGGTGTCGCCGCGGCGGTTTATCTGGTGGGCATCGGCTCGTTCGTCATCGTCATACTGGCGTACGACACGTATGAGGACATCCCGGCGTCTCTGTCCATGATCATAACGGTCGGGCTCTTCGTGAGCTGGTTCGGTGGGCTCGTCCATGCGGCGGTCCTCGTGCCGTTCATGGCTCGTGCCCGGCTCACCGCTCCCTCGTACCCTCAGGTCGACCTGCGGCAGCGCACCACCGCGCCCAGCCACCAGCGCCGGCCGGGCGATCCCGAGTGGGTCGGCCACTACCGGGTGCTCCAGCAGCTCGGTCGTGGCGGGCAGGGGTCGGTCTACCTCGCCATGGCGCCCAACGGGGCGCGGGTCGCGGTGAAGGTGCTGCACGATCTGGTGGACGAGGTGGCGCGGGCCAGGTTCGCGCGGGAGGTGGAGGCCGCGCGGCGGGTGGCCACGTTTTCCACAGCCCGCGTGCTCGACGTGAACATCACCGGCCGGCACGCCTACATCGTCAGCGAGTACATCGAGGGGCCGTCGCTGGAGCAGCTCGTCAAGAAGTACGGTCCACGCGACCAGGACAGCCTGACGCGGCTCGCGCTGTCCACGGCGGGGGCGCTGGCGGCCATCCACAAGGCGGGGGTCGTGCATCGCGACTTCAAGCCCAGCAACGTGCTGATCGGGCACGACGGGCCGCGAGTGATCGACTTCGGCATCGCGCGGGCGCTCGACCAGGTGACGGTGACGTCGGGGAAGATGGTGGGGACGCCGCCGTACATGTCGCCGGAGCAGCTGACGGGGGCGGCGGTGGGGCCGGCCTCCGACGTGTTCAGCTGGGCTGTGACGATCATGTTCGCGGCCACGGGGCGACCGGCGTTCGGAGAGGACACGGTACCTGCGGTGTTCCACCGGGTCCTCACCTTTCACCCCGACTTATCGCCGCTACCGCCTGGGTTACGAGGCATCGTGAAGGCCTGCCTCAACAAGAAGCCGGAGGAACGCCCCTCGGCCTCCGACGTGATGCTGGCTATCGTGCGCTGAGCCGAGCCCACAGGCCGGCTGCGCCGCCATACCGTCGTATCGCGGCGACGCGTTGGGGCCGCACCGAGTGACCGTGGCCATGTCCGGTGACGCGGTGGCCTCGCGGTGATGTGGTGACGGGATGCGGCCGTGACGCCGTCTCGCCGTGCCGTCGTATCAGGGCGACGCGTTGGGGCCGTGCTGAGGTGACCGTGACCGTGTCCGGTGACGCGGTGGCCTCGTGATGATGGGATGACGGGACGTGGCCGTTGCACGGTGGACCGTGACGTCGTGGGCCATGGGCCGTGACGCCGTGGGCCATGGGCCGTGACGCCGTGGGCCGTGGCGCTGGGCTGTCAGCCTCGTGCTGCCGGGGTGCGCATCGGTGGAATTCGCATGACGTCATGGTGGGCTGCCGGATTCGTGGCCGGTCAGGGGGTGGCTTCGTTGGCGTGTTTTGTCAGGGCGAGGTATTCCTCGCGCGACACCCTGTGGACGGCCAGGGCGAGGTTGTGGCGTTTCGCAAAACGTTCCACGTCCTGGGGAGGCCAGAGGCCGGGGATGTGGTGGAGGGCTCGGCGGCCGAAGCGGTCAAGAATGAGGAGGCCGCTCAGGTCCTCGTACCGGTAGAGGAGGAGGCTGAAGGCCTGGCCCGGGTTCTCGCCCAGGCGGAGCTTGGCCACCGTGTGGTTGCCCTGGGTGATCTGGAGCTTGGTCGCGGAGTGCAGGCTGAGGTAGGGGCCACCGTACGGGCCGACGATCGTGCCTCGTTTGACGCGCCTACGGTGGATTCTGGCTAGTGCGGGGCGGAAAAGGAGTAACGCTGGGCTGAACGCCACCACGAGCCATTTGGCTTCGAGGAGATCGACGATCACTCTGCCTATCGTGGACACGCCGCGCCAGGCGGCCCACATTCCCAAGGAGGCGAGATAGACCATCAAGGCTCCACCTGCGATTCCTAACCCTATGCCGACCGGTTTTCGCCATTTCGCCATGGAAGGGCACGGCAGGCCGCGTACGCGCCGCCAACCCGGGGCGCGGGCTGCGAGAACTGCGCGGATCTCGTTCGCGGGGTGGTTGCGGGCGTCCTCTAAGGGGATTGCGGCCTTACGAGCGAATTCTGCGAGGTCGACTGCGTGCCAGCTGCCAGGCAGGTCTACGAGGACCAGACCGTCAGGGTCCAAAGCTGCCAGGCCGTGGATGGTCGTCGGTTTTTCGCCGGAAGTCGGCTGCTGGTCGTATCGGTAGTGGTAGAGGCTGGCCGGTTTCAGGCTGGTCGAGTCGCCGGTGATTTCGTCGGTGACTGTCAGCGTTTGATCGTCGGAAGTCAGGATTGTTTGCGGGCAGCGGCTGTCTTTTGTCGCGCCGGCGCATGGTCGGAGTTGGTTCACGCGTCATACCCCCAATGGCCCCCGGGCCCCCTTGTTCCGATACGACGAATAAGGCGGGCATAAGGTTTCCGGGCTTGCTTGGACGGTTGTGGGTGTGCGATGCGGGGCCTGGTGATGATGCGTTGCCGTGATGCGTTGGGGTGATGCGGTGGAGTGATGCGTTGGCGCGGGCCGAGACGTGACGGCGGGGGCGATGAGGTGGGTCGGGATGCGGCGGTGGGGGCGATGAGGTGGGTCGGGATGCGGCGGTGGGGGCGATGAGGTGGGTCGGGATGCGGCGGTGGGGGCGATGTGATGACGCCGCCTGGGCATGGTGGCGGGCGGGCGAGGTGTTGGCGCGGGCCGAGGCGTGGCTGCGGGTTGGCACGGGCCGAAGCGTGACGACGGCGAGACGATGCATCAGCACGAGCATGGCGCGTGGATGCATCGACACGGGCATGGGGCGTGACGGTGGGGCCAATGCGATGACGCGACCGGGTATGGCGGTGAACGAGCCGTTGGCGTCGGCGCGCGCGTCGGGCACGACGCGCTGGCGCGGGCGGCGGCGGGTGAGGCGATGGGGTGGCGCGGGCCGAGGCGGGCCGGAGGAAGGCGCGCTCGTGGGAAGCGGGGCGGAGGACAGCGCGCCCGTGAGAGGCGGGCCGGAGGAAGGCGGGGCAGAGAACGGCGCGCCCGCGAGAGGGGACCGGAGGAAGGCGGGGCAGAGAACGGCGCGCCCGCGAGAGGGGACCGGAGGAAGGCGGGGCAGAGAACGGCGCGCCTGTGAGAGGCGGACCGGTAAGGGGCGGACCGGTGGGAGGCGGGCCGGTGGAGGCAGGCCGGAGGGAGGCAGGCCCGTGGGAGGGCGCGTCCACGGACGTGGTGTATGGATGGATCTTCGCATGATCCTGTTTCTGCAGGTTAAGCGGTAAGTGTCTGCGGAAGTGGGGCCGGGGTGGGTGTGTCGCCGTGGATCACCCTGATGCGGGCTTTGGCCAGGATGTCCAGGACCATGTAGCGGCGTACCGCGAAGGCGCCCGTGAAGGTCGTCGCCGTGCTCTTTCCCGGGCTGGCGGGGGTAGGGCTGGCGGGGCTGGGCGTCTCGCCGGTCGTCCTGCTCCTCGCCCAGGGGTTCATGTCGCTCGCCGCCGCGTCCGGGCCAGGGGCGTTCGTGCAGCGCACCGGCGCGGCGGTGTCCGACGGCGCCCGACGGGGCTAGGTCGACGGCGATGGGCCTGCTCAGCCTCTGCTACCTGCTCGGCGACGCGTTCGGTCCCGCCGTCGCCGCCGTACTCACCGGCTGACCCCGAGCACCCCCGAAGGGGCGCGGGCGTGCTCACCGGCTGGCCCGAGCGCCCCCTGAAGGGCGCGGGCGTGCTCACCGGCTAACCCCGAGCGCCCGCTGAAGGGCGCGGGCGTGTCAGACTCGACAACGTGCAAGAAACCGCGACGAATCGTGCCACGGATCCCGGCGGCGGCCTGACCGTCGGGGCCGCGGCGTCGCATGTGGGGGTCACCATTCGCACCCTGCACCACTGGGACGAGATCGGGCTCGTCAGCCCGTCCGGGCGTACCTCGGGCGGTTACCGGCTCTACTCGGCGGCCGATATCGCGCGCATCCATCGGGTGCTCGTCTATCGCGAGCTCGGCCTGCCCCTTGAGGACATCGGGGCGTTGCTCGACGCTTCCGCGGTGGACATGACCGTGCCGTTGCGGGAGCAGCGCGCTCAGCTTGTGGAGCGCATTTCCCGGTTGCAGGCGATGGTCGACGCCGTCGATCGCATGATCGAGGCCGCGAACGCGGGGATCCTGCTGTCGGCGGAGGAGCAGGTCGCGATCTTCGGGCAGCGCTGGGAGCCGTCGTGGGCCGCGGGGGCGCGTGAGCGCTGGGGTGACACGCCACAGTGGGTGCAGTACGCCGAGCGGGCCGCGGGCCGCACGCCCGAGGACTGGCAGCGGATCGCCGACGACATCGCCTCGCTCGAAGCCGATCTGGCGGGTGCCAAGCGGGCCGGCGTCAGGCCGGGGTCCGCCGAGGCCAACGTGCTGGCCGAACGCCACCGGGCCTCCATTGGCGTGTACTTCGACTGCACCCTGTCGATGCAGGTCTGCCTGGGCAGGAAGTACGCCGCCGACCCCGGCTTCGCGGCGTACTACGACGCGATCGAGCCGGGGCTGGCCGGTTGGCTGCGTGACGTCATCGACGCCAACGCGCGCGAGCACGGCGTCGATCCCGAGTCGGCCACCTGGGCCTGACGCGCCCCGGTCACCGGCCGTCCCGCGAGGGAGCGGCGGCGGTGGCCACGCCTCCCGCGAGGGAGCAGCGGCGGTGGCCACGCCTCCCGCGAGGTGGCGCCGAAGGCTGTGGGTCGGCCGGTGGTCGTGACGGTCTCCACCGCCCGTGGGTCCTCCCCCGTGCGGTGGTCGGCTTCTGGTCGTGGCGGCTCACACGGCCTGCGCGGTGGGCAGGATGGTGATGTCGGTGAGGTTGACGTGGCGGGGCGAGGCGGCGATGAACGCCACCGTCTCGGCCACGTCGGCGGAGCGCAGCGGGTCGATCTCGGTGAGCAGGCCCTCCATGAGCGGCTGGCGTCCGGGGGCCGGTGGCCGTGCCAGTGGGCAGGCCGGAGGCCGTGCCCGAGGCCGGGGGCAGAGGCCGTGCTGGAGCCCGGGCCGGTGGGCAGGCCAGAAGCCGGGCCGGTGGCCGTGCCGGAGCCCGGGCCGGTGGGCAGGCCAGAAGCCGGGCCGGTGGCCGTGCCGGAGCCCGGGCCGGT
This sequence comes from [Actinomadura] parvosata subsp. kistnae, assembly GCF_900323885.1. Lineage (GTDB taxonomy): Bacteria > Actinomycetota > Actinomycetes > Streptosporangiales > Streptosporangiaceae > Nonomuraea > Nonomuraea composti. The sequence goes on along the minus strand of NZ_OOHJ01000018.1, from coordinate 3,264,743 downwards.
GGGCAGGCCAGAAGCCGGGCCGGTGGCCGTGCCGGAGCTCGGGCCGATGGCCGTGCCGGAGCTCGGGCCGATGGCCGTGCCGGAGCCCGTGCCGGTGGCCGGGGTGGAGCCCATGCCGATGGCCGGGCCAGAAGCCGGCCCGGTGGCCGTGCCGATGGCCGTGCCGGAGACCGTGCCGATGGCCGGGCCGGAAACCGGGCCGATGGCCGGGCCGGAAACCGGGCCGATGGCCGGGCCGGAGACCGTGCCGGAGACCGGGCCGGTGGTCGGGCCGGTGGTCGGGCCGGTGGTCGGGCCGGTGGTCGGGCCGGTGGGCAAGGTGGGCGTGGTGGTCGACTTTCTTCAGGCGGCGTCGTCGTGGGCGGTGGCGGCGGACTTGGTGCGCCACGGCGCCAGGTCCTCTTCGATGCGGCGCAGCTTCACCTGGAGCCGGTCGAGGGTGTCGGGGCCGAGGTAGAGGTGGCTGGGCAGGGTGTCCTGGCCGGTGACCTCGTAGATCAGGGCGGCGCCCTTGGCGGGGTCGCCGAGCTGGGTGTGGTTGGCGGTGCCGGCCCAGTCGAGGGTGACGTGCGCGGGCGTGCCGTCGTAGTCGGCGATCCGGTGCGCGGCCACGGACAGGGAGCTGACGTCCAGGAAGTCGGTACGCAGCACGCCCGGCTCCACCACCATGGACTGGATGCCGAACGGCGCCAGCTCGGCCGACAGCGCCTCGCTGATCCCGGCGATGGCGAACTTCGAGGCGCTGTACATGCTGACCCCCGGCTCGCCCTCGAACCCCGACCGCGACCCGATGTGGACGAGCTTGCCCGAGCCCTGGCGGCGCATGACGGGCAGCACGGCGCGGGTCATGTTGACGAGGCCGAAGACGTTGAGGTCGAACAGGGAGCGCGCCTCGGCGTCGGTGATCTCCTCCAGCGCGCCGAGCAGGCCGCGGCCGGCGTTGTTGACGAGCACGTCGATCCGGCCGAACCGGTCCACGGCGGCCTGGACGGCGGCGGGGATGGCCGCGGTGTCGGTGACGTCCAGGGCGACGGTCAGGACGTTCCCGGCCTTCTTCAGGTCGTCGGGAACGTTGCCGGGGTTGCGCACCGCGACGACGACGTCGTCGCCCTGCGCGAGGGCGGTGCGGGCGATCTCGGCGCCCAGCCCGCGGGAGGCGCCGGTGATGAACCAGGTTGCCATGGCGGTGGTCTTCCTTCCGCTGTCCCAGCTACCTGCGGCGGGCGGTTCCCGCCGCTGACATATTCGAGTTTGTCCAGGTCAGCGGGGTGGAAGAAGGCCGGGGACTTCCTGGGAGCGATGTACCTAGGAAACGGTCACCTGGTTCTCGGTGCGCGCGCGCAGCCGCTCGAACGCCTGCGCCGTCGGGCCGGCGGGCTCGGCCTGGTAGACGACGAGCTGCTGGTGCGGCGCGCTGTTGACGGTGAACGCCGAGAACAGGATGTGCAGGTCCCCCACGCGCGGATGGCGCAGGTGCTTGCCCTCCTGGGTCTTGGGCTTGACGTCGTGGCGTGCCCACAGCTCGGCGAACTCGGGGCTGCCCGCCGAGAGGTCGGCCACCACCTCGGCGACGCGCGGATCGCCGGGGTCGTGGCCGTAGGCGGCCCGCAGCTCCGCGGCGCAGGAGTGTGCCGCGCGCTCCCATTCCTGGTAGAACTCGCGGCCCGCCGGGTCCAGGAACACCATGCGGGCCAGGTTGTCGGCGGGGCTGAAGCCCTCGTGCAGCGCGGCCGCCATCGGGTTGCAGGCGAGGATGTCGAGCGCGGGGCCGAGCACGAACGCCGGCGCGGTCGTCCAGCCGTCCATCAGCCGCAGCAGCTGCGGGTCGACGGCGGTGGCCGCGCCGTGCCGCCATGTGCGGGCCTCCGGCGGCTGGACGAGGCGCCACAGGTGCTCGGTGGCGAAGGCGTCCAGGCGCAGTGCCCGCGCCACGGCCTCGACGACCTGCGGGGACGGGCTGGACTCGCGGCCCTGTTCGAGGCGTACGTAGTAGTCGCTGCTCATGCCGGCCAGCAGCGCGACCTCCTCGCGGCGCAGGCCCTTGACGCGGCGGCGGCCGTACTCGGGGAGCCCGACGTCCTGGGGCTTGATCGCTTCGCGGCGGGCACGCAGGAAGTCGCCCAGCGGGGTGGCGCTCATGCCGCCGCTCCTTCTCCGGGCTCGCCGCCCCCGAGAGGGGCGTCCGGGATGTGGGTTGCGATCATGTCCGTCCTTTCGCCGCCCGGCTCTTCCAGCGGTTCGTACGAGCGGGAGACCAGGCCCGCGCATGTCCTCCTTACAGCCTCACCTGTGCGGGGTGGTGGTGGCATCGGCGGGGCTCCTTATTGGGCAGCGATATACCCCGTTTTGCACATTTCCTGCCGAGGCCCAGCGGTGCGGCGGCGCTCGTCCAGCCGTTGGGCACGTGAATCCGCCCGCCGGGATGTCAGGTGAGGACCCTGACGATGCCGGTGAGGGCGAGCTGGGCGAGGGACAGGGGGACCAGGACGGCCCAGGCCAGCTTCTGGAGCTGGTCCTCGCGCAGGCGCGGGTACGTGACCCGCAGCCAGATCACCACGAAGGCCAGGAAGAAGACCTTCACCAGCGTCCACAGCCAGCCCGGCAGGAACGGCCCCTGCCAGCCGCCCAGGAACAGGACGGTGGTCAGGAACGACAGGACGACGATCCCGACGTACTCGGAGAGCATGAACAGGGCGAAGCGCATGCCGGTGTACTCGGTCATCGGGCCCATGATGATCTCCGACTCGGCGATCGGCATGTCGAACGGCGGGCGGCGCAGCTCGGCGAGGCCGGCGAGGAAGAAGACGACGGCGCCGATCGCCTGCCAGGGCAGCCACCACCACTGCCACGCTTCGACGATGCCCGGGATCGACAGGGTGCCCGCCGCCATGGCCACCGAGGAGGCGGCCAGGACCAGCGGCAGCTCGTACGACATGAGCTGGGCGGCGGAGCGCATGCCGCCGAGGACGGAGTACTTGTTGGCCGACGCCCAGCCCGCCATGATCGAGCCGAGCACGCCGATGCCCATGACGGCGAGGACGAAGAACAGGCCGAGGTCGAGGTTGACGGCGACGGCGTCGCGGTCGATGGGGATGGCGATCAGGACGACCAGGTACGGCACCAGCGCCACACCCGGGGCGATCATGAAGATGCGGCGGTCGGCCGCGGCCGGGACGACGTCCTCCTTCTGCGCGAACTTCACCCCGTCGGCGATGAGCTGCGCCCAGCCGTGGAAGCCGCCCGCGTACATGGGGCCGAGCCTCGACTGCATGTGCGCCATGACCTTGTGCTCGGTCTGGCCGATGATCAGCGGCAGGACCAGGAACACGGCGAGGATGACGACGAAGCTCAGCACCACTTCAAGCATCAGGTGGCCCCCAGTCGGCTGGAACTCCTGGCGGAAGGGTCTTGCGGCGGCTCGGCGCGCCGTGGCCCGACTCTCCCGGCTCCTTCGCGCCCGGCCACGGCTTGGCGACGCGCGCGGCCAGGATGAAGTCCTTGCGCAGCGGGTGGCCCTCGAAGCCGTCGGGGAGCAGGAGCGGGACGAGGTTGGGGTGCCCGTCGAAGATCACCCCGAACATCTCGAACGTCTCGCGTTCGTGCCAGTTCGCGCCCCGGTAGACGCCGACGGCGGTGGGGAGGCGTGGGTCGTCGCGCGGTACGTGGGTGCGCAGGAGCAGGCGGCGGCCCGCGGCCGGGTTGTAGACGTGGGCCACGACGGCGAACACGTCGGGCGGCTCGTCGACGCCGGTCAGCCAGTCGAAGAAGGCGAAGCCGAGGGAGTCGCGGACGTGGGTGAGCAGGGCGAGCCAGTCGGCGGGGGCGACGTCGATCGTGGTGTCGCCGAAGGACTCGGAGACCTGGGCGCGGTCGCCGAAGCTCTCGGCGAGGGAGGCGCGGAGGTCCGGCGCGTCACCGGGGTCGTTTGCGGTCACCGCTGCGGCTCCTCGTCCGGGCCCTCGGGGTGGTCGGCGTGGGAGCGGGACCAGACGTAGCGGTCGCTGAGCTTCTCGCCGGCGATCTTCTCCTGGAGCTTCGTGATGCCGTACAGGAGCGCTTCGGGACGGGGCGGGCAGCCGGGCACGTAGACGTCGACCGGGATGATCTGGTCGACCCCGTTGGTGACGCAGTACGAGTCCCAGTACGGGCCGCCGGAGTTGGAGCAGGCGCCGAACGAGATGACGTACTTGGGGTCGGGCATCTGCTCGTAGAGGCGCTTGACGGCCGGGGCCATCTTGTCGGTGACCGTGCCCGAGACGATCATGAGGTCGGCCTGCCTCGGGCCGTTCGCGAACGGGATCACGCCGAAGCGGATGAAGTCGTGGCGGCTCGTCGAGGCGGCGATGAACTCGATGGCGCAGCAGGCCAGCCCGAAGTTGAACACCCACAGCGAGTAGCGGCGACCCCAGTTGAGGACGAAACGCATGGGTTTGGGCGCCAACCGTGAGATCGGGCCCACGGTGGGCATCGGGAGATCCGTCGCTGCCATATGGCCATTCTTGCGCGGATCAGAGGGGAGGCAAAGGAATCACGGAGCCGGGGCGTCCCAGGGTCAGTGGTAGAGGGCCGAGCGGGCGTTCTCCTTGATCGCCTGCGCCACGTGCAGCGCGACCGCGCCGAGCTCCCGGTCGACCGCCTCGCCTGCGGCCTCGGCCGGCACCCGTCCCTCCTGGTGCGGCAGCGCGGCCACCCGCTCGATCCGCAGGTACGTGGGCGGGTGGGTGCTGTCCCAGCGGACATCCTCCGAGCGCGCGGCCTCCCGGCGGCGGTCCAGCTCGGCGGCCGGAACGGCCTCGACGGCGGCGCCGAGAGCCGTCCACAGGTTCTCGGGCTTGGCGGTGAGCGCGCTCGTCTCCAGGAAGCTGATCACGGACGGCGCCCTCGTGGTCGTGGTGTCCAGCAGCGTGATCATGGCGGACGTGCCCGCCGCCCGGACGCCCAGCTCGTCGGCGCGGTACTCGGCGCGCTGGGACGAGCGGTGCAGCGGGAGCTCCATCGCCACCATCAGGCCACGGACGGGCAGACCGACCAGGGCGAGCAGGCACTCGGCGAAGAGCCGGGCCACACCGTCGCCCTCCCGCCAGTCGAAGCGGGTCACGTCGATCAGCACGGCCAGCGAGTGGAGCGCGCTGCCCACGACGAGGCCGTGGCGGCTGTCGCCGTTCGAGGAGTGGGCCATCTCGTGGGCGAGCAGGGCGATCCGCTCCTGCGGGGTGAGGATCAGCCACATCGGGTAGCCGATCTCGATCACCGGGCGGCGGCGCCAGCCGTACGCGTGGGCGGAGGCGTTCACCTCGCCGCTGATGGCGACGATGTCGGTGCGCGGGGCGTGCACCTCGGCGCCGATGCGGTCGAGCAGGGCGAACAGGTGCGGGGCCGTCTCCCGGGTGAGGGGCCGGGTCTCCGGCGGGAACGGGGCGGGGCGGGGCGTAACAGCCAGGCCAGGTCGAGCGCCACCAGGGCCGGGAGGATGGCGAAGAGGGTGCCCCGGGTGAGGAGGTAGACGCCGAGGAGGAGGAAGGCGGGGGTGAGAAGGTGGGTCAGGAGGGCGAGGGTGTGGACGGCGACCCGGGCGAGGCCGGCGGACATCGCGAGCCCCTGCCCCGTGGAAGCGGGCGGGGCGGGCGGTAAGGGCTGTGACGGCGGGCCGGACGGGGGGTGGGAGGACATGGCACAGCAAGATAGCCGGGGCCCACGGCGTGCCGCCCGCCGAAAGCGCACCGCCCAGCAAAGCGCGCCATCCAGCAAAGCGCGCCGCCCACCAAAGCACGCCGCCCGTCGGAAGCGCGCCACCCTCCGAAAGCGCGCCACCCTCCGAAGCGCGCCACCGCCGAAAGCGCGCCACCGCCGAAAGCACGCCGCCCCCGAAAGCACGCCACCGCCGAAAGCGCGCCGCCTGCCTCACATGGCGTCTACGTCCAGGACAGGACGCGCTTGCGCCACGCGTACAGGATGCCCAGCGCGATGAAGCCCAGGAAGACGAACATCTCCACCAGCGTGGTCATCCCGTAGCCGGGCGCGTCGAAGACGGTGGCCCAGGGGAAGAGGAAGACGGCGTCCACGGCGAAGACGACGTACAGGTAGGTGAAGACGTAGTAGCGCACCTGCGACTGCGCCCAGCCCTCCCCCACGGGGTCGACCCCGCACTCGTACGTGGTGAGCTTCTCGGGGGTGGGCCGGGTGGGCCGGAGGAGGCGGTTGGCGAGCAGGGCGCCGGCCACGATGGCGACGCCGAGGGCGAGGAGCGCGGCGACGAGCACGTACGACCCGAAGTAGCCGTCCATGAAGTGATCGTAACCCGCACCCGCTCGGGTACCCACTGCGGTCAAAGTGTCCGGAGCTATCACACAAAATCGGGGTAAATCGTAAGATCGACGCCATACCCTGACATGCATGCACAAATCGCGATTCTTCTCCGGAATCGCCCTGCTGGCCCTCTCGGCCTCAGGGTGCGGTCTGGCCGCCGCCTCCCCCGAGAGGGACGTCGTGGTCCCGGCTGAGCCGACGGCCATCGACTTCGTCGACCCCGCGACCGTCATCGGCCTGTCCACCAGGACCGTGACCGAAGGCGACTCCTCGGGCAGCAGGTACGTGCACATCGACTACCCCGAGTTCGCCGGCGCGACCGCGCTCAACCGCGAGCTGCGCGCCCAGGCCGAGCGCCAGTTGCGCGACTTTCGAGCCAGGAACCGCAATGTCGAGCCCGTGAGCCCGCGCCCCGAGCTGAACGTCGACTGGCAACTCGCCGTCGCCTCCCCGGAGGCGGTCGCGGTGCGCCTGCGCACGGGCGAGTTCCAGGGCGGCAGTTGGGCGAACTCGACCCGGACGTTCTGGTTCGACCCGCGCACGGGCCGGGCGACGGGCTCGACCGGGCTCATGAACGGGCAGGCCGCGCTCGTCCGGCTCGCCGAGCTGGTCCGGGAGCAGCTCAAAGGCAGGGAGCAAGTCAAAGGCAGGGAACTGCTCAAGGGCAGGGAACCGGTCGGAAAGAAGGGGAGCCAGGCCGAGGGCGACGTGTTCGACTCGATGGCGTTCAACCATCGCGGCGACCTCGTCGTGGAGTTCGACGACTGCCAGATGGGCCCGTGCTCGCTGGGCCGGGTGGCCGTGGCGGTCCCGGCCGACCGGGTCGCGCCGCTGCTGTCGGCGCTGGGCCGGCAGGCGCAGCGCAGCGTGCGGGAGACGCGGGCGGGCAGGAGCGCGGACACCCCGCGTTTCGCCCCCACGACCAGCCCGGACGCGGTCAGCAACCGGGCGGGCAGCGTGGACTGCAGGAAGGTCAGGTGTGTGGCGCTGACGTTCGACGACGGGCCGGGGCCGTACACGGGCCGGCTGCTCGACCTGCTGAAGGAGGGGCGGGCGCGGGCCACGTTCTTCACCGTGGGCAGCAACGCCATGGCGCAGCCGGCGCTGCTGCGGCGGATGAGCGTGGAGGGCCACCTCGTCGGCAACCACACGTGGGCCCATAGGGACCTGTCGAAACAGGCCAGCGGCAGGATCACCGACACGCTGGCCAAGACGGGGGACGCGGTGTCGGCCGTCATCGGGCAGACGCCGACGCTGGTGCGGCCGCCGTACGGGGCGACGAGCCAGCGGCTGCAGAACGTCGCGCGCGAGATGGGGTTCGCCCTGGTCACGTGGGACGTGGACACGAAGGATCAGAACGGCGGCAAGGTGGAGGACATCGCGGACCGGGCCGTGCGCGGAGCGCATCCGGGTGCGATCATTCTTATGCACGACATTCATCGGGAAACCGTGGATGCGGTTCCGGACATCCTCAAAAGGCTGCGCGGGAAGGGTTACACCTTCGTGACCGTTCCAGAGTTGTACGGCTCGATGGGGATGCAGGCCGGACGCCTTTACAGGTCAGGGAACGAGCTGCCGCGCAAGCAGCCCCTGACATAGCGCACGTGTTGGGGGGACGTATAGTTGGCGCTCGTGACCCGAACCGTCCTGTTCGCCCGCCTGCATGTAGACCTCTGCAGGCTCGCGTCCGGGCTGTGTCGTCGTTCTCCCACCTCACCCTGACTGACTCCGACCGCGTTTACCCGCTTTGCGCGGCATGCAAACGCGTGACCTTCCGAGGATCTAGCATGGAAACAGAGAACGCGCCCGAAGCAACCGCGCATTGGCGCGTCGAGGAGGACTGAGCTGTGACGAAGCAGGTCCAGCAACTCGACCGCGTGATCATCAGATTCGCTGGGGACTCCGGCGACGGCATGCAGCTGACCGGTGACCGCTTCACGGCCGGCACTGCGGAGTTCGGCAACGACCTGTCGACACTCCCCAACTTCCCAGCGGAGATCCGCGCGCCCGCAGGCACCCTGCCCGGCGTGTCGAGTTTCCAGTTGCACTTCGCCGACCACGACATTCTCACGCCCGGCGACGCGCCGAACGTGCTCGTGGCCATGAATCCCGCCGCGCTCAAGGCCAACCTGGGCGACCTGCCCAGGGGCGCGGACATCATCGCCAACACCGACGAGTTCACCAAGCGCAACCTGCAGAAGGTCGGCTACGCCGCCAACCCGCTGGAGGACGACTCGCTCAGCGAGTGGCGCGTGCACGCGGTGCCGCTGACGTCGCTGACGGTCAAGGCGCTGGAGGGCTTCGACCTGTCCAAGAAGGACGCGGAGCGCTCGAAGAACATGTTCGCCCTCGGCCTGCTGTCGTGGCTCTACCACCGGCCGATCGAGAACACGATCAAGTTCCTGGAGCAGAAGTTCGCCAAGAAGCCCGAGGTGGCCAAGGCGAACATCGCGGCCTTCCAGGCGGGCTGGAACTACGGTGAGACGACCGAGTCGTTCTCGGTCTCGTACGAGGTCAAGCCCGCGCAGCTGGCTCCCGGTGTCTATCGCAACATCTCCGGCAACCAGGCGCTGGCCTACGGATTGATCGCCGCCGCCGTGCAGTCGAAGCTGCCGCTGTTCCTGGGCTCGTACCCGATCACCCCGGCCAGCGACATCCTGCACGAGCTGAGCAAGCACAAGCGGTTCGGCATTCGCACGTTCCAGGCGGAGGACGAGATCGCGGGCGTCGGCGCGGCGCTCGGGGCCGCGTTCGGCGGCGCGCTCGGCGTGACGACGACCAGCGGCCCGGGTGTGGCGCTGAAGGCGGAGACGATCGGCCTCGCGGTCACCACGGAGCTGCCGCTGATCGTGGTGGACGTGCAGCGGGCCGGGCCCAGCACGGGCATGCCGACGAAGACCGAGCAGACCGACCTGCTGATGGCGATGTTCGGGCGCAACGGCGAGTCGCCGGTGCCGATCGTGGCGCCGATGTCGCCGAGCGACTGCTTCGACGCGGCCGTCGAGGCGGCCAGGATCGCGGTCAAGTACCGCACGCCGGTCATGCTGCTGTCGGACGGCTACCTGGCCAACGGCTCCGAGCCGTGGCGCCTGCCCGAGGTCTCCGAGCTGCCGGACATCTCGCAGGAGTTCACCACCGAGCCGAACGGCGCCGACGGCGAGTTCCTGCCGTTCAAGCGCGACACCGAGACGCTGGCCCGCCCGTGGGCCATTCCCGGCACGCCGGGTCTGGAGCACCGGATCGGCGGCATCGAGAAGGCCGACGGCACGGGCAACATCTCCTACGACCCGAACAACCACGACCTGATGGTCCGCACGCGGGCCGCCAAGATCGCCGGCATCGACGTCCCCGACCTTGAGGTCGACGACCCCGACGGCGACGCGAAGGTGCTGGTGCTCGGCTGGGGCTCGACGTACGGGCCGATCGCCGCCGCCGCGCGGCGCATCAGGCGCTCGGGCGGCAAGGTCGCCCAGGCCCACCTGCGTCACCTCAACCCGCTGCCCGCCAACACCGGCGAGGTGCTCAAGCGCTACGACAAGGTGCTGCTGCCCGAGATCAACCTCGGCCAGCTCGCCCTGCTGCTGCGGGCCAGGTACCTCGTGGACATCATCAGCTACAACCGTGTGCGCGGGCTCCCGTTCAAGGCCGAGGAGCTGGCCGGAGTCATCCAGGACGTGATCGACAGTGACTGAGCTGGTCAACGGGAAGGGCCTGTCGCTCGTTCCCAAGACGGACGTCAAGCAGACCCTGAAGGACTTCAAGTCCGACCAGGAGGTGCGCTGGTGCCCCGGCTGCGGTGACTACGCGATCCTGGCCGCGGTGCAGAGCTTCCTGCCCGAGCTGGGGCTCAAGCGCGAGAACATCGTGTTCGTCTCCGGCATCGGCTGCTCGTCCCGGTTCCCGTACTACCTCAACACCTACGGCTTCCACTCCATCCACGGCCGGGCGCCGGCGATCGCCACCGGCCTGGCGGCCAGCCGGCCCGACCTGAGCGTGTGGGTGATCACGGGTGACGGTGACGCGCTGTCGATCGGCGGCAACCACCTGATCCACGCGCTGCGCCGCAACGTCAACCTGAACATCCTGCTGTTCAACAACAGGATCTACGGTCTGACGAAGGGCCAGTACTCGCCCACCTCCGAGGTCGGCAAGATCACCAAGTCGACGCCGATGGGCTCGCTGGACAAGCCGTTCAACCCGATCTCGCTGGCCATCGGCGCCGAGGCGTCGTTCGTGGCCCGCACCATCGACTCCGACCGCAAGCACCTGCAGTCGGTGCTGCGCGAGGCCACCGCCCACCGCGGCACGTCGCTGGTCGAGATCTACCAGAACTGCAACATCTTCAACGACAACGCCTTCGAACAGCTCAAGGACCCCGAGGTACGCGACGACATCACGCTGCGGCTGGAGCACGGCCAGCCGATCGTGAGCGCGTCCAAGGCGGTCGTGCGCGGCGCGAACGGCGGCGTCGAGGTCGTGGCCCGCGACAGCGTGAGCGAGGAGCAGATCCTCGTGCACGACGCGCACAACCCCGACCCGTCGGTGGCGTTCGCGCTCAGCAGGCTCGACGAGCCGGCGTTCGAGCACGTGCCGATCGGCATCTTCCGCAGCGTCGACCGGCCGTCGTACGAGACGCTGATGGCCGAGCAGCTCGACGAGGCCGTGGCGCAGAAGGGGCCGGGCGACCTGAGCGAGCTGCTGATGGGCGGCGACACCTGGCGCATCGGCTGATTTCGCAAACAAAGGGATGGCGATGACCTCTGGTCGTCGCCATCCCTTTTTGGTGGAGCGAATCGGTGGAGCGAAACGTCCGGTACGACCCGGACGATCCCCTACCGGCAGCCCATCGACACGACTGAGGCGGGGGCGTATGTGGCAGGGGACGCGGGCCCTGGTGACGGGCGCGACCGGGTTCATCGGGGCGCGGCTGGCCCGGCGCCTGACCGAGCTGGGCGCGCAGGTGCACGCCGTCAGCCGCAGGAGCCCGGCGGGCGAGGGCTGGCACCAGGCCGATCTGAGCGACGCCGCCGCCACGGCCGCGCTGGTCGAGCGGGTCCGGCCCGAGGTGGTCTTTCACCTGGCCAGCGAGGTCACCGGGGTCCGCGAGCCGGAGACGGTGGCGCCGACGCTGGCCGCCAACCTGGGTGCCGCGGTGAACCTCATGACGGCCGTGACCGGCACCGGCGTGCGCAGCGTGGTGCTGGCGGGCTCGGTGGAGGAGCCGCGTGACGGCCAGGCGCCCGGCTCGCCGTACGCGGCGGCCAAGGCGGCGGCGACCGGGTACGCCCGCATGTTCCACGCCCTGTGGCAGGTCCCGGTGTCGGTGCTGCGGGTGGCCATGGTGTACGGCCCCGGCGAGCCGAACCCGCGCCGGCTGGTCCCGTACGTGACGGCGTCGTTGCTGCGCGGCGAGTCGCCCGAGCTGACCTCCGGCACCCGGCTGGTCACCTGGGTCTACGTCGAGGACGTCGTGGACGCGTTCGTCCGGGCGGGGGCGAGCGGCGAGGCGGCCGGGCACGTGCTCGACATCGGCACCCCCGAGCCCGTCTCCATCCGGCACACCGCGGACCTGATCGCCGACATCGTCGGCGGGCCCGCCCGCCCGGTCTACGGGGCGGTGGCGGCACGGCCGCTGGATCGCACGCAGCGCTCGGACATCGAGCCGGCCGCGCGGGTGCTCGGCTGGCGGCCGGTCACCTCGCTCGCGACCGGCCTCACAAAAACTGTCGAATGGCATTCAAAGCGCGTGTAACGGTCCATCCCGGGCCGCGATAACACTCCTGGCGGCACTCTGATCAGGGGGCGGGATGCGTGCGGTGACGAATCTGACCGTGCACGGCATCGGCGGCACGACCCGGGAGCTGGATCGGGGCGAGGACGCGACGTGGGTGTCGGTCGAGCAGTTCGAGCAGGTGGTGGACGCCGTGGCCGGCCGGCCCGACGTCCGCATCACCTTCGACGACGGCAACGCCTCCGACGTGGAGATCGCACTCCCCCGGCTGCTGGAGCGCGGGCTGAAGGCGGAGTTCTTCGTGCTGGCCGGGCTGCTCGGCGAGCCCGGCAGGCTGGACGCCGACGGCGTGCGCGAGCTGGTCGGCAAGGGCATGCGGGTGGGCTCGCACGGCTGGGCGCACCGCGACTGGCGCACGATCACCGAGCGGCAGGCGGCCGAGGAGCTGGAGCGGGCGCACGAGGTGCTCGGCGAGCTGACCGGCGCGCCGGTGTCGCGGGTGGCGATCCCGTTCGGCTCGTACGACCGGCGGGTGCTGCGCCGCTTACGCCGGGCCGGCGTGACCAGGGCCTACACCAGCGACGGCGGCCGGGCCAGACCCGGCTCCTGGCTGCAGGCCCGCAACAGCCTCAGGCACGACCTCGACACCTCCTGGATCGGCCGGGTGATGAGCGGCCCCTCGCTCGGCCGGCGGGCCGGCAAGCTGGGCATGCGGCTGTACAAGCGGGTGCGCTGATGCGCAGGGCCGCGGTCGTCATCGTCACCTACAACAGCGCGGGCGTGCTCCAGGGCTGCCTCGACTCGCTGCCGCCGGGCGCGAAGGGCGTGGAGCTGGCCGAGGTCGTGGTGGCCGACAACGCCTCCAAGGACGACTCCGTCGCCATCGCCGAGAAGGCCGGGGCGACCGTGGTGCGGGTGGGCAGGAACGCCGGGTACGCGGCGGCGATCAACGCCGGCATCGCCCGGCTCGACCTCGACCGGCTCGACGGCGTCTACGTGCTCAACCCCGACTGCCGGCTGCGCCCCGGCGCCATCGCGCCGCTGCTGGACTCGCTGCGCGAGCCGGGGCGGGGCATCGCGGTGCCCTACATGGTCAACCCCGACGGCACGCTGCAGCCGTCGCTGCGGCGGATGCCGACCGTGGGCCGGGCGCTGGTCGAGGCGGTGGTCGGCGGCGGGCTGGCCGGGCGCATCGGCACGCTGGGCGAGCTGGTGACCGACCCGCGCGACTACGCCGAGCCGGGCGCGTTCGCCTGGGCGACCGGCGCGGCCATGCTGCTGTCGCCGCAGGTCATCCGGGACGTGGGGCCGTGGGACGAGTCGTTCCTGCTCTACAGCGAGGAGACCGACTACTGCCTGCGGGCCGCCGACCTGGGCTACGCCACCTGGTACGAGCCCGCCTCGGTGATCGAGCACATCGGCGGCGACTCGGGGGTGAACCCGATGCTGGCCTCCATGCTCGTCGTCAACAAGGTGCGCCTGTACCGGCGGCGGCACGGGCCGGTGTCGGGGACGGCGTACTACCTGACCGTGCTCGCGGGCGAGGCGGTGCGGGCGCTGGCGGGCCGGCGCACGTCGAGGGCCAGCGTGGCGGCGCTGCTGCGGCCCTCCCGGCGGCTCACGGCGCTGCCGCAATGAGCGCGATGGAGGTCAAGGGGTTCGACGCGCTGACGAGGGCGGAGCTGGACGCGTGGGAGGAGGTCCGGGCCGGCAATCCGGCGCTGGACAGCCCGTACTTCCATCCCGGCTTCTCGGCGGCGGTGCACGCCAGCGGCCGGGCCGTGCACGTGGCGGTGGGCGGCGGCGTGTTCGTGCCGCACCACAGGGACGGGCGGCTGCTGCGCCCCGTCGGCTGGCCCGGCGCCGACTTCCAGGGGCCGATCCTGGCCGCGGGCACCCCGTTCCGGCCGCTGGACCTGCTGGGCGGGGGTGCGGGCGGGTACGCGTTCGACCACCTGGTGGAGGGGGCGCCCGGGTTCGAGCGGTACGTGGTGACGCGCCGGCCGTCGCCGTACCTGGACGTCACCGGCGGCCTGGAAGGGTACCTGGGGCGCGCCTCGAAGAGCGGCAAGGACAACATGGGGCAGGCCAGGCGGCGGGCCGCCAAGGCGGGGCGGGAGCTCGGCGCGGTGCGCTTCGAGGCCGACTCGGCCGACGCCGACGCGCTGGCGCGGGTGATCGAGCTGAAGCGCGCCCAGTACGCCGCGACCGGCGCCAGGGACTACTTCGCCGAGCCCGACCGGATCCGGCTGCTGGAGAGCCTGCTGAAGACGCGCGACCCGGCCTTCGGCGGCGTGCTGTCCACGGTGCACGCCGGGCCGCGGCTCCTGGCGGCGCACTTCGGCATCAGGTCGGGCGGGGTGCTGCACTGGTGGTTCCCGGTCTACGACCCGGAGCTGGCGCGGCTGTCGCCGGGCTGGATCCTGCTGCGGGAGCTGGTGAGCGCCGCGCCCGCGCTCGGGGTCACGCGGATCGATCTGGGCCGAGGCGAGGACGAGTACAAGCGGCGGGCCAAGACCGGCGAGAGCGTGGTGTGCCAGGGCATCGTGACCCGCAACCCGGTGCGCCGGGCGGCGGTGACGGCGCTGGCCAGGGCCAGGGAGATGGCCAGGAACGGACGTTTCCGAAGAAGTCGGTAACGTTCCAATCGGCCTGCCCGACATATCCCTTGGAGGCGGGGGAAATCGCGCGCTGCCCTCCAAAAGACGGTCCACGGTAGACGGTCCAACACGGAGGGCGGCTATGCGGATCAGTGTCTTCGGGCTCGGTTACGTGGGGTGCGTCTCGGCCGCCTGCCTGGCCTCCCTGGGCCATCAGGTGACCGGGGTGGACGTGAACCCGGACAAGGTCGATCTGATCAACCAGGGGCAGGCCACGATCGTCGAGGAGCGCATCGGCGAGCTGATCGCCAAGACGGTCGCCGACGGCCGGTTGCGCGCCACCACCGACGCCGCCGCGGCGGTCGCGGGCAGCGAGGTGTCGCTGGTCTGCGTGGGCACCCCGTCGGCGCAGAACGGCAGCCTGTCCACGGCGTATCTGGAGCGGGTGGCCGAGCAGATCGGCCGGGCGCTGCGGCCCGGTCACGTGGTGGTCTTCCGCAGCACGATGTTGCCCGGCACCTGCGCCGAGCTGCTCGTGCCGATCCTGGAGCTGTCGTCGGGCCTGCGGGCGGGGGTGGACTTCGGGGTGGCGGTCAACCCCGAGTTCCTGCGCGAGGGCACCAGCGTGCGCGACTTCTTCGCGCCGCCCAAGACGGTGATCGGCGAGTCGGACCCGGGCTCCGGGGACAAGGTGGCCGCCCTGTACGAGGGCCTGCCCGGCGAGGTCTTCCGGGTGCCGATCCCCGTCGCCGAGATGACGAAATATGCGGACAACGCCTTCCATGCGCTCAAGATCGGCTTCGCCAACGAGATCGGCGCCATCTGCCAGGCCATGGGGCTCGACTCCCACCGCGTCATGGACGTCTTCCTCGCCGACCGCAAGCTCAACGTCAGCCCCGCCTACCTGCGCCCCGGCTTCGCCTTCGGCGGCTCCTGCCTGCCCAAGGACCTGCGCGGCCTCGTCTACGCCGCCAGGAAGGCCGACGTGAGCATCCCGCTGCTGTCGCACGTGTTGCCGGCCAACGAGGCCCACCTGCAGCGCGCCTTCGAGCTCGTCACCGCACCCGGCCGGCGCCGCATCGGCATCTTCGGCCTGTCGTTCAAGCCCGGCACCGACGACCTGCGCGAGAGCCCTCTCGTCGAGCTGGCCGAACGCCTGCTCGGCAAGGGCTACGACCTGCGCATCTACGACGCCAACGTGTCCCTGTCACGCCTGGTCGGCGCCAACAGGGCCTACATCGCCGACCGCCTGCCGCACCTCGGCGACCTGCTCGGCGACTCGGCGGACGACGTGCTCGACCACGCCGAGGTGTGCGTCGTCGGCTGCAAGGACGCGCCGGTGCTGGAGGCGCTGGCCCGCGCGGGCGACCGCGTGATCGTCGACCTCGTACGCCTTCCTGACGCGGAAACCCATCGGGGCAGAAGGGACTACACAGGCATTGGGTGGTAGAGCGCTCGTCCTCGTCGAGAACCTCTCCGTACCGCTCGACCGGCGCGTCTGGCAGGAGAGCACCGCCCTGCGCCAGGCCGGCTGGGAGGTGCACGTCATCTGCCCCAAGGGCGCCAAGCAGGACACGGAGGCGGAGGTCGTCATCGACGGCATCCACATCCACCGCTACCCGCTGCGCGCCGCCACCGGCGGCCCCGTCGGGTTCGTCCGGGAGTACGGCTCCGCCCTGTGGCACACGCTCAGGATCGCCCGCCGGCTCGGCCGGTTCGACGTCGTGCACGGCTGCAACCCGCCCGACCTGTTCTTCCTGGTCGCGCTGGCCATGCGATGGCGGGGCACGCGCTTCGTCTTCGACCAGCACGACCTGGTGCCCGAGCTGTACCTGTCGCGGTTCGGGCGGGGCAAGGACCTGCTGTACCGGGCGGTGCTGCTGGCGGAGCGGCTGACGTACCGGGCGGCGCACGTGGTGATCGCCACCAACGAGAGCTACCGGACGATCGCGCTGACCAGGGGCGGCAAGCGGCCTGACGACGTGTTCGTGGTGCGCAGCGCGCCCGTCGTCGAGCGTTTCCACCAGGTGCCGGCCGACGCGTCGGTGCGGCGCGGCAAGCCGTACCTGCTGTGCTATCTCGGCGTGATGGGCCCGCAGGACGGCGTGGACTACGCGCTGCGCAGCCTGGCCAGGCTGCGCGGCGAGCACGGCAGGACGGACTGGCACGCGGTCTTCGTCGGCGGCGGCGACACCTTCGACGCGATGGTGGCGCTGGCCGGCGAGCTGGGCCTGGACGACTGCGTCGAGTTCACCGGCCGCATCCCCGACGAGGACCTGATGCGTTACCTCTCGACGGCCGACGTGTGCCTGTCGCCCGACCCGCTCAACCCGCTCAACGACGTCTCGACCATGAACAAGGTCATGGAGTACATGGCCATGTCCCGACCCATCGTCTCCTTCGAGTTACGCGAGGCCCGCGTGTCGGCGGGCGAGGCGGCGCTCTACGCGCCCGCCAACGACGAGTCGGAGTTCGCCAAGCTCATCGCGCGGCTCCTGGACGATCCGGACGAGCGGCGGCGCATGGGCGAGATCGGGCGCGAGCGCGTGGCGGGCCCGCTGTCGTGGGAGCACTCGAAGACGGCACTGCTGGCGGCCTACGAAGCCGCCGTACGGCCGCGATGACGGCGGCAAGGGCCAGGCGCGAGGCCGCCCTACCGGCGGCACGGCGCACGGGTCACGAGCCCGCCGCGGGGTCGCGATGACGGCTGCCCGCGTCGGTGCCCCAGCCGGCCGAGCCGCGGCGGAGCCTGGTCAGCAGCCGGTCCAGCACGAGCACGGCCAGGTAGCAGGCGGCGTCGAGCGGGCCGACCGTCCGGGAGGCCAGCAGCCGGCCGAGCGCGCCGAGCCGCAGCGGGCGTCCAGGACGGCCGAGCGCGGCCAGCTCGCGGTTGCCCTGCCGGACCCGGACCCGCCGGCGCAGGTGCGCACGGACCGTGCGCGGGGCCGCACCACCGACCGGGCCGCGGTCACGACCACCCGCTCGGAGCCGGTGAAGCAGCCGTCCACCCAGCCGTCGTCGGAGATCACGTCGGGCAGCGGGAAGGCCCGCTCGTGCCCCTTCTCCGCGAGCACGTACACGCCCACCCCGGCCAGCGCCCGCGTGGGCGCGATGAGCCGGTCGTGCACCCGGTGCACCCGGCGGACCACCGGCCCGGTGCCGTCCAGGTCCCACTCGGGCACGGGCGCGCAGGCCAGCACGCCGGGCCGGCTCGCCGTCTCGGCCAGGGCCCGCAGCGAGGCCGCGTCGAGGCGCACGTCGGCGTCCACGTAGGCGCGCGGGAAGGTGCGGCAGGCGGCGTCGCCCAGGCGCAGCGCGCCGGCCTTGCCCGCGACCGGCGTCTCCAGCACGCGCACGCCCGGCCGCGCCGCGGCCGCCGCCGTGCCGTCGGAGCAGCCGTTGGCCACCACCACGACGTCGAACTCGCCGGGCCCGGCCCCCGCGAGCAGCAGGTCCAGCCCGGCCGCGACGACCGCTTCCTCGTTGTGCGCCGGGATCACGACACTGATCACAGGCTTCATCGGACGACGCCTTCCGGGAAGGACGGGACATGAAAGTGGAGCAGGGCGAGCTCGACGGGGTGCTGCTGTTCACCCCGGCGCCGCACCGTGACGGCCGCGGCCTGTTCACCAGGACGTTCGACGCGGCCGTGGCCGCCGGCGCGGGCCTGGACCCGTGCGCGTTCATCCAGGACAGCCAGTCGAGGTCGCGGCGCGGCGTGATCCGCGGCCTGCACGGGCGCTCCGGCAGGGGCGAGGCCAAGCTGGTGCGGTGTGCGCGCGGCGCGGTCCACGACGTGCTGGTGGACGCCCGGCCGGGCTCGCCCACGTTCGGCCGCAGCATGGCGGTGCGCCTGGACGACGAGGACTTCGTCACGCTCTACGTGCCGCCGGGGCTGCTGCACGGCTTCCAGGCGCTCACCGAGCAGGCCGACACGTGCTACCGCATCGACAGGGAGCACGATCCGAGCGAGGATCTGGCGGTCCGCTACGACGATCCGGATCTGGGGATAGCCTGGCCCCTTCCGGCGGCGGAGGTCAGCCGGCGCGATCTCGACGCGGGCTCCTGGGCCGAGCTGCTCCCCCGGCTCGGCGCCTGAAAGGTGGCGGACATGCGCGGACGTGTGCTCCTGATCCTCGCCGTGATGATGACGGCGGCGGCCTGCCAGGCCGACCCGGCGCCGCCGCCCCGGACGTCCGCGCCCCCAACGGCCGCGCCCCCGACGTCCCCGCCGCCCGCGATCGTCCGCCCCGACGGCTCCTCCTGCCCCGACCACCCGACGCCCGCCTGCACGGGCGCGCCGCGCGGCCTCCAGCTCAAGGAGGTGCAGCTCAACACGGAGAACGTCGCCTTCCGCGTGCGCAGCTCCGGCACCGTGCTCGACGGCGTGCACATCCCCGGCCACCTGCTGGTCCACGCCGACGACATCACGATCAGGAACAGCGTGATCGACGGTGAGGTGATCAACGCCGACGGGGCGCGCTCGTTCCGGTTCACGATCACCGACTCCACGGTGGGCACCCCGGACAAGTGCGCGACGATGCCCGCCATCGGCTACGACAAGTACAAGGCGACCAGGGTGCTGGTGCAGGGGCACGGCGACGGCTTCCGCTTCTCCGGCGACGACGTGGAGATCCGCGACTCCTACGTCAAGCTGTGCTCGCGGCCGGGCGACCACTCCGACGGCATCCAGGCCTACAACGGCGGCAAGGGCCTGCTGTTCCACCACAACACGGTCGACCAGCGGGGCGTGAAGGACATCACCGCGCCGATCTTCCTCGTGGACGGCAAGTCGCGGGACGTGACCGTCACCGACAACCTCGTCATGGGCGGGACGTACAGCATCCAGGTGCGCAACGCGAGCGGCAAGCAGATCGTGCGCGGCAACAAGCTCGTGGACAAGTCGTGGGTGTACGGGCCGGTCGACTCCGAGTGCGCGAAGACGGAGTGGGCCGGCAACGAACTGGTCACCATCGACGAGAGCTATCGGGTCACCTCGATCGTCGGCCCGCTGGCCTGCGCGGGAGCGAGCTGACCCGCCCTTGAAGGGGCGGGGGCGAGCCGGTCGGCCCTGGCCGCCCTGAGCAACGCGCCCGCCGCCCCCACCAGCACGAACGACACGCCGGTCGCGGTGTGGAAGGACAGCAGGTCGAAGGTGAAGGACCCGACGAGCGGCGCGACCAGGACGGCGGCGATGGTCAGGCCGAGGTCGCGGTCGTCCGGGTCGATGCTCAGGTGCCTGGCCCGCAGGGCCGCGTAGAAGGCCGTGGCGAAGACCCCGGCGAAGGTGAGGGTGCCGAGCAGGCCGGTCTCGACCATGGACAGGATGTACTGGTTGTCGAAGACCTGGTGCTTGGGGGCGTACCAGGTGCCGACGCCGCGGCCGAGCCAGAAGTGCCGGCCGATCTCCTGCGCCGCCACCGCGTAGTCGTGGGTGCGGTACTGGATGCTCTCGTCATGGCCGAGGTTGGAGAACAGCCCGGTGATGGCGCCGAGCAGGCCCGGCACGGTGATCCTGATCAGGAGGAGGAAGCCGGCGGCCACGGCCAGCGTGTAGAGCCGCCGCCGCCACGTCCATCCGGCGAACAGCACCGTGCCCACCGCCGCCAGGCTCAGCATGGCCGAGCGGGACACCGAGAACATCAGGCCGAGCCCGATCAGCCCCGTGCACGCCCACCACCGCAGCACGGGCTCGCCGCGCCGGCGCGCCTGGACGGCGTAGTGGGCGGCCAGCGGCAGCAGCATGGCGCACAGCACGCCGAACTCGATGGGATGCCCGGTCGTCGCGGCCACGCGCCGCAGGTCGGCCCGCTCCAGCACGAACGAGTCGCCCTCGCTGCTGTAACGCAGGATCGGCAGCTCCAGGTAGCGGGTCAGGTCGATCGAGAGCAGGAACTGGAAGGCGCCGATCACGGCGATCACCGCGCCGCCGACGACCAGCGTCTGCATCAGGAAGTCCAGCCGCCGCCGGTCGGTGACGCCGTCGCAGACGACGAGCGCGATGCCCACGAGCGCGATCACCAGGACGAACGCGTGGTCGCTCAGGCTCAGCTCGTCGGAATCCAGGTAACCCCAGGTGGAGTAGCCGAACGTGGCCAGGATCGAGGTGAAGTAGGCGAACAGCGCCGTACGCACCGGGTTGCGGCCCTTGGCCGCGCCGAGCGTGAGCGTGAGCTGCGCGCACAACCACAGCACCGCCGCGACCAGGCTCACCACGTTGGCGGGCGTCAGCGAGAGCGGCAGCCCCTTGATGACCAGCCGGGCGGGCACGATCAGCAGCACCGCCGTGAAGATCGCGGCGACCGTGGCGCCGTCGGCACGCCGCAGCCCGGCCTGGGCCGGCGCGCCGCCTCCCGCGAGGCGGGCCACCGTCTAGGCCCCCTTCCGCGCGGCGGAGACCAGCTCCGGCTCCTCCGCCGGGGTCTCGTCCCGCCGGCGCAGCCGCCCGAGGCCCCTCCGCAGCGGCTTCGCCAGGCTCTCGGCGGCGAAGGCCGCGGTCAGCGCGCCGATCAGCCCGAGGCCGAGCGCCGACGCGGCCGAGCGCAGCTTCTTGCCCTGCTGCGGCACCGGCGTGGTCGGCGGGACGGCCTCGCTGATCGTGATGTACGTGCCCGCGGGCGCCTGCACCTGCCGCTGGCGCACGTCGAGCTCCTTCTTGACCCGCTCGATGGCCTTGCGGGCGATGCGCGTGGCCTCCTGCGGCGTCTGGCTCTCCCCCTGCACGAAGACCAGCGGCCCCGTGGCCAGCGACTCCAGGTTCTGGGTGCCGTTCGTGACCGCGTACGTGGTCGGCCCGTCGCTGGTGACCCCCATGTCGGCGACCATGTCGGGCGTGCTCATGACGCTGATGAGGATGGAGGCGGCCACGTCGAGCCCGTGGTCGAAGTTGAGCAGCGGGTTGACCCTCGGGATCGGCTGGTCGGGGTCGGGGAGCTGGATGCCGCCGCTGGTGGGCGCGGTGAGCACGAGCACGGCGGAGGTGGTGTAGGTGATCGGGATCGTCGAGTACGAGTAGAAGGCCGCGCCCAGGGCCGCCAGGAAGGCGGGCAGTGCGACGTACCAGCGCCGCACCAGGACGAGGACCGTCCCCCAGAAATCCACGCGCCCTCCCTCGCGAGTCCCGCCTCCTACATGTCGTCCGGTAAGGGGTGGAGCGTTACACAAATCCCTGTAACACCACCTTTGATGAGCCGATATGAGGTACGAGGGGCGTCTTTCACCCGGGCCGGGGACGGAGATCACTTTTCATGAGCGCATTGGCCGTCGTCACCCCCACGTACGCCCCTGACGCCGAGCTCTTCGCCGACCTGCACCGTTCCGTGCTGGAGCACACCTCGGACGACACGGTGCACCACGTGGTGGTGGCCGACTCCGACCGCCGGCTGTTCTCCCGGTACGCGGGCCCCCGCTGCCGGATCTGGACCTATGCGGAGATCCTGCCCCGCCGTATCTTCAAGGCTCCGCTGGCCGGCGTGTGGATCGATCCCATACGGCCGTGGCCGCCCCTGCGCGGCTGGGTGGCGCAGCAGGCCGCGAAGGTGGCGGTGACGGCCCGGCTCGACGCGAAGGTGGTGCTGGTCGCCGACTCCGACGTCGTGCTGGTGCGCGAGGTCACGCCCGACCTGTTCATCCAGGACGGCCAGGTCCGCATGTTCCGGCTCGACGACGGTGTGCACGAGGGCATGGCCGACCACGTCACCTGGCACCGGGTGGCCCGCGAGCTGCTGGGCCTGCCGGGGCCGGCGCCGCTGCCGCTGCCGGACTACGTCAGCTCGCTGGCGTGCTGGGACCCGGCCGTCGTCCGCGAGATGCAGCGGCGGATCGCCGGGGCGACCGGCCGGGACTGGCTGCCCGCCTTCACCTCCCACCTCCAGGTCTCCGAGTTCATCGTCTACGGCGTGTTCGTGGACGAGGTGCTGGGGGCCGCGCCCGCGCTCAGCACCGCGATCTGCCACAGCAGGTGGGATCGCACCCCTCTCGACCCTGCCGGAGCCGTCGCCTTCGCCGACCTGCTGCCCCCCGACGCGGTGGGAATGATGATCTCGGCCAAGTCGGGGACGCCCATGGCGGCCAGGCTGGCGGCGATCCGGCGATGCTCCCAGATCACCGGACCCGACGGGAGTCATCCGTGAGCAAGCTGGCGGTCATCACGCCCTCCTACGCCCAGGACGTCGAACTGTTCGCCGACTTACACCGTTCCGTGCTCGAGTTCACCTCCGACGACACCATCCACCACGTCTTCGTGCCGCCGGGCGACCGTGAGGCGTTCGCCCGGTTCGAGGGGCCGCGCTGCCACGTGTGGGTGCGCTCGGAGCTGCTGCCCCGCCGGTACCTGCGCATGCCGGGCACCGACCTGTACGTCAACTACCGCCGCCCGTGGCCGCCGCTGCGCGGCTGGGTGATGCAGCAGACCGTCAAGATCGCCTCGGCGGGCCTGATCGACGCCGACGCCATGCTCGTCGTGGACTCCGACGCCGTGCTGGTCCGCCCCACCGGCGTCGAGTCGTTCAGCAGGGACGGGCGGCTGTGCCTGTACCGGCTGGAGAACGGCGTGACGGCCGAGATGAAGCGGCACGTCATCTGGCACCAGGTGGCCCGCGACCTGCTGGGCCTGCCGCCGTCGCCGCCTCCGCCGCTGCCGGACTACGTGACAGCGCTGACTTTCTGGGACCCGGAGGTCGTCCGGGCGATGCAGCGGCGGATCACGCAGGTGACGGGCCGCGACTGGCTCGACGTGTTCAACTCGCGGCTGCACGTCTCCGAGTTCATCCTGTACGGCGTCTTCGTGGACGAGGTGCTGAAGGCTGACCTGCCGGTCAACACCACGATCTGCCACCTCAGCTACAACCACGAGCCGTGGGACGAGGCCACGGCCACCGCCTTCGCCGACCGGCTGCCGCCCGACGCGGTGGGCATGATGATCTCGGCCAAGTCGCACACCCCGATGGAGGTGCGGCAGGCCGCCATCAGGAGGTGCGCTCAGGTCGTCGAGTCGAGCTGACCGTCGTCGTCCTCGCTCCCGTCGCTCTTGTCCGGCTGCCCAGGAGCCGTGTCCGGCCCGTCACCGATCTTGATGACCTGGATCGGTCCCGTCCGCTCCTGGGACAGCTCCTCCACCGTCAGGGGGAAGCCCGCGGCCGGCGGGTGCGGCCGGGTGCCGTTGAGCGCCTGCTTCTCCTCCGTGGCCGGCTCCTCCGCCACGACCTCGGACCAGATCTCCGGCTCCGGCGCGGATCCGGGCTGGGGCTCGGGCTCAGACTCGGGCGCCGTGCGCCCCCACCGCACCCGCTGGATGCCGTACGCCACGCCGATCCCCGCCACCACGCCGAACATGCCGCCGAAGGCCGCGAACTGCAGGCGGTCGCCGAGCTGGGCCCTGGGCCCCGACGGCGGCATCACGTCCATGATGCCGATGTGCGTGCTGATCGGCGCGTGCAGCGCCGTCTGACGCTTGCCCAGCTCCAGCCGCACCCGCTGCTGCGCCTTGCGCATGACCTCCCGCACGGTGGCGGGGTCGTCGCTCTCCACCTCGACGTAGACGAAGGGCCCGTTGGTGCTGATGCCCAGCAGGTCGGCGTTGGTGCGGCCGTCGTTGATGACCACGTGGGTCGGCCCGCCGTCGGGGGCGCCGATCTCCTTGTAGACGTCGGGCGTGTTGGTGGCCAGGATCAGGATGCCCGCGGTGGTCCGCAGGGCGTCGTTGAACTGCAGCAGCGGGTTGGTCAGGCCGGGCTTGCTCTCCGGCTGGGTCTCCAGCGTGCCGCCGGTGGCGGGCACGGTGAGCACCATGGAGGCGGTGGAGACGTATCGGGTCGGCAGCAGGAAGTACGCCGCCAGGGCAAGCCCGACGGCCACGACGGCGACCGGCACTCCCACGGATCTCTTCGTGGCCAGACCAAGGATGGTCTTCCAGAAGCGCACTATTTCCGCCCCCGTCGACTTTTGTACCGATGCAAACGGGAAATCGCTGAGTTCATCAGGTCTGTTACACCAGGCGGGCCAGGGTCAGCAGCTTGTGCGCGCGATGCGAGAGCGTGCGGCGCTGCCGGCGGGCGTACATGCGCAGCACCTCGCCGCGCGCCCGCCGCCGCTGCTCGTCGGTCAGGTCCGCGTCGTGCACCCATCGCAGCAGCTCCCTGCACTGAAGCGTGTTGGCCAGGTGGGACTGCCAGGGCGGCACGTCGAGCCGGCGGGCGACGCGGCCGATCCGCTCCAGCCGCCAGTTGCGGTGCGAGAGCACCTCGGGCAGGTGCGCCCACGGCCCGGCCAGCGCCAGCTTGGCGGCGAACACCTCGTCCTCGCGCAGCATGTTCCGCCGCGGGATGCCGGTCGCCGCCTCGCGCCGCAGCAGGCCGTAGAGCGGGTCCATCAGGTACGGGCTCTCGTTGAGCAGCCGCAGCATCTCGGCGAGGCGCTCCACCGGGTCGTCGGAGCCGAGCTTGGTGCCGGTGTAGGGCACGCTCACCTCCCCGTCGGGCCCGGAGTAGGAGACCTGGTTGGTGACGAGGATGAGGCGCTCGTCCGCGGCGAAGGCGGCCAGGGCCGCCGACACGCAGGTGGGCTCCAGCCGGTCGTCGTCGCCGATCCAGCGCACGTACGCGCCCTTCGAGACGCGCGCCGCGTGCATGAAGTTGCGCAGCAGGCCGACGTTCTCCGGGTGCCGGTGGTAGACGATCCTGGGGTCCGAGGCCGCCAGGTCGCGGCACAGCTCCTCGGTGCCGTCGGTGGAGGCGTTGTCGGAGATGACCAGCTCGATGTGCGGATGGTCCTGCGCCAGCACCGAGCGGACCACCGCCTCCAGGCGGCCGGCGCCGTTGCGTACCGGCAGCGCGATGGACACCAGCTCAGAGTCGCGCATGCGTCGCCCTCCTTTGGCGTACGAGTCGCATCAGCTCCGCGCGCGGCACCACGACCAGCAAGAACAGCAGCAGCCCGGCACCTCCCGCCACGCACAGCTCGGTAAAGGCGCCGTCGACCACGAGCGACAGCGCGACCATGACGAGCCCCGCCACGGCCGCGCCCAGCAGCGGCCTGGCCAGCCCGGCGCCGACCAGCGCCACGGGCACCCCGGAGCGGTGCAGGGCCACGCCGAGCAGCGGCAGCGCCACCACCACGGCGACGACGGCGTGCGCCACGGCCGCGCCCTGGATGCCGTCGAGGCGGGCGCCCGCCATGAGCGCGGGCACCAGCGCCACGGCCCACGACAGGTTCACCCACATGGTCGCCTTCGTGCGGCCGAGCGCGGCCAGGATGTCGGTGATGAGCAGCGTCAGCATGCGCACCGCCATCACGATCGCGAGGAAGCGCAGCACCTGGGCGGCGGGCAGCCAGTTCGCGCCGTACAGGAACTCGACGACCGCGGGGGCGAGCGTGCCCATCAGCACCGCGATCGGCAGCACCATGCCGGCCAGCAGCGGGACGGCCTGCCGCACGCCGTCGCGCAGGGCCGGCCCGCCCTCCTCGGCCAGCCGGGAGAAGCTGGGCAGCGCGACGTAGCGGACGGCGGTGCCGATCAGGCCGGGCACCCAGCTGGAGATGTTGAAGGCGAGCAGGTAGAAGCCCAGCCAGACGGGGCCGAGCGCGTCGCCGACGATGACCGAGTCCACGTTGAGCAGCAGGCCCTCGATGCCGAGGCTGACGCACAGCGGCAGCCCGAACCGCAGCAGCCGCACGGCCCGCACGCGGTCGAAGCCGAGCTCGATCTTGATCCTGGCCAGGGCGACCACCAGCACGCCGGTGAGCACGCCCCCGCTGAGCTGCCCCCACGCGAAGCTGTAGGCGCCGGCGCCGTTGGCGGCCAGCGTGATGGAGACGGAGGCGTTGGCGACGAACCCGGCCAGGTTCGCCCAGGCCAGCTTGTCCTGCTCGAAGCGGCGCATGAGCGCGGCGCTGCGCACCGCGGTCAGCCCGTAGACGACGTTCGTGGCCATGAGGATGCGGATCACCCAGGTGGCGTCCTCGCTCCCGGCCAGGCTCGCGTAGAACGGCGCGATCACCCAGAAGACCCCGTAGAGGGCGCAGCTCGACAGGATCGCGACGACGGTGGCCGTGGGCGCGATCTCCTCCAGCCGGCCCCGCCACTGCACGGTCGCCGCGATCACCCCGGCGTCGTTGATGTAGATGACGAACTGGGTGGCCGCCAGCGCGATCGCGAACACGCCGAAGTCCTCGGGCACCAGCAGCCTGGCCAGGATGAGACTCATCCCGAACGAGCCCGCCTTCATCACCAGGTTGCCCAGCAGGCTCCAGCGCAGGCCGCGACCGGCCTTGCGGCCGATGTCGCCGACCTCGCTCACGAACTCTCGACCCTCTCCAGCCAGATCTCCCGCCAGAACGGCACGAACTCGCGCGGGCAGTTGGCGTTGTAGACGCCCTCGCAGACCAGGTCCTCGAGGATGATGCACGGGCTCTTCATGGTCAGCATCCGGCCGGTCTTCTCATCCAGGCAGCGCTCGACCCTGGCCCGGACGCGGGCGGTCCTGCCGCAGTAGCGGGCCATCTCCTCCTCGAAGCCCATCCCGCGGTTGAGCAGGTCGTCGTTGAGCGTGTCGAGGATCTCCTCCTTGGACTTGATCCGGACCAGCTCGCCCGGCCGCAGGTCGAGCGTGGCCGTCGGCGTCTTCTTGCCGGCCCGGCCCTCGATGAAGCCCCAGCGCAGCCCGCGCCTGATCCACAGGCGGCGCGGCAGCACCTTCTTGCTCGCGTCCTGGAAGCGGTTGAACAGCCCGACCAGGAAGGTGCGGACGGTCTGCGCGACGCCCACGTTGCCGCTGCGCACGTCGGTGACGTACTGGCCGAGGTCGCGGAACGGCAGGCAGGCCGGCGCGGCCCGCAGCAGTTCGGTGGCCTGGCAGGCGTAGCCGTCGGAGCCCTTGCGCGTGTTGGCGTCCAGCAGCTTGAGCAGCCGCTCCTCCGGGATCTGCGGGGTGGCGGGCGCGCCGGGTTCGACCCGTTTGAGCCACGCCTCCTTCCAGTACAGCGAGCAGGCCGTCTGGCAGCCGCCGTGCCCGCCGCCGTCGCAGCGCGCGCCCGTCAGGTGCACCGCGTTGTCCATGCGCCGCATGCCGCTGCGGCTGATCGTGTCGCACAGCTTGTGCGCGACCTTGTGGACCGTCAGCCGCTGCCCGCAGAAGGCCAGCATCTCCGGCATGAACGGGAGACTGTCCAGCTCGCCCCGCTCGTCCAGCGTGGCCAGGATCTCCGCCGCGCTCCGCACCTCGACGAGGTCCCCCACCCGCAGATTCATGCGCCCTCTCCCACCCGTTTGAGCAGGCCCGCGCCCTCCAGAGCGGCGGCCGCCTCGGCGACCGCGCGGAAGGGCAGGCCCGATCGGCCGGTCACGTCCATCAGGCTGTGCTCACCGTCCGACAGGTTCAACACCCATAACATCGCCATTTGCGCCTGTTTCGTGTCACTCCGGCCACCGAGAGATCCGTACAGGCCGCGCCGGCCGAGCTGCGGCTCGCCGTACGGGCTCAGGTTCTCGTAGCGGCCGTCGTGCTCCAGCACCTCGACCGCCGCCCACAGCGCCTCCAGCGTGTCGGCCATGGCCCGCGGGGAGACGAAGCCCACGTCGTCCCCTGAGGTGTGGTACTCGGGGTAGCCCGCGTACGGCGTCCTGGTCAGGCTGCCCACCGGCAGGTTGAACCCGGGCGAGCAGAACTGGCGCTCGTCGTAGCCGTACGGGGAGAAGTCCACGACCGTGTGCGGCCGATCGCGCAGCACGAGCGCCATCGCCCGGTCGATGGGCGCGTCGCCGCGCCTGCTGCGCTTGTACGTCAGCGCGCCCGCGTCGCCCGCGCAGGCCAGCGTGAGCCCGTGCCGGACGCGCCCGGTGCGCTCGCGGTTGCGCGCCAGCCAGGTGATCGCGCCGATCGTGCCCGGCGCGAACAGGAACCGGTAGGTGAAGCGCGGCTCCTTCAACCGGCCCGCCAGCGCCGTGGCCACCGCGATCCCGGCCAGGTTGTCGTTGGCCAGCGACGGGTGGCAGACGTGGCACGAGATCAGCACCTCGTCGTCGGTGCGGCCCGGCACGACGTGCTCGGCGTACGTCAGGTGCCCGTCGGCCAGCGTCGAGTCGATCACCACCTCGTACGGCCCCTCGTCCATCCCGTCGAGCGTGTCCTGGCTCAGGCAGAACCCCCACGTCTCGGCGTAGTACGAGGTCCGGTACGGCACCAGCCCCGGCTGTGCGGGCAGCGTGTGCAGGTGGGGCCGCAGCTCGGCCAGCGTCATGGTGGCCGACACCGGCACGCTGTAGCCCACGACGTGCAGGTTCGACCTCTGGAAGTCCACCACCCGGTTGCCGGCCCGGTCCTTGATGTAGGCGTCGCGGATGTTCCACTCCTTGGGGATCGTCCAGTCGAGCACCTGGGTCCCGGTCGGCACCTCGTGCACGTCCAGCTCCAGGTGCTCCCCGACGATCTCCAGCGTGGCCCGCACGCCGTCGCCCGTGATGGAGCGGCACAGCGGGTAGAGCCGCTCCACCAGGGCGTGCATCTCCTCCCCGGTCACGTGCGCAGCTCCGCCGAGACGGTCCCGGCCTTGCGGCGGTCGTCCAGCCACGCGAGCCGGGTGAAGCGGCGGCGGAAGTCCTCGGCGCTCAGCCCGTGGTAGCGGTAGGCGTCGGCCAGCTCGACGGCGCCCGCCTTCACCGTCCAGCGGGCGTGGTAGCCGGGCAGCGCCTCGCGGATCCGCGCGAAGGAGACCCGGTAGGAGCGCGGGTCGGCGCCGGTCTCGCCGGTGATCAGCAACTCGGAGCCGGGCACCGCCTCCACGACGTGCTCGGCGATCTCGGCCACGGTCAGGTTGTTCATCTCGCCGCCGACGTTGAACGCCCTGGCGTGCACGGCCTCACGCGGCGCGGTCAGCGCGGCGAGGAAGGCGTCGGCGATGTCGGCCACGTGCACGAGGGGCCGCCACGGGGTGCCGTCCGACAGCACCCGCACCTGGCCGGTCAGGTGGGCGTGGCCGACAAGGTTGTTCAGCACGATGTCGGCGCGCAGCCGGGGCGAGAACCCGAACGCGGTCGCGTTGCGCAGGAACACCGGCGTGAAGCCGTCGCCGGCCAGGTCGACGAGATCGTCCTCGACGCGCACCTTCGACTCGGCGTACGGGGTGACGGGCCGCAGCGGGGCGTCCTCGTCGAGCAGGTCGTCGCCGCCGGAGGCGCCGTAGACCGAGCAGGTGGAGGCGTACAGGAAGCGCCGCACGCCCGCCTCCTTCGCCAGCCTGGCCAGCCGCACGGAGGCGTGGTGGTTGATGTCGTAGGTCAGCTCGGGCGCGAGCGCGCCGAGCGGGTCGTTGGACAGCGCGGCCAGGTGGATCACCGCGTCGAAACCTTCGAGCAGGCTCGCCGGTACGTCCCGCAGGTCCACGCGGTGCCCCGGCGGGTCGTCCGGGGCGGGCCCGAGCACGCACTCGGCGAAGAGCCCGGAGTCCAGGCCCGCCACCTCGTGGCCGGCCTGGGCGAGCACGGGCGCCATGACCGTGCCGAGATAGCCCTGGTGCCCCGTGAGCAAGACACGCATGTCGATCAGCCTCCAGCTAGATCTAGAGCGAGTTTGTGCAGGTAGAAGGCCTCCGCGTAGCGTGCGTGACACTCGATGCCGCGGATCCTGGCCAGCCCGAGGAACGCCTCCCTGTCGAACCACGGGCGGTGCCGCTGCGAGGGGTAGTGCTCCCAGAGCAGGGAGACCTTGCGCTCGGCCAGCGCGAGGTCGAGCGGCTGGTACGCGTTGGGCCGGCCGAGGTCCCCGTCCCATTTGAGGATCTCGTAGCCGAGCGTGAGGTGGTCGCGGAACGCGGTCGGCACCATCCGCGCCAGGCCCCGGTGGTCCTGGTGGGCGTCGCCGGCCTGCGGGGCGAGGATCAGGTCGGGCTCGCAGCGCATGCGCAGCTCCTCGACCGCGTTCTTGGCCTCGTCCCAGTGGGCGGGCAGCCGCCCGTCGGGCACCTTGGCGACGGTCACCCGCAGGTCCGCCCCGGGGCAGAAGGCGGCCAGCGCGTTGCGTTCCTCCTCCTCGCGCACGGTCCCGCCGCCGGACAGCACGAGCGCGTCCACCTGGAGGCCCGGATGCGCGGTGCACATCACGAGGAGGGTGCCGCCGGCGCCGATCGCCAGGTCGTCGCAGTGGGCGGCGAGCAGGGCGACGCGGCTCAGGCCGCTGGGGAAGAGGCGGTTCACGTGCGCTCCCACAGGGCCCAGGGGCGGTCGCCGCGGGCGTAGGCGCGGTCGAGCTCCAGGCGCTGGTTGATGGTGTCGGTGGGGCGCCAGTAGCCGCGGTAGGGGTAGGCCATGAGCCGGCCGCGCTTGGCCAGCTCCTTGCAGCCGTCCACGAGCAGGTCGCCGCCCTCGGGGATGTGGTCGAAGATCTCCTGGCGTAAGACGAAATATCCGCCGTTGACCCACAGCGGCATCTCGGTGACGGCGGTGATCTGCCCTACCATGCCGTCCTCGGCGACCTCCACGCAGTGGAAGGTGCCAGGCGGCGGCACGGCCATCAGCGCGCCGCCCGCGTCCGCCCTCTCCAGCCGGCCGATGATCTCCGGCAGCGGCGCGTCCGTCAGCACGTCCGCGTAATTGGCCAGGAACATCTCATCGCCCTGGAGGTGGTCGCGCACCCGGCGCAGCCGCTCCCCGATCGGCGACTCCACCCCCGTGTGGATGAACGAGATCGTCCAGTCCCAGATGTCGGTGGCCAGCAGCTCGACGTGCCCGCCCCGGAGCACGAAGTCGTTGGAGGCGGTCTCCTCGTACCGCAGGAAGAAGTCCTTGATCTGCTCGGCCCCGTAGCCGAGGCACAGGATGAACTCCTTGTGGCCGAAGTGCGCGTAGTAGCGCATGACATGCCAGATCAGCGGCCTGGGGCCGACCAGTTGCATCGGCTTCGGGGCGTCGCCGGCGCCCGTACGCATGCGGGTGCCGTAACCCCCGCAGAACAGCACGACCTTCACACGACCTCCAGAGCGGGAATGGGGAAGACCAGCCGGCCGCCCCAGTCGCGGATGTAGGAGAGCTGGTCGACCAGCTCGTCGCGCAGGTTCCACGGCAGGACGAGCACGTAGTCGGGCCGGTCGGCCGCGATGCGCTCGGGCGCGAAGATCGGGATGCGCGCCCCGGGGGTGAACTTGCCGTGCTTGTACGGGTTGCGATCCACCGTGTACGGCAGCAGGTCGGGCCGGATGCCGCAGTGGTTGAGCAGCGTGTTGCCCTTGCCCGGAGCCCCGTACCCGACCACCGTGCTGCCCTCCTCGGCGGCGGTGATCAGGAACGTCAGCAGGTCGCGCCGGACCTTGGCCACCCGCTCGGTGAAGTCGATGTAGCCGGACAGCTCGTGCAGCCCGGCCGCCTTCTCCATGGCCAGCACGTCCGACACCCGCTGCGACGGGGCGCCCTCCGGCGCGGCCCACAGGCGGATCGAGCCGCCGTGCGTGGTCAGCAGCTCCACGTCCACCAGCGTCAGCCCGCCACTGGCCAGGGCCCGCTGGGCGGAGGCGACGGTGTAGTACTGGAAGTGCTCGTGGTAGATCGTGTCGTACTGGTTGAGCTGCATCAGCGTGAGCAGGTGCTGCACCTCGATCGAGACCAGGCCGTGGTCGGCGACCAGCGTGCGCAGCCCCTTGGTGAAGCCGACGACGTCCGGGATGTGCGCGTAGACGTTGTTGGCCACCACGTAGTCGGCCTTGCCGTGCTCCCGCACGACCGCCTCGGCGCTGTCCGGCGTCAGGAACGCCGTCACCGTCGGCACGCCGCGCTCCCTGGCCGCCTGGCCGACGTTCACCGACGGCTCGATGCCCAGGCAGCGCACCCCGCGTTGCACCACGTGCCGCAGCAGGTAGCCGTCGTTGCTGGCCACCTCCACCACGAACGAGTCCGGCCGCAGGTCCAGGCCCGCCACGAACGCGCGGGCGTGCTCCACCCAGGAGGCCGAGTAGGAGGAGAAGTAGGCGTAGTCCGTGAACGTCTCCTCGGGAGTGATCAGCGGCGGGATCTGCGCGAGCCAGCACGACGTGCACACGCGCAGGTGCAGCGGATAGGTCACCTCGGGCTCGTCGAGCTGCTCCGCCGTGAGGATCCGCTCGCAGGGCGGCGTCGCCCCCAGGTCCACCACGCCCATGAGATCGTCCGAGCCGCATAACCGGCAAGTCATCATTCGCACGCTCCAAGAGATTGATATTTCGCGAGGGCCGGTGGTCTCGTTACTGTCAGCCCATGGATCCCCTCGGCATCGACGGCGTCTGGCGCCACACGCCGGCCGTCCACGCGGACGCCCGCGGCTCCTTCCACGAGGCCTTCCGCGCCGCCGACCTGCCCGGGCGGCGCTTCGACCTGGCCCAGGTCAACTGCTCCGTCTCGGCCCGCGGCGTGCTGCGCGGCCTGCACTTCGCCGACGTGCCGCCCGGACAGGCCAAGTACGTGATGTGCCTGTCCGGCAGCGTCATGGACGTCGTGGTGGACCTGCGCACCGGCTCGCCCACGTTCGGCCGGTGGGAGAGCGTGATCCTCGACGACGTGACCAGGAGCGCCGTCCTGGTCGCCGAAGGGCTCGGGCACGGGTTCATGGCGCTCAGCGAGCGCGCCACGGTGCTCTACCTGTGCTCCGAGCCGTACACGCCGGCCCGCGAGCACGGGGTGCACCCGCTCGACCCGGCCCTGGAGATCGCCTGGCCGGCCGGCGTCGAGCCGCTGTTGTCGGAGAAGGACGCCAAGGCGCCCCTGCTGGACGAGGCGCTGCGGGCCGGGCTGCTGCCCGACTACCAGGTCTGCCAGGAGTTCTACGCGACGCTGCGCTGACGACTCCCCGCCAGGTCTTGTACGACGCTGCGCTGACGGCTCCCCGCCAGGCTCTATGCGACGCTGCATCGGCGGCTCCTCGCCAGGACGGGCCAGGCGGCGTGGAGCGCCGTGCGCCAGGGGCGGATCGGCTCCCACCGGGTGTGCGCCAGCACGCTGTTGGCCGGCCGCCGGGCCGGGCGCGGGAAGGCCGAGGTCGGCACCGGGCGCACCCGCTCCGGGTCCTCGCCCAGCAACGCGAAGATCTCCCTGGCGAACCCGCACCACGTCGTCTCGCCCGCGCTCGTGCCGTGGTAGACGCCGGGCGGCAGGTCCGACTGCGCCAGCCGGACCAGGTAGTCGGCCAGGTCGGCGGTCCAGGTGGGCTGGCCACGCTGGTCGTCCACCACGTTCACGGTGGGCCGCTCCCCGGCTAATCGGATCATGGTGGTGGCGAAGTTCGGGCCGTGCGCCCCGTACAGCCAGGCCGTGCGCACCACGTACTGGCCGTGCTCCAGCACCGCCGCCTCGCCCGCCAGCTTGGTCCTGCCGTAGGCGTTCACCGGCCCGGTCAGCGCGTCCTCGGTGTAGGGCGGGCCCGCCGCCCCGTCGAAGACGTAATCGGTGGAGACGTGCACGAGCCGCGCGCCGACCCGGTCGCACGCCTCGGCCAGCCAGCGCGGCGCGTCCCCGTTCACCGCCAGCGCCTGCTCCTCGTGCGTCTCCGCGTCGTCCACGGCCGTCCAGGCCGCGCAGTTCAGCACGGCCCTCGGCCGGTAGGCGGAGACGAAGTCGTGCACCGCGCGCCTGTCGCACACGTCCAGCTCGGCCCGGCCGAGCGCGAGCACCGGCTCGCCCGTCAGCGCGGTCCTGCAGAGGACGTCGGCGGCCAGCATGCCGCCCGCCCCCGTGATCAGCCACCTCATGCGGCCTCCCGGCCCAAGTGGGAAACGGTCAACGACTCCACCAGTCGCGGTGGGTGGCATACCACCGGACGGTGTCCTTGAGCCCCTGCTCGAACGGGATCTCGGGCCGGTAGCCGAGCGCCCGCAGCTTCGAGTCGTCCAGCGAGTACCTGCGGTCGTGGCCCTTGCGGTCGGCCACGTACGTGACCATGTCCCAGTCCCTGCCGCAGGCTTCGAGCAGGCGCGCCGTGAGCTCCTTGTTGGTCAGCTCCGCCGTGCCCGCGATGTGGTAGACCTCGCCCGGCTCGCCCTTCTCGGCGACCAGGCGGATGCCCGCGCAGTGGTCCTCGACGTGGATCCAGTCCCGCACGTTGCCGCCGTCGCCGTACAGCGGCACCTTCCTGCCGCGCAGCAGGTTCGTGACGAACAGCGGGATCAGCTTCTCGGGGTACTGCCGGGGCCCGTAGTTGTTGCCGCAGCGGGTGATCGAGACGTTCAGCCCGTACGTGATCGCGTACGCGCGGGCGATCAGGTCGCCGCTCGCCTTCGACGCCGCGTACGGCGACCGGGGCCGCACCGGGGCCGACTCGTCCCAGGAGCCGATGTCGATGGAGCCGTACACCTCGTCGGTCGAGACCTGCACCACCTTCGGCACCCCGGCCTCCAGGCACGCCTGCAGCAGCGTCTGGGTGCCGAGCGCGTTGGTGCGCATGAACTCGGCGGCGCCCTCGATCGAGCGGTCCACGTGGGACTCGGCGGCGAAGTTGACCACGAGGTCGTGGCCGGGGACGACCCGGGCGAGCAGGTCGGCGTCGCAGATGTCGCCGTGCACGAACTCGTGCCGTACCCCGTCGAGGTTGGCGCGGTTCCCGGCGTACGTGAGCTTGTCGAGGACGGTGACGTACCCGTCGTGGAGGTTCCGGACGAAGTGGGAGCCGATGAATCCCGCACCACCCGTCACCAGGATTCTTGTCATGAACTGATCTGTACCTTGCTGTGATCGCCCAGCACGAGACGGTGGGCTTTGGGCGTGTTGGGAGCCGGGGTGACCTCGACGTCGTGGCCGATCAGCGACGACTCGATGCGGCCCACCCCGGCGATGGAGGCGCGGGGCAGCACGATCGAGTACTCGATCTCGCTGCCGACGACGGCGCAGGAGGCGCCGATGGAGGTGTACGGGCCCACGTAGCTGTCCTGGATGCGGGCGCCGCCGCCGATGATCGCCGGGCCGACCACGCGCGAGCGCTCGACCACCGCGCCCGGCTCGATCGCGACGCGGCCGATGAGCTCGCTGGCCTCGTCCACCCGCCCCTCGATCCTGGGCTCGACCGACTCCAGCACGAGCCGGTTGACCTCCAGCATGTCGGTGACGTTGCCGGTGTCCTTCCAGTAGCCGGTGATCACGGAGGACTCGACGCGCTGCCCCGACTCGATGAGCCACTGGATGGCGTCGGTGATCTCCAGCTCGCCCCGCCACGACGGTTTGAGCTCGGCCACCGCCGCGTGCACGGCGGGGCTGAACAGGTAGACGCCGACGAGCGCGAGGTCGCTCTTGGGCCGCTCGGGTTTCTCCTCCAGGCCGATCACGCGCCCCTCGGCGTCCAGCTCGGCCACCCCGAACTGGGTGGGGTCGCCGACCCTGGTCAGCAGGATCTGGGCGGCCGGCCGGTCCCTGGCGAACCGGTGGACCAGGTCGTTGATGCCGCCCACGACGAAGTTGTCACCCAGGTACATGACGAAGTCGTCGTCGCCCAGGTAGTCGCGGGCGATCAGCACGCCGTGCGCCAGCCCGAGCGGGGCCTGCTGCCGCAGGTACGTCACCTGGAGGCCGAACGCCGAGCCGTCGCCGACGGCGGCCTCGATCTCCGCGTGCGTGTCGCCCACGACGAGGCCCAGCTCCTGGATGCCGGCCTGCGCGATCGCCTCCAGGCCGTAGAACAGGACCGGCTTGTTGGCGACCGGCACCAGTTGCTTGGCCGAGGTGTGCGTGATGGGGCGCAGCCGGGTGCCCGACCCCCCGGCGAGCACGAGTGCTTTCACCTAGTAAGCCCCTTCTCCACGGGTGACGACGGACCAGGTCTTCCACAGGATCTGCAGGTCGAGGATGAGCGACCAGTTCTCCACGTAGCGCAGGTCGAGGCGTACGGACTCCTCCCAGGAGAGGTCGGAGCGCCCGCTGACCTGCCAGAGCCCGGTCATGCCCGGCTTGACGACCAGGCGGCGGCGCACGTCGGTGCCGTACTCGGCGACCTCCTCCGGCAGCGGCGGGCGGGGGCCGACGAGGGACATCTCGCCGCGCAGGACATTGAGCAGCTGAGGCAGCTCGTCGAGGGAGTATTTCCGCAGGAAAGCGCCTACCCTGGTGATCCTTGGATCGTTCCTAATCTTGAAGAGCACTCCGTCGAACTCGTTCGAGTCGAGCAGGGTGCGCTTGAGCCGCTCCGCATCCACCACCATGGTCCGAAATTTCACCAGACGGAAGTCTTTGCCGTCTTTGCCGACTCTTGTCTGGTAGAAGAAGGCGGGACCGGGGCTGGTCAGCCGGATGAGCAGCGCGATCGCCAGCAGCGGCAGCGCCAGCACCAGCAGCGCGAGCCCCGCCGCGAGGCGGTCGAACACGGTCTTCACGAACTGCCGCATGCCGTCGAACTCGGGGTGCTCCACGTGCAGCAGCGGCATGCCCGCGACCGGCCTGATGCTGATCCTGGGCCCGGCCACGTCGAGCAGCGCGGGCGCCACGAACAGGTCGGTGCGCGCGGTCTCCAGGCTCCAGGCCAGCCGGCGCAGCGCCGCGCCGTCCAGCTCCGGGCAGGCCAGCACGGCCACCGCGTCGGCCCGCTCCCGCTCCACGACATGCGCCACGTCCCCGAACGAGCCCAGCACCGGGACGCCGTCGAGATCCATGTCCATGGCGCTGTCGGGCACGCAGGCTCCCACCACCCGCATCCCGTGGTACGGCTGGCGCCTGAACTGCACCACCAGGTCGAGGATCGACTCCCGGTGCCCGACCGCGATCACCTGGCGCATGTAGTCGCCCACGGCCCTGCGCTGGTGCAGCCGCTTGCGCATGCGGTAGCGGTAGTAGAGCGTGGCCAGCAGCGCCAGCGGCAGCATCGCCATGACGAAGCTGCGCGCGATGGCCGTCTGCGTGGCGTAGGCCAGGATGGCGACGGCCGCCATCAGCCCGATGCCGCCATTGAAGACGGCCTTGAACTCCTCCGACCCCTCGCCGTTGGCGCGCTGGCGGTACGCGCCGCCCATCCATAAGGCGATGGGCCAGGCGATGACGAGGCCGAATCCCAGCAGGAACTCGGCCGGCGGGATGTACGCGCCGGTGATCAGCCGGATGCCCAGCACGCACACGCACGCGAGCAGCGCGCACACCGTGTCCCCGTACAACAGCAGCCGTAAGTACGCACGCGTCCAGATGCTCGACGCGCGGCGCGGCACGGCCTCGAGGAGCACGACAGCGGACTCCCCAGTCCCCACCCTCATGAGCACACCACCCTGACAACTCTGTGCACCGCGATAACAGGACGTTCCTTGAACCACATGGGTTGACAAGTCCCACGCACAACAAGGGCGGCGGCCCCCACTAAAGAGTAAAGATCGATTCCGGCATGAGGAATACCGGCAAATGTCCACAATCGGACGATTGATAAATTGGCGGGGGGCTTGACGGAACGGTCCACGAGTGGCAGCAGTTGACGAGCGAAATACGAAAATAACTACCGCATTTCACCAGGTTGCCGCAGCGTGAAGCGCTAGTCGTACTCCAGGTCAGGTAGCGCCGACGGAGGGTCAGGGCTGCGCCAGACCACGACGACCCCGTCGTGGGCGGAATCGGCGGCCAGAGTCAGCCGATCGAGGTCGAAATCCGGCAGATAACGCAGGCGGGCGAGAAACGTGGCGTCCGTGGCCGAGCGCGGCACGACGCAGCCCTCGCCGTCACGGTCGAGCAGGATGTAGAGAACGTCTTCCCCGGTTTCCGTGACGACACGGACCTCCACCACGTCCTCCCACGCGAGGGCCTCGACGCTACCGTCCGCATAGTGACGCGTGACGCCCTCTTCCGTGACATACACGTAGGAGTCCGGCATCGGATTGCCGTGCATGGCCGCGATTCTTGCGAGTTACGGGCCGGTCCCGCAAGGGTTCGCACTCAAAGGTGCCGATGTACCTCGCCGCCACTGCCCCATGAGTGGCTCAAAGGCCCCCATGCGGCGCGCCGTCGCCGCCCCACGAATGGCTCAGATGTGCGGCGACCGCCGCCCGTGCGGCCTCCTCCGGGCCGTTCGCGAGCGCGTCCAGCAGCTCGCGGTGCTCGGCCACCAGCACGTCCCTGTCCTTGTAGACCTCGCGCAGCCGCACCAGGCCCAGCCGCGTCTCGGCGGCCAGCACGCCGTAGAGCCGCTCCAGCCGCGGGCTGCCGACCGCCTCGATGAGCGCCTGGTGCAGCGCCATGTGCTCGGCCACGGTCTCCGACCAGGGCGCGCCGGCCGGCAGCGCGGCCATGCGGTGCAGCGCCGCCTCCGCCTCCGGCACCGTGCGGCCCGTCACGGCCCGCGCCATCAGGTCCTCCAGCGGGCGCCGGACGTACATGAGGTCTTCGAGGTCCGAAAGCGTTACTTCCGGGACATAGGCGCTGCGGTTGCGCTCACGCCTGAGCAACCCCTCATGGACGAGGCTCGCCAGCGCCTCCCGCACGGTCGGCCTGGCGACGCCGTAGGACGCGGCGATCTCCTGCTCGGGCAGCGCGGTGCCGGGCGGGATCTCGCCGGACAACACCCTGCTGCGCAGGGCGTCGGCGAGCGCGCCGACGGTGGAGACGGGTCTGAGCGGCAACGTCACGGCTGCGACTCTAGCTCCCTTTCCGGCCCGCGCTCCCTTTCTGCCCCATGCTCCCTTTCCGGCTCCCTTTCGGGCTTTCTTTCCGGCCTTCTTTCCGGCCTTCTTTCCGGTACGGCCACCGCCACCAGGCTCAGCCCCAGCAGCACGAGCCCGGCGATCGAGACCGGGGCCAGCCGCTCACCCAGCACCACCACGCCGAGCAGTGCGGCGACGGCCGGCTCGGCCAGCGAGAGCGTGGCGGCCGTGGCCACGGGCGTGGTGCGCAGGCCCCGGCCGTACAGGAAGTAGGACAGGGCCGTGGTGCCGAGCCCGAGGTAGAGCACGGCGAGCAACGCGCGCGGCTCGGCCAGCCAGCCGATGCCGCTGAGCGCCAGCACCGGCGTCATGATCAGCGCGGCGCCGCCGAACATCATGCCCATCACCGCGTTCGACCCACCGCCCCGGCCGATCGCCTGCGCCGCCATGACGGCGTAGAAGGCGTACAGCAGGCCGCCCAGCAGCGCGAGCGCGATGCCCGGCACCACCTGCGCGCCCGCCTCGGCCCCGCCGCCGACGATCAGCGCCGCGCAGCCGCAGATCGCCGCGGCGGTGGCGGTGCTCCACCGCTTCGTCGGCCGGCGCCCGTGCAGCAGCCAGGACAGCAGCCCCGTGAACACCGGCCCGCTGCCGATCGCGACCACCGTGCCGATGGCCACCCCCGTACGGCTGACGGCGGCGAAGAAGCAGAGCTGGTACGCGGCCACCGCCACCGCGCCCAGCAGCACCCCTGGCTTGACGGCACTCTTCAGCTCGGCGCCGGCCAGCAGGGCCAGCGCGGCGCCGCCGATCACCAGCCGGGCCGCGGCCAGCGCCACGGAGTCGGCGGAGACCAGCAGCCCGGCCGTGCCCGCGGTGCCCCAGAGCACGCCGGCGCCCACGACGGCGAGCGGTCCATTCCTCATGGGTACATTGTCAGACAATCAGACAGCGTTCGTCTAGTTGTCAGACAATTCTTCGAGCATTTGCCCGATCAGCCGCTCCGCCGGCGCCGCCACCTCCCCCGCGTAGTCGTCGAACGCGGCCAGCCCCTCCTCGATGTCCGGCACGCTCTTGCGCGGCAGCTCCAGCAGCGTCTCCTCCTCCGACTGGATCCCGCCCTCCACGTGAAACGCCCTGCCGGACGCGGCGATGGACACCTCGAACGTGATCTCGCGGCCGTCGGGCAGCACGACCGTGGTGCCGACGCGGGCGCCCGCCGGCGGGAAGAAGTAGGAGAACCGCTCGCTGCGCACGAACGGATGACGTAAGTCGGCGAGAATCTCCGACGCCCGGCTCAGAGCTTCCAACAGCCCGGCCGCGGCCAGACTCTCGCTGTTCACCCGTCAAAGCGTAGTTCAGCCCGCGCGAAGGACGCCAGGCGACCGGCTCCCCCGATCAGCCCGTGGCCGCGGGCGCCCCGGTCAGCTCGTGGCTGCGAGCGCCCTGATCAGCTCGTGGCCGCCGGCGGCTCCTCGACGGGCTCCGGCGCGCTTGGGGCGCGGCGGCCGAGCCGCCCGTACCGCGACCGCCCGTACCGCGACTGCCCGGACCGCGACTGCCCGCGCCGCGCCCACCACTCCCGCAGCGCCGCTCGCAACGCCGGGCCGCTGCGGTGCCGCTGGAACGGCAGCTCGAACACCGCCGCGAACGCCCGCGCGAACAGGACCGACGCGGGCACCGCGACCGCCAGCAGCACCAGGAGCCGGCCCACGCCCGGCGCCACGTGCGGGGAGACGACGAAGTGGGCGAGCGCGACCACGATGGGCGCGTGCACCAGGTAGAGGCTGTAGGAGAAGGAGCCGAGCGTGCGCACCGGCCGGCTGTCCAGCAGCCGC
This sequence comes from [Actinomadura] parvosata subsp. kistnae, assembly GCF_900323885.1. Classification (GTDB taxonomy): domain Bacteria; phylum Actinomycetota; class Actinomycetes; order Streptosporangiales; family Streptosporangiaceae; genus Nonomuraea; species Nonomuraea composti. The sequence continues at coordinate 3,223,722 of NZ_OOHJ01000018.1, read as the reverse complement.
ACCAGCGGGCGCGGCCGGCCCTGGGCGACGGCCGCGAGCAGGAGCGCGGCGGCCGGGGCCAGCGCCAGGTCCACCCAGAAGAGGTTGGACACCGTCCACGTCGAGCCCCGCACGGCGATCAGCACGAGCACCGGCGCGCCCGCCAGCGCCGCCAGCCAGTGCAGCGGCGCGCGCACCCGGGCCCGCACCACGCCCGCCGCGAGCACGCCCGCCGCGAACAGCACGGCGAACTGCGGGGTCAGCCGCATGAGCAGGCCCACCGCCGGAACGAGCGGCGCCGCCACCCCCACGGCCACGACCACGACGGCGACCAGGGCCACCATGGCCCACGCGCCCAGCCGGCGGACCATCAGCAGCAGGAGCGGGAAGACGAGGTAGAGCTGCGCCTCGATGGCGATCGACCACAGGGCGCCGTTCGGGCTGGGCGAGCCGAAGACGTCCTGCAGCAGCAGCCCGTACACGACGACGGTCTTGCCGGTGGGCACCGCCTCGCCCGGCTGCGGGACCGCCAGCCACGCGACCAGGAGGCTGAAGGCCAGCGCGGCCCAGTACGGCGGCAGGATGCGCCAGGCGCGGCGCTGCGCGAAGCGGCGCACCCCGCCGAGCCGCCATCCGGACCGGGCCGGGGAGACGGCCAGCGAGAAGCCCGACAACGCGATGAACAGGACGACGGCGAAGTGCCCGTACAGCAGCCAGCTCGCCCACCACGGCCCCGTGTCGGCGGGGAAGCCGGGGAAGGACAGCAGCCGGCAGTGGTGCAGGACCACGAAGAGCGCGGCCAGGCCCCGGATGCCGTCGAGGCCGTCCAGGCGGGAGCGGGCCCTGGTGCCCGCCGGAACGTTCGCGGTCGTGCTCGCCGTCGCGTCCATCCCCACCCCCGCCTTCGGCCCCGACGTGGATATATCGGGACGCGCCCAGCGGACGTAACAGACATATCTCCAGTAACGTCGCCGAGTTTGGAACGGTGCAGGCAGGAGGGCGGGAAGCAGCCCCCAGCCGGAGGACGTGAAGCGGCTCCAACCGGCGGGCGGGAAGCGGCTCCAACCGGAGGACGTGAAGCGGCTCCAGCCGGCGGGCGGGAGGTGGTGCGGGCCCGAGGGCTCAGTCGGTGGCGAGGCGGGCGTGGCGCTCCACGTCGTAGCGGACGCCCGCGTAGCAGAGCTTGCCCCGTTCGATGCCCTCCGGCAGGAAGCCGGCCTTGGTGGCGACCCGGCACGAGGCCGGGTTGTCGGCGCGGTGCCCGAGCTCCAGCCGGTAGAGCCCGCGCTCGTCGAACGCCCACCGCGCCACCAGCCGGGTGGCCGCCACCGCGACGCCCCGCCCCCTGGCCTCGGGCACCACCCAGTAGGACACCGAGCCGTTGCCGTGGCCGTCGATCTTGGTGACGGCGACGTTGCCGACGACCCGCTCGTCGTGGAGCACGGCGAAGGCGTGGCCGGCCCCGGCCCAGGAGGCGATCCAGCCGGAGGCGTCTTTGAGCGTGACGACGGGCCAGGGTGCCTGCAACCGCAGGTCGGGGGCCTGGAAGGCGCGCAGCACGGCGGGCGCGTCGGCCTCCCGCCACTCGCGCAGCCGGACGTTAGGAGCGGTCACATTGTCGGAGATTACCCGGATTGCACCTTCTTCCCGATCGGGTGGGTCGCCTCGAAGTCGGCCACGAGCTGCTTGGGCGCCGTCAGGCACCACGCCTCGGCCATCAGCTCGAACAGCTCCTCCGCGTCGATGCGGTCGAGGTGCACCACCACCCAGCCGAACCGCCCGGCGGTGAACTGCACCTCGAACACCTCGGGCCGCTCGCTGACCAGCGCGATCTGCTCCTCGATCGTCGCCTTCAGCCCGACGGTCTCGGTGGCCTCCCAGAGGTAGCCGAACCCCTTGTCGTGCACCTTGAGGCCGATCCACTCGCCGCCGTGGCTCATCCGCACGTCGGGCAGCTCGTCCAGCAGCTTCAGGAACTCATCGACGGTGACACCCATGCCGCCTGTGTACCAGACGCGACCGACACTTCCCGCCCTCTTGAGCGGTCGCTCAAATCGCCCTATATTCGACTTGAGCGACCGCTCAAATCGGACATCGTGCGGGGTCATGCGGCTGTACATCGAGATCCTGATCAGGGCCGGCATGGAGGCGCTGTGGCAGGCCACCCAGGACCCGGCCCTGCACACCCGCTGGGACCTGCGCTTCGGCCGCATCCACCCTCTTCCGGAGGAGCCCGGGGTGTTCCGCTACGCGACGCTCGGCGTCAGCGGCACCGGCGTCAGCACCGGGAACCGGCACGCCGCCGACGGCACCCGCACCTCGGCGCTCCGCTTCGGCTCCACGCACCCGCTCTCGCCCATCCGCGCGGGCTCCGGCTACTGGCGTTACGTCCCGACGGCGGCCGGCATCCGCTTCCTCACCTCCTACGGCTACCGCCCGCACGTGCTGCCGCCCCGGCTCATGTGGTGGGCCACGGCCTGGTCGTTCGACCGGCTGCGCCTGTGGCTGGAGACCGGCAGGTCCCCCGCCCGCACCCTCCTCCAGGCCCTGGCGGAGGCGGCCGGCCGGACGGCCGCCGTCGCGCTCGCCGCCTGGACGCTCGGGCCGCTGCCCGCCGCGGCCGTGGCGGCGCTCGCCGTCGCCCTGCCGCCCCTGCCAGGCACGCCGGCGGCCCGCCGGTGCCTGCGCCACCCCGACCGAGCTCTCAAGGAGCGACCATGCCCTCGATCTTCCAGCGCGCGCTCGGCCCCGACTTCGACCGCCTCCACCCGCAGCTCCAGCGCCGCTTCGGCGTCGGGCTCGACAGCGGCGAGGCGTGCGTAGGCCAGGGCGTCATGGACCGGGTCTGGAACGCCGGCCCCGTCGTCCGCCCGTTCCTGTCGCTCGGCAGCCTCAGGAACATCCTGGTCACCGACACCGGCCGCGACGTGCCGTTCCGCATCGAGAACTACCCGTACGCCGACTCCTACGGCCGCGAGACCGTCACGTTCGTGCGCACCTTCCCCCGCAGCCGCTTCGACGCGACCATGATCTACGACCCGGCCGGCGCCCGCGTCGTGGACTACCTGGGCACCCACCAGCACCTCGCCACCCCGCTCACCCTCTCGGTCGACGACCGGGGCGGCCTGGCCATCCGCTCAGGCCCGCTCCGCCTCCTGGAGGGCCCGCTCGCCGTCCGCGTCCCGGCCGCCGCCACCGGCACCGCCCTGGTCACCGAGCAGTACGACGACCGGGCCGGCCGCTTCAGGATCGCCGTCACCGTCTCGAACCCGCTGCTCGGCCGGATCGTCGGCTACTGGGGCAGCTTCACCGTCTCGTACGTGGACGTCGCCAGCCACGGCGTTCCCGCTAGCGTGAGGCCCAGGCGGGAGGTGGCCCGTCTCTGACCCGTATCTCTGAACCTCGCAAGGGAGCCCGGTGGCCGACACACGGACGAAGCTGCTCGACGCGGCGCTGGAGACGCTCAAGAAGCAGGGCATGGCCGGCGCCTCCGCGCGGACGATCGCCGCGGCCGCGGGCGTCAACCAGGCCCTCGTCTTCTACCACTTCGGCAGCGTCGACCAGCTCCTCGCCGCCGCCTGCGAGCACGGCTCGCAGCAGCGCATCCCCCTCTACCGCGACCGCTTCGCCGCCGTGACCTCGCTGCGCGAGCTGCTCGACCTCGGCCGCGAGCTGCACGCGGAGGAGCGTACGGCGGGCAGCGTCGCGGCGCTGGCCCAGCTCCTGGCAGGCGGCCAGAGCGACGAGAAGCTGGCCGCCGCCGTCGTGAAGGGGCTCGACCTGTGGACGGCCGAGGTGGAGCAGGCGCTGGGACGGGTGCTGGCGGCCTCGCCGCTGGCCGAGTTCGTGGACGTGAGCGGGCTGGCCAAGGCGGTCTCGGCCGCGTTCGTGGGCCTGGAGCTGTACGAGGGCGTGGACGCCGACGGCGCGGCCCAGGCCCTCGACGCGCTGGAGGAGCTGGCCGCGCTCGTCGCCGTCCTGGACGAGCTGGGGCCCGTGCTGCGCAGGACCGTGCGGGCCAGGCTCACCCGCAGCCTCGGGCCGCGCCGCCGGAACCAGTGAAGGACTCGCCCGGAACGCCGAAGGAGTCGCCCGGAACGCCGGAGGACCGGCTCACCACGGCTCGACGTCGAGGCCGGTGACGGTGATCCAGATGGCGCGGAAGGCGTGGCCGGCCTGCCCGTTGAGGTCGTCGGCCGGCAGGCGCCTGATGAGGTCCAGCGCGGCGCCGAGATGCCCGCACTCGGCCGCCTGCACGGCGAGCAGCTGCGTCGGGTGCTCGCGCTGCGACCGGGGCGTCTTCCGCAGCGTCGCGTAGGCGTCGATCAGCGCGGCCAGCTCCCCCTCGCTGGGGCGCGGGCGGGCCGGGTCGCGCCTGGCGTTCGCCTCGGCCTGGGCGAGCTGGTCCTCGTACGCGTACCCGTCGCCGTAGACGCGCGCCCACTCGCGCAGCAGGTCCGGGCGGCCCAGGCGGGCGAGCACCTCCACCGCCTCCCATCCGTCGAACCAGCCCTGCGCCTGCCACTCCTCCGCCGCCGGGTCGCGCAGCGGGATGATCTCCCGGGCGAGGTGGTCGCGGTGGGTGAGGATCAGGTAGGCCAGCAGCGGCACGCTGGAGAAGACGGTGGGCGTGCCGCCGTCCAGCAGCAGGGCGCGGCCCTCGTTCTCCCGCCCGCACTCGATGAGCGCCCACGCCACCGCGAGGCGGTGCTCGCCGGGGTTCGTCTCGGGCTCGATGGCGGCGCGGGCGCGCGCGAACCAGGCGTCGGCGCGCGGGTCCCCCATGGCCGCGTACGCGCCGGCCACGGACGAGGCCACGAACGCCACGTTGTACTCGTCGAGCGCCGCCTCGGCCCGGGACTCGTCGCCGTCGAAGAACGTGCGGGCCTCGTCGTGGCGCCCGGCGGCGGCCAGGATCGTCGCCACGTCGGCCGCTCCCCGTACCCGGTCGGCGGGGGTGGGGATCTCGTCGAGCAGGGCGCGCGCCCCGGCCGGGTCGCCCAGGCGGGCCTTGAGCCGGGCCGCGTGCCGCAGGTTGCGGCTCACGTGATAGTCCCAGCCGCTCGCGAGCGGCCGGACCGAAGCGAGGGCGAGCTGGAAGAGGTCCTCCAGCGTGACGGTGTTCGGCGGCGGCCAGTCCTCGTCGGCGGGCGGGGTGTGGCCGCGGAACGGCTCCAGGTACTCGCGCAGCGGTGGGCCGAACCGCTCGGCGGCGGTGGCGGCGTCCGGGGCGACGTCGAGCGTGCCCCAGCGGACCGGCCAGCCGAAGCGGCGCTGCACCGTCCAGGCCAGGGCGCCGTCGAGGGCGTGCGCCCGCTCGGGCGGGGCGATGACCTGGCCCTGCTCGAAGGCCACGGCCCACGTCTCGTCGTCGAGCGCGAACGTGGGGTCGGCGCTCGCCTCCTCGCCGGCGCGTACCTCCTCACCGACGTCCTCGCCGTCGAGCTCCAGCGGGCGCGGCTCCGGCGGGGTGCGCAGGAACGCGAAGTCGCCCGTGATCCGCCCGTCGGCGGCCTGGAAGAAGCGCAGGCAGGTGGGCCCGACCAGGGCGATCACGCCGTCGGCGCCCCACACGACGCCGGCCGCGCCCGCCGGCGCCTCGACGGCGCCCACCCGGGACGGCACGTCCCCGAGGCTCCAGACCTCGACCTGCCCGTGGGCGGTCAGCGCCGCCGCGTGCAGCCCGTCCGGCGACCACGCCCAGGCGGCGCCGTCGTAGTCGGGGTCGACCCACCGCAGCGCCACGTCCACGTCGTAGCGGTGCCGGCCCTGGTCGTGGATGGTGACGTGGGGGCGGGCGTTCGCCTCGTTGCCGTCCGGCACGACGACCGCCAGCCGGGCGACGGGCCCGTACGAGCCCCAGCACAGCTCCGACGCGCCCGGATGCCCCGGCAGCTTCGCCACCGTCCACCCGGTCAAGGAGTCGCCGATCAGCAGCTGCCCGTGGAGCTGGTGCGCGAAGTACCGCTCGTCCCTGCTCCAGGAGGGCGCGTCGGCACCGGTGCCCGCCTCGGCGAACCACAGGACCCGGCCGGAGTCCGCGTCGAGCGCGCAGACCCAGCCGTCCGCGCACCCGTGCAGCCGCCGCCCGTCACGAGACCAGAAGACGTCGCGCAGGAACAGCTCGTCGTCGCCCAGCAGCGTCCTGACCGCGTCGGGCAGCGGCTCGGACAGCAGCGCCACCCCAAGGCCGCCCTCGTCCTCGTCGTCGTAGGCCCAGTAGACCTCGCCCTCCGTCAGCGGCGCGACGCACCCCTGCACCTCGCCCTCGGTCCCCGTCACGATGAACGCGCGGGTGCCGTCGGGCGCGAACGCGAAGCCGGGCGGGCGCGAGTTGCCGTCCGTCACGTAAGCCTCGCCCAGCGGCTCCGGCTCCTCCCCGAACGGGTCCCACACGCCCACACCGTTGGTGTTGTACGCCAGCGCGACCCGCCGCCCGTCGGCCGACCACTGGATCGTCCGCCTGTACCCGGGCCAGCCGACGCCGCCGGTGATCCCGTCGAGCACGTTGACGCACCGGGCGCCGGCCAGCTCCCAGACCTGCAGCATCCCGCCCTGCTCGTAGTCGTCGCCGCACCAGCTCCCGATGGCGAGGTAGCGCCCGCACGGGCTCAGCCCGTACCCGTTGATCTCGGCGGGGTGCCCGTCGGGGTGCCGCAGCACGGCGCCGAGCCCCTTGATCCGCTCGGTCGCGAGCCGGTGCGCGTCGGTGATCCCCTGGGTGCGCTCCAGCTCGGCGAGCGCGGCGCGCAGGGGTGGGAGGTCGCGGGCCGGCTCGAACGCCGACCAGTCCGTGGCCTGCAACGCCGCCAGGAACGCGCCGGGATCGGCCGTTGGGTACGTGATCGCCATAGCGCGCGACCTTACTGAACTATCTGCGCATTGTCCGGAAATCTTGTGGATCACTGGTGACGCGGAAAAAGTTCCGCCCGGCGTGTAGAAGCCGGGCGGGCGGCTCCGACCTGAGGGTGAAACAACACCGGAGCCTCAGGAGGCAGTGAGATGAGCAGTGGGACCAGCAGGGTCGTTTGTGACATGGCGATGTCCCTCGACGGCTACGTGGCCGGCCCGCACCAGAGCCTGGAGCAGCCGTTCGGCGAGGGCGTGGGCGACCGGCTGCACCAGTGGATGTTCGACGAGGCCGAGGAGCACGCCGAGGTCATCGAGGCCGTCACCGCGGCGGGGGCGTTCATCATGGGGCGCAACATGTTCAGCCCCGGCCGGGGCGCCTGGGACCTGGGCTGGACCGGCTGGTGGGGCGAGGAGCCGCCGTACCACGCGCCGGTCTTCGTCCTCACCCACCACGAGCGCGAGCCGCTGCCGATGAAGGGCGGCACCACGTTCCACTTCGTCACCGGCGGGATCGAGGCGGCGCTGGAGCGGGCCCGCGAGGCGGCCGGCGACCGGGACGTCGCCATCGCGGGCGGCGCCGCGACCGTGAACCAGTACCTGGCGGCGGGCCTCATCGACGAGCTGCGCCTGCACGTCGCGCCGGTCATCATCGGCAGGGGCGAGCGGCTGCTGCACGACGTCGGCGACATCACCCTCGAACCCGTCGCCGCCCCCACGGGCAGCCGCCTCGTCACCCACCTGACGTACCGGATCGTCCGGTAAGCGCGGCAGGCGTGCGGCGCGGGATCGCGGCCCCTGCCAGCAGCCCCAGCAGCGCGATCCCCGCGGCGGTCAGGAACGCCCCGCGCAGCCCCTCCACCATGGCCGCCGCCCCGCCGGCGCCGGGATCGGCCACGGGATCGGCCACGGCCACCAGCACGGCCAGCCCCACCCCGCTGCCCGCCTGCAGCACCGTGGACGACAACCCCGACACGGCTCCCTGCTCGTGCCCGGCCACCCCGGTCGCGGCGAGGATGAACATGGTGGTGAACGACAGGCCGGCGCCGAGCCCGAAGCCGACGGCCCCGGCGAGCAGGCCGAGGTACGTACCGTCCGCCGACAGGCTGAGCGCCAGCAGGCCCGTGCCGGCCACCCCCACGAGCACGCTGAGCAGCAGCGTGCCGCGCAGCCCGAGGCGCGGGATGAGCCGCTCGCCGAGCAGGTTCCCGGCCGTGATCCCGAGCGTCGGCCCGAGGAAGGCCAGGCCCGACTGCATGGCGTCGTAGCCGAGCACGTCCTGGAAGTGCAGGGTGAGGAAGTACGGGACGCACTGCAGCGTCATGCCGTAGACCAGGATGGCCGCGGCGGCGGCGCTGGTGTGCCGGTTGGCCAGCAGCCGCAGCGGCAGCAGCGGGCTGCGGCTGCGCGCCTCGATCCGGACGAACGCGGCGAGCAGCGCCACCGCCGCCAGCAGCGGCACCAGCACGCCGGTGGAGCCCCACCCCCACTCGGCGCCGCGCGAGATGGCGAACACCAGCCCGGTCACGCCCGCCGTGCCCGTCAGCGCCCCGGGCAGGTCGAAGCCGCCCGCCCGCCTGGCCCCGTCGGGCGCCAGCACGCCGAACGCCGCCGCGACGGCCAGCGCGGCCAGCGGCACGTTCACGAAGAAGACGGCCGGCCAGCCGAACGCGCCGGTCAGCACGCCGCCGAGCAGCGCCCCGACGCTCATCCCGCTGGCGCCGCACACCGCCCACACCGTCATCGCCCGGTTGCGGGCCCGCCCCTCCTCGAACATGGTGACCACCAGCGACAGCGTGGCCGGCATCAGCACCGCGCCGCCGAGCCCCTGCACCGCCCGCGCGCCGACCAGGAGCCCCGGCGTGCCGGCCAGCCCGCCGAGCAGCGAGGCGGCGCCGTACAGGAGCATGCCGAGCACGAACATGCGGCGGCGGCCCAGCAGGTCCGACAGCCGGCCGCCGAGCAGCAGGAAACCGCCGAACGGCACGGCGTACGCGCTGACCACCCACTGCAGGTCGTGCGAGGAGAAGCCGAGCGCGCGGCCGATCTCCGGCAGCGCGACGTAGACGATGGTGAAGTCCAAGGCAGTGATCATGCTGCCGAGACCCAGCAGCACAAGAGGGATGACCGATCTCATGCCGGACAGCCTGCTGACGGCCCGCGACCCCAGCCAGCCCCGTGCTCTGGGTAGCCAAACTTTGCCTAGGCTGGGCTGATGTGGATCGAAGCGTCGAGCTGAGCGAGTTCCTCAAGTCCCGCCGGGCCCGGCTGCGGCCCGAGGACGTCGGCGTCCCGTACCGCAGCAACGGGACCCGCCGGGTGCGCGGGCTGCGCCGGGAGGAGCTGGCGCTGCTCGCCGGCGTGAGCGTCACCCACTACACCCGCCTGGAGCAGGGCCACAGCCGGCACGTCTCCGCCGAGGTGCTGGACGCCATCGCCGACGTGCTGCGGCTCACCGGCGACGAGCGGTCGTACCTGCACGCGCTGGCCCACCCGGCGCACCGCTGCCGCGACTTCCCGCGCACGCCCGTCCGGCCGGGGCTGCAGCGGCTGCTCGACTCGCTCGTCCTCACGCCGGCCTTCGTGCTGGGCCGGCACGCCGACGTCGTCGCCTGGAACCGGCTCGTCGCCGCCGTCTTCGCCGACTTCGCCGCGATCCCCGACGAGCGCCGGACCATCGCCCACCTCATCTTCACCGACGAGGGCATCCGGCGGCTGCACGGCCCGCGCTGGCCCCGCCTGGCCAGGGAGCACGTGGCCCAGCTCCGCATCCTGGCCGCCCGCTACCCGGCGAACCCGCAGGTCACCGCGCACGTCAACGCGCTGCGCCAGGAGAGCGCCGAGTTCCGCGACCTGTGGGAGGAGCACCACGTGGCCGCCGCCACGCACCGCGACTACGTGCTCGACCACCCCCTCGTCGGCGAGCTGCGGCTGTCGGCCGAGCTCGTCGCCCTGCCCGGCGACCCCGAGCTGCAGGGCATGGACATGTTCGCGGCCGAGGCCGGCTCGGAGTCGGAGGCCCGGCTGCGGCACCTCGCCGAGACCACCACCCGCCTGCCGTCGTCCGTGGAGGGAATTCCCCACCCTCCGCAGGGGTTGGGGCCGTCATGACGACAATCGCCTTCATCGGCAGCGGCAACATCGGCGGCACCGTCGCCCGGCTCTCCGTGCAGGCCGGCTACGACGTCGTGCTCAGCAACTCCCGGGGCCCCGAGACGCTCAAGGAGCTGGTCGACGAGCTCGGGCCCAAGGCCCGCGCGGCGACCCCGGCACAGGCGGCGGCGGCCGGCGACCTCGTCGTCGTCAGCATCCCGCTGCGGGCCTACCCCGACGTCCCGGTGGAACCGCTGGCCGGCAAGACCGTCCTCGACACCGGCAACTACTACCCGCAGCGCGACGGGGACATCCCCCAGCTCGCCGACGGGTCCACCACGTCGAGCGAGCTGCTGCAACAGCACCTCCCGACGTCGAAGGTCGTCAAGGTGTTCAACAACATCTACTCCGAGCACCTGCGCGCGTTGGCCCGCCCGGCCGGGGCCGACCGCACCGCCCTGCCCATCGCGGGCGACGACGCCGCTGCCAAGGAGGCGGTGACCGCGTTCCTCGACGCGATCGGGTACGACGCCGTGGACGCCGGCCCGCTCGCGGAGAGCTGGCGCTTCCAGCCCGGCACGCCCGTGTACGGGAACCCGTACGCGGGAGGCAACCCGAACTTCTGGGAGTCGCCGGGCGTACCGGCCGGCACCACCGTCATCCGCGAAGCCCTCGACGCCGCCGAGCTCCGTCAGCGATAAGAGCCGGCGGTCAGGTCCTCCAGCAGGGTGGGGCCGGCCGGCGCCCAGCCGAGCAGCCGCCTGGCCCGCGACGCGTCCATCGGCGCCGACCGGGTCAGCGTGACGGCCTGCTCGCCCATGGCCGCCACCGCCTGCTCGACCGTGAGCGAGATCGCCCGCGCGCCGGTCAGCTCCGCCACCGCCTCCGCGACCCGGCGGAGGGGCGTGCGCTCGACCGCGGCCGCGTTGACGACGATCCCGGGGTCCGGGCGGTCCAGGATCGCCGTGTAGAGCGCGGCGAGATCGTCCACGTGCACCGACGACCACTCGGCGGCGCCGTCCCCGACGTAGGGCACCGTGCCGCTCTGCCGGCCTGCGCCGATGAGCCCCCGCAGCAGCCCCGACCCGCCCCTCCCGTGCACCAGGGACGCCCTGATCACCGCGCCCGCCACGTGCCCGGCCGCCAGCACCTGCCGCTCGCCCAGCACCTTGTACGGCTGCGACGACGTGGCCGGATCGACCGGATACCCCTCGTCCACGGTCTCGCCCTTGGTGTCCGGGTAGACCAGGCCGGTGCTGGTGTAGACGAACGTGCTCCCGTCGTGCATGCCGGCCAGCATCGCGGCCACCGCGCCCCGCTCGATCTCCCCCATCTCGGGGTGGAAGTAGTCGACGGCGGCGTGCACGACCGCGTCGGCATCCCCAGCCGCCATACGCAGGGCCTCGTGATCCTGGAGGCCGCCGGGCACGGCCACGGCCCCCAGCCCGGCCACGCGCTCCCGCGCGCTCTCGGAGCGGGCCAGCGCCCTGACCTCGTGGCCGGCCTTGACCAGGTGCTCGGTGACGACGCCGCCGACATAGCCGCTCGCGCCGGTGATGAAGATCCGCATGGTTCCTCCTTCGTGGGGTGGCTTCAGGCTTCCGCCCGCCCGCCGGGGCAACCAGGGACCATGAGTCCTTGGGTAACACCCCACCCGCGGACATAGAGTCATTTCCATGGACAAGCACGCCCTCGGGGAGTTCCTGCGGAGCAGGCGCGAGCGGGTCAGCCCCTCCGACGTGGGCCTGCCGCAAGGGCGCCGCCGGCGTACCCCCGGGCTGCGCCGCGAGGAGGTCGCCCAGCTCGCGTACATCTCGGTCGACCACTACACGCGGCTGGAGCAGGCGCGCGGACGGCACCCGTCACGGCGCGTCCTCGACGGCATCTCCCGCGCGCTGCGCCTGTCCGACCAGGAGCGGGCGCGGCTGTTCCAGCTCGCCGGGGAACGCGAGGAGAGCCCCGCCGCCGGCCCCGTCCGCGAGGTCGAGCCGAGCCTGCTGACCCTGCTCGGCCGGCTGACCGACGCCCCCGCCATCGTCGTGGACCCGACCTGCCGCGTCCTCGCCTGGAACCCGCTGGCGGCGGCCCTGTTCGAGGACTTCTCCGCCCTCGACGGCCAGGAGCGCAACGTCATCCGCCGCTACTTCCTCAACCCCGACCACCCCGACCGGCCGCGCTACGGCGTGCTCGACCCGGAGCGGTTCGTCGTCACGGCCGTCAGCTACCTGCGCATGGCCGTCACCCGCTACCCCGACGATCCCGAGCTGCGCGAGCTGGTGGACGAGCTGGTGGCCGGCAGCGCCGAGTTCGCCCGGATGTGGAACTCCCACGAGTTCCGCATCGACCGGCACCTGCGCCAGACCGTGCACCACCCGCAGGCCGGGCCGATCGAGCTGGACTTCGACATCCTCACCGTGCCGGAGCAGGAGCAGCAGGTCGTCATCTTCACGGCCGAGCCGGGATCGGCGGCCCACCGGTCGCTCCAGCAGCTCGCCGGGGCTCCCTACCCGTACGCCTTCTCCGCCCGCTCGTAGGCGGCCACCTTGAGGTCCAGGTCCCGCACGTAGGGGTCGTCCATGCTGCCCACGCCCGAATCCAGGATGCGCGCCTGGACGTCCTGGAGGCGCCACTTGAGCTCGGTGTGGCTCTCGTCGGTGACGAGCAGGCCCGGCAGGCTCTCCTGGACCTGCTCCGGCACCAGGTCGTAGACGGCCATGAACGCGTCGTTCGCCTGCGCGAGGAAGCTGCGCGCCCGGCTGTCGGCCGTCCCGCCCAGGTCCCAGAACTCCTCCCACCCGCCGCGATCCGGGTCCGCCATGGCCTCGAAGTTCCTGCGGCACCAGTCCACGATCTCCGCGAACCTCCTGCTCGCGCCCGCCAGCGCCCCCGTGACGGCGGCCAGGGCCGTCGCGTTGCCGTAGATCTGCCGCAGCGCCGTCTGCGCGTTGTCGGCCGCCGCGCCGTGCCACGGGGCGTCCCGCAGGTCCTGCGCGCGCAGCTGCAGCTTGTTCGCCAGCTCGACCAGCGCCTCGGCCATCCGCTCGTAGTCGTGCGGATCCCGGACGCCGCCGTACCGCACCAGAGCCTCGATGTCCAGCTTCGCCTGGTCCGCGGTCATGTCGCCGACGCCGTGATCCCCCATCCTCGACAACCTCAGGGACACCCTGCCGTTCGGGTAGAGCTCGCTCGGCCCGCGCACGCCCCGGCCGTCCGGGTGCAGCTCCTCGACCCGCTCGTGAAGCCGGTCGAGCGGCAGGTCGCCCAGCAGGGGCTGGTCCGCGAGCCGGTAGTTGGCCGCGGCCCGCTCGATCAGCAGGCCCGCCATGCCCGTCTCGGCGTACAGGTCGCTCCAGAACGACGCCACCGCGCGATCCGCGTCCGTGAGGATCGCGTGCAGCTCGCGGGGCAGGTTCCAGCGCAGGCCCGCCAGGTCGTAGTGCGTGGCGTCGCTGAAGGCGAAGTCGCCGGCGTGCACCGCCAGCTTCACCAGCCCGCCCGCGACGGACCGCACGCCGGCGCGGTGGATCTCGAACCCGCCCGCCTGCTCCAGGCCCAGCCCCGGCCAGTAACCGGGAAGCTCCGGGTTCGTCTCCCAGGTGGACCACTGGTCGGCGGGCGTCGGCTGGGGCTCGGACATCGAGGCTCCGATCTTCGCAGGGGGGTGCCCCACCCTACGAAGATCGTCCCCGTGCTCGCAACCTTCCCACGGTCAGCGGTCATGGATGACGAACCACTTGTCGCCGCGCTTGAAATACAGCATCTCCGAGTCCGTGTAGAGCGTCGGGGAGGCCTTGTGGTCGTCCTGCATCCACAGCCTGCCCGCCTTCGACGTGGCCAGATCGAAGATCACCTGAGCCTTCCGCCCCCGCTCGTCGGTCTGACTGATGGTCACGAAGCGATCGGCCACGAGCGAGCGCGGGCTGTTGCCCGGCAGGTCCACGACCCGGCCGCCGTCGCGGAGCATCGCCCGGTCGCCGCCGACCAGGCACCAGGTCACGTCGCACAATGCCTGCGCCGGATCGTCGAGCCGCTCGCCGGTGCTCAGGTCGACCAGCTCCGTCATGCCCCCCATCGGGATGTCGGCGGACCGCCCCGCCCACGGCCAGCGGAAGAGCCGCAGCCCCTCCGTGCCCGGGACGGCCGAAGGCTCGCCACCCGACAGCGCAACCTGGTGCACGCCGCCCGACTTGGTGGACGACCAGAAGACCTTGCCGTCCCCGACGGCCACGTCCACGCCGTACACGGTGTCGCCGTTCACCTTGTCCACGTCCCGCTCGGCCTCGAACGAGACCACCCTGCGGGGAGTGCCGCCCGTCACGGGGACCGCCATGATGTCGATGTTCCGCTTCGCGTACTTGAACCAGACGATCACCCCCTCACCCACCGCCGGCGACTCCACCGGCGCGACCGGACGGTCGAGGGTGGCCAGGCGCTGGAAGGCCCGCGACTCCAGGTGGTAGACCCACCATTCGGGCGCGGGATCGTAGCCCTTCTTCGACACGTACCCGAGCAGGGTGCGCTCGTCGATGAACGTCTTCGGCGTGAACGCCTCCCCGTTCCCGGCCTTCCGCGGCACCTCCGCGACCACCGACGGCAGCACCTGCTCCAGCGGCGGCGCGATCTCCTTCACGACCCGCCGGGTGGCGGGCTCGCGCGACGTCGGCCGCGTGGTGGCGGTGGCCGGCGGCGTGTCGGCGGGCTGCGAGGTGTCGGCGGGCTGGGGCGTGCCGGCAGGCTGGGGCGTGTTCGCAGGCTGGGGCGTAGCGGCGGGCGGGGGCCCGGAGACCCACCGCGTCACCACCGCCGACCCCCAGACCACCAGCACGAGACCGGCGGCCACCGCGACCACCTGCACCAACCCACGACGCCCACGCCACCCACGAGGTCCACGAGGTCCACGCCACCCGCGACGCCGGGCCGGCGGCCGGGCCACCTCGCGCAACAGCTCCGGCGGCACGGCCGGGATCCGCGCCTCCGCGCGGGCGAACGTACGGCGCAGCGCCTCCTCGACGTCGTTCATCGCCGGCTCCTCCCTGGGTGACGGTCCTGGCTGACGGTGTCGCGCAGCTTCTCCAAGGCCCGGGACGCCTGACTCCGCACCGTCCCAGGCGAGATCCCGAGCATCTCGGCGATCTCCGCGTCCGGCCGGTCCTCGTAGTACCGCAGGACGAGCACCGCACGCTGACGCTTGGGCAGCTTGCCCAGCTCATCCCACAGATCCAGCGGCGACTCCGCCACCGACTGCGGCGGCTCAGGCACCTCCCAAGCCAGCTGCTCCCGCCTGCGCCGCCGCCACACGGAAATGTGCAACCGCGTGATCGTGGTTTTCACGTAACTCTCCGGACTGTGCTTGCGCCGCACCCGCGGCCACGAGTCCCGCAACCGGATCACCGCATCCTGAACCAGGTCGGCGGCGTCGTGCGGGTTGCCGGTGAGCATGTAGGCGTAGCGGAACAACGCATCACCCCGGTTGGCCACGAAGTCCGCGAAATCCGGTGCGTCATCCACGAGTGCGGGTCCTCTCGTTCATCCCGACTGAGACGCTCCGGACCCCCGGGAATGTTGCATCCCCCGAAAACTCGCCGCCCCTGAGAACCTCAGCCGGCGCTGAGCCCGCCGACACACCGATAACCGCCGGCATCCCAGCAGTCGTCAGCCGCCGACGCCAGAATCTCCACGCCCTCGTCCCCCTCGACCGACACGTCCACGACCCGCTCCCCGACCTTCTTCGTCAGGCCGTACGCATCGCACCCGGCAGCGCAGTCCCGGCTCCGCTCGGCGACCGGCCGACTGCTCCACCCGGCCTTCACGAAGGCGTCCACGACGTTCTCCGGCTGCACACCATCAAGGGAGACATACACATGGGACCCGTACGTGGAGGAATCACAGTCATCCCAGTCCTCCATGGCCCCATCCAGCCCCGCCTGGGCCAGAACGGGACTCAACGCCTCCCGGACAAGAGCGTTCTCATAATCCGCCCGTTCCTGACACACCCCTCCGCCGGCGGCCACTCCCAAGAACCCACACCCTGAGGAGAAGGCGACGACCAGGACGACGAGAACCAGGACAGGCCAGCGGTTTCCCATCGGAGCAGAGTAGCGCGCAGACGTCGCGCACGCGCAGGCCCCCGAAACGGGGCTATCTTCTTCACGATGAGTGCCCAGTACGCGTGGTCTGAACGCTTCCCCAAAAGGCATCCGGCGACCGAAGGTTCCGATCACCCGAAAGTCCGCCCACTCGGCGACCTGTATTCCCCCGCTACCGAAGCAGAGGTTCAGGGCCTTGAAGAGCGGCTGGGCGTGGAGCTGCCGCCGAGTTACCGGCAATTCCTTTTGTTCGCCAACGGATGGGGCAGCGACGATGACTGCTGCCTGCTGCGCACCGAAGAAATCGGCTGGCTCCGCGATGTCGATCCCTCGACCGCCGAGAGCTGGTCAGCACCCCAGCGCGAGAACTCGTGGAGCGTGCCCGACGAGCTCTACCTCGTCTACGGAACGGAGCAGGACTCCATCCATTACAGAGGGGAGTACGTGCCCAGCACCCTTCTGATCGGATATTGGGATGACGGAGCGGCTCTCCTCAATCCCCATGTCAAAACCTCTGAAGGCGAGTGGGAAGCCTGGTATCTCGCGCCATGGCTGCCCGGCGCCAACCGCTACAGGTCCTTCTGGGACCTGGCGATGAACGAGCTGGAAATCGCCGAAAGCACGCCCTGGCCCATGATCGACGCCGGGCGCCCATGAGCCGGGATCGAGCTGTCTCCGTAGTTCTACGCCTCGCCGGAGGTCAGGCCGACCGGGCAGGCGACTCCGGTGCCGCCGATGCCGCAGTACCCGTTCGGGACCTTGAACAAGTACTGCTGGTGGTAGCGCTTCACTCCAGGCAAGAGACGTGCAACCTACCGGGCCTTCGATCGGTAGTCAGCCCACAAGTCGACGGCCTCTTGGAGGTCAAGAGCAGCAACGTCCTCCCGGGCCATCCCGGCCGTGTAAATCAACCGATCCGCGAGCCAATCCGGAACCGGTTCTCTAGGGGGCGCTTTCTCCACCCGCATGCGATCGGCCAGCGTGCCCAGGCGCTCGATCACCTGGCCGAGTTGTACGATCTCGGGACGGCCAGCACCCGCTTCGCGAACCCTCGCCGTCGCCTCCGCGTACACTTCCGCGTCGGCCCGCTCGCCGACAGCCCACACCTCGCAGATCTCCACCGACTTGTCCTCGGTGATGCGGTAGACGACACGCCAGGTGTTACGACCGACCACCAGCTTCCGGAAACCCGTCAGTTCCCCGCCAAGCGGGTAACCAGCTTCAGGGTTGTCCAGCAGGAGAAGGATCTTCTTGAGTACTTTGGGCACCGTGTCTGGGCCAATGCGCCGGAGGTCGTCGACCGCCGGCGCCGTGAATACGACGTCGGACACGATTCACTCATCGTCCGGGATAGCAGACAGCGACTCGCGAGTATGCCCGAAAGCGGCGAGCACCTCATCGAGCGAGACCCGCTCCCCCGTGTCCGTGACCGATCGGGCAAGCACGAGCGCCAGATCACGCAGATCGGCCGCCGCCTTCTCCAACTCGTTGAGCCGGCGGATGCTCACCACTGCCGCCACCGGCTGATGCCGACGGGTGACCACCAGATCGGTTCCCTGCTCCGCATCAGCCACCAGGCGGGCAACTCCTCGCTGGGCCGCTTCTGTGACGCTCAGTTCAGTGGCGTCGTGCAGAACAGTCATACGCCAACTGTATATCTTTCTGCACAGAATCGCGATCCCTGAGCGAGCGCAGGCTCACGCCTCGCCGGAGGTCAGGCCGACCGGGCAGGAGACCCCGGTGCCGCCGATGCCGCAGTACCCATTGGGCACTTTGTACAGGTACTGCTGGTGATACTCCTCCGCATAGTAGAACGGGCCGGCCGACGCGATTTCCGTGGTGATGTCGCCGTAGCCGGCCGTCTTCAGGACCCGCTGGTAGGCGTCGCGCGAAGCCTCCGCCGCCTTCTGCTGCTCCGGGGAGTGGTAGTAGATGGCTGAGCGGTACTGGGTGCCGACGTCGTTGCCCTGGCGCATGCCCTGGGTGGGGTCGTGGGACTCCCAGAAGAGCTTCAGGAGCTCCTCGTACGAGACCTGCGCGGGGTCGTAGACGACGCGGACGGCCTCCGTGTGGCCGGTCTGGCCGGTGCAGACCTCCTCGTACGTCGGGTTGGGCGTGTAGCCGCCCTGGTAGCCGACGGCGGTGGTGTAGACGCCGGGGGTCTGCCAGAACTTGCGCTCGGCGCCCCAGAAGCAGCCGAGGCCGAAGTCGGCGATCTCCAGGCCGTCCGGGTAGGGAGGCGCGAGGGGGGCGTCGAGGACGGCGTGGCGGGCCGGGACGGGGATGGGGTCGGGGCGGCCGGGGAGGGCGTCCTCGGGTCGGACCATCGATGTCTTGTTGCCGCCGAACAGCCAGCCCATAGCGCTACCTCCACAGGTCGTGATCCAGCCTACACACGCCTCAACACTTAAGGATGTCTACACAA
Source organism: [Actinomadura] parvosata subsp. kistnae (assembly GCF_900323885.1). Taxonomy (GTDB): domain Bacteria; phylum Actinomycetota; class Actinomycetes; order Streptosporangiales; family Streptosporangiaceae; genus Nonomuraea; species Nonomuraea composti. The sequence continues at coordinate 3,205,290 of NZ_OOHJ01000018.1, read as the reverse complement.
TTCCGCTTAGTGCACGAAATTTGTGTTTAAAGGTGGTAAGGGGTGACAATCGGGGACATGCCTGACCTTCGGCGTGGCGTGTTCTACGGGATCGCCGCCTACACCATGTGGGGGCTGTTCCCCCTCTACTGGCCCCTGTTGAAGCCCTCCGGGGCCGTCGAGATCCTCGCCCACCGGATGGTGTGGTCGCTGGTCGTCGTCGCCGTCGCGCTGGCCGTGCGCCGGCACTGGTCGTGGGTGAAGGCGATCGTCCGGCAGCCGGCCAAGCTGGCCCTGCTGACCGTCGCCGCCATCGTCGTGACCGTCAACTGGGGCACCTACATCTACGCCGTCAACACCGGCCACGTCGTGGAGAGCGCCCTCGGGTACTTCATCAACCCGCTGGTCAACGTGCTGTTCGGGGTGGTGCTGCTGCGGGAGCGGCTGCGGGTGGCGGTCGGGTTCGGGGCGCTGGCGGTGCTGGTGCTGACGCTCGACTACGGGCGCCTGCCATGGATCGCGCTGACGCTGGCGTTCAGCTTCGGCATCTACGGGCTGGTCAAGAAGCGGGCGAACGTGGCGGCGACGGAGAGCCTGGCGGTCGAGACGCTGGTGCTGCTGCTGCCCGCCCTCGGTTACCTGGTGTATCTCCAGGTGACAGGTGGGTCGACGTTCGGCACGCAGGGGCCGGGGCACATCGCGCTGCTGGTGGGCGCCGGGGTCATCACGGCGCTGCCGCTGCTCTGCTTCGGGGCGGCGGCGATCAGGGTGCCGCTGAGCACGATCGGGCTGCTGCAGTACATCGCGCCGATCCTGCAGATGGTGTGCGGGGTGGTGATCGCGAAGGAGGTCATGCCGTCGAGCCGGTGGATCGGCTTCTCGATCGTGTGGCTGGCGCTGATCATCTTCACGTACGACAGCCTGCGGGCGGCACGGAGGACCCGTACCGCCCGTAAGGCGGCGGTGCCTCAGCCGGAGCGTTCGACCACGTAGTCGCAGAGCGCCAGGAACGCGTCCTTGGCCGGGATGTCGGGCAGGCCCGAGATGTCGGCGCGGGCGCGGTCGATCCAGGCCACCAGCTCGGCGCGGGCCTGAGCCATGCCGGGGTGGGCGCGCAGCAGCGTGAGCGCCTCCTCGACGTCCTGCTCGGCCACGGGGCCGGACAGCAGGGCGGTCAGGCGCGGGGAGTCGCCGGCGGCCAGCGCGTACAGGACGGGGAGGGTCTTGATGCCCTCGCGCAGGTCGGTGCCGGGCGTCTTGCCGGACTGGGCGCCGCTGGAGGCGACGTCGAGCAGGTCGTCGCCGAGCTGCCAGGCCACCCCGATGGCCTCGCAGGCGCGGCTGAGGCGCTCTTCCACGTCCGCCGGCGCGCCCGACAGCAGCGCGCCGAAACGGCCGGAGGCGGCGATGAGGGAGCCCGTCTTGTCGGCCAGGACGCCGAGGTAGTGGGCGATCGGGTCTTCGTCGTCGCGAGGGCCGATCGTCTCGCGGATCTGGCCCTGGACCAGGCGGGAGAACGTCTGCGCCTGGATGCGGATCAGCTCGGGCCCGAGGTCGGCCAGCAGGTCGGACGCCTGGGCGAACAGGTAGTCGCCGGTGAGGATGGCCACGGTGTTGTCCCACCGGGCGTTCGCGGACGGGGAGCCCCGGCGGACCGGGGCCTCGTCCATGACGTCGTCGTGGTAGAGCGAGCCGAGGTGGGTCAGCTCGATGACCACGGCGCCGGGCACGACACCCGGCGCCGACGGGTCGCCGAACTGGGCGGCGAGCAGCACCATGAGCGTACGGAACCGCTTGCCGCCCGCCTCGATGAGGTGCTTCGACACCTCCGTGACGAAGGCGTCGTCGCTCTCGACCGACGAGCGCAGGAGCTTCTCGACCGCGGCCAGGCCGTTGGCCACGTCCTGCGCCAACCGCTCGTCCGCAATGGGAAGGTCAACCACGGGAGGCGCAGACATACGAGATCCCCTTGTCTATCTGATGAACAGGCTGCTGGCAGCGTCGTTGGCGACACCGAGCACGGACTCCGGGTAGAGCCCCACTCCTACGGTAACCAGCAGCGAAACCGCGATGACCGCCACGGTCCCCATACTGGGGGCCGCGATGGCCGGGCCGTCGGCCGCCGGCTCGCTGAAGAACATCAGCACGATCACGCGGACGTAGAAGAACGCGGCGATCGCGGAGGCGACCACGCCCACGACGACCAGGCCGGCCATCCAGCCGCCCATGGAGTCGCCGGGCTGCGTGCCGCTGTTCAGTGCGGCGGCGAAGACGGCGTACTTGCCGAAGAAGCCGCTGGTCAGCGGGATTCCGGCGAAGGCGAGCAGGAAGAAGGCGAACACGCCGGACAGGACGGGCGCGCGCTTGCCGAGGCCGGCCCAGCGGGACAGGTGCCCCGCCTCGCCGCCCGGGTCGCGCACGAGCGTCAGTACGGCGAACGCGCCGACCGTGGTGATGCCGTAGACCGCGAGGTAGAACAGGATCGCCTTGAGCGAGCCGGCGTTCTGCTGGGCGCTGCCGTACGTGGCCATCACGCCGACCAGCAGGAAGCCGGCGTGCGCGATGGACGAGTAGGCGAGCATGCGCTTGATCTCGGTCTGCGTGATCGCCAGGATCGAGCCGACGATCATCGTGAGGGCGGCGACGCCCCAGATGACCGGCCGCCACTCCCAGTCGAGGTTGCCCAGGCCCACCCAGAAGACCCGCAGCACGGCGCCGACGGCCGCGACGAGCGTGCCGGAGGCCATGAGGGCGGTGATGGGGGTCGGGGCGCCCTGGTAGACGTCCGGCTTCCATGCCTGGAACGGCGCCGCGCCGATCTTGAACAGCAGGCCCACGCCGAGCAGCGCGAACCCGATCAGCAGCAGCGGGTCGAGCGTGTTGCCCGAGGCCAGGGCCTTGTTGATGCCCGGCAGCGAGACGGTGCCCGCGAAGCCGTAGATCATGGCGGTGCCGTACAGGAAGAACGCCGAGGAGAAGGCGCCCAGCAGGAAGTACTTCATGGACGCCTCCTGCGACAGCAGGCGGCGCCTGCGGGCCAGGCCGCAGAGCAAGTAGAGAGGCAGCGACATGACCTCGAGGGCCACGAACATCATCAGCAGGTCGTGCGCGGCCGGGAACAGCAGCATGCCGCCCACGGCGAACAGGACCAGCGGGTAGACCTCGGTGTGGCCGGTGCCGTTGTCGTGGGCCTCGGCCTCCTCCTCGTCGGCGCTGCCCGGCACGGCCGCGGCGGAGGCCACGAAGTGCCCCTCGTCGTTGATCAGCAGCACGCAGACGAACGACAGGACGAGGATGACGCCCCAGATGAACAGCGAGGGCCCGTCCACGGCGACCGCGCCCATGGCGGAGGCCGTGGTGGAGATCTGGCCGCGCACGGTCTGCACCAGCACCAGCGCGAACGCGCCGGCCAGGCTCAGCAGGGTGAGCGGCACGTGGATGGACTTGCGCAGGTAGCGCGGCGCGAACGCCTCGACGAGCACGCCGATGCAGGCCGCGCCGAAGATGATCAGCAGCGGCGCCAGCGTGCCGTACTCGATCGTCGGCGCTTCGATGGCGGGGTTCACTGACCTGTCCCCTTCTCAGCGATGGTGGAGGTGGGCACCTTCACGTTGGTCAGCGTCTGTTGCACAGACGGGTTGATCACATCGAGCAGCGGCTTGGGGAAGAAGCCGAAGCCGATGATGAGGGCGACCAGCGGAGCCAGCACCCAGACCTCGCGGGCGTTCAGGTCCTTGAACGCCTTGACCGGCTCGGCCGTCGGCCCGTTCATGGTGCGCTGCACCATCCACAGGATGTAGACGGCCGCGAGGATCACGGCCACCGCGGAGATGATCGCGGCCACCGTCAGGGCGCCGGAGCCGTGCGCCTGGCTGGAGTACGTGCCGATCATGACCATGAACTCGCTGACGAAGGACGACAGGCCCGGCAGCGAGAGACCGGCCAGACCGGCGACCAGGAAGAAGCCCGCGAGCAGCGGCGCGACCTTCTGCACGCCGCCGTAGTCGGCGATGAACGGCGAGCCGCGCCGCGCGATGAGGAACCCGGCGGCCAGGAACAGCGCGCCGGTGGCGAAGCCGTGGTTGACCATGTAGAGCGCCGCGCCGGACTGGGCGACGGACGACATGGCGAACACGCCCAGGACGATGAAGCCGAAGTGGGAGATCGACGTGTAGGCGATGAGCCGCTTCATGTCGGTCTGCCCGATGGCGACGATGGCGCCGTAGATGATGCTGATGACCGCCAGGACGACGATCGGCATCGTGAACGCCTTGGCGGCGTCGGGGAACAGCTCCAGGCAGAAGCGCAGCATCCCGAACGTGCCAACCTTGTCCAGCACACCCACCAGCAGCACCGCGGCGCCGGCCGGGGCCTGGGCGGCCGCGTCGGGCAGCCAGGTGTGCACCGGCCACAGCGGCGCCTTGATGGCGAAGGCGATGAAGAAGCCGGCGAACAGCCACTTCTGCGTGACCGGGTCCTGGATGGCCCCGACGAGCTCGGGGAACATGAACGTCTGCTTGCCGGCCACGAAGTACAGCCCGATGACCGCGACCAGCATGAGCAGGCCGCCGAACAGCGAGTACAGCAGGAACTTGACGGCCGCGTAGGACCGCTGGGCGCCGCCGTACGACCCGATCATGAAGTACATCGGGATCAGCATGGCTTCGAAGAAGACGTAGAACAGGAAGATGTCGGTCGCCGCGAAGACGCCGATCATCATCGCTTCGAGCACGAGCAGCAGCGAGAAGTACGTCTTCACCGACCGCTTGGGCGTGATCAGCGTGCCGTCGGCGGTCTTGACGCCGTCGGCGTCGTGCCAGGACGCCAGGATCACGATCGGCACCAGCACCGCCGACAGGGCGATGAGCACCAGGGCGACACCGTCGACGCCGACCCCGAACTTCACGCCGAAGCTCGGGATCCAGTTGTACTCGGCGACGAACTGGAAGCGCTCGCCCGACGGCTTGAACCCGGCGGCCACGACGCCCGTGAGGACCAGCACCAGCAGCGAGACGAGCAGCGCTACCTGCTTGGCCAGCTTGTCACTGCCCTTGGGAAGCAGGGCCACCACGATGGCGCCCACCACGGGCACCGCCATGAGTATCGGAAGCCAGGGTGACATCAGATGTTCCCAACGAGGAGCAGGGCGCCGGTCAGCAGGGCGGCACCGATGAAGATGGACAGCGCGTACGTTCTGGCGAAGCCCGTCTGGACCCGCCTCAGGCGCCCGGAGCTGCCGCCGATGCCCGCCGCCAGGCCGTTGACGATCCCGTCGACGCCGCGGTTGTCGAAGAACACCGCGAGGCGGGTCAGCCACTGGCCGGGGCGCATGAAGAGCGACTCGTTGAGCGCGTCACCGTAGAGGTCGCGCCGGGCGAACGTGGTGAGGAAGGAGCCGCGCGGCTGCACCGACGGCACCTCGGCCCGGCCGTACTTCATCCAGGCGAAGATCGCGCCGACCGCGACGAGGCCGAGCGTGGCCAGGCCGGACGGGGCGAACGGCGCGAACTCCGGCAGCTCCTCGGGCCGGCCGACGGCCGGGGCCAGGAACAGCAGGAGCCGGTTGCTGAGCACCAGGTAGGCGCCCAGGCCGAGCGCGCCGAGCGACAGGATCATCAGCGGCACCGTCATGACGAGCGGCGACTCGTGCGGGTGCGCGTCGTCGGCCCAGCGCTTCTGGCCGAAGAAGGTCATGAAGACCATCCGCGACATGTAGAAGCCGGTGATGCCGGCGCCGAGCACGGCCAGCCAGCCGAGGATGGGCTGGTGGTGGACCGCGGTCTCGATGATGCCGTCCTTGGTGAAGTAGCCGGACAGCAGCGGGAAGCCGATGATCGCCAGATAGCCGATGAAGAACGTGACGAACGTGATCGGCATGACCTTGCGCAGGGCGCCGTACTTGCGCATGTCGACCTCGTCGTTCATGCCGTGCATGACGGAGCCGGCGCCGAGGAACATGTCGGCCTTGAAGAAGCCGTGCGTGATCAGGTGGCCGATCGCGAAGGCGTAGCCCGCCGGGCCGAGGCCCGCGCCGAGCATCATGTAGCCGATCTGCGACATCGTGGAGCCGGCCAGGCCCTTCTTGATGTCGTCCTTGGCGCAACCGATGATCGCACCGGCGAGCAGCGTGGCCGCGCCGACGATGGCGACGGCGAGCGCGGCGCCGGAGCCCTCGGGGAAGAAGAACGCCCCGGAGCGGACGACCAGGTAGACGCCTGCGGTGACCATGGTGGCGGCGTGGATGAGGGCCGAGACCGGGGTCGGGCCCTCCATGGCGTCGAGGAGCCACGACTGCAGCGGGAGCTGCGCCGACTTGCCGCACGCGCCGAGGAGCAGCAGCAGGCCGATGGCGAGCATGGTGCCGTTCGTCTGGCCGGGCTGGATCTTCTCGCCCAGCTCGGCGAAGGTCAGGGTGCCGAACGTGGTCCAGATGATGAACATGCCGACCAGCAGGCCGAAGTCACCGACGCGGTTGACGACGAACGCCTTCTTGGCCGCGACCGCCGCCGACGGCTTGAACTGCCAGAAGCCGATCAGCAGGTACGAGGCCAGACCCACGCCCTCCCAGCCGATGAACAGGCCGACGTAGTTGTCGGCCAGCACCAGCAGCAGCATCGCGGCGACGAACAGGTTCAGGTAGGAGAAGAACCTGCGCCGGTGCTCGTCGTGGGCCATGTAGCCGATCGAGTAGATGTGGATCAGCGAGCCCACACCGGTGATCAGCAGCGCGAAGCTGATGGACAGGGGGTCGATGAGCAGCCCCATGTCGACCATGCCGGGGATGAACTCGTAGAGGTGGACGGCCCTGCGGCGCTCCTCCTCCCCGAACCCGATCAGCTCGAAGAACGCCAGCACCGCCACGACGAACGAGGCGAGGGACATGGCCACGCCCAGCAGATGGCCCCATCGGTTGGTGAACCGGTTGAACACCAGCAGGATGAACGCCCCGACGAGCGGGAAGGCGATCATCAGCCAGGCGTTGCCGATCACTCCACCGGTGTGCTGGACGATCTCAGCGATATGAGATTCCACCAGTCACCTCTTAGTACTTCAGCAGGTTCGCGTCGTCGACGGACGCGGACCTGCGGGTTCGGAAGATCGTCACGATGATGGCCAGGCCGACCACGACCTCGGCCGCGGCCACCACCATCACGAAGAACGCGATGATCTGGCCCTCCAGGTTGCCGACCTGCCTGGAGAAGGTGACGAAGGCGAGGTTGCAGGCGTTGAGCATCAGCTCGACGCACATGAACACCACGATCGCGTTGCGCCTGATCAGCACGCCGAGTGCGCCGATGGCGAAGAGGATGCCGGACAGGACGAGGTAGTGCGTGGTCACTTGGTCACCTCATTGGTCTCGGCGTCCTTCTCCGCCTCGGTCGGGGCGTGGTCGAGCTCGGCCGTGTGCTTGATGGCCTCGGCGAGCTTCGGGTCCTCGGGCAGGTGGTCGTGCTCGACGTCGTAGCGCGCGATGTAGCGGTTGACCGAGTCCGCGGCGACCGACCCGTCGGGCAGCAGCGCCGGCATGTCGATGGCGTTGCTCCTGGCGTAGGTGCCGGGGCCGGGCAGCGGGGACGGGCGGTCGCCGAGGAAGCGGGCCCGGGACAGGTCCTTCTGCGTGACCTTCTCGGTGAGCTTCTCGCGGTGCGCCAGCACCATCGCGCCGAGCGCGGCGGTGATGAGCAGCGCCGAGGTGATCTCGAACGCGAACACGTACTTGGTGAACAGCAGCAGCGCGATCGAGCGGATGTAGCCGCCCTGCCCGGTGGCCTGGGCCAGCCCGACCTGGGGCGCGAAGACCGCGTTGCCGACGGCCAGCACGATCAGGGCCAGGAAGCCGAGGCCGGCGAGGATCGCCCAGAAGCGCTGTCCCTTTAGCGTCTCCACGAAGGAGTCGGAGGAGTCGACGCCGACGAGCATGAGCACGAACAGGAACAGCATCATGATCGCGCCGGTGTAGACGATGATCTGCACCGCGGCCAGGAACGGCGCGTCCTGCACGGCGTACAGGACGGCCAGGCAGAGCATCACGGTGCCGAGCATCAGCGCGGAGTACACGGCCTTGCGGTTGAAGACCATGCCGAGCGCGGCGCCGACGGAGACGACGGCGAGCACCCAGAAAGTGATGGTCTCACCCATTGGTCCGCCCCAGCCGGTAGTAGTCCTCTTCGGTCTCACCGAGCCGCATGGGGTGCGGCGGCTGCTCCATGCCCTGGGTCAGCGGCGCGAGCAGCATCTCCTTGGTGTAGATGAGGCTCTCGCGGTTGGTGTCGGCGAGCTCGTACTCGTTGGTCATGGTGAGCGCGCGGGTCGGGCAGGCCTCGATGCACAGGCCGCACAGGATGCACCGCAGATAGTTGATCTGGTAGGTGCGCCCGTAACGCTCGCCCGGCGAGTAGCGCTCCTCCTCGGTGTTGTCCGCGCCTTCGACGTAGATCGCGTCGGCGGGACACGCCCAGGCGCACAGCTCGCACCCGACGCACTTCTCCAGCCCGTCCGGCCAGCGGTTGAGCTGGTGACGCCCGTGGAAGCGAGGAGCCGTGGGCTTCTTCTCCTCCGGGTAGTTCGTCGTGACGGGCTTCTTGAACATCGTGTGGAAGGTGACCCCGAAGCCCTTGACGGGGTTCAGCCAATCAGTTAGTCCCACTGGGAATCTCCTTGTGCTGCACCCCGTGGTAGTGCGGCAGGTCGAGCGGCGGCACAGGGAAGCCACCGGCCGTCGGCTCCTCGGACAGTTGCTCGAACTCGGCCTCCACCTGTGCCTTCTTCGCTTCCTTGCGCCGCTGGTTGACGGTGTCGAAGCGCATCCAGATGGCCAGCGCGCCGATCACGATGACCACGCCGAGGCCGATGCCGAGCGTGCGGTTGCCGTCGTTGACCACGACGTTGCGCACCGCGGCCACCAGCAGGATCCAGGCCAGGTTGACCGGGATCAGCACCTTCCAGCCCAGCGACATGAGCTGGTCGTAGCGCACCCGCGGCAGCGAGGCGCGCACCCACACGATGAAGCAGAAGGTGAGCACGAACTTGATGAAGAACCACAGCACCGGCCACCAGCCCTGGTTCGCGCCGTCCCACAGCGAGATCGGGAACGGCGCCCGCCAGCCGCCCAAAAACAGGGTGACCGCGATGCCGGAGGCGGTGAAGGTGTGCAGGTACTCGCCCATCATGATGAGGGCGAACTTCAGCGACGAGGAGTACTCGGTCTGGAAGCCGCCGACCAGCTCGCCCTCGCCCTCGGGCAGGTCGAACGGGATGCGCGCGGCCTCGCCGAACATGCAGATCACGTAGACCAGGAAGGACGGGATGAGCAGCACCGCGAACCAGGTCTGCTCCTGCGCCTTGACGATCTCGGAGGTCGACAGGGTGCCGGCGAACAGGAAGATCGCCACGAACGACAGGCCCATCGCGATCTCATAGGAGACCACCTGGGCCGCCGAGCGCAGCCCGCCCAGCAGCGCGTACGGCGAGCGCGACGACCACCCGGCCAGCACCACCCCGTACACCGAGACCGCGCCCATGGCCAGCATGAACAGCACCGCCACCGGCAGGTCCACCAGCTGCAGCGGCGTCTCCACCCCGAACAGGTTCACCACCGGGCCAAAAGGCACGATGGAGAAGGCCAGGAACGCCGGCACCACCATGATCACCGGAGCCAGCAGGTAGAGCACCTTGTCCACGGTCCGCGGGAAGATGTCCTCCTTCAGGCCCATCTTCAGACCGTCGGCCACGGACTGCAGCAGACCGAACTTGCCGGCCCGGTTGGGGCCGTAGCGGTGCTGCATCCGCGAGATCAGCTTGCGCTCGAACCAGACGCCGAACAGGATGCCCAGCATCAGGAAGACGAACAGCATCACGGCCTTGATGATGGTGATCCAGAGCGGATCGTGGCCGAAGTTCTCCAGAGTGGGACTCATGAGGCGCTCCCGATGGTGACGATGTCGCCGGCCACCGCGCGCAGGTCACGGGTGACCGAGCAGCCGCCGGAGTTCGCCGGCACCCAGACCACGCGGTCGGGCAGGTCGGCGATGCGCACCGGCAGGGTGACGCTGTCGCCCACGACGAGCTTGTCGCCGTCGGCGACGCCCAGCTCGGCGGCGGTGCTCTCGGAGACCAGGGCTTCGGCGGTGCGGGCGGTGCCCGCGAGGTACGGCTCGCCGTCCTGCAGCCTGCCCTCGTCGAGCAGCAGGTGCCAGGTGGCCAGCAGCGCCTGACCCTGCTCGGGCAGGTCGAGGGCGCGGGCCAGGGCGACCGGCGCGCTGACGCGGCTGCCGCGCCAGGAGCCGAGGCTCGACAGCTCGCGCCGGGCGGCCTTGGCGTCGGGCAGGCCCAGGTGCACGTCCATCCGGTCGGCCAGGTTGGCGATCACGGCGAGGTCGGACTGGATGCCGGGCACCTTGAGCGGCGCCTCGAACGAGCGGCCCCTGCCCTCCCAGTTGACGAACGTGCCGCCCTTCTCCTGCACCGCGGCGACGGGCAGGACCACGTCGGCGCGGTCGGTGACGGCGCTGGCGCGGATCTCCAGGCTGACGATGAACGGCGTGTGCTCCAGCGCCTCCAGCGCGGCGGCCGGGTCGGGCAGGTCGTACGGGTCGACGCCCGCCACGACCAGCGCGTCCAGCTCGCCGTCGCGGGCGGCGGCGAGGATGCCGGAGGTGTCGCGGCCGGGGGTGGCGGGCAGCGAGGCCACGTTCCACGCCCTGGCGACCTCGGCCCTGGCGCTCTCGTCGTCCACGGGGCGGCCGATCGGCAGCAGGTTAGGCAGCGCGCCCGCCTCGACGGCGCCGCGCTCACCGGCGCGGCGCGGGATCCAGGCGATCCGCACGCCGGAGGAGGCGGCGGCCAGGCGTACCAGCGCCGACAGCGCGCCGGGCACGGTGGCCAGGCGCTCGCCGGCGAGCACGATCGTGCCCTCGGCCAGCGTGCCGACCAGGTCGCCGATCGCGTCGGCCTCGCCGCCAGGGGCGGTGCGGATGAGCGTGCCGCCCATCTTCGCCAGGCCCGGGGAGGCGAACGGCGCGATCGAGCTGACCTTGAGACCCTTCTTCCGCCACGCCTTGCGCAGGCGCAGGAAGACGATCGGCGACTCCTCCTCGGGCTCGAACCCGACGAGCAGCACGTGCGGGGCGTTCTCGAGGTCGGCGTAGCTGATCTCGATGCCCTTGCCGGCCACCGCGTGCGCCAGGAACTGCGCCTCCTCGACGGAGTGCGGCCTGGCGCGGAAGTCGACGTCGTTGGTGCCGAGCGCGACCCTGGCGAACTTGGCGTAGGCGTAGGCGTCCTCGACCGTGACCCGGCCGCCGACCAGCACGCCCGCCTTGCCGCGGGCCCTGGCCAGGCCGTCGGCCGCCACCTGCAGCGCCTCCGGCCACGAGGCGGGCACGAGCACGCCCTCCTCGTTGCGGACCAGCGGCTGCTTGAGGCGGTCGGGCTGCTGCGCGTAGGTGAACGCCCAGCGGCCCTTGTCGCAGTTCCACTCCTCGTTCACCTGCGGGTCGTTGCCCGCCAGGCGGCGGGTGACGCGGCCGCGCCGGTGGTCGGTGCGCAGGCTGCACCCGGAGGCGCAGTGCTCGCACGCGCTCGGCGTGGAGACCAGGTCGAACGGGCGGGCGCGGAAGCGGTAGGCGGCGCCGGTGAGCGCGCCGACCGGGCAGATCTGCACCGTGTTGCCGGAGAAGTAGGAGTCGAACGGCTTGCCTTCGGCCGTGCGGACCTGCTCCTTGGCCCCGCGCTCGAAGAACTCGATGAGCGGGTCGCCGGCGATCTGGTCGGAGAAGCGGATGCAGCGCGCGCACTGGACGCAGCGCTCACGGTCGAGCAGCACCTGCGTCGACAGCGGCAGCGGCTTGGGGAAGGTGCGCTTCTGCTCCTGGAAGCGGGACTCGCCCTGGCCGTTGGACATCGCCTGGTTCTGCAGGGGGCACTCGCCGCCCTTGTCGCAGACCGGGCAGTCCAGCGGGTGGTTCATGAGCAGCAGCTCCATGGCCCCGCGCTGCGCCTTCTCGGCGACCGGCGAGGTGAGCTGGGTCTGCACCACCATGCCCTCGGCGACCTCGATCGCGCACGACGGCTGCGGCTTGGGGAAGCCGCGGCCGTTGCCCGCGTCGGGGATGTCGACCAGGCACTGCCGGCAGTTGGCGGCCGGGTCGAGCAGCGGGTGGTCGCAGAACCGGGGGATCTGGATGCCCAGCAGCTCGGCGGCCCTGATGATCAAAGTGCCCTTGGGGACACTGACCTGGAACCCGTCGATGGTCAGGGTCACCAGGTTCACTTCTGTCTCTACGACGGTCACTGCTCACCCCAGAGAGTGGACTTCTTCGGGTCGAACGGACAACCGCCGATCTCGAAGTGCTTGAGGTACTCCTCGCGGAAGTACTTCACCGAGGAGTGGATCGGGCTGGTCGCGCCGTCGCCCAGCGCGCAGAAGGAGCGGCCCAGGATGTTGTCCGCGATGTCGGTGATCGTGGCCAGGTCGTCCTCGGTGCCCTGCCCCTTCTCCAGGCGCTTGAGCACCTGCTTGAGCCAGTACGTGCCCTCGCGGCACGGCGTGCACTTGCCGCAGGACTCGTGGGCGTAGAACTCCGTCCAGCGCAGCACCGTGCGCACCACGCACGTGGTCTCGTCGAAGATCTGCAGCGCCCGGGTGCCGAGCATGGAGCCCTTGGCGCCGACCGCCTCGAAGTCGAGCGGCACGTCGAGGTGCTCGTCGGTGAAGATCGGCGTGGACGAGCCGCCCGGGGTCCAGAACTTGATCTGGTGCCCCTCGCGGATGCCGCCCGCCATGTCGAGCAGCTCGCGCAGCGTGATGCCGAGCGGGGCCTCGTACTGGCCGGGCCTGGTGACGTGGCCGCTGAGGGAGAAGATGCCGAAGCCCTTCGACTTCTCCGTGCCCATCCCGGCGAACCACTCGGCGCCGTTGGCGATGATCGAGGGAACAGACGCGATCGACTCGACGTTGTTCACGACAGTCGGCGAGGCGTACAGGCCCGCCACGGCCGGGAACGGGGGCTTGAGCCGCGGTTGACCTCTGAAGCCTTCCAGCGAGTCCAGCAGCGCCGTCTCCTCGCCGCAGATGTACGCGCCCGCGCCGCTGTGCACGACGAGCTCCAGGTCGTAGCCGGAGCCGAAGATGTCGGTGCCGAGGTAGCCCTTCTCGTACGCCTCGCGCACGGCCGCGTGCAGCCGCCGGATGACGTGCAGCACCTCGCCGCGCACGTAGATGAAGGCGTGGTTGGCCCGGATCGCGTACGAGGTGATGATGATGCCCTCGACCAGCGCGTGCGGGTTGGCCATCATGAGCGGGATGTCCTTGCAGGTGCCCGGCTCCGACTCGTCGGCGTTGACGACGAGGTAGTGCGGTTTGCCGTCGCCCTGCGGGATGAAGCCCCACTTCATGCCGGTGGGGAAGCCGGCGCCGCCGCGGCCGCGCAGGCCGGAGTCCTTGACGGCCTGGATGACCGCGTCGGGGTCCATGCCCAGGGCCTTCTTCGCCGCCTCGTACTCGCCGTAGGCGTCGAGGGTGAAGGAGTTGGGCTGGTCCCAGTTCGCGGTCAGGACCGGTGTCAAAGTGGTGCTCATGCCTCCGGTGCCTTCCATCCCTTGGCCTTGGCGACCTTCAGGCCCTCCAGCGACGCGCCGGCGGCCGACGGGCCCTCGCCCGCGAGGTCGTCGGGCAGGCCGGAGAGCACGCGCGAGGCCTGCTTGAACGTGCACAGCTTGCTGGGCCCGCGGGTGGGCGCGACCTCCTTGCCGGCGCGCAGGTCGTCGACGAGCTGCTTGGCCGACTCGGGCGTCTGGTTGTCGAAGAACTCCCAGTTGACCATCATGACCGGCGCGAAGTCGCAGGCCGCGTTGCACTCCAGGCGCTCCAGCGACACCTTGCCGTCGGCGGTGGTCTCCTCGTGGCCGACGCCGACGTGCTCCGTCAGCTCGTCCCAGATCTGGTCGCCGCCCATGACCGCGCACAGCGCGTTGATGCACACGCCGACGTGGTATTCGCCGGCCGGCTTGCGCTTGTACATGGTGTAGAAGGTCGCGACGCCCGTGACCTCGGCCTTGCTGATGCCGAGCATCTCGGCACAGAACTCCTGGCCGTCGTCGGAGACGTACCCGTCCTCGGACTGCACGAGGTGGAGCAGCGGCAGCAGGGCCGAGCGCGCCTTGGGGTAGCGCCCCATGATCTCCTTGGCGTCCCGCTCCAGACGCTCACGGATCTCCGGTGAGTAAGTCACCGGTCCACACCTCCCATGACGGGGTCGATAGAAGCCACCGCGGCGATCACGTCGGCGACCTGGCCGCCCTCCGCCATGGCGGGGAAGCTCTGCAGGTTGCAGAAGGACGGCTCGCGGAAGTGCACGCGGTAGGGCCGGGTGCCGCCGTCGCTGACCACGTGCGCGCCGAGCTCGCCCTTGGGCGACTCGATGCTGGCGTACGCCTGCCCGGCCGGCACCCTGAAGCCCTCGGTCACCAGCTTGAAGTGGTGGATGAGGGCCTCCATGGAGGTGCCCATGATGTGCGCGATGTGGTCGGGCGAGTTGCCGAACCCGTCGGGGCCGAGCGCGAGCTGCGCGGGCCAGCCGATCTTCTTGTCCTCGATCATCACGGGGTCGCCCTTGAGCGGACCGGCGATGCGGTCCAGCGCCTGCTCGATGATCTTGAGGGACTCCTCCATCTCCTTCATGCGGACGAGGTAGCGCGAGTACACGTCGCAGCCGCGCTCGGTGGCGACGTCGAACTCGTAGGTCTCGTAACCGCAGTAGGGCTGCGACTTGCGCAGGTCCCACGGGAGGCCGGCGGCGCGCAGGATGGGCCCGGTCACGCCGAGCGCCATGCAGCCGGTCAGGTCGAGGTAGGCGACGTCCCTGGTGCGGCGCACGTAGACGGGGTTCTCGTCGAGGAGCTTGCGGATGTCCTTGATCCGCTTGGGCATCTCCTTGAGGAACTCGCCGACCTTGTCCACCGCGCCGGCCGGCAGGTCCACGCTCACGCCGCCGGGGCGGATGTAGGCGTGGTTCATGCGCAGGCCGGTGATGTACTCGAACAGGTCCATGATCATTTCACGATCGCGGTACCCGAACAGGAACGGCGTGGTCGCGCCCAGCTCCATGCCGAACGTGCCCATCGCCACCAAGTGCGAGGCGATGCGGTTGAGCTCCATCATCATCACGCGGATGGCCTGCGCCCGCTCGGGCACGCGGTCGGTGATGCCGAGCAGCTTCTCCACGCCGAGGCAGTAGGCCGTCTCGTTGAAGATCGGCGAGAGGTAGTCCATGCGGGTCACGAACGTGGTCCCCTGGGTCCACGTCCGGTACTCCATGTTCTTCTCGATGCCGGTGTGCAGGTAGCCGATGACGCCGCGCGCCTCGGTCACCGTCTCGCCGTCGAGCGTCAGCACCAGCCGGAGCACGCCGTGCGTGGACGGGTGCTGCGGGCCCATGTTGACGACCAGGCGCTCCTCCTCGGAGTCGCGCACGCCGGTGACGACCTGGTCCCAGTCAGCGCCGTTGACCGAATAGACCTTGCCCTCGGTCGCCTCGTCATAAGCGGTGCTCATGAGTAGCTCCTTCTGTGGTCAGGCGAGGGGATGGTGGCGCCGCGGTACTCGACCGGGATGCCGCCCAGCGGGTAGTCCTTCCGCTGCGGGTGACCGTCCCAGTCGTCCGGCATCATGATCCGGGTGAGCGCGGGGTGACCGTCGAAGATGATGCCGAAGAAGTCGTACGTCTCGCGCTCGTGCCAGTCGTGACCAGGGTAAACGCTGACCGTCGAGGGGATGTGCGGGTCGGCGTCGGGGGCGCTGACCTCCAGGCGCACCCGCCGGTTGTGCGTGATCGACACCAGGTGGTAGACGGCGTGCAGCTCCTCGCCCGCCAGGTGCGGGTAGTGCACCCCGGACACGCCCGTCGACAGCTCGAAACGCAGGGCCGGGTCGTCGCGCAGCTTCTGGCAGACCTCGACCAGGCGCTCGCGCTTGACGTGCAGGGTCAGCTCGCCGCGGTCGACGACCACCCGCTCGATCGCGTCGTCCATCGCCAGGGCGTCGACGATCTCGTCGAAGTAGCCCCCGTACGGGCGGGGCGTCGAGATCTGCGGCGGCCGGCGCACGACGAGACCGCCGTAACCGGAGGTGTCGCCGCTGTCCTGGGCACCGAACATGCCCCGGCGGGCGACCGGCGGCTCCTGCGCCGCCGGCACGTCCGGGACCTGCGGGTCGGGGACCTCGGGCAGGTTGTCGGGCGAGGTCACTTCGAGGCCCCCTGGTCGATCAGCGGCAGCGTGCGCAGCGCCTGCAGCTCGAGCTCCTCGATCTGCTTGGCGCGGTGCGCGCCGAACTTCATGTTCTGGATCTTGTCGTGCAGCTTGACGATCGCGTCGATCAGCATCTCGGGCCGCGGCGGGCAGCCCGGCAGGTAGATGTCGACGGGGACGACGTGGTCGACGCCCTGCACGATGGCGTAGTTGTTGAACATGCCGCCGCTGGAGGCGCACACGCCCATGGAGATGACCCACTTCGGCTCGGCCATCTGGTCGTAGATCTGCCGCAGGACGGGCGCCATCTTCTGCGACACGCGCCCGGCGACGATCATCAGGTCGGCCTGCCGGGGAGACGCCGAAGCGCGCTCCATACCGAAGCGCGCCAGGTCGTAGTGGGGGCCACCGGTGGCCATCAGCTCGATGGCGCAACACGCGAGGCCGAACGTGGCCGGCCACACGGAGTTCTTTCGCGCCCACCCCGCGGCCGCTTCGACCGTGCTGAGGATGAACCCGCTGGGGAGTTTCTCTTCAAGTCCCATTTTCAGTCCCAGTCCAGACCCTTGCGGCGCCACACGTACGCGTAGGCGACGAGCACGGTGACGATGAACAGCAGCATCTCGACGAGCGCGAACAGGCCAAGGCCCGAGGAGAGCACGCGGCCGAGGTCGTCCGTCTGCGGAGCGAACGAGACGGCCCACGGGTATAGGAAGATGATCTCGATGTCGAAGACGATGAAGAGCATCGCCGTGATCATGTATTTGAGCGGGAACCGTCCACCACCGACAGGCTGGGGCGTGGGCTCGATGCCACATTCGTAGGCGTCGAGCTTGGCGCGGTTCCAGCGCTTGGGACCGGTGAAGGGAGCGATGGCGACCGAGAAGATCGCGAAGCCCCCCGCGAGAACGGCGAGCACCAGGATGGGCACGTAAAGGTCCATCGCTACGCCTCCTCTGGAGTCGCCGCGCGCGCGGGCGCGCAGCCGGATCTGTTGATTGCGAGATTCATGCTGATGGCGCGACCTTTGAGAGTGCGTTGATGATCATGTCTGACGCATCGCCTCGCCGGTCGGTGAGATTACCAAGGAGTTTGAGCGCGAAGCGCATCAGCCTCGGGTGCGGAAGCCCGTGCCTGGTGCCGAAGCTCATCACACCCGGCTTCCCGATCGCCTCGACGAACAACCTCCCGAGCGTGAAATAACCGCCGTAGGCGTCCTTCAGCACTTGAGGATAGGTCCGCAGGATCCGCTCGCGTTGCGCGGGGGTGGTGTTCCTGAACGCCTTGGCGATGACCTCGGCGGCGATCTCGCCGGTCTCCATGGCGTAGGCGATGCCCTCGCCGTTGAACGGGTTGATCGACCCGCCGGAGTCACCCACGAGCAGCAGGCCGCGGGTGTAGTGGGGCTGCCGGTTGAAGGCCATCGGGAGCGCGGCGCCGCGGATCGGGGCCGTCATGTTCTCCTCGGTGAAACCCCAGTCCTGAGGCATGGAGCGGCACCAGCGGCGCAGCAGGTCGCGGTAGTCGATGTTCTTGAACTGGGCGCTGGTGTTGAGCAGGCCCAGCCCCACGTTCGCGGTGCCGTCGCCGACGCCGAACACCCAGCCGTAGCCGGGCAGCAGCGTGTCGCCGTCCCACAGTTCCAGCCAGGTCTCGAGGTAGTCGTCGTCGTGGCGCGGGCTCTCGAAGTACGTCCGCACGGCCACGCCCATCGGGCGGTCCTCGCGCTTGTGCAGGCCCATGCTCAGGGCCAGGCGGGTGCTGTTGCCGTCGGCGGCCACGACCACGCGGCTGCGGTACTCGCGGCCGTCCTTGGTGGTCACGCCCACGATGTGGCCGCTGCGGTCGTCGAGCACCGGGCCGGTGACGGTGACGCCCTCCATGAGGCGTACGCCGTTCTTGACCGCGTTGGCGGCGACGATCTGGTCGAAGTCCTGGCGGGTGCGGACGAGCCCGAAGTCGGGGAAGCGCTCCAACCGCGGCCAGTCGAGCTCGAAGCGCAGGCCGCCACCGACGACGCGCAGGCCCTTGTTCCTGATCCAGCCGGGAGCGTCGATGTCGACGCCCATGTTCTGCAACTGCTTGACCGCGCGGGGCGTCAGCCCGTCGCCGCAGACCTTCTCGCGGGGGAACCTGGTCTTCTCCAGGAGCAGCACGTCGAGGCCGGCCTGAGCGAGGTAAAAAGCAGTGGCGGAACCGGCGGGACCGGCGCCGACGACGATGACATCGGCGTCAGCCTGTATGGCTGTTGGCACGGTCACTGGACTAGTCCTGTCCCTACACGCTCGAAGGCCGTGGGGTGTCGCGCCTTCGTTCCTTTGTGAACCCCTTCACAAACTTACCGGCCCGCAGTCTACTGCTTTTCCTGTACATAGTGGCAGTCGGGGTGCGGTTCTGTGACCCATGAGGACGGCGTGTCGCCTGAGGCCGCGCAGTCATGATCGTCACGCTAGCAGCAGCCCCCCGGGCGATCAGAGCCCGGCCAGTGAGGCGATGCAGTCTCGAGATGCTTCCTCGCCGAGCGCGGCCTGCCGCAGCACGTCGAAGAGCAGCGAATAACGGTAGACCCGCTCCTCCGACTCGATCAGCTCCAGCCCCGGATAGTCCTCCGTGTAGACCACATCGCTGGAAATCGGGCCGAGCAATGGCATCGAGGGAAATCGCAGGTGCACGAAGCTCGACAAGTCGATGGGGTGCGGCTGCTCCAGCAGCATGACATGAATCGTGATGTTCGGCAGAAGGGAAAGGCGCAGCAAGTGGCGTAACTGCTCGCGCATCATCGCCTCGTCGGCCTCGCCGAACCTGCGGCGCAGGGCCGCCTCCTCCACCACCGCCGTGTAGGTCACCCGGCCGTTGGTGAGCAACTGCTGGCGTCGCATGCGCACGCGGATCCGGCGCTCGATCTGGCTCGGCGTGGCCACCTCCACCGCGCGGTAGAGCCGGGCCAGCTCGGTGGCGTAGGCGCGGGTCTGCAGCAGGCCGGGCAGCACGTTGTTGTGCCACGCGCTGATGACGCTGGCGCCGTCCTCCAGGCCGACGTACTCCAGAGCGATCTCGTGCAGCACGTCGGAGTAGGACTCCCACCAGCCCTTGCTGACGTGGTTGCCGGCCAGCTCCAGCAGCAGGTCGCCCTCCTCGCCCAGGGCGTCGTAGTGCTTGAGCAGCCGGGCGACGTCCTTCGCGGCGGGCGCGACCTGCCCCGTCTCCAGCCGGGAGAGCTTCGAGGTGGACCAGCGCAGCGCCTGCGACACCTGAACCCCGTTGAGCCCCGCTTCTTCACGGAGCCGCCGCAGCTCAGAGGCGAGTTTCCGGCGGCGGAGTGTCGGATTGATCTCCCCGATCACCCGGGCTCCTCTCGGGACATTCTTCGAAATATGCCCGCCCCATCCGCGCGCAATCGTCGCCGGGAAGAATGAGTCACGTTCCGCCAGGAATCCCCTGACTCATCCCCGCGGGAATTGCACGGGGCCGCCCGATGGCACACCCTCAGGGTAGCCCGCAGGCAGGAAAGCGGGCCAGATGGAAATGAGGTTTTCGCCAGACGCGAGCGGGCGGATGGTGGGAGCCCATCCGCCCGTGACCGCGCAGCACCCCGACTCTGTCCGAAGAGCGGAAATTGGGAGCCGCGGCATGAACGACGCTACACGGGGCGCCGGAGATCGCAAGGGCGGATGGCAGCGATTAACCATCGCCGCCAACAGGTGGCTCTGGCGCCGGTCCAACGACTTCGCGAGGGAGCACGGCTGGGAGATCGACAGGTCGGCCTGGGGCGGGCGGAGATACCGCGACCCCCGGTTCGAGCAGCGCAAGAAGGAGATCCTGGAGTCGCCGCCCCAGGACGAGCCGATCAGCGAGCCACCCCCGCGCAAGTTCAGCCCAGGGGACGGGTTCCCCAGGAAACACCCGAAGATCGCCAGAGCCCACGGGCCCATCGCCACCGCGGGGCTGCTGTGGCGGTGGCGCAGCGAGATCACGTTCGCCGGCGTGATCTCGCTGATCGCCTGGCAAGGGCCGGTGGCGGCACTGCTGCTCGCGGGGGCGGTGCTCGCCGGCGGCGCGATCCCGGCCGTACGCCGGGCCGCGGGGCGGCTCGTCACCCGCCACCGCTTCCAGGGGTTGTGCCTGCGTACGTCGATGCGCACCCCCGAGGGGCGCCTGCCCCTGATCGTCCACACGCAGTCGATCCCCGGCGGGACCGCGATGCTGATCTGGTGCAGGTCGGGCATGAGCCCTGAGCTGTTCGAGGACTACATCCCGGAGATCAGGGTCGCCTGCTTCGTCAAGGAGGTCACGCTCCACCGCCATCCCCGCTGGGCCCACCTGCTGACCATCGAGCTCAGGCGGGCTTGAACCCCCTGTGCATGGCGACGATCCCCATCGTGAGGTTGCGCCATGCCACCCGTTGCCAGCCGGCGTCCTGGATGGTCCGGGCCAGCGTCGGCTGGTCGGGCCAGTCTCTGATCGACTCCGCCAGGTACTCGTAGGAGTCGTCGTTGGACCCGAACACCTTGGCCACCTTGGGCAGCAGCCGCATCAGGTATTCGCGGTAGACGAGGTCGAACGCGCCGAACGTCACGTGCGAGAACTCCAGGATCACCAGCCGGCCGCCCGGCTTCGTCACCCGCAGCATCTCGCGCAGCGCCTGCCCGGTGTCGTGCACGTTGCGCAGCGCGACCGAGATCGTCACCGCGTCGAACACGTCGTCGGCGAACGGCAGCCGCATCGCGTCGCCCGCGATGAACGGCACGCCCGGCCCCGACAGCGCGTTGCCGCCGTGCCGCCGCACCCCCGTGCTCAGCATGCCGAAGGAGAAGTCGGAGGCGATCGCCCGCGCGCCCAGCGTGGTGAACGCGTCGGTGGACGTGCCGGTGCCGGCACCCAGATCGAGCACGAGCTCCCCCGGCCCGGCGTCGACGGCGGCGGCCACCGCCTTGCGCCAGAGCCGCACCTGCCCGAGCGAGATCACGTCATTGACCAGGTCGTAGCGCCGGGCGGTGCGATCGAACATCGCGGCGACCTCGTCCGGCTGTTTGTCCAACTGAGCGCGCGTCATGCCTCACACCTTATTGGGGGCCGCCCGCCGGTACGCGGTCATGCCCATCCAGGACAATCAACGGAAAGTAGCCGCAGGACTACCCAACGTCTGCTAGATATTGGCGAATGCTTGCCCGTGCCGCTCTTGCGGCCATCCTCGCCTCTTCCCCCGTCGCGCAGGCGCGCGTCGTGTCGGCCGACCCGATCGACAGCACCCCCCACGTGCTCGACGGCATCGTCAACGCCATCACCGTCGTCGGCCGCACCGTCGTCGTCGGCGGCTCGTTCAGCGAAGTGAGCGACGCGTCCCGCACGACGGTGCTCGCCCGCGACAACCTGTTCGCCTACGACCTGGTGACCGGGCGCATTCTGCCCGGCTTCGCGCCGAGCATGGCGGGCCCCGTGTACGGCCTGGCGGCCGGCGACGGCGGCACCGTCTACGTCGGCGGCGAGTTCCACGGCGTCGACAACCGCCGGGCCCGCGCCCTGGCCAGGCTCAGCGTGGCCGACGGCTCCCTGGTGCAGAGCTTCCAGCCGCGCATCGGCGGCGGCATGGTGACGACGCTGGCCAGGCAGGGCCCGCACCTGTACGTGGGCGGCGACTTCAGCAGCCCGCGCACGGCGCTGGCCAGGCTGGACGCCACCACGGGCGCGGCCGACCCCGGCTTCGCCATCGAGCCGGACGCGCCGCTGACGTCGCGGGTGAAGGTCTACGCGCTGGCCGTCTCGGGGCGCCGGCTCGCCGTGGACGGCTCGTTCACCACGCTCGACGGGCAGTCGAGGCCGCAGCTCGGGCTGATCGACGTCGGCGGCCCGGCCGCCAGGGTGGCGCCGTGGCGCACCGAGGCGTACGCGCGCAAGTGCAGCAGCGCCTTCCCCTCCTACGTCCGCGGCCTCGACTTCGCCCCCGACGGGCGCTCCTTCGTGGTGGTCACGACGGGCGGCGCCAAGGGCGGCATGTGCGACACGGCGGCCCGCTTCGAGACCTACGCCAGGGGCTCCGCCATCCGTCCGACCTGGGTGAACAGCACCGGCGGCGACTCGCTCTACTCCGTCGCGGTCACCGGGGCGGCGGTGTACGTGGGCGGCCACCAGCGCTGGCTGGACAATCCGCAGGGGCGTGACTCGGCGGGCCCGGGCGCGGTGTCGCGGCCGGGGATCGGCGCCATTCATCCGAGCACTGGAAAGGCTCTCAGTTGGAATCCCACACGGGAGCGCGGCATCGGGGTGAAGGCGTTTTACGCGCACGCCAGTGGACTACTTGTCGGTAGCGACACAACGAGACTCGGACGGGAGTACCATGCCCGGATTGGCATGTTCCCCCTGCCCTAGTCGTTCTGCGGCTTCGGCCGGTCGATCCTGTCGCTGAGACGCGCACTCACGGCGTCGCGCTGCTTGGACAGCAACACGTAGCTGGCTATGCCGCTGATCAAGAAAGAAGCGGCGATGAGGATCAGCGGGTTTTGGAGTCCGAGCAGGTAGAGGACACCCAGGGTCACGAGAAACAAGCCGATCCGCGACGCGGTGTAAACGAGAACGGGACGCACAGGTTCGAGGTTACTCGGACCTGCGTAGCGGTCGCTCTTCGCATCGGTCGCGAGCACTGCTAGTGTTCCCAGTTAGGGAGTTTCGTAAAGAAACACCCACGAGAGCCCCAAAGAGGCTCTATCATATAACAATCGGGCAGTCAGCTGATAACAACCCGTGATCTTTGTAGAAAACCACGGATAAATCAGGCTTCGCTCGACACACTGGTTACCTGTCCGCCCGCTGGCAGGAAGCGGGATGCGAGGGGGAGAGATTGGTGGAGAGTAGCAGCGAGCGTCTGCTGACCCCAGGAGAGGTTGCCGCCCTCTTCCGGGTAGACCCAAAGACGGTTACGCGCTGGGCTGCGGCAGGCCGCATCAGCAGTATCCGCACCCCCGGAGGGCACCGGCGCTTCCGCGAGTCGGAAGTCCACGCCCTTCTCCGAGGCGAGGACGTTCTCACGGCCGACAGGCCGGCAGGTGAGTCCCCGCGCGTCTGACGTTCCGTCTAGTCGGTGATCCTGCACGGCGGGCCGCCTGAACAGCGGTCCCTCCCGCCAGGATCACCGCTGGCGGAACCACTGCAACGCGTGCCCTCCCGGCCACACTTCCGTACGGGAACGGCACGGGGCGGCGCCAACCGCCGACCGTGGCTGGCGCCTGTCCGTTCGCCCGGCCCCGGCCCGCACATCCCCTCGCCGGCCCCGGCCCGCGCGTCTCCCCGCAGGCTCCCGGCTCGCGCGCCCGTCCGCCAGGCCCAGGCTCGCGCGCCCGACCGCCTGGCTCAGGCCGCGTGTCCCCCTCCGCTGCCCGGTCAGGCGTCTTCCTGCCGCGCCTTGAAGGCCAGGAACTCCCGCTCCAGCTCGTCGTTCTCCTCTTCCCAGCGCCGCCGCCGCAACCGCGCCTCCTCCTCGGTCAGCGACTCGGCCAGCCACCGCTCGTAGTCGGGGTCACCGGGCTGGACCTCCACGTAGGCGTTGCCGATCAGACGGCCGTCCTGGCTGGTCAGGCTCTGCGGTACGCGCAACGTCCCGTCCGCGAGCCGGATGACGTACATGGCCGATCACCTAGATTCCGTAGCGCCGGTTGAAGAACAGCATGATGTCGAGCGCCATCCGCGTGTCGCCGCCGAGCATGTCCACCAGGGCCGGGCGCTGGCGCGCGGCGATCGCGGCGAAGGCGTCGGCGAAGAACTCCTTGCGGCCCAGCCCGCCCCCTGCCGGTGGAACGTCGAGGCCAGCAGCGGCGCGGCCGACTCGTAGAGGCGCACGAACTCCGGCGAGTCCGACACCCAATCGCCATAAGCCGCGTCGATGTCGTCGATGGCGTGGCCGACCTCGTGCATCATCACGTCGGGTGTGGGCGAGGGGCGGTCGCCCACGACGATCTTGCGGTCGCCGTACGCGCCCGCGCAGATGTCCCACGTCGCCCGGCTGGACGGGAGCGGGGCGCCGCGCAGGTATCCCATGTCGTCGAGGTCGGGCACGCCGCCCGGCCCCACGTAGATGCCCTCCAGGCCGGAGGCGAGCAGCTCCTTCAGCCGCTCGGGGAGCCTGGCCAGGCTCTCCACCGCCCTGACGACGTCCGCCGGCGGCGGGCCCTGCCGGGCGTCCCACTGCCGGTGCAGGATCGACTCCAGCCGGCCGCAGTGCCGCAGCCCGTCGCCCAGCGAGGGCGCGTCGGGGCGGTGCGGGCGAGCCCTGAGCGGCTCGTCCACGAGCTCGAAGTCGTCCCAGGTGTAGCGGGGGCGATCCACCACGACGGCGGCCGGCAGCCGCTCGCCGCGCTCCCGCACCGAGAACGCGTCCCAGCCCGCCCCAGGCTCACCACGCTCGCGCCCCTGGTAAGCGCCGCGCCCCGCGTCGGCGGAGCGGCCGGGCGCGCCGGTCAGGGGCCACATCGTGCGTTCGGGGCCGTCACCACCGGGCCATAACACCCTGTCCTGAGGGCCGGTCGCCGTCCCGTTCTCACCGGGCCGCCCCGTCCGGTGCGGCTCCCCGCCGCCCTCCTGGCGCCTCTCCTGGGCGTCGGACCAGAACGAGCGGTCGGCGTCGGGCCGCGCCTCGCCGCGACGGGAGAAGAGGTACGAGCCGCGCCGCCACCACCGGCCGCGCCGGTGCCGTCCTCGGTCGTTGGGTCCCCTGTCGGAAGAAAAGGCCATCGCACCCCTCAACGCCACGTGGAGCCCCTTGGACACCGACGCATCGGCTTCCACCGTACGACGCCGATCTTCCGCTAGTCACCCGAAAGGGGACATCAGGCAGCACGATCACGCCGAAACATGGCTTACAGTTCGGGACATGGCAGGTGTTCTGATCGGCCTGGCGCTGCTGGCCTTCTGGCTCTTCTCACTGTTCGACGTGGTGACCACCCCCGAAGACGAGGTGCGGAACGTACCGAAACCTCTCTGGATCCTCATCGTGGTGCTCATCCCGCTGCTCGGCGGCCTGGTGTGGATGGCGCGCGGCCGTCCGCGCGCGCCCAGGGCGGCCTGGCCGGTGCCTCCGGGCCCGGGCGTGCCGAAGGGCCCGGACGACGACCCCGACTTCCTGCGTGATCTCGACCGGCGGATGCGCGGCGACGACGTCTCCTGACCGCCCCTTACGGCACGTCGGCGTAGCTGTGCAGGCCGCTGATGAAGATGTTGACGCCGATCAGGTTGAACAGGAGGCAGCCGAACGCCACGAGCTGCACGATGGTCGCGGCCTTCCCCCGCCAGCCCGCCGTCACCTTCGCGTGCAGGTAGGCCGCGTAGGCCACCCACGTGATGAACGACCACACCTCCTTGGGGTCCCAGCCCCAGTAGCGGCCCCACGCCCGGTCCGCCCACAGCGCGCCCGCGATCACCGCGAACGTCCACAGCGGGAAGGCGAACACGATGGCCCGGTGCGCCACTTTCTCCAGGTCCGCCCGCGACGGCAGCCGCGACATCCCGTCGCCGCGCACCAGGTAGAGCACACCCGACACGCCGGCCAGCGTCAGCAGACCGCTGGAGATGATCGCCGCCGTGACGTGGATGGCGATCCAGTACGAGTTCAGCGCCGGCACCACGGGCCCGGCGGTGGTGTAGAAGACCTTGACGGCCAGCCCGAGCCCGAGCGCGGCCGTCACCATGACGAACCCGCCCAGGAAGCGCACGTTGTGGCGCAGCTGGGTGCCGAGGAACGCGGTCACGGCGGCGAAGCAGATCGCGACCACGAACTCGTACATGTTGCCCCAGGGCCACCGGTCCACGGCGAGGCCGCGAGTGACGATGGCGCCGAGGTTGGCCGCCCAGCCGAGCCAGGCGAGCACGAGCGCCACCGTACCGGCCTTGACGGCGCCTCCCGGCGGCGCGGGCACCGGAGCGTCGGCCGAGGCCGCGACAGGCGCCTCAGAGACGGTGCCGGCGTCCTCACCGGAGGAGGCGGCCCCGACCGTGACGGGCTGCTTGACCTCCGCCCGTTCGGCGGCGCCGGCCTTGCCGGGGCGGGCGCGCCCGAAGGCGAGCTCGATCGCGAAGCCCACCATGGCGACGACATAGAGCAGGACGGCTGCGACGACGAAAAGATCGCTCAGCTCGGCGAGTTGCTCAGCGGACATCCTTCTCTCCTGCTGATAGGGCCTTGACGATGTCGGAGAACTCTTCGGCGAAGCCCGCCGCGGAGCCCTCGGTGCGGGTCAGGCCGCCCACGTCGACCCTGCCCCCGGAGGTGCGGACGAAGACCCGCCGGCGGCGGATCATGAGCGACAGCGCGATGGCGATGACGGCCGTGGCGGCCGCCACCAGGGCGGGGAAACGCCCGGGGTCGTAGGACGTCTGGAGCGTGATCCACTGTTTGACGCCGGTGAACTCGAGCTTGCCCAGCCCGTCGGGCAGCTCCAGTGACTGCCCCACGGCCAGCGGCTTGGGCGCGGCGGACCCCATGACGAGCGGCTTGAGCTTCTTCAGCACCTCGGGCTCGGCCAGCTCGTAGACCGACTGCGGCTTGCCGGAGCGCACGCCGAGGTCGCCGGAGAACGCCCCGAGGAGCTTGACCTCGGGGTTGAGCTCGCCGGGGAAGGCGGAGGCGTAGTCGCCGTTGGTCAGCGGCACGCTGGTCGGCAGGAACCGCAGCAGGAACCCGAGCTGCGACGGCTGCGCGTCGGGCACCTTGACCACGCAGCCGGAGGTCATGGTGGTCTTCTGCTCGATGAGGCAGGGCACGGGCCCCTCGAAGGCCACCTGCCCCTTGCCGTCGGTGACCTTGAAGACGGGCGCGTAGCCGTTGCCGATGAGGTACATCTGCGTGCCGTCGACTTCCAGCGGCTCGTTGACCTTGAGCTCGAAGTCGCGCGTGGGCGCGGAGGGCGTGTCGTTGACCTTGAGGTGCGCGGAGTAGTCGAGCGCCTGCCCGCGCTTGTCGCCGGCGACCTGGTAGGCCACCTTGAACTTCGACAGCGTGAAGGAGAACGGCTGCAGCGACTCGGCGGAGACCTGGTTGCCGGGCATGAACCGGTCGTAGGCGGCCACGGTGTTGGCGAAGCCGTCGCCCTCGACGACCAGGACGTTGCCGCGGTAGCCGTAGAGGGAGCCGGCGCCGATGGCGAGCAGGATGCCGAGCAGGGCGACGTGGAAGAACAGGTTGCCGGTCTCGCGCAGGTACCCCTTCTCCGCCGACACCCAGCCGTCGCCGGTGACCACGCGGAAGCGCAGCTTGCGCAGCCGGCGCGCGGCCTCCTCGACGGTGAGCCCGGACTCGAAGGAGGCGGAGTGGGGCAGGCGCGACAGGTGCTTGGGCGCGGCGGGCGGCTTGCGGCGCAGCTCGCGCAGGTAGGTGGCGGTGCGCGGGATGATGCAGCCGATGAGCGAGGTGAACAGCAGCAGGTAGACGGCCGCGAACCAGGTGGAGGTGAACACCTCGAAGAGCTGGAAGCGGTCGTACCACTCGGCCAGCGCAGGGCTCTGCTCGTAGAGCTTGGCGACCTTGTCGGGCTCGACGCCGCGCTGCGGCACCAGCGAGCCGGGCACCGAGCCCAGCGCGAGCAGGAACAGCAGGATGAGCGCGGTCTTCATCGAGGTGAGCGTGCGCCACGCCCACCGCAGCCACGCCAGCGGGCCGAACCCGCCCTGCTTGGGCGCCTGCTCCTTCTCCAGCTCCTGGACGCTCATCAGATCACCGGCTCGAACGCGCCGATCAGCCCTTGCATGGCGGCGATCATCTCTCCCCAGAGCCCGCTCACCAGCAGGACGCCGACGGCCACCATCATGCCGCCGCCGATCCTGGTGATCAGGCGCGAGTGCTTGCGGATGGCACGGAACGTGCGCAGCGCCCTGCTGTAGGCCAGCGCGGCGGCCACGAAGGGCAGGCCGAGGCCCAGGGCGTAGGCGACGGCCAGGATCGCTCCCCTGCCCGCGCTGCCCTCGTTGAGGCCGAGCGTCAGCACCACGGCCAGCGTGGGGCCGATGCACGGCGTCCAGCCCAGCCCGAACACCACGCCGAGCAGCGGCGCGCCGGCCAGCCCGGCGGCCGGCAGGCGGTGGATGCGCACGTCGCGCATGAGCCCGGGCAGCACGCCCAGGAAGGCGAGCCCGAGCACGATGGTGAGGACGCCGAGCACGCGCGTGATGACGTCGGCGTTGCCCAGCAGGACGGAGCCGAGACCGCCGAACAGCGCCCCGCTGAGCACGAAGACCAGCGCGAACCCGGCCACGAACAACGACGCCCCGAGCACCAGCCGCCCCCGCTTGGGGTCGGCGCTCATGCCGGTGACGTACGACAGGTAACCCGGCACGAGCGGCAGCACGCACGGCGACAGGAACGACACCACCCCGGCCAGCACCGCGATCGGCACGGCCAGCAGCAGCGAGCCCGAGGCGACGACGTCACTCATCGCGCACCTTGGTCACGGTGTCGAGCAGGTCGGTGTACTTGACGGCGCCGAGCGCCCTGGCCGCGATCCTGCCCTGCTTGTCGATGATCAGCGTGGACGGGATGGCGGCGGGCGGCACGGTGCCCTGGAAGGCCAGCGCGACCTTGCCCGGCTGGTCGAAGATGTGCGGGTAGCCGGTCTGCTCGGTGCGCTCGAACGCCTTGGCGTCGGCCTGGCGGTCTTTGAAGTCGACGCCGAGGAACTGCACGCCGGTGTCCTTCGTCTTGGCCGCGACCTCTTTGAGCACGGGCGCCTCAGCCCGGCAGGGGCCGCACCAGGAGGCCCAGAAGTTGAGGACGACGACCTTGCCCTTGTGCGCGGCCAGGGAGGCGGTGCCGCCGTCGAGGGTGGGCCCTTCGACCGCGGGCGCGGGCTCGCGCTCGGCGGCCTCGAAGACCTGCATCTTCCCGTCGCCGGCGATGAACCGGGTGTCGCCCGCCTGCGGCTGGCCGCCCTGGTTGCCGGCGCATCCCGCGACCAGGACCGCCAGGGGGAGGATGAGGGAGAGGGACTTGGCGCGCACGGAGGAAGATCTCCTTGTACTACAACCGGTAGAGCTTGCAACTCTACCGGGGTGCCCCCGCGCTCCGGACATCAGGCCCCAGGGACGGAGGGGCCCGTCTCCAGTGATCCGGCGGGCTCGCTGTAGCCGATGCTGACCAGCCGGTCGCCGTCGAAGGTGAGCGTGGTCAGGCTGGCCAGCGCGCACTGGCGGCGCCGCGGGTCGTGCCAGAGCCTGCGGCCCTCGGCGGCGCACCTGATGGCCCAGATGGGCAGCTGGTGGCTGACGAGCACGGTCTCGTGCCCGCGCGCCGCCGCCCTGGCCATGTCGATCACCGCTTTCATCCGGCGGACGATGGCGGGGTACGGCTCGCCCCAGGACGGGCGCAGCGGGTTGTAGAAGTAGCGGTAGTTGCGCCAGTCGCGCAGCAGCCCGAGGCCCGGGCCGGCGGGGCGGCCCTCCAGGAGGTTGCCCGCCTCGATCAGCCGGTCGTCCTGCTCGATCTCCAGGCCGAGCTTGTCGGCGAGCGGGGCCGCCGTCTCCAGGGCGCGTTCGAGCGGCGAGCTGTAGAGCTTGACGATGTCGCGGCCGCCGACGGCCTTGGCGACCGTCTCGGCCATGAGCTGACCTGTCTCGGACAGGTGGTAGCCGGGCAGCCTGCCGTAGAGGACGCCGGCGGGGTTGTGCACCTCACCGTGGCGCAGCAGGTGGACGACGGTGGTTTCAGCCATGGTGCGCACAGCCTATCCGCTCGCCCGCGCCGGGCGGCGCAGGCCCCGGCCGGTGTCAGCTCACCGCCCAGGCGTTCTCCTGTTTCCTGCTCGACTCGGCCAGCGCCTCGACCATGGCCCTGATGGCGGGGCGGCGGGCCGCGTCGGTGCGCCACACCGCGTAGATGCGCCGGGACTGGCGCGGCAGCAGCGGGACGAGCCGCACGCCGGGCGGCA
The DNA here is from genome assembly GCF_900323885.1 of [Actinomadura] parvosata subsp. kistnae. GTDB lineage: Bacteria > Actinomycetota > Actinomycetes > Streptosporangiales > Streptosporangiaceae > Nonomuraea > Nonomuraea composti. Next base: position 3,175,162 of record NZ_OOHJ01000018.1, on the reverse strand, counting down.
CGCAGTCGCGGCCGAGCCGCGGCACGATGGCGCAGCCCAGACCGGCCGCGACCAGCGCGAGCTGGGTCGGGTACTCGTCGGCCATGCAGGCGATCACCGGCTCCAGCGACGCGCTGCGCAGGGTGAACACCAGCCAGTCGTGGCAGACGGTGCCGGGCGAGCCGCTGATCCACTGCTCGCCGCGCAGGGCGGACAGCTCGATCTCCCGGGCGTCCGCCAGCGGGTGGCCGTCGGGCACGGCCACGTCGGCGACGTCGTCGAGCAGAGTGGCCTTGGACAGGCCCTCAGGGATGGCCATGGGGCGGTTGAGCCAGTCCTGGATCACGCCGAGGTCGAGCTCGCCCCTGGCCACCTCGCGGACGACCCGCTCGGGCTCGCGCTCGTTGAGCTGCACCCACAGGTCGGGGTGGCGCTGCTTGAGCGAGACGAGCGCGCCCGGCATGAGGCCGCGGACGGCGGTGGGGAAGGCGGCCACGTTGAGCCGGCCGACGACCGCGCCGCGCAGCGCCTCGAAGTCGGCCTCGGCGGTCTCGACCAGGGCGAGGATGCGCTCGGCGTGCTCGGCCAGCAGGCCGGCGGCGTCGGTCAGGCGCACGCCGCGCCCGTTGCGCTCCATCAGGCGGGCGCCGGTCTCGCGCTCCAGCTTGGCGATCTGCTGGGAGACGGCCGAGGGGGTGACCATGAGCGCGTCGGCCGCCGCGCCCACCGAACCGTAGACGTGCACAGCGTGAAGAGCCTTGAGCCGGTTCAGGTCCAACATGTAAGCCAGCCTAAACGGTTTAGCGTAGAAAGTCTCGCTTGTCGTTGAATGTGTAGCAGATGAAAATAGATGCATGAGAATCCTGAAGACGAAGAAGCAGCAGACCGGCTCCGTGTCGTACCTCAAGGTCCTCGCCGAGCAGGCCCGCGAGCAGCGCATCCGCTACCAGAAGCCGGCTCGCTGAGCGAGCGCTCCGGGGGTGTGGGCAGGTACACCCCCAGCCGGTTACCAGACGCAGTGATCACGAGCTGACCCCACGGCATCGTCAGGACGGACAGATCCCCCGACCTGACGGAAGTGGGGGCAGAACAACAGAGAGGCCGCCATCCCGGCGGCCTTTGTCATGGTGGTGGGGGTGATGGCGCCGCTGTGGCCCGCGCCGGTGCGCCGCGCCCTGGACGGCGCCCGTCCGGCTCCGTCCCGTCGAGGGCGGGCGGGCCCTGGCGCTGCCCGCCATGGCTCCCCTGGTCATCGGCGGCCGGCGTGGCCGCGCGCCTACCTCAAGCGGGGATCACAGGGCCGCCGCGGCGGCCTCGGCGGCGGCGGGCAGCGCCTCGGCCACCCGCCCGATGGCCTCGTCGTCGTGCGCGGCCGACAGGAACCACGCCTCGTAGGCCGACGGCGGCAGGTAGACGCCCTGGTCGAGCATCGCGTGGAAGAACGCGGTGAAGGCCGCGGTGTTCTGGGTCTTGGCGTCGTCGAAGCCCGTCACCTCGGCGTCGGTGAAGAAGATCGAGAACAGGCTGCCGGCCCGCTGCAGCCGGTGCGGCACCCCGGCCTTGGCCAGCGCCTCGGAGGCCAGCTCGCCCACCTTGAGCGCCGCCGCGTCGACCCGGGCGTAGGCGTCGGCGTCGAGGGCCCGCAGCGTGGCCAGGCCCGCCGCGCAGGCCAGCGGGTTGCCCGACAGCGTGCCCGCCTGGTAGACGGGCCCCTCGGGCGCGAGGTTGGCCATCACGTCGGCCCGGCCGCCGAACGCCGCCGCCGGCAGCCCGCCCCCCATGACCTTGCCGAACGTCATCAGGTCGGCGTCGACGGGGTCGAGGCCGTACCAGCCCGCCGGGGAGACGCGGAAGCCGGTCAGCACCTCGTCCACGATGAGCAGCGCGCCGTGGGCGGTGCACAGCTCGCGCAGGCGCGCGTTGAAGCCGTCGCGCGGCGGGACGACCCCCATGTTCGCCGGGCACGCCTCGGTGATCACGCACGCGATCTCCGCGGCGGCGAAGGCCCGCTCGACGGCGGCGAGGTCGTTGTACGGCAGCACGATCGTGTCGGCCGCCGACGCCCCGGTCACCCCGGGCGTGTCGGGCAGCCCGAACGTGGCCACCCCCGACCCGGCCGAGGCCAGCAGCGCGTCGACGTGCCCGTGGTAGCAGCCGGCGAACTTGATCACCTTCGACCGCCCGGTGAACCCCCTGGCCAGCCGCACCGCGCTCATCGTCGCCTCGGTGCCCGAGCTGACCAGCCGCACCTTCTCGACCGGCGCCACCCGCGCCACGATCTCCTCGGCCAGCTCCACCTCGCCCTGCGTGGCGGTGCCGTAGGAGAAGCCGCTCGCGACGGCCCGCTCGACGGCCTCGACGACGGCCGGGTGGCGGTGCCCGAGGATCATCGGCCCCCAGGAGCACACGAGGTCGACGTAGCGGTTGCCGTCGACGTCGGTGATGTACGGCCCCTGCCCCGAGGCCATGAAACGCGGCGTGCCGCCCACCGAGTTGAACGCGCGCACCGGGGAGTTGACGCCCCCGGGCACGATCCGGCGGGCGCGGGCGAACAGGGTCTCGGAGTTCTGTGTACGGCTCACCGGCCTAGGTTATCCGGCCCTGCCTCCGCCCCCGAGGTCAGTCGGCCAGCCACTCCAGGATGCGCAGCGGGTCGGGCAGCGGCCGGCCGTCGGGCGGCCGCAGCCACGAGACGGGCTGCCCGCTCGGCAGCGTGGACGGCGGGGCCAGGACGTAGCTGTCGCGGCAGTGCCAGCGCAGCCCCGGCGTGTCGTCGATGGTGGCCGGGTCGCAGTCGAGGTGGCAGGACCACCATTCGTCCTCGTCCTCGGGGTTGCCGCGGGTGGCCACGTAGAACAAGACCCGGTCGCCGTTGGCGGCGACCGGGCCTGAGTGGGCGTCGGCGGCGTCGATCCGGGTGAGGGCGGACAGGCCGACGGTGAGGGGTACGTCGAAGACGTCGAACACGCGGCCCGTGGGCAGGATCACATTGGCCTCGGGCTCGGCCTGCCACCAGCGCGTGAGCTGGGCGGTGTCGGTCGTGGCCTGCATGTGCCAGGCGGGCGAGAGCGGGTGGGCGCCGGGGTCGGGACAACCGACGCGGTCACAGGAGCACGCGCGCGGCCCGTGCGGCAGCGGATAGGCACCGGGCACGACGGGCCAGCCCAGCTCGGCGTACTCCAGCACGGCCGTGATGCGTGTCGGCCGTGCTTGTTTCCGGGCCCGCTTTTTGGTACGCCGAGCCAGTGGTACCCCCACCATGGTGTCTCCCGTTCGACTCACAGCGCCTGAGGAGGCCCCGACACCGGACGGAACGGCAGCCGCGGTCAAGCGGCCTGCCGCAGGCACCTACGCACACGCGGGACACACCAGCACTTGTCATGCAACTCTAACCCACGAGCCCCATGAGTTGACGGGAAACCCCTTGGTTAGAGCCGTCGAGCCACTTCCGTGGCCCAGTAGGTCAGGATCAGGTCGGCGCCGGCCCGCTTGATCGCGACCAGCGACTCCATGATCATCCGCTCGCGGTCCACCCAGCCGTTGGCCGCGGCGGCCTCGATCATCGCGTACTCGCCGCTGACCTGGTAGGCGGCCACGGGCACGTCCACCTCGGCGCGGACGCCGGCGATGATGTCGAGGTAGGCCAGCGCGGGCTTGACCATGACCGCGTCGGCGCCCTCCGCGAGGTCGAGGCGGACCTCGCGCAGCGCCTCGCCCAGCCGGCCCGCCGGGTCCTGCTGGTGGGTGCTGCGGTCGCCGAACTGCGGCGCGCACTCGGCGGCGTCGCGGAACGGGCCGTAGAAGGCGGAGGCGTACTTGGCGGAGTAGGCCAGGATCGGCACGGTGCCGTGGCCGGCGGCGTCGAGGGCCGCGCGGATGGCGCCCACCTGGCCGTCCATCATGCCGCTGGGCGCCACCATCTGCGCGCCCGCCTCGGCCTGGGCCACCGCGACGGAGGCGTAGCGCTCCAGCGTCAGGTCGTTGTCCACGTCGCCGGACGGGGTGAGGATCCCGCAGTGGCCGTGGTCGGTGAACTCGTCGAGGCAGGTGTCGGCCATGACCACGATCGAGTCGCCCACCTCGGCGGCCACGTCGCGCAGCGCGACCTGCAGCACGCCGTCGGGGTCGTCGGCGGCCGAGCCGCGGGCGTCCTTCACCGCCGGGATGCCGAACAGGATGAGGCCGCCCACCCCGGCCGCGGCGGCGTCGTGCGCGGCCTTGCGCAGCGAGTCGCGGGTGTGCTGGACGACGCCCGGCATCGAGGCCACGGGCTGCGGCTCGCTGATGCCTTCCTTGGCGAACAGCGGCAGGATCAGGTCGGCGGGGTGCAGCCTGGTGCCCGCCACCATCCGGCGCAGCACCGGGCTGCGGCGCAGCCGCCTGGGACGGGCGACGGGGTACTCGGCGCTCATCTGGCTCTCCTCCTCGCGCCCCGGCGGTTCTGCGACGGCCGGCGCGGCGTGTCTCCCGCGGCCAGCGCCGCCTGGCGCTGCTTGGCTCCGAACTCGGCCACCGCGGCGGCCAGGGCGGAGGCTGACGGCTTGTCGGCCATGACGTCGACCCGGAGCCCGAACTCCTCGGCCGTCTTGGCCGTCTGCGGCCCGATGACCGCGATCACGGTGACGTTGTGCGGCTTGCCCGCGATGCCCACGAGGTTGCGCACCGTGGACGAGGACGTGAAGAGCACGGCGTCGAAGCCGCCGCCCTTGATGGCCTCGCGGATCGGCGCGGGCGGCGGGGCGGCCCGCACGGTGCGGTAGGCGGTGACGTCGTCGCACTCCCAGCCCAGCTCGGTGAGCCCGGCCACGAGCGTGTCGGTGGAGATGTCGGCGCGCGGCAGCAGCACGCGGTTGATCGGGTCGAGCATCGAGTCGTACGGCGGCCACTCGGCCACCAGCCCCTCGGACGACTGCTCGCCGGAGGGCAGCAGGTCGGGCTTGACCCCGAACTCGATCAGGGCCCGCGAGGTGGCGTCGCCGACGGCGGCCACCTTGAGCCCGGCGAAGGCACGGGCGTCGAGGCCGTACTCCTCGAACTTCTCCCGCACCGCCTTGACGGCGTTGGCGCTGGTGAAGGCCACCCACTCGTAGCGGCCCGTGACCAGGCCCTTGATCGCGCGGTCCATCTGCTGCGGGGTGCGGGGCGGCTCGACCGAGATGGTCGGCACCTCCTCGGGCACCGCGCCGTAGGCGATGAGCTGCTCGGACAGGCTGCGCGACTGCTCCTTCGTACGCGGCACCAGCACCCGCCACCCGAACAGCGGCTTGGTCTCGAACCACGACAGCTTGTCGCGCTGCCCGACGGCCTCGCCGACCACGATCAGCGCGGGCTCGGTGAACCCGGCGTGCTTGAGGTCGGCCTGGAGCCGGCCGAGCGAGGACACGACGGTGTACTGCTCGGTGGTGGTGCCGCCGCTGCTGACGGCGACCGGCGTGGTGTCGGGCTTGCCGCCGGCGATCAGCGCCTTGCCGATGGCCACGGCGTCGCCGATGCCGTTGTAGATGACCAGCGTGCCGCGGCAGGCGGCGTGGGCCGCCCAGTCCTGCTCCTGGGCGGCGTCGACGACGCGGAACTCGGGGACCGCCGTCGCCGGCGGGATGCCGGCGTAGGTGAGCACGGCGGTCGCGGGCGGCACGCCGGGCACGATCTCGAAGTCCACCTCCGCCGCGGTGCAGGCAGCGGCCTCCTCGGTGATCGAGGAGAACAGCATGGGGTCGCCTTCGACGAGGCGGACCACGAGCTGCCCCCGTGCGGCGCGCCGCACGAGGTCGCCTTCGGCGGCCTGGGCGACCTCGACGCCTTCACGGCAGTGGCGCAGCAACGGGGTCTGCGTCTCGGCGTCGAGCACCACAGCGTCGGCCTTGGCGAGCAGCTCGGCGGCGCGGAGCGTCAGCAGGTTGGGGTCGCCTGGACCCGCGCCCACGAACGCGACGAAACCGGAGGTTGGACTATCGGAGCTCAATGGGAATGCTCCCCCATCAATCTGTCGGCACCTTCGGCGATCATCTCGGCCGCTAGGAGGCGGCCCAGGTTCGCAGCCTCCGAAGGAGAGCCGGCGGCGGACTTGCGGACCGTTTCGCGGCCGTCGATGGAGACGACCACAGCGGTCAGGTTCAGAGTGTGCCCGTCATCGGCGGCGAACGCACCCACCGGAGCGGCGCACCCGGCCTCCAGGGCGGCGAGCAGGGCTCGCTCGGCGGTCACCGCGGAGCGGGTACGGGGGTCGTCGAGCACGCGCAGGAACTCGATGACGTCGGCACGGTCGGCGCGGCACTCGACGGCCAGCGCGCCCTGGCCGGGCGCGGGCAGCAGCTCCTCGACCTCGAAGATCTGCGCGATCTCGGCGTCGCGGCCGATGCGGTGCAGCCCGGCCGAGGCGAGCACGACCGCGTCGAGCTCGCCGGAATTGACTTTGCCGATGCGCGTGTCGGCGTTGCCGCGGATGGCGACGTACTCCAGATCGGGGCGGAGCGCGCTGAGCATGGCGACGCGGCGCGGCGAGCCGGTGCCGACCCGGGCGCCGGGCGCGAGGTCGGCGAACTTGTGCGTGCCGACCAGCGCGTCGCGGTGGTCGTGCCGGGCCGGCAGCGCGGCCAGCGTGAAGCGGGGGTCCTGCCTGGTCGGCAGGTCCTTGAGCGAGTGGACGGCGAAGTCGATCTCGCCCTCGACGAGCTTGTCGCGCAGCGCGCTGACGAACACGCCCGTGCCGCCGAGCTGCGCCAGGTGCGCCTTGGTGACGTCGCCGAACGTGGTGACGCCGACCAGCTCGACCGCCCTGCCGGTGCGCTCGGTGTAGGCGTCGGCCACCATCTGCGACTGCGTGGTCGCGAGGAGGCTGCGGCGGGTTCCGAGCCGCAACGCGCCGGACCGCGACGTCACAGCTCCACCTCCCTCACGGCCTCGGGCATCTTCGGATCCAGGTTGAACAGCTCACGCAGGGCTTCCGCATAATGATCGCCCCCCGGGCAGGTGGCGAGCTGCTTGACACGCACAGTCGGCTCGTGAAGCAGCTTGTCGACGACCCGCTGGACGGTCATGGCCACTTCGTCCCTGGCCCGCTCGTCGAGGTCGGGCACGCGCATGAGCAGGCGGCCCAGCTCCGACTCCACCACGCTCGCCGCCTTGCTGCGCAGCGCCACCACGGTCGGGGTGACCCTGGCGGCCCGCTCGGCGTCGAGGTAGGCGCGCAGCTCGGCGGCGACCAGGGCGCGGACGGACTGCACCGCGTCGCCCTCGCGCGAGCCGATGCCGGACTCCTGGATCGTCTCCAGGTCCACCAGCGTGACGCCGGGCACGGCGCGCATGGCGGGGTCGATGTCGTGCGGCAGCGCCAGGTCCAGCAGGAACGCCGGCCCGGCCAGCATGTCGGGCGTGATGATGTGCCGGCCGGCGCCCGTGCAGGTGATGACGATGTCGGCGGCGGCCAGCTCGTCGCCGACGCGGGAGAACTCGACGGCCCGCCCGCCGACGGACGCGGCCAGCCGGGCGCCCCGCTCGTACGTGCGGTTGGCCACGACGATGTCGGTGACCCCGGCGCGCGACAGCGTGGCGGCGGCCAGCGAGCTCATCGAGCCCGCGCCGATCACCAGGGCGCGCCGCCCCGCGAGGTCGCCCGCGAGCGCGAGGCCGGCGGTGACGAGGGAGGCGCCGTGCTTGTCGATGCCGGTGTCGGTCTGGGCCCGCTTGCCGACGCGCAGCGCCTGCTGGACCAGCTCGTTGAGGGTGGCCCCGACCGTGCCCTGGCGCTGCGCCAGCTTGAGCGCCTGGCGGACCTGGCCGAGGATCTGGCCCTCGCCGACCACCATGGAGTCGAGCCCGCACACCACGGAGAACAGGTGCTCGACCGCCCGCTCCTCGTAATGAACGTAGAAGTGCGGGGTCAGCTCGTCGACGGGGACGCCCGAGTGGACGCCCAGGAGGTTGCTGATGGATGTGACGGCGGCGTGGAAACGGTCGACCGTGACGTAGACCTCGACCCGGTTGCAGGTCGAGACCACCATGGCCTCCGCGACGCACGGATCCTGCCGTACGTCGTGCAGGAGCTTGACGAGCGCGTCGCCCGTGACCGAGACGCGCTCCAGCAGAGCCACCGGCGCGGTGCGGTGGCTGAGTCCGATGGCCAGAACACTCATTGACTGTCCACCGCCATGAGCGGCCCCCCAGCTTTGCGTTGCTCGTGGAACGCGAGAATCTGCAGTTCTATGGATAGATCGACCTTACGGACATCGACGCTCTCCGGCACGGAGAGCACGACCGGGGCGAAGTTCAGGATGCTGGTGACGCCCACGGCGACCACGCGATCGCAGACCTCCTGCGCCGCTGCCGCCGGTGTCGCCAGAACCACGATCGAAACTCCACGCCGCTTGATGACGGCTTCCAGGTCGTCGATGTGCTCCACATTCAATCCCGCGATGGTGTCGCCCACGACTTCGGGGTCGGCGTCCACGAGCGCGGCGACCCGGAAGCCCCTGGAGACGAAGCCGCCGTAATTGGCCAGCGCGCGGCCGAGGTTACCGACACCGACGATCGCGACCGCCCAGTCTTGCGTCAGGCCGAGCTCGCGGGAGATCTGGTAGACGAGGTATTCAACGTCATAGCCTACGCCGCGCGTGCCGTACGAGCCGAGGTGTGACAGATCCTTGCGCAACTTCGCGGAATTGACACCGGCGGCGACGGCGAGGTCCTCGGAGCTGACCGTCGCGATGCCCCGCTCGGCCATCCCGTGCAGCGCCCTGAGGTACAGCGGAAGCCTGGCGACCGTCGCCTCGGGAATACCGCGGTCACGGGGCTGGGACGGGCTCTTCACGTGCCGGTGCTCCAGGGAACGGGCGGCTTGGGGACCGCGTGACGGAATCGAACCGTCTTTCAGGTTAATCCCTTTGTGAACCGATGCACAAAGTCGGCGGCGGTACGGTTGCCGTATGCATCGCATCACGTTGCTCGGCAAACCCGGCTGTCACTTGTGTGACGACGCGCGCGAGGTCATCGCCAGGGTCGCGGGCGAGCTCGGCGTGCCGTGGGAGGAGGTCAGCATCGAGTCCTCGGCCGAGTTGCAGGAGAAGTACTGGGAGATGATCCCGGTCACGCTGATCGACGGCGTGCAACACGACTTCTGGCGGGTCGACGAGGCGCGCCTGCGCGCGGCGCTCAGCAGCTGACGGTCCAGCTCAGCAGCCGACGGTCTCTCAGTAGTCGGCGGTCTCTCAGTAGCCGACGGTGGGCAGCGGCACCACCTTCGCCGCGTTCACGTTGAGCTCGATGACGTTCGTGGCCAGCACCATCGCCTGCCGCTCGTTGACGAACCGCTCGACGTGCGGCTGCCGCTGGTGGTCGCGGTAGGCGACCTCGTCGCGGTAGAGCTCGTAGACGATGCGCTGCAGCGGCGCGGACTTCACGGCGTGGCAGACGTACACGAGCGTGTCGGGCTCGCCGCGCCGCACGGCCTCGACGGTCGCCTCGGCCAGCCGGTCGAACGCGTCGCCCGCGCCGTCCATGATCGTGAAGACGGTGAGCATGCCGTAGATGCCCGGCGCGGGCCGGCCGGAGCCGGGCTGCTGCTGCGCGGGCGAGAACAGGTCGGCGCCGGGGAAGATCGCGCCCGTGGCCGGGGCGGGCGGCGGCGGGGGCGGGCTCACGGAGGGGGCGCCGTTCATGATGTAGCCCGTGGAGGGGCCGTCGTCGAGCGGGGCGGCCATGCGGGCCGCGTAGTCGACCTCGCGCTGCCGGTGGCCCTCGTCGCCGGCGCGGTACTCGGCCACGAGGTCGCCCAGCCCGGACGCGCGGCGCGGCGGCGCGGGCGGCAGGTCCGCGGCCGGCACGGGCTCGGGCGCGCCCCTGCGGCCGCCGCGCGGCGGCACCTCGTCGCGGAACATCGGGCGCTCGCCGGGCGTCATCCGGTGCTCGTCGAGCGCCAGGGGACGCTCCTCGCCCGGAGTCGGACGCGGCATCGCCCGCGGCACCGGAGGCTCCTCGCGGCGCTGAGAGCGCTCCTCCCGGCGCGAGGAGCGCGGCTCGCGGTCGTCGTCGAAATCGTCCTCGTCGTCGTCCTCGTACGGCGCCAGCGGCCGCAGGACGGTGTACCAGACCGCGGCGGCGGCCACGGCGAGCAGCGCCGTGGTGAACAGCGGCGCCACCGCGAAGCGCAGCGCGCCCACCAGCGCCAGCCCCGACGGGACGACGACCACGGTCGCGTGCAGGTTGTCGGTGTCGTACTCGTCGCCGTTGCGCCACTTGATGCCCGCCACCACCAGCATGGCCAGCATGACGAGCAGGGAGACCACGTGGGCGCCGGTGAGCAGGTAGCCGGGGAAGACGTTCCAGTGGGCCGAGCCTGAAGGCAGGCTCTTGCCCATGTCCTCGGTTTTCAGCGGGTCCCAGACCATGATCACGACGGACACGAAGGTCAGCGCGCCGCCGAGCAGCCATGCCAGGAACCTGGGCGGCACCTTCTCCGACAGCAGCTGCACCAGGCCGATGGCCAGCCAGAGCGGCGCCACCAGCGACCCGGTCACCTGGTAGATCCGGAACGTGAGGCCGCCGAAGCCGGCGAGGTAGCCGATGCCGATCACAAGGAGTGACAGGCACAGGCCCACGACTGCAACGGTCCAGGCGACCAACCACCCCTCAGGCTCGTCGCGCAGTCGTTGGATCAGGGCACCGGCCGCGGCGGCGGCCAGGAGCGCACCGGCAAAAGCTATGACAGCAACGAGGATCTCCATGGTGACTCCAATGCTGCCGGACGATGCCTCCCAGCCGGTAGCCGAAGAGGGAACGGGTCGGTCCACCACGGTATCCGCCGATTACGCCTAGTCATGCATGACTTCCGTGGATTGTGGATTTTCCGGTTGATTTCTAGAGTGTTCGAGCACGCCGCACCCCTTACCCCTAGGGATACCGGATGCCTGACTCGTCGCCGTTCGCCGGGCTGCTCGCTCCAGCGGTCGCTGGACCTGCCCGGACGGGCGAGTTCGCCGTGCGCGAAGACGTCCCGGAAGATGTCTCCGGCGACCTGCGCACGCTGGTGATGCACGCCAAGAACGGCTGCACGCAGTCCTTTGGCACGCTCTACGACCGCTACGTCGACCTGGTCTACCGCTACATCTACTTCCGGGTGGGCTCCCACCCCCTCGCGGAGGACCTCACCAGCGAGACCTTCCTGCGGGCGCTGCGCAGGATCGGCGACTTCACCTGGCAGGGCCGCGACTTCGGGGCCTGGCTCGTGACCATCGCGCGCAACCTGGTGACCGACCACTTCAAGTCGGGGCGCTACCGGCTGGAGATCCCGACCGGCGAGGTCATCGACGTTCCGCTCGACGGCTCGCACATCCCCGAGAACGCCGTGGTCACGGCCATCATCAACGATCGGGTGCTGCGTGCCGTACGAGACCTCAATCCCGAACAACAGGAATGCGTCGTCCTGCGCTTCCTGCACGGCCTCTCGCTCGCGGAAACCGCGCTGATCATGGGGAAGAAGAGTGGAGCGATCAAAGCGCTGCAGTTCCGTGCCGTCCGGGCCCTGGCCAGGGCTCTCAAGCACGACCTGGCGTAACCTCCACCATCCGCCCCTCGTTAAGCAGGTGTCATGGCCGCGTCGGTCAGGGAGCCGTCATGAGTAGGGCGCGCAGGCGGCGCGAACGCGTGCTGGAGCAGCTCACCGAGCTGCGGGAGCTGCCTCTCGGCGGCGCTCCGGGAGCCGCCTTCAAGGAGCGGCTGCGTGCGGAGCTGCTGTCCGGGGCCCTGGAGGCCGAGCCGGAGCCCGCCGCCGAGCGGGCGCGCCGTGACCTGCCGCGGCGCCGGCCGCTGCTGTCGCAACTGGCCGCCGTGGGGCTGGCGGCGGCGCTGATGGTCTCCTCCTTCGCGACCTACCAGGCTGTGCCCGGCGACTCGCTCTACCCGCTCAAGCGCGCCGCCGAGACCACGCTCGTGCACCTCAGCCCCGGCGAGGCGGAACGCGCCGAGCGCGAGCTGGACTCCGCCAAGACCCGCGCCAAGGAGGTCGCCAGCCTGCTCGGCTCCTCCGCCGACGGCCCGCTGGTCAAGAAGACGCTCAAGGACATGGAGGAGTCCACCCGGTCGGGCATCAGCAGGCTCGAACGCGCCGAGCCGCGCTCGCCGAAGATCAAGAAATTCGCCCGGGAGCAGGAGGAGACCGTCAAGCCCATGCTCCAGGAGCTCGACGAGGACCAGCTCGCCCAGGCCGAGGGCTACCTCGACTACATCGAGGGTCTGGTCGCCCCTGAGTAGGTAAGTAAGCTGAAGCCCATGTGGCGGCTTATGCGACGACGACACGAGACGCAGCCCGAGGTCGCCGGCGAGGTCGCGGCGCAGGCGGCGGTCACCGTCGCGCCCGTCGAGCCGGACCTGGAGGCCGCGGCCTTCTTCGACGTCGACAACACGATGATGCGCGGCGCGTCGATCTACCACTTCGCCAGGGGCCTGGCCACGCGCGGGCTGTTCACCACGTCCGACCTGTTCAAGTTCGCGGTCGGGCAGGCGGTGTTCCGGCTGCGCGGCAACGAGAACCCCGAGCACATCGCGGTGGCCCGCGAGACGGCGCTGGCGTTCGTCGCCGGGGCCAAGGTCGACGACGTCGTCCGCCTCGGCGAGGAGATCTACGACGAGGTCATGGCCGACCGCATCTGGGGCGGCACCCGCGCGCTCGCCCAGCAGCACCTCGACGCCGGCCAGCGCGTCTGGCTGGTCACCGCCACGCCGATCGAGCTGGCCCGGGTGATCGCGCAGCGGCTCGGCCTGACGGGCGCGCTCGGCACGGTCGCCGAGACCAGCAACGGCGTCTACACCGGCCGGCTCGTCGGCGACCTGCTGCACGGCCCCGCCAAGGCCGAGGCGGTGCGCGCGCTGGCCCGCAGGGAGGGCCTCGACCTGACCCGCTGCACCGCCTACAGCGACTCGGCCAACGACCTGCCGATGCTCTCGCTGGTCGGCACCGCCGTCGCGATCAACCCCGACAACGAGCTGCGCGAGCACGCCAGGAAGCACGACTGGGAGGTCAGAGACTTCCGCACCGGCCGCAAGGCCACGCTGACGGCGCTGCCCATCGCGGCCGGCGTGGGCGCCGTGGCGGGCGGCGTGGCGGCGGGCATCGCCCTGCGCCGCCACTACCGCCGCTGACCGCCCCCTACTTCAGCGAGTCGAACAGCGCGGTGGCCGCCGGCTGCTTCCACTGGATCCGGTTGGGGTTACCCGGGTAGGGCTCCCACGGCACCGCCGCGACGCTCATCTCGACCTCCTGGAGCTGCCTGCCCAGCTCGTACATCTCCTCCACGCTCAGGTCCGTCCGCACGCCCTTGCGCATCTCGCCCAGGAACGCCTTGAGCTTGGCCGGGTCCGCGACCAGCTGCCGCTGCGCCTTCTTCAGCATCGCCAGCACCAGCGCCTGCTGCCGCTTGATCCGCGCGATGTCGGAGCCGTCGCCGTAGTGGCGCAGGCGCGCGTAGCCGAGGGCCTGCTCCCCGTTCAGCACGCTCTCGCCCGCGGGCAGCTTCAGCTTCGCGGCCGCGTCGTCCACAGGCCGGGGAAGCTTGACGGTCACGCCGCCGAGGGCGTCCACCATGGTCTTGAAGCCGTTGAAGTCCACGTCCACCGTGTGGTGCAGCCGCAGCCCCGTGAGCTTTTCCAGCGTCGCCCTCAGGCAGCTCACGCCGCCCTTGGCGTAGGCCGAGTTGATCATGTCGAGCCGGGCGGGCTCCGTCCCGCAGCGCGGGATGCGCACCATGGAGTCGCGCGAGACGCTGACCGCGGTGGCCTTGCCCCGGTCGGCGGGGATGTGCACGATCATGATGGTGTCGGAGCGCTGGCCCGCGTTCCGCCTGGCCGACTCGGGGCCGTAGCGCTCGTTGCCGGCGCCCTCGCGCGTGTCCGAGCCGATCACCAGGATGTTCCTGGTGCCGCTCATGTCGGCCGTGTCCGTCCCGGCGGGGGCGCGGCGGTCGGCCGGGCCGCGATGAACGCCACCGGCGCCGCGACCGCCGCGGCCGTGGCGGCGGCCACGAGCCCGGCCGTCCACCACGCCGACCAGCGGCGCCGGGGCCGGGCGCGCAGGAACCGCTCGCGCTGGCGGGCGAGCGTGGCGGGTGGCTGGTGCTCCAGCTCGGCCCCGAGGTCGCGGAGCAGCTTCAGGTCGTCCATCGTCACTCCTCCTCCATCGGGTTGGCGTCGCCGAGCGCGGCACGCACCTTCCGCCTGCCCCTGTTGAGGCGGGAGCGCACGGTGCCCACGGGGATGCCGAGCGCGCGGGCCGCCTCCTCGTACGTCAGGTCGCCCCAGGCGATCAGCAGCAGCACGTCGCGGTCCCTGGCGGGCAGCGCGGCCAGGGCGCCGGCCAGCTCCGCGCGCACGGCCTGCGCGGTCACCCCGGCGGCCACCCGGTCGGCGGGCGACTCCACCTCGGAGTCCACGGGGGCGCGCAGGAGGGCGCGGTAGCGGGCCGCCTCGGTGCGGTGGTGGCGGGAGACGAGCTTGGTCAGGATGCCGAACAGCCACGGCCTGGCGTCCGGGTACGCCAGGTCGTAGCTCTTCCTGCGGGAGAAGGCGACCAGGAACGTCTCACCGACGAGGTCCTCGGCGGGTTCGGGGCCGAGGCGGCGGGAGACGTAGCGGTAGAGCATGGCGGAGTAGCGGTCGAAGAGCTCGGCGAAGGCCTCGGGTTCGGTCCACGAGGCTCGTACGAGGTCGGCGTCCGCACCCCTGACGGCGGGTTGCGTGATCATCTCCGCCCTTCTGTGGGGGATCGGTCACGGATGTCTCGCCACAACCCGCCCAAAGGGTTCAGATCTCCTTGAGCTGGCCCCCGTCGATCACGAACTCGGCGCCCGTCGTGCTGCCGGAGCGGGGCGAGGCGAGCAGCGCGACCGTGTCGGCGATCTCCTGCACGTGGACGAGCCGGCCGGTGGCCAGCCCCATCATCGTAGGAGCCACCTCGGTGAGCACGCTGTCGCGGTCGGAGCCGACCATGCCGGCGAAGACCTCGGCCGCGCCGCCCTCCTTCGTCCACCAGTCCGTCAGCACCGCTCCGGGCGTGACCGTGTTGACCCTGATGCCCTGCGGGGCGTACTCGGCGGACAGCGACTTGCTCAGCGCCAGCACGGCCGCCTTCGCCGCGCCGTAGTCCACGTTCACGGCGGAGGGCTGCCTGGCCATGGTCGAGGAGACGTTCACAATCGAGCCGCCGCCGCGCTCCAGCAGGTGCGGCACGGCGGCGCGGATCATGCGGACGGCCGCGAACAGGTTGAACTCGAACATCGCCGCCCAGTCGGCGTCGTCCGGGGTCATGAACCCGGCCCGCGGCAGCGTCGTCCCGGGCGGCGGCCCGCCGGCGTTGTTGACCACGATGTCCAGCCCGCCGAACTCCTCCACCGCCCGCGCCACGACCCGGGCGGGCGCGGCGGGGTCCATCAGGTCGGCCGCGACGTGCGTCACCTTGGCGTCGGCGAGCGCGTCCGACGGCGTGCGGGAGACGGCGACCACGTGGGCGCCCTCCTCGGCCAGGGTGCGGGCGACGGCCAGGCCGATGCCCTTGGACGCGCCGGTGACGACGGCGACGCGGCCGGAAAGCTGCAGATCCATGGGGTTTCCCTTCGGTGTTCCTTCAGTCCGTGCACAGAACACCGGCGGGATCGGGGCGGTTGCACCCGGGAGCTACAGAAACGGCGGGAAGGCGTGCCCTCTGCGCAGCCGCAGCTCGTTGAGCAGCTGCTGGATGACCTCGCGCACGTGGTCGGTGATGTTGAAGACCAGCATGGGGTCGTCGGCGGCCGACGGTTCGTACTCATCCGTGCGGATCGGCTCGCCGAACTCGATCATCCACTTAGACGGCAGCGGCACCAGCCCGAGCGGGCCCAGCAGCGGGAAGAACGGGGTGATCGGCAGGTAGGGCAGCCCGAGCATCCTGGCCAGGGTCTTCAGATCGCCGATCTTGGGATAGATCTCCTCGGCCCCCACGATCGCGGTGGGCACGATCGGCACCCCCGCGCGGATGGCGGAGGCGACGAAGCCCCCGCGGCCGAAGCGCTGCAGCTTGTAGCGCTCGGAGAACGGCTTGCCGACGCCCTTGAAGCCCTCGGGGAAGACCCCGACCAGCTCGCCCTTGCGCAGCAGCCGGTCGGCGTCCTCGCGGCAGGCCAGCGTGTGGCCGGTCTTGCGGGCCAGGTGGCTGAGCAGCGGAAGCTGGTAGACCAGGTCGGCGCCGAGCAGCCGCAGCGGCCGGCCGGCCTCGTCGTGCAGCGCCACCTGCAGCATGAGCGCGTCGAGCGGCAGCGTGCCGGAGTGGTTGGCGACGACCAGGGCGCCGCTGTCGTGCGGGATGTTCTTCAGCTCGACCGTCTCGACCCTGAACCAGTGGGTGTAGAGCGGCCTGATGAGCTCCAGCACGACCTTGTCGGTCAGCTCGGCGTCGTAGCCGAACTCGTCGACCTCGTAGTCGCCGGTGACGCGCCTGCGCAGGAACGCCAGCAGCCTGGCGAGGTGGTCGGCGAGCTCGTCGGCGGGGCTCTGCCGGTCGTCGAAGGACGGTGCCGCGCTGATGGGGATCACGCGGCCCTTCTCCTCGCGGGGGACGCTCACGCGCGCACACCTCCGGACTGCTCGCGGGGGACGCTCACGCCCGCACACCTCCGAGCGGCCGCAGGCCGCGGGAGCGCAGGAAGTCGTCGAAGGCCGCCCCGGTGGTGAACTTGGGCTTCCAGCCCAGCTCGGCCTCCAGCCGGCTGATGTCGACGGCACGGCCGTGGCTCATCAGCCGGACCTGCTCAGGGGAGTACTCCACCAGCCCGATCCGGCGCACGGCGCCGCCCAGCACCTTGAAGGCGGGCGAGAGCAGCGGCAGCGTCGGCCGCCCCGCCCTCCTGGCGCACTGCGACAGCAGCAGCACACCGGCCCCGGCCACGTTGTACGTGCCGGGGTGATCCTCCGTCGCCATCCGGCGCAGCACCTCGACCGCATCGTCCTCGTGGACGAACTGCAGCCGCGGGTCGAAGCCGAACACCGTCGGCAGCACCGGCTGGGTGAAGTAACGGGTCAGCGGCGAGTCGACGCCGGGACCCATGAAGTTGGCGAAGCGCAGCAGCGAGACGACCACGTCGGGCCGGCGCCGGGCGAAGCCCCGCACGTAGCCCTCGACCTCGGCCGCGTCTTTCGCGTAACCGTGGACGGGACCCTCGTGCGGCTCCAGGTCTTCGGTGAACACCGCCGGGTCGCGGGGCGACGAGCCGTAGACGGCGGTGGTGGAGCGCACCACCACGCGCCGCACGGTCGCCGACCGCTGGCAGGCACCGAGCAACTGCATGGTGCCGATGACGTTGTGCTCTTTCATGGCCGCCCTGCCGCCGTTCTTCGACGGAGCGCTGACCAGGCTCATGTGCACAACAGTGTCGATGTCCGCGGCCGCGATCACCTGAGCGATGTCGGGGCTGCGCAGATCGACCCGGACGAACTCCGTCCGGCCCAGAGAGATGCCGCCGTCTCGCGTCAGCGAGGGGGGCGGCACGGTGTCCACTCCGATGACACGGCTGATGTCCGGGTCTGCCGCCAGAGCACTCGCCACCCGGGCGCCTATGTGGCGCGAGACCCCGGTGACAAGCACGGTGTGGGTCATCAGCGCCTCGCAGCTGCGTCGATTACTTCTTGTTGCGCCGCTGGATGCGCGTCTTCTTGAGCAGCTTGCGGTGCTTCTTCTTAGCCATCCGCTTGCGGCGCTTCTTGATCACAGAGCCCACGGGACCCCCAGGTACTGATAGCACGTCTGAACCGGAGTGCGAGCGCACACCGGCTCACAGACTACCGGCGATCCATGGTGGATCGCCCCTCGGGGGGTGAGGGCCCGGCCGCAGCAGCGCCGGCCGGGCCTCTCCCGCGAGAGCACTCACGACACGTCTCGGCGTGTCGCTACGTCAACCTGCCTCGATGTAGGCCTCCCGCAGATAGTCGTGTACCGCCTGCTCAGGCACCCTGAACGATCGGCCGACTCTGATGGCCGGCAGCTCACCCGAGTGGACGAGCCGGTACACCGTCATCTTGGACACCCTCATGACCGTCGCCACTTCTGCGACGGTCAGGAACTTCACCTCACTGAGAGGTCTTTCGCCTGCACCCATCGGACGCCTCTTCCGCACGTGTTTCCGGGTTATCCCCACTGGTGCCATTGCTCACGCACGTGTACTGCCGTCAGCGTAAGTCGGGACTCCGAGTGCGCAAACCCCCTAGTTTCTCAACGGGCGGAGCCACCTGTCAGCCGAACCAGCGAAATCGCTGGCCAACGGCCTGGCCGAGCACCGCACTTGGACGTTGGAACTGTCCAAGCTGCCACACATAAGAGTCGCCGAGGCCCCATCAAAAGTTGGCAAAGGGACAGCGAGCCTCTTGGAATGCAGGCGCGAAAAGACGGTATGCGGATGACCGAATTAGACTCAAAGGGCTTGTGAGACTCCTGTGACCAACCTCTCCGTCAGCGGAGCGTAATAACGCGGTAGCACGTTGTCGTCGAGTGGCACGACCACGTCAAGCTTGCCTTCCGCCTCACCGACGAAGAGCCCGGGGTCGTTGCTGTCGGCGAACGCCACCGTGGGCACACCCGCCTCACCCGCCGCTCCCGCCCAGCCATGGTCGGCGATCACGAGGTCGGGCAGGTCGCCGTTCAGCTCGCCGAGCATGTGCCGCATCGGGGCCGCGTCGTGCGTGTGCACCAGCGCGCCCCGGTCGTCGAGCATGGCGATGTCCTGCAGATAACGGATCCTTCTGGGACGACCGAAACCCGACCCCGCGTACGTCCAGCCCTCGGCGGGGGACAGCAGCCGCGCTCCCCTGGCCGCGCAGAAGGCGGCCAGCGGCAGGTGCACGGCCAGCAGGCCCGTGGGGTGGCCGGTGGCGAACAGGATGCGCGGCTCCGGCCGCGACAGCACGGCGGCGATGCGCTCGGCCATCGCGTCGATCGCGTCGATGGTCAGGTCGGGGTCGATGGTGTCCTGGCCCCAGCGGTGGCCCGCGTCGGGCACGACGCCCGCGGACTTGGCCATCAGGGCGAGGATGTCGCGGTACGACCACGGCTGGTCGAAGGTCAGGCCCAGCGCGTAATAGGGGTCGCCGTTCGCCAGCGAGCTGTAGTGGTCCAGGTTGTTCTCGCGGGGGGTCGCGACATCGCCGGCTATGCGGCTCTGGATGAGATGATCTCGGAGTTCGTCGCGGCTCAGCACTGGTTCTTCCTCGTCAGGGCAACGGATCGAGGCCGTGCAGCCTCAGTCAGGGCAGCGGATCGAGGCCGTGCAGGGGGAACACCGCGTTTCGGGTCGCCATGACCGCACGGTCAATGGGGTCCGCTGGATCATAACCACCGGACAGGTCACGAAATTCCGGGTTTCGGCCGTCCGTCATGGTCAGCGGCGGTGTCTCGCCCGTCCGCTCCCGTACGAACCGGCGCCAGCCCTGGCTCGTCGGCGTGGCCGGATCGACCGGATGGCCCGCCACCTCGGCGATGAGGTGCGTCCACGCCCGCGGCACCACCTGCACCAGCTCGTAACCGCCGCCGCCGGTGGCGATCCACCGGCCGCCCGCCGTCTCGTGGGCCAGGCGGTGCAGCGCGGCGTACGCGGCCCGCTGGCCGTCGACGCTCAGCATGAGGTTGGCCAGCGGGTCGAGCGCGTGGCTGTCGCAGCCGTGCTGCGTCACCAGGATCTCGGGCCTGAACTCGTGCAGCAGCGGCGGCACCACCGCGTGGAAGGCCCGCAGCCAGCCGGAGTCGCCGGTGCCGGCCGGGAGCGCGACGTTGACGGCCGTGCCCTCGGCCCCCGTCTCCTCGGGGAAGCCGGTGCCGGGGAACAGCGTGCGCGGGCTCTCGTGCAGGCTGATCGTCAGCACCCTGGGGTCGTCGTAGAAGATCGTCTGCACGCCGTCGCCGTGGTGCACGTCCACGTCCACGTACGCGACGCGGCTCACGCCCTGCCGCAGCAGCCAGGCGATGGCCAGCGCCGGATCGTTGTAGACGCAGAACCCGCTGGCCGTGGCCGGCATCGCGTGGTGCAGCCCGCCCGCGACGTTGACCGCGTGCTCGGCCGCGCCCTCCCACACCGCGCGGGCCGCCGCCAGCGACGCCCCGGCGATCAGCGCGGACGCCTCGTGCACGCCCGCGAACGCGGGATTGTCGGTCGTGCCCAGCCCCGCGGACAGGTCGGGGCGGCCGTCGGCCGAGACCCGCTTGACCGCCTCGATGTAGGAGCGGCTGTGCACCATGGACAGCTCGTCGTCGCTCGCGGGGCCGCAGCCGCTCAGCTCGACCTTGTCGAGCACGCCCAGCTCGCGGGCCAGCGCCATGGTGAGCTCCACCCGCACGGGGGCGAGTGGATGGCTCGGGCCGAAGTTGTAGGAGGTGAGAGCGTCGTCCCAGATCACCCGTGCCGACCGGCTCATGCCAACCCCTCCGCGTGTCCCTCGCCTTGCGCCGACGTTACCGCAGGGCAGACGGCGCGTTGTAGCCCGGGCTTCGGCTCGTTCTCGTACCGGCTGCGACGTTCTCCTCCTGGATGCGGCGCCGAAAACCTCCCGGCAATACCGACATTTACTGAATAGGGTTTGGTCGTGCGCGTGGTGCGGGCCTTGACGAGGGTGGTGCGGTTCTTCCAGCGTCCCAAGGTCGCCGACCGGACGCTGGTGATCCTGCTCGTCGTCCCCTCGATCCTCGGCGGCGTCGCCGTGCTGCTCCGGGGCGACCTCCCGCTCGCCCTGGGCAACGTGCACTACCTGCTGACCGTGCTGCCCCTGCTCATGCGCCGCAACCGGCCGGTCACCACCATGAGCGTGGTCGCCGCCATCGACGCCGTGTGCATCGTGACGGGCCTCGTCGACGGCCCCAACATCGGCACGACCGTCGCCCTCTACAGCCTGAGCCGCTACGCGCCCGGCCGCACCACCGCCATCGCCTCCGGGGCCGCCTGGCTCTTCTACGCCCTCCTCCTCGACCTCGCCACCCCGATGCAGGCCGGCTGGCTGGCCGCCGTGTTCCTCGTCGTCCTGCCCGTCGGGCTGGGCCAGGTCTTCCGGCTCAGGCACGAGCTCAACGAGCGCGGCCGGCGCGAGGCCGCCGACGCCGCCGTCCGCGCCGAACGGCGGCGCATCGCCAGGGAACTGCACGACGTCGTCGCCCACCACATCACCGTCATCAACGCCCTGGTCGGCGGCGCCCGCGCCACGCTGCCGCCCGAGCAGGCCGTCACCAGGGACGCCCTGGAGAGCGCCGAGCAGACCGCCCGCCAGGCGATGACCGAGATGCGCCGCCTGCTGGACGTGCTGCGGGCCGACGGCAGCGAGGGGCCGGACGCCGCCACCGGCGTGGGCGCCGACCGCCTGCCCGCCCTGGTCAAGGAGGCCAGGTCCGCGGGCCTGCCGGCCGAGCTGACCGTCACTGGGGAGCCCGTCGAGCTGCCCGCCGCCGTGGACCACGCCGTCTACCGCATCGTCCAGGAAGCGCTCACCAACACCCGCAAGCACGCTCTCGGCGCCAGGGCCAGCGTGCGCCTGGCCTACGAGACCTCCGCCGTGGAGGTCGAGGTGCTCGACGACGGCCTGCCCAAGGACGGCGGCACGCCCGGCTTCGGGCTCGGCGGCATGGCCGAGCGGGTCGCCCTGTGCGGCGGCCAGCTGTCCACCGGGCCCCGCCCAGAAGGAGGATTCCGCGTGCACGCCCGTATCCCGCTGGAGCAGGCATGACCCCTGGAGAGAAGATCGGCGTGCTGCTGGTGGACGACCACGCGCTCGTCCGTACCGGCTTCAAGCTGATGCTCGACGCCCAGCCTGACATGAGCGTGGTCGGCGAGGCCGCCGACGGCGAGCAGGCCGTGGCGCTGAGCCGGCGGCTGCGCCCCGACGTGGTGCTGATGGACCTGCACATGCCCGGCATGGACGGCGTCCGCGCCACCGAGCTGATCACCACCGAGCTGCCGGGCGTGCGGGTGCTCGCGCTCAGCACGTTCGACCTGGACGAGAACGTGGTGGCGGCGCTGCGCGCGGGCGCCGACGGGTTCCTGCCCAAGGACGTCTCTCCCGAGGAGCTGATCGAGGGCGTGCGCGTCGTGCACCGGGGCGAGTCGGCCGTCGCCCCGCGCCTGCTGACCCGGCTCATCGGCACGTTCGTGCGCACCACGCCGGCCCGCGCCGCGCCCGCCGAGCTGGCCGCGCTCACCGACCGCGAGCGGGAGATCCTGGTGCTCATCGCCCGCGGCCGCTCGAACGCCGAGATCGCCGCCGGCCTGGCCGTCTCCCCCTCGACCGTGAAGAACCACGTGACGAGCCTGTTCGCCAAGCTCGGCGTCAGGGACCGCGCCCAGGCCGTGATCATCGCGTACGAGGCGGCGCTCGTCCAACCAGGAGCGTAGGACCACGGTCCTATGACGCCGCCGCCCGAACGGTTCCCTGGCAGGAAGAAAACCGGCGGGCGCCTCGGCACGCTGGGACCATGAGCGCGATTCGAGCAACGAACCTGAGCAAGCGCTACGGCGGCACCACGGCCGTCGCGGACCTGTCGTTCGACGTCGAGCCGGGTCAGGTGACCGGCTTCCTCGGCCCCAACGGCGCCGGCAAGTCGACCACCATGCGCATGATCCTCGGCCTCGACCGCCCCTCCGGCGGGTCCGTGCTCGTGGCCGGGCGCCCCTACGCGGAGCTGCGGCACCCGCTGCGCAAGGTCGGCGCGCTGCTCGACGCCAAAGCCGTGCACGGCGGGCGCAGCGCCCGCAACCACCTGCTCGCCATCGCGCAGAGCAACGGCATCCCCGCCTCCCGCGTGGAGGAGGTGCTGGAGATCGTCGGGCTGCGCGAGGTGGCCAAGCGGCGGGTCGGCGGGTTCTCGCTCGGCATGGCGCAGCGGCTCGGCATCGCCGCGGCGCTGCTCGGCGACCCCGAGATCCTGCTGTTCGACGAGCCCGTCAACGGGCTCGACCCCGACGGGATCCTGTGGATCCGCACGTTCATGCGCAAGCTGGCCGCCGAAGGGCGCACGGTGTTCGTCTCCAGCCACCTGATGAGCGAGATGGCGCAGACCGCCGACCACCTGATCGTCATCGGCAAGGGACGGCTGATCGCCGACACGAGCGTGCAGGAGTTCATCGGCCGCAGCTCCCAGGGGTACGTACGGGTGCGCTCGCCCCGGCTGGCCGAGGTGGCCGAGCTGGTCAAGGTCGGCGAGCTGCACCCCGACCACCTGCGGGTGACCGCGATGAGCACCCTGGAGATCGGCACCCTGACCGCCAGGGCCGGCATCCCGCTGGAGGAGCTGACGTTCGTGCAGCCCTCGCTGGAGGCGGCCTACATGGAGCTGACGAAGGACAGTCTGGAGTTCTCGGCATGATCGACATCCTCCGGTCCGAATGGACCAAGATCCGCTCGGTGCGTTCCACGGTGTGGACGCTCGTGATCACCTTTGCGCTGATGGTCGGCCTCGGCGCGCTGCTCAGCGGCTCCGTGAAGAGCATGGCGGAAGGGCCGGTGCCCGCCGGGCAGGCCATCGCCTCCAGCCTGCTCGGCATCATGTTCGCCCAGCTCGCCATGGCCACGCTGGGCGTCCTGGTGATCTCCAGCGAGTACCGCACCGGCGGCATCCGCACCTCCCTGATGGCCGTGCCCCGGCGGATCAGCCTGCTCACCGGCAAGCTCGTCGTGTTCAGCGCGACCTCGCTGGTCGTCTGCGCGCTCGCCTGCGCCGTCGCCATGGGCGTCGGCCTGTCCATCACCCAGCCTCCGGGGCTTGAGGCCGGCGAGTTCCTGCGCGCCCTCGTCGGCGCCTCCCTCTACCTGACCGCCTGCGGCATCTTCGGGCTCGGCCTCGGCACGCTCATCCGGCACACGCCCGGCGCGATCGTGGCCGCCATCGCCCTCATGCTGGTGCTGCCGCAACTCGTGAACCAGCTGCCCGGCCAGTGGGGCAGGACCGTCGCCGACTACTTCACCACCAACGCGGGGATGCTGCTCGTCGCCGGGGAGGGCAACACTTCGCTGGGGCCGTGGAGCGGGTTCGGCGTCTACCTGGCCTGGATCGCCGCCGCCACCATCGCCGGCGCCCTCCTCCTGCACCGCCGCGACGCCTGACGCCCGCGACCGGGCGGGCGTGCGGGCGCAGGGCGGAGCGGCGCCGTGGCCGACGCGCGAGCGGTGCCGTGGCCGACGCGCGGGCGGCGCGACGCCGGAGCCCGCGTGCGGGTGGGCGGGTGGGCTGGTCACTCGGCGCGGAGGGCGATCACCGGGTCCAGGCGGCCCGCTCTTCGTGCCGGGGCCACGCCGAAGAAGACGCCGACCGCCGCCGACACCCCGAACGCCAGCACGATCGACCACCACGTGATCGACGCCGGCACCTCGGTCAGCGCCGCGATGGCCAGCGAGCCGCCCACCCCCAGCACGATCCCGACGAGACCACCGATCGTGGTCAGCAGCACCGCCTCGATGAGGAACTGGGCCAGGACGTCCCGCTGCCTGGCCCCCAGCGCCTTGCGCAGCCCGATCTCCCTGGTCCGCTCGCGCACGCTGACCAGCATGATGTTCGACACGCCCACGCCGCCGACCAGCAGCGAGATGCCCGCGATGGCCGCCAGCACCCCGGTCAGCATGCCGAGCACGCTGCCGACCGTCCCGAGCAGCGCGGTCTGCGTGACGGCCGAGAACTGCTCGCCCGGATACCGCTCCCGCAGCGCCGCCGTCACCTTGTCGGACAGCGGGTCGATCTCGTCCGGCCCGGACGCGCCCACCGCCATCCCGTTGATCCGCTCGATCCCCAGCAGCCGCTGCGCCGTCGTCACCGGGATGTGGATCTCCTGGTCCCGCGACAGCCCGAACGTCTGCCCCACCTCGGCGTACACCCCCACCACGCGGAAGCGCGCCCCCGCCACCGTCACCTGGCGCCCGATCGGGTCCAGCTCGCCGAACAGCCGGTCGGCCACCTCCGAGCCGAGCACCGCCACCCGGCGCCGCGTGTCCACGTCGGTCCCGCTCAGCGGGCGGCCCTTCGCGACGGGCCGTTCGAAGATGTTGACCAGGTTCTGGTCCGTGCCGATCACCGTCACGAACGCCTCGGTCCTGCCCACCCGCACGGTCTCGCCCGACTGCAGCGACACCGTCACCTTCGACGGGTCCCCCACCACCCGCCGCACGTAAGCCACGTCGGCCAGGCCCAGCTTGCTCTGCGTCGGCGCGGCCCCCAGGGTGATGCGGCCGGGGACGACGAGGATGATGTTCGTGCCGAGGCCGGAGATCTGCCTCTCGATCTCGTCCTTGGCGCCCGTGCCGATGGCCACCAGCACGACGACGGCGAGCACGCCGATGATCACGCCCAGCATGGTGAGCGCGCTGCGCAGCCGGTTGACCCGCAGCGCCTCCAGCGCCATCGCCAGCGCCTCACGCAGGCTCACACCCTCACCCCACCGCCGCTTGTGCCGCCTCGTGGGCCGTCGTCCCGCTCGATCAGGCCGTCCCGCATGTGGATCTGGCGCCTGGCGTGAGCGGCCACCTCGGCGTCGTGCGTGACCAGCACCACCGCCATGCCGCCTTCGGCGTTGAGCCGGTCGAGGATGGCCATCACCTCGGCCCCGCTGCCGCTGTCGAGGTTCCCGGTGGGCTCGTCGGCCAGCAGCACCTTGGGCTCGCCCACGAGCGCCCTGGCGATGGCCACACGCTGCTGCTCGCCGCCGGACATCTGCGCCGGACGATGGTGCAGCCGGTGCCCCAGCCCGACGGACTCCAGCGCCGCCCGCGCCCTGGCCCGCCGCTCGGCCCTGCCCAGCCCCCGGTAGACGAGCGGCAGCGCCACGTTGTCCAGCGCCGTCGTCCTGGACAGCAGGTGGAAGGACTGGAAGACGAACCCGATCGTCCTGTTGCGCAGCTCGGCCAGCTCCGCGTCCGGCAGGCGCGAGAGGTCCACGCCGTTGATCCTCAGCACCCCGGAGGACGGGCGGTCGAGGCAGCCGAGCAGGTGCATGAGCGTGGACTTGCCGGACCCCGACGGGCCCACGATCGCCGCGAACTCCCCCTCCCCGACCCGCAACGACACGCCCCGCAACGCCTCGACGGCCACCCCGTCGAGCTGGTAGCGCCGCGCCAGCTCGACCGCCTCGATGGCCGGAGCACCGCCGGAGGTCATGGAAGGGCCTGTCCTTCCCGTACGGAGTCCGCGCCCTTGACGACGATGCGCTCGCCCACGGACACCCCGTTCAGCACCTCCACCACCGCATCCCCCTGGGCCCCGAGCTTGACCACGCGCCGGTGCGCCCGGCCGCCGCTGACCGCCCAGACCACGCTCTCGCGCCCGCTGGAGACGATGGCCGAGGCGGGCGCGGCGACGGCCGACGGCGACTCGCGCACGGTCAGCCGGGCGACCGCGCTCATGCCCGGCTTGGGTGTCGGCGCCTTCGTGCGGTCGTCGAAGGCGCCCGGACCGAGCCTGAGGCTCACCGGGTAGCTGACGCCGCCGGTGGTGCCCTCCATGGGGGTGACGCCGATGCCGGTCACCACGGCCTCGTACGTGGCGCCCGGGACCGCGTCCAGCTCCACCTGCGCCTTGACGCCCTCGCGGACGAGCAGCACGTCCGTCTCGTCCACGTCGGCGGCCAGCGTGAGCACGGACACGTCGGTCACGGTGACGAGCGGGTCGCCGGCCGCGACCGGCACCCCGGCCGCCACCGGAGTGCTGCCCTGAGCCGACCCGCCGGACGGCACGGAGGGGAGCTGCCCGCCGCTCCCGCCGGGGAGCTGGCTGAGCAGGCTCTCGACGCCGCCCGGCAGGCCGCCGCCGCCCGACACCCGGCCGAGCGTGACGACGCCCGCGAACGGTGCCTTGACCGTCAGCGACCGCACCGTCCGCTCGGCCGCCTTGACCGCGGCCCTGGCCTGCGTCCTGGAGGCGGCCTGCAGCGAGGCCATCGAGCTGGACAGGCCGCTCGTGAGGCCGGACATGAGGCCGCCGATCGAGCGGTTGAGCTGGGCGGTGATCGAGGCCAGCGCCTTCGTCTGGGCCCGATACTGGGTGGCGGCCAGGTCGATCGCGCTCAGCAGCCGCTTGCGGGTCGGCCTGTCCTCGACCTTCCTGGCCTCCTTGCGGGCCTGGGCGAAGTGCCGGGCGACCTTGCGGTCGAAGGCGCTGGTGTCGAGCGTGGGCAGGCGCACGGCCGGAGCGCGGAAGCTCGCGGGGGCGGCCATCTCGGACGCCCGGCGCGCCTGCCGGAGCTGGTCCTCGGCCTGGGGCGAGCGGATCCTGGCCACGATCTGCCCCTTCCGGACGCGGTCACCGTCGCGGACGTAGAGCTTGGCGATCGTGCCCTGGGCGGGCGCGCGCAGGGTCGCGGAGGCACGCGCGCCGATGGTGGCCGGCGCCTCGACGACCTCGGTGACCGGCGCACGCCGCACCTCGGCGACCTGTACGGCCGCCGGTTGCTCGGAGGTGCAGCCGGTCAGGGCCATGAGGACGAGCAGCGGGGCGACCCCGCGACGGACCGTCACCCGACCCATCGTGAACGCCCGCCACTCCCATGCACAAGCGCCCGCTCGGGCAAATCCCTCGCCGGAACGGATCCGCCACGGAGACGGGCTCCGGCGCCGAGCGGGACCGGACGTGGGGACGGGCTCCGGCGCCAGGGCGGGCTCCGGCACCGTGACGCGCTCCGACGCCGGAACGTGCTTCAGTTCCCGGGGGTGCTCCAGTGCCGGGAGGGGTCCGGTGCCGTGACGTGCTTCGTGCGCCGGGGCGGGCTCCAGTGCCGCGTGGCCCGGCGCCGGTGTGACCAGGGCGACCGCGCCCCGGTCCGCCGTGACCACGCGGATGGTCAAGGATGCGCACGTAGCGGCGGCCGGCCACGTGCGGGGTCAGCGGGCGTTTTCCTGGAGGCCCTCAGCCACGTGCGGCGGGTGGCGGTGACGTCGGCTCTGCCGTAACAAATAAATCTTCACCCAGAGGCGAGCTGACGCCCGCGGTCGCGGGCGGCCTCGATGGCGGCGAGGAAGGCGGCGCGCACGCTGTGCCGTTCCAGCTCCGCGATGGCCGCGATCGTCGTGCCGCCCGGCGACGTGACCGCCTCGCGCAGGATCACCGGGTGCTCGCCCGAGTCGCGCAGCATCACCGCGGCCCCCACGATCGACTGGGTGACCATGTCGAGGGCGGCGGCGCGCGGCATGCCGAGCAGGATGCCCGCGTCGACCATGGCTTCCACCAGGTAGAAGAAGTAGGCGGGCCCGCTGCCGGACAGCGCCGTGGCGGCGTCCTGCTGCGACTCGGGGATGCGCAGCACCTTGCCGACCGGCCGCAGCAGCCCCTCGGTGAGCTTGAGGTGCTCCTCGCCCGCGTACGCCCCCGCCGAGATCACGCTCATGGCCTCGTCGAACCGGATCGGCGTGTTGGACATCACCCGCACCACGGGCACCTCGACCCCGAGCCGCTGCTCGACGAACGACGTGGTGATGCCGGCCGCCGCGGAGATGACCAGCCGCTCGGCGGGCACGTAGGGGGCGATCTCGGCGAGCAGGGTGCCCATGTCTTGCGGCTTGACGGCGAGGATGAGCGTGTCGGCGGCCTTGGCGGCCTCCGGGTTGGACACGACGCGCACGCCGTACGTCTCGCGCAGCGCCTCGGCCCGCTCGGCCCTGCGGGTGGTCGCCATGATGTCGCCCGGCTTGAACCCGGCGCGCAGCAGCCCGGACAGCAGAGCCTCGCCCATCTTGCCCGTGCCCAGAATCGCGATCATTTCGGCCCCTCGGAGGAAGTAGACGCTGACCTGGAGCCTATCGGCTACGCGCCACAGGGCCGTAGAAGGGGATCAGCGGCGCGATGCCAGCGAGCGGAGGAAGAAGGCGAGGTTGCGGGGGCGTTCGGCGAGGCGGCGCATGAGGTAGGCGTACCAGTCGGACCCGTAGGGGACGTAGACGCGCACCCGCGCCCCGAGCCCGGCCAGCCGCGCCTGTTCGTCGGGCCGCACCCCGTACAGCATCTGGTACTCGAACCCGCTCAGGTCGCGCCCGGCGAGGACGGCGAGCGCGGAGGCGATGCGCAGCAGGCGGGGGTCGTGCGTGGCGACCATCGGGTAGCCGGTGCCGGCCATGAGGATCTTGAGGCAGCGGACGAAGGACCGGTCGATGTCGGCGGGCCTGGTGTAGGCGCCGGGCGCGGTGTAGGCGCCCTTGCACAGCCGCACGCGGGCCCCGCCGAGCTTCTCGCAGCGGTCGAGCGAGTCGGGCAGGTACGCCTGCACGACCACGCCGACGTCGGGATGGTCGCGGCGCAGCGCGGCGTGGACGGCGTGCAGCCCGGGGACGGTGTCGTGCTCCTCGGCGTCGAGCGTGACGGTGACGCCCTTGCCGGCGGCGGCCGCGCAGATGGTGGCGGCGTTGGTGGTGGCGAGCCGCTGCGACTGCCGCAGGCCGAGGGCGGTGAGCTTGACGGACACGTCGGAGCCGGCGGGCAGCAGGTCGAGCAGCGCGACGTAGGAGGCGACGGCCGCTTCGGCCTGGGCGGGGTCGTTCACCTCTTCGCCGAGGTGGTCGACGCTGACGAGGAGCCCGTCGCGGGTGAGGTCGCCGACCACGGCCCCGATGTCGTCGGCGACGTAGCGCCTGACCACGTCGGCGGTCAGGGGCGAGGTGGTGACGAGCCGCTCGGCGCGCCGGCTCTTCGATAGGGCGAGCATGGCCTGTCGGAGCACGCGAACCACACTAGTCACCTGAACCGCCGGGCGCTGCGATCCGTCCTATGGGTATGCGGACTATGACAGCGACTCTCCTGGCCGGATGTCTGGCGCTCGCCACGGGTTGCGGCGCGGCTCAGCCGGCCGCCGAGCGGGCCTCCACCACCGTGGTCCCGCAGAAGCCCCCGGTGGTGTCGAACCCGGCCGCCACCGTCCCGCCGGCGAAGGATCCGGTGCAGGAGCCGAAGCCGGTCAAGCCGACGGGCGACGCCATCAACGTCCACAAGATCCGCTGGACCAAGGCGAAGGGCGTCTCGAAGGGCAAGAAGGTGCGGCTCACCTGGTGGTCGGGGGTGGAGCCGTGCACGGTCCTCGACCGGGTCAAGGTCAAGGAGACGGCCAGGAAGGTCACGATCACCCTGTACGAGGGCACGTCCCCCAAGGCGAAGAACGTGTCGTGCGTGATGATCGCGATCGAGAAGACGACGACGGTCAAGCTGAAGCGGGCCCTCGGCAAGCGCAAGATCGTGGACGGCGCCAAGCCCTGATCTGTCCACTTACGGACAACCCCAGTGACAAATGATCGATGGCGCGGGATACATCGATCAGAAACACCGTGGCGTGGGGGCGCCGGGGGTGATGTCACGCTCCAATGGGGGGACCCGTGAGAAGGCTCTTATCCTGCCTGGTTTCCGCTGCCCTGATCCTGACCGGCCTCGTCGTCCTCGCGCCCCAGGCGGTGGCCCTGCCCCAGCGCTTCCAGAAGCAGACCGTCTTCAGCGGCCTGACGAACCCGACGAACGTGGAGTTCGCGCCCGACGGCCGGGTGTTCGTGGCCGAGAAGGGCGGTTACATCAAGGTCTTCGACTCGCTCACGGACACCACCCCCACCGTCTTCGCGGACCTGCGCACGCGCGTGCACGACTACTGGGACCGCGGCCTGCTGGGCCTGGCGCTGCACCCGAACTTCCCGGCCGATCCGCGGGTCTACGTGCTCTATTCGTACGACGCGGAGCCCGGCGGCACCGCTCCCCGCTGGGGTCAGCCGAACGACGACTTCGACGACTGCCCCTCGCCTCCGGGCCCGACGGAGGACGGCTGCCGCGTCACGGGCCGCCTGTCGGTCCTGTCGGCGTCGGGCGCGGAGACTCCGCTGATCACCGACTGGTGCCAGCAGTATCCGAGCCATTCGATCGGCGACCTGCAGTTCGGCCGCGACGGCGCGCTGTACGCCTCGGCCGGTGACGGCGCCAGCTTCCAGTTCTCCGACTACGGGCAGGACAACCTGCCGGGCTCGGACGTGGTGCCGGACAACCCGTGCGGCGACCCGCCGGGCGCGGTGGGCACGGCGCTGAGCCCGCCCGCCGCCGAGGGCGGCGCGCTGCGGTCGCAGGATGTGCGGACGAACGGCGACCCGGCCGGCCTCGACGGCACGATTATCCGGATAAATCCGGACACGGGGGCTGCTGCTTCCGGCAACCCGAACGCCGGCAGCTCCGACCCCAACGTGGCCAGGATCATCGCCCACGGCCTGCGCAACCCGTTCCGCTTCACCCAGCGCCCCGGCACGGACGAGATCTGGTCCGGCGAGGTCGGCTGGGGCACCTACGAGGAGATCAACCGGATCCCCAACCCCACCGGCGGCGTCGCCAACTTCGGCTGGCCCTGCTACGAGGGCCCGGCCAGGGAGAACGGCTACGACGCCCTCAACCTGACCCTCTGCGAGAACCTCTACGCGGCCGGCGCCTCCGCGCACGCGCAGCCGTTCTACTCCTGGAACCACGGCCGGCGCCTCTACTCCGGCGACATGTGCACGCCCGGCGGCCAGTCGTCCTCCAGCGGGGTCGCCTTCTACCCGGGCGGCGCGTACCCGGACGCGTACGACGGCGCCCTGTTCTTCTCCGACTACAGCCGCAAGTGCGTCTGGGTGATGACGAAGGGCTCGAACGGGCTGCCGGACCCGGCGACGGTGGCCACGTTCGACACCGGGACCGGCGTGGTGGAGCTGGAGACGGGCCCGAACGGCGACCTGTTCGCGGTGGACTACGACCGCGGCACGATCGTCCGCTACCTGTTCAACAACGCGCCGCCCACGGCGGTCATCAGCGCCACGCCCACCTCCGGCAGCGCCCCGCTGACCGTGAACTTCTCGGGCACCGGCTCGACGGACGCCGACGGCGACCCGCTCACGTACGCGTGGGACCTCGACGGCGACGGCGAGCTCGACGACTCGGTGTCGGCGACGCCGTCGCGGACGTACCCGCAGGTCGGCTCATACGTGGTCACGCTGCGCGTCAAGGACGACAAGGGCGGCCAGGGGGACGCCACGGTCACCGTCAACGTGGGCAACACCGCGCCCACGGCGGCGATCACGGCGCCGACGGCCGCGACCACGTGGGCGGTCGGCGACACGATCGCCTTCTCGGGCACCGGCACCGACCCGGAGGAGGGCTCGATCCCCGGCTCCCGCATGACCTGGACGCTGATCATGCATCACTGTCCTGGCGCGTGCCACGAGCACGAGATCACCAGGTTCACCGGCGCGTCCGGCTCGTTCCAGGCGCCCGACCACGAGTACCCGTCACACCTGGAGCTGCGCCTGACCGTGACGGACCAGTACGGCCTGACCGACACCAAGAGCGTGCTGCTGCAGCCGAAGACGGTGAACCTCACGTTCCAGACGAGCCCGTCGGGTCTCCAGCTCGGCTTCAACCAGGAGCAGACGGTGACGCCGTTCACGAGGACGGTCATCGTCGGCTCCAGCAACTCGATCACGGCGCCGTCGCCGCAGGGTGAGCAGGCGTTCAAGTCCTGGTCGGACGGCGGCGCGGCGGCGCACAACGTGGTGGCGCCGGCCACGGCGGCGACGTACACGGCGACGTACGAGGCCGTGCAGGCACCGCCGGGCCTGGTGGCCGCCTACGGCATGAACGAGAACGCGGGCTCGGCGGTCGCGGACTCCTCCGGCT
The DNA here is from genome assembly GCF_900323885.1 of [Actinomadura] parvosata subsp. kistnae. Classification (GTDB taxonomy): domain Bacteria; phylum Actinomycetota; class Actinomycetes; order Streptosporangiales; family Streptosporangiaceae; genus Nonomuraea; species Nonomuraea composti. The sequence goes on along the minus strand of NZ_OOHJ01000018.1, from coordinate 3,142,560 downwards.
CGGGCAACACCGGCACCGCGGCGAACACCACCTGGTCGGCCTCCGGCAAGTACGGCCGCGCCCTGTCCTTCAACGGCACGTCGAGCTGGGTCACCGTGAACGACGCCCCCAGCCTGCGCCTGACCAACGGCATGACCCTGGAAGCCTGGGTGAATCCGGCCACGGTCAACAGCTGGCGCACGGTCATCCACAAGCAATACGGCAACGACCTGGCCTACGTCCTGGCCGCCGGCAACGACAACAACCGCCCCGCCGCCATCATCCACACCACCGGCGAGGTCGCCACCGGCGGCACCGCCTCACTCCCCCTCAACACCTGGAGCCACCTGGCCGCCACCTACGACGGCACCACCCTGCGCCTCTACGTCAACGGCGTCCTGGCCAGCCAGCGCGCCGCCGGAGGCCCCATCCGCACCGACAACGGCGTCCTGCGCATCGGCGGCAACAGCCTCTGGAGCGAATACTTCAGCGGCCTTATCGACGAGGTCCGCATCTACAACCGGGCGCTCAGCGCCGTCCAGATCCAGACCGACATGACCACCCCCGTCGGCGCGCAGCCCGAGCCCGACACGCAGGCGCCCACCGCGCCCGGCTCACCCGCCGCGACCGGTGGCCCCGGCAGCGCGCTGCTCACCTGGACCGCCTCCACCGACAACGTGGCCGTCGAGGGCTACACGGTGCACCGGTCCACCACGCCGGGCTTCACGCCGTCGGGCGCGAACCAGGTGGGCTCGGCGCAGGCCACCTCGTTCACGGACGCCGGGCTGGCCGCCGGGACGTACTACTACCGGATCCGCGCGTTCGACGCGGCCGGCAACGTGAGCCCGTCCTCGGCCGAGGTCTCGGCCACCGTCACCACGCCTCCGGCGAACCCGGGGCTGGTGGCGGCGTACGGGATGAACGAGAACGCGGGCTCGACGCTCGCCGACTCCTCCCCGTCGGGCAACACCGGCACCCTGGCCAACACCACGTGGACGGGCACGGGCAAGTACGGCCCCGCCCTCTCCTTCAACGGCACGTCGAGCTGGGTCACCGTCAACGACAGTGCCAGCCTGCGCCTGACCAACGGCATGACCCTCGAAGCGTGGGTCAACCCCGCCACCGTCAACAGCTGGCGCACGGTCATCCACAAGCAATACGGCAACGACCTCGCCTACGTCCTGGCCGCCGGCAACGACAACAACCGCCCCGCCGCCATCATCCACACCACCGGCGAGGTCGGCACCGGCGGCACCGCCTCCCTGCCCCTCAACACCTGGTCCCATCTGGCCGCCACCTACGACGGCACCACCCTGCGCCTCTACGTCAACGGCGTCCTGTCCAGCCAGCGGGCCGCCGGAGGCCCCATCCGCACCGACAACGGCGTCCTCCGGATCGGCGGCAACAGCCTCTGGAGCGAGTACTTCAGCGGCCTCATCGACGAGGTCCGCATCTACAACCGGGCGCTCAAGGCCACCGAGATCCAGACCGACATGACCACCCCGCTCTGAGCCATCTCCCATGCGGACCCCCGGTGACGCGCCCACCGTCCCGGGGGTCCGCCCCGCTTCACCTGCTGGGCGAGCAGGCCCGGGGACGGTCGGGCCGCGCGTCGGTCCAGCCGCTCTCGAAGGCGTCGTAGGTGAGGGCCGTGCCCTTGGCCAGCCCCGGCAGCGCCTGGTTCGTGGTCTGGACCTCGGCCAGCGTTGCGCCGGTGCCGGGGTCGATGACGTACGTGCTGGTCGTGGCCGCGATCACGGATCGGCCCTGGGCGTACCAGGCGATGTCCAGCCCGGCCTGGTCGCCGAAGCTCACCGACAGCCCCTTCCTGCCGAGCGGGTCGGTCACGGTGCCGCCGACCCGGGTGAGCGGGTGCGCGGCCAGCAGCCGCAGGACGGCGGCCCGCTGGCCGGGGCTCAAGGGCAGGCCGAGCAGCCGCGCCGCCTTCGTGGCCACGAACGTCTCAACGGGCTGTGACGGGTCGCTCTTGTGCTGGTCACGCAGGTAGGCGTCCAGGGCGCGGGGTTCGGCGGGGATCGCCTTAAGGTCGGCCAGGGTGACGTCCTCCAGGGGAGCCTGCGAGAGAGGGTTCTCCCGGTGGACGCCCCACAGATACACGCACCCGGGCCGGGTGGTGTCCGCCACCGGCAGCTCCTTGCACTCCGCCGTGGCCGAGCCGCTGGGGCACTCGGGCGTGATCCGCTTCGGCGCGCCCGCCGCGCGCCAGGCCCGCTCGTCCGCCCGGCCGTCGGGCCGGACGACCGGCGCCAGCCACCGGGTCAGCGCGGGGTCCTTGTCGTCGCGCGGGTACCAGTGGTCGGCTTCCGAGGTCACCCGCACCGTGTACGTGCCCGCGTACATGCGGCGCCCCGACTGGGTGGTCGTCCGCCAGTACGCGCCCTTCTCCTCGGGCCGCCGCTCGACCCGTGCGGCCAGGTCGAGCAGCGCCTGGCCGGGGTCGGCCGGGCGGACGGCCACCGGCGCCGGCGCCAGGTTCGCGACCAGCGCGAAGACCACCCCCACGACCCCCGTCGTGGCGACCGCCGCCCACAACGCCCACGGCCGGCCCCGGCGCGCGACTCGTGTCCCAACGGCCAGGCGGGCGCGGGCGCGCCGCACGACCTCCGGGGACGGCGGGCGCGCGTCGGGGAGCGCGCGGGCCAGCAGGTCCAGCTCATCCATCGAAGCCCTCCTTGAACGGATTGACGTCCCCCAGCGCCTTGCGCAGGTGCTTGCGCGCGCGGCTCAGCCGGGACGCGACGGTCCCGTACGGGATGCCGAGCGCCTGCGCCACCTCGGCGTGGCCGAGTCCGCCCAGCGCGATCAGCAGCACCACGTCCCGGTCGCGCTGCTTCAGCCCGGCCAGCGCCCCCGCGAGCGGCCCGGTGAAGCGGGCCGCGCTGACCCGGTCGAGCACCTCGTCCTCGTGCCCGCCGCCGCCGTCGCGCTCGGCCGCGCGGCTGATCGCCTTCCACCGCCTGATCTCGGTACGGCGGTGCCGGGCGATCAGGTTGGTGGCGATGCCGTAAAGCCAGGGCCGCACGGCCCCCACGGAGGGGTCGTAGCCGCCGCCGACGGCGATGACGAAGACGTCGGCGGCGAGGTCGTCGGCGACGTCCTCCGACAGCCGCCGCGCGATGTAGCGGTGGATCTCGGCGAAGTGCGCATCGAACAGATCGGGAGGAACCCCTAACCGTTCGGGTCCGTTACGCGTGTTGTGCACTGTCACGCCCGTTCTTGCCCGTTCGTCGGGAATGCTTTCACGCTCACAGGGGTTGAGTCGGGTAGGCTCAAGTCGTTTGACAAAGACGACACGCATCCATAGGTTGAGTCTGACCGACTCAACTTTGACTACAAGGACGTACTCATGGCACGTGCGGTAGGTATCGACCTTGGGACGACCAACTCCGTCGTCTCGATCCTCGAGGGCGGTGAGCCCACCGTCATCGCCAACGCGCAGGGCTCGCGGACCACGCCGTCCGTGGTCGCCTTCGCGAAGAACGGCGAGGTCCTCGTCGGCGAGGTCGCCAAGCGGCAGGCCGTCACCAACGTGGACCGCACGATCCGCTCGGTCAAGCGCGAGATGGGCACCAACTGGTCCCAGGAGATCGACGGGAAGAAGTTCTCGCCCCAGCAGATCAGCGCCTTCGTCCTGCAGAAGCTCAAGCAGGACGCCGAGGCCTACCTGGGCGAGAAGATCACCGACGCGGTGATCACCGTCCCGGCCTACTTCAACGACGCCCAGCGGCAGGCCACCAAGGAGGCCGGCACGATCGCGGGCCTCAACGTGCTCCGCATCATCAACGAGCCGACCGCCGCGGCCCTCGCCTACGGGCTCGACAAGGAGCAGGACCAGACGATCCTGGTCTTCGACCTCGGTGGCGGCACCTTCGACGTGTCGCTGCTCGACGTCGGCCAAGAGGACGGCCACGGCTTCGTCGAGGTCAAGGCCACCTCCGGTGACAACCACCTCGGCGGCGACGACTGGGACCAGCGCATCGTCGACGAGCTGGTCAAGCGCTTCCAGAACGCGCACGGCGTCGACCTGGCCAAGGACAAGATGGCGCTCCAGCGTCTGCGCGAGGCGGCGGAGAAGGCCAAGATCGAGCTGTCCAGCCAGTCCGAGACCAACATCAACCTGCCCTACATCACGGCGTCGTCCGAGGGCCCGCTGCACCTCGACGAGAAGCTGACGCGCTCGGAGTTCCAGCGCCTGACGGCCGACCTGCTCGAGCGGACCAAGGGGCCGTTCCACCAGGTCATCAAGGACGCCGGCATCAAGGTCTCCGACATCGCGCACGTGGTGCTCGTCGGCGGCTCGACCCGCATGCCCGCCGTGACCGAGCTCGTCCGCGAGCTGACCGGCGGCAAGGAGCCCAACAAGGGCGTCAACCCCGACGAGGTCGTGGCCATCGGCGCCGCGCTCCAGGCCGGCGTGCTCAAGGGTGAGGTCAAGGACGTCCTGCTGCTCGACGTGACCCCGCTGTCGCTGGGCATCGAGACCAAGGGCGGCATCTTCACCAAGATCATCGAGCGCAACACGACGATCCCGACCAAGCGCTCCGAGGTCTTCACCACGGCCGAGGACAACCAGCCGTCGGTGCAGATCCAGGTCTACCAGGGCGAGCGCGAGATCGCCTCCTACAACAAGAAGCTGGCCACCTTCGAGCTGACCGGCATCGCGCCGGCGCCGCGCGGCATCCCGCAGATCGAGGTCACCTTCGACATCGACGCCAACGGCATCGTCAACGTCTCCGCCAAGGACCTGGGCACCGGCAAGGAGCAGACGATGACGATCACCGGCGGCTCCGCGCTGCCGAAGGACGACATCGAGCGCATGATGCGCGAGGCCGAGTCGTACGCCGAGGAGGACAAGAAGCGCCGCGAGGAGGCCGAGGTCCGCAACAACGCGGACGGTCTGGCCTACCAGACGGAGAAGTTCCTGCGCGAGAACGACGACAAGGTCCCCGGCGAGATCAAGACCGAGGTCAACGACGCCCTGGCCGAGCTGAAGAAGGCTCTGGAGGGCACCGACACCGACGTCATCCGCACCTCGGCGGAGAAGCTCGCCACGGTCAGCCAGAAGATGGGCTCGGCCATCTACGCCGCCAGCCAGGGCCAGCAGGCCGGCCCCGAGGGCGCCCCGCAGGACGCCTCCGCCGGTCAGGGCCAGAAGGCCGATGACGACGTGGTCGAGGCCGAGATCGTCGACGACGACCAGCCGAAGAAGGACCAGTGATGCCGCCGCGTGACAACGGGCACGAGGAGCCGGTGATCCGCGACAACCGCAAGATCGACCCGGAGACGGGCCAGGTCAGGGAGTCCGCTCCCGCCGACGGCCAGGAGGGCGCCGAGCAGGCGCCCGCCCCGGCGGCGGGCGGCAACGGCGAGCTGGAGGCCCAGCTCGCCGAGCGCACCGCGGACCTCCAGCGCCTCCAGGCCGAATACGTCAACTACCGCAGGCGCGTCGAGCGCGACCGCGCGGCCGTGCGCGAGCAGGCCGTCGCGGGGGCTCTGACGGAGCTGCTGCCCGTGCTCGACGACATCGGCAGGGCGCGCGACCACGGCGAGCTGACCGGAGGCTTCGCGAAGGTGGCGGAGTCGCTGGAGTCGGCGCTCACCAAGCTGGGGCTCAGCTCCTTCGGGCAGAAGGGCGAGCCGTTCGACCCGACCGTCCACGAGGCGCTGATGCACAGCTATTCGCCGGACGTGAGCGAGCCGACGGCCGTCGAAGTGTTGCAGCCTGGATACCGGATGGGTGACAGGGTGCTGCGCCCGGCGCGGGTGGCCGTCGCCGAGCCCGAGGACGCCCCTGCCGCGTCCGATGACGACGAAAACTGAGCAAATAGGACGAAGGGCCGTAGATGAGCACCAAGGACTACCTGGAAAAGGACTACTACGCCGTCCTTGGTGTGCCCAAGACCGCCACCGCTGACGAGATCAAGAAGGCCTACCGGAAGCTGGCCAGGCAGTACCACCCCGACACCAACCAGGGCGACGCGACCAAGGAGACCAAGTTCAAGGAGGTCTCCGAGGCGTACGACGTGCTGTCCGACACCAAGCGGCGCAAGGAGTACGACGACGCGCGCACGCTGTTCGGGTCCGGGGTGGGCGGCCAGCGGCCCGGCGGTGGCGGTTTCCCGTTCGACTTCGGTGACCTGTTCGGCGGCACCAGCCAGCAGACCGGTCACGGCGGGAGCGCGGGAGAGCGGCTCGGCGACCTGTTCGGCGGGCTGTTCAACCGCGGTGGCGGGGCCACCCGCACCACCAGCACCACCCGCCCCAGGCGTGGCCAGGACATCGAGTCCGAGGTGACGCTGACGTTCACCGAAGCCGTCGAGGGCACCACCGTGTCACTCAGGCTGACCAGCTCCGCCGCCTGCACCGCGTGCAGCGGCACCGGCGCCAAGGCGGGCACGACCCCCAGGGTCTGCCCCACCTGCGAGGGCACCGGCGCGGCCAGCCGCAACCTCGGCAACTTCGCCTTCTCCGAGCCCTGCCGCGACTGCAAGGGCCGCGGGCTGATCGTGGACGATCCCTGCCCCGTGTGCGAGGGCAGCGGCCGCGCCAAGAGCACCCGCACCATCCAGGCGCGCATCCCCGCGGGGGTGGCCGACGGCCAGAAGGTCAGGCTCAAGGGCAAGGGAGCGCCGGGCGAGAACGGCGGCCCGGCGGGCGACCTCTACATCCTCACCCACGTCAAGCCGCACGCCGTGTTCGGCCGGTCGGGTGACAACCTCACGATCACGGTTCCCGTGACGTTCACGGAGGCCGCACTGGGGGCCGAGATCAAGGTGCCGATCCTCAAGGGCATGCCGGTCACGCTGCGCATTCCCGCCGGCACCCCCAACGGGCGCACGTTCCGCGTGCGCGGCAGGGGCGTTACGAGGAAAGACGGCACCAAGGGCGACCTGCTCGCGAGCGTCGAGGTGGTCGTCCCGAAGACGCTCGACGACAAGTCGCGTGAGCTGCTCAACGAGTTCAACACCGCCCACGCGAGCGAGGACCCGCGCGCAGAGCTCATTCAGCGAGCCAGAAGCGAGTAAGCCGATGGACGCCAACTACTTCGACCTGTCAGACGACACCCCTGTCTATGTGATCTCGGTGGCCGCGCAGCTCTCGGGGCTCCACCCGCAGACGCTGCGCCAGTACGACCGGCTCGGCCTGGTCAGTCCTGGCCGCACGGCGGGGCGCGGCCGCCTCTACTCCACAAGAGACATCATCCAGCTCCGCGAGGTGCAACGGCTCTCCCAAGAAGAGGGCATCAACCTCGCGGGGATCAAGCGGATTCTCGAGCTCGAGAACGAAGCTCTGCGGCTGCGTGAGGAGGTTCACCGCCTGCGCGCCGAGATGCGCATGGTCAGAGCCTTGATCCGCTACGAGCTGCCACCGGGGGCCTAAGACCATGGACTACAAGCTCACCCAGAAGAGCCAGGAAGCGCTCTCGGGTGCCATGCGGCGCGCCGCCGCCGAGGGCAACCCGGAGATCTCCCCGGCTCACCTGCTGACCACGCTGCTCTCGCAGACGGGCGGCACCGCCGTGCCGCTGCTCGAGGCCGTCGGCGCCGACTGGCGCACGCTGCGGGCCCGCACGGAGGAGCAGCTGGCGGCGCTGCCGAAGGCGCAGGGCGCGACGGTGGGGGCGCCGTCGAGCTCCCGCCAGCTCCTGACCGTGCTCAACACCGCGGCCCAGCACGCCAACCGCCTCGAAGACCTCTACGTCTCGACCGAGCATCTGCTGGTCGGCCTGGCGGCCGACGGCGGGCAGTCGGCCGAGCTGCTCAAGTCGCAGGGGGCCACGCCGCAGGCGCTGCTCGACGCGTTCGAGAAGGTACGCGGCAACGCCCGCGTCACCAGCGAGACGCCCGAGGACACCTACCAGGCGCTGGAGAAGTACGGCGTCGACCTGACCGAGCGGGCCCGCGGCGGCAAGCTCGACCCGGTGATCGGCCGCGACACCGAGATCCGCCGCGTCGTCCAGGTGCTCAGCCGCCGCACCAAGAACAACCCGGTGCTCATCGGCGAGCCCGGCGTCGGCAAGACCGCCGTCGTCGAGGGCCTGGCCCAGCGCATCGTGGCCGGCGACGTGCCCGAGTCGCTGCGCAACAAGCGGCTCATCTCGCTCGACCTGGGCGCGATGGTGGCCGGCGCGAAGTACCGCGGCGAGTTCGAGGAGCGGCTCAAGGCCGTGCTCTCCGAGATCAAGGAGAGCAACGGGCAGATCGTGACGTTCATCGACGAGCTGCACACCGTCGTCGGCGCGGGGGCCGCCGAGGGCGCGATGGACGCCGGCAACATGCTCAAGCCCATGCTGGCCCGCGGCGAGCTGCGTATGATCGGCGCCACCACGCTCGACGAGTACCGCGAGCGCATCGAGAAGGACCCGGCGCTGGAGCGCCGCTTCCAGCAGGTCTACGTGGGTGAGCCCACCGTCGAGGACACCATCGCGATCCTGCGCGGGCTGAAGGGCCGCTACGAGGCCCACCACCAGGTGCAGATCGCCGACAGCGCGCTGGTCGCCGCCGCCGCGCTGTCCGACCGCTACATCACCAACCGCTTCCTGCCCGACAAGGCCATCGACCTGGTCGACGAGGCCGCCTCGCGGCTGCGCATGGAGATCGACTCCCGTCCCGTGGAGATCGACCAGCTCCAGCGCAGCGTCGACCGCATGAAGATGGAGGAGCTGGCCCTGTCGAAGGAGACCGACGAGGCCAGCGTCCAGCGGCTCGAACGGCTCCGCCAGGAGCTGGCCGACCGGCAGGAGGAGCTCAACGCCCTCGTCGGCCGCTGGGAGCACGAGAAGGCCGGGCTCAACAAGGTCGGTGAGCTGAAGAAGCAGCTCGACGAGGCGCGCAGCGCCGCCGAGCGGGCCCAGCGCGACGGCGACTTCGAGGCCGCCTCGCGGCTCATGTACGCCGAGGTGCCCCGGCTGGAGCAGGCGCTGAAGGCCGCCTCCGAGGCCGCGCCGCCCGACAACGCCATGGTCAAGGAGGAGGTCGGCGCCGACGACATCGCCGAGGTGATCTCGTCCTGGACCGGCATCCCCGCCGGGCGGCTGCTGGAGGCCGAGACGGCCAAGCTGCTGCGCATGGAGGAGGAGCTGGGCAAGCGCCTCATCGGGCAGCGGCAGGCCGTGCAGGCCGTCTCCGACGCCGTACGCCGCAGCCGCGCCGGCATCGCCGACCCCGACCGCCCGACCGGCTCGTTCCTGTTCCTCGGCCCGACCGGCGTGGGCAAGACCGAGCTGGCCAAGGCGCTGGCGGAGTTCCTGTTCGACGACGAGCGGGCGATGACCCGCATCGACATGAGCGAGTACTCCGAGAAGCACAGCGTGGCCAGGCTGGTCGGCGCGCCTCCCGGGTACGTCGGCTACGAGGAGGGCGGCCAGCTCACCGAGGCCGTCCGGCGCCGCCCGTACACGGTGGTGCTGCTCGACGAGGTCGAGAAGGCGCACCCCGAGGTGTTCGACATCCTGCTGCAGGTGCTCGACGACGGCCGGCTGACCGACGGCCAGGGCCGCACGGTCGACTTCCGCAACACGATCCTGATCCTGACCTCCAACATCGGCTCGCAGTTCCTCGTCGATCCGGCGCTGGAGAACGGCGCCAAGCGCGAGGCGGTCATGGGGGCGGTGCGCGGCTCGTTCAAGCCGGAGTTCCTCAACCGGCTCGACGACGTGATCCTCTTCGACGCGCTCGGCTCCGAGGACCTGGCGCAGATCGTGGATCTGCAGGTCGAGCGCCTGGCGCAGCGCCTGGCCGACCGCAGGCTGACGCTGGAGGTCACGCCGGCGGCCCGAGAGTGGCTGTCGCTGACGGGCTACGACCCGCTGTACGGCGCCCGCCCGCTGCGCCGCCTGGTCCAGTCCGCCATCGGCGACAAGCTGGCCAAGGCGGTCCTGTCCGGCGAGGTCGCCGACGGCGACAAGGTGCTGGTCGAGCTGGGCGACGACGAGCTGCTCATCCAGCGAGCGGCATAAGGGCGCGTCCTAGAGAGCCCGGGGATCCAGGCGATCCCCGGGCTCCGGCGTGTCATGGCCCGGGTCCAGGTGATTCCCGGGCTCCGGCGTGTCATGGCCCGGTCATCGCGCCACGCGCTCGGTAAGGTTCGCCCCACCCTTCGGACAAGCCGCACCTCCCCCGGCCCGCGGGTGACTACGGTGAGCGTTCGTCAGATCACCGACATCGACTCAGGGAGACGTGCGGTGTCATTCCGAAAGTTCCGGAGCATGATCGCCGTGGCCGCGCTGGCCGCGGGCGTCAGCTGGCTGTTCACCGGCACCTCCATGGCCGGCGGGTGCGCGGAGACCGCGGTGCTGTCGCCCGCCTCGGTCGTCTCGGCCTGCGAGAACCCCTCCACGCTGCGCCTTGAGGAGGGCGGCTCGGCCGGCAGCCGCATGATCACCAGCGAGAGCAACAAGGTGGCCATGGCCGCCGGGGAGATGGCCAGGCAGGCCGGCTACAAGGGCCTGGCGACCGGCAAGCAGGTGCTGCGCATGGCCGACCTGAGCGGCACGGGAGCCACCTGGGGGCTGGCGTCGCTGTTCTCGGCGTCGCCCGCGCTGTTTCCCATGATGCCCGGCCCGGCCGGGGTGGCGGACCTGGCGACCATGGCGAAGCTGCCCCCGCTGCCGCCCCTCCCGATGCTGCCCGAAGTGCCGGGAACCTCGCTGAACAGCAGGCTGCCCGACGAGATGACGGTCGGCAGGGGCCCCTACGACAACCGCGTCGTCACCACCGGCACCGACTCGCCGCTCGGCCTCCAGGAGCCGGTCAGCGAGGTCAGCGCGGAGCTCATCGGCCAGGTGCTGCCCAAGGCGATGGACAGCCTGGACGGCGTCGCGGTGCTGCCCGGCGGCGGCTCCGGGGCGGCCGGGCTCACCGACGCCCTCGGCGGTCTCGCACTGAAATGAGCCACCCTGTCCGGGCGTGGACCGTGCCTGCCACGCCCGGCATCCCCTGAACGGAGGGGTCGCGGTCCCCACGAACGGACCGTGCGGGGACCGTGGCCCCTCCGGCCACCTTCATGGTGCGGGCACGGCTCAGCGAGCCCGGTCCGGTGGACGGGCTCGATCGACGCGCGGCCGCCTCAGGAGACGAGCTCGTCCAGCTCGTCCTCGGGCAGCCCGAGATCGACCCTGATGCGGTAGCGCGTACGCAGCAGCGCCACCTGCTCCGGGTCGTTCTCCTCGCACCGCAGGGCGGCCTGGGTGGCCCACTCGAGGCCCCCTTGGAGATCGCCATAGGCGACCAGCGTCTCGGCGATCGTGTGAGCGGTCGCCGTGGAGACGTTCCCCTCCGCGCGTATCGTCTCGATGACCTCCCTCGCCTCATCCGGCCTGTCGAGCTCGAAGAGCGTGTCGGCGATGCCGGCACGCGGGTCGAAACCCGCCTCGCCACCGTCCTCGACCGCGCGCTGGAAACACTCCATCGCGCGCGCGGGCTGCCCCGCCGCTCGCCACTCCTCGGCGGCGAGCACCAGGATGGAGGCCCTGGACACGTCGCCGGACGAATAGTCGAGCGCGACGTCGTAGAGCCGACTGGCCAGGGAATCGTGGTCGTCGGCCAACAGCGCCTGCTCAAGCAGACGATCAAGGTGCTCACGGGTCACATGCGCCACAACGCGAGACTACCGACCGGCCCGGCCCTTTGCCCGGACAATTCGCATCGCCGCGCGTCCCCTTAGGTAACATCTCCCCCAATACCGGGCACAGGGTGCGTGTTTTCGCAGGTCAGCGGGCATATACCAGTTGCTTTGCCGCCACGCGAGCGGAGGGACTGTGATGGGCCTGTCCAAGCAGATGACCTTCACGCTGGCCTGTGCTGTGGTGCTGTCGGCGCTCGTGCCCGGCGTCGCCGGCTACCTTTCGGCCCGCCTGGAGGCCATCGAGACCGCCGAACGCAACCTGCGGGCGCTGGAGACCCGCCTGAACGTGCGGGAGGCCAGGGACACGCGCCCGGTCTCGCTGCCCGCCCCCTGCCTGCGCACGCCGGCCACGTCACGCCTGCACCAGGCGCCCGCGACCGCGCTCGGCGAGCACGGCAGGCACTGGCTGCGCGGCGTCCCGGCCTGGCTGGCCGAGCCGCTGCGCGAGATCCAGGAGCGCCCCGCGCAATAGGCTCGCGCGACGTTCTCGGCCGGTCGTGGCGGCGGGCTCCCTGGTCCGGCCGGAGCCCTCCACCCACGGGTCGCGGCCCGTGAGGTGACCGTCTCGGTGCCACCTCCGGGCGGCCGGTGGGCGCCGGTCATGCACCTCGGCGGGCGGCGCGGCCCGCCCTGACGGCAGGGGCCGTCAAGGGCAGGCGTCACCCGCGATCCTGGAGTACCGTCGCGCCGTCCACGACTTCACCCGCTGAACGGGCCCGTCAGCGGACCGTCGGCAAGGATTTGAGCTGGCGGGCCAGGAACCCTCTGATCATCTGCTTGGCCGCGTCGATCATCTCCGGCTGCCCGTCGGGGTCGCGGCGGAAGGCCAGCTTCAGCACCGCGTCGCCCGCCTCGACCGCCACGAGCACGGCCAGGTCGAGCGAGGGGCTGTCGGCCAGCCCGAACTCCTTCAGGAACAGGCCGCGCAGCCGGCCGGCGATCACGGTGTTGTTGTCGGAGTCGGAGTCGAGCAGGTTGAGGTCGACGGCGTCGCCGAAGTGCAGGCTCTTGAAGCCGGCGACCTTCCTGTGCATGTCGACGTAGACGTCGATGATCGCATCGACGGCCTCCCACCAGCCGCGGTAGTCCTCCTCCAGGAACCTGCGGTCGACTCTGCGGACGAACTCCTCGACGTTGCGCCGGGTGAGCTCTTGCGTGATGGCGCGTTTGTCGGGGAAGAACTGGTAGACGGACCCGATGGCGACGCCCGCCCGCTCGGCTATGCGGGTGGTGGACAGGGCCTCGTAACCGGTCTCGTCGAGGAGCTCGGCACAGGCGTCGAGCATCCGCTCGACGCGCCGGGCGCTGCGGCGCTGTGCGGGCTGCCGCCTGAGGGCTTTGGGGTAGACGCACTCGTCATCCATTTGCGGCGAAGACACAGATTCATCTTCTCCTGTATGAGCGATCCTTACCCGCGAATTTGCTCAACCGGGCCAGTCCGCGCATCGCCCTTGGCGAAATCCGCGACAGCGCATAGCCGATTTTCCCCTCGGCGTTCACGGGGACGACCGCCTGGTTTCTGCGGACGGCGCGCAGAATGTGCGCGGCCACCCGTTCTGCCGGGTATCCGCGCCGCGCGAGCCCGCGCACCGCGTCCTCGCGCAGGCTCTCCTTCGTGTACGTGGCATGGCTCGCGATGCCCGTCGAGACGAACCCGGGACAGATGGCGCTGACCCCGATGCCATGGTCCGCCAGTTCGGCCCTGAGGCAGTCGCTGAGCATCTTCACGGCGGCCTTCGTGGTCGAGTACGCGGGCAGCACCCGGGAGGGCGCGAAGGCGGCCAGGGAGGCGACGTTGACGATGTGCCCGCCCGCGCCGCGCTCGGCCATGGCGGCGCCGAAGAGCCGGCAACCGTGCACGACGCCCCACAGATTGACGTCGATGGTCCTGCGCCAGTCGTCAATGGTGTGGTCGAGGAAGGCTCCCGCGACGGCGATCCCCGCATTGTTCACCACAATATCCGGCACGCCATATTCAGCGATGATATTTCGCGAAAAGTCCTCCATGGCGTCGGCATTCGCCACATCGACCCGCACCCCGTACGCCTTGACCTGAAAGTCTTTCGCAATATCCTCGGCCACGCGTGTCGCCGCATCCCTATCGATATCCGCACAGACCACTTCTGCCCCATGCGCCCCGAAAGCCCGCGCCGTCGCCCGCCCGATCCCCGAGCCCGCCCCCGTGACCACCACGAGCCGCCCGCCGAACGCCCCGCCCGCCCGCGCCCGCCGCAGCTCCCGGCTCTCGGCCCCGCCCTCGACGTGCTCCACGAACTCGGCGATCATCCCGGCCACCGTCTCGGGCCTGCTGCGCTGCACCCAGTGCCCGGCCGCGACCCTGCGCCGCCACAGCCGGGGCGCCCACCGCCCGACCGCGTCGAGCAGCGCGGGCGTGACGTACGCGTCCCGCGTGGCCTCGACGATCTGCACGGGCACGCCGGCCACCTGCGGGTCGGGCCGGGGCTCCCCCATGTTGCACCGGTAGAGCGCGAGCCCGTTCAGCCCGTCCCTGACCAGCGTGCTCGCCGGATGCCCCGGGCGCGGCTCGATGCCGTCGCCGCGCAGGGCGCGCGCGAGCAGGCCGGGCAGCACCGAGCGCCACGCCAGCTCGGGCAGCAGCGGCAGCCGGAACGCGCCGATGTACCAGGACCTGAGCCGCTGCGCCCGGACGTCGCGGGGCCGCCCGTTACGGAAGAAGTGCGCCGCCTGCCGCAGCCCGGGGCCGCCGATGCTGGTGAACGAGGCCAGCCGTTCACTGAAGCCCGCCCTGCTCAGCGCCTCCCAGCCCTGGATGGAGCCCCAGTCGTGCCCCACGAGGTGCACGCGGGGCCGTCCCACGGCGTCGAGCACGGCGGTCAGGTCGCCGAGCAGCCGGTCGAAGCCGTAGTCGTCCCGATCCGCCGGCTCGGTGGACGCGCCGGCGCCGCGCACGTCGTACCGGATCAGATGGAAGCGGTCGCGCAGCAGCGCGGCCACCTCGTCCCAGACGCGATGCGTGTCGGGGTACCCGTGCAGGAGCAGCACGGCCGGCTTGTCCGGGTCGCCTTCCTCGAACCCCTCCTCGAACACCGCCAGCCGCACGTCACCGGAGTCCACCATGCGCATCGCGACCTCCTATTGGACGATTTGTCCAGTAGAATAGATCGATCAGGGTCGCGCGGCCAGACCCGTGCAGGAGCGCAGCGCCTTCCAGTCGGCCACCGCCTGGGTGCGCGCCGACCCCGCCATCGGTATCGGGATACCCCCCTGGATCGTGGCCGGAGTCCACGAATCCTTCAAGATCTTGCGACCCTTGATGGTCAGGGTGAGCACGCCGGTCCTGCCGGTGGTGGCCGGGTTGGAGTTGTAGAAGACGAAGTTGCCCATGCCGTAGCTGACGTAGGCGTCGTCGAGGTAGCCGGAGCCGAGCAGGATGTGCGCGTGGCCGCCGACCACCACGTCCGCCCCGGCCGCGACCAGCTTGGGGGCCAGCGCGAGCTGCGCCTGGTTGGGGCACTTCTGCATCTCGGTGCCCCAGTGCAGGTGGACGATCACCGTGTCGGAGCTCTTGCGGGCCTGGCGGACCGCGCGCAGCAGGGCCGTCTCGTTCTTCGCCGAGGCCAGCCCGCCCTTGTCCGCGGTGGCCGTCCACGACGTGATGAACTCCGCGTCCATCACCTGCGTGGCGCCGATGATCGCCACCCGGTTGCCGTTGACGGTCTTCCTGAACGGCTTGTACGCCTGCGTCGAATTCGCCCCGATGCCGACGATGGGGAACTTGCTGCGCTTGATCGCCGCCAGCGAGTCGGCCAGCCCGGTCTCCATGTAGTCCATGCCGTGGTTGTTGGCCATGGAGGCGACGTCCACCCCGGCGGCCTTCAGCGCCGTCAGCGCGCTGGCCGGCGCCCTGAACGTGAACTGCTTGCCGGGCGCCGGCGTCCCGCCCGTGGTGATGGCCGTCTCCAGGTTCACCATCGCCAAGTCGGCCTTGCGCAGCACGCTCGCGATCGGCCCGAGCGCCGTGCGCGGGTTGTTCAGCCGGGGCCGGAGCATGCCCTCGAAGTGCACGTCCCCGCCGAAGGCGATGGTGAACGGCGCGCGCTCCGGGGTCGGCTTCGCCGTCGGCGTCTTGTCCTTCTGCTCCGGCGTGGCGGCCACTTCCTTGCTCTGCAACTGGCGCTCGGGCACCGCCGAACACGCGGCGAGTAACCCGACGACAGCGATCACCGGGAGGGCACGGGGGATTCTCATCTGCCGCCACTTCCGCTCGAAACCTGCCTTACAGGGTTCGAGCATGCCATGCAGGGCGGACTACCGCGCAGGCTCCCTCATGCTCATCAACCTGGACATAGCCAGTCGAGTCCTGTCATCCATCGGCGTGTAGACGATCAGCCGGATCTCCGGCATCGCCGACAGGCTCGTGGTGCTGAAGCGCAGGTTGCCGAGATCCCGGTGCTTGTAGCCCTTCACCCGCGGCCCCGGCTCGGCGACGTCCTGCCGCGCCCACAACCGGGCGAACTCGGCGCTCTCGGCGCTGAGCCGGCGTACGAAGTCCTGCCAGCAGGGCGAGTCGGCGTGCCGGGAGTAGGCGCCCCTGAAGACGGCCACCGCCCGCGCCAGCTCCTGGTCGCGGTCGGCCAGCCGGGTCACGGGCTTCAGGTGCAGGCAGGCGTGCCAGAGCGAGTTGCGCTCCCCGTCGGGCGCCTCGACCAGTTCGGGGAACAGGGCGGCGTACGCGTCGTTCCACGCCAGCACGTCGCACCGGCTGTTGGACACGCAGGCCGGCAGGTCGCCGAGCCGGTCGAGGATGCCCTGCATCTCGGGCGTCACCTGCCCGGAGTCCACCGGGACGGGGTCGGCCGCCTGCCCGGCCAGCCGGTAGAGGTGGTGGCGCTCGGCGCTGTCGAGCCTGAGCGTGCGCGAGATCGCGTCGAGCACCTGCGGGCTGGCGTTGATCGGCCGCCCCTGCTCCAGCCACGTGTACCAGGTGACGCCGACCCCGGCGAGCTGGGCGACCTCCTCGCGGCGCAGCCCCGGCGTCCGCCGGCGCGGGCCGGGCGCGAGATCGACCATCTCCGGCGTGATCCGCTCCCGGCGGGAGCGCAGGAACGCGGACAGGTCGGTACGTCTTGCCTCTACCACGGTCACTTCTCCATCATGGGGGCATGTGAGGCAACTTATCCAGTTACCGCCAATACCAGTATAAAGAGGCTCTCGTTACTGGTACCAGGATCGCGGCACACTGGATGACATGTCGCAAACTGCCGCTTTCTCCCCTCCTGTGAACACCCCATCGCAGGAAGCCGTTCCCAAGGCCAGCGGCCTGCTCCTGGCGATCATCCTCGTGGGGCAGTTCCTGGCGATCCTGAACGTCAACATCGTGAACGTGGCCACCCCCACCATCGAGGCCGACCTGCACTCGTCGGGGGCCGGGCTGCAGATGATCGTGGCCGGATACACCATTGTCTACGCCGTGTTGCTGATCACCGGAGCCCGGATCGGTGACCTGTTCGGCTATCGCAAGGCGTTCCTGGGCGGTCTGGCGGTCTTCACCATCACCACGCTCGCCGCGGGCCTGGCGCCCTCGACGGGCTGGCTGGTGGCCTCCCGGCTGCTCCAGGGCGCCGGCGCGGCGATGATGATGCCGCAGGTGCTGACGTTGATCCAGCGCAACTACCACGGTGCGGCCAGAGGCCGGGCGATCGGCCTGTGGTCGCTGGTGATCAGCGGCGGCATCGTGGTCGGCCAGGCGCTCGGCGGGGTCCTGCTGGGCCTCGGGCTGGGCTGGCGGGTCGTATTCCTGACGCTGGTGCCGATCGGCGCGCTGCTGCTGGTGGCCGGGCTCCGCGTGCTGCCCGCCGACCAGGGCGGCGGGCGCACCGGGCTGGACCCGCTCGGCCTGGTGACCCTCTCTGCGGCCGTGCTGCTGTTCGTGGTGCCGCTGGTGCTCGGCCGCGACCTCGGCTGGCCCTTGTGGGGCTGGATCTCCATGGGGCTGAGCGTGGTGATGTTCGCCGCGTTCGTCCGGATCGAGCGCTGGGTGACCGGGCGCGGCGGGCGCCCGCTCGTGGACGCGCGGGTGCTGCGCGCGCCCGGCATGCGGCCCGGCTTGGCGATCCTGCTGTTCGGGCCGGCGACGTGGGGCGCGTTCCTGTTCACCTCCGCCCTGCACCTCCAGGGCGACCTGCACCTGTCGCCGCTGGCGTCCGGCATGATGCTGGTGCCCTGCGCCCTCGCCTTCGGCCTCGTCGGGCTCCTCTGGCCGCGCCTGCCCGCCCGGCTCCAGCGGCCGCTGGTGCCCGTCGGCTACGTGGTGGCCGCGCCCGCCTACGTCGGCCTCGGCCTCGCCTCCGGCGGCGGCGTCGCGTACGCGATCATGAGCGCCCTCATCGGCGCCGGCCTCGGCGTGCAGGTCGCGGTCACCAACATGGCCACCGAGCAGGTGGACGGCGCCTACGCCGCCGACGCCAGCGGCGCGCTGCTCACCGTCATGCAGCTCGGCCAGGTCATCGGCGTCTCCACCGTGGGCACGCTGTTCATCTCCCTCGACCAGAGCGCCGGCGCCGCCTCCTCCGCGTCGCTGACCACGGCCCTCGCCATGGCGGCCCTGGCCGTGCTCGCCGGGCTGAGCTCGCTGTTCCTCGTACGGCGCCGCAGCGCCCCGGCGACAGCCACCGCCTAGACTTGGACAATTCCTTTACTTGAATCATTCAGGTTTAGCGCATAGGTTGTCGGCATGGGGACGACGACCTGATCCGCCCGGCCGGGCCGCGGACCACCGCGGCCCGGCCGGCGCGCGTCGCCGTCGCACACCGGGGCGTCTGCCCGAGCTGCCAGGAACGACCACGCGGAGGAACGCGCCATGACCACCAGGCCCGTCACGACCGACGACGCGGGCATCCCCGCGCCCAGCGACGAGCACTCGCTGTCCGTCGGCCCGAACGGCCCGCTGCTGCTGCAGGACCACTACCTCATCCAGAAGATGGCCCACTTCAACCGGGAACGCGTCCCCGAGCGAGTGGTGCACGCCAAGGGCGGCGGCGCCCACGGCATCCTGCAGATCACCGAGGACGTCAGCCAGTTCACCAAGGCCGGGCTCTTCCAGAAGGGCGCCGAGACCCCGCTGTTCCTGCGCTTCTCCACCGTCGCCGGCGAGAACGGCAGCGCCGACACCGCCCGCGACCCCCGCGGCTTCGCGATCAAGTTCTACACCGAAGACGGCAACTACGACATCGTCGGCAACAACACGCCGATCTTCTTCATCCGCGACCCGCAGAAGTTCTCCGACTTCATCCACAGCCAGAAGCGCCGCGCCGACAACCACCTGCACGACCACAACATGCAGTGGGACTTCTGGACCCTCTCCCCGGAGTCGGCCCACCAGGTCACCTTCCTGATGACCGACCGCGGCACCCCCGCCTCCTGGCGCCACATGCACGGCTTCGGCAGCCACACCTTCCTGTGGTACAACGCCGCCGGCGACAAGTACTGGGTGAAGTACCACTTCAAGACCGACCAGGGCATCCGCAACCTCACGGCGTCCGAGGCCCAGGCCCTGACCGCCACCGACCCCGACTACCACACCCGCGACCTGTTCGAGGCGATCAAGCGCGGCGACCACCCCTCCTGGACGGTGAACGTCCAGATCATGCCGTTCGAGGCCGCGGCCGACTACCGCTTCAACCCCTTCGACCTGACCAAGGTCTGGCCGCACAGCGACTACCCCGAGATCACCATCGGCCGCTTCGTCCTCAACCGCAACCCGGAGAACTACTTCGCCGAGGTCGAGCAGTCGAGCTTCGAGCCCGCCAACCTGGTGCCCGGCATCGGCGCCTCCCCCGACAAGATGCTCCAGGGCCGCCTGTTCTCCTACCCCGACGCCCACCGCTACCGCATCGGCCCCAACTACCTGCAACTGCCGATCAACCAGCCCCGCGTCCCGGTGCACTCGTACAACTTCGACGGCCCGATGACCTACCGCAACCCCCAGGACCCGGTCTACGCCCCGAACACGGCCGGCGGCCCCGCCGCCGACCCGTCGCTCTACTCCGGCGAGCACTACCACGTGACCGGGGAGATCATCCGCTCGGCTTACATCAAGCACGCCGAGGACGACGACTACGTCCAGCCCCGCGCTTTGTGGGAGAACGTCCTCTCGGAGACGGACCGCGCCCACCTGGTGAGCAACATCGTCGGCCACGCCTCCGCCCCGGAGGTCACGACCGACATGAAGCGCCGCGTAGTGGCCTACTGGAACAACATCCACAAGGACCTCGGCCACGGCGTCGCCCAGGGCCTCGGCCTGTCCTGACCTTCCGGGGCGCGCCGCGGGTGACCGCCAAAACGAAACGGCTCTGGGAAGTTGTTGCAGCAACTGCCCAGAGCCGTTTGTCATGAGCTGGCGGCGAGGGTGTCCAGGTCGAACTGGCGATCTTGGACGCCCGCCACAAAGGCAGCCCACTCCGAGGGCGTGAACACCAGGACCGGTCCGTCCTGCTGCTTGCTGTCACGCAGCGCGACGTTGCCGTCGGCCAGAGGTGCGACCTCGACGCACGCAGATGCGCCGTTGCAGTAGCTGGCCTTGCGCCAGGCCGCCTTCGTGATGTCGTTGTGCATAATTTTCCCAGGCTCCATTGCCTTTTAATGACGTGTCGGCGTCACCGCCGCCAGAGCATCGCCTTGCGCTGGATGAGTATGCGAGAGTCGTCCTCATCCAGCGCCTCCGACCGCATGTGGTCGAAGGCGGTCTCGTAGCCGGCCACTCGTTCGAGGTCCTCGACAAAGCGTGCCGAGTACAGCTGCTCCAGATACACCACGTCGTCGAATTCCGCGAACTTCAGATGAATGAATGCGCCGGTGTTGACCGGGTGAAGCGAGTCCAATGGTAGGACCTGAACGCTGACGTGCGACAGTAGGGACACCTCCAACAGATGTTCCATCTGCTCACGCATTACCGAAGGCTCCCCGAAACGACGCATAAGTGCCGCTTCGTCCAGAATGACGCTCATTCGGCAGGGATCGGGCCTGTGCAGGACCCTCTGCTGCCGATCGAGACGGGCCTCCACCCTGCTGCGAACACCGCTGTGCGTGAGGCGCGAGATGCCGCGCGTGGCGAGGATGACCTCCCGGGCGTAGCCTTCGGTCTGCAGGAGACCCGGCACTACCTGGGGTTCCCAGTCGCGCTGGTGAATGGCCTCCGCCTCCAGGCCGAGGAATCTTGTGTACTCCTCGGGGAGGGTGTCCTCGTAATCTTCCCACCATCCGCGCTGTTCCGCGTCACGCAACAGGCCGACGAGCTCTTCCAGTTTGTCGCCATCGGCGCGGTACAACTTGGCCATGGACTTGATGTCCTCGGCGGAGGGCATGGTCTTGGCGGCCTCGATGCGGCTCACCTTGCTCGGCGACCAGCCGAGCTCTCTTGCGGCCTTGGCCCCGGTGAACTTGCGGCGCTCCCGGAGAAGACGGAGCTCCTGACCCAGCCGGAGCCGCCGTACTGTTGGACTGCCCTGCTGCGATGGCACCGTCCACCCTCCTTCTCGGGAATGAAGGTGTAGCCGGATGGGACCGTTTCGAGCTCGGCTTTTTGGGCCGTTCGCCCAATCTTACACTGCAAGTTGCATGTGTAGTGCCGCGCAGCCTTGCCAGAAGGCTTTCATGGGTAGAGCGTAGGAGCAAGGACAAGCTCCGCGAAGTGGCAGGAGACGGTTGAGATCTTCCGCCTTCTACCGGGCCCGTGCCGCTTGTCGTGCAAGTTGCACTGCAATAAGCGAAGAAAAGTAAATCTTCCCTTGCTGGAAGCCTTGCAGCAAGGACGACTGCAAGGGACGATCAGAACAAGGAGGGATCCCGAGCTGTGAGGAGGCCGGACATGACGACACGGCCGAGCACGCCGGGCCTCCGGACCACCGTCGCGCGCCCGTACGAGGGCCGCATCTCCGGCAGCGTCGCCGTCCCGGAAACGAACATCCGCCCCAGGGAGGCCACTTGCCGGAAGGATCTCGTCATCGCCTGAACGACGCAGCGCGAGTTCGCTCATTCGAGCACGAAAAAAGCCGGGCCGAGGCTGACCACCGAGCGCCGCATATGGGCTGCCACCCTGCGGCGAAACTCCGTCATCAGCCGTCGGACCGGCCAGAAGCCACCTCTAAATGCCGCGAAAGGGGTCTTCTATGTACTCACAAGGTACCAAGGGGGTCAGCCGAATCAAGTCCTGGATCCAGGATCTCATTGCTTCCGCCGACTACGAGATCTGCGTGGAGCCCGACGAATTCGCCTTCCGGATGGGCTGGACCGTCACCAGGACGGGCTTCGGCTCCCGCAGGTACCGGGACCCACGCTTCGACCAGCTCCGCCAGCCGAGCCAGGTGATCGAGGAGGTGTCCTGACATGGCACGGAACCCGCGCAACCAGAGGTACCCGGCCAGCGAGGACCTTCCCGCCGCGCGCGGCGGCTCGCCCGTGGCCAGGCTGTGGCGGGCGCGCACCGAGCTGCTGCTGCTCGGCGGGCTGACGCTGATCGTCATGGGCCTGCTGGGGGCCGCGCACGCGGGCCACTGGGTGCCGTTCGTCCTGACGGCCGGCGCGGCGTCGGTGCCGGCCGCCACCAGGTTCGGGCGCAACTGGGTCGTGGCGCACTTCTGGTGCGTGGTCTCCCGGCGCCGCCTGCAGCGGACCTGCCTGGAGACGACCCTGCACACCAGGGCCGGCCGCATCCCGCTGGTGCTCTGGATCACGCCGACGACCACGGGCGAGAAGGCGCTGGTCATGGTGCGGGCCGGGATCAGCGCCGAGGCGTTCGAGGCGTACGCGGAGGAGATCGCGGCGGCCTGCTGGGCCCGGGCGGTGCGCGTGCACCGGCACCGTACCCGCGCCCAGTTCCTGATCGTGGAGATCGTCCGGCGCGACGAGGCGCCCGGGGCGACCTCCCCCGGGCTGGACCGCCTGTACGGCCGCCGCTCGTGGATCCCGCTGAGATCGGAGCTCGAGGAGCCGCCTGATCTGGCGACCCTGCCGCAGGCGGCATGAGACCTAGGGAACGGGGCCTTCCCTAGGGGGTGCAAGCCCCGGAGACCGCGGGGGCTCCGGGCTTCCCCATGTGGCTCGTCCGCGCCAAGATGAGTTCAGCTGGCGAACTCAGGAGTCGTGATGACGTCGACCGTCCACCGGACCTGTCCCCTGTGCGAGGCCGTCTGCGGCCTGACACTCACCCTCGACGACGGCGGCCACGTGACCAGCGTCAGGGGCGACAAGGACGATCCCTTCAGCAAGGGGTTCATCTGCCCGAAGGGCGCCAGCCTCGGACGGCTCGACGAGGACCCCGACCGGCTGCGCAAGCCGCTGATCAGGGAGGGCGAGCTGTGGCGCGAGGTCGGCTGGGACGAGGCGTTCGAGGCCGTGCGGGCCGGGCTGGAGCGGGTCGCCGACCGCCGCTCGATCGCCGTCTACCTCGGCAACCCCAACGCCCACACGATGGCCGGCGCCCTGTACGCCACCCCGCTGATCAAGGCGCTCGGCACCCGCAACGTCTTCTCCGCCAGCACCGCCGACCAGATGCCGAAGCACGTGGCCAGCGGGCTGATGTTCGGCCATCCGCTGGCCATCCCGGTGCCCGACCTCGACCGGACCGACTATCTGCTGATGCTGGGCGCCAACCCGCTGGAGTCGAACGGCTCCCTGTGCACCGCGCCTGACTTCCCCGGCCGGCTCAAGGCCCTGCGCGGGCGCGGCGGCCGGCTCGTCGTGGTCGATCCGCGCCGCACCCGTACCGCCGCGCTGGCGGACGAGCACGTCTTCGTCCGGCCCGGTACGGACGCGTACCTGCTGTTCGGCATCGTCCACACGCTGTTCGCCGAGGACCTGGCCCGGCCCGCGCACGAGGTCAACGGGCTGGACGAGGTGCGCGAGGCGGCCAAGCACTTCCCGCCCGAGGCCGTGGCCCGGCGCACCGGCGTGCCCGCCGAGACGATCACGCGGCTGGCCAGGGAGCTGGCGGCGGCGCCCACGGCCGCCGTGTACGCGCGGATCGGCACGTGCACGGCCGAGTTCGGGACGCTGGCCCAGTGGCTGGTCGACGTGCTGAACGTGCTGACCGGCAACCTCGACCGGCCCGGTGGCGCCATGTTCCCCAAGCCCGCGACCGAGTTCGGGGGGCGGCGCCGGCCGTACGCGGTGGGCCGGTGGAAGAGCCGCGTCAGGGGCCTGCCCGAGGCGAACGGCGAGCTGCCCGTGGCCACGCTCGCCGACGAGATCGAGACGCCCGGCGAGGGGCAGGTCAGGTTCCTGCTGACGATCGCGGGCAACCCGGTGCTGTCGGCCCCGCACGGCGCCCGGCTGGACGCGGCGTTCCGCGAGCTCGACTTCATGGTGAGCGTGGACCCGTACCTGAACGAGACCACCAAACACGCCAACGTCATCCTGCCGCCGCCGCGCGTCCTGCAGTCGGGGCACTACGACTTCGCGCTGCTCGGGTTCGCCGTGCGGAACTACGCGCGGTACTCGCCGCCGCTGCTGCCGCTGGACGAGCGGCCGTCGGAGGCCCAGATCCTGGCCAGGCTCGCCATGATCGCCTCGGGGCTGGAGGGGGACCTCGACGCGTTCGTCATCGACGAGCTGCTGCGCAAGGCCACGGAGACGCCCGGCTCGGGCGTCGAGGGGCGGGAGGTGGCGGAGCTGCGCGACCTGCTGGAGGGCGAGACGGGCGGCGAGCGGCGGCTCGACCTGATGCTGCGGCTCGGCCCGTACGGCGAGTGGGCCGGCAAGGGCGACCTGTCGCTGCGCAAGCTGCTCGACCACCCGCACGGGCTCGACCTCGGCGCGCTGGAGCCCCGGCTGGGCGAGGTGCTGAAGACCGCGTCCGGGCTGGTCGAGCTGGCGCCCCCGCAGCTCATGGAGGATGTCGAACGGCTGCGCGGCAAGCTGGAGGAGGAGCCGCCGGAGATCGTCCTCATCGGGCGGCGGCACCTGCGCTCCAACAACAGCTGGATGCACAACGTCGGCCCGCTGGTCGGCGGCAGCAACCGGTGCACGCTGCAGATCCACCCCTCCGACGTGGCCCGGCTGGGCCTGGCCGGCGAGGCCGTGGTGCGCTCGGCGAAAGGCCAGGTCACCGTGCCCGTGGAGGTCACCGACACGATCATGCCGGGCGTGGTGAGCCTGCCTCACGGATGGGGCCACGCGGGCAGTGCCCAGAACGTGGCGGCCGAGCACGCGGGCGTCAGCGTCAACACGCTCACCGACGAGACGACGATAGACGTACCGAGTGGTAACGCAGTGTTCAACGGAGTTCCGGTCACGATTTCACCAACCGGGGTGATCATCGCACATTAGGGTGTCGCGCGTGACTATCGCGCCAGAAGAGGACCGCCTGAACGCCCAGATCGCCTTCGCCATCGAGATCGACAAGTTGAAGCGGATCATCCGCCGCAACCATCTCATCGACGGCTCGCGGCGGGAGAACACCGCCGAGCACTCCTGGTACGTGGGCACGCTGGCGATGGTCCTCGGAGAGCATGCCCCACCCGGGACGGACCTCCAACGGGTGGTGGCCATGTTGCTGGTGCACGACCTGGTGGAGATCGACGCCGGCGACACGTTCATCTACGACACGGTGGCGGTCGAGGCCCAGGCCGCGGCCGAGCGGGCCGCCGCCGACCGCATCTTCGGCCTGCTGCCGGGCGAGCAGGGGGTGTGGCTGCGGGAGCTGTGGGACGAGTTCGAGGCCAGGAAGACGCCCGAGGCGCGCTTCGCCAAGGCGCTCGACCGGTTCGCCCCGATCCTGGCCAACCATCACACCGACGGGGGCACGTGGCCGCTGTTCAAGGTGAAGGCGGCTCAGGTCAGGGAGAAGGTGCGGATCATCGAGGAGGGCTCGCCGTCGCTCGGTGCGTACGCCCTGGAGCTGGTCGAACTGTCGGTGGCCCGAGGGCACCTGTCCGAGTGATCCCCACATGGCGGGGGTAGGGGACTTGTCGTGAAAGAGACAGTACGAGCGAGACGTCGGCAGTTGCGGGGTTTCGCCGGGCCGGTCGCCATCGCCGATCGGCTCGAGAAGTCGAAGGCCATGGACACGCCGATCCGGGGGCTGGCCAAGTTCGTACGCCAGCGGCTGCGCCAGGGACGCCTGCGCGACCTGCTGCACGGTGTCCCCATCGGAGAGCCGGTGCACCCACCGCTGGCCACGGTCAGCCTGGGCTGCTGGCTCTCCACCGCCGTGCTCGACCTCGCGGACGCCGACCCCCGCGCCTCCCGCCTGCTCCTGGCCACCGGACTGGTCAACGCCCTGCCCACGGCGGCGGCAGGACTGACCGACTGGTCCTCCCTGCACCGCGAACAGCAGCGCGTCGGATTCGTCCACATGGCGGCGAACATGACCGCGCTCAGCCTTTTCACCGCTTCCCTGCTCGCCCGCCTGCGCGGCCGCGAACGGCCCGGCCGGATGCTCTCCTACGCGGGACTCGCCGTCGGCGGGCTCGGCGCGTACCTCGGCGGGCACCTCGCCTACCGGCAGGCCGCAGGCGCCAACCACGCGCCCCAGGTGACGCACCTGGTGCCGCTCGGCTGGCACGACCTGTGCCCGCTCAAGGACCTGCCGGACGGCCGGCCCGTCGCCAGGCGGCTGGGCTACATCCAGCTGTTCGTGCTGCGCCAGGGCGACGGCGTCACCGTCCTCGCCGACCGCTGCCCGCACCTGGCCGGCCCCCTGCACCAGGGCAGGCTCGTCATGGAGGACGGGGAGGCGTGCGTGGTGTGCCCCTGGCACAGCAGCACGTTCCGGCTGACGGACGGGTCGGTCAAGCACGGGCCCGCCACCGCGCCGGCGCCCGTCTTCCAGACGCGCATCAGACGGGACGGCACCATCCAGGTACGGCCGGGCTTGACCTGAAGCATTCTTGAGGTTCTACCGTCGAGGTCATGAGCAAGATTCTCGTGACCGGAGCGACCGGCAACGTCGGCAAACATGTGGTGTCCCAGCTCGCCTCGGCGGGCATCGACGTGCGGGCACTCGCCAGGAGGCCCGAACGGGTGCAGGCGGGCGTGGAGGCCGTCCAAGGAGACCTGACCGCCCCCGAGACGCTCGGACCGGCGCTCAAGGACGTGGAGAGCGTGTTCCTGCTCTGGCCCGGCTTCACCACCGGCAACGCCGCCGACACCATCGCCGCCATCGCCTCCGCCGGGCAGGTGCGGCGCATCGTCTACCTGTCGGCGCTCGTCCCCTCCAGCGAGGACGCCGCCGGGCACTACGCCGAGATCGAAGGGCTCATCCGCCGCTCCGGGCTCGGCTGGACGTTCCTGCGGCCCGGCGGCTTCGCCGTCAACACGCTCGGCTGGGCCGACCAGATCAGGCAAGGCGTCGTACGCTGGCCGTACGGGCAGGCGTCCCGGGCGCTCATCCACGAACGCGACATCGCCGCCGTCGCCGTCCACGTCCTCACCTCCGCCGGCCACAACGGCGCCGCCTACGCCATCACCGGACCCGAAGAGCTCACGCAGGCCGAGCAGGTGAAGGTGATCGGCGAGGCGGTCGGGCGGGAGGTCCGGTGGGAGGAGCAGCCCCCGGAGGAGGCCCGGGAGCAGTTGATGGCGCTGTGGGGGGACGCGGCGTTCGTCGAAAGCGCCCTGACGACCTGGGCCGGGTTCGTCGAACGGCCCGAACGCGCCACGGACACGGTACGGCGGCTCCTGGGACGACCGGCGCTCAGCTTCCGCCAGTGGGCCGAGGACCACGCCCCCGACTTCCGCTAGGAGCCTTCGGCGGGACATGACACCACCGTGGGATCGCTCGCATCAGCGGCACCACCTAGGCTCATGGGTCAGCGCACCACCCTTGGCTCGCCCGTCAGCCGCACCGCTCTGGGCTCGCCGGTCAGCGGCACCGCTCTGGGCTCGCGTATCAGACGGACCACCCCGGGCTCGCGGCGTCACGTCGGCCCGACGCCAGATTGCTGCGAGGGCAGGGCCTCGCGGCGCCGCACCACCATCGCGCCTCAGGCACCACCACCTCACCGCGCACGGCACCGCCCTGGCCTCCCACCGTCGAGGCCGGGGCGCCGCTGCTGCCCCTGCCGCCCCACCACCGCCCTGGGCGCCGTGCACGTTGCGCCGAGCTCCACCGCACACCGTCCCGCCGACCCGGCGCCGGGTTGGCCGTGCCGAAGTGCCCGGCGGCGCGCCGCACCGCCGCACTCCCACCGACGCCTGGGCGCCGTGCCCGTTGCGCCGAACTCCACCGCACACCATCCCGCCGACCCGGCGCCGGATTACCGTCGCAGGGCCGGTGGCGTGCTGCACCACCCTGCGCCACCGCCGTGCGGCGCACCACCCCGCCCACCCGCACGCTGCGCCATCCCATGCCGCCCAGCCGCCGCTGCACCGCCGCGCGCGACCCACCCGCGCGCCACCACCCCACCGGCGCGGCACTGCCCTGACCAACCGCCGCCGAGGCCGGGGCGCCGCTGCTGCACGTGCCACCCCACCACCGCCCGCCCTGGGCGCCGTGCGCGTTGCGCCGAACTCCACCACACACCGTCCCGCCGACCCGGCGCCAGGTTGGCCGTGCCGAAGTGCCCGGCGGCGCGCTGCACCACCGCACTCCCACCGACGCCCTGGGCGCCGTGCGCGTTGCGCCGAACTCCACCGCACACCATCCCGCCGATCCGGCGCCAGGTTGCCGCCGAGGCAGGGCCCCGTAGCGTGCTGCGCCGCCGTGCACCGTCCCCACCCCGCAGCTTCACCGCCGCCTCATCGCGGCCGCTCCATCGTGAACCTCGCCGTCCCCGGGCCTCACCGATCCCCCGGGGCCACCGGGCCGTTCGGGGCCGGGGTGGTCAGGCGGCTGGGGGTTCGTCGGCGGGGTGTTCGACGAGGGCGAGGACGCGGCTGGACATGAAGCGGGCCGTGCGCACCGGTGTGCCGCTGCGGGTGACCTCGCTCACCTCCACGAGCCCGCGCCGGCTGGCCACCTCGACCCGGCGCCCGGCGCGGGTGGCGCTGATCTCGTAGGTGCGCGGCGACGATCCTCCCGCGTCGATGACGATCTCCACCCGGTCACCTTTCATACCGGGTTCATACCCACCCCCGATTATCCGTACACCAGTACGATAATAGCGACGACTCCCACGGCCACGATGACGCCGCGCAGCACCGGGGCGGGGATGCGGCGGCCGAGGCGGGCGCCGAGGAAGCCGCCCGCGATGGCGCCGAGGGCGACGCCGCCGGCGGCCTGCCAGTCCACGTCGGCGGCGACGATGAAGAAGGCGGCGGCGACCCCGTTGACGATGAGGGCGAGCACGTTCTTTGCGGCGTTGACGCGTTGCAGGCCGTCGTCCAGGAAGATGCCGAGCAGGCCGATCAGGAGCACGCCCTGGGCGGCGCCGAAGTAGCCGCCGTAGATGCCCGCGCCGAGCACCCCGAGCCACAGGGCGGTGCCGCCGTGGGGGTGGGCGTGTTCGCGGCGGGCGGCGACCCAGGCGTTGAGTTTCGGCTGGGTCAGGACGAGGACGCAGGCGAGCGCGATGAGGGCCACGACGACGATCTCGAAGACGTCGGGGTCGAGGAACAGCAGCAGGATCCCGCCGATGAGCGCCCCGAGCGCCGAGGCCAGGCCGAGGCGGAGCAGGCGGTCGCGCTGGCCCTGGAGCTCGGTGCGGTAGCCGTAGGCGGCGCTGAAGGAGCCGGGAACGAGGCCGACGGTGTTGGAGACGTTCGCGGTGACGGGGTCGACGCCCAGCGCCACGAGGGTGGGGAACGTGATGAGCGACCCCGATCCGACCACCGCGTTGATGGCCCCGGCCACCACTCCGGCGGCGCACACCGCCGCCAGCTCCCAGCCCGTCACGAAGCCCTCCCGCTGCCGCCACGATGGTGCGCCCGGTCGAGGCCGCGGCGGCGGGGTTCCTACGGGCCGTCCTGTCCCTTGGGGGGTGAGAACAGGCCGCCCAGGTTCTCCAGGACTTTGCCCATTTCAGAGGGGACGATCCAGATTTTATTGGCGTCGCCCTTGGCGATCTCGGGCAGGGTCTGAAGGTACTGGTAGGCGAGCAGTTGCTGGCTCGGGTTGCCTTCGTGGATGGCCTTGAAGACCATGCCGATGGCGTCCGCCTGGCCCTTGGCGCGCATGGCCTGGGCTTCCGCCTCGGCCTGGGCACGCAGCACGGCGGCCTCGGCCTCGCCGCGGGCCCGCAGCACCGCGGCCTGCTTCTCGCCTTCGGCGGCGAGGATGGCGGCCTGGCGCTGTCCTTCTGCGGCGAGGACGGCGGCGCGCTTGTCGCGGTCGGCGCGCATCTGCTTCTCCATCGAGTCCTGGATGGAGGTGGGCGGGTCGATGGCCTTGAGCTCGACGCGGTTGACCCGGATGCCCCATTTGCCGGTCGCCTCGTCCAGTTCGCCGCGCAGCGCGGTGTTGATCTCCTCGCGGGAGGTCAGCGTGCGTTCGAGGTCCATGCCGCCGACGACGTTGCGCAGGGTGGTGACGGTGAGCTGCTCGACGGCGATCAGGAAGTTGGCGATCTCGTACGTGGCCGCCTTCGGGTTGGTGACCTGGAAGTAGATGACGGTGTCGATGGAGACCACGAGGTTGTCGGAGGTGATCACCGGCTGCGGCGGGAACGACACCACCTGCTCGCGCAGGTCGATCATGTCCTTGATGCGGTCGATGAAGGGCACGACGAGGTTCAGCCCGGGGGTGAGGGTGCGGTGGTAGCGCCCCAGGCGCTCGACGATGGCGGCCGTGGCCTGGGGGATGATGCGGACCGTGCGGGCCACCCCGAAGCCCACCGCCGCGACCACGACCAGGGCGACGACGAGCTGCTCGACGGACATGGCGACGCTCCGGAGTCGGGGGACGACTTCGTAGATCCTATTTGGTTTTCAGGTATCGGCACCTTTTATCACCATAAATGGCGATCTAGTGAGCGCGCGCGTACCCACTAGTGAGCACGCGCGTACCAGCGGCCCTCCGCGCTGCGATCGAGCGACAGCGGCACCCCGAACGTCTGCGACAGGTTGTCGGCCGTCATGACGTGGTCGAGCGGCCCCTGCGCCACCACCGAGCCGTGCCGCAGCAGCAACGCGTGCGTGAACCCGACCGGCACCTCCTCCACGTGGTGCGTCACCAGCACCAGCGTCGGGGAGCGATAGTCGCCCGCCAGCACCGACAGGCGGCGCACGAGATCCTCCCTGCCGCCCAGGTCGAGGCCGGCCGCCGGCTCGTCGAGCAGGAGCATCTCGGGGTCGGGCATCAGGGCGCGGGCGATCTGCACCCGCTTGCGCTCGCCCTCCGACAGGGTGCCGAACCGCCGCCTGATGAGGTGCGCGGCGCCCATCATGTCGATCAGCTCGACCGCTCTGGTGACGTCGTTGGAGTCGTACTCCTCCGTCCAGCGGCCCATGATCCCGTACGAGGCGGTCAGGACGAGGTCGATGACCTTCTCCTCCGGCGGGATGCGCTCGGCCAGCGCGGCGCTCGCCAGCCCGATCCTGGGCCGCAGGTCGAACACGTCCGCCTGCCCCAGCCGCTCACCCAGCACCTCGACGACACCCTCGCTCGGGTACAGCAACGTGCCCGCCACCTGCAGCAACGTCGTCTTGCCCGCGCCGTTGGGCCCGATGACGGCCCACCGCTCGTCGCCGTTGACCGTCCAGTCGATGCCGCGCAACAGGGCCGCTCCGTCGCGCCTGACGGCGACGTCCTGGAGCCGCAGCACCTGACCACCCATCCCCGATACCTCCTTAGGAGTCACCCTCGGGACAAACCTATTGCAGGGCGAGCGCTTATCGTGGATCGGTGCGCCCTGAATCGCCTGTCTGTCCAACCCTGGTCGCCTGGGGCAACGCGTGGCTGGCCGGTCACGTGGGGCTCGACGAGGCGGCTGACCACGTCGAAGCCGCCGGCGGGCCCGTCGTCGCGGGCGAGGTCCCCCTGCGTAAATACCTCGCAAACCTGCGCTCCGAGGGCCTGCGCGAGCTGCGGCTGGCCCTGCCCGCGCCCGGTGATCCACTCGGGTTGTCGGGGCCGCCGCCGTTCAACTCGGCCGCCGTCGACGCCGGCCAGGCGGCCATCGCCGTGCTCGCCGACCGCAACCTCGGCTTCGTGCCCCAGCCCGACCGGCGCGGCTCGTCCTACGTCGGCGTGCTGCTGGAGGTGCACGACGCCGGGCCCGTCCGCCACGACCTGCCCTCGCTGGCCGAGGCCGAGCGGGAGCTGTCCGACGCGATGCGCTCGGCCACCGAGGCGCTGACCTCGGTGGAGGGTCCCGCCCAGCACCGTCCCGAACGGCCGGAGCGCGGCGGGGAGCTCGCCCCCGGCTATCCCGGGCGCGCGCACCGCGTGTCCGTCCTGGCCACGCGGCTGGCGGCGGTGCTGCGCGTGGCCGACGAGCGGGGCCTCACGTCGGGGCAGCTCGCCGTACGCGGCGCCGCGCTGCGCGAGCTCGACCGTGCGGTACGCCGCGCGCTCGTGGCGGCGCACCACGCGATCTTCGAGCCCGTCAGGAACCGGTAGCGCCATCCTCCGCCTTCCACAGCCTGACCAGCTTGTCCTTGCCGGCCGAGACGATGGCGACGCCCTCGTCAACGGGGACGATGCCGACGGCGTACACGCCGCTCTTGTGCGCTTTGACCGGCTTGCCGAGCGCCTTGCGGGTCTCCGGGTCCCAGAGGCGGATCGTGCCGTCGGTGCCGCCCGACAGCAGGACGGTGCGGCCGCTCATGGTGCCGAACGACAGCGAATAGACGATCTTCTTGTGCCCCGACATGGTGCCGAGCGTCTTGCCGCTCTTCGGGTCCCAAAGCCTGATTTTTCCGTCTTTGCCGCCTGATGCCACGACCGTCTTGCCGTCCACCTTCGACACCGCGACCGCGTACACACCCTTCGAATGGCCCTTGTACGTCTTGCCGTACTGCTTGCGCGAGGACATGTCCCATACGCGCAACGTCTCGTCCTCGCTCGCCGAGACCGCCACCGCGCGGTCGCCGACGTGGGTGGCGCTGAGCCAGTTCACCGGCTTGCGGTGCGCCCTGATCATCTTGCCCGTCGCCTTGCGCTTGCCCAGGTCCCAGAACTTCAGGTAGCCGTCGGCGTCGCCGGTCACCGCCACGTACCGGCCCTTCACCTTCGTCAACGCCACCGCGTACACCGCGTCGCCGTGCCAGCCGAGGACCTTGCCCTTGTGCGTCTTGAGATTCCAGAGGCGGACGCTGCCGTCGTAACCGCCGGACACCGCCATGGGGGTCTTGCCCATCATCACGCAGGCGACCGCGTACACCTCCTCGCTGTGACCCCTCATCGTGGCCAGCGACTTGTGCCGCGCCAGGTCCCACACCCGCACCCGGCCGTCCTGACCGCCCGTGACCAGCCACGTCTTGTCGCCGGTACGGATCGCCGAAAGCGTCTGCACGCCCCTGGTGTGGCCCTTGAGCGACTTCCCATCCTGCTTACCCAGCACCGGCACCACCTCGGCAGGCGTGGGGGTGGGGGTGGGTGTCGGCGTGATCACGGGCGTCGGTGACGTCGGTGGCGACGCTGGGGCCGTCGGGGCCGTCTGGGTGACGGACGTCGTCACCTGCGCCACCGTCCCGCCGCCGCCGTCCTGGGTGCCGAACATCCGAGGGCCGAAGTACAGGACGCCGCCCGCCAGAGTCAGCGCCGCCACCAGCGTCCCGGACACCAACGCCGCCCGCTTCCGCCTGGCCCGCACCTCATCAGGCTTCTCCTCGACGGGGGCATGCTTGAAGAACGCATCGTTACCGTCGTCCCCGACCTTGTCGGCGCCGGCCCCCTCGTGCGACACGCCCATCCCCAGCGCTCGCCCGTGTTGGGGCGCCTGCCCGTGTTGGGATGCCTGGCCGTGTTGGGATGCCTGGCCGCGTTTGGACGCCTGCCCACGTTGGGGCGCCTGCGCGTGCTGGGCTACCTGCCCCGGCTGCGGCACCGCACCAGCCGTAGACGCCGGGCCAGACGTAGGCGCTGGGCCAGACGTAGGCGCTGGGCCAGACGTAGGCGCTGGGCCAGACGTAGGCGCTGGGCCAGACGTAGGCGCTGGGCCAGGCGAGCCGACCTGGTGCGCCGCCGACGAACCGGCCGCACGCCCCTGCGGCGGCTGCGGCGCGGGCGCTTCGGAAGGCGCGGCAGGCGGCCCCTGCGGCGGGGCGGGCGGGCGAGCCGAGCGCTCCGCCGGCGAACCCTGCGGCGGCGCCAACGAGCGCGGCGCGGCCCCAGCGGACGCGCCCTGCGAAGGCGCGGCCCCTGCGAAAGGCGCAGCAGGCGCATGCGGCGCCGATCCGGCGGAAGACCCGGCCGGTGACCCCTGCGGCGGCGCCGACGAGCGCGGCGGGGCTCCAGCGGGCCCGCCTCGCGGCGGCACAGGCGGACGCGGCCCAGGCGCACCGGGCGCGCTGTGCTGCGGCACGGGCGGACGCGACCCAGGCGCACCAGGCGCGCCATGCGGCGGCGCGGGCGGATGCGACGCCGACCCAGCCGGCGCGTCTTGCCAGCGCGCAGGCGGGCGCGGCGCCGGTCCGGCCGGGGGCGACGGCGGTGGCGTGTAGCCGTCAGCGGACGGGTTGACCCACCCGGTCGGGCTCACCCAGGCCGAGGCGGCGGGCTCCGGGGAGGGCGGGCGGCTGTCCGGAGCAGCCCAGCCCGCGCCGGCCGCGGCGCCCCACGCAGGGGCGGAGGGCGTGCCGGGCTCGGGCACCCCAGGCCCGGCAGCAGGCCCGGCGTGGGGACCCGACGCGGGGCCAGGTGGCGCGGCGGGGGCGGCGGCGCTGGAGCCGGCCGGGGCACCCCAGGCAGGGGCAGGCGGCGCGCTGGGCTCGGCCGCGCCAGGGCCGACCGGGCCGCCCCACGAAGGGCCAGCAGGTGCGCTGGGCTCGGCCGCGCCAGGGCTGGGCGGGCCGCCCCATGAAGGGCCAGGAGGCGTGCTGGGCTCGGCCCCACCGGGGCCGGGCGGGGTGCCCCACGCAGGGGCAGGGGTGGAGGCCAGTTGGGAGCCTGTGGTCATGGCGACCTCGTCGTCCGACCCCGGCGACTCCCCCTGGTTCGTCAGAAGGGAGAGGAGCACTTCGGCCGCCGCAGGCCGGTCCTCGGCGCGTTTGCGGAGGCAGGCCTGCACGATGGGCCGCAGGTCGTCGGGCAGCACCGACAGGTCGGGTTCCTCGTTCATGACCCGGTAGATGACCGCGGGCAGGCTGTCCTGGCCGAACGCGGGCCGCCCGGTGGCGGCGTACACCATGGTGAGTGCCCAGCTGAACATGTCGCTGGCCGGTCCGACCCGCTCGCCGGAGATCTGCTCGGGCGACATGTACGCGGGCGTCCCCACGACCCCGCTGCTGATCGTGATGGCGGAGTCGAGCGCCCGCGCGATGCCGAAGTCGATCACGCGGGGCCCGTCGGTCCCGAGCAGCACGTTGCTGGGTTTGAAGTCGCGGTGGACGATGCCGGCGCGGTGGATGGCGGCCAGGGCGGTGACGGTGCCGACGGCGAGGCGGTAGAGCGCGCCGCCTTCTCTTGGCCCGTCGCGCTGGACGACGAGCTGGAGTGACACCCCGTCGACGAGTTCGCTGACGATGTACGGGTGCTCCCCGTCGAGGTTGGCCCCGAGCACCTGGGCGGTGCAGAACTGGGCGACGCGGCGCGCGGCGGCGACTTCGCGCAGGAAGCGTTCGGAGTCGAGGCCGGGTTTGTCCAGCCGGGTGTTGAGCAGCTTGATCGCCACGAGCCGCCCGTCGGGCGATTCGGCCTTGTAGACGATTCCCTGCGCACCCTTGCCCAGCCGTCCGAGCAACCGGTAGTCGCCCAGCGTGACCGGGTCACCGGACTGCAAGGGGTGCGTTTCCGGCACCTGGTCCTCCCCCTTGTGCTTGACCCCCGATCACAAGCGTGATGAGCGTACGGAGAACCCCGCAAGCCATCCCAGGTCACGAAAGATCATCGCTCTTTGCGAAAAATTTGCCCTACGCAATAATCATGGAGATGATCGGGGATTTCCAGCACCGTACGGGGAGCCGTCACATGCGCAGAAGCTTCAGCCTGTTGTTAGCCGGTGGACTGGCCGCCGTGCCCCTGGCCGCTCCCGGTCAGGCGAGCGCCGTGACCACGACGACCCCGGCTGCCGTGACCCGCACCGCCGGGATCACCGTCGCGCCGTACTCGAACTTCAAGATCTCCGTGAAGTACAACAAGAGCACGAAGCGCGGCGGAAAGATCACTTATTACCTCCGGGCGAAGAATCTCGGCCCGCACTACGCCGACTACTACTACATCGGCGGCCAGGTGCCGAAGGGCGTCAAGCCGACCCTGCGCTGGGGCGGCCCGAAGGGCACGAAGTGCGAGTGGGAGGGCCAGTGGTTCTGGTGCTGGGGCCCGCTGGCGCTGGAGAAGGGCAAGACCGACTGGCTGAACTTCCAGGTCACGCTCAAGAGCGGCACGAGGGGCACGGCCACGGCCCGGCTCGGCATCCTGTCGTTTGACGTGGACCAGGGCATGGAGAACATGAGCGAGGCCGAGCTCAAGCGCCTGGGCATCAAGCACCACTTCGACCTGAAGACGGTCAAGACGAAGATCGTCTCCCCGCCGCGCAACCCGGGCAGGGGCTGGACGCCGCCGCCTCCGGTCAAGGAGTACAACCCGCCGGCCAGCCACGAGGAGTCCAACAAGAAGAAGGACACGTAGGACGACGGGTCAGGCCAGGCCGTGCCGTACCGCGTACAGGGCGGCCTGGGTGCGGTCTTGGACGCCCAGCTTCATCAGCACGTTGGAGACGTGCGTCTTGACCGTCTTCTCCGCGACGGCCAGGCTCCGCGCGATCTCCCTGTTGGAGCGGCCGGCCGCGATCAGCGCCAGCACCTCGCGCTCGCGCTCGGTCAGCGGGACGGGCGCGGGTGCGGCCACGTCGGCGGCGGTGGCCAGCATCGCCTCCGCCGCCTCGGGCGCCAGCAGCACCTGCCCGCCGTGCACGGCGCGGACGGCCTGGACGAGCGCGGGCGGATCGACGTCCTTGTAGAGGAACCCGGCGGCCCCGGCCCGCATGGCGGGGCCCACGTCGGCCGGGTCGCTCACCGAGGTCAGCACCACGACCCTGGTCGGGCCGCCCGACAGGCGCTCCAGCGCGCCGAGCCCGTCGAGGACGGGCATCTTCAGGTCGAGCAGCAGCACGTCGGGCGCCAGCTCCGCGACCAGCTCGACGGCCTGCGCCCCGTCGCCCGCCTCGCCGACGACGGTGATGTCGTCGTGGAGGTCGAGGAAGGTACGCAGCCCCTGCCGGACCACCGGATGGTCGTCGGCGATCAGCACCCTGATCATCGGCTCACCTCCATGCGTACGGTGGTGCCCGCGCCGGGCACGGAGTCCACCCGCAGCTCGCCCCCGATCGCCTCGGCCCTGTCACGCATGGACACGAGGCCGAGCCCGCGCGACTCCGCCTGCTCGAACCCGCTGCCGTCGTCGCGCACCACCAGCTCCAGCCGGCCGTCGGCGTAGGCCAGCCGCACGGACACCGTGGCCGCCCCCGAGTGCCGTACCGCGTTGTGCAGCGCCTCCTGCG
This sequence comes from [Actinomadura] parvosata subsp. kistnae, assembly GCF_900323885.1. Lineage (GTDB taxonomy): Bacteria > Actinomycetota > Actinomycetes > Streptosporangiales > Streptosporangiaceae > Nonomuraea > Nonomuraea composti. The sequence continues at coordinate 3,105,418 of NZ_OOHJ01000018.1, read as the reverse complement.
CGACCCGCAGCACCGCCACCTCGACGGCGGAGTCGAGCGGCGGCAGCTCGCCGCACTCGAACGTGACCGCGACGGGGTGCAGCCGGTCGAGCAGCCGCACGTGCTTGCGCAGCGTCTCGGACAGCCCGTGCCGGTCGAGCTCGGCGGGGCGCAGCTCGACGATCACCGCCCGCAGCTCGGCCAGGGCCTCGCCGGCCAGCCGCTGGACGCGTTCGAGCTCGGCGGCGGCCTTGTCGGGAGCCTTGTCCAGCATGGCGCCGGCCGCCTGCGCGGACAGGCGCAGGGAGAACAGCTTCTGGGTGACGGCGTCGTGCAGCTCCCTGGCCACGCGGTTGCGCTCCTCCAGCATGGCCAGCTCGCGCCCGCGCTCGTACAGCCGGGCGTTGATGAGCGCGATCGCGGCGTGCGCGGCGAACAGCGTGAGCAGCTCCTGGTCTTCCTGGGTGAAGCCGCGGCCGGTGCGTTTGTTGGCCAGGAAGATGATGCCGAGCACCTGCTCGCCGTCGCGGATCGGCACCCCGAGGAAGTCCTTCATCACGGGGTGCGCCTTCGGCCACCACTCGAACCGCTCGTCCTTGCGCAGGTCGGGCAGCCGCACGGGGGTGCCGTCGCGGAGCATCGCGCCGAGCATGCCGTGCTGCCTGGGCAGGGGCCCGATCGCGTCCCACTGCTTGTCGGTCAGCCCCTCGGCGACGAACTCGGCGAACGAGCCGTCGTCGTCGGGCACGCCGAGCGCGGCGTAGCGGGCGTCGAGGAGGCGTTGCGCGGAGCGTACGATGACCTGCAGCACCTCGCGGACCGACAGGTGGCGGGTGACCGCGAGCACCGCGGAGCTCACCGCCTGAAGGATCTCGTCTCGGTCGGAGGTCACGGCCCCCACTCTATGGTTCGTGGGAGGTCACGGCCCCCCTCTATGGTCCTAGGACGAAGTGCCGAGGCCCGCACCGGCCCTGCGCCCGATGTCCGGAACGCGCCGCGTTCCTACCGTCGGATACATGACGAACACCGCGATCATCACCGGCGCCTCCCGTGGACTCGGGCTCGCCCTGGCCAGGTCGCTGGCCGGCGCGGGATGGAGCCTCGTCCTCACCGCGCGCGGCTCGGGCGACCTGGAGCGGGTCGCCGCCGAGCTGGGCGCGACCGCGATCCCCGGGGACGTGACGGACCCCGCGCACGTGCGGCGGCTGGCGGAGGCGGCGCCCGAGCTGGACCTGCTGGTCAACAACGCCAGCGACCTGGGTGTGACGCCGCTGCCGCCGCTGTCGATCTATCCGCTGGACGCGTTCAGGGCGCTGCTGGAGACGAACGTGACGGCTCCGCTGGCCCTCGTCCAGGCCACGCTGCCCGCGCTGCGCGCCTCCCGGGGCGGGATCGTGAACATCACCTCCGACGCCGCGACCGGCGCGTACGAGGGCTGGGGCGGCTACGGCGCCTCGAAGGCGGCGCTCGAACAACTCTCCAACGTGCTGTCGGCCGAGGAGCCCGACCTGCGCGTCTGGTGGGTGGACCCGGGCGAGATGAACACCCGCATGCTCGCCGACGCCGTGGGCGCCGAGGAGGCCGCCGCGGCGAGTGACCCCGCCAAGGTGGCGGCGGCGCTGCACGACCTGATCGCCTCCCGCCCGGCGAGCGGGAAAGTGAGCCTGCAATGACCGCCGCGCTGGACTTCTCGCTGCCGCCCGGCCTGTCGGCGGCCGAGCCGCCCGAGGCGAAGGGCATGCGCAGGGACGGGGTGCGCCTCATGCTCTCGCGCGGCGCGGCGGAGCCGTCCCACCACCACTTCAGCGACCTGCCCGAGCTGCTGGAGCCGGGCGACCTGATCGTGGTGAACAACTCGGCGACCCTGCCCGCCGCCGTCCGGCTGGACCGGCTGGCCGTGCACTTCTCGACCGTCAGGCCGGACGGGACGTGGCTGGTGGAGCTGCGCCGCCGTACCGCGAACGGGTCCGAGCCGTACGGCGGCGGCGAGCCGGGCGAGTGGCTGCCGATGCCGGGGCGGGCGACGTTGCGGCTGGTCGGGCGGGAGACGCCGCGGCTGTGGCGGGCGGTGCTCGACCGGGACGTGGAGGCGTACCTGCGGGTGCACGGGGTGCCGATCCGCTACTCGTACGTGGAGCGGGACTGGCCGATCGAGGCGTACCAGACCGTGTTCGCGACCGTGCCGGGGAGCGCGGAGATGCCGAGCGCGGCGCGGCCGTTCACCGTCGAGCTGGTGACGGCGCTGGTGGCGCGCGGGGTCGGGATCGCGCCGATCACGCTGCACACGGGGGTGGCCTCGACGGAGAAGGACGAGCCGCCCTACGCCGAGCGGTACGAGGTGCCCGCGTCCACCGCGCGGCTGGTGAACCTGACCAGGGAGAACGGCGGGCGCGTGGTGGCGGCGGGCACCACGGTCGTGCGGGCCCTGGAGACGGCGGCGGGCGCGGACGGGCGGGTCACCGCGGCGGCGGGCTGGACCGAGCACGTGGTCACGCCGGAGAGCGGGGTGCGGGCGGTCACGGGCCTGATCACGGGCCTGCACGAGCCGCGCTCCAGCCACCTGCTCATGCTGACGGCGATCGCTGGGGAGGCGGCGCTGGCCCGCGCGTACGAGGAAGCGTTGCGAAAGGGATATCTGTGGCACGAGTTCGGCGACACACACTTGATTCTCAAGTAATAGACTTTACGGAGATTTTAAGTTTGTGATAGGAAAAGCGGACATTTACGGGGGCTTGGTGCTGTGACGTCCCCGTGTCCCTTCGTAACGGAGACGTGAATGCGAAACTCTCTTCTCAAGGGCGCCGCGCTGGCAATTGCCGCGGGCGCCCTGCTCATCCCCGCCGTGCCGGCCTCGGCCACCACGGCCGCGGACCCGTACTCCAGCTTCTCCGTGAGCGTGAAGGCGCCCAAGACGGTCAAGCCCGGCGGGAAGATCAACTACCTGGTCACCGCGGTCAACAAGGGCCCGCACTACGCCGACTACTACTTCATCGGCGGCGAGTTCCCCAAGGGCGTGGACCTGCGCAAGGTCTACTACCGCTCCAGCGTCAAGGGCACGGAGTGCGAGCTCGACGGCCGGGCGCTCTACTGCTACATCCCCGCGGTGCTGGAGAAGGGCGACGCCGTCTCCATGCTCTTCGAGACCAGGCTCACGAAGAAGGCCACCGGCACCCAGAAGGCGACCCTCGGCGTCGTCTCCTACAACGTTGACCAGGGCATGGAGAACATGAGCAAGGAGGAGCTGGACCGCCTCGGCATCCCCGAGTACGCGTTCGGCAAGACGGTCAAGACCAAGATCGTTCGATAGCCTCTCACCCGCTGCGCCCGCGTCCGAAGGCGGACCTGCTTCGCGAGCATCGGACCGGGCGCAGTACCGTGGCTGGATGTGGACCAGCGCACCCTCCTGATCACACTGACCGGCCCTGACCGCCCGGGCGTCACTTCGCGGCTTTTCTCCGTCCTGTCGCACTTCCCCGTGACGGTCGCCGACATCGAGCAGGTCGTCATCCGAGGCCGGCTCACCCTCGGCGTCCTCGTCGCGTACGCCGGAGGCCCCTCGACCGGCACCGGCACCACCCTCGGCGCCATGTGGACCGCCGTCGAGCGCGTGGCCGAAGACCTCGGCATGGAGGTGGAGCTCTCCACCGGATCGCAGGCCAAGGAGCAGCGCCGCCGCGGCCGCCTGTCCGTCAGCGTGCTCGGCGCCACCCTGCAGCCCGCCGCCATCGCGGGCATCGCCGGCCGCATCGCCGCCGCCGGCGCCAACATCGACCGCATCGAACGCCTCGCCCAGTGGCCCGTCACCTGCATCGAGCTGTCCGTCTCCGGCGCCGACCCCGACGCGCTGCGCGTCGAGCTGGCCGCCGAGGCCGCCGCCCAAGAGGTCGACGTCGCCGTGCAGCGCACCGGCCTGTCCCGCCGCGCCAAGCGCCTCATCGTCATGGACGTCGACTCGACCCTCATCCAGGGCGAGGTCATCGAGCTGCTCGCGGCCCACGCCGGCTGCCTCGAAGAGGTCGCCAGGGTCACCGAGGAGGCCATGCGCGGCGAGCTCGACTTCGCCGAATCGCTGCGCCGCCGGGTCGCGCTGCTCGAAGGGCTGCCCGCCGAGGTGTTCGAGCAGGTGCGCAAGGAGGTCGTGCTCACTCCGGGCGCCCGTACGCTGGTGCGCACGCTCAAGCGGCTCGACTACCGCTTCGCCATCGTCAGCGGCGGCTTCACGCAGATCACCGACGGCCTGGTCGAGGAGCTCGGCATCGACTACTCCGCCGCGAACGTCCTCGAAGTCGTCGACGGCCACCTCACCGGCCGCGTCGTCGGCGAGATCGTCGACCGCCCCGGCAAGGCCCGCGCGCTGGAGCGCTTCGCGCGCGAGGCCAACCTGCCGATCTCCCAGACGGTCGCCATCGGCGACGGCGCCAACGACCTCGACATGATCGCCGCCGCCGGGCTCGGCATCGCCTTCAACGCCAAGCCCGTGGTGCGGCAGGCCGCCGACACCGCGGTCAACACGCCCTACCTCGACTCGATCCTCTACCTGCTGGGCATCTCACGGGACGAGGTGGAGGCCGCCGACGCCGAGGACGGCGTCCTCACGGCTCTTTAGTCCTCTTTAGGATCCCACCTGGTCAGCAGGCGCCCCTGGCCCGGCCACAGCTCCTCCCACGACGACTCGACCCCGATGACCGCGAACGCCCCCGGCCTGAACACGTAGTCGCCGCCGGCCAGCCCCAGCGCGAGCTCGTGCACGCCCGGGTTGTGGCCGCACAGCACCACCGTGCTCAGGTCGGGGTCGGCGCGGCGGACCACCTCCAGCAGGTCCTCCGGGTACGCCTCGTAGATCTCGCGCTCGTAGCTGATCTCCACGTCGGGGAAGGCGAGCTCGGCGGTGCGCCTGGTCCTGACCGCCGGCGAGCACAGCACCACGCCCGGCTCCAGGCCGGCCGCCCTGATCTCGTCGCCCGCCCGCGCGGCGTCCCGCTCGCCCCGGTCCGTCAGAGGCCGCTCGCGGTCGGCCAGGCCGGGCACCTGGGCGGCTTTCGCGTGGCGCAGCACGATCAAGGTACGCACGGAGTCATCCCGTCCTCGAAGCCCAGACGGACAACGCGATGATCGCCGCGAGGATCACCACCATCGCCAGGAGGATCAGACCCAGGGTCCTGCCTCCGCTGGGCCGGTTGTCATCGTTCACGTGCCCAGTTTCCCATTGGAGGGCGCGGGGTGCCCTTCCGGGCACTATGAGACGCGCCCGTCCCCCTTGCAGCGGGGAACGGGCGCGCTGTGTGCGTGACTCAGGAGGCGACGGGCTCCGGGTCCCGGTCGGTGTGGTTGTTGTTGTCGTTGGTCGGCTCGCTGGTCACCGAGCGCCGCTTCGAGACGATGATCGCGCCGACCACCACGGCCACCGCCAGCACCGTGACGCCGACGCGCAGGGCCGGGTTGCCCGCGTACAGCACCACCGCGGGCGCCACCAGCAGCGCCACCAGGTTCATCACCTTGATCAGCGGGTTGATGGCCGGGCCCGCCGTGTCCTTGAACGGGTCGCCGACCGTGTCGCCGATGACCGTGGCGGCGTGCGCCTCGGAGCCCTTGCCGCCGTGGTGGCCGTCCTCGACGAGCTTCTTGGCGTTGTCCCAGGCGCCGCCCGAGTTGGCCAGGAAGACGGCCATCAGCGTGCCGCACGCGATCGCGCCCGCCAGGAACGCGCCCAGCGGCGCGTACCCGAGCGCGAACCCGACCGCGATCGGCGTCATGACCGCCAGCAGGCCCGGCGTGGCCAGCTCGCGCAGCGAGTCACGGGTGCAGATGTCCACGACGCGGCCGTACTCCGGCTTCTCCGTGCCGTCCATGATGCCCGGCTTGTTGCGGAACTGGTCGCGTACCTCGAAGACCACCCGCATCGCGGCCCGGCCGACCGCCATGATCGCCAGCCCCGAGAACAGGAACACGACCGCGGCGCCGACGATCAGGCCGACCAGCACGTTCGGCTGGTCGATGCTGAGCGAGAACGTCGAGAAGCTGCCCAGAGCGCTCTTCACCGCGCCCGTGGCCTGCGCCAGCTCGCCCTCCACCGCCGTGCGGAACGCGCCGAACAGCGCCGTGGCGGCCAGCACGGCCGTCGCGATGGCGATGCCCTTGGTGATCGCCTTCGTGGTGTTGCCCACCGCGTCGAGGCTGGTCAGCACCCGCGCGCCCTCACCCTCGACGTCGCCGGACATCTCCGCGATGCCCTGCGCGTTGTCGGAGACCGGGCCGAAGGTGTCCATGGAGACGATGACGCCGACCGTGGTCAGCAGGCCGGTGCCCGCCAGCGCCACCGCGAACAGCGCGATCGTCACGTTCCCGAAGCCCAGCAGGAACGCGCCGTAGACGGCGCCGCCGATGATCAGCGCCGAGTAGACCGCCGACTCCAGGCCGACGCTGATGCCCGACAGGATGACGGTCGCCGGGCCCGTACGGGAGCTCTCGCCGATCTCCCTGACCGGGCGCCGGTTCGTCTCCGTGAAGTACCCCGTGAGCAGCTGGATCGCGCTGGCCAGCACCAGGCCGATCAGCACCGCGCCGATCGCGATCAGCCGCGGGTCGGCGTCGAAGTTCGTGATGCTGGAGCCCGTCAGGCCGCTGAAGCTGCTCGGCAGGTACCAGAACGCCGCCGCCGTCACCAGCACCGCCGAGATCGCGGCCGAGATGAAGAAGCTGCGGTTGATCGCGGCCATGCCGTTGCGGTCGCGGTCGCGCAGCCGCGTGACGAAGATGCCGATGATCGCCGTGATCACGCCGATCATCGGGACGATGAGGGGGAAGACCAGCCCCTCCTCGCCGAAGGCCGCCCGGCCCAGGATGAGGCTCGCGACCAGCATGACCGCGTACGACTCGAACAGGTCGGCCGCCATGCCCGCGCAGTCGCCCACGTTGTCGCCCACGTTGTCGGCGATCGTCGCGGCGTTGCGCGGGTCGTCCTCGGGGATGCCCTGCTCGACCTTGCCGACGAGGTCCGCGCCCACGTCGGCGGCCTTGGTGAAGATGCCGCCGCCGACGCGCATGAACATCGCCAGCAGCGCCGCCCCGAACCCGAACCCTTCGAGCACGCCCGGCGCGTCGCCCTGATAGACGAACACCACCACGGCCGCGCCGAGCAGGCCGAGGCCCACGGTGAACATGCCGGCCACGCCGCCCGTCCTGAACGCGATGCGCATGGCCCGCTTCTCCCCGCCGTCCCTGGCCGCGGCGGCGACGCGGACATTCCCGCGCACGGCCAGCCACATGCCCATGAACCCGGTCAGCGCGGAGAACACCGCACCGACCACGAAGAAGATCGAACGTCCGATACGTACGTCGGTTTCCGCCGGTAGCAGCAGCAACAGGAAGGGGATCACGACGACGAAGATCGCCAACGTGCGGAACTGACGCGCGAGGTAAGCGGCGGCGCCCTCCTGGACGGCGCGCGCGATGTTCTGCATTCGTTCGGTGCCCTGGCCGGCGCCCAGCACCTCGCGCACCAGGCCACCTGCGACGGCCAGCGCGATCAGTGCGACCGCGGCGACCACGATCACGATGGTGAGATTGTTTCCGCTCAGGGCCAGATTGGACGCTGGCTCCGCTGCCAGCATGTGCCTGCTCATCGTTCTCCTCGGCAAGACCGGTCGTCCTGCCCGGGCGGTGCTGCAGTTTTCCTCGGCGGGTGTTGCGGCACCATCCGGGTTGTGGGTGCCGCTTCCGGTTGAATCCGCGTTCCGCCGGATCACCTTGGCCGGTGCCGGGAGTCTACGCAGGCACTCCGCGGATATGAAGGCTCTGACGGTCGCTAATTGTGCGAGTGTCTAGTAATCCCCTGACAGGGGCCCGGTTTGTGATCTGACAAGCAGAATTTCCGTGAGTTACGGTCTGAGCAAGGTAGGGAAACGGTCAGACCGTAATTGGGTTTGGAGCTGGCATGGTTTGGGGGCTGCCGCCGGATTTCACCACTTCTCCCCCCGCAAACCCCCAGCCCCCAGCCCCGCCGATCCCTGCCCGCCCGCTCCTTCACCCACCACCGCACCTTGCACACAGACCCTCAGCCAGTACGCCCCTCACCCGCCACCAGCCCTGTCCCGCAACTCTCCTGCCCCCCACCGGCCCCCGCCTCGCAGGCTGCCCGCCCGCTACAGCCCGGCAGGCTCGCCCACCACCGCCCCGTCTCGCAGGCTGCTCGCCCACCACCGGTCCGCTCCGCAAACTACCCGCTCGCCATGGTCCGCCTCACAGGTCCCGCTGCCACTGACCCCGACCTCGCAGCCCACGCCCGCAGACTCCACGCCCCCTGCGGCCCCGTATCGCAGGCTGCCAACCCGCCACAGTCCGCCTCACAAGCTCACCGCCTGCCACTGGCCCCGACCTCGCAGCCCATGCCCTGCCCCGCGGCCGTCGCCGCTCGGCACCACCTCTGCCTGCGTCGGCCTGCTCGGCGTCACCCGGACCGCATCACCGGGCCCGTAACAGCCTCATCCCGGTGGGCTTCCCGGTCTTGCCCGCGCGTACCTCGCCTGCCACCGCACCCCGCCTGGCGCCAGTCCCGTCCGCACGCAAAGCCCCGACATGCCCGCCCACGCGCCCCTGAGTCACGGCGACAAGCCCGAACCTCACCCCTGGCGGCGCACCAACCCAGACCGCACGCAGCCCGCAGCGCGCCCGCTCGCGTCTCACGCAACCCGCAGCGCCCTCTTAGCGCGCCTCACGAGCTCGCGCCTCACCAAGAGCCCCGTACACGCCCGCCCGAGCCTCATACAGCTCCCGGCCTGCCTGCCCGCATCTCGCCCAGCCCGCAGCTCTCACCCAGCCCGCGACGGATTCCGCCCGCACGACCATGCCCGCGCGCACGACCATGCCCGCGCAAGCCCAGGCCCGCACGCGCCCGCCGGTGCACACCTCCCCGCCGGTGCACACCTCGCCAGCACCCGGACCCACGCATACCGTCCACGTGCATCTGGTCATGGGCATTCACCCGCGCATCCACACCCGCACCCGCGCATGGCCCCGCGCCGCCCCCACACCAGGCCCGGATCACGACACTCGCCCGGATCATGACACCCGCACCCGCACCAGCGCATGGCCATCAGCCCGCACCCCGCGTCACCACGCGCACCCCGAAGTGAGACGTGCCACATCCAGGCACGCCCTCCACCCCCGACCGACAAGACCCGCGACCCCGTGCGCGCCCCGCAGGGACGCACGAACCCCCAGAGCGCGCCACACAGCCCCACAAAGGCGCGCCTCCAGGGACAAGCCACTCAGGGCCTGGCCCAGGCGAGCGAGGGTCAGACGCCGACGGCCGCCGGCCAGCTCATGCGGATGTTCGTCCCCTTAGGGCTGGGGAAGACCTGAACGTCATCGGCCAAGCCCGTGATGACCGCAATGCCGAAGTTCGACATGAACGAGTCGGAGAGCATGCCCAGATCGAGGGGTTGTTCCTGCTTGATCTCGTCACTGGGGGCTTGGTCGCTGACCGTGACCTCGAAACGTCCGGAGTCATCACGCAGCTCGATGCGGATGGGCTCGCCCGGACAGTGCGCGCGATGTGCTTCGACTGCCCGGGAGCACGCCTCACCCACGGCGAGCCTGACCTCGTCCAGCAGGGACTCCTGCACGCCGGTGCGGCGGGCGATCGCCGTCGCCACCAGCCGTGCGGTGCGCACGTGCGCGGGGAGAGCGCTGAACGTCAGCTCGACGGTAGCCATGCTACTTGTCTTTGCCGTGAGCTTCCTTGGCCTCGTCGACCGAAGCGTAGATCCCGAAGACCTTGGTCAGACCGGTGATCCGGAAGATCTTGAGGATGCGCTCCTGCGTGCAGACGAGCTCCAGGGAGCCGTCGTGCGCGCGTACCCGCTTGAGCCCCCCGACCAGGACACCGAGGCCCGTGGAGTCGAGGAAGTCGACCTTCTCCATGTTCACAAGAAGGTGGAAGTTGCCCTTGTTGACCAGGTCGATGAGGAGCTCACGCAATCTCGGCGCCGTGTAGACATCGATCTCACCCTCGACCTCCACGATGGTGAGTCGGTCTTCGGTGCGGTGATCCAACTTCAGATCCACAGATCCTCCAGCGCCTCGCCTGCGAAAGTACTCTTGCGGGCCTGGCAATCTGGAGCGTGGCCCCAGACTGTCCGACCCTGACGCGCGGCATTCAACCACGCGCCTGGCTTGTGTCTATACGAAATCACGATTCCCGGCGACTTTGCCCATCGATGCAAGACTGGAAACAGTGACTTCCTCCGGATCCTCCCCACAACAGGCAGGTCCACTCCTCCACCACCTGCTTGGCGTTCCCGCACGTCATGAGCGTGTCACCCATGTGGAGCATGTTCCAGCACGTCAGGCGGGTCAAGTTCGTTGGCCCGAGTGGACGCCTGAAGTACTTGTTACGCGCTTGGCGAACCGCGGGGTGACAGGACTCTGGCCTCACCAATACGAAGCCGCGGACCTGGCACACCGTGGCCGAAACGTGATCATCTCCACGGGCACCGCCTCGGGCAAGTCCCTCGCGTACCTCACTCCGGCGATCGCCTCCTGCCTCAGTGGCGGCACGGTCCTCTACCTGACGCCGACCAAGGCGCTGGCCGCCGACCAGCTGCGCGGCCTGCGCGAGCTGCGCATCACCCAGGTACGCGCGGCCTGCTTCGACGGCGACACGCCGTTCGAGGAACGCACGTGGGTGCGCCAGCACGCCAACTACGTCCTGACGAACCCCGACATGCTCCACCGCAGCATCCTGCCCCGCCACGCGCAGTGGTCGTCGTTCTTCCGCCGCCTGCGCATGGTCGTCGTGGACGAGTGCCACGGCTACCGCGGCGTCTTCGGCTCGCACGTCGCCCAGATCCTGCGCCGCCTGCGCCGCGCGTGCGCCCGCTACAACGCGCGCCCCACGTTCATGCTGGCCTCGGCGACGGCCAGCGAGCCGGGCGCGTTCGCGACGCGGCTGACGGGGCTTGAGATGGACGAGGTGACGGTGGACGCCTCCCCCAAGGGCTCGACCACCATCGCGCTGTGGGAGCCGCCCCTGACGGAGCTACGGGGCGAGGGAGGGGCTCCTGTACGGCGGACGGCCACGGCGGAGGCAGCGGACCTGCTGGCGGACCTCGTCCTGGCCGACGTACGCACGCTCGCCTTCGTCCGCTCCCGGCGCGGCGCCGAAACGGTCGCCCTGTCGGCCCGCGCCAAACTCGCCGACGTCGCCTTCTCCATCTCACCCCCCTTCCAAACAACCCCCTCGCCCAACCCCCACCGCCACACCACCCCAGCCCCATCGGGCGACGCCTCCCGACACACCACCCCAGCCCCGTCGAACGACGCCGCCCAACGCACCACCCCAGCCCCGTCGGACGACGCCGCCCGACACAGCACCTTGGCCCCGTCGGAGGACGCCCCAGCACACACCACCCCCGCCCCATCGAACGACGCCTCTCAACACACCACCCCAGCCCTGTCGGACGACGCCGCCCGACACAGCACCCTGGCCCCATCGGACGACGCCCCCGGACACACCACCCCAGTCCCATTGGGCGACGATCCCTCCGAACCACCGCACCCCAACCCCCCGGCACCCGTCACCACGACGGCTCCCACCCCTTCGCCCGCAACACCGAAGACCCCACCGACCCGGAGGTCCGCGACTTCACCGATCCCCGCCCCCTCAGCGCTGCCGACCCCCGAGCCATCGGCACCTCCGTCCGCCGAGCCATCGGCCTCCTCGGCTTCCGAGCCGACGGCACAACCGACTCCCGTTCCGTCGGCACCCCCAACCCCCGAGCGATCGGCACCCCGACCGCCGAACCCTCAGCACCCCCAGCCCCAAAGCAGCGGCGCAGCCGACCCCAGCACCGTCGGCGCCATCGACCCCCGAGCCGGCGGCGTCACCGGCTTCTGGGCCCTCCGCACCACCGACCCCCAAGCCCCCGACACCACCGACCCCGGGCGCTTCGGGGACCGCGGCCACCTCCCCCCACGGCCCCCTCACCTGGGCCATCCCGCAGCCTCCCGACCCGAACCTGGCCGACCTCCCCAACAAGATCGCCGCCTACCGCGCCGGCTACCTCGCCGAGGACCGCAGGCTCCTCGAAAAGGCACTCCGCGCCGGCACCATCATGGGCCTGGCCACCACGAACGCCCTGGAGCTGGGCGTCGACGTCTCCGGCCTGGACGCCGTCCTGATCGCCGGCTGGCCCGGCACCCGTGCCTCCCTGTGGCAACAGGTGGGCCGGGCGGGTCGCGACGGCCAGGACGCGCTCGCCGTCCTGATCGCCAGGGACGACCCCCTGGACACCTACCTGGTCCACCACCCCGAGGCCCTGTTCGGCCGCCCGGTGGAGGCGATCGTCCTCGACCCGAGCAACCCGTACGTCCTGGGCCCCCACCTCTGCGCCGCAGCCGCCGAGATCCCGCTGACCGAGGACGACCTGCCGATCTTCGGCCCCACCACGCCGAAGGTGCTCGATGATCTCGTGGCGCAGGGCCTGCTCAGGAGGCGTCCGACGGGCTGGTTCTGGACCAGGAGGGAGCGCGCCACCGACCTCGCCGACATCCGGGGCGGCGGAGGCAACCCGATCCAGGTCGTGGAGTCGTCCACAGGCCGCCTCCTGGGCAGCGTGGACGAGCCCTCGGCCCACACCACGGTCCACACCGGCGCGATCTACCTGCACCAGGGCGAGACGTTCCTCGTGGAGCTCCTCGACCTCGACGCAGGGGTGGCCCTGGTCACGAGCGCGTATCCGGACTACACGACGTTCGCCCGGGACATCACCGACATCTCCATCCTCTCCACCGAACGCTCCACCTCCCTCGGCCCGGGCACCCTCCACTTCGGCGAGGTGGAGGTGACCCGCCAGGTCGTCTCGTACCTCAAGAGGCGCCTCCAATCAGGCGAGATGCTCGGCGACGAGCCCTTGGAGCTGCCGCCCCGCACCCTCCGCACCCGCGCCGTCTGGTGGACGCTCCCCGCCTCCGCGGTAGCCCCTCTCGCCGAAGCCGGCATCGACCTCGGCGGCGCCGCACACGCCGCCGAACACGCCTCGATCGGCCTGCTCCCGCTGTTCGCCACCTGCGACCGCTGGGACATCGGCGGCGTCTCCACGGAGCTGCACGCCGACACGGGCCTGCTCACCGTCTTCGTGTACGACGGCCACGAGGGCGGCGCCGGCTTCGCCGAACGCGGCTACGCCCGCGCCACGGACTGGCTGACGGCCACCCGCGAAGCGATCATGTCCTGTGAGTGCGAACGAGGCTGCCCGTCCTGCATCCAATCCCCGAAATGCGGCAACGGCAACGAACCCTTGGACAAGCGCGGCGCCATCCGCCTCCTCAACACCCTCCTGACACCCCAATGACTTCGCCCCCGCCTCAACCCACGCTGCGATCAGACCCGTCCTCCCTGGCCTCAACACATCACCCCGCCCCATGACACCGAAAACCCACTAAAGCGTCATCAAGTGATCACTTACGCCATAGTCCGATCACACGGCCTTAGCTTCGCGTACACAAAACCCCCGGAATCCGCCGTTTCCCGACGAGAACATGACCACGCGAAGAAACTGCGAAGTGCAGGAGCACCCAACCACACCGACGACAGCATGCCCGCGTAACGACATCGACCAGAACAAGAGCACGCAACGACACCGACGCAAGCTCGACCGCGCGGCCAAACCGACAAGAGCGCGACCGCATCCAATAACGGCCGAACCTCAACGCAAGAACCGCAACACCGCCCCCACAGGCCCTAACTCTCACCACCTCTGTGCCGACGCCCCGCCTGAGCCCGCTCCTCCCCCATCACATCGCGGCTGCCATCGTCGTCCTGATCAGCGGCCCAGAAATCAGCCGCCCCGGGTTGCGGACGCTCCCAGAACCCGCTGTCCTCCATGGACCTCGGTGACGGCGGCAGGTAGTCATCCCAGCGCTCCTCAAGCGGCACAGCCGGAACAACCGTCGGAACGGCAGGCCCGGCCACATCCGTGACCGCCGAACTCGGCAGAGCAATGCGCAACGGCCCAGCCTGCCCACCCCCCTCCTCCTTCCGCCCCTGCCCGGCAGATCCAGCACTGGAGGGCGACGACGCAGGCTCGGCATACGACGGCCCTTGCACAGGAGCACCCCGAGACGCCCCCTGCCCAGAAGCCGCGCCGGCCGACGACAACCCATGAACGCCAGCCGACGGCGGCATGGAACCGACATGCCGCTGCGACTGCGACTGCGACTGCGACTGCGACTGTGACTGTGACATGCCAACACCCGACGCCGCCTGCCCGGCAACGGCATGCGTCGCCCCGGGCCCGGAAACGCCACGCGACGTCGGTATCCCGGAAGCATCCTGCGACGCCGACGCCCCGGAAACACCCCGCGACGCCAATGACTCGGAGACAGCAGGCGAAGCCGGCGAGTGGGAGGCCCCATGGGGCGCCGGCGACCCGGCGACGCCATGCGAAGCCGACAGCCCACCGTGTGACGCCGACAGCCCGGCCGCACCATGCGAAGTCGGCAACTCGCCACGCGACGCCACCAGCCCGGCCGCATCATGCGAACCCGGCAGCCCACCGCGCGACGCCACCACCCCGGCCGCATCATGCGAACCCGGCAGCCCACCGCGCGACGCCACCACCCCGGCCGCATCATGCGAACCCGGCAGCCCACCGCGCGACGCCACCACCCCGGCCGCACCGTGCGAACCCGGCAGCCCGCCACGCGACGCCGCCAACCCGGCGGCACCGCGCGACGCCGACAGCCCAGCCGCTCCGGCCGCCCCCGATGGATGGGAAGCGCCATGCGAAGCCGACGGCCCGGAAGCCCCATGCGATCCCGATGCCTCAGAGGCACTCGATGCCGATGCCCCTGGAGAAGCACCCGAGGCCGCCGACACCGCGAAAGAAGCACCAGACCCCGCTAAACCGGAAGAAGCGTGAGCTGCTGACTTGGCAGACCCGGCACCCGCTGCCGACTCCCCAGAAGCGGCGGCGGGCTGCTCAGGGATCCTGGTCTTGGCGACGGCCAGGATGACCGCAGGCCGACGGGGTGCTGTCGCGGCATGCACAGCAGTGCCCCCATCAGCGTGCCGGGCTTGAGCCCCAGCGTGCACGGTGGTTGAGGCCTGCGCCGCTCCTGACTCGTGCAGGTCAGTGCCACCTGCGACCACAGGCCGAGCACCACTTCCGCCAGCAGTCCCGGTGGCGAGTGCACGTCGCCTGGCCCACGCGCCCGCGTGGGCTCCGAGCAGCAGCAGGAGAATCCCACCCGCTACATACAGGCCGTACTGACCGATGTCCTCAATGGGCGACTCACTCGACTGGGCTTTCACGCCGTCACTTCGTACGGGATCCTCATCGCTATCGTTGCTGTCCTTGGCTTCGGCGTTGTCCTTCGTGTCGGCCGGCACCAGAGCATCGTTCTCGCCCTGATCGCCCGTGGTCGGGATCGGCAGGTTGCCGCTGGGGTCGGTGTCGGGAATGTCGGGCAGTTTCGTGGTGGTCGGCTTGCGGGTGGTGGTCGCCGGGTTGCGCGTGGCGGTGGTCGGCTTGCTCGAAGGGACGGTCTGCTTCTTGGCGGGCAACGTCGGCAACGCATCGACGCCTTGGGCGTCCCTCTTCTTGGGCTCCTGCGCGGTCTCGGCGGCCTTCTTCGTGGGCTGGGCCGCGGGCGGGGCGGGGAAGGTGACGTACGCGGCCGCCGAATCACCCGACCCGATCGACCCGCCTTCGCCGTCCCCTCTGAACGCCTTGACCGAGAAGCCCACCCTCTGCCCCGCCGCCTTGGACGGCACGGCCAGCACCGCCTTGCACGAGGAGCCGGCGCACGCGTTGTCGGCGGACAACCGGCCGACGACACCGGACTGCGTGTTCGACACCTCGTACGACTGCAGGTCGGGCTCGGCCCCCTTGCTCCAGGTGACGAGCACCTTGTCGGTGCCTTGCCTGCTCGCGTTCACACCCCCGGGCGCTTCGGCCGGCCGCCGCAGCCTGAACGTACTGCTCGCGTACCTGGTCCCGGTGATCTCTCCCTTGAGGGTCACGGTGAAGGTGCCGTTGGGGGCGCTGCCCGCGTCGAACGTTCCGGAGATCGTCTGGTTGGCCCCGCCCTCAGCGATCCTCTGGCTGGGCGTGGAGGGCCCGTCCACGTACAGCCCCATCTTCAGCTGCATGAGCCCCGTACGAGCGGAGACCACCACGGACGAGCCCGAGATCACCTCACCATCGGAGGGCGAGGTGATCTGCCCGGAGGAGCCGGCCTGCCCCACTGCCGTCGACGCCTGAGCGGTGCCGCCGAGCGCGAGCGATCCGGCCACGATCAACCCTGCGGCTACAACTCTGCCGACTACCGTCACGACGCTTCCCTCCATCGAGAGCCTCGCGCCGCCTGAGCACCCTCGGGGCGTTCACGCGACGACCGGAAGTGCAGTGCGCCCGGCCGATACGGTCACCGACCGTCCCCGGATCCGCACCCTAGCGACTGTGCTCCTGCTCTCCCAGGCTCCTCGTCGCATACGGCATGGACCGAGGGTAAGCGGAACCTTACGGGATACATCCGACTCTTGGACACCGCGTCCAAGAAGTCGTGACTCGATTGCGACATTGCCTCACAGACCCCAGCCGCCCCGCGGTTGTCGGCGGTATTCGATGGCTGCGTCGTGCATGACATCGAGATGACCAGGCCTTCCATTCGTGTTCGTGGTGCACGGCGTACTGCTGGGAGTGGAGCACCGAGGGCAAGCTGTCGAGCGCGCGTAAGTGACTGCGCGCGTCATTGCCATGGGCGCTGCTAGCCCTGGGCGCCCGACTGCCCCAACGAGGACCCCTACCGTTCCTGCTCGTGTACGTGATGCGGCTACTCGTGTAGGTGGTGCGGCTAAAGGTGTGCGCCGTGGGGCAGGCTGGCGGAGCGGGCAGCTCACCCCACGTCATTGCTATGGGGTGCTGCAATGCGGGGGTTGGTCAGCTCCACAGGCGCCACGAGCGGTGCCTGCCGTCCTGCGCGCTCCGTGCTGCGGCCCGGCGCCCGCCCTTGGCACGCGGGGAAGGTGATACTTGGGCCTTCGCCAGCGCTGTGGCAGGACTGCGCCCCCGCTGGGGCGGGAATCCCGCCCCAGCGCCGGGGCTGCAATCCCGCCGGATCGGCAATCCCCGCCAGGACGGCAATCCCGTCAAAACGGTTGTCCCATCGGGGACGTAAGATGCAGCACCCCTGCAACGACCGCCCATTCACATCGTCAGTTGGACGTCGATGTCGAAGGACCGGCGCGGGACCTGCCCTGGACAGTGCGGGTGCCTAATAACGGCAGCGAGATGGGCAACTCGGTCCATACATCGACTACATCGTCCTTTATCTGGCAGTCGGTGAGCTTGACGCCGTTGGCTGCGGCTAACTCGGAGGCCCTGTGGCAGGCCCCTTCGGGGTCGATCAGTGCGAGTTTGGCGGCTGCGAGGGCGCTGAGGTCGGCGGCGCTGTTGACGCGGTGGCGAGCCACGCGCACGGAGCCCACTGTGGCAAGGGCCGTGGCGGTCGCCATCAACAGGCCCATGAGCGCGACGCCCCACAGGGTGGCCGAGCCGCGGTCTTTGGGGTGCATGGTCGTCTCCTGATGCTCGTGCGGGTCTGGGCACTGCGGGTGGAACTCGGTGTCACTCTTCGGTGGCTGCTGTCGCTGCGGCTGAAACGCGGACTGTTGGCAGGGATTCGCCCCAGGAAGGGCGTACTTCGACTGTGATCTGCACCTTGGTGAGTTCGGGGTCTCGGGTTATGGCTACTTGGGCATTCGGGTCGGTGGCTGCTCGGGTGACGGCGCGGACCTGTTCCAGCGGCTCGCCTCTGGCTGCGGCTCGTGCGGCCAGCCGGGCGGCGTCCACGCATTCGAGCTGGACGCCGACGGCCTGGATCGCCCAGAGCCCGGCGGCTAGGACGACCATGAGGGCGGGCAGCATCGCGGCGGTCTCGGCCGTAACCGAGCCGCGCGATGCCGACCGCATGATGCTCTCGAAGGTCCGCGTATGGCGCGGGGTCATCCCTGTCCGGTGTTGAGTGCTCGGCTGATGAGTGAGGTCAGCATCTCCAGGACCTCAGGGCTGTTCACCACTTTGAAGAGGAGCGCGGCGAAGGCGCAGGCGGCGATCGTTCCTACGGCGTATTCGGCGGTCGACATGCCGCGCTCTCGGTGACTTGCCGCGTAGTGGAGCCACTTGTGGGTGCGTGGGCGGGGGCTGCTGATGCGACGTCGATCGATGACTGCGGAGGGGATGGACCGGCCGACGGCCGAGTTCAGAGGGCTATCCGTGGTGGTCCGGTTCAATGCCTGGTTGACGGCTGAGTTCAAGGTTGTGGCAGCGGCGAGGATCGAGGTTTTGGTGGCGGCTGCGTTCAAGGCTTGATCAGTGGTTGGCTCGCTGGCTGAGCGTGCAGCCGAGTCGGCGGCCGGGTTGCTGGCTGGGGCGGCTGCGATGTCGTCTGGCGTGATGGCGGGACTGTGCATCTTGCCTCCAGGGGTTGCGGGGCCGGGGTCTTGTCCGGCGGGAGTTCAAGGGTGTCCGAGGCGGGGGTGGGAGTTGTGGACCGAACCGCGTTCTGTGGATGCGGCAGGAAGGCAGATGTCGGCCTGTGGATAAGAGGGCCCGAAAGGTGTGCCGCTATGGAGGGCCGGCCCGGCCTCCTAGCGCGGCGGCCTGATTTGGCGTGAGGTGGCCCTGTGTGGGGGGATGCGGCGGCGCGATGTGACACCTTCGCGTGACATGGCGCCTTCGCGTGAGGTGGCGCCTTCATGGGACAAGCGCCTTCATGGGACGTGGTTCGCGTGGGGGTGAACCGGCATGGCATGGGTGATCAACGTGGCATGGTGCGGCGCGAGTGGCCCGACGTGGCAGTGGCCGCAGTGGCCTGGCGTAGCTGGGCGCGGGGTGGGCTGACATGGCCGGACGTGACTTGGTCTGGCGCGGATGGTCGGGCGCGGTCGGTGTGGCGTGGCAATGGCCGCATTGGCCTGAAGTGGCGCCTTCCGCAAGATGTGCCTCGGTGCCGTAGTGGCCGGACATGGCATGCATGGACTGATGTGGCGTGACCGAACCGCCGCGGCGGTGACTGTGGTGGATCTGGCATGGCGCGAGGTGGCCTTGGCGTGACCAAACGTGACTTGGCCCCGCGCGGGGTGGCCCAGACGTGACGGTCGCCGCGGGGCCTGACGTGGCGCCCTCCGCCAGGCGCGCCTCGGCGCCGTGGTGAGCTGACGTGGTGCCCTCCGCATGGCGTGTCTCGGCGCCGTCGTAGCCGCACGTGGCATGCATGGTCCGGCGGCGTGGCCGGGTCCCTGCGGCGGTGACTCTGGTGGGCATGGCCGGGTGGGCGTGGCGGGGTGGGCGCGCGGGTTGGATGCGGCTGGGTGGGTGGAGCGGGGTGAGTGCGGCGGGGTGGATTTGCCGTAGCCGGACGGGGCAAAGCTCCGCAGGTGGTCTGGCGTGGCGGCGATCGCGGTGGCAGGCGTGTGTGCGGCTTGGCCTGGTTTCGCGAGGTGGGATTAGGCGGGGTGAGCCAGGCCTGGGTGGCCAGGCGCGAGTCGGCCAGGCGGGGGTCGGTCACGCGGGGTCGGTCACGCGGGGTCGGTCAGGCGGGGTCGGTCAGGCGGGGTCGGTCAGGCGGGGTGGGTTGGGTTTCTGGTGGGAAAGCAGTCCGGCGGGGCTCGTTGGGGCTGGTTTGAGAGTTAGGGGAGGACGATCGCTGAGGCGAGGCCGGCTACTACCGGGATGATGCCCAGGAGGACGAAGGCCGGGAGGAAGCACAGGCCCAGCGGGGCTACGGCCTTGACGCCGACGCTTCTTGCTGCTGCTACGGCCGTGGCTCTCGAGGCGTCCCTGGCGTCGTCGGACAGGCGGGTCAGGACGTCGGCCATGGGGGCGCCGCTCTGGGTTGCTCGGCTCATGGCGCGCGCCAGCTGGCCCATCGCAGGGTCCTTTGCCAGGGAGGCCCAGGTGGGGTCGGGGTCGGCGCCCAGGCGTAGTTGGGTGCTGGCCCATGTCAGGCGTTCGCCTACGGGGCCGCCTATCGCCTTGGCGGTGGTTTCGGTGGCGGCGGCCACTGGGCGGCCCGCTCGTAGGCAAGCGGTCATCAGGTCGGCTGCGAACGGGAGGTCGGCGGCTGTGCGCTGGCGGTCCAGGTGGGATTGCGAGGGTTGTCTTCTGTGGAGGAACAGGGCTGTCGCAGGGGTGATGAGGAGGGCTGCCAGGGCTCCTGGGGTGCCTCCGATCAGGAGGGCGGAGAGTAGGCCGACGCAGGTGGCGGGGAGGGCTGTTCTGCGGGTCAGCCAGCCGAGGCGGGGAGGGGCCTGGGTTGGGGGTTGCCAGGGTGGGAGGTCGAGGGGGTTTGGAGGGAGGTGGGGTGTCTCATGGGGTTTTGCTGTTGGGTGGGAGGTTGATGTTCTTTTCGGGGGGTGGAGCTTGGTCAGGCGGTCGGCGGGTGTTCGGGGGGAGAGCCAGAGCCAGGCGGACAACGTGGCGCAGATGGCCGAGAGAAGCTGGAACATCGGGGTCCGATCGGTCAGGTCTGGGCGTGGGTGGCCATGCGGTTGGTCCACCACAGGCCGCAGACGTCCAGGGTGATGCCGGTCATCAGGCACATGAGGCCGGGGAAGGTGCCGAGCAGGAAGGACAGGGGGTGCATGTTCAGGGCTGCGGCCATGAGGAGACCCAGTGCTGGAAGGACGGCCAGCATGCGGGCCGTGGTGCGGGGGCCTGCCAGCTGTGCCGCGACGTCCTGACGATGGGCCTGGGCGGCTCGTAGCGTATGCGCGACCCGGTCCACCAACGCGGCCAGAGCTGCGCCTGCCGTAGTACTGACCTCCCAGCATGCCGCCAACTGGCGGATTCCTTCGCCTCCTTCTTGAGGGGCTGACGAAGTCAGGGCCGCTGCCACGTCGCCGCCGTCCCTTGCGGCCGCGATGACAGGGCGTAGAAGGTCGGGGTCGGGGAGGTCCACCGCTGTGATGGCTCTGGTCAGGGAATCGCTCGCGGTGCGGCCGGCGGAGAGTTCGGCTGCGAGGGCTTGGCACAGCTCGATCGACGCTCGGCGCCAGGCGTCGGCGCGGCGGGCTGGGGTGGCGGGGATGCTGCCCGTGATGGTGCCGGTGATCGTGGTGGCGTGAGTGAGCCGTTTGAGCATGGATGCCCAGGAGGGTGGGCCCGGGGTCGGTGAGAGCAGCAGCTTGTTCAGGCGGGTTGTGGCTGGGGTGGGGCCTGTCCACAGCCATATGGCGCAGGCTGCGGACAGCGCGGCTATCACGGCGCTGGTCATCGGGCTCCTTTTCTCTTCGGCTCTCCCTTTTCGGGGCGGGTGGGCGGTGCGGGCTGGCGGACGGGCTGAGTTGGCGCGCCGCACTGGGCCGGCGGGCCGGGCTCGACTGCGGGCCGGGCTGGGCTGGCGGATGCGAGGTGGCGAACTGCGTTGGGCTGGGCGGGCTTGTTGGTAGGTGCGGCCGAGCGGACGGAGGTGCTGGGCCAGACTGGGGGCGGAGCCGGGCTGGTTGGTGGGCGGGGTACCGGACTGGGTTGGGCGGTTCGGCGAGCTGGCCGGATTGGGCGGGCTGGTTGGCGGGTGCGGGCGCACGAACGGAACTGGCGGACCGAGGCGGGCTGAACGGGCGGGCTGAACGGGTGGGCTGGGCGGGTGGGCTGGGCGGGTGGGCTGGGCGGGTGGGCTGGGCGGGTGGGTGTCAGAGTTGGGTTCGTTGGGTTAGGGCGGTGTAGCCGGGGCCGGGGTGGGTGTGGCCTTGGGGGTCGAAGGTGAGGGCCGGGATGGATTCGACCAGGCCGGTCGGTGTTCTGGAGAGGAGGCAGATTTCGGCTATGCGTCTTCGGCCGTCGGGGCGGCCTCGTGTCAGGTGGATGACCGCGTCGAGGGCTGCTGCCAGTTGGCTGTGTACCGCCTCTCTTGAGAGGCCTGCCGCGCAGCCCAGAGCCTCCAGGCGTGGGGGGACGTCGGCTGCCGTGTTCGCGTGGAGGGTGCCGCAGCCGCCCTCGTGGCCTGTGTTCAGGGCGGCCAGGAGGTCGACAACTTCGGGGCCTCGTACCTCTCCGACCACCAGGCGGTCGGGGCGCATTCTGAGTGCCTGGCGTACGAGGTCGCGCAGGCTTACGCCGCCGGCGCCCTCCAGGTTGGCCGGGCGGGTTTCCAGGCGGACCACGTGAGGGTGGAGGGGGCGGAGCTCGGCTGAGTCCTCGACCAGAAGGAGGCGGTCTGTTGGGTCGGCCAGGGAGAGGAGGGCGGACAGGAGCGTGGTCTTGCCCGTGCCTGTGCCGCCCGTGACGAGGAAGGCGAGCCTGGAGGTGACCATGGCGGTGAGCACCGGGATCGCGGCCTGGGTGACCGTGCCCGCCGTTACGAGGTCGTTCAGGGTGAAGGCGCGGCGGGGTGGCAGGCGGAGGGAGATGCAGGTGCCGCCGGAGGCGACCGGGGGAGCACGGCGTGGAGGCGTACGCCGCCGGGGAGGCGGGCGTCCACGTACGGGGAGGCGTCGTCGAGGCGTCTGCCGGCCGCGGTCGCGAGGCGCTGGGCCAGGCGGCGGACGGAGCCGTCGTCGGTGAAGGTGATCGGGGTGCGGTGCAGGCCGGTGCCGTCGTCTGTCCAGACCTCTCGTGGGCCGTTGACCAGGACGTCCGTCACGTCCGGGCGGGCCAGGAGAGGCTCCAGAGGGCCTGCGCCTATCAGGTCGGCGCACAGGGCACGGGCGATCGCGAGGATCTCTGCGTCGCCGTAGACGGACTTCTCGGCCCTCAAGGCCAGGGCCACCTGGGCGGCGGTGGGCTCCGTGCCCGTTCTGGCCAGGCGTACGCGTACCGCCTCCACCAGCTCTGGGGAGATGGGAGAGCTTGAGGGGGACGGTTGCCGGGCGGGCGCTTCCGGGGGCTGAGGGTGGTGGGGTGTTGGATCATGAGGGGGGCAGGAGGTCTCGGAGGAGGGACGTGCAGAGGGCGCCCAGAACGGTGCGGGGGCCCAGTCTTGGGAGCTCGCCCCGGTTGAGGGTGGCCGTGAGCCTGGGCTGGTCGGGCAGGGTGCCAGCCGAGGGGATGCCGAGAGCCGTCATGGCCGTGTCGTCGTCCAGGATGCCCGGGCGGAGGATCGCCCGGATGTCGGCCGTGTGCTCGCGCAGCTCCGACAAGACCTGGACGGCCGACAGGATGCCGCGAACGTCCGCGGTGGCCACCAGCAGGGTGGATCTCGCTCTGGACAGGGCCTCCGTCGCGGACGGGTCGAGGTGCCTGGGGAGGTCCACGACCACCAGGTCGAAGCCCCGGCTGCCTGCCTCGAGGACCGAGCGCATGGCTTGAGGGGGGATCGCGTCGACGTCGCCTCTGTGGAAGGAGAGGACAGCCAGGTCGCCGAACGCCGGGAGGGCCGCCTGCAACGCGCTGGAGTTGATCCTGCCTTCCCTGGCCACCAGGTCCGCCCAGCGGGCGCCCGTCGCCTCCTCGTGGCCCAGTAGCGCGTCTATGCCGCCGCCCAGCGGGTCGGCGTCCACCAGGAGGGTGCGGAGGTGGTCGGTCGAGGCTCGCAGGGCCAGGCACGCTGCCAGGACGCTCGCGCCTGCGCCGCCTCGGCCGCCTATCAGGCAGATCACGGCGCCTGAGCGGGGGTCGGGGTCCATGGCGTCGGCGAATCTGTCCACCAGGTGGCGTTCGTCGGTGGGGAGGGTCACGAGTGATTGAGCCCCTACTGCTACGCATTTTCGCCACGTGTCCGGGTCTTCGGTGTCTCTGGTCACTAGGAGGACCTGGTCTCTGGGTGGGGGTGAGGTGGCTGCCACCGGCTCTGCCTGGTCGGCGCCTATGGCGATCAGTGGGGCGAGGTTCCAGAACGGGCGGGCGTGGGCGGGGGTGGGGCCACGTTGAGCTGGGCGCCTGCTGCGGCGGCTATGCGGACCAGGTCGTCGAGGAGGGCGGGGTCTTCGGTGATGGCCAAGGGGCGGTGCATGTCGGCCTCCCGGTGGTGGCGGGGGTTGGGCTGTTGGGAGGCCGAGTTTGGTGGAGGTGGGGGCGGAGGGGTGCGGCCGAATCGGGTTCTGGGGATGAGGGTGGGTCCGGGTGGGCGGGCTGTGGATAACGCGGCGTGGTTGGGGGCCTGTGTTGGGTCCTGGGCCTGGATTGGGCTGGTGGGCCTGCTTTTCGGGCGGGTTGGCCCGCGTGGTCTGAGGGGCGCCTGTGCTGGTGGTGGGCGCATGCTGGCGCGGGCGCGTGCTGGCCGCCGACAGGTCGAGCGTGCTGCGGGGGCGTGCTCGCGAGAGGGGCGTGCTCGCGGGCGTGCTCACGGGGGGCATGCTCGCGGATGGGGGTGCTGGTGGGTGGGCGCGTGTTTGCGGGTGGAAGGCGTGCTGACGGTAGGGGCGGTGCCTGGTTCGTGGGCGCTTGTTCTCGGGTGAGGGCGTGCTGGGGCGTGCGGAAGGCAGGCGCGGCAGGACGCAGGTGGGTTGCGAGATGGCACGTGGACGAGGGGCGGAATGCGGTGCGGCATGCAGGCGCACGAGCGGAGGTGCGAGCGCAGGCGCGGCATGCGGGCTCAGGGTACGGGTGCCGAGCGCGGACGCAGGGGTGCGCATAAACCCGGTAGGCGCGGCGAGGCGGTGATGGCCGTTGGCGGAGGGAGCGGAGGGGCGGGCGCCCGGTGAAGGGCGGCTGCAGCAGGAAGCCGACGAGAGGTGGAGGGCGAGAGGGCGAAGTGCCGGGGGCGAGGGCCGAGGGGGTGGGGGCCGAAGCCTGGGCCAGGGGCAGCGAGCCGATGATTAGGCGGGGGCTGGGCTGGGGCTGAGAGGGGCTGAGGGCTGGGCCGCTGGGGCATGGGCAGGTGGGGCCGCCGGCCGGGGCAAGGGCCGGGCCGAGGGCAAGGGCCGGGCCGAGGGCAAGGGCCGGGCCGAGGGCAAGGGCCGAGCCGAGGGCAAGGGCCGAGCCGAGGGCAAGGCATGAAGGCTATGAGAGGAGTCGTCATGACACACAACGGCAGCACCGGACCGGCCGGGAGGGCGAGGCATGGGGCCGGGGGCCGACGGCCGGGGGCCGACGGCCGGGCAAAGGCCGCCTTGGGGCGCACAAGCTGGGTGGGAGCGTGGCGCCGGGGCGAAGGCCGGGGCGTAGTGCCAGGACGGAGCCAGGGCGAGGCCGATGACCGCGCGAGGGCCAGGGTGAGGTACACGCGCTGGAGCGTGCTGGGCTGGAGGCCGAGAGCTGGGGCCGCTGGGCACGCGCAGGCGGAGGCCGACGACCGGGCAGGGGCTGGGCCGGGGCGCACAGGCTGGAGCCGGAATGTGGTGCCAGGGCGAGGGCCGCGGGGCCGAGAGGGCGGGGCCGAAGCAAGGGGCCGGGGGGCGATGGCCGACATTGGGGCTGGGCTGAGTGCCCGCACTGGGTCGGACCTGGAGGCCTAGGTTGGGACCGGGGCTTGGGCGAGGGTCGGCGACCAGGGGTACGGGCCTCGGCACACGAGCTCCGGGCGGCCCTGAGGCTGGGGTCGGCCTGAGGCTGAGGCCCGCGACCAGCTGAGGACGGTGATCCGCGGCGGGCTGACCGCTGAGGTATGTGGGACGGGCCCGAGGCTGAGATTGGGGCTTGAGGCCGGCTGGGGGCGGCGGTCCGCGGCGGGCTGACCGCCGGGATATGTGAGACGGGCCCGAGGCTGAGATAGCGGGCCTGAGGCCGGCTGAAGGCGGCGGTTCGCGGTGGGGTAGTGGCGGTTCGGGGTGGGTGGTGGCTGGGGGGCCTGGGGCGGAGCGTGGTGGGTGGGGCGGGAAAAGGGGCGACCCCCGCCGGGGGGAGAGCGGGGTCGCCTGATCGGTCCGGCTCCGGGGGGGTAGAGCCGGTCCCGTTTCAGAAGAAAGCTTTCATCACTGGACCGGAGCCTGGCAAGGGACTTGCAAAGCAATCCCGTACGAGGGCGCTCCAGTTTCGGGCGATACCACCGTATGCTGCCCGATCGACGCGAGTTTCGTCGAGCAGCAATCTCGCATTTTCGCCAAGTTTTTTCGCCACCCGATAACGATCACATAAAGGAGATCACGGAGAGTGATCGTCACAGGTTGATAACCGAGGCGGTGGGAGGCGGGCGGGCCGGAGCGGGAGCGGTCGGGCCATGCATGGGTAAAGGTCTTGGTCCGAGGGGTTCCCATCAGGGCGGATCCGTCGTAGAAAGGGGACACGGACCACTTGTCCGGGTGCATCAGCCGGGCACCCACGTGCGACCAGCCGCGGGAGGCGCGTCGTGACGGGCTTGACCCGCTCCGACGGATTGAGGTGCACGCTTGGTAACCCGGTGTGATGCACCGGCAGACGGCGTTCCATGACTGGGACGCCGTCAGCTATGTCACGAACGCGCATCCAGGCGTCAGCCGCGCTGCATGGCCTCACAGATCGCGGTCGTCTCGCGGACTCCGAGGGTTACCGCGGAGGCACAGTGTTGTACCCAGGCGGCGACGCCCTCCGGTGAGCCCCCCAGGTAGGCGCGCAGCGCCTCCGCGTACGGCAGCTCCAGGTGCCCCACCTCCACCGCCACCAGCGATTTCGGGTCGAGCCCGTACTCGACGAGCGTCAGCCGCCCGGCCGCGCGGGCCACGATCCCGTCGGCCGTCCCGAACGGCCGCAGCACCGCCAGTTCGGCGTGCACCACGGCGGCGAGCACGATCGCGGGGGCCTTGGTGGGGTTCGAGAGCAGGCTGAGCAGGCCCTCCATGCGGGCCGCGGTGTCGACGGCGCTCAGGGACGGGCCGAGGGCGAGCGGGTCGGGGGCGTCGTCTGTGGCGCGGGGGCGGCCGAGCGCTTCCTGCGGGGCGAGGCCGGCGGCGGCGACCGCGTGCAGCCGGGCGAGCACCTGCCTGGGCGCCTTCCTCCAGGTCGAGCCCAGCCTGCCCATCTCGGCGGACGCGCGCAGCGCCCCCTGCACGAGCGGGTCGTGGGCCTCGTCGCGGCGCAGGACGTCGAGGGGCACGTCCGCGCCCTCGATGGCGGCCGAGGCGCGCGCCCCGCGCAGGGACGACTCGGTGGACACCGCGGGGCTGGCCCGGCGCAGGACACGGTGGCGGTAGAGCCGGTCGACGGCCTGCCTGGCCTCGTCCACCGCCTCCGGGACTCCTGGGAGCTGGGCGATGACGGCCAGCGGGTCTGGGTCACTCACAGAACCTGACCTTACCCGCGAGTAGGACGACGCATCTCGCAGGTGAGGCCGAGGGGGAGGTCGCATCCCACGTGCGAGTAGCTCGCACCCCCGCCCACGAGTAGGACGCGTTCCACGTGCGACGAGGTCCCTCTCCACGTGCGAGGAAGTCCCCGCCCGACGTGCGAGGAAGTCCCCGCCCGACGTGCGAGGAAGTCCCCGCCCGACGTGCGAGGAAGTCCACGTCCCACGTGCGAGGAAGTCCCCGCCCGACGCGCGAGGAAGTCCACGTCCCACGCGCGAGGAAGTCCCCGCCCGACGCGCGAGGAAGTCCACGTCCTACCTGCGAGGAAGTCCCCGTCCCACGCGCGAGGCGGTCCCGTCCCCGCCCCCGCGAATAGGACCGAATCCCACGGACAAGGAGGTCGCGCCCACGCACCAGGAGGTCACATTCCACGCGCGACCAGGACGATCCCGCCCGCGACCAGGCGCACCCCGCACACGAGCAGGACGTGCCACCCAAGCTGACGCTTGGTGGGTAGCAGATGGCGGAGAGTGAGCGAAGCCCAGGGGGCCGCACCGGAATCGCGCCAAGCTCTCGGCCGTCGCGCCGGAAACCCCGCAAGCCCTCGTACGTCGATAAATCCGCCGACGAGGGGACCCAGAAAGCAGGACCCCTTCCCCGCGTCGCGTATTCTCACGATTTCAGGATGACAACATTTCAATAGCATTTGTAATGCACGCCGATAATCATCACCCGCCCCCACGGACTCGGTACAGACCTGTCTAGACCTCTTGTGTACGACGGTCATGAGCTGGTGAAGTGGGACACGAACCTGACCAATCTGGCCATAGAAGGAGCACGAGGTGGCCCCGGAGACCGCTGGTAACGAGACCCAGGCGCTGTCCAACCTGCTGAAGGAGAATCGCCGGTTCGAACCGCCGGCTGACCTGGCGGCGGCCGCGAACGTGACCGAAGCCGCGTACAACGAGGCCGCCGCGGACCGCCTCGCCTTCTGGGAGCGCGCGGCTGAGCGGCTGACCTGGGCCAAGCGGTGGGACACGACGCTGGAGTGGAAGGCGCCGTTCGCGAAGTGGTTCGTGGGCGGCGAGCTGAACGTCGCCTACAACTGCGTGGACCGCCACGTCGAGGAGGGGCGCGGCGACAAGGTCGCGTACTACTGGGAGGGCGAGCCCGAGGGCGACACCCGCACGATCACCTACAGCGACCTGCAGCGCGAGGTGAGCAAGGCCGCCAACGCCCTGGTGGAGCTGGGTGTGGGCAAGGGCGACCGGGTCGCCATCTACATGCCGATGATCCCCGAGCTGCCGGTCGCGATGCTGGCCTGCGCCCGGATCGGGGCGATCCATTCGGTGGTGTTCGGCGGGTTCTCGGCGAGCGCGCTGAAGAGCCGGATCGACGACGCCGACGCCAAGGTGGTCATCACCGCTGACGGCGGCTACCGCAGGGGCAAGCCGAGCGCGCTCAAGCCGACGGTGGACGAGGCCGTCGCGGAGTGCCCGCAGGTGGAGCACGTCCTGGTCGTACGGCGTACCGGCCAGGAGGTCGCGACCAGCGACAAGGACGTGTGGTGGCACGACCTGGTGGAGCGCCAGAGCGACCAGCACACCGCGGAGCCGCACGACGCCGAGGACCCGCTGTACATCCTCTACACCAGCGGCACCACCGGCCGGCCGAAGGGCATCCTGCACACCACGGGCGGCTACCTGACGCAGACCGCCTGGACGCACCACGCGGTCTTCGACCTCAAGCCGGAGACCGACATCTACTGGTGCACCGCCGACATCGGCTGGGTGACGGGTCACTCGTACATCGTGTACGGCCCTCTGGCCAACGGCGCGACCAGCGTCATCTACGAGGGCACCCCCGACACCCCGCACCGGGGCCGGTTCTGGGAGATCGTGCAGAAGTACAAGATCACGATCCTCTACACCGCTCCGACGGCGATCCGGACGTTCATGAAGTGGGGCGACGACATCCCCGCCAAGTACGACATGTCCAGCCTGCGCATCCTGGGCTCGGTCGGCGAGCCGATCAACCCGGAGGCGTACGTCTGGTACCGCGAGCACATCGGCGGCGAGCGCTGCCCGGTCGTCGACACCTGGTGGCAGACCGAGACCGGCGCCATCATGATCAGCCCGCTGCCCGGCGTCACGGCGGGCAAGCCGGGCGCGGCCATGCGCCCGCTGCCGGGCGTGGTGGCCGACGTGGTGGACGACCAGGGCAACAGCGTCCCGAACGGCGGGGGCGGCTTCCTCGTCGTCCGCGAGCCGTGGCCGTCCATGCTGCGCACCATCTGGGGCGACGACCAGCGTTACATCGACACCTACTGGAGCCGTTTCGAGGGCATGTACTTCCCCGGCGACGGCGCCAAGAAGGACGAGGACGGCGACCTGTGGCTGCTCGGCCGCGTCGACGACGTCATGCTGGTCTCCGGCCACAACATCTCCACCACCGAGGTGGAGAGCGCGCTGGTCAGCCACCCGAAGGTGGCGGAGGCGGCGGTCGTGGGCGCGACCGACCCGGTGACCGGCCAGGCCATCGTGTCGTTCGTGATCCTGCGCGGCACGGCGGAGGAGAGCGAGGACATCGCGGCCGAGCTGCGTAACCACGTGGCCAAGACGCTCGGCCCGATCGCCAAGCCGCGCCAGATCCTGGTGGTGCCGGAGCTGCCCAAGACCCGGTCCGGCAAGATCATGCGCCGCCTGCTGCGCGACGTGGCCGAGAACCGCAGCATCGGCGACGTCACCACGCTGGCCGACAGCACGGTGATGAACCTGATCTCGGAGAAGCTCCCCTCGGCGAAGTCCGAAGACTGAGTCACTAGGAAACAGCCCACGAGGCCGCATGTCCCGACATTTCGGGGCATGCGGCCTTATATCGGTACGCTAGTGGGCAGGTGTGCCGGGAAGTCTGGTCGGCGAAGCAGGGAAAGCGACAAGAGCGTCATGCCGACCGGCCGAAGGAGATCCGTGCGTACCGAGAAGTGGCCCTTCCCCACCGGCGCCCGCTATGCCCGCGCGCTCGCCGAGGCCCTGCGCACGGAGACGATCGGCGGCGTCATCATGCTCGCCGCCGCCATCGTCGCCCTGCTCTGGGCGAACGTCTCCAACGACAGCTACGAAGCGCTCCGCCACGCCTCACTCGGCCCCATGGAGCTGTACCAGTGGGCCCAGCACGGCCTGCTGACGATCTTCTTCTTCGTGGCGGGGCTGGAGGTCAAGGAGGAGTTCGTCCACGGCGAGCTGTCGAACCCGCGCAAGGCCGCCCTGCCCATCATCGCCTCCCTCGCGGGCATGGTCCTGCCCGCGATCGTGTTCCTGCTGGTGAGCTGGGGGGCGCAGGACGCCGCCCGCGGGTGGGCGATCCCGACCGCCACCGACATCGCCTTCGCCCTGGCCGTGCTCGCCGTCACCGCCGGCGCGATGCCCGCCGCGCTGCGCGCGTTCCTGCTGACCTGCGCCGTCGTGGACGACCTCGGCGCCATCGCGGTCATCGCCGTCTTCTACACCGAACGCGTGAACGTCCCCATGCTCGTGCTCGGGGCGGCGCTCGTCGCCGCGTACGGGCTGCTCCAGCGCCGCCTGGTCACCAGCCCCTGGGCGCTCGTGCCGCTCGCCGTGGCCGCCTGGTACTGCGTCGAGGTCAGCGGCGTGCACGCCACCGTCGCGGGCGTCGCGCTCGGCCTGATGACCAGGGTCACGACCGCCCCGCACGAGAGCCGCTCCCCCGCCGAGGCGGCCGACCACTACTTCCGGCCGGTGTCGGCGGGCCTGGCCGTGCCCGTCTTCGCGTTCGTGTCGGCGGGGGTGAAGCTGGACGGATCGAGTGTCGGCGCTATCTTTGCCGATCGGGTAGTTCTGGGAGTGATGGCGGGACTCGTACTCGGTAAGTTCCTCGGCGTGTTCGGTGGTGCCTGGCTGTCGGTGCGGCTCGGCCTGGCGAGACTGTCGGAGGAGCTCCACTGGCGGGACATGGCGGCGGTGTCGTTGCTGGCCGGGATCGGGTTCACGGTGTCACTGCTGATCGGCGACCTCGCGTACGGCGACGATCGGCAGCGCGCCGAGGCCGTCACCACCGGGATCCTCGCGGCCAGCGTCATCGCGTCGATTCTGGCGGCGGTGCTGCTGAAGATACGGGTACGCAAGCGTCGTATTGCGCTGGATGATGTTTGACACGGCCACCAGGCCTCGATAGGAGACGTTCATGCCGCAGACTCCCGAGGAAGAATCCCTGGGCTCGCTGGTCGCCCAGGCGAGCAGTCACATCTCGGACCTGATCCGCTCGGAGATCGAGCTGGCCAAGACCGAGTTCAGGTTCGACGCCAAGCGGGTCGGAACGGCGGCCGGGCTGTTCGCCGGTGCCGCGTTCGCGGCGCACCTGTGCCTGATCCTCGCCTCGTTCACGATCGCGTACGCACTGGCCCAGGTCATGCCCAACTGGCTCGCCTTCCTCATCGTCACCGTGGTCTACCTGGTGGCGGCGGGTCTCGCGGTGCTCGTCGGGGTGCGCCGGCTCAAGGGGCTGGCCGGGATGAAGCGGACGGCCCGCTCGATCAAGGACCTCAAGGAGATCGCCACGCCTGACGGGCAGGCGCCGCTGCCCGCGCTCGGCCCGGATCGCGAGCCGGTGACCCGCGATGGCTCCTGACGAGTCGGTCGTCCACATCGAGGGCCCCTGGACGCACCGCGCGGTGCACGCGGGCGGCACCCGCTTCCACGTCGTCGAGGCCGGCGAGGGCCCGCTGGTCCTGCTGCTGCACGGGTTCCCGCAGTTCTGGTGGACGTGGCGGCACCAGCTCGTCTCGCTGGCCGCGGCCGGCTTCCGCGCCGTGGCGCCCGACCTGCGCGGTTACGGCGGCAGCGACAAGCCGCCGCGCGGCTACGACCTGCCCACGCTGGCGGCCGACGCGACCGGGCTGATCAGGGCGCTCGGCGAGACCGGGGCGGTCGTGGTCGGGCACGACTGGGGCGGGCTGCTGGCCTGGACGATGGCCGCACAAGACCCCAAGTGCGTGCGCCGGCTCGTCGCCGTGTCCGCGCCCCACCCGCTGCGGCTGCGCAACGCCCTCCTGACCGACCCCTTCGGGCAGCTCAGGGCCAGCCGCAGGACGATCGGCTTCCAGCTCCCGCTGCTGCCCGAGCGGCGGCTCACCCGGCACGACGCCGCGCTGGTCGGGCGGCTGCTGGAGGAGCGGTCGCGGCCCGGCTGGCCGGAGCAGGAGGAGTCGCGGACGTATCGGGAGGCGTTCAGGATCCCGGCCGTGTCGCACTGCGCGCTGGAGTACCACCGCTGGTTCGGCCGCTCCCAGCTGCGGCCCGACGGGCGGCGGTACGCGCGGCTCATGCGTACCGAGGTGGAGGCGCCCACGCTGCACCTGCACGGGGCGCTCGACCCCAGCGTGCTGCCGCGCACGGCGCAGGGTTCGAGCCGCTACGTCGCGGCACCTTACAGGTGGCGGCTGTTCGAAGGGGCCGGCCACTTCCCCCACGAGGAGATTCCCGACGTGTTCGACACCGAGCTGCTCGGCTGGCTGGACGATCCGGAGCCCGACCGATGAGAGACCGCGACCCCGAGGGCAGGCCGCGCAACGCCCGGCCGCGCGACGCCTACGGCCGGCCCTCCCCTACGGGTCCCCCGGCATGCCCAGGGTGCCCGACGACTACGCCCCCACCACCGAGCAGGCGCTGGCCGACGGGCGGCGCTTCCTGGAGGAGGGGCTGCCGTTCAACGCGCACGAGGTGTTCGAGGGGCGGTGGAAGTGCGCGCCCGAGGAGGAGCGGGAGCTGTGGCAGGGGCTGGCGCAGATCTGCGTCGGGCTGACGCACCTCCAGCGCGGCAACGGGCGCGGCGCGATGACGCTCTTCAGCCGGGGCGCGGCCAAGGCGCAGTCGTACGGCGGCGCGTACGACCCCGTCGGCAAGGCGGCCTCGTCGCTGACCCAGGACACCGACCCCGCCGAGGCCATCGCCCTGATCCTCGACAAGCTGCCCACCTAACCGAGTGCTGCGCGGCCGGCGACCAGGGCGCGGGTGGCCGCCGCCGCCTGGCGCACCGCCGTCTCCACCGCCTCTTCCCCCGTCCCGAACGTCCCCCGGTGCAGCAGCCCCGCGTGCCCGTCGGCGGTCGCGATCACGGCCATCCCGAGCGCCTGCGCCGCCGCCGGGTCGCCGCCGGACAGGGCCGTGGCGGCGTCGTGGAAGGCGGCTTTGACGGGACGCATCGCGCGGTCCAGCTCCGGCTCCCCCTCGGGGGTGATCAGGTTGAGCAGCGTCTCGAACAGGGCCCGGTGCCGGGCGGCGAACCGGACGTACCCGCGCACGACCGCCACCAGCCGCTCCTCAGGCGCGTCGCCCCCGCGCTCGGCCGTCACGGCCGCGACCAGCAGCTCCCCCGTGCGCACCCCGACCGCGACCAGCAGCTCGTCGCGGTCGGCGAAGTGCCGGTAGGGGGCGCTGACGGCGACGCCGAGCCGCCTGCTCGCCTCCGCCAGCGAGAACCCCTGCGCCCCCTGCTCGGCGATCAGCTCCATCGCGGTGTCGATGAGCGCGGCGCGCAGGTCGCCGTGGTGGTAACGGTCGCGTCTGGCGGTTCTTGGCACCGCATCAGGGTAGCGAGAGCGCGTTCAGCCGGCCGATCTCGGCCTCGGTGAGGCGGAAGCCCATGGCGCCCGCCGCCTCGGCCGCCTGGCGCGGCTTGGACGCGCCGGGGATCGCCACGACGGTGTCGCCGTACCGGGTGATGACCCAGTTGACGGCCACCTGCGAGACGGACGCGCCGTACGCCTTGCCGATCGCGCGCAGCTCCTCGATCAGCGGCCTGGTACGGGCGAGCCCCTGGGCGCTCAGCTCGCGGCGGCCGAAGAACCGGCGCATCACGGGCGCCGACCGGGCCAGCGCGGGGTCGTCGTGGAAGCGGCCGGTGAGCAGCCCGCCCTCCAGCGGCGAGTACGCGATCAGCGTGACGCCCAGCCGGCGGGCGGTGTCGAGGACGCCGTCGCGCTCGACGTCGCGGTGCAGCAGGCTGATCCGCACCTGGTTCGAGGCCAGCGTGACGCCTTCCGCGGCGAGCACGCGGTGGGCGAGCTCCAGCTGGCGGGCGGAGAAGTTGCTGACTCCGACCGAGCGGATCCGGCCCGCCTTGAGCAGCAGGGCCATGGCCTTGAGCTGGGCCGGGAGGCTCGACAGCGAGCCGGTGGGCATGTGGATCTGGTGCAGGTCCACGGGGAAGCCGCCGAGGTGGCGCAGGCGGTCGCCGATCGTCCTGGTGATGCTGGCCGCGGTACGGCCCAGCGGCACCCACTTCGTGGCCACCGTCACCTCGCCCGGGGCGACGCCGCACGCCTTGAGCGCGCTGGCCAGCATCTCCTCGGAGCGCCCGTTGCCGTACATCTCGGCGGTGTCGAACCAGGTGACGCCGCCGCCGAGCGCCGCGCGTACGACGGAGGTGGCGCTCTCCTGGTCGATGGGCCTGACCATCCACCGCGCGACGTAGCCGGTGCCGGCGAACTGCATGCAGCCCAGCCCGACCGGGGAGATCTCGATGTCCGTCCGTCCAAGCCGTACCATGTGATGAGCTTTCACATTGTGAAAGGCTATCACATAGGGGCACGCGAAAGAAGGGAACCGAAGTCGGGACGATCAGTCGCACTCCTGCGTGCTGGCCGGCGTCGTGTCGTTGCGGCCCGCCGAGGCGTCGGGGGCGACCTCCTCGGCCGTCAGCACGTAACCCGTCTGCTCCTCGTTGATCGCCGCCGCGAAGATCACGCCGTAGACCTGGCCGTCGACCGTGAGCAGCGGCCCACCGGAGTTGCCCGGCAGCACCTGGCCGCGGATCGCGTACACCTTCCGCCGGACCGTGTTCTCCCGGTAGATGTCGGGGCCCTCGGCCTCGAGCTGGCTGCCGATCCTGGCCGGCTCGGCGGTGAAGCCCTTGCCCTTGGGGAAGCCGGCGATGATCGCGTTGTCGCCGCGGCGCCCCTCACCGTCGAAGGAGAGCTGCGGCAGGTCGAGCCCCGGCACGTAGAGGACGGCGATGTCGCGGCGCGGGTTGTAGCGCACGACCGTGGCCGCGTGGCGGTCGCCGTTGTGGTCGATGACCTGGAGGTCGCGGGTGACGCCGGCGACCACGTGCGCGTTCGTCATGATGCGGCCGCGCGCGTAGACGAAGCCGGTGCCCTCGATGTGCTTGTTGCAGCTCTGGGCGTCGCCCTGCACCTTCACGATCGCCTCGCGGGCCCGGCCCAGCTTGGCGCCCTGCAGCACGCTCTGGTCGGGCGGCTGCACGTCGATCAGCGCGCCCGCCCCGATCGCGTCGAAGACCGGCGGGAACTCCGAGCGGTCGATGAACTTCTTGAACGGCTGCTGCCAGTTGCGCGCGGCCTGCGGGATGGCGTCGTCGACGGTGGTGAGCAGCGCGGAGTTCTTCACCTGGTCGACGAGCGGGCTGAACGCGGTGGAGACGATGAGCGAGCCGATCAGCCACGCGATGACCAGCACCGACAGCGCGCTCGCGAACGTGCCGCCGATCGCGTCGGCCATCTTCGCCGGCTCCCACGTGACGTGGCTGCGCACGACGGCGCCGAGCGTCGAGGAGGCGAACTGCCCGATGGTCGCCGACAGGAACACGATCACGATCGCCAGCAACGCCTGCGGCGTGTCACCGTCGACGACCGCCTTCGAGACCGGAGGCGCGATGAACACGCCCAGCACGGCGCCGCCCACGAACCCCACGAAGCTCATCGCCCCGATGATGAAACCCTGCCGGTAACCCGAGATGCCGAAGGCGATCACGAGGCCGATCAAGATGAGGTCAAGCAGATCACCGCGCACGCTTCAAAGGTAACCAGCGATACGGTCAAGTGTGCACGTCTTCGATCAGGACGACGTCACTCACCTGGCTATCTTGAGCGGTATGCCGCCGGACGAGGGAACAGTGCGCGAACTCATCCAGGCTGCCCTGCGCGACACCGATCCTGACGGCCCGCTGCGCTGGCACGTCATCTCGTTGCTGCGCCAGCGCGGCGACCTGGAGTCGTTCATCGAGGCAAGGCGGCTGTGCGCCGCCGACACCGTGGAGGAGCGGCTGCTCGGCGTCGACATCATGGGCATGCTGCGGCCGTTCGTGGACCGGACGCTGCCGGTGCTGCGCTACCTGGCCGCCAGCGAGGACGACGCCGTGGTGCTCTACTCGGTGCTGATCGCGTTCGGTCACCTGGCGGACCCGCGCTCGCTCCCGTCCGTGATCGACCTGGCCGGTCACATGGACCCGCGGGTCAGGTACGGGGCGGCGTACGCGCTGCAGCACGTGCTCGGCGACCCGCCCGACAGGGCGGGGCTGGAGACGCTGCGCACGCTGGCGGCCGACAGCGACGCCGACGTGGCCGGCTGGGCCGCGCTCGGCGTCGCGCTCAGGTCGGCGCGCTGAGTCTCAGCCGGTACGGGCGGAGAGCCGCACCACGTCGGGCGGCAGGTCCTCCATGCGCGTCGGATCCCACGGCCGTTCGAGCCCGCCCTCACGCAGGACGGTGTCGAGGATCATCGCGGTGAACCCCCACACCAGCATCCCCCGCACCCGGAACGCCGGCCCCGCCGTGCCCCGCGGATGCCGCAGCATGACCCGGTTGGCGGGATCGACCAGCTCGGCGATCGGCACCCGCTCGACGGAGTCGACCTCGTCAGGCGAGGCCGCGTGCACCGCCGACGGCTCCCGCCACCAGGCGATCACCGGCGTGACGCGGTTGTCGCTGTAGGGCAGGTACAGCTCGGGCATCGTGCAGATGACGTGCACCCCGCGCGGGTCGGCCCCGGTCTCCTCCTCGGCCTCCCGCAACGCGGCCTCGACCGGCCCCGCGTCCTCCGGGTCCACGCCGCCGCCGGGGAAGGCGGGCTGGCCCGCGTGCCGGCGCCCGCGCGTGCTGCGCTGGATGAGCAGCACGTCAGGGCCGTGCGGCCCCTCGCCGAACAACATCAGCACCGCGGCCTCGCGCCCGCGCCCGTCGGGGGGCCGGAGGGGGGCGGGAACCCGGATCCGCTGCGCTTGCGCCGCCAGTCTCTCCAGCCAGTCGGGCACTTGGGTCACGCATCCTCCAACACGCCGCGCCGCGAATGACTTCCCCGCATCAGGAGAACGGGCCGGTGGCTTCCCGTCATCAGGAGAACGGGCCGGATCGGACGAGCTTCTGCGCCTCGGCCTGGCCGGTGGGACCGGTGCCGTACGAGGGGCAGAGCGCGGCCAGCGGGCACACGCCGCACGCGGGCCGGCGGGCGTGGCAGATGCGGCGGCCGTGCCAGATCACCCGATGGGAGAAGATCGTCCACTCGCGCTTGGGGAGCAGCTCGGCCACGACGTGCTCGATCTTGACGGGGTCGGTCTCCTCGGTCCAGCCAAAGCGGCGTACGAGGCGCTGGAAGTGCGTGTCGACGGTCAGGCCCGGCACCCCGAACGCGTTGCCGAGCACCACGTTGGCCGTCTTGCGGCCGACGCCGGGCAGCGTGACGAGGTCCTTCAGCTTGGCGGGCACCTCGCCGCCGTACCGGTCGCAGACCGCCTGCGCCATGCCGATGATGCTGTTGGTCTTCGCGCGGAAGAAGCCGGTGGAGCGGATGATCTCCTCCATCTCCTCCCGGTCGGCGGCGGCATAGTCCTCCACCGTCGGATATTTCGCGAAAAGGGTGGGGGTGACCATGTTGACCCGCTTGTCCGTGCACTGCGCGGAGAGGATCGTCGCGACCAGCAGCTCCAGCGGATTGCGGAAGTCGAGCTCACAATGGGCGTCAGGGTAGGTCTCCGCGAGGATGCGGTTCATCTTGCGCGCCCGCCGCACCAGTGCCAGCTGGGTCTCCGGCTTGCGCCCCGCCGCGTTCGTCGCCGCGTTCGTCGCCATGCCCGCAAGAGTAGAAGCTCCCGCGAACGGTTGAACCCAAGACGGCCCCGACCGCGTACAACCCGGTGCATCGGAAGGGGGTTCGGCCATGGGTGATCAGGGCTCGACACTGGCGGACTTCGTCAAGCAGGCAGGACCACTGCGCGGGCAGGCGCTGCACCGGCTGGCCGTGAGCTGCGTGGCCGCCCTGGCCAAGCTGCACGCGCGCGGCACCACCGGCATCAGGCCCACCAAGGAGAGCGTGGCGCTCGGCGCGCACGGGCAGGTGCTCATCGGCTGGCAGACCGTCCCCTCCCCCGGCCCGATGCCGGCGGCGGACGACGTACGCGCCTGGGCCGACCTGGTCGTCTTCGCCGCGACCGGCACCGAGGACGGCGACCTGCGCGTCCTGACGCCGGCGCTGCGCATCGCGATCCAGCAGTGCCGCCTCCCCGACCCGGCGGCTCGCCCGAAGTCGGTGGACGTCCTCCGCGTCCTGCTCAGCCGCTCGATGGCGGCGGCGGTCGCCTCGGTGGACGACCTCCTGTCGCAGGCCGGCTGAGCCCAGGAGCCGGTCCGGTCACAGTACGGAAACGGTCGTCCGGTACCTTTCCCCCGGGACTCCACGCACCTGGGCAAGCCCAGAACACTCCGGCATTCCCATAACCTGATGTGTGCTGCCTGGAGTGGGGTGAGTCACAATGGCAGCAGAGGAGGCAGAGTGAACACCGAAGATGTGCTGGGCAAGGCCCCCCTGTTCGCCGCGCTGGACCGCGAGAGCGCCGCGGCGCTGCGCACGAGCATCACCGAGGTCCAGCTGTCGAAGGGGCAGACGCTCTTCCACGAGAACGAGACGGGCGACCGGCTCTACGTCGTGCTGGAAGGCAAGATCAAGCTTTCCCGCACCTCCCCGGACGGGCGGGAGAACCTGCTGAGCGTGCTGGGGCCGAGCGAGATGTTCGGCGAGTTGTCGCTGTTCGACCCGCGGCCGCGCACGGCCACGGCGACGGCGCTGACCGAGGTGCGCCTGGCCGGGCTGGGCCACGACGACCTGCGGCCCTGGCTGACCGGCCGGCCCGAGGTGGCGCTGCACCTGCTGCGCGCGCTGGCGCAGCGGCTGCGCCGCACCAACGACGTGCTGGCCGACCTGGTCTTCACCGACGTGCCGGGGCGGGTGGCCAAGCAGTTGCTCGATCTGGCCGAGCGGTTCGGCAACAAGACCGATGACGGTCTGCGGGTGCACCACGACCTGACGCAGGAGGAGCTGGCGCAGCTCGTCGGCGCCTCGCGGGAGACGGTCAACAAGGCGCTCGCGGACTTCGCGCAGCGCGGCTGGCTGCGGATCGAGGCGAAGGCCGTGGTCATCCTCGACATGGACCGGCTCTACAACCGGTCGAGGTGAGCCGGGGCCGGTCAGGGCGAGTCGAGGTAGTCGAGCTGGGCCACCACTGACATCTCGGCGGCGGGCCAGAGTGAGCGGTCGACGTCGGCGTACACGATCTTGACGATCTCGCGGGGCGTGCGGGCGCCCTGTGCGCGCGCCGCCCTGATCTGGTCGAGCCGTTCGCGCCGGTGCGCGATGTAGCCGTCGAGGGCGCCGATCGGGTCGGGCAGCACCGGCCCGTGGCCGGGCAGGAGGGCGCGCGCGTCGAGGCTCTCGGCGACCGCTCTGAGGCGGTCGAGGCTGCGCAGGTAGTCGGCGAGGCCGCCGTCGCGGGCGATGATCGTGGTGCCGCGGCCGAGCACGGTGTCGCCGGTGAGCATGGCGCGGTCGGCGGGCAGCCAGAAGCACAGCGAGTCGAACGAGTGGCCCGGCGTGCCGTACACGTGGACCTCCAGGCCGCCCACGGTGACCACGTCGCCGTCGCCGAGCCCTTCTTCGCCGAGCCGGTGGCGCGGGTCGAGGGCGCGGACGGGGGCATCCACCATGCGGGCGAAGCGGCGGGCGCCGCCGCTGTGGTCGAAGTGGCCGTGGGTGAGCAGGATGGTGGTGACGCGGCGCTCGCCGAGCCGGTCGCGTACGCGGCTCAGGTGCGCCTGGTCGTCGGGCCCTGGATCGACGACGATCACCTCTTCGCCGGCGCCGATCACCCAGGTGTTGGTGCCGTCGAGGGTCATGGCGGAGGGGTTGGGGGCGAGCAGGTTCTCGGCGTGCTCGGTGCGGGAGCCGTCGGGGGTGCCGATGGGGATGTGCAGGCCGCTCACGACGTCACCAGCCGCATCTCGCCCTCGATCTCGACCGCCCTGGGCATGATCGTGACGATCTCGCGGCGCGCCGCCAGGACGCCGTCGAGGTCGTCGTACGCGGCCAGCTCGGCCAGGGTGGCACGGGTGGGCGGCATCAGGAAGAAGTCGCCGGCGAGGGCGTCGGCGGGCCGCTGCCACACCACCCGGTCGGCCTCCCCGCCCACGTCGCGGGTGCGCTGCCCCTCGGGCAGCACGGCGACGAAGAAGCGGGTGTCGAAGCGTTTGTGCTCGATCTCCGGCGTGATCCAGTGCGCCCACGCCTTGAGCAGGTCGGTACGCAGCACCAGCCCGCGCCGGGCGAGGAAGTCGGCGAAGCCGAGGCTGCGGTCGATGAGCGCGAGCCGGTCGGCCTCCCAGTCGTCGCCGGTCGTGTCGGCCACCACGGAGTCGGGCCCGTGGCCGGCGAGGAGCACGCCCGACTCCTCGAACGTCTCGCGCACGGCCGCGCACACGAGCCCGCGCGCCAGCCGTTCGTCCGCCTTGAAGATCTTGCCCCACGCGGCGGGGGACGGCCCGGCCCAGGCGACGGCCTGGTCGGTGTCGCGCGCGTCCAC
Organism: [Actinomadura] parvosata subsp. kistnae; assembly: GCF_900323885.1. Classification (GTDB taxonomy): domain Bacteria; phylum Actinomycetota; class Actinomycetes; order Streptosporangiales; family Streptosporangiaceae; genus Nonomuraea; species Nonomuraea composti. Next base: position 3,064,635 of record NZ_OOHJ01000018.1, on the reverse strand, counting down.
GGAGCCGCCTGGGAAGACGTACGCGCCCGCGGCGAAGGCCATCGTGGCCTTGCGGCGCAGCAGGTAGACCTCGGGGCCCGGGCGCAGGAGCACGACCGTGGCGGCGTCCCGGGCCGGCACGGGCTGGACCCGGCCGGCCAGGACGTCGCGCGCCCGGTCGGCGAGCTCGGCTGGAAGCGGCAATCCGGTCACATGACCTCCTTCTAGAACATCACTCGGTCATGGTGACATATGCCCGTTCAGCCGACTTCGGCGATCAGCTCCACCTCGACGGGCGCGTCCAGCGGCAGGGAGGCCACGCCCACGGCGCTGCGCGCATGCTTGCCCTGGTCGCCGAACACCTCGGCCAGCAGGTCGCTGGCGCCGTTGGCCACCTGCGGCTGCTCGGTGAAGTCGGGGGCGCTGGCCACGAACACGACGACCTTGACGATCCGCCGCACCCTGGACAGCTCGCCCAGCTCCGCCTTCAGCGCCGCCAGCGCGTTGAGCACGCAGATGCGGGCCTGCGCCTTGCCCTCGTCGACGCCCAGGTCGACGCCGAGCTTGCCGGTCTGGTGCAGCTTGCCCTCGATCACCGGCACCTGGCCGGAGGTGTAGAGCAGGTCACCGGTGCGGACGACGGGCAGGTAGGAGCCCGCGGGCTTGGCGGGCGCCGGCAGCGTGAACCCCAGCTCCTCGACCCGCTGCTCGGGCGTCGTCACTGCTTCTCCCTCTTGAAGTACGCGACGAGCTGCTCGGGCGTGGCACCCTGGACGATCTGGACCAGCTCCCAGCCGTCGGCGCCGAAGTTGTCGAGGATCATCTTCGTGTTGTGGATCAACACGGGGGCCGTGAGGTACTCCCATTTCTTCATGGGGATCACACTAGTGTGAGCAATCTCAAAGGTTGGTCGCAGGCGGACGACAAGTGACCGTTCGGTAGCGTGGAAACGTGGACTCTCCGGACACGGATTGGGCCGACGTACGACTGCACGTCGTCACCGGCAAGGGCGGCACCGGCAAGACGACCGTCGCCGCCGCCCTCGCTCTCGCCCTGGCCTCGGGCGGCCGCAAGGTGCTGCTGGTGGAGGTGGAGGGCAGGCAGGGCATCGCGCAGATCTTCGACCTGCCGCCGCTGCCGTACGAGGAGCGCAGGATCGCGGTGGCGCCCGACGGCGGCGACGTGTACGCGCTGGCCATCGACCCCGAGGAGGCCATGCTCGAGTACATGGAGATGTTCTACGGGATGCGCCGGGCGGGCCGGGCGCTGACCAAGATGGGCATCGTCGACTTCGCCACCACCGTGGCCCCTGGCTTCCGCGACGTGCTCGTCACGGGCAAGACCACCGAGGCCGTGCGCAGGCGGGGCAGGAACGGCCGCCGCGTCTATGACGCCGTCGTGCTCGACGCGCCGCCCACCGGCCGCATCACGCGCTTCCTGAACGTCACCAAGGAGGTGGCCGGCCTGGCCAGGGTCGGGCCCATCAAGAACCACTCCGAGCTGGTCAGCGGTGTCGTGAAATCTCCTGAGACGGCCGTGCACTTCGTCACGTTGCTGGAGGAGATGCCGGTGCAGGAGACCCTCGACGGCATCGCCGAGCTGCGCGCGGCCGGCCTCCCGGCGGGTGGCATCTTCATCAACATGGTGCGGCAGTCCCTGCTGCCCCAGGCCGCTCTTGACACGGCTGTCAAGGGCCGCTTCGACTCCGAGGAGCTGGCGGTCGGACTCAAGGCGGCCGGGGTCACCGACGGCTCGCAGGCCCAGGCCCTGGCCGAGGCGCTGGCCGAGGAGGTCGAGGAGCACGCCCACCGCACCGAGCTGGAGCGCGCCGAGCGCGAGTCGCTGACCGAGGCCGGCCTGACCAGGTACGAGCTGCCGCTGCTGGCCGACGGCGTGGACCTGGCCGGCCTGTACGAGCTGGCAGAGAGCATGCGCAACCAGGGAGCAGCGTGAGAAAGCCCGCCCGGCTCGACATCGACGCCATCCTCGACGACAAGGGCACCCGCATCATCGTCTGCTGCGGCGCCGGCGGCGTGGGCAAGACCACGACCGCGGCGGCGCTCGGCCTGCGCGCCGCCGAGCGCGGCAGGTGCGCGGTCGTGCTGACCGTCGACCCCGCCAGGCGGCTGGCCCAGTCGATGGGGCTGACCGAGCTGGACAACACCCCGCGCCTGGTCAGCTCGCCCGAGGGCGGCGGCCAGCTCTACGCGATGATGCTCGACATGAAGCGCACGTTCGACGAGATCATCGAGGCGCACGCCGACCCCGAACGGGCCCGCCAGATCCTGTCGAACCCCTTCTACCAGTCCCTGTCCTCCAGCTTCTCCGGCACGCAGGAGTACATGGCCATGGAGAAGCTGGGCCAGCTGCGCCGCTCCGACGAGTGGGACCTGATCATCGTCGACACGCCGCCCTCACGCTCCGCGCTCGACTTCCTCGACGCGCCCGAGCGGCTCGGGCGCTTCCTCGACGGCCGGTTCATCAAGCTGCTGACGGCGCCCGCCAAGGCCGGAGGGCGCAGCGCGTTCCGGCTGCTCAACGCCGGGTTCGGGCTGATGGCGGGAGCGATGACGAAGCTGCTCGGCGCCCAGGTGATCAAGGACCTGCAGACGTTCGTGTCGGCGCTCGACGCGGTGTTCGGCGGGTTCAGGCAGCGGGCCGAGATGACGTACCGGCTGCTGCAGGCGCCCGGCACGGCCTTCCTCGTGGTGGCCGCGCCCGAGCGCGACGCGATGCGCGAGGCGTCCTACTTCGTCGAGCGCCTGGCCGAGGAGCGCATGCCCCTGGCCGGCCTGGTGGTCAACCGGGTGCACGTCTCGCCCGCCTCGGGGCTCTCCGCCGCCCGCAGCGCCGCCGCCGCGGAGGACTTGGAGTCGAGGGGCGAGCACGAGCTCACCGCCGCCGTGCTGCGGCTGCACGCCGGGCGAATGCAGCTCGCCGCTCGCGAGAGCCGCGAGCAGGAGCATTTCGTCTCGGCCCACCCCACGGTGCCCGTGGTGCAGGTCCGCGCCATGTCCGAGGACGTACACGATCTCACGGGTCTGCGGGAGATCGGTAACCTGCTGGCCACCGCATAGAAGTACGGCCGGCGGCGGCGCCGGCCGTACGCGGTCGCCGGGCTGGGGTCAGCCGGCGATCAGCTCGTTGGTTCGTTCGTACTCTTCCTTGGCCGACTCGAGCAGCTCTCGCCACGAGTCCACGTCGGGCCGCCGTCGAAGCAGCGCACGTCGTTCCCGTTCTGTCATACCGCCCCACACCCCGAACTCGATGCGGTTGTCCAGCGCATCGGCGAGGCATTCAGTACGGACCGGGCAGCCACGGCAGATGAGCTTGGCCCTGTTCTGCGCGGCGCCCTGCACGAACAGGGCATCCGGATCCGCACCTTTACAGGCGGCACGGGAGGTCCAATCCGTGATCCACATTTTTCGACCCCACTCCCCTTAGGTGGTCAGTCGTCATTTGGGGCCGACGGGCGCGGGCGCCGAGCCTCCGTATTCAGTTGCCGCAGAGGAGAACGTACGCAACTACCCGTTCGGGCCGACAGACCCCAGAGGACCAATTTCTCGCGGCCGTCTTGACCGGGAATGACTAGTCACCCCCGCCAGTCAAGGCGAAATGGTGTCGTGCTACCGATTCGGTCAGTGTTTCCGCGTACTCTTGGTACCGTGCAAGCCCAGCGCAAAGATCGCTCCAACCCCGTGCTCAACGTCCTGCGACTGCTGATCGCAGGCGCCGCGGCGGGGGTGCTCGCGGCTGCCGTGGCCTTGCCGGCGGTCGGCGGTGCGGGCATGTCCACCAGGAGCGCGGTGGAAGCACTCGACCTCAAGCCCGAAGAGCTCGACGAACCTCCTCTGTCCGAACGCACCGAGATCTTTGATGCCGACGGCAAGAAGATCGCCCAGTTCTACTTCGAGAACCGGCAGTCCGTGACCCTCGACAAGGTCGCCCCGATCATGCAGACGGCGCTGATCGCGATCGAGGACTTCCGTTTCTACCAGCACGGGCCGATCGATGTGGAGGGAACGGTCAGAGCGCTGGTGAAGAATATGAGCAGCGGCGGTGTCACGCAGGGCGGCTCGTCGATCACCCAGCAGTACGTCAAGCAGGTGCTGGTCAACAAGGCGGAGACGCCGGAGGAGCAGGCGGCCGCCATCGCGCCGACGGTCTCGCGCAAGCTGTCGGAGCTGCGCTACGCCATGGCGATCGAGAGGAAGTACTCGAAGAACCAGATTCTCGAGAAATATCTCAACATCGCCTACTTCGGCGCGGGCGCGCACGGCGTCCAGGCGGCAGCGAAGCGCTTCTTCAACAAGTCGGCCGCCGACCTCAACCTCGTCGAGGCCGCCACGCTCGCCGGCGCCGTCCAAAACCCGGCCCGCACCGACCCCAACGTGGGCCCCGAGTCCCGCCAGCGACTGCTGGAGCGGCGCAACATCGTGCTCGACCGCATGGCCGAGCTGAAGAAGATCACCGCCGAGGAGGCCGCGGCCGCCAAGGAGAAGAAGCTGGGTTACAAGGACGTCAAGGTCCCCGGCGGCTGCGAGGCCAGCAAATATCCGTACTTCTGCCTGTACGTTCAGTACGAGATCCTCAACAACGAGGACTTCGGCAAGAACCAGGACGAGCGCAGGAAGCTGCTCCAGCGCGGCGGCCTGCGGATCAAGACCACGATCGACCCGAAGATGCAGGAAGCCGCCGAGAAGGCGATCAAGAAGTACGTCAGCACCAAGGACAAGCCCGTGGCCTCGCAGGCCATGGTGGTGCCCGGCACCGGCGAGATCAAGGCCATGGCCGCCTCGCGCAAGTTCGGCGGCAGCAAGAAGAAGAACGAGATGAGCTACAACATCGTGGCCGACGCGGCACACGGTGGCGGGCGCGGGTTCCAGCAGGGCTCCACGGCCAAGGTCTACACGCTGGCCGCCGCCCTGGAGGAGGGCCTCAAGTACGGCGACGGCTTCCCCGCCCCCGCGGGCTACCAGGCCGCCAGTTACGGCTCGTTCAAGAACTGCAAGGGCCAGAACGTCGGCGACCCCAGCCACACCGTGCGCAACTCCAGCGAGGGCGGCGGCGGCTTCAAGACGCTGCAGACCGGCACCTGGGGCTCGGTGAACACGTTCTTCCTCAAGCTGCAGGAGAAGGTCGGGCTCTGCGACACGGTCAAGATGGCCAAGAAGCTCGGCGTCAAGCGGGCCGACGGGCAGAAGCTGTCGGAGGTCGAGACGTTCACGCTCGGCGTCAACGAGGTCGACCCCGTCACCATCGCCAGCTCCTACGCCGTCTTCGCCTCGCGCGGCCAATACTGCAAGCCGCTGGCCATCACCGAGATCAAAGACCGCTTCGGCAAGGCCAAGCAGTACAAACCGAAGTGCTCCCAGGTGCTGGACGAAGAGGTCGCCGACGCGGTGAGCGGCATCCTGTCCGGCGTGTTCACCAAGGGCACCATGACGGAGGTCGGCGGCATCGGGCGCGACGCGGCCGGCAAGACGGGCACGACCGACAACTACATGTCCGCCTGGTTCGCCGGCTACACCCCGAACATGGCCTCCGCCGTCAGCCTCGGCGACCCGCGCGGCACCTCCGCCCACAAGCTCATCGGCATCACCATCGGCGGGCGCTACTACCCGTACGTGTACGGATCGTCCATCTCGGGGCGCATCTGGAAAGACTCCATGCTGCAGGCGCTCAAGGGCGTCGAGCCGGTCGACTTCCACCCCGTCGACACCTCGCGCTTCGGCGGCTGCACCGACAACTGCGCGCCCAAGCCGAAGAAGGACAAGAAGGGCGGCGACGGCCCCCGCGACCCGTTCGACATCTTCGACCCGGGCAACAACGGCGACGGGCCGCCCGACGGGCGTGGCGGCGGGTTCGACGAAGGGCCCGGCGGCGGGCGCGGCGGCCGGGGCGCCGGCGACGCCGGCCCGATCATCACCCCTGGCCGCTGAGAGGCGCTGAGGCCTCCGCCCGCCCGCGCAGCCGGGCTGGGGGAGGCCTCGGTCCACCAGGGCCCCCTTGAGGGCCCTCAGGGGCGCAGAGAAGCACCGACGGTCCGCTCGGCCCCTGCTTATTTGGCCAGGCGGGCCTTGACGGCTTACTGGGCCAGGCGGGCCTTGACGGCTTACTGGGCCAGGCGGGCCTTGACGGCGGCGGCCACCCGGCCGCCCTCGGCCCGGCCCGCGACCTTCGGGTTGACCGCCTTCATGACCTGACCCATCGCCTGCGGCCCCGCGGCGCCCGTCTCCGCGACGGCCGCCTCCACCAGCTCGGCCAGCTCCTCGTCCGACAGCTGCGCGGGAAGGTACTCCTCCAGCACCGCCTGCTCGGCCAGCTCCGCCTCGGCCTGCTCCTTGCGCCCCGCGTTGGCGAACGCCTCGGCCGCCTCGCGCCGCTTCTTCGCCTCCTTGGTCAGGACCTTGATGACCTCGTCGTCGGACAGCTCCCTGGCCTGCTTGCCCGCGACCTCCTCGACGTTGATCGCGGCCAGTGCCATGCGGACCGTCCGCAGACGTACCTCGTCCTTGCTCTTCAGCGAGGCCGTCAAGTCGGCCTTCAGCTTGTCCTTCAATGCGCTCATGCGCTCCATCTTGCCGCCTGCGCGGACCCTCCCGTCGCCGTCCGGCCGATGTCACGCCCGATCTCGGGCATCATGAAGAGGTGAGGAAAGCCGTCGCAGTACCCCTGTCCATGCTCGGTCTCGGCCTGGCCGGGCTGGGTTACGCCTCCGTCGTGGAGCGCAACTGGTTCCGCCTGCGCCGCTTCGACGTACCCGTCCTGGAGCGCGGCCAGCGTCCCGTGCGCGTCCTCCACCTGTCGGACCTGCACCTGACGCCGCGCCGGACCATGCTGATCAACTGGGTCCGCTCGCTCGGCGCCCTTGAGCCCGACCTCGTCGTCAACACCGGCGACTCCATCGCCCACCCCGACGCCGTCCCCGCCCTCCTCCACGCCCTGGAGCCCCTGCTCTCCCGCCCGGGCCTGTTCGTCTACGGCTCCAACGACCTCTACGCCCCCAAGCCGAAGAACCCGGTCCGCTACCTGTGGCGCACCTCCAAGAACGACCACCGCCAGCACGTCCCCTCCCTGCCCTGGGAGGAGCTCGGGGCCGGCATGGCCTCGGAGGGCTGGCTCGACATGAACAACACCACCGCCCGCATCAAGGTCGGCGACCTCGACGTGGCCGTGGCCGGCATCCACGACTCCCACATCTCCCGCGACCGCTACGACCTCGTCGCCGGCCCCGCCCCCTCCGACGCCGACCTCCGCCTCGGCGTCATGCACTCCCCCGAGCCCCGCAACATGACCCGCTTCGCCGCCGACGGCTACCAGCTCCTGCTCGCCGGCCACACCCACGGCGGCCAGCTCTGCATCCCGTTCTACGGCGCCCTGGTCACCAACTGCGGCATCGACCGCGCCCGCGTCAAGGGCCTCAGCCGGCACGACTCCGCCTGGCTCCACGTCTCCGCCGGCCTCGGCACCTCCCCGTACGCACCGGCCCGCTTCGCCTGCTTCCCCGAGGCCTCGCTCCTGACCCTGGTGCCCCGGAGATAAAGGCGGTCACAAGCACCTTGGAAGTCCGCTAGACTTTTCAAGCACGCACACCACGGTGTGTGGGCCGGGGTGTAGCGCAGCTTGGCAGCGCGCTTCGTTCGGGACGAAGAGGTCGTGGGTTCAAATCCCGCCACCCCGACACAGCTGAAAGGCCGCTTTCGACAACTGGAAGCGGCCTTTTACGTTTGCCCAGGCCCAACAGCATGGCCTTCGCAGTAGGGCGCTTCGCGCCGGGGCTCAGACAGCGTCTCCCTTGGGGCTTCGCCCCAAACCCCGGTCGAGGGGCTCCCGCCCCTCGAGCTCCCCGCCGTTGAGCCACGTGCCGAGTCCGGAGATTGGTTGGCCTTTCAAGAGAGCTCCAAAGGTTTCCGGTGAACGCGAGGTGACGGAATCAGCAGTACCGCCGAAATGACGGTCAGCGCGGACAGCAGGCCGACGATCGCGACGCGTTCTCCTGGGCTGTACATGCTCAGGTGCCGCAGGTGGTAGAGCAGGTGGAAGCAGTTGAAGGCGAGCCACGCCCCGCCGACCGTCCTGACGTACCGGTCGTCGTCGGCGAAGCGCCAGGCCGCGATGGTGACGACGAGCATGGCCATGTACAACGCGGCCATGTCGGTGACCAGATGCTCGCTGTACGGGCCGAGGCGGAGCAGCCAGCCCCGGCCGATGCCGGGAAAGGTCTCGTACCAGGTTTGGGGCGCGAAGTAGGCCCACACGTGAAGCAGGCAGGCGGCGATCAGGGTGCCGAGGAGGGTCCGGCGGGTTGTCAGGTTCGTCACGAAGATAAGACACATCGCTCGCCACCGTTCGTGACACCGCAGGGGCACATGCCGGTCAGGTCGGCGGGGCGGGAGGCAGCAGGCCGCGTACGAAGGCGCGGCGCTCGGCCGGCAGCCGGTGTGCCGCCGCCGCGGCGGCCTCGACCTCGGCGCCAGCCTGGTCGGGCGGCTCGATGAGGGCGCGCAGGCCCGCCCCGAAGACCGCCCGATGATGGTCGAACGACTCGGCGCCGGCCCCGGCCGCCAGGGCGAAGATGCCGCCGATCAGCGCCTCCATGACGAAGAACCCGCCGATCAACGCCTCCATGGCGGGCCCCTGGTCCTCGGAGGCCCCATGGTCCCTGGCCAGGCCATGGGTGCGCCACAGTTGGAGCAGGTCGCGGGACAGGAAACCGGGGCTGAGCAGATCGAGCAGGCGCCGGGTCTCCTCCCGCTCCGCGAGCAGGCCGAGCGTGCGCACATCGGGGTCTTCGCGCTCCGCGAGCAGGCCGGTCGTGTGCACGTCGGCCTCCTGCGCCGCGCGGACGAACGGGTGATCCAGCGTGGTACGGAACATGACCCGGCACCGCCGGTGCGGCCACACGGCAGCGGCGTCGGCGGTGAGATCGGGCGGTTCCCCGGCCGCGTCGCGGAAGTCGGGGAAGTCGCGGAAGTTGGGGAGGTCGCGGAAGTCGCGGAGGTCGGGCGGTTCCCGGCCGCGTCGCGGAAGTCGGGGAAGGCGCGGAAGTCGGGGAAGGCGCGGACGACGAGCCGCTGAGCGGGCGCGCGGGCGGCTCAGGGAGTGGTCTCGGTGTACTCGCGGCGTGACGGGATCACAGCGCGGACGCCGCCGCGCGGGTTCTCGACGTCGCCCGTGCGGCGCGGGATGAGGTGGGTGTGGGCGTGGAAGATCGACTGGCCGGCCGAGGTGCCGCAGTTCATGCCGATGTTGAAGCCGTCGATGCTCGCGTCCTCGCGCATCAGCTCCGCGCGGATAACGTGCAGGGCGGCCCGGGTGTCTTCCGTCTCGGCGGGGGACATGTCGAAGAACGTCTCCACGTGGCGGGTGGGGATGACCAGGTAGTGGCCCTCCGTGACGGCGTAGGCGGACCGGAAGTAGGCGACGGTGCCGAGGGTGCGGACCTCGCGCTCGTCTCCGCTCAGGATCTGGCAGAACGGGCAATCCATGGACGGATCTTGCCAGATGATCCGGTCAGCGTTCGGCGGGGTGGAAGTCGTAGGGCTCGGAGTCGTAGACGTAGTAGACGCAGTCGGCGCCCGGGGCGCACTTGCCCCAGTGGACGGCCTTGGAGGGGTAGTAGAGGTAGTCGCCGGCGCCCACCCGGTAGGTCTTGCGCCCTTCCACGTGCCACAGCATGACCCCGGACACTCCCACGACGTGCTCGGGGCTGGTGTGCCAGTGCGGGGAGAACGGGGTGCCGGCCTTGAGGGTGAACATGGCCTCGGAGGGGCCGGTCTTCGGGTCACCCTTGAGCTGGACGAACGTGCAGCCATCCAGCCCCTCGCAGGGTGAGCCCTGCTCCTTGTGCGAGTGGTAGACGGGCCGGGAGGGGCCGGAGTCGGCGAGTGAGCCGGTCGGACCGGTCAATACGACGGTCAGCGCACCGGCCAGGCCGGCCAGTCCGGCCAGGAAAAGTCTCTTGCGCATGCTGGTCTCCCAAAGAATCGGACTACGGTCCGATTCAACATAGCGGACTATGGTCCGGTACGTCAACGCGCCCGATCCGCGAACCCGCGGCACGCCCGCGGCATCCAACCTGGCATGCACAAGATCCAGCGAGCCGCCGCAGTGTCCGTGTTGCCCCTCGCCGCGGCGCTGATCGCGCTCCCGGCGCAGGCCGCTCAGCAGCGTCCCGACGGCTGCCCGACGCCGACCGCGGCGGAGGCGAAGCGGTCGGCCGACGCCAAGACCGACACGCCGCCCAGGGGCGCGGACGCGATCAAGGGGGTTCGCGTCGGCCACCTGCCGAAGGGGTTCACCTCCGGCGGCGTCGTCGTCAACAAGCACGACGGCATCACCGAGTACGGCTACCAGTGGAGCGACAACCGCGACGAGGTCGACCCCAAGCGGCGCTCGTTGTGGGTGCGAGTGGTGTGCTGGCCGAAGGCGAGCGGGCTGAGCCGGCTCAAGAACGCGCCGTTCGAGCTCGGCACGTTCTCCGGCGAGACGAGGACCGTGCGGATCGGCACCCGCCGGGTGCTCACCCAGGACGCCGACGGCGCGCTGGGACACGGGCGGTACGCGGGCTGGGTCGAGCGCAAGGGGGTCGTCGTCACCGTGCTGGCCAGCACGCCCCTGGTCCCCGACCTGGCGAAGATCATCAACGGGATCAAGCTCTGAGCCGTCCGGGCGGGCCTTCCAAGGGGAGCGTGGCGATGTTGATCGACGGGGACCCGCAGCGGCTCGGCGGCTACTGGCTGGCCGGGCGGCTCGGCGCGGGCGGGCAGGGCGTGGTCTACGAGGCGTACGCCGAGGACGGCCGGCGCGTGGCCATCAAGGTCCTGCACGGCGACCAGGCCGCCCAGCTCGCCCGGGAGGTGACGGCGGCGCAGCGGGTGGCCGCGTTCTGCACCGCCCCCGTCATCGAGGCCGTGCTGGAGGGGCCGCGGCCGTACGTCGTCAGCGAGTACGTCGAGGGCCCGAGCCTGCGCAAGGCGGTCGCCGACGGCCGCCGCTTCGGCGGCGCCGACCTGCACCGGCTCGCCACGGCGGTGGCCACCGCGCTGACCGCGATCCACGACGCCGGAGTGATCCACCGCGACCTGAAGCCCGACAACGTGCTGCTCGGCCCGGACGGCCCGCGCGTCATCGACTTCGGGATCGCCCGGACGGCGGAGATGTCGCTGACCGCGACGGGCCTGGTGACGGGCACGCCCACGTACATGGCGCCGGAGGTGTTCAGCGGGCAGCGGGCCGGGATGCCGGCGGACGTGTTCGCCTGGGGCGGCATCATGGTGTACGCGGCGACCGGCGCGGACCCGTTCGAGGCCGAGAGCCTGGGCGGGGTCATGCACCGGGTGCTGTCGGCCAGCCCCGACCTCAGCCCGCTGCCCGACTCGGTGCGCCCGCTGGTGGCCGCCGCGCTCGGCAAGGACCCGGCGCAGCGGCCCACCGCCCGGCAGCTCCTGATGGCGCTGATCAGCGCCGACTCCGTGCTCGACACCGCCCACCTGCTGGCCCAGGGCAGCGGACGGGCGGCCGGCATGGCCGTCGAGGCCGACGACCCGGGGCTGGGCGCGCTGGCCGAGCAGGCGTACGAGCTGCTCGGGCGCGACGAGCACGAGCTGGCCGCCGAGGTGTTCCTGCGGCTGGTCACCGTGGGCGAGCGCGGCGAGCTGCTGGTACGGCGCGCCGCCCTGTCGGAGCTGATGGAGGGCCGGCCGCTGCCCGAGTCGGCGGCCGTGGCGAGGATCCTGGAGGTCTTCGGCTACCTGCTCGGCCGTGACGGCGAGGAGGTGTGGCTGTCGCGTCCGGCGCTGCCGCACGCCTGGCCGCGCTACCGCCGCTGGATCGAGGCGAACCGGGACGGGCTGGCCGTGCACCGCGAGATCCTGCTCGCGGCCGGCCGCTGGCACCGGTCCGGGCGCAGGGACGGGGACCTGTTCCAGGACCACAGCCTGGAGAACGCGCTGCAGTGGGCCGCCACCGCCCGCCGCAACATCACGCTGTCACCCCTCGAAAGGGACTTCCTCGACGCGGGCGCCCGGCTCACCAGGCGCAGGGCCAGGCGGAACCGGCTGGTCACGCTCAGCATGGCGGGCCTGCTGGTGATCTCGCTGGTCGCCGCCGGGCTGGCCGTCCAGCAGGGCGTCCTGGCCGACCAGCGGGCCGAGGCGATCGCGGTGCAGCGCGACCGGGCGGAAGGGGCGCGGCTGGCGCAGGTCGCCGACGAGTTGCGGCAGCGCGACCCGAGGGTGGCGATGCAGCTCAGCGTGGCCGCATGGCGGCTGGCCGGGACGCCCGGCGCCCGGGCGGCGCTGACGGCCTCGCTCGCGCAGCGCGAGGTGGCCGCGTTCAAGGACCCGGCGCAGGCCGGCGACACGGTCCGCGCGCTGAGCCGCGACGGCAGGATCCTGGCCAGCGTGAGCGACGACGCGATCAGACTCTGGGACGTGCGCACCGGCGAACGCGCGGGCGGCGTCGCCCGGCTCGGGCTGCGGGCCGGCGAGGCGCTGGTGGCGGTCGCGCTGTCGCCCAGCGGGCGCGACGTGCTGCTGACCACGTCCGAGCGGCTCGTCGTGTGGCGCCCGGCCACCGGCCGCGCGGTCCGCTCGTGGCGCATGCCCAAGGACGTCCAGGCGTACGGCCGCTACGGCACCGTCGACCGGTACGTGCTGACCGAGTACGCCGACGACGACGGCCACGCGTACCACCACGTCTGGGACCTCGATCGCGGCACCCGCAAGGCCATCGCCGCCTACGACGGCGCGATGACGGCGGCGGGCGACGCGATCTACGTGCGGGCCGGCGGCGCGCGCGGCCGGATCGAGCGGCGCGGCCTGCCCGGCCTGGACCTGCAGCTCAGCCAGCCCCCGGCGGCGGCCTGCGACTGCCCGGCCCCGCTCGCCGTCACGCCCGGCGGCGGCGACCTGATCGAGCGGACGAAGAACGACCTGACCGTCCAGCCGGTCAAGGACGGCACCGCGTCGGGCGCCACCCTGCAGACCGGCGTCCAGCCGTGGAACGGCGGCGAGCTCACCGTCAGCCCCGACGGCCGGCTGTTCGCCTCGGTCACCGCGTCGCAGATCCAGGTGTGGCGGGCCTTCGACGACCACCTGACCACGCTGCGCCTGCCCACCGGCACCGACAACGGCTCCCAGCTCCCGCAGGTCGGCTTCGACGGCGACACCCTGCGCTACCTGAGCGAGGACCACGTCTTCACCGCCGACCTGAGCGACCTGCCCATCAAGCCGGCGAAGTTCACGCCGTGGTCGCCGCCCCTGCTGGGCCCCGGAGCGCGGCACCTGCTCGGAGTGAACACCGACGGCGACACGGTCTACCTGGGCGAGCGGCGCGGCCAGGGCATGCGGCCGGCGCTCCGGGTCACCGGCGACTCGGAAACCGTGCAGGCCACCGCGTTCAGCCCGGACAGCCGCCTGGCCGGGATGGGCGCCAGCACCACGATCACCGTCCTCGACACCACGACGCGGCGCGAGCTCGCCGAGTGGCGCCCCGTCGTCGACGGCCGGCCGCGCTCGACGGACCTGCTGGCGTTCAGCCCCGACGGCACCCGGCTGGTCGCCGGGCACACCGGCGCCAACGGCGACGGGGACGACCGAGCGATCGCCGTCTGGGACTGGAAGAGCCACCGGCTGCTCTGGTCGGCGACGTTCACCAACCTCAGGGACGCCGAGTTCTCGCCGGACGGCCGGACGGTCGCGGTCGCGGGCGAGAAGACGCTCGACGTCGAGGGCTACGACGTGCGGCTGTTCGACGCGGCGACGGGCAGGCAGCTCGGAGCGCCGTTCGGCATAAGCGGGCAGAGCTCGACCGTCGTCGACTTCGTGTTCACCCGTGACGGCTCGTCCATCGCGGTCGTGGACGGGCGCGGCCGCGTCACCCTCTTCGACGTCGCCAAGCACCGCAGGCTCTCTCAAGCCGGCCGGGACGGCGGGCTCACCGGCCACGCCGCCCGGTCGCCGCGCGAGGACGTGATGGCGATCGGCACCAAGTCCGGCCAGGTCCGGCTCTTCGACCTCAAGGCCGGGACGAGCCTGGGGCTCCTGCGCGACGGCGCCGTGGGCGGGCTCGCCGGCATGGCGTTCTCCGCCGACGGGTCGAGCGTGACGACCGTCGACAAGGCGGGCAACCTGTCCGAGCACCCGATCGAACCCGGCAAGATGGCCGCCGCGGTCTGCGCCCGGGCGGGCCGGCCGCTGACGGAGGGCGAATGGCGGACGTACGTGACGGGCGTCCCGTACCGGAAGGTCTGCTGACGGAGGGCGGATGGCGGGCGTGCGTGACAGGCGTCCCGTACCGGAAGGTCTGCTGACGGAGGGCGAATGGCAGGCGTGCGTGACGGGCGTCCCGTACCGGAAGGTCTGCTGACGACGCGACGCGTCGGCCCGGCCCCCGCTCAGCCCGCGAGGGCTTCGGTGATCTGGCGGGTGGTCTGGGCGGCCACCCGCGGGTTGACGGCGGCATAGAAGGTGTACGCGTTCAGGCCCGTGGCCAGGGCCCAGCCGCGGCCCCGGGTCCAGGTGGCGTCGTCCACGCCGAGCGCGTCACGGAAGACGGCGCGGCTCTCGGCCGACAGCAGCGTGAACGCGATCATCAGGTCGCGGGCCGGGTCGCCGACGCCGAGCTCGCCGAAGTCGATCACGGCGCTGAGGCGGCCGTCGAGGGTCAGCAGGTTGCCGGTGTGGAAGTCGCCGTGGGACCAGACGGGCGGACGATCCCAGGCGGGGGCGCTCAGCGCCGCGTCCCACAGCCGGGTCAGGGCCGCGCGGTCGAACACGTCCCCGACCTGCTGGATGGCGGCCCGGGTGGCCCGGTCCCGCTCGGCCAGCGGCCGCGCCACCAGCCCGTCGCGCGGCTCCTCCGCCGAGAGCCCGCCGCGCGGCTCCTCCGCCGAGAGCCCGCCGCGCAGCTCCTCCGATGGAGGATTCTCCGGCGTGAACCGGTGCAAAGCGGTCAGGAACTCCGCCAGGGCGACGGCGGCCGCCCGCGAGCCCGCGAGCGCCTCCACCGTCGCCACCTCGCCCTCCAGCCAGCGCGCCACCGACCACCGCCACGGATATCCGGACCCGGGCTCCCCCACCGCCACGGGCACCGGGACGGCCAGAGGCAGGTGCGGGGCCAGCCGGGGCAGCCACGTGAACTCCTTCTCGGCCTGCCCACGAGCGTCCGCATGGCGGGGCAGCCGCACGGACAGCTCCCCGCCCAGCCGGTAGATCACGTGATCCGAGCCGCCGGGCTCGACCGGCTTCAGCGGCAGCCCCGCCCACTGGGGGAACTGGGCGTCCACCAGCTCCCTGACCAGTGCGGCGGTGATCACGGGACGGGAGCCTGCGGTGCTCAAGGGCGACGTCCTCCGGTCGGGGTGGCAGGGGCATCCCGAAGATACCGGCGGCTCAGCCGCTGCCGCGCCCCAGCGGGCCGAACGCCACGTCCTTCTCCTGCCGCAGCACTTGACCGCCGTCCCCGTAAGCCGTCACCGTGACGGGCGGCGAGTCCAGCACCGTGGCCTCCTCCTCCCCCGGCTCGCGCACCGGCCTGCCGATGACCCGGACGATGAAGAACCCGTTCGCGATCCGCGCCGCCGTACGCCGGCCGTCCGCCCAGTCGACCTCCACCCGCCGCACCGCGTCGCTGACCCGCCCGGTGACGACCCGGTACACGTCGTCCCGCTGGATCCGCTGCGCGCCGACCGTGTACGAGTGCGTGTGACTGGTGTACGCGTCCACCTGCAGATCGCCGGAGAAACCCGCCAGATCCCCCGGCGGCTCGAACCCCCAGTAGGTGAAGACCGGGCGCTCCGCCATGTCCCGCTGCTCGGTCGGCGTGCACAGCACGAAGCCGGCGTCGCTGCCCACCAGCGCCGTGCTGCCGCCCTCGTCGCGGTACTCCACGAGCACCCGGAAGTCGTCGGCCCGCCCGTGCTCGGCGATCCGCCGGTTGCCGTCCATGTTGTGGACGGGGCCGCCCTTGGGCATGCACTCCCGTACGAACCGGGCCTGCTCCGGCGTGTTGGCCGGCAGGGTCGCCACCCCGGCGGCGGTGCCGGGGCCGAGGCCGTCCGGGAGCGGGACGATCACCGCCGTGACCACCGCGGCCGCCGCGGCCAGCCCGGCGAACCCGGCCACCGACCAGGCCCGACGACGACGGCGCGCCAGCGTCCGCGTGACGTACAGCACTGGGTCCACCGGGGCGGCCTCGCCGGCCATCGTGCGCAGCTCTTCGGCGATCCGCCGTTCGTCGATCGTCACTGCAGTCCCTCCAGGATGACGGCCTCTCCGACCAGCTCGCGCAGGCGGGCGACGGCTTGATGGGTCTGGCTGCGCACGGTCCCCACCGAGCAGCCCATGATCTTGGCGACCTCCGACTCCGAAAGGTCCTCGTAGTAGCGCAGCACGAGCACCGCCCGCTTGCGCGCGGGCAACATCCGCAACGCCTCGGCCAGCGTCACGCGCGTGTCCACCTCGGAGGTGCGGTCCTCCACGCCGCGGTCGGGCAGCGCTTCGAGCACGCGCTCGCGCCCCCAGCGCGGGCTGCGCCACCGCCCGACCTGTTCGTGGTACATGACGCGGCGCATGTACGCCTCCGGGTTGCCGCGGATGCGCCGCCAGTGCCCCGCCGCCTTGGCCAGCGCCGTCTGCAGCAGGTCCTCGGCGGCGTGCTGGTCGTTGGTCAGGACGTACGCGAGCCTGATCAGGCTGTCGGATCGGCTGGCGACGAACTCGGTGAAGTCGCGCTGGTGGTCCGGGTGCAAGGGCTCTCCTCGTCTCTCGCACCCTTAGATGGAGGCGACCCCGTGAATCTATGGCGTGGCGAAGGTGCGACGCCAGAGGCGCATGACGGCCTTCATGTGGGTATGCGCTCTTGCCAGAAGGGTCGGGATCCTTCCGCGAAGGGTCGGGATCGACGGAGAAGCGCCGTACGATGACACATCATGCCGTCGGGAGGGTAGAGGTCCGTGTCCGATGACCGTGCGTGGCACCCGGATCCCCGCCGAGGCCAGGGCCGTGCACCCCAGACCGGCAGGGCGGCGTCCGGAGGTGATCGGACGGGCTGGTGGGTGGCCGGGGCGCTGGTGCTCACGTTCGCGGTCGCGGTGGCGGCCACGCTCTACGCGGTGAGCCCGGACGAGCCCGAGCCGGCGCCGCCGGCCGCCGGCGTTCCGGCGGGGTGGCGGCTGGTCTGGTCCGACGAGTTCGACGGGCCGGCGGGCCCGCCGGACCCGGCCAAGTGGAACCTGGTGGACGACCATCTCGGGTACAACAACGAGCTGGAGTACTACACGCCGCGCAATGCCGTCGTGGACGGTCAGGGGCGGCTGGTGATCACGGCCAGGTCCGACGACGCGGGCGGCCACGACTGCAGCCCGCGCGTGTGCGCGGCCACCTCAGCGCGGTTGTTCACGGCGGGGAAGTTCGAGCAGCGGTACGGGCGCGTCGAGGCGCGGATCAAGTTACCCGAGGGGCAGGGCATGTGGCCGGCCTTCTGGGCGCGGCGCTCCCCGCAGGGCAGCGGGCGCGGGGAGATCGACATCATGGAGCATCTCGGGCGCGAGCCCGACACGGTGCACGGGAGCCTGCACGGGGAGCAGGGGTACGACGTGCAGAACTCCTACCGGTTGCCCGACGGGGGCAGGTTCGCCGACGACTTCCACGTCTTCGCCGCCGACTGGCATCCGGACCGGATCTCCTTCCTGGTCGACGGGCAGGTGTACGCGACCGAGCGCAAGGCGGACGCGCCACCGGGCGGGTGGGACTTCGACGTGCCCTACTACCTGCTGCTCAACCTGGCCGTGGGCGGCGACTGGCCGGGGCCGCCCGACGAGACGACCCGCTTCCCGCAGCAGATGATCGTGGATCACGTGCGCGTGTACGCGGCGGCTACCGATCCGCCACGCTGACCGCCGCCCGCCGCCTGCCGGCGAAGCTGACGACCAGCACGCCCGCTCCCAGCAGCAGGGAGACGCCCTGCGCGAGCGTCCAGCCGAGGGCCGCCGCCGTCAGCCCGTACGGCAGCAGCGCCGCCACCAGCCCCAGCACCAGAGCCGCGTTGGCGCCGTTCATGAGGACGTACGCGCCGGTGCGGTCCCTGCTGATCAGGATCGTGTCCACCAGGTAGTTGCCCGCGCCGACCAGCGCCGCCAAGGCCAGGACGCGGAGCGTCTGCGCCGCCTGCGCCGAGTAGCCCTCCCCGAACACCCGCAGGATGTACGGCGCGCCGGCCACGATCACCGCGACGGCGGGAACCAGCAGGCCGTAGATGCCCACCACGGCCTTGCGCAGGTAGCGGCGCAACGAGATGCGCTGCGCCTCGGCGAACAGCACCTGCGCGCTCGTCGAAGGGATGAAGTTGAGGAACGCCGCCACCTGGAAGGCGATCGCGAAGTACGCCGCCGCCTGCGGTCCCTGGAAGGCCAGCACCTCCAGCGGCACCACCGTGCTCGGCAGCATGCCGAGGGCGGTCGCCAGGTAGCCGGCGGCGGAGAACGGCAGGTACCGCCGCAGCAGCTCCGCCGGCCGCGCGCGGGCTGCGGAGGGGCGAGGTAGCCGCCGCCACAGCGACACCCCGCCGAGCAGACAGGCGAGCAGGGTGCCGCCGCCGTAGGCGATGACCAGGCCGGTGAAACCGAGCGGGACCAGCGGCAGCAGCGCCCCGACCTTCAGCACGGTGCCCGCCGCGTTCTTGGCCAGCAGTGCGCCCGTGCCGCGGACGGCGATCAAGCCGGCGTCCAGGGTTCCGCCCACGGCGGTGACCATCACCAGGACGGTGATCAGGGCGATCGTCTCCGGCCGGCCGATCAGCTCGGGGCCGCCCGGGAGCAGCGGGGCCAGGATCAGCAGCGACAGCAGGGCGAGCGCGCCGCCCAGCGCGCCGACGGCGATCACGGCGACCGCCGCCAGCCGGCGCGGGTCGTCGGCCTTGACGAGATGGCGCAACAGCGTGGTGGGCAGGCCGAGTGCGGCGACGGTCGACAGGAGGTTGACGCTGGAGGTGACGGCGGTCAGCCAGCCGACGGCCTCGACCGGGTAGTTGCGGGCCGCCAGCGTGAAGAACACGAAGCCGCCGGCCGCGAGCAGGACGGTGTTGACCAGGAGGAGGAGGGTGCCGCGGACCAGGACGTTTCTGAGCAGCGAGCGCAGGCGCGCCCCGGCCCCACCGGCGATCGCGCCCTCCGGCGGGGTGGGGTGAGGCTCGGTGGCGAGGCCGGGGTGGGTGTCTTGCCGGGTCCGGTGGCGGAGGACGGTGGCGTAGCCGTTGCGGGTCGCGTGGGCGATCTCGGGCCAGCCGGTCCCGTTCACGTGCTCCAGCGCCGCCTGCGACATCCGTGCCAGCGTCGCCGCGTCCCAGCCCGCCGCCGCCCGCAGCGCCGGCGTGAGCCCGGTGACGCCGCCGCGGTAGCAGGTCACGGCGGCGCCGGGCAGCCCGGTCAGGGCGGGCAGCTCGGGGACGATCAGCGGCCGGCCGTGGGCGAGCGCGAGCAGGGCGCTGCCGCTGGTGGTGATCTCGCGGAACGGCAGCACGACGACGTCGCTTTCGGCGTACAGACCGGCGATGTCCTTGTCGGGCACCCGCCCGAGCCGCAGGTCCACGCGGTCGTCGGCGGCGGCCGACGCCTCCAGCCGGGCCGCCAGCTCCTGGTCCGGGCATGCTCCGGCGACGACGAGACGCACGTCCGGCTCGCGGGGCAGTGCCGCGAAGGCGGCGAGCAGGTCCTCGACCCCCTTGTACGGCTCGATCCGGCCGAAGAACAGGAACGTGCGCGGCCGGCCCGGCCGTCCGGGCGGCGGCAGCGGCGGGGCGGGGAAGGGACCGTGCGGGATCACGGCGGCCCTGGACGGCACCGCCCCCAAGGCGGCCAGCCGGTCCAGCGTCGTCGAGTGGTGGGCGATCACGAGGTCGCAGTGCCGCACGAGCGTGCGCCGGGCGGCGGCGTCGTCGGCGAAGACCTGCCGGTGCGGCAGCACGTTGTGGGCGGTCCACACCAGCCGCAGCCCGAGCGGCCGCAGCACGCCGAGCACGGCGGCGAACCACCATTGGGCGAGCCGCCGCGTCCGGGCCCCGCCCGGCAGCGCGAACTTCCACACCCAGTGCAGGTGCACGACCCTGGCCCCGCCCAGCCGACGGGCGGCCAGCTCCACGGGCAGCAGCAGCAGGTTGAGCGTGTGGGAGGGGGTCAGCTCGCCGAGGTGGCGGACGTGGACGCCGGCGCGGCGTAACTCGCCGTGCAGCAGGTCCTGGTACGGGTTGCTGTCACGGGGGAAGACCAGCACCTTCATCGGCCGGCGCGACCCCGGGGCGTGGCGAGTTCGGCGAGCACGCCCGCACCGTACACCAGGTGGTCGGCGAGCACCCGGATCGGGCCGTTGTGCCGGTTGCGCCAGGCGGGCACCAGCAGCAGCGCCGGGTAGAGCGGGAACCACAGGGTCAGCGGCAGGCCGAGCAGGAAGAGGGGGTAGACCACGACCATCGGCTCGCGGCGCAGCAGGTCCGCCCGCCGGCCGCGGTGCTTGAGGTAGAGCCGGGCGCGGGCCTTGCCGTAGACGTATGAGCGGCGGAGCTGCCGGCGGTGGTCGCCCCAGTCGTGGGTGACGACCGCGTTCCCGGCGCTGCGGATGCGGTGCCCGGCGTCCTGGACCCGCCAGCTGAAGTCGACGTCGGAGCCGTAGCCGAACGTCTCGTCGAAGCCGGCGACCTGGTCGAGCACCTCGCGGCGCACGGCCAGGTTGCCGGTGCCGCACTCGTGGAGGTAGCGGGCGCCGGCCCGGCGGCGGGCGTCGGCGTCGTAGAGGCTGCCGTGCCCCTCGGGGCCGGTGACCAGGCCCGACACGACGGTCTCGCCCTCGTCGAGTATCGGCGTGACGAGGTGGCGCAGCCAGCCGTCCTGGGGCAGGCAGCCCGCGTCGGTGAAGACGACGATCTCGCCCTCGGCGGCGCGCACGCCGGCGTTGCGCTGGTGCGGGATCGTCACGGGCACGCCTGGCGGCGGCGTGAAGGGCAGCCAGCGCACGCGCGGGTGGGCGGCGGCGATCGCGTCGAGCCGGCCTCGCGAGGCGTCCACGACGACGATCTCGTACGGCAGGCCGGCCGCCTCGGCCGCGCGGGTGACGCCGCCGAGGGTGCTGTCCAGGGCGGGTTCGTCCTTGCTGATGATGACGATGGAGATCATCGGTGGAAGACCTTCGTGACGCCGCTGGTGTAGACGAGATCGTAGTGCGCCTCGATGAAGTCGGCCGGGAACGCGTACAGGGCGAGCTGGTTGTCGAACAGCGACCTGGCGCGGCCGACGGCGGTGTTGGCCCAGCTCGCGTACACCCAGGCCGTCCGGTCGAGGGTCAGCGGGGTGATGTCGGTCTGGATCCGCCGGCCGGGGCCGAGCTCGGCGAACAGGCGCAGCTGCGCGTACCGGTCGGCGTAGAGGCGGTCGGGCGAGCCGCGGGCGGCCTCCTTGAGCCAGCGGGCTCCTGCCAGCTCGGCCTCGTACATGCAGTACCGCTCGCAGTCCTCGCCGCGGGTGGACAGGTTCGTCGCCCGCTCGCCGCCGAGCAGCACGTTGTCCAGGCCGCTGCCGGTCGTGAAGGTGACGACGACGGCCGCGCCCGTCAGCCCGTAGACGGTGCGGCGGAGCCGCGCGGGGAACTTGGCCGCGGAGACGCGGTGCAGCAGCCAGAACATCGCGATGGACAGCAGCGTCAGCGCCTGCAGCTGGGCGCGGCTCTGGTTGTACGCCGCCGCGAGCGTGCCGGACAGGCGCAGCAGCACCAGCACGCCCAGCATCGGCACCGCCAGCACGCCGATCCGCCGCACCAGCCACGACGAGTGCCGGCGCACGGCCATGACCAGGGCGCCGAGCAGGCCGAGCAGGTTCGCGAGCTGCTGGATCAGCAGCACGCCGAGGTCGAGCGACGCGCTCACCGCGGGCGCGACCTTCGGGGGGACGGGCACGCCCGCGTCCCCGAGCTCCCACCGGGGGTCGCCGGCGTCGGCGGCGGGCGTCACGCTCGCCTTGGGCGGGCGGTACTTGGGCACCACCCGCTTGGCGTACAGGTAGGTCGGGATGCGGGTCACGTCGGTGCCCCGCAGGTAGGCGGACAGCAGCGTGCCCGCCGTCCCGGCGCCCGGCAGCAGCCGCAGGCCCTCCGAGCTCAGCGCGGTACGGAACTCGCCGATGTTGGCCGTCGACCGGGTGATGGGGACGTACCAGAGCACGCCGGCGAGCAGCCCGGGCAGCAGCGCCGCCGCGACCGCGCGGGGCGCGATGCGCGGCCGCCGCATGACCCACAGCACGGCCTGCAGGACCAGCGCCCCGCCGAGCATCACGGCGGTGAAGTACGCGCTCGTGTAGTGCGAGACCACGATGCCCGGCCCGAACAGGCACATCAGCGCCGCCTTCGGGAAGTGCCGCAGCCGGGCGTCGAGCAGGGCCCCGCACAGCGCCGCGAACAGCAGCATGGCGATCTCCTGCCGGGCCAGCGCCGGGAACTGCTGCGACAGCGCGCCCTGCGCCGTCACGAACGCGGCGGCGGCGAACGCCCACTGGTCCGGCAGGAAGCGCCGGGCGAGGTGGAAGATCCCGACGGGGAACATCGCGAAGATCGCCGGGTAGACGACCTTGAGCACCAGCAGGACCGGCAGCCCGGTCAGGGCGTGCAGCCCGGCGGGCAGGACGGTGATGCTGAGCATCGCCCCGTACGCGTCGGGGTGTGGCCCGGTCACCCAGATGCCCGAGGTCACCGTCTCCTGGGCCACGGCGTACTCGGAGGCGATGTCGAAGCCGTAGACCAGGTCGCCCCGCAGCGCGTACGACCACATCATGGCCAGCGAAACGGCGTACAGCAGCATCGCGGACCGGCCGCTGCCGAGCCGGCCGGCCCGGAGGACCCCGAGCACCAGCGCGAGCACGCAGCCGGCGACGGCCGCGATCGCCACCTCGGGGCCGTACCCGTGGTTGAGCCGCAGCGCCCCCGCCGCGGCGAGCAGCGGCAGCAGCAGGGGCAGCGCCAGCCAGCCGGCGGCGGGCAGGGACCGCCAGGGGACGGCCGTCTCCTCCGGCGCCCGCACCCCGGCCAGGAACAGCCCGAGGCAGGTCACCATGAGCCCGGCGAGCAGCGGCCCCGGCCGCAGCGGCGCACCCGGGTCGGCGGCGGGGCCAAACACCGCGTCGAGGACGCCGCCGTCCACCAGCGGCACGAGCAGCGTGACCGCGAGCCCGGACACCATGAGCACGACGAGCGACGCGGCCGGCACGTACAGCGGGAACGCCGCCACGCGGTGACCCGGCACCCGCAACGCCCGCAGCAGCAGGCACCCGGGCACGATCAGCAGGAGCGGCACGAGCAGGAGCTGGGCCGCCCACACGCCGCGCACCTGCGTCAACGCGACGATCAGGACGAGCGCCGCGCCGTAGAGCAGCAGGCGCCTGTCTTGCTCGCGGACGGTCACCCGCTCTGCCCTCCGCCCCGGCCGGCCCTGTCTCCGGCGAACATGAGGCGGAAGGCCCACAGACCGTGCAGGAAGCCGATATTCTCGCACGCTTCCTGCGCGATCCGGAGGTACGGGTCGGCAAGCGCCTCGATCCTGCCCGCGAGCACGTGCCGCAGCCCCACGGGGTAGAGCAGCAGGGGCAGCACCACCGCCACGATCGCGGCCGGCGGCCACGCAGGAGACACGAGGACCAGGCCGGCGGCGAGCACCGGCCACGGGAACAGCGTCGGCCGCACCTCCGGCCACTTGGTGTACTGCATGGCGGCGCCCCGCCCGTACGCCAGGCTGCGGCGCAGCAGCCCGCGCACCGTGGGCGTGTACCAGTGCGTGACCGGCGCGTCCGGGACGAGGACCAGCCGTCCGGGGCGGTCCCGCCGGAGCCTGCGGGACAGGTCCTCCTCCTCGGCGGCGTACCGGAACCTGGTGTCGAACCCGCCGACGGCCAGCAGGCGCTCCCGCTCGAACGACATGTTGCCGCCGCTGAAGGCGTGGACGTCCCGCCGTCCGGGCGGCGGGCCCGGCCGGCTCCATTGCCGGCGCAGGTACAGCCAGAACCGGTACGGCAGCGCGGCGCTGACCGTGAGCTCCAGCTCCAGCGGCTCGTGCCGGTTGTTGCGCTCCAGGAACCTCGGCAGGTAGCCGTTCCCGGCTCCGGGCACGATGGGGCCGCCCGCCCCCGCGACGCCCTCCTCGGCGTAGGCGGCGAGCAGCAGCTCGGCCCAGCGGGGGCCCGGCTCGCAGTCGTCGTCGAGGAAGGCGACGATCCTGCCCTTCGCGGCTCTCAGGCCGGTGTCGCGGGCGGCGGCGGTGCCCCTGTTCGTCTCGTGGCGCAGGACCGTGACGGCGTGGGCGCGGGCGACGTCCCCGGTGCCGTCGTGGGAGGCGTCGTCGACGACGATGACCTCCAGGTCGGGGTGGAGCGTCTGGGCGGCCAGCGCTTCGAGGGTCCGCCCGAGGCGGGCGGCGCCGTTGTAGGAGCAGATGACGACGGAGAGGCTGGCAGGCATCAGGACGGTTTCCCGGGGACGCGCGGGCCGCGGTCGCGGGCGGCCTCGTAGACGGCGATCGTGCGCAGCGCGACCGCATTCAGGTCGGTGTCGGGCGCGTGGGCGGCGCCACTGTCCCGGGGGCCCTCCCCTGCACCGGTCGCCAGGAGGTCGGCGATCGCCGCGGCAAGGCGGCCGGGCGCGCCCGGCGGCACCGCCCACCGCGAGCCCTCGAACAGCTCGCCCAGCCCGCCGACGGTGGTCGCGATCACCGGTACGCCGAAGGCGCGGGCCAGGTTCGCCACCCCGCTCTGCTCGGCGTCACGGTAGGGCAGCACGACGGCCTCGGCCGCGCCGAACCAGGCCGCGATCTCGCCGTCCGGCACGTAACCGGTGAACGTCAGCCGGTCGAGCACCCCGTGCCGGCGTGCCAGGCGGCGCACCTTCGCCTCGTGCAGGTGGTCGCGCGCCTCGAACAGCCGGAACGGGCCGTGCCGCCGCCGGACCGCGCCGGCGACCACGACCCGCACCCCGTCCAGCGTCGCGGGCGGCAGCGTCGCCATGGCGCGCACCAGGTCGTCGAGCCCCTTGCTGACGTGGATGTGGCCGAAGGCCAGCAGCAGGCGGGCGTCGCCCAGCCGATGGCGGGCGCGCAGGTCGCCGGCGGTGCAGGTGGCGGGGGCGGCGGTGCGGAGAAGTGCGGGACCACCGTGGCCCTGCCGTCGAGGCCGAGGGAGGTGAGCGTGTCCAGCGCCGCCCGCGTGTGCACGATGAGCCGCTGGCCGGCCCGCCCGACGCGCCGGTACAGCGCCCGGCCCGGCCCGCGCAGGAGCGCCGTGTCGCGGCTGACCTCGTGCAGCGTGGCCACCACCGGGACCTCGGGGGCGGCCAGCCAGCGCGCCACCGCCACGGTACGGGCGCCGAACGCGGGCACGGCGAACTGCACGTGCGCCACGTCCGGCCGGAACCGGGCCACTGCCGCCCGCAGCGCCCCCACCCCATCGTCCAGCGCGCCCACGACCTCCTCGGGCGCGCCCGGATGGGATCGGGCGGCGACCACCGCGACCTCGTGCCCGTGCTCGCGCACGGCGCGGGCGAGCACGTGGGTGTAGGTCCCGATGCCGTCACGGGCGGGCGGATAGGGGCTGACGTAGAGGATCCTCACGGCAGCATCGCCTTCACCACATGGGCGGCGATCGAGTCCAGGGCGTACTCGCCGACCCACGGCTCCACCGCAGCGGGGTCCGCGGGCCCGTCGAGGGCGTCGGCGAGTGCCGCGGCGAACGCGTCCAGGGTGTGCTCGCAGACGATCCCCCGCCGGCTGCGCCGCACCAGGTGCTGGGCCAGGTTGTCGCGGGCTGAGGTGGTCACGACCGGCACGCCGCACGCGATCGCCTCCAGCACGGCGATGCCGAACCCCTCCCTGGTGGACGGGAACGCGAACACCCGGCCGGCCTTGACCAGCGCGTACACGTCCTTCTGCTCGCTGACGTCGTGCCGGAACTCCACCACCTCCGCGATGCCGAGCCGCTCGGCCTCCTCGCGCAGCGCGTCGCGCTCCGGGCCGTCGCCGATGATCCGGCAGGTGATCGCCCGGCCGCGCTCGCGCAGCTCGGCGATGGCGGCGAGCAGCAGGTCCAGGCCCTTGTGCCGCATCAGCCTGCTCACCACGACCAGGTCGGTGGCCTGTTCGTGCGGTGCGGCCCGGCTCACCTCGTCGAGGTCGACCCCGTTCGGCGCGATCGTGATCGCGGCCCGCTCGCCGAGCTCGGCCCGCAGCCGCCGGGCCGTCTCAGGGGAGACGGCGATGATGCGGTCGGGTGCCCGCATCGCCAGCCGCTCGATCCACCACGCGGGCCGCCAGCCGACGCGCGTGCTGTAGCGCCAGTACTCGGGGCCCCACACCTCGTGCCAGGTCGCGATGAGCGGCTTGCGGCGCAGCGTGGCGACCACGCGCAGCGTCAGCAGGTGCAGGAACGGGATCTGGTCGACGTTGAGCACGTCGAAGCGCTGCCGCAGCAGCCGGAGGCAGGCCAGCGCGAAGATCAGCGCCTGCCAGATCGACCGGACGCCGTGCCGGTACATCGGCAGCAGCGGCGAGATCGCGTGGAAGGTGACGCCGCCCTCGGTGCGCACCCGGGGCCCGTGCCACCAGCGCATGGTGAACACGTGCAGGTCGGCGTGCGGCGTGAGGTGCGCGTACAGCTCGTGGTAGCGGATCTCCCTGCCGCCGAAGCTGTACGGGTGGATGGCGTCGGTGACCAGTGCCACCACGGGCCTTCTGGGCACGCGCCTACCCCTCGTCGATGTTCGCGGAGCAGGTGGCACGGAACGAGATGGCCTCGCCGCTGTCCAGCCGGACGCCGACGGTGACCGGGCCGGGCTCGCACAGCGCCTTCGTGGACGGCGTGATCGTCACCGGCTGACCAGCGGCGAGGGTCACCCGCCCGCCGGCGACGTCGCGGGTCCTGCCGGACTCGGTCAGGCGGATCGACCAGGCGTACTCGTGCCGCCGTCCGGTGACGTTGCGGATGGTGAAGGAGGGCGGGGCCAGGTACGACGTGGCGGGCACACGGTCCGGGAGCGCCTGGGGCGCGGTGAACGCCAGCTCGGTGTATCCGCCGTACGCGCCGGCCAGCCCTGCCGCGACGAGCAGGCCGCGGCCCTGCTCGGTCTGCGCGCCGAGCGCGGCCACGACGACCGCGCCGAGCAGGGCGGCGGTCGTGAGAAAGGTGGAGCGGGGAAATAATCGCGTCATTTACGGCGGGACTTCACCACGATGCTGATGGGACGGTTGATCCTAGTGCTCAGAAAGGGTCTGGTGTCCCAAGATGATAGTCACGGCCGTTCAAACGTTATTATCGACCGCCGTAATCGGACATTTCCGATGTCTCAGCGCTGGCGGTACACCCGCACCCAGTCGACGACCATCCGGGCGGGGAAGCGCGTGCTCGCGTTCGGGTTCCCCACCCACGTGCCGCCCACCTGAAGGTTGAGTATCAGGTAGAAGGGCTTGTCGAACGGCCAGCCGGGATAGCGCGGATACTGCGCGTACGGCTTGCCGTCCACCCACCAGGTGATGCTCTGGGGCGTCCAGTCCACGCCGTACACGTGGAAACCGGCGTCCAGCCGCTCGGGCAGCTTGATCTGGCCGCCGCCCTTGCGGCCCTTGGAATGGGTGTAGGCCCGGACGAGGTGGGTCTCGTGGCCGCGGTTCTCCATGATGTCGATCTCGCCGTACGTCGCGGAGCCCGAGCGGCCCGAGTCGGTGCGCTTGAGCCAGAACGCCGGCCACAGCCCCTTGCCGAGCGGCAGCTTGATCCGCGCGGCGAACCGCCCGTACGCCTGGTCGAAGGTGTGCCGGGTCTCCAGCCGGGCGCTGCTGTAGTCGCACCGGCCGTACCAGCAGGTCTGGCCGTTCGCGGCCGGCGCCCGCTGGGCGGAGATGACCAGGTGGCCGGAGCCGGTCTGCACCGCGTTCGCCGGGGTGTAGTAGTGCAGCGCCTTCCGGTTGGACCAGCTCGTGCCGGACAGGGCGGTCCACTTGGCCGGGCGGCCCCGCCCGTTGAACTCGTCGGACCAGCTCAGCTTCCACGACGCGTCGGGCAGCGCCAGCGGCGCGGGCTCGATCGACTGCGCGGGCGGCGGCGTGGCCCCCGCGTTCCCGGCTCCGCCCGAAGGCGTCTCGCCGATCGTGCGCACCCCCGCCGCACTTGCCGCGGCAACAGTGGCGCAGACCGCCGCGGCGAGGATCCAGGTGCGGGAGCGGGCCCGGACGTCAGCCGCCGTCATCGGGCCGGCTCGCGCTCGGACTTCGTTTCGTCGCGCTTCCCATAAATAATGACTTCCGGCGAGGGGCTCCGTCCTGGCCGGGAGAATACCAAAGGGAGAGGCTGCGGTGACCGGAGGTGGTTGGAGGAGCGAGACGGGCGATCCGGACGGCTCGCCCGAGCTGGTGAACGAGCGGCTCTCCCAGCCGTCACTGCCGCCGGGCGAGCGGTCGTCCCCGCCGTCGGGGCCGCTGGACGAGCGGCTCTCCCAGCCCTCGCTGCCGCCGGTGGAGCGCTTATCGCAGCCCTCCTCCCCCTTTTCGTACCCCTCGCACCCGTCGGTCCCGTCGGTGCCTTCGGTGCCGTCTATGCCGCCGACCACCGAGCTGACCGATCCCGACGTCGGCCATCCCGCGCCTCCCGGCGGGCCGCGCAAGCGGTTCCGCTCGCTGCTCATCGGCGGCGCCTCCGTCGCGTTCGCGGTCGTCGTGGCGGCCGGTGTGCTGGTGGCCTCCCGCCAGGGCGACGACCAGACGGCGCAACTGGCCGGCAACCTGTTCGCGGCGGGGACGGCCGGCGCCGCCGACGGCCGCCAACTGGAGCTCAACGGTGTCGCCGCCATGGGCGCCACGGTGGTGGTCGCGGGCGGCGAGGACGCCGACTCCGGCTACCGCACCGAGTTCTTCCTGTCGAAGGACGCGGGCCGCACCTTCACCCGCGCCCAGGTGCGTACCGCGAAGGGCGAGCCGCCCGTCGCCGGCGAGGTCCCCCGCCACCTGGCCGCGGGCCCGGCCGGCTCCGCCGGGTGGGTCGCGCTCGGCGACCGCGTCGGCGGCACCGTCGTGTGGACCAGCCCCGACGGCGCCTCCTGGACCCGCCAGCCCGACGCCACCGCCAGCCTCGCCTTCGGCCCGCGCGACCGGGTCGCCGACGTCGCCTGGACCGGCGGCGGCTTCACCGCCGTGGGGCAGACCTCGGACAAGGGCGACTTCACCGACGCCGCGCCGGTGGTGTGGCTGTCGCGCGACGGCCGCAGCTGGGAGCGCCGGGCCGGCTGGCGGCTCCACCCGCCCACCGGGGGCACCCTCGCCCTCACCGACGTGGCGAGCGTCAAGAACGCCATCGTGGTCCGCGGAGAGAGCTCCATCAAGCCGTACGACATCACCTGGCGCTCCACCGACGCCGGCGACACCTGGCAGGCGTTCGCGGTGCCCGGCACGTCGAGCGAGCCGGAGCTGTCGTTCGCCTCGACCGCGACGGCCATGCTCGCGCTCCGCCAGGGCGGCTCCCACGCCACCACCTACACCTCACCCGACGGCGTGCACTGGACGACGGCGGCGAAGATCGACGTACCGGGCTTCAAGCGCCTGTCGCGGCTGACGGCCACGCCGCAGGCCGCCGTCGCCGCGATCGAGACCGACAGCGGCATCCGGCTGGTCCGCAGCGTGGACGGCCGCTCCTGGCAGCCCGCGGGCACGACCGCCGGCGGCGCCGAGGTACGCGACACCGCCGCGGTCGGCGACAACACCGTCGCGGTGGGCGCCCAGGACGGCACGGGCGCCCTGCTCGCGGTGCGCGACAAGGCCGGCAAGGAGGTTCCCGCCCGCATCCCCGACACCACCGGGAGCGGCAAGGTCGTGGACGCGCTCGGCACGGCCGACGGACGGGTGGTCGCGGTCGGCGGCGCCAACGGCGACGCCACCGTCTGGACCTCCGCCGACGGGTCCTCCTGGCAGCCCGTCCAGGACAAGGACAAGGCGCTGACCGGCCAGGGCCGCCAGCGGCTGACCGGCGTCACGGCCGGCTTCGCCGGCTGGCTGGCGGTCGGGTCGAGCGGCCGGACGCCCGGCCGTCCCCTGGTCGTCACCTCGGCGGACGGCGAGAGCTGGCGGCGGGCCGACGGCGCGGCGGCGTTCCAGTCGACCGGCAAGGAGCCGCTGATCGCCCGCGCCACCGCCGCGGGCCCCGACGGCTACGTGATCGTGGGCGAGGACGGCTACGGCGCGGGCACCTGGTGGTCCCCCGACCTCAAGACCTGGGAGCGCGGCACCCCGGCGGGCCAGGACAACCTCGTCGGCACGCCGACGACCAGGCGGTGGATGAACTCCGTGACCAACGGCATGTTCGGCTTCGTCGCCGCCGGCGGCGTGACCGACCCCAACGCCTACGGCGGCGTCTTCGTCCGCCGCCCCACCGTGTGGATCTCGCCCGACGGCCGCAAGTGGTCGCTGGTGCGGCTGCCGATCCCGGCCGGCGTCAACGAGGGCTGGCTGACCCACATCGCCTCCCATGACGACGTCCTGGTCACCGCGGGCACGGCCGTCACCGGCAACGGCACGGGCACGGCCGCGTTCGGGTACGCCTCGACCGACGGCGGCCGGAGCTGGCAGCAGATCACGTTGCCGGTCACGGCCGGTGAGCAGTCCGGCGTCACGGCCGTCGCCACGACCCCGCGCGGCTTCGTCGTGGCCGGCACGGTGGGCAGCCCCGGCGACGTGGTCGTCTGGACCTCGGCGGACGGCCGTTCGTGGAAGCCGGAGCAGCCGCGCGGCGCCGGCGTGTCCGGGCCCGGTGACCAGCGGCTGAGCGCGTTCACCACCGTGGACGGCGAGCTCGTCGGCGTGGGCTCCACGGCCACCGGCCACGGCGACGAGCCGACCCTGTGGCGGCGCCCGCTGTCGCCCGACGAGGCCGGCACGCCCTGAACCGGCAGGTCTAGCGGGTGCCCCACACCCTGAGCGTGGCGTCACCGGCGACCCCGGTGACGGTCGCGCCGTCCCGGCTGAACGCCACCGAGTAGACCCAGTCGGCGGGCCCGTCCAGCTCGCCGGTGCCGCGCCCGCTCGCCACCTCCCACAGCCGCACCTTGCGGTCGTAACCGCCGCTGGCCAGCGTCTTCCCGTCGGGGCTGAAGGCGACCGCGGTGGCCCAGCCCCGGTGCCCGGCGAGCACGGTGCGCTCCTTGCGGGCGGCGACGTCCCACAGCCGGACGGTGCGGTCGGCGCTGGCGCTGGCCAGCGTCTTCCCGTCAGGGCTGAAGGCCACCGAGAAGACCCAGTAGCGGTGGCCGGACAGCACGGCGGCGGCCTCCCCGGTCGCCGCCTGCCACAGCCGCACGGTGCGATCGTGGCTGCCCGTGGCGATCGTGGTGCCGTCGGGGCTGAACGCCACCGAGTCCACCCAGTCGGTGTGGCCGCCGAGTATCGCGGTGCCGTCGCCGGTCTCGGCGTTCCACAACCGCACGGTCCGGTCGCGGCTGGCGCTGGCCAGGGTCTTGCCGTCGGGGCTGAACGCCACCGCCCCGACCCCTCCGGTGTGGCCGGTCAGCGTGCCCTTGCCCGTGCCCGAGGGCAGGCTCCACAACCGCACGGTCCCGTCGTCGCCGCCCGTCGCCAGCGTCTTGCCGTCGGGGCTGAACGCCACCGCGTGCACGCCCTTGGTGTGGCCGTCGAGCGTGGCGGTGACGCGGCGGGTGGCGGCGTCCCACAGCTGCACGGTGCCGTTCCCGCCGCCGGTCGCGAACCGCTTCCCGTCCGGGCTGTACGCGACCGCGTACGCGGGGTCCGGGGAGAGGGTCCTGGTCACCTCGGGCTCGATCACCGGCGTCGTGGGCCCCGGCACGACCGTGGGCCGGGCCACGACCTTGGGCACCGCCGGCGTGGCCAGGGCGAAGTAGGCTCCCGTGGCGACCACCCCGGCGGCCACCAGCCCGAGCGTGGCGGTGAGCAAGCCGCGCCGCGACCTCAGCCCGCCGCGCTGCCCCACCAGCGACTCCGTCACCGAGGCCGCTCCGGGGTCGGGCAGCGAGATCCCGCCGGACGCCTGGGACGGGCCCGAGAGCGAGGCGGGCCCGGACTGCGACGACGGGCCCGGCGGGGAGAACGGGCCGGAGAGCGACGGTGCCGCCGCGCGGAACGCGGCGCCCTCTCGCGCCGGGAAGAGGGACTCCTGGCCCGGCGTCTCCCGCGCGGGCTCGGGCACGCCGTGGCCGAGCAGGTTGAACAGCACGTCGGTGGCCGTCGGCCGGGCCGCCGGGTTCTTGTCCAGGCACGCCACCACCAGTGACCGCACCGGCTCGGTGAGGCCGGTGAGGTCCGGCTCCTCGTTGAGTATGCGCTGGAAGAGCGCAGGAATGCTGTCGTTGCCGAACGGTGGCCGGCCGCTGGCCGCGTACGCCATGGTCGCGGCCCAGCTGAACATGTCGGACGCCGCCGTCACCACGCCGGCGCTGAACTGCTCGGGCGCCATGTACGCCGGAGTGCCCAGGATCTCGCTGCTCTCGGCGACCGTGGAGTCAAGGGCACGCGCCAGGCCGAAGTCGATCACCCGGGGGCCGTCGGGGCCGCAGACGACGTTGCTCGGCTTGAAGTCGCGGTGCACGATGCCGGCCTGGTGGATGGCGACCAGCGCGGTCACGGTGGCGACGGCCAGCCGCTCCAGCGCGTCGGGATCGCGGACGCCCTGGGTGGCGATGAGCCGGCTCAGCGAGATGCCCTCGACGTACTGGCTGACCACGTACGGCTGGTCGCCGCTGGTGTCGGCGTCCAGCACGCGGGCCGTGCAGAACTGCCGCACCTGGCGGGTCGCCGCGATCTCCTGGAGGAACCGCTCGCGGGCCTGGGGCTCCTCCGACAGCCGGGCGTGCAGCACCTTGATCGCGACGACCTGGCCCTCGGGTGACTCCCCGACGTACACGGTGCCCTGGCCGCCCGCGCCCAGATAGCCCGTCAGGCGGTAAGGACCTACCTGCCGCGGGTCGGTCGGCCGCAGAGGACTGGAACTGGGCACACGTACCTTCCCCAAGAACGAGGCTCAGCAGGATGATGGCCACGGACGCTTACGCACGAGATGCAGCGCTAAAAGCCTACTCTCATAAGGCGTGCATCCGGCCTATCCGGCTATTTGCCCTGCCCTGATGAGGAGGTGGGCGTACTCGTCGGCTTGGCCGTCGGTGTCGGGGTGGTGGTGCTGGTCGGGGTGGTGGTGCTGGTCGGGGTGGCTGAGGGTGGGCGGTTCCGGCGGTGGGGGCGGAGGGCGTACCGACCGAAAGGTAGGCCAGCACTCCGATCGCCACGAACACCACCGACACCACCGCCGCGGCGCCGAACCCGATCCTGCGGCGCAAACGCCTGCGCCGCTCCTGCCGCAGAGCCTCCTCGCGCCGCATCGCGGCGCGCCTGCGCTTCACCTTTCGCTGTGACATGGCTGCTCCCGAGTACGGTCTCGGGCGTCACCATAGAAGGGCGGGTGTAATGCCGGTCTAAACCGAGAACGCCCTAGTCGCGCAGGGCGTGGCGGCCCTTGCGGCGTTCGGCCACGCGGACGCCGACGAAGATCGCGACGGCGAGCAGCACGACGGCGATGACCGCGTTGGTGCCCATGCCGACGTAGGTCTCCACCACCGACCAGTTGCGGCCCAGGGCCCAGCCGGCCAGGACGAACAGGGTGTTCCAGATCAGGCTGCCGGCGGTGGTGAGGAGGGTGAAGGTGATCAGGGGCATGCGTTCGACGCCGGCGGGGATGGAGATCAGGCTGCGGAAGATGGGGATCATCCGTCCGAAGAACACCGTCTTACGGCCGTGCTTGAGGAACCACGCCTCCGTCTTGGTGATGTCGGAGACCTTCACGAGGGGGATCCTGGCGGCCAGGGCGAGCGTGCGCTCGCGGCCGAGCAGCGCGCCCACCCAGTACAGCGCCAGCGCCCCGGCCACCGAGCCGGCGGTGGTCCACAGCAGGACGGCGAGCAGGTTCATCTCCCCCTGGGAGGCGGTGAAGCCGGCCAGGGGCAGGATCACCTCGCTGGGGAGGGGCGGGAAGAGGTTCTCCAGCGCGATCGCGATCCCGGCCCCGGGGGCGCCGAGTGCTTCCATCAGGTCGATCAGCCATTCCGTCATGTGATCGAGCGTAGGAAGCGGCAGGGTCCGCTCACCATGGGGCGTGTGGCCGTTCCGGGGGTGGGGGAAACCACACCCCCTGGCCGGGGCGCGCGCGGGTCAGGGCAGGGCGGGGACGGCGGGCTGGGCGTCGGTCCAGCCGACGTCGGTGAGCGTCTCGCTGTACGACTTGCCGGGGAACGCCTTGTCCTGGATCTCGACCAGCTGGTCCCGTGACAGCAGCACCATCCGGCCGGTGTCGATGATCAGGGTCATGGTGACGTCGGTGCGTTTCTTGCCCTCGCCGTTCGACTCGTCGATGACGACGGCGGTGCCGGGCCTGCCGAGGGTGTCCTTGGCGGCGCCGGCCTGGCGCACCTTCGGGGAGGTCAGCAGGGCCTGGTAGGCGGCGGCGCGGACCTCCTTCGGGGCGGGCAGGTCGTAGAGGAGCTGCGGCAGGGTGGAGGTGACCCAGTCGCCGAGTCGGGCGGCCGGGATCTCGCCGACCTGGCCCGCCCTGCTGAGCCAGTCCTTGAGCTTGTTCGGGTCGGCGGGAAGGCGCTGCACCTCGTCGTACGTCAGCCACTGGCCCGCGAGGTGGAACTGCCGGCGCTCCCCCCGCATCGGGGCCACGTGGCCCTTGGCCGGCTCGGTGGACAGCTTCACGACCTTGCCGTCGATCGACTTGCCCCATTTGGCGGGCGAGCCGTCGCGCTGCCACGCCTTCTTGTCCTTCTCGGTCGCCGGCAGCGTCCCCAGGTCGCGGTACCCGTACCAGGACCTGCCGTCGGGGGTGGTCCACCGCTCGGAGACCTGCCGCTCCACCAGCGAGTAGGGGTCCTGCTTGGAGCCGAACTGCCAGGGGTGGAGGCGGGTCATCACCGCCCTGGTGTGCCAGTAGGCGCCCTCGGGCGGCGCGGCCGCGGCCGCCGGTGGCGCGCCCAGGACGGCGGCTGCCACGGCCAGGCCGGCGCCGAGCACGACCAGCCGCCGGGCCGGCGCGGTGGCGAACGTCATCGACTTGCTCACTGGTTTCCAACTCACGACCTTCCATACGCCTGGGCCGCACGGAAGGGTTGCCCGCGAACTCTTTTCGGGCGGGCGGGCAACGGTCTGCCGTGGCCGGGGCGTATTAGGAGGCGTGAAATCGGACAGACAGCCATGAGCGGCGCGGAGCACGACTTCGGCGCTTTCGTGGCCGCACGTGCCACGAGTCTGCTGCGGGTCGCCTATCTCGCCTGTGGCGACGAGACGGAGGCCGAGGACCTGCTGCAGACGGCGCTGGAGCGTACCTACAGGAAGTGGGACCGGATCCGCCACGACAGCCCGGAGCCCTACGTCCGCCGTGTCATCGTCAACGCGGCCATCAGCAGGGCCCGGCGCCGGGCCATCCTCAAGATCATCCCCATGCACAGTCCTCCGGACACGCCGGCCCGGACGGACGACCCCGACCTGCAGCACGTGCTCAGGGAGGCGTTGCGGGCCCTGCCGCCCCGGCAGCGGGCCGTGGTGGTGCTGCGGTACTGGGAGGACCTCAGCGAGACGCAGACCGCCGAGGTGCTGGGCTGCTCGGTCGGCACGGTCAAGAGCCAGGCGTCGAAGGCCATGGCCAAGCTCCGCTCGGCGCTCGGCCAGGACACAGTGAAAGGAGTGATCAGGAATGCCCACGCTTGAGGACGAGCTCCGCCGGCTCATGGCGGACGACACCGCGCGGCTGCACGCCGCGCCCGACCTGCTGGAGCGGGTGGTTCGCTCCCACCGGGCCAGGAGGAGCAGGGTGAAGGCCGTGGCGGTGGCCGCGTCCGTGGCCGCCGCCCTGGTCGTCGTCGGCGGCCCCGCGGTCTACCTGTCCGCCGGGCCCGCGCCCACGGCGGGCGGGCCGGGGACGACGTCGGCGGTGCCGGAGCCGCCCGCCATCGACGACACCCCGCCCGCGCCGACCGAGCCCGCGAACCTAGGGGACCTGGGCGACGGGAAGGAGTTCGGGCACGTCAAGGTGGGTTACCTGCCCGAACGGCTGGTGTGGGGGAACTGGTCGATCGACCACGGCGACAGCTACTCGACGTCGTACAACTACAAGGGCGACGACGAGGGCTCGTACCGCGTGCAGATCTTCGTCTACGAGAACGGCGCGGTGCAGGAGCTCGAAGACCGGCTCCAGACGTACCGGGACGAGGAGGAGGGCCAGGAGGTCACGGTGGGCGGCCGGAGCGGCTACCAGGTCGTGACGAACGTCGGCGAGGACGGCATGGCGGGCACCCCCACCCTCTTCCTCAAGCTGGGCGACCGGCAGTGGGCCGAGATCACCTTCAGCCCCGTGTACGCCAAGGAGTTCCGCGACGCCGAGGCCGTCACCGCTGAGCTGAACCGGATCGGGGAAGGGCTCACCTCCACCCTGTGATGCCGGGAACCGGTCAGTTTTCAAGAAGCCGCCGCCTGGGGTGACTCCCTAGCATGAGATCCACCCAGAAAGACCTGCACGGGAGGAACACCCCAATGGCGGACAACAAGGCGTTCGAGGGCTTCACCGACGAAGAGCGCGCCGCGATGAAGGAGCACGCCCAGGAGCTGAAGAAGACCGCGCGCCGCGGCGCGCGCGCCACCGCCGCCGACGGCGAGAACGACGTGCTGGAGAAGATCGCCGAGATGGAGGAGGCGGACCGGGCGCTGGCCGAGCGCGTCCACGCCATCGTCAAGGAGCACGCGCCGGAGCTCACGCCCCGGCTCTGGTACGGCCAGCCCGCCTACTCCAAGAACGGCAAGCTCGTCTGCTTCTTCCAGCCGGCCCGCAAGTTCAAGACGCGGTACGCCACACTTGGTTTCAACGAGGCCGCCAACCTCGACGAGGGCACCATGTGGCCGACGGCCTACGCCCTGACCGCCCTGACCCCCGAGGTCGAGGAGCGGATCGCGGCGCTGGTGAAGCAGGCGGCGAGCTGACGCACGGCGGTGGCCACATGATCATGTCTTCCCGATCGTTCGCCGAGTACCGGGCCATGTTCGCGCTCGGCGACCGTGACCTGGACGGCGTCGTCCTCGACTGCGCGGGCGGCGCGTCCGGTTTCGTGGCCGAGGCCCGCCGCATGGGGGCGCGGGCGCTCGCCACGGACCCGCTCTACGCGCACGGCGCCGCCACGCTGGCCGAGCGGCTCTCGGGCGACCTGGAGCAGGGCGACGCCATGATCGACGCGAACGCGGGGCGGTTCGTGTGGGAGTGGTACGGCTCCGCGGCCCGCCGGCGGGAGCTGCGGGTGGGGGCGAGGCGCGCGTTCATCGCCGACCTGCGGCGGCGGCCCGGCTCGTACGTGGCCGCGAGCCTGCCGCACCTCCCGCTGGCCGGCCGCAGCGTGGACCTGGTGCTCTGCTCGCACCTGCTGTTCACCTGGGCCGACCGGCTCGATCGGGAGTGGCACCGGGCGGCGATCATGGAGATGAGCCGGGTCAGCCGGGGCGAGGTCAGGATCTTCCCGCTGGTCCGGATGGGTGACGGCGAGCCGGTGCCGTTCCTCGGAGCGCTGGTGGCGGAGCTGCGTGATGCGGGGCTGGGGTGCGAGGTGCGCGAGGTGCCGTACGAGTTCCAGCGCGGCGCCCGCCACATGCTGACCGTCACCTGCTCCTGAGCCGTCAGCCCGCCCTGGACGGGTCGTCGTCGCGCGCTCCCGAACCGTCAGCCGGCCCCGACAGGGCCGTGAGGCGGCGGGCGAGGCGGGCGGCCGTCTCGCGCAGCTCCGGCGGATCCAGGACCTCCGCCTCGAACCCCAGCAGCGCCACGTGCATGGCGATCCAGTCGAGGCTGGGGCCGCCGGAGATCAGCACGCACCAGCCGTCGCGATCGTCCTCGACCCGCCCCACCTGGGGCGGCACCACCTCGCGCACCTGCTCGGGCCGGGCGCGCAGCCGGATCCGCGACAGATACGGGTAGGGCGCCTCGGTCACGCCGCGCTGCACGTACGTGACCGGGTCGGGGTGCTCGCGGGGCTGGAAGCGCCAGGTCGTGGCGGTGGCCTCGCGCATCCGGTCGAGGCGGAAGGTGCGCCAGTCGTCGCGGTCCACGTCGTACGCCATGAGGTACCAGCGGCGGCTGGTGGCGACCATCCGTACCGGCTCGACCGTGCGCTCGTGCTCCTCGCCGCCGTGCCCGGCGTACCGGAACCGCACCCGGACGGCGTCGCGGCAGGCCCGTGCGAGCGTCACCAGCAGCTCGGCGTCGATCTCGACGCCGGGGCCGAGCAGGGTGTCGGTGGCGCCGTGCACCGCGCGCACCTCGGCGCGCAGCCGGGGCGGCATCACCTGGTCGAGCTTCGTCAGCGCCCGCAGCGCCGCCTCGCCCGCCCCGGCGACGGTGCCGCCGGAGGCGAGCCGCAGGGAGACGGCGGTCGCGATGGCCTCGTCGTCGTCGAGGAGCAGCGGCGGCAGCCGGGTGCCGGCGCCGAGCTGGTAGCCGCCTCCGACGCCGGCCGTCGCGTGGACGGGGTAGCCGAGGGCGCGCAGCCGCTCCACGTCGCGGCGTACGGAACGGTCGGTGACGCCGAGCTCGGCGGCCAGCTCGGTGGCGGTCCAGGACAGCCGGCTCTGCAGCAGCGAGAGCAGGCGCAGCACCCGCTCGGTCGTCCCCTCGGCGGTCATGGGCTCATGCTCGCACAGAACACGGACCGTTCCTGTCCGGTATTGGCGGCAGGCTGAGCCCCATGACCTGGAACGCGCTGCTCCGCGAGCAGATCGACTGGCACTGGACGAACCAGCTCCGCCCCCGCCTGGCGGGCCTGACCGACGACGAGTACTTCTGGGAGCCGGCCCCCGGAAGCTGGAACGTGCGCCCGCGCGGCACCGGCACCGCGCCCGTGCAGGGCGGATCGGGCGCGATGACGATCGACTTCGAGATCCCGCCGCCCGACCCGGCGCCGTTCACCACCATCTCGTGGCGGCTCGCGCACGTGATCGTCGGCGTGCTCGCCGCCCGCAACGCCTCCCACTTCGGCGGCAAGCCCGCCGACTACCACTCCTTCGAGTACGCCGCCACGGCGGACGAGGCGCTGGCCCAGCTCGACGCCGAGTACGCCACCTGGCTGGCCGGGGTCGAGTCGCTCGGCGAGGACGGGCTCTCCCGCCCCTGCGGGGAGGCGGAAGGCCCGTACGCCGAGTACCCGATGTCGGCGCTCGTGCTGCACATCAACCGGGAGCTGATCCACCACCTGTCCGAGGTGTGCCTCTTGCGCGACCTCTACCTGCACACGGTCAGTGCCGGGACTGCTCCTCCACGGCCTTGAACACGGCGTCGGCGATCGAGCGCGGATCGACCCCGAAGTGCCTGCGTACCGACTCGCGCGTGCCCGACAGGCCGAACCCGTCGGTGCCGAGCGACGTCCACGGCTGGTCGATCCACGGCCGGATCTGGTCGGGGACCGCCCGCATCCAGTCGCTGACCGCGATCACCGGGCCCTGCGCCCCGGCCAGGGCCTGCCGCAGGTACGGCACGCCTGAGGAGGTCATGGCGTCGCGGCGCAGCTCGCTCCACGACGTGACCGACCAGACGTCGACGCCGAGGCCGTAGTCCTCCTGGAGCAGCTTCTGCGCGGCCAGCGCCCAGTGGATGGCGGTGCCGCTGGCCAGCAGGTGGGCCTGCCCGCCGCCCTCCGCGTAGCGGTAGATGCCGCGCAGGATGCCCTCCTCCACGCCCTCCGGCATGGCGGGCTGGGGCATCGGCTCGTTGTAGACGGTCAGGTAGTAGAACACGTCCTCGGGGGACGGGCCGTACATGCGCCTGAGGCCGTCGCGGACGATCGTGCCCACCTCGTACGCGAAGGCGGGGTCGTAGGCGACGCACGCCGGGTTCGCGGAGGCGAGGAGCTGGGAGTGGCCGTCGGCGTGCTGGAGCCCCTCGCCGGTCATCGTGGTGCGGCCGGCGGTGGCGCCGACGAGGAAGCCGCGCCCGAGCTGGTCGGCCAGCGCCCACATCTGGTCGCCGGTGCGCTGGAAGCCGAACATCGCGTAGAAGATGTAGAACGGGATCATGGGCTCGCCGTGGGTGGCGTAGCTGGACGCGGCGGCGGCGAACGACGCCATCGACCCCGCCTCGGTGATGCCCTCGATCAGCAGTTGCCCGTCGGTGGCCTCCTTGTAGGCCAGCAGCAGCTCCCTGTCGACCGACTCGTAGCGCTGCCCCAGCGGCGAGTAGATCTTGGCGGTGGGGAACAGCGACTCCATGCCGAACGTCCTGGCCTCGTCGGGCACGATCGGCACCCACCGGCGGCCGGTCTCCGGCTCCTTCATCAGGTCCTTGACGAGACGGACCAGGGCCATGGTGGTGGCGACCGGCTGCGTCGAGCCCTTCTCCAGCGCGCGGAAGGCCCGCTCGCCCGGCTCGGGCAGCGGCCGGGGCACGACCGTGCGGCGCGGGACGGCGCCGCCGAGGGCGCGGCGCCGCTCGGCCGCGTACCGGGCCTCGGGGGAGTCGGGGCCGGGGTGCGCGTACGGCGGCAGCTCGCCTTCGAGCGCCTCGTCCGGCACCGGCAGCCGCAGCCGGTCGCGCAGGACGCGGAACTCGTCCTGGGTGAGCTTCTTCATCTGGTGGTTGGCGTTGCGGGCCTCGATGCCGGAGCCGAGCATCCAGCCCTTGACGGTCTGCACGAGGACGACGGTGGGCGCGCCCCGGTTGTCGAGCGCCCTGCGGTAGGCGGCGTACACCTTGCGCGGCTCGTGGCCCGCCCGCGAACCGCCGACGATGCGCCGCAGGTCCTCGTCGGAGTAGGGGACGTCCAGCCCGTGGAACAGGTGCTGCCTGATGTAGTCGCCGGACGAGGCCGCGAACGTCTGGAACTGCCCGTCGGGCACCTCCCCCAGCCGGGCCACCAGCTCGTCGGAGTCGAGCAGCCCGTCCCACTCGTGACCCCACAGCGCCTTGACGACGTGCCAGCCCGCGCCCCTGAACACGCCCTCCAGCTCCTGGACCACGCTCGTGTTGCCGCGCACCGGCCCGTCGAGCCGCTGCAGGTTGCAGTTGATCACGAACGTGAGGTTGTCGAGCCCCTCGCGCGCGGCCAGCGTGAGGGCGGCGGTGGACTCGGGCTCGTCCATCTCGCCGTCACCGAGGAAGGCCCACACGTGGCTGCGCGAGGTGTCCTTGATGCCGCGATGGTGCAGGTAGCGGTTGAACCGCGCCTGGTAGATCGCGTTCAGCGGCCCCAGCCCCATGGACACCGTGGGGAACTGCCAGAAGTCCGGCATCGAGCGCGGATGCGGGTACGACGGCAGCCCGCCCTCCGGCTCGCACCTGAACAGGTCGAGCTGCTCCTCGCTCAGCCGGCCCTCCAGGAACGCGCGGGCGTAGATGCCGGGCGAGGCGTGGCCCTGGAAGTAGATCTGGTCGTGCTCGCCGTCGAAGAAGTGGTTGAAGCCGACCTCGTACAGCCAGGCGGCCGAGGCGTAGGTGGCCAGGTGGCCGCCCAGGCCGTGCTTGCTGCCCCGGGTGATCATGACGGCCGCGTTCCAGCGGTCGTAAGCCGAGATACGCTCCTCCAGTGCCAGGTCGCCCGGGTAGGGCGGCTCCTCGGAGGTCGGCACCGTGTTGACGGGCCGGCTGCTCGTGGCGAGCCTTCTCAGCAGGTAGTCGGCCCGTTCGGGGCCGGCCGCGCGGCGCACCGCCTCCAGCGACTCAAGCCATTCGGCGGTCTCCTGCGGATCCAGATCCTTCTCCATGCTTCCATTAAACACCCTATGATCGATCATCCGACATCTGTAGTCTGATGGCGTGAAACCCGTCGTCCGCTCGCCGCTCCGCGACCAGATCCGCCAGACCCTCCTCGACGGCCTCATCAGCGGCCGCTGGGGGCCGGGCGACCGCGTTGTGGAGCGCCAGCTCGCCGCCGAAGCGGGTGTCAGCCAGGCCCCGGTCCGCGAGGCGCTGCGCGAGCTGGCGGCACTGCGCCTCATCGAGTTCTCCCCCAACAAGGGCGCGCGCGTGCGCGAACTCACCCAGGCGGACCTGCGCGAGGTCTACGTGGTCCGGGCCGGCCTGGAGGAGA
The DNA here is from genome assembly GCF_900323885.1 of [Actinomadura] parvosata subsp. kistnae. Lineage (GTDB taxonomy): Bacteria > Actinomycetota > Actinomycetes > Streptosporangiales > Streptosporangiaceae > Nonomuraea > Nonomuraea composti. The sequence goes on along the minus strand of NZ_OOHJ01000018.1, from coordinate 3,022,522 downwards.
CCGCCGTCCGCCTGCGCCGCCCGCCCATCGCCGCCCTGCGCACCCACCTCGCCCGCATGCACGCCGCCGGCCCCGTCGCCGACCAGGTCCGCCACGGCGTCGCCTTCCACCGCGAGATCGTCAGAGCGGCCGGGAACGAGGTGCTGCTGTCGGTGTGGGAGTCACTCGGCATCGAAGTGTGGACGCACCTGTCGATCCGCCTGTTCAGGACGCACGCTCTGGAGAACGCCGCCGACCACGCACACCTCCTCGCCGCCTTCGAACGCGACGATCCGGGGGCTGGGGTCCTGCTGCGCGAGCACGTCCTCTCCTACGCGGAAACCCCCTGAATCCGTTACGGCAAAGCGGGGGTCACCCCACCCGCCGCAGCTGGCTGACGACCTTCCAGGGAGACGCCCGCTGACCCCTTCAGTGGCGCACCACCGTTACGACGCCCCGTGGGCCATCTTCGTGGCCGAATCGGTCACCATGGCTTCGCCTACCGCATCGCGGTCATCATGGCCTCCGCCACCCACCGCATGCGGACACCATGGCCCACGCCCCCGGCCCGCTACCTTGCAGGTGGCACGGCAGCCAGGTTCAGCACCCGCACCCCGCCGTCCCGCGCCTTCCACGAGATCACCCCCGGCGCCTCGGACCACTCCCCGTCGGGCGGCTCGATCGGCACCAGCTCATCGGCCTGGGCGTCGTACACCCCCAGCCCCACGAAGAACCGATCCCGGAACGGAGCGGATCCCACCTGCTCGGACAACCCCCGCCGCACCCGCAGCCGGCTGCCGTCCGTCCGCTGCAGCACAGCATCCCCGTCCCTGACACCCGAGCACCACGTGGGCCCGCACCGCAGCCCTTCGACCCCGCGCGCAGCCTTGATGGGCACGGTCCGGCCGGTCGCCAGGTTGACCAGCCTCGTGGGGTTGCCGCGCAGGTCGAGCGGCTCGTCGATCGCCCACGGCCAGGAGACGAGCTGCAGCCCGTCCGACCCGGCGATCTGCTCGATCATCCCGGCCGGCAGGTCGAGCCGCCACACCCCGCCGACCGGCGCGGACCACACCACCTGATCGCCGACGACCTGGATCCGATCGACGAACTCACCCTCGACCGGCCCCTGCCGCACGGGCTTCGCGCCCCCACGCAAGGGCACGAACCCGACCTCCCGCTCACCCACCCACGCGACCCACTCACCATCGGCCGCCACCCGCCCCGGCGGCTCGGAAAGCGTGGCTACGAGGCTCGCCCGTCCCGTGGCGGAGTCGTACACCTCGATCGTGGCCGGCGCGGCCAGCACCAGCACCCGCGTCGCGTCGATCGCCGCCAGCGGCCGGTACCGCTCCGGCATCGTGAACACCGCCTGCGGCCACCTCCGCTCGACGGCCGTGACCGGCTCCGGCGTCCTGATGACGGGCTCCGGCGTACCGATGACCGGCTCCGGCGTGCTGATGACCGGAGCGGTCGGCGACGGCCACAGGACCACCGCGACCCACCCGAGCACGACGGCGCACACCGCCGCCAGCACGCCCCGCGCCCGCCGCCCCTCCTGCGCCGCCGCCTGTCGGCCACACCCGCCAGCAGGTCCACCGGCTCGGCCCGCTCCCCGATCGTCCGGATGGCGCGCGCCAGCTCCTCCTCACTCCTCACCACGCCACCTCCCGCCACGTCCCCGAACGACCCCGCACCTACGAATGAGCCCGCACCCGCGAGCGATCCCGCCCGCGCGATCACGCCCGCACCCGCAAGCAAGCCCGCCGACGCGAGCGGTGGTCCCGTACGCGGGAACGACCCAGCCCCCACCCCTACGGCGAGCAAGCGCCTGTCCGGTCTTCACTCCCACCTCCCGCTGAGCGCCTGGGCGCGGACGCGCAGCGTGGCGAGGGCGCGGGACGCCTGGCTGCGGACCGTCCCCCGTGAGACCCCGAGGATCGCCGCGATCTCGTCGTCGCCGAGCTCCTCGTGGTACCGCAGCACCAGCACGGCCCGCTGCCGGGGCGGCAGGGCGCGCAGGCGTTGCCACACGTCCTTGAGGTCGTGCTCGTCGTCCCGTACCGGCGCGACGACCTCGTCCGTGAGGTGTTCGCGCCGCCGCCCGCGCCACCAGCTCACGTGCTGCCTGGCCATGATCGTGCGGACGTAGCCTTCGGGATCGTCCTTGTTGCGGACCCGCCGCCAGGAGGAGCTGAGCCTGAGCAGCGCCTCCTGCACCAGGTCGGCCGCGTCGTCGGCGTTGCCGGTCAGCACCAGGCCGTACCGCAGCAGCGCCGGCCCCCTGGCGCGGACGAAATCCTCGAAGTCCACCTCCCAGGGACGTGCCGGCGCCCGCCTTCGTTGCAAAAATCTTCCCGGCTCAGTCCTCCTTCGCGGTGACGGGCAGCTCCTGGCTCCAGAGGAGGGTCTGGAAGCCGGGCGGGTTCGTGGTCTCGATGACGCCGAGCGCGGTCGCGAGCACGGTCATGCCCTCCTTCAGCTCCTGCGGCCTGGGGAGGGGCGGCACGACCCAGGTGGTCTCGGGGGCGGGGTTCGGGGGGACGCTGCGCGGCAGGACCGTGTCGGTGTCGCCGCGTACGAGTGCGACGTCGTCCTTGCTGAGCACGAAGTAGTAGTGCACCAGGCAGCCTTCCTGCTCCGGCGACGGGGTGTGCTTGCCGACGACCGTCACCTCGTCGTCCGTGACGAGGACCTTGATGATCTGGGACAGGGACATGGAACGTCTCTCTCATTCACTCGGGGATCGGGCCGCGAGCCAGGCACGCACGTGCCCGGCCGACACGGTGTTGCCCTTGCGCTCGTGCAGGGCTCCACTCCTGCGGGCCTCGGTACAAGCCTGCTCGTGCGCGCCCGAGGCGTACAGGACCACTGCGAGATCGAACAGGGCGTCCGCGATGATCGGCGACAGGTCCGTGCGCTGGGCCAGCCGTACGGCGTCGCGGGCCATGTCCACGGCGCCGTCCCGGCCCTGAGCGGCGAGGACGCCGGCTTGGACGCCGCGCCACATGACCTGCGTGGGCAAGTCCTCGTCGCCGGCGTTGCGGGCGCTGACCTGGCACGCGGCCTCCGCCTCCGCGTCGAGGCCGCGCAGGTGCAGGGCGCGGGCGAGCATCGCCGCCGTGGTCGCGAGCAGCGTCCGCTCGCCCATCTCCGACAGCCGCTCGTAGCCGGCCCGCAGCAGCGTCTCGGCCTGCTCAGGACGGCCGGCCAGCAGCTCGATCATGGCCTCGTGGTGGGACACCGCCGACTGCAGCCGGCCCAGCTCGCCGAGAATGTCGTCGGCCTCGCGCAGGCACTCCCTGGCCTCGCCGAACTCGCCCCGCATCGCCAGCAGCAACGCCGACGGATGCAGGATCACGGCCATCGCGGCGGGGCTGCCCGCCACCCGGTCGCGGCTGCGGGCGCACAGGTCGAGCGCCGTCGCCACCGGCATCGGTCCGAACGCCGCCGCCGACGCCCGCCAGCCCAGGATCTCGTACAGCTCCCGGTCGTCGCCCGCGAGCACCGCGTGCCGTTCGGCGTGCCGCCACGACTCGTCGGCCGCGGCGGCCCGCCCCTCCGTCCAGTCGATCGAGGCCCGCAGGCACCACGCCCGGCACAGGCCGCGGTCGTCGCCGCGCAACACGCCCAGGGCCCGGTCCGCCACCCGCCGCGCGTCGGCCAGCGACCAGCCGGTGCCCGCCTGCAGCCGCACCCGCTCCCGCTCCACCTCGGCCAGCGCCACCACGCCCGGCTCGCCGACGGAGATCGCCTCGGCGAGCACCTCGTACGCCTCCTCGAACCGTCCCGCCTCGTGCAACGCCGCCCCCAGCCTGGGCAGCAACGCGGCACGTCCGGGATCACGGCACGGCATGAGCGCGACCGCCCGCCGCCACAACCGGGCGCCCGCCACCACGTCCCCTCTCAGCAACGCGGCAGGCGCGGCGGCGGCGAGCTGCGCGGCCGCCTCCCGCGCCAGCGCCCGCTCCCGCTCCCCCGACAGCCCCAGCTCGCCCCGCAGGCGCACGCACGACTCCAGATGGTGGCCGATCGCCGCCGGCTGCGCGCCCGCCTTGCCCGCCAGCCAGCCCGCGATCCGCTCGTGCAGGTCGGCGCGGGTCCGCTTCGGCAGGCTGTCGTAGGCGACCTCGCCGATGAGCGCATGCGAGAACCGGAACGCGTCCTCGTCGGCGAACTCCGCCGTGTCCGCCCTGACCAGATTCTTCCGTACGAGAGACATGAGAGCCGCCCGCGCACCCCCCGGCACCAGCGCCGCGACCGCCCCCCAATGAAACGTGACACCCTCGACCGAGGCGTACTGCAACACCATCCGCTCACCAGGATCGAGATGATCGATACGGGCCGCCAGCACCGCCTGAACGGTCATGGGCAACGCCGCCGTCCCCGTCTCCTCCCTGGCCGCGACAAGCTGCTCCAGAAAGAACGGGTTCCCCTCCGCGACCCGCACGACCGCCTCCACCTCGCCCTGATCGAGGGCCCCGGCCGCCGCGTTCTCCGCCAGCTTGTACGCCTCCTGCTCCGACAACGGCCCCAACACCACCGCCTCCGACCAGGACGGCCGCCGCTCACGCGACAAACACAGGAGCAGGATGGGCGCGCCGGTGGAGCAGGCGACGAGGTAGTCGAGCAAGTCCAGCAACTCGGGCGGAGCATGCTGAGCATCGTCAACCACGACGACCAGCGGACGACGGGCGGCGGCCCGTTCAAGCAGCCTCCGCACGGCCCAGAACATCTCATCGGCCTGCAACGGCTGCCCCACCACCCCCAAAACCCGCCGCACCCGCTCCTCCTCGCTGACGGGGGCCCGGCGACCACGCTCCCGCTCACCTCCTGCCAAAGCCCGACCGGTACGTTCCTGCTCGCCCCCTGCCAAGCCCCGACCGACACGCTCCTCCTCTCCGATCCGAGATCGGCCAGCACGCTCCCCCTCCCCGCCTACCGGAGTCCGGCGGGTGCCCTCCTGCTCGTCGCCTGCTGCCAGAGCACGCCCGACGTGCTCCTCCTCCCCTGCAGCCGGAGTCCGACCGGCCCGCTCCTGGTCGCCCCCTCCCGGAGCCCGACCGGCGTCCTCCTCCCCTCCAACCTGTGCCGGGCCGACGCGCTCCTCCCCTCCAACCTGAGCCCGACCGACGCGCTCCTCCCCTCCAACCTGAGCCCGACCGACGCGCTCCTCCCCTCCAACCTGAGCCCGACCGACGCGCTCCTCCCCGCCGACCGGGATCTGCCTGACGAGTTGCGGCAGCTCCGCCCCCGTGCCGTACGAGGCGCAGCGGACGATCACGACCGAGACCTGGACCGTGTCCTCCTCCAGCAGGCGCGCGGCAAGCCGGGACTTGCCGATGCCCGGCGGCCCGATCACGGTCACCAACCGGCAGGCCCGGTCGGCGACGACCTCTTGGAGCGTTTGCCGGAGCTGGTGCAGCTGCTGGTGGCGGCCCACGAACGGGACCGGCGACCGCCCAAGCGGCGGCGGATCGCGCCGCAGCCCGCACAGCAGCCACGCGGGCGCACCCGCCACCGGAGCGGCGTGCGGCTCCGTCTCGGCAATCGTGCGGACCAGGCTGTACGTGCGCCCACCGATCAGGATGCCCCCGTCGGGGGCCGCCTGCTGGAGCTGACTCGCAGCCTCGAACACGTGCCCAGTGGCCGCCTGCCGCCCCGTATCGGGCGCGTGCCCGCGAACCGGGGAGCCGCCCGGAACGTAACCCTGGACCGGAGAGCCATACGGAACGTGCCCGTGAACCGGGGAGTCGTCCGGAACGGGAAGACCCTGAACTGGGGAGCCGTCCGGTACGTAACCCCAAACTGGGGAGCCGTCCGGTGCGTGCCCCTGAACCGGGGAGGCGTCCGGTACGGGACCCTGAACCGGGGAGCCGTCCGGAACGCGGCTGTGGGACGGGGAGTCGTCCGGAACGTACGCCTCCCCCGACTCGACGCCGAGCCGTACCGGCAGTGTGACGCCGTGGTCGCGCTCCACCTCCGCCTGCCAGGCTCGGAGCGCGTCGCGCAGCTCAACGGCGGCGCGCACCGCCCGGGGCGCGTCGTCCTCGCGCACCTCGCTCAGCCCGAACACCCCCGCCATCGGCCGTCCGGGCGGCCGCAGCACGCTGCCGCCGTGCCGGATGACCACGTCGGCGCAGGTGCGGGTATGCGCATCCAGCACGCGGTGCAGCAGCTCGGGGTCCAGCGCGGCGGTGCTGGCGGCATTGGCGGCGAGAACGGTGACGAGCCGCCTGGTCCCTTTGGGTTCCGGCGCGTCGGGCCAATGGAACGCGTCAGGGACATCCGCCACCTCCGGGGCTTGCGACACGTCGGAGGGCTGGGGCACCGCAGGGGCTTGCGACATGTTGGAGGGGTGGGGCACCTCGGGGGCGTGGGGATTAGGGGGCTGCGGCACCGCAGGGGTGCTCTGTGCGAGCGGTGTGGGCGCTCCAGGCAGTGCGCCGGTTTCCCGTGAAACAGGCGCGGATGCTGTGCCGCCCGGAGCAGGCGGGCGATCGTTCGCCACGTGGCCTGAGGCTGGTGGGCGGTCGGTCGCCGGATGACGCGGCGCGGGCGCGCGGCCGGTCGCCGGATGGCCCGGCGCGGGCGGACGGTTGGTCGTCGGGTGGGCTGGGGCTGGTGGATTGGTCGTCGGGTGGGCTGGGGCTGGTGGATTGGTCGTCGGGTGGGCTGGGGCTGGTGGATTGGTCGTCGGGTGGGCTGGGGCTGGTGGGTGGTGCAGTGGTGGGTGGTTGGGGGTGAGTTCTGGGGACTGGGTCAGGACCAGGTGCTCCATGCGGCGTAGCGCCGGGCCCGGCTCCAGCCCGAGTTCCTCGGCCAGCAGTCGCCGGGTGTCGCGGTAGACGGCCAGGGCTTCGGCCTGGCGTCCCGATCGGTAGAGGGCGAGCATGAGCTGGGCTCGTGGCCGTTCCCTGTACGGGTGGGCCGCGGCCAGCTCTCGCAGGTCCGGTACGAGCGCGGCCCCGCCGCCCAGGGCCAGCTCCGCCTCCATCAGCTCTTCGGTGACGTCGATTCGCTGTTCGGTAAGCCGTTCGACCTCCCCGGCCGCCGCGGCCATGAACGTCAGCCCGGCCAGCGCCTCCCCCCGCCACAACGACAGTGCCCGCCGGTACAGCTCCGCCGCCCGCTCAAGATCTGCCGCACGTCTGAGGTCAGCCGCCGGGCCGAGGCCGGCCCCACGTCCGGGATCCGCCGCACGCCCGAGACCCGCTGCCGGTCTGTGCCCGGCCCCTCGTCCGGGATCCGCCGCACGCCCGAGACCCGCTGCCGGGCCGAGGCTGGCCGCCCATCCGGGATCGGCTGCACGTCCGGGATCCGCCGCCCGTCCGGGATCCGCCGCCCGTCCGGGATCCGCCGCTGGCCTGGGATCCGCCGCAGGCCCGAGGCCGGCCGCGCGCCCCTGATCCGCTGCCGGGCCGAGGCCGACCGGCCGAGCGGGATCCGCCGCACCTCCGGGATCAGCCGCACGTCCGAGATCCGCTGCCGGGCCGAGGCCGGGCGTCCGCCCGCAGTCCGCTGTGCGTCCGAGATCGGACGCGGGTCCGAGGTCAGCCGCCTGACCGGGATCCGCCGAACGTCCGAGACCCGCTGCCGGGCCGAGGCTGGCCGCCCGCCCGGGATCAGCCGCACCTCCGGGATCGGCCGCACGTCCGAGATCCGCCGCACCGCCGACGTCAGCCGCCCGAGCGGGACCCGCCGCACCTCCGAGATCCGCTGCATGGCCGAGGTCGGGCGGTCGCCCGGAGTTCGCCGCACGTCCCAGATCGGCAGCCGGTCCGAGACCAGCCACACCCCCGAGATCCGCCGCCCGACCGGGATCCACCGCACGTCCGAGATCCGCTGCCGGGCCGAGGCCGGGTGGGTGTTCGGGGTTTGGTGCCCAGCGGGGGTCGGATGCCGGGTCGGGGTCGGTTAGCCGTCGGGGAGGCGGTGGGTGGTCGAGATCGGCTGCGGGGCCGGCGTTTGCGGTCCTTCCGAGGGTGGTCGGTCGCCACGGATCCGGCGGCCAGGAAAAATCAAGTGGTCGGCCGAGGCTTGCTGCTCGGCCTTGTTGGGCGAGGTGTTCGAAGTGGGCGGCGTCGAGGGTGCCCGGTGGGACTACTGCCAGATAGCCGCGTCCTCTCGTGAGGATCGCGTCGCCGCCCAGGATGCGGCGCAGCCCCGACACGTACCCCTGGACGATTTTGGAGGCGCTCGGAGGCGGTGCCGGTCCCCAGACCTCGTCCACGAGGCGGCCGGCCGGTACCACCTCGTTGGGGTGCAGCAGGAGCACGCCGAGGATGACCTGCTGCTTGGCGGCGCCCAGGTCGAGCGGGCGGCCGCCCTGCAGCACCTCCAGCGGGCCAAGGATGCGGAGCTCCATGGGTGTCCTCCTTCGCGCGGGCGAACGAGCCACGACCCCCGTAGGCATACTGACTCCGCCGTCCGGGGACTTCCAGGTCTTTTCGCACATCCGCGATCTACCGGCGCTGAACCGGGGCTGAACCGGGCCCGCGCACGATCGGAGACGCAAGGCTCTCGAAAGGACCGGACGCATGATGAGTGGGATCGACGACGCGGAGCTGCACGAGCTCGTTCCGGGGGTCTACGCCTGGGTTCAGCCGGACTGGACCTGGTGGGTGAACAACGCGGGCGCCGTGACCGGCTCCGGCGGCACCGTCGTGATCGACACGTGCGCCAGCGAGCGGCGTACCCGGCGTTTCCTGATGCAGCTGGCCGCCCGTACGCACGGCGCGCCCGTGCGGATGGCCGTGAACACGCACGACCACGGCGACCACACGCACGGCAACAGCCTGCTGCCGGCGGACACGGTCGTCGTCGGGCACGAGAGCACGCGCGAGGGCATCCTCCGGGACATCCTCATCGACGGGGCGCCGCCGTTCTGGGAGCCGGTGCCGGACTGGGGGAACGTCTCGCGGCGCGCCCCTTCGATGGTGTTCCGGTCGGAGGTGGCGTTGTACACGGGTGAGCGGCGGATCGAGCTGCGGCATCCGGGGTTCGTCGCGCACTCGGCGGGTGACGTGGTGGCGTGGCTGCCGGAGGAGCGGGTGCTGTTCGCGGGGGACCTGCTCTTCAACGGGGTCGCGCCGCTGGCGATCAGCGGCTCGCTGGAGGGGTCGGTGCGGGCGCTGGACTGGCTGGCGGCGTTCGCGCCCGAGCTGGTGGTGCCGGGGCACGGGCCGCTGGTGGACGCGCGGGCGCTGCCGTACGTGCTGGCCGAGCAGGAGCGGTACTTCCGGTTCGTGCAGAAGGAGGCGGCGAGGGGGCTCAGCCCACTGGAGGCGGCGCGGCAGGCCGACCTGGGCGAGTTCACCGCGTGGGGGGATCCGGAGCGGCTGGTGCTGAACCTGCACAGGGCCGCCACGGAGGGCAGGGTGGACATGGTGGCAGCCGCAGCGGACGCGATCGCCTACAACGGGGGCCCGCTGCGGACCACCCTCTGACCCCGCCCCAGGCCGGGGCCATCTGCGAGCGCGCCACCTGCCGGGCTCGCGCACCACCTGTCCGCCCCCAGACCGCCTGCCCGCCCCGGACCGCCTGCCCGCCCCGGACCGCCTGCCCGCGCGCCACCGACCGGTGCCCGCCCGGGTTCGGGAGGGCGGATCTAGCATGAGGGCATGTTCTCGAGTCGGTACAGACTGAAGAAGTAAACCCGCGCCACGTCCCCGAGCTCCCCCCATGGATGGGCCCGTCCATGGCGGAGAAGGGCACGCTGTTGCCCGTCGATCTGGAGCTGGCCCGCAGCGATCAGGTGGTGCTCGGGCTGCCGTTCGTCCGGGCGTACCGGACGGGGTGCGCGTTGCCGGTGGAGGTGGCGGTGCGGCAGGACGGCCTGGACGCCGGCGACTTCCTGGACCTGCACATGATGACGGTGTACGCGACGCCCCGCCTGCGGGTGCGCGCCGGCGAGCCGCTGCCCGACCGCCTGCTGCGCTGGGGTGTGCGGTACGCCGACGGCACCAAGCTCACCACCCTCGACGAGCGGGGTTTCCCGCCTGCTGGGCCGTTGCTGCTGCTGAGCCCGGCCGGTGACGTCATGACGGGCACCCTGCACTCGGGGGTGCGGCTGTGGTTGTGGCCGCTGCCGCCGCCCGAGCCGTTCGAGCTCGCCGTGGAGTGGCCGCTGGGCGGGATCGGGCTGACGATCGTCGAGTTCGACGGCGCGGCCATCACGGCGGCGGCGCAGCGGTCCACCCCGTACTGGCCCTGATCAGAGTTTGTTGCCGGGTGCCTCGTGCGGCACCGGCCAGACCTCCACGGCGCCCACTGACGCGAACGGGATCTCGGCGGCGATCTCCAGGGCGCGCCGCTCGTCCGGCACCTCCAGCAGGTACCAGCTCGCCAGGTGCTCCTTGGCCTCCAGGTAGGGCCCGTCGGTGACGGCGGGCACGCCGCCGCGCACGCGGACGGTCCGCGCTTCCGAGGCGGGGGCGTTGCCGTAGGCGAGGAGCAGCTCGCCCGTCCCGGCGTACTTGCGGTTGAACGCGTCCTGCCCCTCGATGGCCCGCTGCGCCTCCTCCGCCGAGAACGACTCCCAGAGCTCGGCGTTGCCGTAGATGATGACCATGTACTTCACGATGTCCTCCTCCTTGTACGAGATGAGCACCCACTGGTCGGAGCCGGGGCGGCGTTCTCGACCTCCCGCCGGAGATTTTTCTCGGCTTACGCATGCGTTCATGGCCTGGACAAGGGAAGGCAGTGTGATCCTGACGTGTTCTCTCCCCGTTCGTGGCTCGCCGCGGCGATCACCGGTGCGCTGGTCGGCACCGTCGTGGCCGTCCCGGCGACGGCCGCCACCAGCACGTTCGTCCCCGCCAAGGTCAAGGACCCGGTCGCGTACGTCGACCCGCTGATCGGCTCGGCCGGAGGCGGCAACACCTATCCGGGCGCCGTCCGGCCGTTCGGGATGATCTCCTGGAGCCCCACCAACACGGCGGGCGACCAGACGAACGCCGCCGGCGCCAACGGCTACTCCTACAACACGCCGCGCGTGCGTGGTTTCGCGCTCACGCACGTCAACGGCGCGGGCTGCCATCCGGGTGCCGCCGGGGACGTGCCGATCATGCCGTTCGCGGGCGAGGTGGTCTCGTCCCCGACGGCGGACACGACCGACGCGGTCTACGCGAGCACGTTCAGCCACGACAACGAGCGCGCCGAGCCGGGCCGCTACACGGTGACGCTGGACTCCGGCGTCAAGGCCGACCTGTCGGTGACGACCCGGGCGGGGGTGGGCGAGTTCACGTTCCCGCAGGGCAAGCAGGCCCATCTGCTCTTCCGCGTGTCGAACTCGCTGAACGGCAGCGAGGACGCCGAGATCACGATCGACCCGGCCACCCGTACGGTGACCGGCTCGGTGCTGACGGGCGCGTTCTGCGGCCGGCGCGCGAACGGCGGCGTGAACAACCGCAAGAGCTACTACCGGCTGCACTTCGCCGCCACGTTCGACCGGGCCTTCTCGGGCACGGGCACGTGGGTGAACAGCGAGCTGCGCGAGGGGACGACCACGGCTTCCGGCGGCGAGGGTTACGCCACGGGCGCGGACCGGGCGGGCAGGGGCTCCGGCGGGTACGTCAGCTTCGACACCACGACGGACGCCGACGTCCGGATGAAGGTCGGCATCTCCTACACGAGCCTGGACGCGGCCAGGCAGAACCTGGCGAAGGAGCTGTCGCGCCGCGCGGACGTGGCGTCGGTGGCGGCCGATGCCCGCCGCTCCTGGAACGAGGCGCTGCGCTCGATCGAGGTGGCGGGCGGCTCGGCGGATGAGCTCACCACGTTCTACACCGCGATGTACCACGCCTACCTGCAGCCGAACGTCACGAGCGACGTGGCGGGCACCTACCTGGGCAGCGACCGGAAGGTGCACCGGCTGGCGAGGGGGCAGCAGGTCCAGTACGGCAACTTCTCCGGCTGGGACCAGTACCGCGCCCACACCCAGCTCCTGGCCCTGCTGGAGCCCGAGGTCGCCGGCGACTACGCGCAGTCGTTGTACAACCTGGCCCGGCAGAACGGCGGCGTCTGGGACCGCTGGGTGCACGTCAACGGCCCCACCCACGTCATGACCGGCGACCCGTCGGCCCCGGCGCTGGCCGGCTTCTACGCGTTCGGGGTGCGCAACTTCGACGTGCGCGGCGCGTTCGACTCGCTCTACCGGCAGGCGACGGTGCCGCACGAGTCGGGTCTGTCCGACAAGGGCTGCCCGGGGCAGTGCGAGGGCCAGCGCCCGAACCTGGCCGAGTATCTGCGCCTCCGGTACGCCCCTCAGGACACCTGCCACTGCTGGGGCGGCGCCGCCGAGACGCTGGAGGGCGCGACGGCCGACTTCGCGCTGGCCGACTGGGCCGGCCGCATCGGGCGTGACAAGGAGCGCGCGCGGCTGCTGCCGAGGGCGAGCTGGTGGCGTAACACGTTCAACCCGTCCGCCGGCGCGGAGGGCGGCTACCAGCAGGCCCGCAAGGCGGACGGGAGCTGGCTGTGGCCGTTCTCGCCGACCTCGGACGCGGGTTTCGCGCAGGGCACGAGCGCCACGTACACGTGGATGGTCCAGCATGACGTGTCGGGCCTGGCCGCCGCCATGGGCGGCAAGGACCGCGCGGCCGAGCGGCTGGACGCGTTCTTCCACCGGCCCGACGGCTCGTGGGCGACGGGCGGCGACGGCTTCCGCTACGACCCGACGAACGAGCCGGGCATCCACGTCCCGTGGCTCTACAATGCGCTGGGCCGGCCGTGGAAGACGCAGGAGACGGTCCGCGCGATGGCGTCGCTGGTCTACAGGACGGGCCCGAGCGGGCTGCCGGGCAACGACGACCTCGGCACGATGTCGGCCTGGTACGTCTTCGCCGCGCTCGGCATGTACCCGCAGACGCCGAGCCGCGCGGAGCTGCTGCTGTCGAGCCCGATGTTCCCGAAGGCGTGGATCAGGCGCGGCAACGGCCGCACGATCACGGTGACGGCCCCGCAGGCCGCCCCCGGCGCGATCTACGTCCAGGACGTGCGGGTCGACGGCCGGAAGCACACCAGGTCGTGGTTGCCGGAGTCGCTGGTCGACCGGGGCGGCGAGGTTGTCGTCAACGTCGGCGCCACCGCGAACCGGCAGTGGGCCACCGCCGAGGCGGACCTGCCCGTGGACCACGTGCCCGCCGCGCAGACCCCGGTCCCGAACCTGCCGGAAGCGTGCGAGCCGACCGGCGCCGCCTGCGCCCAGAAGCTCCAGTACGACGTGGACGGCGTGGCCACCGCCGACGCCAAGGCGCAGGGCGACCTGGACGGCAAGGGCTGGAGCTTCCCCGCGGAGCAGCTTCCGGCGCCCGGCCCGTACGAGGGTCACGTGATCCCCGACACGAAGGGCACGGCGGGCAACTTCCACAGCCTGCGCGGCCAGCGCACCTACCTCACGCCGGGCCGCTACCAGTCGCTGGACCTGCTGGTCACGGCGGTGAACGGCGACCAGCAGACCGAGCTGACGATCACCTACGCGGACGGGACGACCTCCACGGCCCCGCTCAAGGTGACCGACTGGGCGGCCGGGTCGCCGCGCTTCGGCGAGCAGGCGGCGATCACGGCCGACACCCGCTACAACGTCAACGGCACCGCCGACGGCCGCAGGGTGAGCATCTGGCGGGTCTCGGTGCCGGCCGATCCGGCCAGGGAGGCGGTCTCGTTCACCAGCCCCGCCGTCCCGAACGTCAAGGTGTTCGCCCTCAGTACTAGGGCGTAGCCAGCGTCTTCGCGTAGCAGCGGGTCAGCGGGGCGTCCACGTACCTGCCGTACGGCTCGGTCAGCGTGTACGCGCACCGCTCGTACAGGGCGATGGCCTCGGGCTGGCGCAGCCCGGTCGCCAGCCGCAGCCGCTCGTAGCCAAGGCTCCTGGCCAGGTCCTCCAGGGCCGCCAGGAGCGCGGTGGCGATGCCGCGCCCGCGCCGGCCGGGCACGACGTACATGCGTTTGAGCTCTCCGGTGACGGCGTCCATGGGTTGTACGGCGCCGCAGCCGACGGCCTGGCCGTCGATGGAGGCGACCAGGAACCTGGCGCCCTCCTTCACCTGCGAGCGCCCTTCGGGGCCGTAGCGGGTGACGAGCTCGGCGAAGGCCGCGTCGAGCAGCGCGGCGAGCTCGGTGTCCGCGGCGGGCCGCTCCTCGATCAACATGCCGACATAGTAGGAAAAAGCCAGAGAACGGAAATCAGAGCCCCAGCATCTTCGCCGGCTCGGCCAGGATCTGCTGGATGATCAGCCCGGCCGCCCCGAGCACGGCCGCGTCGCCGCCCGTCCCCGAGACCACGAGCGCGGGCGGCGTGCCGCGCATCTGCCCCAGCCTGCCGCGCAGCCCTTCGCTCACCGGCCGCTCCAGCCAGCGGAACAGCGGCGCGAAGATCCCTCCGAGCACGATCCGGCCGGGGTCGAGCAGGTGCACGGCCGAGGTGAGCGCCACGCCGAGCGCGTGCCCGGCCCGCTCGCACGCCTCCTGCGCCCGCCGCTCGCCCGACTCCAGCCGGGCGACCAGGTCGCCGACCGAGGCGAGGTCGCCGAGCAGCGCGTCCTGGCCCGCGTACACCTCCAGGCAGCCCCGCCCGCCGCACCGGCACGTGGGCCCGTTGGGCACGACGACGACGTGCCCCAGCTCGCCGGCCAGCCCGAACGTGCCTCTGAACAGATCGCCGCGCACCACGAGGCCCGCGCCGATGCCGATCTCGCCGGACACGTAGAGGAAGTCCGGCTCGCGCGCGCCGAACCACAACTCGCCGAGCGCGGCCAGGTTGGCCTCGTTGTCCACCTCGAAGGGCAGGTCCACCAGGTTCGCCACGCGGATGTCGCGCCAGCCGAGGTGCGGGGCGCTGCGCAGCACGCCGTCCTCGACGGTGCCGGGCACGGCGAGCGCGGCGCCGATGACGCGCAGCCCGGCCTGCTCGGCCTCGGCGGTGATCTCCTTGACCAGCCCGCGCAGCCCTTCGAGGATCTCGCGGGGGTCGGAGTTGCGGTTGTCGGCCCGCCGGACGCGGCGCAGCCGCACGGTACGCGTGAGGTCCACCACGCACGCCGCCAGGTAGTCGATGTTGATCTCCAGCCCCAGCGCGGCCACCCGGTGCCCGCTCAGCCCGACCGCCACGCCGGGCCGCCCCGCTCGCCGCCCCGCACGACGCCGCCCTCGGCCACCACGCCCGCCTCCAGCAGGTCCGCGACCAGGCTGGATACGGTGGTCTTGGTGAGCCCGGTCCGCTCGGCGAGCGCCGCGCGGGTGGCAGGTCCTGACCGGTGAATGGTCGCCAGGACTACGGACAGGTTACGGGCGCGCATGGAATCATGCCGGACCCCTCTTGACGACACCATGCCCACCTCCTCAGGATTAATACAGATTATGGACTAAAGCCCGCAAAGGACACCAATGACCAACTTCACCCCGACCCCGGACGACCGCTTCACCTTCGGCCTCTGGACCGTGGGCTGGCAGGCCCGCGACCCGTTCGGCGACGCCTCCCGCCCCGCGCTCGACCCGGTCGAGACCGTGCACCGCCTGGCCGAGCTGGGCGCCCACGGCGTCAGCTTCCACGACGACGACCTGCTCGCCGTCGAGCCCGACCGCGACAAGGCCATCGCCGCCTTCAAGAAGGCCCTCGACGAGACCGGCATGAAGGTCCCGGCGGCCACCACGAACCTGTTCACCCACCCGGTGTTCAAGGACGGCGCCTTCACCAGCAACGACCGCGACGTGCGCCGCTACGCCCTGCGCAAGGTCATGCGCAACCTCGACCTCGCCGCCTCGCTGGGCGCGAAGACGTACGTGTGCTGGGGCGGCCGCGAGGGCTCCGAGTCCGACGCCGCCAAGGACGTCAAGGCCGCGATGGGCCGCTACAAGGAGGCCCTCGACGTCATCTGCCAGTACGTCATCGACAAGGGCTACGACATCCGCTTCGCCATCGAGCCCAAGCCGAACGAGCCCCGCGGCGACATCCTCCTGCCCACGATCGGCCACGCCCTGGCCCTGATCAACGAGCTGGAGCACCCCGAGATGGTGGGCGTCAACCCCGAGGTCGGGCACGAGCAGATGGCGGGCCTGAACTTCGTGCACGGCATCGCCCAGGCGCTGTGGCACGGCAAGCTCTTCCACATCGACCTCAACGGCCAGCACGGTCCGAAGTACGACCAGGACCTCATCTTCGGCCACGGTGACCTGAAGAGCGCGTTCTTCCTGGTCGACCTGCTGGAGACGCACGGCTACGACGGCCCGCTCGTCTTCGACTACAAGCCGCTGCGCACCGACGACCCGCAGGACGTGTGGGACTCGGCCGCCGCGAACATGCGCACGTACCTCATCCTCAAGGAGAAGTCGCGCGTCTTCCGCGCCGACCCCGAGGTGCAGGAGGCCCTGCGCGCCTCCCGCGTGGACGAGCTGGCCCAGCCCACGCTCGCCGCCGGCGAGACCTGGCAGGACCTGGCCAAGGACGACTTCGACGTCGAGGCCGCCGCCGCCCGCGGCTTCCACTTCACCCGCCTCAACCAGCTCGCCCTCGAGCACCTCATGGGGGTACGCGGATGACCCTACCGATCAGTGTCCAGCTCTACACCGTCAGAGACGAGTTGGCCGCCGACCGCGACGCCGTGCTGCGGCGGATCGCGGAGATCGGATACCGGGCCGTCGAGCCCTACGACCCCACGACCGACCCCGAGGGCTTCCGCCGGGTGGCCGACGACCTCGGGCTCACGGTGTCGAGCACGCACGCGTACGCGCTGCTCAGCCAGGAGCCCGCGAAGGTCTTCGACGCGATCGCCACGGTCGGCACCGACAAGGTGATCATCCCCGGCGGCATCGCCGAGGAGGAGTTCACCACTCGCGACGGTCTCGCGCGCACCGCCGACCTGCTCAACGGCCTGGCCGAGCAGGCCGCGGGGCACGGGATGCGGATCGGCTACCACAACCACTGGTGGGAGATCGAGCCGCGGGTGGACGGCCGGCACGCCATCGAGGTGCTGGCCGACCTGCTCGCGCCCGAGGTGTTCCTGGAGATCGACACCTATTGGGCGGCCGTGGGCGGCGCCGACGTGCCCGCCCTGCTCGGCCGCCTGGCGGAGCGGATCGAGGCGCTGCACGTCAAGGACGGCCCGGGGATCAAGGGCGAGCCGCACGTCGCGGTGGGCGCGGGCGTCATGCCCGTGCCCGCGATCCTCGCCGCCGCGCCCGGCGCGTGGCGCATCGTCGAGCTCGACGAGTGCGCGACGGACGTCTTCACCGCGCTCGCGGACAGCCACGCCTACCTCACCTCCCTGGAGAGCTCTTGAGCAACGGCCCGGTCGGCGTCGCCATCGTCGGCGCCGGAGTCATCAGCGGCCAGTACCTCCGCAACCTCAACGCGTTCCCCGACGTGCGCGTGGTCGCCGTCGCGGACCTCGACACCGACCGGGCCGCCGCCGTGGCCAGGGAGCACGACGTCCGGGTGTCCGGCACGCTCGGCGCCGTGCTCTCCCTGGCGGAGGTCGAGCTCGTCGTCAACCTCACGATCCCGGCCGCGCACGCGTCCGTCGCGCTGGAGTCGCTGCGCGCCGGCAAGCACGTGTACGGGGAGAAGCCCCTGGCCATGGACCTGGACGAGGCCGCCAAGGTCATGGCCGAGGCCCAGAGCCGGGGGCTGCGGGTGGGCGGCGCCCCCGACACCTTCCTCGGCGCCGGGCTGCAGTCCGCCGTGCACGCCCTGCGCGCGGGCACCATCGGCGAGCCGGTCGCCGTCACGGCCGCCACGCAGAGCCTCGGCCCGGAGTCCTGGCATCCCAGCCCGGAGTTCCTGTACGCCCGGGGCGGCGGCCCGCTGTTCGACCTGGGCCCCTACTACCTGACCGCCCTGGTCTCCCTGCTCGGCCCCGTGACCCGGGTGGCGGCGGGGACGCGCAGGGCGCGCGAGCAGCGCGTCATCGGCTCGGGGCCGAAGGCGGGCACCGCGTTCCCGGTGGAGGTGCCCACGCACGTCAACGCGCTGCTGGACTTCCCCGGCTCGGCCACGGCGACGGCGACCTTCAGCTTCGACTCGGCCGTGAACCGGCGGATGATCGAGATCATCGGCACCGAGGGCGCGCTGTCGCTGCCGGACCCCAACACGTTCGACGGCCCGCTGCTGGCCCGCGGGCCCGCCGACCTCGACTGGCGGGAGCTGCCGGTCGCGGGCACCACGGCGGGGCGCGGCATCGGCGTCCTCGACATGGCCAGGTCGATCCGCGCCGGCACGCCGCACCGGGCGTCGGGCGAGCTGGCCTACCACGTGCTGGAGCTGATGTCGGCCATCACCGAGTCGGGCGAGCTGGCGCAGTTCAGGACGGTCGGCTCGACGGTGGCGGCGCCGGAGCCGCTGCCCGCAGACTGGGACCCGTACGAGGCGACCCTCAGCTAGCCGGGCACGGAAAGTTACAACATCCTTACACAAAGGAGTCACCACCTGCCGGGCGGGGCACTATTACGGTGAGTAATCATTCCGTAACAGCACTCCCAAGGGGATCCCATGCGCGTCCTGATCCAGCTCCGCCCGGCCCCCGACGTCGTCGCGTCGGTGATCGACCCCGGCGTCCGCAGCGCGGTCTCCGACGTCGTCGCCGACCTCCCCGGAGTCCTCCTCGACTCGGCGTTCACCCCGGTGGCCGTGCCCAGGCCGGTCTCCGCCGACGGCGCCCCGCTCTCCCCGCACCAGCGAGTGCGGTTCTCGATGGCGCCTGAGGACGCCTCGGTGCTCGTGCGCGGCGAGATCTCCGACGCCGAGCTGAGCACCCGGGCGGCGCTGCTGTCCTCCTCGGTGCGCGAGGTGGCGGGCGTCTTCGCCGACCCGGCCATCCACTCGCACCCGACCTGCGGCGACAGCGGCCCGGTGGGCGACTGGGAGGAGGTCAGGCGGCTGCTGCACGCCTACGACCTCTGGTCGGCCGGCCACGACGGCGAGGGCGTGGCCATCGCGGTGGTCGACACCGGCATCAACGCCGACCACGTCGCCGCCCGCATCGGCCACGACGTGACCATCGACGCCGACCGGAGCTGGAGCCCGCCCGGGGTGGACAAGACACCCGGCCGCTACCCGGTGCAGCACGGCTCCATGTGCGCCTTCGACACGCTGATCGCCGCACCCAAGGCCACCCTGCTCGACATCCCGGTCCTGCTCAGCCGCAAGCCGGGCCCGACCGCCGACGGCCTGCTGTCGGACGCGGTGGCCGCCTACTCCCACCTGGCCACCGTGCTGGAGGCCATGCCCGCCGACTCCCGGTCCCTGGTCGTCTCCAACAGCTGGGGCCTGTTCTCCCCCGACATGGACTTCCCGCCCGGCCACCCCGGCAACTACTCCGACAACCCGGCGCACCCGTTCAACGTGATCGTCGGCAGCCTGGAGGGCGCCGGCGCCGACATCCTGTTCTCGGCGGGCAACTGCGGGCGCGAGTGCGCCGACCGGCGCTGCGGCTTCCCCGACCGGACGATCGCGGGCGCCAACTCCCACCCGCAGGTGCTGTCCGTCGGCGGCGTGGACACGCGCGGCGAGCGCGTCGGCTACTCCTCGCAGGGGCCGGGGCGGCTGTCGGAGCGCAAGCCCGACCTGTGCGCCTACACGCACTTCGCCGGCTCCGAGGCGGTCGGCGCCGCCGACACCGGCACCTCCGCCGCCTGCCCCGTGGCCGCCGGCGTGGTGGCCGCCGTGCGCACGCAGCGCTCCGCGGCCGAGCTGTCGCCCGCGCAGCTCCGTACGCTGCTGCACCGCACCGCCGACGACCGCAGCACGGTCGGCTTCGACCACGACTACGGCTTCGGCATCATCGACCCGCCCGCCATCCTGGCCGCGCTCGGCCGCCAGAACCGCACCCGCGCCGCCTGACGGGAGCCGCCTGCGCCGAGCCGCCCCCGATGCCGGCGTCCGGCAACGCGTTGGCCTGAACCGGGCGGACCCGCAAGAATGGCGCGATGGCTGACAGTGCCGAGACCGACTGGGTCTCCAGGTTCGCGGACGAGGTGATCTCCGAGGCGGAGCGACGCGCCCCGGGTAAAGCGATCGTCTGCGCCTCAGGGCTGAGCCCGTCGGGCCCGATCCACCTGGGCAACCTGCGCGAGGTGATGACACCTCACCTGGTCGCCGACGAGATCAGGCGGCGCGGCCTGGAGTGCGTGCACCTGATCTCGTGGGACGACTACGACCGCTTCCGCAGGGTGCCCGCGGGCATCGACCCGTCGTGGGCCGAGCACATCGGCAAGCCACTGACCTCGGTGCCCGCCCCGCCCGGCAGCCGGTACGCCAACTGGGCCGAGCACTTCAAGGCGCCCCTGGTGACCGCGCTGGCGGAGCTGGGCGTGGAGTACCACGCGATCAGCCAGACCGCCCAGTACACCTCGGGCGTCTACCGCGAGCAGATCCTGACGGCGGTGCGCGCGCGGGCCACGATCGACGCGGTGCTGTCGCGCTACCGCTCGAAGCAGGGCGACGAGGCCGAAGAAGGCGGGGCGCGCGGCGCGTACTTCCCGTACAAGCCGTACTGCGACCTGTGCGAGCGCGACCTGACCACGGTCACCAACTACGACGACGAGACGACCGAGCTGGCCTACACCTGTGAGTGCGGCTTCGGCGAGACCGTGCGCCTGGCCGAGCACGACCGGGGCAAGCTGGCGTGGAAGGTCGACTGGCCGATGCGCTGGGCGTACGAGGGGGTGGTCTTCGAGCCGTCCGGGGTCGACCACCACTCTCCGGGGTCGGCGTGGATCGTGGGCGGGCAGCTCGTCGGCGAGGTGTTCGGCGGGCAGCAGCCGATCGGCCCCATGTACGCGTTCGTCGGCATCACCGGCATGGCCAAGATGAGCAGCTCCAAGGGCGGCGTGCCGATCCCGTCCGACGCGCTGGAGATCATGGAGGCGCCGCTGCTGCGCTGGCTGTACGCGCGCCGCAAGCCGGCCCAGTCCTTCAAGATCGCCTTCGACCACGAGATCCAGCGCCTCTACGACGAGTGGGACTCCCTGGGCCGCAAGGTCGCCGCCGGGCAGGCCCAGCCGGCCGAGCTGGCCGCGCACCGCCGCGCGGTGTCCACGGCGGCGGGCCCGCTGCCGGCCACGCCGCACCCGGTCGCCTACCGCACGCTGGCCTCCGTCGCCGACATCACGACCGGGCACGCCGAGCAGACGCTGCGCATCCTGCGCGACCTCGACGGCGTCGAGACACTCGACGAGGTGCGGCCCCGCCTCGATCGGGCGCGGCGCTGGGTCGAGCTGCACCTGCCCGCCGACCAGCGCACCCGCGTGCGGGAGTCGCCGGACCAGGAGCTGCTCGGCTCGCTCGGCCAGGCCGAGCGCGAGGGGCTGCGGCTGCTGGCCGACGGCCTCGACGACTGGACGCTGGAGGGGCTGACCGCGCTCGTGTACGGCGTGCCCAAGCTCCAGGCGGGCCTGCCGGCCGACGCCCCGGCCACGCCCGAGCTGAAGACGGCGCAGCGGGCCTTCTTCACCCTGCTCTACCGCCTGCTCGTCGGCCGCGACACGGGCCCGAGGCTGCCGACCCTGCTGATGGCCGTGGGCGCCGACCGGGTGCGCAAGCTGGTGGGCGCGTGAGCGGGCTGAGCGGTGCGGTCCTGATCACGGGCATCTCCGCGTCGGGCAAGTCGACGGTCGCGCAGGCGCTGGCCGAGCGGCTGCCCCGCTCGGCCCACGTGCGGGGCGACGCGTTCCGCCGGATGGTGGTCGGCGGGCGCGCCGAGATGACGCCGGAATTGTCCGCGGAGGCGGTACGGCAGCTCCATCTTCGTTACCGAATCGCAGCCAAAACAGCAGATCTATATTTTGACGCCGGATTCACGCCAATTGTTCAGGATGTCATTCTCGGAGGGGATTTGGAGGTGTTCACGAAGCTGGTCGCCACCCGTCCCTTGCACGTGATCGTCCTGGCCCCCGACCCCGCCGAGGTCGAGCGCCGCGAGGCGGCCCGCCCCAAGACCGGCTACGGCGGAGGCTGGACGATTGCCCAGCTAGACGCCGCGCTGCGGCAGGAGACGCCGCGCCTCGGGCTCTGGCTCGACACCACCCGCCAGAGCGTCCCGGACACCGTGGACGAGATCCTCGCCAGGGCGGGGGAGGCCCAAATCACCTGAGTTTTCGTCATACGCATGATCTATGCAAGGCACTGTTAAGCGGGCTGCATGTGCGGGCGGCGAACCTTGGTGACATGAACAAGCAGCCTTTCGCCGCCAGTGTCAGCGTCATCGTTCCCGCGATGAACGAGGCCGAGAACCTTCCCCACGTCTTCGCGACGCTGCCCGACTGGATCGACGAGGTCATCCTCGTCGACGGCAACTCGACCGACGACACCATCGCCGTCGCGCGTAGGCTGCGCCCCGACCTGCGGGTCGTCGTGCAGAGCCGGCGCGGCAAGGGCAACGCCCTCATCGAGGGCTTCCAGGCCGCCCGGGGCGACATCATCGTCATGATCGACGCCGACGGGTCCACCGACGGCCGGGAGATCCGCTCCTTCGTGGCCACGCTCATGAACGGCGCCGACTTCGCCAAGGGCTCCCGGTACGCCCCTGGTGGCGGCTCGGACGACCTCAGTCCGATCCGCTCGCTCGGCAACAAGGTCCTGACGGGGCTCACCAACTTCCTCTACGGCACCCGCTACACCGACCTCTGCTACGGCTACAACGCCTTCTGGGCCCGCCACCTCGACGCCCTCGGCCTCGACTGCGACGGCTTCGAGATCGAGACCCTGATGAACGTGCGCGCCGCCCAGGCCGGCCTCATCATCCGCGAGGTCCCCAGCCACGAGCGCTCCCGCATCCACGGCGTCAGCAACCTGAACGCGGTGCGCGACGGCTGGCGGGTGCTCAAGACCATCTGGCGCGAGCGCTCCCGTGGCGCGGCCGTCTCCCCGGCGCAGTCCGCCCAAGTGGCGCTGGCCAAGTAGGGAGTGACATTCTCGAACAATGCGCTACATAGTGATCGGAGCAGGGGCAGTCGGCGGCACCATCGGCGCCCGCCTGTTTCAGGGCGGGCACGAGGTCCTCCTCATCGCGAGAGGAGCCCACTACGAGGCTCTCCGGCGAGACGGCCTGCGACTGATCACCCCAGAAGGCTCCGAGACCCTCGACCTCCCCGCCGCCGACGGCCCCGTGCCCACGCGCGATGACGACGTGCTCATCCTGGCGACCAAGTCCCAGGACACGATCGCCGCGCTGGCTCCCTGGCCGGCCGACCTGCCCGTGGTGTGCGCCCAGAACGGCGTGGCCAACGAGCGCATGGTCCTGCGGCGGTTCGAGCGCGTCTACGGCATGTGCGTGTGGTTGCCGGCGCAGATTCCCCAGCCCGGCGTCATCGCCGCCCACGGCCACCCCTACTCGGGCATGCTGCACGTCGGCCGTTACCCACAGGCTGTGGACGACGACGGCCTCGCCGCGAAGATCGCCGGCGACCTGAGCAAGCACGGCCTCGTCGGCCGCGCCGTGCCCGACGTCATGCGCTGGAAGTACGCCAAGCTCCTCAGCAACCTGGGCAACGCCGCCGAGGCGCTGCTCGGCCACGTGCCCGCCCTGACCGAGGTGGTCGAGCGCGCCAGGGCCGAGGCCAGGGCCGTGCTGGCGCACGCCGGCATCGCGTACGCCACCCCGGAGGAGGAGGCCGAGGTCCGCGGGCACAAGGTCGACGCGCGCCCCATCGAGGGCGTCAGCCGCGGCGGCGGGTCGTCGTGGCAGAGCCTGGCCAGGGGCAGCGGCTCGATCGAGGCCGACTACCTCAACGGCGAGATCGTCCTGCTGGGCCGCGAGCACGGCCTGGCCACCCCGGTCAACGAGACGCTGCGGCGCGAGGCCAACCGGTTCGCCCGCGAGAAGCAGCCGCCCGGCTCGATGCCGCCCGAGACGCTGACGGCGCTCATCGACGCGCGTTCCGCAGCCGGATCCCGCTGAACTCGAGGCTGCTGGCCGTCACCTCGTTCCAGAACGGCCACAGGTTGTCCAGCACCCTGAGCTGGATCCCGGCCTCCTCGTGCAGCTCGAACAGGTCGCCCACCGGCTCGGGCGGCCCCAGCGGCGCCACGGTCTCCTTGGAGACCACCGCGTGCGGCGGCTCCCCGATGGGCGCGAAGCGGTCGGCCGGCAGCCGGTAGGCGAACAGGCGCACCTCCATGAGCGCCTTCACCCAGCAGTACTCGATGGCGTGCACCCGCCGGCCGCAGCCCGCGCCGATGATCCGGGCCGTGTCCGCCTCGTCGGTGCGCGGCCCGACCCACGCCATCGCGCGCGGGCAGGCTCTCGGGAACCAGTAGTCGGGGCAGCGGTCGTAGCCGACCGCCCACACGTACGGCTCGCTGCGCGAGCTGGTCACCGCCACGTGCGGCACGAAGCGCTCGATCGTCGGGTCTTCGGAGAAGTGCAGGACCTGGCCCGGCTCGGGTCTCATGGACGTCATCATCGCGCATACCCCGCCGATCTACGGGCAGGAGAAACGCCTCTTACGACAAGGGGTGAGTTGGATGATCGTCATAGGACTGCTCCTGATCCTGCTCGCCGGCGCTGCGTTCGCCTTGGTGCTCACCGAGGAGAGCACCAGGTACATCCTGTTCGGCTACACCTTCGAGCTCAACCACGTCGAGATGTTCCTCGCCGGTGCGGCCGCCGCGGCCGTCCTGCTGCTGGGGCTCTGGCTGCTGGGCTCGGGTTCCCGCAGGACCGCCAGGCAGCGTCGCCGGCTGCGCAGTGCCAGGGCGGAGGCCTCCAGCCGGGTGGCCCAGCTGGAGGACGAGAAGCGCGACCTGCAGCGCAAGCTGGAGCGCGAGCACACCAAGGCCGAGCGCGAGAGCGCGAAGGCCGAGCGCGAGCACGCCCCCGTGCCCGCCGACGACCGGCTCGTGGCCCGCGCCGACCACCGCCGCTGAGCCCTGAAAGGGGCCGGGTCAGGCCACTTCCGCGCTCTGGCGCGAGGGCACCAGCCTGCCCTCGCGCCAGAGCGCGAATCCGGTGATCACCGCCCCCAGCCCCTCCCAGAGCCCGACGCCGAAGAACTTGCCCGGGGCCGCCCCCGTCAGCACCAGCGTCGTGAAGACCGCGAACGTCACGAGCCGGAACGGCACGGTCCAGCGGAAGAACGGGGTGTAGTCGTGCGCGGCGGCGAACAGGTAGTAGACGCCCATGTTCACGGCCGCCATGGAGCTGGCGGCCATATAGACCAGCGTGTAATCCCCGGCCGGCCGCACGTCCAGCACCTCGAATCCCAGCATGCTCAGCAGCGTGCCGGGCGAGATCAGCCCGAGCAGGCCGAGCGCGAAGGCGAGGAAGCCGAAGACCGCGATGGTCCAGCCGGAGAAAGAACGCGGAAGACGCACAGAAATCCTTCCAAAGGGGGGTGTAATCTGCGAGGCGATCTCATCATGCACCCGGAGGTCGCATGCCCCCCACGCGTGGCCGCCCCATCGCGCTGAAACTCCTCATCCTCCTGCTGGTCCCGCTGCTCTCCCTGGTGGGTCTGTGGGCGTTCGCCGCCGGCCTGACCGGCGGCGCCGGCATGCGCCTGCTCTCGATCAACGACCTGGCGACCAACTTTGCCCAGCCGGCCGAGGCCGTCAACATCGCGCTGCAGGACGAGCGGCTGGCCTCCGTCGAGTTCCTGGTGACCGGGCAGGGCGCCGACATCATGGCCGAGCGGCGCGGGCGCACCGACCGCGCCGTGCAGGCCTTCCGCTCGTCGGCCGCGAGCCTGCGCGACCTGACGCCGGAGATGCGCACCCAGCTCAACGCGCTCAACGTCAAGCTCGACCAGCTCGCCGACGTCCGCAAGGAGGTGGACGGCACGCTCGTGGCGCCGCTCGACGTCATCGACGGCTACAGCCAGATCGCCGACGCCTCCTTCCGCATGTACGACGCCATGATCCTGGTCCCCGACATGGCCCTCTACCAGCAGGCCCGCGCCGTGACCATGCTCGGCGAGGCCAAGGAGGTGCTCTCCAGGGAGCGGGCCGTGGTCGCGATCGTGCTGGCCAGGGGCCGGGTCGAGGCGCGGGAGCGGGAGTCGTTCACCGGCATGGTGGCGACCAGGCGGCTGCTGTTCTCCCAGGCGCTGTCGCACCTCGACGGCAACCTGCGCGGCCCGTACGGGAAGCTGGCCGGCTCGCCCGTCTACGAGGAGTTCCTGAAGGCCGAGGACGTCATCAAGGGCCAGGCGGCCGTCAACGGGCTGCCCGCGAGCGCCGCCACCTGGCCCATCGACGCCCAGAACCTGTGGAACGCCGTCGAGCGCGCCCAGGCCAAGACCAACCAGGGCATCGTGAACCGGGTGACCCCGACCGCCGTCGGCATGCTCGTCAAGATCGGCGTGGCGGGCGGCGTCGGCCTCGTCGCGGTCATCGCCTCGATTCTGCTCTCGCTGCGCTTCCGCAAGCGCCTGGTGCGCGAGCTGGCCGCGCTGCGTGACGCCGCCACCGAGCTGGCCGAGGTGCGGCTGGCCGGGCTGATCAAGCGGCTGCGCACCAACACCGCGCCGCCGACGTCGGCCGAGATGGCGCCGCTGGAGGTCAAGGCGAACACCTCCGAGGTGGCCGACATCGTGCGTGCCTTCAACGACGTGCAGTCGACCGCCATCGAGGCCGCCGTCGACCAGGCCAGGCTGCGCCACGGCGTCAGCCAGGTCTTCGTGAACCTGGCCAGGCGCAACCAGTCGCTGCTGCACCGCCAGCTCCTGCAGCTCGACAGCATGGAGCGGGCCACGGAGGCGCCGGAGGTGCTGGCCGACCTGTTCAAGCTCGACCACCTCACCACGCGCATGCGCAGGCACGCGGAGAGCCTCATCATCCTGTCGGACCAGGCGCCGGGGCGCGGCTGGCGCAACCCGGTGCCCATCCTCGACGTGCTGCGCGCCGCCGTGGCCGAGGTCGAGGAGTACGAGCGGGTGGAGATCATGCAGCCGCCGTCCGTGGCGCTGCTCGGCTCGGCGGTCACCGACGTGGCCCACCTGATGGCCGAGCTGATCGAGAACGCCACCCTCTTCTCGCCCCCGCAGACCAGGGTGGACGTGCGCAGTTCCGTGACCCCGCACGGCCTCGTCGTGGAGGTGGAGGACCGCGGCCTCGGCCTGCCGCGCACCGAGCTCGACGAGCTGAACGACCGGCTGACCACCGCCCCCGAGTTCGACCTGGCGCAGAGCGACCGGCTCGGCCTGTTCGTGGTCGCGAGGCTCGCGGCCCGGCACGGCATCAAGGTCGCCCTGGTGCCCTCGCCGTACGGCGGCCTGACCGCGATGGTGGCCCTGCCCGCGTCCCTGCTCGCCGACCAGCCCGCGCTGGCCGGCCGGTAGGACGTCGCGACCAGGGCCCCCGCCGGCCGACCAGGACGGCGGCCAGGGCCCCGCGGTCACAGGCGCAGGAACGGCTCGCTGAAGTGCCCGGTGGCCAGGATCGCCCGCTCGGCCCGCAGCGCGGCCAGGACCTCGGTCCTGCTGCGCACGGCGGCGTCCTGGTCGTCGTCGTAGAGGTAGGGCACGCTCGGGTCGTCGAGCTGCACGGGGTGCAGGACCAGGTCGCCGGTCATGGCCAGCTCGCCGGCCCTGGCGATCTGGTGGCCGGGCGTGTGCCCGGGGGTGTGCCGCACGCGCACGCCGGGCGCCACCTCGGCGTCGCCCTCGACGACGTGGAGCTGCCCCTTGATGACGGTGACGACGTCGTCGAGCACCGGCCCCTTGGCGGCGTCGAGATCCGCCTTCTGCACGACGTACCGGGCGTTCTCGAACGCGGGGCGGCCGTCGGCGACCGCGCCCGAGGCGTGGTCGCTGTGCAGGTGCGTGAGGATGACGGTGCCGATGTCGGCGGGCGCGACGCCCGCGGCGGCCAGCTCGCCGGCCAGCGTGCCGGGCACCGGCGCCCACGTGGACGCGGGTGAGTCCGTGCCGCCGATGCCGGTGTCGACCAGCGTCAGCCGGTCGGCCGCGTCGCGGATCAGGAAGCAGTGGAAGTGCAGGACCCACGGGTCGTCGGGCAGGCCGGAGCCGGCGAACATCTCACTCAGCGGGCGGCGGATCGCCGCCCCCATGGGGCCCACGGCGTCGCAGAGGGGTGTCACCTCGACGCCGGACACGGTCAGCGGTTGATGCGGCATCCCGCCAGGTTAGGCGGCGACGGGCTGGGCCGGAACGTACTCGTTCTCGACGTCGGCGGCGTAGACGGCGCGGCGGCAGTTCGCGCACCGGTACATGATGGGGCCTTCGTCCAGCTCGTGGTGGCACCGCGGGCAGTTGGCGGTCTTCATGATGGTGCTCCCCCAAGGAGATTCTTCGGTATTCGTCCCTATGGAACCCTCATCGAGTTGCAGGGACCCTGCATGCCACTTGACACGATGACGCTGCGTCGACGGGGGCTCTGTGCTGCTCGGCACATCAGGCGCGGTAATTTTCCTCGTTGCGCCTCGCCGAGAAGAACATTGTCATGCCTGGCGCCCCGGATTCGCGGGAGAAGCTCCGATAACCGTCCAGGAATAGCCCAAGAGGGCTAGGCGTTGCATGGACTGGACGGTGTGGTATCTTGCCACCAAGCGTCGAGCTCCAGCTCCGCTTGATCTTCCAAGCCGGCTCCGGCCCTCCTGTTCGCAGGGCGCCCGGCCTGCTTTCCTTCATCACCCGCCGGTCCTCGTCCGAGTGCCCCGGCGCATCTCCCCCAAAGGGGCTCATCATGTCTGTGCACACCATTCCAGAGCAGCGTGCCGCCGCGCCGGTCCGCCACGTGGAGGGACTCCTGGACGTACGCGACAAGTCCGCGTTCATCCGGGCGGATCACCTGCCGGGGCCGGGCGACGTACGCGTCACCCCCGAGAAGGTCCGCCAGTGGGGCCTGCGCCCCGGCGACCACGTCGTCGCGGCCTTCGACGGCAACAGACTCCTCAAGGTCGAATCGGTCAACGGCGCCGCCTCGTGGCTCGACCGGCCACAGTTCGACCAGCTCACCCCCATCCATCCGGACGAGCGGCTCAGCGTCGAGACGCCGTCGCTCACCACCCGGGTCATCGACCTGTTCGCGCCCATCGGCAAGGGGCAGCGCGGCCTCATCGTGGCGCCGCCCAAGGCCGGCAAGACCATGGTGCTGCAGGCGCTGGCCGCCGGGATCTCCCGCAACCACCCCGAGGCGCACCTCATGGTCCTGCTCGTCGGCGAGCGGCCCGAGGAGGTCACCGAGATGCGGGCCGGCATCGACGGCGAGATCTACGCCTCGACCTTCGACCACCCCGACCGCGACCACACCGCACTCGCCGAGCTCGCCATCGAGCGGGCCAAGCGCCTCGTCGAGTCCGGCCGCGACGTGGTCGTGCTGCTCGACTCGCTGACCCGCCTCGGGCGGGCCTACAACAACATCGCGCCCGGCGGCGGGCGCGTCCTGACCGGCGGCATCGACGCCCGCGCCCTCTACCCGCCCAAGCGCTTCTTCGGCGCCGCCCGCAACGTCGAGAACGGCGGCTCGCTGACCATCCTCGCCACCGCCCTCGTGGACACGGGGTCGCGGATGGACAACAACCTGTACGAGGAGTTCAAGGGGACGGGCAACATGGAGCTGCACCTCGTCCGCGAGCTGGCCGAGCGCCGCCTCTTCCCCGCCGTGGACCTCGACGCCTCCGGCACCCGGCGCGAGGAGCTGCTGATGCACCCGTCGGAGCGGGAGATCGTCTGGCGGCTGCGCCGCTCGCTGGCCGGGCTGGACCGGCAGCAGGCCCTCCAGGCCCTCGTCGACCGGCTCCGCTCGACCTCCTCCAACGCCGCCTTCCTGATGGAGACGGCCAAGGCCGCGTGAGCGGCGTCCCGCGGCTCGTACAGCACAATGGCCGCATGCTGGCTGACATCGTCGACTATCTGATCTGCCCCGTGTGCCGCGCCGAGCTGCGCCTGGCCGGGCCGACCGTGCGCTGCGCCGCCGGTCACACCTTCGACGTCGCCAAGCAGGGTTACGTGAGCCTGCTCACCGGCTCCGGGCAGCCGGGCACCGCCGACACCGCCGAGATGGTGGCCGCGCGGGCGGCCTTCCTCGACAAAGGGCACTACGCCCCCCTGACGGACGCACTGGCGGAAACCGTACGGGCATACGTGACAGCTGAGAACGTTCCAGGAAAACATGAGTCCTCTACCGAAACGCATGACGACGCGGAGTTGAGGGCGTACCGTGAGACGGAAGTGGAGGCCGGTTCCGGCCCGCCGCCCGCGGGCGGTGAGCGGGAGCCGGGCAAGGTCGAGGACCACCGCGCGGCGGGCAGGGCCGCGCCGGTGATCGTCGATGCGGGCGCGGGCACCGGGCACTACCTGGCGGCCGTGCTCAACGCGGTGGACGATGGCATCGGGATGGCGTTCGATGTGTCGAAGCACGCTGTACGCCGGGCGGCGCGGGTGCATCCCAGGGCAGGGGCGTTCGTGGCCGACGTGTGGCGCCCGCTTCCGATCAGGAGCGGGGTGGCCGATGTGGTGATCGACGTCTTCGCGCCCAGGAACGGGCCCGAGTTCCGGCGCGTGCTGCGGCCGGGAGGCGCGGCGGTGGTCGTCACCCCGGCCCCCGAGCATCTCAGCCCGCTCGTCGAGGAGCTGGGGCTGCTCTCCGTCGACGAGGAGAAAGAGCGCAGGGTGGCGCGCAGCCTGGAGGGGTTCGCCGAGACCGGGCGGTGCACGGTCGCGTTCGAGATGGAGCTGGGGCACGACGACATCGCCCAGGTCGTCGGGATGGGCCCGAGCGCATGGCATCACCAGGCGGACACGCTCGGCGAGCGGATCGCCGCAGTTGTCTCCCGAAATGTCGCGAAAAGACAGCAAAAAGTAGTAACGCGCGCCGCGTTTCATCTGTCTATCTACGAGCCGGCACCCCGTTCAAGACCTGTTCCTTGACGGGCATGTGCGACTGGTGTTACTGATGGGGCATTTAGTCCGAAATTCCCCCACATTCTCGGAGAATTTCCCCGGCACAGGCGCAATACTGGACGGCATCCCGAGCCCTGAGGCACGGGACATCAACGGGAGGGGGCGCGCCGGATGAAGGCGGAGGAACGCTGGCAGGCCAGGTTCCGCGCGTCGCGCATGACGCTGCCGTCCTGGGCCCGCCAGGCCCCGAACCGCGCCATCTACCGCTCCAACGCCACGGGCAAGTGGGAGGTCTACGCCTGGGACCGCGTGACCGGCGCCACCCGCCAGGTCACCGACCAGCCCAAAGGCACCGCGTACGCGGCGATCGACCCCACCGGCCAGTGGATCTACTGGTTCGCCGACACCGACGGCGACGAGTACGGCCAGTGGTGGCGCCGGCCGTTCACCGGCGGCCCCGGCCAGCCCGTCGCGCCCGACCTGCCGCCCGGCCAGCCCGGCGGCATCGCGCTGTCCACCGCCGGCGTCGCCGCGATCAGCCTGGCCGGCGAGGGCACCTTCCGCGTCCACCTCGTCCGCGAGGGCCAGCCCGCCGAGACCCTGTACGAGCACACCGAGGCCGCCTGGCTGGCCGCCATGTCGCTCGACGGCTCCCTCATCGCCATCAACCACGGCGAGTACGGCGACTTCCGGCACCCGGCGCTGCGCGTCGTCCGCCAGAACGGCCACGTGGTCGGCGAGCTGCACGACGGCCCCGGCAAGGGCGTGGTCGGCCTCAGCTTCGCCCCCATCGTCGGCGACCGCCGCCTGCTGGCCCTGCACGAGCGCCGCAGCCGCGACGAACCGCTGGTCTGGGACCCGGTGACGGGCGAGCAGCGCGAGATCTGGCTGCGCGACCCTGGAGACCTGCACGCCGAGTGGTACGACGACGGCCGCGGCCTGCTCATCCTGCGCGACGACCGCGCCCGCAGCCACCTGCACCGCTACGACCTGCGCGGCGGCGGCCTGACGCCCATCGAGACGCCGCACGGGGTGATCGACGAGGCCCGGCCCAGGCCCGGCGGCCACGTCGAGTACTCCTGGTCCAGCGCCTCCCGCCCACCGATCGTGCGCTCCAGCAACGGCCAGGTCGTGGTCAACCCCATCGGCCCGCCGGCGCCGCCGAGCGTCCCGGTCGAGGACATCGACGTGGAGGGCGAGGGCGGCCGCATCCACGCGCTGGTCTCCAGGCCGGAGACCGGCCAGGCCCCCTACCCGACGGTCTTCCTGCTGCACGGCGGCCCGACGGCGCACGACCGCGACGCGTTCTCGCCGACCGTGGCGGCCTGGGTGGACGCCGGGTTCGCCGTCGTCCGCGTCAACTACCGGGGCTCGACCGGCTACGGCTCCGCCTGGCGCGACGCGCTGCACGGCGACGTCGGGCACATCGAGCTGGCCGACGTCGCGGCCGTGCGGCAGTGGGTGGTCGACCACGGCATCGCCGACCCCGGCCGGACCCTGCTGGCCGGCACGGCGTGGGGCGGCTACCTGACGCTGCTCGGCCTCGGCACCCAGCCCGACCTCTGGGCGTGCGGCATCGCCGCGGTGCCGATCGCCTGCCACCAGACGTCGTACGAGGACGAGGCGGAGAGCCTGCGCGCCTTCCACCGCGCGCTGCTCGGCGGCTCGCCCGAGGAGCAGCCGGAGCGGTACGCGGCCAGCTCCCCCATCACCTACGTGGACCAGGTCAAGAGCCCGCTGCTGATCCTCGCGGCCGAGAACGACACCCGGTGCCCGCTGCGGCAGATCGAGAAGTACGTCACCAAGCTCGAAGAGCACGGCCGCCACCACGAGGTCTACACCTACGACGCCATCCGCGGCTCCCTGGTGGTGGCCGAGCGGATCGCGCAGACGGCCTTGCAGCTCGAGTTCGCCCGCAAGCACATCGGCTGACCGCGCCCCCCGCCTCGTCGCCACGGGGCGTCCCCAGCCTGTCGCAGAGTGCTCCCGCGTCGCCAGGACGCTCGGCGAGCTGCGAGAATGGCCTTGACCGGGCTCTTGACCATGCTCTTGACTGTCGGCCGGAGCGCCTGTCATCATCTCGCCACCCGCAGTCAGCCGGAAAGGCGCACCTTGACCAGCACGCCCCCGCCGCTGTCCCGCCTCTCAGCGGGCGCGCAGCACCACGATGGCGAGGTCGTCGGCGCTGGGCTCGGAGGCGAACTCGGCGGCGCCCCTGCGGATGCGCTCGGCCACCGCCCTGGCCGACAGCCCGGCGCACTCGGCCAGCAGCTTGGCCAGCCCGCCGTCGTCGTCGAGCAGCCGCCCGCCGGAGCGCCGCTCGGTGACCCCGTCGGTCACGGCCAGCAGCACGTCTCCGTGGTCGAGGTGCACGGTGTCGGCCTCGAACACGACCTCGTGGAAGACGCCGAGCAGCGACTGCGGGGTGGTGACCGCCTCCACGTGGCCGCTCGGCTTGAGGCGCAGCGCCTCGGGGTGGCCGGCCGAGACGAGCCGTACCTCGAGGCCGTCGGGCACGGGCGTGATGTCGCCGTGCAGCAGCGTGAGGAACCTCGCCCGCTCGCCCTCCTCCAGGATCGCCTGGTTGAGCCGCCCCAGCACGGCGGCCACGCCGTAGCCCTCGCGGGCCAGCAGCCGCAGCGTGTGGCGGGCCAGGCCGGTGACGGCGGCGGCCTCGGGGCCGGTGCCGCAGACGTCGCCGATGGCGAAGCGCCACGAGTCGTCGCCGGCCTTGAACAGGTCGTAGAAGTCGCCGCCGACCTCGTTGACCTCGCCGGCGGGCTCGTAGATGACGCCGTAGTCGAGGCCGGGCACCTCGGGCTCGTTCGGCGGGAGCAGGCTGCGCTGCAGGGCGCGGTTGGCGGCGGCCTGCTGGGCGTAGAGGCGGGCGTTGTCCATGGCCAGCGCGGCGCGCCTGCCGATGTCCTCGGCGAACTGGATGACCTCGTCGGGGAAGCGGTCGGGGCGGCCCAGGCACATCATGCCGAGGCTGCGCCCGCGCGCGGTCAGCGGCACGGCGAGCACCTGCGACTCGGGCAGGTGGATCAGGGAGGTGACGCGGGTGTCGGCGGCGTCGACGTCCATGTCGGTGAGCTGCTCGCGCAGGCCGTCGATCCTGGCCTCGTCGGCGTGCCAGAGGTAGACCAGGCGCAGCGGCCCGGAGTTGTCGGAGGTGTAGACGGCGCACCAGCTCGACAACCGGGGCACGACGACCTGGGCGATGATCGCCGGCACCATGTCGGGGTCGAGCGTGCCGGCGAGCAGGTCGCTGGCGTCGGCCAGGAACCCCAGCCAATGTGGCCCGCGGCTGCTCTCCTCCAGCCATTCGGCTGCCACCCGGTCGGCGGAGCCAGGTAGCGTGAGCCTTGCCCAATGGACACGGGAATCGCCCGCAAAGGTGACTCCCCACTCCTCGACGTTGACGGAAGGAGCCTTCGGATCACTCTGGGAGAGGTTTCGTTGCCGCAACTCCACCTGCACTGCGTCCCCGAAATGCTTCCAAATCACCTCAAACGGCTCATCAGCGACCTGCTCGGCCAGGTCCGCGGCGACCTGCTCGGCAGTATGGAGCACGCCGCCGGTGGCCCACGCGGTCATCACCTCGCGCGTGAACCTCATCGCAGCCGTCACAGCGGTCTCGCCGGGCGCGAAGGTCGCGGCCAGCACCGCATGGGGAGAAGCAGTCATCCCAACGTGCCTACCACACTTCCCGCTGACTTGGGGTAAATCCAAGGACAGGACTACGAGCTACTCATCGTGACAGACTTGAATCACTCGCCGTGCGGCAGCGACGAGTGAAGGAGGCCCCATGACCACGGCCAAGGCCGCTCTAAGCCCAGAGGAGAGGACTTACACCGAGTCGGATCTCGTGCCCATCCTTGAGACTCTTTTCTCTTGGCGTGACGGAGACTTCCGGCGTCGGGTCCCTCACGCGCCTCCTGGCATCCTCAGTGAGGTGCGGTTGCTGCTGAACGAAGTGGCCGACCGGCGCGAGCACCTCGCCAACGAGCTGTCACGCGTGCGCAAAGAAGTCGTCAAGGAAGGCCGCTTCGGCGAGCGGCTGACGCCCGGGCCGGGCGTCGGCGCGTGGGCCGAGAGCGTCGAGTCGGTCAACATGCTGATCGACGCCCTGGTAAGCCCGGTCAGCGGCGCGGCCGACGTCATCGACGCGGTCGCCAAGGGCGACCTGTCGCGCCGCATCGACCTCGACCGCTCGGCGCGGGGCGAGGTGCGCCGGCTCGGCAAGGCCATCAACGGCATGGTGGACCAGCTCGCGCTGTTCAACTCCGAGGTCACGCGGGTCGCCCGCGAGGCCGGCACGGAGGGGCGGCTGGGCGGCAGCGCCAACCTGCGCGGCATGTCGGGCAGCTGGCGCGACCTGACCGAGGCCGTGAACACGATGTCGTCCCGCGTGGCGGCGCAGGTGCGCGACATCGCCGTGGTGACCACGGCGGTGGCCAAGGGCGACCTGAGCCGCAAGGTGACGGTCGACGCCGTGGGCGAGATGTTCGAGCTGAAGAACACCGTCAACACGATGGTCGACCAGCTCTCCGGGTTCGCCGAAGAGGTGACCCGGGTCGCCCGCGAAGTGGGCACGGAAGGCCAGCTCGGCGGGCAGGCCCAGGTGACGGGCGTGTCGGGCGTCTGGAAGGACCTCACCGACAACGTCAACTTCATGGCCAACAACCTGACCTCGCAGGTGCGCAGCATCGCCACCGTGGCGACGGCGGTGGCCCAGGGCAATTTGTCAAAGAAGATCACCGTTGACGCGCAGGGCGAGATCCTCCAGCTCAAGGACACCCTCAACACGATGGTGGACCAGCTCTCGTCCTTCGCCGACGAGGTCACCCGCGTCGCCCGCGAGGTCGGCACCGAGGGCAAGCTGGGCGGCCGTGCCGAGGTGAAGGGCGTGTCGGGCGTCTGGAAGGACCTCACCGACAACGTCAACTCCATGGCGCGCAACCTGACCTACCAGGTACGCAACATCGCCCAGGTCACCACGGCCGTGGCCAACGGCGACCTCACCCGCAAGATCGACGTGGACGCCCAGGGCGAGATCCTCGAGCTCAAGTCCACCATGAACACGATGGTCGAGCAGCTCTCGTCGTTCGCCTCCGAGGTGACCCGGGTCGCCCGCGAGGTCGGCACCGAGGGCCAGCTCGGCGGCCAGGCGCAGGTGCGCGGCGTGTCGGGCGTCTGGAAGGACCTGACCGACAACGTCAACTCGATGGCCAACAACCTCACCTCGCAGGTGCGCCAGATCGCGGCCGTGTCGTCCGCGGTGGCGCAGGGCAACCTGTCGAAGAAGATCACCGTTGACGCCCAGGGCGAGATGCTGCAGCTCAAGGACACCCTCAACACGATGGTGGACCAGCTGTCGTCCTTCGCCGACGAGGTCACCCGCGTCGCCCGCGAGGTGGGCACCGAGGGCCAGCTCGGCGGGCAGGCGCGGGTGAAGGGCGTGTCGGGCGTCTGGAAGGACCTGACCGACAACGTCAACTCGATGGCCAACAACCTGACCTACCAGGTGCGTAACATCGCCGAGGTGACCACCGCGGTCGCCAACGGCGACCTCACCCGCAAGATCGACGTGAACGCGCAGGGCGAGATCCTGGCGCTGAAGACGACGGTCAACCGGATGGTGGACCAGCTCTCGTCGTTCGCCTCCGAGGTGACCCGGGTCGCCCGCGAGGTCGGCACCGAGGGCCAGCTCGGCGGCCAGGCGCGGGTCGAGGGCGTCGAGGGCACGTGGAAGCGGCTCACCGAGAGCGTCAACGAGCTCGCGGGCAGCCTCACCACCCAGATCCGCGCCATCGCGACCGTCACCAGCGCCGTGGCGCGCGGCGACCTGACCCGCTCCATCGCCATCGAGGCGCAGGGCGAGCTGGCGGAGCTGAAGGACAACATCAACTCGATGGTGGGCAGCCTGCGCGAGACCACGCAGGCCAACCAGGAGCAAGACTGGCTCAAGTCCAACCTGGCCCGCATCTCCCGGCTCATGCAGGGCCACCGCGACCTGCTCGAAGTGGCCAAGCTGACGATGAGCGAGCTGACGCCGCTCGTGTCGGCCCGCTACGGCGCCTTCTACGCCATCGACCCCGAGCACGAGCGCGAGCTGATCCTCATCGGCGGCTACGGCGTGCGCCCCGACCGGGGCCCGCGCCAGCGCTTCGTCTTCGGCGAGGGCATCGTCGGCCAGGCCGCCGAGGAGGGCCGGCACATCGTGCTGAACGACGTGCCGCCGCAGTTCATCACCATCGACAGCGGGCTCAGCCGCTCCACGCCGGCACAGATCGTGGTGCTGCCGATCCTGTTCGAGAACCGCGTGCTGGGCGTGCTGGAGCTGGCCTCGTTCACGCCGTTCGGGGAGGTGCACCACGACTTCCTGACGCAGCTCGTCGAGACCATCGGCGTCACGATGAACACGATCATCGCCAACTCCCGCACCGAAGACCTGCTCACCGAGTCCCAGCGGCTCACTCGCGAGCTGCAGGAGCGCTCCGACGAGCTGCAGCGCCAGCAGGAGGAGCTGCGCAGGTCCAACGCCGAGCTGGAGGACAAAGCGGCGCTGCTGGCCAAGCAGAACCGCGCGATCGAGATCCAGAACTTCCAGATCGAGCAGGCCCGCCGCACGCTGGAGGAGCGGGCCGAGCAGCTCGCGGTCTCCTCGCGCTACAAGTCCGAGTTCCTCGCCAACATGTCGCACGAGCTGCGCACGCCGCTCAACAGCCTGCTGGTGCTGGCCAAGCTGCTGACCGAGAACGCCGAGGGCAACCTCACCTCCCAGCAGGTCGAGTTCGCCCGCACGATCCACAGCGCGGGCTCGGCGCTGCTGCAGCTCATCAACGACATGCTCGACCTGTCGAAGGTCGAGGCGGGCCGGATGGACATCCATCCGATCCAGGTGTCGCTGCCGAAGATGGTGGACCTCCTGGAGGCCGCGTTCGCGCCGCTCGCCCAGGACAAGGGGCTGTCGCTGACGGTCGACGTCGAGCCCGACGTGCCGCACGAGCTGCGCGCCGACGAGCAGCGCCTGCAGCAGGTGCTGCGCAACCTGCTGTCCAACGCGGTGAAGTTCACCCCGCGCGGCGAGGTGAAGCTGCGCGTGTCGATGGCGCCTCCGGACATCGACTTCGACGACGACAGCCTGCACGACTGCACCGACCTGCTCGCGTTCCAGGTGATCGACACCGGCATCGGCATCGCGCCCGACAAGCGGGAGGTCATCTTCGAGGCGTTCCGGCAGGCCGACGGCACGACGAGCAGGAAGTACGGCGGCACCGGTCTCGGCCTCGCGATCTGCCGCGACATCGCCCGCCTGCTGGGCGGCGAGATCCACGTCGACAGCGAGCTGGGCAAGGGCAGCACGTTCACGCTCTACCTGCCGGCCTCCTACAACGGCCCGCTGGCCGCCACCGACCCCGGCACCGCGCGCCGGCAGCTCATGACGCCGCCGAGCGAGGAGCCGGCCACCACGGCGCCCGAGCCGCCGCTGCCGCTCGACCTGCCGCTGCCCGAGCTGGTCGAGCCGCCGGTCGAGACGCCCAGCCAGTGGCAGGGCGACGACCCGCTCAACGGCGCCAAGATCCTGATCGTGGACGACGACATCCGCAACGTGTTCGCGCTGACCAGCGTGCTGGAGCGGCACGGCTCGACCGTCGTCTACGCCGAGAACGGGCGGGAGGGCATCGAGCAGCTCGAACGCAACGAGGACGTCGCGCTCGTGCTGATGGACATCATGATGCCGGAGATGGACGGCTGGGCCACGACGTCGGCCATCCGCCGCATGCCCCAGTTCGCCGACCTGCCGATCATCGCGCTGACCGCCAAGGTCATGCGGGGCGATCGGGAGAAGTCCATCGCTTCGGGCGCGTCCGACTACGTGCCCAAGCCGGTCGACGTGGACCGCCTGCTCGAACGGCTGCGCGGCTGGCTCAGCCGCGGCCGGGGCGCCACGTCCGACTCGTCAGCCTCGTCGCCCGAAGGGTCGTGATCGATGCCGGATCGTGCAAAGATCCTCCTCGTGGATGACCGCGAGGAGAATCTGATCGCCCTCGAAGCCATCCTCAGCTCACTCGACCTGGTGCCGGTGCGTGCCAGGTCGGGCGAGGAGGCGCTCAAGGCGCTGCTCAACACCGAGTTCGCGCTGATCCTCCTCGACGTTCGCATGCCCGGCATGGACGGTTTCGAGACCGCCGCGCACATCAAGCGGCGTGAGCGTACCCGCAACATCCCGATCATCTTCCTGACGGTCGTGGACAGCGCCCCCGACTACGCCTTCCGCGGTTACGCGGCGGGCGCGGTGGACTACCTGACCAAGCCGTTCGACCCGTGGGTGCTGCGGGCGAAGGTGTCGGTGTTCACCGAGCTGTACAACATGAACAAGCGCCTGGCCGAGCAGGCGTCGATGCTCCGCGACCGCCTCAGCGGCGAGCTGCCGCCGGGGGCCGGTGACCACGCGTCGGTGCTGCCGGAGCTGTCGCGGCGGCTGACCGCGGTGGAGGACGAGCTGGCCAGGGTCAGGGAGCTGGCCCGCAAGTCGCAAGACCCGGCGCTGGCCGTGCCGCTGAACGACCTGTCCGATCGCGTCACCCACCTGCGCGCCGGCTTCGACGCGCTCTCCTGACCTCCCGCACCACCCCCGGACCCCGGACCGGTGTCCGTCCGTCCGGGGGTGGCGTGCGGTCAGTGGCGGGCGCGCTCCAGGGCGTCCCAGAAGCCGCGCCGCAGCGCGTGGCGCACCTCGTCGTGCAGCAGGAAGTCGATCGGCAGCGACGAGCCCTGCAGCAGCCGCGCCTCCAGGTCGGAGGGCATGCGCGGCTTGCGGGCCAGCACCGCCTCCAGCCACAGCGCGGGCGCGTCGCGGGCCACCGACTCGCCGAAGTCGTGCCCCTCGCGGTGGGCGGCCTTGACGGCGTCGGCCAGCGTGGTGGCGCCCGCCGTGGCGGCGGACTGGGTGACCGGCGCGGGCTGCGGGCCGGTGTACGGGCCGAGCTGCGACGGCTGGTAGGTGCCGCTCGACGACGTCGAGAACTGCCCGGTGGTGGGGCTGGACTGCTGCGGCTGCGCCTGGATGGGCCCGGTGACGGGCGACGCGGGCGGAGGTGGCGGCGGCTGCTCGGCCTGGTAGCTGCTGTACGTCGGCAGCACCGGCGGCGTGGACTGGCCGCGCGACCCGCCGGACGACTGGCCGTTGCCGGAGGAGGGCGGCGCGGCGTGGCTGCCCGCACTGCTGGAGGACTGCGGCATCGACGAGGGCATCGACGTCGGCGGCAGCGACGGCTGCGCGGGCGGCAGCGACGGCGTGTTGTGCCCGTTGCTGATCGGCTGGTGATGGCCGTTGGAGGCGGACTCGGTGATGCCCGTGACCAGGCTGACGTACGGCCGCAGGTGGGCCGCGCCCACCTCCACGAGGTCGTCGCACTCCTGCCGCAGCGACCGCGAGACGGCCCAGCCGCCCTCGGCCGCGATGTGGATGACGGTCACCCTGATGCCGAGGTCCTGCGCGTCGCACACGACCTGCGCGAGGTCCTCGTCGCCGCTGACCACGACGGCGTCGCAGATGGCGTTGTTGCGGGCCAGCGTCATCAGGTCGCGGTGCACCTGGGCGTCGACGCCCTCGCGGCGGCCCGGCCTGATGCGCGACAGCCTCAGCTTGAGGCCGGGGATGTCGGCCAGCGCGTCGTGCTCGGGGGTGCGGCGGCCCTCGATCGTGGCCTCGTACCAGTAGCACCGCAGCAGCGGCAGCCCGGTGCGCTCGCGCGACAGGCTGGTCATCAGCTGGAGCAGCCCTGGATAGTCCCAGGAGACCGCCTCCCGATGACGCGTGCCGTGCACGGCCATCGCTCCATCAGCCAGCAGATAGCCAGCGTCCACGAACAGCGCGCAGCGATCCACTGACACCCGCCCCTTTCCTGGTGGTCCGACCTTGCTGGCTCTGCACCGACAGAGACCGGACTCGGCGGCCCTCTCTCAGGGTAATGAAAGCAGGTGATCGCGCGAGGGTTTATCCCGACAGTTCGGCCCCCGGTCACCGATGCGCCAGACCACTTAGGCAGACCGTACCAGTTTGTCCCGTTCGTGGTCACGAGCGCGCCCGCACGCTCAGCGCGGCCACCCCGAACAGGACCACGTCCTTGTCCGTGACGATCGTCAGCCCGGGGTCCACCCCGAGCTCGGCGCCGACCGTGTCGACGTCGGTGCCGAACGTCATGCCCGCCACGCCGTTGGAGGAGCCGTCGAAGACGTTGGCCCGGTCGCGGTCGCCGCCGCCGGGGACGAGCGGGCCGGAGCCGAGCGAGACCTTGTCGCCCTTGAGGTCGGCGTCGCCCTCCCACGTGACCAGCTCCAGCCGGGCGGGCGCGGCGGCCGGGCTCAGCCCGCCCAGCGGCACCCGCACCCGCCGGGCCGCGCCGCCGATCACGGTGGCCGTGTCGAGCACCACAGCCTGGCTGTAGGGCTCCGACGGGTCGGTGACGATCAGCACGAGGCTCCATCCGGCATGGCGGGAGGCGCCCGTCGTCATCGGGACGTCGGCCGCCCACCAGGTGCCGTTCCTGCGCGAGCCGCCGACCAGGTCGCTCACGTCGGCGAACGCCTGGTAGGCGGCGCCCAGCGGCAGCTCCCGCATCGTCACCTCGTCCGGCTGGACCGTCACGTACTTGCGCCGCCCCGGCGGTCTGAGCTTGATGGGCCCGGCCTGCTCGCCGGCCGCCGACCAGTAGAGGCCCGCCCAGACGACCTCGCTGCCCTTCGGCAGGGACAGCTCGGCCCCGCTGGAGGAGGTCGTGTCGGCCCGCTCGTCCTGGTCGAGTGCGGTCATGGGCCACAGGTCGTTGTCGCGCTGGGCGCCTTGCCTGCGCCTGGTCTCCAGGCAGCCCTCGCGCTCGGCGGGGCAGCTCAGCAGCGTGTTGCCGATGGCCCTGACCGTAACCTTGCCGTCGGTGGCGAACCTGGCGGGCGCGCCGGACACGCGTACACCCTCCTCGGCCTGTGCCTGGAGCCGCAGCGGGCCGGCGGCGATGCGGACCGCGGGGCCCGCGCCCTGCGGCGCCTCGTCGGCCACCAGCACCCGCAGGAAGACCGCCGTGCCCTGGCCCGCCGCCAGCGGCTGCCTGGTGCACCGGGCGCCGCCGCCGACCGGCCGGCAGGACCAGCCGTCGACCGTGCCGACGGGGCCCAGCCGCGCGGCGCTCTGGTGGCGGCGCGCCGGAGGGATCAGGGTGACGCCGTCGGGCAGGTCGACCTGCGCGGACAGCTCCTCGCTCGGGCTCTCGCCGTAGTTGCGCAGGCGGATGCCGACGATGCCGGGCTGGGCGCGGACGAGGGAGCCGAGCGCGTCGATCGTGGCCCGCAGCCGCGCCTTGCCCGGCTTGTCCTTCTTGACCGGCGCGGGGATCGGGGCCGGCCGCTCGCTCGGCAGCGGCACCGGCACCGGGATCGGCACCGGCGACTCCGAGACGGGTGGCTGCGCGACCGGCGTGCTCGCGGGCGGCCTGACGATCGGCATCTCGTCGGCCACCAGCAGCAGCGCGACCAGCACGGCCGCCGCCACCGCCACCGTGCCGCCGGCCACCGCCACCTGCTGCTTCGGCACCCGCCGCAGCCGGCCGAACAGCCGCAGCGCGCCGCCCGCGCCCACGAGGCCCGTCTTGCCCAGCGCCGCCGCGTAGCCGCCGAACAGCGGCCCCGCGATCAGCGGCCCCACCATGACGCGCAGTCCGCGGTTGACGTCGGTCAGCTCCAGGAGCACGCCGTGGCACTCCTCGCACCCGCTGACGTGCTCGTCCACCACCTTGGAATCGCGCCTGGTCAGCCCGCCCCGCACGTAGGCGCCCATCTTGCCGAGCACGGGGCGACAGTCGTGCTGCGGCGGGGAGCCCAGGTGCATCTGCAGGTACGCCTGCCGCAGCCCCTCCCTGGCCCGGTAGGCCAGCGCGGCCACGCCGTTGGGCGACAGGCCGAGCAGCGGCGCCACCTCGGCCGGCTTGGCCCGCTCGACCTCGGTGTGCCACAGCACCGCCCGCCAGCGCTCGGGCAGCGACAGATAGGCGCGGGCGATCA
This sequence comes from [Actinomadura] parvosata subsp. kistnae, assembly GCF_900323885.1. GTDB lineage: Bacteria > Actinomycetota > Actinomycetes > Streptosporangiales > Streptosporangiaceae > Nonomuraea > Nonomuraea composti. The sequence continues at coordinate 2,979,685 of NZ_OOHJ01000018.1, read as the reverse complement.
GCGACTTCTCCAGCCCGACCAGGGCGGGGTCGACGAAGGGCAGGCCCGGGTCGTACAGCTCGATCTCGCCGGTGGTCACCTGGCGGCTCTCGACGCGGGAGCGGTCGTAGACGGTGCGCCGGACCACGGTCAGCAGGTAGGTGCGGAAGCCGGAGTCGGGGCCGCCGCCCCTGCCGACCAGGTCGAGGATCTTCGTGAACGACTCGGCGACGACGTCGTCGACCTCGGCACCCCTGACGAGCTGCCGGGCCAGGGCGCGGGCCGCCGCCACGTGGCGCTCGTAGAGCTCCCCGTACGCGGCGGCGTTGCCCGCCCTGACCGCCTGCAGCAGATCTGCATCGCTTTGCGGCGATTCGACACCCATAGTGACCTCACGATTACGCGGGGTTGCCCCGCGCAATCATTCCGCATTCCCCGTCATGACTAAACCGCGCCTGCGTCTTTACTCCTGGTGAGATCCGACGGAGGGGAACGGATGGAGGCGGACGTGCTGTCGCGCTGGCGTCGCAGGAGCATGGCGGCCGGCTGGTCGCTGGCCGAGGACTGGTGGACGCCCGAGGTGGAGGGCGTGATCAAGGCGGTGTGCGCGGGCTGCGGCCTGGCGCAGGCGTGCTGGGAGCTGGGCTCGGCGCGGGCCGCCGCCGGGATCGGCGTCGCCGAGGGCATGAACGACCTCGCCGCCCTCTTCGCCGTCACGGGCACGGGCGAGCCGCCGTTCACCGCGCTGCGCTCGTTCGCGGCCGGGTGGGCCGAGCACGGGTTCGCGCCGCTCGGGGAGCTGCACTGCGAGGACCCGCTGACGGGGCTGGCGACCCCGGCGTACCTGCGCACGAGGCTGGCGCAGCTCTACCGCGGCACGGCCAAGGGCACCTGCCTGGTGGCCGCCGAGCCGTCGGCGCCGCCCCTGGAGCTGGCCGAACGCCTCGCCGCCGCGCTCAACCTCGCCACCGCGCTACGCCGCGCGTTCCCCGGGGACGAGACGCTGGCGCTGCTCGGGCCCGTCCGGGTGGGGCCGTGACGCGTATGGACGAGGTCCTGCGGGACAAGCTCGCCCGGCTCGGTTCTGCCGAGATCCTGTACGGACGGCGGCCCCGGGTGCGGGTCCGGCCGCTGCCGAAGGCGTACGGGCAGGCCCTGGCCCTCATCAGGAGCCTGGGCTCGTGACGGATCCGCGGGTCCACTCCTGACGGGCCAGAAGCCGCGGCGGGCGGCGGTCCTAAGCTTGGAGCCATGACTGATCGCGACAACCTGCTGGCCGAGATCAAGAGCAAGGCCATCGTCCACGGCAAGGTCACGCTCTCCTCCGGCAAGGAGGCCGACTTCTACCTCGACCTGCGCCGCATCACCCTCGACGGCGTGGCCGCCCCCCTCGTCGGCAGCGTGATGCTCGACCTGACCGCCGACCTCGACTACGACGCGGTGGGCGGGCTCACGATGGGCGCCGACCCGGTCGCGGTCGCCATGCTGCACGCGGCGGCGGCGCGGGGGCGCACGCTGGACGCGTTCGTGGTGCGCAAGGCCGCCAAGGCGCACGGGATGCAGCGCCGCATCGAAGGGCCCGAGGTGAAGGGCCGGCGGGTGCTCGCCGTGGAGGACACCTCCACCACCGGCGGCTCTCCCCTGACCGCCGTGGAGGCGCTGCGGGAGGCGGGGGCCGAGGTCGTGGCCGTCGCGACGGTCGTGGACCGGGGTGCCAGGGAGCGGGTCGAGGGGGCGGGGCTGGAGTACCGCACCGCGTACACGCTGGAGGACCTGGGCCTCTGATCGGGGGTCAGCCGCCCCTGACGGTGAACGCCTCGCGGGCCCCTGCGCGGCCCTGGGCGCGCGGGGTGCCGTTCTCCTCGACGCGCACCGTGCTCGCGTCGCTGAGCACGACGTCCAGCTCGGGCTCGAAGTAGCGGACCTCCTCGCCCCTGCTCATCTCCCTGTGCTGCAGGACGTCGCCTCCCGGCACGCGTACCGTGACCAGGGGGCAGGTCTCGGCAACGCACTCGATGCGCACGGTGGGCACCTGCGCGGAGGCGGCCGGAGCGGTGGAGGCGTCCGTGGCGGGGGCGGCAGGCTCGCGGTCGGGCGGCGGCGCGTCGAGAAGATCGAGGAGTGCGCGACCGCCGATGACCAGGAGCGTCACCACGGCTCCCACCGCCAGGACGGCGAGCGCTAATCGGGCGATGCCCATCGGTTCTGAGCTGTGGCGTCCCACAAGGGGCAGCGTACCTTGCGGTGATCGGCCCGTTGAGATGTCGGCGACGAGGTGTCAGGCCTGGCCGTCGAAGCTGGACGGGACGCGGTGGTGCTTGCCGTTGGGGACCGGCAGCCGCTTGGCGGCGCGGCGGTGCTTGACGGCCTCGACGATGATCGGGATCAGGGAGATGAGCACGATCAAGAAGACGCCCGGCAGGATGTAGCGGTCGATCTGCTTGGGGTCGACCTGGCCGCCGAGGAAGTGGCCGAGCAGGAGCAGCCCCTCGACCCAGACGACGCCGCCGACGACGTTCCACATGAGGAAACGCTTGGGGGTCATCTCCAGGACGCCCGCGACGGGATTCATGAACGTGCGGACGATCGGCACGAACCTGGCCAGAATCACCGCCTTGGCGGGACCGAACTTCTCGAAGAACTCTTCGGCCCGCACCACGTGCTCACGCTTGAACAACCGCGAATCCGGTTTGTCGAAGAGTTTGCGGCCGAATCGCGCTCCGAGGAAATGCCCGAGCTGCGCACCGGCGATCGCGCACAGGGGCGTGCCGATCAGCAGGACGGGGAAGGAGAGCGGCGCGATGCCCATTCCCGAGGCGACCGACGCCGAGCTGAAAATCCCCGCGGCGACCAGCAGTGAGTCACCGGGCAGGAAGAACCCGAGCAGCAGACCCGTCTCGGCGAAGATGATCGCGAGAACGCCGAAGGTGGCGAACGCTCCCAAAATCGTGAGCCACCACGTCGGGTCCAGGAGATTCCAAAGCCAGTCCACGACGAGGAGCCTACCTGTAGCGGGGGTGGGGGAGATGACCAACAAGCGCGCGTTGTCTCTACCCCATCGGGTAGGGAGCCGGGATACTGGGCCCTGGCGCGCAGCCGCAACTTCTCAGGGAGATGAATCATGCCTATTGCGACTCCAGAGATCTACGCTGAGATGCTCGACCGGGCCAAGGCCGGCGGATTCGCCTATCCGGCGATCAACGTGACGTCCTCGCAGACGCTGAACGCCGCCCTGCGCGGCTTCGCGGAGGCGGAGAGCGACGGCATCGTGCAGGTCTCGACGGGTGGCGCGGAGTTCCTCTCCGGAGCGACGGTCAAGGACATGGTCACGGGCGCCACGGCGCTGGCGGAGTACGCGAGGGTGGTGGCCGCCAAGTATCCCGTCACGGTGGCGCTGCACACCGACCACTGTCCGAAGGACAAGCTCGACGGCTTCATGCGGCCGCTGATCGACATCTCCCTGGAGCGGGTCTCGAAGGGCCTCGACCCGCTCTTCCAGTCGCACATGTGGGACGGCTCCGCCGTTCCGCTGGACGAGAACCTGGAGATCGCCAAGGAGCTCCTGGAGAAGTGCGCGAGGGCGCGGATCATCATGGAGATGGAGATCGGCGTCGTCGGCGGCGAGGAGGACGGCGTCGTCGGCGAGATCAACGAGAAGCTCTACACGACGGCCGAGGACGCGCTGGCCACGGCCGAGGCCGTGGGCGTCGGCGACAAGGGCCGCTACATGCTGGCCGCCACGTTCGGCAACGTGCACGGCGTCTACAAGCCCGGTCACGTCAAGCTGCGCCCGGGCGTGCTGAAGGAGATCCAGGAGGCCGTGGGCGCCAAGTACGGCAAGGACAAGCCCTTCGACCTGGTCTTCCACGGCGGTTCCGGCTCGCTGCTGGAGGAGATCCAGGAGGCCATCTCGTACGGCGTGGTGAAGATGAACGTCGACACCGACACGCAGTACGCCTTCACCCGCCCGATCGCCGACCACATGTTCCGGAACTACGACGGCGTGCTCAAGGTCGACGGCGACGTCGGCAACAAGAAGACCTACGACCCCCGCTCGTACGGCAAGGCGGCCGAGGCCGGCATGGCGGCCCGCGTGGTGGAGGCGTGCCAGAGCCTGAAGAGCGCTGGGACGAAGATCTCCTAGCCAGTTCAGCGGCCCGGCGGGTATGACTTGTCCTATGGATAACCTTCTCGCCGGGCCGCCCCCGACTCACCTGCCGGACCTGCCCGAGGCCAGGGAGGCGCTGGAGTCGGGTGTCAAGGCCTCCGACGTGGCCGCCCGTTTCCCCGCCTACCCGGCGGCCTGGGCCGCTCTCGCGGAGGAGTACTTCGCCCAGGGCCATGCCGTGACCTCCTATGCCTTCGCCCGCACCGGCTACCACCGCGGGCTCGACGCGCTGCGCCGCAACGGCTGGAAGGGGCACGGCCCCATACCGTGGGAGCATGAGCCGAACCGGGGCTTCCTGCGCTGCCTGTACGCCCTGTCGCGGGCGGCGCAGGCGATCGGCGAGAAGGACGAGGCGGAGCGGTGCCTGCAGTTCCTCAAGGACAGCACCGAGAGCGGCTACGACGCGCTGACCAAGGGCTAGCCCTTGGGACGAATAGGCACGTTCGGGTAGTCTCTCTACGCAAGAGCCCCTGTCGCGCTTGCGCCAGGGGTTTCGTTTTGTGCTCGGGAGACTGAACCATGCCGGCTGCCGTTCTCGTTGGTGCCCAGTGGGGCGATGAGGGCAAGGGCAAGGCCACCGATCTGCTCGGTGGCGACGTCGACTACGTCGTCCGCTATCAGGGGGGCAACAACGCGGGTCACACCGTGGTCATCGGTGACCAGAAGTACGCGCTGCACCTGCTCCCCACGGGGATCCTGTCGCCGGAGGTGGTGCCGGTCATCGGCAACGGCGTGGTGATCGACCCGGGCGTGCTGCTCAGCGAGATCGACGGGCTCGCCGAGCGCGGCATCTCCGCCGAGCGGCTGCTGATCAGCGCGAACGCGCACCTGATCATGCCGCACCACAAGGCCATCGACAAGGTCACCGAACGCTACCTGGGCAAGGCCAAGATCGGCACGACCGGTCGCGGCATCGGCCCGGCGTACGGCGACAAGATCTACCGGATGGGCGTGCGCGTCCAGGACCTGCTCGACCCGGGGATCCTGGCCAAGAAGATCGAGGTCGCGCTGACCGAGAAGAACCAGCTGCTGACCAAGGTCTACAACCGGCGCGGCATCGACCCGGCGGCGGTGCTGGAGGAGTACCTCGCCTACGCGGAGCGGCTGAAGCCGCACATCGCCGACACCTCGCTGGTGCTGTCGAAGGCGCTGGACGAGGGCAAGTTCGTGCTGCTGGAGGGCGGGCAGGGCACGCTGCTCGACATCGACCACGGCACGTACCCGTTCGTGACGTCGTCGTCGCCGACCTCCGGCGGGGCGTGCGCGGGCGCGGGCATCCCGCCGAACCGGCTCACGAAGATCATCGGCATCCTGAAGGCGTACACGACCCGCGTCGGCTCGGGGCCGTTCCCGACGGAGCTGACCGACGAGATGGGCGACTGGCTGCGCACGACCGGCGGCGAGTACGGCGTCACCACGGGCCGCAACCGGCGCTGCGGCTGGTTCGACGCGGTGATCGCCCGGTACGCGACCCGGATCAACGGCGTCACCGACTACTTCCTGACCAAGCTCGACGTGCTGTCGGGGCTGGAGCGGATCCCGGTGTGCGTGGCGTACGAGGTGGACGGCGTGCGGCACGACGAGATCCCGATGACGCAGACGGACTTCCACCACGCCAAGCCGGTGTACGAGGAGTTCCCGGGCTGGCAGGAGGACATCTCCAGCGCCAAGTCGTTCGAGGACCTGCCGCCGAACGCGCAGGCGTACGTGCGGACGCTGGAGGAGATGAGCGGCGCGCCGATCTCCGCGATCGGCGTCGGCCCGGGCCGCGACCAGACGATCGTGGTGCGCTCGCTGGTCTGACCTACCGTCCGCCGGGGTCCCTGTCCGTGAGCACGGCCGCCGTCACGGGGGTGTGCAGGGTCCAGCCCAGGGTGGCGTAGAGCGCCTGGCCCTGGGCGGTGGCCACCAGGACGCCGGTGCGGGCGCCCCGCGACGCGGCCGTGGCGGCGATCGTGCGCATGACGACCGTGCCGAGCCCGCGCCTGCGGTGGTCGGCGGCGGTCTCCACCTGGTCCACGACGGCGGTGGAGCGGGCGAGCGCGAACTGGCCGCGCGCCGCGACCTCGCCCGCGCCGGTCAGCAGCCGGACCGCCGTGACGCCCGCCCTGGTGGTGACGGCCAGGTGGTAGCCGTCGGGGATGGGGGCGGGGTCGCGGGTGAGCGGGGCCGTCATCATGAACTCGGGGTCCTGGACGGCCCAGCCCGGCGTGAGCAGCGGGGCGACGGACTCGGCGGGGGCGCAGAGCTTGAGCCAGGTGCCCGGGGTGTGGAGCGTGGCGGTGAGGCGGCGCAGGGTCTGCGGCGTCGGCGCGGCCACGATGTGCCGGGCCACGTGGCCGGGCAGGCCGACGTCCACGCGGAGGCCCCAGGGCTCCGGTACGGGCCTGGGGGCGTTGCGGGAAATGACCCACCCCTCCACCCATGCCCGAACTGTCGGGAAATGGGCACCTTTGAGGACCTCCGTCATGGGAAACAGCCTATTGTCTGCTCGGAACACCACGACCGGGCGTAGCAGGATAAAAAGGACACGGCGTGGCACCGCCGTGACATTGCCCTAGCCAGGTAGGGTCCCCGTTGTGCGCGTTGAGATACATGGCCACCGGGGGGCTCGCGGCCTCTGGCCGGAGAACACTCTGCCCGGGTTGAGCCGCACGATGGAGCTGGGCGTGCATGCGCTCGAGTTCGACGTCGCGCTCACCGCCGACCGCCGCCTCGTGCTCACGCACGACCTGACCGTCTCCGCCGTCACCAGCGCCGACAGGCGTCCGGTGTACGCCGGCGACCCCCTCTACCCGTACGTCGGCAAGCCGATCAACGCGCTCACCCTGGCCCAGCTCCGCACGCTCGACGTGGGCGTGCGGCTGCCCCGGCACCCCGACGACCCGTTCGCGCTGACGCAGGTGCCCATGCCCGAGACGCGCATGCCGACGCTCGGCGCGGTGCTCGGCCTGGCCGGCGCCTACGAGGCCGAGGGCGTGCGGATGCACGTCGAGCTGAAGTCGGACCCGACGCGGCCCAAGCTGACGGCCGACCCCGAGATGTTCACCGAAATGGTGGTGGAGGAGCTCGACCGGCACGGCCGGCTCGGCAACGCCGCCATCCTCAGCTTCGACTGGCGGATCATCGCGCACGCCGCGAAGATCGCCCCGGGCACGCGGCGCTTCGCGCTGATCGAGCTCGACACCCTGCACTGGAACGAGGGCACCGTCAGGGGCGGCGACGTGCCGGCCGCGGCGCGCGACGCCGGGGCCACCACGCTCTCGCCCGAGCACGTCATGGTGGACGAGACGCTGATGGCGCAGGCGTCGGCCGCCGGGCTCGACGTGGCCGTGTGGACGGTCAACGACCCGGCGCTCGGCGCCCGGATGCTGGACCTGGGGGTGGCCGGGATCGTCACCGACTACCCCGACCGCATGCGGGAGCTGTGGCGGGAGCGGGGCCTCGCGCTGCCCGAGCCGGTCGGCCCCCTCAAGCCCGTCGGTGTCTAGAAGCGTCTGAAGACGCTAAAGCCCCAAGCGTCTAAAGAAGCTAGGAGCTGTTTGGAGTTCGGATCATGTGGTCGAGGTAAGGAGTCTTAACCACAAGGTCGAGCCCCGGAGGTAGAGCCCCGCCTCGTAGCTTTCCGGGGCTTTGTCGTAGCGGGTGGCCAGGCCACGCCAGGTCTTGATCTTTTGAAAGCAGCGTTCGACGGTGTTGCGTTGCCGGTAACGCTGCGGATCGAAGGTGATGGGCCGCCCACCGGCCGACCCCTTCTTCTTCCGGTTGGCCTGCTGGTCGCTCTTCTCCGGGATGACCGCGCGGATCCGGCGGCGACGCAGATAGGCGCGGTTGGCCTTGGAGGAATAGGCCTTGTCCGCGGCCACCGCAGCCGGGCGGGTCCGGGGCCTGCCCACCGGCCCGGCCACCCGGATCTTGTCCAGCACGGCGGTGAACCGCGGGCAGTCGGCAGCTTGGCCGGGCGTGAGCACGAACACCAGCGGTAGCCCGGCGGCATCGACCGCGGCATGAATCTTGCTGCTCAGCCCGCCCCGGGATCGGCCGAGCGCGGCCGCCTCCGCCCGCGCCTTACGGCGTCGCCGGACAGTGGCGCGCTCGTGCGGCGGTGACGTGCCGGCCTCGGGTGCGGCCTGGGGCGCATCACCCGCAGCACCGGCGGCTGCTCCGCCAACGGAGCCCCCTTTTCCTCGGTCAGCGCCTGCTCCAGCGCATCCAAGGTCTCCCCGGCCACCGCCAGCCCGGCCGACTCCTGATGCGCCCGCACGATCGTGGAATCCACGCTGACCAGCTCCAGTCCCACCTGCCCGCGCGCTGCGGCCTCGGCAATCAACGCCTCCATCAACCCCTGGAACACCCCGGCATTGGCCCAGTTGTTGAACCGGGAGTACACCGTGGACCAAGGCCCATAGCGTTCCGGCACGTCACGCCAGCCCGACCCCGTCCGGAACCGCCACAAGATCCCATTGAACTGCTCACGCATCCGCCGTGGCAGCGGCCCGGTAGCCGCCACCGGCAGATGCGGCTCGATCAACGCCCACTCGGCATCGGTCACATCAAAGCGCGCCACATCGGAGTTCTACCAGCCACAGCCAGCCCAGCGTCGACCTAGCCAAGATCCGAACCCCAAACAACTCCTAGAGCCAGCCGTTGCGGCGGAAGCCCCGGTGCAGCAGCACGCAGACCGTGACCATCACGGCCAGCACCGCCGGATAGCCCCAGACCGCCTTGGTCTCGGGCATGAAGTCGAAGTTCATGCCGTAGATCCCGGCGATCATGGTCGGCACGGCCAGGATGGCCACCCACGAGGAGATCTTGCGCATGTCCTCGTTGGCCAGCGCGTTCGAGCGGGCCAGCGCGGCCTGGAGGATCGAGCTGCACAGCTCGTTGGAGGACTCGACCTGCTCGCACACCCGCGACAGGTGGTCGCCGACGTCGCGGAAGTAGTCGCGCATCTCCGACGGGATGACGCGGCGTTGCGGCAGCGCCGCCATGGGCGACTGCAGCGGCGTGATGGCCCGCTTCATCTCCAGCATCTCGCGCTTGAGCTGGTAGATCCGGTTGATGTCGCGGGAGCTGACGTCGGCGAACACCGTCGCCTCGACCTCTTCGAGCTCCAGCTGCATGAGGTCGGCCACCTGGAGGTACTGGTCGACCACGTGGTCGGAGATCGCGTGCAGGACGCCCGTGGGGCCCCTGTTCATCAGCTTCGGCTTGTCCTCCAGGCGCTCGCGGACGCCGGCCAGCGAGCAGTGCTTGCCGTGGCGCACCGTCACGACGAAGTCCGCGCCGAGGAACACCATGATCTCGCCGGTGGCGATGATCTCGCTGGTGGCGGTCAGCTCGTCGTGGTCGAGGTAGGCGATGGTCTTGAGCACCATGAACAGCGACTCGCCGTACCGCTCGACCTTGGGCCGCTGGTGGGCCTTGACGGCGTCCTCGACGGCCAGCGGGTGCAGGCCGAAGACCTCCGCGAGCCATTCCACCTCGGGCGCGGCCGGCTCGTGCAGGCCCACCCAGACGAACGCGCTGGCGCCGGAGTTGCTCTGGTTGTGTGCGCGGACGAGGCCGAGCGCCTCTTCGATGCCCTGGGCGGAGACCTTCTTGCCCTGGACGTACGCGCCGAACTCTACGAGGGAATCGACCGGGGGCACACAGACCTCGCGCACTGGCTTCGTGAGCGAGTGCGGGGCGCGCGACGGCACGGTGTGACGGTTGATGCGACGGAAAAGGGTGGACGAGCGCATGGCAGTCCCTTTCCGCCCGACCAGGGACGCTCCACGCGCGATGAAGTCACCTCAATCAACACAAATGGCGTGGAGGCACGATCAGGCTGCCGGATTGGAGTGGTCGGGGGTATGCGGGCCGTACGTGGGCGAGCACGTACTGCTGGGATCACCAGGATTCATCCCGGACCACCTCCAATCACACGAGACGCCATAAAGCCGCCCTAAGCTACCACAGGCGGGTGAACCTAACCGACGATACTCGCCAGGAGGGCCTCGGCTCAGGTAGAACTCCACAAAGTTGCTCACCTATTCCGGCAGTTGGTGTCCTGGCGACCTGAGCCAGGCCGAGGCGGCGGGCCTGCGACAATGGACCGCGTGCGCGTTCTAGTCATTGGTTCCGGAGGGCGTGAGCACGCCCTGTGCCGTTCACTCAGCCTCGATCCCCAGGTCAGCGAGCTCCACTGTGCGCCAGGCAATCCTGGCATCGAGCAGGTCGCGACCGTCCACGCCGTCGATCCGCTCGATCCCGGGCAGGTGGCCGCGCTGGCCGGCCGGCTCCGCGTCGACCTCGTGGTCGTCGGGCCCGAGGCGCCGCTCGTGGCGGGGGTGAGCGACGCGGTGCGCGAGGCCGGCTTCGCCTGCTTCGGGCCGTCGAAGGACGCCGCCATGATCGAGGGCTCCAAGGCGTTCGCCAAGGAGGTCATGAAGGCGGCCGACGTCCCCACCGCGCGGGCCAGGGTCTGCGTCACCGAGGAGGAGGCCGCGGCGGCGCTCGACGAGTTCGGGGCGCCCTACGTGGTCAAGGACGACGGGCTGGCCGCGGGCAAGGGCGTGGTCGTCACCGACGACCGGGACCAGGCGCTGGCGCACGCGCGGGCGTGCGAGCGGGTGGTGATCGAGGAGTACCTCGACGGGCCCGAGGTGTCGCTGTTCGCCCTGTGCGACGGCAGCACGGCGGTGCCGCTGCAGCTCGCGCAAGACTTCAAGCGGGCCTACGACGGCGGTGAGGGCCCCAACACCGGCGGCATGGGCGCCTACACGCCGCTGCCGTGGGCGCCCGACGGGCTGACCGAGCAGGTCATGCGGGAGGTCGTGCACCCCACGATCGGCGAGCTGTCGCGGCGCGGGCTGCCCTACCAGGGCGTGCTCTACGTCGGGCTGGCGCTGACGTCGAAGGGGCCGAAGGTCGTCGAGTTCAACGCGCGGTTCGGCGACCCCGAGACCCAGGTGATCCTCGACCGGCTGGAGACGCCGCTGGGCGGGCTGCTCATGGCCGCCGCCACCGGCGAGCTGGGGCTCGACCCGGTGTTCAAGGGCGGCTCGGCCGTGACCGTGGTGATCGCGGCGGAGAACTATCCGGCGGCGCCGGTCAAGGGCGACCCGATCACGGGGCTGGAGCCGACGCCGAACGCGTACGTGCTGCACGCCGGCACCAAGAGGGACGGCGACGCCGTCGTCTCCGACGGCGGGCGGGTGCTCAGCGTCGTCGGCCACGGCCCCGACCAGGACAGCGCGCGGCGGGCCGCCTACGACCTCGTGGGCCGCGTCAAGCTGCGCGGCTCCTTCCACCGAACGGACATCGCCCGATGAAGCACCTGCACTCCGGCAAGGTACGCGACCTCTACGAGACCGACGACGGCCTGCTGCTGATGGTCGCCTCCGATCGCATGTCGGCCTTCGACTACATCCTCGAGCCCGAGATCCCCGACAAGGGGGCCATCCTCACGCAGATGTCGCTGTGGTGGTTCGACCAGCTCAAGGACGTCGTGCCCAACCACGTGGTGGCGCCCGGCGACGAGCCGCGCAGCGTGCTGTGCCGGCCGCTGAAGATGGTGCAGGTCGAGTGCGTGGCCAGGGGCTACCTGGCCGGGGGCGGGCTGAACGAGTACCGCGCCGACGGCACGGTGTCGGGCGTGCGGCTGCCCGAGGGGCTGGAGGACGGCTCGCGGCTGCCCGAGCCGATCTTCACGCCGTCCACGAAGGCGCCGCAGGGGCAGCACGACGAGCCGATGTCGTACGAGCAGGTCGTGGCGGAGGTCGGCGCGGAGGTCGCGGCGGAGCTGCGGCGCGTCACGCTGGCCGTCTACACGCGCGGCGCGGAGATCGCCCGCGAGCGGGGCATCATCCTGGCCGACACGAAGATCGAGCTGGGCTGGGATGCCGACGGCGTGCTGACGCTGGGTGACGAGGTGCTGACGCCCGACTCCTCGCGCTTCTGGCCGGCCGACGAATGGAAGCCCGGAAGGTCCCAACCTTCTTTTGACAAGCAATTTGTACGCGATTGGCTACTATCGCCCGAATCCGGATGGGACAAATCCTCAGGAAACCCACCACCGCGACTCCCCGACCACGTCGTCGAGCGCACCAGGCAGCGATACCTAGAAGCGTATGAGCGCGTCACGGGGTCTCCCTTTAGCGGATGATTCGGCTGGGTCATGTGGTGTGAGCGACTACTGTTGGCCCGATCGAGCCCTCACCGCTGAATTCAAGGAGCCGCACGAATGGTCCGTTACCGCGTGCGCGGTGGCAACGCACTGCGTGGAACCGCGTTCATTCAGGGCGCGAAGAACGCCGTGCTTCCCATGATCGGTGCGGCTCTGCTCGCCCCGAAGGGCCGCACGGTCCTGCGCAACGTGCCGATCATCGAGGACGTCCGCCGCGCGGTCGAGCTGGCCGAGGCGGTCGGCGCGTACGTCGAGCTGCACGAGTCCGAGCGCACGCTGGTCATCGACGCCTCCCGGGTGAACAGCCCCGTCCTGCCCGCCGAGATCGCGCGGCGCTTCCGCGGGTCGGTGCTGTTCACCCCCGCGCTGCTGCACCGCCTCGGCGAGGCGGTCGTCGAAGGGGTCGGCGGCTGCAACCTCGGCAGCCGCAACCTCGACTTCCACTACCTCGGCTACAAGCGGCTGGGCGCGATCGTGGACGAGGGCGAGACCGTCATCCACGTCAAGGCGTCCGGCCTGACCGGGGCGACCCTCTACCTCGACACCCCCTCCCACACCGGCACCGAAAACCTGATCATGGCCGCCGCCCTGGCCAAGGGCACCACCGTGATCGAGAACGCGGCGCTGGAGCCCGAGGTCCTCGACGTCATCGACATGCTCACCAAGATGGGCGCGCGCATCAGCGGCGGCGGCACCGGGTTCATCACCGTCGAGGGCGTCGAGGAGCTGCACGCCGTCGAGCACACCGTGATGCCCGACCGCCTCGACGCCGGCGTCTTCGCCATGGCGGCGGCGCTCACCAAGGGCGAGGTCAGCCTCGTCGGCACCGGCCTCGACCTCGGGGTCGTCCGCTACAAGCTGGAGCAGATGGGCGTCGAGTTCCACCGCCAGGGTGCCGTCCTGCACGTCCGTTGCGACGGCCCGCTGCGCCCGATCAACATCATCACCGACACCTACCCCGGCTTCGCCACCGACCTGCAGTCGCCGATGATGACGGTCGCCGCGCTGGCCGAAGGCACCAGCTACATCCACGAGCGCATCTTCGACGGCCGCTTCGCGCTGGCCGGCGAGCTGAACAAGATGGGCGCGAACGTCGAGGTCGACGGCAGCCGGGCCATCGTGCGCGGCCGCACGCCGCTGACCGGCGCCCAGGTGACGGCGCACGACCTGCGCTCCGGCATCGCGCTCGTGCTCGCCGGCCTCGCGGCCGAAGGCGAGACCCTGATCGACTCGGGATACCTGATCGATCGCGGTCACGCGCATCTCGCCGCGCGAATGCGCGCTCTCGGGGCGGACATTACACGAGAGATTTCCGAACGCTAAAAAGCGCGAGAAATGCCTCGTTGAGCTGCTAAAACATGATGTCGGGCGGTCAACCAGAACGGCTTTCCGGAAAAGTCGGGCGTGACATTACGGCCCCCGCGAGCGATCGTTCCAAAAGAGAGCACTGCAACGGACGGCAGGATGGGACGAACATTGGTCGAGAGGGCCGAAGAAACTCCCCGAGTGTCACGCCCGGGCGCTATGACACCGGACCTCACCATCGGCGTGGTCGGACCCCACGACCTGGTCGAGCGAGTCATGCTGATGGGTCACGCCGCGGCGCCGCTGCCGTGTCGCCTGGTCGCGGCCGCGTACCGCGACGAGCAGGAGGCGCCCGACAAGGTGACGCGGCTCGGTCCCGGTGTCGACGCATGCCTGTTCGCCAGCCCGGTCCCCTATGACCTGGCCAGGCGATCCGGCGTGCTGACGATGCCCGCGACGTACGTGCAACTCGGCGGAGCAGCACTGGTGGCGGCGCTGGCCAAGGCCGCGCTCGACCCCCGCATGGACCCCCAGCGGGTCAGCATCGACGTGGTCAGCAGGGCCGATGTCGAGGAGGCGTACACCGACCTCGGCATCCCCGCGGCGGACGTGCACAGCCGCGACGAGCCGGGCGCCACCGGCACGATCGCGGCCTACCACGAACGCCTGGCCCGCCAGGGCGCCACCACGGGAGCACTGACGTGCCTGCCCGCGGTGGCCGAGCGCCTGCACACCGCGGGCGTTCCGGTCATCAGGATCAGGCCGACCTCCGCGGCGGTCCGCACGGCGCTGCACACCGCGGCGCTGCTCGGCGCGCACCACCGGCTGGAGGAGTCGCAGCTCACCGTGGTGCTGGTGGAGGTGCCGACGCTGCGCGAGCCGGTACGCCGGGCCGCGCCGCGCTACTGGCGCGACGAGCTGCGGCTGTCGCTGCACCGGCTCCTGGTCCAGGAGGCGAACCGGATCAACGCCACCGTCTGGCCGATCGACGATCACAGCTACCTGGTGACCGCCACCAGGGGCTCGATCGCGGCGGCCACCGACGGGTTCAGGGTGTTGCCGTTCGCCGCCAGGATCAGGGACGAGCTGGGGCTGGCGGTCGAGGTCGGTGTGGGCATGGGGCGCACGACGCACGACGCCGAGTCGCACGCCAGGGCCGCGCTGGCCCGGACACAGGCGGGCAAACAGGCACAGGGCTTCGCGGTCGACCGCGAGGGGCGGGCACTCATCCCGGCCCCGCGGATGCCGCCCGCCGGAGCCACCGCACTGAAGCCGAAGGGGGTGGAGGTGCTGGCCAGACTGGCGGCCAAGCTCGAAGGCGGCGACACCGTGGTCGATGCCGAGGGCGCCGGCAAGATGCTCGGGGTCACGCCTCGTACGGCCCGGCGGTTGCTGCGCACGTTGGTTGACGAGGGACTCGCGTGGCCGCTTCCGCCGAACCGTACGCCGCAGCCCGGCCGGCCGCGTCAGCTCTACCGGCTGATCGTGGAGAAGCTCGGGCCGCGCTGAGCGGCCGCCACGGAGCGGGCCCGCCATGAGCGGGTCCGCCCCTTGGCATGCCTTCGGCCTTGACGGAAGGTGTCAGGTTCGCAAACTTGCGGCTTGACTCTCATGAACTCATTGGTTGGCCCGTGTAGATGGGGGTATGTTCTCCGACGCCCCCGATCGACGAGATTCGGACGGGGGCACCAAATTCTTCCGCCGCCGGCCTCCGCCCCGAGGTGTCGTTCTTGATGAACGAATCTCGTCGATTGGCGGCGATTTCGAGCAGTCGCCCCCCGTTGTGGTACTGATCTGGCGGGTTTCGGGCGGACTTGTGCGCCCCAAGGGGCCGGAAAGACGGCTGTACGGCGCTGTGGAGCCGCTGGAGCCCCGTTCACCGTCCGGTCAACAGGCACAGGCGGCGCCGGAGATCGGCGCCGTCAGCGCGTCCACCGGGCGGCGCGAGACCCCCGACGCCGTCTCCACGGGAAAGCCCTCCCGCGCCCAGTACTCGAACCCGCCGATCATCTCCTTGACCTGATAGCCGAGCTTGGCGAACTCCAGCGCCGCGCGGGTGGCGCCGTTGCAGCCCGGCCCCCAGCAGTACGTCACGACCGCCGCGTCCTTCGGCACCATCGCCCCGGCCCTGGCGGCGATCTCCCGGGTCGGCAGGTGCACGGCGCCCTCGATGTGGCCCTGGTCCCAGCTCTCGCGGCTGCGCGAGTCGACGACGACCAGGCCGGGGGTGCCGGCGAGCAGGTCGGCGGCGACGTCGGAGACGTCGGTCTCGAAGGACAGGCGGGCGGAGAAGTGCGCGATGGCGGCGGTGTTCGACATGGCTCGATCCTGCCGGGCGCGGCCATGGAGCCACCAGTGGCGTGAAAGCCGCCTATCGCTAATATCCCGCCATTGTCCGAAGTCTGATACCCGCGAGCATTTTGTCGGGGACGCCCTGTAAGTTCATGAGCCATGAGTGCAAACACTGCTGACAGTCGCCGGACCCTCATGATCTGGGGCGCGCTGGCGATCGTCTACGTGGTGTGGGGCTCGACGTACCTCGGCATCAGGATCGCCATCGAGACCATGCCGCCGCTGTTCCACGGCGCCATGCGGTTCGTCTCGGCCGCCCTGCTGCTCGCCGCCTTCCTCCTCGTCACCAAGAGGCTCGCGCCCTTCAGGATGACGCTCAAGCAGCTCGGCGGCGCCGCGCTGGTCGGGCTGCTGCTGCTCACCGGCGGCAACGGCATGGTGGCCGTCGCCGAGCAGCACATCTCCAGCGGCCTGGCCGCCCTGCTCGTGGCCTCCGTGCCGCTGTGGCTCGTGGTGCTGCGGCTCGTGTTCAGGGACCGGCCCGCCATGCTCACCCTGGTGGGCGTGCTGGTCGGCTTCGGCGGCGTCGCCGCCCTGTCACTGAACGGCGGCGGCGAGAGCGCCGGCACCACCGGCATCGTGATCATCCTGCTCGGCTCCGTGTCCTGGTCGATCGGCTCGTTCCTGTCGTCGCGCATCCCCATGCCGCCCAACGTGTGGACGGCCAGCGCCATCGAGATGCTCGCCGGCGGCGCCGGCCTCGCCATCGTCGGTGCCTCCATCGGGGAACGGCTCGACGTCGCCGCCGTCTCCGGGCGCTCGTGGGCGGCCCTCGCCTATCTCGTGCTGGTGGGGTCGCTCGTCGGCTTCACCGCCTACACGTGGCTGCTCGGCAACGCGCCCATCTCCCTCGTCTCCACGTACGCCTACGTCAACCCGATCGTCGCCGTCATCCTGGGCGTGCTGGTCGTGAACGAGCACGTCACCGTGCAGATCGTGCTCGGCGGCCTGGTGATCCTCGTCGGCGTCGCCCTCGTCGTCTCGACCGAGCGGCGGGCCCGGGCCAGAGCGGCGCTCGAACCCGAGAAGGTCGCCTCCTCGGCCTGAACCCTTGGCGTCCGGCGTGCGTACCTCCGGTGGGACGACACCGGGAGGTCTTGCCGGATGGGATTCATGATCGTCGCGCTGCTGGCGGCATCGTCGCTGGCCGCCGGGCCCGCTGCCGCGTCCATTGCCGGGCCCGCCGCGCCCGCTGCCGTGCCCGCTGCTGTGCCCGCTGCCGCCGGCTTGACAGTGCGGGCGCACGGCGCGCTGGAGGAGCCGGCCAGCAGGGCCGCCGCCTGCGGCGCGGAAGGCTCCGCCGCCGCGGCCCGGTCCGCGGCCTGCCGGGCGGCCGTGCGGGCCAGCGGCGGCGTCCTGCCCCGTGCCTGGGACGACCTGCGCGTCCCCGACGTGGCCGGACGCGACCGCCAGGTGATCCCCGACGGGAAGCTGTGCAGCGGCGGGCTGCCCGCCTTCAAGGGGCTCGACCTCGCCCGCGCCGACTGGCCCGCCACCCCGGTACGGCCCGGCGCCCGCTTCACCTTCAAGTACCGCGGCACCATCCCGCACCGGGGCACCTTCCGGCTGTACGTCACCAAGAAGGGCTACGACCCCGCCAAGCCGTTGCGGTGGGCCGACCTGGAGCGCGAGCCGTTCCTCACCGCCACCGACCCCGCCTTCAAGAACGGGTCCTACACGATCAAGGGGCGGCTGCCCGCCAGGACCGGCCGCCATCTCATCTACACGATCTGGCAGAACTCCGACACCCCGGACACCTACTACTCCTGCTCGGACGTCCTCTTCCGGCCCTCCACCGGCCCCTCCACCGGCCCCTCCACCGGCCCCTCCACCGGCCCCTCCACCGGCGCCGCCGGAGCGGGCGCGGCCGGTGCCCCGCCCGTCAGGCAGGCGGCGGTGAGCACCCAGGCCCGCGCCAGACGCGCCGACGCGAGCTGGCTGGTGGGCGGCTCGGTCGTGCTCGCGGGCTGCGCCGGCACCATGGGCCTGCTCATCGGCCGCCTCCGCCACCGCCGCCCCAACTGACCGGCCACCGGCCTCACCGGCCACCGGCAACGGTCCGGGCGTCCCTCCGATTTGGGCGGCGGGCCGCAGGCGGCATGTGCCTGGCTCGGGAGGGCGGGAGGTGGGTCAGGTCAGGGTGGCGGTGGCGGCCACCAGGGCCTTGAGCTCTTGGCGGGCGATGGTGGCGAAGCCCTGGTCGTTGGCCGGGTCGATCCAGCGGGCGAAGGCGTTGCGGAAGGCGAGGCCGGCGAGCTCGGCGGCCAGGCCGGCGGCCGGGTCGGGGACGCCGCGTCCGCGTAGCGCGTCGGACAGGCACCCGGTGAGCGCGGCGAGCTTGAGCAGCTCGCGCTCGCGCAGGTCGTCGTGCCCGGCGACGATGGCCTGGCGCCGGCGGGCCAGCGCGCGCCGCTCGTCGGTGAAGACGACCGCCACCGCGTCCAGCGCCGCGCCCAGCATCTCGATCGGCGTCGCCTCGGGGGGCGAGCCGGTGATCGCGTCGGCGACGAGGCGGTTGAACACCTCCTGCCCGCCGAACAGCACCTCCCGCTTGTCGGCGAAGTGCCGGAAGAAGCTGCTCTTCGCCAGCCCCGCGCGCTCGGCGATGCCCGCCGCGGTGGTGCTGTCGTAGCCACGCTCCTCGAACAGCTCCAGCGCCGCACGTTCCAGGCGCTCGCGTGCGTTCGGCTCCCATCGCCCCATGGCGGAATTCTACGCGATGAGACTCAGTCCCATCGCGTGTTACAGTGATGAGACCAAGTC
This sequence comes from [Actinomadura] parvosata subsp. kistnae, assembly GCF_900323885.1. Lineage (GTDB taxonomy): Bacteria > Actinomycetota > Actinomycetes > Streptosporangiales > Streptosporangiaceae > Nonomuraea > Nonomuraea composti. Next base: position 2,960,948 of record NZ_OOHJ01000018.1, on the reverse strand, counting down.
CTGTCACTGAGGGCCCAGGAGGCTTCTTCATGCGTGTCTTCGTCACCGGAGCGACGGGCCACATCGGCTCCGCCGTCGTTCCCGAGCTGCTCTCCGCCGGTCACCAGGTCGTCGGCCTGGCGCGTACCGACGACTCCGCCGCCGCGCTGAAGGCGCTCGGCGCCGAGGCCCGCCCCGGCGACCTCGACGACCTCGACGGCCTGCGCGAGGCCGCCGCCGACGCCGACGGCGTCATCCACCTCGCCTTCAAGCACGACGCGATGATGGCGGGAGACATCGCCACCGCCGTGGAGGCCGACCTGGCGGCCCTGCGGGCCTTCCGCGAGGCGCTCGCCGGCACCGGCAAGCCCTTCGTCGGCACCTCCGGGACGGCCCTGCTGGCCCACGCCTCGGCGGGCCCCGCCACCGAGGACGTCGTGCTGACCCCCGGCCCCGGCCTGGCCGCCCGCATCGGCGCCGAGAAGCTGGTCGCCGAGCTGGCCGAGAGCGCCATCCGGTCCTCGGTCGTGCGGCTCCCCCCGACCGTGCACAGCGAGCTCGACCGCGCCGGGTTCGTCCCGATGCTCATCGCCACCGCGCGGAACAAGGGCGTGTCCGGCTATCTCGGCGACGGCGCCAACCGCTGGCCCGCCGTCCACACCCTCGACGCCGCCCGCGTCTACCGCCTCGCCCTGGAGCGGGCGCCCGCCGGCTCACGGCTGCACGCCGTGGCCGACGAGGGCGTGCCGCTGCGGCACATCGCCGAGGCCATCGGCCGGCACCTGGACGTGCCCGTCGCCGCCATCCCGCAGGACCAGGCGGAGGCCCACTTCGGGTTCCTCGCGGCCGTCGTCCCGCTCGACAACCCGGCCCGCAGCGAGCACACCCGGCGGCTGCTCGGCTGGCAGCCGGCCCACCCGGGCCTGCTCGCCGACCTCGACCTCGGCCACTACTTCGCCTGAACGGCCGCCCTTTCGTCCGAACGGCGCTGTTTCGTCCGAACGGCCGCTGTTTCGTCCGAACAGCCGCTCTTTCGTCTGAACGGCGCTGTTTCGTCAGAACGGCCTTAACCGTTCATCTTCCCGACCAGCTCGCCGGTCACGGCGAGGAAGGCGTCGTTGGCCTCCGGCGAGCCGATCGACACGCGCACGCCCTCCTCCCCGAACGGCCGCACCGCCACCCCCTGCTCGGCGCAGGCCGCGGCGAAGGCGGGGGTGTGCGCGCCGAGGCGCAGCCAGACGAAGTTCGCCTCCGTGGGCGGGACCGTCCAGCCCTGCGCGATGAGCGCCTCACGCACCCGCGTGCGCTCCTTGACCACCCGCTCGACCCGGTCCAGCAGCTCGTCCTCGGCACGCAGCGAGGCGACGGCGGCGACCTGCGCGAGATGGTTCACCGCGAACGGGATGATCGTCTTGCGTACCGCCGTCGCCACCGGCTCGGGCGCGATCAGGTAGCCGACCCGCAGGCCCGCCAGCCCGTACGCCTTGGAGAAGGTGCGCAGGACGGCGACGTTCGGCCGGTCGCGGTAGAGGGTGAGGCCGTCGGGGACGTCCTCGTCACGCACGTACTCGCGGTACGCCTCGTCCAGCACCACCAGCACGTCCTCGGGCACCCGGGCGAGGAACGCCTCCAGCTCGGCCCGGCGGATGGCGGTGCCCGTCGGGTTGTTCGGGTTGCACACGAACACCATGCGGGTCCGGTCGGTGATCGCCTCGGCCATGGCGTTCAGGTCGTGGTCCTCGCCCGCCAGCGGCACCGTGACGGACGTGACCCCGGCCAGGTCCGCGAGCAGCGGGTACGCCTCGAACGACCGCCACGCGTACACGACCTCGGCGCCCGGCTCCCCCACCGTCTCGAACAGCTGCTGCGCGACCGTCACGGACCCGGCGCCGAGCGCGACGTGCTCGGCCGGCACGTCGAAGCGCTCCGCGATGGCCTCGGTCAGCTTGACGGAGGCGGGGTCGGGGTAGCGGTTGACCTGCCGCGCCCCCTCGGCGATGGCCTCGACCACGGAGGGCAGCGGGTCGTACGGGGATTCGTTGGAAGACAGCTTGTACGAGCGCCCGTCGGGCGCGGCGACCGCCTTGCCCGGCTTGTAGGCGGCCATGGTGTCCAGGATGCGGCGGAAACGAGGCATGGCATCACTTTAGATGAGGCATCAACCCGTGCCCGCGCGCTGCACCCGCTTCCGAAGTGCGTCCGCGACCAGCTTGGCGACCTTCTGCGAGCCCGCGTCGCCCGGCCGGCCGCGTTGCAGGCTGACGGTCACGGAGACGTTCGAGACCGTGAACGCGACCTTCGTCATGTAGGACGGCAGGCCCTCCAAGAGCCGGCCCGTGTGGCTGTACGCGTCCTCGCCGATGTCGGGGCGCTCGCGGAACTTGGTGCCCGGGTTGCGTTTCGGCTCGTCCCGCATGTACTTCACGGTCTGCTCGTGCATCGTGCCCGCCACCGACGTGCTGGGCGCGCGGTACGCCATCACGGTCAGCACCTGGAACGTGCCGCCGCGCCAGGAGCACGACGCGTCCGTCAGCCACTGGCGCTTCACGGTGTGCCCGAACAGGGAGCGGACCTGCGTGGTCGTCAGCAGCTCGCACGCCTCGAACTCGCCGATGAGCGGCGTGGACGGGGTGGCCGACGCCGTCGGGCGCGGCTTGAAGGTCGGGAACGTGGTGCTGGGGGGCGACAGGGCGTAGCCGATGAGGCGGATGACGTTCGGGAAGAGCTGCGGGATGACGACCACGCTCGCGGTCACGAGCAGGACCAGCGCGAGCGCGGCGCCCACGACGGCCTTGGTGCGGCGACGGCGGCGCGGGCCGCTGTCCTGCGTGAGCGGCTGCGGCCCGACAGGCGGATGGGCGGCGGATACGCCAGGCGGATGGGTGCTTTGGATGCTTTGGGCGCTTTGGAGGCCTTGAGCACCTTGGGTTCCTTGGGCGATGGGGGTCAGCCAGGCGGTCGCCTGCTCAGGGGAGCAGCGGCGGGCCGGGTCCTTCTCCAGGATGGCGGCCAGTGCCGGGCCGAGCGGCCCCGCCAGCCGGAACGGGGCGGGCTCCTGCATCAGCACGGCCGCCAGCACCGCCGCCTCGTTGTGCCGGGAGAACGGCGGGGCGCCCTCCACCGCCAGGTAGAGCGTGGCGCCGAGCGACCACAGGTCGGCAGGCGGGCCGTCCGGCTCGCCGCGCAGCCGTTCGGGGGCGATGTAGCCGGGCGAGCCGGACAGTAGCCCGGTCTGGGTGAGCGCGACGTCACCGGCGATGGTCGCGATGCCGAAGTCGGTCAGCAGCACCCGGCCGTCGTCGGTGAGCATGACGTTCGCGGGCTTGACGTCGCGGTGCAGGATGCCGGACGCGTGCGCCGCCGACAGCGCCTCGATCATCCGCAGGCCGATCCCGGCGACCCGGGCCGGCGGGAGGGGGCCGTCGTCGCGTACCACCCGATCCAGGGAGCGGCCGCGGACGAGCTCCATGACGATCCAGGGGCGGCCGTCGTCGAGCACCACGTCGTGCACGGTCACGATGGACGGGTGGTCGCGCAGCGCCGCCGCGGCCCGCGCCTCGCGCAGCGTGCGGTCGACCAGCTCGGAGCGGGCGCTCTCGTCGAGGTTCGGCGGGAGGCGGACCTCCTTGATCGCCACCTCCTGGCGGAGCAGCTCGTCCATCGCCCGCCAGACCGTGCCCATGCCGCCCTGCCCGAGCTGCGCGAGCAGCCGGTACCGGCCCGCGAGGGATGTCACCGCGCCGCTGCCGCCGTCGCGATCAACCGTCGTCTCCTTGTCGCCAGGGGTACGGGCCCAACAGATCTTAGAGGGCACAAGCTGCCATCGTCACCGATTCATCACCATTCGTCACCTAGCTGGCCCCGCCCACTGATCGCACCGTGAGGTCACCGGCCAAGCGTGACACCTGGCGCCGGGCCGGGAAGCCCCTGCCTCAGCCGGCCGTCCACGGCGAGGTGAGGAACGTCCTGGCGGACGTCACGAAGTCGGCGACGAGCGGGTCGCGGTCGCCCGTGCGGTGCACCACGACCACCCGGCAGGGCTCGATGCCCTCGACGGGGACGGTGGCGAGGTCGTCCCGCAGCGTGACGCGCCGGTCGCCGGCCGGGACGACCGCGAGGGCCCGGCCCTCGGCGACCAGCTCCAGCTTGTCCTCGAACGTGTCGACGACCAGGGCGAGCGGCGCCGGCTGGCCGTCCGGGCGCGGCTCCAGCCGCCAGAACCGCGCCCACATCGGGGCCACGCCCGCGCAGGCCACCAGGGGCTCGCCCGCGAAGTCGTCGCGGGTCAGCGACTCCTCGCCGGCCAGGCGGTGACCGGCGGGCACGAGCAGGACGCGGGGCTCGTCGTAGAGGACGGTCTCGGTCAGGCCATCACCCGGAATCGGCAGCGGGGTGCGGGCGACGAGCACGTCCACCTGGCCGTCGGGCAGGGCGCGGGCCTCGTCCCAGTCGAGGTGACGGGTGCGGACGTGGGCGTCCGGGTGTCGGCGGCGCAGGTCGCGCACGGCGGGGGTGATGACCAGGTCTTCGAGGTAGCCGACGGTGATCGTGCGCGGCGGCGCGGCGGCCCGCGCGCTCAGCGCCGCCCGGCGGGCGGCGTGCAGCAACGCCTGCGCCTGCGGCAGGAACGCCGCCCCCGCCGCGGTCAGGCGGCTGCCCTGGGTGGTGCGTTCGAGCAGGCGCACGCCCAGCATCTCCTCCAGGCGCTGGATCTGGCGGCTCAGCGACGGCTGGGCGAGATGGAGCGCGGCGGCGGCCCTGGCGAAGTTGAGATGCTCGGCGACGACCGTGAAGTACCGCACGAGCCGCAGGTCGAGATCGAAATGCACCTCCGGCTCGGCCTCTGTGCTTGCCCCTGGGCCTGGGCCTGGGCCGGCTCCGGGGTCGGTTCCGGCGCCGACCGGCGGTGACGATGCGGCGATTTCGGACACTTCCTCACTGTATTCCGTCATACGGATTCCGCATGTCGAGGTGCGAACCAGGTCTTGGACGCCCAGGTCAGAGCGGGTGTTCACTCGATCTCGTCCCGCCACTCCACCAGGACGGGACTCGACCAGCGACATTTGGGGGTGCCCGGATATGGGCGAGTACGAAGGCAAGAAGGTCGTCATCACGGGCGGCAGCAGCGGCTTCGGCCTGGCCACCGCGCGGCTGCTGGCGGCCGGCGGAGCACGCGTGCTGATCACCGGACGGAACCAGGACACCCTGGACGCCGCCCGCGAGCAGCTCGGCGGCGACGCCATCGCGGTACGCAGCGACGCGTCGTCCGCACCCGACATCGACGCGCTGGCCGACCGGGTCAAGGCCGAGTTCGGCAGCATCGACGCCCTGTTCGCCAACGCGGGCGTGAACGGGTTCGCGCCGTTCGAGTCGACGAGCGAGGAGCTGTTCGACCAGTTGATGGCCATCAACGCGAAGGGGCCGTACTTCACCGTGCAGAAGCTCGCTCCGCTGCTCGCCGAGGGCAGCGGCGTCGTCCTCACCACCTCCGTCGCGAACGTGCTCGGCCTGCCGATGCTCAGCGCGTACGCGGCGAGCAAGGCGGCACTGCGCTCCATGACCCGCGGCCTCGCCCGCGAGCTGCTGCCCCGCAGGATCCGCGTCAACGCGGTCAGCCCCGGCCCGATCGACTCCGGCATCCTGGAGAAGTCGATGCCCAAGGAGGCGGCCGAGCAGATGAAGGCGCAGATGGCCGCCGACAACCCGATGCTCCGCATGGGCACGCCCGAGGAGGTCGCCAGGGCGGTGGTGTTCCTCGCGTTCGAGGCCACGTACACGACGGGCGCCGAGCTCACCGTGGACGGCGGCGGCTCCCAGCTCTGACGGTGCGGCGAGAATCGCCATGCGCGCGTTCATCGCCGGCGCGTCGAGTTCATCGCCGACGCGTGTTCGTCACCGGCGCGCGCGTTCGTCACCGGCGCCGCTTCGGGCCCTGAACCTGAGCAACGGCGCCGACCTGCAAATACGTGCCGTGCCGAGATCGCATGACATATGGTGCCCACGCGACCGTCCGCTTACTTTCAGTTTATGAGCCGATACACGCAGTACGCATGGGGAAGGGTGGCGGTGGCGCTCACCGCCCCGCTCGCCACCATCCTCCTCGCCGCACCGGCCGCACAGGCAGCCTCCGGCACCTACACCTGGATCACCCCAGCCGGGCAGCCGTTCCAGGTGGTGGAGCCGCCCAGCGACACCTGCCTGGAGCTGAGCGGCGGCGCGATCCGCTTCTCCAACGACACCACCGACACCGCGTTCCTGTACGGCACCCCTGACTGCTCCGGCGGCTGGGCCCTGGTCGGCGTCGGAGCCACCTGGGACGCACCCACCGGCGTACAGGCGTTCGCCGTCCGGCTCGGCTCGACGCAGTAGCCCCGCATGTGAGGCCCCATGAGGCCCTTCGCTCGAACGAGCGGAGGGCCTTACTCATGGGAGTGGCCAGGGGCCGGGGGACGAGGTCGCAGGCCCGCCCGAGGCGGCGGGGGCGGCGATGGGGTCCTGATCAGCGGTCGGGAGCGTGTCAGCGGTCGTGTCAGCCCTGCGACGGCCCCGTATCAGAGCAGCCCGCGATGGTAAGCGCCATGAACGGTGCAGCGATCACGGCCGGTGGGCCGCAGAGGACGAGTAACGAGAGCAACGACGTGCGCACCCGGGTCACGGGGGCCCGCCCCACGAGGACCTTGCGGCGAGCGGGAGTCGCGGCACTGGCAGCCGCGCTCCTGGCCGGCGCCGCCACCCCCGCAATGGCCGCCACCACCCCAGTCGACAGCCGCACATCCGCCGGCAGCCGCACGACCGCAGACGGCAACACCCCGGTGTCGCAGAATGCTGCAGCAGCCGCCGCCACCTCCGAACAGAACCGCCCGGAGCTTCAGCAGGCCATCCAGGCATTCGTCGACGCCGGTTTCCTCGGGATCCAGGCCCGCGTACGGTACGAGAACGGCGAATGGGTAGGCACCGCCGGATCGAGCGAGCTGGGCCAGCCGGCCAAGCCACCGGCGAACGGCCGGTTCTGGGTCGGCAGCGTCACCAAGACCTTCACCGCGACGGTGATGCTGCAACTGGTGTCCGAGGGCAAGCTGGGGCTGGACGATCCAGTCGCCACCCATTTGCCCGAGTTCGGCCTGGACGAGCGGATCACCGTACGGATGCTCCTGCAACACACCAGCGGCCTGTTCAACTACACCGGCGACTTCGACCCCGACGGCGCGTGGGTCCTGGGCATCCCCGCCACGGGCGACGACTGGCTGGCCAACCGCTTCCACGCCTACCAGCCCGAAGAGCTGGTACGGGTGGCGCTGTCCAAGCCGCCCCGCTTCGAGCCCGGCACGGACCAGAACTACACCAACACCAACTACACGCTGGCCCGCCTGGTGATCGAGCAGGTGACCGGCCGCCCCTTCGCCGACGAGCTGCATCGCCGCGTCCTACGCCCCCTCGGCCTGAAGAACACGGTGGTGCCGGGCAACCGCACACAACTCCCGGGCCCGCACGCCCACGGCTACTACCGCTACCAGGACGCGACCGGCAAGTGGAAGGTGGTGGACGTCTCCCGCCAGAACATGTCCCTGCTGGCCGGCGCCGGCGACATGATCTCCACGACCAAGGACCTCCAGACGTTCTTCTCCGCCCTCAACAGCGGCCGGCTCCTGCCCGCCCCGCTGCTCGCTCAGATGCGCACCCCGCACCCGAAGCAGAGCTACGGCTTCGGCCTGTTCGTCCAGGACCTCGGCCCCGGCTGCGGCACCGTCTACCAGCACAACGGCAGCCCGCCGCACGCTTACGGGGCGCTGATGTACAGCTCCCCCGACGGCCGCAAGACCCTCACCGCCTCCCTCAATTACGTGGACGACGCCACGAGGTCCCCGGCCGCGAAGTTCCCGCAGGCCCTCGACACACTGATCAAGACGGTGTTCTGCGACGGCCAAGCAGCGGGCTGACGATGCGCGGGCGCACCTGAGCACCTGCGACCTCCCATGGAGGAGGGGCATCGAACCGCCTCATCTTCCGGCGCTCGGCCGGCACACGGGCCCCCTCAGCTTGTGCCGTTGGGAACGCCTGCGACCGTCCCAAGGGGTGGGCCCGTTCGCGGCCGGGGCCGGTGAAAGAATCGTTGTAGTTGATCCGGCACGGCCGCGAACCCCGACGACCTCAGCAGCAAAGGACGTCCCGCCCATGGCCCCGTGCCGTTTCTACGCATCGCGGCTCACCTGCTCCTTGGCTTGATCGAATGGCATGACTCGCCTGATGGCCATGGTCAAGGGCACGCAGCCAGTTCTCATGCCAACTGACGAGTCGGGATGGGTGCCTCGACTCGGGCCGTCCTTGCGCCTGCCTGTCCGGTGAACTTGGGGCGACAGCTCTGCAGGAAGGGCGGCTGAGCGGAGCGAAGGCGATTGTGCGCGAAGCGCCCGCAGGGGAGGGAGTCCGAGCGGGAGCGAGGTCCTTTGAGGGCGGGTGGGTGGGAGGGGAGCTGGTGTCCGGTCGTTACTCCTTGAGGCTGCGGAGCATCGGGGGGTGGAGGAGTTCGGCGGGGCCGCGGCGGTAGAGCTTGGCGGGGCGGCCGCCGTCGCGGGTGGTGGTGCCGCCGGTTTCCAGGAGGAAGCCTTCTGCCTTGGTGACCTTGCGGTGGAAGTTCCGAGGATCGAGCGGGCGGCCCCAGACGATTTCGTACACTCTGCGGAGGTCTGCGACGGTGAACTCCGGGGGGCAGAAGGCGGCGCCCAGGGAGGTGTACTCCAGTTTGGCTCTTGCGCGTTCGATGCCGTCCAGCATGATGCGGCGGTGGTCGAACGCCATGACGGTGAGTGAGTCGATCGGCTGCCAGCTCATGTGGGCCTTTTCCGAGGCCGGGAGGTCGGGGGCCAGGCCGAGGTAGGCGACGCTGAGGACGCGCTGGCGGGGGTCGCGGTCGGGGTAGCCGTACGTCTGGAGCTGCTCCAGGTGGACGGGGGCGCCCGGGAGACCGGCCCGTTCGGCGAGGAGGCGGTGCGCGGCGGCCGGGAGGTCTTCGTCGAGCTGGATGAAGCCGCCCGGGAGCGACCAGCGGCGCAGGAACGGCGGGTTGTCGCGGCGCCACACGAGGGCGCACAACGCCTGGTTGCGCACGGTGAGCACGACCAGGTCGACACTGACCGGGATGCTCGGGACCATGGCAGGCACGTTACACGCAGGAGTACCAGCCAGCGAACCGGCCAACCGGACGAGGGCCGCCTGTCTCCGCTCGCTGTCCCTTGTCCCTCGCAGCCGCCCTCTGTGCTGGGCGCGCCCGCCGTGCCTCCTCAAGGGATGCGGCTCGGCGGCGACGTCAGCGGCCTTCCGCGCCGAGCCGCACAACGCCGCTGCCCGCCTCAGCCGCCTGACGAGGCTCATGGCGCGGCGGGGAGGGCGGCATGGCGTGACCCGCCAGGCGGCCACGAAGCCACGGCTGGGCATGGCGTGTTACGGAAGGGATGGCATGGCCTGGCGTAGCGGGCACCGGCAGGAAGGCGGCACAGCTCGGCACGAAAGGCGGCTGGCGTCAGCGGTGGGGCATGATCTAACGCGGGCGGCGGCTGACGCAGGCGGCGGCTGACGCGACGGGGGCGATGCGGGAGGCGGCTGGGGGATGCGGCTCGGCGGCGACGTCAGCGGCCTGCCGTGCCGTGTCGAGCCGCACGCCGCTGCCCGCGTCAACCGCCTTCCGTCCTGCGCCACGCCCCGCCGCGAGTGGTGTCAGCCGCCCTCTGTGCCGGCGGCCTGGGTGGGGATGCGTACGTGGAGGGGCTCCGTGGCGGCCTGGCCCGTTGACGTTTTGACGCCGATTCGGACCCATTCCCCGCCGGGTACCTGGGTCCAGTCGAAGGGGACCCAGGCCGTGGCCATTCCTACCGGTAGTTCTTCCTCGATGGGGTCCTCGTCCAGCCAGCCCACCGAAGACACGACCATCTCCTTGGTGCCCCCGGACCACGTGATGGTGATGGTGCTGTTCTTGAGGTTGTAGCCGCGGACCTCCACCCCGTCCTGGATGTCGCGGGGGCGGCGGATGGCGTCTACGGCGATGGGGCGCTGCCAATCCCGGGCAATCTCCGTTTCGAGGGACGGATCGCCACATGTCATGAAATCGCTCCACATATAGGAGACGATCTTCTGCACATAACGCCCCGCCATCGTCACCGCCTGGTCCAGGCGTTTCTTGTCGGTCTTGCCGCGGGTGCCCGACGGGGCGCAGGGGCGGTCTCCCGATGGTTCGAAGGCCTCCACGTTCGCCCACAGCTCCACGTGGTAGCCCTCGTCGATCAGCTCCTCGCGGGCCGCCGCCATCTCGCGGTAGTAGTCGCGGGTCGAGCCGTGGTAGGCGGTGTCGTACGTCGACTCCCCCACCATGGGGCGCAGCCGTTCGTCCACCTCCTGGTCGCGCTCGTCGGGCCAGAACAGCCCGACCTTGCCCGTCCCCCGGCTGTCCTGTGGCGCGATGATGCCGACCCCGGTCTTCACCAGAGCCTTGAACCCCTCGGCCACCTGCTTGGGCGTCTGCCCGAACGGGACGCGTTTGCGGGCGTCGAGGTAGGGGCTGATGAGGATGGGCTTGCGGAGCTCCTGCTCGACGATGGTGTGCTGGTCGGCGTACACCTCAAGGGTGGGGTTCGTGGCGAGGGTGGCCGACATCTGCACCTCGAACGGCTGGTAGACGCCGCCGAGCGAGTCGCGGCCCTCGAAGCGGGCGCCGTAGTCCTGGAGGATGCGGCGGGTGAGGGTGGTGAGCGTGCCGAGGTGGCGCTTCTCGGCCCTGATCTTGTTCTTGGAGTCGCGGGGGGCGAGCGGCAGCGCGGGGAAGACGCGCATGCCGAACTGGTCGGCCAGGTCGAGGAGCTGGGTGAGGCTGTCCTCGCCCTTGTTGGAGCCGGCCACGAGGATCATGTCGTACGAGCGGGCCTTGCTCTCGAAGTCGCAGGTGGCGTCGTCGGAGCCGTCGGGCTGGGTGAGGAGCCGGTAGTAGGTGCGCTTGCCGGCCTGGACGGCGTGCTCCATGCCGGGGCAGCGGAACAGGTCCTGGCCGAACAGCTCGTCGGTGCGGTAGACGTAGACGCGGCCGACGCGGTTCTCGGGGTTGGCCTTCTGCAGGTCGCTCAGGGCGGCGTCGTGGCAGCTCAGGCCGTCTTCCTCGCACGGCTTGTAGAGCGGGTCGACCTCGCCTTCCTTGAGGATCTGGCCGGCGTCGTTCACCGTGCGGAACTGCAGGCCGTAGCCGATCCTGATGATGGTGTCGCCGCCGACGCCGTGGATCTCCTGGAGCTGCTTGCGCCAGGTGCAGGGGTTCGACTGGGGGGTGATCCAGTAGCCGGTGACGGCGTACGGGGCCTTCTTGTCGGTGTCGAACGTTCCACAGTCGTCGGTGAACTCGCTCACCTTCGGCGTGGGCTCGGTCTTGGTCGGCTTGGGCGCGGCGGACGTGGACGCGACGGGGGCCGGGTCGCCGGACGGCAGCACGATGATCACGGCGGCGACCACGGCCAGGATGGCTGCGCCCGCGACCAGGAAGAGCCAGCGCACGTTCAGGAACCTACCCCGCCCTCGGAAGTTACGGCTTGACCCCGGCCCAGGCTTCGAGCTGTGCGACGAACCGCTTGGCGGAGTTGGGCCAGTGGTGGTTGGCGCGGGCCGCCGCGTAGCCCCGCGCGCCCTGCGCCCGCCGCTCCCGTACGTCGTCGCGCAGCGTCAGTACGGCCTGCGCGACCGCCTTCGGGTCCTCCCACGGCACCACGACGCCGCTGTCGTAGCGCTCGACCAGCTCGACCGCGCGCGGCGACGGGGTGGTGATGACGGGGATGCCGTGCGCCATGTATTCGACGATCTTGGTGGGCATGGAGTGCCGGTAGTTCGGCTCATCGTGCAGCAGCGACAGGCCGGCCAGTGCCCCGTCGAGCCGCTTGAGCGCCTCGTCGTTGGGCATGAAGTCGCGCCACTCCAGCAGGCCCTCGGTGACGGCCTGGTTGAGCATGGGGCGGCTCTGCGGGTCGGCGTACCCGATCAGCTCGACCGCCACCCGGTACGGCTGCAGCAGCTTGGCCACCTCGACCGCCTCGACCACGCCGCGCGCCTTGGACAGCCAGCCGAGGTAGACGATCCGGTCGTCGCCGGGCGGGGTGACGGAGTCGGGCACCCACGTCTCGTTGGGCACGATGAGGTGGGCGTGCTTGAACCGGCCCGCGTACGCCGTCTCGGCCAGCAGCAGGTGCATGTGGCGCTCGGCGGTGCCTTCGAGCATGCGGGCCAGGAAGCGCACCGGCGGCCGCAGCGGCGCCGGCAGCCAGGGCTTGAGCGAGAGGGTGGCGGGGGTGTCCTCGTGGACGTCCCACACCACGGGCGGCCTGTTGCGGATGCCCCACACCGCGAACAGCAGCTCGGGGTCGTGGATGAGGACGAGGTCGACCTTGTCGCGCATGCGCTTGAACAGCCTGCGCGCGGCCCAGACCGCGGCCACCCGCTTGCGCTGGGCGGCCCGGGGGAGGTCGACTCCGTTGACCCACGGCCTGGGGACGACGCCGTGCGCCGTGAACGACGCGGCGTACGTGACCTCATGACCGGCATCCACAAGGGCACGGATCTGCCGATGCAGAATTCTCGCGTCCTCGGGGTTATGCACCACCGTCATGACGAGCACGTGCACTGCGCGCAGCCCTCCGTCGCTACAGCCGCTCGACGCGTTCACCCTCGGCGAGCACGCCGCGGGTGTCCAGCACGAGCTTGGCCTTCGCCTCGACCATGTCGAGGTCGAACGCGGCGTGCTGCTGCAGCAGCAGCGTCACGTCCGCGTTGATCACGGCCTCGGCCAGATCCTCCTCACGCGGCACCGGGGTGCCGTCCACCGCCCACTCCTTGACGTACGGGTCCGCGAACGAGAGCTCCGCGCCCAGCTCCAGCAGCGCTCGCGCCACGGGCAGGGCCGGGGTCTCGCGCTCGTCGGCGATATCCGGTTTGTAGGTGACGCCGAGCATAACGACTCTGGCGCCGTTCACGGGCTTCTTATGCCTGTTGAGCAACCGCTGTACGCGGGCGACCACGTACGAGGGCATCCGCTCGTTGATTTCCTGTGCCAGCTCGACGAACCGGAACGGGTAGCCGAGCTTGCGCACGGTGTACGAGAGGTACGAAGGGTCGACGGGGATGCAGTGCCCGCCGACGCCGGGCCCGGGCAGGAACTTGTGGAAGCCGAACGGCTTGGTGGCCGCCGCCTCGATGGCCTCCCACAGGTCGATGCCGAGCTCGTCGCAGAAGATCGCCATCTCGTTGACGAGGGCGATGTTGACGTGCCGGTAGGTGTTCTCCAGCAGCTTGGCCATCTCGGCCTCGCGGGTGCCGCTGACGGGCACCACCTGCTCGATGAAGCGCCCGTAGAACGCGGTGGCGCGGTCGCGGCAGGTCATCGTGTAGCCGCCGACGACCTTGGGCGTGTTGCGCAGGCCGAACTTGGGGTTGCCCGGGTCGATGCGCTCGGGCGAGAAGGCGAGGTGGAAGTCCTCGCCCGCCTTCAGCCCGGAGGTCTCCAGCAGGGGCCGGGCCAGCTCGTCGGTGGTGCCGGGCCACGTGGTGGACTCCAGCACGACGAGGGTGCCCTTGCTGAGGTTGCGGGCGACGGCCTTGGTGGCGCCTTCGACGGCGGACAGGTCGGGCCGGTGGTCGTCATCGAGCGGGGTGGGCACGCAGATGACGATCGTGTTGCTCCTGGCCAGCACGGACTCGTCGAGCGTGGCGCTGAAGCCGTTGGCCAGCATGTGCTCGAGGTCGGCGTCGGAAAGGTCATCGATGTAGGACTGCCCGGCGTTGAGCGCGTCGACCTTGGCGGGGTCCACGTCAAGGCCGACGACCCGCAGGCCGGCGCCCACAGCCTCCTTGGCGAGAGGCATGCCGACGTAGCCCAGGCCGATGACAGTCAAGTCGATTTCTGTCACAGCTGTGCCTTTGGGAGCCGGAAACAACACTTCATGGTCGCAAAGGTTATCTCAAGTCCACCTAGCTCACGCCTAATGCGACCGAACCCGTCAGAACTGGGAGGAAGATTCATGGTCATCATTCGGCAAGCGAACGGTATAGGGCTTGATAAGTCTCGGCAACGCGGCTCCATGTCCGCTTCGCCGCCACTTCCGCGCGGCCCGCCTCGCCCATCTCGGCGCGCTTGGCCGGGTCGTCGCGCAGACCCGCGATGGCCTTGGCCAGCTCGGCGGGATCGCCCGCCGGCACGAGCATGCCGGCCCCGTCGGAGCCGACCAGCTCGGACAGCGCGGGCAGATCGCTGAGCACGACGGGCTTGCCGAGCGCCATCGCCTCGACGGGTTTCAATGGCGTAACAAGTCGGCATACCCGCAGGTCCTCCCGCGGGCAGGCGAAGATGTCGATGGCGTCCTGGGCCTGCAGCGCCTCGTCGGGGCCGACCCGGCCGGGCAGGATCGCCGTGCTCAGGCCCAGCTCCTCGACCAGCTCCAGCAGGTTGGGGCGCTCGGTGCCGTCGCCGACGATCAGCACGCGCACGGGGGCGCGCTGGTCGCGCAGCAGCGCCGCGGCCCGCAGCAGGGTGGCGAAGCCCTCGTAGGCCACGATGCTGGACACCGAGCCGACCACGATCTCGTCGTCGCCGATGCCGTACGCGCGCCGGAACGAGGCCCCGTCGTAGTGGGCCGTCAGCAGCGAGTCGTCGACCGCGTTGGGCGCCAGGTGGATCTTCTCCCTGGGCACGCCGCGCTCGACGATCTCGGCGGCCATCGTCTCGGCCAGCGTGACGACCGCGTCGGCCTCGCGCATCAGGAACGCCTCGCGCTCGCGCTGGAGCACGTGCCGCTGGCTGCCGATGCGCTTGGGGTCGCGGGAGGCCCAGGTCTCCTCGAGGAAGCCGCGCACCTCGTACACGAACGGGGTGCCGGTGCGGTCGCGCACGGCGTGCGCGATCGAGCCGTTGCGGTGGTCGGTGGCGGCGTGCAGGACCTGCGGCCGCAGCTCGGCGGTGAGCTTGGTGACCCGGTCGGCGCCCCTGATGATGCGGCCCTGCGTCTCGAACGGCATCTCGCGGTGCGGCTCGGGCAGCAGCCGGTGGTAGGGGATGCCGTCGATCTCGTCGTACGGCGCCGCGTCGGCGTGCCCCTGCAGCATCGGCCAGCCCCAGCTCGTGACCACGTGCGGGTCGATCCCGGCGGCCTTCTGGGAGGTGACGATGCGGTGGGTGCGCACGGTGTAGCCGGCCTGCGTGTACGGCAGGGCGTTGGTGACCACGTGCAGGACCCGGTTGGGGACCCGGCTCAGGATGGCCACCTTGGGGCCGGGCGGGATCGGGTCGGGGCTGATCGCGGCCAGCTCGCCCCGGTAGTAGGCGGCCCTGCGCTTGACGAAGGGGTACTTGGTGTGGGCCTCGAGCACGGCGGCCGCCTCGCTGACCCGGCCGGCGTCCCAATGTTCCTTGGCCTCGTTCCACGGCCCCTTGACCACGCGCATGCCGAACTTGCGCACGGCGCGCCGCGCGCGGCGGGCGGCCGGCCAGGCGACGCTGCCGACGATGGGCCGCAGCTTGGGCGGGAGCGTGTCGGCGGCGGCCTGGGCCACGCGCACAGGGTCGGATCTGACCTTCGTCAGCACCACGCGGGAGACGATGATCGGGTGCTGGACGAGTCCCTTGAGAAGCCCACCGACGCCGGCACGGGCGGACTTCGCGGAAACCCTGTCTGATGAACGGGAGGAGTCTTGACGACTGGCGTCGGATGCCACGCAGGGACCGTACCATAGGCAGCGTTTTTTCCCTTCCGCTATGAAAGGCGAGGTCAATGAGGGAGAACCCCCTGGTCCTGCACGTTTTGGGTGCTCGTCCCAATTTCGTGAAAGCGGCCCCGGTGGTGCGGGCACTCGGCGAGCTCGGCGTGCGGCAGGGCATCATCCACACTGGTCAGCACTATGACGCGCTGATGTCCGACGTCTTCTTCGCCGACCTCGGCCTGCCCGAGCCGGTGGCGAACCTGGGGGTCGGCTCCGGCAGCCACGCCAAGCAGACCGCGGCGCTGCTCGTGGGTCTGGAGGAGGTCGTCCAGGAGCAGGACCCCGACCTCGTCGTGGTCTACGGCGACGTCAACTCGACGCTGGCCGCGATCCTGGTCTGCGCCAAGCTGGGCGTGCCGACGGCGCACGTGGAGGCGGGGCTGCGCTCGTTCGACCGGGGCATGCCCGAGGAGGTCAACCGGGTCGTCACGGACGCGCTGGCCGACCTGCTGTTCGCCACCTCGCCGGAGGCGCTGGCGTTCCTGGCGAACGAGGGGGTGCCCGCGTCGAAGGTGCACCTGGTGGGCAACCCGATGATCGACAGCCTGTTCTCGGCGCTGCCGAAGCTGGACCCGGCGCCGGTGGTGGCGCGGCTCGGCCTGCCGGCGCGGTACGCGGTCGCCACCCTGCACCGCCCCGCGAACGTGGACACCCCCGAGGCCGCCAAGGAGCTGGTGGACGCGGTGCTGGAGGTCTCGCGGCAGGTCCCGATCGTGGTGCCGATCCACCCGCGCGGCAAGGCCAGGCTGGCCGAGGCCGGTCTCGTGGACGGCGAGACGATCAAGGTGGTCGACCCGCTGGGCTATGTGGACTTCCTCTCACTCGTCCGCGGTGCCGCGCTCGTCGTCACGGACTCCGGCGGCGTCCAGGAGGAGACGACCATGCTGGGCGTCCCCTGCCTGACGGTCCGGCCCAACACCGAGCGCCCGATCACGATCACCCACGGCACGAACCGCCTGGTCACGCCCGCCCTGCTGCCGGCCGCCGCGGAGAAGGCCCTGGCCGACGGCGCCGCCACCCCGGCCGGCGAGCTGCCGGTGCTGTGGGACGGCAAGTCGGGCCCGCGCATCGCCACGGTGATCGCCGCCTGGCTCAAGGGGGACAACCTGGCGCCCGCCTCTCAGGGCAAACGCCCCGAATAACGGCGATATCCGCCGTACTATGACTTACCTCTGCTGAGCGATTGGCGTACCACCATGGCCGAAACCCCTGAACAGCCCACCTTCCAGCGTCTCGGCCCCGTCAACTGGCTGCCCGAGGAGCGCAAGCTCGTCGAGCGGTACGAGGCGGAGGTCAGGGAGCTGCGGCGACGGCTGGAGATCGCCGAGGCCAAGGCCGCGTACGCCAACTGGAAGCTGGAGGCCACGCAGGCCAAGCGCACGTACAAGCTGGGCGAGGCCCTGGGCTCGAAGAGCCCGGGGAAGATCGTCGAGGCCGTCCGGTCGAAGGACAAGGCGCCCAAGGCGCCCATCCCCGTGAGCCTGGCGATCGCGGCGGCGGAGAACCGGCCGCCGCAGGTCGAGGTGCCGACGGTGAAGTGGCCGAACGGCCCGGTGAACCGCCCGGACCTGAAGGTCGCGGTGATCCTCGACGACTTCTCCAGGATGGCCTTCCGCTACGAGTGGGACCAGATCGAGTTCGGCCTCAAGGACTGGCCGGAGATCTTCGCGGAGAAGCGGCCCGACCTGCTGTTCTGCGAGTCGGCCTGGCACGGCAACCAGGGGCGCTGGCGCTACCAGATGACCGGCACGAACGCCCCCAAGGAGCCGCTGCGCGACCTGGTGGCGTGGTGCCGGCGCGAGGGCATCCCCACGGTCTTCTGGAACAAGGAGGACCCGCCGAACTTCGACTTCTTCATCGACACGGCCAAGCTGTTCGACTACGTGTTCACCTGCGACGGTGACATGCTGCCGAAATATCGGGAAATTTTGGGACACGACCGGGTGGACGTGCTGCAGTTCGCCGCCCAGCCCCGCGTCCACAACCCGATCCAGCAGAACAAGGGCCGCCTGCACGACGTCGTCTTCGCCGGGATGTACTTCCGCGACAAGCACCCCGAGCGGCGCGAGCAGATGGAGACCGTGCTCGACCCCGTCAGGGAGCTGGGGCTGCACATCTTCGCCCGCAACGGCGAGGTCGACGAGAAGTACGCCTGGCCCGAGAAGTACCGGCCGCACATCGTCGGCGAGCTGCCCTACGACCAGATGCTCGCCGCGTACCGGATGTACAAGGTCTTCCTCAACGTCAACTCGGTGCTCGACTCGCCCACCATGTGCGCGCGGCGCGTCTTCGAGCTGTCCGCCTGCGCGACGCCGGTGGTGTCGGGGTGGTCGCGGGCCATCGAGGAGACGTTCGGCGACCTGATCCCGATCGCGCGCGAGCCGGTCGAGTCGTACAACCAGGTGCTGCACCTGATCAACAGCCCCGAGCTGCGCGCCAGGATGGGGCACCTCGCGATGCGCGAGGTGTTCGACAAGCACCTGTTCTCGCACCGCGTGGACCAGATCCTCCAGGACCTCGGCCACCACGTGACGCCCCGGTCGCGCTCCATCACCGTCGTGCTGCCCACCAACCGCGCCTCCCAGATCGAGCACGCGATCTCCTCGGTGGCCAAGCAGATCCACCGGCCGCTGCAGCTCGTCATGGTGCTGCACGGGCTCGACATCGACCCCGTCGTGGTCGCGGACAAGGCCCGCATGGCCGGCATCACGGACGTCACCGTCCTGCCCGCCGACGCCTCGCTGTCGCTCGGCGCCTGCATGAACCTCGGCATCGCCGCCGCCGAGGGCGAGCTGATCGCCAAGATGGACGACGACAACCTGTACGGCGAGCACTACCTGTCGGACCTGGCCCGCTCCTTCGACTTCTCCGATGCGGAGATGACCGGCAAGGGCGCGCACTACGCCTACTTCGAGGGCACGAACACGACGATGTTCCGGCTGCCCGGCCTCGAACACCGCTACTCGTGGCTGGTCCAGGGCGGCACGTTCCTCGCCAAGGCCGACCTGTTCCGCGCGTACCCGTTCGCCGACATCACGCGGGGCGAGGACACGCACCTCGTGCGGCGGCTCAAGGAGGACGGCGTCAAGATCTACTCGGCGGACCGGTTCAACTTCGTCTACTGGCGCAGCGCCGACACCTCGATGCACACCTGGCAGGCCGACCACATCAAGCTGACCAGGAACGCCCAGTTCTCCTTCGTCGGCCGCCCCGACGACCACGTGCTCATCTAGGACGACCGGCGCGGGACCCGCGCCCCCTGAAGGACGCGAGCCGTCGCGCCCGGGACGCGACGGTGGTCGCGGCTATAGTGTCGTGTGACCAAAGGGACACATGGGGTTATAGGCGGACATGCGTACGAGCCTGGTCATCGAACGGCTTGACCGTATCCCGGTGTCGGTGACGCTGACACCGGGCCTGTCGATGCTCGCCCTGATCACGGACGCCCTGTCAGGCCGAACGCGGGGCGCCCCCGAGCCGTGGCGCCGCCTGGTGCGCTCGGCCGCCGAGATCCCCGACCAGATGGTCGTCCGCTCCCTGGCCACTCCGGGTTTCAGCGTGCTGCCCGACCTGGTGCTGCCCGGCGAGTTCACCCGCGACCTCGACGTGCCGACGCAGGTCGAGATGCTGCGCGACCTGCCACCCGACGCCCTCCTGGAAGAGCTGGACACGATCACCGACGGCCGTCCCCCCGAGCACTGGCACCCGGCGCTGAAGGACCCGAACCGCTGGCTGCACGGCTACGCCGACCTCGTGGAGGCGGCGTGGGCGGCGATGCGCCCGATCTGGGCGAAGGCCAGGCCGCTGTTCGAGCGCGAGGTGGAGCGGGTCGCGGTGGCCGCCGCCCGCCGGTCGCTGGACGTGGTGCTGAACGACCTGCACGCCAACTGCAGCTTCAGCGACGACACGCTCAGCTTCCCCGACTTCGAGCCCGAGCGCTTCTCGATCGGCTCCCGCGGCCTGGTGCTGATGCCGATGCTGGCGGGCCCGAACGCGCTCATCGCCCGCCTCGACGGCCCCGACGCCGTCTGGATCGGCTACCCGCTGCCCGGCACGGAGATGGGCGAGCCCGGCGGGAAGGACCGCGACGACCGCCTGGAGATCCTCGTCGGGGACGTGCGCTCGGCGATCCTGACCAGCCTGGAGCGCCCGCTGACGATGGGCGCGCTGGCCAGGCGCGTCAAGCACGCCCCGAACGTGGTCACCTACCACTGCAACTGGCTGGAGCAGGCCGGCCTGATCACGCGGCGGCGCGACGGCAGGGAGATCCACGTGTTCCGGACGCCCCGCGCGTCCGTCCTCGTGGACCTGTACGCGGCCGCCGGCTAGATCGCTGATGTGAATTTGGTTAGTGGTCATAGGCGGTCAGTGACCGTTTCACCGGTGCGTCAGTGTTCCAGTTGTGCCAGATTGCGGCGTTGAGGGCGAGGACGCGTTGGCTGATGCGTGCCCAGAGGCCGTCTGGATGGCGGGCGTTGTGACGTTCGAGGCCGAGCTGGTTCTTCAGCGTCCAGATGATCGCCTCGATGCGCTGGCGCAGCCAGCCGGGAAACGGCAGGGTGCGTGCAGGCTCGTCTTCGCGGGCCGGCCGGATCAGGAGGTGGCCCAGATCGGCGGCGGCCTTCTCGATGCCGGCTCCGGCGAATCCCTTGTCGCACACGATCGGGCATGGACCGCCGGCTATCTGGTGGACGTGCAGCAGGTGCAGGGCCTGCTTGCGTTCGTCGAGCTCTTTGGGGTGGGCCAGGCTGAAGCCGGTCACCGCGCCGTCAGCGGTAGTGATCAGCATCAGCTTGGCACCCCAGTAGAAGGCGTGGTGGGACTTGTCCATGCCGTATCCGGCGATCTCACCCAGGTGCGATCTGTTGACCGTCACCCGCGAGGCGCCGCAGCGGATCGGGGTGCCGTCCATCAGTCGCAAAGGCTCGTGCCAGGTGGGGACCTGGCGTGCCAGCCACAACGCCGCCGCCGACATAGCCGGCCCCAGCGCACGCAGTTGCCGGTTGTACTGCGACTGGGACGGCAGTCTGGGGAACAGATGCCCGATCCGGCCGGCCGCCATCCGCATCCAGCGGCGTTCGTCGTCACACCGCAGCAGCACTTGCGCCACTGCCACGACCACCGCCTCGGCCGGGGTCAGCACCGGCGGCCGGCCCCGCCCGCGAGGCCGGCCCTGCGAAGGCATCACGTGATCGTCCAGATGCACGTAGAGTGCGGTTAGAAGGGCGTCCAAGTCAGTCTTCACACACCGACCATGGACGTCCTTCGTCATGCCTGCAGCCGATCACCAATTTTCACATCAGCGATCTAGCCCCTGACGTACCCGAGGCGGCCCTCGGCCGTCACCTTGGTCGTGGGCGTGTTCTCGCAGTCGGCCTTGATCGAGTAGAAGTGGCTGTCGGCCGCGGCCCAGTGGCAGCGGTAGATGGGGCGGGTGAAGCCGGCCGTGGGCTTGGCGTAGAGGTAGCCCTCCAGCCGCAGGTACGTGTTGTTCTCGCCCTCGCAGTCACGCCGCAGGCTGAGGAACTGGTCCAGCTTGGCGTGCCCGGCCATGCAGCCGTACAGCGGGATCGCGCCGGGGACGCGGCCGGCCAGGATCGTGACGTGCCCCTCCGGCTTGTACCGGCCGCCGGGCGCCTCGCCGGTGGTGCTCCAGTGCTTGGCGCCGCTGTAGTAGCGCACCAGGTCCGCGGTCGGCACGGTGGCGGCCTGGGCGGCGGGCACGGCCAGCGTGAGGCTCGCGGCGCAACCGGCCAGGAGGGCGGCGGCTCGGCGAACGATCATGTTTCCCCCTGAGATGTCGGTCCTGATCAACGCTCGGGACGTTAACAAGGGCCGCGGAGCCGCCTCCGTCACTTCCAAAGATCGCGAAGTTTATCGCGTGACCCGGGCGAGGTTCTGGTCGGCCAGGTTCGCCAGCTCGTACAGGCCCTGCGGCTTGACCCGCTGCCCGACGACCAGCATGCTCATGATCACGGTCCCCCGCCGGATCATGACCGAGCCGATCTGCGCGTTGTTCTTGCCGCCCGCCGCCGTCGTCAGGTAGGCCCGCGACTGGTCGCCCTTGGTGGGCATGTCGAGGGTCTTCGTCTTGTACGTGACCTTCGTGCCGCCGACGTCGGCCGTGTAGTCGGTGCACTGCTTGGGCAGCGGCTCGGGGAAGGCGGCCTTGGGCAGCGAGACCACGGCCTGGGTGATGGAGCCGCGGGCCGCGGAGAAGGCGACGACCGCGGCGGGCGACTTGGCGACCTCGGGCTTGGCCGCGTCGAGCTGGGCGGCGCCCGCGCACTCGGGGTGCTCCGCCCTGGCCTTGCGCACCGCTTCAAGCCCCTGCTGGGTGGACTTGAGCGTGCCGAACTCGCCGGTCTCCGGCCCGTACGCGACGCTCATGCCCTTCGGCACGGGCAGCAGCGCGGCCCGCAGCTTGGCGCCGGCGGCGGAGGTCTGGGCGGGCGGCGCCGAGGCGGCGGGCGCCTTGGGCTCTTCGGCCGAGGAGCACCCGGCGATGACCAGAGTGCTCAGAAATATGCCGGGAATGGCTTTATGCATGGCCGCTCCATTTCACTGCATGGACATTGGTCAAAACGCTAGAGGAAGCCCGGTGCGCGAGAGAGAGTAACGTCGCTATTTGCCGGAATCAGCGTTTTGACAAGCATCGCCACCACTACTACCTGGGACGATGCGGGCGAAGGCGGTCCGGCCCACTGAATCGGCCTCCCGGTAATAGGGCGGGCAAAATGTTTCCCGGGCCCTGCGCGTCCCGATGCGGCTTTTCTCCCGGCTGCTGATGATCGCGGCATGAGCCTCACTCCGCGCGCACTCGGGATGGACGTCCCCATGACCCGCCGGGACTTCTTCGACGGCATCGCCGTCAGCTGCGTGGCCGGGGCCGGCAGCGCGGCCCCCAAGCTCCTGGACCCGCCGGGCCCGCTCACGGTACGCGGGGACACCAGTTGGGCGCTCAGCGTGCCGCACGCGCTGCGGGACGGCCGGTTCTGGGCGCACGCGGGCCCCGCCGTCCCCACGGGCGAGAGCTACGACCTCGTCGTGGTCGGCGCGGGGCGCGGCGGGCGCGGCGCGGCGGCCGAGTGGCTGCGCCGCCACCCCGCGGCGAGCGTCCTGCTCCTCGACAACCACGAGACCCTCGACCAGCACGAGACCCTGGACGAGCCCGGCACCTGGGAGACGGCCGGCTTCGACGCGGTCATGTGCGACGAGGAGAGCTTCGGCGCCGACACCCTGGTCTCGATTGCCGCCCCCGGCTGGATCGACCGGCTGCCGATCGCCCGCCGCGCCCGCCGGGACCTGCGCGCGCTGCACGAGGACCCGCCCGACTGGTTCCCCGGGACGACGGCCGAGGGCCGGCTGGAGCGGCTGGCCGGGCTGACGTACTCGGCGTTCCTGCGCGAGGCGTGCGGGGCGCATCCCGACGCGGAGCGGTTCTGCCGGACGATGCCGTCGGCCGAGTGGGGGTACGACGCGCGGGCGTTCGGCGCGATCGACGCCTGGGGCACCGGCTATCCGGGGTTCGCGGGGCTGGGGCTCAGCAGGGCGGAGCCGTCCCGGTACAACTCGCCGACCGTGCGGCGGCACTGGCACGGGCGCCCGCCCGCGACCGCCGCCCCCGCGCTGGACGGGCGGGCGCGGACGCGGACCGGCAGCCCGGTCGTCTCCGTGTCCAACGGCCCGGCGTCCGCGACCGTGGCCTACTTCGACGGCCACCAGGTGCGTACCGTGGAGGCCGGGGCGGTGATCCTCGCGTGCTGGAGCGCCGTGGTGCCGTACCTGGTGCCCGGCCTGCCGGCGGAGCGGCGGCGGGCGCTGCGGCAGGCGGCGCGGGTGCCGCTGCTGGAGGCCACCGTACGGCTGCGCGACCCGGGCGCCTGGCGGCGGCTCGGCGTGCGGAGCGTGCGGTGGACGGGCGCGTACTGGTGCGCGACCGCGTTCACGCCGCCGGACACCGTGCGGATGCGGGCCACGCCGTGCCGCTCGGAGCTGGGGCCGGCCGCCGGGTCCGTGGCGGGCAGGAGGGAGCTGCTCATGACGCCGTACGAGACGCTGGAGCACAGCGTACGCGGCCAGCTCGCCCGGCTGCTCGGCCCGGCGGGCTTCGATCCGGGCGGCGGCATCGCGGCGATCACGATCCACCGGTGGGGGCACGCGCTGGCCCCCGAGTACGGCCGGCCGTGGCACGCGTTCTACCCGGACGGGCCGTTCCCGTCGGAGGCGGCGCGCGGGCCGTTCGGCAGGATCGCGATCGCGGGCTCCGACGCCGAGCCGGCGGCCCGCGGCGAGGCGGCGCTCAAGGCGGCGCTGCGGGCGGTCGAGGAGCTGGCGCCATGAGAGCAGAAGGGCCGCGGGCGGCCGGGGAGGCCGCGCGATGAGGGCGGTGTGGCTAAGGGTCTTCGTGACGGGGCTGGTGCTGTGGCTGGCCACGGTGGTCGTGACGGGCTGGACGGGCAACTCGAACCTGGTGCCGACGGTGGTGCTGTTCGGCAGCTTCCTGGTGCCGGTGACGTTCGTGGTGTGGGCGTACGGGCGGGCGCGCTCGCCCGAGGTGACGGTCGAGCGCATGTTCGTGGCGTTCGTGGTGGGCGGCGTGCTGGGGGTGCTCGGCGCGTCGCTGCTGGAGAGCTGGCTGCTGCGGCCCTCGATCATTATGTACGTGCTGGTCGGCCTGATCGAGGAGGGCGTCAAGCTGGCCGCCCTGATCTTCGTCACCCGGCACGTGGTCAGGCGCGCGACCAGGGACGGCGTGGTGCTGGGCGCGACCGTCGGGTTCGGCTTCGCCGCGTTCGAGAGCGCCGGGTACGCCTTCAACGCCCTGTTCACCGCCGACGGGCTGTCGCTGTCGCAGCTCGTCGAGACGGAGGTGCTGCGCGGCATCCTGACCCCGGTCGGGCACGGCCTGTGGACGGCGATCGCGGGCGGGGCGCTGTTCCGGGCGGGCGGGCTGGTGACGGGGCCGGTGGTGCTGACCTATCTGGGCGTCTCGCTGCTGCACGCGCTGTGGGACTCGATGAGCGCCATCGCGATCGCGATCACGCTGGTGCTGACGGGGCGGCCGTGGCAGTTCGAGCTGCTGCGCATCGGCCGGGTGCCGCACGTGACGCAGTGGCAGGTGCACGTGTACACGCTGCTCAACTGGGCGGGACTCATCGTGATCTCGCTGGTGGCGCTCGGGTGGCTGTGGGCGACTCTGGCCCCAGGACGCCGGGATCGGGGGATCTTGTCCCAATAATCCCGGTAATGAACGTCTTCCTCCCACTGCGCCGGAAGCATAATCGGTGCTAGTCTCCTGTGCGATCTTCCGGAGGTGTATTTACACAAGGTGTGGAAATGCCCCCGACTAGAGGTTGGGACATGGGCTCGCGAAACCGGTCAATTCGGTTCAAGATCTTTTTATTGCTGCTGCTACCCCTCCTGTCTCTGAGCGCGCTCTGGGGTTTCGTCCTCAACCTCACCATGGGCGACGCCCAGTCACTGCTCCGCGCGAACACCCTCTACGACACGCTCGGCGTCACCTCCACCGACCTGGGCCTACAGCTCCAGGCCGAGCGCGTCCGCTCCGCCGAGGCGCTCACCACGCGTGAGCTCACCGAGGTGCTCGGCGGCCAGCGCGCCCGCACCGACAAGTCCGTCGCCGACTTCCGGCAGGCCGTCACCGACGCCGGCGGCGCCATCGGCGACGACCTGCGCCGGCCGCTCGACAACCTCAACATGGCCCTCGACAGGCTCGCCCTCATCCGGTCGGACATCGACAACGGCATCAGCTCCCGCCTGGCCGGGCTGACCGAGTACAACCGCGTGCTCGACGCGATCTTCCAGCTCTACGACCACCTGATCACCGTCTCCGACCTGGAGATCTTCCAGCAGGCGTCGTCGCTGCAGGCCATGGGCATGGCCAGGGAGTACATCGCCAGGGAGCACGCCCTCGTCATCGGTGCCCTCGCCGACGGGCGGCTCACCCCGCAGGAGACGGCCGCCTTCACCGAGTACGCCGCCTCCAGGAAGTTCCTGCACTCGCGCGGCCTGGCCGGGCTCGACGTGACCCTGCGCCGGCCGTACGAGCAGATCTTCGCCACCGAGCCGTTCCTCACCTTCGCCACCATGGAGTCGCGGGTCATCAAGACCGGCACGCCTCCCCCCGACGCCGACGGCTGGCACGCCGCCGTCGACAAGCTCACCGGCCGCCTCGACGACCTCGGCAAGACCTCCTCCGACACCCTGGCCGCCCGCACCTCCGACGCCGCCACCGGCACCGTCGTCGAGATCGCCGTCGCCGGCGGCCTCGGCTTGATCGCCGTGCTCGCGTCGATCATCATCTCTGTACGCTTCGGTCGTCGCCTGGCCGGAGAGCTGGCAGGGCTGCGCGCCGCCGCGGTCGAGCTGTCGCAGCGGCGGCTGCCCGACATCGTCGCGCGGCTGCGCAAGGGCGAGGACGTCGACGTACGGAAGGAGGCCAAGGCGATCAAGGTGAGCGGTTCCGCGGAGATCACCGACGTGGCCAGGGCCTTCGGGTACGTGCAGCACACCGCCGTGACGGCGGCCGTCGGCCAGGCCGCGCTGCGGCACGGCGTCGGCCAGGTCTTCCTCAACCTCGCCCGGCGCAAGCAGGGCCTGCTGCACCGCCAGCTCGCGCTGCTCGACGCCATGCAGCGGCGCACCCACGACCCCGACCGGCTCGAAGAGCTGTTCCGCCTCGACCACCTCACCACGCGCATGCGGCGGCACGCCGAGAGCCTCATCGTGCTGTCCGGCGCCGCGCCCGGACGCGCCTGGCGCAAGCCGGTGCCCGTGATCGACATCGTCCGGGCCGCCGTCGCCGAGATCGAGGACTACACCAGGGTCTCCGTCGAGACCATGCCGCCCGGCGCCATCGAGGGCACCGCCGCCGCCGACGTCACCCACCTGCTGTCCGAGCTGGTCGAGAACGCCACCATCTACTCGCCGCCCGACACCGTCGTCCAGGTACGCGGCGACATGGTGAGCAACGGCTACGCCATCGAGGTGGAGGACAAGGGGCTCGGGCTGCCGGCCACCGAGTACGCGCGCTTCAACGCGCTGCTCGCCGCGCCCCCCGAGTTCGACCTCGCCGACAGCGACCGGCTCGGCCTGTTCGTGGTCGCCACGCTGGCCCAGCGGCACGGCATCAAGGTGCTGCTGCGCCGCTCGCCCTTCGGCGGCACCACGGCCATCGTGCTGGTGCCGCGCTCCCTGGTGACCGAGCAGTCCGCGCTGGAGGCGGCCGGCGGTGACGGCAAGGCCGCGCTGCCCAGCCGTACGAGGAAGAAGGCGCTCGCGGTCGTGAGCTCCGGCACCCACGCGGGGCTGCCGAGGCGGGTGCGGCAGGCCAATCTGGCGCCCCAGCTCAAGGAGAGCGAGCCGGAGCCGGCCGCCGAGCAACCGGCCTCTGAGCAGCCGGCCTCAGAGCAGCCGGCCGAACGCTCTCCCGACGAGGTACGCGACCTGTTCTCCGCCTTCCAGCGGGGCACCCAACGCGCCAGAGAAGAAGCCTCCCAGGAGGGGCCTGTGAGTAAGGGGGATGCATGAGTGCGCCGAGCACGAACACCGGTGAGCTGAACTGGCTGCTGGACGACCTCGCCACAAGGGTCGCCGCCGTACGCCAGGCGGTCATCCTGTCGACCGACGGTCTCGCCGTGGGGCATTCCAAGGGACTGACCCGCGAGGACGCCGAGCACCTGTCGGCCGTGGCGGCCGGTTTCCAGAGCCTGGCCCGCGGCACCGGGCGCCACTTCGGCGGCGGTGACGTGCGCCAGACCATCGTGGAGATGGAGTCGGCGTTCCTGTTCGTGACGGCCGCCGGCCAGGGCACCTGCCTGGCCGTCATCGCCGACGCGAACGTGGACGTCGGCCAGATCGCCTACGAGATGGCGATGCTGGTCAAGCGGGTGGGCCAGCACATCACCACCAACCCGCGCGCTGGAGCGTCATGAGCGATAGCCCGCAGTGGTTCGATGAGGAGGCGGGACCCGTCGTCCGGCCTTATGCTCTCATTCGCGGTCGCACGCGCTCATCAGGAGACGCGTTCGACCTCGTGGCCACCGTGCGCGCCATCGGTGATCCCCCTGGCGACCTCGGGCCCGAACAGCAACTCATCCTGCGGGCAGCCCGTGAGCCGATCTCGCTGGCCGACCTGGCCGTCGAGCTCGACCTGCCCGTCGGTGTCGTCCGAGTCCTGCTCGGCGACATGCGTGACCACGGCCTCATCTCGGTGACGTCGCCCTCCGCCGGAGGGGCGCGTTCGAATGAGCGCATTCTCAAGGAAGTGATCAATGGACTCCGTGCTCTCTGAGGACCCCGTCGCGCTCAAGATCCTGATCGCAGGGGGGTTCGGCGTCGGCAAGACCACACTGGTCGGGTCGATCAGCGAGATCAAGCCGCTGCGCACGGAGGAGGTGCTCTCCGACCGCGGGATCGGCGTCGACGACCTCGACGGCGTCGAGGCCAAGACCACCACGACCGTGGCGATGGACTTCGGCCGCATCACGATCCGCGAAGGGCTGGTCGTCTACCTGTTCGGGACGCCCGGCCAGGAGCGCTTCTGGTTCATGTGGGACGAGCTGTCCTACGGCGCGCTGGGCGCGGTCGTGATCGCCGACACCCGGCGGCTGACCGACTGCTTCCCCTCCGTCGACTACTTCGAGCAGCGCGGCACGCCGTTCGTGGTGGCCGTCAACTGCTTCGACGGCGCCGAGCAGCACAGCGTGGACGACGTGCGCATCGCGCTCGACCTCGACGACGACGTCCCGGTCATGCTCTGCGACGTGCGGCGCAGGACCTCGGCCAAGGAGGTCATGATCACGCTGGTCGAGCACTCCCTGAGGACGCTCACCTCGGCCAACTGAGCACGGCGCCGCCGCGCCGGCCGCCGGTCACAGCGCCCGCAGGCCGTTGATCACCTCGCGGAGCAGGCTCTCCGACGGGGCGGCGGCCCTGTCGCGCGGCGGCCGCACGGTCACCAGGCCGTGCTCGAGCAGGTCACCCAGCAGCACCCGGACGACACCGACGGGCAGGCCCAGGTCCGAGGCGACCTCGACGACGGGCCTGCTCCGGCCCGCCACGCAGGCCAGCAGGCGCCGGTGCTGGGCACTCAGCTCGGCCTTGGACGGGGCGGGCTGCCCCGTCGAGACGACGATCGCCAGCAGGTCGACCTCGGAGGAGGCGGACTTGGTGCGCCCGCGCGCGACCGCGTAGGGCCGCACGACCGGCCCGGCCTCCTCGTCAACCCACTCGTGCTCGCGGCTCACGATTGAGATCCCCCATCCTGGTCGCTTTCCTGCCGTCCGCGCTGCCAGCCGGACTGGAGCGAGGAGAGCAGCGCCCTGGTCTCCTCCGGCGAACGCTCCTCGATCGGTGCCGCGAGGGGCGGCTCCTGGCCGAGCCGCTGCGGCAGCCCCGTCTGCCGCTCCCGCTGCGGCAGGCTCGACGTCCTGTCGCGTTGCGGCAACCCGGTGGTCCGCTCGCGTTGCGGCAGACCGGTCGTCCTGTTGCGCTGGGGCAACCCCGTGGGCCGCTCGCGCCGGGGCGGCTGCTGCCGCGGGGGCGCGTCGTCCTGCGGCGGCGCCTGCTGCGGCAGCGCCGCGGGGGAGGAGGCGGCGCCGCCCGCGTTGCGCCTGCTGGTACGCACGCGCCGCGGCAGCTCGCCCGGCCCCGTGGCCTCCTGCTGGTCCGAGCGGACCACCGACACCGTCGCCGGCTCGAACCCCAGCGGCTGCACCGGCGACGCCATCGGCTCGACCAGCGTGGCGGGCACGAGCACGATGGCCGTGGTGCCTCCGTACGGCGACGGCTTGAGCGTCACCTTGATGCCGTGCCGGGCCGCGAGCATGCCGACCACCGCGAACCCCAGCCGCTCGGTCTGCGCGGCGTCGAACTCGGGCGGGCTGGCCAGCCGCTCGTTGACGGCCTTGCGGGTGGCCTCGTCCATGCCGAGGCCACGGTCCTCGATCTCGACCGCGAAGCCCCTGCCGACCATCTCGCCGTGCACGGAGACCTCGTTGCTGGGCGAGGAGAACGTGGTGGCGTTCTCGATCAGCTCGGCGAACAGGTGCATGAGGTCGGCCACCGCCGAGCCGGACACGCCCGCCTCGGGCATCGGGTAGACCCGGACCCGGGTGTACTCCTCGACCTGGGCGGCGGCGCCGCTGAGCACGTCCTCCATGGGGATGACGCCGCGCCACCTGCGGCCGGCCGCGCCGCCCGACAGCAGCACCAGGCCCTCCGCGTGGCGGCGCATGCGGGTGGTCAGGTGGTCGAGCTTGAACAGGCGCTCCAGCGCCTCGGGCTCCTCCGTCTGGCGCTGCATCTCATCCAGCAGCCTGAGCTGGCGCTGCAGCAGCGACTGGCTGCGCCTGGCCAGGTTCCGCAGCGCCTCGGAGACGCCCTCGCGCAGCCTGGCCTGCTCCACGGCGGCGTCCACGGCCGTGGACTGCACGCTGTCGAAGGCCGCGGCCAGGTCGCGTACCTCGCTGGTCGACTTCTGGCCGACCGTGATGGGCGGGGCCTCCGTCGCGATGTCGACGGGCTCGCCCTTGCGCAGCTTGGCGACGACGTCGGGCAGCCTGATCTCGGCCAGATCCAGCGCCGTACGGCGGAGTGCGCCCAGCTCGCGGGTGAGCCGGCGGCCGATCCTGATGGAGATGACGATCGAGACGATGACCGCGATCAGGCCGAGGGCTCCGGCGACGCCGGCCCGCACCGCGATGGCCACGCCCGCGGGTTCCATCCGGCCCAGCAGCTTGTCGCCGGTGCGCCAGATGGCCTCGCGGTACTCCTTCTGCACCTGGTCGGCGATGCCCTTCCAGAGGTCCAGGTCCAGCGGCTCGCCGCTGATGTAGGCCTCCAGGAGGTTCTCCATCGTGACGTAGCGGGGCGAGTAGTACAGCTTCTCGAACGGGGCCCGCAGCTCGGTGTCGAGGTTGGCCAGGGCCTTCGGGAACAGGTGCTTGCGGGTGCCGTCGATGCCGGACAGCAGGTGCACGTCGTGCATGTTCACCCGGCCGTTCGCGGCGATGATCAGGGCGTGCTCGCGGGCCAGCAGCTCGCGCACCTCGTCGGCGTTGATCAGGCCCTGCGCCTGCAGCGCCAGCTCCAGGTCCGTGCTCATCGTCAGCCGGGAGTACAGGAGGTGGATCTCGTCGGAGATCTTCGCGTACTCCTCGACGAGGCCGCCGGGGGTGAGCCGGCGGTCGTCCACCTTGCGCCGGATGTCCGGCAGCCGGTCGATCGCCTCGAAGACCGTCTGGAGCTGGGCCCGCATGTCCTCGGTGAGCGCCGACTGCGCGTCCTCGCCCATGGCCCGCTGGCGCAGCGTCTTGTTGTTGTTGTCCACCTTGGCCCGGGCCTTGGCCAGCGCGTCCGGGTCGCTCGCCGTGCCGGCCAGGCGCTCGGCGGAGGCCAGGCGCTCGGTCTGGAGGTTGCCGACGAGGCCGTCGGCGTTGTTGATCACGTCCGTCCAGATGGTCTCGACCTTGAGCAGGTTGAGAGCCTCTCCCGACGTGGTGCTCGCGGCGAAGCCCCAGAGCGCGATCAGGGAGATCAAGGGGATGACGAGCAGCGTCGAGATCTTGAATCTGATGGATCTGCCCGATGCCATGACACCTGCTCCCGGATAGAAGATCGCGGGAGAGAATAGCACCGAAACAGATGCTTTTAAGATCGACTAGCGATAAATCTGTGATATGTCGGGAAATTTGCTGCCATGGCGGCCCGGATGGCACTCCTCTGCCAGGCGAGACGCACCAGCCACCCCGCCAGGACCGCCAGCAACGCCACCTCGGCGCCCAGCAGCAACCGCTCGACGAGACCGATCATCACCCGCTCGCCCGGCAGAGCCACGTAGGTGATCGCCAGAAGCCCGAAACCCCCCGCCAGGGACACCCACTCCACCGCCCGCGCCACGGGCTTCCAGGAGGCGTCTGAGGCCAGCCTGGGCACCATCAGCGCGCCGGCGGCAGGAAGGCTCACGAAAGCCGCGACCGAGACGTACCGGTGGATCTGGGCCGCCAGGTCGAGGTTCTGCCCGATCGGCGTGGTCGGGACCAGCGCGGCCACCACGAGAGCACCCGACCACACCATCAGCAACCACTGCGGCGCCCCCTTGATGGGCGCCCCCGCCGACCGCAGGCCCGCCAGCAGGGCCAGGGACCCCAGCCCGAGCACCGCCATCGCGACCTCCGTGACGCCCCCGCGGTCGGACACGGCGTACTCGCTGATGGTGACGTTCATGGGGTCGAAGGACGGGTCGGGGCCGAACTGGCCCACCACCACGGCGACCACCGAGAACAGGATCGAGGCGCAGGCGATCCAGGGGTAGATCCCGGGGTGGAGCCTCTTCACTGCGGTCATGCCCCCACTCTCCCTGCCTGCCCCCTTACGTCACATCCGGCGCCTCCCCCGACCCGACCCTGAGCCGTCCCTGAGTCAGCGCCCGTCGGTTGGCCGTGACGCGTCGGCCGGTCGTGACGCGTCGGCCGGTCGTGACGCGTCGGCCGGTCGTGACGCGTCGGCCGGTCATAGCGCGTCGGCCTCCTGGACGGCGATCCGGTGGCTGGCCACCAGGAAGGCGTGCACGGCGGCCAGCTGCTCCTCCGAGAGCTCCGCCATCAGGGCGCG
This sequence comes from [Actinomadura] parvosata subsp. kistnae, assembly GCF_900323885.1. Taxonomy (GTDB): domain Bacteria; phylum Actinomycetota; class Actinomycetes; order Streptosporangiales; family Streptosporangiaceae; genus Nonomuraea; species Nonomuraea composti. The sequence goes on along the minus strand of NZ_OOHJ01000018.1, from coordinate 2,928,557 downwards.
GCTGCGGGCGTCCAGCCCCGCGTAGAGCTCCGCGATCCTGGCCAGCGCCTCGGGCACGGCCTCGACCACGACGCTGCGCCGGTCCTCAGGGTTCGGGCGGCGCCGGACGAACCCCGCCTTCTGCAGCCGGTCGATCATCTGGGTGATGGCCCCGGTCGTCCGGCCCAGGCGGGCGCTCAGCACGCCCGCGGTGCTGGGGCCCAGCCGGTTGAGCGTGTGCAGGCACAGCAGGTCCGTGGGGCCGACCCCGGACCGCTGCGCGATCAGGTCGTTCAGCCGCCCCAGGGCGCCGGCCAGGTCGGTCATGGCCAGCACGATCCCGTCGGCCAGCTCCTCACGCGATTTGGCGGTCACGCACACTCCCATTTATCTTCGTAGCTAAGATACTTAGTGACTAAGATACTTCTCCGCTAAGACAACATTCCCACGTCCGCCAGGAGAGCCCTCATGTCCACCACCGCCTTGAGCGGCCGCCGCACCCGGACGACCGCCCTGGTCGTCATCCTGCTCGCGAGCTTCATGGACCTGCTCGACGTCACCATCGTCAACATCACCGTCCCCTCCATCAGGGCCGAGCTCGGCGCGTCGCCCGCGCAGCTCCAATGGCTGCTCGCCGGATACACGCTCGCCTTCGCCCTCGGCATCATCACCGGCGCCCGCCTCGGCGACCTCTACGGCTACCGCCGCGTCTTCCTCATCGGGATCGCCGGCTTCACCGCCGCCTCCGCCCTCTGCGGCGCCGCCCCCACCGCCGACCTGCTCGTCGCCGCCCGCGTCGCCCAGGGCGTCTGCGCCGCCGTGATGGTGCCCCAGGTGCTCTCGCAGATCCAGCTCATGTACGCGCCGCACGAGCGCGGCGGCGCCATAGCCGCCTTCTCCTCCCTGTCCGGCCTGGCCGCCGCCGTCGGGCCCATCCTCGGCGCCACCCTCCTGGAGGGCGACTGGTACGGGCTGGGCTGGCGGGCCGTCTTCTGGATCAACGTCCCCGTCGGCGTCCTCGCCCTGGCCGTGGCCGCCCGCGTCCTGCCACGGGGCCGCGGCACCACCCGGCCCCGCCTCGACCTCACCGGAATGGCCATCTGCGGCGCCGGCCTCCTGCTGATCCTCTACCCGCTGATCGCCGGCAGCGAGCACCTGCCCTGGCCCACCTGGACGTACCTCAGCCTCGCCGCCGGCGCCGCCGTCCTCGCCCTCTTCCTCCTGCACCAGCGACGGCTGGCACTCCGCGGCGGCACCCCCCTCGTGGAAGTCTCCCTGTTCCGGATGCGCTCGGTCGGCGGCGGCCTGCTCGTCCAGTTCCTCTTCTTCGTCCCCGTGATGGGCTTCTTCTTCACCTTCACCCAACTCCTCCAGACCGGCCTCGGCATGACCCCGCTGGCAGCCGGCCTGACCATGCTCCCCTGGCCGATCGCCACCACCGCCGGCGCCACCCTCGGCGCCGCCGTCCTGCTCCCCCGCCTGGGCCGGGCCACCGTCCAACTCGGCCTCCTCACCCTGGCCGCCGGCCTCACCCTCCTGGCCCTCACCGCCACCTCCGGAGGGCTCGCCTTCCTCCCCGGCATGATCGTCGGCGGCGCCGGCATGGGCCTCACCGTCGCCCCCCTCGCCCAGCTCACCCTGGAACGCGTACCGCCCGCCCACGCCGGCTCAGGCTCCGGCCTCTTCAACACCATCGCCCAACTGGGCGCCTCGGCCGGCGTGGCCACCATCGGCACCATCTTCTTCCCGGTGCTGGCGGCACACCCCGGCCCGGCCGCGCCCGCCTACGGCACCGCCTTCAGCACCACGATCTGGGCCAGCCTCGCCCTCCTGACCCTCACCCTGGCCGTAACTTTCCTCCTCCCCCGCCGCCCCTGAGCGTCCGGCCCGCCACTGCCCCACCCGGGGGCTGAGCGCCACACTCGTCGCGCCGACCCCCACCGCACCCCACCCCACCGACCCGGCGCCGCGCGGCATCCGGAGGTGGCGCACGGCGCGACGCCCTCCGTGCCACACCCGGGACGCCCGCCGCGCACCACCCGGTCCGAAGCGCGTCGCGAGACGTCCGCCGCGCACCGCGCGAACGTGGCGAGCGGTGCGACGGCCCGGTATGCGTCGGAAACCTCGCACCCTCGAAAAGCCTCAGAAGGGGCGCATCCCGGAAAGGCCGCACCCCCGAAGGCAGGAAACCGTCGGGGGTGCGGGGAGGAGGAACTGTCAGTCCAGGATGTGGCCTGTGGCGCGGGCGTAGCGGGTGCGGATGGAGGGGACGGGGTCGCCCTCGTACACGGCCGTGTCCCCGGACTGCCAGTCCGGGGTGGTGACCAGGGTGGCGGCCTGGAAGGCGGCGCCGTCGGCGACGTATTCGGCGGGTGGCGGCACCGTGATCGGTACGCCGAAGATCGTGGGGGCGATCCGGCGTACGGCTTCGGAGCGGGCGGCGCCGCCGATCAGGAGGACCCGCTCGGGTTGCATGGCGAGCGCGTCCAGGGCGTCGGCGAGGCCGCAGAGCATGCCTTCGACGGCGGCCCTGGCGAGGTGGGCGGGGGTGGCGGTGGCGAGGGTGAGGCCGTGGACGGAGCCGGTGGCGGTGGGCCGGTTGGGGGTGCGTTCGCCTTCGAGGTAGGGGACGAGGGTGAGGCCGTCGGCGCCGGGCGGTGCCTGGAGGGCGAGGGTGCTGAGCTCGTCGAGGGTGACGCCGGCGATGCGGGCGGCGGCGTCGAGGACGCGGGCGGCGTTCAGGGTGCAGACGAGCGGCAGGAACCGCCCGGTGGCGTCGGCGAAGCCGGCGACCAGGCCCTTGGGGTCGGCGCTGGGCGTCTCGGCGACGGCGAACACGGTGCCGGACGTGCCGAGGGACACGACGACGTCGCCGGGCCGGGCGCCCACGCCGAGGGCGGCGGCCATGTTGTCGCCGGTGCCGGGCGCGATCAGGATGGGGCCGGCGCCGCCGGCGACGGCCGCGCCCGCCTCGTCGGTCGGGCCGAGCACCTTGGGCAGCAGCGGGACGGCGCCGAAGGCGGTTTTGAGCAGGTCCGTACGGTAGGCGCCGGTCGCGGGCGACCAGTAGCCGGTGCCGGAGGCGTCACCCCGGTCGGTGACCAGGTGGGAGAGTGGGGGCAGCGGCGCGTCCGCCCAGGCCGCGGCGGAGAACGGCACCCCGGAGGCCAGCGCCCCCATCAGGCGCCAGGTGAGCCAGTCGTGCGGCAGGCACACGGCGGCGGTGCGGCGGGCGTTGTCCGGCTCGTGCTCGGCGAGCCAGCGCAGCTTGGTGACCGTGAACGAGGCCACGGGCACCAACCCCACGGCGTCGGCCCACACGTGCGGCCCGCCCAGCTCGGCGACCAGGTCGAGGGCGGCCTGCGCGGAGCGGGTGTCGTTCCACAGCAGGGCGTCGCGTACGACGTGCCCGTTCTCGTCGAGGCAGACCATGCCGTGCTGCTGCCCGCCCACACTGATGGCGGCCACCCCGTCGAGCCCACCGGCCTCCTCCAGGGCCCGCAGCAACGCGGTCCACCAGTGGGAGGGGTGCACCTCGGTGCCCGCCGGGTGAGTGGCGCGGCCCTGCCGTACCAGCTCTCCTGTTTCCGCGTCTCGAATGACGACCTTGCAACTCTGCGTGGAGGAATCGACCCCAGCGACCAGCGTCACCCACGAACTCCTAACAAGTGCTCCAGCGCAAGCTGGTTGAGATGGGAGAAATGGTATCCGCGCCGCGCCGCTGCGTCGGGATCGAAGTCGTCGGAGGCGAGATCGGCCAGCGTCTCACCCCGGTTGAGGGTGGGCAGGCCGAGCTCGTCGACGCGGGAGGCGCGCATCGCCTCGCGTACTTCCGGGTCGGCCCGGAAGTTTCGGGCCTTCTCCTTGAGGATGAGGTACGTCCGCATGTTGGCGGCGGCCGAAACCCAGACGTCCTCGGGGTCCTCCGTACGCAAGGGCTTGTAGTCGAAGTGCCGCGGCCCGTCGTAGCCGCCGTGTTCGAGCAGGTCGACCAGGAAGAACGCGCTCATCACGTCGCCGTGGCCGAAGACGAGGTCCTGGTCGAAGCGGGGGCCGTGCTGGCCGTTGAGGTCGATGTGGAAGAGCTTGCCGTGCCACAGGGCCTGGGCGATGCCGTGCACGAAGTTGAGGCCGGCCATCTGCTCGTGGCCGACCTCGGGGTTGAGCCCGACCATCTCGGGGTGTTCCAGTTGGCCGATGAAGGCGAGGGCGTGGCCGATGGTGGGCAGGAGGATGTCGCCGCGGGGCTCGTTCGGCTTGGGCTCGATGGCGAAGCGCAGGTCGTAGCCGCGCTCGCGGACGTAGCCGCAGAGCAGGTCGATGGCCTCCTTGTAGCGGCCGAGCGCGGCGCGTACGTCCTTGGCGGCGTCGGACTCGGCCCCCTCGCGGCCGCCCCAGCACACGTAGGTGGAGGCGCCCAGCGAGGCGGCCAGGTCGAGGTTGCGCATGACCTTGCGTAAGGCGTATCGGCGCACGTCGCGGTCGTTGCTGGTGAAGGCGCCGTCGCGGAAGACGGGGTGGGTGAACAGGTTCGTGGTGGCCATGGGCACTTTCAGCCCGGTCTCGGCGAGCGCTTTCCTGAAGGACGCGATCGCCCGCTCGCGATCGGGTTCGACGGCGAGCAGGTCGTCGTCGTGGAAGGTGACGCCGTAGGCCCCCAGCTCGGCAAGCCGGTGCACGCTCTCGACGGGGTCGAGGGGCGCCCGTGCGGCGTCCCCGAACGGATCGCGCGCCTGCCAGCCGACCGTCCACAGACCGAACGTGAATCGATCGTCAGGGGTTGGCTCGTACATGGTTCGATGCTCCCCTGGCGATCAGTTGTTCACAAGCGGTTGTTCACAGGCCCGACGGGTCACGCCCCACACTGATCTCCTCAGCGATCTTCCTGATGTCCGTCACCTCGATGCCCGGAGCCTTGGGCAGGTGACGCAGCAAGGCCTCCATCACCACCGGGACGGGCTGGCCGGCGAACCTGCCCGCGACCCCGTGAACCGCCCTGAACAGTGCATCGTCAGTGTCGTGCATCGGCCTCTCCTCGGTCGGGTACCGGGAGAACGCTACGGCCTCCGGGCGACAGTTCGCTCGTTACCCCGGCCCGCGTGTCCGGGCGTCCCGACCTGTGAGACGCCGCCTTTCCGTAGGCCGGTACGGGCGAGCCGATCGCCTCATGACGTACCGTGGACGTAACGGCCCTTTCACGGAGCAATCGTCATGCCAAGCGATCCTGATCACGTGCTCGACGCCATCGACGGCGTCGTCGACGAGTGGGAGACGCTGAGCGCCGACGCCATGCGCTGGGCGCCTCCCGAGAGCAAGAGCCCCGACCTCATGACCGAGGTGAGCGAGATCTTCGGCCCGCTCGTCACCGCGTTCTCGCAGGCGCTGCGGCCGGTCAGCGACGCCTTCGAGCGGGCGCTGCGCATGCTGGACGACGAGCTGGATGGACAGGACGACAGGAACGACGGGCCAGGCCCGGATTAGTCAGTGGCGCGCCTGCGGCGGGTCCTGCGCGGGTACGCCTTGGCGGCCTCGGCCAGGCGGACGGCGTGCTCGGCCTGCCGCCGCCAGTGCCCGTAGGCGTCGCCGCGCTGCGCGAGCCGGTCGAGCTCGCTCATCGTCTCCAGCGGGATGAACGCCGGCTCGGCGTCGCGCCACGGCGTGCCCGGCAGCGGCATGAACGTGTGCGTGTGGATGCGCGCGCCCAGGTCGGCCAGGTCGCCGGCGAGCCGCAGCGACTGCGCCTGGTCGGACTCGGACTCGCCGGGCATGCCGAAGATGAAGTCGACGTTGGGCCGGAAGCCGTGCTCGACGGCGATCCTGACGGCGTCGCGTACGGGAGAGGTGTCGTGCCCGCGCCCGGATGCGGCCAGCACCCGGTCGGAGCCCGACTGGGCGCCGATGATCAGGTTGTCGTTGGCGACGTACCGCTTGAGCAGCCGCATGGCCTCGGGCGTGACATGCTCGGGCCGCACCTCGGAGGGGAAGCTGCCGAAGAAGACCCGCCCGTGCGGCGGCAGCTCCTCCTTGACGCCGGACAACAGCTCCTCCACCGCCCCGAGATCGGGGTCGGGGCCGGGGGAGCCGTACGAAAGCGAGGTGGGCGTGATGAACCGCACGTCGCGCAGGCCGCGCTCGACCATGCCGCGCACGTGCTCGCGCACGCTGGCCACGGACCGGTGGCGGAACTGGCCGCCGAACATGAACGGCGTCTGGCAGAAGCGGCACGTGTAGCGGCAGCCGCGGGTGATCTCGATCGGCCCGCTCCTGCCGACGAACGAGGGGAACGCGTCGAGCGGGAGCTGGGGCGCCGGCCTGGTGCGTAGCGCGACGCCGTCGGCGTCCTTGATCGCCAGGCCGGGGACGGTGGTGAGCGGCGCGTCCTCCTGGAGCGCCCGCACGAGGGAGATGATCGTCGACTCGCCCTCGCCGATGCCGGCCAGGTCCCAGCCCGCGTCGATGACCTGCTGGGGCTCGGCCGTGGCGTGCACGCCGCCGGCGATGTGCAGCCCGCGGCCGCCGCTGAGCGCCCGGACCTCGGCCAGCTCGGCGGCCATGGCGTCGGCGTCGGGCGAGTAGAACGACCAGAGCACGAGCACCCGGTCGGCCTGGCTCGCCTGGATGTGCGCGGCGGTCTCCTCGGGGGTGGTGCCGAGCCGCAGCCCGTGCTGGACCTTCGCGGTGTCGAGGGCGGCGAGCAGCGCGTGCACGCCGTACGTCACCGCCTTGCGGTATCGCACCACCACATCCACTGCCAGCGCCACGTCCGGCAGCGTAGCCCAGGCCACCGGCCGCCGCATCGCGGCCAAGGGCAGCGTCGCTCAGGCCACCGGCTGCCGCATCGCGCCGAGCGCCCCGCTGTAGCGGGCGAGCTCGCCGAACATGGCGTCGGCGCCGGCCTCCATGACGTCGTTGGGGTGCAGCGTGCCGTCCTCGCCGATGAACTGCGGCACGAACGGGATGATCACGCCCTCCATCACCGGGACCATCTTGAGCGTGCTGACGACGTGGCGCAGCCCGGTGACGGCGCGGGTGCCGCCGGAGACGCCGCCGTAGCTGACGAAGCCGGCCGGCTTGTGCTGCCACTCGTGGTGCAGGTAGTCGAGGGCGTTCTTCAGCACGCCGGGGAAGCTGTGGTTGTACTCGGGGGTGACGAACACGTACGCGTCGGCCCGGTCCACGGTGGCGCTCCACTCCTTGGTGTGGGCGTTCACGTACTGCTTGAGCCTGGGGTGGTGCGGCTCGTCCAGGAACGGCAGCTTCACCTCGGCGAGGTCGACCAGCTCCACCTCGAAGAGCCCGGAGGCCACGGCCTTGGCGTGCACCCAGTCGCCGACGGCGCGACCGGCGCGGCCGGGGCGGGTGCTGGCGACGATGATCTGCAGGACGGGCTTGTCCATGATCGCTCCTCAATGCGGGATGTCAGGGGTGACTGCTTGCTCAACATTATTGAGTAGCTACAGATTCCTTAGCAAACGGTAGACTGTGAGGCATGAGCCTCGACCAGGTCTGCGCCCGCTTCCACATCGCCTTAGAGCTGATCGGCGCCCGGTGGACCGGCGCCGTGATCCACATGATCTTCAAGGGCGCCCACCGCTACGCCGACATCAAGGCGGCCATCCCCGGCATCAACGACACGATGCTGGCCAGGCGCCTGCGCGAGCTGGAGTCCGCCGGCCTGGTCGAGCGGCGGGTGCTGGCCACCTCGCCGGTACGCGTCGAGTACCACCTGACCGCGATGGGCCAGGAGCTCCGCCCCACCCTCGACGAGCTGGTGAAGTGGTCCCACAAGTGGATCCCGCTGCCGGACGAGGAGCCCGACAGCACTGTTACTTTGGTGTCGTGATCGCACTGGGCACGCTGATGCGGCACGTGCACGAGCTGATGGACGGCGCGATCGCCGACGTCTACGCCGAGCACGGCCTGCCCGACTACCGCCCCCGCTACTCGCCCGTCGTCCACACGCTCGTGGCGCGGGGGCCCCTGCCCATCAGGGACCTGGCCGCCGCGATCGGCGTGACCCACTCCGCCGCCAGCCAGACGGTGGTCCAGATGCGCCGCGGCGGCTTCGTCACCCTGGAGAAGGGCGCCGACGCCCGCCACCGCATCGTGCACCTCACCGAACGCGCCCGCGCCGCGCTCCCCCTCATCGAGGCCGAGCGGGCGGCGACGGAGCGGGCCGTTCGCGAGCTCGACGCCGAGCTGCCCGTTCCGCTGGAGCAGCTCTTGAGCGAAGCGCTCAAGGCACTGGAGCGCCGCGATTTCCGCGCGCGCATCGGGCCCGTCACCCCTAGACTCGCCGGTATGACCTGGCGACATTGATGCACGACCCAGGACCTGCGCGGGGCGCGCGGGCCTCCGAGACGGCAAGCACTCGGAGCCCTCACTCGTCCCCTGGAAGGTCCCATGCTTGTCGTTTCGCTGTACGTCTACGCGTTCCTCAGCGAGTTCATCCTGATCTACCCGGTGTACGCGTTGCTGTTCACCGACACCGGGGTCTCCGTCGCCGAGGTCTCGTCCCTGTTCGTCATCTGGGCGGTGACGGGCATGGTGCTGGAGATCCCCTCCGGCGCCTGGGCCGACACCGTCTCGCGGCGCCTGCTGCTGTTCCTCGGGCCGCTGCTGAGCGGGCTCGGCTTCGCCTTGTGGGTGATGTTCCCCTCCTACTGGGTGTTCGCGGCCGGGTTCGTGCTGTGGGGGGCCGAGGGGGCGCTGGTCTCGGGCGCGTACGAGGCGCTCGCGTACGAGGAGATGGAGCGGCGCGGCCGGGCGGGCAGGTACGCGGCCGTCATGGGCCGCGCGACCGCCCTCGGGCTGGCCGGCAGCGCGGCGGCCATCGGCCTGGCCGCGCCCGTCTTCGCCGTCGGCGGATATCCGGCCGTGGGGGCGGCCAGCGTGCTGGCCTGCGTCCTGTGCGCGGCCACCGCCCTGACCCTGCCCGAGCACCGCACGCCCGCCGCCGCCGGGGGCCAGGGCTACCTGGCGACGCTGCGGGAAGGGCTCGCCCTCGCCAGGGCCGATCGCAAGGTGCTGCGCGCGGTGCTGCTGGTCGCGTTCGTGACCGCGATCTGGGGCGCGCTGGAGGAGTACGTCCCCTTCCTCGGCGAGGAGAGCGGCGTGGCCAAGGCCGCGATCCCGCTGCTGATCCTCCTGGTCTGGGTGGGCGCCACGGCCGGCGGCCTGCTCGCGGGCCCCGCCGAGCGGCGCCTGCGCGGCCGCGCGTACGGCGCGCTGCTCGGGCTGGCGGCCCTGGCCATGGCGGCGGGCGCGCTCAGCGGGCACCCGGCCGGGTTCGTGGCGATCGCGGTGGCCGTCGGGGCGTTCCAGCTCGCCCAGGTGCTGGCCGACGTGCGGCTGCAGGAGCGCATCAGCGGCCCGGCGCGCGCCACCGTGACCTCGGTGGCCGGCCTCGGGACGAACGTGGTGACGCTCGGGGTCTACGCCGTGTACGGGACGGCGTCGTCCTCGCTGTCACACGGGACGACGTTCGCCCTGGTGGCGCTCACGTACCTGATCATCGCTTTGGGTTTTTCAATAGCGTGACGGGATGCGCTTGGGCAGCGGCGGCGGCTCGGGGACGGCCTCCTCCTCGGGCTCCGCCGGCGGCTCCGGGCGGGCGGCGCCCCGCCAGCGCGCCGGGAACACCGAGGCGGCCAGCAGCACGCAGGCCAGCGGCAGCGCCCAGGTCTCGGCCAGCCGCGCGTACGGCTCGGCGTACTCGGCGGGCACCAGCCTCGCGACCGGCACCCCCGGCACGTACGCGAGGGCCGCCACGGCGGCCAGCGCCAGCCCCGGCACCAGCGACCCGATCGGCGAGACCCGAGATCCGGCCAGGGCTCCGACGACGGCCATCGTGGCGCCGAGCGCGACGGCGGCGATCCAGGCGGCCAGGGCCCGGCCGCTGACGAAGTAGAGAAGGCCCGCCGCGATCAGCGGTGTGGCCAGCAGTCCTGCGCCGGCGCCGAGCAGATGACGAACACCATTACGCACAGAGAACACCTCCAGCCACGGCACCTTACCCATCCCTCACGCTCGGCGCCTTAAAGGCTGAAATTTTCATATTCGGGTCTATGTCCGTAAAGGTTCCATAACACCGAAATAGTGCTCGTTTGATATCTAAGCAGGGACCGAAGCAACCGTTAGCTTGACAGCACCCCCACCCGAGGAGTGCACATGTCGAGTAAACGCTGTGCGCTGGTAGGCGGCGCCATCCTCGCCGTCTGCCTGGCCACCCCCCTCAGCCCCGCAGCAGCTGACACGGCGCCACAAGCCGCCGCTCCCCCCTCCGCACCCCCTGCCATGATCGACGCGCTCGAGCGCGACCTCGGCCTCTCCGAAGCCCAGGTCATCACCCGCCTGGCCAACGAGGAGCGCGCCGCCGCCGCCGAGGCGAGCCTCACCCCCGCACTGGGCGGCTCGTACGGCGGCGCCTGGCTGAACGACGACGCCTCCAAGCTCATGGTCGCCACCACCGACCCGGCGGCGGCCCCGACCATCGAGGCGAAGGGCGCGCAGCCCGTCGTCGTCCAGCGCTCGCTGGCCCAGCTCAACGGCATCGTCGCGCAGCTCGACCGGGCCCCCAGGCGCGCCACCGCCGGCGCCTCGCTCTGGTACGCCGACGTCAAGACCAACACCGTCTCCGTCCAGGCACCCACCGTCGAGGCCGCCGAGGCCCTCGTCGCCGCCGCCGGCGTCGACAGGAGCGCGGTCGTCGTGACGGCCACGGCCGAGCGGCCGACCACGTTCATCAACATCGTCGGCGGCGCCGCCTACTACATCGGCTCCAGCCGCTGCAGCATCGGCTTCTCCGTCACCCGCGGCAGCACCCCCGGCTTCGTCACCGCCGGGCACTGCGGCCGGGCCGGCTCCAGGACCACCAACCCGACGGGCACCTTCCAGGGCTCGTCGTTCCCCGGCAACGACTACGCCTGGGTCGCCGCCCCCGGCAACACCGTCACCCCGTACGTACGCGGCTCCGGCGGCGCGAACGTCACCGTACGAGGCTCCACCCAGGCCTCCGTCGGCGCGTCCATCTGCCGCTCCGGCTCCACCACCGGCTGGCGCTGCGGCACCATCCAGCAGCACAACGCCACCGTCCGCTACGCCCAGGGCACCGTCACCGGCCTGACCCGCACCAGCGCGTGCGCCGAGCCCGGCGACTCCGGCGGCTCGTTCATCTCGGGCAACCAGGCCCAGGGCATGACGTCCGGCGGCTCGGGCAACTGCAGCGTCGGCGGCACCACGTACCACCAGCCGGTGAACGAGGCGCTGGGCGCGTACGGGCTCACCCTCACCACGGGCTGAGCCTTTCCCCGTCGAGACCGCGCGGCGCGTCCTTTCCCCAGGGCGCGCCGCGCTATTTCGCGATCTTCCCCTCTTCCGATGACTTTTCTCCCGCCGCTTGGTCCACACGTCGAGAAGAAGAGAAAGGAACTCGCGATGAAGCGACCCGTCCTCGGCAGCCTGCTGCTGTCCAGCACCGACCCCGACCGGCTGGCCTCCTGGTACACCTCCGCGCTCGACCCCGCCGAGCAGAGCGACGTCAACGGGTACCGGGTGCTCAAGTTCGGGGAGTTCTTCCTGTTCATCGACACGCGGACGGACATCTCCGCCAAGACCCAGGAGCCCGGCAGGGTCATCCTGAACTTCGACGTCGAGGACGCCCGCGCCGTCGCCGCCCGCATGGAGCAGGCGGGCACGCAGTGGCTGGCCGAGCTGGAGGACCGCGACGGCAGCCTGTTCGCCACCGCGATCGACCCGGACGGCAACTACGTCCAGATCATCCAGCTCAGCGACGAACACCGGCAGGGGATGTGACCATGCCCGACACCCTGTTCGACACGAGCAAGGCGTTCAGCGGCTTCTCCGTCAACGACGTCGAGGCCGCCAAACGGTTCTACGGCGAGACGCTCGGCATCCACGTCACCGAGGAGCACGGCATGCTGACGCTGCACCTCGGCGGCGACGTCCTCGTCTACCCGAAGGGGCCCGCCCACGCGCCGGCCACGTTCACCGTCCTCAACTTCCCCGTCGAGGACATCGACAAGGCCGTGGACGAGCTGACGGCGCGCGGAGTCCGGTTCGAGCGTTACGACGGGTTCGAGCAGGACGCGCGCGGCATCCTCCGTGGCGGCGACGGCCCTCCGGTCGCCTGGTTCACCGACCCCTCGGGCAACATCCTGTCGGTGCTGCAACTCGAACCCTAAGGCTCGGACAGGTGCCGCTAGGCCGCCGACGTACTGAAACAGGGCGGACGTCCTGAAGGGCAGCGACCGCAGCGGCGGTGAAGTACGGGTGCATCCCGACGAACTCGTCGAAGCCGGCGGTGGTCAGCAGCGCCGCCGGCACCTCGAAGACGAGCACCGTGACCACCGGCCCACCCGCGACGAACGCGTAGAACCCGCACCAGACCCCATCACACCCCTGGCACCGGCATGCACGACCACATTCACCGTGAAGCCGCCGCCCGACCCGGACGACTGCGCCCGCTCACCGCCTTGCCGACCCCCTCACCCACCACCACCCCGCCGCCGCAACGGCCACGGGGGCGATCAACGGTGCCGCCGGCTCGTACAACCGCAGGCTCAGCGCCGCCAGCCCCGCCCCCGCCGCGAGCGCCACCACGACCCCAACGGCCGCACCACCCCGCCCCCACCGTCCCGCCCACCGCCCCACATCGAGACGACCTGCCCCGCCAGCCCGGTGACCGTGCCGGTCACGTACGTGGTGGACAGCCCCGATCCCCCCGCCCGCCGCGTGACCGCACTCTGCAACCCCATCGCCACCGCCGACCCCGCGACCAGCCCCAGCCTGGGCACCTGAGCCGCCCACCCGGCGGCCACCCCGGCCAGCACCAGCACCTCCACGACGAGCACCACCGCCGCCCCCCGAGCCACCCGCCCGGCAAGCACGAACCCCGCCCCCAACCCGCACAGAACCCTGCGAACGCCACCCCCGACCCCACCAGGTGCGCCATGCGCCCGGAGCCCAGCGCGAGGCCGAGCAGGACGACGTTCCCGGTCATGTTCGCGGTGAACACCTCACCGAGCGCCAGAAAGCTCAGCGCGTCCACGGCCCCCGCCGCGAACGCCAGACCGAACACCGCCCCCCGCACCATCCGCACTCCATCCCCCACAAGCAGTAGCGAACTCAGGGAGACGCCGGCCACCCCAGCACGCTCACCGTTGCTGCCACGCCTGCTCCCCAGTGATCTTGCACGGCCACTGGATCGCCTTCTTACCCGCCCGCTTCTCCCCGGACCCGATGGCCAGACACATCCCCGTGGCCCTGTTGTGCAGCCGCTGCATCCCGTCGTAAACCCACTCCTGCGCCAGCCCGCCGTCCGTGCACGGCCACTGGATGGCGGTCTTCCCCCGCTTCTTCTCACCACGCCCGATGGCCAGGCACAGCCCGGTCTTGACGTTCACCAGCCGCCGATCGCCCCGGTGAATCCACCGCTGCGCCTTCCCCCCGTTGCACGGCCACTGAATCACCTCCTTGCCCGCCTTGACCTCCCCCCGCCCCACGGCCAGGCACATGCCGGTCGCCCCGTTGACATAGGCCCGCCCGGCCGCGGCCTGCACCGGCACACCAGGCACCACGGTCACAGCGGCGACGACCACAGCAGCGATCTTGAAACCCGGACGCATGAATGTCCCCTCCTCCTACTGGAAATCACGGGCCCACACCGAGATCGCCCCCTGCCGGCAACCCCCGGACAACTCCCCGGCCCCGCGACACCAGAATCGGACCGGCCGCATTGTTCGTCACCCCAGCTCAACCAGGCGAACAATGCCCAGCCGTGTCCGCCCACGCCACGAGCACGAGTTCATCGGCGTCGCGCATCGCTGCAGACGCTCTACACCGCTCCGCTACTCGCTCAGACCGGCTGCCAGCACCTCTTCCAGCTTCGCCTTGGCCATGCTCTCGGCCAGGTCATCGAGGCACCTGCATCGGTTGAGGATGCCGGCCATAGCGCAGGAGTAGATCCCCATGATCCGTAGCGCGTGAGCTGAGATCGCCAGAACCTCTTCGCCGGGGATCGGCACCTTCTTCGCGTAATTGCGGAGAACTCCCGCCACGCAGGCCCCCGCCCAGTCGGCAGGAGGTGCGCCCACCAGCGCGTCGGCGACCAGTTCGTGCGCCTGCTCCTTCGCCTCCAGGAGCCTGCGTGCAGCCGCTGCGAGCGGATCACAGCCACGGCGCGTCGACGTCTGAACCTTCCGCCAAAGACCCCTGCCGAGGAGATCGGCACCTTCCTTGGCGACCGCGGACCGCCAGCCTTCCGTCACCACGTTCGCGGCGAGCTGGACGACCTCTTCGTTCACGGTTGCTTCGGGACGTTCAGGCGTTCTCGGAGCCCTGGGTCCCTTCGCACGCCCCTGGTGATCGCCGCAAGGGACCCGCCTGGGACGCCGACACGGCTCTCCTGTCCGTGTCTCCACCGAACCACACAGACCAGCCATGACCCGACCATGAGCCGCACCAGCGTCTTCACCTAGTGGCCGAGCCGCCACGGTTGTCCGACCGGCGCACAACCGACCTCACACCTTGCCGAACTGCCGCTTGCCCGTGACCCGCACCGACCGGCTCGCCGGTGCGGGTGCCTGGAGAAGGGCTCGTGTTCAGGCCCCGGCGGCGTCGAGGCGGGCGAGCTGCTGCTCCGTCAGCTTGACGTCGAGCGCCGGCAGCGCCGCCTCGTACTGCTGGAGCGTCCGCGGCCCGATCAACGCCACGATCTCCGGCGACGTCTGGTGCATCAGCCACGCCAGCACCAGCGCGTTCGGCGTCACCCCGACCTCGGCGGCCACCTCCGCGACCGCCGCCAGCCGCGCCTCGGCATCCGGCCCCTGGTACGGGTCCATCGCCCAGTGGCCCTCCCGCTTGCCCGGATCGTCGTAGATGCCCTTGAGGATCGGCGAGTAGGCGACGAGGGTCAGGTCGTCGTGCGTCTCCAGGTAGTCGAGCTGCTCGTCGTCCACGATGGACGCGTGCCGCAGCCCGGCACGCCGCCTCAGGTAGGAGTGCTGCTGCTGGAGCGCGACCGGCGCCGGCCAGCCGTGCTGCGCGCAGAGCTGCCGGATGCGCTCCAGCCGCCACGTCCGCACGTTCGACCAGCCGATGTAACGCGCCTTCCCGGCCTGCACGATGCCGGCGAGCGCCTCCAGCGTCTCCTCAAGCGGCGTGCTCCGATCGTCCACATGCACGTAGTACAGGTCGACGTGGTCGGTGCCGAGCCGGCGCAGGCTGCCGTCGATCGCGTCCCTCAGCGTCTTCGCCCCGGCTCCGACGAAGTTCCGGTACGCGGCCTCCCAGTCCGGTCGCCCGTCGGCGTCCCAGACCTTGTCCAGGTCACGCGGGACGGCGGTGCCCTTGGTGGCCAGGAACACGTTCTCGCGCCGCCCGCTCCTGGCCAGCCAGCGGCCGATCAGCTCCTCGCTCTCCCCGCCGTAACTGCCCCGGTTCTCCCACCAGCAGTAGCAGTCGGCGGTGTCCAGGAAGTTGCCCCCGGCCTCCACGTACCGGTCGAGAATGGTGACGGCCTCGTCCTCCGGCGTGACGGTGCCCATGATCATGCACCCCAGGGCGAGCTGGCTGACCTGTTCGCCGGTACGGCCGAGCTGTACGGTCTTCACGCGAATTCTCCTGTCGTCGATGGCGTCAGAAGCCGAGTGAGCAGCGGGAGACACCTCCCGTCGCGTATCAGCGCGGGCCGCCCGCCCACCCCCGAGGGCGGCGACCCGTCGCGACCTCGACGCTAGGAGCTGGAGCACACTCCAGGTCAAGGTGGTTCATCTCAGACTTTGCGACCATGCACACATCCGGTTACAGGCTGGACCAGCGCATAATTCCACCGCACAGCCGCAAGACGCCATGATGGACGTTCCTCGAACATCCTCGACAACTCCCGCAACAGCAGCCTGCTGGAATCACAAACCGCTAGCGCAAAACCACGCCGAACAAGCCACACCGACCGCGACCGAGCACGCCTGCGACAGAGTCGACAACGCCGACCACGGTTACCTCTGGCGGTTCGACAGCTACGGAAAGATCGCCTTTATGGATCTCTCAAGCGCGCGCTAAGCACACTCATAACTTTCCGCGATTCCATGCTATGCAGCCCGCGCCCCGCCTACGATAGGTAGGTGACAGAACGTCGAGCGCTGCTGATCGGCGTACCTGAATGCGATGACAAAAGTTTTTCTCCCATCTCGCAGGTGGTACGGAACGATATCCGCAAGATGCGTGTTGCTCTGACCGCATCCGCATATTCAATCGATTCGGTCGGAGACGACGGGCACGACCCGAGCGGAAGCCGCATTCGAGCTGGCATCAGGCGAGCATGCTCCGAGGCTCCAGAGCAGAGCGTTCTCATTCTCTACTTCTCCGGTCACGGCATAAGTATCGACGGCGTCGATTACCTTGTCCCTAGCGACGCCTTTCGTGAAAACGGGATCCCTGTTACAGAAAGCCTTGTCCCAGTCGTGCCCGATCTCAGACATTGCCGTGCCAAATTGGTAGTTTTCTTCGTCGACGCATGCCGTGACGCACCCGCAGGACAGCCTTCAGAGGGGGCCTGGGGCGGGGTCCTTCACTATCCTGGCGGTGGTTCCCAGGTGATCGTCGCAGGCTGCGGCCCAGGGCAGGTCTGCCAGTATGGCGAGGATGGCAGCACCTTCACCAGGACCCTCGCCAGGGTACTCGACCGCCGCCATCCTGCCCGGACGCTTGCCGGCGTACTGAGCGAAGTGACAAAGGAGATGCGCCGTACGACCGGCCTCGCCGACGAGCGAGCACAACTGCCCAACGCTTATCCGACGACGATGCTTCGAGACGCAGTCGACCTGGTGATCTGCGAAGGCGACGAACTTGTCTCTGCATGGCGGCGTGCCGCATCCGACAACCGCCTCTGGAGCTTGGCCAGCAGCACTCCCGAAACGATGCGGGAAAAAGTAGCATTTCTTGCCGAGATGTGCGCCCGGAGGCAACTTGGTGTCGCCGATCGCCTCCGCGAGAAGACCGGCATGGCAGACCACTGGTTTGATCCGAATTATCCCGCACGGGTCGTGGACTTCACTGCACAACTGCTGCAACCACGTCTGCCAGTGCGCCCGGAGGAGGCGGCGGTGCTCATCTCGGCCCCCTTCCTTCGAGAGGCGATGCTAGCCGAAGGGCTACACCTTGCGGCCAGCATTCGGCCTGGCGATTTCAAGCGTAGTTATGAAACGGGAGCACGCACCGACCTAGAGCTCACTCATGAGATGTATCCGCAGGTTATCCGTCGCGCAGAAGGACTCGCACATCGCCACGAACGGGAGGCGGCTGAGACTCTCATCATGTGGTTGGTACATCGCTGGCTCAATGGGCTCAGCAGCCTGTGGAAGCACGAGCAGTCGCGGCGTCTTACCGAAGAGGGCTCGACCCTTCTACAAGACGCCATATCGGAGTTTAGTGAGGGGGAGTGCCGGCGGCTCGTAGAAACACTCATGCGGGCGGTCGCAGCAGACCCGGTAGACCCCCAATTAGAGGAGAGGCTCGCCACACTCCCCGACCGATGGCGGGGACATGTCGGTGTGTTATGGCTGGCGGGAACGCTGGCTGCGGATCCCCGGCGTTGGCCCACCGTCATTGCCGATCATATCGGCACCGGACTGGAGCTGCCGATCAACTTCGCGAAAAACGCTGCCGACTTGCTTCGCATTCAGGAACATAAAGACACTCTAGACATCGCCTTGATTTGCTCGCACCCGGCTCAGCACGCAGCATTCGAGGCTATCGCCGGCGCAAGCCAACATATTCTTGAGCGCATTCGCCATTTGGGACGACTTGGGCCGATCGAAGATTACCTACCGACACGCATCACGCATCACGGAATTCGACCGGATCGACCCGGGTCCGACGACATTCCCGCGTACGAGGTCCCACTCACCCGGTTCAGGCTATCCGAAGATAAAATTCGCGAATTACTGATGGGCCGTCAACTGTACGACGATCCGTCACTAGCCATTCGCGAGCTCTACCAGAACGCCCTAGACGCCTGCCGATATCGCGACACGCGTTTGGAAGGGCTGCGAAGGCGAGGGAAGCGACCGGCCATGTGGGAAGCGGTTATCACTTTCCGGCAGGGCTTCGAGAACGGCCGCGAGTACGTCGAATGTGAGGACAACGGCGTCGGCATGGGCCGGAACGTGCTGGAACAGGTCTTCGCGCACGCGGGGGAACGCTTCGTCTACTTGCAGGACTACCGTGCAGAGCATGCGCTTTGGCAGGAACTCGACCCGCCGCTGCGGATGGTGTCCAACAGCCAGTTCGGCGTCGGTGTCTTCAGTTATTTCATGATCGCACATGAGATTCTGCTGTTCACCCGACCAGTGGATCTACAAGGCATTCCGTCCGCGAGCGGTTTCACCGTGCGCATTGCCAGTAGTGGCAGCCTCATGCAAGTGACTCCGTCGGAGGAAATACTTGGTGGTGGCACCCGTATCCGCCTCTACCTCACTGGCGACGGGGAAGATGACGAAAGAAAGGTTTCCGTTCTGCAGACCCTGCGTCGACTGCTGTGGATCGCAGAGTACCGGGTCGTGGCATCGGAGCATGGCTCCGCACCTGAGGTGTGGCATCCACGGAGACTTCGCTACCAGGATGAGTCAGCTGAATCCCTCGAATACGACCGTGACCTCTGGTGGGTCTCAGGCGAAGGGGGACTTGCCGCCGACGGTCTGCGAACAAATGAAGAGATTTATGGGCTCATCATCAATCTTCGGGACGAACACCGCCCACAGTTCACTGTCGATCGCAAAAAGCTTCGGAGCTGGCACGAGGAATGGGTGAACGAGAAGATCGACAAGTCATTGTCGCTGCTCACGGACTGGCCGGGACTCTCACTCACCTGGCTCTGGGCGGTTACCGATTCCACGCCTGAAGTGGCGCAGAGAGTCTTTGGCTCTCTGATTCGAGGCGAGCGCGACATTCAGGTCGGCGGCGGCTGGGGCCATGGCATGGCGGTCTCTGTGGCACGGGTCGGTTGCGTACCGCAGGACAAGGAACTTTTCGACCCTAACAAGTACGGCTATCCGTACGCTCGATGGTTCCTGACCTGGCGGTCTGGCGCTTGGAAAGGTGTGGCCAGCGCCAGAGGAAACTTCCGGCGTATTCCAAGCGCCCAGTCCGTCGAGGGCTTCCCTGTCGCAGACCCCATAGATGGCGCTCTCTTGAGCCGATTGAATTGGATCACCGAGGATGCGCCAGTCCGTGCGGAGGTGATCATAGACGCGGCTACCCATCCGAAGCATCAACTGTCCGATCTGATACGACGGTTGCGGAGGTTCGCCATAACCGGTCTGGAACTGCGCCACCTCCGCCGTTGCCCGCCCGTTCCCCGCATGTTCAAGAAAGAAGACGCGCCTCTAGCTGGAGCATTGTCGGCGTGGTCTCCACCTGATCTACCTCGGCCGTCGGTCGTGGCTGGATGGCTCGTCAACGCCTCTGCTCAGTTGGACCTACCGTTGAAGG
Organism: [Actinomadura] parvosata subsp. kistnae; assembly: GCF_900323885.1. Classification (GTDB taxonomy): domain Bacteria; phylum Actinomycetota; class Actinomycetes; order Streptosporangiales; family Streptosporangiaceae; genus Nonomuraea; species Nonomuraea composti. Next base: position 2,909,069 of record NZ_OOHJ01000018.1, on the reverse strand, counting down.
AAGTCCTAAGGAGAGCCGCTGAGATCGCACCTCCCGGCTGGTCCGCACCTGAACTCGACCTCGGAGATTTGGCTGATGCTATTTGCACGGTAGCAGAAGCCAAACTCGTTTCACGCTACCTCAACGGCAGAGCTCCGTGGATCGACGGAGAACTCCAGCCCGATCACATAGCACATGCGGCCGGCGAACTCGGCCGGGATGTTCCGCAGATCCTCGAAATGTGCGATCGACTCAAGCCACTTGGCATCAAGGTGGCTGGCCGTTCTCGTTTCCCGGAGACCCTGCAGAAGGTAGAGGCAGAAGCACTTCGGCACCTGAAGCATGTCGGGGATCGATTGACACCGATCAAGCTCTTGATGATCGCTGGTCTAGTGGAGATGAGCGTCCTAGACGCTAGGTCGGCACTCATCTCACTGGAGGACCGCGGTCTCCTCCAGCTTCCGCAGATCACTGCTACGACGGATATGACGCCCAATGCCGATGTCGTCGAGTTCATCAAATGGGCACTGCAGACGCTTCATCCTGGGACCCGTCGACAGGAGTTCACCCGGGCTGAACCATGCCTAGCAGTGGCGGCACTGCTGTCCGGCAGGTATTGGCGGCGAGGAGCAGTCTGCCAGCTTAAGAAGCTGATTCCATACACCATTCCAGAGGGAGAGATAACATACGTTCATCTGGTCCGTCTGGCCTCTATGATCACAGGGACCATTGGAGACGCGCGGCGCCTTTTGTCCTCCACCTACCCTGATGTCTCGCTGCCGGCGGCGACCCAGCACAGCGAGAGCCTGCAGCCGTGGCTCCTTTCTGCCTATCTCGTGACCCCGTTTTGGAGTTGGAAGTCGCCAAGCTGGGCAGTGAACGCCGGGCAGATAGTTGATGGGACCCTTGATTTCGGGATAACCGTAGGGGATTTTCTCAGGCAGCTCGCTCCCTACCGCGAGCTAGGCGCGCCAATACCTGAGCTTGGACAGGACGCATTCGCCGAGATGGCCGGCTGGCGTCCAGATCAATACGACATCGACATGCTGGCACTTCCACAAGCTAACCCTTTCCTGAACGATGTCGACTACGCGACGGAAATTGATGGGCTGCGGCTGGTTCAAATTGCGGGGCGTCTCGGGATGAATTTGACCGAGGCGCACCGGCGGCTTAATAGAATGGCCCCCTTAGGATTGCAGCTGCGTTATGTTTCCGACGCAGTGCCGGACGAGATCGTGTTGTGGCAGGACCTACTCCTCCTGACTGTTCACCTGGACGGACAGCATCCAGTAATCAGCGGGCATGTAGATCTTGGACATTGTAGACGGGCGGCTGAGGAAACACAGGAACCAGTCATGCGACTCTTCGACAGGCTGCGGATCTACGCACCCCTATTCTCCCTCACGCTGCCTCAGGAGCCTGTCGATGTCTGAGCACCGTGCTGTCCCCTTCGCTGAGACCGAATTCAGCACAGAAACCGCCTTCACCGTGACAAAGACTCCCGAGGAGGTAGTCGTCACGGGACGATGCCCAGCATGTGGGGTACGGACGTCCATGACTTTCTCCCGCGGGACGCCGCACGGAACGAAGGGAGTGTTCAACCGAAGATCTCCTATCCCTCCTGTCCAAATCTCCAAGGTGACTGTTTACTGTGAATGCGGTTACCAACATCCGGACCGGCCACCTGAGGCCCCCGATAGCGGATGCGGAGCTTACTGGTCGGTTGACATCTGATGAGCATCGAGCGAAAGCGCTGGGCACAACGCGCTCAGGAACTACGGTTCGAACAGCTAACGATCGCCCGCAAGCAAGCCGAAGGGTGGCGAGCAGGTCTGGCCGCGCTCATCGCACTACTGAGTGCTGTGCTGATCGTCAAAGGCCGCGACACCGTCCTCGGTCTGGAGGACTGGGTGAAAGTCTCTGTCGCCCTCCTCCTGGCGGCCGCGCTTGCGGCACTGGTCTCAGCGACAGTGCTCGCATTGCGCGCTGCGTCCGGAACGCCTGGTTCGGAGATCTTGCTGACCGGTGAAGGCCTTCGGGAATGGACCCAACGTGAAGTCCGCGCTATCGGCCGTCGAATCCATGGAGCTGCAGCCTTGACCATCGTGGCCCTCACGATGCTGGTGACCGCTCTGGGCTTCACTTGGTTCGGCGCTAGTGCCGAAAACTCGACGTTGCAGATCGAAGTCGTCGGCCGAACCGAGAGGCTTTGCGGAGAGTTGGTCGGGAGCGCAGATGGGGAACTCATTGTGAAAGGGAAGTCGCTGCAGCGGATGCCCTTGAGCGGAGCTACCTCGATCAACCCCGTCAAGCACTGTGGTTAGCACGGCTGCTGTCCGAGCACTCATGCAGGCGGCAACGACCAGATCGAACTGCGGGTGCTCGGTGGAGGGGTTTCCTGGGTTCCGGCTCGCATGGCAGGGTCGACGCGAGGTACCGGCCCAGTGCCCCGTCGCTGTCCGGTACCGATCCTCAGCCCACGCGCCTGGACGGCACGCTGAGGAAGGGGCGAGATATGGCGGCGCATTCCATCGCCGCGTGACGTGGCCGGGACCAAGCGATGAGGCACCCACTAGGCGGGTGGTGCTCGCGCTGGGAATTTGCCAAGGCGGGACCCTCGAGATCATCTCGAGTAGGCCGCAGTTCGGTCTCCAGGCGCGTGATCCTCGCTGGGCAAGCGCCGCACCCCCGTGGCGACGATGACGTCCTCATAGAGCAAAGAGGGCCCTCTCCTCAAACTGAGGAGAGGGCCCTCCATCTGCGGAGGATGAGGGATTTGAACCCTCGATGGGCGTTAAACCCAAACCGCATTAGCAGTGCGGCGCCATAGACCTGACTAGGCGAATCCTCCTGGAGCCACCGCGGCTCAGCACAGCGTACCGGCCTTCTGGCGAGGCGGCAAAGCGATAACCCCGCCCGTCTTCGCCAAGAGTTATCAACAGCCTGTGGGTAACTGCCTGTGGATGAAGCCCGCCCAGAGCTGGAGCGGGCTTCATGCCTGTGGATAACGTACCGCGGGAGCGCGGGATCAGGCGGCCGGGTTGGCCTCGCCCTCGATCTCGATCTTGATCTTCTTGCCCACGAGCACGCCGCCGGTCTCGAGCGCCTGGTTCCAGGTGAGGCCGAACTCCTCGCGGTCGATCTCCGTCTTGATCGAGAAGCCCCAGACCTCCTGACCCCACGGGTTGGTGCCGACGCCGCCGTACTCGACGGCGAGCTCGACCTCCTTGGTGACGTCGCGGATCGTCAGGTTGCCGGCGACGACGAACTCGTCACCGGAGTGGCCGACGACGCGGGTGCTCTTGAAGGTGATGTTCGGGAACTTGTCGGCGGCCAGGAAGTCGTCGCTGCGCAGGTGACCGTCGCGGTCCGGGACGCCGGTGGAGATGCTGTCGGCCTGGATCGTGAGCTCGGCGGCGGACTCGAGCGGGTTCTCCGCGATCGTGACGGAGCCGCTGAACGTGCCGAAGTGGCCGCGGACCTTGCTGACCATCATGTGCTTGACGACGAACCCGATCGTGGTGTGGGCGGCGTCGAGGTTGTAGGTGCCGGCGGCCGGGATGGTCAGGGACTCCCAGGTGCGCGTGGTCATGGGGTTCTCCTCAGAGAGTGTCGGTCGAGCGGATGTCTGCGGCAACAACTTTCTACATGAGGAATATTCCGCGCGTCAACTAACGTCGGATAAGGTATGAGCGTGACGAACTTCGACGACTCCCGGCTGACGGCCATCGGACTGCTGACCGAGGTTCACTCCGGGTTGATGAGCCGGTTCCAGCCGGTGCTGAGCGCGGCGGGGTTGTCGGAGATCGACTTCGAGACCGTCATCCGATTGGCACGTTCCCCGCATCAGCGGCTGCGGATGAGCGATCTCGCCGCGCAGACGCAGCTGTCCACGAGCGGGGTGACGCGCGTCGTCGACCGGCTCGAACGGGAAGGGCTGGTCAGGCGCGAGTCGTGCGCCAGCGACCGCCGGGCCTCCTACGCCGTCCTCACGGACGCGGGGCGGGAGCGGATGGAGTCGGTGCTGCCCGATCACCTGCGTGACATCGAGGAGTGCTTCACCGGGCTGCTGGGGGCCGATGAGCTGGAGGCGTTCCTCAAGAGCCTGCGCAAGATCAGGGACGTCGTGCGACCCTGCGCCACCGCCGGCGCCACCGGCGCTACAGATGAGGCCTGCCCTACTGAGCGGGAAGCTCCAGCGCGGTCCTGAGCTTGGCCATCGCGCGGGACACCGTGCTCTTGACCGTCCCCACGCTGATCCCCAGCGTCTTGGCGATCTCCAGCTCGGTCATGTCCTCGTAGTACCGCAACACGATCGCGGCCCGCATGCGTTCAGGCAGCTCCCGCAGCGCCTGTTCGAGCGCCTCGTGGACCTCCGAGGACGACGACCCGGCCGGGTCGCAGGCCGCCGGCCGCTCGGGCAGCTCGTCGGACGGGTACTCCTCCAGCTTGCGCCGCCGCCACTGCGAGATGTTGATGTTCACCATGGCCCGCCGCACGTAGCCGTCCAGGGCGCCCCGGTCCTCGATGCGCTCCCAAGCCTGGTATGTCTTGGTCAGCGCGCTCTGCAACAGGTCCTCCGCGTCGAGCGGATGTCCGGTGAGCTGATGGGCCGCGCGCAGCAGTGCGGGGCCGCGCGCCGTGACGTACTCGCGGAACTCGTCTTCCCAGCTGGTGGTCTGCATCGTGGCCAGAATCGCAGCCCGATGCCCTATTCGGCCTGAACCGCAATTCAGGTTTCGGCCCGCCGAGGATAAAGGTCCGTCAAGGTCGGTGGTGGTTTGTACGCCGCCGTAGGTGAAGGCACTTCCCCGGGGATGCGTATTTTGCTCTGTTCTGGGCCACTACGGTGGGAGCCGCCCTCAAGTCATGTGAATCTAGTACCCGAGCGAGGGAGGGGCGGATGGTCTATCCGAGCGTTGAGCGCCGCCGGGTGCTCGCCGCGGCCGCGCTCGGCCGGCAGAGCGGGGTTCCCGGGCCCGAGCCGGGCGACGGCGAGCCGCTGCGGGCCGTCGCCGGCGAGGTGCTGGACGTCAGCCCGCACCTGATCACCATCGAGACCCCGTCGGGCACCGAGGAACGCCTGGTCATCGCCCCCTGGGCGACCGCCTGGCACGGCGCCGAGGTCGCCCCGGCCGACCTGCCCGTGGGCTCCATGGTGCTGATGCGCGCCCTGCGCGACGGGCGCGTGGTCGACCGCATCTGGGCCGACACGACCCGCATCACGGGAACGCTCCTGTCGATCGAGGGCCGCAGGGACCTGACGGTCGAGCTCGACTGCGGGCCGCATCGCGGCCACCGCACGGTGATCATCCCTTACCGCTCGTCGGGACGGCTGCAGGTGCGCCATCCCAAGCTGGAGCCCGGTTACCTGTTCGACGCGATCGGCGTCAGGCGTGACGGGGCGAGCCTGGCGCTGCTGCCCGCGACCTCCCAGCCGCCCTACCCGGCGCGGTCCGTGCCGCCCGCGCCGCCGGCGTACAAGCAGTCGCGCATCGGTGGCACGGTGACCTGGTCGGACACGTTCGACGAGGAAGAGCGCGGCGCCGCGTACCCGATGCTGGAACGTACCGACACCGGCTGCGCCCGCGCGGGCGTGTCGTGCGCGGGCCTGCCGTACCTGTCGGTGGGGTCGCTGCTCCAGGTCAGGAACGTGTGCACCGACCGCACCGCCAACGTGCCGGTGATCGCGTGCGGGTGCGTGGCGGGGCGGTTCTGCGACCGGTGCGTCGAGTGCGACACCTCGCCGCGCGGGCGGATCGCGGAGCTGTCGCCGTCCTCCTACGTGGAGCTCGGCGGCGAGCTGGTCAAAGGATGCTTCAACGCGCAGCTCGGATTGGGGTGAGGCTTGGTGCTCGGATCGCAGCTCCCGCTCCTGATGGCCATGCTCCTCCTGGGGACGGCGGCCAAGGTGCTCACCGTCGCCACGAGGAGCGAGCCGGGCGGGCTGTCGAGGCTGGGGCCCGCGGTGCTGGTGCCGGAGCGCGTCCAGGGCCCGGCGCTGCTGGTGTGCGCGGTGGGCGAGCTGGTGCTGGCCGGGGGGCTGCTGCTCACGACGCATCCGCTGTTCCGCTGGGGCACGGTCGCGTTCTTCGCTTTGTCCACGTACGTGCTGCTGGAGCTGCGCAGGCGGCGGCCCGACGCGGGATGCGGCTGCTTCGGCGAGGTGAGCTCGGCCCCGGTCGGGCTGCGCTCGATCGGCCGGACGGTGGCGCTGACCGGGATGGCGGCGGTGTCGGTGTGGTCGCCGGTGCCGGGCTGGCAGGCCGCGCTCGCGCCGTCGTGGCTGCTGGCGGCGGGGGTGGCGGTGCTCGCGGCGCTGTCGCCCGAGATCGAGGAGCTGATCGACCGCGTACGGTATCGCGCCCCTTGTGAGCAACGCCCGGCCCCGGCCGAGTCGGTCACCCTGTCGCGCCTGAAGGCGAGCGGCACGTGGCGGGCGCACGAGGGCGAGCTGGTCTCGGCCGACCCGTACGACACGTGGCGGGAGCTGTGCTGGCGTTTCTTCGCCTTCCGCAACCACGACGATGACGACGTCGTGTTCGCCGTCTACCTGAGCGGCCGGCGCCCGGCGGTGCGGATGGCCGTGGTCAGCAGGGAGGACAGCGGATCTCTGCCGGAATATACGCCCGTATCGGCATGACGCTAGAAAGCCGTATACGACTCTCGAAAAGCATGGCGATATAGCTCTATTGGGCTGTCTAGCTTCCCCACTAGACAGCCCAATAGAGGTCTAGGGGCGTCGCTCAGATCGGCTGAGCCCGCAGGAACTTCCCGAAGTGCGGCACCGTGAACGCGATCAGCCCGCGCTCGGCGCTGTAGATGAGACCCTTCTTGATCAAGCTGTCGCGAGCGGGCGAGAGGCTGGACGGCTTGCGCCCCAGCGCGTCGGCCACCTCGGAGGTCGGCACCGGATCGTCGCCGATCTGCGCCATGGCGTGCATGTAGTCGCGCTCGGCCGGCGTGGCCCGCTCGTAGCGGCTGCCGAAGAACCCGACCGCCAGCTCCTCCTCGGCCTCCGGCGCGGAGACCTTGACGTCGTCGAGGGTGATCGGGCTGCGCGGCGCGAGGTCCCAGGCCACCTTGCCGTAGGCCTGCACGAAGTAGGGGTAGCCGTCGGCCGCCTCGTAGAGCGCGTCGAGCGCCTCCTGGGTGAACTCGACCTCCTCCTCGCGCGCCGGCAGGATCAGCGCGAGGTCGGCCGCCTCCCGGTCGAGCTTGTCGATGCGCGCGTAGCGGAAGAGCCGCTCGGAATAGCTCTTGCTGGCCGAAAGGACGCTCGGCAGGTGCGGCAGCCCAGCGCCCACCACGATCAGCGGCCCGCCCGTCTGCGACAGCTCGTGGCAGGCGGCGCAGAGCGCGGAGACGTCGGCGGGCTGGACGTCCTGCATCTCGTCGATGAACAGGGCGATGCCCACCGCCAGGTCGGTGGCCACGCTCGCGGCGTCGACGAACAGCTCGGTGAGGTCGATCTCCAGGTCGCCCGAGTCGGCGCGCCCGCGGCTGGCCGGCACCTCGATCCCGGGCGACCAGTGGGAGGTGCCCTTGGCCGCGGCCGGATCGCGCATCGCGAACGCCTTGAGCACGCCGAGGAACTCCTCGATGCGCTCGGGCGCGCGGTGTCGCGGCGCCAGCTCGCGGATGGCCATGTGCAGGGCGGCGGCCACCGGCCGCCTGATCGACTGGTCGGGGCGGGCCTCGATCTTGCCCGTGCCCCACAGCCGCTGCATGGCCATGGACTTGAACGTGTTGAGCAGGACGGTCTTGCCCACTCCCCGCAGGCCGGTCACGACCATGCTGCGCTCGGGGCGGCCACGGGCCACCCGCTCCAGCACGACCTCGAACTGCTGGAGCTCACGATCACGGCCGGCGAGCTCAGGCGGGCGCTGCCCGGCGCCTGGAGCGTAGGGGTTTCGCACAGGGTCCACGCTCTCGGACTTTATTGCCGGATATAGCGGCCGTCTTAGATTTGGGAAGAAAGTGCTACGGCGTGTCCGAGCAGGGGCGGGCGCGAGCACCGTCATCGGACACACCCCCTCTCACCAGGCCGAACCTCTGTTCGATTGCGGTACCTAGAACTGTAGCGCGGACTCGAACACCTATGCGATGGTTTCGAGTAAAGATCTTTGCAACAGCCCGGAGCCCCAGCCGCGTCCAGGAGATGTGGAGTTCGAGGATTTCGTACGGGCGCGGGGCCCCGCCCTGCTCCGCTACGGCTACGTGCTCACCGGCAACGCCGACGACGCGGCCGACCTGGTCCAGGAGGCGCTGCTGAAGCTGAGCGGCTCCTGGGCCCGGGTGCGCAACAAGGACAACCCGGAGGCGTACGTCCGCACGACGATGGCCAGGCAGCACGTGAGCTGGTGGCGCAGGCGGCGCAGGGAGCACCTCACGAACGACGTGCCCGAAGGCTCCTACACCGACGTGCACACGTACGGCGAGCTGTGGAGGGAGCTGGCCACGCTGCCGCGCAGGCAGCGGGTCGTGCTCGTGCTGCGGTACTACGAAGACCTGTCCGACAAGGAGATCGCCGACATGCTCGGCATCTCCCGGGGGACCGTGCGCAGCCAGGCGTTCCACGCGCTCAACGCGTTGCGCGTCAAGCCGTCCGTACGCGCGTCACTACGAGGGGAGCAGCGGGCATGAGGAGCGAGGAAGAGCTGATCGGCGCGCTGCGGACGGCGGGCGAGCACGCCCCGACGACGCCGGCGGCCTGCTGGCGGGCGTGGCGCTGCGCAGGCGGCGCAGGACCCGGCGGCGGCTGCGCGTGCTGGCGGCGGCAGCGGCCGTGGTGGTGCTGAGCGTGGGGATCAGGGGCGTCGTCCTGACCGGCGGGGGCGAGGGCGACGTGGCCACGACCCCCACCGCGACGCCCCCCACCGAGACGCAACGGCCGCGATCGGGACCGGTCGGGCAGGTCTGGCCGCGCGCGGTCTTCACGGTGCCCACCGAGAACGCCTCCGGCGACACCCGCCTCCCGCTCACCGGCGTCAGCGCGACGCAGATCCTGCTGCTGTCCCTCCCCGCGCAGAAGAGCCCCCTGCTGGAGATGTACGACTCCACCACCGGGCAGACGCGCGTGCTCGCCGAGCTGCCCTCGTCCCAGAAGCACATGGGGCCGATCGTGGCCGCCGACGGCGCGAACATCGTCTGGTCCGTCGGCGGCCGATCCTCCGCCGAGATCTGGACGATCCCGCTGACGGGCGGCGAGCCCACGGCGGTCACCGGCCTGTCCGGCGAGCGGGCCGATCTCGAGGCGCTCTCGGTGAACGGCGGCCAGGTCATCTGGTCCGAACGGTCCGGCGACGTGTGGCGCGCCCCCCTGACCGGCGGCGGCGCCCCCGAGCGCATCCCGTTCGGCAACGGCCTGCATCTGCTGCGCTGGCCATGGGCCGGCGACGTGCCCGGCGGCCCCGACACCAGCGACCGCAGCCAGACCGAGATCGTGGACCTCACCCTCGACACGCGCGTCCCGATCACCGTGCCCGACGGGGTGAAGGGCCTGCGCTGCGGCCCGCACTGGTGCTCGGGCCGCGACGCCAAGGGCGTCTTCGTGCAGCGGATCAGCGGCGGCGAGGTGCACCGCGGGCTCGACGGTTTCGGCCACCCGAAAGCGCTGTCGATGGCGCCGATACTCAATCGGTTCGTGGTGCTGAAGAACGGCGTGTACGACGCCGAGACCGGAGTGACGGCCACCATCCCCGCGCGGGCGTCGTGGCTGAGCATCGGCACCTCGGCCGAGCCCAGCACCGTCGTCTACTGGGAGGGCCGGTCCGGCACCTACGAGGTGCTGAACTTGGCAGCCGTCCCGTCGGCCCAATAGCGTTCGTGGCCATGCGGACCTTCGCGAACGTACAGGAACTCAAGGCGGCCGTCGGCGAGAAGTTCGGCCCGACCGAGTGGCGCACCGTCACCCAGGAGCAGGTCAACACCTTCGCCGACGCCACCGACGACCACCAGTGGATCCACGTGGACGTGGAGCGCGCCAAGGAGGGGCCGTTCGGCGGCACGATCGCCCACGGATACCTGACGCTGTCGCTGCTGCCGTCGTTCATGTTCTCCCTGATCAAGGTGGAGGGCATCGCGATGGGCGTCAACTTCGGCCTGAACAAGGTCCGCTTCCACAAGCCCGTCCCGGTCGGCGCGCGCATCAGGGCCGTGGGCGAGCTCATCGACGTCAAGAACAGCCCGGCCGGCTACCTGTCCACGCTGAAGATGACCGTCGAGATCGAGGGCGAGAAGCGGCCCGCCTGCGTCGCCGAGACCCTGTCCCTCTACGTGGCCGCCGAATAACCGTGCAACAGATGGTCCCCTGACGCGATCCCTGGGTTCGTGGAGGAATTCGACGAGTTCGTCCGGGCCCGGGGCGACGCGCTTCTCCGGTACGGCTACGTGCTGGCCGGCAACTCCGAGGACGCGGCCGATCTCGTCCAGGAGGCGCTGGCCCGCCTGGGTGACGCCTGGCCCAGGGTGCGCAAGAAGCACGACCCCGAGGGTTACGTCCGCACGACCATGGTCCGGCTGCACATCAAGTCGTGGCGGCGGCGGCACCGGGAGGACCTGGTGGCCGCCGTCCCCGATCACGGTGAGCCCGACCGCTACGCCGACGCCGACCTGTGGGCCGAGCTCCAGGAGCTGCCCCGCAAGCAGCGGGCCGTGCTCGTGCTGCGTTACTACGAGGACCTGCCGGACCACGAGATCGCCGCGATCCTCGGCGTCTCCCGTGGCACCGTACGCAGCCAGGCGGCCCGCGCCCTCGACAAGCTCCGGATCATTCGAGAGGCACGGGTGCTGCGATGAGAAGCGAAGAGGACCTCGTCCTGACCATGCGGGCCGCGGCCGGGCAGACCCGGCTGCCCCCGGACCTGGCGAGCGGCGTGGCGGGGCGGCGGCGCGCCCGCCGGGCTCGCAAGCGGGCGGGGGCGGCGCTGGCGGCCGCGGCGGTGGTGATCGTCATCGGCGGCATCTCCGTGGGGACATCAGGGCAGGAACGGACGATCCCGCCCGCAGCCTCCCCGGCTGGGCAGGAACCCGCCGCCTCCCCCTCGTCCGCCATCAGGCCCGCCACCGAGGTGTGGCCGGAGGCCGTGACCAGGATCCCCGCGACGGACCGCCCCGTGACCGCCCTCAGCGCGACGGAGGTGCTGCTCTACAAGGACGAGCGGTTCGAGGTGTACGACTCCGCCACGGGCCGGACGCGCGTCCTCGGCCGGGTGCCCGCGGCCCCGTCACGGGTGGCCGTCGGCACGCAGGACATCGCCTGGGCCGACACGAAGCTCGGCCTCTGGGTCCTGCCGAGGCAGGGCGGCCAGGCCAGGCGCGTCGGGACGGCGGCGGCCGACGTCTACGAGCTCGCCGTCACCGACGGCTTCCTCGTCTGGTCGGGCGAGCGCCCCGGCGTCTACCGGATGCCGCTCGCCGGCGGCACGCCCGAGCTGATGCCCGGCGCCGGCGAGCTGCGCCTCGCCTCCTGGCCCTACGCGCACGCATGGGACGCCGCCGGCAACGTGACCAGGATCGTCGACCTCGAAACGGGCAGATCCACCCCGGTGGCGGTGCCCGAGGGCGCCGACCGCTGGCAGTGCGGCCCCGAATGGTGCACCGGCCTGGTGAACGAGCGCCCGATCGTGCAGCGCGTGGACGGCTCCGGCCGCCGCACGCTGCCGCGCACCTTCATGGGGTACGGCCTCTGGTGGCTGCTCGACGACCGGCACGCCCTCTACCGCGTCTACGAACCCGACGTGAACAAGGCGGGCGTGCCCCTCGCCATCGTGTACGACCTGGCCACCGGGGAGATGGGCGGGGTCGGCGAGCGCACGCCGGGCGTCGAGGGCGGCGACGTCGGCCGCGTCCAGGACTTCCCCACGCTCTTCTGGGACGCCGGCGCCCGGTTCTACCGGCACTGCGCCGACCGGTCCTGCGAGATCAGGACGCGGGGCGGCGGCAAGGAGTACACCGTCCTGAACGTGGCCGCGATCAGAGGATGATCGCCGCCACGGCCGCCAGCGCGATGAGGCCGAGGTAGGCCAGCACGAGCCGGGTGTCCCGGAGGAAACACTTGCTCCGGGTCAGCCCGGCCCGCCGCGCCCTCCAGTAGCCCGCGAACCCGAGCGCCGCGAACCCCAGCACCGCCCAGGGGCCGAGCAGCCAGGCCAGCAGGGCGACGGTCGCGTATATGCACAACCGCAGCGGATCGTACGGCGCCTGCGCGTTCTTCTCCGTGTCGGTTCGGCCCGCGCTCGTTCGGCCCGCGCTCGTGTGGCCCGCGCTCGTGTGGCCCGCGCTCGTGTGGCCCGCGCTCGTTGGACCCGCGCTCACTTGGCCACCACCGAGAGTCGTTGCCTGGACAGCTCCGGCCACGCCTGCACCGCGCAGAACGGCGCGCACTGATCCCGCTCACCCGCGCGCGTGCCCACGTGCACGCAGCACTGCGTGAGCCGCTCCTCGATCATGGTCGACAGGTCCATGAACGGCTTCACCGTGATCCGCACCACCCGTTCCCCCAGCATCCTGCGCAGCTTCCTGCGCCGGCCCGGCAGCGCCGACGACGCCAGCGCGAGCAGCGTGGAGACGCCGAGGTCGCAGTTCTCGCAGATGGTCCGCCACAGGTCTCCGACCTGCGGATGCGACAGCGACGACTGCTCCGACAGCAACCCGAGCAGCGACTCCTGGACGGCCAGGCGCAGCTCCTTCGGCAGCTCGGTGTCGGCGATGCGGTTGGAGACCAGGCCCAGGTTCGCCTTGAGCCGGTCGTGGCCGATCAGCGCGGTCAGCGAGCGCCACTGCCGGGCGTCGTCGCGGATGAGGTAGCCGACCGAGCAGCAGTGCGGGTGGGAGCAGGGCAGGGCCGTCAGGTCGCGCCAGGTCACCAGGCCGTCGGTCTGCGGGCCGAGGCGCTTGAGTACGCCGGTGTGGGTGAGGCGGTCGTTCGGGTCGATGGTGGCCGACCTGCCCGAGCCGAACTGGGGTTGCAGGGAGACGCCTCCGACGTACGGGGTGTCGAGCGCGAGGCGTACGACGTCGCCGATCTCCCCGTCGTTCACGCCGAGGGCGGCCGTCATGACCAGGGTCGTGAAGATCTCGCGCTCGGACAGCCTGGCGACGGCCTCGGCCTTGATCCGGGTCAGGTCGCCGCCCCGGTGGTGCCGGGACGCGTCGGCCGACGTGCCGTCGTACTGGAGGTAGACCTCGACGCGCTCCCTGTGCTCGGTGAGCAGGTCGAGCAGGGAGTCGTCCTTCGCCAGAAGGACGCCGTTCGTGTTGATCAGGATGCGGGTGATCGGTCGGGCGGTCAGCTCGGCCAGCAGCGTCTTCAGCTCGGGGTGGAGCGTGGGCTCGCCGCCGCTCAGCATGAGGACGTCGAGCTTGCCGTTCTCCCGCTCCAGGCGCTGGTCGACGTTGGCCAACACGTCCGGCACCGGGACGACGCCGGCCAGGTCGGGGGAGCTGTCGGCGAAACAGGTGGGGCAGCGCAGGTTGCAGGTCTCGGCGATGTCCTCCAGGAGGATGCACGTGTGCTGGGTCTGCAGCTCGGGCAGGCCCCGCAGGTAGGCGGAGGGGATCGGGTCGAAGTTGCCGGCGGTGTCGGGGACGTGCTGCTTCGTGGGGGCCGTCCACTCCTCCAGGTACCTGAGGATCTCCGGGTCCTCGTCGTACAACGTCCGGATGAACCCGTGCTCGCGGCAGCCGCGCTCCAGCCACACGCGGCCGTCGCGTTCGGCCAGGTAGCCGCTCAGGCGCTGCACCCGGTCGAGGGGGCGGTCGTGGCAGCTCGGGCAGAACGCGTTGACGTACCTGAGGATGCGGTCGCCCCGCAGGCCCATGCCTGCGCTCATGTCATGACCTTTCGTCCGAAGAGGGGTGCGTAGTGGCCGCGCCGCCAGCCGTAGCCGAGCCGGACGGCGAGCAGCAGCATCCCCGGGATCAGGAACCACTGCGGCCTCGTCAGGTCGAGCCACACCGTCTCGTTCGCCCTGGTGAACTCGACGAGGAAGCGGAAGACGGCGTACCCGGCGACGTACAGCGTGAACAGCTCACCCGGCCGGGTCAGCCGCTCGCGCGCCCACAGGAGCGCGGCGAACGCGGCGAGCTGGAAGATGATCTCGTAGATGAACGACGGGTGCATCGCCTGGCCCGTGAGACAACCCGGGCACTCGGGGGTCGTCGGCGGGGCGTGCACACCCCACGGCAGGTCCGTCGGCCGGCCCGGCGCCTCCGTCAGATGGCAGCCGATCCGGCCCACCGCCATCCCGAGCGCCACCGCCGGGGCGAACAGGTCGCCCGTCCGCTCCTTGTAGCCGATGATCCGCTTGGCCACCAGCACGCCCACGTACGCGCCGGTCAGGCCGCCCAGGATGCTCCTCGACCCGTACAGCCACAGGCTCTGCAGCTCCAGCGTCTCCATCCAGCCCGCCAGCCGCATCCCGATCGCGCCGCCCACCAGCGCGCCCGCCACCGCGATCAGCGACTGCTCGTTGAGCGCGCCACGCCTGCGCGCCTCCCGGACGAAGACGACGGCCGCCACCGCCACACCCAGTCCGACGAAGATCTCGTGATAGGGCATGGGCCGTCAGCCGTACAGGCTCGGGTTCAGACCGGTGCAGATCCCCGCAGAAAGGATCGACCACAACGCCCAGCCGATCATCAATCCCAGACCCAGGCCCCTGCTCCACGGCTTCCGCACAAAACACAACCCGACCCCCGCCCCTAGCCCGGCCACCGCCAGGATCACGGCACCCGCCGCCAAGTACGGGTTGGCGCTGCCGCTGGCGCCCATGGCGGCGAAGAACAGGAAGAAGCCGACCACGAGGTTGAGGACGCTGTAGATCGCCAGACCGGCGAACAGCATGCCGATGAGCATGCCCGTGGAGCCGCTGCTCGGGGGTGGGGGCGGCGGCGCATACCCACCACTTCCCGGCCCGTACCCCGGCCCCCCACCGTAGGGCAGCGGCCCACCGTACGGCTGCCCACCATGCCCTTGCCCCTCGTACTGAGGCTGCCCGCCGTACTGCGACTGCCCTTCGTACTGGGGCTGCCCGCCGTACTGCGGCTGCCCACCGTGCTGGGACTGCCCACCGTACTGCGGCTGCCCCTGCCCGGGACCCGTCCCGTACGGCGGCTGCCCCAGAACCCCTCCGTACGGCTGCTGCCCCTGATCCGGCACCCCGTATGGCGCCTGCCCTTGCCCTGGGCCACTGCCTTGCTGCGGCTGCCCCGCTCCAGCCCCGGGCTGCCCCTCCCCCAGGCCGCCCTCATACGGCGACTGCCCCGCACCAGCCCCGTACGACGGCTGCCCCTGAGACGGCACACCCCCATAAGGCCCCTGGCCCTGCCCCTGCCCGTGCGTTTGACCCTGCGCCCAGCCGTGAGACGACGACCCGCCTTGAGCGGGCTGCCCCGAAGGCGGCTCCCACGGCAGCTCCTGTCCCCGAGACACCCCCTCTCGGGCAGGGCTCCCAGGCCCCGCATCCGGCGGCAGGAACAACGGCCGCCCACCATGCCCATGCCCCAGCTGCCCCGGTTGCTCCGGTTGCCCCTGCCCTGGCTCGCTCTGACCTCGCTCGCCGAGACCCGGCTGGCCCGGCCCACGCTCGCCCTGACCCCGCTCGCCTTGGCCCGGCTGGCCCTGACCTCGCTCGCTCCGGCCTTCGGAATCCGCCACCTCGCCTTCACCGCCGTCCAGCCCCGGAGGCGGCATGAACACCGGCTCCGGCCTCCCGCCCGGAGGAGCAGCCGACGGCGGAGTCCCCGATCCCTCATCCGGCGCCGCCCCGGCCCCTGATGCGTCGTCAGGCTCTTCGGGCGGCGAAGGTGGTGGCGTTGTACTCATTGGCTTGGTCTACCCCTCTAGTCATGATCAGACTAGGCACCCGAGATTGCCATCGGATCAACACCCCACCACATCACCGCCCGCCCCCTCTACAGCCCCTCCGAGTAGTAGATCGCCGCCTGCACCCGGCTCTTCAGCCCCAGCTTGTTCAGCACCCGGCTGACATGCGTCTTGGTAGTGGCCTCCGCCATGTCCAGCTCCTTGGCGATCTCAGCGTTGGACAACCCCCGCCCGATACAGGCCAGCACCTCCCTCTCCCGGGGAGTCAGCTCCGCCGGCCCACCCGGTTCGGCCCCCACCTCCCGCCGCGCGACAGGCGCCTGCTCGGCAAAGGCCGCGATCAGCCTCCGCGTGACCCCGGGCGAGATGAGCCCATCCCCCCGAGCCACCACCCGGACCGCCTCGACCAACGCCTCGGCCTCGGTGTTCTTCAGCAGGAACCCGGCCGCCCCGGCCCGCAACGCCCCGAACACGTACTCATCGACATCGAACGTCGTCAGGATCAGCACGTCACAGACACCCGCCAGCTCCCGCGTGGCGGAAATCCCATCGAGCCGCGGCATCCGCACGTCCATCAGCACGACATCGGGCCGCAGCTCCCGAGCCATGGCGACCGCCTGCTCCCCGTCTCCCGCCTCGCCCACGACCTCGATGTCGTCCGTCCCGTCCAGGATCAGCACGATCCCGGCCCGGACCGCCGCGTGATCGTCGGCCACCAGCACCCTGACCGTCACCAGCCACCACCTTCATCCACTCCACCGCACGCCGACAGCCGGAGAAAGACCAGCCCCGCTAAACCTCCACAGCCGTGGGGAGGACGGCCGAAACCCGCCACCGCCCTTCATCCCGGACTTCCCCCGCGTCGAACAGGCCTCCGACCAGCGAGGCCCGCTCCCGCATCCCGATGAGCCCCGCCCCGGCCCCCGGCAGCCCCGCCTCCCGCCGCCCCTCGCCCAGGCCGTTCTCCACGCTCACGCGCACCTGCTCACCCTCGTACACGACGGCCACCGACACAGGCGGCTCCCCGTGCTTGAGCGCGTTGGTGAGCGACTCCTGCAAGATCCGGTATCCGGCGAGATCGACGGCCGCCGGCAGCTCCCGAGCCTCCCCCTCGACCCGCAGCTCCACCGCCATCCCGGCCTCCAGCACCCGCTCGACCAGGGTCTCCGCATCGGCCAGCCGAGGCCGGGTGGGCTCACCCTCGTCCCCCTCCTGCCGCAGCAGCCCGATCATGGCCCGCATCTCGGCCATCCCCTGGACGCTGTTCTCCCGTACGGACTCCATCACCCGCCGCACGGTCTCCCGATCGAGATCCTTACGCGAGAGCGCGGCAGTGGACTGGATCGCGATGGCACTGAAGTGGTTGGCGATCATGTCGTGCAGCTCGCGCGCCATCCGCGTGCGCTCGGCGGCGACCGCCGCCTGCCGATCCAGCTCGCTGAGCCGGGCCACCTGCTCGGCACGCACCCTCTCGGCCGCCGCCCGGTCCCGCTGCTCCCGCAGCACGACCGCCGTGGTGACCGGCGTGACGAGCACCAGCCCGGCCTGCACCCCCATGACGGCCAGCATCCGCCAGTCCGCCATCACGAACCCCGCCACGGCCCCGGCCACCACGGCCAGCACCCCGGTGACGCCGAGCAGCACCCGCGCGAACCGGGCCGGGCCGTAGAGCGCGGCGGCGTACAGATTGTCGGTGAAGACCAGCACCGTCCCCAGGGACGGCCCCACGAACCCGTCGATCACCACCCCGACCACCCCAGCCCCAGAGAGGCCAGGGGAGCCCGCTGCCGCACCAGAACCCCCGCACAAGTGAATGCCAGCGGCACGCACAACACCCACTCCGGCACCCCGCGATGCACATAGGACTCGCCCGCGATCAGCACCACCCCCACCGCGAAGGCGAGCCCGGCCCCCAGCACCACCTGTTTCATGCCCTCATCCCACCACCTCCCGCCCGCCGCTCCCTCCTACGAAGGTCCTCCTGTGGATACACCCTTCGATGTATCCGCGGACAACGACTTATCCACAGCTCCTGCGACCGGAAGCCCCACCATGAGGAGTTCATCCACACCGGTCGTGCATAACTCTCCACCCGCTCGACGAGAGGGGTTTCCCCAACCGCACACTCATTGCGACGATGTGCTCACGATTCGTGGGACCCGGGCCCCGGACAGCAGCCGGACCCAAGGGATCCCTTCCAGCTACCGCAAGGGGTAGGGGCACGTGAACATAGAAGCGGAGATTCGCACGCTGAAGCTCCGTGTGGACGCCCTCGAAGCAACCGCGCGCGCCGGCAGGGCCACCTCCGGCCGCCGTCGCAAGAGGGCACGACGCCGCCGCATGACCATCCCGGCACAGAACTGCACCCCACTGGAGGACACCCCACTCGTCGGCACCCCGGCCGACCTCACCACCATCACAGAGCTCCGGGCCGAACTGTCCCAAGACGTCTCCGCCCTGAACGACGAGATCGGCGGCTTCCGCAGACAGTCGAACGACCACTTCTCGAAGCTCCGCGGCCAGATCCAGGACCAGCACCACTCCGTCCACCGCAGACTGACCGACCTGGCACAGGTCATCGAACGCCTGGCCAAGAAACTCGACACCTAGCCCACGTAGGGACCCTAACCCCAGGTCAAAACCCCGATCACCCCTCCACGACCACCCGGCACACCCCCCAACCCCGGACCAGCGACCCCATGATTGCCGTTTCTGGTTCGAGGTACTCCTCAGAACCCGCTATGCTTGCTTACGCAGCGAGCGGCCGTAGCTCAATGGATAGAGCATCTGACTACGGATCAGAAGGTTAGGGGTTCGAGTCCTCTCGGCCGCGCAAGGCGAAAGCCCTGGTCATCACCTCGATGACCAGGGCTTTTTCGTTGTTCGATCACCTCTCGCTGTCCGGCTGCGTCCGGTTCTCGCCGGTCGTCTCCGGGTGATCCTTCCCAATGCCTTCCCGAGGGATGGGGCCCAGAACTTCGGCGATCCGGCGCATGGCTATCTCGTCATGGCCCACGAGGCACTTCTCGTAGGTGCGGTGCAGGATCTCCACACTGTTGCCTGCCCACTCGGCAACCTGCTTGGGTGAGACGCCAGCGTTGAGCCAGGTGGAGAGACAGGCGTGCCGTAGGTCGTAAGGGCGCTTGGCCAGCGGTGATGCGTACTCCTCTGAGGTCAGCGCCTCCTTGCGCGCCTTGTCCCAGATTCGTTTGATGGTGCTCGTGGCCAGCACGCCACCGTGGGTCCCGTAGAACACGCGCCCCGCGGGACCGGTGCCGTTCTCCTTGAGATGCTTGCGAAGAATGGCCACCAGCTCGGGCGGACACGGGACAGAACGGGTTTCTCCCTCGGCGCGGTGCTTGAGGCCACGCGTATCGCGCTGATCTCCGGTGTCGGTCCACTCCTTACCGGCGTCTGGTGTCGCGCTGGTCAGGTAGAACTCTCCCCAGGTGTCGGCCGCGTCGGGCAGAGTCATCTCCTTCTCTCTCAGATTGACGGCCTCTTCGGGCCGTAGCCCTGCGAAGTAGAGCGCCGCGAAGAAGGGCATGAGTAGAGCACCACTCGGCTTCTGTCGCTCCACTGCAGCGAGCAGGGCGCGGGCTTGGTCAGGATTGACCACGGAGCGCCGGTCTACTTGAAAGGTCGTCTTGACGACTTTCCACTTGAGGTCTGGGATGGGGTTCTTGTCCAGCAGTTTGAGTTCCACAGCGTAGGTCATGGCGTTGGTGAGGATCACGCGGTGTCGCCGGTTGGACGTGGCGGCCACGCGTTTTCCGTCCAGTCTCGTCGTGGCGGCGTTGAGCATTGCTCGGGCGGTGACCGCCATGGACAAGGCCGAAACCCGAAGGGAGTGCCTTTCTACCCATTCGAGGATCTCGCGCGTCCCGCTCGGACACCTGGGACGCGCTTTGGTGTTGAATCCCCACCGCCGAAGCGCAGTCCTGATGTCCCGCGCGTCGTATGGGTACGTGCTGCTGTCGAGCATGCCGAACGTGGCCATGGTGAGGGCGTAGGCGATGCCGGCGCGGTGCTTGGCGGACGCGTCGGTCCACTTCATGTCTACGAACTTGCAGGCGAATCGGTACCAGCTCATGTCCGGCCGGTCGGCGCGCGCCCACGAGATGGGTTCTCCCGTGGTCAGGCTGAACGGCTCACCGTTTCTTGCGGCGGTGACCAGCTTGCTGCGAAATGCGTCCGCTTGAGCTTCCTTCTGGAATGACCTCTTCCAGTTCAAACCGTTGGTCTGCCATAGAACGCGGTATGAGGTGACCACGCCCTTTGCGTTCTTCCGCCTCTCGGTCTTGAATACGCGAACGTTGAAGGTCGTGTCACTCATCAGGCGGCAACCTCCAGGCTGGCCAGCCAGCGCTCGTAGTCGATGCGGCGGATGCGAAGGTCGCCGTTGGGCAGCTTGATGCAGCGCGGGGCGCGGCCCTTCTGACGCCAGTCGTAGAAGGTGGAGCGGGCTATGCCAAGTTCAGTGCAGAGGTCGGTGACGGTCATGGGCTTGCCTGCAGTGGTCGCCATGAGCGTGTTTCCTTCCGAGTTTCTGTGATCGACTCAGGCAGGTGGATGCGCGTTGTGAGGGGGGTAGCCGTACCAGCCGTACCAGCCTCGTTTTTGCTGGTCAGGACCGGTACGGCTTTTTGGGTGGTACGGCTCAAGCCGTACCAGGGGTGCAAGCCGTACCGCTTTGACCTGGGGATTCGAGGCTGGTACGGCTGGTACGGCTTCCCCTCCCGAAGTGCACGACTTCGCCGTTGTCGGCGGCCTCGCCGGGGTCGTCGTCGCGGTCCGGGGCGGGCTCGATGGGCGGGCAGTAGCGTGCCCAGGCGTCGGCGAAGTCGGCGCGGTGGTAGCCCTTGGCCTGCCCGACCGGCTTGGGGAAGCGGATGGTGTCGGAGCGGATGTCGTATTCGCGCAGCATGGTGCCGAGCTTCATCGCGGTCAGGCCGGCCGGTCCGTGCTCGTGCCATTCGGCTTCCGGGTTGGCCTTGAGCCGTTCCAGCAGCATCGCGGTGGGCAGGGCGGTGTCGGTACCGAACGCGGTGCGGCAGTCGGTGAGCAGGCGCAGCCCGGGTGAGGGCCGGCCGTGGTCGTCGGCTTCGGCGGTGAGGGTGAGGGCGGCGGCGCGGGCGCGTTCGGGCCAGGTGCCGCCGGCGTGGTCGGCGACGATGACCAGGGGTTCCCAGGTGTCAGCGGCACGGTCTTCGACGGGCATGGCGGGTTGGGCCTCCTCCAGACGGGGCAGGTCGGCGCGGAGCCATTGGTTGAGGGCGGCGGCCAGGTCGCGCAGCGGGGTGCGGTCGCGGCGGTGCCGGTAGGGGGCGGCTTTCTCGCCGGGGCCGCGGCGGCGCATGCGGATGACGATGGCGCGGTCTTCGATGGTGTCGGGCATGGCGCCGATGCCCGCGAGGGCGGCCATGGCGAAGGTCGGAATGCTTTCCACGCGGTTGGCGGCGGCGTCGTAGCGTTTGGCCGGCCGGTTGCGCTGGTGGCCGGCGTTGAGTAGGCCGCGCAGGTCTTCGTTGCCGTCTGCCTTGGGGCCGAAGATGGTGTCGGCCTCATCGACCAGCAGGGTGGGCGGGTCGTCGGAGATGGACCGGTAGACCGCGGCCGGGCTGGAGTTGACGGTGATGAACGGCGCGTGGCAGGTGGCCTCGACGATGTCGAGGAGCCGGGATTTGCCGCATCGCTTCTCGGGGCCGCGGATGACCAGGCGCGGGGCGTGCGGCCAGGCGGGTTGCGCGTGACTGGCGGCGATCCACAAGGTTACGGCGTCGGCGGCCTCAGGACGCGGCAGGATGACGTAGCGGGTCAGGGCGGCGCGCAGCCGGTCCAGCAGGTCCGCGCCGGGCGGGTGGTCGGTCATGGTGGGGCCTCCCAGATGGTTCGGGTCAGGCGGCAGACAGGTGGCGCGGGCGGCGGGCGCCGTGCCGCAGCCCGGAGGCCACGGTGCGGGCGGCTTCGCCGCGGGACAGTCCGAGTTCGACCCCACCCTGTTCAAGCAGCTCTTTCACCTCCGCTTCGGGCAGGGCGCCGCCGGCGATGAGTTCGCCGAGAGCGGCGGCGGCGCCGAACAGGGCGCGGTTGCGCTGGCCGGGCCGGGCGGCGGCCAGGTGGTCCAGCTCGCGGTTCAGGGCCGCGCGCAGGTAGGCGGAATGGCGGTTGTCGGGGATGGGGACGTGCACGGGCCTCTTGGCCGGTAGCGGGGCGGGTTGCAGGAGCTTGAACAGGGCGGGCGGGAGCGCGGGCGGGGCGGTAGCGTGCTGCACCGTGTACCGTCCGGTGCCGTCTGGCAGGGTGACGGTGCTGCCGGGGGCGACGACGTAGCCGCCCCAGGCGCGGGTGTCGATCAGCCACCCGAGGGTGCCGTTAGTGCTGGGTAGCCGGGTGCCGGGCGGGGCGGTGAAGTACAGGTGCAGGCCGCCGCGGCGGGTGCGCACCTGCAGCGTTTCCCACGGCACGCCGATGCCGGCGCGCTGGCAGAGCAGCGCGAACACATCGGCGCCGTCGCCGATGCCGGGCAGGTTCCAGGCGGGGGGCGGGTGCTGGCCGGGCTTGGGCACATCGAGGTCGATGACGACCAGCCCGGCGGGGCCGGTGGCGATGCCGGCGTTGTACGGGCGGTGCTGCCACCAGGCGTGAACCTGTTCGGGGTCGCAGGTGGCGCGCTTCTCCCAGTCGGTGAAGCCGCGCGGGGCGCCTTGTCGCCGGCGGCGAGGGGGAAGACGGGCCAGCCGCGTGCGGCGGCGGCCAGGGCGTAGCGCAGGGCGGGTACGGTCATGCGGCGCTCCGCGTGGCTGGTTTAGTGAGCAGGTCGAACAGGTCTTGTTGGCGGCAGGCGTGCTCCAGTTCGGTGATGACGCGCTGCCGCCAGGCGGTGGCGTAGGTCAGGCAGTTGGCGCAGTTCTTGTGGGTGTGGCCAGGCAGGGGCGGTTGCCGGCGGGCGGCGTAGCTCCACGCCAGCGAGTCAGCCGAGGCCAGGTAGCGGCCGTACTTGTGCAGGCCGCCGGTCTTGACGCCGAACCCGTGCAGGCGCAGGCCGCCTTGTGCGAGGGTGGCTACGATGTGGGCGATCTCGGCGGTGGATTGGCGCCGGCAGACCGAGCCAAGTCCGACGCGGGGCAGCTCTGCCAGGCGTACGCCGGCGGACTCATACAGCTTCACGCAGCGCAGGTAGTCGGCCAAGCTCCAGCCTTGCAGGACGGGGATGAAGGGCAGGTCCGGGGCGATCTCGCGTAGGTGCAGGTAGTTGGCGACGGTGCGGTGTTGGTGCTCGGTGATGCTCAGGCCGGTGCGGGCGAGCATGACGGGTTCGCACATCCAATCTTGGGGTGCGGCGAAGTCCAGGCCGCCGATTGTGGCGGCGTAGCCGGCGACGGCTTCGGCGTAGGCGTCCGGCGGGATGGTCCAGGTGCCGTGCAGGCTCAGTTCGGTGAAGCCGCCGGAGTCCAGCGCCCACCGGCAGCCAGCAGTCAGGGGGCGGCGGCGCGGTCGGCGTGCGAGCTGGCGGTGGCTGACGAACAGCGGGAAGGTGACCTTCTCCAGCACGTGGGGTTGGTGCATGCCGAGGTAGAACCGAACCGCTGGCGGCGCGATGTGCCGTGGTGCGAGGGCGGGCGCGACGGGTCGTGTCGTGCCGGTAGGGGCGTGGGTCATGCTGCTGCCCACCCCTCGGATTTAGTGAGGGCGGCGGTCAGCGCCCGTTCCAGGCAGAGCTTATGAACGGGGCGCTGGTCATCGTCGAGCAGGAAGCACGGTCGGCTGCAAAAGCGGCAGGGGCGGCGGCGTCCCCCGCCCCAATGCTCGCGGCCCTTGTGCCAATCCAGGGACACGCGCCCCTGGTAGATGCGGTGGCCGCTCTGGGCGGTGGCTGTCATGCTGGTAGGCGCCTTCCTTCTGTGGGTTGGAGGGGCGGGCGGCCTCGGCGTGTGCTTGGCGGCTGTCGCCGAGGCCGCACGGATGCGCTGACTGCATGCGGGCTAGAACGGTGGCTCGTCTCCCATGCCGGCGTTGGCCGGGGCGGCGCTCGCCCACGGGTCGTCGGGGCCGACGTCGAACCCGTTGGCGTGGCCGTTGCTGCCGGTACGGGCGGCCTTGTGGGGTTTGGCGGTGGCGAAGCGCAGGGACGGGCCGATCTCGTCTACGGTCATCTCGGTGACGGTGCGGCGGTCTCCGTCGCTGGTCTCGTAGGTGCGCTGGCGCAGCCGGCCGGTGGCGATGACGCGGGTGCCGCGGGTGAGGGATTCGGCGACGTGCTCGCCGAGGTCGCGCCAGGCGCTGCAGCGCATGAACAGCACCTCGCCGTCTTCCCACTTCTCGATGCTCTTGTTGTAGGTGCGGGCGCTGGAGGCGATGGTGAAGCCGGCCACGCCCACGCCGGTCTGCGTGTAGTTGAGCTTGGGGTCGTCGGTCAGGTTGCCGATGATGGTGATGGTGGTTTCGCCGGACATGGCAGGCCCTTCCTTCCAGGGTTTCGAGGCCAGGCGAGAGGGGTTCGAGGGTGCCGCTCGGTGGTGGTCAGCGGACGTTGAACAGGCGCACGCCAGCGCGGAGCTTGAGCCCGCGCCCGTCGCAGTCGGGGCAGTAGCCGAAGGAGTGCGCGAACAGCCGGGAGCGGCGTTCGCCGGTGCCCTTGCAGCGGCGGCAGTCGGTGTAGGGGTGGCGCTTGAGGCTGATCCGGTAGGTCAGCAGGGCCGCAAGGATGAGCACGGCCAGCGCGGTCAGGCAGATCATGATGGTGAGCAGCGCATCGAGGATGGACATGCCGGTCACAGCGACCCCACCTCCACCATGCCGGGGTCGCTGTAGCGGCGGCCCAGCTTGGTGAGGGTGACCAGCGGGGAGGGCACCAGCACCCTGTTCTTACGGCGGGCGCACGGGTCGCAGTACCGGTCGGCGGTGCGGAGGTTCAACCAGACGGTTGCGCCGGCCAGAGTGCGCCCCTTGCAGCCGGTGCAGGTGTCGCTCGGCTCGACGCGCAGCACCGCCCGGTAGACGTGGACGGTGTGCCCGTCGCGCCAGGCGGCGTAGGAGCCGCTCGTGGTCGTGGTGGTATAGCCGACCTGTTCGAGCTGGGCCAGCACGTCGGTGGGGACGCCGATCTCGGCCTGTAGGAAGTCGGACGGCAGCGGGCCGTAGACACGCAGGTGCAGCAGAGCGTCCGTGGCGGCGTGCAGCAGCTCGGCGGCCTTCTTGCCGGGCGCGGTCAGGTGGACGTTCAGCTTCCTCGGGTTGGTGACGTCGTGCACGACGTCGGGGGCGGGCCCCCAGGCGCTGCCGTGCTCGCGGCCGGCGATGTACTCGGCGTCGGCCAGGTCGTGCAGGTCGTCCAGGCGGGTGCTGGTGCGCTCGCCCAATTGGTCGGCGCGGAAGCCGACGCGGGCGGCGCTGGCGCTGTAGGTGAGGAGGTAGCGCAGGATGCGCCACTGGGGCGGGGTGAGTCGCAGCGGGTTCATGATCGTGCATGCCCTTCCGCTTGGTGATCGGGAAGCCGGGCCGTGACACGCGGTGCTGTCACGGCAAGGGGCTGGGGATGGGAGTTACAGGTCAGAGGGGTCGTGACAGTCGTGACAGCACCCCCGTGACAGGGGCGTGACACGTGCTCGTGACACGCCCGTGACAAGATCGTCCGCGCGCAGGCGCGCGCGTCTCACGCGCAGCCGCACGGGCGCGTGCGCGGGCGGAGCGTCACGCCGCGCGGCCGGGCTCGTCCCTGTCGAGCGGGCCCAGGTCGACGATGGTGAACGTCTTGCTGGTGCCGGACTTGCCGGCGTTGAGCACTCCCCGCCCGGTCAGGTCGGTGAGGACGTTGTAGATCCAGGTGCGGCCCTGGCCGGTGCGCTGGCGGACCTCGGTGAGGTCGTCGTCGGAAGCGGTGAACGTCAGCCGCCCGGCCTGGTGGCGTTGGCGCAGCCAGGCGTACAGCAGGGCCCGTGACTGGGCCGGGTCCAGCTTGAGGGTGGGCCCGTCGGCCTGCAGCGCTGATGCCTCCTCCGGTGTGGGCTGCTGTATGGCGTCGTCCGGGCCGGCAGTGATGGCCGGGTCGGGGTCGTCGCTGTGGGCGAGCGCCGCGGCGACGGGGTCGCCGGCCTGGCGGAGTTGCTCGACCAGGTCGCGGGCGGCGTCGTCGGCGGCCACCAGGGTGGGCCGGGCATCGCTGTCCGGGGCGGGCGGGCCTACCACGCCCTTGCGTTCCAGGGCTTCCAGCAGGCGCAGGCAGTCTTCCCAAGTGATGCGCAGCTTGCGCTGCAGCATGGCGGGCGTGGCGCGCTGCGCGGCGATGACCAGTTCGGCGGCGTCGGCGAGCAGTTCGGCAAAGTCGGCGGCGAACTGCTCCCGCTCGTCCAGGTCGGCCTCTTCGGTCGGGGGGTTGGATGCCGCGGCCAGTGTGGTGGCCGGGGTGGTGGTCCGGGACAGGGCGGCGGTGAAGGGGTCCACCTGCTTGGCCGCGGCCGGCCAGGCGGCGGCGTGCGCCTTCATCGCGGCCCGCTCCTCGCGGCTGTCGCGCCCCCAGGAGTAGGTGCGCAGCGGCATCGCGTAGTGCGTGGTGCGGATGCCGGGCGCATCCAGCAGCGCCATGCCCGGGTAGTGCACCTCCCACTCGTGCGGGGCGGCGTCGGCCTTGCGCTGCCGGGCCGACACCCCGTACTTGACGTCGTCGGGGTCGTTCAGCCCGAAGCACATCTTGGCCATCTGCGACCGGAAGATGGTCGGGATCTGCGTGTAGTCGGCGCGCTGCAAGCTCAGGATGACGCTGCCGCCGGCCGAGCGCAGCTCCTTGAGGATCTCGCTCAGCTTCTCCTCATCGTCGGCGCTCAGCTCGTTGACCAGCTTGGCGATCTCCTCGATGTGCAGGTACCAGTACGTGAGCCCGCAGCCGGGCTCCCACTTGCTGTAGTTGTGCTCCGACAGCCACTTGGTGCGCTGCGGGATCGCCTTGTGCAGGGCGCGGATCAGATCCACCGCGCCGGCCTTGCTCGTCTCCAGCCGGTGCAGGCCCTCGCGCAGCGGCCCCATCGTCTGGTCGTCTTTCGAGATGTCGATGGAGAAGATGGCCGCATCGGTGCGGGTCATGATCTCGGCGCACAGATTCCAGGCGCCGCCGATGCTCTTGCCAGACCCGGACATGCCCATCACCTGCAGATGGAAGCCGACGAACCGCACCAGCACGTCGTCACCGTCCTGGTACAGGCCGGGCCGCACCGGCTGGTCGATGGACGCGCCCGGGTGGGACGGGCCGGGCCAGGGCACCGGCTCGCGGATGGTGCGCGGGTTGGAGACGGTCACGAACGCCCGGTCGGCGCGGTCGTCGTCGCGGGCGATGGTGACGCTGCCCGGCGGGAGCTGCATGCCGGACTCCAGCCGGTCGGTGGCCTTGATGGCGTCGTCGGCGGTCTTCTCCCCGGGCGGGAGCTGCATCTGGCCCTTGACCTTGTGGTCGGTGACCTCGATGACGCGCGCCTTGGCGCCCTTCAGGCCGGCCTGTTCCTTGCTGCGGTTAAACAGCGCCGACAGCGCGTCACCACCGGAGGCGAAGTCGCTGTCGTCGCCGGCGGCCAGCCGGATCACGGTGCGGATGTTCCACGACACGGCCAGGGTGAGGCCGCCGAAGAACAGTGACCCGTAGATGACCGGCACGTCCAGGCCGGCGATGGTGGCGGCGGTGAACCAGGCGCACGCGCACGCGGTGGTCAGCGTGGCGTGCAGCCGCCCCACCATCCGGCGGGCGTGGGTGATGGCCCAGGTCAGCCCGGTCAGCACCACGGTGCCGAGGGTGCAGCCGACCGCGGCCCAGGCCACCTCGGGCGGCTCGCCCCACAGCCGGTTCGACAGTGCGGCGGCGCCGGTGACGATGAGGATCAGGATCCACGGCGGTACCAGCACGCCGACCTTGGACACCGCGGAGACGACCAGGCGTTCGGTGGTGGCGTCCTGCACGAGCTGCAGCGACGGAGTCTTGCCGCGCATCACAGATCAACCTTCCCTTTGTAGTCCGCCCGCTTGTTGGGGCGCTCCTTGTCGGCCAGCGCATCGGCGAACTCGGTGCGGAATTGGATGTTGAACTTGACCACCTCCGCGGAGATGCCCTGCGCCAGCTCGCACGCGTCGGCCAGCACGCCGGCCACTCGCCGGGCGCGGCGGCGAACCCCCTTGCCGCGCAGCAGCGGGTGGTCCTTCAGCTCCTCCATCGCCGTTTCAGCGTCCGAGCGGGCCTGGTCCAGCTCGCGCGCCATGTCGTGCGCGAACTGCTGGGTGGCGGAGCTGTAGGCGGCGATCTGGGCGGGAACCTGCCCGTGGAAGACCATTTCGGCGATCTCGTCGAGTCGCTCCATGCCGGTCCCCATCAGGACGACACCTTCCATTCGTCGGCGCCGCCGAAGTTGCGGCGGTAGGTGGCGGGGAACGTCTGGCCCTTGTCAGCCAGCGCTGCGACCAGGTCGCGAGCACGCTTGAGCCGCTTGGCCACGCGCCGGGACCGGGCGCGGGTGTCCAAGCCGAACATGTACCAGCGGCCCCGCATGGTGGACATGGCCGCCTCGGCGTCCGCCGCGGCGATCTCCAGCTCGATGCCCCACCGCTCGGCCAGCTTGGTCAGCTCCCGGCCGTACAGGTGGAACGCCTGGCCGAGCGAGCCCACGAACTCGATCGTGGACAGTTCAGTGATCCTGCGGTTGTGCCTCACCGGCGCACCTCCTGGGCCTCGTCGGGGGCGGTGTCCGCCCACGTCCGCACCTCGCTAGTGAGGCGCAGCAGCGGGCGGACGCCGAGCACGGAAGTAACCCACTCATCAGCCGCGGTGACCAGCAGCAACACGGCGATCAGCGCCAGGCGCAGCCAGAGCCGCCACCCGCCGCCCCGTCCCGGCTTGGGCCGCGGCGGGGCGTCGGTGATGACGTACACGACCGGGGTCTGGGTCGTCACGGTCACCGCCTCCTCGACCGCCGACGCCGGGCCGCGGGATACCGGCGACCCGGCTTCCCGGCAGCCAGCACGAGCACCCTGCGCAGCGGCGGGCCGGCCAGCAGGCCAGCGGCGACACCGGACAGCCAGATCGCCATCTCGGCGGGCCAGTTGGTGAACCACGCCACCGCGACACCGATGACGACGGCGAACACGGCGATCGTGGTCAGCGCGCCGGCCAGCGCGTCGGCGACGGGACTACGGCGGCGGCTCATCGCGGCACCTCCCCACCCGCGGGGGCTTCCTGGGCGAGGGCGTCGCGCACCGCGCGGGCGCTGTCCATGCCGCACCGCAGCAGGTCGCGGATCTTGCCCGCGCCCGGTTGCGGCGGCAGCACACCGGCGGCGATCAGGTCGCGCGCCTGAGCGATGAGGGCGTCCACGTTGACGGCGGAACGCCTGTACGACGGACCGGTACCCCTCCCGGTAATGCCGTGATCCAGGTGCGCGAACGCGGCCAGGATGATCGGCAGGGCGGTGACGACGGCCACCGCCACGATCGGCCCCAGGATGTGCAGGACCAGCCGCGACAGCGAGAACGGTTCGGCGACCCAGGGCAGGTACGGCCAGGCGTTCATACCGAGCGTGAGCGCCAGGAACAGCCGCTCGATGCGGATCAGCTTACGATCGTCCAGCGGCCGACCGCGGGTGGCCAGGTAGGCGCGGGCGCCGACGACGACCAGCAGGGCGATCGACAGGAACGGCTCGACCAGCCAGGCGAACAGCCAGCGCGGCGACCAGGATTCGGCGCCCTCGGCGGCGAAATGCTGGACGCCGGCGGTGGACCAGGCCAGCGCGAGCGTCAGCGCCACCATGGCCGCGACGACCAGCAGGCGGCGGGCGCGGGCGGCCTGCCAGGCGCGCATCGTCGGGTCCTGGCCCAGCAGGTGCAGCCGGGCCGCCTCGTGTGCCTTGCGGCGCCGACGCCGCACCTTGGCCGTGTCCAGCAGGAACGGCGTCTCGTCGTCCTGCAGCGCGGCCAGAGCGCGGGCCTCGGCGACCTCGGCACGCAGCCGCCGCACCCGCCGGCTGTCCGGCAAATCACCGGGCAGGTCGTCGGGTAGGAGGTCGCCCGGCACGGCCGACGACGCGGCGAAGTGCCGTTCCAGCGCAGCCAGCTCGCGGGCGACGTCGTCCGGGTCGGGGTCAGGGGGCGGGATAGCGGTCAGGGTGGTCATGCGGCACGCTCCATCTCGCGCCGGTCGGCGCAGTCCAGGCACAGGCCCAGGTGACGGGGCAGCACGTAGCCCGCATCACGCTGGCAGTGAGGGCAGGTCCGGCGGGCGGCGTTCGCCTTGGCCAGCGCGGCACGCTGCCGGACGGTCGCAGTGCGCTTGGGCAACGCGAAGCGCACGTCGTACAGGTAGGCGGCGCGCACCCCGCCGCGGGCGCGGTAGCGGCGCGAGGCCCACAGCACCTGCCCCTGCACGCCCTGCCCGCCGGGCCGCAACCCGGCGGCGGTGAGCTGGCGGCGGGTGAGCAGGTGCGGCGGGGCCATCCGCCACGGCCACGTGGGCAGGCCGTAGTGCCGGCCAGTCGGATCCCAGAAGCGGGCGCGGATACGGGACATCAGCGCCCCGCCTCATCCGATGCCGGACCGTCGGCGACCTCGACCTCCGCGGCCACGGGCACGGGAGCGCGGCGGTAGCAGGACACGCGCACGTCAACGCCCTTGTAGGCGCCTTGGGCGAGGATCAGCGTGCTGGTCCCGTAGCGCTCGGTTTCCTGCAGCTCCAGCCCCAGCGCGCGGGCGTACTCGCTGACCTGCTCCGGGGTGTTCGCCGAACCGCACAGGATGCCGGGATCCAGGTTATTTACGGTCCAGGCCAGGCGCGGCAGGCCGTCGAGGGTCAGGATGCAGGCCAGCGTGCGCGCGGCGATCAGGTCCGCGATCCGGTCCAGGTCGGCCTCGGTGACCTCGCGCCAGGCGCCCAGATCGCCATCGTTGAACAGGCCCTGCAGCATCGACCGCGGGTAGGCCCGCCGCACCCTCGACAGCGTCTCGCGCGCCTCGGTGAGCAGCGGGGTGCCGTCCAGGCAACCGAGGCAGGCGCCGGTGTCGTCGCGGACCGCGACCCGGAATTCGCGCACCGAGAAGCCGGCACCGCCGGCCAGGGTGAGGGGCGCGGCCATCACGCCACCTCCCGCGGGCTCGGCGCCGAGGCGTCGCGCCCGCCGGCCAGGCCGGCGATCTCCTCGGCGGTCAAGCCCGCCCACACGCCCGTCTCCGGGCGCGCGTCCAGGGCGTAGAACAGACACGAGGCCCACACCGGGCACTCGGCGCACACCTCGCGCGCCACCCGCTCACGCGCCACCCGCTCCTCCGCGGACTCCGTCGTGAACAGGTCTGGGCCGGTGTGCAGTTCGGGGTCGAACCCGCACGCGGCTTCGTCGGCCAGATGCCGCGGCATGTCCCGGGTGACGGCGGACAGCAAGGCCAGCGCCGCGCGGTCGCGGGCCGGCACCCTCGCGCGTGGAGGGACAGTCAGGTCATGGGTCATGATGGGTGGTGCTCCTTTGCAGGGAGTCGAACGGGGGCGGCTCGGGTCTTGGCGGATCAGCAGCCGCCCCCGGCGGGCAGGGGAAGGTCAGCGCTTGACGAGCGCTTGCGCTGGACACGGGCAGTCGTGGCCGCTTCGCGGCGACTGTGCGACCGTCCAGCGGGCGGGCGATGCCCGGCGTGCCCCGGCGGGGAGTCGAACCCCTGTCTGCGACCATCGGGGCGGACATGCGCAGAGGGGGCGGGCTAAACGGGAAGTCACCAGGCCAGGTCAACCGGCGGTGGCCACCTCGACATAGACGCGGACCTCGGGCTGAACGGGAGCCGAAGGGCACAACCCCTTGATCGCGGTGACGGAGAACGTCTCACGCAAGGTGAGCACGGCATCGGCGACGTCGCCGGGGGTTCCAGTCAGACGGATGGACAGCATGAAGCACTCCCTTTGGGCGAGTAGCAGAGACGTGAAGCGGAGATGGGGACGTGCCCCGGCGGGAATCGAACCCTGCCTACGACCATCGGGGCGGTAGACGATCAGTGCGATGGATGGCAGCTCCAGCACGGCCAGGGAGCACCGCCGTAAACCAGGACCGTGCGCTCATGCAGATCGGGGCGTACGCGTCGAGTGATAGCAATCCACCCCGGGCAGTCACCCGTGTACCTCTCGATGCCGTCCGGACTGTAGAACTCGATGGCCTTACGCCGCTTCATAAGGTCAATCCCTTCGGTGTGGCAGTCGGTGGCAGCGCCCCGGCAGGGAGTCGAACCCTGTCTGCGACCATCGGGGCTGAAAGATGAAGGTCCGCACGGCCGGATGGCCCGTGCGGTCGGGCTCTTTGCGGGAGGTATGTGTTGCTCCCGCTGTAGGCAGAACCCCTGCCCTCCGGCTGCCAAGGTGCCGGGAACCTCGGCCCCCTCTGTCCGGGGCCCCTTGTGGTTTACCCCTACAAACCATGCGGTTCACCGGGGCTAACGACAGCGAAGCATGGCCCGCCAAGGAGCGTCAACCCCCCTAAACGAAAAAGTGCTGGGGGGCGAACGACGCGAGCGTGGCGTAGCCCCGCTAAACGTCGCTAGAGTCGTCTAGGGGGGTCTAGACGGGAGAGCGGCATGAGCAAAGAACTCGAAGCACTGAGCGCCATCACGGATCCGCGAGAGCGAGCCAAGAGGGTTGGTGTCCTCATTGACGATCATCAAGCGGCCATCGCGGAGCTGTCACGCGTCCGGCGCGAAGCCATGGAGGAGATGCTCGCTTCCGGCATGAGTCAGTCCCAGATCGCCGCCTTCCTCGACATGTCCAAGGGGCGCATCTCGCAACTCCTCTCGGCCGGCGTGAAGCCGGAGCGGGCGTTCCTTGGCACTGGCAAGCTCACGGTTGCCATCGGTGCGAAGCGCGAGGTGAATCGGACGGACCCGAGCGACACGCTCTCCGCGGAGTCGTTCACGGCGTACGAGCTGATCGCGGAAACGGCTCGAAGCGTTGGCTTGGATGCGACGAACGAAGTGGTGCCGGCCCCAGGGTTGGTGCATCTCAATAGGCCCAACTTGGTGGTCCTGACAAATCCCAGGCTTCTACCATTTCTCAGTCAGGTCATGGAAGCGGATCCACATATTCGCTACATGAACGACGACAAGGGGTGGTATCTCCTCGACTTGACCGATGGAACGGAATATCGCTCCCCCAGGGATCACGGTGAATCAGCCGACTTCGGGTACCTCGGCCGCTTGCCAAGGCCGGACGGTAAGGGCAATTTCCTCTATCTTGCT
This sequence comes from [Actinomadura] parvosata subsp. kistnae, assembly GCF_900323885.1. Classification (GTDB taxonomy): domain Bacteria; phylum Actinomycetota; class Actinomycetes; order Streptosporangiales; family Streptosporangiaceae; genus Nonomuraea; species Nonomuraea composti. Next base: position 2,876,032 of record NZ_OOHJ01000018.1, on the reverse strand, counting down.
GGCACGCATGCCCCAGGCACTCTCGGCGCAGCGCAATACCTCGCTGAAAATCTCGTCGATCTACACCGAGAGCTCAAAGTTCGCAGATTCTCCATGATAGTCAGGTACGAATTCGAGCCCGGAAATCAGCTAAAGATGCGCTCGGTGGAGCGCGTTACGCCTGTCTATCGGCATGAGGGGTGACGTTGCGAACCCAAATCGCAAGTGAAGCAGGGTCGCCGTCCAAGCCAAACGAGGATATGGCCATCATCGGACCGCGCATTCTGGCTGTCCTAGACGGGCTCACAGAACGCACCGAGTCTGGCTGCGTTCACGGCGTATCCTGGTACGTGGCACACTTGGCCGGCGCGATCGTAGCGCATGCCAACCATGACCCCGTGGAGACGCTGAAAGCCGCAATCGCTCACACCGCCCACCTACACAGGGAGTCCTGCGACCTTTCTCACATCGGCACGCCATCTGCAGCGGTGGGAATAGTTCAGCTGGATGAAGAATTCCTACAATACCTGGTGCTTGGCGACGTGACAGTTGTCATCGACTCAGGAAATTCTGAGCGCGTAATATTTGACGACCGAATCGAGCGCGCCACCAAAGAATTTCGGCGTGAAGTTGACTCGCTCACCGCGAATTCACCAAAGAAGGAGGAAGCGCTTATACGCATGAAGCATGCGGAACTTGCGGTGCGCAACACAGAAGGCGGCTACTGGATTTCAGCCGCAATCCCCGACGTGGCAAATCACGCTCTTGTCGGGAAAGTTCCTCTCTCTGAAATAAAGAGCGTTTCGATGCTTACGGATGGCGCAGCTCGTGCGGTGGATACGTTCGGGCTTGGCGAGTGGCGTGAGATAATTGATCTCCTCTCCACCGAGGGACCCAACGCTCTGATACGCCGTGTGCGTACTGCGGAGCACTCGGACCCCGTCGCACGAAAATGGCCACGGAACAAGGTGTCCGACGACGCAACTGTGATCATTTGTGATCTGACTGCCTAAGCAGAGGAACCCAGAGTCGGCGGTGGGCCTTGGTCTGAGGGCGCGCTGTGCTGCTCGCTGCGAGACGTTCCCCGGTCAGCCGATGGCCTTACTACACCAGGGCCTTGACGGCTACAGAGGTGGCTCTCAGGGATGATCCTTTCCCAATGCCTTCCCGCTCTGCGGTACATGCTCGGCTCTCTAACGCAGAGTCGCAGGTCAAGTACCTGACGAGCTGTTCATGAGTCTCCCCCTACGGATCAGAAGGTTAGGGGTTCGAGTCCTCTCGGCCGCGCACAGCAGAAAGGCCCGCTACCAGGGGTTCCTGGGAGCGGGCCTTCGTGTTCGTCCAGGGAATGCGCGCCTGCGTCAGGCCGGAATCTGCTTCTCGTACCAGGTGTAGTAGAGGTAGGTGCTGCCGGGCCCGGTCAACGTGCCGTACACCTGCCAGAAGCTGTTGGGGCCGACCGAGTAGCGGAAGATCTTGTCCCCGGGCTGGTCGTCCACGAACACCGTCTGTTTCTGGTCCGCCCAGATCCGTATCTCGATGGTGAAGGTCGAGGTGTCCGGGATGTCGAGGCAGATCTCGAACGTGTACGCCGGCGGGCCGCCGATGTTGTAGCTGCGACCGTCCACCGCGGGCCGTTGGACGTTGGTGGGGACGTAGCTGTTGACGACCCGGGTGTATCCGCCTGCGGCGCAGTCGATCGCGGAGGTGGCTGCGGACGCGGGGCTGGTGCCGGTGAGCGTGGCGCCGAGGACGCCGGTGGCGACGAGAGCGGAAATGATGCGCTTCATACCTCTCCTCATCGTGCGGGGGCTCTTCACTAAGTAGTTGAAGGCTGAACTGATTCTGGCGAGACCGCCATATCCGAACACGCCCGAGCAAAGATCTGTGCACCCTTGAGTAAAGCGAGGGGAGGTTCCGTCTCTCTTCGGCGAACTTTGCCGACGCGTTCCCGGCGAGATCGGAGCCGCCAGGGCGCGGCGTTTGCGTCAGTATGGCCGCATGGACCATCAGAAACTTCGCGAATCGATCAGCGAGACCTGGGCGACGGACGTGCTGCCCAGCCTTTCCGGGCTGATCGAGATACCCGCCGTGTCGCCCGCCTACGACGCCGCCTGGGAGGAGCACGGGCAGCTGCGGGCCGCCGTCGAGCACGTCCGGAGCTGGGTGGCGGCGCGGGGCCTGCCCGGCGCGCGGTGCGAGGTCCTGCGGCTCGACGGCCGCGCCCCGCTCCTGCTCGTGGACGTGCCCGCGACGCCGGGCGCGGCGGCGGCCGGGACCGTCCTGCTGTACGGGCACCTCGACAAGCAGCCGCCGCTCGGCGACTGGTCGGAGGGGCTGGGCCCGTGGCAGGCGGTGCTCCGCGGCGACCGGCTCTACGGCCGCGGCGCCGCCGACGACGGGTACTCGGGCTATGCCGCCACGACCGCGCTGGAGGCCGTACGCGAAGCAGGCGGCGAGCACGCCCGTGCGGTGCTGCTGCTGGAGACCGGCGAGGAGTCCGGCAGCCCGGACCTGCCCGCGTACCTGGAGCGGATCGCCGACCGGCTCGGCGAGGTGTCGCTGGTGGTCTGCCTGGACGGGGGCGGCGGTGACTACGAGCGGCTGTGGCTGACCACGAGCCTGCGCGGCGCGGTGCAGGCGACCGTCACGGTGCGCGTCCTGGAGACGGGCGTCCACTCCGGGCTCGGGAGCGGCATCGTGCCGAGCTCGTTCCGGATCATGCGCCAGCTGCTCGATCGGGTGGAGGACCCGGAGACCGGCGAGGTCAAGGTGCCCGAGATGGTGGCGCCCATCCCGGACGAGCGGCGCGCCGAGGTGGCCGAGCTCGTCGCGCTCCACCCGAAGGTCGCCGTGCCCCCGCTCCCGCTGCTGCCGGGGATGCGGCGGGCGTCCGACGACGCCGTCGAGCTCGTCCTCAACAACACCTGGCGGCCGACCCTGTCCGTGACCGGCGCCGGCGGGCTCCCGGACCCGTCGGTGGCGGGCGCCGTGCTGCGCGCCTGGACGTCCTTGCGGCTGAGCTTCCGCCTCCCGCCCTCGGTCGACGCCGAGGTGGCGCGGGCCGCGCTGGAGAAGATCCTCACGACCGACGTGCCGTACGGGGCGCAGGTCGAGGTCGGCGACTTCATGATCCTGAACGGCTGGCACGCGCCGGCTCCGGCCCCCTGGCTGACCGCGGCATTGCGGGAGGTCGGTGATCGTGTGTTCGGCAAGCCGTGCCAGAGCCTGGGCATCGGCGGCGGCATCCCGTTCATGGAGATGCTGGGGAGGCGGTACCCGCGGGCGCAGTTCGTCGTCACGGGCGCGCTCGGCGCGGACTCCAACGCCCACGTGCCGGACGAATGGCTGCACGTCCCGTTCGCCGTCCAGGTGACCGAGGCCGTCGCGTACCTCCTCGACGCGCACGCCCGCGACGGCGGGCCCGCGTAACCACCGGGCCCTGGGACGCGGCGCGTTAGGATCCCGCCCCATGGAGGAGACGTTCCCGTCGCGGGCGGTGCGCGGGGTCGCGGTGCGGTGCGGGACGGTGGGCAACTGCGATCCCGACTTCGCGTCCTTCAGCCTCGACTTCGAGCCCCTTCCCGGCGGGCGCACCGGGTACGAGTTCGTCGCCGACCGGGACTACGGGCTGGATGAGTACGACCTGGAGCTGCACGAGCTGTTCGCGCCCATGATCGATCGCGGGGTCCGGCTCAACCTGACGGGGGAGCCCCGGCCCCGCTTCGTCACGTTCATGGCCGACACGGCGCCACGCGCGTTCCCGATCGGGCGGCTCGACGGAGCGGCCGACGGGCCGGTGATCGCGCTCCGCGTGGTTCTGGTGAGCGTCCGCTACCACGCGGTGGACTCCAGCGAGGGCATTCACCAGTACGGCGGCTGGCGGGCCGCGCACAAGGCCCGGTGCCTGCTCGCGGGCGTCCGGCCCGACCCCGATGCGAGAGATCGCGCCTCTTGAGGGGTCACGATGGTACGAGCGTGGTCACGTATCCGGGGAAGAGCACGACCAGCTCTTCGTCGCCGAACACCTCGGTGAGGGTGCTGCGGCACCAGGCTCGGATGTCGTCGAGGGTGCCTGCTCCGCGGGCGATCGCGCTGTGCACGCTGACCTCGCTCAGCACGTAGCGGAGGTAGTCGTCGAGGGTCATCGGCAGGGGGATCTCGACGTCGGTGTGGTTGAGAAGGTGCAGTCCCGTCCCGGTGAGGGGGAGTCGCGGGCGCCGGCCTGGGGATGAGGGGAAGTGGTGCTCGAACGACTGGTACCAGGCCGCCAGCGCGTCGTTCGTGGGTGAGTGGCGGCCCTTGGCGAAGTCGTACACGAGGAAGAGCCCGTCCGGGGTCAGGACGCGGGCCACCTCGGCGAGCGCCGCCGGCAGGTCGGTGTAGTCGAGTGAGCCGGCCGCCGCCACCAGGTCGAACGAGGCCGCGGCGAACGGGAGCCGCTCCGCTGCGCCGAGGGCGAAGCGGGCCGTGGGAGCGACGGTGTGGCGGTGGGCGAGCATTGCCGGGATCGGCTCCAGGCCGACGACGTGCTCGGCCAGGGGAATGAGAGCGGCGGTGGAGACGCCGGCACCGCAGCCGATGTCCAGCGCTCGGACGGCCGGGCGGGCGGGGAGTGAGGCTGATGCGAGAAGGTGGCGGTGCACGGGAGGGCGGTCGAAGGCGTAGCCCGCCGCCAGGCGTTCGCTGTCGTAAACGCTGGTCATGGCTCTTCTCCTGGTGATCTCCTTCGCCGCGTCCAGGCGGTCCGCGTCACGTCGGCACGATAGCCGGTTCCGGGGGCTCAGGCCGGTCGGGCCGGGGACGTTTCGGGTGATTCGGTGGAGGGGTGGCGGTCCGTAAGCTGAGGGGGTGTCCCCCGTACTGGTCCTGCTGGATGGCGTTCGATGGCAGGGTGTGCGCGTGGTCGGTGATCGCGCGCACACCCTGCTCGCCGTGCTCGCCCTGGAGGGGCGGGCGGGGGTAGGGGACGAGCGGCTGGTCGAGGAGTTGTGGCCGGAGGAGGCGCCGGCGAATCCGACGAAGGCGCTGCAGGTGGTCGTGTCGCGGACCAGGGCGGCGACCCGGCCGGATGTCGTGGAGCGGATCCCCAGGGGGTACCGGCTGGGGTTGCCGGCCGAGCAGGTGGATGCGTTGCTGCTCGGTGTGCTGGTGGAGGAGGCGCGGGCGGCGCTGCATGCGCATGATGTCGCGCTGGCGCGGCGGCGGGCCGAGGAGGTCATGGCCATGGTCTCCGTGGAGGCCGCCGCCGGTGGAGGGGATGGCGCGAACGGGGCGCTGGGTGAGTTGCGGCGGGTCGCGGCGCGGTGGGTGGGTGAGGCGCGGCGGGTGGCGGCGATCGCGCGGGCGCGCGGCGGCGCGCACGAGAGCGCGTTGCCGCTGCTGGAGGAGGTGGCCGGCGAGCGGCCGCACGACGAGGAGCTGCTGGCGTGCCTGCTGCGCAGCGAGGCCGCCGTGCGGGGGGCGGGCGCGGCGCTGGAGCGGTACGAGCGGTACCGGTCGGGGCTGGTGGCGCGGCTGGGCGCCGAGCCGGGGCCGGAGCTGGCCCGCGTGCACGCCGAGTTGCTCGTCGCGGATCGCCCGGTGCGTGACGGCATCCAGTTCGACGGATCCTCGCTGCTGGGCAGGGACGCCGACATCCGGGCGGTGCACGCGTTGCTGCAGACGAACCGGGTGGTTTCGATCATCGGCCCCGGCGGGCTGGGCAAGACCCGGCTGGCGCACGTGGTGGGCAGGAAGGCCGCGCAGCCGGTGGCGCACTTCGTCGAGCTGGTCGGCGTGTCCTCGCCCGAGGGCGTGGTGGGCGAGGTGGGCTCGGCGCTGGGGGTGCGGGACTCGGTCGGCGGGCGGCGCACGTTGACGACGGAGCAGCGGGCGGACGTGCGGGCGCGGCTGGCGCAGCAGCTCGACCAGGTGCCGGCGCTGCTGATCCTGGACAACTGCGAGCACGTGATCGGGGCGGTGGCGGACCTGGTCGGGTTCCTGACGGTGACGACGCGCGACCTGCGGGTGCTGATCACGTCGCGGGCCCCGCTGTCGATCCCGGCCGAGCGCGTCTACCTGCTGGGCGAGCTGCCGGCGGGTGACGCGGTGGAGTTGTTCCGGCAGCGGGCGACGGCGGCGCGGCCGGGGGTGCGGCTCGACGGGGCGGCGGTCGGAGAGGTGGTCGCCCGGCTCGACGGGCTGCCGCTGGCGATCGAGCTGGCCGCGGCCAAGGTCCGGGTGATGTCGGTGGAGGAGATCGCCCGGCGCCTGGCCGACCGGTTCGCGTTGTTGCGCGGCGGCAACAGGACGGCCCCCGACCGGCACCAGACGTTGCTGGCGGTCATCGACTGGTCGTGGAACCTGCTGGACGAGCCGGAGCGGCGGGCGTTGCGGTGGTTGTCGCTGTTCGGCGACGGTTTCACGCTGGAGGCGGCCGAGCACGTGCTCGGCCCGGACGCCCTGCACGTGGTGCACGCGCTGACCGAGCAGTCGATGCTGAGCGTCCGCGAGACCTCCTACGGCCTGCGTTACCGCATGTTGGAGACCGTCAGGGAGTTCGGCCGGATGCGGCTGAAGGAGGCCGGCGAGGAGGCGGCGGCTCGGGAGGCGCAGCGGGCGTGGGCGGTGGAGTACGGGCTCGCGCACGCGTCGAGGCTGTTCGGCCCGGAGCAGTTCGAGGCGGCCGACGCGCTGCGCGCCGAGGAGGGCAACCTCGCCGACCTGCTGCGGCAGGCTCTCAGCGAGTCCGAGGCGGATGCCGAGACCACGGTCCAGCTGCTGGCCGGCATCGGCGCGTTGTGGTCGATCCGCGGCGACCATCCGCGGGTGCTCGCCCACCGCGACGCGATCATCCAGGTGGTGAGCGGCTGGCGGCCGCCGCCGCACCTGGTCGAGGTGACCAGGGCCGCCATGCTGATCGCGCTCATGAACATCATGGTCACCAACGACTCCCGTGACGAGCCGCTGCGTGACCTGCTCCGCACGCTGCCCACGAGCGAGGCGACGAACGCCCGGGTGGCGGCGATGGCGGAGGTGGCCCTGGTCTGCCACACGCCCGACGGCGCCGAGATGCGCCGCCGGCTGGCGGTGCTGCGCCGCAGCCCCGTGCCGGAGGTGGCGCTGTCGGCGGCGCACGCGAGCATGCACGTCCTGGAGAACGCGGGCGACGTGCACGGAGCGATCGAGGCCGCCGAGCGTACGCTGGAGATGATCGGCGAGGACGACGGGCCGTGGCAGGTCGCGATCGTCAACGCCGTGCTGGCCCACCTGACGTTGCACCTCGGCGACCGTCACCGGGCGGTCGGGCACGCGCGCGCGGCCATCCCGGTGCTGAGCCGGCTCGGCGCCGCCGACGACGAGACCCAGCTCCGGGCGTTGCTGCTGGCCTCCGCGCTGGCCGACGGGGATCTCGGCACCGCGCAGGCGGAGCTGGAGGCGATCCACCGGGTCAGCGAGAGGGAGATCGTGCTCGGCGGGGTGGCGATGGTCTCGTTGTGCTCGGCCGAGATCGCGCTGGCCCGCGGCGAGACGGCGGCGGCGCTGCGGGAGTACCGCACGGCCGTCCAGCGGGCCCGCGACCTGCGGATGCCCGGGGTGCCGGCGTCGGGGCGCACGCCGTGGACGATCGTCGCGGAGTCGGTCACCCTGGCGGCGCACGCCTACTACGCCGGGCCGCAGGACGTCCCGTACGGCGCGGAGCTGTTCGCCGACGCCCTGGGCCACGACCTGCTGGCGGTGGACGATCCCGCTCTCGACTACCCGATGTGCGGCTCGATGATCTTCGCGTTGGGCGCCTGGGGCCTGCTGCGGGAGGCCATGGCCCCGCGTGACGCGATCGGGCTGCTGGTGCTGGCGGAGCGGTTCGCGTACAACGCGACCCTGCCGAGCATGGCGTTCGAGCGGATCGTGCCGCACGCGGAGCGGGCCGCGCCGGGGGCGCTGGCCGCCTGGCGGGCGGAGTACGGCGAGCGGCGCGGCGCCGACCTGCTCGACGAGGCGCGTGCCTGCATCGAGCGGGTACGTGGCCGCCGCGCCTCACATGTGCCGCTTGTAGCTGCGCACCGACAGCGGCGCGAAAATGGCGATGACGATCAGCGACGCGAGGAGCGTCCAGGCCACCGAGCCGCTGACGAGCCCGCCGTTGGCGAGGTCGCGGGCGGCCGTGACCAGCTGTGACACCGGGTTGACCCGGACGAACGCCTCCAGCCAGCCGGGCAGCGTCTCCACGGGGACGAACGCGTTCGACAGGAACGTCAGCGGGAACAGGATCATCATCGAGATGCCCTGAACGGCCTGCGCGCTGCGGGCGATCGTGCCGACCCAGGTGAAGACCCACGCCAGCGACCATCCGGTGAAGATGGCGAGCAGGATCGCGCCGAGCACGCCGGCGACGCCGCCGCCCGGCCGGTACCCCATGACCAGGCCCATGCCGAACGTCAGGGTGGCCGCGATCGCGTACCTCAGCAGGTCGGCCACCATCGGCCCGGCGAGCGGCGCGATGCGGGCGATCGGCAGCGACTTGAACCGGTCGAAGACGCCCTTCTCCATGTCCTCACGCAGCTGCGTGCCGGTGGCCATGCAGGTGGTCAGCACGGTCTGGGCGAGGATGCCGGGGATCATCAGGGGCAGGTAGCTCTCCACGTCGCCCGCGATGGCGCCGCCGAAGATGAAGGCGAACATCGCGGTGAACAGGATGGGCTGCAGAGCCACGTCGAAGAACTGCTCGGGGTTCCTGCGCATCTTCTTCAGCGCGCGCCACGCCATCGTCAGCGTCTGGGCGATCGTCTCCCCCACGGTGACGCGCCGGCGGGCCGCGGCCACCCGGTCGGCGGCCTGGACCGCCTCGCGGGCGGGGGCGATGGTGCTGGTCATCGGCTCTCCTCCAGGGCTCTGTCGCCGTGGTCGTCCGTCTCGTGTCCGGTGAGAACGAGGAACACCTCGTCCAGGCTGGGCTTGGCCACGCTCACCGAGGAGATCGACAGCCCGGCGGTGCGCAGCGCGATGAGCACGTCCGCGGCGAGGTCGGCGCGGTCGAGCGCGACGTTGAGCCGGCCCTGCTCGGGGCTGAGCACCGGCTCGGAGCCGAGCACGCGCCGGACGACCTCCACGGCGGCGGGCACCTCGGCGGGCTCGGCGAGCAGCAGCTGGAGGGTGGAGTTGCCGACGGCGCTCTTCAGCTCGTCGGGGGTGCCCTCGGCGACCTTGCGGCCGTGGTCGATGACGGCGACGCGGTCGGCGAGCTGGTCGGCCTCGTCGAGGTACTGCGTGGTCAGCAGCACCGTGCAGCCGTCGGCGACCAGGCTGCGGATGGTGTCCCACATCTGGCCGCGGGTGCGCGGGTCGAGGCCGGTGGTCGGCTCGTCGAGGAAGATCAGCGGTGGTCGGGTGATGAGGCTGGCCGCGAGGTCGAGGCGCCGGCGCATGCCGCCGGAGAACTGCGCGATCGGCTTGTCGGCGGCCTTCTCCAGGCCGAACTGGGCGAGCAGGTCGATGGCGATGCCGCGCGCACGGCCGGCGGGGACGCCTTGGAGGCGGCTGAAGAGCCACAGGTTCTCGCGGGCGGTCAGGTTCTCGTCGACGGAGGCGTACTGTCCGGTGACACCGACGAGCTGGCGGATGACGTGGGGGTTGCCGGCCACGTCAACGCCGAAGATCTCCGCGCGGCCGGCGTCGATCTTGAGCAGGGTGGCGAGCATGCGGAGGGTGGTGGTCTTGCCGGCGCCGTTCGGCCCGAGGACGCCGAAGATCTCGCCGGGGCGCACCTCCAGGTCGATCCCGTCGACGGCACGGTGCTCGCCGAACGACTTCGCCAGACCTTCCGTACGTACGGCCGGTTCGCCGCCCCCGGTACGTCCGAGTTCTGCGATGTTCATGGCTCCACTGTCGGGGACGGCGGTTTCACGACGCCCTCACGTGGTTTCACCAGGTCTCACGAACGATAAGGTCAAGACGCCCAAACTGACCGAAACCGAGCGGCCCGGCTCGCACGACAGGAGAGATGACTGATGTACCCCCCGTCCGGCTCCGGGCCGGGGATCCATCCCCCTCACGCACCATGGCCACCCCAAGCACCGCCCCCGCCTCCTGCCCGGCCGCCCCGCAAGGCGTGGCGGATCCTCCTCGGGCTGGTCGCCGCGGGCTTCGGGTTGCTGGCCCTGCTGGGCGGCGGCGCGTTCATCGCGAAGGCGTACACCAACAGCCGGCAGGTCATCCACAACCCCGCCTACACCAAGGACCTGTGGCGCAACGTGCCCGTCGAGACGCTGTTCCCCGCGCGGCTCGGCCGCGAGCACCCCGACAAGACCTACCGCGACCCGAACGACGAGCGCGGCTGGACCAGGGCGGCCATCTCCTCCGACACCTCGTGCGAGAAGGCGCTGTCCGGCGGGCTGGCCGCCGCTGCCGTCAAGGGCGGCTGCGTCGCCGTCCTGCGCGCCACGTACCTGGACGACACCGGAGGAACCGCCGCCACCGTCGCGTTGATCGCCTTCCGCGACAACCAGTACGCCCGCCAGGAGCTGCAGGACGTCATGGAAGCGGCGGACGACCAGCCGGAGCACGTCGTACGCGCCCTGCCCGCGCCCGGCACCCAGTGGAAGGACGCCACCCGCGCCGGCAACGGCGGCTGGAGCATCGGCGACACGCCCCTGTACGTGGCGGTCACCGCCGGGCCCGCCGACGGCCGCGTTCCTGGACGGCTGCCGCTGCCGTGGGGCAGGCGGGCCTACCCGCAGAAGGAGGACCGCGAGCCGTGGGCGCACACCGCCCAGGGCCTCGCGGAGAGCATCTCCACGAGGGTGCAGGCCGAGGCGAGGAAGGTGGGCGCGTGATCCGCCGGCTGGCCACTGTGGTCATCGGCCTGGTCGTGGCCACCGCGACCCCCGCCGTGGCCGAGGCGCCGCGCGGATGGGAGCAGACGGTCATGCGGGTGCCCGCCGCCCAGCGGCTCGGGCAGGGCAAGGGCGTCACGGTCGCGGTCCTGGACTCCGGGGTGATGCGCGACCATCCCGAGTTCCGCGGCCGGGTCACCACCGGCCCCGACTTCATCGGCGGCGGCGCCAGGCCGGGGCAGTCGTACTGGGGCGAGCACGGCACCGCGATGGCCTCCAGCGTGCTGCGGGTCGCGCCGCAGGCCAAGGTGCTCGACGTGCGGGTGCTGTGGGACAAGGAGGACCCGGCGCGCAAGCGCGCCGAGCGGGCCGCCGAATCGGGCGGCCCCGCCGGCGAGCAGAGCAGGAAGGCCGCCACCGCGCTGGCCAAGGGCATCCGGTACGCCACCGACAAGGGCGCCCAGGTGATCTCCATGTCGCTCGGCAGCGACGAGTGGGGCCTCGGCAGCGACTACGACGAGCTCACCGCGGCGGCCGTCGACTACGCCCTCGGCAAGGGCGTCGTCCTGCTGGCCAGCGCCGGCAACGGCGGCTCCACCGACCCGCTGGAGGTGGACGCGAACAACGTCGTCTCCTACCCGGCCGCCTACCCGGGGGTGATCGCGGTGGCCGCCATGGGGCCGGACGGCGGGCGGGCCTCGTTCTCGCAGGTGCACACGTACAACCAGATCGCCGCGCCGGGCGTGGACATCTACGCCGCCGACAACGGCGGCGGCTACCGGATGGGGGACGGCACCTCGCCCGCGTGCGCGCTCGCGGCGGGCACCGTGGCGCTGATGTTGTCCCGCAACCCGGACCTGACGCCCCGCCAGGTGCGCGACATCCTGGTGAAGACCGCCCGCAAGCCGCCGTCCGGCTACACCGTGTTCCTCGGGTTCGGGCTGGTCGACGCGGCGGCGGCGGTGCGGGCGGCGGGCTCGGCCAAGGACTCCGAGATCGCGGCGGCGCCGTACAAGGGGGAGAAGTACTTCGGTGACGGGCCGGTGGCCGCGCCGACCACCAACCCGCCGATGGACATGTCCTACGTGGCCGTCGGCGGGGTGGGCGTCGGCGTGGGGCTGCTGTTCCTGGTGGTCGCCGCGCTGCTCATGCGCCGCCCCAAAGCCCGCCCCGTACACCACCCCCGGATGCCCGGGCCTGGTTTCTAGGAGCGGGAGTTGCGTTCCCGCCACAACGACCGATGCCGGTCGGCGGCCCCCTCCGCGAGGGTGGCCGCCGCGGCGGGCACCGGCTCGCGGGCCCACGCGTCCAGCCGCCGGGCCATGCCGCGCACGAAGCTCACCCCGGGCGGCGTCAGCGCCCCGCTGTCGAGCAGCGTGCCGGCGACCAGCCGGGCGGCCGAGCGCCAGCGGGCGAACTCGGCGTTGGCCCGCACCTCCGACTCGCCGCTCTCGTGGTGCCGCTGGCGCTCCCAGAAGTCGGTGACCCCGACGTAGGCGTAGGTGCCCTGGAGCAGCCCGGCGGCGGGCCGCGGGTCGGGGCGCCACGGCGCGTAGTAGCGGGAGCCGTCGTCGGGCCTGGTCAGGGGCACGATGTCGAGCAGCGCCGAGAGCTTGGCGTGCTGGGTCTCGTGCGCGAGCGTGACCGCGAGCGCGTGGGCGTCGGGCGGCGTGGACATGGCGATGCAGCCGAACGTCTCGCGCGAGGTGGCGCTGGACATGCCGTCGGGCGGCGGCGACAGCGGGGTGAAGACGGTGATGGCCGCCGACACCTGCTTGGCCATGGGCAGGTGGTTGCGGACGAGCAGGTCCCAGCCGCCGTCGAGGAGCTCCTGCCAGTGCCCGGCCTCCTGCGGGGTCAGCGGGTCGCGCAGCGCCCCCGAGCCCGGCATGCGGTGCGGGTCGAGGTCGTCGATGAGCACGTCGATGTGCTCGCCGCCGGCCCGGGCGGACAGGCGGTGCAGCGGCCGCCAGGCCGGCTCGTCGTCGCTGATCTGCAGGAACCTGCCGCCCACGGAGACCTCGGCGCCGTCGGCGGAGCAGTGCACGGTGACGGCGGTGACGCCGGGGCCGACGGTGAGCCGGCCGAGCGAGGGCAGGTTGAGCACGCCATCGGCCACGGCGACGTCGAGGTCGCAGGCGAAGCGGGCACGGATGGCGGCGGCCGCGGCGATGGCCGACATGCGCTCGGGGCTTTCGAGCGTCTGGATGGTGTGGCGGGCCCAGGCGCCGACGGAGGGGTGGTGGAGCACGGCGTTGACCGCCTCCGGATGGGCGGCCTGGATGCTCGCGAGCAGGTCGTAGGCCCGGCGCACCTCGGGCCAGCGGGCGTGGCCGGCGTCGCGGGTGGTTTCCAGCACGCCGCGGACGAGGAGGAGGTGCCTGCTGCGCTGGCCGGCCTTGAGCCGTTCGACGGTGTCCGTCCCGCCGGCGCCCGAGGCGAGCTCGTCGAAGGCCGAGGCGGGGATGCGGTGCTCTGCGAGGTTCATCGGAAGTCCTTCTGCAGTGCCATGAGGTCACGTTTGATCGTGTTTGCGACGTGAGTGATGAGTCGCAGCAGGTCGGCGCAGTAGACCGAGGGGTTGCGGAATCCGCTGCCAGGCCGATAGCGATGAGCATAGTGGCCGCCGCCACAGACGCGCGCGACCTCGCAGGCGCGGCACGTGTCCGACAGCGCGTCCCAGCCGATCTGACGTGCGGCGATGCCGGGCAGGCGGAGCGCGTCGTCGAAGGAATCGCGCGACACGTGCAGCCCGGTGAGTGGTGCACCCTCGTAGGCGGACTTGAGGATGTCCGACTGCTCGATCGTGCCGTCCGTCTCCACGACCACCATGGCAGTGGGTGACAGGCCGATCTGCTCGCTGGCCGACGCCCCGCCGACGAGCAGGTAGATGATCTCGTCGAACAGGCGCACGTTCGCGGGCCGGGCGGGCGCGGCGTACCACTGGTCGAAGATCTCGATCAGCCAGTCCGCGTACGGCGTCGCGCCGTCGTCGCGGCCCAGCCCGGGCGGCGGCTGCGCCCAGGTGCCGTGCGGCAGCAGGAAGTCGATCGTGGGCGGCCCGAAGCCGAGCAGGGCCCGGTAGGTCTCCGTCGGGTCGTTGCGCAGGTCGACGATGCACAGCAGGCCGCGGAACAGCCGCTCGAACGGCGGCTCGGCCAGCAGTCGCAGGCCGGCGGCCACCTTGTGGTAGCTGCCCCGCCCGTCGGCGGTGGTGCGGCTGCGGTCGTGCGCCTGCCGGTCGCCGTCGAGGCTGACGCCGACGCCGATGCCGAGCCGGTCGAACAGGCTCAGGTACGTCCGGTCGAGCCGCACCCCGTTGGTCTGCGCGGTCACGGCGACGTCGGCCTCGACCGCGTCGCGCACGGTGCCGACCAGCCGCTCGATCTCCTCGGGGCTGACGAGGAGCGGCTCGCCGCCGTGCAGGATCAGCTCGACGGACGGGAGGTCGTGCGCGCGTACGTGCTCGGCGATGCGCGCCGCGACCGCCGTCACCACGTCGGGCGCCATGCGCAGTGGTTGTGACCGCCAGCTCTGGTCGGCCATCTCGTACATGTAGCAGTACGTGCAGGCGAGGTCACATCTGCTGTGAATTTTCAGGATGAACTGCCGGAACGGGGTGGGCCGCCAGCCGCTCGCCGCCAGCGCGGCCAGGTCGAGTGTTAGAGGCCACTCAGGCAAGGCCGGCCTGCCCCCGGGTCTGGTGTCATGGCCGTCGAGCATAATCAGTCACGAAGGGTCGCGAAGCTTTTTCAGGGTCTGCTGGGCAAGATCTGAAGGCAGGCCGCTGATGATCGCGTCGGCCGCCTTCGGAGTGCCCGATTTGAGCAGCGCCTCGGCCAGCGCGACGCGGGCGGCCACGTCGTTCGGCGCCCAGTTGAGAGCGGCGCTGATGCGTTCGATGGCCCGCATCGGATCTCCCTGAGCCAGCCACAGGAGGCCGTCGGTGGTCAGCGCCCTGGCCACGCCGTCGAAGCGCTGCCGCTCGGCGAAGATGCCCGCCGCCTCCTCGCAGTACTTGCGGGCGATGTGGATCTCCCCTCTGGCGGCGGCGACGCTGGCGAAGATCTCCGCCGCCTCCGCGCGTACCCAGGAGGCGCCCGCGTCGGCGGCCCGCACGGCGGCGTCGGCCAGCCGGCTGGCGCCTTCCCAGTCGCGTTCCTGCAGCGCCAGGCGGGCCTCGCGCAGGGACGACTCGGGCGAGTCGGAGCGGGAGACGGGGGCGATGAGCCGGTCGTGGGTCAGCTCGTACCAGCGGATGCCGAGCCGCTGCTCGGCGCGCAGCAGGTGGCGGTCCTCCAGCGCGCGCACGATCTCGTTGGGCATGCCCTGGGTGGCACGCAGCCCTTCGTACACGGCGTTCCTGGTGCCGTGCTCGGTGATGAAGACGTTGCGCATCCAGTAGCGGATCTCGGTCGCCGGCACGTTGTACTCGCTTGCGACCTCGGCGATCGTGCGTTTGTAGAACTCGAAGAGGAACTCCTCGACCTGGGCGTAGAGGCGGGCGTGGTCCTCGGTGATCTCGGTGACCTCCGCGGGCAGGGACGCCCAGAGCGCGGAGCACACCACCTGGAGCTGGATCGGCTCGACGGTGTCGAGCTGGATGGTCGAGGTCTCGCCGATCTCGTTGACGAAGTCGACCGTGCGCAGCTCGTCGATGAGCAGGTCGGCGGCGGCCCGCGTGATCGTCCGGTGCGTGTGGACGAGCGGCTTGCGCACGGCCTCCTTCGCCTTGGCGAGGCTGAGGGGGTGCAGGTGGAAGCGGGTGCGCGAGCCCTGCCCGATCGGGCGCTCGTAGGGCAGCACGAGGAAGAGGTACTCCTCGCGCAGCGACAGCAGGACGTGCAGCCCGGGGTGCTTGCGCACGGCGGTGGCGAGCTGCTCCAGGAACGCCTTGCGCTCCTTCTCCAGGAACGGGGAGCCGTGGAAGATCTCCTCCGCCTGGTCGATGGCCGCGAGGATCGGCACGGGGTCGCCGTAGAGGTCGGTGCGCTCGGGCCTGTCCGCCAGGTATTCGCTGATCGTGGACGCCGCGAGCCGCTCCGGGCTCAGCTCGGGGCTCCACGACGACAGCAGCGCCACGACGTACGGGTTCCCGCCCGACTCCGACGGGGCCAGGTGCGCGCCGATCCGCGCCACGGGCAGCACGTCGGTGCGCTCGGGGTCGAGCAGCGGCAGGATCCCGGCGTTGAGCAGGGAGGTCTTCCCCACGCCCGAGGCGCCGTAGAGCACGGTGAGCCCGGTGGCCTGCCAGAGGGTGGCGACCTCCTGCGCCTCCCGCTCCCGGCCGTAGAACAGCATGCTCTCCTCGCGCCGGTAAGGGCGCAGGCCCACGTACGGGTTCACGCGCGGATCGGTGTCCGGCATGCGCCGCCCCTCACATCCTCCACTGCAGTTGCTCGAAGAACTCCTGCGTGGTGCCGATGAAGATCGTGATGCTCCAGTCGTTGAGATACTTCTCCAGATATTCGTGCGCGCGCTCTGCCGCGTCGGCCACGCTTTCGTTCAGATCCGGCATCAGTTGCACGCTGATGTGCCGGCGTCTCATGATCAGCGGCATGGCCTTGAGCAGCCCGTGGAACAGCACACGAAAGTTCCAGTCCTGGAGGCTGTAGCCCACGAACAGGAGAGGGTGGGAGGTCATCGCCTGGATCACGGTGCTGGGCAGCGGCGGCTGGTCGTTGGCGGCGCGCGCCTCGACCATGTTCACCAGGTACGTCAGGTAGTCGTCGTCGGTGAGCACCAGCGAGCCCGGCTCGTCCCAGCGGCCGTGCAGGTGGTAGATCAGCGGCTCCTCATGAGTGGGCAGCTCGATGTGGGGCTCTTCTTCCTCGGTGTCCCACCATTTCGGGAACGTGCTGGTGGGGTTCTTGCGGCACGACTTCTCCTGGAGCAGCGCGTTGGCCATGAAGTCGTCGTAGTTGGTGGTGAGGAAGGTCTTGATGGGGAACTTGGCCAGCACCTCGTGGGGGTCGATCGCGGGCGGGGGATCCCCGGCGGGCGGTTCGTACTCCTGGAGGTAGGTGCAGACCTGATGCTTGAGGTCGACCGGGTCGCCGTTGGCCGTGACGGCGTAATGCATGACGCGCGGTAAGTTGTGGACGTCAGTGAACGGGTATCGGTAGATGCCGGCGAATTTTTGGCTGAGCTGTTTGCCGGTCGGTAACCGTCCGGAACACGCGCCGGCGCCGAGAAGGGGCGTGCAATCCCCGCGACGCAACTGCCGGACCAAGCGGTCCCAGTCGGCATCCTTCACGCGCCCATCCCGACATCACATCATGTGCCTTGAGAATTAAATATCTGTCACACAATCCTGATGATTCAGGCCAAGTCACGGCAACGGCGTTTCACAACGCCGACTGGAACCCCGCGACCGGGCCGGACCCCGCCTCGTCGACCAACCGGCGCAGGGCCGACGTCAGGGGGGTGGAGGGCAACCCGTCGAGGTCGCTCAAGCTCCATCCGCTGACGTCGAGAAGACCGCCGCCGTATTCTCCTTCTGCGCTGTCCATAACACTCTCCGGGCCCGGAAGACAACTGTGCGGGTCTCATCCTTGCACGGTTGAGAACTGAAGGCGAGAGTGGCAGTCTATGTGGGCTTCACCTGCATCTGCACGACGTCTAAGCTCCAATAAAGACCGGGTCTAGCGGAGGCGGTAATCGTGTCGGTTTCGCACTATTCGCCGGAATCCGGGCAACTTCCCGCTATTTGGGGCCGGGTACCGCAGCGGAACATGAACTTCACGGGTCGCGTCGACCTGCTGCGGTCGCTCCACGAAGGGCTGATGTCCGACGTCACGGCGGTGGTGCCGCACGCCCTGCACGGCCTCGGCGGCGTGGGCAAGACCCAGCTCGCCATCGAGTACGCCCACCGCTTCCGCAAGGAGTACGAACTGGTCTGGTGGATCCCCGCCGACCAGCCGATGCTGGTGAAGTCCTCGCTGGCCGGGCTCGCCCGCGAGTTACGGCTGCCGATCGGCCCCTCGACGGGCGTGGAGGAGGCGGCCGAGGCCGCGCTCGACGCGCTGCGCCGCGGCGTCCCGTACACGAAGTGGCTGCTGATCTTCGACAACGCCGACGAGGTCGACGAGATCAACGCGATCGCGCCCAGAGGCCCGGGGCACGTGCTGATCACCTCCCGCAACCACAGCTGGCAGGGCGTCGTCGACACCCTGGCGGTCGACGTCTTCCCCCGCGCCGAGAGCATCGAGTTCCTGATCAAGCGGGTGCCGCACGGCATCACCGAGACCGAGGCCGACGAGCTGGCCGAGGCGCTGGGCGACCTGCCGCTGGCGCTGGAGCAGGCGGGCGCCCTCCAGGTCGAGACCACGATCTCGGTGAAGGACTACCTCAGGCTGCTCGACGAGCAGACCACCCGGCTGCTCGGCACCAACAAGCCGGCCGACTACCCGCTGTCGATGTCGGCCGCGTGGGCGCTGTCGGTCTCGCAGCTGACCACCCGCATGCCCATCGCGGTCGAGCTGCTGCGCTGCTGCGCCTTCTTCGGCCCTGAGCCGATCCCGCGCGACCTGTTCGACCGGCTGCCCCCCGAGTTCGCCGAGGGGTCGATGCTGGCCGAGACGCTGGCCGACCCCATCCTGACCAGCCGCATCCTGCGCGAGCTGGGCCGCTACGCCCTGGTCAGGATCGACTCGGCGAGCCGCACGCTGCAGATCCACCGCCTGGTCCAGGCGCTGCTGCGCGACGAGCTGTCAGCCGAGGAGCGCGAGGCCATGCGCAAGGAGGCCCACCTGCTCCTTGCGGCCGCGGCAGACCCGTACGAGCCCGACGACACCGCCGCCTGGCCCCGCTTCGGCGGCCTGCTCGGCCACGTCACGCCCTCGCAGGTGGACCAGTCGGAAGACCCGCGCATCCGGCGCTTCACGCTGACGATGATGCGCTACCTCTACTCCTCCGGCGACTTCAAGTCGGCGCAGTCGCTGGTCGACCGGTGCATCGCCCAGTGGCGGGCCACCAGCGGCGACGACGACCAGAACGTTTTGTCGGCACAGCGGCACCAGGCCATCATCCTGCGCGAGCTGGGCAACCTCGGCGAGTCGTTCTCCCTCAACCAGCGCCTGCTCGTGCGGATGCGCGAGGTCCTGGGCGAAGACCACGAGGAGACGCTGCTCCTGCTCAACAGCCACGGCGCCGACCTGCGCTTCCGCGGCGACTTCGCGGCGGCGCTGCAGCACGACCTCGACTCGCTGCGCCGCCACGAGGAGGTCTTCGGCCGCGAGCACCGGCGCACCCTGCGCGCCATGAACAACCTCGCCCTCGACTACCTGCTGCTCGGCGACTACGAGCGCGCCCTCGACCTGCAGTCCACCACGTTCCGCCTGCAGCGGCGGCCGGGCTCGCAGGTCAGCAGCATGAACGTGCTGTCGTCCTGGAACGGCCTGGCCCGCGTCGTACGGCTGAGCGGCAAGTACCGCGAGGCCTGCGACATCGGCGAGGACGCCTACGAGTTCGGCGTCGAGCAGCTCGGCGTCGAGCACCCGTGGACGCTGCGCGTGGCGAAGGACCTGTCGATCGCCAAGCGCCGCGACGCCAAGGCCGAAGAGGCCCTCGACCTGGCGCACCGCACCTTCGAGCTGCAGGTGCGCAACGTCGGCATGCACCACCCCGACACGCTGGCCGCCGGCCTGTGCCTGGCCAACGCGCAGCGGACCTCGGGCGAGACGGCCGAGGCCCTGGCCCTGCTGGAGGAGCTGACCCCGCAGTTCGAGACGATGTACGGCGCGGACCACCCGTTCAAGTACGGCTGCGACACCAACCTCGCCCTGCTGCTGCGGGTCAACGGGCGCGCGGACGAGGCGGTGCGGGTCGACAACCAGGCGCTCGACGGGCTCGACCGCCGGCTGACCCGCGACCACCACTTCACGCTCACCTGCGCGATCAACCTCGCCAGCGACCTGGCCGAGATGGGCGAGCACGAGCGGGCCAGGCGGCTGGGCGAGAACACGCTGAGCCGGCTGCGCGAGCTGCTCGGCCCCGACCACCCCCTGACGCTCGCGGCGGCCGCGAACCTGGTGGTCGACCTGGCCCAGCTCGGCGAGAAGAACGAGGCGGAGGCGCTCAAGGCCGACACGCTCCAGCGTTACCTGCGCGTGCTGGGGCCGGGCCACCCCGACGTCGACGTGGCGGAGCAGCGCCGCCGCCTCGACTTCGACTTCGACCCTCCCGTGCTGTGACCCGGTGCTATGACATGGCGGCCACGCGCTCCTGGTCTTGGAGGAGGTCGACCACCGTTTCCACGTCGTTGGCGCTGACCGTCTGGTGCAGGCCCTTGAGGATGTCGGCGTCGTCGAGCCGGACTCCGCGCCTGGTCGCGTAGAGGACCCCCTCGTCGCTGAAGAAGAACGACCAGTCGGGGAACGCGGTGCGGAGCGCTTCTACGTCGTAACCCACTGTAGTCATGCGGTTACTCTAACGAGCCGCCACCGGCCGGTCCAGTGGTCGGTTCGCTTCCTGCAACCACCCGCAAAAACTAACTAAGTGCATTAATCTAGCGACCGTGAGTAACGGAACCCTCACGCGCGTCCTGCACCGCATCGGCCGGCGCGGCGCGTCGCTGGCTTTCGTGGGCCTGCTGTGCCTGGCCATCGCCGCCTCCCTGGCGTTCCCCCCGGCCGCGCCGCGCATGGCCCCCAACTACGCGGCGCTGGCCGCCGTCGCCCCGCTGCGCGTGTGGGCGCTGGCCTGGTGCGCGACGGGGGCACTCTGCCTGGTGCAGATGTTCCTGCGCTCCGACCGCATCGCCTTCGCGGCGGCCACGGCACTCCTCCTGCTGTACGGCCTGGTCTACCTGATCTCCACCTTCACCGGCGACAACCCGCGCGGCTGGGTGGGGGCGGCGGTGTGGCTGGCGTTCGGCGGCTGGATCGCGCTGATCGCCACCTGGCCGGAGGCCGTCACGGTCGAAAGCGCCACCGGCGGCGCGGCGGTCATCGTCGCCGACGCCCAGGGGCTCATCCAGTCGTGGAACCCGCAGGCCGCCAAGTTATTCGGGTGGAGCACCGAAGAGGCGGTGGGCCGGCCGCTGACCATCCTCATGCCGCCACGCCTGCGCGAGCAGCACGCCGCGGGCCTGGCCAAGGTGCGCGCCACCGGGGTGTCCGGGCTGGCGGGCCGCATCATCCCGCTGGTCGGGCTGCGGCGCGACGGCAGCGAGTTCCCCATCGCGCTGACCGTCAACGCCTGGCACAGCGACGACGGCATCTCCTACACCGGAGTGATCAGGCCCATGCGAGGCGCCGATGTCGAGCCTGACTGACATCCTCATCCAGGTCGCGATCGGCGCGGTCCCGCTCGGAGTGGCCTACCTCGCCTTCCGCTCGGCCACCGACGCCAACAGGAAGACCCACCAGACCGCGCTGCTCCAGGTCGAGCGGCAGGCGGAGCTGGAGCGCTCCAAGGTGGACGCCGAGGCGTTCCTGCGTGCCAAGACCATCTACGAGGACGCGCTCGACCAGCTGGAGAAGCAGCTCACGCGGATGCAGAGTCAGGCCAGCCAGGTGAGCACGGACCTGGCCGCCGAGCAGAGCGCGTCCACGGCGATGCGCGACCAGATCCGCCGCCTTCAGGCGCAGATCCGGGCGCTCGACCGTACGGTGGTCACGCTCCGTGCACAACTCCTGGCGGCGGGGATGTCGCCGGCGCCGACCTCCGAGACCACCGGCCCCTACCAGCTCCGCCACCCCCAGCAGGAGTGATCAGGCGCTGATGAGCTGCTCCGCGAGCAGCTCCGCCGAGCGCAGCCACGCCTTCCTGTCGGGCGCCGAGAACGCCACGATCAGCTCGTCCGCCCCCGTGTGCGCGGCGAAGCGCTCCACGTACGCCTTCACCTCGGCGGGGTCGCCGACGGCCGAGTACTTCGCCATCTGCACGAGCTGCTGCCCGGCCGGCGAGTCGAGGATCATGTCGGCCTCCTCGGTGGTGAACGTGCGGCCCCGCCCGAGGAACCGGCTCACCCTGAGCCGCTTGGAGGCCAGGAACTGCTCCTCGGCCTCCTCCTTGGTCTCGGCCGCGATCACGTTCAGGGCGGCGATCACGTACGGCTCGGCGAGCTGCGCCGACGGCTTGAACTCCTGCCGGTAGACCGCGATGGCCTCCTCCAGCGCGGCCGGCGCGAAGTGCGAGGCGAACGCGTACGGCAGGCCGAGCATGGCGGCGAGCTGCGCCCCGAACAGGGAGGAGCCGAGGATGTAGAGCGGCACGTTCGTGCCCTTGCCGGGGGTGGCGTTGACGCCGGGGATGCGGGTCTCGCCGGTCAGATAGCCCTGCAGCTCCAGCACGTCCTGCGGGAAGGAGTCGGCGGCGGCGGGGCTGCGGCGCAGCGCCCGCATCGTGTTCTGGTCGCTGCCGGGCGCCCGGCCGAGCCCGAGGTCGATGCGGCCCGGGTGCAGCGTCTCCAGCGTCCCGAACTGCTCGGCGATGGTCAGCGGGGAGTGGTTGGGCAGCATGACGCCGCCCGCTCCCAGGCGGATCGTCCGGGTGTGGGCGGCGACGTGGGCGATGAGCACGCTCGTGGCCGACGAGGCGATGCTGTCCATGTTGTGGTGCTCGGCGTACCAGATGCGCCGGTAACCGAGCTCCTCGGCCCGCTGGGCCAGGGTCACGCTGGCGGCGAAACTGTCCGCCGCGGTCTCGCCCTCGCCTATGTGTGCCAGATCAAGGATGGACAGCGGCAGAGCCATGAGTACGCGCCTTTCGCAGAGCGGTTCGACCTGGCAGTGGACAACAGCCGCGAAAGGCGCGTTATTTCATGACGCGGTACAGGTGACCGTTGACGGGGTGCCGCTCTGGCCGTTGACGAGGAAGCCGAACGTGGTGCTCGCCCCCGCGGCCAGCGTGCCGTTCCAGTTGAGGTTCGTGACGCTGACGGAGCCGCTCGTGCCGGACAGGTTGCCGTTCCAGAGCTGCGAGATGGTCTGGCCGCTCGGGAGCGTCCAGGCGACCTTCCAGCCGCTCGTCTGCGACGAGCCGGTGTTCTTCACGCTGACCTCACCCTGGAAGCCGCCCGACCAGGAGCTCGTCACCTTGTACGTGGCGGTGCACCCGCCGGGCCCGCCCGTCGGGCCCCCGGTCGGGCCCCCGTCGGCTCGGAGGTGCCGCCGGCCGCCACCGCCAGGTCGTACGCGCGCTGCGGCACGAACTGCCCGGCCGCCGCGATGCAGCCGTCCGCCTCGCCCGGAGGCTTGACCCACAGGTAGGCGTCGATCGCGGAGTCGCCCGTCTGGGTGGTGCTCCAGGTGCCGGTGGCGCGGCCCGCCGGGTCGCACCACTCGCTGCCGGCCGGGCCGTTGCCGTTGCGGCTGGTGTCGATGACCGCCTTCAGCCTGGACACGCCGGTCGCCGCGATGATGCTCTTCGCGTACGAGACGAGGCCCGGCGTGGCCCGGTAGTTCGAGGTGTTGAGCGCGATGCCGTCGGCGCTGTTGGCCACGTCGGCGCCGTTCAGCCGGGAGGCGGCCTCGGAGGCCGACAGCCAGCCGTCGTGGCCGATGTCGAAGTACACCTTGGCCTGCGACGACGCCTGCTTGAGCTTCTTGCCCGCGTACGCCATGGACGCCTTGACCTGGGCCTGCTCGGAGGCGTTCATGCAGTTCGTCATGATCGCCAGGGCGTCGGGCTCCAGGATGATGGAGGCGGGCCGGCCCGCCAGACCGGCCGCGATCTGGTCGATCCAGGCGCGGTAGGCGGTGTGGTCGGGCGCGCCGCCCGCGCTGGCGCCGCCGCAGTCGCGGTTCGGCATGGCGTACACGGCCATGATCGGGATCTTGCCGGCCGCGGCGGCGGCGCCGACGTAGGCGTCCACCTGGCTGCGCACGGTGGAGGGGTTGTAGCTGGCGAACCAGCGGCCCTGCGGGACGGCGGCGATGCGGTCCCTGATCACGGGGGTGCGGCTGTCGTTCGGGTTGGCGGCCACCCATTTGGCGGCGTTGGTCTGCGGATCCACGTAGAAAGCGGAGTCGGCGGCCTGCGCGCTGGGGGTGGACAGGACGACCGCCCCGGCCGCCGCCATCGCGGCCGCCGTGACGAGCATCGCCAACATGGGCCTTCTGCGAGACATGTAGATAACTCCGTCCGTCGGGTGGGAGCGCTCCCACGGGCACCCCGGATGCTAGGTAGCGTTCGGGGCCGGACAAAGACATCGGGTCGATCCGCACCGCACCGCCGCAGGTCAGCGGCCTGATGAGCGGTGAAAGTTTCAATCGGCCAGGCACGCGCGGAAGACGGCGGTCAGCCGGTCGACGTCGGCAGGCGTCGGCTCCTCGGGGCCGACGCGGCGGCGCATGGCGCCGATGCCGAGCACGACGGAGACGGCCATGCGGGCGCGGGCGTGCGCGTCGGGGCCGCTGAGCGTGGCCTCCAGCGGGCCGAGCACCGCCGAGATCAGCCGCTCCCTGGCCGCCGCCGCCACCTCCGGGTGGTAGGCCGAGCGTTCGAGCGTGCGCAGGATGGGGCTGTCGGGCGGGTGCCGCATGCGCTGGGCCGCGTACTCCGCCAGCCGCCGGGGCAGCTCCTCGCGGCTGCCGGTGAAGAGCTCGCTGAAGGTCGGCTCGCCTTGCAGGACCGCGGCGAAGAGCCCCGCCTTCGACCCGAAGTAGCGGCCCACCAGGGCGATGTTGGCGTCGGCCGCCGCGGCGATCGCGCGGACGGTCACCTGCTCGTAACCCTGCTCGCCGAACAGGGTGCGAGCGGCTTGCAGGATGCGCTCCCGGGTGGCCTCACGGTCGCGCGGCCTGGCCTCAGTCACCTGGGGGTTCATGCCCGCACTCTACTGGGCGCACACCCACTTACCGCGCGGCTAGTAAACATGCGTATACTCAAGTGGGATAAATCTGTAAGAAGGGGATGTTGTGTCTTGGTAGCCCAGGCGCAGGCCGCATCACCCACGAAGCAGCGCACCTACACCCACCGCGAGATCCTCGAGGTCATGTCCGGGCTGATGCTCGCGATGCTCACGTCGATGATCTCGACCTCCGTGGTGGGCACCGCGCTGCCGACGATCGTGGGCGAGCTAGGCGGTCAGGACCAGTACTCATGGGTCGCGAGCGCGACCATGCTGACGATGACGGTCTCCACGCCACTGTGGGGCAAGCTGTCCGACCTGTTCGGCCGCAAGTTGCTCTTCCAGACCGCGCTGGGGTTGTTCGTCGCGGCGTCGCTGGTGGCGGGCCTGTCCCAGAACATGGGGCAGCTCATCGCCGCCCGCGCCGTACAGGGCCTGGGTGTCGGTGGCCTGTCGGCTCTGGCCCAGGTGATCCTCGGGGACATCGTCTCCCCCCGCGAGCGTGGCCGCTACTCCGGCTACATGGGGGCCGTCTTCGGCATCTCCACCGTCGCGGGGCCGCTGCTCGGCGGGTTCATCGTGGACGCCGACTGGCTCGGCTGGCGCTGGTGCTTCTACGTCGTCGTGCCGTTCGCCCTCGTGTCGTTCATCGTCATCCAGAAGGTGCTGAAGCTGCCGAAGGTCAAGCGCAGCACCTCGATCGACATCTGGGGCGCCACGACCATCACGGCCAGCGCGAGCGCGCTGATGCTGCTGCTGACGCTGGGCGGCAACGAGTTCGAGTGGAACTCCGGCTGGACGTACTTCCTGGGTGCGGTCGCCCTGCTCATGCTGGCCCTCGCGGTGCTGTCCGAGCGGACCGCCCGCAACCCGATCCTGCCGCCCCGCCTGTTCCGCAACCGCACGTTCGTGCTGACCAGCCTCGCCTCGCTGTTCGTCGGCATGGCGATGTTCGGCGCGATGATCTACCTGCCGCAGTACCTGCAGATCGTCAAGGGGCTCAGCCCGACGAAGTCCGGTCTGATGACGCTGCCCATGGTGGTGGCGCTGTTCCTGGCCGGCGTGATCTCCGGCAAGATCGTCACCCAGACCGGCAAGTGGAAGATCTTCCCGGTCGCCGGCCTGCTCATCGTGGCGGTCGGCCTGTTCCTGCTGTCCCGCCTGCACGTCGACTCCAGCGAATGGCTGATCGGGTTCGACGTGGCCGTGCTGGGCATCGGGCTCGGCCTGTCCATGCAGATGCTCATCCTGGCCGCGCAGAACGGCTCCGAGCTGCGCGACATGGCCTCCACCACGTCCGGCGTGTCGTTCTTCCGGTCGCTGGGCGGCGCCGTGGGCGTGGCCGCGTTCGGCGCCATCCTGACGAGCCGCCTCAAGGACGAGATCGCCGAGATGTTCGCCGCCGCCCACATCCAGGCCGCCGGCGGCGCCGACGTCAAGCTCGGCAGCCCCAGCCAGATCCAGATGCTGCCGGCGCCGATCAAGAACATCGTGCTGGAGGCGTTCACGCGCGGCCTGGAGACCGTCTTCATGGTCGGCGTGCCCATCGCGCTGCTCGGCTTCCTCGCCACGCTCTTCCTCAAGGAGCTGCCGCTGCGCGGGACGAGCGGCCCCGCGACCCCCGAGCCCAAGCCGCTCAGCAAGGACGACCTCGTCCTCGCCGGGCTGCTGCTGGAGCTCATCTCCCAGCGCGTCGAGCGGGTGAACGGCGAGCGCTCCGCGCTCCTCACCGCCGTCGCCAAGCTGGCGCCGCCTGACGACCGCTCAGAGCGCGAGCGGGCGAGATCGGTCGTGCACACCGTGCTGCGGCCCACCTCGCGCGCTCTGATCGCGCAGGCCACGCCCCCACAGAAAGACCTCGTCACAGGAGGAATCTCTCAATGATCCGCAAGTTCGTGGGCGCCGTCGCGGCGGCCCTGGCCGTCCTGGCCGGGCTGTGGCTGATGATCGCCCCCTTCGCCCTCGGCACGCAGCCGGAGGACGCCGACTGGACGAACGCCACCCAGTCCGAGTTCTTCACCGGCCTCGGCGTCGCCGTCGTGGGCCTCGTGGGCGCGATCGCCTTCGTGCTCGCCATCCACGAGGAGCTCGTCGTCCGCGGCCTCGTCGTGCCCAAGCCGCGCCAGGCCGAGCCCGAGCCGGAGCCCGTCCCCGTGGCCGCCGCCCCGCAGGCCAGCTCCGCCGAGCTGGCCACCCTGCTCGCACCGCTCGTCGAGGCGCTGCGCGAGGACCTCAACCACAACCCCCGCACTGGCGAGCACCGCCAGAACGGCAAGGCCCCCCTGGTCGGGATGGAGGAGAACCGATGAAGGCCAAACTGGGCGTCGGCGCCCTGATCGTGCTGTTCCTCGCCGGCCTCTGGCTGGTCGCGGCCCCCTTCGCGGTCGGCTACCAGCCGCGCGGCGCCTCCTACGTGGACGCGACGGTCAACGACCTGTGGCTCGGCGGCGGGATCGCCGCGCTCTCGTTCGTCGCCCTCGTGATCTACGCGGCCGACGCCCTGCGCGACCTCGCCCGCCGCGGCAAGCACGCCGACTCCTGACGCGAGTCATGCCGTGTACGGCAGTGGTGCTGACCCTGGTGCCGACCCGCGGTGGGAGCCCACGACGGGCCGGCTCCCCGCGGGGCGGTTCGAGATCGGCAAGGACGGCGCCGGCCTGCTCGTGGTCGGCTTCGATGGATCGGGCCCGAGCCGCAACGCGCTCGCGTACGCGGCCGGGCTCGCCCGGCGCGACGGCGCCGCGTTGCTCATCGCGTTCGTGGAGTCGCTGAACACCGCCTCCCTCTGGTTCTTCGCCGGGTCGCCGATCATCCCCGACTCGGCCGCCGACCTCGCCGAGGAGCTGCGGGACGAGCTGCGCGACGCCGGGGTGCCGTGGCAGTTCGTCAGCCTGCGCGGCGACCCGGCCAGGGCGCTGGAGAGCCTGGCCAGCACCCACATGGCCGACGGCATCGTGGTGGGGCGCTCGCGGTCGCCGTGGCGCGGCTCGGTGGCGGCCCATCTGGCCAAACGCGCCCATCGTACGGTGCTGGTCGTCCCCTGACCCGCGCCCCGCCTCGTCGCTCGCCCCCGCGCGCACCCTCGACCCGCGCGCACCCTCGACCCGCCCGCCTCGCTCGTCCCCTGACCCTCGCTCCTCGCCCGCTCGTCCTCTCGGCCCTCGCCTCAGGCGACGCGAGGGTCACGGACGGCGCCGATAGTCCCCTGACCTGGCCGGACGTCGCATATGGTGGCCAGATGAGACGTGCTGCCGCCTTGGCGCTCGTGGTGCTCGGGGCCGTTTCGTGCGGCGCGGGACAGCCGGCCAGTGTGCCCGACACCGTGCCAGACACCGTGACCGACACCGTGACCGACACCGTGCCCGCGCCTGCCTCCACGACCTCGGCGCCCGACGACCAGGCGCTCGAAGAATCGCCCGCGACGCCCTCGTCCACGGGGCCGCCCGCGTTCAGTTCCAAGGTCTCGCGGGTCTCCCGCGACCGGCTCCCGTACTCGTGGCGCCCCGGCTGCCCGGTCCACTACCGGGACCTGCGGCTGGTCACGCTGTCGTACTGGGGCTTCGACGGCAAGCCGCACACCGGCGAGCTGGTGGTGCGCGCGACGGTCACCGGCGACATCGAGAAGGTCTTCAAGAAGTTGTACGACTGGCGCTGGCCGATCAGGCAGATGAAGCTGGTGGACGCGTACAAGGCGGACGACTTCGACTCGATCGACGCCGACAACACCTCGGCCTTCAACTGCCGCCGTGCTACCGGGTCGAGCAACTGGTCAAATCACGCATACGGGGAAGCAATAGACATCAATCCCCGAGAGAACCCATATGTCACCGCGAGTGGCAGCACGGCACACCAAAATGCCAAGAAGTTCACCGAGCGCCCAATTAGCGGTAAAGGTGTGGTTAACCCTGGCGACAAGGTCGTCAAGGCCTTTGCCAAGGTGGGCTGGGAGTGGGGCGGCTACTGGTCCGGAGCCAAGGACTACCAGCATTTCTCCAAGGGCGGAGGGTAAGACCTGCGGAAACGCTCATTCCACGCCCTCCTGGGCCGTCTGTGGGCCGTCAGCCGCCGAGCGGGGCCGCTGCAACGCGGCGTCGATGGCCCTCCGCATCCGCTGCTCGGACTTCGGCATCAGGTGCGCGTACGTCCGCAGCAGCAGCGCCCCGCCGTCCGCGTGCCCCATCCAGTCGGCGACCGCCTTCGGGTTCTCCCCGTCCGTCAGGAGCACGCTCGCGAAGTAGTGCCTGAGCATGTGCATGCCGTGCTCCCGGTAGCGGTGGCCGCGCTTCTCGCCGGCCGCGAGCTTCGGCACGATGCCGACGCGCTCCAGGCGCTTGTTCCACACCTCGCGGAAGGTGACGGGGTGGACGGGGGCGCCCAGGGTGTTGGTGAAGAACAGCCGCACCGTGACCGGATCGCCCTCGACGTCGCCCCACGGCAGCGTCACCTCGACCGGCGGGAACAGCCGCATGTGCTCGGCGAGCGCGACTTTGACCCGCTCGGGCAGCGGAACCTCGCGCGTCTTCTCCCCCTTGGGCAAGTCGAAGATGAGCGTGCCGTCGTCGAGCTTGAGCTGACGGTTGACGGCCGCCGTGCCACGCAACCACTCGACATCATCGGGGCTGAACCCGAAAATCTCGCCCTGTCGCAAGCCAAGACCGGCGCCGGCCTCGACGACCGCCTGGTACCGATCCGGTAAGTCGTCGGCCATGTCCAGCACCTGATCGGCCGTCCACACGACCAGCTTCTTCTTGACCACCTTCGGCAGCTTCACGACCGGCGAGCGGAGCGGGTTCTTGACGATCAGCTCGTCCTCGATGGCGACAGAGAACACCAGGCCGACATGGGCCATGATGACCTCGATGTACGAGGGCGCCAGCTTGGCCGCCTCAAGGTGGTTCACGAGTTGCTGCAGGGCGCTCGGCCGGCGCGACAGCCAGCCGATCTCCTTGCCGCCGATGACGGGGTACACGTGGTTGGCCAGCCGTTCGCGCATCTTGCGCCGCGAGCGAGGATCGAGGGTGCGGTTTTCCAGGACCTCTTCGGCCTGCTTGCGAAAGGTGATGCGGCCGGCGTCTGGGTCGATGTAGGTGCCGCGCTGCAGGTCCGCCTCCACCTCGATCTTCCGCCGTTCGGCCGCCGTCTTCTTCGCGAACGACTCATTCTTCTCGCGGCCGTCCGGGCCGTCGTACCGGAGCCTCCAGCGCGAGCCCTTGCCGTACCTGGCGGGATCGCGCTCGAGCACGGGCTTGCCCTTGTCGTCGAGCAGCACCTTGCCGTCCGGGCCGCGCGCTTTTCTCATCCAGCGATCTTCAACGTGTGCCATCAATCCTCCCAATTGTCCCGAAAGCCGGGAACATCGAAGCCGAAGAAGTTCAACACCTCATTCACCGCTCGCCGCATATCATCAGCAGATGCCGAACCTTGCAATGGCATTACGTCGTTGAGCAGTTTCCCCGCTATATCAACGGCAAGGTCCATACGGATTGCTGCCATTGAAATATCTCTGATGCTGACAGACTCCGGAAAATCCTTGGGCTTCACCGTGAGAATCACATGAGCCAGGCCGGGAACTTCAGAAGCGTTAACCACGGTGGTATCCACTACCTGACCGTGACGGAGGAGATCTTGCACCTCAAGGTCGAGGCGCCGAAACTGCCTGGCTGCGTCGGCGGGCTCATCCTTGAACTTGGTAAGCGCTTGACTCAGTTCGTCTACCTTCTGTGCAGCAGTTCTGGCAGACACCTCGGCTGCCATAAGCCGTTCCTGGTGCGCTGCTAGTTCTCGGCGATAGAACGAACCGATCGTCTTCGCTTCAGCAAGTTCCTCTCGAAGCCTTTCCAGTTCTCGACGCTGCGCTTCTAGGGAAGCCTCGTGTTGCACCGCGACCTGGTATTTCATCCGCACATCTGCAAGTTCGCTTTGTGTGCGTATAAGATCTGCTTCGAGCCTATAGATACGCTCGCGCTCCATCTCCGACTGTGTCAGAACACGCTCATACTCCTCCCCTAGATCTAGGTCGTGTCCCGATGAGTAAGAGACGTCCGCGCCGGTGTGCATCTCAAACCGGCGCGGCGTGGTACGCAGAGCAGCCTTTGGTGCGCCAACTCCGTGCGGCAAGTCGGCTGCACGCTGTGCGAGCTTCAGAAATTCATGATCTTTCCACTGCTCGAAAAATCGGATGATCGCTGCATCCAGCGTGGAAGCCTGATCCAATAGAGGCATGAGGCTCTGTTCGATAGCCGCGAGACTTCCCTGAATTGCTCTCGCAACAAGGTCAGGTTTGCGCTCTTCCCAGGCTTGAACGAATCGACGATAGCTCTCAGCGGCCAGCTCCCCGCGCACAGGGTCTGCGGTGGATGCCTCTGCGATTACATCGACGATCCTGCTGCACACGTCAAGAGACGTGATGACCTCAACAATGCGCGCCTCCTGTCGGTGGTCCGGCGGTGAATACGGTGCTGGGCCGATGATTGCCACGCCAAGAGCTGCACCCACCGCCAGCACGGTCTCCGCCTCCGGACGTGGACCCGAAGCATCCTTCTCAAGATTGATCAACGTGCCACGGGACACGCCGGCGACGACAGCGACCTTGTTCTGAGCGAGTTTCAGCTTCTCCCTGCGCTCACGAAGGTAGACAGCGGCACCCTCAGGGATGCGCGAAGCCTCCTCTTGTGCAGGTCGTCGCGACTTCCTTGCCACCGTGCCTCACATCCTGACTGCTCAGAAGTACCGTTGTACTCACTGTGTTCATCAGTGTCCAACGGTCTCCAGCAAGTGTCAACGGGCATGTCGGCGCTGATACCGATAGACAGACGAATCCGGCTCCCGTGATGAGCATACGTAGTTGGGAGAAGTCTGCTGAAGCCTGCGGTGAGTGGACCACTCGTGTTTAGTGGTGCTACCGTGAGCCAGTCGTCGTTCTCACGTTCGACGTACCGGGACTGACCAGGCCCCACGAATGACTGTGGGCCTGGGGGGAGCTCTCACCTTCCCCGCCAGGCCCGCTGCGCAGTACCCCGTCCTGTATCGCTTGCCAACGAGTACAAACAAGGAACGCGCACATGCACGGTAGCACCACGACGCGCGGAAGCGGTAAGTCTTCCCGCAGTAAGGTCAACGCGTCTCCGCAGGTCGCAGACCTGATCGCTGACCGCTCCAACGACAGGCTGCTCACCTTTCCTGACGAAGTGGTAGAGCTGACCCGCATCGAAGAGGCCACCTGGCGCTGGAAGCGTCACCGCGGTGAGGCGCCCTTCCTGTTCCGCATGGGGAGGCGCTTGTACGCGTGGCGCTCCGACGTGGTCGCCTGGATCGAGGCGCAGCGTCTCGCCGACCAGGCCGACGCGTAGGCAGCCCACCATGAGCGACCTTCTCCCCGAGCCGTTCGAGTACGACGGCATCCAGTTCCCCGTTGTGCGCATGCCCAACGGTGATCTGGGGCTTCCCCTGCGTCGCCTGGCCATCCCCGCTGACCTCGATCCTGATGGTCAGCGCAAGCTCATCGAGCGTTCGGCCTGGTCAAAGGGACGGACGGACAATATGTACGTCCGTCTTCCCGATGATGACCGGGTCCGCAAGCACTTCGTGATCAGCTATCGGATCGTCCCGATGTGGATCTCGAACATCGGTACCTCCCAGATGGAGGACGCGGTCGCGCGCCAGCGCATCGAGCGGTGGCAGGTCGAGTTCGCCGACGCCCTGTACGACTACGTCTTCAAGGGCGGCGCGATCAACCCGCGTGCCACGGTCGAGCAGCTCGACGAGATCGACCGGACGATCCGCCGCGCCAAGGAGCAGGCGGCCGTTCTCGGCAACCTTAAGGGCGTCGTGGACTCGTCGTGGCTGGACGCGAAGGGCCGGCACGTCGCCGCCGTCGCCCTGGGCATCGAGCCCGACATCGACCCGGCGACCAGGCCGCTCACCGTGGGCGAGTTCCTGGAGGGGCACGGTATCAAGGGCGCGACGCTGCGCTCCATGTCCACCAGGTTCGGGAAGCGG
This sequence comes from [Actinomadura] parvosata subsp. kistnae, assembly GCF_900323885.1. Lineage (GTDB taxonomy): Bacteria > Actinomycetota > Actinomycetes > Streptosporangiales > Streptosporangiaceae > Nonomuraea > Nonomuraea composti. Next base: position 2,843,443 of record NZ_OOHJ01000018.1, on the reverse strand, counting down.
CTGAAGGCCCTGTACCGCGAGAAGTACGGCACCGAGCCGGGCACCGTGGACCGGTTCATCGACGGCGCTCTCCGGCCGGTCGCCTGCTACAACGAGTCCCACCGCGACCTGTTCAACCAGGCATGGGTGGCCATGCTCGACACCCGCTAATCCCTGCTCGCACGAGCCCGGCGTCCCGATCGGTCGCCGGGCGGTCCGCCTTACCCAAAACACAGGACAACGAGCGAGCGGGGACGCGGTGCCCAACATGGTGTACGAGATCAAGGACTCCACTTGATGGGGATCAGGCTCGTCGTCGAGGTCCTCGACAACGCCCCCGAGGACCTAACCCCGGCCGAGCGGCTGCTGCTGGTGGCGCTGGCCGAGGACGCCCGCGACGAGACGCGTGTGTGCTTCCCCGAGAAGGACAAGCTTGCGCGGCGTACGGGCTTGCAGGAGGACGGGCTTCGTCGGACGTTCCAGCGGCTGGCGAAGCGCGGCCTTGAGGTGCGTGTCCCGATCGGTTACGGCAAGGACGGGCGGGCGGTCTTCGCTCGGACCGGCGTGCGGTCGACGTATCGCCTGCCGCCCTTGGCGAGGCGGGACGACAGTGCCACCTCGAATGCTGAGGCGGTATCCGAGTCCCGCCTGTCAGGCGGTACCAGCGTCCCGCCTGACCCTATTCAGGCGGTACCAGCGTCCCACCTGGACGCCGATTTTCAGGACGGTCTTTTCCCTGCTCAGGAGGCAGGCGGAAAGGATCACCCCAGCTCAGAGGAGGCGGTATCCGAGTACCGCCCTACCCCTCACCCTCAACAACCAGAGAAGAAGAAAACCTCTTCTTCCTCCCGATCGAAGAAGCCGAAGGCCGACACCCCGCCCCGCGAAGACGTCGAGCAGCTCTGCGGACGCCTCCTGGAATGGGCGATCAAGAAGGAGTACCACGGCCGCCCGAAGGCGGTCCCGGACGAGTGGCGGACCGAAGCCCGCCTACTCCTCGACAAGGACAAGGTGACCCTGCAGGACGCGCTCGACGTCCTCGACTGGTCGCAGCGTGACCTCTTCTGGCGCGACAACATCCACGCGATGCCGAAGTTCCGCGCGAAGTACGGCGACCTGGAGATCAGGTCTCGCGGACGTCGCGGCGACGGCGCCGGTCAGCAGCGCTCCACGTCGCGCACCTCAGCGCCGGGCGCCAACCCGAACCAATTCACAGAGGAAGACTTCAATGACCCGAACTTTGGTTGACGACACCCCGATCGCGGACCTCTTCCGCGACCTCGGCATGCCACCCCACCACGAGAACTGTGACGGCTACGGCTGGGCGAACGTCGATGACGAGAACGGCCACATGGGTGCCATCAGGTGCATGGGCTGCGCTGGCGAGAACGTCGCTGCCGGCGTCCTGGCCCTGATCCCCGTACGGTTCCGCAAGCCGATCGAGCTGTTGCCCGCGGTCGCCGAGTGGGTGAAGCGCGGCAACCAGGCCGAGGGGCTCTTCCTCTGCGGCAACGTCGGAACGGGCAAGACTCACCAGGCGTACTGGGCGATGGCCGCGTGGTGCTTCCGCACCCTCACCACCCCAGCGAGCGCCCGCGTCAGTGAGACCTACGGCGAGCAGCGGCGGATCCCCCCGTCGGTGAAGTTCATCCGGGCCACCACCCTGTTCGACGAACTCCGACCCAGCAATCAGAACACCCGCCAGCCGGTCGTCGACAGCCAGGGCGCCAGGCTCCTCATCCTCGACGACCTCGGAGCAGAGAAGCCCAGCGAGTTCACCTGCGAGAAGCTCTACGAGATCGTCGACCAGCGGTACGCCGATGCCAAGCCCATGATCGTGACGAGCAACGTTCCGCCGCGCGCTCTCTCCGACCAGGTGGGTGAGCGTGTCGCCTCTCGCTTCGCCGAGTACTGCGAGGTCGTGCCCGTGACCGGCCCTGACCGGCGCAAGAGCGCCTGACGGGCTGGAGATCCATGAGCGCCAACCAACTTCCCCGACCGGGCGGCGGCCTGACCCACAACATGAGCCGCGACCACGCCCGCCACGACTGCCCGAACTGCCTCCGCAACGGCGGCCACCACGTCAAGGCCGACGAGGAGATGCTGCCGCTGTGGGCCCAGCCCGCGATCAAGCCCATCGGGCAGACCTCCGCCCCCACCCGCTGGAAGTGCTCTTACTGGAGCGCCCGCAACCACGAGCACTGCGGCACCACCGAGAAGATCCGCAACCACCCCGGTATCGGGCCGCGCTGCCCGGTCCACGACCCGAACACCCTCAACATCGCCTACCGAGCGCTCATACTCACGGCCGACAAGGAGAAGTAATGATCAAGGCAATCCTCATCAACAGCAGCACCCGCTGGGGCAGCGGCAAAACCCGCTGCTTCCTGTGCGGCATCGCCGTCGACTACACCCCCTCCACCGAGGACACCCTCCCGCACGTCACCGCGCATGACCTGTGCAACAAGCGCTGCGAGAACGCGCCGCACGCCCACAGCGGCACCTGCCACGCGCTCGGTGGGGACCTCTGCGACGGCTGCGAGGACCTCGTGAAGCGGAAGGACACTGCGGCCATCGCGGCCCTGCTCAGGGGCCGCATCGGGTCGCTGCTCGACGAGTCCCGCAAGCTGCTCAACTGGATGACCGTGTCCGATTGGGTGACCCGCGCCCACCAGGTCCTCATCGGCGACCAGACGATCGACGTCTACCCGGGCGAGAAGCCCAACACGTACGTCGGCTCCTGCCCCTCGTGCGCCTCCTCCATGACGGTCAGCTTCGACCCGGACGTCTGGGGCTGCGCTGCCTGCTGCGACGGCGGAACAGTCGAGCGAGTCACCGACTCTGCTCATGCTGCTCACTGAGACAACAACGGCTGGCCCCGTCTCCACCGGGGCCAGCCACCCCCAGAATGCCATGACCACCGAGAGGCAAGGATGACCAAGCCCGCCAACATCGCCATGGAGCTGGGCTTCTTCCACGGAGAAGCGGACGGCGAATGCCACCGGTGCCGCAGCATGTTCGAGGTCAACGCCTACGCCGCCTTCCACGACGGCGAATGGACGTGCCCGGACTGCGCCGACGCGATTAGCCCCGGCTTCGGCGACATCATCCGCGGCCTCGACCGCGTGTACGACGGCATCACCTGCGACCTGTTCACCCGCCGCGTCCTCATCGAGGACCTGAACACCGTCACGCACGCCCTTCGCAGGCTCGCCGAAGTCGTAGACGACATCGCCGCCGGCCGCACCAAGCTCCATCTCGACGTCCAGGCCGTCGAAGGCTCCTTCGAGGAGAACGGCCAACTCATCGGCGTCAGCATCGACCGACAGATCGTCACCAGCAAGGAGAACACGCAATGAGGCAGAACAGCATGACCCCCGAGTGGGAGATCGACGACTTCACCAAGACGTGGCTCCTGCAGCACGCCGACGGCTTCCGCTCCGGCACCATGTGGCTGGCCACCAACCCGCCCAAGACCGAGGTGTACGAGGTCGCGAAGATCTACCGCGACCTGCACGACGGCGGGTTCACGGGCACCGACTCCTGCACCTACGACGCCACCCTCGTGCCGGCCTTCCTCGACTACCTGAAGGGCTCCCCGAACGAGCGGGAGATCTACGACGGCGTCGAGGAGATGCGCGACATCAACGAGCGGCAGGGCACCAACTACCCGCTGAACTCCTGGCCCAAGGAGGCGTACGGCGTCGGCTTCGACGACTCGTTCATGATCGGCTTCTCGAACGCCTGCTACGTCGCGGTGAAGATGCGATGAGCACCGTCACCACAATGCCGCCCCGCGGCGAGATCTTTGACTTCGCTGACACCGCCCGCAAGCTCACCCGCGAGTACGTGGACGGCTACCAGGCCGGCATCGCCTGGCTGGAGTCCGGCGCCCCCGTCTCCGAGGTGGACGCGATCGCCGACTTCTACGAGCGCACCCGCCCCGGGCAGTCGGCCGAGGAGTCCACCCACTACCTGGATGCTGAGCAGTTCCTGTCTCTGCTGGCCTCCATGCACGCTCAGGGGCACACTCAGGGCTTCACCATCGAGAACGGCTCCGAGGTGCGAGCCGAGTACGTCCGCGACTACGGCCAGCAGTTCGCGGCCTGGGAGCTACCCGACCGCGTGTTTGTCCTGACTGCTCTCGACTCTTTCGACGACGGTCTGGCCACCGCGGTCTGGCAGGCCCGCCGAGGCTGACCCTTTCGCGCCCGTCACCCTGACGGACGCGACGAATGTCCTTTTTCCCACATCCGGGAAAAAGGACATTCTAGACAGAACAACTTTGCGCACATCCGCAAAGAAGCAGGTCCCGGACCTGGACGACCATTCCGGTTGTCCAGGTCCACCCGTACAACGAGCACAACCCCAGGGGGACGGATTGAGGACCGAGTTCACCTACGAGCATCTGGCCGCAGTGCGAGCGTTCCTGCCCGAGCTGGACCGCGCCATCGTCCCCAGCAGCGGCCGGCGCCGCCACTGGAACGAGCGTGACCTGTCCCCCGAACGGCGCGCCGCCATGGACGCCCAAGCGCTAGCCGAGCGAGAAGCGAAAGAACGCAGCCTCGCCCTCGGGCTGAAGCCCTCCGGAGCGTCGCCGGCGCCGCTCGACCTGTCCGTGTTCGACGCCCGCGCCCACATCGTCCTGGCCGTCGTCGAGCTGGAGGAGGCGGTGTGCGACAAGCTCGACCTCACCCCCGCACCCGGCAGCACCGCGGACACCATCACCCGCCTCATCTCGCTCCTCGACCGGATCGCCCTCCACGACGACCTGGCCGACCACGTCCACAACGAGTCCACACGCCTCCGCCAGACCGCGCGGATCGTGCTCGGCGAGCAGGAGCCCGTCGTACGCCTCACCGGCCGCTGCCCGAACTGCCGCTCGCTGAGCCTCCGCGCCTACCCGGAAAGATTCACTGTGGCCTGCGTGGACACGACCTGTCGGTGTGACGATGAGGATTGCCCCTGCCAGCGTGAGGAGTCGTGGCGCCACGTCTGGCCGTACGAGAGGTGGCCGTGGCTGGCCGCCGTCCTTCGTGAAGGGATCGGAGTCGCCCCATGAACCTGGACGAGCTGTACACCGCCGACGAGGCCGCCACCGAGACCGGCTTCAGCCGCTGGGCAATCTACAACTGGGTCAGACGCGGTGTCCTGCGGCCCGTCCCCGGGGCCAAACGGGGCCACTCCAGCCTCTTCCGACTTGAAGACGTGTTCAACGCCGAGAAGACGCGCGACCATACACGCAGGAAACGGGCGTCTCGGTGCTAGGCTGATCACTGAACAATCCCAGAACAGACGGACGACGTATGCCCAGAGCCCGGTCACCCCGGGCTCTTCGCGTCTCCAGGACCTGCGGGGAGGACGTCCATCCCCCCGAGTGGATGACCTCCCCGCACCCAAGACCCCGGGCGGACGGGCTGTCTGCACGCCCCCGCCCGCCCGGACCTCACCGCAGGAACGGAGAACCCTCGTGAACGTCCTCCTGCTGCTGGCCCTCGTCTGCCTCCTGTCGTCCGCCGTCATCGCCGGCGTGCAGAAGGCGTGGCCCCTCACCCTGCTCAGCCTCGGACTAGCCCTCGCCATGCTTAACGAAGCGGGCCTGATCTCCTAGCGGCTCGTCACTTACCGAAGGTGACCTCGATCGGCTCGTTCATCTGCGCGGCGGTGTACTGCTGTCTCCCTTGATGCGCGATCTCGACCCCGTAGAACTCATGCCCAGCGGGAACCGCCATCGAGAACTCGAAGACGCAACCGCGCTCCTGGTGCATCCCGTCGTCCAGGCGCCCGAGAGCAATGGTCTTGGCCGCCGCATCGGTGACCACGATCTGCGCCCCCAGGTTCACGTCAGCGAAGTCGCCCTTGCCGTAGCAGTCCGGGTGGTCCCCCAGGTCCACGGAGTCCGGCGTCACCTTGAGGATGACCGTCCCGCGGACGAGGAGCGCGGGGAGCGTCGTCTCAGGCGTCACTGGTGCTGGAGGCGGGTCCGTCTCTGTGCCCGGCGAGAGAACGATGAACACGGCGGCGACCCCCGCCAGCACTACGAGCACCACTCCGGCCACGGCCAGCACCTTCACCATGCGAGCATCCTGTACCGCTCCGGATCTGCGACACCAGACCCAATCAGACCCCTCCAGTGCGCGACTGGAGGTAGAGACCCCCGAGACCTCCCGGACTCGGGGGTCTCGCCCATCTCCGGGAGGAAACCATGACCGACCAGGAACAGCCTGAGCCTGGCAGTATGCAGCACATCGCCCACGACGACACCGGATGCGATGCCTGGATCCTGACGATCCGCTTCGAGGCGGACCATCGGCCGCAGGTGGAGGCGGAGCTGCTCATCCGCGAGATCGACGTGACCGTCATGGGCGTGAAGGACTCCGACGTTGTCATCTCCATGAGCGACGCCGTACGGGAAGCGCTGATCGGACTCGGCTGGATTCCACCCGGGGGCTGATCAAAACAGGGGGCGGCATCAACAAGGGGGCAGGCCATGACCAGGCGGGAATGCCTCGACTGCCGGGCCCTCCATTCAGGGCGAGGGCCACGCTGCCCCGGGTGTGCAGGGGTACGGCAACGGCAGCGAGACCAGCAGCGAGGAACCACCACCGAGCGCGGCCTCGGCTGGGACCACCAGCAAGCACGCGAGCAGCTACTCGCCACCGCCACGGTGTGCGCCATATGCAAGCTGCCACCCACACCCGATGACCCGCTCACCGCAGGCCACATCACCCCACGCGCACAAGGTGGAACCAGCGACCCGAGCAACTACCAGGCAGAGCACGCCTCCTGCAACTACAGCAAGGGCGCAACCACGGGGCACACCGGGTAGAGGGCAGGCACCCCACCCCTGCCCGTCCCCCCTCCCAGCCCCCATGCCCCTCCCTGCACCCCACCCCTGAGCCCTGACCCATAGCTCAGACCAACACCTGATGACCAACGTCGATCACGCAACAGCGACCAACGACAACACGACAACGCCACACAGCACAACAGGACACAAAGCAGCAGGTCAGAGGGCAGGAGAGGGGACCAGGGGGGCACCTAGATCACGCAAAGATGATCAAGGGGTCCTGACCCGTCCCCATCGCGCCATTTTTCGGAGGTACCACCAGCCGGGATTTGCCCGGCGCGGGCTTTCGTGAGGGGAGGTACCTGATGCCCCGAGCGAAGAAGACGGCCGGGACTGCGGTCGACAAGCGGAACGGGCAGCAGGTCCTCGGTGTGGTGGCCGGGCTGAAGGTGGAGAAGTTCGCGGCGCCGCGCGGGCTGTCGAAGCCCGCGAAGGTCGCGTGGGACGACTTCTGGGAGGACCGGCCCGCGCACCTGGTGACGCCGGCGGCGAAGGTCGTGCTGCTGCGGTGGATCGACGCGCTGGACCGGTATCTGCGGACGATCGCGGAGGCGGACCAGAACCCGCTCGTGACGGGATCGCAGGGCCAGGAGGTCATCAACCCGCTGTACAAGGTGGCCGAGCAGGCGATGTCGACGGTGCGGGACTGTGAGAAGCAGCTCGGCATCGGCGGCCTGAACGCGGCTTCGCTGGGCCTGGCCGCGATCTCCGAGCAGCGGTCGCTCGCCCAGATGAACGCCCGCTACAGCGAGCCTGGCGACGTCGAGGAGGACGACGAGCCGGACCCGCGGATGCGTATCGTGCGTGGGGTCGTCGATGAGCCGTGACCCAGGCTGTACGGCGTGCGGGTGGCGGCCAGGCAAGGGCGAGCTGTGGCCGTCCCTCGGCGGGGTGGCCGTCCGATGGATTCAGGACAACCTCATCTTCCCCGAGGGTGACACGTTCGGGCAGCCGTTCAAGCTCCGCCCGGACCAGAAGGAGTTCCTGTACCGCTGGTACGAGTACTGCCCAGCCTGCGATCAGTGGCACTACGACGAGGGCGTGCGCGGCGCCGCGACCGGCGACGGCAAGACCACGTTCATCGCGGCGATCGCGCTGCTGGAGTTCGCCGGCCCGCCGCAGATCGCGCCCGTCTCGCCCATCATCAACATCGCCGCCGCCTCCTACGAGCAGGCCGACGAGCTGTTCGCCAAGGCCGGCCAGATGGTCGGCGGCCGGGACGACGAAATCACAGAGGCGCCGCTGTGCGGCTTCTTCGCCGTCTACGAGAAGGTCATCCAGTTCCGCGACGGCCGGCCGGGCGAGATCCGGCGCGTCGCGGCGGTCGCCGGCACGAACGAAGGCGGCATCCCGCACCTGTTCATCTGCGACGAGGTCCACGAGTGGGGCGACGTCGGCTCGAACAAGGCGCGCGTCCACACAGTCATCTCCAAGTCGACGAAGAAGCGGAAGACGGCCCGCGGCTCCGGCCGGGTGCTCAACCTCTCCACGGCCGGGTTCGACGTGGACCACTCCCTCCTGGGCGCCATGTACAAGCGAGGCCTGCGGGTGCTGAAGAATCCGGCGCTGGCGCCGCGCCTGTACTTCGACTGGCAGGAAGCCCCCGAGGACCTCGACTATGAGGACCCCGAGCAGCGCGCCATCGCCGTACGGGCCGCGTCGAGGGCGGCCGGGGTGCTGTGGAACGTCGCCGACCGGGTCAACGACTGGGGCAAGCCGTCGATGCCGCGCCACGAGTGGCTCAGGTATTACGCCAACCGCTGGGTGGACATCGCTGAGGACTCCTGGCTGAAGGACTACCCGGGCGCCTGGGACCGGTGCGCCGGCGACGCCACCATCCCCGGCAAGGCCGAGGTCAAGGTGGCCGTCGACATGGCGCTGCGCCGGGACTCCGTCGCCGTGCTGGTCGGCTGGGAACGCCCGGACGGCAAGGTCGCCGTCAAGGCGAAGATCTGGAACCCGGACGGCACCGGCAAGATCGACCATCAGGCCGTGGTGGACCACATCCGCTACGACCTGGCCAACACGTACACGGTCGTCGAGGTCACCTACGACCCGCGGTTCTTCGAGGTGCCCGCCCGGATGCTCGAAGACGAGGGCTTCAACATGGTGGAGTTCCCGCAGTCGCCGGAGCGGATGGCGCCGGCGTGCGGCCACGCCCTGGAGATGATCGTGGGCGGTGAGGTCGTCCACGACGGAGACCCCGACCTGGGCGCGCACGTGAAGTCCGCCGCGATGAGGCCGGGCGAGCGCGGTTTCACCCTGTCCAAGGGCAAGTCCAAACGCAAGATCGACGGCTGTATCGCGATGGTCATCGCGCTGTGGCGGATCGCCGCCCCCGAACCGGAGGAGGCCCCGCTCGTGCCGCTGGTGGCGTTCCGATGAAGAAGCTCACCCGGGCCTGGCTCGGCTACGTGGCCGGATGCGTGTGCATCGTGGCCGGGGTGTGGATCCAGTTCGGGACCGGTTACGCACTCATCGTGGCCGGCGCCGTTCTGACCGCCTCGTACCTGCTGCTGGCCGACGTTGATGACAGCGAGGAGGCACCGTGAACCTCCTGCAGCGCATCCGCCGGCGCCGCTCCCTGCCCGACCCGTTCGACTCTCCCGCGCTGCCCTACCTGGGCATGACGCGTTCGATGAACGGGCAGGAACAGCCGAACCCGGCGGAGTTCCTGGCGCTCGCGCGGCAGGTGTTCAAGCGCAACGGCGCGATCGCGTCGCTGATGTTCGTCCGGCAGTCGGTGTTCAGCGAGGCCCGGCTCTGCTTCCGGCAGATGCACGATGCGGGCCCCGGAGAGTTGTCCTACGGCAGCGGCCTGGACATCCTGGAGCGTCCGTGGCCCGGCGGCACCATGCAGGACCTGATGTCGCGCACCATTCAGGACTCCGACCTGGCGGGCAACAGCTTCTTCGCTCGCCGGCCGAACGGGACGTTGAAGAGGCTACGGCCGGACTGGGTCACCATCGTGACCGGCTCCGAGGAGGAGCCCGACCTGTACGGCGACGCCCTCGACGGCGAGCTGCTCGGCTACATCTACAGCCCGCGGGCGCCCGGCAGCGGCGCCGGCGAGGTGCTGCTGCCGGACGAGGTCGCCCACTTCGCGCCCATCCCCGACCCCGAGTTCCAGTTCCGCGGCATGAGCTGGATCACGCCGCTGCTGGGCGAGGTCGAGGCCGACAGCGCCGCTACCACGCACAAGCGGTCGTTCTTCCGCAACGGCGCCACCCCGCGCGTGGTCGTGTCGTTGGACGCCTCGGTGAGCCCGGAGCTGTTCGACCGGTTCATCGAGAAGATGGAGGCCGCCCACAGCGGCGCGACGTCGGCGTACAAGACGATGTACCTCGGTGGCGGCGCGGACGCGAAGGCCATGCAGATGAGCATGCGGGACCTCGATTACAAGGCCGTCCAGGCGATCGGCGAGTCCCGGCTCGCCGCCGCGGCCGGGGTGCCGCCGGTCATCGTGGGTTTCTCCGAGGGTCTGGCCGGCAGCTCGCTGAACGCCGGCAACTATGCCTCCAGCCGGCGGCGTTTCGGCGACGCCACCATGAGGCCCTTGTGGCGGCGGGTCGCAGGCGTGTTCGCCAACGTGGTCGACGTGCCGGATGGCAGGCAGTTGTGGTGGGACGCCCGCGACGTCGCGTTCCTGCGTGAGGACTTGGGCGACATCGCCGAGATCCAGGCGAAGAAAGCGTCCACGATCCGCACCCTGACCGATGCCGGCTACACCGCAGACAGCGTGGTCGCCGCGGTGGAGGCCGACGACCTGAGCCTGCTCAAGCACTCCGGCCTGTTCTCGGTCCAACTGCTGCCGCCTGACAAGATGCGGCCCGAGCCCGCCGAGCAGGAGCCGCCCGCCGAGCCGGACACCGACGAAGGCAGCGACGACGAGCAGCCCGAGGAGGGCCAGGAATGACGTACTTCACCAGGGCCTTCCCGCTGGACGACATCGCCATCGCGCCCGGCGGGGACGGCCGCACCGTCACGGCGTACGCCGCAGTGTTCGACACCCCGGCAGAGATCCACGACCGTGATGGCCACTACATGGAGGAGATCGCCCGCACGGCGTTCGACAAGACGCTGACCGAGCGTGGCCTGCGGTTCGGCGTGTTCTACAACCACGCCGCGACCCTGCACGGCACCCCGTCCGAGCGGGCCAGCGTCCCGCTCGGCACGCCGCTGGAAGTGCGCGCGGACGCCAAGGGTCTACTGACCATCACCCGCTACAACAAGACGCCTCTCGCCGATGAGGTGCTCGAGGCCATCCGTAACGGCGACATCACCGCGCAGTCCTTCAGCGGGCGGATGATCCAGTCGAAGCCGTCCAAGCCCGTCAGCCGGCCGTACCGGGCCACCCGCGGCGGCGATCTGGTGACCGTGGTGCGCAGCGAGATCGCGCTGCGCGAGTACGGGCCCACCCCGCTGCCCGCCTACGAGCCCGCCACCATCTTGGGCGTGCGCTCGCTGGCCGAGGAGTTCGCCAGCCTCGACGACGCCGAGCGCGCCGAGTTGGCCCGCATGCTTTCGTCCACCACCCCGCCTGGGGCCGGAGGCGATCCCACCACCCCCGAGGAGGGGGCCGGTTCGGAGGAGTCGGAGCCCAAGCAGGGCCACCGCTCTGGTCCGGTCATGTCCCGCGCACAGGCGCGGGCTCGACTGATGAAGAGAGGGATCCTCCTGTGAACCGACTGGCTGAGATCGACGAGCGGCTGACGGCGATTCGCGCCGAGCTGCTCACGCTCGCGGACACGGACCTGGACGAGACGCAGTCCGCCCGGTTCGACGAACTCGAGACCGAGTACGCCGAGCTGGAGACCGAGCGTGAGCCGCTCGCCCGCCGCGCCGAGACCATCGCCCGGGTGCGCACCACCGCGGCCACCGCCGCCCGCAACGGGCGCGGCCTGGAGCCGGGCGGCACCGACCGTGGGCCGGAGCTGCTCACCCGGACCGACCCGTACGACGGACTGGACCAGGTGCGCGCCCGCGCGGTCGCCGCTCCAGACCTGCGGGCGCGGGCGCTGGCCGCCGTCGAGCAGGCTCCCGCCGAGCTCGGCGACGACGGGCGCGAGCACGTCACCCGGCTGCTGGAGCGCGGCGACCGGCACGGCCGGATTGCCCGGCACATGCTGCTCACAGGCAGCCCCGCCTACCAGCGGGCGTTCGAGGCGATCCTCGCCGGCGTCCAGCCGTGGCAGCTCGACGACGAGGAGCAGCGAGCGCTCCGGTTCGCTGACGAGCACCGCCGCGCCATCAACGAGGGCTCCGGCGCGGCCGGTGGGTTCCTCGTGCCGTTCCACCTGGACCCGACGCTGATCCTGACGAACGCCGGCAGCACGAACCCGTTCCGGCAGATCGCCCGCACCGAGACGATCACCACGAACGAGTGGCACGGCGTCTCCACGGCGGGTGTGACCGCGCAGTGGCGGGCCGCGGAAGGCACGCAGGTGCCGGACAACAGCCCCACGTTCGCGCAGCCGGCCGTGCACATCCACTCGGCCGACGCCTACCTTCAGGCGTCGTTCGAGGCCACGATGGACACCAACATCGCCTCTCAGGTCGGGATGCTGCTCAACGACGCGAAGGACAACCTGGAGGCTACGGCATTCGCGGTCGGCACCGGCTCCAACCAGCCGTTCGGCGCCGTCACCGCCGTCGCTGCGGTGGCCGGCTCCCGCGTCACGGGCGGCGCCACCTACGACGTCGCTGACGTGTACGCGACCAAGGACGCGGTGCCGCCGCGCTGGCGTTCGCGCGCCTCGTGGGTCGCCAACGAGTCGATCCTGTCGCTGACCCGCCAGTTCGCCACGGGCACCGGGCCGCAGCACGCGTTCTGGACCGACCTGGGCATGGCCACGCCTTCGCTGCTGCTCGGACGCCCCGTGTACGAGTCGTCGGCGATGGACGGCACGCTCGCCGCCGCGTCCACGAACGACATCCTGCTGTGCGGCGACTTCTCCCAGTACCTGATCGTGGATCGGGTCGGCATGACGGTGGCCTACGAGCCGCTGGTGAAGGGCGCCAACCAGAGGCCGACCGGCGAGGTCGGCTGGTACGCGTTTTGGCGTGTAGGCGCGAACGTGCTGGTCCCGGACGCGTTCCGGGTGCTGCGCGTCGTCACGGCCTAGCAAGTCGAGGGCGGGGACGTCGTGTCCCCGCCCTCCCCACGGGAAGGAGGCGCCGTGCAGCGCGCCGCACAGACGTTCCACATGCCCACCCCCGATGGGTGGCGCACTGTCGCCGCCGGTGACGAGCTGGCGGACGACGACCCCGCCGTCCAGGCGGCCCCGCAGTACTTCACGCCGGCCGGCGCCGACAGTGCCGAACCCGAGCAGCCTGCCAAGCGGACAGGGTCCCGGCGCACCAGTACGAAGAAGGCGTAGATGGCGGTCCGCATCTCGACTGCGGCCCGCAACGCCGCAGCGGACGCCATCGCGGCGCTGGCCAACGGCGGCACCGGGCCGGGCGTCATCCGTGTCTACACCGGCTCTCAGCCCACCGGCCCTGGGTCGGCGCCGACGGGCACTCTGCTGGCCGAGTTCGTGCTGTCCGACCCGGCGTTCGCTGCCGCAGTGGCCGGGTCCGTGGCGCTCGACACCACGCCCTCGCTGACGGACGCCGGGCTGGCCGACGGCACCGCCGGATGGTTCCGGATGCTCGACTCCACCGAGGCGGCTGGCGCCGGGCTCGGGATCGTGGACGGCAGCGTCACGGGCAGCGGTGGCGGTGGCGACCTGACGATGAACACCCCCGTGATCAACACCGGCGTCACCGTGACCATCACGGCCGGCACCGCGACCATGCCCGCTGGATGAGGAGACACACGTGCCGTACCTGACCGTGGAAGTCCGCCACGATCCGCTCTACCAGGCGGGCCCCTACAGCTTCTTCATGAACTGGTGCGCCTCGGAGAGCATCCCGCACGACGCCTCCTGGTACATCGAGGTGTTCGACGAAACCCCGGTGCGGGCGGTCGCCGACATCATCGACGTGGACGAGAACGACGAGTGGGTGATGAACCCGGAGACGGGCGAGCCGGTCACCCACCAGGAGACGTTCACGGCGTCGGCGCTGCCGCCCTTGCAGGGCACCATCATCCGGTAGTGCCGTGGCCACCCGGCACAACACCTGCCTGAACCCGGCCTGCGCGAACGACAACGCCGGCTGGGGCGGCGGCTCGACCCCGGCCCGGACCGCGGTATCCGGGTTCAGCCGCCCCTTCGCCGCCAGATACACCAGCGGCACCTTCTCCAACTCCAGCCGGGGCACGGTTGTCGCGGGCCAGCAGTACACGGTGTCCATGTACTGCTACTTCGACAACCCGCTGGCCACCATCAGCGGCGCCGTCTACATCGAGTGGCGCAACGCCGCCAGCTCCGTGATCACCTACAGCAACGGCTCCTACAGCGTCCCCGCACGGGCCGTCTCCCGGGTGTCCCTCACCGCGACCGCGCCTGCCAACGCCGCGTTCGCCAGCCTGATCACGGACAACTACAACTTCGGGTCGGGCCCCGCAGACTTCACGATGGTGCTGGTCGAGGCCGCCCCCACCCTCGACTCCTACTTCGACGGCGACTCGCCCGGGGCATCGTGGGACGGCGTCCCCGGCTCGTCTGCCTCGACGCTGCCCGACAGCGGCGTGACCGGCGTCATGGCCGCCACGCTGCCCGCCCTCACCATGAGTCTGACCGGCGAGGTGCGCGTCGAGGGCGTGCTGAACATCGTCCTGCCGCCGCTACAGGTGGCACTCAGCGGCACCTCGGACGTCGTCCCGCAGCGTCCCGGAACGATGACCGCCGCCGACCGGGCCGCAGTCGCGATGACCGCCGTCGACCGGCGCGGACCCAGGATGGAGGGCGGATGAGTTTCGATCTCGGCGCCAAGGTGCCGCTGTCCATCACCATCACGGACCCGAGCGGCGCGCTGGCCAACGCCGGCACTGTCGCACTGACGATCACGCTGCCGGACGGCACCGTTTTCGTGCAGGACCCGGTCGCACCCGCGTCGACCGGCGTGTACACCTACGACTACGCGACCGTGCAGGCCGGCGTACACCAGGTGCGCTGGCTGGCCACCGGAGACAACGCCTCGTCCTACACCGACGTCATCGACGTCGAACCGGCCGAGGGCGCCCCATTCGTCAGCCTGGCCGACGCCAAGGAGCACCTGCGGAAGGACCGGCTGCTCACCGAGGACGACGAGGCGTTGCGCCGGATCATCGGCGCGGCCTGCCAGGTCATCGAGGACCGGGTCGGGCACGTCACCCCGCAGACTGTCGTCGCGGATGTGTCGGCTTGCCGCGGCGTGGCGGTGCTGCCGGACCGGCCGGTCATCTCGATCGTGAGCGTGGTCCGGCTACCCGGTGGCGCGGCGGTGCCGGCGGCCGACCCGCTCGCGGGAACGGACGGCTACCGGCTGAAGCACTCCGAGGGTGTGCTGCTGCTGCCCGACTGGTACGGGGACTTCCGGGTGACCACGCGGGTCGGACGCACACCGTTGCCGCTCAACTTCCGTCTGGCCGGCCTGGATTTGATCAAGCACTTGTGGCAGGGCTCCCAGCACAACAACGGCGGAGGACGCCCGATGCTGGGCGACTCCGACGCCATTGCCGCCAGCATCCGCCCCTTCGCCTTGCCCTTCCGGGTGATGGAGCTGCTCGGCTTGAAGAAGACCCAGGAACGAGACGAACCACTCGTCGGCTGACATGCCCTGAACGTCTCTGAACGGCTTGTAGCCGAGTGAGGAGGCTTGCCCGGTGTCTACCATCCCCGCAGTCCTGGACGCGCTCGTAGCGCTCGCTGAGCGCGCCTGGCCGCACGTTCAGGTCCTCGACGGCGGCCCGACCACGAACGTCGAACGCGACGTGATCGAGATCGGCTACAGCGGCAGCCCGACCGAGCCGGACGTCCGCTCGACCATGACCCGCGAGCAGCTCGACATGCAGCCGGACATGGAGCGCTACGACGTCATGTGCCTGGTCAGCTCGTGGCGCGGCGACGCGCACCGCGGCGGCCGGCCCGACGCTCGCACCACTCGCGAGCGGGCGTTCGAGCTGCTGACCGGATTCCGCAGCGAGCTCGCCAAAGACTCCCGGCTGGGTGGCCTGGTGATGATGGCCACCATGTCCACCCTGGACATGGTGGCCGACCAGACGGACGACGGCCCCGTCTGCACGGTGCGGTTCGTCGTCCACGTCGACGCGTTCGCGGACGCGTGATGGCCGACCCGGCAGACCCGACAGAGGCGATCCGCGTCCTGCAGAAGGATCTCGGCTCGATCGAGCCGGATCTGCGCAAGAAGCTGCGGCCCGCGCTGAAGACCGCTGCCGAGCCGATCGTCGCCGACGCGAAGGTTCGCGCCTCCTGGTCGGCGCGGATCCCGCGCGCGATCTCGCTGTCGATCAGGTTCAGCAAGCGCGACCCCGGCGTGTCGATGCGGGTGCGGCGCGCGGTCGCCCCGCACGGCCGCCCGTACGAGGGCATCCGGGGCAACGCCACCTTCCGCCACCCGGTGTTCGGCAACCGCGACCGGTGGGTGACCCAGCAGACCCGCTCCTACCTGGCACCCGCGGCCGAATCAGGCATGGACGGCGCACTAGCAGCCACCGTCGCCGCGGTGGATGAGACAGCGAGGGAGCACGGCTTCCGATGACCGAGAGGACCCCTGATGGCCTTTAGCTTCCGCGCGGGCTGGCAGCTCGAATCAGAGCTGACCTCCCCGCTGGACCTGTCCACGCCGTCCAGCGTGATCAAGCTGGCCCGCCAGATCGCCTTCAGCGAGGGTGCGGGTGCTGGCGCGGCGAACATGATCTGGTCGGACCGGCGCACGGTGGCCGCGTCCGCGACCGACGCGATCGACCTGGCGGGCTCGCTCACCGGCCCGTTCGGGACGACGCTCACCTTCGCCCGGATCAAGATGCTGCTGGTGCTCGCCGCCTCGGGCAACACCAACAACGTCAACGTCGTCATGCCCGCCTCCAACGGGGCCCCGCTGTTCCTGGCGGCCGGCGACGGGATCGGGGTCAAGCCCGGCGGCATGTTCTGGTGGTACGACCCCAGCGCGGCCGGCGTCGTCGTCACCGGCGGCACGGGCGACCTGCTCAACCTCGTCAACTCGGGCGCCGGCACCAGCGTGACCTACGACGTGGTCATCGTCGGCGCGAGCTCGTAGGAGGACGCGTGGACAAGATCTGGATGACCCACCCGGACCTCGACGGGCGCAAGGTGCAGGTGCCCGCCGCGAGCCGCCCGCAGCGGCGCCGCGCCGGCTGGGAGGACACGGACCCACCTCCTCCTCCGGAGCCGCCCAAGCCCCGGACCAAGACCGCTGAAGCCCCGGTGACAACCACCGGGGCTTCTTCTTTGCCCGCATCTGAGTCGCCGAAGGGTCGGCGCGCGAAGGGAGAGCAGTAATGGCTGCTACGCCGATCACTCCGGCCAAGCGGTTCTTCCGCCCTGGGATCACCCGCTGCCTGTGGGTGCCGTCCATCGCGGTCATCTCGGCCGTCACCCGACTGGAGATCAACTCCGGCGACGACCTGTCGAAGGACATCCTGGACATCGCCGGGTGGAACGTCACCGGCGCCAAGATCGACACGCCGGATTTGAACTCCCGCTACGTGTCGAACATCCCCGGCCTGATCTCAGCCGAGGACTCCAGCATCACCTTCTACCAGGGCCAGGACGGGCTCGACGTACGCAGCCTGATGCCGCGCGACGAGGACGGCAACATCATCTGGATGGACGGCGGCGACGTGCCCGGCAACCTCATGGACGTCTACCCCGTCCGCGTCCTGTCGGTGGGCAAGCAGCGCAACATGGCGGCCAACGCCGCCCCGCTGGTCATCCAGTACGCGATCACGTCCGAGCCCAGCGAGAACGTGGTGATCCCGGCGTGAGCCTGCGCGATCGCCTGCTCAACCGGCCGCGCCCGACCGGTTCGTTCCCGCTGCGGGTCGACGACGACACCGCGGCGCGGGACGAACTGGAGCGGGCGCGGCGCCTGCACACCATGCTGCTGCTGCAGGGCGGTGTCGACGAGTCCGCCCTGGAGCAGGCCCGCACCGACGTTCGGGAGGCGGAGGAGCGACTCCGGGACTGCTTCGAGTTCGTCACCCTGCGCGCGGTGTCCGCGGCCGACTTCGAGGCGCTCGTCACCGCGCACCCGCCCCGGCCGGACACGAAAGACGAGATGTACAACCTCGACACCTTCCCGAAGGCGTGCTTCCTGGCCTGTGTCGAGGGCGAGCTGTCGCAGGAGGAGTGGGAGCGGCTGTGGGACACCGGGCTCAGCAACGCCGAGCAGATCGCCGCCGGTAACGCCGCGATCCGCGTCAACATCCGCACCCCGGACGAGTCGCTCCCAAAAGGATGGGAGCGGACCGAACCCTCCGGCTAGAGCTGGACGTCTGCGCCGCCTACGGCATCCCGCACAGCACGTTCCTGTCCTGGCCCGAGGACGACCGGGACAAGGCGCTGTGGCACCACATCTGGAAGCAGCAGGAGTGCCCGAACTGCCGCACGCGACCGGACGAGTGGGACGAGACCAAGGGCGGACACCGCTACGCCTACATCGCCGAGCCCCGCCAGTGCCGCGGCTGCCAGGTCAAAGAGGGCGCCCAGGAGGCGTTCGAGGGATCCAAGGACCGCGGCGTGCACATCGTGCTGATCCGCAACGAGGAGGTGCTCCGCCGTGCCGACGCGTGACCTGGTGATCGCCCTCAAATCGAAGTGGGACAGCTTCGGCACCAAGGAGGCCGAGAAGGGGCTGAAGGCCACCGAGGACGCCACCAAGAAGGCCACCGACGAGCTGGCGCGGATGGAGAAGCAGGCCCGCCAGCAGGGCGAGGCGCTCGCCCGGTCCGGCGCCCAGGCTGACCGGTTCGGGCGGGAACTGGAGGACGTCGGCCGCACCGCGATCACGACCCGCCGCCTGCTGGAGAACGCCACCAAGCGGCTGCCGCGCATCGAGATCAACGCGGACGCGTCCGACGCCGAACGCGAGGTGGCCGGCCTGGCGCGGCGGCTGGCAGACCTGTCCGGCAAGCGGATCGGCATCGACGTGGACGCCCGCCAGGCCGCGGAGGAGACGGAACGGATCCGCCGGGACCTGATCACGCTGGCCGCGCTCCACCCCGAGATCGTGGTCGGCGCCAACGTGGAGCGCGCCATCCGCGACCTGGACAAGGCCGAGCGGGCGGCGCGCGACCTCGACGGGCGGCGCCTGAACGTCACCGTGGACGTGGACGGCGCCGCCGCCGGCGCGGCGCAGATCGGCCTCGTGCAGGCGGCACTGAACGCCGTACGCGGCACAGCGCCGATGACCGGCGCCGCGGCGACGGCCGCGATGGCGGCACTGCCCTCAGTGGCAGCGCTGGCGGCCACCGGTATCACCGCCGTGCTCGGCAGCGCGCTGGCCGGCATCGGGCTGGCGGCGGCGCACGGCAGCGATGAGGCGCAGGACGCGATCGCCCACCTGCGGGAGGCGGCCAAGCGGGAGGCGGCGCAGATCGGTGCGCCGTTCGAGCGTGTGTGGCAGACGATCGTCCGCGTCGCTGAGCGGGAGCTGAGGGAGCTGTCGCCGGTGCTGCAGCGCAGCCTGGCCAACCTCGCCCCCGCCTTCGAGGATTTCGTCGAGGACGCGGGCGATTCGCTGGGCGAGCTGGCGCCGGCCATCGACGGTGTCGAGCGGGCGTTCTCGGCGGTGCTGCGCGATCTCGGACCTCACCTGCCGGAGATCATGGAGCACATCGCGACGGCAATCACCGAAGTGACCAGCGCGGTCGAGGACAACCCCGAAGCGCTCACGCGCCTGATCCGTGACCTGGCGTTCCTGACCGAGATCGCCGCCCGGGTGGTCGGCTGGCTGACCCGGGTGTCGGAGACGTTCAACTCCGTGTTGCCGCCCGGGATCAGCGGCGCAAGGCAGCTCTTTTCGGGCACGTCGGACGCCGCCGAGAAGCTGGGCCAGTCCGCACGGCAGGCTGGCGACGACCTGATCACCTTCGCCGACGACGCCGACGAGGCGTCGGTGAAGATGCGCGAGTCGTGGTCGTCCGCATACTCGGAGATCGTCAAGCTGGGCGGCATCGAGTCCGCCGCCCGCCAGCGGACCGCCGGTCTGGAGTCCATGTCGCAGGCGTGGACTCGCGCCGCTGAGACGCAGCGGCAGGGCGCCGAACGCATCAAGGAAGCGGAGCGGGAGCTCGCCGACACCCAAGAGCAGTCGGCGGAGCGGGTCGCCGCCGCCAAGGCCCGGGTCAAGGACGCCCAGCGGGCGGCGGCCGAAGCCGCAGAGGCGGCGCAGGAGCGGATCCGGGACGCCCAGGAGGGGGTCACTGCCGCCGTCGAGGAGGGCGCAGAGCGGGAGGCTGCCGCCCAGCGGCGGGTGGAGGACGCTCGCGAGCGTATGGCGGACGCCGCCGTAGAGGGTGCCCGCCGGATCGAGGACGCGGAGCGTCGGCTGGCGGACGCCCAGCAGGACGCGGCAGCCCGGCAGGTGGACGCTGAGCGGCAGGTGCAGGACGCCCACCGCCGCACCCAGGACGCGATCGAAGATCTGACCGCCGCCAGGGAGCGGGCGCAGGAGCGGATCGAGGACCTGATCGCCGCCGAGTCCGGCGCCGCCCTGGACGAAGAGGGGGCGCAGCTCGCGATCGAGCGGGCCCGCCAGCGGCTCGACGAGATCAACGCGGACCCCGAGGCGACCGACCTCGACCGGCGCGAAGCGGAGCTCGCCTACCGGCAGGCGCTACAGCGGTTGGATGAGGTGCGGCGCCGCAATCAGGAGCTGCGCGAGGACCTGGCGGACGCGCAGCAGCGCGGCATCGACGGCTCGGCCGAGGTCGTGGACGCGATCGGCCGGATCGAGGACGCCCGCCGGGCCGAGGCGGACGCCGAGCAGGCCGCGGCCCGGCAGCGGGAGGAGTCGGCCCGCCAGGTGGCTGACGCCGCTCAGGCGGTCGCCGACGCTCGCGCGGACGCGGCCCGGCAGCAGGAGGACGCGGCCCGCGCACTCGCGGACGCCGAGAACGAGCTGGACCGCACCCGGGTCGAGAACGCCAAGGCGGTGCGGGACGCCCAGGAGGAGGTGTCCCGAGCGCAGAAGGACGCGGCCGAGGTCGCCAAGGACAGTTCGCGGGCGGTGGCTGAGGCGCAGGCCGAAGCGGCTCGCGCCACCAGGGACGCGGCCCGCGATGTGGCCGAAGCAGAGGAGAAGGTCAAGGCCACCCGGCAGGACGTCGCCCGCGAGACGCGCGCCGCCAACGAGTCGGTGATGGAGTCGTACGGGAAGCTGCGCGGCGACGCCAAGCTTACGAGCGAGGAACTGCTGCGCGAGCTGGACAAGCAGGTCAAGGACCAGGAGGCGTGGGCTGAGAACCTGGTCCGGCTCGCCGGCCGGGTGCCAGACAGCATGCTGGACGAGCTGGCCAAGCTGGGGCCGGGCGCGGCCGGGGTTGTGGCCGCCGCGGCGGACATGACGGACGACGAGCTGGCCAAGTTCATCAGTCTCCACGGCAGGTCAGGCAAGGAGGCCGGTGACGTCTTCGCCGCGAATCTCGACGCGGCCGGGCCGGTGCTGCGGCACATCGCCCAGACCAGGGGCGAGGAGGTTGCCGACAAAGTCCGCGAAGGCATGCACGGCGGACGCCAGTCGGTGTACGAGGCGGCCAAGGCGCTCGGCATCGAGATCGACCAGGGCATCGGCGGCGACAGGTCGGTCACGATCTTCATCAAGTCCGATTTTCAGGACGAGCTCAGCCGGGAAGCGCTGCGTCAGGCGGCGGCCATGGCGAACGGCGGCATCTTGACGTTCGCGGATGGCGGGATCCGGTACTTCGCCGGTGGCGGCGAGAACCACATCGCGCAGATCGCGCCGGCGTCGACGATCCGCGTGTGGGCGGAGCCGGAGACTGGCGGCGAAGCCTACATCCCACTCGCCGCGAGCAAGCGCGCCCGCAGCGAGGAGATCTTGTCGCAGGTGGCGGAACGCTTCGGCGGCCGGTTCTACCGGACGATGCCCGTCTCCAGGTCGAGCACGTCGGCGGGGGGAGGCGGCATGTGGCGGCCCAGCGTCACCTACAACATCAACAACCAGGTCGCCCCGGGCGCCAACCTGGCCGAGGTGGGCGCTGCGACCGTGCAGGCCATCCAGGAGTTCGAGCGACGCTCCGGGGACGGGTGGCGCCGATGACGCTGCCCACCATCTCGGTCGAGGTGATGTTCGACAACATAGCGCCGTCCGGCGTGGCCAAGACGAACTCGTTCAACGGCGGCACCGCCGGCGTGACCATCTCCACGGGCAACTCGGGTGGCACGTCGGGCAGCGCGTTCAACGTCATCACCGGGTCGCCCCAGTACACCACCACGCAGGCGTTCGGTGGCAGCGGCCTGGCCGCGTTCAACCCGAGCAGCGGCGTGGACTGCCACATGGACTGGACCGGAGTCACGCAGGTCGGCGACACGTTCTGCCTGCGCCTGTACATGTACCTCGTCAGCGCGACGACCAACATCCAGCGGGTGGCCGTCGTGCAAGGTCCGGGCGGCGTGGTGTCGGCCGTGTGGATGACCTCCGGGAGGATCCTGCGCGTCTACCTCGGGTTCTCCATCTCGATCGCTGCCGCGCTCACCACGCCCGTACCCACCGGCCAGTGGGTGCGGGTCGAACTCCGCTACAAGATCGACCCGTCGGGGAACGGTACGGCAGAGGTCTGGCGGTACGACGACCCGAACTCGGCGATCGCCAGCGATTACGCCATCAGTTCCACCCAGGCGTGGCCTAGCGGCAAGCCCGGCATGGCCGAGTTCCACCTGCAGAGAGATGCGGGCGGCTACTGGTTCCTGGACAACGTGGCCGTGGCCGACTCCCGCATCGGCCCCGTCCAGGGGACGTGGACGAACGTGACTCTGGCGGGCAAACGCGGCATCAGCACGCGGCGCGGCTCCAACCGGGTCGTGTCGCCGGTCATCCGCTACGAGGCTGGGACGGCGACCTGCTACGTCAACAACACCGACCGGCGTTTCGACCCGACCGCGCTGGACGGACCGTACGCGACCGGCGTGCGCAGCAAGGTCACGGCGATGAAGCCGCTGAGGATCAGGGCCACCTGGAACGCGGTCACCTACGACGTGTTCCGAGGGTTCGTCGACCTGTGGGACGTGGACCATGTGGCCAACGTCTACTCCGAGGTCACGGTGATCGCCAGCGACGGGTTCAAGGTGCTGGCCAACCGGAAGAGGGCGCCGGTTGCGGCGGTTGGCGCGGGCGAGCTGTCGGGGGCGCGCGTGAACCGCATCCTGGACAGCGCGGGCTGGCCGGCCGCAGACCGGGTGATCGCCACCGGGAACAGCACGCTGCAGGCGACCACGCTGGAGGGCCCGGCGCTGACCGAACTGCAGGACGTGGCCGAAAGCGAGATCGGCGAGCTGTATATCGACGCGTCCGGCCGGGTCGTGTTCAGGAACAGGCAGGCTGTCATCCTGGAGTCGCGCAGCAACACCGTCCAGGCGACGTTCGGCGCGGGAGCCACGTTCACGCCTGCGCGGGCCAAGCTCGTCACCGACGACGTCACTTTCTACAACGAGATCAGGGCGACGAGGACCGGCGGGAGCGAGCAGGTCGCCGGGGACGTGGCGTCGCAGGCGGAGTTCCTGGTCAAAACGTATGAGGCGTCGAATCTGCTGCTGGTGGACGACACCGCCGTGGCCGGATACGCGTCCTGGATCTTGTACGTGTCGAAGGAGCCGGAGGTGCGTTTCGACACGATCGAGATCCACGCGCACGCGGACCCGGCCGTGCTGATGCCGATCGTGCTCGGCCGGGAGATCGGCGACCGGATCCGGATCATCCGGCAGCCCAGCGGCGGCGGCGATCCGATTCAGCGGGATGTGTTCATCAGGGGCATCTCGCACCAGACGACCGGCGCCACGTGGATCACCACGTGGAACCTGCAAAGCGCGACGAAGTACGGGTCGTTCCTGGTGCTCAACAACTCGACATTGGGGCGGTTGAATGAGAATGCGCTGGGGTTCTGATGGCGCTCGATAAAACCTTCGCGGCAGGCGAGATCCTGTCGGCGGCCAACGTCAACGGCTACCTGCTCAGTATGTGGATCCCGATCGACAAGCGGGTCATCACGTCAGGATCAGCAGCGGCGTCCGTGTCATTTCAGAGCCTCGACTCGAACTTCCGGGTGTTCCGGCTGACTGCGTCGGTGGTGACAACGGGAAGCGGTACCGAGGTCGGACTGCGCTTCAACAACGACTCCGGCAACAACTACGCGCACCACCGACTGTATGGGAGCACCAGCGGTGGAACCCCAAGCGGCACGGCAACAACATCAACCAACCTGGTGAACCTTGGCATTGGGGCGACAGCGCATCATCACATCTCCTACACCATCGCCAAATATGGGACTGCCGACATCGGGGCAGTGACTGGCCACACTGCCTCCGTCTTCACCAACGGCGCGCAGAACGTGCTGACGGCCGGAGAGTGGAACAACACATCCGCGCTTATCAACCGGATCGACATCCTCGCCCACAACGGCGGCGTGAACTTCTTCGGCGTGTTCGCCCTCGAAGGCATCCGCGGCGTCTGACCGCTCCCCGATCGTGCCGCCGCGCTGCTGGGGTGCGGGCGCGGCGGCACCCCCCTTCACCCAGATCGACGAGAACGAGGTACCTGTGTGACCGACCCCAACATCATCAGCTACCTGCTCAACGCTGGTTTCGGCGGGGTCATCCTCTTCCTGTTCCTCAAGGGCTACGTGTTCGGCAAGCCTTCCATGGACAAGGAGACCCGGACCGCCGATCAGTGGCGGAAGCTGTACGAGACCGAACGGGCCGCGCACGAGCTGACCCGCAAGGGCCACGCGGAGGAGACGAGAGCGGCGCTCCAGTCCGCTGCGGAAGGCAGTAAGACGGCGGCGGTGCTGCTGGCCGAGATCAAGTCCCGCCTAAGCGAGGGCCCGAGATGACGCGACCAGAAGATCACGACATCGAGCAGGCCAAGCGCGAGGCAGAACAGTCGAAGCTGCAGGCCCAGCAGGAGTTCCGCGACGCCAAAGAGCGGGCGGCGCGGCACCGCTCGTGGGCGCAGACGCTGCGCGAACTGCGTGAGGCGAACGGCTTCTCCCGCCTGCTCGACGACGCGTTCGGAGGCGGCAGTGCGTGACGCCTTGTTCGACCTCGGGAACGTGCTGCTCATTCTGACGGCCCTCCTCGCTGACGCGTGTGTGGTCGCCCAAGCCCTGCTGGCGCGCTGGTGGCAGACACCCGCGGGCAGGCATGTGATGGCGTTCCAGGCGGTTCTCGCCGCGATGGCGTCGCTGTGGGCGCTGCGCGTGTGGCTGCCGGACGAGACCTGGCTGCTCACGGCCCGGTTCGTAGCGTTCGCCGGCCTGCCCGTCGTGCTGGCGTGGCGGCTGGCCATCATCATCCGCACCTGGCGTGCCAAGCGCCGCGAGCATCGGGAGGCGCAGTGAACATCTTGAGCCGGGCAGCGTGGGACGCCCGCGCCCCGAAGAGCCAGAACACGGTGTCGTGGGCCACCCGAACCGAGTTCTTCGTCCACCACACGGACGGCCCCACCACGCAGACCGTACGCAGCATCCAGGACTTCCACATGGGCCCGTCCCGCGGGTGGTCGGATGTGGGCTACAACTTCCTGGTCCGCGACGACGGCACCATCTACCAGGGCCGCGGCTGGCTCGTCGTCGGCGCCCACTGCCCGGACCACAACCGGACCGGCATCGGCGTCGCCTACATCGGCAGAAACAACCCGACCGACGCCGCGAAGAAGTCGATCCGCTGGCTGTACGACGAAGCGTGCAGGCGGGCCGGCCGGAAGCTGAAGAAGCTCGGCCACGGCGACCGCTACCCAACCGAATGCCCCGGCCCGGCACTGCACGCCTGGGTGAAAGCAGGCATGCCGGTCGACCACGCCGAGACCGACGACTCGTGGACGGAGACGCTCGTGAAGCAACTGCCCCTGCTGAAGCCGGGCGACGACAACTGGGACGTCAAGACCGCCCGCGGCCTCCTCATGCAGCGCGGCTACCTCCCCGAGGCCGTGTACGCGACGGTGGGGCTGAAGGGGTGGCTGGACCGCACCGTCTACGATCCCGAGCTGGTCGGGCTCATCAAGGGCTTCCAGCGGATCAAGAAGCTCGACGACGACGGCCTGTGCGGGCCGCTCACCTGGACCGCGCTGCTGCGCCTGTCATGACCCCGATGTGGCGGGACTACTTCCCCTATCAGACGTCTCTCCCCCGGCATCCCGAGCCCGAGGAAGAGCAGCCCGGAGACGGGCGCACACCTGGCCTCGTAGACGAGGCGAACTGAACGCCGTTCGGAACCTTAAATCCGGGCGTGATTTTATCGCGCCGATTCTTTAGGTCCTGACCTGCGCGATTAATCGTATTTCCGGAAAGTACACCCCTCGGACGCCCCGGGCATCGCCTGGGGCTTTTCCATGTCCCCTACAGAGGAGCACCCTCGATCATGCGCATCCCCAAGAGCGCGACCCTGCTGTCCGCCTCCGTCGTGGCCCTGGCCGCGTTCGGCCTGTCCGCGTCCGCCACGGTGGACCCGGACCTGTCGGTCACCCGCGTGAACTACAACGCGGTCGGCGCCGACACCACGGCGAACCGGTGGCAGGAGGCCATCTACCTGAAGAACACCTCCGGCGCTGAGCTCGACATCTCCGGCTGGAAGGTGCACGACACCTACCGCAACGCCGAAGACGAGTACACCAACGCCTACACGTTCCCGGCGGGCACCACCGTGAAGGCCGGCGGGCTCGTGGTCGTCACCTCCGCCGCCGGGGTGAACAAGACCGACCCGAACGCGACGCAGGCGTACTACATGGACTTCAAGAAGGGTCTGAACGGCCACTGGCTGAACAACGGCGGCGACACCGTGTTCGTGGAGAAGGCCAACGGCGACCAGGTCACGAAGTTCGTCTACGACTTCGACAATGGGTATTACGTGCGCTGATCAAGGTGTTGCGGATCGGCTAATTTTATCAGCGGGTTCTCAACACCCACGGGGGCGACGAACGGCCCGGGAATATACCGGCTCGCATACCGCCCGTCCTGAGCAGCACGAACACCGCTGCTCTTATAGTTTTGCGACCTGATCTGAGAGACAAACGCCATGATCAAGGTAGGTTCCGCCGCCAAGTCCATCGTCGCCGGCCTGTCCGCCGGTACGGCCGCGCTGGTGACTGCGATGGGCGACAACGTCATCGTCACCGGCGAGTGGGTGACGATCGGCCTGGCCGTGCTGACCGCGCTCGGCGTTGTGTACGCCGTGCCGAACGCGGAGCGGTCCGAGCAGCGCCGTCCGTACTGACCGGCGGCTCATAGACCACGGGTGTGAGGCCCGTGCTGGGGAAGCCCCCGTCACCTCCTTCGGGAGGTGGCGGGGGCCGTTTCATGCGTCCTTGGGCCAGGACTCCTGTGGGGCGACGAAGCTGCCGCGCCCTTGGACGGTCACTGTCCAGCCCTCTTCGGCGAGTGCTCGCATGGCTCGGCGGACGGTTCCGCGAGCGATCCCGAACTCCTGCTGCATCTGCGATTCGCTCGGGAGCGGCTGCCGCGGGGCGTAGTCGCCGGCCTTGATGCGGTCGCGGATGATCGCGGCGAGTTGGACCCACAGCGGCGTGGGGTCAAGCTGGTCGATCGTCACGCATAACACGTTACGGACGGCACTCACAGGCTTTGCGGCCGGTCCGGATAGCCTGGATAGCCGGGATAGCCTGTACATCCTGTCCATTGCTTGTCTATCGTCGAGGCATGCCCTCCAGGCCCCCTCTGAAGTGCCGTTACTGCCAAAAGACGATCGTCGAGGAGCGTGAAGGCTGGCGCTCCGACGAACGCAACCTCGCCGTTGATCGCGTTCTCTGTCCGGACTCGCCAGAACCGGACAGGTGGAAGCGGAAGCACCAGCCCGCCGCTCGGGAGATGTGTGCGGTCACCGCCGTCATGCGCCGTGTCTCCCCTCCGTGGTCGGGAACGCAGCACGTCGCCGGCGACGCCCCGTTGTGCCTGGGATGCGGGCACGAGGTGCGGCTCAACCGAGACCATCAGTGGGAGACCGAAGACGGATCCACCGTATGCACAGGCGGCGGCTCGCACCGGGTTGAGCAGGTCGTCCCGGATCAGCACATGTTCCGTGCAGGTGACCGGCCGTGAGCGTGTTCGACCCGACGCCCTGCCGCCGCTGCGGAGACCCCGTGCTGACGGCCCACGTCCTCGACGGGGACCGAGTCCTCCTCAACGCCGAACCGGTCGTCGGCGGCACCATCACCGCATGGCCGGTCGGCTCGAACCCCGGCAACATGTTCCTGCGGTGCGCCGTCCGCCCCGATCGGGCGCTGCCCCCGTACGACATGCCCGCCCACGAGAAGAAGCGTTGGGACGGTCGAGCAGCAGCCGCTTCACGGGCCTGGTACGTCCTTCACGTGCACGGCAAGACGTCACAGCAGATCGTCGAGATGCCGAGACGGCAGACCACCTAGACCGCCCGGCCCCCGCCTCCCGGGGTTCCTTGGAGAGGTGAACGACAGGTCGCGGGAGTCGGGCGCACAACCCTCCGGGGAGCTGGGAGGCCCTCCCGGAGGAGGTGGCCCCGCCGAGCAGACGCTCACGAGGCGGCGCGGGGCCACCAGCGCAAGCGCCCCCGCCCGAAAGCCTGTGGAGGGAGTCCGGGCGGGGGTCCAAGAGTCTGTCCGCCCCTCAGCCGCCAGGGGCGGGCAGACCCCGGCACGTCACTGCCGGGTACGGGTGGCCCCGTCTGACTCTGCCTTGGAGGGCCAGACCAGGAGGGCGGGGCCGCCCGGTTATCTCCTACCGAACCGTGCTCGCACCTCCCCCGAGCGGCGGCAGCGCGTACACGGCCGGAACCGCCACGGCAGGACCCACGATCGGATCGACCCCATGCCGCCGCACCGCCAGCACTTGACGAGCGGGTTCCGCGCGCCCGCCACGATGAGCACGATCACGACCGCCACAGCGATCAGGACAGCCGTTCCCGGATCCATCAAGGACCCCTCCTCCTGTAGCGGCACACCCGCTACGTGTGGCGGCACCGCTACAAGACCCGCCACGCGCTGACATGGGAAAACACACCCTTGTAGCGGGTAGCGGCCAGCCCCTGCCGGCCGCCGAACCCGCCGTTTCCGCCCTACCGGGAGGCCGCCCGGCCGCTACCGCTACCGCTCGACTCCAGCTCCCGCCGCTCCGCCGCCTGCCGAATCGCGGCCAGCTTGCAGCCCTTCAACGTGTCGCCCGTCTCCGAGTCGCGCACGTTCTCGCTCGGCACCCCGAGCTCCCGCAGCAGGGCACTGATCGACTCCTGCGTCTCCTGCGCGTACCCCTCCGGGAGCTGCTGCCGCAGCCGATCCGCCAGCAGCCGCCACGTCAGCTTGTCCTCGCCGCCGTAGAACACCTGCTGCACGTCGTACAGCACGTCCCGCACGTCGCGCGTCACGTCCTCGCCCGCCGCCATCCCAGACAGGGTGCCGGCCTGCTCACGCAGTCTCCGCGCCGCGATGAGGATCTTCTCGGCGTCCTCGGCGTCGGCCAGATGGAAGCGCACCGTCGGAGTGTCGTCGGACGCGCCGCGCAGCAGCCCCACACCCTTGTAGGTGGGCAGCAGCGCGGAGGAGTCGTAGCCCTCCGTCGCGGAGCCCTGCCCGAGCACCAGGTCCGACACCTGGCCCGAGCCGGTCCGCAGCGCGATCCGCACCTGGTGCTGATCCCGGTAGGAGATGAACGAGTTGGCCACGTCGCCGGTGCCGACCCCGGACGGCTTCTGCGTCGCGTCGACCACGATCACCCCGGCCGCCGGCGCCACCTTCACCAGGAAGACGAGCAGCTTGGCGATCTCCTTGTCCAGCTCTTTGTCGCCGGTGTCGAAGTACTCCTGGCACTCGTCGATCAGCACGAACCGCACCGGCATCCCGAACCGGGGGTCACGCGCGAGCTCGCGCGTCAGCTTGCCCTCCGGGCACACGTCCACCGGCAGCTCCGACAGCCGCTGATACCGCCACTGCACCTCGTCCTTCAGCTCGCGCAGCGTCTGCACGAAGATCTCCAGCGGGTCGCCGTCTCGGGACATGGCGAACCCAAAGCTGCATCGGTCGGCGACCAGCTTGAACTTGCGCCAGTCCGGAGAGCCCTTGCCGTCGAAGACGCACATCTTCACGTACGGGTCCAGCGCCGCATACAGGGCCAGCAGCCGGGCGGTGAAGGACTTGCCCTGCCGCGGTTGGGCGCCGACCAGGATGGACACCCACATCATGAGCAGCGTGACGGGCTTGCCGCGCTCGTCGAGGCCGAGCGGCGCGGGCTGCCAGATGTCGGTGGGCTGGAGCTTCAGCAGCGGGGTCCGCCCGGCCGGGATGGACAGCGGGTCCCGGTCGGCCACCCACAGCTTGTGCCGCCGGTTCGACGAGGGGTCGCGGGTCAGGAACACCTGGGAGACGGCCACGTCGAGGCCGGAGGCGAGGTCCTCCTTGGCCTTGAGCACGTGGCCGAATCCCTTGCCGTACGGAAGGTCGACCAGGACGGCGCTGCCGTCGCCCTCGCGCCGCATCACCGACCCGAACGTGACCTGCTGGCCCTTCTTGTCGGGGTCGCCGAGCTTCGCGGCGTAGTAGGCGCGCAGCACGATGTCGGGGTTCAGCTTGCGAAACCGGGGGGTGACCACCGCCGCGTGCACGATCCGCTTGTCCGGCGGGTGGCCGACCTTGGCCAGCACGGGCAACAGCACCGCGGCGGCGAGCACCTTCCCCCACCACGGGGCGAGGACCATCAGCGCCGCGGCGGCGGCGACGGCGGCGAGCAGGCCGACGCCGAACCAGGGCAGGCGGTTGCGGCGGTGCTTGTCCGCGACCGCCATGAACTTGAGCGCCATGTCCGGGTCAGGCGTCACCTTCGCGCGGGCCATGGTGTCGGAGTCGAACGCCCACCGGGCCGCGTACGCCAGCACCTTCCACAGCCCGGCCGGCGCCCACCAGAGGGCGAGCGCCGCGTACCAGGGGGTGCGCAAGGAGTGGTAGCCGAGCCGGTGCGCCAGCCGGCCGAGAAAGCGGCGGGCGGCGGCCTTGCGGTTCCCGCGCCGCAGCGACGCGGGAATGATCGGGCGCGTGTCGTGGTCGTGGGTGACGACGTCGGCGTAGACGGGCTTGCCGGCGTCAGGGTCGGGCTCGGTGTCCAGGTCGACCTCGTAGTGGGTGTCCCTCGCACCCTTCTCCGGTTCGGTGTCGCTCAACGGGACACCTCCACGAGCTGTCCGAGATACGACTGCAGGCGGCGGGCACGGTCTGTACCTACGCCCAACCGATCCTTGATCGTCCGGACGGGTGGCGGGGTGCCCATGGCGACGTCGGCGAGGAACTCGCGCAGCGCGACGGGGCCGAGCGGGTCGGCAACGGCGATGGGCTGGTCCGGCTGTACCTGCTCGCTGAACACCGGCTCGGCGTTGACGTCCTCCGTGTCCGCCTTCCCCGATCCGGGAAGGCGGACTACCTGCGGAGGTACACCCGCGAACGGGTCAGGTACAGGAGGCGCGGACGGGACCTCTGCGCCCATCACTTCGGCATCCACCGAAGTGATCGCAGGGGTCTCAGTGACCCTCTCGGCCTCCTCCGTGGCGGGGTCGGCCACTGGGGCAGGTACAGCGGGCGCGACCGCCGCCTCGGCCTCCTGGACGGCGTGCACGAGCGAGGGCGACTCGCGTAGCAGCTCGTGCAGAGCGGCCAGCGCCATGAGGTCGATGACGATCGAGAAGAACACCGCGGGCTCGTGGATGGGTACGCCTGGGATGGGGTCGGGTACGGCGTGCCGCAAAAGGTCGTAGATCCCCAGGAAGCTCAATCCGAGGCCGCCGAGCACGAGACCGAAGGTCAGCGTCCGCCGGAACGGCCCCACCTTCTCCTTGCGCAGCGCTCGCAGGGCGACGGCGTGGGACTGCATCGCGGCCAGGGCGACCGGGGCGACGCCGTACAGGAAGGCGAGCGGCTTGGGCAGGCTGGTGGCGGTCCAGGCGTGCCAGGTGTTCATGCTCATGGACACCAGCGCGGCAAGAACGAGCACGCCGATCGCCCAGAAGCGGCCGGGCGGGCTTGGAGGTCGCTCTGGCTTCTGATCGTCGGGGGCCCTAAGTTCGGACATCAGATCCTCTCCTGGTAGCTCAGGAACGGGGTCGAGGTCCCCTGCCGGCGCCGTAATCGCCGACAGGGGACCGGCTTCAGTGGGTGGCGTCCAGGATCCCGAGGGCGCGAGCGTCCCCCAGATAGACGGTCACGCGGCGAGTGCTCACGCCCAGACGTGTACCGATCTGTTCCCTGGTCAGCTTCTCGTCCCGCAACAGCCGAGCCGCTTCGGCAGCTCGGGCGCGAGCAGCGTCGGTCAGCCTCTGCGGGTCCACTCTCCGGACGGGGACGTGCCGTGCGCTATGGGCCGACTCCCCGAAATGGACGCGGATCTTCCTCGCTGCGCGCTTGATGGTGGACTTGACCGCCGCCTCGGTAGTCCCGACCGTCTCGGCCACCGTCGAGCAGGAGAGTCCGTCGACCCAGTGCATCTGGACCGCCTGCCGTTCGCGCGGCGTGAGGATCGCGAGGGCTTCGGTGACCTTCGCGCGGCACGCCTGCGAGTGCGCTTCCGCGGCACTCCCCTGACCGTGATCGTCCTCGTAGTGCCGGGCCGGATCCCACGTGTGGTCGGCGAACGCGCGCGGACTGACGTAGCCGGACTCCCAGTAGCCGGCGGTGAAGTCGACCAGGAGCGGCGGTCGGGGCCGGTCGGAAGCGGGCCGCGTCTTCATTGCCATGTATCGCGTCCACACGGCCATGAACGCGACCAGATCGCCAAGGAGCGCCCCTTGGCTCTGCTTCTCCAGCGCCTTCAGGTACGCCGTCTGGACCGCGTCCTCGATGTCTGCACGCCGTTCGACGTAGGCGGCGGCGATGCTCAGCAGCAGGTTCTGCTTGGTGCGGGCGACCGTCTCGAGGTCGTGGGCGATGCCGACGCTCATGAGTGCGCACCGCCGTTCCGCCCGGCCCGGTAGAGCGCCTGGGAGAACGCCGCCAGGTCTCGCACGTCAAGGCCGGCCAGCAGTTCCGACCAGTCGACGGCGGCCTGCGGGTACACGTACAGCTCGCGCTCGCGGCCGTGGACCTTGTAGACGAGCTGCACCCACGGCTCGTCGGGCAGGTCGCCCGGCCACTCGTGGAGCATCTGCCGGACCGTCAGCGAGGAGCCGATCGAGACGGCGGCACCGCCGTGGATGTGTTTGGTGCCCGGCTTGGCGTGGGTGGCTACGCACCAGGGGATGTGGCAGCTCACAGCTCGGTCACCCCGCTGATGCGGCTGGCGCCGATGAAGAGCAGGGTGGAGAAGTCGCGCAGGCCGCGCCGGTCGTTGAGGCCGGGCCCCTCGAACATGCGGATGATGTCCACGAAGGCGCCGGCGACGTGGTTGTCCAAGTCGATGTACGGGGCGTCCCCGCCGGGGTAGGCGACGCGGATGGAGGGCGGGGCGGATCCGTCCGCGGGGGCGAACAACCCCACCTCGATGATCACGTTGCGGTCGTCGATGTGCTCGATGAGGTCGATGTCGTCGCGATGATCCATGTTGGGGCGCTGGTGCGAGCTGGTGCACCAGTCGTAGACGGTGCACCGGTGCTGCGGTACGTTCGCGTTCAAGATCTCTCCCTGGTCCGATCAGGTGATGAGGTCCCAGGCCCCCGGCTGGTGTTTGCGCACCGGCCGGGGGCCGTTCCGCTATGTGGAGCTGCTCGTGTCCTCGCGCGCCTCGGAGTTGCAGGCGCACGAGGTGGCGTTGCAGCGGTTGTTCGCGTGGTCGAACGTGACGCCCTCGCGCTCGTCGAGGATGCTGAACAGGGTGGACAGCAGGCGGTGGCACTCGGCGTCGGAGAACGGCGACCGCTTCCGCTCGTCGAGGGCGGTCCGGGCGATGTCGATCGCGCTCATGTCGAGTTCGCTCGCGATCTGCCACGCGGACATGGCGCCCCACTGGAACGCCTTGAGGACGTGCTCTTCCAAGATCTTGGCCTTGTCCGCGAGCGCGTCGATCTCGGCGCTCATCTGGTCGGCCTTGGCTCGTGTGGCGTGCATCTCGACGGTGAACGCCTCCATGAACTCGCGGCTGAGCCCGACGTCCATGCCTCCGTCGATGAGGTCGCGAAGGTGCTGCAGGGCCTTGTCCGTGGTCGCGCGGGCCTGGTCGAGGGCGCTCGGCTGGGGCTTGTACAAGACGAGCCCGTCGTCCCTCCGGGTCACGGCGTATGTGACGTCTCCGTGCGTTTCCACGGTGGTCCGTGCCGTCTCGGCGTCGGAACGGACTGTGTTGCTGTTGGCCTCCTCGTTGAGGCCCGTCGTACGCTCTTGCATGGGCTGGGAGCCTTCTTCCCGGTCAAGGTCCTCGTCTGGTGTTGCGAGCGCCTGGCGAGGGCCGCCTAACCGCTGAGGGGAATCGCTTCTCTGTGGCGATTGCGGTAGTGCCCACACTACAAAGCGCTGATAGGAATCGCAAGAGACTTGCGCTAGTCTTTTGTCCATGGCCCAACAGGACCCACTCGGCAAGCTCGACGAGAGCACCCGCCGATACCGCGAGACAGAGTCCGAGCATGAGAAGGCGCGCAAGGCCGTCACTGAGGACGTCCTAGCCGCCCTGAGGGCCGGCGAGCGACCGACAGACGTTGTCGCGCACTCGCCCTTCACGGCCGCGCATGTACGGAAGCTCGCCCGAGACAACGGCATCGAGCCTGCCCCCCGAGGGGGTGGCCCGAAGAAGCGACAGTGACTCCCCTCGGGCCGCCCGTGGGCCGTCTGTGGGCCGTCAGAGAGCCGAATGCAGCCAATCACAACCAATTGCAACAAGCGGCGTTTTGCCATTTCAGGGAACGTTTGACGAATCCCTTCCGAGGTCAGGAAAACGCAGCAGGAACTACCAGCATTTCTCCAAGGGCGGAGGCTGAGAGAATTGCCCCATGGCGGCTAAGGACGGCGACGGGTGGGCCGAGTGCGCCCAAGGTCACCGGCACTGGGGGGTGCACGGCGCCTCCGGGCTGCTCGTCGTGCACCACGACGAGGCCGGGGTGCCGTACGTGCTGATGCAGAAACGCTCCTGGTGGAGCCACCACGGCGGCACGTGGGGGCTGCCCGGCGGCGCCCGCGACAGCCACGAGGACGCCGTCACGACCGCCCTGCGCGAGGCCCGCGAGGAGGCCGCGCTGGCCGGCGACGGGCTGCGCGTCCAAGGCGTCTACCTCGACGACCACGGCGGGTGGGCGTTCGAGACGGTGATCGCCGAGTCGGCCGAGCTGCTGGCCGCCGTGCCGGCCAACCGCGAGAGCACGGAGCTGCGCTGGCTCCCGCTGCCCGAGGTCGCCGAGCGCAAGCTGCACCCCGGCTTCGCCGCCACGTGGAGCGACCTCCAGGGCGCGATCAGGCCGGAGACCGTCGTGCTCGACGTCGCCAACATCGTCGGCGCGCGGGCCGAGCACGGCTGGTGGAACGACCGGCTGGGCGCGGCGACCCGGCTGCTGCACGACGTCTCGGGGCTGCGGCTGGCGCATCCCGTGCTGGCGCAGTGGTATCCGCGGATGGTGGCGGTCGTGGAGGGCGCCGCCAGGAGCGCGCCGGCCGTGCAGGGCGTCCACGTGGTCGCGGCCACCGGCAGCGGCGACGACGCGATCGTCGACGTCGTGCGCCAGGCCAAGCCGTGGGAGCGGGTGCTGGTGGTCACCGCCGACCGCGCGCTGAAGGAGCGCGTCACCGGCCTGGGCGCCGAGACGGTCGGCCCCAAGTGGCTGCTGTCACAGCTCGGCGGTTAGGGCCGCGGGCGCGGCCCTCTGGGCGGCTGAGGCTCGGCTCTCGGCGTGGCTGGAGCCCAGCTCTCGGCGTGGCTGGAGCCCGGCTCTCGGCGTGGCCGAGGCTCGGCGGGCCCGTGACTAGAGCTCGGCGGGCACCACGCGGTCGAAGGCGGCCTTGAGGCCGGTCACGTCGAGCACGCGTTGCAGCACCCCGTGGACGTTCACGATGCCTAAGGAGCCGGCGTGCGCGGAGACCCTGCGCTGATGCTCCACCAGCACCCACAGGCCACTGGAGTCGCAGAAGTCGAGCTCCGCGACGTCGATCACGACCGCCACCCGGCCCTCGGTGAACAACCGCACGAGGGCGTCTTTCAGCAGTGGCGCCGTGAGCTTGTCGAGGTCACCGGTGAGGCGCACGAGCGCGTCGGAGTCGCCGCGCTGCACCTCGACGTTGAGATCCGCCACCTCCTGAACGTACACCCCTGTCACCACAGCCGCTATCGTGGTTTCCGCACAGGAGGGTTCGCATAGTGGACGAGTGCAGCCGCCTTGAAAGCGGCCAGGTCAGCGATGGCCTCGTGGGTTCGAATCCCACACCCTCCGCCACCCGCTCCAGGGCTTCTGACCTGCCCTGGTGCACAGCTGAGCCACCCTGGTCAAGCCAGAACTGTGTGGCGCCCCCGCTAGTGTCACAGAGAGTAGTTGAATCGCTACCTTCCGTGTCGAAGGGTTGTGGATCTCCCCGCCCCCCGACTCGGAGGTACCTCGTGGCACGTATCGCTCGTAAGGTCATCGCTCCGCTCACCGCCGCCCTCACCGCCCTGACCGCGGCCGCGCCCGCCTCGGCCGCCCAGCAGGCCGCCCCGGCCGCGTACTTCGTGATGACCGACATCACCCGCGAGCAGTTCGTCGTCCAGATCACCGATCCGGACAAGATCCGGCACGCCCGCGAGCTGGTCAGCGGCGAGACCGGCGAGCGGCCCCACGTCGTCGGCCGGATCGCGAAGCAGAGGACCCCCTACAACGCGCGCTGGAGCTACCACTTCCGGCCCGAGACGGTCGACTTCTTCGACGTGGCCATCGAGGTGTGCGACGCCACGATCCCCTACGTCGAGGACCACCTGGACGAGGCCGGCGGGCCGTTCCTGCCCGGGCTCGTCTTCTGCCCATGGACCTCGCGGCTGGTCAGGGAGCTGCCCGCACCCTGACCCCCGCCAGGGAGGTGTGCCGCGCTGCCGGCCGCTCGCACCGGCAGCGCGCCGCCTCACTCCCTGATGCCCGCGAAGCCGTCGCCCACGCAGGCGGCGAGCTGCAGGTACGCATCCCGCGTCGGCTCCTGGAGCCGGTCGAGGTCGATCTCCGCGCCCTCCTCCAGATGCGGGTCGTACGGCACCCGGATCACCGCCCGGCACCGGGCCGCGAAGTGGGCCTCCAGCTTCTTGATGTCCACCGCCGACTTCGACCGGGGCCTGACGCTGCACAGCACCACGGTCGCGTTCTTGACCAGGTCGGCGTAGTGGTGCGCCTCCAGCCAGTCGAGCGTCGCGGAGGCGGCCCTGGCGCCGTCGACGGACGGGGAGCTGACCAGCACGATCTGGTCCGCCAGCCCGAGCACGCCGCCCATCGCGGAGTGCAGCAGGCCCGTGCCGCAGTCGGTGATGCAGATCGAGTAGAAGTTCTCCAGCACCTGCGAGACGGCCTGGTAGTCGGAGCCGCTGAACGCCTCCGAGACCGACGGGTCGCGGTCGGAGGCCAGCACCTCCAGCCGCGACGGCGCCTGCGAGGTGAACGCCCTGATGTCGACGTACCGCTTGACCTGGTCGCGCTCGTTGAGCAGGTCGCGCACGGTGGCCGAGGTCTCCAGGACGAGCTTGTCGGACAGCGTGCCCCGGTCGGGGTTGGCGTCCACCGCGATGACGCGGTCGCCGCGCACCTGGGCCAGGGTGGCGCCGAGGCCGACCGTGGTCGTGGTCTTGCCCACGCCGCCCTTCAGGCTCAGCACGGCCACGCGGTGGTGCCCGGCCGTGACCGGGGTGCGGGCCCTGGTGACGAGCTCGCGGCGGCGGCGCACCTCGGGCGACTCGCCCGGCTTGATCCAGCCGCCGGACGCCTTGTAGACGAGGCGGCGCCAGCCCTTGGCGGGCGCGTTACGCCGTCCGCGCAGCAGGGACTCCGGGTCGAGGCTCTCGGCGGTCGGCCGGCCGGTGAGCGGCGGCTTCGGCGACGAGGTGAACACCGGCGTGGGAGCCGGGCGGCGGCGCGGCGGCGGCGGGATCTCGCGCTCGGCGGGCCGCCACTCGGGCTGATCGGTCCGCTGCCGGTGCTCGGGCTGGTCGGTGCGCTGCCGCCGCAACTGCCGCTGCTCGGGTGCGTCGGCGCGTTGCTGCCGCAGGTCGGACGTCTCCTGCGAGCGGCCTGCGGTCTCCTGGATGCGACCGGACGTCTCCTGAGCGCGGTCGGAGATCTCCTGGGCGCGATCCGAGGAGGAGCGCTCGCCCCAGTGGGAGCGGTCCTGCTGCTGCTCCGACCACGTGAGGCGCTGCTCCTGGCCGCGGCCCTCCGGCTCGTCCCACTGCGGGCGGTCGCTCCTCGGCAGCGTCTCCGGCGACTCGGCGGCCCACTGCGGGACGTCGGCCCGTGGCAGGGTCTCCGGTGACTCGGCGGCCCACTGGGGGACGTCGCCCCCCGGCGCCTCGGCCCATGAAAGCGCGGGCTTGTCCTGCGACTCGGCCCACTGCGGCAGGTCGGCGCGCGGCGGCTCGGCCGGCGCCGGGACGGGCTCCTCCGCTGCCGGAGCCGCCGAGGCCGCCGGGGTTGCCGGCTCCTCCCAGGACGGCCGCTCGTTGCGGGGCTGGGTGTCGGCCCACGCGGCCTTCTCGGGGGCCGGCGGCGGCTCCTCCGCGCGTACCTCCGCCCGTGCCTCCGCACGTACGGACTCATCCGCGCGAGCGGGCTCATCGGCAGGAGCGGCCGGGGGCTCCTCCGCGCCCGGGCGCGGCCAGTCGGGCGGCTGCACCCAGGCCGTCTCCTCCCCGGAGGGCGGCCATGCCGTCTCCTCGCCCGAGGGCGGCCATGCCGTCTCCTCGCCCGAGGGCGGCCATGTGGTCTCCTCGGGCCGTTCGGGACGGGCCTCGGCCTGCTCCGGCGGGACGAACGACAGCGAGGGATAGGCATCGGTGTCGTCGGGGCGCGGCAGCGGCTTCAGCGGCGCGTGGAAGGGGTCGTCCTCGGGCGCGGCGGGCTCTTCCTTGACGGCGGCCCGGCCGAGCCACTCCCCGGCCTCGCTCTCCCGCTCGGGGACCTCCTCGGCCGCCTCGGCGCCGTACACGGAGTCGACGGCCGCGCGGAACAGCGGCGGCGTCGGGGTGTCGTGGTGCTGGGGCACTAGGGACCACGGGTCCTGGGGGTACGGCGATGCGACCGGCTCGTCGGCGGCAACGGCCGAGGCGCTGACGGGAACGGGCTCCTCGTCCGACTCCTTGATCGCGTCCAGCCAGGCCAGCTGTTCCTCGAGAGATTCCTCTCGATCGTGTCTTGCCACCGTGTTCCCCCTCGGGTGGGTCTAAAGGGGCAGCAAATACCTTGCAGATTATCGCCATGGGTAACCGTGGAGCCCGGCAACCCACAACTTCTTTGCCCGGCTACCGTGGTTCGCATGCGAGCCATTGAGATCGCCGGGCCGGGCGGACCAGAGGTGCTGGAGTGGCGTGAGGTGCCGGATCCACAGGTGGAGCGCGGGGACGTGCTCATCGACGTGACCGCCTCGGCGGTGAACCGGGCCGACGTCCTGCAACGGCAGGGATTCTACGACCCGCCGCCCGGCTCGCCGCCGTACCCGGGGCTGGAGGTCTCGGGGGTGGTGGCCGAGGTCGGGGCGGACGTGGAGCAGTTCAAGCCGGGGGACGAGGTGTGCGCGCTGCTCGGCGGCGGCGGTTACGCCGAGCGCGTAGCCGTGCCGTGGCAGCAGGTCATGCCGGCGCCTGCCAATGTGCCGCTGCGCGCGGCCGCGGGGCTGCCCGAGGTGGCGTGCACCGTCTGGTCGAACGTGTTCATGGTCGGCCGGCTGCGCAGGGGCGAGACGCTGCTGGTGCACGGCGGCGCCAGCGGGATCGGCACGTTCGCGGTGCAGCTCGCCAAGGCGCTCGGCGCGCACGTCGTCACCACCGTCGGCTCGGCCGCGAAGGCCGAGCAGGTCAGGGAGCTGGGCGCGGACGAGGTCATCAACTACCGCGAGGAGGACTTCGCGGACAAGGTACGCGCCGACGTCATCCTCGACATCATGGGCGCGAAGTACCTCACGGGCAACGTCCGCGCGCTGCGCACCGGCGGGCGGCTGGTGATCATCGGGCTGCAGGGCGGCCGCAAGGGCGAGATCGACCTCGGCGCGATGCTCTCCAAGCGGCTGTCGGTGCACGCCACCACGCTGCGCGCCCGCCCCGTCGACGAGAAGGGCGTCATCGTACGCAGCGTCGTCGACAACGTCTGGCCCCTGGTCGAGGCGGGTGCGGTGAAGCCTGTCGTCTACGCCGAGGTGCCCATGGCCGAGGCCGCCGAAGCTCACCGAATGTTGGATTCGGGAGAGCACGTCGGCAAGATCCTGCTAGTACGGTGAGTGTTATGAATGCTGAGGACAACAACACCCCCCACATCGTGGTGGTGGGCCCCGACTTCCAAGGTCAG
The DNA here is from genome assembly GCF_900323885.1 of [Actinomadura] parvosata subsp. kistnae. GTDB lineage: Bacteria > Actinomycetota > Actinomycetes > Streptosporangiales > Streptosporangiaceae > Nonomuraea > Nonomuraea composti. Next base: position 2,803,090 of record NZ_OOHJ01000018.1, on the reverse strand, counting down.
GGCGATAACGGCGAAGATGATCGATCGGTGACCAACCTGGTCGAGCAGCCCGCCAAGGTGATGCGCATCGGCAGCATGATCCGCCAGCTTCTCGAAGAGGTCCGCGCGGCCCCGCTCGACGAGGCCAGCCGCAAGCGGCTGAAGGAGATTCACGAGTCCTCCATCAAGGAGCTCGAGGACGGGCTGGCGCCGGAGCTGGTGGACGAGCTGGAGCGGCTCTCGCTCCCGTTCACCGACGACAACGGCACCCCGCCCAGCGAGGCGGAGCTGCGCATCGCGCACGCCCAGCTGGTGGGTTGGCTCGAAGGGTTGTTCCACGGCATCCAGACCACGCTGTTCGCGCAGCAGATGGCGGCTCGTGCCCAGCTTGAGCAGATGCGCAGGGCGCTGCCCGGCGCGCCTGGCGTGCCGGGTGAAGAGGGCGGGCGCCCGCACGGCGGCTCCGGCCCTTACCTGTAGCGGCGCCGGCGCCCCTGCCGCCCGTAACGGCTGCGGCGGCCCCTGCTGCTGTCCGTAGCGGCTTCGGTGCCCCATGCTCTCCGTAGCGGCTTCGGTGCCCCCTGCTATCCGTAGCGGCGCAAGCGCCTGCTGCGGATAGCCGCTGGACGCGGCTATCCGTAAAGCTCCTCAAGCACTCGGGCGACGCCGTCGTCGTCGTTGGCGGCGGTCACGTGATCGACCGCCGCCAGCACGTCCGGATGCGCGTTGGCCACCGCGTACGACGTGCCTGCCCAGCTCAGCATGGGCAGGTCGTTCGGCATGTCACCGAACGCGACGGTCTGCGTGTCCTTGATCCCGTGCTGCGCCGCGAACGCCGCGAGCGCGCTCGCCTTGGTGACGCCCTGGGCGCTCATCTCGATCAGGCCCCTCCGGCTGGAGTGCGTGGCCGTGACCAGGTGCCCCACCAGCTCGTCCACGATGGCCTGCAGCTCGTCGGCGCCCATGGCCGCGTGCAGGGCGAGCAGCTTGGCGCAGGGCCGGGCGGTCACCGAGTCGACCCGCACCGCTCCCTGGTGCCGGTCCAGGCCGCCCAGCAGGAAATCGGACTCATGCGCAAAACCGGCTTCATACTCGACCGAAAATACGAGTTCGGGCACGTTCGCTCTTAGCTGAGCGACGACTTCCTCGAGTACCTCCACGGTGATGAGGTGAGATTCCACTATCCGTTCGGTATGGAGATCGTAGATCAGGGCTCCGTTCGCGCAGATGGCCAGGCCACGGTGGCGGACGGCGGCGGCGACCCCGCCCATCCACCGGGGCGGACGCCCGGTCACGAAGGCGAGCACAGCGCCGGATTCCTCGACCTTGCCGAAGGCGGCGACCGTGCGGGGAGACACGGTTCCGTCCGTACGCAAGGCGGTACCGTCGAGGTCGGTGGCCACTAGCCGCGGCGCGGGAAGACTCTGCATAACAGGTTCCAGTTTGCCCGGTGATGCCGCCGGACAGAAATCTTCCTGAGGACGGGAACACCAACGCTCCAGAATGGTGTTAGATGTGATGGCGTTGTATTAGCTGATCCCGTAGTGAAAACCAGCATGACTTTGTCTGAGCCACCCCGGGTGCTTGCTGTACGACACACCGGGACCCACGAGGTGTGGGTCCCATAGATTCACATCCTGAGGGAGAGCTTTTATGGCTCAGGGAACCGTCAAGTGGTTCAACGCCGAGAAGGGCTTCGGCTTCATCGCCCCGGACGGCGGTGCGCCGGACGTGTTCGTTCACTTCTCCGAGATCGTCGGCAACGGCTACCGCAGCCTTGAAGACGGCCAGCGGGTCGAGTTCGAGATCACGCAGGGACAGAAGGGGCCGCAGGCCTCTCAGGTCCGGGCCCTCTAACCCACCTGTAGCAGCGAGATAGACCGGGGTTCGCTCCCAGCGGGCTCCGGTCTTTTGCTTGTCCGGGGCCAGGGGTTTCGGTCCTCCCGGCGCCCGGGTCTCGGGCCGGCCGAAGCGTGAGAAAGATCACGAAGGCGGTGTCGGATCGGTCACGGGTGTGACTCGACTCACACATCTCCCGAACCGCCCGCCTTGCCCGGCCATCGACCTGAGTATGAGGTACGCGTGGTTGTGTCACCCCGTGACCATTGCCGGGGTCCTCGTGCTCTTGGTCAACGACCACCTGCTCAAACAGTCGTGGCCCGGCCCCGTCACGGGCAAGCTCAGCGACGTCGCCGGGCTCGTCGTGGCGCCCGCGCTGGTGGCCCTGCTCTTCTGGCGGCGCGCCGACCTGGCGGCGACCGTACTCACCGGTGTGCTCTTCACGGCCGTCAAAACGACGGAGACGGGCGCGGAGCTCGCCTCCCAAGCCTGGACCCTCGTGGCGGGCCCGTCGCGCGTCCTGGCCGACCCTACGGACCTCCTGGCGCTGCCCGCCCTCGCCCTGGCGTGGTGGGTACGGCGGCGCACCCTCGGCCACCCCGGCTCGGCCCGCCGGCGGATCATCGTGACGATGCCGCTGGCCGTGCTCGCCGTCGCCGCCACCTCGGGCCCGATCCCACCGCCCTCGGCCACGGCCGTGGAGGTGAGCCCCTCCGGGCGCATCACCGTCCACACGGACCGGATGCTGGACCTGGTGTCGGAGGACGGCGGCCGCACCTGGACGGAGCGGACCGGCGAGGACAAAGGACGGCCGGCGCAGAGCGCCCAGTGCGTCCCCTGGCAGCCCGCCCGCTGCTACCGCCTGGTCCAGGGCCGGATGGCCGTGGAGCAGTCCGACGACACCGGCGTCACGTGGCACACGTCCTGGGAGCCGTCGGCGGATGACCTGAAGCGGCTGAGCCGGCAGTACCGGCCCGACGGGCTGCGCTCGCGGTCACTGGCCGTGCGGGAGCAGCCGAACGGGCAGCACGTCGTCGTCGTGGCGGACGGCATGGCGGGCATCACCGTCCGCGACGCGTCGGGCACGTGGCGGCAGATCGGCTGGCCCGGCACCGAGGCGGCCGAGGTGGGCGTGGAACCCGAGCAGAACGTGGCGATCTTCCTTGCCGCCTGCATGCTGTTCGCCGGGGCGGGGGCCGGGATGCGCCAGTTCACCCTGGCCTACACCGGCTCCGCGCTCGCCGCCTGCTCGGGTCTGCTGCTCCTGGTGCGCTCCGAAGTCCTGCCGCCGTACCCGGAGGTCGTCCTGGGCGTGCCCGTCGTCCTCATCGGGGCGGCCCTGCTCCTGGCGGGCGTCACGGTCTGCCTCGTGCTGGCCATAGCCGGCAAGGCCCGCCCGGCCTCCGCCGCCATCGGGGCGCTGGCCGCGCCGCTCGTCTACGGGGCCGTCTACCTGCCGTTCACGGGCTGGGCGCGGGGCACGCCGGACTCGTACACGCTCGCGCTCGCGCTCGCCGTCCTGCTGACCGGCCTGGTCGTGCTGGCGAGCGCCGCCGCCATCAGGAGGGACGCCCGCCGCGCGACTTCCGGCTACTTCGCCGGCTCCAGCACGTCGAGGCCCACGTAGGGCCGCAACGCCTGGGGGACCACCACGGAGCCGTCGGCCTGCTGGTGGTTCTCCAGGATCGCCACGATCCAGCGGGTCGTGGCGAGCGTGCCGTTGAGCGTGGCGAGGTGCTGCGGCTTGCCGTCCTTGTCGCGGTAGCGGACGGCGAGCCTGCGCGCCTGGAACTCGGTGCAGTTGGACGTCGAGGTCAGCTCGCGGTAGCGGCCCTGCGTGGGGATCCACGCCTCGCAGTCGAACTTGCGGGCCGCCGACATGCCGAGGTCGCCCGCCGCCGTGTCGATGACGCGGTACGGGACCTCGATCTTGGCCAGCATCTCCTTCTCCCAGCCGAGCAGCCGCTGGTGCTCCTCGTGGGCGTCCTCCGGCCGCACGTACGAGAACATCTCGACCTTGTCGAACTGGTGCACCCGGATGATGCCCCTGGTGTCCTTGCCGTAGGAGCCCGCCTCGCGGCGGAAGCACGACGACCAGCCGGCGTACCGCAGCGGCAGGTCACCGGCGTCGAGGATCTCCTGAGCGTGGTAGCCCGCCAGCGACACCTCGGAGGTGCCGACGAGGTAGAGGTCGTCTTCAGGCAGCCGGTAGATCTCCTTGTCGTGGGCCACGTGGAAGCCGGTGCCCTGCATGGTCTCCGGCTTGACGAGCACCGGCGTGATCATCGGCGTGAACCCGGCCTCGATCGCCTGCTGCATCGCCATGTTGAGCAGGCCGAGCTGCAGCCGCGCGCCGACGCCCTTGAGGAAGAAGAAGCGCGAGCCCGAGACCTTGGCGCCCCGCTCCATGTCGATGGCGCCCAGGGCCTCGCCCAGCTCCAGGTGGTCCTTCGGCTCGAAGTCGAACGTGCGCGGCTCGCCGTGCGTCTCCAGCACGACGTAGTCGTCCTCGCCGCCGGGGGGCGCGCCCTCCTCGACGATGTTGGGCACCGTCTGGAGCACCTCGTCGAGCTCGGCGCCCAGCTTCTCGGCCTCCGACTCGGCGGCCTTGACCTGGCCCGCGAGCTCCTTGGCGCGCTGGAGCAGCGCCGCCTTCTCCTCGCCCTGCGCCTTGGAGACCGACTTGCCCATGCTCTTCTGCTCAGCGCGCAGCGACTCGAACGAGGTCAGCGCGGATCGGCGGCGCTCGTCGAGGTCGAGCAGCGTGTCGACGACCGAGTCGTCCTCACCGCGGGCACGCTGCGACGCCCGTAGCCGGTCGGGGTCCTCACGAAGGGTACGCAGGTCAATCACAAGGGCAAGGCTACCGGCGGACGGAGGCGCCGCGCCCCTGCTTTCCCGCGTACGCCGTCAGGTGCTCAGGCCTCCCCGGCCCTGACCTTGGCCAGCCACTCGCCCGCGTACGCGGTCAGGTGCTCAGACCTGCCCAGCCCTGACCTTCGCCAGCCACTCGCCCGCCTCCGCGAACTCCGGGTCGGACGTGCCCCGCTTGATCTGCGGCGCCACGCCGTCGGCCCGCGGGTAGCTGCCGAGGAAGCGCACCTCGCCGCAGATCCGGTGCAGCCCCGCGATCGCCTCGCCCACGCGGGCGTCGGCGACGTGCCCCTCGAAGTCGAAGTGGAAGAAGTAGCGCCCGATGCCGTCGCCGGTCGGCCGCGACTCGATGCGCGTCAGGTTGACCCCGCGCACGGAGAACTCGGTCAGCATCTCCAGCAGCGCGCCCGGGTGGTCGTCGGCCAGGAAGACCACCAGCGTGGTGCGGTCGGAGCCGGTCGCCTCCGGCAGCGGCCCCGGCCGGCTCACCTTCACGAACCTGGTCACGGTGTCGGAGCGGTCGCCGATGTCGCCGGCCAGCTCCACCAGCCCGTAGTGCTCGCCGGCGATGCGCGCGGCGATCGCGGCGTCGTACGGCGAGCCGGGCAGCGACACCTCCTGCGCGGCGGCCGCCGTGGACGGGGCCGCCACCACGACGGCGTCGGGCAGCTCGCGCGAGATGTAGGCGCGGCACTGCGTGATCGCCGCCGGATGCGTGTAGACCCGCTTGATGTGCGGGATCTCGGTGCCGGGCCGGGCCAGGAGCGAGAACTGCACGGGCAGCAGCAGCTCGGCGTTGATCAGCAACGGCTCGCCCCAGGCGAACTCGTCGAGCGTCGTGGTGATCGCACCCTCGATGGAGTTCTCCAGCGGCACCACCGCGCCGTCGGCGTCGCCGGAGCGGGCCGCGTTCAGCGCGGCGCTCACGGTGGCGCAGGGCAGGCGCTCGGCGGTGGGGTCGAGGAGCCGCAGGGCCTCTTCGGTGAAGGTCCCTTCCGGTCCGAGATAGGCGAGTCTGGGCATACTTACAGGCTATCCGCAGGTGGACAGCGCCCGCCGCCATTTCGGCCACCGAGTCACCGTACGGACTGAACTCACAGCAGCTCGGCGGCCCGGCACGCGACCACGGGACCGTGCCCCAGCCTGGCGGCCCGCACCGCCTCTTCCTCCTCCGGCGACAGCGGCTGCTGCCCCTTCCCGCCCACCACGCCCCGCACGTACGTGCGGGTCTCGCTGCGCCCGTTGATGGACGTCAGCACGATCCCGTCACCCAGCCCGTTGATCATCGCCACGGAGAACGACAGCCGCCCGGTCATCTCCGACAGCGCGTCGTACCGGCACACCGCGACGTCCCTGATCGCCTTGAGATCGCCGCGCCCCTCGCTGATCTGCCGCGAGAGCATCCGCTGGCAGTCTTCCACCGTGGCCCTGGCCTGGCGCAGCGCCAGGTAACCGATCATCACGCCACTGATTCCGGCGACGACGCCCACGATCACCCATGTGGTAACGAGCACGGCACCGAGCGTAATGGCTGGGTCAAGCGATCCGGCGGCGTTTCGGCAGCCAGGACACCAACAACCACACCAGGGCCACCGCACCCAGCCCGAACCCGTTCTGCACGATCTTGCCGAGCACCAGGCTGACCCCAGGGATCTTCAGGCTGATCAGCGACACCCCCCACCACGGGACCGGCACCACGTAGAACAGCCACACACCCGCCGCCACCCGCAGCCGCACCGGGTCCCGCCCGTCGCCCACGATCGCCGCCAGCACCACGACCACCCACGCCAGGTGGTGGATCCACGCCACCGGCGACAGCAGCACCGCCATCAGCCCCACCAGCGCGACCGCCGTGAGCGTGTCACCCGCCCTGTACGCCTCCCGCGCCCCCCGGAACCCGAACCAGCCCACCACGACCACGATCGCCGCCCACACCAGCAGCGTCAGCCACTCCTGCGGCAGGTACAACCGGATCAGCATGCCGCGGATCGACTGGTTCGTCGTGGCCGCGTTCGCGCCCAGCCGTTCAGGATCGAGCAGCGCCGAGAACCAGAAGTCCGCCGCATCCTGCGGGATCACCGCGAACGGCAGCAACGTGAGCACCGCCGCCGCGAACGACGCCATGAAGAACGTCCGCCACTGCCTCGTCACCAGCAGGTAGATCAGGAAGACGCCCGGAGTCAGCTTCACCGCCGTCGCCAGCCCGATCAGGAACCCCCGCGGCCACCACGGCCGCCGCACCACGCAGTCCGCCAAGCACAACGCCACCAGCAGGATGTCCACCTGCCCGAACCTGACCTGGTCCCTGATCGGCATCAGGTACGTGCACAGCACCATGAGCAGCGCGAACGCCCACGGCACGTACCTGCGCAGCGACTCCCGCTCCAGCACCTGACGGAACGACAGCCACACCGTCACGGCGAGCGCCACGAAGATCCCCGCCGTCCAGACCCACTGCGCCGTCTCCCACGACATCCACGCCAGCACCACCGCCAGCATCGCGGCGATCGGCGGATACGTGAACGGCAGCAACTGCGGCGCGGGCGTGACGTAGTCGTACACCGGCCGCCCGTCGAGCAGCATCTGCCCGCCCGTACGGTAAACGTCCAGGTCCACGAGCCGCTGATCGTCGGGGTTCGTCAGCCACGTGTCCACCAGCGGCGCCACCGCGACCGCGACGACGAGCACCACGACCGCCCACGCCCACCACTGCCGCCGGATCACGCCCACCTCGCCACTTGTCACGGTGTGGCACGTTACCGTGGCTGTTGTTGATCGAGGGGCAGACTACTGGGGGTCCGTACATGCCGAACGCCACGCCGCGCCCGCGCGAGGCCCGGTACGCACCACACCACCCCGCCCGCCGCCCCACCCGCACCCTCGCCACCGCCCTCCTCGCCCTCCCCCTCACCCTCCTCCCCACCGTCCCGGCCACAGCCCTGAGCACGGCACCCGCGCACATCACCACGGGCGTTGGCGCGGACGCCGGCACCAGCAGGGGCCCAGCCGCAGTGGCGAGCACCAGTCCACACACAAGCACCGGCACAAGCCCGGCCGCAGCCCCGGCAGCCGGCACCGCCCCAGGCCGGGACACAGCCACGGCCGGCACCACCGCAGGCCCGGCCGCCGCGGCGGGCGCGGCCATCACCCGATCCGCGGGCACAGGCACGGATGCGAACGCCGGCCGGCACGCGAGCACCCGCACAGGCGCATGGGCGAGCACAGGCGCCGAGGCTGGTGGCAGCACCAGCCCCGCCGCAGTGGCGAGCGGAAAGGCGCACACGGGCAGGATCGCAGCGGCGAGCATCGCCACAACCCCAAGCACCCGCGCAGGCGCGGCGGCGAACACCGGCCGACTCGCAGGCGCGGGCACGGCGGCGAGCACAGATCGGCACGCGGGCGAGGGCACGACGGCCAGCACAGAACGGCACGCGAGCACGGACACGACGGCCAGCACAGAACGGCACGCGGGCGCGGAGGCAGCGGCCGTCGCGCTCCCAGCCACGAGCGCGCCGCAGGGGCGGGTGGCGCTCATCGGGGTGCCCGGGCTGGAGTGGAGCGACCTCGACGAGGCGCGGACGCCCGCCCTGTGGCGGCTGGTCACCGAAGGGGCCTCAGCGTCCCTGTCCACGCGGGCCGTCCCACCTCCCGACCGTGGCATCACGTGCCCCACAGCCGGCTGGCTGACCGTTTCGGCGGGCCAGCGAGCCGGTGCGGAGGGCAAGGGCTGCCCGGTCCCACCCACTCCTCAGCAGGAAGGCCAAGGCGCCACCGTCCCGAATTGGGCCGCCCTGACCGCGTACCAGGCGGAGACCGGCTACGACGCCAAGCTGGGCACGCTGGGCCAGCTCGTGACGGACGGAGGCGGGAAGGTCGCCGCGATCGGCCCGGGCGCCGCCTTGGCCGCCGCCGACAAGTCCGGAAATATCGCCAGATACACCCCCACCCTCGACACTCTCGACTCCCTGGGCGACCTCACCCCCTACAACCTGATCGTCCTCGACGCATCCGCCCTCTCCGACGCCTGGTCGAAGCAGCCCCTCGACGAGTACGGCGTCCCCACCCCCCTCACGCCCACCGCCCGCCAGGCCGCGGTGTCGCGGGCGGACCAGCAGGTAGGCACCCTGATCAGCCGCCTCCCCCAGGGCACCACCGTCCTCCTGGCCGGCATCTCGGACGTCACCCCGAACGCCCACCTCCACGTCGCCATCGCCACCGGCCCCTCCCCGGACGGCCGCCCGTACCCGCACGGCCACCTCACCGCGACCTCCACCCGCCAGGACGCCCTGGTCGCGATCACCGACCTCACCGCCACCACGATCCAGCTCCTCGGCCTGCCCGCCGCCCGCGAGGTGGTCGGCCGCTCCTGGCAACCCGGCGGCCCCGCCCCCGCCACACCGGCCGAGACGGTGACGGAGCTGGCGGACGGTGACCTGGCCAGCCAGGTGCTGCGCGAGGTCCGCGGCCCGTTCTTCGCCGTCCTGGTCACGGCCCAGCTCCTCTTCTACGCCTTCGCCGCCCTAGCCCTCCGCCTCCGCCGCCGCCGCTCCGAGGCCCCAAGCACGGACGCAGCCGCGAGCACGGGCACGAGCATGGGTATGGGCACAGGGCCCGCCGCGGGCACAGGCGCCGACATGGACGCAGGCGCGAGTGCAGGCGAAGGCGCTGGCCTGAGCACCGACGCAGGCGCAGGCTCGGGCATGAGCGCGAACGCAGGCACGGGGACGCCCTCGAGCCTGGCCGCAAGCGCGGGCACGCCCTCGGACCTGGCCGCAAGTGCGGACGCAGGCGCGGGCACCTCCATGGGCCCACTCGCGACTGCGGACACGGGAGCGGGCACGGGAGCGGGCACGGGCGCGGAGGCAGGGGTGGTGCGGGCGAGCGCCTCCAAGCTGCTCAAAGCCGTCCAACTCGTAGCCGTGCTCAGTGGCGCGATCGCCATCTCCACCTTCCTGGCCCAGCTAGTCCCGTGGTGGACCCTGCCGGTCCCGATGTTGTCGGTGATCGTGACGATTCTGGGCATCGCCGCCCTCATCACCGCCCTCGCCTTCGCCGGCCCCTGGCGGGCGCACGTGCTGGGACCCCTGACCGTGGTGGCCGCCGTCACCTCGCTCGCGCTCCTGATCGACGTCATGACCGGGTCGAAGCTCCAGGTGAACGCCGTCACCGGGTACGAGCCCGTGACGGGCGGGCGGTTCTACGGGTTCAGCAACATCGCCTTCGCCATCTACGCCACGGGCACCGTGCTCGGGCTGGCCGGGGTGGCTCAGTGGCTGCTCGGCCGGGGGGTGTCGAGGGTCGTGGTGGTCGGGTTGTGTTCGGTGTACGGGGCGTTCGCGGTCTTCGCGGACGGGTGGCCTTCCTGGGGGGCGGACTTCGGGGGTGTGCCGGCGTTCGTGATCGGGCTGGCGGTGTTCCTGATGTTGCTGTCGGGCAAGCGGGTGTCGTTGCTGCGGCTGGTCGTGGTCGGGCTGGCGGGGGCCGCGATCGTGGGGGCGCTGTCGGTGGTGGACTGGTTGCGGCCGGAGACCCAGCGCACCCACCTGGGCACCTTCGTGCAGCAGATCATCGACGGCCAGGCGTGGACGGTCGTCGGGCGCAAGTTCGGTGCCATGGTCGGGGTGACGGTGGGGAACTGGTCTCTGACCCTCCTCTCGCTGGTCGCGCTGGCCTTCCTGTTTCTGGTGCTGGCCCGCCCGTCACGCTGGGGCGCCGCCGCCCTCGGGCTGGCCTACCGGGAGGCCCCGGCGTTCAGGGCGGGCTTGTTCGGGGCTCTGACGTGCGCTTTCGTCGGCTTCCTCATGAACGACTCGGGCATCGCCATCCCCGCTATGGCGCTGACGGTGGCGGTGCCGCTGACGCTCGCGGCCTGCGTACGGGCCTTGCAGCTCGCCACGCCCACACCACCAGCGCCACCGTCAGAGCCAGCAGCACCCAGGCAAGCTGGGGCCTGAGCTCCTTGCTGAGCCAGTCGAGCTCGGCCGGCACCCCGTCCACGCGGGCGGGCAGGTACGCCACCGACAGCACCAGCAGGTGCGCCACCATGAACGTGTCGAGGGCGGAGGCCGCTACCAGGGCCAGCAGCCCGAACGCCAGCCCGTCGTACCAGGGCAGGATGTACGGCGTGGCGAACAGGTAGGCCACCATCAGCCCCGCCGCCACCACCGGCGCCTCCACCCCCCGGCCGACGCCCATGCCTGTGCCCAGGGCGTCGGGCGTGCGCCCGGCGCCCGGCATGCCGAGTGTGCGCGGTGAACCCGCCACACCCAGCGCCCCAGGCACGCCCGCCGTATCCGGCATGTCCGGCTTGCCGACCGCATCCAGCTTGCCCAACGTGCCCGCCGTGCCCGCTGTGTCCGGTATGCCGCCCAGCGCGTCGGGCTTGTCCAGCACCTCCGGCCCGCCTAGCGCCTCCGGCCTGCCCAGCACGTCCGACTTGCCTAGCTCGTCCGGCTCACTCAGCGCCGGTTTGCCTAGCGCGCCCGGCTCGCTTAGCGCACCGCCCCGTGTCCTAGGCCTGTCGGAATTGCCTGGCGTGCGCAGCGGGGTCAGCATCCCCCGGAGGGAGGCCAGGCGGAGGAGGGCCCAGGCGATGAGCGCTAGGAGCAGGAGCGAGCCGATCTGGATCTCGCCCCGGTACGCGCTGCCCGGGCCCACAATGACCTGGATCCAGCCCTGCACGAGCTTCCACGGGGAGGCGTGCGAGATCGACTTGCTCGTGCGGGTCATCGGGGCGATCGCCTCCGGCCCGACGATCGCGTAGCCGGCCACGACCACCGCGACCGCACAGCCCGCCATGAGGGCCAGCCGGCGGGGGTGCCGGCGCAGCTCCCAGGCCGGGCCGAGGGCGACGAGGCCGGCGTTGACCTTGATCGCGACGCCCAGGCCCAGCAGGGCGCCGGCGCCCATGGGGCGGCTTCTGGCCAGGAGGGCAGCGACCATGCAGGCGATGGCGAGCGTGTCGGCGTGCATGCCCGCGACGAGCTGGTAGAGCAGGAGCGGGTTGGCCGTCCACAGCAGCGCCGCCCGCAGGCGCCTGGCGGGGTCGTCGCGGGTGAAGCGGTCGATGAGCAGGGCGGTCGCGATGAACGCGGCGGCGTTGACGGCGGCCAGGACGAACATCGTCAGCCTGAGCGAGTCTCCGCCGATCCAGCTCGCCAGCGCCTGCACGGCGGTGGCCACGGGGCCGTAGACGCTCGGCTCCTCCCGCCACGGCCTCTCCACGGCGTCGGCGATGGGGTCGCCGGGGAGGTCGTCGGCCCCGTGCGTGTACGGGCTGAGGCCCAGGGTCACCATGCGGCCGTACGCCGCGTAGTTGAGGTGGTCGCCCGAGCCCGAGGGTGGCAGGAACGCCAGGACGCCGGCCGCCACGCACCCCACCAGCACGAACACCTGCGCCTTCGGGAGCCGCCCGAACCCGGGCTCGCGGAGGGCGAGCAGCAGCCCGAGGCCGCCGAGGACGACGGCGGTCGCCGCCAGGGCGATCACCAGGCGCGCATCGGGCTCGACGCCCAGCGAGAAGGGCGGGTGCCAGGCCGGGCCGCTCAGGGCGGGGACCATCGCCGACGGGCCCAGGAGCCCGATGGTGATCGTCAGCAGGATCGAGACGCCGATCGCCGCCGTGGCGGCCCCTGCCGGCCGGGCCCGCGCCCGGATGCGATGCGTCTGCGAAGTCACCGGGAAATTCCAGCACACTCGCGAGACGCCTACCGACGAACGGCCCTCGCCTGTGGACAACCCGCGCCAGAACGATCCCTGCGACCGCCCGCCTGTGGACAACCCGCCGTCCATCGATTCCCGATGGCGCCGACCTGCGGAAAAGCGGTCACTCCCCGGTCAGTCCGTCCACGGACTCCCGGATGAGGTCGGCGTGGCCATTGTGCCGTGCGTACTCCTCGATCATGTGCACGAGGATCCACCGCACATTGACCTTGCGCCCATCACCCCACGCCCGCGTGGACAGCCGGTCCAGGCCGCCATCGGCCAGCGCCTCGTCCAGCAGGGCGCGGGAGCGTGACACGGCGTCCTGCCACAGCTCGCGCAGCTCCTCAGGGGTGTTCCCGGTGGCGGAGTGCCAGTCCCAGTCGGGGTCGGCCTTCCAGTCCACCGTGCCCCACAGGGGCTGGCCCTCGCGGTCGTGCAGGAAGCGGGCGAACCAGAAGTCCTCGACGTACGCCAGGTGCTTGAGCATCCCGCCCAGCGTCATCGAGGACACGCCCACGGTGGCCTTGAGCCCGGCAGCGTCCAGTCCGGCGGTCTTCCACGCGAGGGTGGCGCGGTGGTACTCCAGGTAACCGACGAGGGTGGCGAGCTCTCCCTCGGCGAGCGGTGGTTCGGGGCGGCCTTGCTCATCTATGTCCGGCATGCCGGAAGTGTAGGCGCCGGGACGATCAACCGCACCGCCGATGGTCACCGGTGCCGGAGCTTGTCGAGGTTGTGGACGACGACGGGCTCGCGCACCGCCAGCGCCCGCGCGACGTCCCGCAACTGCCGGGCCCGGTGCAGCTGCGCCCGCCAGTCGGTGCCGGTGGCCCGGTGGGCCATGTCCACCTCGACCTCGAGGACGCGGTATCCCTTGCGCAGCAGGTCGATGGTCAGCGCCGTCTCCACGCCGAACCCGTGCGCCAGCGGGCGCGCCGCCTCGAACGCGGCCCTGGTCAGGCAGCGCTGGCCGTTGAGCGGCTGGGCCGGGTCGAAGCCGGTGGCGCGGCGGATGCCCTCTTTGGACAGCCGTACGACTAAGCCGTGCCCGCCCAGCTTCACCCGCGTGGTGAACACGGCGATCGTCATGTCGGCCGTGCCCTCGCGCACGGGCGCGATCAGCGGCGCGGCGGCCTGGGCCGTCTCGCCGAGGTCGGCGTCGAGGAAGAGCAGGTGGCGCGGGGCGGCGTCCTCGTCGAGCAGGCGTACGGCCTCGGCGCCCGTCTCCATGGCGGCGGCCTTGCCGCGGTTGCGGCTGTGGCGCACCACCCTGGCTCCGGCCGCGCGGGCCACCCTGCCCGTCTGGTCGGTCGAGCCGTCGTCGACGACCACGACGAGGTCGACGCCGGGCAGGGCGGCGGCGGCCTTGACGGTGGCCTCGATGCGGTCGGCCTCGTTGACGGCGGGGATGACGACCGCCGTGTCACCACTCACCGGTCATCGCCTCCACAGCGGTGTGTGCACCCGTCATGAGCCCTCTGCGACGAGGAGCTCCTGCGGCACCTCTTCGTGCACGGTGAACACCGAGTCGAGCCCCGTGACCTGAAGGATCTTGCGTACGGCGGGACGCGGCGCGGCCACCTCCAGCGCCCCTCCCTGCTCTTTCATCCGCTTCAGCGCCGAGAGCAGCACGTTCATCCCCGTGGAGTCGCAGAAATCCACGGCGGACATGTCGATGACCACCCGGCTTGGCCCGTCCTGCAGCAGCCGAGTGAACTCGGACTGCAGGTGAGGCGCCGTATAGAGGTCGATTTCTCCGGTGATGGCAACGAGTGCGCACCCGGCATGTGATCGAGTCGAGACCTTGAGCTCCACATGGGCAGGCTAGCGGCGCGAGCGCTTCCGGTCACGTTGTCACGCCGATAGGGGAACCACAGGTTTTTGTCCTCCGTTTGGGCTCCATGAAAACGGAGAGTACGCGAAGCTTGACAGCGTGACACGGGAACCGCCACCGCTTCGTGGAGAAGGAGGGGCTGGGGCACGACCGACGGGCCCCGGATCGATGAAAGCTGAAAAACCCGAAGACGCTCAGCGCCAGGGCCTCCGAGAACGCCTGGAGACCATCCAAATCAGCACAGAGAAGGCGACGTCATGGCATGACCAAGCGGGGCGCCTGCGCGGCCTGGTGAACCACGAAGGCTACGTCCCCATCCGCACCCGGCTCGCGATCGAGGACCTGGAGTTCCTCGCGGCGGCGCGTACCGAGCTGCTCAGGTTCTCGGAGCTCGGGCTCAGGTTGCTCGATCTCCACCAGCCGCGTGACGCGGGGGGCATCACGAGCGACACCGCCCATCCGATACTGCGCTGCCGGAGCTGCATGTGGCGCTGGCCGTGCCCGACGTTCCGCGCGATGGCGGAGTCGTTCGGCGAGCCCCGGGACCTGCCGGAGAGCGCCTGAGCGGGGGGACGAGGAGGTCAGCCGCCGACCAGGGGCAGCCGGATCTCGAACCGGCACCCGGGCCCGTCGTTGACCACGTCGATCACCCCGTCGTGCGCCTCCACGATCCCTTGCGCGATGGCCAGCCCGAGCCCGGCCCCGCCGTCAGCGGTCGGGGTACGAGCCGCCTCCCCCCGGAAGGCCACCTCGAACACCCGAGGGAGATCCTCCTCGGGTATCCCCCCGCAACAGTCCGTGACGGACAGGCAGGCCATTCCGGCCGCGTCCACCTCGGCCCTGAGCACCACGGTCCGGTCCGACGGCGTGTGCCTGATGGCGTTGACGACCAGGTTCCCCAGGGCCCGTCCGAGGGCGCCCGCGTCGGCCTCCACGGGCACGGCGGCCGACGCCTCGGCCGTGAGCACCACTCCCTTGGCCCTGGCCAGCGGCTCCGCGCCGGCCATCGTGTCGGCGAGCAGGTCGGCGAGCCCGATCCTGGCCCGTGAAAGCCGCAGCGCACCCGCGTGGATCCGCGACAGCTCGAACAGGTCGTCCACCATCGCGGACAGCCGCTCGACCTCCAGCTTGATCTGCCGGTGGTAGCGCGCGACCGTCGCGGGGTCGGACACCACGCCGTCCTCCAGCGCCTCGGCCATGGCCCGCATCCCGGCCAGCGGCGTGCGCAGGTCGTGGCTCACCCACGCGACGAGCTCCCGCCGCGCCCCCTCCAGGGCCCGCTCGCGCGCGTACGCCTCCTCAAGGGTGTTGGCGATCGTCTGCAGCTCCGCGGGCAGCCCCCGAGGGGCCACGAACGGCGCCGCGCGCACCGCCTGGACCAGCCGCCTGCTCTCTCCGACGACCCGCCTGGCCAGCACGAACGCCACCCCCAGCCCCACCAGCCCGCCGACGGCCACCACGCTCAGCACGAAGTCCTTGGCCGGCCCCTCGATGAACATCTTCGTGATGATCGCCACGACGCCGGCCAGCGTGGCCGTGACGGCGACCACCACGACCACGGCCAGCATCACCCCGATGGACCTGGCACGCAGCCGCCACATGAGCCAGATGCCGGCGAGCGCGATGAGCAGCCCGAGCCCGGCCGTGACGGCCACGATCATGGGCAGGTCGCCCGGCCTCGGCATCATCGACCCTCCACCCTGCCCGGCCTCGGCATCATCGACCCTCCACCCTGCCCGGCACCGGCGTCATCAGCCCTCCAGAGGCTCGTACCGGTACCCGACGCCCCACACCGTGACGATGCGCCGCGGATCGGTCGGGTCGGTCTCGATCTTCTCCCTGAGCCTGCGCACGTGCACGGTCACGGTGGAGGAGTCGCCGAACGACCAGCCCCACACCTGGTTGAGCAGCGCCGACCGGCTGAACGCCTGCCGCGGGTTGCGCATGAGGTGGGCCAGCAGGTCGAACTCGCGGGCCGTCAGCAGCACCTCCTCGCCGCGCAGCCGTACCTCGTGGGCGCCGACGTCCACCACCAGGTCGCCGTCGCGCAGGATGCCGGTGCCGCTGGTGACGGCGGCGCCGCGGGCCCGCCGCAGCACCGACTGCACGCGCAGCGCCAGCTCGCGCGGGCTGAACGGCTTGACGACGTAGTCGTCGGCGCCGGTCTCCAGCCCGACGACGCGGTCGATCTCCTCGCCGAGCGCGGTCAGCATGATCACCGGTACGGGCCAGCGCTCCCTGAGCTTCCTGCACACCTGGAGCCCGTCGATCTTGGGCAGCATCAGGTCGAGCACCATGAGGTCGGGCGGCCGGGCCAGCGCCCTGCGCAGCGCCTCGGCGCCGTCGCCGACGCACTCGACCTCGTGCCCGTCACGCTCCAGATAGCGCGCCACGACCTCGGAGACGGTCGGATCGTCGTCGACCACCAGGATGCGTGTGTTCACGGTTTCACGGTACGGCCAGGGAGGCGGGGAGTGATGTACGCGTCATCGCTTCGTAAGGCTCGCGGATCATGGGCGGAGGACGTACGGTGGCCTCATGGGTAGAGTCGTGATGCTCGTCATAGGGACCTTGCTGGGTCTCTTCGTGCTGTTCAACTTCCTGCTGCCGATGCTGGCAGGCCTGATCAAGCTCGCTCTGATCATCGGCGTCATCGCGGTCCTCGTCTTCGTGGCGGTCGCCGTGGTGGGCAAGTCCTCCCGCTCGCACTGACCTTCGATGCAGTTCCTGTTCGATCCGTGGCTGGTGGGGATCACCATGGTGGCGATCCTGCTGCTGGCCACGTGGGCGGCCGCGCTGCTGCCCGCCCTCAGCGGGGAGCCGCCGAGCTTCCCGCTGTCCTACGCGCGCCGCACGGCCTTCCAGCGGCAGCGTGACCCCGACGCGGCCGGCCGGTCGCGGCCACGAGCGCCTTAGGCGTGCCCCGCTTTCACGTCACGTAAGCGGGGCTCGCTCGCTCATGAGTGAGCCCGGATCTCCCTTTTCGAGGAAACAGGGCTCATGATCGATTCTCTTGTCACGTTCGTCATCGGCATGTCCGGCGGCAGTGCCGCGCTCGGGATCGTGCTGTTCACGCTGGCCGTACGGCTCCTGCTGCTCCCGCTGAACGTCCGCCAGGCCCGGACGATGAAGATCCGCGAAAGGCTCGCGCCGAAGCTGCGTGAGCTGCAGAAACGCCACGGGCGCAACCCCGAGCGGCTGTCGCGGGAGATGAACGCGCTGTACGCCAAGGAAGGCACCTCGCCGTTCGCCGGGTTCCTGCCGATGCTGGCGCAGCTGCCGTTCCTGTGGCTGATGTACCAGGTCGCCACGCACCCGACGGCGCTCGTCGGCCATCAGCTTTTCGGCGCACCGCTGGGGCAGCAGGTCGCCGGGGTGATCGCCAATTACGGTCTGGTCAGCGGACCATTTTTGGTCTTCGTCTTGGTCATCGCGCTGGTCGCAGTGGTGGCGTGGCTGTCGGCGCGGCAAATGAAGATCGCGGAGGAGCAGCCGGAGCTGCTGAAGAAGATTATGCGGCTGCTGCCGTACGGCACCGTGCTGGCCACGCTCGTGCTGCCGCTGGCCGCCGCGCTCTACCTGCTCGTCTCGACGGCGTGGGCCGTCACCGAGCGGGCGGCGCTCAACAGGCGGCTGCAGCCCGCCTAGCTAGCTGACCTCTCGCAGGGCCGCCACCTGCCCGTTCATCGACTGGCTGGGAGCGGGCAGGATGGCCCAGACGGTCGTGGTGTCGCCGTCGTGCCTGACTCCCCAGCTCTCCGCCACGTACTCCACGATGCCCAGCCCCCGGCCCCCGAGCGAGGACAGGGTCGGGCGGCCCGCCCGCGGCTCCGTGGCCGCACCCCCGTCGCTCACCGCCACTTCGATGTGATCGTCACTGCGCAGCCAGGCGACCCTCACCATGCCCGACGGCAGCGGATGCGCGTGCCGCAGCGCGTTGCTCAGCAACTCGCTCACCACCAGCACCGCATCGTCGATCGCGGCGGCAAAGACCCCGCTGTCCTGCAGGTCAGTGCTCAGACGCTGGCGGGCGACGGCAACGCTGGACGGCGCGTACGGCAGCAGCACCACGCTTGACACACCCACCTCCCCGTTACCTGTGCCCCCCGCGGGAACACTCCCCGGTACGACCGAAATGCCCCGTTACTCGATCCCAGAAACCGCATCTCGATCACAGCTTGTACACATTGGACGATAGATCAGCTCAACCGTGACCACCTCGTTACCGCATCGGTGTGTCGGATCGGATAGGGGAAGCACACCTGAGGACGAGCCGCATTCTGGTGCCCCCTCCCGGTCTCGGATGCGCGCTGACATCTCCCCCCTGTGCTCTGGCGAGGCTGCGGACGATGTAGAGCCCGAGCCCTACTCCACCAAACCGTCTCCGGTCGCCGCTGTCCACCTGGACGAACCGCTCAAAGATCCGCTCCCGGTCAGGCGGGGCGATACCGACCCCCTCATCATCGACCACGACGACCACGTTGTCCTCCTCCGGCCAGGCCCCCACGCTGATGAGCCCACCCCTGGGCGAATACTTGAACGCGTTCTCCAGCAGCTGGCCGAGGATGATATCGGTGGCCAGCGCGTCGCCCAGCACGTACGGCAGCCCCTCGGCCAGCTCCACCTCCACCCGGTGCCGGTCCGACAAGGAGGGCAACCCAAGTGTGGCCCCGTCGATCCGCTCGGCCAGGTCGAACTCCTCGATCCGCACCTTCAGCTCGTCCGCGCCCGCCCTGGCGCCCAGCAGCAAGTGGTCCATCAGCTCGCCCAGCGACCTGGCCCGCTCGGCGATCGTGTGCACGGCGGCGCGGCGCTCGGGGTCGCTCATCTTGTCCCAGCGCGAGTCGAGCGTACTGGCGAACCCGCGCACGATCGTGATCGGGGTGCGCAGCTCGTGGCTGGTCGTGGCCAGGAACAGGTCCTTGGCCTCCTCCAGCTCCTTGGCCGCGGTCACGTCGCGGAAGTCGACGACGACCTCGCCGGTCTCCTCGATCCGGGCGCTGACGACGTCCAGCCAGCGCCCGTTGTCGAGCTGGAAGGTGCCCTTCTCCCCGGCCGACGGCACGGGGAACGGCGGCGGCCCGCCGAGCACGGACTCGACGGGCAGCGCGGTCAGCCCGGCCGCCGCCGGGTTCCAGCGCACGACCCGGCCGTCCTCGTCGAGCACGGCGATGCCGTCGGCGCTGGCGTCGAACACCGCCCGCTCGTACGCCCGCTGCCGCACCGCCTCCTGGTAGGCCACCGCGTTCCCGACCGCGATGCCCGCGTGCCCGGCCAGCAGCTCCAGCAGCTCCAGCTCCAGGTGGCCCGGTGTGCTGTTGGCGAACAACGCGTAGAGCGCGCCGTACGGCCGCCCGCCCACGGCGGCCAGCCCCAGCGCGATCGTGTGCAGCCCGCTCAGCCGGGCCCACACAAGGTCGTCGAGACCGTGCGACTCCAGCAGCACGGTCTTCCCCGTCCGTAAAAGTTTGTCCACGAGGCTCGTGCGCAGCTCGGTGGTGGTGCCCCTGATCGAAGCGGGCAGCTGGTACGTACTGACCAGCCGCAGCCGTTCCCCCTCGATGAGCACGAAACCACCCGCGTCCGCGCCGGTCAGCTCGGTGAGGCTGGCCGAGATCCGGTCGAGCACCGCCGACAGCTCCAGCTCGGAGTTGATGTCGCCCACGACGTCGGTGAGCCGGCGCACGAGCCTGGCCCGGCGCGCCACCCGCTCCCTGGCCACGTGGTCGGCCAGCGCCGGATGGTAGACGCACACGTAGCCGCCCACGGCGCTGCCCAGGCGCAACGCGCTGATGTCCACCCGCAGGTCGAGCAGGGTGCCGTTGCTGTGCAGGCGCCTGGTGCGCAGCGACACGGGCTCACCCGTGCGCACCCGCTCCAGGGCGGCGGTGTGCTCGGTGGTCAGCTCGTCCGGCACGATGGGCGCCCTGCGCCCGATCACCTCGTCCGCGCTCCAGCCGAACACCCGCTCCGCCGCGGCGTTCCACACCAGCACGCTCTGGTCCCGGTCGAGCGCCACGACGGCGTTGGGCGAGCTGGCGAGCGCCGCGCGAGCGATCTCATCGTCACTACCGGCCCATTCGTCCCCCACTACTCCATAGTGCACGTGGTGCGGTGGGTGCGTCGGGAGATCCGTCCGATACGCTGCGGTCACGGTGATTCCCGGCGGTGGGAGGGTGCGAGGCATGTCGAGCAACGATCTCGATGCCCTGTTGCGGGTGACCTCCAGCACCTATCGGGGCGAGACCCCGCCCGACATCGCCTTCGGCACCTACGACGGCGCCGTGGGCAGGCTGGTGCTGGCCGTCACCGGCAAGGGCATCGCGGCGTGCAGCTTCGAGGCAGAGAACGACGTGTACGAGCTGGTCAGCCGGCACGTGGGCAGGTTCATCGGGCCCGACGCCAGGCGGCTCGACCCGGTGCGCAGAGAGCTCGACGCGTACTTCTCGGGGCGGCTGCGCACGTTCGCCACACCGGTGGACCTGGCGCTGGCCACGCCGTTCGCGCGCACGGTGCTGCAGAAGACCATGGCCGTCCCCTACGGCACCACCACGACGCTGGAGCGCATCGGCGAGAGCATCGGCCGGCCGCGCGCGCTGCGCGCCATCGGCAACGCCCTCGCCTCCAACCCCGTCTGCGTGATCGTGCCCTGCCACCGGGTGGTGCGCGAGGACGGCGCGCTCGGCGACTACGCGGGCGGGCAGCACGCCAAGCAGCACCTGCTCAACGTCGAACGGAAGGCCTCCGCACCAGCAGGCCGATGAGCAGCGTGACCACGGCGGCCACCAGCGCGCCGCCCAGCGCGCCGTTCATCCACACCTGCCGGGTGAAGCCGATGGCCTCGCGCACGCCGGCCCAGAACGCGTCCCACGCCGCGATCGTCGGCGTCGAGGTCGTCAGCCAGTAGGCCGCGAAGCCCAGCGCCCACGGCACCAGCATCGACCAGCGCGACGGCGCCCACTCCTCGGTGTTCCAGCGCCGGGCGCCGCCCAGCAGGAAGTAGTCCACGGCCAGCACCGCGAACATCGGCACGAACACCGCGCCGATCACGCCCAGGAACGCGCCGTACGAGGTCACGTCCACGAGCAGGGCGATCACGACGGTGAGCACGCCGATGGCGACAGAGAAGACCCGGCGGTCCACGCGGGGCATCAGGTTCTGCAGCGAGACCGTGGTGGAGTAGACGTTGGCGAACGACTGGTCGGTCTCGCGCAGCACCAGGATCGCGAAGAACAACGCGCCCAGCGGCACCGCGACGAACGTGCCGAACACCGAGTCGGCGTCGCCCGCCAGCGCCACCGCGTACACGCCGAGCCCCAGGCAGGCCACCTGGGCCAGCGTGTAGCCGCCGACGACCCCGGTGAAGGCGGCGCCGGTGGAGCGCGAGTGCCGGGCGAAGTCGGCCGCCATCGGCACCCACGACACCGACAGCGCGATCACGTAGTCGACCGCGGCGGGGAAGGCCGTCCACGAGCCGCCATCCTGCGGCGGCGCCTCCCGCAGGAAGAACCAGGCGAACCAGACCAGCGCGACGATCACCCCGACGGTCACGTACCGGCGCAGGACCCGGATCGAGCCGAGCGGCCAGATCGTCAGCGCCGTGGTCAGCACCCCGGCCACGATCACCCACACCGCGTACGGCACGGGGAAGATCGTGCCCGCGGCGGTGGCGATCACCCACAGCTCGAACGCGCCCCAGCCGAGCATCTGCACGATGTTCAGCACCGTCGGCACGTACGAGATCCGGGCGCCGAACAGCCCGCGCAGCAGCACCATCGCCGGCTGCCCCGTCTGCGTGCCCGGCACCGCCGACAGGCCCACCATGGCCGTGCCGATCAGGCTGCCGACCACGGTGGCCACGAGCGCCGCCGCGAGGCTCAGCGGGGCGTTGCCCAGCGGGTCGACCAGGAACATCGCCCCGGAGAAGCCGAGAAGGCTGACGCCGAGGTTCGCCCAGAGCGCGCCCTGGTCGAGCACGCCCAGCGTCTTCGGCGGCCGCCCTTCGAGTGTCAGCGGAACTTCGTCGGCGACATGCGACATCGCACACTCCCTACGCCGGCATTACCCGGACAGGTTCAGGCGGTCGGCAGCAGCGGTATCTGCCCTCTCAGCCTGGTTGCCCCAAGCTCCCGCGACGATCTGTAGTTTGTGCCCTCATCATGCCTCAATGACGGCAGAACCACCATAGTGGGCGAGTTCACGCGACGTACGGCGGCTGTCCCGTTTCGCTGACCATCGGCCGGCGGGCGGACTCCCACGCCTGCATGCCGCCGCCCACGTTGATCGCCTCGCGCCCGAGCTGGTTGAGCCAGGCCGCCACGTTCATGGACCGGCCGCCCACCCGGCAGACGACGTAGACGGGACGGTCGCTCGGCACCTCGTCCACCCGGCCCTGGATCTGGGTCATGGGGATGTGGACGGCCTCAGGCGCGTGGCCGGCCAGCCATTCGTCCTGCTCGCGGACGTCGAGCAGGTAGGCGTCTGCGGGAACGGCGGTGGCCTCGATCTCGGGAACGGTCATGTCTCCATCATCTCGCGCCTGGCATCGTAGGAAGCACGGGCGGCGATGATCTCCTCCTGGTGCTGCTCGGTCCACGTCACCAGCGACTTGATGGTCTGGTGCAGCGTGCGGCCGAGCGGCGTCAGCTCGTAGTCCACGCGCGGCGGCACGACCGGGTGCACGGTGCGGCTGACCAGGCCGTCGCGTTCGAGCTGGCGCAGCGTGACGCTGAGCATGCGCTGGCTGATGCCGTCGATCTCGCGGCGGAGCTGGGTGAAGCGCAGGCTCTGGCAGTCGAGCAGGGCGATGACCAGCAGCGACCACTTGTCGGCGATGCGGTCGAGTATCTGGCGGACCTCGCAGTCTTCACGCACGTCCCACTGGCGCACGTCGTAGTCGTCGTCCACGGTGCCTTCGCAGTAACCGAGTGATTGAGAAGTGCCTTCTTCCACGACAAATCATGCTGGCGCATGATGTGGGGCGGTTACAAGAGAGAACCGAATGCCTATTCGTAACCGGGGGTCTTTGTCATGCCTGTGCCCACCCGATCCTGGGGTGTCCTGATCGTGTTGTGCGGTGCCATCTTCCTTGAGGGCATCGACGTCGCCATGCTGAACGTCGCGCTCCCGTCCATCCGGGCCGACCTGGGGTTGTCCACCGGCATGCTGAGCGGGGTCGTGAGCGCGTACGTGCTGGGTTACGGCGGTTTCATGTTGCTCGGCGGGCGGGCGGCCGACCTGCTGGGGCGGCGGCGGATGTTCCTGCTCTGGCTGGTGGTGTTCCTGCTGTTCTCAGGGCTGGGCGGCTTTGCTGAGGAGGGGTGGGTGCTGCTGGTGGCCAGGTTCGTCACGGGGGTGGCCGCCGCGTTCATGACGCCTGCCGGCCTGTCCCTCATCACCACGAACTTTCCCGAGGGCCCGCAGCGCAACCGGGCCCTGCTGATCTACGCGGGCACCGCCGCCGGCGGCTTCGCGCTCGGCCTCGTGATCGGCGGGCTGCTGGCCGCGCTGGGCTGGCGCTGGGTGTTCTTCGCCCCCGTCCTGCTGGCGCTGGCCATCCTGGTCGCCGCCATCCCCCTGATCAAGGACCGGGGCGACCGCGCGGAGGGGAGCTTCGACGTGGCGGGCGCGATCACCGTCACGGGGGCGATGATCCTGCTCGTCTACGGCGTCGTACGCCTGGAGCACCCCTCCGACGGCCCGCTCCTGACCATGGGGGCCTTCGCCGCCGGCCTGGCCCTGCTCGCGCTCTTCGTCGCCGTCGAGCGCCGCTCCGCCAGCCCCCTCGTCCGCCTCGGGATCCTGCGCTCGGGCCCGCTGGTCCGCGCGAACGTCATGGCCGCGCTGCTCACGGCCTCGTTCTTCGGCTTCCAGTTCCTGGTCACGCTCTACCTCCAGGAGCTGCGCGGCTGGTCCACCGTCCAGACGGGCCTGGCCCTGCTGGCCGCCGCCGCGGACGTGGTGCTGGCCCCCACGCTCACGCCCTGGCTGGTCGACCGGTACGGCAACGCCAAGGTCGTGCTCGGCGGCCTGCTGTCGGGCCTGCTGGCCTACGCGTTGTTCCTCGGCGTGGGTCTGGACTGGACGTACGCGGCCATGCTGCCGTCGATGCTGCTGATCGGCCTGATGTTCGCCTTCGTCTACGGCCCGCTGACGATCGTGGCCACGGACGGCATCGCCGAGCACGAGCAGGGCCTGGCCGGCGGCCTGATCAACTCCTCGTTCCAGTTCGGGGCGGCCCTGGGCCTGTCGATGGTGACCGCCGTGAACGTGGCCGCCCTCGGCGGCGCCACGGACGCCGGCGCCGGGCTGGAGGCGATGCGCACGGCCCTGGTGGTGCCCGTCACGGCCACGCTGCTGGCCGCCGTCATCGCGGTCGCGGGCCTGCGCACGCGCGTACGGGAAAGGGCCCTCAGCACTATTTGAGCAGCACTATTTGAGCAGCTTGGACAGGCGGCGGTCGGCCAGCGGCTTGCCGCCTGTCTGGCAGGTGGGGCAGTACTGCAGCGAGGAGTCGGCGAACGAGACCTCCCTGATCGTGTCGCCGCACACGTCGCAGGGCTGCCCCGCGCGGTTGTGCACGCGCAGGCCCGACTTCTTCTCCGCCTTGAGATCCTTGGCCGCCAGCCCGTGCGCCCGCTCGACGGCGTCGCGCAGCGTGGTGACGATGGCCTCGTGCAGGTCGGCGATCTGCGCGTCGGTCAGCGTGGCGGCGATCTTGAACGGGGACATCTTCGCGGCGTGCAGCACCTCGTCGGAGTAGGCGTTGCCGATGCCCGCGATCACCTTCTGGTCGCGCAGCAGCCCCTTGATCTGGGTGCGGTTGCCACCGATGATCCGCTTGAGCGCGTCGACCGTGAAGCCCTCGGCGAGCGGGTCGGGGCCGAGCGCGGCAATGCCCGGCACTTCGTCCGGATTTTTCGTGACATAGACGGCGAGGCGCTTCTGCGTCCCCGCCTCGGTCAGCTCGAACCCCGGTGCCAGCCCCTCGTCGTCGGGCGCCAGCCGCACCCGCACCGCCAGCGGCCCCTTGCCCGGCCGCACCGGCTTGGCGCCGGACAGGTCGTCACGCCAGCGCAGCCACCCCGCGCGGGCCAGGTGGATCACCAGGTGCAGGCCGTCGCAGTCGAGGTCGAGGAACTTGCCGTGCCTGGCCACGCCCGTGACGGTCAGCCCGCCGAGCGCGGTGACCGGCGGATCGAACGTCTTGAGCGCCTGGATGGCGACCACGTCGACCCCCAGGATCGTGCGGCCCACCGCCCGCTCGCGCAGGAAGTGGGTGAGCGACTCCACTTCGGGAAGTTCGGGCATGCCACCAGGGTACGTGCCACTCCCCGGTGTCCACGTTCGCCGGGCTCAGGGCACGTCCCAGAACGCCAGCTCGTGCATCATCCCCTCGGTGAACAGCTCCTCCGCCCGGTCAGGATCGGGCCCCGCCTCGTCGATCATCTGCCCGATCCGCGCCGTCAGCGCCGCGAACCCCGGATCCGCGTACGTGTCCACCCACGCCCGATAGCGCGGCTCCTTCGGCGGGTTCTCCGCCAGGATCCGCCCGAGGTTGGAATATCCCCACATGCACGGGTACAGCGCCGCCAGCCCCTCTCCGTACGAGGCCGCCGACTCCAGCAGGAACGCCGTGTACGCCGCGCACGCCGGCCCCTTCACCGCCCCCTCCAGGTCGGCCCCGAACTCCGCCGACATCGACCGGTGCAGGCTCAGCTCGTCGTGAAAGGTCGTGTGCGCCAGGTCCACCAGGTCACCCAGATGCCCGTCGGGCGCCTGCCAGGCCAGCCGGGCGAAGACGCGCACGTAGTCCAGCAGGAACAGGTAGTCCTGCTCCAGCCACGACCGGAACACCGCCTCCGGCAGGTCCCCGCGCCCGATGCCCCGCACCGTGGCGTGGCCGAGCTGCGCCTGGAGCAGCGGGTGCCCGATCGCGTGCAATCTCGCCGAAATGCTCATGGCTGGGAGATTAGTGTTCACGGCATGACGGTGACGATCGCCGAAGAGCTCCTCCTGCTCGCCTACAGCGACGACAAGGGCAAGCCGCTCATCAGCGTCACGCGGCTCGACCCGGCGATCGCCGGAGCGGTCCTGGCCGAGCTGGCCGTGCGCGGGCGGATCGAGCTGGCGGGCCGGGTGCGCAAGAGGCTGACGGTCACCGACCCGGCCCCGCTCGGCGACCCGGAGCTCGACGCCGCCCTGGCGCTCATCGCCGCCAAGAGCGCCGGCCGCAGCCCCGTCTGGTGGGTGCGCAAGCTCCAGTCGCACAAGCTGCGCGACCGCCTGCTGTCCCGGCTGGCCGCGGCGGGCGTCCTGAGCGAGCGGCGCGGCAGGGTGCTGGGCCTCTTCCCGGTCACCCGCTGGCCGGAGGCGCACCCCGGGGTGGAGGCGGACGTCAGGGAGCGCGTCTCCGCCGTCCTGGCGGGCGCCCGTCCGGACGAGCGTACGGCCGCTCTGATCGCGATCACGCGCGCGGCCGGGCTGAGCCGCACGGCGTTCGGCGGCGCGAGCAGGAGGCGCGTCAAGGAGATCGCCAAGGGCGCGTGGGCGGCCGACGCGGTGGCCCAGACCATCGCCGCCATCGAGTCCGCCGTCCTGCTCACCGGCACCTCCACCTCCTCGGGAAGCGGTGGCGGCGGCGGGGACGGCGGAGACGGGGGCGGCGACGGCGGAGGCGACTGACCCCTCTCGGCCAAGCGACCAACCCTATGGACGTCAGCCCGCGTCGAGGATCTCCTTCGGCACCGGCTTGTCCGCCTTCAGCGCGTCGAACAGCGCCAGCGCCTTCGTCCGGTCCCACTTGACCGCCGACCCGCCGCCCGCGATCTCGGTGCCGCCGAACGGCACCACCGTCGTCACGGGGCTGTCGCCCATGGCCAGCCCCAGCGAGAGCAGGTTGAACGCCCCCGTGCCGGAGTCGACCTCGACCGCGTCGGTGGCGCTGAACGCCAGCGGGACCGAGGTGAACGGGTTGAGCAGCACCCCGGGGCTGGCGGCCTTCTTCACGACCGCGCCGAGGAACTGCCGCTGCCGCTTGGTCCGCTCGAAGTCGGGCAGCGCGCCGCCCTTGCGGGTGCGGACGTAGCCGAGCGCCTGGGAGCCGTTGAGCACCTGGACGCCCTTCTTGAGCTTGAGCCCCGCCTTGGGGTCGTCGACGGCCGCCCGTACGTTGATCTCGACGCCGCCGATGGCGTCGACGATGCCGACGAACCCGGCGAAGCCGATCTCCATGTAGTGGTCGATGTGCACGCCGGTGACCGTCTCGACGGTCTGGACGAGCAGCTTGGGGCCGCCGATGGCGTAGGCGGCGTTGAGCTTGTTGCGCCCCTTGCCGGGGATCGTGACCGCGGAGTCGCGCGGCAGGCTGACCAGCGTGGGCTTGTCGCTGCCGTCGGGGATGTGCAGCAGCATCATCGAGTCCGTACGCTGCCCCGCGGCCCGCCCGGTGGCCAGCTTCTTGCGCTGGGCGGCGGTCAGGCCCTTGCGGCTGTCGGAGCCGACGAGCAGCCAGTTGGTGCCGGGGGTGTCGGCGGGCCGGCCCTGGTAGTCGTCGAGCACGCCGTCGATGCCCGCCAGCCGCGAGTCGATCACGAAGAACAGGGCGATGGCCGCGACCAGCAACACGACCAGGAGCCCGGCGACGACGGCGACGATCGCCTTCCAGGAGATCCTCCTGCGCGGCCCCTTGAGACCGCCGCCGCGCCCTTCCTGGCCTCCGGACCCGCCGGGCGGCTCGTCACCGCGCGACCGGAACGGCCTGACCGGGCTCTTGCCGGAGCGTTCGCGGCCGTAGACCCGTGAGCTCGCCCGGGGCGGCTCGTCGGCCCGCGGCGACTCGGGAGCCTGGGCGGCGGTGGGAAGCTGGTGCGTGGGCGCTCCCGGCCCTCCCGAAGGGAGCCGGTGAGCGGGCGCGCCCCCCGAGCGCAGGCCGTCACTGGGCCGTGGGGGCAGCGGGCGGCCGTCGCCTGGTGAGCGCATGGCCCGGGTACGGTCGTCCTCGGTCACTTCGCCTTCTTCCCTTCGCTTTGTCATAGACGCTACGTCCAACCCCCCAGCAGTGAAGACGTTCCGCCAAGGTTTTCCCACGGAAAAGTACTCAGAACTAGCTGAGAGTCACTGCGGAAACATAGATGCCACCTGCGTCGTTACGGTTATGGACGACCTCTACCGAAGGGATGATCGTGTCCGATCCGGACCCGTGGAGTCTTCGCCCGTGCTCGGGCACGGGTTCCTCTGAGGGCTCACTGCGGTGAGCGCCTATCTCGGGCTGCTGGCCCTCTTGCTTCTCACCGCGGCGACCGGCTATTTCGTCGCCCAGGAGTTCGCCTTCGTCGCCGCCGACCGGGCCGCGCTGCGTGAGCAGGCCGCCGCCGGCGACACCTCCGCCGACAAGGCGCTCCAAGTCACTTCCCGCCTGTCCTTCATGCTCTCCGGCGCGCAGCTCGGCATCACGGTGACGGCGCTGCTGGTCGGCTTCCTGGCCGAGCCGGCGATCGCCGTGATCGTGCGGCCGTGGCTGGCCGGCGCGGGCCTGTCCGAAGCGATGATCACGGGCTTCTCCGTGGCGATCGGCGTCTTCGTGGCGACCGTGGTGCAGATGGTCTTCGGCGAGCTGGCCCCCAAGAACCTCGGCATCGCCAGGCCCGAGCAGGTGGCCAAGACGCTGGCCGGCTCGACGCTGGTCTATCTGGCGATCGTGGGCCCGGTGGTCAAGCTGTTCGACAACGCCGCCACCGGGCTGCTCAGGCGCGTCGGCATCGAGCCCGTGGAGGAGGTGGAACACGGCGCGACCCCCGAGGAGCTCTCCCGCATCATCGCGGAGTCGACCCAGGCGGGCGAGCTGCCCGCCCGGCTCTCCGACCTCCTGGAGCGGGCACTGGAGTTCGGTGACCGCACGGCGGAGGAGATCATGGTGCCCCGCCCCCGGGTGGTGGTCCTGCGTGCCACGCAGCCGATCGGCGACCTCCTCGCGGTCATGCGCGACTGCGGGCACTCCCGCTACCCCGTGGTGGGCGAGGACGGCGACGTGGTGGGCGTCACGGGCGTCCGCGAGCTGCTCGCCTCCGGGCTTGAGGAGGGCAGCGTCGCGGCGATCACCCGGCCGGCCCTGCTGGTGCCCGACTCGGTGCCGCTGCCGGCGGTGCTCGACCGGATGAGGGCGGCCAAGGACGACATCGTCTGCGTCATCGACGAGTACGGCGGCCTGGCGGGCGTCATCACGATCGAGGACCTGGCCGAGGAGCTGGTCGGCGAGCTGGTGGACGAGAACGACCCCGAGCCGGTGGGCGCCGTCGAGCACCCGGGCGGCATCTGGGAGGTGCCGGGCAGCCTGCGGCTCGACGAGGTCGAGCGCGCCACGGGGGTGTCGTTGCCGGAGAGCGACGACTACGACACCCTCGCCGGTCTGGTGCTGGCCCGGCTGGGCCGGATGCCCAATCCCGGCGACACGGTGACCGTACCGATCGAGGACGCCCACACCGATCCCTTCGCGGAGGACGTGGAGGAGCACCAGGCGGAGCTGACGGTGATCTCGCTCAACCGGCGGGTGCCCGAATGGGTGCGTCTGACGCCGCTGCGGCACGCGGAGGCGACGTCCCGATGACCATGATCATTCTAAGCCTCGCGCTGCTGGCCTTCAACGCGCTCTTCGTGGCGGCGGAGTTCGCCTTCGTCTCCTCGCGGCGGCACCGCCTGGAGGAGATGGCGGCGGGCGGCAACCGGCTCGTCAGGGTGGCTGCCAGGTCGGCGGCGGGCGGCAGCAGGCAGCTGTCGCTGATGCTGGCCGGCGCCCAGCTCGGCATCACGCTGTGCACGCTGGGCCTCGGCCAGGTGACGGAGCCGGCGCTGGAGCACTACCTGGAGCCGGTCTTCGCCGTGATCGGCGTGCCGGAGGCCATGCGGCTGCCGATCGCGCTGGTGATCGCGCTGGCCCTGGTGACGTTCCTGCACATGGTGATCGGCGAGATGGCGCCGAAGTCGTGGGCGCTGACGCACCCCGAGCGGGCGGCGCTCGTGCTGACGTTCCCGTTCAGGGCGTTCACCACGGTCATGCGCCCGCTGCTGTCGGCGCTGAACGCGCTGACGAACCTGATCCTGCACCTCTTCGGCGTGCAGGCGCGCGACGAGCTGGCCACGACGAGGACGCCGCGCCAGCTCGCCATGCTGGTCGGCGAGTCGGGCCGGATGGGCCTGCTGGACCGGGAGGAGCACGACCTGCTGACCCGGGCCCTGCGGCTCGACGACGAGGGCATCGAGCGCCTGATGGTGCCCCTCGACCGGGTCGTGAAGGTCAGGGCGACGGCGACGGCCGCGGAGATCAGGAAGACCGCAGCGGGCAGCGCCCACCTGCGGCTCCTGGTGGAGGGCCCGCACGGCGTGGAGGGCGCCCTGCACGTCAGAGAGGCCCTGCTGAAGCCGGACAGCAAGGCCGCTGATCTCACCAGGCCGCTGCCGAGGCTCCCGTGCACCACTCAGGTGCCCGAGGCCGTCACGGCGCTCCAGGAGGCCAGGTCCCACCTGGCGCTGGTGACGAACGCGGCGGAGGAGGTCATCGGCATGGTGAGCCTCACCGACCTGGTGGGCGAGCTGCTGGACACCCGGGCGGCGTAGGACGAGCGGTGGGCGGGGGCGTACCCCCGCCCACCGCGATATTGTCGTACGGTAGGCGAACGACTGCGTTCCGTTTACACTGGGACGCACAAGCGGTCGGCCGGTGTCCGGGCCTCGGTGGCTGCGCCGTCGAACAATGTGAGCTAAATCACTCAAGTCATCCGAAAGTGATCTGCAAGTGAGGGCATCTACGGTCTCCATGCGGAGCACAGCCGCCCTGACAAGGTCGCGACAAAGAAGTAGCCCCGGCTCTTGCGAACCGGGGCTTGTTTCGTCAGTGTGGGTCTGCCGATTTCATCGGCGACCCGGAGTGGGCGAGGAGGGATTTGAACCCTCACGTCCTTTCGGACACACGGACCTGAACCGTGCGCGTCTGCCGTTCCGCCACCCGCCCTTGTGGGTGCGGAAAGAACATTAGCACGGAACAGCCACTGGTACTGAACCCGGATACGATCGCATAAGACACGGGAGCGGAGGAGCTGGGCGCGACAGCCGACGGGCGCCTGGAAGACCGTGACGTGGAACGAGCGGAGACCGGGCGCCGATAGCGTCTCGGGGCCGCGATCATATGCACGGAGGAAGGGAGGTACCCGGTGGGAGTCCTTCAGCGCTTCGAGCGAAGGCTCGAAGGCTTGGTTGAGGGAGCCTTTGCGCGGGCGTTCAAATCTGACCTTCAGCCGGTCGAGGTCGCCAGCGCGGTTCAGCGGGAGATGGATGAGCGTGCGGCGATCGTCGCGCAAGGTCGCACGCTCGTGCCCAACGACTTCGTGGTGGAGCTGTCCACGACCGACAGCGAGAGGCTTGAGGTCTACGCCGACAGCATCAGCCACGAGCTGGCCAACCTCGCCAGGGAGTACGCCAAGGAACAGGGCTACTCCTTCGTGGGACCGGTCCGGGTGCGCTTCGAGACCGCGGGTGACCTGGCTGTGGGCTTGTTCCGCATCAGGTCGGGCGTCATCCGCGGCGCGACGGTCGAGCAGGACGAGATCCGCCAGCCGGCGAGCGACCTGCCTCCGTCGCGGCCTCACGCCTTCAACGGGCGGCCCCGGCTGCTCGTCTCCACTCAGGACGATCCGCAGGGCGACCGCTCCTACGAGCTCACCACTCCGGTGACCTTGCTCGGCAGGGGCACCGACTGCGATCTTCGTCTCGTCGATCCCGGAGTTTCGCGGCACCACGCGGAGCTGCGCGTCGAGGGCCAGACCGTGGTTCTCGTGGATCTCGGATCGACGAACGGCACTTTCGTCAATGGCCAGCCGGTGCGCAGGATCGAGCTCCAGAACGGCACGCGAGTGACGTTGGGGCGCACGACTCTGGTGTTCCGGCGCGATTAGGGGTAGACAGACGGTCCATGTCCGAGCTCACGCTGCTGCTGATCCGGCTCGCTTTCCTGGCGGTGCTGTGGTTCTTCGTCATTGCCGCAGTCGGCGTGATCCGGACTGACTTGTTCGGCTCACGCACGGCTCCGGCGGGCGCACGTAAGGCCGCGAAACCCGCCAAACCCGTGGCCAAGCCCAAGAGCAAGAAGGGCGAGCCACGCCAGCTCATCGTCACCGGTGGCCCACTCCAAGGCACCACCATCGACCTCACGGAGACGCCCATCACCATTGGCCGGGCCAATGACGCCACGCTGGTAGTCACCGACGACTACGCTTCCAGCCGGCATGCCCGGCTCTTTCCTCAGGACGGTCAATGGATCGTGGAAGATCTTGGGTCCACCAACGGCACGTATCTCGACCGCTCGAAAGTCACCCGCCCGACCCCGGTGCCGCTCGGTGTTCCGATCCGCGTCGGCAAGACAGTCATTGAATTGCGCAAATGACCATCGCACTCCGCTACGCCGCCCGCTCGGACGTCGGCCTCCTCCGCGAAGGGAACGAGGACTCGGCGTACGCTAGCGGCCGCCTGCTCGCCGTCGCCGACGGCATGGGCGGGCACGCACACGGCGAGGTGGCGAGCTCTGTCGCCATCGCCGCCATGGCCTCTCTGGAAGAGGCCCAACAGGGGGGTGACCTGCTCAACGCCATCGAGGCAGCGGTACGCGACGCCAACCGCAAGCTGCACGAGATGGTGGGGCGGGATCCCAGCCTCAAAGGCATGGGCACGACTCTTACGGCCATGCTCTGGAACGGCACCCAGGTCGCACTGGTGCACGTGGGCGACTCGCGCGCCTACCTGCTCAGACGCGGGGAGCTCTACCAGATTACGCATGACCACACGCTGGTGCAGCAGCTCGTCGACGACGGGCGCATCACGCCGGAAGAGGCGGCCACGCATCCGCAGCGCTCGATCCTGCTGCGCGCGCTCGACGGCAGCGGCGAGGTCGATCCCGACCTCACGCTGCGCGAGGCGCAGGTGGGCGATCGCTACCTACTGTGTTCCGACGGCCTGTCGGGCGTGGTGAGCGCCGAGACGCTGCACGCCACGCTCACCAACATCGACGACCCTGAAGAGGTCGTCCGCCAGCTCATCGACCTGGCGAACCGAGGGGGCGGGCCCGACAACATCACGTGCGTGCTGGCCGACGTGCTGGAGATCACCGATGGGCAGCAGGTGCCCGCCGAGGCCGCCGTGGTCGGCGCCGCGGGCATGACCCGGCTGCACGGGAGCCCCCAGGACACCTCGCCGGGGCGAGCCAACGCGGTGACCGCACCCCAGCCGGTCCTCACCGATGACGCGTTCGACGAGCAGGACGCCCCCCAGGCGTCCCGCCGTGCGGGCAGGCGTCGCCGGGTGTGGCCCGTGCTGGTCACCGTGTTCGGTGTGGGCGTCGTAGCCGTCGGCGTCGGCGGCTACTTCGGCTGGCAGTGGACTCAAGACCAGTACTTCGTCGGAGCCAGGGGCGACGAGGTGGTCGTGTTCCAAGGGATCCAGAGGGAGCTGGGGCCGTTTCCGCTCTTTCACGTCGCGAAGCAGACGGGCAAGCAGTTGTCCAAGCTGTCCGAGGCCGACCAGGCGCTGATCAAGAGCGGCATCCCCGTCACCACCGAGGCCGAGGGCATAACGAAAGTCAACAGCTTGAAGACCGTCGACCAAGAACCGAAGGAAGAGACCTCCGCGGAGCCGACCGCGTCCTCCACGCCGTCCGCGACCGCGACCGCCACCAAGACGAAACAGCAGTAGATGAGCGAAGTCGCCGTCTCCCCCGTCCCCATGCCGGCCAAGCGGCGCGGGGCGCAGCTGATCATGCTCGCGCTCGCGGTGCTGATCGTCATGGGCGCCTACGCCAACGTGGGCCTCGCCATGGACGGCCAGGTCCCCGCGGGCATGCTGACGTACGGCCTGAGCCTGGGCGGCCTGATGCTGGCCGCCTACCTGGTGCTGGCCAAGTTCGCCCCGTGGGCCGACCCCTTGATCCTGCCGCTGGTGACGCTGGTCAACGGGCTCGGCCTGGTGATGATCTACCGGCTGGAGCAGTCGGACCTGGTCGGCATGGCCGGCGCCTCGGCCACCAGCCAGATCATCATGACCGGCATCGGCGTCGTGCTCTTCGCCGTGACGCTGCTGGTCCTGCGTGACCACCGCACGTTGCAGCGGCTGACGTACACGGCCGGGCTGGTCGGCGTGGTGCTGCTCGTCTCGCCGCTGGTGCCCGGGCTGGGCAAGGAGATCAACGGCGCGCGCATCTGGATCGGGTTCGGCTCGGCGACCATCCAGCCGGCCGAGTTCGCCAAGATCGCGCTGGTCATCTTCTTCGCCGGCTACCTGGTCGCCAAGCGCGACGTGCTGGCGCTGGCCGGGCGGCGGCTGCTGTTCATCGACCTGCCCCGCGCCCGCGACCTCGGCCCCGTGCTGATCACGTGGGCGGTCGCGATCGGCGTGCTGGTGCTGCAGAAGGACCTGGGCTCGTCGCTGCTGCTGTTCGGCGGGTTCGTGGTGATGCTCTACGTCGCCACGCAGCGCACCTCGTGGGTGCTCATCGGCATCCTGCTCTTCGTCGGCGGCGCGTTCCTGGCCGGGCAGCTCTTCTCGCACGTGGGCGACCGCTTCGACGTCTGGCTCAACCCGACCTCCAACGAGTACTACGAGCGCCAGTACGGCGGCAGCTACCAGATCATGCAGGGCCTGTTCGGCCTGGGCGCGGGCGGCATCCTGGGCACCGGCCTGGGGCAGGGCCACCCCGACCTGATCCCGCTGGCCTACTCCGACTTCATCTTCAACGCCACCGGCGAGGAGCTCGGCCTGACCGGGCTCATGGCCATCCTGATGATCTACGCGCTGATCGTCGAGCGCGGCCTGCGCACCTCGCTGGCGGCCCGCGACCCCTACTCCAAGCTCCTGGCGGGCGGCCTGTCGTTCATCCTGGCCTGGCAGGTCTTCATCATCGTCGGGGGCGTGACGAACCTCATCCCGCTGACCGGCCTCGTGACGCCGTTCATGTCACAGGGCGGCTCGGCGCTCCTGGCTAACTGGATCCTTATCGCGCTGCTGGTACGAACGTCAGATGCCGCGAGACGCCCCCCGCCTCAAGCGATCCAGAACGAAGGACTGACGCAGGTGTTCCAGAGATGAACGGCACCCTGAAGCGCGTGGCCGTGGCATGTCTGGCCATGTTCGCGCTCCTGATGATCAATGTGAACTTCCTCCAGGCCGTGCGGGCCGAGGAGTTCCGTTCCGACGCGCGCAACACCCGCAACTACTTCGACCGCTACGCGATCGAGCGCGGGCGCATCACGGCCGGCGGCAAGGTGATCGCGCAGTCGGTCGAGACGAAGGACAGCGACTTCAAGTTCGTCAGGAAGTACACCGACGGCAAGCTGTACGCGCACGTCACCGGCTACTTCTCGCCCGAGAGCGAGAGCGCGATCGAGCGCAGCGAGAACGCGCTGCTCAACGGCTCCAGCGCGGACCTGCTGCTGCGCCGCAGCATCGACCTGTTCACCGGCGAGCCGGCCAAGGGCGCCAACGTCGACCTGACGATCAACCCGAAGGCGCAGAAGGCGGCCTACGACGCGCTGCGCAACAGCGGCAAGCGGGGCGCCGTGATCGCGCTCGACCCCAAGACGGGCGGGATCCTCGCGATGGTCTCGCTGCCCACGTTCGACCCGGCCGAGCTGTCGGGCACCAACAAGAGCGACGTCTTCGCCCGCTACAACGAGCTCGACAAGGACAAGAGCCAGCCGCTGCTCAACCGGGCACTCAACCAGACCTACCCGCCCGGCTCGACGTTCAAGGTCGTGACGATGGCGGCGTACCTGGAGGAGGACTCCTCGCGCGGCCCGCAGACGACCGTCGAGGCGCCGCAGCGGCTGCCGCTGCCCAACACGAACATCAGCCTGCCCAACTACGGCGGCTCGGCCTGCGGCAGCGGCCAGGTGACGCTGGTGTACGCGCTGGAGAAGTCGTGCAACACGCCCTTCGCGTCGATGGGCATGGAGCTGGGCTTCGAGAAGATGAAGGAGCAGACGGAGAAGTTCGGCATGGGCACGCCGGTGTCGGTGCCGATGCAGGTCGCGCAGAGCGACTTCGGCTCCGACTACGACAAGGCCGCGCTGGCCATGGCCTCGATCGGGCAGCGTGACAACCGCATGACGCCGCTGCAGATGGCCATGATCGCGGCGGGCATCGCCAACGACGGCACGGTGATGAAGCCGTACCTCGTGAACAAGATCACCGACGCCAAGGGCGACACGATCGACGAGGCCAGCCCCGAGGAGCTGAAGACCGGGGCGGTCAGCTCCGAGACGGCCGGCAAGCTGCGCGAGATGATGGTCAGCGTCGTCAGCAACGGCACCGCGAACCTCGCGCAGGTTCCCGGCGTCCAAGTAGCGGGTAAGACAGGCACCGCGGAGACCGCCGACGGCGCGCCGCCGCACGCCTGGTTCATCTCCTTCGCCCCCGCGGACAACCCGAAGGTGGCCCTGGCGGTCATCGTCGAGTCCGGAGCAGCCAACGTCGGGGCGGAGGCCACCGGCGGCCACACCGCCGCGCCGATCGCAAAGGCTGTGCTGGAGGCGGTGCTGAACAAGTGAGTGACGGTAACCTGCTGGGTCATGCGGCTCCGTAACCGCTACCTCCTGGTCTCCCGCATCGCCACAGGCGGTATGGGAGAGGTGTGGCGTGCCCGTGACGAACTGCTCGGGCGCGAAGTGGCGGTGAAGATTCTGCGCAGCCACATCTACGCCGACCCGTCGTTCCGCGAACGGTTCCGCAACGAGGCGCGGCTGACGGCCGCCCTCGCCGACCCCGGCATCGCGCAGATCTTCGACTACGGCGAGCAGAGCGACCTGGCCTACCTCGTCATGGAGCTGGTGCACGGCGAGCCGCTGTCGGCCATCCTGGCGCGCAACGGAGCCATCGGGCCGGAGGTGGCGCTCGACGTGGTGCACCAGACGGCCAGGGCGCTGCACGCGGCCCACTCGGCGGGCATCATCCACCGCGACATCAAGCCGGGCAACCTGCTCGTCACCTCCGAGGGCACGATCAAGGTCACCGACTTCGGCATCGCGCGGGCCCTGGAGGCGGCGCCGGTGACGCAGACCGGCACCGTGCTGGGCACGGCCCAGTACGTCAGCCCCGAGCAGGCGCAGGGCTTCCCGCTCACGCCCGCGACCGACCTCTACTCCCTCGGCGTGGTGGCCTACGAGTGCCTGGCCGGGCGCACGCCGTTCCGTGGCGACAGCCAGGTGGCGATCGCGCTGCAGCACCTCAACGAGCAGCCGCCGCCGCTCGGCGTGGACGTGCCCGCGCCGGTGCGGGAGCTGGTCATGGCGCTGCTGGCCAAGGAGCCGGAGCGGCGGCCCGCCTCGGCGCTGGAGGCGGCCGACCGGGCGTACGTGCTGCGTGAGGCGCTGGCGGGCGCCGATCAGGGCGTCCAGCAGGGCGCCGAGCTGAGCATGCTGACCGACCCGGCCGGTTTCCGCGTCCGGGAGCCGGCGCCCGAGGACGAGCGGCAGACCGACGACCTCGCCCCGGCCACCACCGTGCAGGCGCGGCCGTCGGGCGGGCGCAAGGGGGCCAGGACGCTGGCGCTGGTGGCCACCGCGGGCTGCGTGGCCGCGGTGGGGCTGGCGGCGGTGACGTTCGCCGACCGCGAGCAGTCGCGGGCGACGCCGGAGGTGGCCGAGCCGTCACAGACGCCGTCGGTCACGGTCACGCCCACGCAGGCACGGGTGCGGCCGACGAAGACCAAGACGCGGACGCGCAGACCCTCGGCGGTTCCGGTGAAGTCGACGAACCCTATACCCTCACCGTCGGCTACGGTAAGCAAGTCGGCTACTCCCACCAAGAAGCCGACGCCGAAACCAACCCGAACCACCACCACCCGGACCCCTACACCCACCCCGACGACCCCAACGCCCACCACTACACCGACAACGCCGACACCCACCGCCTCGCCGGACCCGGGTGATACGAACCCGCCCAAGGAGGAGACGTGATGCGCCATGGGGTCGATGATGGACACCGGCGGCCCCCCCGAGCAGGCCGGTACCCAAGATGAACGGTAAGGGACAGTGCAGGAAATGACTCAGCCTCGGCTACTCGGAGGTCGCTACGAGCTCGACGGCGTCGTCGGGCGCGGCGGCATGGCCGAGGTGTATCGCGCCCGAGACATCCGGCTGGACCGCATAGTCGCGATCAAGACCCTCCGCTCCGACCTGGCGCGCGACCACACCTTCCAGGCCCGGTTCCGCCGTGAGGCGCAGTCGGCGGCCTCCCTCAACCACCCGGCCGTCGTGGCGGTCTACGACACCGGCGAGGACGTCACCGACGGCACCCCCGTGCCGTACATCGTCATGGAGTACGTCGACGGCCGCACGCTGCGCGACCTGCTGCGCCAGGACCGGCGGCTGCTGCCCGAGCGGGCCGTGGAGCTGGTCGACGGCATCCTGCGCGCGCTCGACTACAGCCACCGCGGCGGCATCGTGCACCGCGACATCAAGCCGGCCAACGTGATGATCACGCGCGCGGGCGACGTCAAGGTGATGGACTTCGGCATCGCGCGCGCGATGGCCGACTCCGCGGCCACGATGACGCAGACCGCCCAGGTGATCGGCACCGCCCAGTACCTGTCTCCCGAGCAGGCGCGCGGCGAGCGGGTCGACGCGCGCAGCGACATCTACTCCACCGGTTGCGTGCTGTACGAGCTGCTCACCGGCCAGCCGCCGTTCACCGGCGACTCCCCGGTCGCGATCGCCTACCAGCACGTACGCGAGGAGCCCATCCCGCCGTCCCAGATCGACCCGGAGATCCCGCAGTGGGCCGACGCCATCGTGCTCAAGGCCATGGCGAAGGACCCGGCGCACCGCTACCAGAACGCGGGCGAGATGCGGGCCGACATCCAGCGCGCCATGTCCGGCATGCCGGTCGACGCCCAGACGATGGCGATGACGGGCAACTTCAACCAGGGCACGCGCATGATGACCGCCACCCAGGCGGCGCAGGGCCCGGCCACGCAGCGCACCACCGCGGTGCCGCCGTACGAGTACGACGAGGGCGGCGGCCGGGGCGGGCGGCGCAGGGCCGGGGGCGGCGGCAACAACGCGCTCAAGACCGCGCTGTGGATCGTCATCCCGCTGCTCATCATCGGCGCGATGGTCGGCATCGGCTACGTCGTGTTCAGCGGCGGCGGTGGCACGGCGACCGAGACCCAGGTGGAGATCCCCGACCTGGCCTCGCAGGAGCGCTCCTACGCTGAGCAGCAGCTCAAGGATCTCGATCTCCAGGTGCAGGTGGTGCAGGAGGCCAGCAGCGACGTCGAGAAGAACGCCGTCATCGGCACCGACCCGAAGGCCGGCACCAAGGTCGAGAAGAAGTCCCCGGTCAAGCTGATCGTCTCCAGCGGCCCCAAGAAGGTCAAGGTGCCCGACGGCCTCGTCGGCATGCCGCAGGCCGACGCCGAGAAGGTCCTCGAGGAGGCCGGCCTGACCGGCGTCATCAAGACACGAAACTCGACCAAGCCGCAGGGCCAGGTCATCGCCACCGACCCCAAGGCCGGCACGGAGATCGAGGAGGGCGGCTCCGTCACCCTCTTCGTGCCCAAGGCGCTCAGCGAGGTGCCCAGCGTGATCGGCCTCACCCAGCAGGACGCCACGGCGCAGCTCAAGGCCGCGGGCTTCAAGGTCAAGGTCAACCCGCAGCCGTCCAACGAGGCGCCCGAGGGCACCGTCGTCCAGCAGAACCCGCCGGAGGGCACGCAGCTCGTCGCGGGCACCACCATCACGATCGTGGTGTCGACCGGCCCCGAGGAGCAGACGTCCAACCCGTTCCCGACGGACGAGCCGACCAGCGACACCCCGTCGGAGGAGCCGACCGACGACTTCCCGTCCGAGGAGCCCACCGAGGACAACCCGATCGGTGACGACGGCCTCGGCGGCGGCTTCGGCGGCTGAGGTTCCCCGTCCACGGCGAAGGGCCGCCCTCCGGGGCGGCCCTTCGTCACGTGTGGCAACAAAGAACGCCCCCGCCGCTCGGGGGCAACGGCGGGGACGCTCACTTGTACGTCGCTCTACGCGAGACGTTTGTTACACGATTCGGCGCAGCCAATTTTCGAGCAGCCGATGACCATGCTCGGACAGCACGGACTCGGGGTGGAACTGGATGCCCTCGATGGGCGCCCGGCGGTGCCGCAGGCCCATGATGACGCCGTCCTCCGTGCGGGCGGTCACGTCGAGCACGTCCGGCACGGTCTGGGGCAGCACGGCCAGCGAGTGGTAGCGGGTCATGCGCACGGGTGAGGGCAGCTCCTCGAACACGCCCTTGCCGTCGTGCGTGATGGCGCTGGTCTGCCCGTGGAAGAGCTCCGGGGCGCGGCTCACGGTGGCGCCGTAGGCCACGGCGATGGCCTGGTGGCCCAGGCAGACGCCGAGCAGCGGCCGGTTGCTCTCGGCGGCGTGGTGGACCAGCGGGACGCTCACACCGGCCGCCTCGGGCGCCCCGGGGCCCGGGCTGACGAGCACGCCGTCGAAGCCGTCGGCGTCGTGTACGCGGACGTCGTCGCGCGGCCGCACGTCGCAGTCGGCGCCGAGCTCGCGCAGGTACTGCACGATGGTGTGGACGAAACTGTCGTGGTTGTCCACCACCAGCACGCGGGTCATCTTCTCGCGGTCACCTTCTTACCGTCACCTCGTCGAGCGTCACCGCGGGCTCCAGGAGCGGGAACACCGCGTACCAGAGTACGGCCCCCGCGGCGGCGGCCAGCGCGACGGCCGTCAGGACGCGGGCGAGCGGGCGGCCGGGCAGCTTGCGCCAGAGCCAGGCGTACATGTCACTCCTCGCGGGGTTCGCTCTCCTTCAGCACGCCGTAGACGATCAGGCGCTCGGCGGCCGAGTATTCCGGATGGCAGGTGGACAGCGTGATGAAGGCCCGGATGGGGCGGATGTCGGGCTTGCCGGGCACGGGGGCGAGCACGTCGATCTCGTCGGGCCGCACGATGTCCTGGGAGGTCACGCGGTAGGTGTGGCGGGCCTCGGGGGTCTCGACCACGATCTCGTCGTCGCGTTCGAGCTCGTCGATCTCGTTGAACGGGGCCGCGTACGTGGTGCGGTGCCCCGAGAGCACGAAGTTGCCCACCTCGCCCGGCATGGCGCTGTCGGGGTAGTGGCCGGGGCCCCTCTTGA
Organism: [Actinomadura] parvosata subsp. kistnae; assembly: GCF_900323885.1. GTDB lineage: Bacteria > Actinomycetota > Actinomycetes > Streptosporangiales > Streptosporangiaceae > Nonomuraea > Nonomuraea composti. The sequence continues at coordinate 2,761,692 of NZ_OOHJ01000018.1, read as the reverse complement.
GCTGCTCGGCCCCCACGCCCTCCACCACGGCGTACTGGTAGTCGCGGCCCAGCCTGGGAATGCGCAGCATCGCCAGCGCCTGCCCCGGCCGGATGCGCTCGGCGCGCGGCTTCTTCGCGGCCAGCTCGCCCTTGAGCAACGACTGCTGGCTCTGGGTGTAGGCGCCGGTGCCCCAGAGCAGATACGCGCAGAACAGCATGAGGATCAGGCCCGCGGTGATGCTGAGCTCCCCCACGGCCCGGAGCGTGGCCCGCATGCGATCAGGTTATTCGGCGACGATGCGGGCCCCGGGGATCGCCATGTCGTGCGCGTGGCGACTATCCTGGGGCACGCTTCAACTACGCTAAAACGAAGAGCCTGTGGACGATCCGGAAGCCCAGGCCCTCAGCAGGAGTTACCCAGTGCCCAAGTCCAAGGCTCGCAAGAAGGCGGTTTACACGCCGCCGCAGAGGTCCCAGCAGGTCAAGGTCAGCCCGCGCTGGCTGGCCCCCACGATGGTCGCCGCGTGGATCATCGGCATTCTGTGGATCGCGATCTATTACGTCGCCCCACGGGCGCCGTTCTTCAGCGATCTGCAGAACTGGAACCTGCTGATCGGGTTTGTTTTCATCATCTTCGGTGTGGTTCTTTCCACCCGCTGGCGTTAGTTCTTTCCACAGCCTTTTCCACAGCCTGGGGAAGGTCAGGCAGCGGTCAGGATGGCTGACGTCCTGACAAGCACGAGCACGGCCAGCAACACCAGTGCCGCCGCGATCGCCAGCACCTGCCAGAGGGTCCTGCTGTTCTTGGGGGCGTAGGCAAGCGCCCCCGCCAGCAGTGATCCGGTGATCAGGCCACCGACGTGCCCGGTCCAGCTGATGCCCGGCACCAGGAACGTGATCGCCAGGTTGAGCGCGATGAGCACGGCCATGCCGCGCACGTCCATGTTGAGCTTGCGGCCCACCACGAACGCCGCGCCGAACAGGCCGAAGATGGCCCCTGAGGCGCCGACGGTGGGCTGGTTGAGCGGGTCGAGCCAGAGGCCGAGCACCGAGCCGCCGAGCGCGCTGATCAGATACAGGGCCGTGTAGCGGACGTGCCCGAAGGCGCGCTCCAGGTAGGGCCCGACCACGAACAGCGCCCAGCAGTTGAACAGGATGTGGAAGACGCTGCCGTGCACGAAGGCCGCGGTGATCAGGCGATGGTATTCGCCGAACACGGCCACGCCGCCCGGCCACATCGCCAGCTCGCCGGTAAGCCGATCGCCCACAAGGTATTGGGCGCCGAAGACCAGCACGTTGATGACCAAAAGCGCGTACGTCACGAACGGGGTGCGGACGACGTTGCCGCCGAACGTGGACCTGGCCTGGCGGATGCCCTTGTTGCCCTCGGCGACGCACTCGGGGCACTGGAAGCCGACCGCGGCGTCACGCATGCAGTCGGGGCAGATGGGACGCTCGCACCGCTGGCAGCGTACCCAGGTCTCCTTGTCGGGGTGGCGGTAGCACGTGGGCACCGCCTCAGCGGGCTGCTCGGGCTGCGAGGGCGGGCTCGGCGGCTGGCTGGTCATGACCGAAGCCTAAGGCTTGCGCGAGCCTGCCGCGTCGGCCCAAAACGGGCAGCGCGGGAGGGGTGGGGCAGGCGGCACCCCGGCCGGCGCCCCCGGCGGTGCGGGGGCGGGGCGGGGCGTGCGGGCCGTCAGTCCTTGATGTGGTCGATGGTGACCGACTCAAGGACGACGTCCTCCACCGGGCGGTCGCGGCGGTCGGTGCGGGTCTTGGCGATCTCGTCGACCACCTCCTGACCCTCGACGACCTCGCCGAAGATCGTGTGCTTGCCGTTGAGGTGCGGCGTCGGCACGACCGTGATGAAGAACTGCGAGCCGTTGGTGCCCTTGCCGAAGCGGATGCCGGCGTTGGCCATGGCGAGCAGGTAGGGGCGGTTGAAGTAGAGCTCGGGGTGGATCTCGTCGTCGAACTCGTAGCCGGGGCCGCCGATGCCCTGGCCGAGCGGGTCGCCGCCCTGGATCATGAAGCCGGAGATCACCCGGTGGAAGATGGTGCCGTCGTAGTAGCGGCCGGTGCTCTTCTCGCCGGTGCCCGGGTGCGTCCATTCGCGGGAGCCTTCGGCCAGCTCCACGAAGTTACGGACCGTTTTCGGGGCCTTCGTCGGGAAGAGTTCTACCTTGATATTGCCGCGGTTGGTCTGCAGGTTTGCGATCAGCTTCTCAGCCACGAGACAGCTGCCCCCCTCTATGCACAGGGTTGGTTTTGTGGTGTTTTGAGGATTATGGCCGTACGGCCTCCCGAGCCATCCTCCCATGGACGGCGATGATTGAGCCGCCTTGTCCGGGGCAGGTCAGGCTGCGGGGCCCCAACGACAGGGGAGGTTGTCGTGTCCCTGAGAATGAGAAGACGCCGCGTGGTCATGGAAGTGCCAGCCACGTGGATGGGCCGCATGAAGGCCCAGGCCATGCGAACCGGCCAGCGCATGCAGCCCATGGCGGACCAGGCCAAGGTGGCCGCCGCCCATCGCATCGAAGACGCCCGCCACTGGGCGGCGCCGCGGCTGGAATCGGCGGCGCACGGGTTCGAGGAGCAGATCGCGCCCAAGGTCAGCACCATGCTGACCAACGCGGCCCGGCGAATCGACCCGACACCGTCGCGCTCGCGGCGGTGGCCGATGCTCGTTCTGCTGACCGGTGTCGCGGTGGGAACGATCGGTTACATGTTCTACCGCCGCAACGCGCAGCAGTGGACCGAGCACATGAAGGACTCCGCCTCCGATGCCTCACGCTGGGTCAATGAGAAGGCTGAGAAGGCATCCGAGTCCGCGGACCGCATGGCCGCCAACGTGTCGAACAAGGCGGATGAGGCGTCACGCAAGATGTCGTGACCGCTGCGGCACACAGGAGGCGCGCCCCCGTGACGAGCTCTGTCACGGGGGCGCGCCTGCGCCCGGGGCCGATGACCGCTTGCGGCGCGAGGTTGCCGCGTGAGCGCCTGGGACGCCCGGCTGACGCGTGACCGCTTGCGGCGCCTGGTTGACGTCCGACCAAGCGCTTGTTAGAACACCGGGCATGGCGCTGTCACCGCTCGACGACTACCCCGTCCACCAGGCCGCCCAGGTCATGCGGCACGTGACCACCGGAGACCGCAACTTCTACGACCGCTACTACTTCAACTGCCACGCCGCCTCCGACGAGCTCATGCTGATCGTCGGCCTCGGCCAGTACCCCAACCTGGGCGTCACCGACGCGTTCGCCTGCGTGCGCACCCCCGACCTGCACCGCGTCGTCCGCGCCTCGCGCGAGCTGGGCGCCGACCGGATGGACACCCGGGTCGGGCCGTTCCGCGTCGAGGTCGTCGAGGGGCTCAAGCGGCTCAGGGTGGTCCTGGAGCCGAACGAGCACGGCCTGTCGTTCGACCTCCTGTGGGAGGGCACGATCCCGGCCGTGCTGGAGCCACGGCACTTCCTGCGGTGGCAGGAGCGGGTGGTGTTCGACTCGGTACGGATGGCGCAGACCGGGCAGTGGTCCGGCCACATCAGGCTCGGCGAGAGCGACTTCCCCGTCACGCCCGACCGCTGGATGGGCACCAGGGACCGGTCATGGGGCATCAGGCCCGTCGGCGAGCCGGAGCCGCCCGGGATCATGGCCAAGAACTCCGGGACGTTCTACTGGCTCTACGCGCCGATGCGCTTCGACGACCACGCCATCCTGTGCATCGTCCAGGAGGACGAGCGCGGGCGGCGGCTGCTGGAGGAGGCCGTGCGCGTGTGGTCCGACGGCCGCGAGGAGGAGTACCTCGGCAGACCGGAGTACCGCCCGGTCTACGCCCCCGGCACCCGCGACGTCGTCGAGGCCACCATCGCGTTCGCGCCGCCCGGCGGCAAGCCGTTCGACGTGCGCTGCACGCCGCTGCTGCCGGTCCATCTCATGGTCGGCACCGGCTACGGGCTGGAGCAGGAGTGGCGCCACGGGATGTACCAGGGGGCGGGGCCCGTCGTGCAGGGCGTGACGTACCGGCTGCCCGACGACGCCGCCAGGATGTGGGGGCTGGTGGACGCCGTCGGGCGTTTCGAGTACGACGGGCTCGTGGGCCACGGGCTCTTCGAGTACTGGGCGCTGGGGCCGCACCCGTCGTTCCCGGGCTGAGCCGCTACTCGGGCTTCTTGCAGATGATCTTGACGGTCTTGGCCGGGCCGTCCTCGCCCGGAGCCGTGGCCACGACGGGCGCGCCGCCCTCAGCGGCGGGCTCGGCGGGCTTCGCCTTGACGATGTCACCGGCCGCGACCAGCTTCTCGATCTCCTCCTGCGAGAGCTTCTTCACCTTGGAGAACTTCTCGGCCTCCTCGGGCGAGAGCGGCTCGGCCTTCTTGACCGCCACGCCCCCGTCGGGAAGCTTCTCGACCTGCACGGTGTCGCTGTCGGCCAGGTGCGTCACCTTGCCGTCGGGCCCGACCACGACGCCCCCCTTGCCGCCTTCCTTGGCCGGCAGCGCCGGGGTCATCTCGATGGTCTTGCCGTCCTCGGTCGTGCAGGTCACCTTCGTGCCCGCGGTCGGGGACGGCTCGTCGGCCATGGCGGAGCCCGCCAGGCCGGTGATCGCGAGCACCGCGACCGCACCGAGCACCGCGAGACGACGCTTGAACATGGATTCTCCTCACTCGGGACTGACGTTCGCCCCCGAGGATGGCCGCCCGTACCTGAAGTGATCCTGAAGAGCACCGAAATGATCTTCAGGTTGGCTTTAGGTGCGCTACGGCACCCTGGAGCGCGTGCGAGTGTTACTGGTGGAGGACGAGGAGCGCCTGGCCGACCTGGTCAAGGGCGGCCTGGCGGGCGAGGGCTTCGCGGTGGACGTGGCCCACGACGGGCGCGACGGGCTGTGGATGGCCACCGAGAACACCTACGACGTGATCGTCCTGGACGTGATGCTGCCCAGGCTCAACGGGTACGCGGTCTGCGCCAAGCTGCGCGAGGCCGGCGACTGGACGCCGATCATGATGCTCACGGCCAAGGACGGCATCTACGACGAGGCCGAGGCCCTGGACAACGGGGCCGACGACTACCTGGCCAAGCCCTTCTCGTACGTGGTGCTGCTGGCCAGGCTGCGCGCGCTGGTGCGGCGCGGCGGGCGCGAGCGGCCGGTGTCGATCAGCGTCGGCGACCTCGTGATCGACCCGGCGGGGCTGCGCTGCCGCAGGGGCGAGGCGGACATCCAGCTCACGCCGAAGGAGTTCGCGGTGCTGCACGCGCTGGCGCGCCGGGCCGGCGAGGTGGTCTCCAAGCAGGACCTGCTGGCGCAGGCGTGGGACTTCTCCTACGACGGCGATCCGAACATCGTCGAGGTCTACATCAGCGCGCTGCGCCGCAAGATCGACGTGCCGTTCGGCAGGACCACGCTCATGACGGTGCGCGGCGCCGGCTACCGGCTGGAGGCGGCGTGAGGCGCTGGGAGTGGCTGGTGACCGGGGTGTCGTCGGTGCGGGTGCGGGCGACGGCGGCGGCGACGCTGGTGGTGGCGCTGGCCCTGGGGCTGGCGGCGCTGATCCTGGTGCTGGCGCTGCGCGGCTCCCTGGTGAGCAGCGCCGACGCCGAGGCGGCCAAGAAGGCCATGGCGGCGGCCCCGTACGCGCAGACGATCGAGATCAAGAAGGCCGACGACGAGGGGGTGCGACCGGTGACGCCGGCCTCGCCGGCGCAGACCGCCCCGCTCGTCTCCGGCAAGGACGGCGAGGTCTACACCAACGACGGCAAGGTGGTGCGGCTGGCCGACCCCGACCTCCTGGTCACCAAGAAGAAGGCCGTGGAGACGCAGGCGTGGGCGGCCCCCGGCGAGTACGCGGTCGCCGGCGTCGAGGTGGCCACCGCGAACGGGCCCGCCACGCTGCTGGCCAGGGTCTCCCTGGACAGCGTGCAGCAGGCGTTGCAGACCCTGTACCAGACGCTGCTGCCCGGCGTGCCGGCGCTGCTGGTCGTGGTGGCCGCGATGACCTGGCTCTCCGTGGGCCGCGCGCTCGGCCCCGTGGCGGCGATCAGGGCCAAGGTGGCCGACATCACCGCCCGCGACCTGAACCAGCGGGTGCCCGTCCCGCGCTCCAGGGACGAGATCGCCGCGCTCGCGACCACCGTGAACGGCACCCTCGACCGGCTGGAGACGGCCGTGGAGCGGCACAAGAGGTTCGTCGCCGACGCCGCGCACGAGCTGCGCAGCCCCATCGCGACGCTGCGGGCCCGGCTGGAGCTGGCCGAGCCGAGCGAGCTGACCAAGGAGGCGCTGGCCGACGTGGAGCGGCTGCAGTCGCTGGCGGCCGACCTGCTCATGCTGGCCAAGCTGGACGCGGGCGAGCCGCTGCGCGCGACCGAGCTGGACCTGGGGCAGGTGGCCGCCGAGGCGGCGCTGCGGGCCAGGCGGCGGCCGGAGGTGCGGGTGGAGCTGGACGTCGAGCCCGACGTGGTGATGCGCGGGTCGAGCGCGCACCTCGACCGCCTGGTGACGAACCTGGCCGACAACGCCGTCCGGCACGCCGCCGCGACCGTACGGGTGCGCGTGGCCGCCGAGGACGGGCAGGCGGTGCTGGAGGTGTCGGACGACGGGCCGGGCATCCCGCCCGAGAAGCGGGAGGCGGTGTTCGGCCGGTTCACCCGGCTCGACGAGGCGCGGGCCAGGGACGCGGGCGGCGCCGGGCTGGGGCTGCCGATCGCGCGGGACATCGCGCACCTGCACGGGGGCTCGCTGGTGTACGGCGACGCGGGGTTCGTCGCCCGCTTCCCCCTCGGCGCGACTCAGGCGTCGAGCTGAAGGAAGGCGCGGGCGATCGCCTGCCGGGAGACGTCCTCCGGGTAGGGAAAGGAGGTGATCACGTCGCGCAGCCCCTCGACGTGGGCCCGCTTGGCCAGGTCGGCGACCAGGGCCAGCTCGTCGTGCTGCCGGGCCACGTACGACCGGTCGACCACGGCGCCGTGCCCCGGCACGATCACCTGCTCGGGCATCTCGGCGAGCATCGCCGCCAGCGTGCCCGGCCAGTCGAGCGGGTAGGAGTCGCCGAACGCGGGCGGCGCCCCCTCCTCCACCAGGTCACCGGCGAACACCACGCCCGCGTCGGGCACCTGCGCCACCACGTCGTTGCTGCTGTGCCCGAGCCCGAAGTGCCGCAGGTTGACGATGCGCCCGCCGATGTCGAGCCCGGCGGCCACGGTGAAGGTGTGGTCGGGCGGCACGATCGCCACCTCCTCCATCTCCTGGCGCCGCTCGGGGCGGTACTCGATGATGCCGGCGCGGTGCTGCTCGCCGTACTGCTCGATCTCCTCGGCGCACCTGGCGTGGCCCCAGATCTCGGCGCCGCCGAAGAGCGCGTTGCCGAAGTAGTGGTCGAAGTGGGAGTGGGTGTTGACGACCGTCCAGGGGAAGGCGGTGATCGTCCTGATGGCCTCGATCAGGTCGGCGGCCTCCTGGTGCGAGCCGCGGGTGTCCAGCACCAGGCAGTGCCCGTCGCCCACGATGAGCCCGGTGTTCACGCCGAACGACCGATGACGCCGGACGTACACCCGGTCGCCTACCTCCTGCCACTGCTCGTTCATGGCACCCGACTCTAACTTTTGCTCCTACTTTTAGGATCGTCGCATGGCATATGACTTCCAGGTCGTCATCGACTCGGGCGACCCGCACCCCCTTGCCGACTGGTGGGCCGACGCGCTCGGCTGGCAGGTCGAGGCGCAGGACGAGGCGTTCATCAGGGAGTTGATCGACAAGGGGCACGCCTCCGCCGACGACACGACCACGCACAACGGCGCGCTGGTGTGGAAGGCCGGCGCGGCCATCAGGCATCCCGACGGCCTCGAACGGGCGCCGCGCGTGCTGTTCCAGCTCGTGCCCGAGCCGAAGACGGTCAAGAACCGCGCGCACCTCGACATCCGGGTCGGGGCGGGCAACATCGAGGCGGAGGTCGCCCGGCTGACCGCCAAGGGCGCCAAGGAGCTGCACCGGGGCCGCCAGGGGCCCAACTGGTGGGTCACGCTCGCCGACCCGGAGGGCAACGAGTTCTGCGTGTCCTGAGGGTCAGCTCCGCAGGTACGCCAGCACCGCCAGCACCCTGCGGTGCCCGTCGGAGGCGGGCGGCAGGTCGAGCTTGGCGAAGATGTTGGCGATGTGCTTGGCGACGGCCGCCTCGGTGACGTGCAGGTGCCTGGCGATCGAGGCGTTGGCGCGGCCCTCGGCGATCAGGCCCAGCACCTCCAGCTCGCGGGGGGTGAGCCTGGCCAGGGGGTCGCGCCGCCGGCTGAGGAGCTGGCGCACCACCTCGGGGTCCACGACCGTGCCGCCGGCGGCTACGCGGCCGAGGGCGTCCACGAACTCGCGTACGTCACCGATGCGGTCCTTCAGCAGGTAGCCGACGCCGGCGCCGCCGCCCGACTCCAGCAGCTCGGCCGCGTAGGTCTGCTCGACGTACTGGCTGAGCACCAGCACGGCCAGCTCCGGGTGGCGGGCGCGCAGCTCCAGCGCGGCGCGCAGGCCCTCGTCGGAGTAGCCGGGCGGCATGCGCACGTCGGTCACGACCGCGTGGGGGCGGTGCTCGGTGACGGCCTCGACCAGGGCCGGCGCGTCGCCGACGGCGGCGGCGACGGTGTGGCCGAAGCGTTCGAGCAGGCCGGCCAGGCCCTCGCGGAGCAGGACGGCGTCCTCGGCGATCACCACACGCACGTTGCCCCCTTGGCTGTCAGCACGGGATCTCCGCTCGCAGGCGGGTCGGGCCGCCGGGCGGGCTCGACAGGGACAGTCTGCCCTCGACCACGGCCAGCCGGTCCGCCAGGCCCGTCAGCCCCGTCCCCCTGGCCGGGTCGGCCCCTCCCGTGCCGTCGTCGCACACCTCGACGACGAGCGTGCCGCGCTCGACCAGCCCCGTGACGGTCGCCCGGGTGGCGCCGCCGTGCTTGGCGAGGTTCGTCAGGGCCTCGGTGACCACGTAGTACGCGGTCACCTCGACCGGTGCGGGCAGCCGTCCCGGCAGGTCGACGCGCACGTCCACGGGCACGGGCGAGCGCCCCGCCACGTCGTGGACGGCGGCGGCCAGCCCCCGGTCGGTGAGCACCTGGGAGTGCACGCCCCTGATCAGCTCGCGCAGCTCGGCCAGCGCCCGCTTGGCCTCGTCGTGGGCCAGCGCGACCAGGCGGGCCGGCTCGGAGCCCGCGGGCAGGTCCAGGCCGGCCATCCCGAGCGCCATGGACAGCGAGACGAGCCGCTGCTGGGCGCCGTCGTGCAGGTCCCGCTCGATCCTGCGGCGTTCCAGCTCGAACGCGTCCACCAGCCGCGCCCGCGACCGCAGCACCTCTTCGAGCTCCGAGCCCGCCGGCGCGAGGATCGCGCGCACCATCGCGCCGCGCGCGCCCGCCCAGGCGGTGATCGTGTACGCGGCGACGGGCAGCAGCAGGAGGCCCGCGACGACGGCCAGGGCGCCGGCGAGCGGCGTCAGCTCCTCCTGCAGCACCGGCGACAGGGCCAGGACCACCGGGCCGCCGATCGTGAACGCCAGCATGACCAGGTCGATCCACCACAGCGCGAGCAACGTCATGATCACCAGCCCGGCCTCGCGCCCGCGCCGGTGGGGCGCCCCTGGCACGGGGACGGGGTCCACGAGACGCAGGCGCAGCCGCTCGAAGGGGGCGATCACCACGATGCTCAGCGCCAGCGCGGCCAGGCCGGCGACGACCGCCAGGGCCGGGCCGAGCAGCGCACCGCTCGCCGCGGCCGCCACGACGAGCCCGGCGGCCACGCCCGGCACCGCGCCGGCCGCCAGGTACGCCGCGCCGCGCCACGGCCAGGAGGAGCCGAGGAACGGCAGCGGGCGCCTGGTCAGGGCTTCGAGCGCGGTCCGGTCGATCACGCTTGTGACCGTATCGGCCGAGCTCAGGGCAGGTCAGTAGTGCTGGGGCTAGCTTTCCTCACCTGGGCAGGCCGCCGGACGTAGGGCAGCACCCCGATCTGGAACGCGTCCTCGTAGATGATCGTGCCGGGGTCGGGCGAGCGCACGACGTCGTACGGGACGGCGTACCGGCGCAGCAGGTCCTCCAGCGGCGCGAGCGCGGCGATGAGGGCGGCCGCGCCGGGCTTGAACCAGGGGACGGCGCGGACGGTGTTGCCGTCCGCGTAGAAGGGCGGGTACGGCAGCCGCGCGATGAACCAGCCGTCCACCTCGGTGAACAACCGGTCGTCGGCCGGGGTGAGCCGGCCGGCGCGGCGAAGGTGGTGACAGGCGGCGAAGATGCCCACGGGCACGCCGAGCCGTCCGTAATAGCGGACCTGGAACCGTACGTAGGGGCCGCCGTCGCCTTCGCGCAGGGGTTTCCGGCTTCCATGAGTCACATGGCAGGGTTTACCCCGTCTGATCGCGGCGCCCACGAAAGACCCACCCCGCGGACACGCTTGTCGAACGCCGGGGTCAGGCGTTCGCGGTGCCCCGCCGGCCGAACTGGTCCGCCACCGCGTCGAACACCGGCACCGCCGCGGCCAGGTCCGCGACCTGCGCCTTCGGCAGGCCGAGCTGCGGGTCGAAGCACTCGAACCCGGACTCGCGCTCCACCACGGACGCCACCTCGTACAGCAGCCCGACGACCCGCCTGGCCTCCGCGCCGTGCGTCCAGTAGGGGACGCTCATCTCCCAGCCGCCCTCCCAGTGGTTCACGGAGATGCCGGTGCCCTCGTGGTCGAGCTCCCAGTTGGGCGGGTACTCGACGATGCGGACCTCGCCGAGCAGGTCGCGGGTGCCGGTCACGATGTTGCCCCAGGCCGTCAGGTCGGGCTGCCGCGTGACGGGGACCGCGTCCAGCGCGTCGTCCCAGGACTGGCCGGGGTCGCGGCGATAGAAGTACAGGTCGTAGCTCATGGTGGACGAAGGCTACTACCGATCTTGGCTGCCGGGGCGGAAGTCGAGGCCGTCGAACGTCCCCGAGCTTCGCCAGCCGTCGATGAAGGCGAAGTAGGCCATCGCCCCGTGCGGGTGGCCGACGCCGAGCCAGCTCTTCCTGCCCGGGTCCTGGCCCTCGTTGTTGTAGTAGCCCGGCGTGCAGTCCTGGGAGCCCAGCAGGCGGCCCGTCCCCGACAGGAGGAACTCCACCCAGGCGTCCTCGGCCTCCTTCGTGGGCTCGACCTCCGCGTACCCGTGGTCGAGCGCGTGCCGGACGGTCACGGCGATGGTCCGGCCCGCCTCCGTCAGGTTGTGCGGGATGTTGGAGATGAGGTTGGCGCCCTGCGTCGGCTGGACGAGGAAGGCGTTGGGGAAGCCGTGCACGTGGACGCCGTGCAGCGTGCGCATGCCGTCGGCCCAGTGCTCCGACAGCCGCACCCCGCCCCGCCCGGTCAGGTCGTAGCCGGCGCGGCGGGTCCAGTCGGTGCCGACCTCGAAGCCCGAGGCGTAGATGACGCAGTCCACCTCGTACTCCTTGCCCGCCACCACCACGCCCCGCTCCGTGATGCGCTCGACGCCCTTGCCGCCCGTGTCGACCAGGTGCGTGTTGGGGCGGTTGTACGCCTGGAGGTACTCGTCGTGGAAGCAGGGGCGCTTGCAGAGCTGGCGGTACCACGCCTTCAGGGCGCGCGCCGTCTCCGGGTCCTCGACGACGGCGTCCACGCGGGCGCGGATCTCCTCCATCTTCTCGAAGTCGGCGTCCTCGAAGGCGGCCAGCATGCTCTCCTGCGTCAGCTCCTCCGGCCGCAACTGCTTGATCTTGGCGCGGAAGCGGCGGGAGATGTCCGTCCAGCCGTCCATGACCAGGTCCTCCTCGACCTCGGCGCCGGTCTGGTTGGCCGTGAAGTTCTCCAGCCAGCGCTGCTGCCAGCCGGGCGTCGCGATCGAGGCGAACCACTCGGGGTCGGTGGGCCGGTTGTCGCGCACGTCCACCGACGAGGGCGTGCGCTGGAAGACGTACAGCTCGCCGCAGGCCCTGGCCAGGTGCGGCACGCACTGCACGGCCGTGGCGCCGGTGCCGATGACGGCCACCCGCTTGTCGGCCAGCCGGTCCATGGGCGCGCCGGTGGGGTCGCCGCCCGTGTACGCGTAGTCCCAGCGGCTGGTGTGGAAGGCGTGGCCGCGGAAGTCGTCGATGCCGGGGATGCCGGGCAGCTTGGGCACGTGCAGCGGGCCGATGCCCATGGCGACGAACCGGGCGGTGAACGCGTCGCCGCGGTTCGTCCTGACCAGCCAGCGGGAGCGCGTTTCGTCCCAGGTGAGGTCGGTGACCTCGGTGTGGAAGAGGGCGTTGTCGTAGAGGCCGTAGTGCTTGCCGATGCGGCGGCAGTGCTCCAGGATCTCGGGCGCGTGCGCGTACTTCTCGGTCGGCATGTGGCCGGTCTCTTCCAGCAGCGGCAGGTAGATGTACGAGGCCGTGTCGCACTGCGCGCCCGGGTAGCGGTTCCAGTACCAGGTGCCGCCGAAGTCGCCGCCCTTCTCCACGATGCGCACGTCCTCGACCCCGGCCTCCTTCAGCCGGGCGCCGGTGACGAGCCCGGCGAAGCCGCCCCCGATGAACGCGACCGTCACGTGGTCGGTCCTCGGGGCGCGCTCGGTCAGCGGCGTGTACGGGTCGTCGAGGTAGTGGGCGAAGCGGCCGGTGAGGCGGAGGTACTGGTCGTTGCCGTCCGGGCGCAGCCGCTTGTCGCGTTCCTCGCGGTAGCGGCGGCGCAGGGCTTCCTTGTCGATGGTCATGAAGGTCCTCCGCGAGCGGCGACGGCAGCAATTTCAGAATGTCATTCGGTAATGGTGCCGACAAGGGGACCCGCCCGCCGTCTCCCCGACCGCTGACCGGGATGTCCACTATTGTGGGGTGCCGGACACACGAGGAAGCGGATCTGCCTTGGCCCATCGCGCACTGGTCATCGCCATGTTGCCGGCGATCGGGCTGCGGGTGCTCGCGGTGCTCGGCTTCCCGCCCGCGATCCTCTTCTACGGCGACTCCTTCGCGTTCATGAAGGAGGAGCTGACCCCCGGCACCGCCCGCCCCTCCGGCTACTCCCTACTGCTCGCGCTCCTGCGGCCCGCCCACAGCCTCACGCTGGTCACGGTCCTGCAGCACCTGCTGATGCTCGGGCTCGCCGTCGCCCTGTACGCGCTGCTGCGCCGCCGCGGCCTGCCCGGCTGGGGCGCCGCCCTGCTGGTCACGCCCCTGCTCTACGACGAGTTCATGATCCTGCTCGAGCACATGATCATGGCGGACGCCGTCTTCGTCGTGCTCGTCACCGCCGCCGTCGCGCTGATCGTCTGGCGCGTCACCCCCGCCACCGCCGCCGTCGGCGGCATGCTGCTCGGCCTGGCCGGCATCACCAGGACCGTCGGCCTGCCGCTGCTCATCCTGACCGCCGCCTACCTGCTGATCAGGCGCTACGGGTGGCGCCCCCTCGTGGCGCTGCTCGTCGCCGGGGCCATCCCGCTCGGCGCGTACGCGACCTGGATGAAGGTGGAGAAGGGCAAGTTCGGCCTCACCGAGGCCGACGGGAACTTCCTGTGGTCCAGAACCATGAGCTTCGCCGACTGCGCCATCATCAAGCCGCCGGAACGGCTGGCCGTGCTGTGCCCCACCATGCCCGTCGAGCAGCGGCCCTACCCGCCGCACTGGCTGTGGGAAAGCTTCTCACCGCTGCTCAAGGTGCCCGGCACCGCCAACCGCAACCAGCTCGCCGGCGAGTTCGCCCGGCAGGCCATCCTCGCCCAGCCCGGCGCCTACCTCGGGTCGGTCGCGACCGACCTCAAGCAGCTCCTGCGCTGGGAGCGCACGGCCGCCGACGAGAAGACGCCGTACAAGCTGCCCGCCGCCGAACGGCCCATCAGCGCGTCCGTACGCGGCGTGGCCGAGGCGTACGAGGGCGGCCCGGCGGCCACCAGGGTCGTCGAGCCGTTCGCCGGCTGGCTGCGCGCCTACCAGCGCTTCGGCTACGTGCCGTTCCCGCTGCTCACCCTCGCCCTCGTCGCGACCCTCGCGGCCGCCCTGGTCAGGCGCCGCTGGGACGCGCTGCTGCCCGGCCTGGCCGCGCTCGCGCTGATCGCCTCCCCGCCCTTCCTCGCCGCCTTCGACGTCCGGTACGTCATCCCCGCGATCCCGCTGATCTGCCTGGCCGCCGGCCTCACCCTGACCCGTACCGACCGCACGGCGCCGGCCGAACCACGGGAAGCGATCAAGGTGGCGTAGCGCTGTGTTACGGTGCCGCAAGGTAACGCATCCAGGTGACGGGAAACCATGACAGAGGCCGGGCAGCCGACCGGTGACGACCTGGTCGAAATGCTCGCCGCCCTGGCCAACCCGCTACGGCTGCGCATCATCGCCCAGCTCGCCACCGGGCGCGACTACGTCAGCCACCTGGCCCGCGTCATCGGCGTCAGCCGCCCCCTGCTGCACATGCACCTGCGGCGGCTGGAGGCCGCCGGGCTCATCGCCGGCAGCCTGGAGCTGTCGGACGACGGCAAGGCCATGAAGTACTACGAGGTCACGGACTTCAGCCTGCACCTCACCGCGTCGGCGCTCGCCGAGGCGGCCAAGACACTCACGAGGCCAGAACCCGAGGAGGGCTCCTGATGTCGTACACCTGGCCCGAGGTGATCTTCTTCCTCGGGGTGCTGATCCTGGTCACCTTCCTGATCAGCATCTTCACCGTGGGCATCTTCGAATCCCGCCGCTCCAAACGACAGGCCGACGCCGCCGAGGAGCTGCGGGAGCTGGCCCGGCGGTACGAGGAGCTGGCCCGGAGCACGGCGGAGACCCAGGAACGCATCGCCGCCGACCTGGCGGAGCTGCGCAACCGTACGGCGTCGATCGAGCAGATCCTGCGGACGGTGGAGTAGCCGGTTTTATCCGGTTGGGGAGAAGCGGGCGACGAAACGCCGCTGCCACGGGGTCTCCACGGCACGCTTGTCGTAGTGCTCGCGCACGTACGCCACCGCCTGCTCGGCGGGCACACCGTCGAGCACGGCCAGGCACGCCAGGGCGGTCCCGGTCCGCCCCTTGCCGCCACCGCAGGCGACCTCGACCCGCTCGGAAAGGGCCCTCTCCCACGCCTCCCGCAACGCCTCGGCGGCGGCGGCGCGGTCGGACGGCAGCCAGAAGTCGGGCCACCGCACCCAGCGATGCTCCCACTCGACCCCCGGCGGCTCCTTGCCCAGCAGGTAGAGCGCGAACGCCGGCCGCGCCCCGGCGGGCACCGGATAACGCAGGCCCCGGCCACGAACGAGGCGCCCCGACGGCAGCCGCAGCACACCGGGCGCGGCAGGGTCCCAGGTCTCGGTCATGTAGCCGAGCGTAACCACCCCGCCCAGGCCGGGCACGATCTTCCGCTTTCGGCTGACCCCCTGCGCTCCTGGCGAAAGCCCCGCGCTTTCATTGCAGCAACATCGCCCGGTGGCGCAGGACGAGGGCGCGGTCGGCCGTGGCCCAGGCGATGGCCGCTTCGGCATGGCGGCGCCGCCGTGGAGGCAGGTCCCGGGTGCGGAGGCGCGCGGTCTCGGCTTCGATGATGTGCTCCTGCCGGCCGATCATGGCCTCAACCAGCCGCTCGGGCGAGACGTCACCGTAGCCGTCACGCAGCTCGCGCAGGTGGGCGGCCTGGTCGGCGATCGGCACCTGGCCCTCGGCTTGGACGCACCACGTCCACGCCAGGTAGCCGAGATCGTCCATCCGGTCTCCTGGACGGCAGGAGGACCAGTCGATGAACGCCACCGGCAGCCCCTCCCGGAAGATCGTGTTGAACGGGCCGGGATCGCCGTGAATGACGCACTCGCGCGCGCCCGCCAGCGGGTGACCGGCGGTGGCCGCGTGCAGGTCGCGCAGCATGCGCCCACCCAGCGCGTACGCCCCTGGGGCTCGCTGGCTCGGGTGGTCGGTGGTCGTGCCGGGGATGAAGTCGAGCACGTCGCGTCCGCGCTCGTCGATGCCCAGGTGGCGCGGGGCGTAGGGGTAGCCGGCCGCTTCCAGGTGGGCCAGGACCTGGGCGGCGAAGGCGGAGCCCGGGTCGCGGGCGCGGCGGACCGTGTCGCCCACCCGTACGACCTCCGCCGTCTGGTGACCGCCGGCGAGCGGTTGCTCGGTCATGAGGAAATGATGCCGTTCAGCCAGTCGCCGGTCAGCTTCGTGACGAGGGCGGCGGCGCGGTCGGTCAGGTGGATGTGGTCCACGAGGAGTTCGCGGCCGCCCGAGCGGGCGATCTCGTCCCAGGTGCGGCGGAGCAGGTAGTGCTGGGCGGCGGCGGTGAAGGCGAGGGGGAAGCTGAAGGCGTACGAGGTGCGGGGGCCGTGGCGGAGGATGTCGGCCATGCGCTCGTGCACGGGCAGGTAGTCCGTCCCCATCTCGGTGGCCAGGCTCTTGATGGCGGCGTTGTAGCCGGTGAGGGTGCGGTTGATGGGGGTGTTCAGGTTCTCGCCGAGCGGGGGCAGGGACATGAGGGCGATGCGGGCGCCGGTGCCGGTCCTGACGCGTTCGACGATGGCGCGCAGGTTGGCGCGGTACTCGTCCAGGGGGACGCCGTTGCGGACGTCGTTGGTGCCGATCAGGAGCGTCACGGCGGCGGGGCGGCAGGCGAGGATGTCGGTGTCGACGCGCTGGAGCAGGTCGGCGGTGGTGTTGCCGTTGCTGCCGGCGTTGACCAGCTCGTACGCCGGATAGGCGGCCCGCAGTGCGGCGACCCAGTCGGCGCCGAGTGAGCCCTGGGTCATGCTGGCCCCGGCGGCGACGACGCGTGGCCGGGTGGGCGTGGTCGCGCAGGCGGCGGCGGGCGGGTGGTCGGCGGGGCGGAGGAACGTGAGGTAGGCGACGGTGCCGGCGGCGCAGAGCGCGGTGGCGAGCACGAGGCTGAGGGCGATGGTGATGGGTCGTTTCATGGTCGGTATCCTCGGTTGGTAAACGCTCACTAACCTACGTCGTGGAGGCTAGTGAGTGTTTACTAACCATGTCAACGTGAGCGGGAGGGCCAACATGGGCACCAGAGACGTGATCCTCGACGCGGCGGCCGAGGTCATGGCCGAGCAGGGCCTGGCCAACGTGACCACGCGGCAGATCGCGAAGGCCGCCGGGCTCACCGAGGCGGCGCTCTACAAGCACTTCGCGAGCAAGGCCGACCTGATGGTGGCGGTGATGCGGGAGCGTTCGCCCGGCTTCTCCCCCCTCGCCGAGGCGCTACGCGGCGGAGGCGACCTGGTGGGCAGCCTCACCGCCGTCGCCAGGGCGGCCATCGACCTGTACCGGGCCGGGTTCCCGATGTTCGCCTCCGTGTTCGCCGACCCGGCGACCCTGGCCGCGCACAAGGAGGAGCTGCGCCAGGAGGGCGCCGGGCCGCACAAGGCGAACGAGGCCCTGGCCGCCTACCTACGCGCCGAGCAGGAGGCCGGCCGGGTGCGGGCGGGGGCGGACGTCCGGGCGGCGGCGGGGCTGCTGCTCGGGGCCTGCTTCCAGTACGCGTTCCTGGGTCACATGTCGCGGGCGGGCTTCGCGGACGACGAGGAGGCGGCGGCCTCGTTCGTACGGACGCTGCTCGAAACCCTCACGCCCACGCCGCCACCGTGTCACGAGCCCAGCGCCTGACCCGCTCCTCGTGGCCGTCGGCGGGAAAGCCGCCGTCGACGGCCACGTCGGCGATCGTCGTGGCGAACCCGGACGGCGGGGCGGCGTGCGCGGGGAAGGGCGGCACGCCCGGGAAGTCGGCCGCGCCCGGCGTGTGGCCGCCGCGGCGGTGGGAGTTGAGCCGGCGCAGGCGCCGCGCCATGGGGAGCAGGGCGTCGAGCCCGCCCTCCAGGTAGACGTGCAGCAGCGCCCACTGGCCGGGGGCGGCGGAGGGCGCGCGGGAGGGGTGCTGGAGGTGGAAGCAGGAGACCGAGACGGCGTGCACCGGCGCCCACGGCGGCCGCATCGAGTAGTCGAGCGTCAGCAGCTCCCCGAACAGCTCCGCGCAGGGCCTCGGGGCGCCGGCCCCACCGCATTCCGGACATCGCGACATGCCGCCCCTTCCCCGAGGTCGTGGCTCAGCGCCGCCGGAACACCCCGAACTCGACCAGCAGTCCCAGGATGCCACCTCCTCCGAAGGCGATGAGCTCGTCCAGCCCGAGGGCGGGGTCGCGGGTCATCACCAGCGTGAGCAGGACGTTCCCCAGCACCATCCCCGCGACGACGAGGATGACGAGCCGCACCGCCGGCCAGATGGTTCCTCCGGCCTGTTCCTCATCCATCAAGGAGTCCCTTCTCACTCATGTAGACACCCTACATATAGGCAGCCTACTCATCGAGCGGCGGGACCGCGCGGCTAATCCTTGATGCGCTTCATCGTGAGGTGGGAGTCCACGCGGGAGACCGCGGGCAGCGGCAGGATCTGCTGGCTGAGGAACTTCTCGTACGCGAACTGGTCGGCCACCGCCACCCGCATGTAGTAGTCGGGCCGCCCGAACATTCGCCGGAACTCCAGCACCTCCTCCAGCGCCGCCACCCGCGACTCGAACTCCTCCACCGTCTGCAGGTCGTTGACCGCGATCTCCACCGACACGACCACCTCCAGCGAACGGCCGAGCGCCTCGGGCGAGATCTGCGCCCGGTACCCGGCGATCACCCCCGCCTCCTCCAGGCGCTTGACCCGGCGCAGGCAGGGCGGCGGCGTCAGCCCCACCCGGCGGGCCAGCTCCACGTTCGACATCCGGCCGTCCTGGGCCAGTTGGAACAAAATTTCCCGATCAACCTCGTCCAGGACAATTGTGTTACGCATATGCCCGATTTCTCCTAACGCAGGAAACCATATTATCCACCAAACGCACTAAAATTGCTTTTCATGCGAACGCGGGACTTCACGGCGGCTGCGGCCGACACCGCCTCGGTGGGGCTGAGCCTGTTCCCCCTCGGGGTCAGCTTCGGCGTGCTCATGGTGCACGCCGGGCTCGACTGGTGGTGGGCGACGGTGTTCACCGCCGTGATCTACGCGGGGTCGCTGGAGTTCCTGCTGGTGGGGCTGGTCGCCACCGTCACCCCGCTGGGGCAGATCGCGGCGACGGCACTCCTGGTGAACCTGCGGCACGTCTTCTACGCCCTGTCGTTCCCGCTGCGCCAGGTCCGCCCGGCCGGCCGCGTCTACGCCACCTTCGCGCTCACCGACGAGGCGTACGCGCTGACCGCCGGCGGGCGCGCCCGCGACTGGAGCGGCGCGCGCATCCTGTGGATGCAGGTGCTGTGCCAGGCCTACTGGGTCGGCGGCGCCACCGCCGGAGCCCTCGCCGGCGCCCTGGTGCCGGTCACGCTGCACGGCCTGGAGTTCGCGCTGACCGCCCTGTTCGTGGTGCTCACGATCGACGCCTGGCGCGACCTGCGTGACCTGCCGACACCGCTGCTGGCCGCCGGCAGCTTCGCCGCCGCCGCGCTCCTGATGCCCGGCTCGCTCCTGCCGGTCGCGATGGCCCTGTTCACGGCAAGCCTCCTCATCCGGTACGCCCTGCGTCACCGCCGCCCCGCACCGGCCGTCCCCCAGCCGGCGTCCGAGCCCGTCGTCTGCGGCTCAGGTCTGGAGAGGTAGAACCCCGTGCCCACCCCGCTCTACCTGGCCGCCGCCGTCGCCGTCAGCACCGCGATCACCTGGGGCCTGCGCGCCCTGCCGTTCGCCGTGCTCGGCCCGCTGCGCCGCTCGTCCGTCACCCGCTTCCTGGCCCTCCAGATGCCCACCGGCATCATGCTGATCCTGGCCCTCTACACCCTGCGCGACCTGCGTCCCACCCCCTGGACCGCCATGGTGCCCACGGCCGTGGCCCTGGCCGCCGCCGTCGGGCTGCACCTGAAGACCCGCAACGCGGTGATCAGCGTCCTGGGCGCGACCGCCCTGCACGTGCTGCTCTCGACGTTCTGGCACGCCGGCTGAGCCGTCGTCCGGACGGATGAACCCAGGTCAAAGCGCGATCATCCGGCCGGCAAAGACTTGGCACGGCATATAACTGGGACGGTTCGTTATCTTGTATCTCTCGTGTTTATGGCGGTATGTTGTGGCGCCATGACCGCACCCAGGACTCCGACCACCGCCGAGGAGCTGCGCGGCGCCGGCCTGCGGGTCACCGCCGCTCGCGTCGCGTTGCTCGAGACCGTCCGGCACGGCGACCACCTCGACGTCGAGGCGATCGCCTCCGGGGTGCGCGATCGTGTGGGTCACGTCTCCCTCCAAGCCGTGTACGAAGCCCTCCACGCGCTCACCGCGGCAGGACTGGTCCGCCGGATCGAACCGGCGGGAAGCCCGGCTCGTTTTGAGGGGCGTGTGGGGGACAACCACCACCACATCGTGTGCCGGTCGTGCGGCGCGGTCGCCGACGTCGACTGCGCGGTCGGTCATGCCCCGTGCCTTCATGCAGCCGACGACCACGGCTTCACCATCGACGAGGCCGAGGTCATCTACTGGGGCCGGTGCCCCGATTGCTCCACCAACCGCACTTCGTGAGCACGCTCATCGCCATGTCCTGGAAGGATTCCCATGACTGAGAACCATGACGCCATCGTCACAGACCCGAAGGTAGAAGGCGAAGCCGCCGGCTGCCCGGTGGCCCACACCCGCGCTCTGCACCCCACCCAGGGCGGCGGCAACCGTCAGTGGTGGCCCGAGCGGCTCAACCTGAGGATCCTCGCCAAGAACCCCGCCGTCGGCCGCCCCTACGGCGACGACTTCGACTACCGGCAGGCGTTCCTCAGCCTCGACCTCCCGGCCGTCAAGCGGGACATCGCCGAGGTGCTGACCACCTCGCAGGACTGGTGGCCGGCCGACTTCGGGCACTACGGCCCGCTCATCATCCGGATGGCCTGGCACAGCGCCGGCACGTACCGGATCAGCGACGGCCGCGGCGGCGCCGGCGCCGGCCAGCAGCGCTTCGCGCCGCTGAACAGCTGGCCCGACAACGCCAACCTCGACAAGGCGCGCCGCCTGCTGTGGCCGGTCAAGAAGAAGTACGGCCGCAACCTGTCCTGGGCCGACCTCATGATCCTCGCCGGCAACGTGGCGCTGGAGACGATGGGCTTCGAGACGTTCGGGTTCGCGGGCGGCCGCGAGGACGTCTGGGAGGCCGAGGAGGACGTCTACTGGGGCCCCGAGACCACATGGCTCGGCGACGAGCGCTACACCGGCGACCGCGAGCTGGAGAACCCGCTCGGCGCCGTCCAGATGGGCCTCATCTACGTCAACCCGGAGGGCCCGAACGGCAACCCCGACCCGCTCGCCGCGGCCAGGGACATCCGTGAGACGTTCCGCCGGATGGCCATGAACGACGAGGAGACCGTCGCCCTCATCGCCGGCGGCCACACCTTCGGCAAGACCCACGGCGCCGGCCCCGCCGACCACGTCGGCGCCGACCCCGAGGCCGCCTCGATCGAGGAGCAGGGGCTCGGCTGGCGCAGCACGTACGGCACCGGCAAGGGCGGCGACGCCATCACCAGCGGCCTCGAAGGCATCTGGACCAACACGCCGACCCAGTGGGACAACAGCTTCTTCGAGATCCTGTACGGCTACGAGTGGGAGCTGTTCAAGAGCCCCGCCGGCGCCCACCAGTGGCGGCCGAAGGACGGTGCCGGGGAGGGCACCGTCCCCGACGCCCACGACCCGGCCAAGCGGCACGCGCCGACGATGCTCACCACCGACCTCGCGCTGCGCGTCGACCCGATCTACGACCAGATCTCGCGCCGCTTCCGCGACAACCCGCAGGAGTTCGCGGACGCGTTCGCCAAGGCCTGGTACAAGCTGACGCACCGCGACATGGGCCCGATCGTGCGTTACCTCGGCCCGGAGGTTCCCTCGGAGGTGCTGCTCTGGCAGGACCCGCTGCCCGAGCGCACGTACGACCTCATCGACGAGGCCGACGTCGCCACGCTCAAGAGCCAGATCCTGGCCTCGGGCCTGTCGGTGTCGGAGCTCGTGTCCACCGCGTGGGCCTCCGCCTCGTCCTACCGCAACAGCGACAAGCGGGGCGGCGCCAACGGCGCCCGCGTCCGCCTGCAGCCGCAGATCGGCTGGGAGGTCAACGACCCCGACCGCCTCGCCACCGTGCTCGGCACCCTTGAGGGCATCCAGAAGGCCTTCAACGGCGCCCAGACCGGCGGCAAGCAGGTCTCGCTCGCCGACGTGATCGTCCTGGCCGGCGGCGTCGGCGTGGAGAAGGCGGCCAAGGAGGCCGGCTTCGACGTCGTCGTGCCGTTCACGCCCGGCCGCGTCGACGCCACGCAGGAGCAGACGGACGTCGAGTCGTTCGCCGCTCTCGAGCCGACCGCCGACGGCTTCCGCAACTACCTCGGCAAGGGCAACCGCCTGCCCGCCGAGTACCTGCTGCTCGACAAGGCGAACCTGCTGAACCTGTCCGCGCCCGAGATGACCGTCCTCGTCGGCGGCCTGCGCGTGCTCGGCGCGAACCACCAGCAGTCGCAGCACGGCGTCTTCACCACCAACCCCGGCACGCTGACGAACGACTTCTTCGTCAACCTGCTCGACCTGGGCACGAGGTGGCAGGCGACGTCCGAGGACCAGACCACGTTCGAGGGCCGCGACGCCGAGACCGGCCAGGTCAAGTGGACCGGCACCCGCGCCGACCTGGTGTTCGGCTCCAACTCGGAGCTGCGGGCGCTGGCCGAGGTGTACGCGAGCGACGACGCGAAGGAGAAGTTCGTGAACGACTTCGTCGCGGCGTGGACCAAGGTCATGAACGCCGACCGGTTCGACCTCGTCTGATCCTTCCAGGCATTTCGCCGGGCCGGTCCCTCGTTCGGGGGCCGGCCCGGTCTCTTATGTGCGGCGGTCGGCGGTCGGTGGTCGGCGGTCGGCGGTCGGCGGTCGGTGGTCGGCGGTCGGTGGAAAATGCGTCGACACGGGAGAACCGGATGGCGACAATTCTCACCATGGCCTCCATCTCCGTGCCGGGAATGTCGTGATCCCTGTTCTGTGGCTGTGCGGCCCGCCGGGAGTCGGCAAGACCACCGTCGCCTGGGAGATCTACTCCCGTCTCAAGCACGACGGCGTCGCCGCCGCCTACGTCGACATCGACCAGCTCGGCATCTGCTACCCGGAGCCCGCCGACGACCCCGGCCGGCACCGCATGAAGGCCCGCAACCTCGACGCGGTCGCCGCCGGCTTCCAGGCGGCCGGCGCCCGCTGCCTCGTCGTCTCGGGCGTCCTCGACCCCGTCAACGGCGTCCGCCCGGGCCAGGTGCCGCGCACCGCCCTGACCGTCTGCCGGCTGCGGGCCGGCCGCGAGGAGCTGCGACGGCGCTTCACCGGCCGCGGCGGCAGCGCCGATCAGATCGAGGACGTCCTGCGGGAGGCCGGCGCGCTCGACGCGAGCGACTTCGCCGACGTGATCGTGGACACCGACGGCCTGGCGCCGGCCGAGGTGGCCCAGCTGGTCTCGGAACGCATCGGCACCTGGCCCGGCCCGAGCGAGGAACCGGTGCCCGAGCTGCCACAGGTGACGTTCGACGGCGACCCGGTGATGTGGCTGTGCGGCACGACGGCCGTCGGCAAGTCGACGGCCGGCTTCGAGCTCTTCATGCGCGCCCTGCGCGCCGGCCGCACCGCCGCGTACGTCGACCTCGGCCAGATCGGCTTCCGCAGCCCCGTCCCTTCGGACGACCCCGACGACCACCAGCTCAGGGCCCGCAACCTGGCGTCCCTGTGGCGCACCTACCGAGCCGCCGGGGCCCAGGTCCTGGTGGTGACCGGCCCCGTACGCGACGAGACCACGATCAAGACGTACACCGAAGCGCTCCCCGGAGCCCGTCTCACGCTGTGCCGCCTGCACGCGGGCCGCGAGGAGCTGACGCGCCGCATCGTACGACGCGGCCAGGGCAGCGACTGGTCCCAACCGGGCGACCCGCTGCGCGGTCAGCCCACGGCGCGGCTCCTCCAGCTCGCCGACGAGGCGGTGGCCACCGCCACCGCCCTGGAACGGGCCGGCATCGGCGAGGTCCGCATCCCGACCGACGGCCGCACCTCCGGCCAGGTGGTCGACGCCATCCTCGCCCGGACCGGCTGGCTCGGTGGCTAGGGTGACCGGCGTGGAGCCGGAGGCCGCGGCCGCCATCGAGCGGTACTTCGCCCGGTTCGGCAGGCGGCGGCACAGGCTGGCGCGCCTGTACGGGAGCACGGTGCAGTTCCTGGTCGCCGCGCACGGGCTGGACGTTCTTGGGCGGGTCGAGGTGGACGCCCCGTGCTCGTGCTGCGATGAGGAGCAGGCACGGCGGGCGCGGCTGTCGGCGATGAGGGCCGAGTACCGGCGGCGGCGCGCGTAAGGGGCGTCAGTCGTCCTCGGCGAAGACGACCTCGCGGCGTTTGCGGATCGCGGGCAGGACGGTGATCGCGAGGGCGGCCCCCGCCAGGAGCAGGAGGGCGCCGGAGATGGGGCGGGTGACGAAGACGGTGGCGTCGCCGCGGGAGATGATGAGGGCGCGGCGCAGGTTCTCCTCCAGCAAGGGCCCCAGGACGAAGCCGAGCAACAGCGGGGCGGGTTCGCAGCCGCACTTGATGAGGACGTAGCCGAGCAGGCCGAAGAAGACGATGGCGTAGACGTCGAAGGCGTTGAACGACAGCGAGTACGTTCCGACGGCCGCGAACAGGATGATCATCGGGAAGAGCACCTGGTACGGGATGTGCAGCATGCGGACCCAGATGCCGATGAGCGGCAGGTTCAGCAGCACGAGGAGCACGTTGCCGATCCACATCGACGCGATCAGGCCCCAGAACAGCGCGGGTTCCTCGGTGATGACGTTCGGGCCGGGGGTGATGCCGTGGACGATGAACGCGCCGACCATCAGCGCCATGACGGGGTGGGCGGGCAGGCCGAGGGTGAGCAGGGGGATGAACGAGGTCTGGGCGGCGGCGTTGTTGGCGGATTCGGGGCCGGCGACGCCTTCGATGGCTCCGTGGCCGAACTCCGCGCGCCGTCTGGAGATGCGTTTCTCCACGGCGTACGAGGTGAAGGAGGCCAGCACGTGCCCGCCGCCGGGCAGGACGCCGAGTGCGGCGCCGAGGCCGGTGCCGCGCAGGATGGGGCCGACGATCCTGCGCCGGTCCTCGCGGGTGGGCCAGAGGCCGCGGACCTTGCTGACGAGCAGGGTGCGGGTGTGCTCGTTCTCCAGGTTGCGCAGGATCTCGGCGACCCCGAACATGCCGACGGCGACGGAGACGAAGTCGATGCCGCCGTACAGCTCGCGCTGCTCGAAGACGAATCGGGGGGTGCCGGTGTAGATGTCCTGGCCGATGGTGCCGAGCAGGACGCCGAGCGCGATCATGGCGAGGGCTTTGAGCGTGGTGCCGCGGGCCAGTGCGACCGAGACGATGAGGCCGAGCAGCACCAGCGAGAAGTATTCGGCGGGGCCGAACCGCAGCGCGACGCGGGCGAGGGGTGGGGCGGCGACGGCGAGGACGACGGTGGCGATGGTGCCCGCGATGAACGAGCCGACCGCGGCGGTGGCCAGCGCGGAGCCGGCGCGGCCCTGGCGGGCCATCTCGTGCCCGTCGAGTGCGGTGACCGCGGCCGACGACTCGCCGGGCAGGTTGATGAGGATGGCGGTGGTGGAGCCGCCGTACTGGGCGCCGTAGTAGATGCCGGCCAGCATGATCAGCGCGGTGACGGGCTCGAAGCTGAACGTGATCGGCAACAGCATCGCCACCGTCGCGGTCGGCCCGATGCCGGGCAGCACGCCGACGGCGGTGCCGAGGAGCACGCCGACGAAGCAGTAGAGGACGTTCTGGACGAGGAGGGCGGTCGAGAAGCCCAGTGCGAGGTTGTCGAGGAGTTCCATGCCCTCTCGATCCGAAAGGCCGTGTCAGGCCCCCAGCCACGGGCCGACGAGCGGGATCCGCAGCTGGAGTCCGACGACGAAGATGAGCGTGCCGGCCACGGTGAGCCCGGCCGCCACGGCCACGGCCATGAGCGGGCGGACGCGCGTGCTGGCCAGCGTCGTGAGCAGGGCCGTCACGGCCGACGCAGGGACGAACCCGAGCCCTCGTACGGTGAACCCGAAGAACAGCAGCGCGAGCACGATGACGGCGACGGCCCGCCACGGGATCGTCCCGAACACGATCAGCTCGCCCGCGACGAGGCCCTTGACGACGATCGCCAGGCCGAGCGCGGCGACGATCGCGCCGACCAGCAGGGGGAAGGCGCCGGGGCCCATCCGCAGCGGGGTGCCCAGCTCGTAGCCGAGCGACCCCAGCGCGAACGCGCCGCCGATCAGGACGAAGACGGCTCCCGCGAGGACGTCGGGGAGGGAGCGGCGGCGCTTCACCCGGCCTTGACCCCGGCGTCGGCGATCACCTTGCCCCACGTGGTGATCTGCTCCTGGAGGCGGGCCCGGTGCGCCTCGGGGGTGGCGTCCGCGGCCTTGACGGGGGCGGTGCCGAGCTTGGCCATCTGGTCGATGACCTTCTGGTCGGCCAGCGCCGCCTTCAGCGCCTCCGACAGCTTCTGGACGACGTCCTGGGGCGTGCCCTTGGGCACGTACAGGCCGTGCCAGACGCTGACCTTGAGCTGCGGCAGCCCGGCCTCGGTGGTGGTGGGCAGGTCGGGCAGGCTCTTGACGCGCTCGGGCGTGGTGACCGCGTACGCCTTGACCTCGCCCGCGGTGATCTGGCCGCTGGTGTTGGTCGTCTGGTCGCACATGAAGTCGACCTGGCCGCCGACGAGGTCGGTGAGGGCGGGCCCGGTGCCCTCGTACGGGACCTCCTGGAGCTTGACGCCGGCGGCGGTCTGGAACAGCAGGCCGCACAGGTGGGAGGCGGCGCCGATGCCGGCGTTGGCGAGGGTGACCTTGGAGGCGTTCGCCTTGACGTAGGTGACGAGCTCCTGGAGCGTCTTGGGCTCGAAGTCCTTGCGGGCGACGATCGTCATCGGCACCTCGGTGACGAGCCCGACCGTCTGGAAGTCATCGAGGGGTTTGTAGCCGAGGCTCTGGTAGAGGGCGGGCGCGGTGGACATGCCGATGTGGTGCATGAGCACGGTGTAGCCGTCGGGCTGGGCCCGCGCGACCTCTCCCGCGCCGACGGTGCCGCCCGCTCCTTCCACGTTCTGTACGACGATCTTGCCGCCGAGCTTGGCGGCCATCGGCTCGGCGATCATGCGGGTGACGGTGTCGGTGGGGCCGCCCGCGCTGAACGGCACGACGAACGTGATGTTCTTGTCCGGGTAGCCGCCGCCGGCGGGCGCGGTGCCGTTGCCCCCGTTTCCTCCGGAGCAGGCGGCGACGAGCGACAGGACGCCGATCGCGGTGATCATCCGGGTGATGCCCCGGTGTCTGCTGGTCGTTCTCATCTCGCGACCTCCTCGTCAGCGCATGCCCGTGTGTCGGTGAGTGCGCGGCTGCCTCAGTCTCGGCTGGCAGGGACGCGGATGGTGTCAGAGAAATCCCAAGGAATGCGCTGGATGTCAGAAGAATCCCAAGAAGTGAAGGGCTAACACAAGCGTTGATCCTCGCCGTACAATCCGCCGGTATGCGGATCACGATCATCGAGGATGACGACCGCGTGGCGCGGGGCCTGGTGACCGTCCTGGCCCAGGCGGGCTTCGAGGTGCACCGCCTCGCCACCGCCGCAGAGGCCGTCCGCGCCGCCCCCTCCGACGTGGTCCTCGTCGACCTGGGCCTGCCCGACGGCGACGGCCTCGACGTGATCCGCAAGCTGCGCGACCGTCCCGAGACGGCCGTCATCGCCGTGACCGCGCGCTCCGAGGAGCACGAGCGGGTACGCGGCCTGCGCGCCGGCGCCGACGACTACATCGTCAAGCCGTTCGGCGTTCCCGAGCTGCTCGCCCGCATCGACGCCGTCCTGCGGCGCACCCGCGTGGCGCGGGCCATGAGCGAGCCCGGCGAGCCGCTCACGCTCGGCCCGATGCGCATCGGCGTCGGCACCCGCGAGGTCACCGTCGAAGGCGCGCCGGTGACGCTGACGCGCAAGGAGTTCGAGCTGCTCCTGCTGCTGGCCCGCCGCGCCCCGAACGTGGTCAGCCGCGACGTCATCCTCGACCAGATCTGGGGCGCGACCTGGGAGTCCTCCAGCCGCACCCTCGACACGCACATCGCCGCGCTGCGGCACAAGCTCGGGCCTTCCGTGCCCATCCGCACCCTTCACGGGGTCGGCTACCGGCTCCAGGCCGGCCCCCTCACGAAGCCGGCCCCCGGCCCCGGGCCGACCGGCCGGCCGGAGCCGACCGGCTGACGCGCCGTGCGCCGTCGCCTGCTCGTCGTTCTCGTGCCGCTCGCGGTGCTGCTCGTCGCGGCGCTCGGCGTGCCGCACAGCGTCACCCTGGCCGAGCGCGAGATGCAGGAGACGTACGTGGACC
The DNA here is from genome assembly GCF_900323885.1 of [Actinomadura] parvosata subsp. kistnae. Taxonomy (GTDB): domain Bacteria; phylum Actinomycetota; class Actinomycetes; order Streptosporangiales; family Streptosporangiaceae; genus Nonomuraea; species Nonomuraea composti. Next base: position 2,733,414 of record NZ_OOHJ01000018.1, on the reverse strand, counting down.
GGCTCGGCGACGTCGGCCGGTTCGCCTCGCTGGCCGAGACGGCGCTGTCGACCGGGCGCACCGAGGCCCTGCAGCGCGAGCTGGAGCGCTACCACGAGCTGTACGGCATCCCCGCCGCCGTGATCGACACCTCCGGCACCGTGCTGCTCGGGCCCGCCCGCGCCTACCGGGAGGCGGCCGGCGCCGAGCCCGCGCTGCCCAGGATCGTGACCGCGGCGCTGGCGGGCACCCGCTCGGAGCCGTCCGGCGCATGGGCGCCCTGGGACGGCTCCGCCCTCGTCGTCGCCGAGCCCGTCGGCCGGGACAGCGAGGTCGTCGGCGCCGTCGTCACCATCTCCGACCTGTCGCGGACCCGCTCCCGCGTCCTGCTGCAATGGGCCCGCCTCGCCGGCCTCGGGCTGCTGCCGCTCATCGCGCTGGTCGCGGTCGCCTGGCCGGTGTCGGCGTGGGTGCTGCGTCCGGTGCGCGAGCTGGACGCCGCCAGCTCGCGCATCTCCCAGGGCGACCTCACCATCCGCGCCGACGCCGAGGCCGGGCCGGTCGAGCTGCGGCGGCTCGCCGGCTCGTTCAACACCATGATGGACGCCGTGGAGAACGCCGTGCAGCGGCAGCGCGCGTTCGTCTCCGACGCCTCCCACCAGCTCCGCAACCCGCTGACCAGTCTGCGGCTCGCCGTCGAGAGCCTGGAGCCGCACCTGGCCGGGGACGGGCGGCCGGTGTACGAGGTGGCCGTGGACGAGGTGAAGGCCATGCAGCGGCTGCTGAACTCGTTGCAGGCCAGCGCGCGCATGGAGAGCATCAAGACGGCCTCGCCGGTGGAGCTCGACGCGGTGCTCGCCACCCGCGTGGATCGGTGGCGGGCGCTGACCGGGACGGCGGGGCAGACGCTCACCGTGGACGTGCCGGGCGGGCTGCGGCTGCTGGAGCCCACCGGAGGGTTGGGGAGCATTCTGGACGAGCTGGTCAGCAACGCGTTGCGGCTGTCGGAGGCGCGGGTGGTGGAGGTGAGCGCGCGCACCGGCTCCGGGGACGTGGTGATCATCTCCGTGCGGGACGACGGGCAGGGGATCGACGTGGGCGAGCGGGCGCAGGCGTTGCGGCGGTTCTGGCGGTCGCCGCGGCACCAGAACGTGCCGGGGACCGGGCTCGGGCTGGCCATCTGCGCCGACCTCGTGGGGGCGGCCGGGGGTGAGCTGCGGCTGGAGGACGGGCTGCCGCGGCCGGACGGGGCGGGGCACGGGTTCGCCGCCGTGGTCACCTTGCCCGTCGCACCACCGGATTAGCGTTTGTGGTCGCGGAACCAGGCTGCCGCTCCCGGGTGCAGCGGGACCGACGCGGTGGCGATCCCCGTCCGCACGTTGATCTGCCACGCCTCGGGCACCGCGTCGGGCACGGCCGCACTGTCCTCGTCGCGGCTCACCGAGGTGATCGTGCCGGTGTGGGTGAAGATCGTGTCGGTGATGGCGTACACCAGGTCGGCGGGCAGGTCGTCGCGGGCGAGCAGCACGTTCGGGACGGCGACCGTGCGGGTGGCCGGGACGCCCGCGTACGCGGTGGCGGGGATCGTGGCCGGGGCGTAGGGGCCGGGGAAGGCGGTGAAGAGCGCGTCCGCCTGGGCGTCCAGCGGGATGAGCCGGATCGGCCGCCGCTGCGCCAGCTCCGTGATCGCCGGCGTCGGGACGCCGGTCAGCGAGAACATCGCGTCGATCTCGCCGTCCCGCAGCGCCGCCGCCGACTCGGCCTGGCTGAGGTAACGAACGTCGGCGCTGACCGGCCCGAGCCCCAGCACCCGCAGCGAGATGAACTCGGTGCCGGAGTCGCGGGCGCCCAGCGACACGCGCCGCCCCTTCAGGTCGCCGAACGCGTCGATCGCCGAGCCGGCCAGGACCACGAGGTGCAGGTGGCTGTCGTACAACCGGCAGACCGCCGAGAGGCCGCCGGGCGCCCGGCCGTCCGTGCTGATCAGCGCGTCCAGGCTGGTCAGGCCCAGGTGCACCGCGCCGGCCCGTAACATCCGGATGTTGTCGGTGGACGCCCGGCTCGGCACGGTCGTCACCGTCGCTCCCGGCACCTGCTCGGAGATGTGCGCGGCCAGCGACCCGCCGATGCGCCGGTAGACCGCCCCGGCCGGGCCGGTGGCCAGCCGCAGCCGCACCTCGCCGGCCTCGCGCCGCCGGGAGCACCCGGCGAGCAGCCCACCGGCGCCCAGCAGCACCACCCGCCGGCTGAGGCGTGACTCGGGGGTGCGCACCATGCCGAGATGATACGGACGAACGCCGGGCGGCACGGCCGAGCCCGGCGCCGGCTCACGACGCAACCGAGCCCGGCTCGGGCCGCACAACCGAGCCCGGCTCAGGCGGCGCGGCCCGTTTTGAAGGCGGCGGCGGTCTCGGTGACGCGGCGGGCCTGGTGGCGGGCCGACTGCAGGGCCACCTCGCTCACCGGCCCCTCGCCGGCCACGTGCGAGGCGCCGTACGGGTTGCCGGACTGGAACTGGATCGGGTCGGTGTAGCCGGGCGGGACGATGATGCCGCCCCAGTGGTAGAACGTGTTCGCCAGCGCCAGGATCGTGGACTCCTGCCCGCCGTGCGCGGTGTTGGAGGCGGTGAACGCCGAGTACACCTTGTCCGCCAGCTTGCCCTGGAACCAGAGGGGCCCGGCGGCCTCGATGAAGGCGCGCAGCGGGCTGGCCGGGTTGCCGAAGCGGGTCGGCGTCCCGAACAGCACGGCGTCGGCCCAGGCCAGGTCGTCCACCGTGGCCACGGGGACGTCGGCGGTGTCGCGGACGTGCTGGGCCCACTCCGGCCGGGTGTCGATCACCTCCGGCGGCGCGGGCTCGGCGATCTTGCGCAGCCGTACGTCGGCGCCGGCCTTCTCCGCGCCCTCGGCGGCGGCCCGCGCCAGGGCGTGCACGGTGCCCGTGGCGCTGTAATAGACGATGGCCACGTTGACGGTTTCCATGATCGGGTCCCTTCTCGGGGGTTCTGTTCGCCGGTACGACGACGTAGCCGCGCGTGATGTGAGGCGACCCCCGGCCTCACATTCCGGCCCGGTGTTTCGTCGTACCGGGGAGAAGGCAGAACGACCGAGGGAGCCGGCGCCGTCATGACCACCTCACCAGGGCAGGACCCGAGCCTGACCGCGATCATGAGCGAGCGCCGCCACCTGATCAACCTCGCCTACCGGCTGCTGGGCTCGCTCGCCGACGCGGAGGACGTCGTGCAGGAGACGTACGCCCGCTGGTACGCCATGTCGCGGCGGCAGCAGGAGGCCATCGAGTCGCCGGCGGCCTGGCTGACGAAGGTGGCCGGCCGCATCTGCCTCGACCTGCTCGGCTCGGCCCGGGTCCGGCGCGAGCGTTACGTGGGCGAGTGGGTGCCGGAGCCGCTGCCCGACCTGCCCGAGGGGGATCCGGCCGACCGCGTCACCCTCGACGAGTCGGTCAACATGGCCTTCCTGGTCGTCCTCGAGTCGATGACGCCGGCCGAACGGGTCGCGTTCATCCTGCACGACGTCTTCCGCTACCCGTTCGCGGAGGTCGCGGAGATCGTCGGGCGCAGCCCGGCGGCCTGCCGGCAGCTCGCCACCTCGGCCCGCCGCCGCATCCGCGACTCCCGCGCCGCGCAGGCCCCCGCGACGCCGGCCGCCCAGCAGGCCGGCGTCGTCCGGGCCTTCAAGCGGGCCTGGGAGGGCAAGGACATCGGCGCCCTCATCGCCCTGCTCGACCCGGAGGCCACCGCGACGGGCGACGGCGGCGGCCTGGTCACGGCCGCTCCCCGCCCGGTGCGGGGGGCCGAGGAGATCGCCCGCTTCCTCGCCGGACGGATGGACGCGGTGTCCGGCCTGCGGCTCGTGGAGCGCATGGTCAACGGCCGGCCCGGGCTGGTGGCCCAGCTCGACGGCGTGACCGTGTCGGTGCTGGCGTTCGACGTGGCGGGCGACCGGATCCGGCACATCTGGGCGGTGCTCAACCCGGACAAGCTCCGCCCCTGGACCACGAGCTGACGCGCGCAGGGCCGCACACCAGCTCTGAACTACGGGGTGACCTGCGCCGGGGTGCGCACCATCCAGATGTCCACCTCGTCCTGCGATTCGACGGTGAACCCGTGCCGCTCGTACAGCCGCCGGGCCTGGCTGCCCCGCAACACGTTCAGCCGCACCACTGCGCCCTCGCGGTCGCACCGCTCCAGCAGCCGGCCCAGCACGGCCGATCCGATGCCCCGGCCCTGCAGCCGCGGGTCCAGGAAGAAGTGCTCCAGCCAGTACTCGTCCGGCTCGGGCCGCAGGGCGACGCAGCCGGCGAAGGCGCCGTCCACCTCGATGATCCAGGCGTGGGCCGGCTCGTACGCGTCCCTGAACCGCTGCCGGACGCGGTGCTCGTCGTACCGTCCGAGCCGTTCGAGGTCCGGCCGCATCACGACGGCCCGCAGCTCGGCCACCTTCTCCACATCCGACGCCAAAGCCGGACGAAGCCCCCAATTCTCCACGAACGCGATCGTAGCCCTAGGAACCGGACCCGCTCCTCCCACGGCGGAAGGGCTCAGGAGGACCGCGGGCTCAGCTTGTGAGGGCCGGCTCGCGGAAGAGGAAGTAGTTCAGGTGGTCCGCGTGCAAATACTGGTGGAAGCGGGCGGCCTTGGCCTGGGCGGTCTTGTCGGCGGTGACGGCCGTGTAGACGACGTACCGTTTACTGGCACCCGACCGGATCCGCCCGTAGACGTACGTGCCGAGCACCTTGTCCCGCCGCCACTTCACGCCACGGGAGGACTTGGCCAGGCGTTCGGCCGTGGCGGCGGCGGCCTTCTCGGTGGGGAAGGCGAGGATGACCTGGACGGCCTTGAGGTGGCCCTTGTAGGCGGAGTAGGCGAGCTGGACGGCACGGGCGCACCGGTTCTCGGCCAGCAGCCCGTCCCTGTCGACGGGGGCGCAGGAGTCGTACGTCCAGCGGCCGACCCGCTCGGCCTGGAACGCGACGCCGTCCATCCGGAAGCTCCAGTCGCCGAACTCGGCGGCGTCGAGCAGCCGGTCCTGGCTCTTGGGGGTGGGGCTCGGTGCCGGTTCGTGCAAGGCCACGGCCGGGGCGGGGCCTTTCAGGTACTTGTGGACGCTGAAGGCCAGGCCGCCCGGCAGGAGCACCACCAGGATCACGACCAGGGTGGCGGCCACGCCGGGGTAGTCCCGCGGGTCGGGGTGCCGAGGGTTTCCCATGCCTCGATTGTGCTGTAGTACGTCCCCTTGTGCCCCATCTATCCCTGGGCTCTCTGACTGTGGTTGTCCGCCCGCCGTTGATCACGTTTTAATGACGATGAGTTTAGGCTCCCGCCGCCCCAGGGAGAGAAGCGTGCGAGAGCGCTGCACGGTCCTGGGATCAGTGACGGCTTGGAGTTCCCCATGTATGACGAACCGGCACCGGCACCCTCCCCGGCCGCGCGCGCCTTACGCCTGTTGAGGCAGGCCGGCATGCTCTTCCAGCGCCGCCTGGTGGTGATCGTCGTGGTGGTCGCCGTCCTGATCTCCACCGTCGTGCTCGTGAACTACACCCAGGGGTGGTGGCCGTTCGGCGGCTGCGAGACGAAGAGCGGCGACGTCGTGGCCGTCGACGACGAATGTGTCGGGCTGATGGACCCGGCCGACGGCACGATGGTGCTCGGCAAGCAGTACCAGCAGGTGCTGGAGGCGATCGCGGCGGAGAACCGCCAGGTCGCCCAGGGCAAGGACTACAGCACGATCGCGCTCATGGCCCCGATGGGCGCGGGGCCCCGGGGCCTGGTCGGGGAGCGGGCGCTGCACCAGCTCGAAGGGGCGTTCATCGGGCAGTACCGCGCCAACCGGTCGGAGACGTTCCCGAAGATCCGGCTCCTGCTCGCCAACACCGGCCACGACGGCTCGAAGTGGCGGACGACCGTGCAGGCGGTGCGGCGCAACGCCGCGACGGGCGCCACGGGCAGCCCGGGCCAGATCGTCGCGGTCACCGGGATGGGCCCGAGCCAGCAGGAGAGCATCGACGCCGCCCGGGCGCTGGCGAAGGACCCGGGGATCCCGATGGTGGCCGACTTCATCACGGCGGCCGGGTTCAACACCACGGGCGAGATCGACGGCGCGGGGCCCATCCCGGGGCTCACTCGCACCGCGGTCAGCACGTCGGCCCAGCTCGCCGCCATCGCCGAGGAGTTCAAGAAGAAGAAGGTCGGCGGGAACGCGGCCCTCATGTGGGCGGACGTGACCCCGCAGGGCACGAAGGACCTGTACGCCCGCTCGCTCAAGGACGCCTTCCTCGACCCGAAGCTGGGGCTGAAGCCGTACGTCGACAGGTCCGGGCTCAGCTTCCCCTTCGACCCGCGCGGCGGCCCGTCCCTCCTTCGGACGATCAGCGACACGATCTGCGGGACGAAGACCGACATGATCTTCTACGCGGGCCGCCAGGCGTTCATGCCCACCTTCCTCAAGCTGCTGCGCAGCCGCCCCTGCCGCTCCACGCCCATCACGGTCGTGACCGGCGACGACGCCCAGGACCAGGACCCGAACGACCCGTCGCTGCACGACCCGGAGGCGCCGATCAAGGTGATGTTCGTGCCGCTCGCCGACCCGGTGCGGCTCGACCGCGAGGACAACCCGCACCACCAGCTCTACCGTGACTTCCGCGCCGAGTTCGTGGCGCCGCATCACGGGGTGACGTTCCCGGCGGGGCATCTGGGCAGCGGGCTGGCGATCCTTTCGTACGACGCGGTGACGGCGGCCGCCACGGCGGTGCAGAAGGCGGCGATCGGCGTGGACCCGTCGCAGCTCAGCCTGCCGTCCGCGGCGGCGGTGCGCGGGCAGCTCTACCTGTTCACCGGCACGAACGTGATCCGCGGCGCGAGCGGCGCGTTCACCCTCGACTCCAAGACGGGGGAGCGGGTGAACGTCACCACACCCACCCCCGTCACGATCCCCTGACCACCGCAATCACCGTTACTGCGAGGAGTGCGGCGAGGAGGAGCAGGAGCCACCATCGCGCGCTCGGCGTGCGCACGAGCCGCACGTGCTCCAGCTCCCCCTCCTCCCCGAGCCGCAGCACCGCCGTGCCGATCCTGAACCGGTCGCCGGGCCGCAGCGTCGCGTAGAGGACGGGCCGGCCGTCGATGAACGTCCCCAGCCCGCCGCTGTGATCGTGCAGCCGGTAGCCGGCGCTCACCCTGCGGACGGTGGCGTGCGCGGGCGCGATCCCCGACCCGGGGACGACGATGTCGGCGGCGGGCCCGCTGCCCAGGGTGGTCGTCTCCTTCAGCGTCCCGAGCGCGGCCGGCAGGATGACGGTGCGCGGCATCGTCGCGCGCTCGCTCTCCGCCTGGTAGCCGACGAGGCGGCCGAGCAGTTGCATGGCGGTCGGCCGGCGCGACGGGTCCTTGTCGAGGCAGCCGGCGATCAGCGAGCGCAGCGGCTCGGCGATCATCCCCAGGTCGGGCGTCTCGTTCAGGACGCGGTTGATGATGAACGCCACGTTGCTCCCCGAGAACAGCGCCTTGCCGGTGGCGGCGAAGTACACCGTGGCCGCCCACGCGTGCACGTCCGCGGCGGGGCCGACCTCGGCCTCGGCGCCGCCGACCTGCTCGGGCGCGAGGTAGGCGGGCGTCCCCACGGGGGTGGTGATCGCGGCGGTCGCCTCCAGCGCCCGCGCGATGCCGAAGTCCACGACCCGGGGCCCGTCCGGGCCGATGATCACGTTCGCGGGCTTGAGGTCCCGGTGGACGACGCCCGCGCCGTGGATGGCCGCCAGGGCCGTGGCCGTGTACGTCGCCAGGCGTTCGAGCGCGGACCCCGACAGCGGCCCGTGCGTGTCGACGAGCTCCTGGAGGGACGGGCCCTCCACGTACTCGCTCACGATGTACGGCTGGTCCCCGTCGACGGCCGCGTCGATGATCATCGCCGTGTACGCCCTGGGCACCCGCGACGCGATCGCCACCTCGTCCGCGAACCACCTGCGTGCCCGCGGATCCGCCGCCCCCTGCGCGTGGATCACCTTGATCGCGACCCGGCCCATCTCGCCCCGCGCGAGGTAGACCGTCCCCTGACCGCCGGCCCCCAGACGGCCGAGCACCTCGTAGGGCCCGATGCGCCGCGGCTCGCCGGTGCTCATTCAGACTCCCCACGTGACCAGGGCGACGACGGCGATCGCCACCAGGACGACGATCAGCACCACGACTCCCCCGCGCCGGGCGGCCGAGCCGTTCCCCACGGCGGACCTGCCCCGGCGCCACGCCTCGCGCAGGTTCGCGTCGGTTTCGACGTAGATGCGCCCGGGGGTGACGAGCCAGCGCCACGACTCGCCCGCCGCCCGCCAGCGCGCGGTGTCCACCGACTCCGGCGGGCCGTCCAGGCACTGCCTGATCAGGGTGATGTGGCGGGACGGCAGGACCCTGGCCAGCGCGGCCTCGTCCAGCGTCCAGGTCTCGGCGCTCTCCTGGAGGCACCGCACGAGCGCCCAGGCGAGCTTGTAGTAGTCGGACTCCGGCGTGAACGCACCCTCGCGGGGCAGCTTCCACTGCTCCGGGTCCGCCTCCGGCAGGGCGCCGTGCCCGCCGGCCGGCACGCACGAGTCGCAGTCGAGCAGGTACACCGCCGGCGCCGGGTCGATGGTGAAGACGGCGTTGCGCAGCTGCAGGTCGCCCACCACGTACCCGCGCTCGTGCAGCCACTGCACGGTCGAGAGCAGCCGGCCGAGGACGGCCAGCTTGTACGGCGGCTCGTAGTAACGCGTGCCGTACTGCTCGCGCAGGGCCTCGACCCGGTCGGGGGAGCGGGTGAGCTCGTCGAGGTGCCGCGGCACCATCCGGTCGCGCAGCCCGACGAACATCTGCTCCGGCGCGGGCCTGATCAGGATGCCGACGATCCGCCCGTCCCCATGCGGCGCCGCATCCGAGCTTGTGGAAGAACGCACTGCCGCGACCGGCCACGCGCAGCGGCGGTCGAGGGCGGCGCGGTCCTGGCGGGGGAGCTCGCGGCGCCAGCGGACCATGGCGAGCAGGGCGTCCTCGTCGAGGCCCGCCAGCGTCTCCTCGTCGTACCGCTTGAACAGCAGCCGCCCGGGGACGCCGGCGACCTCGCACGGCGTCAGGCTGCGCGCCTGACCGCCGGGGCGCAGCTGGTAGGTCGCCGCGTCCGCGGCGGGCTTCAGGTCGGCTTCGTCGACCACGTCTGGGGGGTTCATGCTCGGGCCGCCGCGCTCCTGTCACAGGACGGCCGTGTCGTGGCGGCCCGCCCACAACGCCAGCACGGTCCGGTCGTCGTCGTAGGTCGAGAGCTGGAAGTCCACGTCGCACAGGAAGCTGCGCAGCGCCGGCGGGGAGCGCCACGAGGTGACGAGCCGCTGGGCGAGCAGGCTGCCGCCGCCGCCCATCGCCGTCCCGAACCCGTCGCTGCACAGGACGAGCACATCGCCCGGCCCCCAATCGATCTGCCGTTCGCGCAGCTCACCGAGGTCGTCCGGCAAGGACGAGGTGACGTTGCCGGGCCGCCGGCCCTCCGGCGGGAACAGCTCGGTCCACATGCCGTCATGGAGCCACAGCGCCGGGGAGTCGCCGATGGCCGCGCACGCCGCGATGCCGCGCCGGCCGTCCGCAGGGACCACGCCGATCGTCAGCGTCGTGGCGGGCGGGTCCGACGCGCTCCGCCCGCCACGCTGGAGCCGGGCGGTGGCGCGCATGACCTCCCCCGCGACGGTGGCGAAGGCCGCGTGCCAGCCGAGGTCGGGGGTCAGGGAGAGGTTCGTCGCGGCACGAACGGCCACGGCGGCGGCGTGCTCGGCGTGCGACGTGCTGCCGAGCCCGTCGGCCACGGCCGCGATCACCCAGCGGCCGTCCGCGCTCAGCCGCACGGCGTAGGCGTCTTGCAGCGGCTCGCCCCGATAGCGGTGGCGCCGGCCGCGCAGGCTCGCCGCCCGTACCGTGGTCTGCGCCAGCATGCCGGCGTCGAGCGCGACGCCCGGCGCGCGCGAGTCCGCGCCGCCCGCCAGCAGCACGGGCTGGGGCTGCGGCAGCGGGCCGAGCGGCGTCCTGCCGTCGGTCGTGGTACGGGCCCGGCGCCTGAGCAGCAGCTGCCCGGCCAGAACGGCCCCGCCACCCCCGACGGCCCCGGTCACCATCCACAACGCCGACCCCCAGCCCACCCATCCCCGGGCCAGGAGCAACCCCGCCAGCGCCGCCGCGATCATCGCAGTTGCCGCATCCCGTCGGGCCCGCGCAGCACGGCCGTGTTCCGGTTGACCGAGGCGCTGATGCTGTCGGAGACGGCCTGCGCGATGCCGTGCAGCACCGTGGCCGCCCCCGTCGCGACCTCGCCCGCGAACGCCAGCACCTCGCCCCTGAGCGTGGACGCGACCCGCCGTAAGGTCTCCTCCCGCACCGTCCCGAACCCGAGCGCCACGATGTACGGCGCCGGCTGCAGCGCCGCCAGCCGGTCGCGCGCCGGCCCCCAGATCTCGACGTCCTGGTGGGATTCGCCGACGTACGGCTCGCCGTCGGTGATGAAGAAGACGACCGGCGCCCGCACGTCGAACTGCCTGGACAGCTTCCGGTGATCCTTCTGCAGGATCTTCACCAGCTCGCTGAAGACCCCGAGATAGTCCGTCTGCCGGCCCGGCCGCAGCGCCGGCACCCTTATCGCGTCGCACGGCCTGGTCAGCGGGAGCACCAGCTCGACCTTGTCGGAGAAGGACACCACGGCGACGTGCGCGGCCTCGCTGACGCCCGGATCGCCCGCCTCCAGCTCGAAAAGCAGCTCCCCGACGCAGTTGGAGAGAATCTCGAAGGGGGTGGGGCGTCCGTCGTCGCGAGCCGTGTGCATCGAGTGCGACACGTCGCAGACGATGTAGAAGGGGAAGGCGCGCGGGCGCCCGTTGGCCGATCTCATCGGCTTTTCATCCTGATGGCGATTGCCGGTCTTGGCAAGCATCGATCTGCGCTCGATTGTTACGCGGCATCGCTTATCTCACCGGCACCATGCCTTTACTGTTTTCCCTGCCCTATCTCTCCCCTTGTAAGGACGCTGATGAAAACCTTCCTCGCCGCAGCGGCCGTGACCTTGTGCGCGCTGGCCTTACCCGCCCAGACGGCCTCCGCCGCGACCGCGCAGGCGGCGAACCCGGTGAAAGCACTCAAGGCCCAACTGGCCCCCGGCAAGGGCGTGAAAATCGTCGAATCCAGCAGCATCACCGTCGATTTCAGCGTCGACGAGCAGGCGATGCAGGTGCAGGTGAACACCCGCTCCACCGGCACCCTCGCCTTCGGCAAGGGCACCGTACGCGGCGCCGACCTGCGCGTCAGCATGTCCTCCCGCCAGAAAGCGGCCAGCCCGCCCTACCGGGTCGTCGCCGAGGGCAAGAACGCCTACGTGACCAACCCCGGCATCGCCAAGGCACTGCCCGCCGGCCGTTCCTGGATCCAGGCGCGCACCAGCGAGCGCGAGAACAGCCTCCTCGACATGGGCGTCACACCTGCGGACCTGCAGTTCATGCTGGACAACTCCGCGGAAGTGACGACCGGCGAATATGCGGGCACCGCGAAACTCGCCGACTTCCGCCACGACAAGTCGGCCGGCGAGGGCGACGTCGAATTCCAGCTGTACTTCGACAAGAACAACCTGCTCACCCGCGCGATTGTCGACACCACGACCTATCCGGACGGCGACAGCACCTCATATGACAAGATGGCCTTCCACACCGACACCCGGTATTCGGGTTGGGGCGCCACGGTGAAGATCAATCCGCCGGCTCCCGGCAAGGTCATCAGCGAGAAGAAACTCGACGCGAAGACCCGCAAGGCCGTCATCAAGGCCGGCTACCCGGACGTCGGCCCCTTCTGACCGCCACCCGTCCCTTCGGCCCAGGTCTCCTCGGCGCACAGCACCCGCGCCGCCTCGTGCGGCTCCGCGTCGCGGACGTAGTGACGGCCGTCCTCCTCCTCGCCGAGTAACGTCACGATCCCCGAGGCCAGAACGCGACCGCCCGGCACGTCACGCACGTGCACGATCCTGCCCGCCAGGAGGTTGCCGTCCTCAGGCCGGCCGTCGGCGGTGCGCCGCTCCCAGCGCCACGCCCGGTAGGTGCTGCCCGGCTCCTTGTCGCGCAAGTCGAGCTCCTCGTGGAGCGGGCGCGACGGGAGCAGGAACGTGGGCATGCGGCCGGGGTTCAGAGCGCGGGCAAGCGGGCTCTCCGCGAACGGGTGGAGCCTGCGGCCGGCCGGCCACCACTGACTGCTTCCGGAGCGGCCGGTCGCGTCCGGCCGCATGGCCGCCCACTGGCCTGCCGTGGTCACCGGCACGGGCACCCGGCGGGACACGGCCTCGACCGGGCCCATCGGTCTCGCGTGCACGAGCGGGTCGAACACATCGCGAACCGGCCAGAACCGCAACGACCACCGCAGGCAGTTGACGGCATGAACGTGCACCGTCAGGCCGTACTCGAACCAGGGCGGGCCGATCAGGAACGGGGTGCCGCTGTCGTCCAGCACACCCATCTCGATCACCCCCGTCACGGCCGTGAAGCTCCGCCGCCCGATCGGCCTCCAATCGGGGCCCAGGCCGGGCGGCTCGGCGTCCCACGCCTCCAGGCGGACGTCCACGTTCTCGTGGTACATCTCCTCCTCCTCGTCGCTGAACTCCGGGCAGTCGGTGGCGCCATAGAGGCAGAGCCGGCCGTACTGGGCGTAGAGCACTTCGTCGAGATGGCGGAGCAGGCGGGCCACAGATGTCCTTCCTGGGTCGTCGTCGTTCAGGCGGCAGCCTGCCGTACGGGACCGACAGAACAGGCGCGGCGCCGCATGCCGTGTCAGCGGGCGCGTCAGTGCGGTGTCGGCCCCGCGTCAGGGCGGTCCGCGATCGTAGCGGCATCAACGGTTCAGCGCCTGTCCGTTCCACCGCAGCTCGACCAGCCGAAGGAGCACCCGCCATGTCCGTCACCCTCACCCTCACCGACCAGGACCAGCTCACCCTCCGGATCGCCGCCTGGGGCGCCGTCTCGCTGATGTCGGCCGCCGGCGCCGCCGGGTCGGCCCACAAGGTCGCCACGCACGGCTCCATCGCCCTGACCTCCGCGACCGGCCCGGTCGGGCACGTGCTGGCCAAGGCGCCCAAGGGCGTGAAGTACGGCAAGACCGTCGCCGCCCTCGCCGACCAGGTGCTTCCGGCGCTGACCGCGTCCATGGCCCTGCTCAAGCGGCAGTCCCCCGCCGAGGCCGCGAACTTCCGCGGCACCGTCCTCGTCGCCGTCGAGGCGGCCACCCGGAGCGGTCACGGCGACCCCAGCCCCACGCTGACCGACATGAGCCGCAAGATCACCGAAGCGCTCGACGCCGCCTGACCTCCGCGGGTCGCGGGGCCCGATCCGGCCCCGCGACGCCGCCCGGATCAGCAGAACAGCGGCTTGCCGGCGTCCTTCGGGACCTTCGGCATGGAGTCCACGACCTTCACGGTGATCACCGCCGAGCCGGCCCCGGGAAGCTCCCTGACCCGGCCGCCCTCCCGCAACCCGATCCAGCTCCGATACCCGAGGAACCGGTAGGTGTCGGGCTCGAAGATGAGCTCCCCTCGCTCCCAGCCGCCGTCCGGGGTCTCCAGCGTGATCGACGCCCCCACCCCGCGCCGTCCCGCGGGGTCGGTGAGGTCGGGGACGACGGTCACGGCCGGCATCCTCGCCAGCACGCCGAAGACCGTGGCCCTCGCCTTGGAGGAGGTGAGCGGGTTCTGCGCCGCCCGCAGCAACACGCGTAACGGTGGATAGAGGCGAAATAGCGGTCGAAAACGACGGCGAACCGATCGGGGTCACGCCAGGACGCCTCGATCACCTGGGCGTCGGTGGCCTCATGGGGAGGCGCCGAGTCCTTGGGGTGATCCTTGGGGGGAGCTGTCATGCACGCCGGCCTTTCAGGCGGTTACCTCGGAACATCCGTACTTCGGCGAACCACCGATCCGTCTTCACGCTGACAGCCGGATTCCTGGGAAGGGTGAGTGATCGTACGTACGTCGAAGGCCCCAGTAAGTCTGAGGCGAGGAGGAGCACGTGGAGCCGACAGACAAGACCGACTACGAGAACGCCGCCCGGCAGGCGCTGCAACAGGGGGATGTGGGCGCGGCCCAGGTGTGGGCGACCTTACATCAGGCGGAGGTTCTCAGGCAGGGGCTGGAGAAGCTGGAGGAGGCCGTCCACGCCCTCGCGATGAGACCGTGACCCTGGCGGGCTGTATGCCGGCGCTCGCCCCTCGGACGTGTCCGGATCAGTGCCCGCGTCACGGGGTCCGGGTGGGACCCCGTGACGGGCTGTGGGAGGTCGGCATCGTCGTCAGGCGGCGTCCAGAGCTCCGGCGATCTTGGCGATCATGTCCGTCAGGACGGGGCCGGGGCGGCCCTGGTGGACCTGGGTGGCCGCCTCGATGGCGGTGAGGACGATGCCGCGGAAGTTGTCGGCCTCCGCCGGGTCCTGCCGGTTGAGCAGGGTTATGGACTGCGTCAGGGCGGGCAGGACGCGGTCGGCGAGCTCGGCCACCGACTTGCCGTACAGGTCGATGTCCCTGGTCTTGGCGGCGAGCACGTGGCCGGTGGCGCCGATGGCCGAGGACAGGGCGATGGAGCCGGTGGTGGCGATCTTGTGGGGCTTGCCGGTGGCGTCGGCGGCGGAGAGCAGGGCGACGGCGCCGTACGCGGCGGTGCGGAGGGTGGCCTTGTCCTGGTCGGTGAGGGCGAGGGTGATGGTCATGGTGGTGTGCTCCTGTGTTCGTGTCCGGTTCGGTACGGTTCCGTGTCGGCCTTCAGGCCGTGGGCGCCGTGCCGTTCATGGGCTCAACCTTCGCCGACCGTCCTGATACGGGAGCGTCACCGTCCTGACGCGGCCACTGACATGACAGCGCCCGACACGGGCGGCGCGGTCCGTCCGGGTATGTGAGCTTTTTGCCGTGGCGAGGCGGTGCCGTGCCCCGTGAGGTAGGCAGCATGGAAGGCGGACGCACCTGCCTCACAGAGAGCCCGAAGATCATGTCAGAGGTCATCGCAGGGCTGGAGATCCCCGGGACGGCGGCGGCCACCGAAGCCACCACCCTCATGCGCGAGATGACCAGCCCGCTCATCTACCACCATTCCCGGCGGGTCTTCCTGTTCAGCCTGATGCACGCCCACCGGCTCGGCGTGGAGCCGGACCCGGAGCTGCTCTACCTGGCGGCCATGTTCCACGACACCGGCCTCACGAACCGCTTCTCCGACGTGGAGCAGCGTTTCGAGGTCGACGGCGCCGACCACGCCCGCGCGTTCCTCCTCGACCGGGGCTTCCCGCAGGACGCCGCCGAGAGCGTCTGGACGGCGATCGCGCTGCACACCACGCCCGGCATCCCCGAGCGGATGGCTCCGCTGATCGCCACCACGCACCTCGGCGTCCTGACGGACATCCTCGGCTTCGGCCTGGGCGAGCTGGAGCAGGAGCGGCTGGACGAGATCGTCGCCGCCCATCCGAGGGGCGACTTCAAGAACGAGTTCCTGCGCACCTACTTCGACGGGCAGAAGGACCGTCCGGAGACCACGAACGGCACCGTGAACTCCGACGTGATCGAGCACTTCATTCCCGGCTACCGTCGTACGACGATGGTCGAGCGCGTCGCCGGCTCAGCGTGGCCGAGCTGACCGGGCCGGCGTCCCTGGTGAAAGGATCCGCGTATGCGAGCGATCATCGCGCAAGACCGTGACGCGGGGGTAGACGGCCTCACCCTCGCGGACCTGCCGTACCCGCATGCCGCCGAGAACGACGTCATCGTCCGCGTGCACGCCGCCGGCTTCACCCCTGGGGAGCTCGACTGGCCCGCCACGTGGACCGACCGCGCCGGCCGCGACCGGACGCCCACCATTCCCGGGCACGAGGTGTCCGGCACCGTGGTCGAGCTCGGCTACGGCACCACCGGGCTGACCGTGGGCCAGCGGGTGTTCGGGCTGACCGACTGGGCCCGCAACGGCTCCCTGGCCGAGTACACGGCGGTGGAGGCCCGCAACCTCGCTCCGCTCGCCGCCGACCTCGATCACACCGTGGCCGCCGCGCTGCCGATCTCGGGGCTGACCGCGTGGCAGGGGCTGTTCGACCACGGCCGTCTCACGACCGGCCAGACCGTCCTCGTCCACGGTGCGGCGGGCGGCGTCGGCTCGATCGCCGTGCAGCTCGCCCGGGAGGCCGGCGCCGTCGTCATCGGCACCGGCCGGGCCGCCGACCGTGACGTGGTGCTGGACCTCGGCGCGCGGGCGTTCCTCGACCTGGACGCCGACGAGCTGGGGCAGGTGGGGGAGGTGGACGTGGTGTTCGACGTCATCGGCGGGGACGTCCTGCGGCGCTCGGCCGAGCTGGTCCGCGCGGGCGGCACCCTCGTCACCATCGCCACGCCGCCCACCACACAACCCAAGGACGGGCGAGCCGTCTTCTTCGTCGTCGAACCCGACCGGGCACGGCTCTCCGACCTCGCCCAACGCGTCCGGGACGGCCGGCTCAAGCCCATCGTCGGCGCCGTGAGACCGCTTTCCGAAACGGCCGCCGCCTTCGCCCGCCGCCACCGTACGCACGGCAGGACGATCATTCAGGTCGCGGACGAGTAAGGGACACCGCGCACCCGTATGGAATCACCGGCTTCGGTCACTCCTGCGACCGGACCACCTCCCCATCGCGCATTTCGAGCCCCTTTCGAGGGACGGCCACGGCCTCGTACCGCTTATCCAGCCGTCACGGCATCCAAGACGAAAGGGCTCGGATCGCCGGCGAGCGAAGCCTTCGCCGCCACCCCATAACCGTCGGCGAGAATCTCGACTTTCCCGGCTTCGATCCCGTCGAGCGCGGCACGGACAATGTCCACAGGGTCGTTCATCACGCCGTCCGGAAGCGATCCGCCTCCCAAGTTCTTTTCGGCGAAAGCCCGCATCGTCTCGGTCGCCGTCGGCCCGAACACCAGCCCGGCGACCAGGGTGCCCTGGCCGGCGAGCTCGACACGAACACCATTGGTCAGGCTCCACTGCGCGGCTTTGGCGACGGCATAGGCGTTGTTACCGAGAAAGCTCTGAAAGGACAGGACCGACAGGACGTTGAGAATGGCGCCACCGCCGTTGGCGGCGAGGATGGGGGCGAAGGCGCGGATCATGGCGAGGGTGCCGTAGAGGTGGGTGTCGAGGGTCAGCCGGATCCGGTCGAGGTCACCGTGGATCAGATCCACCCCCAAGGAGACGCCGGCGTTGTTGACCAGCAGGTCGACATCGCCCGCCGCCTCCGCCGCCGCGGCCACCGACTCCGGGTCGGTCACGTCGAGCCGCAGCGGCACGACGCCGGGAAGGTCGATGAGCTCCGGACGGCGCGCGGTCGCGTACACCTTCGCCGCACCCCGCTCCAGCAGTTGCTCGGCGAAGTCGCGGCCGAGGTCGCGGCCGGCGCCCGTGACGAGGGCGGTGGCTCCGTGCAGTCGCATGTTCTTCTCTCCTCAAAGGTTCTTGTACGTGCGTGCGTGCCCGGTACGTCCGAGCCCGCACGAGAAACCGTACGAAGCCCGCCCTGCGACAGTCGATGCTCTTCTGGCTCGAAGAATTGACCGTCTGCCTCATCCCTTCTGGCGTGAATGGTAAGATCGCCGTATGGACCTGCTCGCCGACGTGCTCTCGGTGTCCGGCGTCCGAGGCACGCTGGGCACCCGCATCGAGGCGGGCGACAGCTGGACCCTCAAACTGGACGGCCACCCCGGATCGGCCATGCACGCCGTCACCTCGGGCAGCGCCTGGCTCACCGTCCCGGACCGCGAGCCGCTGCAGCTGACCGCAGGGGACGTCGTCCTCCTGCCTCCCGGTACCCCGCACACGCTGGGCGACGCGCCCGGCGCCGCCCAGGATGTGGCACGCACCCACGCGAACGGCAACGGGCCGGCTGGGCTCGGCACACCACCCCTGCACGAACGCGGCGGGCCAGTCGGGCTCGGCACCCCACTCGCACATGGGGAGAGCAGGACGCTCCAGCTCGGCACCCCACCCGTCCGAACGCGGCTCGTCACCATCCACTACGTCTGCGACCCGGCCGTCCGCACCCAGGTGCTGACCAGGCTCCCCGACCTCGTGCACGTCGGCGCCGAGGTGGGCGCGGCCTGCTTCGACGACGCCGTCCGCATGCTCGGCCGCGAGCTGGCCAACCCGCAGATCGCGACGACGGCCGTACTCAACAGCCTGGTCGACATCATGCTGATCCAGCTCCTGCGCGCCTGGCTCGCCACCCGCCCGCCGGAGCAGCGCGGCACCTGGCTGGGCATGCTCGACGACCCGATCGTCCGCCAGGCCCTGGAGCTCATCCACCAGAACCCCGCGGAGCAGTGGACGACCGCCACGCTCGCGTCCGCGATCGCGGTCTCCCGCGCGACGCTCTCGCGCCGCTTCCCGGCGGCCATCGGCCAGAGCCCCGCCGCCTACCTGACGCAGTGGCGCATGGACCTCGCGGCCGTACGCCTCCGCGACACGCACGACTCCGTGGAGACCATCGCCGCCACCGTCGGTTACGGCTCTGTCCCGGCCTTCAGCCGCGCCTTCACCCGCGCGTACGGCATGTCCCCCGGCCGCTACCGCACGCATGCCTCTCCAGGCATGAGACAGCCGAACGACGTCTCACCGGAAGCCTCACCCGGAAGATGAAAATTTCACCACTGACGCCGACATTACGGCCCCACACAACCACTCCCTGACCTGCGGGCACATCCGCCCGCCCCTCCTCACGAGATCAACCAAGGAACGGGTTAGATCCCGCCCGAATCAGCGGCCCCCATCGTCTCCCTGGACGCCCGCGGGCCCCGCCCGTACTCTCCGTGCGCGCCCCGCCGACATCCACACCGAGATGAGGTTGGAATTGACACGTTCCAAGCGCTCCACCGTGCGTCGCATCGCCGCCTCCGTCACCATCGTCCTCGCGACCCTCGCGGCCATGCTGTCCCCCGTCACCCCCGCCCACGCCGCCTACGGCCCCGACCAGCCCGTCTACATCGCCGTGACGTCGAACGCCGGCCCTCCGCTCCTGCTCGCCCAGCTGACCGGCACCGTCGCGTTCGACGACGGCAACACGAAGTTCAAGTACTCGCTCCAGCTGTGCTGGGGCAGCGGCTCCTACCCCAAGCCGAACTTCTACGTCTCAGTGAACGGCAGCACCGTCATCTACCCCTCCCAGACAGGCACCGCGACGGCTCCCCCCGGATGTCAGCTGTACCTGTACCTCCACGACGGTGAGTACACCCACTACACGACGGTCACGAACATCACCGTGTACGTGACGGGCGGCTGGTTCTATCCCGGCCAGACGTACAACAGCCGCACGAAGTCCGTGACCTACGACAACCCGTACAACTGACCGAGCCGTCAGAAGCTCTCGGCGCGAACCGGAAAGGCGCGGGCTTCACCTGCGCCTTTCCTGGAACGACGATCTCTACGACCCGCACGGTCGCGCATATGGCACCCGCGATGCCGTCGAGGACGAAGATGCCCTTCGGTGAGGCCGGCCTCGACGCGCCGGCACTCCCATGAGATAACCCTTCCCTCCTTCCTTCCTTCCGACATGATGAACTATTGCATTCGCAATCATCCAATGCAACGTTTCATTGCATTAAGCTCCAGCGCCAACGCATCAATATAACGCCCTCTACCTGCAGCAATGCACATTCTCGCATTGACACAATTTCTGAAGGCAACGTAGCTTTCGATTGTGATGAACACGTACTATCGCGGCGATTCGGCATCTCCATCCCCCGACCGCGAACCCACCCACCCCTTCAATCCCGCCCCATCGCGGACGCCCCTGCTCCCAGAGCTCCCCACGTGGTGAGCGCAGACGTGTTCAAACGCACTCTTCCAGCACTGGGCCTGCTGATTCTCGCGCCGCTGGTCGGCGAGTACCTGCTGGGCAACATCGCCATCAACGCCCTACCGATGATCATCGGATTGATCCCCCTCTACGGCGGCGGCGCGCTGCTGATCCGCGAGGTCGCCCGCCGGTGGCGGTTGGGGTGGCCGGGGATCATCCTGCTCGGGCTCGCTTATGCCGTGATCGAGGAGGGCCTGCTCACCCGATCGCTGTTCGACCCGAATTATGTGGGTCTGCGGTTGCTCGACTACGGGTTCATCCCGGCGCTGGGCATTGGCGCGTACTGGACCGTGTTCGTGCTGGCCATCCATGGGGTGTGGAGCATCGCAGTACCGATCTCGATGGTCGAAACGGCCTCACGCCGGCCGGACACGCCCTGGCTCGGCAAGGTCGGCCTCACGGTGTCAGCCCTCCTGTTCCTGCTGGGCGGCGCGGTCCCCATCGCCTTCGCCGGCCCGACCCTCTACCCGTTGTCGGCCGCTCAGATCACCTGGACACTGATCACAGCCACCGCCCTGATCACCGCCGCATTCCTGTCCGCCCGATTCCGCCGCCCCGTCCTCTCAACCGCATCACCCACCCCCTGGACCGTCCTCGCCACCACATCACCCGCCCCATGGACCGTCTTCACGATCACCATCGCGGCCGGGCTGGCGTTCTGGCTCCCCACTCTGCTCGCCCTGGTGGGCATCAAGCTGGAGTCCGTCGTTCCCGCGTGGATCACGGTCGGCTTCTACCTGACGCTCTACACCACCATGACCCTGCTCATCCTGCGCTGGTCCCGCCGCACGGGCTGGGGCCCCTGGCACAAGCTCGCCCTGAGCGCCGCCGGCCTGCTCACCTACGCCTGGCACAGCTTCCCTCAACCGCCGAGCTTCCCCGCACCCGCCCATGTGGACCTCATCGGCAACGCGATCTTCTCGCTGGCCGCCCTCGGGCTGCTCGCCTTCGTTGTGGTACGACTCCGCCGCACCTCTCCGCCATCCTGACCATCACCCTCGGCCGCATGGCCCAGCCAAAGCGGCCACGCAGGGCGGCCACGGAGAGCGGACACGTAGGCCGGACACCGCTTCGTCCAGGTCCATCCACATTGCCTCTGAGCGCTGACCCAACGCCAGGCGGAGCGGCCAGCGCCCGCTCGGCGTCAGCACCGGCGTATCAAGCAACGCGAATGGCATGGGAGCGTGACCACGCGTTTACCTGCAGTAATCCTGCTGCTACGTTGAGCGAGCTTCGAGGGAATAACGTTCCTTCCCCCTGATCCGGAGGCTTGCCATGTCCTCATCGCTCACCGCGTCCAACCTCGCCCTCATCTTCGCCGCCCTGGACACCAACGGTGACAACCGACTGACCGCCGCCGACTTCACCCTGAGGGCCGACCAGTTCTGCGCCGCCCTCGCCCCCGACCCCGACTCTCCCCACCACCAGGCCATCAGGCAGGGCTTCGCGGACTGGTGGGAGCACCTCCGCACCGTGGCCGACATCGACCACGACGACTCGGTGAGCTCCACGGAATACCTGACCGCCGCAACCAACGGTGCGGGCCGATCGGCGGACGGTCACGCCGAGGTCGTCCTCCGCCTGGCCGCTCCCCTGTTCGACGCCACCGACACCGACGCCGACGGATCCATCTCCCTCCAGGAGTACGTCCGCTTCTACACCGCCATGGACCTCGACGGAAAGATCGGAGAGCTGGCCTTCACCCGCCTCGACAACGACGGCGACGGCCGGCTCAACCGCCAGGAGTTCCTTGAGGGCGTCCACGCCATCCTCACCAGTGAAAACCCCTCCGACCCCGGCACCTGGATGCTGGGCCGCACCTGAGCCCGCGTACTTGTGCGGCGGCACCTTCACACAAGCCGCCAATCTCTAGAGCGGCAAGCCCGCCCCAGTCGGCCACGAAGAGCTTTCTCACCGGAGAATGGCCACTTCGACGGCACGAGCTGCCCGGGCGGGCATCAGCCGGTCGCAGGTGCTATTCCTTGTCACCAACCTCGTCCTGAGCCTCGTGCGGGTAATGCCCGTAGTGTCGCTGCTGGAAGCGTCCGTAGTAGCCGAGGGCGATGAAGGCAACCGCCGTGACGACCGCACCGCCGATACACACGAGCAAGGACGTCAGCGTCAAGGCGTGTTCTGCTCCGAGCGCGGCACTCATCAGCACGATGACCCCGAGAAGACCTCCGGTAGAGGCGCCCACGATCAACCCGAGGCGCACGGGGTGAGCCGCCGCAAACCGCTGACCTCGATGTGGCCTGACATCGCCTCCCAATAACGTGTCTACTCGCCAGAACCACTCCGCAAGGAGCCTCAACAGGCGCATAGACGCCCCCTTCGCACCCTTCGACGGGCGCTTCGACTTCGGTACCGAGATGCTGCCATACGGAGTGCAATAACCTTAGGCAGCCGAAGTGAGTACCTAACCGTAGCCAGTCCGCCGGGGATCGCGACTTCCCTTTTTGGCCACCCTTGATGGCACGCTGAAGGCACGACGGACATACTTCCCGTCTGCATCTTCTCCGCAGCCCGACGGCGACCGACCTGTTTCACAGCGGGCCGACATTCACGACTGCATCCGGCCCCGACCCAGTAGTGCGGCTCTCGCCCCCTCGTAGGTGAAGATCATCCCGCCGATATCGCGCGAGGCAGCGCCGGCCTCGACCCTGGGGGCTGTGAAGTGGATCAGACCAGGAGAAAGCGGTCCTTTTATCCGCGTAGCGTCGATCGCCTTAACGAAATCCCAAGAGATGGCAAACTGAGCCTTCGTCACGCACGGGAGGGCCAGGTGATGACGGGAAAATCGATGGACCCGTCCGAGCACACAGACAAGGACATCAGGAGAGCCCTCAAACACTGGGTGGACATGGGGTGGAGCCTTCGCCGAGAGGGCCACGGCTTTCGACTGTACTGCCCGTGCGAGAACAAGTGCACAACCATCCCTGTGGGCAGCACGCCCGCCAACGTCGGGCGCACTGTACGCAGGATCAACAACGCCGCCCAGCTCTGCCCCATGGATTCCGACGACCCCCGCAGGGCGCTGACCGGCATGGATCGGCAACACTGAAGATACTGTTGACGATTGTCAACAGGGCTGCGAAGCTCAACGGTAGAAGGGGGCGTCATGGAATACGAGTTCCGCTTCGTGGTTGACGGCGCGTCTGTCGACGACGCCACGGCCGTCGAGGTCCTAGAACGGGAGCTCGACGCATTGCTCTTCCGTGGTGGCGGCGTAGATCTCCTCGACATCGCCGCCGACGGAGACGATGCACTCGATGCAGCGATGAACGCTGCAAGGTCGGTCGCCGACCACGTCCCCGCCCTGCGACTGCTGCGCCTGCATAGAGACCTGGTAGGCATCCCAGAGATCGCCGAGCGGGTCGGGGTGACACGCCAGAACGTGCACCAGTGGGTCACTGGTCAGCGCCGGCACAAAGGTGTGACCCCATTTCCCGCTTCGGAAGGAACGGCCGGCCGTACGCAAGTGTGGCTCTGGGTAGAAGTCAACGCCTGGCTCAAGCAACAGGGCTTGGATGATGGCGTTGCTCGTCCCAATCGAATCGACATGGCTGATATCGATTCCGCTTTGAACTGCAAGTTGCAGCACAGGACAAAGCCATCGATAGAGCGTTGGCGCCGCAATCGCGATATCGGCGTCCTGGCGACCTATGAGGCCACTCTTGAACTGATTGAAGTCGAAGAGAGCCCTCAGATTCCCATGGCATCCAACAACTGGACCATTTCAGGATCTCTCGATTGCAAGGTAGCAATTAAATGAGCCTTCAGCGTAGCACCCGCGAGATAGATCTCGAAGCCGAGCTGGAGCTCAAGAACATATACTTCATCGAAGTCTCCAGCCGACACTGGAATGCCATACCCGATGAACAGGAGAGCCCGCCGGAGCGAACCACGCATCACCTCAGCGTGCTGCAGAACATAAACGGGCGAAGCATATCAGTGCGCGGCCGCTTGGTAGTCAAGACCCCTCAGGCCCTACTCATTGCCGACGCTGCGGCTGTCTATGAACTCAAGGAGGACAAAGGAGGCGCTCAAAACGATACAGCAGAGGAGCAGCAGATCGAGCTCAGCGAAGAGGCGCTGAAAGCCTTTGCCGAGAATGAGGGCGTGCCCGCTATTTTTCCGTTTCTTCGCGAGGCCATCACTAGTGGCGCCAGGAAGATCAATACCAAAGCTCCGGTGCTTGGGATACTTCACCGAGGAAGCGTAGAACTCAGTCGCCATGACAAGTGACAGGTAGCTTGCCGACGGGTTGCCCGAACCCAGCCGCATATACTCTTGCGGAAACTCAAACATGGAATACCGTCCTCGGCTTCACGTGTTCGAGCAGCCACGCAACAAACGCTACGGTGTCGGACCACGCCTCTCGATGAGCCAGAATGAAAGAACGGCTGAGCGAAGCAACGGCATGCAGGGTCGAGGCTTGGCTCGACTGGAAGAGTACGGCTGAAGCCCCCCGTTCGCGAAGCGCCGAGTGCGCAGGCCTTTTGCCGCGTGAAGGCGCGCCCAAGGGAGACAGCCCGAGCGGAGCGAGGACCGCTTGCGGCGGTCACAACAGGCAACCACTCAGACGGGCAACGGATGGGTGAGCTTGGCCTGCCTACTCGAACCCGTCGAAGGTGGGCCCTGAAAGATTCGAACTCCTGACTTCCTGCTTGCAAATCGGTCTGATCTTCGAGGACAACCACTTCGACCTGAGCAACAGGCAGTCCGCCAGTGACCGTGACTGACCCCTGTTGATGCCCTTGATGGCACGATAATGGTACGGCGATCAGTCTGCGGCCTGGCCGAAGGGAAAGCGGCGAGAGCCACGGGGACCAGATGGAGCGCCTTACCGGACGAACGATCTGGTACCCGTGGCCCTGGGCTGCTCGGCTTGTCCCGCGTCGATGGCGGACGGGATGATCAGGCTTCCATGTCAGCCATCTACGGCTCTGCGCGTACCTCGGCGATCATCCTGGAGCTGGAGTGTCCCGCCGGAGGCTTGTTTTGACGTTGGAAGGTGTGCGGGAGCTATTAGCGATCTTTGCGTTCGTTCAGGACCAGCACTCCCGCGGCGAAGACGAACCCTATGCCTACCAGGGCCAAGGTGATCGGGCGTCCGGGGTACCAAACCCAGTTTCCCGAGAAGGCAACAGCCTGATAGGCAGCCACGGCAAGAACCGTAACTCCTAAAGCCATGAAGACTCTGATTAAGGGGTGCTTGTCCATGGGCTGAGCATAGGGGACGCGTCTGTCATGGAACGTTCGAACGCGGCCAGAGCGGCGGGCCACGCGCGAGAACGGCCCCCAGGCCGCGCGGCGGTGCGTGCGCCGCCGTCTGATACTCACAGCAATTCGGCAATGCACGGCAGCTTATCTGATGTGCTCAGGCAGGCGATTGGCTTAGGCTGCGGTGTGCCGAGTTGATGGTGGCCAGTAGTTCGCGGGCGCTGGCGTCTCTCTTGCCGGTGAGGGCGTTCTCTACTACGGCGAGTTGTTGGAAGGCCCAGCGGGATTCGGTGCTCTGTGCGGTTTCCAGGGCCAAGTGTCCGCTGGTGATGCCTTGGTTGAGGTCGCCGATGCGGAGTTGGACGGCGGCGATGTCGGCGTGGACGGCGGCAGATTTTCTTGTGGTCGGTCTCGTGTGCCAGCGCGTTGAGGGCAGCTTGGCTGAGGATTCCGGCTCGGGATGGGTGGCCTTGTCGCATGTGAACACGCTTGGCCCATGACGCACATCGATCGACCGACAAGTGAGGGGTGCTGTGTCTGCCCGGCGACGGGATGGTGTTTTGAGCGCAGGAGCCGCATGGACGCGCTGCGTCGCATCGACGGGAGGGCGGCCGAGCTTGTGCGGGTGGACTGCTTCGAGTGCTCGAGAGTCGAAGGAAGCGGGCAGAGCAATGGAGATCATCACGGACTGTACGAGTCCACACGTCGAAGAGGCTCAGGAAGGGCACATGCAGTTGGTCTGGCACGAGCGGCCCATGCGTGACCAGCGTGCCCGGGTAATGGCCTGGACGTGCCCCTGCCGGATGACCTCGTGCGAGCTGTGCCGCCTGGGCGGGCAGTCGCACATCCGCCGGATCCTGAACACCGACGACGGCGAGGTGATCCACGAGACCTACCAGTGGTCCTACAGGAAAACGGACGAGGTCTGGAAGGCCCTGCTCGAAGGCGACGTCGTTTAAGAAGCCAGGACTGCGGCGCGGTTGACAGCGCTGGCGAAGCCTGCGCCCCTAGAAAGGACGGCTGAGCGAAGCGAAGGCATACAGGGGTCGAGGCTTGGCTCGACTGGAAGAAGACGGCTGAAGCCCCCGTGCGCGGAGCGCCCTACGCGAAGGCCTTTTGCGCGCCGGAGGCGCGCCCAAAGGGGGGCAGCCCGAGCGGAGCGAGGACCGCTCGGGGCGGGTCACAATCGGCAAGCACTCAGACGGGCAACGGGTGGGTGAGCTGGGCCCACCTACCCGGTCCCGTCGATGGTGGAGCCTAGGAGATTCGAACTCCTGACTTCCTGCTTGCAAAACGGTCTGATCTTCAGGCGCAACGGCCTCGACCTGCGCTGAGGACGGTCCGCGAGTGACCGTGCTTGACCGCTGCTGACCGCCCTTAATGGCACGCTAATGGCACGACAGAAGCGAGGGCATTCCGGCACAATCGCTGGATGTTCAACTTCGGGGTCCCCGGATACAGGCCGGAGTGGTTGAGTGGACGCTCAGCGATCACGGCCGCTCATGGAGTGAGACTGGCCCACCTCACAGGCCGGCGGCTGACCCGCGCACTCCTGGTGTGGGATCTCGATCAGGATGAGTGGTTCGCCGACTGCCCGATCCTCCTGGACTTCGATGGCGAACAGGTCGAGATCAACCACTGGAAGTTCGACGAGGTCTCCATCACCTGGAACACCATCGATCCGAAGCTCGCGCTGGACTGGCCGGACTTCCACCTGGCATGGCGAGATGACGCACCAGACGAGCTCACTGCACTGGTAGGGCAGCCTTGTTCGGCAGTGGAGCTGCTGATGTGGAGAAACAGGGATCTCGTGGAGGGGACGATCGTGTCTCTGGGGTTCAGCTTCCCGAACGGCCAAGTGACGATCTACAACGCGCTCGATGAAAATGGCACCGAGTTCGCTTCTCCTGGCGACCGCTACGCGCGATACACGCTCGGACCGTCTGATCCGTAGGTCCCCAAGCGATCTCCATAGCCGTCCGGACGCGTTCGCCGGGCTGGTCACTGTGCCCAAGCCGTTCAGATCCGTTCAGCTCAGTTCTTGATCGTTCGCCCCGGTAGCTCCCAAGGTGGCTCCCAACGCAGCACTCCAGCATGGTCTTCGATCATCGTAGTCACTAGGCCTGCGCTGGCATTCTGTCGTGCATGTCACATGATGATCTGATCCAGCGCATTCGACGACGGGCCTGGGATCCCGCACGCCGACACGACATGGTCTACGTCCCGATGGACTGGCTGAAACGTGAGTACGGCGAGAACATCAGTAGCCGCATCCACCACACACTGCAGCCGCTCCGTGAAGGCGGAAGCATTTTCCAACTCAGCTTCGACGACCCCACGCCTGATCACCTCATAAGGGCCGCGTTGGAAGCGGGAGCCCCCGAAGCCGTTAAGTACTTCAGCGATGTCCCGCATGAGCCCCCGTATCCGCCGATCTCCCAGGCAGACTTGCATGCCTGCGAACAGCGCATCGGACACGAGTTACCCGAGCTGCTGCGGAGGGTGTACACGGAGGTAAGCAACGGCGGCTTCGGCCCCTCTTACGACCTCCTGGGCCTTCCACCCGGTGGGCACCGGCAACTCGAGTCCGGTCCGGACGCGCTTGATAGATACGAAGAACGCCCGGAAGTGAGCAGCGTACTGGGTTTCCCTCTCGTATACGCCGGATGCTCTATGTACTGGTACATGTCGCTTACTCAGCCCGGTAACCCCGTCTGCCTCTGGGATGATGACGCGTGGGACTTTCCCGAAGAGCAGTCACCCGAGGCCGGGATCGTGACCGTCGCCCCTTCCCTGGCTGATTGGTTCGACGGCTGGGTCAACGGATACAACTGGTTCGATCATCCCCCTATCCCGGGAAACGACCCCGGCAGAGAGCCGCCGACCCAACTGGATGGCGACGCCCTGGACCAGATCCCGTACTAGCTCGCATGCGGTGATCAGCCACGTTGCCCGGTGGGCCAGGGCTGAGGTACGAAGCCCTGGACCTTCGATCGCCCCGACCATGTACGACGGCCAGCCATGCCGTGGCGATCGTCGTGCTGCATCTGTGCGGCGGCGTGGCAACCCCGTCGGAGCGTTCGGTTCGTACGGCGGGGCCGGCGTGCGGCGCCCGGCCCGGTGTCCCGCCGCCGTCCGGGACCGGCCCCCAGGCCGCACGCCCGGACGGCGGGCGGGCGGAGGGCCGGGGGTACGGCGGCACGCCGCGCCGCCGCTTGATACCTACAAGAACAATTCGGCAGTGTGATCGGCATGGCCGAGTTCGTCGAGGTCCATGTGACCGTGCCGGATCGTGACGCCGCTGAGCGGATCGCTGATGTGGTGGTGGGGGAACGCCTGGCCGCCGCTGCACAGCTCGTCGCACCAATCACGTCCGTCTACTGGTGGCGTGGGGAGGTCAACCGGGCCAAGGAGTGGCTGCTGTTCATGAAGACGACGGCTGAGCGGTTCGACGAGCTGGCCGCTGCGATCCGGGAATTGCACCCTTATGAGGTGCCGCAGATCATTGCCGTGCCGCTGGTTGCCGGGACGGCGGACTATCTGGAATGGATCAGGCAGGAGACGAGCCCAGAGCCCGGCGTGTAGAGATCAGGTCGCCCAGGAGCTCGCGAGCGGCAGGATCACGGTGACCGGCCAGCGCCTTCTCGACGTTGCCCAGGTGTAGCAGGCCCCATGTCGACTCAGTCCGTTGGGCTGAGTCCAGGGCGCGGCGGGCGTACGTGACACCGGTCGGGACGTCACCGATCTGGAGCTGCGCTTCGGCGATGTCAGCGTAGATGACGGCGAGGCGCTTGTGGTCGCCGTCGCCCTCAACGGAGGTAAGAGCCTGTTGCCCGGCTGTGGTCACCTGTCGTTCGTCGCCCAACCGTACATGGATGGAGAGCTGGAACGCGGCCATGCGGCCGGTGTCCAGGAAGCGCGTCCAGGCGCGTTCGCGGTGGGGACGGGCGCGGTCGAACGCTTCTTCCGCCTGTCGTAGCCGTTCGGCTGCTTGCGGGTCTCCCAGGCCGGCCAGGTGTTCGGCTTCCAGGCAGAGCAGCCATGCCCGTGTGGCGTCGTCGCCTTGGGCTGGTAGATACTGCTGCGCCCGCCGTATCGCTTCCAGGGCGGCTCGTCCCTCCAGGGCATATGAGTGGTAGGCGTGGGTGCATGCCTGGATGATCGGGTGCCCGCTCTCCTTGGCTGCGAGCGCTGAAACCCGGTCGAACGCTGCTGACTGCGCGGGCCGCTTGAGGTCCCAGGCCAGCCACGAGGCCAGCGTCGCCGCCTCCCCGGCCGTGGCGGCAAGCCGCCTGCGGAACCGCTCGGGCGCGCCATGAAGAAGGGTGCTCAGCTCGTTGAGGTGGCTAGTGAGCCCTTGGTAGAGGGCGCCAGCCGGGAGTTCGTACTCCAGGCGGTGGAACCCGATGGTGCGGGCTTCGAGGTGTTCGACGGTGTCTTCGTCGAGTACACGAGGGCCGGCAAGGGCACGGGCGAGCCGTTCCCAGGGGTCGGCGATGGGGGAGGCGGCTTCGGCGGTCAGTCCGGCTGCAATGAGGAGCATTGTTCGGCGGTTCACGTGTGCGTCCAGCCTTCCCACGATCCAGGCCAGCGTCAGTACGTCAACGTCGCAAGCGTCGTTCGGCTGGCGCGAGCCGATGACTACTTGTTCCACGTTAAGAAGGCTGCTTGCTGGTGTTCCATCCCGTGCCGGGATGGGTGTGGGTGGGTGCGTGACACCGGTAAGAATCCGCGGGGCGAGGCCGAGGAGCATGCGAGCGGGGTCGGGCATGTCCAAGCCGTCAGCGATGCGTTCGAAGACGTCGAGTGCGGTGACTTGGGCCTTGTCCTTCATGTACTCGCTGACTTTGCCCTGGCTGAAGCCCACGGCGACGCCGATGCGGGTCTGGCTGATGCCTGCGTACTGGCGGACGAGTCGGAAGAGGTGGCCGATGTCGCGATTTGTGAGTGCTGCGCGCATTTCGGGGCGTTGCCACAGGTCAGCCGGTACTACGACCGGTTCGGCCCCGTCTGCGGGCATGTGCCGTTTCCCCTTGCGTCCTTGGACTGCCGGTGACTCCACGCTCACGCCTCGCAGTTATCCCGTCAAGGGATATCGCTGATCCTGCCTGAGGATTCCGGCTCGGGATGGGTTGCCTTGTCGCAGGTGAAGACGCTTGTCCCATGACTCGGAGCGATCAACCGACAAGTGAGAGGTGCCGGGCCTGCCGGGCCAAGGGCTGGCGCTGGGTGCGCAAGAGCCGTGCCGATGCGCTGCGCCGTCTCGACGGTACGGCCGTGGAGCTTGTGCAGGTGACCTGCTTCGAGTGCTCGGGAGTCGGGAGAAAGCGAGCGACGTAGTGGAGATCATCACGGGCTGCATCAGTCCGCACGTCAGAGAGCGCCGGGAGGGGCACATGCGGTTGGTCTGGCACGAGCCGTCCAAGGTCCAAGACCGCGCCCGGGTCGTGGCCTGGTCGTGTCACTGCCGGTCGATCGTGTACGAGCTGCGCCGCATGGGCGGGCAGTCGTACATCCGCCGGACTGAGTACGACAACGACGGCGGGGAGAGGGTCCTTGAGACCTATCGGTGGTCGTACAAGAAGGCTGCCGAGGTCTGGGCCGCCTTGCTTCAAGGCCAGGCGGTGTAGGCGGCGTTCGGCGGCGTGGTGCCCGCGATGGGGCCGCGCCGTCGCCGTTCCCGGGGTACGTCTATCTGTCTCAAGGAGGGGTTGCCCAAGCATCATGCGCTGATAGCCTGCTTGGCTAGACAGGCATGCTGAATGCGGGAGCCCTGATGTCATTTGAGTACACGCCTCCGAAGTACGCGCAACTGATCGCGGAACTTGAGCGGCGCATCGACTCGGGCGAGTATCTGCCCGGCTCTCTGCTGCCCAGCGAACACCAGCTCATGGCCGAATTCGGCATGGCGCGCCCGACCGTGGTCAAGGCCCTTGGCGTCCTGCGGGACCAGGGCTGGATCGTCACCCATCAGGGGAAGGGTCGGTTCGTGCGCGGCCGTCCCGCCATCCCCACAGGCCAGCAGATACGCACCGGGCGAGAACTGCTTGACCGCAAAGAAGTCCAGGTCTCCAGCCGTTTGCTGGCGGCGGAGGAGACTGAGGCGCCGAACCGGATCGCGTCCTATCTCGGGCTCAAGTCCAAGTCCTCTGTCCTGCTGCGCCGATCCCTGATCGAGCACGACGGCGAGCCGACCGAGATTTCCTCGGCGTGGCTGCCTGTCGAGGTGGCGCAAGGAACGGCCCTGGCCGAGTCGGAGGAGTTGAAGCAGGGCCTTCGCCGGTACGTCGAGAGCGCGGCCGGCGCCTCGCTGGATCACATCATCGAGCACGTCACCGCTCGCAATCCGACCAAGGAGGAGTGCGGGCTGCTCGGCGTCAAGGGCTCGGCTGCGCTGCTCGTCGTCTATGCCGTGGCCTGCGATGCCACCGGCAAGCCGTGGGTGGTGGTGGAGTCTGTGCTGCCTGGTGACCGGCACGAATTGGAGGACGCCTACCCCATCCGCTGACTCGCCTGACGCTACGTCGGCAAAGGCGTTTGAATCGCTCCAACCGACTGCCGCCATTCGAGAGCTTCGGCCGTGTCGCGGTACTCCAGGAGATGCTGACCGGCGATCTTCTGGAGCAGGTCCCGCACCTCGGCCGGGGTGGCATGGAAGAACTCCCGGCGAAGGTTCACCTTGTTGAGCCGCCGATCGCTCAGCTCCGCATGCAGCCGCGCCTCCAGCCCTACCGCGTCCTCACTGAAGATCAGCGCGTGCGTGTCGAATCTGAAGGGAACCGACGCGTCGCCCAGTTCGCGTACGCGATCTTCCGGCTCCAGCCGACGAGTCATGCCGATCTTTACGACGTTGTCGCCGAATGCGCCGATGTTGGAGATGACGTACACGTAGCCGGCCCTGATGTTGGCCTCACGAGCCTCGACGTCGGCGACCGCCGCGCCGATCTCCTCCAGTTTCGCCCTCAACTCGTCCACGCTCTCCGCGGGCGCGTCACCGTTCTTCAGCAGCTTGGCCAGCGCCGACCGGTAGTGCGACTCCTCCTTGCGCAGACGCGCCTTCTCGCGCTCGAACTCGCGGCGCGCGGCCTCCTCTTCGCGCTGCTGCTCGCGCTGTGCCCTGATGAGTTCCTTCTCCTCCTCCTGCTTGGCCAGGTAGTCGGCCGTCAGCTCCAGTTCGTGGATCCGGGTGCGGTGATAGTCGGGATGGACGTGGATGTGCATCGTCCGGCCCAGCTTGACGATCGTCTCCACGGCCTTCTCCAGGCGATCGATCGCCGACTGCAGCTTGTACGGGCGCATGGTCCGTACGCAGTTGTCCGCTTCAGCGTTGTAGGCGCGCAGCATCAACTTGGAGAAGTCGCGTACCATCTTGCGCCCTTCTGCTGCTGACCCGTTGACCTGCCAGTTGGTGGCGCCGACGACGGCACGGCCTTCTCTGGCCATCTCCTTGATGCGGGCCTTCACCTGCGCGAGCTGGTCTTTATAGGCCACGGCGTCACTCAACGGATGCCGGTACTCGTAGACCCCTACCTCCTGGAGCAGGACGGTCTCCTCTGTCTGCACGACCCGGGCCTCCGTCTCGCGCAGCCGCCGAGTGGCGTCCCCGATAGCGGTCTGCAGTCCCGCGTGCTCCACGTGCAGGGCCTCGGTCATCGCGGCAATGCTCATGGCGTCCATCCCGCCCAGGCGTTCCACCCATTGCCGTAGCTGGGCGTTCTCCTCTTCGAGTCGCTTCTTGCCACCGAACAGGCCGGCGCTCTTACGTTCGGGCATCTGCGGCGTGCTTGGAGTTCCTGTCGGCGTGTCTTCGGGAACCCAGAACTCCCAGCCCGCGGGAGCCGGTGGCCACGACGGATCCGGTTGCCATCCCTGCGGCGGCTTCCATCCGCGAGGTGGAACGGGCCAGCCAGGAGGCGAGTTGAACCGGTACTCGGGCATGGGCTCTCCTCAGTGCACGCGACAAGCCATACACAGGTGAGATAGCCGTGAGCGCCATTGGGGTTACACCAAGCGAGCATACGTAAGCGTTTATCCGGTTTCGGGCGAATTTCTATTACGCCCTAGTTTGGCGCGCCGGAGTTCCAACTTCTTAGCGAAGGCCGCTTGGTGCACTTGACTGGCCAAGTGAGCTTCATGCTTAATGGGCTTACAACTTGGTCAGTCAAGATGGCTGGCCGCACAAGAGAGGGAGTGATGCAAACATGGCAATCCAAGGTCCCATCCCCGTCACGTTCGCCCAGGTCTTCCCGCACGGCTGCTACACGGTCGGGGAGATCGAGCCGGTCAAGGACTTCGAAGCCTCCACGAACGGCCGGTTCGTCCAGGCACGGGACAAGCAGACGGGCGAACTCGTCTGGCAGATCCCCGTCATGGACGCCGACCCGTCGCTGAAGGCCGCCCAGAAGACCGTGGCCGTCAAGATCCTCAGCCCCACACAGCCGGTCGCCCCGGCTCCCGTCGCGGGGCTGCCGTTCACGCCGGTCGAGTTCGACGGCATGACCGTCACCCCGTACGTCAACGGGTCCGGGCGGCTCGCCTACTCCATCAAGGCGCGGCAGATGCTCGCGCCCCGCACCAACACCACCAAGTCCAACGGCAGCAAGGAGGTCGCAGCATGAACGACAGCTACAGCTACACGGTCATCCGGGTCCGACCCGACGAGGAGCCCCGCATCGGCGTCTCGATCTACCCGGACAGTTCGGCTGAGGTGACTTACTACCCGGCCGGCCAGGGCTCCCACGCCTTCATCGACATCGCCTTCGCCGCCACGCACGTGAGCATCGGCACGACGAGGGACGCCGAGGTCACAGCCGAACGTGTCGCCTTCGCCCGCCAGTTGTGCGACGCGGCGGTGGCCTTCCTCGCCGACTGCGAGCGCCTGCACGCCGAACAGCAGGCGGCCTGACAAGCAAGCGGGGCCGCTGGAACTGGTCCTTCCGGCGGCCCCTCATCTCCCCTGACGCGAATCACGAGAGGTCTTCAGCCTAATGTTCAAGAGGCTTCCCGGTGACGAGGCGCGCAACCTCGTCACCACCACTCCGGACACCGCAATCGTCTTCCAACCGGCCGTCGTCCGCACGCCCGCCCTCGTCACCCTGCTCATCTACCTCAACCGCTTCCTCGTCGCCCTGTTCCGGACGATCTGGCGGCACCCAGTGGCCACGGCCGTGCCTGCTGCCCTCGGCTTCACCTGGTATCAGTACGGTTGGCCGCTGGCGGCGTCCCTGTTCGGGATCGTCGTGCTGAGCCTGGTCTCCTGGGCCTTCATCGACCGGCGGTCCTTCGCCCGGCTCGTCGGTTGGCGACTGCTGGCCTGGTGGCGGCTCATGTCGGTCTACCGCCGTCACTGGCAGTCCGTCATGGACGTCTCCGGCCTCGGCAAACGCGTCAACGGACGCACCTACCTGCCCCGGCTCCTCCGCGTCCAATGCGACGGCTGGGCCGACCGCATCACCGTTCACATGCTGCGCGGCCAAGCGGTCAAGGACTGGTCCGACCGCATCGACAACCTCGCCCACGGCTTCGGCGCCACCTCCTGCCGCGTCGCCCTGATCAAGGGCGGCAGACTGCTGCTCATCTTCCCGCGCCACGACCCCTTGGCCACGCCCATCCCAGCGCTACCCGTTCCCGACCAACCGACCGTGGGACCGGTCGAAATCGGCAAGCAAGAGGATGGCCGACCGCTCCGGCTCAAAGTCCACGGCACCCACGTCCTGATCGCGGGCGCGACCGGGGCCGGCAAGGGCTCCTTCCTGTGGGACACCATCCGCGGCTTGCTCCCCGCCATGCGGGCGGGCCTGGCCGAAGTCTGGGCGCTCGATCCCAAACTGATGGAGCTGTCCTTTGGACGCGAGCTCTTTCAAGGCCGCTACGCCGCCGACCCGGCCGACTGCGCCGACCTGCTCGACGAGGCGGTCAGCGTCATGCAGAAGCGCGCCGCCCGCTTCGCCGGTCTCCAACGCTCCCACGTCCCAACGATCGAGGACCCGTTCGTCCTGGTCCTCGTCGATGAAGTCGCGTTCCTGACCGCCTACCAGCCCGACAAGCAGCTCCGGCATCGCATCTCCGCCGCCCTGGCCACGCTCGCCACCCAAGGCCGCTCGGTCGGCGTCGGCGTCATGGCCGCTCTCCAGGACCCGCGCAAGGAGGTCATGAACATCCGCAACCTGTTCCCCGACAAGATCGCGCTCCGGCTGGACGAGTCCGAGCAGGTGGACATGGTTCTTGGCGACGGCGCACGCGACCGGGGCGCCCTGGCCGACCACATCTCACCTATCCCCGAGCAAGGGGCCGGCGTCGCCTACATGCGCCTGGAGACCTCGCCCGAACCCATCCGGGTCCGCGCCGCCTACGTCTCCGACACCGACATCCGCGCCATGGTCGCCCAGTTCGGGGAGGCCGCATGACACTCGCCCACGTCCTTGACGGGCTGCGCTGCGCCTCCTGCGGCACGCTGAACACCCTGTGGCTCGACCTGCCCCGCGCACTGGTCGAGTGCAGCGAATGCGGCCAGACCGCACTCATCCTCACCGACACCGACGAAGGGAGGTCCCTATGACCCATGCGCACGACCGCGCCCTACCTCGGGCGGTACGGCTGGCGATGCCCCTGGCCCGCGACGTCGTCGAAGAGGTCGCCAAGCTGAACGGCGTCTGCATCCGGCCCGTCCCGCTCAAGAGGCTCGACACCCACACCGGCCAGTGGGAGATCATCGACGTCCCGTGCGGCTCGCCGATGGACAGCAAGTGCCCGCCGTGCGCCAAGCGCAACAAGCAGCTCCGCAAGGCCCAATGCCGGGAAGGATGGCACCTCGACGAGGAACCCGCGATCACCCCGGACGACCCGAACGAGGAACAGCGCTGGCTGGTCGAGTTTCGCGCTGACGTCCAAGCCCAGCGCGACGAGGCAGAACAGGTCGGTGACGACACGACCGACTTGGACGCGGTCATCGAGGGCCTGGACGAGGAGATCAACGCGGCTGGCATGCGCGGCAACGTGCTCGGCCGTACGGCGTCCAAGCGCTCCCGCTCGACCAAGCGGCGGCAGGACGCGCCGGACCTGCCCAAGCGCAAGATGGCCCACACCACGCTGGGCCGAACCTTCCAGGCCCCGGACGGCAAAATCTACCGGCCCTCGCTGTTCGTCACGCTCACCTTGCCCTCGTACGGCAAGGTCCGCGACGGCGCACCGGTCGATCCGGACACCTACAACTACACGCGGGCGGCTCGGGACGCGCTGCACTTCTCCAAGCTGGTGGACCGGTTCGTACAGAACCTGCGCCGCGTGGCGGGCTTCGACGTGCAGTACTTCGCGACCGTGGAGCCTCAGAAGCGGCTCGCCCCACACCTGCACATGGCCATCCGTGGAACGCTCCCACGAGCAGAGATCAAGCAGATCGCGGCGGCCACCTACCACCAGGTCTGGTGGCCCTCCGTCGATCGCGTGGCCTTCGAGGGCGAGCACCTGCCGATCTGGCAGGAAGAGGCCGGCTACCTCGACCCCGACACCGGAGAGGTCCTGCCCACTTGGGACGGAGCCCTCGACGACCTGGACGCCGACGAGGACGCCGAACCGCTCCACGTGATCCGTTTCGGCGAGCAGGTGGACGTCAAGGGCGTGCTCGCGGGCAGCAAGGACGCCGACCAGTGCATCCGTTACCTGTCCAAGTACCTGACCAAGAGCCTCGGCGGCGGGCTCGACAATCAGGCCCAGCACGAGCACGCGGCCCGCTTCGTCGATGCCCTGCGCTACGAACCCTGCTCACCCACTTGCCCGAACTGGCTCCGCTACGGCATCCAACCCAAGGGCGCCAAAGCCGGAATGACACCCGGCCGGTGCCGCTCCAAGGCCCACAAGCCCGAACACCTCGGCTACGCCGGACGCCGCGTCCTGGTCTCCCGCAAGTGGAGCAACAAAACCCTCACCGAGCACAAGCAGGACCGCCGCACCTGGGTCCTGGAAGCCCTCGGCCAGGCCGACCAACCCACAGACCCACACCGCTATGTCTGGAAGCCGGTCCCGGCCGGTGAAGCCAATGTCGCCCCTCTGGCAGTTCGGCTACTGCGATCAGTCCGCGAACGGCAACGCTGGCGCACTCACATGGCCGAACTCCAGGCCAGAGCAGACGGACAAGATCTTTCGGCAACTCTGCAAGCAGCGTGAAGGGAGGCAGACACATGGACCAGCTACTGACCGTCGATGAAGCGGCCGGACTACTGCACACCTCGGTGCGCTTCGTCCGTCGCCTGATCTCCGAGCGACGTATCGAGTTCGTGAAGGTCGGCCGACACGTCCGCATCCGCGAATCAGCCCTGATCGCCTTCGTTGTCGCGGGCACCGTCACACCACTCACACGCAGCAACGTCACGGGGAGGGCCGCCTGATGGCCAACAAGGACGGACACCGGCGCTTTGGCAATATCCGCAAGCTGCCCTCCGGACGCTTCCAGATTCGCTATCCCGGCCCAGACGGGGTGATCCACACAGGTGCGACGACCTACGGCACCAGAACGGACGCCGATCGGGCGTTGACACTCATCGAGGCTCAGATGATCTCGGGGGAATGGACCGACCCGGAGCGTGGCAAGGTCGAGCTGGCGGTCTACGCACGCGACTGGATCAAGGAGCGTCCGGGGCTTCGGCCCAAGACCCTGGAGCTGTACACGTGGTTGCTGGAGCGTCACATCGTCCCGACGCTGGGAAAGGTGCCTGTCGGCAAGATGACGGCGAAAACGGTCCGTGCGTGGCGTGCCGGACTTCTCGACCGTGGGGTCTCCGTTTCCACTACGGCGAAGGCATATCGCCTGCTCCGCGCCGTGCTGATGACAGCGGTCGAAGAGGACAAGATGATCAGTCGCAACCCGTGCCGGATCAAGGGTGCGGGCAACGAGCACACACCGGAGCGCCCGGTGCTCACTGTCGCCCAGGTCTTCGAGCTGGCCGACCGCATGGCAGACCGCCGTTTCCGCGCCATGGTCCTGCTGACCACCTTCGCCAGTCTGCGCTGGGGTGAGGTGACGGCTCTGCGGCCGTCCAGCATCGACCTTCAGACCCGCACAGTCCGGGTACGGGAACAGCTCCTCGAACTCGACAACGGCGAGATGCGCCTCGGCCCGCTCAAGTCGAAGGCTGGCCGGCGTACCGTCAGCATCCCCTCGGTGATCGTCCCGGTCCTCGTCGAACACCTGGCGGCGTACGTTGACGACGACGAAAACGCCTTCGTCTTCCTCGGCAAGCGTGGGGCGTTCCTTCGAGGGAGCAACTTCCGCCGTGAGTCCAAGTGGGCTGACGCGCTCAAGGAGATGGGCGTGCAAGGGCTCCACTTCCACGATCTCCGGCACACCGGCAACACCCTGGCGGCGCAGTCAGGAGCAAGCCTCGCTGACCTGAAGGCTCGGATGGGGCACGACAGCGACCGGGCCGCACTCATCTACCAGCACGCGACCCGTGACGCCGACCAGAAGATCGCCGACGCTCTCAGCGCCCGTGTGGAGGCAGAGCAGAAGAAGGCGAAGAAGGATGATGATGACGACGGTATGGCCGGAGCGCTGGTGCCCGCGAGCTAATGGCACGTGAATGGCACGAACACCCCGTCACATGATCAGTGACGGGGTGTTTTAGCTGGTGGAGCCTAGGAGATTCGAACTCCTGACTTCCTGCTTGCAAACGGGAGCCAGTCACCACCTGAAACCTGCATTGCCCAGCTCAGGGAGCGGTTCACGACCGACAGCGTGTGCTCGTGTAAGGCCCCGTTGCTGTACTTCTCTGCTGTACAGCACCACCACCGCAGTGACCAGCCAACTCATCCGGTGGCAAGGGGACCCGTACTGCAGGGCCGCCAGGCCTGAGGAGACGGAAGCTCTGCGGCAGCCCGATCTTCCGGTTTCAGGCGGAGCAAGCACCCTGCTCAGCTGATGTAGGCCGTGGTCAGGGGCGTGCGGACGGTGGCGCGCATGCGTCGGCGTGTGGGGACGTTGCTGTCAGCGCTGCTGCCACCTTCGCTCGTGTAAACCAACTGCGCAGCCTAAGGGGCTTCTTTCGGACCTCCGTCGAAGGCGTGGTGCTCGGGCCATCGAGAACGGTCGACACCTGGGCCGTGAGACGTCAGTGCCTTCGCTTCCAACCGCCCGCCACCAGCCAGCCTTCACTGCCTCTAGGGCATATCGGACATCAATAGGCCTGGCCATTTTTAGAATGATTTTTGATTAACAGTCTCCGCTTCGTTGCCGCTGGTAGCGTGGCAGGCGTCACAGGACATAGCTCGGCCCGGCGACATTGCTTGTCCAGAGCTTCGTATCGCCGGGCCGATCCCCTACTTCGCGGACCCAAGGGCCCGCAGAAACGAGGTTATCGTGACCGCCACCTCGACGGACATCGAGCAGTTACGCGCCAAGCTCAAGGGCAAGAGGCCCATCCGCTTCGAGCGGATCGCGTTCATGTCTCGGGCCGGCAAGCTGGACAAGCTCACCTGGTCCGAACCCATGCCAGCGCTGGCTGAGGTTTGGAACTTCGAGTCTCTGCTCCAGCGCAACGACTACGACCTGGATGACGCCAGCCGTCCAGGACAGCGGGACGTCTACGAGTCCCACATCAAGAAGATCGCCGAAGGTATCCGTACGTCCGACCGCCCGTACTTGGGGACGCTGGTGATCGGCATGGACTCGGACCCGGAGTTCGTGGAAATCGAGGAGATCCAGGGACTCGCCACCGGCGTAACCCTAGTCAAGGTCACCGTGTATGAGGGGGCGCCGGTCGCGTGGTCCGTCGACGGGCAGCACCGCGAGATCTCCCTGAGCCGGGTCTGGGAAATGGTGCGAGACGCCACCGAAGGTGACGCGCTGGTGGTCCGCAAGTACCTCGAACAGTCCGCCGTGGAGATGACCCTGCTGCTCGAAGGCGACCCCGACATCCTGTCGACGCTCTTCATCAAGATGGCGAGCACCAAACCGATCTCGCCCTCGCTGATCGCCGTCATGGACAAGGGAAGCGTGCAGAACCGTCTCGGCCAGTACGTCATCAAGAACGCGGTGCTGTGCCAGGGCCGGGTCACCTACCTGGCCAACGCGTCACACAAGAAGCGCGCCGAGAAGAACGGCAGCAAGTTCGAAGGCCTCTACCCCGCAGCCGCGGTCCGCTCAGCCGCTGCCGCTATCGCTGGCGTCGGTGTCCGCGACCGGACTCCCGACGCCCGGGAGGAGCATCTGAACAACGTCATCAAGCAGCGTACAACCGGGGACACCTCTGGCGAAGAGGTGCTTCTCGAGATCGGTGCGGAGATCGTGGAGATTCTGGACTACGCATTCCAGAACATCCCTGGCTGGCAGGAGATCAACGATGGCAACCTGACCGTCGCCGAGTTCCGCGAGAAATACTTGCACTCGGCAGCGGCCGGGCTACATGTCATCGCCAACACCGTCGCCGCCGCCCGGATGGCCGGCGTATCTCCGCACGAGGCTGTAGACGCGCTCGCCGAGATTCCTTGGCAGCGCGACGCTCTCAAGACGGGCGACGATGACAAGACGATGACCCACGAGTTCTTCGAGGGCACCCTCGCGAAGACCACATGGGACCTGCGTGGCCTTCGCTGGCGCGCGGGCGCGAGCGGCGCTACCCGCTCGAACTACGAGGCAGCCATCAGCAACGTGCTGACGCACATCGCCCAGGAGCACCCCGATCTCAGCACCCTGGGAACGGACGAGACCTTCACCAAGCTCGGCCTGATCGCACGCAAGCGCGGTCGTGGCCGCCCAAAGAAGACCGCAATCGCCACGCAGTAAAGCCGACCTCAATCGGAAGCCCCGTACCCCTTGTTGCGAGGGCTTCCGCCACAGATACCGCCATAACCAGTGCCGAGGCCCGACGAAGGAGGGCCTCGGCGGCGATCGCCCCGGCCCGTGAGATGGGCACCGAAGTCCGCGATCGTCACGGCCTCAGCCCGGTTGCGACGGGGTTGTCGAGTTCACCGTGGCGCGTCGCGGTCCTACGTGGACTCAGCCTTCTGATCCGCAGCAAGGCCGGAGACGTCCATCACCACCCAGCACCGATAGAAACGCCTGCTCATCAGGGCTTTTTGGCCTCGGAGACTCCAGAGCCGTCCAGGGGTGTTCAAGGGTGTTGTTACAGTAGCGCCGACGTTAGCAAGATCGTTACGGTTCAAAGTGTTGTCGGCCCGAATGGCTACTCTCCAGCACATGGCAGTCCCCGAGATCATCCCCATCGTTTACGAACCCGACTACCACACCGGCACGATCGGCCAGTGGGAAGGCGGCGGCCAGTTCTTCGCACCCGACCACCTCCGCCGCCGCGAACGTGGATTACCGGAGTCTGTCCCGGCGTCCCCCCATCTGGGCTCCCCATTCCCCTCCGACCCGCAATGTCATGTTGTAGTTACGGGAGCTAGCCTACACATGGGGGATTCAACGAGGTCGACAAACTGCGCATGCTTTTCCCGAGAGGGGGTCCAACTTACAACCCCGTCAACCAGGCGAATAACAATGCTGCCAGCACAACAAGCGTTACTGGAGCGTCCCATAGCCGGCCGCTCAGTAAGGTGATCGACTATAAGCGACTCAGTCGAGGCGTGGCAGTTACGGCTCAACTGAGTGCAAGCTATATCGACATCCGTAGAAGCATCACGTATACCTGCCACAATATCAGCCCGTGGATTGCTGAACATGTTGCGGCCATGGGAGAAAATAACGAGTCGCGGTCGAACTGCTTCACATAGCTGTCGGGCAAAATCCCGATTGCTTGACCCCCCCGAGCCACCTCCGTGATGAGGAAAAACTAGAACAGGGGCTGAAATATCTGAAGCAGTTTCCAGAATAGTCCGAAGCCCTCTGTCATCTAAGTCGCCAGGAAGTAGTACGGCGGGAGCACCGTCGAGGCTGACGCGAAGTACCGCCGACATCCCATTGGATGAAATCTGTCCCTGAGGGCGGCGCGC
This sequence comes from [Actinomadura] parvosata subsp. kistnae, assembly GCF_900323885.1. GTDB lineage: Bacteria > Actinomycetota > Actinomycetes > Streptosporangiales > Streptosporangiaceae > Nonomuraea > Nonomuraea composti. The sequence continues at coordinate 2,691,380 of NZ_OOHJ01000018.1, read as the reverse complement.
TCGAGATTGTCCACTTATTGCATAGACAATGCCGGGGTGAACAATCTCCACCCCGATGCGATTTGAGCAGAGAGCCGGATTTGCTCCGATATTTAGATTCGTGGACACATTGAGCCGACCAGCTAGAAACTGGTCCTGTGCGATGTACATTAAATCTATGAATAGTTGGCTGATTTTCGTAGGGTCCGGATTTACCCAAAGACTTCCAACCTGCAGGTCAGCATGAGCTAAGAGAGCTGCAGCACCCCGTATATGATCCGCATCTGCATGCGAAAGAACCAAATGTGAAATCTCTCGAGCCTTCGAGAGGTCGAGCTCCTTAATAAGAGTCAATTCCTGTGCTACATCCACTACGAGATGAGCTTCGCCATCATAGACAATAGCGCTATTTCCATGGCCGACATCCAGAATGACTACCCGGAGTTCAGCAGGATCTTCGCTCGGCGATTCACAGGAGCCGGCCTTACTGTTCGATATCACTAACCACACCTCCTAGCCACGAATCGGGGGGAGGTGTAGCTACTTGAAATGATGAAAAATACAAGTCTTCATGAGAAAGGGCATAGATGTTTACTTCGGCCATAAACCTCATACCGACTAGCTCGTCGCACGAAACGTCAACACAGTCTGTGATCAAACTAGTAGAAAGCTCGACCTTCTGCGTAGGGTTCCACGCCGGAATAATAACTTCTGCGATTGGCTCGATCCCGTCCGTGCGCACCTTTGTCACGCGCACCAAAGTTCTATATGAGACCCTATCTGGGGCAGGTCCGAGCTGTTGCTCTCTCTGAGCCGCGAATAGTGCCTCGGTGAGGTCCTCTGGCTCGAAACGCTTGCTGAGAAGGCGAGGGATACCGGCTCGATATCGCCGGATTGACGACGACTCGTCCAGGTTGATGTATCCAGAGATGAGAACTGCTGGAATCTTACGTGAGTTGGATGCAGCAACTACTTGGGCTCCATCGAAATTCACATAGGCGCCACGCGACAAGCGATGATCACAAACCAGACCGCGGGCCTTTTTGGCTACAGCATCGAGGAGCGCGTCAATGTTCGGGTACTGTAACGGTACGATGACTGGTTCGAACTCACAGTCGATAAGCATCTCCGCGGTTCGCTCCGCGTCATCCGCTGAGTCGTCGACGACAGCTACGCGGTCTCCTGGCCCAAGAGGAGCTACCAGCACCGACATACGACTCCTTGGCTACCCCGATGCTCTGAGGCCTCGATTTTAGGCCAACGTGCGCACGCGTGGAATACTGATGTGGAACTCCGCCCCGCCCAGTTCACCTGTACTCTGAGCCCAAACCTTGCCCCTCAGGTCGGCCACGATGTCCCGGACAATCGTAAGACCCAAACCTGTGCCGCCCTCTCTTGTGCTACGACCGGGAAGCCATACTTCTTCAGGCGTGAGCCCGCGGATACCGCCTCCGTTGTCGCTAAAGACAAGATGGACGCTCTCTGGACTTAGAGTGCAACGGATAACGAGCGTACGCGTGTCATTATCGTTACCCGCGCGATTACTTTCATGGGCACGTGACTGCGTACTCACCTCGGTCGCAGAAAACTCAGCTACCGCATTTGCGATTATATTAGCCGTAATTGCCTCTACCGATGCAACCGTTGACTGTATCTTGGCTGGCTCGTCAGGAAATTCCAGGACAACCGAGACCTGTGAGTCGTCAAGATAAGGCTTAAAGGTACGCAGTAGGTCTGCTACAACTGGACCTACTTCTACGATGCCGGGGCGACGCTTGCGATTCTTGAGAAGCATTAGTGGCAGCTCAGCGAAAGTACGAAGGGATCCTGCAGCTCTTTCGATAAGCTGTACTGGTTTCGCGATCGTCCTTGCATAATCTTCACCCAGAGCCCGCTCGCCGCGTCGTTTAACCGCCTTGGCCATCTGCTCGATAGCATCGACTGGACGTAGGGTCTCGTGCGCGAAGACGGCCGTCGTCGTTCCTACCGTGCTGAGAGTGCGATAGAGTTCTAGGTCATGCTCCATGACTTCGAGGCGCTCTTTTATGGCAGCCCGTTCCTCTTGGACGGCCTTGCGAACAAGTTTCTGCGTTTCCCGAGGAGCTAGCTTGATTGCCTCATCAACTGCTTCCTGTGTTTCTTTTATTCGGCTCTTGGATTTCCTCTTTCGTTCTTGATTGGTTTTATCGCGCCACTCGACGCGAACATCTGCAGCCCACTCAAGGACCGATCTGACGAACTCACGAAGCTCTCGGAATGAAAGATTCTCTACGTAGCCGCTGCGGTCAGTTTTTGGCGTTAGATTAGTCTCATCATCCGCAAGGATGATACGTCCAACCGATGTGTACGTCGCAGGACGAAGCTCCGGGTTGGCGGTCCGCAGCGCGTTCATCGAGACCCAGTCATTTCCTGGGTCTCCATAGGGATGCACACGCAAGCCTCGATGAAAAAGATGGAATCCACCGACTTGTTTGAGCCAATTGCTTACTGACTTCTGCAGGCCTGGTATGCGGTGTCCATCTGCGTCGAACGACACCGTTTGTAGGTTGAAAATCCAAAGTTTCAGCTCTGCTTTTGGTGGGGCCATAAACTGTGGCGGCGATACGGCTTTGTGATCGGGATTGTGCCGCATGATTTCGTCTGTGCCGGCCGAGGCTTGAACAGCCCCATGACGATTCGCGAGCGTGGCCGAAATAGTGCCATCTGCACTTAGTGTACCCGTAAGGATATAGTCACATACTTCAAAGAAGCCCTGACGTGCGATCTTCTCCATAGCAGAGAACTCGGGGGATCGAAGTTCCGCTACAAAGTCGACATTTGTATCTGGGAATGGCCCGGTAAGCATTACGAGCGATCTGGCAAGTCGTTCTACGTCCGCGTGGCTCAACTCATGAGTGGTTTTGAGAATCTCGATGGTTGTACCGGGGGACTCGCTAGTACTAACGCGAACTATTGATAGATCGATGTCTTCTACTGCGACTGCCGTCTCAAACAAGTCCCAGTCTATGTTCAGCTGGTACTCAACGCCAGGTTCGGTGCGAGGACGTGTTCTCAAGCGGACTTCGCGGCCGAGCCGAAGTGCCGCAAGCCGCCCAAGTCCCTTTTCGCCAACCTTGCGTCGTCCTTTGGGGGTGAACTCGCTTTCGATCTTGCCTGATCGGCCGAGCAAGAGGAAGCCGTCATTTATATCTCTTGGCGTCATCCCTTCGCCAACATCGCTCACCCTAATTGTTCCGCCAGGCGCTTCGACGTCAATTAGTTCTATTACACATCGCTCAGCATCTGCGTCGTATGCGTTGCGGACCAGCTCTATTATGCCGAGATCGGGATGCGGTACTAGCTCTTCTCCCAGCCGACGCAAAATTTCGGGAGCGAAGCGCATCCGGGCTACGCTGGAATCGCTGTCCATGCAATCTCCGGCAATGTCGAGAGTCTGTCGTTCTTGACACTTCAACCAAGTAGCAGGCTCAATCGTCTACTGATAGTTGCATGCCTTGCAGGGGCAGGTCCAGTAGGGAAGTCTTCGTGAGATGACGTGTTCGAATGCGGGCATCTAGCCACTTGGTGACGGAGGGATGTTCGAGGAGGGATTTCAGCGAGTCGCAGGTGAGACCACTCCCGTCCAACGGCCTCACTACGACAAGGTGATTCTCGACTGCTACCTCGCCAAGGGAGCCGTCAATGATCGATACGGACAGCCTCTCACCGCCGGCGCGGGTTGGCGCCGATGTGCGTCGCAACACCACGAAGGGCGCTTGGTGGAGTCTCCCGGCGAAGCGACGAGTTGGAGCATGAGTCACCGTCGCGCCTACGGGGACATCGTGCACTGTGAGATATGGGACTGTAGGCCCCTCGTCTGCATGCCGATGGGGCACCACGTCTCCGATGGAGATGGTGGCCACGTCTCCTAGCCGAACGGTACCCCCTGGCGTGAGTGACTGGTCCTGCCAGGCCTCTCGAGGGTTCGCCTTGCGCCGCTTTCTTGATCGCACAACCATGTGTGCGATGAACACATCGACATCTGTCCAGATGTCGAATAGGCCAATGGGTTCGATCTTTTTAATATCTGCAAGCTTTTCGATCTCGTCCCGCCAGCGGTTATAGCGACTGCCCGACCGAAGGACATCCGGGAGAATAGCCGCCATACGGGTACCATCGTCAGCCTTTTTTAGCACCTCAAGAGTGAAGGGCGCCGCCTGAGATGTGACGCCTTCACCCCACGATTGCGGGACGGGCAGCAGTGTGCGAGCGAATGGTGGATTCAGCAGGATGAGACGAACGTTGCTGTAGTTACAGTCCTCTGCGATTCCATCGCCTTGCCTAATGTTAGGAAACTCTGGCGCCACCCGCCGCTCGCTGGGTGCCGCCTCAGAAGTGAGCAAAGCAAGTGCCAGTCTCTTCCGAGCAACCTCTGCGAGGACACCTATCTGATCCCAGCCATGGAGGCTACGGGCAGCGTAGTCACACCGCTCTCTGAGGGTCCATGCCTTCGGCAGATGTTGAAGGGCCTCTATCAAGAGATCACCAGCGCCACAGGCGGGGTCCATGATGGGTACTCCTCGCCTTATAAGGTGGCGATACGGTGCCACGAGGCGAGCTCGTAGCTGCGAGCCTGTGAAGAACGTGCTGTGTGATCTCCGGATGCGAACATCCACGGTCTTGCGGAGCCGTTGGTACGCGGCACCATCTAGGTGCGCTGCGATAGACTCCCTCGCGAAGCCACTCAATGATGAGCTGTTGCTGAGTATCGCATGCAGCTCGTCGTTGTAGCTGTTGTACGCTGAGAACGCATCGTTCGAGATCACACAGCGAAGATACAGTGAACTCTGTTACTTGTGAGGGCGGCGCAGTCGTTTCCTCAGTTTCTGTCCTCAGGTAGAGCTGGAACGGCTCTGAGCCTGTGGCGCTGGCCGCGACCGGCCGAAGAGCCGCAGCGCGGCCAGCGACCGCGCAGGACGCCGGAGGCGGCGTGCGCCTTGATGACGTACAGATAAGTTGCTTTCGGATCTTGATGGACCTCTTGGTGGGACTGTGTGACGTGGGCTTATACCTGTTCTGCGTGAGGTTTCGCAGCGGCCCAGACTCGTTCGAAGCTGCCCAGGTAGGTTGCTGCCGCTGCCTGTGGTTCGGTGAGCCGTAGGTGTATGACGGGGGCCTGGGCTGCTGGAGTGCCGTAGGCGTGGGCGTTGATGAGGAGGTCGTCGTCTGCGCGGTAGATGGAGTTGTACAAGACGGTGTCGTGAAGGCGGACTTCCACGGTTCCGACACCGACCAGAGGCTTGTACAGGGTGAGGGCGTTCGCGACGCGTGCTGCCATAACGGTCGGGCCTATGGCCTCGTCAGCTCCGCGGGTTGCTACTTCGGAGGCGTTGGCATCGCCGAGCAGGATGCGGACTTGCACGCCTGCTCGCGCTTGTGTCGCGAGAAGGCGGATGATGCCAGTGTCTTCGGCGAGAAACAGGCCGCTGTAGGTGAGGATGCCGATCTCGCGCGTAGCGGACTGGAAAAGGTGCCGCCAGGTGGCTTGGGGGACGGTCCAGCGGTGCGGATAGATGGCCTGGACCTCGTCAGACATGGCGCGGTGTTGCTGGGCTGCTTCGGGCCACAGGTCGGACTCCCCGACGTGGAGGAGGTCGGCGATGGCCCAGCGGTGGCGGGGGTACGGGATGCGGCCCTTCAGCCATCGGTGCACGGTCTTGGGATCGACGGCCAGGTGTGCGGCGACGTCGATGGGCTGGAGGCGGGCGTTGATGAGCGCGTGGCGCAGGTTGTCGTTCAAGAGGCGCACCTTCCGCGAGGTCAGCCGTTCTGCCTGCGAAACTAACACGAGACGTCCCTAGACGTCCCCGAGTTGTGGTGTAGAGGTTCCAGCGAGCGCGCGAACCTCGTCCTACACATCCGGTAACGGCGAAGGGACAGTCCGCTCATGAACAGCATCAAGGAACAGCAGAACGCCTACGCTGAGCGACTGCTGACAGCACTACGGAACGAGCTCACGAAGCAGGAGATCACGGCGGTGCTCGTGATCGGCGAAGACGGCCGGCCAGGTCTCGATGTCACCGACAGCCGGTTCCGTGCCCGCCGCATCTTCGCCCATCTGGCGTTCTGCTAGTTCTACTGGGGTGACCAAGGTGACGAGCGGGTCAGCTCGCTGCGTCTGCCGGTGGCGGTCGAACGGATCGTCCAGGCCGTGCAGGACGGCTGGAACGAGGGCGAGCAAGGCGAACTCGGCGTGGACCTGAACCGCATCGCCGATGCCTACCGCTCCTGACGGAGGGACCGAGCGATGTCCGACGGGCACGCGTGGTTGACCGGCTGGCGCGTCTATACGCAACTGGCCGATCGGCTCCGGGATCGCATCGTGGCCGGCGAGTACGCGGCGGGCAGTGTGCTGCCCTCGGAGGCGAAGCTGTGCCAGGAGTTCGGCATTGCCCGCAACACCGCGCGCCGCGGACTGGCCATCCTGGAGGACGAGGGGCTGATCGTGACGATCCCCTCCAAGGGACGCGTCATCACGGCAGCAGCCGCGACACCCCATGCCGTCTACCGCTATCAATTGATCGCGGGAGACCTACGCGAGCAGATCCGGCATGGCGAGTTGGCCGCGGGGGCGGCGTTGCCGAGCGAATTGAGCCTTCGGCGGCGGTATGGGGCCTCGCGTAACACCGTCCGGCAGGCGCTCGGGCTGCTGGAGCGTGAAGGATTAGTAGTGGCCGAGCACGGTCGGGGCCGGTTCGTGCGGAGCTGAGACGTCCTGGGACGTCCTGGCGTGTTCCCTGGATCGGCTTCGGCCTCGCATGCCTATCGTGAACAGCGTGGGACAAGCTGAATGGGCTCATGACCTCGCCAAAGAACTGCTGGAGACGACACTGCCCCGGCGCTGGGCGCACACCCAAGGGGTAGCCGCTCGCGCCGTGTCACTGGCATCCATCCTTGGCGACGAGGCCGACACCCTGACCGCCGCCGCCTACCTGCACGACATCGGGTACGCGCCCGAACTGGTCGTGACGGGCTTCCACCCGCTCGACGGGGCCCGTTACCTGCGCGACGTCCACCAGGCCGACGACACTCTCTGCCGCTTGGTGGCTCACCACTCCTGCGCCGTCAACGAGGCGCTCGAACGCTCCCTGTTCAACGAACTCACCACGGAGTTCGACGAGGAACGCCCGGAACTGGTCCAAGCCCTGACCTACTGCGACATGACCACCGGCCCCGACGGCAGCCACCTCACCGCCGATGACCGGCTGGCGGAGATCCACTCTCGCTATGGTCCCGAACACCTGGTCAGTCGCTCTATCACCGCTTCGACCCCATGCATCCTGTCAGCGGTGAGGGCGGTCGAGGCGGCGCTAGATCGCTGATGTGAATTTGGTTAGTGGTCATAGGCGGTCAGTGACCGTTTCACCGGTGCGTCAGTGTTCCAGTTGTGCCAGATTGCGGCGTTGAGGGCGAGGACGCGTTGGCTGATGCGTGCCCAGAGGCCGTCTGGATGGCGGGCGTTGTGACGTTCGAGGCCGAGCTGGTTCTTCAGCGTCCAGATGATCGCCTCGATGCGCTGGCGCAGCCAGCCGGGAAACGGCAGGGTGCGTGCAGGCTCGTCTTCGCGGGCCGGCCGGATCAGGAGGTGGCCCAGATCGGCGGCGGCCTTCTCGATGCCGGCTCCGGCGAATCCCTTGTCGCACACGATCGGGCATGGACCGCCGGCTATCTGGTGGACGTGCAGCAGGTGCAGGGCCTGCTTGCGTTCGTCGAGCTCTTTGGGGTGGGCCAGGCTGAAGCCGGTCACCGCGCCGTCAGCGGTAGTGATCAGCATCAGCTTGGCACCCCAGTAGAAGGCGTGGTGGGACTTGTCCATGCCGTATCCGGCGATCTCACCCAGGTGCGATCTGTTGACCGTCACCCGCGAGGCGCCGCAGCGGATCGGGGTGCCGTCCATCAGTCGCAAAGGCTCGTGCCAGGTGGGGACCTGGCGTGCCAGCCACAACGCCGCCGCCGACATAGCCGGCCCCAGCGCACGCAGTTGCCGGTTGTACTGCGACTGGGACGGCAGTCTGGGGAACAGATGCCCGATCCGGCCGGCCGCCATCCGCATCCAGCGGCGTTCGTCGTCACACCGCAGCAGCACTTGCGCCACTGCCACGACCACCGCCTCGGCCGGGGTCAGCACCGGCGGCCGGCCCCGCCCGCGAGGCCGGCCCTGCGAAGGCATCACGTGATCGTCCAGATGCACGTAGAGTGCGGTTAGAAGGGCGTCCAAGTCAGTCTTCACACACCGACCATGGACGTCCTTCGTCATGCCTGCAGCCGATCACCAATTTTCACATCAGCGATCTAGCCGATGTACGGCAAGGCGGTACCGGCTAGATAGTGCTCGATCCTCATCCGCATTGAGCGGTCCATCTGCAAGGACGTGACCTGCTCGCGAGATAGCCAGCGGACCTCGCGGGACTCGTCGCTCGGCGTCGGCTCACCGCTGATGGCCTGGCCCGTCAGGACGATCGAGAATTCCTGGCGGGCTTCGCCGTTGGAGGTATAGAGGATCACGTGCCGGGGGTCGCTGTAGGTGCCGACCAGGCCGGTGATCTCGCAGACAATTCCCGTTTCTTCGAGGGTCTCACGTACGGCGGCTTGCGGGATGGACTCGCCCAGGTCGATGGCGCCGCCGGGGACGGCCCAGTTGTCGTTGTCGGTGCGGCGGATCATCAGCAGCTCGCCGGCCGGGTTGGTGACGATGACGTTCACGGATGGCACCAGACTGTTGGGGGCTGGGGCGCTCGGGTCGTTGTAGTAGTCGATCCGCTTGGTCATGGGCACGACTCTAGGGGCCTGGCTCCGTCCCAGACACGTTCGAAGCTGGTGGCGTACGTGGTGACCATGTCCCCACCTACCACCTTGCGGAGGTGAAAGACGGGGGCGTTGCCAGCCGGGACGCCGTACACGTGGGTGTTGACGAGGAACTGGTCGTCGGCGCGGTAGATCGAGTTGTACAGAACTGTGGAGTGCATCCGAAACTCGACGTTGGCGCACTCTCGTAGCGATCGGTACAGGACGAGGACGTTGCGGATCTTGAAGGCCATGCCGTCGTCGATGCCCTCGTCCTTGCCGCGTTGGGCCACTTCGGCGCAGTCGGGGTCGCCGAGCAGGATGCGGACGCGTACGCCTGCGTCGGCCTTCTCGCCGAACATGCGCAGCATCCCGGCGTCGTCGGCGAGGAAAAGCCCGCTGTAGACAAGCACCCCAATCTCTTCCGACGCTGCGGAGAAGAGTCGTCCCCATACGTCCCTGGGGACGGCCCAGCGGTGCGGGTAGACGGTGACGATCTCGCTCTCCGAGGCTGAGGCGACCTGGTCGCGGGTGAGCGCCTCGGGCCAGAGGTAGGTTTCCTCGGTTTCGAGGTATGAAGCCACCGCAAAGCGGTGCTTTCGGTATGGCGCGCGGGACTTGGTTACCCACCGTTCGACGGTTTTGGGGTCGACCGCTATGGCCTCCGCTAGCTCGGCGATGCTCACGCCGCGCTGCAACAGGGCCGCTCGCAACCTTTCGTTCGCCATGTCACCTGCTCAGGAGGACGTCCGGGGACCTGCACATCGTAGGACGGACGTCTTGAACATGTCCCGTCGTGTAGTGATCTCGTCCTGACTCTCCGTCGCAATCTTGGTGTCACAAGGCAACACCGGAGCGACCGAAGGGAGAGGTGATCACATGACTGAGCAGATCTACCCCGAGCCCACCTGCGAGTGCAGTGCCGGACTGGACGAGGGCCAGACCCGATGCCGCAAATGCCGGGCCCGGGATCGCTGGATCAAGAAGCAGGTGGCCAAGCGCCGGGAGGGCATGCGGCGGGACGAGACCCGCCGTCCTCCGCGCGGCCCGCGTCGCATCGCCATGGCAGGTGTGACGTGGACGTGATCGCCCTCATCATCGCCGGACTGATCGGCGTCACCCTGCTGGTCGGCTACATCGCGGTCCTGGTCGGCATCCGCCGCGAGGACAAGGCACTGAACCTGCGGCGTCGCCCGGACGGAGCCTCGGCGTCGCTGGCTCGGAAGGTTACCGGCTGCTACGTCCGGGACGGCGTGACGTGGACGTAGCCAACTGCTCTTCGACCTTCGCCAGCCGTACCGACAGGTCCCGCACGGTGGCGCGCAGCTCGGCCAGGTCGGCCTGCTCGTCGCCGGCGGGGCGCTCCTCGGCATCGCGGACGAAGACGCCCTTGCCCTGCTGGCCGATCACGAGGCCTTCGTTGCGCAGAATGCCGACGGCCATCTTCACCACGCTCAGCGAGGCGTCGTACTGCTCGGCGAGTTGGGCGGTGGACGGGAGCAGGGTTCCGGGCGCGAGGGAGCCGCCGCGGATCTGCGTACGGAGATCGTCAGCGATCTGGAGGTAGCCGGGGCGCCCGGTGTTCTGAACCATCGCCACCCCATCACATCACGAAACGCCGACCAAGCCAACCGAGAACACATTGACAACCAAGCCAACTAGGTTAACTATGTTGGTGAACGACGGAAGAGGAGGTCACAGCCCATGCGTACTGTCCCGATCCCTGTGGATGTCAGCAAGCTCGCCATCACCTGCGTCAAGGGCCCGCGCCCGCGGGTGCTCAACAAGGACACCGGCGAGATCAAGACCGACAAGAACGGCAACACCGTCTACGAGGTCACCGTCTCCGTCGAAGACGAGTTCGGCCGCATCGAACTCGTCAAGATCGGCATCACCGGCGAACCGCCCATCACCGTCGGCGACCAGGTCAATGCCGTCGGCCTGCTCGGCTACGTCTGGGAAATCGCCGGCCGATGGGGCATCGCCTACCGCGCCAACGCCCTGCTCCCGATCAAGGAGACGGGCGATGCGTGACGCGCTGCAGGTGCTCGCAGTCCTGGCCGCCGTCGCGGCGGGGCTGTGGGCCTGGCGCCGCTACCACTACCCGTCCTTCTGGCTCGCGCTCGGCTTCCCAATCGTCGCCCTGTCAGTACGCACCTCGTGGCGGCGGGTCGCCCTCGGCTGCGGCCTGACCAAGAAACGGCAGCGCTTCTGGTTCACCACCGTGCCCGGCCTCGTCGCCTCCACCGGCATCGTCCGCGTCAAGCGCAAGTGGCAGCGCATCGCCGTGGACACCAAACCGTTCATGTGGCTGCCGCTGCCGACCCGGCACGGCTGGCGCGTCACCCTGCACACCCTGGAAGGCCAGACACCCGGCGACTACACCGTCGCCGCCGAACGCCTCGCCCACTCCTGGGGCGTACACGCCATCCGCGTCTCCTCACCTGGCCCCGGCCGCGTCGTCCTCATGGCCACCATGCGCGACCCGCTGGTCAAGGTCGACGAACTCCCGGCCTCACCCGAGCTGCTCAAGGTGACCGTGGGACGGCTGGAGACCGGCAAACCCTGGCTCATCGACTTCCGCACCGTGCCCCACTGGATCAACGCGGGAGCCACCCAGTCCGGCAAATCCAACCTGGCCAACGCGCTCATCGTAGGCCTCGCACCGCAACCGGTCGCCCTGGTCGGCTTCGACCTCAAGGGCGGCGTGGAGTTCACCCCGTACGCACCTCGGCTGTCGGCGCTGGCCACCTGCCGCGCCGAGTCCGTCGGCCTCCTAGATGACCTGGTCGCCCTGATGATCGACCGGATGGGGCTATGCCGCCAGGCCGGCGCCCGCAACATCTGGCAGCTCCCACCCGGCGTCCGCCCGGTCCCCGTCGTGGTCCTGGTCGACGAGCTGGCCGAGCTGTATCTGATGGCCGACAAGTCGGAGAAGGACGAGATCGCCAAGACGTCCACGGCGCTCCTGCGGGTCGCCCAGCTCGGGCGCGCGTTCGGCATCTACCTGTTCTGCTGCGGCCAGCGCATCGGCTCCGACCTCGGCCCCGGCGTCACCGCCCTCCGTGCCCAGTGCTCCGGCCGCATCTGCCACCGCGTCAACGACCCCGAGACCGCCACCATGACCCTCGGCGACCTCGACCCCGCCGCCCTAGCCTCGGCCCGCGCCATCGCCGCCGAAACACCCGGCGTCGCCATCGTCGCCTCACAAGACGGCCAGTGGTACCGCGCCCGCTCCTTCTACGTCACCGAGCAAGCCGCCGAACACGCCGCCCGCACCCACGCTCACCTCGCCCCGCCCTGGGACGAGATCACCGCCCACCTACCTCAGCCCATCAACGCCTGAACCACGAAGGGAGGAACGATGCGACGCTTCGCCTGCCGACTGCTCGACACTGGCCCGGTCCTCATCCTGGCCGCCATCGCGGGTGCCGGATCGTTCACCCACATCCGCGACACCGCCAGCCAGCACGGCCAGGCCGGCTGGATGTCCTGGGCCATCGCCGTCTGCATCGACCTGACCTGCGTCATGGCCGCCCGCGAACGCCAACGCGACAAGAAGACCGGCCGCACCCAGCGCGGCCCGCTCTCCTGGCCCGTGCTCGTCCTGACCGGCGGCATCATCCTGTCCCTGGCCGCCAACCTCGCCCAAGCCGACCCGACCATCTGGGGCTGGATCACCGCCGCCACCCCGGCCAGCGCCTTCCTCATCGCCGTCTCGATGCTCGAACGCCGCGCCACCCGCCTTGAACCGTCCGCACCCGAACTCGCGCCGGTCCTGACCTCGACCCCGGTCCCTGAACTCATCCCGACCCAAGCCCCGGACGAGCAGGGCGACGCTCTCGCACCCGCGCTCGTCGACTACGCCCAACGGGTCGCCGACGAACACCACGCCCGGCACGGCAAGCCCATCACCGATGACGCCCTCCGCACCCGCCTGGGCGTCTCCAGCCAACTCGCCACCGACCTGCTGCGCACCCTGCGCACCGCCTGAAGGGAGAACCCCAGCTCATGACGTACGACCACCGCACCGCCCTCATCAACGGCCTGCTCGACCTGGCCGCCTTCCTCGAAGCCCATCCCGACGTGCCCGTCTCCTCCAGCGTCACCGTCCACCACTTCCCCGACCAGACCAGCGACGCCGACCAGCGCGCCGAGATCGACCAGATCGCCGCCCTCGTCGGCTCACAGATCGACTACGAGAACTCCCCCTACGGCCACTACGCCACCTCGCGTCTGTTCGGCCCGGTGGAATACCGCGCCGTCGCCATCCTGGCCGCCGCCCGCGCCCGCCACGACGCCGAAACCAGCTACCGCGGCTGCATCCAAACCGACCCCGCCCCCACCACCTGACCAGGAGAGAACCCGACCATGCGCATCCGCATCGACGGCACCCGAGCCGAAATCGTCGACGCCCTGTTCCGCCTGCGCCTGTACTTCACCGTCATCGGCGTCTCACGCGCCTACCCGGACCGCGCCCGCCCTCACCACTGGCGCATCTACCTCACCACTGCCCGCAACAGGCAGAAGTGACCGAAATGGACGAGGTGATCCATTACCGCTGCTGCACCTGCAACGGCTCCGGCCTCGACCCGGACAACGCCCGCTGCCGCGACTGTGACGGCACCGGCATCGACAACCACGGCGCCTAACGCGCAGCGCCCCCGGCCTGGCCGCACATCCGCCAAGACGACTGCCAGGTCGAGGGCCATCCCTTCACCCGAACGAGCGAAAGGAGGACACCATCTTGCCCACAACCCACGCCACCGCGCACGCCAAAGCGGGCATGATTGCCCGACTCAACCATCCCGACTACGACCGGTGGGCCAACCAGATCAAGCAGACCGGCGGCTGCCGTCAGCCCATCCACCTACGCGGCAGAGTCGACCACTACGACCAGGCGACCGGCAGGCTCCTGCACCGCTACACCACCCGCACCGAACCCGACGGCATCCTGCGCGTCCCGTGCAAGACCCGCCGCGCCTCCCGCTGCCCGGCCTGCGCCGAGACCTACCGTGCCGACACCTACCACCTCATCCGCGCCGGCCTCATCGGCGGCAAGGGCGTCCCAGAGACCGTCACCACTCATCCAACTCTGTTCGTCACCCTCACCGCGCCGAGCTTCGGAACGGTTCACGCGCGACGTGAGAAGAACGGCAAGGTCCAGCCCTGCCACGCCCGCCGCAACGCCGCTACCTGCCCGCACGGCCGCGCCATGTCCTGCACCGAACGACACAGCAAAGACGACCCGCGCCTCAGCGAACCGCTCTGCCCCGACTGCTACGACTACACCGGCTCCGTCCTGTTCAACGCGCTCGCCCCACTGCTGTGGAAGCGCTTCGCCGACTCCGTACGCCGCCACCTCGCCAAAATCGGTGGCCTATTCCTCAAAGACCTCCGCCACCACCTCACCCTCTCCTTCGCCAAGGTCGCCGAATACCAGCGCCGCGGCGTCGTCCACTTCCACGCCGTCATCCGCCTCGACGGCCCCGGCGGCCCCGAAGCACCCCCACCACCCTGGGCCACCGCCGAGACTCTGACCCACGCCATCCAGCACGCCACCAAGGCCGTTTCAGCCAAGGCTCCCGCCTACGCCGACCAACCCGAACGAGCCCTGCGGTGGGGCGACCAACTCGACATCCGCCCGATAGCCCTGGACGGCGACCTCACCGACGAAACCGTCGCCGGCTACATCGCCAAGTACGCCACCAAAGCCGCCGAATGCGTCGGCACCCTCGACCGCCGCATCAACCCCCTCGACAACCTTGACGCCTACAACCTGCGCGACCACGCCCGCCGCCTCATCTCCACCTGCCTGCACCTCGGCGCCGAACCCAGCCTGGCCGAACTCCGCCTCGCCGACTGGGCCCACATGCTCGGCTTCCGCGGCCACTTCTCCACCCGCTCCCGCCACTACTCCACCACCCTTGGCGAACTCCGAGCGGATCGCCAACAGCACGTACGAGACAACGAGATCACCACCGGCCGCCTGCCACTCTTCGACGAGGACACCGTCCTCGTCATCAGCGAATGGACCTACGCGGGCAAGGGCTACAGCCTCGGCGACCAACTCCTCGCCGCCGCCATCACCGGAACCCCGCTCGGAGACCCACATGCCCTCTGAGCTGCTCACCGTCTCGCAGGCCATGGCGGCGCTACAGGTCAGTCGCTGGACCATCTACAACCTCATCCGCTCCGGCGAACTCGGCTCCATCGTCGTCGGCGTCCGCTGTCGCCGGATCCCCGCAACCGCGCTGAACGACTACATCACCCGACTCTGCGAGGAGGCCGCCTGATGCCCACCAAGACCGCGCTCGCCTCCCCGGAGGAGCGCAAGCGCCCGCGCAAGAATGGACGCACTCGCGCCAACAACGAGGGCTCAATCTTCCCGTAGCAAGAACGGCTGGGCAGGCTATGTCTGGGTCACCACGCCGGAGGGCAAGAAGACCCGCAAGTGGGCGTACGGCAAGACCCGTGAGGAGACCCACGAGAAGTGGCTCAAGCTTCACGAGTTGGCCCGCAAGGGACCCGTGGTCACCAAGTCGCCGAAGCTCTCGGACTACCTGGCGTACTGGCTCACGAACGTCGTGGAACCCAACCTCGCGCCCAAGACGGTGGCGAACTACGAGATGTTCTCCCGGCTCTACATCACGCCAGCGCTCGGCTCCAAGCGGCTCGACAAGCTGACCGTTCGGGACGTCCAAGCCTGGCTGAACAAGCTGCGCCGATCCTGCCTCTGCTGCGACCAGGGCAAGGACGCCGCCCGGCCCGAGCATCACAGCAACCCGAAGCGGCGTCGGCACTGCTGTGCCGTCGGCACGTGCTGCCGGTCGCTGCCCTCGGAGTGGACGGTTCATGACGCCTACATGACGCTGCGGGCCGCGCTGAGCAACGCAGTGCGGGAGGAGACGTTGGCCCGCAACGTCGCAGCCAACGTCAAGATGTCGGTCCCTCGCAAGCGCAAGGTCAAACCCTGGTCCGTTGAGGAGGCGCGGACCTTCTTGGAGTCGGCTCGTAAGAACGAGGACGCGATGTACCCGGCTTACGTCCTGGTGCTCGTTCTCGGGCTGCGCCTGGGTGAGACGCTCGGGCTGCGCTGGGAAGACGTCGATCTCGACCAGGCCGAGATGACGATCGGCTGGCAACTCCAGCGCGTCGGGGGCAAGCTGCTGCACCGCCAGACGAAGACCGACGCGTCCGATGCCACTCTGCCCTTCCCTGAGATCGTCACAGCGGCTCTCCGTGCCCGTCAACGAGTGCGCGACACCGCCCGGGAAGCGGCTGGAGACGACTGGCAGGACACCGGGCTCGTCTTCACCACCGCCAGTGGCCGGCCGATCGAACCGTCCAACTTCCGCCGCAGCTTCGCGAACGCCTGCGCCAAGGCCGGAGTGCGCAAGGTCCACGTCCACGCGACCCGTAAGACCTGCGCGTCCTTGCTCGTCGCCCTCGACGTCCACCCAAGGGTCGCCATGCAGATCCTTCGCCACTCACAGATTGCGGTGACCATGAACATCTACAGCGAAGTGTCCTCGGAGGAGACCCGCAAGGCCCTCGGGAAACTCGCTGATCATTTGGATTCATAACCCATGTCGTGGCGCCCAAGCTAGGGCGCCACGACATCAACCGAGGATCGTGTGAAGGAGTCCAACTACAAGGAGAGCTGTGCCAACGCCAGCTGCTAGGTTCGCGGTTGCGGTGCCCAGCCATACGCCAGCGATGGAGCTGACGAAAAGGATGACGGCCCAACGGAGCGGCAGTGGTGATGGACCTCCGCGTGGGGGTTCATCACTGGGCTCCTCGGAGCGTCGTACTAGAATCACGATCGAGTGTCCTTCCTTACCTGATGGGTTGGGGCATGAGAGCGGCTCCCTGTTGCTGCAGGGGGCCGTTCGCTTTCGCTGCAGGCCAGAGCTCTCATTCGCTGCATCTGTTGGATCCCTCAGGTCCGTGTGGACCTCGTTACAGGGGAAGCCGCCACTGAGCACGCAGATCAGCGGGAGGCCTCCACCACGGAGATCCCAGAATTGAGTCTATTTCTACCACTTTGATCACTTGCGCATCAAGAGAACCAACTTGCAATCGAGAGGAACTATAAAGAGGCATTTGCAAGTAAAATGTTCACGTTGCGCGCCCTAGGGCCGGCGCTTTGGCGGCCCGGCAGAGGATGACGACAGGGGAACCGCCACGGTCTGCATGTCCCGCCATGCATGGTTTCTCGCCCGCAGCCACGGCTTCCATGGTCGGCATCTCTACGACCAGAGTCGATCAGTGAGGCACGGAGAAGACAGAAGCGCTTGGGCTGTTTGACTGCGGCTGCGCCTGTAGCTGTACTTTGCAGCTGTACAAGATCGAAAAGGCCACTTCCCGATCATAGGAAGTGGCCTTCGACGTGGGGTGGAGCCTAGGAGATTCGAACTCCTGACTTCCTGCTTGCAAAGCAGGCGCTCTGCCAACTGAGCTAAGGCCCCTTCGACGAAGATAGCTTACCGGGCGGAGGAAGCTACCTGCGTCGTACCAAGGTCGTCGCTCAGGATCAAGTTCGGGAAGTCGGCGATCGAGTCGAGGATGTGGGTGGCGCCGCCCTTCAGGAGGCGTTCTCGGCTGTGTACGCCTGTCATGACGCCGGCCACGATCGAAGCCCCCGCTCGTTTGCCGCAGAGCATGTCGCTCTCCGAGTCTCCTATGACGGCCACCTGGCGTACGTCCTGGATTCCGAGCCGGAGTACGGCGTGGAGGACCATGTCGGGCCAGGGGCGGCCGCGGCCGCCGGCGTCTTCTGGGGAGATGGCAAGGTCGATCTTGTCGTGCCAGCCCAGGACGCTGAGGACGCGGCTCAGAGTGGTGCGGCTGAAGCCGGTGATCAGGGCGAGCTTGATGCCGGTGCCGCGGAGCTTGTCGAGGACCTCCAGGACTCCGGGCACGGGGACGAGACCCGCCCGCTCCAGCGCTCCCTCGTAGGAGCGTTCGAACGTCAGGTTCGCCGCCTGGGCCTGGGCCTCGTTGCCGGGGAAGATCCCACGGAAGACATCGATCTTGGGGCATCCCCGGGACCGGTGCACGTGAACCATGGCACGCGCGTACGCTCCGGTCCCGGGCACTATGCCCTGGGTCGCGATCGCCTCGGCGAAGGCGCGCTCGACCATGGCGATGTCACCGACTGTGGTGCCTGCCAGGTCCAGGCACGCCAGCTTGATGGGGACGACGTCACTCATCGCCTCGCCGGTCGGTTAGTTCTCGCTACCGGTCGCCTCGGTCCAGAGATCGAGCTCTGCGCGGTCGGCCTGCACCTTACGCCAGATCAGCAACCCCCCAAGGGCGATCAGCGCCAGAACGAGCAGCTTCTTCACGGTGTGACCCCACTTCTTCGACGGTCTCACCTGCCGGGGTGAGACCCAACGGTTGACAAGCAGCCTAGCAAGGTATGGCTGCGGTCCCTGTGTTGTGCTCTGACCAGATGGGCCCAATGGGTGGCCCATCTGGGACAACAGCTCGATCATGCCAAATATCCAGCCTGGATGCGCACCCTGATCGGTCCCGGTTCGGGTTCCGGTCTCGGTTCCGGTTCCGGCCTCGGTTCGGGTTCGGGGTCCGGTTCGGGGTTCGGGTTCCGGTCTCGGTTCCGGTTCCGGCCTCGGTTCGGGTTCGGGGTCCGGTTCGGGGTTCGGGTTCCGGTCTTGGTTCCGGTTCCGGCCTCGGTTCGGGTTCGGGTTCGGGGTCGGGGTCGGGGTCGTGGTCCGGGTTCCTGTGACGTCGCGCCTCCACCTGGCGTCGTACCTCTCCCTCCTTGATTTCACGTCCTGGAGCCTGCGGTGTCGTGCCGCTGGACGTGATCCGCCTATGGCTCAGGCGCGAGAGGTGCGAGGCGCGATGGGGGGAAGAGGGGACGATTCAGGCGGTTCGGGAGGGCTTGGCAGATCCGGCGCACGTCGCACTTGACATACCTCTGGGGGGTATATTAACTTCTCGATCGTTCGAAGGTACCCCCTGGGGGTATGAGGGACAGGGCCGGGCAAAGTGATGAAGGACACGTCGCCGGGCGGGCCTCGTCCGTATCCCCCAAGAGGGGCTGAAGACAGTGACGACGTACGAGGAGACAGCGATGAGCACCGCCACCTACACCGTGAAGGGCATGACCTGCGGCCACTGCGTGAGCTCGGTCAAGGAGGAGGTCAGCGGGGTCGCCGGCGTCACCGGCGTCGAGGTGGATCTGGCGTCCGGCCTGCTGACCGTGGACAGTGACGGCCCCGTCGACCCGGCGAAGATCACCGCCGCCGTCGAAGAGGCCGGTTATGAAGTGGCGAACCCATGAACACCGCGATGAAGCTCGGCTCGTACGCCCTGGGCCTGGCCGTCGTCTTCGGCGGCGGACTGGGCGTGGGCAAGGTGGTGGCCCCCGAAGCGAGGACCAGCCCTCATGCCACCCGACCCGAGCAGCAACAGCATCAGCAGCACCAGGCGGCGGACACCGCCGCAGATACCCCTGGGGGGCTCCAAGTGTCGCAGGACGGCTACACACTCAACCCGATCACCTCGATCACGACCGGCGTCCCGACCGACTTCAGGTTCACGGTGATCGGCCCCCACGGCAAGCCGGTCACCGACTACAAGGTCGAGCACGACAAGAAGCTGCACTTCATCGTCGTCTCCCGCGACCTGACGAGCTTCCAGCACCTCCACCCCGAGCTGGCCCCCGACGGCACCTGGTCGGTGCAGCTGTCGCTGCCGAAGGCGGGCCCGTACCGGGCGTTCGCCGACTTCGCCCCGGCGGGCGGGGAGAAGCTGACGCTCGGCGCGGACCTTCAGGCCGCGGGTGACTACCGGCCGGAGCCGCTGCCCCACGTCAGCCGTACGGCGATCGTCGGCGACTACACGGTGAACCTGGCCGGCGACCTGGTCGCGGGCCGGTCGAGCAAGCTCACGCTGACGGTCAGCAAGAATGGGGAGCCGGTCACCGACCTGGAGCCCTACCTTGGGGCGTACGGTCATCTGGTGGCGCTGCGCGCGGGGGATCTGGCGTACCTGCACGTGCACCCGGAGGAGAGCGAGCAGGCGGGGCCCGAGATCACCTTCTACGCGGAGGCTCCCAGCCGCGGCGACTTCCGCCTGTTCCT
This sequence comes from [Actinomadura] parvosata subsp. kistnae, assembly GCF_900323885.1. Lineage (GTDB taxonomy): Bacteria > Actinomycetota > Actinomycetes > Streptosporangiales > Streptosporangiaceae > Nonomuraea > Nonomuraea composti. The sequence goes on along the minus strand of NZ_OOHJ01000018.1, from coordinate 2,671,464 downwards.
CGACTTCAAGCACGAGGGCAAGGTCCGTACGGCGAGCTTCACCGCCACGGCCACCCTGTCGGACGGGCACGCCCCCTCCGCGACCCACGATCACAGCCACTGAGAAAGAGCCCACTGAAGAAAGGAGAGGTGATGTCTTCTCTGGGCGGAGCCACCCAGGACAGAGCTGTCGAACTCACGATCGGCGGCATGACGTGCGCGTCCTGCGCGAACCGCATCGAGCGCAAGCTGAACAAGCTGGACGGCGTGACCGCCACGGTCAACTACGCGACGGAGAAGGCGAAGGTCACCTTTCCCGAAGGCGTCGAGCCGCAGCAGTTGATCGCCGAGGTGGAGAAGGCCGGTTACACGGCCGAGCTGCCCGTGCCGGAGGCGCCTCCCACGGAGCCTGAGGACGAGCTGCAGCCGCTGCGCAACCGCCTGATCACCTCCGTGGTGCTGGCCGTGCCGGTGATCGCGATGGCGATGATCCCGGCGTTGCAGTTCACCAACTGGCAGTGGCTGTCGCTGACGCTGGCTGCCCCCGTGGTGGTCTATGCCGGCTGGCCGTTCCACAAGGCCGCGTGGACCAACCTGCGGCACGGCGCGGCCACGATGGACACGCTGATCTCGATCGGCACCCTGGCCGCGCTGGGCTGGTCGCTGTGGGCGTTGTTCTTCGGCACCGCGGGCACGCCCGGCATGACGCACCCGTTCGCCTTCACCATCGAGCGCACCGACGGCTCCGGCAACATCTACCTGGAGGCCGCCGCTGGGGTGACGGCGTTCATCCTGGCCGGCCGCTACTTCGAGGCCCGCTCCAAGCGGCGGGCGGGGGCGGCCCTGCGCGCCCTGCTGGAGCTGGGTGCCAAGGACGTGGAGCTGGCCGACGGCCGCCGCATCCCCACGGAGCAGCTCAAGACCGGTGACCGGTTCATCGTCCGGCCCGGCGAGAAGATCGCCACCGACGGCGTAATCGAAGAGGGCACCTCAGCGGTGGACGCCTCGATGCTGACCGGCGAATCGGTGCCGGTCGAGGTGCGGCCGGGCGATGCGGTCACCGGCGCCACCGTCAACGCTGGCGGCCGGTTGATCGTGCGGGCCACCCGGGTCGGCGCGGACACCCAGCTCGCCCAGATGGCCAGGCTGGTGGAGGACGCGCAGACCGGCAAGGCGCAGGTGCAACGCCTGGCCGACCGCATCTCGGGCATCTTCGTGCCGATCGTGATCGCTCTCGCGCTGGGCACGCTCGGGTTCTGGCTGGGCACCGGGGACGGGGCGGGGGCGGCGTTCACGGCGGCGGTGGCGGTGCTGATCATCGCGTGCCCGTGCGCGCTGGGTCTGGCCACGCCGACCGCGTTGCTGGTGGGCACCGGCCGGGGCGCGCAGCTGGGCATCCTGATCAAGGGGCCGGAGGTGCTGGAGTCGACCCGCCGGATCGACACGGTGGTGCTGGACAAGACCGGCACCGTCACCGAGGGCAGGATGAACCTGACCGGCGTGCACGTGGCCGAGGGGGAGAGCGAGGAAGAGGTGCTGCGCCTGGCCGGCGCGCTGGAGCACGCCTCCGAGCACCCGATCGCGCAGGCGATCGCCCGCCAGGCCCGCTCCGAGGCGACCGTGGAGGACTTCACGAACGTCGAGGGGCTGGGCGTGCAGGGCATCGTGGACGGGCACGCGGTCCTGGTCGGCCGCCCCCGCCTGCTGGAGGAGTGGTCCCAGCACCTCCCGGCGAACCTGGCGGACGCGCTGGCCGCCGAACAGGCGAAAGGCCGCACCGCCGTGGCGGTCGGCTGGGACGGCAAGGCGCGCGCGGTGCTGGTGGTGGCCGATGTGGTCAAGCCGACCAGCAGGGAAGCCATCACCCAGCTGAAAGCGCTGGGCCTGACCCCGGTGCTGCTGACCGGCGACAACGAGGCCGTGGCCAGGACCGTCGCCCAAGAGGTGGGCATCGATGAGGTGATCGCCGAGGTGCTGCCCGCCGACAAGGTGGACGTGGTCAAGAAGCTGCAGGCCGACGGCAAGGTGGTGGCGATGGTGGGCGACGGCGTCAACGACGCCGCCGCGCTGGCCCAGGCGGACCTGGGCCTGGCCATGGGCACCGGCACCGACGCCGCCATCGAGGCGAGCGACCTGACCCTGGTCCGCGGCGATCTGCGGGTGGCCGCGGACGCGATCAGGCTGTCCCGCCGCACGCTATCGACCATCAAGGGCAACTTGTTCTGGGCGTTCGCCTACAACGTGGCCGCCCTGCCACTCGCGGCCCTGGGCCTGCTCAACCCGATGATCGCGGGCGCGGCCATGGCGTTCTCCAGCGTGTTCGTGGTCACCAACAGCCTCCGGCTGCGCCGCTTCACGTGAAACAGAGGTAAGACGGGCCCACCTGACGGCCGGTGCCATCGCGGCGCCGGCCGTCACGAACATGGCGCCCACGACCAGCCAGCCCAGCGTCCCGCCGCCGAGGACGAGCGCGGTGAGCACGACCGGCCCGAGCATCCTGGCCACGGCCACGCCGGTGCCGAAGAACGCCTGGTACTGGCCCTGCCGGTCGTCGGGCGCGAGGGTGAAGCCGATCTCCCAGGACCCGGAGGCCAGCAGCATCTCCCCTGCCACCTGCAAGGCCGCCGCCACCAGCAGGAACCACCACCCGTACGGGCTGAGGGCGAACACCGCGCAGGCGAGGAGGAGCAGCAGCCCGGCCTGCCGCACCGCCGCCGAGGCGTCCCGGAGGCCCTTGACGCGCCTGGCCACCCGCACCTGGAAGAGCACCACGCCGCCGGTGTTGACCAGCAGCAGGACGGAGACCACCCACGTGGGCGCGTCGGTGCGCGCGGCCACCCAGAGCGGCACGACCACGCTCAGCAGCGGCATGTAGAACAGCATCACGGCGTTGATGAGCGTGACGAGCGCGTAGGGCCGGTCGCGCAGCACGGCCAGCCGGGGGCCGGCGGGTGCGGGCGCGGGGCGTACGGCAGGCAGCCTCAGCAGCAGGGCGGCGGCGCTGAGGAAGGTCAGCGCGTCGAGCACGAACACCGCGAGGTAGCCCTCCCGCGTGCCGACGGCCAGGGCGAGCCCGCCCAGCGCGGCGCCGGCGGCCAGCCCGCCGTTCAGGGTGGCCTGGAGCACCGCCCGGACGCGGGTGCGCTCGGCGGGCGGGATCAGGGCGGCGAGCAGGGCCTGCCGGGCGGCGGACAGGCCGGTCTGCGCGGTGCCGTACAGGCAGGCCACCAGGGCGAAGGCGGCGAACGAGCGGGCGAACAGGAACCCGCTGACGGCCACGGCGGTGGCGACGGCGAGCAGCACCGCGACGCCGCGCGGGCCGCGCCGGTCGGCCAGGTGGCCGAGCGGGACGCCGGCGACCGAGCCGACGGCCCAGCCCATGGTGAGGCCGAGGCCGATCTCGGTGGCCGACAGGCCGACGATGCCGGCGAAGTAGAACGCGGAGGTGACGAGATAGACGCCGTCTCCGATGGAGCTGACGAGCTGCGCATGGGCCAGGATCCGCCGGGTTCTCATGCCGTACCTCCGCGATAAGCAGATAAGAGCAAATTTCATGACATGCGGGTGGAGACGCCCATCCGGTTCCAGGCGTTGATCGTCGCCACGGCCACCACCAGCGCGGCCAGCTCCTCCTGGGTGAAGCAGGCGGCGGCCGCCTCCCAGATCTCGTCGGTGACGTCGTGGGTGGACAGCCGGGTGGCGGCCTCGGTGAACGCCAGCGCGGCCCGCTCGCGTTCGTCGAAGCAGGGCGCCTCGCGCCAGACGGCGACGGCGTGCAGGCGGGCGTCGCTCTCCCCGGCGGCCTTGGCGTCGGAGCTGTGCGTGTTCACGCAGTACACGCAGCCGTTGATCTGGCTGGCGCGCAGCCGGATCAGCTCCAGCAGCGGCTTGGGCAGGGTGCTGCGCGCGACGAACGCGTCCAGCCCCGCCATGGCCTGGTACGCCGGTCCGGCCAGCGCTCCGAGCTTCATTCGTTCGGTCATGCCCCCATCTTCGTCCCGGACTTGTCCCGAGATAAGCTCCAATTTCCGGCAAGATGATTGGGCCAAGATGGACCTCCACCTCAGCCTCGACGGCCGCCGTGACCTGGCCGCACAGGTCTACCGGCAGCTCCTCGACGCCGTCCTCGACGGCCGCCTCAGGTCGGGCGAGCGCCTGCCGCCGACCAGGGAGCTGGCCCGCAGCCTCGGCATCTCCAGGAACACGGTCGCCCTCGCCTACGACCGCCTGGTCGCCGACGGCTTCCTCGTCGGGCGGGCGGGCGCGGGCACGTTCGTGTCGGGGGAGCAGGTCAGGGGGCGGGCCGCGCCGAAGGGCGTCGTCCGGCCTCGCCAGGTGTGGCGGGACCTGCGGCCGGCCAAGGGGATGACCCCCGCCCGGTACGACTTCCGCGTCGGCATCCCCGACGCCCGCCTGTTCCCCATGGAGACGTGGCGCCGGTTGGTGGTCCGCGAGCTGCGGGTCGGCGTGGCGGGCTACGGCGACCCGGCCGGGCACGAGCCGCTGCGCGAGGCCATCTCAAGGCACATCGGCCTGAGCCGCTCGGTCCGCGCGGGCGCGGGCGACGTGCTGATCACGAACGGCGCCCAGCAGGCCCTCGACCTCATCGGCCGGGTGCTGATCGAGCCGGGCACCGTCGTGGCCGTCGAGGAGCCCGGCTATCCCCCGGCCCGGCTGCTGTTCCGCTCGCTCGGCGCCCGGGTCGCGGGCGTGCCGGTCGACGCCGAGGGCATCGACGTCCGGGCCATCCCCAACGCGGCCCGCGTCGTGTACGTGACGCCGTCGCACCAGTTCCCGCTGGGCACGCCCATGTCGCTGGCCCGCCGCGCCGCCCTGCTGGCCTGGGCCGAGCGGCGCAGCGCCGTGGTCATCGAGGACGACTACGACAGCGAGTTCCGCTTCGGCGAGCGCCCTCTGGAGCCGCTGCAGAGCCTCGACCGGGCCGGCCGGGTCATCTACGTCGGCTCGTTCTCCAAGACGCTGCTGCCCATGCTCAGGATGGGCTTCCTGGTCGCGCCCGCCTCGCTGGCGCCGGCGCTGACCGCCGCCCGGCACCTGTCCGACTGGCACGGCGAGGTGCCGACGCAGGCGGCGCTGGCCCGTTTCATCGACGAGGGCCTGCTGGCCAGGCACATCAGGAAGGCCACCCGCGAGTACGCCGCCCGGCACGCGCTGATCGCCGAGGCCCTGGCCGCCGACGAGCGGGTGCGGCTGGTGCCGTCCACGGCGGGCCTGCACCTGTGCGCGCTCGGCGCGTCGGTACGCCCTACGCCGGGGCTCGCGGTGGAGCCGCTGGAGGCGTATTGCGGGCAGAGCCCGCCGCTGCGCGGCCTGGTGCTGGGGTACGGCGCGATCGGCAGGGACGCGATCCCGGAGGGCCTGCGCCTGCTCCGGTCACGGATGTCGGCGGGTCCAGAACCGGCGGCCGCGCTCCCCTGACAGCTCCGGCTCGTCGGGCGGCGTCGGCTGCTGCACGATCACCACGGTCGTGCGGGCGTGCCGCGCGCAGTACATGCTGGTCGAGGGCAGGAAGATGCGGCTGAGCAGCCCGCGCCGCCCGCGCCCGAGCACGAGCAGGTCACCCTCCCTCGCCAGATCCACGAGGTGATAGCCGGGATCGCCGACCCGGCCCACCACGAACGTCCGCAGGTCGTCGGGCACCCCGCCCGCGACGTCCTCGAACACGCTCGTGATCACCTCGGTGCAGCGCGCCTCCTCGCCCGCCCTGACCGCGTGCTGCACGGGCAGCGCCTCGGGGAAGGGGTGGACGGGCGCGCGGCTGACGTGCACGGCCACGAGAGCCATCCGGTGCAGCCTGGCCGCGCCGATGGCCCAGGCCAGCGCCCAGCGCGCGGCCGGAGACTCGTCCACCCCGACGATCAGCCGCGCACCGCCGGGCAGTTCCTGTTCCACGGTGCCTCCTGTCGAAGTACGACCATAGTGCGCCACCGCGCTGGTTACCGGGAGGTGGCACTTTGCGAACTCTGGAGTCCCCTGGTGAACGGCGGCTTCTGGAGGCGTTCAGACCAGCTTGAGCAGCCCGTCGTACAAGGTGTCCCGCTCCGCGTCGCTCAGGCTCCGGTACGGCTCGGCGGCCCGCCGGTTCGTCTCCGCCTCGATCCGGGCGCGCAGTGGCCCGTCCGGCAGGCCGACGATCTCGGCCGCGGACAGGCCCGCCGCCCGCCAGGCCGCCGCGTGCGCGTCGGCGCGGTGGTAGCGGACGACGGCGAGCCGGTTGAACAGCAGCAGCCCCGGCTCCGCGCCCTCCGGCTCGTACGGCGGCGCCACCAGCTCCAGCGCCCCGCCCGGCAGCCGCCCGGCCGACTCCAGCACCTTGGCCGCCAGCTCGGCCAGGCCCCGCAGGTCGTGGGCCGCCCAGATGCGGCCGGCGGTGGCGGCGTGCACGTCGTAGAGCCGGTGCACGAACTCCAGGCCCTTGCCCGTCAGCCGCAGCGTCCCGTCGCCGTCCTCGGACAGGGTGCGCTGGCGCAGGTGCTCCCGCAGGTCGTGCTCGCGGGACGCGGCGGTGCCGTACCGGTCGATGACGGCCAGGCCCGCGCGGGTCAGGGGGCGGAGTGGGAGCGTGAAGCGCAGGTCGGACAGCAGGCCCGGGGTCACGCCGGACGTGCGGGCGAGGTCGGCGACGGCTCTGGCGGCCGAGGCGTGCACGTTGACGTTGGCTGCGCCGATGACCGGGGCGATGGCCGCTGCAAATTCCGACAGGTCCTGAAATTTCGGCATCGGGATGATTATGGGGTGGTCCGTAGCGGATCCGCAGGGAATCGTCATGGGCCGGCTCCAGGGTGGGGTCAACCGTCCGGCGGGCGGCGGTGTTCTCCCTCCCGCCGTGTCCCCTCATTCCCTGGAGTCCCATGTCCGCCCGCTGGGCCGCCCTGCCCGTGTTACTGGTCGCGGTGTTCGTCACCACGCTCGACTTCTACGTCGCCAACCTCGCCGTCCCCTCCATCCGCGCCGACCTGAACGCGGGCGACGCCGCCGTGCAGCTCGTGATCGCCGGATACGGGCTGGCGTACGCGGCGGGGCTCATCGTCTCCGGGCGGCTCGGCGACCTGCTCGGGCACCGGCGGGTGTTCGCGGCCGGGCTGGCCCTGTTCACGCTGGCCTCGGCCGGGTGCGGGCTGGCCGCCGGCCCGGCGATGCTGGTCGCGGCAAGGATCGGGCAGGGGATCGCCGCCGCGCTGCTCGCGCCGCAGGTCCTCGCCCTCATCGGGCGGCTCTACCAGGGCGACCGCGACCGCGCCAGAGCCTTCGGCTGGTACGGCAGCGCCGTCGGCCTGGCCGGGCTCAGCGGGCAGGTGATCGGCGGGCTCGTCGTGGCCGCGAACCCGATGGGGCTCGGCTGGCGGGCCTGCTTCCTCGTCAACCTGCCGATCTGCCTGACCGCCCTCGCCCTGACCCGCCGCCTGCTCCCCCACGCCGCCGGGACCCGCCGGGACCTCGACCTCGCCGGGGCGGCACTCGTCGCGGCCGGGCTGGTCGCCGTGGTGCTGCCGCTGGCCGAGGGGCGCGAGCGGGGATGGCCGGGCTGGACGTGGGCGTGCCTGGCCGCCGCGCCGCTCCTGCTGGGCGCGTTCGTGCGGCGCCAGCGGCGGCTGGCCGTCGAAGGGCGGGCGCCGCTGCTCGACCTGGCCGTGTTCAGGGAGAGGGGGTTCGCGTGGGGGCTCGTGGCGGTGGGGCTGCTGTTCGGGACGTCGGCGGGGCTGTCGTTCGTGCTCGCCCTCTACCTCCAGGACGGGCTCGGCCTCACGCCGCTCGCCGCCGCGGCCGTCTGCACCGCGCTGAACGCCGGCTTCTTCGCCGCCTCGCTGCGCCCCGGCCGCTTCGGCGCGCCCGTGCTGGTCGTGGGGCTCGTGCTGGTGCACCAGGCACTGGGCTCGGGGCCGCTCCTGGTGGGGCTGGCGCTGCTGGTGACGGAGGCCGGGATGGGGCTGCTGATGTCGCCGCTGCTCTCCTCCGTCCTCGCTTCGGTACGTCCGGAGCGCTCGGCCGCCGCGGCCGGGGTGCTCGGCACCGTACAGGAGGCCGGGGGAGTGCTCGGCGGGACGGTCACCGGAGCGGTCTTCTTCGCCACGCTGGACGGCGGGTGGGAGGCGGCGGCGCGGGCCGGGATCATGGTGCTGATCGTGGCGTCGCTGGGCGTGCTGGCCCACGCGGCGGCCCGCCGGTCCGGGACGGCTCGCGCCGCCGAACGTGAGACTCGCGGCAGTTTCACGTGAAGCATCGGTCAAGGACCTGCCCACGGGTGTGGTGATGAGCCTCGGGGGGTGGCGGCGGGGCGCGTAGCACGATCGGGTGTGCCGACCGGCGGGGTGGCGTGGAATGCTTGGCGCATGGCGCTGCCGTTCCGTCTCGCCCGCACCGCGGTCTTCGCCGTCGTGTGCCTCGGGCTGGGCGTGGCGGCGCACGTGCTCGGCGGTGCTTCCGTGCCGGCGCCGGCCATGGTGGCGGCGCTGGGGCTGGCGTTCGCGGCGGCGTACCCGCTGTCGGGCCGCGAGCGGTCGTTCGCGGTGATCCTGCCGCTGCTCGCCGGCTTACAGGTGGCCCTGCACCTGCTGTTCTCGCTGTCCCACGCCGCCTCGCCGCAGGCGCCGGCCGGTCACCTCCACTCCGGGCTGGTGCCGGGCCTCGGCATGCTCGTCGCGCACGGCCTGGCGGTCGCGATGACCGCGTTGTGGCTGGCGCGCGGCGAGGCCGCGCTGTGGTCGCTGCTGCGCCGGCTGGCCGTGCGGCTGCTGGTCATCTGGCTGCCGCTGCTCCGCACTCCGTTCTCCACGCCCCTGTGCCCGTCCGAGCCGCCCGTGCTGCGCTCGGCGGTGCTGCGGCACGTCGTCAGCAGGAGGGGCCCGCCGCGGGCCGCCGCCGCCTGACCCGCGCGGTCGGGCGAAGACGTCTTCCCTCTTCAGACGACCCCCGCCGCCCGGCAGGGGCTGCTTCGGCATGCCGGGCGGAGAAAGGCATCACCACCATGTACGTTCGTCATGCCCTCGCCCTCGCCTGCGCCGTCGTCGCGCTGACCGCCTGCGCCGGCACCTACTCCCCCGAGCCCTCGCCCGCGGCCACGACCACCGCGAGCGCCGCCGCAGCGCCCTCGTCGGCCGCCACCGGCCTGACCATCACCGATCCCTGGGTGAAGACCACCAAGAAGGGGATGACCGCCGCGTTCGGGACGCTGGTCAACAACACCGGCGCGCCGATCACGATCACGGCGGGCAGCTCGCCGCTGTCGCCCACCATCGAGCTGCACGAGGTGGTCGAGGACGGCGGCAAGATGATCATGCGGCCCAAGCAGGGCGGCTTCGTCGTGCCCGCGCACGGCACCCACCAGCTCCAGCCCGGCGGCGACCACATCATGCTGATGGGCGTCACCGAGGAGGTGCGGCCGGGCGCGCGGATCCCGTTCACGCTCCAGGTGAAGGACGGGGAGCCGCTGGAGTTCACCGCCGTCGGCAAGGACTTCGCCGGTGGCGAGGAGGACTACCAGCCGGGGCACAAGTGATCACCCGCAGAGGGCTCCTCACCGGAGGCGCGGTCACGGCCGTCACCAGCGTCACCGGCGCCACGGCGGCCGGCGCCCTCGCGCGCCGCGACACGCAGCAGCGGGTCACCGAGCGCCGCGACGCCCAGCGGCGGGAGAGCCTGCCGGTCGAGCCCTTTCACGGGGCGCACCAGGCGGGGGTGGCCACGGCGCCGCAGGCCCATGCCGTGTTCCTCGGCTTCGACCTGCTGAAGGGCACCCGCAAGGAGGCGGTCGTCCGGCTGCTCCAGCTCCTCACCGACGACGCCGCCCGCCTCACCCAGGGGCGGCCGGCGCTCGCCGACACCGAGCCCGAGCTGGCCGCGAACCCGGCCCGGCTCACGATCACGTTCGGCTTCGGGCCGGGCCTGTTCGCGGCGGCCGGGGTGAGGTCGCCGGTGGCGGAGTTGCCCGCGTTCTCGACGGACCGGCTGCAGGAGCGGTGGAGCGGCGGCGACCTGCTCGTCCAGGTGTGCGCGGACGACACCGTGACGGTGGCGCACGCCGTCCGGATGATCGTGAAGGACACGCGGTCGTTCGCCAGGGTGCGCTGGACGCAGCGGGGCTTCCGCAGCCCGAACCGCCGCAACCTGATGGGCCAGATCGAGGGCACGGTGAACGCCACCGACCTCGACCGGGCCGTGTGGATCGGCGACGGGCCGCTGCGCGGCGGCACCACCATGGTCCTGCGCAGGATCCGGATGAAGCTGGAGACGTGGGACGCCGCCGACCGGGTGGCCAGGGAGTTCACGATCGGGCGGCGGCTGAGTGACGGGGCGCCGCTCACGGGCACGGCCGAGACCGACGCGGCCGACTACGCCCGCAAGAACCGGCTCGGCTTCCCGGTGATCTCCGAGTTCGCCCACATCAGGCGGGCGCACGTGGCGGATCCGGCATTGCGGCTGCTGCGGCGGCCGTACAACTACGACGAGGGACTGTCGGCCGAGGGCGAGTCGGACTCCGGGCTGCTGTTCGTCTCCTTCCAGGCGGACGTGGCCGCGCAGTTCGTGCCCGTGCAACGCATGCTGGCCGAAGGTGACCTGCTCAACGAGTGGGTCACGGCCATCGGCTCGGCCGTGTTCGCCGTGCCGCCGGGATGCGCGCCCGGTGGGTGGATCGGGGAGGGGCTGCTGGGCTGACTTTCGATCCCGCGCCGGGTCCGGCCGCTCGGCGCGGGGCTCAGCCGTACCGGCCGATCGGCGCGGGGGTCAGGGCGGCGGCCAGGTCGGCGGCCAGCGGCTCGATCTCCGGCAGGTCCAGGGACGAGACGGTCAGGCGCAGCGCGGGCGGCGAGCCGATGCGGTTGCGGGCGCCGGGCGCGCAGGCCCAGCCGCGCGCCAGCAGCCGGGTGATGGCGGTGGACTCGTCGGCGACGGGGATCCACACGTTCAGGCCGGTACGCCCGTACGCGCGCACGCCACGTTCGGCCAGCGCCGTCACCAGGCCGTTCCTGCGGGCCGCGTACGACGCCGCGACCGTGGCGGGATCGGCCGCGTTCGTCCGCCAGAGGTGGGCGACGGCGTGTTGCAGCAGGTGGCTCACCCAGCCGGCGGCCAGCCGCTGCCGCCCGCGCAGCCGCTCGAGCGTGACCGGGTCGCCGGTGACCGGGGCCAGGCGCAGGTCGGGGCCGAGCGACTTGGCCGTGGAGCGGACGTGGATCCACCGCGTCGTCGCGCCGGCCAGCGGGTGCAGGGGCAGCTCCACGAACCCGGCCCCGTGGTCGTCCTCGACCAGCAGCACCTCCGGGTGCGCCGCCAGCAGCTCCCGCAGCTCGCCGGCCCGGGCGGCGGAGACGGCGGCGCCGGTCGGGTTCTGGGCGCGGGCGGTCATCACCACGGCTCGCGCGCCGGCCCGCAGCGCCCGGTCGAGCTGCTCCGGCAGCGGGCCCTCGTCGTCGAGCCGCATCGGCACCGGCCGCAGCCCCAGGACGGCGACCAGGTCGAGCAGGGCCGTCCAGCCCGGGTCCTCGACGGCGATCGCGTCGCCGGGGCGCAGGTGGGCGGTGAGCACGCGCTCGACCGCGTCGAGGGTGCCCGACGTGATCGCCAGCGGCGCGGCCGGCACGCCGTCGGTCCGCAGCCGCCGCCCGGCCAGGGCCAGCAGCTCCTCGTCGTCGCCGGTGCCGTACATGGCGGGCCGTTCCTCGTGCGCCCTCGCCGCCACGGCCAGCGCCTCGTGCAGCGGCGGCAGCAGGCGCGGGTCGGGGTTGCCCTTGCTCAGGTCGCGCACGCCCGGCGGCACCTCGACGCGGATCTCCTCGCGGAAGGTGCTGGCCGGCCGCGACCTGACCCGCGTGCCGCGCCGCCCGGCGGTCTCGATCACGCCGCGCTCGCGCAGCAGCCGGTACGCGGCCGCCGCCGTGCCCGGGCTCACCCCGGCCAGCGCCGCCACCTCCCGCACCGGCGGCAGCGTCGCCCCCGGCGGCAGCCGCCCTTCGGACACGGCGGCCTCGACGCCCGCCGCTATCTCGCTGGCCGTCCCACCCTCGATCGTGTACTTTTCTAGCACAAAAACTATTATGTACTGATACAAAAGGTGATGCGAGTGCTCATCCACCCATGGGACGCCGCCCAGGACGACGAGGAGTGGCGGAGCTGGCTGCGTACCCGCGACTTCGGCCAGATCGCGGTCAACGGCGTGGCCGGCGCGGCACCCGTGGTCGTGCCGACGCACTTCTTCTACGACGGCGACGCCGAGGTGCTGCTCCACCTGGCCAGGCCCAACCCGATCTGGGCGGCCCTGGAGGCCAACCCCGTGGCGGTGGTCAGCGTGCACGACGACTACGCCTACATCCCCACGTCCTGGCGCTCCGACTCCCCCGAGACCGGCGTGCCGACCAGCTACTACGCCGCCGTCCAGCTCGTGTGCCGGGCCGAGATCGTGGACGACAAGGAGGGCAAGGCCGAGATCCTGCGCCGCCAGCTCGCCCACCACCAGCCGGCCGGCGACCACGGCGAGGTGTCCGCCGACGCGGGGCCGTACCGGAAGATGTTGTCCTCGATCCGGGGGCTGCGGCTGCGGGTGGAGGAGGTGCGCGCCAAGTTCAAGTACGACGCCCACCGCCCGGCCGAGCTGCGCGAGCGGGTGTCGCGCGGCCTGGCGGAACGCGGCCTGCCCGGCGACGCCGCCGCCCTGGCCCACCAGCGCCGGCGAGGCGCCACCACCACCTGACGAAGCCACTGGCACGGCCCGGCGGTTGCTGATGCTGGCGATTTCAGCCTAAACTGAAATCGCTAGCAAGGACAGTGGCCATTAGGATGTCCCCCATGACAGTGCAGGACGGCCCCGACCGCGAGCAGGTGCTCGAATGGGTCGAGCGGGTGGCGACGTTCGTCTCCGAGGAGTGGGGCCTGGCCCCGATCACCGGCCGCATCCTGGGCTGGCTCATGGCCTGCGACCCCCCGGCCCAGACCGCCGGCGAGATCGCCGACGCCATCGGCGCCAGCCGCGCGTCCCTGACGACGAACATGCAGCTCCTGACGTCCATCAAGCTCATCCGCAGGTTCCGCAAGCCCGGTGAGCGCAACGTCTACTACCAGATCGAGGACGACGCCTGGTCGAAGGTCATCCGGCAGAAGCTCGCCGCGTTCACCGCGTTCGACGAGCTGGCGGCCGAGGGGCTGAAGCTGGGCTGGCCCGACGAGACACGCACCGCGCGCATCCGCTCGGCCAGGTCCTCCATCGCGGCGCTGGCCGAGGTGCTCGACCAGGCCATGACCAAGCACGACTGATCCCCTGGCGAGCCCCGGCGGGAGCCGTTCCACACCCTGTGGACAACTCCCTCATCCTGTGGATAACTCTGTGGCAATCCTCCTACGGGACGGTGCCGCCCGTGGTACGGACGGCACCGGCCGCAGATCTCGCCTCTGGTGGCCGTTTCACCTGGTCAGACCCGTAACGCCGGAGCCCCATACCACACCTGCGGCGGCGTCCGGGACGTTACGGAGGACCGTTGTCAACAGGTTGCGCTCCACCACCCACAGCCTGTGGATGAACTCACCAGTTCCAGTACGACCGCGCCTCGGACTTCCACTCCTTCGGGAAGTACTGGTGAATCTTGAACGCCATCCCCTGGCCCCGCGCGATGTACTGGTCGCGCTCCAGCCTCCTCGCGATCGGCTTGCCCGGGCTGCCGTTGTTGTCCCACCACGACTCCCACTGCTTGATGCAGGTCTGGTTGCCGAGGTACTGGTTCGAGCAGGGCGCGGGCGGCGACCAGATCTGGGTGTGCCCGAAGTCGACGACCTTGCCCGACGACTTCTCGGTGATCGTCCCCCACGCCTTGAGGCAGTACCCCTCAGGGGGAATGCTCCACTTCACGTAGTGCTGCTGCCCGGACGTGGCGAAAGTCTGGAGATTTCCGCACTTGGCGTCGCCGATCTGCTCCTTGGTGACCCTGACGGTGTAGTACGTCCCGTTGTCCCGCCACCCGTCCAGCATCAGCCAGTCGCCGCTGCGGACGAACTTCTCCGCGTACGCCGGCGGCCACGTCTTCGGGTCGCCCCAGCTGATCTCCGACGTCGTGGACGACAGAGGCTTCCACGTCCACTGCCCGGCGGCCTGACCGTCCGCCCAGTGCTGGCCGGCGCTGCGCTCGGCGAACCGGGAGTACTGCCCGTAGTTCTCGGCCGCCTGCGCCGGCGCCGTCAGCGTCGCGAGCACCGTGACCGTCGCCGCCCCCACGACGGCGCCGGCCCGTACCCTCTTCCTCTGGTTCATCACCGGCAGCACCGTAACGCCGCCGTCCCGGAGCGCCGGTTCAGATCAAAAATCCTCGAACCATCCGGCGTGGTTGACTCGGGTATTCACCTGACCTGAGGGGGCGGCATGGCTGTTGACCGTGTGCGGAGCGTGGTGTTCGGCGAGGCGGTGGACCTGTACGAGTCGGCCCGGCCCGGCTATCCCGAGCGGCTCGCCACGGAGGTGCTGGAGTACGCGCCGGACGGGCCGGTGCTGGAGGTCGGAGCGGGAACGGGCAAGGCCACGGCCGTCTTCGCCGCCCGCGGGATCGATCTGACCTGCGTCGAGCCGGACGAGCGCATGGCGACGGCCCTGGCCGCCAACTGCCCCGGCGTACGCGTACAAGTCGGGATTTTTGAGGACTACACCCCCGACCGCCGCTTCGCCCTCCTGTACTCCGCCCAGGCCTGGCACTGGGTGGACCCGGAACGGCGCTGGGACCTCGCCCACGCGGCGCTGGCCCCGTCCGGCGCGCTGGCCCTGTTCTGGAACCACTACCTCGTCACCGACCCCGCCCTGCGCGCCAGACTCGCCGAGGTCGACCACCGCCACGGCGTGTCCAGCTTCAGCCTGCACCAGGACCACCCGATCAGGAACGAGGAGGTCCAGCACCTGCTGACCGGCGACCCGCGCTTCACCGACCTCGACGAGCGCTCCTACACCTGGACGGAGTGGTACGACGCGGCCCGCTACCTCGACCTGGTCCGCACCATCTCCGCCTACCGCATCCTGCCCCCGGAGCGGCGGGAGCCGCTGCTGGCGGAGCTGGCCTCGGCGCTGGGCGACGGCATCGAGATGACCTTCGTCACCGACCTCACCCTCGCCCGCCGCACGCCCTCCCCCTCGTAGCGGTTCCCACGGTGAGCCGCGCCGCCCCGCCACGCGTTCACGTCCTCGTCAGGACACGGGGGTCGTCCTGGCTCTCGCGCAGGCCGAAGCGGGCGTGGAAGCGGCGCAGCGGGCGGGGTGCCCACCAGTTGGCCTTGCCCGACAGGGTCATCACCGCCGGCACCAGCAGGCAGCGGACGATGGTGGCGTCGATGAGCACGGCCACGAACAAGCCGATGCCGAGCTGCTCGATGTCGCTCAGTTTCGCGGTGCCGAAGCAGGCGAACACGATCAGCATCAGCAGCGCCGCGCACGTGATGACCCGGCCGTTGACCTGCAGCCCGCGGCGGACGGCGGTGTCGTTGTCGGCGCCGTCGTCCACGGCCTCCTTGATCCGGCCGAGCAGGAACACCTCGTAGTCGGTGGAGAAGGCGAAGGCGAAGACGAACACGACGAGGAACACGTACGGGCTGAGGCCGGGCAGTGTCAGCGTGTCCAGCGGCCCGGCCAGCCAGCCGTGCTGGAACAGCAGCGTCATCACGCCGAACGTGGCCGCCAGCGACAGCAGGGTCAGCACGAGCGCGCTCAGCGGCACCAGCAGCGAGCCGGTCATGAGGAACAGCAGCACGAACACGGCCACGACCGTGACCAGCACGGCCTTCGGCAGGTCGGCGGCCGTCTCGCCGACGAGGTCGATCAGCACCGCCGCCTCGCCGGCCACCCACGAGGGCCCGCCCGGCGGCCGGTCGGCGCGGACCCGGCCGACCAGGTCCTGGGCGGCCTGGCTCTGCGAGCTGTCGCGGGTGTCGAGGACGACGGAGGTCAGCCCGGGGCCTTCGACGACGACGGGGCGGACGCGGGAGACGGCGGGGTCGTCGCGCCACTTGGCCGCCCACGCGGTGAGCGTCCTGCCGTCGGCGCGGGAGACGACCATGACGGCCGGGTCCACGGCCTGCCCGTAGCGGGTGCCGAGCTCCTTGGCGACCCGTACGGACTCCAGGTCCGGCGGCAGGCCGGCCAGGTTCGGCTGGGCGACTCGCACGGTGAGCAGCGGCGCCGCGACGGTCAGCAGGATCGCGGTGGCGGCCAGCGCGACCAGCCCCGGCCTGCGCTGGGTGAAGCGGGCGAGCCCGGCGAAGAACCCGCTGTCGGTTCCTCTGTCGGTTCCCCTGTCGGGCCGGCCGGCGCGGTGCCGCCGTGACGGCTTGATGCGGCGGCTGAACACGCCGAGCAACGCGCCGGTGAGCGTCAGCGCGGTCAGCAGCGCCACCAGTGTGGACGTCATGCCGGCCACGCCGAGCGTCTGCAGCCGGGGCACGTCGAAGAACATCAGGCCGCTCAGCGTCGCGATCACCGTCAGGGCGCTGAACAGGATGGTCCGCCCGGCCGTCGCCCACGTGCGGGCCACGGCCTGACCGGGTGCGTGCCCGGCGGCCAGCTCCTGCCGGTACCGGGCGACCAGCAGCAGGCCGTAGTCGATGGACAGGCCCAGCCCCATGAGCGAGACGACGCTGATGACGGTGGTGTCCATCTCGACGAACGCCGTGAACGCCAGCACCCCGGCGAACGCGCCCAGGATCGTGACCACCGCGCCCAGCACGGGCAGCGTGGCCGCGGCGATGCCGCCGAACACGAAGACCAGCACGACCAGCGTCAGCGGCAGCGCGAACATCTCCGCCGTGGTCAGGTCGCCCTGCGAGGTCTCGTCGGTCTGCCGGTCGATCATGTCCTGGCCGCCGATGCTGACCGCGGCCCCGGGCAGCTCCCTGGTCAGCGCGCGCAGGCGCTCGGCCGCCCGGTCCAGCACGGCGTCGCCGGTCTGGTAGTCCATCTTGTCCAGGTCGACGGTGAGCGCCAGGCCGCGTCCGTCGGATGCGGCCTGCGGCTCGTGCACGTGCTTGACGCCCTTGATGGCGCGTACGTCGTCGAGCGCCGCGCGGACGGCGCGGCCGGTCGGCGCGCTGCCCGCGGCCACCCCGTCCACGAGCGCCACCAGCCGGGCTCCATGGTCGCGCCCGTCGGCCAGCGCCTGCAGCGCCACGTCGGACTCGGTGCCCTGCGGGGCCCGGTTCGCCGCCAGGGAAGCGAACAGCGGCCCAGCCGAGCCGAGGCCCGCCGCCGCGATGACCAGCCACACGACCAGCACCCACCAGCGGCGGCGGAAGCAGAAGTTCCCTAACCGTGCAATCATGCGACCAGGTTCGCAACGGGCGGCCCTGCCGGTCACGGATGGCAGTGCCCGTCTTGGGGTGGCACTAGCTACAGGTCAGGTGCAGTGCGCCCAGCTACGGCTCCACGTGCCCACCCAGTTCGGCCAGGTGGAGGCCCCCATGACGCGGGTGAGCGCGGCGCGGCGCTCCTTCGGGTGCTCCTCGACGGCCGCCCGCTCCAGGGCCAGCGCGCGGACGAGGGCGTGGAAGCGGTACTGGTCGGACATGCCGCTCGTGGCGGGCAGGCTGTCCAGCAGGCGGGCGTCCACGAGCTGCTCGGCCAGGTCGCGGGCCTCGGCCACCTTCGTGTCGAGCACCACGGCGGCCGTCCACAGCGAGAAGTTGGGCACGTCGAGCAGCGCCAGCAGGCGGAAGGCGTGCCGGGCCGCCGGTGACAGGCCCTGGTAGCTCTGGATCAGGCTGGTCCGGACGTTGGAGTCGGCGATGCGCAGCTCGTCGAGCCGGCGGTGCTGCACGTCGAGGCGGCGGGCGAGCCTGGCCAGCCGCCAGTACGGCTTGGCCGCCAGCCGGGCGCCGGCGATCCTGATGCTGAGCGGCAGGTGGCCGCACAGGGCCACGATGCGCTCGGCCTCCGCGTGCTCGGCGCGCATGCGTTCCTCGCCCACGATGCGGCCCAGCAGGGTCAGGGCGTGGGCGGGCGCCAGCACGTCGAGGTCGAGGATGGGCAGCCCCTCCAGGGCCGACAGCCGGGCGCGGCCGGTCACGAGCACGCCGCAGTCGCGGCCGGTGGGCAGCAGGGGGCGTACCTGCTGCTCGCTCGCGGCGTTGTCGAGCAGCACCAGCACCCGCTGGCGGATCAGCCGGCTGCGGTAGAGCTTGACCCGATCGTCCAGGCCCGGCGGGACCACGGCGGCGTCCACGCCGAGCGCGCGCAGCATGCCGCCGAGCGCGTCGAGCGGGGTGACCGGCTCCGCGGTGAGGCCGCGCAGATCCACGTAGAGCTGGCCGTCGGGGTAGCTGTCCTGGCACTGGTGGGCGACGTGGACGGCCAGCGCGGTCTTGCCGACCCCGGCCATGCCGCTGATGACGCAGCCGGCCAGGGGCGCGCCCGCGTCGTGCCGCTCCAGCATCGCCGCCAGGTGCTCGCTCTCCGCGAGGCGGCCGGTGAAGTCGGCGGTGTCCGGCGGGAGCTGGGCGGGCCGCACCGGCGCGGCGGCGGACGGCCGTACGGGAGCGTCGCCGCCGGCGGGCGCGTCGAGGCCGGGGTCGGCGGCCAGCACGCGCGTGAACAGCTCGCGCAGGTCGTTGCCCGGCTCGATGGACAGGTCGTCGGCCAGCAGGCGGCGCAGCTCCTCGTACGCCGTCACCGCCTCGGCCTGCCGCCCGCTGCGGTAGAGGGCGAGCATGAGCTGGCCGCGCAGCCGCTCGCGCCACGGATGGTCGGCGACCAGCCCGGTCAGCTCGGCCACCAGCTCCGCGTGCCGGCGCAGGGCGAGGTCGGCGTCGATCCGGTCCTCCAGCGTGGCCAGCTTGGCCTCTTCGAGCTGCGGGCGCTCGGCGTCGGTGAGCAGGTCGGTCGCGCCGGCGAGCGCGGGGCCGCGCCACAGCGCCAGCGCCCGGGTCAGCACCTCGCCCGCCTCCCGCGCGACGCCCCGCTCCAGCAGGTCCCTGCCGCGCCTGGCGAGCTGCTCGAAGACGACCAGGTCGAGCTGGCCGGGGTCGACTTCGAGCAGGTAGCCGGGGCGTTGCCGGACGATCGGCACGCCCAGCTTCTGCCGCAGCCGGGACACGTAGATCTGGATCTGCGCCTCCGACGTCGCGGGCGGATGCTCTCCCCACAGCATCGCCGCGATCCGGGAGTCGGGGACGATCCGCGATCGGGCCAGGAGCAGCGTGGCCAGGAGCGTGCGCATCTTCGAGGCGCTCAGCTCGACGAGGCCGCTGCCGTCGCCGGCCTCGATGGAGCCGAGCAGCAGGAAGCGCAGATGGTGAGCACGGTCGATGTGGGCATGATCGTTGTGGGCATGGTCGTTGTGGGCACGGTCGATTTGGGCACGGTCAACTAACGCCATCGCATGGCCCCCGTAGTGGATTCGTCTCCCCGTGTCGTGCGTTCGCGGGGCCCCCACCCCTACGCACAATGGGTAGTGTGCCATGAAAAGTGGCGCTTACTCTGGACAAATGCCTTAACGCCGTGTTGCGATCACGCGGAGAGTGCGAGGGGCAGCTCGACCTCGATCGTCGTCCCCTGACCGGGCGGGCTGTGCAGAGCGAACGTGCCGTCGGCCGAGGCCACCCGCTGGCCCAGCCCGCGCAGCCCGCTGCCCGAGCCCGCGTCCGCGCCACCACGGCCGTCGTCACGGACGCGCAGGCGCAGCCGGCCCCCGTCCGCCGCCACGCTCACCTCGGCCCTGCCCGCGCCCGAGTGCTTGGCCACGTTCGTCAGCGCCTCCGAGACCACGAAGTACGCGATCGACTCGATGAGCGGCGGCGGCCGGCCCGGCAGGTCCACTGAGAGCTCCACCGGCACCGGCGAGCGGCCCACCACCCCCGACAGGGCCGCGTCGAGCCCCCGGTCGTCCAGCACCGACGGGTGCAGGCCGCGGATGAACCCGCGCAGCTCCGCCAGCGCCTCCGTGGCCTCCTCCTGCGCCTCGGCGAAAGCCCGGCGGGCGGGCTCGGACAGGTCGGGCAGCGTCTCCGCGGCGATCGCCAGGTTGACCGCCAGCGCGGTGAGCCGCTGCTGGGTGCCGTCGTGCAGGTCCCGCTCGATCCTGCGGCGCTCGGCCTCGATCGCCTCCAGCAGCCCGGCCCGGCTCTCGGCCAGCTCCTTCTCGCGGGCGTTGCCCAGCAGCGCCATGGCGGCGCCCACGTCCATCGCGGCGGCGGCGCGGGCGATCCACGGGGCCAGGAAGAGCGCGGCCAGCCCGGCCGCCACCAGGCCCGCCAGCGTCACGGGGGAGCCGAGCCGCCAGCCGAACATGTTCATGCCGGGCAGCGCCCACGCGTACAAGGGGGACAGGGTGAACGTCAGCGCGGCGGCCAGCGCCAGCGCGGTCGCGCCGAAGCCGAGCCCGCCGATCAGCGGGGCGATCAGGTGGTAGCTGAGCTGGCGCCAGGTCGTCTCGCTGCGGGCCTCCCGCATCACCCGCGCCAGCCAGCCGCCCTCGGTGGGTCGCGGCGGGATGGGCAGGTCCACTCCGAGGAGCGTGGCGAAGCGCGAGCGCTGGAGCGCGGTGCAGGCGCGCACGCACCAGGCCAGCGCCGCCTGGGCGAAGACGGCCAGCACGGTCAGCACGATCGACAACGACAGGCTCATGGTGAGCACGCCCAGCACCACGAGCAGGACGCAGCCCAGGAGGGCGACGGGGAGGCCGGCGGCGAGGTGCAGGACCGACATCCAGGTGCGCGCGCTCACGGGCGCGCGCAGGAGCTCCCGCACCACCCGGCTCGGCCCGCGCCCGCCATTCGTGAGCCCGCGCCCGCCGTTCGTGAGCCCCTGCCCGCCATTCGTGAGGCCGCGCCCGCCTTTCATGAGCCCGGGTCCGCCGCCGGTGGGGTGCCCGGGGCGTGCGGGCTGGTCAGGGTGCATAGGTGGAGTCCCCGATGGTGATGTCGGCGGTGTCGGTGCGGGCCTCGATCGTGGCGGGGGAGGACGGGTCTTGTCCGACCGCGACCGTCTCCATCCCCTCGGCCGAGTCCGCCCGCACGTTGTAGGCGTGCCGGGGCAGGGTGAGCGCGATGTCGCCGGACGACGTACGGGCCGCGACCCGCGAAGGCACCCCGCTGAAGCCCAGCCGCACGTCCCCGGAGCCGGCCCGCGCGCTGACCTGGCCCCCGCCGAGCCCCTCGCCTCGCACGTCGCCGGAGTCGGTCTCGACGCTGACGGGGCCGCGCAGGTTCGCCAGCCGGACGGCGCCGGAGACCGTGCGCACCGTGACCGGCAGGTCCGCGGGCAGCCAGACGCGGTACACGGCCGAGCAGCCCGGCAGGTTGAGCGCGGGCGGGCAGTCGATGCTGAGCCTGAGCGTGTCGCCCTCCCACCGCTCGCGCGGAGCGGGCTTGCCCGAGGCCCACGTGAGGTGCCGCTCGACCTCGACGGCGCCGGACTCGTACGCCTGGAGGACGACCTCCGTGCCGGTCACGTCGATCTGCAGCCGCGCCGGCCGCCGATACTCCTGGCGTTGCGTCTCCGACTGCCTGCCCAGCCACGAGAGCACGGTGACCGTGCACGCCAGAACGGTGAACGCGAGCACCACCGCGCCCGCGGCCAGCCACAGCGGACGCGCCCCCGCACGAGCTTGCTGCACGGATCCTCCTGCCCGCGGGCTCCCTGGGGACACAAAGCGTCGAAGGTCGTCGCCGGGGCCGAGGAGTGCCGGGGTGCCCCACGCGCGGTTTCAGCGTACTGCGCGCGGCGCGGGACGGACCAGGACCGAACCGATCACCGCGGACCGGAACCGGCTACAGTGGAACCGCTTGTGTGGTGCCGACGGCGGGTGACCTGGGGAGAGGCCGTGCGCGTGGCGATCGCCGAAGACTCCGTCCTGTTACGGGAGGGCATCACCCGCATCCTGGAGGCCGGCGGCATCGAGGTGGTCGCGGCCGTGGGCGACGCCGAGGAGCTGATCGCGGCGGTCGAGCGGTTCTCGCCCGACGTGGTGGTGGTGGATGTCCGCATGCCGCCGACCAACACGACCGAGGGGCTGCGGGCGGCGCTCAAGCTGCGCAGGGAGCGGCCGGAGATCGCGGTGCTGGTGCTGTCGCAGTTCGTCGAGGAGCGCTACGCGACCGATCTGCTGTCGGGCGACATGTCCGGCGTGGGCTACCTGCTGAAGGATCGCGTCGTCGACGTCAAGGGGTTCCTGCGGGCGGTGCGGCAGGTGGCCGACGGGGGCACGGTGCTCGACCCCGAGGTGGTCTCCCAGGTGCTGGCCCGCCACCGCGACCCGCTGAAGGGCCTGACGCCACGCGAGCTGGAAGTGCTCGGCCAGATGGCTCAGGGACGTTCCAACGCGGGCATCGCGGCGGCGCTGGTGGTCAGCGAGAGCGCGGTGGCCAAGCACGTCAACAACATCTTCGCCAAGCTGGGGCTCGCGCCGACGGACACCGACCACCGCCGGGTGATCGCCGTCATCCGCTTCCTGCAGTCGTCCGGCACCGCGCATCCGTGATCGGAGCACTTTCCTCCGTGGTGCCCCTGTAACAGAATGGTATTCTGCCCCTCATGCCTGCTTCACGGGGCCGCGCCACAGTGTCCTGAGCTGCGGCCCGGCGAGGCGAGGTGCAGACAGCTTCCGGGCGGATGGTGGCACAGCGGGTAGCGACAGCTCGCGGTCCGATCGACACGATGGGTGCATGAGGACGATGCCGAGAAGTGAAGGAGCCACGGGTGCCCGCGAGTGGTGCCCGCTCCTCCTGAGCGCCAAGCCGCCCGGCGGGTGCGGCCTCGAGTGCCCGCCGGGCGCGTACAGAGCGGAGCAGTACTCAGCGGCCGTGCCGGGCCAGCGGGTGTGCGGAGAAGTCGAAGGTCAGCGACCGCTCCCGGCGGGCGACTAGCTCGCTGAAGAGCAGCCGCCCCGCCTCCGGGGGCGGCGGCGGGTGCGGCAGGCCCAGCCGGTCGGCCAGCCGGCCCAGCGCGACCAGCAGCCACGCGGTGGTGAACGGGTCGCGGCGCGCGGCCCACACGCCCGCGCAGGCGCCCGCGGCCAGCACCAGGCTGTACCGCTCGGCGAGCACGAACGTCTCCGCCGACGCCGACACCGTCCGCTCGCGGGGCGGCAGGTCCACGCACCGCTCCCGCAGCCCGGCCAGCTCGCCCAGGAAGACGTCCCGCAGCGGCGCCAGCTCCGGCAGGTCGGCCAGCGCCAGCGCGGCCGTCAGCGAGTCGGCGCCCCGCGCGTCCGCGGCCAGCAGGCTGAAGTCCAGCTCGGGCAGCTCCTCCCCCAGCCTGAACAGCTCGGGCCCCGCCGGGTCCGCCCGCAACCAGCTCCGCCGGGCCAGCCGGGGCAGCTGCGGGATGATCGTGGACAGGCAGGCCGCGGCGCTGGCGTGCGCGAGCGCGGTCACCGCCAGGTCCCGCTGGTACTTCTGGAACAGCCCGTACGGCCCCTCCCTCAGGTACGAGCGCGCCCCCAGCAGCACCGACAGCTCGTACGAGGCCGACTCCATGAGCGTCGAGACGACGTACTTGGAGGCCGCGGCGACCACGCTGGTCCGGTCGGGCAGCAGGTGCAGGGCGCGCCCGGCCACGCCGCTGAAGGCGTCGCACACCAGCAGATCGGCCAGCGCCCCCGTCAGGCAGGCCCTGGACTGGGGGAGGTCGGCGACCGGCCGCCCGTAGAGCACCCGTTCCCCGGCGAAGCCGGCCGCCAGCCTGAGCTGGGTGTCGAGCACGCCGACGACGATCGCGGGCAGCGCCGTACGGGTGACCTGGAAGGCTCTCAGCGCGGTCTCCAGGCCCGCGCCGCGCTCCCCGACCACGCTGTCCTCCGGAACGGGGCAGCGGTCGAAGTCGATGCCCGCGAGCAGGCTCGCCCGCAGGCCCGAGGTGGGGAAGCGCGGCAGGACCCGGTAGGTGTCCGGCGGCGCGTCGGCCAGGTCGAGCAGCAGCGTGGAGTGGCTGCGGCTGCCCGGCTCGTCGCTGGTGCGGGCGAACAACGTCACCGCGCGGGAGCGGGCGATGTTGTTGATGAGCTGCTTCGCGCCGGTGACGAGGAAGCCGCCGCCGGGCGCGGGGTCGGCGCGCAGGGCGACGCGGGTGAAGTCGGCGCCGTGGGCCAGCTCCGTGAACGCCGCCGCCGCGCGCTCGCCCCCGAGCAGCAGACCGGCCAGCCGGTCGCGTTGCGCGGGGCTGCCGTCGGTCCAGACGGGGACGGCGGCGATGAAGCTGGTGATGCCGTAGCCGAGGCCGAGGGTGGGGTCGCGCCGGAAGATCGCCCGCATGACCTGGACGAGCCCTTCGACGCCGGTCAGCCGGCCGCCGAGCGAGCGCGGCACGAACTCCTCGGCGAGCCCGGCGGCGGTCAGCGCCTTCTCCCCGGCGGCCGACAGCTCGCCGCGCTCGTCGGCGTCCAGGACGGCGGCGAAGCCGAGCGGGTTGGACGCGTCCCACGGGTCGCCGAGCACGGCGTCCAGACCCCGCGCCTGCGCCTGCGTCTGCGCCTGCGCTGGCGCCTGCGTCGGTGCCTGCGCCTGCGCCTGCGCCTGCGTCGGCGTCGGCGTCGGCGGAGCGGTGTGCGGGGCCGGTGGCGTCGGGTGCGGGGCCGTCATGGGGCGGGGTCCGCGCCGCGGCACCACTCCAGGACGGCCATGGCGCTGTGCAGCTTGTTCTCGGCCTGGTC
The DNA here is from genome assembly GCF_900323885.1 of [Actinomadura] parvosata subsp. kistnae. Classification (GTDB taxonomy): domain Bacteria; phylum Actinomycetota; class Actinomycetes; order Streptosporangiales; family Streptosporangiaceae; genus Nonomuraea; species Nonomuraea composti. Next base: position 2,646,868 of record NZ_OOHJ01000018.1, on the reverse strand, counting down.
GAAGGCGATGCTGCGCGGGCCGTCGAGGACTTCGGCGGTGACCTCCTCGCCGCGGTGGGCGGGCAGGTCGTGCATGAAGACCGCGTCGGGGCTGCCCCGCCACAGGTCGGCGGTCACCTGGAAGGGCGCGAAGATGTTTCGCCAGTTCGCGTCCGGCTTGCTGGTGCCGGTGGTCTGCCAGCGGGTGGTGTAGATGACGTCCACGCCCTCGGGCAGGTCCTTCATGTCGTGCCGTTCGGTGACCACCTTGGGGTCGATCCTGGCCAGCACCTCGCCGGTCAGGCCGTAGCCGGGCGGGGTGCGCAGGTCGAGGTGGGCCGAGCGGTACCTGCTGAGGGCCAGGGCCAGGGCGGCGGCGGTGTTGTTGCCCTCGCCGACGTACAACACGCGCAGGCCGTCGACGTGGCCGAAGTGCCACAGCAGCGTGGTGAGGTCGGTCAGCGCCTGGGTCGGGTGCTCGGGCGCGCTCATCGCGTTGATCACCGACATGCGGTTCCCGGCGGCGAACGCGCGCAGCTCGGCCGGGTCGCCCGCGGTGCGGGCCACGAGGACGTCGAGCATGCGGCCGAACACCTGGGCCGTGTCCTCGACGGTCTCGCCCGTGTTGGTCTGCAGGTCGTCCGGGCCGTAGGCGATGGTCTGCGCGCCCAGCCGCAGCGCGCCCGCCGTGAACGCGGTCCTGGTCCTGGTCGAGGTCTTGCGGAAGTAGATGCCGGCGAGGTGCCCGGCCAGCGGCGTGCCGGCCGCGGCGGTGCCCTCGCGGAAGCGGACGCCGCGGGCGGCCAGGCGGTGGATGTCGCCGTCGGTCAGGTCGTCCACCGAGATGAGGTGCCGCGTTGTGGTCATGTCCCCGTCCCCACGTTTTCCGAAGCGGATATCTCGGCGCGCAGCTTGGCCTCCACGACGGCGGACAGGCGCGCGAGGCTCGGGTTCCCGAAGACCTCACGGGCGCCGACCTCGATGCCGGTCTCCTCGTGGACGCGGGCGATCATCCGCAGCACGAGGATCGAGTTGCCGCCGAGCTGGAAGAAGTCGTCCTGGGCGCCGACCTTGTCGATGGCGAGCACGTCCTGCCACACCTCGGCCAGGCACGCCTCCACCACCGTGCGCGGGGCGACGAACGCGGCGGCGCCCACCTCGTCGCGGCCCGGCTCGGGCAGCGCGGCGCGGTCCAGCTTGCCGTTGGCGGTCAGCGGGATGCGCTCCACCGGGACGATCGCGCTGGGCACCATGTACTCGGGCAGCCGCCCGGCCAGGGCCTGCTTCAGCTCGCCCGGGTCCAGCTCGTCGCCGGCCGGCTCGACGTAGCCGAGCAGGGTGTCCGCGCGCAGCACCACGACGGCGTCGCGGACGCTGGGCTGGTCGAGCAGCGCGCTCTGGATCTCGCCCAGCTCGATGCGGTAGCCGCGGATCTTCACCTGGTCGTCGGCCCGGCCGAGGAACTCCAGGCCCCCGTCCCGGCCGCGCTTGGCCAGGTCGCCGCTGCGGTACAGGCGGGAGCCCGGCGGGCCGTACGGGTCGGGCACGAACCTGGCGGCGGTCAGCGCGGGGCGGCCGAGGTAGCCGCGGGCCACGCCGGGGCCGCCGACGTACAGCTCGCCGGGGACGCCGGGCGGGGCGGCGGCGCCGTACTCGTCGAGGAGGTGGACGCGCAGGTCGGCGAGGGGGTGGCCGATGGGGCTGCCGGCGTCGTCCGGGCCGATCTCGTGGAAGGTGGTGTGCACGGTCGTCTCCGTGATGCCGTACATGTTGATCAGGCGCGGGCGGGTGGTGCCGAGCCGGCGGATCCACGGCCGCAGCTCGCCGAGCTCCAGCTTCTCGCCGCCGAAGATCACCGCGCGGAGGCTGAGCCGGTCGATGCGCGGGTCGCCCTCCGCCGCGTACGCGACGAGCTGCCGGAACGCCGAAGGCGTCTGGTTGAGCACGGTCACCTTCCGCGCCACGAGCAGGTCGAGGAAGCGCCCTGGGTCGCGGACCAGCTCGCGCGGCACGACCACGAGCCGGCCGCCGTGCAGCAGCGCGCCCCACATCTCCCACACCGAGAAGTCGAAGGCGTAGGAGTGGAAGAGCGTCCACACGTCGTGCGGCCCGAAGCCGTAGTGCCGCTCGGTGGCCGTGAACAGGCGCAGGACGTTGGCGTGGGTGACCACGACGCCCTTGGGGCGGCCGGTCGAGCCGGAGGTGTAGATGACGTAGGCCGGGTCCTCGGGGCGTACGGCGGGGTCCGGTCCTGGCTCGTCCCCGGTTTCGAGGGAGTCGAGCAGGACGAGGTCGCCGGGCAGCCCGTCCGCCAGGTCCGAGGTCGTCACCACGGTCCTGGCGCCCGCGTCGGAGACGATGAAGGCGATCCGGCCGGCCGGCTGGCCGGGGTCGAGCGGCAGGAAGCCCGCGCCCGTCTTCAGCACGGCGAGCAGGGCGGGCACCAGGTCGGGCCCGCGTTCGAGGCACACGCCGACCAGCTCGCCGGGCCCGGCGCCGCGCGCGGCCAGGTGGCGGGCGAGGCGGTCGGCGCGGGCGTCGAGCTCGGCGTAGGTGAGGGTGTGCTCGCCCCATTCGACGGCGACCGCGCCGGGCGTCCGCGCGGCCTGGGCCTCGAACACCTGGTGGACGCACCTGGTGACGGGCTCCGGCTCGGCGGCGGGCCGGTCATGTCCGTGCGGCTCGCGCAGTTCGATGAGCGGCCGGTCGCGCTCGTGCGGCTCATTGAGCGGCCGGTCGCGCTCGTGCGGCTCGTTGAGCGGCCGGTCGCGCTCGTGCGGCTCGCGCAGTTCGATCGCCGACAGGTGCAGCCCCGGGTCGGCGGCGACCTGTGACAGCAGCCGCACGAGCCGGGTGGCCAGCGCGCGTGCCGTCTCCTGGTCGAACAGGGCGGTGGCGTACTCGATGGAGGCCGGCACGGAGCCGTCGGGCCGGCGCTGGGCCAGCAGGCTGAGGTCGGTCTTGGCGATCCGCCACGCCTCGCCGAGCGCGCCCACGTCGTCGGGGTGCAGCTCGGTGTCGGTGTGGCCGACCTCGTGCAGGTCGAAGGTGGCCTGGTAGAGCGGGGTGCGGGACAGGTCGCGGCCGGGCTGCAGCTCCTCCACCAGCCGGTCGAACGGCACCCGCTGGTGCGCGAACCCGGCCCGGCAGACCTCGCCGGCCCGCCGGACGAGCTCCTCGAACGTGGGGTTGCCGGTCAGGTCCATGCGCAGCGCGAGGGCGTTGAGGAAGAAGCCGACCACGCCGTCCAGCTCGGGCCGCTCCCGGCCGGTGACGGGGGTGCCGATGGCGAAGTCGCGCTGGCCGGAGTGCCGGGACAGCAGCGCCGCCCAGGCCGCGAGCAGCACGACGAACAACGTCGTCCCCTGCCGCCTGCCCTGCTCGGCCAGGGCGGCGGCGAGCGCGGCGGGCACCTCGAAGGTGACCATGGCGCCGCGGTGGTCGCGGTGCGCCGGGCGCGGCCGGTCGGCGGGCAGGTCGAGGGCGGGCACGCCGGCGAGGTGGGCGCGCCAGTACTCCAGGGAGGGGGCGAGCCGGTCCTCGGTGAGGGTACGGCGCTGCCAGGCCGCGTAGTCGGCGTACTGGAGCGGCACCGGCGGCAGTTCCTCGCCCGCCCACAGGGCGCGCAGCTCGGTGTCGAGCAGCACCGACGACCAGCCGTCGCAGGCGATGTGGTGCAGGGTGACGAGCAGCACCCGCTCGCCGCCGGAGGTCGCCAGCAGCGCCCGCCAGACCGGCCCGTTCTCCAGGTCGAAGCCCCGGGAGAGGTGGGCGGCGAACAGTTCGGGCAGCTCGCCCTCGGCCACGTCCAGCTCGACCTGCACGTGGTCGTCGACGACCTGGCGGGGCTCGCCGTCGCGGACGGTGTAGCGGGTGCGCAGGGGCTCGTGCCGGCGGGCCAGCTCGCGCAGGCCGCTCGCCACGTCGGCGACGGTGACGCCGGCGGGCGGTCGGACGAACAGCGGGGCGACCCATTCGGGGCTGCCGGGCTGGATCCGGTCGAGCAGCCACAGGCGGCGCTGGCCGTAGGAGAGCGGCAGGTCGGGGCCGCGCGGGGCCGGGCGGACGGGCTCGGTGTCGTCGTGGTGGCCGGCGACGAGGGCGGCCTGGCCGGCCACGGTGGAGACGGCGTACAGGTCGGGCAGGGGAACGCCCAGGAGGCCGGCGAGCCGGGTGAGCAGCAGCGAGGAGCCGCCGAGCTGGAAGAAGTCGTCGTCGGCGCCGATGCGCGGCACGTCGAGCAGCTCGGCCCACGCGGCGGCGACCTTGTGCTCCTCGGGGGTGCCGAGCGGCCGGAACTCCGCCCGGCCGCCGTCGGGCGGGGTGGTGAGCCTGGCCCGGTCGACCTTGCCGCTGGGCAGCAGGGGCAGCTCGTCCGCCATGACGAACCTGGTCGGGACGTGCGTGCCGGGCAGGCTGCCGAGGGCGAAGACGCGCAGCGCCGCCGGGGTCGCCGGGCTCGCCGTGGTGACGTGCGCGACCAGGGCGCCGTCGGCGGCGGTGACGACGGCGGCGGTCACGGCGGGGTGCCGCTCCAGCACGGCCTCGATCTCGGCCGGCTCGATGCGCACGCCGTTGACCTTGATCTGGTCGTCGAGGCGGCCCAGGTACCGCAGGGCGCCGTCGTCCCCCCATCGGACCAGGTCGCCGGTGCGGTAGAGGCGCGACCCCGGCGGGCCGTGAGGGTCGGGCACGAACCGGTCGGCGGTCAGCGCAGGCCGCCCGTGGTAGCCGCGGGCCACGCCGGGCCCGCCCACGTGCAGCTCGCCGGGCACGCCGAACGGGGCGAGGTGGCCGGAGGAGTCGAGCACGAGCACGCGCATGCCGGTGATCGGCCGCCCGATCGGGATCGGGCCCTCCTCCTGGTCCGGGTCCACGGGGTGGGCGGTCACGTCGATCGCGCACTCGGTGGGGCCGTAGGTGTTCCAGATCCGCAGCCCGGGAAGGCGGGCGCGGCGGGTCAGGTCGGCGTGCAGCGGCTCCCCCGCCGAGAACAGCAGCCGCAGCGCCGGCAGGCCGGCCCAGCCCGGCTCGCGCACGAGGCGGCGCAGCAGCGAGGGGACGACCTGGAGCACGGTGACGCGGTGCCGCCGGGCCAGCCGGACGATCTCGCCCGGGTCGCGCTCGGCGCCCGGGGGCGCGACGACCACGGTGCCGCCCGTGACGAGCGGCCCGACCATCTCCCATCCGGCCGCGTCGAACGTCACCGACGTCTTGTGCAGCAGCCGGTCGTCCGGGCCGAGGTCGTGGGTGCGGGCCGTCCAGGTGACGCGGTTGGCGATGCCCTCGTGCGTCACGACGACGCCCTTGGGCCGCCCGGTCGAGCCGGAGGTGTAGATGACGTACGCCGCATCGCCGCCGGACACCGGCGTCTGCTCCGCCTCGGGCCCGTCGCCGGCCTCGGCGAGCAGGCCGGGGGTCACCACGACGGACGGCGCCGCGTCCGCGAGGATCCCTTCGCGGCGCTCGCGCGGGTGGTCGGGGTCGAGCGGCAGGTAGGCCGCGCCGCACCGCCAGGCGGCCAGCACCGCCACGATGAAGCCGGCGCCGCGCGGCAGGTCGATGCCCGCGATGTCGCCGCGGCCGATTCCCCGGCTCCGGAGCCGGTGGGCCAGCCGGGCGGCCCGGCGGGTCACCTGGGCGTAGGTGAGCGTGGTGGTTCCGTCGACGACCGCGACCGCGTCCGGTGTGGCTGCCGCGCGCCGCCACACCAGGTCGCCGAGGAATCGGTCCGCGGCGCTCACCGCAGGCTCAGCGGGCGCATGTCGGTCCAGACCCGGTCGATGTGCTGGAGGCACTCTTCCCTGGTGCCCCCGGTGCCCTCGGCCCGCCAGCCGGCGGGCAGGTCGCGGTCGGCCCACCAGACGGAGTACTGCTCCTCGTCGTTGAGCACCACGAGGTATCGGTCACTCATGTCGGCTGTCTCCTCGAAGAAAAGGGGTGGATGGTCAGGCGTGGACGGGTTCGGGCTGCGGCAGGAAGTCCTCGACCGGCACGCCCAGCCCGCGTTCGCGGGCCTCGTCCGCGACGTACCGGGCGAGCGCGATGTCCAGGACGCCGAGCCCGAACGGCGAGAAGATCACGGGACTGTCCTGGCCGCCGGGCAGGGTGGACGTGCCGCGCAGCAGCCCGCCCAGGGTGGCGTGGACGAAGTCGCGCCCGCCGGTGCGCAGCTCGGCCAGGTGCAGGGAGGTGCGCTCGCGTACGGCGTGGTCGACGTCGTCCACCACGTTGCGGGCGGCCAGGATCGTCTCGGGCACGATGTCGCGCAGCGAGATGTGCAGGACCACCGCTCCCGGCCTGACGCCCGCCAGCGTCAGGTGCGGCTCGACGGCGGTCGTCGCGATGGAGACCAGCTCGTGGGCGGCCACGGCCTCGCCGGCGGCGGCGGTGATCGTCAGGCGGGCGTGCGGCAGCAGCGCCGCGGCCCGCTCGGCGAACTCCCCGGCGCGGGCGGGGGAGGAGTCGTGGATCGTCACCTCGGGGATCGCCGGGAGCGAGGCGGCCAGGAACCGCAGCGTCTCGAAGTTGATCAGCCCGCAGCCGATCATGGACACGCCGGTCGGGCGGGCGCCGCCGAGCAGCGTGCCCGCGGCGACCGCGGCGGAGGCCGCCGTGCGGGCGGCGGAGATCCGGGCGCCCTCCAGGAACGCCTCGGGGCGGCCGGTCTCCATCGAGTTCAGCACGATGGTGGCGCTGGCGCGGGCCAGCCCGGCGGCGAGGTTGGCGGGGAAGGACGCGACCCACTTGATGCCGGCGGCAGGCTGGTCGCCGCCGAGGTAGGCGGGCAGGCCGATGATGCGGTTGGCCCGGTCGCCGGGGAAACGCAGGAACGTCGAGTGCGGCACGGCCGTGGCGCCCTCGTCGTGCCGCCGGTAGGTCCGCCGCACCAGATCGAGGACGGCGCCCTCCGCGCCCGTCAGGATCTCGCGCACCTCGTCGTGTCGGATGATCAGCACGTTCAGTCCTCGTCCTTCCACAGATGGGAGACCTCTCCGAAGGTGCGGCGCACCCAGGCGTCGGAGTAGATGGTGTTGAGGTAGCGGTCGCCGCCGTCGGGGAAGACCAGCACGCAGGTGGAGCCGGGCGGGATCTCCGCGCGCAGCGCGGCCAGCGCCGCGACCGTGGCGCCCGACGAGCCGCCGGCCAGGATGGCCTCGCGCTCCGACAGCTTCCTGCAGCCGACGACGCAGTCCAGGTCGTTGACGTGGACGACGCGGTCGGCGGCGTCCGGGCGGAAGAGGGCGGGGCGGACGGCGGCGCCGTGGCCGGGCAGCAGCCTCGGGCCGCGCGTCTGCCCGTCGAAGATCATGCTGCCGACCGCGTCCACGGCGTTGATGGTGATCGGCAGGCCGTGGGCGCGCACGTAGTCGGCGCAGCCCACCAGCGTGCCGCACGACCCGACCGAGCAGAGCAGGTGGTCGATCTGGCCGTCGAGGGCTTCGACGATCTCGCGCATGGTGGCGTGGTGGGCGCGGGAGTTGAGCGGGTTGCCGTACTGGTCGGGGTGGTAGGCGTGCGGGACGGTCTCCATCAGCTCGCGTACCCGCTGGATGCGGCGCGGCAGGTACTCGCCGGTCTCCGGGTCGGGGGAGTCGACCACCTCGACCTCGGCCTGGAACGCCTTCAGGATGGCCAGGTTCTGCTCGGTGGTCTTGGCGTCCACGACGCAGATGAACCGCACCCCGAAATATCGGCAGATCTGCGCCATCCCGACGGCGAGGTTGCCGGAGCTCGACTCGATGACCGTGGAGCGGCCGGGCTCCAGCTCGCCCGCGCGGATGGCCTCGGACAACATGCTGAGCGCGCTGCGGTCCTTGATGCTCCCGCCCGGGTTGAACCGCTCCAGCTTGGCGAACACGCGGGAGTGGAAGCCGGGGAACAGCCGGTCGAGCCGGACGAGAGGGGTCTGCCCGACGGTGGCGAGGATGCCGTCACGGGTTATGGGATAAGGCACAGAAGTGGGCACAGCGCTGGCTCCGTCCAAGGGATATGGGATGACTCAGTCGAGCGCGGCGGCGTCCTCGGCGCTGAGCCGTCCGCCCTCCCGCGTACGCGCGGCCGCCCGCACGGACGGAAGGATCAGCGCGACCAGCGCGAGGCAGCCCATGAGCACGGTCATGACGAGCACGGTCCGGCCGACGCCCGCCGTGTCGAGCGCGAACCCGAAGCCGGCGGCGCCGAGGAAGCTCGCTCCGGCGCCGATCAGCATGGCCACGCTGATCGTCCTGCTCAGGATGTGGTCCGGGGCGACGCCGACCATGTAGACGCCGCCGGCGACGTTGAAGACGCCGCCGATGTAGCCGCAGGCGGCGAACACCACGCCCAGCAGGACCGGGTTGGTGATCAGCGCCAGCGGCGGCACGCACGCGGCCCACGCGGCGAGCCCGGCCACGATCAGCGCCGGCAGGCTGATCCGGCGCCGCCACCAGATGCTGGTCATGGCGCCGAGCAGCCCGCCGACCCCACCGATGGCGACGACGACGCCGATGGTGGTCGGCGAGCCGCCGGAGTCACGGATGACGACCATGAGCGCGAGGCTCATGCCCTCGAAGACGAGGTTGCTGATGGCAACGAGGATCATCACGTTGCGCAGGAACGTCTGCCGCCACAGCCACGCGACGCCCTCCGCCATGTCGGCCCACAGCCCGCTCTCGCTCTTGGCGGCCCGCTCGCCCTGGAACTTCTTCCTGATGGCCAGCAGCATGAGCAGCGAGGCCAGGTGGGCGAGCGCGGTGAACAGGAACGGCACCCAGCGGGTCACGCTCAGCAGGAAGCCGCCGAGCGGCTGGCCGAGCATCATCATCGCGCGGTGGCGGGCCTCGTTCTGGCTGAGCGCGGCCGGCACCTGGTGCTCCTCGACGAGGTTCCGTACGGCCGAGCGCTCGGCCAGGTCGTAGAAGATGGCCAGGCTGCCCTGCACGAACGCGGCCAGCATGAGGTGCGGCAGCCACACCCGGTCGAGGAACACCGCCAGCATGACGCTCGTGGTCGCGACCAGGCAGCCCGCGTCCGAGATGATCATGAGGCGCCTGCGGTCGTACCGGTCGGCGATGGCCCCGGCGGGCAGCTGGACCAGCAGGTACGGCAGCAGCGCCGCCCCCGTGACCAGCCCCGCCGAGGAGGCCGTGCCGCCGGCCCAGAGCACCAGCAGCGGGTAGACGAGGATCGTGACCTGGGCGCCGAGCGTGGTGAACGCCGCCCCGCCCCACAGGAGGGTGAAGTCCCTGTTCCTGAACAGCGGCCGCTTGCTCCGCTGCGCCGTGTCTGCGGTCATGTCGTGCCCTCCGGTGTCATCGGTAGCCCGCCTCGGTGCGCCCTTGCCCCTGGCCGTACCGCTGGCCTTCCTGCTCGCCGACGGCGACGGCGACGTGCTTGTGGATCTCCTTGCCGGTCTCCGAGTTGGTCAGGACGACGAACCCGGTGCCGCGGTGGATGCGGCTGAGCAGCATGGAGCGGTATCCGGCCGCCTCGCCGACGTGGCCGAACTCGATGTCGCCGGCCGTGTCGTCGATGGAGGTGCCGAGGCCGTACAGGGCGTCGCGGTGGGCCACGGTGAGCAGCTCGGCGGCCAGGCGGCGCGGCAGGATCGCGCCGGACAGCCCCAGGTGGGCGCGGCGCACGCCGATGGCGACCTTGGCCAGGTCGGGCGCGGTGGACCACAGGCTGCCCGCGGCCAGCGCGGGGCGGACCAGCCAGCCGCCGGGCAGGGGCCGGCCGTCCTCGTCGTGGCCGTGCGCGACGGGCAGGCCGGACTTCCCGGGGAAGTCCAGGTCGTAGCTCGTCGCGGTCATGCCGAGCGGGTCGAACACCAGCTCGCGCATCAGCTCGGGGTAGGGCGTGCCGGTGACGTCGCTCATGAGCTGTTCGAGCACCCAGTAGTGGCCGTTGCTCTTGCGGAAGTGCTCGCCCGGCGGCAGCTCCATGCGGACGGCGGGCAGCAGGTCGAGCAGGCCCGGCATGCTCTGTCCTGGCGGGTGGTCGTCCTCGTCGGTCCTGGTGAGCCCGGCCTGGTGGCTGAGCAGCAGGCGGGGGGTGACCGCGCCGGGCAGGTCGCGGGGCAGCCGCCACGACGTCAGGTGGTCGTCGACGTCGTCGTCGAGGCCGAGCAGCCCGGCCTCGGCCAGGCGCAGCACGCCGATGGCCGTCAGATGCTTGCCGATGGAGCCGGCCTGGAACAGCGTGTCGGGCGTGACCGGCGCGTCGCCGTCGGCCGACAGCACGCCGTACGTGTGCGTCTCGACGTCCTGGCCGCGGATCACGGCGACCGCCACGCCGGGCACGCGGTGCCGGGCCATCGCGGGCAGCGGTGAGGGGATCGCGGCGGATGCGGCCGGTTCGAGCAGCGTGGCGAGCTTGGCGAGGTGGTCGTCGGCGAGGCGGCGGATCGTGGCCTCGTCGTGCAGCGCCGCCGAGTACGTCCACGAGACCCACAGCCGGTCGCCGTGCACGCCCGCGTTGATCTCCAGCAGGTGCGTGCGCGGCCGGGCGGGGCCCTCGACGCCGGTCAGCCGCTCGGGCCGCAGGTCGAACCGGGCGCGGCGGGCCCGCCCCGCGGCGGGGCCCTGGCCGGTGTAGTTGAACAGCACCTGCGGGCTCTGCTGCGCGGCCAGCGCCTCGGCCAGGTCCTCGTCCGGGGAGAGCCAGCGGGCCACGCCGTGGCCGATCCCCCGGTCCGGCACGGCCCTGAACTGGTCGCGCACGGACCGCAGCACCGCCTGCGGCCTGCGGCCGGGCGGCAGCCACGAGGCGAACGGGTGCACGCTGGTGAACCAGCCGACCGTGCGCGACAGGTCCACGTCGTCGAACAGGTCCTCCTGGCGGCCGTGGCTCTCGACGTCCACGAGGAAGCCGTCGCCGCCGCTCCACTCGCTCAGCGTCAGGCCGAGCGCCGCGAGGACGCTCTCCTCTGCCGTGGCCGCCTCGCCCGAGCGGTGCAGCAGCCGCGACGTCAGGCTCTCCGGGAGGCCGGCGGTGAGCGTCCGCGCGTCGGCGTTCAGGTTGGGGCCCGGCCGGTCCACCGGCAGCGCGGGCAGCGGGGCGGGCCGCAGCCAGTGGTGGGCCTGGGCGGCCGGCTCGGGGGAGCCGGCGTACTCGGCCAGGCGGCGCGCCCAGGCGCGGACGGAGGTGGTCTTGGCCGGCAGGCTCACCGGCCGACCGGCTTCGAGCTGGGCGTAGATCGTGTCGAGGTCCTCGGCCAGGATCGACCAGGACACGATGTCCACGGCCAGGTGGTGGACGCTGAGCAGCAGCCTGGTGCCGTCGGGCGACAGCGCCGCGCTGATCACCCGCCCTTCCGCCAGGTCGTGGCCCAGCTCGGCCTCGGTGCCCAGCAGCCGCTCCGGGGCGTGCTCGGCCAGGTGGGCGCGCTCGCCCTCGACGCGCAGCCGCAGCACGTCGTGGTGGCGGGTCAGCTCGCGTAGCGCCCGCTCCAGCAGGCCCGGGTCGGCGGGCGGATCGACGGTGAGCTCCGCCTGCTGCGCGAACGGCTCGTCGCGGCCCTCCTGGGCCAGGAACCAGCGCTGGATCGGCGTGAGCGGCAGCTCACCCGTGACCGGGCCCTGCTCGGCGTCGGCCGGGCCGCGCCCCTGACCGGCGTCGATGGCGGCGGCCAGGTCGGCGATGGTCTCGTGCTGGTACATCATCATCAGCGAGATCGGCAGCCCCGCCTGCTTGGCGGCCCTGATCGCCTCGATCATGAGGATCGAGTGGCCGCCGAGCTCGAAGAACGTGTCCCGCACGCCCACCTCGGGCAGGTCGAGCACCCGCGCCCAGATGCCGGCCAGGGCACGCTCGGTCGGCGTGCCGGGCGGCACGTGCGCGCCGCCGGTCGCCAGGTCGGCCCGCTCCGGCGCGGGCAGGGCGCGGTGGTCGAGCTTGCCGTTGTGGTTGAGCGGCAGGGCGTCCATCCGCACGTACGCGGCGGGCACCATGTAGTCCGGCAACGAGCGCGCGAGGGCCGCCCTGAGCCGGGCCGGCTCGGCCTCGTCGCCGACCACGTAGGCGACCAGCCGCCGGTCCCCCGGCGTGTCCTCGCGGACGACCACGGCCGCCTGCCGCACCCCCGGCTGCTCCTGGAGCAACGCGGTGATCTCGCCCGGCTCGACGCGGTGGCCGCGGATCTTGACCTGGTCGTCGGCCCGGCCCAGGAACTCCAGGCTGCCGTCCGGCCGGCGCAGGCCCAGGTCGCCGGTGCGGTACCAGCGCGAGCCCGGCGGGCCGTACGGGTCGGGCACGTACCGGGCGGCGGTCAGCTCCGGGCGGCCGAGGTAGCCGCGCGAGACGCCCGCGCCGCCGATGTGGATCTCGCCCGGCACCCCGGCGGGCACCGGCCGGCCCCGCCGGTCCAGCAGCCGGATCCGCACGCCGGGCATCGGGCGGCCGATGGGGCTGCCGCCCGCCGCGAGCGCCGCGGCCGTGAGCCGGTGGAAGGTCGAGTTGGAGGTGGCCTCCGTGTTGCCGTAGACGTTGACCAGCACCGGGCGGTCGAGGCCGAACCGCTCCACCCACGGGGCCAGCTCCGCCGGCTCCAGCTTCTCGCCGCCCAGCAGGACCGCGCGCAGCGCGAGCCGGTCCATCCGCGGGTCGCCGTCGGCGGCCAGCCGCACCAGCCCGTGGAAGGAGGACGGCGTCTGGTCGATCACGGTGACGTGCTCGCCGGCGAGCAGGTCGAGGAAGTCCTCCGGCGAGCGGGTCACCTCCTGCGGGACGACGACCAGCCGCCCGCCGTTGAGCAGCGCGCCGAACATCTCGCCCACCGCCACGTCGTTGGCGAAGGAGGCGTAGAGCGCCAGCACGTCGGTGTCGTCCAGCGACAGGTACGCGGCGTTCTCCCGCAGCAGCCACAACGCGTTGGCGTGGGTGACGCACACGCCCTTGGGGCGGCCGGTGGAGCCGGAGGTGTAGATGACGTACATGAGGTCGCCGGGCCCGGCCACCGGGGGCGGCGCGGTGGCAGGGCAGGCGTCGATCGCGGCGCGCTGCTCGTCCAGCAGCACCAGCGTGCCGCTGAACGCCTCGCGCACGGCCGGGGCCAGCGCGGCGGTCGTGACGACCACGGACACGCCGCTGTCGGCGAGGACGTGCCCGAGCCGCGCGGCGGGCACGGCCGGGTCCAGCGGCACGTAACCGGCGCCGGACTTCAGCACGCCGAGCAGGGCCGGCGTCAGCTCGGGGCCCCGGTCGAGGCAGAGGCCGACCAGCGGCCCCGGGCGCAGGCCGCGCAGGTGGTGGGCGAGCCGGTTGGCGCGGGCGTCCAGCTCACGGTAGGTGAGGTGCTCGTCGCCGCTGATCACGGCGACGGCGTCGGGGCTGGTGCGCACGCGCGCCTCGAACGCCTCCACGACCGTCCCGTCCAGGCTGGGCGCTGACGCTTCCGTGACGTCGGCGTCCAGCTCGGGGTCACCGGCCGGGAGGTACGTGGCCAGCGCGTCGCCGCGCGGGTCGGCGGCCATGGCTTCGAGCACCGCCCGGTACATCGCGGCCAGCCGGTCGGCGTTCGCCCGGCCGATCACGCCGGTGTGGGAGGTGATGCCGAGCTGCCCCGCGATCACGCCCACCGCGAGGGGGAACTCGGTGCCGCCCCCGGCCAGCGCGCCGCCCACGTCCACCAGCTCGGTGTCCACCTGCTCGAAGTCGAGGAAGGTGAAGATCGTCTCGATGAGCCGCCCGCCGTCGCCGGCCTCGCGCTGGATGGCCTGCATCGGGAAGGCGCGGTGCTGCCACACGCCGGTCTCGGTCCTGAACACCTCGGCGACCAGCTCGCGCCAGGTGGCCGCGCCGCGCCGGTACGGGAACGGCAGCGTGTTGAGGAAGAGCCCGTACACGCGGTCCGCGCCGTCCACCTCGGGCCTGGCCTGCAGCACCAGCCCGCTGTGGAAGCTCTCCTGGTCGGTGAGCTGGCTGAGCACCTTGAGATGCGCGGCCAGCAGCACGCTCTTGAGCGAGGCGCCGGCGGCCCTGCCCAGCTCGCGCAGCCCCGGTTCGAGGTCCGCGACGGAGATCGTCAGCTCGTACGGCTCGGCCGGCCCCGGGTCCGCCCACGCGCCCGGCAGCGTCAGCCGCTGGTGCTCGCCCACCACGCCACGCCAGTAGGAGCGGTCCTCGGCGGAGTCGAGCGAGCGCAGCTCGGCGGCGACGAAGTCGGCGTACCGGACGGCGGGCAGCGGTTCAGGGTCGGGCTCGCGGCCGTCCCTGATCGCGCCGTAGTGGTCCAGCAGCTCCATCAGCATGGAGTAGTGGCTCCAGCCTTCGAGGATGGCGTGGTTCTCGCACACCGACAGCCACCACCCGCCGCCGGGCTCCAGGTGCACGGTGAGGCGCAGGAGCGGCGGCGCGTCGAGGGCGAACGGGGTGCGCTGCTCGGCCTCGGTGTGCCGGCGCACCTCCGCGGCGCCGCCGTCCCTGATCTCGACGGGCGGCTCGGCCTGCGCGTGCACGATCTGCAGCGGGACGGAGTAGCCGTCGAGGTCGAAGGAGGTGCGCAGCACCTCGTGCCGCTCGACGACGAGGCGGGCGGCGGCGCGGAAGGCGGCGGCGTCGAAGGGGCGCTCGTCGCGGACGCGGAAGGAGGTGACGTTCTGGTAGAGGTGCTGGTCCTGGCTGGCCAGCAGCTCGACGAGGATGCCGAGCTGGGCCTGGGCCAGGGGATAGGCGTCCACCGCGCCCGCGGGCAGGCGCGCGCGGTCGCTCTCGGAGATCAGCGCGAACGGCTCCACCGGGGCGGGCCCGCCGGTCGCCGGCCCGCGCCCGGCCAGCCTGGCGGTGAGGGCGGCCACGGTGCCGTGCTCGAAGATGTCGCGGGCGTGGACGTCGAAGCCGTTCTTGCGGAGGGCTCCGACGAGGGCGACGGCGCGGATGGAGTGGCCGCCGAGGTCGAAGAAGTTGTCGTGCACGCCGACGCGTTCGACGCCGAGCACGTCCCGCCAGATGCCCGCCACCAGCTCCTCATCGGAGGTGCGCGGGGCCACGTAGTCCGGTCCGGCGCCCAGCGCCTCCCGGTCGGGAGCGGGCAGCGCTCGGCGGTCGAGCTTGCCGTTGTTGTTCAGCGGGATCGCCGGCACGCGGACGAACGCCGAGGGGATCATGTATTCGGGCAGCGTGCGGCCCATCGCCTGCCTGAGCGCCGCCGGGTCCAGCTCCTCGGCCACAACGTAGCCGACCAGCCGCTTGTCCCCAGGGATGTCCTCGCGGACCACCACCACGGCGTCCCGCACGCCCGGCTGCTCCAGCAGCACCGAGACGATCTCCCCCAGCTCGATCCGGAACCCCCGGATCTTCACCTGGTCATCCATCCGGCCCAAGAAGTCCAAGCTCCCGTCCGGACGACGCGCGGCCAGGTCGCCACTGCGGTACAGCCGCCCGCCCGCCGGGCCGGGGACGAAGCGTTCCGCGGTGAGAGCGGGACGGTTGAGATAGCCGCGGGCGACGCCGGGGCCGCCGACGTAGATCTCTCCCGGCACGCCCACGGGGACGGGGTGCCCGTTGGTGTCGAGCAGGTGCACCTGGAGGTCTGCCAGCGGGTGACCGACGGGGTTGCCTGCTCCTGGCCGGAAGTCGTCGGGTCGCAGGCGGTGGAAGGTGGTGTGGACGGTCGTCTCGGTGATGCCGTACATGTTCAGCAGCGCCGGCCGTTCCAGACCGAACCGCTCCACCCACGGCACCAGCTCCGCCAGCTCCAGCTTCTCCCCCGCGAACACCACCGCCCGCAACCTGAGCCGATCCAGCCGCGCATCCCCCTCCCGCGCCAGCCCCACCAGCCCACGGAACGCCGACGGCGTCTGATTGAGCACCGTCACCCCGTGCTCGACCAGCACCTCCACCAGATCATCCGGCGAGCGCGTCACCTCCTGCGACACCACCACCAACGTGCCGCCGTACAGCAGCGAGCCCCACAGCTCCCACACCGACACGTCGAAGGCATAGGAGTGGAACAACGGCCACACATCGGTCGCGGAGAAGCCGTAGTGCCGCTCAGCTACTCGCAACAACCGCGACACGTTGCGATGCTCCAGCACCACCCCCTTCGGCCGACCCGTCGAACCCGACGTGTAGATCACGTAGATCGGATCACCCGGCCGATTGAAGGAGACAGGGTTCTTGTCCGGGAATCCGGACAAGTCGGACTCGTCCAAGGCCACTAGGCGGCCGTCGAAGACCTGACGCAGCTCGGGGACGAGGTCGGAGGTGGTCACCACGACGGAGACCGCGCTGTCGGCCAGCATCGTGCCGCGCCGCTCCACCGGCACCGCCGGGTCCAGCGGCACGTAACCGGCGCCCGACTTGAGCACACCGAGCAGGGCGGGGACGAGGTGCGGGCCGCGTCCGAGGCAGACGCCGACCAGCGGGCCGGCCTCCAGCTCGCGCAGATGGTGCGCCAGCCGGTTCGCCCGCGCGTTCAACTCCCCGTACGACAACCGCTCCGCACCCGACACCACCGCCACAGCGTCCGGACACGCCGCCACCCGCTCCTCGAACAGCTCGTGCACACACCGCGAGACATCCGAGACCTCGGGGGTGAGCCCGGCGAGCAGCCGACGGTCGGCGGCCGGCAGGAACGTGGCGCGGGCGTCGCCGTGCGGGTCGGCGGCCATGGCCGCGAGCACGGCCGCGTACATCTCGGCCAGGCGGGCGGCATCCGGCTCGCTGATCACGTGGGTGTCGACGGTGACGGCGACGTGGCCGACCCGTACGGCGACGTGCAGCGGGAACTCGGTCGGGCTGTCGTCGATGCTGGCCAGGTAGTCGACCAGCTCGGTGTCCACCTGGTCGAAGTCCAGGTAGATGAACATGCTGTCGACCAGCCTCTCGCCGGCTCCGTGCTGGATGGCGGCCATGGGGAACCGGCGGTGCCGCCACATCGCGGTCTCGGTGGCGAACACCTCGCCCACCAGCTCACGCCAGGTACGCGCGCCGCGCCGGTACGGGAACGGCAGCGTGTTCAGGTACAGCCCGTACACGCGGTCGGCGCCCTCGACCTCCGGCCTGCCGTGCAGGACGAGCCCGGTGTGGAAGGACTCCTGGTCGGTGAGCTGCGCGAGCACCTTCATGTGCGCGGCCAGCAGCACGCTCTTCAGCGGCACCCCGGCGGCGCCGGCCAGGGCGCGCAGCCCGGCCTCGTGCTCGGTGAAGGGGACGACGACCTGCCGCGTCGCGCGTGGCGCGCCGGACCGGTCGCCCCACGCGGGCGGCAGGGCCAGCTTGGGGTGGCCGCCGGCGATGTCCTGCCAGAAGGCACGGTCCTCGGCGGATTCGAGTGAGCGTAGCTCGGCGGCGACGAAGTCGGCGTACCGCAGGTCGGGCAGCGGTTCAGGGGTGGGCTCGCGGCCGTCCCTGATCGCGCGGTAGTGGTCCAGCAGCTCCATCAGCATGGAGTGGTGGCTCCAGCCTTCGAGGATGGCGTGGCACTCCGTGACCGACAGCCACCAGGTCCGGTCGTCGCAGACGTGCGCGAACAGCCGGATCAGGCCGGGCCTGCCCAGGTCGAACAGCCGCCCCCGCTCGGCGGCGGTGAAGGCGCGCAACGCACGCTCGACGGCGGCCTCGCCGAGGTGGCGCAGCTCGCGTACCTCGACGACGGGCTCGGCCTCGGCGTGCACGAGCTGGAGCGGGACGGAGTAGCCGTCGAGGTCGAAGGAGGTGCGCAGCACCTCGTGCCGCTCGACGACGAGGCGGGCGGCGGCGTGGAAGGCGGCGGCGTCGAAGGGGCGCTCGTCGCGGATCCGGAAGGAGGTGACGTTGTGGTAGTAGTTCCGCTCGTCGCCGGACATCAGCTCCAGCAGCATGCCCGCCTGGACGTGGGCGAGCGGGTAGGCGTCCACAACGCCGGCCGGCAGTGCCGCGCGGTCGTCGGCGGCGATCAGCTCGAAGGGCCGGACGGTGGCCGTCTCTGGGGCGGCTGTGCCCGGGGCGGGCAGGTGCCCCATCAGCTCGGCGATGGTGCGGTGCTCGAAGATGTCGCGGACGGTGAGGTCGAAGCCGTTCTTGCGGAGGGCTCCGACGAGGGCGACGGCGCGGATGGAGTGGCCGCCGAGGTCGAAGAAGTTGTCGTGCACGCCGACGCGTTCGACGCCCAGGACGTCCCGCCAGATGCCCGCCACCAGCTCCTCATCGGGGGTGCGCGGAGCCACGTAGTCCGGTCCGGCGCCCAGCGCCTCCCGGTCGGGAGCGGGTAGGGCCCGGCGGTCGAGCTTGCCGTTGTTGTTCAGCGGGATCGCCGGCACCCGCACAAATGCCGAGGGGATCATGTATTCGGGCAGGGTGCGGCCCATCGCCTGCCTGAGCGCCGCCGGGTCCAGCTCCTCGGCCACGACGTAGCCGACCAGCCGCTTGTCGCCAGGGATGTCCTCGCGCACCACCACCACGGCGTCCCGCACCCCCGGCTGCTCCAGCAACACCGAGACGATCTCCCCCAGCTCGATCCGGAACCCCCGGATCTTCACCTGGTCATCCATCCGGCCCAAGAAGTCCAGACTCCCGTCCGGACGACGAGCCGCCAGGTCGCCGCTGCGGTACAGCCGCCCGCCCGCCGGGCCGAACGGGTCCGGCACGAACCGCTCCGCCGTCAGCGACGGGCGGTTGAGGTAGCCGCGCGCGACACCCGGGCCGCCGACGTGGATCTCGCCGGGCACCCCGATGGGCACGGGATTGCCGTGCTGGTCCAGGAGATAGACGGTCAGGTCGGCCAGCGGGTGGCCGACGGGATTGCCTGCTCCAGGCTGGAAGTCGCCGGGTCGCAGGCGGTGGAAGGTGGTGTGGACGGTCGTTTCGGTGATGCCGTACATGTTCAGCAGCGCCGGCCGTTCCAGACCGAACCGCTCCACCCACGGCACCAGCTCCGCCAGCTCCAGCTTCTCCCCCGCGAACACCACCGCCCGCAACCTGAGCCGATCCAGCCGCGCATCCCCCTCCCGCGCCAGCCCCACCAGCCCACGGAAGGCCGACGGCGTCTGGTTGAGCACCGTCACCCCGTGCTCGACCAGCACCTCCACCAGATCATCCGGCGAGCGTGTCACCTCCTGCGACACCACCACCAACGTGCCGCCATACAGGAGCGAGCCCCACAACTCCCACACCGACACGTCGAAGGCGTAGGAGTGGAACAACGGCCACACATCGGAGGCCGAAAAGCCGTAGTGCCGCTCGGCCACCCGCAACAACCGCGACACGTTGCGATGCTCCAGCACCACCCCCTTCGGCCGACCCGTCGAACCCGACGTGTAAATCACGTAGATCGGATCACCCGGCCGACTGAAGGAGGCGGGGTTCGTGTCCGGGAAGCCCGACAAGTCGGACTCGTCCAGCGCGACGATCCGGCCGTCGAAGACCTGACGCAGCTCGGAAGCGAGGTCGGAGGTGGTGACGACCACCGACACGGCGCTGTCGGCCAGCATGTGGCCGCGCCGCTCCACCGGCACCGCCGGGTCCAGCGGCACATAGCCGGCGCCCGACTTGAGCACGCCCAGCAGCGCCGGCACCAGCTCGGGGCCGCGCGCCAGGCACACGCCGACCAGGGGGCCCGCCTCCAGCTCGCGCAAGTGGTGGGCCAGCCGGTTCGCCCGTGCGTTCAACTCCCCGTACGACAACCGCTCCGCACCCGCCACCACCGCCACAGCGTCCGGGCACGCCGCCACCCGCTCCTCGAACAGCTCGTGCACGCACCGCGAGACGTCCGAGGTCGTCTCGGCCGGAGGCAGCACGGCGGCCAGCTCGTCGGCGCCGAGCAGGTCGAGGCGGGACAGGCGGGTGCGGGGGTCGGCGGCCACGCCGGTCAGCAGGCGGCGGTAGTGCTCGCCCATGCGGGCCATGCGGCCCTCGTCGAACAGGGCGGGCACGTACTCGATCGTGCAGGCCAGCGAGCCGTCCGGGGTCTCCTTGGCCAGCAGCGTCAGGTCGAAGCGGGAGACCCGCGAGCGGCCGGGCAGCGCCTCGGCCGTCAGGCCCGCCCACGACGGCTGCTCCTGGGCCGTCTCCAAGGTGAAGGCCACCTGGAACAGCGGGGTGCGCGACAGGTCGCGCTCGGGCTGCAGCTCGTCGACGAGCTGGGCGAAGGGCACCTCCTGGTGGTCGAAGGCGTTCATCACCGTGTCGCGCGTGCTCAGCAGCAGGTCGGCGAAGGCGGGGTCGCCGTCCCAGCGCGAGCGCACGACCAGGCTGTTGATGCAGTAGCCGACGAGTCCCTGCAGCTCGGGCCGGGTGCGGCCGGACACCATGGTGCCGACGGGGACGTCGGTCAGGCCCGTGTGCCGCGACAGCAGCGCCTGGAAGGCGGCCATCAGGACGGTGAACAGGGTGGTGCCGTGCTCGCGGGCCAGCTCGCGCAGGCGCCCCGCCAGCGGGGCGGGCACGTCGAAGGTGACGACGTCGCCCGCCCAGCTGCGGGTGGCGGGCCGGTTGCGGTCGGCGGGCAGGTCCAGGGGGCGCAGGCCGGTCAGCTGCTCGCGCCAGTACGCCAGCGACCGCTCGTACGACCGGCCGCGCTCCCAGGCGGCGTAGTCGGCGTACTGGACCTCGATCGGCGCCAGCGGTGACGGCGATCCCGAGGTGAAGGCGTTGTAGAGGGCGGACAGCTCGGTCACGACGACGCCGAGCGACCAGGCGTCACAGGCGATGTGGTGGACGGCGAGCACGAGCACGTGGTCGTCGCCGGCCAGGCGCAGCAGCCGGGCCCGGGCGGGCCACTCGGCGCTCAGGTCGAACGCGGTCAGCGCCTCGTTCTGCACGGCGTCCAGCGCCGCCCGCTCGTCGAGGCCACTGAGGTCGTCCACGGGCAGGAGCGTGCCGCGCGGCTCGTCGATGACCTGGGTGGGGTCGTCGCCGACCAGGACGTAGCGGGTGCGCAGGATCTCGTGCCGGGCGACGAGCTCCTGCCAGGCCCGCTCCAGCGCGCCGTGGTCGAGCGGGCCGCGCAGGCGCAGCGCCAGGGGCACCAGGTATTCGGGGCTGCCGGGCTCCAGCCGGTTGAGGAACCACATCTGCTGCTGGCCGGGGGAGAGCCGCAGTGGCCCGTCGCGGTCGGCGCGGGCGATGCGGCCCTCCCGCCGCCCCTTCTTGGCGGCCAGGCGCGACCGGATGAGCTCGTCCCAGCGCCCGCCGGAGTCCGGCGCCGCGGTGGAGTGCGGCACCGCTGTGGAGTGCGGCACCGCCGTGGAGTCCGACGCCGATGTGGAGCCCGGCGCTGCCGTGGAGTCCGACGCTCCGATGCTCATGTCGCTCTCCTTCTGCCGATTCCGCCAAATAACAAAGAAGGTCGCGGAGAATTACCGCCGACAATGTCCGTGAACGCAGGCCGAAGTGCGGCGACAACCGCACGCCGGCCAATTGCAGCGATCAGGATTCCGTGCCGGACTATAGTTCTCCTATATCGCGGGGATATGTTGAAATCCCGCCGCCGGCCCGGCAGTATTCACTCGCATATCGCCCGCTGAACCCCAGAACCGGGCGTGCCGTCGAGTACGACTCATCCGGAGGATCGGCATGGAGACTTTTCATTTGACCGCCCAGGAACGGGCCCGGGTCGCCGAAGTGGCCGAGGAGGTTCAGGCGGATTGGGCCTCCTGGGATCCGTTGCGGTTCGCCGAGGAGGCGGCGGCCGCCGCGCACGGCCTGCCGCTGCGGCTGCGGCGCTTCCTGAGCGGCGTGCGCGCCTCCGAGGCCGACCTCGCGGTGGTGTCGGGGCTCCCGGTCGATCCGGCGCTGGCGCCCACCCCGGCGGGCTGGGACCTGGCGGCCAAGACCGGCGCGGGCCGGCGGGAGGAGCTGGTGCTGCTGCTGGTCGGCTCCGTGCTCGGGGAGCCGTTCGGGTGGGTCAACCAGCAGGACGGGCGGCTCGTGCACGACGTCGTGCCCGCTCCGGGCATGGAGGAGTCGCTCACCAGCGCCAGCAGCGCCGCCCAGCTCACGCTGCACACCGAGGACGTCTTCCACCCGTTCCGCTGCGACTACGTGTCGCTGTTCTGCCTGCGCAACCCCGACGAGGTGGGCACCACGTTCACCAGGATCGACGCGCTGGACTTCCCCGAGGACCTGCGGGAGGTGCTGTCGGAGTCGCGCTTCCGCTTCTACCCGGACGACTCGCACACCGGCGAGATACTCAACGCCATCGACGGGGAGCAGGTTCTGGGCAATCGGCGCAGCACGGTCGGCCCGGTGGTCTTCGGCCCGGCCGAGCACCCTTATCTGCGCTTCGACCGCGATTTCATGACCGCCGACCGGGACGACGAAAAGACCGCGACGGCCATCCAGGTCACCCATGACCTGCTGTGCGGGGCGGCCGAGCGGATCGTGCTGCAGCCGGGCGACGCGGTGTTCATCGACAATTACCGGATCGTGCACGGCCGCGAGCCGTTCCACGCCCGTTACGATGGAAATGATCGCTGGCTCAAGAGGCTCAACCTGATTCGCGACGTGCGCCGGATATACGCGGGCAACGGCGCCCGGCGCAGGATCATCACCTGAACGGATCCACCTGTTCATCCGACCGCCGATCATGTGGAGGTTCACGGGTGCTGAGCGTCGCGTTGAGCACACTCCGTACGCGCTGGGTCGCCTTTTCCGGCGCCTTCGTCGCGCTCGCACTCGGTGTGGGGATCATCGCCGCCATCGCGTTGGTGATGAGCTCGGCGATCGAGGGCTACGACCGGGATCGCACCGCCATGACGGGCACCGTGGTGCTGCTCGGGGTGTCCGCCGGCGTGGCGGGCTTCGTCACCATCTTCGTGGTGGCCTCGACGTTCGCCTTCGCCGTCATCCAGCGCACGCGCGAGCTGGCGCTGCTGCGCCTGGTGGGGCCACGCCGCGGCAGGTGCGGGGGATGATCCTGGCCGAGGCGCTGCTGCTCGGCGGCGCGGGCTGCGTCGCCGGCTGCCTGATCAGCCTGGCGGGCGCGCCGGCGCTGGCCGCCACGCTGGTGTCGGGCGGCATCGCGCCGTCCTGGTTCCGGGCCGGGATCTCGCCGGGGCCGCTGCTGCTCGCCTGCCTGGCGGGCCTGGCGGTCGCGGTGCTGGGCGTGACGGCGGCGTCGCGGCGGGCGGCGACCGTGCGCCCGACGGAGGCGCTGCGCGAGTCGACCGGCGAGACGCCCGGCTCGCGCCGCGTGTGGTCGGCGCGCACGTGGTGGGGGCTCGGCTTCCTGGTGGTGGCGCTCATGGGGATGGGCGTGATCGCGGTGGCGCTGCCGGAGATCTCCACGGTGCCGGTGGTCTACCTGTGGGTGCTGCTGATGCCGATCGCGGCGGCGGCGCTGCTCGCGCCGGTGCTCACCCCGGCCCTGCTCAGGCTGCTGACCTGGCCGTGGGCGCGGGGCGGCGCGATCGGCGTGCTCGTCCGCGAGAACACCCTGACCATGGTCCGGCGCACGGCCGCGACGGCCGTGCCGGTGCTGCTGACGGTCGGGCTGTCGCTCACCCTGCTCGGCGCGCTGGAGACGATCGGCCAGGCCCGGGTGGCGGAGGCGGCCGGCCAGGTGCGCGCGGGGCACGTGCTCGTCCCCGCCGGCGGCTCCGGCATCGACGCCGCCGCCCTCGAACGGGCCCGGTCGGTGCCCGGCGTGGAGGTCGCCGCGCTGTCGCCGGTGACCGTGCGGCGCACCGACGACTTCGGCGTCACAGAAGACCTCTTCGGTTACGCCACCGCCCCCGGGCCGCTGGCCGCGACCACCGACCTGCCGCTGGCCGCCGGGTCGCTGCGGGCGCTCGGCCGTGACTCCATCGTGGTGAACGAGGCGTGGGAGGTGGACGTCGGCCGGCGGGTCGAGGTGACGCCCGAGGGCGGGCGCCCGGTCCAGCTGACGGTCGCCGCGGTGGTCGAGGGCGGCGTCGGCGGCGCCGACTTCTACCTCGACGCCTCGCGCGCCTCCGGCGTCCCGGCGGAGCTCGCGTACGTGCGGGCCCCCGCCGAGGCCGCCGCCGCGCTGCGCGAGGCGTTGAAAGGCACCGGCGTCACCCTTCTGACCAGGGACGAGTGGGCGGCCACGGTCCGCGACAGCGACCAGGGCACCAGCGTGATCGGCATGATGGTGACGCTCGGCATCGCCGTCGTCTACAGCTGCATCTCGATCGTCAACACCATGGTGATGGCCGCCGCGGGCCGCCGGCGCGACCTGGTCATGCTGCGCCTGGCCGGGGCGACCCGGCGGCAGGCGGTGCTGTCGCTGCTGGCCGAGTCGATCGTGGTGGTCGCGGTCGGGATGGTGCTGGCCGCGGTCGCGGCGGCGGTCGGCTTCGCCGGGCTGCTGGCCGCGCTCACGCAGCTGCTGCCCGCCGCCTCGCTCACGATCCCATGGGCTCCCGTCGTCGCGCTCACCGCCGCCGGCGCATTGCTCGCGATCGTCGCGACCACGCTGACCGCCGGCGCGACGCTGCGCGCCCCCGCCCTGGCCCGCGCCGTAGCGGCCGAGTGACCCCCGGAGAGCCGAGTGACCCGGAGAAACGGATGACCGCCATGGAACTCGCCGTCGAGCTGCGCTCGGTCCGCAAGACGTACGGCTCGGGGGAGGGCACGGTGACCGCGCTGGCGGGGCTGAGCGCCGCCTTCCCCGCGGGCAGCTTCACGGCCGTGATGGGGCCGTCGGGGTCGGGCAAGTCGACGCTGCTGCAGTGTGCGGCCGGGCTCGACCGGCCCGACTCGGGGCAGGTGCTGCTCGGCGGCACCGATCTGGGCACGCTCGACGAGCACCGGCTGACGTTGCTGCGCCGGGACAGGATCGGGTTCGTCTTCCAGTCGTTCAACCTGGTCAGCGCGCTCACGGCGGCTCAGAACGTCCGGCTGCCGCTGCTGCTGGCGGGGCGCAGGCCCTCGGAGGAGGAGGTCGGGCGGGCGCTGTCGGCCGTCGGGCTGGCCGAGCGGGCCACGCACCGGCCCGGCGAGCTGTCCGGCGGCCAGCGGCAGCGGGTGGCCATCGCCCGCGCGCTGATCACCAGGCCCGACGTGCTGTTCGCCGACGAGCCCACCGGGGCGCTCGACACCCGCAGCGGCAAGGACGTGCTGGAGCTGCTGCGCGACGTCGTGGACCGGCACGGATCCACCGTGGTCATGGTGACGCACGACCCCGTCGCCGCCTCCTACGCCGACGCGGTGGTGTTCCTCACCGACGGGCAGGTGATGGACCGGCTGACCGGCCCGACCGCCGACCAGGTGGCCGCCCGCATGACGAAGCTGGAGCGCGGATGAGCCGCCGCGACGACCCCTGGCTCCGCCGCTTCCACCAGCCGGACGAGGGCGCGCCGGCCCTGGTGTGCTTCCCGCACGCCGGCGGCGCCGCCAACTCCTTCCTGCCGCTGTCGCGAGCCCTCTCCCCGCACCTGGACGTGCTGGCCGTGCAGTATCCCGGCCGGCAGGACCGCTTCGCCGAGCCGTGCGTGGACGACGTGCGGGCGCTGGCCGACGAGGTGTTCGTGCGGCTGCGCGGGCGGGGCGGGCCGCCGCCGGCGTTGTTCGGGCACAGCATGGGGGCGGCCGTCGCGTACGAGGTGGCGCGGCGGCTGGAGGACGACGGGGGCGCGGTGGCGCACCTGTTCGTGTCGGCCGCGCGCGGCCCGGCCTGGGACCGGCCGGAGCGGGTGCACCTCAAGGACGACGCCGGGCTGCTGGCCGAGATGCGGCGGCTCGGCGGCACCGAGGACGCGCTGCTGGCCGACGCCGAGCTGATGAGCCTCGTCCTGGGGATGGTCCGCAGCGACTACAAGGCGATCGAGACCTACCGGCACACGCCCGGTACG
Organism: [Actinomadura] parvosata subsp. kistnae; assembly: GCF_900323885.1. Taxonomy (GTDB): domain Bacteria; phylum Actinomycetota; class Actinomycetes; order Streptosporangiales; family Streptosporangiaceae; genus Nonomuraea; species Nonomuraea composti. Next base: position 2,621,174 of record NZ_OOHJ01000018.1, on the reverse strand, counting down.
GCCGGCTGCCCGGTGACCGCCCTGGTGGGCACGCACGACCCGAGCACCAGCACGCCCGCCGCCCGCTCTTGGGAGCGGCACACGCGGGGGGCGTTCCGGCTGGTGGAGTTCGCGGGCGGGCACTTCTACCTGAAGGAGCACTGGGCCGGCGTGGCGGCGGCCATCAGGTCAGCGCTGAGCCCCGCTCCTGGGTTCCGTTGACGGGCGGGTCGAAGAAGAACTCGTCGGCGACGTCGGAGTAGGCGATGTCGAGGGCGTTGGCGATGAACAGCTCGCGCATGAGCTGCCGGTTGACCTCGCCGTCGGGCATCGCCTGGAGCTGGCCGGGGTTGACCAGCACCACGCCGGCGCGGTGCACCCCGAACCGCTGGGCGAGCAGCTCGCGGATGGCCCCCGCCAGCGGCGGGAGCTGCGCGGCCGGGCACATCGCGGCCGGCTGGGCGACGACGATGATCTCGTTGCGGCTGGCCGGGGCGGCGAACGCGCTGCACGCGAGCACGGCGTCGTGGCCGAGTATGGCGCGCTCGACCCGGCCGAGGTCGAGGTAGCGGCCGCTGTAGACGGTGACGTCGCGCATGAGGCCGGTGACGTACAGCTCGCCGTCGACGATGCCGCCGAGGTCGCCGCTGCGCACGAAGCCCTGCTCGCCGGCCCCGGTGACCTGGCCGAACCGCTCGGCGGTCAGGCGTTCCTTGCGCCAGTAGCCGGAGGCGACGCTCGGGCCGCGGACCCAGATCTCGCCGATCCGGCCCTCGGGCAGCACGCCGGAGGTCACCGGGTCGACCACGCGCAGGTCGGGCTGGGGCGCCGCGCCGAGCGCGAGCAGGTCGAGCGCGTGCGGGCCGGTGGCGGGCGCGAGCAGGTTGCGGTCGAGCGAGCGCACGTCGAAGCGGCGGGCGCCGACCGCGCAGCCGGGCGCGCCGATGGTGGTCACCAGCGTGGCCTCGGCCAGGCAGTACGCGGTGCGCAGCGCCTCGGGCCGCAGCCCCGCCCCGGCGAAGCGTTCGGCGAAGCGGCGCATGGTGCCGGCCTCGGCCGGTGAGGTGTCGCTCATCTCGACGAGCAGCGCGTGCCGCCAGCGGGACAGGTCGAGCCCGTCGAGCCGGTCGTCGATGATCTCGTTGAGGCACAGCTCGTAGCCGAAGTTGGGGGCGGCGCTGAACTCGACGCCGTGCTTGCTGATCAGCCCCAGCCAGGTGGCCGGGTCGGCGCAGAACACCTCGGGCGGCATCAGCACGGCGGTGCCGCCGCTGACCAGCGGCGCGAGCAGCGCGGTGACGAGGCCCATCGGGTGGTGCAGGGGCAGCCACCCGCCCGCCCGCGCGCCGGGCCCGAGCCCGCACTCCGCGGCCAGCACCGCGCAGTTGTGCAGGACGTTCGCGTGGGAGACCGCGACGCCGATCGGGCCGCCGGCCGGGCCCGCGGTGTAGTGCAGCAGCGCCTGGTCGCCGCCGCGGCGCAGCGGCTCGACCCAGGTGGAGGGGTCTTCGGGCTGGATGACGTCGGTGGCCACGCACTCGTGGGTGCCGAGGTCGTCGTGGGTCAGCCAGGCGTAGACGGCCTCGGCGTGCGCGCCGTCGGTGAGCACCAGGCGGGCCTCCGCGTCGAGCGCGATGCCGGTGAGCGTGCTCAAATGGTGGTCGGTACGGTACGGCAGCGGCACGGGGACGGGCACGACGTCGGCGTAGAAGCAGGCGAGCAGGCTCTTGACGAACTCGACGCCGGTCGGGAAGCACAACAGCACCCGGTCTCCGGGCCGGCACACGCTCTGCAGCCAGGCGGCCAGCGACGTGGCCGCCACGTGCAGGTCACCGTAGCCGATGCGATGTCCGGGGCCGTCGCCTTCCTCGACGAGAACGGCTGTCTGCAAGGGCATTTCCCGCACGCGCTCGACGATGGCCTCGAATATCGACTCTTTCCGCACGCCAGCTCCTTCGGCTGTCTTCCGGGCGTGCCCCGGCGGGGGTCCACCGTGAATTTACCTGGAATGACCGTGGCCTGCTCCGCATAATTACCGGTAAGCCGTGCCGAGATGGCGGCTATTCTCGGCACCTCATCGGCGCTCCAGGCACGGCACTGCACTGCGGGCACACCGCGCACCTTGAGACCCAACAAGGCCCGGATTCCTCCGAACCGCATTCTGAAAATCCATTCGGGCCAGTCACCGAACTGCTGCCGAGTATAACCGGTGAACACAATTGAAGAAAACCATGAGGTGTGCTCACTTTATCCCGGAGAGAAAAACTCGGCGGCATTTATCAACGGCCGGTCCAACAAGCGAATATCACGCCGACCCGAGCGCGAGCAGCCGCCGCACTTCGTCGTCGTCCACCAGCGGGAATCGCCCGACGGGCAGATCCGGCACGCCTGTTTCGACGGCCCGGCGAAAGTGCCCGGCGAAACGCCTGACCGTGTCCGGCTCGAAAAGGTCGGTGTCGTGCTTGACCACCGCGGTGAAGAGGTCGCCGGCCTTGCGGACGTCCACCATGAGGTCGAACTGGCCCTCCATCTGGGGCACGTCGTAGGCCGCCAGCCGCAGCCCCCGGTGCGTGGTCTCCGGCCCCTCCACCGAGCCGTCGGCGGCCAGCGGCAGCGGCGGGTCCATGGCCTCCATCGGCAGCAGGTTGATCGCCACGTGGAACAGCGGCGCCCGGCCGGGAGTCAGCTCGCCGATGAGCGCCGACGGCAGCGCGGCGTGCGCGACGCCGCCCACCATGGCCCGCTGCGCCGCCACGGCGGCCGCGCCGAACGTCGTGGCGGGCGTCAGGCTCGCCCGGATCGGCAGCGTGTTGGCGAAGTAGCCGGCCACGTTCCGCATCCCGCCGGTGAAGCGGGTGCTGGCCGGACAGCCGATGAGGAAGTCGCCACCCCCGGCGTAGCGGTACAGCACCGCCTGCAGGGCGGCCACCAGCGGGGCGAACGGCGAGACGCCCAGCTCGCGGGCGCTCCCCACCAGCCGGGCCCCGGTCTCCCTGGAGAAGGACACGGCGGTGGCCGCGCCCCGCAGCGACGGCGTCCCCGGGCGCGGCCGGTCGGCGGGCAGCCGCGCCGGCACCGCCCCCTCGCACACCTCGCGCCAGTACCGCTCCAGGCGCTGCCTCCTCGGCGAGGCCAGCAGCTCCGCCTCGCCCCGCACGTAGTCGTCGAACGTGCGCCCGAGCGGGGGCCAGCCCGGCGCGTCCCCCTCGTCGTAGGCCCACAACAGGTCACGCAGCACGAGCCACTGCGACATCGCGTCGCTGACGATGTGGTGGGACACCAGCATCAGCACCGCGTCGCGGGCGTCCCTGCGCACCAGCGTGACCCGGAACGCGCCCCCGGCCTCCAGGTCGAACGGCTCCCGGCCGGCCTCCCGTACCAGGTCACACAGCACGTCGTCGCCCACCGCGCCCACGTCACGCACCGACAGCGGCACCGGCAGGTCCGCCGCCAGCCGGTGCGGCACCCCGCCCACCTCCGTGAACACCGAGCGCAGCAGCTCGTGCCGGGCGACGACCGCGGCGGTCGCGCGCCGCAGCCGCCCCACGTCCAGCGGCCCGCGCACCCGGACCGCCACCATCATCGTGTACGCGGTGCTGCCCGGGGCCAGGCGCTGCAGGAACCACATCGCCTGCTGCCCGACCGACAGCGGCCTCGCCTCCCCCCGCGCGGGCGAACCGGCCATCAGGTCACCACACCCCGCAGGTAACCGGCCAGCGCGTTGACCGTCGGGTGATCCCAGGCGACGGTCGGCTCGACCAGCACCCCGAACTCGTCCTCGATGTCGCCGCTGAGGCTCATCGCGAACACCGAGTCGAGCCCGATCTCCACGAGCTTGACGTCGGGGTCGATCTCGGCCGGCTCGCATTCCACGTAGAAGGCGACGCGCTCGCGCAGCCACGTGCTGATCGTGTCAGACGGCATGGGTGACAGCTCCTCGTGAGTTCGATCGGTACGGCAGCGCCGACAGCGGCCGCCGGTCGTGGACCCGCTCGCGCAGCACGGGCAGCAGGCCGTCCACGGCCTCGTCATGGCGGCCGAGCACCCGGGCCAGGCAGGCGCGCGACCGGCGCAACCCCTGGTCGTCCTCGTCGCCGCCGTCGCCCGCCCGCAACCGCAGGCAGGCCGCGCCCGCGTAGAGCGCCGCGTAACGCCTGGCCAGCTCGAACAGCTCCGGCGGCACGTCCCGGCCGGCGGGGCGGGTGCGGGCCAGCTCCTCGTGCAACCCGTCGGCCCGCCGCCGCAGCTCGGCCACATGACCATCGGCCTGATCGGCCACCGGCGTGCGGGTGGGCAGGTCCTGCACGAGGCTGCAGCCGCCGCGGGAGAGCAGGCTCAGCCGGGCCGGGACGAGCGGAGGCAGCTCGCGGCCCAGGTCCGCCGCCGCGTCCAGCCCTTCCCGGTCCACGAGCCCGCGCCGGTAGCCGCGCGCCAGCCCCGCGAACTGGTTGACCAGCGCGTTGAGGTTGACCAGCGTGTTGCCGTCGAAGATGCCGACGATGCGGTGATCGCGCTGCACCTTCTGGAACGGCCCGTCCACCAGCAGCGCCCGCGCCCCCAGCACCTTCGCCAGCCGGTTGATGACCTGGTCGGCCAGGGTCGGCACGTAGTACTTGACGATCGCGGAGATCACGCTCTGCTCCGCGGTGAGCGAGTGGACGGCCCGCGTGGACAGCACCGTCACGGCCTCGGCCACCATCAGGTCGGCGTACGCCTCGGCCAGCACGCGGGCGGTCTGCGGCAGCTCGATCAGCGGGCGGCCGAACATCCGGTGCCGCTCGGCGAAGCCGGTCGCCAGGCGCAGCGCGTGCTCGGCCATGCCCAGGGACATGCCGCCGCAGAGCGTACGGGTGATCTGCAGGGCCTTGAGCAGGACCTCCAGCCCGCCGCCTGGCTCCCCCACCATCGCCCCGGCGGGCACCTCGGCGCCGGTGAAGGCGATGCCGCTGATGTCGGCCCCGCGCACGCCGTGCGTCGGCACCTTGGGCAGGCACCGGTACGTGCCCTCGGGCAGGGCGTGCTTGTCCACCAGGAACAGGCTGTGCCCGCGCGCCTCGCCCGGGGCGCCGGTGCGGGCCAGCACGCACACCAGGTCGCCCCGGGTGGCGTTGTTGATCAGCCACTTCTCGCCGTCGATCCGGTGGTGGAAGGCGTCGGGCGTGGCGGTGACGGAGCCGGCGAGCAGGTCGCTGCCGTGGTCGCGCTCGGTTAGAGCGAGTGAGACGACCTCGCCGCCCAGCACCCGCCGGGCCAGCGCCGCCGCCTGCTCCGGCGTGCCGGCCACCCAGACGGCGACCGAGCCGAGGTAGGTCTTGCAGTGGGCCAGGGCCACGGTGAAGTCGCGGCGGGACAGCACCCGGATGACCTGGAGCAGGTCCTCGTACGAGCGCAGGCCGCCGCCGTGCTCGGCGGGCACGTAGAAGCGCTGCAGGCCCAGCTCGTCGAGGCGGGCGCAGGCGTCGGCGGGGAACTCCTCGCGCCGGTCCAGCTCCAGGAGCCCGGCGACGGAGAACACGTTCCCCTCCGCGCCGGGATCCCCCAGCGCATCCTCCAGCCACTCGGCGGGCGGGCGCGGCGGCGTCATGAGCCACCCTCCCGAAGCTCCCCGGCGGCGCCCGGCGTTCGGTAGTGCGAGATGACGCCGGGGGAGAGGTCCTCGTGGGTCGCGCCGAGCAGCCCCGCGACGAACAGCTTCTTCATCGCGGGCCGCCGGATCTTGCCGCTCGTCGTTCGGCGGATGCCGCCCGGCCGCACGAAGCAGACGTTCGCCACGCTCACACCCAGCCGCCGGCCGAGGGCCGACCTGATCTCCCCGGCCAGGACGGACAGCGCCTGGCCGGGCACGGCCCGGCTCCTGACCTCCTGGACGACCACCAGCTCCTCACGGGGCGCCGCCACCGAGAACACGCAGGACGGCAGCCCCTCCGTGGCCGGGCTCAGCCCGGTCAGGGCCCTTTCGACGTCGTGCGGGTAGAGGTTGCGCCCGTGGACGATCATCATGTCCTTGATCCGGCCGGTAACGTACAGCTCGCCGTCCAGGCGGGCGCCGAGGTCGCCGGTGCGGAGGAACCCGGGCTCTCCTGCGGCGGTGGTCGCGCCGAAGCAGCGCCGGGTCTCCGCCTCCCGCCGCCAGTAGCCGCGCGCCACGCCGTCGCCGCGTACCCAGATCTCGCCGACCCGCCCCTCGGGCAGCTCGGCGCCGGTGGCGGGGTCCACGATGCGCACGTCCAGGGCGCGCGGCCGGCCGCAGCTCACCAGCGGGCGGCCCGCCGGGTCGGGCTCCAGCACGTCATGCTCCAGCGCCGCCGCGCCGACCTTGGTGACGACGGGCGCGTGGCCGGGCGCGGTGCCGGAGATGAACAGCGTGGCCTCGGCCATGCCGTACCCGGCGGTCAGCGACTCGGGCTTGAGCCCGGCCGCGGCGAACCGGTCGGCGAACCTGGCCAGCGTGCCCGCGTCCACCGGCTCGGCGCCGTTGCAGGCGTGCCGCCAGCCCGACAGGTCGAGCCCCCTGATCTGCTCGTCGGTGACGCGGCGGGCGCACAGGTCGTACGCGAAGTCGGGGGCCGCGCTCACCTCGGCGCCGTGCTCGGCGATCGCCTCCAGCCACGTCCACGGGCGGCGCAGGAACGTCGTCGGCGACATGAGCACCGCGGTCCCGCCGAGGTGGAGCGGCAGCAGGATCATCGCCACCAGGCCCATGTCGTGGTAGACGGGCAGCCAGCTGCAGAAGCGGGCGCCCTCGTCCAGGTCGAGCAGGCGGCGGCCGACGAGGATGTTGTCGACCAGGTTGCCGTGCCCAACCATCACGCCCTTCGCCTCGCTGGTGGAGCCGGAGGTGTACTGGAGGAAGGCCAGCGACTCCGGCGTGACCGGGGCCGGCTCGCCCGGCTCGGCGCGGCAGGCCACCGTCACCTCGACGCCGAGCCCGGCCTCGCGCACCCAGCCGGTGACCGCGTCGAGGTGGGCCTCGTCGGTCAGGATCAGCGACGGGGCCGCGTCCCCGCAGACGGCCGTGATGCGGTCGTGGTGCTGCCGGTAGGCGTCCGGCACAGGTGCGGGGACGGCGACCGCGCCCGCGTACAGACAGCCGAGGAACGCCGTGACGAACTCGGCCCCGGACGGGTACGACAGCAGCACCCGCTCCCCCGGACGCACCCGTTCCGCCAGCCACGCGCCCGCCGACCGGGCGGCGGACCACAGCTCCCGGTACGTGTGGCTCTCCTCCTCGCCGCGACCGTCGCGGAACACCAGCGCCACCCGTCCGGGCACCCGCGCCGCGTGATCACCCAGCCGGGCCATGAAACTCTCGAACTCGCTCAATCCCCGTTCACCTCTCCAGCACGGTCCGGCGGCGCCCTATATTCCGCCCATACCGGTCAGCCGCAGCCGCCGGCGTGCTCCTCGGCCGGGCGGCGGTCGCCGGCCGGGCGCGCCCCGGCGACCTCGGCGAACGCCGCGAGCCTGTCCAGCCCCCAGAACTTGTCGTAGCGGCGGGTGAAGAACGGCACCCCGAACACGCCGTCCTCGTAGGCCGACAGCAGGGCGCGGACGCCCCGCTCGCGCACGGCGGCGTCGTCGGCCGCCGCCACCGCCTCGTCGCCGGGCAGGCCGACGTCCTCGGCGAGGCGGGCGAGCACGGCCGGGTCGCAGATGTCCTGCCCCTGCTCCCACCGCAGCTCGCAGGCGCGCAGCACGAACTCCCTGCCGCACCCCCGCTCCGCGGCCACCAGGTAGGCCAGGTGCGGCACCTCCCAGCGCGGCTCGCGGTCCAGCGGCCAGCGCACGGCCAGGCCGCGGGCGCGGGCCAGCCGGCGCACGTCCTGGAGGAGGTACAGGTGCTTGGCCTTCGGCATGCTGGCGTAGCCGAACTCGCCGCCGGCCGCGTTCAGCTCCTTGAGCAGCGCCTCCTCCGGGTCCCAGTACGGGATCCACTCCAGCCGCTCGGCCAGCTCGGGATAGTCGCCCATCAGGTCGTGCAGGGTCAGCCACGAGTACGGGCTGCGCAGGCTGAAGTAGAACCTCACCGTGTCTCCCTTCGCGCTCACAGGGCGATGCCGCCGTCCACACGGATGACCTGGCCGGTGATGTACGCGGCCCGGCCGGAGGCGAGGAAGGACACCAGGTCGGCCACCTCGCCCGGCGTGCCGAAGCGGCCCAGGCTGATCCGCTCCCCCATCCGCTCGGCGACCTTGCCGCCCAGCCCGGCGGTCATGTCGGTCTCGATGAAGCCGGGGGCGACCACGTTGGCCGTGATGCCGTACCGGCCGACCTCCTTGGCCAGCGCCTTCGTGAAGCCGATGATCCCGGCCTTGGACGCCGCGTAGTTCGTCTGGCCCGCGTTCCCGGCGACGCCGGCCACGGACGACAGCGTGACGACGGTGCCGCGCTTGCGCTTCATCATCGGGTAGATGGCGGCCCGCACGACGTTGTGCGTGCCGTCGAGGTTGACCGAGATCACCCGGTCCCAGTCGGCGTCCGGCAGCAGCGCCAGCGGCCGGTCGCGGGTGATCCCGGCCGAGGTGACCAGGGCCCGCACGGGGCCGAACTCGTCCTCGACCTCGGCCGTGAACGCCCGCACCTGGGCGCGGTCGGCCACGTCCACCTGCCGGGACAGGACGCGCGCGCCCGCCTCCGACGCCTCCTTGGCCGCCGCGCGGGCCGCCTCGGCGTTGGACTGGTAGCAGAAGGCCACGTCGTGGCCGTCGAGGGCGAGCCGGGTCACCACGGCCCTGCCGATGCCCGCGAGCCGCCGGTGACCAGCGCGACCGGGCGCTCGCTCATGACGGGCTCCCCACCGGCTCGGGGCGGAGGACGTCGATCGGGCGCATCGTCTCCACCATGGCGCCGATCTCATGGACGACGTCCGTGCCGACGAGGGACTCCCCCTCCATGATCGAGCTGTCGCCGACCTGGCGGACCAGGCGTACGCGGTGCTCGATCACGTCGCCGGGCAGCACGGGGCGTGGGAAGCGCACGTTCTTCATCGCGCCGCCCAGCACCACCTTGTCCGACAGCACGTCGGGGTTCGGCTGCTCCCACAGCGCCAGCAGCGCGGCGGCCTGCGCCCACGACTCCAGCACCAGCGACGGCGGGTAGTGGTAGGCCCGCTCGCCCGCGTCGTCCCCGACGTGCTCGTAGCAGGGCTCGTTGCAGGTGACCGCCTTGATCGCGGTCAGACCGCGGCCCGGCGACACCGACACGACCCGGTCGACCAGCAGGATCGGGTAGCGGTGCGGGATGATCCGCTTGATCTGCTCCACCCCGCCCACGACACCCCGCTCGATCCGCCCGGCCCCGCTGGCGACGCCGCGTCCGCCCTGCTCGGCCCCGCTCATGGATTTCCGCCTTTCCCGATCTCCCGGTACCGCAGCCGCAGCCGGGCGGTCTCGCCCCGGTCGGTGGTGACCACCGCGGTGCAGTCGCCGCCCCGCAGCGTGGCTTCCACGGTGATCAGGTCACCGGGCAGGACCGGGCGGAGGAAGCGGGCGCTGACGATCTCGGCCAGCTCCAGGTCCGCGGCGGACGCGCGTACCGTCTGGTCGGCCAGCTCCACCACCCGCACACCGGGGAACACCGGGAAGCCCGGATAGTGCCCGGCCAGCACGGGCTCGTCCGGATCGAGCAGCACCGTCGCCGTCAGAGCGGTCACCGGCCGGCCTTCCGCAGCAGCTCCTCCAGCAGGGCGTGCGTGCTGTCCAGCGTGGTCACCCCGGACAGCTCGCTCTCACCGATCTTCACCTGGTACCGCTGCTCCAGGTTGACCGCGATCTCCAGCGCCATCAGCGAGTCGACCTCCAGGTCCTCGACGAACAACGCGCCGTCGGTCACCTCGGCCACGTCCACGTCGAGGGTCGCCGCGATCACCGTGCGCAGCTCCTCCTTGTCGACCTTGGCCATGATCTGTTCGGTCATGCGTCTTTCCTCTCTTCACGGTTGCGGGGAGCACAGGGACTCGGCGATGCCGAGCCGGTAGTCGCCGGAGGCGAAGCCGGGGTCGCGCAGGAGCGTGCGGTGGAAGGCCGCGTTCGTCACCACGCCGTCGCACCGGAACTCGCGCAGCGCCCGGTCCATCCGGCGCAGCGCCACCTCCCGGGTCGGGCCGGTGGCGATGATCTTGGCGAGCAGCGAGTCGTAGAACGGCGGCACCTCGTACCCGTCGTACAGGTGCGAGTCGACCCGGATGCCCGGCCCGGCGGGCAGGCGCAGGCCGCGCACACGGCCCGTGGAGCCCGCCCAGTCACGCCCGGCGTCCTCGGCGTTGATGCGCACCTCGACGGCGTGCCCCGACGGCTCGACGTCGCCCGGGCCGAACGGCAGCGCCTCGCCGCGAGCGATCCTGATCATCCATTCGACCAGGTCGAGCCCGGTGCGCTCCTCGGTGATCGGGTGCTCCACCTGGAGGCGGGTGTTCATCTCGATGAAGTACGGCTCGCCGTCGTCGGTCACGATGAACTCGAAGGTGCCCGCGCTGACGTACCCGATGGACTCCGCGCCCGCCACGGCCACCCGGCGCAGCCGGCGCCGCAGGTCGTCGCCGAGCGACGGGGCCGGCGACTCCTCCACCAGCTTCTGGTGCCTGCGCTGCACCGTGCAGTCGCGCTCGCCGAGGTCGATCACGTTGCCGAAGGAGTCGGCCAGGACCTGCACCTCGATGTGCCGGCCGCGCGGCACGTACCTCTCCAGGTAGACGCGGTCGTCCTGGAAGAGCGTGCGGGCGGTGGCCCTGGTGTCCTCGTACGCCGGCACCAGGTCCTCGGGGCGGTGCACGACCCGCATCCCGCGCCCGCCGCCGCCCGCCACGGCCTTGACGATCAGCGGGTAACCGATGTCGCCGGCCGCCTGGCGGGCCTCGTACGCGCCGTCCACGGGCCCGTCGGAGGCGGGCAGGACGGGCACGCCGCCCGCCCGCATCGCGGCCCTGGCGTCGACCTTGTTGCCCATGAGCGCGATGTGCTTGGGCGACGGGCCGACGAACGTGATGCCGACCTCGCCGCAGGCCGCCGCGAACAGCGGGTCCTCCGACAGGAAGCCGCAGCCGGGATGCACGGCGTCGGCGCCGGTCTTGGCGCACGCGTACAGCAGGGCCGGGATGTTGGTGTAGCTGCGCCGGGCCGGGGCGGGCCCGATGTGCACCGCCCGGTCGGCCAGCTCGACGGCCAGGCTGCCGCGGTCGGCCGTCGAGTGCGCGACGACGCTCTCGATGCCGAGGTCGCGGCAGGTGCGCACGATGCGTACGGCGATCTCGCCGCGGTTGCCGACCAGCATGCGCCGCACCGCGCTCACCCGCTTCCCGCGGGCGCGAGCTCGAGCAGCGGCTGCTCGAACTCCACCACCTCGCCGTCGGCCACGCAGATCCGCGCCACCACGCCGTCCCGGTCGGCGACCACCGGGTTCATGCTCTTCATGGCCTCGACGATCGCGACCTGCTGGCCCGCGTGGACGTGCTGGCCCACCTCGACGAACGGCGGCTGGTCGGGGGCCGGGCGCTGGTAGAACACGCCCATGAGAGGTGCGACGACCGCTCCCGTCCCCACCGCCTCCGCGCCGCCCGCCATTTCTGCGCTGGTCACCTGCGTGATCGCAGGGGTGCCGTCGTCGCGTTCCACGTCGATGCGCACGTCGTCCACAGCCAGCCGGAGCCGCCGCACGTCGGTGCCGCGTATCAGGTCCAGCAGCCGGGCCGCCGCCTCGACCGTGTCGTGCAGTTCAGCCATGGCGATCTTCCTTCTCCGTCGTCCACGTCCCGTACGACCGCAACCGCCGGTAGCGCCGCTCGACCAGCTCCTCCACCGGCACGGCGAGCAGCCCGCCCAGGTGCTCCACCAGCGCCCGCGCCAGCGCCCCCGGCCGTTCGGGCACCACCGCGTCGACCAGCCCCAGCTCGCGCAGGTCGGTCGCGCGCAGGCGCAGCGCCCTGGCCAGGTCCGGCGCCCGGGAGGCGTCGCCGAACAGGATCGAGGCGGCCCCCTCCGGGCTGATCACGGAGAAGACGCCGTGCTCCTCGATGAGCAGCCGGTCGGCCACGGCCAGCGCCAGCGCGCCGCCGCTGCCGCCCTCCCCGGTGATCACGCTGAGCACGGGGGTACGCAGCCCGGCGGCCAGCGCCAGCGACTCGGCGATCGCGCCGCTCTGGTTGCCCTCCTCGGCGGCGATCCCCGGGTACGCGCCCGGCGTGTCCACCAGCGTCACCACCGGCAGGCGGTGCCGCTCGGCGAGCCCGTACAGGCGCATGGCCTTGCGGTAGCCGGCGGGGTGGGGCATGCCGAAGTTGCGGGCGACGTTCTCGGCGGTGCCGGCGCCCTTGCGGTGGGCGACCACCATCACCGCGACGCCGCCCAGCCGGGCCGGGCCGCCGATCACCGCCGGGTCGTCGCCGCTCTGCCGGTCGCCGTGCAGCTCGGTGAAGCCGGTGAACAGCTCCTCGATGCGCCTGGTGGCGTTGGGCCGCTCGGGCGCGCGGGCCAGCCGCACGCTCTCCCACGCGTCCGGCACCGCCTCCTCCTCGGACGAACGGCCGGAGCCGGCGGAGGACGAGCGTCCGGGATCGGCGGCGGCGCGGCCGGGGCCAGGAGAGGGGCGGGGCGGGAGCGTCGGGCGGTCGGCGGTCAGCGTGAGCAGCGAGACCAGGCGCGACAGCGTCCCGCGCAGCTCCTGGCGGCGGACCACGATGTCCACATGCCCGTGCTCGTGCAGGAACCGGGCGGTCTGGAAGCCCGGCGGCAGCTCCTGCCTGATCGTCTGCTCGATCACCCGGGGCCCGGCGAACCCCGCCCGCGCCCCCTCCTCCGCCACGATCACGTCCCCCAGCGACGCGAACGACGCGGCCACCCCGCCGTACACCGGATCGGCCAGCACACTCAGGTACGGCACCCCGGCGTCCCGCAGGCGGCGCACGGCGGCGGCGGTCTTGGCCATCTGCAGCAGCGACAGCACGCCTTCCTGCATGCGGGCCCCACCGGAGGCGGAGACGGCGACCAGCGGCGCCCTCGTGCGCAGGGCCAGCTCGGCGGCCAGGGCGACCTTCTCGCCCACGACCGAGCCCATGCTGCCGCCGAGAAAGGCGAAGTCCAGCACGGCCAGCACCACGGGACGGCCGCCGAGCGTGGCGGTGCCGGTCACTACGGCGTCCTGCAGCCCGGTGCTCCGCCTGGCCCTGGCCAGCCGGTCGGGGTAGGGCAGCCGGTCGGTGAAGGACAGCGGGTCCAGCGGGGCGAGGTCGCCGTGGCGCTCGGTGAAGCTGCCGGGGTCGGCGAGCATCGCGATGCGCTCGGCCGCCCGCAGCGGGAAGTGGTGGCCGCAGTCCGGGCACGTGTGGGCGTGCCTGGCCAGGCCGTCGCGGTGCACGAGCCCGGAGCAGCCGGGGCAGCGGCGCCACGTGTCGGCCGGCAGCGCGTTGATGCGGTCGAGGATCGAGGTCATGCCGCGCGTTCCGCTCTGGCGCCGGCTTCCAGCCGCAGCACGGTGCAGCCGGTCACCCCGTCCCGGTCCATGGTCGTGACCAGCGCGATGTCACCAGGCCGGCCTTCCGGAGCTCCCGCGCCCCGGCCTTCCAGTCCGTTCGCGGCCAGGACGGCGGCGAGCTGGAAGGCGGCGGAGGCCGCCGCCATGTCGCCGAGCACGTCCCGGCAGCGCAGCCGGGCCGCGCCCGTGCCGACCGACTCGGAGATGCCCAGTTCCTCCTGCTCCCCCAGCTCGCCCCTGGTGCCGGACGCGGCCACCAGCCGCACGTCCCCGGGATCGAGCCAGAGCCGCTCCAGCAACCCGGTGACGCAGCCCTCCAGGCACGGCCCGGCCTCCTCCAGCTCGGTGAAGGCGGCGAAGCGGGAGCCGAGCACGGTGGCCAGCGGGGTGCGCCCCGCGCGGGCGGCACTCCGTCCCGTCTCCATCAGGAAGATCGCGCAGCCCTCGCCCAGCGGCTCGTCGCGGTGCCCCGCCTGCCAGGCCAGCCGGCCGCGGTGCTCGGAGAACTCCTCGACCGCGCCGCACAGGATCGTCTCGCAACGCCCCCGCCGCAGCAGGCGGGTGGCGTAGTTGAGGGCGAGCAGGCCGGTGGCGGCGCCGCCCGCGACGGTGGCGTTCGGGCCCTTGAGTCCGTGCCAGATGGCGCTCTGCCCGGCGGCCCGGTTCATGACGGTGTTGGGGAAGCGGGCCGGGTCCACGTGGTACGGCTTGTCGCCGGTCATCGACTCCCTGGTGAAGTCGATGATGCTCTGCACGCTGCCGGACCCGGTGCCGAGCACGAGCCCGACGCTCTCCGGGCGGTCGGTCAGGCCCGCGCCGTACTGCTCCAGCAGCATCCCGACCCCGGCGACCGCGATGCCGGTCGCGCGGTCCATGGCGCGGGTGCCCTTGGGGCCGAGCACGGCGGGGATGTCGAAGCCGGGAATGACGCACGCCTCGTCGAACGGCCCGCTGACGGGGGTGGACACCGGACGCCGCCCCGCGCCGATCCCGGCGGCGAACGGGTCCACCCCCAGCCCGAAGGGCGAGGCGACGGACCATCCCGACATGACCAGCTCATCCATGATCTCTCCTCAGGTGTCGTCGCGTGCCCACGAGGCGCCCGCGGCCAGCAGCTCGCCGCCGTCCACCCCGATCGTGTTGCCGGTGATCCACGAGGAGCTGGTGCGCGAGAGCAGCACCACGGCCTCGGCGACGTCCTCGGGGGTGGTCAGCCGGTGGTGGGGGTTGTTGCGCGCGCTCTGCGTGGCGAACTCGCCGTGCTCCGGGATGCGCCGCAGCGCCGGGGTGAGCGTGACACCGGCCCGCAGCGCGTTCACCGCCACGCCGTGGGGGGCCAGCTCGCAGGCGAGCTGGCGCACGTGCGACTCCAGCGCGCACTTGGCCGCCGACACCGCGCCGTAGCTGGGCAGGTGCTGGACGGCGCCGGCGCTCGTCATCGCGAACACCTTGGCGCCCGGCGGCAGCAGCCCGGCGGCGGCCAGGTCCTGCGCCCAGTAGACGAGGCTGTGCGCCATCACGTCCATCGTCATTTCGAGCTGCCGCTGGCTGAGCCGGGCATCGCTCCCGTCGCCGGGCAGGTAACGCACGAGGGTGCCGAACGCCAGCGAGTGCAGCAGGATCTTCAGGCCCGCGCCGTCGGTCAGCTCGGCGATCGTGTCCACCATCTCCTGCCGTACGGGCTTGCGCGCGGCGTTGACGTTGTGGAAGCTGGCCCGCACCCCGTACGCCTCCACCTCCTCCTCCAGCCGGGCCACCGAGTCCCGCATGGCGGCGGTGTCGAAGTGCACGCCGACGACGTTCATGCCCTGCTCGGCCATGGCCAGCGCGCAGGCCCGGCCGATCCCGCTGGAGGCGCCCAGGACCAGGCCCCAGGTCTTGTCGAGTGGCATCAACATGGCTGACTCCCGGTTGGCTGAGGCGGGCGGTAGGAGCTTCCGGCCCCTGACGGCGAGCGGCCCCCAGGTGCGCGGCTTTCGTTGTGCGCGGGTGCGGGGCTTTCGTTGTGCGCGGGCGCGCGGCTTTCGCGGTGCGCGGGTGCGGGGCGGGCGCCGGCGAGGGCGAAGTTGCCCTCGGCCGTCGCCGTGATCACGAGGCGGGGCCGTTCCGCCGGGACGAACGAGCGGGCCAGCAGCAACGACGGCGCCAGGCACCCGCCCCCGGCCACGACGGCGGGCCGGACCGTCAGGCCCACGGCGCCGGCGGCGGCCTCCAGGGCGCGGCTCACCGGCGAGCCGTCCAGCACCTGGTACACCTCGGCGTCGGCGGCCCCGAGCTCGGCCGCCGCCCGCTCGACCTGCTCGGCCAGCCGGCGCCGCCCCTCGGAGGTGGCCGCCAGGCCCGGGGGCGCGAACCCCGCGCGGGCGAAGCACGTGCCGAGCACGACCGCGCCACGCTCCTCGGCACGGGCCCGCGGCTCCAGCACGATCGCCACCGCGCCCTGCTCCATGGGGAGGCCGGGGGCGTGGTGCGGCAGGCCGTGCTCCATCGCGGCGGCCACCAGCACGTCGGCCCGGCCGAGCGCCAGCGCCCGCGCCCCCGTCTCCACGGCCTCGAACCCGGCCACCCGCGGCGAGGTCAGCGTCAGGCTGAACGCCTTGAGCAGGTGCTCGCTGGCCAGGCGCCCGCTGAGCACGTTGACGGCGAAGTAGGGGGCGCCGGCCGGGCTGAGGTCGTCGGAGTGGCCCCCGGTGACCTTGGCGTCGACGTCGTCGAAGTAGGCGCGCAGGGCCCCGTTCGTCCCGACGGCCGCCGCCCGCCGGTGCGGCGCCGCGTGCTCCAGGCCGCCCGCCGCCGCGACGGCCCGGCGCGCGGCGGCGAGAAGGTACTGGGAGGCGGGCGGAAGGTACTTGTACCCCCGCGGCCCCAGCTCCGCGGCCACGTCGAACCACGACTCCCGCCCGCCCGGCGCGCTCCCGGACGTGCGGCTGGGCACGCCGGCGGAGAGCCCGTCAAGCGGGCAGCCGGACGTGCCGCTGGGCACGCCGGCGGAGGGCCCGTCGAGCGCGCCGCCGGACCGGCCGCTGGGCGCGCCGGTGGACGAGATGTCGCGCGGGCCACCGGACCGGCCGGTGGGCGCGGCGGTGCCGGGGGCGACGATGCCCACGCCGGTCACGACGACGTCCCCGGTCATGCGGCCTGCTCCAGGACGAAGGAGGCGTTGTTGCCGCCGAAGGCGTAGGCGTTGACCATCACGCGGGGCGTCCTGAGCCGTACCGGGCCGGACACCGGCAGGTAGACCTCACACTCGGGGTCCTGCTCGCCGATGGCGACGTTCTGCGGCACGGTGCCGGAGCGCAGGATCAGCGCCGCCGCCACCGCGCCGAGCGCCGCCGCCGCGCCGCCGGTGTGCCCGACCAGCGCTTTGGCGCTGTAGAGCGGCACCTCGCCGGTGCGTGCCCCGAGCACCTGGCGCAGGGCCCGGCTCTCGACCAGGTCGTTCAGGCGGGTCCCGGTGCCGTGCGGGATGACGCAGCCGGGCTCGCCGGAGCCGCCCAGTGCCTCGCGCATGGCGCGCACGATCTGCTCCCCGGTGGGCTCGGGGGCGGTGAGGTGGTGGGCGTCGCAGCTCCAGCCCGCGCCGGCGATCCGGCCGTACCCGATGGCGCCGCGCTCGCGGGCGTGCTCGCCCGACTCCAGCACGAGGATCCCGGCGCCCTCGGCGAGGATGGTGCCGCGCCGCTCCCGGTCGAACGGCCGGCACCGTACGGGGTCGATGGCGCCCAGCCGGTCGAAGGAGGCCCACCCGACCCTGGAGTACGCGTCCACGCCGCCGCTGATGACCATGTCGGCCTCGCCGCTCCTGATGAGGTCGGCGGCCAGGCACAGCGCGAACCCGCCGGCGGCGCAGGCGTTGCTGATGCTCGTGTTGACGCCGAAGGCGCCCAGCCATTCGCCCACCGCCGAGGCGAGCCGGAACGTGGGCCGCCACCCGGCGCCGTCGTCCTCCGCGCACCTGCCACTCTCGTGCAGCATGGCCTCGCCCATGCACGAGCCGATCACCACGCCGACCCGTCCCGGCCAGGGGCGCCGCTCCAGGCCGGCGTCCCTGAGCGCCTCGCTCACGGCGGTGGTGACCAGCCGGGCGGCCCGTCCCCGGCCGGGCGCGACGCCGGGGACGCGCAGGATCAGCGGGTGGCGCAGGTTCGCGCCGGGGTCGGGGATGCGCTCGGGCACCGGGGCGACGGCGCCGGTCATGGCCTGCTGGAGCGCCGCGGCGCCGTACCCCTGGCAGGTGACCGCGCCGACGCCGGTGACCAGGACGTCGGTCATCGCGCCGCACCGGGAAGCGCCGCACCGGAGAGCGCCGCACCGGAGAGCGCGGCACCGGAGAGCGCGCCCGCGAGGCGGTCGTCGAATGACACCAGCCCCCACTCGGAGCGGCCGGCCAGCTCGGCGTAGCCGTGGGTGATGCGCCCGGTCGCGGTGGGGACGAGCCGCCCGTCGCGCAGCACGTAGCAGTCCATGCGGGAGGTGTAGGTGAGCCGCTTGTAGACCTCCTCGACCGTCAGGACGGTGTAGAGGTCCTCCTCCATCAGGGCCTCGTCGAGCAGCGTGACGCGGGAGTGCGGGACGGCGGGGATCCACCGCTGCTCGTCCAGCAGCCGCTTCACGGACACGCCCCGGTCGGCCAGGAACAGGTCCACGACCTCCTCCATGATCCGCAGGTAGCCCGACATCTGCAGCCGCTCGGTGAAGTGGCAGTAGAAGTACGGGATGCGCCACTTCCAGCCGAAGGCGTTGCGTCCCTCGGTCAGGAACGCGATCGGGTCCGCGCTCTCGGGCACCTCCACCGCCTTGTCGCCGTCGCCGAGCCGGTCCACGGCGTAGGGGCGCAGCCGTGGCGGGATGTCGGCGCTCTCGCCGCCGCGCGGGTCGTGCCGCAGCGCCACCGTGACCTTGGCGGAGACGGCCTTCGCCGACTCGGCGTCCGGGCGGATCGCGACGGCGAAACGCAGCGCGCCCGGCTCGGCCGCGCTCACCTCGGCCGTCGCCAGGTCGTCCACGCGCAGCGCGCGCAGGATGCGGGTGTCGATGTCCACCAGGTCCACGCAGAGTCCGTGGTCGTGGTAGAGGTCGGTGACCGGCATCCCCGTGCGGCGCAGGTGCTCCAGCACCGCCTCCTCGACGAGGTAGTTCAGGTGTTTGAAGCCGATCCAGGTGCCGATGTTCGCACCCTCGTACCGGGGCCGGATCTCCAGGCGGGTGACGGTCACGTGATCTCCAGGGGTAGTGTCGCGGCGAACTCACCGACCAGCTCGGCGAATCGGTGCGCCTGCTCGATCATCGGCAGGTGGCCTGCGGGCAGGGCCTCGAAGCGGGCCCGCGGCAGCGCCATGGCCAGCGTCCGGCCGTCGCGCGGCGGGGCGGCGAGGTCGTCGGTGCCGCTGACGACCAGGCAGGGCGCGGTGACGGCGGCGGTGTCGAGCAGCGGCGAGCGCAGGTAGGAGTCGAAGAAGCGCATCCAGCCGTACGGGCCGAGCCGCTCGCGCAGCCGCAACGCCATGTCGCGGCGCAGCCCGGCGGCCAGGCGGTCGCCGGAGCTGACGCGCAGGCCGTCGTCGAGGATGCCGTGGAAGCCGTCGAGGTAGCTCTCGATGGTCGCCCAGTCGAACTCGGCGGGGGCGGAGCGGTAGAACGGCGAGACCAGCACGGCCGCGATCGAGGGTCCGCCGGTGGCGGCGGCCTCCAGCAGCACGTTGGCGGCGAAGGAGTGGGCGACGACCAGCTCGACGTCCCCGGCTGCGGCCACGGCGGCCCTGATCCACGGGGTGGCGTCGGCCTGCCTGCTCCACTCGCCGGTGCCGGTGGCCGACCAGGGCAGGTCCGCCTCCAGGAGCTCCAGGTGCGGGGCCGCCAGGTCGGCGAACCGGTGCCAGGTGGACGGGCCCCCGCCCAGACCGTGGAGCAGCAGCACCCGCACGGGCCGCTCTCCGGCGCCGGCCCGCCGGCACCGCACCGGCACCCACGCGTGGGCGGCGTTCGCAAGTGGCGCGTGGGCGGTGTTCGTGAGCGGCGCGTGCGCGGCGTTCATCGGGCGGCTCCAGCCGTGGCCGGGCGGGCGGGGGTCGCCGGGGACGTACCGGCGGAGGTCAGGAGGGCGGCGGCAGCGGCGTCCGGTCCGGTCGTACTGGCCAGGACGTCCCCGCGACCGCCCGCGCCCAGCCACGCGGCCCCCGCCACGCACTGGGCCACGCCGAGCGCGCCGGAGCAGGGCCCGAGCAGCGCGGTCAGGTCGTGCACGCGCGCGCCGTCCACCTGGCTCACCTCGCGCCGTTCGGGCGCGCACCACAACCCCACGGCCGGGGACGGGCCCAGGACGGCGGCGACGGCCTGCCCGTGGGTGCCGCGGCGGGCGTACCCGTCCAGCCTGGCCAGGGGCCGGGCCCCACGGGCGGCGGCGGATCCGGCGGACTCCAGCACCAGCGCCACCGCCCCGTCGAACACCGGTCCGGCCAGCCGCTCCACCATCTCGTTGGCCGGCTCGACGCCCACCACGAGCATGCGTTCCACCCGGCCGGCGTCGATCATCGTCCGGGCCCAGTGGAGGGCGTCGAGCCCGGAGGTGCCGCCGTTGCACAGGGTGAGGTTGACGCCGCGCAGCCCGTACGAGATGGCCAGCCAGGAGGCGGTCACGTTGCTGGCGGTGGCGGGCAGCATCATGGGGCTGGTCGCGCCGTAGCCGCTCTCGGCGATGACGGACACGGTCGCGCAGACCGTGTCCACGTTCCCGTAATTGGTGCTGGCCACGACGCCGACGCTCTCTCCTGGCACGGCCAGCCCCGGGTCGAGCAGCAGCCCGGCCTCGGCGAGCGCGTCGCCGCCCGCGCACAGCGCCAGCTTGGTCGCCCGGTCCTTGTAGCGCAGGCCGCGCCCCTTCAGCCGGGTGACCGGGTCGTCGCCGCCCGGAGGCAGGAGGTCGAGCAGCAGGTCCGCGGGCCGGTGGACGCCGCGGACGGCGGCGCCGGTCCCTGTGATCACCGTCATGGGGCCGCCCTCTCGACCACGGCCACGGCGTTGAGCCCGCCGAAGCCGAACGCGTTCACCTGCGCCACCCGCAGGTCGGCGGGCACGGCCCGGTCGCGGACGAGGCGCAGGCCGGCCATCTCGTCCATGACGTCGGTGACGCCCAGCACGGGCGGCACCACGCCCGCCCGCAGCGACTCCAGCGCCACGAGCAGGCTGTGCAGGCCGGAGGCCCCCGCCGTGTGACCGGTCATCGACTTGATCGCCGTCATCCACGGGGACGGCCGCACCTCGTCGAAGACCTCGCCGACGCTGCGGGCCTCGGCTTCGTCGTTCAGCGGCGTCCCGGTGCCGTGCAGCATGAGCAGGTCGATGTCGGCCGGGCCGACGCCGGCCCGCTCGTGCGCCTGCCTGATCGCGATCGAGATGCTCTTGGCGTCGGGCGCGGAAGGATGGTGGGCGTCGCAGTTCACCGCGACCGAGCGGATCCGGCCGTGCACGCGCGCCCCGCCCTCTCCGCCCTCTCCGCCGCGACGCAGCACTACGGCCGCCGCGCCCTCGCCCTGGAGCATGCCCCTGCGGTTCCTGTCGAAGGGCCGCAACGCGTCGGGCGCCTCGGGGTAGCAGCGGTCGAGCAGCCCGTACGTGCTCTCGGAGATGTTGTCCACCCCGGCCACGATCACCGCGTCGGCGGCGTGCGCGGCGAGCAGGTCGGTGCCGAGCGCGAGCGCGTACAGGGAGGCCGAGCAGGCGTTGGCCACGGTGTAGGTCTGGGCGGCGTCGAAGCGGCGGCGCAGCGCGGTGCCGAAGTGCAGCTCGCCGGTGTCAAACGGGACGCCGTCGCGCCAGCTCAGCTCGACGGAGCGCAGCTCCCGCAGCGTGGTGCCGACCAGCACCGGCACGTCGCTCAGGTCCTCGCCGAGCCCGGCGTCGCGGGCGGCCATCGCGACGACGTCCTCCAGCCAGCGGGTCGAGCGCAGCGGCACGTCACGGCCGGGCTCGGGCCGGTCGTCGATCTCGAACGCGAGCCTGGCCCGGTACTTGGTCAGGTCGAAGCCGCGCGGCTCGGCGGCCTCTCCCCGCCCCGCGCACAGCGCCTCGAAGATCTCCCGTACGCTCGCGCCCGCACTGGCGACGGCGCCGGCCCCGCACACGTCGATCATCACGACTCCCGGCACTTGCCGAGGACGATGACCGCGTTGTTGCCGCCGAAGGCGAGCGCGTTGTTCTGCACCACGTTCAGCTCCGCCGGGCGGGCCTGGTTGGGCACGACGTCGAGCGCGCAGTCCGGGTCGGTGTCGACGTGGTTGATCGTCGGCGGGATGAAGCCCTCGGCGATGCCCAGCGCGCAGGCGGCGCAGGCCAGGGCGCTGGCGGCGCCCATGGAGTGCCCGAGCATGGACTTGATGGAGACGGTGGCTGGCGGCCGGCCGCCGAACACCTGGTGGATGGCGCGGGCCTCGGTGATGTCGTTCGCCTTGGTGCCGGTGCCGTGCGCGGAGATGAAGTCGATCTCCTCCGGCTTGACCCCGGCGTCCTTGTGCGCCAGGCGCATGCACGCGGCGATGCTGTCGCGGTCGGGGGCGACCGGGTGGTGGGCGTCGCAGTTCAGCGCGAACCCGAGGATCTCGGCGTAGACGCGCGCCCCTCGGGCGAGCGCCGCCTCCAGGCTCTCCAGGAGCAGGATGCCGGCGCCCTCTCCGGTGAGGATGCCCCGGCGGGAGCGGTCGAACGGCTGGCACATCTCCGGGGCGATCGTGCCGAGCCGGTAGAAGCCGGCGAACGTCTTGCGGTCGAGGGCGTCCGCGCCCCCGCAGAGGGCGACGTCGACGTCACCGCTCTGCACGGCGTCGAAGCCGTAGCCGATCGCGTAGTTGCCGGCCGCGCACGCGGTGGGCAGGGTGACGGCCTCGACGTCGGTCAGGCCCAGCTCGCGGGCGATGCTCGACGACAGCCGCCCGGCGCCGACCCGGGCGCTCAGCGCCGGGTCGAGGCTGCCGTCGATGCCCTGGCGGGTGAGCGTGTCGAAGTCGCGGCCCTCGCCGTTCGTGGTGCCGACCGACACCAGCGCGCGCCGGGCGCGCAGCTCCTCCGGCGGCAGGCCGGCGTCGCGCACCGCCATGCCCGCCGCCGCCACCGAGAGCTGGCTGGCCCGGCCGAGCCCCGCCGGGTCGAGACGGCCGATCAGCGCGGCCGGATCGAAATCGGTGATCTCGCACGCGTTGGCGTATTCGAATCCGGTCGTGTCGAAAGCGGTGATGGATTTGACGCCGCTACGCCCTTCCCGCAGCCCCGACCGGAAATCGTCGACGCCTATTCCGATACTCGAAATGGCGCCGATCCCGGTGATGACCACCCGCCGCCTGGAGCCGTTCCGGCCCGTTCCCTGACCGCTCATCAAAGTCCTCCCGTCCCCGGTCGCCGTCCGCGGCTTTACCGTGCGAACGACTCCTCGACGACGGTGTGGACGCCCGCGAGGTTGGTCATCCTGGGCAGTTCCTCCTGATCGATGGTGATCTTGAAGGTGCGCTCCAGGGCGGCGAGGATCTCGATGGCCCGCAGGGAGTCCGCGCCGTGGTCCTCGTTGAACAGGCTGGTCTCGGAGACCTCCTCGGGGTCGAGCTCGAGGATCTCGCAGATGATGTCCTTGATCTGGGTGCGCTGGGCCGGGTCGAGACCGGCCGACACGTTCAGATCGGTCATTCTTCCTCCATTAATGGCGCGGATCGGGTGGCGCGACTGCACCGAAGCGATTAGACGGAGGAAATAATTCTGCGGACCGCTATACTTTTCCTATACAAGGCGGAAAAGGGCGTTTTCCGGGATTCTTGACGGCCGCCAGGTCGAACTCAAGGGGTGGGTACGCCGCGAGCACCACGCGGGCGACCGGCGGGGCCGGCCCACCTCGCCGGACGTGGCGACGCTGATGAGGTCTGAATCCGGCCAGCGGCGGCGGGGGAGCGCCCCTAAGATCGGCACCATGTCAAAGGCCGAAATCCTCGCATCCCTCCACAAAAAGGGTGACCCGCTGCTCCTGCCCAACGCCTGGGACGTCGCCTCCGCCATCGTCGTCGCCGACGCCGGAGCCAAGGCCGTCGCCACCACCAGCGCGGGCGTCGCCTGGTCGCTCGGCGTCCCCGACGGGGCCGACCTCGGCACGGAACGCGTCGCCGCGGTCGTCGAGCGGATCGCGGCGGCCGTGGACGTACCGGTCACCGCCGACATCGAGTCCGGCTACGGCGACATCGACGCCACCGTCACCGCCGTCCTCCAGGCCGGCGCCGTCGGCGTGAACATCGAGGACGCGGCCGGCGGCGCCCTGCTCGACCCGTCCGAGCAGGCCGAACGCCTGGCCGCCGCGCGCGCCGCCGCCGACCGCCTCGGCATCCCCGCGTGGATCAACGCCCGCACCGACGTCTTCCTCCTCGGCACCGACAACGGCGTCCAGGAGGCGCTGAAGCGCTCCGAGGCGTACGCCGCGGCCGGGGCCAGCAGCCTGTTCGTCCCCGGCCTGATCGACCTGGCGGCGATCGCCGAGCTCGCGGCCGGGCCGCTGCCCATCGCCGTCATGGCGTGGGCGGGCGCGCCGTCCGTTGCCGAGTTCGCCGCCGCCGGCGCGGTCCGCGTCAGCCTCGGCTCCGCCATCGCCCAGGCCGCCTACGCCGTCGCGGCCCGCTCCACGGCCGAGCTGCTGTCCTCCGGGACGTACGACACGACCGCCGACGCCCTGCCGTACGGCGACCTGCAGCGGCTCACGCAGCCGGGGGCGTGACCGGGGCCTCCTCCCATGGCCGGGCCCGGAGAAAATGTGTGGTCCGGGCCGCCGGCCGCTTGGTACGGTCCCGGCCATGGTGATCGGGGAGGCTCGGGAACGCACGGCGACCGTCGCGGACGAGCGGGCGCGACGTACCGCGTCCTTCGCCGACGAGCGGGCGCGACGTACCGCGTCCTTCGCCGACGAGCCGGTCGCGGCCGGGCGACGCGACGGGTGAGGAGCCGCGTCCGTGTCCACCGCGTCCATGTCCACCGCGTCCGTGTCCACAGGCTCCGCGGCCCGCATGAGCGGGCGTGCCTGGGTCCTGCTGCTCGTCCTGTGCGGCTCGATCTTCCTTGAGGGCAGCGACGTCGCCATGCTCGCCGTCGCCATCCCCACCATCCGCGCCGACCTCGGCCTGACCACCGGCACGGCGGCGTGGGTGATGAGCGGTTACGTGCTCGGCTACGCCGGCTTCACGCTGCTCGGCGGCCGCACCGCCGACCTGCTGGGCCGGCGCCGGACGTTCCTCGTCTCGCTGGGCGTCTTCCTGGTCTTCTCCATGCTGGGCGGCTTCGCGACCGGCGGCTGGATGCTGGTCGTGGCCCGGTTCGTCACCGGCGTGGCGGCGGCCTTCATGACGCCCGCCGCCCTGTCGATCATCACGACGTCGTACCCGGAGGGGCCGCAGCGCGACAAGGCGCTGCTGGTCTTCGCCGGCGTCGGCGCCGGCGGCTTCTCGCTGGGCCTCATCATCGGCGGGCTGCTGACGGAGCTGGGCTGGCGCTGGGTGTTCTTCGCCCCCGTCCTGGTGACCTGCGCCCTCCTCCTGGCCGCGATCAAACTGGTCCCCGCGGAGACCCGCCCCGCCCCTGCCCGGCACGGCTACGACCTGGCGGGCGCGGCCAGCGCCGCCGCCGCGATGCTGCTGCTCGCCTACGGCATCATCCGCCTCGAACACGGCGGCGACGATCTCGGCCAGACGCTCGGCGCGCTCGCCGCCGGGCTGGTGCTGCTGGCGGCGTTCATCGTCATCGAACGGCGCGCCAGGTCACCGCTCGTCCCGCCGCGGATCTTCCGCAAGGCCGCGATGGTACGCGCCGACGTCGCCGCGATGTTGTTCCTGGGCGCGTTCTTCGGCTTCCAGTTCATCGTCACGCTCTACCTCCAGGAGCTGCGCGGCTGGTCCTCGCTGCAGACCGCGATCGCGCTGATCGCCATGGGCTGCGACGCGGTGCTCGCCCCCGTGCTCACTCCCCGCCTGGTGCGGCGGTACGGCAACGCCCGGGTCATCTTCGGCGGCTTCCTGCTGGCCGTCGTGGCGTACGGGCTCTTCCTGCCCGTCGGCGCTACCTGGCCATACCTGGCGATGTTCCCCACCCTGATCACCTCCGGCGTCGCCTTCGCCCTCGCCTACGGCCCGCTCACCATCGCGGCCACGGGCAGCGTGCCCGAGGGGGAGCAGGGCCTGGCGAGCGGGCTGCTCTACACGTTCACCCAGTTCGGCGGCGCGGTCGGCATCTCCGCGGCGACCGCGGTGTACGGCCTGGCCGCGGCCGGGGCGGACGGCTCACCGGCCGCGACGCTGGCCGCGTACCGCACCGCGCTCGTCGTCCCCGTGGCCATGGTCGTCGTGGGAGCCGTGATCTCCGCCTTCGGCCTGCGCACCGCCGCCCCCGCCGACCGGCGCGAGCACGCGGAGCCGGCCACCCGCACCGCCGGCTGACCTCCCCGCCGCCTCGGCGGGCGGGCCGGAGGTATGTCTTGTGGCAGATGTGGCGGGAGACCGGCGTGCCTAGCGTGTGAGGTCGTCCGTGGCGCTCTTGTTGGAGGATGCGATGACCCGCCCACGATCAGTCCTGCTTGCCCTGCCCCTGGTGGCGATGCTGGGAGCGCACGTTCCCGCGGCCTCCGCCGCGGCGCCGTCCCTGACCTGGTCGGCGTGCGGGGAGAAGATCTCGGCCGAGTTGCAGTGCGCCAAGCTGACCGTCCCCGTCGACTGGTCGAAGCCCGGCGGCAAGACGATCACCCTCACCGTGGGCCGGGCGCCGGCGACGGGTGCGGCAGTGGGCACCGTGCTGTTCAACCCGGGAGGCCCCGGTGGCGCAGGAGTGCAGGAGTTGTCGCGGGCGCTGCCGCGCTTCGCCGGCCTGCGTACCCGCATGAACGTCGTCACCTGGAACCCGCGCGGCGGGGTGAGCGGCGAGCACGTTCCGCTGGAGAGCTGCGCGGCCGGTCCCGCGTTCGCCACCCCCGACAGCAGGCGCGAGTACGACCAGGTGCTGAAGGCGAACGCCGCCGGCATCGCTGCCTGCCGGGACGCCGTGCCCGACCTGTTCGCCCACCTCGACTCCGCCTCCCAGGCCCGCGACATGGACGCCGTTCGCGCCGCCCTGGGCGAGGAGAAGATCTCCTTCCTCGGCAACTCCTACGGCGGCGTGCTCGGGGCCTCCTACGCGCGGCTGTTCCCGCACCGGCTGCGCGCGATGGCGCTGGACAGCGTGCCCGACCACGTGGACCCCTTCGCGAAGTCGGAGCGGCTGCAGTACGAGGGGCTGGAGGCGGGGTTCCGGCGGTTCGTCCGCTGGTGCGCCGGCTCCTCCGATTGCGCGCTGCGCGACGCCGAGGTGGAGAAGACCTGGCAGGCCGTCGTGCGGCGGGCCGAGCGCCGCCCCCTGGCCGCCGGCACGCGCCGCTACGACGGGGACGACCTCAAGTCCCTCGCCTACGCCATGGTCGGCGACAAGGCGCGCTGGCCCAAGCTGGGGGAGGCCATCGCGAGCGCCGCGAAGGGCGACGCGTCCGGGTTCGACCCGCAGGGCCGCGGCATGCCGCCGCGCGTGACCGCCATGCTCGCGGTGAACTGCGCCGACGGGTTCCGCTACGACGGCTACCGCGCCTACCGCGCGGCGGTGCGGCGCTCGGCCGCGATCTCGCCGAACTTCTCCGGCGTACGCGAGAACGCCTGGCTCGCCTGCTCGCCGTGGGCGCCCAAGGCCCCCAACCCGCCCGCGCCGCTGCCGGTCGGCAAGCTGCCGCCGCTGCTCGGCGTCGGCCCGGTCTACGAGTACCCCTCCGTCCGCGCCATCACCGACCAGGTCCCCGGCTCGGTCACGATCAAGTACGACGACGTCGGCCACGGCCGCTACCTCAACGCCGGAGACCCCTGCGTGATCGCCCACGTGGACCGGTACCTGATCGACGGCAGGCTGCCCGCGCCCGGCACCACGTGCCCCTCCTGGCCCGCGTGATACTGGGCACGTGAGACGACCAGCGGCTTTCCTGGCCGGCGTCCGGCGGCGCGTGCCGCTCATGGGCCGCGACGCCCTGCTCGCCTGCGCCGTGGCGATCATCGCGCTGACCGTCTCGGCGCTGAACGACCGGTGGCACGGCCAGCCCGTTGAGCTCACGCCGGCATGGGCGGCGCCGATCCTGGCCGCCTGCGCGCCGCTGGTGCTGCGCCGGCGGCTGCCGCTGACGGCGGTGGTCGCGTCCGCGCTGGTGATGCTCGCGCTCGGCCTCGCGCTGGAGCGCGACGCCGGCATCTGGGTGCTGGGCCTGATCGTCGCCTCCGCCGCCTACCACCGCCACCGGCTGCGCTCGCTCCTCCTGGCCGGCTCGGTCGGGTGGGCGGTCGCGGCCGGGCTCGGGGGCCGGCCCGTCGTGGACCTCGCCACCGTGTCGGTCTACGCCGCCGCCGGCGCGGCGCCGGTCACCATCGGGTACGCGCTGCGCCTGCGGGCCGACCGCGCCGTGCAGGCCGCGCGGCTGCGCCGGGCCAGGGAGGAGCAGGCACGCTCGCAGGAGGCCGCCCGGATCGCCCGGGAGGTCCATGACGTCGTCGGGCACCACCTCAGCGCGATCCGACTCCAGGCGGTCGGCGCCCGGCGCACGCTGACCGGGCACGGCTGCGCAGCCGGCCGCACACCGGCCGCTCACGACGGCGAAACCGACCGCGAGGCCGACCGCACGCCGGCCGGTCACGGCTGCGAGGCGGACCGCGCGCTGGCCGGGATCGCCGAGCTGTCGGCCGAGGCGCTGGCCGAGATCCGGGCACTGCTCGCGACCCTCGTGCGATCGGACGGCGCACCCGGTGAAGGCTTCGCCGACCTGCCCGCCCTGGTGGAACGCAGCGGCGGCCCGGCCCTGGCCGTCACCCTGGAGGCCGATCCCGACCTCGACAGCACCGTCCACCCGGAGACGGCGGCCTGCGCCTACCGGATCGTGCAGGAGGCGCTGACCAATGTGGCACGCCACTCCACGGCCACCACGGCCTCGGTCGCCGTCCGCAGGAGGAGCGGCCGGGTCGTCGTCACGGTCGACGACCCGGGCCCATCCCGACCGGCGGACGACAACGTCCCGGGCGGTGGACACGGCCTGACGGGCATGCGCGACCGGGCCGCGGCACTCGGCGGCGACTGCCACGCCGGCCCGCACGGCAGGAACGGCTGGCGTGTGCGCGCCACCCTGCCCGTACTCCCACCTCAGGCCCCCGCACGTGCAGCCGTCCGGCAGGTGACCCCGTGATCCGGCTGCTCATCGCCGACGACCAGCACCTCGCCCGCGAGGGCCTGCGGCAGCTCCTCAGCCCCGAGCCGGACATCACGTTCCTGGGCGCCGCCCGCGACGGCGCCGAGCTGGTGGGCATGGCGCGCGAGCACCGCCCGGACGTGATCCTCACCGATCTGCGCATGCCGGGCACGGACGGGATCACCGCGATCCGCCGGCTGACGACCCAGGCGCCGGACACCCCGATCATCGCGCTGACCACGTTCGACACCGACGAATACCTCTTCGGCGCGCTCGAGGCGGGCGCCGTGGGCTTCCTGCTCAAGGACGGGGACCCGGACCTCTACCTGGCGGCGATCCGCGCGGCCCACCGAGGCCAAGGGCTGATCGACCCGCAGGTCACCCGCCGGCTCGTGCGCCGCTTCGCCGCCCCGCCGGTGCGCGAGCCCGGCATGGAGCTGACGGCCCGGGAGACCGAGGTCCTCCGGCTGCTGGCGCTGGGCCGCTCCAACGCCGAGATCGCCGGGGAGCTGCGCATCGCCCCCGGCACGGTCAAGATCCACGTGTCGCGCGTCCTGTCCAAGATCGGCGTACGCACCCGCGTCCAGGCCGCGATCCACGCCTACCGTTCCGGCTTGGTGTCGCCGGACGAGTGATCGCTTGTCTCGATCATGGCGCGCGCGGCCCGGATCAGCGCGGCGTTGCTCGGGGCGGGAGCCCCGTCGGGCAGCCGGAGCACGTCCTCCAGCCCGATCCGGGTGTCCAGCCCGCGAGTGACCGCCGTGCGCAGGACCGTCCAGGCCGCGCCCTCCTCGCCGTGGAGGAGGATCGGCAGGCCCGCGCCGCCGAGCTCGTCCAGCAGCGAGACGGCGACGGCCGGTGCGGTGTGCGGGTCGGTGTCGGTGACCTCCGCCAGGACCCGCAGCACGCGGTCCCGTCGCGGCCAGGCGAGGAAGCGCCGGGCGGCCGGCGTCCCTGAGTAGATGCCGGCCTCTATGCCGATACCGCGCTCCAGCAGGGCGTCCGCGACGGTCGTGGCGCCGTCCTCGTGCCAGTTCACGGAGGCGTGGTCGGGCAGCACGGTCCAGGAGCGGACGAGCGCGGCCCGCCGCCGGGCGTCCGGCGACGTCCACGCGCCGGTGGTGACCCCGACGGGGATGCCGGGCACGGCCGCCCGCACGGCGGCGACCGCCGCGTCGACCCGGGCGGGGTCGAGGGTGTCGGCCCCGTCGTCGTTCTTGGGGTGCAGGTGGATGTCCTGCGCGCCGGCCTCGACGGCTTCGCGGGCGGCCGCCGCCAGCTCCCGCGGGGTGATGGGGAGGTGGGCCGACTCGGTCCGGGTTCTGGCGCCGTTCAGACAGACCTGCAGCATGTGGTGCATCGTCTCAGACCCGCACCTGAGGGGGCGACGGACGGGACCCGCTTTGACACCTCGCACAGCTAACCGCTATCTATTGGCTAACCGTTAGCTACGGTACTAGAGGCGAAGGGTGCTCGACGTGTCATCTGACGCAGCCGGAACGGGAGAGCCCCGCACGTGGGTGTCTGCCCGGGCAGACCTGGTAACGGCGCTGCTCGGGGTGTGGTTCGGGGTCGGCCTGATGATCGACGCCTGGGCGCACGCGAACCTGGCCGAGCTGGAGACGTTCTTCACGCCCTGGCACGCGGTGTTCTACTCGGGGTTCGCCGTGGTCTCCGGCTGGATCATCTGGCAGGTGTGGCGCAACGTTCGCGCCGGACGGCAGGGCCTCGCGGCCGTCCCCATGGGTTACCTCGCCGGGCTGGTGGCGATTCCGGCGTTCGCCGCATTCGGGCTCGCCGACCTGCTGTGGCACACCGTCCTCGGCATCGAGACCACCCTCGACATCTTCTTCAGCCCGTCGCACCTCGGTCTCATCGTGACGATGACGCTCATCATCACGACCCCGCTGCGCTCGGCGTGGACCGCCCCCGACGTCGGCGCCCGCCCGCGGCTCGGCCGGCTGCTGCCCGCCCTGATCGGGCTCGCGTTCGCGACCGCCCTGGTGTCGCTGTTCCTGTCGTACGGCGACGCCTTGCAGTACCGGCCCCAAGGCATCGTCCAGGCGTTGTCCATGGCACAGGACCAGGGCGCCGCGCCGCGCGGCTCCGGCCCCCGCCCCGTCGCGCTCGGCGCCGACCGCGTGGCCGTCGCGATGGTCGTCACCAACGTCGTCGTGCTCAGCCCGGTGCTGTTCCTGCTGCGCCGCTGGCTTCTGCCGCCCGGCTCGGTCACGATCATGTACGCCGTCGTCGCGCTCATGCCGGGCATCCGGACGAACGTCGGGAACCCGCCGATCCTCCTGGCGTTCCTGGCCGCCGGGCTCGTGAGCGACCTGCTGATCCGATGGCTGCGCCCGTCGGCCGGGCGGCGGGCCGCCTACTGGGCGTTCGCCGGGACGTCGGCCTTCGCCACCTGGTCGTTGTACATCGCGGCCGCCTCGGTCGCCGGGGGCGGTCTGCCCGCCGTACCGGAGCTGTGGACCGGTGCGCCGATCGTCGCCGGGCTGATCGGGCTGGCGCTCGGGGTGCTGTTCCTGCCGAACGCGGCCCCCGCCGCGCCGGGTTCTGTGCCTGTCAGTGCCCGGCCAGCCAGGTGACGCACCTGCCGATCAGCTCGCGATCCTTGGCGCCGCCGATGTGCCCGCGCCCGGGATGAAGGGTGACCCGCACCCGCTCGCTACCCGGCTTGGCGGCACCGATGCCGTCACTTTGCGTTATGGTTCATTGCACAAAGCAAACACGGCGTGGGGTCGCGCATGAGGTGGAAGCGGTTCTGGTTGATGCTGGCGCCCTCACTTGCCGCGCTGGCCGTCCTCGCGGCCGGGATGGCGCAGGGCGCGGTGCCGGCTTCGTTCGCGGTGTCCGGGCGGCAGATCAAGGTGTCGGCCGCCAAGCTGTCGGGGCGGGGTGTCGGGATCGTCCCCGGTGTCGTGCGGTCGATGGACGGGCGTCAGCACGTGGTGCTGCACCTGTCCTTGCGCTCGGCGCAGGTGTACGGGCTGTGCCAGTCGGCCGAGGTGGACACTCCGCTGGGGCCGTTCACCGTGCGGCTCGGCACGCGCGATCGGGAGAAGCCGTCACAGGTCAGTCATCTGAGCATCTCGGCCACCTCCCTGGGCGCCGACGTGGGCCTCGGCTCGGTCGTCCTCAATCGTGACGCCGGAGTCCTGGGCGCCGAGAGCGTGCTGAAAGGCAAGAGGGGCGACTACGGCGTGGGGGTGCTGACGTTCTCCGCGCGGAACGTCACCGCGGACGCCTGGATGGTGATGGGCGGGTCGTTCATGGTGGACGGCCTGAGCGTGGCGATCGGCAGGGACGTCCGGCCGTGCTTCTGAGCGCTCGCCGGACCTGCGGCGCGGTGGCGGCATGGGCGGGGCGGCGGCCGTTCTGGGGCGGAGTCCTGCTGATCGCCTCCGGGGCCGAGATCGCGCTGACGCCGGTGATCGGCACCGGGGTGATCATCCACACCGGCGTGGGCGGTTACGCGGGCTTCCTGCTGGGGTCCTTCCTCGGCGCCATGGGCGCGGGGTTGTGGTTCGTGCCCGAGCAGCGCTTCGTCCTCGCGGTGCTGGCCGTCATGGCGGCACTGTCGGCGTTCGTGCTGTCGAACCTGGGCGGCTTCCTGCTGGGCTCGCTCCTGGCCATCGGGGGTGCGGCGCTGGGCTTCGCGTGGATGCCACGAGAGCCCCGGCAGGAAGACTGATCGCATCAGGCCGCCTTACCTCCACAGGACGCTTCCTTACCACCCGTGATAGCCCAAAGTAACTTCAGGATCACCGAAAGCCATGATTGCGTGAAGGAAGGAGCGACGGAGAGGGCGACGGCATGCGTGATGGTGAGGCAGAAACGAGTCACCACTGGCCCCGGCAGTCGGTGGCCATCGTGGGCGCGGGCTGCCGGCTCCCCGGCGGCATCACGAGCCTGGAGGCGCTGTGGAGCGCCCTGGTACGCGGTGACGACCTCGTCGGCACGGTGCCGCCGGACCGGTTCGAGGCCGACCGGTACGTCGACGAGAGCATCCCGAGACTGAACCGCAGCTACACCCGCGCGGGCGGCTTCCTCGACGACGTCGCCAGCTTCGACGCCGCCTACTTCGGCATCTCGCCGAAGGAGGCCGTCGCGATGGACCCCCAGCAGCGGCTGGTGCTGGAGATGGCGGCCGAGGCCTTCGACGACGCCGGCATCGACCCGGCGCGCCTGGCCGGCAGCGACACCGGCGTGTTCGTCGGCGTGTCCGACCCCTCCTACGGGGCGTTGCAGGCGATGGAGCCCGGCTCGGTCGGCCCGTACGCGATGTCCGGCTCGACGCTGTCGATCGTGTCCAACCGGCTGTCGCACGTCTTCGACCTGCGCGGGCCGAGCATGTCCATCGACACCGCGTGCTCGTCGGCGCTGCAGGCGGTCGAGCGGGCCTTCCGGGCGCTGGCCGACGGGTCCTGCCGGATGGCGCTGGCCGGTGGGATCAACGTGCTGCTCAGCCCCATGGGGTTCGTCGGGTTCAGCCAGGCGTCGATGTTGTCGCCGACGGGCCGGTGCCGGGCCTTCTCCGCCGACGCCGACGGGTTCGTCCGCGCGGAGGGCGGCGGCGTGGTCGTGCTCAAGCGGCTGGCCGACGCGCTCGCCGACGGCGACCGGGTGCACGGCGTGATCGTGGGTGCCGCCGCCAACAACGACGGCCACACGGTGGGGCTCGCGCTGCCCAACGCCGAGGCGCAGGAGGCGCTGCTGCGGCAGGTGTACGACTCGTGCGGCGTCAGCCCGGACGAGGTGGCGTACGTGGAGGCGCACGGCACCGGCACACAGGTGGGCGACCCGGCCGAGTGCCGGGCGCTGGGGCGGGCGCTGGGCATGCGCCGGGCCGGGAGGTTGCCGATCGGGTCGGTCAAGACCAACGTCGGCCACCTGGAGCCGGCCTCCGGCATGCCGGGCCTGTTCAAGGCCCTGCTGGTGCTGCGGCACCGGACGATCCCGCCCTCGCTGCACGCCGCGTCCCTCAATCCGGACATCGACTTCGACGGGCTCGGGCTGAGCGTCGCGACCCGGTCCCAGGCGCTGCCCGAGCGAGGCGGGCGGACCGTGGTGGGGGTGAACTCCTTCGGGTTCGGCGGCGCGAACGTGCACGTGGCCCTCGCCGCCGCGCCCGAAGACAGCCCCGCCCGGCAGGACGAGCAGGCCGGGTCCGTGCTGCCGTTCGTGGTCTCGGCGCGCGGCCCGGCGGCGCTGACCGAGGCCGTGACCCGTGCCGCCGAGCACCTGAAGTCCGTGGACGAGCCCGACTTCTACGATATGGCCTACACGGCCACCCGCAGGCGCGCTCTGCACCCGCACCGCGCCGTCGTGCTGGCCTCGTCCGCCGCCGAGGCCGCCGCCGAGGTGTCGGAGGCGGTGCCCGGGGAGGCGATGGCCCACGGCCGGGTGGCGCTGGTGTTCTGCGGCAACGGCTCGCAGTGGGCCGGGATGGGCGCCGACCTGCTGGCCGACGCCACCTTCCGCGCGGTCGTCGAGGAGCTGGACGCCGAGCTGACGCCCAGGCTGGGCTGGTCGGTGTCGAAGGAGCTGGCCGCGCCGCCGGAGCAGTGGCGGCTGTCGGAGACCGACGTCGCGCAGCCCCTGCTGTTCGCCGTCCAGGCCGGCCTGGTGGAGATGCTCGCCGCGGCGGGCGTGCGGCCGGGCGCGGTGCTGGGCCACAGCGTGGGCGAGGTGGCCGCCGCCTACGCCTGCGACGCGCTGTCGCTGCGCCAGGCGGCCCAGGTGATCGCCGAACGGGGCCGCGCCCAGGCCCCCACCCGCGGGCGGGGCCGCATGGCCGCGGTCGGGCTGCCGGAGACGGAGGCCAGGCAGGCCCTGGCCGGCCACCCGCTGCTGGAGATCGCGGCGGTGAACTCCGACCGGGACGTCACGGTGAGCGGGCCGCAGGAGTCGCTGCGCCTGCTGGGCGAGAGCCTGGCCGCACGCGAGGTGTTCTTCCGCGAGCTGGACGTCGACTACCCCTTCCACAGCGCCGCCATGGACGATGTGCGCGAGGGGTTGTGCGCGGCGCTGGCGGACCTGCGGCCCTCGCGGGCGCGGATCCCGATGCTGTCCACGGTGACGGGCGACGCGCTGACCGGCGAGGAGCTGGACGCCGACTACTGGTGGCGGAACGTACGCCGCCCGGTGCGGTTCGCGGACGCGGCGCAGCGGGCGCTCGCCGACGGATTCGACGTGCTGGTGGAGGTCGGTCCCCATCCGGTGCTGCAGTCCTACCTGCGCCGCGCGTCCGGCACGAGCCGCGTGCGCGCGGCCGTCGTCCCCACGCTGCGACGCCCCGAGCAGAGCCCGGCAGCGGGAGAGCGGGCGGTACGGCGCGCGGTCGCCCAGATCATCGCCGCCGGAGCCGAGATCGACTGGGATCGCTACTTCCCCCGCCGCGGCCAGGTGCGCACGCTGCCGGCGTACCCGTGGCAGCGGCAGCGGCACTGGATCGGCACCCCGCTCTCCTGGGCGCGCACGATCGGCGATCCGGCGATCCAGCACCCGCTGCTCGGCCAGCGGCTGCCGATGCTCGCCCCCACCTGGTACGGCGAGCTGAACCAGGTGCTGGCACCGTGGGTCACCGAGCACCGCACGGGCGGGGTGGCGGTGATGCCCGCGACCGGCTACGTGGAGATGGCCCTGGCCGCCGGCCGGCTGGCGATCCCGGAGGCCGGCGAGGCGGTCGAGGTCGACCAGATGGCCATCACCCGGGCTCTGGCGGTGCCGGGGCCGAGCGCGGAGCAGCTGTGCGTACAGACGTCGCTGTGGCCCGAGACGGGCCTGCTGACGGTGGCGAGCACCACGCTGACCGGGCAGCATCCGCGCGAGCACGCGCGGGCGCGGGTGCGCCCGCTGCTGCGCGCGGCCCCGCCACCGCTGGACGTGGCGGAGCTGCGCGCCCGCATCGCCACACCTGTGGACGTGGCCGACTACTACGCGCGGGCCGCCGAGGGGCGCATGGCGTGGGGGCCGGAGTTCCAGGTCCTGACCGGTTTGTGGACGGCCGAGACCGAGGTCCTGGCGACCTACGCCTGCCCGCAGCAGCGCGACGAGCGCTACGTCGCCCATCCGGTGCTGCTGGACAGCGGGTTGCAGGCAGGGGTGGTGCGGCTGGTGGAGGCGCTGCGGTCGGGCACCGGCTACATGCCGGCGGCGGTCGGGGCGGTCCGGCTGTGGTCCCGGCCGGAGCCTGAGGGCCTGCTGCACGTGCGCGAGACCTCGGGCAGTTTCGAGGAGGTCTGCTGGGACATCACGGTGGCCGACGGCAGCGGCCGGGTCGCGGCCGAGCTGACCGGCGTCAGGCTGCGCCGGATCCCGGGCGTCCACGTCACTCCGGTCAGCCGGTACCACGTCGAGCTGCGGGCGGCGCCCCGGCCCGGCGAGCCGGTGGAAGCATGGCCGGCGCCCGAACCCGGAGAGCTCCTGGCCGGGGCCGCCGAGCGGCTCGCCACCCTGCGGGCGGCCTGGCGGGACGTCGATCATGGCACGTACACGGCACGGCTGGAGGAGGCGTTCGCCCGCGCGCTGACCTCAGCGCTGATCGAGCCGACCTCCGCCGAGCGCGGCGAGGAGGCCGAGGAGGCCGATGCCACGGGACAGGACGCGCGCCTCCTCACCACCGACGACCTGTTCGCCGCCTGCGCGCAACCACACCACCGGCGCATGCTGCGGGCGGCGCTGCCGCTCCTGGAGCGGCACGGCCTGCTCGAACGCCTCGGCGAGCACGAGGTACGGCTGATCCCGCCCGTCGGGGACCCGGCCGAGGCGCTGCGCGACCTGTGCGCGGGCACCCCGTTCACGGCGCAGACGGCGCTGGCGGCACGGGCCGCCCTGCACCTGCCCCGGCTGTTGCGCGGCGAGGCGGCCGACGTCCTCATCTCCGGCGGCGCCGCCGAGCTGCTGGACCAGGTGCACGACATCGGGCCGGTCAGCCTGTTCGCCAACCGGACCGCGCGGGCGTTGGTGGAGCAGATCGTCCAGCGGTGGCCCGCCGACCGGCCGCTGCGCGTTCTGGAGGTGGGCGCGGGAACGGGCGGCACCACCGCGTCGCTGCTGCCGATCCTGCCGGCCGGCCGCACCTGCTACACGGTCACCGACGCCGCCGAGCCGGCGCTGGCCCAGCTCCGGCAGCGCTTCTCCGACGTGGACTTCGTCGAGTACGGCCTGCTCGACCTGAACGGCGACCTGACCGAGCAGGCCGCGGGCGGCTACGACCTGGTGGTGGCCGCCGATTGCGTGCACCTGGCCCGGGACGTGACCGCCGCACTGCGCGGGCTGGCCACCCTGCTCGGCCCCGGCGGCAAGCTACTGATCGCCGAGCCGCACCGGGTGGAGTCCCTGCTGCCCTTCGCCGGCCTGCTGCCGCAGCTCTGGGACTTCGCCGACTCCGACGTCCGGCCGGACTCGCCGCTGCTGTCGAGCCGGCGATGGCCGCAGGTGCTGGCCGCGGCCGGCTACACCGACATCGTGCGGGCGGGCCTGGCGGACGATCCCGGCGCCGACGCCTTCTCCGTACTGCTCGCCACGGCACCCGGCACCGTCCCGGTGAGTCCCCAGCAGGCCACACCGGCCGCCGAAGGCACCTGGATCATCCTCGCCGAGGATGATCGGGACGCGCTGCCCGCCGCGCTGGCCACGTCCCTGGAAAGCCGGGGTGCGCACGTGAGCGTGTCGCCCTTCAGCGACGACCCGGCCGACTGGTCCGCGCGGATCCACGCGTCGCCCGGCGGCGTCACGCTCACGGTCGTCCTCGGCGGGGCGGGGGACGAGCCCACGGCCGAGGCGGTCGTCGAGCAGGTCACCCGGCGGGCCGCCCTGCTGCGCGCGATCTCCCTGGCCTGCGAGGAGCTGCCGCCCGATGCGCGGATCACCTTGTGGCTGGTCAGCCGGCCCAGCGGCGCGCTCCCGGAGCCGGATCTCGCGGGCGACTCCATTTATCCACAGGACGCGGCCACCTGGGGAACGGCGCGTTCGCTGGCCAACGAGCAGCCCCGGATCGAGCTGCGGCGGCTGTGCCTGCACCGCACCGGCGCGGACGACGCCGACGCGGCGCGGCTGGCGTCCGAGCTGCTGGCCCCCGGCGCGGAGGACGAGCTGCTGCTGACCCGGCGGGGCCGGTTCGTCCCGCGCCTGGTGGGGACGCCCGCCCCGACCGTCCCGGTGTCCGCGGGCTCATCGGACGCCTTCCGGCTGGCGGTGTCCGACCCCGGCCTGTCGTACAAGCTGGGCTGGGAACGGACGGAGCCGCCCACGCCGGGCCCGGGACAGGCGCTGGTCGAGGTGCGGGCCATCGGGCTGAACTACCGCGACGTGATGTTCGTGGTGAACCTGCTGCCGGCCGAGGCGGTCGAGGCCGTCTTCGGCGGCCACGAGCTGGGCCTGGAGTGCGCGGGGACCGTCGTCGCCGTCGGGCCGGACGTCACCCGGGTGAGGCCCGGCGACCGGGTGGCGGCGCCGGGGCCGGTCGGGTTCGGCAGCCACGCCCTCGTCGACGCGGGCGTGGCCGGCCACGTGCCGGACGGGATGACGTTCGCCCAGGCCGCCACCCTGCCCATGGCCTGCTCCACCGTCTACCACTCGCTGCACAACTGCGCCCGGCTCAAGCCCGGGGAGACCGTGCTGGTCCACGGCGGTGCGGGCGGTGTCGGGCTGGCCGCGCTGGAGTACGCCCGGCTGATCGGCGCCCACGTGATCGCCACGGCCGGCACCCCCGCCAAGCGTGACCTGCTGCGCGCGCTCGGCGCCGAGCACGTCCTGGACTCGCGCAGCATGCGCTTCGCCGAGCGGGTCAGGGAGCTGACCGGGGGCCGCGGCGTGGACGTCGTCCTGAACTCGCTGGCCGGCGAGGCCATCAGCCGCGGCCTGGAGTGTCTGGGGCACGGCGGCCGGTTCGTCGAGCTGGGCAAGCGCGACATCTACGAGAGCGGGCACCTGCCGTTGCGGCCCTTCGGCGACAACATCGCGTTCTTCGGCGTGGACGTCGGCACCCTGCTGTGGAAGAACCCGTCCGTGGTCGCCGAAGGCAGGGTGGCGGGCTCCCTCCTCGACCGCCTGCGCCCGCTGCCGCACACGGTGTATCCCGCCGAGCGCGTCGCCGACGCCTTCGCGCTGATGCGGCACTCCCGGCACATCGGGAAGGTCGTCGTCTCCCTCGATCCGCGCGACGAGCCGATCCTCATGCGCACGCGGCCGGTCCGGCCGGGCCGCGGGTCCGGCGGCACGTACCTGATCACCGGCGGGCTGACCGGGTTCGGCGCGGCCACCGCCCGCCACCTCGCCCGCTCGGGAGTGCGGCACCTGGCGCTGGTCAGCCGCCGGGGCCCGGACACCCCCGAGGCGCCCGCGCTGCTGGAGGAGCTGGAGGCGCTCGGGGCACGGGCCCGCGCGTACGCCGCGGACGTCACCGACCGCGACGCCATGCGCGAGATCCTGCGCGAGCTGGACGCCGCCGGCCACCCGGTACGCGGGGTCGTGCACGCCGCCATGCACCTCGACGACGCCGCGCTGGCCGACCTGTCCGACGACCGGATCCGGGCCGTGCTGCGCCCCAAGATCGCCGGCGCCCTGGTCCTCGACGAGCTCACCGCCGGCCTGCCCCTGGAGGCGTTCGTCCTGTACTCGTCGCTGACCACGATCGGCAACATCGGCCAGGCGCCCTACGTGTCGGCCAACCTGTTCCTGGAGGCGCTGGCCCGCCGGCGCAGAGCGCAGGGCCGGCCGGCGCTGGCGGTCTGCCTGGGCGCGCTGGCCGACACCGGCGTCCTGGCCCACGGCACCCAGGCCGAAGCCCTGGCCAAGCTCGGCATCCACGCCCTGACCACCGGCAAGGCGCTGGCCGCCGTGGACGACATGCTCGCCGAGCACGCCGACGTCGCGGCCGTGGGCCGCTGCGACTGGGCCCGCATGCGGCAGCTGCTGCCCGGGCTGCGCAGGCCGTGGTTGTCGTCGGTGCTGCCGCCCGGCGCCGACCTCGACCTCGACACCGGCGACCTGCTGGCCAGGCTGGCGACGATGAGCGGCGAGGAGATGCACGCCTACGTCGCCCAGCACCTCACCGAGCTGCTGTCCACCGTGCTGCTCACCCCCGCCGCCGACATCGACCCCGACCGGCGGCTCGACGAGTACGGCATGGACTCCCTCATGGCCACCGACCTGCTCGTGTCCATCAGGCACCAGTTCGGCGTGGACATCCCGCCCATGGAGCTGGCCCGCGGCGCCGGGACGATCAACGACATCACCCGAACGGCGCTGCTGCACCTCGGCCTCCAATCCGCCAAGGACCCGCGATGACCTCCGTCCGCTCCCGGCTGGCCGGCGTGGCCGCCCACCTGCCGCAGGCCACCATGACCACGGCCGAGCTGGAGGACCGGCTCGCCGAGCGCAACCCCACCCTGGAGCTGCCCCGGGGCGTCATCCACAGCGGCAGCGGGGTGCGCCGCCGGCACATCGCCGCCCCGCACGAGAAACCGTCGGACCTGGCCGTCCACGCCGCCCGGCAGCTGCTCGCCGAGCAGGACCTGCGGGCGGACGACCTCGACCTGCTCCTCTTCGCCAGCGTGACGATGGACCTCATCGAGCCCGCGACCGCGCCCATCGTGGCGGCGAAGCTCGGCGCCGGCTGCCTGGCGTTCGACGTGCGCAACGCCTGCAACAGCGTGCTGAACGCCATCCAGGTCGCCGACGCGCTCATCGCCGCCGGGCGGCACCGGCGCGTCCTGATCTGCTCCGGCGAGATGGCCACCGCGTTCATGCCCTGGACGCTGCGCGACACGAACGAGTTCTTCACCTTCGCCGCCGCCTACACCGTCGGCGACGCCGGGGCCGCCCTGCTGCTGGAGGCCGCGACGGAGCCGGGCGTGCTCGGCCACCGGTTCACCGCCCACTCGGCCGGCTGGGAAGCGGCCACCGTGCGGGCCCTGAACCTGACCACCGACCCGGCGGCCGACTGGCCGGTCATCGAGCCGCTCACCGTCAACGCCGTCCAGCTCGCCCGCAGCCTCGAACGCACCGACCTCACCGTGCTGCCCAAGGCGATCGCCGAGCTCGGCCTGGCCTGGGACGACTTCGCGGCCGTCTGCGTGCACCAGGCGTCGCTGCCGGCCTTGTGGAAGTTCTGCGAGCACGTGGGGATCCCGCAGGACAAGGTCGTCGTCACCATCGCCCAGCACGGCAACCTCATCGCGGCCACGCTGCCCGTCCAGCTCGCCCAGGCGGTCGCGGCCGGGCGGGTGCGGCGCGGCGACCTGGTCGCCCTGGTCGGGCTGGCCAGCGGGTTCAGCATCGGGATCGTCGTGGTCAAGTGGTGACGCCGGACCTCACCGTGAATGAGCTCCTCGGCCGGCACTTCCACGACCGGCCGGACGCGGTCGCCTGCCACGCCGGCGGCCGGGCCGTCTCCTGCGCGCGGTTGGCGCGGACGGTGGAGGAGACCGCCGCCGCGCTGGCCCTGGCCGGGGTGCGGCACGGCATGCGTACCGC
Source organism: [Actinomadura] parvosata subsp. kistnae (assembly GCF_900323885.1). Taxonomy (GTDB): domain Bacteria; phylum Actinomycetota; class Actinomycetes; order Streptosporangiales; family Streptosporangiaceae; genus Nonomuraea; species Nonomuraea composti. Next base: position 2,579,989 of record NZ_OOHJ01000018.1, on the reverse strand, counting down.
GCTGCTGGTGCACCCCGGCGTGGAGCTCGTAGCGCTGGCGCTGGCCCTGCTCCGGCTGGGCGCCGTGCCGGTGCTGGTCGACCCGGGGATGCCCGTCGCCGCCGTCCGGCGCTGCCTGGAGCGGGCCGCCCCCGAGGCGTTCATCGGCGTCCCGCTCGCCCAGGCGGCGCGGCTGGCGCTCGGCTGGGCCCGGCGCAGCAGCCGCGTCATCGTCACGGTGGGGCCGCGCCGGCTCTGGCCGGGGCCCACCCTCGCGGGCCTGCGGGCCGCGGCACGCCGCCGCCCGCCAGGCCATCCGGCGGGACGGCCCGCGACCGGCGACACCGCCCTCACCGCGCGCACCTCCGGGCCCACCGGGTCGCCGTCGCGCACGCCGCCCGCCGCCGACCTCGCCTGCACCTCCGGGCCCACTGGCCCGCCGCCGCACACGCCCGCAACCGACGACCTCACCCTGATCACTTCCACCTCGGAGCCCACCGGACCACCGGCAGCCGCCGACCTCGCCCTGATCGCCTCCACCTCGGAGCCCACCGGACCACCGGCAGCCGGCGACCTCGCCCTGATCGCCTGCACCTCCGGGTCCACCGGACCGCCCAAGGGGGTGCCGCTGCGGCACCGCCACCTGACCGCGCAGCTGGATCTGCTCGACGGGCTTCGCCTCGTCCGGCCGGGGACGGCCACGCTGTCGACGTTCCTGCCGTTCGCGCTGGCCGCCACGGCCATGGGAGCGAGTGCCGTGCTCCCCGACGTGGACCCGCGGCGGCCGATCCGCGCCGACTGCGCCGCCCTGGCCGGCGACATCCTGCGCCACCGGGTGGCGACCGTGTTCGCGGCTCCGGCGCTGCTGGACCGGCTGGCCCGGCACTGCGTCGCCCGGGGCGTGGTGCTCGACCCGGTGGAGACCGTCGCGGTGGCGGGCGCCCCGCTGCCGCTGCCCACCCTGGAGCGGGTGCGCCGCTGCCTGCCGCGGGCGGCCCGGGTGCTGTCGGTCTACGGCGCCACCGAGTGCCTGCCGGTGGCCGCGATCGAGGGCACCGACCTGCGCGCCGCCGCCGCCGAACATCCAGGGGCCGGCACGTGCCTGGGCCGTCCGGTGGCGGGCGTGGAGGTGCGCGTCATCGGCGTCACCGACCATGCGATCAGCCGCTGGGACGACGAACTCCTCGTGCCGACCGGCACCGTGGGCGAGATCGTGGTCACCTCCCCGGCGCTCGGCGACCCCTACCTCGACGATCCCCGCGCCACGTCCCTGGCCAGGATCGCCGACGGGAGCCGCGTCCGGCACCGCATGGGCGATCTGGGCCACCTCGACAGCGACGGCAGGCTCTGGTTCGCCGGCCGCAAGTCCGAGCGGGTCCGCACCCCCGGCGGTGACCTGTGCACCGAGCACGTCGAGCCGCTGTTCGCGGCCCTGCCTGGCGTGCGCCGTACCGCCCTTGTCGGCGTGTTCGAGAAAGGCGGCCCGCCCGGCGCGCAACGCCCGGTCCTGGTGGTGGAACGCGAGCCGGGCGCCCGGCGTTCCGACGTCCGGGCCGCCGTCCTCGAACACGCCGCCCGCCACCCCCACACCTCCGGCATCCGGGAGGTGCTGTTCCATCCGGCCTTTCCCATGGACGCCCGGCACAACAGCAAGATCTGCCGCCACGTCCTCGCCGCCTGGGCCGCGTCCCCGCTGCGGGCAGGACGCCGATGAACGTCCTGGTCACCGGCGCGAGCGGGTTCCTCGGCCGGGCTGTGTGCCGGCGGCTGGCCGCCCGCGGCGACACCGTCCACACCCTGCACCGCCGCCGCCACCCCGAGCTGGACGCGCTCGGCCTCACCCAGCACCTGGCCGACCTGCGCGACCCGGCGGCCGTGCACGCCGCGGTCTCCGCCTGCGAGGCGGTGGTGCACTGCGCCGCCCTGGCCGGCGTGCTCGGCCGCGACCGCGACTACCTCCGGATCAACGTGGACGGCACGCGCAACGTGCTCGACGCGTGCGCCCGCCACGGCGCCCGCCTGATCCACCTCTCCTCACCCAGCGTCGTCCACGACGGACGCGACCTGGAGGGTGTGGACGAGACCGTCCCGTACCCGCACCGCTTCACCGCGGCCTATCCCCGTTCCAAGGCCCTGGCCGAGCAGCTGGTCCTGGCCGCCGCCGACGGCGGCCTGCCGGCACTCGCGCTGCGCCCGCACCTCATCTGGGGCCCCGGCGACCCGCACTTCCTGCCCCGCCTCGCCGCCGCCCGTCGCCTGCTGTGGCTGCTCGGCCCCGCCGACAAGACCATCGACACCGTCTACGTCGACAACGCGGCCGACGCCTGCCTGCTCGCCCTGGACCGGCTGCGGCCCGGCTCGCCGCTGAGCGGACGCGCCTACTTCATCGCCCAGGACGAGCCCTGCACGTTCGGGGCCTGGGTGAACGCCCTGCTGGCCGCCGCCGGGCACCCGCCGGTGCGGCACCGGTTGCCGCTCGGGCCGGTGAAGGCGGCCGCCACGCTCCTGGAGCACGGCCGCATGCTCGCCCAAGCCCTCCATCTGCCCTTCGAGCCGCCGCCGCTCCGGTTCCTGGTGGAGCAGGCGTCCACCGCGCACTGGTTCGATCTGTCCGCCGCCCGCCGCGACCTCGGCTACCGGCCGCGGGTGAGCACCGCCGAAGGACTGGCCCGCCTGGCCACCCACCTCGCGGAGGCGGGCCGCCTCGGGAAGACCGGTCACCTCGGGAAGACCGGCCGCCTCGGGAAGACCGGCCGCCTCGGGAAGACCGGCCGCCTCGGGAAGACCGGCCGCCTCGGGAAGACCGGCCGACGATGAGCCGCTTCGAGGGATACCCGTTCCGCTCCCGCTGGTTCGTCCACCCCGCCCGGGCCGGGCTGCGCCAGCACTACGTGGACGAAGGCCAGGGCCCGCCCCTGCTGTTCGTCCACGGCAACCCCTCCTGGAGCTACCTGTGGCGGCGCCCCATCGACGCGCTGCGCGAGCGCCACCGGTGCGTCGCACCCGACCACATCGGCATGGGCCTGTCGGACAAACCCACCGCCGCCGACTACCCCCACACGCTCGCCTCCCGCGTCGACGACCTCGACGCCCTCACGACCCACCTCATCACCGAACGGGACGCCCCCGAACGCGGCTGGACCCTGGTCATGCACGACTGGGGCGGCCCCATCGGCATGGCCTGGGCCCGCCGCCACCCCCACCGCGTCACCCGGCTGGTCATCCTCAACACGGCCGCCTTCCCCAACCCGCACGGCGCCCGCGCCCGCCTGCCCCTGCGGCTCCCGCTCTGGCTGCTGCGCGACACCGCCCTCGGCGCCCGGCTGATCCTGCGGCACAATCTCTTCGCCCGCGGCGCCACCTGGCGGCCCCTCGGCGTGCGCCGCCGCATGCCCGCCTCCGTCCGCGCCGCCTTCCTCGCCCCCTACGCCCGCCCCGAGCACCGGATCGCGATCCAGCAGTTCATCCGCGACATCCCCCTGCGGCCCGGCGACCCCGCCTGGCGGATCCTGTACGACACCGGGCGGGAGCTGCACCGGTTCGCGAACCGGCCGGCCCTCATCGGCTGGGGCCTGCGCGACCCCGTCTTCGACCCGGCCATGCTCACGTACTGGTGCCACGCCCTTCCGCACGCCCGCACCCACGTGTATCCGCACGCCGGCCACTACGTGCTGGAAGACGCGCACGAGCGGCTCATCCCGGAGATCAGCGACTTCCTGGAGCAGGACCGGTAGCCACCCGGACTCCGTCGAGCCCGACGCACCCGGCCTGCGGAGGCAGCGAAACGGCCCCGGCTGGGTGCACCGGGGCCGTCACAGGCGCTGATCAGCATCGGGTTGTGGTGCGGGGGTCGGGCCCTGAACGGTCAGGTGCCCGCCGACGCGGTCAGGCGGTGCCCGGAGACTGCTCGCGCGGTGGAGTCAGTTCCGGTTGCCCGCGCGTGTTACGGACGTGTGCGCTGGCCGCGCCTCAGGCGGGAATGTACCGGTCGAGGGAATCTTGCTCCGCGCTGGCGGTGTCTCCGACGGCCTTGAAGATCGCGGGGACGTCGATGCCGGCGGGGCCGTCGGCGTGTGCGGGGGCGGCCATGCTCAGCGCGGCGGCGGAGATGAGCCCGGCCAGGCTGAGGGTGATGATGCGGCGCATCGCGGCTCTCCTTTCCTGGGTTGCGGGCGGGCCGGCCGGTCAGAGCCAGGGGAACAGGTTGCTGGCCAGGTTGGCGACGTTGGTGTTGCCGTTGTTGGGGCGGACGCTGTTCTGGCCCAGGTTCTGGTCCGTCGTGCAGGCGGTGGGCTCGATGTGGGCGCCGGGGGAGGCGATCGGCGCGAAGATGTGCCCGCACTTGACGGTGGTGGTGAGCTTGCCGGCGTTGTCGTCGGCCGAGGCGACGCCGGCCAGCGCGCCGAGCGCGAAGGCCGCGCCGGCTGCGGTGAGTGCGAGCTTGGACCAGATGGTCATTGGGGGAACCTCCCATGTAGGCGGATGCCCGGACGCTTCGTGGTCCGTGATCATCCGGATGGACGCCAGAACCATAACGCAAAGTAATCGCCTAGTAACAGTATGGAGTTGGCAAAGGTTCGACCGAGCCCACCAAGGGGAACCGCCGTGGCGGGTGCGCAAAAAGGGCGCCGCAGACAACCTGGATAAACAACAAAGAGGCCGCCCCGGAATCTCGGGAAACGGCCTCTGCACTGGGTGGGGCTACCAGGACTTGAACCTGGGACCTCTTCCTTATCAGGGAAGCGCTCTAACCGACTGAGCTATAGCCCCGCTCGCACCCCGAACGTTATCGCATCCGCCTCCGGGAGGCGAACCGGTTGTTCGGGACGAGGAAAAGCTTACCGCCTCCGGCAGGCTGCTCGCGCCGTCCGGCCCCGCCGGGCGGCGCGAGCTCCGGCCGTTACTCGGCCTCGCTGAAGGTAACCTCGACGCCCCCCACGAGGTCGGAGGCGATGTTGTAGATGACCGCCCCCAACGTGGAAAGAGCCGTGATCAGTACGACGTTCACCGCCCCGATCAGAGCCGTGTAGCCGAGGATGCGCACGGGCTCGAACCAGGAGGCGATGTCGATCGGGATCGAGCTCTGCCCCTGCTCGCCCTGGCCGAGCTGGTTGACCAGGTCCACGATCGAGTCGAAGACGCCCAGGGCCGACAGTACGCCGTACAGGACGGCCACGGCCACGAACAGCACCACGAAGCAGACGAGGGAGACCACGAAGCTGAACTTCATGGCCGACCACGGCTCGACACGGCGCAGGACCAGGTGGGCCTTGCGGGGCAGGCGGCCACCGGAGGCGCCGGACCCCTTCTTCTTGCCGCTCAGCTCCACGACGGGCGGGGCCTCGCTGGCCAGCGAGGGGCGCAGACGTACCGTCTCGTTGCCCTCCTGCTGGGCCCCCTGGGGAGGCACCGGCGGGCCCTGGGGCCCGGGAGGGCCGGGCGGGCCCGGCTGCGGGGAAGGCTTGTTGTCCTCCTTGGCCGGCATGCCCCGGCCCTGCGCGGGCGAGGTGTCCTGGCCCTCTTCGACCGCGTCGAACATCTCAGTCTCTGCGGGCTTCTTCGGCTGTTGTCCGTTGCCCGAAGCCGCCTTGGTCCTGGCGGGACCACCCTGGGCGTTCATGAACTACTCTCCTCCCCCGTCTTCATCACTCTCCACCGAAGTCTCCATCGACTCGGCGTTGCGGGCGAGGGCCACGACGCTGTCGCCTTCAGCGAGATTCATCAATCGAACTCCCATGGTCTGGCGGCCGGACTGCTTGATCTCGCCGGCACTCGTCCGGATCACCCCGCCGGCGGACGTGATCGCGAAGACCTCGTCCTCTGGGTTGACCATGACGGCTCCGACCAGCTTGCCACGGGAAGATACGATCTTCGCAGTCAGCACGCCTCTACCGCCACGTCCTTGAACTGGATACTGCTCCACTGGCGTCCGTTTTGCGTACCCAGCCTTCGTGGCGATAAGCACATCTTGACCGTCTGCGATCCGGTTCATGGCGAGAAGTTCGTCACCTTCGAGGAACCTCATGCCGATGACACCGCTGGTCGCCCGCCCCATGGGACGGAGCGCCTCGTCGGAGGCGGTGAAGCGGATCGACTGCGCGCCCTTGGAGACGAGCAGCAGGTCGTCGGACTCGGAGACCAGCCGGGCTCCGATGACTTCGTCGTCCTCGCGCAGGTTGATCGCGATCAGACCACCGGACCTGGGGGAGTCGTACTCCGACAGGCGGGTCTTCTTCACGAGCCCGCTGCGCGTGGCAAGGACGAGATAGGGGGCGACGTTGTAGTCGCGTAGGTCGAGAACCTCCATGACTGTTTCGTCGGGCTGCATGGCAAGAAGGTTCGCGAGATGCATGCCCCGGGCGTCGCGGCCGGCGTCGGGCAGCTCGTACGCCTTGACGCGGTACACGCGGCCCTTGTTCGTGAAGAACAGCAGCCAGTGGTGCGTCGTGGTGACGAAGAAGTGGTCGACGATGTCGTCTTGACGCAGCTGAGCACCGCGCACGCCCTTGCCGCCGCGCTTCTGCGCCCGGTAGAGGTCGGTACGGGTGCGCTTGGCGTAGCCGCCCCGCGTGATCGTGACGACGATCTCGTCCTCGGCGATGAGGTCTTCGATCGACATGTCGCCGTCGTAGGCGATGATCTCGGTCTGCCGGTCGTCGCCGTAGCGGTGGACGATCTCGGCGAGCTCCTCGTTGATGATCTCGCGCTGGCGGCTCTCGCTGGCCAGGATCGCGTTGTACTCGGCGATCTGCGTCATCAGCGAGTCGTACTCGTCCTGGATGGACTGCCGCTCCAGGGCGGCCAGCTTGCGCAGCTGCATGTCGAGGATGGCCTGCGCCTGCACCTCGTCGATGTCCAGGAGCCCCATGAGGCCCTGCTGGGCGGCGGAGGCGGACTCGGAGGCCCGGATGAGGGCGATGACCTCGTCGAGGCGCTCAAGGGCCTTCAGCAGCGCGCGCAGGATGTGGGCGCGCTCCTCGGCCTTGCGCAGCAGGTAACGCGTCCGGCGGACGATGACCTCGATCTGGTGGGCCACGTAGTGCCGGATGAACTGGTCGAGCCGCAGCGTGCGCGGCACGCCGTCGACCAGCGCCAGCATGTTGGCGCCGAAGGTGTCCTGGAGCTGGGTGTGCTTGTACAGGTTGTTGAGGACGACCTTGGCGACCGCGTCGCGCTTGAGCACGATGACCAGGCGCTGCCCCACCCGCGAGGAGCTCTCGTCACGTACGTCGGCGATGCCGGTGAGCTTGCCCTCACGCACCAGCTCGGCGATCTTCAGCGCCAGGTTGTCGGGGTTGACCTGGTACGGCAGCTCGGTGACGACCAGCGCCTGCCGCCCCTTGTCCTCCTCGACCTCGACCACGGCCCGCATGGTGATCGAGCCGCGGCCGGTGCGGTAGGCGTCCTCGATGCCGCGGCGGCCCACGATGAGCGCCTTGGTGGGGAAATCGGGGCCCTTGACCAGCTTGATGGACGCTTCGAGCAGCTCCTCGTCGCTGGCCTCAGGGTTCTCCAGCGCCCACTTCACCGCCGAGGCGACCTCGCGCAGGTTGTGCGGCGGGATGTTGGTGGCCATGCCGACGGCGATGCCGCCCGAGCCGTTGACCAGCAGCTGCGGGAAGCGGGCCGGCAGGACGTCGGGCTCCTGCGACTTGCCGTCGTAGTTGGGGCGGAAGTCGACGGTCTCCTTGTCGATGTCCCGCAGCATCTCCATGGCGATGGGGGCGAGCTTGCACTCGGTGTAGCGCATCGCCGCCGCCGGGTCGTTGCCGGGCGAGCCGAAGTTGCCCTGGCCGTCGACCAGCGGGTATCGCAGCGACCACGGCTGCGCCAGGCGTACGAGCGCGTCGTAGATCGAGGTGTCGCCGTGGGGGTGGTAGGTGCCCATCACGTCACCGACGACGCGGGCGCACTTGAAGTAGCCGCGGTCGGGACGGTAGCCGCCGTCGTACATCGCGTAGAGCACGCGGCGGTGCACCGGCTTGAGGCCGTCGCGCACGTCCGGCAGCGCCCTGGACACGATGACGGACATCGCGTAGTCCATGTAACTGCGCTGCATCTCGGACTGGATGTCCACAGGCTCGATGCGGTCAGCCGGGGGAGTGGTGTTCACGTCCGTCACAGGTGTTGGTCCTTCTTAAACGTCGAGGAAGCGAACGTCGCGCGCGTTGCGGATGATGAAGTCGCGCCGCGCCTCCACGTCTTCCCCCATCAGCACGCTGAACAGGTCGTCGGCCTGGGCCGCGTCGTCGAGCGTGACCAGGCGCAGCAGCCGGGTCGCGGGGTTCATCGTGGTCTCCCAGAGCTGGCCGGCGTTCATCTCGCCCAGACCCTTGAAGCGCTGGACGTTGTCGCGCGGCCGCGGGTCGGGCTTGCCGTTGGCGATGCCCTCGGCGATCACCGCGTCGCGCTCGCTGTCGGAGTAGGCGTAGGAGGCGTCCTCGCCCTTCCGGTCCCACTTGATCTTGTACAGCGGCGGGCAGGACAGGTAGACGTGACCGGCCTCGATGAGCGGCCTCATGAACCTGAACAGCAGCGTCAGCAGCAGGGTGTTGATGTGCTGGCCGTCGACGTCGGCGTCGGCCATGAGGATGACCTTGTGGTAGCGCAGCTTGGCGATGTCGAACTCGTCGTGCACGCCGGTGCCCAGCGCCGTGATCAGCGCCTGGACCTCGTTGTTCTTCAGGACCTTGTCGATCCGCGCCTTCTCGACGTTGAGGATCTTGCCGCGGATGGGCAGGATCGCCTGGAAGCGCGAGTCACGGCCGCCCTTGGCGGAGCCGCCGGCCGAGTCGCCCTCGACGATGAACAGCTCGCACTTCTCCGGGTCGTTCCACTGGCAGTCGGCCAGCTTGCCCGGCAGCCCGCTGCCCGCCTCCAGCAGCGACTTGCGCCTGGTCAGGTCGCGCGCCTGGCGCGCGGCGATGCGGGCGCGCGAGGCCTGCAAGGACTTGTTGATGATGTCCTTGGCCTCGCCGGGGTTGCGCTCGAACCAGTCACGCAGGTGGTCGTTGCACGCCTTCTGGACGAACGACTTCGCCTCGGTGTTGCCGAGCTTCGTCTTCGTCTGGCCCTCGAACTGCGGGTCGGACAGCTTGACCGAGATGATCGCGGTCAGCCCCTCGCGGACGTCCTCGCCGCTGAGATTGTCGTCCTTGCCCTCCTTGAGGAACTTCTGCTCGCGCGCGTAGCGGTTGACGATGGACGTCAGCGCCGCGCGGAAGCCCTCCTCGTGGGTGCCGCCCTCCGCGGTGTTGATCACGTTGGCGAAGCTGTAGACCGACTCCGAGTAGGAGTTGTTCCACTGCATCGCGACCTCGACCGCGAGCCCGTCGCTCTCCTCCTCGAAGGCGATGATCGACGCGTGCGCCGGCTCCTTCTTCGCGTTGAGGTGCCGCACGAAGTCGGACAGACCGCCCTCGTAGTGGTAGGTGACGGTGTGCGGCTCGCCGTTGATGTGGTCGGGCCGCTCGTCGGTCAGCGTGATCGTCAGGCCCTTGTTGAGGAAGGCCATCTCCTGGAAGCGCCGCGAGAGCGTCTCGTAGTTCCACGTGGTGGTCTCGAAGACGTCGCCGTCGGGCCAGAACGTGATCGTGGTGCCGGTCTCGTCGGTCTCCTCGCCCTTGGCCAGCGGGGCCGTGGGCTTGGACATCTCGTAGCGCTGCCGCCAGTAGTGGCCGTTCTGCTTGACCTCCACCTCCATGGCGGTGGACAGCGCGTTGACGACGGCCGAGCCGACGCCGTGCAGGCCGCCGGAGACCGCGTACGACTGACTGTCGAACTTGCCGCCGGCGTGCAGGGTCGTCAGCACGACCTCGACGGCCGAGCGCTTCTCCACCGGGTGGATGCCGGTGGGGATGCCGCGCCCGTTGTCGACCACGCGCACGCCGTTGTCGGCGAGCAGCGTGACGTCGATGCGGTCGGCGAAACCCGCCAGGGCCTCGTCCACCGCGTTGTCGACGATCTCCTGGACGAGGTGGTGCAGGCCACGCTCGCCGGTGGAGCCGATATACATACCCGGGCGCTTGCGAACCGCCTCAAGCCCTTCGAGTACGGTGATTGAGCTAGCGTCGTAGGACAACTGCGAAATCCTCCTGCCGCGGACACGCGGCGGGGGAGGCCATCAACTTTCGAAGCTGCCCCTGCCGTGCCCGTCACCGTCGTGAGTGCCCCGATGCGCGGTCACCCAGGGGAGTCGGCTTGCTGCCGGGGTGACACGCAAGCGGACGTGTCCGGAATCCTTTTTCATTCTACCGCTTCCGGAGGGCCAAGGTGGCAATGAACGCGCCTGTGATGCCCCCTAGCTCGTTTGGCCCCCGGGCAAGCATCCCCCCTCCGGAAAGGGGGCTTATCGCGTCTGCGGCGGTCTGATCGCCCCGAGCGCCCTACCGGAGCTGCTCCGCACCGCTGCTCCGGACCGGCGCTCGACCGCGGTCATCCGTACGTGTCACGCGGGCCCCGCCTTCCGGTCACCCGCAATCCCCCCGATGGACGCGGCGCCGTCTGCGGGCCTCTGACCTTGACCTTTGTCACCGTGCCGTCGCCGAGCTCCTCGTTGAGCCTGCGTACGAGGGTGCGGGCGAGCAGCCGGACCTGCGTCGCCCACGCCGTCGAATCGGCCGCGATCAGCACCTCTCCGTCGTCGAACGACTCGGGCTTGGTGTGGGCGGCCAGGTCAGGGCCCACGATCTCGACCCAGCGGCCGAACACCGCGCCCACCTTCGCCGGCCGCTCCCAGCCGCGATCGGCCAGGAGATCGGCGATCGCGCGTCCGAAAAGCTGGGGGTCGCCGCTGTCCCGGCGCGGGCCGGCCGCCCTGCGCCTGGGCTCGCGGCGGGGGAGCTGGCCGCGCTTGGCGGCGTCGGCCTTGGCCTGGGCCAGCTTCTCCCGCGCCATGGCCACGCCTCTGGCCGTCGCGTTCTCACTACCGGCGGCGGCCGCCGCAGGCCCTCCACCGGACGCGCCCGCCGCGTGTGGACCGGTGCCTGGCGCGCCCGCTGTGCCCGGCGCGCCTGGCCCGGTCGTCCCCAGCTGTGGACGACCGGGCATCCCGGGCGCCGCTTCCGGTGCGCGGGCGGCGCGCGGTCGTCCACCGGACGCCCCAGCCTGTGGATAACCTGCGCCCCTCGGCGGGAGGCCGTCACCACGGCGCACGTCATCAGCGGACACGGGTCACACTCCCTTCTGCGACGTCGAACCTGCCCCCCACCAGCTCGTCCGGCACGTCGTCTGCGACGGCCGCCGTGATCAGCACCTGCTCGGCCGGCGCCACCATCTCCGCGAGCCGCCGCCGCCGCTGGCTGTCGAGCTCGGCGAACACGTCGTCGAGGATCAGCACAGGATCGCCCCCGTCGGCCCGCAGCAGGTCGTAGGCGGCCAGCCGCAGCGCCAGCGCGAACGACCAGGACTCGCCGTGGCTGGCGTAACCCCGGGCGGGCAGCTCGCCCAGCCCGAGGATCAGGTCGTCGCGGTGCGGCCCGACGAGCGTGACGCCGCGTTCGAGCTCCGACGGGCGGACCTCCAATAGCCGCTCCCGCAGACGCTCTTCAAGGGTTTTCCCCAAGTCTGTGGATAACGTCTGTGTATCGAAAGATCCCCGCTCACCGGGGGCTTCGCCCTCCGGACCCCCCTCGCCGGGATCCCCACCTGTGGACAACGTGCTGCGGTAGGCGAGCGTCGCCGGAGCGCTCGACGGGGCCAGCGCGGCATAGGACCCGGCGACCAGCGGGCGCAGCGCCTCGATCAGCTCCAGCCGCCCCCGCAACAGCTCCGCCCCGTGCCGGGCGAGATGCGCGTCCCACACCTCCAGAGTGCTCAGGACGTCGCCCGCGCCGGCCGCGGCGAACCCGGTGTCACTCTCGTGCCGCCGGGGGCTCCTGCTGCCTCTGCGGGCCTGCGCGGCCGTACGCAGCAGCGCCCCCCGCTGCTTCAGCACCCGGTCGTAGTCGGCGCGCACCCCGGCGAACCTGGGGGCCCTGGCCACCAGCAGGTCGTCGAGGAAGCGGCGGCGCTCGGCCGGATCGCCCTTGGACAGCGCCAGGTCTTCAGGGGCGAACAGCACCGTGCGCAGCAGGCCGACGGCGTCGCGGGCGCGGGAGACGGGGGAGCGGTTGATCCGGGCGCGGTTGGCCCGCCCCGGGTTGATCTCCAGCTCGATCAGCGCCCGCCGATCCTCCCGCTGGACGGCGCAGCGCACGATCGCCCGGGTGGCGCCCTGCCGCACCAGCGGTGCGTCGCCGGCCACCCGGTGGCTGGAGTGCGTCGCGACATAGCCGAGGGCCTCGACCAGGTTGGTCTTGCCCTGGCCGTTGGGCCCCACGAACGCCGTGACGCCCGGCTCCAGGCCGAGCTCCACGGACGCGTAGGACCGGAAGTCGGTCAGCGAGAGGTGGGCGACATGCACCCCACGAGGTTAGTGCGCCTCACGGGTCACCGGGGTCACCGGCATGCGGTCTGTGGAAAACCCGGTGCGGAGGATGACCTCAGCGCTCCGACTCGCGCGGCGGCGTCACGTCGGCGCCGGGGGAGTCGGCCCCCTTGCCGGTGCTGCCCTCCGCCGAGGTGATCGCGTGGCCGCCGAACTGGTTGCGCAGCGCCGCCACGACCTTCATCGCGGGGGAGTCGTCCTGCCGCGAGGCGAACCTGGCGTACAGGGCGGCGGTGATGACCGGCAGCGGCACCGCGTGGTCGACGGCCGCCTGCACCGTCCACCGGCCCTCGCCGGAGTCTTGTGCGTAACCGCGCAGCTGCTCCAGGTGCTCGTCGTCGTCGAGCGCCCGTACCAGCAGGTCGAGCAGCCAGGAACGGATCACGGTGCCGGTGCGCCAGCTGCTGAAGGAGCCCTTGACGTCCTTGACGACGTCGGACGCCTCAAGCAGCTCCCAGCCCTCCGCGAACGCCTGCATCATGCCGTACTCGATGCCGTTGTGGACCATCTTCGCGAAGTGCCCGGCGCCGACGTCGCCCGCGTGCACGAAGCCGTCCTCGCCCTCGGGCTTGAGCGTCTCGAAGATCGGCTTGAGCCGTTCGACGTGGGCCTTGTCGCCGCCGCACATGAGCGCGTAGCCGTTCTTCAGGCCCCACACGCCGCCGCTGACGCCGCAGTCGACGAAGCCGATGCCCTTCTGCGCCAGCTCGGCGGCGTGCTTCTGGTCGTCGACGTAGTGGGAGTTGCCGCCGTCGATGACGATGTCGCCCTCGCTGAGCAGCTCGCCCAGGTCGTCGATGGTGGTCTGCGTGGGCTTGCCCGCGGGCACCATGACCCAGACGGCGCGCGGCGCCTGCAGGCGTTCGGCCAGCTCCTTGAGGCTGGCGACGTCGCTGATGGCCGGGTCGCGGTCGTAGCCGACGACCTCATGACCGCCGCGGCGCAGCCGTTCGGCCATGTTGCCGCCCATCTTGCCCAGTCCGACCATGCCGATCTGCATGATGTCTACCCCCTTGTCAGACTTCCATCATCTCCGATGACAGTTTCAGCCTGACAGTCGGATGGGCATGATCAGGTAGCGGTAGTCCGTTACGGCTCCGTCCTCCACAGGCTTGCCACCGGTGAGGATAGCGGGCTTCGTGGACGTGGTCATCTGCAGCCTGGCCACATCGGAGTCGATCGCCCCGAGCCCTTCCAGCAGGAACTGGTGGTTGAAGGCGATGTTCATCTCCTCGCCCTCGTAGTCGACAGGCAGCGCCTCGACGGCCTGCGCCTCGTCGCCACTGCCGGCCTCCAGCACGACCTCGCCGCTCTTGAACGCCAGGCGTACCGGCGTGTTGCGCTCGGCGACCAGGGCCACGCGCTTGACCGCCTCGACGAACGGGCCTGTGGACAGGTCGGCGCGGGCGGAGAACTCCGTCGGCAGCAGCGAGCGGTACTTCGGGAACTCGGGGTCGAGCAGGCGCGTCGTCGTGCGGCGCCCCGCGCTGGAGAAGCCGATCATGCCTTCGCCGGTGCCGCCCGCGGAGCTGAGCGCGATCTCCACCTCGGCGCCGGTCGCGCCGAGCGCCTTGGCGGTGTCGGCGAGCGTCTTGCCGGGGATCATCGCGATGGCGGCGAAGTCGGGCTGCCCCGGCTGCCACTTCAGCTCGCGCACGGCCAGCCGGTAGCGGTCGGTGGCGGCGAGGGTCACGGTGTCGCCCTCGATCTCCATGCGCACGCCCGTGAGCATCGGCAGCGTGTCGTCGCGGCCAGCGGCGACGGCGACCTGGCTGACGGCGGAGGCGAACACGTCGCTGCCGACCCGCCCCGCGGCCGGCGGCATGGCGGGCAGGGTCGGGTAGTCCTCCACAGGCATGGTCAGCAGGGTGAAGCGGGCGCTGCCGCACGTGACGACCGCCTTGGCGCCCTCCACCACGAAGTCCACAGGCTGTGCGGGAAGCGCGCGCGTGATCTCGGCGAGCAGCTTGCCGGAGACCAGGACGACTCCCGGCTCACCCGTGTGCAGCTCCAGGGTGACCTCGGCGGAGACCTCGTAGTCGAAGCCGGAGAGCTTGAGCTGCTGCTCCTCGGTGACCTCCAGGCGCATGCCGGCGAGCACGGGCACGGACGGGCGCGCCGGGAGGCTGCGTGCCGTCCATGCCACCGCCTCAGCGAGGACGTCTCGCTCGATTCGGAACATCACGGTGATCAGCCTCCTGGGTTCGTCGTTGATTCAAGGATCTCAAGGATCCGCCCTCCCGCGCTCGCGCTCCGGGAGAACCCCTCTATGGGTCTTTGAGTTTCTAGTTAGAGATAGAGGAAGTCATCACACTAGGGGCTGTGGAAACTGTGGACAACCAGAGTTTTGGCTGGTCAGCGGCCAGATTTTCTTCCACTTGTCCTGTGTACGAAGCCTGGGGAGAACTTCGCCGCCTGGGGATGAACTTTCTTCACCCACAGGCCGTCCCCAGATCATGGTCCCGTCATCCACGGGAAGTGCCGGGTTATCCACGAGGTTTCCACAGGTTATCCACCGGGTAGAAGGGGCCCTTTTGGAGCCCCAGATCCGTTGTTCACAGTCCGTCCACACGTTGTCCACTGGTAGTCCCCAAGTTGCCCACAGGATGTCCCCAGGGTTGTCCCCAGCCCTTGTGGACCGATTTTTCCCAGCATTGTCGGGCGAACGGCCGGTGAATTTTTGTGTTTCCGCTGGTCCACAGTGTTTTCCACAGGCTGTGCACAAACTCAAGATCCACGCTGTGTCTGCTTGATCCGCATTGTTAGCTCGTTGACCTGGTTGTACATCGACCTGCGCTCCGCGATGAGCGAGCGGATCTTGCGCTCCGCGTGCATGACGGTGGTGTGGTCGCGGCCGCCGAACTGCTGGCCGATCTTCGGCAGCGACAGCTCGGTCAGCTCGCGCGCGAGGTACATGGCGATCTGCCGGGCGTTGACGAGCGCCCGGCTGCGGGAGGTGCCGCACAGGTCGTCGATGCTGATGCCGAAGTACTGAGCGGTCTCGCTCATGATCGCCGCGATCGTGATCTCGGTGTCGGACTCCGAGGTGATCAGGTCCTTCAGCACCACCTCGGCGAGCTGCAGGTCCACGCCCTGCCGGTTGAGGCTGGCGAACGCGGTGACCCTGATGAGCGCACCCTCGAGCTCACGGATGTTCGTGGAGATGCGGCTGGCGATGTACTCGAGCACCTCGGGCGGCGCGGCCAGGCCCTCCTGGATGGCCTTCTTCCTGAGGATGGCGATCCGGGTCTCCAGCTCGGGCGGCTGGACGTCGGTGATCAGGCCCCACTCGAACCGGTTGCGCAGCCGATCCTCCAGCGTGATGAGCTGCTTGGGCGCCCGGTCGCTGGAGATGACGATCTGCTTGTTGGCGTTGTGCAGGGTGTTGAAGGTGTGGAAGAACTCCTCCTGCGTCTGCTCCTTGCCCTCCAGGAACTGGATGTCGTCCACGAGCAGGATGTCGATCGCCCGGTAGCGGCCACGGAAGCCGTCGGCCTTGTGGTCGCGGATGCTGTTGATGAAGTCGTTGGTGAACTCCTCGGAGCTCACGTATCTGACCCGCGCCCCGTCGTACAGGCTCTGGGCGTAATGCCCGATCGCGTGCAGCAGGTGCGTCTTCCCCAGCCCGGAGTCTCCATAGATGAAGAGCGGGTTGTACGCCTTCGCGGGGGATTCGGCCACCGCCACGGCCGCCGCATGGGCGAACCGGTTGCTGGCGCCGATAACGAATGTCTCAAATGTGTACTTCTGATTAAGCCTGGCCGGTTCGCTGGGCTTGTTGCTCTTCGCCTCCCACCGGTTCGCCGCCGGCTCGGGCGACTTTTCCACAGGCGGTGTGTACGGCTGGGCCTGTTCAAAAGAGAAGCCCTGCTGTGGATATTCGGTGGATATCTGGGACTGCTCCGGCTGTGGAGAGTAGAACTGCGGAGGCTCCGAAGCCTGGTTGTGCTGCGGTTGCACGGGCTGTGCATAACGCAGCTGACTCTCCACACCCTGGGGATAACTTTGAGTCACAGGCTGTTGATGAGACTCGCCGGCGGGCTGCTCGGGCGCCGCCGTGTCGATCATCACGGCCACCCGCATGGTCCGGCCGAGCTCCTGGGAGAGCGCATGAGTCACCAGCGGGCGCAGCTTGTTGCTCTCGATGAGGTCCTTGAGGAAGTCGTTGGGGACACCGAGCACGATCGTGTCGTTGGCCAGGGCGATCGGGCGCACCATCGACAGCCAGGTGCGCTGCTGGATGGGCACGTTCTCGTTGAGGAAGTTGCCCAGGGCTCTCGCCCATACCGTGCCGAGGTCGACACCGTTCATGGTGCGGCTCCCCCTCCTTCCTCTCGCGGCCCCCCGCGATCGTTATCCACATGGCACAGTCGCCCGTACACTTCGGCGGCGCCTTCATCCACATGTGGAGACAGGGCCTCGCGCCCTCTTCCTCCACAGGCCGTCCACAAGCTGTCCACAGGGCTTGAGCGGCCCCGAGAGGCCCGACAGTAGCTTTGTGCACAGGTGTGTTCAAGCGTTGTCCACAGCCTAGTGGCACCGGAGTGCACAACTTGTGGACGTGGGACCGGCGGTGGAAAAGTGGCCTGTGGATTGGTGGACAACCGGTCCGGTTTGACCTGGACGGTGCTTGCCCCGTAACGTACGACGGTCGGCTTGTCACGCGACGGCTATTTCGCGTGCCCTCGTAATCTGGCAGGCCATCCATGTGTGTTAGGCGCCCTCGCGGCGCATCATCAAGCCTGGAGCCCACCCGTGAGCAAGCGTACTTTCCAGCCGAACAACCGTCGTCGCGCTAAGACCCACGGCTTCCGGCTGCGGATGCGCACCCGGGCCGGTCGCGCCATCCTCGCTTCCCGCCGCCGCAAGGGCCGCGAGAAGCTGTCGGCCTGATCGTCCTGCGCGATTTCAGCCCGCCGGCGATGTTCGCCGGCGGGCGTTAGACGTATACGGTGCTGTCCCGTCAATCCCGCATGCGACGCGGGGAGGAGTTCGAGGCGGCGGTCAGGCGTGGCAAACGCGCCGGTCGTCCGACTCTTGTGGTGCATTTCACCATTTCTGGGGAAGAGCCACCTCTCGTGGGTTTCGTGGTGAGCAAGGCCGTCGGGAGTGCCGTGACCCGAAACAAGGTCAAACGACGGCTCCGACACCTGATGCGAGACCGTCTCGAACGGCTGCCGCGAGGTAGCCTGCTTGTGGTACGCGCCAACCCACCGGCCGCGTCCGCGCGATTCGAGCACTTGGCCGCCGAGCTCGATCTCGCGCTGGATCGTTTGCTCAGGCGGCGAGAGTCCTCGACGGGTGGACACAGATGACGGAGCAGCCGCAAGGGGTGGTGCCGGGCCTCGCCGCCCGGGTGCTCATCGTTCCCATTCGGTTCTACCGGGCGTTCATCAGCCCGCTGCTCGGTCCACGCTGCCGGTTCTATCCGTCGTGCAGTGCCTATGGACTCGAAGCGATTGCCGTGCACGGGGCATTGCGCGGCACATGGCTGACTGTCCGGCGTATCGGGCGGTGCCACCCATTCCATCCCGGAGGTATAGACCCGGTGCCCCCACGCCCGGTCCGGTCTCACGAAACGCAAGGGAGATAGCTCGGTGGAGCTGTCCTGGCTGAGCTGGCTGTATCAAGCCGTAGCCCAAGTCATCATCTGGATCCATACTGCATACAGCACGGTCCTCAACCCGGACAGCGGGCTGACCTGGGCGTTGACGATCATCACGCTCACCGTCTTCATGCGGATCCTGATCTTCCCGCTCTTCCTCAAGCAGATGCGCTCGTCGCGGAAGATGCAGGAGCTCGCCCCCAAGGTTCAAGAGCTGCGCAAGCGTTACAAGAACGACAAGCAGCGCATGAACCAGGAGGTCATGGCGCTCTACCAGGGTGCGGGCGCCAACCCGCTCGGCGGCTGCCTTCCCGTCGTCGCCCAGTTCCCCATCTTCATCTCCATGTTCACGGTGCTGCAGAACATGGCGAACGGGCACCCCAAGTACGGCATGACGCAGGAACTGGTCGACAGCGCCAGGGCCGCGCACATCTTCGGCGCGCCGCTGCCCGCCAACTTCTGGATGTCGGAGAGCGACCTCCAGGCCTTCGGCGCGGGGAACGTCCAGACCAAGATCGTCCTCGGCATCTTCGTCGCGATCAGCTCGCTGACCACGTTCCTCACCGTCCGGCAGAGCGTCACCCGCTCCATGGCGCAGATGCCCGACAACCCCATGGCGCAGCAGCAGAAGATCCTGATGTACATCTCGCCGCTGTTCGCCTTCTTCAGCCTGAACTTCCCGCTCGGCCTCATCATGTACTGGGTGACCACCAACCTGTGGACCCTCGGTCAGCAGCACTGGTTCTACAGCCGGCACCCCATGCCGCAGTACGACGCCAAGGGCAACGTGATCCCGGTCCAGCCGAAGCCCGGTCTGTTCGCCAAACTGCGCAAGACCACTCCGGAAGAACAGGCCCCTCCGCCCGCTCCGGAGCCTAAGATCATTAGGCAGCAGCCGAGCAGGCAGTCACGCAGCAAGCGCACCGGCAGCAAGAAGTCTTGAACACGAAGGAGAGGCCGGCCATGACCGAGGCCGAGCAGGAGAAGGCTCCTGATCTCAGCGCGCTGGAGCAGGAAGGTGAGATCGCTGCCGACTACGTCGAGGGCCTTCTCGACATCGCCGACATCGACGGCGACATCGACATGGACGTCGAAGGCGACCGCGCCCTGGTCTCCGTCGTCGGCCTGAAGAGCACCGAGCTGGTGGGGCCCGGGGGAGAGGTCCTCGAGGCGCTGCAGGAGCTGACCCGGCTGGCCGTCCACCGTCAGACCGGCGAGCGCTCCCGGCTGATGCTCGACGTGGCCGGCTACCGCGAGCGGCGCCGGGCAGAGCTGACCAAGCTCGGCACCGAGATCGCCAACCAGGTCAAGGAACGCGGCGAGTCCAAGGCGCTGCAGCCGATGACCCCGTTCGAGCGCAAGATCGTCCACGACGCGGTGGCCGCCGCCGGGCTCCGGAGCGAGTCCGAGGGGGAGGAGCCGCAGCGGTACGTGGTGGTCCTGCCCGCCTGAGGCGCTTGCCCACCTCCGTCCGATCCGGCCGTCTGCCCGCTGTCACGCGTGGCAGGCGGCCGTTTCCTTTTGTCGGTGAGTACGGGCGGCGCGCTCGTACGCTCGTCGCCGCCGGGGGCATGGGGGGTGCCGACGGCGCGCTCACCGGCCACCTTCACCCCGGCCCGCTAGTCTGCCTTTGTGATCTCACCCCGTAGCCTTGGGGGAGCGACAAGACCGACACCGTCCCAAACCGGGCGCCACGCCCAGCGGCGCCGGGCCGCGGCCCTGACCGCAGCCGCACCCACCGGCACGCCACCGATCTCCACACCGAACTTCATACCGACCGAACACCCACCACCCGAGCAAGGGCCGCCAGGTCTCAGAAAGGGCCACCGAACCAGTGAGCGACGATGAGCTTCCGGAGCCGCCGCAGATCGCGCGGGACGTCTTCACCGGGGAAGCTTGGGAGCGCGCCAACGCGTTCGCCGGGCTGCTGGCGGGCCCCGGCGTCGTCCGCGGGCTCCTCGGCCCGCGGGAGGTGTCCCGGATCTGGGATCGTCACCTGCTCAACTGCGCGGTGGTGGCCGAAGTCGTCCCGCCGGACGTGAGACTGGTGGACATCGGCTCGGGGGCCGGGCTGCCCGGCCTGGTCCTGGCCATCGTGCGGCCGGACATCACGGTTACGCTGTTGGAGCCGCTGCTGCGCCGTACCGTGTTCCTGGAGGAATGCGTCGCGGCGCTCAAGCTGGACAACGTCGAGGTGTTGCGCGGCCGGGCGGAGGAGCTGGCCGGCAAGCGCGAGTTCGACGTCGCCAGCGCCCGCGCGGTGGCGCCGCTCGACCGCCTCCTGAAGTGGGCGATGCCGCTGCTCCGCGAGGGCGGGGAGCTGATCGCCATGAAGGGGGAGCGGGCCGCCGACGAGCTCGCCGAGGCGGAGTCCCAATTGCGGGCCAGCGGAGCCCGAACGGCCGAGCTTGTGACCGTCGGGCACGGTAAGGTCGAGCCGCCTGCAACATTGGTTCGGGTGGTAGCGGGTCGCGCGCCGGAGCGAGCAAGGCCGCGACGAAGGAGGTGACGGTTGTGCCAGTCGCGTCAAGCGGTTTGGGCTGGCCCGGCAGCCGTCGGTCCGAGAGTCCCCACGGGGTTGGCTGGCCTGAAATGGGCGTGTCGCGACAGCAAACTCCCGGCACCGGCACACCACTGGTTGAAAGGATGGCCAACGTGACCCAGACCCCCCTGAACCCCGGTGATTCGCCCCTGGTACGAGAGGCCCTCAGCTCAGTGGTTTCACGTGAAACATCTGCGACCCAGACGGCCGCCCAGCCCGGCGACCCCTCGGGCGAGAGCAACGGCGACTGGCCGCGTCCGTCCAAGACCAGAGTGATCGCGGTTGCCAACCAGAAGGGCGGCGTCGGCAAGACGACCACCTCGGTCAACATTGCCGCCGCGCTGTCCATGCACGGCCAGCGTGTCCTCGTGGTGGACCTCGACCCGCAGGGCAACGCCTCCACCGCCCTGGCCACGGAGCACCGCGGCGACGTGCCGGACGTGTACCAGGTGCTCGTGGACGACCTGCCGATGGCCGACATCGTCAAGCAGGTGCCCGACATGCCGAACCTCTACTGCGCGCCGGCCACCATCGACCTGGCCGGCGCCGAGATCGAGCTGGTCTCCCTCGTCGCCCGCGAAGCCCGCCTCCGCCGCGCCCTGGCGGCCTACGACGCGATCGAGCTCGACTACATCGTGATCGACTGCCCGCCGTCCCTCGGCCTGCTGACGGTGAACGCGCTCGTGGCGGCGGACGAGGTCATGATCCCGATTCAGTGCGAGTACTACGCCCTGGAGGGCCTCGGCCAGCTCCTCAGAAACGTCGACCTCATCAAGGCCCACCTGAACCCGACGCTGCGCCTGTCCACCATCGTCCTGACGATGTACGACGGCCGCACGCGCCTCGCCTCCCAGGTGGCCGACGAGGTCCGCGCCCACTTCGGCGAAACCGTCCTGAACACGGTGATCCCCCGCAGCGTCCGCCTGTCGGAGGCGCCCAGCTACGGGCAGTCGGTGATGACGTACGACCCGGGGTCGAGCGGGGCCATGGCCTACATGGACGCCGCCCGCGAAATCGCCCACCGCGCCACCGTCGCCTGATCGTCGGTGCGCCACAGGCGCAATCGGCTTCGCACGCGGCTGTCTCCGCACGCATCACGGGCGGAACGCGAGTGGGCTCGTCCGCGCGCCCTCGTGCGACGGGATCGCCGCGTGGACGGCCCTACCGCGACACAAACGCCCTCTCTTGCCCACCAACGCATCCGACCGCACCCACAAGCCCTTCCGGCCCACCTTCCGCTGCGGCTCCAGGACGCCGGACTCTGAGCGCGGCGCGGAGGGAGGCGGCATGCAAGGCGGCGCGGCGTGTGAGGCAGCGCTGGACGGCGGCGCTTCGGACGGCGGCGCTTTGGACGGCGGCGCTTCGGACGGCGGCGCTTTGGACGGCGGCGCTTCGGACGGCAGTGCGCAGCGATTGTGCCTCGGGAGGCTGCACGCGCAAGGCGACTGCGCCAAGGGCCGAAGAGTGTCGCGTGGCTGCGCGCGGCGTGGGTTGCTCGCCGAGCGATCGTGTGCCGGGCCGTGGCGTGCCGTGCGGCGAGGTGCCGGGGATTGTGCGGCAGTCTGCGCGTCACTCACGCCCGCGCTCATGCAGCAACCGACGCCCGCTGTCCGCCAGAGCCTGCGCCCGCTTGCGGTCCGCACCAGCCCGGTCCATGTCCGCCTGGGGTCCGCCCCGGCCTGCGGTTCGAGCCGTCTGGCCCTCTGTCCGCCTCTTGTCCGCGCCCGCGTCGACGCCTCCTGTCCGTGCCCGCCTGCAGTCTTCGCCCGCTTGTGGTCCGTGCTCGTCTGTGGTCGGCGCTGGCCTGGCCCTGTGCCCGCCTGTCCGACGCTTGCTGTCCGCGCTTCTCCGCTATCCGTGTCTGCCCTACGGCCTGCGCCTGTCCGGGGCCCACTCGCCTGCCATCCGCTTGCACTCTGCGCCCCGCCTGGCTCCCACGCTCGGCTCCTGCGTGTGCTCGCTGCCCCCCCGCAGGCGTGGTTGTCGGGTTTACACCCACCTACGGTCTGCATCGTCCTCGCACACTGCCCCCGCCCCCGCACCGTCCACCCGCCGCCCTCCCTGCACCGTCCACGCGCCACCCCCTCCCGCACTGCCCCCACTCCTGCACCGTCCACGCGCCACCCCCTCCCGCGCCGGTCCTCCCGCGCCGGTCCTCTCGCGCCGCCTTTTGCACCAGGCCTCTTCGCTGGCCCCTGAGCCGGCCCTCTGCATGCGCTTGCTGTGCCGATCATGCGGATCATGCGGGTCCGTGCCTCGGCCATACCCACCTCTCGGCCGGTCCGCCGCTTGGCCGCGCTGGCATCAGCGCCATCGGGACGCCCGCCCCAGTCCCCGATACTCGTACCATCGTGACGCCCGCGCCAGCTCGGCACCCGCACCGTCCCGGCACCCCGCCGTGGCTCGGCCTGCCGTTCTGCGTCCTGTGTGCGGCGGGGCTAGGAGGCGGCGCGGGGCATCTTGGAGCTCAGTCACGAGTTGGGCAGGTTTGTGACCGTGTCGGTGTAAATCCAACGCGGTGGTGTGTGGCGAGCGGGCACCCGGCGGGGCGGGCGACGGTAACCTCTCCTGGAGTGACCGGAATCGACCGGGTGGATGAGGAGACGCAGTGAGTCAGCAGCGGCGGGGATTGGGCAAGGGGCTCGGGGCGCTCATCCCGACCGGTCCCATCGTTGACGGTACGGGGTCGGCGCCGGCCCCGTCGAACGGGTCAACGGGGGAGACGGGGCCCAAGCCGATCGCCGGGGCGTACTTCAAGGAAGTCGCTCTGTCCGCGATCGTCCCCAACCCGCGTCAGCCACGTGACATCTTCGACGAGGAGCGTCTCGAAGAGCTTGCGGCCTCCATCCGGGAGGTCGGCCTTTTGCAGCCGATCGTGGTCCGGTCGGTCGGTGGTGGTCAGTACGAGCTGATCATGGGGGAGCGGCGTTGGCGAGCTTGCCAGCAGGTCGGCCTCGACCCGGTGCCGGCGATCGTGCGCAACACCCAGGACACCGACCTCCTGCGTGATGCCCTCATCGAGAACCTGCAACGTGAGCAGCTGAACGCGTTGGAAGAGGCGGCGGCGTACCAGCAGCTCCTCGACGACTTCCAGGCGACTCACGATCAGCTCGCGAAGAAGGTCGGCCGCTCCCGCTCTCACATCACCAACACCCTGCGTCTCCTCAACCTCCCGCCCGAAGTGCAGCGCACGGTGGCGGCTGGAGTCATCAGCGCCGGTCACGCTCGCGCCCTCCTCGGCCTCGAAAGCGCCGAGGAGCAGATGCAGCTCGCCAAGCGCATCGTGGCAGAGCTCCTCTCGGTCCGCGCGGTGGAGGAGATCGTGGCGATGGGGAGCGCTAAGGCCGCGAAGAAGGCGCCGCGGGAGCGCCAGCCGGCCAAGCCGACCGCGCCCGGCCTCACCCACCTCGCCGACCGCCTGTCGGATCACTTCGAGACCAAGGTGAAGGTGGATCTGGGACGCAGGAAGGGGCGCATCGTCGTGGAGTTCGCCACGATTGACGACCTGGAGCGGATCATCGGGACCATGGCGCCTGAGGCCGTTCGCGCGATGCGAGAGTCTGAGGACTGAAGCAGTCTGTAGGGGAGAGGCGCGCCGGAGAAGGTCAAGGTCTGCGGTACTCGAGGGTCGTGTGGCCGCTGGCTCGCCTTGTTTCACGTGAAACACGTCGGCATCAGCTCTCGTGGCGTCTTCGGCTCCTGTTTCACGTGAAACATGGGCGGGCGGCAACTGACGGCTTCAGGTCGCGCGGGGATGGCGGATGGTCGAGGTGGCGGCGCATTGCGCTGGGATCCTGGGGCTGGCGATCACGCGGCCTCCAGTCGGACGGCCCAGCCACAAGGCGAGGGCGATGTTTCACGTGAAACGCACCGTGCGACAGACGCCCGGAGGTGGCGCGGACGGTCGGAGGCGCACTGCGAGCGCAAGGCAAGGGGCACACTTTCGTAATGGCGGTTGGCGATCTGTGTGTGCCGGGGTGCGTGGCGAGTGCCACGGGTGCGTGGCCAGTTGGGCGGAAGAGAGGTCCCCGCGCGAAGGCGACGGCGCCGTGCGGATTGGCGTGGCGGAATTGGTGGAAGAGCGGCGGCGGGGGCGTTGGGGCGGTGGCTGTCGGGCGGTGCAAGGGGGCGCACTGTCTGCACCGCAGGAGGGAGCTGTTCGCGCCACCCGGAGAGGGCTGGCCGCGCGATATGCGGGCGGCGTCTCCGGGAGACGTGAACGGGACGCTGTCTACGTGGGGTGAGGACCACGTCTGCGGGGCCCGTGGGCGGCGCCGTCTGCGCTGGGGCGAGAGGGCAACCGTCTGCGCTGGGGCGAGAGGGCAACCGTCTGCGCGCCGGGGCGAGGGGGCATCGTCTGCGCCGGGCGAGGGGGTGTCTGGGCGATGCAAGGGGACACTGCCTGTGCGGTGCGAGGACGGTGCCTCCGGGGTCGGTGTGGGGACGGTGTCTCCGCGGACGGTCCAGGGTCGGTGGACCCGCGGACGGTCCGAGGGTCGGTGTCCCCGGGGGGCGGAGGGTGACCCGTCCGCGCGGCGGGTGGCGCGCGGGTGGGGTACGAGGAGGTCGCCTTAGGGGGTGAGCCGGCAGCGACGCGTATCTCGCTCCTGGGGATCTGGGATCTGGGGACGCTTGGCGCTCCTGGCGCTGGGGCCGGGGAGCGCGGGCGTGTTTCACGTGAAACAGGGGCGGGCGAGTTACATGGCGGCGGCTTTGTGGATGTCTTCGAGGAAGTCGTCCACCTGCTCTGGGGTGGTGTCGAAGGCGGTCATCCAGCGGACGGTGCCGGCGGGCTCGTCCCAGTAGTGGAAGAGGTAGCGCTGGCGGAGGGTTTCGGCGGCGACGTGTGGGAGGGTGGCGAACACGGCGTTGGAGTGGACCGGGTATGCCAGGGAGATGCCGGGGATGTCTGCCAGGCCGTTCGCTAGGCGCGTGGCCATCGCGTTGGCGTGGGCGGCGTTGCGGCGCCACAGGTCGTCCGTCAGCAGGGCTGTGAGTTGGGCCGAGATGAAGCGCATCTTCGAGGCGAGCTGAAGGGACTGGCGGCGGAGGAACGGGACGGCGTTCGCCAGCGACGGGTCGAGGACGACGACCGCCTCGGCGGCCAGTGCGCCGTTCTTCGTACCGCCGAAGCTGAACACGTCCACGCCGGCGTCCGTCGTGATGGCCCTCAGGTCGCATTCGAGGTACGCGGCCGCGTTGGCGAGCCGGGCGCCGTCCACGTGGAGGCGCAGCCCCGACTTGTGAGCCGTCTCGGCCAAGGCGGCGATCTCGGCGGGGGAGTAGGTGGTGCCCAGCTCCGTCGTCTGGGAGATCGAGACGACGGCGGGCTGGGGCTCGTGCGGGTTGCCGATTCCACCCAGGCGTGACTTGATGTCGGACGGGCGGAGCTTGCCGTCCTCGGTCGGAACCGTCATGAGCTTCACGCCGAGCAGGCGCTCCGAGGCTCCTGCTTCGTGGGTGGCGATGTGGGCGCTGTCGGCACAGATGATGGCGTCGTAGCGGCCCAGCATGAGGGCCAGGCCGACCATGTTGGCGCCCGCCCCGTTGAGCACCGCGAAGCCCTCGGCGGCCGGGCCGAACGTCTCCTTGATCTTCTCCTCGAACGCCGACGTCCAGGAGTCGTCGCCGTAGGCGGGCGCGTCGCCGTGGTTGGCGGCCGCCATGGCTTCCAGGATGGTCGGGTGCACGCCGGCGTGGTTGTCGCTGGCGAAGCTCTTGGGGTACATCGATTCGATCAGCACACCGTAAGGCTACTTATCGGGGGCATGGGGTCTGGCTCGTGGTGGTGTGGTGTGGTGTGGGGGGTGGTCGTGGTGGCGAGAGCGCGGCTTGAGGCGAGGTTCCTGCCTGCTTCCAGGGGCGGCAGGAGGACAGGCGGGAGTGGGTGGCCGGCGCTGTGGCATCGGTGGGGGCACGGTAGGTCGGTTCGCCGGCTGGGGGCTGAGCAGTGGCGCGGGTGTCTGAGTGTGCGGCGGCTCGGTGCGGGTGTGGCGGCGGCTCGGCGCGGGTGGGCGGCGGAGTGGGCGCGGGTGCTCAACGGGCTGGGCGCGGTGCGGGCAAGGGAGGAAGAGAGCGGAGAGGGCGCCCGATCGGGATGAGTGGTGGCGGATGCACGCGATGGGACGGACGGGGTTGAGGTACGGGGATGGGTGGACGGAGCTGAGAGGTACGAGGATGGGATGGGGTATGCGAGGTGTGGTGCGTGGCGATGAGTACACGCGATGGGGTGTGCGCGGTGTGGTACGTGGCGGTGTGGTGCTAAGGGTGGATGGCGTGGTGGCGGATTGCGTGAGGGTGCGGTGCGCAGGGGAGCAGCGCGCGGTGGGCGGCCTTTTGATGCCGGCGTTCTTGGCGAGCGTGCGGTAGGTGTGTGTGAGGTGCTGAGCTTGCTCGGGGGGAGGGCTGGCAGGGTGAGGAGGCGAAGCACTGCGGTGCGATGTGCCGTGGGGCGTGACGTGCCGTGGGGTGTGGCGCGCTGCGGGCAGCAAGGTGCTGCAGGGGTGATGCGCTCTGCTGGCCGAGACGCGCTTAGGAACGGTGCTGCGGGGCGAGGTGCGTTGCGGGGCAAGGCGCTCTGTGAGCGTTGACGGGCTGGGAAGGCGAGGTGCCGTGAGGTGAGGCGTCCTGAGGGACGAGGCGCTCTGTGAGCGTGACGGGCTAGGAAGGCGAGGCGCTGCGGGTGAGGCGTGCTGCGGGGTGAGGCGTCCTGTGAGCGTGACGGGCTAGGAAGGCGAGGTGCTGCGGGGTGCGGCGTTCTGCAGGGCGAGTCGCCCTGTGAGTGTGCGGCGCCAGGAGGGTGAGGTGCTGCGAGAGCGAGGCGTTCTGTTGACGGGACAAGTCGGCCTTGCGGGCCTGAGGCGCCGTGGGTGTGATGCGCTGCGGTGGCAAAGCGCGCGGGTGCGGTCCGCTTCGGGTGAGGCGATGCGAATGTGACGTGTTGAGGGCATGCCGTTCTCAGGTGTCACATGCTGAGGACATGCCGTGCTCACTCACCCGTCACGTGCTGAGCGGCATGCCGTGCTCCACCCGTCACGTGCTGCGCCGCATGCCGTGCTCCACCCGTCACGTGCTGAGCGCAGCGTCGTGCTGGGAACACGTCGCCATGCGCATGCGCCGCCCGTTGAGCATGGGCCGCTGTCGTTGTGCGCGTTGTTCTGTGCCGGCATGTGCGGGGCACCCCGGAGGGCGGGCGGCTGCGGTGGTGGCGTGGGGAATGGGGGCGCAGGTGCGTGCTGTGTTCTGCGCCCCGGTCGGGTGCGTCAGGAGGAGGAGCGGGAGGCGGCGTTCTGAAGGAGGGTGCGGCAGAGCTCGCCGAGGTCCTGGCCGGCGGCTTCCGCGGCCATCGGGAGCAAAGACGTTTCCGTCATGCCGGGGGCCACGTTGACCTCCAGGAAGTGGGGGACGCCGTCGGCGTCGACGATCAGGTCGGTGCGGGAGATGTCGCGCAGGCCCAGGGCCGTGTGGGCGGTTACGGCGGTTTCGGCGCAGGCGGCGGCTGCGGCGGCCGAGAGGCGGGCCGGGGCGAAGAACTCGGTGTGGCCGGCGGTGTAGCGGGCCGCGTAGTCGTAGACGCCTTCGTCGGGGACGATCTCCACAGCGGGCAGGGCGACGGGGCCGGCGCCGAGGTCGACGACGGAGACGGCCACCTCGACGCCTTCGACGTACCGCTCGATGAGCGCCGTGTCGCCGTACGCGAAGCAGCCGACCATCGCGGCGGGCAGCTCTTCGGCGGTGGGGACGAACGAGGCGCCGAGGGCGGAGCCGCCGCGGGCGGGCTTGACGAAGAGGGGCAGGCCGAGGTGCTCCACGATGCGGCCGAGCACGACGGTGGCGCCGAGGTCGTGGAAGGTCTCCTTGGGGAGCGTGACCGAGGCGGGGGTGCGCAGGCCGACGGAGCGGACGACGGCCTTGGCGGTGGGCTTGTCGAAGGCGACCCGGCAGGCGTCGGGGTCGGCGCCGACGTACGGGACGTTGAGCAGCTCCAGGACGGAACGGATGGCGCCGTCCTCGCCCGCACCGCCGTGGAGGGTCACGAAGACGGCGTCCGGCGGGTCGGCGAGGACGTAGGGGACGAGGGAGGCGTCGGTGTCGCGGGTCTCGACGTCGATGCCGGTCGCGCGCAACACCTCGCTGACTCTGCGACCCGAGCGCAGAGACACCTCCCGCTCGTAGGAGAGGCCTCCGGCCAGCACGAGCACATGGCCCAGATCGCTCATCTCATCCCTCCGCTGAAGCCGTGAAGCCGTTGATGCCGCTGATGCCGCCATCGATGTTGATGCCGCTACCGACGCTACCGACGTTGACGTCGCTACCGACGCTGCCGCTACCACTGCCGACGCTGCCGACGTCGCTGATGGCACGGCTGTCCAACCGTACCGGCGGCTGGGGCTAATGGTGTACGGGAGGTGCTTTCTCCGGCGATCCCCTCCCACATCCCGCCATACACAGCGGCAGCATCCCGCCATACACAGCGGCAGGCCGGCGTTCGCAGCGGGTGCGGCGCCGGCCTGCCGGTGGTGTGGCGTGTGGCGGTCAGGCCAGGTCGGGGCCGGGTGTGTCGACGCCCTGGTGGTCGCGGGCGGAGGCGGTGCCGAAGGTGTCTCTGAGCTGGATCTCCTGCTCGATCACCCCGGCGAGCCGCCGCACGCCCTCGCGGATGCGGTCGGGCTCCGGATAGCAGTACGAGAGCCGCATGTGCCGCGCCCCGCTGCCGTCGGAGAAGAACCCGGTGCCGGGCACGAACGCGACCCGCTCGGCCACGGCCCGCGGCAGGATCGCCTTGGAGTCGAGTCCTTCGGGCAGGGTGGCCCAGACGAAGAAGCCGCCCCCAGGCCGGGTCCAGGTGACCTCGGGCGGCATCAGCGATTCGAGCGCGTCGAGCAGCGCGTCGCGGCGCTCGCGGTAGAGCTCCCTGAACGATTTGATCTGTTCGTGCCACGGCTGCGTGGCGAGGTACTGGCCTACGGCGAGCTGCGTGAAGGAGGAGTGGGACAGGACGGCCGACTCCATGGCGAGGACGAGCTTGTCGCGGATGGCGTGCGGCGCGAGCGCCCAGCCGACGCGGAAGCCGGGGGCGAGCGTCTTGGAGAACGAGCCGAGGTAGACGACGCCGTCGGGGTTGTCGGCGCGCAGGGCGCGCATGGGCTCGCCGTCGAAGCCGAGCAGCCCGTACGGGTTGTCCTCGATGATGAGGATCCCGGCCCGCTGGCAGATGTCGAGCACCTGCTGGCGGCGGGCGATGTTGAGCGTGACGCCGCCGGGGTTGTGGAAGGTCGGGATCGTGTAGAGGAACTTGATGGGCGCCCCGGCGGTTTCCAGGGCGTAGATGGTCTGGGCGAGCGATTCGGGCACGATGCCCTGATCGTCCATCGCGATGTGGACCACTTTGGCCTGATATGCGGCGAACGTTCCGAGCGCTCCCACGTACGAGGGCCCTTCGGCCAGCACGACGTCACCGGGATCGATGAAGATCCGGGTGATCAGGTCGAGGGCCTGCTGCGAACCGACGGTGACGACCACGTCGTTCGCCCCGGCGTGAATCCCCTCCAGCCGCATGACCTCGCAGATCTGCTCGCGCAGATGCGGGTCGCCCTGGCCGGAGCCGTACTGCAGCGCGACGGGGCCGCGCCGCGTGACGAGGTCGGAGACCAGCTCGCCGACCATGTCGAGGGGAAGAGCCGTGACGTACGGCATGCCGCCCGCGAGCGAGACCACCTCGGGCCTCGACGCGACGGCGAAAAGAGCTCGGATCTCGGAGGCGACCATCCCGGTAGCTCGCGCGGCGTACCGATCGACGTAGGCGTCGATGCGCGACCCTTGGGTCGCGGGTGTCTGACCGTGATCCTGCTCTTCTGTCACGGCCCACCTCCTAGGTGTCATATCGGGCTGAAATACCAGATTACGCCAGACGGACATGTCGCCCGTCGCCGGGCTCGACCGTCGTGGTGTCCGGTGGCGACATCTTCACTGGGCTACGATGCCACCTGTAGACGCGGTTTTCGCGCGCTTTTCCGGGTCAACGATAGGGGCCGTAGTTGTCGCGCCGGCTGGTCAACATAACCCTGGACAATCTTGATGATCTCCCGCGCCGCTGCCGGACGTGCGTGTTCTGGGAGCTCGACCCCATGAGCGGGGAGCGAGCACTGGACTCCGGCGATCCAAGGCTGGAGAAGGAGGCCTGGATCTCCGGCACGCTGCTGGAGTGGGGGAGCTGCGGGAAGATCGCCTACGTCGACGGCGTGCCCGCGGGTTTCGTGCTCTACAGCCCGCCGCTCTACAGCCCGCGTTCGGTCGCCTTTCCCACCTCGCCGGTGAGCGCCGACGCGGTGTTGCTGATGACGGCGCACATCATTCCCGAGTTCTCGGGTGGCGGGCTGGGCCGGATGCTGATCCAGGGGGTGGCCAAGGATCTGACGCGGCGCGGCGTGAAGGCCATTGAAGCTTTCGGGGATCTGAAGTGGGAAGAGCCTAGTTGCGTCGTTCCAGCGGAATACTTGCTTTCTGTGGGGTTTAAGACAGTTCGTCCCCATTTGAGGTTCCCGCGGTTGCGCCTGGAGCTGAAGAGCGCCGTGTCGTGGCGTGAGGACGTCGAGGTGGCCCTCGAACGCCTCCTCGGCTCCATGAGCCCGGAACGGGCCCTACGTCCCGTCTGAAGCCTCCTCAGCGCCACCAGAGCCCATGAGAAAGCCCCCGCGCCAGGCGGGGGCTTTCTCATGGGCGTCCTAGATGATGCCCTCGAGCTCGCGCAGCAGCATGGCCTTCGGCTTGGCGCCGATGATCTGCTTCACGACCTCTCCACCCTTGTAGACGTTCATCGTCGGGATCTGGAGCACACCGTACTGGCGGGGCACCTCAGGGTTCTCGTCGATGTTCAGCTTCACGATCTCCAGCTTGTCGCCGTGCTCGTTGGCGATCTCCTGGAGGATGGGCGCGACCTGGCGGCAGGGGCCGCACCACTCCGCCCAGAAATCGACCAGCACGGGCTTGTCGCTCTTGAGGACCTCGGATGCGAAAGTGGCGTCGGTGACAGCCTTCACGGTGCGCTCCTTACTTCTCGTTGTTGGCCAGCCAGCGCTCGGAGTCGAGCGAGGCCGCACAGCCGGTGCCCGCCGCGGTGATCGCCTGGCGGTAGGTGTGGTCGACGACGTCGCCGGCGGCGAACACGCCCTCGATGTTGGTCGCCGTGGACGGCGAGGCCACCTTGATGTAGCCGTCTTCGTCGAGGTCGATCTGGCCCTTGACCAGCTCGGTGCGCGGGTCGTGACCGATCGCCAGGAACAGCGCGTCGGTCGCCAGCTCGCACTCCTCGCCCGTCTTGACGTTACGCAGCTTCACCGCCTCGACCTTGGTCTCACCGAGGACGTCCACGACCTCGGAGTCCCAGACGAAGCGGATCTTGTCGTTGGCGAACGCGCGCTCCTGCATGATCTTGCTGGCGCGCAGCTCGTCGCGGCGGTGCACCACGGTCACCATGCGGCCGAACCGGGTCAGGAACGTGGCCTCCTCCATCGCGGTGTCGCCGCCGCCGACGACCACGATGTCCTTGTTGCGGAAGAAGAAGCCGTCACAGGTCGCACACCAGGACACACCGTGGCCGGAAAGCCGCTTCTCGTTCGCCAGCCCCAGCTCGCGGTAACCGGAACCCATCGCCAGGATGACCGACTTGGCGTAGTAGGTGTCGGTGTGGGTCTTGATGACCTTGGGGTTGGCGTTGAGGTCGACCTCGACGACGTCGTCCGCCACCAGCTCGGCGCCGAAACGCTCGGCCTGCTTGCGCAGGTTGTCCATGAGGTCGGGGCCCATGATGCCGTCGGGGAACCCGGGGAAGTTCTCCACGTCGGTGGTGTTCATGAGCGCGCCGCCCGCGGTCACGGAGCCCTCGAAGACGAGCGGCTTCAGCTCGGCGCGCGCGGAGTAGACGGCCGCCGTGTAACCGGCAGGGCCGGAACCAATGATGATCACGTTACGGACGTCGCTCAACGTTCCCACGCCTTCCTGGTCTGTTGTGTGCACCGGCGTCAACAGATCCTAGAGCGCCCTGATTCCCTGCCCTACCCGGCAACGCTGGGAGAAACGAAAGAGCCCGCCGAAGCGGGCTCTGACGCGGGTTTACGTACGTGCGGCCGGTTACCAGCGGCCCAGTGCGGGCTTACGCAGGTTCTTGCAGTTGAACGGGTCGACGACGTCGATACGGACCTTCTTGGCGGCCCGCTGCTTCCAGGACGCCATGATGAGCGCCTCCTGGCCGTTGTACTGCCCCTGGTCCACCGCGAACACCTTCAGGTGGGCCCGCTTGGAGACCGCGCTGACGCACTTGGCCACCTTGCCCGCGTCATTGGAGTCGCCCGGGATGGCGGGAGCGGGAGCCATGAAGCTCTCCAGCGACATGCGCAGCTCTGGATCGCTGTAGTTGTGGTCGCTGTTGGTCACATAGACGTCCCTGGCCCGCTGAGCGTTCCTGGTGGGCTCGGAGGACGGCTGGGCGGACTGCACCGGTGGCAGGGCGACCGGTGGCGGCGCGACGCTCGTGCCGCTGTCACCACCCCCACTGGCCAGCAACCCGGTGGAGGCCACCGCCGTACCGACCACGACGGCCGCCGCCGCGGCCGCGACCGCGGGCATCGCCCAGCGCCGCCGCCGCATGCTGCGGGTCCTCGCGGGGACGATGGTGCCGTCGTCGGAGACGACGCCCAGGCGGACCGGCTCTGGCCTCTCCTCAGGCTCTGAGGAGGCCACGGCGCCCAGACGTA
Source organism: [Actinomadura] parvosata subsp. kistnae (assembly GCF_900323885.1). Classification (GTDB taxonomy): domain Bacteria; phylum Actinomycetota; class Actinomycetes; order Streptosporangiales; family Streptosporangiaceae; genus Nonomuraea; species Nonomuraea composti. The sequence goes on along the minus strand of NZ_OOHJ01000018.1, from coordinate 2,546,684 downwards.
CGGGCTCCTGGGCCGCTCGCTCCCACGGGGCGTCCCGCATGAGCTCATCCCAGTCCGGTGCTTCCGCGAGGCCGACACCTCCGCCTCGCCTGGACTCCGCCTCGGCGGCCAAGGCCTTGTCGATGCGCAGTGCGACACCCATCGGCATAGCCGGTGTGGGCGTCGCGGCCAGCACCTCGCGAACCGCCGCCAGGTCGGCCAGAAGCTCCCCACAGGGGTCGCAGACCGCGAGATGCTCGCGGACCTGGCGCGCCGTGCCGGCGTCCAGGAGACCCTCTGCCAGCTCGGCGAGGGTTTCCAGATCGTAGTGCGTATCACCCGTCACGAAGTTCTGCTCCCTTCGCGGATGAGACGCGATTGAGGTCCGAACGGTTCCGCAGATGCGAAAGAATTGGGGCAAGTTTCGCGCGCCCCCGTGCGCATCGGCTCTTCACGGTGCCGCTCGGCACCTGGAGCACCTGAGCTGCGTCTTCGACTGAATAGCCCATCATGTCCACCAGTACGAGCGCCGCCCGCTGGTCGGCGGGCAGCAGTTTCAGAGCAGCCGAAACCTCCATCGAGACCTCGCGTTCGAGGGTCTGGTCGGGCAGGGGAGTCTCGCGCTCCGCGGCCTCGATCAGCTCGTCGTCGGCGACAGGTCTGACGGACTTGCGGCGCATCCGGTCGAGGCAGGCGTTGACCACGATCCGGTGCAGCCAGGTGGTGACGGCCGCCTCGCCACGGAACGTGGCGGCCTTGCGGTATGCGGAGACGAAGGCGTCCTGCACGGCGTCGGCGGCCTCGTCGGGGTCACCGAGCGTACGCAGTGCGACCGCCCACATGCGGTCGCGGTGCCTTTTGACGATTTCACTGAAGGCGTGTGGATCCCCGTTGATATGCGCGGTCAGCAGCTCGGCGTCTGTGATCGCCGGCCGCTCCGCTGCTGAGGGTGTCTCGGGTGGGGAGTTCACAAGAGAGATTCCTGATTATGCCGATCCGGGAGAGTGCACCACTACCTCATAGATGGTGCCATGAAAAGTGCCTGCATCCGTCGGAACACGCGTAAACCAGATCAAAACGTACTGACCGCTGGTCGCCTTCTCCGGGGTGAGAGTGGTTTTACCTGCGGCGTTCTTCTCGGTCGCGACCGTCTTCAGCGAGCCGAGCTCGGGGGAGTCGCCCACCTTCAGCTCGACCGTGGCGCCCGGCGCCTCCGACAGCGTCGCCACCACGTCGCTGATCTGCATGGGCTTGCCCATGTCGAGCAGCAGGCCCACGCCGTCCTTGAGCCGGCCCAGGTCGGCGCTGGTGTAGGTCTCGGTCTTCCACAGCGTGCCGGGCTTGCCGTCGATGGCCAGCTTGGCGATGTCGGTCTTCTCGTCGCCGTCGCCGAGCGGGTCGAAGCCCTTGGCGTTCTTCGGCTTGACCGCCTCGGCGTTGATGGTGGCCGACTTGGTCGAGGTGGGGGTGTTGGTGGCCGTCTGCGGCTGGGTGGGGCTGCCCAGGCTGCGGCCGATCGTCCAGGCGCCGACGCCGACGGCGGCGATGACGAGCAGCACCACCAGCGTCATCAGCACGCGGTTGAGCGTGCTGCCACCGCCGCCCTGGGGACGCCGCTGCATCGGGGGCGGCGGCAGCGGCGGGACGGGGGCGGACTTCGGCCGGTGGGCGAGCTCCAGACCCTCCGTGTGGGACGCCGACGCGACCGCGGGCGTGGAGGGGTAGGAGATCGGGATCGGCATCGGCCTGGCCACGTCGGCCAGCGACTCGGCGACCTCGGCGGGGCTGGCCAGCGCCCCCTGCCCCTTGCGCGACTCGGGCAGGCAGGCCCGCACGGTGATCGTGTCGAGGTAGCCGGGCACGCCGGCGGTGACCTGGCGGGGCGTGCAGAAGTGGCCGTCGATCATGGGGGCGGCGGGCAGGCCGCCCTCCTCCTCGTCGCCCGGCCAGTGGCCGGTCAGGCCCGCGTACAGCAGCCGGCCGAGCCCCTCGGCGTCGTCGAGCGCCGGCTGGTCGGTCGTGAGCCCCCACATGGCCGCGTCGACGGCCACGCCGAGCACCTTGACCGTGTTGCCGTTCGTCCACATGAGGTGGGAGGGGCGCAGGCACAGGTGGTAGAGCTGCGCCTCGTGGGCGTGCGCGAGCGCCTCGGCCGCCTCGGCGACCAGGCCCGCCGCCCGCTCGGGCTCCAGCGGGCCGTTGGCCAGCAGGTCGGTCAGCGTCTCGCCGGTGACCCACTCGCTGACGACGTAGGCGCTCTTGTCGTCTTCGGCGGCGTCGAAGACCTGGGTCAGGCGCGGGTCGGTCAGCCGGCTCGCCGCGCGGGCGGCCGTGACGACCTCGTGGACCCGCGGGAAGTCGGGTGCGAACGTGTGCACCGCCACGGGGCGGGCAAGGATCTCGTCGATCGCCTTCCACAAGGTGGCGCCGTCGGACTCGCTGACGCGGTCCTCCAGCCGGAAGCGCTCGGCGAGACGGGTGCCGGGTTCGACGGCCGACGTGCTGCTCACTGGCTCACTCCGCTTGGCCGATCGGGCGTCTTCATGGTTCGACTCACCTGCGTGGTCGTGTCCCACGAAGGCACGTTATGCCGGGTGGATCCGCCCACGCCCCTCCTGCTTCCATTCGCGCGTGTCGGGCTCCATGGTAGTGCCGAGTAGATTCCGATCGCGTTCTTTACCGACCTACCCGTCTCGCGACCATCCCAACGATCGAGTTGACCTCCGGGATGCGCATTCTGTGGGCCACGCCGAGATAGAGCACCATACCCAGCCCGCCGCCGATGGCGAGCACTATGACCGAATTGAGGAAGCCGAGCCCGCCGAAAATCCCGGTGACCACCCACACGGCCGCCAGCGCCAGCACGGCGGTGGGCAGCGCGGCCAGGTACATCCTGGTCAGCGACATGCCGACGGCCCAGCCGCCCAGGCCGCCCACCCGCCGGCCGGCCAGCCACCAGGCCAGCACCGCGCCCAGCCCGTACGCGATCGCGTACGCCAGCGCCAGCCCCATCACCACGTACGCGGGCGGCAGCACCAGGTACAGCAGCACCATGAACACCGCGTTGACCGCCGTCGTGCCCGCCCCGATGAACACCGGCGTCCGGGTGTCGCCGAAGCTGTAGAACACCCGCAGCAGGAGCTGGAAGATCGCGAACGGCACCAGCGCCAGCCCGTACACCTGCAGCACGTTGCCGATGTAGACGGCGTCGGCGACGCTGTTGGCGCCGTGGCCGTAGATGGGCACGGTGATCGCCGGCCCGAGCACCATGAGCAGCAGCGACACCGGCACCATCAGCGAGCAGACCAGCCGCACGCTCGACCCGAACTCGGCGCGCACCTCGTCGAAGCGCCCCTCGGCGACGGACCGGCTCATGCGCGGCAGCATCGCGGTGATCACGGAGACGCCGATGACGCCGTACGGAAGCTGGAAAAGCTGGAACGCCAGCGTGTACGGGCTGATGCCGTGCCCGGGGACCAGGTCGCCCGCCCGGCTGGACAGGTTGGTGGTCAGCACGAAGCCGAGCTGGGTGACGACGACGTAGCCGATCGTCCAGACGCCGGCCTTGGCCATCTCGCCGAGCCGCGCGTTGCGCAGGTCGAAGCGCGGCACGAAGGAGAACCCGGCCCGCCGCAGCGCCACGATCAGCACCGCCGCCTGCGCGACGATGCCGGCCGTGGTGCCGACGCCGAGCAGCGCCAGGTCGAACGTGGTGACGCGGTCGAGGTCGCTGCCCGAGCCGACCACGGCGTAGAGCAGGAACACGCAGATGACGACCACGTTGTTGAGGACCGGGGCCCACATGGGGGCGCCGTAGCGGTCGCGGGTGTTGAGGATGGCCCCGGCCACCGCGCCGACGCCGAAGAAGGCGAGCTGCGGCAGGATGAAGCGGGCCAGCATGACCGCGACCTCGAACTTCCAGCTGCCCGCGTCCCAGTCGGTGTAGAGGTCGATCAGCAGCGGCGCCGCCAGCACGGAGAGCGCCGCTACCACGACGAGCGTGACCGTGGCGAGGCTCAGCAAGCGCTGCTCGTAGGCCCGGCCGCCGTCCTCGTCGTGCTGCTGGGCCCGCACGACCATCGGCACGACGACGCTGCTCAGCACGCCCAGGAGTAGAAGGTCGAGGATGCTGTACGGGATCGCGTACGCGGCGTTGTAGGCGTCACCCAGTGCCGCGGTGCCGATCGCGTACGCGAGCACCATCGTCCGCACGAACCCCGTGACCCTGGACACCATGGTGCCCGCCGCCATGATGGCGCTGGCCCGAAGCATGCGGCTCATACGGTCTCACTCTCCCGGTTCTTGGCGCTGCGCGCGAGCTTGCGCTGGGACCTGCGGCGCAGCAGGCGCGTCACCACGGCGGCGAGCATGACGGTCAGGGCCGCGCCGACGATCACCAGGGCGATGCCCGTGTAACCGGTGGTGTGGATCGTCAGCCGCTGCGGCTTGCCGTAGGGCTGCCCGTCGGCGGTCTTGAGCTGCACCGTCACGGTGGCGTCACCACTGGTGTCGGGGGCGGCGGTCATCTGGACCTGGACGGTGCCGCTCTGCCCGCCGTAGATCAGCAGCGGCTCGTCCTGCGCGAAGTTCACCGTGAGCAGCTCGGGGTTGTCGGACTTGACCTCGATGTAGAGCTCGATGGGGTCGCTCAGCTCGTTCTTCACGCTGATCGGCACCACGCCGTTGCTGCCCGCGAGCGTGCGGCTGGCGCCGGTGATGTTGATCTCGGCGAGGCGGTCGTCCACGGCCTTCTCGACCGCGTTGGTCACCGAGCGGCCCGCCCGCGTGCTGTTGCGCCAGGCGGAGGAGGTCAGCCGCAGCACCGCCGCGTCGAAGCGGGACTGCGTCTTCTGCTGCATGATCAGCGAGGTGAGCTGCGACTTCGCCCAGGTGTCCTTGACCGGGTCGAGGTACTTGCGGCTCAGCTCCTCCTTGCGGTCCTGCTCGGTGTAGGTCAGGCCGGCGCGCGGGACGGACGCCTTGCCCGGCTTGATCGTCTCCAGCTTGACCGACTGCAGCCACGGCAGCTTGCCCGCGGTCTTGATCAGGGCGGTGACGAGCGTCGGGCTGGGGTTCCAGCGCCGGGAGGGGGCGACGACCAGCGACCTCGGGAGCGTCTGGCCGGGCTCGGCGGCGATCATCGCGGTCTCGGCGATGAAGCGCTGCGTGCTGAGCAGCGCGGAGGTGCCCCCACCCTGCTCGAACAGGCTGCTCAGCTCGGCGTCGGCGACCAGCGCCGTCACGGGGCCGTTGACCGAGTCGAGGGTCGCGGCCGCGTCGGGCGTGGTGGTGAGGGCCTGCTGCGGCGGCAGGTTGGTGGAGTTGAGCAGGACGGTGTCGACGTCGCTGACCGACAGCAGGTCGAGCGCGTCGGGGTCGAGCACGCCGTCGGCCGGCCAGTTGATGTTCGTCTTCACGTTGGGGTTGAGGAGTGTCTTGGCCGTCTGGCCGCCCAGCTCGATGGCCCGCCCGGTCTGCGTGTCGAGGCCCTGGTGGGCCAGCGCCGCCACGTCGGGGTCGGCGTACGGGGTCGCGACCACGGGGGAGGCGGCCAGCGCGCTGCGCATCGTCGTCAGCCACTGGCCGGCCTCGGCGCTGGCGGGCTTCTTCTCCTCCTTGCCGTCCTTGGTGCGGACGCTGTAGCCCTTGCTCATCGTGTTGACGTCGTCGAGCAGCGCCGGGTCGAACACCCAGGTGACGGTGGCCGGCGCCGACTGCGCGATGCGCGCCAGGTCCGCCAGGCGGCCCCGGCCGGTCAGCGACTGGCTCAGCTTGTCGTCCACGAACGCGCCGTCGTCGGTGGAGCGGTGCGGCTGGTCGATGACCGGCAGCGCGATGGCGATCTTGTTGCGCGGCAGCTTCTGCGGGGTCGCCGGGGCGTAGGTCAGGAACGTGCGCTGCGCGGCCTGCGGCACCGAGTACTGGGCGACGTCCACGGCGATCGGGTAGACGCCGAACTCGCGCAGCCCGAGCTGCACGGGCGTCGCGGTGATCGTCCACTGCGCCGTGCCGCCCGCGGCGAGCGGCGGCAGGTTCATGAACGAGTTGCGGGTCGAGACGCTCTCCGGCAGCGTCGTGGTGCTCTGGTCGTTCTGGTAGGCCGTCATGGCCGCCCGGTCGATGAACTTCCGGTTGCTGTAACGCAGACGGACCTGGAGCCCCGTCACGTCGGCACCCGAGTCGTTGCGCACCGTGCCGGTGATCTTGATCTCATCGGTCAGGTTTCTCGGGGCCTCGGGGGTGATCGACGAGATCGACACCGCGTAGCCCTGCCGCTGCGCCGTCACCACGGCACTCGGCTGTTTCGCGGCAGCAGAGCCCGGCGTCACCGCCACCAGGGGGGCGAGCAACGCGGCGGACAGCGCGGCGAGCAGCGTGGCCTTACGGATCACGCGGATGCCCGGGCTGGACTACGACGACGCACGCCCGCAATGGTACGGGCTCAGTGCCGTCACGCGACCGCCACGCGCGCTCCTCTCGCGCGCGAACCGCGTAGGTCCACCATCTTGCCTGGGAGAACGGCCAGCAGGTCGAGCGAGCGCATCGACAGGGCCGTATGGCGCTCGCCCGTGGCGGTGAAGAACGGCTCGGTGTCGGCCGGCAGCCGGTCGTCGATGAACATCGGCAGCGACTCGGGCAGCAGCAGCGGGCACACCAGCCCGCAGGCGTAGTCCGTGGTGGCGTTGATCACGTGCGCCGGCGCGGGGCGTACCTGGCGCGCGCGGAGCAATCCGCCGAGGGCTCCGGGACGCGGCGGCGAGGAGACGGGGGAGGTGACCCCGACGACGACCTCGCGGCCGACCCAGGTGGTGACTTCGAGCACTGTGACCATCAGGCACCGCTCAGGGGCGGCGGAGACCGCCTCCGGCAGCTCTTCCGCGCATGTCATGGGACGCGGAAGGCGTACGATCTCATGATGGACCTGGTGTGCGAGGAGCCAGCGGTGGATCGCGAGGGCGTCCTTCATATAGTCCTCCTTGCCTCAGTCCATGGCCCCCGACGGTCGTCCCTTGACCGACGGTAACCCGGACCTGGTGTGGCTCGGGGGATATGTTCCGGAAGCAGAAGGCCGACTCAGTTTGTCCGACTCAACCTTGACCGAAAGCCAGCAGCGGGCCATGAACGACCTGTTCCGCAAGATCGCTCCCGTGGCCGACGAGCTCGGCCGCCTGTTCGCCGACCAGGGCCATGAGCTGGCCCTCGTCGGCGGTCCCGTACGCGACCTCCTGCTCGGCCGCATCGGCAACGACCTCGACCTGACCACCGACGCGCGCCCCGAGCGGGTGCTGGAGATCGTCAGGGGCTGGGCCGACTCCGTATGGACGATCGGCATCGACTTCGGCACGGTGGGCCTGCGCAAGGGGAGCTGGCTGATCGAGATCACCACCTACCGCAGCGAGTCCTACGACCCCAAGTCCCGCAAGCCCGAGGTCATGTACGGCGAGACGCTCGACGCCGACCTGGAGCGGCGCGACTTCGCGGTCAACGCGATGGCGGTACGCCTGCCCGGCCACGAGTTCGTCGACCCGTACGGCGGCCTCGGCGACCTGCGGGCCCGCCTGCTGCGCACGCCCGGCACCCCCGAGCAGTCCTTCGGCGACGACCCGCTGCGCATGCTGCGGGCCGCCAGGTTCGCCTCGCAGCTCGGGTTCACGGTCGACCCGCGGGCCGTGACCGCGATGACGGAGATGGCCGAGCGCATCGAGATCGTCTCGGCCGAGCGTATCCGCGACGAGCTCGACAAGCTCATCTGCGGCGCCAACCCGCGCGAGGGCCTGCGCCTGCTCGTCGAGACCGGCCTGGCCGCCCACGTGCTGCCCGAGCTGCCCAAGCTGCGCCTGGAGATCGACGAGCACCACCGCCACAAGGACGTCTACGAGCACTCGCTCACCGTCCTCGACCAGGCCATCGCGCAGGAGGAGGACGGCAAGCCCGACCGGATCCTGCGCTGGGCGGCGATCATGCACGACGTCGGCAAGCCCAAGACGCGCCGCCACGAGGCCGGCGGCCGGGTCTCCTTCCACCACCACGAGGTGGTCGGGGCGCAGCTCACGAAGAAGCGCATGACCGAGCTGAAGTTCCCCAAGGACGTCGTCTCCGACGTCTCCCGGCTGGTGGAGCTGCACCTGCGCTTCCACGGCTACGGCACGGGGGAGTGGACCGACAGCGCCGTGCGCCGCTACGTGCGCGACGCCGGCCACTTGCTGACCCGGCTGCACAAGCTGACCAGGGCCGACTGCACCACGCGCAACAAGCGCAAGGCGGCGGCGCTGTCCCGCACCTACGACCACCTTGAGGAGCGCATCGCCAGGCTCGCCGAGGAGGAGGAGCTGGCCAAGATCCGGCCCGAGCTCGACGGCAACGAGATCCAGCAGGTGCTGGGCGTCGGGCCGGGGCCGGTGGTCGGGCGGGCCTACAAGTTCCTGCTCGACCTCAGGCTCGACAAGGGCGTGCTGGGCAAGGAGGCCGCCACCGCGGCGCTGCTGGAGTGGGCGCGGTCAAACGACCTCGGTGCGTGACCGGGCGGTGATCATCCGGTAGGCGAGCGCCGCCACGGGGTAGCCGAGCGAGATGATCACCACCGCCACGTACGACTTGCCGTCGGGCGGCAGGATGGCCGCGGAAAGGGCCGCGGCGAGCACGTACATGCCGTTGAACAGCATGTCGTAGATCGAGAACGCGCGGCCCCGGTAAATGTCCTCCACGTCGCGCTGGACGGTCGTGTCGGCGCAGATCTTCACGCTCTGCCCGGCCAGCCCCAGCACGAACCCCGCCACCGGCAGCCCCCACTCCTGGAACGGCAGCACCAGCGCCGCCGTCAGCACCCCGGCCGCGACCAGCGCGATCTGCACCCAGCGCTCGATCCCGAACCGCTCGGTCGTGTACGGGGTGATGACCACCGCCAGCGCCGTGCCGATGCCGGCGGCGACCACGACCAGGCCGATGCCGCGCAGCGCCGCGTCGGCGTCGCCGTCGGTGAAGTAGTAGCGGTAGAGGATGATGCCGAGCGCGGTGCACATGCCGAACAGGAACCGGTGCGTGGCCATCGCGCCCATCGTCGCCGCCGCCACCCGGTGCCCCACCAGGTGCCTGGCGCCGTCGGCCAGCCCCGTGACGACGTTGCGCAGCGCCTGGCGCGCCTGCGGCCGGTTCGGGTCGGGCCACGGGCCGAGCAGCTGACGGTCCATCGTCCGCGCCACCAGCGCGCTCAACGCGAACACCACGCCCGACGTGACCAGCAGCAGCGCCACCCCCGGATCCGAGCCGCCGAAGATCTCCCGCAGCAGGAACCCCAGCCCCGCGCCCACGAACGTGGCCACCGTGCCCGACGTCGGCACCACCGCGTTCGCCGCGATCAGCCGCTCCGGCGGCACCACGTGCGGCAGCGACGCGCCCAGTGCCGCCAGGAAGAACCGGTTGACGCCCAGCACCGCCAGCGCCGCCCCGTAGAACCACGCGTCCGGCACGTCCGCGGCCACCAGACCCGCCGCGAGCAGCAGCAGCACACCCCTGATGAACGGCGCCACCACCAGGATCTGCCGCCGCGACCATCGGTCGATGAAGACGCCCACGAAAGGCCCGAGCACGCTGTACGGCAACAGCAGCACGGCCAACCCGGCGGCCACTTCGAGCGCGGTGGTCTGGCTCTCGGGGCTGAAGAAGGCGAACCCGGTCACCCCGAACTGGAAGATCCCATCGGAGAACTGGGAGACCAGCCGGGTGCTGAACAACCTTCTGAAGTCCCGGCCCCGCAGGACCACGCGGAGATCGGCGACAAAAGACACGCCGCCAGCCTAGCCCCGCTCCTCCTCGTTTAGGATGCGACAAACGGTTGGCACCGCAGGTGCGCACGGGGTTCCGGGCAGGACACGCCATCTCGTACGCTTCATAGCGTGACGACTGAGGAACACGTTGTGCTGGTCGACCCGGCCGGGCGCGCGCTCGGCACCGCGCCCAAGACGTCGGTGCACGGCCGCGAAACCCCCCTCCACCTGGCCTTCTCCAGCTACGTCTTCGACCACGAAGGCCGCGTGCTGCTCACCAAGAGGGCCGACCACAAGATCACCTGGCCGAGCGTCTGGACCAACAGCTGCTGCGGCCACCCCCTGCCCGGCGAGCCCGTCGACCGCGCCGTGGTGCGGCGGCTCTCCTACGAGCTGGGGCTCACCGCCGAAAGCGCCGACCTCATGCTGCCCGCCTTCTCCTACCGGGCCGAAATGGCCAACGGCATCGTCGAGCACGAACTCTGCCCCGTCTACCGCGTCACCGTCGACGCGCCCGCCACCCCCAACCCGGACGAGGTGGCCGAGACGTGCTGGATGCCGTGGAAGGAGTTCGCCGAAGGCGCCCAGAACGGGCTGCTGGCGATCTCGCCGTGGTGCAGGGAGCAGGTGCCGCTTCTGGCCGAGCTCGGCTCCGACCCCCTCACCTGGCAACCCGCCTCCCCCTCCGACCTCCCCCAGCCGCCCGCCCCTGACCCCCACCCTCCCGCCCCCGCGCCCCGCGCTCGGCGCCTCGCGTCCGCCGCCCACGTCGGCGCGGTGGACCTCGCGCCCTGCGCCTCGTGTCCGGCCCGCCGCGCTCCCCGTCCCGCACGTTCCGCTTCGCGCGGGCACCGCTCGCAGCACCACGGGCGTGGCTCGGCGCGCGGCGGGGATGCGGCGCCTATGCAGGCGGTGGGCCTGAAGCGCCGCCGTGCTGCGCCTCGCGCTCAGCACACCGCAGGCCGCCGTGCGGTGCGCCCCGCCCCTGGGCGTCTTGCGTGCGCCGCTTCGCGTCCGCCGCTCGTGCCGGTGCTGAGCCTTGCGTCTCACGCTGTGCGCGTCGTGATGGGCGTGCTGCGCGCTCGCGCTGACGCTGCGTTTCGCGCTCCGCACGTTGCGATGGGCGTGCCGTGCTGCGCGCCTGGCCCTGGGCGGCTTGCGTGCGGCGGGGCGGGACGCGAAGGCGCCGCGCCCCCGAGCAGAGGGGGCGCGGCGCCAACGGAGGATCAGCGGGTCGGGTGGGTCAGCGTTCGACCTCGCCGCGGATGAACTTCTCGACGTACTCGCGAGCCTCGTCGTCCGAGAACTGCTTCGGCGGCGACTTCATGAAGTACGAGGAGGCGGACAGGATGGGCCCGCCGATGCCCCGGTCGAGGGCGATCTTGGCGGCGCGTACGGCGTCGATGATGATGCCCGCCGAGTTCGGCGAGTCCCACACCTCGAGCTTGTACTCCAGGTTCAGCGGCGTGTCGCCGAAGGACCGCCCTTCCAGCCGCACGTACGCCCACTTGCGGTCGTCGAGCCACGGCACGTGGTCGGACGGCCCGATGTGCACGTCGGCCTTGCCCATCTCGTGGGGGATCTGGGAGGTGACGGACTGCGTCTTGGAGATCTTCTTGGACTGGAGCCGCTTGCGCTCCAGCATGTTCATGAAGTCCATGTTGCCGCCGAAGTTGAGCTGGTACGTGCGCAGCAGCTCGACCCCGCGGTCTTCGAACAGCTTGGCCATGACGCGGTGCGTGATGGTGGCGCCGACCTGCGACTTGATGTCGTCGCCGACGATCGGCACGCCGGCCTCGGTGAACTTCTCGGCCCATTCGGGGTCGGAGGCGATGAAGACCGGCAGCGCGTTGACGAACGCCACCTTGGCGTCGATGGCGCACTGCGCGTAGAAGCGGTCGGCCTCCTCCGACCCGACGGGCAGGTACGACACGAGGACGTCGACCTGGTTGTCACGCAGCACCTGGACGACATCGACGGGCGCCTCGTCGGACTCCTCGATGATCTCGCGGTAGAACTCGCCAAGGCCGTCGAAGGTGTGGCCACGCTGCACCGTCACGCCGGTGGGCGGGACGTCGCAGATCTTGATCGTGTTGTTCTCGCTGGCGACGATCGCCTCGGACAGGTCGCGGCCGACCTTCTTGGCGTCCACGTCGAAGGCGGCGACGAACTCGACGTCGCCGACGTGGTAGTCGCCGAACTTCACGTGCATCAGGCCCGGGACCCGTGTGTCCGGATCTGCGTCCTTGTAGTAGTGAACGCCCTGGACCAGCGACGACGCGCAGTTGCCGACACCGACAATGGCCACGCGAACCGAACCCATCGCACTCGCTCCCTTACTCATCAGTTGACGTGGTATCTCTTTCGGGCCTCTCCTCTGTTGAGGCCCGACGCTCCGTTGCGATCAGCTCGTTCAGCCAGCGCACCTCGCGTTCGACGGACTCGAGCCCGTGGCGTTGCAGCTCGAGGGTGTAGCTGTCGAGGCGCTCCCTGGTGCGCGCCAGTGCGGTACGCACCGCGTCGAGGCGCTCCTCGAGCCGGCTACGGCGGCCTTCGAGTATGCGCAGCCGCACTTCGGCCTCCGTGTGGCGGAAGAAGGCGAAGTGCACGCCGAAGCTCTCGTCCTCCCATGCGGAGGGACCGGCCTGCGTGAGCATGTCCTGAAGGCGTTCCTTGCCCTCGGCGGTCAGCTTGTAGACGATCTTCGACCTGCCGCCGACGATCGCGCTCGGAGCGGGCTGCTCCTCGGCGATGAGGCCCTGAGCCAGAAGTGATCGCAGACAGGGGTACAGCGACCCGTAGGAGAACGCACGGAACATCCCCAGCAGGGCGTTGAGCCGTTTGCGCAGCTCGTAGCCGTGTAGCGGCGTCTCGTGCAGCGACCCGAGCACGGCCAGTTCCAAGACCCTGCCCTGTCCGCTGGCCACTGGAACCGCCCCCTCTCGCGTCGATGTATCGAGCCGATACATCCCCAAGATACGTCGGGGCGCTATATGGCCGCAATCTATGAATCTGCCAAGGCGTTGGGATGAACCCGTAAAACGCCGTAGTCTGGCGCTCATGTGGTCACAGAGAAGGGTGGTGGATTACGGCCTCGCGAAGCGGGCGGTGGTCCGCTCCCTGCGCTCGGGGCGTGCTTCGCGCCGTGACGTCTGTGACGCACAGCCCTACCTCCTTCGTGCGGCGCGCCACTTCGGCGAGCCGACCGAACGCCCCTGCCCGGTGTGCGAAAAGGAGAACGTCACCAACGTGACCTATGTGTACGGCGATGCTCTCGGAAGGCATGCCGGTCAGGCAAAGGTCACATCAGATCTCATCGCCATGGCTCATGATTACGATGAGTTCCGGGTGTACGTTGTCGAGGTCTGCCAAGGTTGTTCCTGGAATCACCTGACGGTTTCGTACGTCCTCGGGAACGGACCGCCTGATCTCGCCGGACAAGCGTGAAAACCGAGGGCGGCGAGGAGCCCACGCCCGACCGCCGTTTATGTTCCGACGACGTTGTGAGGACGTGTGAGTAGCAGCATGAATGAGGGGACGGCCCGCCCTGGGAGGCGCCGTCGATCCAACTCATCCCGTTCTGTGCCCCAGAGTTCTCCACCCCAAACCGGTGAGCCGGACTGGAGTGCGGCCCAGCCGCCCCGTCGTCCTGAAGCGGCGTACGAGCAGACGGGCGCGATGGCCGCGCAGCCGTACGACGAGCCGCCCCCGCAGCGACGCGCGGATCCGCGCGGGGCCGGGCAGGCGGAGACGCGCATCGTGGGCCGGCCCGACCCGCGCGCCGGCTATGCGGACCCGCGTGCCGCGCATGCCGATCCTGGTGCCGGGCCCGCCGAGCAGCCGCCGCCGCGCTCCCGCGGTCGTCAGGAGACGCGCGCCCTCGGCAACCAGGAGACGATGGTCAGCGACGCGCCGCGCCGTTCGCGCCGGCGCAGTTCCGGCGGCTCGGGCGAGCCGCCGGAGCCTCCTGGCCCGCCGACGAAGAAGGGCGGCGGCCGGGGCGGCTGGCGCAGGTTCGTCCCGAGCTGGAAGATCGTCGTGGCGGGCGTCGTGGTGCTCGCGGCCGGCCTGTTCGGCATGATCATGGTCGCGTACGCCAACACGCCGGTCCCCACGTCGGCGCAGAGCGAGGCGACGGCCCAGCAGAGCACCATCTACTACCGCGACGGCAAGACCGAGATCGCGCGGCTCGGCTTCAAGCGCGAGATCGTCCCGTTCACCAAGATGGACGAGGACGTCAGGAACGCCGCGGTGGCCATCGAGAACAAGACGTTCTGGGAGGACTCCGGCATCTCCATCTCGGGCATGGCCCGCTCGGTGTGGATGACCGCGACGGGGCAGCAGCTCCAGGGCGCCTCGACGATCACCCAGCAGATGGCCCGCGGCTACTACGACGGCCTCAGCCAGGAAGTCTCCATCCAGCGCAAGGTCAAGGAGATCTTCGTCGCGGTCAAGCTCGACGAGACCATGTCGAAGGAGAAGATCCTCGAGACCTACCTCAACACCATCAACTTCGGCCGCGCGTACGGCGTCGAGGCCGCCGCGAAGGCGTACTTCCCCGGCAAGAACATCACCGCCGCGAAGCTGACCCCGGAGCAGGGCGCCTACCTCGCCGCCCGCATCCAGCAGCCGAACTGGGACCACAACTCGCCGGCGCTCCAGGCCCGCTTCAAGCAGGTCATCAACAACATGGCCGAGCTGTGGCCGGACAAGTACGGCAGCCTCCCGCAGACCGCCAAGTTCCCGAAGACGCGCGCCTCCGCCGGCAACGACGGCCTGGGCGGGCTCAACGGCTACATGGTCCACGAGGTGCTCAAGGAGCTGGAGGGCCGCGGCCTGACCGCCGACGAGATCAAGAGCGGCGGCTACCACATCGTCTCGACCTTCGACAGGAAGCTCATGAGGGCCGCCCAGACGGCCGTGAAGAGCACGATGCAGGCGTACAACCTGGGCACCGAGTTCCACGGCGGCCTGGCCGCGGTGAACCCGAAGAACGGGCGGGTGCTGGCCTTCTACGGCGGTGACGACTACCTCACCGACCCGTGGAACGAGCCGTTCCAGTCGACCAAGCAGGCCGCGTCCGCGTTCAAGCCGTACGTGCTGGCCGCCTGGCTGCAGGCGGGCAAGTCGCTCAAGAGCTACGTGCCGGGCAACCAGACGGTGCCGAAGGAGCTGCCGGGCCAGCAGAAGGGCGGCATCAGGAACAGCCACAACGTCGGCGCGGCCGTCGACGTCGTCAAGGCCACCGCGGCGTCGGTCAACACCGCGTACGTGTCGATGGCGTACGCGCTGCCGGGCCGCCTCGACGACGTCAAGAACCTCGTCGAGGCGGCCGGCTTCGACGAGAAGCGCATGCAGGACGACGTCAAGGAGCACCAGTACCAGTTCGCCATCGGCAGCGCGCTGGTGACGCCGGTGGAGCAGGCCGCGGGCTACTCGATCTTCGCCAACGGCGGCAAGTACACCAAGTACCACGTCGTCCAGGAGGTCAGGCAGAACGGCAAGGTCGCCTACCCGGAGCAGGACGTCGCGAAGAGGGTCATCGACGAGGGCGTCGCCGCCGACGCCACGGTCGCCATGCAGGCGGTGCTCCAGCCGGGCGGCACCGCGGCGGGCAAGGGCCTGGGCAACCGGCCGGCCGCCGGCAAGACCGGCACGAACAACGACGAGAAGGAAGCCTGGTTCGTCGGTTACACGCCGCAGATCTCGACCGCGGTCGGGTTCTACCGCGAGCAGTGCGTGACCAAGACGGGCAAGATCGTCCCGCCGCAGCACTCCAACTGCCCGATCTTCCGCAAGGGCAGCAAGAAGTACAACAACAACAACCCGTACACGAGGGTCAACGAGGTCTCGCTCGGTTTCGAGGGCGCCGGGCCGCCCACGATCGCCTGGCAGAAGTTCATGCAGATGGCCCACGAGAACCTGCCGGTCGAGCAGTTCCCCGACCGGGCCGAGGTGGGCGTGCCGGAGAACATCGTGCCGAGCCCGACCCCCACGCCGACGCCCACGCCCGAGGGCGACGACAACCCGTTCGGCTCCGACAATCCGTTCGACGACGGCAGCGGCAACGACGACTGCCTCATCGGCTGCGACGGCAACGACGCCACCGTCCCCGACGACGACGTGAGCACGGGCGACGACAACACCGGCGACGACTTCTCCGAGACCAACCCCAACGACGTGGGCCTGGCGGGCCAGGGCTCCGTGCCCGAGCCGAGAGCCAGCGGCGAGCGACCGAAGTCGACCAGACCAGAGGACCGGTGACGAGCACCGAGGCACGCGCCCCCTGGGTGGCGCGTGCCGTGCCGTACCTGCCCCTGGGGCTGATCGCGGCCCTGGGGGCGACCCTCGCGTACGTGGTGCGGCTGCCGTGCCGCACCGGCGGGTGGAACGACCAGGTCTCCACCTACACGAACTTCTGCTACACCGACATCTACCCTCTGTACTTCGACCGGGCGCTGGCCACCGAGAACCCGTACTTCGCGCACGTGCCGTTCGACAAGCAGGTCGAGTACCCGGTGGTGCTGGGCGAGGTCATGCAGGTGTTCAGCTGGATCGCCCGCGCGCTGGAGCCCGACCACGTGTCGCAGGCGGTGCGCTTCTACGACCTGACGGTGGTCCTGCTCGGCGTCTGCCTCGTGGTGGGCGTGCTGCTGATGGCCGCGGTGGCCGGCCCGACGCGGCGCTGGGACCCGCTCTGGTACGCCATCTCGCCGGCCGTGGTGCTGGCCGCCTACATCAACTGGGACCTGGTGGCCGGCGCGCTGTCCATGGGCATGCTGCTGGCGTGGAAGCGGCAGCGCCAGGTGGCGGCCGGGGTGCTGCTGGGGCTGGCGATCGCGACGAAGTTCTACCCGCTGATGTTCCTGGGCGCGTTGTTCCTGCTGACGTGGCGGACGGCGCGGTGGCGGCCGTTCCTCGTCACGCTGGGCGCGGCGGTGGGCGCGTGGCTCGTGGTCAACGTGCCGTTCATGGTCTTCGCGTGGGAGGGGTGGCGCAGGTTCTACGTCTTCTCCCAGGAACGCGGGGTCGACTGGGGCTCGCCGTGGCTGTTCTTCCAGAACAAGGGCTGGCCCGTGCTGGGCGAGGCCGACGTCAGCAAGCTCGGCATGGTGTCGCTGGCGATCCTGTGCCTGGGCATCGCCGTGCTGACGCTGGCCGCGCCGCGCCGGCCCCGGCTGGCGCAGATCTGCTTCCTGGCGTTGGCCGCGTTCATGATGACGAACAAGGTGTGGTCGCCGCAGTTCGTGTTGTGGCTGGTGCCGTTCGCGGTGCTGGCCAGGCCGAACTGGAAGCCGCTGGTGCTGTGGCAGCTCGCGGAGGTGTGGTACTTCGTCGCGATCTGGCTCTACCTGCTCGCGCAGCCGCCGCTCAGCCGGGACGACCTGGGCATCGGCGACGACACGTACTTCACCGCCGTGTGGGGCCGGATCATCACGATCGGGATCATGATGGCGTTCGTCGTGCGTGACGTGCTGCGGCCCGACAAGGACGTGGTGCGGCAGGCCGACATCGACGACCAGGCGGGCGGCGTGTTCGACGACGCCCCCGACAGGTTCACCCTCCAGTCCGCCCTGAGATGATCACTCGCTCGGCCGGCCGGGACGCGCTGCTGCTGTGGTTCGGCTCGCGTGCCGGGCTGCTCGTCGCCACGGTGCTCGGCGTCGGGATGGGTGCGTACGCCGACAAGTGGCGCAAGTGGGACGCCACGCTGTTCATCACGATCGCCCAGTACGGCTACGACGGCGAGCCGGGCAAGCCGCCGGACGACGGGCTGCCCGCGTTCTTCCCCGGGCTGCCGGCGGTGCTGCGGCTGGTGCACCTCGTGGTGCCCGACTGGGCCGCGGCCGGGCTGCTCGTCTCGCTGGCCGCCGGCGCGGTCGCGATGCTGGCGCTGGCCCGGCTGGCCGAGGTCGAGGGCGCCTCCGGGTGGATGGCCGTGCTGGGGCTGCTGCTCTTCCCGATGGCGGTGTTCCTGGCGGCGGGCTACAGCGAGTCGCTCTTCCTGGCCTTCGCGATCCCGGCGTGGCTGGCCGCCCGGCAGGGCAACTGGTTGTCGGCGGGGCTGCTGGCGGCGGGGGCGTCGTGCGTGCGGATCACGGGGTTGTTCCTCGCGGTCGCGCTCATCGTGGAGTTCGTGCTCCGGAAGGAGTCGTGGCGGCAGGCCGGGTGGCTGGCGGTGCCGTTCGTGCCGCTGGTCGCGTACTCGTACTACCAGCACGGCAGGACCGGCGACTGGCTGGCGTGGAAGCACGCGCAGGAGGCCGGATGGGGGCGCGACTTCGCCTGGCCGTGGCAGGCGTGGGCGACGACGTGGCGCTCGGCCATGGGGTCGGGTGACTTCGCGGTGGCCTTCCGCATGGAGATCGTCGGGGCCGTGCTGGTCGTGGCCGGGCTGGTGTGGCTGCTCGTGCTGCGCCGGTGGAGCGAGGCCGTCTACACGGGGACGCAGGCGGCGGCGCTGATGACGTCGGCGTACTACCTGTCGATCCCGCGCTCGCTGATGCTGTGGTTCCCGCTGTGGGTGCTGGTCGCGAGGGCCGCGACCAGGCGGACGTGGGTGTTCGTGCTGTACGGGCTGATCTCGGGCCCGTTGATGCTGGTCAACACCGCGAGATTCCTGGACGGGGCCTGGGCCGGCTGAGCAGGCCGACCACCCTTACCCACTTTCTCGTCTTGGTAATCCAGGGAAGTTATCCACAGGCTGTGTGTAATTCCTAGAGGTTCTTCCTCAGGAAGGCGATGTCGTCCGCCTGGCCCTCGCCCGGCGTCTCCACCACGATCGGCGCGCCCGCCGCCCGGCAGACCGCCAGGATCAGCTCGGGGTCGATCTTCCCCTGGCCCAGGTTGGCGTGCCGGTCGGCGCCCGAGTCGAAGTCGTCGCGCGAGTCGTTGCAGTGCACCAGGTCGATGCGGCCGGTGATGGCCTTGACCCGCTCGACCACGTCGACCAGCTCCTCGCCGCCGGCGTGCGCGTGGCAGGTGTCGAGGCAGAAGCCCACGTCGAACCCGTCGAGCGCCTCCCACAGGCGGGCGATGCGCTCCAGCTTGCGCGCCATCGCGTTGCCGCCGCCCGCGGTGTTCTCGATCAGCACGGGGATGGGGCACTCCATGCGCTCGAACACCTTGCGCCAGTTGTCGAACCCCTTCTGGGGGTCGTCGCTCTTGTTGACGTGGCCGCCGTGCACGATCAGCCCCTTGGCACCGAGGCTCGCGGCCGCCTTCAGGTGCTGCTCCAGCAGCTTGCGGCTGGGGATCCTGATGCGGTTGTTGGTCGTCGCCACGTTGATCAGGTAGGGGGCGTGGATGTAGACGTCCACCCCTTCGACCGGCTTGGCCGGCAGTACGGGCTTGTCGTAGCCCTGCGGGTCGCCGAGGAAGAACTGCACCACCTCGGCACCGACCTCCGCGGCGCGGGCGGCGGGGTCGTCCTGATCGACATGAGCTCCGATTAGCACCATGTCACCGAGCTTATCCGTTTGGCATCAGCAGCTCAGGGCAGTCGCGGGAGCACCCCCTACTCCTGAGGAGAACACATATGAGCCGCTGGCGCTTACGGGCGCTGATCGTTCTCGTCTACGTCATCGTGGGCATCTACGTCGCCTGGGTGTACGACTACATCACTCCGGGGCTGCTCCGGGATGTCGCGGAGGCCCTGCTCGCGGTGTTCCTCTGGTTCCTGGTCCTGCTCGGCATCGACCTGCACATCGGGTAGAGCCACACATATGAAACGGCCCCGGCGAACCGGGGCCGTTGCTCATGCACGGGGTGCTCACGAGTGGGGGAGGAAACCGCCGTGGGCGATGCCCAGCGCGGCGCCCACGAACGAGCCCACGAGGCCGATGATGTTGAGTGAGCGCTGCGGCGTCGTGGCGGAGACGTACTGCGAGTAGAGGCCGACGCCGAAGCCCAGCGTGCCGACCCACGACCCGATCATGTGCGCCGAGGTCCAGAACGTCGAGACGAAGGCGACCACACCGCAGACGAGCGTGACGATGGCCAGGATGTTCTCCACCGGATGCGGACGACCGTCCGGATTGAGCGTGAGCCTGAACCGCTCCCTTTCGGAGGGCTGAAGCACATGTGGCACAGCCACCACCCCCTTGGTTTCCTACAGGCCTTCCCACCTATCCACGGCTGGTAACCTGGGGCACGCTGCGTTGTGATGGGTGCCCCATCACCCCCGGGGTGCCGAAAGGGGCAGCCCGGGTCAAGACGTCAGCGTCCTCCTGTCACGGCAGAGTGTCGTGACCGCAAGAGTCCAGAGGAGGTAGGAGTCCCGCATGCGTCGTTACGAAGTAATGGTCATTCTGGACCCTTCGCTCGATGAGCGCACCGTCGCGCCGTCCCTCGACCAGTTCCTCAGCGTGGTCCGCAACGATGGCGGCACGGTGGAGAAGGTCGACGTCTGGGGCCGTCGCCGTCTCGCCTACGACATCGACAAGAAGTCCGAAGGCATCTACGCCGTCATCGACCTGTCCGCGGAGCCCGCGACGGTCAAGGAGCTCGACCGGCAGATGAACCTCAACGAGGGCATCCTGCGCACCAAGGTCCTGCGTCCGGACGTGCACTAACCTCCGGCTTTTGTCGGAGCAGCCCCGTACTCTGAGCCGTAACCCAAGCGAAGGCGTGCAGGAAGGCGAGCGCTAGCCATGGCAGCAGGCGACACCGTAATCACCATCGTCGGCAACCTCGTCGACGACCCGGAGCTGCGCTTCACCCCGACGGGGCAAGCGGTGGCTCGATTCCGCATCGCGTCCACTCCGCGGTTCATGGATCGTCAGACCAACGAGTGGAAAGACGGCGAGAGCCTCTTCCTGACCTGCAACGTCTGGAGGCAGGCGGCGGAGAACGCCGCCGAGAGCCTCCAGCGCGGCATGCGGGTCATCGTGCAGGGGCGGCTCAAGCAGCGGTCCTACGAGACCAAGGAAGGCGAGAAGCGCACGGTCTACGAGGTCGAGGTCGACGAGGTCGGCCCGTCCCTGCGTAACGCCACCGCCAAGGTCAACCGCACCTCCCGTCAGGGTGGCGGCGGTGGCGGCGGTTTCGGTGGCGGCCCGGCCGACGACCCGTGGGCCTCCGCCACGCCCGCCCCGCCTCAGGGCGGCGGCTTCCAGGGCGGTGGCGGCGGCGGTTACGGCGCCGGCCAGCAGGGCGGCGGCGGCTTCGGCGGCGGCAGCGACTTCAGCGACGAGCCGCCTTTCTAAACCCAGTCCGAAAAGCCCGAGTCCATTCCCGCCCTGAAGGCGGGGCTCTGAAAGGAGCACCACGATGGCAAAGCCGGCACTGCGCAAGCCCAAGAAGAAGGTTTGCCTGTTCTGCCACGACAAGATCTCCTACGTCGACTACAAGGACACGGCGCTGCTGCGGAAGTTCATCTCCGACCGCGGCAAGATCCGTGCGCGCCGGGTGACGGGCAACTGCACCCAGCACCAGCGTGACGTGGCGACCGCGATCAAGAACGCCCGTGAGGTGGCCCTGCTGCCTTACACGAGCACCGCGCGCTAAGGAGGCCTGTCGATATGAAGCTCATCCTCACCAACGAGGTCTCCGGCCTCGGCACCCCGGGTGACGTCGTCGAGGTCAAGGACGGCTACGGCCGTAACTACCTCATCCCGCGCGGCTACGCCATGCGCTGGACGCGGGGCGCCGAGAAGCAGATCGAGACCATCCGCAAGGCTCGCGACGCTCGCGAGATCCGCGACCTCGGCACCGCCAAGGAGGTCGCCGGCCAGCTCGGCGCGCTGCGTGTCCGGCTGACCACGCGCGCGGGCGAGTCCGGCCGGCTGTTCGGCTCGATCACGACGGGCGACATCGCCGAGGCCGTCAAGGCCGCCGGCGGCCCGATCCTCGACCGCCGCCGCATCGAGATCGTCAACCCGATCAAGAGCGTCGGCTCCCACCGGGTGACCGTCCGCCTCCACCCGGAGGTGGCCGCCGGCATCGACGTGGAAGTCGTCGCGGGCTGATCTCACAGACGAAGGGCCTCCCTTTTCGGGGGGCCTTTCGTTTTTTACGGCAGGCCGTGGCTTTCCACCCGCCGTACTCCGGCTGATGACCCTCCAGGAAACGCCCGCTGAACCCGTCACCGGCGGGCCGCCGCCACGCGAGCCCGAAGTGGGCCGTATGCCGTGGTGAGGGGCACCCTCGCACCGGAATCCCGGTACGGGCCGCGTAGAATGCCGTCGTTCTTCTGCACCTTTCCCCCTGGAGGCTCGGCCATGGCCACTCGCCCCTTGATGCTGCTCGCTCTGGCCGTGGCGGTTGTCGGTTGTGCGCCTGTGGACAACACGGCCGCCATCTCGGCGGCTCCTACGACGTCCACCGCCTGCACCAAGGACCAGCTGAAGCTGCTCAACCCGGGCAAGCTGACCATCGGCACCGACAAGCCGGCTTTCGAGCCGTGGTTCAAGAACGACGACCCGAGCAACGGGCAGGGGTTCGAGAGCGCGGTGGCGTTCGCCGTGGCGGGTGAGCTGGGGTTCGACCGTAGCGAGGTGCAGTGGAGCACCGTGAAGTTCGACGCGGCGTTCGCGCCGGGTGACAAGCAGTTCGACTTCGACATCAACCAGGTCTCGATCACGCCCGAGCGGGCGGAGGCGGTCGACTTCAGCAAGGGCTACTACACGGTCAAGCAGGCCGTCGTCGTCTCCGAGAAGGGCAAGTTCGCGGGGGCCAAGAGCCTGGCGGAGCTGAAGGACGCCAAGATCGGCGTGCAGGTCGGCACGACCTCCTTCAACGCGGTCCGGGACGTCATCAAGCCCGCCGACGACCCCGACGTCTTCAACGACCAGATCGACGTCGTGACCGCGCTGAAGAACGACCAGGTGGACGCGGTGGTCGTGGACCTGCCGACGGCGTTCTACGTGACGGCCGTCCAGGTGGAGAACTCCAAGATCGTGGGCCAGTTCAGCTCGACGGGCGGCACCCCTGAGGAGTTCGGCATGGTGATGGAGAAGGGCAGCGCGCTCAAGCCGTGCGTGGACAAGGCCGTGGACGCGCTGAAGTCGAAGGGCGAGCTGGCCAAGATCGAGCAGCAGTGGCTCGGCTCCGCGGCCGGCGCCCCCGAGCTGCGATGAGCGAATGGGTCAAGTCGGAGCGGCAGGTCGAGCGGGAGCGGGTCCGCAGGTCGCGTGCCCGCCGCTCGGCCTCGATCGCGACGGCCTCGACGATCGTCTTCATCGTGCTGGTGGTCTGGGGGATCACCAACTCGCCGGGCTGGCCCCGGGTGCGGGAGACGTTCTTCGACGGTGAGCAGTTCGTCGCGGCGCTGCCGGACGTGCTCGAAGGGTTCCTGCTCAACATCAGGATCTTCGTGATCTCCGAGGTGCTGATCCTCGTCATCGGCCTCCTGGTCGCGCTGGCCAGGGGGATCAGGAGCCCGGCGTTCTTCCCCATCAGGGCGCTGGCCACGCTCTACACCGACGTCTTCCGCGGGGTGCCGACGATCCTGGTGATCTACCTGATCGGGTTCGGGCTGCCGGCGCTGAAGTTGCAGGGGATCCCCTCCGACAAGGCGACGCTGGGCATCATCGCGCTGACGCTCTCGTACGGCGCTTATGTGGCCGAGGTGTTCCGCGCGGGCATCGAGTCGGTGCATCCGAGCCAGGTGGCGGCGGCCCGCTCGCTCGGGCTGAGCCACGCCAAGACCATGCGGTTCGTGGTGGTGCCGCAGGCCACTCGCAGGGTCGTGCCGCCACTGCTCAACGACTTCGTCTCGCTGCAGAAGGACACGGCGCTGGTGGCGACGATCGGGCCGCTGGAGGCGCTCAGGCAGGCGCAGATGCACACGTTCAACACCTTCGACTACACGCCTTACCTGGCCGCCGCGCTGATCTTCATCCTGCTCACCATCCCGATGGCCAGGCTCACCGACCACCTGGCGGCCCGCACGCGCAGGAGGCGAGGAGCATGAGCGTCCTGACCATCGACGGAGTCTGGAAGAACTTCCACGGTCACAGCGTCCTGCGCGGCATCGACCTGGAGGTGGAGCCGCACGAGGTGGTGAGCCTCATCGGCGCCTCCGGCTCGGGCAAGTCCACGCTGCTGCGCTGCGTCAACCTGCTGGAGACGGTGGACGACGGCGCCATCTACCTCGACGGCGAGGAGATCACCGACCCGCGGGCGAACGTCGACCAGGTGCGCCGGCGGCTCGGCATCGTCTTCCAGTCGTTCAACCTGTTCCCGCACATGACGGTGCTGGACAACATCACGCTGGCCCCCCGCCAGGTGCACGGGGTGGCCAGGGCGCAGGCGGAGGAGCAGGCTCACGGGCTGCTGTCCAGGTTCGGCCTGGCGAACAAGGCGAAGGCGTACCCCGACCAGCTCTCCGGCGGCCAGCAGCAGCGGGTGGCGATCATCCGGGCGCTGGCCACGCAGCCCAGGCTGATGCTGCTCGACGAGGTGACCTCGGCGCTCGACCCGCAGCTCGTGGTGGAGGTGCTGCAGATCATCAGGGAGCTCAAGGAGTCGGGCATGACGATGATCCTGACGACTCACGAGATGGGCTTCTGCCGCGACATCTCCGACCAGGTGTGCTTCCTCGACGGCGGCGTGCTGGTGGAGAAGGGCCCGCCCGAGCAGATCTTCACCGCGCCGGAGCAGCCGCGCACGCAGGAGTTCTTGCGCAGCGTGCTGGAGTCGGGGCGGTTCTAGCGCCGGTGGCGTCCCTGGGGCGGCCGGGCGGGGGTGTTCGGGCGGGCCAGGAGGCTGTGGCGGCGGCCGTACACGAGGTAGACCAGGAGGCCGAAGGCCATCCACAGGGCGAACCAGGCCCAGGTCAGCACCCGCAGGTTCACCATCAGCCAGAGCGTGGCCACCAGCGACAGGGCGGGCAGCAGCGGCGACAGCGGCACGCGGAAGCCCCGTTCGAGGTGCGGCATGCGCCGGCGCATCACGATCACCCCGGCCGCCACGAACGCGAACGCGAACAGCGTCCCGATGACCACGAGCTGCTGCATCGTCAGCACCGGCACGAACTCGGCCAGCACGATCGCCACCAGCCCGATCACCAGCGTCACCCGCGTGGGCGTGTGGTAGCGGCGGCTCACCGTGGCCAGGCGGCGCGGGATGAGCCCGTCGCGGGCCATCGAGAACAGCACCCGCGTCTGCCCGACGATCAGCACCAGGATGACCGTGGTCAGCCCCAGCACCGCGCCCACGTCGATGACGTGCACCATCCAGTCCACGCCGACCGCGCGGAACGCGCCGGCCAGCGGCGTCTGCGGGGAGATCTTCGTGTACGGCACCATGCCCACCATCACCAGCGCCACCGCGAGGTAGATGACGGTGGCGAGCACCAGGCTGCGGATCATGCCCTTCGGCACGGCCTTGGGGGCGTTCACGGTCTCCTCGGCGGAGGTGGCCACGATGTCGAAGCCGATGTAGGCGAACGCGATGGCCGAGGCCGCCGCGAAGATGCCGAACCAGCCGAACGCGTGCCCCTCCCCGATCAAGGTCTCCAGCACCGTCGCCGGGGCCGTGGCCAGCGTCTTCGGCGGGACGAAGAAGTCGCCGAAGTTGGCCACGTCGATGTGCGTCACGCCGACCACGATGACCGCGCCGATGGCCAGCAGCTTGGCCGACACCATGACCCACAGGGCGCGCAGCCCGACCCGCGCGCCGAGCGCCACGACGCCCGTGAGCAGCACCAGGATGACGAGCACGAGGACGTCCTGGACGAGATTCCCGGCGGGCACCCGCACGCCGAAGTGCTCGATCGCCCCGACCGTGATCGCGGCCCATGCCCTGGCCACCACCGCGGCGGCGAACTGCAGCTCCAGGATGAGCGCCCAGCCGATGATCCACGCCCAGACCTCGCCGAAGATGACGTACGTGAAGGTGTAGGCGCTGCCTGAGGTCGGCATCGTGGACGACAGCTCGGCGTAGCACAGGCAGGCGAGCAGGCACGCGATGCCCGCGATCATGAACGAGAGGATCACGCCGGGGCCCGCGGTGGTGGCCGCCTGCTCCCCGGCGATGCTGAAGATGCCCGCGCCGATCATCACTCCGAGCCCGAGCACGACCAGGTCGGCCGGCCGGTAGACCTCGGCCAGGCTGTGGCGGGCACCGGTACGCAGGCCGGTCGCCTCCGAAGGCGGCAGTCTTCGCAGAATTGTGGACAAGGAACACCCCGCTCAGGGAACTCGCCCACAATGTCTCACCTATTGGACAACAACAAGCACGATTGCATCACGTGCCGGTCACCAGCCAGGCCGTCCCGTTCGCCCGCCGGACCAGCGTGACGAGCCGGGCCACCATCCACACCCCCAGCGCGCACCACAGGGCGACCACGCCCATACCGGAGGCGACCAGGGCGGCGGGCAGGTAGGCGAGCGTCGTCCACACGCCGGCCCAGGCCAGGTACCGCTGGTCGCCGGCGCCGATGAGCACGCCGTCCAGCACGAACACCACCCCGCAGATCGGCTGGAACAGCGCCACCGGCCACAGCAGGTCGAGCAGCAGCGCGGCCACGTGCGGGTCGGCGTCGAAGAGCCCCGGCAGGAGCGGCCTGGCCGCCAGCACGAGCAGGCCGAGCACGATGCCGGACCAGATGCCCCACCGCACCATCCGCTGGGTGGCGGCGCGGGTGGCCTCGACGTCGCCGGCGCCGAGCGAGCGCCCGGTGATGGCCTGGCCGGCGATGGCGATGGCGTCGAGGGCGAGCGCGAGCAGCGTCCACACCTGCGTGGCCAGCGCGTACGCGGCCAGCTCCGCCTCGCCCATCCTGGTGGCGATGACGGTGGCGGCCAGCAGCACGACGCGCATGCACACCGTACGGACGAAAAGCGCGAACCCCGCCGTGCCCGCCTGCTTGACCCCCGCCACGGACGGCGTCAGCGGCGTCCCCAGCCGCATCGCCCCGCGCGCCACCACCACGAGGTAGACGGCGGCGCCGAGGGTCTGCGCCAGCACCGTCCCCCACGCGGACCCGGCGATGCCCCAGCCGAGCCCCAGCACGAACCACGCGTTCAGCACGCCGTTCAGCGCGAACGACCCCACGGCCACCACGAGGGGCGTCACCGTGTCCTGGAGGCCGCGCAGGACGCCGGTGCCGGCCAGCACGACCAGCATGCCGGGCGCGCCGATCAGGCTGATCCGCAGGTACGTCACGGCCTGCGCCGCCTGCGTCCCCACCGCCCCGAACAGCTCCACGATCGCCGGCGCCAGCGGCCAGCACACGACGATCACCGCCACGCCGAGGGCCAGCGCCAGCCAGATGCCGTCCACACCGCTGCGCATGGCCCGCCAGTGGTCGCCCGCCCCGCTCTGGCGCGCCACGGACGCCGTGGTGCCGTAGGCGAGGAAGACGCACAGGTTCACCAGCGTCGTCAGGACGGTCCCCGCCACACCCAGGGCGCCGACCGCCGTGGTGCCGAGGCCGTGGCCCACGATGGCGTAGTCGGCCAGCAGGAAGAGCGGCTCGGCCACCAGCGCGCCGAAGGCGGGCACGGCGAGGCGCAGAATCTCCCGATCTCTGGATGTAATGGGCATTGGTCCATTATGGACCTTACGCCGCGTGTCGGGCCAACTTTCTTTCCTCCACAGCCGGTGGACATTGTTCATCCAGGTCAGGGTGGGTTTGGTGGTTATCCCCAGAAGTTATCCCCAGGCTTCGTCCACAGGCCGTTCACACCTTAGGGGCCTTCATCCACAGGTCGGCCACAGGGTTGTCCACAGGCCACGTTGCCGACGGGCCGCGACTCCGGGAAACTGTCACACCGGTCGACTACAAGTGGGGGTGGTGCGACCGCCTGCAAGTCGTTGAGGGGGCGCGGTGAGCATTGACGAAGAGGTCGGCGCAGGCCCAGGGTTCGAGCGCACGCCTCCCAACAACATCGAGGCGGAGCAGTCCGTCCTCGGCGGCATGCTGCTGTCGAAAGACGCCATCGCCGACGTCGTCGAGATCCTGCGCTCCGACGACTTCTACCGGCCCGCCCACCAGATGGTCTACGACGTCATCACCGACCTCTACGGCCGGGGCGAGCCCGCCGACGCGGTCACCGTCTTCGACGAGCTGCAAAAGCGCGGCGAGATGGCCAGGGTGGGCGGCGCCGCCTACCTGCACACCCTGACGGCCGTCGTCCCCACGGCGGCCAACGCCGGCTACTACGCCAAGATCGTCCGTGAGCAGGCGATCCTGCGCCGCCTCATCGAGGCCGGCACCCGCATCGTCTCCTTCGGCTACGGCGGCCAGAACGAAGAGGTCGACGACCTCGTCGACCGCGCCCAGGCCGAGATCTACCAGGTCACCGAGCGCCGCACGTCCGAAGACTACGCGCCGCTGGCCGACATCATGCCGGGCGCCCTCGACGAGCTCGAGGCCATCGGCAGCCGGGGCGGCCAGATGGTCGGCGTCCCCACCGGCTTCGCCGACCTCGACCAGCTCACCAACGGCCTGCACCCCGGCCAGATGATCGTCGTGGCCGCCCGTCCCGCCATCGGCAAGGCCCTGGCGCTCGACACGCCGCTGCCCACGCCCACCGGCTGGACGACGATGGGCGAGGTCAAGGTCGGCGATCAGCTCATCGGCGCCGACGGGAGGCCGACCAGGGTCGTGGCCGCGACCGAGGTCATGCACGGGAGGCCGTGCTACGAGGTGGAGTTCAGTGACGGCACCGTGATCGTCGCCGACGCCCAGCACCAGTGGCGCACGACGCGGCAGCCGGCCGAGCTGCTCAGCCACGCCGCGCACGCGGTGGGTGTCGCCGCGGCCTCGCACACCGCGCGCGCCGCCGCCGTGACCGTTGACGATCGGGACGTGTTCACCACGGAGGAGATCGCGGCCACGCTGCGCTCCGCCGACGGCCCCACCCACGCGGTCGAGGTGGCGGCGCCCTTCCAGCTCCCGGAGCGGGACCTGCCGCTGCCGCCCTACGCCCTCGGCGCGTGGCTCGGCGACAGCGACGGCTCCGGCGACGGCGACGGCGACGGCACGACGGCGGAGCCGCTGCCCGCCGTCCTGCGCGAGCTGGGCGTCCTGCACGACAAGCACATCCCCGCCGCCTACCTGAGGGCGTCCGAACGCCAGCGGCGCGACCTGCTGGCCGGCCTGCTCGACATCGACGGCCACATCGACGCCGAGGGCCGGATCCAGCTCGCCGTCACCAGCCACCGGCTGGCGCACGACGTGCTGGAGCTCATCCTGAGCCTGGGCTACCAGGCCACCCTGCGCACCGAGCAGGTCAAGGGCCACGCCGACGGCCCCTCCACCTGCCACCTGATCAGCTTCACCACACCAGACCAGGTCTTCCGGCTCCCGCGCAAGGCGTCCAGGCAGCCCGGCACCGTGCCCCCGGCCACTCGCGTCCGCCACATCGTCGACGTGCGGCCGATCGTGTCCCGCCCCGTGCGCTGCGTGCAGGTCGACAACGACGACCACCTCTACCTCGCGGGCCGGTCCTGCGTCCCGACCCACAACAGCACGCTGGGGCTCGACTTCGCCCGCTCCGCCGCGATCAAGCACGGCATGACGACGGTCATCTTCTCCCTGGAGATGTCCCGCAACGAGATCACCATGCGACTGCTGTCCGCCGAGGCCCGCGTGGCGCTGCACCACATGCGCTCCGGCATGATGGGCGACGACGACTGGACACGCCTGGCCCGCCGGATGAGCGAGGTGGCGGAGGCGCCGCTGTTCATCGACGACTCGCCCAACATGTCGATGATGGAGATCCGGGCCAAGTGCCGGCGGCTCAAGCAGCGCAACGACCTGCGATTCGTGGTCATCGACTACCTCCAGCTGATGAGCTCGCCGAAGAAGACCGAGAGCCGCCAGAACGAGGTCTCCGAGATCTCGCGTGCCATCAAGCTGCTGGCCAAGGAGCTGGAGGTGCCGGTCATCGCGATCTCGCAGCTCAACCGTGGCCCCGAGCAGCGCACCGACAAGCGCCCGCAGGTCAGCGACCTGCGTGAGTCGGGCTCCATCGAGCAGGACGCCGACATGGTCATCCTCCTGCACCGGGAGGACGCGTACGAGCCGGAGTCACCCAGGGCGGGCGAGGCCGACCTGATCGTGGCCAAGCACCGTAACGGCCCCACCGCCACCGTGACGGTGGCCTTCCAGGGCCACTACAGCCGGTTCGTGGACATGGCCCAGCACTAGCGGCTGTCAGGCCGCCTCATGAGGCATGGCGCGGCACCAGGGCGTCAGGCCGCCTCGTCCGTGGAGTCACGGGAGGACACCAGCCGGAGGCGGCGGGAGGGGGTCTTCTCGTCGGGGAAGACCCACTTCCTGAACGCCCAGAAGCGGAAGATCATGGCGACCAGCGTGCCGACGAGCTGCGCGCTCACGAAGTCGGCGATCTCCTGCGTCGCCAGGCTCACCTCCGGCGTCTCCAGGAGGAAGACGTACCTGGAGATCCACAGCGGCGCCGAGCTGAGCACCAGGCCGATGCCGCTGACCAGGAAGAACAGCGCGGCCTCGTGGCGGCGCTCGCGGCCGCCCCTGGTGCGGAACGACCATTCGCGGTTGAGCACGTAGGACACGATCGTCGCCACGAGCACCGCGATGATCTTCGCGGTCACCGGCTTCGGCTCCAGCACGGTGAGCTTCAGCCCGTAGAAGACCGCGTTGTCGACGAGGAACGTCGTTCCGCCCACCACCGCGAACTTCAGCAGCTCGCTGTGCTTCAGCGCGAGTGCGCGCAGGGGCTCGGGCAATCTCGCGAGTACGGCGTTCGCTATTCGGAGCACCCTAGATCTTCTCACCGCTCCGACATCCTGGTGACCAGATTCGCCAAGGCCGGAGCT
Organism: [Actinomadura] parvosata subsp. kistnae; assembly: GCF_900323885.1. Taxonomy (GTDB): domain Bacteria; phylum Actinomycetota; class Actinomycetes; order Streptosporangiales; family Streptosporangiaceae; genus Nonomuraea; species Nonomuraea composti. Next base: position 2,516,190 of record NZ_OOHJ01000018.1, on the reverse strand, counting down.
CGCGAGCTGAGATCATGCCGCTGTGACCGAGCTCGTGGAACGTGTCGACGACCAGGACCGGGTGCTGGGCGTCGTCAGCCGCGACGAGCAGGGGAGATTCCTGGTCTGCCGGCGAGCCGACGGGCTGTCCAGGTACCGCGGCTACCACGAGCGCTCAGCTCAGGCGGGTGCGCAGCAGGCAGAACTCGTTGCCCTCCGGGTCGGCCAGCACGTGCCATGACTCCTCGCCGGTCTGGCCGACGTCGGCCGGGCGGGCACCGAGCTTGAGCAGGCGGTCGAGCTCCTCGTCCTGGTCGCGGTCGGTGGCGTTGACGTCGAAGTGCATCCGCAGCGGGCCGGTCTTGGGTTCGGTGGTGGGGCTGAAGACCAGCGTCGGCTGCAGGCCGCCGAACCCCTCCCGCGGGCCGATCTCCACCGAGCCGTCGTCCTCGGTGTCGAGCAGGACGAAGTCGAGGACCTCGCGCCAGAACGCGGCGAGCCGGTTCGGATCCTGACAAGGGATGATCAGCTCGGAGATGCGGCTTGCCATGGTCGGGGATCCTACCTGTCCACAGCGGAGCCTGCCCAGGCCAGCGCAGCCTGGGCAGGTCGGGACAGGGTGCTCGGCCCGGGCAACGCAGCCTGGGCAGGTCGGGACAGGGAGTTCGGCCCGGGCAGCGCGGGGTTAGCCGGGCCGGGTCAGCGGAGGCGGGCCAGGTCAGCCCTTGGGGAGGGCGGCGCCCTTCACACGGGCGGCGGGGAGCGCGGCGGCCAGCACCGCCAGCACGGCGCAGGCCACGATCACCGCGCCGACCGGCTGCCACGGCACGGCGACGGCGACGGGCCCGGCGAGCTGCACCAGCGCCGCCCACAGCCCGAGCAGGCTCACCCCCGTGGCGGCGAAGGCCAGCACGACCCCCACGGCCACCACGACCAGCGCCTCCGCCACCACGTACCGCAGGAGCTGCGGCCCCGTCGCCCCCAGCAGCCGCAGCGCGCCGCGTTCGGGCGCCCGGTCGGAGGCGGCCATCAGCAGGGTGTTGACCAGCGAGATGACCGTGTAGCCGAGCATGATGGCGAGCACCACGAGCAGCCCGAGCCGGCTGGCGGAGGCGCGGCGGGCGTCCAGGCTGGCGGCCCACTCGCTCCTGGTCAGCGCGCGGGCGTTGTGCCCGGCGACGGCCTGGCCGAGGGCTTCGCGCACGGCCGGGGCGGAGGAGCCGGGGCGCAGCTTGACGTAGGCGGCCGAGGGCAGGGCGGAGAAGGTGTGGGCGGCGGTCACGTACGCGTCGGCGGGCGCGTTCTCGCCGAGCAGGCCGACGACCCGGAACGTGGCCCGGCTGCCATCCGCCCGCCAGATCCGCACGCTCTGCCCCAGTTTCAGCTCCCACGTCTCCGACACCACGATCGTGTCGTCGCGCAGCTCGTCCAGGGAGCCGGCGCGCAGCGGGATCGACAGCGCGGTACGCACCGCCGCCGGGTCCACGGCCGCCACGGGCCGCTGGATGAGCTGGGTGGCGCCTTCGAGCGTGTAGAGGCTGGTGGACGTCGTGGTGGTGACGTCCGTGCCGGGGATCGACCGCAGCCGCTCCACGAGCTGCCGGTCCAGCCCGGCGCCCGCCGGCAGCACCAGGTAGTCGGCGCGGACGGGAGCGGTCTCCAGCGCCGTCTTGGTGGCGTCGGTCATCGCGGCCCCGCCGAGCAGCGTCGCCGCCAGCGCCACGGTGACAAGCACGGGCGCGGCCGTCGCCGCCGTACGCCCGGCCGAGGCCGTCGTCCCCGCGGCGACCACGGTGCCGCCCGCGCCGCGCAGCCGTTCGAGCGGGCGGGTGAGCAGCCGGGCGACCGGGCGGACGAAGACCGGCGCGAGCAGGCCGGCGGCGGCGATGAGCAGCATGACGACCGGCATGAACGTCTTGTTGTTGGTGGCTCCTGCGGGGTCGCCGAGCGCGTTCACGGCCATGCTGATCACGGCGGTGGCCAGCACGGCGAGGCCCGCGATCCAGCGGGCGAGCGTCATGGCGCGCGGCTCGACCGCCGACTCGCGCATCGCCTCCGCGGGCCGCACGCTGCCCGCCCGCCTGGCCGCCGCGGCCACGCCCAGCACCGACACCAGCACGCCGGTGCCGAAGGCGAGGTACGACGGGATCGCGGACGTGGACGGCACCAGCCACGCGGGCGCCATCCCCAGCGACGCCAGCCAGTCGAGGATCGGCCGGGTGGCCAACGGCCCGGCGAACGCGCCGATCGCGGAGGCGGTGACGGCGACGAGGACGGCCTCCCCGTACAGCATGCGGCGCACCTGCCTTACGGTGGCGCCGATCGTGCGCAGCAACGCGAACTCGCGCCGCCGCTGCCCCACCGCGAACGCGAACGTGGACGACACCACGAACACCGCGATGAACCCGGCGAAACCGGCGGCGATGCCCGCGATGGTGTTCGCGTTGTTCCGCGCCCGCTCGTCGGCGACCCGGGACGGATCGGGCAAAGCCCGCTCCTGGCCGGTCAGCACCTGCGCCCGGCCCCCGACGGCGGCCCGCACCTCGGCGACGGTGCTCCACGAGGCGATCGCGTCGATCCGCGGCGACAGCCGGGCGGCCTGCGCGTCACTGAAGAAGACAACGGCTTCGGGCCCCGCCGCCGTCACCCCGACGACCCGATAGCCACGCGCCCCGGTGGCCGTGACCACCCGCACCCGAGCGCCGACGCCCTGCTCGCCTGCCGGGGTGCTCTGGGCGGTGCTCGCGATCGCCTGGGCCGGCTCGCCCTGCTCAGCGAGTGGCCGGGCGCCGATGCTCACCGCGATCTCGTCGGGCGCGGCCGGTGCCCGTCCGGCGACGAGCGCGTGCGGCGCCGTACGGGCGGCCGACCAGGGCCGTCCGACGGCGGGCGGCCCACCGGCGAGCTGGGCCGGGAACACCCGGTCCACCACACCACCGGGCAGCCGCCCGGCCAGGCCGGCGTCGAGCCCGCGCGGCTCGGCGAGCGGCGCGCTGCTGCCCCCCTGCCAGGTGTCCACCGTGAGGCGCCCGTCGGGCACGACCACGACGGGCGCGGCGGCGTACCGCTGAGGCCCCCGGTCGGGGGAGGAGATGCTGGAGGCGAGCACCTGCCCGAGCGCCGCGACGAGCGCGGTGCCCAGCATCAGGGCGGCGAACGTGCCCGCGAACGACATCCACCGCGTCCGCAGCGTGGACCAGGCGATCCTCAGCACGACGCCTCCAGCTGCAGCATCCGGGTGGACACGAGTTCGGCGGTGGGGTCGTGCAGCTCCCCGTACACCCGCCCGTCGGCCAGGAACACCACCCGATCGGCGTACGAGGCCGCGACCGGGTCGTGCGTCACCATGACGATGGTCTGGGCCTGCCGGTCCACCAGCGTGCGGAGCAGGCGCAGCACGTCCCGGCTGGTGTTGGCGTCGAGCGCGCCGGTCGGCTCGTCGGCGAACAGCACGGCGGGCCGGGTGACCAGCGCGCGGGCGATCGCGATGCGTTGCTGCTGCCCGCCCGACAGCTCGGTGGGCCGGTGCCCGGCGCGCCCGCCAAGACCGACGGCCTCCAGGCTCTGCCGGACGAGGTCGCGGTCGGGACGGCGGCCGGCCAGCCGCAGCGGGAGCGCCACGTTCTGCTCGGCGGTGAGCGAGGGCAGCAGGTTGAACGACTGGAACACGAACCCGATCCGGTCGCGCCGCAGCAGCGTCAGCTTGCGCTCGCCGAGCCGGGCCAGGTCACGCCCGTCCACGATCACCCGCCCGGAGCTGGGCCGGTCGAGCCCCGCCGCGCACTGCAGCATCGTGCTCTTGCCCGACCCGGAGGGCCCCATCACCGCCGTGAACGTGCCGGCCGCGAAGCCGATCGTCACGTCGTCGAGGGCGGTGACGCCGTGGGAGTAGTGCTTGGTGACCGAGTCCAGCTCGACCGCTCGCGTCTGATTCACGGGAGCAACGCTACGAATGCCCTTGTCAGGCCGGTATCGGACAAGTGACTAGGATGCGTTCGTGTTGTGGGGGCGGGCAGGGGAGCAGAAGGTCGTCGAGGAGCTGCTCGACCGGGCGCGCGAGGGACGGTCGGGTGTCCTCGTGCTCAGGGGCGAGCCGGGCATCGGCAAGACCTCGCTCCTGGAGTACGCCGGCCGCCGGGCCGAGGGGATGCGCGTGCTGCGCGGGGTCGGCATCGAGACCGAGGCGGAGATCCCGTTCGCCTCGCTGCACCTGCTGCTGCGCCGGGCGCTGGACCGGCTGCCCGCCCTGCCCGCGCCGCAGGCCGCCGCGCTGGAGGGCGCGTTGGGGTTGCGCCCGGCGGCCGGTGACGACCAGCTCCTGGTGGGCGCGGCGGTGCTGTCGCTGCTGGCGGAGCTGGCCGAGGACGGGCCGCTGCTGTGCCTGGTGGACGACGCTCACTGGCTCGACCAGGCGTCGGCGCAGGCCCTGCGGTTCGCCGCGCACCGGCTGCACGCCGAGGGGGTCGCGATGGTGTTCGGGGCGCGTGCCGGGTTCGACGCGTCGGGGCTGCCGGAGCTGCGGCTGTCCGGGCTCGACCGGCGCAGCGCCGTGGAGTTGCTCGCCGACGCCGAGCCGGGCCTGGCCGCGCCGCTGCGCGACCGGATCGTGGAGGAGAGCTGCGGCAACCCGCTCGCCCTGCGCGAGCTGCCGCGCTCGGCGACCCGCCGCAGCCCGCTGAAAGGCGGCCCGGACGGGGGCTATGACGGCGTTGACGAGGGTGGGCCGTTACCCCTTCCCGAGCGCATCCAGAGCGCGTACGCCTCCCGCATCGCCGAGCTGCCCCCGGACGCGCGGACGGCGCTGCTGGTCATGGCGCTGACCGACGGGGGTGACCTCGGCGTGATCAGGCAGGCGACGGACGGGCTCGGGGTGCCCGCCTCGGCCCTGGCCGCCGCCGAGGACGCGGGACTGGTCAGGCTCGCCGGCGGCCGGGTCGAGTTCACTCATCCGCTCATGCGCACCGCCGCGTACCAGCACGGCGGCTACGAGCTGCGGCTGCGGGTGCACACCCTGCTCGCCCGGCTCCTCGCGGGGCAGCCGGACCGGCGGGCCTGGCACCTGGCCGCCGCGGCGACCGGCCCGGACGAGGAGGCGGCGCAGGCGCTGGAGCAGGCGGCACGGCGGGCCAAGGACCGCAACGGCAACGCGGGCGCGGCGGCGGCCCTCGCCCGCGCCGCCGACCTGACGGCGGACCCGGCGCTCAAGGCCGGCCGCCTCACCTCGGCCGCCGTGGCCGCCGCCGACGCCGGCCAGCCGGCACGGGCCAAGCACCTCGTGGAGCGGGCGGCCGAGCTGGTCACGGACCCCCGCTCACGTGCCCGCCTCGCCGAGCTGCGCGCCCGGATCGCCTTCGACGAGGGCACCCCGTACCTGGCCCACGACCTGCTGGTGGCCGGAGCCGAGCACCTGACCCCACCCGGCGCCCACCGCACGGACGAGCCGGAGGGGCGGGATCGTGTGGCGGCCGGGCTCATGCTCATCGACGCCGCCCGCAACGCCTGGCAGCTCAGCGACCCCGCCAAGGTGGCCGAGGCGGCCGACCGCCTGCACGCCCTGGGCCTGCGCCCGGAGGACGGTCTGGAGCCGGCGGTGCGGGCGGTGACGGGCGCGGCGGTGCTGCTGCGGGAGGGCCCGGCCGGCGCGTTGCCGATCATGCGCGGCCTGGTGGCGGCGGGCGCCCGGATCAGCGAGGGCGCGCACGCGTTGCGGATCAACGCCGCGTTCGTGGCCACGATCGTGGGCGACTTCCAGGCCGGCCGCGACATCTCGGCGGCCGTCGCGGCGGAGTGCCGCGCGAACGGCGAGATCGGCAAGCTGCCGATCGTGCACCTGACGCTGGCCTCGGCGGAGCTGTACCTGGGCCGGTTCAGGGACGCGGTGGCGACCGCCACGGAGGGCCTGCAACTGGCCTCCGACACGGGCCAGCCGAACCGGGCCGGCTACCTGGAGGGCACGCTGGCCTGGATCGCCGCAGCCCAGGGCGACGCGCCGAGGTGCGTGGAGCTGGCGGCGCGGGGCCGCGACCGGTTCGACGTCACCCGCATCGCGAACGACCTGGCCTGGGCGGAGTGGGCGCTGGCGCTGCTGGACCTGGGTCAGGGCCGTTTCACGGAGGCGCTGGGCCGGTTCGAGGCGGCGATGGCGGGCCCGGTGCGCCACCAGATGCAGGCGGTCTACTTCGCCCCCGACCAGGTCGAGGCCGCGACCAGGCTGGGCCTGCCGGCGGAGGAGCCGTTGCGCCGCTTCGAGGAGTGGGCCCTGGCGGCGGAGCTGCCGTGGGCGGAGGCGGTGCTGCACCGCTGCCGCGCCCTGGTGGAGCCGGGCTGGGACCGGGCCGAGGAGCACTTCCGGCAGGCCGTTCGCCTGCATGCCTTGGGGGAGCGCCCGTGGGAGGCGGCCCGTACGCACCTGGCGTTCGGTGAGCGGCTGCGCAGGGAGCGCAACAAGGGTAGTGCCCGCCCGCACCTGCGGGCGGCGCTGGAGACGTTCGAGCGCCTGGGCGCCCGCCCGTGGGCCGAGCGCGCCAGGACGGAGCTGCGCGCCACGGGCGACACCACCACGTCCGGTACGGAGCCGGCCGCCCAGGCGCTGTCGCCGCAGGAGCTGCAGATCGTCCGGCTGGCGGCCAAGGGCCTGACCAACAAGGAGATCGGCGCGCAGCTGTTCCTCAGCCCGAAGACCGTCAGCTACCACCTCTACCGGGCCTTCCCCAAGCTCAACGTGGCCAGCCGCGCCCAGCTCGCCGGCCTCGACCTCATGTGACCAACCAGACAGCGGCACCTGGAATGGCCGGTGATCGCCCCGGTGCTCTAACGGATGACGTGAAGCGAAGGGAAGAACGCCATGACCATCCTCGTCGCCTATGACGGCTCGGCGGACGCGCGCGCCGCGATCGAGTTCGCCGCCAAGCACCTCACGGCCGAGCCCACGGTGATCGTCACGGTGTGGGAGCCGCTGCTCGTGCAGCTCAAGAAGTACCCGCTGGCCGCGGGCGCGATCGACCCCGGCACGGAGGACGAGGCGAAGGCGCAGGCCGAGCACCACGCGAAGGAGGGCGCCGAGCTGGCGGTGGCCGCCGGGCTGAGCGACGTGACCTATCGGGCGGTGGCCGACAACGAGTCGATCTGGAAGACGGTCGTGGACGTGGCCGACGAGATCGACGCGTCGGTGATCGTCACGGGCTCGCGCGGCCTGGCCGGGGTGCGGTCGGTGCTGCTGGGCAGCGTCTCGAACCATGTGCTGCACCACGCCCACCGGCCGACGCTGATCGTCCCGCCGGCCAAGAACTCCAGCTGACCCTCACGACCCGCCGGCAGAAGCGGACGCGGGCGCGGCGGTGCAGCAGACGGTCTGCGGCGGGCAGATCCGGGTGTCGATGCGCCGCGCGCCGGGCCCCTCGTCGCCCAGCCGGTCGTACGGGTTGGCGACCGGGCACCGGTCGAGCGACAGGCAGCCGCAGCCGATGCAGTCGGTGAGGTCGTCGCGCAGCCGCTGGAGCTGCTCGATCCGGTCGTCGAGCTCGCTGCGCCAGGCGGCCGACAGCCGGGCCCAGTCGTCGCGCGTGGGGGTGCGCTCGTCGGGCAGCTCGGCCAGCGCGTCCTTGATGACCTTCAGCGGGATGCCGATGCGTTGGGCGAGCCTGATGAAGGCGACCCTGCGCAGGCTGTCGCGGCTGTAGCGGCGCTGGTTGCCGGCGGTGCGGCGGCTGCTGATGAGGCCCTTGGCCTCGTAGAAGTGCAGGGCGGAGACGGCGACGCCGCTGCGCTCGGCGAGCTGGCCGACGGTCAGCTCCTTGGTGTTCCACGCGACCTTGGTCATACCTGAAGGTTACTTGAGGATGCGCGCGAAGCGCGTCTCCAGCACGACGACCGTTCGCGCCCCGATCACGCCCGTAGGGTGGTCGGCATGACGGACACGATTCCCACGGAGTTCGAGGTGCTGGACGAGCGGTTCGGCGCGATCGGCGGGGACGACAAGGTCGAGATCCTGCACACCGGCACCCGCTGGGCGGAGGGCCCGGTGTACTTCCCGGCCGGCCGCTTCCTGGTCTGGAGCGACATCCCGAACGAGCGGATGCTGCGCTGGGACGAGATGACCGGCGCGGTGGGCCCGTTCCGGCAGCCGTCCGGCTACGTCAACGGCAACACGCTCGACCGCGAGGGCCGGCTGATCTCCTGCGAGCAGGGCGGGCGCCGGGTGACCCGCACCGAGCACGACGGCTCGATCACCGTGATCGCCGACCGGTGGCAGGGCAAGCGCCTCAACAGCCCCAACGACGTGGTGGTGCGCTCCGACGGCTCCATCTGGTTCACCGACCCGCCGTACGGGATCCTCAGCAACTACGAGGGCGTGGCCGCCGAGCAGGAGATCGACGGCTGCCACGTCTACCGGGCCGACCCGGTGACGGGCGAGGTGCGGATCGTGGCCGACGACTTCGTCCGGCCGAACGGGCTGGCCTTCTCCCTCGACGAGCGGCGGCTCTACGTCGCCGACACCAAGGCCAGGCAGTTGCGGGTGTTCGAGGTGGGCGACGACGGCACGCTGGGCGGCGGCAAGGTCTTCGCCGAGGGCGGGGAGCAGGACAACTACGACGGCCTGCGGCTCGACGACACCGGGCGGGTGTGGATCGCGGCCGGCAAGGCGGTGCTCTGCTACGACCCCGACGGCACGCTCATCGGCCGGCTCAGGCTCCCCGAGGCCACGGCCAACCTGGTGTTCGGCGGGCTCAAGCGCAACCGCCTGTTCATCACGGCGTCGTCCTCGCTGTACTCGCTGATGACCAACGTCACAGGCGCGCGCCCGGTGTGGGCCGGGCGCTGACGCCTCCCTCCGCGCCCCCGCGGCGGTGGGTCCAGTTACTCCCATCGGAAGGACCGCACGGCGATCGCGCCGAACACGACCAGCCCTGCGGCCACGACCACCAGGTGGATGAGCTGCGGCGGCTGCCCCGCCCAGGTGTCCTTGAGCGCCTGGGCGAACGGCCCGGCCACGGAGAAGTCGCTGACCACGCGTACCGGCTCGGGCATGAGCTCGCGCGGCAGCCACACCCCGCCGAGGAACATCAGCGGGAACATCACCAGCGACCCGATCCCCTGAGCGGCCTTGGCGCTCGGCGCGAGCGCGGCGATCACCAGCCCGAGCGCCATCATCGCGGCGGTGCCCAGCAGGAAGACCAGGACGAACCAGCCCCACTGCCGGGGCGGCGCGGCGCCGAACGCCAGCCACCCGGCCACGATGAGGACGGCCGTGGCCACGGTCCCGACGGCCAGGTTGATGAGGAGCTGCGCGCCCAGCACCCGCGCGGGGTGCACGGGCGTGGTCGACAACCGCCTGAGCACCCCCTGCTGCCGGTACGTGGCCAGCACCGCGGGCAACACGCTGCACGAGAGCGTCAGCAGGGAGAGCAGCGCCATCGTGCTCGGCATGTGCGTGTCCACGATCCGCTCACCGGTGTCCTGCAACTCCGTGAAGCTCGGGATGCTGAGCCCCAGGATGAGCAGGAGCCCGACGGGCAGCCCGATCGAGAACATCAGGGTCGGCCAGTCCCGCAGGTGCAGCTTGGCCTCCATGGCGAGCAGCTTCATGACAGCTTCCTTCCGGTCAGCGCGAGGAACGCGTCGTCGAGGGTGGCCTGCTCGATGCGCAGGTCGGCGGGCACGACCTGGTGGTGGGCCAGGGCGAGGGTGACGGCGGGGGCGAGGTTGCCGGTGCCGCGCACCACGATCTGGGGGCCGGTCCTGGTGACCTCCCGCACCTCGGGCAGGGCCAGCAGCACGGCGTCGTCGACGGGCGCGCTGGGCCGGAACCGTACCTTCTGCTCCCCGCCCACCTGGGCGATCAGCCCGGCGGGGGTGTCGGTGGCGGCGACCTTGCCGGCGTCGATGAGGGCGATCCGGTCGCAGAGGCGCTCGGCCTCCTCCATGAAGTGGGTGACCAGCACGATCGTCACGCCGGTGTCGCGGACCTGCTCGACCAGCTCCCACGTGTCCCTGCGCGCCTGGGGGTCGAGGCCGGTGGTCAGCTCGTCCAGCACGGCCACGCGCGGCCGGCCGACCAGGGCCATGGCCACGGACAGCCGCTGGCGCTGCCCGCCGGACAGGTCCTTGAACAGGGTCTCGCGCTTGGCGGACAGGCTCACCCGGTCCAGCAGCTCCGGCCAGTCGGCGGGGTCGGGGTAGAAGGAGGCGTACAGGTCCATCGCCTCCCAGACCTTGATCTTGTCGGGCAGGGCGGCGCTCTGGAGCTGCATGCCGAGCACGCGGCGCAGCTCGTCGCGGTCCTCGCGCGGGTCGAGGCCGGCCACGCGGACGTCGCCGCCGTCCCGCCGGCGCAGCCCGGCCACGCACTCGACCGTGGTGGTCTTGCCCGCGCCGTTGGGGCCGAGGATGCCGAAGATCTCGCCCTCGGCCACCTCGAACGAGACATCCTCGACCGCCAGGTGGCCCGGGTACTGCTTGCGCAGGTTCCTGACCTCGATGATTTTCATGCCTTCGACGCTAGGGACGCGGCGTCTCCCGGAGAATCCAGGTGGATGCCGGAGAAGGGTGTATCTAGGTGCAGTGACCGATCCGTCCCGGTTGTCGCAGACTGGGGGCATGCTTCGGAGGTACGGACAGATCACGGCGTTGCTCGTTCTCGGCGTCGTGCAGGCCGTCGTGCTCGCCCTGTCGGTCCCGATGCTGCTGCTGGCGTTCATGCTGGGCGTGGTCCTGCTGTTCCCGTGGCAGGTGCGGATGGTCAGGCGGCTCGCGGAGCTGAACCGGCGGCTGGTGCGCGAGTGGACGGGGCTGGAGGTCGAGAGCCCGTACCTGCCCGCGCCCCCGCCTCCCGTGCCGGAGCCGAACGGGATGTACCGCTCGGAGCGCACGCTCTACAAGACGCCCCGCGTGCCGGCCTGGAACAACCGGTGGAAGTGGATGGTCAAGGACCCCGCCACCTGGCGCGACGACCTCTGGCTGCTGCTCGACCCGATGGTGAAGGTGTCGCTGCTGCCGGTGTTCGCGGTGATCCCGGAGCGGGCCCTGCTCATGTACGCGCACTGGACCGACCTGCTGCTCGGCGCGACCGTGGCCAGCCGCCTGGCCGGCCAGGTCAGCCACCTGCGGCGGACCCGGAACCTGGCGACCGACTCGCAGGCGGCCGAGATGCGCAGGATCGAGCGGGACCTGCACGACGGCACGCAGGCCAGGCTCGTGGCGATCGGGATGACGCTCGGCGCGGTCGAGCAGCTCGTCGACACCGACCCGCAGGCGGCCAAGGCGCTGCTGACGAAGGCCAGGGAGTCCTCCGCCGAGACGCTGACGGAGCTGCGCAGGGTCATCCGCGGCATCCATCCGCCCGTCCTGGCCGAGCGCGGGCTCGCCGACGCCGTGCGCGCGCTGGCCATGGACAGCCCGCTCCAGGTCACCGTCACCGTGGACCTGCCGGAGCGGCCGGAGTCGCCGGTGGAGGCGGCGGTGTACTTCGCGGTCAGCGAGCTGCTGTCGAACGCCGCCCGGCACGGCGACGCGAGCACCGCCGCCGTGGACATCAGCTCCCACGGCGCCGACCTGCGCGTGACGGTCACCGACGACGGCCTCGGCGGCGCCGACCCGGCCAAGGGCAGCGGGCTGAACGGCATCGAGCGGCGGCTGCTCGCCTTCGACGGCGTGCTCGCGCTCAACAGCCCGCCGGGCGGCCCCACGACCGTCACCCTCGACCTGCCCGGCGTGCTGCCCCACGAGCCGGCGGACAAGCTGCCCCGCGGCAAGGCCATCGCGATCGCGCTGCTGTGGTGCACGGCCTGGTGCCCCTCGTTCCCGCAGGGGGTCGTGCCCGCCATCTTCAAGATCTTCGGGGTGGAGGAGAAGTCCTGGTTCCTCGCCCTGCACGTGCCCGAGCCCTGGCAGTGGCCGGTCATCTTCGCGATGATCGCGGTGGGTGGGACCATGTACGTCATGGCTCACCACCTCCGCGCCAACCACGAGTCACGGCACCTCCCGACGAAACTCGGATGCTGATGAACCGCGTCCTCATCGCCGAAGACCTCTACCTGCTCAGAGACGGCCTGGTGCACCTGCTCCAGGCGCACGGCTTCACGGTCGTGGCGGCCGTGGAGAGCGGCCCCGAGCTGCTCAAGGGCCTGCTGGAGCTGCGCCCCGACGTCTCGATCGTGGACGTGCGGCTGCCGCCCACGTTCACCGACGAGGGCCTTCAGGCCGCGCTGGCGGCCAGGAAGCAGATTCCCGGCCTGCCCGTGCTCGTGCTGTCGCAGCACGTCGAGCAGCTCTACGCGCGCGAGCTGCTGGCCGACGGCTCGGGCGGCATCGGGTACCTGCTCAAAGACCGCGTCTTCAACGCCGAGCAGTTCGTCGACGCCGTACGCCGGGTGGCCGAGGGCGGCACCGCCATGGACCCGGAGGTGATCGCCAAGCTGCTGGCCAGGAACGCCAGGAACGAGCCGCTGGCCGCGCTGACGCCGCGCGAGCGCGAGGTGCTGGAGGCCATGGCCGAGGGCCGCTCCAACGCCGCCATCTCGCAGCGGCTCTTCCTCAGCGAGAGCGCCGTGGCCAAGCACACGGCCTCCATCTTCGCCAAGCTCGGCCTCGCGCCGTCCGACGACGACAACCGGCGCGTCCTGGCCGTGCTCGCCTACCTCGACAGCCGCTGATCGCCTGCGGCGAACCCCTCGACGGCCGCTGATCGCCTGTAGGGAACCGCTCAGAGTTGTCGGTCGCAGCGGCTATTTTCATAGAGGCATGGCGCGACGAAGAGGTGGTTTCAGGTGAAAATCCGGGTTAACCGCGATGTTCTTGCAGAAGCGGTGGCATGGGCTGCCCGTATCCTGCCCAGCCGCCCCGTGGTGCCAGTCCTGTCCGGCTTGTTGCTGGAGGCGGGCGAGGAGCTGACGGTGTCGGCGTTCGACTACGACGTCTCCGCGCGGGCCGCGATCGACGCCGACGTGGCCGAGGAGGGGCGGGTGCTGATCCCGGGCCGCCTGCTGGCGGAGATCAGCCGCAGCCTGCCGGCCGACGACGTCGAGATCGTCACCGAGGGTGCCGAGGCGGTGCTGACCTGCGGGAGCGCCGAGTTCGGGCTCATCACCATGCCGGTGGAGGATTTCCCGACCCTGCCCACCATGCCGCCGAGCATCGGCGCCATCGGCGGCGGCGTGTTCGCCTCCGCCGTCGGCCAGGTGGCGCCGGCGGCCAGCCGCGACGACACGCTGCCGATGCTCACCGGCATCAGGGTCGACATCGAGGGCGAGTCGGTGGCGATGGCGGCGACCGACCGCTACCGCATCGCCGCCCGCGACTTCGCCTGGCGCCCGGCCGCGCCCGGCGTCGCCGTCTCCGCCATGGTCCCGGCCCGGGTGCTGGTCGAGGTGGCCAAGTCGCTGCGCGGCGGCGAGGTCTCGATCGCGATGGGCGACGGCGTGGCCGGGTTCGAGAGCGTCGGGCGCAGCACCACCGTGCGGCTGCTCGACGAGCAGTTCATCGACTACCGCGCCCGGCTCACCTCCGACTGGTCGATCAGGGCCGACGTGGCGGTGGCGCCGTTCGTCGGGGCCATCAAGCGGGTGGCGCTCGTGGCCGAGCGCAACACCGCGATCCGGCTGTCGTTCAGCCAGGGGCAGGTGCTGATCCAGGCCGGCGGGGGCGACATCGGGCGCGGCGCCGAGGTGGTGCCGTGCGAGCTGCGCGGCGACGACATCCAGATCGCCTTCCAGTCGCAGTTCCTGCTCGACGGCCTGACCGGCATCGAGAGCGACCTGGCCAGGATCAACATGGAGTCGCCCACCAGGCCGGCCCTCATCCAAGACGTGCCCGGCGACGCCGAGCCCGCCTTCCGCTACCTGGTCATGTCACTGCGCCAGACCTGATCCCGTCTGGCGCTCGACGACCAGCCTGAACACCCTCTTGAACTGCGCGTACGCCTCCTCGCCGACCGCCTTGGCGTGCTCGGCCTCCATCTCGGCGAGGATGGCGTCCGACTTGACCATGTGATCGCGGCCCTTCTCGGTGGGCACGATCAGCTTGGCCCGCCGGTCGGCCGGGTCGGGCTGCCGCTCCACGTACCCGAGCGCCACCAGCTCGTCCACCAGCGTGCCGATGACCTGCTTGTGCTGCCCCGACTGCGCGGCCAGGTCGGTGGCCCGGCTGCCCTCCTCGTCGAGGTAGGCCATGACGGCTCCGTGCCGGGGCCGCAGCTCGGGATGCCCCTGCTCGCTCAGCTTCGTGAACAGCTCCCGCTGCAGGTTGAAGAGCGACCGGCTGGACAGGATGCCGAGGTCCGGCTCCACCTGCTTGCGCTGGCTCCTGCGCACCACACACTCCCGATTTAGTCACTAATCTTGATAGTCACTGATTCTTACTATATTCTCAGAGCATGACGACAACGGTGGAACTCACCCGGTTCCGGGTGTCATCCGATCGGGCCGACGACCTGCTGGCCGCCCGGCCGGGGATGATCGCGGACTTCCGGGCCGACAGGGCCGGATTCCTGGGCGCCAAGCTGGTCCGCGTGTCTCCCGACGAGTGGCTGGACATCGTGGAGTGGCGATCGAGCGCCGACTTCGCCGCATCGCGGGCGAAAGGCGCAAACCTGCCCGGCATCCGGGCCTTCTTCGACCTGATCGACGAGCTTGTCTCCGCTGAGGAGGGGACCCTGTCATGACCATCTTGATCACCGGTGCCGGCGGCACCGTCTCGCGTGCCGTCCTGCGCTCCCTCGAAGGCACCGCCGACGTGCGGGTGCTGGTGCGCGACCCGGCCAAGGCGCCGTCGGGCGTGGAGGTCGCGGTCGGCGATCTCGACGAGCCCGCCACGCTCGGCGAGGCGTTCCGCGGCGTGAAGACGTTGTGGGTGCTGACCCCCATGGGCCCGCACGCGCCGCACCGCAGCATGAACGCCCTGTGGGCGGCCAAGCAGGCCGGCGTGAGCCACGTGGTGCGCATGTCGGCCATCGGCGCCGCGCACGACGCGCCGACGCGCAACGGCCGCCTGCACGCCCTGTCGGACGTCGAGCTCGCGGCCTCCGGCCTCGACTGGACCATCCTGCGCCCGGCCTTCTTCATGCAGAACCTTTTCGGCTCGGTCAACGGCGACATCCTGTACGGCGCGCTGGGCGAGGGCAGGATCGGCATGATCGACGTACGCGACATCGGCGCCGCCGCCGCTGAGATCCTGCGCGCTCCCGAGCGGCACAAGGGCGCCACCTACACTCTCACGGGCCCGGCCAGCATCTCACTGGCCTCGGTCGCCGAGGACCTGTCGCGGGTGCACGGCAGGCCGATCGGCTACGAGCGGGTGCCCGTGGAGGCGGCCGTGCGTTCCATGCGGGAGGCGGGGCTTCCCGCATGGGACGCGCAGGTCACGGGGGAGTACCTGGTGGCGTACGCGAAGGGCTGGGGCGACTACACGACCCCCGACTTCGAGACCGTGACGGGCCGCCCCGCGACGCCGTTCATCGACTTCGCCCGCGACCATCAGGCGCTCCTGGGCGGGGTCAGGACTCCGTGAGCGCGATGAGGATGTGCTCCATGCAGGCGTGCCCGGCCCGCTCGGCCGCCGCCGCGTCGCCGGCCGCGATGGCCCGCGCGATCGCGTCGTGCGGGATGTAGCTCTTGTTGAGCGACGTGCCCGCGGCGGTGATGCTGGCCCGCAGCGCCGCCGAGAAGTCCTCGTACAGGTCGATGAGGACGAGGTTGTGGGTGGCGTGCGCGACGGCCATGTGGAAGGCCAGGTCGGCCTCGACGAAGAAGTCGGGGTCGTCCAGCTCCCAGGCCCGCTCGCGCTCGGCCAGCGCGGCCTCGATGCGCCTGATGTCCTCGTCGTTGCGCCGGGTGGCGGCCAGGCGGGCCGACTCGACCTCGAGGGCGCGGCGTACCTCGAGGATCTCGAGCTGCTCGGCCTGGCGCAGCCGCCGGAGCATCGCGCCGGAAAGCTCGCTGGTCGCGCGGACGTAAGTGCCGTCGCCCTGACGGCACTCCAGCAGCCCGGCGTGCGTGAGCGCGCGTACGGCCTCACGAACGGTGTTGCGACCCACTCCGAGCTGCTCGGCGAGCACGGTCTCGGTCGGGATCTTGCCGTTCATCGGCCACGACCCTGAGGTGATCTGCTCCTTGAGCTGATCGATCACCTGGTCGACGAGCGAAGCCCGCTGCGCCGTACGCAGACTCACAGTCCGCCTCCTCCGGGGAAACCAGTCATCCTATGAGTCAATGACTGGTAGACCCTAATTATTCCAGACTCAAAACACCAAATCTGGAGCTCCCGGAGATTCAGCGGGACACTGTGGCGTCCGTCGTCACCCCCGCCATGGCCGAGCGGACCCCGGCCGCTTCCAGCGCCTTACGATAGGCGGCCGTCTGCTGGGTCGCGGACCCGGCCCTGCCGTACAGGTCGCCCAGCTCGCGCCAGCAACGCGCGGCCTGCCGGTCGGAGCCGAACACCGGACGGTCGAGCGTGACCAGCAGCTCGTGCGCCTGCCGCAGGTGCGCGGAGGCGTCGAGGCCGCCGTCGAGCGCGATGGTCGCCAGCACGAGGTGACCCTCGGCGGCGGTCGTGCCCGACTGGTCGTGCGCGAGCCCCAGCGCAGAGGTGGCCAGCTCGCCGGCCCCCACGGTGTCGCCCGCGCGCAGCTTCACCCGCGCGTGCACGACGAGGCTCTCACCGTGCTCGCGCACGGTGCCGGGGAACACCGCGAACGCCCTGACCGCGCTCGCGACGAACCGCTCCGCCTCCTCGATCGGCGCCGACGGCATCCGGGACCAGTGCATGGCGGTGCGGGCGAGCTGCAACGCGAGCCTGGCCTGGCGGCCCGCCCCGATCGCGTCGTCCGCGAGCCGCACGGCCAGCGCGGAGTCCTCCCCTGCCGCCGCCTCGGCACTCGCGTGCCAGAGCGACTGGATCTCTCCGGAACGGTCCACAACTTCAGGAACGCCTGACAGGTCGAGCACCTGCCTGACGTAGGCCAACTCGCGGGAGTCGGTCTCGCTCTCGCCACGCGCCTCGATCAGCGCGGCGGCCAGGTCGGTGGCGAGCTCGCCCCGCGTGATCGACAGCCGCTCGGCCTGGGTCAGCGCGGCGGCGGCCAGGTCACGGGCCCGCAGCCGGTCGCCCGCCCGCTGGTAGCAGCGGCTCAGCGCGATCGTGAGCGGCAGGTCGGCCAGCCGCTCGGGGTGGGCCGCGGCCTCCCGGCGCAGGCGCTCGAACGCCTCCACGGCCTGACCCAGCCTGCCCTGGGCCTCCAGCGCGCGCGCCCGGCCGAACCGCGCCTGCGCGGTCAGCATGGCGTTCTCCTCGTCGGCGGCCTTCACGATCTCGGTGAAGCGGTCGGCGGCGATGGACGGGTCTCCGTGCTGCAGCTCGAGCTCGGCATGACGCAGGCCCAGCTCGGTGTCGATGCGCTGCCGAGGCTCGATCCCGTGAAGGAGGAACTCGGTCGTGCATCCCAGGCGCTCGGCCAGCAGCCGGGCCACCACAGGAGTCGGCGTGCGCTTGCCCGACTCGATGAGCGAGACATAACTGTCAGACAGGTCGGGTCCGGCCAGCTGGGCCTGAGACATCCGCCTGTTCAGCCGCAATCCTCGGACGCGGTCACCGATGGTTCCCTGACTCGGCATCTCATCTCTCAGGGCGGGGAAGGGTCAACAACACGCAATGATTGCATGAAGTAGCCGAATCTGGTATCCCCGCGTGAAGAATTTGCCACGTCGAGATTAATCGTCGCTGTCGTCCTTGCTGGGAAAAAGCATCTGACAGACCTCGAGGTACAGGGTTTCCGGATACGGAATGTACTCGACCGTTGACAGAGCCTGATCCTGACCGGCTGATTCGAGGATGAACTCACCGTAACCGAGCATGCGCCCAAGCAGAGATCTCTGGAAGCTCATGTCGGTGACCTTGCCCAGCGGCATCATCGCGACCTTGCGCGTGATGAGGCCCGTGGTGAGGAGCATTCGCTTGGAAGTCACCACAAAGTAATCGACCGACCACTCCGCGACTTTCCAGACGAAACGGATCAGCAGCAGGAGCCACAGCCACCACACGACGACGAGCGCCGTGCCGCCCGCCTCGCCTCCGCCGAAGAACTTGCTGAGCAGCCCGGCGATGATGAGGCCGCCGAGGACCTCGGCGACCGGGCGCAGCAGGATGGCGGGATGCCGCCGCACCATGATGACCTGTTGTTCGTGGGGGAGGAGGTAGCGGTTGACCGACGATGGAGCGGAGTCCCCGTGGGTCACCAGTCTCATGAGAGGCTGTTCACAAATTGAGCCAGCGAGTCGGCCGCGTTGAACACCGTGTCGAACGCTCCTCTCACCGCGTCCGCGGCGTCAGCTGGTCGCGCGAACAGGTAGTACGCAACAAATGCGATACCACCGTATGTGAGGACCTTTTTGACCTGCACCGTCGCCTCCGTGCCACTTACCCACTCCACCCGCCAACTACATTACCCACCCGAGTGCCCGGGTAAAGGTGACTTGCCGGGATAGTTTTGATCTTGCTTAGCCACGATCGCTGGCCACCAGGGCCAGCACATGAAGGTGCTTGCGCGCGATGCGCTCGACCAGGCTCGGATGGGCGTAGCCGGTGACCTCCAGCGCGCCGTAGTGCGCCGCCTCCACGCAGCGCGTTACGGTGGTCGCGGAGTGGATGCCGGCGAACTCGTCGCACAGCACCGTCTCCACGTCCGCGTACGGAGTCGGATCCGTGTCGGTGTGATCGGTCATCGTGCTCCCCCACGCGCATGCGGAAGTTGCCTTCCTGGCTCTTCGTACCCACCCAACCACAGTATGTAACGAAGTGATGACCGCGCGTGACGGGAACGGGGGAGTTAGAAATTCTTAGTGGACCTGTAGAGGCGATCACCGGCTGAGGGCTGTCAGGCCACGCCTTAGAGGCGGTCGCCGGCTGGGAGTTGTCAGGCCACGCCGTAGAGGCGGTCGCCGGCTGGGGGGTTGTCAGACCACGCCGTAGAGGCGGTCGCCGGCGTCGCCGAGGCCCGGCACGATGTAGCCGCTCTCGTTGAGCCGCTCGTCGAGCGCCGCCGTGACGACGCGGATCGGCTTGCCGGAGTTGGCGAACACCTTGTCCATGTACGCCAGCCCCTCGGGCGCGGCCAGCAGGCACAGGGCCGTCACGTCGACGGCGCCCCGGTCGAACAGGAACTGCACGGCCGCCGCCAGCGTGCCGCCCGTGGCCAGCATCGGGTCGACCACGTAGCACTGGCGCCCGGACAGGTCGTCGGGCAGGCGCGTGGCGTACGTCTCGGCCTGCAGCGTCGACTCGTTGCGGATCATGCCGAGGAACCCGACCTCGGCCGTGGGTAGCAGCCTGGTCATGCCGTCGAGCATGCCGAGCCCGGCCCGCAGGATCGGTACGACCAGCGGGTACGGCTTGGCCAGGCGCACGCCCCTGGCGGGCGAGACCGGCGTCTCGACGGTGACCTCGGTGACCCGCACGTCACGCGTGGCCTCGTACGCGAGCAGCGTCACCAGCTCGTCGGCGAGCCTGCGGAAGGTCGGCGAGTCGGTGCGGACATCGCGCAGCGTGGTGAGCTTGTGGGCCACGAGCGGATGATCGACGACGAGGGTCTCCATGGGTCACCACGCTATCTCGTGACAGACCGTGCTGAGGACCCCCTCACCTGCGCACTTGGAACGTGACACAGAGTCGTGACCCGGCTGCCGTCTTTGGTTTTGATCACAATTTGGCCCGAGAGGCACACGGCGGGTGTCTGGTTCTGGAACGATTGGGTGCTGGTGATACCTGTCGTGTCAGAGGTCGGGTGGGGATGGCGATGACAGACGAAGACGCTCTCGACTTCGCCATCGTGGTTTATCGCGAGGACGGTTGCTGGCAGGCCGAGCTGCTGCCGGCCACGTTGACGTCCGATCTGCAGGGGCTGATCCATGCCCTGAAGCAGCAGCCCAGCGAGAGCGGCACGATCGGGCTGGTCGCCGTCGGCGACGAGTTCTTCGTGGCGCTGCGGGTCCTGGGCGACCGGGTCGACGTTTTCCTGTCCGACATCGCCGCCTCGTGGGATTTCCCGCTGGCGGAGCAGGTACTCGAATACCTCGACGTCCCCGTGCCCGACGAGGAGGAGCTCGACGAGATCCTCCAGGACGAGGAGACCGTGCTCCCCGCCGGGGATCTGTCGATCTTCGCCGATCTCGGGTTGGACGAGATGGAGCTGGGCATCCTCTCCGGCGACATCGATCTGCTGCCCGAAGATGTGCTGTCCAGCATCGCCGCGCGGCTCGGCTTCTCCGAGCCGTTCGAGCGTGCCATCGAATCGGTCTTCGGCTGACCCCCCTGGAGCGCGGACATGGCGTCCAACACCTTTTCTGCGGCCTTTGTCAGGACTTCTGATGGTTGGAGCGGTGCCGAGGTCGACCTCGGGGACGCCGAGATCGTCGACGACTTCGGTGACGCGGTCATGGAGGCGCTCGGCCTGACCGGCGACGAGCTGGCCCTGCTCTGTGTCGAGGTCGAGGACGAATGGTTCGCCATCGCCCGCTACCGGGGCGAGGACGAGCCGCGGGTGTTCCTCTCCGACGTGCACGCCGTCCTGGCCGACCACCTGGGCGAGCTGTTCGCCGAGTTCGCCGGCGTGGCGCCCGACAAGGACGCCAACGGGCTCGGCGTGCGGCCCGCGGGTGATTTCGAGCTGCTCAGCGACCTCGGCGTGAGCTCCGAGGAGCTGCTGGAGCTGAGCATGGAAGAGGGCATGCTGCCCGCCGACATCCTGTCGGTGATCGCCGAGCGGCTGTCGTTCGCCGACGAGCTCGACCGCCTGCGATGACCTCCCGGCCGGGTTTCTGGGGTCCGGGGGCGCGGTGACGTACGAGGAGGCCATGCGGCTGGCGCTGGCCGAGGCCGTCGCGGCCGGCGAGCGGGAGGAGATCCCCGTGGGCGCGGTCGTGCTCGACGCGCGCGGCGAGGTGCTGTCCGCCGCGGGCAACGACCGCGAGTCCGCCGCCGACCCCACCGCCCACGCCGAGGTCCTCGCGCTGCGCCGGGCGGCCGCGCGGCGCGGCGAGTGGCGGCTGAGCGGCTGCACGCTGGTGGTGACGCTGGAGCCCTGCACGATGTGCGCCGGCGCCGCCGTGCTGGCCCGGGTGGAGCGGATCGTGTACGGGGCGACCGACGAGAAGGGCGGGGCCGTCGGCTCGCTCTGGGACGTCGTCCGCGACCGCCGGCTCAACCACCGCCCCGAGGTCGTCATGGGCGTGATGGCCGAGGAGTGCGGATCGGTCCTGACTCGGTTCTTCGCCACTCGCAGAATCCGGTAAGCTCATCCGCGGTGGTGTCGCCTAGTGGCCGAGGGCGCACGCCTCGAAAGCGTGTGATGGGGCAACTCATCCGTGGGTTCAAATCCCACCACCACCGCCACACGAAGGGGCTTCCGACCAGCGGGTCGGGAGCCCCTTCCGCATGTACGGGCCCGCCCGCCGCCGATCCGGAAACGGTAACGGTCGTCGTTCCGTATTCCCGGAAATGATGTTGAAAGGGCGCGGGGCCGTCCCCGGGCACAAGAAAAGGGAGCCGCGAATCGCGGCTCCCTTTTTCTTTCTCAGTTGGGCAGATCGAGGACCCTGGCGTGCAGGATCGATCGTTGGTGGAGCGCCGCGCGCAGCGCGCGGTGCAGGCCGTCCTCCAGATAGAGCTCGCCCTGCCACTGCACCACGTGCGGGAAAAGATCCCCGTAGAACGTGGAGTCGGCGGCGAGCAGCGAGTGCAGGTCCAGCATGGCCTTCGTGGTGATCAGAGAGTCGAGCCGGACCTGCCGGGGAGGGATCTGAGCCCACTCGCGGTTCGTCAGACCGTGGTCGGGATAAGGGCGTCCGTCGCCGACTAGCTTGAAGATCACCCCCCTGATTTTAGGAGAGTTTCGGATTCCTCGCGCTATCCGTCCGGCTCAGCGCGAGCCCGCTGAGATCACAGTCGGCCGGTTCACCCTTTTCGTATCCGCGCTGGAACGCGTTGACGCGTTGCTGCGAGCTGCCGTGCGTGAACGATTCCGGGTCGATTCTGCCGGTGGTGCGTTGCTGGATTCTGTCGTCGCCGACGGCCGCCGCGGCGTCCAGCGCCTCGCTGATCTCCGCCGGGGTGAAGGGCTTCTCGTAGAAGCCGGTGTCGAGCGCGTTGCGCGCCCAGACACCCGCGTAGCAGTCGGCCTGCAGCTCGATCGGCACCGAGCTGCCCGAGTCAAGGACGCCGAGGAGGTCCTGGACGTGGTGGCCGTACTCGTGGGCGATCACATATGCCTGGGCGAACGGGCCGCCCTTGGCGCCGAACTGGGAGTGAAGCTGGTCGAAGAAGCTCAGGTCGAGGTAGACGTGCTGGTCGCGCGGGCAGTAGAAGGGGCCGACCTCCGAGCTGGCCGCGCCGCAGCCGGTGCTCGAACGGCCCTCGTACAGGATGGTCTTGGCCGGGCGATAGCCGGACATCTCCTGCTTCCAGTAGCCCTGGATGCTGTTGACCACGCCCACCACCTGGCACTTCTGCGACTGGTCGGCGTCCTTGCCCGTCTTGCACTGCTCCGACAGGTTGGATGAGGGCTGCAGGCGGGCCGGCTCGCCGCTCCCACCCCCGCCGCCGACATTGTTGAGCACGAACACCAGCACGAGCACGATCAGGCTGACGATCCCGCCCCCGCCGACGATCATGCCTCCGGGGAACCCGGAGAACCCGCTGCCGCCACCACCGCCGCTGCCACGGTCCTCCACCTGCGAGGCGTCCAGGTCCACCTGGTCCTTGAAATCCATGGCGCCGTCCCTTCCCGCCTGACCGCCATTCCGCCATTCGCCATTCCGCCAGGCAGGAACACTGCCCAGAGCGACGCCCGCCTATCGGGGCGGGCGGTGACGGGGCCGGACGCCGCAGGTGGGCCGGGTCAGATGCCGCCCGTGAACGTGTCGCAGCGCAGCGGATCGCCGCTCTCGTAGCCGGTGCTGAACCACTTCTCCCGCTGCCGCGAGGTGCCGTGCGTGAAGGCGTCGGGGGTCACCCGGCCCTGCGTGCGCCGCTGGATGCTGTCGTCGCCGACCGCCGCCGCCGCGCTGAGCGCCTGGTTGATGTCGTCCTGGGAGAACGGCTCCCGGTAGAAGCCGGTCTTCACCGCGTTCTGCGCCCAGACGCCGGCATAGCAGTCGGCCTGCAGTTCCAGGCGCACCGAGGGGCTGTCGGCGCCGGGACGGTTGCCGCGGCCGACCCTGTTCATGGTGCCGAGCAGGTTCTGGACGTGGTGGCCGTACTCGTGGGCGATCACGTACGCCTGCGCGAACGGCCCGCCCTCGGCACCGAAGTCCCGCTGCAGCGTGTCGAAGAACGTCAGATCCAGGTAGACCTTGCGATCGGCCGGGCAGTAGAACGGCCCCACGGCGGAGTCGGCCGCGCCGCACCCCGTCTCGACCGCCTGCGAGAACAGAACGGTCTTCGCCGGGGTGTACTCCTTGCGCCCCCGCTCCTGGAACGCCTGCCGCCAGTATGCCTGGATGCTGTTCACCGTGCCGACGACGCGGCAGTCCTCCGACTGGTCGGCGTCGGCGCCCGTACGGCACCGCTCGGCCAGGTTCCCGCTGGGGGAGGCCGCCGGCGGAGCGCTCGGCTGCCGCCCGCCGCCCTGCTGCCCGCCCTCGTCCCCGGTGAACGGCGTCGGCACGATTCCGAACAGGAACATCGCCCCCACCGCCAGCAGCAGGAGCAGGCACCCGCCCCGCCCGCCGACGGGCAGCACGCACCCGCCCGGCATCCCGCCGAACCCGCCACCCCCGAACCCGCCTCCGCCCGGCCGCGGCCCCGAGGCGCGGACGTCCTCGACCTGCGACGGATCGAGTGGCTTGTCATCGTCGAACTGCATCGCGCGCTCCCCCGACGCACTCCTCCCCCGTAGCGGATCGATTACGCGCGGTGCGGGTTCGCTAGGAGCCCATGTCGTACGTGACCGCGGTGCCCGCCGGCAGTCCGAAGACCCGGCACGCCTCCCCGGCGATCGCCCGGTGCGCGCCCGCGCCGTCCTCCTGCAGCTCGACGGCCCGCTGCGCGCCCTCGGGGGAGAACATCGCCCGGATCGAAGGCAGGTTCCCGTCGCCGTCCAGCGGCTCCTCCACCTCCCGAACGGTGAAGCGCCCGCCATCGTCCCGCCCGACGGTCAGGAGCAGCGCGGACCGGAAACCCGTACCGCCGAGAAGCCTCGTCCCCGAGCGGGCCAGCTCCTCACACGCCGCCACGACACCCAGCAGGAGGTACGAGCCCTTCCTCCGCACCTCGACGAACTCCTCCCGGCAGAACACGCGCGGCCGCAACTCCGGCCGCTCGGCGGTCAGCAGGTAATGCCCGATCCTGGCCGGATCCGTCTCCAGGTGGCGGTCGGCGGCATCGAGCAGCGCCGCCCGCGTCGCGGAGCCCACCCGCAGCACCTCCTCGCCGGCCGCCCCCACCACGCGAGGCCGCGGCCACCGATCGGGCATCGCGACGGCCACGAGAGCGACCGCCAGGGCGAGACCCACCCAGACGGCCCGCCTCCGGCCCGAAGTCGCCACGCCCGGCATCCTGCCACGCTGCCCTTCACGGGCACGCTGCCCACCCTCACCACCCTGACCCGCGCGGCCGCCCCCTACAACCAGGCGGCCGCGCACGGCACCCTGATCTGGGGCATGAACGCGCCGGCGTTGGGGCACTGGATCTACTCGCCCACGCTGGAGAGCGACACCACGACGTAGGTCGCCCATCTCTTCGGCTCAGCTTGGAGCGCTTCGTCTGCCGCCGGCTCCAGTTGCGCACCAAGCGGATCCAGATCCTCCACAGAGCCAAGCGTCGTAGTCGTCCCCTTCCAGCGACTCGACTCCATCTGGACCGACACGTCAGTTGAGCCGACCTCGTACCATCCGAGCCGCTCCAGGCGATCGCGCGCGAGGTCGAGCGCTTCGGGGAAGCCGGCGGCCCGCATGTCGATCACCAGAATCTCGATGACTTGGACAGTCCGCTCGTAGAACGGGTCCGTGAAGGTCTCCGTAACGACGCGGCCCACGCTTCGCGCTTCCGCGACCGCACCAGGATCAACCTTGATCACTGTCTCGGGCAGCCATGCCGCATCGCACCCTGAAACGGCCGCTGACAGGCACAGTGCCGCCAATAAGCGTTTGACCGGGTCAACAGCGAACCAAAGCCGTCCGCCACCGCTGTCCCGCTTCCGGGGCGCGTCCGATGGCGTCCACCGGGCTGAGGGACGGCCGGCGCCGCGACGCCGAGACTGCCTGCTGAGAGTTCCCACGCGAACCATGATGGCCATCATGGGGTGGCCGGAAGGGGCCGACTGGGGCCGGACATAGCGAAAGGGGCCGACTGGGTATGGTCGGCCCCTTCGCGTTTACTGCCTCAACCAGGCGCGGAGGATAGGGGATTTGAACCCCTGATAGGTTGCCCTATACACGCTTTCCAAGCGTGCGCCCTCGGCCACTAGGCGAATCCTCCGCCGACGAGCTTACCGGACTTCTCGAGGTGCGCAGACCATGTTTTCCGCCGGGTTCCGCCGGGGTTCTCGCGGAGTGGAGCGAGCACTGCGGGGGGCGGCTAGACTGTCCAGGGACCCCTCGCGCGGCGTCATCCTGTGAACCTCCCCAGGGCCGGAAGGCAGCAAGGATAAGCGGGCTCTGGCGGGTGTGCGGGGGGTCTCTTCGTTGAGAGCCCCCTCGCAGGCGGGATGGTCGTATGAGCCTTGCGCTTTACCGCAAGTACCGACCCGGGACCTTCGCCGAGGTCAAGGGTCAGGAACACGTCACAGATCCGCTGAGACAAGCGTTGCGTACGGGCCGGATCAACCACGCCTACCTGTTCAGCGGCCCCCGCGGATGCGGCAAGACCTCGAGCGCCCGCATCCTGGCGCGCTCCCTCAACTGCGAGCAGGGCCCCACCCCAGACCCGTGCGGCGCGTGCGAGTCGTGTGTGGCGCTCGCCCCCACCGGCCCCGGGCACCTCGACGTCATCGAGATCGACGCCGCCTCCCACGGAGGCGTGGACGACGCGCGTGACCTGCGTGAGCGGGCCTTCTTCGCCCCCGTCTCCGCGCGCTACAAGATCTACATCATCGACGAGGCGCACATGGTGACCCGCGAGGGTTTCAACGCGCTGCTCAAGCTCGTCGAGGAGCCCCCGCCGCACCTGAAGTTCATCTTCGCGACGACGGAGCCGGAAAAGGTCATCGGCACCATCAAGTCGCGTACGCACCACTACCCGTTCCGGCTGATGCCGCCCGCGACGCTCAAGGCGCTGCTGGAGGAGATCCTCACCTCCGAGAGCGTGCCCTTCGAGCCGGCCGCGCTGCCCCTCGTCGTACGCGCCGGGGCCGGGTCCGCGCGTGACTCGCTGTCCATCCTCGACCAGCTCCTCGCCGGGGCCGACGACGACGGCATCACCTACGCCAAGGCCGTCTCCCTGCTCGGCTACACCGACGGCGACCTGCTCGACGAGGTCGTCAACGCGTTCGCGGCCCGCGACGGCGCCCAGGTCTTCCACACGGTCAACCGGGTGATCGAGGGCGGCCACGACCCCCGCCGGTTCGCCTCCGACCTGCTCGAACGCTTCCGCGACCTGGTCATCCTCGCCAACGTGCCCGAGGCGGCCACCAGCGGCCTGCTCGACCGGCCCGCCGACGAGCTGGAGCGGCTCGTCCAGCAGGCCGCCTCGATGGGGCCGGCCGAGCTGACCCGCGCCGCCGAGGTGTTCAACGCCGGGCTCACCGAGATGCGCGGCGCCACCTCGCCGCGGCTGCTGCTGGAGCTGATGTGCGCGCGCGTCCTGCTGCCCGGCGCGGCGCAGGGTGAGGCGGCGCTGCTGGCCCGCCTCGAACGCCTCGAACGCGGCGGCGCCGTCGCCCAGATGGCCGCCCGTGCCGGTGTTCCGGGTGGTGCGGGTGGCGGTGTTCCTGGCGGGTCCGGTGGTGGGTCGCATGCGGGAGTCGCAGCCGGTGTGCCCGGTGCCGCCGGGGTGCCCGTGGCCAGTGCCGGTGGCGCGCCTGCCGGGTCGCTCGGGACGGTGAGTGCCGCAGGTGGAGCCCAAGGTGGAGCGATGGCCGCTTCCGGTGCTGGGCCGGTGCGGGTGGCGGCCGATGGCGACGTGCCGGGTGTCTCCGCCGCGCCGGGCGTCTCCGCTGCCTCGGGCGCGCAGGCCGACTCCGCCGCTCCGGGCGCGCAGGCGCATGCTGCTTCGGGTGGGGATGACTGGCCTGAGCCCGTACGTCCCGGTGCCGCCGCAGCCGCCCCTGCCCCGGTGCAGGCCGCGCCCGCGGGTGGTTCGTACCAGGCTCCTCAGGCCCCGGCCGGGGCGCCGGCGGCTGGGGGAGCGGGGGTCGTCCAGTCGCAGTGGGCCGCCGTGCTGGCCGCGCTCAAGCAGCGCAGCATCGTCGTCTGGGCGAACGTGAGCACCAACGCCCAGGTCGTGGGCGTCGAAGGCAACCTGGTCACGCTCGGGTTCAGCCAGGTCGGCGCGATGAAGAACTTCACCGGCGGCGGCAAGGACGCCGTGGTCGCGAGCGTGCTCGGCGAGGTGCTGGGCGGCACCTGGCGGGTCGAGGCGGTCGTCGGCGGCACCCCGGCCCCGCGCAGCCCGGCGCGCCCCCCGTCCCATGGTGGTGCGGCGGCTCCCGGGGCCGCGGCTCCTGGGGGCGGCGGTCACGGGCCGGGCGGTGCTCCCACCGCTCCGGGGCCTCAGGGCGTCTCAGGGCCGCAGGTGGTGGCTCAGGGCGTGCCCGGCCCTCAAGGTGGTCAGGGTGCGGGCGGCTCCCAGGGACGTACGGCCTCGCACGGCGCCTCCCACCAGGACCAGGGACAGGACTCCGACCAGCCTCCGGCCGGTGCGCCGGGACGTCAGACCACCGACGAGTCCTGGCCCGACGCGCCCGACGACTTCGCCCCCGGCGCCCCGCCCAGCCCCGACCCCACGCAGACGGTCAGCGCCGTCGCCGCGGCCGGTGGCGTTCAGACGGGCGCGGGGCTGGCCGCGGCCCGGTCGGCGGCCAAGGCCGCCGCGCAGTCGGGGCCGCGCGTCGCCACCGCCACCCGAGGTGCGGCCCCCGCCTGGCCCGACGCGATCCCCGGGCGTGACAAAGGCCCGGAGTCGGACGAGGTGGACCCGCTCAACGACGCCGACGCCGACGTGGACGCCGTCTCGGGGATGGCGCTGCTGGAGCGGGAGCTCGGCGCCAAGGTGATCGGCGAGATCGACCACACCTGACCCTGGTGACACCGGCGGCCGTTCACCTACGGCCGCCGCCTCACCACCCACGGCTGCCGACAAAGGCCGGCCGCCGGCCGCCGCCTGACGATGGTGCTGCTCGTCGAGGCAAGGACGGCCCACCCCACGGGCTGGTGCCGAGGACGGCCCGCTCACTCCGTTCACTTCGTTCCCGTCAGGTGGTGGGGGGCAGCTGTTCGCGCGGCGTGGCGGAAGGCGCGGGCGGCTGCTCGCGTGGCGCGGCGGAGAGCGTGGGCAGCGGGGCGGTGAGGCGCTGCAGGGCCGCGGTCAGGAGAGCAGGCGGGAGCGGGCGGCGGCGGAGCGGAGGTCGGTGGGCGGGAGGGCGGCCAGGCGTTCCAGCACCTCGTAGTCGTCGCGGCCGTTGCACGTCTGCGCATAAACCCACCACTCATCCGGCCCTCCGCGCCGCAGCAGGAAGGCCCGGACCTGGGCTTCCAGTTCGTCCCGTTCGCGGCGGATCTCGGGGGACTCCGAGCGGGGCAGCAGAGGCCCGGGGTAGGCGCGGGCGAGGGCGGCGGGGTCGTCGGAGGACAGGAGGTGGCGGACCTTGAGGAAGTCGGCCTCCACGGGGCAGGCCAGCCGGTACGGCTTGGCGGCGATGGCCTCCCCGAGCTGCGCGCGCAGCCGGTGGATCTCGGCCCGGATGGTGACGGGGTTGCCGGCGTCGCCGTACAGGTGGAAGGAGAGCTGTTCGGCCGTGAGGCCGTGCGGGTGGAGGGTCAGGAGGGCGAGGAGTTCGGCGTGGCGGAGTGACAGGGGGCGGTCGCCGTCGCCGTACGAGGCGGTGGGGATGCCTTCGCCGAGGAGCGACAGCGTGAGTGGCTGGGGGCGGCTGATGGGGCGGGGTGCAGGAGGTAGCCGCCGGAGAAGGGTTCGAGGTGGGCGACGGTGCCGTCTCTGAGGAGGAGGCGGTGGCCGGGGGAGAGGCGTTCGCCGACGTGGACGCGCTCGCCGAGGTCGCCGGCGGGGTCGCCGGAGATGACCCGGCCGGTGGCCGAGAGCAGGATGCCGGGCCGGCCGCGCAGGGATTCGTAGCGGCGGCGCAGGCGTTCGTCGCGCTCGTGCATGCGCAGGGCGAGCTGGGTCTCGGCGAGCTTGGCCGTGGCCGCGACGAGGGCGACGGTGGCGGGGTGGAGGCTGCGGGCGGTGCCGCTGACGTCGACGCAGCCGATGACGCGGCCGGAGTCGGGGTCGGTGATGGGGGCGGCGCTGCACGACCAGATGTGCAGCACCCGCATGAGGTGCTCCTCGGAGTAGACGTGCACGGGGCGGCCTGTGGCGAGGGCGGTGCCGATGCCGTTGGTGCCGACGTCGTGCTCGCCCCATTGGTGGCCGTCGGCGAGGCCGATGCGGTCGGCGTGACGCATGACCGTGCGGTTACCTTCGCGCCACAATACCCGCCCGTCACCGTCCGTGACGATCATGATGTGGCCGGTCTCGTCGGCCATTCCCGAGAGGGTCTGGGCGAGCAGGGGCAGGAGGGGCTGCAGGGGGTGGGTGTCGCGGATGTCCCGCATCGAGGTGGGGTCGCAGACGAGCGGGGCGCTCGTGCCCTCCGGGTCGATCCCGGCGTCGAGGGAGCGGCGCCAGGACGCCTTGATCAGGCGGCGGGGCGACTCGGGCCAGGCCCGACCTGTCGCTACGGCTTCGTGTGCCCCGCGTAGAAGGCGGGAGTACGCGTTGAGATGGGCGTAACTCATCGGTCACTCCAAGTAGTCAATTAGAGCATCCGTCTTGCGCCCGTTCAGCGCAACCCGTTCAGGGGGATTGCAGAGGGTGATTGAATGAACGCAACGTGTGTGCAACGTTCCTCTGCGTAACGTTCCTGTCCGACGCGTCGGCGTGGTGCGGCCGCTCCGCCGGCGTGATGGCCGGGTCTCGGACACTGGAGGGGGGCCGAGACCCGGCCAGAATCACGCCGACGCCAGGCCGGGCCCGCCGGCGCCGACCGCCCCTGCCGGCGGGCGGAAGAGAGCGGGAGCGGAAACACGCCGATGCCGGCGGAACGCGACATCCGGGCGCCGGACGCCCGAAGCGCTCGCGCGGGCCGGCGGCGCTCGCAGGAGGCCAGGTCAGCGGCGGGGAAGGCCCGCCTCGCGCGGTACGGGGGAGCGAGATGGATGTCGCGTACGAAGATCTGGACAGGAAACCGGGCAGCCTCCCAGTACATGACTTCCCCCAAACACCGTAGGCTCGTGGCAGTCAAGAACGCGGAGCCACGAGGAGCGCACGACGGTGAACCCAGGGGATGTCAACCTGCAGCAGCTGCTGGAGCAGGCACAGCTCATGCAGCAGCAGCTTGTGAGCGCCCAGCAGGAGCTCAACGACGCGCAGATCGAGGGCTCATCGGGCGGCGGCATGGTCACGGCCGTCGTCAACGGCTCGGGCGAGCTGCTCGAGCTCAAGATCGACCCGAGTGTGATCGACGCGGGCGACCCGCAGGACACCGCAGACACGATCGCCGACCTGGTGATCGCGGCGGTCCGCGACGCCGTGCGCGCGGCAGCCGATCTGCAGCAGGAGAAGCTCGGCCCGCTGGCCCAGGGGCTGGGTGGCGGCGGCCTCGGACAGTTGCCAGGGTTCTAGGCATGTACGAGGGGGTCGTCCAGAACCTGATCGACGAGCTGGGGCTGCTGCCCGGCGTCGGTCCGAAGAGCGCGCAGCGGATCGCGTTCCACCTGCTGGCGGCCGATCCGGCCGACGTCAAGCGGCTGGCGCACGCGTTGCTGGAGGTCAAGGAGAAGGTCCGCTTCTGCCGGGTCTGCGGGAACGTGGCCTCCGAGGAGGAGTGCCGCATCTGCCGTGACGCCCGCCGCGACACGCACGTCATCTGCGTGGTCGAGGAGTCGAAGGACGTCGTGGCGATCGAGAAGACGCGCGAGTTCCGCGGCACCTACCACGTGCTCGGCGGCGCGATCAGCCCGATCGACGGCATCGGCCCCGACGACCTGCGCATCAAGGAGCTCATGACCCGGCTGGCAGACGGCCGCGTCACCGAGCTCATCCTCGCCACCGACCCCAACCTCGAGGGCGAGGCGACGGCTACCTACCTCGCCCGTCTGGTCAAGCCGATGGGCATCAAAGTGACACGACTGGCCAGCGGTCTGCCTGTGGGCGGTGATCTCGAGTACGCGGATGAGGTCACCTTGGGCCGCGCGTTCGAAGGACGGAGGCTGCTGGATGTCTGACCAGTGGAGCGCGCTGGCGGAAGAGATCTCCGCGCACGCTCAGAACTACGTGGACGGCCTGACCAGGGTGGCGGGCGGCGAGGGCGGCGACGCCATCTGGTCGATCCTGCTGGTGGAGGTCGCGCAGATGAGCCTGGCGGGGGCCAAGCTCGGCGCCAACCGCGACGTCATCCTCGCCGGCAACTACGAGCCGCCGATGAGCGAAGACCCCGACATCGACGAGGTGCGCACGGCGCTGGCGGAGCGGCTGGAGGCGGTCGACGACTACGCCGAGGTGTTCGACCCGTACAAGGACACCAGCGTGACCCCGTACCGGCTGTCGGACGACCTGACGGCGGTGGCCGCCGACCTCATCCACGGGCTGCGGCACTACCACGCGGGGCGCCCGCACGAGGCTCTGTGGTGGTGGCAGTACTCGTACTTCAACACGTGGGGCAACCACGCGGGCGCCGCGATGCGCGCGCTGCAGGCCCTGGCGGCGCACTCGCGCCTCGACGTGGCGGAGGAGACCACCGCCGTCTGATCTTCCACATAGTGGTACGAACAGCAGCCTCATGAGACGCCCCCGATAGACTGGCAGCTCACAGTCCAAACCGGGAGACTCTCGTGGCGCTCGTTGTGCAAAAGTACGGTGGTTCGTCCGTCGCCGACGCGTCCTGCATCAAGCGGGTCGCGCAGCGGATCGTCGCGACGAAAAAAGCCGGCAACAGCGTGGTCGTGATCGTCTCCGCCATGGGCGACACGACCGACGAGCTGCTCGACCTGGCCGAGCAGGTGTCGCCGCTGCCTCCGGGCCGCGAGCTCGACATGCTGCTGACGTCGGGCGAGCGCATCTCGATGGCCCTGCTGGCGATGGCGATCGCCAACCTGGGTCACGAGGCCCGCTCGTTCACCGGCTCGCAGGCAGGTGTGATCACCGACTCCACGCACGGCAAGGCGCGCATCATCGACGTGACGCCCAGCCGCATCCAGGAGGCGATCGACCAGGGTCACATCGCGATCGTGGCCGGGTTCCAGGGTGTCTCGCAGGACACCAAGGACATCACCACGCTCGGCCGGGGTGGCTCCGACACCACGGCCGTGGCGCTGGCGGCGGCGCTCAATGCCGATGTCTGTGAGATCTACACCGACGTCGACGGCATCTTCACCGCCGATCCGCGCATCGTGCCCGCGGCGCGCCAGATCCCCAGGATCTCCTACGACGAGATGATGGAGATGGCCGCGTGCGGGGCGAAGATCCTGCATCTGCGCTGCGTCGAATACGCTCGACGGTTCAACCTGCCGATCCACGTACGCAGTTCGTTCAGCACCAAGGAAGGCACGTGGGTCGTCTCCGACCCTTACACCGAAGGAACCGAGATGGAGCAGCCGATCATCTCCGGCGTCGCGCACGACCGGAGCGAGGCCAAGATCACTGTTGTCGGGGTGCCCGACAAGGTCGGCGAGGCTGCGACGATCTTCAAAACGCTGGCCGACGCCGAGATCAACATTGACATGATCGTGCAGAACGTCTCGGCCGCCGCCACGGGCCGCACGGACATCTCGTTCACGCTGCCCACGGCCGACAGCCAGACGGCGCTGGCGTCGCTGAAGAAGATCCAGCCCCGGATCGGTTTCGAGTCGCTGCTGTTCGACGACCAGATCGGGAAGGTGTCGCTGATCGGCGCGGGCATGCGCTCGCACCCCGGCGTCACGGCGACGTTCTTCGCGGCCCTCGCCGACGCGGGGGTCAACATCGAGATGATCTCCACCTCGGAGATCCGCATCTCAGTGATCGTCGAGCAGGAGGGCGTCGACGCGGCCGTGGCGGCCGCGCACCGCGCCTTCGATCTCGACGCCGACCAGGTCGAAGCCGTGGTGTACGGAGGTTCAGGACGATGAGCAAGAGGCCCAATCTGGCACTGATCGGCGCGACCGGCGCCGTCGGCACCGTCATGCGCGACATCGTGTCGTCGCGCGAGGACATCTGGGGCGAGATCCGGCTCGTCGCCTCCCCGCGCTCGGCGGGCAAGGTGCTGCGGGTGCGCGGCGAGGACGTCGTCGTGCGGGCCCTGGCGCCCGAGGTGTTCGACGGCATCGACATCGCCATCTTCGACGTGCCCGACGAGGTGTCGGCCGAGTGGGTGCCGATCGCGGCCGGGCGCGGCGCGGTCGTCGTCGACAAGTCCGGCACGTTCCGGATGGACCCCGACGTGCCGCTGGTGGTGCCCGAGGTCAACCCGCTCGACGCGCGCAACCGCCCGCGTAACATCATCTCGACCCCCAACTGCACGACGCTGTCGATGATGGCGGCCATGGGGGCGCTGCACGCCGAGTACACCCTCACCGAGCTGGTCGTCGCCTCCTACCAGGCGGTCTCCGGCGCCGGCGTGGCGGGCTCCGCGCGGCTGTACGACGAGGTCGAGGCGCTGGCGGGCGACCGTTCGGTCGGTCAGAGCGCCGGTGACGTGCGCAAGGTGCTGGCCAACAAGCTGCCCGAGGAGTCGCCGTTCCCGGCGCCCATCGCGTTCAACGTGGTGCCGTGGGCGGGCTCCAACAAGGGCGACGGCTGGGCCTCCGAGGAGCTGAAGCTCCGCAACGAGTCCCGCAAGATCCTCGGCATCCCCGACCTGAAGGTGTCCGCGACCTGCGTGCGCGTTCCGGTGGTCACGACGCACTCGCTGGCCGTGCACGCCCGTTTCGCGCGGGAGATCACGGTCGCCGACGCGCACCGCGTCCTGGAGGCGGCGCCGACGGTGGTCCTCATGGACGACCCGGAGAACGGCGTCTGGCCGACGCCTCTCGACGTCGTGGGCAACGACCCCACCTACGTGGGCCGGGTCCGCCAGGCGATCGACTTCCCCAACACGCTCGACCTGTTCGTGTGCGGTGACAACCTGCGCAAGGGTGCGGCGCTCAACGCGGCGGAGATCGCCGAGCTGGTGGCGGCAGAGTTCTAGGTCTTGTCCGGTGTGGCGTCGCGCGTTCCGCGCGGCGTCACACTTTTTTGTGGCCGTACCTCCGGCCGTACCTCTGGCCGGGCCCTGTCACCGGAAGAGGATGTCCCAGTGGTCGCTCTCGTCGAAGAACGTCGTGCCGGACTTCTTTGATTTGTAGATCGTGGCGCCGTCGCTGCGTACCCCGGCCTTGTCGTGATGTTTCGTGATGTGCCGGTCGATGCAGGCGTTGTGGGAGATGTCGAGCTTGTAGCCGTTCCCGTGGCTGAAGTGGCCGGGCGCGTGGCCCCGCTCGGTGCCGCCGGTCACCATGATCGGGCAGCCGCTCTCCTGCTTCAGCTCGATCGCCCTGGCGATCGTGCCGGTGCGCACCCGGTCCAGCGACGTGCAGTGGTGCATGTGCTTGCTGGCGCAGTTGCCGCTGGAGCGCGTCCGCAGGCCCGCGCTCTTCAGCCAGCCGTTGGCGGTCGCGTGGGACATGCGGAAGGCGGCCTTCCTCGGCAGGGCCCGCGCCAGATCGACCTGAGCGCGCGTGTGAGCGACGCGGGGGCGCAGGTGTGGCATCTGGGCCACCCCCGTGCGTACGGGGCGCTTCAGCGCCTTCGTGGCGGCTTCCCGCGACCCTGCCCCCGACTCTGCCCGCGACTCCGTCGGCGCGGCCTCGGCGGACTCGGCGACCTCCGCGGCCTCGGCGGCCCGCCTGGCCCGCGCGGCCTGCTCGGCCTTCGCGGCGGCGTCGTCGGCCCTGCGCTCGCGCACCACCTGCGCGCGCTCGACGGCGACCAGCGGCCACTGCGGGTCGACCGCGGGCCACTCGCCCATCTCCATGAGCATGAGCTCCTCGTACGCCCACGGGTGCGGCCCCATGTCGTACGCGCCGGACAGCAGCTCGGCCGCGGAGGGGCCGGGCACGTGCATGGGCAGGACCTCGTACAGGCCGTCCTGTGCCGGCGACCCTTCGGGGTGGGTGGCGGCGGAGGCGGCCGAGGCCAACGCGATTATGGTGATCTCAATGCCGAGGAGTGCGAGGATGATCAGCCGCACTGTTCCACGTATCCACATGTCGATGCCTTTTCGCGGATTTAGCCCTTCCGCCTGAAACGACAATCCCACCATTCACAGGAGATAACTCGTGTCGCGAGCGCGACTTTGCCTTGTGGCGGTGATCACCGTGCGGCTCCATGACCTAACCTCGCTCGACGACGTAAAGTGACGAACGTGTCCGAAGCCCGAAACCGAGGATCGGAGAGCACCCGAGAGGTCATCGTCGAGACGGCCTTGCGACTGTTCAGGGAGCGCGGCTTCGACGCGACCACGATGCGGGCCATCGCCGCCGAGGCCGGGGTGTCCGTGGGCAACGCCTACTACTACTTCGACAGCAAAGAGGCGTTGATCCAGGCGTACTACGACCGCGCCCAGGCCGAGCACGAGGCGGCCTGCCGGGAGTTCCTCGCCACGGAGCAGTCGTTCGCCGGCCGGCTGAGCGGGGTGTTGCGCGAATGGGTGCGCGTGTCCGAGCCGTACCACGAGTTCGCCGTGAAGTTCTTCAAGCACGCGGCCGAGCCCACCAATCCGCTGAGCCCGTTCAGCAAGCAGTCCTCGCCGGCGCGTGAGGCGTCGATCGCCATCTACCGGGAGGTCGTCGAGGGCTCGCGCGACCGGATGAACGCCGAGCTGCGCGAGGAGCTGCCCGAGCTGCTGTGGCTGCTGTCCATGGGCATGGTGCTGTTCTGGGTGCACGACACCTCGCCGGGGTGCGCCCGCACGTACCGGCTGATCGAGGTCACGGTGCCGCTGGTGGACCGGCTCGTGGGGCTGTCGCACCTGCCGGGGCTGCGCGGCATCACGAAGGACTTCATCGCGGCGGTCCACGAGCTGCGGGCCTAGGGGTACATACCGAGCGGTTGGTATGGTCGGCCTACCCGACGATCTGGAGGCCGTGCATGAACTGGGGCATGACCATTCCCTTCTACGACCGCTCGCTGGCCAAGTCGCAGGACCTCATCGCGGAGCTGCCCGCGCTCGGCTACACCGACCTGTGGTCGGCCGAGGTGAACGGGGTCGACGGGTTCACGCCGCTGGCCATGGCCTCGCAGTGGGCGCCGGAGGCCAGGCTGGGCAGCGCCATCGTGCCCGTCTCGACGCGCGGCCCCGGGCTGCTGGCCATGTCCGCGGCCACGCTGGCCGACCTGGCGCCGGGGCGGTTCGTGCTGGGCATCGGCGCCTCCTCGCCGGCCATCGTCGAGCGGTGGAACGCCGGCACGTTCGACAAGCCGTACGCGCGTACCCGCGACACGCTGCGCTTCCTGCGCAAGGCGCTGGCGGGGGAGAAGGTCTCGGAGGCGTACGAGACGTTCGAGATCAAGGGCTTCAAGCTGGAGCGGGCCCCGAAGACGCCCCCGAAGATCGTGCTCGCGGCGCTGCGCCCCCGGATGTTGCGGCTGGCGGCGAAGGAGGCCGACGGCGCCATCACGAACTGGCTCTCGCCCGACGACGTGCGTCAGGTGCGCGCCGAGATCGGCGAGGGCACCGAGCTGATCGCCCGCCTGTTCGTCTGCGTGGACGAGGACACCGAGCGCGTCCGCCAGACCGCCAGGTGGATGCTGGCCAGCTATCTGACCGTCCCCGTGTACGCGGCCTTCCACGACTGGCTGGGCCGGGGCGAGGTGCTGCGCCCGATGCACGAGGCGTGGGCGGCCGGCGACCGGCAGGCCGCGCTCAAGGCCATCCCCGACGAGGTGGTGGACGCCCTGATCGTGCACGGCGACGCCGCCACCTGCCGGGCCCGGATCAAGGAGTACATGGCCAACGGGCTCGACACCCCGGTGCTCGCCCCTCTCCCGGGCGGGGACCTGTCCATCGACCAGGCGGTACGCGAGCTCGCTCCGGAGAGGTGACCCCATGCGCGAGATCCTGCGGCTGGACGCCGTCGGCCAGGCCGAGGCGATCAGGGACGGCCAGGTGTCGGCCCGCGAGCTGGCCGAGGCCGCGATCGCCCGCATCGAGGCCGCCGACGGCGAGCTGAACGCCGTCATCCACCGCCGCTTCGAGCGCGCCCTGGCCGAGATCGACACGATCCCGGCGGACGCGCCCTTCCGCGGGGTGCCGATCCTGCTCAAGGACCTGGGCTGGCGGGAGGCGGCCGAGCCGTACAGCGCGGGCTCGGCAGTCCGCGACGGGCTGCTGGACGTCGAGGACGCGTACGGCGTGGTGCGGCTGCGCGCGGCCGGGTTCGTGCTGCTCGGGCGGACGAACACGCCCGAGTTCGGCAGCACGATCAGCACGGAGCCGGCGGCGTTCGGCCCGACGCGGAACCCCTACGATCCGGCGTACTCGCCGGGCGGCTCCAGCGGCGGCTCGGCGGCGGCGGTGGCGGCGGGCATGGTCGCGCTGGCCACGGCGAGCGACGGCGGCGGGTCGATCCGGATCCCGGCGTCCCTGTGCGGCCTGGTGGGGCTGAAGCCGACGCGCGGCCGGGTGAGCCTCGGGCCCGC
Organism: [Actinomadura] parvosata subsp. kistnae; assembly: GCF_900323885.1. Classification (GTDB taxonomy): domain Bacteria; phylum Actinomycetota; class Actinomycetes; order Streptosporangiales; family Streptosporangiaceae; genus Nonomuraea; species Nonomuraea composti. The sequence goes on along the minus strand of NZ_OOHJ01000018.1, from coordinate 2,478,354 downwards.
GCTGGGCGAGGGGTGGAGCGGGTTCTCGTGCCCGGGGTTCGTGACGAGGAGCGTGCGGGACACGGCGGCGGCGCTCGACGTCGTGGCGGGCACGCACCCGGGCGACCCGTACGGCGCTCCCGCCCTGCCCGGCAGGCTCGCCGACGAGGTGGGCCGGGATCCGGGCCGGCTGCGCATCGGCTTCCTGACCGAGCACCCCCGGGGCGACGTGCCGGAGGCGCCCGAGCCGGCCGAGGCTGTGACCGGCGCCGCCGCGCTGCTGGAGTCGCTCGGCCATGACGTGACCCCCGGCGGGCCGCGCGCCCTGGCCGAGCCGGACTTCCCCACCCACTTCGGCGCGATCGTGGCCGACAACCTGGCCGCGTACGTCGCGGCGCTGGGCGAGCTGCGCGGCAAGCCGGTGGACCTGGAGGAGCTGGAGCCGCGCAACGCCGCCATGGTGCGGGCGGGGCGCGGGCGCAGCGCCCCCGACCACCTGCGGTCGGTGCAGTGGGTGGACGGCTTCCGCCGCCGCATGGCCGCCTGGTGGGCCGAGGGGAACGACCTGCTGCTGATGCCGTCGCTGGGCGTGGCGCCGTTCCCGCTGGGCTGGATCCCGCCCGACGACCTCAGCGTCGCCTTCGGCCGCACCGCGCACGCGGTCGCCTTCACCTCGCCGGTCAACGCGACCGGCCAGCCGGCCGTCTCCCTGCCGCTGCACCGCACGGCGGCGGGCCTGCCGGTGGGCGTGCAGCTCGTCGCCGCGCCCGGCCGCGAGGATCTTCTCGTACGGGTGGCGGCGCAGATCGAGCAGGTCAGGCCGTTCGAGCACCTGGCCATGCCGTGACGTAGGGAACTCGTACCCCCGGCGACGCGTTATGTCGTGAAAAGCCGGGGGTAGGGGGATCGACATGATGGCGAAGGCAGCACGGGCGGCGGCGGCGTGGCGCACCTACCGCGAGGTGACCAGGCCCGGGTCGCCCAAACTGACGACCAGGCTCAGGGCGATCCCCCGGATGGTGAGCGCGGTCCTGCGCGGCCAGTACGCCGGGATGGGCAAGGGCAAGCTCGCCATGCTCGGCCTCGGCGTGGTCTACCTCATCTCCCCGATCGACGTCATTCCCGACTTCCTCATGCTGGTCGGCGTCGCCGACGACTTCGGCGTGTTCCTGTGGCTGATGGCCTCGCTGCTCGGCGAGAGCGGCCGCTACGTCGAGCACGAGCGCCACGTGATCCAGGCACGGCTGGAAGAGGGCTGATCTCCGCAGCCAGGTCTCCGCGGCCAGGTCTGCGCGGCCAGGTCTGCGCGGCCAGGTCTGCGCGGCGAGATCTCCGCCGCTAGATCTCCTCCATCCGCAGCCAGGCCCGCGAGGGCAGCGGGTGCCCGAACAGCCGGGCGGCGTTGCCGTAGGCGACCCTCGCGATGTCGGCGGGCGGCAGGGTGCCGAGGTTGCGGGCCACCGACTTCTGCGTGTCGGGCCAGGTCGAGTCGGAGTGCGGGTAGCCGCTCTCCTGGAGCACGTGGTCGAGGCCGACCGCGAGCCGCACGCCCGACAGGGCGTGGTCGTCGAGCGTGCCGAAGAAGAAGTTGCGGCGCAGCACCTCGCTGGGCTTGATGCCGCCCTCCCACGACGCCTCGCCCGCCACCGGGTGGTCGAGGGCGTAGTCGGCGCGCTCGGCCAGCATCGGCAGCCAGCCCACGCCGCCCTCGACGATGAGGATGCGCAGCGACGGGAAGCGCAGCGGCACGCCCGACCACAGCCAGTCGGCGCAGGCGAACATGGCGCTGGTCGGCATCAGCGTGGTGATCGCCTCGATGGGCGTGTCGGGCGACGGCACGGGCGACCAAGACGAGTCGCCGGTGTGCAGGCACACGACGGTGCCGGTCTCCTCGCAGGCGGCGAAGAACGGGTCCCAGTGGCCGGTGTGGATCGAGGGCAGCCGCAGCCGGGTGGGGAACTCGGGGAAGACGACCGCCTTGAAACCCCTGGCGGCGTTGGCGCGGATCTCCTTGGCCGCCACGTCGGGGTCGGGCAGCCACGGGAGCTGCAGGCCGATGATGCGCTCGGGGTAGGTGCCCGCCCAGACGTCGATGTGCCAGTCGTTCCACGCCTTGACCAGGGCCAGGCCGAGCTCCTGGTCGCGGGTCCTGGCGAACGGCATGCCGGCCTGCCCGGCGAGCATGCCCGGGAAGCAGAGCGCGGCCCAGATGCCGGCGACGTCCATGTCCTGAATGCGGGCCTCGATGTCGTGGCAGCCGGGGCGCATGTGCTCGAAGCGGATCGGGTCGAGCGTGCGCTGCTCGCGGGGCAGCCCCGCGCCCACGTCGATGCCGGCGCACGGGTAGGTGGCGCCGTTGTAGCGCCAGACCTGGTGACCCGCCTCCGTCTCCACTACCTTCGGCGCGAGCTCGGCGTATTTCTCCGGCAGGCGGTCCTCGAACAGGTCGGGAGGCTCGATCAGGTGATCGTCGGCTGAGATGATCACGTAGTCGCGCCGCCTGGGGTCAGGGTCGGGGAGCAGCGGCGTAGTCACGCAGGTAACCGTACGACGGCGGGATAACGTCGAACAAGCTGCGACGTATCCGTTGGGTATCCGAAAGGATTTTGACCCGGGACCGCCGGGAGGGGGATGGCTGGCGATCCCGGGAGTGGCGAACCCGCCTCGCGCAGGGACGGGTCCGTCGCCCCACTACCCTTCCTGCATCTGATCAGTCAGCAAATGTCCGCGAAGTTCGGAGACGGCATCCGGCGCGAGCCCGACCACGTGCGTGACGTAGCGCTCCACCGAGCCGTGCCGGGCCGCGAGGTCGGTGAGGAAGAGCCGCATGGCCTCGGCCGGTGCCAGCCCGAAGCCGGGCCACAGCGCCGCGTCGGGGTGCCTCCTGGTCCAGTCGGCGACGAACCGCTCGGTGGCCAGCCCTGTGAGCGCGTAGTCCGCCACGATGTCGTCCTCGCCCACCCCCGCCAGCGACAGCACCAGCGCGGTCAGCACCCCCGTACGGTCCTTGCCCGCCGCGCAGTGCACGACCACGGGCGCGTTGTCGGCCCGCGCGATCGTCTCCAGGGCGGTCTTGAGGTTGCCGACGCCGTCCTCGGTGACCTCCAGGTAGCGGTCGGCCAGGTAGCGGGCCACGCCGAGCTCCTCGCTGAAGGCGGCGACGTCCCAGGGGCGGCCTTCGATGGGCAGGTTCTGGTAGAGCTGGCCCTCGGTCTCTGGGGCCCGTCCGGCCTTCTCGACCTCGTACGGGTGCCGCAGGTCGATGATGCTGCGCACGCGCAGCGCGCGGAAGGCCGCCAGGTCCTCGCCGGCCAGCCAGCCCAGTGAGTCGGCCCGGTAGAGCCGCCGCCACCTGACGGTACGGCCGTCCTTGGCGGCATATCCCCCAACGTCGCGGAAGTTACAGAGGTTGACGAACTCGATGTGGCGGGTCACCCTCCACACATTAATTGGCGGGTGTCGCCGCCTCCGTGACCCCGGCCGCCTCCTTGGCCTCCTGCGCCCTGCGCTCGGCCAGCTCGCGCCTGATCAGCAGCACCCAGCCGGCGATCGCGATGCCGATGAACAGCCACCACTGGACGCCGTACGCGAGGTTGAGGCCGCCCCCGGCGCCGACGTCGGGCTCGGGCACCGGCGCGGGCGCCGCAGCGGGCTTGGGCTGCTGCTCGGTCAGCTCGACGTAGCCGCCGACGAGGCGGTAGGGCAGCCCCTGGCCGATCTTGCCGGCGTCGATCAGCAGCACCTGGCCGGGCGGCAGGCCGGGCCGGTCGGTGATCCCGCTGTTCTCCTCGGTCTCGCTGGGGCGTAGCCGCCCCGTTACAGTTACCTGCCCGGCGGGCGGCGCGGGCACCTCGGGCGCGGCGTCGGCGGTGGCGCCGGCCGGCACCCAGCCCCGGTTGACGATCACGGCGGTGCCGGCGCCGGTCACCAGCGGGGTCAGGACGTAGTAGCCGTTGTGGCCATCCTGGGGGCGGCGGCGGACGACGAGCTGGTGGCTCGTGTCGTACGTGCCGGCGACGGTGACCCGCCGGAACCGGTCGTCCTCCTTGACCTGCTGCCCAGGGCCGGCCAGCCGCTCCAGGGGCACGGGCGCGGCCTCGATGTTGGCGGTGACGCGCTCGCTGTTGGCCGAGCGCTCCTCGAACCGGCCGAACTGCCAGCGCCCGAGGAGGACGAAGGCGGGGATGACCAGGAGCACCACCACGTGGAGCGCGAGCCATCTGGGCGTCAGCAGGAACCGGTACACGCCTTCCAGGTTAGGCACCGGGGGCGGTGGTCCTGAACTCAGGCGCGCTCCAGGTGGAAGGCTCAGGCGCTCAGGAAAGCTCAGGCGCTCAGGCGCTCAGGAAAGCTCAGCCGCTCGGGAGGCTCAGGCGCTCCGGAGGTCGGCGCCTTCGCCCGGAACCGGGGTGACCTCGCGCGGCCCGCCCACCTCGTGGCCGTCGGCGCAGCGGAAGTGCAGCTCGATGGGGGCGCCGCAGTCACGGTGGGTGAGGAGGACCGGCGGCCCCTCGTCACCCGAGAGGTGCTTGTCGCCCCAGTGCATGAGCGCGACCAGCAGGGGATAGAGGTCGCGGCCCTTCTCGGTGAGCCGGTACTCGTCGCGCTGCCGCTGCCCCGGCTCGCGGTAGGGCTCCTTGCGCAGCAGGCCCTCGTCGACCAGCCGGGCCAGGCGCGCGCTGAGCACCTGGCGGGGAGCGCCGGTGATCGCCTGCATGTCGGCGAATCTCCGCACGCCGCTGAACGCCTCGCGCAGCACCAGGAAGGTCCACTTCTCCCCGACGATGTCCAGGGTGCGCTCGATCGAGCAGTTGTTCACCCGGAAGGGAACGTTCATTTTTGCATTATACCTGAGTTCAGTTGACAGACTCAGCCGTCGGAGAGCAGGCTGGGTCTATGCAGGGAACCCAGATCCGCCCGGCCCGCCAGGACGACGAGGAGCGGATCAGACGCTTCCTCGCCGGCCTGTCGCTGCACACGCAGACGCTCCGGTTCTTCACCGGCGTCTCCACCCCCGCCGCCGCCCTGGTCAAGGCGCTGCTGTCGGTGGACGAGCGGCGCGACGCGCTCGTCGCCACCACCGAGACCGGCGAGATCGTCGCGCACGCCATGAGCTTCAGGGGCGGCTGCGCCGACGTGGAGATCGCCGTGGTCGTCGCCGACGAGTGGCAGGGGCGCGGCTTGGGCCCTGAGCTGGTGGACGTGCTGCTGCTGCGCGCCTCCGTCCGCGGCGCCACGACCGTCGGCATGGACGTCATGGGGGAGAACCGGCGCGTGCTCAGGCTCGTCCGGCGGCTCTGGCCGGACGCCACGATGAAGGTCTCTTCCGGTACGGTCGAGGTGACCGCTATGATCGACAGGCTGGCCTATTTGCGGAACAAGGTTCTGGTACCACACCATTGACAGTGTGAAGAGTGTCAAGAACGGACGCGACGGCCGTACCCGCATCATCGAGGGCGCCCTCCGCCGTTTCAGCCAGGACGGCGTCTCCGCCACCACCCTGGCCAGCCTGCGTGAGGAAAGCGGCGTCAGCGTCGGCAGCTTCTACCACCACTTCGCCAGCAAGGAGCACGTCTTCGGCGTGCTGTACGGCGAGATCCTCGACGCCTACCAGGCGGCCTTCCTGGCCGAGCTGGTCCGCCACGAGGACGCCCGCGCCGGCATCGAGGCCATCGTGGCCTTCCACATGCGGTGGGCGGGCGAGCACCCCGAGCGGGCCAGGCTGCTGATCAGCGAGCGCCCGCCGCGCAAGAACGAGCCGGGCGGCGCCGAGGTGGCCGAGGCGCGGCGCGCGTTCTTCCGCCAGGTCTCCGACTGGTGGCGGCCGCACATGAAGAACGGACAGCTCCAGCCCGTCCACGCGACCATGTGTTACGTGTTGTGGCTGGGCCCGGCCCAGGAAATGTGCCGGCTGTGGTTCGCGGGGGCGCACACGCCGACCGAGGAGGAGATCAAGGGGCTGGGCGAGGCGGCCTGGCAGAGCCTGCGCCAGCGGGCGGAGTGAGCCCTTCGCGGGGAGCGATGATCTGAGCACCGTCTGTGGTGTTATTGTCCAAATGTGAGACGACCTCGGGCGCTGGTGCTGCCCGCCTTGCCGGAGAGCGCGCTCGCCCGCCTGGGCGAGATCGCCGAGCTGACCGAGGTTCCCGCACGACCGAGCCTCGGCTTCACCGACGAGCAACTGGCCGACCTGGTCATCGAGACCGGCGCGACCGTGCTCATCACCGACGGCGACCAGGTGCGCACGTCGGTGCTCGGCCTGCACCTGGACGTCGTGGCCAGCATGGGCCCGCCCGCGAGCGTGGACCTGGCGCTGGCCGCCGAGCGCGGCGTCACCGTCCTGCACGCTCCCGAACGCGACTCGGAGGCGGTCGCCGAGCTGACGCTCGCCCTGCTGTTCGCGGTGAGCAGGAACATCGTCAGCGCCGACCGCGAGATCCGCAGGGGGCGCGTCTACCACGGCCCCGTCCACCACAACCGGGTGCCACCGGCGCAGCGCCACCGCGGCCGCCGGCTCACCGGGCGCACGGTCGGCATCGTCGGCCTCGGCCGCGTCGGCAGGGCGTTGCGCTGGCGCTGCGAGGGCCTGGGCATGCGGGTGATCGTCTGCGACCCGTTCGTGGCCGAGGCCACCCACACGCTGCCCGCGCTGCTCGCCGAGGCCGACGTGGTCTCCCTGCACGTGCCGCTCACCGAGGAGACGCGCGGCCTGTTCGGCTACGCCGAGTTCGGCGCGATGCGGCCAGGGTCGATCTACCTCAACACCTCGCGCGGCGCCCTGCACGACCTGCGGGCCCTGGTCGATGCCCTGCGCGAGGGCCAGGTGGGCGGCGCGGGGCTCGACCACTTCGAGGGCGAATGGCTCGACCGGGCCCACCCCCTGACCCGGCTGCCGAACGTGGTGCTCACGCCCCGCCTGGGCGAGGCCACCGGAGAGAGCCACGAAGAGCTGGCCGAGACGCTGGTCGAGGACATCGCGCGGCTCCTGCGCGGCGAGCGGCCGACGCACGCGTACGTGCCCGCCTGAAGGTCAGGCCCGCCTGAAGATCAAGCGACCTGGCGCACCCGCGTCGGAACCCGCCAGCTCGCGCGGTCGAGCGAGATGTCCAGCCGCAGGTCGCCCCGCTGCCGGCGCAGACCGGGCACCCGCACCCTGTCGTGCACGTCGAACCGGCCCCGATGCGGATAGCCGAACCCCAGCTCACCCGGCAGCACCCGCAGGTCGTCGCGGTTGCCGCAGCGCGGGCACGTCCACGAGACCAGGTCGAGGCCCCGGTTGTAGTCGGAGCAGGCGCTGAAGTACTCGTCGGGCTTGAAGCGGGACTCACAGGCCAGGCAAGGGATCAGCATGGTGTCCGCTCCTCGGGGACGTGCGTGTCGGTACGCATAGAGATACCGCGCGTCACTTGTCCGCCGCTTGCAGAATGCTTGGGTGCTTAAGTAACAGTATGAGCACTGTCGGTATCAGATCATGCTCGTGAGCCGGCGGTGAAAGGATGCACTTGTGGAACGACTGCGCCATCATCTCCTCGAAACCGGATACACGATCGACGGCGTACGCGAACGCCTGGGCAGCATGGCGGCCTCGGCCCTGGCCCGCGAGGAGCTGATCCCGGCCCTGCGCGCCACCGCCGACGGAGACCCGCTGGGCACGCTGATCAGGCTGTGGTGGCTGGGCGTTCCGGTGCCGGCCAAGGCGCTGGCGCCCGAGGTGCTCGGCTCGGGGCTGGTGCGGCCTGACGGCGACCAGGTGGTCGCGACCGTGCACCTGCAGCCGTGGCAGACCGGCGGCTACCTCGTCTCCGACAGGAAGGTGCGCCCCGGTGACCCCGCGCTGCGGCCCGATCACGTGGTGGGGGCCGGGGGCGCCTCGGCCAACCTGGCTCAGCTCGTCACCCGCCGCCCGGTCGGGCGGGCGCTCGACCTCGGCACCGGCTGCGGCGTGCAGGTGCTGCACCTCGCGGGGCGGGCCGAGCGGATCGTCGCCACCGACGTGAACCCGCGCGCCCTGGAGCTGGCCCGGCTGAGCTGGGAGCTGTCCGGCGTCGGCGACGTGGACGCGCGGGCGGGCTCCATGTTCGAGCCGGTCGAGGGGGAGCTGTTCGACCTGGTCGTGAGCAACCCGCCGTTCGTCATCGCGCCGGCCCGCGACGGCCGGCTGACCTACCGCGAGTCGGGCTTCGAGGGCGACGACTTCTGCCGCGACCTCGTCCGCCGCACGCCCCTCCACCTCAACCCCGGCGGCCAGGCGCACTTCCTGGCCAACTGGCTGCACGTCGAAGGCGAGGACTGGCACGACCGCGTCGGCGGCTGGCTGCGGGAGACCGGCTGCGACGCGTGGGTGGCGCAGCGCGACGTCCAGGACCCGGCCGAGTACGTCGAGCTGTGGCTCAAGGACGCCGCCGAGCAGGGCACCCCGGCCTACACCGAGCACTACGACCGCTGGCTGGGCTGGTTCGAGGAGCGGCGGGTCGAGGGCATCGGGTTCGGCTGGATCACGATGCGCAACTCCGGCACGCTCGACCCCGTCGTCCGCGTCGAGCACCTGGCCCACCAGGTGGCGCTGCCGGTCGGCGACTACGTGGACGAGGTGGTCGACGCCATCGCCACCGCGCACCGGGCAGAGAACCTCGACGCGGCGCTGCTGCGTACCGCCGAAGGGCTGCTCGACGAGCGCATCGGGCTGCCGGGCGCCGAAGACCCGATCCGCATCGTGCTGCGGCAGACGCAGGGGCTGCGGCGCAGCAGGGAGGTCGGCACGGTCGAGGCGGCGCTGGCCGGCGTGTGCGACGGCGAGCTGGCGCTCGGGCCGCTGCTCAACGTGATCGCCGAGCTGGTCGGAGACGGCGAGATCCCCGACTCCGACGCGGTCAGGCCCTTGATCGCGGAGGGTTACTTCCTCCTTTAATCGGCTGTTGATTCGACGTCAACCCCGGTGGTGGAGGGTGTGACCCAGGACACGGACCTGGGGGGTTCGAGGGCCGTGTCAGGTCCGGCCGGTCGTCCGAAAGTGAGGCGGCTAGCCGTCGCGCGGAGCATCCGGATAACCGGGCCCCCTAGCGACGCGCGACGGTCAGGATGGCCGGCCGGGCTGAACACCTTCGATCGCCTAGGGACAGCCTTGATCAACCATGTGTGGATGACACGTCTGGACGACGAGCTGTACTCAGGACTCGACGACGGGCCCGTCGCCGGCGGGTTCGGGAGTGGCGAGGCTGTCGAGCAGGACCTTGAGGTCGCCGGCCTCCGGAGCGCCGAGCCGGGTGAAGATGTCGAACGCCTGCCGTAGACAGGCGAGGCTCCTCGTCGTGCTGCCGAGACCGCGCAGCGCCTTGCCGAGCACGGTGAGCGAGAGCGCCTCCCCGTACGGGTGGCCGATCTCGCGGGCGACCACGAGCGCCTGCTCGGCGTGGCGGACGGCGTCGGGATACCGCCCGGCGGCGATGAACGTCTCGGCCAGCCGGGAGCACACCCGCTGCTCCCACACGCGCTGCCTGCTGGCGCGGAAGAAGGCCAGGCACTCGGCGTGGTGGTGCACGGCCTCGGTGAGGCGGCCCACCCGGCTCAGCACGATGCCGAGATGGTAGCGGGCACGCGCGGTGCCGGCGCCGCTGCCGATCTCGGTGAAGATGGCCAGGCCCTTCTCCGCCGCCGCGATCGCGTCCTCGGGGCGGCCCAGGCCCAGGTGGTCGCGGGCCGAGTAGCTGAGCACCAGCGCCTCGCCGGCGGGCACGCCGTTCTCGCGGTACCAGCGCATGGCCGCGTCGAACAGCGACAGCGCCTCGGTGTGGCGGCGCTGGCGGCCGACGACGACGGCCAGGGCGTTCAGCACCTCGCCGGTGACGATCTTCTCCCGGCGGGCCCGCGACAGCTCGTGCACGACCCTGAAGTGCTGCTCGGCCTCCTTGAGCCGGTTGTCGGCGAACAGCACGCGGCCCAGCACGTAGCGGGCCCGCAGCTCGCTGCCCTGGTCGCCGTTGGCCAGCGCGGTGGCCAGCACGGCCCGGGTGCTGTGGTCGAACTCGCGCGTGTGCGTGCCCGCCTCCAGCAGCGGCTCCATCGCCACCAGCAGGTCGGCGGCGGGCAGGAGCTGCTCGGCGGTACGGGCGGTCGCGGCGGCCTGGTCGATGGCCGCGAACAGCGAGTCGCCCTCGGCGATCAGCCAGGCCACCGCCTCGTCCACGCTGGTGAAGGTCAGGCCGCTGCCGACGACCACCAGGTTGGCCGGGATCATGCTGCCCTCGTAGGCGAGCGTGTGCGCCGACTGGGCCGAGGCCAGGTAAAAGCCGAGCAGCCGGCGCAGCGCCAGCGTGCGGGCCTGGGGCCGCTCGCCCCGGTCGAGCTCCTTGCGGGCGAACAGCTTGAGCAGGTCGTGGAAGCGGTAGCGGCCGGGCGCCGGCGCCTCCAGCAGGCTCGCGTCCACCAGCGACTCCAGCACGTCCTCGGCCTCGAACCCGCTCATCGACAGCACGGCGGAGGCGGCGCCGACGGAGATGTCGGGGCCGTTCGGCAGCGACAGCAGGCGGAAGGCGCGGGCCTGGGTGGAGGTGAGCTGCCCGTAGCCGAGCGCGAACGTGGCCTCCACCGCGAGGTTGCCCACCCGCAGCTCGTCGAGGCGGCGCTGCTCGTCGGCCAGCCTTGGCACCAGCGAGGCGACCGTCCAGGAGGGGCGGGCGGCCAGCCGGGAGGCCACGATCCGCACCGCCAGCGGCAGGAAGCCGCACGCGGCCACCACGTCCATGGCGGCGCCGTGCTCGGCCGCGACCCGCTCGGCCCCGGCGACCGAGGAGAACAGCGACAGCGCCTCGTCCGGCTCCATCACGTCGAGGTCCACGAGCTTGGCCGACGGCAGGTCGGCCAGCTTGCCCCGGCTGGTGACGATGGCCGCGCACCCGGGCGTGCCCGGCAGCAGCGGGCTGACCTGGGCGGCGTCGCGGGCGTTGTCCAGCAGCACCAGGATGCGGCGTTCGGCCAGGATGGAGCGGTAGAGCGCGGAGCGCTCGGCGGGGGCCTCGGGGATGACGTCGGGAGGCACGCCGAGCGCGCGCAGGAAGCCGCCCAGCGCCGACTCGGGCGCGATGGCGTGGTCGGTGTAGCCGCGCAGGTCGGCGTAGAGCTGGCCGTCGGGGAAGACGTCGTCCACCAGGTGCGCCACGTGCACGGCCAGCGTGGTCTTGCCGACGCCGCCGATGCCGGAGATGGCCGCGATCGGCACGCCCTCCGCCGCCGGCTGGGCCGACAGGAGCGTGCGCAGGCGGACCGCGACCTCCTTGCGGCCGGTGAAGTCGCTGACGGCGGCCGGGAGCTGGGCGGGGCGCGGCAGCTCCAGCGCCGGCTGGGGCTGCTCCTCCTCGCCCGCGGGCTCCTCCTCGGGCACCTCGGCGGCGGCGAGCGTGGGGTCGGCGGCGAGGATGCGCTGGTGCAGGGCGGACAGCTCGGGCCCCGGCTCGATGCCCAGCTCGTCGATCAGCGCCTCGCGCGTCTCGGTGAAGACGCTGAGCGCGTCGCCCTGCCGGCCGCAGCGGTAGAGGGCCAGCATGAGCTGGGCGCGCAGCCGCTCGCGCAGCGGATGGTCGGCGGTGAGCGCGATCAGCTCCGACACGATCGCGGCGTGGTTGCCGAGCTCCAGGTCCACGTCCATGAGCGTCTCGATGACGCTGATGCGCCGCTCCACCAGGCGGTCGCGCTGGTGCTCGGAGTAGGGGCCGACGGTGCCGGCCAGCGGCTCGCCCTCGAACAGGGCCAGCGCGGCCCGCAGGGCCCGCGCGCTCTCGGCCAGCCGGCCGGCCTTGCGCGCCGACTCGGCCTGCTGGATGCCGCGCTCGAAGCGGGTCAGGTCGAGGGCGTCCTCGGGCAGGCGCAGCGCGTAGCCGCGGCCGATCGAGGTGAGCAGCTCGGGGCGGGAGCGGGCGGGCCGGTCGGGTTCGAGCACGGTGCGCAGCCTGGAGACGTACGTGCGCAGCGCCCCCAGGGCCCGCGGCGGCGCGTCCTCGCCCCACACGGCGTCGATCATCTCGTTGGGGGTGACGGCGTGGCCCTCGCGCAGGAGCAGCATGCCGAGGATCGAACGCTGCAACGGGGTGCCCAGGTCGAGTTCCTGGCCATCACGCCACGCGCGGACAGGACCGAGCACGGCGAACCGCAGCCCGCTCTCAACGCTCTGACCAGCCATGCCGTCTGTCTCCAAGCCAATGGAACGATTTGTGACCAAATGATAGATCCATCGTTGCTCGTCACCTAGATGCAGGTAGATCGTTCACTTGTGCGTCGATCCGCCGTCAATCAGGTGTTGAGCGCGTCCCCGGATGCTGATAGCGGAGCCGGCGTGATACGCATCGCGGGGGCGTGTGTCATGTAGAGCTTGTACAGGCGGGAAAAAATACCGGCCCCGCCCTCCAATTTCGGGCGGGGCCGTCGGTGGACAAGGGTCAGGCCGCCTCGACCAGTCCGAGCCTCATGAGCAGCCGCTCGCGGACGAGCGGCCATTCGGAGTTCAGGATCGAGTAGAAGGCGGTATCTCGGACCGTGTTGTCGGCGCCTCGGCTATCCGCTCGCCGCACCCCGTCGAAGTGTGCGCCGAGTGCCTCGATGGCGGCCCGGGATCTGGTGTTGCGTACGTCTGCCTTGAGAGTGATGCGGTGGACGTCCCACGTGTCGAAGGCGTGCGAGAGCAGGAGGAACTTGCTCTCCCGGTTCGCACCCGTGCCCTGGGCGCTGGCGCCCAGCCAGGTGTAACCGATGTCGGCCACGGACGGAACGTCGCCCACCGCACCGCGTGTACCCGGAGGCCAGGGCATGGGGCCCTGCCAGTACTCCAGGTGCATGAGACGGGTGGCACCGACCACGCGGTCGGTGTTCAGCCACCGGATGGCGAAGGGCAACGTGCGGCCCTCCGCCTGCTCAGCCAGGGCGGCCTCCACGTAGGAGACCACCTCGTCCCGGCCGTTCGGGACGCGAGTGAAGGTGTAGGTGGAGCGGTCTTCACTCGCCGCGGCGACCAGGTCATCGACCGCCGCGAGGCTGAGAGGCTCCAGACGCACGAGGCGTCCGGGCAAGGTGACAAGAGCGGGCATGAGCACATGATGGGGGTTGCCTGACGTACGTGTAACCAGGCCGTGCGACCCAACTTTCGCGAGGTTTTGCCGCTGCGGAGTTTTCGCAGGTCAGAGGCCCCTTTTGGGGGACGGTAAACCCGCTCTTGGGGAAAGATTCGCCTAACCGTGACCCTAGCCGCCGCAGAGGGCGGCACGCGGCTTCGGCGGCACGGCGTGGCGGCTCGGCGACAGCTCACGCAGGCCCGCCGAGAGGAAGTCGAGATTGTCGGCGATCCACGGGAGCCCGAGCGGATCGGGGCTGTTCAGAGCGGCCAGGCGCTCCTCGGCGGTGTCGCCGTAGAGCAGGCTCACCGCGACCCGGACCCGGGCGGCCGAGGGGTCGTCGCCGAAGGCGTGCCCTGGCAGGACCCCGATGCCGTGCTCCTCCAGCAGGAGCTTGGTGACCTCGGCCGAGCCGCCGAGCCGCAGGTGCCCGAGGTCGGGATAGAGGTAGAAGCCGCCCTGGGGCACGGGGACGTCCGCCCCGGCCGCGACGAACCTCTCGTGGACCGCCCGCGCGACCACGCCGTGCAGCCTGCGGCTGCGGGTGATGCGCTCGGTCAGCTCCGGCGGGTCGCCGAAGGCGTAGGCGGCGGCCTCCTGCACGGGAGCCGCGGGCGCCGACCAGATCTCGCTGGCCACGGCCAGCAGGCGGCGGCGCAGCAGGTGCGCGTTCTCCGGCAGCCTGGCCACGCCGATGCGCCAGCCGCCCAGCGCGAGGCTCTTGCTCAGCCCGGTGGTGATGATCGTGCGCTCGGGCGCCAGCTCGGCCGGCGAGGTGTAGGGCAGGGACGGGTCGTGCACGAGGTCGCGGTAGATCTCGTCGGAGATGATCGTCAGGTTGAGCTCGCGGGCCACCTCGGCGAGGCGGGCCACGGTCGCCGGCGGGGCCAGCCGCCCCGTCGGGTTGTCGGGCAGCGTCACCAGGACGGAGCTGACGGTGCGGCCCTGGGCCCTGGCGCGGTGCACCTCCCTGACCACCAGCTCCGGATCCGGCACTCCGCCCTCTCCTGGTGGTGCGGGCACCAGGATGGGGCGCGAGCCCACGAGATCGGCCTGCGCGGCGTAGCTGACCCAGCTGGGCATGGGCATGACGATGTCGCCGCCGATCGCCAGGAGCAGGCCGTACAGCAGCGACTTGCTGCCCGGTCCGCTGACGACCAGCTCGGGGTCGGTGACGAGCCCCCGTCGTGTCCAGTAGCCCGCCGCCGCGGCCCGGAGCCCGGACGCCCCCGCGACCGGCCCGTAGCCGTTGCGCTCGGAGGCGGCGGCCAGCTTGTCGCGCAGCGCCGGGTGGACGGGCAGACCGGCCTCGCCGAAGGCCAGGTGCAGCACGCGGTCCCCGGCGCGTCGTCTTCGTTCGATGTCCTCATTCGCCGCCAGAGTGGCGGACAAGGTTACGGTCATGTTTGTCACGTTCCCAGAGTGGTTGGATGAAGGCATCAGCACAAGCGAGGCTTTTTGTGGGTAGGCATAAGGAAGTCTGATGCTCGAATTGCGGCGTTTGGTCCTGATCTGCGAGTTCGCTCGGAAGGGCAGCATCGTGGCGACCGCCGAGTCGCTGGGTTACAGTCCTTCGGCCGTCTCCCAGCAACTCGCCGCGCTCGAACGCGAGACCGGCACGGCGCTCATCGACCGCACGGCACGCAGCGCCGAGCTGACCGACGCCGGCCGCCGGCTCGTCCAGCACGCCGAGCGCATCCTGTCCATGGTCGAGGAGGCCGAGTCCGACCTGTCCGCGCACGCCGGCAAACCCGCCGGGCGCGTCGTCGTCACCGCCTTCCCCACGGCCGCGGTCGCGTTCGCGCCCGCCCTCGCCCGGTCGCTGCGCCGCCACACCGAGCTGACGCTGCGGCTCGGCCAGAGCAGGTCCGGGCGCGGCATGCGCGAGGTGCAGTCCGGCGAAGTGGACATCGCGCTCGTCGACGACTGGTACGGCGGCGTCCGCGACAGCGAGAACCTGCGGGTCTTCCCGCTCCTGCGCGACCCCCTCGTGCTCGTCGTGCCGCGCAAGCACCGCCTCGCCGACCCCGCCGTGCCGCTCGACCTGCGCGAGCTGCGCGACGAGCCGTGGATGGCCACACCCGACGGCGAGCCCTCCCGGCTGGCGGTCGACCGCCTGCTCGTCGACGTCGGCGGCACCCGGCCCACGCCGTGGGAGTTCGAAGGGCTGGGCACCATCCTGTCGCTGGTCGCCAAGGGCATCGGCATCGCCGCCGTGCCCGCGCTCGCCCTCGCCGCCGGGGTACGCGGGCTGGCCGTGCGCCAGTTCCCCGGCAACCCCGTCGGGCGGGACGTGCACGCCGTCGCGCGCGGCTCCAGCGTGCACCGGCCGTCCGTGTCCGTGACGTTGCGGGCCATCCACGTGGCCGCCCGCTACCTCGCGGCCGACCTCGACCCCGTGCGGCCCGCCGAACGCAGCCGCGATCACGCGCCCGCCGGGGACGAGCCGCAGGCTGGGCCGGTGCGCTTCACCGGCGACGACGTGGGCCGCTCCTTCGGCGAATGAGCTCCGGGCGCTTTCGCGATAACGTCTGCGGCTATGGCGCCCACGTACGACATCGAGCAGCTCCTGCTCTCCCAGCCCAGCATCCGCACGGTCGCGGGCGTGGACGAGGTGGGGCGCGGCGCCTGGGCGGGGCCCGTCACCGTGTGCGCGGTCGTCACCGACCTCAGCGAGCCACCCGCCGGGCTGACCGACTCCAAGCAGATCTCCGAGGCCAGGCGCGGGCCGCTCGCACTGGAGCTGGCCGGCTGGGCGATCGGCATCGGCTATGGCGAGTCCACCCACCACGAGATCGACACGCTCGGCATGACCGAGGCGCTGCGCAGGGCCGCGCGCAGGGCACTGGAGGCCCTGCCCGTCCGCCCCGACGCGGTGATCCTCGACGGCAAGCACGACTACATCGGCGCGCCGTGGCCGGTGCGGCTGGAGGTCAAGGGCGACGCGGCGAGCATCTCGGTGGCCGCCGCCTCCGTGCTGGCCAAGGTGCGGCGCGATGCGTACATGGCCACGATCGGCTGCGCGGAGTACGGCTTCGCCGAGAACGCCGGCTACCCGTCACCCGCGCACCAGGAGGCCCTCGCCCGGCTGGGGCCGACTCCGCACCATCGGCTTTCTTGGTCATACCTTGACGAGCTGCCCCAATGGCGGCATCTCAAGCATCATCGCGATCCTCTGGCGGGCGAAGGGCAGGAAACCCTCTTCGCGTGACGCGGGTTTGCGCCTGCCCCGATCGGCCGACACTCGGGGAGTGCGGATCGGGATCTTTGTCGTCGCCGGACTGTTCCCCGGGCAGGAGCCCGGGCGCGTGCTCGCCGACGCCGTCGAGTGGATCGTCGCGGCCGAGGAGGCCGGGTTCGACGACGCGTGGATCGCCGAGCACCACTTCATGCCGTACGGGGTGTGCCCGTCGCCCGTGACGCTGGCCGCGCTCGCGATCGGCAGGACCACGCGCATCGGGCTCGGCACCGCTGTGAGTGTTCTGTCCACCCAGCATCCGGTGGCGCTCGCCGAGCAGGCCGCCATGCTGCACCACCTGTCCGGCGGGCGGTTCACGCTCGGCGTGGGCAGGGGCGGGCCCTGGGTGGACCTGGAGGTGTTCGGGACCGGGCTCGGACGGTACGAGCGCGGCTTCGCCGAATCGCTCGACCTGCTGCTCGCCGCGCTGTCCGGCGGGTCCGTGGCGGCCGACGGGGAGTTCTTCCGGTTCAGGGAGGTGACGGTGGTGCCGGGGGCGCGGCTGCGGCCCGTCGTCGCCTGCACCTCCGAGGCCACCGTGGCGCTGGCCGCCGCCCGCGGGCTGCCCATGCTGCTGGGGATGCACATCGGGGACGACGACAAGGCCGCCCTGGTCAAGCGGTACGGGACGGCGGGGACGCACAGAGGGCACATCGCGGCAGGGGTCGCCTATGTGGCCGACTCGACCGCCGAGGCGGTGCGGGAGCTGCGGGCTCGGATGCCGGCCTGGCTGGGGCCCGGGCTGGCCGGCTACGTGCCGGTCGACGGGCGGCCGCGTCGCGTGCGGGACGCCGGCGCGTACGTGGACCTGCTGACCCGCATCCATCCGGTCGGCTCGGCCGCGCACTGCGCCGGGACGCTGCTGCGGACCGCCGAGCGCACCGGGATCGAGCACTTCATCCTGCTCGTGGAGGGGATGGGGGAGCACGAGCGGACGCTTGCGAACATCAGGAGGCTCGGGGCCGAGGTGCTGCCACTGCTGCGGCCCTGAAAGGGGCCGAGGTGGGCCGGGCGGGTGACCGGCCCACCGGGCGGGGCTCAGCAGTCGACGAGCTCCGGCTTCTGGTTGAGGATCTGCGCGCGCGGGGTGACGAAATCGGCCAGAGCCTCCGTCGCCGTCGGGTCGAAGACGGCGACCCGGTGGCAGTTCTGGAAGGCCAGGCGCACGCCGTAGTGACGCTCCAGAGCGCCACGCATCGAGTCGCTCGCCAGGCAGCGCAGGAGTTGGCCGCGAGCCTCCTCTGACGGCGGCGGCACCTGGTTGTCGGCGAACTCGGCCCCGCTGTGCTCACGCTGCTTGACCAGCTCTTCGATCAGCGACCACGCGTAGGGCAGAGAGTCGCGGACGCAGGCGAGGAACGCCGCGTCGTCCACCTCACCGGCTCTGGCCTGGTCGAGCAGATCGTTCGGAACGGTCAGCGACATGCTGTCTCCTCTCGAAGGGGGGTTCACATTGACGCTAGATCGCCGGAGGTGTGCGCTCCAGAGACCTCGCGGGCACAGTCGTGTGCGCTGTCGGGTGCGGTTTCAGGGGTCGTGGAGCCGGGGTTTGTCAGGGGCCGTAGACGAAATCGGGGTCCACCTGGTCGGCGAGGTCGGCGCCGGTGCGCTCGTTGGCCCAGGCGCGGGCGTTGCGCAGGTGGAACTCCACCGTCTGGCGGCCGAAGCGGGCCCAGTCCTTCTCCTGCTCGTCGAGCGTCTTGCGGAGCAGCGCCAGCGCGTCGGAGTTGGCCGGCTCCAGGTCGTCGAGCGTGAAGTGGCGGCCCTGCTCCATCGCGCGGACGGCCGCCGAGTGCTCCATCCAGGTCAGCAGGTCGTCGCCGACGTGCTCGCGCAGGAAGTCGACGTCGGACGGGCCGTGCACCTTGTTGCCGACCACGGCGAGCGCCACGTCGTACTTGGCGGCGTACTCGCGGTACTGCCGGTAGACGCCGACACCCTGCCGGGTGGGCTCCGCCACCAGGAACGTCAGGTCGAAGCGGGTGAACAGGCCCGAGGCGAACGAGTCGGCGCCGGCCGTCATGTCCACCACGACGTACTCGCCGGGGCCGTCGACCAGGTGGTTGAGCAGCAGCTCGACCGCGCCCACCTTCGAGTGGTAGCAGGCCACGCCCAGGTCGTCCTCGCTGAACGGGCCCGTCGCCAGCAGGCGCAGGCCGTCGGGGGTGGTCAGGCCGTAAGGGTCGGTGGCCAGGTCCTCGAAGCTCAGAAGCGTGGAGCCGCGGCCGGGCGGGGTGGTCTTCACCATCCTCTCGGCCGAGGCGATGCGCGGGTTCGTGCCGCGCAGCCGGTCTTTGATCTCGGTGAGGTGGGCGCCCAGGGGCTCCGGCTGCTCGTCGAGACCGAGCACGAGAGCCAGGTGCTGGTTGATGTCGGCGTCCATGGCCACCACGGGGGCGCCTTGGGCTGCCACGTGCCTGGCGAACAGGGCCGACATCGTCGTCTTGCCGCTGCCGCCCTTTCCGACGAACGCCACTCTCACGGTCTGCTCCAGGTGAGGATGAAAATCGTTTCCGTTCCGGACGTGCACCATCATGCCACAGGCATCCTCGGATCGAGGCCGTTTCCCTTGCCTGCCGCATTCCGGCTGGCGCTTTTGAGGGGATGTGCAGGCAAATGCGCGGCACACCTCGCTCAGGCAACAGGGCCAGGGGCGAATGCTGCGCCTCGTGGGCGGGTGTGGGAGGGCGGGGTGGGGTCCTCCAGCGTTCCAGCTTGGCGCCGATCGGCTCGCAGGACAGGGCGTGAGAGGGGTGGTGGGGCGTGGGGCCGGGGGGTTACGTGCAGGTGGCGTCGAGGTTGATGGGGGTGTCGGGGGTGGGGGACGGGGTGTGGGCAGGGGCGGAGCGGGTGGAGGCGTGCTCCTCCAGGGCGTCCGAGACCTTGCGGCGGATCAGGTACCAGTCCGGGTCCACGGTGCTGATGAGGGGCGGGACGAAGTTGAGGCTGCGGATCTTGGCGTTCTTGACCTTCTGGGACAGGTCCACGACGGCGGGCAGCAGGTCCTGCGGCAGGTCGGTGGAGATGGCGCGCTTGGTGGCGGCGGCGAGGCGTTCGAAGCTGTTGAGCACGGTCACCGGGTCGGCCTGCTTGGCGACGGCGTTGAGCAGGCACTTCTGGCGGCCCATGCGGACGTAGTCGTCGCTGTCGGTGCGGGAGCGGCCGTACCAGAGGGCTTCGGCGCCGGAGAGCTTGCGGGTGCCGGCGGGGAGGAGGCCCTCGCGGTGCCGGCCGTACACGATGGGCTCCTTGATGGTGACCTGGACGCCGCCCATGGCGTCGATGATCTCGGCGAAGCCCTTCATGTCGACCATCGCGTAGTGGTCGACGGGGAGGCCGAGGATGTCGGAGACGGTCTGCTTGAGGAGGGTGGGGCCGCGCTGGCCCTTGGGGGCGCCGGGCACCATGTCGGGGTGGTCCTCGGCGTACTGGAAGACCTCGTTGAGCAGGCCGGGGGTGTCGGGGCCCGCGCCGGTGAAGCCGTACGGGAAGCGGTCCCTGGCGGGGCCGGCGGGGAGCTGGACGCGTTGCAGGTTGCGCGGTAGGCCGAACAGGACGGTGTCGCCGGTCTCCACGTCCACGCTGGCCACGGTCATGCTGTCGGTGCGTACGCCGGGCCGGCTGGGCGCTGAGTCGCCGCCGAGGAGCAGGAAGTTGACCCGCTCGGCGCCGTTCCACGGGTCCTGGGCCATGACAGGGGTGGCGGTGTTGGTGGGCGAGAAGAGGGTGTTGACGACGTCGCGCGACAGGTACGCCAGCCGCGTCGCGTACGCGGTGGGCGCGAGGACGAGCGCGCAGAGCGCGATGGCCAGGGTGGTGGTGAGGAAGCGGCCGACCTTGTCGGAGCGGGCGGGCCGGACGAGGAGGAACGACCAGATGATGACGCCGGTCCACGCCAGCGCGATGGCGACGAGCGCGACGGTGAGCCAGATGAGCCAGTGCGGCTGGACGGCGAGCGACAGCAGGCGGGCGCTGAAGGCGGTGAAGACGGTCAGGACGGCGGCCAGCATCACGACGTAGGCGGCCATCAGCGCGAGGCCGGTCCTGCGCCGCTCGGTGGCGAGGTGCGCGACGCCCCACAGCAGGGCTGAGGCGAGTGTGAGCGCGATGCCGGCGCCCAGGCCGAATCGCCGTTCTGCTCCCGTCATGCCTGGTCAAACCCCCAGTGTGTGCCCATCCAAGTCACCGTAGTCAGGCTCAGTGCGTTACAGGTGGTGCGTAAGGGAATGCTTCGGTCAAATACCCGTCAAGACCACATTGAGATATAACGTGAATGTGAGCAAGCGACACGGAAGCTACGGGTTCGACGCACCCTGGGCGCTGGCCGGTCTGGTCCTCGGCGCTCTCGCCCTGGCGGCGCTGGCGGTGGTCTCGTTCGCGCTCGACATCCTCGCCGCCGGCATCGCGTTCCTGGCCGGGGCGCTCTACACGCTGGCCAGCGCGGCGAGCTACCTCTACACGACGCGGCGCGGCAAGTTCGTGGTCTGGGACGCGGAGCTGCGGCGGTTACGCGGGGACGAGCGGCTGCTCGACCTGGGCTGCGGCAGGGGCGCGGTGCTGATGCTGGCGGCCGAGCGGCTGGAGCACGGCAGCGCCACCGGCGTCGACATCTGGCGCGCCAAGGACCAGTCGGGCAACACCGAGCAGGTGGCCAGGGCGAACGCCGAGGCCGAAGGCGTCGCCAAGCGGGTGGAGCTGGTCACGGGCGACATGCGTGACCTGCCGTTCGGCGACGACGCGTTCGACGTGGTGGTCTCCAGCCAGGCCATCCACAACATCCCCGCGGCCGAGGGGCGCGAGCAGGCGGTGCGGGAGGCGTACCGGGTGCTGCGGCCCGGCGGGCTGATGCTGGTCGCCGACTTCCAGCACACCCCCGAGTACGAGGAGACGCTGCGCGGGCTCGGCGTGGTGGACGTGCGGCGGCGGGACGCGGGCTGGCGGTTCTGGTACGGCGGCCCGTGGTTCAGCACCGGCATCGTGGAGGCCAGGAAGCCCGCCGGGTAAAAGCACGGCTGGAAAGCGCGGGTAGAAAGCGTTTACCCGGCGCTCGCCGGGTATCCGAAGGAGCCTATGAGCGACGTGGAAACCGGCACCGTCACCACCAAGGTGCCCGCGCGGCTGGACCGGCTTCCGTGGTCCCGCTGGCACTGGATGATCGTCATCGGCCTGGGCACCGTCTGGATCCTCGACGGGCTCGAGGTCACCATCGTCGGAAACCTGTCGGCGCAGCTCGCCAAGCCGGGCAGCGGCCTGGACATCACCCAGGCGCAGGTCGCGGGCGTGGCCGCCGCGCTCTACGTGGCGGGCGCCTGCACCGGGGCGCTGTTCTTCGGCTGGCTGACCGACCGGTTCGGCAGGAAGAAGCTGTTCATCATCACGCTCGTCGTGTACCTGGTGGCGACGCTGCTGACCGCGTTCTCGTTCAGCGCGTGGTGGTTCTTCCTGTTCAGGTTCATGACGGGGTTCGGCATCGGCGGCGAGTACGCGGCCATCAACTCCGCCATCGACGAGCTCATCCCGAGCCGGCACCGCGGGCGCATCGACATCATCATCAACGGCAGCTACTGGCTCGGCGCGGCCGGCGGCGCGCTGCTGACCGTGCCGCTGCTGAACGACCTGCCGGTCAACATCGGCTGGCGGGTCGCGTTCGGGCTGGGCGTGGTGCTGGGCCTGGCCATCCTCCTCGTACGGCGGCACGTCCCGGAGAGCCCGCGCTGGCTGTTCATCCACGGCAAGGACCGTGAGGCCGAACGGCTCGTGGACGACATCGAGGAGCAGATCGGCAAGCACGACCTGCGGGAGCCGGAGCAGTCGATCACCATTCACCAGCGCAAGTCGATCGGGTTCGTGCGGATCGCGCACACGATGGTGGCGCTCTATCCCAAGCGGACAGTGTTGGGGTTGTCGCTGTTCATCGGGCAGGCGTTCCTCTACAACGCGATCACCTTCGGGTACGCGCAGATCCTGTCGACGTTCTTCAAGATCGACACGCACACGGGCTACTACTTCGCGGTGATCGCGGTCGGGAACTTCCTCGGCCCGCTGCTGCTCGGCCACCTCTTCGACACGGTCGGCCGGGTGCCGATGATCTCGGCCACGTACATCGGGTCGGGGGTGC
This sequence comes from [Actinomadura] parvosata subsp. kistnae, assembly GCF_900323885.1. Taxonomy (GTDB): domain Bacteria; phylum Actinomycetota; class Actinomycetes; order Streptosporangiales; family Streptosporangiaceae; genus Nonomuraea; species Nonomuraea composti. The sequence goes on along the minus strand of NZ_OOHJ01000018.1, from coordinate 2,455,922 downwards.
TCCTGCTGGGCACCGCCTGGCTGTTCAACCAGGGCATGCTCACGGCGGTCACGCTCACGGCGTGCTGGTCGGTGGTGCTGTTCGTGGCGTCAGCAGGGGCGAGCTCGGCGTACCTGACCGTCAGCGAGATCTTCCCGATGGAGACCAGGGCGATGGCCATCGCGTTCTTCTTCGCGGTCGGGACGGCGGCGGGCGGCATCGCGGGGCCGCTGGTGTTCTCCTCGCTGGTGGAGAGCGGGGTGCCGGGTGACACGGCCCTCGCGTTCTCCATCGGCGGCATCATCATGATCGCCGCCGGCCTGGTCGAGGTGTTCCTCGGGGTCAAGGCCGAGCGCAAGGGCCTGGAGGACATCGCGGCACCGCTCTCGACGGCGCCCGCCACCACCTGACCGGCGTTCAGGAAAGGGCACGCCACATGACGGGGAACACCCTCGGGCTGTCGGACAGGTACAGGTGCGGGACGTCCACGAACACCCGCATCGGCCCCCGCCCCACCTCCAGCTTGGCGGCCATCGAGGCGTGCAGGTCAGCGAGCGGCAGGTAGTTGAGGTAGCTGGTGTAGGCGTTCTGGGAACGGAAGGTCGCGGTCATGACGAGCGCGCCCTCCCTGATCCGGAACGCCAGCCCGACCAGGCACGGCACCGAGTCGTAGGCCTCGCCGGGCGCGGTCAGCGAGATCCACGCGCTCTTGCTGTACGGCTTGATCCGCAGCAGGTCGGCCGCCCATCCGAGCTGGCCGCTCATCCTCGCCCCATAGCTGTACTTGAACGGCGGCACCACCGTCTGCTCGCTGAACTTCCTGCGGTAGAGCGCCAGCCGGTCGGCGTCGCCGTACCGGGTGATGATCGGATCGTCCCCGCTGACCCTCGCGATCTCGAACAGCACGGACGGCGCCTCGATGACGGGGCCCCGATCGTCGTCGGCGAGCGTTCCCGCCGACCATACGTGGCGCATCAACCTGATCCACGCCTCCCCACATGACGCCCATTCTGCTGGGCCGGGCATTTATCCCTCCATATTCGTGATTCGGTACGGGTTGCGAGGAAGCCGGCGCCGTCTGCTGACGTTGCAGCGGACGTAGTAGACGCCGTAGTGCACCAGCGCGACGAGCAGGATGCCGGTCATGAGCAGGAGCAGGTTCGGCTCCTGGCCGCTCAGTCCGGTGACGCCGACGGTGAGGTAGGTCGAGTTCACCGTGGCGAGCACCATGACGTTGATGCCCGGCCAGGCGAGCGGTGCGTAGGTTTCCGGGAAACGCGGATCGACCGGCAGGTTCGGCGTCCAGTCGAGCTCGTCCCCCAGTTTCGTGGAGTACAGCAGCCGGAAGTTGTTGATCGCGCGGGCGGTGCGAGCGTGCGCGTTGACGGCCTCGATGAGGCGCAGGAACGGCAGCACGCTCAGCACGCCGAACGCGATGACCAGGGCGAACAGGTACCACGGGACGTCCTGCCACCTGGTGAGGCTCTGCGGGTCGACCACCTTGGCGCTGGCCAGCGCGATGGCGGCGAAGAACGGCCCCGACAGCAGGCTCAGTGCGAGCCTGGTCATCTTCAGCCGCTCCTCCTTGGCGGCTAAGTGAACCGCGTAGACACCGTTGAAGTCCACCGCGGCAAGCTGGAGGAAGTGGTTCGGTGCGAGGCCGTCCTCCTGGGCCATGCGATGGGGGATCTTCCGCATGAGCGCGCTCCTGGTTGCTGTAACTCCAGTATGAGCGCATTTTTCGGGAATGGGGCTGAGATTCCTACCAATTGTTCCAACAAATCTCGACTCGGGGGAGTCAGGGGGAATCGGGCGCCCGGACGAGCTCGCACCGGCCGTCCACGCACTGCCGCCGCAGCCGGCCCATCGAGACGGTCTGCGCCAGCCCGATCATCCAGCACATCGGGCAGCCGCGCAGGACGAGCAGGCCCAGCGGGGCCAGCACCAGGCTCACCAGGCCGAGCACCGGGATCAGCGCGACCGAGCCGATCAACGCGCCGAACCCGGCCGCGCCCCGCACCAGGTGCCGCGCCAGCGACGCACTCGCGAAGCTCCCCTCACCGGCCGCTGCGCCGGTCGCGCCGCCGCCCCTCGCCTTGCCGCCGTAGTTCCGTCCGTCAGTCATCGTCGCCTCCCCAGGACGTGCTCTCCAGCGTGCGCTGCACCGCCGCGCGGGCGCGGTGCAGCCGCGACTTCATCGCCGCGACGCTCAGGCCCAGCGCCCCGGCCACCATCCGCCCGCTCAGCCCCTGGATGTCGCGCATGATCAGAACGTTGCGCTGGTCGGCGGGCAGGGCGGCGATGGCCGCCGCCACCCTGTCGGCCTCGAGCCGCCGCAGCACCTCGTCCTCGGCCGACGACGCGGCCGGCCGCTCGGCCTCGTAGGCCGCCGGCACGACGGGCGGCGGGTGCCGGAGGGTCAGGCGGGCGCGGCGCAGGCACTCGTTGCGCACGATGCGGAACATCCACGACGCCAGCGCGCCGGTCGCCCGCAACGTGCCGATCTTCCGGTAGAGGATGATCAGCGCCTCCTGCGCGGCGTCCTCCGCGTCCTCGGGCGTGGCGCACAACGTACGGGCGAAGCGCCGCACGTGCGGGTGCGAGCCGGACACCAGCGCGGAGATCGACTCGACGTCCCCGCGCTGCGCCGCGACGATCAGCCGCTCGCCCGGCCAGGTCGCCTCAGCCACGGGAGCGCCTCCTCCTGCGCAGGGTCACGACGCACGCGCAGACGAGCACGGCCGCGACGACGACGGCGGCGATGATGCCAACGGACACGACAACCTCCCAGTTCTCGGGTTTCTTCGCTTATGAGAGGCGCCGCCCGTCACGGAGGATTCGGGTGGGGAATCCTGGACGTGAGTGAACCACCTTCCCCTGAGGAGCGCATCGCGTGACCGAAGCAGCCGGCGACGTCCTCTACGTCATCGTCAGTGCCGCCGAATCGGCGTCCGGGGTGGGCGAGCTCGTCACCCTCGCCCAGGACGCGGGCTGGATCGTGCAGATCGTGGCCACGCCGTCCGCGCTGGCCTTCATCGACGAGGCCGAGCTGGAGCGGCGGACGGGCCGCCCGGTACGCAGCCGCTACCGCAAGCCGCACGAGCCGAAACCGCCCAGGGCGGACGCCATGATCGTGGCGCCGGCGACGTTCAACACGATCAACAAGTTCGCCCAGGGCATCACCGACACCTACGCGCTCGGCGTGCTGGCGGAGGCGCCGGGGCTGGGCATCCCGGTGGTCGTGCTGCCGTTCGTGAACGACGCGCTGGCCGCCCGCACGCCCTACCGCCGCAGCCTCGACGACCTGCGCGCGGACGGGGTGCGGATCGTGCTCGACCCGGGCGACAACCCCTGGCAGCGGGCGCTGGAGGAGCTGGGCGCGCGGCCGTCGGGCGCGCTTGCCTCTGACACCGTGTGAGGGCCTATGCCTGGACAGAGACCGATGCTGAAGGAGGTTCCATGGTGGGGATGACGGAGCGGGTGGACGCGGTCCTGCGCGCGGGCGGGACGCCGCACCTGCACGGGCTGGTGGTGCTGCGTGACGGGGAGGTCGTGCTCGAACGGTACGGCGCCGGGCCCGACCACGCGCTGAACATGCCGCTCGGGCACGTGGAGTTCGGCCGCGACACCTTGCACGACCTCAGGTCCGTGTCGAAGAGCGTCGTGGGTGTCGTGTACGGGATCGCGCTGGGTGAGGGGCTGGTGCCGGAGCCGGGGGCGTCGCTGGTGCGGCAGTTCCCCGAGTACGACCTCCCGGGCCGGGAGCACCTGACGATCGAGCACGCGCTGACCATGACGCTCGGGCTGGAGTGGAACGAGCAGCTGCCGTACACCGACCCGGCCAACAGCGAGATCGCGATGGAGCTCGCGCCCGACCGGCACCGCTACGTGCTGGAGCGGCCGGTCGTGGAGGAGGCCGGCAAGCGGTGGCACTACTGCGGCGGCGCGTCCGCCCTGATCGGGGAGATCATCACGCGCGGGGCGGGCCGGCCGCTGCCCGAGTACGCGGCGGCCAGGCTGTTCGAGCCGCTGGGCATCTCCGCGTTCGAGTGGTCGATGGGCGACGACGGCGCCGCGCGAGCGGCGTCGGGGCTGCGGCTGCGGCCGATCGACCTGGCCGCCGTCGGGCAGCTCGTGCTCGACGGCGGGCGCGGCATCGTGCCCGGCGAGTGGATCGAGGAGATGCTGCGCCCCCGGGTCGTCACCGACGGCGGCGGCGGGTACGGCTACCAGTGGTACCTCAGCCGGGACGGGCGGATGGCCGAGGGGATCGGGAACGGGGGGCAGCGGCTCGTCGTGGTGCCGGAGAAGAGGCTGGTCGTGGCGGTGACGGCCGGGGAGTACGACCGGGGGCTGGGCAGCTCGCAGGCGGTGCTGGACGCCGTTCTCGAACCCTAGGGGATGAGCAGGACGCGGCCGGTCACGGCGCGGCTCTCCAGGAGGCGGTGGGCGTCGGCGGCCTGCTCCAGGGGGAGCGTGCGGGCGATGTCCGCCTCGGCGCGCCCGGACGCGAGCCGGGCCAGCAGCTCGGGGTAGTGCGTGCCGAAGACCTGCCCGGCCCAGGCGGCGCCGCTGCACGCGGTCACGGTCACGCCGCGGGGCATGAGGTCGGCGGCGGTGACGGCGGCCTGCTCGCCGCTGAGCAGGCCGTAGTAGAGCATCCGGCCGGTGCCGGGGGTGAGGTGGGCGAGCACCTGCCCGGCCGACGTGCCGCCGATCGACTCGAAGACCACGTCCACGTTCTCGGGCAGCCCGTCGGGCCAGCCGGGGGTGCCGTGGTCGAGGACGGTGTCGGCGCCCAGCTCGGCGGCGCGGGCGCGCTTGGCGGGGGATCCGGCGGTGGCGATCACGTGGCCGGCGCCGAACTCCTTGGCGTGGCGTACCAGGTGGGCGCCGACCGAGCTGGTGCCGGCCTCGACCAGGACCGTCTCCCCGCCGGTGAGCGCCGCCTTGTGCAGCAGGGCGAGCGCGAGCGCGCCGGGGGCCGCCGCGGCCAGTGCCCGCTCGGGGGTCACGCCGTCGGGCACCGGGCAGGTGAGGGCGGCGGGGAGCGCCACGTACTCGGCGTAGGCGCCGAGCCCGCCGGTCACGCCGACCAGCGTGGCGCCGAGCAGCTTCTCGTCCACGCCCGCGCCCACCTCGACGACCTCGCCGGCCACCTCCGCGCCGATCACGGCGGGCAGGGGGAGCGGGAACGGCAGGACGCCCGCGCGGATCTGGGTCTCGGCGAAGCTGACGCCGATGGCCTGGGCGCGGACGAGCGCCTGGCCCTCCTCGGGCCGGGGGCGGGGGAGGTCGGTGAGCTGGAGCTGCTCCGGCCCGCCGGTCGCTGTCAGAACGATCGCGCGCATGACATCATGCCTCTCAAGTTGACCGATGGTCCATTTACTATATGGACCGCTGGTCAATTTTGTCCATGGGAAAGAATTGCCGGATGGAACGTCGAGAGCGGGCCGACGCCGCCCGTAACAGGCAGGCCATCCTGCGGGCGGCCGAGGAGCTGCTCCGGCGGCACCCGCCCGAGCAGGTCTCCGTCGAGCGGGTCGCCACGGCGGCCGGCGTCGGCAAGGGGACGGTCTTCCACCGCTTCGGCAGCCGTACGGGGCTCATGCGCGAGCTCATGGCCGAGCGGGCCCGCGAGCTGGAGCAGGCCGTCGCCGAAGGGCCGCCGCCGCTCGGGCCGGGCGCGGAGCCGGAGGCGCGGCTCGTCGCGTTCCTCGCGCGGGTGGCCGAGCTGGGGGCGCGCAACGGGAATCTCATGGCGGCGCACGAGCACGCCGTCCTCACCGCGAAGGGCGAGCGCCGCGAGGACAACCCGATCTACGTGTCCTGGCACCGGCACGTGTCCGGGCTGATCGCGGAGGGGCGGCCCGACGTGGACGCCGAGGAGATCGCCCACATGCTGCTCGGCACCCTGCACATGGAGCCGATCGCGAGCCAGCTGCGCGCCGGGGAGCACGAGCGCCTGGCGGCCGGCTTCGCCGACCTGGTCAAAGGGCTGTTCAGAGGGGCAGGTGGGTGACGGCTGAGCGGAAGGCTGTCACGGCGGCGACGATCGCCGGGTGGCCGCCGTTCCCCTTCCTGAACGCGGCCAGCGTGCGGCGGCTCAGCGGCAGGCGGGTGAGCCGCACGCCGGGCGGCGGCGCGGTCGCCGCCAGGTGCGGGACGAGCGCCACCCCCTGACCGGCCGCGGCCAGCGCGAGCACGGTGTCGAAGTCGTCGACGTGGTGCCGCACGACCGGCTCGAACCCGGCCGCCTGGCAGGCCCTGATCGCCATCGTGTGGCAGAGCGTGCCGGGCTTGCCGGTGATCCACGCGTCGGTGCGGGCGGCGGCGACCGAGGGCCGGTCGGTCAGGTACATGGGCTCGCTGAACAGCGGCTCCGTCTCGATCAAGGCGTCGGTGACGGGCGGGACGAAGTCGTACTCGTGCACGAGCGCCACGTCCAGCTCGCCCGCGCGCAGCGCCGCCGAGACGTCCGCCGGGTCGATCTCGGCCACCATGGGCTCCAGCCCGGGGTGCGCGCCGGTCAGGCCGGCGAGGGCGGGCGGCAGCAGCACGCGGGCCGCCGTGGGGAACGCGCCGATGCGCAGCGGCCCCGACGGCCCGCCGCGGGCGGCGGCCAGCGCGGCCGACGCGCGTTCGAGCTGCTCCAGGACGGCCTGCGCGTGCTCGACCAGCAGGTGCCCCGCGGGTGTCAGCGTGACCGTGCGGCCGGTGCGTTCGAGCAGCGGCACGCCCGCCTCCCGCTCCAGCGCGCTGAGTTGCTGGGAGACGGCCGACGGCGTGAACGTGACCGCCTCGGCGACCGCGGCGATCGTGCCGCGCCGGGCCAGCTCGCGGAGGAGGTGGAGCTTGCGTGGGTCGAGCATAAGCTCAGCTTAAGCTCGAACGTAGAAATTCGCGCTGGTGCTAATGGGTCCCTCTGGGTCAGGCTCGAAGCATGCTGAGAGGAATCCACGTACCGCTGGTCACGCCGTTCGACGCGTCGGGCGCGGTGGCCGTTGACGCGATCGAGAAGCTCGCCCGGCAGGTGCTGGACCAGGGCGCCGCCGGCCTGGTGGCGCTGGGCACCACCGGCGAGGTGGCCGCGCTCGACCCCGCCGAGCGGGCCCGCGTGATCGAGGTGTGCGCGCGGGTCTGCGCCGAGCGGCAGGCGCTGCTGACCGTGGGGGTGACGGGCAACGACACCCGCTCGACGGCCAGGGCGCTGGCGGAGCTGCCCGAGGGGGTGCACGCCGCGCTGGTGACGGTCCCGTACTTCCTGCGGCCCGGCGAGCGCGGGGTCGACGCGCACTTCGAGGCGCTGGCCGAGCGGTCGCCGGTGCCGCTCGTGATCTACCACATCCCCTACCGCACCGGGCAGGCCGTCAGCGCCGCCACGCTGCGCGAGCTGGGCGCGCACCCGAAGATCGCGGGCATCAAGTACGCGGCCGGCGGCGTCACCCAGGAGACCGTGGAGCTGCTGGCCGAGCTGCCCGAGGGCTTCGAGGTGGTGTGCGGCGACGACGCCTTCATCTCCCCGATGCTCGCCCTGGGCGCCGTGGGCGGCATCCTCGCCTCGGCGCACCTGGAGACCGCCGCCTTCGTGGAGCTGGCCGGCGCCTGGCAGGCGGGCGACGTCGGACGGGCGCGGGCGCTCGGGCACCGGCTGGCCCGGCTGTCGGCGGCGCTGTTCGCCGAGCCGAACCCGACCGTGCTCAAGGGCGTGCTGCACGCCCGCGGCCTGATCCCCACCCCCGACGTACGCCTGCCGCTCCTGCCCGCGAGCCCCGAGGCGGTGTCACAGGCTCGGCTGGTAGCGGTACATCCAGGCGAGTGACTCCTGGCTCGCGCTCTTCCTCAGGAAGATCGGCATCATCAGGTCTCGGAACACCCGGGCGACCGGGCCCGCGGCCTTGCTGTTGCTGATGGTCCTGGAGTAGGCCACGACCCGCTCCACCCGGGGCCGCCGCTCGGCCTCGAACCGCCGGAACGCCTCCTCGTGCCCGCCGCTCTCGCGCAGGCACCGGGCCAGCACGACCGCGTCCTCGACGGCGAGTGAGGCGCCCTGGCCGGAGCTGGGCGAGGTGGCGTGCGCGGCGTCGCCCGTCAGCAGCACCCGGCCGCGGTGCCACACGGGCACCGGGGGCAGGTCGTGGACCGGCAGGCCCGGCCCGACCGCGCTGCGGCGGATGAGGTCGGCGGAGCCGTTCGCGTCGTCCTCGAACGCCTTGACCAGCACCGGCTTCCAGTCGTCCGGGACGTCGCCGAGCCGGCGCGGCAGGTTCGCGAACCACCAGGTGGCGCCGGAGGTCGCCACTGTCCAGCCGAAGAACGCGCGCTTGCCGAAGACCATGTTGTAGACCCCTGGCTCGCCCGGCAGGCCGGCGTCCTCGACGATGCCGCCGAAGCTGTAGAGGCCGCTGTAGCGGGGGCGCGGGGCGTGCGGGTCGAGCAGCGCGCGGGTGCGCGAGTGGATGCCGTCGCAGGCGATCAGCAGGTCGCCGGTGGCGGTCGTGCCGTCCTCGAACCTGGCCGTGACGTGGGAGCCGGTGTCCTCGTAGGAGATCATGCGCTTGCCGAGCGCGATGCGGACGCCGCGCTGCTCGGCCTCCTCGCGCACGGTCCGGTACAGGTCGGAGCGCAGGACGGTGTGGCTCACGGTGCCGTCGTCGAGCCGCAGGCCGTTGGCCACCTCGCCCAGGCGCTTGCCGGAGCCGCTCCACATGACCATGCGCGGGGTGGGGATGGCGGTGGCCAGCACCTGCTGGTGCGCGCCGAGCGCACGCAGGGCGGCCAGGCCGTTGGAGGCCACGTTGAGGAACGAGCCGACGTTCTCGGCGGTCTGCCCGAACGCCTCGAAGATCTCCGCGTCGATGCCCGTCTCGCGCAGGGCCATCGCGGTGACGGGGCCGCCGATGCCGCAGCCTATGACCAGAGCCTTCATGGTGATAACCTTTCGTTCGTCCGAACGAAATATTAGGCATGAGGCGGGTGTCGGTGTCCAGAGATATTTCGGGGAAGCGAAAGAAATTGCTCGACGACCTCACGATCGCGGGCCGCGCGCACAGCAACGCCGCCGTGATGTACCACAGCGCCATGAGCGAGCGGATGGGCCTCGGCGTGACCGAGGAGAAGACGCTCGACGTGCTGCAACGGCTCGGGCCCCTGACGGCGGGGGAGATCGGCCGGCACACCGGCCTCGCGCCCGCCACGGTCAGCGGGCTGATCGACCGGCTGGAGGCCAAGTGGCTCGTCCGGCGCGTCCGCGACAGCAAGGACCGGCGCCGGGTCATCGTCGAGATCAACCACGAGCGGCTGGCCGGGTTCTCCGAGCTGTTCGGGCCGTTCGTGGCCGCCCTGTCCGAGCTGTACGAGCGCTACACCGACGAGGAGCTGGAGCTCATCCTCGACTGGCTCAACCGGGCCACGGCCGCCCAGCGGGAAGCCACGCGCGGGCTCACCGACGAATAAGGGGTGGACAGGAAGGTCGATTACGGGCTAGCTTCTTTCGCGATATGGGTTCCCTGTGATTCTCGCGCCAGAGGCGCATCCGCGTTGAGCCGATGAGCTCCGCCCGTGCCGCCTCACACCGGTCATGTTCCGAGCCGAGAAGAGGGGGTGGGCCCTTTATGCGTACTGCTGCTGCCCAACTGGCATTCGCCGAGATCACCAAGCGTTACGACACCCGCGTCGTCCTCGACCGCGTGTCCTTCACCGTCCGGCCGGGCGAGCGGATCGGGGTGATCGGGGACAACGGAGCGGGCAAGTCCACGCTGCTCCGGCTCATGGCCGGGGCCGAGCGGCCGGACAACGGCGACGTCACCGTCGTCGCGCCCGGCGGCGTGGGGTACCTCCCGCAGTCCCTGGAGCTGCCGGCGCACGCCACGGTGGCCGACGTCGTCGACCTCGCCCTGGCCGAGCTGCGCGACCTGGAGGCCCGCATGCGGGCGGCCGAGCACGCCCTCGCCACCGCCGAGGATGCAGATGTCTCCAGCGATGTCTCCAGCGATGGTGCCGAGGTGTATGCCCGGCTGGTGGCGGAGTTCGAGGCGCGCGGCGGTTACGAGGCCGACGCGCGGGTGGACGCCGCGCTGCACGGGCTCGGCCTGCCCGGGCTCGACCGGGCGCGGCCCGTCGGCACGCTCTCCGGCGGCGAGCGCTCCCGGCTCGCCCTGGCCGCCACCCTGGCCGCCGACCCCGAGCTGCTGCTGCTCGACGAGCCGACCAACGACCTGGACGACCGGGCCGTGGCCTGGCTCGAACAGCGGCTGCGCACCCACCGGGGCACCGTGGTGGCGATCACGCACGACCGCGTGTTCCTGGAGCGGGTGACCTCCGTCATCCTGGAGGTCGCCGAAGGGCAGGTGCGCCGGTACGGGGACGGGTACTCCGGCTACCTCGTCGCCAAGGCCGCCGAGCGGGCGGCGCGGCTGCGGGCGTACGAGGAGTGGAAGCACGAGCTGGCCCGGCACTCCGAGCTGGTCGCCGCCAACGCCGGGCGGATGGCGGCGATCCCGCGCAAGATGGCCAAGGCGGGCATGGGCACCGGCGCCTGGCGGGCGCGGGCGCGCACGCACGGCGCGGCGGGGCGCGTGCGGCAGTCCCACCAGCGCATGCGGTGGCTCAGGGACAACCCGGCGACCCGGCCCCCGGACCCGCTCCGCTTCACCCCCGCCATCGGGACGAGCCCGGTGGACGGACACACCCCAGGCCCGGCGCGGAGCGTGGCCGAGGGCGCGGTGGCGGTTCCGACCGGGAGCGCGGCCGGGGGTGCGGTGGCGGTTCCGATCGGGAGCGCGGCCGAAGGTGCGGTGGTGACGCTCGACGGCGTGCGGGTGGAGGGCCGGTTGCGGCTGGACGGTCTCACCGTGCGGGCCGGCGAGCGGCTGCTCGTCACCGGCCCGAACGGCGCCGGCAAGACCACGCTCATGCGGGTCCTGGCGGGCGAGCTTCGGCCGGACGCGGGCACCGTGCGCCGGACCGGCCGCGTCGGCCACCTGCGGCAGGACGGGCAGGCCGGGCCGGCGCGGCGGACGGTGCTGGAGGCGTTCGCCGCCGGCCGGCCGGGCCCGCCGGACGAGCACGCCGACGCGTTGCTGGCCCTGGGCCTGTTCCGGCCCGCCGACCTGCGGCTGCGCCTGGGCGAGCTGTCGTACGGGCAGCGCCGCAGGATCGAGCTGGCCCGCCTGGTGACCGAGCCGGTGGACCTGCTGCTCCTCGACGAGCCGACGAACCACCTGTCGCCGCAGCTCGTCGAGGAGCTGGAGGCGGCGCTGACCTCGTACGAGGGCGCGCTGGTGATCGTCACGCACGACCGCCGCATGCGTGCCGCCTTCACGGGCGCCCACCTGGAGCTGCGTGCGGGCTCAGCGGTCTGACTCCCTGATGGCCGTGCCGACCTCGCTCACCCGGTCGGCGAGCAGGCCGATGGCGCCGACGGCCCGGGTCATCGGGTCGTCCTCGGCCCCGCCGAGCGCCTTGGCCTTGAGGTAGGCCGCCTTGACCGCCGCCCAGCGCTCGGCCTGGGCGGGGGTCAGGCGGCCGCGCAGCTCGGCGAGCTTGAGCAGGTTGGACTCGGCGTCGGCGGTGAGGGTCTGGGCCTCGCCGAGGTAGTGGTCGTCGATGACCGCTTCGAGCTCGTCGTCGTTCATGGCGGGCACGATGCGCTCGGCCAGCTTGTTCATGTTGCGGTAGGAGCCCTGCAGCCGGTACGGCGGCTCGGTGCGGGCGGCGTCGGACTGGGCGGCGGAGGCGATGTAGGCCCGGTTGTTGGCCAGCACGACCTCCTGCACCCGCACGAGCTTGGCCAGGACGCTGAGTATCTGGTCCAGCTCGGGCTTGGTGTAGGGGTGCTTGAGCTGGTCGGGCCGGACGGCGGGGTCGTTCCTGGCCAGGCGGACGAGCAGCTCCACGTCGGAGCGGTCGCGGCCGGACAGGGGCGCGAGCACGGGGTTGGAGGTGAGGGCGTTGTCCACGTAGCTGAGCGCGAACAGCTCTTCCTTGCCGGACAGGACGTCGCCCAGGTTCCACACGTCGGCGCGGTTGGCCAGCATGTCGGGGATGCGGAAGCGCTGCCCCGACTCGGTGTACGGGTTGCCGGCCATGCACACGGCGAACCGCTTGCCGCGCAGGTCGTACGTCCGGGTGCGGCCGTTCCACACGCCTTCGATGCGGCGCTGGGCGTCGCAGAGCGAGATGAACTTCTGCAGCAGCTCGGGCGAGGTGTGCTGGATGTCGTCGAGGTAGAGCAGGGTGTTGTTGCCGGTCTCCAGCGCGAAGGAGATCTTCTCCACTTCCTGCCGGGCGGTGGCGTCGGGCGCGTCGGCCGGGTCGAGCGAGGTGACCTCGTGGCCGAGGGCGGGGCCGTTGACCTTGACGAAGACGAGGCCGAGGCGGCTGGCGACGTACTCCATGAGGGTGGTCTTGCCGTAGCCGGGCGGCGAGATGAGCAGGAGCAGGCCCATCTGGTCGGTGCGCCGGCCGGCGCCGGCGGCGCCGAGCTGTTTGGCGAGGTTGTCGCCGATCAGCGGCAGGTACACCTCGTCGAGCAGGCGGTTGCGGACGAACGCGCTCATGACCTTCGGCTTGTACTCGTCCAGGCGCAGGCGGCGCCGCTCGGCCTCGACCAGCTCGTTCCTGCGGCGCTGGTAGGCGCGGTAGGCGGGGACGCGTTCCTGGGCGAAGCGCCGCATCCTGGGCAGCAGCTCGTCGAGGCGGACGTCCAGCTTGCGGTCCTTGATCCTCGGGTGGGCGCCGAGCAGGCCGTCGACGGTCTCGCCGGTGGTGGCGCTGGAGTCGTGGCGGGGCAGGTGGTCGCAGAGCTGGACGGCGAGCGCTTCGGCCACCTCCGGCCCCTGGTGGTAGGCGGTGAGCCAGGCGTGGGCGAGCTGGACCCGCTCGGGCAGCGGCAGCGCCTTCAGGTCCGCCTCGAACTCACGCAGCCTGACCGGCCCGAGCGCGTGCCGGAAGCCGTCGAGGAGGTCGAGGGCGGCCTTGGCGGTGACGAACCCGGCGGGCGTGCCGCCCAGCTCCTCGACGAGGTATTCGCCGGCGAGGCCGACCGGAGGCAGGCCCAGATCGGGGAGGAACGCGGCGATCGCCCGGTCCAGCTCGTCGGCCAGGTCGCCGAGGGCGGGCGTGATACCGAAGATCGTGCGGGCTCTGACCAGCGACGCGGCGCGGGCGGCCAATGTTTTACGTGAAACCTCGTCCGTCCCGAACGCCCAGTAGAGCTGCGCCGCCGCCCGCGTCGCGGCGGGGTAGCGCAGCAAGCCGGCCCCCTCCCGCAGCCGGACCAGCGTGTCGAGGATGAGCGTGGCGTCGTGGTCGTGGACGCCGCGCTCGTAGCCCTCGTCGTAGCGCTCCTCGGCGGCCCGGCGGACCAGCTCCTCCAGAGGCGCCCCGGCGGTGACGGAGTCGAGCAGCGAGGCGGCCAGGTGCTCGGCCCGGTAGACCTCCGCCGTCTCGGAGACCAGCGTCTGGTCCCAGAAGGGCCGGGTGTCCTCGAAGGAGGCGGGCACGGGCGCCCGGTAGTCGGTGCCGGTGATCGCGAACTGCATGGCGCCGTCACCGGGCACCAGCGTCAGGTCGATGGGCTGGGTGTTGACGGCGAAGCGGTGGTGGCCGAGGCGCAGGGTCTCGCCGCCGTCCGAGAAGAGGTCGAGGCGGTCGCGCAGCGCCCGGCCGGCCTCCTGCTGGGCCGACTTCACCCGCCCGTCCAGCTCTTCTGCCCGTACGGCGTCGCCGAGCCCGCGCAGGTCGGCGGCGGCCGAGCGGACCTTGGCCACCATCGGGTCGGTCGCGAAGTACGTGTTGACCTCGTCCAGCGACGCCAGCGACCCCAGCCGCCTGGTGATGCTGCCGAGGATGCGCTCGGCGGAGGCGAAGACGCGGTCGGCGCGGCGGGCGAGGTCGTCGAGCTGGGTCTGCTTGCGGGCCGAGAACGCCTCGTAGACGTCGTCCCGCTTGGCGGCGAGCTGCGCGGCGAAGTCGTCGAACTCGCCGAAGCGCGACTCCAGCCCCTCGACCTGGAGCATGAGCCGCCCGAGCTGCTCGTCGCACTTCTCCGGCGTGTCGGCCATGGCCAGCGCGCCGGTGACGGCCTGCCCGAGCAGGGCGAACTCGGCGGCGAACGCGGCCCGCCCCTCCGAGCCCAGCAGCTCGCGCCGCCGCCCGTCGAGCACGGCCCTGGCCCGGTTCACGCCGCCGAGCACCTCGGCGATGCGGCCGAGGATCGAGGTGCGGACGGTGGCGTCGGCGATGTCCAGCGACCCGACGACCTCCGTGACCACCTCCAGCCCCTCGGCCTGCTCGGCCAGCCGGTCGGCGACGGGCGCGGCCTCGGCGACGGTGCCGATCGCGGCGGCTTCTGCGGCCAGCGCCTCGACGGCCGCGTGGTAGGCGGTGAACGCGTCCGCGCCCGACAGGAACGCCACGGCCCGCTTCCCGGCCGAGCCCAGCTCCTCCCGCACGGACGCGGACAGGCCGTCGAGGGCGGCCAGGTCGATGTAGCGGACCTCCCGCAGCGTCACCAGGTGCCCCTGGGCGCGGCGCAGCGTGGCCAGCAACGTGACCCAGGCGTCGGCGGTGGCCGGGGTGTCGGCCCGGGCGCGGCGGACGAGCTGGGTGGTCTCCTCGGTGGCCGCCTCAAGGGTCCGCGCGGCCTGGCGGGTGAGCTGCTCGACGTTCTCGTACTCGTCGAGCACCTGCTCGGCGGTGGCGCGCACGTCGGCGAGCGGCCCGCGCAGTCCGTGCTCGCCGAGCCAGTGGTAGGAGTCGAACGCCCGCGTGCAGGCCGCGATCAGCCCCTCGAACGTGCCGGCCGACGGCGCCATCTCCTCGACCATGCGCGCCACGGACAGGCAGTCGGAGATGCCGCGCACCAGCTCGGCGTTGCCGATGCGCTCCAGCGGCCCGGTGCCGGTGGGCTGGGCGGCGGCGTAGGTGTCCGACACGTACGGCGTCTGCCACACCTGCATCGGGTGCACCCGGGTCGGCTCGTCGGAGGTGGCGCGGAAGACCACCATCGTGCCGTCGTCGAACAGCGAGTACCCGTGGCAGACGATGGGGGTGGCCACCTCCTTCCTGATCACGTTGTACGGCAGCAGCAGCGAGCGCCCGTCGCCCCTGGCGTGGAAGACGTACAGGACGTCCTCGCCGTTGGGGGAGCGGACGACCCGCTCGAACTCCAGGTCGCTCACGTCCGTGTCGAACGTCTTGCTGACGCCGGTGGCCAGGTAGTAGCCGCCGGGGAAGATGAGCCCCTGGTCCTCGGGCAGCCGCTGGCAGGCCTGCCCGATGCCGTCGAGCCGGACGACCGTCTTGGTGCGGGTGTTGAAGACGAGGTGCCGCCGCTCGGTCTCCTTGTACGGGCGGATCCGCATGAGGATCAGCGGGCCGACGCGGGCGTACTCGACGTCGGCGTCCGCGAGGCTCTGCAGCGGCTCGGCGACCGGCTCGGCGTAGATGCCGGCGCCGGTCTCCGTGTTGTCCTCGATCTTGATGGTGAGGTCGCCGCCGACGGTCTCGACGAACACCTCGCCGCCGATGGAGATGTGCGGGTGGCGGCCGAGGACGTGGTCGTCGCGGGTGGTGGGCGTCCACTCGAAGTCGTGGGACGGGGGGAACGTGTGGTCCCGCTCCCCCCGATTGTCCTGATATTTCGGGACTCCGGAGGTGCTGACCGTCCAGCGCAGCACCCGCGTGTCCGCCGGCCCCGTCTGGAACACCGCCAGCAGCTTGCCCTCCACCCGCCGCAACTGCTGGAGCCTGGTCTCCTTGTAGTAGCGGTAGAGCTCGGCGAAGTCCTTCCTGAACGCCGGATCGTCCAGCGCCTCCAGCCGGTCGGCGTCGAAGCGGAACGCGTCGCCCTCGCGGGAGAAGCGGTGCACGGCGAACACGTCCGCGACCGTCGTCTCCGGCTTGAGCCCGATGAAGACGTTGTAGCCGAAGAGCATCACGTCGCCCAGGGAGACGATGTCCCTGGGGACGCAGTTGTTCTCGGTCCTGATCCGCTCGGTGCCGAGCAGGCGCAGCTCCGCGCCGCCGAAGACGCGCAGCCGCTCCTGGTTGACCGCCTCGGCCGCCTCCGCGAGGGCCTTGGCCTGGGCCTGGAGGCGGTTGCGCAGGACCTCGTACGTCCCGGCCTCCAGACCCGCTTCGAGCGTGCCCACTTGGCGCCGGTCAGCGCCGGTGCCCCCTTCGCGCCGGTCGGCGCCCGTGCTCACTTGGCGCCGGCCAGCGCCGCGACCGGCGAGTCGGCCACGCCGAGCCGGCGGGCCGTCTCCAGCAGCTCGCCGAGCGCCGTCGACTGCGGGCCGCCGTCCGCGATGAGCCGCATGAGCAGGGCGGACACGGTCAGGTTCTTCACGTCCTCGGTACGCACGCCGCCGACCACGCTCGCGAGGTCGGCCGCCAGGCTCGCGGTGCCGTTGACGTACGGAGCGACGATCGCCCCCGCGACCTGCGAGTGGTCGACGAAGCCGTCCACCACCTTGCCCGCGGTGATCGAACCGACCACCTTGTCGAAGAACATGGTGTCGCCGCCGACGATGTCGATGTTGGCCTTGGCCAGGCCCGCCGCCAGCACGCTGGCCTGCGACTCGGCCACCTGCCGGGAGACGTCGATGTGCTTGAGCCGGATCTCCTTGTCGGCCTCCAGGCGCAGGCGGTACTCCTCGTGCGCCCGGCTCGCCTCGTCGAGCGCGGCCATGGCGGCGGCCTTCTGGGTCAGGCCCTCGGCCTCGGCCTTCAGCTTCTCGCCCACCGCTGCGGCGCCGGCCAGGGCCATCGCCTGCTCGCCCTCGGCCTGCGCCTTGAGCCGGTCGCCCTCCACCAGCGCCATGGCGCGGGCGCCGTCCGCCTCGGCGGCCAGCTTCTCCTTCAGCACCAGCGCCTCGGCGCGGCCCACCTTCTCGATGGCCTCGGCGTCACGCTCCTTGACCTGCACCTGCGCCAGCCCGGCGGCGGCGGACTCGGCCTGGACGCCCTCGGCCAGCCGCATCTTCGCCCTGGCCTCCAGCTCGGCGGCCTGCTGGCGGGCCTCGGCGAGCACGAGCTCCTCGCGCGCCTTGAACTTGGAGGCGGCCTCCGCGGCCTCGGCCGCCTTGATGTCCTTGACCAGGTTCTCCTGGGCCTCGGCCTCGGCGGCGATGATCACCTGCTGGCGGGTGCGCTCGGCCTCCTCGACCACGCGCAGCCGCTTGATCGACTCCTCCTGCTCGGCCACGGTCTTGTCGACCGCGATGCGCTCGCGGATCACCTCGGCGATCGACCGCTTCTCGGTCTCGACCTCCTTGTCCTTGGCGATGCGCGACAGCTCGGTCTCCCGCTCGCGGGCGATGACCTCCAGCATCCGGTCCTTCTCGATGCGCTCGCTCTCGATGGCGATCACCCGCTCGCGGTTCTTCTCGGCGACGGCGATCTCGCGGGCCCGGTTCTCGTTCTGCACGCCGAGCTGCTCGTCGGTCTTCATGTGCGCGGCCTGGGCGCGCAGCCGCTCCTCCGCTTGGACGCGGGCGATCTCGGCCTCCTCGCGCGCCTTGACCGTCTCGATCTCGCGGCGCTGCTTCAGCTCGGCGTCGGCCTGGCGGCGCTCCAGCTCCAGGATGGCCTCGCGGGCGTCCACGTTCTGGCGGGTGATCTCCTTCTCCTCGTTGCGCTGGAACTCGTTCGTGCGCACGTGCTCGATGGCCGTCAGCTCGGTGATCTTGCGGATGCCCTGGGCGTCGAGGATGTTGCTCTTGTCGAGCTGGGCCAGCGAGGTCTGCTCCAGGTAGTCGATGGCGGCGTCCTCAAGGCTGTAGCCGTTGAGGTCGGTGCCGATCAGCCGGACGATCTCGTCGCGGAACTCGTCGCGCTTGGTGTAGAGATCGACGAAGTCGAGGTGCTTGCCGGCGGTCTTGAGCGCCTCGGAGAACTTCGCGTTGAACAGCTCCTGCAGCGTGGCCTCGTCGCTGGCGCGGGCGGTGCCGATCGCCTGGGCGACCTTGATGACGTCCTCCTGGGTCTTGTTCACCCGGACGAAGAACGTGATCTTGATGTCGGCCCTGATGTTGTCGCGGCAGATGAGCCCTTCGCGGCCGGTCCGCTCGATCTCGATGGTCTTGACCGAGATGTCCATGATCTCGGCCTTGTGAATCACGGGCAGCACCACGGCGCCGGTGAACGTGACGTCCACCTTGTTGACCTTCGAGACGATCAGCGCCTTGCCCTGCTCGACCTTGCGGAAAAGGCGGCCGATGACGATGAGGAGACCGATCACGATGACCAGGATGACGGCGAGGAATACGCCGAAGCCGGTGGAGATGACGTCCATCAGTGCTCACTTTCGTACGGCATGACCCAGAAGAATTCGCCGTCTTTGTCGTATTCGAAGATGAGTGCGTTGTCGCCGCGCGTGAGGCGGTCCTGGCCGGTCGTGCGGACCTGCACGATCGCGGACGCGCCGTCGGCGGCGGTGACCTCGGCCTGGCCGAAGTCCGGAGTGGCCGTGCCGGTGCGTATCACGCACATCTGGCCGATGAAGTCGCCACGCGAGCGCGTGTCCCCCTGCGGGAACAGCCTGCGTAGCGGCTTGAGCAGGCCGCGCACGGCCAGCCAGGCCAGGGCCACCGCGGCTATGGGCACGGCGGTGAGCGCGCCGGCCGGCGTCAGCACACTGCCGATCAGGCAGAGCAGCCAGGCCAGCGCGATGAGCAGTGACAGCGTGATCCCCGCTGGGACTCCCCCGAGGCCCAGCCACGTGGCGTCGTCCTCCGCCTCGAAGAGGCCGGTGATGACGGTCAGCCAATAGACGGCGACCACCACGAGAAGGAAAGTGAAAATGACAGTCGGAAAGCTCAGTGCGATGTGTAAGAAGTCGGTCATCCCGCCTCGGTACTACCGGTCCCCCTGCGATGTCCTTGTCGGACTATATACAGATAAAGCGCGACTAAAGAGGAAAGTTCCCGAAACGGTTGGCGACTTGACCTCAAGCGCGGTTGAGGTAGCAGGCTGGCCGCCATGACCGAACTGATGAGAGCGGCGGCGTTCGCCGAGCCGGGCAGCCCCGAAGTGCTGAAGGTGATGGAGCTGCCCGCGCCCCAGGCCGGCCCCGGGCAGGTGCGGGTGCGGGTGCGAGCGGCCGGCGTGCAACCCTTCGACACGGCCGTACGGGCCGGATGGCTGCCGCCGTACCTGGGCGAGGTGGACTTCCCGCGCATCCCGGGCAACGAGTTCGCCGGCGTGGTGGACCAGGTGGGCGCCGACGTGACCGGCATCGCCGTAGGAGCCGAGGTGCTCGGGTTCTCCCGCTTGTTCGCCTACGCCGAGTACATCGTGGTGCCCGCGACCGACGTGACGGCCAAACCCGCGGCGGTGCCGTGGGAGGTGGCCGGCGGGCTGACCTCCGGCGTGCAGACGGCCGAACTGGCCATCGACGGGATGGGGCTGGCCGAGGGTGAGACGCTGCTCGTGCACGGCGCCGCCGGCTCCGTCGGCACGGCCGCCGTGCAGATCGCCAGGAGGCGCGGCGCCACCGTGATCGGCACCGCCCGCGAGGCCAACCACGACTACCTGCGCGCCCTCGGCGCCGTCCCCGTCGCCTACGGCGAGGGCCTGGCCGACCGCGTGCGCGCGCTCGCGCCCGGCGGCATCGACGCCGCCCTCGACGGCGCCGGCGGGCACGCGCTGGAGGTCTCGCTGGAGCTGGTACGCGACCGCGCCCGCATCGTCACACTCGTCGAGCACGGCAAGGCCGCCGCGCTGGGCGTCCGCGTGGTGCAGGGCGAGCGGACGGCCGAACGGCTCGGACGTTACGCCCGGCTGTACGCCGAAGGCGCCTTCGCCTTCCCCGTGCGCAGGACGTACCGGCTGGAGGAGGCCGCGGACGCGCACCGGGAGATCGAGACCGGCCACGGCCAGGGCAAGGTCGTCCTCGCCATCTAGCGAGCTGTTCGACGGTCGCCCGGACCGCCGAGCCGGGGCAGGAGCGTCCGCACCATCCGGCGCGGACCGCAGAGCCGGGGCGAGGTCGTCACCACCTGGCGCGGACCGCCTCCGCCACCCGCACCAGGATCTCGGCCAGCACGCGCTCGCCCTCCGCCACGTCCCACAGGAAGTTCTGCAGGACGCGGCCGAGCGTCCAGCCGGCCGCCCGCCGCGGATCGAGGCCGAGCGCGTCCACCAGGAAGTCGAAGCGCCGTAGCACCGCGCGCGGCACGTCACCGCTGGCGATCACCTCATCCCAGCGGTTCCACAACGCGGGGAACAGCTCGAAGCCCGGGTCGCCCGCCAGCGGCTTGGGGTCGATGGCCAGCCACGGCTCGCGCTCGCCCGCCAGCACGTTGTCGTAGTGCAGGTCCCAGTGCAGCAGCCGGTCGCCGGGCTCCGAGACGAGCTCGGCGACCGCCCCCGCGCACCAGCGCAGCCAGTAGCGGTCGCGATCGCCGTACACCCGCGCGGCGGCCTCGTCCACGCGCTCCAGCATGCCCCGGGTGACGTCGCCGAGATGGCGGATCCCCGCCGGGGCCGGATGCGCCGACAGGCGGCGCAGCAGCGCGGCCAGCACCTCCAACGACTTCATGACGTCCGGCACCACGGACAGCGGCCGCTCCGGGTCGAGCCGCTCCAGCAGCATCGTGCCGGTCTCGGGGTCGGAGTCGAGCAGCAGCACCGAGCCGTCGCCCGCCCACGTGTGCAGGGCCAGGGCCTCGTCCACGGTCTCGCTGGTCACGGGCTGCAGCTTGAGCGCCGCGGGGGTGCCGTCGGCGCGTAACACCGGCAGCACCAGGGCGACGATCCCGTGACGCGGCTCGCCGTCCAGCCGTAACTCCCACTCGTCGAGGTAACGCTCGGCCAGCGCGGGCAGCGCGGCGTTCCAGCCTGGCCCCGCATCCTGTTCGAATCTCAGATGTGACTCGGTCAGCGCCTCGGGCACCTTGATCCTCATGACCCCAGTGTGCCAAGGCGGCAGCTCTAGGGCTTCCCCTAAGCCGAACCCTGACGCACCCCGGCACCCGCCGTGCCTACGCTGACAGCCCGATGGAGGGAGGGGCGGCCATGGCGGCGACGATCGTGTTCATCCACGGGCGGGGGCAGGAGGGCAAGGACCCGAGGGTGCTGCTCGGGCAGTGGAGCACCGCGCTGGCCGCCGGGCTCGGCCTGCCCGCGCTCACCCTGCCGGCCGTGCTGCCGTACTACGGCAACGTCCTGCACCGGATCGCCGCCCAGACGGCCAAGGAGGCCGACGTCCTGGACCTGCCCGCCGACGGGTCCGAGGAGATGCCCTTCCACCCGTTCATGCCAGAGGACGTGGGCGCGCTCGAACGCCTCCTGCTCGCCGACCTCGCCGCCCAGGCCGGCGCCCCGATCGAAGCACTCGCCACTGCGGGCCCCGACGCGCCCGCCGGCCCTGACGCGCCCGTCAGCCCCGATGCGCCCGCGGGCGCCGATGTGCTCGCCACCGCCGCACCGGCCCAGCGTGCGGGTGTGCCCGTCGAGATGATCGGGCTCTCCGACCTGCTGTCCTGGACGCTGGCCCGGCGGCTGCTCACCTGGATCTCCCGGCACACCAGCGTCGACAAGGAGATCATCAAGGTCTTCCTCCAGGACGTCGCCGTGTACTTCACCCGCGGCCGCCGCCCCGTCCTCGACGAGGTGCGCCGCCTCCTGCCCGCCACCGGCGACCTCGTGCTCGTCACCCACAGCCTGGGGACCGTCGTGTCCAGGGACCTGCTCGTGGAGGACGCCGTCCGCAGGCGGGTGCTGCTCTGGGTGACGGCCGGCTCGCCGCTCGGCCTGCCCACCATCCAGCGCCACCTGCTCGCCCCCGGCACCCGGCATCCGGGGGTGCGGTGGCTGACCACGTACGACGTGAACGACATCGTGGCGCTCGGCCACCCGCTGGAACCCGCATGGGGCACGCCCCTCAGCCAGGTCGAGGTCGAGAACAGCGACAGCCCCCACGCCATCGACCACTACCTCCGCCACGGCACAGTGGCCGGCCCCATCGGCCACGCCTGCACCTGACCCCCGCCCCTCGCGCCTCGCCGTACTTCGGTGCTGTCCCTTAAGGGGAAAGCGCGCGCAGGGGAGGGAAACGCGCAGGGAGGGGGAACGCGCGGGGGGAAGGGGACGCGCGCGCAAGTGAGGCGAAGGCCGCGTCGGCGCTGCCCGCCCGCCCTACCCGGCGCCGGCAGGGGAAACGCGCGCGGGAAGGGGGAAGCACGCGGGGGAAGGGGCGCGCGGGCAAGTGAGGCGAAGGCCGCGTCAGCCCTGTCCCGCCCGCCCTACCCGGCGTCGGGCGGGGTGGGGGCTGGTGGCGGTTAGTAGTGCCAGGGGAACGGGGACCAGTCGGGCTCGCGCTTCTCCAGGAACGCGTCGCGCCCCTCGGCGGCCTCCTCCGTCATGTACGCCAGCCGCGTCGCCTCCCCCGCGAACACCTGCTGCCCCACCAGCCCGTCGTCGACGGCGTTGAAGGCGAACTTGAGCATCCGCTGCGCCGTGGGCGACTTGCCGTTGATCTTGCGGGCCCATTCCAGGGCCGTGCGCTCCAGGTCCTCGTGCGGGACGACGGCGTTGACCATGCCCATCCGGTGGGCGTCGGCGGCGGTGTAGGTGTCGCCGAGGAAGAAGATCTCGCGGGCGAACTTCTGCCCGACCTGCCGCGCCAGGTACGCCGAGCCGAAGCCGCCGTCGAAGCTGGCCACGTCGGCGTCGGTCTGCTTGAAGCGGGCGTGCTCGGCGCTGGCGAGGGTGAGGTCGGCGACGACGTGCAGGCTGTGCCCGCCGCCGGCGGCCCAGCCGGGCACCACGCAGATCACGATCTTGGGCATGAAGCGGATGAGCCGCTGTACTTCCAGGATGTGCAGGCGGCCGGTGGAGGGGGTGCCGTCGGCGTACTGGTAGCCGTCTTTGCCGCGGATGCGCTGGTCGCCGCCGGAGCAGAAGGCCCAGCCGCCGTCCTTGGGCGAGGGGCCGTTGCCGGTGAGCAGGACGCAGCCGACGTCGGTGGTCTGCCGGGCGTGGTCGAGCGCGCGGTAGAGCTCGTCGACGGTCTGCGGGCGGAAGGCGTTGCGCACCTCGGGGCGGTTGAAGGCCACGCGTACGGTGCCCTGGTCGACGGCCCGGTGGTAGGTGATGTCGGTGAAGTCGAATCCCTCGACCGGCTGCCACGCCTTGGGATCGAACAGCTCGGAGACCATGGCGGGAAGCCTAACGGATGGTGCCTTCGGCCCATTCGGCCCACTCCTTCTGGCTCTTGGCCAGGCGCAGGCCGTACTCGAGGGCGAGGCGGCCGTACACGGAGAGGTTGTCGGCGCCGCTCTCGACGAACGGGCGGATGCTCTCCATGTGTTCCAGGCTCTTGGCCGCCTCCTCGGCGAGCCCGCGCAGGTAGGTGCGGGCCTGCTCGGGGGAGACCTGGGCGAGGAAGAAGACCCGCAGCAGCATGTCGCTGCGCATCACCCTGGTGGGCGGGACGTCGGTGACCCAGCGGCGCAGCTCGGCCAGGCCCTCCTCGGTGATCGCGTACTCCTTGCGGCCGCGCGGGCCTTCCGCCACGACGTCCACGAGGCCGGCGTCGGCCAGCTTGCCCAGCTCGGAGTAGAGCTGGCTCTGGGTGGCCGGCCAGACGTTGGCGAGCGAGACGTCGAACGTCTTCATCAGGTCGTATCCGCTCGCGGGCCCCTCGGAGAGCAGGCCCAGCACGGCGTGTCGAAGGCTCATATTCCTATATTGACATATCCCGGCAGGAGGTTCTACCTTCGACATGTCATCTTAGGAATGTCAAAGGAGCTTCACCGATGCGCGGCCTGCTGGGTTTCCTGCCCTGGATCGTCTACGCGTTCATCGCCACCGGCGACGAGTGGCGCTGGGGCGCCATCGCCGGTCTCGTCATCGCCGCCGCGCTGGTGACCATCGACCGCAGGTCCGGCAAGGCCTGGGACGAGATCGTGATCGAGACCAGCGCCGCGGTCTTCTTCGCCTGTCTCACGGTGTTCTCGCTGGTGGTGCCGGACTCGCCGCTCACGCCGTACGGGCCCGCGCTGGTCAACGTCTGGCTGGCCGGCACGGCCTGGGGCTCGCTGGCCATCCGCAAGCCGTTCACGCTCGGCATCGCCCGCACGATGGCGCCGAAGGAGGTCTGGGAGACCCCGCGGTTCTACCGCGTCAACGCGGTCATCACCACGGTGTGGGCGGCGGCCTTCACCGTCGCCGCGGTCTCCCTGACGCTCGTGCTCTCCGTCGCGCCGCACGCGACCACGCTGGTGATCGCCATCAAGGCGCTGTCGTTCGCGCTTCCCGCCGTGTTCACCGCCTGGTATCCGAAGCGCGTGCGGCGGTCTCTCGTGAACGAGGGTTGATCGGGGTGAGTTATGTCACCTCTGCCCGCAGCTCCGCGAGCAGCTCCCCCTGGTCGGCCAGCATGTCGGTGAGGATGCGCCGGGCGGCGCCCAGCAGGTCGGCCAGCTCGGGCGTGGCGAGTGTGTAGACCACGGTGCTGCCCTCGCGGATCGCGCTCACGATCCCCGCTCTGCGCAGGACGGCGAGCTGCTGGGAGAGGCTCGATGCCTCGATGTCGATCTGGGCCAGAAGATCCCTGACGGGTAGCGGCCCTTCCTGGAGTAGCTCCAACACTCGGATGCGAGCGGGGTGGCCGAGGGTTCGGAAGAAGTCGGCCTTGGCCTGGTAGACCTCCACGTGCATATTGTCAGAGTAATCCAGTGCAGTTGCATAATTCTTCAAGTCGCTATGTTGTCGGATAGCATGGACAGCGGGGACTAGGGAGTTGCCATGGGTCGAGGAAGAGCCAAGGCGAAGCAGACGAAGGTCGCTCGCCAGCTGAAGTACGCCAACCACAACATCGACTACGACCGGCTCCGCGAAGAGCTGGGCGTTGACACGCGTCGTGAGGAGATGTACCCGCCCACGGCCGTCGAGCAGGAGGCCGAGCGCGGGCGGTGACGCCGGCCGGCCGGTGAGTCGGCGGTGTCCGTCCAGGCGCCGCCGCAGCACCACTCACCGCGCCATCCACTACGTCGTTCACTGCGTCCTTCAGTGGGCCATCCATGGGCAAAGCCTTCCGAAGGCAGGCATGTCGTCCGTCACTCTGGGCACATCCCCGGTGACGAGGAGATCCTGACATGCGCGTAGGAATCGTGGGTTCCGGAAGGCTGGGCTCGCCGCTCGGCCGGCTGCTCGCGGTGGCGGGCCACGACGTGTTCTTCAGCGACGCCGACCCTGCCCGCGCGGCCGCCGCCGCCAGTGCCGCCGCCAGTGCCGCAGATGGCCAGGCGCGGGGCGGGGAGCCCGGTCAGGCGGCGCGGTTCGGCGAGGTCGTGGTCCTGGCGGTCGGCTGGGAGGAGTTCCCGGCGGTGGTCGCGGAGCTGGACGGCATGCTCGCGGGCAAGATCGTGGTGGATCCGAGCAACCCGATCGGCGAGCGCGACGGCGCGGCCGTGGTGGTGGCCGTCCCCGGCGGGCTGACCAGCCCTCAATACCAGCAGCACGTGCTCGGCGACGTCCGCCTCGTGCGCACGTTCAACACGAAGTACCCCAACGAGCTGCTGGAGCTCGGCATCGCGGGCCAGCGCGGCGGGGCGCGGGCCGACATGCCGTACTGGGGCGACGACGACGAGGCCAAGAAGGCCGTGGTGCCGCTCATCGAGGACGCCGGGTTCACGGCCATCGACGGAGGCGGGCTCTCCGAGGCGCTGTGATCAGGCGGCGCAGGAGTCGTGGGTGGCGTCGAAGCCCTTGATCGCCTCGGTGTCGTTCGTCCGCAGCGGCTTGAGGCCCTTCCAGTCGTTCCCGATGACGAGGATCAGCCGGTTCGTACGAGCGGCCGGCACCGCCCGCGTGGCGGAGCCCTGGAGATCGTTGGCGAGCGTCGGCACTCGGGTCTCGCCGTTGGGCCCGTAGAAGATCGTGGTCTTCGCCTGGGGTTTGGTGGCCGTGTCGCCGATCTTGGCGATGTGGTAGCCGCGCTGTTCGAGGAAGGCGGCGACCTCGGTGGCCAGGCCGCCGCGCCAGGTGCCGTTGCGCAGCTCGATCTGGATCTTCGAGCGGCCCACCTTGGCCTGGCCGCCCTTGACGCCCTCGACGCTCTGGTCTTTGGCCACGATCTGGAACAGCCGCTTGGCCTGGTCGGGCACCCACTCCACGCGGCCCGGCTGGGTCAGCGAGTAGTGCCACGGCGTGGTGATGAAGCGGATCTTGCTCATGTCGAGGTCCTGGAGGCTGACCGCGAGGTCCTTCATGACGCCGGTCGTCAGGCCCTGGTCGGTGGTGATGGCCTGGGTGGCGGCGTCGAGGGTGCCGAGGAGCTTGGCCGGGTCGGTCAGCGTCTCGCCGCTCATCACCTTCTTCACCATCGAGGCGATGAACATCTGCTGCCGCTGGATGCGCCCGATGTCGGAGCCGTCACCGAGGCTGTAGCGGGCGCGCACGTAGCCGAGCGCCTGCTCGCCGTTGAGCGTCTGCTTGCCCGCGGGCAGGTGCAGGAGGGCCTTCTTGTCGTTGATGGCCTCGGGCAGGCAGACCTCGACGCCGCCGACCGCGTTCACGATGCCCTTGAAGCCGGTGAAGTCGACCTTCACGAAGTGGTCGATGTGGATGCCGGTCAGCGACTCGATCGTCTTCCAGGTGCAGGCGATGCCGCCGGAGTTGAACGACTCGTTGATCATGCCGACGTGCGCCTGCTGGCCCGGCAGGCCCTTGGTGGCCCGGCAGGCCGGGAGCTGGACGACCGAGTCGCGCGGGAAGCTGATCACCATCGCGTTGTCGCGCTTGGACGACAGGTGCGCCAGCATGATCGTGTCGGTGCGCTCGCCCGCGACCCTGCCGTACTTCGCGTTCTTGCCGTTGCGCTGGTCGGAGCCGACGACCAGGACGTTCATGGCGGTGCCGGCCACCTTGGGCGGCCGGGTGGCGCCGAGGTCCTCGGCCGTGACGTTCTCGTGCTCGATGTTGCCGGTCAGGCGCGCGTACACGCCGACCGCCACGCCGGCCACGAGGAGGACGACGGTCACCGTGACCGCGATCACCCAGCGCAGCCAGCGGCGGCGCCGCCGGGGCGGCGCGCCGGGCTCGGAAGGTGGCGCGTCGACAAGCCCGCTGCTCACGTGACTCCCACAGGACGGGGCCGCGGGCACCGCCCATGGCCAAGAGCCTCGCCGTACAGATCTCGGCCGTTGATCGAGCCTGAGTGTACTCAGTCAGACAGGCGGTTGCGTCCTCAGCGTGCGCTCACCGGCGATCGCCAGGGCCGTTCACTCGGGCAGGTTCACCCGCAGCGACACCGTGCCGCGCAGGTCGAGCCAGGCCGTGCCGGGGCCGCGGACCAGGCGCAGCACCACCTCCTCGCAGCCGGGGCAGCGGGCGACCAGGCCCGGGTCGGGGCCGTAGACGCGCAGCGAGGCGACCGGGCCCGCCAGGCCGCAGCTCACGCAGCGGCCGGTGGCGGAGGTCACG
Source organism: [Actinomadura] parvosata subsp. kistnae (assembly GCF_900323885.1). Lineage (GTDB taxonomy): Bacteria > Actinomycetota > Actinomycetes > Streptosporangiales > Streptosporangiaceae > Nonomuraea > Nonomuraea composti. Next base: position 2,428,505 of record NZ_OOHJ01000018.1, on the reverse strand, counting down.
TCCACGGCGAAGATCTCGCTCAGCGGGCCCGCCAGCGCGTTGCCGTCCAGATGCTCGGTCATGTCAACCTCCGGTGGGACCGAAACGTTCGGTTCTGATGCGCTCGGGGGCGTGCCCGAGCGCGAGCAGCAGGTCGGCCGCCGCCTCCACGAACCCGGTCGGCCCGCACACGTAGCAGTCGGGCTCGAACGAGGCCGGCCAGCCGCCCTCGGCCAGGTCGTCCAGCATGATGCGGCGCGCGGGCCGGGAGACGTGCTCCGGCGCCGACCTGGTGTAGAGGTAGGTGACGTCGAGCCCGGGGTCGGGGCGGCGCAGCTCGTCGGCGTAGTAGCGGCGATCGGGGTCGCGCAGGGAGTACAGCAGCCTGAACGGCGCGCGGCTGCCCGCCTGCCGGCGGGCCCTGATCATCGACATCAGCGGCACGATGCCCGACCCGCCGCCCACCAGCAGCACCGGTGCCGTGCTCTCGGGCCGCCACACGAACCAGCCGCCCACCGGCCCGCGCAGCTCGACCTGGTCGCCGACGCGCAGCTCCTCGACCAGGTACGGCGACACCTCGCCGTCGGTCACCGTCTCCACGGTCAGCTCGACCAGGTCACCGTCGGCGGGCGCGGCCATCGAGTAGCTGCGCTGCGCGGTGTAGCCGTCCTCGGCCGTCAGCCGCACGTCCACGTGCTGGCCCGCCAGGTGCCCCGGCCAGCCCGGCACGCGGAAGCGCAGGGTGCGGGCGCTCGCGGTCTCGGCGGCGGCGGCCACCAGCTCGGCCGGCCGCCACGTCAGCCGGCGCACCTAGTCGCCCTCGTAACGCTGCTCGCGCCACGGGTCGCCGTAGTTGTGGTAGCCGGCGGTCTCCCAGAAGCCGGGCCAGTCCTCGTTCAGCAGCCGGATGCCGCGCACCCACTTGGCCGACTTCCAGAAGTACAGGTGCGGCACGATCAGCCGGGCCGGGCCGCCGTGCTGCGGCGCCAGCTCCTCGCCGTCGAAGCGGTGCACGATCCACGCCTTGCCGTCGAGCAGGTCCTCCAGCGGCAGGTTCGTGGTGTAGCCGCCGTAGGAGTGGACCAGCGCGTACTCGGCGGCGGTCTCGACGTCCTCGAAGAGCACGTCGAGCGAGACGCCCTCCCAGGTGGTGTCGAGCTTCGACCACTTGGTGACGCAGTGGATGTCGACCGTGGGCGTCTCGGCGGGCAGCGCCATGAACTCCTCCCACGACCAGCGGTGGGTCTGCTCCGCCTCGGTGTCGATGGCGAACTCCCACCGGTCGAGCGGCACCCGCGGCGTCGGGCCCGCCGACAGCACCGGGAAGTCGTCCACCAGGTACTGGCCGGGCGGCACCCGGCCGCTGTCGTCTCTGCGTTTTCCTCGGAAACCGCGCGAAATGATGCTCATGCACCCCTCCCGAGGCCATTCCACCACGCGCCTGTTTCGCGGCGGTCAACGACCCGCCCGCGGGACGACCAGGCCGGACTCGTAGGCGAAGACCACGAGCTGGGCGCGGTCGCGGGCGCGCAGCTTCGTCATCGCCCTGCTGACGTGCGTCTTCGCGGTCATCGGGCTGATCACCATGTGGGCGGCGATCTCGTCGTTGGACAGGCCGCGGGCCACCAGGGCGGTCACCTCGCGCTCGCGGTTGGTCAGCGCGTCCAGCCCCTCGGGGTGCGGCTCGGGGCGGCGGGCCACGTACTCGCCGATGAGGCGGCGGGTGATCGCGGGCGACAGCAGCGCGTCGCCCCTGGCGGCCACCCTGACGCCCTGCAGCAGGTCGGCGGGCTCGGTGTCCTTGACGAGGAAGCCGCCGGCGCCGGCCCGCAGGGCGTCGAAGACGTACTCGTCGAGGCCGTAGTTCGTCAGGATCACCACGTGGACGCCGCGCAGCCGCTCGTCGGCGGCGATGCGGCGGGTGGCCTCGATGCCGTCCATGACGGGCATCTGCACGTCCACGAGGGCCACGTCGGGCAGGTGCTCCAGGGCCAGCGCGACGGCCTGCTCGCCGTTGGCGGCCTCGGCCACCACCTCGATGTCGTCCTCGGCCTCCAGCAGGGCGCGGAAGCCGCCGCGGATGAGCGCCTGGTCGTCCACCAGCAGCACCCGGATCACGTCAGGTCTCCCAGCGGCAGCTCGGCGCGGACGGTGAAGCCGCCCTCGGCGCGGGGCTCGGCGAGCAGGCGGCCCCCCAGGGCCGTGACGCGCTCGCGCATGCCCCGCAGGCCCACCCCCGCGACGGGCGGGGCGTCCCTGGTGGCCTTGCCGTCGTCGTCCACCTGCACGACCAGCTCCCGCCCGCCGTAGTCGACGCGGACGGCCGCCGCGGCGGCGCCCGCGTGCCTGGAGACGTTGGTGAGCGCCTCCTGGACGATCCGGTACGCGGCCCGGTCCACCTCCGGCGGCAGCCCCCTGCGCTCGCCCGAGACGGTCACCGTGGCGGGCAGCCCGGCCGCGCGGGCCCGCTCGACCAGGTCGCCGAGCCGGTCCAGCCCGCTGGGACCGTCCGGCTCATCGGCCTCATCGGGGTCGGGGTCGCGCAGCAGCTCCAAAGTGGTGCGCAGCTCGCGCATGGCGTCGCCGCTGGCCTCCTGGATGGCGAGCAGCGCCGCGGGCACCTCCTCGCCGCGCTTGCGTGCCAGGTGCACCGCCACCCCGGCCTGCACCTTGATGACGGAGATGCTGTGGGTGAGCGAGTCGTGCAGCTCCCTGGCGATGCGCAGCCGCTCCTCGCCGGCCCGGCGGCGGGCGACCTCCTCGCGGGTCCGCTCGGCCTCGGCGGCGCGCTGCTCGGCCTGCTGCACGTACGCCTGCCGGTGCAAGCTCACCGTCCCCGTCACCCCGGCGGCCAGGAACCAGCCGAGCAGCAGCGTCGTGTTCTGGACGACCAGCCGCTCCTCGCCAGGCCCGGCACTTGCGAGGCTGACCGCGAGACCGGCGCCCAGGAACAGCACTCCGGCCAGCGCCGGGAGCAACCGGTGCCCGGCCCGCACCGCGCCGTACACCGACACCAGCACCGGGAAGGCGGCGGGCGGGCCCGGCTGGGCGTGCGTCGCGTACACGAGCATGCAGACGGTGCTGATCGCCAGCGCCACCAGGGGCGCTCGGCGCCAGGCCACCAGCGAGGCCGCGGCGATGAGGACCGCGGCCAGGTCGAGGGCGCCCGCGGCGGGGGTCGCGAGCACGGTGAGCGTGAGCAGGGCGGCCACCACGGCGGCGAGTGCGCCGTCCTGGGCGAGGGAGCGCCATCCGCGCGCAGAGCTCATTCCTGCACATTAGAGCCTGTTCCGGGCGCCGGTCGTCGGCGCTGAGGCGGAGGCCGGTACTACTCCCGGCGTAGTACGCCCGCCTTTCCTGCGTCCCGTGTGGTAGCGGCAGGATTCGCCCCCCGCACGACGACCGGCGGCGGGGCCGCGGACGACGATGGCGGCCATGGAGAGAACCTGTTCCAGGAGCCGATCATGACCGCTGTCCCCACCACGGCCGCCCGCCCGGCGGGCTGGACCGTCCAAACCCTCAAGGCCGTCGTCGTCCTGCACGTGGTCGCGCTGCTGTTCCAGGCAGTGACGGCGGGCATGCTGCTGTCCACGCCCGGCGGGCGCGCGCTGCACGGCGCCTCCGCCATGGCCCTGGCCGTCATCGGGCTGCTCCACCTGGTCGCCGCGATCCTGGTCTGGCGGCCGGGCGGCGGGCCGGCGACGTTCATCGGGCCGGCCGCGGGGCTGCTGCTGTTCACGTTCGTGGCGGCGGCGCTCGGCATCGCGCACGTGAAGGTCGTGCACCTGCCGCTCGGGGTGATGCTGTTCGGCGGCGGCGTGGCCCAGCTCATCCGCGTCATGGCCCGCCCGGGACGGGCATGAGCCCCACCGGACGCGGTCGTGCCACGGCCAGGGCTGGTCTTGGCCCGACCCGGCGCGACGTGCTGCGGTTGCTCGGGCTCGGGGCCGTCGCGGTCGCCGGGGCCCAGGGGTGCTCGTTGCTCACGGGCACCCCGCAGCCGCAGCTCCTGGCCGGCGCGGCGGCGCTGCCCCGGCCGTACACGGTGCCGCTGCCGATCCCCGAGGTCGCGAAGCCGGTCCGCAGCACCGGCGAGGCCGACTTCTACGAGCTGACCGAGCGCGCCGCCGAGGCCGAGCTGCTGCCCGGACTGCGCACCCCCAACTGGGGGTACGGCGGCACGTTCCCCGGCCCCACGATCCGGGCGCGCAGCGGGCGCCGCACGGTCGTCAAGCTGATCAACCAGCTCGGCGAGCCGACCGTGCTCCACCTGCACGGCGGCCACACCCCGCCCGAGTCGGACGGCTACCCGACGGACCTGGTGGCGCCGGGAGCGTCCCGCGAGTACGTGTTCCCGCTGGAGCAGCGGGCCGCCACCCTCTGGTACCACGACCACCGCATGGACTACACGGGGCCGCAGGTCTGGCGCGGCCTGGCCGGGATGTTCCTGGTCGGGGACGCGGAGGAGGAGGCGCTGCCGCTGCCGCGCGGCGAGCGGGACGTGCCGCTGCTCATCTGCGACCGGTCCTTCGCGGCCGACGGCACCCTGCTGTACCCGGCGCTGGAGGGGAGGCCGGGGGTGCGGGAGGCGTACATGGGGGGCGTGCTTGGGGACGTGATCCTGGTGAACGGGGCGCCGTGGCCCGAGCTGCGGGTGGAGCGGGCGCGCTACCGGCTGCGGCTGTGCAACGCCTCGAACGCGCGGGCGTACGAGCTGTCGACCGGGGGCCCGATGGTGCAGATCGGCAGCGACGGAGGGCTGCTGGCGGCGCCGCGCACGGTGCGGCAGCTCCGGCTGGCGCCGGGGGAGCGGGCCGACGTGGTCGTGGACTTCTCGGCGTACGGGGTGGGGCAGCACGTCGAGCTGCGGAACCTGGCGGGGGAGGGGCCGCAGGCGCGGGTGATGCGGTTCGCGGTGGAGCGGGACGCCAAGGACGACTCCTCGGTGCCGGCCCGGCTGTCCACCGTGGAGGCGCTGGACCCGGCCAGGGCGACGGTGACGCGGGACTTCGAGTTCAGCAGCGGGAGCATGCACGGGGGGACGGGGTGGCTGATCAACGGCCGGCCCTTCGACGCCAAGCGCATGGAGGCCAGGCCGAAGCTGGGCGACGTCGAGATCTGGCGGCTGACCAGCGACGTCGCGCATCCGGTGCACCTGCATCTCGACCAGTTCCAGGTGTTGTCGGTCAACGGCGAGCGGCCGAAGGGGCCGCCGGAGTGGAAGGACACCGTGGAGCTGCGTGACGCCCAGACCGTCGAGATCGTCACCCGCTTCACCGACTACCGGGGCCGGTACGTGCTGCACTGCCACAACCTGGAGCACGAGGACATGGCCATGATGGCCGCCTTCGAGGTCGTCTGAAGCTCAGGCGGGCAGGCGGTCCGAGCGAGGCCAGACGTAGTCGAGGTCGTCCGGCTCGTCCCCGAAGATGGGCCGGTAGAAGCCGGGGTCCTTGCGCAGCAGCGCCGAGCGGTGGCTGAGGTGCAGCCGCTCGTCGCCGAGCCACGGCGGCAGCTCCCTGGCCGCGCCCAGCTCGGCCTGCGTCCGGATGCCGGGGGCGCCCCGGAGCTGGGCCAGCTCGGTCGTCATCGTGCCGGCGCAGGTGTCGGCCCGCCCCATGGAGCACCAGTGCCCGCACACCTCCAGGCCGTAGCGGACGAGCGCCTCCTCGTAGCCGGTCCACATCTTGACGGCGGGGTGGTGGCGCCAGCCGTACCCGGGGACGGTGAGGGCGCGCAGGACCTGGAGGGCTTCGACCCGCTGCTTGCCCAGCCGCAGCGGGTCGAGAACCGCCGCAGATGCCGTGAAGTCGGGATATGGCAGGAACGTTTGCATCTGTACCCCCGCTGACGTGCTCCTTCCCGCCGGATCGTATAGACCGCCCGCCGCCTGACGCTCACAATCAGGCCATGGGAGATCCTTATGTCGGCGCACGGACGCCGCGAAGGGAAGACGCCAGGCTGCTGACCGGCAAGGCGAGGTACGTCGGGAACGTACGGTTACCCGGCTCGCTGCACGCCTGCGTCGTCCGCAGCCCCATCGCCCACGGCCGGCTGCTCGGCTGCGACGCCAAGGCGGTCTGGGCCGTCGAGGGCGTCACCGATGTCATCACCACCGCCGACGCCGCCCACCTGCGCCTGCCCTGCGTGAACGTGCTGCCGGGCCAGCGCATCACCTCCTACCCCGTGCTGGACGACACCATCAGGTACGCCGGCCAGCCCCTCGCCCTCGTCGTCGCCCGCACGCCGGAGGCCGCCAGGGACGCCGCCGACCTCCTCGACCTCGACCTCGACGAGCTGCCCGCCACGGTCGGCGCCGAGCGGGCCCTCGACGCGCCGCCGCTCTACCCCGAGCTGGGCACCAACGTGATCACCGACTTCGCGATGGGCGACGAGGACTGCGGGGCCGCCATCGACGGGGCCGAGCACGTGGTCGAGCTCGTGTGCAGGATGGGCCGGGTCTCGCCGTACCCGCTGGAGCCGCGCGGCGTGGTGGCCGCGTACGCCGACGACGAGCTGATTGTGCACATCTCCTCGCAGGCGCCGCACCACGTGCGCGAGCACCTGGCGGAGGCGTTCGGGCTGCCCCACGACCGGATACGCGTGATCAGCCGCGACATCGGCGGCGGGTTCGGCGCCAAGGAGCACGTCTACCCGGACGAGACGCTGGTCTGCCTGGCCGCGATGCGCGCGGGCCGCCCGGTGAGCTGGACGGAGTCGCCGGGCGACCGGCTGACCGCCACGATGTCGGCGCGGCAGGCCGTGCACCGGGCGCGGCTGGCGCTCGACGGCGACGGCCGGTTCGTGGCCATGGACGTGGACGTGCTCGGCGACCTCGGCGCCCATCCGGGCAACACGGGCGCCTCGACGTTCGCGGTGACGGCCACGCTGCTGCCGGGGCCCTACCGGTTCGGCCGGTTCGCGGTGCGGGTGCGGGGGGTGGTGACGACGACCGCGCCGGCCGGCTCGTACCGGGGCTTCGGCCAGCCGGAGGCGACGCTGACCAGGGAGCGGCTGATCGACGAGGCCGCGCGCCGGCTCGGGATCGACCGCGTCGAGCTGCGGCTGCGCAACATGCTGCGGCCGGAGGAGCTGCCGTGCACGACGGCGGTGGGCCAGACGTACGACTCGGGCGACTACCCGCGCGCGCTGCGCACGCTGCGCGACCTCGTCCAGGAGGCCGGGGTGGAGCGGCGCGGGGACGACGGGCGCAGGCGCGGCGTCGGGTACTCCTGCCACGTCGAGACCACCGGCCTCGGCCCCTCGATGGATCTCAAGGCCATGGGGGCGGCGGCGGGCGGCTACGAGTCCGTGGTGCTGCGGATGGAGCAGGACGGCAGCGTCGTGGTGTCGGCGGGCGTGGTCTCGATCGGGCAGGGCATCGAGACGGCGCTGGCCCAGCTCGCGGCCGACCGGATCGGGGTGCCGATCGAGCGGGTGCGGGTGCTGCTGGGGGACACGGCGACGACGCCGTACTCGTCGATCGGCTCGATCGCCAGCCGCTCGCTGCCGGTCGGCGGCGGGGCGCTCACCAAGGCCGCGCTGAAGCTGCGGGACAAGCTGCTGGCCATCGCCGCCCACCGCCTGGAGGCCGCCGCCGCGGACCTGGAGGTGGCGGGCGACGCGGTGCGGGTGAAGGGCGACCCGGCGGTGTCGGTGCCGCTGCGCGAGCTGGCCACGTCGGCGTGGCGCGGCTGGGACCTGCCCGACGGCGTCGCGCCCGGCCTGGAGGAACGCGACAGCTACGATCCCACCGGCTACACCTTCGCGTACGGCGCGCACGCGGCGGCCGTGGCCGTCGATCCGGAGACGGGCGCGGTCGAGGTGGAGGGCTACTGGGTGGTCAACGACGCCGGCGTGCTGGTGAACCCGGCCGTGGTCGAGGGCCAGATCATGGGCGGCGTGGCGCAGGGCATCGGCGAGGCGCTGACCGAGGAGATCGTCTTCACCGACGACGGCCAGCCGATCACCGACTACCTGCCGCCGACCACCCGCGAGGTGCCGGACATCCGGGTCGTGATGCTGGAGACGCCTTCCCCGGTCACGCCGGGCGGCATGAAGGGCGTCGGCGAGGCGGGCACGATCGGGCCGCCCGCCGCGATCGCCAACGCGGTCGCCGCCGCCCTGCCGGAGATCGCGGACCGGGTCACCGACGTGCCGCTCACCCCCGGCCGCGTGTGGTCGCTGCTGCAGGCGTAGCGGCCCCTGACCTGGGCACGAGGAGCCTGAACGGGGGATCGGGGGACCATCGTGATGCGACATCGGGAGCTGCTCCGGCGGCCGGGCAGCGGTGGGGGCGTCACCGGGCCCAAGGGGCGCGGCGCTCCGCTGACGGACGACGAGGTCGCGGCGGCGCTGCGCGCGCTGCCGCGCTGGAGCGGCGACCGGTCGGGGCTGCGCAGGACGCTCTTGCTGCCGCAGGAGAACCTGCTCGCCATCCGCCGGGCCCTCGACCAGCTCAAGATCACCTACGGCCGCCAGCCGCAGCTCCACGACACCCCCGACGGGCTGACCCTGCTGGTGCGGACGGTGGCGGTGAGCGCGGTGACCTCCCTGGACCTGGAGCTGGCCAGGCGGGTGGACGAGCTCATCGATGAGATCGGCCGCTCCTGACCTTTTATCGGGGTTTCGGGCAGGCGCCTAAAGAATTCTGTGATATTTCACGGAAAATTCGACCCGATCAGCGCCTCCGTACGTACACGTTTCGACACCGTTGTACGTCAACCCATAGGCAGGTCCTCTTGTTGAGTGACAGGCGCATTCGCTGCCCCTCGGTACCGGAGAGAGATGCCATGACCAGGCTGCGATCGACTCGCAGGAGCCGGAAGCAGTACGCGTGGCCGTTGCGCGAGGACGCGCGGACGGTCGGTCAAGCACGTGCCCTCATTCGCATGGAATTGTCGGAACTCTCCCTTTCCTCCGATCTCGTTGACGACGCCGTTCTCATGGTGAGCGAATTGATCACCAATGCCTTCATGTACGGCGACGCCCCGTACGAACTCATCCTCCATGTGGACGAGAAGGACATCATGTTCGTCGTCGTGGACGGCAGCCCCGTCCTGCCCGCCCAGGCCCCCCACGATCTCGGCGCCGAGCACGGGCGCGGGCTGCGCATCGTGGCCAGGCTGTCCGACGGCTTCTACGGCTGCCACCCCCAGCGTTACGTGACGCAGCCGGACCTGGTCGGCAAGGCCACGTGGTTCGCGCTCCCGCGCGCGGGCACCGCACCCAATGTGGTGCCGATCCGTGCGGGTTTCTGACTTTTGTCGCCGCCGTCCTCTACGCTCCCCAGCAATCGATCAAGGCCCGATTCTGGAGAAACGCGGACATGACCTATTTGGAGCTGTCTGAGGACGGCGGCGGATCGCACAAGTTCTACGAGGTGATCGTGGCCGGCACCGACGTCACGATCACGTACGGGCGGATCGGCGAGACGGGTCAGACCAAGGTCACCTCGTTCCCCACCGAGGCCAAGGCCCAGGCGGCGGCGGCCAAGAAGCTCGCGGAGAAGACCCGCAAGGGCTACGCGCCCGCCGTGCGCGGGGTGCGCCAGCGCCGCGCCGTCACCCGCAGGGCCATCACCAGCACCCGCTCCACCGCCCAGCAGGCCCCGGTGCTGTGGCGCTTCGACAGCGGCGCCTCCGCGTTCGGCATCTTCGTGGACGGCGAGCGCTGCTGGGTCGGCAACCAGCGCGGCGACGTCTACACCGTCACCCACTCCGGCACCGTGACCGGCCGCTTCCGGCTGCCCGACGGCGTGAAGTGCATCGTGGCCGACGACTTCTGGATCTACGCCGGCTGCGACGACGGCCGCGTCTACGATCTCAGCGGCAAGGTGCCCAGGTCCGCCTACGAGATCGCGGCCGACGTGGACATCTACTGGCTCGACATCCACGACGGCGTCCTCGGCGTCTCCGACCGCGCCGGCCGGGTCACCGCCATCGACTACGAGGACGAGTTCCAGTGGGCCCGCACCAGCGGCGGCGACTCGGCCTGGATGGTCCGGTGCGACGCCGACTCGGTCTACTTCGGCCACTCGCGCGGCGTCGCCCGCTACGACATCTCCGACGGCACCCCGGTCTGGGAGACCGACGTCGCCGACCAGGTGCTGTTCGGCTGGCAGGAGGAGCACTCGGTGTACGCCGGCACCGGCCGCCGCACCGTGCACCGCCTGGCCAAGGGCGACGGCCGGGTGGAGGCCGTCTACCAGTGCGACGGCGCCGTCTACTCCTGCGCCACCTCGCCGGGCGGCCGGCACGTGTTCGCCGGCGACAACCACTCCTCCGTCTACTGCTTCGACGCCTCGGGCGAGCGGCTGTGGAAGCTCGCCACCGGCTGCGGCTCCGCCTTCTCCATGCAGTACCTGGACGACCGGCTCTACATCGTCACCACCGACGGCACCCTCGCCTGCATCGACGCCAGCGAGGCGGCCATCGCCGCGGCCCGCACGGGCAGCGTGCCGCAGCCGGTGGACGTCAAGGCGGCGGCGTCGCTGGAGGCGGTCGAGCCGTCGGCCGTGCTGGAGACGGTCACGGCCACGGCCGGCGACGCGGGAGACGGCGTCGTGGTGGAGTGCGTCAGGGAGGGCGAGCGGCTGCGCGTGCGGGTGATCAGCCCCGGCTACGAGTCGTGGAACGTGCAGTTCCCCAAGGACATCCGCGAGCCGGGCGCCCGCTACCTGGTGGACGGCGTGCGCTCGGCCGGGCGCGGCGGCTTCTACCGCGCCTACGGGGAGATCCGGCGCCTGCTCTGAGTGGGTCTTGCGCACCCGTACGCGGAGGGTTTTCGTACGGGTATGCCCAAGGACGATCGGCTGGCCGTGCACACCGTGGTGATGGACGGCGAGGAGGTCGCGTACGGCGACATCGGCGTGTCCGACGAGGAGCGCGCCGCGGCGGGGCGGGAGACGATGGCCGAGCGACAGAAGAGCCTGCTCGCCCGCAACCGGCGGCGCGCCAGGAGGCGTTACCGCAGGCCGCTGCCCAAGGGGATGGAGTGCGCCCGCGTGTGGCGCCGGCGCGAGCCGGAGGAGCTGCGCCGCAGGCTGACCGACGGGCCGCTGGCGGTGTGGAGCGAGGACGACGTCCTGCACGTGCTCTGGCGCGGTGACGAGCCGCGGCTCAGCGCGGGCGTGCAGCTGGCGATGTGGCCGGTGCGGGGCGCCGACGACCTGTGGGAGCTGTCGGTGCGGATCCGGCGGCTGGAGGAGGCGGTGATCAGCGTCGTCGCGGCGACCTCCCACCGGCCGCACGAGCAGCCGGTGGAACGCCTGTGGCGTGGCGCGCTCGCGGCGCCCGCGCCGCCGTCGTCGGCACCGCTGCTCGGCACCGTCACCGAGCACGTCGTCGACAGCTCCCGTCTGGGCCGCCCCCGCGCGATCACCGTCTACCGCCCGCCCGGCCCGGCGGGGCCGATGCCGCTGTGCCTGCACGCCGACGGGCAGAGCGTGCCGGGCTCCGCCCCGTACGTGGACGCCGCCGTCGCGGCCGGGACGTTGCCGCCGCTGCTGCTGGTGGGCCTGCACTGCGACCGCACGCCGGGCCCGTACCCGGACGGGCGGACCAGGGAGTACATCCCCGGCGTCGATCCCGATCGATTCGCCGCGCACCTGGCCTTCGCCGTGGACGAGGTCCTGCCGCGCTTCCCGGAGGCCACGCACGTGATCAGCGCCGGGTTCTCCAACGGCGCCAGCTTCGCGCTGGGAGCGGCCGACCGGCGGCCGGACCGGATCGCGGCCGCCGTGGCGCTCAGCCCCAACCTGCCGCCGCCGGAGCTCGACGTCACCGTCCGGGCGCCACGGTACCTGGCGGCGGGCACGATCGAGAGCGGGTTCCGCGACTGCGCGCGGGACCTGGCCGCGATCCTGAGCGGCGCCGGCATCGCGCACCGGCACGAGGAGTGGGTCGGCGGCCACGACCCCTACTGGTGGTGGGTGCACCTCGTCGAGGGGCTGCGCTGGATCCTCCGCGACGCGCTGCCGGCCGCGCACCCGTGACGGCCGCCCCCACGACGGGCTCGGATCATCCGCGATGCGCTGCCGGCCGGGCACCCGTGACGGCCGCCAGCACGAGCAGGCCCGCCACGACGCCGGTGACCGCGCTGGCCCGGTAGACGTCGTTCAGGGCGGCGTAGCCCCCGCCGTCGCGGTAGAGCAGGCCGAGCAGGGCGATGCCGAGCGCGTACCCGAGCTGCCTGACCGTGTTGACCGTGCCCGCGGCCATGCCCGCCCGCTGCGGCGGCGCGTACGTCATGGCGGCCGAGCTGAGCGACGGGACGGCCAGGCCGACGCCGAGGCCGGTGACGACCAGGCCGGGCGCCAGCACGGCCCAGCCCGAGCCGGCGCCGAGCATGCCCTGGAGCAGCGCGCCCGCGCCGATCAGCAGCAGCCCGCCGCCGACCGCGAAGCGCGGCGGCAGGCCGGGGAACAGCCGCGAGACGGCCACGGAGGACACCAGCGACGTGACGGCCATCGGCGACAGCGCCACCCCGGCCATCACCGGCCCGAGCCGCAGGTCCTGCTGCAGCCAGATCGAGGTGAAGGCCAGGCAGGCGAACGCGGCCGGCATGAGCAGCCCGGCCCCCGCCATGATCCCGCTGAACGACCGCCCGGCGAACAACCGCAGGTCCAGCATGGGGTTCGTGCTGCGCGACTCGGCCACGAGGAAGGCCACGAACGCCGCCGCGGCCACGGCCAGCGGCACCAGCGTGCGCGCCGCCGCCCAGCCGTGCTCGCCCGCCTCGATCAGCCCGTACGTGAGCGCCCCCGCCGCCAGCGTGAACGTGGCCATCCCCGCCCAGTCGAGCCGGGCCCCGCCGGGCAGGCGCGACTCCTCGACGCCGCGCAGCGTCAGCCAGGCGGCGACCAGGCTGATCGGCAGGTTCACCAGGAAGATGGCCCGCCAGTGCAGGTGCTCGGTGAGCAGGCCGCCGAGCACGGGCGCGACGGCCGCGGCGGCCCCGTTCACGCCGCCCCACACGCCGAACGCGATGCCGCGCTGCCTGCCGTGGTAGGTGGCGCTGATGAGGGCGAGGGTGGTGGCCATCATGGCGGCGGCGGCGACGCCCTGCACGACGCGGGCGGCCAGCAGCAGCCCGCCGCTCGGCGCGAGCCCGCAGGCGAGCGAGGCCAGCGCGAACACCGCCAGCGCCCCCAGGTAGACCTTGCGCCGGCCGGTGTGGTCGGCGTACGAGCCGGCGGCCAGCAGCAGCGCGGCGAGGGCGAGCGCGTAGCCGTCCAGCAGCCACTGCGCGTCGGTGAAGGACATGCCCAGGTCGGCCGTGATGCCGGGCAGCGCGACCATGACGATGGTCACGTCCACGAGCAGCATGAAGGCGCCCAGGCAGGCGGCGACGAGGGGGGACCAGGAGACCGCGGTCCGCTCCGGTGCTTGTGTGGTGGTCATGGCGACCAAGGTGCAGCCCTGGTGGGGGTAAACGCCACCAGAGGCCGTGCTTCTGGCGGTTTTCCGTATGAGCTAGCTTGTGGTGGTGGAAATCATCGAGCTGGACGAGGTGGACCGCGGGCTGCTGCACGCGCTGCAAGTGGATGGGCGGGCCTCGTTCAGCCGCATCGCCGAGGTGCTGGGGGTGTCGGACCAGCGGGTCGCGCGCCGCTACCGGCGGCTGCGCTCCACCGGCATGCTGCGCGTGGTCGGCGTCGTCGACGGGCGCCGCCTCGGCTACGAGTCGTGGGCGATCAGGCTGCGCTGCACGCCGGACGCGGCGGTCGCGATCGCCGAGGCGCTCGGGCGGCGCTCCGACACGTTCTGGGTGCACCTGCTGTCCGGCGGCACCGAGATCTCCTGCGGGACGCTGCAGCGCACCGCCGCCGAACGCGAGTCGCTGCTGCTCGGCAAGCTGGCCAGGACCAACCGCGTGCTCTCGATGACCGCGCACCGGACCCTCTACACGTTCGTCGGCGGGCGCGTCGGCTGGCAGGGGCTCGCCGCGCTCTCCCCCGAGCAGGTCGCCCACCTGGAGGAGGGCCGGGTCTACCGCCGGCGGGGCGAGGGCGAGCCGATCGTGCTCGGCCCCGGCGACCAGGCGCTGCTCGACGCGCTGTCCCGCGACGGCCGCACCGCCCACGCCGACCTGGCCGCCGTGACCGGTTGGTCGGAGTCGACCGTACGACGGCGGATGGACCAGCTCTGCGCGGCGGGCGCGCTCTTCTTCGACATGGACGTGCTGCCCGCCCTCCTGAACTACCAGGTGGAGGCGCAGCTGTGGATGTCGGTGCCGCCCGCCGAGATCGACGCCACCGGGCGGGCGCTGGCCGGGCACCACGAGGTCGCCTTCGCGGGCGCGACCACCGGGCCGACCAACCTGACGGCCAGCATCGTCTGCCGCGACGACGAGGCGTTCTACCGCTACGTGACCGACAGCCTGGGCGCGCTGCCCGCGATCCGGCACATCGAGACCGCGCCGATCATCAGGACGATCAAGCGGGCGGGGGCTGTGCTGCCCCTGTGAAGTAGGGCAGGCACTACCGGCGGTTCGGCGGCTCGCAGGCTGGGGCGAGGTCGTCCTGGTTCGTAGCGTTCTGTGACATGAGAACGCCCATGAGGACCCGGTTGCTCGCCCTCGCCTGCGCCGGACTCGTCCTGGCCACCGCGACCGCCCCCGCGGCGCTCGCCGCCGCCGCGCCCGCCCGTGAGACCGTGACGATCGACAACAGGGGCTCGATCGTCACGGCCGAGCTGCTGGCGCGCATGACGGCCGAGCAGGTCGCCGCCTACCTCACCAAGGCCGGCTTCCCCGTGCCCGCCCGGCCGCAGGGCGCCGACCTCTACGCCGTCGTCTACCGGACGATCGGCGTGACCGGCACGCCCACCACGGCCAGCGGCGTCGTCGCGCTGCCGGCCAGGTCGCGCAAGGGGCTGTGGACGGTCAGCTACGCCCACGGCACCCTCGCGACCAGGGCCGACGCCGGGTCCGTGGACGACGGCGACGGGCGGGTCATCCCGCTGATGTTCGCCGCCGCCGGCTTCGCCGGGGTCGCGCCCGACTACCTCGGGTTGGGCAAGGGGCCCGGCTTCCACCCGTACATGGACGCCGCCAGCGAGGCCAGTGCCTCCGCCGACCTGCTGCGGGCCGCCGGGGAGCTGGCCGGGCAGCAGGGACGCGCGCTGAGCGGCGACGTGCTGGTCACCGGGTTCTCCCAGGGCGGGCACGCGGCCATGGCGCTGGGCAAGGCGTTGCGGGCGGACGGGGCGTACCGGCTGCGCGGCGCCGCGCCGGTCTCCGGGCCCTACCACGTGCGCTCCGCCGAGATCCCCGCCCTGCTCGACGGCCGGCTCGACCCGCACAGCGCCACCTTCTACCTGGCGTACTGGACGGTGTCGATGAACCGGCTGCACCACTTCTACGACACGCCGGCCGAGGTGTTCCGCGACCCCGCGGTGGAGAAGCTGTTCGACGGGGACCACAGCTTCGAGGAGATCGCGGCCGGGCTGCCCGCCTCACCGCGCGACCTCGTCACCGCCGCCTACCTGGAGCGGATCGCCAAGCCGTCGGGGGCGGTGCTGCGGGCGATGCGGGTCAACGACACCACGTGCGCGGGCTGGCGGGCCGGGGTGCCGGTGCGGCTGTTCGCGGCGCGCGGCGACAAGGACGTCGCCTACGACAACGCCCGCCACTGCCTGCGGGACCTCAAGGTGAGCGGGGTGAAGGCGTCGCTGAAGGACGTGGGGGACGTCGATCACATGACGTCGGCCTTCCGGTCGATGCCCGAGGTGCTCGACTGGTTCGTCACCCTGCGCCGAGGGTGACGACGGGGTCGCGCGTGCTCACCGAGACACGCCGGGCGTGATCACCGACACACGCCGGGCGTGATCGCCGAGATACGCCGGGCGTGATCGCCGAGATACGCCGCGCGTGATCACCGAGGCGCGCCGGGCGTGATAATCGAGGCGTGCGGCTGCCCTCCAGGCGATTATTCCTCCGGCTCGGCGGCGTGACCGCGGCCGGCACGATGGGCGCGCTGGCGCCGGCGGCGGCCGCGCACACGCCCGACGACACGTTCGTGCGGCTGCGCCGCCGCTGGCGCGAGGTGACGGCCGGGCCGGGGCACGACTCCGAGGGGTACCACGCCCGGCTGGCGGCGCTCGCCAGGGCCGCCGGGCGGTACCGCGCCACGATGGCGCCCGGCCCCTCCTCGCTCTGGCCCGACCAGCCGTTCCCGTCGTTCGTGGCCACGCCCAGGCGGCTGCGGGTCATGGCGCAGGCGTACGCGCTGGGCCTGGGCGACGCGACACTCGCCGAGGCCGTGGCCGAGGGGGTCGAGCACTACCGGCGGCACGTGTACGCCGCCGGCGGCGACGCCCCGGGCAACTGGTGGCACTGGCAGATCGGCGTGCCGAAGGCGCTGCTGGACGCATCCGTGCTGACCGGCACCGGGAGCGCCGCGCTGGCCGAGGCCGTCGACCACTACGTGCCGGAGCGCCGCCTGCGCCGCTACGAGGGCAACAGCACCGCCGCGAACCGGGTGGACCTGTGCGTGGTGACGCTGCTGCGCGCGATGCTCGACGACGACCACGCCAGGGCGCGGCTGGCGGTCTCGGCGCTGTCGCCGGTGTTCGCGACGGTCTCGGAAGGGGACGGGTTCTACCGGGACGGGTCGTTCATCCAGCACTCGTACGTGCCCTATCAGGGCGCCTACGGGGTGACGCTGCTGTCGGGCCTGGCCACCCTGTACGCGGTGCTGCGCGGCTCCCCCTGGGAGCTCGCCGACCAGCGGATCTTCGACACGGTCGAGCGCTCGTTCGCGCCGTTCGTGCACGACGGGGCCTGCATGGACCTCGTACGCGGGCGCAGCGTCGGCCGGCGGCCGTTCGGCGACCACGAGCGCGGCCGGGAGATCGCCGCCGCCGTCCTGCTGCTGGGGGAGAGCGCCCCCGCCGGGACCCGGGCGCGTTGGCGGGCCATGGTCAAGGGCTGGGCGGAGCGCGGCACGTCCCGGCCGATGCTGGAGCACGCGGCCGAGCCCGCCTTCCACGCCCGCCTGGCGGCGCTCCTCGCGGACGGGGCGGTGCCCGCGGCGGCCGAGCCGGTCGGGCACCGGCTGCTGCCGATGAGCGCGCGGGCCGTGCACCGCAGGCCCGGCTGGTGTGCGGCGCTCAGCATGGCCTCGCACCGGATCGGCCACTACGAGCACGGCAACGGAGAGAACCTGCGCGGCTGGCACACCGGCTCCGGGATGCTCTACTGGTGGGCCGGCGGGCACGGCGACCAGTACTCCGACGCGTTCTGGCCGACCGTGGACCCCTACCGGCTGCCGGGCACCACCGTCTCGACCCGGCGGCTGCCCGACGGGGCGGGCGCGGCCTGGGGCGACACGCGTACGCCGTGGCGGTGGGTCGGCGGGGCCACCGACGGCACGTACGCGGCCGTGGGCCAGCACCTCAGCGGCCTGGAGAGCACGCTGGAGGCGTTCAAGTCGTGGTTCTTCCTCGACGACCTGATCGTCTGCCTGGGCGCGGGGATCACCTGCGCGGACGGCGTGCCCGTCGAGACCGTCGTGGACAACCGCAGGACCGCCGCCCGGCTCGACACCGGGGACGGCTGGGCGCACCTGGAGGGGCACGGCGGGTACGTGCTGCCCGGCCAGCCTCTGCGCACGCTGCGGGAGCGCCGCACCGGGGGCGGGGTGAGCCGCGACTACGTGACGCTCTGGCTGGACCACGGCGTCGACCCGCGGGCGGCCTCCTACGCGTACCTGCTGCTGCCGGGCGCGAGCAAGCAGGACACCCGGGCCCGCGCCGCCGCGCTGACCACGCCGGGGCCTGACGGCGCTCCCGTGCGGGTGCTCGCCAACACGGCCGGTCTCCAGGCCGTGCACGTGCCCGCGCTGGGCCTCACCGCCGCCTGCTTCTGGAGCGCCGGGACGGCGGGCGGCCTGACCGCCTCCGCCCCGTGCGCGGCCCTGGTGCGCGAGCGGCCCGACGGCACCGCCACCGTGACCGTCGCCGACCCCCGCTGCGACCTGGACGAGCTGACCCTGACCTGGGCCATGCCGGTGGCGGAGCTGCTGGACGGGGACGCCCTCCTGAGCGGCGGCCGGCTCACGTTCGAGCGGCCGGCCGACCGGGAGGGCGCCTCGCTGACCGTCACCGTGCGGCTCGGCCGCGGGTGAGGGTCACCACTGGACTCAGGGGCGTTCGCCCAGCTTGTCGGTGAAGCCCATGCCGGCCACCGCCACGCGCAGCTGGGTCACCCCCTTGTCCACCACGTCGTACTCCAGCAGCTCGGCCGTCCCCGGATCGAAGACGAGCCGGAAGTCGGCCCCGTCGGCCGTGGACACGGACAGGGCGACCCCCGTACGCCCCAGAGCGTCCTTGACCTCGCCCTTGGACGCGATGCCCGGCTGGTCGGCCAGCACCTGGTAGAGGGCGGAGCGGGTGCCCGGCCGGATGGGCGCGGTCATCAGGTCCACGCCGGTCTGCCACAGGTAGCCGGCCTTGCCGACGTCCGCCGAGTTGGGGCTGCGCTTCCACAGCTCGTCCAGGCGCCGCCTCAGCTCGTCCTTGGAGGTGGGCAGCTCGCGGACGTTCTGGAGGGTCAGACTCGGGTTGTCGATGGACAGGACCCGGGGCGTCGCGTCGTCGCGCGGCCCGGCGCCGGGCTGCACCAGCTCGGGGGAGCCGGCCGCGCGCCAGGCGGCCTCGTCCTCCGCGGAGCCGAACGTGACCTTCACGTCCTGGCCGCGCACGCTGCGGCTGGTCTCGCCCGGCCGCATGGCGCGCCAGCTCTCGGTCGTGTCGGCCGCGAAGGCGGTGTACGGCAGCTCCTGCCTCTTGAGCTCGCCGACCTCCCGCTCGAACTCCTCGCGTGCCGCTTCGAGCCGTTCCTGGTCGCCCTTGAGCTCCTTCTCCTTCTTCTCGAAGCGCGCGCTCAGCTCCTTGAGCCCGGCCATGTACTCCCCGGGCGCGACGTGCACCTTCTGCAGCGTCCGCTCGTTGAGGTACCAGTAGCGGCCGGACTCGGCCGGCTCGCGCTTCGCGGTCGTGGCCGCCGCCAGCAGGAACGAGCGCGCGTCCACCACCGTTGGAGCGGCGGAGGAGGCGGACGGCGGCGCCGGGCGCGGAGCCGGGTCGCCGGTGACGACCACGGAGGCGGCGACGGCCGCCAGCCCGGCCGCCAGGGTGGCCGCCGCCAGCACGTACGGGCGGCGCCGCCGCAGGGGAGCGGCCTCGGTGCGCGGGGTGGCGAAGGCCCGGGCCAGGTCGCCGGAGCGGCGCCGGCGGTAACCGTCCTCCGCGAGCTCGTCCAGCCCCTCGGGCTTGAGCCGGGCGAACGTACGGTCAGTCATCGGGGGTCCTCCAAGGGTGTGTTGAGAACGCGGGGGTGCCGGCCGCCGTCCAGGCCGAGCGCCCGGGCCAGCCGCTTGCGGGCGCGGTGCAGCCGCACGTTGTACGTGCGCACCGAGCAGCCCATGACACCGGCCGCCTGCTCGGGCGGCAGGCCGTACCAGGTGGCGAAGACCATCGCCTCCACGTCCCGCTCGGGCAGGGCGGAGAGCGCGGCCAGGGCGGTCTCCCTGTCGACGACGTGCTCGGCCACGTCCCACGCCTCGTGGTCGCGGCTGGTGGTGAGCGCCGTTATGCGGTCGACGAGGGCCTGCCGGCGGTGGCGCGAGTCGCGCTGCTTGGCCAGCAGGTTGCGCGCCACCCCGAGCAGCCAGGGCAGTGGCGGCTCCGGCAGCTCGGCCAGGCGCCGCCACGCCACGAGGAACGTCTCGCTCGACACGTCCTCGGCCACGTCCCGGTCGGCCCGCAGCAGGGCGTAGCCCAGCACGCTGCGGTAGTGCCGGTCGTAGAGGTCGGTGAATCGTTCTTCGGGATCGTCCACACCCAGTAGTCCCTCCGAACGCGCCGAAATTACCGCGTTTGGGCGGCCACCAGTTGCGCGTACTTGCCGCCGCTCGCGATCAGCTCGTCGTGGGTGCCGCGCTGCACCACCCGTCCGCCGTCGATGACCAGGATGACATCGGCGTCCCTGATCGTGCTGAGCCGGTGCGCGATCACGATCCTGGTCTGCGCGAGCGTGCCGAGGTTGGCCTCGATGACGGCCTCGGTGGCGCTGTCCAGGTTGCTGGTGGCCTCGTCGAGCAGCAGGATCTTGGGGCGGGGCAGGACGGCGCGGGCCAGGGCCAGGCGCTGCCGCTGCCCGCCCGACAGGCCGCCGCCGTCGGTCAGCATCGTCTCGTACCCCATGGGCATGGCCGCGATCTCGTCGTGCAGCGCCGCCAGCCGGGCCGCCGCGACCACCCGCGCGAGGGAGGCGCCGGGGTCGTTCAGCGCGATGTTCTCCCTGATCGAGCCGCTGAACAGGGACGGCTCCTGGGTGACCACGCCGAACTGGCGGCGCAGCGTCCGCAGGTTCAGCTCGGTCGCGGGGACGCCGTCGTACCTGATCTCGCCCTCGACCGGGTCGTGCAGCGCGAGCAGCAGCCGGGCCAGCGTGCTCTTGCCCGAGCCGGACGCGCCGACGAGCGCGACCTTCTGGCCGGGGCGGACGGCGAGCGAGACGTCCCGGACCGTCCACGCGCCGCGCGGGTCGTGGCGGAAGCTCACGCCGCGCACCTCGACCGCGCCCCGCAGGCGCAGCACCTCGATGCCGTCGCTCGGCTCCGGCTCGGAGGCGAGGATGTCCGACAGGCGGTCGAAGTGTGCCCCGGCCTGCTGGAGGTTCTGCAGCCCGGTCATCAGGGAGCCGAGCGGGGTCAGCGCGCCGAGCGCGATGGCGTTCAACGCGATGAGGGTGCCGAGCGTGAGCCGGCCGTCCAGCACCCGCCAGGCGCCCAGCCACAGCAGGCCGAGCGGCGCCGTCACCCGGATCGCCGACAGCGCCGCCTCCAGCAGGCCCCTGGTCAGCCCGGCCCGCACGTCGGCGTCGAGCTGCCGGGCGAAGTGGCCCGACCACTGCTCGACGGCCCGCCGCTCGGCGCCGGTCGCCTTCAGCGTCTCGATGCCGGTGATCGTCTGGATGAGGCTGCTCTGCGAGGCCGAGAGCGCCGTCAGCTCCTGCCGGTCGAGCGCGGCGATCCTGCTCGTGGTGGCCAGCAGCAGCACCGCCTGCAACGCGGCCACGCCGGTCAGCGCCAGCCCGAAGACCGGGTCCCAGAAGTACACGAGCACGAGGTAGCCCACGGCCAGCGGCCCGTCCAGCAGCGCCGCGACGATCTGCCCGGTCAGCAGGTCGCCCAGCGTGGACACGCCGGCCGCCCGCGTCACCAGGTCGCCCTTGGCGCGGCTGGTGAAGTACCGGTACGGCAGCGCCACCAGGTGCCCCACCACGCTCTCGGTGAGCTCCTGGTCGGCCCTGGCCCGCACCGCGACCAGCAGCGCCGCCCGCAGGTACCCGATCACGAACTGCGCCGCCCCCGCCAACGCGACGGCCACGCCGAGCAGCGGCAGCGCCTGCGCCGCCCGCGCCGGGACGATCGTGTCGACCAACAGCCCGGAGAAGAGCGGCAGCGCCAGCCCGAGCAGTTGCAGCAGCAGCGACGCGGCCACGATCTGCGCCAGCAGCCCCCTGCGCCGCCGCAGCAGCGTGCGCGCGAACTCCCGCCGCCACGCCCCCGCCATCGACGACGAGCCGCGACGGAACCCCTCGCCCGGCTGGAAGACCAGCAGCACGCCGGTGAACCCGGCCCCGAACTCCTGCGGCGTCAGCGTGCGCCGCCCCTGCGCGGGGTCCACGATGTCCACCCGGTCCGGCGACCAGCGCTCGACGACCACGAAGTGGCCGAACTCCCAGTGCGCCACCGCCGGCAGCGGCACCCGCGCCAGGTCCTCGGGCGCCAGCGAGAAGGCCCGCGCCTGGAGACCGTGCTCGCGCGCGCCGTCCACGACGGCCTTCGCGCTCAGCCCGTCCCTGCCGATCCGGAGCCGGTCGGCGACCTGGTGCAGGGTGGTGCGGTGGCCGTGGTGGGCGAGCACCATGGTCAGGCAGGCCGCGCCGCACTCGGTGTCGGTGTTCTGCAGCACGACCGGCACGCGCCGCCTCATCGCAGCGCCCCCAGGGCCGGCGCGGTGACCGGCACGCGCCGCCTCATCGCAGCGTTCCCAGAGCCAGCGCGGTCACGCCGATCCCGGCCGTGACGACGATCGCCGCCGCGATCCACAGGACGAGGAACGACGGCCCGCGCGCGACCGCCGGCCTGCGCGCGGAGGCCCGCCCCCGCTCCCGCTCGCGCAGCGCCTCCTCCCGGTAGATGAGCCTCATACCGGACGAACGTAGGCAAGAGGGCTTGGAAGCCACTTGTGACCCACAGGCATACGGTGGGCCCATGAGACGAGCATTGGTGCTGGGCGGCGGAGGCGTCGCCGGGATCGCATGGGAGACGGGCGTGCTGGCCGCGCTCGCGGACGAAGGCGTCGACGTCACGGCCGCCGACCGGATCATCGGCACGTCGGCGGGCTCCACGGTGGCCGCCCAGGTCACCAGCGGCCTGCCGCTGAAGGAGCTGCTGGCCCGCCAGACCGACCCGGCCCTGCAGACGCCGGAGCTGGTGAGCGGCGTGTCGCTGCCGGAGCTGTGGGTCAAGCTGCAGGCCATCGCCGAGAGCGGGCTCGACCCGGCCGCGCAGCGGCGCGAGATCGGCGCGCTCGCGCTGGCCGCCGCCACCGTCCCCGAGGCCGAGCGGCGCGCGGTCATCGAGGCCCGCCTGCCCGTGCACGAGTGGCCGGACCGTGACCTGGTGATCGTGGCGGTGGAGGCGGTCTCCGGCGAGGTGCGCCTGTTCGAGCGCGGCTCGGGCGTCGGGCTGGTGGACGCGGTGGCGGCGAGCTGCGCCGTCCCCGGGGTGTGGCCGTGCGTGACCATCGACGGGGTGCGGTACATGGACGGCGGCGTGCGCACGAGCACCAACGCCGACCTGGCGGCGGGCTTCGACCGGGTGCTCGTGCTCGCCCCCATGGCAGAGGTGGGCGAGCCCGCCTGGACGCGGCTGGACGGCACGGTGGAAGTGATCGAGCCGGACGAGGCGACGCTGGCCGCGTTCGGCACCGACCCGCTCGCCCCCGAGTCGCGCACGCCCAGCGCCGAGGCCGGCTACGCCCAGGGCCGCGCGGCGGCGGCCCGGGTGGCCGCGATGTGGCGGTAGTCAGAGGAGGCCGTGCAGCACCTCGGCGAACTTCTCCGGATGTGCCACGAACCCTCCGTGGTCGCCGGGGAACTCCACGGGCGTCACGCCGATCAGCCCGGCCAGCGCCACCGACGTCCGGTACGTCACGAGCTGCGCCGACTCCGCGCCCACCCCGACGACGACCCGCCCCGCCTTCAGCGCCTCGACGTCGGGCACGTAGCGGGTGGTGCCGCGCAGCTCGTGCGCGAAGAACCGCGAGCCGTCGGCCACCACCTGCTCCGACGGGGGCGGCCCGGCCTCCTCACCCTCCTCGAAACCGGCGTTCCCCATGAACTTCGCGAACGCCGCCCACAGCCCGTCGCGGTGGAAGGTCTCGATCATGTCGTCCACCGCGGCGCGCTGCTCGGCGGCGTCCGGCAGCAGCTCGACGCAGGGCGGCTCGTGCGCCACGAGCGTCCGCACCCGGCCCGGGTGCCGGGCGACCAGCGCCAGCCCCGTCACCGCGCCGCCGCTGCTGCCGAACACGTCGGCCGAGTCCGCCCCCAGGTCGTCGAGGATGGCGGCGAGGTCGCCGGCCCGCAGCTCGGGCGTGGAGTCCTGCGCCGGGTCGGCCAGCACGCTGCCCGAGATGCCGCGCGGATCGTGTGTGACCACCGTGCGGTCGCCCGCCAGCGCCTCGGCCAGCGGCGCGAACTCCGCCGCCGCCATCGGCGCGCCGGTCAGCACCAGCAGCGGCCCGGAGCCGCGCACCTCGTAACGCAGCCGCACGTCCGGGCGCTCCAGGATGTGGACGGTGGTCGTCATGGCGGGACCTTCCTTCGCTCAGGCACGTCTGTCGCAGGTTCGACCCAGCTCGCGGCGAGAACTCATCGCCGGCGCGGAAACTCACCCCTCCAGGCCCAGGACCACCCACCTCTCGCCCTGCGCCAGCCCCGCCAGCTCCCTGCCGCACTCCCTGAGCGCCTGCGGCCCCGACAGGATGTGCGCGGCGCCCGCCTGCGCGTCCCTGAACAGGCGCTGGATCAGCCCGTCACGCAGCGCCGTCGTGCCGCCCGACGCGTAGACGAACGCGGCCACCTCCGTGACCGTCGCGGTGATGTGGTTGAGCGCGAGCCGGACCATCGTCTCCTGCCGGACGCTGAGCCGCCCGCCGTCGTCGAGCGTGCGCTCCACCCCGTCCCACGTCTCGCGGATCAGCGCCGAGGCCGCGCGGAACTTCGCCTCGGCCCGCGCGAAGCCCGTGTGGAAGGCGTCGCTGCCGGCGAGCTGGCCCGGCCGCCCGCTGCGCGCGGCCGCGTACCCGGCCAGCTCGTCCAGGAGGCGGCGGCCGATGCCGAGCGCCCAGCCCGAGTGGCAGATGAGCGCCTGGTCGAGCAGGCCGAGCCGGTAGATCGCGCCGCCGCGCAGCGGCTCGTCCAGCGCGAAGGCGTGGGACTGCGACTCCGGCACGAAGACCCCGTCGATGCTGTAGTCGATGCTGCCCGTGGCGCGCAGGCCCAGGACGTCCCAGTTGCCGAGCATCTTGACGTCCTCGATGGGGGTGATGAAGATGCGCACCTCGTCGGTGCCCTCGACGACGGCGGCGCTGTGGGCGTACTGCGCGTGGTACATGCCCGAGGCGAAGCTCCACTGCCCGGTGAGCCGGTGCCCGCCGTTCTCCGGCACGGCCACGCCCGTCCGGGTGCCCTGGCCGGCGATCAGCGGCATCCGGGGGCCCTTGAAGATGCGTTCGACGGCGTCCTCGCCCAGGTAGGCGCCGGCCGTGCCGTTCTCGAGGCAGGTGGCCATGACGACCCAGCCCGTGGACGGGTCCGCGTACGTCAGCGTCTCGAAGATGGCGAGCAGCTCCGCCGGGGACAGCTCGGCGCCCCCGAGCGGCGCCGGCACCCAGCTGCCGAACAGGCCCGCGTCGTGCAGGGCGTCCACGACGGGTGCGGTCAGCTTCCCGTCCGTCTCGGCCCGCTCGGCCTCGCGCTCGATCAGGGGGCGCAGGTCGCGGGCCCGCTCCAGCAGCGTCGTGCCTGCTCTGTGCAGTCGTGGCGTGTCGCTCATGTCCAGGTGCTCCTGTTCGTGATCGTGGCCCTCTTTCTCCGTCAGATCACGTTCGCGGCGCCTTGTCCAGAGCCGGCCGCCTGGCAGCGCTCTGACCAGGTGTCATGCGGACGCCATGGGGCATGAGGCAGGCGAGAGCAACTCGGGGGTGTGGTGGGAGGGGAGCCTGCGGGCGGCGTGTTCGGCGGTGAGCTCGGCGGGCTGGGCGCCGAGAACCTGCAGCGGCTGCAGGAGAGCCTCGGGCAGATCCGCCACCTGCACGACCGGATGCGGCGCCTGCTGGAAGCCGTCCTCGCGATCAGCTCCGAGCTGGAGCTGAACGCGGCGTTGCGCACCATCGTGGAGGTGTCGGCCGACCTGGTGGACGCCCGCTACGGCGCGCTCGGCGTCCTCAACGAGGAAGGCGAGTTCGCCGACCTGTTCACCTGCGGCGTCACGCAGGAGGTGTACGACGCCATCGGCCGCATGCCCACCACCCACGGCCTGCTGGGCGAGCTGGTCGCCTGCCCCCGCCCGATGCGCGTGGACGACGTGCGCGCCCATCCCCACTTCCGCGGCTTCCCCGCCGGCCATCCGCTGATGCGGACCCTGATGGGGGCACCGCTCGTGGTGCGCGGCACCGTCTACGGCAACATGTACTTCGCCGACAAGCGTTCGGGCGGGCCGTTCACCGACGACGACGAGCGGATCATCGCGGCGCTCGCCAGCGCGGCCAGCGTCGCCATCGAGAACGCCCGCCTGTACCGGCGGATCCGCCGCAGCACCGAGGACTTCCAGCGCAGCCTGCTCCCCGACCTGCCCGACCTGGGCGTCCTACACGCGTGCGCCCGCTACCGCCCCTCCAGCTCCCTGCCGGAGATCGGCGGCGACTGGTACGACGCGATCGTCCTGCCCGACGGCGTGCCCTGCCTCATGGTCGGCGACGTGATGGGCCACGACCTCAAGTCGGCCACCGTCATGAGCCGCATCAGCAACATGCTCCGCGTGCTCGCCTACGAGCACTGCGAGCCGCCCTCCCACATCCTGCGGCGGCTCGACGAGGTGCTGCACGGCCTGCACGGCGGCCCCATGGCCACCGTCCTGCTGGCCCGGCTGGAACGGCCCGCCGGCTCAGGCTGGCGGCTGCGCTGGAGCAGCGCCGGCCACCCGCCCGCGCTCCTGATCCCCGCCGACGGCCCCGTCCGCTACCTGAGCGCCGACAGCGGCCACCCGCTGGGCGTCCTGCCCGACCTGCCCCGCCCCGACCACGACGACCCCATCCCCGCCGGATCGACCCTGATCATGTACACGGACGGCCTGGTCGAGGACCCCGCACGCAGCATCGACGACGGCCTCGACAGCCTGGCCCGCCGCGCCGCCGAGCATCGCCACCTGCCGCTGGAGAAGCTGTGCGAGCGCCTCCTGGCCCACCGCGGCGACCACTTCACCGACGACGTCGCCCTGCTCGCGCTCCGCCTGGCCCCGGGCGACCGCCCGATGTTGTCACCGTCCCCTCCCTGGGCCTCCGCCTGATCAGGTGCCCAGGTCGAGCCGGGCGAGCTCCGCCCTGGAGGCGACGCCGAGCTTGGGGAACGCCTTGTGCAGGTGGTAGCCCACGGTGCGCGGGCTCAGGAAGAGCCGCGCGCCGATGTCGCGGTTCGTGCCGCCCTGCGCGGCCAGCCGGACGATCTGGAGCTCCTGCGCGGTCAGCAGGCTCGCCGCGCCCGCCGCCCGTCCCATGGCGCTCGCCTCTCCGGTGGCGCGCAGCTCGGCGCGGGCCCGCTCCGCCCACGGGAGCGCTCCGGCGCGGTCGAACGTGTCGAGCGCCTGCCGGAGCTGGACCCTGGCCTCCGCCTTGCGCCGGCTCCTGCGCAGCCACTCGCCGAACAGCAGCCGGGTGCGGCCCTCCTCGAACGGCCGGCCACCGTTGAGATGCAGGCCGACGGCCTCGGCGTAGCGGGCTTCCGTGTCCTCGTCGGACCCGGCGACCAACGCCTTGCAGCGCAGGGTGACCGCACGCGCCCAGGGCTGCCCGGTGGCCGTGGCCCACTCCTCGAACCTGGCCAGCGGCGCCTCGGCCCGGTCCGCCCGCTCGCACCGGACGGCCGCCTCCACCAGGTCCGGGACGGTCAGCGTGGTGGTGAGCTGGTGGCGGGTGGCGCCGGCGAGGCCGGCCGTCAGCTCCTCCAGCGCCGCCTCCATCCGGCCCTGCCCCATGGCCAGCAGGGCTCGCGCCCAGAGCGTCCAGGCCAGGCTCGACACGTTGTCGTGCCCGGTGGCGTGGGCGTGCACGCGGCCGACGAGCTCCGTACAGGTGCGCTCGTCGCCGCGGACGGCGGCCAGCCAGGCGAGCACGCCCTGGAGATGGTCGAGGCGGTGGTGCTGACCGATGTCGCCGGCGATGCGCACGGCCTCGTCGGCGCAGGCGCGCGCGTCCTGAAAGCGGCCGAGGTAGAGCTGGATGCTGGCCAGGTTCTGCAGCGCGTGCGGCAGCCAGCCGACGAGGCCCTGCGCGCGGCAGTCGTCGGTCAGGCGGGTGGCCAGGTCGAGGCCGATCTCGTCGTCGCCCACCATGAAGGCCATCGACGCCATGATGAGCTGCTGCCCCGGGCCGCCCGGCTCGGCGTGCCGGGCGTCGGCGAGCGCGGCGTGGATGGGCACCAGCCCCCGGGCGGGATCGCCCGCCAGCAGGTCGGCCAGGCCGGTCAACGCGGAGACGGCAGACTGGAGGTGGTGCCCGGGCGGCAGGCCGAGCGCGTGCAGGCGCTCGACGGCCTGCCTGGCCGGCTCGGGCGCGCCGGCGAACCACGCGTCGCGGACGGCTTCGAGCAGCATCGACGCGGCCCGGTCCGGGTCCTCGTCCGCGATGGGGCCGGCGGCGGCTATGAGGATGCCGTGCGCGACCCTCGGCGAGCCCTGCTCGAACTCGATGGCCGCCCGCACCCCCGCGATCCTGGCCCGCTCCCGCCGGTCCTCGGTGAGCACCGCGGCGCGGTCGGCCAGGGCGCGGGACTGCAGGAGCTGACCGGCGTCCATCGCCGCCTCGGCCGCGCTGACCAGCCGCCTCACCTGGTCACATGGCTCCGGGGTGAGCTGGGCCGCCCGCTGGTAGGCCGCCGTGGTGGCGGCGTGCCCGCTTCTGCGCCGGGCGCGTTCGGCCGCCCGCTCCAGCTCGGCGGCGACGGATTCGTCCGGTTCGGTGCAGGCGGCGGCGCGGTGCCAGGCACGGGCATCGGCGTGCCGACCGTCGCTTTTCGCAGCGTCGGCGAGAACGGCGGCCAGCGCCCGGTGCGCCGCCAGCCGTCGGGTGAACGGCGCTCCCTGATAGGCGGCCGCCCTGATGAGCGGGTGGCGGAAGGCGAGCTCCCCGCCGACGACGTGGACGAGGCCGCCGTGTTCCCCCGGCTCGACGGCCTCGGCACCGGCCCCGAGCCGCTGCGCCGCCGCCAGGATCACCGCGAGATCGCCCGTGCTCTCCGCGGCGGCCACCAGCAGCAGGGTCCTGGCCGCCTCCGGCAGCCCGTGGATCTGCGCCTGGAACGCCTCCTGCATCCGGCCGGTCAGCGGGAGCGGCCCCAGCTGGTGGGCCAGCGGGGTGACCTGGCCGGCCCGCTGCTCCGGCGTGAGCGCCGAGGGCAGCTCGATGAGCGCGAGCGGGTTGCCCTCGCTCTCGGCCAGGACGCGGTCCCTGACGTGCGGGGCCAGCGGCCCGGCGGTCTCGCCCAGCAGCCTCGCCGCGTCCTGGGGGCCGAGGCCGCCGAGCCGGAGCTCGGGCAGGCCCGCCGGGCGGAAGCCGTGGCTGCCGTCACGTACCGCGAGGATCAGCACGATCCCCTCCGCCTCCAGCCGCCGCGCGGCGAACAGCAGCGCGTCGGCCGAGGAGCGGTCCAGCCACTGGGCGTCGTCCACCAGGCACAGCAGCGGCCCGTCGCCGGCGAGCTCGGCCAGCAGCGTCAGGGCGCCGAGCCCGACGAGGAACCGGTCGGCCGCGGTCGCGGGGGCCAGCCCGAACGCGCCCGCGAGCGCCCCCGCCTGCGGGGCCGGCAGCCGGTCGAGGCGGTCGAGCCCGGTACGCAGCAGCAGGTGCAGCGCCGCGAACACCAGCTCCGTCTCGCTCTCGATGCCCACCCCGCGCAACGTGCGGACCCCCATGGCGGCCGCCTGCCGCTCCGCGTGCGCCAGCAGCGCGGACTTGCCGATCCCCGCCGGGCCGCGCAGCACCAGGACGCCGCTGCGGCCGCCGACGGCCTGAGCCAGCAGGCGGTCGATCCGCTCGGTCTCGGCCCCGCGCCCGTACAACACAGGACGATCTTATGGAGACCGTGACATATGCCCGCGCCGGGATGACCGGTCACGTGACAGATTCCCGGCCGGAGGCGGCTCCGTAGCGTCGCCGGCATGGATCTTCCAAGCTATTCCCTGGCCGAACGGGACCGGCGCTGGGATCTGGCCAGGCGGCTCATGGACGCCGAGGGCGTCGACGCGGTCGTCGTCCACGGCGGGGCCGGATGGGCGCCGGACGCGTACCTCACCAACGACCGTCCCGGCGCGATCGTCGTCTTCCCCCGCGCCGGCGAGCCCGTCATGCTGGTCGGCTCGCCCGCGCACGTCGGCGACCACCTCCTCGCCGGCGCGCGCGGCGACGCGCAGTGGATGAGGCCGGAGAACGTGCTGGTCGCCAAGCACGCCCACGGCGTGGCCGAGACGCTGCGCGCGCACGGGCTCAGCAGGTCGCCGGTCGGGGTGCTCGGGCTGGAGCCCTGCCCGCCGTTCCACGCCGACCCGCTCATGCCGTACGCGTTGTGGTCCTCGGTGCTCCAGCAGCTGCCCCAGCTCACCGCCCGGCCGGTCGAGCGGGCCTTCGTCACCCGCGCGCTGCCCCAGTCGGGCGAGGAGCTGGCGTGCGTCCGCCGCGCCGCCGCGGTGGGGGAGTCGATGGCGCGGGCGATGCTGGAGGCGGTGCGGCCGGGTGTCAGCGAGGCGGCGCTGTACGCGGCCGCCGTCGCCGAGTGCCTGCGCCAGGGCGCCGTGCCGGGGGACGTGTCGATCGTGTCCGGACGGGAGCCCGTCTCGTGCGGGCCGCCCGCCTGGTCGTACCGGCCGCAGCCGCCGCGCCTGGTCGAGGACGGCGACCTGGTCCTCGCCGAACTCTCCGTCCGGTACGGCCTGCGCGAGGCCCGGCAACGCCTGACCATCGCGCTCGGCGACGTCCACCCCGGGACGGAGTCGCTGGTGAAGACGGCGCGGGCCGCCTACGAGGCGGGGCTGGCGACACTGCGCCCCGGCCGCCTGTTCGGCGAGGTCGTGACCGCGATGCGGGAGGCGGGCCGCCGGGACCCGCACTCGCTCGTGGGCGGCCGGGATCCGCACCCGCACTCGCTTGCGGGCGGCCGGCACCCGCACCCGCACCCGCACTCCCTCGCGGGTGGCTCGCACCCGCACCCTCTTGTCCACAGCCTCAATCCCGGTGGCGTGACCGGCGGCTCCGGTGCCCGCCTCGGCGACCTGCCGCGCAGCGCCGGCTACGGCCTGCTCGCCGAGCAGCCCACCATCGGCTCTGACCTGCCGCTCACCCCCGGCATGACATTCGCCCTCACCCCCACCTGCGCCTCCGGCGGCCACCTGGCCGGCCTCGGCGGCACCGTCGTGGTCGGCGACGACGCGCCGATCGAGCTCAACACCATCACCACCCACCTCATGAGGAGCATGCGATGACCCGCCACCGTCCCGCCGTCGCCGCCGGCGTCCTGGCCGCCGCCCTGATCGTGCTGTTCGCCTACCTGTCGCCCGGCCTGGCGCTGTGGCTGACCTTCATCCCCGCCATGGTCATCGCCTACGCCTGCCACCTCGCCACCACGAACCGCAGGCTCCCCGACCCCTCCCGGGTGCTGCCCGTCTACCTCGTCGGCCTGGCCTGGCAGTTCCTGCACTTCGGCGAGGAGTTCATGAACGGCTTCAACCGCCGCTGGCCCACCGAGGTCTTCGGCGCGCCGGCGATGACCCTCGACCTGTTCGTCTGGATCAACATGATCAGCTACGCGGCCTTCGCCATGGGCGCCCTCGCCATCCACCGGGGTTGGCGGGTGCCGCTGCTCATCGCCTGGTTCTTCGCGATCATGGGCGCGATGGGCAACGCCATCGGCCACCCCGTCTACGACCTCGTCTCCGGCGACCTCGCCTTCCCCGGCATCGTCACCTCCCTCGGCTACTGGATCATCGGCCCGATCCTCGTCCACAGGCTGTGGACCGCCGCACTCCCTCCGCTGCCCGCCACCCCCCGCCCCGTGCCCGTGTCCGCCTGACCACTCTGACCACTCTGTAAGGAAACGACGATGCCCCTCCCCGAACGCGAGATCGCCGAACGCCCCCACGGCTACGGCGGCCCCAACCTGTCACCCATCGGCCTGGAACTGCTGCCCCACGAGCTCACCCCCGGAGTGTGGGCCCTCATGGCCAACCGGCCGCCCAAGGACAACAACGGCATGGTCACGGGCCGCGCCGCCACGCTCGTGATCGACGCCGGCATCACTCCGGACGTCTCCGCCCGGATCCGGACGACTGCCGCCGCCCTCACCGACCGGCCGCTGCGCTACCTGGTCAACACGACGTACCACGGCGACCACACCTTCGGGAACGCCGCCTTCCCCGACGACGTCGTGATCGTCTCCTCCACCCTCAACAAGGCGAACATGACCGACCTGGCCTACGAGAAGCAGACCCGCTCGGCCAACATGTACGGCGACGCCGCCCTGCTCGACCAGGTGACGGAATGGCGCAAGCCAGACCTCACCTTCGCCTCCTACGCCGAGATCGACCTGGGCGGACGCACCGTCGAGCTGCACCACTTCGGCCCCGGCAACGGCCCCGGCGACACCATCGTGCACGTCCCCGACGCGCGTACCGCCTGGACCGGCAACTTCCTCTGCCACGCCGGCATCGCCCCCATGCTCCTCCAGGGCGGCCCCTCCCCCTACGTGACCTCGCTGCGCAAGATGCGCGAGACACTGCCCCACCTGAAGACCATCGTCCCCGGCCACGGCCCCATGGGCAGCGGCCCCGCCGCCGTGACCGACCTCATCACGTATCTCGAACGGCTCGACGACGAGGTACGGCAGAGCGTCCAGGCGGGCCACACCCTGGAGGAGACGTACGCGTCGTGCACCGACCTCTGGGCCGACCGCCTGGCCCCGTCCCTGTCGGCCGCCCTCCCTGAGGCCGCCCGGCGCGGCATGCTGGCCCTCTGCCGCGACCTGCACAGGCTCAACGTCCTCGCCACGTACCGCCTCCACCGGCACCCTTAGCCATCGGCGGCACAAACAAAAGAGCCCGCCCCGCAGGGCGAGCTCTTCTCGCGTGATCCTTGTGTCCGAGGGGGGACTTGAACCCCCATGCCCATCACTGGGCACTAGCACCTCAAGCTAGCGCGTCTGCCTATTCCGCCACCCGGACTTGGTGCCTGTCACGCGGGACCGTCATCCCGCGTCGGCTCAGTAAGGTTAGCAAACTCTGAGGAGTGCGTCATACCAAGAATCGGTACCCGGCCAGAGATACCTCTCAAGGCCCGTGGTTAGGGCGGTCCGGGGCTCCGGATGGGGGTCTCGTGAGGGTGGCCGCTGGGGCTTGGGTGGGTTGGGGATGGTTTGCGGGGTGGGGAGTTGGTGAATTCCTGGGACTCCGCCGAAAAGGCCTTGCGACAACCTTGGGTGCTGCTACGGTTACGGACCGTTGAGGGGTGAGTCCACGGACCGGCCTCACGACGTGAGGCCGGTTCTGGAGCTCGGGAGGGCAAGTGACGCGCGTGGCGGTGCAGCGGCTGAGGGCGATGGCCCGTGCTGCGCGCCGCCCGCGCGTGACTGTCCAGGCTGTCCCGGCTCAAGGCTCGGCCGCCGTGCTGGGTGACCGGATGGCGCGGTTCGCGGCCGGTGCCCGGCGGGTCGTCGTGCGGGCAGTCGCGATTGGCGCCCTGGTGGCCGCCGGGTGGCTGCTTGCTGTGCTGTTCGGCATGCTCACCGCCGCTCCGGCGGCCGCGGACGCCACCGCGGCGACAGGGGCGGCAGCGAGCTCGAGCGGCGACAGCACTGCGGTGACTGGGGCGGCAGGGAGCTCGAGCGGCGACGGCACTGCGGCGACGCAGGGCCTGGCCGCCGTGCAAGACGGGTTCACCGCTCCCCTGGGCGTCTCGGCGTCGGACAACGCCGAGGCCATGGCGGGGCGTACGGTCGACGGCCTCAACAGTCAGCGGGACCCTGGCCTGCCCGCACCTTCCTCCGCCGGGAAGATCCTGGACACCGATGGTCTGGTGCCCAACGGCGGCGGCAGTGGTCCCTTCGGGCCTGTGACCGGGGAAGTCGTGAGGTCCGGTTTCGACCCGCGGCTCCAGGCAGGCCGCGCCCCCCTGGCGCGCCTGCTTCCCCCCGTCGTCCGCACAGCGGCGGACGACCCCTCCTTCTCACCTGACTGATCCCCGCACCTGCACGCCGGCTCGGAGCCGCGCCAGGGCGATGACGGTGATGACGCGCGATGAGCATGAACGTCACCGAGAAGTGACATCTCCCTGAGCGAAGCGGTGCCCGTTTCCGGTGGGTCCGAATTTCCCATGGTGACGCGGCGGAGTGTGGCTTCGAATCCCTCCGCCCGCGGGTGAGCACGTCAGTTCCCGTTCCACCGGTTCGCGCATCCCGAGTTCCGCTGTGCACGCGATCGAACGCGTGCCTCCGGGCTGCCCGCGAACCCGTTCAGGTAATCCCCCCAAGAACCACTAGGAGCATTCATCATGCGTACGTGGGCGAAAGCATCGAGCCCCGCGGCTCTGCTGGCCGTGGCCGTCATGTCGTTCGGCACTCCCGGCGCCGCGCTGGCCGACACCTCCGGCAACGGGTCGGTCGCCGGCGGCAACCAGGTCGACCTGCCGATCTCCGTGCCGATCGACATCAGCGGCAACTCCGTCGCCGCCGTCGGCAACGCGGAGGCCACCTCCCAGGGCGGCGCCGAGGTCGTCGGCCAGGGCCGTTCCGGCATCCCCAACACCACCTCGGGCAACGGCTCGGTCGGCGGCGGCAACCAGGTGAACGCGCCGATCAGCGTCCCGGTCAACGCCTGTGGCAACGCGGTCTCCCTGGTCGGCAACTCCGACGCGGGCTGCAAGGGCGGGGCGACCGTCCGTACCCAGGGCAGGGGCGGCGCGGGCGGCAACCGGACGTCCGGAAACGGCAGCGTGCTCGGCGGCAACCAGATCACCGCGCCCATCTCCGCGCCGATCAACGCCTGCGGCAACGCGGTGGCGATCTTCGGTAACGCGACGGCCGGCTGCACGGGCGGCGCCGCCGTGCACAACACCGGGCCGGGCGCGGGCGGCAACCGTACGTCAGGCAACGGCAGCGTGCTCGGCGGGAACCAGATCGTGGCGCCCGTCTCGGCGCCGATCAACGTCTGCGGCAACTCGGTCGCCGCGGTCGGGAACGCGTTCTCCGGCTGCCGCGGCGGCTCGACCGTCACCAACGGCGGCGGGTCGGGCGCGCGTTACCAGGCGCGGCACATGGCGGCCGGCTCGACGGGCAACGACACCGACGGGCGCTTCGGCGCCGGCAGCGGCAACCAGGTGGTGGCGCCGGTCAGCCTGCCGGTCGACGTCTGCGGCAACGCCGTGGGCAACGCGTCCGCCGGGTGCAAGGGCGGCTCGAAGGTGGAGCACGCGGGCTCCGGCGGCAACCGTACGTCGGGCACGGGCGGCGTGCTGAGCGGGAACCAGGCGGTCGCGCCGGTCAGCGCCCCGATCGACGTCTGCGGCAACGCCGCGGCGGTGCTGGGGCACGCGTTCGCCGGGTGCAAGGGCGGCGCGGTCGTGCACAAGTCGGGCCGGAACGCAGGCGGCAACCGCACCTCGGGCGCCGGTGGCGTGCTGAGCGGCAACCAGGCGGTCGCGCCGATCGCGGCGCCGATCAACGTGTGCGGCAACGCGGCCGCGGTGCTCGGCCTGGCGGAGGCCCGCTGCCGGGGCGGCGCGGGCGTCTGGGCGCGCGACGGGGTCGGCGCGGGCGGCAACCGCACCTCGGGCGCCGGCGGCGTGCTGAGCGGCAACCAGGCGGTCGCGCCGATCGCCGCGCCGATCAACGTGTGCGGCAACGCCGCGGCCGTCCTGGGTGACGCCGCCGCCGGGTGCCTCGGCGGGTCGAACGTCGGCAGGCCCGGGGCCCAGCGTCCCGACGGGTTCGAGCGCTTCGCCCGCGCCAACAGCAAGGTCGCGGCGGCCAAGGGCGGCATGCTGCCCATCACGCCGTCCCTGCCGGTGCTGGGCGGCGCCCAGGAGGTCGGCGGCAAGGTCGGCGAGGTCACGCAGCAGGTCCAGGCGCTGGGCGGCGCCACCAAGGTGACCAAGTCGGTCCCGGGCGCCGGTGCCCTGACCCGGCACGTCGAGGGCGTCGGCGACCTCGCCGGCGTCACCAAGCAGGTCGAGGGTGTGGGCAACGTCACCGGGCAGCTGCCCGTCGTGGAGGACGCGTCGAGGACGCTGGGCCTGCCGCACCTGCCCGAGCTGCCCGGCCTGCCCCTGAGCCCCGGCAAGCCGGCCCGCCAGGCGACCTCGGCCCCGGTCGACGGCAAGGGCCGCGGCGCCGCGTCGGGCCCGGCCTCCGCGCTCGCCCCGGCGACCGGCCTGGTCGCCTCCACCCCCGCCGGTGGCGCGGTGGCCTCGGCCACCCGCAGCCTGCCCGTGCCGGACGTCGGCCTGATGAGCGCCGAGCAGCCCGCCGGCGTGACCGGCATGAACGCCGGCTCGGTGCTCGCGCTGCTGCTCGGCTCGATGCTGGCCGCCTCCGCGACGCTGTTCGGTGCGGCCCGCCGGTTCCGGTTCGGCCGTAAGTAAGGAATCAGCTAGTACATAACACCGCACGGCTCCTGCTCACAGCCTGTGAGTAGCCCGCCATAGACGCTTTGCCCGTTCCGGGGGCGCGGCCCGGGGCGGGCAAAGCCATGTCCGGGGTCAGAGCGTGCTGCGTACTCGCATGATCTTCCGCCGCAGGCGTACGTGGCGGCTGCCGTCGGGGTGCACGCGGACGCGCGCGAGCTCCCACTGTCCGTACTCTGCGTGTTCGGTGAGCAGTTGACGTGCTGCTTCGCGAGTGAGATCGCGTGGAATGAAGATATCCATGTAGGAGTAGTCGAGCACAACGATTAGTCTCCAGGGTGAGTCAGGGCGCCATGCCGCTCGATGGGCCTTATTCTGCGTGCTTGTGGGTGGACCCGGAAGCGAGTGGGTAGCCCGGGGGAAGGAAATTTCCGCGAGTCGGGTTACCTTTCAGTCTGTGCCGACTCCCGGCAGGGGGATTTGCTAGCGAACAGCGAGGTAGGAAGCAGCGTGCCAGCCAAGAACGGCAGCGCCGGCGGAACACGCCTGGTGATCGTCGAGTCGCCGGCCAAGGCGAAGACCATTGCCGGGTACCTCGGGCGCGGCTACATCGTCGAATCGAGCATCGGTCACATCCGTGACCTGCCGGAGAGGGCCGACGACATCCCCGAGAAGTTCAAGGGTGCGCCATGGGCCCGCCTCGGGGTGAACGTCGAGCACGGGTTCGAGCCGCTGTACGTCGTCAACCACGACAAGCGCTCGCAGGTCGCCAAGCTGCGGCAGCTGCTGAAGGACGCCGACGAGCTCTATCTGGCCACCGACGAGGACCGCGAGGGCGAGGCCATCGCCTGGCACCTGCGCGAGGTGCTGAAGCCGAAGGTGCCCGTGCACCGCATGGTCTTCCACGAGATCACCCCGCAGGCGATCCGCGACGCCGTGGCCAACCCGCGCGACCTCAACCTCCGCCTGGTGGACGCCCAGGAGACGCGCCGCATCCTCGACCGCCTCTACGGTTACGAGGTCAGCCCCGTCCTGTGGAAGAAGGTCAAGCCGAAGCTGTCGGCCGGCCGGGTGCAGTCGGTGGCGACGCGGCTGGTGGTGGAGCGCGAGCGGGAGCGCATCGCGTTCACGCCGGCCCACTATTGGGACCTTCAGGCGCTGTTCGACACCAACAAGCCGGAGGAGCGGCCGCGCGACTTCACCGCGACGCTCACCCAGGTCGACGGCAAGCGGGTGGCGCAGGGGCGCGACTTCGCCAGCACGGGGCAGCTCAAGAGCGGCTCCGACGTGCTGCACCTGTCGGAGGCCGCCGCCGGTGAGCTGGCCGGGCGGCTCCAGGGGGCGTCGTTCGCGGTCAGGTCCGTCGAGCGCAAGCCGTACACGCGCAAGCCTTATGCGCCGTTCCGGACGACCACATTGCAGCAGGAGGCCAGCCGGAAGCTGGGGTTCTCCGCCAAGTACACGATGCAGGTCGCGCAGCGGCTCTACGAGAACGGGTTCATCACCTACATGCGTACCGACAGCATCACGCTGTCGGAGACGGCGGTGGCGGCCGCGCGCTCGCAGGCGATCAAGCTGTACGGCGCCTCGTACGTGCCGGACAAGCCCCGCGTCTACGCCAGCAAGGTGAAGAGCGCGCAGGAGGCGCACGAGGCGATCAGGCCGTCGGGCGAGGAGTTCCGCACGCCCGGCGAGACCGGGCTGTCGGGCGACATGTTCCGCCTGTACGAGCTGATCTGGCAGCGCACGGTGTCCTCCCAGATGAAGGACGCGGTGGGCGAGTCGGTCACGGTGAAGGTGGCCGGGCGGTCGTCGGGCGGTGAGGACGTCGAGTTCAGCGCGTCCGGCCGGACGATCACGTTCTACGGGTTCCTCAAGGCGTACGTGGAGGGGGCCGACGACCCCGCCACCGACCGCGACGACTCCGAGAAGCGGCTGCCGAACCTGGAGGAGGGCGACGCGCTCAGCGTGACCCGCCTCGACGTCGCCGGCCACTCGACCAAGCCGCCCGCCCGCTACACCGAGGCGTCGCTGGTCAAGGAGCTGGAGGACCGCGAGATCGGGCGGCCCTCCACGTACGCCTCGATCATCGGCACGATCCTCGACCGCGGCTACGTGTTCAAGAAGGGCACGGCGCTGGTGCCGTCGTTCCTTGCGTTCGCCGTGGTCAACCTGCTGGAGCAGCACTTCGGCAACCTCGTCGACTACGACTTCACCGCCGAGATGGAGAAGGTCCTCGACGACATCGCCAACGACCGGGCGGAGCGGGTGCCCGAGCTGCGGCGCTTCTACTACGGCGCCGACGGCGACGAGGGCCTGAAGGAGATGGTCACCGACCTCGGCGACATCGACGCCAAGGAGATCAGCTCGTTCCCGGTCAAGGGCACCGACATCGTGCTGCGGGTCGGGCGTTACGGGCCGTACCTCGACAGGGACGGCGCGCGGGTGAACGTGCCCGAGGACATGACGCCCGACGAGCTGACGGCGGAGAAGGCGGAGGAGCTGTTCTCGCGGCCGACCGGCGACCGGCAGCTCGGCCAGGACCCGGCCACGGGGCACATGATCGTGGCGAAGGACGGGCGTTACGGGCCGTACGTGACGGAGGTCCTGCCCGAGCCGGCCGCCGACGAGGAGGCCCCGAAGCGGCGCACGAAGAAGGCCGACGCGCCGAAGCCGCGCACGAGCTCGCTGTTCAAGTCCATGTCCCTCGACACGATCACGCTGGACGACGCGCTCAAGCTGCTGTCGATCCCGCGGGTGGTGGGGGAGCTGGAGGGCGAGGAGGTCGTCGCCCACAACGGCAAGTTCGGCCCGTACCTGA
Source organism: [Actinomadura] parvosata subsp. kistnae (assembly GCF_900323885.1). Lineage (GTDB taxonomy): Bacteria > Actinomycetota > Actinomycetes > Streptosporangiales > Streptosporangiaceae > Nonomuraea > Nonomuraea composti. The sequence continues at coordinate 2,389,745 of NZ_OOHJ01000018.1, read as the reverse complement.
AGAAGGGCACCGACTCGCGGTCGCTGGCCTCCGAGGACGAACTGCTGACGGTCACGATCGAGCAGGCCAAGGAGCTGTTCGCGCAGCCGAAGCAGCGCGGGCGGCGGGCCGCCGCCGCGGCACCGCTGCGGGAGCTGGGCGCCGACCCCAACTCCAAGAAGCCCGTGGTGGTGAAGGAGGGCCGGTTCGGGCCTTATGTGACCGACGGCGAGACGAACGCGTCGCTCCGCAAGGGCGACACGGTCGAGGACATCACGATCGAGCGGGCGGCGGAGCTGCTGGCCGAGCGGCGTGAGCGGGCTCCTGCGCCGAAGAAGACCGCGGCCAAGAGCACCACGGCCAAGACCACCACGAGGAAGGCGCCGGCGAAGAAGGCTCCGGCGAAGAAGCCTGCGGCCAAGTCGTAGACACCCCTGAGGTGCTATTTCCGGAATTTCCGGAAGTAGCATCATGGGTGTGATCGTGGTGATCTTCGTTGCCCTGGTGCTGCTCGTGCACGGGTACCTGTGGCATCGGCTGGTGCGTCAGACGACCCGTCCCGGGCGCTGGCGCAAGGCCCTGACGTGGGTGCTGGCCGGGCTGCTCGCGGTGCTCGTGACGACGTTCGTGGGCACGAGGATGGGGCTGGAGAGCTGGGTGGCCTGGCCCGGCTACGTCTGGCTGGCGGTGATGTTCTACCTGGTCGTCATCCTGGTGGTGCTGGAGGTGCCGCGGGCGGTGGCGGCGGCGTCGCTGCGCAGGGCCGAGCGGCGGGAGCGGGTGCCGGCGCCCGTCCCGGTGACGGTGGGCGGGGGGACGTCCGTCTCGTCCGAGCCGGAGCCTTCGCCCGTGCCCGACCTGAGCAGGCGGCTCTTCCTCGGGCGGACCACCGCGGCCATCGCCGGGGCGGGCGCGCTGGCCACGGTCGGGTACGGCATGTCGAGCGCGCTCGGCGACCCCGTGATCGAGCGGGTCAGGGTCGCGCTGCCGAGGCTGGACTCCCGGCTGCACGGCCTGCGGTTCGCCGTGGTGAGCGACATCCACCTCGGGCCGCTCACGGGCATCGGCCACACCGAGCGGATCGTCCGGATGATCAACGGGCTCGAGGCCGACGTGGTGGCCATCGTGGGCGACCTCGTGGACGGGACGGTGGCCCAGCTCGGCGCGCTGGCGCGACCGCTGAAGAGCCTCGAGTCCCGCTACGGGGCCTATTTCGTGACAGGTAACCACGAGTACTTCACCGCCGAAGGCCCCGGCGAGTGGATCGAGGAGCTCAAGGAGCTGGGCGTGCGCTCCCTGCGCAACGAGCGCGTGGAGATCGGCCACCAGGGCGCCGTGCTCGACCTCGCGGGCGTCAACGACGTCGGCGGCGCCGCGAGCGGCGACGGCCCCGACTTCGGCAAGGCGCTCGGCGGGCGCGACACCGGCCGCTCCACGGTGCTGCTCGCGCACCAGCCGATCCAGGTGGACGAGGCCGCGCGGCACGGCGTCGACCTGCAGCTGTCCGGGCACACGCACGGTGGTCAGATCGCGCCGTTCAACCTGGTGGTGGGGCTGCAGCAGCCGGTCGTGTCGGGGCTGGCCAGGGTGGGCGGCACGCAGCTGTACGTCACCAGGGGCGCGGGTTTCTGGGGCCCTCCGGTACGCGTCGGGGCGCCGCCCGAGATCACCCTGCTGGAATTGGGCGGCTGACTTCTGGTAATCCGGTGGTCACGTGGCGCCATGATGGCGTAGAGTATCCGCCCGGATACTTTGCGGAGGTGGTTCGTGGTCTCCTCGCCTGTGGAGCGGGTGCTGGGCCAGGAGGTCGCCTTCTGGGCCAGGCGCGGCGGGCTGCTGCTCAGGCAGGCCAGGCATGCCGCGAGCCTCAACCAGAAGGCGCTGGCCAGCGTGAGTGGCACGTCGCGCACCACGTTGTCGGCCTACGAGCACGGCAGGAAGTCGCCGACGCTGGAGACCGCGGGGCGCATCCTCGACGCGGCCGGGTTCCGGCTGGTGCTGGAGCCCAAGGTCGAGTGCGCGGCCCACGTGGGCGCCGACGGGCGCGTCTTCCACGTGCCCAGCCGGCTGCGGCGGCTGCCGGTGGCGCAGGCGCTGGGCGTCGTGCGGCTCGGCGAGCGCGTCTACGACCTGTCCGACCGTGACGAGCGGCGGGCGGCCTACACCGCGCTGCTGTGCGGCGGCGGGCCGGGCGAGCTGCTGAGTCACGTCGACGGCGTGCTGCTGATCGACCTGTGGGACGAGCTGGTTCTTCCCGACGACATCAGGGGCGCCTGGCAACCATTGGTCGAAGAGGCGCGGCAAGAGTCCGGAGTTATGAATTGATGATGTTTTTGGGGCCCTATTCGAGGTGTGTAACCTGCGCTCCGGGTCGTTCCCGTAATACCCTCGGCCACGAGCAGCCGGGGATATCCGGCTCGGCTCTTGTCCACCCACTTCCGGTCAACACCTGGATACGCTGAAATCATGACTGCCCCTGGCCGAAGCCGCCCGACTCATGTGCTGGCCAATGCGCCGTTCCGACGGCTCTGGACCGCCATGTCGGTGTGCAGCCTGGGCGACTGGCTCAACCTCCTGGCCCTGACCGCCCTCGCGGGAAACCTCACGCAGGGTGACTACCGCGTGCAGTCGCTGGCCGTCGGCGGCGTGTTCGTGGCCAAGATGTTGCCGGCCGTGCTGCTGGGGCCGCTGGCGGGCGTGTTCGCCGACCGGTTCGACCGGCGGCTGACGATGTTCTGCGCAGACCTCGCCAGGTTCGCCGTGGTGCTGTCGATCCCGTTCGTCGACAACTACCAGTGGGTCATCATCGCGACCGTCCTGGTCGAATGCGTGAACCTGTTCTGGGTGCCGGCCAAGGAGGCCACGGTCCCCAACCTGGTGCCCAAGGCGCAGCTCGAGCAGGCCAATCAACTCAACCTGCTGGTCACCTACGGCACCGCGCCCGTCGCGGCCATGCTCTTCGCCGCGCTCTCGGTGGCCGGCGACCTGATCGCGGGCATCGTGCCGTTCCCGCTGGGGCGCGACGCGACCGGGCTGGCCCTGGTCGTGAACGCCTGCGCGTACCTCGTCTCGGCCTTCCTCATCTTCACCCTGCGCGACATCCCCAAGCGCGACGGCGCCATCTCCACGCCCTCCGTGCTCAAGCAGGTCGTCGAGGGCTGGCGCTTCGTCGGCGGCAACCGCCTGGTGCGCGGCCTGGTCATCGGCATGCTCGGGGCGTTCGCCGCGGGCGGCGCCGTGGTGGGCGTGGCCAAGGTCTACGTCGAGGCGCTCGGCGGCGGCGACGCGGCCTACGGCGTGGTGTTCGGTGCCGTCTTCGTCGGCATGGCGCTGGGCATGTTCTTCGGGCTCAGGCTGCTGCGCGAGCTGTCGCGGCGGCGGCTGTTCGGGCTGGCGATCACCGTGGCCGGGGTGGTGCTGGTCGCGATCGCGCTGGTGCACAACCTCGTCATCGTGGTCATGCTGACCGTGGTGCTCGGCGCGTGCGCGGGCATCGCCTGGATCATCGGCTACACGCTGATCGGGCTCGAGGTCGAAGACGCGCTGCGCGGCCGCACGTTCTCGTTCCTGCAGTCGACCGCGCGGGTCACGCTGCTGCTGGTGGTCTCCCTGGCCAACCCGCTGGCCGCCCTGTTCGGGCTGCACACGCTGGGGCTGGGCGAGTTCAGCTACCGCTTCGACGGCACCAACCTGGTGCTGGTGATCGGCGGCGCGCTCGCCGTCGGCGTCGGGCTGCTGGCGCTGCGGCAGATGGACGACAGGAAGGGCGTCTCCCTGGCGGCCGACCTCCTCGCGGCCGTACGCGGCGAGCGGTTCCCCACCGAGGCGGCCGAGCACGTGCCCGGGCTGTTCATCGCGTTCGAGGGCGGCGAGGGGTCCGGCAAGACCACCCAGTCACGCATGATCGCCATCTGGATGCGCGACCAGGGCTACGACGTGGTGCAGACCCGCGAGCCCGGCTCCACCAAGGTCGGCATGCGGCTGCGCGCCATCCTGCTCGACGCGGCCGAGCGCGGCCTGTCGGCGCGCTCCGAGGCGCTGCTGTACGCCGCCGACCGGGCCGAGCACGTCGAGAAGGTGATCAGGCCCGCCCTCTACCGGGGCTCGATCGTCATCACCGACCGCTACGTCGACTCGTCGCTGGCCTACCAGGGCGCCGGGCGGGCGCTCGACCCCGCCGACGTGTCCAAGATCAACGCTTGGGCCACGGGCGGGCTCGTGCCGCACCTGACCGTGCTCATCGACACGCCGCCCGAGGTGGGGCTGACCCGGCTCGGCGGGGCGGCCGACCGCATCGAGTCCGAGCCGATGGAGTTCCACGAGCGGGTGCGCAAGGAGTTCCGCGCGCTGGCGGCCTCGGCGCCCGAGCGTTACCTCGTCGTCGACGGCACGCTGCCCCAAGACGTCGTCACCCGGCAGATCCAAGACCGCATCAGGGAGATCCTGCCCGACCCGGTCCCGCGCGAGTCGGAAGACGCCACGGGGACGATGCCCGCCATCCGCGACTAGCCCAATCCGGAACCGGCTCGCTCCGTGACCAGCCCGATTGGGAGCCGGCCCGCTCCGCGACCAGCCCGATCCGCGCCTGGCTCGCTCCGTGACTAGCTCGATCCGCGCTTTGCCGTCCCCTCGGGAGGCGAAGTGCAACTAGCCTTACGGGCGTGACGGTTTTCGATGACCTCGTGGGGCAGGACCAGGCGATCGCCGTGCTGTCGCGGGCCGCGGCGGCGGCCGGCGAGGTCGTCGCGGGCGGGCGCGGCGCCGGCATGACGCACGCCTGGCTGTTCACCGGCCCGCCCGGCTCCGGCAGGGAAGACGCCGCCCGCGCCTTCGCCGCCGCGCTGCTGTGCCCCGACGGCGGCTGCGGCCACTGCGACCAGTGCCACCAGGTGCTCATCGGCTCCCACCCCGACCTCGAGTCCGTCCGCCCCGAGGGCCTGTCCTACAGCGTCAAGCAGACCCGCGAGCTGATCCTGCGGGCCGCCGGGGCGCCGACGCAGGGGCGGTGGCGGGTCATCCTGTTCGAGGACGCCGACCGGGCCACGGAATCCGCCGCGAACGCCCTGCTCAAGGCCATCGAGGAGCCGCCGCCCCGTACGGTCTGGCTGCTGTGCGCGCCCGCCCCCGACGACATGATGATCACCATCAGGTCGCGCTGCCGCCTCGTGAACCTCACCACGCCCGGCACCGAGGCCGTCGCCCACGTGCTGGCCACCCGCCACAGCGTGCCGTGGGAGACCGCCAGGTTCGCCGCGCGGGCCGCGCAGGGGCACATCGGGCGGGCCCGCGCGCTGGCGCTCGACGAGGGCGTCCGGGCGCGGCGCGAGGCGGTGCTGAGCATCCCGCGCTCGCTGACCGGCGTCGGCGAATGCGTGTCCGCCGCCGAACGCCTGGTCAAGACGGCCGAGGAGGAGGCTGCCGCCGCCACGACCGCGCTCAACGAGAGCGAGACCTCCGAACTGCGCAAGCTGTACGGCGAGGGATCCAGCGGCAAGGGCCTCAACCGCGGGCTCGTGCGCGGCGGGGCCGGCGCGCTGAAAGAGCTGGAGGATCGGCAGAAGTCGCGCGCCACCCGCATCAAGCGCGACTCGCTGGACGCGGCGCTGCTGGAGCTGGTCTCGTTCTACCGGGACGTGCTGGCCATGCAGTTCGCGGCGGCGGGGGTGGAGCTGGCCAACGACGATCTGCGGTTCGACCTGGACCAGCTCGCCAAGTCGTCCACTCCTGAGGAGACGCTGCGGCGCATCGACGCGATCATGCAGTGCAGGGAACGGCTGGCGGCGAACGTCAACCCGCAGATGGCCGTCGAGGCGATGATGCTGGCGCTACGGCCCTGACCCGGCTTTTTCGCGCGGTGCGGCGCCCGTTCTCCGTGGAGGGCACCAGAGGCGCTTGGCACCGCGGGCTGGGGCGCGGGCGGTGGTCCGGCTGCGGTGGGGCGCGGTGGGCTGGGGTGTGGGCGGTAGTCCAGTTGCGGTGGGGCGCGGGCGGTGGGTCCGGTTGCGGCGCGGGCGTGGTGGGCGGTCGGAGTCGGGCAGGGGCCCAAGATAAGTGAGTGACCCGAGCAGCAGACGAGGCCGCCGAACGTCTCTGTTACGTGGAAGTCGAACTACTCACCCAGCAAGAAGATCTCGCCCGGCGGCGGGTCGACGTGGCGTCGATCTTCGCTGAGCACCATGTCGGCCTGGTGCGGCTGGCCCTCATCATGGTCGGCGATCAGGCCACCGCCGAAGACGTCGTGCAGGAGGCGTTCGCGCGTACACACGCCGGCCGGGCCAGGCTGCGCGACGCAGACAAGGCGCTGGTCTACGTGCGGTCGGCGGTGCTCAACGGGTGCCGGTCGGTGCTCCGCAGGCGGGCCACGGTGTTCCGGCGGGCGTTGCCGTACGAGCCGCCGGTGTGGTCGGCGGAGAGCGCCGTGCTGATGGGGGAGGAGCGGCGCGAGGTGCTGCTCGCGTTGCGCCGGCTGCCACGCAGGCAGCGCGAGGCCCTGACCTTGCGCTACTACTTCGATCTCGCTGACCAGGAGATTGCCGAGACGATGCGGATCAGCGCGAGCACGGCCAGGTCGACGATCGCGCGAGGGCTGAAGGCCCTTGGCCGAGCGCTTGGGGAGGATCATTCATGAACAGCCCGGTGGAAGACAGGTTGCGGGAGGCGCTCGCCGAGGCGGGTGCGGCGGTGGACCAGAGCGCGCTGCGGCCGCTGCGGGTGCCGGAGCGGCGGCGGTTCCGCATGGACTATCGCCTGGTGACGGCGGTGGTCGCCGTGGCGGTCGCGGGGTCGGCGGTCGCCGTCCTGACGGGTGGCGGCGCGGAGGGCGGCAGGGATCAGCTGACGGCTGCGAGTGTGTTCTCGCGGGCCGACGCCGATGTGACCGTGTTCCTGTGCACGGCGACGGCGCCGAAGGAGACGGGCTGCACGGCGGCGGCCGGCCCGGAGCAGCGCAGGATGATCGAGCGGGTGTTGCGGGAGCAGCAGCCGCAGATCGCCGCCAGCCAGTGGGTGAGCCAGGCCACCGCCTACGACGACTTTCGCGAGCGCTACGCGGGCAACCAGGCGCTGCTCGACGCCGTCCGGCCCGCTGACCTGCCGCCGTCGTACCAGGTGAAGCTGCGCCAGGGCGCCGACCGCCGGCAGGTGACGTCGGCGTTCCTCAAGGTGGGCGGGGTGTCGGCCGTCATCGATCACGCTGAGAGCGCCGACGCCATGGCGGCGGCGCAGAAGGGGCAGAAAACGGACGTCAACGTCTTCCTGTGCACGGCCGGCACAAGCCTGCCGGCCTGCGCGCCGAAGCCCGGGAGCGGCAAGAAGGGGGTGGCGGCCACTGCCGACCAGGTGAAGGCGATCCAGCAGACGATCCAGCAGATGCCGGAGGTGAAGGACGTCGTCTTCGAGGACCAGGCGGCCGCGTACGAGAACTTCAAGCAGGCGTTCAAGGACAACAAGGCGCTCGTCGAGGCGACTCGCGTTCAGGACATGCCTCAGTCGTTCAGGATCAGGCTGAAGTCCGATGCCCCGGCGTGGGCCCTGGTCGACAAGCTGAAGCGGCAGCCCGGCGTCGCTCAGGTCGTGAGCCACTGGTGCATCGACGAGCGAGCGGCGCTGCACGCCGATTTCGGGTTGTATCTGCCGGACAGGACGGTATGCCCCGGGGGTGCGTGATCGGGCGACATCCACACGCCCGCCCCTGACTTCCGGTGTACGGACACACGTAATCTGACAGAGAAGGCCGTCCGAACCCCCTAGGCCGTCAGGAGGCGAGCTCGAGCCCATGGGAATGATCATGGCCGTGAGCTTCACCCGTTACGGGAGGCTCTACTACCTCGACCCCGGCGAGCACAGCCCCAAAGTGGGCGACAAGGTGCTCGTCCCGACGGACTCGGGTCCGGAGGTGGCGGAGTGCGTGTGGGCCCCGCAGTACACGAGCGAGGACATCGACGGGCTGCCCGTGTGCGCGGGCATCGCCGGCGAGGAGCACCTGACGCGTGACGAGACGAACAAACGCCGCAGAGCCGAAGCCCGCAGCGTGTCCAAGCGGCTGATCAAACGACACACGCTGCCGATGAAGGTCGTCGGCATCGACTACCTCGACCAGGACAACGTCTACACGGTCTACTTCTCCGCGCCGCACCGGGTCGACTTCCGCGCCCTCGTACGCGACCTGGCCCGCAACCTCCGGGCCAGGGTCGAGCTGCGGCAGATCGGCCCGAGAGACGAGGCCCGCCTCCAGGGCGGCATCGGCCCCTGCGGCCGCGACCTGTGCTGCGCCACGTTCCTCAAGGACTTCGAGCCCGTCTCCGTACGCATGGCCAAAGACCAGGAGCTGCCGGTCAACCCGCTGCGGATCGCGGGGGCATGCGGGCGGCTCATGTGCTGCCTGAAGTACGAACACCCGCTCTACCAGGAGTTCCGCGCCACAGCCCCGCGGGTGGGGGCGAGCGTCGACACCCCGCAGGGAGCCGGGACGGTCGTGGGGCACAACGTGCCGTCGGACTCCGTGGTGGTGCGGCTCAACGACGGGGGGCGGAGGTGCTCTTGTTCGCGGGCCAGCGTGTGCGGGCCCCGGAAGGCGCATGACGCGGCTTACGGGGGCGAGCCGGGGGACGAGGTGTAGCACGTCACCAGGTCTGTGAGGGGCGCTCCGGGCCCTTGCGGACGCGCTCATGCGACGCCTCCCGGAGGTGCCCGCATGGCTCATGAGGCAGCTCATCTGAGGCGCCGTTGCCGCGGGCGCTACGAGGCGCGGGCATGGGTCTTCGGGCGTGGTGCTGTATGACGAGCGCCATGCACTTGGGGCGTGCATCGTGTGACGGGTGGCATGGGCTTCGGGCGTGGTGCCATGTGAGGGGTGGGCATGCTCGTCGGGCTCGGTGTCGGACGACGTGGGAGCGTGTGGCCGGTGTGGTCGTGCGACATCTGGTCCGGGCTTTACCCGCGCGCCCGCAGCGACTTGTCGGGGCACTGCCGCACCACGGTGCGCGAGCTGCTGTTCCGGCGTGGTGCCGTGTGATGGGCGGCATGGTGTTCGGGTGTGGCGCCGTGTGAGGGGTGGGCATGCTCGTCTGGTTCGGTGTCGGACGACGTGGGAGCGTGTGGCCGGTGTGGTCGTGCGACACCTTGTCCGGGCCTTACCGCGCGCCCGCGGCGGCTTGTCCGGGCACTGCCGCACCATGGCGCGCGGGCTGCTGCTCCGGCGCACGAACGAACGGGTGTCGAACGTTGTCGGCGGGTGGAGTGGGAGGGGCGCCGTGTCGACGACGGCCGAATCCGCGCGTCGTCGGCACCGCGCGGCGATGTGGCGGGCGGAGGAGCTCAGGACGACAGCGGAATGTGTGGGCTTGCACCGCCCGCCGGCACTCGGCCCCGCCGCCCGCCGGCACTCGGCCCGCCCGCCCGCCCGCCGGCACTCGGCCCCGCCGTCTGACCGCGAAGGGCACCGCCCTGGTCCTGGCGAGCGGCAAAGAACGGGACCAGGCCAAGCTGTGCGAATGGGTCCGGAGACGCGCGGACGAGCCGGGTCGGGCGCGTTGCTCACGTACGAGGGTGATGGCCACGCCGCCCACTTCAAGGATCGATGTGCGTGGAGGGCATGGCGTCGGAGGATGGCATGGTCTGTCCGGGCATCGGGTGATCGATGGGAGCGAGAACCCCTCGGGCTCCTGTAGACTCTTTCAAGCTGCACAGCGCACGCCGCCTTAGCTCAGTCGGCCAGAGCACTTCACTCGTAATGAAGGGGTCTGGGGTTCGAATCCCCAAGGCGGCTCCATGATGAAGGCCCTCCGTGATCCTCACGGAGGGCCTTCGTTCATCTTCTGCTGCTGAAGGGCGGGAGCCGTCCAGTATGGGGACGGGGCAGGGCGGTGACGGTCAGCCCGGGTGGTCAGGGGCGGACGCGGTAGCGCAGGTGGAGTACGCGGTTGCCCTGGATCACCACGTGCGGGTTCTCCAGCAGGTGTTGGGCGTCGACCGAGCCGAAGTAGCGCTTGCCCGTTCCGAATACCACGGGTACGACGTCCATGGCGAGCTCGTCCACAAGCCCGGCGGCCAGCACCTGGCCGCCGACGTTGCCGGCGGCCACCTCTACCGTACGGTCGCCCGCCAGCTCCTGAGCCCTGGCCATGGCGGTTTCGATGCTGTTGGCGAAGTGGAAGGGCGCGTTGGGGTCCCAGCCTTCGGGCATGGGGCGGTGGGTCACGACGACCACATGGTCGATGCCGCTCGGTGGCTTGCCGCCCCAGCCGTCCGTCATGTCGAAGACGTGGCGGCCGACGACGGTCACGCCGATCTCGTCCCAGTACGAGCGGGTGTGGTCGTAGGACGCTCGCGACACCTTGATCTCCCCGGAGTCATCCAGGGGGACGTCGCCGTTGGACAACCAGTCGAACAGCGGTCCGGGCTGGTCATTCTCGTCCGCGATGAAGCCGTCGATCGACACCGAGCTGTACAAGACCACCTTGCCCATGAGGCTCACTCCTGTTCATCGGGGAGTGTCCATACTGACGTGCCAGGGGGTGCCGGCTCTTGTAAGAAATCCAACGGCTCGCATCCGACGGCTCGCATCCATCGGCTCGCATCCATCGGCTCGCATCCATCGGCTCGCAGATCCATCGGCTCGCAGATCCATCGGCTCGCAGATCCATCGGCTCGGAGATCCATCGGCTCGGAGATCCATCGGCTGGTCCGGCGGGGTGCCTTTCAGGAAGTACAGGTCGTCGATGAGTTGGTCCAGTCGAGGGCGGGGGCGTCAGGGAGACGTACTGCACGGGCACGGCATCGCCCCTGGACGGATGACGTCGCCGGCGTCCGTGCAGGGCATGATGGCGCGATGGGCATGCGCTACGACGATGTGATCGGCATCCTTCGTACGGCTTACGACGGTGACGTGGAGCGGCGGGATGCCGTCGTCAAGGCGCCGTGGAAGCTGGCGGAGCGGGCGGCGTTCCTGGGGCGGCTCAAGGAGCATGGGTGCGAGCGGCTGCTGGAGGTCGGCGCCGGCACCGGGCAGGACAGCGTTTTCTTTCAGGAGAACGGGCTGAGCGTCGTGGCCGTCGACCTGTCGCCCGCCATGGTGGGCCGGTGCCGGGAGAAAGGCGTCGAGGCCCATGTCATGGATTTGCTGGGGCTCGAGTTCGAGGCCGGTTCGTTTGACGCGGTGTACGCGATGAATTGCCTGCTGCACGTGCCCGACAGCGATTTGCCGGCGGTTCTGGACGCTATTCGCACGGTGTTGCGGCCGGGTGGGCTGTTCTTTCTCGGTGTATACGGCGGGGGCAGCGTGATGGGGGAAGGGCTGTTCGAGGAGGACGACCGTACGCCTCCCCGGTTCTTCTCCTTCCGTAGTGACGAGCGGTTGCAGGAGTTTGCCCGCGAGTTCTTCGAGATCCTGGACTTTCACGCCGTCGGAGCTGATGAGAGCCGGTTCCAGTCTCTGACGTTGCGGCGCGGGCGTTAGGCGGCGAAGGCTTTGCGCGGGCTCGTCAGCGGGGACAGCCGGGCGTCGAGTTCGGCTTGTTGTTCCGGGGTGAAGGCTTTTCTCGGGAGGAAGCCGGTGGCCTGGTTGTTGACGAAGAACAGCCAGAAGTCGGGGGTCGCGACCACGCGCGAGAACAACGACCAGCGGGCCGACGTGGTGAGTTTCTCGGAGCGGCTCTCGTAGCCGTCGTCGGTCACGTGCAGGGTCGTCGGGACGCAGAGGTGCGGCACCTGCTTCCTCGCCGCCCGGCGCAGCGACCAGGGCATCACGAACGGGACGACGGCCGCCGCCACCAGCAGGCCCAGGCCGAGGCCGATGGTGCCGAGCAGGAGGAAGACGACGCCGGCCACGGCGAGGAAGGCCGGGAACAGCCACAGCAGCGCCTTGATCTGGTGCTTCAGTGCCCGCTCGATCGCGTCCACCACCTGGTCGGGAGTGGGCTCGTACTCAACGGTGAAATCCATGCCTGTGCCGTCTCCTCATCGCCGCTCCCTCGTCGTCGGTGGGAGATCGTGAGGGGGATCTTGCTGGAGTGGGTGGGTCACGCGCAACCGGGTTCACCTCCCGGGAGTGTCGCGGGGGTGCGTTTAGCCGGGCCGTCATCGTCGGGACCGCTTACGCCCCAGGGGGCGGGTGTCAGCTCGGCATGAGGGCCTTCGCCTCGGCCAGGAGCTCCACCTGCGCCCGCCAGTCCCCGCCCGAGATCCCGAGCACCGCGTGGGTCGCCCCGGCCGCCCGGTACTCGGCCAGCCGCTCGGCGACCTCCTTCGGCTGCCCCGTGAGCGGGATCTCGGCGACCTCCTCCAGTGGCCGCCCGTAGCCGCCGCTGATGCCGGCCGCGATCTCGGCCTGGGCACCGGGTCCGCCGCCGACGAACGCGGCTCCGCCGATGGCGATGACGGGCGCGGGGCGTCCGTACGAGGCCGCGAGCTCCGCCAGCCTGTCCCGGCCGCGCATGACCTCCTGCGGCGAGATGAGGGACGGGAACCAGCCGTCCCCCAGCCGGGCGGCCCGCCGGATCGCCGCCACCGACGCGTTCCCGACCCACACCGGCGGCATGGCGACCGCAGGGGCCAGCCGGACGGGCAGGCCCGCATCGGCGTCTGGCGCAAGCTGGAGGGGCTGGCGTGGGCCAGCGGCTGGCGCGGGCTGGGCGGGCCGGCGGGCGTCGGCGTTCGGTGGGGATTGATCGGGCCGGGCGTCGGGTGCGGATTGATCGGTCCGGCGCCTGTCAGCATCAGGAACGGGTCGGCGCGTGTCAGCGGCTGATCCGGGCTGGGCGGCCCGGCGGGCGTCGGCGTTCGGTGGGGATTGATCGGGCCGGGCGTCACGTGCGGATTGATCGGCCCGGCGCGCGTCGGCATCAGGAACGGGTCGGCGCGGGTCAGCGGCTGGTCCGGGCTGGGCGGATGGGCGGGTGTCAGCGTCGGGCTCGGGCTGTGCCGGCGGGCGGGCGCCCACGGCGTCTGGAAGCACGACAGGGTCGCCTGCCAGCAGTCGCGGCAACAACTTCAGCGCGGTGTCCGTACGCCGTCCCCGCTCCCCGTACGGCATCCCGGCCGCCGCCCACTGCTCGGCCCCGCCGCCGGACCCGACCCCCAGCACGAGCCGCCCGCCCGACACGTACTGCAAGGTCGCCACCTGCTTGGCCGCCCACACCAGCGGCCGGATGGCGGGGATGAACACGCTGGTCCCGATCCTGATGCGGGTGGTGGCCGCGGCGGCGGTGGCCAGGGCGATGGGCGCGTCCAGCACGGGGCCGCCGACCGCGAGGTGATCGCCGTGCCACACCGCGTCGAGCCCGGCCTGCTCGGCGTGCCGGGCGGCCTCCGTCAGGGTGAGACGGTCGCGGCGCTGTACGGCGACTCCTGGCAGGATGACGCCGATCTCGAAGCTTCCCATGCGATCAAGCGTGCAACCTCGACCTAAGTTCATGTCAACGGACAAAACCGATGGCAGGAGCCCGCGCCGCACGCGAGGATCGCCGGATGGACACCCGCCCCGCCGCTACGGCAGACACCAGGCTGAACATGCGCGTCGAGCAGCGCCCCGACGTCTTTCGACCACCCGCCGGCGAGGCGAGCGTCGGCTTCGGGCCCGTGCGGCGCCGGGTGGAGCGGTCGCTGTGACGGGGCGGCGGTTCGCGGGGCGGGCGGAGCTGGCCGCCCTGACCCGCGAGGTCTTCGGTGAGCGCCGCCTGGATCGTGTCGAGCGGCTCGCGGGCGGCTCGAAGAAGGGGGTCTACCGCCTCTTCTTCCAGGATGCCGGCCCCACCGCCGTGCTCTACGCCTGGTCCGGCGACGAGGACTACTGGGACTCCGCCCGCGTGGAGAGCTGGGAGCCGTTCGCGCACGGCAGCGGGCTGCACCTGTTCAGGGCCGCGCACGAACGGCTGAGCTCTGTGGGGGTGCGGGTGCCCGATCTTCACTTCGCCGACGACAGTCGTGCGCTGTACCCGGCCGACGTGGCGGTGATCGAGGACGTGCGCGGCGGCACCCTGGAAGCGCGCCTGGGCCGGGAGGACAGCAAGCCCATGGAGGGGCTGGCGCGGAGCCTGCGGGCGATGGCCCGGTGCCGGTCGTCCCGGCTGGGGAAGGTGGCTCTCGTGGAGGGCGGCCAGGGCATCGACCGGCCCGCTCCGGAGATCGTGCTGGAGCGGGCGCTGCGGGATCTGGCCGAGGCGGCGTCGCGGGTCGGGCGGATCGGCGAGGTGGCGGCCGAGCTGGAGGGGAGGCTGCGGGAGCTGGCGGCGGGCATCGAGCCGCGGACGGAGCATGGCCTGATCCACGGCGAGCTGGGCCCCGATCACGTCCTGGTCGACGACGAGGACCGGCCGGTGCTGATCGACATCGAGGGTGCGATGTTCTTCGACGTCGAGTGGGAGCACGTCTTCCTGCGGATCCGCTTCGGCGACCACTACGCCCGCCTCAGCGCAGACGGCCTGGACGAGCGCAGGGTGCGCCTCTACCGGCTCGCCCAGCACCTGTCGCTGGTCGCGGGCCCGCTGCTCCTGCTGGACGGGGATTTCCCGGACCGGGCCTTCATGCGGGGCATCGCCGAGCACCACACGGAGGAAACCCTGAAATGGGCGGTTGCGCCGTGAGCCGATCTGGTCAACTCTTAGGAAGGTTTCCTAATAGCCAGAGGAGGGCCGGTGCGCGGAAGACGGTTCCTGGCGGGTCTGAGCCTCCTGCTCGCCGCTGCCTGCGCCCCGCCCGACGACGGGCCGCCGGTGAACGCCGAGGACGTGATGTTCGTCCAGATGATGGTGCAGCACCACCGCCAGGGCATCGAGATCGCCAAGCTGGGCGCCGCCCGCGCCACCGACCCCGAGCTGAAGACGCTGACCGCCGCCATCGAGAGCACCCAGCAGAGCGAGGTCGAGATGATGCTGCGCTGGCTGCACTCCTGGGACCAGCCTCTCACCCCGGCCAAGGACGCGCACGACCATCACGGCGGGATGCCGGAGACGGACGTCAAGCAGATCCAGGCGCTCAAGCGGTCCAGGAACTTCGAGTACGACCTGTGCAACCTGCTCATCGCGCACCAGGACGACGCCGTGCAGATGGCCGCCGCCGAGGTGTCGGGCGGGGCGAACCCGGAGGTGCAGAAGTGGGCCGCCCAGGTTCAGACCTCCCGTAAGGGGCAGATCGACTTGATGATGGAGCTCATCAAGAAGTGATCGGCCTGATGACAGAGCTCATCAAGAAGTGATCGGCCTGATGACAGAGCTCATCAAGAAGTGATCGGCCTGATGACGGAGCTCATCAAGAAGTAGGCGTCAAGATGCACGCGAACGCGTAGACGCCGTGCCCGTTAAGTGATTAGATCACTTGATATGTCCGAGGTAGCGCGGCCCACGCTTTCCGACGCTCTGACCGAGCGCATGCTGGAGCTCATCCGTACGGGCGGGCACCGGCCCGGCGACAGGCTGCCCTCGACCAGGGAGCTGTCCCAGCGCTTCGCCGTCACCACCCCGACGCTGCGCGAGGCGTTGCGCAGGCTGGAGGCCACCGGGGCCATCGAGCTGCGGCACGGCTCCGGCATCTACGTCGGCGCCGCGATCGAGCGGCTGGTCCTGCCCAACCCCAACATGCGCGAAATCCACGCCGCCCAGCTCCTGGAGCTGCTCGACGCGCGGATCCTCATCGAGCCGCCGCTGGCCGCGCTGGCGGCCGAGCACGCCGGCAGCGAGGAGCTGGCGGCGCTCAGGCAGACCCTCGACGAGGCCGCCAGGCACCTGCGCGGCGAGGACGCCGAGCTGCACGACGCGAACATGACCTTCCACCGGGCCACCGCCCGGCTGGCGGGCAACAGCGTCCTGCACGAGGTCGTCGACTCGCTGCTCACGGTCCACGGGCCGGAGCAGCGCGAGATCCTGCAGATCTTCGACGACCGCCGCCGCGACCACGAGGAGCACCTGGAGATCCTCGCGGCGATCGAGGCGCGCGACGCGGCACGGGCCGAGCAGCGCATGCGGGCCCACCTGGCGGACGTCAAGACCGTCATCGAGCACAGGATGCAACCCCCCGAATAGAACCAAGGAGGCCGGCCCATGCACCGGTCACGTGTGGCCACGCTCGGCGTGGCGGCGCTCGTCCTGGCCGCCTGCGGCGGCAACGGCGCAGGCACGCCCCAGAAGAAGACCGAGCTGACCCTCTACAACGACAAGGGCGCGTGGACGAAGTACTTCGACGAGATGGGCGCCCTGTCCAAGCAGAGCATCGGCCTGGGCATGAAGCCGACGGGATACACGGACTCGGCGCAGTACCAGGCGTTCATCAAGGCCTCGTTCCGCACGAACGTCAAGCCCGACCTGTTCACCTGGCAGACCGGGGGGATGCTGGCGGAGATCGTCAAGCAGAAGCAGGTGGCCGACACCACGGCCGTCTGGCAGGAGGCGATCAAGGCGGGCGACCTGTCGCCGGACCTCGCGCCGTACTACACGGTGGGCGGCAAGCAGTACTGCGTGCCGATGAACGTCGCCTACTGGGGCATGTTCTACAACAAGAAGATCTTCGACAAGTACGACCTGAAGCCCCCGCAGACCTGGGACGACCTGGTCAAGACCGCCGAGACGCTGAAGAAGAACGGCGTGAAGGCGTTCTACCACACCAGCGTGCTGTTCTCGTTCGTCTGGTTCGAGCAGCTCATGGCCGGCACCGACCCCGACCTGTACGACCGCCTGTCCACCGGCAAGGCCAAGTACACCGACCCGGGCGTGGTGCAGGTGATGGAGCGGTGGAAGCAGCTCATCGACGCCGGCTACTTCATCAACCCGGGCGACAAGACCGACCCCGGCGACGTGCTGAAGACCGGGAAGGCGGCGATGGTGTCGTTCGGCACGTGGTTCAACACGAGCATGACGACGCGCAGCATGAAGGCCGGCACCGACTACGACTTCTTCGTCATCCCGAACGTGAACCCGGCGCTGCCCAAGACGTCGATGATCTTCGAGAGCGGGCCGCTGTGCTCGCTGGCGAAGGCGGCCGATCCGGACGCGAGCATGAAGTACCTGAAGTGGTGGACGACCGCGCAGGCGCAGGAGAAGTGGGCGACGAGCCGGGGTGACGTGAGCGCCAACCCGAAGGTGACGATCTCCGACCCGGCGCTCGGCACGGTCACCAAGGACGCGGGCGGCGGGAAGTACCGCCTGGTCAACCGCTACTTCGAGGCGACGCCGCCGCAGATCCTGACGGCCGCGCTCGACGGGTTCGGCAAGTTCGTCACCGAGCCGGGCACGTACAAGGAGGTTCTGGAGACCATCCAGAAGGAGGCGGACGAGTACTGGAGCACGCACCAGTGACGCGTCAGCCGATGCTCGGGCGGTTCAGGTACGGGTACGTGGCGCCGGCGGCGTTGCTGGTCGCGGTGCTGTTGTACGCGCCGTTCGTGTGGACGGCCTACCTGAGCCTGACCCGCTACGACGGGCTGGAGCCGCCGGTCTGGGCGGGTCTGGCCAATTTCGCCAAGCTGTTCGACGACGCGGCGCTGCTCACCTCGACCCGCAACACGCTCATCTGGGTGATCGGCACGATGGTGCTGCCGGTCGGGCTCGGGCTGCTGGTCGCGGTGCTCTCGTACGACATCAGGGGCGGAGCCTGGTTCCGGGTGCCGTTCATGCTGCCGTACGCGCTGAGCGGCGCGGGCCTGGCCATGGTGTGGAGCCCGGTGTTGTCCCACGACGGCATCGCTAACGTGCTGCTCGGCGTGGACACCGCGTTCCTGCAAGAAGCGCCGGCGAACACGTTCGCGATGCTCGCGGTCTGGACGTGGCAGCAGCTCGGCGTGAATTGCCTGCTGTTCGTGGTGGGGCTGCAGTCGATCCCGAGGGAGCCGATCGAGGCGGCGCGGCTGGACGGCGCGTCGGGCTGGCGGTTGTTCCGGCACGTGATCTGGCCGCTCATGCGGCCGCTGACGGCGGTCGTGGTGGGGCTGGCGCTGGTGTCGAGCTTGAAGACGTTCGACATCGTGTGGGTGCTCACGCAGGGCGGCCCCGGGCGCAACTCCGAGACGCTGGCGGTGACCATGTACAAGGAGACGTTCGTGGCCAGCGACTACGGTTACGGCTCGGCGGTCGCGGTGCTGCTGACGGTCGTGACGGGGCTGGCGTCGTACCTCTACCTGCGCAGGCAGGTGACGGCCACATGATCAGGCGTGCGGTGCTCGTCCTGCTCGGGCTGGTGTGGCTCGGGCCGACGTACCTGCTGCTGGTGAACGCGGCGCGCCCGGCGAGCGGGTACGACCCGGCGAGCGCGTGGATCCCGTCGGGCGACTTCGCGTTGCTGGAGAACTTCGGGCGGGCCGTGGAGGGCGCGAACCTCGGCGGCAGCCTGGCCAGCACGGCGCTCTACAGCGTCGTCTCGCCGCTGCTCGGCGTGCTGATCGGGGCGCTGGCCGGGTACGTGATCGTGGTGCTGCGGCTGCGGCACGGGTTCTGGTGGTTCCTGCTGATCTTCGGCGGCACCGTCTTCCCCTCGCAGATGCTGCTGGTGCCGCTGTTCGTCGGCTACAGCGACGCCGGTCTGTACGACAGCCGCCTCGGCCTGATCCTCATCTACACGGCGATCAACGTGCCGCTGGCCGCGTTCGTACTGCGCAACTTCTACTCCGGCATCGCGTTCTCGATCTTCGAGGCGGCCCGCATGGACGGCGCCTCCACCTTCCGCGTCTTCTGGCGCATCTACCTGCCGATGTCGCTGCCCGCGCTGGCGGCCGTGTTCATCCTCGAGTTCACCTTCATCTGGAACGACCTCATCTTCGGCCTCACCCTCACCCAGACGGAGGACGTGCGGCCGGTGATGACGGCCATCGCGGGCCTGATGACCGACGTGTACGCCGGCACCCCGGTCCCCGTCGGCCTGGCGGCGGGGCTGGTGGTCTCGCTGCCGACGGTCGTGCTGTTCCTCGCCACCCAGCGCCTGTTCGCCAGGGGCCTTTCTCTAGGGAGTGTTCAATGACCAGCCGGTTGCTCCAGCGCAGCCTCGGGAGCCCCGACTACGACGGGATCAGGCAGGCGCTGCGCGACGACACCTCGACGCCCGTGATCAGCGTGCGCGGGCTGGAGGTGCGGGTCGCGGTGCTGCCGCTGTTCACTCATGACGGCCGGCAGGCGGTGCGGGTCTCCAGCACGGAGCCGCTGACGCACGTGCTGGTCGGCGTGGACAGCGCGTCGGGCAGCGACGTGACGCTGCTGGTGCCCGAGGTGGACGCGCCGCGCACGCTGACGCTGGAGTGCCGCGACGACGCCGGGGTGGTCGGCAGCGCGCGGATCACGGTGACGCCGCAGCGCAAGTGGCACGTGTTCGTGGTGCACCACTCGCATCTCGACATCGGCTACACCGACCCGCAGGGCACGGTGCTGCGCCACCACCTCGACTACCTCGACGCGGCGCTGCGGCTGGCGGAGGAGACGGCGTCGTGGCCGGACGACGCGAGGTTCCGCTGGACGGTCGAGTCGTCGATGCCGGCGCTGAAGTGGCTGGCGGCCCGGCCCCGGGAGATGGTCGACTCGTTCGCGGCGCTGGCGAGGGCGGGCTCGATCGAGGTGACGGCGCTGCCGTTCCAGCTGCACACCGAGGCGTGCTCGACGGAGGAGCTGCACCGGCAGCTCCGCTTCACCGCTCAGCTCGAAGAGCGTTACGGCTTCGCCACGAAGTCGGCCATGCACACGGACGTGCCCGGCGCCGTGGTCGGGCTGGTCGACGCGCTCAACGCGGCCGGGGTGCGGTACCTGGCCGCTGCCCATAACTGGGCCGGGCGGTCCGTGCCGTACCTGCACGGCGGTGACAAGCTGACCCGGCCGTTCCGGTGGCGGGCGCCGAGCGGGAACGAACTGCTTGTGTGGTTCACGGACACGCCGCACGGGATGGCGTACATGGAGGGCAACACGGTCGGGCTGACGGACTCGTACGAGCTGGCCGACGACCTGCTGCCGCGTTACCTGTCGGCGCTGGCCACCCGGGGGTACCCGTACGGGCCGGGGACGTTCGGCTGGCAGGGGCCGGACGCGCCGAAGGAGCCGTACGAGCTGGACGTGCTGCACCTGCGCGTGCAGGGCGCGCACGCCGACAACGCGGGCCCGTCGATCGTGCCCGCGACGATCGCCCGCCGGTGGAACGAGCAGTGGGCCTATCCGCGCCTGCGCTCGGCCGTGAACAGCGACTTCTTCGAGCACGTGGAGGCGCGCCACCACGACCGGCTGGCCGTGCACGAGGGCGACTGGACCGACTGGTGGGCCGACGGGCTCGGCTCGGGTGCGCGCCCCCTCGGTTACGTACGGCGGGCGCAGTCGGCGCTGCGCGTGGCCGAGACGCTGCACACGCTGGCGGGCGTGGACGCGACCGGGCAGGTGGACGCCGCCTACGACAAGGTCGCGCTGTTCAACGAGCACACGTGGGGCGCGGCGAACCCGTGGGAG
This sequence comes from [Actinomadura] parvosata subsp. kistnae, assembly GCF_900323885.1. Lineage (GTDB taxonomy): Bacteria > Actinomycetota > Actinomycetes > Streptosporangiales > Streptosporangiaceae > Nonomuraea > Nonomuraea composti. Next base: position 2,369,370 of record NZ_OOHJ01000018.1, on the reverse strand, counting down.
GACGCCGAGGAGGCGGGCGACTCGGGCGGCCTGCAGTGGACGCGCAAGTCGTCGGGCGCGTACGCGGCCCAGGACGACGCGGCCGACCTGCTGCACGCGGGGGTCCGCAGGTTCGCGGCGGCGCTGTCGGAGGCGGGCACCGAGGGCGGGGCGCTGGCCTCGTTCGCGGTGTTCAACCCGGGCACGCACGCGCGGACGGACGTCGTGCGGGCCTTCCTGCCCCGGGACGTGGTGGGCGTGGACGTGCCGATCGCGCTGGTGGACGCCCGGACGGGGCAGCCGTTGCCGCACCACGAGGAGCTGGTGGACCCGGACGACTGGCCGACCCGCCCGATCGGCCGGCACATCCACGCCGTAGTGCCGGAAATTTCGGGATTCAGCTATGTACGGGTGGACGTCGTCCCGGGGGAGAGCCAGGCACCCGAGCCGGTCCCGCTCGTCACGGACGGCGTGATCGAGAACGAGTTCTACCGCGTGACCTACGACGTCCGTGAGGGTTACCTGTCCTCGATCTTCGACAAGCGGGCCGGCCGCGAGCTGGTCAACGGCGACGCGGCGGCCGGCTTCGGCCAGTACGTCTACGACCGGTACGCCACCGCCCCCCACTTCAACCACCTGTCGGGCCACGTGGGCGCGCACGACCGCACCCTGCTCGGCGACCGCGCCATCGGCACCAACGCCGTGATCAAGGAGGTCAGGCGCACGGCCGTCGGCGAGAAGCTGGTCGTGGAGCTGCGCGGCAAGGGCGCCGACTGGATCCGGACCACGGTCGAGCTGCACTACGGCGTGCCCCGCCTCGACCTGACCTACCAGCTCGCCAAGCAGGGCACCCCCGCCAAGGAGGCCGTCTTCCTGGCCTTCCCGTTCGCGGCGGGCCCGCCCACCGCGTGGGAGCTGACCGGCGGCGTCGGCGGGCCGGACGTGCCCCGGGTGCCGGGCTCGGCCGCGTACATGCTGCCGATCCGGCACTGGATCGCCTTCGAGGACCCCGAGCTGACCGTCGCCTGGGCCACCCTGGAAGCGCCGCTGGTGCAGCTCGGCACCATCCACATGCCGTACGCGCCGTTCCCGCCCACGCTCGACCACGAGGACGGCACCGTCTACTCCTGGGCGCTCAACAACATCTGGGACACCAACTTCCCGGCGCAGCAGCAGGGCGAGACCACGTTCCGCTACGCGGTGACCTCGCGGGCCGGCGCCCCGGGCCGGCGGCTGGGGGCCGAGGCGGCGGCTGGGCTGACCGAGCCGTTCGTCGGGGCGCTGATCACCGACAGCCCCGCGAGCGAGGAGACGTACGTGTCGGTGGACCATCCGGACGTCCTGGTCACCTCGCTCGGCTGGGACGGCGTGCGGCTGCAGTCGCTGGCCGCCGAGCCGGTCGAGGTCAGGGTCTCGCGGCCGGGGCACGAGACAGCCGAGGTGACGCTGCCCGCGTGCGGCGTGGCGATCGTCAGGGGGACGCGCCAGTGAAGATCGCAGACATCCGGGCCACCACGGTCGCGGTCCCGCTGGAGGCGCCGCTGCGGCACAGCAACGGCGCCCACTGGGGCCGGTTCGTCCGCACGATCGTCGAGGTCGAGGCCGACAACGGGCTGATCGGGCTGGGGGAGATGGGCGGCGGTGGCGAGAGCGCCGAGGCGGCCTTCCGCGCGCTCAAGCCGTACCTGAAGGACCACGACCCGTTCCAGCTCGAAGCGCTCCGCTTCAAGATCGCGAACCCGACGGCCTCGCTGTACAACAACCGCACGCAGCTCCTGGCCGCCATCGAGTTCGCCTGCCTCGACCTCGTCGGGCAGCACCTCGGGGTGCCCGCCTGCGACCTGCTCGGCGGGCGGCTGCGCGACGCCGTGCCGTTCGCCTCGTACCTGTTCTTCCGGTACGCCGCCGACGGCCACGCCGAGATCCGCACCCCCGAGCAGCTCGTCGAGCACACCAGGAGCCTCAAGCAGGCGCACGGGTTCACCGTGCACAAGCTCAAGGGCGGCGTGTTCCCGCCGGACTACGAGCTGGAGTGCTACCGCGCGCTGGCCGAGGCGTTCCCCGGCGACCGGCTCAGGTACGACCCGAACGCCGTGCTGTCGGTGGCCGAGGGGCTGCGCTTCGGCCGGGCCATCGAGCACCTGAACAACGACTACCTGGAGGACCCGGTCTGGGGGCTCGAAGGGCTGCGGGCGGTGCGCGAGCAGGTCAGGGTGCCGCTGGCGACCAACACCGTGGTGGTCAACTTCGAGCAGCTCGCCTCGAACGTGCTGCGCAGGGCCGCCGACGTGGTGCTGCTGGACACGACGTTCTGGGGCGGGATCAGGCCGTGCGTGAAGGCGGCGGGGGTGTGCGAGACGTTCCAGCTCGGGGTGGCCGTGCACTCGTCGGGGGAGCTGGGCGTGCAGCTCGCGACGATGCTGCACCTGGGCGCGGTGCTGCCGAACCTGACCTACGCCGCCGACGCGCACTACCACCAGCTGCGGGACGACGTGATCGAGGGCGGCAAGATGGCGTACTCGGAGGGCGCCATCGCCGTGCCCGAGGGGCCGGGGCTGGGGGTGCGGCTGGATCCCGAGCGGGTCGCCCGGTACGCCGAGTTCTACCGGGAGACGGGCGGCTACCCCTACGATCGCGACCCGGGGCGGCCCGGCTGGTACGCGACGGTGCCGAACGAACGCTTCGCAGATCCGGAAATGTCAGTCGAAATCGGACCATAATTGGTCCTCATGTCTGAAGAGTCAAAGCCGGCCACCCCCGCCGACAACCTGGTCACCACCTCCCACACCCTGCCCTCCGGCGAGGCGTACACCGCCACGACCGGCACCGTGGTGCTGCGCGAAGAGGTGACCACCGACGGCAAGTTCGAGGGGTTGCGGCCGAAGGCCGAGGTGTTCGTCACCGCGTACACGATGGACGGCGCCGACCCGCTGACCAGGCCGATCACGTTCGCGTTCAACGGCGGGCCCGGGTCGTCCAGCGTGTGGCTGCACCTCGGCGTCCTCGGGCCGCGCCGCGTCGTCATGGGCGACGCCGGGGCGCTGCTGCCGCCGCCGTACGGGCTGGCGGACAACGAGGAGAGCCTGCTGCGGGTCAGCGACCTGGTCTTCATCGACCCGATCTCCACCGGCTACTCCCGGGTGGCGGAAGGGGAGAAGGCGGAGCCGTACCACGGCTTCTCCGGCGACCTGGAGTCCATCGGCGAGGTGATCAGGTTGTGGACGACCAGGAACGGGCGGTGGATGTCGCCGAAGTTCCTGGCGGGCGAGTCGTACGGGACGGTCAGGGCCTCCGGCCTGGCCGAGCACCTGCAGTCGCGCTACGGCATGTACCTCAACGGCGTGATGCTCATCTCCTCGGTGCTCGACTTCATCACCGGCGAGTTCAACGACGGCAACGACCTGGCCTACGCCCTGTACCTGCCGACGTACGCGGCCATCGCCCACCACCACGGCCTGCACGGCGACCGGCCGCTGGCCGACGTGCTGCGCGAGGCCGAGGAGTACGCCGACCGCGACTACCTGTGGGCGCTGGCCCGCGGCAACCGCCTCCCCGCGGAGGAGCGCGCCGCCGCCGTCAGGAAGGTCGCCTCGCTGACCGGGCTGAGCGAGGACTACGTGGACCGGGTCAACCTGCGCATCGAGCACATCCGCTTCTTCACCGAGGTGCTGCGCCCGCGCCGCCAGATCGTCGGCCGCCTCGACGGCCGCTTCACCGGCTGGGACCCCGACGCGGGCCGCGAGCACTTCACCGCGGACCCGAGCATGGACGCCATCATGGGCCCGTACAGCGCCGCCCTCAACCACTACCTGCGCACCGAGCTGGGCTACGCCAACGACCTGCCGTACGAGATCCTCACCTCGCGGGTGCACCCCTGGTCGTACAAGGAGTTCGAGAACGCGCACGTTCAGGTGGCCTCCCGACTGGCCGCGGCCATGCGGACGAACCCGCACCTGCGGGTGCACGTGGCCTGCGGCTACCACGACGGCGCCACCCCGTACTTCGCCGCCGAGCACACCTTCGCGCACCTGGCCGTGCCCGCCGAGCTGGCCGGCAACATCGAGTTCAAGTACTACGAGGCCGGACACATGATGTACGTGCACGAGCCCAGCAGGCTGCAGCAGTCGGCCGACCTGGCGGCCTTCGTCCTCGGCGAGCGGGCGTGAGGCCGGTCAGCCGACCTGGCGGCCTTCCTCCTCGGCGAGCAGGCGCGAGGCCCGCTCCAGGCGCTGCCTGAGGTTGACGCGCAGGGCGGCGAAGCGGTCGCGGTTGTCGCGGATGACGGCCCGCTGCAGGTCGGCGTCGGCCGCGTACCAGGCGGCGACCAGGCCGGACGACCACTTGCACAGGGTGTCGGCGGTCGCGACCTGCTTCTCCTCCTCGGTGACGGCCGGCTCGTCGAGGTCCCAGCGGCTGTCGGCGATGGCCGCCTCGGGCGCCGGGTACGTGTGCCCGGCCCGGTGCATGCACGACGACCAGCGCTTGACCGCGGCGGTGACCGACGGGTGCTTGGCGGCCTGCTCCAGCGTGAGCGAGTCCTGGAGGCCGAGCCACGGCCAGTCCGCCTTGCGCACCCCCTTGTCCAGGGTCAGCGTGGCGCGGTCGAGGCAGCCGCGGTCGGCCGCGGTGCCGTACAGGCGGTGCCGGGTGCGCTTGGACAGCTTGCCCGCCCAGGTGCCGCTGGTGTCGGGCGAGGGCGGCCGGGCCAGGTGGTAGCCGCTACGCCGGGCCGCGTCGATGTCGGTGACGCCGTAGCGGCGGGAGTTGCCGGGGTCGATCGCGGCCAGCGTGGACGGGTCCTCGGCGGGCGGGGAGATCGCGATGCCCTGCTTGCGCATGCACCGCACGACGAGACGGTTGTGGGCGTTGCCCAGGACGGCCCGCTGCTGGGGAGTGGTCTTGTAGGCGTCGAACGGCAGCACCAGCTCCGAGACGGAGGTGACGCCCCGTACGGGCGCCGGTGGCGCGGGCTCGTCGGCGCCGCAGGCCGCGGCGGTCGTCACCAGCAGCAGCGCGCTCGCGACCAGTCCGCGGCAGCCGGTTTCCGGCGGCCAAGCCCGGAAACCGGCACTCCCCTTAATGCTCAGTGGCACCAGATGTCGATCGCGCTGGCGCGGTTGTTGCCGATGGCGTTGTTCGCCAGGAAACCGTCGTTCGAGTTGTGCGTGAACGTGCTGTGGGCGCCGGTGTATCCGGGGTGCTGCCACAGCGTGGCGCTGCAGCCGACCCGGTTCCTGATCGAGCTGGTCTCGTTGTTCATGCTGTGCCAGGAGTTACTGAAGTCCCAGTTCAGCCAGTTGTTGTCGGCGAAGTTCGAGTCGTCCTTGGTGAAGTCCCGCCAGTGGTCGACCTGGCCGCGGTTGTAGTCGAATCCGGCGTACAGGCAGACGCGACCTCCGTAGCAGGTCGAGCGGGGGCTTGCCGCCGCGGTGGCAGCCGGGGCGACCACGGCGAACAGCGCGGCCGCCGCGACGAAGCCGGCGGCCTTCTTGAATAGCCTCACAGGTCTCTCCTCGATCGGTGAGTCATTTCGACCTCGTAACTTAGCGTGCGGAATCGAACACGAGTCGTTGTGACTCGCCGATCCCTTTAAGGCTTCGCGCCCGGGTGAGGGTCGCGTGCCCGGCCCGCCAGACCCACTCGTATCAGTGCGGTGACCTGCGAGTTCGTCGCATTGACGCAACTGTTGCCACCTCGGGTGGGCGCACGGAGGAACCCGTGACCCATTCCGGGGGCAGTAATTTCACAACTGTTATTCGGGCAGCGCCGCGGGATTGCGCGCCAGCAGCCCGCCGTCCACCCGGTGCTCCGCTCCGGTGATGAACGACGAGCGCGGCCCCGCCAGGAACGCCACCAGCTCCGCCACCTCCTCGGGCCGGCCGACGCGGCCCAGCGGGTGGGCGCGGCCCCACTGCGCCACCTGCTCGTCCTGCGACAGGTCGCCGCGCCACAGGTCCGCCGCCCAGCGCAGCATCGGGGTGTCCACCGAGCCGGGGCAGACCGCGTTGACCCTGATGCCGTCGGCCGCGTGGTCGAGCGCCATGGCCCGCATCAGGCCGTTGAGCGCGGCCTTGCTGGTGCTGTAGGCCGCCACCTGCTGCTGCGAGGCGAACGCCTGCACCGAAGAGACGACCACGATCGAGCCGCCGCCGCGCTCGCGCAGCCTGGGCACGGCGGCCTTGCAGGTGAGGTAGACGCCCTTGAGGTTGATGTCCAGCACCTCGTCCCAGACCTCTTCGGGGGTGTCCTCGACGGTGCCGTACCGTTGCACGCCCGCGCAGGTCACCACGATGTCCAGGCCGCCGTACCGGGTGACGGCCAGCTCCACCAGGTCGCGCACCTCGCCGGCCCGGCGCACGTCGGCGATCCGGCCGGTGACGCGCTCGCCGTCCTGCTCGGCCTCCTTGTCCACGCCGCAGAACACCACGGATGCCCCGCCGGCGACCAGGCGGTCCACCACCGCGCGCCCGATGCCCATGGACCCGCCCGTCACGAGCGCCACCTTGCCGTCGAACTCCGTCATGCCAGCACCTCCGCGCGCCACCTCAACACCTTCGTCTCGTACGGGTCCAGGACGAGGGCCGTGCCGTTGGCCACGGCCGCGGCCAGCCCGTCGGTCGGCATGCCCGCGAACGGCTCCAGTCCCACCGTGTACGCCCGTCCCCACCACGGGTAGCCGGTGGACGCGCCGAGCTCCTGCCACATCCACAGGTACGGCAGCACCGTCGCATCCCAGGCAACCCGCATACCGATATTTCCGGAAATTTCGTACCAACCCTCGTCGCCGAACCCCGTCATGTAGACGATGTCGCTCGGCGACCCCGGCTCCGGCACGACGCTCAGATCCGTCTCACCGCCCCCGTGCGCGGGCACCACGGGCCACGTCCCGCCGGCCCGCACCCGGCGCTCCGGGGGATCGATCGCGCTCTCGTGCGGGATCACGGTGACACCCTCGGGCAGCCTGATCCGGGCCCCGGGGCGCAGGAACGGCCGGCCGTACACGATGTGCTGCCCCCACATCGCGTGCAGCCGCAGCCCCGACTCGTTCGTGGCCCGCCCCTCGACCTCCAGCGCCGTCGTGCCCGAGCGCAGCCGCACGATCCGCTCCATCCGGTACGGCAGCCGCCGCGTGCGCACGCTCAGCCGCACCGCGACCTCCTCGGGGGAGTCGGCCACGACCTCGCACTCCCACGGCAGCCCCGACACCTCGCCGTGCTGCGCCAGCCGCGCCCCCCGGTACTCGCTGGGGGCGCCGCCGTTCGGGAAGACCTCCTGCCAGCCGCCCTCGTAGTGGTCGACGAACTGGGCGACGTCGTCGGCGGCGCCGTGGAGGTGCTCGCGGGGGTCGCGCAGCCCCTGCGGCGCCAGCCAGACGAAGTCGGTGTCGGTGGGCTTGTGCAGCAGCTCCACGACGTCCCCGCCCTTGCCGGGCAGCAGGGTCACCCGCAGCCGCTCGTTCTCCAGCGTCACCGCCCGCAGCCCGCCGATCGTGCCGTGCCGCAGCCGGGCCGCCCAGTTCCTTCTCATCCGAACGTCACGTCCAGGAACCGCGGGCGGTAGATGGTGACGTCGCGGTAGTGGTCGGTGTTGACGAAGCTGTTGACGTTGTACGACACCACCAGCCCCGGCCCGTCGACCTCCGGGTGGGCGTGCGCGTTGTAGGTGAAGACGTTCCCGCTCGTCTCGGGCGTCGTGTAGACGTGCTGCTTGCCGGTGAACGGGCCGGCGGGGGAGCACGCGGAGTAGGCCACGATGTTCGGGCTCAGCGCCTCGGTCGTGTCGTGCGTGATCAGCACGTAGCCGTCGCCGACCCGGCTGACGCTGTACTCGTTCGCCACCCCGCTCATGATCCGCGCCGAGTCCGCCTCGCTCGCCGACCAGGTGCCGTCGGCCTTCAGGAACTCCCACTGCCCGAGCAGGCTCTGCCCCTTGACCCGGGCGACGTGCATGTACTTCGGCGAGCCGAGATCCTCGACCCCGTAGACGTAGGTGTAGCCGCCGTCCTTGAGGATCCCGGAGGCCCAGGCCACGCCGTGCCCGCTCGGCAGGTCGTGCACGCTGATCGGCCGGTTCAGCCGCCCCGGCGCGAACCTGGCCACCACGTTGCGGTGCCAGCGCCAGTCCCACGCCCCCGTCCCGAACCGCTCGTACTCCTGGTAGGTCACCTCGACCACCCCGCCGGCCAGCGTCGCGTCACCCGCCCAGAACCAGTGCTTGTCGTCGCGCGGCGGCATCACGGCGGCCGGCTTCGCGGGGGTGCCGTCGTGGATCGTGGCCAGCCGCCCGTCGCGCTCGACGGCGAAGGAGTTGTTCAGGAACACCGTCGTCCCGCCCTCCTCCACCACCGGAGGCCGGGACCCGTCGGGGTTGACCCGGCCGAGGAAGGTGTCCGAGAACACCCACAGCTCCTTGCCGCCGGGCAGCTTGAGCGAGTACGTGCCGTCGGCGCCCGTCCAGTCGTCGAGGCGGCTGTTGTCGTTGCCGTAGGTGGTGAACAGGCTGGTCAGCCGGGCGTTCGTGCTCGCACTCCGTACGGTGGGCGCACACGCGGAGGCCGCCGAGGCGACCTGCCGCTCCTGCACGACGGGCACCGGCTTGGGCGGCGCGGCCTGCACGGGCTGCGCGGCGAGGCCGATCAGGGTTATGGCGAGGGGTGCCAGGGCGGTGCGGAATCGCGTCATCACACGTCCTAGGGGAGGGGGTTCCCTACAGTTCTAGTCATTAGATCACTTACTGTCCAGGATCGCGGGGAACGCGCGGAAATCCGGGTGACCGCGTGGCGGGTCGCCCGTTAACCTGCCGGGATGGGCCACGTTGAAGTAGGACATCTGACGTACGTGCTGCCCGACGGGCGGCCCCTGCTCAACGACGTGTCCTTCCGGATCGGCGAGGGCGTGAAGGCGGCGCTGGTCGGGCCGAATGGCGCGGGCAAGACGACGCTCATGCGGCTGATCGCCGGCGACCTCCAGCCGGTCGAGGGCAGCGTGGCGAGCTCCGGCGGGCTGGGCGTGATGCGGCAGTTCATCGGCAGCGTGCGTGACGGCAGCAACGTGCGCGACCTGCTGCTGGGCGTGGCGCCGCCGGCGGTGCGGCAGGCGGCGGAGCGGCTCGACGCGGCCGAGCTGATGATGATGGAGCGCGACGACGAGAAGACGCAGATGCGTTACGCGCAGGCGATCAGCGACTACACCGACGCCGGCGGCTACGAGATCGAGGTGCTCTGGGACACGTGTACGGTGTCCGCCCTCGGCGTGCCGTTCGAAAGGGTGAAATATCGGGACGTGTCGACGCTGTCGGGCGGCGAGCAGAAGCGGCTCGTCCTGGAGGCGCTGCTGCGCGGCCCCGACCAGACCCTGCTGCTCGACGAGCCCGACAACTACCTCGACGTCCCCGGCAAGGAGTGGCTGGAGCAGCAGCTCAGGGAGACGCCCAAGACGGTGCTGCTGGTCAGCCACGACCGCCAGCTCCTCGCCAACGCCGCCGACCGCATCGTCACCGTCGAGTCGGGCAACATATGGATCCACGGCGGCGGCTTCACCACGTACGCCGAGGCGCGCAAGGCCCGCAACGAGCGCCTCGACGAGCTGCGCCGGCGCTGGGACGAAGAGCACGCCAAGCTCAAGGCCCTGGTCAACATGCTGAAGAACAAGGCGCGCTACAACGACGGCATGGCCCCGGCCTACCACGCGGCCCAGACACGGCTGCGCAGGTTCGAGGAGGCGGGGCCGCCCGAGGAGGCGCCGGGCGACCAGAACATCAAGATGCGCCTGCGCGGCGGCCGCACCGGCAAGCGCGCGGTGATCTGCGAGGAGCTGGAGCTCACGGGCCTGATGCGCCCGTTCAGCCTGGAGGTCTGGTACGGCGAGCGCGTCGCGGTGCTCGGCTCCAACGGCTCCGGCAAGTCGCACTTCCTGCGCCTGCTGGCAGGCGAGCCGGTCGCCCACGAGGGCGTCGCCAGGCTGGGCGCCCGCGTGGTGCCGGGCCACTTCGCCCAGACCCATGCCCGCCCCGACCTGCTGGGCCGCACCCCGGTCGAGATCGTCATGACCGAGCACGCCAAGCTCAAGAACGAGGCCATGAAGATCCTGGCCCGCTACGAGCTGGCCGGGCTGATCGCCGAGCAGCGCTTCGACACGCTGTCCGGCGGCCAGCAGGCGCGCCTGCAGATCCTGCTGCTGGAGCTGTCGGGGGCCACGCTGCTGCTGCTCGACGAGCCGACCGACAACCTCGACCTGGCCAGCGCGGAGGCGTTGCAGGCGGGGCTGGAGGCGTTCGACGGCACGGTGCTGGCGGTCACCCACGACCGGTGGTTCGCCGCCGACTTCGATCGCTACCTGGTGTTCGGCTCCGACGGCACGGTCTACGAGTCGCCCGAGCCGGTATGGGACGAGTCGAGGGTCGTGCGTCCCCGTTAAAGGTTCGGTACGGCTGGCGCGTGTCCCGCGTCAGCCGTGCCCATGCGCGGGTTATCACGGCAAAGTGATCCCGCGCAGCCGTACCGCCGGCCTCCTCGTCCTGGGGGCGATCTGCCTGCCCGCGTGCCTGTCCGCGTGCGCGAGCGAGGAACGACCCGTGCAACAGCTCAAGCCGCTCGCTCTCAAGGAGCAGGTCTCCACCATCGTCAAGTCCGCCGACGGGTACGCCGTCACCTGGGCGGGCGTGCTCAGCAACGCCAACCCGTGGCACTTCGGCGAGCACGTGGTGGCCACGATCGTCGGGCACGACGCCCGGGGCGCCGAGGTGGTCAGGATGGACCAGCCGCTCGACGCCGTGCCGCCGGGCGGCACGCTGGCGTTCACCGGCCAGGCCAGCGCCACGCAGAAGCCGGCGAAGGTGACGATCCAGTACCGTCCGGCGCAGTGGCGGATGGCGGGGCGGATCGCGTCGGCGTTCCAGCGGTTCCCGACCTCGCGGGTGCAGACAATGCGCCAGAAAGACGGCACGTACCTGATTACGGGCTATATTGCGAATCCTTATAGCATTCCGGCGAGCACGCTCGTCGTGAACGCGTTGCTGCGCGACAAGGCGGGCAAACTGCTCGGCGGTGGCAGCACGTTCGTGGACGAGGTGCAGGCGGGCAGCCCGCCGCGCTTCATCCTGACGGTGAGCGGCCTGCCGAAGGGCGCCGAGGTGGCCAAGACCGAGATCACCGCCCGGACCTGGGGGTCGACCGGCCGTCCTTACGAGGAGCTGGCGCTGGCCGGCGCCGTGCCGGTGCACACGGTCAAGCCGACGAGCGAGCCGTTCGCGGTGGACCGCAGCACCTCGATCGTTTCGGATTATAAGCAGTGATTTCCCGAAAAATCGGGAAATCCAGCGCTATCGCGCGCTTTTTCGGTACGAATTCCGGCCACTTTGCCCGACGAAGCCATGCCATCGGCGTGAACAGGTAGAACTACTAGTTACCGATCCATTACCTTCAGTCACATGAATGACCGCGTCCTGGTCGAAGCACTCCGCGCCCGTGATCCAGGAGCACCGTCCGCGCTCTATGACGCCCACGCGGAGAGCGTCTACCGCTACTGCTGGTCCCTGCTGCTCAGCGCCGAGAGCGCCCAGGTGGCCCTACGCGACACGCTCATCGCCGCCGAGGCGCACGCGGGCGCGCTCGCCGACCCCGACCGGCTGCGCACCTGGCTGTACGCGCTGGCCCGCGCCGAATGCCTGCGCCGCCGCGCCGCCGCCCCGCCGGGCGCCGCCGAGGGCCTGGCCGAGGCGCCGCCGCTGGACGATCCGGTGGACGCCGACCTGCGCGTCATGGCCTGGAACGCCGTCCAGAGCCTGCCGCTGCCCGAGCGGGAGGTCCTGGAGCTGGTCCACCGGCACGAGCTGCCCGCCGCCGACCTGACCCAGGTGCTGGGCCTGCCGCCCCGGCAGGTGGAGCTGCTCCTGGAGGAGGCCAGGGAGCTGCTGCGCGACGCCATCACGGCCGAGATCCTGGCCAGGAAGGGCCCGTACGACTGCCCGCGCCGCGCTCGCATCCTGACCGGCTTCTCGGGCGAGCTGACCCAGGACATGCGCGAGCACCTGGTCCGGCACCTGCCCCGCTGCGAGGTCTGCGCCCCGCACCGCACCCGCGAGGTGTCGGCCGCCAAGGTCTACGAGCTGCTGCCGGCGCCCGCGCTGCCCGAGGCGCTGCGGATCAGGGTGATGAGCTGCTTCGCCGACCCCGAGCTGCTGCCCTACCGCCGTTACGTCGCCAGGCGTACGGGCGTCCTGGGAGCCGCCGGGTTTCCCGTTTCAGCGGAACGCCAGGTTCGGCGGTGGCATCAGGCGCTGGCAGGCGCGCTGGCGGCGGTCACGGCCGTGGTGGCGATAATGATGATCTTCGATCGGATCGGGAGGGACAACGGTGGGGTCACAGGCATCGCGACGGCCGCGTTCCCGGCGACGGGTGAGCCGCCGGGCATCCGGCTGCCCTGGCAGCCGAACCCGCAGGACGTACCGCTGACCGTGGCCCCCATCGTCGACAACGCCACCACGCGCCCCCTCGGGGTGACCGTCTCGCCCGCCCTGTCCACGCCGGCGCCGCCGCTGTCCGTACCGTCGCAGTCCTCGACGGGCGGCGACCCGCCGCCGTCGCAGCCGTCGCAGCCGTCCCAGCCTTCCCGGCCGGACGAGCACGAAAAACCCACGGAAGACCCGCCGTCGGAGCCCCCGCACGAGGACCCGCACGAGGACCCGCCCGACAAACCGGAGCCCAGCCCCAGCACCCCCTGCCCGACCCGACCCCGACACCCACCCCCACGCCTACTCCCACCCCCACCCAGACCCCGTCCCCGACCGCCACGCCTACGGAGCCCGCCACCCCCACCCCCACCGAGGAGCCGTCGGGAACCCCCTCGGAGACCCCCTCCTGAGGCTGCCGGACCTTTACGTTACGTGAGTGAATTGGCGGGAACTGTGTGCATAGAGTAACCATGTGGCTTCAGGGGGACCTATGCGCGCATTCCCGACAGGGGTCCTCATTGCATGCCTGGTGGCCGGCCTGTGCCCGCCGGTGGCGGCCGACCCGGGGCCCTCTTCGCACGACGTCAGGAAGGCCAAGCAGGCCGTACGCGAGCGCTCCAAGGAGCTGGGCGAAACCACCGCGGCGCTGGTGACCGCCCAGTCCCGGCTCGACGCGCTGACGGCCGAGGTGGAGCGGCTGGTGGAGGCGTACAACGGGGAGGTCGTCCGGCTCCGGCAGGCCGAGCAGGCTCACCAGCAGGCCACCGCCCGGCTCGCGGCGGCCGACGCCGAGGTCGAGCGGGCCAGGCAGGCCGTGGCGCTGCTGGCGGCCGAGAGCTACGGCGGGCTCGGCCCGCTGAACCCGATGGTGGGCATGCTGTCCGACCGAGGCGGAGCCGACGGGTTCCTGCACCGGGCCGGCGTGCTCGGGCACATGAACGAGGAGCGGGCCGCCGTCCTGGGCCGGATGCGCGACGCGCAAGAGGTCGCGGCGATCCTGCGTACCCAAGCCGCCGGAGCCCACGCCGCGCGGCAGGAGGCCGCCGAGCGCGCCCGGCAGGCCAAGCTGGCCGCCGAGCAGGCGGTGCGGAGCAGGCGGCGCGAGACCAGGCAGCTCACCGCGCGCAAGGAGAGCCTGCAACGCGCGGTGGACGCCGCGCGCGACCGCGCGGAGCTGCTCGCCAGACGGCGCGCGGCGGCGCTGTCCGGGCTGGTCACCGGCGGCTCGACAATGGGGGACGTGGCCGCGAACTGGGCGCTCACCCAGCTCGGCAAGCCCTACGTGTGGGCCGCCGCGGGCCCCGAGACCTACGACTGCTCCGGCCTGTCGATGCGGGCCTGGGAGCGGGCCGGCGTGCGGCTCGACCACTGGACGGGCACCCAGTGGACGTCGGGCCCGCACGTGCCGCTCGACCAGCTACGCCGCGGCGACCTGCTGTTCTTCGCCCACACCGGCGACCCGTCGACCATCCACCACGTCGGGATCTACGTCGGGCGCGACCAGATGGTGCACGCCCCGCAGACCGGCGACGTGGTGCGGGTCGCCTCGATCTGGCGCGGGGACCTGGTGGGCGCCACCAGGCCCCGCTAGAGCGGGGTCAGTGGTGACCCTCCTCCTTGGCGCGCCGGAACGAGCGCTCGATCTCGGCCTCGGCCTCGATGCGGCCCACCCAGTTGGCGCCCTCGACGGACTTGCCGGGCTCCAGGTCCTTGTAGACCTCGAAGAAGTGCTGGATCTCCAGCCGGTCGAACTCCGACACGTGATGGATGTCCTGGATGTGGTGCATCCGGGGGTCGGTGGACGGCACGCACAGCACCTTGTCGTCACCGCCCTTCTCGTCCGTCATCCGGAACATCCCCACCGCACGGCACGTGATGTAGCAGCCCGGGAACGTCGGCTCCTGGAGCAGCACCAGCGCGTCGAGCGGGTCGCCGTCCTCGCCGAGGGTGTTCTCGATGAAGCCGTAGTCGGCGGGATACTGCGTGGAGGTGAACAGGAGCCGGTCAAGCCTGATCTTCCCGGTCTCGTGGTCCACTTCGTACTTGTTCCGTTGCCCCTTGGGAATCTCAACGACAACGTCGAACTCCACCGCGGTTCCTCCGCTCAGGCCCCCGGGCACCCCCGGCTGGGCGTTAATGTCTCGTAGGCGAACACAGGAGAGAGGGCAGGCGACGTGGCGCGGCGCGACCGGTTGGTGATGCTGACCACTCTCGCCGTGCTCCAGGCCCTGACGATCGTCACCGGCGTTTACGCGATGACCACCGAGCTCAGCCTGAGCGCGCTGACGAGCGGGTCTTCACCGACCGAGCCGACGGCGTCACCGGCGGAAGGCACTCCCACCGCCCCCGTCGTCACCGCGGGGCCTGTGCTGGCCCAGCTCCCGGTGAAGCCCGGAGACGGACCTCTCCCGACTAAGGGTACTTTGACGAAGCAGTTGGCCAGCGCCCTGGGTGACGATGCGCTCGGCGACCGCGTCGGCGTCTCGGTCATCGACACCGTCACCGGCGAGCAGCTCTACGCCGCCGGCGCCGACACCGCCCTCACCCCCGCCTCCACCACCAAGATCATCACTTGCTCCGCCGCCCTGGCCTCGCTCGGCCCCGACACCCGCTTCTCCACCCGCGTGGTCCAGGGCGCGACGCCCGGCGCCGTCGTCCTCGTCGGAGGCGGCGACCCGCTCCTCGCCGGCCCCTCGGCCAAGCGCGACGGCTACCCCGCCCAGGCCAGCCTCGCCACGCTCGCCGCCCGTACCGCTGCGACGCTCAAGTCCCGGGGCGTCCAAAAGATCACCCTTTCGTACGACACGACGCTGTTCACCGGCACCGCCAAGGCCGCCGGCTGGAAGCCCAACTACATCCCCGACGGCGAGGTCGCCCCCGTCTACGCCCTCACCATGGACGTCGGCCGCCAGGACCCCCGCTACCGCGCCCCCCGCGTCCCCAACCCGCCCCAGTACGCCGCCGACGCCTTCGCCAGGCTCCTCGCCAAGCAGGGCATCAAGGTCGCCAAGTCCGTACGCCCCGCCAAGGCCCCCGCCGGCGCCGCCGAGCTCGGCCGCGTCGACTCCGCCCCCCTCTACGCCCTCGTCGAGCACACCCTCACCCACAGCGACAACGACATGGCCGAAGCGCTCATGCGGCACGTCGCCATCAAGGAAGGCCAGGAGGCGTCCTTCGCCGGCGGCGCCAAAGCCGTCGCCGCGGTCATGAGCCGCCTCGGCATCACCCAGGGCGTCTCCCTCGACGACGGCAGCGGCCTGTCCATCCGCAACCGCATCAGCCCCAACGCCCTCGCCAAGGCCATCGCCCTGTCCGGCAGCCCCGCCCACCCCGGCCTGCACGCCATCGCCTCCGGCATGCCCATCGCCGGCTTCTCCGGCACCCTCGGCAACGGCCGCCGCTTCGTCGGCCGCGACAGCAAGGGCCAGGTCGGCCTCGTCCGCGCCAAGACCGGCACGCTCAACCACGTCAACACGCTGGCCGGGCTGGCCACCACCAAGGACGGGCGGCTCGTCACGTACGCCTTCATGGCCGACCGCGTGCCCGTCAACGCCGAGCCCGTTCTCGACCGCCTCGCCGCCATCGTCGCCCGCTCCTGAGGGGCACCTCGGGAACGTGTACGGGCTCCTTCACCCGCGCCCGCTCGGAACCACGTAGGGGCTCCTTCGCCCACACTCGGCCAGAACCACGTACGGTGGACGGTATGCAGGTGATCGACTGGGATCTGGCCGTCACGACCGGCACGCGCCTGGTGCGCCCCGGCCCACAGGTGAGCCGGGAGGAGGCCAGGCAGGCCGTCACCGAGCTCCGCACCCTGTCGCGCGAGGCCGAGGGCCACGTCCGGCAGTTCACCAAGATTCACACCGAGACCGCGCCGCAGCCGGCCACCATCGTCGACCGGCCCGGCTGGATCAAGGCCAACGTCCAGGGCTTCCGCGTCGTCCTGGAGCCGCTCACGCAACGCATGAGCGCCGGCGCGAACCAGGCGCCGGCCATCGTCACCGCCGTCGGCTCCCGCATCACGGGCGTCGAGGTCGGCGCCGTCCTGGCCTTCCTCGCCTCCCGCGTGCTCGGCCAGTACGAGCTCTTCCTCCCGCCCGACCCCACCGGCCAGGAGCCCGTCGGCCGCCTCACGCTCGTCGCGCCCAACATCGTGCACGCCGAACGCGAGATGAACGTCAACCCGCACGACTTCCGCCTCTGGGTCTGCCTCCACGAGGAGACCCACCGCGTGCAGTTCACCGGCGTGACGTGGCTGCGCGAGTACGTCCGCTCCCAGATGACCGAGTTCCTGCTCGCCTCCGACCTCGACCTGCCCACCCTCCTCGAACGCCTCCGCAACGCCGCCGACACGGTGGCCGACGTGGTGCGCGGCGGCGAGGGCAACCTCATCGACGCCATCCAGTCGCCCGGCCAGAAGGAGATCCTCGACCGCCTCACGGCCGTCATGACCCTCGTCGAGGGCCACGGCGACTACGTCATGGACGCGGTCGGCCCGTCCGTGGTGCCGTCGGTGGCCGAGATCCGCGCCAAGTTCGCCCAACGCCGCGAGGGCGGCTCCCGCCTCGACCGCACGGTGCGCCGCCTGCTGGGCATCGAGGTCAAAATGAAGCAGTACGCGGAAGGCTCCGCCTTCGTCCGCACGGTGGTGGACCGGGTGGGCATGGACGGCTTCAACAAGGTCTGGACCTCCCCGGAAACGCTGCCGACCAGCACGGAGATCGCCGACCCCGACGCCTGGATCACCCGCGTCATCGGCACCCCCGCCCTCCCCGCCTGACCCCCGGCACACGCACACCAGCACCTGATACCGGCAAGCCACCCACGCCGCCCAACCAGGCCCGCCCCCTCGCAGCGCCGCGTCGGCGGGCTGGCCGCGTACGCCGAGCGGCCGCGCTCACAGCGCCGCATCGGCGATCGGGGGCGTTCACCCGGTCGGCGGCGGCCCTCGTTGCGCCGCGTCGGCGGGTCGTGGTGCGGTGGGGCTCGGCGCCGTGTGCGGTGCCCGGCCACCGGGGCGTCGGCGGGTCGGCCGCGTTCAGGCAGGCGCGCTCGTTGCGCCGCGTCGGCGATCGGCGGGGTTCACGCGGGCGCGCCCTTTGGAGCGCCGCGTCGGCGGGCTGGCCGCGTTCGCTGAGCGGGCACACATTCCGCGCCGCGTCGGCGGGAAGTGGTGCGGCGGGGCTCGGCGCCGTGTGCGGTGCCCAGCCATCTGGGGCGTCGGCGTCCCAGCCGTGTGCGCTGAGCGGGCGCGCTCGTTGCGCCGCGTCGGCGGGTCGTGGTGCGGCGGGGCTCGGCGCCGTGTGCGGTGCCCAGCCATCGGGGCGTCGGCGGGTCGGTCGCGTATGCCGAGCAGGCGCGGTCGTTGCGCCACGTTGGCGGATTGGCCGCGTTCCCGTCGGCCCGCCTTTCGGAGCGCCGCGTCGGCGGGTCGTGGTGCGGTGGGGCTCGGCGCCGTGTGCGGTGCCCAGCCACCGGGGCGTCGGCGTCCAGCCGTGTGCGCTGAGCGGGCGCGCTTGTTGCGCCGCGTCGGCGGGAGGTGGTGCGGTGGGGCTCGGCGCCGTGTGCGGGCCCGGCCATCGGGGCGTTGGTGGGTCGGCCGCGTTCACGCAGGCGCGCCCCTCGGAGCGCCGCGTCGGTGGGACGGCCGCGTACGTCCGAATGGCCGCTCCCGCGCAGGGCCGTGGCGGCGGGATGGTCGCGTGCGCCCGAGTAGCCGCACCCCCGCCACCGGCCCCAGTAAAGGCACATCCGGCCCGCGCACCCCTCGCCGGATGCGACGATGGCACCCGTGGGCCCACATCCAGCCGTTGCCGACCTCCGAAGGGCAGTTCGCGAGGCCTTGGCGGACGTCCCCGAGCAGGCTCTGGTCCTGACAGCGTGCAGTGGCGGGGCTGATTCGCTGGCTCTGGCCGCCGCTCTGGCGTTCGTGGCCCCCAGGATGCGGTTGCGGGCCGGTCTGCTGACCGTCGACCACCAGTTGCAGCCGGGCTCGGCCGCCCGCGCAGCGACGGTGAAGGATCTGGCCACGGAGCTGGGCCTGGCGCCGGCCGAGGTGTTGACGGTGACGGTGGGGAAGGAGGGCGGGCCGGAGGCGGCGGCGAGGGAGGCGAGGTACGCGGCCCTGGACGAGGCGGCGGAAAGGCTGGGGGCGGAGGCGGTGCTGCTGGGCCATACGAGGGACGATCAGGCCGAAACGGTGCTGCTGGGGTTGGCGCGGGGGAGTGGGCCGCGGTCGTTGTCGGGGATGGCGGCGCGGGCGGGCCTGTATCGGCGGCCGTTGCTGGGGCTGCCGCGGCAGACGACGGTGGCGGCGTGCGAGGCGCTCGGTCTGACCCCGTGGGACGATCCGCACAACGAGGAGGTCCGGTTCACGCGGGTGCGGGTTCGCCGGACGGTGTTGCCGGTGCTGGAGAAGGAGCTGGGCCCGGGGGTGGCGGAGGCGTTGGCGCGGACGGCGGCGATGGCGCGGGAGGATGCGGACGCGCTCGACGAGTGGGCGGAGTCGGCGTTCCAGAATTGCGCTCTTAGCGATATCGGCGAGTCGGTGAAGCTGGCCGTGGCCGAGGTGGAAAAGCTTCCGGTGGCCGTCCGGCGGCGGGTGTTGCGGCGGGCGGCGATCGCCGCCGGATGCCCGTCCGGCGCCCTGTCGGCCACGCATGTGCTGGCCGTAGACCGGCTGATCACGCACTGGCGTGGCCAGAAAGCCGTTGACCTGCCCGGGGGTCTGTCGGCCGTCCGGCGGTATGGCACCCTGATATTCGCCATCAGTCCCATCGCGTAAGGAACCACAGGTGGACGCTGCCGACATGGGCAATGACCTGGAAAAAGTGCTCATTCCCGAGGATGAGCTCCAGGCGAAGATCAAAGAGCTCGCCGGCCGGATCGACGAGGATTACGCGGGCAAGGACGTCCTGCTCGTCGGTGTGTTGAAGGGCGCGGTCATGGTGATGGCCGACCTGGCCAGAGCGTTGCACGTGCCGGTGCAGATGGACTGGATGGCGGTGTCGTCGTACGGCGCGGGCACCAAGTCGTCCGGCGTCGTGCGGGTGCTGAAAGACCTCGACACCGACATTCTGAACAGGCACGTGCTGATCGTCGAGGACATCATCGACTCCGGCCTGACCCTGCACTGGCTGCTGGAAAACCTGAAGTCGCGCAATCCGGCGTCGCTGGAGATCTGCACCGCGCTGCGGAAACCCGACGCGGTGAAGGTGCCGATCGAGGTCAAATACGTGGGCTTCGACATTCCCAACGAGTTCGTCATCGGTTATGGCCTCGACTACGCGGAGAGATACCGGAACCTGCCCTTCATCGGCACTCTCGCCCCACACGTTTACAAGTAGCAATCTCCGTCGTGGCGGGGAACATCGCGCAACGTGACGTACGTTGATAGGGCAAGACCGGTGTAGCGGGCGGTCCCTCCGTGCGCTCTGCCGGTGTACCTTCAGACTCCGGGAGGGTGACCACGCGTCCCCTTCGGGTAGTCAGAAGTCGCGGTGTCGGATGCCGCGGCCCCGGGCATGCCCGGGGTTCCAGGCCATGGTCAGGAAGGGACGGGCCCGCAAGGGGTTCCGCATCGGATGGATCTCAAGCGATTTACACGTGGGCCACTGCTGTGGATCCTGGGCATCGTCGTGCTGCTCCTCCTCGTCACTCAGCTCTGGAGTGGCGGTGGAAATTTCAAGACGGCCGACACGTCCTTGGTCCTTGAGCAGATTCGGGCCGGCAACGTCAGCAACGCCAAGATTATCGACAAGGACAACCGGATCGAGGTGACGCTGGCGAGCCCGATCTCGGTCAAGCAGGGCGACGCCCCGACGAAGCTGATCCAGTCGAGCTGGGTCACCGGTTACGGCAGCAAGCTGACCGACGAGCTGCAGGCTCAGGTCAACGCGGGCAAGACGAAGAGCTTCACCACCGAGGTGCCGCAGGAGAACATCCTGCTCAGCCTCCTGGTGAGCTTCCTGCCGATCGTCATCATCGTGCTGATCTTCCTGTTCATCATGAACCAGATGCAGGGCGGCGGCTCCCGGGTGATGAACTTCGGCAAGTCGAAGGCCAAGCTGATCACCAAGGACACCCCCAAGACCACGTTCGCCGACGTCGCGGGTGCCGACGAGGCCATCGAGGAGCTCCAGGAGATCAAGGAGTTCCTTCAGGCCCCGGCCAAGTTCCAGGCGATCGGCGCCAAGATCCCCAAGGGTGTGCTGCTGTACGGCCCGCCCGGCACCGGTAAGACGCTGCTGGCCCGCGCGGTCGCCGGCGAGGCGGGTGTCCCGTTCTACTCGATCTCCGGCTCCGACTTCGTCGAGATGTTCGTCGGTGTGGGTGCCTCGCGGGTTCGCGACCTGTTCGAGCAGGCGAAGGCCAACGCCCCGGCGATCATCTTCATCGACGAGATCGACGCCGTCGGCCGCCACCGTGGCGCCGGCC
Source organism: [Actinomadura] parvosata subsp. kistnae (assembly GCF_900323885.1). Lineage (GTDB taxonomy): Bacteria > Actinomycetota > Actinomycetes > Streptosporangiales > Streptosporangiaceae > Nonomuraea > Nonomuraea composti. The sequence goes on along the minus strand of NZ_OOHJ01000018.1, from coordinate 2,348,505 downwards.
TGGGCGGCGGTCACGACGAGCGCGAGCAGACGCTGAACCAGCTCCTGGTGGAGATGGACGGCTTCGACGTCAAGGGCGGCGTTATCCTCATCGCGGCCACCAACCGGCCCGACATCCTCGACCCGGCGCTGCTGCGCCCGGGCCGTTTCGACCGGCAGGTCACCGTCGACCGTCCCGACCTCGAGGGCCGTAAGGGCATCCTCAAGGTGCACGGGCGCGGCAAGCCGTTCGCCCCGAATGTCGACCTCGACGTGATCGCGCGCCGCACCCCCGGGTTCACCGGCGCCGACCTCGCCAACGTGATCAACGAGGCGGCCCTGCTCACCGCGCGGGCCGACCAGAAGCTGATCACGATGGACGTCCTGGAGGAGTCGATCGACCGCGTCATGGCGGGGCCCGAGCGCAAGACGCGGGTCATGTCGGACAAGGAAAAGAAGATGATCGCCTACCACGAGGGCGGTCACGCACTGGTGGCGCACGCGCTGCCGAACTCCGACCCGGTCCACAAGATCACGATCCTGTCCCGCGGCCGCGCGCTCGGTTACACGATGACGCTGCCGATGGAGGACAAGTTCCTGGCCACCAGGTCCGAGATGATGGACCAGCTCGCGATGCTGCTCGGCGGCCGCGCGGCGGAGGAGCTCGTCTTCCACGAGCCCACCACCGGCGCCTCCAACGACATCGAGAAGGCCACGGCCGTCGCCCGCCGCATGGTCACCGAGTACGGCATGAGCGAGCAGCTCGGCGCCCGTAAGTTCGGCACCGGCCAGGCCGAGGTCTTCCTGGGCCGCGAGATGGGCCACGAGCGCGACTACTCCGAGAAGATCGCCTCGACGATCGACGAGGAGGTCCGCCGGATGATCGAGACGGCGCACGACCAGGCCTGGGACATCCTGGTCGAATACCGCGACGTGCTCGACAACCTGGTGCTGGAGCTCATGGAGAAGGAGACCCTCTCCCGCGAGCAGGTGCTGCAGATCTTCGCGCCGGTGGTCGTCAAGGAGCACCGCCCGTCGTACGCGGGTTACGGCAAGCGGCTCCCGTCCGACCGCCCGCCGATCCTGACCCCGAAGGAGCAGTCGGCCAACGGCTCGCTGACCACGGGCCGCCAGGACGCCCTGCCCTCCGGGGACAGTGCGTGACGCAGCACGACGTAGACCTGGGGCGGATCGAGAAGGCCGTTCGCGAGATCCTGTACGCCATCGGCGAGGATCCCGACCGTGACGGCCTGGTCGAGACGCCCTCCCGGGTCGCCAGAGCGATGGCCGAGCAGTATTCCGGGCTCGGCCAGACGCCCGAAGACGTGCTCAACAAGGTCTTCGACGTCGATCACGACGAGATGGTGCTGGTGCGCGACATCGAGGTCTACTCGACGTGCGAGCACCACCTCGTCCCGTTCCACGGCCTGGCCCACGTGGGCTACATCCCCAACGAGCGGGGCCAGGTCACCGGCCTGTCGAAGCTGGCGCGCCTGGTCGACGTGTTCGCCCGCCGCCCGCAGGTGCAGGAGCGCATGACCTCGCAGATCGCCGACGCGCTCATGCGCGTGCTGGAGCCGCGCGGGGTCATCGTGGTCGTCGAGTGCGAGCACCTGTGCATGACGATGCGCGGCGTACGCAAGCCGGGCGCCAAGACCGTCACCTCGGCCGTCCGGGGCGACTTCCGCACCAGCGACAAGACCCGCTCCGAGGCCATGGCGCTGATCCTGGGGCGCTGAGGCCCGCTGGAGACCGAACGGGGTACCCGCGATGTCACGAGGTGTGGGGAAGCGCCTAGGCTTGGCCCATGACTAGCGTGCCCATCAGCGTGCCGGGAGGTGCGGAGCGGTGCCTCGTCATGGGTGTGGTCAACGTGACGCCTGATTCGTTCTCCGACGGCGGCTTGTGGTTCGACGCGGAGACCGCCATCGAGCACGGCCGTGAGCTGGTGCGCGAGGGCGCCGACATCGTCGACGTGGGCGGTGAGTCCACCCGCCCGGGCGCGGCCAGGGTGTCCATGGAGGAAGAGCTGGCCCGCGTCGTCCCGGTGATCAGGCAGCTGTCCGCCGAGGGGGTGGTGGTCAGCGTCGACACGATGCGTGCCGAGGTCGCCAGGGCCGCGGTGGAGGCGGGCGCCCGCATCGTCAACGACGTGAGCGGCGGCCTGGCCGACCCGGAGATGCCGCGGGTGGTGGCCGCGACCGGCGTGACGTACGTGGTGATGCACTGGCGCGGCCACAGCCATGACATGTACTCCCGCGCCGTCTACGCCGACGTGGTCACGGAGGTGCGCGAGGAGCTGAGCAAGCGGGTGGACCTGGTGCTGGCCGAGGGGGTCACGGAGGAGCAGATCGTGCTCGACCCGGGCCTCGGCTTCGCCAAGAACGCCGAGCACAACTGGGCCGTGCTGGCGGGCATCCCGCGCCTGGCCGAGCTGGGCTTCCCGCTGCTCATCGGGGCATCACGCAAACGTTTCCTGGGGCGGCTGCTGGCCGATCCCGACGGCACGCCACGGCCGTTCAGCCGCAGCGACGACGCCACGCTGGCCGTGACCGCGCTGGCGGCGCACGCCGGCGCCTGGTGCGTACGCGTGCACGAGGTAGGTCCCAACGCCGATGCCGTGCGCGTGGCCGCCGCATGGAAGAGAGCCGGAGCAGGCACATGAGCGTCGACACCGCCGCGATCGAGACGGTCAACCAGGAGTTCTACGCCGCCATTGAGAGCGCGGACCTGGACAAGATGACCGAGATCTGGGCCGAGGACACCACCGATGACCAGGTGAGCTGCGTGCACCCTGGCTGGACGTTGCTGACGGGCCGCCAGGAGGTGCTGCGGTCCTGGGCGCTGATCATGGCCAACACCACCTACATCCAGTTCGTGCTGACCGACGTCAACACGACGGTGCTGGGCGACGTGGCCGTGCTGACCTGCGTCGAGAACATCCTGACCGCCGGCGAGGAGGGCGAGGCCAGCTTCGCGGCGGGCAAGGTGGTGGCCAGCAACGTCTATCTCCGCACCGCGCAGGGCTGGCGGTTGTGGATGCACCACGGCTCGCCGGTTCTGCAGGGAGACGACGACGAGGAGGAGGAAGGCGAGCTTGAGCCTTGATCGCATCGCCCTGAAGGGCCTGCGGGCCCGGGGCAGGCACGGCGTGCTCGCTGCCGAGCGGGAGCTCGGGCAGGAGTTCGTGGTGGACGCGACGCTGTTCCTCGACACGGCGCCGGCCGCGGCCGGCGACGACCTGACCAAGACCGTCCACTACGGGGAGCTGGCCCAGGCCCTGGTCGAGGTGGTGGAGGGCGAGCCGGTCGAGCTGATCGAGACGCTCGCGCAGCGGCTGGCCGACGTCTGCCTGGCCGGCGAGCTGGTGCACCGGGTCGAGGTGAGCGTGCACAAGCCGGCGGCGCCGATCCCCCTGCCCTTCGACGACGTGGTCGTCACGATCGAGCGGAGCCGCGCATGAAGGTGGTGCTCTCTCTCGGCAGCAACCTCGGGCGTCGCTTCCAGACGTTGCAGGGCGCCGTCGACACGCTGTTCGACGCGCCGGGGCTGGAGTTCGTCCGGGCGTCCCCGATCTACGAGACCGACCCGGTGGGCGGGCCCGGCGGGCAGCGCCCGTACCTCAACGCGGTCGTGGTCGCCGAGACCACGCTCGCGCCGCGCACGCTGCTGGAGCGGGCGCAGAGCGTCGAGAACGCCTTCGGCCGCGTCCGCGCGGAGCGCTGGGGGCCGCGCACGCTCGACATCGACCTGATCGTGGTGGGCGAGACCGTCTGCGACGACCCCGACCTCACGCTGCCGCATCCGCGGGCGCACGAGCGCGCGTTCGTGCTGGTGCCGTGGTCGAAGGCCGACCCGGAGGGTGCGCTGCCCGGCCACGGCCCGGTGGCGCGGCTGCTGGAGGGGCTCGGCGACCAGGGCGTACGCCTGCGCGACGACCTGAAGCTGCAGAGGCCCGATTGAAGCCCACCCGCCCCGGCCCCCTGGTCGGCATCGTCGTCGTCATCGCCCTGCTGACCTGGGCCGTGGTCAGGCAGATGTACTCCGAGCTGCCGCTCATGCCGTGGACGGCGATCCCCACGGTGCTGCTGCTGTCCATCGGCGAGGCGTACAGCGGCTGGGCGACCAAGGCCAGGATCGCGCGGAAGCCGGGCACGAAGCCGGTGGAGCCGCTGGCGGTGGCGCGGCTGGCGGCGCTGGCGAAGGCGTCGGCGTACGCGGGGGCGGTGTTCGGCGGGATCTTCGCGGGGTTCGCCCTGCACACGGCGCAGATCCTCGACCGTGAGACGCCGCGGGGGGAGTTCTTCGTCGCGACGGGCTCGTTCGTGTCGTGCGTGGTGCTGGTCTGCGCGGCCCTCTACCTGGAGCACGCCTGCCGCATCCCGAAGGACCCCGACGCGACCCGCGACTAGTGCTCGTCCGGCAGGCCCTCGATGGAGCGGAAGCTGCCGGAGACCAGGCGGTCGTGCCAGATCTCGCGCTGGAGCAGGCGCAGCGCACGGCGCAGGACGTCGCTCGGCCGCTCGCCTTCCCGCAGCGCGGTCCGAATGATCCGCTCGTCTTCGGCGTTGGCCCGGAAGGCGATGTCAGCCATGGTCAGAGCTTATGGACCCGCTGACGTCCCTGTCCGGCGTTTGCGCGACGGGCCTGCGCCGCCGGCCGAACAGGTAGATCACCGGGGCGGTGCAGATGAGCGGCCCGACGATGGCGATCGGCCGCTCCAGCCACCACCACGAGTCGGGCGGGATCCGGTCGCCCAGCGTGCCGAAGAACCACCACGACAGGCCGAGGGAGATGGCCATCCCGGTGGTGTGGAAGAGGAACAGCGGCAGCGAGTACCGGTTGATGAAGCCGTTCAGCCGCTGCCAGCGCGGCCGCTCCAGCACCCGCTCCATGGCCGGCCGCAGCACTTCGACCAGCCCGATCTGGAACAGCAGCAGCGCCACGATCACGAACGTGGGCGGCGCCATGTTGGAGAACCTGTCGCCGGGCACCCCGACCATGGAGCCCGGGTAGATGCCGGAATAGACCAGCCCGAACAGGGCGAACAGGCCGGTCCACAGCACCGCGATGTCGTAGCGCCTGGGCAGGGCCACGACCCGGTCGTAGAAGAAGCCCGCCTGGTGCGCCAGCCCCCAGACGATGATCATGTTGAGCCACGCCACGCCCTCGATGTCGTAGCGGAAGCGCAGCACGTCCACCACGAGGGCGGCGCCGCCGAGCCAGATGAGGGTCAGCACGTCGTAGCGCTCGTGCAGCCAGAGCGCGACGGGCAGCAGCGCGATGAGGACGAGGTAGACGCCGAGGAACCACAGCGGGCTGAGCACCAGCAGCACCACCCGCCACATCCAGTCCACCCCGAACGTGTACGTCACGGCCGCCCCGACCGCGATCCACACGCCGGACAGGAACAGCGCGGGTAAGGCCAGCGCGCGGATGCGCCGCCAGACGAACGAGCCGATGCCGGTGCCGCGTGCCTTGGCCCGGTGCCACGACAGCAGGTGCACGTGCCCGCCGACGTAGAAGAACAGCGGCAGCACCTGCAGCAGCCAGGTGAGGATCCACAGGCCGCTGGTGAAGCCCAGCGGGCTGGTGGGCTCGGGGCCGGTCGGCTTCCAGTCGAGGATCGTGAAGGCCCAGTGCCACACCACCACGACGATCAGGCTGAGCGCGCGCAGCCAGTCGACGTACTTGTCGCGTTCCTGAGCCTTCACTTATCGATGTCACCCACCACGAAGAACATGGAGCCCAGGATGGCCACCATGTCGGCGACGAGGTGCCCGGGGAGCATCTCGCGCAGCACCTGGATGTTGCTGTAGGAGGCCGAGCGCAGCTTGAGCCGCCACGGCGTCTTGTCGCCCTTGGAGACGAGGTAGTAGCCGTTGATGCCGAGCGGGTTCTCCGTCCACGCGTACGTGTGCCCCTCGGGCACCTTGAGCACCTTCGGCAGCCGCTGGTTGATCGGCCCGGGCGGCAGCGAGCGCAGCCGGTCGACGCACGCGTCGGCCAGGTCGAGCGAGACCTTGAGCTGGTCGAGCAGCACCTCGAAGCGGGCGTGGCAGTCTCCGGCGCTGCGGGTGACGACCTTGACGGGCAGCTCCGGGTAGGCGAGGTAGGGGTCGTCGCGGCGCAGGTCGAAGTCGACGCCGGAGGCGCGGGAGACGGGGCCGCTGACGCCGTACTGCATGATCTGCTCGCGGGTCAGCACGCCGACGCCTCTGGTGCGGGCGATGAAGATCTCGTTGTGCAGGATGAGGTTCTCGATGTCGGGGACGCGGCGGCGGGTCTCGGCGACGGCGGCGGAGACGCGGTCGAGCCACCCGTACGGCAGGTCCTCCTTGAGCCCGCCGACCCGGTTGAACATGTAGTGCATGCGCCCGCCGGAGATCTCCTCCATCACGGCCTGGATACGCTCGCGCTCGTTGAAGGAGTAGAACAGCGGCGTCATCGCGCCCAGCTCCAGCGGGTAGGAGCCGAGGAACATCAGGTGGTTGAGCACGCGGTTGAGCTCGGCCAGCAGCGTACGCGCCCACACGGCCCGCACCGGCGGCTCCATGCCCAGCATGCGTTCGGCGGCGAGCACCACGCCGAGCTCGTTGGCGAAGCCCGACAGCCAGTCGTGCCGGTTGGCCAGCATGATGATCTGGCGGTAGTCGCGCACCTCGAACAGCTTCTCCGCGCCCCGGTGCATGTAGCCGACGATGGGCTCGGCGGTGGCGATGCGCTCGCCGTCTAGGGTCAGCCGCAGCCTGAGCACGCCGTGGGTGGACGGGTGCTGGGGGCCGATGTTGAGGATCATGTCCTCCGTGGCCAGCTCTTTCGCCCCGGCGCCGATCCCGACCACATGTTCCGTCATACGAGCCATGCTGCCACCGCCGCCCGTGGTGATCCAGCGTGGGGGCAGGTCAAGACATGGCATGGAAACGCATCGTGAAGCCGGACATGGGGAGGAATATCGGGAACGGGGGGAGAAAACACCATGAAGAGAGTTCTCTTTGATGTCGCGGCACTGATCGCGCGCGTCGCGACCGGCGTGATTTTCCTGGCGCACGGCTGGCAGAAGTGGCAGAGCGGGCTCGGCGCCACCACGCAGATGTTCCGGGACATGGGGATCCCGATGCCGGAGCTGGCCGCCGGGTTCTCGTCCGTCATCGAGACCGTCGGCGGCATCTTCCTGATCCTCGGCTTGCTGGTCCGCCCGGTGGCGCTGCTGTTGCTGCTCAACATGCTCGGCGCGATCGCGTTCGTGCACGGCGGCAAGGGCGTGATGGTCGGCGAGGGCGGCTGGGAGCTGGCGGGGGCGCTCGGCGCGCTCAGCCTGCTGTTCCTGGCGCTGGGCGGCGGCCGGATCGGCCTCGACGGCATCTTCGGCGCCATGTTCCGCCGGCGCTCCGACCGGCGGGCGGCCGAGGAGGAGCTGACCGCGTACCGGCCGGGCAGCACCACGGCGGGCGGCCTGGCGGGCACCACACCAGCGGGCGGGCCGACGACGCCCGCCCACACGCCGGCCGAAACGCCCGAAGTGCCCCGGCAGCCCACCGCACCCACCTCGCCGCAGGGCAGGCTCAACGACGAGGACATGCGGGACATCGACGCCCTCGTCTCGGACGAGCCGCCCCGCCACCGCAAGCCGCCGACCGCCTGACCCACCCCGCTTCGAAGGCGGGCGGCTCGGAGACAGGTGCTTCAGAGGCGGGAGACCAGGTCGCGCACGGCCTCGACCAGGCGGTCCACGTGCTCCTGCGTGGTGCCGATCCCGATCGAGGCCCGCACCGCGGAGGCGGTGCCGTCCTCGCAGCCGCCGTCGGCCGTGCCGAGCAGGTGCCGCACGAACGGGTGCGCGCAGAACTTGCCGTCGCGCACCCCTATCCCGTACTCGCCGGACAGCGCCTCGGCCACCTCCCGGGCCGAGTACCCGGCCACGGTGAACGACACGATGCCGACCCGCGGGTGGTCGTCCCCCCACAGCGACAGCTCCCGTACGCCGGGGATGGAGGCCAGCCCGGCCCGCAGCCGCGCGATCAGCCGCTCCTCCTCCCGCACCAGCTCCGTCCAGCCGGTGGCGGACAGCGCGTCGCAGGCGGCGGCCAGGGCGATGGCGCCCAGCACGTTCGGGGTGCCGGCCTCGTGCCGGGGCTCGGGGTCGTCGTGCCACTCGACGTCGTCCCCGACCGAGCGCACCGCGCCCCCGCCCTTGAGGTACGGCTCGCCCTCGGCCAGCCAGTCCCGCCGCCCGATCAGCACGCCCGCGCCGAACGGCGCGTACAGCTTGTGCCCGGAGAAGGCCACGTAGTCGAGGTCGAGCGCGGTCAGGTTGAGCTTGCGGTGCGGGACGAGCTGCGCCGCGTCCACCAGGATCCGGGCTCCGTGCCGGCGCGCGATGTGGGCCAGGGCGGCGATCGGCCACAGCTCGCCGGTCACGTTGGAGGCGGCGGTGACGACGAGCAGCTTCGGCCCGTCGATCGCGGCCAGGGCCTCGTCGGCGGCGCGCACGGCCGCGCCGGGGAAGGCGGGCGGCGTCAGCCGGACGGCCTGCGGCCAGGGCAGCAGGGAGGCGTGGTGCTCGGTGTCGAAGACCACGGTGGTGGTGCCGGCGGGCAGGCAGCCGGCGAGCAGGTTGGTGGCGTCGGTGGTGTTGCGGGTGAAGATCACGGCGTCGTCGGGGCGGGCGCCGGCGAACGCCCTGAGCGTGTGGCGGGCCTGCTCGTAGCGGGCGGTGGTGAGCTGCGAGGCGTAGCCGGCGCCGCGGTGGACGCTGGAGTAGGCCGGGAGCGCGGCGGCGACGGCGGCGCTGACCGGCTCCAGACAGGGCGCGCTGGCGGCGTAGTCGAGGTTGGCGTACCCGACGAGCCGGCCGCCCTTGACCGGCACTTCGAGGTCGGCGCCGATGACGGCGGGGATGGGGCGGCTCGTCGTGGCGGACGGGGCGGCCTCGGCGGCGTCGCGGGCGGCGGCGTTGAAGATCGTCAGCGTGGACACGGCATACCTCCTGAAGGGTCATCGGACCCCTGGGAGCAGCCACGGAGCCCGCGCTTGCCCGCCACACCTCGTGACGGACCAGGTCTTCACCCGGGGCACCCCGCCGCGGACGCGAGGGTTGCCGGCCAGCTAGCCGGGGCTTGTCGCTGGCACTCATGACCTACGTCGGAACTATAACCGACACCCGGGCAGGAAACGCAAGACCGCGAACTTATGCCGCCCGTGACTCGTTGCTACCGGGAAACCCCCGTCAAGCCCCCTGAGTCATGGAGGTGAGCAGATGTTGGATTGGGTGACCGACCCGAACATCTGGATCGGCTTCTTCACCCTTGTCGCCCTGGAGATCGTCCTCGGGATCGACAACATCATCTTCATCTCCATCCTGGCCGGCAAGCTACCTCCCGAACAGCGGGACCGGGCCCGGGTGCTCGGCCTGGCCGCCGCCCTGATCAGCAGGCTGCTCCTGCTGCTCGGCCTGTCGTGGGTGGTGCAGCTCACGGAGCCGCTGTTCGCGGTCTTCGGTCACGAGATCTCGGGACGTGACCTGATCCTGCTGCTCGGCGGCCTGTTCCTGCTGGGCAAGAGCGTCACGGAGATCCACCACAGCATGGAGGGCCCCGGCAAGGACGGCAAGCAGGCCGCCGCGGCCTCGTTCGCCTCCGTGATCGTGCAGATCATGATCCTGGACGTCGTGTTCTCGCTCGACTCGGTGATCACCGCGATCGGCATGGTCAACAACATCGGCGTGATGATCGCCGCCGTCATCGTGTCGGTGCTGGTGATGCTGTTCGCCTCCGGGCCGATCAGCCGCTTCGTCGAGCACCACCCGAGCATCAAGATGCTGGCGCTGGCGTTCCTGGTGCTGATCGGCGTGGTGCTCGTGGCCGAGGGGCTCGACCAGCACATCGAGAAGGGTTTCATCTACTTCGCGATGGCGTTCTCGGTGATCGTGGAGCTGCTCAACATCCGGATGCGGAGCAAGCACGCCAAGCACCAGGAAGCCACTCCTAAGATGAAATAGTGGGCTTTGATCCTTGGAATCCGGATTTCGTGGCTTACCCGTACCGGGTCTATGACGAGCTGAGACGCGCGGCGCCCGTCAGCTACTTCGAGCCGACGGGCCAGTGGCTCATCGCGCGTCACGCCGACGTCAACGCGCTGCTCAGAGACCGCCGCCTTGGCCGCTCCTACCTGCACGTGGCCACCCACGAGGAGTTCGGCCGGCCGGCGGAGCCGGAGTTCCAGGAGCCGTTCTGGCGGGTGATCAGGGCGGGCATGCTCGACGTGGAGCCGCCGGTGCACACCAGGCTGCGCCGGCTGGTCTCCAAGGCGTTCACGCCGCGCATGGTCGAGTCGCTGCGCCCCCGCGTGCGGGCCATCGCCACCGGCCTCGTGGACACGTTCGTCGAGAAGGGCGGCGGCGACCTGATCGCGGAGGTCGCCGAGCCGCTGCCCGTCACCGTGATCGCGGAGATGCTCGGCATCCCCGACCAGGACCGCCACCTGCTGCGCCCCTGGTCGGCCGACATCTGCGGCATGTACGAGCTCAACCCGTCGCCCGAGGCCCAGCACACGGCGGTGCGCGCGGCCGCGGAGTTCTCCGCCTACCTCAAGGACCTCGCCGACCGGCGCCGCAGGAGCCCAGGCGACGACCTCGTCAGCGCGCTGGCCGCCATCGACGAGCTGACCGAGGACGAGCTGGTCGGCACCTGCGTGCTGCTGCTCAACGCCGGCCACGAGGCCACCGTGAACGTGACGGGCAACGGCTGGTGGTCGCTGTTCAGGAACCCGGGGGAGCTGGAGCGGCTGCGTGCCGACCGCTCCCTGCTGCCCACGGCGGTCGAGGAGCTGATGCGGTGGGACACGCCGCTGCAGATGTTCGAGCGCTGGGTGCTGGAGGACATCGAGGTGCACGGGGTGCGGATCCCGCGCGGCTCGGAGGTGGCGCTGCTGTTCGGCTCGGCGAACCGGGACCAGGACGTGTTCGAGGACCCGGACCGGCTCGACGTGGGCCGCGCCGACAACCCGCACATCTCCTTCGGTGCCGGGATCCACTTCTGCCTGGGCGCGCCGCTGGCCAGGATCGAGCTGCTGGAGTCGTTCGGCGCGCTCCTGGACCGCGCGGGCACGCTGGAGCTGCGGCGGGAGCCGTCCTGGAAGCCCGGCTACGTCATCCGCGGCCTGCACGCCCTGGAGCTCACGGCCACCGCCTGAAAGGCGGCGGGTTCACTTCGACTGGCTGAGCCATCCGAAGCCGCCGAGCCCCGACGCGTCGATCAGCTCGCCCTCCTCCGAGGCCCGCGCCAGGGCCCGGAGGTAGCCGCGCGGATCGGTGCGGGCCAGCTCCAGCGGCGGCCGCACGCCGATGAGCCCCAGCTCCTGCAGCGCCTCCCGCTGTGTGGACAAGGTTGTGGATATCGCACCGGCCCGCCGCCCGGCCGCGGCGCACGCGTCGAGCGCGACGTGAGCGGTGATGTCGCAGGTCCCGTCGGGTACGGGGGTGACGACCGCCCCGTCGCGGTAACCGGTCAGCGTGCCGTGCGGCGGCCGGTTGTCCACAGGGTGTGCATAATCGATGGCGATCGCCCGGCCCCTGGTGAGGCGCACGAGAACGGAGGCCCACGCCTCGTCGCGCGGGCGGCCGATCTCGGCCCGCGAGCCCACCCTGCCGAGCGGCCACCACTGCTCCAGCCAGTCGCGGTCGGCGGGCCGGAGGGGGCCGCCGATGCGCTCCTCGCCGGTGTGCACGTTGACCATGACCAGGCGCGGGCCTTCCGCGGTCTGCTCGACCACGTCGAGCGGCACGTTGTCGAGCCATTCGTTGGCGATGGCCAGGCCGGTGATCTCGGTGGGCAGGCTCGGCGACCACTCGACGCGCTCGGGCAGGCCGGCCGGTCGGGGGGAGAGGTCGACGGCCGTGACGCGCAGCCGGTCGCGCAGCCGCGGCTCCGCCGCCTCCAGCACCTGGGTGACCAGCACGCCCTCTCCGGCGCCGATGTCGACCAGGTCGAGCACGTCGGGGGCGCCCAGTTCCGCGTCCACCTCCGCCAGCAGCGCCAGCACCGCGTCGGCGAAGGCCGCCGAGGCGCTGACGGAGGTGCGGAAGTGGCCCGAAGGGCGTTCGCGGAGGTAAAAGCCCTCCTCGCCGTACAGCGCGCGCTCCGTTGCGACGCGCCAGGTGAGCCACATGCCTGGACTATCTCATGACTTGTGGCTGGCACGCACCGTCACGATCTGACTACTCAAGGTCGCGAACTTGCGGTAACGTTTACCCATTGTCACCGAGTGGTCGCGTTCTGCCAACCCCCAATTGGCTGATGCCGATCGCTCCCCAACACGCACCGCGGCCCAACGTGCCGCGATACCGAGAGGAGCCCTCGTGCTGAAGAAGGTCCTGGTCCTCACCGGAGCCGTCGCCATGATGTCCCTGGCCGCCCCGGCGCACGCCGACGTCATCAGCGACGGCAGCGGCAGCGTGCTCGGCGGTAACCAGCTGGTCGCCCCGATCGCCGCCCCGATCAACGTCTGCGGCAACGCCGTGGCCGTCATCGGCGTGAGCGTCGCCGGCTGCAAGGGTGGCGCCGGCGTCAACGTTCCGCAGCATCCCTGAGAAGAAGGAGCCCGGGCCGACGCAGGTCGGCCCGGGCTCGTCCTCCGGCCGGTCAGTCGGCGGATGACCGGTCGGCGCACCTCCAAGGGGTAAGACCGCGCGGGCGTCGGGCCTCGATCCAGGACTCGGCGCCCGCTGCCATGCGGTGAACCCCTCTCCTCATCTCTTCCGACAGGGGGTGCACGGTTTGTATCCCCTTGTCGCTTTTGCGAATAACTCAACGCGCGGCAAAACACCGGTCACGCTCGCCACCCTGAGAGGCCGTTACGCTGGTCGGCAGTGCCATCACGGTCGACAGGGGTGAGACGTCATGGACGCAGGGGATCGCCCGGCACGGCTGACCGTCGGCGTGCTCGGGGCGGGCAAGGTCGGATCCGCGCTCGGCGCCGCGTTGGCGCAGGCCGGGCATCGGGTCGTGGCCGCCAGCGGGGTTTCCGACAACTCCCAGCGATGGGCGGCCGACCGGCTCGGCGTCACGCCGTCCCGGCCCGACGAGGTGGTGGCGGCGGCCCAGCTCGTCCTGCTCACCGTGCCCGACGACGCGCTGCCCGACCTCGTCAGCGGGCTGGCCAGCACCGGCGCCGACCTCCAGGGCAAGATGCTGGTGCACACCAGCGGCGCGTACGGGCTGTCGGTGCTCGACCCGGCGACCGAGGCGGGCGCGCTGCCGCTCGCGCTGCACCCGGTGATGACGTTCACGGGCCGGGACGACGACCTCAACAAGCTCACCGGCATCTCCTACGGCGTCACCGCCCCCGAGGTGCTGCGGCCCGTCGCCGAGGCCCTGGTGATCGAGATGGGCGGCGAGCCGGTCTGGATCGCCGACGCCGACCGCCCGCTCTACCACGCGGCCCTGGCGAACGCCGCCAACCACATGGTCACGCTCATCGCCGAGTCCTCCGACCTGCTGCGCGGCATCGGCGTCGACCATCCGGGCCGCATGCTGGGCCCGCTGCTGGGCGCGGCGCTCGACAACGTGCTGCGGCTGGGCATCGCCGGCCTGACCGGCCCCGTCGTCCGCGGCGACGCGGGCACCGTGCGCAAGCACGTCGACGCGCTGATCCTGGCCGCTCCTGAGGCGGCCGACGCCTACATCGCGCTGGCCCGGCTCACGGCCGACCGGGCGCTGGCCGCGGGGTTGCTCAAACCGGAGGAGGCGGAGCGGCTGCTCGACGCACTGGGGGGCAATATATGGACCTGACCGTCGCGTGGAAAGGGCTGTTATGGAGCTGATCGTCGCCAGGGGCCGGGAAGACCTGGTCAAGGCGCGCCGTGGAGGCACGGTGGCGCTGGTGCCGACCATGGGCGCGCTCCACGAGGGCCACCGGTCGCTGATCAGGCAGGCCCGGGTGCGCGCCGATCAGGTCGTGGTCAGCATCTTCGTCAATCCCCTCCAATTCGGCCCTAACGAGGATTTTTCGCGTTATCCCCGTACATTTGACGCCGATCTTGAGGTGTGCCGGGAGGAGGAGGTGGACGTCGTCTTCCACCCGGCCGCCGAGGACATGTACGGCCCCGACCGCCAGGTCAGCGTCTCGGCCGGCGAGATGGGCCGGGTCGTCGAGGGCGCCTACCGGCCGGGCCACTTCGACGGCGTGCTCACGGTGGTGCTGAAGCTGTTCAACCTCGTGCAGCCCGACCTCGCGGTGTTCGGCCAGAAGGACGCCCAGCAGCTTGCCCTGATCCGCCGCATGGTCGCCGACCTCGACCTGCCGATCGAGATCCTGGGCGCGCCGACCGTGCGCGAGCCCGACGGCCTGGCGCTGTCCAGCCGCAACCGCTACCTGTCCGCCGACGACCGGCGGGTCGCGCTGGCGCTCTCGCGGGCCCTGCGCGCGGGCGCGGCCCAGCTCACCCCGGCTGAGATCCGCGAGACCGCGCGCGCGGTGCTCGACGAGGCCGGCCCCGAGCTCGACGTCGACTACCTGGCCCTGGTCGATCCGGCCACGTTCGCCGAGGTGAGCGACGACTACGAGGGGCTGGCCGTGCTCGCCGTGGCCGCGAAGGTGGGCACCACCCGGCTGATCGACAACGTCACCGTCACCTTGAATCCCGCCTGAGGCCGATTACCGTCGGGAGCATGACGGATGAGGAGCTGAAGGCCGAGCTGCTCCGCCGCATGGAGATGGACCAGGCCATGCGCGACCCGGCCAAGGGCTTTCCCGGCGACAAGCGGCTGGCCCGCCTGCAGCGGCTCGACGAGGGCAACACGGCCTGGCTCTACTCCGTCGTCGCCACCCGTGGCTGGCCGCTGATCTCGCAGGTGGGGGAGCGGGCGGCGCGGGCGGCCTGGCTCCTCGCGCAGCACGCCACCTCCCGTGCGGTACAGCGCCTGTTCCTCCAGGTGATGGCCGACGCGGTGGAGTCGGACGAGGCGTCGCCGCGCGACTTCGCGTACCTGGTGGACCGCGTACGCGTGCGCTCCGGCCGTCCGCAGCTCTACGGCACGCAGTTCCACGACGGCGCGAGCGGGCTGGAGCCCATGCCGATCGAGGACGCCGAGCTGCTGGACGAGCGCCGCAGGGCCGTCGGGCTGGAGCCGTTCGCGGAGTACGAGGCGTTCATCAGGAAGACCGAAAGCCTCTGAGCACCCCCGGGGCATGTTCCCGTCACTCCAGGCGTTATCGTCATATTGACGAAATCACCACTCCAGGGTTTATCGTCAGCCTGACGAGATTGCCCTCAGTGAGGAGACCCCAATGAGCGCACCGGCGATTCCCCTGCGGCTGACCGCGCCGGAGCCCGGCTGGACCGTCGAGGCGGACGTGGTCGTCGTGGGCTCCGGCGTCGCGGGCCTGACAGTGGCCCTGCGGTACACGGAGCTGGAGCCGGCGGCCAAGGTGCTGGTCGTCACCAAGGACGTGCTGTCGGCCGGCTCCACCCGCTGGGCCCAGGGCGGCATCGCGGCCGTGCTCGACCCCCACGACACCCCCGACGAGCACCTGAACGACACGCTGATCGCCGGAGTGGGGCTCTGCGACGTACGGGCGGTGCGCGCGCTCGTCACCGAGGGCCCCGGCGCGCTGCGCCGGCTCATGGACAGGGGCGCCCGCTTCGACCGGACCGCCGACGGCGAGCTGCAGCTCACCCGCGAGGGCGGCCACCGGCGGCGCCGGATCGTGCACGCCGGCGGCGACGCCACCGGCGCGGAGGTGCAGCGGGCCCTCGTCGAGGCCGTCAGGGCCGGCGGGATCGAGGTGATCGAGCACGCGCTGGTGCTCGACCTGCTCAAGGACGCCAAGGGCCGGGCCAGGGGCGTGACGCTGCACGTCATGGGCGAGGGCGCGCGCGACGGCGTGGGCGCGGTCCGCGCCAGGGCCGTGGTGCTGGCCACCGGCGGCATGGGCCAGGTCTTCGCGGCCACCACCAACCCCGCCGTCTCCACCGGCGACGGCGTGGCGCTGGCCCTGCGGGCCGGGGCCGTGGTGCGCGACATCGAGTTCGTGCAGTTCCACCCGACCGTGTTGTGGCTCGGCGAGGGCTCGACCGGCCAGCAGCCGCTCATCTCGGAGGCGGTCAGGGGCGAGGGCGCCTTCCTGACCGACCACGAGGGCAACCGGTTCATGGCGGACGTGCACGAGCTGGCCGACCTGGCGCCGCGCGACGTCGTCGCCAAGGCCATCCTGCGGGTGATGCGCGAGACCGGGCGCGAGCACGTCTACCTCGACGGCCGGCACTTCGGGCGCGAGAAGTGGGAGTCCCGCTTCCCGACGATCTACGCGGTCTGCCGCGAGCACGGCATCGACCCGGCCACCGAGCCGATCCCCGTCTCGCCCGCCGCCCACTACGCCAGCGGCGGCGTCCGTACGGACCTGCACGGCCGCACCTCCATCGACGGCCTGTACGCCTGCGGCGAGGTCGCCTGCACCGGCGTGCACGGCGCCAACCGGCTCGCCTCCAACTCCCTGCTCGAAGGGCTCGTGTTCGCCGAGCGCATCGCCGAGGACATCCACGCCACCCGCCCCGCGCCCGGCGACCCGGTGCCGAACCGGGCGCCGGACGGGCTGGTGGACCCGCGGGTCAGGCCGAGGATCCAGGCCCACATGAGCAGCGGGGCGAGCGTGCTGCGCAGCCGCGACTCCCTGGCCGCCACCGCCAGGGCGCTGCGCGACGCCCGCTGGACGCCGGTCCAGGTGCCCGCCCGTACCGAGTCGTGGGAGGCCACGAACCTGCTCACCGTCGCCACCGCCCTGACCGGCGCGGCGGCGGCCCGGCTGGAGACGCGCGGCTCACACTGGCGCGAGGACCACGAGACCCGCGACGACAACGAATGGCTGGGTCACCTCGACGTGACCCTGACGGAGGAGGGCCTGCGCATGACGTACACGCCGCACGGTGACACGATGCCGCCGCGCCTGGCGCACGAGCTGACCGCCGCCGGGCTGGACCCGGCCGAGGTGGACGCGCTGATCGACCGGGCGCTGGAGGAGGACCTGCAAGAGGCCGGCGACGTCACGAGCCTGGCCACGATCCCGGCCGGGCAGCGCTCGGTGGCCGACGTGGTGGCCCGCAAGGACGGCGTGGTGGCCGGGCTGGCCGTGGCCGAGGCGGTGTTCGTGCGGCTGGGCGCGTCCAGGGCCGAGCGCGTGACCAAGGACGGCGAGCAGGTTCGGGCCGGCGACGTGCTCATGACCGTCGAGGGCCCGGTGCGGGCCCTGCTGACGGCCGAGCGCACCGCGCTCAACCTGCTCACGCACCTGTCCGGGGTGGCCACGCTGACCGCCCGCTGGGCCGAGGCGATCAGCGGCACCGCCGCCCGCGTGCGCGACAGCCGCAAGACGCTGCCGGGGCTGCGGGCCCTGGAGAAGTACGCGGTGCGCTGCGGCGGCGGCGTCAACCACCGGATGTCGCTGTCGGACGCCGCGCTGATCAAGGACAATCACGTGGTGGCCGCCGGGGGCGTGGCCGAGGCGTTCCGGGCGGTCAGGGAGCGCTACCCGGATCTGCCGATCGAGGTGGAGATCGACCGGCTCGACCAGCTCGATCCGGTTCTGGACGAGGGCGCCGAGCTGATCCTGCTCGACAACTTCACGGTCGAGGACACGGCCCGCGCCGTCCATATCGTGAAAAATCGGGCGAAAAATAGGGTTGCTCTTGAGGCCAGCGGGGGATTGACCTTGGAATCGGCCCGTGATGTGGCGGACACTGGCGTCGACTACCTTGCGGTGGGAGCGCTAACGCACTCAGCGCCGGCCCTTGACATCGCACTGGATCTGCGGGGGTAATTGATGCTGCTCACGATCGACGTCGGCAACACGCACACGGTGCTGGGGCTGTTCGAGGGCGAGGACGTCATCGAGCACTGGAGGCTGGCCACCGACGCCCGCCGCACCGCCGACGAGATCGCAGTCGTCCTCCAGGGCCTGCTGGCCCAGTCGCCGCTGCTCAAGGGGGCCGACGTCGACGGCATCGCCATCTGCTCCACCGTGCCCAGCGTGCTCAACGAGATGCGCGAGATGTGCCGCCGCTACTACGGCGACGTGACCGCCGTGATCGTGGAGCCGGGCATCCGCACCGGGGTCCCCGTCCGCATGGACAACCCCAAGGAGGTCGGCAGCGACCGCATCGTCAACGCGCTGGCCGCCATCGACCAGTACGGTGGCCCCTGCATCATCGTCGACTTCGGCACCGCCACCTCCTTCGACGCGGTGTCGGCCAAGGGTGAGTACGTCGGCGCCGTCACCGCCCCCGGCATCGAGATCTCCGTGGACGCGCTGGCCGCCGCCGGCGCCCAGCTCCACAAGGTCGAGCTGGTCAGGCCGCGCTCGGTGATCGCCAAGAACACCGTCGAGGCCCTCCAGGCCGGCATCATCTACGGCTTCGCCGGCCAGGTGGATGGCATCGTCGAGCGCATGGCGGCCGAGCTGGCCGACGACCCCGACGAGGTCACCGTGGTCGCCACCGGCGGGCACGCGGCCCTCGTCGTGGGCGAGTCACGCTCGATCGACGTCCACGAGCCGTGGCTCACCCTCATCGGCCTCCGGCTGATCTACCACCGCAACGCGTCATGAAGAAGCGGCCCCCACCCCTGCCGGGGTGGGGGCCGCCTTCAACGGCCAGGTCACTCGCTCTCAGCGGTGTAGAGGTACTCCCACGGGCCGCACTTCTTCGCGTAGCCGCCCTGGGGGCCGACCTGGCACACCTTCACCCGCAGGCTGTAGACGTCGTGCTCCTCGAAGCCGAACTTCTTGTAGCCGGGGTAGCCGCAGTACTTCTTCGAGTAGACCGGGGACCAGTCGCCGTCGAAGTCACTGGCCTCGAACTGCACGTACGCGCACTTGCCGCCCTCGTCGTACGAGCGGTTGTCCAGGTCGAACAGCCTGCCCTTGACCGTGACCTCGTTCGACTCGCCCTCGTGGTCCCAGTCGACGCCGACCCAGCCCTGCGCCTTGGCGAGGTAGTGCTTGGCGTAGACGGGGCCCCAGTACTCGGAGTAGTCATAGGAGTCGGCCTGGGCCGACGCGGGCAGTGACAGGGCCACGGCGGTGGTGGCGGCGACGGCGGCGAAACCGGTCACGATCTTCTTCAACATCTTTCTCTCCCAGAGCTCCCTTGGGCCGGCTCCCTACCGGCTCCCCCCCGAGCTCGTGAAGAATTTGTAAACCGGGGCTCTTGCAGCGCTCCTTCAGCGACCCTGCAGCGCTCCTTCAGGGGGCCGACGAGCCCTTGCAGTTCGCCATATCCCCTACCCTTTGTTGTTGTGAGCGACGAACTTCCCGAGCAGATGCGCATCCGGAGGGAGAAGCTCGACCGCCTTCGCAGCGAGGGCGTCGACCCTTACCCGGTGAATTTCCCACGCACGGCGACCAACGCCGAGGTCAGGGAGAAATACCAGGGCCTGGAGCCCGACACCGCGACCGGCGACCGCGTCGGCGTGGTCGGGCGCGTCATGCTCAACCGCGTGGGCGGCAAGCTCTGCTTCGCCACCATCCGCGACGGCGGCGCCGACCTGCAAGTGATGATCTCGCTCGACAAGGTCGGCGAGGAGTCGCTGGCCCGCTGGAAGCGCGACGTCGACCTCGGCGACCACATCGGCGTGACCGGCGAGGTCATCACCTCCCGCCGCGGCGAGCTGTCCATCCTCGCCGAGAGCTGGCAGATCACCGCCAAGTGCCTGCGCCCGCTGCCGGAGAAGCACGTCGGGCTCACCGACCCCGAGGCGCGGGTCCGCCAGCGCTACGTCGACCTCATCGTCAACGACGAGGCCAGGAAGATGGCCCGGCTGCGCAGCTCGGCCGTGCGCGCCGTACGCGACTTCTGGCACGAGGAGGGCTACCTCGAGGTCGAGACGCCGATGCTGCAGCCGATCCACGGCGGCGCGGCGGCCCGGCCGTTCAAGACCCACATCAACGCCTACGACATGGAGCTCTACCTTCGCATCGCGATCGAGCTCTACCTCAAGCGGCTCGTCGTGGGCGGCATCGAGAAGGTCTTCGAGATCAGCCGCACCTTCCGCAACGAAGGCGCCGACTCCACGCACAACCCCGAGTTCACGATGGTCGAGGCCTACGGCACCTACCTCGACTACCACGACATGGCCGACCTGACGCAGCGGATGATCCAGCGGGCCGCCGAGGCCGCGCTCGGCGGCACCGTGGTCGTGCACGAGGGCGCCGAGGTCGACCTCGGCGGCGAGAAGTGGCCGCGCGTCCCGCTCTACCAGCTCGTCTCCGAGGCCGTCGGCGAGGAGATCACCACCGCCACCACGCTCGACGAACTGCGCAAGATCGCCGACCGCCGCGAGATCCACTGGGATCCGAAGTGGGGGCCGGGCAAGCTCGTGCAGGAGCTGTTCGAGGAGCTGGTGGAGCACACGCTGATCCAGCCCACGTTCGTCATGGACTACCCGGTGGAGACCTCCCCGCTGGCCCGCGTGCACCGCGACGACCCGGTCCTCACCGAGAAGTGGGACCTGATCGGCTTCGGCACCGAGCTCGGCACCGCGTTCTCCGAGCTCAACGACCCGATCGACCAGCGCCGCCGGCTGGTCGAGCAGTCCCTGCTCGCCGCCGGGGGCGACCCCGAGGCCATGCAGCTCGACGAGGACTTCCTCCAGGCGCTGGAGTACGCCATGCCGCCGACCGGAGGCATGGGGGCGGGCATCGACCGGTTGATCATGGCGTTCACCGGCAAGAACATCCGCGAGACCATCCTGTTCCCGCTGGTCAAGCCCACCCAGTAGAGCAACCTCGCGCCGCCCGAGGCCCGGTCGTTCCGACGACCGGGCCCCGGTCGTTGTGCGGGCGTGGGATGTCCGGATTGCGCGCCTCAGGAGCGGGCGCGCCGGCTGTGGGTGCCCGCACCTCACGGCCGCGCTCGCCGGGCATGCGTGCCCGCACCTCAGGGCCGCGTTCGCCGGGCGCGCGTGCCCGCACCTCAGGGGATCAGGACCAGGCGGCCGCGCAGGCCGCCCGCGGCCATCCTCGCGTGCGCGTCGGCGGCCTTCTCCAGCGGGTACGTCCCGGCCACCCGCAGCGTCACCCGCCCGGCCTCCACCAGCCGCACCACCTCCGCGAGCTGCCCCGCGTCGGCCCTGAAGAACACGGTGGCCACGTCGATGCCGCGCAGCCCCACCGGCGCCACCCCGGCCGACAGCGCCACGAACGCCCCGCCGTCCCTGACCGCGTCCAGCGCCGCCAGGCCGAGCACCGCCGCGTCCACCACGGCGTCCACCCCGCCCGGCACCAGAGCCCGTACGGACTCGGCCAGGTCGTCGCCCCGGGGGACGAACCACTCGGCCCCGAAGCCGCGTACCAGCTCCTCGTCGGCCGCCCCCGCGACCGCCACCACCCGGGCGCCGCGCAGCGCGGCCAGCTCGACCAGGTAGCCGCCCACGGCCCCGGCTGCCCCGGTGACCAGCAACGTCCGGCCCTGCCCGGCCCCGGCGCGGTCCAGCGCCTGCCAGGCGGTGAGCGCGTTCAGGGGGATCGTGGACGCCTCCACGGCCGTACGCCCTCGGGGCGCCCGCGTCACCGCGGAGGCGTCCAGCACCACGTACTCGGCCTGGGCCTTGGTCGGCAGCTCCAGCCGGGCGACCAGCCCGATCACCTCCTCGCCGACCTCGAACGCCGCTCCCCGGCCCACCTGGTCCACGACTCCCGCGACGTCGAACCCCAGCCCGTAGGAGTCCAGCCGGCGGGCCACCCCGTAGTCGGCGACGGTGCCGGCGGCGATCGCGAGGTCGAAGGGGTTCACCGCCGCCGCGGCCACCTTGATCCGCACCTGGGCGGGGCCCGCCTCTGGCACGGGCGCCTCCACCAGCCGGGGAGCGCCGGAGCCACCGATGAGTGCACGCATGTTCGTCATGCGCACGACCCTAGGAACGGTTACTCTCTTCTGGTAAGTAGGCACCTGAAAGTTCGTAACCAACCCCGAGGGAGTAGGAAGAGTGGCCACGAAGACGGCGGCGGAGCGGCGCGAGGAGGCCCGGCAGGCGTTCGACGCGTTCTTCGCCGAGTGCCCCTCCAGGAAGCTGCTCGACCGGCTCAGCGACAAGTGGGTCACGCTGGTGCTCACCGCCCTGTCGCAGGGCCCGCGCCGCTACAGTGACCTGTCCAGGCGGATCGCCGGGGTCAGCCAGAAGATGCTCACGCAGACCCTGCGCGTCCTGGAGCGTGACGGCCTGGTCGCGCGCACGATCACGCCCAGCGTGCCGGTCCGCGTCGACTACGAGCTCACCCCGCTCGGCCAGAGCCTCATGCCGCTGGTGGCCGCGATCAAGAGCTGGGCGCAGGAGCACATCGAGGACGTGGAGGCGGCCAGACGGCGCTACGACGCCGCCTAGCCTCTTCCTGACAGGCGTACCGGCAGGGCGCCCAGCCCGCGCGGCACGACGTTCTCCTTGTACGGCGGCGCCGGGCCGGCGAGGCGGCCGGGCTCCGGAAGATCGCCGGGTCGCGATCGGCCGCGCCTATCACGGCCATCACGAGCGTGCCCTCCGGTACGGGCGTGCCGCCCAGCGACACGTCCTCCAGCGCGACCCGGGAGGTGAGCTGCACCGGCGGGTCGCGGCGGAGCACCTCCTCCACCGAGCAGCAGCACGCAGGTGGCGAGCAGCTCCGGCTCGGTCAGCTCCCGCACCCGCGTCAGCTCGCTCGGGAGGTCGTCCCCGGGCCGCTTCCGGCGCCTTGCGGCGAGGTCGCTGAAGCAGGCGCCGAACTCCCTTCTGGCCTGTCCGGTTTCCGATAAGAGGTCTTCTGTAAGCATCGGGTCAAGGCCGCGCGCCGGCTTCTCGCTCCAGGCGCGGAAGCGTTCACGGTCCTCTGGAGGCACCCCGGGCATCTCGCTGATCATCATGACAGGCGGCGGGTACGCCAGTGCGGACACGAGGTCGGCCTCGTCGGGCAGCGCGCGGATCAGCGACGCGGTGATCGCCTCGACGCGCGGGCGCAGCCGTTCGGCCATGCGTGGCGTGAACGCCCTGCTCACCAGGGCGCGCAGTCTCGTGCGGTCGGGCGAGTCCAGCTACAGGACCGACGCGGCGGGCTGACCTGCGTCTCCGCCGTTCCGCCCGCCGGGGCCGCGGCCGAGACGCGGGCCGCGCGGCAGGGTCGCGCAGAGCTCGTGAGAGGTGGCGACGAGCAGCCCCGCGCGCGTACGGAAGAGGGCACCGGGCGCGCTCATCTCGCGATGGCGGGAGTAAGGATCACGCAGAAACTCCCGATCGAACGGATCAAAACCCAGGACGTCGGCCGCGCTCCAAACCCCGGGATTCGGAGCGCCGGAAGGCTCCACGAGATCGCTCATCGCGAGGTGATCGGTGCCGACATATCGCGAGTACGTCACATATATCGGATCATGTCAATAGCGCTCGTCAAGGGCGTAGATTGTTATGCTTGACGACCTTTCCAGGATGCGTTTACCGTCTGCGAGGAGCGACTTCGGGCCGGTCAAGAGGCCCCAAGTTCAGCTGTTGGGGGGGAGGGCTCCCGATGGACGTGCTCACTGAAGGCGTTGAGCTGAGCCATGCGGACCTTGCGCTGCTGGCGGAGCTGGCCAAGGGGGTCACGGTAGACCGAGTGGGCAGACGGCTGGATATCAGCGGGCGCACAGTGCGCAGGAGACTACGTGGGATCTGTGACCGTATCGGCGTGGCCACGGCCATAGAGGCCGTGGCTTGGGCGGCCCGCCGCCAGTTGATCTAGCGGCGAGCGGTACGGAGGGAGGGGCCGGCCGAAGGGATACCGATTCAGCCGGAGACGCGATACCGCTTTTCCGATCAGTCGGCGATGCGGACCGCGCCGGCGAACGGCCTGTTGGCGATCGAGGCGATCCGTACCACGTCACCGGTCTGCGGGGCGTGCACCATCATGCCGCCGCCGAGATAGATGCCCACGTGGTGCAGGTCGCTGTAGAAGAAGACCAGGTCGCCGGGGCGCAGCTCCTCGCGTGAGATGTGCCTGCCGGCCGTCCACTGGCTGCCGGTGTAGTGCGGCAGGGAGATGCCGACCTTCTGGTAGGCCGCCATGACGAGGCCGGAGCAGTCGTAGGAGCCGGGGCCCTCGGCGCCCCACACGTACGGCTTGAGCTGCTGGGTGAGCGCCCACCGGGCGGCCTGGGCGGCCTTGCCGCTGCCGACGATCGGCAGGTTGACGCGCTGTGCCCGGGTGCCGGGCCGGCCGGCCTCGCCGAGCGCCCGCTTGAACAGGTTGCTCTCGACCTTGGTCACCAGCTTGGTGATCTTGTCGCGCTTGGTGTCGAGCTCGCTGACGATCTTCTGGACCTCGTCGATGCGGGCCTTGGCGCCGGCCCTGGCGCGCTCGGCGGCCTCCCTGGCCTGGGTGACCTGGTTGACCTCGGCGCCCTGCTGCTGCTCCAGCACGTCCATGGTGGCGGCGCGGTCGAGGAAGGAGTCGGGGTCGCCGGAGCCGGCGAAGGCCAGCAGGCGGTTGAGCCCGCCGGTCATGTAGGCGTTCTGGGCCAGCATCGCGACTTCCGCGCGCTTGGCGTCGAGATCGGCCTCGCTGGTCGCCAGCGTCTTCTGGGCGGCGTCGGCGGCCTTCTTGGCGGTCTTGAGCTTCTCCCGCTGGCCGTTGTACTCCTCGGTCAGCGTCTCGATCTCGTTGTGCATCTTCTCGACCTGCTTGGCCAGGTCTTGCAGCGAGGGCTTGGGGTCGGCGGACGCCGGGCCGACGGGAAGGGCGATCAGGAGCGCGGCCACTGTGATACTCACCACACCGCCGAGGCGCCGTGACAGCCCGGCCCTCTCCTGCGGGCGGGCGTGCCTGCCCGCCGTCCTGTGCCCGCCGTTGCGCGTGCCCTTCACCAACCAAGCTCCCTTCCTCGACGCCTACCGGGTTAGCTGACGGGTTCGGGCCGGAGCAGCCCTACCGAACGACTCGGATTCACCCCGGGTGACGGCGATGGGGGTCGCCGCCGGTGGGTCCCCGGCTCCCCTCGCGGGGATTTGGCGTGTCCCGCGCGCGCGACACGCGGGGAACATCGTCGCTGGACACTAATGCACTCCGAGTTCGTGCTCAACCGGAACTGCCGAGTTCATAGAGGTTTCACAACCGAAGGGTCACAAGGTGATCTCGTGCCCGGCCGGGCAGAACGGGGTTTATGTCACGTTCGATGCCCCTTCTGCCGGATGTGGAGAGCGTGCTCATATGGCCACCACATGTAACAAGATGGGCGGAGACGTGGGAGTTAAGGCTGAGCCGTAATGACATCTGTACTCTGGAGAGCCATGGAGCAGGTGGCCGAGCTGGCGACGTCCGAAACCGGGCCCGAGACCGCGGTGGTGGTCCGGCGTGCCCGCACGCCCGACGTCCGGG
Source organism: [Actinomadura] parvosata subsp. kistnae (assembly GCF_900323885.1). GTDB lineage: Bacteria > Actinomycetota > Actinomycetes > Streptosporangiales > Streptosporangiaceae > Nonomuraea > Nonomuraea composti. The sequence continues at coordinate 2,323,162 of NZ_OOHJ01000018.1, read as the reverse complement.
CGATCAGGCGGCTGGTCGACACCTATGCGGGCGCGGGTCCGCGGCTCCTGGAGAAGGCCACCGTGACCCTGTACGAGGACGTGCAGGAGTTCTGGGTGGCCGAGCGGGGCGGGCAGGTTGTCGGCTGTGGCGCGCTCCACGTGCTGTGGGAGGACCTCGCGGAGGTCCGCACCGTGGCCGTGGATCCGGCGTGCCGCGGCATGGGCGTCGGCCATCGGATCGTCTCGGCGCTGATACAGCACGCGAAGGATCTGGGTCTGCGACGTGTATTCTGTCTGACTTTTGAGGTCGACTTCTTCGCGAGGCACGGCTTTCGCCCGATTCAGGGCACGCCGGTCTCACCGGAGGTGTACGCCGAACTCCTGGCCTCGTACGACGAGGGCGTGGCTGAGTTCCTGGACCTGGAACACGTCAAACCGAACACCCTGGGCAACACCCGGATGCTGCTCCATCTGACATCGGGTGACGCGGACCTTGACCACTTGGAAAGGTGATTGTTGATACCTATGTCGATACGTTGGGCAGCACAGGCATGTGTCCTGACACGTGCCACATGCGCACTCGAAGCGAGGTGACACGGTGAGCACCGGACAGCCGCCGTATCCACAGGACGATTCCGGCGAGAATCCCCCGCCCGGCACCCCTTACGGGCAGCACAACCAGGGCCGCCACCCCGGCGAGCCCGACCCGGACGTGACTGTGGTCGGCTACCGGGCGGACGACGCCTACGGCCAGCAGCCCCAGTATGGCCAGCAGCAGGGCTACGGTCAGCAACAACCCCAGTACGGACAGCAGCAAGGCTACGGTCAGCAGGGCTACGGCCAGCAGCCCCAGTACGGCCAGCAGCACGGCTACGACCAGCAGCAGCAGTCCCAGCCCGGCTACGGCCAGCAGGGCTACGGTCAGCAGCAGCCGTCCCAGCCTGACTACGGTCAGCAGGGCTACGGCCAGCAGTCCGGTTACGGCCAGCAGCCGCAGTCGGGCCAGCAGCCCCAGTACGGCCAGCAGCAGGGTTACGGTCAGCAGCAGCAGTCCCAGCCCGGCTACGGCCAGCAGGGCTACGGCCAGCAGCAGCCGTCCCAGCCTGACTACGGTCAGCAGGGCTACGGCCAGCAGTCCGGTTACGGCCAGCAGCCGCAGTCGGGCCAGCAGCCCCAGTACGGCCAGCAGCAGGGCTACGGTCAGCAGCCCCAGTCGCAGCCCGGCTACGGCCAGCAGGCCGCCTATGGCCAGCAGCCGCAGTCCCAGCCGGACTACGGCCAGCAGGCTCAGTACGGTCAGCAGCCGCAATCGCAGCCGGACTACGGCCAGCAGGCCGCCTATGGCCAGCAGCCCCAGTCGCAGCCCGACTACGGCCAGCAGGGCCAGTACGGCCAGCAGGCCGCGTACGGCCAGCAGCAGGGCTATGGCCAGCAGGGCTACGACCAGCAGCAGGGTTACGGCCAGCAGGGCTACGGTCAGCAGCAGCAGTCCCAGCCCGGTTACGCCCAGCCCGGCTACGGCCAGCAACAGGGTTACGACCAGTACGGCCAGCAGCAGGGCTACGGCCAGCAGCCGCAGCAGTACGGGCAGGGCGGCTACGGCCAGCAGCCCGGTTACGGCCAGCAGTACGGCCAGCCGGTCGGCGTGCAGCCTCCAGGGGCGCCGGCGCCGCTGGCGGAGTGGTGGCAGCGCCTGGTGGCGAGGATCATCGACTTCGTCATCCTGTTCATCCTGAACCTCGTCATCGGCCTGGTCATCGGCTTGTTCGCCGTGGCCAGCTACTCGACGCTCGACGGAAGCAGCAGCGGGTTCCTCACGGTGACGGTGGCGTCGATCATCTCGTCGATCGTCGTGACAGCGCTGTGGGTGGCCTTCGACTTCTTCCTGCTGAAGGCCAAGGGCCAGACCGTCGGCAAGATGGTGATGGGCATCAAGGTCGTTCAGGTGGGCCAGCCGGTGCCGCCCGGCGGCCTGCCCACGGACGCGGCGCTGAAGCGGGCCGCGGTCACGTGGGGCGGATGGATTCTCAACGCTGTCCCGCTGGGCTTCGTCTCCAGCCTCCTGGCGTGGGCCGTGGTGGCCGTGAACGGCGCCTCGCAGCTGTGGGACAAGCCGCTGCAGCAGACGTTCGCCGACAAGGTCGCGAACACCGTGGTGGTGAAGATCAAGTAGTCTCTCGCGGACACGACATAGGGGCCGGCCTCGCCGGCCCCTATGTTTTGTGCGTGGACCTGTACCAGAATTAGTTAGCGACCCGAGCCCCCGACGACGCGAGGTGGGAGTTATGGCCGGGACGGCGCCGCGGACGGACGTGCTGCCCGCCGAATGGTGGGAACGCCTCGGTGCCCGGCTGATTGAAGCGCTCGTCTTCGGGGTCTTCTATTACATTCTGTTCATCGCGCTGTGGGCCGTCTTCCGGACTGTCGGGATGGCCGACGTCTTCGGCGGCCGGCTGCCGGGGGTCTTCGCGTGGCTGGGCGCGGGGGCGGCTTATGCGGGCTACGACTGGTGGGCGCTTTCCCGGCGGGGGCGCACGTTCGGTAAGGCGATCATGAGGATTCGGCTGGCGCCGGCGGGCCTGCCGCGCCGGGTTCTGCTCAAGCGGACGCTGGTCTATCCCGCCCCGGTGATGCTCATGGGCATTCCCGTCGTCAATCTGCTGGCGGGAATGCTGCTGTTCGGGGTGGGGCTGCTCATCCTGATGGACAAGCCGCTGGAGCGGGGCCCGCACGACCGGGCAGCGGGAACGCGGGTGGTAAAAGATCTTCCCTGAGGTGCGCGTACCTGGGGCTACGCCTTTTCGCAAAATTTTCGGTTGATCCGGTAAGGAGCCTGGAGAGACTGGCATTAGGCTATGGGGCGTCCGGGTTGCCGGATGTCGGCGCCCCTGGGACACGCAGGGCATCTGTGTGACGCTATGGTCAGGTACGGGCGGTTGCCGCCTGGGTGCCATGAGCGGGGCCGCGCTCCTCGTGGACACGCTCCCAGCGCTTAATGCGCCCCCGAAACCCCGCAAGCCGTGGAGGCGAGGACGAATGGAAGCCCTTACAGACGTATTGTCAGCGCTCATCCCCCCGGTCGTGGTGGGCGGCGCCTTCATCTTTGGCGTAGTGAAGTTGGTCCGGTCCGAGGCCCTGGGGGGCCGGCGAAACCGCGAGGATCAGCCCGAGAGCCAGAACTGATCGGTCAGTCAGCCGAATCCCCGTAGCGCTGAATTGTCTCAACGCCTTTCCGGGTATATGTTTGGGCAGGCGAATGAAACAATGCTCCGCGAAAGGATTGCGTACATGGCCAAGCAGATCCAGGAGATTCTCATCGATGACCTCGATGGGGGCGAGGCCAATGAGACGGTCAGCTTCGCTATTGACGGCTCCACCTATGAGATTGACCTCAGCGACCTTAACGCGAAGAAGCTGCGGGACGCTCTCACGCCTTTCGTGCAGCACGCGCGCAGGGCGGGCGCCGTATCACCGCGCCGGCGGGGCCGGGGCGGCAACCGTGCGATGAGCCGCGAGAAGAGCTCCGAGATCCGGCAGTGGGCCAAGGCTCACGGCCTGCCGGTCAGCGAGCGCGGCCGCATCGCCTCCACCGTCGTGGAGAAGTACGAAGCCGCCCACTAAGGGGCCGGCTCTCGACCATGCGCTTATGATGCTCGCCTCGGACCCCGGCGGCCGCCATAAGCGCATGATCGTTTCCGTGGCGCGCCCGAATGTGGAGCGTCCCGGAAGTTGATCTCCTGAGGCGCCCATATGCGGGCGTTTTGGGTGAAGGCGTTGTCCGGCCCCTCCACGGTGCCGTTTCACCGGCGGTGGCGGCATATGTGGGGGCGGCGGGCGCAAATGCCGTGTGGGGCGGCCATGCCTCATTCAACGTACGTTCAGGCGTCTCACTGTGTGAGAGAACCGGGCGTACGAACTGGCGGTGGCCGCTCCGCATTGGCTTGTGCGGCGGGCTTTGAGGTTCGCGCGGAGGTTGTGGTCCGTCGCACCGAGCCGTTCGCCGGACACGTCCATGGAACGGGCCATGAGAAAAAACCCGCGGAGCCGTCTTCACTCGCTGTGACATTCGTGTCAGGTATCTCCTGACGCGCTTGCCGGATAACCGTAGCCGGAACGCATAGGGCGGGCCCCCGCATAACCCGCCTCTTGCTCGGATGAGCCGGGCATAAGCGGCAAGTATGAGCATCCCTCGCACAATGCCGGTTCCGCCGGCATCCCCGCACAATGCCGTCACTCTCGCCGCACGAGGACACGTCCGGTAACCGGGCTGACCGGATGGCGGATTACCGATGGCCGTCCGCCCGGATGCCGCGCGCCGCCTTCGTCCCCATGATCGCGAATTGCCGCTCCCTCGCCGGCATGCGGAAGGATGGGACGCATTCACCGTCCTGACCGACTGCTTAGTAGAGGAGCGGCGAGTTGTTCGAGAGGTTCACCGACCGGGCGCGGCGCGTGATCGTCCTGTCCCAGGAAGAGGCGAAGGCGCTCCACCATCACCACATCGGCACCGAGCACCTCCTGCTGGGCATGCTCCGGGAAGGTGAGGCGGTGGCCGCCCAGGCGCTGGAGAGCTTCGGCATCGGCCTCGACGACGCGCGGCGGCAGGTCGTGGAGCTCGTCGGGCAGGGTGGGGCGCCGGCGTCGGGGCACCTGCCGTTCACCGCCGGCGCGACCCAGGCGCTGCAGCGGGCCGGTCGCGAGTCGCAGGACCGGGGGCTCGACCACATCGGCACGGAGCATCTGCTGCTCGGGCTCGTCCTTGAGGGCGAGGGCGCGGGGGCCGAGGCGCTGGTCAAGCTCGGCGCCGACCTCGGCCGGGTCGCGGAGGTCGTGAACGAGATCGTCGCGAGGTACCAGTCCGCCCCGCCGTCCCCCTGACCGGCCGTCCCGCTCAGCGCAGCTCGCGCGCCCGCTGGCGCGCCGCCGTCTCGCCGACCGCCGCCGTCTCGCCGACCGCCGCCGTCCCGCTGACCGCAGGCGTCCCGCTGACCGCCGGGAGGCGCGGGGCAGTGAGTGGGAGGCGTGAGGTGGTGAGCGGGAAGGCGCGGGTCGATGGGCGGGGAGGCGTGAGGTGAAGAGCGGGTACGCGCGGGGCGGTGAGCAGCGTGTGCCGCGTTGTGCTCAGGGCGTAGCCTGCTCGCTTGGACTTGCATCGGCCGCGACATAAGATGATTACGTAATAGATACGGACGCGGCATCTCAGATGCAGGGGCGAAAGCGGCGTCCCCGCGCCGGCTCCGCGCCAGGCGTCCGAAGGACGATCCGTGTGAGTCCGTATGCGTCATGGGCGGCCATTCACAGCCGCTTCCGCGAGCGTCCTAAACATCGTTCGCTTGCGGCGTATCGGGAACACGTCACCCCCGAACAGTAGTTGGATGGAGGGTGAACGCCCTGCTCTCGGGGAACGTCTCTGATATAGAGCGTGTCAGCGGCAGTGGGCACGGTTCGCCGAGCCAGGGCTAGCATGCGGGAGGACGGGACCGGATTTACCGGCCTGACTGACCGCTCTGTGAGGAGCGACGAGATGTTCGAGAGGTTCACCGACCGAGCGAGGCGTGTTGTCGTCTTGGCCCAGGAAGAGGCCAGGATGCTCAACCACAACTACATCGGCACTGAGCACATTCTTCTTGGTTTGATCCATGAAGGTGAGGGCGTGGCCGCCAAGGCTCTGGAGAGCCTCGGCATCAGCCTTGAGGGTGTGCGCCAGCAGGTCGAGGAGATCATCGGCCAGGGCCAGTCGGCTCCGTCGGGGCACATTCCGTTCACCCCGCGGGCCAAGAAGGTCCTCGAGCTGTCGCTCCGTGAGGCTTTGCAGCTGGGCCACAACTACATCGGCACCGAGCACATCCTGCTCGGGCTCATCCGCGAGGGTGAGGGTGTGGCGGCCCAGGTGCTGGTCAAGCTTGGAGCTGATCTCAACCGTGTCCGGCAGCAGGTCATCCAGTTGCTCCACGGTTACCAGGGCAAGGAGCCGGCCGCGGCGGGCGGTCCGCAGGAGTCGGCGCCGTCGACCTCCCTGGTGCTCGACCAGTTCGGCCGTAACCTGACCCAGGCCGCCCGCGAGGGCAAGCTGGATCCGGTCATCGGCCGTGAGAAGGAGATCGAGCGGGTCATGCAGGTCCTGTCCCGCAGGACCAAGAACAACCCCGTTCTCATCGGCGAGCCCGGCGTCGGCAAGACCGCCGTCGTCGAGGGCCTGTCGCAGAAGATCGTCAGGGGCGAGGTGCCCGAGACGCTGAAGGACAAGCAGCTCTACACGCTTGACCTCGGCGCCCTGGTGGCAGGCTCCCGCTACCGCGGTGACTTCGAGGAGCGCCTGAAGAAGGTGCTCAAGGAGATCCGCACGCGCGGCGACATCATCCTGTTCATCGACGAGCTGCACACGCTCGTGGGTGCGGGCGCCGCGGAGGGCGCGATCGACGCCGCCAGCATCCTCAAGCCGATGCTGGCCCGCGGCGAGCTGCAGACGATCGGCGCGACCACGCTCGACGAGTACCGCAAGTACTTGGAGAAGGACGCGGCGCTGGAGCGGCGCTTCCAGCCGATCCAGGTGGCCGAGCCCTCACTCAGCCACACGATCGAGATCCTCAAGGGTCTGCGCGACCGCTACGAGGCGCACCACCGCGTGTCCATCACCGACGACGCGCTGGTGGCCGCCGCGCAGCTGGCCGACCGCTACATCAGCGACCGCTACCTGCCCGACAAGGCGATCGACCTCATCGACGAGGCCGGCTCCCGGATGCGCATCCGCCGGATGACCGCTCCGCCGGACCTGCGCGAGTACGACGAGAAGATCGCCAACGTGCGCCGCGACAAGGAGTCCGCGATCGACGCGCAGGACTTCGAGAAGGCGGCTGCCCTCCGCGACCAGGAGAAGCAGCTCCAGCTCAAGCGCGAGCGCAGGGAGAAGGAGTGGAAGGCCGGCGACATGGACGTCGTGGCCGAGGTCACCCAGGAGCTCATCGCCGAGGTCCTGGCGACCGCCACCGGCATCCCGGTCTTCAAGCTGACCGAGGAGGAGTCGCAGCGCCTGCTCCGCATGGAGGACGAGCTCCACAAGCGGATCATCGGCCAGGACGACGCCATCAAGGGCCTGTCGCGCTCCATCCGGCGCACCCGCGCCGGCCTGAAGGACCCGCGCCGTCCCGGTGGCTCGTTCATCTTCGCCGGCCCCTCCGGTGTCGGTAAGACCGAGCTGTCCAAGGCTCTGGCGGAGTTCCTCTTCGGCGACGAAGACGCTCTGATCAGCCTCGACATGTCGGAGTTCATGGAGAAGCACACCGTCTCCAGGCTGTTCGGCTCGCCTCCCGGCTACGTCGGCTACGAGGAGGGCGGCCAGCTCACCGAGAAGGTGCGGCGCAAGCCGTTCTCCGTGGTCCTGTTCGACGAGATCGAGAAGGCCCACCCCGACATCTTCAACTCGCTGCTGCAGATCCTGGAAGACGGTCGCCTGACCGACGCCCAGGGCCGCGTGGTCGACTTCAAGAACACGGTCATCATCATGACCACCAACCTCGGCACCCGTGACATCTCCAAGGGCATCGGGGTCGGGTTCGCGAAGTCCAACGACACCGAGTCCAACTACGAGCGGATGAAGGCGAAGGTCCAGGAGGAGCTCAAGCAGCACTTCCGGCCCGAGTTCCTCAACCGTGTCGACGACATCGTGGTCTTCCACCAGCTGACGCCGAACGAGATCATCAAGATCGTGGATCTGATGCTCGCCCAGGTCGACGCCAGGCTGAAGGACCGCGACATGGGGCTCGACGTCTCGCCCGAGGCCAAGCAGCTCCTCGCCGACCGCGGCTACGACCCCGTCATGGGCGCCCGGCCGCTGCGGCGCACGATCCAGCGCGAGCTGGAAGACTCGCTGTCGGAGAAGATCCTCTACGGCGAGCTCCGGCCCGGCCAGGTCGTGAAGGTCACGGTCGAGGGCGAGGGCGACAACGCCAAGTTCATCTTCAAGGGCGAGTCCGCCTCGAAGATCCCCGACTCGGCTGCCGCGATCGCCGCTCCGATCCAGAACTGACCCTGGGTCTGGGGGAAGCCCCCGCGTGAGGCCACAGCGCCTCCCGCGGGGGCTTTCCGCGTTTCGGGGTCCAGCCGTCGGGGGCCGGTCGTTCGGGGGCCCGCCGTTCGGGGGCCCGCCGTTCAGGGGGCCGCGCTGAGGGGCGTCAGCCAGTGGATCTCCAGGTCTTCGCGCAAGTAGTCCATGCGGTGCTGCTGGAAGTGCGCGAGTTCGGGACGCGCGAGGTGCGCGCGCAGGTCGTCCGGCGACCGCCACAGCTCGTAGAACACGAGCGTGCTGGGATCGGCCTGGTCGCGGTGCACCTGGTACTGCATCGAGCCGGGCTCGGCCCTGGTCGGCGCCACAAACGACAGCAGCAGCCGCTCCAGCTCGTCGGCGCGCTCGGGCTTCGGGCGGGCGAAGCCGTAGATGCCGACCGGCCCGTCCCCTTCAGGTACGACAATCTTCATACCTCCCAACGCTAGCCACCTCCTCAGGTACGATGCAAGTCGTACCTAGGAGGGAGCCATGGATCTGGGCAAGGTGTTCCACGCGCTGGCCGACGACTCCCGGCGGCGCGTCGTCGCCGAGCTCGCGGCCGATCCCGAGGACCGGGAGCGGGCCTGCGGCTCGTTCGACCTGCCGGTGAAGAAGGCCACGCGCACGCATCACTTCCGGGTGCTGCGCGAGGCGGGGCTGATCGTCCAGCGTGACCACGGCAACGGCAGCGCCGTCTCGCTGCCCAGGCAGGACATCGAGCGCCGGCTGCCCGGCCTGTTGCGGCTGCTGTCCGAAGAGCTGAAGGCCGGGGGCGCCGCGCCCGACTAGCTGGGATCTGTCACAAAAGGGCGAGCTGTTCAGTCATAAGGGGTGTACGGGCGATCCAGGCTGAGGAGGCTCGCGGTGGCCCTGAGAACGCCGACGACGGCTTGCGGGACCCCGCGGGTCGACGACGTCCATGGTGGTCCGACGGCCGCCGGGTGGTGTCGTGAGCGGCACGTACGGCATCTTCGGCGATCTTCACATCCGCGATGTGAAGAAGTGAGAAGGTTGCCGTCGTTGCGTAATTGTTGGGTGAGCGGGTATACCACCACCGCGAGTAGTACTACACTGCGTAGAGCTTCGCCAAGTCTCATCCAAGTGAGGCACAAGAGCATGCTCCCAAGCTGGGGGCCTGCTCCCTGGGGAGTAGTTGGAAGTCAACTCAGGGCGGACGCGCGTGCCACGGCCTCGGAGGCATGCTCACATGGTTCGCACGTCCGAGGCGGGCGACGGGAACACTAATGCAAGCCCTGGAGGAAACCGATGCGCCTGCGTCACGATGACGGAACGCTCGTTCACCTCGCCTACAACGCAGGCGTCCACCCCGCTGAGGACCTGGAGAACCTCATCGCGCACCTGACCCGCTACGCGGTGCCGGTGCGCAAGCGGCTGGGCGTCGAGCGGATGGGCATCGGGCTGTGGTTGTCCCCGAGCGTCGCCGACCACCTCACGGCCGACCGGATCGAGCTCGTCCGCCTGCGCCGCTCCCTGGAGGAGCGCGGCCTGGAGGTCGTCAGCCTCAACGGCACCGGCGGCCGCAACCAGGAGGTCCCCGGCCCCGACTGGGCCAAGCCCGAGCGCTACCGCTACACCATGGCCCTGGCCAAGATCCTCGCGTTCCTGCTGCCGGAGGACGTCCGGTTCGGCAGCATCTCGACGATCCCGATCGGCTGGCGCCGCGACTGGCCCGCCGACCTGCACGCCATCGCCACCCGCCGGCTGGAGCGGCTGGCCCGCGAGCTGCGCGGCATCTACAGCACGACCGGCAAGACGATCAGGGTCGGCTTCGAGCCGTGGCCCGGCTGCGTGCTGGAGACGACCGAGCAGGCGCTGGAGCGCGTGTGCGGCATCGACTCCGAGCACCTGGGCGTCTGCCTCGACGCCTGCCACCTGGCCTGCGACGCCGGCGAGCCGGGCGCGGCCCTGAAGGGCCTGGCCGAGGCCGGCGCGCCCGTGGTCAAGCTCGGCCACGTGCACAACCACACCGGCGAGGTCCCCGGCACCGGCGCCGTGCTCCAGGACACGCTGACGGCCATGCTGTCCGGCGCGGTGAACGGCAGCGCGCACATCGAGGTCGAGACGCACAACCTGCTCGTCCCCGGCCGGGCCAAGGGGCCAGGGGCGCTGGTGTCGATGCTGGCCGAGGAGCTGGACTGGGCCCGTACGAACCTGACCAGCCTGGGGTTGCAGCTCGCCGCCTGAACGCGGTCCGGCGGGGGATCACGACTTTCCTGAAGCGGGGCGCACCGGGCGGGTCATGCTCCCGGTGGCGTCCCGTCAGAGGTTGCCGAACCAGCCCGGCATGTCGAGCCGCCAGGGGTTGCCGGGCGTCATCCTGCGCAGGTCCGCTTCCAGTGCCCGCAGCCGTTCCTCGCCGAGCTCGGCCGCCCAGCGGGTGCGCAGGGCGTCGAAGATGCGGGCCGAGCGGTCGAGGGCGTCCATGCCGTACGGGGTCAGGCGGACGATCTTGCGGCGGGTGTCCTGAGGGTCGGTGGTGCGCTCGACGTAGCCGATGCGCTCGAGCGTCTCGATGGTCTTGCCCGCCGCCTGCTTGGAGACGCCCAGCGTACGGCCGAGCTCGACGGCGGTGGTTCCCTGCGGGCCGATCGCCTGCATGACGAACCCGTGCATGGGCCTGAGGTCCGGATGGCCCTGCTTGCCGAGCTCGGTGTGCAGCTCGTCGATCAACAGCCTGAACGCGAGCAGCAGGCGCAGCGGCAGCTCGAAACCGGGGACGTAGCTTGACACGATAGACAACCTGGTTAACTATATGGACAACGTAGTTGCCTATCTTAAGGGGTGCAGAGACGTGACCGTGATCCGTGACGCCGACGCGCGGCGATCCGAGACGCCCGGCGGGGTCATGACGACGTTCGCCTCGCCGACGCAAGGAGGGGCCTCGCGGTCCCTGTGGAAGGTCGAGGCCAAGCCGGGGGCCGCGGGGCCCGTGCACGACTTCGACAGCGAGCAGGTGTGGAGCTGGGTGGCCGGGGCGGCGACCGTCGAGCTGGGCGGCGAGACGTACACCGTCACCGCCGGCGACACCGTGATCATGCCCGCCCGCACGGTGCGGCGGGTCCTGGCCGACCCCGACACCGGCTACACCGCCGTCGTCACCGCACCGGCCGGCGCCAAGGCGTACGGGCCGGACGGCGCCGAGTTCGGCGTCCCGCCGTGGATCGCCTGAAAGGAGCATTGTCGATGAGTGTTGTTCTGGGAGCCGGCTCCCGCAGGATCGAGACCCCGAACGGGGTCATGACCACCCTCGCCTCCCCCACCCAGGGCTCCGCCGGGCAGGCCGTCTGGCGGGTGGATGCCAGGCCCGGCATGGTGGGGCCGGTGCACGCGTTCGACGCCGAGCTGGTGTGGACGTGGCTCGACGGCAGTGCCGTGGTCGAGCTCGGTGGTGAACGGTACGAGGTGGGGGCGGGGGACACCATGGTGTTGCCCGCCGATGTGAGCCGGCAGATGATCGCCGATGCCGAGCGCGGCTTCGTGTCGATCGTGGTGGCTCCGGCCGGGGCGCAGGTCTACAACCCGGGCGGCGTGTCCGAGCCCGACGCCTGCGACCTGGCCCCGAAGGACGCCGAGCGGCTCGTGCCGCCCTGGGTTGCCTGAATCCGGGCCGATCTCGGCCGCTGATCGGATCGCTCCCGTCGGTGGGCGGCCACGACCAGGCCCGCGCGTTCGCGCCCGCCGCCATCCTCGCCCAGCCGCTGTCGCGCGAGGTCGGATGGGGGTAAGCGGGGCTGGCACGGGGCGGGCATGAGCGGGCGCCGGGGGCGTGGTGGGGCTCAGGCGTGGGGGAGGCGGTAGGTGCCGTCGTCCAGGGCTTCGGCCAGGCCGTCGGCGACGAGGCCGTCCAGGGCGCGTTCGCGCTGCACCGCGTCGTCCCACACCACGTCCAGCGCCGCCTTCGGCACCGGCCCGTGGGCCTCGCGCAGCACCGCCAGCAGCCGGCCCCGGCACTGGCGGTCGGTGCCCGCGTACGTCTGGCCCTTGCGCGCGGGCCCCTCGTGCGGCGGCTTGCCGGCCAGCCGCCACGCGCACACGTGGGTGATCGGGCAGTCGGCGCAGCGCGGGGAGCGGGCCGAGCACACCAGGGCGCCCAGCTCCATGACCGCGACCCCCCACCGGGCGGCGCCCAGCTCGGGCAGCAGGCTCTCCGCCAGCCGCCGCTCGGCCGCCGAGGTGGCGGTCGGCGGGTACTCCTCGGCACGCACCGCGCGGGCGAACACCCGCCGCACGTTCGTGTCCAGCACCGCGTGCCGCCCGCCGAAGGCGAAGCTGGCGACGGCGGCCGCGGTGTACTCGCCGATGCCGGGCAGGGCGAGCAGGGTCGCGTGGTCGGACGGCACCTCGCCGCCGTGCTCCTCGGTGATGGCGCGGGCGCACGCGTGCAGGCGCAACGCCCGTCGCGGGTATCCGAGCCGCCCCCAGTGGCGCACGGCCTCGCCGGGCTGCTCGGCGGCCAGCGCCTTGGGGGTGGGCCAGCGTTCCATCCATTCGTGCCAGACGGGCAGGACGCGGACGACCGGGGTCTGCTGGAGCATGATCTCGCTCACCAGCACGCCCCAGGGGGTCGCGTCGGGTGCCCGCCACGGGAGGTCGCGGGCGTTGTCCTCGTACCAGTCGAGAACGGCGGTGTGCAGGACGTTCGGCTCAACCACGCGGTCAAGGGTATGGGGCGATGACAACCCTTGGCGTGCCGACGTTCCAGGAGATGGCATCCATCGGCGTGTCGTCACTCGCCGTCATTGCCCGCTCACCATCCTGTGCTGTATGGACCCGGATACGATGCGTGGCGACGGCGGTGACATCTACTGGCGGCGCCGGATGAGCGTACTGGTGGCGGTGCTCGTCGTGGTGGCCGTTGTGGCGTGGGCGTGCTCCAGCGGCGGCAGCGGCCCCGAACGCTCGTCCAGCGCGCAGTCCTCACCCAGCGCGAGCTCCGGCGCGGGCGCCAGTACGGGCGCCCAGACCGCGCCGGCGGTGGACCCGCTGCTGGCGGGCCTGCGCACGCTCGCCATGGGCACCGCCAGCCCGTCCCCCACGCCCACCCCCAAGGCGAGCCCGTCGGAGCGGCCCAGGCGGCCGGGTGAGCCGTGCGAGGAGAAGGACCTCGTGCTCAGCCTCCAGGGCGGCAAGGAGCCGATCTACGCCGGTACCGCCCACCCCACCTTCCTCGTCACCCTGGTGAACACCGGCTCCGTGATGTGCACCGCCGACGTGGGCCCGCGCGCCATGGAGATCCGCATCACCTCGGGCGCCGACCGCATCTGGTCCACGGCCGACTGCGTGAGCGGCGAGGGCACGGAGATCAAGGAGCTGCAGCGCGGGGTGCCGTACGTGCGGTCCCTGGAATGGGACCGGCGGCGCTCCAGCTCCGACTGCCGCTCCACCCCTCCGGCGGCCCTGCCGGGGACTTATGTGGCGGTGGCGCGGATGGGCAGGATGCGCACCGAGAAGGGCGTCTTTCACCTGCGCTAGCACCAGGAGTGTGACGGGTGAGGATCGCTCTGTGCTTCCTGTTCCAGCACGGCCGGGCTGACGCGCATACGGCGGTATGCTTCATGCATGGCGGATACGGTACGTATCACGGTGACACTGCCGAGTGATCAGGTCGCCGAGCTCCGAAAGCTCACCGACAACATCTCCGGTTATGTCGCCGAGGCGGTGGCCCGTCAGCTTCGGCACGAGCTCCTCGGCGCCGACCTGCTGCGGTACCAGCAGGAGCACGGAGAGTTCACCGAGGAAGAGCTGGCTCAGGCGCGCTCCCGGATCTTCGGTGCCCCCGACACGAGCGGATCGTCGAGCGCCGCGTGATCGGGCACATCGAAACCGTCGTCCTCGACTCCCAGGGACTGTCCGCCTGGATCGCGCAACATCGCCAAACTCTTGCGATGTTCCAGACCTTCCATGCCATGGGCGCTCAGATGGTGGTTGGCGCCAACACCATCGTGGAGGTCAGCCACGAACGGGTGGACCTGCCCCGGCTACAGTGGGCGCTCTCCAGCGTCAAGGTGGAGCCGGTGACGAAGGACGCGGCGAAGGCATCGGCGCAACTGCTCAAGTCCGCAGGACTGCACGGCCATAAGCATGCGATCGATGCGACGGTCGCCGAGATGGCGCTACGTCAACCCGGGCCAGTGGCCATGCTGACATCTGATGTGGATGATATGGCCAGGCTGTGTGGGGATCGCGTCCGGCTCATCGGCCTTTGACGACGCCTGCGGCGGTCCTGCCACACCGTTGCCTCAAGCCGTCCGGCTTCGCCCTGATGCTGTGCCTCCGGGACGAGGCTGAGTCGTCTACGAGATCGCCCAGGAGGGCGGTCGTCAAGGGGACGGGCTGTTCTCTGACGATGCTCGGTGAATGGCACTCTTGGATCGCTGGTCGTTCCTGGAAGCAGGAGTCGCTGGGTAAGAGCCGGGGAGCGCGAGGGGCTGGAAAGCCCTCGCGGTCGCTTCAGACGTAGCGTTCGAGGATGGAGGATTCGGCGAGGCGGGACAGGCCCTCGCGGACGCTGCGGGCCCGGGACTCGCCGACGCCGCCGACCGCCTGGAGGTCGTCGATGCTGGCGGCCAGGAGCTTTTGCAGGCCGCCGAAGTGGTTGACCAGGCGGTCGACGACGGTGGCGGGCAGGCGGGGGACCTTGGCGAGCAGGCGGAAGCCGCGCGGGCTGACGGGGGTTTCGAGTTGGTCAGTGCCGTTGTGGCCGAGGACGTGGGCGACGGCGGACAGGTCGAGGAGGTCGGCGCCGGAGAGCGCGTCGAGCTCGTGCAGGGCTTCCAGGAGGCGTTTCTGGCGGCGGCCCGCGGGGGCGGGGAGGTAGTCGCGGATGACGAGTTCGCGTTCGGAGTCGACGCCGGCCACCAGCTCGTCGAGCTGCAGTGACAGCAGGCGGCCGTCGGTGCCGAGCTCGACGACGTAGCCCTTGATCTCGTCGGAGATGCGGCGGACCATTTCGAGGCGTTGCGCGACGGCGGCGACGTCTCTGACCGTGACCAGATCCTCGATCTCCAGGGCCGACAGGGTGCCGGAGACCTCGTCGAGGCGGTGCTTGTAGCGTTCGAGGGTGGCCAGGGCCTGGTTGGCCTTCGACAGGATGGCGGCCGACTCTTCGAGGACGTAGCGGATGCCGTCGAGGTAGAGGGCGATGATGCGCATCGACTTGCTGATGGCGATGATGGGCAGGCCGGTCTGCCGGGCGACGCGCTGGGCGGTGCGGTGGCGGGTGCCGGACTCGTCGGTGGGGATGGCGGGGTCGGGGACGAGGTGCACGGCGGCGCGGACGATCTTGTGGTCGTCGCTGAGGACGATCGCGCCGTCCATCTTGGCCAGCTCGCGCAGCCGGGTGGCGGAGAAGTCGACGTCGAGCTCGAAGCCGCCGCTGCAGACCGCTTCGACGACCTTGTTGTAGCCGAGCACGATCAGCCCGCCGGTCTGTCCGCGCAGGATCCGTTCCAGGCCGTCGCGCAGAGGTGTGCCCGGCGCTACCGCGGCCAGGGCT
Source organism: [Actinomadura] parvosata subsp. kistnae (assembly GCF_900323885.1). GTDB lineage: Bacteria > Actinomycetota > Actinomycetes > Streptosporangiales > Streptosporangiaceae > Nonomuraea > Nonomuraea composti. The sequence goes on along the minus strand of NZ_OOHJ01000018.1, from coordinate 2,307,621 downwards.
TCGCGACGGCGGTCGTCCAGACTCCTATCCACCTGACCCCCGTGTCGATCGGTCACCTCAGCTTAGCCGCGCTCATGTCACGTGTGTGAGAGCGTCCCAGACGTTCTCCGCCTGGACGACCTCGAAGCCGGGCGCGAACGCGACCGGCCCGACGGGCACGAGGGCGCGCTGGCCGCCGCGTCTGGTGCCGCTTTCCTCCAGCGAGCCGGCCGGTACGAGCGCGCGTTTGAAGCCCAGGCGGGCCGCCTCCGTGAGGCGCCTGCGCACGTCCTTGACGGGACGCAGCTCGCCGGCCAGGCCGACCTCGCCGAGCGCGACCAGCCCCGGGGGGAGCGGTTTGTCGCCGGCGGCGCTGGCGACGGCGAGCATGACGGACAGGTCGACGGCCGGGTCGGCGAGCTTGATGCCGCCGACGGTGGCGGTGAACACGTCGCAGCCGCCGAGGCGGGCGTTGAGCCGGCGCTCCAGGACGGCGAGGATCATCTGGACGCGGTAGGTGTCGAGGCCCGACGAGGTGCGCCGGGGCTGCTGGGCGTCGGTGCGGGCGACCAGGGCCTGCACCTCGGCGGGCAGCGGCCGGGTGCCTTCGACGGTGACGGTGACGCAGGTGCCGGGCACCGGCTCGCTGCGCCGGGAGACGAACAGGCCGCTGGGGTCGGTGATGCCTTCGATGCCCCGCTCGTGCAGGTCGAAGCAGCCGATCTCGTCGGTGGGGCCGAACCGGTTTTTGATCGCGCGGACCATGCGGAGCCTGGAGTGGCGGTCGCCCTCGAAGTTGAGCACGACGTCGACCAGGTGCTCAAGGGTGCGGGGGCCGGCGATGGAGCCCTCTTTGGTGACGTGGCCGACGAGGACGGTGGCCATGTTGCGTTCCTTGGCCATGCGGACGAGGTTGGCCGCCACTTCCCGCACCTGCGTCACGCCGCCGGGCACGCCGGTGGCCTGCGCGGAGCCGATGGTCTGGACGGAGTCGACGACCAGCAGCCGCGGCTGCACCTTCTCGACGTGCGTGACCAGCGCCGACAGCTCGGTCTCGGCCGCGAGGTAGAGCTGGTCCTGGATGGCGCCGATGCGGTCGGCGCGCAGCCGCACCTGGGCCGCCGACTCCTCGCCCGTCACATAGAGGACGGTGGCCCGCTCGGCGATGCGCGCCGCCGCCTCCAGCAGGAGCGTGGACTTGCCGATGCCGGGCTCGCCCGCCAGCAGCACCACGGCGCCGGGCACGAGGCCGCCGCCCAGCACCCGGTCGAGCTCGGCCACGCCGGTGGTGCGGGCGGTGGCCACCTCGGCCTTGACCTGGCCGATGGGCAGGGCGGGAGCGGTGGTGGCCCCGGCCTGCACGACGTTGACGCCGGCTCTGGCGCCCTCTTCGTCGACCGTGCCCCACGCCTGGCACTCTCCGCACCTGCCGACCCACTTGGTGGTGCGCCAGCCGCATTCGGCGCAGCGGTATCCGGGCTTCTGGGCAGTCTTGGCCATGTGGTGCAGGCTAGCGGCTCGCACCGACAAACAGGCCCGGGACGATCACGCCGTACCGGCGAACAGGCCCGGGACGATCACGCCGTACCGGCGATCACGCCCGACCGGATCACGCCAGGCCGAGCTCCGAGACCAGCATGCGCTTCGGCTTGGCGCCGACGACCTGCTTGGCCGGCTCGCCGTTCTCGAACAGGATCAGCGTCGGGATGCCCATGACGCCGTAGCGGGCCATGATCTCGGGGTTCTCGTCGGTGTTGAGCTTGCCGATCGTCAGGCCGTGCTCGTTCTCGATCTGCTCCAGCACGGGCGCCACCATCCGGCACGGCCCGCACCATTCGGCCCAGAAGTCGACCAGGATCGGCTTGTCGCTCTTGAGGACCTGCTCCTCGAAGTTGTCGGTGGTCAGCGTGATCATCTTCATCCCCTTACGAAACAACCTGGGCACGACTGGGCGAGCTGGGCGGCCACCTCGGCGCGGCGGGCGAGCAGCACGCGGATCTCGTGGTCGATCTCGCTGAGCTTGCGCTCGTAGACCTCGACCGACTCGGCGCAGGAGCCGCCGGTGCTGTGGCCCTGGCGCAGGCAGTCGACGAACGGGCGGGTCTCCTCCAGCGTGAACCCGATCTGGAGCAGGGCCCTGATCTCGGAGACCAGCTTGACGTCGTCCTCGCTGTAGGTGCGGTAGCCGTTGGAGGCGCGCCGGGCGCGCAACAACCCGTGCTGCTCGTAGTAACGGAGTGAGCGGGTGCTCACTCCGGTGCGTTCCGCCAGCTCACCGATGCGCATGTCTCCAAGGTAAACGTTGACGTCGGTGTCAATGTCAAGGCTCAGAAGTAGCGCCAGCGCAGCACGTTCGGATAGGCCAGCTCCAGGCCGGGCGTCTCGGCGATGGCCTGCTCGGCCACCTCGGGGGTGAACTCGATGCGCAGCACGGCTTCGAGGTCGGCGCGCCGCTGGAAGACCATGCGCAGGTCGAGCTCGCGGCGCTGCCAGCCGTGCCGCTGCCAGAACGCCTCGACCTCGCGCGGCGCGTACGTGGGCACGGTGCGCGAGAACCAGCGCCCGAACGAGCCGCGCGTGGCGTCGAGGTCGACGACGAAGGCGGCGCCGCCGCGCCGGATGACCCGCGTCAGCTCGCGCAGCCCCGGCTCGCAGCCGGGCCCGAAGAAGTACGCCCAGCGCGCCATGGCGACGTCGACCGAGGCGTCGGGCAGCGGCAGGTCCTGGGCCGCGGCGGCGTGCACGCTCACGCCGGGCAGGCCTGCGCAGCGGCGGCGGGCCAGCGCGGCCAGGTCCCCGTGCGGCTCCACGCCGATCACGCGGGCCGCCTCGCGGGCCAGGACGGGCAGGTGGAAACCGGTGCCGCAGCCGATGTCGAGCACGGTGGCGCCGTCCCAAGGGCGCAGCGCGCGCATCGCCGCGTCGGCCGCGCCGTCGGGGTCGACGGCGCGGTTCTCCAGCTCGTAGATCTGGGGCGTGTTCCAGATATTCGGGCTCGGGATCGCACCTTTCGCTATCCGGGTCATGTCCTAACGCTAGGGGCTGACGCGCCAGATCGGCTTCTCCGGCTTAGGCTGGCAGCGTGGCTGATGTCATCCGCGTGCCCAATGCGAAGATCGCATTGTCCACCGCCTCGGTATATCCGGAACGCACTCCTGACGCGTTCGAGCTGGCCGCGCGCCTGGGTTATGACGGCGTCGAGATCATGGTCGGCGCCGACCCGGTGAGCCAGGACATCGATGTGATCGAGCGTCTGTCCGACCACTACGAGGTGCCCGTTCTGGCCATCCACGCGCCCTGTCTGCTGGTCACCCAGCGCGTTTGGGGCCGGGACCCGTGGGCGAAGCTGGTCAAGGCCCAGAAGGCGGCAGAGCGTCTCGGCGCCTCGACGGTCGTGGTCCATCCGCCGTTCCGCTGGCAGCGTGACTACGCCCGCGACTTCGAGAGCGGGCTGGCCAGGATGCGTGACGAGACGGACGTCACGTTCGCGGTGGAGAACATGTTCCCGCTGCGGGCCAGGGGCAACGACGTGGTGCCGTACTCACCTGACTGGAACCCGATCGACCACGACTTCCCGCAGGTCACGCTCGACCTGTCGCACACCGCCGTGTCGGGCTCCGACGCCATGGAGATGGCGGTCAAGCTCGGCGACCGGCTCGCGCACCTGCACCTGGCCGACGGCGTCGGCGTGACGAACAAGGACGAGCACCTGGTGCCCGGCAGGGGCAACCAGCCGTGCGCGCAGATGCTGGAGCGGCTGGCCAACACGGGTTACTCGGGCCTGGTGGTGCTGGAGATCAACACCCGCAAGGCGGCCAGCAGGACCGAGCGGATCGACGATCTGGCGGAAGGGCTGGCCTTCGCCAGGCTGCACCTGGCGGCATCCACATGAACACAGGACCGATCAAGGATCTGGGCAGGACGTTCGACCTGGTGGCCGACGCCTACGACGCGGCCAGGCCGGGCTATCCCGACGAGGTCTACCGGGCGCTGAGCGAGCTGTCCGGGGTCGAGCTCGACGGCGCCACGACGGTCGACGTCGGCGCGGGCACCGGCATCATGACGCACGCGCTGCGGGCGCGCGGCTCCCACGTGATCGCGGTGGATCCGGGCGAGGCGATGCTGGCCCGCCTGGTCTCCAAGGCGGGCCGCCCCAATGGCACCCGCGTGAGCGCTCTACTGGCCGACGGCAACGCGCTGCCGCTGGCCGACGAGGTGGCCGACCTGGTGACGTACGCGCAGTCGTGGCACTGGCTGGACCCGGTGGCCTCGATCGCGGAGGCCCGGCGGGTGCTGCGGCCGAAGGGCGCCATCGTGGGCTGCTGGAACCTCAACCACGCGGCGCAGGCCGACTGGCTGGCCGCCTACGAGGCGCGGCTGGCGGAGGAGGTGCCCGCCTACTGGGGGCCGGCGGTCGAGCAGTGGTCGGTGCCGCCGATCGCCGCGGCCTTCGAGGTGATCGAGGAGCGCTGGATCCCCTGGACCCGGCTGATCGGCATCGACGACTTCCTGCTCGACCTGCGCTCGCACTCGTACATGGCAGCGCTGTCGGCCGAGCGCGCCGACGAGGTGGTGGAGCGGCAGCGGGTGGCGCTGCGGGCGGAGTTCCCCGAGGGCGTGCTGTCCGTGCCGATGCGGGTCTACCTGGCGGTGGGCAGGTGACGCGAGGAAGTGGCGGCGTCCTGGCGGTGGGCAGGTGACGCGAGAAAGTGGCGGCGTCCGGGCGATGGAGCCGCCTCACGGAGCGAGGCGATGAGCACAGACAGAAGGCGTCCCGGGCGCAGGCCCGGGGCGGCCGACACGCGCGGGGAGATCCTGACCGCGGCGCGCCGGGTGTTCTCCGAGAAGGGGTTCGACAAGGCGACGGTACGCGGCATCGCGCGGGAGGCCCAGGTCGATCCGGCGCTGGTGCATCACTACTTCGAGACCAAGGAGGGCATGTTCGCGGCGGCCATGGAGCTGCCGATCAACCCTCAGCAGATCCTCCCGGTGCTGCTCGAAGGCCCGCGCGAGGAGGTGGGGGAGCGGCTGGTGCGGCTGCTCCTGCGGCTGACGGCCGAGGAGAAGACGCGGGCGCCGATGCTGGCGCTGCTGCGCTCGGCCGTGAGCAACGAGCAGGCGGTGGGGATGATCAGGGAATTCTTCACCTCGGCGCTGATCTTCCAGGTGGCCGACCGGCTGGGCGTGCCGCACCTGCGGATCGAGGCGGCGTTCGCGCAGATGCTGGGCGTGGTCATGGCCCGGTACGTGCTCAAGCTGGAGCCCCTGGCCAGTGCGAGCCACGACGAGCTGGTGGAGATTCTGGCGCCGACGATTCAGCGGTACTTCACGGGATAGAGCATTGTTCTGGAGATGGCGATGACCTTAGGGTATGTCGCGTAACCCAGTAAAGTTACTCGTGGGTAGGATTGCTGGCACATGCCTGCGCAGCGGGTGACCGTACGCTGACAGTCAACGTCGTCTGTGGGAGGACCCCGTGCTCTGGGTAGCCATCATCGGGCTGGTCATGACCGTCGCGGCGGTGGCCGTGGCCGGCCGCAGGGTCATGTTCCTGTTCAAGCTCGCCACGGTGGGCGCGCCCGCGCCCGAGCGCGTCGAGTACGCCAGAACGCACGTGGGTGACGAGATCAAGGCACAGCTCGTCGAGGTGTTCGGGCAGAAGAAGCTGCTCAAGTGGACACCGTCGGGTGTGGCGCACTTCTTCGTCATGTGGGCGTTCTTCATCCTGCTGACCGTCTACATCGAGGCGTACGGCGCGATCATCCAGGGGGCGATCACCGGCACGCCCGACTTCCACATCCCGCTCATCGGGACGTGGGGGGTGCTCGGCTTCCTCCAGGACTTCATCGCGGTCGCGTGCCTGCTGGGCCTGGTCGCCTTCGCGATCATCCGGGTGAAGAACTCGCCGAAGACGCTCGGCCGCCGCTCCCGCTTCTCCGGCTCGCACCTCGGCGGCGCGTGGCTCGTCCTGTTCATGATCTTCAACATCATCTGGACGCTCTTCCTGGCCCGCGGCGCCGCCGCCGCCAACGGCAACTTCCCCTACTCCTCGGGCGCCTTCGTCTCGCTCGCGCTCGGCGACGTGCTGCCGGCCAGCGGGCTGCTGGAGGAGATCGCGCTGCTCCTGCACATCGGCTTCATGCTGGTGTTCCTGGTCATCGTGGTGAACTCCAAGCACCTGCACGTCTTCACCGCGCCGCTGAACGTGCTCTTCTCGCGCCGCCCCGACGGCCTGGGCGGCGCGCCCGAGATGCGCGTCGACGGCAAGCCGGTCGACTTCGAGGACGAGGACCTCGACCCCGAGCGGCTGGGCCGCGGCAAGATCGGCGACACCACGTGGAAGGGCTTCCTCGACTTCTACTCCTGCACGGAGTGCGGCCGCTGCCAGTCGCAGTGCCCGGCGTGGAACACCGACAAGCCCCTGTCGCCGAAGATGCTCATCCTCGACCAGCGCGACCACGCCTTCAAGGTGGCCCCGTACCTGCTGGCGGCCCAGGCGGGCGTCGAGCACAAGGACACCGACGTGCTGGCGCTGCTGGAGAAGCCGCTCGTCGGCGAGGAGGGTGTGATCCACCCCGACGTGCTCTGGTCGTGCACCAACTGCGGCGCCTGCGTCGAGCAGTGCCCGGTGGACATCGAGCACATCGACCACATTCTCGACATGCGCCGCTACCAGGTCATGGTGGAGTCGTCGTTCCCGTCCGAGGCGGGAGTGATGGTGAAGAACCTGGAGAACAAGGGCAACCCGTGGGGCATGTCCGAGATGAAGCGGGCCGACTGGATCGAGGAGCTCGCCACCTCCGTGGACGGACAACACGTCGAAGTGCCGATGGTCGAGGACAAGATGCCCGAGGACGCCGAGTACCTGTTCTGGGTCGGGTGCGCGGGCGCGCTCGAAGACCGGGCCAAGAAGACCACCAAGGCCGTCGCGGAGCTGCTGCACATCGCGGGCGTCAAGTTCGCGGTGCTCGGCCCGATGGAGGCGTGCTCCGGCGACCCGGCGCGCCGGCTGGGCATGGAGTACCTGTTCAACATGCTGGCCCAGCAGAACATCGAGACGCTCAACGAGGCCGGCGTCAAGAAGATCGTGGCCACCTGCCCCCACTGCTTCAACACGCTGGCCAACGAGTATCCGCAGCTCGGCGGCACGTACGAGGTCGTGCACCACACACAGCTGCTGTCGAAGCTGGTGGACGAGGGGCTGCTCACCCCGATCACGCCGATCGAGGAGAAGATCACCTACCACGACCCGTGCTTCCTCGGCCGCCACAACAAGGTCTACTCGCAGCCGCGCGACATCATGGCGAAGGTGCCGGGCGTCCAGACGCAGGAGATGCACCGCCACAAGGACCGCGGCTTCTGCTGCGGCGCCGGCGGGGCGCGCATGTGGATGGAGGAGCGCATCGGCAAGCGCATCAACACCGAGCGGGTGGACGAGGCGCTGACCACCAACCCCGACACGGTCTCCACCGCCTGCCCGTTCTGCATGGTGATGCTGGGCGACGCGATCAACGAGAAGAAGAACAACGGCGAGGCCAAGGAGTCGCTGGAAGTCGTGGACGTGGCGCAGCTGCTGATCAAGTCCGTGAAGGGCGCCTCCTGACGAGGATCACGTCCGTAGAAGGCGCTTTCTGACGGGAGATGTCGGACTCCTCCACACCTGGTGTGGAGGAGTTTCGCTTGTCAACGCGTGTGCTCGCAAGAAATCCGGCATCCACATAACGGGAAAATCACGGTAACCTCAACGTCGCATGGCCTTATTCGACGGGGAGGGGGCTCGTGATGGGCGTCGTCGTCACGGACGCCGAAGTCACCCTGGCCGACGTGCTCTCCCTCCGACTCGCCATCGACGAACCACTGGAAGACGGCACCGAGCTCGTTCTCCGGCATCGCACCACGGGGGTGGAACGCGACGTGCTGCTCGGCAGCCCAGGCGCGAGGGCGCGCGAGGCCACGCTGGCCGTCTCGCTGGCGCCGCTGGAGCTGAGCGCCGGCCGGTGGGACGCCTACCTGCGCCACGACGGCAAGCGCAGCCGGCTGCGCAGCGTCGATCCGGGGTTCTCGCTCGACCATCTCGACGCGTATGCATTGTGCCGGCGCACGCTCGCCTACCGCTCGTACCGCACGCGCAACGGCTTTCTCGCGCTGAAGATCTCCGACGCGGAGCCGGTGGCCGAGGTGCGCTCCATCTGGTTCAGGGAGGGCCGCTTCGAGGTGATGGGCCTGCTGGCCTACACCGGCCTGGAGGACGACGACTCCCGCCACGAGGCCGTGCTGACCCTGGAGCGCAGGCAGACGGGCGCCCACCTGAAGGCCACGGCCACGGTGCAGGGCGTGCGCTTCCACGCGGCCGTCTCCCTCGTGGACGTGCTCGCCGCCGACCCCGAGGAGGCCGAGGGCGCCGCCATGTGGGAGCCGGCGCTCCAGGTGGAGGGCGTGCCCACGGCGCTGCGGCTCGGCTCGCGGCTCGACGACGTCGACGGCAAGCGCCGCCGCCTGCACTACCCGTCGGCCCGGGTCGACGGCGTGCTCATCAAACCCTGCTACACCGCCGATGACGAGCTGCGGATCGAGGTCGGCGGATGAAGGTCAGCATGGTGCTCCCCTCCGCGTACGCCATGCGGGGCGACGTACGCGCCACCCTCAACCTGGCCACGGCGCTGGCGGAGCGGCACGACGTCGAGGTGATCAGCGTCCGGCGGCAGAAGGAGAAGCCGTTCTTCCCCGTCGGCCCCAAGGTGAGCATGCGCAGCGTGGTCGACGTCCGGCCGGGCGTGCGGCACCTGCTGCCGCGCGGGCAGGTGCGCACGGAGGTGGCGCTGTGGCGGGTGCTGCGCAACCTCAGGTCCGACGTGCTGATCACGACCAGGCCGGGCATCGGCGTGCAGGCCGCCCGGCACGCGCCGCGCGACACCATCAAGATCGCCCGTGAGTGGGGCAGGCCGGCGGTGCCGGGGCCGGTGAAACGCTTCTATCCGCGCCTGAGCGCCGTCGTGACGGCCACGGAGTCGGCGCAGGAGGAGTGGAGCAGGCTCCTGGGCGACACGCCCGTGGTGCACAGCGTGCTGGACGCGCTGCCGGGCGGCCCGTGGCCGCGCTCGCGCATGGACAACCGGATCGTGGCCGCCGGGGGCCGGTGGGTGCCGGTCAAGGCGTACGACCGGCTCATCAGGTCGTTCGCGATCGTGGCCGACAAGCGGCCCGACTGGCGGCTGCGGCTGTACGGCGGCGGCCCTGAGGAGCGGCGGCTGCGCGCGCTGGTGCGCGAGCTGAACCTGCACAACCACGTCTACTTCATGGGCACGACCCCCGACCTGGCGGGCGAGTTCGCCAAGGCGTCCATCGTGGCCACCACCTCGCGCAGCGAGGACCTGGGCATGACCGTGCTGGAGGCCATGGGCTGCGGGGTGCCCGTGGTGGCCTTCGAGGGTGCCAGGGGGCCCAGGGAGTTCGTGGCGACGGGCTACAACGGGGTGCTGGTGCCCGACTCCGAGGGCGACCCGCAGCTCTTCGCGGCGGCGCTGCTGGCGTTGATCGACGACGAGCGCAGGCGGCGGTCGCTGGCGGCCGGTGCGCTCGACACCGCCGTGCGCCATTCGGCCGACGAGGTGGCCGAGCAGTGGGAGAAGCTCATCGCCGATCTCCGCTAGCCCATACTCCTTACGGGTACCGTAGAAGCATGCATGGGTACAGCGGAGACAAGCAGGCATATCTGACGCGCCTGCGGCGAATCGAGGGCCAGATCCGGGGTCTGCAGCGCATGGTCGACGACGATGCCTACTGCATCGACGTGCTCACCCAGGTCTCCGCCGCCACGCGGGCTCTGCAGGCGGTCGCGCTGGGGCTGCTGGAGGAGCACATCTCGCACTGCGTGGCCGACGCGATCAACACGGGCGGCCCCGAGGCCGAGGCGAAGGTGAAGGAGGCGTCGGCGGCGATCGCACGCCTCGTGCGCTCCTGAACGGGCTAGCCCTCTTCCGGGAGGGCCTCCTCCGTAAGTCGGATGATCCAGTCGAGGATTGACTAGTTATGTGAAACCCCGGGAACTAGGTCCCCGGGGTCTTGGTAATCGAGTTGGTTCTTCAGCGACTCGCCGAAGTCCGCAATCCGAGCGCGTCGTCGAGTTCGTCCAAGGTCAGCCGCCGCTCACTGACTGCCACGGCGGTGAGCACCTCGGCGTAGAGCGCAATCTCGTCCAACGCGACACGGTCGTGGACCCGAGAGTCCAGGTCGTCGTGCCCCACCGCGTCGTCCTTCCTTCCGCAGCCCACACCCACTACGAGGTTACGGCGAAGGCCCTTCCGGCGACATGGCCCATCGGAGTCATTCCTTTCCGCGCCTTGGGGGCCCCGTCAGGATCATTTCCCGATTCCGAGATCACAATTCAGCGAAATTGCTGTTATCTCGGGGGTTAGAACGATATAGGAGGAGTAAGGGGGAAATATCGGCATTAGTGGTTTACATGTGCCCGGTGTGATGGTCGTCCCGTTCGTGGACGATCCTTCGTACGAGTGCCGACTGGCTCGCCAGCCCCCGCGCGGGCAGCTTCGCCCCCGTCAGCCGTTCCCACGCCAGCGCCGTGGCGTAGGCGGCGCCCAGCACCGCCGCCGTGCTCCCCCTGTCCGGCGGGGCCACCTCCAGCGGCGGCGCGACCCCCTCCGCGCGCACCGGGAAGCCCTCCGGCTGCGTCGTCTCGGCCGCCGACGTGCCCGTCAGGCCCGCGCGGCGCAGCTCCTCGTACGCCATCCGCAGCCGATGGTCCAGCCGCCCCGGCAGCGCCCCCTTGGAGTCGGACAGGTCGGCCAGGAACGTGGCCGCCGCCTCCCGGGGCTCCGGCATGAACGCCAGGGCGTCCACGAGGTCGTACACGGTGTGGGAGAAGTGCGCCTCGGGGTCGTTCTCCACGAGCAGCGCCCGGCACAGGCGGGCGGGGCAGCGCGCCAGCCACTCCCGCCGCATCACCGCGTCGTCGTCGTACGGGTCGCCGAACCCGGGCCGGCGCAGCATGGGCTCCACCATCGTCAGCAGCGCCAGCGCCCGCGGCCTGAAGCGGGTGTCGAGCAGCAGGATCTGGGCCGTGTCCGCCATCACGGCGGCGAGCCTGAGCGCGGCGCGCGGGCGCCCGGCCCGCATCCGCTCGGCGACCAGCGTGACGAGGTCGAGCAGGGGCGGCGCGGGCAGCCAGCGCACCCACTCGTCGCCCGGCAGCGAGCGGCGCAGGTACTCGCCGAAGACGGTGATCAGCCGCTCGTTGCCGTCGAAGGCCGGCGCGTACGCGCACCACATGATCGTGCCCCAGACGGCCGCCACCGTGCTCGGCACGTCCGTGGCGAAGATCTCGCCGAACGCCGACAGCGGGTAGTCCAGCTCCGACTTGCGGCCGCAGGCGCGGACGAGCTGCCTGAGCTGCTCGGTGAGGCGCTCCGGCACGTCGGGCCCGATGAACGACTGGGTGGAGCCGGGCTCGGCGTGGAAGTCGTGGCCGGGCGGCACGACGTCGTCCGGCAGGACCGCCGCGGCGTGCGTCACCCGGCGCACCCGCGTGCCGCGCGGCGGCGGGGCCGGATGCCAGCGGCCGTCGGCCGGGTCGTGCAGGTGCCAGCGCGCGTGCGCGCCGAACAACCACCGGTCGCCATCGGGGGTCACAAGTATCCTGGCGGCCAGCACGTGGGCCCGGTCGGGCACGGAAAGCCCCTGCCAGCGCGGGTCCGCGACCATCGCGCGGACCTCCGCCTCGGCGGCGGTGAACGCATCCCAGGGTGGCACGGCGGTCATCGTACTGGGCGTCCTCGGATCATCCATCGGCATTTCACGGCAGAATGTCCGACATGAGGGCGAAGGTAGCAGGGACGTTGGCGGTCGTGAGCGTGCTCTCCGGGTGCGGTACGACGACGGCGGCACAGCCCACACCCACCGGAGCCGGCGTTCTCACGCTGGAGAACGCCACCCCGCCCGCGCCCGGCGGGGAGGTGGGCGAGGCGTCCACCGAGTTCGACGACGCCGCGGACCTGAAGATGTGGACCAAGCTCAGCGACACCGAGAAGGACATCGACCGGCTCTCCAAGTACGACGTCAACAAGACCGCCAAGGGCGCGATGTACCTGGAGCCGAACGTGTCGGCCTGGTTCGACGGCTTCCGCGGCCCCTTCGTGTACCAGGACCTCGCCGGCGACATCGTCATGCACGCCCGGGTCAAGGTCGAGGGCAAGAGCGGCGGGCAGCCCAAGCGCAAGTTCTCGCTCGGCGGCCTCATGGCTCGCCAGCCCGGCTCGTACGCCAAGCCGAACTGGGTCTCGGTCACCACCGGCACCGCCGAGAAGAGCGGCCAGGTCGAGGCCAAATACACCCAGGACGGCAGCTCGAAGCCCAAGGAGATCGCCGTCAAGAGCGGCTGGGTGGACCTCGTGCTGGCCCGCGTCGGCCGCGTCTTCGTCGCGCTCTACAAGGAGGACAAGGGCACGTGGAAGGTGGCCCAGCGCTGGCCGTCCAGCCTGCCCGACGTGCTGCAGTGGGGCGTGACCGCCTACACCGACTGGGACAGCTACAGCACGCTCAAGAAGGACGCGACCAAGGGCAACGCCAAGCAGGTCAAGGGCACGCCCGACCTCAAGCTGACGGTCGACTTCGTCCGCTTCCTGAGGCCGGAGCTGCCCGAGTACGCCGACCCGCTCAACCCGGCGTCGGTGTCGGACGAGGTGCTGGTCAAAGTGATGACGCCTGCCGGTGCCTGAGTGCCTTGGCCATGTAGTTGTCCGGCGTGCGGGCGAAGGAGTCGCGGTCGTCGTCGGTGAGCTCTCGTACGATCCGGCCGGGGACGCCCGCGACGAGCACGCCGGCCGGGATCTTCTTGCCGGGCCCCACGAGGGCTCCGGCCGCCACCAGCGTGCCCGCGCCGACGCGGGCGCCGCCCAGCACGATCGCGCCGATGCCGATGAGCGCGCCGGTCTCCACGTGGGCGCCGTGGACCATCGCCTTGTGGCCCAGGCTGACGCGGTCTTCGAGGATCGCCGGCTCGCCCGGGTCGGCGTGCAGGCACGACAGGTCCTGGACGTTGCACTCCGCGCCGATCTCGATCCGTTCGTCGTCCCCACGGAGGACGGAGCCGTACCAGATGCTGGACGCCCGGCCCACGCGTACGTCGCCCACCACGACCGCACCAGGCGCTATGTACGCTTCAGGGTGTATGTCCGGGACTGCTCCGTTGTCCAACGCTGCTATGTACATTCGAGACATCGTAATTCCAGCTCGGGGTATGGCGTTCGGGTTGCGGACGTGGGCAGATGGCAGGAAAGTCGTTTCCTGACGTCCCGTTGCCAGACCCTCACAACCTGCAATATTTCCCCCGCCTCACGACGAAACCCCCAGGTAATCGCCATGATGAACCAGCACGAGAGCATTCCCGACCTGATGCAAGAGGACACGTTCGAGGTCGTGATGCGCGGCTACAACCGCCGCCAGGTCCACGACTACATCATCCGCACCCGTAACCAGATCAGAGATCTGGAAGAGCGGCTCGCACGGGCCATCGAGCAGGCGGAGCAGGGCCGCATCGAGCTGGCCGAGGCCAGGCGGCGCATGGTCGAGACGCCCCAGAGCTACGAGGACCTCAGCCCCCGGCTCGCGCAGATCCTGCGGCTCGGGGAGGAGGAGGCCGCGGCCAAGCGCGAGGACGCCGAGGCCGAGGCCACCCGCGTGCGCGAGGCCGCCAAGACCGAGGCCGAGCGGCTCATGACCACCTCCAGGGAGACCGCCGACAAGATCCTCACCTCCGCCCAGGCCGAGGCCGAGCGGCGGGTGAGCGAGGCCACCCAGGCGGCCGAACGCATGCTGGCGCAGGCGGGCAGCGACGCCGAGGAGCAGCTCACCTCCGCCCGCACCGAGGCCGAGGAGACGCTGCAGGCGGCCAGGGCCGAGGCCGAGCGCACGGTCACCATGGCCAGGGCCGAGGCCGAGCAGACGCTGCAGTCCGCCAACGTGCAGGCCGAGCAGTTGGTGTCCGGGGCGCACAAGGAGGCCGAGAGCCTGCTGGCCACCGCGCACCAGCGGGCGGCGGCGCTCGACGAGCAGGCCGGGCGGCGGGTCGAGTACCTCGGCAACACGCATACGGAGGTCGTGCGGCGGCTGACCGAGATCAGCACGGTGCTGGGCGACCTCATGAGGGCCGAGGCGAACGCCGGGCCGCTGGTGCCCGAGGCCATCGCCCCGCCCGCCCCGCCCGCCCCGGCCGGAGCCCCCGCCGTGGCCCCCGCTCCCGCCGGCCCGGCGGGCCAGGCCGAGCCGCCCGTCCCCGCCGGCCCGGCGGGTCAGCCCCAGCCGCCCGTGCCGCAGGACGCCGAGGACCCCGAGCGGACCGTACGGGTGATCGTCAAGGACGACGAGCCCGAGCCGCGTGAGGGCGCCGTCTCGGAGGACACGGACGTGAACATCGGCCGCATGTCGGAGTCGCGCAAGTAATCGGGCGCGTAGTCAGGCGGCCCGGCCGGGCGTGAGCAGTCAGGCGGCGCGGCCGGGCGTGAGCAGTCAGGTGGCGCGGCCGAGCGGCGTCCCCCTCCGTCGCGGCCGCGGCCGAGGTCACCGCCACCGATGGTGACCTCAGCCGCCGGCCGCGGCCGTGAGACGCCGCTCGGACCGCGTGCCCACCTCCCTGGGAGCGGGGAGCGGAAGCCCCCGCCCCCGATAGGGTCGGAGACTTCCGCGATCGTGGCCCCTCCAGGTTGGGGGCCCGGTGCCGGGGCCGCCGAGACGCTGGACCCGGCACCGGGCTGCTCTGCGGACGCGGGCCGCGGAACGCTCCACGACCTGCGTCAAGGTGGTGCGGGGCCGGCTCGCCACGTGTGCCGCTCGCCGGCCCTCCTTTCCTGGTCCCGGAGCCGGTCGCGCAGGCCGTCCGGGTCGTCCGCGTCGATGGTCATCGCACATCCGGCATCGCGCTGCGCCGCGCTCAGCGGATGGTGTCTCGTGGCCCACCAGCGGCCCGCGTCGCTCCGCCAGATGGTCCACTGGGGGTACTCCCGGGCGATCTCGGCGAGATGCCGATCAAAGGACATCGCTGTCCACCTTTCCCGGGCCCCCAGGCGAGGTTCCATCTCCTAAGAAGATGCTCCACTTCTCTAGAGAGCACAATGATCGTCGGGGACAGGTCAACCTATCGCTTGACAGATCCGCTTGAATCAGGCGTCGAAGTCGTACTGGAGTACGTACGCCGCCGAGTCCAGCACCATCTCGTTCAGCTCGACCGGCAGCCCGCCCGACGTGTACGCCGTGCGCGCGATGACGATGACCGGCGTGCCGGCGGGCAGGTCGAGCAGCCTGCTCTCGCGCGGCCCCGGCATGCGGGCGCGGACCTCCTCGGTGAAGTGGGCGGGGGCGAGGCCCAGGTCGCCGAGCCTGGCGTAGACGCCACCGGGGCCGGTGTCGGGAAGGGTGATCGCGCTGCCCTCGACGAGCCGCGCGGGGAAGGAGGAGGTGGCCAGTTGCACGGGCCTGCCGTCGACGGAGTAGCGGCGCCGGCGTACCCAGACCTCGCCGCTCTCCAGCACAACGGCCACATCCTCGGTGGCTCGCTCCAAGACCACCTCTAAAGCGTCGACGGTGAAAGGGCGGCCACGCGTGTCGGCGTCCCAGATGGCGCGTCCCTGACCCCACTGCTCTCGTGACAGGCGGCGTGAGCCGTGCCTGCGAATCGGTTTGAACAGCCGCACGTAAACCCCCGAGCCTCGTCTGGGCACCGCCAGCCCTTCGTTGATCAGTACGGCAAGCGCCTGCCTGGCGGTGGCTCGTGCGATTGCGTATTCGGCCATCAGCGCGTTCTCGCCCGGTAGTCGGTCCCCGTCGCGCAGCTCGCCGGCGAGAATCCGGGCGCGGAGACCGTCGGCGATGCGTCGATAGATAGGGGGCTCGTGGGGTACCGGGGATTCAGACAACTTTGATCACCCTCTGTCACCAACCAGGTTGTGGCGTCTCCAGAGAACTTGCCCCGTCTTGTCCACGATCGCACAGAAGCAAGGCTTGGTCGCGGGCTGATTTTGAGAGGATCGTCCCCGAGTGGTGAATTCCGCGATGTTTTAGCGGGCCGTAATCGTGGAACGGTCCCGGCCGGTATCCGTCCGGGCCCACCAGCGGCGAGTAACCAAAGCGAAGATCACCGCGCCGGTCGTATTGAGGATGACGTCGTCCACGGAGGACAGACGCCCCAGACGGAGCACGTACTGGAGGACCTCGACCAGGACCGAAAATGCCGCCGCGAGCGCCGCAACGCGGCCGAGTGAGGACATCGCCCGGCCGCGTACGGGCAGCAGCGCGCCGAGCGCCGCGAACACCAGCAGGTTGCCCCCGACCTGCACGAATACCGCCTCCCACGGTGCCCGGGCCAGGTCCGCGAGGTCGGTGAAGGGCACGAGGTTCACCCCTGAGGGGCCGTCCGACGGCGTCAGGATCATCCAAATCCACGGCGCCGTGCCGACCACGATGCCGACGTCGGCGAGAGAGGTGCGCAGGGGTGCCGGACGGCCGGCGCGGGCGCGGTGGCGGGAGAGAATCACGATTGCTAGCAACGCCAGGGGGAGTGCAAAGGTACCAGCAATAATGACGTTTCCCCACAATTCCCACGTCCGCGCCATGCGCTCATCATGGCGGTTGATCTAGGGATACCGGAAGCTGTCCTGTTGGACAGGTCTCAGCGGGCGGGCAGGTGCTCGTCCAGGAACGCGATCGCCACCTCCCAGGCGCGCGCCGCCGGCTCCGGCTGGTGGAACATCGGCGACTCGCTGTTGTGGAAGGCGTGCCCGGCCTCCTCCTCGACGTGCACGACGACGTTCGGCCGCCCCTCGGCGGCCTTCTCGACGGCGGCCACGCGCTCACGCGGGATGTACGGGTCACTGCCCCCGAACACCAGCAGCAGCGGCGAGGAGATGCGCTCCATCAGCCCGGTCGCGTCGGGCACGGCCGAGCCGTAGAAGGACAGCACCGCGGCCAGCTCGACCTGGGTGGCCAGCATGTAGTCGACCGAGCCGCCCAGGCAGAAGCCGAGCGCCCCGACCCCGCCGCGCACCTCGGGCAGCGCGCTCAGGTGGGCCACCGTGAGCGCGCAGTCGGCCACGCCCTGCGCGAGGTCGAAGCCCTGCGACAGCTCGATGGCGGCCTGCGTGCCCTCGGGCGTGTGCTCGCCCACGTAGCCGGGCTGCAGGCGCCAGAACAGGTCGGGCGCGGCCACCACGTAGCCGCGCGCGGCGAGGTCGGTGGCGACCTTCTCGATGTAGGGGCCCACGCCGTAGATCTCCTGGACGAGGAGGAGGCCGGGGCCGGAGCCGGAGTCGGGCAGCCACACGCGGACGTCGAAGGAGCCGTCGTGGGCAGCGATGCGATCAGTACGGGTCTGCATGTCCACCAGCATCGCTCATGGCGCGCGCCGCGTTCGGGCGAGACGATGCGATCGAGGAGGTTCCGTGTCCCCGGAACTTCCTGTTGTCCACGAGCCGCACAGCGATCTATACCGGGAGGCGAGGGAGAGATGAGGAGAGGGTTGTGCTGACCCATTTCATCGGTGGCCAGCCGGTGGGCGCGGGCAAGGCGTTTCCCGTCCACGATCCGGTCACGGGCGCGGTGATCAGGCAGGTGCACGAGGCCGATCCCGAGGTGGTCGACCGGGCGGTGCGCGCGGCCAGGGAGGCGGCCCGCGACTGGGCGGCGATGCCCGTCGGGGAGCGCGCCGGGTGGATGCGGCGCCTGGCCGAGGGCATCGAGGCCCGCTTCGACGACCTGGTGGCGGCGGAGATCGCCGACACGGGCAAGCCGCTCGACCAGACCCGTACCCTCGACATCCCGCGCGGCATCGCGAACTTCCGCGCCTTCGCCGACATCGCCGCGCAGCGGCCCGAGGACGCCTTCCACCTGTCGGGGGTGCTCAGCTACACCGTGCGCAGGCCGCTCGGCGTGGTCGCGGTGATCGTGCCGTGGAACCTGCCGTTCCTGCTCATGACCTGGAAGCTCGCGCCCGCGCTGGTCTCGGGCAACACCGTCGTGGTCAAGCCGTCGGAGCAGACGCCCGGCTCGGCCGCGGTCTTCGCCGAGATCTGCGCGGAGAGCGGCCTGCCGCCCGGCGTCGTCAACATCATCTTCGGGCACGGCTCCGCCGGTCAGCTCCTCGTCGAGCATCCCGGGGTGGACGCCGTGACGTTCACGGGCTCCACCGCGACCGGCCGGACGATCATGCGGTCGGTGGCCGACCGGGTCAAGCCGATCTCGTTCGAGCTGGGCGGCAAGAACGCCGGCCTGGTCTTCGAGGACTGCCACCTCGACAAGGCGGTGGAGGGCACGGTGAAGTCGGTCTTCACCAACGGCGGCCAGGTGTGCCTGTGCACCGAGCGCGTGTACGTGCACCGCTCGATCTTCGAGGACTTCTGCGCCCGCCTGGCCGTCCGCGCCCAAGAGGTGGAGCTCCAGCCGATGATCTCGGCGGAGCATCGCGAGAAGGTGCTCTCCTATTACGCCTTGGCCCGCTCGGAGGGAGCCAAGATGCTCGCAGGAGGCAGTGTCCCCGTGTTCGGCGATCATCGCGATTCCGGTTATTTCGTGGAGCCGACGGTGGTGACAGGCTTGTCTGAATGGTCGAGGTTCAACAGAGAAGAGATCTTCGGACCCGTGTGCCACGTCACGCCCTTCGACAGCGAGGCCGAGGCCGTCGACCTGGCCAACGGCAGCGAGTACGGCCTGGCCGCCACGGTCTGGACCACGAACCTCGACCGCGCCCATCGCGTGGCCCAGCGCCTGGAGGCCGGGCTCGTCTGGGTCAACACGTGGTACCTGCGCGACCTGCGGACCCCGTTCGGCGGCGTGAAGCTGTCGGGCATCGGCAGGGAGGGCGGCACCCGCTCGCTCGACTTCTACTCCGAACCCACCACGATCACCATCAAACTGGAGCAGCCCGATGCATGACGAATGGTCCCAGGCAGTGGACGTGCGCGCCCAGGCGGCCGAGCGGCTGGCCGAGGCGGTGCGCACGGGCCGGCCCTGCGCGCCGATCAGGGACCTGGTGGGCACGGCGGCCGACGCGTACGCCGTGCAGGAGCTGGGCACGAGGCAGGCGCTCGACGCGGGGCGGCGGCCGGTCGGCAGGAAGATCGGGCTGACCAACCCGGTGATCCAGCAGCAGCTCGGCGTCGACCAGCCCGACTTCGGCGTGCTCTTCGCCGACACCTGCTACGGCGACGGGCTGCCCGTCCCGCCGGAGCGGTTCCTGCAGCCGAAGGCGGAGGCCGAGGTGGCGCTGGTCCTCGGCGGCGACCTGGAGGGCGGCCCGTTCACCGTGGCGGACGTGATCAGGGCGGTGGACTTCGTACTGCCCGCGATCGAGATCGCCGACTCGCGGATCGCCGGCTGGGACATCAGCCTGGTCGACACGATCGCCGACAACGCCTCGTCCGGCGCGTTCGTGCTCGGCGGCACGCCCATGTCGCTGCGCGGGCTCGACCTGCGGGCGGCGCGGATGTCGATGACGCGGGGCGACCAGGAGGTCTCGGCCGGCTCGGGCGAGGCATGCCTGGGGCACCCGCTCAACGCCGCCGTCTGGCTGGCCAACCGCCTCGGCGGCACCGAGCACCCGCTGCGGGCCGGTGACGTGGTGCTGACCGGCGCGCTCGGGCCGGTGGTGCCGGTCGAGCCGGGCGACGTGTTCGAGGCGAGGATCGAGGGCCTCGGCTCGGTGCGGGCGGTGTTCGGCAAGTGAGCCCCCAGGCGAGGCCGAAGGCCATCCGCGTGCCGGGCAAGGCCACACCACGGGGCAGGTTCCCGCACGTCAAGCGGGCCGGCGACTTCCTGTACGTCTCCGGCACGAGCTGCCGGCGCCCCGACGACACGTTCGTGGGCGCCGAGGTGGACAAGTACGGCGTGACGAACCTGGACATCCGCGCCCAGACCAGGGCGGTCATCGAGAACATCGGCGACATCCTCAAGGCCGCGGGCGGCTCGCTCGCCGACCTGGTGCAGATCACCACGTACCTGGTCAACATGAACGACTTCAAGGGCTACAACGAGGTCTACGCCGAGTTCTTCGACGAGGAGGGCCCGACCCGCACCACGGTGGCGGTGCACCAGCTCCCGCACCCGCACCTGCTCATCGAGATGCAAGCCGTCGCCTACCACCCCCAGGAGCTGTCATGATCCCCCCGATCGACTTCACCGCATGGATCGACGAGCACGCCCACCTGCTCAAGCCGCCGGTCGGCAACAAGGTGGTCTTCGAGGGGGCGAACGACTTCATCGTGATGGTGGTCGGCGGGCCCAACTCCAGGACGGACTTCCACGTGGACCCGTACGAGGAGCTGTTCTACCAGGTGCGCGGCAACATGCACGTCAACGTCGTCACCGGGAACGGCCCCGAGACCGTGCACGTCCGCGAGGGCCAGATGTGGCTGCTGCCGCCGCGCGTGCCGCACTCGCCGCAGCGGCCGGAGGCCGGCTCGGTGGGGCTGGTCGTCGAGCGGATCCGGCCGGAGGGCGAGCTGGAGAAGTTCCAGTGGTACTGCATGGAGTGCGGCGCCCTCGTCCACGAGGTCGAGCTCCAGGTCCGCGACATCGTCAAGGACCTGCCGCCGGTCTTCGAGGCGTTCTACGGCGACGAGAAGGCCCGCACCTGCGGCCGGTGCGGCGCGCTACATCCTGGCAAGGGCTAGATGGTCATCGACGTCCACACGCACCACGTGCCCCGGGGCTGGCCCGAGCTGGGTTGGCCAGGGGCGCCCAGGCTGAGGGTCGACTCGGAGCGCGAAGCGACGATCCTCGTCAACGACCGCGAGTTCCGCAGGATCCAGGACGACTGCTGGGATCCGCGGGTCCGGCTGGAACGCATGGACCGCGACGGCGTGGACCGGCAGGTGGTCTCGCCCACCCCGGTCTTCTTCGGCTACGACCGGCCGGCCGAGCAGGGCGTGCGGATCGCGAAGGTCTTCAACGACCTGGCGCTGGAGCTGTGCGCCGGCCCGCGGCTGATCCCGTTCTGCCAGGTGCCGTTGCAGGACCCCGACCTGGCCTGCGCGGAGCTCGACCGCTGCCTGGCGAACGGGCACCGGGGCGTGGAGATCGGCAACCACGTCGGCGACCGCGACCTCGACGATCCCGGGGTCGTGCGGTTCCTCCAGCACTGCGCGGAAAGGAACGTTCCCGTCTTCGTGCACCCGTGGGACCTGCCCGCGGGGCCGCGCGTCGAGCGGTGGATGGCGCAGTGGCTGGTCGGCATGCCGGCCGAGACGCACCTGTCCATCCTGGCGATGATCCTCGGCGGCGTGTTCGACCGCGTCCCCGACACGTTGCGGATCTGCTTCGCGCACGGCGGCGGCTCGTTCGCCTTCTGGCTCGGCCGGTTCGAGAACGCCTGGCACCGCAGGCACGACCTGGTCGGCGGCTCCGAACGGCCGCCGTCCCACTACCTCGGCAGGTTCAGCGTCGACTCTGCCGTCTTCGACGAGCGCGCGCTGCGGCTGCTCGTCGACACTCTCGGGGAGGACCATGTGATGCTCGGCAGCGACTTTCCCTATCCGCTGGGCGAGTCACCCGCGGGTGACCTGATCCGGCGCGCTCCCTTCCTGTCCGGCACGGCCCGCGCCAAGCTGCTCGCAGCCAACGCCGAGGCGTTCCTGGGCTGAAGGGAGCTCCCCCATGCGCGCACCCGTGCTGGGGCTGCCCGTGGTCGGGCTGGTGGTGCTGATGGCCGCCGGCTGCGGTGGCACGGTGCCGCCGCGCGACGGGGACGAGCTCCCGGTCAAGATCGGCGCGATCATCTCGCAGACCGGCGTGTACGCCATGCTCGGCGACGACATGGAGAGCGCCATGCGCCTCTACCTCGACGACCACGGTGGCCGGCTCGGCGGCAGGCCGGCCGAGCTGCTGGTGGCCGACGACGGGGGCACCGCCGAGCAGGGCAGGAAGGAGGCCAGGCGGCTCATCGACGCCGAGAGCGTGGACGTGCTCACCGGCCTGATCGCCTCGCCCGTCGCCGTCGCCGTGGTCGAGGAGGCGGCCGGCAGGACCCCGGTGGTGGTCGCCAACGCCGGCTCCGACGACCTGGACGGCTCGAACGTCTTCCGCGTCTCCTACACCAACCACGACCACGGCCACGCCGCCGGCCGCTACGCCGCCGAGCACTACGGGCGGCGCGGCGTGGTGCTCATGGCCCCCGACTACTCGGCCGGCGTCGAGACGCTCGACGGCTTCACCGAGGGGTACGGCGCCGAGCCGCTCAAGCGCATCCTGACCCCGCACGACCGGGTGGCCGACCTGCGGCCGTACTTCGAGCAGATCCCGCCCGAGGCGAAGCTCCTGTACGCGTTCTACGCCGGCGGCGAGGCGATCGCGTTCACCAGGGCGTTCAAGGAGCTCGGCTACGACACCAGGATCGACCTGCTGGCCTGCATGAACCTCACCGACGAGGACGTGCTGCGCGCCGTCGGCCCGGACGCCGAGGGCATCACGAGCGTCGGCATGTACTCGCCCGCGCTGGAGAACATCGACAACACCGCGTTCGCGGCCAAGTGGCGGGAGCGGACCGGCCGCAACCCGTCGGCGGTGGCCGTGCAGAGCTGGGACGCGATGCGCCTCATCGACGCGGCACTGTCCAGGGGCGGCGACCTCGGCCGCGCGCTGGGGGAGGTGGGCGAGCTGGACGGCCCGCGCGGCCGCTTCCGGCTGGACGCCACGCACAACCCGGTGCAGAACTGGTACGTGCGGCGGTATCAAAATGGTGTGAACCGGGTGATTGCCACCATCCCTCCATGACGGGAGCCGATCTTGGACCGCGACCAGTGCCTCGCCCTCGACGCCGAGGACCCGCTGCGGGAGTTCCGGCACGAGTTCGTGCTGCCCGACGGCGTGATCTACCTCGTCGGCAACTCGCTGGGCGCGCTGCCCCGCCGTACCGCCGAGCGGGTGCGCAGGACGGTCGAGGACGAATGGGGCAGGCAGCTCGTCGGCGGGTGGAACCACGCGGGCTGGTACGAGCAGCCGCTCACCACCGGCGACCGGATCGCCCCGCTCATCGGCGCCGGCCCCGGCCAGGTCGTCGTGGGCAACACCACCTCGATCGCCGTCTACCAGGCCGTGGCGGCGGCGCTCCGGCTGCGGCCCGAGCGGCGCGTGATCGTCTCCGACCTCCGCAACTTCCCCACCGACCACTACATCGTGCAGGGCCTGGCCGGGCTGCTGGGCGGCTACGAGCTGCGCGACCTCAGCGAGGGGAGCTTCGAGGACGCCGCCGTGGTGCTGCTGTCGGAGGTGGACTACCGCACGGGCGCCCGCGCCGACGTGCCCGCGGTGACCGCCGCCGCGCACGCCGCGGGGGCGCTCATCGTGTGGGACGTGTGCCACAGCGTCGGCGCCATGGAGGTGGACGTCTCCGCGGCCGACTTCGCGGTGGGATGCACGTACAAGTACCTGAACGCCGGTCCCGGCGCGCCCGCGTTCCTCTACGTCAACCCGCGCCACCACGCCGCCGCCGAGAACGTGCTGTCGGGCTGGCACGGCCACGCCGAGCCGTTCGCGTTCGAGGCCGATTACCGGCCGGCCGAGGGGGTGCGGCGGTTCGCGGTGAGCACCCCGCACGTGCTGTCGTTCGCGGCGCTGGAGGCGGCGCTCGACGTGTGGGAGCGGGTGCCGATGGCGCAGGTCAGAGCCAAGAGCATGGCGCTCGGCGAGCTGTTCGTCGAGCTGGTCGGCGACCGGCTGGAGCTGGCCTCGCCCGCCGACCCGGCCGCGCGCGGCAGCCAGATCTCGTTGCGCCACCCCGACGGCTACCCGGTGATGCGGGCGCTGATCGACCGGGGCGTGCACGGCGACTTCCGCGCGCCCGACGTGCTCAGGTTCGGCTTCGCGCCGCTCTACATCGGCTACGCCGACGTGTACGACGCTGCGACCACGCTGCTGGAGGTGCTCGACAAGGAGCTGTGGCGCGACGACAAGTACGCGACCCGCCTGGCGGTCACCTGAGCGCCGTCACCTGAGTGCCGCTTAAGTGCCGCTGCCTGAGCGCCGTCACCTGAGGTCGAGTTCCTTGACCGCCCGCTTGGGCGCGATCGTGCGGTAGCTCTCCTCCACCCAGTCGAGCAGCACCTCGGTCTCGGGCAGCTCCGCCAGGAACGGCACGGTCACCCAGCCCGCCTTGCCCAGCCCGTAGCCGCTGGGCCGGGCGCCCTCGACGGTCAGCGCGTGGCCGTGCGCCTCCGACAGGAGCTTCACGCCGAACGACGGCTCCCACTTCTCGGTGCGCTCGTCGATGCCGAGGAAGAGGAAGACCTTCTTGCCGACCTTGATGACGGTCTCACCCCACGGGTGATCCTCGCGGGTCTCGGGCAGGCCGAGCGCGAACGTGCGGAGCTCTTCCCTGACGTCGTGCCAGTCGTCACTCATGCCTCCGACCTTAGCCGGGACGGCGGAACTCTTCGAGCTTGCGTTCGATATCGGCCCTGATGCGGTCGCGGGCCTCCATCCGGGGGACGCCCGACATGAGCAGCCGGTCGTAGTCGGTGTCGAGGTGCCGGATCGAGGCGATCACGGCGAGCGTGATGGCGTTCTCGTCGAGCGCCCTGGCCGCCGCCGACCGCCCCACCCGGCCGCTGCCGCGCTGGCCGGCGTGCTCGGCGATCTCCCGCGCCCGCGGCTCGGGGCAGCCGGGGAACAGCCGGGCGATCTCGGCGGCCATCGCGGCCTGGTACTCGACGTCCTGCTCCGCCCGGCGGACGCGGTCGCGCTCGCGGCGGCGCAGCCGTACCTCCTCGTCGGCCAGGCAGCGCTCCTCGGCCGCGGCCAGCGCCGCCTCCTCCACCAGCAGGCCCATGCGCTGGTAGACCTTGCGCCGCCGGTTGTAGCGGACGACCACCGCCGCGAGGCCGCTCTCCTGCTTGGCCCGGCGGCTGAGCGCCGCGTTGCCCGACGGCAGGAACACCAGGTGGTCCATGTCGGCGCAGGTGAGGCAGTGCGGCCGGTCGTCCTCCATGATCAGGTACGGGCCGGTGTCGGCGCAGGACGCGCACGTCCACGCCTCCAGCGGGGAGACCACCACCAGGTCGGGAGCCTTGCTCTGCGCCTCGGTCAGCCGGCGCACCCTGGCCTCGCTCAGGTCGGGCGACAGCCAGTGCACCCGGAACGGCCCCTGCTCCGGCCCGGCGGTGAAGCGCAGCTCGCGGCGGTCGCGGGTGCCCGCCACGTACGGGGTCTCGACCGGGCGCAGCCCCTTCGCCCGCGCCCAGTCGCGCAGCAGGCCGGCCGCGGTGAGCAGGCGGTCGTCGTCCACGGCCGCCAGCTCCGCCAGGGTGGCCGCCCGGCCCTGGCGCCAGACGTCCACGTGCCGCGAGTGCAGCCAGCGCAGACCCGTCACCACGTCGATGAACGTCACGTACTTGCGGGTGCTCAGCGCGACCTCGGCCGCCTCCGCGACCCGACGTGCCAGATTGGGCTTGCTCACGGTCCAAGTTTGTCGTGAACTGGCGCGACCCGAAGCTTTCCTTGGCGCACTTGCGGCAAGTAACTCCTCTGGATCCGGCCCTGGAGGAAATCGTGCGTCTGTTCTGGCCCGCGCTCCTCGTGCTCACCACCTCGTGCGGTGTCGCCGAGGAGGGCACGCAACCCGTCGTGACGGGAAGGTTCGGCAGCAAGCCGACCGTCTCCATACCCAAGGGCCAGCCGGGCCGCACGCCGCGCATCACGGTGCTGTCGGTCGGCAGCGGGCGGCGCACCGTGCCGGGGGACGTGGTGCTGGCCGACGTGGACATCCGGCGGTGGTCGGGCAACCGGCCGTACCTGAGCACCTACGACGGCAACCAGCCCACCTCGGTCGTGTTCGACGGCAGGAAGGTGGCGGAGACGTGGCGGCAGTCGCTCATCGGGCGGCCGGCGGGCAGCCGGGTCATGCTGGTCGGCCCGGCCGCCGAGGCGCTGGGGCCGGACCTGCCGCTGGCCGGCGTCTCGCCCGCCGACACGCTCGTGCTCGTCTTCGACATCCTGGGCGGCTACCCGCCGGACGCGCGCCTCGTCGGCCGCACGCTGCCGGTCGTCCCGGCCGACCTGACGCCCGCCGACCCGCCGCGCACCCTGATCGACGGGTCCGGGCGGGAGGTCGTGGCGGGCTCGAAGGTCGTCATCCAGTACGTGGCGGCGGCGTGGCCGTCGAGAGCCGTCGTGGACTCCTCGTACCGCAGGGGCGGGCCGAGCGCGTTCACGCTGGAGGCGGGCTCGGTGCCGGCGGCCTGGGTCGGCGCGCTGGCCGGCCGGCGGGTGGGCAGCCGGGTGGCGGTGCCCTCGCCGGGGGAGCGGCCCGTCCTCTACGTGATCGACATCCTCGACACGATCACGCGCGCGTAGGCCGGGCGGCACCTCTCGCCGCCCGGCCTGCTTTCACGGCCTGCTTTCAGCCACGGCCTGCCTTCAGTCACGGCGCGCCTTCAGCCCAGGTCGGCGCGGATCATGCTGTAGAGCACGCCGTCGTGCCACTGACCGGCCCGGAAGCCGGCGCCGCGCAGCACGCCCTCGCGGGTGAACCCGGCCTTCTCCAGCGCCCGCTGCTCGGCCACGTTCGTGATCTCGGTGGACGCCTCGATCCGGTTGACGGTGGAGTGGTCGAACAGGTAGCGGGCGAGCAGCTTCTGCGCGTGCGTGCCGTGGCCCTTGCCGCGGTGCTCGGGGGCCACGATCAGGCCCATCGACCAGGAGTGGCTGATGCGGGTGGCGACCTGCCTGCTCCAGGAGACGAAGCCGATCGCCTCGTCGCCGTCGGCGATGATCAGCAGGCCGCCGTCGTCGGACAGCATGCCGGACTCCTCCCAGCGCCGCCGCAGCCGGCGCGGGTCCTGGAAGCCGTACCACTGGAACTCGCCCGCGCCGTCGGGGTCGCTGGTGAGCCGGTGCAGGAAGGGAAGGTCGTCCTCTTCGACGGGACGCAGCCGCACAGTCATGATCGGGACACTATGCGACGCACGAACCTCCTGAGCTTCGAGCCCTGGGCGGGGGCGCCGGCGCGCAGCATCTCCAGTGCCTCGGCCGCCGACGGGCGCTTGGCGGGGGAGTGGTCGAGCATGCGGCGCACCACCTCGGGCACGTCGGGGCCCTGGGCGTCGCCGCTGGTGGGCAGCTGCCCGGTGAGGAGCTGGAAGGCGATGACGCCGGCCGCGTACACGTCGGAGGCGGTGGTCATCAGGTCGGGCCGCTCCTGGCACTCGGGCGCCACGTAGGCGGCGTCGAGGACGTTGCCCAGCTCGTGGGCGACGGTGTAGTTGCGGGGGCCCGGCTTGGCGTAGTCGAAGCCGGTGAGCACCGCGTGCCCGTCGTCGGTGACCAGCACGGCGGCGGGGGTGAGCGCGCGGTGCACGACGCCGTTGGCGTGGGCGTGGGCGAGGCCGCTCAGCAGGTCTTGGATCACGCCGAGCGGGGCGCCCTTGCCGAGGGCCAGGTGCAGCGCCTCGCCGTGCACGTCGTCGAGCACGAGCACGAACCGGCTCTCGTCGTCGATGGCGAAGAAGTCGCGCGAGCGCACCACGCGCGGGTGCGGCGGGATGCGGGCCAGCGTCTGGTAGGCGTTGGCGATGCGCTGCCGCTCGGCCGCCCGCGCCTGCTGGTCGGCCATGGGGTCGGCCTGGTAGACGCGCAGCAGCACGGTCTCGCTGCCGGGCAGCGTGACGTTGAAGGCGCGGTATTCGGTGACCTTGGAGTCGCCGCCGAGCTGCTCCTCGACCTCCCAGTTGCCGTAGCGGGGCGGGGCGGTGCTGCGGCGTACGGTCTGGTTGAGGGCGTCGAGGATCGCGGTGAGGTACGGCCTGGCGTCGGGGCTGCACCCGCGCCGGACGCGGGAGACGTCGCTGAGCGTGGGGAGCAGGCCGGGCAGGTCGGTGACGTTGACCGCGTCGCGGCCGGCCGAGTCGACCAGCTCGGCGTCGGGCGAGGTGAGCACGACCAGGCTGTCGACGTAGACGCGTTCGAGCTGGGTGGCCCTGGACACGAGCAGGCCCTTGAGCGCCTTGGCGGTGCCGCGCAGCTTGGTCACCGGCGACCCGAACGCCTCTCTGCGCGGCGGGAACCAGCGGGTGCCCGACACCTCGATGCGCCCGCGGGTGCCCTTGACGTCGACCACGACGAGCGAGTGGCCGGTCAGCACGAGCAGGTCGACCTCGAAGACGTCGTGGCCGCGCGGGACCTCGACGTTGTGCAGCAGCAGCCAGTCGGCGGGCGCGTGGTCGCGCAGGTATGCGATCACGCGCCGCTCGGCGTCGTTGACCGGACGTCCTCCGCCGACGATCTCTGCCATGCGGCCTATCCTTCCACGGTTATCGATTGACAGCATGTTGTCGTTATGACAAGATACTGTCATGAAGAAAATCGCTCACCACGCCGTTTACGACACGCTCGCCGACTGGGAGACCGGTCACCTCACCTCTCATCTGCGCAACGGCCACTACCAGCGCGAGGCCGGCGGGTTCGAGATCGTCACCGTCGGCCTGACCACCGACCCGGTGGTCACCATGGGCGGCCTGCGCATCACGCCCGACATCGCGTTGGCGGACCTCTCCCCTGCGGACAGCGCACTTCTCATCCTGCCCGGGGCCGACCTGTGGGACGCGGGAGACGCGCTGGCGCCGTTCGCGGGCAAGGCCCGCGAGTTCCTCGACGCGGGGGTGCCGGTGGCCGCCATCTGCGGCGCCACGGCGGGGCTGGCCCGCGAGGGGCTGCTCGACGACCGCGACCACACCGGCGCCGCACCCCAGTACCTGGAGGCTCAGGAGGGGTACGCCGGGGCCAAGCGCTACCTCGACCGCGACGCGGTGCTCGACGGCGACCTCGTCACGGCCGGCCCGACGGAGCCGGTGGCGTTCGCCAGGGAGGTCTTCCGCCGCCTCGACATCTACCGGCCCGAGGTGCTGGATGCCTGGTTCCGGCTGTTCGCCAGGAGCGACGCCTCGGCCTTCGAGGTGTTGATGACGGCATGAGCGAGAGCGCCGAGTTGTTGTCCGGCATGGCGTTAAGAGCCTTCCGGCTCAACGGCCAGTTCCTCCAGGTGGCGGAGGGGCTGGCCCGGCCGTCGGGGATGACGGCCGCGTGGTGGCAGGTGCTCGGCGCGGTCCTGCGCGAGCCGCTGCCCGTCGCGGGCATCGCCCGCGTCATGGGGATGACCAGGCAGGGCGTGCAGCGCATCGCCGACCTGCTGGTGGAGCGGGGGCTGGCCGAGTACCGGCCCAACCCGGCGCACCGGCGGGCCAAGCTGCTGAGCCCCACGCAGGCGGGGCGCGAGGCCATCGCCAAGATCGTCCCCGGTCATCAGGAGTTCGCCGACCGGCTGGTGGGGGAGCTCGGCGTCGAGGACGCGCGGCGGTGCCTGGAGGCGCTCCAGCGGCTCTCGGCGGCCCTCGACCGTCTCGCCGAGGAGTCGTGACGAGCGTTACCGGCAGCCTCCTCCACCGGTACAGGAAGGATCCCCAAAGAGCCGGTCGAATGTTGTCCAACGAGCGGTGAACGAATTCCCCGTGGACGTTCCCAGGCGACCGGACGCCGGTTGAATGCGGAGCGCCGAAGTCCAGTACAGGGCGGTGCCGCGGCGGGCCGGGAAAAGCCGACGCCAAAAAATAGAGGCGGCACTTTGACCTAGCCAAGGTCTTTCCGAGTTGCGGTTTTCGTCTCTTCCCGTGAGGGTTATTCGCGGCACCTCACAGCCCTGCACGAACGACTATGGCGCCGGAATTCCGCGCCGATCCACGGAGGAAAGCAACCATGATCCGTCGTATTCTGGCCGGTGCCGCTATCGCGGCCGCCGCCTTCGGGTTCTCCGCGACCGCCGCGTCCGCCGACGTCGGCCCCAACGTGCGCAACGAGGGCGCGGACGTCATCAGCCAGTTCCAGATCCTCGACGACGTGCTGAACAACGTGCTGAACCACTCGGCCAACGACATCGAAGTCCAGATCATCAACATCCTGGACGAGGTCAACGTCCCGCTGCTGAACAACAACCAGCCCACTGTCGGCAACCACAACAAGGACACCGACATCAAGAACGGCCACGCCAGCGCGGAGTAGGTCCAGGGCGTCCACGGACGATGGGAGCGGCCGGGCCCCGTGACCCGGCCGCCTCCTGCCCGTCCGTATGCGAAAGAGCCGGCGGTGGTATCCGCGAGGCCATGGAAAGACTAAAGCGCCGCGATGTCGGGGACCCGTCGCACCGCTGCCGGTTTCCCGGCCGTGAAACCCGACACCAAAGAATCGAGGCGGCTTCTTGACCTCCATAAGGCCTTTCCGGGTTGCGGGCTCCGCCGCCCGCCGCAATTGTTATTGGCGGCACCTCACAGCCCTGCACGAACGACTATGGCGCCGGAATTCCGCGCCGATCCACGGAGGAAAGCAACCATGATCCGTCGTATTCTGGCCGGTGCCGCTATCGCGGCCGCCGCATTCGGGTTCTCCGCGACCGCCGCGTCCGCCGACGTCGGCCCCAACCCGTACAACGGCGGCCAGGCCATCCTGAGCCAGTTCCAGGTCATCGACGATCTCCTGAACGACGTCGCCAACCACACCCTGAACGACCTCGAGGTCGAGATCATCAACATCCTCGACGAGGTCAACGTCCAGGCGCTGAACAACAACCAGCCCTCGGTAGGCGACGCCAACAAGGACACCGAGATCAGCAACGGGCACGCCAAGGCCGAGTAGCCCTCGGGCCGAAAAGCGGAGGAGACGCGGCGGCACCGCACCGAAGCGGGCCGCGTGGCCAACCGCCCTCCTCTCTCCCAGGTGCACGAAAGAACTTGATCGTGGAGACTCGCGAGGCCACGGAGCGGCTTTCGGGGCACTGAAGCGTTCGGGGGCCGTACGTCCTCGGCGCGACCGCACAAGGTCGCCCGAGGACGTGCGGCAGACGCTTCCCAGCCTTTGCGAAGCCGGCCGGAAATCGTGAGTGACACGGACGCCGATATCCACGGACACCGATACTCAACGACGACCCCGCCGGTCGCCGAAATCCAGTGCCAAAGAATCCAAGCGCCTCCTTGACCTCCATGAGGGCATTTCGAGTTTGCTATCTCCGATGCCCGCCACGATCGTTGACAGCGGCACCTCACAGCTCTGCACGAATGAACCCGGCGCCGGGATTCCCGCCGCCGATCCATGGAGGAAAGCAAACAATGATCCGTCGTATTCTGGCCGGTGCCGCTATCGCGGCCGCCGCTCTCGGGTTCTCCGCGACCGCCGCGTCCGCCGACGTCGGCCCCAACCCGAGCAACAAGGGCCAGGCCCTGCTGTCCCAGTTCCAAATCATCGACGACGCGCTGAACGACGTGCTGAACCACTCGGCCAACGACATCGAGGTTGAGATCATCAACATCCTCGACGAGGTCGACCTCCAGCTGCTGAACAACAACCAGCCGTCCGTCGGTGACCACAACAAGGACACCGAGATCGAGAACGGTTTCTCCAAGTCCGAGTAACCCATGCTCGCGTGAGCGGGAGAGCCGGCCGTGGTGACTCGCGAGACCACGGTACGGATTTCCCGCACACCAAGGCATTCGGTGGCCGTACGTCCCCCGGCGCGATCCGTCGAGGAGAGCCCGCGGGACGTACGGCAGGCGGCAGGAACCCCGCCCGGCCGATGACGGGCGGCGGGAACCCCGCCGAACCGAGAAGGGGCGGCAGGAAGCCCGCTCACCCCTCCACCTCAACCTCCGCCTCCCCGCGGCCCCAGCCGGGCCGCACCACTCCCAGCAGGTCCGGCCGGTCCAGCGGGTCGATCCGCACCACGGCGCCGGTGTACGGCGCGTGCACCATCCGCTGCCCGTCCACGGCCAGCCCCACGTGCTCCGGCCCCGCCCGCGCCCGGTCGTTGTCGAAGAAGACCAGGTCCCCCGGCTCCAGCAGCTCCTGCGGCACCCGGATGCCCGAGCGCCACTGCTCCGTGGTGGTGGTGCCGATGAGCACCCCGGCCCGCGCGTAGGCGTACTCGGCCAGGCCCGAGCAGTCGAAGCCCTTCGTCCTGGCGCCCCGCCCGATGCCGTAGCCGGGCCCGTGGATGCCGCCTCCGCCCCACGAGTAGGGCACTCCGATCATCTCCAGCGCGGCCCTGAGGGCGATGCCTCCGGTCGCGGATCCCGTGGCAGGGGTGGCGGACGCGACAGTGGTCGTGATCGCGCACACGATGGCGCAGATCGCGGCCGTCACCTGCCGTGTCCCTTTTCGGTTCATGGCATATCAGCGCTCCCGTTTCGCGCGGCGTCCGGGGGCATGAGCGCCGACCTGTACGCAGTTGTCTTGTCTGCGTACTTTTCTCTCTTCTATTGCGACAAAACGCCATTACGCGCCTCGCACAATAAGCGGATATTTCGTGCTTTTTGGCATCGGCCGGCGCGGGGTGGGCGGTGGTCGGGAGATCCATGGCAAGGCGTCCACTGCCGCGCGCCCGCCGGGCCTGACGACTCATGACAGAAGTGATCCAGGGGAAAGATTCAGGATTGTCCGAAAAATCGGTCATTTTCCCAAGAAAATTACATCGTCAAACCTCTGTCGTGTAGCCTGGGACTCGGGTCGACCACCGGCGGTGCGTGTCGGTGGCCATCCCGATTCGGCAGGACGACCCCCAGAGCGCGTGTTGGGGGGTGCGAGGATCGTGAATGTCCAGGAGCGGCTGCTCTACCAGGACCAGCAGCTGACCGTCCTGATGGCAACGGGGCCGGCGGCGCCGGGGGTGCCCGCCGTCACGCTCATCGGCGAGATCGACGCCTCCAACAGCCCGGCACTGG
This sequence comes from [Actinomadura] parvosata subsp. kistnae, assembly GCF_900323885.1. Classification (GTDB taxonomy): domain Bacteria; phylum Actinomycetota; class Actinomycetes; order Streptosporangiales; family Streptosporangiaceae; genus Nonomuraea; species Nonomuraea composti. The sequence continues at coordinate 2,274,895 of NZ_OOHJ01000018.1, read as the reverse complement.
CCACGACGCTCGCGGGCTGCCGCAGCCAGGGCACCTACATCGTGGTCGACACCGGGTCCCTGAGCTTCATCGACGTCTCAGGGCTGCGCGTGCTCGTCATGCCCACGCTGCCGCCCTCGCAACGCTGGATCCGCCTGCACAACGTCACCCCGTACCAGCGGCGGCTGCTGCGCATGATGGGCTGGTTCTACCAGCCCAGGGTCCGCCACGTGCCCCTGCAGGGGTGATGTCGGCGGCGGAGGTGCCCAGGCCGGAGGGGCCGCGCAGGCGCCAGCGCGGCGGGAGGGCATGGTGGCGCAGCAGCGACGGCTCGTCGTAGCGCGAGCAGTGGCGGTGCCAGTGGAGAATCCCGGCCAGCCAGTCGCGCAGCTCGGTCACGAACGCGTCCACCTCGCGGCGGGCGGCGGCGTCGAGGCCGAGGTCGTCGCAGACGATCGGCAGCTCGTGCTCGACGAGATGCTGGAACTGCCGCACCCGCGACTCCTGGAGGTCTCTGACGATGCCGAGCGCCGCCGGGTAGTCGCAGTCGAAGAACGTCTGCGTCACCAGCACGCAGTTGTGCACCTCGCCGTCGAACTCGACCTCCTTCTGGTACGAGAACACGTCGTTGACCAGCGTCCCGGCGTCCATCATCGCGTTCTCCAGCGCCACCACGGGGCCGCTGGCGAAGAACTCCTCCGGAACGCCCTTGGAGTGCCGCAACCGGCACAGGCTCATGGTGAGCCGCGAGCCGAACGTGGCGCGGCGCATCTCGACGTAGTCCACCGGGTCGGGCACGTGGCGGGAGATCTCGCCGGCCAGCTCCCACAGCCAGCTCTCGCACATCTCCTCCACCGCCGCGCGCAGCTTGGCGCGGTCCGCGAGCGGCATCGGCCCGGCCGTGCGCGCCCACACGTCGGCCAGGCCGCGTTCGAGCGCGTTGGCAGGCGCCGGCGGCGCGGTGCCGTCGAGCGGCATGAACAGCCCGAACCGCGCCACCATGACCTGGGCCGCCGACAGGTTTCGCGACCGGCCGAAGACGACCGGGAAGTAGTCGTCGCCGTACGTGCCCCACGCCAGCCAGAACGACGCCAGGTCCAGCTCCTCGGGCGAGGCGCCGGGATGCAGGCCCGCCGCGCACAGTGGCAGGTCGATGTCGATCAGCCTGGCCTCGTCCCACACGGCCGGCCCGGCCGCTCCGTTGCGCGGCTCCAGCATGCCCATCGCCGCGCACCAGGCCACGAGGTTGCGCCGGGCGGCGTCGAGGTGGGGTGACAGCTTCAGGTCGAACGGCACGTACAGGTCGGGGATCACCGACGGCCCCACCCGCTGGTACGGCACGTGCGCGACGTTGCGCAGCCGCTTGGCCCCCAGCGCGTCCACCAGCGACGACATGCCGAGCGGCCGGGTCGCCCTGGCCCGCTCGTTCATGTAGCGGCTGGAGCGCAGGTGCCACTCGTGCCCGCCCGACTGCCAGTCCTGCAGCCCCTTGACGTAGGCCAGCACGTCGGCCGCGCTGAGCGGGTCGACGGCGTGCTCGGCGAACAGCGGGCCCAGCTCGAAGGCCGCTGTGTGCTCGAACTGCTGCATGCGCGAGGTCAGCAGGTCGTTGACCGCGTTCGCGGCCTCCTGCGTGGTGCAGCCCAGGAACTTCTCCAGCACCAGCACCCCGTTGCTCAGCTCGCCCTCGTCGCCCACCTCCCGCTGGTAGGAGAACAGGTCGTTGCGCAGGTGCACGGCGTCGGAGAAGGAGTCCTTCAGCACCCGCAGCGGCCGGGTGGCCGCGAGCGCGGCCGGCACCTCCGCGCGCACGGCGTGCTCGACCAGCCCGGCCGACCAGGGCGCGCCACCGACCTTGCGGCGCATCTCGATGTACTCCACCGGGTTCGCCACCCGGCCGCTGTTGATGTTGGCCAGCTCCCACAGGGACTCGTTCAGCAGGTTGCGGGTGCTCTCCGCGAACCGGCCGCGCCAGCACGTGGACATGCCGGGCACCGTACGGGGCCACAGGTCGGCCAGGCCCGCCTCGACCGGGTTCACCGGCTCCGGCACGGCCAGGTCGGCGCCCATCGGCATGAACCGGGCCAGCCGCTTCAGGTACTCCTTGCCGCCCCGCAGGTCCCCGGTGCGCTTGAAGACCTCGAGGAAATGGTCGTCGAAGAAGAAGACCCAGACGTACCAGTCGGTGATCAGCCCCAGCTCCACCGCGTCGCAGTCGGGATGGGTGTAGGCGCACATGAGCGGGTAGTCGTGGGCGTCGAGGTCTGCCTCCTCCCACACGCCCGAGCCTTCGAGCATGCCCATGTCGCGCGCCCACCGCTTGGAGTGGGCGCGGGCCTGCTCCAGGTGCGGGTTGAGCCGCGCCGGGTACGGCTGGTAGAAATCCGGCAGTTCAAACGGCTGGGACATCGTCACTCCCTCACAGATGTGTCTCCTCGCCGGTGCCACGGCACGGCCGGCACCGTACGGGCGGTGCCGGCCTGCGAGCCGGTGGGCGGGTGCCGCGTCAGCCGACCCGGCCGAGCTCGACGTCCTCCAGCACGCCGAGCGCGTCCGGCACCAGCACGGCCGCCGAGTAGTAGGCGCTGACCAGGTAGGAGATGACGGCCCGCTCGTTGATGTTCATGAACCGGACCGACAGGCTGGGCTGGTACTCGTCGGGGATGCCGGTCTGGTGCAGGCCGACGACGCCCTGGTTCTCCTGGCCGGTGCGCATGAGCATGAACGACGTCGTGCGCGTGTTGCTGATCGGGATCTTGTTGCAGGGGAAGATCGGCACGCCCCGCCAGGCCGGCACCTGGTGCCCGCCGACCTCGGTGTGCTGCGGGTAGATGCCGCGGTTGCTGCACTCCCGGCCGAACGCGGCGATCGCCTGCGGGTGCGCCAGGAAGAATGAGGGCTCCTTCCACACCGTGGACAGCAGGTCGTCGAGGTCGTCGGGGGAGGGCGGGCCCGAGCGGGTGCGGATGCGCTGGCCGAAGTCGGCGTTGTGCAGCAGGCCGAACTCCCTGTTGTTGATCAGCTCGTGCTCCTGCCGCTCGCGCAGGGCCTCGATCGTGAGGCGCAGCTGCTGGTCGAGCTGGCTCATCGGCTGGTTGTACAGGTCGGAGACGCGGCTGTGGACGCGCAGCACGGTCTGGGCGACGCTCAGCTCGTACTCGCGGGGGGACTGCTCGTAGTCCACGAACGTGCCGGGCAGCACGGCCTCGCCGGTGTGGCCGGACGACATGTTGATCGCGGCCTCGCCGTAGTCGTTCTGGTCGCGGGAGCCGCTCGTCCGCCAGCTCTCGATGTGCTCGCGCAGCGCCGGCGCCTGCTCGGCGATCTGCTCGAAGTCCTGCCTGGACAGCGTGAGCACGGTGGTGGCCGTCTTGGCCCGCGCGCTGAACTCGAACCGGCCGCCCGCCACCAGGGTCTGCTCGCCGAGATAGTCGCCGTCGGCCAGCACGCCGAGGCTCTGGTCGTCGCCGTACGCGCCGCGCCCGACCTTGGCCACCCGGCCGTGGGCGATGAGCACCAACTGGTCCACCTGGCCGCCCTCGGCGACGATCTCCTCATCCGCCTCCACCTCGCGCTGGGTGAAGCGGCCGGCCAGGGCTTCGAGCACCTCCATGTCGTCGAAGCCGCGCAACATCGGCAGCTCCGTCAGCTCGGCGGGGATGACCCGCACCTCGGAGCCGGTGGTGCTGAAGGTGATGCGGCCGTCGCCCAGCGTGTACGTCAGCCGCCGGTTCACCCGGAACACACCGCCGGAGCACTGCACCCACGGCAGCAGCTTCAGCAGCCACCTGGTGGTGATCTCCTGCATCTGCGGCGGTGTCTTGGTGGTCGTCGCGAGCTGTTTGGCGGCATCGGTGCTGAGGCTGAGCTGCCCGTTGCCGTTCTCGGGCGCGGTTGAGTGGGTTGTTTCGGTCATCGTGCTGCACCACCAATCTCGGTGTGGGCCCTAGCCCGGCTTGCGGTTGGATCGGAGTTCGAGCGGGAGGGAGAAGGTGAGCGTCTCCTCGGTCAGGGTCACCGGCTCCACGTCGGCGTAGCCATGGGCGGCCAGCCAGTCGAGTAACTCGGTGACCAGCCCTTCCGGCACCGAGGCGCCGGAGCTGACCCCGACGGTCTGCACGCCGTCGAGCCAGCGCTCGTCGGCGTGCGCCGCCCGGTCGACCAGGTAGGCCGCGCCCGCCCCGGCGGCGAGCGCGACGTCCACCAGCCGCTGGGAGTTGGAGGAGTTGGCGGAGCCGACGACGATGACCAGCTCGCAGCGCGGCGCGATCGCGCGGACCGCCTCCTGGCGGTTCTGGCTGGCGTAGCAGATGTCGTCGCTGGGCGGGTCGACGAGGCCGGGGTGGCGCTCGCGCAGCCGCTCCACGGCCCGCAGGGTCTCGTCGACCGCCAGCGTGGTCTGGGACAGCCAGCTCACCGGCCCGTCCGCCCGGAACTCGCCCGGCTTCGCGGGGTCCACGACGTGGATGCGCCCGGGGGCCTCGCCGACCGTGCCCTCGACCTCCTCGTGCTCGGCGTGCCCGATCAGGACGATCTCGTAGCCCGCCTCTGCCATCCGCACGGCCTCCTTGTGGACCTTCGTGACCAGCGGGCAGGTGGCGTCGATGGTGCGCAGCCCGCGCCGCGCCGCCTCCTGCTTCACCGCCGGCGAGACGCCGTGGGCGGAGAAGACGACGAGCGCGCCGTCGGGGACCTCGTCGAGCTCGTCGACGAAGATCGCGCCCCGGCGGCTGAGGTCGTCGACCACGAACGTGTTGTGCACGATCTGCTTGCGCACGTAGACAGGGGAGCCGAAGCGCTTGAGCGCCTCTTCGACGGTGACGATCGCGCGTTCGACGCCCGCGCAGTAGCCGCGCGGAGCCGCGAGTAGTACCTGTGCCATGGTGGAAGACGTCCCTCACTTGGTGCGGTGCGCGAGCTGGTCGGCCATCAGGGCCAGCACGGCGGCGGCCTCGGGCTTGATCTGGGCCTCGGCCAGCGCGGACATGGCCGCGCGCACGCGTTCTTCGATCATTGACTCGACCCGGGCCAGCGCTCCGGTGTCGATGAGGATCTGGCGCACCTCGGCGGCGCGCTCCTCGGTGAGCCCCGGGTTGCCGTGCCAGGTGCTCAGGTGGGCGAGCTGCGCGGGGGAGGCGTGCTGCACGGCGTAGGCGTACATCACGGTCTGCTTGCCCTCGCGCAGGTCGTCGAGCGCCGACTTGCCGGTCTCGGCCGACGAGCCGAACGTGCCGAGCACGTCGTCGCGCAGCTGGAACGCCTCGCCCAGCGGCACCCCGAACCTGGAGTAGGCGTCGAGCAGCTCCAGCGGGGCGCCGGCCAGCGCGCCGCCGATCTGCAGGGGCCGCTCGACGGTGTACTTGGCGCTCTTGTAGCGGATCACCGTCAGCGCCTCGGCCTCCGTCGCGCCCGAGCGGAGCTGGGCCAGGACGTCGAGGTACTGGCCGCTGATCACCTCGGTGCGCATGGCGTCGAACAGGTGGTGGGCGGCCCGCAGCCGGGCCGACTCCACCCCGCACGACGACAGCAGCGCGTCGGACCAGGCCAGGCTGAGCGTGCCCAGCAGGATGCCGCCCGCCTGGCCGAACGCCTCCGCGCCCGGCCCCCGGTGCAGGTCCGTCAGACTCCGGTGGACGGTGGCGTGCCCGCGGCGGAGCAGGCTGCCGTCCATGATGTCGTCGTGGATGAGCAGGCCCGCGTGGCACAGCTCCAGTGCGGCGGCGGCGCTGATGATCTCCTCGCAGTCGTCGCCGCCGGCGCCGCGCCAGCCCCAGTAGCACAGCTGCGGGCGCACCCGCTTGCCGCCGCTGAGGATGAAGTCGGCCAGCAGGCCGTACGCGGCCTCGACGCCCGGGTCGGAGACGGGATTCCGCCAGGAGTCGAGGAATGCGCTCAGCCGCCGGTCGATGCGTGAACCAAGGGAGTGCTGAGTGAAGCCCACCGGCATGCGCGCGGCTCCTTCTGTCAGTCGGTCGCTACCCCTAGTTACTCACTGTTTACTGAGCGTGTAAAGTGTCTTATGCGGCTCAAGCTTTCTTTTGCCACAGCAGTCACATCTCTGGGGATGTCATGAAGACCCTGCTTCCCTATCTCTCGACCCCCGATGACCTGCGATCCCTGCCCGCCGAGCTGCTCGCCGGGCTGGCCGGCGAGATCCGCGGCTTCCTCATCGACAAGGTGAGCGCGAGCGGCGGGCACCTCGGCTCCAACCTCGGCATCGTGGAGATCACGATCGCGCTGCACCGGGTGTTCCACTCGCCCGACGACGTGATCGTGTTCGACACGGGCCACCAGGCGTACGTCCACAAGATCCTCACCGGCCGCCGCGACGGCTTCGACACGCTGCGCCGCCGGGGCGGCCTGAGCGGCTACCCCAGCCGCGAGGAGTCCGTCCACGACCATCTGGCCAGCTCCCACGCCTCCACCGCGCTGTCCTACGCCGACGGCATGGCCAAGGGCCGCGAGCTGACCGGCGGTGACGCGCGGTCGGTGGTCGCGGTGGTCGGCGACGGCGCGCTCACCGGCGGCGTCGCCTGGGAGGCGCTCAACAACCTGGGCGCGGCCCGGCACCGGCCGGTCATCGTCGTGCTCAACGACAACGGCCGCTCCTACGCGCCGACGGTCGGCGGCTGCGCCGACCACCTCGGGCGGCTGCGCGCCGCCCCCGCCCTCACCGTCTTCGAGAGCCTCGGCCTGCGTTACCTCGGCCCGGTCGACGGGCACGACATCGCGGCGCTGGAGCAGGTCATGCGCACGGCCCGCGAGCTGCGCGCGCCCGTCGTGGTCCACTGCCTGACCCGCAAGGGTCACGGCTACGAGCCCGCCGAGCAGGACCTCGACGAGCACCTGCACGCCATCCCCGTCACCGACCCGGCGACCGGCCGCCCGCTGGGGCCGCGCACGACCACCTGGACGCACGCGTTCGCCGACCAGCTGTGCGCGCTCGGCGAGCGGCGCCGCGACCTGGTCGCCATCACCGCCGCCATGCCGGGCCCCACCGGGCTGGCCGCGTTCGGCCGGCGCTTCCCCGGGCGCATGTACGACGTCGGCATCGCCGAGCAGCACGCCCTCGCCTCGGCCGCGGGCCTGGCCATGAGCGGCCTGCACCCGGTCGTCGCCGTCTACGCCACCTTCCTCAACCGCGCCGCCGACCAGGTGCTGATGGACGTCGCGCTGCACCGGCTGCCGGTCACGCTGGTGCTCGACCGGGCCGGCATCACCGGCCCCGACGGGCCCAGCCACCACGGCATGTGGGACCTCGCGGCGCTGTCCGTCGTGCCCGGCATGCGGGTGGCCGCGCCAAGAGACGTGGTGCGGCTGTCGGAGCTGCTGGAGGAGGCCGTGGCGCACGACGGCCCCACCGCCCTGCGCTTCCCCAAGGCGGCGGCGGGGCCCGAGCTGCCGGCCGCCGGCTCCGTCGGCGACGCCGACGTGCTCTCTTCCACCGGCCACGACGTGCTCATCGTGGCCGTCGGGCCGATGGCCGAGCCGTGCCTGAGCGCCGCCGCGATGTTGTCGGCCGCCGGCCTCGGCGTGACCGTGGTCGATCCGCGCTGGGTCATCCCGGTCTCCGCCGGCCTGCGCGAGGCCGTGCGCGGCAGCCGGATGGTCGTCACCGTCGAGGACGGCATCGCCGCCTCGGGGGCCGGGGCCCTGCTGCGGCAGGTCTGCGGGCCCGGCCAGCACGTGCTCAACCTGGGCCTGCCCTGCGCGTTCATCGGCCAGGGCAGCCGCTCCGAGCTGCTCGCCGAGGCCGGGCTGACCGGCCAGGGCATCGCGTACGCGATCAGGAAGGAGCTGAACAGATGGCCGCTGTGAATCTGGGCCTCCCGTCCGCCCGGCGGCCCCGGAGGGTGTCCCGGCAGGTCATGGTGGGCAGCGTGCCGGTCGGGGGCGACGCGCCCGTCTCCGTGCAGTCGATGACGACCACGGTCACCGCCGACGTCGACGCCACCTTGCGGCAGATCGCCGAGCTGACCGCGGCCGGCTGCCAGATCGTCCGGGTGGCGGTGCCGTCGCAGGACGACGCCGACGCGCTGCCCGCCATCGCGCGCAGCTCGCAGCTCCCCGTCGTGGCCGACATCCACTTCCAGCCCAAGTACGTCTTCGCCGCGATCGACGCCGGCTGCGCGGCCGTGCGGGTCAACCCCGGCAACATCAAGAAATTCGATGACAAGGTGGGCGAGATCGCCCGGGCGGCGGCCGGCACGGGAGTGCCGATCAGGATCGGGGTCAACGCCGGCTCGCTCGACCCCCGGCTGCTGGCCAGGCACGGCCGGGCCACGCCCGAGGCGCTGGTGGAGTCGGCGCTGTGGGAGTGCTCGCTGTTCGAGGAGCACGGCTTCCGCGACCTCAAGATCTCGGTCAAGCACCACGACCCCCGGGTGACGGTGGCCGCCTACCGGCTGCTGGCCGCGCGCTGCGACTACCCCCTGCACCTCGGCGTCACCGAGGCCGGGCCGCTCATGCAGGGCACGGTCAAGTCGGCGGTGGCCTTCGGGGTGCTGCTCGACGAGGGCATCGGCGACACGATCCGGGTGTCGCTGTCCGCGCCGCCCGTGGAGGAGGTGAAGGTCGGCATCGGCATCCTGGAGTCGCTGGGGCTGCGGGAGCGGCGGCTGGAGATCGTCTCCTGCCCGTCGTGCGGGCGCGCCCAGGTCGACGTCTACACGCTGACCGACCGGGTGACGGCCGCGCTCGACGGGTTCCCGCATCCGCTGCGGGTGGCGGTGATGGGCTGCGTCGTCAACGGGCCGGGAGAGGCGCGCGAGGCCGACCTCGGGGTGGCCGCCGGCAACGGCAAGGGCCAGATCTTCGTCAAGGGCGAGGTGGTCAAGACCGTGCCGGAGTCGCGCATCGTGGAGACGCTGGTCGAGGAGGCCATGCGGCTCGCGGAGGAGCAGGAGGAGCAGGAGGAGCAGGAGGAGCGGGAGGAGCGGGAGGAGCGGGAGGGGCGAGAGGAGCGGGCGGCCCAGGCCGGAGAGGGGGCTCTCCAGCCTGGGGGCTCTTCCTGGACGCGCCCGGACGGTGTGCGCGCCTAGATCCGCTGCCAGAGCGCCGGTACGTTCGGCGGCTCCCAGCCGGTCTGCGAGGTGTGGCCTTGCAGGCACCGGTACGTCGCCCCGCCGTACGTGACGGTGGCGCCGGTCGCGTACGCCGTGTTCGGCGCCCACGTGCCGTCACCCGGCCCCGTCGGCGTGATGGTGGGCGACGGGCCGCCGCCCTGGGTGGCCAAGGTCAGCCCGTACGCCGACAGGATCTCCCCGACCGGCTGGAAGTACGTCGTCCCGCCCGAACTGCAGTTGCCCGAGCCGCCCGACGTCACGCCCTGGGCCTGGTCGCCGGAGATGAACGAGCCGCCCGAGTCGCCGGGCTCGGCGCAGACGTTGGTCCTGGTGACGCCGGTGACGGTGCCCTGCTGGTAGGTGACGCTGGTGTTGAGCTGCTGCACCGAGCCGCAGTGCCACTGGGTGGTCGAGCCGGAGCGGCAGACCGACGAGCCGGGCTGGGCGACGGCCGCGCCGCGGACGGGCAGGATGCCGGCGCTGTAGCCGTTCACCACGCCGACGGGGGTCCACTGGGTGTTGACCTCGACCCAGGAGTAGTCGTTGCCGGGGAACGACGAGCCGCGGAAGGTGCCCTGGGCCACCCGGTTGGAGCCGGAGGTGGTGGCGCCGGTGCTGCCGCAGTGCCCGGCCGAGACGAAGCCGCCCTGGGAGCCGGGCCGCGTCACGGAGAAGCCGACGGAGCAGCGGGTGCCCGAGCCGATGTAGTAGGCGTCGCCGCCGCGCACGTCGTAGAAGGTCCGGGGCCGCTCGTCGGAGCGGACGACGCGGACGGCGGAGGCGTCGGCGCCGCTGGCCCGGACCCACGCGGTCGCCTTGGCGGGGGTGGAGGTCAGGACGACCACCGTGTTCTCCATGACGTCCACGTACCAGACGGGCGCGGTCCTCGGCGCTTCGGCGGCGGCCCGGTCGAGGGCGGCCTTGACCCGGTCGAGGTGGTCGAGCGGGCGGGCGGCCACGCGGGCCTCGACGCCGGCGGCCGTGATCTCGGCCGCCTTCGACGGGTCGGTGGTGGCGGCGACCGGGGTGGCGGTGGGGCCGGTCACCCACGTGCCGGCGTACGTGCCGCCGAGCAGCTCGCGCAGGCGGGGCTCGATCGCGGCCGCGGCGGCCTCGTTGACCAGCCGCCGCTCGGCCTGCTCGCCGGTGACGCCGAGGTCGCGGGCGAGCGCGCGCACCAGGCCGGGAGGGGGATCGGCCGCGACGGACGCGCTCGCCCTGGCCGCCTCGAACAGGGAGTCGTCCTGCCGCGCGGCTAACGCGACGGCCGGGACGGTGAGCAGGGGGACGGCCGCCAACGCGATGGCGGCCGCCAGGGTCTTCCTGGGGAGCATGGGTGCACTCTCCTCGTACTGGGGGGTGCCGTCACCGTACGGGACCCCTGCCGGAGAGTGGTCGTGTCAAATTCCACCTATCACCGTGTTATGGCGGTTCGCTCCTGGTCAGGCAGTTGCTCGTCGGCGAGCTCGAACGTCATGCCGTGGCTGCTGGTCACGGTGATCACCCGGCGGCCGAGCACCGCGCTCACGCGGGAGGCCACCTCCTGGAAGTTGCGCTGGCTGCCGAGCGTGTCGAGGGCGGCCAGCCGCACCGAGCCCTTTTCGAGCAGTTCCTTGGCCAGCCATTCCGTCATGGCCGGCAGGAACCTGGCCATTTCATCGGGGGTGAGCGGCGTGGGCTCTCTGCGTTCCATGGGGCGCAGTCTAGGGACGGCGGCCGGCGGGAGGAGCCGTTTGGAGAGCTATGTGGGGGTATGCGGCATTTATGAAGGCAGTCACCTGGCACGGCAAGCGGGACGTACGGGTCGAGGAGGTCCCCGACCCGGCCATCAAGGAGGCCAACGACGCGATCATCAGGGTGACCAGCACCGGGATCTGCGGCTCCGACCTGCACCTGTACGAGGTGCTCGGGCCGTTCATGGCCGAGGGCGACATCCTCGGGCACGAGCCCATGGGCGTCGTCGAGGAGGTCGGGGCCGGCGTCGACGGCCTCAAGCCCGGCGACCGCGTGGTCATCCCGTTCAACATCGCCTGCGGCCACTGCCACATGTGCGGCATGGAGCTCTACGCGCAGTGCGAGACCACCCAGGTCCGCGAGCGCGGCATGGGCGCCGCCCTGTTCGGCTACACCAAGCTCTACGGTCAGGTCCCCGGCGGGCAGGCCGAGTACCTGCGGGTCCCCGAGGCGCAGTTCGGCCCGATCAAGGTGCCGGAAGGGCCGCCGAACGAGCGCTTCCTCTACCTGTCCGACGTGCTGCCCACCTCGTGGCAGGCCGTCGCGTACGCGGAGATCCCCGACGGCGGCAGCGTGACCGTCCTCGGCCTCGGCCCCATCGGCCAGATGTGCGCCCGCATCGCCCGCCACCTCGGATACCGCGTGATCGGCGTGGACGGCGTCAACGCCCGCCTGGACATGGCCCGCCGCCACGGCATCGAGGTCGTCGACGCCAGCGAGGTGCACGACGTGCCCGAGGAGATCAGGCAGCGCACCTCCGGCCGCGGCACCGACTCCGTCATCGACGCCGTCGGCATGGAGGCCCACGGCTCGCCCGCCGCCAAGCTCGCCCAGACGCTGACCGGGCTGCTGCCCGACGCGGTGGCCGCGCCGCTCATGTCGAACGCCGGCGTGGACCGGCTCGCGGCGCTCAACCAGGCCATCGACTCCGTCCGGCGCGGCGGCGTCATCTCGATCATCGGCGTGTACGGCGGGATGACCGACCCCATGCCGATGCTGCGCCTGTTCGACAAGGGCATCACGCTGCGCATGGGCCAGGCCCACGTCAAGCGGTGGATCCCCGCGCTGATGCCGCTGGTCACCGACGACGCCGACCCGCTCGGCGTCATGGACCTGACCACGCACCGGATGCCGCTGGAGCAGGCGCCGCAGGCGTACGAGATGTTCCAGAAGAAGGCGGACGGAGCCGTGAAGATCATGCTCCAGCCCTGATCCGCGCAGCTCACAGGGTTTCGCGGCGCGTGAGCCGGGCAGCGGTGCACGCATGAGAGTCGTCGTGGTGGGAGCAACGGGGAACGTCGGCACGAGCGTGGTACGCGCGCTGGCCGCCGACAGCGGCGTCACCTCGATCGTCGGCGTCGCCCGCCGGCTGCCGGGCTGGCGCGTCGACCGCACCGAGTGGCGGCAGGCCGACGTCGCCACCGCCGACCTGACCCGGATCTTCGACGGCGCCGACGCGGTGGTGCACCTGGCGTGGCTGTTCCAGCCCACCAGGGACCCCGCCGTCACCTGGCGGGCCAACGTGCTCGGCAGCATGCGGGTCTTCCGCGCCGCCGCCGAGGCCGGGGTGCCGGCGCTCGTGCACGCCTCGTCCGTGGGGGCGTACTCGCCGGGGCCCAAGGACCGGCCCGTGGACGAGAGCTGGCCCACGCACGGCTGGCCGGGCGCCGCGTACGGGCGGGAGAAGGCGTACGTGGAGCGGGTGCTCGACGTCTTCGAGCACGACCACCCGAACATCCGCGTGGTGCGCATGCGGCCCGGCTTCATCTTCCAGCGGGCCGCCGCCACCGAGCAGCGCAGGCTGTTCGCGGGGCCGTTCCTGCCGCGGCGGCTGGTCAAGGCGGGCCGGATCCCGTTCGTGCCGGACATCCCCGGGCTGCGGCTGCAGGCGCTGCACGCCGACGACGCGGGCGAGGCGTACCGGCTGGCGGTCGTGCAGCCGGTGCGGGGCGCCTTCAACATCGCCGCCGAGCCCGTGCTCGACGCGCACGACCTGGCCAAGCTGCTGGACACGCGCACGGTGCGGGTCCCGCGCGGCCTGGCCGCAGCGGCCGTCGCGGCCGGCTGGTCGCTGCGGCTGATCCCCGCCGCCCCTGGACTGCTGGAGCTGGTGCTGCGACTTCCGGTCATGAAGACCGAGCGAGCTCGTGACGTACTCGGGTGGCAGCCGCGTCACACCTCCGAGGAGGCGATGCGGGAGTTGTTCGACGGGTTGCACGACGGTGCGGGCATGGACACCGCGCCGCTGGCGCCCGATGCCGGTCCCGTCGCGCGGGTGCGCGAGCTGGCGACGGGGATTGGCGGACGTCCGTAAAGAGCGGGCCGGGTGTAAGTTCTCCGGTCCTGGGAAGAGGAAAGACCACGCGAGGTCCTGAAGCGCGGCCTGCGTGTCGAAGTGGACGACACGGAGGAGCGCATGCGTACCTTGATCGCCCAGAGCTTCAGCCTCGAAGACGTCAGCAAGCTGCGGCACGTGGTCGCCGAGCACGCCGAGAGCTGCGGGCTCCACGGGCCCCGGCTCGACGACTTCGTCCTGGCCGTGCACGAGAGCGTGGTCAACGCGGTCGAGCACGCCGGGGGTTATGGGCGGTTCAGGCTCTACACCGTCGACGGTGTCATCTGCTCCGAGACGAGAGACCAGGGGGCGGGCATCCCCGAGCCGTACGTCAACGGGGGCAAGAGGCCGTCCGACTCGTCGTACACGGGGCGGGGCATCTACCTGATCCGGCGGCTGTGCGACGCCGCCGACTTCCGCACCGGGCCGGGCGGCACCACCGTCCTGCTCACGATGCGGTTACCGCGCCGGCCGGGGCCGGACGCCCGCGGGCGGATGCGGCGCATCAGGGTCACGGCGCCGGGCGGGCGCCCGTTCGGCCGCTTCACCGCCTGACCTGCCCGTCGCGGCCGCTTCACCGCCTGACCTGCCTGCTGCGGCCGCTTCACCGCCTGACCTGCCCGTCGCGGCCGCTTCACCCCTGACCTGCGCCTGTGCTGCCGGGTAGGCTCGGGGTGTGACTGGCGAGCAGCGTTCCCCCGAGATCATCTCTCCCGTCCGGCGCATCGGGCGGCGCGAGTTCGATTTCGACCGGCAGGTCGCCGTCATGGCCATCGTCAACCGCACCCCCAACTCCTTCCACGACCAGGGCCGCACGTTCGAGCTCGACCACGCCGTCGCCGCCGCCACCAAGGCCGTGGACGAGGGCGCCGACTGGGTCGACATCGGCGGGTTCGCCTTCAGCGCCGCGCAGGCGAGCATCGGCGTGCAGGAGGAGATCGACCGCGTGGCCCCGGTCATCTCCAAGGTCAGGGGCGCCACCGACGCCGTGATCTCGGTCGACACGCACCGGCCCGAGGTGGCGGCGGCGGCGCTCGAAGCCGGGGCCGACGTCATCAACGACACCAACGGGCTGCGCGAGCCCGGCATGGCCGAGGTCGCCGCCTCGACCGGCGCCTGCGTCGTCGTCACCCACAGCCTCGGCGGGCCGGGGCGGCGGGTCTTCCGGCCCAGCTACACCGACGTGGTCGCCGAGGTGGCGGGTTTCCTGCGGGAGCGGGTCGCGGCCGCACTCGCCGCCGGCATCGCCCCCGACCGGATCATCATCGACCCCGGGCACGACCTGAACAAGAACACCTTCCACTCCCTGGAGCTGACCCGGCGGCTGGAGGAGATCACCGCCATCGGCCACCCGACGCTGGTCGCGCTGTCCAACAAGGACTTCATCGGGGAGACGCTCGACCGCCCCCAGGGGGAGCGGAAGGAGGGCACGATCGCCGCCAACGTGATCTCCATCCTCAAGGGGGCCCGCATCCTGCGCGTGCACGACGTGGCGGCCACCGTCGCGTCCGTCCGCATGACGGAGGCCGTGCTGGGGTGGCGCGGTCCCGTCGCACCCAGCCACAACCTGGCGTGAGGAGGTTCCGTACGTGACCGAGCGCAAGCCCCTCGGCATGCCCTTCGAGAGCTGGATCGACCGGCAGATCAGGGAGGCGGAGGAGCGGGGGGAGTTCGAGGACCTGCCCGGCAAGGGCAAGCCGCTGCCCGGCGAGGGCAAGCACCTCGACGAGATGTGGTGGATCAAGCAGAAGATCGAGAGCGAGGGGCTGTCGATGCCGCTCCCGCCCACCCTCGCGCTGCGCAAGGAGGCCGAGGAGGCGCTCGCGCAGGCGCGCGGCGCCCGCTCCGAGACCGAGGCGCGGCGCATCGTCGAGGAGATCAACGACAAGATCCGCAAGGCGATCCGCACGGGGCTGTCGGGGCCGCCGCTCAACCTCATGCCCTTCGACGCCGACCAGGTCGTCTCCGAGTGGCGGCGGGCGCGCCGCCCCTGAGCACGGGAAAGGGGCCCGGGCACACGGCCCGGGCCCCTTCCGGTAGCTGAGGGACCCTGGTCAGGAGGGTCCCTCTGGCCGGTCGGGGGCCCGGGTCAGGCGGGTCCCCGGCCGGCCGGGTCCCTTCAGTTGATCGGCGGGTACGCGTTGGCCAGGAGCTCCCTGAACTGGGCGGAGAACCACTGGCCCGACAGCGGCGCGCCGCCCTTGGCACCCGACATGTTGTTGCCGTTGAGGCTGTTGCCGGTGTACGTCGGGTCGCACATCCGGTCGAACTTCTTGCCCTCGTCGTTCGGGATGTCGGTGCTGGCGCCGTCGGACTCGCCCGGCGGCTTGATCCAGACGTAGGCGTCCAGACCGCTGGCGGGAGCGGCGGTCGGCCGGGCGCCCATGCCGGCACCGGACTGGTTGCACCAGTTGCCGGCGTGGATGCGGCGGTCGATGCGCGACTGGTTGACGAAGTCGTCCACGTTGGTCGCCGTGCTCGGGCCGGACGGGCGGGCGCTGCCGCCCCAGCCGTTGCGGGAGGTGTCGATCAGCATGCCGAGCCCGGAGCGGAAGCCCTTGGCGACCAGGGCGTTGCGCAGGGCGATGGCGAAGCTCTGCTCGTCCACGTACCAGTTCCAGTCCACCCACTTGGACTGCCGGACCGAGGTGTTGTTCGGCGGGACCGTGGTGTTGATGGTGAAGTACGGCTCGGTCGTGGCGCCGTAGTTGGCGGTGTTGACGATGAAGCCGTCCACGCTGTCGACGCCCGCGGTGGTGCCGGCGACGGTCTCGTAGAACAGGTTCACGACGGGCTGGAAGTTCGAGTCCCAGCCGAGCCAGGCGTGGTGGCCGGCGTCGATGTAGGTGTAGACGTTCGGGATGGCGTGCAGCTGGTTGAGGGCGTAGCGGACGCCGTCGCGGTAGCCGCCGGCGCCGTTGGCCTCGCGGCACTTCTCGAAGCTGTTGATGTTGGTGACGAGGTTCGGCAGCGAGTCCGGCTCGATGATCGTGACGATGCGCAGGTTCGCGTAGGCGGAGTCGCGCATGATGGCCGCGATCGGGTCGATGTACTCGGTCTTGTAGCGGTTGAAGCCGTCCTGCGAGATGAGCAGCTCACCGTTGGAGGCCAGGGCCGAGCAGTCGCGGTTGGGCAGGTCGTAGATGACGATCTGGATGGTCAGCGGCGCGGAGCCGTTGGCGGCGTCCTGCCGGACGGCCTCGTCGAGGTGGGCGCGCAGGCCCATCGCGGAGGAGGAGCCGGCGATGGCGGCGATGCGGTCCATCCACACGGCGGTGGAGGTGTTGGCCACGGCGGAGCCGCCGGGCTCGGCCGCGGCCTTGGCGCTCCAGTTGGGGTTGACGTAGCCGGTGGCGCCGGCGTACGGGTTCTCCACGTGGGTGGGGTTGGTGCCGCCGTCGTCGTCGGCCTCGGTGGCGGTGACCGTGCGGGAGGTCAGGCCGGTCGCGGCGACGGTGAAGGTGCGGCTGCCGTTGGTCGTGTCGGAGTCCTGCGCGGCGGCCAGGGTGACCGTCTGCGGGGTGTTCCAGTTCGACGTGCTGAAGGTCAGCGAGGCGCCGGAGCTGACGGTGATGCTGCTGTCGCCGCTGCCGGCCGTCGTGGTGACGGTCACGCTGGAGGTGGGCTGGGCGGCCAGGCGCGCGGTGAACGTGCCGGTCGAGCCCTCGGGGACGGTCACCGAGGTCGGCGAGACGATGATCGACTGCTCGACGGTGGCGTCGTCGTCCACCTCGGTGGCGTTGACGGTGACGCCCGTGACGCCGGTGCCGCCGACGCTGAAGGCGGCGGTGCCCGCGGTGGTGTCGGAGTCCTGGGCGGCGGCCAGGGTGACGGTCTGCGGGGTGCTCCAGTTGCTCGGGGTGAAGGTGAGCGAGGCGCCGGAGCTGACGGTCAGGTCCGTGTCACCGCTGGTCCGGGCGGTGGTGACGGTGACGTTCGAGCTCGGCGCGGAGGAGAGCCGGGCCGTGAACGTGGCCGTGCCGCCCTCGTTGACCGCCACCGCGCTGGAGGAGGTGACCACGGTGGGGGTGGTCGGGCCGGTGCCGCCGCAGGTGGTGTTGTTGACCTTGAAGGAGGTCGGGTTCGGGTTGGTGCCGGTCCAGGTGCCGTTGAAGCCGATGGAGACCGACGCGCCGGTGGCCAGGCTGCCGTTGTAGGACATGTTGGTCCCGGTCACGGTGGTGCCGGACTGGCTCCAGTTCGCGCCCCAGCCGGACGGGGTGTACTTCTGGCCTGTGGTCGGGTAGTCGAAGGCCAGAGACCAGGAGGTGAGCGGGTCGCCGGTGTTCTTCAGCGTGATGTTCGCGGTGAATCCGCCCTGACCAGGGCTGCTCGTCCACGAGTTGGCTGTGTAGGTCACGTCGCAGGCGACGGCGGCGTTGGCGGCTGAGGTCTGTCCGACGACGAGGCCTAAGGCCGCGACACTCGCGGCGGTCATGGTCACGGCCCATTTGCGGAGGCCGCGGTGGAGTCTCACGAGCGATCATCTCCAGTGCTAGATGGCTGGGAGCGCTCCCATGGTGTGCCGCGGCCGGGGCTGTGTAAATCGGCCCCGTTTCCAGAAGGTGTCCACCGCCCCGCATGCTCGTTGAATGCCCCGGAACGGGGATGAAACTTTCATCCTGGCCAGCCTGGTGAGAGGAAACACGAGGGTTACCGGGATGCCATTCCGTTGACATACGCCGGAGGGCACCCACAATCCACTTTGGGAGCGCTCCCACACCCCTACTCCCATGGAGACCTCGTGAAGTACAGACCTCCTCTCCTTTTGTCCCGCTTATCGAAACGCCTCGCCGTGGCCACGACCCTTGTCCTCGTCGCGGGCGTGACCTCGGCCGTCGCGGCCGCCCCCGCCCAGGCGGCCGTGGCGTGCGACGTGACGTACGCGGCCAACCAGTGGACGAGCGGCCAGGGCCAGGGCGGCTTCACCGCCAACATCACGCTGAAGAACACCGGCGACCCCGTGACGTCGTGGAACCTGGCCTTCGACTTCCCGACCACGGGCCAGAAGTACACCCCGTCCGGCTGGGGCGCGAACTGGAGCCAGTCCGGCACCCGCGTCACCGCCACCAACATGCCGTGGAACGGCAACCTGGCCACCGGCGCCTCCACCAACATCGGCTTCAACGGCACCTGGACGGGCAGCAACCCCAGCCCCACCTCGTTCAGCGTGAACGGCGTCACCTGCGGCGGCACCGGCACCGCGCCCACCGTGGCGCTCACCTCGCCGACCGCCGGCCAGACGTTCACCGCCCCGGCCACCGTGCCGATCGCGGCCAACGCCTCCGACGCCGACGGCACCGTCACCAAGGTCGACTTCTACCAGGGCTCCACGCTGCTGGGCACCGACACCTCCTCGCCGTACAGCTACAGCTGGACGAACGTCGCGGCCGGCAGCTACTCGATCACCGCCAAGGCCACCGACAACACCGGCCTGGTCACCACCTCGTCGCCGGTCGGGATCACGGTCTCGCCGAACACGGGCCCGGCGCTCGTCGTCAGCCCGACGACCGTGTCCGTGCCCGAGACGGGCAGCGCGAGCTTCGGCGTGAAGCTGTCGCAGGCGCCCTCGGCCAGCGTCACCGTCTCCGTCGCCCGCGCCAGCGGTGACACGGACCTGACGGTCACGCCGTCCTCCAGGACGTTCACCACGTCCAACTGGAACAGCGAGCAGACCTTCACACTGAACGCCGCCGACGACAGCGACACCACCTCCGGGTCGGCCGTCTTCCGCGTCAGCGCGAGCGGCTACACCGCCGTGGACGTCACCGCCAACGAGGCGGACGACGACGTCGGCGGCGACAACGAGTACGTCAAGCGCTTCGTCGAGCTCTACAACGAGATCCACGACCCGGCCAACGGGTACTTCTCGCCCGAGGGCGTGCCGTACCACTCGGTCGAGACCTTCATGGTCGAGGCGCCGGACCACGGGCACGAGACCACGTCCGAGGCCTACAGCTACTACCTGTGGCTGGAGGCAGCCTACGGGCGGGTGACCGGCGACTGGTCGAAGTTCAACACCGCGTGGGCCTCGATGGAGAAGTACATCATCCCGGCCACCGCCGACCAGCCGACGAACTCCTTCTACAACGCCTCGAAGCCGGCGACGTACGCGC
This sequence comes from [Actinomadura] parvosata subsp. kistnae, assembly GCF_900323885.1. Taxonomy (GTDB): domain Bacteria; phylum Actinomycetota; class Actinomycetes; order Streptosporangiales; family Streptosporangiaceae; genus Nonomuraea; species Nonomuraea composti. The sequence continues at coordinate 2,255,666 of NZ_OOHJ01000018.1, read as the reverse complement.
CCGAGTCCAACTCGATCAGCGACTACCCGTCGCAGCTCGACTCGGGCGTCAGTGTCGGCACCGACCCGATCGCGAGCGAGCTGCAGAGCGCGTACGGCACCCGCGACATCTACGGCATGCACTGGCTGCTGGACGTCGACAACACCTACGGCTTCGGCCGCTGCGGCGACGGCACCACCAAGCCCGCCTACATCAACACCTACCAGCGCGGCGCGGAGGAGTCGGTCTTCGAGACGATCCCGCAGCCGTCCTGCGACACCTTCAAGCACGGCGGCCCCAACGGCTACCTGGACCTGTTCACCAAGGACGCCTCGTACGCCAAGCAGTGGAAGTACACCAACGCCCCCGACGCCGACGCCCGCGCCGTCCAGGCCGCCTACTGGGCGCTGACCTGGGCCAAGGAGCAGAACAAGGCCGGGGACATCTCCGCCACCGTGGCCAAGGCCGCCAAGATGGGCGACTACCTGCGCTACTCGATGTACGACAAGTACTTCAAGCAGCCCGGCTGCACCAGCCCGTCGTGCCCGGCCGGCACCGGCAAGAACGCCTCCAACTACCTGCTGAGCTGGTACTACGCCTGGGGCGGCGCGACCGACACCAGCGCCGGCTGGGCGTGGCGCATCGGCTCCAGCCACAACCACTCCGGCTACCAGAACCCGCTGGCGGCCTGGGCGCTGTCGAACGTGACCGAGCTGAAGCCGAAGAGCTCCACCGGCGCGGCCGACTGGAGCACCAGCCTCACCCGGCAGTTGCAGTTCTACACCTGGCTGCAGTCGGCCGAGGGCGCCATCGCCGGTGGCGCGACCAACAGCTGGGAAGGCCACTACGGCACGCCGCCGTCGAACCTGCCGAAGTTCCACGGCATGACCTACGACTGGCAGCCGGTCTACCACGACCCGCCGTCGAACCAGTGGTTCGGCTTCCAGGCGTGGACCATGGACCGGGTGGCGCAGCTCTACTACGCCACCGGCAACACCGACGCCAAGGCGCTGCTCGACAAGTGGGTGGCGTGGGCGCTGGACAACACCACGATCAACGCCGACGGCAGCTACCAGATCCCGTCCACCCTGCGGTGGTCGGGCGCGCCCGCCGGCAACTTCAGCGCCACGACCGGCATGCCGCCGGCCAACCCCGGCCTGCACGTGACGATCGCCGACTACACCACGGACGTGGGCGTCGCCGGCGCTTACGCCAAGGTGCTCATGTACTACGCGGCCAAGGCGAACCACGCCGAGGCGCGTGACACGGCCAAGGCGCTGCTCGACGGCATCTGGAAGAACCGCGACGCCAAGGGCGTCTCGGTGCCGGAGACCAAGACCGACTACAACCGCATCGACGACCCGGTCTACGTGCCGCCGGGCTGGAGCGGCAAGATGCCGAACGGCGACGCCATCAACTCCAGCTCGACCTTCATCTCGATCCGGTCCTTCTACAAGAACGACCCGGACTGGGCGAAGGTGGACGCCTTCCTCAAGGGCACCGGCCCCGCGCCGGTCTTCAACTACCACCGGTTCTGGGCACAGGTGGACGTCGCCGTCGCCCTGGCCGAGTACGGGCGGCTCTTCCCGTGATCCGTAAAGCAGCACTGATCGCTGCGGCGTCGCTGGTCCTGCCCCTCTCCGTAGGGGCGGGGCCGGCGGCCCACGCCGCGGCGCCCGCCTTCGCCTACGGCGAGGCCCTGCAGAAGTCGCTGTGGTTCTACGAGGCCCAGCAGTCGGGCGCGCTGCCCGGCTGGAACCGCGTCTCCTGGCGCGGGAACTCGGGCATGAACGACGGCAAGGACGTCGGCGTGGACCTCACGGGCGGCTGGTACGACGCGGGCGACCACGTCAAGTTCGGCTTCCCGATGGCGTTCTCCGCCACCATGCTGGCCTGGGGCGCGGTGGAGTACCGCGACGCGTACGCGGGCTCGGGCCAGCTCACCCACCTGCTCAACAACCTCAAGTTCGTCAACGACTACTTCATCAAGGCTCACCCGTCGGCGAACGTGCTCTACGGCCAGGTCGGCAACGGCGGCACGGACCACGCCTGGTGGGGCCCGGCCGAGGCGATGGCGATGAACCGGCCGGCGTACAAGATCGACGCGTCGTGCGGCGGGTCGGACCTGGCGGGCGAGACGGCGGCGGCGATGGCGGCCTCCTCGATCGTCTTCCGCCCGACAAATCCGTCATATGCCGACACGCTGGTGACGCACGCCAAGCAGCTCTACTCCTTCGCCGACACCGTCAGGAAGAAGTACAGCGACTGCATCAGCGACGCCCAGGGCTACTACAACTCCTGGAGCGGCTACAACGACGAGCTGGTGTGGGGCGCGATCTGGCTCTACCGGGCCACGAACGACGCCTCCTACCTGGCCAAGGCCGAGAGCGGCTACGCCAACCTGGGCACCGAACCGCAGACCACGACCAAGTCGTACAAGTGGACGATCGCCTGGGACGACAAGTCGTACGGGGCGTACGTGCTGCTGCACAAGCTGACCGGCAAGCAGCAGTACCTCGACGACGCCAACCGCTGGCTCGACTGGTGGACCGTCGGCGTGAACGGCTCCAAGGTGGCGTACTCGCCGGGCGGCCAGGCGGTGCTCGACCGCTGGGGCTCGCTGCGGTACGCGGCCAACACGGCGTTCGCGGCGCTCGTGCACAGCGACACGATCACCGACGCCACCCGCAAGGCCCGCTACCACGACTTCGCGGTGCGGCAGATCAACTACGCGCTCGGTGACAACCCGCGCAACTCCTCGTACCTGATCGGTTTCGGCGCCAACCCGCCGAAGAACCCGCACCACCGCACGGCGCACGGCTCGTGGACCGACCAGATCACCAACCCCGAGCAGACCCGCCACACCCTGTACGGCGCGCTCGTCGGCGGCCCGCCCGACCCGAACGACGCCTACACCGACAAGCGCGACGACTACGTCATGAACGAGGTCGCCACCGACTACAACGCCGGTTTCACCAGCGCGCTCGCCCGCCTCTACAAGGAGTACGGCGGAGCGCCGGCGGCGAACTTCCCGGTGGCGGAGACGCCGGACGGCCCCGAGATCTTCGTCGAGGCCGGGGTGAACGCCTCCGGCAGCAACTTCACCGAGATCAAGGCGCTCGTCCGCAACCAGTCGGCCTGGCCCGCGCGGGTCCTGTCCGACGGCTCGTTCCGCTACTACTTCACCCTCGACGGCTCGACGACCGCCTCGCAGATCAGCGTGTCGTCGGCCTACACGCAGTGCAAGGCGCCGACGCTGCACCAGGCGAGCGGCAGCACGTACTACGTGGAGATCGACTGCTCCGGGCAGGTCATCGCGCCCGCCGGGCAGTCGCAGCACCGCAGGGAGGTGCAGTTCAGGATCAGCAGCTCGGGGACGTGGGACCCGGCCAACGACTGGTCCTACAAGAACATCCCGACCACGCCGGGCACGACGCCGGTGCGGACGGCGAACATCACCCTCTACAGCGGCGCCACCAAGATCTGGGGTGAGCCGCCAGGTCCGGTGGAAGAGGACACGACCGCGCCCAGCAAGCCGGGCAAGCCCGCCGTCTCGGCGATCACGGGCTCCTCGGCGCGGCTGAGCTGGACCGCCTCCACCGACAACGTCGGCGTCACCGGCTACGACGTCTACCTGGGGTCCACGAAGGTAGGCACGGCCACGACGACGACGTTCGACCTGAGCGGGCTCACCCCCGCCACGGACTACACCGCCCACGTGGTGGCCAGGGACGCGGCGGGCAACACCTCGGCGCAGTCCGACGGCACGGCGTTCACCACCACGGGCACCGTGGACGGGACGCCGCCCAGCAAGCCCGGCAAACCCTCGGTGTCCGGGATCACCGCCACGGGCGCGCGGGTGAGCTGGGCGGCGTCCACGGACGACGTCGGCGTCACCGGCTACGACGTCTACCTCGGGTCCGCCAAGGCGGGCACGGCCACGACGACGTCGCTCGACCTGAGCGGGCTGACGCCCGGCACCGCGTACACGGTGACCGTGGTGGCCAGGGACGCGGCGGGCAACACCTCGGCCGCCTCCGACGGCACCGCGTTCACCACCACCGACGCGCAGGCCGGCGGGTGCACGGCCACCTACAAGGTGACCAGCTCGTGGGGCGGCGCGTACCAGGCGGAGGTGACGGTGAAGAACACCGGCACGTCGGCCACCGGCGGCTGGACGGTCAGCTGGAGCTCCCAGAACTCGATCACGCAGCTCTGGGGCGGCAAGCACACCGTGTCCGGCGGGACCGTGACCGTGAGGAACGAGACGTGGAACGGGGCGCTCGCCCCCGGCGCGAGCACCACGTTCGGCTTCATCGCCAACGGCACGTCCACCACGCCCGACCCGATCACCTGCACCCCGTCCTGACCCGAACTCCGCCCCGCCGCAACAGCGGCGGGGCGGCTCCAACTGAACCGCCCGATCAACAGGTGCGTATGAGGAGGTGAGGCACTAACCCATCTGATCCCTGCCCCAAAGAACCATCCCCGCCCGGATGGGACGGACGCGGCCGGAACCTCCACCCGGCCGCGTCCGTTTTTCTGCCCGCCCACCCACCCGGTCGCGTCCCGTTTTTCTGCCCGCCCACCCACCCGGTCGCGCCCCGTTTTTCCACCCACCCGACCACCCGCCCGCCCGACCGCCCCGCGGAGCGGGAGCGGACGGGAGGAGGAGCGGGCCGGCGCCGGTGCACGGGCCGGTTCGTATGGGGCGCCTACTTCCGTATGGGGCGCCTACTTCGCGGTCGAGGACACCAGCGCGAAGCGTTCGCGGGCCGCCTCGATCGCCGAGTCGTCCTGGAAGTCCTCGAACGCCAGCTTGTGGTAGCGGGCCGGGATGAGCTGCCTGACCCGGTCCGGATAGCCGGGCCCGGCCTTGGGCACGCGGACCTCGGGCGGGATGTCGATCTTGACGGCGATCGGCCCGGAGGCGCGGACGGACTCGGCCCAGTCGGGGCTCTCGCCGGTGACCGCGCACATGTGGCGGGCGTAGACCCAGCGCACCTGCACCAGCGAGGTCGCGTCCGGGGGCTCGGTGCCGAAAGGCTCCACGGCGCACACGACGCGGGAGTCGAAGCTGTGGCCGTGGGCGTGGTGCTCGCCGGGTGACGCCTGCTCGAGGATCAGGGTCACCTGGGCGGCGAGCTCCTCGTCGAGCTTGGATGACGGCTGCCTCGCAACGAGAAACGTCACCCCGGCCAGCACGACGCCGGCCAGGGTGACGATCGCCGCGATGCGCCCGCGACGGGTTTTGATCACGGGCTGGTGCAGGTCAGGGTGGGTGCGGTGGTCGGGACGGAGCCGGTCGCGTTGAACCCGAACGTGGTGGACGCGTTCGCCGCGAGCTGGCCGTTGTAGGTGGCGTTCTTGACGGTCACGTTGGGCGGCTGCCCGGTCAGCACGCCGTTCCACGGCGAGCCGTCGAAGCCCTCACCGTTGGCGTAGGTCCATTTGACCGTCCAGCCGTTGATGGCGCTGGAGCCGGTGTTCTTGACGGTCACCTCGCCCTGGAAGTGGCCGGCCCAGCCGGTGCTGGTGGCCTTCCACGTGGCCGTGCAGGCGCCCGGGGGAGGAGGCGTGGGCGTGCCGGTCTGGCCGGGGTCGGGCGTGCTGCCGCCGGGGCCGACGCCGGTGACCTGGCCGTTGCCGCCGTCGAAGGTGACGTCGGAGCAGCTGTAGAAGTTCTCGCTGCTGTCGGAGCGGATCCAGTGCGTGAAGATGATGTGCCGGCCGCTCTTGCCGGAGGGGAGCTGGGCGTTCCAGTAGTAGTAGTTGAGCCCGCCGGGGCCGCCGCTGGCGGGCGGGTTGGTGACGCTGCCGAACAGCTCCAGGTCGGACCACTTGAGCGGCGCGTTGGGGTTCCAGCCGTTCTTGGTGACGTAGTAGTCGAACTTGCCGGGGTGCTGCGCCCAGTTGCTGTGCCGCATCTGGATGCTGGCGCCGGAGGTGAGGTGGGTCAGCGGCCAGTCGGAGCGGACGGCGTTGTAGGCGGTGAAGTCGTAGGGCCCGCCGGTGCCGCCGCTGCAGATCTGCCCGTCGGGGATGAACCCGGAGGTCCGGCCGGCGCCGTCGGAGCGCAGCACCGCGAACCAGTTGTACAGGGGGGTGGCGCCGCTCTGGTTGACCGCGGCGGCACATGCCGGGTTGTAGGGCTGGATCTGGCCGTTCTCACGCAGGCCGTCCTGCCAGCACAGGAACGTGCGGCTGCCGGGGAACATCGAGACCCCGTGCGCCTGTGCCTGTGTGGGCGCCATCAGAACAGAGGTGATCAGGACCAGGACGGCGGTGATCGCCGCCGACTTGAATAACTTCATGTGGGCATTCCCTTGTGCTGACGACAGTGCTGACGACAAAGCTGACGACAAAGGAGAACCTGCCCATGACCTGCCCGCCCGGCAGGCGCATTGAATCACGTTCTACCCGGGTCCGACAACGTCGGGTGAAACTTTCAGCCGATCTTGGTCATGGTTTCCGCTGGTGGCCAGGCCCGCTCTTGATCGGCGGATGCGTACGTGCTTGCCGCGTTCGTGACCCCCAAGGAGGCTGAACGCTGGGAGCGCTCCCACTACACTCCCCTGTCAGAGAGGCGGGAGCAACACGCCATGAGGCACGCGCACATCCACCTGATCATCGGGGCCCTGCTCGCCCTGGGCCTGTTCGCCGTCCCGGCGCAGGCCGCTCCGGTGATCTGCGAGAAGTACGGCTCCACCACCGTCCAGAACGGCCGCTACGTCGTCATCAACAACGTCTGGGGCGCCGACACGGCCCAGTGCATCGACGTCAACCAGAACGGCGGCTTCACCATCACCCAGGCGGCGCACAACAAGCCGACCAACGGCGCCCCCGCGTCGTACCCGGCGATCTACGCCGGCTGCCACTACGCCAACTGCAGCACCGGCAGCGGGCTGCCGATGCAGGCCAGCTCCTCCTCGTTCGGCTCGCTGCGCAGCAGCGTGAGCATGAGCTACCCGAGCAGCGGCACCTGGGACGCCGCCTACGACATCTGGTTCGACCCCACGCCGCGCACCGACGGCCAGAACACCGGCGCGGAGATCATGATCTGGCTCAACAAGCAGGGCTCGATCCAGCCGGTCGGCTCCCAGGTCGGCACCGTCAACCTGGCCGGCGGCACCTGGCAGGTCTGGTTCGGCAACATCGGCTGGAACGTGATCTCGTACGTGCGCACCTCGCCCGCCTCGTCACTCGACTTCACGATCAACACCTTCTACGCCGACGCGATCAGCCGCGGCTACGCCCAGCGGTCGTGGTACCTGACCAGCGTGCAGGCCGGCTTCGAGCCGTGGGTCGGCGGCGCCGGGCTCGCCGTCAACGCGTTCTCCTTCAGCTCGGGCGGCGGCGGCACCGACGTCACGGCGCCGAGCACCCCCGGCGCCCCACCGCCTCCGGCACCACCTCGACCAGCACCACCCTGACGTGGGGCGCCTCCACCGACTCCGGCGGCACCGGCGTGGCCGGCTACGACATCATGCGCGCCACCGGCGACACCTTCGCCCGGGTCGGCTCCAGCACCACCACCTCCTACACCGACACCGGCCTGAGCCCGTCCACCACCTACCGCTACCGGATCAGGGCCAGGGACGGCGCCGGCAACGTCTCGCCCGACTCGGCCACGGTCACCGTGACCACCCAGGCCGGCGGCGGGGGCGGCGGGAGCTGCGCCGTCACGGCCACCACCCAGAACACCTGGAACAACGGGTACGTCATCCAGCCGGTCACCGTCACCAACCGCGGCACGTCCGCGATGAACGGCTGGACCGTCACGTTCACGCTGCCGTCCGGGCACACGATCACCGGTATCTGGAACGCCACCTACACCGTCAGCGGCGGCACGGTGACGGTCAAGGGCCTCGCCCACAACGCCGCCCTGGCGGCCGGCGCCGGCACGTCGTTCGGCTACCAGGCCACCCGGCCGGACGGGAACACGCAGGTGCCCAGCGGATACACCTGCGCGTGAGGACTCGCGCGGGCACGCTTTGCGAGGGGCCCGTCCCGCGCGACAGAGGGGTACGGCTGGTGCTGCCGTACCCCTCATCAATCGTGCCGCAGCGCGGTGTCCAGGTCGTCGAGCCGGGCTTCCAGCTCGCTCAGACAGGCGGGGCTGAGCCGGCCCTCCCTGAGGCGGTCGGAGAGCTTCTGCCGCAGCCCCCTGGTGCCCGCCGACTGCGCCGACGGGCCATGCCGCGGCGTCACGGCGTTCTGGAGCACCTGCGTGAGGTCGAGCACGACGTCGTCGTCGGTCGCGCCGCACGGGGTGCGTGCCCTGAGCACGGTCGTGAAGCCGGCCGCGGCCTGCTCGACCGTGATCACCGCGTTCGGTGAGCTCTCGATCAGCCTGGCCGTCGGGGACGGTGAGGGCAGCATCGACGGTGACACTGATGACGGGGCCGGCTGGACGAGCCTGGGCGGCGGCTCCGGCGGCGGTGCCTGCTGGAACCACAGCAGCGCCGACAGCGCGACGGCCGCCGAGCCCGCCACCGTGAGGCCGCGCCGCACGTGGCGGCCCAGCGACGCGGTGCCGAGCACGTTCGTCAGCCCCGAGACGATCTGCGCCGCCGTCGGCCGGTCCTCCGGCTCGTGCGCCAGGCAGCGCTGGCAGAGCGAGGCCAGCGCGTACGGCACGCCCGCCACGCGCGGCGGCGGCGCGGTCCGGTGCGCCGCCTCGATCTCCTCCCACGTCGTCCCCGGGTACGGCGTGCGCCCGGTGAGCATGGTGTGCAGCAGCACGCCGAGGGCGTACACGTCGACGGCCGGATGGGTCGGCGCGCCGAGCAGCCGCTCGGGGGCGACGTAGGGAGGGGTGCCGCGGTCGTCGTCGGGGTCGCCGGCCCACGCCGCGATGCCGAAGTCCAGCAGCTTGGGGCCGTCGGCGGTGAGCAGCACGTTCTCCGCCGTGACGTCCCGGTGCACGAGGCCGCGGGCGTGCCCGGCCATCAGCACGCGGGCCAGCCGCAGCGCGATGGCCGACGCCTCGGGCCACGGCAGGGGCCCCTTCTCGATGCGCTCGGCCAGCGGCGTGCCGTCGAGCAGCGGCATCACGACGTACGCCGCGACGCCGCCGCTCGTGGTGACCGTCTCGCCGTAGTCGTAGATGTCGATGGAGTCGGGGTGGATGAACCTGGCGGCGGCGCGGGCCTCGCTGCGCACGCTGACCCGTTCCTCCGGGTCGGTGTGCAGCGAGGCCGTGAGCACCTTGACCGCGATCATCCGGTGCAGTGACTGGTCGAAGGCACGCCAGATGACCGACATGCCTCCGCGGGCCAGCGGGTCCAGCAACAGATACCTGCGGGCCAGGATGTCCCCAGGCTCAAGCCGACTCACGGATGACCAGTTCCGTCGGGAGTACGGGGTCGATCCCCGCGGCCCCCGTCAGGAGCAGCCGGGTGGCGACCGTGGCGAGCTCCTCGACGGGCTGGCGGATGGTGGTCAGGGCCGGGACGGTGTGCCGGGCGACCGGGGCGTCGTCGAACCCGATCACCGCCACGTCCGCCGGCACCTTGCGTCCGGCTCTGCGCAGGGCCTGGATGGCGCCCGCCGCCATGAGGTCGGAGGCGACGAAGACGGCGTCCAGGCCGGGGGCGTGGCGTAACAGCCATTGCATGGCGTGGGTGCCGGAGGCGGCGGTGAAGTCACCGTACGCGACGGGCACGTCGGGCGCTCCGGCCGCCTGGAGGGTGCGGACGAGGCCCTCCAGCCGGTCGCGGGCGCCGGGTAAGGACGGCGGGCCGCCGATGGCGGCCACATTACGGCGGCCCGTCAGGAGGAAATGTTCGGCCGCTTGACGGCCGCCGTCGAGGTTGTCGACGTCGGCGAACGGAAGCTTGAGGTCGTGGGGCGGGCGTCCGATGTTGCGGACGGGGACGCCCGAGGTGGATAACTTGATCGCCAGGGGGTGACGCTCTCGTGCGCCCACGATCAGCACCGCGCCGGATAGGGCGGGCAGCGTGGAGGAGGTGGGGGTGACGGTGGTCACCATGAGGTGGGTGCCGTGCTCGGCTATCACGGCGCCCGCTGCGGACAGGAGCCTGGCGTAGTAGGGCTCGGAGAAGAGCCGGGGTAAGTGATCACAGACGACTGCTGTGACCCCGTCGGCCATGGTCTTGGCGGCCGTTCCCCGGGGAGCGCGTTGTCGGACGTATCCCATGCGGGACACGGCGTCGTAGACTTGGCGGCGGGTCGAGGTACTGACCCGCACCGAGCCTGTGAGGACTCGAGATGCGGTCGCGGGGGAAACCCCTGCAGCGGCCGCCACCTGTGCCAGTGTGGGCTGCTCGGTCATGGAGCACCTCGCGGAAAGATCCTGGGAGCGCTCCCACGTTACCAATGTTTCGCCGCTGTTAATAGGGTCTTTGCGCGGAGTGCGTCCGGCAGTCCGGACGCACTCCGAATTTGCTCAGCTAGGGGCACTGGTAACCGTCAGAGGTTTCTGTGCCGGATGTGGATCACGGCATATTGTTGCGCCCGATTTGTCTTATCCGGCGATCAGGAAAACCTTCCTACCCGAGATCCATGGAAATCAAGATCACCCGAAATCGGCGACATCCGCGTCCTCCAGCCGCCCGTCCGTGTCGTCGTCGCCCTCCGGCTCCGACGAGCGCTCCACCGGCTGGCACCCCGTGCCGCAGCCGCCGAAGCGGGAGCTGTTGATCGGGGTGAAGTCCGTCGCCGGGGTGCCCTTCAGGGCGGCGATCATGGTGTCCTTCCAGATCGGCCCGGGGATCGAGGCGCCGAAGACCGAGGCGTAGTACCGGCCGCCGATGGTCACGTTGTTCAGCTTGTAGTCCTGCGCGCCGCGCGGGTCGCCGATGCTCACCGCCCCCGCCAGGTCGGGCGTGAACCCGGCGAACCAGGCCGTGGCCTGCGCGTCGGTGGTGCCGGTCTTGCCCGCCGCGGGCCGGCCGATGCCGCCCACGCCCCGCATCGTGCCCTTGGTGAACACGCCGGACAGGATGTTCGCCGCCGCGTCGGCCACCTCCGGGTCGAGCGCCTGCTTGCACTTCGGCTTGAAGTTCGTCACCTTGCCGTTGCGGTCGGTGATCTTGGTGATCGCCATGGGCGCGCAGTACTTGCCGCGCGCGCCGATGGCCGCGTACGCGTTGGCCACCGTCACCGGGTCCATCTCGTTGGTGCCCAGCGTGAACGTCTCGAACTCGGTCAGCGGCAGCCCGTCGGAGCGCTTGATGCCCAGCGACTTGGCCGTCTTGATCGTGTCACACAGGCCGACGTGCTCCTCCAGCTTCATGAAGAACGTGTTCACCGACCCCCACGTGCCGGTCTGCAGCGACTTGAAGCCGCCGCCGCCCTCGTCGTTGGTGACGGTGTGGCTCGGGTCGCCGATGGGCTCGCCCTTGCAGTTCTTGAAGGTGGAGTAGTACGGGGCGCGGTAGCCGCTGCCGACGCTGAACCCGTCGTTGATCTTCATGCCCTCCTTGAGGGCCGTGAGCAGCGTGAACGTCTTGAACGTCGAGCCCGCCTGGAAGCCGACGCCGCCGCCGTGCACGGCGTCCGCCACGACGTTGTACGACATCTCCTTCTTGCGCTTGCTGTTGCCGTACTTGCGGCTGGCGGCCATGGCCTTGATCTGGCCCGTGCCCGGCTGCACCAGCGCCTCGGAGGCGACCGGGTTGTCGGAGGCGAACACGTGCTTCTTGATCGCCTTCTCGGCGGCCTTCTGCATCTTCGGGTCGAGCGTGGTCTGGATCGTCAGCCCGCCCCGGTTCAGGTACTGGCTGCGCGCCTTGGCCGTCTTGCCGAAGTCGGAGTTGCTGAGGATCTCGTTGCGGACGTACATGCAGAAGTACGGGTACGGGCTGGCCTCGCAGCCGCCCGGCAGGGGAGTGCCCTTGTAGCCGAGCGGCTTCTTCTTGGCCTCGGCCGCCTCCTCCGGCGTGATCTTCTTCAGCTCGGCCATCCGGTCGAGCACCACGTTGCGGCGGGAGAGCAGCTTCGCCCGCTGCTTCTTGCCCAGGTTGGGGTCGGTGGCGTTCGGGTCCTGGACGGCGCCGGCCAGCGTCGCGGCCTGCACGAGGTTCAGCTCCGACGCCTTCACGCCGAAGAAGCGCTTGGCCGCGGCCTCGATGCCGTTGGCGTGGGCGCCGAAGTAGGCGATGTTGAGGTACTTCTCCAGGATCTGGTCCTTGGTGTACTTCTCCTCGACCGCCATGGCGTACCGCAGCTCCCTGAGCTTGCGCGCGTAGCTGGCCTCCAGTGCCGCCGCCTGCTCCTCCTTGGTGGTCGCCGAGTTGAGCAGCACCTGCTTGACGTACTGCTGCGTGATGGACGAGCCGCCTTGGGCGATGCCGCCGGAGGTGAAGTTCTTCGCCAGGGCCCGGATGGTGCCCTCGATGTCGATCGCGCCGTGCTCGTAGAAGCGGAAGTCCTCGATCGAGATGATCGCCGTCTTCATGATGGGGGCGACCTGGTCAAGGGTGATCGTCTCGCGGTACTCCTCGTAGAACTGCGCGATCGGGTTGCCCTTGGCGTCCAGGACGGTGGTCTTCTCCGCGAGCGGGGGCTCCTTGAGGTCCTCGGGCTTGATGCCGAGATCCTCCGATGCCGAGACGAACATCGCTCCTGTACCCCCGACCGCGGGCAGCGCGATGGCCGCGGCCACCACACCGGCCGCAGCCGCCGCCGCCGTCAGGCGCGCGACACTCGACAAACGGGAACCCATGCTGGTAAAACCTCCCCATCCTGGCAATATGGTGCATCCTAAACCCGGGCATGACCTGCTCCGTGTAAAGACTTGGACGCCCCGTTGCCCCGGATTGTTCGGGGCTTTTCGCCGGAATCACGGCCATCGACGGGTTCGTGCAGCGTGGGGCACGTGAGACGTGTGGGACTGTTCGAGATTCCGCCAGGCTGAGGCAAAGAAGCGTGTCGCCCGCGCGGCCCCGGGAAACCCGTCTGGCAACGTCTACCAGGGCATTTTTCTCACTGGTGGAGGGGCTTCATGCGTCGTCGCGTCGTCGGCGACGGCGAGCACGCCGATCGGCTGCTCGCCGCCGCCCGGGCCTGCTGGGGAAACGGTCCGGGCGGTGCCGGCTGCGTCGTGGCGGAGGCGTATGACGAGGATCTGCGGGTCGTGGCGCGCACGCTCACCGTCGCCAGGGTCGTCTGCGGGCTGCTGAAGGCCCGGCTGGCCGTCCTGACCAGGCCGGAGTGGATGCCGCTGGCCCGCGCGTTCGGCGCCGCCCAGGAGCCGCGGCCCGAGGCGCCGCCCGTCGCGCTCGTCACCAGCAGGGCCGAGCCGGCCGTGCCGCGCGAGATCCCCGTCGTGCACGTGCATGGCACCGGGACGCTGCAGGCGTACGCGCTCTTCCCCGACCAGGGGCCGTGCTCGCTCCAGGACGAGCTGCCCGCCAGGATCGGCGCCTTCTTCGAGCGGCACGTCTGGCCGCACAGGGCGCTGATCAGGCCCGGCGCCGAGCGGGTCGCCTGGCGGGCGAGGAGCGGCTACCAGGTCCGTACGGACACCGAGCGCCGCCAGCTCCGCCACCAGGGCTGCGCCCGGCTCGGCCTCGACGCCGACCGGCCCACGATCGCGGTGCTCGGCCACGCGCCGGACCGGGACGCCGAACTGTTCGGCGTGACGGCCGCGCTCGCCGCCGCCGACGAGCGCGCCAACTGGCTCTTCACCGACCCCGTGCCCGCCGATGGGCATCCCCGCATCCGGTGCGTGGGCGGCACGCTGTCCACCACCATGTTGTGGAGCATGGCGGACGCCGCCGTCGCGTTCGGCGACAGCGACCTGCCCGCCTTCGGCATCCCCGTCATCCAGGCCGGCTGGTCGGCGGGCGGGGCCTGCGGGGCCGCGCACGTGCCGGGCTCGCCGGAGGAGCACCGGCGGCTGCTCGAAGAGGCCGTCGCCCGGCACGCCAAGGGCGAGTCCCTGCTCGGGCCCGAGCAGCGCGAGCGGGCCCGGCTGTGGATGTGGCTGCGCCGCTGCGGCGCCGACGTGCCCACCCAGCTCCTGGCGCACTGGGAGCAGGGCAGCGACTACGCCCGCACGCTCGCCGTGAACCTGCGGCACGTGGAGCCGGGCGCCGACCCCCTCCAGGGGGCGGTGCGGCGGATGTGGGAGCGGCGCGAGCCCCTGCTCACCCGCTTCGACTTCCACGACCAGGGCGCGCTCGCCTGCCTGGGGAACGCCCGATGAGCCTTCCCGGGGGGCGTCCCCTTCGAGAACACCCGTCGCGTCCTTCCGCGGGACGCCCGCCGAGTCCCATGAGCGGCCGCCCCGGTGCGGCCCCTTCCCTCCAGGAGCATCCGATGACCAGCTCAGGATCCGCCACCGACCTGGACCAGGTGATCCTTCCCGCCATCCCGCCCGTGCACCTGACCAACGGCCGGATCGCGCCGCTCCAGGTCACCGACCGGCTGCGGCGCGGCAGCCAGATCGTGGGCAGGTTCGAGACCTCCGGGCTGGCCGGGTTCAAGGTCTCGGCGCAGGGCCGGCCGCTGCGGGTGCTGGTGTCGCTGTCGGCCGACGAGCGGTCGGTGAGCGGCTGGTACGAGGGCAACACCGAGCCGGCCACGCTGCCCCGGCTGATCCAGATCCGCTCCCAGGGGCTGCTGCGCCAGTGCGTGCTGCTGCGCGGCAAGAGGGCGCACGCCCGCGTGGCGTTCGACCTGACGCCGGAGGAGATCCCCGACGACGGCCTGATCTGCGTCGAGGCGCTCGACATCACCGAGGGCGACGGCGTCTGCGACGAGGTGCGCCGGGCCGTGTCCGGGCGCGTCGCCCCCGACGGGGTGGCCGGGGTGCGGCTGGACAAGGTCGTGTTCGAGGAGCCGCCGCCGGTGGACTACGACCCCGACACGCTCGACGGCTCGCGCTGCGAGGTGTACTCGCTGATCAGCGCCGGCGGGCTGGCCAACGTCAACCGGCAGGGCGTGCGGGTGCTGCGCTCCGGCATGTTCGTGGTCAACCCGGTGCTGAAGGACCGGTTCGGGTCGAGCGGGCGCATCACGCTCCGGCTCGGCACCCGGGCCGAGGCGGTCAGCATGATCCCCGCGACGTGGCGGCGGCTCAACAGCGAGCTGCGCTGGCTGCGGCACGCCACCAGGAAGATGCTGCACGCGGCGGCGCCGTCCGTGGAGCGGATCATCAGCATCAGGGACGGTGACCTGGGCGCGCCCGCGCAGACCGTGCACGGCAACATCACCGAGCTGCACCTGGACAGCCCGGCCGGCTCGCCCCTGCTGGTGATCCTCGCCCCCTGCCCCGACTCCGTGCCCACCCTGGAGTCGGGTGCCGCGCACCAGGATCAGGGGAGCGACCCCGCCGACGGCTAAGATGCGAGGTCATGGGCGACGCCGTTGACAGGATCCTCGATCAGTGGCGCCGCGAGCGGCCCGACCTCGACCTGTCGGCCATGGGCGTCTTCGGCCGGCTGGCCCAGGTCATGCGGCTGATGATGCCGCAGGTCGACCAGGTCTTCACCAAGCGCGGGCTGCGGCAGGGCGAGTTCGACGTCCTGGCCGCGCTGCGCCGGGCCGGGCCGCCGTACACGCTGATCCCCTCCGAGCTGTCCGACGTGCTGATGATGTCGCGCGCCGGCATGACCAACCGGCTCGACCGGCTGGAGGCCGCCGGGCTGGTCGAGCGCAGCCTCGACCCGGCCGACCGGCGCAGCTTCCGCGTCCGGCTGACCGAGGAGGGGCTGCGGCTGATCGACGACGCGCTCACCGAGCACGCCGCCAACCTCGCCCGCCTGGCCGCCCCGCTCACCCCCGAGGACGTCGAGACGCTCTCCGAGCTCATGCGCAAGCTGGTCAACGGTCCTCTTGGTAATCCCGGGAACGACGGTGCCCGATTGACCGGGAAAAGTAGCGATCACCTGTGATAACGCCGCTGAGCGGGCAGGGGATTCAGGTGGGCACGAGCGGTTTGCGAATCGAGACGACCCGGCATCTCCCTTGCACGGTCCTGCGCGCCAGCGGCGTGCTCGACCACGACGGGCGCGTCCGCTTCAGTGCCCGCATCAACGACGTGTGGGACTGGTCGCCCGGGCCGACCCTCGTGTTCGACCTGGCCGACCTCGACTTCTTCGACTCGTCGGTCATCGGGGTGCTGGGCCTGGCCATGCAGCGGATGGCCGAGGAGGGCAGCGGCCGGATCTTCGTGGTCCGGCCGTCCGACCACCTGCTGTCGGTGCTGCGCCTGACGGACCTGCTCTCGCGCGTGGAGGTGCGCGACAGCGTCGAGGAGACGGTGGCGGAGCTGATGCTGGAGCCGGAGGAGCGCGGCGGGCCCGCCGCGCCCGCCCGGATCCCGCCGCAAATGACCGCGCGCCTGGACGTGCGGCGGGAATGCGGCTGACCGGCCGGCGCCCCTCCTCCAGGCTGTAGGTCTCGGCGGACCTCCTCCAGGCCGTAGGTCTCGGCGGACCTCCTACAGGCCGTAGGTCTCCAGGAGGCGCAGCCAGATCTCGCTCACCGTCGGGAACGACGGCACCGCGTGCCAGAGCCGGTCGAGCGGCACCTCGGCCGTCACCGCGATCGTCGCCGCGTGCAGCAGCTCGGCCGCGCCGGGGCCGGCGAAGGTGACGCCGAGCAGCACCTTCCTGTCCTCGTCGACGATGGCCCTGGCCTTGCCGCGGTAGCCGTCGCCCAGCAGGTAGGCCCCGGTGACCGCCCCCATGTCGTAGTCGACCACGCGCACGCGGAAGCCGTCGGCGCGGGCCGCCTCCTCGGTGCGGCCCACCGCGCAGATCTGCGGGTCGGTGAAGACGACCTGGGGTGCGCCGTAGCCGCCCGCCAGGTCGCGCATCGCGGGCAGCTCGTCGCCCCGCGCCCGCGCCGCGATCACGTCGCCGCAGATCCTGGCCTGGTACTTGCCCATGTGCGTCAGCAGCACCCGCCCGTTGACGTCGCCGACGGCGTACAGCCAGCCGCCCTCGACCCCGGTGGCGCGCAGGCTGTCGTCCACCTCGACCGGCCGGTCCTCCGGCAGGCCCACCGAGGCGAGCCCCAGGTTGCGGGTCGCGGGGTGGCGGCCGGTCGCCACCAGCAGCTCGTCGGCCTCCAGCGGCGGCCCCTCCGGCAGGTGCACGGTGACCTTCCCGCCGGGCTCCGGCCGCTCGACCCGGACGACGTCGGTGTGGGTGCGCACGTCGATGCCCGCCTCGGCGAACGACTCGGCGAGCAGCTCGCCCGCGAACGGCTCCATGCGGTTGAGCAGCCCGCCGCCGCGCACCAGCACGGTGGTCTGCCGGGCGCCGAGCCCGTGCATGGCCTGCGCCATCTCGCAGGCGACCACGCCGCCGCCGATCACGACCAGCCGCTCGGGGATCGCGGTCGCCGCCGTCACCTCGTGGCTGGTCCAGGGGGCCGCCTCGGCCAGGCCGGGCGTGGGCGGGATGGCGGCGGTGCTGCCGGTCGCCAGCACGACGGCCTGGCGGGCGGTCAGCACCCGCTCCGCGCCGTTCTCCCCCGTCACGAGGACGCGCTTGGGGCCGTCGAGGCGGCCGCGGCCGCGGACGAACTCGGCCGGGACGCCCTCGACCCAGCGCACCTGGCCGGCGTCGTCGTAGCCGGAGACGGCCTCGTCGCGCCTGGCCAGCACCTTGGCGACATCGATCGGGCCGAGCGACAGGCCGGGCACCCGCGCCACCTCGCCCGCCAGGTCGATCGGCCGCAGCAGCGCCTTGCTCGGCACGCACGCCCAGTAGGAGCACTCGCCGCCGGCCAGCCGCTCCTCGACGATGGCCGCGGTCAGGCCGCCCCGCACGGCGCGGTCCACGACGTTCTCGCCCGCCGGCCCCGCCCCGATGACGATGACATCGAACTCGTCAGCCACCCCTGCCTCCACAAGACTCGTTCGGCTATCGAGAAGATGCTTTCACGGCCGATCGGCGCCCCGCGAACCCGGCCCCGAGGCGCGGGTCACCCCCGGCCATTCGCCCGCACGTAGGGGCGGCGTCGAAGTCCGTTAACCCGCGCGCCCTAGCGTGCCCGCATGGCGGATGACTACCCGACTTCGGTGCCGTTCCGGCAGGCGACGGACGGCTACCACACGTTCCGGATCCCGGCGGCCGTGGTGACGCGGGCCGGCACGGTGCTGGCGTTCGCGGAGGGGCGGCGCGGGTCGGCGTCCGACTCCGGGCACATCGACCTGGTGCTCAAGCGGTCGTCCGACGGCGGCCGGACGTGGGGCGGGCTCCAGGTGGTGGCGACGGAGCCGCAGCGGGGCACGGCGGGGAACCCGGCGCCGGTGGTGCTCGACGACGGCCGGATCCTGCTCGTCTTCGTGCGGCAGGGCCCGTCGGCCACCGAGGAGAAGATCCGGCGCGGCCAGGTCCCCGCGGCGGCAGGGCGGCGGGTGTTCGCACAGGTCAGCGAGGACGACGGGGCCACGTGGTCGGCGCCCAGGGAGATCACCGGGAGCGTGAAGAAGCCCGAGTGGCGGTGGTACGCGACCACGCCCGGGCACGCGGTCCAGCTCCGGCAGGGCGAGCACGCCGGGCGCGTCGTCGTGCCCGCCAACCACTCGCTGCCGCCCAGCGGGCAGGACAACGGCACCGAGGGCAAGTACAACGGCGGCCACGCGCTGCTGAGCGACGACGGCGGGCAGACCTGGCGCATCGGGTACGTCGACGACAACCCCGACGGCTACGTCAACGTGAACGAGACCACCGCCACCGAGCTGCCCGGCGGCCGGCTCTACCTCAACACCCGCACCGACTCCACCGCCCCCGGCACCAGGGCCGACGCCTGCTCGGCCGACGGCGGGCAGACGCTGGAGCTGCCGTTCCGCCCGCAGGCCGGGCTCGCCGGGCCGGTGGTGGAGGGCAGCGTGCTGTGGTGCGACGAGCCGGAGGTGCTGCTGTTCTCGGGGCCCGCGGCGCCCGACGCGCGGGCCCTGATGACCGTGCGCGCCAGCCACGACCACGGCGTCACCTGGCGGGTGGCGCACACGGTGTCGGGGCTGCCCGCCGCCTACTCCGACCTGGTGCGGGTGGACGGCGAGACGGTGGGCCTGCTGTTCGAGACGGGGAACTTCGGCCCGTACGAGAGCATCGCCTTCCGCCGGATCCCGGTCGCGGAGCTGGCCGCCCGCTGAGGGGAGCCAACGGCCGGCCGGGCGCTGCCGGGAGCCACTGGCCGGCCGGGCGCTGGGGGAGCCGCCGGGCGGCTGGGCGCGCGTAAGCTGCGGCGGTGGACACGGAAGCGGTGCGATCGTTCGTCCGGGCGGCGGAGCTCGGCCAGTTCCAGTACGCGGCCGACGAGCTGGGCGTGACCCAGCAGGCGGTCTCGAAGCGGATCGCCGCCCTGGAGCGCGAGCTGGAGGTGCGCCTGTTCACCCGCACCGCCCGGGGGGTCGAGTTGACGCCCGGCGGCCAGGCGTTCCTCCCGCACGCGCGGGGCATCGTCGCGGGCGTCGAGCACGCCATGGGCGCGGTCCGGCCCGACGCGCGGCTGCTGCGGATCGACGTGCTGGGCTTCCGCAGCGCGCAGGCCGTCGTCCTGCACGACTACTGGCGCTCGAACCCCGGGATCCAGCTCGACGTGGTCGCGTTGAAGGCGGGTGACCCCGGGACGGCGGTCGCGGCCGTCCGGGCGGGCGAGGTCGACGCCTCCTTCCGGGCCGTCACCGACCCGGCCGCGCTGCCCCGCGACGTCGAGATGGCCCGGGTGCTCGACGTCCCCTTGGAGCTGCTCGTGGGGCCGGGGCATCCGCTCGCCGCCGCCCGTACGGTGACGCCGGAGCAGCTGCGCCCGCACCGGATCCGGATCGCGGGCCTCGCGCCGCGCAGCGAGTGGGCCGACTTCTACGACCAGCTCGCCACCGCCTTCGGCCTGCGCATCGACGGGGAGGGCCCCAACTTCGGGATCGAGCCCTTGCTCGACACGCTCGCGGAGTCGGGTGACGTGGCCACGCTCGTCGGCGCCCGCGACCGGCTCGCCTGGCCGGCCGGCCACGACCTGCGCCGCATCCCGATCGTGGACCCCGTGCTCGCCTACCCGCACGCGCTCCTCATGCCACGGGCGAACCCGCACCCCCGGCTCCGGCCGATCATTGACTACTTCCGGAGCCTGGCGGGCGCGCCCAGGACGGCCTGGGTGCCGTCCTGGGCCACGTCACGCCGCTAGGGCTCGACGACGATGACCTCGTACGTCGGCGACGTCGGCGGGATCGTGCCGAGGTGGCCGTTGACCACCGCGAGCCGGTGACGGTCGATGAGCGCGGCCGTGGTGGGGAAGTCGAAGAGCGGGCTGGTGATCGTCTTCTCCAGCACGCCGCCGGACAGGTCGTGGCTCAGGCGGAAGCGGGAGACCTGGCTGGTCGAGTTCACCACCCAAAGGCGGTCGCCGGACAGGACGAGGCCGTCGGGGCTCGGCACGTCCACCCCGGCGATGGGCGTGCTGGCGCCGGTGGCGGGATCGACCGTGTAGAGCCGGCCGAGGCCGGTGTGGGCGACGATGGGGGTGCGGCCGGCGACCTGGATGCCGTTGAGGTTGACCTCGCCGCTGGTGTCGGCGGCCGGGCCGGTGACCGTGAGCGTGCGGGCGGGGCCGAGCCGGCCCTTGTGGCCGATCGGCACGAAGTACAGCTCGGCCCGCCCGGAGTTGGTGAACCACACGCCGTCGCGGCCCAGGGCCGCGTCGTTGATGAGCCCCGCATCGGGCGCGGCGAGCTGGTACGTGGCCACCTCCACTCCGGAACGCAGGTCGTAGACGTACGCCTGGCCGGTGAAGCCGCCCGCGACGAACAGCAGGCCGTGGCGGTGATCGGCGACCATGCCCACCGCCATGCGCCCGTCGGGCGCGTCGATGAAGCGCTCGGCGGTGCCGCGCCGGGCGTCGCCGCGGAAGATGTCGCCGCCGAACAGGTCGCCGGCGTAGAAGGTGCCGCCCGGCCCGGCGGCGATGCCCTCGGCGGAGGTGGCGCCGGGCAGGACGATCACGTTGTCCTGTGCCACGGCGGCGGCGGCGGGCGCCCACGCGGCGACCGCGAGGGCCGGCACGAGGAGCAGCCTCAGGAATAAGGAACGACGGGGTTTCACACGCATGCGCATCTCCTAGCCGTCGGAGTTGACCACGTTCATCACCATGATGAGGCCATGAACGGTGTCGTCCTCCGTGCGCAGGTGTGAGAGCTGCACGGTGAGCGGCGCGGGGCGGCCCCGGCGGTTGACCGCGTCGAGCACCAGCCCCTCCACCTCCACCAGCGGGTTGGTGCCGTTGGCGAGCGCGGCGCGCAGGCGCGGCAGGAGCAGGTCGAGGGGCAGGCCGATGTCGAGCCCGGCCAGCGGCTCGCCCACGGCCTCGTCGGAGCGCACCCCCCACAGCTCCTCGGCGCCCGGGCTCCAGACCACCACGCGCAGGTCGTCGTCGAGCACCACCACGGCGTCGCCGAGGCTGCGCACCACCGAGGAGACGAACCGGTTGACCTCGTCGAGCTCGATGGTGCGGGCGGTCAGGGCGTCGTTGATGTGCTGGAGCTCGTCGTTGGTGGACTGGAGCTCCTCGTTCATCGTCTCCAGCTCTTCGTTGGTGGACTGGAGCTCTTCGTTGGTGGTTTCCAGCTCCTCGTTCGTGGACTGGAGCTCCTCGTTGGTGGTCTCCAGCTCCTCGTTGAGCGACTGCAGCTCCTCGTAGGCCTGCTCGAGCTGCCGGTTGGCCTGCTCCAGCTCGTCGCGCAGCTTGCGGTAGCGCGTGACATCGTAGAAGTGGATACCCATCCCGACCAGATTGCCCGAGGCCAGCAGGGGGACGACCGAGACGTCGAAGACGCTGGGCTCCGGCGACCCGACGCGGTGCCAGACGACGTCCTGCAGCTCCACCGGGCGCAGGTCGTGGCGGGCCTGCTCGATGACCGAGCGCAGCTCCACGGGGCGGTAGGAGACCTCAAGGTCCTGGAAGGGGCGGCCGACGTCGCGCGGGTTGAGGTTGAACAGCGCCTCGGCCTTGGAGTTGGCCAGCGCCAGGTTGCCCGAGACGTCGACGACGAGCTGCGCCACCGGGCCGGACGCCAGCGCCACGGACGCCAGCGTCGGCAGCCGCGAGGCCAGGTCGGTGGCGGCGCCGGTGACCGACCACGGGGCGCGGTTTCCGTGGTTGGCCGGCCTGATCTTCCTGAACAGGCGCATGCGCAGGTCGACGGGCTCGAACTTGTCGCTGTGGTTGAGCAGCATCTCCGCCTTGCCCAGGAACAGGAACCCGGGGTCGGACAGCGCGAAGTGGAAGCGCCGGATGATGTTGAGCTGCATCTCCGTGTTGAAGTACATCAGCGTGTTGCGGGCCAGCAGCAGGTCGACGCGGGAGATGGGCGCGTCGTGGGTGAGGTCGTTGCGGCCGAAGATGAGCTGGCGGCGCAGGTCGCGGCGGAAGGTGTAGCCGTTCTCGACCCGCTCGAAGTAGGCCTCGCGCAGGTCGATCGGCACGTCGGCGAGCGCCCGGTCGTTGTAGACGCCCGTGCGGGCGACGTGCAGCGCCTTCTCGTCGAGGTCGGTGCCGTAGATCTTCACCCGGTCGCGGAACCCGTCCATGCCGAGCTCTTCGGCCAGCACCATGGCGATGGTGTAGGCCTCCTCGCCGGTGGCGCACCCGGCGCTCCAGATGCGGATGGGCTGGCCCGCCGGCTTCTGGTCGAGCAGGGCGGGGATGACGAGCTCGCGCAGCCGCTGCCACGCGGCCGCGTCTCTGAAGAAACTGGTGACATTGATCAAGAGACTGTCGAAGAGTCGGGTGAACTCCTCAGGCTCCAACTCCAGTAGATCGCGGTATTCGCCGTAGTCGTGCAGCTTGAGCGCCTCGAGCCGGCGGGCGATCCGCCGGATCAAGGTGTTGCGCTTGTAGCCCGTGAAGTCGAAACCGCGCGTCTCCTTGAGGAGAAGGAGGAGGTCGTCGAACTCACGCTCTTCCTCTGTCGTCACAACGGAAGCCTACGCCGATCGACCCTGCTCAGTCCGCCAGCAGCGTGTCACCATTGCGACCGATGCGCGATTGCAGCATGCGAATGGTGTTCAGTGCCTCGCTGGTGCGTTCCTCCTCCTCGTGGAAGTAACGCAGCGACAGCTCCTGGCCCCGCTCCTCGGCGGAGCGGCGCATGCGCTCCAGCACCCGCAGCCGCTCCTCCAGCCGCTGGATGGCCACCCACAGGGCGCGCTCGACGGCGTCGGACTGCGCGTTGATCATGCTGTCGCGCGACCAGGCGTGGCCGACGCGGCACACGTACCGGGAGGATGTGGCGCTCTTCTGCTCGTAGATGGGGCCGTTGCACTCCGGGCAGCTGAACGCGATCAGTTCCCCTTCCGGCTCGCCCAGGGACGGCGCCTCGCGCAGGAACTGCTCGATCTCGCGCTCCATCTCGTTGTCGTACACCTGGACCTCCGTACTCACAGGGGTACGGCTCTGCTCCAGGACCCACCCGGCCAGCTCGCGCACGGGCAGGGCCCGCGCGGCCGGCACCGCCGTCATGGCGGCTCGCGGCATGCCGGGAAACGCGCACTCCGCAAGATCCTGTACGGCGACCGCACCCCCGTGCTTGTAGATCGCCTCGCACCCTCTCGCCCCGTCGTCCAGGGTGCCGCTCAGCACCACGGCCGCCACGCGCGCTCCCGCGTCGAGAGCCGCGCTCACGAACAGCGGATCGGCCGCCGGGCGGTGCCCGTTGTGCTGCGGGCCGCGCGTCAGCCGGATCATGCCGTCGCTCATGAGCAGGTGGAAGTCGGGGCGGGCGACGTACACGCGGCCAGGACGGATGATCTCCTGGTCCTCGGCGGGGGCCGCCTTGAGCGGCCCGGCCCGGTCGAGGATGCCGGCCAGCCTGCTGCTGCCCTGCGGCGGCACGTGCAGCACCACCAGCACCGCCGCCGGCAGGTCCGCCGGCAGCTCGCTCAGCAGGACCCGCAGTGACTCAACGCCGCCCGCCGATGCGGCGACCACGACCACGTCACGTCCTGGAGCCTCCATGTCCCCCCTCTATCCCGGATGAGAGGCCTCATGCGCGCTCAGGACAGATGGGGCCGCTCCTGGCTCGCCTCGGCCAGCGTCAGGATCGAGCGGGCTTCCGACAGGCTGCTGCGCATGGCCATCAGGCTGTCGTCGCAGCGCCGCCGGGTCGTCAGGAGCCGGGCGCGGGCCTGGGCCGCGGCGGTGAGCCGGTTGTTCAGCGCCTGCTGCTGGTGCAGCGCCTGGTCGCGCAGCGAGCGCGCCTCGAAGATGACCGACGGCAGGCTGCTCACGTCGAGCTCGATCTCGGCCGCGCTCGGGCGGGCGGCCTGGGCGGCCTGGGCGGCCTGGGCGGGCGCCGGCTCGCGCCGCGACCTGGCCTGCGCCCGCACGGGGGACGGAGCGCGCGGCACGGTGCGCAGCCGGGGCAGGTGGCGGCGCCGCAGCGCCGGCTCGGCCGGTTGGTACGCCTCCACGCCCGCCGCCGCCAGCGCCTCGGCCATCGTGGCGAACACCGGGATCGTCGCCGCCGACTGCTCGGTCATCAGCGCGATGAGGCGGCGCAGCGGCGGCTGCACCTCCGCCAGGGCCAGGTGACCGCCCTTCTCCTGCAGCGCGCGATGGGTGCGCGCGAGCAGGTCGAGGCCGTTGAGGTCGCAGAACCACAGATCGCCCGCGGCCACCAGCACGTGCTTCACCGTGGTCTGCGGCAGCGGGTCGAGGAAGGCGGCCAGCACGGGTTTCGTCGTCGAGTCGAGCTCTCCGGTCAGCGCGATCACCAGTGTGGTGTCGTCGACGGGCACCAGGCGTACGGACAGCTGCATCATGGCGAGCCCCCTCCCTCTGGGTCGGCGCGCCTTCGGGGACGGTCGCGCGCGGCAGATTGCGGCTCGAACCCCATCTTCCCGCTCCACCGCCCAAAGAGCCAGAAGATTGGGCTCACGCGTGGCTGTGCGCGCCGAGATAATTCGGCAGACCGGTCCAGCTGTCGCCCGGCGGAGCGCCGTCCAGGCGGGCCACCAGGTGGGCCTTGACCATGAGACGCGCGCCGAAGAGCGCGCCCCTGGCCGCCCGTACGTCGGGGGTGTCCGGCAGCGCCGCGAACGCCCGCCTGGCGGCGGCGGCCACGACCTCCCACAGCCGGTCCTCGGCGTCCCTGTCGCCCTGCCCGAACAGCGCGATCAGGCTGCCGAACGTGGTGCCGGCCAGCGAGCCGAACAGCTTGGCGTGCAGCACCGCCGGATCGTCGCTGAGCAGCCTGGGGCTGACCGGCGGCACCTCGATCCCGTGCCGGGCCAGCCGGGCGGGGCTGATCCGCACGTCGGCCAGATCCCGGTAGACCAGCCGGTACGGCAGGCCGTCCGCGCCCAGCGCCACCAGCAGGTTCTGCCCGTGCGCCTCCAGCGCCACGCCGAGCGCCAGCAGCCCCAGCGTGTCCGTCAGGGCCAGGCGGGCGAACGCGGCCAGCCAGGCGGCCGGGTCGCTCACCATGGAGCGGGTGACGGCGGCGACCGGCAGCACCGTGCCCGGCTCGGCCGTGGGCTCGCGAAGCATGCAGGACAGGTCGGCGCTGTGCCGGCCCGCCACCTGGCCGGCGGCCCCGGCCAGGTAGCGGGCGATGCGCAGGGTGCCGCCGCACTTGGCGGCCAGCGTGGTGAGCAGGTCCGACAGCGGGACGCAGTCGCGGACCGAGCCGGGCGAGATGTCCCTGATCCCCGAGGTCATGCGGGTGGTGAAGGCGGTCTTGAGATGCGGGCCGCCGTCGAGCGGGGCCAGCGTGCGTACGGACATGAGCGGGCGGGCCCGGACGACGCCCGTCGCGTGGGGACGCAGGCCCAGGGCGGGCAGGACGTGCCGGGTCTGCCACGGGTGCACGGGCAGCAGCAGCCGGTCGCCGTCCACGAGCGAGGCCGGCCACGGCCCCGTGACCAGGCATTCGCGCAGCGGCAGCGCCAGGAGGTCGAGGGCGACGGTGGGGCGGTGCTCGGGCATGTACGCCAGCTGCTCGGCCACCGACACGCCGGGCCGGTTGCGGCAGCCCGGATGGTACGGGTGCCCGTCCACCACGCTCTGCTCGTGATCCTCCACGGTGTCGCCGGGCCGCGGGGAGGCGCCGGCGCGCGACAGCGCCATGGAGGCCACGCTGTGGTCGAGGTCGTCCACGAGGCGGGCCGAGCCCGGCAGCCCGAGGGCGGCCAGCAGCTCGGCCGGATGGCGGTACGGGCGGCCGGCCAGCCGGAGCTCGGGTTCCTCCCGCAGGTCGTACGGCCGCCGCTCCGGGCCCGTCAGCTCGCGGCCGTCGGCCAGCAACACGCGGGACGGGCCGGTGGCGGTCAGGCGGGGGAGGGGTTCGTACAGGAGCCCTCGCCACAGCCGCCCCAGGACGGCGGCTCGCGCGCCGGGCAGGGCCGCCGTGTAGCGGTCCGACAGGTCGGGCCGGACGAGAGCCAGTTCGGCGGCGAACTCGCCCTCTAAACGCCTCATATCTCTCATCTTTCCCAGAAACCCGCCTGATAGCTACTCTGTGGGCATCAATGGGGACAAAGGGTAGGAGTAGGGTCGCCATGGCATTCACTGACGGCCTCCTGCCCGCCGCAGGGCCGGGGCTCGAAGCCGAGTCCCTTGCGGTGACGGCGCTGCTGAACTGTCTCCTCCGCGAAGTCGCCACGCCCGCCGACCCCTCGGCTCCTGCCGGCCCCGTCGCGTCCGCTGAGCCCTTCGCGTCCGCCGGCCCCTTCGCGCCCGCCGAGCCTCGCTTTTTTGTGCTGCCCGCGACCGGGCATGTGCTGCGTGTCGGTGGTGCCCGGTTTCCCGCCGAGCCCGCCCTGCGCACCCCCGACGGCTGGCGGCCGATCCCGCTGCCGGAGCTCGTCGAGCTGACCGCCGCCGAGCTGCGGGCCGCCACCGGGGCCGCCAACGACGCGCTGCCCGGCGAGATCCTCGACAGCCGGGACGTCACGGCCGTCCTGCTGGCGGCCAGGCGTGCCACGGTGCCGCCCGCCGACGCGTACCTGCGCTCCGAGCAGGCCCTCGTCGCCGGCCACCGCTACCACCCCGCGCCCAAGGCCAGGGGCGGCGGCGGGCCCAGGGAGTGGCTGCGGTACTCGCCCGAGGCGCGGGCGAGCTTCGCCCTGCCGCTGCTCGCCGTACCGGCGGACGACCTGGTGGTGGACGGGGACGCGAGCGCGCTGGACCGCCTCGGCCCCGCGCCGGGCGCCGGCCTGGCCCTGCTGCCCGCCCACCCCTGGCAGCTCGAACTGCTGGGCGAGACCGGCCTGCGGCAGGCGGGCGTCAGCGCCGCCACGGCGGTGGCCACCGCGTCCATCCGCACGGTGTACCTGCCGGAGGCGGACCTGTTCTGCAAGTTCAGCCTCGACGTGCGGATCACGAACGACGTCCGCCGCCTGTGGCTGCACGACCTGCGCCGCCTCTCGCTCGTCGCGGCCCTGGTGGACGTGGCCTTCGACGACCTGCCGTGCCACCTGCCCCGCCCGGCCGTGCTGCGCGACCGGGGCTGGCGCAGCGCCCGGCTGGGCGGCGACGGGGGTGAGGGGCTGGCCGTGATCGTCCGCGACGGGCTGGGCGAGCACCTGCTCCCCGGGCTGACCGCGCTGCTGGCGGCGGGCATCAGCGAGGGCTTCCCCGGCAACCCGATCGACGGCCTGGACGAGGACGGGGCGCTCGTGTGGTGGGAGCGGTATTTGGAACATGTGGTGCCGCCGGTGCTGCACGCGTATTTGAGGCACGGGGTCGTGCTCGAATGTCACCTGCAGAACGTGCTGGTCGCGGTGGACGCGCACGGACTGCCGGGGCAGGCGCTGTTCCGCGACCACGAGGGCGTCAAGCTGGTCGCCGAGCGCCATCCCGGGCTCACCGCGCCCGTGCTGGGCGGCGTACGGGCGTGGGAGCGGCTGGTCTACTGCCTGCTGACCAACAACCTGTGCGAGATCGCGGGCGCGGTGGCGGAGCGGCATCCCCGCCTGGTCGGCGAGCTGTGGACGCGGGCCAGGGCCGTGTTCGCGGCGGCGGCCAAGGAGTACGGCGACCCGCCGGAGCTGCGCGACCTGCTGGCCGCCACGCACATCCCGGCCAAGGCCAACCTGCTGCTGCGCTGGCTGGACGCCGACGGCGCGGCCATGCGGTGGGTGCCGATCCCGAACCCGCTGCGGCTGTTCGCACCCTGATCGCTCAAGAGCACATCCTGATCGCTCAAGAGCACATCCTGATCGCTCAAGAGCACATCCTGATCGCTCAGAGCACGTCCTGATCGCCTCAGGGCACGTCCTGATCGATCAGGGGCGCTCCTGGAGCCAGGACGGCGGCGCCTGCTCGGCGTCCTCGTGGTGCCGCTTCTTGGACGGCCGCGGCGCGGCACCCACCACGATGCCGTACAGCACGTGGTCGGCCAGCAGCGCCACCCGCTCGGCCCGCCCGTGCCGGCGCGTCAGGCCCAGTGCGGGCGCGATCGCCGTCTCGAAGGCGGCCCAGGCCAGCACCCCGTAGACGGGCCCCGCCCAGCGCCGCCGGCGCACCGCCTTGGGCAGGAGGCCGAAGAACGCCCCGCCGACCGCCCCGTACGTCCAGTGCACGGCCTCCACGACGGCCGGCCGCCGCTCGTCCGGCACGCTGTGGAAGGCTTTGGGCGCGGTCCGCTTGAGCACGGACTCGGGTGGCGTGCTCGGCACCATGCCGAGCGCGGTGGTGAGCTGCCGCAGGCCCGACATCGCCATGGAGCCGATCACGCCTCTGGCGGCCGCCCGCACGATCGGCCTGCGCTCGCGTTCGGGCTGAACGTCCTCGCGCAGGTGGGCGGGCTTCTGCAGGGTCTGAGTCATGGAGTGCCGCCTACCGAACGGCGCGCGGGCTAAACCTCCTCGGGCAGCGAGCGCATCCGTCCGATGATGGCGGTCGTGGAGCGGTCCGGCAGGTAGCCGAGCACCCGCACCTCGCCGCCGAGCGCGCGCACCAGCGGCGCCTCGGGCAGCATCTCCGCCGTGTAGTCGCCGCCCTTCACGTACAGCTCGGGCCGCATCATCCTGATCAGCCGCTCCGGCGTGTCCTCGTCGAACTCGGTGACGTAGTCCACGTCGTTCAGCGCGGCCAGCACCGACATCCGGTCCTCGCACGAGTTGACCGGCCGGCCGGGGCCTTTCAGCCGGGCCACGCTGGCGTCGCTGTTGACCGCGACCACCAGCACGTCGCCGAGCTGCCCCGCCTGCTCCAGGTACGTCACGTGCCCCCGGTGCAGCACGTCGAAGCAGCCGTTGGTGAACACCACCCGCTCGCCCCTGCGCCGGTGCTCGTCGAGGAGCTGGGCCAGCCGCTCGGCCGTCTGCACGGTGCCCTCCTGGCGGCGCAGTGCGCGTACCAGGTCGTAGCGGGTGCAGACGGCGGTGCCCTGGCGGCGCACGACGACGCCGGCCGCCGCCTGCCCGGCCTCCGCCGCCTCCTCCGGCGAGGCGCCGCTCGCCAGCCAGAGCGCGAACGCGGCCGTGTACGTGTCGCCCGCGCCCGTCGCCATGTGCTGCGGCGCGGGCTGGGCGTAGGTCCGGTACGGCGGGTGGCCCCGGCGGTGCAGCAGCGTGCCCTCGCCGTCCAGCGTGGTGACCACGATCCCGGCGCCGGTCAGCTCCAGCAGCCGCTCGGAGCGGCCCATCAGGTACGCGGGCCGGTCCACGGCGCCGCCGTCGTCGCCGAGCAGCCGGACGACCTCGGCGTAGTTGGGCAGCACGGCGGCCGGGGCGCACTCCCGCCACGGCGCGACCGCGTGCGCGTCCACGACCAGAAGCGGCAGCCCCGCCAGCGCCCGCCGCACGGCCGGGGTGCACACGCCGCCGCCGTAGTCGCAGGCCACCACCACGTCGGCGCCCGCGACGGCCTCCTCGACCCGCGCGAGCAGGTCGCGCTCGGCATCCTCGGGGATGACGGACAGGTCCTCCTCGTCGTAGCGGGCCGTGAGCTGGCCGCTGGTGACCAGCCGGCGCTTGTGCGCGGTGCGCCGCCCCGGCACGGTCAGCAGGTCGGTGCCGACGCCGAGCAGCCGCAGCGCGTTGTCCAGCTTCTCCCCGCACTCGTCGTCGCCCACCACGCCGACGAGCCGGACACGGGCCCCGAGCGCCACCAGGTTGGCGGCGGTGTTGGCGGCGCCGCCGGGGGCGTCCTCGGTCGCCTCCAGGCTCATCACGGGCACCGGCGCCTCCTGCGCGAGGCGCTTGGCCGAGCCGTGCAGCCACGAGTCGAGCATGACGTCGCCGACGACCACGGCGTTGATGATCTCATCTGTGCCCATGAGGAGCGTGTACCTGCAAAAGACCAGCTCAAACCCTATATAAGGGAAGTTACGGACGCTGAGGGCCGGGTAGCCAGGCCGCTATGCACCGCCCTTCAGACCTCGACGTGCTCGTCCCGACCAGGGACCGGCCGGCCGCGCTCGCCGTGACGCTGGCCGGGCTGGCGGCCCAGAGCGCCCGCGGGTTCCGGGTCGTCGTCTCCGACCAGTCGGAGATGCCGGTCACCGGTGACCCGCTGGTCGCGAGCGCCGTACGGATCCTGGAGCACCTCGGGAGCGAGGTGGCGCTGCTGCGGCACGTCCCCGCGCGCGGGCTGGCCGAGCAGCGCCAGTACCTGCTGGAGCAGGCGGGCCGGCCGCTGTGCCTGTATCTCGACGACGACGTGTGGCTGGAGCCCGACGCCGTGGGCGTGCTGCTCGCCGCGATGGCGCAGCTGCGGTGCGGGTTCGTCGGGTACGGGCTGCACGGGCTCTCCTACCGCGACGACCGGCGGCCCGACGAGCTGGAGCCTTACGAGGAATGGGCCCGCGAGGTGTGGCCCGAGCGGGTCCGCAGGGGCAGCCCCGCCTGGGGGCGGCACACGCTGCACAACGCGGCCAATCCGCTGCACCTGGCCGAACGGGTGGGGGCGCGGCTGGCGTGGCAGGCGTACAAGGTGGCCTGGATCGGCGGCTGCGTGCTCTACGACCGGGAGCGGCTGGAGGAGTGCGGCGGGTTCGCGTTCTGGCGCTCGGTGCCGCCCGCGCACGCCGGCGAGGACGTCGTCGCGCAACTGCGCGTCATGGAGCGGTACGGCGGCGCGGGGCTGCTGCCCAGCCGCGCCTACCACCTGGAGCTGCCGACCACCGTCGTGGACCGCGGCGCGGAATGCTACGACTACGTGCTGGACCGAGCATGAAGGCACCCGGACCTGACACGAGGGCGCTCATCGGGGACGTGCGGCGCATCGCGGTGCTGCGGGCCAACGCCATCGGCGACTACCTCATGGCCGTGCCGGCCCTGGAGGCGCTCAAACGCGCCTACCCCGGCGCCCGCCTGACCCTGCTCGGCACCGCCTGGCACGCCGCCTTCCTCACCGGCCGCCCCGGCCCCGTGGACGACGTGGTGGCGCTGCCGCCGATCTCGGGCGTCTCCACCCGCGAGCCGGGCCACCGGGCGCCGGAGGAGCTGTGCGAGCGGTTGCGGCAGCGCGAGTTCGACCTGGCGGTGCAGATCCACGGGGGCGGCCGGTTCTCCAACCCGTTCGTGCGCCGGCTGGGCGCCAGGGTGACCGCGGGGCTGCGCGCGCCGGGGGCCGAGCGGCTGGACCGCTGGGTGCCGTACACCGACTATCACCACGAGACCCTGCGCTTCCTCCAGGTGGCGGCGCTGGTCGGCGCCGTGGACGGCGGGCTGGAGCCGCGCGTGGCGGTCACCGCCGCCGACCGCGCCGACCTGGCCCGCGCGCTCGGGCAGCCGCCCGCCGGGCTGGTGGCCGTGCACCCGGGCGCGACCGACCCGCGACGGCGCTGGCCGGTGGAGCGCTTCGCCGAGGTGGCCGATCAGACGGGCCGCCCCGTGGTCGTGACCGGCACGCGCGATGAGCAGGACCTCGTGATGGGCGTGGTCGAGGCCATGCGCCGGCCCGCGATCCCCGTCGTGGGCGCGCTCGGCCTCGGCGGGCTCGCCGCCCTGTACGAGCGCTGCGACCTCGTGATCGCCAACGACACCGGCCCCCGCCACCTGGCCGCCGCCGTCGGCACCCCCACCGTCGCTATCTACTGGTGCGGCAACCTGATCCAGGCCGGCCCGCTCAGCAGGACCGCGCACCGGCCCCTGATCTCCTGGACCACCGCCTGCCCGCGCTGCGGCGCCGCCGGCGTGGACCCGGCCGCCGAGCGCTGCCCGCACGACGAGTCATGGGTGCGCGACGTCACCGTGGACATGGTGGCGGAGCAGGTGGACGACCTACTGACCAAGGGGGACCGATGAGCGGACACGCCGTGCTCGACGAGCTGCGACAGGCCATCGACGAGGTGTTCCACGGCCGCGAACGGGTGGCGATGCGCGACGTCTACGCCCAGGCCTCGCGGCACGTGAACCTTTCCGCCGACCTGCTGACCCACCTCAACGAGCTGCCCGAAGGCCCCTACGACCGGCGGGAGCTGACCGAGGCGATCAACGAGGTGATCACCCGCAGGGGCGAGCAGGACACGCTGGGCCTGCTGGAGGTGCCCCAGCAGGCCGGCGCGGCCCCGCTGGAGTACGTCAACCCCACCCCGACCGTCCCCGACGAGAACGAGGGCCCCGACCTGATGCGCTAGAACTCTTGTCGATCCAGGCATAGCGGGAGCACCACCGGGGCGTCTGAGAGGGTGATGTCGATTCCCTGGAGGTGACCGTGGACGCCGCGGACGAGCAACGGTTCCGCGAGTTCGTTGACGCGCGTTCTCCCGCCCTCATGCGGCTCGGGTACCTGCTCACCGGCGGTGACCAGCACGCGGCCGAGGACCTGGTGCAGACCGCGCTGGCGAGGCTGGCGGCCAAGTGGCGGCGGGTGACGGCGCCCGAGGCGTACGCCAAGCAGATCATGTACCGGCAGCAGGTCAGCTGGTGGCGGGCGAGCACGCGGCGGGGCGAGGTCTTACAGGCCGGCCCGCCCGAACGGGAGGCGCGCGACGCGCACCACCAGAGCGAGCTGCGCCTCGTGCTGCGCTCCGCCCTCGCCCGGCTCACCGCCCGCCAGCGCGCGGTGGTGGTGCTGCGTTACTACGAGGATCTGCCCGAGCAGGAGGTGGCCCAGGTGCTGGGCTGCTCCGTCGGCACGGTCAGGAGCACCGCGCACCGATCGCTGGCGCGGCTGCGCGAGACGGCCCCCGAGCTGGCCCTGGAGCTGGCCCGCGACCTGGAGGTGACCACGTGACCCGGCTGCTGCGCGACACGCTGGAGGACTGGGCGGGCGAGGCCAGGGTGCCCCCCGGCCTGGCCGACCGGGCGCTACGGAGGCGCGCCTGGAAGCCTTACGGGGCCGCCGTGCTGGTGGCGGCCATGATCGCGGCCGTCGCCGTGTTCGTCACCGTGCAACGCGACCCCGTGCCGCCCGTCGCCCGCCCGCTCAGCGGCATCACGCTGCCGCCCCGGCCGTCGCCGGCGCCGACGGACATCCGCACGGACACCGAGCACAGCCCGCCCGCCAAGCTCGTCGCCGCCGGGCGGATGGCGGTGTCGGCGTACTACGTGACCCGGCAGGAGCCGGTCGAGGGCGACCGCACGCGCGTCCGGCGCACCTGGTCCGTGTACGACCCGGGCACGGACGGCTACCGCGAGACCCCGTACGCGTGGGTGGACGTCGCGCCGGGGCTGCAGGTCGCGGCCGTGATCCAAGGGGACCTGATCGGCAACCGGGTGGGCGTGCTCAACCTCGACACGGGGCAGATGCTGGCCACGTACGAGCTGGAGCACCCGGTGGGATCCGTCGTGTGGTCCCCGGACGGCACCAGGATCCTCGCCACCGCCTACTCCAGCTACCCCGATGTCTTCCAGGAGGACAGCGCCGAGATGGGCAGCCCGCGCACCGGCTACTACGTCATCGACACGGGGACGGGCGAGTCGGTCTACCACGAGCTGCCCCCGCTGCCCGACGGCATCTACAGCGACGCCGAGTACACCAACGGCAACGGCCGCCAGGACCTCGGCTGGAGCCTGGACGGCGAGCTGATCTGGGGCCCCACCTCCTCCTCGCCCGACAGGCGCTTCTACACCCTGGACGGCTCCCCCACGGACGCGCCCAAGGGGGAGCGCTACCGGCGCGGCAGCGGCCTGTCGGCCACCTCTCCCGACGGCCAGCTGGTGCTGGGGGATGACGGCATGCCCACGAAGATCACCGAAGCCGCGACGGGGAAGGTCGTCGGGCGGCAGCGCGTCCTGCAACTGCACGCCTGGGCCGACAACGACAACGTCCTCGCCCTGGGCTGCGCCGGGAAGTGCGAGAACGAGTTCAACAACGGTCTGGTGCTGGTCAGCGTGGACGGCTCGAAGACGATCCAGCTCGCCGCCAACCGCGACAGCGACGCCGACGGCTCCTGGCGCTGGGTCCTCACCCCGAGATAACTGCTTGTCTCCGGACGATCCGCTCGGATAGGAAGCATGCGTGCTGAAAGGCAAGAAAATCGGGCTCAGGGCCCGCCATGAGGACGATATTCCGATCCTGCTGACCGAGCTCTACGACGACCCCGTCAACTCCTCCCGCGCCGAAGGCGGGCCCTGGCGGCCGATCACGCCCGGCACGAACGACTCGCGGCTCGTGCCGGACGACAAGGACCAGTCGAAGGTCCCGTTCTCGGTCGTGGAGCTCGACGGCGGGACCCTGGTCGGCAGCGCCAACCTGTGGGGGATCGACACCCACAACCGGTCCGCACACATCGGGCTGGGGCTGCTGCCGTCCTGCCGCGGCAAGGGCTACGGCAGCGACGTGGTGGCGACGCTGTGCCACTACGGGTTCGTCCTGCGCGGGCTGCGGCGGCTGCAGATCGAGACGCTGTCCGACAATTACGCGATGCTGCGGGCCGCCGAGCGCAACGGCTTCGTCCGCGAGGGCGTGCTGCGCTCGTCGGCGTGGGTGCTGGGCCGCTTCATGGACGAGGTGCTGCTCGGACTCCTCGCCGAGGAGTGGAAGCCGGACACGCCGAGCTAGGCACTGGGAGCTCAGATGAGGCCCGCGTCGTGGGCGAGGAGTGCGATCTGGGTGCGGTTGTCCAGGTCGAGCTTGGTCAGGATGCTGGAGACGTGGGCCTTCACGGTCGTCACGCCCATCACGAGATCGGCGGCGATGTCGGCGTTCGTCCGGCCCTGCGCGATCGCCAGGGCCACCTCGTGCTCGCGCGGCGTGAGGGCCGCCAGCGCGGCGCGGGCCCGCTCGTAGGCGCCCGCCTGGGCGATCGTGCGCTCCATCAACCGGCGGGTGATGTGCGGGGACAGGATCGGGTCGCCGGCGGAGACACGGGTGATCGCCTCCACGATCCGCGGCGGCGGCGTGTCCTTGAGCAGGAACCCGGCGGCGCCCGCGCGCAGCGCGTGCAGCACGTTCTCGTCGGTGTCGAACGTGGTCAGCACGATCACCTCGGGCGGCCGCGCGCGGGCCCGCAGCCTCCGCGTGGCCGTGATGCCGTCGAGGCGCGGCATGCGCAGGTCCATCAGGACGACGTCGGGCGCGTGCGCGTCGGTGGCGGTGATCGCCTCCTGGCCGTCGGCCGCCTCGGCGACGACGGTGATGCCCGCCGCTCCGTCGAGCATCATGGACAGCCCGGCCCGGACCAGGGCGTCGTCGTCGACCAGGAGGACACGGATCACGGCGGCCATGGTAACCGAGCCCGCAGCACGAACTCCGCGCCGGTGCCCTGGTGGTCGAGCCGCCCGCCCGCCAGGCGTACCCGCTCGGTCAGCCCCACCAGGCCGAGGCCGCTGCCGGGCACGATCGGCGCGGTGCCCGGCGGGGGCAGCGGGTTGCGCACGTCGATCAGCAGCGGTGTCCCCGGCGCGCCCTCCAGCAGCACCTCCACCGGTTCTCCCGGCGCGTGCTTGCGGGCGTTCGTGAGCCCCTCCTGCACGACCCGGTAGGCGGTACGGGACACGGCCGGCGGCAGGGACGTGGTGCCGGTGATGCCTTCGCGCAGGCGTACCGGCTGGCCCGCCTCCCGCGCCTCCGCGACCAGGCCGGGCAGGTCGGCCAGGTCCGGGTGCGGTTCGAGGTCGTCACCCTCGTCGTCCTGCTCGCGCAGCAGGACGATCACCTGCCGCAGCTCCTCCAACGCCTGGTGCACGCCCGTGCGCACCACCCCGGCCGCCTTGGCGATCCGGTCGGGAGAGGCGTCCGGACGGTACTCCAGCGCCCCCGCGTGCGTGGCCACCAGGGACAGGCGGTGGGCCAGCACGTCGTGCATCTCCCTGGCCAGCCGGTGCCGCTCCGCCATGCGGGCCTCCGCCACCCGGCGCCCCTGCTCGGCCTCCGCTCTGGCGGCCCGCTCGCGCAGGGAGATGAGCAGGGCCCGCCGCGAACGGGCCAGCGCGCCCCAGCCCAGCAACGCACCGTACGCGGCGCAGATCAGCAGCAACCACCAGCCGAACGAGATGCCCGAATTGGGCCGCCACAACCCCTGCACCAGGTGAGCCGCCATGCCCGCGGCCGTCACGGCCGCCGCCACGGGGAACCGCCTGCGCTGCGCCACCTGCAACGCGCCCGTCGTCGCCGCCGGCGTGGCCGCCGGGGAGAGCGTGGCCAGCACGGTGGCGGCCAGCGCCCCGTGGACCGGCCAGCGGAGCTGGGCCAGCGCGGCGACCAGGCTCACCGCCGCCACCGCCACGTCCAGCCACCACGTCGGCCCGACCTCCCGATCCCACAGACTCACGGTGCTCAGCGCGCCGATCGTCAGGCCCACGGCCGCCACCGCCAGCGGGTGCGAGGGGCGTATCTGACTCATGCGGCCAGGCTAAACGGGGGGCTGGCGGGGCCGGCACCTACGAAAGTAGGAGCCGTACCCCGCTGGGGGAGGGGACGGCGCGGCCGGGCGCCCGATGTGGCGGGGCGGGGTGACGGGCGAGGCTGATCCGCATGAGAAACGTCTCGACGAACAGCAGGCCCACCCCCTCCTCCTCACGCAGAAGGCCGAGCGACATGAACACTCCCGCCAACCCCACGCCCGCCGGCACGACGCCCGCCGGCACGACGCCCGCCGGCACGACGTCCGCCGGCACGACGTCCGCCGGCGCGACGCCCACCGGCACGACGTCCGCCGGCACGACGTCCGCCGGCGCGACGCCCACCGGCACCAGGCCTGCCCGCACTCGCGTCAGGCGGCTGCTCGTCGTGATCGGCGCGTCCGTGGCCGCCCTCGCCGGATGGGATCTGGCGGTCCCGGTGGGGGGAGCGGACCTGAGCGCGCGGATGGGCGCCGGCACGGACCCGCAGCCGGTCGGGCCGGTGGCGGTCGTGGTGGCGAGCCTGCTGGTCGGCCTGGCGGGCTGGGCGCTGCTGGCCGTGCTGGAGCGCTTCACGCCGCGCGCCGCCCGCATCTGGACGATCGTCGCCCTGATCGTGCTCGCCCTGTCCCTGCTCGGCCCGCTCGGCAACGCCGTCGGCCTGGCCGCGACGCTGGTCCTGACCGCGATGCACCTGGTCGTCGGTGCCGTGCTGGTGACCGGGCTGCCCCGCCGATGATCCACCTGCTCGCCTCGGAAGGAGACCTGACATGACGGTGCTGGCCAGAGCGATCGACGTGACCCGCCGTTACGGCGGCGTGCGGGCGCTCGACGGCGTCTCGCTCGACATCAGGGCGGGTGAGCTGGTCGGGCTGCTCGGCCCGAACGGCGCGGGCAAGTCCACCCTCATCAACCTCCTCGTCGGGTTGCGCCGGCCGACGTCGGGCACGGTGGAGCTGTTCGGCGGCTCGCCGCTGGACCCGGTCATGCGGCGCGGCATCGGCGTGACGCCGCAGGAGACGGGGCTGCCGGAGTCGTTGCGGGTCGGCGAGATCGTCGACTTCGTCTCCGCGCACTACCCGGAGCGGCTGGGCACGGGGGAGCTGCTGGCCAGGTTCGGCCTGGGAGAGCTGGTCAGGCGGCAGGTCGGCGGCTTGTCGGGCGGGCAGCGGCGGCGGCTGGCGGTGGCGCTGGCGTTCGCGGGCCGGCCGAAGCTGGTGTTCCTCGACGAGCCCACGACCGGGCTGGACGTCGAGGCGAGGCGGGCGCTGTGGGACGGCATCAAGGCCTTCCACGAGG
This sequence comes from [Actinomadura] parvosata subsp. kistnae, assembly GCF_900323885.1. Classification (GTDB taxonomy): domain Bacteria; phylum Actinomycetota; class Actinomycetes; order Streptosporangiales; family Streptosporangiaceae; genus Nonomuraea; species Nonomuraea composti. Next base: position 2,217,726 of record NZ_OOHJ01000018.1, on the reverse strand, counting down.
ACGGCGGCACCGTCCTGCTCACCAGCCACTACCTGGAGGAGGTCGAGGCGCTGGCCGAGCGGGTGCTGGTGGTCGGCCAGGGCCGGGTGCTGGCCGACGACACCATGCGGGCGGTGCGCGGCCTGGTGGGCACGCGCCGCGTCTCCCTCGTCGCCGACCGCCTGCCCGACCTGCCGGGCGTGCTGAGCGCCGAGCGGGTGGACGGCCGGATCGACCTGGTCGTCACCGACCCCGACCGGCTGGTGGTGGAGCTGGTACGTGCCGGGGTGCCGTTCTCCGGCCTGGAGATCAGGCCGGCCACCTTGGAAGAGGCGTTCCTCGCCCTGACCACGAATCCCCCGAAGGAGACCGCTCATGTCTAATCTGGTCCTCGCCCACACCCGCTACCTGGTGATCGAGCAGATCAGGGTGCCGATCGGGATCCTGGCCAGTGCGTTCTTCCCGGCCCTCTCGATGGTGGCGTTCGTGGTGCCGTTCGCGGGCCAGGACCCGGTGGGCGCGACCACGGCGACGGGCTCGCTGATGCTGTTCGGCGCCGTGTCCGCGGCGCTGACGGGGCTCGGCATCGCGGTCTCGCAGGATCGTGAGCAGCCGTGGAACCCGTACCTGCGCACGCTGCCCGCGGGCCCGCTGCCGCGGTTCGCGGGGCGGATCCTGGCGACGCTCGCCGCCGTGCTGATCTCGGTGGTGCCGGTGCTGGTGGTGGGGGCGCTGCTCACGGAGGCGACGATCACGCCGGTCCGGCTGCTGGCGGGGCTGGGTGCGCTGGTGGCGGGCGTGCTGCCGTTCATGCTGATGGGGTTGTTCGTCGGGTTCGTGCTGGCGTCGAAGGCGGCGATGGCGGTGTCGCAGCTGCTGTTCTTCCCGATGGCCATTCTCGGCGGGTTGCTGCTGCCGCCGGCGGTCATGCCGGAGTTCGTGCAGGCCCTGTCGCCGTACGTGCCGACCAGGGGTGCGGCGGAGCTGGTGTGGTGGGCGATCGCGGGGATCCCGGCGAACGGGGTGTCGATGGCGATGCTGGCCGTCTGGACGGTGGCGATGGCGGCGGCGGCCGGCTGGGCGTACCGGCGGGACGAGGGCAGGCGTTTCTCCTGACCCCCGAATTGGACCGATCGTTCTCGATACTGCTAGGGTGCACGACGTGGCAAGAACCAAGGAGTTCGACCCCGAGGTCGCGTTGCAGCGGGCGCTGGAGCTGTTCTGGGAGCGCGGCTACGAGGCGACCTCAATGGCCGACCTCGTCGACCGGCTCGGGGTGGCGCGGGCGAGCATCTACGCGACGTTCGGCGGCAAGCGCGAGCTGTACCTGAAGGCGCTGGAGCGCTACCTGGAGCAGCGCAACGTGGTCGAGCCGCTGTCCCAGCCGGGGCCCGCGCTGCCCGCCATCCGGGCCTTCCTCGACTCCTACGTGGCCGAGATCCTGGCCGACGAGCTGCGGCGGGGCTGCATGGTGGTCAACACGGCCGTGGAGTTCGCCTCGCGCGACGCGACCGTGCTGGCCAAGGTGGCGGCGAGCTGGGCGGAGCTGGAGACCGCGCTGGCCGGCACCCTGGTCAGGGCGCGCGCCCAGGGGGAGATCCCGGCGGGCAAGGATCCGTACGCGCTGGCCAGGTTCCTGCTCGTGCTGCTGCAGGGGCTCAGGGTGCTCGGCCGGGCCGACCCGGACCCGCGCCGGTTGCGTGACGCGGTCGATCAGGCCATGACGGCTGTCCAAATTTGAGAATGATTGGTCTTGAATAAGATGACTCAACGGTTCGCAGGCAAGGTCGCGCTCGTCACGGGCGCGAGCGGGGTCGTGGGGCGGGCGGCGGCGCTGGCGTACGCGAGAGAGGGCGCGGCGGTCCTCGTCGCCGGCCGCGACGCCGACCGGCTGGCCGAGGTCGTGAAGGCGATCGAGGCGGACGGGGGCCGGGCCGGCGCGTTCACCGCCGACCTGACCCGGTCTTCCGATGTCGCCGCCATGGTGGAGGCCGCCGTCAGCCGCTTCGGCGGGCTCGACGTCGCGCTCAACACGGCCGGCGTCTTCGGCATGCTCGCGCCGCTGGCCGACTACGACGAGGACGTGTGGGACGACGTCCTCGCGATCAACCTCAAGGGCGTGTTCCTGTCGATGAAGCACGAGATCGCCCACATGCGCGCCCACGGGGGCGGCGTCATCGTCAACGTCTCCTCCAACCTGGGGGCGCACTGGCGGCTGGCGGGCGCGAGCGCGTACGCCGCCTCGAAGGCCGCCGTCAGCCACCTGACGCGGGCGGCGGCCCGCGACCACATCGCCGACGGCGTCCGCATCAACGCCCTCAGCCCCGGCCCCATCGACAGCCCCATGTCGGCGCGTCCCGGCGAGACCAGGGAGCAGCGCGACGAGCGCATGCGCGCCGCGCTGCCCATCGGCCGGGTGGCGGCCCCCGAGGAGATCGCGGCCGCCGCGCTGTGGCTGTCGTCACCGGAGTCGAGCTTCGTCGTGGGCGCCGACCACGTGATCGACGGCGGCGCGACCGCCTGACGGATCAGCTCGTGGGCTCGCCGAACCACTGCCGGAGCCGGCCGTCCAGCTCCCGCTGGCCGTCACCGACCCAGGCGACATATCCATCCGGACGCAGCAGGACACCCGGAACGTCCAGATCGGCGGTGGGATCCGCGAGCAGGTCGACCCGATCCGCCCAGCCGCCGGCACTCAGACGTCCGGTACGGTCCAGCAGCAGGCCGCGCCCCTGGTGCAGCAGGTCGTAGAGACGGCCCTGCTTCACCTCGACGTCCGGCAGCCGGCGGCCGAGCAGGTCGTGGCCCTCGCCGAGGTCATACCGGACACTGATCGCGGTGATCTTCTCCGTCAGGTGGCGGTTCACGACGTCGAAGTCCATCAGCTCGGTGAGCAGCCGGCGCACCGCCCGCGCGCCCGGCTCGGCGGAGTACAGCTCCATCTGGGCGCGGGTGTTGTCCAGCACGTCCGCCGCGACCGGATGACGCTCGGCATGGTACGTGTCCAGCAACGTCCCGGGCGCCCAGCCGCGGATCTGCCCGGCCAGCTTCCAGCCGAGGTTGAACGCGTCCTGAACGCCCAGGTTGAGGCCCTGCCCGCCGGTCGGCGGATGGATGTGCGCCGCGTCGCCGGCCAGCAGCACCCGCCCCACCCGGTAGTGCTCGGCCAGCCGCGTGGCGTCCCCGAACCGGGACATCCAGCGCGGCGAGTGCACCCCGAAATCGGTGCCGGCGACGGCCCGCAACTGCCGCCGGAAGTCGTCCAGCGTGGGCGGCACCGCCCGGTCGCCGACCTCGGCGGCGGGCACCACGACGCTGTAGACCTTCTCGCCGAAGGGCCGCAGCCAGAACCGCTGAGGGGTGTCACCCAGCCGCCTCAGCGCGGCGGCGACCTCCTCCGGCGGCACGCCCACCTCCATCTCGCCCATCAGCGTGTCGGCCCGCGCGGGCTCGCCGGGGAACCCGACGCCGAGCAGCTTGCGCACCGTGCTGCGCCCGCCGTCGCACCCGACGAGGTAACGCGACCGCAGCCGCTCCCCATCGGCCAGCTCGACGGTCACCCCTTCGTCGTCCTGCTCGAGACCGGCCACCGCACACCCGTGCCGGACCTGCGCGCCGAGCGCGACCGCGTGCTCTTCGAGCAGCCGATTCACGACCGGCTGCGGAATGCCCAGCAGGTAGCCGTAGGCGGAATCCAGACCGGCGGGCGCCGGCTTGTGAATACCGGCGAACAACCCAGCGGCCGGCCGCTTCCGTCCGTGCGCGGCGACGCGCTCCAGCAGGCCGCGCATCGCGAGCAGTTCGAGACTGCGAACGTGCAGGCCGACGATCCGCACGAACGACCCGGGCTCGGTGTCCTTCTCCAGGACGAGAACCCGGACGTCGTGCAGCCGCAGCTCGGCGGCCAGCATCGCACCGGTCGGCCCGCAGCCGGCGATGATCACGTCGAACGAGAGAGGCGCGCGGTCGGCTTTCGAAGAAACCATGGGTGTTGCCTTTCGGAAGTGCCTTGTCTTGGAGGCGCTCCCGGCGACACCTACGTCAATCGCCCGACCGCGACGGCAAGGGGGAGCACCCATCGATACACAGTCATGGGTCTCACCTCCTCGGGCGGAGTCACGGTCACCGGCAAGCTACAAGCCCGCACTCGATCCCGTCCAACCCTTTTCCGGCAGACGCGGCCGCAGCCACAGGTAGAGGCCCATCGCCACGACGAAGACCGGCAACCAGACGCCCTCGCCGAAGCGATCCCACAGCCCGTACCTCAGGGGGCCGGCCGACAGGTCGTCACCGACACTGACGGCGAGCACGATCGTCCAGTAGCCGATGAGAACGGCCGGCGCACGGCGGGCCACCGTCGCCCCGGACACCGCGGCCACCTCCTCGCCCGGCCCCAGCACCTGCGTGGCGACCAGCACCAACAAGGCCGCCACCAGCGACGGCGCCCCCTCGTACGCGTGCCGGACCACCTCCCCGAACCACTGCCCGCCGAAGATCGGCACCGTCTGGCAGACCGTGAAGTCGAAGTACGGGGCGGACAACACCTGAAGCACCGCGAGCAGCGTGAGCCCCGCCGCCGCCCGCCGCCCCGCCGTCGCGGACCGCCGGCGGGCGAAGGCGGCCAGCACGATGATCGCGGGCACGGCGCTGAGGGACGATCCGCGCACGAGCAGGTTCAGGTCCGCCCGCAGGGGCTCGGCGAGGGGCTCTAAGAATTGCCGCCACGGCTCGTACTCGCGGAAGACCACACCACCGCACCAGAACAGCTGTCCCGGATTGACCACGGAACGCCAGAGCTGCCACGTCGGGAAGACGGCGGCCCCCAGGGCACCCACCCAGACGACGGCAAGGGTTAATCGCGACAAGTTGATCTCCATTCGGGGGACTCAGCAGCAGCGGATGCTCGCCTCAGCCTGCCCGAAATCCCCCGCCTGGAAGGCCTTCACCGGGATCGTGAAGTACATCGTCCCGGCATCACCCCACCCCCACCCCAGCTCGCCGTCCGAGGCCAGCTGCAGCAGGTGGACGGCGGGCCCGTCGGCGTCGCGGCGGGTCACCGGAGAGGCGTAGGAGGTGTCGGGCCAGCCGAACGCGGCGTGGCAGTCGGCGGTGTTGCCGTCGAGACCGTCCATCTCGGTGAGGATGAGCGACGACACGCCCCAGTGCTCGTCCTCGTCGAACTCGACGTCGCCGGTCTCGACGTCCCAGCAGTCGGGCAGCATGGTCACCGGCGCCGCGTGGACGGGCGTGGCCGGGTAGCTCCTGGCCGGCTCGGGCGCGGCCGCCTCGACCGCCCTCGCCGGATCGGCCGGGATCACCCGGCACGCGCCGGGATCGGACAGGTCCAGCTTCCGGTACACCTCGTACGGCACATCGGGATCGAGGTAGAAGAAGTTCAGCAGCCCGGGCCGCGTGGGCAACTCGTCCCCGAGCCATGGGACGAGGGCGTCGGTGTCGAGCACGGCATGCAGCGAAAGGGGAAAACCGCCCAGCTCAGGCCACGAAGCACCGGGTTCCAGCAACGCGGGTCCGCCGAGCCGGCAACGACCGGTGGCGGGCGCGGTGCCCGTGGACGGGGTCAGCAGGAAGCCGCGCCGGGCCATCGCCGCGAACTGCCGCCCGGCCCGCTCACCGAGCCGTTCCGTACAGATCTGGAGCATACGGACCGGATCATCGAATTCCATACCGGATCTTCTACCAGAGCGTGAGCACCGGCCGGGGGACAGCGGGAAGCCCTCGGCGTCGGAGCCTCGGCGCCGAGGGCTGGTTTGTGCCGCCGGTGGTGTTACGCCACCACCCGGTCGGGGTCGTCGAGCCAGATTTGCTGGCCGGAGGGGCTGACGGTCATGCCGAAGCGTTCGCGGCCGGGCTGGCCCCAGCTCACCCAGCGGAAATACGCGTTCAGGACCTCGTCCCAGAGGGGCCGGTCGCCCACCTGGTACAGCTCGTACTCCGAGGAGCCGGGTCGCCAGTCCAGGGCCAGCCAGGAGTAGGAGTCGCTCGGGTCGGAGAGCCAGAGGCGGTAGAGCTCGCCGTTCTCGTCGGACAGGTCGCGGCCGTTGGCTTCGAGGCCGGTCAGTGCCGCGATGGCCAGGTGCGCGCCGGGCGGGGCGTAGGCGATGACGCGCGGGTCGACGTACGTGGTCAGGTGGTGCTTGTCGGGGTGGGTCGTCCTGCCGTGGGAGCTGGAGCGCTGCGAGCGCATCATCATGTACGAGGCGTAGCCGGGGAAGCGGCCGACCGCGGTCCGGTCGGGGCGGACCACGAGCCGCAGCGAGTGATTGGTGCCGAAGTTGGGGCAGAACGGCAGCACGATCGTGGCGCCCGCCCGGCACTGCTCGACCCACGCGTGGGGCACGGAGCGTACCCCGCAGGTGACGTGCACGCGGTCGTAGGGTGCCCGGTCGGGGCAGCCCAGCGCGCCGTCGCCGATGAGCAGGGCCGGCTGGGCGCCGGCGGCGGCGAGGTTCTTGGCGGCCTGTTCGGCGACGGCGGCGTCCACCTCGATGGAGGTGACCTCGCCGTGCCGGCCCACCAGGTGGCAGAGCAGGGCGCTGGTCCAGCCCGTGCCGGTGCCGACCTCGAGGACGTGGTTGCCGGGGTCGGGGTCCAGCAGGGTCAGGAGGTTCGCGACCGTCCATGGTGACGACGACGAGGACGTGTAGCCGCCGTCCATCTCGGTCACGGGCGTGGTGCCGTCGCTGAGCTGGGTGATGATGGGCTCGTTGGAGTAGACGGTGTTCCACCAGCGGTGCGGGTCGGCGTTCCGGTCGATGAGGTACGCGGACGTCTTCTGCGAGACGAGCCCGATGGGAGGGACGAACTGGTGGCGGGGCACGGCGCGCATCGCGTGCTTCACCTCGTTCGAGATGTCCCCCTCGGGATCGAGCCCGGCGATCAGCCGGTCCATCAGGGGTGTGACATCCACTAGCGCTTGCCGTCCTTGTCCTCGTCGTCGTTGTGCTTGCCCATGCCCTTCTTGTATTCGTCGCCGGTGCTGCCCATGCCTCCTTGCTCCTCGGGGTCGAACGGCTTGTCCTTCGGGGTGTCGGGGTTCTCGTGACGTCCCATGTGCGCTCCTCCGTGTTCGTTCTCTTGCTGAGAGTGACGATACAGGGGTTGGGCGTATCGAGACAGCCATATGGTCATTACTGTGCTGGAGCGGCTGGCGGTCGCGGCCTTGGGCGAGGGGTTCTTCGCCTTCATGGCCCGTGCCGGCATGCGGACAAGCGAACGGCCCGCGCCCGGGAGGGGGAGCGGGCGCGGGCCGTTCGGTGCGGAAGGGGTGCGGAAGGGTTACTGCTTGCTGATGCGGACCGCGTCCGCGATCACGTAGCCGGTGCCGGACGTCCACCGGCTCACCCCGACCACCGGGTACGTGCCGGCGTTCAGGGAGAACGAGCCGATGCTGCGCCAGGCTCCGCCGCCGGATCGTTGGTCGACGTAGACGGTCTGGTTGCCGCTGGAGGTCGCCACTATGTACGGCGCCGAGCTGTTGTATCCGGGGTCGGCCGGATACCAGACCTCGACCTGGTACGTGCCGGCGCTCGGGATCGTCGCCGAGTACCAGGCCGGGTCGCTGGCGGCGACGGGGTCGGCGAAGCGGTAGTCGGCGCCGTAGCGCTGGCTGGAGTAGGTGGAGGTGCCCCAGTTGTCACTGGCGGTGAACTGGCCGGAGGTGGTGTTGTCCACCGTGGTGGTCCACGAGGGGGTGCCGCCGCCACCGGTCACGTAGTTCATGTACGTGGTCCAGTTCCAGTGGGAGCCGGGGTCGGTGTGGGTGGCGCCCGGGACCTCGTTGTGGCCGATGATGCCGGTCCTGGTCTTGGGGATGCCGTACTTGTCGCAGAGGTAGCGGGTCAGCGCGGCGGAGGCCCGGTACATGGCGTCGGTGAACCAGGAGGCGTCGTTGACGTACCCCTCGTGCTCGATGCCGATGGAGCGGTTGTTGTAGGTGGAGTTGCCGGCGTGCCAGGCGACGTCCTTGTCGCGGACCATCTGGGTGATGGCGCCGTTGGAGGACTTGACCACGTAGTGGGCGGAGACCTGCGCGCTGGGGTTCTGGAACCAGGAGATGGTTCCGGCGTAGGAGCCCTGGGTGACGTGGATGACGACCCGGTCGATGTTGTAGCTGGTCTCGCGGTTGGAGACGCGGTAGTTGCTGGAGCTGGCCGGGACCCACGCGGCGGGCGGGTAGTCGGTGCTGGCGATGGCGACCGGCGAGTCGGCGGGCTCCCCGGCCTGCTTGCCGGCGCGGGCGTTGAGGTCGCGGGCGTTCGCGTACTCGCCGCGGTCGGCGGTGATCTCCTGCGGCTTCACCTGGACGCCGCGGGTGTCGATGCCGAGGCCGAGCTGCTCGTAGACGGCGTCGGCGTACAGGCGGGCCAGCTCGGGGGAGGAGGCGTTGCCGTACTGGGCGACGGCCCGGTACCAGCGGCCGGTGTCCTTCCTGGCGGCCTCGTCGAGGCCGAGCTTGTCGGCGAGGGAGCGGAGCACGGCGGCGCCGCCGAGGACGTTGGCCTCGTCGTCGGTCTTGAGCCGGTCGGCGGGGAGCCCGGTGAGCTCGGCCGCCTTCTCCAGCGAGTGGTTGGTGGGGTTGCTGACCAGGTGCATGACGCCGTAGCCGTTGCTGGCGCTGGGCTCGCCCTGGTGTCCGTCGAGGTGGGTCTCGGCGTAGGCGAGGGCGACGAGCAGGTCACGTGGTACGTCGTGCGCGGCGGCCGCCTTGGCGAAGGCCGCGGCCAGCGGGGTGTCCTTGACCGTCGCCGCCTGGGACTGCGACCAGGCGGCCTGGGTGGCGGTGAGGGGGGCGAGGGCGAGGATCGAGGTGGCGAGGGCTGCTACTAATCGCGTGCGGGCGAGAGTCATAAGGGGCTCCTCGTTCACATGGTGACGGGGAGCACGCTACGGCAAGGTTCTGACTGATGTCGATAATTGACATTACTTCTGAGTTAAGTGAAAATTCTCGCCTTTCGCGGCCCATGCCGGGAACGTCCGATGTTTGTGAAGACTATTGCGCTTTGTGGCGGATGCGCTGAAACTTCCCTTCGTGACCGCGCTCCCGCGTACCGTCCTCGCGGTGCTCATCGCCGCGCTCCTCAGCCCCTTCCTCAGCGCCCTCCACACCGCACCCGCCGCGGCGGCCGCCTGCGCCACCGACCCCGCCACCCCCAAACGGCAGCTCCGAGGCATGTGGATCTCCTCGGTCGCCAACATCGACTGGCCCAGCCGAACGGGGCTCAGCGTGTCGGCGCAGCAGGCGGAGTTCCGCGCCTGGCTCGACCTGGCCGTCTCCAAGCGCATGAACGCCGTGTTCGTGCAGGTCAGGCCGACCGCCGACGCGTTCTGGCCCTCTCCGTACGAGCCGTGGTCGCAGTGGCTGACCGGCACCCAGGGCGGCAACCCGGGCTACGACCCGCTCGCGTTCATGGTCAACGAGGCCCACGCCCGTAACCTGGAGCTGCACGCCTGGTTCAACCCGTACCGGATCGCCAACCACGACGACCCCGCCAAGCTGGTCTCCACGCATCCGGCGCGGCAGCACCCCGACTGGCGCTTCGCCTACGGCGGGAAGCTCTACTACAACCCGGGCATCCCGGAAGTACGCGACTTCATCGAGGACGCGATCATGGACGCCGTCTCCCGCTACGACGTGGACGGCGTGCACCTCGACGACTACTTCTACCCGTATCCGGTCAGCGGCCAGAGCATCCCGGACGCGGCCACGTTCACGAAGTACGGCGGCGGGTTCTCCAACGTCGGCGACTGGCGCCGCGACAACGTCAACCTGCTGGTGCGCGAGCTCGACCAGCGCATCCACGCCGCCAAGCCGCACGTGTCCTTCGGCGTCAGCCCGTTCGGGATCTGGCGCAACGCGGGCACCGACCCGCTCGGCTCGCGCACGTCCGGCCTGCAGTCGTACGACGCGATCTACGCCGACAGCCGGCAGTGGGTCAAGCAGGGCTGGGTGGACTACCTCGCGCCGCAGATCTACTGGCATCTCGGCTTCTCGACCGCCGCCTACGAGGTGCTGACGGCGTGGTGGTCGGAGCAGGTCAGGGGGACGGGCGTGCAGCTCGTGGTGGGCCAGGCGGCCTACCGGGCGGGCGCCTCCGGGCAGGACGCGGCCTGGCAGGACTCGGCCGAGCTGAGCGACCACCTGTACGACAACCGGCAGCATCCCGAGGTGGCCGGCGACATCTACTTCAGCGCCAAGGACGTGAAGGCCGACCGCATCGGATCGTTCACCAGGGTCGTCAACGCGCACTACAGCAAGCTCGCGCTGCTGCCGGCCCGCGGCTCGGCGGCGGCGCCGGCCGCGCCCGCGATCACCTCGGCCACGCGGACGTCGGGCGGCGTGCAGGTCTCCTGGACGGGCTCCGGCACGTCGTACGCCGTCTACCGGGTGGACGGCACGCCGTCGGCGGCCGACCCGTGCTTCTTCGCCGACGCCCGCAACCTGGTCAAGCTCACCCGGCAGACCTCGTTCACCGACACGACGGCCGCGGCCGGGTCGGCGTACACCTACTACGTGACCGCGCTGAACCGCACCCACCAGGAGAGCGCGGCGAGCGCGGGCCGGGCCGTCACCGGCTCCGGCGGCGGGTTCAGCGTGGTGGTCGACAACGCGGACGCCGGGTTCGCCGCGAGCTCCGCCTGGGGCACCTCGACGTACTCCGGCCAGCTGCACGGCTCCGACTACCGCTTCGCCGAGCCGGTCGCGGCCAGCGATCCCGCCTGGTTCCGTACGGCGGTGCCGAGCGCGGGGAGCTACCGGGTGGAGGTGTGGTATCCGGCCAACTCCGGCTACAACAGCGCGACCCCGTACATCGTGGCGGCTTCCGGCGGGAACCAGACGGTCACCGTCGACCAGCGCACCGGCGGCGGGGCGTGGCGCGAGCTGGGCACGTTCACGCTGAGCGCCGGCACCTACAACGTGGTCGGCGTCAGCCGCTGGACCTCCACCACCGGGTACGTCATCGCCGACGCCGTCCGGCTCACGAAGGTGTGACCGGCTACCCGTCCGGGGATGGGCAGACACGCCCGGTGATCGTACGATGAGGCGGTGGACGGTGCCCGCGCGCGACCGATCGACGCCGTCGCGGTCCTGGTCGCGGCAGGCCTGACGCCCCCGACCGGTTACACGGGCGCGACTCTCGTGATCGTGTCGGCGGGGGCGCTGCCGCTGTTGTGGATGCGCCGGGCGCCCCTCGCCGTGGCGTGGATCTGCGCGGGCGTGGCGCTCGCGGTGCCCGTGCTGGGGCTGGTGGCGCCGTCCGTGATCGCGCCACCGGCCGCGGACGCGCTCCTCTGGCCGCCCGCGGCGCCGTTCGCCGCCTACGGCGCGATGGTGTTCGCGGCGGAGCGGCGCCCGCTGCACCGCTGGATGCCGGTGATCGCGATCGCCTTCGCCGTGCTGACCCTGCCCGACCGGCTCCCGCTGGCCGGCCGCAGCGGCGCGGTGATCGCGATCGCGGTCACGTACGGCCTGTATGTCGCGGTCAGGGAACGGCTGCGCGCCGAGCTGGCCGAGCGCTCTGAGCGGATCGAACGCGAAAGGCTGGCCGGCGAGCTGCACGACGTCGTCACCCACCGCGTCAGCCGGATCGTGCTGCAGGCCGGCGTGCTGGCCCTGTCCGCCGGTGACGACCGGGCCAGGGCGGCGGCCGAGGACATCCGGGCGATCGGCTGCGACACCCTCGACGAGCTGCGGCACATGGTGGCGCTGCTGCGGCGCGGCACCGGCGAGGGCTTCGACCTGGGGCTGCCCATGCCCGACCTGCGGCCCCTGGTGATCGACTCGGCCCGCGACGGCGTGCCCGTCGAGCTGGTGGTGGACGGGCCGCCGGCGCCGGTCTCCGGCATGGTGGGGCGCACGGCGTACGTGGTGGTCGAGGCGGCCCTGGCCAACGTGCGCAAGCACGCGCCGGGGGCGGAGGCGCGGGTCCTGGTGCGGTACGCGCCCGGCACGGTGCGGATCGTGGTCCGCAACACGGGCGGCTCGCCGGACGCCTGGGTCCCCGCCACCGGGCCCGGCATGAGCCTGGCCGAGCTGCGGACCCGGGTGGAGCTGGCCGGTGGCACGCTGGTGTGCCGCTCGCCGGGCGATGGCGGCTTCCGCGTCGAGGCCACCTTCCCCACCGGCTGAGCCACCGGCCGAGGACACCGCCCGAGTCAGCGGCCGAGGACACCTCCTGAGTCAGCGGCCGTAGACGACCGACAGGAAACGCACCAGGACCGCCTCCCTGGCGGGCGCGGGCAGCGCGTCCAGGACGGTGTTGACCACCGCCATCTCCGGTTGGCCGGCGCCCGGCCGCAGGTCCACGCCCACCGACGCGCTCAGCTCCGCGAACGCCGCGTCGTCGATCGCCTCCAGGTCCAGCCCGGCCACCAGCTCGACCAGCCCGTCCGGCAGCACGACGGGGCCGCGCTCCCTGGCCGCTTCGGCCGACTCCGCGATCACCTTCAGCAGGGCCTCGACCCCGGCCAGCGTGACCCCGGTGACGGTGATGTGCAGGTTGGCCGGGATGCCGGCGTAGGAGAGCTGCGGCTGCAGGAACCAGCCGCGCGCCCGCGCCTCGTCGGCCAGCACGAACACGTCCACGCCGGCCCCCTCGAAGGCCACGAGCGACGACTCGGGCTCCCCGAGCACCCGCAGCCCCGGGATCGCGGCCAGCCCCTCGCGCAGCCTGCGGGTCGCCTCAAGGGTGGCCCGGCCCAGCTCGGCGTACCCGTCGCGGCCCAGCGCCTGGAGGGTGGCCCAGGCGCCGCCGAGCGGGCCCGCCGACCTGGAGCTCTGCACGGTCGCGTTGATGATCGTGTAGCCGGGCCAGGCCGCCGACGCGAAGTACGCCTTGCGCCGCATCGCCGGATCGGCGAACAGCAGCACCGAGGCGCCCTTGGGTGCGTAGCCGAACTTGTGCAGGTCGCACGAGATCGACGTCACCCCGGGCACCGACAGGTCGAACGGCGGCACGTCCGCGCCCGCCTCCCGCAGCCAGGGCAGCAGCCAGCCGCCCACGCACGCGTCCACGTGGAACGGCACGCCGTCCACCGCCGCCGCGATCTCCTCGATGGGGTCGATCACGCCCTGCGGGTACGACGGCGCGGAGGCCACCACGAGGATCGTGTCCTCGTCCACCGCGCCCGCCACGTCGCGGGCCCGCACCTTGTACGTCTCCAGGTCCACCGGCACGGCCCTGACCTCGACGCCCAGGTAGTGGGCCGCCTTGTGGAAGGCGGGGTGGGCGGTGACGGGCAGCACCAGGTTCGGGCGGGGGCGGGCGGCCCGGTCGCGGGCGGCCTTCACGGCCAGCATGATCGACTCGGTGCCGCCGCTGGTGAAGATGCCGTGCCCGCCGCCGAGCAGGTCCGCGACCGCGCCGACGACCTGCCGCTCCATCTCCACCACGCTGGGGAACGCGGTGGGGTCGAGGCAGTTGACCTCCAGCATCTCCAGGTACGCCCGCGTGGCCGCGTCGTGCACCCCGGCCCGGCCGGTGTCGTAGACGTAGGCGGTCACCTGGCCGCCGCGCACGGGCAGGTCGTGCTCCTTGAGCCGGGCCACCTCGGCGAGCAGGTCCTCGGTGGTTCTGCCGGTCGGCGGCAGGTTCACACGGTCTCCTTGGTGGTGAGCCGCCCGTACCGGATGACGAACGGCAGGCTGATCAGCATGAGCAGGGCGGGCAGCGCCGTGAACCCGAGCAGCAGCCCGGTCAGAGCGCCCGCCGGCTGCGCGACCGGGGTGTCGACCGGCGCGGAGACGAACCCCGACGCGGTCAGCACCAGCGCGAACAAGCCGGGGCCGAGCGCCAGGCCGGCCGTCTCGCCCGCCGTCCACAACCCGGTGAACGCGCCCGCCTGGGCGTGCCCGGTGCGGGCGGTGTCGGCGTGCACGGTGTCGGGCAGCAGTGACAGCGGCAGCAGTTGCAGCGCCGCGTAGCAGACCCCGGCCAGCGCGGTCAGCGCGAGCGTCGCCACGGTCCCGCCCGCCGCGACGGCCGGGATGAGCGCGACCGCGACGGCGCAGAACCCGGCGGAGGCCACCAGGTAGCAGCGCACGGGCCCGTGGACGCGGGCCAGCCGGGCCCACCCGGGCACGGCCAGCATGCTCGGCCCGACGAGGCAGACGAACATCACCGAGGTCAGCCCGTAGTCGCCGAGCCGGTAGGAGGCCACGTACGGCGCGCCCGCCAGCATCACGGCCACCGCCAGCGCCTGCGTCACGAACGCCGCCAGCAGCACGAAGAACGGCACGTTGCCCCTGGCCAGCCGGAACGCGGCGACCGGGCCGAGCTGCCGCGGGCCGGGCCTGGACGGCACCCAGCGGGTCGCCAGCGTCGCCCCGGCCAGCGCCGCCGCCATGACGGCGCCGACCGTCACGCCCATCACGGCGTAACCGGCCCGGCCGCCGCCCGACACGTCCACCACGGCCGGGGCCAGCCCCCCGGCGACGAGGATGCCGACCGTCAGGCACACCACCCGCCACGACATGATCCGGGTCCGCTCGGCCCGCTCGGCCGACATCTCGGCGGGCAGGGCCACGTACGGCACCTGGAAGCAGGCGAACGCGGTGGCGGCCAGCAGGAACGCCGCCCCCGCCCAGACCGCGCCGGACACGCCTTCCGGCACCGCGAACATCAGCGCGAACGTCACCGGCAGCGCCACCGAGCCGATCCCCAGCAGCCGGGTCCTGCGGCCGGTGCGCACGGCCTCGCGGTCGCTGGCGGCGCCGACCAGGGGGTTCAGCAGCACGTCCCAGATCTTGGGCGCCACCAGCACGAGGCCCGCCAGGGCGGCGGGCACGCCGAGCACGTCGGTCAGGTAGTACAGGAGCAGCAGGCCGGGCACCGCGGAGAACACGCCGGTGCCGACGGAGCCGATCCCGTAGCCGAGGAGGCGGCCCCGGCCCAGGCTCGTCACCGGAAGTCGCCGGGCAGGCCGAGCGTGCGGTGCAGGCTCTGGTGCAGGTGGGCGCGGAAGCGGCGGAGCGCGGCCCGGTCGCCGGCCGCGCGGCGGCGGCCCTCGGCGTCGAGCACGCCGCCCTTGGCGAAGCCGTGCACCGTCCAGATGACGCTCCAGACGGTGTAGTCGAGGTCGGTCTCGGCGGCGATCAGGCCGGCCTCGACGGCGGGGCGCAGCGCGGCGCTGACGGCGGCGAGCAGCGGCTGGACGTACTGGCGCTCCAGCTCGGTGATGTCACTGGCGTCGGAGAGCCAGCGGTGCATCCACAGCGCGGGCACCTCGGGGTGGTCCACGCAGAAGTCGAGGTAGTCGTCGGCCAGCCGGTGGATGGCGGCCACGGGGTCGTCGCCGGGCAGCCTGGACAGCGCCTGCTCCAGGGCAGCCTTCTCCGCCTGGTGGGCGGCCTCCATGACGGCGAGGTACAGCTCCCGCTTGCCGCCGACGTGGTAGTTGACGGTCGCGATGTTCAGCCCGGCGGCGTCGGCGATCTGGCGCGTGGAGGTGCCGTCGTAACCGAGCGCGGCGAAGAGCTGCGTGGCGGCCTTGAGGATCACGGCCGCCTGGCCGGAGGTCATGCGACCGAAGGTAGTTCGGTCACCCCCTCCCGGTCAATCATTTGATGGAAGCCCGGCTACTCGAAGCTCAGCAGGCGCTCCAGCTCCGCCTGGGCCGCGGCCGGGTCGTAGCCCGGCAGGGCCTCGCGCATCAGGTCGTGGGTCTGCCGCTCGGCGTCGGCCGCCGCCGCGCCCACCGCGGCCAGCGTCTCGTCGGCCAGCTCGTGGCTGCTCAGCCGCAGCGCGCGGGGCCCGTAGACGACGTCGAGAACCAGGCCGTTGGCATCGACCGTGGCCTTGACCTGCCCGGACGGCCCTTCGCCGGTGCCGATGACCTTGTCGAGCTCCTCGCGGGCGCTCTCCAGCCAGGCCAGCATGCGCTCGCCCCGGTCGGCGGCCTCGTCGATGTCGTGGTCCCTGAGATCGGCGGGATCCATCCGCCCGAACACATGTGCCTCCAGCTAAAGAAGATCGAGGGCCGCTTGCTCGACCCGTTGGCGCACGAACGTCTCGTCCAGCGGCGCCGGCAGGGACGCGCTCCTGCCCGCCGCCCGCTCGGCGATCTCCTGCGCCTGGCGCCCGGCCTCCTCCTGCGCGGTCCGCAGCACCTTCGTCACCGCCCGGCCGAGTGCCGCCTCGCCGAGCCGCAGCGCCCGCGGGTCGATGCGCAGCCGGGTGAGCACGCCCTGCCCGGCCGCGGCCGCCTCGATGAGCCCGTCGTCGCTCTCCGCCCGGCCCTCCACCTGCCGCATAGCGGCACGGGCGGCCTGGAGGTCGCGCAGGACGCGGCGGCTCTCGGCGAGGTACTGGGCCAGGTACTCGGCGTCGTCCTCCGGTGCGGGTGACCGCATCGTCCACCTCCGGCTGTCAGGGGCTTGCTGCGGCGCCAGTCTAGACAGATCCCGACCAGCTTGACGTTGAGGTGTATGTCTCATGAATCACATAAGTCAGACAAAGCTCGATATGGTGCACGGGTATGACGGGGTTTGAAATCGCGCTGGGCGCGGTCGGCCGCGAAAGTGAACGGGTCGGCGCCCACAGCGGGGAGTACGAGGCCGCCGTGCGGCGGCTGTGGGAACGCGGCGACAGCGTCGCCTCCTGGGCCGACGACGGCCTGTTCGCGGGGATCGTGGCCGCGTACGCCGAATGCAACCAGGTGTCGCTCATGGCACTGACGGGCGTCTCCGGCGAGATCGGCCACACGGGCGAGGCGCTGGCCGGCGTGGTGGCCAACACGCGGACCGTGGAGGATGTCAACGCCGAGAACGCGCGGCGGGTCACATGGGCCTGATGCTCTCGCCCGAGCTGGACGGATTCCTGAGCCTGCTCGGCATGCCGTGGCCGAACATCGACGAGGACGAGATCAGGAAGGACGCCACGGCCTGGCGGGTCGTGCAGGCCGGGTCGGAGCCGGTGGGCGCCGAGGCCGACGCGTCGGTCCGCAGGACGCAGCAGGTCTACCACGGCGACTCGGCCACGGTCCTCGCGCAGCACTGGAGCAGCGTCGGCGGGGACGGCGGCCACATCGCCCAGGCCGCCGCCGCCGCGCGCGTGGCGCCGCTGGCGCTCGACGGCACCGCGAACGTCGTCAGCGCGGTGAAGGTGGCGGTCGGCACGCAGGCCGCGGCCGGGTTGACGTCGGTCATGCAGGCGCTGGTCTTCGGCGGCGCGGTGGGCGCGACGGCGGCCACGGCCCGGATGTACCTCGTGCGGCACGCCATGGCGAAGGCGATGCGGGAGGGGTCCGAGGGCACCGCCAAGGTCCTGGCGCCGGCGCTGTCCAGGAAGGTGACCGACCCGATGCGCCGCATCCTGGACACCCTGCGCCGCCCGGGAGGCCCGGGAGGCACCCCCGCGCTGGCCGGCGCCGGCGGCCGGATCCCCGTCCGGCCCGCCGGGCTCAGGACGCCGGCCGGGCCGCGGTCCGTGCAGGACGGCATGGCCGCGATGGGCCGCAGGAAGGGCAACGCGGGCGGAGGCGGCGGCGGGGGCCGCGGGTTCAACAGCCGGCACGCCGAGCAGCGCAAGGAACAGCGTGACATCAGCCAGGGCGAGATCGATGAGACCCTGTCGAAGGGCTCCAAGAAACCCGGCAAGAACCCCGGGACGTCCGAGTACCAGAAGGACGACGTCGTGGTGATCAGGAGTGACACCAACTTCAAGATCGTCACGGTGTTCAGAAGGAACAAGAAGTAGCGGCGCGGGAAGGTTTGGCGTGCGGATCGAATACGGCGAGGAGAACGACGTCGCCTACATCTACCTGGCCG
Organism: [Actinomadura] parvosata subsp. kistnae; assembly: GCF_900323885.1. GTDB lineage: Bacteria > Actinomycetota > Actinomycetes > Streptosporangiales > Streptosporangiaceae > Nonomuraea > Nonomuraea composti. The sequence continues at coordinate 2,199,962 of NZ_OOHJ01000018.1, read as the reverse complement.
ACCACATCGGCAAGGGCGAGGCGGTCAGGCAGGTGGTGGTCGACGACGACGACCTCCGGGGCGAGGTGATCATCGACGTCGACCGCGACGGCAAGGTGCTGGGCGTCGAGATCGTCGGCGCCACCCACGTCCTGCGGCCCGAGACCCTGGCGACCGCGGATCGCCACGACGAGGAGGACCCCTACGGCTGGCCGCCGCCCCCGGCGTCCTGACTCAGTCGGGGGCCCAGTACTTCTCCATGATGCGATCCAGCTCCCGGACCACCGGCTGCCAGGTCCGGGGCAGGTCGTAGGCGTCCGCCCGGCGCTTGCCGTAGGCCAGCGTGTACTTGATGAAGTCCGCGCCCTGCGGCGGCCGCTGCGAGTGGCCGATCTTCAGGTGCTTGAGGTGGCCGCGCAGCCTGCGCGCCTCCTTGGCGGTCAGGCACTTGTCGACCGTCGGCCCCGTACGGCGGCTGAGCCGTACGCAGCCGTTGCCGTAGACGACCACGCGGTCGTTCAGCCCCGCGAAGCCGCCCTGCTTGCGCAGCTCGACCAGCACCCGCTTCGCGGCCACCTCCGCCTGCGCCGGAGCCATGGACGTGCTCAGCGCCAGCATGAGCACGGGCAGGAGCACGATTCGCCAGATCCTCATGCTCTCTTGGACGTACGGGAGCGCCGATCGGCTCACCTGAGCGCGTCGACGGGCTCCATCCTGGCCGCGCGCAGCGCCGGGTAGAGCCCGGCCAGCAGCCCCACCAGGGCTCCCGCGACCGGCGCGGCGACCGCCAGCCGCACGTCCAGCAGCGGCGTCCACTGCTTGACCGCCGACACCGCGACCACCGCGACCACGCCGAGGGCGGCCCCGATCACGCCGCCGGTCAGCCCGATCAGCGTGGACTCCAGCAGGAACTGCGCCGCGATGTGCCGCCGGGCCGCGCCCAGCGAGCGGCGCAGGCCGATCTCCTGGACGCGCTCCATCACCGTCACCAGCGTCACGTTGGCGATGCCGACGGCGCCGACGACCAGCGAGACCAGGCCGAGGATCAGGAACAGCGCGTTGACGTCGTCCTGCGCGCCGTCCCGCGCCCGGGTGGGGCTGGGCGGGGAGATCACCTGGAGCAGGTCGCCGTTGCCGGGGCTGAGCGCCGACGGCGCCTGGCCGGCGATCAGGCCGGCGGCGCCCAGGCTCGTGTTCACCAGCACCCTCGTGACGTCGCGCAGCCCGAACTGGCGGCCCGCCGTGGGCGGCACCACCACGGCGGTGCGCAGGTCCCGCTCGCGGCGCAGGTCGCCGAGGATGCCGATCACCGTGTACGCGTGCTTCCCGATGAAGATCGCCGGCGCCCGGTCGAGCCGGGTGACGCCCAGCATCCTGGCCGCCTCGTCGCCGAGCACCGCCACCCGGTCGCCCCGCCTGACGTGCCCGTCGTCGTAGAAGCGGCCCTGCGTCATCCGGCCGCGCGCCGCCTCGGGCAGGCCGGGCGTGGCCGCCAGCACGGTCAGGGACTGCGTGGTGACCCGGGTGGGGTCCACGAGGTCGTTGGAGCGTACGGACAGGTTGGTGCCCTCGGCCGCGTCGGCCACCGCGGCGGCCGACTCCACGCCGCGCAGCCTGGTCACCCGCTCCACCGCGTCCCAGCTCACCAGCGGCGGGCCGGTCGTGGTGCCCGGCACCTCCACGGTGATGGCGGTGGCGACCAGCTCGTCGAACCGGCCGACGATCTGGTTGCCCGCGGTCGCGGCCACGCCGAGCGTGACGACCAGCGTCGTGATGCCGAGCACGGTGCCGAGCGTGGTCAGCGCCGAGCGCAGCGGCCTGGCCAGCACCCCGGCGACCGCCTCGCCCGCGAGGTCGCGTACGTGCATCACTCCTCCACCAGGACGCCGTCGGTGATCCGCACGCGGCGCCCGGCCCGCTCGCTGACCTCCTGCTCGTGCGTGATGACCACGATCGTCAGCCCCTGCTCCCGCAGCTCGGCGAACAGGTCGAGGACCGCCTCGGTGTTGCGGCTGTCGAGGTTGCCCGTGGGCTCGTCGCACAGCAGCAGCGACGGAGCTCCCAAGAGGGCCCTGGCGATGGCCGCGCGCTGGCGTTCGCCCCCGGAAAGCCGTCCCGGCAGGAAGCCGGCCCGGTGTCCGAGGCCCACCCGCTCCAGCGCCGCCAGGGCCCGCTCCCGCCTGCCCCTGCGTTTCCGCGCGCCGTAGACCTCGGCGAGCATCACGTTCTCCACCACACTGCGGTGGGGGAGCAGGTGGAAGGACTGGAAGACGAAGCCGATCCGGTCGCCGCGCAACCGGGTCCTGGCTCCGTCCCGCAGCGTAGTGGTCTCCGTGCCGTCCAGGAGGTAACTACCGGAAGTGGGGCGATCCAGGAGCCCCAGGACGTTCAGCAGCGTCGACTTGCCGGAGCCCGACGGGCCGACGATCGCCAGGTAGTCGCCCCGGTCCACGCGGAGCGAGATCTCGTGCAGGGCGCGGACCGGCGGCTGCGCGGGGAACCGCTTGCAGACGTCGCGCAGCTCGATGACGGGCTCCTCAGGCATCGCCGATCACCACCCGGTCGCCCTCCTTGAGCGCGCCGGTGACCTCGACGTTCCCGTCCGCCGTCAGGCCCGTGCGGACCTCGACGTCCTTGGTCCGGTCCGTGGCGTACTCGACCCGCACCCGCGCCTTCCCGTCCGCCGAGGTGATCACCGCGGCCACCGGCACGACCAGCACCGGCTCGTCCGTGGCCCCGACGGTGACCCGCGCGGTGACGGCGGTGCCCGCCCGCAGCCCCTTGCTCCCGGACGGCGTGATCAGGACGGGCAGCGAGCCCTCCGGCGCCTCCTCGCCGCCGGGCAGCCTGGCCTTGTCCCCGACGGCGGTGAGCACGGCCGGGTACGTCCTGCCCGCGTCCACCTCGACGGTCGCCTCCATCCCGGGCCGCAGCAGCTCCGACTCGGCCGCCTCCACCGACCCCGTCACCGCGAACGTCGAGCTGGTCACGGTCGCCACCTCGTCCTCCACCCGCCGGCCCGCCTTCACCGACACCTTCTGCAGGCGGGCGGGCAGCTTCGGCAGGAACACCACCTCGCCGGGCGGGATCGACACGCCGTACGTGCGGGCGAAGTCGGCCAGCAGCTCCTTGGCCGCCGCGACGTCCTCGCGCGCGTGGGCGACCTTGAGTCGGGCCGGGGAGAGCTGCCTGGCCTGGCGCAGCGCCTGCTCGGCGGTGACCACCGCCTCCTTCGCCGTCCGCACTGCCTTGCGCAGCTCTTCGAGCTTGGCGTCCCTGGCCTCGCGCGCCTCCTCGCGCGCCCGGTCGAGAGCGTCCTGGGCCGCGGCCAGGTCCGCCCTGGCGTTGGCCACCTTGAGTTCCAGCAGGCTCGTGTCCTCCTCGGACGGGGTGGGCTGGGGGACCGGCGTACCCGTCGGGGTGCCGGTAGGGGTGCTGGTCGGCCGGGTCCTCGCCGCCGTGAGCGCCTGCTCGGCCTCCGCCAGCCGCTCCTCGGCCGCCCGGACCGCCGACTCCGCCGCCGCCAGCCTGGTCTCGTCCGCGGGCGTGAGCTCACGGGACTCGGCCCCGGCCAGCGCGGCCCGCGCCGCCTTCAGGTCCGTGCGGGCGTTGTCCAGCCGGACCTTGAGCGGCAGCACGTCCCGGCCCCGGTCCAGGGCCTGCTTCTCGGTCGCGAGCGTCTCCTGCGCCGTCCGTACGGCCTTGCGCAGCGTTTCGTACGTCTGCCGGTCGGTCGTCGTCGGCTGCTGCGCCTCGTAGCCCTTCTTGGCGTACATCCTGGTCACGGCCGCGACCGTGGCCCCGTCGAACACGCCGGTGGACGGCGCGCCGTACCCGAGCCGGCGCAGGGCCCGCTGCAGCTGCTCGACGTCGTCCCCCTTGGTGCCGGGGGCGATCGTGCGGTGCATCGGCACGGTGCCGCGCAGCGCGAACACCGGCCGCCCGTTGACCTCCATCAGCACGGCGCCCTCCTTGATCCGGCCCTTGCGCGGCGCCCGGGTGACCCGCTGCTGCTCGGCCGTGCCGCCGACGACGCCGGCCAGGGCGATCGGCAGCGGGGAGCCGTACTCCAGGGTGCCGCTGAGCACGACGGTGCTGACGAGCTTGCGGCGCTCGACCGCGGCGGTGACGAGGGAGGCGGCGGGTGCGGCCCGGCGGGCCGCCTCGTCGGCGGGGGAGCGCAGCCGGGAGCCGACCGCCCAGCCGGCCCCGGCGACGACCACGACGCCGGCGACGACGCCGGCGAGGAGCTTCTTCATGGCGGGGTCGTCAGAACGCGAACTCGTCGTTGACCCGCCGCTGGACCTCGGCCGCCTTGGGGGCGTAGGCCGCGTAGAAGTCCTTGCCGCACTCCAGGTCGTCGAGGGCGGCCTTGATCTCCTTGTCCAGGTACGGGCGGGCCTGCTGCGGGGTGAGCGTCGGCATGACGAGCTGCTTGGTGTTCTTGGTCATCTTCGGGCCGCCGGCCATCTTGGGGTCCTGCTCGCGGCCGATGGCGCTCTGCCGCTCCATGAACTCGTTCTCGCCGCGGCGCGCGACGGCCGTCGGCTTGGTGTCGGAGACCCGGTAACCCTTGCCCTTGAGGCAGGTGCTCATGGTGGCGGCCAGCTCCACCAGGTCAGGGTCACCGTCGAGCTCGGCGGTCTTGGCGCGCCGGTGGGCCAGGGCCATGTGGTTGAAGTAGTCCATGTTCGACTTCAGGTCCAGGCCGAGCACCTGCTTGCCGACGACGACCATGCAGGCGTTCTTGGCCTCGTTGTAGGCGTCGAGCTGGGCGGTGGACAGGGAGCCCTGGATGTCGGCGTTCGGGTCGGGGTCGGCCATCTCGGAGCCGGGGCCCTGGATCTCCTTGGGGTAGACGTGCACGGCGAACACCCCGAACCCGTACTTCTGACGATATTTCAGCATCGCCTGGTAATCGCCTGAATCGCGCAGGCGCTCGTCCTCGCTGGCGGGCTCCGTCGGCCGCACGTACGGCACGTACTTGAAGCCCTTCTGCTTCATGCAGTCGGCCTTGGCCGCCTCGAACTGGTTCCGCTTGTCCTTGACCGCGGCGCTCGCCGCGGGCGAGGGCTGCGCGGCGGTCTCGGCGGCGCCCCCGCAGCCGCAGAGGACGGCCGCCGAGCAGGCCAGGGCAAGGGCCAGGTGTGATCGCTTGGGCATGGCAGGAGACCATACTCCGTTCTACGAAGTATGGTCAATCCAGACAGTGCCGCCGCTGCCGCAGCGGCGCGAACGCGGCGGCCACGAGCAGCAAGAAGAGAATCCCGGCGTACGCGAGGTGCTGCCGCTCCAGATACTCGACGTGGAAGGCCAGATCGCAGGAGAGCAGCAGAAGATAGATCCCCGACGCCAGCACCCACCGGTAGTCGCGCGTCAGATAGCCGGCCGCCACCACCAGCCCGAACACCGCCACCTCGACGCACATCCTGCTCAGGCTGATCGGGTACCGCGTCTCCTCCGGCAGCCACTGCGGCCCGGCCCACGCCACCGGCACGACCACCGCCCACCACCACCACGACCGGGCCCGCACCGGCCGCCGCGGCCACGCCAGCACCGCCAGGCCGATCAGCACGACCGCGTAGCCGGCCGCCACCACGAGCGGGTCGCTGTCCTGGAACAGGGCCCGGCCGGTGAGCCGGCTCGGCGACACCGGCAGCAGCGTCACGTCGAACGCCTGGAAGCCCGCGGCGATCCCCACCGCCTTCACGCCGGTGAGCAGCGTGAGCGCGAACGCCGTGCGCGACCGGCCGCGCAGGATCGCCAGCAGCGCCAGCGCCGACAGCAGCGTCCACAGCGGCAGCGCCTCCGCGTACGGCAGCAGCGCCGCCAGGTTCACCGCCGCGACGGCCGTCACGCCCAGGTGCACGCCGTCCACCCAGACGCTGCCGGTCGCCTGGTGCACGATCCGGCTGCGCACCCCGCCCGCCAGCAGCCCCCACGCCTCCCTGAGCACGGGGACCCTGCGGCCGGGGGCGGCGTCCTCCAGGAGCACGTCGAGCAGTTCGTCGCCGTGCTTGCGCCGGTACGCGCGCGGATAGGCCAGCAGCAGCCTGCGGTAACGCCGTTCGAGAGGTGTCATGCGCCGGACGGGCGCAGGACCAGGGCCGCCGCCTCCTGCATGCGCCTGGCCTCGGCCTCCACCAGCGCCTGGCCGTCGGAGGTGATCCTGAAGTAGCGCCGGTTGCGGCCGTTGACCGTCTCCTCGCGGTCGACGGTGATCACGCCGCGCTCGTTCAGCCGCTCCAGGATGCCGTAGAGCGTGCCCACGGACGGCTGGACCCGCCCCCGCGACAGCTCCTTGATCGCCTTGCTGATCGCGTGCCCGTGCAGCGGGCCGGCACGGAGGGCGGTGAGCACGAAGTACATCGGCTCGCTGACTTCAGAGGTTCCCCTGGGCATGGGGACGACAGTATTCCGTTCAACGAAGCGTCCGCAACGCCCAGGGGACTCACGTGCCTACTTGCAGCGCACGCCGTTGAGGTGGAACACCTCGGGCGCCGGGTTGGGGCCGGAGGCGTTCGTGCCGTTGAAGCCGAACGTCACCTTCTGCCCCGGCTTGATCTTGCCGTTCCAGCGCAGATCCTTCGCCGTCACCACCGAGCCCGACTGCGCCAGCTCCGCGCCCCACGCGTGCCCGGCCCGCTGGCCGCTCAGGAACGACCAGCGAAGGCTCCAGCCGTCCACGACCTTCTTGCCGGTGTTCTCGATCTCGACCTGCGCCGTGAACCCGCCCGGCCACGAGCCGTGCGCCGTGTACCGGACCCGGCAGTCGGCGCGCCCGCCCTCGTCGGCCAGGAACGCCGAGACCCAGGCCAGCGGCGAGTTCCAGTTGATGGTCAGCTCGTTCGTCGCCCACGACTCGATGTGGTCGATGTAGCAGAACTGCGGCTTGCAGCCCTTCAGCAGGCGCTGCGCGAGCGGGTCCTGGATGGCCGAGTTCGGGCCGCCGGCCAGGGTGCCGCGCGGCGGGTTCGGCAGGGACGCGTCGAGCTGGTGGGCGTACCAGCGGCTGTGCTGGTTCTGCGAGGCCACCTCGCCGTAGCCGGTCACGTACGACTGGTTGAGCGCGTTGCGGCCCAGGATGTAGTCCATGCCCTCACGCACCGCCGCCCGGTACTTCTCCTGGCCGGTCAGGTCGTACGCGGTGGCCATGACCACCATGTTGTTCAGCACCAGGTTGTTGGAGCCCCAGTCGAAGTCCGGCGGGTTGTACGGCAGGCCGTACGGGTGCGCCTGCTGCGTCGCCAGATACTTCTCCGCCCCCTCGACCACCGAGCGCCGCACCCGGTCCCGGTCCGGCAGCGCGTTCGGGACGGTCGCCAGCTCCAGGCGTCCGAGCTGCGCCGTGTTGCCCCAGTCGAAGCCGCGCTCGCGCCAGATGTCGCCGGTGTGGTGCGGCGAGGCCAGCACGAAGTCCCTGAACTCCTTCTCGCCCGTCGTGATGAACAGCTCCGCCGCCGCCCAGTAGAACTCGTCGCTGACGTCGCCGTCGTTGTAGGCGCCGCCGCCGACCCCGTCGTTCGGGTCCGCGTACTTGTCCGGGTTCGCCTTGGCCGCCGCCCACGCCTTGCGGGCCGCCGTCAGGTTCCGCGCCGCGAACTCGGCGTCGTACGGGGCGAACAGGCGGGCCGCCTGCGCGGCCGTCGCCGCCAGGTTCAGCGTGGCCGCCGTGGACGGCGGGTGCAGCTCGCGCGGCTGCGGGTCCAGGTGCGGCAGCAGCGGCAGGCCCGTCCAGTTCCGGTCGTGGATCTTGTGGTGCGCCATGCCCTCGAACGGCTTGCCGTCCGGAACCTGCATGCTCAGCAGGAACTCCTGCTCCCAGCGGGCCTCGTCCAGGATGTCCGGCCGGCCGTTGCCGCTCTCCGGGATGGCGAGCTGGCCGTCGCCGAACGCGGCCTTGTCCCGCTCGTACGTCGCCATCAGCTGATGGACCGAGATGCCGCCGTTGACCACGTACTTGCCGTGGTCGCCGGCGTCGTACCAGCCGCCCTTGACGTTCAGGCTGTAGTCGCAGACGCCCGGCTGGCACGGCACGTTCACGTCACCCTGGTTCGGCGCCACGCCCACGTGACCGGCGGGACGGCCGTAGCCGGGCCGCAGGTCGTCGCGGATCTCGATGCCGCTGCGCTGCGTGTAGTAGAACTTCAGCGCGTCCACCGGGAGCTGCTCGTACAGGTCCGCCGCGATGTCGAACGGCCGGCTCGTCTCGCCGTCGGCCGTCAGCGTGTAGTCCTCGCCCGCCTTGCGGTAGGCGCCGAAGTCGAGTGTGTGGACGTTCTGGCCCGAGCTGGCGTCCACACCCCTGGGGACGGTCTTCCCCTTCGCCACCGTCTCCTTGTCGGCGTTCTTCAGCTCCCACTCCAGGGGCTCGGTCGCCTCCGTCACCAGCGTGGCCTTCTTCGGGCCCGACGGCAGGTAGCCCACCATGTTCACGCGCACGCGCGGGCCGGTGTCCGGCTCGTACACCTCGGGCTCGGCGCCGCCCTTGAGCGACACGTCGTCCATGCAGAACCTCCAAGGCTCGGCGCTGCCGCCCAACTGGAAGACGACCTGCGCGTTCGGCAGCGACACGGGCGCGGTGAACGTGTAGGAGTAGCTGTTGCCCGAGACGCTCATCTCCGGCGCGGCCGACAGGTATTGCGTCCAGGGGTCCACCGGGAGCTGGATCAGCGCCTTGCCGACCTTGGCCGGGGTCGCCGAGGCGAAGAACCGGTAGGCGTACGTCTCGCCCTCCACCAGCGGGAGGTCGTTCTGGCCGATGATGACGTCCCACGGATTGGCGGTGCCGCCGGGGATGTCGGCGCAGGCCCGCCCGTCCTGGACGGTGAGGGCGGTGTTGCCGGTGGTCCACCAGGGGGCGGTGCCGGCGTCGAAGGTGCCGTTGACGATCTGCTCGGGCCCCTCGTCCTCGGCCAGCGCGGCCGGGGCGGGGGACAGGGCGACCATGGTGAGAAGGGCCAGTAAGGCGGCCCGGTATCGGGTCATGGAGGTCCTTGAGGGCGAAGGATTGGGAGCGCTCCCAAAAACAGCGCGGATTCCGATCCTCCTTTCCCGCCGCCGCCCCGTCAACGGCTGCGCACACCGGGCCGCCGAGAATCGTGAAACTTTCATGGACACCGACCGTGCAGGCGCCGAAGGATGGCCTCTGACCTGTGCTGATCGTAAGGGGCGGACAGGCGGATCGCCGTGGCCCGCGCCTGCTCGGCCGCCTTCCGCGCCCGGCCTGGGCGGCCGGCGGCCTCCAGGACGAGGGCGCGGGCCCAGCCGAGCCGGGCCGCCGCGCCCGGGTTCCGACTTCGGCAACCGGCAGACGATCGTCACCCGGACCGGCAACGTGACCTTCAACCTGCGCGAGTTCGACCCGCCCATCACCACCGGCGGCCTGGACCTGGGGAACGCGTGGGCCCACGGCTACCACTGCGACGACCTGGACGAGGGGGAGACCTACGGGGAGCAGAGCGTGCTGAAGTCGAGCACGTGGTCGTACACGGTCTGGCTGAAGCTGACCGGTCAGTAGGCCGGCGGGCCCCGCCGGATCCCCTCCCCGGCGGGGCCTTCTCCGGCGCGCGGGGATCTGGGAGGGTTCGAGCGTGGTCCTCTCCCTGGCGGGGCGCCCGCTGCACGAGCTGCTCGACCGCCAGACCGCCAAGCTGGCCAGGCGGCTCGTACGGGGCTTCGCCGAGCAGCTGCCCGTCTACCGGCGGCTGCCGGAGGAGGAGCTGGACGGCGACATCACGGCCATCACCGAGCACAACCTGCGCCTGATCTCCCGTGCCTTCCGCGAGCGCCGCCCGCCGGCCAGGGCGGACCTGGCGCCGTTGCGGGAGTCGGCGGCCCGCCGCGCCCAGGAGGGGGTGCCGCTGGAAGCGCTGCTCGCGGCCTACCACCTGGGGGCGCGGATGGTGTGCGAGCGGCTGTTCGCGCGGGCGGGGCCGGACGACCTGGGCGACGTGCTGGAGGCCGGGCGGATCGTGCTGCTCTACATGGAGGCCGCCACGACCGCCGTCTGCTCGGCGTACCTGGAGGAGCGGGAGAGCCTGCTCAGCCAGGAGCAGCACGCCATGCACGCCACCGTCGCCGCGCTGCTCGCGGGGGACCGCGCGGCGCTGGCGGGGGTGCGGCTGCCGCCGCGGTACCTGGTGCTGGCGGTCGCGGCGGGGCGGCATCCCGACGAGGACGGGCCGGGCGCGCCGGTCGCGGGGCGGCGCAAGCTGCACCGGCTGCGCACGGCGCTGCAGCGGTACGCGGCGGAGCCGGTGCTGCCCGCGCTCGACCCGGCGGGCGGGCTGGTGCTGGTGCCGGTGCAGGGGGCGGAGCCGGAGCCGGGCGAGCTGGCGGAGGCGGCGGGCAAGGCGGCGGGGGTGCCGGTGTGGCTGGCCGCCGAGTGCGCGCCGCCGCAGGGGGTGCCGGCGGCGGCGCGGCTGGTGGAGGAGGTGCTGGAGGTGGTACGGGTCTTCGAGCAGCCGCCGGGCGGCTACCGGCTGGCCGACGTGCTGCTCGAATACCAGCTCACCCGGTCGAGCCAGGCGACGGCGCTGCTGGCCGGGCTGCTCGACCCGCTGCTCGACAACCCCGACCTGCTCAGGACGCTGACGGCGTACCTGGACACGGGCCTGGACCGGCGGCGCACCGCGGAGTTGCTGCACGTGCACCCGAACACGGTCGACTACCGCCTGCGCAGGGTGGTCGTCCTGACGGGGCTGGACCCGATGGACCCGGCCCACCTGCAGCGGATCGGGGCCGCGCTGGCGGCCCGCCGGCTCATCCGGCCCCCGTGACGGCGGCGAGCGGCGCGCCGGCTCACAAGGCGCCCGTCACGGCGCCCGTCACGGCCGCGGTCACGACGCCGGCGAAGCCGCGCATGCCCGCCGCGTTCGGGTGGAACGGCGCGGCCGGCGAGGCGGGCACGTACGGCTCGATCCACCGCGTCGAGGACGAGGCGCACGGGTCGTGGCCGACGCTCGGGGTCTGCAGGTCGATGAAGCCGACGCCGGCCGCGGCGGCCTGCTCGGCCAGCATCTGGTTGAAGTACATGAGCGTGGCCCTGATGTAGTTGGCGTCCGCCTTGATGATCGGGACGCGCGGGTAGCAGCCGTCGGGCCGCGCGTACGTGCCGTACCCGACCATGAAGATCCTGGCCTGGGGGGCGCGGGCGCGGATGTCGGAGACGAGGGTCGTCAGGTGGGGGCGCAGCGCGTCGGTGTCGACCCGCCACTTGTCCTGGCCGCCCACGTTGTAGTCGTCGTTGCAGGCGTCGCCGATCGGCGGGGGCAGCAGGTTGAGGCAGTCCTCGATGAAGTCGGTCAGCCCGACGTCGTTCGCGCCGATCTGCACGGTGACCAGGGTGGTGTCGGGGGTGAGCGCGTCGAGCTGGGGCGGCACGTCGCCGAGCTCGGTGCTCTGCGGCTGGTACATGTCCTCGGTCTCGGCGCCGGAGCAGGTCGCGTCGCGGAACGTGGCGGCGCCGATGGCCTGGGCCGTCAGGCGGGGATAGTTGTGGTCGGAGCGCAGGCAGCCGAGGTGGATCTGGTTGGGCACCAGGGGGCCGGCGGCGGCCGAGTCGCCCAGCGCGACGTACACCTCGGCCTGGGCCGCGTGCGCGGGCGGGGCGAGGGAGAGGGCGAGCAAGAGCGGGGTGAGGAGGAGGAGCGTGCGGCGGACCATGGTGGACTCCTTCCGGCTGGGGGTGGGGGGTGCGGAATCCGTGGTCTGGAGGAGGCGCGGGCCCAGCGGCCGATGTCTGCGCCCGTGCCCGCGTCTGTGTCTGTGTCTGTGCCCGGGTCTGCGGCGGGTCAGCGGCGGAAGGGGCCCGTCACCTCGTAGGTGATGCCGCCGGTGCCGGCGGTCTCGCCGCTGGTGCCGCGCTGGGAGGAGAAGTAGAGCCGCGTCCCGTCGGGTGAGAACGCGGGCCCGGTGATCTCCGACCGCGCCTGCCCGTCGAGGCGCATGATCGGGGCGACGACGCCGTCGGGCGTGATGATGTTGATCTCCATGTTGCCGCCGTCCTCGGCCACGTAGAGATCGCCCTTCTGTCCGGTGATGTTGTCGACGCCGTCGAGCGTGCCGGTGCCGTCGTAGATCGCGGTGACGGTCTGGCGGGCGGTGTCGTACGCCCACACCTTGCGGTCGCCCTTGGCGGTGAAGTAGCAGACGCCGGCGGCATAGTGGCAGCCCTCGCCGCCGTTGAAGTGCCTGGCCTCCGGCACCTGGTGCCGGGTCTGGCGGGCCAGCACGCCGGGCGTGGGGTCGGGCACCTCACGCCAGGGGACGCCGTCGCCGCACAGCACCTCCAGCCGCCCGCTGGACAGGTCGCCCCAGGTCGTGGGCGTGAACCGGTAGAAGCAGCCGTCGCTCTCGTCCTCGGTGAGGTAGATGACGCGGTGGTCGGGGTCGCAGGCGGCGGCCTCGTGCTTGAAGCGGCCCATGGCGGGGCGGGGCTGGGCGGCGCGGGCGCCGTACGGGTCGGTCTCGTGGACCCGGCCGCGGAAGATCTCCTCGCACGACAGCCAGGTGTTCCAGGGGGTCGCGCCGCCCGCGCAGTTGAGGTTCGTGCCGCTGAGGATCCGGTACGCGCGCTCGATCGACCCGTCGGCCCTGAACCTGATCGCCGAGGCGCCCCCGATGAGCGGCACCTCGGAGTTGGAGACGTAGATCCAGCCGGTGCCGTCGGCGAAGCAGGCGCCGCCGTCGGGGGCGGGGTGCCAGAGCGTGCCGCCCACGCTGCCGCCGACACTGTGGCCGGACCTGGCGACGACGCGGCCGGTGAAACCGGCGGGTAACGCCATGCCGTTGGCGTCGGGCGCGCCGAGCGGCCCGTACGGGCTCTCGCCGGCGCGCACCGACGCCACGGCCTCGTGCCACACCGCCCCCGAGAACGCCACCGACGCGGGCAGGGCAGTCAGGAAGGTACGGCGGCGCATGTGGGCTCTCCCGTGGTCGCGGTTGGATTCGCAGACACACGATGAGCCATGCTCGTCATTCTGTGAACTGGACAGCGGAGTAAATGTCGGCGGTCAAATCTGTGACGCCTCACAAACGCGCCTCACGAACACATCAGACGGTTCCGGGCCGCCACATCGGCCAGTACAGGGTGCCGTCCGGCAGGGCGAACGGCTGCCGCGCCCGGTATCCGTGCCGCGCGTAGAGGTCCCGGTTGCGCGGGTCGCTGGCCTCCAGGTACGCGGGCAGCCCGTCGAGCCGGGCGTGCTGGTAGCGCAGCAGGGCGGTGCCGAGGCCCTCGTTCTGCCGGTCGGGGTGCACCGCCAGGAACGCGAGGTGCTGGTGCGGCTCGGCGGGATGGTTCTGCTCGAACAGCCCGTTGAGGACGCGGAACCGCTCGGCCCATTCGCCGGTGGCCTCGGTGAGCCGGCGCTCGTAGTCGGCGGGGGCGGGCAGCGGCGAGGTGTAGGGGAACCACACGGCCACGGCGGGGCCGTCGTCGATGAGGTGGATCTCGCCGTGCTCGACGGCGTGCTCGACGAAGATGCGGAAGCCGGCGGCGATGACGCGGTGCCGCGCCCTGCGGTCGGGCACCAGGTAGGCCATCGGCCGCAGCCCGGAGAACGCGGTCGCGATCAGCTCGGCGACCTGCTGGGCGTCGTCGGCCGTGGCCGGGCGGACGGCGGGTCGTAACGCGAACGCGGCCCCGCTCTCGCGGTGGTACACCGGCCAGGGCCCGAACGCCTCGCGCGTCACCCGGCCGGCCTCGTAGGTCTCTCCCATCGGCCCACATCTCCTCTCGTCGATCATGCGCCGTCGGGGACGGTGGCCGCCTTGGCGCCCGTCCCCACCGCAGCGTAAACGGCGGGTCGCCCGGCACGCAGCACGAACGCCCACACCACTCCGAGCACCGCGGCGACCGCGTAGACGGCCGGCAGCACCCAGGCCAGGGCGTCGCCCTGGGGCACGCCGAGCAGTGCCCAGAAGTTGTCCAGCGCGAACCACACCATCACGGCCAGCGCGATCGCGGCCGGCACCGGCGCGATCACCCGCCGGCCCAGCGTCTCGCCGCTGGGCCGCCTGGCGAAGAAGGCGATGACCGCGACGGAGGTCACGAAGATCAGCAGCAGCACGCCGAGGCCGCCGAAGGAGCCGCCGTAGAAGAAGAGCTGCACGAGCGGGTCGAGGCCGAGGAGCGCGTACAGCGTGATCGTGGCCAGGCCGAGCACGCTCTGGGCGATCGAGCCGGCCTGGGGCGCGCCGCTGCGGGCGCGCGTGCGGCCGAAGACGGCGGGCAGCACGCGCTCGCGGCCGAGCGCGAAGAAGTAGCGGGCGGTGGTGTTGTGGAAGGAGATCATCGCGGCGAGGACGCTGGTGGTGAACAGCACCCGGGCGATGTCCACGACGACGGGGCCGAGGTGCGCCTCGGCCAGCACGAAGATGGTGTCGGCCTGGTCGCGGCGGGCGGTGGCGACGATGGCGTCCGGCCCGGTGGCGACGGTCATGGCCCACGACGACAGCGCGTACACGAGCGCGATGATCGCCACGGACGCGTACGTGGCCAGCGGCACCGTCCGGCGCGGCTCCCGGCTCTCCTCGGAGAACACCACCGACGACTCGAACCCGACGAACCCGAGCGTGGCCAGCACCAGCAGCGCCCCACGCCCGGCACGAACAGCGCGGCCGGCGACAGCGTCCCGGTGGCGTAGCCGGCGGCGGCCGGGTTGGCCAGGTCGGCCAGGTCGAACAGCAGGATGACGGCCACCTCGGCGGTCAGCAGCACGGCCAGCAGGCGGCCGTTGACGTCCACCCGCATCAGGCCGAGCGCCGCGACGAGCGCCCAGGCGGCCAGCGAGAGCGCCCACCAGGCGGGCGTGACGCCCAGCCACCGCTCGAACAGCGGCGCCGACGCCACGCCGAAGGCGCCGTAGAGCGCCACCTGCAGCGTGTTGTACGCGATGAGCGCCACCCAGGCGGCCGCGATCCCGGCGGGGCGGCCGAGCCCCCTGGTGACGTAGGTGTAGAACGCGCCGGCGTTGGCCAGGTGGCGGGCCATGGCGACGTACCCGACGGCGAAGACCGCCAGCACGACGCCGACGACCAGGAAGGCGACGGGCAGCCCGGTGATCCCGGTGACGGCGTAGCCGGTGGTGACGACGCCGGCGACGACGGTGAGGGGCGCGGCGGCCGACAGGACGAAGTAGACGACAGTGGGCGCGCCGAGCCGGTCGGCGGCGAGAGCGCGGCTCACCGGGGCGGGCCCGGCGCCGCTCTGGGCGGTCGGCGGCTTGCTTGCTTCCGGGGGATGCGACACCCCCGTATGGTGCGGCCGATCGCCGGGTCCGGCCAGCACCTCGCGGGTCATCCCTTGTTTACGGGTGTCCGGTTCGTGACGACGTCATGGGTGATCGGTGATCGCCTCCATGGTGAGAGATCTGCTCTGATCAGCAGGCTTGTCCCCATGAAACGCCTGCTCGCGATCGGCGCGACCGCCGTCGTCACCCTGACCGCCCTGACCGCCCTGACCGCTCCCGCCACGGCCGCCACCACCTGGGGCCCGTGCGCGGCGGGCTCCGACCCGCGCCAGGAGTGCGCCACGATCGAGGTGCCGCTCGACTACGCCGCCCCGGCCAAGGGCTCGATCTCGCTGGCCGTCTCCCGGATCAGGACGGCCCGGCCGCAGTTGCGCCGCGGCGTGCTGCTGCTCGTCCCCGGCGGCCCGGGCAGCCCCGGCCTGTCCCGCCCGAGCACGTACGTCTCCCGCCTGCCGAAGGACGTGCTCGACCGCTACGACCTGGTCGGCTTCGACCCGCGCGGCGTCGGCGCCAGCACCCCGGTGAGCTGCGGCCTCGACCAGGAGGACCTGGCCTTCACCCGGTTGAAGCCGTACCCGGCGGCGGACGGCGGCATCGCGGAGAACGCCGCCTGGTCCCGGAGGATCGCCGAGGCGTGCGCGCGGAACGGCGGCCCGCTGCTGCGCCACATCAGCACCCGCAACGAGGCCAGGGACATGGACACGATCAGGAAGGCGCTCGGCGAGCGCCGCCTCTCCTACTGGGGCGTCTCGTACGGCACGTACGCGGGCGCGGTGTACGCCACGATGTTCCCCGAGCGGACCGACCGGGTCGTCCTGGACAGCAACGACGACCCCGACCCGGCCAGGGTGGCGCGCGCGTGGCTGGCCAACTACTCGGTGGGAGTGGAGGACCGCTTCCCCGACTTCGCGGCGTGGGCGGCCGGGCACGATGCCGAGTACGGCCTGGGCGCCGACGCCGCCGAGGTCCGCCGCACGTTCCTGGACCTGGCCGGGCGGCTCGACCGCGAGCCGCTGCCGTGGCCCGGCGCCAACCCGCCGCGGCTGACCGGCAACGCCCTGCGCGAGAGCATGCTGAACGCCCTGTACTCCGACAGCGGCTTCCCCGGCCTGGCGGCGCTGATGAAGGCGGCGCTGGCCGGGACGCCGCTGCCGGCCGCCGCCACGCCGCCCGCGGCCGTCATGCAGAACAGCGCCGCCTCCTCGGCGGCCACGCTCTGCAACGACGTGGAGTGGCCTGCCTCGATCGCCCGGCACGAGCGGCTGGTCGCGCGGGACCGGGCGGCGTACCCGCTCACGGCGGGCATGCCGGTCAACATCGGGCCGTGCGCGTCCTGGCCGTACCGTCCGGCCGAGCGTCCGGTGCGGGTGACCTCGCGCGGCCCGGCGAACGTCCTGCTGGTGCAGAACCTGCGGGACCCGTCGACGCCGTACAGCGGGGCGCTGAAGATGCGGGAGGCGTTCGGCGCGCGGGCGCGCATGGTGGCCGTGGACTCCGGCGGGCACGGCAGCTACCTGGCCAACGGCAACGCCTGCGGCGACGCGGCGGTGACGGAGTTCCTGGTCACGGGCGTGCTGCCGGGGCAGGACAAGCTCTGCTGACGTGTCCCTTACGCGGTTGGGAGATCCACTTGTCCCGCCCTGGGGTATCGGTGCCCGTGATCACGATCAGGAGGCACCGCAGATGGCCGACTTTCCCATCGTTGTCGGGATAAATCGCACCCAGGATGGCTCCATAGCCGTCGCGGTGGGCGAGTCCGGCATGTACAGCCTGCAAAAGGAACGCATCAGCCGCCGCAAGCACCACTGGGGCCGGCTCGGCGACCTGCCCGACCGTTACCTGCCCGCCATGCCGCTGCTGAAGGAGCCGGTGGACCTGGTCGTGGAGGGCTACTCGTCGGACACCGAGATCGAGCACGCGCCCGCGTACCAGGAAGAGGTGCGCGAGACGCTCGGGCTCAAGGACGGCGCGCCCATCGTGCTCGTCTCCCACCACCTCAGCCACCTCTACAGCGCCTTCTACCCCTCGCCGTTCGAGGAGGCGGCCGGGCTGGTGATCGACGCGCAGGGCAGCCACGTCCGCGACTTCACCGAGGACGTCCCGCTGCCGCCCGGCACCGACGGCGACCTGCTGGAGGTGGCCTCCTTCTACCGGTGCCGGCGCGGGCGCCTGGAATGCCTGGCCAAGCAGCTCTGGGACGGCGACTGGGCCAGGCCCGCCGGGCTCGGCTGCTTCTACGCGCTGCTGACCAAGATGTTGTGGCCGGAGGGCGAGGGCAATGAGGGCAAGGTGATGGGGCTGGCCCCGTTCGGCGACCCCGGCGCGCTCGGCCTGCCCGGCCTCGACGTGCACGGCCACGAGGTGCACATCCCGGACGCCTGGCTGGAGACGTTCCGGCATCGCGACGCGTTCGTCTACGAGCCGGGCGGCGAGGAGTTCCGCCGCGCCGCGAACCTCGCCGCCGCCGGCCAGCGCGCCTTCGAGGAGGCGCTCAACCGGGTGGTCGCCTGGCTGCACGCCGAGACCGGCCTCGACGCGCTCGCCTTCGCCGGCGGCACCGCGCTCAACTGCTCCGCCAACGGCCGGCTCATCCGCGAGTCGCCGTTCCGCGAGGTGTTCATCCCGCCCAGCCCGCACGACGGCGGCACGGCCGTCGGCTGCGCCCTGTACGGGCTCATCGCCTGCCTCGGCGTCGACAGCGGCTTCCGCTGGACCGACGACTTCCTCGGCCCCGACCCCGACGAGGCCGACATCGAGGCCGCCGTCCGCGCCCTGCCCGCCGGCCTGTACGCCGAGCAGCCGGCCGACCTCGTGGGCGAGCTGGCCACGCTGCTGGACAGCGGCCGGGTGATCGGGCTGCACCAGGGCCGCAGCGAGTCGGGGCCGCGCGCGCTCGGCAACCGCAGCATCCTCGGCGACCCGCGCAGCCCCGACATGCAGGACTACATCAACTTCCAGGTGAAGGGCCGCGAGTGGTTCCGGCCGCTGGCGCCGCTGGTACTGGCCGAGCACGCCGAGCAGATCTTCGAGGTGGACCGGCCCGCCCCGTTCATGCAGTACGCCGCCGCCGTCCGCCCCGAGCACCGCGACCGGCTGCCGGGGATCACGCACGTGGACGGCACCGCCAGGCTCCAGACGGTCACCCGCGCCACCACCCCGTTCCTGCACGCCCTGCTCAGCCGGTGGCACGAGCGCACCGGCACGCCGGTGCTGATCAACACCTCGCTGAACGGGCCGGGGGAGCCGCTCACGGAGACGCCGGAGCACTCGATCCAGACGCTGGCCGCGACCGGCATGCACGCGCTGGCGATGCCGCCGTACCTGATCCGCAAGCGCGAGGAGCCGCCGCTGCCGGGCGAGCCCGCCTGACCCGCGATCTTCAACCCAGGCGGTCGAGCACGTTCGCCGTGATGCGCTCGACCGCTGGCGAGGTCGCCAGGCCGCGCACCCAGTCGGTGGTGGCGGCGTTGAAGACGGTGCCGCCATCGGTGTAGAGGCCCATGGTGGCGGCCCCGTTGCCGAGCCCCCAGCCGCTCGCCCGCGCATCGCCCACGCCCAGGATCGTGAACCCGGGCGGCGTGCCGTCGGCCCCCGCAGGCACGTGGGGCGGCCCGGCGTCGCGGTCGAACGCGGCGCCGTCGCACTCGTACCCCACCAGGTTCTCCGCCAGCCCGAACACCTCCCCCTCACGCAGCCCCGTGCCCTCGTACACCCAGTGGCCGGCGTGCTGCACCCGGAAGCCCACCGGCAGCGGGTGCTCGTCGCGGTCGCGCTCGCCGCCGTTGCGGAAGCTCACGCCGATCAGCTCGTTCTCCGGCGCGCCCGCCTCGTGCCAGAAGCCGACCCGGGAGAAGGTGACGGCGTCGTGGAAGACGACCCGCCACCAGCAGGTGTTGCCGCCGAAGAAGGCCGCGTTCCCGCCGCCCGCCACGTGCCGCGCCACGGCCGCGCGCATGGCGTCGCTCCAGTACTCGTCGTGCCCCGCGCTCACCAGCAGCCGGTACGGCTCCAGCAGCTCCGCCCCCTCCCGGTGCAGGTCCACGTCCGTGCACAGGTCCACCGCGTACCCGTGCCGCTCCAGCCAGGCCACGAACGGGCCGTCCCAATGCACGTACGTCTGGCGCGGTGTCGGGTCGTACGGGTCGAAGTTCGTGATGTCGTACGGCGTCGCGCCCGTGCCGCCGCCCGGCCGGTGCAGCCCCACCCCGGGGGAGAGCCCGCCGGGCACCTCCTCGGGGCGCGGCATGTTGTACAGGCACCAGTGCCCGGACGCCTGCGCGGGGTCGTAGGCGTGCCCGTCGATGAGGTTGTAGGCGTGGTAGGTCAGCAGCGGCAGCTTGTAGAGGATGCGGGCCGCCGGTCGCGGGGGACGGACCACGAACAGGGCCTTGGCCGCGCGCCCGTCGGCCGTCGTCCGGTCGGGGTCGGTCCGGTCGCGGCCGCTCTCGTCGCCCTCCACCAGCACCGCGACGTACACGCCGGGCTCGGCGGGGGCCGGCATCGGGTAGGCGGGCCAGGCGGGCAGCGGCTCGCCGCGCAGCCCCGTGCCCGGCCGGCCCCAGTCGTGGGCGGGCAGGTGCGGGGGCGCGTCGGCGCCCGGCAGCCACGGCGACTTCTCGCACAAGGTCAGCCCGTCGCCGCACCGGTGCAGCTCCACCCTGAACCGGGGCGCGTCCGTCGACACCCGCAACGTCACCTCGCCGCCCGCGAACGGGCTCGGCTGCTCTGCGTAACCTCGGATCACACCCTCGGATCCTCACCGCCGCGCGTCCGGCGGAAACCCGGTTCGCGACACGAAATCGCAGGTCAGCGCCGGTCTTGGGTTTCCGGGGCGGGGCCCGGTACGGTCGGTGCCATGCGTGCTCACCGAGCCGGATCCGCGTCACCGGCCCCGCTCGCCCACCGAGCCGGGCCGGCGGCGCTGGCCCTGCTCACCGCGCTGTCCGCAGCCGGATGCGGTGGCGGTGGCGGTGCCGTGCCCGCCGCCCGGGAGGCGGCGCTGCCCGCCTCCCCGCCGTCCGGCAGCCCCTCCGGCACGGCGGCGCCGCTGGCCGGCAAGACCGTCGTCATCGACCCGGGGCACAACGGCGGCAACGCCGCGCACCCGAAGGAGATCAACCGCCAGGTCGACATCATCACCGGCCGCAAGGCGTGCAACACCACCGGCACCGAGACCGCCGACGGCTACCCCGAGCACGCCTTCACCTGGGACGTCGCCGGCGACCTGAAGCCGATCCTGGAGCGCATGGGCGCCAAGGTCGTGCTCACCCGCCCCAATGACAAGGGCGTGGGCCCGTGCGTCACCGAGCGGGCCGCGATCGGCAACGAGGCCAGGGCGGACGCCGTGCTGTCCATCCACGGCGACGGCGCGGCGCCGAGCGGGCACGGGTTCCACGTGATCATGCCGGGCCTGCTGCGCGGGCACAACGACGACGTGGTCAAGCCGTCGGCGAAGCTCGGCCGCGACATCCGCGACGCCTACCGCGCCGGCACCGGCATGCCGTACGCCACCTACACCGCGAAGAACGGCCTGGCGACCCGCACGGACCTGGGCGGGCTCAACCTGTCGACGCGGCCGGCGGTGTTCATCGAGTGCGGCAACATGCGCAACAAGGGCGATGCCGCCAAGATGTCCGACGCCGCCTTCCGCAAGCGCATGGCCGCCGCGCTCGCCGACGGGATCAGGCGCTACCTGGGCTAGCGTAGGCCCGCAGGAACGCGGCCACCCCGGCGTCCGCCAGCCGGTCGAGGTCGGCCTCGGTGTAGTGGCCGCCGCCGCCCGAGAACATCGCCTTGTTCACCGGGATCCACAGCAGCAGGCCGACGAAGTGCTCGGCGGCCAGGGCCGGGTCGTCCGTGCGCAGCAGGCCGCGCTCGGCCAGCCGCCCGAACGCGGTGGCCATGGTCTCCAGCGAGCGCTCGAAGCCCTGGGCGTACCAGGTGCGGCCGAGGTCGGGGAAGCGGTCGGCCTCGGCGATGACCAGGCGGCGCAGCTTGAGCACGTCGGGGCTCATGATGCGGGCGAGGAACTGGCGGGCCAGCTCGCGCAGGTCCTTCTCCAGGTCGTCGGTGTCCTCCAGGGCCGCCGTGATCATCTTGGCCAGGCCCTCCACCTGGCCGGTGGTGTCCATGATGATGCTGGTGAAGAGCTGTTCCTTGTCGGTGAAGTGCTTGTAGACGGTCTGCTTCGACACGGAGGCCAGTGCGGCCACCTCGTCCATGCTCGTGCCCACGTAGCCGTTGCGCAGGAACACCGGGAGCGCCGCCTCCAGGATCTGCCTGCGCTTGCGTGCCGTCCGGCCGTCCTCTTCCGCTGCCATGACCGCCTCCTCGTTCGCGTACCCAGAACAGTACTAGACAGTTCCGTACCGATGTGAGTACTGTACCGTCTAGTTCCAGCGACGAACAGGATGGAAACGGACATGAGTGACCTTCAGCAGCAGGTGCAGGCAGCCGCCGACAAGCTCGTCGAGTCGGGCGCGGAGCGCGGGCTCCAGGTGGCCGTCTACCAGGACGGCGTCCAGATCGTGGACGTCGTGGCGGGCGTCGCCGACCCTGGAACCGGGCGGCCGGTGACACCCGACACGCCCTTCTACAACTTCTCCATCGGCAAGGGCGCCACCGCCGCCGTCGCCCACGTGCTCGCCGAGCGCGGCCTGTTCGGCTACGACACGCCGGTGGCCGAGCTGTGGCCCGAGTTCGCCCGGCACGGCAAGGAGCGCGTCACCGTCCGGCACGTGCTCTCGCACACGGCCGGCGTGCCCGGCGTGCCCCTCGACACCACGCCCGAGGACGTCTGCGACTGGGGCAAGATGGTCGCCGCCCTGGAGGACGCGGAGCTGTGGTGGGAGCCCGGCACCAAGATGGGCTACCACGCCTACACCTTCGGCTTCATCGTCGGCGAGATCGTCCGGCGGGTGACCGGCAAGCCCATCTCACAGGTGCTCAAGGAGGACGTCGCGGGGCCGCTCGGGGTGGCCGACGAGCTGTACTTCGGCATGCCGGAGCGCGAGCACGCGCGGCTGGCCCGCCTGGAGGACGCCCCCATGGACCCGTCCGCGTGGGGCGAGATGCCGGCCGACCTGCCCATGTTCAAGGCCGCGCCGATGTCGCTCATGCCGAACGCCGAGCTGGGCAACCGGCCCGACTACCTGTCGGCCGACATCCCCGCCGGCGGCAAGACCTCGGCCAGGGCCATCGCGCGCATGTACGCCGCGCTGCTCGGCGAGGTGGACGGCGTGCGCCTCATCACCCCCGAACGGCTGCGCGAGGCCACCGCCATCGTGTCGAGCGGCGTCGACGAGATCTTCGGCATGCCGTCGGCGTGGGGGCTCGGCTTCGGCATCGGCGCGCACGGCAAGACGCCCGAGGAGTCGCCGACCGTGTTCGGGGTCGGCGGCGCAGGCGGCAGCACGGCCTGGGCCGACACGGCGACCGGCACCGCGTTCGCCCTGACCAAGAACCGGCTCGCCCACGACTTCACGACGGCCGAGCTGATCGGCGACCTCGTCACCGCCGCCCGCTGATGCCGGAAGGGGGCCGGCCGGCGGCGGCGCCTTCCGCAGGCACCCCGGGGTCAGCCGTCGCGGCGGCTTTCACGGGCACCTCAAGATCAGCCGTCGCGGCAGAGGGGCGTGCCGCCGACCACGCAGGCGATGTCGTCGAGCTCACAACTCAGCAGGGTGCCGTCCATGCCGAGCACGAGCACCAGGTCGCGCCGGGACGGATGGGCCAGCATGACCCGGCCCACGACGCCGTTGTCCAAGATCACGGTAGGGCGGCCTGCCGCGTTGTCCATGCCCTCGTGACTCCTCTCCAGGTCCGGAACGAGCCCCGCGCCGGACCCGTCCCCACCAGGATGCACAGGCCGGGCCCCGGAGCGCATCGGTCATGCGGCGGTAATTCCGTACGCCATGGGGAGGAGTCGGCGGCTCACCTACCGGACAGGTATCAGGGTCGAATGCCCTTGACGGAGACGGCGCCCTCCGGTATAGAGGGCCGGCCGGTCAGTACGACTTGAGCGCGATGTCCGAGGCGTACTTGTCGCCCATCTTCGTCATCAGGCCCATGAGCAGGCTCGACCTGAACATCCAGTTGCGCATCCGGATGCGGGCCGCCGTCGGGGGCGCGAGGAAGGGGCCGGCGTTGCCGTTCCTGGCGATCCTGGCGTACTGCTTGAACAGCCGCTCGTACGCGGCGAAGGCCGCCCGGTGCTCGCCGCCCGCCGCCGCCAGCTCGCCCGCCAGCACGTACGCGCCCACCAGCGCCAGGCCCGACCCGAACCCGCCCAGCGTGTTGCCGTACCCCGCGTCGCCGAGCAGCGCCACCCGGCCCTGGGTGTAGCGGTCGATCCGCACCTGGCTGATCGAGTCGAGGTACACGCTGCCGGAGCGGCGCACCGCCTCGATGATGCGCGCCGTCTGCCAGCCCATGCCCTGGTACGCCCGCGCCAGCACCGCCTTCTGCTGCTCGCCGTCGTAGCGGTCGTAGGTCAGCGGCCCGGAGGCGAAGACGAAGAACGCCGGCGCCTTCGGCCCGCCCGTCGCCACCATCCTGCCCGGCTCGTTGTACATCTGCGGCATCGGGCCGAAGTCCCCCTCGACGTCGGCCAGCGCGTAGTAGTAGCCGAGATGCCGGACATAGTCGGACTCGGGGCCGAAGACGAGGCGGCGCACGTTCGAGTGGATGCCGTCGGCGCCCACGACCAGGTCGTACGTGCGGGGCGCGGTGCGCTCGAAGGTGACCTGGACGCCGCCGGGGGTCTCGGTGAGCGAGGTGATCGAGTCGCCGAAGACGTACTCGCAGTGGGGGGCCGAGCGCTCGTACAGGATCCTGGCCAGGTCGCCGCGCCTGATCTCCAGGTCGCCGGCGGTGAACGCGCCGGGCAGGAGCGCCAGCCTGCGGCCGTTCGCGTCCACGATCTCCTGGTCGGTGCCGCCGGTCTGGAGGCGGCGCACGTCGTCCAGGATGCCCGTGCGGCGCAGCACGGTCAGGTGGGTCTCGCCCTTGAAGTCCACCGCCTGCCCGCCGGGGCGCAGGGCGGGCGCCTTCTCGACGACGGTGACCTGGAAGCCGTGACGGGTGAGCCAGTAGGCGAGGGCGGGGCCGCCGATGCCGGCGCCGGAAATGAGAACGTTTCGCATGTCAGGGAGCTTCGCGAGCACCGCTGACAGCGGGACGACGACCCACTGACAACCCGGCACGGCCCTGTCAGCCCGCCGACTCAGCCCGCCGACTCGGCCCGCCGACTCAGGGCGCCGCGTCGGCGGGCTGCCTCAGCTCGCCGCCGCGCGCAGTGTGGTCAGGGCCTCCTCGCGAGTCAGCGCCACGCCCTTCGCGTACGCCGCCGCGAACCCCTCAGGGCCGAGCACCCGCGTGGCGCCGGCGGCGGTCGCGGCCACGTCCCGATCCCCGGCCACGGCCATGCCGCGCACGGCCGCCCCGATCCCGAGCAACAACGCCGCCCGCTCACCCGCCTCCCGCGACGCCCGGCCCGCGTCCCCAACCGCCCGATCCGCGTCGCCGGCCGCCCGGGTCGCCTGGTGGAGTGCGTGGGCGGCCAGGCCCTCCGCGACCTCGGCCACGTCGTTGGCCAGCGGGGAGTCCAGCGCGATCGCCAGCGCCTGAGCGTGCAGGCGGGCGGCCCGCTCCACGTCGCCCCGGGCGGCGGCCAGGCGGGCCAGGGCGGTGTGGACGCGGGACCTCATCCCGCCGGCCGTGAAGGCGCCGGTCTCCGAGCCGGACAGCGCCGCCTCCAGCCGCCGCTCCGCCTCGGGAAGGTCGCCCTGGAGCCGCGCGATGTCCCCGAGCTGGAGCTGCACCCAGGCCATCAGCTCCGGCCGCCCCAGCCGCCGCTCCAGCTCGCCGGCCCGCTCGATGTCGGCCCGCGCGGCGACGGGGTCGCCCGCCCGCCAGTGCGCGTTGGCCCGCCTGCTCAGGACGTCCGCCAGCTCGTCGAGCGCGCCCAGCTCCGCGAACAGGGCGAGGGCCCGGTCCCACAGCTCCATCGCCCGCCGCCAGTCGCCGCGCCAGCTCGCGATCAGGGCCAGCCAGTCGAACGCCTGCCCCATGCCCCACCGCTCGCCCAGCGCGCGGAAGGCCGCCAGCACCCGGTCCATCCCGGCCTCGGCGTCGGCGATCCGGCCGCTGTGCAGCAGCATCAGCGCGATGCCGAGCCGGTCGAGCGCCCGGCTCCAGGGATCCGAGCTGAGTACCAGCTCGCTGGTCCGATCCGTCGGCACCCCGCCGTCGGGCGGGCCCGCGATCATGCCCCACAGCGCCACCCCGAACCGGTAGCGCATCGGTCGCTCCAGCGACGCGACGATCTTCTTCGCCCGCGCCCAGTGCGGCGACCCGGTGTCGGGCACGGCGTGCAGCACCGCCAGCACGTACTCCTCCTCCAGATCGGCGGGCGGCGTGCCGCCGGTGCCGTCGAGGAGGCGTTCGGCGTGCCGGGTGGCCTCGCCGCGCCGCCCGGTCAGCCACCAGTACATGCCCAGCGTGCCCACCAGCCGCCACGCCGTCGGCGGGTCGTGCTCGACGCTCCAGCGCAGCGCCGACTGCAGGTTGGCGTTGTCGGCGGACAGCCGGGCCAGCCAGTCGAGCTGCTCGCGGCGGTAGAGGTGGTCGTGCGCGTTCGCCGCGAATTCCAGGAACCACGCGGCGTGCGCCTGCCGCAGCCGCTCCTCCTCGCCCGCCTCCGCCAGCCGCTCCAGGCAGAACAGGCGGATGGTGTCGAGCATCTGGTAACGCTCGCCGTCGGTCTCGACCAGCGACTTGTCCACCAGATCCGCCAGCCCGTCGGCCAGGTCCGTCCACGTCCCGCCGGTCGCATCCGCCGACGTCCCGCCGGTCGGATCCGCCCACGCCCCGCCGCTCGGATCCGTCCACGTCCCGCCGGTCGCATCCGTCCACGTCCCGCCGGATGTCAGGTCCCCGGGCTGCCCAGGCGGGCCGGCCGCGCCGCAGACGCGTTCGGCCGCCTCCAGCGTCGCGCCGCCCGTGAACACCGACAGGCGCCTGGCCAGCGCCTGCTCCGCCGGCCCGAGCAGGCTCCAGCTCCACTCCACCACCGCGTGCAGCGTCTGGTGGCGGGCGGCGGCGGTGCGGTCGCCGCGCGACAGCAGCCGGAAGCGGCCGTGCTCGGCCAGCCGGTCGGCGATCTCCGCCACCCCGAACGTGCGCACCCGCGCCGCCGCCAGCTCGATCGCCAGCGGCAGCCCGTCGAGCGCGGCGCAGATCCGCAGCACCGCGTCCAGGTTGCCGGGGTCGAGCGCGAACCCCTGCCGCACGGCCGCCGCCCGGTCGGCGAACAGCCGGACCGCCGGGTAGCTCAACGGGTCCCGCGCGTCGGGCGGCGGGGTGGGCAGCGGCGAGAGCGGGACGATGTGCTCGCCGGTGATCCCCAGCGGCTCCCGGCTGGTGGCCAGGATCGTCACGCCGGGGCACTGGGCGAGCAGGCGCCGGGCCAGCGTGGCGGCCTCGTCTATGACGTGCTCGCAGTTGTCGAGGACGAGCCGCAGTTCCTGCCCGGCCAGCGCGGCGACCAACCGCTCCACCGGATCGGGCCCACCGGCGGCGGCCGGCCTGAGCGCCGGCTCCCGAAGCCCGAGCGCCCCGAGCACGACGTGCGCCACCTGCCCGTCCACCGACGTGCCGCGTACCCCGCTCGCCACGGCCTCCCTCGGCCCGTCCACGAGCGACAGGTCCACGAACGCCACCGCACCGGCGGCCCGAGCCCCATCGTCCGGCGGGATCGGCGCGCCGCCCGCACCGGGCAGCGCTCCCTGAGCGGAGGCGCGCTGTGTCGGCACCGGCCCGGTGGCGGGTGGTCCGGCCGGGCGTGAGAGTGCCGGGCGGTGGGTGGTGGATTCGATGGCGAGGCGGGTCTTGCCGGTGCCGCCCGGCCCCACGATGGTGACCAGCCGGGCCGAGCCCAGCGCGGCCAGCCGGGCCAGCTCGTCCTCGCGCCCCACGAAGCTGGTGAGCTGCGCGGGCACGCCCGTCCGGACGGCGGGGGGCCGCGCGGGCGGACCGCCCGGGTCGGGGTGACCGCGCAGGATCGCAAGGTGCAGGGCGGCGAGCGAGGGTGACGGGTCGGCGCCGAGCTCGTCGGCGAGCAGCCGCCGCCCTTCCTCGTACGCCGCCAGCGCCTCGGCCTGCCGCCCCGCCGCGTGCAGGGCCCGCATGAGCAGCTCGCGGCCCCGTTCGCGCAGGGGATGGGCGGCGACCAGCTCGCGCAGCCCGGCGGCGGGCCGGGCGTCGGGGAGTGACAGCTCGGCCTCGTACAGGTCTTCGGTGGCGGTGAGCCGCAGCTCCTCCAGCCGCACGGCCTGCGGCTGCGCGAAGGGCGCGCCGGCGACGTCGGCGAGGGCGGGGCCGCGCCACAGCGCGAGCGCTTCCCGCAGCAGCGCGGCGGCCTGGGCGGGCAGCCCGGCGGCGAGCAGGCGGCGCCCTTCGCGGGTCAGCCGTTCGAAGCGGTGGGCGTCGACGGTGTCGGGCTCGGTGGCCAGCCGGTAGCCGGTGCCGTGGAACTCGATGAGGCCGGCGGGCAGGTGCCGCCTGAGCCGGGACACCTGCGCCTGGACGGCGTTGGCCGCGCCGGTCGGGGGCCGGTCGCCGTACTGGCCGTCGATGAGCCGTTCGACGCTGACCAGCCGTCCGGCGTCGAGCAGCAGCATGGCCAGCAGGGCGCGCGGCCGGGGCCCGCCGACGGTGACCGGGCCCCCGTCGGCGTCCCATACGGCGAGCGGACCGAGGACACCGAACTGCACGCCCCCGATTGTCCCCCACCTCACCTGGCGAAACGGAATTATCGGTATGCCTACCGATGCACATACGTATTTTCCCGCCGTCACTGAGGGCTTAGCGTCGGGCGGCATCAAGGCGAAACGGCCCGCTCGTCATCCTCCAAGCACCCCCCATCACCCCCCATTTCCCTGACGCCGGCGCGAACCCAGGAGACCCCGGGTCACGCGCGGGCCGCCGCGCGCCCACCAGCGCGCGGCGGCCCAGGGAAAGCGCCGAAAGGAGCAAGACAGCCGTGAAACGCACAGCCTTACTCGCCGCGGTCGTCGGCATCGCCACGGCCGCGACCGTCGTCTCACCCGCGCACGCCGCCCCTCCCGGAGCGGCCAAATCTCAGGAGAGCGTCGCGGCGGCGGCCGATCCCGCCTCGCTCGCGGCGGCGGTGGCGGACAAGGCCGTCGCCAGCCAGGTGGACGAGCTGACCAGGGGTCCGGACGAGGCTTACAGCAGGGTCTCGGTGACGCCGGGCGCGAGTGACATGTTCTACGTGGCGTACGAGCGTACGTACAAGGGGCTGCCCGTGGTCGGCGGCGACGCCGTCGTGGTCACCGACGCGGCGGGGCACGTCAGGGACACGGCGGCGGCGTCGGGGCCGAGCCCGCGCGGCCTGTCGACCAGGGCCGCGATCACCGCCGGCCGCGCCACCGAGGTCGCGAGGACGAAGCTGGAGCGGGTGGACGACACGGCGGAGCCGCGCCTGGTCGTGCTGGCCTGGGGCGAGCGGCCCCGGCTGGCGTGGGAGGCCGTGGTCAGCGGCGTGGCGGCCGGGAAGCCGAGCATCCAGCACGTGTTCGTGGACGCGCGGACCGGGAAGGTCGCCGACTCCTACGACCTCGTCCGCGCCGGCACCGGCAACGGCTACTACTACGGCCAGGTGACGATCGGCACGAGCGGGTCCGGCAGCTCGTACTCGATGACGGACTCCTCCAGGCCGGGCATCCAGTGCGGCGGGCAGAGCGGCAGCGCCTACACCGGCACGGACGACGCGTGGGGCAACGGCTCCGGCACCAACCTGGAGACGGCGTGCGTGGACGCCCTCTACAGCGTGCAGCGCGAGTGGGACATGCTGCGTGACTGGCTGGGCCGCAACGGCATCAACGGCAGCGGCCGCGGCTTCCCCGCCAGGGTCGGGCTGGCCGACGTGAACGCGTACTGGAACGGCAGCTACACGAACTTCGGCCACAACCAGGCCAACACGCAGCAGGCGACCCCGATCGACGTGGTGGCCCACGAGTTCGGGCACGCGATCTTCCAGACCACGCCGGGCGGCGCCGGCTCCGGCAACGAGAACGGCGGCATCAACGAGGGCACCGGCGACATCTTCGGCGCGCTCACCGAGCACTACGCGAACAACCCCAACGACCCGCCGGACTACCTGGTCGGCGAGGAGGTCAACCTGGTCGGGCAGGGGCCGATCAGGAACATGTACAACCCGGGCGCGCTCGGCGACCCGAACTGCTGGTCATCCTCGATCCCGAACACCGAGGTGCACGCGGCGGCGGGCCCGCTGAACCACTGGTTCTACCTGCTGGCCGAGGGCAACAACCCGGGCGGCGGCAAGCCGTCCAGCCCGATCTGCTCCGGCGGGCCCTCGTCGGTCACCGGCGTCGGCATCCAGAACGCCGGCAAGATCTTCATGGGCGCGCTCGGCAGGAAGACCTCGTCGTGGCGGTACACGAACGTGCGCGCCGCCTCGGTCGCGGCCGCCGTCGAGCTGTTCGGCGCGAACAGCGCGGAGTGCAACACCACCAAGGCCGCGTGGAGCGCGGTGAGCGTGGCGGCGACGTCGGGCGAGCCCGCGTGCGGCACTCCGGGCAACAACGACTTCTCGCTGACGCTCAACCCGTCGTCCGGCAGCGCGACGCCCGGCCAGCAGGTCACGGCCACGGTGAACACGCAGACGACGTCGGGCAGCGCGCAGACGGTGACCCTGTCGGCCTCCGGCGCGCCGTCCGGGACGACGGTGACCTTCAGCCCCACGTCGGTGACCTCGGGCGGCTCCGCCACGATGACCGTGCGGACCGGCTCGGCCACGCCGCAGGGCACGTACCCGATCACCGTGACCGGCGCCGGCACGACCTCGCACAGCGCCACCTACACGCTCACGGTGGGCCAGGGGCCGAACCCCGGTGACCCGCCGGACGTCAGCCTCACCAACGTCAAGGCGCACCTGACGCAGCTCCAGTCGATCGCCACCGCGAACGGCGGCACCCGCCGCTCCACGGGCAACGGCTACCTGCAGTCGGTGTCGTACATCGAGGAGAAGCTGCGCGCGGCCGGCTACACCGTGACCAGGCAGAGCTGCACCACCTCCTACTGCAGCAGCGGCGCGGGCCCGAACCTGATCGCCGACTGGCCCGGAGGCGACGCCAACCAGGTCATCATGTCGGGCGCGCACCTCGACAGCGTGGCCGCCGGGCCCGGCATCAACGACAACGGCTCAGGCTCGGCCAACCTCCTCGAGGTCGCGCTGACCCTCGCGCAGCGCAACCCGACGCTGGCCAAGCACGTGCGGTTCGGCTGGTGGACGGACGAGGAGCAGGGGCTCAACGGCTCGGAGTACTACGTGGCCTCGCTCAGCTCCACCGAGCGGTCGCGGATCCAGGTCTACTACAACTACGACATGACCGGCTCCACCAACGGCGGCTACTTCATCAACAACATCAACACCACCGGGGCCGCGTACCTGAAGGAGTTCTACGACCGGCTGAGCCTGCAGCCCGAGGAGAACGTCGAAGGCGCCAACCGCTCCGACGACGCCTCCTTCCGCAACGCCGGCATCGCCAGCTCCGGCGTCGCCGCCGGCGCCAGCGCCACCAAGACCTCGGCGCAGGCGGCCAAGTGGGGCGGCACGGCGGGGCGCGCGTACGACTCCTGCTACCACTCCGCCTGCGACACCACCAGCAACATCAACGACACCGTCCTCGACCGGGCGGCCGACGCGGCCATGTACGCCATCTGGAAGCAGGCGGTCGGCGGCACCCCGCCCACCCGCGACTTCTCGGTGACGGCGAACCCGGCGAGCGGCACCGTCCAGGCCGGCTCGTCAGCCACCTCCACCATCGGCACCAGCACCACGGCCGGCACCGCCCAGACCGTGAACCTGTCGGCGAGCGGGCTGCCGTCCGGGGCCGCCGCCACCTTCAACCCGGCCTCGGTGACCTCCGGCGGGTCGTCCACGCTGACCATCACGACCGCGCCCACCACCCCCGCCGGTAACTACACCGTCACGGTGACCGGCACCGGCGAGACGGCCACGCACACGACGACGTACGCGCTGACCGTCCAGGGCACCTCGGGCGGCCGGACGTTCACCAACGACACCGACTACCCGATCCAGGACTACGCCAACACCCAGAGCTCGATCACCTCCACCGCGACGGGCACCGCGACCTCGCCGGTCCGGCTGTCCATCACGATCAGCCACACGTGCGCGGAGGACCTCGACATCTGGCTGCGCGGGCCCAACGGCACCTGGTACGCGGTCGACCGGTACGGCGGCACGACCTGCACCCCGTACGGCACCAGGACGTTCTCCGTCCCGGTGAGCCAGCAGGCGGCCGGCACGTGGGTGCTCGACATCGAGGACGTCTACTCCGGTGACACCGGCTACCTCGACTCGTGGAGCATCACGGTCTAGCCGCTTCCCTCTCAGGACTCGGGGGTGACGGGCCCCGGCCGGTGCTCCGGCCGGGGCTCTCTCACCTCCGCCCGCGTGCGCACGCCGAGCTTCTGCAGCACGCGGGCCACGTGCGTGTCCACCGTGCGCTGCGACAGGAACAGCACCTCGGCGATCTCCCTGTTCGTCCGGCCCAGCGCGACCAGCCTGGCCACCTCGCTCTCGCGCGGCGACAACACCCCGCCGCCGCCCCTCCTGCTCCGCCGCGCGGGGGCCGCCCGGGCCCCAGCTCGCGCAGCAGCCGCCGGCACCGGGCCGCGTCATGCGTCGCCCCGAGCACCGCATACCGCTCGGCGGCCTCCGCGATCAGATCGGCGGCCCGCTCCCGCTGACCGCCCGGCTCGCGGTCGATGGCGCGCTCCCGCTGGCCGCTTCGATCCCGGTCGGCGGCGCGGTCGCGCTGGGTGGTCCGGTCCTGGTCCGCGAGGGTGAGCCGCGCGCCCGCCTCCAGCTCGGCGGTCCGTGCCGCCGTATACGGGCGGGGCATCGCGAGGTACGCGGCCCGCGCCCGCGCGTAGCGGCGGGCGGCCTCGTCGCAGGCGCCCGCGGCGCCGGCCAGGGCGCCCCGGGCCAGGTCGAGCCCGGCGTGCGCGGACGGCGCGTTCCTGCCCTCGATGCCGGCCGCGAACTCGGCGACCAGCCCGGCCGCCGCCTCCGACCGCCCGGCCTTGAGCAGCGCGGTGACGGCCGCGGGGACGAGCTGGTCGCCCCACACCCACACCCCCTTGCGCCGCAGCCGGGTCACCGCGAGGTCGGCCGCCGCCAGCGCGGGCTCCAGGGCGCCCCTGGTCAGGTGCAGCTCGACAAGCCCGCTCGACCCGGCGACGGCGACCGGCAGGAACCCGGAGTCGAGGTCGCGCACGCCGGCCGCCTCCAGGTGCTCGCCGGCCTCGTCCCACTCGCCCCTGGCCAGGGCCAGGACGCCGAGCGCGAGCCGGGCCTCGACGGCCAGCAGCGGCGCCTCGTACGTCATCTCGACGGCGGCCAGCGCCCGCTCGCGCAGCCCGTCCCAGCGGCCGGTGAGCAGGTCGAGCCGGATCGACGACATCTCGACCAGGAATGCCGGGTACAGGGCGCCGGTCTCCTCGGCGACGCGCCTGCTGCGCTCGGCGAACCTCCCGGCGGCGGCGTAGTGGCCGAGGGCGAGCGCGGCGTCGTACAGGTTGGAGTAGCCGCGGGCCACCTGGCGGCGTACGGCGGTGGACGGGTCGTTGACCGGCAGCGTGCCGGCCAGCTCGAACGCGTCGGGCGAGCCGACCAGCATGGCCATGCTGACCTTGTTGGCCTGGACGGCGGCGGTCAGCTCCGGGTCCTGGCCCTCCGCCAGCAGTTTCTCCGCCTGGGTCATCCATTCCTCGTGCATGGCCAGCGGCTCGCCGCCCCACACGGGCATGGCCAGCAGGGCCAGGCCGCGGGCGGCCAGCGAGGGGCTGTCGGCCAGGTCGGGGAGGGCGGCGAGGATCTCCTGGCGGCCGGCGGTGATCGCGCCGGCCTGGTTGGACAGCAGGACGCCGAGGTTGAGCCGGGCCTCGCCGCGTACCCGGGGGGAGAGGAAGTCGTCGGACAGGAGGTGGCGCAGGATGCGGACGACGCGGCGGTGCGACAGGCCGATGGCGGCGACGCGGCTGAGCCGCAGCGCCAGCGGGCCGCGCGCCTGCGTGGGCAGGTTGGGGTCGGCGAGCAGACCGTCCAGCAGCTCGACGGCGAGGGGGATGTCGCCGATGGCGGCGGCGTGGTCGGCGGCGGCGGCGCCGTGCCGCTGCCAGGCGGCGACGTCGCCGGCGTGGCGGGCGTGGTGGGCGAGCTGGACGAGGGGCGGCGGGTCCAGCGCGGCCAGGGCGGCCATGGCGCGGCGGTGCGCGAGCCGGCGGTCGGGGCCGGGGATGGCGTCGTAGACGGCCTGCTGGGCGAGGGCGTGGCGGAAGCCGTACAGGCCGTCGGGCTGCTCGCGCAGCACGCCGGCCTGCAGCGCCTCGCTGAGCCCGGATCCGCCCGAGACGGCGTTGATGAGCGGTTCGTCCGCGGGGAGCCGCAGGACGGCGGCGGCGTGGACGGCGTGCAGGGCGGCCGGCGACAGGCCGGTGAGGCGTTCTGCCATGGCCTCGCGCAGCAGCACGGGCACGCCCATCCGGTCGAGCGCTTCGGGCTCGGGCAGGCGGCCCTCGCCGTCGAGGAGGGAGCGCACGACCTCCTCGATCACGAACGGCACCCCGGCCGTCCGCTCGTGCAGCTTGCGGGCGAAGGCCGCGGAGATCCCGGAGCTCCCGGAGATCCCAGTGAGCGCGGCCGGCCCGGAAGGCCCGTCAGGCGCCGACGCGAGCAGCGTTCCGGCGAGGCTGCGCACGTCCTCGACGTCGAGCGGGGTCAGCGAGATCACCTCGCTGCGCACGCCGGGCGTGCGCCGGTAGGCGTGCCCGAAGGGCAGCCCCGGCACCGGCAGGTCCTCCCGCCGGAACGTCACGACGAGCGCCAGCCCCTCGGGCGGCTGGTCGGTGAGGAAACGCAGCAGGTCGCGGGTGCCGTCGTCGGCCCAGTGCAGGTCCTCGACGACGAGCACGACGGGCCCGGCGGCGCCGAGCAGGGCGTGCACGGCGCGGAAGAGGTGGTGCCGCTCGGCGCGCGGGTCGCCCATGGGCGGCGGGGTGGGCGCGGGCGGCAGGTGCCCGGCCAGCTCGGGCAGGTAGCCGCGCAGCGCCCCGGTGACGGGGCTGAGCCGGTCGCGCTCGGGCAGGGCGGCCGCGACGTGCCGCAGCGCGTCGAACACGGGCCCGTACGGGAACGGCTCGCGGATCTGGTGACAGTGCCCGATCAGCACGGTCGCTTCGGTGAGCGGGCCGATCGCGGCTCGGACGAGGCTGGTCTTGCCGATCCCCGCCTCGCCCTGCACCTGGATGACGGCGGGCGGGCAGGTGATGGCGCCGATGAGTAATCGCAGGGGGGCGTCGCGCCCGACCAGCGCAGGAGAAGCCAGGCTTGCCATCGGGGTCTCCGTAACAGTGGCAGGTTCTCTCCATTCACCTCGCGAGTGTGCTGGCTTCTCACTGTTTCGTCCATCGCCTGTCGGATCGGTTCGTCAGATCCGCGTTTCGTGTCCCGTACATGATCTTGATGAGGGATAATGATCTTGTGCGAGCCCTGACCGCAGCCGGGGCTCGCACGCCTGCCGCAGGTAGGCTGGGCCCATCATGGAGACCACCGTGGGGCTGCGGGAACGCAAGAAGGCCGAGACCCGGCAGGCCGTGCACGAGGCGGCCCTGCGGCTCGTGGTCGAGCACGGCCTCGACGCCGTCACCGTCGAGGCGATCGCCGACGCCGCCAACATCTCCCGCCGCACGTTCTCCAACTACTTCTCCGGCAAGGAGGACGCGCTCCTCTACGGCGAGGAGCAGCGCATCCGGGCCCTGGTGGAGCAGGTGCGCGCCCAGCCCGAGGGGCTGACGGCCTGGCAGGCGCTGCGGGCCTCCATCGAGGACCTGCACCGGGAGCTGGGAGAGCCCGAGCGCGAGTGGGCGCTGCGCACCCGCCTCGCCAAGCGCCACCCCTCGCTCCTGGCCCGCCAGCTCGCCAACCACGCGGCGCTCGAACGCGACCTGGCCGAGGCCGTCGCGGGGCGAAAGAGCGCGGTGCCGGGGCGGGTGCTGGCGGCGGCCTTCCTGGTGGGGCTGCGGGTGTCCACACACCTGTGGACGGAGGAGCACGAGGCCCGCACGTTGCGCGAGGTCATGAACGAGACCCTCGACCACCTCGCCCAGCCGTTCGCCTGACGACGTGCGAGCACCGCCTCGCCCAGCCGTTCGCCTGACGACGTGCGAGCACCGCCTCGCCCAGCCGTTCGCCTGACGACGTGCGAGCACCGCCTCGCCGAGCCCTTCGCGTGACGACGTGCGAGCGCCCGTCCCCGCGGTGCTCGGTCAGGAATCGCGGGGACGGGCGCTCGGTCCGGAGGGTCAGGAGCAGGTGGCTCCCGCGGGCTGGCTGCTGGGCCCGTTGGCGGTGAAGCCGACCGCCACCGACGCGCCCGGCGCCAGGTTCTTCGACCAGTCGGGGCCCTTGGCGGTCCAGGTCGTGCCCGACTGCGTGACGACCGCGTTCCAGCCGTTGTTGAGCGTCACCCCCGACGGGAACGTCCAGGTGGCGCTCCAGCCGGAGAGGGTGGAGGTGCCGGTGTTCTTGACGGTCAGCTCGCCCTGGAAGCCGCCCTGCCAGGAGTTCGTCTCCTTGTAGGTGACCGTGCACTGCCCGGGAGGAGGAGTGACGGGGGGCGTCGTGGTGGAGCCGCCACCGCCCACGGGCGGGATCAGGTACGGCTGCAGGATGTCCTGCTTGGCCTGGTTGATGGTGGTCCAGTCGTCGTTGGCGATGCCGCCGGTGTCACCGGAGTTGGGGTTCCACGACCAGTACGTGAACGACATCCCGTTCACCCCCGTCCCCATGTACTTCATCAGCTCCTGCAGCCACACCTTGTCCACGTTGGAGGTCATCGTGGTGCCGAACTCGCCGAGCATGATCGGCGCGATGTTCTGCTTGTAGAGGTAGCCCCAGTACTTGTCCCAGATGGCCGGCATGTTCGCCGGGTAGTCGGGCGCGTCGAACCACGACTGGTGGTAGACGGAGGTGGCGTACTCGTGCGGCGAGTAGACGAGCCGGTTGGCCACGTTGAGCCGCACCGGGTACTGCCCGGCCTTGGTCAGGTTGCCGCCCCACCAGCCGCAGTCCTCGTCGTTGGACGGGTCGCCGTCCCAGACGTTCGACAGGCCGCCGCTCGGGCAGCTCACGCCCTCGACGAAGATCAGCCAGTTGGGGTTGACGGACAGGACGGCGTTGCCGGCCCGCTCGGCGGCCAGGCGCCAGTCGCGGTTCTGGTCGCCGCAGCCCCAGCAGGCGCCGGTGGCGTTCGGGTTGGTGCCTTCGGCGTGCGGCTCGTTGTGCAGGTCGGCGCCGATGACCGTGGTGTTGCCGGCGTAGTGCTGGGCCAGCGCCTTCCAGTCGTTGATCCAGGTGCTCTCGGGGGTGGCGGAGACGTACCAGAGGGGGGACTGTCCGGCGGAGGTGGGGCGATGGCGGTCGAGGATGATCCGCATGCCCTTGCTGCCGGCGTAGTCGACGACCTTGTCCAGGATCTGCAGCGGCGTCAGCCCGATCAGGTCGGGGTTGACGTAGTCGTTGATGCCGGTGGCGGTGGCGCCGGGCTTGAGCGCGTCGTTGGAGTACGGCACCCGCAGCGTGTTGTAGCCCAGCGAGGCCATCTTGTCGATCTGGCCCTTCCACGGGTTGCTGGACCACAGGCCGTGGAAGGTCTTGTTGTCGGTCTCCATCCCGAACCAGTTGATCCCGGTCAGGCGCACCGTCGCACCGGTGCTGTCGACGATCTTGTTGCCGCTCGTCCGCAGGTATCCGGTGCCCGTGCCGGCCGCGGCCGAGGCGGGGGTGGAGGTCACGGCGACGGCGACCGCGGCCGCGGTGACCAGCGTGGCCAGTGCGGCCGTCGCGGCCTTGGGCAGGTGCATGAAGGTGCCCTTTCGGAAAGGGGTTGGGGCGCGGCGATATGCTCGCCACGCCCCCGGCGCACGTCAATGCGTCACGCCCTGAAAGGGCCTCTGACCTGCGACGACGCGTGAAAGTTTCACATCGTCCACTGCTGCGGGAACAGTCCGTTGCAGTCGTAGATCTGCAGCTTGGTGCCGTTGGCCGTGGCGCCCTCCGGGGCGTCGAGGCAGCGGCCCGACTGCGGGTTGAACAGGGAGCCGTCCGAGCGGTGCACCCACTTCTGGGCGCCGCTGCCGTTGCACTCCCACAGCTGCACCTTGGTGTGGTTGGCGGTGCCCTGCGCGTCCACGTCCAGGCACTTGCCGAACGCGCGCAGGCTGCCCTCCGGGTGCGTGGACCAGCGCTGGCCGGTGGCGACGCCGCAGTCCCAGAGCTGGGCGGCGTTGCCGTTGGCGTTGGTGTTGGTGTCGACGTCCAGGCACTTGCCGCCGGGCCCGACGACCTGCACGGCCGGCGACGGCAGCGTGCCGAGGCCGTACCTGACCTGGCACTGGTTGCCCGTCAGGTGGGTGGCGGTCAGGTAGAGGAAGCCGGTGCCGTTCGCCGACGGCACGATGGGCGAGCTGTAGCCGGGGCAGGACGGCTCGCCGGGGTTGTAGCCGCCGGTGGGCGCGGTGAGCACGGGCGCCTCGATCTCGGTCCACGCGCCGGCGCCGAGGTTGGTGTTGGCGAACAGCACCTGGCCGGACTCGCCCAGCACGGTCTTGTTGCCGGTCGGCCCGGCCACGACGCGCTGGCCGGACAGCAGCAGCGTGCCGTTGGCGCCGCCGCCGGGCAGCCACGTGACGTACGGGGTGTGCAGCAGCTCCCGCTGGTCGGCGGTGCGCACGAGCGTGCCGGCCCCCGAGCCCCAGCTCAGGCCGTCGGAGCTGGTCTTGATGTAGACCTCGCACGCGTGGTCGGCGTCCGTGGCGTCCCTGCACAGCTCGTA
This sequence comes from [Actinomadura] parvosata subsp. kistnae, assembly GCF_900323885.1. Classification (GTDB taxonomy): domain Bacteria; phylum Actinomycetota; class Actinomycetes; order Streptosporangiales; family Streptosporangiaceae; genus Nonomuraea; species Nonomuraea composti. The sequence goes on along the minus strand of NZ_OOHJ01000018.1, from coordinate 2,161,762 downwards.
CGCCATCAGGAACGTGCCGTTCGGCAGCCCCGTCACGATCGACATGCCCGGCCGGGCCAGGTTGTCGCTCGGGAAGGCGACGTCCTGCGTCATCGTCGAGCTCCAGGTCTGGCCGCCGTTCGTGGAGGTGTAGTGGCCGATGACCTGGTTGTTGGTGGCGCTGTTCGCGGGCCGCTCGTCGGAGATGAAGCAGGCCAGCGTGTTGTTGGGGGCGAGCAGGAACCACGGCTCCCAGATGCCGTGCCCGATCGTGTCGGGCAGGCCGCTGGTCTGCGTGCAGTTCGACAGGTACGTCCACGTCACGCCGTGGTCGGTGCTCTTGAACACCTCGACCTTCTGCGCCGTGTAGTCGCCCTCCACCCAGGCGGTCCCGGCGGCCAGGATGTCGCCCTGGTTGAGGCCGTTCGCGGTGCGCGGCACCTCGTACAGGACGGGCGCGCCGATCCCCCAGCCCGGGGTGTGGGAGGTGATGGTGGAGATCGGGCTCGCCGTCCAGGTGCGGCCGCCGTCGGTGCTGCGGTAGATCGGGAACGAGGCGGGCGCGTTGTGGCCGCGTCTGGCGAACGTGGCCAGCATCGTCTCGTTCGCCGAGCCGTCGTGGTCGAGCCGGACCGCCCTCGGGTAGCTGGCGTCACCCTGGGGGAACGCGGTCAGGTTCGGGGAGTAGAGCACCTGGCCGGCGGGCGCCGCGGAGGCGGGTCCGGCCAGGGCTCCCAGGCTGGTGGCGATCAGGGCTAACGCGGTCAGAAGCCGCGCGGGGGATGTGAGTCGCACGTGCTGATCTCTCCTTAGCGGTCGTCCCCGATGACGGGGCCGGTGTGGGTGTCCACGTCCAGGGCGGAGCGGGCGATGACGGCGCCGTCGCTGACCAGCGCCACGTGCAGGCGCCCGCTGGTCCAGCCGGCCGGCAGCTCGGCGCGCACCTCGGCGGCGCCGCTGAGCAGGAACGGCTTGGCCTCGATCCACGGGCCGTCGGCGTCGAAGGCGGCGGGGGCGGCGCCGAAGACGGGGGTCCAGGCGGTGCGCAGGTGGCCGTTGACCGGCTCGGTGCCGTGGTGCGAGACGCGCACGGGCACGCTCACCTCGCGCGAGTCGCTGAGCAGGTCACGGCCGGGCGCGACGGGCACCACGTCGAGCACGAGCGTGGTCGTGGCGTTGACGTCGGCCGGGTTCACGCCGGCCAGGTCCTTGGGGCGGCGCTCGAAGTCGAGCAGGCCGGCCATCTCGTGCTCGATGTCGTACAGCTCGGTGTAGACGTAGCCGGCCACGCGGTCGTGGCGGCGCAGCTCCTGGGTCTGCCAGCGCAGCTGCCAGCCCCGCTCGACGGAGGTGAAGCCGGTGCCGTACTCGCTGTTGAGGTTCGGCAGGCCGCGCAGCGGCTGGTCGGGGTGGCCGGCGAGCTTCTTGCGGACGACGAAGTCGGGGCCGAGCTTGACGGGGAAGTCGTCCTGCTCGCCGTTCAGCAGCGCGGCGACGGTCCTGCCCCAGGAGGCGGCGGACTCGTCGTAGTAGTGCCAGTCGAGCAGGTCCGTCTTGACGTGCGTCCAGCCGGAGTTGTCGACGGCGGGCCGGCTCGCGTCGAGCGCCTTGAGCAGGTCGTACGCCTGCGCGGTCGCCCGCTGCTTGGCCGGGTCGCCGGGAATGTCCCAGTCGAGGCCCCATTCCTCGTTGTAGAGGCCCCAGATGATGATCGCGGGGGAGTTGCCGTCCCGCTCGACCATGGGCGCGATCTGCTCCTCGAACGCCGCCACCGAGTCGGCGGAGAAGCGGCCGGTCGCGGCCGGCTCGGCCCAGACCAGCATGCCGAGCACGTCGGCGTGGTGGACGAAGCGCGGGTCCTCCAGCTTGAGGTGCTTGCGCACCAGGTTGTAGCCGGCGGCGGCGGCCAGCTCGATGTCGCGGCGCAGCGCGGCGTCGTCGGGCGGGGTGATGCCGGTGCGCGGCCAGTAGCCCTGGTCGAGCACGCCGCGCACGAACAGGCGGCGGCCGTTGAGATACAGGTCCTCGCCGATCACCTCGATGCGGCGCAGCCCGGTGTAGGCGGCGACGGTGTCGGTGCCGTCGGCCGAGGTCAGCGTGGCGTCCACGTAGTAGAGGTGCGGGTCTTCGGGGGACCACAGGCGTGGCTCGGCCACCGGGAGCACGGCCTCGGCCCGGCCGTCCACGACGGGCACCTCGACGCTCACGTCCGTGCCGCGCAGCGCCAGCGTGAGCGTGGCGTCGGTGTCTCCGGAGACGCGGGCCTCGACCTCGATGGCGTCCAGCGCCTGCGACGGCCGCAGCTTCAGGCCGGCGACATACGTCGCCGGCCTGGCCTCCAGCCAGACGCTCTGCCAGATGCCCGACGAGGGCGTGAAGCAGACGCCGTCGAAGTCGTCGCGCGGGACGCTGCGCTGCTTGCCGTGCGCAATCTCGCGCTTGTCCAGCGGCGCGGAGACCCGGACGACGACCTCCTGCTCGCCCTCCTTGAGCGCGTCGGTGATGTCGGCCTCGAACGGCGTGTAACCGCCCCGGTGGCTGACCACCTCCACGCCGTTCACCCACACGGTGGCCTCGTGGTGCACGGCGCCGAACTGCAGCACCACCCGCTGCCCCGCCCATCCGTCGGGCACCGTGAACGTGCGGCGGTACCAGGCCAGGGGCAGCCAGTGCGCCTCGATGCCCGACGCCGGGGTCTCCCAGGCGAAGGGCACGGTGATGGTCCGGGTGTAGTCGCGCTCGGTGTCGGCCCGGAAGTCCCAGTCGCCGTTCAGGCTGGCCCAGGCGTGTGACCGGTCGAAATGCGGCCGGGGGTACTCCATGGTGCTCTCTTTCATGATCCGGGTCAGCCCTTGACGCTGCCCGCGAGGATTCCGTTGATGAAGTGGCGCTGCAGCAGGACGAAGATCACCAGCAGCGGCAGCATGGCGATGCTGCCGGCGGCCAGCAGCTCGCCCCACACGGTGGCGAAGTCGGCGCCGATGCGGTTGCCGGTGACGTTCTGCGCCAGCGTGGCCAGCACCACCTGGAGCGTCTGGTGCTCGGTGTCGTTGACGGCGACGACCGGCCAGACGAAGTCGTTGTAGATGTTCATCGTGGTCAGCACGGCCAGCGCGGCCAGGCCGGGCCGGATCACCGGCAGCACGACCTTGTAGAAGATGCCGAACTCGCCGGCGCCGTCCACCCGCCCCGCGTCGATCAGCTCGTTCGGGATGGCGGCGATCGTCTGCCGCATCCAGAAGATGCTGAACGCGTCCACGCTGCCCGGCAGGATCAGCGCCTGGTAGGTGTTCACCCAGCCCAGCGCGCTCATCTCCAGCAGCAGCGGGATGATCAGCACCAGCGTCGGCAGCATCAGCGTCAGCAGCACGACGCCGAAGAGCACGTTCTTGAACGGGAAGTCGTACTTCGCGAAGGCGTAGCCGGCCAGCGGGCAGAAGACCATCGTCATCCCGCCCTTGACCAGCAGCACCAGCGCCGTGTTCAGGAACCCGGTGCCGATCGGCACGTCGGCGAACATCGCCCGGTAGTTGTCCAGCGTCAGCTCGCCGATCGACAGCGGGCTGGCGATGATCTCGGCCGCCGGTTTGAGCGAGGAGCTGACCGCCCACCAGATCGGGTACAGGAACACGATCGCGAGCAGCGTCAGCAGCACGTACTGGCCGATGCCCGGCCGGTTGCGGCTCATGAGACCTCGTCCTTCGGGCGCAGCATCCTGACCGACACCAGCGACAGGCCGAAGACCAGCAGGACCAGCAGGAACGAGTTCGCGGCGCCGGTGCCCAGGTCGGAGGCGTTGATGTGGTCGTACAGGTAGAGCCCCGCGGTGGTGGTGGAGCCGTACGGGCCGCCCTCGGTGACCACGCGCGGCTCGGTGAACATCTGGAAGACCGCCAGCGTCTGGATGACCACGAGGAAGGCCATGCTGCGGCGCACCAGCGGCACGGTGATCGACCAGAACTGCCGCCAGCGGGAGGCGCCGTCGAGTGACGCGGCCTCGTACACGCCGCCGGGGACCGCCTGCAGCCCCGCGAGCAGGATGATGATCGCGAACCCGGTGGTCTTCCACAGGAACAGCAGCGCCAGCGTCGGCTTCGACCACGCCGTGGACGTCAGCCACGCCACGTCGGGCAGGCCCACCAGGTTGAGCAGGTAGTTGACCAGGCCGTAGTCCTGGTCGAACACCACGATCCACACCTGCGCCATCGCCACCAGCGGCGTCACGAACGGCACGATGAACGCCACCCGGAAGAAGCCGCGCAGCCGCAACTTGGCGTTGGCCAGCAGCACCGCGCCGCCCAGCCCGGCGACGATCTGCAGCGGCACGATCAGCAGCCACATGACGGCGCTGTTGCCGAGCGACGACCAGAACTCCGGGCTGGTCAGCAGGTACAGGTAGTTGTCGAAGCCGACCCAGCGGGCCTGGCTCCCGCCCCGCCAGCGCATGAAGCTGAGCTGCAGGGCGTAGATCAGCGGGTAGAGCCCGAACGCGCCGAAGACGGCGAAGAACGGGGCGATGAACAGGTACGGCGTCAGCCGGACGGAACGCAGCCTCATGAGCGGTCGATCAGGTTCTTCTGAATCTTCTCGGCCGAGTCGCTGATCACTTGGTCAGGGGACATCTTGCCTTCCATCAGGCGTTGCATGTTGTTGCCGAGGTAGTCGACCGACTGCGCCCACCACCACGGGATCGGCGCGGCGGCGGGGATGCTCGCCCCGGCCTCGACGGCGACCTTCCACAGGTCCTGGCCGCCGAGCGCGTCGATCGGCTTGAACAGCGGCTTGGCCGGGTCGGCCGCCGGGGTGTAGCTGGGGATGGAGGTGGACAGGCCGCCGGGGTAGACGTCGTTGGGGCCGTACACGGCGGTGTAGCCGGGCTCTTTGAAGCACAGGAACTCGTACAGCAGCCAGGCCAGCTCCGGGTTCTTGGCCTTGGCGGGGATGATGAAGCTGCTGCCGCCCATCGCGCCGCTGCGCGCGCCGCCCGGCGTCCACGCCGGCAGCGGCGCCGCCCGCCACTTGCCCTTGGTGTTCTTGAGGAGCTGCTGCGGCGCGAACGACCACCAGATCGCCCATGGCACGAACACCTGCTGGCCGTTGTCGAGCGTGTTGACGTCGGTCTGCTCCAGGTAGGGGGCGTGGGTGACGAGGTCGTCCTTGACCGCGCCCTGGATCCAGGCGAAGATCCGCCGGTACTCCTCGGAGTCGAGCCGCAGCTTGCCCTGGGCGTCGGTGAGGCTCGTGCCCTGCTGGTTCGCCAGCATCTCCAGCCAGAGCTGGCTGAGGAACGGCGTCTTCTCCAGGTGGATGGGCTTGGTCTTCGGGTCCTTCTCCTTGATCGTCCGCGCGGCTTTGAGCAGGTCGTCGTACGTGGCGAGGGTCGCCGGGTCGATGCCCGCCTTGTCGAGGACGTCCTCGCGGTACCAGAGCAGGCCCGGATCCAGGTCCCACGGGACGCCGTAGATCTTGCCGTCCACGGTGTTGACCGACAGCTTGTACGCCGACGTCCGGTCCTTGTAGGGCGCGATGAGGTCGGTCAGGTCGAAGAGGTGCTCGGCCTGCCCGCCGATCTTGGCGTCGTCCCAGAAGCTGCCGTCGGGCACGTCGGTGCCGCTGATCAGCGTGTTGGCCAGCTTGGCGTCGATGTCCACGGCCTGGTGGTTGACCTTGACGTTCGGGTACGCCTCGCGGAACTTGGCGATCGCCGCGTCGAACACCTTGAACAGGTCCCCCGACCGGTTCCAGATCGTGATCTCGCCCTTGGCCGACGACGCGGACGCGGCCGGCGCGGCCAGCTTGCTCGGCTGCGCGCCGGTGCCGCCCGGCGCCGCGCACGCGGCGGCCAGCGAGCCGGTGGCGGCGAGCGCGCCGACACCGAGGGCTCCCTTGAGGAAGCCGCGGCGGCCAATGGGTGATGTAGTCATCTTCGACTCCTCGCCGGACGGGGGAAGGCGTTGTGAAGGCTCTGCAACGATGCAGACATAATGCATACTCGTCTGCAACGATGCAAGACCAGGTTTAGGATCTTCCCAAGAACGGCAGCCGGAGGTATAGGAGACGCATGGCCGGTCCAACCCTGCGCGACGTCGCGAAACTGGCGAACGTGTCCATCCGAACGGTGTCGAACGTCGTCAACGGATACGCGCCGGTCTCCGACGAGCTGCGCGCCCGGGTGCAGGTGGCGCTCGACGAGCTCGACTACCGCCCCAACCTCATCGCCCGCAACCTCAAGCAGGGCCGCACCGGGATGATCGCCTTCGTGGTGCCCGAGCTGGACGTGCCGTACTTCGCCGAGCTGGCCCGCGAGGTGATCAAGGCCGCCCGCGCCCACGGCTACGTCGTCATGATCGACCAGACCGACGGCGACGGCGACAAGGAACGCGAGCTGCTCGGGCGCGACTCGCGGGCCACCATGTTCGACGGCCTGCTGCTCAGCCCCCTGTCCGTCTCCGCCGAAGAGCTGCGCGAGCGCGGCAACCGCGTCCCGATCGTGCTGCTCGGCGAGCACATCTACAACGGCAGCTTCCCCCACGTCGCCATGGACAATGTCGCCGCCGCCCGCGACGCCACCGCCCACCTGCTGCAGCTCGGCCGCCGCCGCGTCGCCGCCATCGGCGACCAGCCGTACGCGACCGGCGAGACCGCCCAGCTCCGCACCGCCGGCTACCGGCAGGCGCACGCCCGCGCCGGGCTGGAGGTGCACGACGAGCTGATCGTGCCCACCGCCCACTTCCACCGGCGGCTGGGCGCCGAGGCCATGGAGCGGCTGCTGGCCCTGCCCGAGCCGCCCGACGCCGTCTTCTGCTACAACGACCTGCTCGCCCTCGGCGCGATCAGGGCCCTGACCAGGGCCGGTCGCCGCGTCCCCGACGACGTGGCCGTGGTCGGGGTCGACGACATCGAGGAGGGTCAGTACAGCACGCCCAGCCTGACCACGGTCGCCCCCGACAAGGGGGAGATCGCCCGGCGGGCGGTGGACACGCTGATGGAGTCGATCAGGGGCGAGCTCGGCCCGCCACCCGAGATCGTGGTGCCGCACCGGCTGATCGTCAGGGAGAGCACCGCCGGCGAGGAGTAGCACGGGCCGGGGTTGTGGGCCGGGGTTGTGGGCCGGGGTAGTGCGGGCACTACCTGAAGCCCTCGTTCCCACGCCCGTGTGCGGGCGGCCTGGCGCGGCTTGGATGGCCGGTATGAATCACGAAATGCCAGGGCGCTGGGTCGAGGGCGCCGGACTGCTGCTGGGCCCGCTGCTGCTCGCCGCCGGAGTCCTCACCCGTCTGGGAGAGGACGACTTCTTCCCCGGCCAGCTCGCCGCCTACGCCGCCGACCCCACCCGGATGGCCTGGTCCTACGCCCTGTACGCGGCCGGCACCGTGCTCCTGTGGCCTGCGGTGACCGCCCTGGGCCGCCGGATCGGGCCCACGGGGTGGGCGCGGTGGGGCGTCACGCTGGTCGTGCTCGGCCTGTTCGGGCGCGTGTTCCACGCCGGGATCAGCCACCTGGCGTTCCAGCTCGTGGACGTCCTCGGCCTGGAGGCCGCGCAGCGGGCCGTGGAGGGCACGTACGGCGCCTTCCACGTCTTCAAGGCCACCAACGTGTGCATCATGGGCGGCTGGATCGTCCTCGCCGTCGCCGCCTACCGGGCCAGGGCGCTGAGCCTGGTGCGGTGCGTGGCGCTGGGCCTGGCGGCGGGGCTGCCGCTGGGCGTGCTCAAGGGCAGCACCGACCCGTTCGCGCTGGCCGCCATCGCCGGGTTGATCGTCGCGCTGGTGCCCCTGGGCGTCACGGTGCTCCGGGAAGGGCCGGCGCCACGGTGGTGGGCGGTGGGGCTGGCGGTCGCGTTCGTGCCCGTCGCCTTCCTACTGGGCCTGTCGGGGTAGGCGCGAGCACAGCGCCAGCAAACCCGCGACCAGGTACGGCCAGTTGACCAGGGCCAAGGTGCTGGAGCAGCCGTGTCCCGCACCCGACAGGAACCAGGCGACCGGCATGTAAAGAGCGGGCACCAGCAGCACCAGGCCGAGGAACGGCGCGGCTCGGTGCCCGGCCAGCACGGCGCCGATCGTGGCCACGCCGACCCAGTAGTACTGGGCGTGCGCGATGTCGAGGCGCATCTCCGCCAGCGCCCAGTCTCCCGTCAGGTCCGCCCAGCAGATGAGATCCACGCCGGCGACGCTCCTGGCGAGGGTCGTGCCGAGCGCCAGGAGCACGACCGCGCTCCAGACGGCCGCCTGCCGCTTGGGCAGCGGCGGCCCCGGGCGGGACAGCAGCAAGGCGACGAGGGAGACAGCCGCGCAGACCGCCGGCAGCCACCGGCCCGTGGGTGCGCCGCAGGGCCAGGCGTAGGGGACGGCGAAGGTCAGCGCGTTGGCCGCCAGCGTCACCGCCGCGGCGACCGCGCCGGCCTTCGGCAGCCACCTCGGCGCCCAAAGGGCCAGGAGCGCCAGCACGACCGGCAGCAGCGCCGTCGCGTATCCGGCGGTGCCCCAGACCGCGACCGCCAGCGGCGTCGGCTGCACCACCTCATAGGCGAACCAGCCGCACTCCACGAGCATGAAGGCGGATAAGAAACTCGGCGCGGTGGCCGCCAGGATGGCCACGAAACGGAGCATCGGCGGAGCCTCTCAGTCGGTGAGGAGCTTCACGATAGCGATCACGCCGATGCAGACGATCACCCCGCGCAACACCGGCGCGGGCAGCCTGCGCCCCACCCGCGCCCCGAGGAAGCCCCCCGCCATCGACCCCATCGCGACCAGCAGCACCGCCGTCCAGTCCACGTCGGCGACGAGCGCGTACAGGATGGCGGCCGTGCCGTTGACCAGGACGACCAGCACGTTCTTGGCCGCGTTGACGCGTTGCAGCTCCTCGTCGATGAGGATGCCCATCAGGCCGATGAGCAGGATGCCCTGCCCGGCGCCGAAGTAGCCGCCGTAGGCGCCGGCCGCCAGCGCGCCCAGCCAGAGCCAGGGGCCGCCGTGCGCCCGCTTGGGCCGGTCGGCGAGGGCACGGCTGAGCCGGGGCTGGATCACGACCAGGGTGCAGGACATCGCGATGAGCACGACCACGACCGCCGTGAACGTGCTCTCCGGCAGGTTGAGCAGCAGCAGCCCGCCGGCCAGCGCGCCGGCCACGGACGCGGGGGCGAGCCGGAGCAGCCGGCCGCGCTGGCCGGTCAGCTCCTCGCGGTACCCGGCGACGCCGGTCAGCCCGCCGGGGACCAGGCCGATGTTGTTGGAGACGTTCGCGGTGATCGGCGGCAGGCCCACCGCGAGCAGCGTGGGGAACGTGATCAGCGATCCGGACCCGACGACAGTGTTGATGGCCCCGCCCGCCACGCCGGCCGCGAGCACCGCGACCATCTCCCAAGGTGTCATGGTGTGCGACTCTAGAGCATGTCTTAACCAGTAAGACAAATCGTACCGCTATGTGAGAAGACCACTCCGGCGGACCTGCGGAAAACCACAGCCCGATCCGGGCACGCGCATCATTCCGGCGACCCAGGCCCGAAACCTAGCGTTCCTGGTCATGAAGGAGAAGTTGTTCGACGTTCCCCGCCGCGTCCTGGCCGGGGTCGCGGCGCTGCTGGCGCTGGCCGCCGTGGTCGTGCTGACCGCCATGTCCGGCAGCACGATGCAGCCGCTGCCCGCCTCGGCGCCGGCCGGGGAGTTCAGCGCGGAGCGGGCCTTGAAGCATCTGGAGGCGTTCGCCACCCGGCCCCGGCCGATCGGCAGCCAGGCGAGCGCGCAGGCCAGGGACTACCTGGTGGAGCGGATGCGCGCGGCCGGGCTGGAGGTGCGGGTGCAGCGGGCCGTGGGGGCGAACCCGTCGACGGGGCTGGCGTCGTTCGGGCAGGTGGACAACGTGGTGGCCACCCGGCGCGGCACCGACCCGACGGGCACGGTGGTGATCGCCGCCCACTACGACTCCGCCGCCATGGGCCCCGGCACCTCGGACGACGCGGCGGCCGTGGCGTCGATGCTGGAGACCGTACGGGCGCTGGGCGACGCGAGGCTACGCAACGACCTGGTGTTCCTCATGACGGACGGCGAGGAGGACGGCGTGCTCGGCGCCGAGGCGTTCGTCAGGGAGCACCCGCTCGGGAGGAAGGGCGGCGTGCTGCTGAACTGGGAGGCGCGCGGGGTCAGCGGGCCGTCGCTGATGTTCGAGACGTCGCCGGGCAACGCCGGGCTGGTCGGGACGTTCGCCGACGCCGTGCCCTTCCCGAGGGGCGACTCGATGATGGTCGAGCTCTACCGGCTGCTGCCGAACAACACCGACTTCACGCCGATGACCAAGGCGGGGTTCAGGGGGATGAACTTCGCCTACATCCAGGAGTCCTCGCGCTACCACACCGCCGACGACTCCCTCGCGCACCTGAACCGGGGCAGCCTCCAGCACCACGGCACGAACATGCTCGCCCTGGCCCGCACGCTCGGCGCGGCCGACCTGCCGGCGCTGGACGCCGATCACGACGTCACCTACTTCCGGCTCTTCGGCGTCCTGCTCACCTACCCGAACGGGCTGGTGTGGCCGCTGGCCGGGCTCGCGGTCGCCGCGGTGGCCGGGCTGGCGTTCGTGGCGTGGCGGCGGCGGCTGGCCGGACCGGGGCGGATGGCGGTCGGCGCGATCTCGGGGGTCGTGCCGGTCGCGGCGGCGGCGCTGCTCGCGCAGGGCTTGTGGGAGGTGCTGGTCGCGATGCGGCCCGACTACTACGGCATGGGCGGGCTGCTGCACCGGCCCGACGTGTTCCGCCTGGCCGTCGCGGTGCTGGCCGGGCTGGCGGTGCTCGGCTGGTACCTCCCGCTGCGGCGCCGGCTCGGCCCGGCGGCGCTGGCCATCGGGGCGCTGGCCTGGCCGGCGCTGCTCGGCGTGGTGTGCGCGCAGGTCGCGCCGGGCGCCTCGTTCATGTTCGCGCTGCCGGCCCTGTTCGCGGCGCTCGGCGGCCTGGCCGCGCTGCTCCTGCGCCGTCCTGCCCTGAGGGTGGCCGCGCTGACGGCGGGGCTGGTCGTGGGGGCGGCGCTGCTGCCCGGGCTGGCGTTGACGGCGTTCGACGGGATGGGGCTGGCGCTCGGCGGGGCGAGCGCGGCGGTGCTGGCGTTGTTCGGGCTGGTCGCGCTGCCGGCCGTCGAGCTGTGGCTGCCCGAGCCGCACAGGCCGCTCGCCCGTCCGGTCGCGTTCGGGGTGCCGCTGGTGGCCGCCGCGCTGGCGGTGGCGCTGGTGCCCGCCGGGCTGGCGGTGGACGCGTTCGACGCGGCCCACCCGAGGCGGACGCACCTGGCGTACGTGATGGACGCCGAGACCCGGCAGGCGGGCTGGGTCAGCGCGGACCTCGCCCCGTCCGAGTGGACGAGACGGTACGTCTCCGGCCGCGACACCTCGTCCCTGCCGCCCGGCTACGCCCGCGGCGCCCTGTGGACCGGCCCCGCGCCGGCGGTGGACCTCGACGGGCCGCGCGTCACCGTGCTGCGTCAGGACGGCGGCACGTACCGGCTGCGGGTCACCGCCGGGAGGGGTGCGCGTTCGCTCACCCTGCGCGTCGAGCGGCCGGTCGTCGAGGCCACCGCGAAGGCCGACGGGATGCGGGCGGTGACCGTGCCCGTGACCGGCACCCGGGCCAACACGTGGCCGGGCGAGGTGCGCTTCCGCGGCATCCCGGCGGGCGGCGCGGAGATCACGCTGAAGGTCGTGGGCACGGGCGAGCTGCGGGTGACGGCGATCGGCGAGCGGGACGGGTTCGCCTCCGTGCCCGGGTTCGCGCCGATGCCGGCGGGGCTGGTGGCCGCCACCCGCGAGGACGGCGGCCTGGTCGCGATCACCCGTACGTACCGGCTCTGAGCCGGGGCAGGGCCCGCTTGAGTATCTTGCCGGTGGGGCTCATCGGCAGCTCGTCCACGAACGACACGTGACGGGGATACTTGTACGCGGCCACCCGCTCCCGTACGAAGTCGCGCAGCTCCTCGCAGGTCACGGGGGCGCGCAGGGCGACCACGGCCTCGATCTCCTCGCCCAGCCCGGGGTGCGGCACGCCGAACACGGCCGCCTGCCGCACCGCCGGGTGCTCGTAGAGCACCTCCTCGACCTCGCGCGGGTAGACGGTGTAGCCGCCGCGGATGATCACGTCGCGGCGGCGGTCGACGAGGAAGAAGTAGCCGTCGCCGTCCACCCGCCCGAGGTCGCCGGTGTGGAACCAGCCGTCGCGGATCACCTCGGCGGTGGCGGCGGGGTCGTTCCAGTAGCCCTTCATGACGTTGGGGCCGCGCACCACGATCTCGCCGATCTCGCCGGCGGGCAGCTCGCGGCCGTCGTCGCCGACGATCTTCATCTCGACGCCCCTGATGGGCCAGCCGATGGAGCCGGCCCTGCGGTGGGCGCCGCCCCGGTTGGTGGCGGCGACGGGGGAGGTCTCGCTGAGGCCGTACCCCTCGACGATCTCGCAGCCGAAGCGGGTCTCGTAGGCCCGCAGCACGTCCAGCGGCAGCGCGGCCCCGCCGGAGGCGCAGACCCGCAGCATCGACATGTCGGAGGCACCGGGGTGGTCGAGCAGCGCGATGAACATGGTGGGCACGCCCTGGAAGACGGTCACCCCGTCGCGCCTGATGACCTCCAGGGCGCGGCCGGGGTCGAAGCGGCCGAGCAGGGTCAGCCGGGCGCCGGCGTGCACGGTCGCGTTGAGCGAGCAGGTCTGGCCGAAGGTGTGGTAGAGCGGCAGCGCGCCGAGCACCACGTCGTCCACGCCGAGCGCGTGCATGCGGGCCACGGTGGCGGCGTTGCCGCCCAGGTTCGCGTGGGTGAGCTCGATGCCCTTGGGCCGGCCCGTGGTGCCGGAGGTGTAGTGGATGACGGCGGTGTCGTCGTGCTCCATGTCGGCGACCTCGTGCTCGGCCGCGACGCCGCGCAGCAGCCGCCTGAACTCGCCCGGCACCACGAAGAAGCAGTCGGTGCCGGCCGCGCCGGCCTCGGCCGTCTCGGCGAACGCGTGCCAGGCGATGAGCAGCCGGGCCCGGCAGTCGCCCAGGTAGGCGGCGATCTCGCGGCGTTTCAGCAGCGGGTCCAGCGGGACCACCACGGCCCCGGCCCGCAGCACCCCGTAGTAGACGACGCCGAACTCCGGCACGTTCGGCAACATGATCGCGACCCGGTCGCCGGGGCCGATCCCCCTGCACCGCAGCAGGCCCGCCAGGCGGGCGCTCAGCTCGTCGAGGGTGCCGTAGGTGAGCTGCGCCTCGTCCAGCGTGAGAACCGCTCTGCCGCCGAGCCGGGCAGCGGCGGTGTGGAGCCGGTCAGCGAGGTTCATGGAAAGACCGTACGTCCGATCTCCCACGGCTCTCATTGGTCGCGGCGGCCAGTCTTTCCCGCCCGGCATTGGTCGGGAGGGCGTCCTGGAGGGCGATCGCGACGAGCAGCTCCACCAGATCGTTGATCGAGCGCAGGCTGCGCCCGGTGCGCTCCTGGATGCGGCGCATGCGGTACTGGGCGGTGTTCGGGTGGATCTGCAGGCGTTCGGCGGCGGTGCGCAGGTTCAGGTCGGCGGCGGCGAACGCCCTGATCGTGGCCGTCAGCACGCCGCCGCGCGCCCGGTCCTCCGACAGCAGCGCGGTGATGCGCGGGTCCACCAGGTTGCGGGCGGTGTCATCGGCCTTGAGCGCCAGGTACTGGAAGGGCGTGATCCTGGGCAGCGCGGCCACGCCGCCCTCCTCGGGCACGAAGTCCAGCACGGCCCTGGCCTCCTGGTAGGCCTGCGGGATCTGCGCGGCGCCGGTGCAGACGGTGCTGACGCCCATGGCCAGCCGCACCCCCTCGACGGCCAGGCTCTCCACCACGCCCTGCAGCCGGTCGCACAGCTCCTCGGGCCCGGTGCCGGGGCCGAGCACGGGGACGGCCACGATCTCCGAGCGGCGCACGACCGACAGCGTACGGGTGCCGTTCCCGGCGATCCTGGCGATGGCCGCGCACGCGGAGTGCCGGGCGTCCTCGGGGTCGGCGGCGCTGCCGGCCAGCACGGCGGTCACGACGAGCAGCGGCGCGCGCACGTCGGGGCCGAGGCCGTGCGCCTGCGCGGCGGCCACCTCCCTGCCGCGCGTCGGCAGGCACCCGGACAGCAGCGTCTCCAGCAGGTCGCGGGTCTCGCGCACCGCCTCCGCCGCCGCGTACTGCTGGAACTCCATGTAGGCGTTGGCGGCGTGCGTGCTGGCGAAGTCGCAGTACCGCATGAGTGGCGTGGCCAGCGACAGCGCCGCCTCGCGCCCCGCGTACGTGGGCCCGGCCCGCGCGACCACGGCCTCCCAGAACACCTGCTGCCCGACCCGGAAGGCGTTGATGTAGTCGGCCAGCGCCACGCCCGCCCTGGCCCGGCGCATGGCGGCGCGGCGGGTGAAGGAGATGTCCTCCAGCGTCACCGTGCGCTCCTCCAGGAGCACGCCGAGCTTGGCGCGGTAGTGCTTGACCACCTGGTCCCGCACGTCGGCGTGGAAGGCCGGCCCCATGGCGTCGTAGGCGGGGATCTCCTCCCGCATGGTCGTGACCGCGACGTCGGCCAGCTCCCGCACGTCACCGAGCAACCCGGACAGGATGCGCGTGCGTTCCGCGCGTACGGCGGCTTCCACGGTGCTCGAACCAGTGGACATGCCGGGATGATCCATGGCCGGTGCCTCACGGTCAACGGGTTGTGACCGTGATGAGACCCAGCCTGTGCTCAGAGGACAACTCGCCGCGGACATCTTGGGTCACCGTGCCCAATGCGGCCCCTGACGAGCGGATCCTACGCTGAGCCCACCATCAGAACATTGTTCTCCAGGAGGCCGGATGCTGGAGGTGCACGATCTTACCGTTCGCTTCGGCGGCATCACCGCGCTGGACGGCGTGGGGTTCGGGGTGGCGGGCGGCGAGATGGTGGGGCTCATCGGGCCGAACGGCGCCGGCAAGACCACCCTGTTCAACTGCCTCACCCGGCGCTGCACGCCGCAGTCCGGGTCGATCACGTACGAGGGCAGGGACCTGGTCGCCGCGGCGCCGCACGCCATCGCGGGCCTCGGCATCGCCAGGACCTTCCAGAACCTGGGCCTGTTCCCCCGCCTGTCCGTCCGCGACAACGTGCTGGTCGGCGCGCACCACAGGGGCCGCGCCGGCTTCTTCTCCGCCGGGCTGCGGCTGCCGGGGGTGCGCCGCGAGGAACGCGCGCTGCGCGCCGACGCCGACGCCGTGCTGGAGCGGCTGGGGCTGGCCGGGGTGGCCGCGCATCCGGCGACGGGCCTGCCGTTCGGCACGCTGAAGCGGGTCGAGCTGGCCCGCGCGCTCGTCGCCCGCCCCCGGCTGCTGCTCCTCGACGAGCCGGTGAACGGGCTGAACGCGGCGGAGGTGGCGGAGTTCGCGGGCACGCTGGAGTCCGTCCGCGCCGAGTACGGGCTGACGGTCGTCGTGGTCGAGCACCACATGGGGTTCGTCATGGGCATCTGCGAGCGCATCGTCTGCCTCGACTTCGGCCGCAAGATCGCCGAAGGCCCGCCCGAGGAGGTCCAGCGCGACCCGGCCGTCATCGAGGCGTACCTTGGGACGGCGGCATGAGCACCGACTTGGTGGTGTCGGACCTGGTGGCCGGCTACGGCGACGCCCAGGTGCTGCACGGCGTCAGCTTCACCGTGCGGGAGGGCGAGGTCTGCGCCATCCTCGGCCCCAACGGCGCCGGCAAGACCACGCTGCTGCGCGCCCTGTCCGGCATGGTCAAGGCGCGCGGCACGATCACGCTCGGCGGCGCCGCCCTGACCGGCCGCCCGCCCGACGCCGTCGCCCGGCTCGGCGTCGCCCACGTGCCCGAGGGGCGCGGCACGTTCATGCCGCTGACCGTCGAGGAGAACCTCCGGCTCGGCGCGTACGTGCGGCGCGGCCCCTCCGTCGAGGAGGACCTCGAACGCGTCCACCAGTACTTCCCGGTGCTGAAGAAGCGGCTCAAGCAGGCCGCGGGCAGCCTCAGCGGCGGCGAGCAGCAGATGCTGGCCCTCGGCCGGGCCCTCATGCTGCGCCCCCGGCTGCTGCTGCTCGACGAGCCGTCGCTGGGCCTGGCCCCGCTCGTCACCCGGGAGCTGTTCCGCATCGTCAGGACCATCAACGAAGAGGAGCGGACCACCGTGGTCGTCGTCGAGCAGAACGCCCACCTCGCCCTGGGCATCGCCCAGCAGGCGCACGTCCTGGAGACCGGGCGGATCGTGCTGTCGGGCACGGCCGCGCAGATCCAGGCCGACGAGCAGGTCGCGCAGTCCTACCTCGGGTACCGGGTGTAGCGCGATGGCCGGATTCGTGCAGCAGGTCGTCGAGGGGCTCGGCGCGGGCGCCATCTACGCCAGCCTGGCGCTGGCCCTGGTGCTGATCTACCAGTTCACCGGCATCGTCAACTTCGCCCAGGGCGAGCTGGCCATGTTCTCCACCTACATCGCCTGGCAGTGCGTGGCCGCCGGCATGCCGTTCTGGCTGGCGCTGGTCGTGACGCTGGCCGTGTCGTTCGCCGGCGGCATGCTCATCGAACGGGTGATCATCCGGCCGGTCGAGGGGGCGCCGGAGCTGACCATCGTCATCGTCACCGTCGGGCTGTTCATCTTCGTCAACGCCGCCGCCGGCTGGATCTGGACGTTCCTCATCAAGGACTTCCCGAACCCGTTCCCCGGCGGCGCCCTGGAGGCCGCCGGGATCAGCGTCAGCTTCTCCACGCTCGGCGTGCTCGGCGTGGTCGCGCTGGTCATGGGCCTGCTGTACGTGCTGTTCCAGTACACCAGGATCGGCCTCGGCATGCGGGCCGTGGCCACGAACCCCGCCTCCGCCCGCCTGGTCGGCATCCGCGTCGGCCGCACGCTCGCGCTCGGCTGGGGCCTGGCCGCCACCGTGGGCGCCGTGTCCGGGGTGCTGGTGGCGCCGCTGCTGTTCCTGGAGCCGAACATGATGGGCGGCGTCCTCATCTACGCCTTCGCCGCCGCCACCCTCGGCGGCTTCGACAGCCCGCTCGGGGCCGTCACCGGCGGGCTGATCGTCGGCGTCGCCGAGACGCTCGCCGGGGCCTACGTCGGCTTCATCGGCTCCGACCTCAAGGTGGGGGTGCCCCTCGTGATCATCCTCGGCGTGCTGCTGCTGCGCCCCCAAGGGCTCTTCGGACGGGCGGCGGTGGAGCGGGCATGAGCACGACGAAAGTGCAGGCCAAGCCGGTCGCCGTGGAGCGGCGCAGGAGGTTCGACCGGCGCTGGGCGGGGCTCGCCCTGCTGCTCGCCGCCGCGATCTACGCGCCCTTCCAGCTCGTCCCCTTCCACGTCTTCCAGCTCACGATGGTGCTGGTGTACGCGGTGGCGCTGCTCGGGCTCAACCTCCTCGTCGGGCACGCCGGGCAGATCTCGCTCGGCCACGGCGCCTTCTTCGCCGTCGGCGCCTACGCGGCGGCCGTCCTCATGGACCGGTGGGCGCTGCCGTACCCGCTGACGCTGCCGCTCGCGGCGGCGGTGGCGTTCGTGCTCGGCCTCGCGCTCGGCGTGCCCGCCATGCGGCTGCGCGGCCTGTACCTCGCGCTCGTGACGCTCGCCATCGCGATCTTCCTCGTGCCGCTGCTCAAGCGGTTCGAGGAGCTGACCGGCGGGTCCATGGGGCTGACGCTGGCCAAGCCGCAGCCGCCCGCGTGGAGCGGGCTGGCCGAGGACCAGTGGCTGTACTTCCTCACGCTGGCCATCGCCGTCGCCTCCTTCCTGCTGGCCGCCTCGCTGCTGCGCTCCCGGGTGGGGCGGGCCCTGCACGCCGTCCGGGACAACGAGACGGCGGCCGAGGTCATGGGGGTGCGGCTGTCGTTCTACAAGACGCTCGCGTTCGCCTGGAGCGCCATGTTCGCCGGCGCGGCGGGGTGCGTCTACACGTGGGTGATCGGGTTCGTCTCGCCGGACTCGTTCACCGTGAACCTGTCGATCACCCTGCTGGCCGGCCTGGTCGTCGGCGGCCTCGGCTCGTTGTCCGGGCCCGTGCTCGGCGGGTTGTTCGTGATGTTCGTGCCGAGCATCTCTCAGGACGTCAACGACGCGGCGCCCGGCGTCATCTTCGGCCTGCTGATCATCGCGGTGATGTACGTGGCCCCCACGGGGCTGGCCGGTCTGGCCGGGCGCCTGATCAAGAAGATTCCCCGGAAGGAGTAAGAGGGATGCGAGTTCCTGCGATCGGCTGTGCCGCGCTGTTACTGCTCGCCGTCGCCGCCTGCGGAGGGCGCGACGCGGCCACCGGCGGCGGCACCGGGGGCACGGCGGCGGCCGGCGGCCAGTGCGCCGGGCAACAGACCACCGGCATCACCGACAAGACCATCAAACTGGGCGGCATCTACCCGCTGTCCGGCCCCGCCTCCGCCTACGGCGACATCCCCAAGGGCATCAAGGCGTACTTCGACTACGTCAACGCCGAGAAGGGCGGCATCGGCGGGCGCAAGGTCGAGTTCGTCGTCCGCGACGACGGCTACCAGCCGCCCAAGGCCGTCGAGGAGGCCCGCAGGCTCGTCGAGCAGGAGCAGGTCTTCGCCCTGTTCCAGACGCTCGGCACCCCCTCCACCGCCGCCACCTGGGACTACACCAACCAGCGCAAGGTGCCGCAGGTCTTCGTCGCCACCGGCGCCTCCATCTGGGGCACCGACACCGCCCACCCGTGGACGATCGGCTGGCAGCCCAACTACATCTCCGAGGCCCGCGTCTACGCCGCGTACCTGAAGAAGGAGAAGCCCGAGGCCAAGGTCGCCGTCCTCTACCAGAACGACGACTTCGGCAAGGACCTGCTCGGCGGGTTCAAGCGGGCGCTCGAAGGCACGAAGGTACAGGTCGTGGCCGAGCAGAGCTACGAGGTCTCCGACCCCAGCATCGACCCGCAGATGCGCAACCTCGCCGAGTCGAAGGCCGACGTCCTCCTCAACGTCACCACCCCCAAGTTCGGCTCGCAGGCCCTGGCCGCCGACGCCAAGAACACCAAGTGGAACCCGCTGCACATCGTCAACAACGTCGCCGCCTCGATCACCGTTCTCAAGCCCGTCGGGTTCGAGAACGTGCAGGGCGTCGTGTCCGCCACCTACTACAAGGACCCGAACGACCCCACCTGGGCCAACGACCCCGAGATGCAGCTCTACAAGCAGAAGATGCAGCAGTACGCGCCCGGGGCCGACGCCAACGTGCCGTACCACACCTTCGGCTGGGCGGCGGCCAGCAGCTTCCACAAGGCCATGGAGGCGGCCGCCTGCCCGACCCGCGAGGGGCTGCGCGACTCCGTGCGCAACCTCAAGGGTGTGAAGGTGGACATGCTGCTGCCCGGGGTCACGCTCGACACCGCGCAGGGCGACGGGTTCCCGATCGAGTCGATGCAGCTCATGCGGTTCAAGGGGCAGCGGTGGGAGCTGTTCGGGGACGTGATCGACACCCGCAAGGAGTTCGGCCCGCTGGGCGGCTGACGCGTCAGGGCTTGATCGTTCCGGCCCGCACCAGCCAGTCGACCGCCTCGGAGACGGCCTCCAGCGAGGTGTACCGGGGCCGGTGCCCCAGCAGCCGCTCCGCCTTCTCCATGCTGCAGTGCGGGCTGTGCAGGATGTGATCGTAGGTGAGCTGGGCGTCGAACTCCGACACCGTGCCCCGCCACTCCTCCCACGGCAGGAACGTTAGCCGCGCCTGCCTGCCGAACCACCCCGCCACCGCCTCGGCGAACCCGCGCAACGTCAGGGCGGTGGCGGCGACCGAGTGGAAGCTCTCCCCGACGGCCGCCGACCGGCTCGCCATGGCGTCCACGAACAGCCGCGCCACGTCGTCGGCGTGCACGTGCTGCACGGTCTCCATGCCCAGGTTGGGCAGCGCGACCTCGCTGCCCTCGGCGAGCTTCTGGAACACCTCCGGGTTCACGTTCCCGGCCGGGTTCACCGGCACCCACCCCGGCCCCGTGATGTGCCCCGGATGGATGATCGTCACCGGGAACCCGTCGCGCTGCGCCCGGTCGAGCAGGTGGGCCTCGATGGCCGCCTTCTGGATGCCGTACTCGCCGAACGGCGCCCGGCGCGCGGTCTCGGTCGTCGGCACCTGCGCGCTCGGCCCGTGCACCCAGATCGTCCCGCAGTGCAGGAAGTGCCGCACCCGCCCGGCGAGCGCGTCGGCGATCTTGCGGGCGCTGTCCTCCTTGAAGCAGATGAGGTCGATGACCACCTCACCGTCCAGCTCGGCGATCCGCCGCCCGAAGCTCCCGTCGGCCTCCTCGGCCTCCCGGTCGGCGACGACCGTGGTGACCTGCTGCCAGGCGCCGTGGGGCGTGTACGGCTCCCGCTTCCCCCGGCTCACGTTGATCACCTCGTGCCCGGCGCCGACGAGGCGCGGGATGAGGTACGTACCGATATGTCCACTGCCACCGATGACTACGACCCGCATGGAAGCAGCGTAGACCTCCCCGCTCGGCGCCCGCGCCCGGCAGGGTCAGCGCGGGTGGCCGAGCGCCATCCGCACGGCGCCCGACGGGTCGCCGCCGCGCCACGCCACGTGCTGGTCGGGCCGGACCAGCGCCAGCGGCTCGCCCGGCAGGTCGACCACCCGCAGCGGCACCCCCAGCTCCGCCGCCTCCGCCACCACCACGGCCGCCCCGGGCGAGCGCTGGTCACCGACGAGGCTGAACGCGGGGCCCAGCCGGTCGTACAGGGACTCGCCGGGCGCCAGCCACCGGTGCGGCAGCCGCTCCCCGGCGCCGGAGGAGACGATCGAGGAGCCGGCGTAGGTGTAGCCCAGCACCAGGTCCAGGCTGTGGAACTCGCTGTCCTTGGTGCGCAGCACCGCCTCCGCCACCGCCGGCCGCACCTTCTCGAACTCGGCGTCGTCGCCCATCAGCGCCGGGTCGGCCAGCTCGGGGGCGAGGGTGGCCATGTTCCTGGCGGCCTCCTCGATGGTGTCGGCGGCGACGGGGCGGCGCTCGCTCTCGTACGTGGCCAGCAGGCTCGCGGGCGCCCACCCGTGCAGCACGGCGGCCAGCTTCCAGCCGATGTTGACCGCGTCGCCTATGCCCGTGTTGAATCCGTGACCTCCGTAGGGCGGGTTCTGGTGGGCGGCGTCGCCGGCCAGGAAGACCCGGTCGGTGGCGTAGCGGTCGGCGAGCAGCATCCGCGCCGTCCACGGGTCGGTGGCCAGGATCTCCACGTCGATGTCGGCGCCCGCGAGGTTCCTGACCAGTTGGACGGGGTCGGCGTCCTCGGCGCGCACACCCTGGGCGATGCACCACCAGGTGTCCTTCAGGTCGAGGCGGCCGAGCATGCCGGGCTGGGCCGGGTTCAGCACCCAGTAGTGCACGGCGGGCCCGTGCGGCATGCGCTCGGCCAGGCCGGGGGCGCGGAAGACGACGTTGAAGTTGGGGCGGGCGTCCTGGCGGCCCTCGTACTTGGCGCCGATGGCGGCCCTGGTGACGCTGCGCGGGCCGTCGCAGCCGACGACGTACTGGGCGCGGACCTCGCGCTCCTCGTCGCCGGAGGTGATCCGGACGGTCACCCCGTCGGCGTCCTCCTGGAGGCCGGCCACCTGCCAGCCGGTCAGCAGCGCGTCGCCGACGGCCTCCCGCAGCACCTCCTCCACCAGCGGCTGCGGCACCTGCTGGCCCGGCTCGGCCGCCAGGTCGGAGCCGACCAGGTCGAGGCCGAAGCAGCCGCCGATGCGGGTGATCTCCCGCCCGAGCAGCCCCGTGACGAACACCGCCTCGTCCGACCACGACACCGCCAGCGGCGCGCGCGACCGCAGCGTCTCCGCCAGCCCCCACCTGCGCAGCAGCTCCATCGAGCGGGCCGAGGTGGTCTTCGCGCGCGGGCGCAGCCACGACACCGTCTCCCGCGGCTCCACCACCAGGCACCGCACGCCGTGATGGGCCAGCTCCACGGCCGTCGCCAGGCCCACGGGCCCGCCTCCGGCGATCAGTACGGGCACGGCGTCAGGAACTTGCCTTACCGAATTCATGGAACAGGTATATTCCTGGCGCCGTTCGCCCACCGTCAAGCAGGCCCCGTGCGTACGCGGGCGGCCCGGTGATCGCGATGCGGACATCGCCATGGTACGAGCTGGCAACGATTGATGATCTCACCTGGTGGACGGTCGCCCGGCTCAGTACGGTGCTACCAAAAATTGACGATCTCCCAGGGGTTGCATATGAGCGAGACCTCGACGATGCCGTTGCACATGCGGCGGGTGGAGTTCCATCCGGCACCGGAGCTGGCGGCCGCGCGGGACCAGGATCGGGTCAAACGGGTCATGACGGCGTTCGGCACCGAAGCCTGGCTGGTGACCCGCTACGCCGACGTGCGCGAGGTCCTCGGCGACGCCGATCGGTTCAAGATCGCCCCGACGAACATCGCGCGGCTGCCCGGAGCGCCGCCCATGACCGAGGAGCAGCTCGCCAAGGTACGCGCGGGCAACCTGCTGGGCGTGGACCCGCCCGAGCACACGCGGCTGCGCCGGATGCTCACGCCGGAGTTCACCATCCGCCGCATCAACCGGCTGGAGCCGCGCATCCGGCGCATCGTCGAGGACCACCTGGACGCGCTCGAGGCCGCGGGGGCACCCGCCGACCTGGTGCCGGCGTTCGCGCTGCCGATCCCGTCGCTGGTGATCTGCGAGCTGCTCGGCGTCCCGTACGAGGACCGCGAGACCTTCCAGCAGCGCACCGCGAAGATGCTCGACATGACGTTGCCGGGCGAGCAGCGGATGATGCTGCAGTTCGAGCAGCGGGCGTACATGGAGAGCCTGATCGCCCGCATCCAGGCCGACCCGGGCGAGGAGCTGCTCGGCATGCTCGTGCGCGAGCACGGCGACGACCTGTCCACCGACGAGCTCGTCGGGATCGGCGGGCTGCTGCTGTTCGCCGGGCACGAGACCACCTCCAACATGCTCTCCCTCGGCACGCTCGCCCTGCTGCGCCACCCCGAGCAGCTCGACCTGCTGCGCAAGGAGCCGGAGCGGATCGACGCCGCCGTCGAGGAGCTGCTGCGCTGGCTCAGCATCGTCAACTCCGGCACCACCAAGGTCGCCACCCGCGACACCGAGATCGGCGGCCAGCAGATCAAGGAAGGGGAGCAGGTGCTCGTCACCCTGCCCGCCGCCAACCGCGACCCGTCCTTCCTGCCCGACGCCGACTCGTTCGACATCGGCCGCGGCGCCCCCGGCCACCTCGCCTTCGGCCACGGCGTCCACCACTGCCTGGGCGCCCCGCTGGCCCGCATGGAGCTGCGCATTGCCTTCCCCGCCCTGCTCAAGCGCTTCCCCGGCCTGCGCGTCGCGGACGCCGAGCCGCGCTTCCGCTCCTCCTCCGTCGTGTACGGGCTCAGCTCCCTGGAGGTGACCTGGTAGCCCCTGGGAAAATGTCGGCCCCGTTGGCTAGCGTGCAAGCGTCATGCCTAGCGACGCCGCGGCCCACGAGCTCATCGGCAGGGAGCACCCCGCCGCGCTGCTGCGTGCCGAGATCACCAGGCTCATCGACAGCCACGGCGGCCTGGTGCTGGTCACCGGCGAGGCCGGCATCGGCAAGACCACGCTCGTCACCAGCGCGGTGGGCGAGGCCAGGCGGCGCGGCGCGCTGGTGGTGGGCGGCGCCTGCTGGGACGCCGGCGGCGCGCCGGGCTACTGGCCGTGGGTGCAGGTCATCCGGGCACTGCGGCGCACCGCCGAGCCGGAGGAGTGGGCGGCGGCGGAGGAGGCGACCGGCGGCAGCCTGACCACCCTCCTGGGCGAGGCCCGCGCCACCCCCGAGCCGTCCGACGCCTTCCGGGTGTTCGACGCGGTCACCTCCGCGCTGGTCACGATCGCGCAGCGGCGCCCTCTCGTCGTCGTCATCGACGACCTGCACGCCGCCGACCCGGCCTCGCTGCGGCTGCTGGAGTTCGCGGCCCGGCAGACGTGGTTCGAGCGGCTGCTGCTCGTCGGCACCTACCGCGACGCCGAGGTGGAGCCGGTCGAGCACCCGCTGCGCGACCTGCTGTCGCCGCTCGTGGCCAAGGCCACCACGATCACGCTCACCGGCCTCGACCGGGCGGGCGTGGCCGCGCTCATGGCCCGCACCGCCGGCCACGACCCGCCGCCCGACCTGGTGGACGAAGTGCACGTCCGCACGGGCGGCAACCCGTTCTTCGTCGAGCAGACCTCCCGGCTGTGGCGCAGCGGCGGCTCGGCCGGCGCCGTCGCCCCCGGCGTGCGCGACGCGCTGCTGCGGCGCCTGTCGCTGCTGCCGCGCCAGGTGGCCGAGCTGCTGCCCGCGGCGGCGGTGCTGGGGCGCGAGTTCCACCGCCAGGTGCTCGCCGCCGCCATCGCCGCCCCCGTCGCGCACGTCGACCGGCTGCTGGAGCTCGCGGTGGTGGCCAAGCTCATCGTGACGAAGGGCGGCGGCGTGTTCGCGTTCGCGCACGACCTCGTCCGCGAGACGCTCTACGACTCCCTCGACGACCCGCGCGACCGGCACGCCGCCGTCGTCACCGCCGTCCGCGGCTCACCCGCGCTCGCCGGGCGGCTGCCGCCCAGCGACCTGGCCAGGCACGCCTACCTGGCCGGCGACCGGCTCGACCCCGACCTGGCCATCGACCTGCTGCTCGACGCCGCCCGCGAGGCCAGGGGGCGGTTCGCGACGGAGGAGCAGGTCGCGCACCTGCGCAGGGCGTACGAACGCAGCGCCGCCGCGAGCCCGCGACGGCGCGGCCTCATCGCGCTCGACCTGGGCAGGGAGCTGCACCACGACGGGGAGCGCGCGGCGGCCAGGCGGCTGTTCGAGGAGGCCGCCGCCATCGCCCGCGACACCGACGACCCCGAGCTGCCCGCCCGCGTCGCGCTGGTCTTCCACCGCCACTACGGCCGAGACCAGGCCCTCGACCTCCTCAGAGCCGCCCACCGCGAACTCGTGCGCGGCGACGGGTCGGCGGGAGGCGGCACTGCGCCGTCCGACGAGGGGCCGGCGGGCGACGGTGCCGGGCCGTCCGGTGAGGGGCTCGCCATGGCCCTGGTGCTCCACCTCGCCACGCGGGCCAGGCAGGGCGGCGACGACGACGCGCTCGCGTTCAGCCTGTGGGCGCACCACGACATCATCTGGGGGCCGGGCACAGCGGCCGAGCGGGTGGCGCTCACCGGCGAGCTGATCGCCGTGGCCCGCCGCACCTCCGACCCCGACCTCGAACACTTCGCCGCCGCCCTGCACTGGGTCGCCATGATCGAGCAGGGCGACCCGCGTTACCTCGCCGAGTTCCGCGCCTACGCCGACCGGGGCCGACGCAGCGAGCGCCCGCACCTCGTCATGGCCACGAACGTCGACGCCAGCATCATCGCCGGCCTCGAAGGCCGCTTCGCCGAGGCCGAGTCCCTGCTGGAGGCCGTTCATCCGGAGGCCAGGCACGAGCATTTCACGTTCATGCTCAAGCACCACGAGTGGGCGCTGATGGCGTTGCGCGGCCTGACCGACGGGCAGGAGCGGCTGCTGCGCGAGCTCAGAGGCTCCGCCCACCCGTGCGTGCCGCTGCTGGAGGCCCTGACCGCGCTGCACGCGGGCGACCTCGACACCGCGCTGCGCCACCTCGACGACGAGGAGCCCGCCGACCGCGTGATCCAGCCGGTCTGGCTGCGCTTCCAGGCCGAGCTGGCCGTGCTCACGCAAGACCCGGAGCTGTGCGCCCGCGTCCGCGCCCGGCTGGTGCCGCACCGGGGGCAGTGGGTGGTGTCGCTGTTCGGCTGGGAGATCAGCGGGCCGTACGACCTGTGGCTCGGCCGCGTGGACGCCGCCCTCGAACGCTGGACGGAGGCCGTCGACGAGCTCACCGCCGCCTGGCGCTCGGCCGACGCCATGGGGGCACGGCCGTGGTCCGTCCTCGCCCGTACGCACCTGGCCGAGACCCTGCTCGCACGGGGTGCGCCCGGCGACGCGGAGAGGGCCCGCGAGCTGCTTGAGGAGGTGCGACGGGAGGCGGAGCACCTGGGCATGCGCCAGGTCCTCGACTACGCCCGGCGCGCCACCGCCCGCCCACCGGTCGCTTCCGAGAGCACGGGCGGGGACCAGCGGCCTGGCACCAGAGAGGCGCCCGGTCATACGGGCGGGGCGGCGTCTGCCAACGGCGGCGGGGAGTTCCGGCGCGACGGTGCGGTCTGGGCGCTGGCCTTCGCCGGCCGCCTCGCCCACCTGCCCGACGCGAAGGGCCTGCGCGACCTGCACACCCTCCTCGCCCACCCCGGCGACGACCTACCGGCCGTGACCCTGCTGGCCCCCGAAGCGGGCGAGGCGGTCGTGGCGGCCCGCCGCATGGGCGGCGACGAGGTGCTCGACGACGAGGCCAAGGCCCGCTACCGCCGCCACCTCGCACGGCTGGACGAGGAGATCGACCGCGCCACCGCCCGGGGCGACGACGACCGGGCGGCACGGCTCGACGAGGAACGCGCCGCGCTCCTGGCCGAGCTGCGGGCGGCGGCGGGCCTGGCCGGCCGTACGCGCAGGCTGGGCGACGAGGCGGAGCGCGCCCGCAAAACCGTCACGGCCCGCATCCGCGACACCCTCCGCAAGCTCGACCACGCCCACCCGGAGCTGGCCGCCCACCTGCGCGCCTCCGTCTCGACCGGCTCCACCTGCCGCTACCAGCCCCAGGAGAAGATCATCTGGCGCCTCTGAAAACCGTGAGGTTCGCCAGGACGGCGGCCAGTCCAAGCCCATGACGATGAACATCATCTACCGAGGATGGGGAGAGCCCATCAAAATCACAGCGCTGCCCAAGCACTTCATCACCGAAGACTGGTGATGACTACATTCGGGACGACACGATCGACATCAGCAGTTATCGGGCTCAAACATGCGGCTCGTTGCTGGAAGAATCGTGCGCCTGGGAATTCTCTGCGCTCGGAGCAGATCGAGCGGGAATGAGTTTTGCAGTCTGTAGTGCCTTGTAAACGGTGCCGCGAGCAAGTCCAGTAAGTCGACTTATGTGGCGTATGTTCTTTTCGCCGGAGAAGTAGAGATCTACCGCTAGTTGTTTTCGCGTTTCGATGGACGCTCCCGACTCTTTCGCTTCGAGTGTCCGCACGATCAGCGCCTTGCGGTTGACATCGTTCGGCTCCAGATCGTCCAGTGGAGCATCGGGGACGACCTCGGCGGCGGCGGGAGTCACTCCCATGGTTGATACAAGGCCCGCTAACAACTCGAGAATGCTCACCTTTCTGCCGTCTGCGGTCTTCTCCGGCTTCATGCCCAGATGGAGCATTAGGAAATAGGCCAGAGATGATGAAGCCTCGCAGACGTCAGTGTATATCCACGTTCCGGACATCTCTGCAATATCTGCGCAAAACCCTTGTACTTCCCATACGCTTATCAGGACGTCCTCGATCGTCTTGTGTGTGTTCACGGTGCGCGCATGATCGTTTCCGTTTCGGTCTCGGTACGAAACTTCCAACTTCTCCCTGACCTGCCGAAATGCGATGAATCTGTAGTATCTCAGGGCAACCGGAAAAGCGTCACGATAGATCTCGAGACAGTGCACGCGTACGTCGGTCGCGGCATCGAGGGCATGTCTATCATTGAGGGATAAATCGGACGCGTTGCGGGCGGCAAAGATCCGTGCGCGGCATCGATCGATATCGTCCACATTGATCACGTTGCGCCTCCTTCTTGGGTGGTAAAACGTGGTCAGCATACAGAGTCCTCGGAGGGTGTCCACGCTTGAACATGTTGTGTTTGAACATAACCCCGGCAGGTGGGTATGGATCTCTTATTCTCAAGCGCATTAATCGTCATCCAAGAGTGGTGAAGCTCTACCGAAAGGCTGAATACCGGCCCTGGCATGCATTGTGATCAACCTCTAGCTTGAGTGCAGCACGGCGCTCGGTCGGGTGTCGCGCACAACTCGTATCAGGAAGGCAAACCAGATGCCAGAAGAGGAGGCTGACTGGCGAAAGCTGGTCGCGAAAGAAATCGGGCGGACGGTGCGGACCGCAATCGGAAGTAGGACCCGCACCGTCCACCTCTGCGTCCTGTTGATCGCATTCGCGCTAGCTGGCTCGCTAGTGCTTGCGGTCTACACGACAACAGCAGGCTAGTCGGAACCGCTGGCGAGGGCTAGGCTTTCGGCATTCGAATGAGTGCCTGCGGCCTGGTCCTTTCCGGTATGCCGGTCTGAAGCTCCGGCGCCCGAGATCTAGGGCCGCCGTACGTGAGAGCCGGCCCTGGAATGAACCTTTCATCACCTCAGCGGTATTCGCCCTGCTCACCGCATTCATGCAGTGACGGATCTTGCCGGGGTGGCGGGCCGCGTCGTCCAATGCACGGTGATCGCATTCCACGCCATCCGGCCCTTCACGAGGGGAGAACTGGTGCGTCGCAAAGTCACCGCCTTAGCCCTGCTCGCGGTCACCGCCCTGGCGCCTGCCGTGGCCACGACCACGCCGGCGCATGCCGCGTCCGAGCTCAAGATGGTCTACAGCTACCTGCCGTACGACACCTGCATCGCCTTCGGCCAGTCGGGTCAGCAGACCGGCCGCTGGCAGACCTGGTGGTGCAGCACCCACTACCCGCAGACCTACCCGGGTTACTACACCTACGACCTGTGGGCGTACGTGAACTGACGCTGTTCAGTGCGGGTCGCGCAGGCTGACGGCCGGGTGGACGGGCGTGTCCGGCGGTCGCAGCCACTCGGGGGTGCGCCACTGCTGGACGTTCGACCAGGTGCAGGGACTCATGGACAGCGTGGCGAAGTCGGGCTCCAGTTGCAGGCACAGGCCGGTGGCGGCGTGCTTGATCTCCCAGTACAGCCAGTCGTTCCTGGGTGAGCGGTAGGTGAGGCGCCAGAGCTGGCCGGGGCCGCCGGTGCAGGGCTCGCGGACGGGCCGGCGTGGTGCGGGGGAGACGCCCAGGCAGGTCCCCATGATCTTCATTTCGTAGGAGCCCCGGATGTCGCGCCGGTAGGTGAAGGACTGGTTGGCCCGGCCGTGACAGCCCCAGGTGATCAGCTCCGGCATGCCGACGGCGGCGTCCAGGCAGACCCCGTTCTGCGCGCTGGCGACCGAGCTGCCGAACCCGGACGGCATGCGACCGGTGGCCAGCCAGCGTTGCGCCGGCCTGCCCGCGGTGCAGGCGCGCAGGACCAGCGGGGCACCCTCGTCGATGGAGCCCCGGTCGGGCTCGACGCACAGCCCGCCCTGCGCGATGCCACCGTCGCCGGTGAGCCGCCAGAGCTGCTCCGGCGAGTCGCCGCAGGCGGCGTCGGTGAGGTAGCCGCCCTCTGTGAGGTCGCGGGCCTCGCGGGTCAGGCAGCGGCGGCTCTGCCGGTTCCGGAGCCGGTACAGGTAGGAGCCGTCGTACTCGTCCGGAACGAGGTCCCACCGGTACATCGCGGCGGGGCTCTTGCTGATGACCGACGGGCCGAGCTTCGCACGCGGAGGGGCGGTCTCCGACCCGGTCACCGCCAGGTACCGGCCCGGGGCGTACTGGGAGAGGACGATCTGGTTCGGCCGGTAGAGCGAGCCCCGGATGCGCTTCTCCGCGTACGACACGTACCCCAGGAAACCGCCCGTCGCGAGCACGACCACCACGGTCACGAACGCCATCAACCTGACGGCCCGCCTGGGCACCGGCGGCGCCGGATCGACCAGCCCCCGGTACGCCGCCAGCCACGCGTCCACCACGGCGGCATCGCGCACGTCGTGCACCGCGAGGAAGGCGCGAATGATCGGCTCGGCCCGCCCGGCGTCGAGCAGCCAGCGCGTGCCCTTGTCCTTCTGCGTGACCAGCTCCAGCTCCGCCCGCCCGACCTCCAGCCCGAGCTCGGCGGCCCGCCGCTCCAGCTCCGCGAAACGCGGCCCGCCCGCGTCCTCCCGCAGCTTCTTCAACAGCCCCTTGTACGCCTCCAGATCCACCGCCCCGAACGGCTCGGCCGCCCTCGCCCGCCGCGCTTTGACGTAGTCGCGCAGGGGCGGGACGGCGCAGGCCAGGCAGGAGAAGAGCAGGGCGGGCGGGACGTGGGCGGGGTTCAGCTCGGGCTCGCCGTCGGTGGCGAAGTTGAGGAAGATGCCCGCCCCCGTGGTGAGCAGGGCGGTGAGGCCGCCGGCCAGGGCGATCTCCAGGGCCGGCTCGCGTACGTGCCTGCGCCGCATCCGCCCTCCGCATGCCACTGTGGGTTATGGATGCTAACGGAGGGTGCACATTCAGTGCCAG
Source organism: [Actinomadura] parvosata subsp. kistnae (assembly GCF_900323885.1). Taxonomy (GTDB): domain Bacteria; phylum Actinomycetota; class Actinomycetes; order Streptosporangiales; family Streptosporangiaceae; genus Nonomuraea; species Nonomuraea composti. The sequence continues at coordinate 2,131,627 of NZ_OOHJ01000018.1, read as the reverse complement.
GCCCCCTGGACGAGCCGCACCTCCTCAAGGCTTCCCTCGGCGACCCGCCGCGAGACCTCCTCCCACTCGCGCACCACCCGCCGGCCGCCTCCGGGGACCAGCGGCCAGTCCGCGCGGTGGTACCACTTGCAGACCGCCGTGACCACCAGTCCCGCGTCCAGCGCTTCGTGGAGGAACGGCTCTACGTACAGGACGTTCTGCCAGGTGTCGGCGGAGCGGTCCTCGCTGCGGATCGCGCCGTGATCGAGGAACCGGCCTCGATGTCGACGAACGCGGTGATCGTGCGCATTCGATCGGAAGTCGGGTGTAAGGGGCCATTATTTGCGGTTGTAGAGGCGCATCGTCAGGGTGCCGAAGACGGCCACCAGGACTGCTGACGACACCAGGACCCAGGTGATCTCGCCCACGTCCGGGGTGCCGCCCATCAACGAGCGGACCGAGGTGACCAGGTGGGAGATGGGGCTGGCGTTGACGAAGACCTGGAGCCAGCCGGGCATGGTGGAGGGGTCGACGTAGACGTTGCTGAGGAAGGTGAGGGGCATCATGACGAGCATGCTGACGCCCATCACCGACTTCTCGTTGCGCATGAGCAGGCCGAACATCGTCCACACCCACGAGAACGCGAAGGAGAACACCAGCAGCAGGGCGATGCCGAGGGCGACGCCGGTAAGGCCGCCCTGGGGGCGGAAGCCGAGGAGGAGGCCGATCAGGAGGATGACGGTGGAGGCCATGAAGTAGCGCAGGACGTCGCCGAGCAGGTAGCCGACCATCGTGGACGGGCGCCAGATGGGCAGGGTGCGGAAGCGGTCGAAGACGCCCTTTTCGATGTCCTTGTTGACCTCCACGCCCGTGTACATGGTGATCATCACGACGCTCGTCACCATGATGCCGGGCAGCAGGAACTGCAGGTATTCGGTGGGGGAGCCGGCCAGGGCGCCGCCGAAGAGGTACGTGAACATCAGCGTCATCATGATCGGGAACGCCGTCACGTCGAAGAGCTGCTCGGGGACGTGCTTGATCTTCAGCATGGCGCGCCAGCCGAACGTCATCGAGGCCGACCAGGCGCTGGGGCGCGGGGGTCTGGCGGCCGGGGCGAGGACCGAGGCGAGGGTTTCGGCGGCGGGGGAGTAGGTGGTCTCAGCGGTGGTGGTGCTCATGCCGCGGTCTCCTGGGTGACGGTGGTTACGGTGGTGGAGGCGGTGGAGGCAATGGTGGTCATGCCGCGGCCTCCTCAGGGGTGGCGGGGTGGTCGGTGAGGGCGAGGAAGACCTCGTCCAGGCTGGGCTGGCCGAGGGAGAAGTCGTCGACGACGATGCCGGCCTCGGCCAGGCGGCCGAGCGCGCGGGCGGCCTGGGCGGACTCGTCGCCGGCGCCGGTGACGCGGGCGGTCAGCGCCACCGGGTCCGCCTCCAGGTGGACGGGCGTGTCCAGGGTTTCGGCGAGCAGGCGCGCGGCCTCCGGGCGGGCGGAGGCGTCGCGGAGGCGGACGTGGACGGAGCCGGAGCCGACGGACGACTTCAGCTCGCCGGGCGTGCCCTCGGCGATGACCCTGCCGTGGTCGATGACGGCGATGCGCTGCGCGAGCCGGTCGGCCTCCTCCAGGTACTGGGTGGTGAGCAGGACGGTGGTGCCGTGGGCGACGACGACGCGGACGATGTCCCAGACCTGGTTGCGGCTGCGCGGGTCGAGGCCGGTGGTGGGCTCGTCGAGGAAGAGCAGGTCGGGGGTGTTGAGGATGCTGGCCGCGATGTCGATGCGCCGCCGCATGCCCCCCGAGTACGTCTTGACCTGCCGCCCCGCCGCCTCCGTCAGCCCGAACGCCTCCAGCAGTTCGGCCGCCCGTTCGCGGGCCGCCGGTTTGCGGTGGCCGAGGAGGCGGGCGAGCAGGACGAGGTTCTCGGAGCCGGTCATCTCCTCGTCCACGGAGGCGTACTGGCCGGTCAGGCTGACGCGGGAGCGTACGGCGTCGGCCTCGCGCACCACGTCGTGCCCGAACACGGTCGCCTCGCCGCCATCGGGGCGCAGCAGAGTGGCGAGCATGCGTACGGCGGTCGTCTTGCCCGCGCCGTTGGGCCCGAGCACCCCGTACACGGCGCCGGCCGGCACGGACAGGTCGAGGCCGTCCACGGCGCGCGTGTCGCCGAAGACCTTGACCAGGCCGGAGGTGTGGATGGCCGGTTCTGACATGGATGGTCCCTTCATCAGACGTAGGGCTGGGTGCGGCGTCCCGCGCGCAGCGTGCGGCCCCACCAGGTGAGCTGGTCGAGCAGGGCGGCGACGGCGCGCAGGCGGTCGTCGGTGTCGAGGGGGCGGCGGCTCGCGCCGTCGGTGCCCGGGCCGAGCGGGTCGATGCCCGGGCCGAGCGGGTCGGTGCCCGTACCGAGCGGGTCGGTGCCCGTACCGAGCGGGTCGAGGCCGGCGGCGTCGAGCAGGTCGAGGCCGACCCAGTCGCGCATGGTGACGGCGTGCAGGGCGGTGAAGACGGTGCGGAGCTGCTCGACGGCGTAGTGGCCGCAGGAGCCGGAGCCGTAGGCGACGATGCCGACGGGCTTGGCCTGCCACTCGTCATAGGCGAAGTCGATCGCCTGCTTGAGCGAGGCGGGGAAGCTGCGGTGGTATTCGGGGGTGACGACGACGAAGGCGTCCGCGCCGGAGACGGCATCGGCCCACTGGCGCATGGACGGCGTGCTGTGCTGCGGGTAGCAGGCGGGGAAGGCGTAGGCGGCCAGGTCCACCACCTCGACGGCGAGGTCGTCGCGGCGGCGGGCGTGGCCGGTGAACCAGGTGCCGACCGTGTCGCAGACGCGGCCCGCGCGGGTGCTGCCGATGATCACCGCGACGTGCAACGGTTCCGTGGTCGTCATGGTGTCACCCCCTTCACAGAAGGAGGCGCTAGATCGCCCGCTAGATCGGATCTAGCGGGGCGGGCAGGTGCAGGGCGGGCAGCTACAGGGCAGGCAGCTACAGGGCAGGCAGCTACAGGGCAGGCAGGGCAGGCAGGTGCAGGGTGAAGACGGTGTTGCCCGGCTCGCTGGTCACCTCCACCCGCCCGTCGTGCGCCGCCGCGACCGCCGAGACGATGGCCAGGCCGAGCCCGCTGCCCCCGGCCAGCCGCGAGCGCGAGCCGTCGCCCCGCGCGAACCGGCCGAACACGTGCGGCAGCACGTCGGGCGGGATGCCGGGCCCGTTGTCGGCCACCCGCACGCTCACCTGACCGGGGGCCAGCAGCACGGTGGTGGTGACGGTGGTGCCGGGCGGGGTGTGGGTGCGGGCGTTGGCGAGCAGGTTGGTGACGACCTGGTGCAGGCGGTCGGCGTCGCCGACGACGAGGGCGGGCTGGTCGGGCAGGCTGACGAGCCAGCGGTGGCCGGGCGCGGCGGCGTACGCGTCGCTGATGGCGTTGACCACGAGCGGCGAGAGGTCCAGTTCGAGCCGGTCCAGGGGGCGGCCGGCGTCCAGCCGGGCGAGCAGCAGCAGGTCTTCGACGAGCGTGGTCATGCGGCCGGCCTCGGAGCGGATGCGGCCGAGCGCGTGCGCCGTCTGGGGGCCGTGCGGCTCGCCGCTGCGGCCGGTGAGCTGCGCGTAGCCGACGATCGAGGCGAGCGGGGTGCGCAGCTCGTGGCTGGCGTCGGCGATGAACTGCCGCAGCCGCGTCTCGCTCTCGTGCCGGACGGCGAAGGCCGTCTCGACGTGCCCGAGCATCCGGTTGAACGCGCCGCCGACCTGCCCGACCTCGGTACGCGGGTCGGTGTCCACGTCGGGCACCCGGGCCAGCCGAACGGCGTCGCCGGTGGCGAGGGGCAGCTCCGACACGCGGGCGGCGGTGGCGGCGAGCCGGCCGAGGGGGCGGACGGCCCGGCGGACGAGCAGCGTGCACGCGATCGCCATCAGCGCGACCCCGGCGAGGGTTACGGCGGCTTCCACGACGATGAGCCTGGTCAGCGTGGTGCGCATGCCGGTGAGCGGCAGCCCGACGACGAGCGTGTCGCCGTCCCTGGTGGGCGCGCCGACCATCCGGTAGTCGCCGAGCGGCCCCAGGTTGACGGTCATGGGCTCGCCGGTGACGGCGGCGACGGCGGGCGGCGCGGGCACGTCCTGGACGGACCCGGGGTCGGTGAGCACGGCGGCTCGCCGGATCACGCCCTGCCGCACCCGCGCGCCGAACGTCTCCATCGCCTGCCCGGGGGTGAGCAGGAACGACACCTCCCCGGCCGACGGGGGCTGATTGCTCGGCCCGGCCGTACGGGTGGAGCGGTGGGCGGCGGAGTACACCTGGACGTCGAGCCGGTCGGTGAGGAAGTCCTGGAGGAACAGGGTCGTCGCGGTGGCGATGACGGCCGAGACGACGGCCAGCAGCGCGATCGACGAGACCACGAGCTTGGTCTCCAGGGACATGGTCATCCGGCCGGCCGCAGCGTGTACCCCACTCCGCGCACCGTGTGGATCATGGGCTTGCGCTGGGCGTCGATCTTGCGGCGCAGGTAGGAGATGTACAGCTCGACCACGTTGCTCTGGCCGCCGAAGTCGTAGGCCCACACCCGGTCGAGGATCTGCGCCTTGCTGAGCACCCGTCCCGGGTTGTGCATGAGGAAGCGCAGCAGCTCGAACTCGGTCGGCGTGAGCCGGATCTCCTTGCCGGCCCGCCGCACCTCGTGGGTCTCCTGGTCGAGGGTGAGGTCGCCGACGACGAGGGCGGCGTCGGGCCTGGTGTGCGCGGCGCCGGAGCGGCGCAGCAGGCCGCGCAGCCTGATGACGACCTCCTCCAGGCTGAACGGCTTGGTGACGTAGTCGTCGGCGCCCGCGCGCAGGCCGATCAGCCGGTCCTGCACCGAGTCCCGCGCGGTCAGGAACAGGATCGGCACGCCCGGCAGCACCGCACGCAGCCGGGGCAGGAGCTCGATGCCGTCCATGTCGGGAAGCATGATGTCGAGGACGATCGCGTCGGGACGGAACCCGCGGGCGGCCCTGATGGCCTCGCTGCCGTTGTACGCGCAGCGGACGTCCCAGGACTCCTGGCGCATGACCATCGACAGGAGCTCCGTCAGGGACGGCTCGTCGTCCACGACGAGGATGTTGATCGAGCTGCCGTCGGGCCGGCGCACGGGCTCGGACCGGTGGTTCGCGCTGGTCGTGTGCATAGTCGTGACGATGGCGTCCCTGGATGAGTGTTTGATGAAGGACTGCCTGTGAATACTCTGTGAGCTGCGCGGAAGGGCCCGGCACGGCGGCCGGGCCCTTCCTATCCCTTTAAGACGCAGTCGGAGCTACCCAGAGCCCATCCCCCTTCCCTTGTTCGTTACACCAGCTTCCCGGACCAGACCGCGGCGGCGGCCGTGTAGACGCTGTAGGTCTCGCCGTCGAAGTACGGCGAGCTGATGTAGTCCACGCGGTCGTTCTCGTCCTGGTCGTAGAAGCTGCTCGTGACGCCGTTGAGGTAGCCGACCCGCTTGGAGCTGTTGTACTTGAGCAGCCACGGGCCGCCGTCCGCGCCGGCGGTCATGGAGCACTTCAGGCCGACGTGCTCCTCGATCTTCTTGGCGGCCGAGCCCACGGTCTTGGCCGTGGTCGTGCCGTAGCACCACTTCGGCGTCACACCCGTGAACGGCTTGTTGCCATCGGGGTGCGCGGCCTGCGGATAGCCGAAGACGTAGTGCGCCTTCTTCAGCGGCTGGTTCCAGGCGATGCCCTGGCCGCCGACGTTGTCGCCCAGGCGGCCGGCGTCCTCGACCTCGATCGAGCCGCGGTGCCGCTTGGAGTCGGTGTCCTTCGAGATCGTCACGCCGTTGTAGACGGAGACGAACGCGTAGTCACGGTCGTAGTCCTCGTAGACGCTGTAGTCGTAGTGGACGAACGCCTGCTTGCCGACGTAGATGCCCCACGGGGCCTTGCCCTGGTAGTAGCCGGGCACGAAGACCCAGTTGTCCATGAGCTGCTCGTCGTTGGCGGTGTCGTACACGCAGTGGCCGGCGGTGGCCACGAGGTTGGCGTACTTGCCCTGGATCGACGAGGCCGAGCACCAGTGCTTCTCGCCGTCCTGGTCGACGAAGAAGACCTTGCCGATGGTCTTCGGCAGGTTGACGTTCTTCGACTTGGAGGTGGAGGTGGTGGTGCCGGTCGGCGCGACCGAGCCCGCCTTGGTGTCGGCGGTGGCGGTGCCGGTGGACTTCAGCTTGTCGACCTTGGTCGTGTCCTCCTCGACGTAGGTGGCGGCTTCGAGCGCGGCCCCGTTGTTCTCGAACCAGAACTGGGCGATCGCCTTGGCGTTGGCGGCGCTGACGCTCTCGGACGACTTCCAGTGCGGGTTGGCCGTCGCCTGCGCGGAGCCGGCCAGCGAGGCGCCGAGCAGGGCCGCCGCGGCGAGCCCGCCGCCGATGGGGGCGAGGGTGTGCTTGATCTTCAAGGGATTTCTCCTTGTTCGTCGCGGGAACGCGCTGAGCGTTCGGTGCGTCTATGGGGCAGGAACGTATCCCTCTTGACTGCGCCTTTATGTCCCCTTTGTCCGGATTTAGCTGGCGCACAGACTCCCGTGATCTTCCCGTGATCATCGAGAAGATCGTCTTTAGGGACGCGTTTCGCAAGGCGGGCGCGGAACCTGATGAAAAATCCGATAAAAGCCTGAGAAAAGCGTGTGAGAACCTATGTGTTGCAGATCACTAGGTCTCTGAGCTGCGCTTACCTGATTCATAAGCTCGTGACAGGGCTTTCTCAGGTTCGGTCGGCAGAGTGCTGGGCGTGGATGACCTTCGGGGCTGAATTCAGAGGTTCGGCCAGGTCCGTCCAGGATTGGAATCATTACCAGTGCGCTTCGCCAAGCCCTTCACCGTGACCCTCGCCAGCGCGGCCCTCATCGCCCTGCCCTTCGCCGGCTCCGCCCTCGCGGACGGCGCCCGGCCGCAGCCCGCCCCCACCGCCAAGGCCCCGCACGCGGAGCCGGCCCAGCAGGTGCGCAAGGACGACAAGCACAAGGACGCAAGGCGCCAGGCGATCTCCCTCAAGGTGGCCGTCAACCCGAGCCGCGTGCGCGCCGGCTCCTCCTATGGCGTGACGATCCTCGTCCGGGGCCTGTCCTCCGGCACCGCCGTCGTCACCAGCCCCGAGGGCAAGAGCTACCGGGTCTCCCTCTCGGACGGCCGCGCCACCAAGAAGCTCACCGTCCCGTCGAGGACGCGGGCGGGCAGCAAGACCGTCACCGTCAAGGTCGGCAACAAGACCGCCACGGCCGACTTCACCGTCGTCGCCCCCAAGGAGCCCCAGAGGCAGGACCGCGACGACCGCCGCCACGACGGCCGCAAGTAGCCGGTAGGAGGTGGGCGGGGCGCGATCGCCGCGGCGACGCTTCCTGCTGGGCCGGGCGCAATCGCCGCGGCGGCGCCCCTGGCGGGCCGGGCGTGATCGCCGCGGCGGCGCCGCCTGGTGGCCTCGCCCGGCGTGGCCCCCCGCCCCACCTCCTACGCTTGCCTCTCGTGGACATTCGCCCCAGAACCCCCGCAGACCTGCCCGCCTGCGTCGAAGCGCTCGCCGCCGTCCAGACCGCCGACCGCTACCCCGTGAACTGGCCGGACGACCCGGGCGCCTGGCTGACCCCGGACGGCATGACCACCGCCTGGCTGGCGATCGAGGCGGACGCGGTGCTCGGCCACGTGGCGATCACCCGGGACCTGGAGCTCACCCGCCTGTTCGTCACCCCCGCCGCGCGGGGCCGCGGCGTGGCCGCCCGCCTCCTCGACGCGGCCCGCGCCTCGACCCCGCTGCCGCTGAAGCTGGAGGTCTCCTCCGAGGGGCACGCCGCCATCAGGTTCTACGAGCGCCTGGGCTGGCGCAGGGTCGGCAGCAGCCGCGCGACCTGGCTGAACGCGGCAGGCGAGCCGGCCCTGCTGCACCACTACGTGAGCCCCTAGACCCCGATGTTCGCCTGCCGCCCCGCGTGCGCGCGCGTGAAGGCGGAGCCGCCGACGCGCAGGCGTGCGAGCACACCGTGGAGAGACACCTGAGCGGGTGGCGCGTAAAGGAAGGCGGGGCTTTACTCGGAGCAATCCAGCCTTAGAGTAACCGTATCAGCACTCCTGGTTACGATGGCGAAGTTCGTGCATCCATCACTCCAGGGGGCGGAAAATGACCGATGAGACGCAGGCCCAGAAGACAAGGGTCAACGGGGCGGAAGAGAGCGTGCTCGGTACCGAGGCCGCGCTGCTGCACGCGCAGGACGACCCGGTGGCCTCGGCCGCCGTGGACGAGGCCGTCGAGACCGAGCTGCTCGAGGAGACCGGGGCGGTCGACGCCCGCAGGGAGAGCGAGCGGCAGATCGCCGAGCTCAGCTCCAAGGAGCAGGAGCGCGTGCGCGGCATCCAGCGCGAGCTGCGCACCATGGGCGCCGAGGTGTGGCCGGTGTCCAGGTGGTGGGGCTACGAGATCCACCTCAACGAGTCGGCCGCGCTCCTGGCCGCCGAGATCCCGCAGCTCATCGGGCAGGTGTCGAGCGCGGTGCTGGGCTCCTGGCTGGCTCCGCTCATCGAGCGCGGCGTGCGCGCCAAGGCCGAGTGGATCGCCTCGATCGCCCGCCCGTACGGGGTCAAGCTGGCCTCGCCGTGGACGGCGCCCGGCACGCTGATCCCGGCCCGCCAGAGCGGCGGCGACACCAGCCTGTACTGGACGGTCCACGAGCCGGGCGACGGCTGGAGCCCCGACCAGCGGTTCGTCGACCACTTCAGCGTGTCGGGCCCGGCCCTGGCCGAGTTCCAGGACCGGCTGTTCCTCGCGCACCGGGGCACCGACGGCGACTCCAGCCTGTGGTGGACGTTCTACGACGCCGAGCAGGGCTGGAACGACGACGCCCTGTTCCCCCGCCACTTCAGCGCCGCGGCTCCGGCGCTGGCCGCCTACGACGGGCGGCTCTACTGCGTGCACCGGGGCAGCGGCGGCGACACGGCGCTGTGGTGGGCGCGCTGGGACGGCTCGTACTGGAGCTCCGACCAGCGGCTGCCGCAGCACTTCAGCGAGAGCGCGCCGTCGCTGGCGGCCTACGACGGGCAGCTCTACTGCGTGCACCGCGGCGCCGGCGGCGACCAGGCGCTGTGGTGGACCCGCTGGGACGGCTCCACCTGGAGCCCCGACGAGCGGCTGCCGCAGCACTTCAGCGCCTCGAACCCGGCGCTGGCCGTCTACCGCGGCCACCTCTACTGCGTGCACCGCGGCGCCGGCAACGACACGGCGCTGTGGTGGACGCGCTGGGACGGCTCCCGCTGGAGCCCCGACCAGAAGCTGCCCGGCCACCACGCCACCGAGGGCCCGGCCCTGACCGTCTACAAGGACCGGCTCTACTGCGTGCACCGCGGCGCCGCCGACCAGAGCCTGTGGTGGAGCAGCTTCAACGGCTCCGGCTGGACCGCCGACGAGCGGCTGCCGCACCACTTCAGCGCCGAGGGCCCGGCCATCATCGCCTACCGCGACAAGAACGCCACCCACGACCAGCTCCTGTGCGTGCACCGGGGAATCCGCTAGACACGGCGAACGCCGGCTCGCGAGATCCGCGAGCCGGCGTTCTCATGCCGGCATTTCCTACCCTCGGATCACCAGCCGGCGAGCTGCTCCAGGAACCACTCGATCAGCGGCCGGGAGACCGAGGTGTGCTCGGTGTTGGTCGCGTCGCAGCAGAACCGGTCGAGGAACGTCTCGTCCTTCGGCAGGTCGCTGAGGTCCAGGTACAGGTCCTCCTGCCACTGGAACGGGTCCCTGGCCAGCGCGACCGCGCTGACGGCGGGCACGAACGCGCTCGACCTGAACCGGTCCTGGATCGGCAGCCCGACCGCGTCGGCGAGCCGGCCCCACGAGTCGAGCGTGCCGCCCGGCGCCCCGTCGAACGCGCGTACGTGCGAGGTGGCGCTGGTCCACACCGGCGCGCCGAAGCGGACGGTGCCGATGTTCTGCAGCTCGCCGCCGTCCGGCTGGATGCGGGCGGTGAGCTGCAGCGCCTCGTGCTGCAGGTCGAAGACCGGCGTGCCGGGCGGCAGGTCGGGGCCGGCGCCGTTGCCGGTGCCGTTGGCCAGGCCCAGCTTGTACGGGCGCATCGGGAACCAGCCCACCCGGCGCAGGTCGTCCAGGAACTCCCGGCGCAGCGGGCTGGAGGTGGTGACCGGGCCGGAGTAGTCGGCGCTGTCGACCCAGCCCCACAGGAGCTGCTGCGCGGCCGGGCTGCGGATCAGCTCGGCCTGCCCCGGCCCGCCGGAGCGCGGGGCCAGCGCCTCGTGCAGGTAGGCGAGCTGCTGGAGCACCAGCGGGATCCACGCGCCGAGGTGCGGCGCGTCGTAGGAGAAGTACTTGTCGGTCTGGTGGTCGACGCGCTCGTTCTCCATGCGGGCCAGCGCGTAGCGGGTGACGATGCCGCCCATGCTGGCGCCGCCGACGACCAGCGGGGTGTCGCCCCGCCGCTCCTCGATGGCGCGCAGCACGGCGGTGACCGCCACGGCGGCGTTGGCCTGGATCGCGATGTGCCGCTGGTCGAAGCCCAGCAGGACGACGTCGATGCCCATCGACCTGAGCTGGTCGAGGAAGCCGGGCACGCCCTGCTGGTAGGGCTGGTTGAAGTGCCGCCACAGCGCGTCCAGGTCGCTCGGCCCGTAGTTGAAGCCGTCGGCCAGGATCAGCGGCCTGGTCAGGGCGTCGTGCCCCTCCGCGAGGTGCACGGCCGCGCGGCCGGTGGCCGTCTGGCCCTGGTGCGGCCGGTCGCCGACCAGGTCCCAGACCTGGTCGGCGGGGCGGGCGTCGCCCTGCCGCTGCGGCGGGGTGGCGAACCAGACCCCTTGCTGCCCGAGCGCGTCGGCGATCCGCTCGACCTGCTCGGCCGTCAGGCTGCTCTCGATGCCGGAGGCTCTGGTCTCGACGTCGATTCTCGGTTCCTGCGCCATGCTCGATCCTCTCGCTTTGCTGAGGGGCCGCTGGGGCCACTGAGCACACCATACGGTCACTCTCCGTGATTGCCCGGGAACGAAACGTAGTGGTATTTCCGCAGGTCAACGGCGATGACGTGACAGCCCGCGAGCACGGGGCAGAGGGCACGGACGACGACTTCCGAGCGAGGCGACGAGCCCTTCCGGACGGGCCTTTCCGAACGGGCCCTTCCGGACCGGGCACTTCTGGAGGCGAGCCGATGAGAGACCGCGACGACGACGAGTTCTTCGCCCCCGTGCTGCGGGAGCCGCCGCCTCCCCGGCAGGAGGACGTGAGCGACACCGGCGTGCCGGGGGTGCCCGGCGCGGGCCGCGGGCAGTGGGCGGAGCAGCCGCCGCCCTCCAACCGGCTCGGCCTGCGCCTGCTCGCCGCCGGGCTGGCGCTGCTCGCCGGGGTGGTGCTGACCGTGCTGGCGCTGCTCGCCGGCCGGCCGCCGCTGGCGATCCCGCCCGCGCTGGTGGCGCTGGCCGCCGCCGTCTACCTGGTCGTGACCGGCGTCCGCCGGGCCCGCTCGAACGGTGGCCCGCCGGTCTTCGGCTGAGGTTTCACCCCTCCCACGTGGGTAAACGGCCTGCGGGGGCAAGCACGAACGCGAGGAGCTGCCATGTCCGCCATGATGCTGGTCGACCGGGAATGTGTCCGCCGGTTGCTGGACTCCGAGCACCCGGACGCCACGCTGGTCTTCGTACGGGGAGACTGCGTGGTCCTGCCCGCCGCCGACGTCGACGACGCCCACAAGGGCCTGGTCATCGCCCGGCGCGACGAGGTGGTGGCCCAGCTCCCCGAGGGCGCCCCGACCGACGGGATGCTCGACGACCTGGCCGTCCGGCTGGACAACATCGTCCGCGACCTGGGCGCCTGACCGCGGGGCTCCGCGCAGGTGACCGGGCGGCTCCCGGCCGCCCTGAGAACGGGGCTTGCGCATTTGTCGATCTTGATGTCGGATGCGCAGCATGCGGGAGAACGTCGAGGTCGTCATCATCGGAGCGGGGCCGGCCGGCCTCACCCTGGCCAACCTGCTCCAGCGCGCCGGCATCGGCTGCGTCGTGCTGGAGCGGCAGAGCCGGTCGTACGTGGAGCAGCGGCAGCGCGCGGGCGTGCTGGAGCACGACGGCGCCCGCGTCTTCGAGGAGTGGGGGCTGGGCGAGAGCGTGCTGTCCGGCACGTCCAGCGACGGCAGGCTGGAGATCCGCCTCGACGGCCGGCCGCGCCTCTTCGACGTGGCCGCGCTCACCGACGGCCGGGCGGGCCGGGTCGTGCCGCAGCAGGTCCTGGTCCAGCGCCTCATCGCGACGTTCCTGGAGGGCGGGGCGACCTGCGCTTCGACGCCGCCGAGGTGACCCCGCACGGCCTCGACGGCCCCACGCCGGCCGTCACCTACACGGACGCGGACGGCGGCCGGCACGAGATCGCGTGCGCGTACGTCGCCGGCTGCGACGGCTTCCACGGCGTCAGCCGCGCCAGCATCCCCGAGGGCGCGCTGACCACCTACACCTATGACCACGGCGTCGCCTGGCTGACCGTGCTGGCCGACGCGCTGCCGCCGCGCCACGCGCTCTTCGGCATCCACCCGGCCGGCTTCGCCGCCCAGTTCGCCAGGGGCCCCAGGGCCAGCCGCTTCTACCTGGAGTGCGGGACGGCCGACAGCCTCGACGAGTGGGGCGACGAGCGGATCTGGGAGCAGTTACGGCTGCGGCTCGGCGACCCCGACCTGCCGACGGGGCCCATCACGGAGAAGCTGTTCGTGGAGATGCGCTGCTTCGTCGCCGACCCCATGAGCTACGGCCGGCTCTTCCTCGTCGGTGACGCCGCGCACATCATCACCCCCATGGGCGGCAAGGGCATGAACCTGGCCATCGCCGACGCGAACGTGCTGGCCGGAAGCCTGCGTGCGGCGCTGCGCGAGGGCGACGAGGGGCCGCTGGCGGCGTACTCGGAGACGTGCCTGAAGCGGGTGTGGGACCACCAGGAGTTCTCCCGGTGGATGCACGAGATGATGCACGAGGCCGGGAACGTGACGCTGGCCGGGCCGTTCCGGCGGCAGCTCGCGCGGGCGCGGCTGGAGCGGCTGTTCGCCTCCGACGCCGCGGCCCGGGCGTTCGCCGATCTCATGGCGTGAAACGGAGTAGGCGTCGAATGTCCCTTTTCTGCTAATATTTCGCCTCTTGGAGCTTGGCTGAGTCAAGGGGGCGTATTTTCGTGGAAAAGACCAATGAAAATCAGCCTGATGAGGAAATGTTCGTCCGTAAGGAGCTGCAGCGGCTCCGCGACAGCATCGACAACCTCGACGCCGCCCTTGTCCACCTGCTCGCCGAGCGTTTCAAGTGCACCCAGGAAGTCGGCCGGCTCAAGGCCGAATACCAGCTTCCGCCGGCCGATCCGGCGCGCGAGGCGGCCCAGATCCGCCGCCTGCGCGCGCTCGCCGAGGAATCCAAGCTCGACCCGGTCTTCGCCGAGCGGTTCCTGAACTTCATCATCGCCGAGGTCGTCCGGCACCACGAGCTGATCGCCAGCAACCACGCGGCGGCCAAGCGCGACTGACCGGTCAGAGGGCGTCGGTGTTCTGCGCCGCCCGGTAGACGGCCATGGCCTCGTCGCCGAAGAACGGGCCGAACATGAAGTTCGGGGCGAAGTTGTAGGTGAAGCTGTTGACCGAGTTCAGCCAGCCGAGGCCGGTCGACTCGTCGAAGTTCTGGAACCACGGCCCGCCGCTCGACCCGCCCGTCATGTTGCAGCGCAGCCCCTGGTCGCGGGTCATCACCGTGTCGTTGAACGCGCGCCCGCTGCAGTAGATCAGCCTCGACCCGTCGAACGGCTCGGCCGCCGGATAGCCGAAGGCGAACATCTGCCGCTGCCTGGCCTGGTTGAAGGCGATGCCCTGCCCGCCGACGACGTCCGTCAGCGTGCGCCCGTCGAGCGGCGCCACGACGACGGCGGCCATGTCGAAGTTGATGTCCTCGCGGGCGTTCCACTGCTGGGTGGTGAGCATCGTGCTGGCCACCCACGTGCCGAACGGACGCCGCCCGTTGTCGAAGGCCGGCACGAACACCCAGTTCCTGTGCGCGGCCCCGTTGAGCTTCACGCAGTGCCCCGCCGTGATCACGACGCTCTCGTTCGCGCTGGTCACGGCCGAGCCGGAGCAGGAGGCGTTGCCGCCCTCGGCGGTGGTGAAGAAGACCCGGCCGGTGGTGCGCACGACCGCGCCGCCGTCCGTCCACCGCAGCCCTGGGCTGTTGGGGATGAGGGACTGCCGCGCGGTGGTGACCGGGGCGGTGCCGCCGACCGACCACGAGGCCCCGCGGGTGGTCCACGGGCTGCGGCGGGTGGTGGCGGACGAGCCGCCCCGGGTGGCCCACGGGTCGCCCTCGGACGGGCCGCGCGACTGGGTGCGCCGGGGTGCGGGCGCGTCGAGGGGCTGCGCGGCGAGCATGCGCTGCGCGGTCCAGTACTGCGCGACCGTCCTGCGCTCCGCCTGTGAGTCCGCGGCGGCCCAGCTCACGGGCCTGGGGCCGAGCCCGTTCGTGGCGTCGGCCGCCGCGGCGCCCGCCTGCGCGGCGCCCGCCGGTACGAGGGTGCCGGCCAGGGCGAACGCGATGGCGGAGAGCAGGCTGACTCTGCGGTGCATGAAGTACCTCCCGTAACCCGGAATCTGCCGTAGGGAGGTACGTACGGAAGGCGCCATCTTCCTCAACGCCTACGAAACGGATATATCGCCATCACGCTGCGAAGTCGCCATATCGCGGACCGTCACATATCGGAGAAAGGGGATTGCTTTGCCCAATGGCCGTCCGATATTGGCGCTCTTTCACCGGCTCTTTCCCAGTACGGGAAATTCGGATTCGGCGTGGCGTTGTCATCTCGCTCGTGCCAACTGTAAGCATCGTACCGGTCTGGCGACTATGGGTCGCATTCCGAAAGGAACGGTAAATGCTCACCCCAATGAGAACAATGGCGAAGCCCGTCGCGCGCGGCATTCTCGCGGCCGTACTGGCCGTCACCATGGCGCCGGCGGCCAGCGCGGGCGACAAGGACGACGGTCCTGACCACCACAAGTTCGACCACGGCTTCGTCGACCATCACGATGACGGCGACGACGGCCGCAACTGCCGGCCGCGGACGTTCTTCCGGATCCACCAGATGTCGCCGCGGAACTTCTTCGTGCCCCGCACCCGCTACATCGACGGCCCCGGCGGCTCGATGACGGTGTCCGTCACCCGCGAGCACGAGGTCACCGCCTTCCTGGAGACGGAGAACGAGGCCCAGAAGGTCATCGACAAGGACGACGTCATCTTCAACCTGCGCCGGCTGGGCCTGCCGCACCTCGAAGAGCGGCACATGGTCTACAGCGGGCACGAGTACACGCAGGAGATCAGCGACGGCATGTACGGCAACATGTGGTACCGGGTCTTCGGTTACCGCGTGGGCTGGTCGGCCTGGAACGTCCTCGGCACGTGCGCGCATGTCAAGATCTCGGCGGGCATCGCCAACGTGCCCTCGCGCGTGGAGGGCTGGCGCTACTGGGAGACCAAGCACCCGATGTTCAAGCGCCGCAAGCTGTCCAACAAGTAGAACGAAATCCCAGGTCAGAAGGGTTTCGGCGGCCATTCGCGGGTAGGGTTGCGGGTCAGTCCGGCAGCGCCGGGCGCGCAGCCCGTCCGGCGCGCGACCCGCGTTCCGCAAGGGGGAAATCATGGCCGCGATCCAGCGATATCTGGGGTTCATCCCGTTCTTCCGGATTCCCGGCCCGGAGCCGACCTATCCGGGTGGGAACGACAGCGCCGGGGGCGGGCGCGCCCGCAGGCGCCGGCGCCGGCGCCGCTGAGCCCGGCGCCGCCCGAGATGTGAGGGCGCCCACCGACGCCCCACATCTCGCGCGTCTCACGAAACAGCTCGCGCGTCTCACGAGAAGGACGCCATCACGATGCCGAGGGTCCGCTGGTTCTGGCCGGAGCCCTTGGCGTCGAAGGAGCTGACCGAGTAGACCAGGGTCCTCGACAGGTCCCGGGTGGCGCCGATCCCGTTCGCGTAGCCGTAGCGGGCCCCGGTCTTGCCGTACGCGACCAGGCCGCCCGGCAGCACCATCCTGGTCATGCCCGAGGTGTAGGTCGCGGGCTGGTTGCCGCACTCGTCGAACATCGTCACGTCCGGCACCGTGAACATCGGCTCCAGCTGGGCCGGCGGCACGACCTCGCCGGAGAACAGCGCCTTGACGAACTTCTCCAGGTCCGCCGCGGTCGAGATCAGGTCGCCCGACGCCCAGGTGGAGGTGACGCTCGTCCTGGTCATGTCCACCAGATGGTCGTCACCGTAGGCGAAGGAGTTCTCGAAGCCCGCGGGCACGCTCTGGTAGCCCTTCTGGTGCCGGCCCCTGATCGTGGTCGAGGTGCCCGCCAGGTAGCTGTCGCGCATGCCGACCGGGCGCAGGATCCGCTCCGTCACCTCGTGCTCGTACGTCTCACCGGTGACCTTCTCGATCAGCAGGCCGGCCACGAACGTGTTGATGTTCAGGTAGTGCTGCCTGGTGCCCGGCGTGAACTCGATCGGGTTGCGTACGGCCAGGGCCACGTACTCCTCGGGCGTCCACTTCTTGAACCTGGTCTCGTAGACGTAGGAGAAGGAGCCGGGCAGGTCGGGCGCGGGCAGGCCGCTGGTGTGGTTGAGCAGCTGGCCCACCTCGATGTCCGGGTAGGAGTCGGGCAGCAGGCCGGGCAGGTGGTTCTGGACGGTGTCGCGAAGCGACAGCCTGCCCTCGGCGACGAGTTGCAGCACGACCGCGGTGGTGAACATCTTCGTCACGCTGCCCGCCCGGAAGCGGGCCTGGCCCGACGCCTTGCGCCGCGTCTTCAGGTCGGCGACCCCGCTCACGCCCTGCCACGAGCCCTTCGTCCCGCCCACGCGGACCACGGCCGCGGCGGCGTCGCCGGCGGGCAGCCCGGCGATCGATCGGGCCAGCGCCGTCCTGTTGACCGGCGGGAGCACGGCATCGGGGTTCGGCTCGATCACGGCCGGTGGCGGGCAGGACGGGGTGGAGGTGGCCGCCTGGGCGGGGGTTGCGGTGAGGGCGGTGGCGAGGGCCAGGCAGGCGGCCGCGGTCTTAAACATGGGAATCTCTCTCCAAGGTCGGGGGAACGACGGCCATCCTGCTGGGCGGCGCCCCCTTCGCGGATCGCCGACGCGACCCATTTCCTCTCACTCGTGCGAGTGAGCCTCCGAATCCCTCGCACCGGCGATGCCCGGCCCCCCTCTCCAAGGCGAGGATTTCCGGCATGAACCCCCGCTTCGCCTTCATCGCCGCACCCCTGCTCACCTTCACCTACGGGGTGATCCGGATCATCGACGGGCTCGACGGCAGCCGCGGCCCCGGCCCGGCCTGGACGATCGGCCACCTCGCGTTCATGGCGGCCCTCGTCCTGTTCGCCCAGATCTTCTGGCGGCTGCGCGCCATGGCCGGGCGCGGCCCGCTGGCCACGGTCAGCGCGGTGGCCGGGACCGCCGGCATCGCGACCCTGCTCGCGCAGTTCGGGATCGACCTCGTGGCCGGGTTCACGGCCGCCGACCACGACGGGATGGGAGTGATCTTCGACCAGGTGCAGAGCGTGCCCGGGGTGTCCCTCGTCGTCTACGACGGCGGCCCGTTCCTGTTCTACCTGGCCCAGCTCGCGCTCATTCTCCAGCTCGCCGTCATGCGCAGGGTCGGGGCGTGGACGCCGGTGCTGGTGCTGCTCGACCTCGCGCTGCCGTTCGCCGACAAGGACCTCATCCCGCTCGGCGCCCTGTGCCTGCTGATCTCGTTCGTCCCGCTCGCGCGCCGGGCGCCCGCCCGCGTCGCGGTCGCCGCCGCGTGACCCGGCGGGCACAATTGGGGCTTATGTCCGAGTCACGGTTGGTCGTGCGGCTGCGCCGCTGGTACGGCGGGCTGCCCACGATCCTGGTGGACGGCGCACTCGCGGTGCTGGTGCTCCTCGTGCAGCTCTGGCCGCTCCTGTCCCGTGCCAACCCCTACGGCGGGCCCTGGCACTGGTGGGGGTACACCGTCGTGGTCACCTCCGCCGTGCCGCTGGTCTGGCGGCGGCGCGCGCCCGTGCTCGTGCTGCTGGCCGTGTGCCTGCCCACCGGCTTCTACGACCTGGTGGACGAGGTGGCCTCCCAGCCCATCTGGTACACCACGCTGGTGGCCGTCTACACCACGGCCGCCTACTCCAGCAGGTGGAAGCGGTGGATCGCGCTGGCGGTCACGCTCGGCGGCGGCCTGCTCATCGTCGGCTCGGCCGAGTCCGCGCTACGCGGCACGGTGCAGTTCGTCGCCGCGTACGCCATCGGCCGCGCCGCCGCCGCCTCCCGCGCGCACGCCGCCGCGCTGGAGGAACGCGCTCTCCAACTTGCCCGCGAGCGCGAGATCGAGGCCGAGCGGGCCGCCGAGCGCGAGCGCGCCAGGATCGCCCGCGACATGCACGACATCCTCGCCCACGCGGTCAGCGTCATGGTCGTGCAGGCCGAGGCCGGCCCCGTGGCGGTCACCTCGAACCCGGCCAGGGCCGTGGCCGCCTTCGACGCCATCGCCGGCGCCGGGCGCGACGCCATGGACCAGCTCCGCCGCCTGCTCAACGTGCTCAAGGAGGAGGAGGGCCCGCGCGGCCCCCAGCCCACCATCGACGCGCTGCCCGCCCTCGCCGACCAGGTCAGGGGGACCGGCCTGCACGTGACATACTCCACCACGGGCTCGCCGCGGCCGCTGTCGCCCGACACGGGGGTGGCCGCGTACCGCATCACCCAGGAAGCACTCACCAACATCGTCAAGCACGCGGGCGCCACCCGCGCGGACATCGCCCTCACCTGGCAGGACCACGCACTCATGATCGACATCACCGACGACGGCCGCGGCCGGGACCTGGCGCTGCCCTCGGGCGGCAACGGCCTGATCGGCATCCGCGAGCGCGCCACCGCCTGCGGCGGCACCGCCGAGCTCGGGCCGCGCGGCGACGGGCCCGGCTTCCGCGTCCTCGTCCGGCTCCCGCTGGCGGCGTCGTGAGCATCCGCGTGGTCGTGGCGGACGACCAGGAGCTCGTCCGCGCCGGGTTCAGCATGATCCTCGACGCCCAGCCGGACATCGAGGTCGTCGCCGAGGCGGGCGACGGCGTCCAGGCCATCGCCGCCGTCCGCGAGCACCGCCCCGACCTGCTGCTGCTCGACATCCGCATGCCCGTCATGGACGGCATCGAGGCCGCCCGCGCCGTCTGCGCCGACGGCGACTGCCGCGTCCTCATGCTCACCACGTTCGACCTGGACGACTACGTCTACGACGCGCTGCGGGCGGGCGCCAGCGGCTTCCTGCTCAAGGACGTGCGGCGCGACGACCTCGTGCACGCCGTCCGCGTGGTCGCGGCCGGAGAGTCGCTGCTCGCCCCCTCGGTCACCACCAAGCTCATCGCCGACTTCACCTCCCGCGCCGCCCCGCCGCGCCCGCTCGCCCCGCCGTCGGAGCGGCTGGCGGTGCTGACCGGGCGGGAGCAGGAGACGATGCGGATGATGGCCAGGGGGCTGTCCAACGCGGAGATCGCGCAGGAGATGGTGGTCAGCGAGCACACGGTGAAGACGCACGTCAGCAACGTGCTGACCAAGCTGGGCCTGCGGGACCGGGTGCAGGCGGTGATCGCCGCGTACGAGACGGGCCTGATCGTGCCCGGCGACCTGCGTTGAGGTGAATTTTCCGGCGGTTCGATGACCCGCTGCCAGCACCGATAAGGCCGAGATCAGCGCTGCGCCGAACCCGGCATTCGCCGCTTAGTCGGTGTTTACGCCCCATGCCCCACTCTTGTCTCATCGGGACTACAGGAGATGACATGGACGCGAACGAGCCGAGCGAGCCTCGTACCGGTGGTTGGAGCCAGTTCGGCGCCACCCCGCCCTCCGCCGGAGGGTTCACCCGGCCGAACCCGGTGATGCCGCCGCCTCCGGCGCCGAAGCGGGCCGGGTTCACGCTGACCCGCAAGGCCATCGCCGGGCTGGCCCTGGCCGCCGTGGCCGCGCTGTCCGCGGCGGCGCTGGGCGGCGGGGCCGTGGGCGCGTATCTGGCGGGGGCCGACGCGCGGCCCGTGGCGACCGCGACGGCGAGCAACCCGAGCCCGGTGTTCCGCACCGCCACCAACCAGTTCACGGTGGCGCAGGTGGCGGAGAAGGTGCAGCCGTCCGTGGTGATGATCCAGGGCTCGACGAGCGAGGGCTCGGGCGTGGTCCTGTCGCAGGACGGCTACATCCTGACCAACAACCACGTCGTCTCGGGGCAGAACGGCGGGCTGACGGTCAAGTTCAACGACGGCAAGACGGCCAAGGCGACCGTGGTCGGCACCGACCCGGCCACCGACCTGGCGGTCATCAAGGCCGAAGGCGTGTCGGGGCTGGCCAAGGTGGCGCTGGGCGACAGCGACCAGCTCAAGGTGGGCGACGACGTGCTGGCCATCGGCAGCCCGCTGGGCCTCGACGGCACGGTGACCTCCGGCATCATCAGCGCGCTGGACCGGACCGTGACCTCGGGCAGCGGCCAGGACCAGCAGCAGCTCCCGCCGGGCTGGGGCGGGCAGGGGCAGCGGCAGGAGGAGACCACCACGCTCGGCGGCATGATCCAGACCGACGCGGCCATCAACCCGGGCAACTCGGGCGGCGCGCTGGTCAACGCGGCGGGCGAGCTGGTCGGCATCAACAGCGCGATCGCCGCCGACGGCGTCAACCTCGGCTTCGCGATCCCCGTCAACACCGCCAAGCACGTCTCGGAGCAGCTCATCAGCAAGGGCACGGTGAGCCACGTGTTCCTGGGCGTGAGCGTCACCGACGCCACCGGCGACGTGTCCGGGGCGCTCGTCCGGCAGGTGACCAAGGGCAGCCCCGCCGAGAAGGCCGGGCTGCGGCAGGGCGACCTGATCACCAGGATCGGCGACACGCCGGTGCAGGGCGGCGACACGGTCGTCGGCCAGGTGCGCGGGTACAAGGTCGGCCAGCAGGTCGCGATCACGTACCAGCGGGACGGCGAGGAGAACACCGTGACCGTCACCATGGAGGAGCAGAAGAAGCAGCAGTAGCCTCTCG
This sequence comes from [Actinomadura] parvosata subsp. kistnae, assembly GCF_900323885.1. Lineage (GTDB taxonomy): Bacteria > Actinomycetota > Actinomycetes > Streptosporangiales > Streptosporangiaceae > Nonomuraea > Nonomuraea composti. The sequence continues at coordinate 2,110,603 of NZ_OOHJ01000018.1, read as the reverse complement.
CAGTCCTGCACTCGGATCGCCTTCGCCCGCACGGGCGGAGGCGATCTTGCTTGTGGCACTTAGTGCGGCGCGATGGGAAAGATACGCGGATTTGTGACGGGTGGGGCCTCGTCGATCGGCGTAACTCGGGTTACATTCACGTTAATTTGCCCTCTCTTATCCCCCCGAGTAGACCGAAGGAGAGAGGCATGAGCGTGAGAACCGCCATCGCGGCACTGACCGCCGCGGCGATCCTGCTGCCCGCGGGCGCCGCCCAAGCAGGCACCGCACCAGCAGGCGCAGCGGCGCCGCCGCCCGACTCCCAGTTCCAGAAGGTGACCCTCAACGACCACCCCGGCGAGCCGATGGACCTGGCGGTGTTACCCGATTCGAGGGTGCTGCACACCACCAGGAAGGGCGAGGTCTGGTTACACGACCCGAAGACCGGCCTCAACACGCTGGCCGCCCGCCTCGACGTCTACCAGCACGACGAGGAAGGGCTCCAGAGCATCGCCCTCAGCCCCGGCTTCGGCAAGGGCTCCAAGAAGGACGACTGGATCTACCTCTACTACTCGCCCCCGCTGAACACCCCCACCGACGACCCCGCCACGCCCGACGTCAACGAGGGCGACGCCCCGTTCACCGGCACCCCCGCCGACTTCGCCCCCTTCAAGGGCCTGATCAGGCTCTCCCGCTTCCGCTGGGCGGGCACGACCATCGACCTGCGGACCGAGCAGCGCATCCTCGACGTTCCCGTGGACCGGGGCATCTGCTGCCACGTCGGCGGAGACATCGTCTTCGACGCCGCCGGCAACCTCTACCTGTCCACCGGCGACGACACGAACCCGTTCCAGTCCGACGGCTTCACCCCGATCGACGAGCGGCCCGACCGCAACCCGGCCTTCGACGCGCAGCGCAGCGCCGGCAACACCAACGACCTGCGCGGCAAGATCCTGCGCATCAGCGTCCGTGACAACGGCTCGTACACGATCCCGAAGGGGAACCTGTTCAGGCCGGGCACGGCTGGCACCCGGCCGGAGATCTACGCCATGGGCCTGCGCAACCCGTTCAGGATCGAGCTGAACCGGCGCACCGGCGAGCTGTACGTCGGCGACTACTCGCCCGACCAGCAGGAGGCCGACCCGGCGCGCGGCCCGGCCGGGCACGGGAAGTGGACGGTCGTGCGCCGGGCGGGCAACTACGGCTGGCCGTACTGCGCGACGGCGCGGCTGCCGTACGTGGACTACGACTTCGCCACCGGCACGTCGGGAGCCACGTTCGACTGCGCGGCGCCCGTCAACGACTCGCCGCACAACACCGGCCTGCGCCGGCTGCCGCCCGTCACGCAGCCCGACGTCTGGTACTCCTACGGGCCCTCGCCGGAGTTCCCCGAGCTGGGCACCGGCGGCATCGGCCCGATGGCGGGCCCCGCCTACGCCTTCGACCCGTCCGACACGCGCGGGCGCACCGCCGTGGGCTGGCCGCGGTACTACGACGGCGTCCCGCTGTTCTACGAGTGGACCCGCGACTACGTCAAGGCGTTCCACCGTGACGGGCGGATCGAGCCCGTCCTGCCCTCGTTCGTCTTCGACAACCCGATGGACATGGAGTTCGGCCCCGACGGCGCGCTGTACGTGCTGGAGTACGGCGACGGCTACTTCAGCGAGAACCCCGACGCCCAGCTTGCCCGCATCGACTACATCGGCAACACCGGCAACCACACGCCGATCCCGGTCGCGGCGGCCTCGGCGACGAGCGGCCTGGCCCCGCTCACCGTCAGCTTCACCAGCACCGGCACCAGCGACGCCGACGGCGACCGGATCAGCTACGCGTGGGACTTCGACGCCGACGGCCGGGTCGACTCCCGCGCGCCGAGCGGTTCGTACACGTACAAGGAGAACGGCATCTACCAGGCCACGCTGCGGGTCAGCGACCCGAGCGGCCGCTCGGCGGCCACGTCGGTACGGATCGTCGTCGGCAACGCCGCACCCGTGGTCGAGCTGGTCCGCCCGGCGGCCGGCCAGCCGTTCACCTTCGGCGACGTCGTCGAGTTCGAGGTGCGCGTCACCGACGACCAGCCGGTGAACTGCGCGAACGTGACCGTCGACTACATCCTCGGCCACGACGACCACGGCCACCCGCAGACCACGGCCCGCGGCTGCACGGGCTCGATCCAGACCACCGTGCCGAGCGGCCACGACCCGGAGACCGACCACCTCACCGGCGTCTTCGTGGCCACCTACACCGACCCCGGCACCGGCGGCCTGCCCCCGCTGACCTCCAGCACGCAAGTGGTGCTGGAGCCGACGAGTTAGGAGACACCCTCATGTGTTACGGCTACGGCCCCAGCAGGCGCTCCCTGCTCGCGGCGGGGCTCGGGCTCGGCGCCGCCGCCCTCGCCGCCGCGTCCCCAGCGGCGGCGGCGACGCCCCCGCACCACGGCGGCCGGGAACGCGTCCCCCCGGGCCAGATCAGCATGCAGCTCTGGACGGTCCGCGACGACCTGGCCAAGAACTACGACACCACCCTCGCCTACCTCGCCGAGATCGGCTACCCGAAGGTCGAGCTGGCGCTGGGCTACTTCGGCCGCACCGCGAAGCAACTGCGCGAGTTCCTGGACGGGCTCGGCCTCCAGGCCAGCTCCAGCCACGACGGCATCAGCGCCGACGACGCCGCCCTGGCCACGAAGATCGAGAACGCGCTGACGCTCGGCCAGACGTACATGGTCGTGCCGTACCTGGCCTCCACCAGCCTGGACGAGTGGAAGGGCTGGGCCGAGCGGATGAACGTGGAGGCGCAGGCCGCCCGCGCGGCCGGGCTGCGGTACGGCTACCACAACCACGCCCACGAGTTCACCACCGACCTCGGCGGCGGCGTCACCCCGTGGGACGTGCTCACCCGCGAGCTCGACCCGCGCCTCGTCCACCTGGAGATCGACATCTACTGGGCGGTCACCGGCGGCGTCGGGCGCGGGGCCAAGGACCCGGTGAAGTTCGCGATCGACGTCATCAGGCGGGCGCCGCAGCGCGTGCTGCAGTACCACGTCAAGGACCGGCACCTGGACGGCGACATGGCCGACCTGGGCACCGGCACGATCGACTTCCGCCGGGTGTTCGAGGCCCACCGGGTCAGGGAGTACATCGTGGAGAACGACACGCCCGACGTGACGCCGCGGCAGACGTCCGAGGTGGGCTACCGCTACCTGCGCAAGCTGCGGTTCTGAGAGGGGGAGCGGGCCCGGTTCCCCGGGCCCGCTCGCCCAAGAACCCGCCATATCCCCCCAAAGTTCGCGTTCGTCCTCTCGACCTGCCGCTAGAAAACGGTCGTCGGGGAAGTTCCTCCTGTATTCCAGATATATGGGGGCCTGGGGGGAAGTATGTTTCACTCGCTCGGTGTCGTCGTCACCGTGCTCCTGACCGCTCTGCCGCCGCAGGTGGACAACATCGCCCACCGCGGCGGCGCGGCCCACGCACCCGAGAACACCATCGCCGCCTGCGCCCGGGCCAGGGAGGAACGGGCCGACAGGTGCGAGTTCGACGTCCAGCAGACCAAGGACCACCGGCTCGTCCTCATGCACGACGAGACCCTGAGCCGCACCACGAACGTCGAACAGCTCTTCCCCAAGCGGTCGCCGTGGCGGGTCTCCGACTTCACGCTCGCCGAGATCCAGCGGCTGGACGCCGGATCGTGGTTCTCCTCCCGCTACCGCGGCGAAGGCGTGCCCACGCTGGAGCGGGCCCTGGAAGCGCTGCGCGACACCGGCACCGGCCTGCTGCTGGAGATCAAGCACTCCCCGCGCAGCCCCGACATCGACCGCCGCGTGGCCGCCGAGCTGCAGGAGGAGCGCGAGTCGTGGAGCGCGGACCGGCTCACCGTGCAGGCGTTCGGCTGGCAGTCGATGCGGCTCCTGCGCGACATGGTGCCCGGGCTGCCCATCGCGCTGCTCGGCAAGCCCGCCGCCCGCCGGCTCGCCGACGTCGCCAGGTACGCCGACGGGCTCACCCTCCCGCACATCGGGCTCACCGCCCGCTACGTCAAGAAGGTGCACCAGCGGGGCATGCGCGTCTACACCTGGTCGGCCGACCGGCCCGCGCTCATCCGCCGGCTGATCTCGTACGGGGTGGACGGCATCATGACCAACCGCCCCGACCTCCTGGAGGAGGCCCGGCAACGGTGACCCTTTACCGCTTGGCGGGGCCCCCTCCGTCCCCGGCGATCTCGTTCCGCGTCCGCCTGGCCTCCAGGACGTCGTCGTGCTCCAGCACCCCGGTCAGCACCTCCAGCGCCGCCGCGCTCTCGCCGGCCGCCCGCAGCGCCTGGCCGAGCCCCGTCCGCACGAACGGGTCGTGCGGGAGCCGGCCGGTGGCCGCCATCATGTACGCCACGGCCGTGCTCCGCCTGCCCTGCTCGAGCGAGATCCGGCCGGCCGCGGCGAGGATCCAGCCCACGGAGGTGCAGTCGTTCAGCGCCTCGAACAGGGTCGCGGCGGCGAGGTAGCGCTCGACGGCCTCGTCCAGCGAGCGCTGCTCGTAGGAGAGGTTGCCGAGCAGCGACTCGATGTCGGCGCGGACCCGCATCTCCTTCGGCGGGCAGACCCGCGCCGCCTCGCGCGCCAGCCGCCCCGCCCGGCCGGGCTCGCCCTCGGCGTGCGCCCGCACGGCCGCGCACAACAACGCGGCCGCGTCCGGCGCGGCCGGCGGCCACCTCCCGGCGTCGAGCCTGCGCAACGGGGCGAGCAACCGCCGCTGCCGCAGGCCGGGGCCCGCGTCGTGGCGCGCGTCGGTGATGAGGTGCCGGTCCTCCAGCGAGTGCAGGAACGCCTCGGTGATCCTGGCCGCACGGACGGTGTCGCCCGCGCCGACTTTGCCGGCCGTGTGCACTACGCGCGCCGCGCCGGTCGTGTCGGCCGTGTTAGGCGTGTTGGCCGTGTGGGTCATGTCAGCCAGGTGGGTCGCGGCGGTCCGGTTGCGGCGCAGGAGGGTGCGGCGTACCCAGGTGTCCAGCTCGCGCCGCGACAGCTCGTGCTCGGCCGCGGCCACCGCGAGGGTCCTGCCGCACCAGTCGGTCAGGGCGCGCTCGACCTCCGCCCGCACCCGCGCCGGGGCGAAGGAGTCGCGGGCCGGGGCGCAGCTCCACAGGTGCGCGCCGGCCACCTGGAGGAGCAGCGGGTCGATGGCCCGGGTCAGCCGGCTCACGCGCCCGTGCTCGTCCCTGATCGCGCGCAGCTCCTCCAGCAGCTCCTCGACCTCCTCGGGCGGGACGTGCAGCCGCATGGCCTGCGCGGAGCGGCACACCACCTCGGTGGCGGCCTCGGGGGTGAGGGGCCTGAGGTGGTACTCGGCGCATTCGGGCCGCTCGGCGTCCTTGACCTCGTGCCGCAGGTCGTCGAGGTAGTCGGAGCGTACGACGAGGAGCAGGCGCAGGTTCGGCCGGTGGGCCAGCGCCTCGAAGAGCTCGCCCAGCAGCCGGCGGCGGTGCGCCCCGTCCGGCGCGCGGGGGCGCAGGAACGCCTCCGCCTGGTCCACGGCGGCGAAGATCGGCGTCGGGGCGCCGTCGCGGTCGTAGGTCTCCCTGCCGTGCAGGAACCGGCTGATCGACAGCGCCGCCAGCCGCCCCGGCGACTCCTCCGGGTCCCACGAGGAGAGCAGGGTGAGCACGTACGGGTTGTGGCCGGGCAGGGCGGGCGCGGGCCGGACCTGGCACGAGGTGGCCCGGCCGGGCGGCAGGACGTTCGCGCCGTCCGCGCGCAGCCTGGGGATCAGGCCCGCGCGCAGCAGCGAGGTCTTGCCGGCGGCGGCGTCGGAGTGCAGGATCGTCAGCCGGTTGCGCCGCCACAGCTCCAGCAGCCGCCGCAGCTCGTCGGAGCGGCCGAAGAAGAGGCTCTCGTCATGGAGGGTGAACGGTCGCGGGCCGATGAAGGGGCTGCGTGGCCGCCGTAGTGCCGCGGGGATTCCGGCCATGGGGAGACCTCGCTTACCGAGGGGCTGACATATCGCGCCGCCCGGGGCCTGTGGCGACAAGGAATATCGCCCCGGCCGGAACGCGATGACGTCTGAAACCGCACCACCCCCTTCACGCTACAGCACGTCGAAGGGATCGCCCGGAGGCCGCTTCCCTTTCGGGCCACCGAAAGGGAAGCGCGCTCTCGCCGCGCCGAAAACGCGTGATGCTCTCACATTTGTTTGGCGCGGGACGTCAATTCCCGGCGATATTCCATGACGTCTCCCCGCGACCCGGAACTCAGGGGATCAGCAACGTCTTGCCGAGCGTGGCCCGCTTGCCGATCGCCGCGTGCGCGTCGGCGGCCCGCTCCAGCGGGAACGTCTGCCCGATCACCGGCCGCAGCCGCCCGGCCGCGCCCTCGGCCAGCGCCCGCACCGACAGCTCCCGGACGGCCTCGGGGGAGGGGAACGCCGCGCCCATGGGCACCAGGGTGACGCCCCGCTGCGCCGCCTCCTCCTCGGCGACCACCGTCATCGACCCGCTCCCCGCCCCAAAAGCGAGGAACCGCCCACCCTTCCTGACCAGCTCGAACGCCGCCCGCCCGATGGGGCCGCCCGCCGGGTCGCAGGCCACGTCCACGCCCGCGCCGCCGGTCACCTCCCGTACCTGATCGGCCCAGTCAGGCCGCGTGTAGTCCACGCCCGCCTCCGCGCCCCTGCTCTGGGCCAGGCCGAGCTTCGTGCCCGAGCTCGCCGCGGCGATCACCCGCGCGCCCGCCTGCCCGGCGAGCTGGATCAGCAGGCTGCTGACGCCGCTCGCGGCCGCCCCGATCAGCACCCACTCGCCCGGCTGGAACGCGACCGCCTGGGCGATGCCCAAGGCGGTCCGCCCGTCGTTCAGCAGGCCGGTCGCGTCGCGGAAGCCGAGCCCGTCCGGGATCGGGATCACGAGGGACGCGTCGACCGCCACCTTCTCCGCGTACCCGCCCGAACCGCCGGTCGTCGTGGCCACCCGCTGCCCGACCAGCGCCTCGTCCACGCCCGGCCCCGCCGCCACCACGGTGCCCGCCACGCCGTTGCCCGGGATGACCGGCAGCGTCGGCAACGGCAGGGGCGCCGAGCCCGACCGCACCTGGGTCTCCACGTACGTGATGCCGATCGCCGCCGCCTCGATCAGCACCTGGCCCTCGCCCGGCACGGGATCCGGCGTCTCCTCGACCGTCAGCACCTCGGGCCCGCCGAACTCCCTCAACCAGACAGCGCGCATCCTGCATCTCCTTCACGTCGAGCAGGGGCCGGCGCCCCCGAGCCGACCCGGCGCCCATGACACCCCCGATGCCGTTCAGGACAGCCACTGAAAGATCGCCCCTATTCCCGCACCCTCTGAGAGACAGGGCTTTCTGGCGCCCGCTCGCCGACGCGGCGGGTGGCGGCCAGGTAGAGCAGGCATCCGGCGGCCAGCACCGCGCTCACGCCGAGCGCGACCGGCGCCCCCACGGGCAGGAGCAGCCCGCCGAGCGCCGTCCCCAGGGCGATGCCGAGGTAGAGCACGGAGCCGTTCAGCCCCACCACCACGGCCGTCTCCTGGGGCGCGGCGGTGATCAGCCGCAGCTGCTGCGCCGGCGTCTGGAACCAGGTGCTCGCCCCCCAGGCCGCCATGAGCAACGCCGCCGCCGGCAGCACGTGCGGCCCCGTGCCGGCGGCCAACGTGAAGGCGCCCAGCGTGAGAGTGAGCGCCGTGTACCCCACGGCCAGCACCCTGACCGGCCCGTACCGGTCGGCGGCGCGGCCCGCGACCAGGTTCGTGACGAAGGCGCCCACACCGTACAGGAACAACAGCCACATCTCGGACGCCGGCGTGGCCCCCAGCTCGTGCAGGAGCGGGACGGCGTAGGCGTACAGACCGTAGCTGGCCATGATGCCGAGCAGGGTCAGCGGCAGCACCGCGACGACCCCCGGATGACGCAGCGCGTCGAGCCTGGCCCGCAGCGGCACGCTCGGGCTGCCCGGCAGGCCGGGCAGGACGGCCAGCACGCCGGCGGCGCACACCGCGCAGAGCGCGGCGACCAGCCCGAGCGCGGCCCGCCAGCTCAGCGCCCGGTCGGCGAGGTTGCCGAGCGGCACGCCCAGCGCCGTGGCCACGGTCAGCCCGCCGACCACCACGGCCAGCGCACGCGCCCGCTGCTGCGGCGCCGCCATGGCGGCGGCCACGGCCCCGGCGTTGGGCGTGAAGGCGGCGGCCCCCGCTGCCGCCAGCACCCGGGTGACCATCAGCACCGGGTAATTGGGCGCCAGCGCCGACCCGAGATTGGCCAGCGCGAGCACGGCGAGCGCCGCGGTCAGCAGGGCCCGGCGCGGCACCCGCGCCGTGAACGTGGCCAGCACGGGGGAGAGCACCGCATACGCCACGGCGAACACCGTGGCCGACTGCCCGGCGGTGCTCTCGGACACCTCCAGCGACCGGGCCATCGCCGGGAGAAACCCGGCCACCACGTACGCGTCGGTGCCGACGGCGAACGTGCCCAGCCCGAGCACCAGCGTCCTAATCGGGATACGAGACATCCTCATTCCTGTCCTGAAACGGCCCAGTGGGGCGAAGGGGGTTCTTCTCAGCCGCGCGTGCGTGCGTGGCCAGGTTCTTCTCATGCACGCATGCGCGCGTGGCGGGGTGCTCTCAGCCGCGCATGCGCGCGTAGTTGCGGCGGGTGCGTTCACCCGAGGGGGTCGCACCCTCCATGAGGTCGGCGATCGTCTGCCCGGCCAGCTCCCGCCGCCAGGCCAGCTCCGCCCGCCGCATCGCCATGGAGATCCCGCACGGCCGGCGGAACTGCCCACCCTCCGCGCCGACGCCCCGCTGCCGGATCTCGGCACACCGGAACGCCTCCACCGGCCCTTCGAGCGCCGTCACCACGTCCATCATGGTGATCTGCTCCGGCGGCCTGGCCAGCGCGAACCCGCCCCTGACACCCGGGGTCGAGGTGAGGATCCCCGCCTTGGTCAGGGCCTGGAGGCGCTTCTTCAGGTATTCCTGCGGAAGGTCGAACCAGGCGGCCAGCTTGCGGATCGACACCGGCCCTTCGTCCTTGAGCCAGCCCAGGGTCACACAGCAGTGCAACCCCCACTCGACTCCTTCACCCATCTGCACAACCGGGATATTACACATCCCTGATCGCCGATGGGCCGCGCGGCCCGCCCGTCAGGCTGAGCGCGGGACCGCCTGGCGGGGCCGCGACGCGGGCCACCTCGGGCCTCCCTTTTGCGCGGCGGCCTTCGCACAGCTCGACGGCCTGCGCGTGGCCGGCCGCCCGCGACCGGACGCGTAGGGGCGCGCGGGGGCAGGAAAGGTCAGGATCACAGCCGGAGGCGCCGCCACGGCAGCCCCGGCCTCGACTTCGACCTTGCCCTCGACCACGGGCGCCGGATCGGAAGCCTGCGCCAGGTCGGGCGTGGGTGCCAGGTCGGCCGTCGTCGCCGCGACGGCGGCGTCACCTTCGGCTTCGGGTTTTCGCGAGTCGGCCGGAGAAGGCAACAGTGCGTCCTCCAGCAGTTGCATGAGCATCAGACCGATCAGAGCCGCCACCGGGATGGCCAATGCCGCGAGGATGATCGTCACCTCCTGCTGTGGCGCCGGGCGGCCGCTCCGCTGTGGCCGCCTCGTTCGCGTTCCGCCACCGAGCGCCCCTACCGCACCAGAACCGGACTAAACGGGCCTGATGGCGGATCGTCGGACGATCAGGCCAGGTTGCAGGTGGCGGTCGGCACGAACGGGTTCTCCGGCGCCACCCCCACGGCGTTGCTGTAGGCCGGGTACTTCCAGGCACACAACTCCGACACCGAAAGCTCCGCACCCCCGCCCGAGCACTTCATGCCCGACCACCCCGCCCCGAACGAGACCGACTGCCCCTGCGCCTTGCAGTACTCACCGGCGTCGTTCCACGTGACCGACCCCGTGGAGGGCTGAAGCGACGGCTTGGGCGACGGCCGCTCACTACCGGTGGCCTTGCTCGTGGGGGACCTGCGGGTGGCCTCGGGAGTCGCCTTCGGCTTCTTGACCGAGGAGGTGGGGCTGCTGCCAGGCGTCGCGTCCGTGTCACGGGTCGGGGACGCGGACCTACGCGGCGTCCTGGTGGGAGACGCCGGGGCACCCTCACCGGTCTTTGCGGGATCCGCGGTGGCGAGCAGCTTGTACGCGGTCGGCGCGGGCGAGGAAGCGGACGCGCTCACCGACGGCACCTCCGTCCCCACTGTTCCCGTACCGCCCGTCCCCGACTCCGGCACCCCCGCCCCCGGCGACACCGAAGCCCGCTGCGCCTGCCGTTGAGCGGTGGCGGGCGCAAGAGCGTACACACCGATCCCCACCCCGACGGCGACGACCATCGCCGCACTCGCCGAAACCACAGCAAGCACCCGCCGCCGCCGATCCCCTGAGCCGCCCGCCTCCCGGGCGGGCACGGACACCTCGGAGGCATAACCGCCGGCCACACCACCACCGCGCTGACGCCCATCCCCGACGTGCCCACCGTGCACGGGCCCGTCGGGGGCATATGGGGCAGGTGCAGTGTCGCCCTGAGGCCGCCAGCCCGGCGCCTGTCCGCCGGGCGTGGCGTGCTGGACGGGTGTGGCGCTGCCCTGTGGGCGCTCCTCAGCGGTGTGCTCGGCAGGCGTGCCATCGCCGTGCGGCCGCCAGCCTGGCGCGTGTCCGCCGGCCGTGACGTGCTGGACGGGAGTCACGTTGCCGTGCGGGCGCTCCTCAGCGGTGTGCCCGGCAGGCGTGGCCGCGCCGTGCGGACGCCCGTCCGGGGCGTGTCCGGCCGGTGTGACCTCCCCCTGCGGGTGCCCAGCCGGGGTGTGTCCGGCCGGCGTGACGTCAACGTGCGGGCGCCCATCAGCGGCGAGCTGGGTGCGGAGGTGGTCGGCTACCTCGGCGGCCGTGGGGCGGAGCGACTGGTCCTTGGACAGGCATTTCTCCAGGAGCCGGCGCAGCGGCCCCTCCACCCCGCTCAGGTCAGGTGAGCTGTGCAGGACCGAGTGCAGGGTGGCGGGGATGGACTCGCCGGGGAAGGCGCGCCGCCCGGTGGCCGCGTAGTACATGGTGGCCGCCCAGGCGAACAGGTCGGCGGCCGGCCCCACGTCGTCGTCGGCGATCTGCTCGGGCGCCATGTAGGCGGGGCTGCCGATGGGCTGGCTGCTGGCGACCGACTGGCTGAGGTCGAGGGCCTTGGCGATGCCGAAGTCGATCACCACGGGCCCGTCGGGTCCGAGCAGCACGTTGCCGGGTTTGAAGTCGCGGTGCACGACTCCGGCCGCGTGGATGGCGGCCAGCGCGGTCGCGGTGTTGATGGCCAGTCGTTGCAGGGCCGCCGCGCCGCGCGGCCCGCTCTCCTTGACGGAGTCCTGGAGTGAGGGCCCGTCCACGTACTCGCTGACGATGTACGGCCGGGCCCCCACGAAGCCGGAGTCCAGCAGTTGGGCCGTGCAGAACGGCGCCACCCGCTCGGCCGTCCGCACCTCCCGCAGGAACCTGGTCCGGGCGTCGTCGTCGGCCATGAGGTGTGAGTGCAGCAGCTTGACGGCGACGAGCGCGCCGCCGGGGCCGCGCCCCGTGTAGACCACGCCCTGCCCGCCCGCCCCGAGCCGGCCCTCCAGCCGGTAGGGCCCGACCTCGGCGGGGTCTTCCGGGAGCAGGCTCATCGGGTGGGGCACGGGGTCTCCTCGGCGTCGTGCTCAATGAAGTGCTCGGCGAAGTGCTCAGTAACGTGCTCGGGGGAGTGCTCGGTGGCGTTCAGGGTGCCGCCTGCGGGACGGGGAGCGGGCGGCCGGGCGGGAGCTGGGCGACGAGCCCTTCGGCGGCGGCGGTGAGCATGAACACGAAGTAGTCCTCCGGGGTGTGCGCGGGGATGCCGGCGCCGGCCTGCCGCAGCAGCTCGGAGCCCGCCATCACCGCCAGCGCCTCCTCCACGGCGGGCGTGGCGAGCAGGGCGGCCCGCTCCTGCTCGGCGACGGTGGCGCCGATGGCCAGGGTGGCGACGGCGGAGGAGAGCGCGACGGCGGCGGGCGGGTCGTAGCCGCGCCGGCCCAGGGCGTTGATCTGGTGCTCCAGCAGGCGTAGCCCGGACGGCCCGCGCGGGAACAGCCGCTGCATGTACTGGGCCGTACCGGGGCGGCTGAGCGTGAAGCGGCGCAGCTGCAGGGCGAAGCTCGCGAGGTGGGCGGCGGCCGGCTCGGCGGGGTCGTCGACGAGGGTCAGCTCGTCGAGGATGGCCTCCCCGACCAGGCTCTCCAGCGCGGAACGGCTGGGCACGTGCCGGTAGACGGCCGCCGTGGTGACGCCGAGCGCGTCGGCGACGCTCTGCATGCTGAGCCGTTCGAGGCCGATGCGGGTGCCGGCCTCGATCACGTCACGAAGCGTGAAGCTGGCCGTGCGCCCGCCGGTCCTCATGGGTGAGCCTTCCTAAGTTAGGGTGCCTAACTTAGAAGAGTGATCACCCCGGACGCAAGGAGTCAGGCGACCTTTGATCACCTCCCGACGGCGGTCCTCGATCGCCGCGCGCCTTGACGGCGGCGCTCGACCGATCGCCGCACTCCGGCCCCGACGACGCCGAGCGTCAGCGCCGCGCACAGCCAGGCGAAGACGTCCCCCACCATCCGGTACGGCGTGATCGCGCCGCGCATGGGCACGTCCACGATCCACGGGCGGTTGTCGCCGGTCGTGGTGTCCTGCTGCGACAGCACGTGCCCCTGGTGGTCGAAGGCTTGGGAGGAGCCGTTGAAGTCCTGCCGGACGAGCGCGTAACCGTTCTCGATCGCCCGCAGGCTCGCCATCTTCGTGTGGATGCGGCCCATTTCCGGCCAGTCGCCGCCGGGTACGAGCATGATGTCGGCGGCGACGCGCATCGTCGCGGGGAAGTCCGCGTCGTAGCAGATGACGTTGGACAGGCGGCCGTACGGGGTGTCCACGACGGGCACGGGGCCCGTGCCGGGCCGGTAGCTCTCCAGGCCGGGGATGGGGTGGTGCTTCTGGTACGTCCACAGCACGTTCCCGCCGGGCCCGATGAGCACGGTCTGGTCGCGGCCGTAGGGAGCGGCGGGCAGGTACACGTTCATGGCGAGGTTGAGATAGATGCCCTGCTCGCGGGCGAGCCGGGCGGCCTCGGCGAGGAACGCGGGCTCGTCCTCGGCGCGGATCTTCGCCGCGTTCTCCGACCAGAACACGATCTTCGCGCCCGCTCGTGCCGCCTCCCGGGTGTCGGCGAACAGTTGGCCGCTGACCAGGGCCGAGGCCGCCCGTACCGTGGCCGGGTCGATCCCGGAGACGGCCCGCAGGTCGGTCGGCTCGGCGCCGAGCAGCCGCCGGGCCGCGTCGAGGGAGGCCGCGGCCGGGTTGATGCCCGCGACCCGTACGGTCGGCGAGCCCGGCGCGGGGGCGAAGGCCAGCCGCGCCTGGCCGCCCGCCACCACCGCCGCCAGCACGGCCGCCACCACGACGGCCGGCCGGGGCCCGCCGCGCTCCCACAGGTGGTTGGCGGCGGTCGCGACGGCGCCGATGAGGAAGGCGATCGCGTAGGGCCCGACGACGGAGATCGCCTGAAGCAGCGCCAGGTCGTCGTGCTGGGTGACGGCCAGCAACCCGTACGCGGTGCCGAACGGATTGTAGGTACCCATCAGGAACGCGACCGCGGTCAGCGCGGCCGGAAAGGCGAGCAACCTCGCGAACGGCCCCAGCCGGGCCGCCACCAGCCGATCCACCGCGAAGGGCACGACCGCGGCCGACCCGAGCACGACCACCCCCGCCAGCACCAGAGGCGTGATCGGCACCGCGAGCTGCACGGCCCAGAACAACCCGCCCGCCACCCCCACCAACCACACCAGCGCGAGCCCCGGCCAGGGGCGCCCCGTCCGCACGAACCTCACCAGGAAAACCTGAAAGCCCCACGCCGCCAACGGCAGGTCCCACCGCCCCCCGACCGCGAACAACTGCAACACCAGCCCGAGCCCCAGCCAGAGCAGCCGGTGGCGAGAAGAGCGAGATGAGATCGTCATGCCCGGAACGGTACGAACGGGCACCGTGCCCGCCCCAGCACCGTCGCGCGCGAGAACCATGACCGATCCGCGCACGGCGGCCAGGGACGTGGGGCGGCGGGGGATCGTGATCGGTCCGCGCAGGGCAGCCAGAGACGCGAGGTGGCAGGGGGAAGGCACGGCCGATCGAGGCACGACGACCCCGGGATGTGAGGCGGCGGGGGAAGCGCGGCCGATTCGGGCACGACGACCGGAGACGTGAGGTGGCGGGGAAGTGCGACCTATTCGGGCACGACTATCCCGGACGTGAGGCGGTAGGGGAGTCGCGACCGATCCGGGCACGGCGACCGGGGACATGAGGTGGCCGGGAAAGCGGCGGCCAACCCGGGCACGACTACCCCGGACGTGAGGTGACAGGGGAAGTCACGACCGATCCGGGCACGACGACCGGGACGTGGGGGTGGCGGGGAAAGCGCGACCGATCCGTGTGCGGTGGCCGGCGACGTAGGGTGGGCCGGTGAGCAGCTCGACGCAGCCGGGCGACGTGGTCAGGCGGCTCGTGCGTGTCGGTGAGCGGCAGGGGCTCGACGTGGAGTCGCTGCTGCGCCGTACCGGCATCCGGCCTGGCGCGGCGCGGTGTGAGGACGTGACGCTCGCCCAGGTGGCGGAGCTGACCCAGGAGTTGTGGATCCTGACGGGGGACGAGCTGTTCGGGCTGGGCGCGCCCGTGCCGCTGGGCACCTTCCGGCTGGTGCTGCGCTCGGCGATCCACGTGCCCGACCTGGAGGGGGCGCTGCTGCGGCTGGCCGAGGCGAGCGCGACGCTGCCCGGCGTGCCGCCGCTGCGGGTGTCGGTGGTCGGGGCGCTCGCCGAGGTCGAGATCGACGTGAGCGGGCTCGACGACCCCGACCATCTGGCCGCCGAGCTGCTGGCCACGCTCGTCCACCGCCTGGCCGGCTGGCTCGCCGGGCGGCGGGTCGGCCTCCGGGAGCTGCGCCTGCCCTGGCCGGCGCCGCCGTACGCGGCCGACTACGAGGCGGTGTTCGGGCGGCATCCGGTGTTCGGGGCCGACCGGCTCGCGCTGGCCTTCGACCGCGACCTGCTGCGCGCGCCGGTCATCAGGAACGAGGAGGACCTCGCCGGCTACCTCGGCGATCAGCCTTACGTGTGGCTGGCCACGCGCGACTACGGCTCGTCCGTCGCCGACCGGGTACGCACGATCCTCGAACGCGGGCTGCGCGGCCGCTGGCCCGGCCCCGACGACGTCTCGGCCCAGCTCAACGTGAGCACGCAGCACCTGCGAAGGCTGCTGCGCGCCGAGGGCACGTCGATCGGGCGCATCAAGGAGGAGCTCCTGCGGGACGCCGCCATCGACGGCCTGCGCCGCGGCGAGGAGTCCGTCGAGGAGCTGGCCAGGCGGCTGGGCTTCTCGGAGGCGAGCGCGTTCAGACGCGCCTTCCGCCGCTGGACGGGCCACCCACCCGGCACCTTCCGCGCCCAGGACCGCCGCTCCGGTACCTTCCGCGCCTAGCCCCGCCCGCCCGGCACCTTTCGCGCCCAGCACCGCCCGTCCGGCACCTTCCGCGCCCAGCACCGCCCGTCCGGTACGTTCCGCGCCCCGCCTCGCCCGCCCGGCACATTCCGCGGGCAGGACCGTCGGTCCGGTGCGTTCCGCGCCTAGCCCCGCCCGCCCGGCGCCTTCTGCGCCGAGCCCCGCCAGCCCGGCACGATTCGCTCCCACACGAGCCTGCCCGGCCCGGTGCTTTCGCGCCTGTGGCCCGGAAGTGGTCCGTGCGGTGAAAGTTTCACGTGAAGCTGTGTATTCACGACATGCTCGCTATGCTCCCGAAACGCGTCAGATGTCGATCACTGAGTCACGGCCGGAAGGTGACCATGAGCGAGGCGTCCATGGAGCGGATCTGGACCCACCAGGACCCGGACTACCTGCCTCCGGAGATCGACACGAGCAAGCCCAGCATCGCCCGCGTGTACGACGCGTTCCTCGGCGGCAAGGACAACTTCGCGGTCGACCGGGCCATCGCGATGGAGGGCATGAAGCACTTCCCCGACGGCGGCGGGGGCGCGCGGAACAACCGGGCGATGCTGTTCAGGGGTGTGAAGTTCATGACGGAGCAGGGCATCGACCAGTTCCTCGATGTCGGCTCCGGCCTGCCGACGATGGACAACACCCATTCGGTCGCGCAGCGGATCAATCCGGACGCGCGCGTCGTCTACGTCGACAACGATCCCATCGTGCTCGCGCACGCCCGCGCGCTCCTGCAGACCAACGACAACACGCGGGTCATCACCGCGGACATGCGCGAGCCCGAGGCGATCTTCCAGCATCCGAAGGTGGCGGGGTTCCTGGACTTCTCGCGCCCGATCGGGCTGCTGCTGGTGGCCGTGGTGCACCATCTCGGTGACGACGAGCGGCCGGCGGAGCTGGTGGACACGTACAAGGCGCGGCTGGCTCCGGGCAGCTTCCTGCAGCTCACGCACTTCTGCTCGTGCGCGCCCGAAGTGCGGGCGCTCGAGGGGGTCCTGCTGTCGATGCTGGGCACCGGCAGGGCGCGCGACCTGGAGGAGATCACCCGCTTCTTCGACGGGCTGGAGCTGGTCGAGCCGGGGGTGGTGCATCTGCCGGAGTGGCGGCCGGAGGAGCCCGTCGAGCGGCCGCTGGACCTGGCGGGCATCTGCATCGCGGGCGGAGTCGCTCGCAAGCCATGAACCGCCCGTAAGCCATGAACCGCTCGTAAGCCCTGAATCCTCACCACTCCAGCAGGAGGGTGAGCGGGCCGCGGTGGTCGAGCGTGCCGCGGTACTCGATCCGCTGGCCCGGTACGAGGCGCAGCCCGGGCAGCCGCTCGGCGAGCAGGCGCAGCGAGATCTCGACCTGGCGGCGCGCCAGCCCGGCCCCCGGGCAGTAGTGGGCGCCCTGGCCGAAGACCACGTTGGCGTGCGGGGGCCGGGTGATGTCGAACGTCTCGGCGCGTTCGAAGGCGTCCTCGTCCCGGTTGGCGGAGGCCAGGCAGAGGGCGAACTCGGTGCCGGCGGGGAAGTTCCGCCCGCCGACGGTGGCCTCGGCGGTGGAGATCCGCAGGAAGATGTGGGTCGGGGTGTCGTAGCGGGCGATCTCCTCGGTGGCGTTCGGCGCGAGGTCGGGCCGCTCGCACAGCAGCCGCCACTGCTCAGGCTCCGACAGCAGCCGGAGCAGGCCGTTGCCGAGCAGCGCCGAGGTGGTGATGTGGCCGGGCAGGGCGATGCCGAGGATCATGCCGATGAGCTCGGCCATCTCCTCGAAGGCCAGGGGCCCGTCGCCGGGGGCGAAGGCGGCGACGTAGTCGCTGATCACGTCGTCCTCGGGTGCGGCGCGGCGCTCGGTCACGTACCGCTCGATGAGCCGCTGAAAGCGCACCCACGCCTGCGCGCACGCGATCTGCTCCTCCTCGGAGCCGAACCGGTGCCCCATCCCCATGGCCGCGGCCGCGCGGCTGTCGTCACCGAACGCCGTGGCGTCCTGCTCGGCGAACCCGACCAGCCGGGCGGTCACGTCCACGGGCAGCCGGTTGGCGTACCCGGCCATGAACTCGACGCCGCCGTCCTTGGCGAAGCCGTCGATGAGGGTGGTGGCGCGTTCGGTGATGTAGGGCTCGATCGCGGCGACACGTTCGGGGGTGAGCGCCGCCGCGGCGGGCGCGCGCCGCCGCCGGTGCTCCTCGCCGTCCATCGTGATGTACGAGCCGAGGTTCGGGTAGCCCTTCTCCAGCTCCGCGAGCAGCGCGGGCGGGAACGGCGAGTAGGGGCGCAGCGTGTTGGCCGAGGAGAACAGGGCCCCGTCCCGCAGGATCCGGCGCACGTCGGCCATCTTCGTCACGACCCAGGCGCCGATGGCGGGGGAGTAGAACAGCGGCTCCTCGCGGCGGGCCCGCTCGTAGAAGGGGTAGGGGTCGGCGTGGTGCTGGTGGAGCGGCTCGTACAGATCGCCCAAGGACATGCCTGTCACCTTCGCCAGCAGAAGCTCGACAGTGCGAGATATGGCAATTGTCCCGACTATAACCCGGCTCCGTTACGGTGACCTATGACCAGCGAGTCCCTTGAGACGCGGCGGCACCGCCGCGAGCAGCTTCGCGACTTCCTCCGTGCCTGCCGGGCCCGGCTGACCCCCGCCGACGTCGGCATGGTGGGCGCGGGCCGGCGCAGGACGCCGGGGCTGCGCCGCGAGGAGGTCGCCGTGCTGGCCGGGGTGGGCGTGTCCTGGTACACGTGGCTGGAGCAGGGCCGCGACATCAACGTCTCGTCCGAGGTGCTCGACGCGATCGGCCGGGCGTTGCGCCTGACCGGGCCCGAGCGCGCGCACCTGTACCTGCTGGCCGGCCTCAACCCGCCGCCCGCCGGCGAGGCGCCGGCGGGCGAGGTCACCCCGGAGCTGCGGCGCCTGGTGGACGCGTGGTCGCCGCGCCCGGCGATCCTGCGCGACAGCCGCTGGAACCTGCTGGCGATCAACGCGGCGACGCGGGCGGTGTTCGGCTACGACGACGTCGATCACAACTGCCTGGTCTCGTTCTTCACGAACGCCCGCTACCGGGGGATGCACGTGCAGTGGGACGCGGTCGCGCCGGCCGTGGTGGCCGCCTTCCGCGCCGACGCGGGCGCGCGCCCGGAGATCCGGAGTTCGCGCGGCTGGTGGCCGACCTCGGCTCGGTGAGCCCGGAGTTCGCGCGGCTCTGGGCCCGGCACGAGGTGGGCGCGCCCGTCCAGGCGGTGAAGGCGGTGCGGCACCCCGAGGCGGGGGAGCTGTTCTTCGAGATGACGACGCTGACCGTGGCCGACCGGCCGGGCTGGCACCTGGAGCTGTACAACCCGCTGCCCGGCACCGGGGACCGGTTGGCCAAGGTGGTGGTGGCAGACCCAGGCTGAGCACGCACTGTATGGCCGGCGGGCCGGTCGGCAGGCTGAGCCCCATGACGAAGACACGTTTCGACGGCAGGATCGCGCTCATCACCGGCGGCACCAGCGGCATGGGCCTGGCCGCTGCCCACAGGTTCCTCGCCGAGGGCGCCCATGTGGTCATCACGGGCCGGGACCAGGCCCGGCTGGACACCGCCCTCAAGGAACTCGACGGAGGTGACCGCGCGGTCGCGGTGCGCGCCGACGTGGCCGACCTCGACGACCTGGACGCGCTGGCCGCCGCGATCCGCGACCGGCACGGGCGGCTGGACGTGGTGTTCGCCAACGCGGGCGTCGCCTCGTTCGGGGCAGTCGGCGAGGTGGGCGAGGCCGAGTTCGACCGCATCGTGGACACCAACTTCAAGGGGGTGTTCTTCACCGTCCACAAGACGCTGCCGCTGCTCGCGGACGGCGCCGCGATCGTCATCAACGCGTCGTGGACGCTGCACCGCGGCCTGCCGGGAGCCTCCGTTTACGCGGCGACCAAGGCGGCGGTGCACAACCTGGCGCACACGCTCGCGGCGGACCTCGCGCCCCGGGGCATCCGGGTCAACTCGGTCAGCCCCGGCTACATCGAGACCCCGATGTTCCACGACAACATCTCCGCCGAAGCCGCCGCCGCTGTGCTCGCCGCGGTGCCCGCCGGCCGCCTGGGCACCGCCGAGGACGTCGCCGCCGCGGTCGCCTTCCTCGCCTCGGACGAGGCGTCGTACGTCAACGGGCAGGACCTGGTCATCGACGGCGGCCTGGTCGCCACCGCGTCCGGCCTGACGGGGTGAGCCTCAGCCCCGGCGGGCGTGCGCGCGCACGACGCGGCGGCCGAGCGCCTGCGCGGGCAGCTCCACGAACCGGTGGGTGAGCGTCGCGGCGCCGACGACGGCGGACGCCACCACCAGCGACAGGCCGATCCGCCCGGTCAGCGGCACCTGCGCGGGGTACGGCACCAGCCGCCGCAGCACCTGCACGACGAGCGGATGCAGCAGGTAGACGGAGTAGCTGAGCACCCCGAGCCGCACGAGCAGCGCGGCCGGCCGCGGCACGCGGAAACCGGCCGGCCGCGGCAGGCTGAGCCGGACGGCTCGCGGCACGCGGAAAGAGCCTGGCCGGAGCGTCCGGAACCCCATGAAGGTCAGCCAGGCCGCCACCACGGCCGCCGACCAGCTCCACCTGAACGCCACCGCCTCCTCCTCGGACATCCCCCACCCGGGCCCGAACCGGAGCGCGGCCACCACGCACACCACGGGCACCATCGCGACCACCCACCGGGCCCCGCGGTGGAGCCGCCCGTGGTCGAGCCGGTTGAGCGCCGTCCCCGCGAACATGGTGGCCACGATGGCCAGGCTCTGCCATGCCCCGACCCGGCTGTTCCAGCCGAGCAGCACGACGGCCAGCACGGCGACGGCGATCGCGCCGCACACCCGTCCACGATGGGCGCCGCCGAGGATCGCGGCCATCCCGGCCACCAGCACGGCGGTCGCGAGCAGCACGGCGGCGTCGCCGCCGAGCGCGCGCGACAGGGCTCCGGCCGGGAGCAGCCCGCCGGCGAGCACGCCGGCCATCGCGACGACGAGCACGCCGGTGGTGCGCGGCCGGTGCGGGGCGACGACGAACAGCGCCGTGACCAGGAGGTAGAACACCATCTCGTACGAGAGCGTCCAGAACACGTTGACCACGCTGACGACCTGGAGGAAGTCCTGGAGCATGGTCAGGTGGGCCAGCCCGGCGGTGACCGGGTGCTCGGCCAGCGCGTCCGGCAGCCCGGCGTACACCTGCGCGAGGCCGAACACCGTCCCGGCGACCGCCACGACCGCCCACAGCGGGTAGAGGCGGAACGCGCGGCCGATCCAGAAGCCGGTGACGCTGCCCCGCCGCTCCAGCGAGGCCGGCACCACGTAGCCGCTGACCAGGAAGAACAGCATGACGCCGTACTGGCCGAAGTCGAACCGCGGGCTGACGGCCGCGCGCACCTCGGGGAAGAGGGGGTCGAGCAGGTGCTCGAAGAGCACGGCGAGCACGGCCGCGCCGCGCAGCGCGTCCAGCCAGGTCTGCCTGCCGGCCGGCGGGGGTGGCTGCGTCAGGACGCCGGCCCGCGGCCCGCCGTCGCCTCTCAGGTCTGCCAGGTTGATGGACACCCGGTCACGCTACGGTGTCAACCTGAGCGAATGCTTGCAGTAAACCCAGGTCAGGTGCCATCTTCTCGTCGGGAAAACTATCGTTGACCCGCTTTTCCTCCGCTTCGGGGGTGCCTAGCCTCCGTAGTGACGAGGAGGTGCCGCCATGAAGATCGTGGTGATCGGGGGGACCGGCCTGATCGGGTCGAAGCTGGTCTCCTGGCTGGGGGAGCAGGGGCACGAGGCCGTGGCCGCCTCACCGCGGACGGGCGTGAACGCCCTGACCGGGGAGGGGCTGGCCGGGGCGCTGGCGGGCGCCGACGTCGTGGCCGACGTGTCGAACTCGCCGTCCTTCGAGGCCGGCGCGGTCATGGAGTTCTTCGAGACCTCCACCCGCAACGTGATCGAGGCCGCGTCCGCCGCCGGCGTCGGCCACCACGTGGCGCTGTCGGTGGTCGGCACCCGCCGCACGCCCACGAACGACTACTTCCGCGCCAAGCTCGCCCAGGAGCGGCTGATCGAGAAGTCGGGCCTGCCGTTCTCGATCGTGCACGCCACGCAGTTCTTCGAGTTCGTCCGCGGCATCGCCGACGAGTCCACCCAGGACGGCCAGGTACGCATCGCGCCCGTCCTCTTCCAGCCCATGGCGGGCGACGACGTGGCCAGGGCCGTCGGCCGGGTCGCGGCCGGGCCGCCGCTGAACGGGCGGATCGAGGTGGCCGGGCCGGAGCGGTTCCGCATGGACGAGTTCTTCCGCGCGGCGCTGGCGTCCTGGGGTGACCCGCGCGAGGTGGTCACCGACCCGCACGCCCGCTACTTCGGCACGGAGGTGGGCGAGCACACGCTGGTGCCGGACGACGGCGCCACCCTGGGCGAGATCCGCTATCGCGACTGGCCCGGCCGCGACGCCTGACCGGCTGGCATAATCACTGGGCGATCACTGACACCCAGTCGAAGCGGGGCCTCGTGAGCAACCCTCCGCGCCGGCGGGATCCGGCGACAGTGGGGCCGTACCGGATCGTCGGGCGGCTCGGCGCCGGCGGCATGGGCGTCGTCTACGCCGGGGTGGACACCGCCGGGCAGCGGGCCGCGGTCAAGCTGATCCACGACACGTACGCCGCCAACCCCGAGTTCCGGGTGCGGTTCCGGCGCGAGGTGGCGATGCTGCGCCGCGTCCGGGGTGCCTGCTGCGTACGGATCCTCGCCGCGGACGCCGAGGCGGAGCGGCCGTGGCTGGCGACGGAGTACATCGAGGGCCGCACCCTCGACGAGCACGTCAGGGAGCGCGGGCCGCTGACCGGCGACGCGCTGTTCGGGCTCGCCGCCGGGCTCGCGGAGGCCCTGGTCGCCGTGCACGCGGCCGAGGTCGTGCACCGGGATCTCAAGGCCGGCAACGTGATGGTGTCGCCGGCGGGCCCGCGGCTCGTGGACTTCGGCATCGCCCGCGCCCTCGACGGCACCTCCCTCACGGGCACCGGCCTGGTGATCGGCTCGCCGGGGTGGGTGAGCCCGGAGGAGTACCTCGGCGGCCCGACCGGCCCCGCCGCCGACGTGTACGGCTGGGCGCTGGTCGTCGTCTTCGCCGCGACGGGCCGGATGCCGTACGGGGCGGGGCGTCCGGAGGTCCTGGCGTACCGCGTCATGAACGAGGCCGTCGACACGAGCGCGGTGCCGGCGGCGCTGCGGCCCATGGTCGAGCGGGCCCTGTCCAAGTCACCGCACGCACGCCCGGCGATGCACGAGGTGCTGACGGCGGTCGCCACCGCTTGGGACGCCCAGGAGGGCGGGCGCGGTGTCGGGACGGGGAGTGCGGCGGCCGACGTGACCGCCCGCCTGAACCGCGTCTGGTCCATGCCCGCGGACGACGCCCTCGCCTGGCCGCCGGAGCCCCCGGCCGAGCGGCGCCGCGGCCTGTTGCGCAGGCTCGTGCCCGTCGCCGCCGCCGTGACGGCCCTCGGATGCACGGCGGCGATCCTGCTCAACCTGCCCTCGAACGCCAAGACCAGCGACTCCCGGGCCTCGGCGTCCCCGTCGAGAGCGCCCGCCACGACCGCGCCGCCGAGCCCGACCGCCACGACCGCGCCCCCGGCTCCGCGCAGTGCCGTGGACCTGGCCGCCGCGCTCGACCTGTCACTCAGCACGACCCCCACCGCCGACTTCACCTTCGAGGGCGGCTTCACCCAGAGCAGCGCCGCCGCCAAGGCGAGCGGCCACGTGCTGGCCGGCGACGCGAGGACCGAGGACGACTTCTCGATGCGGATCGACCCCGCCGAGGAGCCGGCCGCCCGTTACGTCATCGCGGACGGATTGTTCTACCGGGACCGGCCGGGAGCCTCGGGCGAGCTGCCGGAGGACCAGCGCCCGGCGGACGCGGACTGGTACGCGCTCATGGTCGCCGGCACGGCGGGCCCGTCGATCATCCAGCAGATCGTGCTGAACACCACGAACCTCCAGCAGTCGGGCCGCACCTACACCGGGGTCCTGCCCGCGAGCGCGGCGGGCGGCCGGCTGCGGACGCTGCTGACCTCGTGGCTGGGTGCGGACGTGAGCGACGGCGCCGGCGCCTCGTACTTCAGCTACCGGCTCACGATCGACCGGGACAACCGGCCGACGACGTTCACGCTCACGTGGAAGGTGCCCGTGAGCGGCACGGGGACGTACGAGTCGGACTTCACCACCACCTACCGGGGCTGGCGGGCAGGCGGGAAGATCTCCAAGCCGGCGGGTTAGGCTTCGGCGGCGGCCTTCAGGTCGCGCAGCCACGCGTCGAGCCCGGCGCCGAGCGCCCGGGTGGCGGTGGGGATGTCGGCCTCGACCTGGTCGCCGGTCCAGGTCTCCTCGGTGTGGACGCGAACACCGCCCTTGACCTTGGTGAACGTCCACAGGTGGACCCCTCGGTCGATGCGCAGCCCCTCGCCGATCGCGGGCCCGGTCCACAGGACGCAGGAGTCGCGCTTGAGCTGCTGGACCGTGGAAGTGATCTTCAGGGTGGTGGCCGGGGTGGTGGGCGTGGCGGGCGCGGGGGTGGTCCAGCGGAACCGCGAGCCCGCGCGCAGGGAGCCGTGGTCGAGCCGCTTCGCGGTCAGGACTGGCTTCTGCCATTCAGGCCAGCGCTCGACGTCGGTCTGCAGCTTGAAGACCCTGCTCAGCGGCGCCTTGATCACGACATCGGCCTGGTAGCGGATTCGGGCACCGGGATCCACCCCCTGGCCCCGGCACTGCTGGGCGCTGGCGGCCTGGGCGGGTGCGACGGCCTGCGCGGACGCGGCCGGGCTCACGAGGAGGCCGGCGGCGAGCAGGCCGGTGGTGAGCAGGCCGGTGACGGCGGTGGTGCTGGACATGAGGATCCTCTCGGGGTGGTTGATCACGGGTTCAGGACGACTTTCCCGGCGACGGTGCCGGACTCGGCCAGCCGCAGGGCGTCGGCGACGCGGGCGAGCGGCAGCTCGGCGGCGATCTGGGCGGTGATGTCCCCGCGCTGCAGCGCCGCGAAGACCTGGGTGAGGTCGGCGCGCAGCCGGGCGCGGAACCGGTCCTTGGCCAGGGCCCGGCCGCCCCAGACGTTGTAGAAGTAGGCGTGGCGGCGGTTGGGCAGGACGTTCCACAGCCACGTCCTGGCGAGCAGCTTGAGCACGGGCCACGACTTGGAGCCCTCGTCGTCGCGGGTGGAGGCGCTGCCGTAGGAGACGAGAGTGCCGCCGGGGGCGAGCAGCCGCCAGGAGTCCACGACGCCGCGCCCGCCGACGTGGTCGAAGACGGCGTCCACCCCGCCGGGGGCGAGCTCGCGGACGCGGGCGGTGACGTTCTCGGTGCGGTAGTCGATGGGCAGGACGCCGCGCTCGCGCAGGGCGTCGTGGTGGCGCGCGGACGCGGTGCCGATGACCCGCACGCCGGCTGCCAGGGCGAGCTGGACGAGGACGGAGCCGACGCCGCCGTTGGCGCCGTGCACCAGGATGGTCTGCCCGCCGCGCACCCGGGCCTTGCGGTTGAGCATCTGCCAGGCGGTGATGCCGTTGACGACCACGGTCTCGGCCTCGGCCGGGCGCAGGCCGCCGGGCACCGGCACCACGTCGGCGGCGTCGACGAGCACGTGGCTGGCCCAGGCGCCGACCTTGAGCAGCGCGGCCACGCGGGTGTCGGCCAGGCCGGGGTCGACGCCCTCGCCGGTGGCGAGCACCGTGCCGACCAGGTCGTACCCGGGCACGAACGGGTAGGGCGGCTGGTCGTAGTAGCGGCCCCGGCGCATCTGCTGCTCGGCGAAGGAGACGCCGGTGGCCTCCATCCGGATCAGGACCTGGCCGGCGCCGGGGGTGGGGACGGCTCCGCGCCGGATCCGCAGCCCGTCGGGCTCCACCTTGCCCGGCAGCACGACTTCCACGAGCCCTTCCTTCATGGCGACCTCCGTTGCGTTACAAGCTCTCGCGTTGGTTAGAACTTATAACGCCACGAGCCGGGAGGTCAAGCGGAAGCGTGATAGCTTCTAACCAACGCTTGAAGATGTAGCTCCTGAGAGGTGAGAGCCCATGGCGGACACGGGTGCGAAGGCTCCGCGCGAGCGCTACCGCACGCAGGTGCGGTCGGAGATCAAGCAGCACGCGTGGGAGCAGATCGCCTCGGCCGGTGCCTCAGCGCTGTCACTCAACGCGATCGCCAAGCGGATGGGCATGAGCGGCCCCGCGCTCTACCGGTACTTCGCCGGCCGCGACGACCTGCTCACCGAGCTCATCAGGGACGCCTACCGCAGCCTCGCCGACACCTTCCGCGCGGCCGCCGGCTCCGGCGCCGACCTGGCCGGGCTGGCGCACGCCCTGCGCGGCTGGGCGCTGGAGGACCCGCAGCGCTATTTCCTCATGTACGGCACGCCAGTGCCCGGCTACCAGGCGCCCGACGACGTCACGCTCATCGCCAACGAGATCATGCAGGTCCTGCTCGACGCCTGCGCGGCGCTGGAGCTCCGCGATGGGCGGGCGCCGTTCGACGAGCACCTCGAAAGCCACCGCGAGTGGGCGGCGGGCCACCCCGCCCCCGCTCCGGTCCTGCGCCGCGCCCTGGCGTTCTGGACGCGCATGCACGGCGTGCTGTCACTGGAGCTGGCCGGCCACTTCGCCGGGATGGGCTTCGACGCCGCGCTGTTCTTCGAGTCCGAGCTCCAGGAGCTGACCAGATCCGGAACGTGATTCCGGAGCTTTCCTAGCGGCGGCGCAGCCCCTCCACCAGGAGGCCGACGAGGCGGCGGGCGTCGTAGCGGGGGTCGCTCTCCGCGCCGATGCACAGGTTCCCGACGCCGCGCATGAGCTCGTACGCCTCCAGGTCAGGAAGGATCTCGCCGGCCTCGACCGCCGCCGCGACCAACTCCGCGCACACCGGCAGCAGGCGTTCGAGGAAGTAGCCGTGGAGCTGCTGGAAGCCGGCGTCGTCCGATTGCAGCACGGCGGCCAGCCCGTGCTTGGTGACCAGGAAGTCGACGAACAGGTTGATCCACCGCCCGAGCGCGGCGTGCGGGCTCGCGCTGCTCGCCAGCAGGACGGGCCCGGCCTTGGCGCACTCCTCGATCTGGTGCCGGTAGACGGCGATGATGAGCTCCGCCCGGGTCGGGAAGTGGCGGTAGATCGTGGCCACCCCGACGCCCGCCCTGGCCGCGATGTCGCGGATCGGCGCCTCGACGCCCGAGGTCACGAAGACCGCCGCGGCGGCATCGAGCAGCGCCCTCTCGTTGCGCCGGGCGTCGGCCCGCTTGCGCGGGGCCGCCTGGCCCTTGCCGTCGTCGCTGTCGTTCACGCGCCGCTTCCTCCACCTCTCGACTTGCGAAACGGAACACGGTTCCTTATCGTGAACGGTATCGGAACCGCGTTCCGCTTATCCATGATGCCAGAGCCGCATCGTTTCCTCCTACGTCAGGAACCCCTCATGCAGTACCGCACCTTGGGCCGTACCGGTGTCCGGGTCAGCACCCTCGCGCTCGGCGCCATGAACTTCGGCGCGATCGGCCGCACCACCCAGGATGAGGCCACCGCCATCGTCGACGCCGCCCTCGACGCCGGCGTCAACCTCATCGACACCGCCGACATGTACGGCGCCGGCGAGTCGGAGGAGATGGTCGGCAAGGCCATCGCCGGCCGCCGCGACGACATCGTGCTCGCCACCAAGGCCGGCATGCCGATGGGCGAGGAGCGCAACCACCAGGGCGGCTCGCGCCGCTGGCTGACCATCGAGCTGGAGCGCAGCCTGCGCCGCCTCGGCGTCGACCACGTGGACCTCTACCAGCTCCACCGGTGGGACCCGGCCACCAGCGACGAGGAGACGCTGTCCGCGCTGACCGACCTGCAGCGGGCCGGCAAGATCCGCTACTTCGGCTCCTCCACCTTCCCCGCCTACCGCATCGTGCAGGCCCAGTGGGCCGCCAAGGAGAACCGTCTCGGCCGGTACGTCACCGAGCAGCCCAGCTACTCGATCCTGCAGCGCGGGATCGAGGCGCACGTCCTGCCGGTGACCGAGGAGTACGGGCTCGGCGTGCTGGCGTGGAGCCCGCTCGCCTCGGGCTGGCTGTCGGGCGCGGTCCGCGCCGGGCAGGAGGTCGCCACCCACCGCTCGGCGTTCCTGCCCGAGCGCTTCGACCTGTCCCTGCCGCACAACCGCGCCCGGCTCGACGCGGTCGAGCGGCTGGCCGGGGTCGCCGACGCGGCCGGGCTCACCATGATCCAGCTCGCGCTCGGCTTCGTGACCGCGCACCCCGCCGTGACCAGCGCCATCATCGGGCCGCGCACGCTCGGCCACCTGCACTCACAACTCGCCGCCGCCGACACCGTGCTGCCCGCCGACGTCCTCGACGCGATCGACGAGATCGTGGCGCCGGGCCTCGACCTGGCGCCCCAGGAGAAGTTCGACACCCCGCCCGTCCTCCTCGACCCCGCACTCAGACGCCGCTGAAAGGGCGATTCTCATGCCGCATCACCCCCGCCCCAGCTTCGGGATCATGACCGCTCCCTCCCAGGTCGGCTACGACGACGTGCTGCGCGTCTGGCGCGAGGCCGACGAACTGCCGCAGATCGAGCACGCCTGGCTGTTCGACCACCTCATGCCGATCTTCGGCGACCCGGACGGCCAGACCTTCGAGGGCTGGACGCTGCTGTCCGCCCTGGCCGCGCAGACCCGGCGGCTGCGGCTCGGCGTGCTCGTGACCAGCAACCGCTTCCGGCCGCCCGCGATCCTCGCCAAGATCGCCACCACCGTCGACATCGTCTCCGGCGGCCGGCTCGACTTCGGCATCGGCGCCGGCTCCCGCCCCGGCCATCCGATGGCCCGCCGCGAGTACGACGCGCACGGCCTGCCGTACCATGACGCCGCCCACGCGGTGGCGAGCCTGGCCGAGGCCTGCACCGTCATCAAGCGGCTGTGGACGGAGACCGAGCCGTTCGACTTCGACGGCACCCACCACCGGCTCACCCAGGCGTACGGCAACCCGAAGCCCGTCCAGCGCCCGCACCCGCCGATCGTCATCGGCGGGCGCGCGTCGGCGACGCTGCGGGTGGTCGCCGAGCACGCCGACATCTGGAACATCCCGGGCGGCGACCTCGACGACGTGGTCCAGCGCAGCGCGCTGCTCGACCGCTACTGCGCCGAGATCGGCCGCGACCCCGCCGCGATCGTCCGCTCGATCCACGTGCCGGTCTCGTACGAGCGGCCGGCCCCCACCCGGGACATGATCGCCCAGGCGCTGGACGCCGGCTTCCGCCACGTCGTCCTCGGCCTGCCGGCCCCCTTCCCCGAGGGCGTCGCTCGCTGGGTGGCCGACGAGCTGGTCACCCCGTCCGCCTAGTGGTCGTCGCAGCAGGAGGCGCGGGCCCTGCCCAGCTCGGCGGGGTCGTTCCACCAGTAGCCGGCGGTGCTCGCGTGGGCGGGCAGCGGCTCCTTGACCTTGTTGGCGGGGGCCTGGGCGGTCGTGGCGGCCGACGGGTACGGCGCGAGGAGCTGCTCGACCGTGTGGTGCCGGCCGCCGACGAGGACGGCGGTGACCTTGGCCGCGTCCTCGATGCGGGCCAGCGGGTCGCCGTCGACGATGGCCAGGTCCGCGTACATGCCCTTGCCGATCCTGCCCAGCGGCAGGCCGAGGTAGGCGCCGGACGTGCTGGTCGCGCAGGTGAGCGTCTCCAGTGGCGTGAGGCCGTACTTGACCATGGCCCGCAGGTTCATGTGCAGGCTGATCGCGACGTGGTCGATCGGCGCGTCGGTGCCGGCGGTGACCACGCCGCCGCCGCGGATCATGGCGGCGAGCTGCGCGACCTGGTTGGCCAGGTTCGTCAGCGTCACCTGGATGGCCGCCGGGTCCGCGTTCTGGGCCGTCGCGACCGTGGCTCTGAGCGCCGCCAGCCGCCAGTTGGGGTAGAGGCGGCGGACCCGCTCGTCGTCGGCCAGCGAGGTGTCCTCCCGGTAGAGGGCGCTGGAGTTGAACAACGTGGGCGTCCGCGCCATCTTCGACGCGTTGAACATGGCGATGACGTCCGAGTAGGCCGAGCCGACGTTCGTGACCGTGCGGGAGTAGCCGAACCGGCTCGTCGCCCCCACGTGCTCGGTCTGGTCGCCGCCCATCGCGATCGCCGGGTAGTGGTAGTGCGAGGTGACCGGCTTGCCCCGCCGGTGGGCCCAGTCGATCACCTCCTTGTGCCAGACGACCGGCAGCCGCACGTAGCACTTCATCAGGTCGTAGTCGAGGGCGGCGGCCCGCTCCAGCTCCAGGCGGAGCTGGTCGTGGCCGAACATCGGGCGCATGAAGTTGTAGTAGATGCGCGGCCCGTCGATGGCCTCGCCGGTCGCCAGGTAACGCGGCGCGAGCCGCGCGCCCGACTGCACCGACTCGCGCTCCTCCACCATGTGGTAGGCCGGTGAGCCCGGCGAGCGCGTGGTCGTGACGCCGAGGGCCAGCCACAGCGGGCCCTGCCGCGAGCCGTAGGCGTACCCCTGCATCTCGCGGTGGTGGTGGATGTCGATCAGGCCCGGCATGACGAACCGGTCACTGGCGTCGATCAGCGTGCCGGGCCGCCCGTCGCGGTGCGGCTCCACCGCGACGATCCGCTGGCCGCGCACGACGATGTCCACGTCGCGGGCGACGGTCCGGGAGACGCCGTCCCACATGCGGCCGGCGTGGACCACCACCTGCTCGGGGCCGGGGTCGTTGCGCCAGGTCAGGCGGTGCGGGACGGTGCGGGTCGCGGTGCCGTCCACGCGCACGGTGCGCAGCCGCCCGCCGTTCAGGTAGAGGAGGGTGCTTGAGCCGCCCGCCCAGACGGGCGCGTCCGACACCTCGCGGGTCACCTGGCGGGCGCGGCCCGCCGGCCGCCCGGTGCCGTCCACGGGCAGGACCCACAGCACCGACTCCATGGCGAAGGCGAGCATGGTGCCGTCCGGCGACCAGACGGGGCCGTCGTCGCCGCGCGTCTGCAACGAGCGGTGCGGCGCCGGATCGACGTACGTGCCCGCGCCCGTCGCCCGGTCCACCAGAAGGATCTTCGACAGGCCCTCGCGGTAGCGCCGCGAGTACGGCACCACGGCGGCCAGCGCGATCGTCCTGCCGTCCGGCGACCAGGTGGGCCGGCCCGGCTCGAACGTCGCGTTGAAGATCTTCTGGACCTCGCCGGTGGCCACGTCCAGGACCCAGAGGGCGCCGTCCTGGTCGAGGTAGGCGATCTCCCCGCCGTCCGGGGACCACCGGACCGACAGGGCCGCCGAGTCCGTGAGGTGGGTGAGCTGCCGGTCGGCGCCGGTGTCCAGGTCGCGCACCCAGATGTTCAGCGTTCCCGTACGGTCGGTGACGAACGCCAGCCGCCGCCCGTCCGGCGAGAAGTCCGGGTCGGCCTTCCACCAGCGGTCACGGAAGAGCGGCCGGGGAGCCTCGCCGATCCGCATCAGGTAGATGTCGTTCAGCGCGCGGAAGGCGACCGTGGACCCGTCCGGCGAGACGGCCGGGCTGCCGATCCCGGCCACGGGGAACGAGCCGGGCGCGTCGAACACCCGCACCCGCTTCGTGTACTTCGGCGTCGTCGTGGTCAGCGCCGCGGTGAACCCGACCGTCCCTGCCGCCGCCGACCCCAGCCGGCGGGTGCGGACGGTGCCCGACGCGGTGTAGAAATAGCGCCCGTCCGGGGCGAACCGGGCGCGGAACGGGAAGACCTCCTCGCCCGTGACCAGCGTGCCGGACGTGCTGACGAGCTCGTTCTGGCCCGCCCGGAACAGGTGATAGGCGAGGTCGGTGCCGTTCGGCAGCCAGGACGGCTGGTGGATCACCTGCCCGGCGGGCACCGTGACGGCGGTCTCGCGCGCGCCGGTGGCCACGTCCACCACGTCGATCCTGGTGTCGGCCACGACGAACGCCACCTTGGCGCCGTCGGGCGACCAGGCCGGCTCGTACTCCTCCACCGCCGTGTCCGTCAGCGCGCGCGACGCCCCGGTGGCCACGTCGAGCAGGTGGATGCCGTAGCTGCCGCCGCTGTCGGAGGAGTACGCGATCGTGCGGCCGTCCGGGCTGTAGCGGGGCTCGCGATGGTCGAACGGGCCCGTGGTGAGCTGCTTGATCGCGGAGCCGTCGGGGCGGATCGTCCACAGGTTGAAGACGCCGTCGCGGTACGACTGGAACACGATCGTGGAGCCGTCGGGGGACCAGTCGGGCTGCGCGATGTCGTACAGGTCGCTGGTGAGCCGGCGCGCCGTGCCACCGGAGGCCGAGCACACCCACAGGACGCCGAGCAGGTCGAGCGCCAGCCGGCGGCCGTCGGGGGAGGGGGCGACGGCGAAGTCCGTGCCGGTCGCGACGGTCGTCCTGCCCGCCGCCGCGGCCCTCGCCGGCGGGGCCGTGGCGGGCGCGAGCGCGGCGGCGAGGGCGGCGCCGGCACCGCCCGCCAGAACGGTCCGGCGGGTCGGGCGGGGCAACGAGCCAGGGGCGTCAGGTGACATCGGGGCTTCCCTCCGGGAGATCGCGCTCGACTCGGGATCTTCGCTACGGCGTGCATACGTCGGCCGGAAGGATCGGTCAAGAGGCGCGGTCAAGGAGGGCTGTCGCCGGGTCGCTTGCTCTCAGTCGGCGACGAGCCGCGTCTGGTCCGCCTGCTCGCGCTGCCGGCGCAGCTCGTACGTGCCGGGCGCGATGCCGGCGTAGGCGTGCTCCGGATGCGCCAGGTACGCGGTCGCGCCCTCCTCGACGGTCAGCACGCCGAGCGTCAGCGCGCGCCCGGACCGGTCGGGGGTGAAGAACGCGGGCCCGGTCGCGACCAGGAGATGCGTGTTGGCCTGGGCCTGGCCGCGCACCACCGGCACGCCCTCGGCGGGGATCGGGGTACGGGCCGGCGACGCGGTGACCGGCACCACGGCCACGTCGCCCTGGAACTGCAGCCCGGACAGCACGGGGATCTCGGCCTGCCGGTCGAGGTGCTCGTCCACGGTGACGCCGAAGGTGGCGATGGCCTGTTCGATGGTGAGCATCGGGTGAAGGGCTCCTTTGGGGGTCAGGATCGGCGCTGGGCCTGGGCGTACTGGGCGGGGGTGAGGCCGTAGGTCCAGGCGGCGGCCTCGATGGGGTCGGTGCAGGCGGCGGGGACGGTGAGGCCGAAGCGGCGGCGGGTGCCGTCCCGCTCGACGGTGCCGTTCGTGCACAGCAGGACCCGCACGTTCGTGGGGTAGACGCCCGGGGGCACGTCGTGCAGGGTGAGCGTCTGGCCGGGGTTGCCGGGGTCGGGCACGGCGGGGCCGATCTGGTCGAGGCGGGCCTCGATGACGAAGCGGTCCCAGCCGCGGCGTTCGATGGCGCAGCGGCGGATCTCGGCGTTGGGCTCGCGGATGATCTCGTCGGCGGTGAGCGTGTCGTCGACGACGGCACGGGGGACGTGCGTGCCGCGCCAGAAGCACAGCCCGAACCCGTCCTCCCAGGCGACCGCGGGGCCGTCGGCGCGATGGAGGCGCGGCCTGGCCGTCTCATCCTCGCCGGCCGGCTCCCGGTGCACGTCGCTCGGAGGCGGGCAGAACAGGACGAAGTCGCGGAACGGCCACCACCACCAGACGCCGGCGGCAGGCAGGCGGGCCCGCCACAGCCGGCGGATCTCGCCGCGGATGGTGTCCTGCCGCGCCCCGCCGACGGCCGCCTCCACCGCCGCCCGCAGGTCCGCGTCCACGGCCTCGTTCACGGTGTCCCACAGGTCGTCGCGTTTCGCCCGGCCCCTGGCCGCCGGCAGGTCGGCGTGCAGGGCGGTCGCCGCGGCGCCGTGCACCGAGCCCCTGGCCGGGCCCGCGGTCGCGGCCTCGACGGCGTCGCGCACGGCCCGGCCGATCCGCTCGCCGGCCGTGTCGTCCACCGCGCGGAGGACCGAGTCCAGCACGCGCCGGTTACGATGCCCGGTGGCCAGGCAGGCGGCGATCGGCGCCGCGAACGTACCGGCCAGCGGCGAGGACACCCGCACCACGCGGTCGGGAAAGGGCACCCCGATCTCCTGGTAACGGGCGCGGGCGGCGGCCTCGAACGCCTGCTCCTCCTCCACCAGCGGTGTGTTCACAGCGGGGACCTCCCATGTCGTGCGTGACCCGTGCGATCGGGCGCTCGTTCTGGGCGAAACGCCTGCGGCCAAGGTCATTTCGGCGGTAGCTTATCGGGACTTTGTCTTGACATGTCGAGTATATTTCGTACATTCGTTCGAATGGAAGTCATGGCCATCGAGGAAGCACTACGGGCGCATCCCGACGACCTCACCGCCTGGCACGCGTACAGTGACCGGCTGCTGGAGCGGGGCGACGCCCGAGGCACGCTGATCCGCCTGGAGCAGCGCCTGCCCCGCACTCGCCCCGCCGACCGCCCCGCGCTGGAGCGCGAGATCGCCGACCTCGTGGCGGAGCACGAGGACCGGTGGGACGACGGGCTGCCGGGCGCGGCACGCGTGCGCTCCCGGCGCTACGGCTTCGCCACGGAGGTGGCCGTCACCTGGTCGGACGACGTCCGCGAGGTCGTGGAGCAGGTGCTGCGCGCCCCGTTCGTCACCACGCTCAGGCTCACCTCCAACGCGGCGGACGATGACGATGACGACGAGGAGTGGGAAGAGGACTGGGACGAGGAGGACGAGGACGGGTGGGACCTCGCGGTCGACCGTGGCGCGCCGCGCCCGGGCCGCCTCGACGTGCGGGCCCTGGCCGGGCTCGACCTCGGCCGGCTCACCGAGCTCGACCTGTCCTACCTCAGCGTCGGCTTCGACGGCGCGGAATTCCTCGCCGGCCTGTTCGTCTCGGACCGGCTGCGGGCACTCGACCTGCGCTACTGCCGCGTCGCCGACACCGGCCTCGCGGCGCTGACGGCCCGCCCCCAGCTCGCCGGGCTGCGCCGCCTGCACCTGCAACGCAACAGGCTGACCGCCGACGGCGTGCGCTCCCTGCACCGGCTCGCCGAGCTGACCGAGCTGGACCTGCGGTACAACGACCTCGGCGAGGCGGGCGCGCGGGCCCTGCTCGCCGCCCCGTTCGCCGGCTCCCTCACCCGGTTGTGGCTGTACGACTCCGACGTGGGCGAGGACGGCGTCCGGGAACTGGCACAGGCCGCGAATCTTCCGCCGGGGCTGCGGAGCATGTGGAGGTGCGTGTGAGCATCGAACTTCGGGACCGCTTCTTCGTCCTGTCGGCCGGGGACGCCTCCGCCGAGGAGGTCGCCCGCTACCGCGCGGAGGTGGACGCGGCCGACGCCGCCCCCGCCGCGACGGTCGACGGGCTGGACGTCTGCTGGCATCCGACGGCCCGGTTCAAGGCCGTGCGCTTCATCGACGCCGAGCTCATCGACGAGCGGGTGCGGGAGCTGTTCGCCCGGCCCAGCGCGCAGGCGCCGTACCTGGCGGCGGTGTTCGCGGACCCGCACGAGCTGTCGTTCCGCACGTTCGAGAACATCGTCCCGCTGGACCGCCTCTTCGAGAGCGTCCCGCTGGAGATGGAGCTCGACGGGGCCACCGAGCACGCGGAAGGCGTGCTCTCGTACACACTGCGCCTGCCCGAGCAGGCCCGCGACCGGCTGGCCCGGCTGGACGCGCTCGGCCTGTACGTGCCGCCGCTGAACGCCGCCTCCCGGGGCGGCGAACGCTTCATCTTCCACTCGGCGCTCCTCGCCGAGGCGCTGACCGCGGCCGTCGCCGACGCGCTGCCGCCGTCCGTGGCGGAGGGCTTCTCGCACGTGAACCCGGTGTTCCGGTGCAACGCCTTCGAGCCCGGCGACGCGAACTTCCACCTGCACCGCGACACCCCGTACTACGACGCCGCGCGCGGGCACATCTCCCGCTACACGCTGCTCCTGTACGTGACCGGCGGCACCGGCTCACCCGCGCTGGACCTGGCCGGCGGCGCCGCGCTCGCCGAGATCGGCCCGTTCACGTGCGTCATCTTCGACCAGCGGTACGAGCACGAGGGCGCCCCCTACCGCGACGGCCGCAAGGTGTTCCTGCGCACCGAGCTCGTCTTCGCCGCCGGCGAGGTCACCGAGCAGCCGGAGATCGGCGCGCTGTTCAGCAAGGCGTGCTACCTGACCGGCGAGAGCGTGTTCGCGCCCGAGCTGGCCCGGCACGCCGACGCGTACTACAACCAGGTCGCCGCCGCCCACTGGAGCGGCCTTGGCGACGGCCCGGCCCGCGAGACGTTCGTGCACAAGGAGTTCCGCGGCCTGCACTTTGTCACCAACGGCTACGACTTCTGGTTCCCCGCGACCGACGCCCTGCCGGCGGCCGAGTGCGCGGCCGTCACCCTGCTCGACTACTTCAACTGCAAGCTCGGCGACACCCCGTTCCGCGCCCTGTGCCGGACGGAGGTCATCGAGGCCGACGACGCCGCGTGGATCCCGGACTTCCTCCGAGACCAGCACCCCACCCTCTCGGTCACGACCCAAGTGGACAAATCCGCCTTCTTCCCCGACCCGGAGCGCCCCGACGGCGCCAACTGCTGCCCGTTCCACTCCTCCGGCCGCTTCGACCCCACCCGCTTCGACGACGTCATCAAGCTCTACGAGGACGCGCAGTCGTTCGCCAAGGCCCACATCCTGCCCGCCCCCATCCTCATGCTCGGCGAGGACGTGGCCCTCGACCCGGACCGCTTCGTCATCGACGGCGACCTCATCCACGTGCTCGGCAAGCACGCCCTCACCCCGGTCAACTTCGCCGCCTGCTGGAACGACGAATCCATCCCCGAGGACTACGTCGTCACCGCCGCCCGGGTCGGCGTGCAGCAACTCCTCGTCCCGCCGATCATCCACCACGAGTCCAACGGCTGCCGCCACCTCAGCTTCGACTTCTTCCGCAACTCCTGGATGGTCGACCACCGCCAGGCCACCATCCCCGTCCCGAGGATCACCGAGCTGATGTGGGCCGACCCCGACGACAGCCACGCCTGGCGCCGCGACGTGGACGACTCCCTCATCGACGCCGAGCACCCCTTGGAGTCCAGCGACCTGTGGGACGACGAGGACGACGACTGGGACGACGACGAAGAGGACTCGTGACGGCCCGCCCGGTGCCCCGTGTCACGTCCCGTACTCGAAGCGGGCGACGAGGGACCGGGCGGCGTCCTCGTCGAGCAGCAGGTCCAGCAGGCTCAGGTACAGCTCCTCCCGGTTGACGGGGGTCTCGTAGAAGCCCTTGCGTCTGCGGTGCTCGCGCAGCCGGCGCCACAACTGGTCAAGAACGCCCTCGGTCTCCTCGCCCGGCTCCGCACCGCCCAGCTGGACGGCCGACCAGAGGGAGGTGGCGAGTGCGGACAGTCCACTGTCGTTCATCGGTCGCCTTCGTTCTCGTTGGCAGTTCTTGTCCGATGGCGGGGCTCAGATCGGCCACGAAGGTATTCGCCCGCGAGGCTGATGGTTTCACGGGAGAATGTTTCACGTCCGTCTCAGACGTTGCAACCAGAATCGAGTTTCCCATTACTGCTCTGGTGCCTCTAAAGGGGTGATGGCGCAAGAGCCGCAGCCGGCCCAGAATCGTGAATTATTCTCGCAACCTACTCGAAAGAGGATCTTCGCCTTACCGGAGGCAAGGAAACCATTGCGGGGTCGGCCCCGCCACGTAGCTCCGATACGTTGGGGCATATGGCGACCGCCCCCCACCAACCCTCCCAAACGGTCCACCGGCTCGCCTGGCTGGACGCCTTACGTGGCGTCGGCGCGCTGGCGGTCGTGGGCGAGCATCTGACGACCTGGGCGATGCCCTGGTTACGGCCCACCTCGTTCAACCTCGGTGTGTACGGCGTGCTGGTGTTCTTCCTGGTGAGCGGTTACATCATCCCGACCTCGCTGGAGCGGCACGGCGACGTGCGAGCGTTCTGGATCGGCCGCCTGTTCCGCCTCTATCCGCTCTATCTCGCGGTCATCGCCGTGGTCCTGGCCCTGGCCTGGTGGATCCCGATCCGGCCCGAGGTGCCAAGGGACGGCTCGGCGGTGGCCGCGCACGCCACGATGCTGATGGACGCGGTGGGCTCGGCCGGCGTCCTCAACACCATGTGGACGCTCTCGTACGAGATGCTCTTCTACCTGCTGGCCGTGGCGTTGTTCGTGACGGGGCGGCGCGACCGGTGGGGGGTCGTCCCGGTGCTGTTCGCGCTGCTGGCCGCCGGCACGGGTCTGTTGCTGGCGGGGCCGCCGGTGGTGGGGGCGTGGCCGGCGTGGGCGTCGTGCGCCGTGTTCGTGGCCGGGCTGGCCTGCGTGCTCGCGGGGCGCGGCGGCACGGCCGCGGTGTACGTCCTGGGCGCGATGGCGCTGGCGCTGATGGCGAGCAGCCGGGTGCCGTGGTTCGGCGCGGCGATGGTCGCGGTCATGTTCACGGGCACCGCGATCCGCCGGTGGGAGGCCGGCGAGGGCCGCTTGTGGCCGGTCGGCGTGGTCGCGGTGCTGGTGGGTTCGACGCCGATGTGGGCGCTCAACGCCGGCTGGTGGTGGGTGCGCCCGGACCGGTGGGGCCTGACGATCGTCCTGGCGGTCCTCACGTTCGCCGTCGCGATGGCGGCGCGGGGCCGGCGCGTCCCCTCGGCCCTGACCTGGCTCGGCACCGTCAGCTACTCGCTCTACCTGGTGCACCTGCCGATCCTGCTCGTCATCATGGAGCTGGTGGGGGAGATGCGCTGGTCACCGCTGCCCGCCCAGCTCGGCGTCGGCGCGGCCTTCCTCGCGGTGCTCCTGCCGGCGTGCTGGCTGAGTCACCGGCTGGTCGAGCAGCCGCTGCAGCGTCTCGGCCGCCGCCTGACCGCCCGGCGTCCGGTCGTCGCCGCCGCCTGACAGCACCGTCCACATGCGGACGGTCGCGCCCAGGGTGGTGAGCAGGCAGGCGAAGTCGGCGTCCCGGACGTCCTGTGGGTGGTGGTCGAAGCGGCCGGCGGCCTCGCTCGTGGCGAAGCCGAGGACGGCGGTGCTGATGAGGCGTTCGGCGCGGGCGGCCTGCTCGTCGTCGAGCCCGGCCGCGCGCAGGGCGGCCTGGACGCCGTCGCGCACCCGGCGGGCGTGCTCGGTGGCGGCGGGCCGCTGCAGCAGGAGCGGGAACACGCTGGGGTGCCGGGCGGCGGTGCTCCTGAGCGCGGTGGCCTGGTGCTGGAGCCGCTCCTGCCACGGCAGCCCGGCGGCGGGCGGCGGCACCTCCGTGAGCAGCGCCTCGACGAGCCCGTCGAGCAGGTCGTCCTTGCCGCCGACGTGCCGGTAGAGGGCCATGGGGGTGACGCCGAGCCGCTCGGCGACGGCCGCCATGGTGACGGCGGCCAGGCCGTGCTCGTCGGCGACGGCGAGGGCGGCCTCGAGGACGGCGGTGCGGCTGATCTGTGCTCGGCGGCCCATGGCAAAAGTATACAACATATGCTTATGTCATATACAAACCAGGGAGGCCGTCATGCGGATCCTGCTGTCGGACGGTTCTGGCCTGACCTCGCGCCAGTGCGCCACGCTGCTGTCGCGGGCCGGGCACGCCGTCGAGGTGCTGTCCCCCGACCGGCTGTGCGTCTGCGCCTTCACCCGGCACGTACGCCGCGTGCACCGCGTCCCCGCCTTCGGCCACGATCCGTTCGCCTGGCTGGACTCGGCCCTGGAGGTGTACGCGGCCGGCGCCTTCGACGTGCTGTTACCCACGCAGGAGCAGGTGGCGGTGCTGTCACTGGCCGCCGACCGGCTGCGTGAGCAGGGCGTGGCCACCGTGGTGCCGCCCTTTGCGGCGCTGGCCATGGTGCAGGACAAGGTGTCCGCGTTCCACACGCTGACCAGGCTCGGGCTGCCGCAGCCGCGCTCCGCGGTCATCACGGGCGCGGCGGCGGCGTGGGACGCCTTCCCCGCCTACGCCAAGCGGCCCATCGGCACCGCCACCAGTGGGGTGCGCCGTCTGACCGGGCACGCGGACCTGGACGGGCTGGAGGACGGCGTGCTCGTGCAGGAGGAGGTGCCGGGGCCGCTGGTGATGGTGCAGGCGGTGTTCGCGGCGGGCGAGCCGATCGCCTTCCACGCCTGCGTACGGGCGGGCGAGGGGGCCAGGGGCGGCGCCGGGCGCAAGCGGAGCGTCCTGCTGCCGGAGGTGCGCCGGCACGTGCAGCGGCTGGGCGGCGAGCTGCGCTGGCACGGCGCGCTGTCGGCCGACGTCATCCTCGGCCCGGACGGGCCGGTCGTCATCGACGTCAACCCGCGGCTGGTCGAGCCGGTGAACGCGCTGCTGTCGGGCGTGGACCTCGTGACGCCGCTGCTCGACCTGGCCCGTGGCCGCCCGCCCGTCCCGCAGCCCGCGTCGGTGCCCGGCGTGCGCACCCACCAGCTCCTGCTGGCCGTCCTGGGCGCCGCCGAGCATGCGGGGCGGCGCGGCGCGATCCTGGCGGAGCTCGCCGCCGCCGCGACGCGCAAGCGCGGGTACGCGGGCAGCAGGGAGGAGCTGATCCCCGGCTTCGACCCGCCCGGCACGCTGCTGCTCGCGCTCGCCACGACCGCCACCCTCATCCGCCCTGACCTGTGGCGATGGTTCGCCTCGGGCAGCGTGGCCGGCTACGCGCTGAGCCCGGCGGGCTGGCGGCGGATCGTTGAATTCAGCCGGACGCGGCCAGGCTCCACTGCAGGGACATGGAGTGAGCGAGGCGATCGGCGCGGATGAGCATGCGGCTGCCGTCGATGGTGGCCTGGTCGTGCACGAGGGCCGCGCCGTCCACCCCGCGCGTGATCCGCTCGCTGGCGAACGCGGCGCCGCCGGCGGGCAGCCGCAGCAGCTCCGCCACCCGCGCCGGCAGCACGACGGGCCTGATCGACTCGGTGGCGGCGGCGATGGCGACCTCGCACCTGGTGGCCAGCGCGTGGTAGAGCGGGGTGGCCGCGAAGTCCGCGTCCCTGATCTTTGTCGCGTACGGCTCGGGCACCCATGAGACCTGGTGCACCGCCGGATCGCCGTCCACGAGGCGGACCCGCTCCAGCCGCAGCCCGCGCGCGCCGGCGTCGGCGCCCAGCTCGGCGGCGACCCCGGCGGGCAGCCTGCGCAGCTGGGCCGACAGCACCCGCGTGACGACCTCGCGCCCCTGCGCGCGCAGCTCGTCGGCGAGGCTGCGCAGGCTTTCCAGCCGGTACGCGGCCAGCGGCGGGCTCACGAACGTGCCCCGGCCCGGCTCCTGGACCACGAGCCCCTGGTCGGACAGGCCGCGCAGAGCCTGGCGGAGCGTCATGAGCGTCACCCCGAGCGAGGCCGCGAGCTGGCGCTGCGGGGGAAGTGCCTGGCCGGGACGGTAGACGCCGCGCCGGATCCGGTCGGACAGCTCGTCCTGCAGAACCCGGTACTTCGGCCGCTGAGGGCTCCCGCCGTCACCCGACTTGTCCATGGCCGCCCATCGTATCGGCCCGCCCCGAGCTTGCGCGGGCGTGCCCGGCTCATCAATACTTTGCTTACAGTTCTAGAACGGAGACCAACATGAGCATCGCCTTGCGAGGCCCGGGCGACGACCTGATGCACCGGCGTCGCTCCGCCATGAGCGACCCGGGCCCCAGCGGCCGCTTCGGCCGGTTCGGCGGGCGGTACGTGCCGGAATCGCTCATCACCGCCTGCGAAGAGCTCGAGGAGGCGTTCCGCGACGCCTGGGACGACCCGGCGTTCCGCGCCGCGTTGAGCCAGACCCTGGAGCTGTACGCCGGCCGCCCCACGCCCGTCACGCCGGCCCTGCGCCTGTCCGCCGACCTCGGCGTGACCCTGCTCCTCAAGCGGGAGGACCTGACCCACACCGGGTCCCACAAGATCAACAACGTGCTGGGTCAGGCCCTGCTCGCCCGGCGCATGGGTAAGACACGCCTGCTGGCCGAGACGGGAGCCGGCCAGCACGGCGTGGCCACCGCCACCGCCGGGGCGCTGCTCGGCCTCGGCGTGACCGTCTTCATGGGCGAGCGCGACATGGAGCGCCAGCAGCTCAACGTCTTCCGCATGCGGCTGCTCGGCGCCGAGGTCGTCGGCGTCTCCAGCGGCAGCCGTACCCTCAAGGACGCCTGCAGCGAGGCGCTGCGGCACTGGGTCGCGGCGGCCGACGACGCGCACTACTGCATCGGCTCCGTGATGGGCCCCCACCCCTACCCGTGGATGGTCCGCGAGTTCCAGCGCGTGGTCGGCGAGGAGGCCCGCGGGCAGTGCGCGAGCCTGCTGCCCCGCGCCGTGCCCGACGTGGTCGTGGCGTGCGTGGGCGGCGGCTCCAACGCGGCCGGCACGTTCGCCGGGTTCGTCGACACGCCCGCCCGGCTCGTCGGCGTCGAGCCCGCGGGCGGGGCGGCGGTGGCCGGCGGCGAGCCCGGCGTGCTGCACGGCTTCCACTCCTACGTCCTCCAGGACGAGGACGGCCAGATCCAGGAGGCGCACTCCATCTCCGCCGGCCTCGACTACCCGGGGGTCGGGCCCGAGCACGCTCACCTCGCCGACACCGGCCGCGCCACGTACGTCTCCGTCACCGACGACGAGGCCGTCGCGGCGGTCGCGCGCCTGGCCCGAACCGAAGGCATCCTGCCCGCGCTCGAATCGGCGCACGCCCTGGCCTGGGTGCTCAAGGCGGCCGGCACGCCCGACCTGCCGGCGGGCTCGACGGTGCTCGTCACCCTGTCCGGCCGCGGCGACAAGGACGCCGACCAGCTCGCGAGGCTGATATGAGCGCGCGGCCGGCTCCCGAGGCTGACATGAGCACCCGGCCGCCCAAGATGAGCATGGGCACGCTGGAAACGCACCTGAGAGCGCGCCGCGACGCCGGGCAGGCGCTCCTGGTCCCGTACGTGACCGCGGGCCTGACCGCCGACTGGCCCGACTACCTGCGCGCCTACGCCGACGCCGGCGCCGACGCGATCGAGGTCGGCCTGCCGTTCTCCGACCCCATGCTCGACGGGGGCACCATCCAGGAGGCGTCGGACCGGGCGCTGCGCCGGGGCGCCACCCCCGGCCGCCTGCTCGCCGAGCTCTCCACGGCGAACCCCGGCGTGCCGCTCGCCGTCATGACGTACGCCAACCTGGTCTTCCGTACGGGCGCGCGGGCGTTCTGCGAGCGGCTGGCCGAGGCGGGCGTCACGGGGCTGATCGTGCCCGACGTCCCGCACGACGAGGCCGGCCCGCTCTCCGAGGCCGCCACCGCCGCCGGCGTCGACCTCGTGCTGCTGGCCGCGCCCACG
Organism: [Actinomadura] parvosata subsp. kistnae; assembly: GCF_900323885.1. Taxonomy (GTDB): domain Bacteria; phylum Actinomycetota; class Actinomycetes; order Streptosporangiales; family Streptosporangiaceae; genus Nonomuraea; species Nonomuraea composti. The sequence goes on along the minus strand of NZ_OOHJ01000018.1, from coordinate 2,067,983 downwards.
ACCGCGCCGGCCCGGCTGCGCGGCATCGCGGAGCGCAGCCGCGGCTTCGTCTACGGCGTCACCGTCATGGGCACCACCGGCGAGCGGGCCGCGCTCGCCGACTCCGCCGGGCCGCTCGCGGGGCGGCTGCGCGAGCTGACCACCTGCCCGGTGCTGCTCGGGTTCGGCATCTCGACGCCGGAGCAGGCCGCGCAGGCGTGCGCGTACGCGGACGGCGTCGTGGTCGCCTCCGCCCTCATGCGCCGCGCCCTCGACGGCGCCACCCCCGCCGAGGTGGGCGCGGACGTGGCCGCCATCCGCCGGGCCCTTCCGGCCGGCTGACGGGCCGGCTGACGGGCCGGCTGACGGGCCGGTTGACCGGGCGGGGGCCATAGGAATGTCCTATGGCCCCCGTCGCCTTTTCCTCTTTGCTTCTCCTTCTTTTCCGGGCGTAGCTTTCTGAACAGCGCGGCGAGCTTTTCCGCGCAGCTCCCTTTTCCCTGTTCGAAAGGCTTTTGGCATGTCCGGATTCGAAAAGGAACTCGCCGGAAAGCGGGCCCTGGTCACGGGCGGCACCCGCGGAATCGGCGCGGCCATCGTCAGCCGGCTCCTCGAAGCGGGCGCCGACGTGCTCACCACCGCCAGAGCCGCGACGGGCGCCGCGCCGGAGGGCGCCTCCTTCGTGCGGGCCGACGTGCGCACCAAGGCCGGGGCCGAGGCGCTGGCCGCGGCCGTCCAGGACGTGCTCGGCGGCGTGGACGTCGTGGTGCACAACGCGGGCGGCGCGCGCCCGTACGAGGGCAGTGCGGCCATCCCCGACGAGGAGTGGCAGGACGCCCTCGACCTGAACCTGCTGGCGTCGGTACGCCTGGACGCCCTGCTGACGCCGGGCATGCGGGAGCGCGGTTCGGGGGCGATCGTGCACATCTCCTCGGCAGCCGTCCTCACCCCGGAGGCGTCGTCGTTCCTGCACTACGTGGCGGCGAAGGCGGCGCTGGAGACCTACAGCCGCGGGCTCGCCGCCGAGCTGGCCCCGCACGGCGTCCGCGTGAACACCGTGTCTCCCGGCCGGGTCGCCACCCCCGGAGGTGAGCGGACGCGGACGCAGTGGGCGGAGGTGGCCGCCCGCACGGGCGTCGGCGGCGACGCCGCCGGCGCCACCCCGCCGCTCGGCCGCGACGGCCATCCGGACGACATCGCGCACGCGGTGCTGTTCCTCGTCTCGGAGCGGGCGAGCTGGCTCACCGGCAGAAATCTCATCGTGGACGGCGGCGAATTCCCGATGGGCTGAAAACCGGAAAAACCAGGAAAGGAGATTCGACATGGAATTGCGCGGCAAGACCGCCCTGGTCACCGGCGGCACCTCCGGCATCGGCCTGGCGACCGCCCGCCTGCTGGCCCGCGCGGGCGCCGACGTCGTCATCACCGGCCGCGACGCCCGGCGCGGCAAGGACGCCGTGCACGCCACGCGGGAGGACGGCGAGGTCCGCTTCGTCCCGTCCGACCTGGCCGACCTCGACTCGGTCGCCGAGCTGAGCCGCAGCAGCGGCCCGGTCGACATCCTCGTCAACAACGCCGGCGCCTTCCCCGCCGCGCTCACCCTCGAACAGAGCGTGGCGGGCTACGACCGCGTCTTCAACACCAACGTCCGCGGCCCCTACTTCCTGGTCGCCGCGCTCGTCCCGCACATGATCGAGCGGGGCGGGGGCAGCATCGTCAACGTCACCACGCTCGCCGCGCACCGGGGGTTCTCCGGCGCCTCGGCCTACAGCGCGTCCAAGGCGGCGCTGGCGTCGCTGACCCGCACGTGGGCGCTGGAGTTCGCTGATGGCGGCGTCCGCGTCAACAGCGTCGCCCCCGGCCCGACCCGCACCGAAGGGGTGCTGGCCGAGTGGGGCGAGGAGGGCAACGAGGGCGTCGCCAGGGACCTGGGTCTCACCCGGACGGCCGCACCGTCTGAGATCGCCGAGGCGATCCTCTTCCTCGCCTCCCCGCGCGCCTCGTACATCACCGGCACCACCCTTCACGTGGACGCCGGCGGCACCGCGTTCTGACCGGCCCGCGCCTGTCCCTCGTGCGAGCTACCCGCGAGTGTCCGCCGCACGGTGACGATTTCCGATCGCCGGATCCCTAGCGTTACGGGCATGACGCGACGATGCCCGTCGCGATGTCCCCCCAGGTGAGGAAGTCGTCATGCGGTTGTTGAAACAGCTGGTCCCCGTCGCGCTGGTCGCCTTCGTCGGTGGCGCGCTCGCCGGCGCGGTGCAGGGAATCTGGATCCTCACCCTGCTCGTCGGCGTCGCGACGGCCGCGCTCGCCGTGTACGTGTACGCCCGCGTGGTGCGCTGGTCCGAGCGTCGCGACCCGGTCGAGGTGGGCAGGCAAGGGGCCGTCCCCGCCATCCTCCGGGGGCTGCTGATCGGCGGCGCCCTGTTCGCGGCCGTCATCCTGAACATCGCCCTCGTAGGCGGCTACCACGTCGACGGCCTGGGATCACTGACGGGCGCGCTCGGGGTGTTCGGCTTCATGGCCGCCGCCGCGGTGACGGAGGAGCTGCTGTTTCGCGGCATCCTGTTCAGACTCGTCGAGGAACGCGTGGGAACGTGGCTCGCGCTGACGCTGACCGCGCTGCTGTTCGGCGCGTCGCACCTGTTCAACCCGCACGCCACCCTGTGGGGCGCGATCGCCATCGCGATCGAGGCGGGCGGCATGCTCGCCGCCGCCTACGCCGCCACCCGCACCCTGTGGGTGCCCATCGGGGTGCACTTCGGCTGGAACTTCGCGGCGGCCGGCATCTTCGGCGCGGAGGTCTCGGGCAACGGCACCCCCCAGGGGCTGCTGCACGGCGTGACGTCGGGGCCCACCTGGATCACGGGCGGCGAGTTCGGCCCGGAGGGCAGCATGTACGCGGTGGTGTTCGGCCTGCTGCTGACGGTCGTGTTCATGTGGCTGGCCCGCCGGCGCGGCAACGTGGTCCCGCTGCGGCGCCGCGCGAACGCTACGCTCGACGGATGACCCTGCGGCGCGTCACGGACCTGTGGCGGCGATGCGACGTCGTGGTCCGTGACCTACCGCTCGGGCTGCTGCTCGCCGGCGCGTCCCTGCTGCCCGCCCTCCACGGCAGGGGGACTCAGGTCGGCGACCTGCCCACCCGGCCCTTCGACGCGCTGGCCGTCCTGGTGATCGTGCTCGAATGCCTGCCGCTGGCCGTGCGCCGGCGGTGGCCGGCCGTCTGCCTCTTCCTAGTGTCGCTCGGCTTCGCCCTCGACCAGGTGCAGGGCTATCACGTGTTCGCCAGCAACGCGATGCCCATCGCGCTCATCAGCGCGGGCGCCCATCTCGAACGCGGCCGGCGGGTCGCGGCAGCACTGCTCACCGCCGCGTACGTGCCCCTCGCGATCGCGGTCGACCGGCTCGGCGCGACGGAGAAGGCGGACGGCTACGTGATCTTCTACCTGGCGCTGGCCCTCGCCTGGGGCATCGGCGCCTGGCTGCGCGCCACCCGCGCCGCCGAGGCGGAGCGCCGCCGCCACGCCGCCGAGGCCGCCCGCGCCGCCGAACGCACCCGGATCGCCCGCGAGCTGCACGACGTGGTGACCCACCACGTGACGGCGATGGTCGTCCAGGCGGAGGCGGCCCGCTACCTGACCGCCGCCCCCGACCGCCTCGACACGACGCTCAGCGCCGTCACCGACACCGGGCGGCGGGCCATCACCGACCTGCGGCACATGCTCGACCTGCTCAAGCCCGACCACGACACCGACGTCGGCGCGAGCTCCCCGGGCGAGCTGCGCACGCTCGTGGAGCAGACCCGGCGGGCCGGGCAGCCGGTGGAGTTCACCGAGGAGGGCAGCCCGGCGGAGTCGGCGGGCAGCGCCGAGTTCGTCACCTACAGGGTCGTCCAGGAGGCCCTGACGAACGCACTCAAATACGCGCACGGCAGCCGTACCGTCGTCCGCGTGCGTTACGGCGAGCAGGAGATCAGCGTGGAGGTCAGCACCGACGGCGCCGTCTCCAGGACCGCCTCTCTGGGCGGCAGCGGGCGCGGCCTGGCCGGCCTCCGCGAACGCGTCGACGCTCTCGGCGGCGCGTTCAGCGCCGACCGGCAGGCGGGCGGCGGCTTCCTCGTACAGGCCCGCATCCCCGCCGGCGGCACCGATCTGCTTAGCGGGGGCTGGGGCCGGGCATAGAGGTGGGCATGATGCCGCCCCGGGTCACCGTCGGCGGGAGGGCCGGAGGGAGGCCCAGGTATGGCCTTAGTGCCTGGCTCCGAAGCGAGCGAGCCGATCGAGCACCTGTTCACGGTGAGCCCCGGGGTGCTGGCCGGCATCCGGGCCTTCGTCGGCCGGCTGGCCGAGGAGGCGGGGCTCACCGACCGGGAGCGGGATCGGATCGTGCTGGTCACGCACGAGCTGTCGGCCAACGCGATCGAGCACGGCGCCACCGACATGATCTCCGTGCGGTGGGAGGACACCGACCAGGGTGTCTGGATCACCGTGTCGGACCAGGGCGTGTTCGAGGTCGGCGTGACGCTCGGCGATCGCGGGCGGGGCCTGCGGATCGTGCTCGCCCTGGCCGACGAGGTGACGATCCGGCCGGGCCGGCGCGGCGACCAGGGCACGGTGGTGCGGCTGCGGGTGCCCGTCCGCGCGAGCGTCCCGGCGGTCCTGCCGCGGATTCTCCTCGTGGACGGCGACCGGTTCTCCGGCCGGTCGTTGTCCTCGTTCCTCGACGCCGAGGGTTACCCCACGGTGGTGACGGGGTCGGCGCAGGCGGGCCGCGACGAGTCGGCGAGCCCGCCCCGCCTCGCGATCGTCGACCTGATGACCTCCAACGGCCTGACCGTCCAGCTCTGTGACGACCTCACGCGGGCGGGCGTCCCGGTCCTGGCCATGTCGATCCTGCCGCCGCCCGCGAACCTGCGCTCCAGCCGGTTCCTGCGCAAGCCGGTGCATCCCCTGGAGGTGCTGGCCGCGGTGCGGCTGCTGACCGAGCCGTCCGGCGCCGCCTCGGAGGTGCGCCGTGCCTGAGCGGCGGCTGGCGAGCGGGCAGGCCCGGCTCGACGCCATACTCGACGGCGGCCTGATCAACCCGTCCGTCGCCCTCATCGCGGGCCTGCCGGGCAGCGGCAAGACCGTCCTGGCGCAGCAGTACGCGTTCGCGAACGGCACCGAGCGGCTTCCCGCGATCTACCTCAGCACCGTCGCCGAACCGTTGAGCAAGATCCTGTACTTCGGCGAGGCCCTGTCGTTCTTCGACCCCGGCCGGGTCGGCAGGGAGGTGCTGTTCGAGGATCTCAGCGGCGAGCTCGACGACAACGGCCTGACCGGCATGCTCCACCGCATCACCGCCCGGGTCGAGCGGCAGCCGTGCTCGCTCCTGGTCATCGACAGCTTCCGCGCGCTGCGCTACCGCGGGGTCGGCGAGCGGGACTTCGAGGGCTTCGTCCACCAACTGGCCGGTCACCTGGCCGCCACCGGCACGATGGCGCTGTGGCTCGGCGAGTACCGGCGCGACGAGCTGGAGGGCTGCCCGGAGTTCGCCGTCGCCGACGCCGCCGTCCTGCTCGCCACCGAGGACTCCGGGCAGCGCGACAACCGGGCCCTGCGGGTGCTGAAGCTGCGCGGCAGCGGCTTCCGCTCCGGCGCGCACGCCTACCGCATCGAGAGCGCCGGCGTGCGGGTGTTCCCGCGGCTCAGCGACATCGACGCCGGCTCGTACGAGCTGGGTGAGAGCCGGGCGACCTCCGGCATCACCGCGCTGGACGAGCTGATCGGCGACGGCTACTGGCCCGGCTCCGCCACCCTGGTGATCGGCCCCTCGGGGTCCGGCAAGACGGTGATGGGGCTGCAGTTCATCTACGGCGGCGCGAACCAGGGCGAGCCCGGCGTGTTCGCCTCGATGCAGGAGAACCGCGTCCAGCTCGAACGGATGATCAACGGGTTCGGCTGGGACATCGACTCGCGGGGCGCCGTGCTGCGCTGCGACTCGCCCAACGACATCTACATCGACCAGTGGTACTACGACCTGCTCGAAACCATCAGAGCGACCGGCGCGCACCGGCTGGTCATCGACAGCCTCGGTGACCTCGCCGCCGCCTGCCCCGATGAGAAGCGGTTCAGGGAGTTCGTCTACGCGTTGCTCAACCACTGCTCCCGGGCGGGCATCAGCGTCCTGCTGACCTACGAGTCGGCCGAGCTGTACGGCCACACCCGGCTGTCCGAACGCGGAGTGTCACACCTGTCCGACAACGTGATCCTGCTGCAGTACCTGCGGAACGAGACTCACGTCGGGCGGGCGCTGACCGTGCTGAAGACCCGAGCCAGCCGTCATGTCCCGCAGCCCCACGAATTCGACATCACCCACGATGGCATCGACATCAAAGCACCCCTCAAGATCATTTGAGGCGCACCGGGATCAGGCCTACCCGCACACCGTGCACCTCATCGGTGAGCTGGACGTCACCGGTTGCGACGTCCTGGAGGCCGCGCTCCGCAAGGCGGCGCGCCCCGGCCGCGACCTCGTCGTCGACTGCGGCCGGCTCCGCTTCATCGACGCGGCCGGGATCACCGTCCTGGTGCGCGCCGCCCGGATGATCGGTCCCGGGCGTTTGCGGCTCACGAACGTGCGGGCCGGCCCGGCCGAGCTCATCGACCTGCTCAACCTGCCCGCCACCGTGCCCAACCTCCGCCGTGACCTTGCGTGATCGCGGGACAGCGCTTTCCCTGCGCCCCCGGAAAAGGTGGAAAACGCCGCCCTTGGGGTGGTTCGTACTGTTACCTTCGCACGGTGGACGACAGACGTGCACGGGCGGAGGCGATCGCGGACTTCGCGGCGATCCTCCGGGAGTTACGTAGCGCATCCGGTAACCCTCCTTTTCGTGAGATGTCCGGCCGGTCGGGGGCGATCTCCCACACGACGCTGCACGAGGCCACGAAGGGCAACCGGCTCCCGAGCTGGGAGACCACCGTGGAGTTCGTCAAGGCCTGCGGCGCGGACCCGGCGGCGTACCGCGAACGCTGGGAGAGCGCCAACCAGGCGGTCAGGTCGCCGGGCACAGCTCCGTCCGAGCCGCCGCCTCCCGCGCGGGACCAGGGAAGGCGGCTCCGGCCGGCCTACCTGGCTGCGGTGGCGGTCGTCCTGGTGGGAGCGGCGGTCCTCACCGTGGTCGCCGTCAATCGCGGCGCCCGGCCCGCCGCGCAGAGCGTCGCCGCGACCAGCAGCCCGTCCCTCGTCGCGTTCTCCCCGGCCGAGTGCCCCGTGCCCGCGACCAACCCGCCCTGGGCCGCCCCCCTGCACGAAGGGGACAAGGCCGAGTTCGTCGAGGACGTCACCCTTCCCGACTGCACCCGCGTCGGCGCCGGCGAGACCGTGACCAAGGTGTGGCGGCTCAGGAACGCCGGGACCGTGCCATGGAAGGGCTACTCGCTGCGCCGCCTCGACGTGACCCAGCAGAACCACCACTGCCAGACCATCTCCGACGTGCCGATCGCGGACACCCAGCCGGGCGAGACGGTCGACATCCGGACCGAGGTCACCACGCCCCGCAAGCCGGGCCTGTGCTACGTGCGCTTCAAGATGGTGGACGCCACCGGGGCGATCGTGTTCCCCGGCAACCGGCCGATCAACTTCCAGCTCATCGTCGGCTGACAACGCGGGTTCTCCGCCGTGCCGGCACGGCGGAGAACCGGAGCGGGACGCCCAGCCTCAGGAGGTGCTGAGCACGATCCCCGTGTAGTAGTGCTTGAGGATCCTGGAGTAGCTCCAGCCCGCCGCGGCCTTGTCGCGGGAGCCGTACTGCGACATCCAGTCGCCGTCGACCCAGTTGCCGCACGCCGTCGTCGTGGCGCAGTACTGCGCCCGGAAGATCTTCCCGCCTCGGGTCAGGCGGGCGCCCCAGGTGGCGTCCACGGCGGCGTTCGTCGTCGCCTTCGCGGAGCCGGGCTCGTACACCTGGCTCGACGTGTGGTCGTAGACGTCGAAGCACTGGCCGCTCGGCGTCTTGCGGTTGGAGTGCAGCGCCCAGTACCAGCCGAAGTTCTTCACGGCCATCGCCCCGGCCTTCAGCGACTCGGCGGGCCAGCTCGACACCCACTCGTTCGGCAGGACGTTCTTCACATAAGTCTTGAAGTCCACCCGTTCCACGCGGTCCAGGGAGGTCCGGTAGACGAGGATCGTCGTGGGCAGCTTCGTGTCCGTGCCGTCGGTCTTGCACTCGGCCGGCGACGAGGGCGGCGGGGTGGGCGGCGGCGCGGAGCTCAGGAACTGGTGCGAGGCGTTCTGGTTCTTGAGGGTGGCGTTCAGGTTGCCTTTGGCGCCTGCGGCGAAGTCCTGGTAGGTGCCGGCGTAGCCGGTGTTGTAGTAGACGCGGACGGTTTTGCTGCTGCGGTTCCAGACGGAGGCGGCGGCGTTCTTGATGCATTCGCCCTTGCCGGCGCCGGGGCCCTTGAAGTCGTAGCAGGTGGGTTGGGTGGTGGCGTAGTCGGCGACCGATCCGGTGAAGTCGGAGACCGATCCTTCGTTGTTGCTGTTGAAGTAGTAGCAGAACTCGCCGCTGTCGCAGACGCCGTCGCGGCTCGCGGCCGAGGCGGGCGTCGCGGTGGCGAGCAGTCCTCCGCCGAGCGCCAGCGCGGTGGCCGCCGCGGCGAGCCTCGGTAACAACCGGACCGTTCGTGCGAACACAGTCGTCCTCCTCATCGCTATCGGACGTTGTAGCCCTGGGAGTTCCAGAACGAGGTCGGGTTCGGGTTGTCCAGGTGCGGGTCGCCGACGCTCTTCGCCGCCCTCGTCTGCCGTCCCAGCCGCATCTCGACGTGGGTGTGCGCGGACGCGCGGCTCGACACCCCGTGCCACGACTCGGTGGCGATGACCTGGCCGCGGGTGACCTGCTGGCCCACGCGCAACGAGGAGAGCGGAGCGGAGTGCAGGTAGATCACCGTCTTGTTCGCGGCGGCGTTGTAGATGGCGATCGTGGACAGGTTCGCCCGGCCGGTCGCCCCGCGTACGACGTTGATGACCTCGCCCGCCACCAGCGCGTGCACGTTCGAGCCCACGCCCCGGGCGATGTCGATGCCCTCGTGCCGGCCCTCCGTCGAGGTGTAGCCGTCGAAGCCGCAGGTGATCGTGCCGCTGGCCGTATAGAGCGAGTACGACATGTTGCTGCGCGACGACGAGGACGGGCCGAACTCGTGCGAGGCGTTCTGGTTCTTGAGGGTGGCGTTCAGGTTGCCTTTGGCGCCTGCGGCGAAGTCCTGGTAGGTGCCGGCGTAGCCGGTGTTGTAGTAGACGCGGACGGTCTTGCTGCTGCGGTTCCAGACGGAGGCGGCGGCGTTCTTGATGCATTCGCCCTTGCCGGCGCCGGGGCCCTTGAAGTCGTAGCAGGTGGGTTGGGTGGTGGCGTAGTCGGCGACCGAGCTGGTGAAGTCGGAGACCGATCCCTGGTTGTCGCTGTTGAAGTAGTAGCAGAACTCGCCGCTGTCGCAGACGCCGTCACGGCCCGCGGCCGAGGCGGGCGCGGCGGCGGCGAGCAGCCCCCCGCCGAGCGCCATCGCGGTGAGGATCGTGGTGAACGTTCTCATGCTGTTCTCCTTGGTTTCGGTTCGGAAAGATCGAGTCGCGGACGGGTCAGCGGCGCCGGTACTCCTCCCAGGTGCGGATGGTCACCGCCGGGCCGTCGTCCTCGCCCCGGTCGGCGAGCCCGTTCAGGCCGAGGTAGTAGTCGCCCACCTGGTGCTGGGCCTGGCTCGACAGGCTCGGGTCGCTGATCGCGACGGCGTGGATGTGCCACGGCCAGTCGCCCTGCCGCGGGCTGCGCACCCAGGCGGCGAACCCGACCACCCGCAACGCGCGGACGACCGCCGTGCGGGTGGCGGCGCTCATCCCCGCCACCGAGACGTCGACGACACCGCCGCCGTCGTGGGTGCCCGCCGAGGTCGGGTCGCCGCCCGGGTTGTACGAGCCCTGGTCCAGGACGAGCTCGCGCCCCAGCAGCCGCTCGGCCTCCGTCAGCATGCCGTTCGTACGGGCGTTGACCACGAACCCGTCAGTGGACACGCGCCCACCGGGCTCGATGACGGCGGTGACCTTGAAACGGCCGGCGCCCAGCTTGGTGAGCGACGCCTTGCCCGGCAGGCCGTTGGCGTCGAGCCCCGTCAGGCCGAGCGACTTCTGATACTTCGCGTAGGCCGCGACGGTGGTCGTGCCGAAGTACCCGTCCACCCACTTCGCGTCCAGCAGGCTCCGGTCACGCAACGCCTGCTCGACGAGGAGCACGCTGTCCTTGGCACCCGGGGTCAGCGTGCTGTCGGGCCGCCGCGGGTCGATCTGGGCCGCCTTGACGGTGGCCTCCATGCTGACGCTGGGAAGGGCCCCCGCCTCGGCCGCCTGCGCCCCGCCCGTCCCGGTCAGCAGTGAAGCGAACAGAACGGCGGGGGCGAGTGCGGCGGCGCGTGCGGGCAGCGTCATAGTGGCTCCTGGTGCGGGGTGGGGTGTCGAGACCTGAGCGACGAGGACCAACGTCGCGGTCCGCTCAGGTGTCCGCAAGGCGAACGGTGTTGTCAGCCTGTCCGGCGTGCTGCTCTTACACGTGTACGCGCAGGTCAGAGGCCGTCCGGGGGAGTCGCCGCCCGAGCGTCCGCAAGGACACCTTCCACCGGCGGGCGGCCGCGTCGGGATCGAGCGCGTACGGCCGCAGACCGGTCCGAGCCCCGGGCTCCACGTGGGGCCTGGACACTGCTCCGCCAAACTGTGGTAGGCTTGCGGATGTTGCAGTTGTTGTACCCATAAGACTTGTGCGCACCTGGCAGACGATTCTCCAGGTGCGTTTTTTGTTTCCGGTCATCTCCGGGTGGGCTTCATCGCGGCGACACCGCGATCCGCACAGTGCGGATCGCGTGACTCCCCAATCTCTGAAGGAGATCGCCATGGCATCCGGAACCGTGAAGTGGTTCAACTCCGAAAAGGGCTTCGGCTTCATCGAGCAGGACGGCGGCGGCGCCGACGTCTTCGCGCACTACTCCAACATCGTCGCCAACGGCGGCTACCGTGAGCTGCACGATGGCCAGAAGGTGTCCTTCAACGTCGTCCAGGGCCAGAAGGGCCCGCAGGCGGAGAACATCGTGGCCGCCTGACCTGACGCGGCCGAACGGGCCCGCACCCCATCATGGGGTGCGGGCCCGTTCCATGTCCGGCCTCAGGCGGGGCGGGCAGGAAGCTTGCCATGCCTGGATCCGAAAATCTGTATCGGCGGTGGTAGACATTCGCCACTGCGCGTACTATGGTTTCTGACATAGCAAGAAACGGATCCATCGGGCAGCGAAAGTAGTTCCTGGCATCATGACGAACTGCCCGCAGCAACACGAAGTCAGAGGTTGACGGCAGAAGGTCGGACGTGACGGGCCAGCGCAGTAGGTAGGGGCCCTGATCGTGGACGCGCTGCCGAAGACGAAGTTGGCAAGTGGTCCGAAAGAGAAAGAAGAGGAAGGGAGTGTAGACGCCATCGGGATCGCCCGTTGCCGGCTGAAGTTGCGCCGCACGGGTACCGCAGTTCCACGGGATTGGTAGGTGGTCTACGGTCACGCATCCGCGATCCGCGCATCGCCGCCGCTCTATGCGGTGGATGCGCACAACAGTAAGCCGGCCGGACGGCCGGTAGATGGTGTTGAACTCTTTCGGGGCCCCGGCGCAACAGGCGCCGGGGCCCCCTGTTCGCGTGATGAGAAGGGAATGTATGGATCAACGCCGCTCGGTTGCCGAGAGTCACGCACCGGCTCCCGGCAGGATTACGGAAACGACGGCCGAACGCACGGCCGAAGACCGGTTCGACGATGAGGACTACCCCGCCTACAGCATGGGCGCGGCCGCCGAGATGCTCGGCGTCACCCCCACGTTCCTGCGGGCTCTGGGCGCCGCGGGCCTGATCGAGCCGAAACGCTCCAGCGGCGGCCACCGCCGCTACTCCCGCTACCAGTTGCGGCTGGCCGCGCGGGCCAGGGAGCTCGTCGATCAGGGCACTCCCGTGGAAGCCGCCTGCCGGATCATCATCCTGGAAGACCAGCTCGCCGAGGCGCTGCGGATCAACGCCGCCTACGAACGCGAGCGCACCGCCGGAACCTAGCGGCCGACAGCGCCCCTGCGGCCTGGTCTCGACTGCGCTGACCAGGCCACACCGCGCCCGCCCACGGCCCGAACGACGAGCCGCCGACGAGGGAGCACTCTCATCGGTTCTGTCCGATGGCCGCCGGAGCCGGGTCTGCTCGAGCCCGCAGGATCCGCCAGCACAGATAGACGCAGACGCCCATCGCGGGCGCACCGCCCAGCAGTACGGCGGCGATGCCGAGCGGAGTCACCTTCCCGGTCAGGTACAGAGGCAGCAGCACGATGGTGGCGATGCCGTACTTCGCCACGAAGACCGCCGTGCACAGCTGGTAACGCCGTCGCCGTGCCGGGTCTCGCCGCCAGCCGAACCGTTCGGCGCGTGCTGCCCCCACCGCCAGGCCGATCACGGGCCACCGCACGAGAATGGACGCGAGGAACACCGCACCCCCGGCCGCCTGCATGAGCACGGTCGGAAGGTAGAAGTCGGCCGCGTGCCCGGTGCTCCCGGCCAGCGACGCGGAGACCCCCACGACGACCAGCCCGACCGCTGCCTGCCAGTACTTCCTGCCGGCGAGCACCCGAGCCACGGCGAACACCGCCACACCGCCGACCGCCACCAGCGCGGACGTCGACACCTGACCAGTCACCAGGTAGGCGACCAGGAACAACACCCGGGACGCGGCTCCTTCGGCGACCGTGCGCCAGCCGCCCATCGCGGCGAACCAGGACAACGACTTCTGGGTCAGCACGTCGAGGCTCATGTGCCCGCCTTCGCCGCGGCGGGCGCGGGGAAGCCGTCGCGGCGCATCGTGTCCTCATAGGCGCCGATCGCGTCGATCAGGTCCAGCCGGCCGTGATACGCCTCGACCAGAGCCGCGCAGAGGCGGCGCGCGTCCTGCATCGCCAGGTTGCCGCCGAACCCTGGGGCCAGGTGGATGGCGTCGCCGATGACCGTCACCGGGCCGGCGGGCCAGGCGGGTACGGGCGGGATCGTCCCGATGCGCAGGGCGACCGTGAGGTCCGGCCACGCCTCGGTGACGACCCGCCGCAGGGCCGCGGGCAGGTGCCCGCCCAGCTCCTTGGCCAGGCGCCACCGCGCGGCCGGTGACGCGGCCTGGCCGAGCTGCTCCCGCGTGATCGGCAGAGCCCACATCGTGTAGTCCTCGGCCGTGGCGACCGCGTCGAGGGGCAAGGCGGGCAGCCACCGCTGCCGCGCGGCCACCGGCGGCTCGGTGAACCGCAGCACGCCCAGCGCCATCATCGTGCCGCCCACCTGAACGCGGGCGGGGCTGTGGCCGATCAGCTCGGGCAGCCCGGTATCGGCGATCGTCCGCAACGCGGTCGCGCCCATGAGCATGCGCCGTCCCGAATCGACCACCCGCGCGTGCGGCAGGTGCTGACGGCGGACCGCCGAGCCGATGCCGTCCGCGCCGACCAGCACGTCCGCCGTGTCCGTGCCGCCGCCGGCGAACCACACCTGGACGGTGCCGTCGGCCCGCTGCTCGAACCGCGTGAACTCCGTTCCGAACCGGACCACGTCCGCCAGCCCCGCCAGCAGCACCGCACGCAGCAGCGGGCGATGAGCCTGCCGCCCCGGGCGCGGCAGATTCCCCACGCCGGTGGCCGGTTGAGTACCCACGACGGTGAGCGTGCCGTCCACGTCGGACAACGTCAGCGTCCGCTCGCGCGGCCCGCCCATCGTGGCCTCGGCCATCGCGGCGTGCGCCGGAGGCAGGCACGCGCGCAACGCCTCGGCGCCTCGATCGTCGACGTGCAGGCTGACACCCTGCGCGCGGCCCTCTGCGTCGTCCCGCTCGTACACGACGACGTCGATTCCGGACCAGCGTAAGCCCTGCGCCAGCGTGAGCCCGCCCAGACCGGCGCCAATCACGATCACCTTCATCGCAGCCCTTTCTTCATCACTGATGAAGTTCAAGCTATCGGCGCCCGGACCTGAAAGTCCACCAGCGATGAAGAAAGCTCCGATAGACTGGCCCGGTCATGACAGAGCACAGTTCCCCCGCTCGTCCCGGCCGCTGGCGCACGGGCGCGGAAAGCAAGCAGCGCATCCTCGACGCGGCCCGCGCGCTGTTCCGCGAGCACGGCTACGGCGGCACCACGGTGCGCGCGGTCGCCGCCCGAGCCGAAGTCGACCCGGCGATGGTGTTCTACTTCTTCGGCAGCAAACAGGGCCTGTTCGCCGCCGCCGTCGAGCTGTCCGCCCAGGTCCCGCCGGCCATCGAATCGATCTTCGCCGGCGGCCTCGACGGCATCGGCGAGCGCATCGTCCGGACACTCGTGGAGAGCATCGACGCGTCGGGCCGCACCCCGCTCGCCATGCTCACCCGGTCGGCCCGGGCCGACGACCAGTCCGAGACGTTGATCCGCGAATACATCGACCGGGAGATCACCGGCCGGGTGGCGGCACTGCTCGGCACGCCGGACGCCACAGTCCGGGCCGGCATGGTCAACGTCCAGCTCCTGGGCCTCACCGTGGCCCGCTACATCGTCAGGGTCGAACCGATCGCGTCATCGTCCGTCGACGAACTGGCCGGCTGGTTCGGACCGCTCGTGCAGCACTGCCTGACCGGACCGGCCCCATCGTCCTGAGTGACGTTCGCCGGCGATCGGCCCTAGGGCCTGGTCGCAGGGGTGAGGACCTCGACGCCGCTCGTCTTGAGCGCGGCCCGCAGGTCGGCGGGCGGTGCGGTGTCGGTGATCAGATAGTCGGCGGCGCCGAGCTCCGACACCTGGGCGAACAGGCGGCGGCCGAACTTGGAGGAGTCGGCGAGGATCGCCACGCGGGCCGCACGCGAGATCATCTCCTGCATCATCGCGGCCTCGGCGAGGTTGCTCGTCGTGTAGCCGGCGTCGGCGGCGACCGCGCCGACGCCGATCAGCGCCAGGTCGCAGCTGACGTCCAGCTCGGCGCCGGTGTTGGCGCGGAAGCTGACCGGGCCGATCGTGGCGAGGGTGAGCGCGCGGACCGCACCGCCGAAGACGTAGATGTCGCGGATGGCCGTGGGCGGGAGCGCGCTCGGCACCAGCAGGTTGTTCGTGGCCACCGTGAGGTCGCGGTGCTGGCCGAGGCTGCGGGCGAGCGCGAGGGTGGTCGTCCCGCCGTTGATCATGATGGTCGAGCCGTCCTTGACCAGGGTCGCGGCCAGTGCCCCGATCTTCTCCTTCTCCTGCTCCTGCACGGCGAGCCGCTGGTCGACGGCGCGGTCGGTGCGGGAGACCGTGGAGAGGCTGACGGCGCCGCCGTACGTGCGCACGAGGATGCCCTCGGCGGCCAGTTGGTCGAGGTCGCGGCGCACGGTGTCGATGGAGACGCCGAAGCGCTCGGCCAGCTCGCCGACCGTGACCTGCCCGGACTCCGCGACGTACGCGGCCAGCTGAGCCTTGCGCCCGGCGGGTAGGTGGCGCTGCCGCTCGTCCCTGCCAACGCTCACTGATTCCCCCTTGTCAGTGCGGCAGTATGCCACAAACACGCCTCTGTTGGGCATAGTCCGGCACAGAGCCGATGAGAGTCGCAAGAGCGAGCAGCGCTGCCGAAGGGCCGGTGGCGGCGGGGATATCGAAAGCTCAGGGGGCGGCGAGGGGATGCCGATGCCTGCTTCATGGCACCAGAGTATGCCGTAGTTCGCAGCTTTCTGCGGTTCTTCTCTTGTTTACATTCGTAACCCGCTGCTAACGTGACGGCCAACGCGGCAGAGGGCGGAAAGATCTCGAAATAGAAGGAGCCCGTCATGGCGGTTCGTGCAACCCGGATGAGGCGAGTGGTGGGGACGGTGGCGGCGGCCACGACGGTCGCGTTGGCAGCGGCGTGCGGCTCGGGCGGCTCGGGCGACGACACCGCCTCCGACGGCACCGTGACCCTGGAGTTCGCCCAGTGGTGGGGGGCCGAGCTCCCGGCCGGGGAGTTCGACAAGATCGTCAACGATTTCACCGCACAGAACCCGAACATCAAGATCAAGCTGCTGAGCGCGCCGTACGCCTCGACGAAGCAGCAGCTGATCACCGGCGCCGCGTCGAAGACCCTCCCCGACGTGGTGGGCCTCGACGGCGCCTGGGTCAACGACTTCGCCAAGCAGGGCGCGATCACCGACCTGTCCAAGCTGATGGCCGACGCGAAGTACGACGCCGGCCAGCTCGCCAGCCAGGTGCAGCTCGAGGGCAAGACCTACATGATCCCGGTGGTCAACTTCGTCTATCCGCTCTTCGTCAACAAGGACCTGCTCACCAAGGCCGGCGTCGCCGAGGTGCCCGCCACGCGCAGCCAGTTCCTCGACGCGGCCAAGAAGATCAGCGCGACCGGCGGTGACGTGAAGGGCTGGGTGCTCCCGCTCGACACCGCCGTCCCCAACGGCGTCCAGAACGACGTCATGTCCTGGCTCTGGGCCTCCGGCGGCAGCATGCTGACCGGCGGCAAGCCCAACCTGACCAGCCCGCAGGTCAAGAGCGTGGTCGAGTACGTGAAGAGCCTGAACGACGCGGGCGCCATCGCCCCCGGCTCGCTCACCATGAAGGAGCAGGACAAGGTCGAGAAGTTCAGCAACGGCCAGGTCGGCATGATGATCGACTCGCTCGCGCACATCAACCTGATCAAGAAGAACAAGCCGGACCTGAAGTTCGAGGTGGCGGCCCTGCCCGCCGAGGACGGCTACACCGGCAAGCGCGGCATCCCGTACGCGTCGTGGGGCATCGGCATCTCCGACTCCACCGAGCACAAGGCCGAGGCGTTCAAGTTCGTGTCCTACCTGCTCAGCAAGGAGACCAACGCGAAGCTGAGCACGATCGCGAACGGCTTCCCCGGCAACAAGAACGCCAAGCCCGACTTCAGCGACAGTGACCCGCTGTTCAAGACCGCTTTCGACATCTACCAGCAGGGCTACCCGGCCAACGAGTTCGTCGGCCTGCCCAAGTCCGAGGACCTGATGCGCAGCTTCGCCGAGCAGCTCCAGCTCGTGCTGACCGGCAAGACGAGCGTCGACGACGCCCTGGCCAAGTCGCAGGAGTCCTGGTCCTCGGTGATCGGGTAGCCCGCCCAGGCGCCGTGCCGGTCACCCGGCACGGCGCGCGATCAAGGAGAAAGCGATGACATCCACGACGGCGCCGAAGGCCGCGGCGCCCACCGGGGGACAGGTCACACCCGGCCGGGCCCGCGCCACCCTGGCCGGGCGCCTGACCCCGTACGGCTATCTGTCCCCGACGGTGCTCCTGATCGTGGTCCTGATGGTGGTCCCCATCGTCATGGTGATCAGCTACTCGTTCCGGGACAACGTGATCGTCGAGGCGAACCCGGTGTTCGCCGGGTTCGCCAACTACACCAAGGTGCTCACCGACCCCGACTTCCTGGCGGCGCTGAAGAACACCGCCCTCTTCATCTCGGTCAGCACCGTGGCCCACCTGGTGCTCGGCCTGGCCTTCGCGATGATGCTCAACAGCCCGTTGCTGGGCGGGGTCGCCAAGGCCGTCTTCCGGATCGTCTACATCCTGCCCTGGCTGTTCACGATCGCGGTGATCGCCGTCATCTGGCGGCTGCTGCTCGACCCGTCCGGCGTGGTCAACTACGTGCTGCGGACCCTGGGCCTCATCCAGGAGGGCGTGAACTGGCTCGGCGACCCGGACAAGGCGCTCTGGGCGATCACGTTCGTCAACATCTGGTCCGGCTACCCGTTCTTCATGATCAGCTTGCTCGCGGCGCTGCAGGGCATCCCCGGCAACCTGTACGAAGCGGCCGCGATGGACGGGACGAACTGGTACCAGCGCTTCGTCCACGTGACGCTGCCCCAGCTGCGGCCGGTGATCGTCAGCATGGCGGTGCTCGACCTGATCTGGACGTCCCAGCAGTTCGCCCTGATCTGGATGACGACCGGCGGCGGCCCGCTGAACACCACCGAGATGCTCAGCACCTACACCTACAAGCAGGCCTTCAGCGAGTACGAGTTCGCGACCGCGTCCGCCGCCGCCGTCATCGTGCTGCTGCTGACGATGATCCTGGCCTTCTTCTACGTACGCCAGCAAAGGGAGCGGTGAGACGCATGGCCACCACCGTCAAGACCCGCCGCACCCTCGCCAAAGCCGGCGTCCTCACCGGGCTCGTCATCGGCGGGCTGTTCGCCTTCCTGCCGGTCCTGTGGATGGTGTCCACCTCGCTCAAGAGCAACGGGGAGGTCTTCCAGAATCCGCCGAAGCTCGTCACCGAGAGTTTCTCGTTCGACGCGTACTGGGCGATCCTGGGCGACGGCACCCAGCTGCGGTACTTCCTCAACAGCTACGTCGTCGCCTTCGCGGTGACCATCCTGACCCTGCTGGTGGCCCTGCTGGCCGGGTTCGCGTTCAGCCGCTTCACGTTCCCGTTCCAGAAGACCATCAACGCCGTGATCGTCAGCGTGCAGGCGGTGCCGCCGATCACGCTCGTCATCCCGTACTTCGGGCTCGTCGTGGGGCTCGGGCTGTACAACACCTATCCCGGCCTGATCCTCACGCACATGGTGTTCACGCTGCCGTACGCGATCATCATGATCACCGCGTACCTGAACACGCTGCCACGGGAGCTGGACGAGTCCGTCAAGGTCGACGGCGGCACCAACTGGACCGCGCTGTGGCGGATCCTGGTGCCGATCTCGGTGCCTGGGCTGATCGCGGTCGGCGTGTACACGTTCATGATCTCGTGGAACGAGTACCTGTTCGCGCTCTCGCTGACCCGTACCGACGACATGCGTACCGTGCCGATCGGCATCCAGCTGCTCATGGGCCAGCACTCCTACGAGTGGAACCAGATGATGGCGATGAGCATCCTCGGGTCCGTGCCGGTCCTCCTCCTCTTCCTCCTGTTCCAGCGACGGTTCATCGGCGGGCTCACCGCCGGCGCCGTCAAGGCCTGACGACACATACCCAGCACGCAATAAGGAGACGACACCTACATGCTGACGACCGGCAAGGCGATCCTGGACGTCGCCAACGAACACGGCTTCGCCGTGCCCGCCTTCAACATCAGCGACTGGGCGATGTTCAAGGGCATCGTGGAGATCAGCGAGGAGACGAACGCGCCGCTGATCGTCGGGATCCACCCGGACGAGGTGCGGCACATCGGCCCCGAGATGATCACCGGCATCGCCGAGCGGTCGCACAACTCGAGCGTCCCGATCGCGATCCACTGGGACCACGGCGCCACCTATGAGCAGATCCTCCAGGCGATCCGGTACGGGTTCACCTCCGTGATGATCGACGGGTCGCTGAAGCCGTTCGAGGAGAACATCGCGATCACCAAGAAGGTCACCGACACCGCGCACGTCCTCGGCCTGTCGGTGGAGGGCGAGCTCGGCACGATCGGCGGGAACGACAGCTACGCCGAAGCCGGTGCCGCCGAGATCATCTACACCGACCCCGACGACGCGGTCACGTTCGTCGAGCAGACCGGCGTGGACAGCCTCGCCGTCGCGATCGGCACCTTCCACGGCCTCTACCCGGCCCACCTCAAGCCGGAGCTGAAGCTCGACCTGCTCAAGGAGATCAAGAGCCGGGTGCGGATCCCCCTCGTGCTGCACGGCGGCTCCGGCAACCCGGACGACGAGATCCGCGAGGCGGCGCAGATCGGCATCAACAAGATCAACATCTCCACCGACATCAAGGTCGCCTACCACGACAAGATGCGCGAGGTGCTGGGCGACGACCCGAAGGTGCGCGAGCCGAACGCCATCCAGCCCGCCTGCATCGAGGCCATGAAGGTGGTCGCCGCCGAGAAGATCGAGCTGTTCGGCGCCGCGGGCAAGGGCTCCCTCTACTGACATGGCCGACGCTTCTCGGGTGATCCTGGGGCTGGGCGGCTGCGTCGACCACGAGTTGAAGCTCACCGCCGGCGTCCTGGAACAGCTTGTCGCCGAATACCGCATCGCGGCCGCGGAGCTGACGTCACCGGCCACCGTGACCAGCGAGCGGGACCTCGTGGTGTCGATCCTCGGGTACGTCGCCCGCGGCGGAGGCGGCGAACACTTCGTCGCCGCCGCCCCGGCGCTGCCGGCCTTCGCGAGCCGGTTCCCGTACCGGGAGACCCTCGGCGGCACCTCGGTGCGGGCCGGGATCGTGATGAGCCGGCTCGGCGTGCCGTCCACGCTGCACCTGGTCAGCGTCAACGACACGTTCCGCCGGCTGCTGCCGGCGGACTGCGCGTACGTCAGCAGCGGCGCCGGGGACACCTTCCACCCCCACCTGATCGTCCAGTACGACCAGGGCCTGCGGGTCCGGGCCGGCGACATCGACATCGCCGCGCCGTTCCCGAACCGCCTGATCTACGTCAACGACCCGGCGAACGCCGCCATGCTGCTCACCGGCGACCTCGGCGACCGGCTGAGCGAGGCCGACGTCTTCCTGATCTCCGGGTTCAACGCCATGCGCGACGAGGCGGAGCTCGGTGACCGGCTCACCACCCTGAAGGAGCACATGCGGCGGCTGCCGCCCACGGCGGTGACCTACTTCGAGGACGCGGCCTACCACGAGCCCGCCTTCAGCCGCCGCGTCCGGGACGAACTGCTCGACGTGATCGACGTGTACGGGCTGAACGAGGACGAGCTCCAGTCGTACCTCGGACGGCCGGTCGACCTGCTCTCGGCCGAGGACGTCGCGCGGGCGCTCACGGCGGTGCACCAGCTCATCCCGGTGCCGACGCTGGTGCTGCACACCAAGTACTGGGCCGCGGCGCTCGGCGTGGGCGACTACGCCGGCGCCCTCGACACCGGCACCGTCATGGCCGCCACCCGCTACTGCCACGGCGACACCTTCACCGAGGAGGACGTCGAACGTCTGCGCCGGCTGCCCCGGCGGCCCGAGTCGGTCGCCTTCGCGGCGGCGCTGCGCTCGCGCATGGGGGCGACCGTGGACTGCGTCCCCGGCTTCGCCCTCGACGTCCAGAACCCGACCACCGTCGGGCTCGGCGACACGTTCGTCGGCGGCTTCCTCGCCGAACTGGCCACCATGAAGGGATCGGCTTCCTCACTGAGCGGGGCCATGAAGGGTCCGGCTTCCTCACTGAGTGAGGCCATGAAGGGTCCGGCTTCCTCACTGAGTGAGGCCATGAAGGGACCGGCTTCCTCACCGAATGAGGCCATGAAGGGACACCGATGACCGTCGAGGTGCTACCGGCGAACCAGCCCGAGACCTTCTACCGCGGCGCCGGGCGGATCGCCGCGTTCCGCAACGTGGCGGCGCTGCCCGACCGCCCGGAGGACTGGGTGGGGTCGGTGACCCCCAGGTTCGGGCTCGCCCCGTCCGGGCTGTCCACCCTGGCCGACGGCCGCGTGCTGGCCGAGGCGATCGCCGCGGACCCGCGCTGGTGGCTCGGCCCGGAGCGCACCGACACCGGCGTGCTGGTGAAGCTGCTCGACGCCGGCCAGCGGCTGCCCCTGCACGCGCACCCCGACCGCCGCTTCGCCACCGCGCACCTCGCCTCGCCGTACGGGAAGACCGAGGCGTGGGTGATCGTCTCCGCGCGGCCCGGCGCGTACGTCCATCTGGGTTTCGCCCGCGACGTGGAGGCCGCCGAGCTGGCCGGCTGGGTGGCCGGGCAGCAGACCGAGGCGATGCTCGCCGCCACCAACAAGATCCCGGTCACGTCCGGCGACACGATCCTCTGCCCGGCCGGCCTGCCGCACGCGATCGGCGACGGCATCCTGCTGGTCGAGGTCCAGGAGCCGACCGACTTCTCGGTGCTGCTGGAGTACGAGGGCTTCGGCCTCGACGGCGGCCACCTCGGCCTCGGCTACGACCTGGCCCTGCGGTGCGTCGACCGCCGCGCCTGGACGCCGGCCCGCCTCGCCGACCTGCGCGGCACCCCGGAACGGCTGCTCCCCGAAACCGCGGACGAGTTCTTCACCGCCCGCCGCGTGCGTGGCGGCGAGCGCCTGGACCGCGGCTTCAGCGTGCTGGTCGTGGTGGCCGGACAGGGCCGCCTCCTGGGCGAGAAGGACGACCTGCTGCTGCGGAGGGGAGACACGCTGCTGGTCCCGTACGCGGCGGGCCCGGTCCTGCTGGACGGCCAAGTGGAGGCGATCCGCCTCTCAGCGCCCGCCTGACCAGGCCGTCACCTGGCAGGCGACCGGCGCCCCTTGACGAACAGCACCACACCGACCGGCGTGAACAACACGCCCAGCCCGCCGACGATCAAGGGGGCGAGGAACGCCGGCCAGAACGCCGCGATCACCGCGTCGGAAGGGTCGCCCGGATCGTAGGCGACGGGCACGACGTCACCCTTCTCGTACATCGGCGGATTCGTACCGGTGGAGCTCCGGAACGAGTGGCGCCTGCCGTCGACGCTGAATTCCACGGTCGGATACCACGAGACGCTCTCGCGCGTACGCCCGTGGGAGTCCCGGCTCGTGGAGGTCTTCGCGGTCATCTCGACCACGACGCCGTCGACCCGCTCGGCGGAGCCCAGGAAGCTCGCGGTCGTGACGGCCAGCGTGACGGCGACGGAGACCAGCACGAGCCCGACCACAGCGAAGATCGCCCCGATGATGGTGATGAGTCGCCCGCGCCGCATGGCGACCAGTCTGCCCTAAGGCGGGGAGAACGACCCCGTGGCCGGATGATCGTCGTAGCATGCCGTGCCATGAGCAGACGATCAACGGTCGCGGCCGTCCTCGCCCTGGCCATCCCCGCCGCGCTCGTCCCTGCCCCCGCCCTGGCCGCCCCGAAGACCTACCTCATCAAGAACGACGACCGCTGCCTGACCTACGCCGCGGACCACACCCCGGCCAAACTGGGCTTCCGCGCCCAGGCGAACTACTGCCCGTCCACGACGTTCGACGGTTATCTGTGGAAGCGCACCGCCCGCTCCCAGCTCGCCGTCACGTACCGCGGGCGCACGTACTGCCTGGGCGCCCCCAAGGGCACCGCGGTGCAGGTGGGCCGGTGCAGCGACGACAAACGCCAGCAGTTCACCTTCCCCGTGGTCAAGGAGGGCGTGTGGGACACAGTCGTCCAGATCAGATGGAAGCACCTGCGCGACCTGTGCCTGCACCACAATGTGCGGCGTCCGTGGCAGATCTCCGCGGCGACGTGCGGCCGTTCCGGCAGCGACCAGCACTGGGTCATGGTGCGCCGATGACAGCCCGCTGATCACGACGAGCACGAGCTACTGGAGGGAGCTGGACATGTCCCCCACCAAGGGCTAGATCGCTGATGTGAAATCAGTGGTCGTAGGAGATCAGGGATCGTTTCACTGGCGCGCCAGTGTTCCAGTTGTGCCAGATGGCGGCGTTGAGTGCGAGGATGCGCTGGCTGACCCTGGCCCAGAGGCCGTCGGTGGTACGGGCGTTGTGGCGTTCGAGACCGAGTTGGTTCTTCAGGGTCCAGATGATCGCTTCGATGCGTTGGCGTAGCCAGCCGGGAAAGGGCAGGGCAGGCCCAGGCTCGTCTTGGCGGTTCGGCCGGATCAGCGGGTGGCCCAGGTCAGCGGCGGCTTTCTCGATGCCGGCGCCGGCGAATCCCTTGTCGCACACGATCGGGCATGGTGCGGGCGCGATCTCGGTGACGTGCAGCAGGTGCAGGGCCTGTTTGCGTTCGTCGAGCTCTTTGGGGCAGGCCAGGCTGAAGCCGGTCACCGCGCCGTCGGCGGTGGTGATGAGCATCAGCTTGGCACCCCAATAGAAGGCGTGGTGGGACTTATCCATGCCGTATCCGGCGATTTCGCCCAGGCCGGATCGGTTGACCGTCACGCGCGATGCTCCGCAGCGGATCGGCGTGCCGTCCATCAACCGCAGCGGTTCGTGCCAGGTCGGAACCTGGCGGGCTATCCACGATGCCGCCGCCGACATCTGCGGGCCCAGATCGCGCAGCTGCCGGTTGTAGACGGCCTGGGATGGCAGTCGCGGGAACAGGTGGCCGATCCTGGCCGCTGCAGTTCGTAACCAGTAGCGTTCCTGGTCGCATCGCAGCAGCACCTGCGCCACCGCCACGACCACCGCCTCGGCCGAGGTCAGTACCGGTGGTCGACCTCGTTTGCGAGGCCGTTCCCGCGAAGGCATCACATGATCGTCCAGATAAACGTAGAGTGCCGTCAGAAGGGCGTCCAGCTCAGTCTTCACAAACCGATCTTGGACGCCCTTCGCTGTGCCCGCAGACGATCAGCGAATTTCACATCAACGATCTAGACCACCGTCATCCTCACCAACCAGGACCTGAGCATGAACGCGGCCATCCCCCGCCTCGCGGGTGTGAAGTGGTAGGGCGCCCGGGGCTCGAACCCGGAACCTACGGATTAAAAGTCGCAGTTCTCAATGCCGCACACTACCGAATCGTGTTCTCTTGTGCCGCGATGTCATCGGTTGCCCGCACTCAAAATGTCCGGAAATGCCGCCCAGTGTTATGCCGTATCAGGGGCCGACGAGCATCCGATGAGCAACCACGGGAGGGATGTCATCCTCTTACTGTCAGGGCTGTGCGGGGGTGACGTCGGTGTGCGGGAAGTCCTCGCCTTTGAAGAGCAGGGGCTGGTCGAGGTCTTTGGCGAGAGCGTAGGCGAAGCAGTCGCCCATGTTGAGCTTGGCCTTGGAGTTGTTGCCCTTGCTGTAGGTCTGGTACGCCTGGCGGGCGATCCTGGCCTGATGGGGTGTCACCGGCTCGATGATGAGGCCCATCTCATCAACGAGCGTGTCGAAGGCGTTGCGCATGGCCTCACCACGGTTGTCCGCCACGATGGCCGCTTCGACGTAGTTGACGGCCGAAATACGACATACGTTTGCGCGATGGTGT
This sequence comes from [Actinomadura] parvosata subsp. kistnae, assembly GCF_900323885.1. Taxonomy (GTDB): domain Bacteria; phylum Actinomycetota; class Actinomycetes; order Streptosporangiales; family Streptosporangiaceae; genus Nonomuraea; species Nonomuraea composti. The sequence continues at coordinate 2,043,155 of NZ_OOHJ01000018.1, read as the reverse complement.
GAGCGAATGGGATGGCCTCTGGCTCACCGTTGATGACGGCAATGATGGCGCTGGAGTCGATGATCACGCGGGAAGACCCGTGTCCGGATCGTACAGATCATCAACAGACAGTCGGTCTCGACCGAGGTGGGTCCGCATGCCGGCGGCGATGCTCAAGATCCGTTCGGCCCTGCCGGCGGCTTCGGAGCGGCGTTCCAGCGCATCCAGGCGGCGTTCGAGCACTTGAGCGGCGTACTGGGTTTCCTCGGCCAGCCGGATGACCCGGCGGGCGAGGTCATGAATGGGCTCGTGTTCGAGGTCCACGCTCACCGTCGCTCGCCTCCCTCCGTCGCGGCGCTTGAGTTGCACCTCCAGCGTAACTGGTGGCCGAGCTTCACTCTGGTCGATGGCCGGCACCCTTCTGCGGTTTCCGCAAAGTCAGGGATTCTCCCCTGGCGCGATGTCGGCGGCGGCATGCCAGGTTTCCCGGATCTCAGGGCGGAGTCCGCCGCAATCGGCGATCGGCAGTCCATGTTCACGAGCCCACGCCCGCACCTGCGATGCGGTCGGCTGCTGGTCGCTTGGCCGTGCGATCTCTGCTGGTGTCCTTGGCGAGGAAGGGCACGAAGGAGCGTCGGTGGCTGGTGGGTGTTCATCTGAGCCGGACGTTGTGGTGGTGCAGCCAAGGCGGGTGAGGGTGCGGCGCCGCTTGCCATACATGTGCTCGTCCTGCACTGCCCTCGTGGATCCGCCTCTTGGGATGTTAGGAAATCTAGCCCACCTCCGCACCCGCCACATGATCGACGTGAGAGGCGGGCAGGGCCGGGGGCGAGGTGATGGCGATGAGCGAGCACGACCAGGATCAAGATGGAAGTCAAGATCGAGGGTGCGATCAGGGGCGGGGGGATGGGCTGGCGATCGTGGTGTGGCATTCGGCGGTTTGCCCGGTGATGGGCCTGCGGGGTGGGCTGCGCACCACGACCGCCGCCGGCTAGATCCGGGAGGCGGATCACGTCCTGGTCGGCCGGCTCGCCGCAGCGGTGGCGGATCTGTCACGGCTGGCGTTCTGCGACTTTGAAGGCGTGGGCGCGCTGATCGGCGCGGGTGCGCGAGCTCGGCGGTCGACTGGTGCTGGCCGGGGTGCGCGGCTGCTGCACCGCACCGGCCTGGACCGATTCTTCCGGCTGCTTCCGGGCCCGGCGGTGACCGGCGGGGCAGGCCCGCCGGGCGCCGTGCCGAAAGGCTCTGCGCAGCTGGTCGCCGGGTGAACCCCGGCCAGGCCAAGGACCATGGCAGGCGCGGCACAGGTCGTCTTGGCCGGCGGCAGGCCCTACCGGCCCCGGCGCGGGACGAATCTCGACTCGGATCGATGAACCCAGCGAAAACACCGCCACGGCTCCGCACGGAGCGACTCTGGTGATCACTTTCATCATCTTCGGCATCGCGGGCCGTCACGATCCTGGAAATCGCGCTCTGCCTGGTCATGCTTGGCCCGGCCGCCGCCGAGTTCGCCTCGTTCCTGCGTCATCACCCGTCGCGGCGCCGGCGGCGGGCTACGCCAGCTGGCCGCCGGCGCGCGGCACATCTGGCCCGCCCCAAGAACGCCCCCAAGAACGCCGTGGCGGGGTGCTGGGTCGTGCGCTGACCAGCGCCGGGGCTGCTCCGGCTGGAAGGTTCGTCCGTCCTGGCCGCTGCCGCCGGGTACCGCGCCGACCTGCTGGTCTGCTCGGCCGTACAGGCAGGCCGCGCTGGCCGGGACGCTTGCGGGCCCAGAACCGTAAGCCTTTCCCAGCCTGAACAGCGGCCTGTTCGATGAGCTGCAGGACGAGGAGATTGCCTGGCCGAACGGGGTGGCGGTGCGGGCAACGGCGCAGTTGCACCTGGAACATGCGGGTCAAGGCCGCAATGGCGCGCGGATGGTGCCGACGTTGGCGGGGGCATGCGCAGCACGGCGGCACATGTGCTAGATTGGGCTCAGTTGCAGTTGTGGTACCCATAAAGACTTGTGTGCACCTGACGGTATGTAGCCTCAGGTGCATTTTTTGTTTTTCCGGTCATCTCCGGGTGTGGTCCTGCCGCGGCGACGCGGGATCCGTTCGATACGGATTTCGGCTTTGCACCTATCAAAGGAGATCAACATGGCTTCTGGCACCGTGAAGTGGTTCAACGCGGAAAAGGGCTTCGGCTTCATCGAGCAGGACGGCGGCGGCGCCGACGTCTTCGCGCACTACTCCAACATCGTCGCCAACGGCGGCTACCGTGAGCTGCACGAGGGCCAGAAGGTGGCCTTCGACGTCACGCAGGGCCAGAAGGGCCCGCAGGCCGAGAACATCGTTCCCGCCTGACACTGACGCACCACGCAGCCGGGGCCCGCGCCGTAGGGCGCGGACCCGGCGCGTTGCTTTTGTGGCATCCCTCGTGCCGTGATGGCCTCACAACCCGAGAAGCGCAGCGTGGCTGTTCTTCCGCCGCACACCGGATGCACCACCGATGGCTCCGGTTCGGGCACAGGCCCGCTCCAGTCCTACGGCGCGGCAGCACAGCCGCGTTCTTTCGGCGAAAGCCGACCATTTCGACGTACGAACCCAGGCCGTTTCCGCCGGTTCGACTCGTCTTTTCTTCGGCTCGTGCTCGCTGTTCTTGTGCCGCTCATCGCACCGAGAACCACCTGACACGTGCCGCATCGAGGAAGGTTCTGCATGAACCACGCAACTCGCGCGCACGATCGCAACTCTTCGCCCCGGACGGGCGGCTCCGCCCGAAGCAAGGGCGGCCGATTCGGCTCTCGGTCTCAGGGCCGTTCAGGCGCCTCCAGCCGGGGCGGCAACGGGCGGCGTCCTGCTGCGGTCCAGGGAGAGTTCGCGCTCCCGGTCACTGTCACCCCGGCCCTGCCCGCAGCCGCGACGTTCGCTGAGCTGAGCATGCCGCCCGCGGTGCTGAAGGTGCTCACCAGCCTGGGCATGAACGAACCGTTCCCGATCCAGGCGGCCACGCTGCCGAATTCCCTGGCCGGCCGGGACGTTCTGGGGCGGGGGCGCACCGGGTCGGGCAAGACGCTCGCCTTCGGCCTGGCCCTGCTCGTCCGCACCTCCGGACAGCGGGCACAATCACGGCGACCGCTTGCTCTGATCCTCGTCCCCACCAGGGAACTGGCCCAGCAGGTCACCGATGCGCTCACGCCGTACGCCCAAGCACTGAAGCTGCGGCTGGCCACGGTCGTCGGCGGCATGTCGATCGGCCGCCAGGCCCAGGCGCTGCGCAACGGCGCGGAGGTCGTCGTCGCGACCCCGGGGCGGCTCAGGGATCTCATCGAGCGTGGCGAGTGCCGCCTGGACCAGGTCGGCGTCACCGTGCTGGATGAGGCCGACCAGATGGCCGACATGGGCTTCATGCCGCAGATCACCCACCTGCTCGACCAGGTGCGCCCAGGTGGCCAGCGGATGCTGTTCTCCGCCACTTTGGACCGCAACGTCGATCTGCTGGTCCGCCGCTATCTGAACGACCCGGTGGTCCATTCGGTCGACCCCTCGGCGGGCGCGGTCACCACGATGGAACACCACGTGCTGCACGTCCAGGGTGCCGACAAGCAGGCCACCACTGTGGAGATCGCTGCTCGCGACGGCCAGGTGATCATGTTCCTGGACACCAAGCACGCTGTGGACCGGCTCACCGAACAGCTGCTCAACAGCGGAGTGCGCGCCGCCGCGCTGCACGGAGGCAAGTCCCAGCCCCAGCGCACCCGCACCCTCGCGCAGTTCAAGAGCGGCCACGTCACGGCGCTGGTGGCGACCAACGTCGCGGCCCGCGGCATCCACGTCGACAACCTGGACCTCGTCGTCAACGTCGACCCGCCGAGCGACCACAAGGACTACCTGCACCGCGGCGGCCGCACCGCCCGCGCCGGCGAGTCCGGCAGCGTCGTCACCCTGGTGCTGCCCAACCAGCGCCGTGACATGACCCGTTTGATGGCCGACGCCGGTATCGTCCCGCAGACCAGCGAGGTCCGTTCGGGCGAGGCCGAGCTGAGGCGCATCACGGGCGCCCAAGCTCCCTCGGGCGTCCCCGTGACCATCACAGCACCGGTTGCCGGTCGTCGGTCGGGGCGGAACGGCAGACGATTCCGGTAGCAGCCGATGGCCGCTCGCCCAAGGCCAGGTAGTCAAGGCTTTTGGGCTGTTGGCAAGAGCGCCAGGCCGAGAAAGGCGGCGCGGCAGGCCGCCCGCGATCTCGCTCGGTCGCTGGAGGCGGCGCCGGTGACCGGGTACCGCATGGTCGCTCAGTGGTTGCGCTACTGGTTGTCGGTGGTTGTGCAGCGGATCCGGCCGACCGCGGGCTGTCGGGGCGGCACGTCGTGAGAATGTTCTCGGCTGTGGCCCAGCGCCGCACCGCTACGGCAAGCCGATCAGCGCGGCCACCCTGGAAAGGATCCGCGCGACGCTGCGGGCCGCCTTGAACGAAGCCGTCCGGGAAGACGTAATCCGTGACAACCCGGCTCGCGGACTACGGCTACCGTCGCCACGCCACGTCCACCCCCTGGTGTGGACCACGGCGGGTGGCCGCGTGGAGGCGCACTGGTGAGCGCCCCGCCGTGGCGGTGTGGACGGTCGAGCAACCCACCGAGTTCCTCGCCTTCGTCCGTGACGACCGACTATTGGCGCTGTGGTGGCTGATCGCTCTGCGCGGTCTGCGGCGCGCCGAGGTAGCCGGCCTGCGCTGGATCCACCTCGACACCGACCGGCGCGAACGCGCCATCACCTGCCAGCTCGTCCACACCGACCACGGTCTGTTCCCATGCCCGCCGAAGAGCGCCTCCAGCCAGCGTGGGATCGCTCTGGACATCGACACTCTCCGGCTGCTGTACCGCTACGAACGAGTCCAGCGCGGTGGAAGGGGCACCGCTTGGTTGCCGTCAACACCGATGTTCACGCGTGAGAACGGCAGGCAATCGATCCCGACTACCTCAGCTACCGCTTCCACAAACTGGTCCTGACCAGCGGACTTCCCCGGGTTGCGGCTGCACGACCTGAGAGATGGAGCCGCGACGCTGGCCCCGGCAGCGGGAGCGGATCCGCGCGTGGTGCAGGGCATGCTCGGACATGCGAGCATCGTGCTCACCGCCGACACGTACACGTCGGTGCTGCCGCAGCTGTATCACGAGAGCGCCTGGGCCACCGCCCGGCTGGTCCTCAAGGCGGCTCGCAAGACGGCGCGCAAGGTGAACAACGCCCGCCCTCGCAGGTGACTCACATGTGTCCCACCGTGACTCACGATCGGACGACTCGACTACACCATCGCGGGAAACCCCAGGTCGGAGTGGTAGGGCGCCCGGGGCTCGAACCCGGAACCTACGGATTAAAAGTCCGCAGCTCTGCCAATTGAGCTAACGCCCCTCGCACCAGCAAGGGTACAGAGATTACCGCCCTGCCCGCGACGCCTCCATCACCGGTAAGCCGCCATCCCCGTGAGCGCCTCCCCCAGCACCAGTGTGTGGATCTCCTGCGTGCCTTCGTAGGTCAGGACGCTTTCCAGGTTGTTCATGTGCCTGATCACAGGGTACTCCAGCGTGATCCCGTTCCCGCCCAAGATGGTGCGAGCCTGGCGGGCGATGTCGAGGGCGGCGCGGACGTTGGCGAGTTTGCCGAAGCTGATCTGCCGGGGCTCCAGCTTGCCGGCGTCCTTGAGTTCGCCGAGGTGGAGGGCGGTGAGGCCGGCCTGGGCGGTGGCGACGTACATCCAGGCGAGTTTTTCCTGGGTGAGCTGGTACGCGCCGATCGGCTTGCCGAACTGTACGCGGGTCTTGGCGTAGTCGACGGCCGCTTCGAGGCAGGCGCGGGCGGCGCCGACGACGCCCCAGACGATGCCGTAGCGGGCTTCGGACAGGCAGGAGAGGGGGCCGCGCAGGCCGGTGACGCCGGGGAGGGCGGCGGAGGCGGGCAGGCGGACGTCGTCGAAGTAGAGGGAGGAGGTGACGGAGGCCCTCAGGGACATCTTCTTGTGGATCTCAGGGGCGGAGAAGCCGGGGGTGGTGGTGGGGACGACGAAGCCCCTGATGCCGTCGTCGGTCTGCGCCCACACGACGGCGACGTCGGCGACGGAGCCGTTGGTGATCCACATCTTGGAGCCGTTGAGCACCCAGTCGGTGCCGTCCTTCTTGGCGTACGTGCGCATGTTCGCGGGGTCGGAGCCGTGGTCGGGCTCGGTGAGGCCGAAGCAGCCGATGGCCTCGCCGGCGGCCATGCGGGGGAGCCATTCCTCTTTCTGCTCGTCGGAGCCGTACCGCCAGATGGGGAACATGGCGAGCGAGCCCTGCACGGAGACGAAGGAGCGCAGGCCGGAGTCGCCGGCTTCGAGCTCGCGGCAGGCGACCCCGTACGAGACGGCGTCGGTGCCGGCGCAGCCGTACCCCTGGAGGTGCATGCCGAGCAGGCCGAGCGAGCCGAGCGCGGGCGCGAGGTCGCGGGCGGGGAAGACGGCTTCCTCGAACCAGTCGCCCACGTGGGGCAGGACGCGGTCGGCGACGAAGGACCTGACGGTGTCGCGGATGAGCCGCTGGTCAGGGTTGAGTTTGTCGTCCAGGCGCAGCAGGTCGTCCATGGTGGTCCTCTCGTGCAAGGGGGACTACCAGGGTTCTACCAGGGGCAATCCTGATGTGCGAACACCGGGCCGCCGGGCAGTCTTGAGGCATGAGCGAATACAACGTCAAGAAGCTGCGTCGCACTCACAAGGGCCGGATCATCGCGGGCGTCTGCTCGGGCGTCGGCGAGTACGTGGGGATCGACGCCAACCTGGTGCGGATCGGTCTGGCGATCGCGACGCTGTTCGGCGGGGCGGGCGTCGCGCTGTACGCGATCGGCTGGCTCCTGATGCCGGACGAGGAGCACGACACCTCGATCGTCCAGGACATCATCAACAAGCAGCAGGCCAAGTCCACCTCGACCGACTGGAGCGGCGAGCAGAAGCCGCAGCAGTGATCAGGCGGTGGTCTCGGCAGGCATGCGGGCGCTCCCGCCCAGAAGCCGCAGCAGTGATCGGGTGGTGGTCCGGGCGCTCCCGTTCAGGAGCCGCGGCGGCGATCAGGCGGTGGCCTCGGCGGGCATGCGGGCGCCCTCGTCACGGGACTCGGTCCAGATCAGGGCCAGTACGGCCGCGCTGATCACCCCGGCGACCCCCGCCAGCGCGACCACCGGCTCGGGGCCGAGTCTCTCAGCCGCGAACCCGCCCACGATGATGCCGATGCCCTGCACGGCCATCAGCCCCGACTGCACGAGGCCGAACGCCTGCGCGCGACGTTCGGCCGGTACGTACTGGACGAAGGCGGCGTTGGCCGCGAGCTGGTACGCCCCGCCGATGCCCGACAGCACCCATGCCGCCAGCACCACGGCCAGCGGCGGGCGCAACGCGGTGACGACGAGGGGCGCGCAGCTCAGGACGGCCATCCAGCCCATGAGCCGCAGCCGCCGCGGCGCCGGCACGAACCTGCTGAACAGGAACGCCCCGACGACGGTGCCGGCCGGCATGGCCGCCATGAGCAGCCCGGTGATCACGGGGACGGGCAGCGATCCGTCGGCGAGCCTGGCCGCGTACGGGGCGGCGATGCCTTCGGGCAGGATGTAGAACCCGCACAGCCAGGCGAACAGCACCAGCGTGCGCAGCTTGCGCGAGCCGAACACGAGCCGGGCGCCGCCCGCGGTCATCGACCACATGGAGGGCTTGGACGCGCCCGCGCTGGCGGGCCGGCGGCGGACGCCGGAGGCGAGGATCAGCGCCGATCCGAGGAACGTCGCGGCGTCGAGGGCGAGCGCGCGGTACGGGCCCATGGTGGCGATCAGCGCTCCGCCGGTGGCGAACCCGAGCATCTGCACGCCCTGGTTGGTCATGTTCTGCAGCGCCGAGCCGATGACGTACGCGTCACCTTCGAGCACTTCGGGCAGCAGCGCCGCCCGCGCGGCCGAGAAGGGCGCGCTGAGCAGCACGACCAGGAAGACGAGCGCGCACAGCGCCCAGAACGGCACGCCCGGCACCGCCATCGTGCCGACCAGCGCGGCCCGGACGAGGTCGCAGGCCAGCATGACGCCCCTGCGGGCGAACCGGTCGGCGAGCCCGGCCAGCAGCGGCCCGCCGGCGATGGAGGGCAGGTACGTCAACGCGTACACCGCGGCGGTGGCCAGCGGCGAGCCGGTGCGGTCGTAGACGAGGACGGCGAGCGCCACCTGGGCGAGCTGGTCGCCGAGGAGCGACAGGCACTGGCCGTACCAGAGCGCCCGGAACTCCCTGATGGCGATGACTTCCCGATATGTGACTTGTCGTGCTTCTCCGGCACGGCGATGCCGTCCCGGCGGCCGTCGCGCCCGCATGGCCCCCACTGGACTCCGCTGTGCCTGACTCAGGGTGCTCGCTATGTCACCTAAGGTGCCCGACGAGCAGGGGAGACCGCAACCGAAAGCAGCCAACCAAAAGCAAAGGGTTACCAGCCCAATTCGTGAAGGCGGGCGTCGTCGATGCCGAAGTGATGGCCGACCTCATGCACGACCGTGATGCGGACCTCGTCGATCACCTGTTCCTCGGTATCGCAAATTTCACATATCGGATTGCGGTAGATCTCGATCCGGTCGGGCAGAACTGCTGAGTACCAGTCGCCGCGTTCGGTGAGGGGGACACCGGTGTACAAGCCGAGCAGGTGGGGCTCGGGCGGGTCATCGACGACCGTGACGACGACATTGCTCATGGCACGCGTGAGGTCCGGCGGAATCGTGTCCAGGGCCTCGGCCACGAGCTCCTCGAACTTCTCCCGCGATACCTCAATCACGCCTGCCATTCTGCCCCGCTCGACAGGTAAGCAAGAAACCGTATGAAGTTCGTGCACAGGTCAAAGGCCATCCTTCGATCGCGTGCTGCGAGGCTGGCGGCGGTGCTCGCCGTGGCCGCCGTGGGCGCCTGGCTCGGGATCTTCCTCAGCGGCACCGTACGCGCCCAGGTCGGCCCGGTGGAGACCGGCATGTCGCTGCGCCCCGCCTGGGACGGCGAGACCGTCGTGGACGCCAGCCCCCTCGGCACGCTCACGTTCCAGACCCACAGCGCCCCGCTCCGGCTGCGCATCACGCTCGAGAACATCGACCAGGAACGCGCCAAGTCCTTCCTCGAAGACCCGCGCCTGGCCGAGCGCCTGCCGGCCGTGATCGAGGAGGACCTCCTCGACGGCGTGCGCGCCCTCGTGATCCGCTCACTGCTCTGTGCGGGCGCCGGAGCGCTCGTCGCGGTCCTCATGGTCTTCCGGCGCCCGAGAACGGCTCTGGTGGGCCTTCTGGCGGCTTCTGTGGCCCTGGCCGCCACCGGAGCCCTGGCGGCGCTCACGTTCCGCCCCAGCTCGCTCGTGGAGCCGCGCTACTCGGGCCTGGTCGCCGCCGCCCCGTCCCTCGTCGGCAGCGCCGAGTCGATCGTCACGCGCTTCGAGTCGTACCGCTCCCAGCTCACCAAACTCGTCACGAACGTCTCCAAGCTGTACGACACGGTCTCCACCCTGCCCCTGTACGACGCCGACCCCAAGACCATCCGCGTCCTGCACGTCTCCGACATCCACCTCAACCCCATCGCCTGGAACGTCATCCGCTCCCTCAAGGACCAGTTCGCCGTGGACCTCATCGTCGACACGGGCGACATCTCCGACCACGGGTCCAAGGCGGAGAACAAGTTCGTCGACGAGATCTCCGGGCTCAAGGTCCCGTACGTGTTCGTGCGCGGCAACCACGACTCGATCACCACGCAGAAGGCCGTCGAGAAGCAGAAGAACGCGATCGTCCTGGACGACACCTCCAAGGAGGTCGCCGGCCTGACCATCTACGGCCTCGGCGACCCCCGCTTCACCCCCGACAAGTCCGTGGCCGTCGACTCCGACCCGGCCGCGCTCGCCGACTTCGGCCGCGCCCACCTGCCCAAGGTCGGCAAGGCCGACCTGATCGCCGTCCACGACGGCGAGGTCGGCAACGGCTTCTCCGGCGCCGCCCCCATGATCCTGGCCGGCCACACGCACGAACGCCGCACCACCGTCTTCCCCACCGGCACCCGCATGCTCATCCAGGGCTCCACCGGCGGCGCCGGCCTGCGCGCCCTCGAACACGCCCAGCCCACCCCCGTCCAGGCCTCCGTCCTGTACTTCGACAGAGAGACAAAACGCCTGCGGGCATGGGACGACATCACGCTCGGCGGCCTCGGAGAGCAGTCGGTGTACATCCAGCGTCACGTGGAGCCCGACCCGCAACGTATGATTTCCCCGGAGCCAACGAACGCCCCGTCGCCAACGGGATCGATCACTGGCACCCCCGCCTCGCCGGCCGCCGGTCCGCCACTTTGGCATCAAGGGCAATCGTCCCCTATGCTTCAGAGGTCCCCGACGGAAGGCGACAGGGAAACCTAAGCCCCCATCGTCTAGCGGCCTAGGACACCGCCCTTTCAAGGCGGCGGCACGGGTTCGAATCCCGTTGGGGGCACCGCGAGCGCCTAGCGCACCCGCAAAACGGCTGGTCCAAGACCACCGAAGAGCTGGTAAGCTAAGCGAGCGCAAACAGCAAGAAAAAGCAAGACGCAAGGTCCTGTAGAGCAGTTTGGAGTGCTCGCCACCCTGTCAAGGTGGAGGTCGCGGGTTCAAGTCCCGTCAGGACCGCTCTGGGTCAGGTAGCTCAGTTGGTACGAGCGTCCGCCTGAAAAGCGGAAGGTCGGCAGTTCGACCCTGCCCCTGACCACCAGCCATTCAGCTTATGAAAGCCCCGAACGGATCGTCGTTCGGGGCTTTTTGCTCTTCACCGAAGATGCACGGACGACAATCGAAAGGCTCTGGGTGCCTGCTTGCTCGCCGTCCAGGCGGCCATGCACGTCACCGGCCAGGATCGTGAGGGCTGGGGCATACTTCCTCGATGACGACTGATGCTCCGACATCGCTGGGGTCCATAACGTGCCCGTCCGGGCGGCTGGTGGTGGCTGACACCGGTTATCTGTACCTGTGGTCGGGGGACGCGCCTCCGGTGATGGACGACGCAGTGTCGCGGGACGGCATCCGCTCATCGGTCGATCTCGCCGTGGCCGGCCCTGATGCCGAGGCCGCTGCTCGGTCCTTCAATCGTCAGCAGGGCACGTGGCTGTACGACATTCCCGAACATGGCGTCGAGCAAATGGTCGGCGTTTTCGCTGACCATTGCCAGGCGCACGGGCTCAATGCCTGGCTGGAACGTCAGGAGCCTCAGGTGGCGCATCGTGAGCGGGTCGAGCACGCGGTGCGGGCCGGCGGTTCGGAGTTCATCATGAGCGGCGTTCCCGTCGTCGCGATCGGTGGTCTGCCCACCGATCGGGGCATCGCCGTGACAGCGAGCTCCCGTGACTACGGAAGGATCGGTGTGCGATGGGAGTCGGTCACCCTGAGGGTGCGCTCCACGCCACCCGCCTCGACCAGGCTCTTGGGCCACGTCGGGGTGGACGCGGGCCGGCTCAGCCTCATCGATGCCGACGGGTTGGCATCCTGGCGGCATGAGGAGCCGCTCGACGGCCTGGCGGACGTCGCGTTCTGGGGGCGATCGGAGCAGGAGGCCGCTGCCGGCTTCGGCGCCCCGCTCCTGACGCATCCCGGTGAGGAGGGGGTGTACGGGTGGGCGGACCTGCCTGTCAGGGAGGCGGCCGACCGTGCCATCGCTCTGCAGGAGTGGAAGCAAGCCGATCCGGAACGGATGATCGCGGTCGATTTCCGGCCGCACTCCCACCACTGGCAGATCATGGCCCAGGTCAGAGCTTCGGAGCACGAGGCCGGGACGATCGAGGTCGGGGGCACCCGGACGATGTGCTTCCTGACCAGCTGGGGGGATGGCTTCTTCCCCGTCGTGGCCGGCCACGACGCCGACGGACACCTCGTGCAGGTCCGGATCCTGCTCGGCGACTCGGAGCGTCAAGCTCGACTTGAGGAGATGTACGACCGGTTCAGCCTGGATTGAGCACCGCGTTCGGTCAGGCGCGCTTGTCCTCCACGTGGATGACGGTCAGGTCGTGTCCGTCCTGGTCGCGCTTGGTGCGCCCGTGGAGGCCGACCACGAGGTGGTCGTGGTCGTCGAGCTCGTCGGGGGCGACGTAGGTGAGGATGTCGGGGTGGTGACCGGTCACCACCCAGCCGGGGGCGTCGCGTAGCTCGATGGTGTCGAAGTCGCCGGCCGGGGTGCCCGGGTGGACGGGGCCGTACTCGCGCAGGAGGGTCGTGGCCTGGTCGGCGAGGTCGCCGTCGGGCCGCATCAGGATCACGCACGTGTCGTGGCCGAACAGGACCCAGGACTTGGCGGGGTCCAGCAGGGTGCGCCAGGTCTCGATCGCGGACGTGTGGTTCATGCGGGGGAGCGTAGTGGCCGGGTACGACAACCCGGAGTGCGCGGCAACTCGGACTACGCGGCCACCCGTAGTACGCGGCCACCCGTAGTACGCGGCCGCCCGTAGTACGCGGCCGCCCGGAGTACGCGGCCGCCCGGAGTACGCGGCCGCCCGGAGTACGCGGCCACCCGTAGTACGCGGCCGCCCGGAGCACGCGACAACCCTGAGCACGCGGCTGCGGGCAGCCGCGTGCTCTGGAAAGCGCAGGTCACTCGGTCGTGCAGACCGTGCCGTTCAGGGTGAAGACGGACGGGAGGACGTTCGGGCCGCTGTAGTTGCCGACGTACCCGATCGTGGTGGTGGCGTCCGTGGCCAGGGACGGGTTCGCGGGCTCGTTGGCGGCCTTGACGTCCGAGCCGGTCTGCGTCCAGACGGCGCTCCAGCCGCTGCCCAGGCTCTGCCACGTGCGGGGCCAGGTGAAGGCGAGGGTCCAGCCGTTGAGGGGGGCGCCGTGGTTGGTGATGTCGATGGAGGCGACGTAGCCGCTGGCCCAGTCGGTCTGGATGGTCAGCTTGACCGAGCAGGAGCTGGTGGCGGGGGTGCCGGTGGTGAAGGTGAGCGGGGGTGAGGGGTCGGAGGTGGCGCCGCCGGTGTCGCGGGCGATCACGTTGACGGTGTAGCGGGTGCCGGGCTTGAGGTTGTGGACCGTGAGGGTGGTGGCGGAGGTCTCGCCGAGCTGCTCGGTGATGGCGCCGTTCTGGCGGTGGACCTCGTACTTGGCGATGGGGCGGGTGCCGGGCTTGGCGGCGGGCCAGGTGATGGTGGCGGTCCGGTCCGTGACGGCGCTGACCGTGGGCTGGCCGGGGGTGCCGGGGCGGCCGGCCTGCACGGAGGACGGCTTGAGGACGACGGTGGTCAGGGAGAGGGGCGGCAGGGTCTGGGTGGTGGCGGTGCCGGACGTCGTGGTGGTGATGGCGGTGGCGCCGTTCGTGTGGGACAGGACGGTGGGCGCGCCGGCGGCGGGCGTGAAGCCCGAGTAGGCGAGCTGGACCGGGTACGACGTGTCGGACGAGGTGTTGATCATCAGGACGGCCAGGTCGCCGTTCGGACGGCGGGCCGCGTGCGCGGTGACCTTGGGCTGGTCCGTGGCGGCGCGGATGAACCGGTCACCCGGCCGGGCGAACTTGCTCACCATCTGCAACGCGTAGTAGGGGGCGAACGGGGTGTTCAGCGCGGGCTCGCAGACGGTGCCGTCGGAGGTGCAGCTGCCGCTCGACAGCAGGCCGAAGTCGCCGTAGTCGGTGTGTCCCTCGACCTCGGTGACGGTGCCGATGCCGTTGTGGACGTTCCACCAGTCCACGGTGAAGACGCCGTTGGCCAGCAGGGACGCGTACGCGTCGGCGGCGGCCAGGGCACCCGGCTGGGTGGTGGAACCGTTGCTGCTGGAGCCGGTGTTGAACTCGGTCATCGCGATGCCGATCCGCTCCGAGCCGGGCCCGGCGTACTTGGCGATCTGGTCGCGGGTGAGCTGGATCATGTCCGGTACGTGGCCGTTCCGGTCGAGGGCGCCGGGGTACCAGTGCAGGATGACGAAGTCGATCTTCGGCCCCGCGGCGGACAGGACGATCTTGTTCCATGAGCCGCTGTCGCCCTCGGCCGTGATGGCATCGGGCCAGTTCGCGGGCGTGGTCAGCACGGCGCCGATCTTGATGGTGGGGTCGACTGCCTTCATCGCGTCGGCGTAGGCGACGACGTGGCGGGCGTACTCGTTCGGGCTCTTGTCGGCGTGGTCGTCCGCCTCCCAGGCCGAGCCGTAGTGGCCGTTGCCGTAGTTCTCGTTGCCGATCTCCCAGTACTTGACGCCGTACTTCTTGACGATGTTGGCCTCGCGCACCCAGCCGGCCGCCTCCTCGGCGGTGCCGGTGCCGTAGTTGGCGGTCACCATCGGCTGCGCGCCGGTGCGGCGCACCCCGCGCATGAACGTGTCGAAGTCGGTGTTCGGGGCGACATAACCGCCGGGGGCGGTGTGGGTGGCCCAGTGGTAGATGTCGGAGTACGAGCCGCCGGGGTAGCGCAGCAGCTTCATGCCCGCGTCCTTGAGCAGGTCGGCGGTCTGGTCCGTGCCCAGGTTGGTGTCCCAGATGGCATGGTTGGTGCCGAGGCCCGTCTCAGGGACGGTGGCCAGTGCGGCGCGGGCGTTCACCGTCACCTTGACGGCGGTGCTCTCGTCGGCGTACGCGGCAGGAGCGGTCAGAGCGGTCAGCGTCAGCAGGGCCGCCAGCGCGGCTCGCAGGGGAACTTTCGGCATCGGCGCACCTCGTGCTGGATTTGCGGGTATTCAGCTCGACGCCTCCTCCTGACCAGGAAGCATCATGATCATGGGCGCGGGGCCGCGCGGGCGTCAATCGAGGCTGAAACTTTCACGCCGCGAGCGGACGGGCGGCCGCTCGCGCAGTGACGGCCCTGTGGAGGTGACGGTGGAGGTGCCTGTGGAGGTGACGGTGGAGCTGCTGCTGGCACGGCTGCGCGCGGCCGGGTTCGAGGCGGAGTCGGTACGGGCGGCGCCCGGCGGGGTGGTGGCGCTGGCGGGGATGGCCACGTTGCGCGACGGGTCGCGGGTGTTCGCCAAGACGTTACGTTCGGCGGGGTCCGATCTGTTCGAGATCGAGGCGGCCGGGCTGCGCGCGCTACGCGAGCTGGGCGGGGTCACCACCCCGGAGGTGCTGGCCGTGACGCCGGACCTGCTGGTGCTGGAGCCGCTGCCGCCCCGCCGCGAGGACGACGAGCGCTTCTGGGAGGAGCTGGCGCTCGCGCTGGCGGGCCTGCACGCCGCCACGGCGGGCGAGCGGTTCGGCTGGCACCGGGACGGCTGGCTGGGCCGCCTGCGCCAGGACAACACGTGGGACGACGACGGGCACGCCTGGTTCGCCCGTCGCCGCATCCTGCGCTGGCTCACGGAGCCGCTGGTGGCGGCGGCGCTGGACCGCGAGGACCGCGCGGCGCTCGAACGCCTCTGCGCGGCCCTGCCCGACCTGCTGCCGCCCGCCCCGCCGGTGCTCACGCACGGCGACCTGTGGCGCGAGAACATCCTCTGCGGCCCCACCGGGGCGCCCGCGCTGATCGACCCCGCCGTCTCCTACAGCTTCGCCGAGGCCGACCTCAGCATGTTGTGGTGCTCGCCGCGCCCGCCGGCCGCCCAGCGCTTCTTCGAGGTGTACGCGGCCCCCGCGCCCCTGCCGTCCGGCTGGCAGGAGCGCATGCCGCTGTACCACCTGCGGGAGCTGCTGAGCAGCATCGCCCACGACGACAACGCCAGGGAGTGCGCCGAGGCCGTGCGGGAGATCGTCGCGCCGTTCTGATCAGTTGTACTTGTAGAGCCTGGTGGCCTTGCGCCGGCCGTGGTCGAACACCGAGGCCCGGTACATGCTGATGGACAGGTCGCCGTGCTCGGCCCTGCCGCAGGTGCCGACGCCGGCGAGCTGGTGGATCTCGTAGCGGGTGGTCGGGTCGCCGCCCACGAAGTACTCGGCGCGCGCCTGGTACTCGTCGGCGGCGGTGTCGCAGGCGTAGACGAACGTCTTGCGCTCGCCGAAGCACAGGGTCGCGGCGCCCTTCGTCGAGGTGCACGTCCTGGACTTGCCGCGGGCGCCGGCGGGGGTGGTGCGGGTGTCGCGCTTAACTGGATATTTCGCGACATTCTGGACGGTCTTCCAGCGGCCGTACTTGACCCGGTGGTTGCCCTGGTACAGCGCGGCGCGGAAGGTGACGACCTTGCCGATCTCGCGGTTGCCGCGCACGGCACCCTTGCGGCCGAGGTTGTGGATGACGTACTTGGTGCCGAGGTAGCCGTTCAGGTAGTACTCGACCGCGGGATGGCGGTGGTCGTCGGCCGTGTCCTCGATCGTGATGCCGGGGCGGTCGCTCCCGTCGGGGCCCACGCACGCCTCGGCGCCCTTGAGCCGTACGCAGACGGGCTCCGCGGCTGCCTCCGTGGGGGCGCCGACGGGCTCCGCGGTGGCCGGGGCGATCGGGGCCGCCTGGATCGTGCGATGGGGCGGTGCGACCGCGGCCGCCGCCCCATCGGTGCTGAACGCGGTGGCCATGATCACGGCCGCCGCGATGACTGCGCGACGTAATGCCACTCCAACCTCACCAGCCTCACCTGCTCGCTGAGCTTTGCCTGAGTGAGACGCGAAGAATGCAGTGAAAGTTCCGGAGTGTTCAGCAATCGTTCAGGAATAGCCAGATGCGATCGTTCAGGAAACGTCGGAAGGAATCCCTGGATCAGGCCGCGAGCCGCTTCGGCGTCACGCTGGCCAGCAGCAGGAGCAGCGCACTCTGGGCGAGCATGCCGGGCGCGAGCGGCGGCGCACCGCCGACCGACTTGGTCAGCGCGTACCACCACTGGGTGAGCGGCGAGTACGAGTCCCACTGCGGGTCCATCGCACCCATGCCGTGGTTGACCGACACGTGCATGAAGACGCCGTACGCGGAGGCGAGCAGGACGACCGCCGCCAGCACGCGCGCGACGGTGAGCACCGGCCCCGAGTCGCGCAGGAGCAGCAGCACCAGCGCGACCACCTGCAGCGCCAGCGCCACCCAGGGGATGAGCTGCGCGGGGCTCTGCCAGTGGCGTTCGAAGGCGAGCTCCAGCGCGGCGCCCACGATGCCGATCGCGACCAGCGCCAGCAGGCCCAGGCGGAGCAGCGTGGCGCCCCGGGAGGCCGGCAGGCGCGAGTGCCGTGCGGTCGTCTGAGGGGGAGTTGAGGTCATGAGGGGGGACCACCGTCCGATGCGAGGGTCTCTTGCGGAGTCGACTCCAACGTCTCCAGGCATCCTCAGAGGAGTCTGGGCGAATTCTGAAGATCTGGTGAGAAGTCCGCGCCCCGGGCGCAAGGACGACTGCACGACATCTTCACGACATCCGCACACGGCTGTGGTGGAGCCGACCGGGCCGGACGGGGTGTGCTCGGAAGGGAGAGCACACAGGGGGAGGTGCCGCCGGTGCAGAGCTGGATCGACCAGCCGATCATCGATCCCGCCGTTCCCGTGCGGGAGCGCCGCCTGCTCGCGGGTGCGCTGCCGTTCCTGCTCGGCCGGCCCGAGCCGGAGCCGCCGCGGTGGGTGCGGCGGCTGTTCGGCGTCGGCGGGCTGTGCGCGGCCGTGCCAGGGGCGGTGCTGGGCCTGACGGCGTTCCAGACGGGGCACGAGAGCATGGGGCTGGCCGCCATGATGGCCTTCCTCACCGGGGTCCTGTTCGTCGGGGTCGCCCGCCAGAACCCGGCCGATCGTTTGGCCCGCCGGCACGCCGGCCGCTTCGTCGTCCCGGCCGAGCTGGACGAGCCCGCCCTCGACCTGCTGGCCAGGGCCAGGAGGGCGGTCCGCGACGTGACCGGCTCCCGCGTGCACCGCCTGGGGCTGCTCGACGCGATCGCCAACGACGTCGTGCTGCCCGAGCGCCTGTGGGAGATCGCCAGGATCGTCCGCGTCCACACGGACCTGCGGGCCGAGCAGGCGCTGGCGCTGGCCGAGGTGATCACCCCGGAGCTGACCGCCGTGCTCGAACCTCAGCGGGAGGCGCTGCGTCGCTCGGTGGCGGCCGTCACGGAGCGGGTGTGGGAGCTGGAGGCGTACGCCTCCCGCGTCCGCGCGGCCGACTCCGCGTTACGGGCGAGCGAGCTGCAACGCAGCAACGACAAGTATCTCGACCTGCTGGCCATGACGGGCGACACGGAAGGCGTGCGTGCCCTGTCCGCGCAGGCGGACGCCCTGGCCGCCTCGCTGCGCGAGGCCGTGGCCGCCGGGCGGGATCTCTGACCCCACTGTGATCGGCACGACCGCGGAGAGCCGTACCGATCACCACCGAAGCCTCTTCACATGTTGATCATGTGGCCCGCGAGCCCGTGGATGGCCTCCTTGACGGCCTCGCCGAGCGTCGGGTGCGCGTGCACGTTGCGGGCCACCTCGTGCACCGTCAGGTCCCACTGCTGCGCCAGCGTCAGCTCCGGCAGCAGCTCGGTCACCTCCGGCCCGATCAGGTGCGCGCCGAGCAGCTCGCCGTGCGTGTTGTCACTGATGATCTTCACGAACCCGGCCGAGTCGCCCAGGCCGTGCGCCTTGCCGTTGGCCGTGAACGGGAACTTCGCCACCTTCACGTCGTAGCCCAGGTCGCGGGCCTGCGCCTCGGTGTAGCCGAAGCTGGCCACCTGCGGCTGGCAGTAGGTCGCGCGCGGGATCATCACGAAGTCGAGCTCCATGGTCTCGGCGCCCGCGATCGTCTCGGCCGCGATGATGCCCATGGACTCGGCGGCGTGCGCCAGCATCAGCTTGGCCGTGACGTCGCCGATGGCGTAGATGTGCGGCACGTTCGTGCGCCCGCGCCCGTCGACCGCGATCGCGCCGCGCTCGGTCAGCGCCACGCCGGTCTTCTCCAGCCCGTAGCCGTCGACGCGCGGCTGGAACCCGATGGCCTGCAGCACCTTGTCGGCCTCCAGCACCTGCGTCTGGTCGCCGCGCGTGACGGTGACCTTGACGGAGGAGCCGGTGTCCTCGATGGCGTCGACCCGGGTCGAGGTCATGACCTCGATGCCGAGCCGCTTGTAACGCTTGGCCAGCTCGGCCGAGACCTCTTCGTCCTCCAGCGGCACCATACGGTCGAGGAACTCGACGATGGTCACCTTGACGCCGTAGTTGTGCAGCACGTAGGCGAACTCCACGCCGATGGCGCCGGCGCCCGCGATGACGATGCTGCCCGGCAGCTCCTCGGTGAGGATCTGCTCCTCGTACGTGACCACGCGCTCGGACAACTGCGTGCCGGGGATCAGCCTGGTGGTCGCGCCGGCCGCGATGATGCAGTGGGAGAACGTGATCGTCTCGCCGTTGACCTGGAGCGTGTTCGCGTCGAGGAACGTGCCCCGCCCGTCGTACTCCGTGATGGCGTTCTTCTTCATCAGGTAGTGAACGCCCTTGACCCGCCCGTCGGCCACCTTGCGGCTGCGCTGGAAGGCCGCGCCGTAGTCGAAGGTGACCTCGCCGCTGATGCCGAAGGTCTTCGCCTCGTTGTGGAAGATGTGAGCGAGCTCCGCGTTGCGCAGCAGCGCCTTGGACGGGATGCAGCCCACGTTCAGGCAGACGCCACCCCAGTACTTCTCCTCGACGACCGCGGTGCGCAGTCCGAGCTGGGCGGCGCGGACCGCGGCCGTATATCCTCCAGGACCCGCGCCGAGAACGACGACGTCATAGTGAGTGCTCATGAGTCGGACCATACCGCCCGCCCGACTCTGCCCCTGACCTCAGACCTCCACCTTGTACGACAGAGAGAGCTCATCTGCGGGAACACCGCGAATTCCCCAGTTCGGCTTGGGCATCTCAATGATCGTGATCTCCACGTCCTCGGGGTCGAATCCCGACTTCTCGTAGATCTCGCGGATCAGCGCCTTCTTGGCCTCGTCGCTGCGGCCCGTGAAGCACACGACCTCGATGATGAGATAACGCTCACTACGCTGAGGGCAGACGAAGTCGTCCGCGTCGAGCAGCAGGAACCGGTGGAACCGCTTGTCCTCCGGGATCCCCCACGCGCTCACCAGGCACGACTGGAGAAGGTCGGAGACCTCCCGCTGCCGCCCCGCCCACACGTCCCTGCGCCCGTACACCTTCACTTGTGCCATGGTCAGCCAATATAGAGGACTGTGATCCGCATACTCCTGGCCGACGACGAGGCCATGATCAGAGCCGGGGTCCGGGCGATCCTGGAGTCCGACCCGGAGCTGGAGGTCGTGGCCGAGGCGGGCGACGGCAGGCAGGCGGTCGACCTGGCCATCAGCCACCACCCCGACGTCGCGCTCCTCGACATCCGCATGCCCCGCCTCGACGGGCTCGCCGCCGCCGCCGAGCTGCGCCGGGCCGCGCCCGGCACCGCCGTGGTGATGCTCACCACGTTCGGCGAGGACGACTACATCGCCAAGGCGCTCGACATCGGGGCCAGCGGGTTCCTGCTCAAGTCGGGCGACCCGCGCGAGCTCATCGCCGGCATCCACGCGGTCGCCGGCGGGGCCGCGTACCTGTCGCCGAAGGTCGCCCAGCGCGTCATCGCGCAGCTGTCCGGCGGCCGGATGGCCAGGGGAGCCGTCGCCCGCGACCGCATCTCCGGGCTCACCGAGCGCGAGCGCGAGGTGCTCGCCCTGCTCGGGGCCGGCATGTCGAACGCCGAGATCGCCCGCGAGCTGCACATCGTCGAAGGCACGGTGAAGGCGTACGTGAGCGCCATCCTCACCCGGCTCGACGTGCGCAACCGCGTCCAGGCCGCGATCATCGCCCACGAGGCCGGCTTGGTAGCCTGACCCGTGATGTATCGCCTCGTGTTCTCGCAGGTCTTGCGGCGTCTCGACGCCGAGGCCGTGCACCGATTCACCGTGAGCGCCCTCGCGCTCCTCGCCCGGCTGCCGCTGGTCAAGCGGCTGCTGCACCGGGCGCTCGCGCCGCACGACCCGGCCCTGCGCGTGACCGCGTTCGGCGTGCACTTCCCCGGGCCGCTCGGGCTGGCCGCCGGCTTCGACAAGGACGCCGCCTGCGCCGAGGCGCTGTCGGCGCTCGGTTTCGGCCACGTCGAGGTCGGCACCATCACCGCGCACGGCCAGCCCGGCAACCCGCGGCCCCGCCTGTTCCGGCTGGTCCGGCAGCACGCGGTGATCAACCGCATGGGCTTCAACAACGCCGGCGCCGTCGCCGCCGCCCGCCGGCTGCGCCGCACCCGCAGCGTGCCGGTCGTCATCGGCGTGAACATCGGCAAGACCAAGGTGGTGCCCGAGTCCGAGGCCACGGCCGACTACGTCGCCAGCGCCAAGGAGCTCGCCCCGCTGGCCGACTACCTCGTCGTCAACGTCAGCTCGCCCAACACGCCCGGCCTGCGCAACCTCCAGGCCGTCTCGCTCCTGCGGCCTCTGCTCACGGCCGTGAAGGAGGTCGCCGACGCCACGCCCCGCCGCACGCCGCTGCTCGTCAAGATCGCACCCGACCTCGCGGACGAGGACGTCGACGCCGTCGCCGAGCTGGCCCTGGAGCTGGGCCTCGACGGCATCATCGCCACCAACACCACCATCAAGCACGACGGCGAGACCGGCGGCCTGTCCGGCCGGCCGCTCAAGGCCCGCTCCCTGGAGGTCCTGCGCCGCCTGCGCGCCAAGGTGGGCGACCGCATCACGCTCGTGTCCGCCGGCGGGGTCGAGGACGTCGACGACGTCTGGGAACGCCTCCTCGCCGGAGCCACCCTCGTCCAGGGCTACACCGGCTGGGTCTACGGCGGCCCCCTCTGGGCCGCGCACATCCACCGGCAGCTCCTGCGCCGCGTCCGCCGCCACGGCCTCAAGTCGGTGACGGAGGCCATCGGCCGCACCGCCTGAGCCCCTTATCGTGAGACGGTGATCGAACCGATTCCCCTTGCCGGCGACGTCGTCCTCCGCCTCGTGACCGAGCAGGACGCCGAAGCCCTGCTCGCCGCCTACGTCCGCAACCGCGACCACCTCCGGCCCTGGGAGCCGCGCAGGCCCGACGAGTTCTTCACCCTGGCCGGGCAGGCCGAGCGCCTCAAGAGCCTGCTCGAACTGCAGGCCAGGGGGCAGGCCGCGGCCTGGGTCCTGGCCGACGGCGACCTCGTCGTGGGCCGCATGACGCTCAGCAACATCGTCCGCGGCCCGTGGCTCAACGCCGACCTCGGCTACTGGATCGACGCCGAGTACGTCGGCCGCGGCCTGGCCACGAGTGCCGTCCGTGAAGTGTGCCGCATCGCCGACCAGGAGCTCGGCCTGCACCGCCTCGCGGCCAGCACGCTGCTCGACAACGAGGCCTCGCAGAGCGTGCTGCGCAAGTGCGGCTTCGAGCAGTTCGGCGAGGCGCCCCGCTACCTGGAGATCGACGGCCGCTGGCAGGACCACCGCCTCTTCCAGCTCATCCTCAACGACCGCCCCGCCTTCTGACCCCCGGACGGCCGGCCGTCGCCCTCCGAGGCGAGCCGGCCTCTCCCCAAGCGAGCTGCCCCCTCCGAAGGAGGGCGGCAAGCCTTCCCCTCCCCCAAAAGAAGTACAGCGGGCGGAGGCACGGGCTAGATGCTGGGCCGGGTCGACTCCGCGTGGTGGGTCATGGCGTCGATCCGGGCCATCACCTCGGTCACCCGCACCCCGGCGGGCCGGTGGGGCCGCCGCCGCTGCCAGGGCCGCGGCCCGTCGAGCGGCCGGTACTCGACCCCGAGCGCGTCCAGCCGCCCCAGGTGCTCGCCCAGCCGCCCCGGGAAGTCGTCGGAGGCGGAGCCGGCCCACGCGACCTCGGCCAGCGCGCAGGCCCGCGGCCACAGCCGGTAGTCGACGGTGCGGGCGTCGGGCACGCGCTCGGTCCACAGCTGCGCCTGCACCCCCAGGACGTGCCCCCGCTCCTCCTCCGTCCATTCGGCGGGCGCCGGCGAGAAGGCCGCCACGTCGGAGAGGGTGATGGCGTCGCCGATGGCCATGGGCTCGTCGGGCGAGGAGGCTTCGGCGTAGTCGAAGTACAGCGGGAAGACGGGCGTGGCCACCACGTCGTGCCCGGCGGCGGCGGCGCGCCGGCCGACGTTCATGCCGCGCCACGGCATGACGACGGTGTCCTGGCGCAGCCCGCCGCTGACGAACGCCTCGTCCCACACGACGGCCCGCGCGCCGCGCTCGGCGAGCGCGTCCGCGAGCCGCCGCAGGAACCACGCCTGGAGGTCGTTGGCGGTGGCCAGCCCGAGCGACTCGCGGTAGGCGGCGATCTCGGCGGAGGCCGCCCAGTGGTCGAGGACGACCTCGTCGCCGCCGATGTGCACGTACGGGGTCTCGCCCAGCGCGCCCAGCAGCTCGTCGAAGATCGTGGTCAGGAACTCCACGGTGGGCGGCAGCGGCGACAGGATGGCGGGGGAGATGCCCCAGCGGTCGAGCACGTCGTGCCGCTCCCCGGTGGCCCCGAACTCGGGGTAGGCGGCGAGGATCGCCGAGGCGTGCCCGGGCACGTCGATCTCGGGCACGATGGTGACGCAGCGGGAGCGCGCGTAGGCGCCCATCTCGGCCAGGTCGTCGAGGGTGTAGTAGCCGCCGTGCGGCACGTCGTCGTAGGTCTCGGGCTCGCGGTAGTAGTTGGTGGCGGTGCGCGGCCGGTGCGAGGCGACCTCGTGCAGCAGCGGGTACGCCCGGCTCTCGACCCGCCACCCCTGGTCGTCCACGAGGTGCAGGTGCAGCCGGTTGAGCTTGTGCACGGCCATGAGGTCGATCAGCCGCAGGATCTCCCGCTTGGGGAAGAAGTGCCTGGCCACGTCGAGGTGCAGCCCGCGCCAGGCGTATCGGGGCGCGTCCTCGACGCGTACCCCTGGAACGGGCCAGGACCCGCCGGAGGAGAACCGGTAGGAGGCGTCGGGCAGGAGCTGGCGCAGGGACTGCGCCGCGTAGAAGGCGCCCGCCCGGCCGCCGGCCGCGATCTCCACGCCCCGGGAGCCGACCGTGAGCCGGTAGGCCTCCTCGCCCAGAGACGGGTCCCGCCGGACGTCGATCTCGCCGGAGTCGCCGGGCAGCGGGTCGAGCCCGGCCAGCGCCGTACGCACGGCGTCGACCAGGTCGCCGGACACGGTCACGCCCGAGGTCAGCACGTAGGAGGCGGAGAGGTCACGCAGGAGCGAGGGGCGAGGAATCATGCTTCGAGATAGTGCTGCAATCCGTTCGCGAGCGCCAGGGCGATCTTCTGCCGGAACTTCGGGTCCTGGAACTTGGCCGCTTCGGTGGCGTTACGCATGTTCCCGCACTCGACGAAGATCTTCGGCACCGTGGAGAGGTTGAGCCCGCCGAGGTCGCTGCGGTAGTTGAGGGCGTTCTTGCCGATGTAGGTGGAGTAGGGCAGCCCGGTGCCCTTGTGGAAGGCGTCGCGGACGGCGATGCCCAGCTTGCTGGAGGCGCCGACGACCTTGTCCACGGGCCCGTTGATCTTCTTGGGCATGATGACGTGGAAGCCGTGGCCGGCCGGTGCGGCGCCGTCGGCGTGCACGGAGATCGCGGCGTCGGCCTTGGCCTTGTTGCCGATGGCGGCCCGCTCGGTGATGCAGGGGCCGACCCCGTTGTTGCTGGTGCGGGTCAGCTTGACCGTGGCGCCCCGGCCTTCAAGGATCTTGGTCATCCGCCGGGAGACGTCCCACGTGAAGGCGGCCTCGCTGTATCCGCTGTTGGTGGAGGTGCCGGTGGTGTCGCACGCCTTCCACTGGGTCAGGACGTTGACCTTGCGGTTGATCTCGGCGGGGTGGCGGTAGTTGGCGCCGTTGTGGCCGGGGTCGATGACGACGACCTTGCCGTCGAGCGGCTTGGCGTCGGGTGGCGACTGCTTCGCGGATGAGGAGGAGGAGGGGGGTGAAGCCTGGGCCGCGGTGGTCGCGGGGGCGGCCTGACCTGCCGCGGCGCCACCGGATCCGGTGCCGCCACACGCGGAGGCGATCAGGCCGCAAACGGCGAGGACTGTGGCTGGTAGAGCACGCATGCCGTCCAACTTACGGCAGAGCGGGAGCTTGAGTCCGTCTCATACCAAGCGTGGCGAGTGACCAGTTGCTTACCAGACGCGCTCGCCGACCTCCTGACGTTCGAGCAGGGCGGCCAGCTCCCGCGCGTCCTCGGCGTCGAGGCCGAGGACGACGCGGGGGCGGCCCCACGGGTGGTCGAGCGAGTGGGCGACGTAGCTGGCGACCGATTCGGCGCCGCCGTCGGTGCTGCGCCCCCTGCCCGCCCGCCAGTGCCCCCAGGCGCGTTCGAGCTCGGCCGCCGCGCGCTGGGCGCAGGACACCAGTTCCGGATCACGCATGACTGTTCCCCCGGATCAGACCGTGGCCGGATCCGAATCCGGCCACTCTTAGCATGACCCTGCCGAGTAAACCGCCGTGTGGCCGCGCCTCCACACGGCTTGACCCGACTTTGAGGCTTCCTTAGGCAGGTCCCGTGCTCCGTCGCACGATCAGCTCAGGGCGGACCTCGCGCAGGCGCGCGGCCTTCGCGGGGTCGCCGATCCGGTCGCTCAGCAGCGCCGCCGCCGACCTGCCCATGGAGCGGCGGGCCTGGTCGACCGAGGTCAGCGAGATGTGGTGGGAGGCCGACAGGTGCGTGTTGTCGTAGCCGACCACCGAAAGGTCTTCGGGCACGCGCAGGCCCAGCTCGCTCGCGGCGGAGAGCACCCCGAGCGCCACCACGTCGTTGGCGGCGAAGATCGCCGTGGGCCTCGGGTCGCGGGTCAGCAGCGCCGTCGCCGCCTCCCTGCCGCCCTCCTCGGTCGAGTCGGCGGCCTCGACCATGATGTACGGCGCCAGCGAGTGCCTGCGCATCGCCACGAGATACCCCTCGCAGCGCGACGATCGCCGGCCCTCGATGTGCGCGATCCGCTTGTGGCCGTGCTCGACCAGGTGGTCGATGGCCAGCCGGGCGCCGAGCTGGTCGTCGTCGACCACGATGTCGACGCCGTCGAGCTCGATGTCACGTTCCCCTACGACGACGGTGGGCGTGTACGCGGTGGCCTCGATCAGCGTCTCGCTGGTCGGCGGGATGCCGAGCAGGACCAGCCCGTCGACCCTGAGCTCCAGGAAGGCCTCGACGGCCTCGTCCTCGAACGCGGGGTCCCACTGGCTGTTCCCGATCAGCATGCGCAGCCCGTCGCCGTGCAGGCTCTCCTGCAGGCCGTCGAGGAACTCCGCGTAGAACGGATTGTGCAGGTCGGCGACGAGCGCCCCGACCAGATGGGTACGGCCTTCGACGAGGCTGCGCGCCACCGCGTTCGGCCGGTAGCCGAGCTCGCGGGCGGCCTGCAGCACGGCCTGGCGCCGGTGCTCGCTCACGTGCGGGGATCCGCGCAGCACGAGGGAGACCAGCGATTTCGACACGCCGGCTCGTTCGGCGACGTTACGGATGGTGGGTCTGGGCCGAGGCAGTGCGTCTACCTCTCTTAGCTCAGTGATGGTTGAAGTGTTGACGGGCGGTCCTGACATGTGTCTCCCCCGCGATGCGGATATGGGCACCTGTCTGACCAAACGATCGAGTTAGCCGCAGGGTACGGCCTCCGTTACGGATTGGCTCAATCTGGCTGTCCAAAGCTGGATATTGACCGGAAGCTTCCACGTCAGCTCGTGGGTACGGCGTCGGATACCGTACAGATGTGACACCCGGGAAGTCAGCCGAGACGGCACGGCCGGCTCGGCGCAGGCTCAGCGTGGACCGGCGTCGGGAAGAGCTCATGGCGGCGGCGCTGGAGCTGTTCAGCACCCGCGACGCGGAAGACGTCTCGATCGACGACGTGGCTTCGGCGGCGGGGGCTTCGCGGGCCCTGGTCTACCACTACTTCGGCGGCAAGCAGGAGCTGTACGTGGCCGCGCTGAGAAGCGCGGCGGAGCAGCTGGAGTCCCGGCTGCGGCCCCAGGGGGGCGGCCGGCCGCTCGACGAGCTGGCCTCGGGGCTGTCGCGCTACTTCGACTTCGTGGAGGAGCACGCGGCCGGTTTCGCCGCGCTGCTGCGGGGCGGGCCCGCCAACAGGACCGGCGAGGTCGGCGAGATCGTCGACGGCGTGCGCCGGAGGTTGTTCCGGCTCATCCAGAAGCAGATGGGCGTCGAGGAGCCGAGCCCGGTGCTGCGCACGACGCTGCGGTCGTGGATCGCCTCAGTGGAGACGGCCGGTCTCGACTGGCTGGAGCATCGCGACCTTGAGCGCCCGATGCTGGAGAACATGCTGGTGCAGCACATGGTGGCGCTGCTCGGCGTCGCCGCCGCCCATGACGGCGAGGTCGCCGGGCTGCTGGAGCGGCTGGCGTAGGGGAGCCGCCGCCCGGGAGCGGGGGAGGCAGGGAAGAGTGGCGCCGGCGCGGGCGACGCCAACTTCCCCATCGTCACAGCGGTGGACCCGGCCAAGGCGCGGCCTGGTCCACCCCCTTAAACCCCCCTGAGGTCCGTGAGGACCCTCGGCTACTCGGAGCGCTGCTGCGGAATCCCCGCGAGCAGTGCGCGAACCTCGGTCTCCCGGTAACGCCGATGACCGCCGAGGGTACGAATCGACGTCAACTTGCCCGCCTTGGCCCACCGCGTAACGGTCTTGGGGTCGACCCTGAACATGGTCGCGACCTCAGCGGGCGTGAGCAGTGGCTCGGCCTCGGGTGTACGAGCTGACATTTGTGCGGCCTCTCCTCCGTGTGGACCGGCGTAGCGATCCTGTGACTGCCTTTGCGCGTGTCACGGATGTCCCCCTATAGCCCAGAGCGTGCGGCTTTTCTGAGCCATATGCGGCATCACCCGATGTGACCATACCGCCACGCAGAGCGATTGGCGAGCCCTTCTTTGACCCAACTGCCCGCCCCCGTGGCCATGTCACGCTCGGTGATTCTAGCGACACGGTTCGTGGTATCGCAGTGAAAACGGCAAACTACTCAGTTCGCAGAAGAGAGCAGCCGCGAGACGTGACCTACTCATGCAGGTCAGACGGCCGTATTGGGGCTCAGTTGGCAGATTCCAGCAGTTGCATTGACTTCCACCGCAGGATGACCCTCTGGTACATGGCGTAGGCAAGTTCTTCTTGACCCGTGTCCAGGCCCGTCAGGGCCGCCGAGAGCTCCGCGACGGACTGGTCGGCCTGCAACGCGTCGTCGTCCATGAGGTGGACGAGCCCGCCGTAGTCGAGCTCCACCAGGGAGTGCGGGTGGAACTCCTCCAGCCACCTCGCGACGTCCTCCACGTCGAAGTTCGCGGCGACGTCGCCCAGATGCCGGCGCAGCACGCTCAGCGCCCGCGCCGTGCGCCTCCTGGCCTGGGCCATGGAGGTGACGTAGATCAGGTTACGCCCGGTAGTGGTGGTCACGTCCTGTCCCGGGTTGGCGGAGCCGAGCACCAGCCAGCGCTCGTTCCCATCAAACGGCACGAACCACGATGGCGGCACATGCCACGCCGTGGTGCGGATATGCGTGCGCAACGCCGCCGAACCGGCCTGCCGCTTGTAGCGGTCGAAGTCGTCGGCCGTCTGCTCGGCGATCGCCTTGGGCACGAGATGGTCCATCAGTTTCACCGGAGTGGTGCCACGGAGCCGTGAGAACGCCAGCCACGAGCGCAAACGGGTTTGCCAGGGGCAGACATAGAGCCGGTCCTCAACGCGCCGCAGATAGGCGTTGGGGCTCTCCTGGGCGGGAACGGGTTGAGGGGGCATGCCGAGCAGGCGCATGACGGACTCGCCGTGCTCCGCATTGAGCGCGTTCGCACGACGAGGGCGGTCACGTGAGTCGGCATAGTCGGCCCACACCTTGCGCTCGGACTCGGCGAACGCGGTCAGTGGCTCATAGACACGGAGGTAGGCGGCATAGGGCAGCACGGAGGCATCGTGTCACGAAGCGAACCTGCGTGCACCGTCGAGGCTTACTACTCTGTGAGGTGATCTCCGCCGCGACGGTGCGGCGGACCGGACAGGGAGTCACTACCGTGACCGACGTCTTCGGAGCGTCTCACAAAGACGTTCACGAGCAGGTCGTCTTCTGCGCCGACGAGCAGAGCGGCCTGCGTGCCATCATCGCCATCCACAACACGGCGCTGGGCCCGGCCCTGGGTGGCACGAGGTTCTATCCCTACGAGAGCGAGTCCGCGGCGCTGGCCGACGTGCTCAACCTGGCCAAGGGCATGGCGTACAAGAACGCGCTGGCCGGCCTCGACCTGGGCGGGGGCAAGGCCGTGATCATCGGCGACCCGGCCCGCGACAAGAGCGAGGCGCTGCTGCGCGCCTACGGCAGGTTCGTCGAGTCGCTCGGCGGGCGCTACATCACCGCCTGCGACGTCGGCACCTACAGCGAGGACATGGACGTCGTCGCCCGCGAGTCGCGCTTCGTCACCGGCCGCACGACGGCGAACGGCGGGGCCGGAGACTCCTCCATCCTGACGGCGTTCGGCGTGTTCCAGGGCATGCGGGCCTCGGCCGAGCGCGTCTACGGCACGCCGTCCCTGCACGGCAGGCGGGTCGGCGTCGAGGGGGTCGGCAAGGTGGGGCACCGCCTGGTCGAGCTCCTGCGCGAGGACGGCGCCGAGGTGGTGATCTGCGACGTCGACCCCAAGGCGGTCGAGCGGGTGCGCCTGCGCCACCCCGAGGTGGACGTGGTGGCCGACGCGCGCACGCTGATGGCCTCCGACCTCGACGTCTTCGCCCCGTGCGCCCTGGGCGGCGCGCTCGACGACGAGACCGTGACTACGCTGCGCGCGAAAATCGTCTGCGGCGCGGCCAACAACCAGCTCGCCCACCCCGGCGTGGAGAAGCAACTCGCCGAGCGCGGCATCCTGTACGCGCCCGACTACGTCGTCAATTCCGGCGGTGTGATCCAGGTCGCCGACGAGATCGGCGGCTTCGACATGGAACGAGCCAGGTCGAAGGCTGCCCAGATCTACGACACGACTCTGAAGATCTTCGCGATCGCGGCCGACGAGGGCGTTCCACCCGCGGTCGCAGCAGATAGGCTGGCCGAGCGCAGAATGTCGGAAGTCGGGCGTATTCGGGCCATTTGGCTAGGGCACTGACGCCCCGCGCCCATACGGCGTACCGAGCTGGGCACAAAACAGGTACGGTAATAGGCGAACGATAGGCTGACGCCCGTAGTCAGGCGGCGTCAGTGTGTGGTGCGTTAGCGACGAGGGGTCGGGGACGACCCCACACGAGGGGGTCGAGCCAATGGGGCGCGGCCGAGCAAAGGCCAAGCAGGTCAAGGTTGCTCGCCAGCTGAAGTACAACAGCGGTGGCACGGATCTTGACCGTCTTCGCGACGAACTCGGGGTCGGAGACTCCAGCCGCAATGACGACGCCGACGACCTCAACGATGAGCTGGCGGATCGCTATGCCGATTACGCCGATGACTATGGCGCCGGAGACGACGACGATGGCCGTACGTCCGGCCGCCGTTAGCCGTTCTCCTGAGTGATGTGGCCGAGGGGCCCGGCGGCGCGCACGCCGGGAGCCTCGCTCACGCTCGTCGGGCCCCACGGGCAACCGTGGGGCTTTCGTCACGTGTGTCGGAAAGTTAGCGGTGGACGCATCACGATCACCTCTGTGATGCGTCCACTTCCGCATGCCCGGGCACGGGTGCGGGCCAGGCGTCGCCTGCGCCTGGCCCGTGGTCGTCAGCGGTAGCGGGCCTGGCCGGTGCCCGGCGCGATCTCGCCCATCACCCAGGCGTCCAGGCCGCGACCGGCCAGCAGCCCGATGGCCGCGTCGGCCGCCTCGGCGGGCAGCACGGCGGCCATGCCGACGCCGAGGTTGAACGTGCGGTCCATGTCGCGCTGCGCGATCTTCCCGTAGGCCGACAGGACGCCGAAGATCGCCGGAGGTGTCCAGGACGAGCGGTCGAGCAGCGCGTCCAGGCCAGGCGGCAGCGAGCGCGCGAGGTTGCTCTCGATCCCGCCGCCGGTGATGTGCGCGTAGGCGTGCACCTCCACCGCCCTGGCCAGCTCCAGGCAGTGCAGCGAGTAGATGCGCGTGGGCTCCAGCAGCTCCTCGCCCAGCGGCCGGCCCAGCTCGGGCAGCACCGCGTCGAGCGACAGGTTGCTCTCCCGCAGCACGTGCCGCACCAGCGAGTAGCCGTTGGAGTGCACCCCCGAGGAGGCCATCGCCAGCACCACGTCGCCGGCGGCCACCCGGTCCGGCCCCAGCATGGCGGACGCCTCCACCACGCCCGTGCCGGCCCCGGCCAGGTCGTACTCGTCGGGGCCCATCGCGCCGGGGTGCTCGGCCGTCTCGCCGCCGACCAGCGCCGCCCCGGCCAGGCGGCAGCCCTCCGCCACGCCGCCGACGATCTCGGCGATGCGCTCGGGCACCACCTTGCCGCAGGCGACGTAGTCGGTCATGAACAGCGGCTCGGCCCCGCAGACCACCAGGTCGTCGAGGACCATGCCGACCAGGTCGATGCCGATCGTGTCGTGCTTGCCGTACTGCTGGGCGATCATGACCTTGGTGCCCACGCCGTCGGTGGAGGTGGCCAGCAGCGGGCGCTGGTACTTCAGCAGGGCCGAGGCGTCGAACAGGCCGGCGAAGCCGCTGGCGTCGTCGACCACCTCGGGCCGCCGCGAGCGCGCGACCTTGTCCTTCATCAGCTCGACGGCGCGCTCACCCGCCTCGATGTCCACCCCTGCGGCCTCGTAAGTGCTCACGCTTTGCTCTCCAACACGAACTTGCCCACGTTGTCCTGGTCGATCGGGATCGGGTACTCGCCCGTGAAGCAGGCGCGGCAGAGCCGGTCGGACGGGATGGTGGTGGCCTCGGTCAGGCCCTCCAAAGAGATGTAGCCGAGAGAGTCGGCCCCGAGCGAGGCGCGGATCTCCTCCACCGACAGCGAGCCCGCGATCAGCTCCGCCCTGGTGGCGAAGTCGATGCCGTAGAAGCACGGCCACTTCACCGGCGGCGACGAGATGCGGACGTGCACCTCGCGCGCCCCCGCCTCGCGCAGCATCTTCACGATCGCCCGCTGGGTGTTGCCGCGCACGATCGAGTCGTCCACGACCACCAGGCGCTTGCCCTCCACGACCTCGCGCAGCGGGTTGAGCTTGAGCCTGATGCCGAGCTGCCGGATGGTCTGCGAGGGCTGGATGAACGTGCGGCCCACGTAGGAGTTCTTCACCAGGCCCTGGCCGTACGGGATGCCGCTCTCCTGGGCGTAACCCACGGCGGCCGGCGTGCCCGACTCGGGCGTGGGGATGACCAGGTCGGCCTCCACCGGGTGCTCGCGGGCCAGCACCCGGCCGACCTCGACCCGGGTGACCTGGACGCCGCGCCCGGCGATGGTGGTGTCGGGGCGGGCGAGGTAGACGTACTCGAACAGGCAGCCCTTCGGCTCCGCCAGCGCGAAGCGGCGGGACCTGACACCCTGCTCGTCGATCGTGAGCAGCTCGCCCGGCTCGACCTCGCGCACGAACGTGGCGCCCACGATGTCGAGGGCCGCCGTCTCGGAGGCCACCACCCAGCCGCGCTCCAGCCGGCCCAGCACCAGCGGGCGGATGCCCTGCGGGTCGCGGGCCGCGTAGAGCGTCTTCTCGTTCATGAAGACCAGCGTGTACGCGCCCTTGACCTGCGGCAGCAGCTCCGCCGCCGCGTCCTCGACCGAGCGGCTGCGATCCTGCGCGAGCAGCGTGGTCAGGACCTCGGTGTCGGTGGTGGCGCGGATGGAGCCCGGAGCCAGGCGCTGGGCCAGCTCCGGGGTGTTGATGAGGTTGCCGTTGTGGGCCAGCGCCAGGCCGCCCACCTCGGTGGAGCTCAGCGTGGGCTGCGCGTTCTCCCAGACGCTGGACCCGGTCGTGGAGTAGCGGCAGTGACCGATCGCCAGGTGGCCGCGCAAGGTGCTGAGCACCGACTCGTCGAAGACCTGGGCGACCAGGCCCATGTCCTTGTAGACGAGAATGCGGCTGCCTTCGCTGACCGCGATGCCCGCGGACTCCTGGCCGCGGTGCTGCAACGCGTACAGCCCGTAGTAGGTGAGTTTGGAAACTTCCTCGCCCGGAGCCCAGACGCCGAAGACACCGCAGGCGTCTTTAGGTGCGCGGTCGTGGGGGTCCAGGTCATGGCCGAGCCGGCCGTCGCCCTTCAGCACATGCCTCAGTTTAGGTTGGCCGCTTCCGTGCTCGCACACCCGGGTGGAAATCAGAGGGCGTGGGCTGACCTGCCCGCATTCGAACCGTCGCGGATGATCTCTCCCGTCACGTTGTGGTTGGCCGCCGAGCCCAGGAAGACGATCAGCGCGGCCATGTCGTCGGCGGTGGAGAGCCGGCGTGACGGCGTGCGGGCCGCGAGCCGGTCGAGCACCTCCTGGGGGAACGCGCGGACGCCGGTGACCGTGAGGCCCGCGACGGCCACGTTCACGAGGATGCCGTCCTTGCCCGCCTCCCAGGCCAGGGCCCTGGCCATGCCGTGCAGGGCCATCTTCGCGGTGCCGTACGGGCCGGGGCCCGGCACGCCCTCCTCGGCGATGCCGGACGAGACGAGCACGATCCGGCCCCACTGCCTGCGCCGCATCTCCGGCAGCACCGCCTGGATGAGCAGGGCGTTGCCGGCCACGTTGGCGTGCAGCGCCGCGGACCACTCGGCGGCCGGCACGTCCTCGAACGCCATGCTGCCCGGCTGGACCGTGCCCCAGCGGACGGCGTTCGCGACGAGGGCGTCCACCGGGCCGGTCTGCGCCACGGCGGGCGCGATCGTGCTGTGGTCCTCCAGGTCGAGATGGACGGCCGCGCCGCGGACGCCCTCCTTCTCGACGCGCCTGACGATCTCGGCGGCGCGGTCGGCGCCCTGGTTGTAGGTGATCGTGACGTCCGCGCCCGTTCTGGCGTAGGCGAGGGCGGTGGCGGCGCCGATACCGGACGAGCCGCCGGTGACGAGTACATGCATGGAAAGTCTCCTTGGAATTAGCCGACTAATTAGCCAGCTAAGTGGGAGAGGTGCTTGCGTGGCAAGGGTGTTTCGCCAGGGGTGAACTCAGCTCTGCCCGACGCGGAGGAGCTTGGCCAGCAACTCGCGCTCCTCCTGGGTGAAGCCGCGCTGGAGGTCCGCGTCGAGCTCGCGCCAGATCGCCTCCACCGGCTCGCGCAGGGCCTTGCCCGCGTCGGTCAGGTACACGCGGCCGATCCGTGGCCGGTCGGGGTCGGGGGCGCGGTAGACGAAGCCCACGCGCTCCAGGCGTTGCAGGGTCTTCGTGACGGTCGGCGGCTCGACGCCCAGCCGGGCGATCAGCTCGCCCTGCGTGAGGCCGTCCTCGCGCCACAGCTGGTTGAGCAGCAGCTCCTGGCCCACGTGCAGGCCCAGCGGGATCAGCGCGGCGGCGAGCTGGTTGCGGTGGGCCTTCATGAGCTTGATGAGCGCGTACGTCAAGGTCTCGTCCAGCATGCACTCATCTTGCCTCCCGCCTGGTGCTTTGGCGCATGGTGACCCAAGGATGAGCGGCCTCTTACCGTGTCGCGTGGTTTAGCCGACGGCTTCCGCGAAAGGGTGAAGTATCCGGCATGCAGACCCTCGGGAGACGCAGACGTGACCACACCTGAGGACCCGAACGAGCCCCGCGAGAACCCGAACGAGCCTCGCGAAGGACGGCGCCCGGGCGAGGACCGCCCCCAGGATGGCCGCTCCCAGGAGGACCGCCCCGAGGAGGGCCGCTCCCCAGAGGACCGCCCCCAGGCGGGCCGGCCCGAGAGCGCGCCGCCGCAGCACGAGCCCGAGTGGTGGAGCGAGGGCACGCTGCCGGAGGACGAGCGGCCGCCCGCGCTCCGGCCCTACGAGCCTTACGCGGGCGGGCCGACCGGCGGGGACGAGACGCCCGAGGAGTGGTCCTCCGGCGGCCCTCCGGGCGCCGGCCCCACGGCGGCGCCGCCGTACCGGAGCCCGAGCCCACGCCCCCACCCGGACCTACGCCCGCGCCTCAGCCTGGGCCTGAGCCTTCGCGGGAGCCGGGGGATGAGCCGATCGCGCCCGTTCCGCCTGTGGTGCCGCGGCCCGACGTGCCGCCGACGCACGAGCCGAGGCCGGCCGGCGAGCCGTCCCATCCCGACCTGCCGACCTCGCCGGAGACGCCGCAGCCCACCGGGAGCGACGCCGAGGCGACCCAGGTGTACCCGATCCCCGGCGCCACCCCGTCCTATCCGGGCTGGGGCGGGCAGCCGCAGGAGGAGCCGCCCGCCAGGCAGGCGCCCTCCCGCTACGAGCAGAGCGACCAGCCGGAGCAGCCGCACTTCGCACCGCCGCCCGGGGCGGGCACGCCGGCGGGGGAGAGCCCTCCGCCCTGGCAGCAGCCGCCCTCGACCGGAGAGAGCGCCTCGTCCGGGGAGAGCGCCGCGCCGTGGCAGCAGCCGCCCTCGTCCGGGGAGGGCGCCGCGCCCTGGCAAGCGGCCTCGACCGGGGAGGGCGCCTCGTTCGCGCAGGGCGGGCCGTCCGGTGGGAGCGCGGGCGGGTCGTCCGAGGAGGGGTGGCGCCCTGGGAGAGCACGCCGCCCGGAGGGACGCGGATCCCCGGAGCGGGCACGGTGCCGCAGGGCGGCCAGGCGGGCGCGCCCGGGGGTGGGCCCACGGAAGGGCAGGAGCCGGATCCGTCGGTGCCGGGCACGACGCCCTCCAGCCCGTACGGCGGCCCGCCCGGCTATCCACCACCTCCGCCCCCGGGAGCCCCGTACGGCGCCCCGCCCGGCCAGTACGGCCAGCTCGGCCAGCCGGGAGAGCACGGCGGCGCGTACGGCCAGCCCCAGTACGGCGGCCAGCCCGGCGGCCAGTACGGCGGCGAGTACGGCGGCCAGTCCGGCGGCCAGTACGGGCAGTACGGTCAGTACGAGCAGGCGAAGCCGGGCAGCGGCCTGGCCACGGCCTCGCTGGTGCTGGGCGTGGCCAGCCCTTTCCTGGTGTTCGTCTGCTTCACGGGCCTGATCACCGCGATCCTGTCGATCGTGTTCGGCTGGGTGGCGCTGGTGAAGCGGGCGGGCAAGGGCCGCGCCATCGCCGGCATCGTGATCAGTGTCCTGTCGCTGATCCTGTTCGCGATCGTGGCGATCTGGTTCTGGAACGTGGTGCAGGAGTGCGCGCACCTGCCGGGCCAGCTGGCGGATCGCTGTTTCGAGAGCAAGTTCCCCTGGATGAGCGGCACCCGCTAAAGCGGCAAATATCCGGACAAGTCGGCTCGGGCGCCGCTCGCTGACACGGCTCCTTTGGCCATGGCCTCGTCCCAGGTCAGCCGCCCGAGCGCGAGCTCGATCCACGTCCGCCCGTCCATCTCGACCACGTTCGGCGGCGTGCCGCGCGTGTGCCGCGGCCCCTCGATGGCCTGCACGGCCGCATACGGCGGCACCCGCACCTCGACGGTGCGCCCGGGCGCCGCGCTCGCCAGCTTGTCCAGCAGGTGACGAACGGCCATCCGCCCGGCGTCGCGCTCGGGCTGGAGCCCGCGCTCGTAGGCGGCCAGCACGGCGGCCACGAGCGCGTCGGGCAGCGCGGCGGCGGGCCCGTCGTAGGCGGGCTCGTCGAGCGCGACGAGCTGCCCGTCGAGGGCCGCTCTCAGCTTCTCCTGATCCATTTTGCGTGGTGGCACCCGGCCATTGTCTCGCGGGAAGCGTTCATCGAGACGGAGGTCGTCGTTCACCTGAGGTTTCGACGGCGACCGTAGCCTCCCGGCGGTACAACCGCGCACTTATCTGGAGGACCTGTGGCGAACCCCAACGCGGGGCGGCGGCTGCTGCCGTTGCTTTCCACCCCGCACAAAGGTGGCCGATCCGCGCTGACCTGTCAGTTCCGCTGCGGCAACGCGTGCGCGCATGACGTGGCCAACACCACCGGCAACGCCTACTTCGGCGACGTGGTGAAGGAGGCGCTGTCGCGGCGCGGCGTGCTGCGCGCCGGCGCGCTAGGCGCCGTCGTGGTGGGTGCGGGCGTGGCGGGGGCCGTGCCGGCGCTGGCCGACGAGCCCGGGGTGAGCGCCGCCGGGCACGGGTGGAGCGGCGGCGGCAGTGACATCAGGTTCACCGCCGTGCGGCCGAACAAGGACGACAAGCTCACCATCCCGGACGGTTACCAGTCCTCCGTGGTCGTGCGGTGGGGTGACCCGGTGCTGCCGGACGCGCCGGCGTTCGACTTCGACAACCAGACCGCCGACGCCCAGAGCAAGCAGTTCGGCTACAACTGCGACTACGTGACGGTCTTCCCGATGGGCCGGGACCGGGCGCTGATGTGGGTCAACCACGAGTACACCGACGAGAGCCTGATGTTCCGCGGTTACACCGGTGGCGCGGCGGCGACCGAGGAGCAGATCAGGATCGGGCTGGCCGCGCACGGCGGGTCGGTCGTGGAGATCGAGCGGGCGGGCAGGACCGGCGAGTGGAAGCTGGTCACCAAGGGCCGCCGCCGCTACAACCGCCGCATCACCGCGCAGACGCCGATGCGGTTCTCCGGCCCCGCCGCCGGCAGCGACCTGCTGAAGACGGCCGCCGACCCCAAGGGCACGACGCCCGTCGGCATGCTGAACAACTGCTCGGGCGGCACCACCCCGTGGGGCACGGTGCTGACCACCGAGGAGAACTTCAACCAGTACTTCGTCAACGCCGACAAGGTGCCCGCGGCGCAGCAGCCGTACATCTCGCGCTACTCGATCACCACCGGCACCCCGTCGTCGAGCCGCCGCTTCGACCGCGTCGAGGAGCGCTTCGACCTGGCCAAGCACCCGAACGAGGTCAACAGGTTCGGGTGGATCGTGGAGATCGACCCGTTCGACCCCGACTCGACGCCGGTCAAGCGCACCGCGCTCGGCCGCTTCGCGCACGAGGCCGCCACCACGACGCTGGCCCGCGACGGTCGCCTGGTCGTCTACATGGGTGACGACGGCCGCTTCGAGTACATCTACAAGTTCGTCTCGAAGAACCGCTACATCCCGGGATTCGACCGGCACAACCGGGCGCTGCTGGACGAGGGCACCCTGTACGTGGCCAAGTTCACCGGCGACAGCCCGGCGAGCGAGATCGACGGCTCCGGCAAGCTGCCCTCCGACGGCCTGTTCGACGGCTCGGGCGAGTGGATCCCGCTGGTGTCGGGCGACAGGTCGTACGTGGACGGCATGTCCGCCCAGGAGGTGCTGGTCTACACCCGTACGGCCGCCGACAAGGTGGGCGCGACGAAGATGGACCGTCCCGAGGACATCGAGCGCAACCCGGTCACCGGCGGCGTCTACGTGGCGCTGACCAACAACAGCAACCGCACGGCGGCCCAGGTGGACGAGGCCAACCCGCGCCCGTCGAACAAGCACGGCCACGTGCTGGAGATCGTGGAGCGGCGCAACGACGCGGGCGGCCGGACGTTCGCCTGGTCGCTCCCGCTGGTCTGCGGTGACCCGAACGACGCCTCCACGTACTTCGCCGGCTTCGACAAGACCAAGGTCTCGCCGATCTCCTGCCCGGACAACGTGACGTTCGACAAGGACGGCAACCTCTGGATCTCCACGGACGGCAACGCGCTGGGCATGAACGACGGCCTGTTCGTGATGCCGGTCAAGGGCAGGGAGCGGGGCTACGTGCGCCAGTTCCTGACCGTGCCGGTCGGCGCGGAGACCTGCGGCCCGCTCGTCTCGGACGACCAGCGCAGCGTGTTCGTGGCGGTGCAGCACCCGGGCGAGACGGACGGCGCGAGCCCGGACGCCCCGAGCAGCCGCTGGCCCGACGGCGAGGGCAGCCAGCCGCGCCCGTCGGTGGCCGTGGTCTGGCACGCGCAGGGCAAGAAGATCGGGGCTTGACCTCGACTTAACTTGAGGTCGTAGCGTCCATGCCATGAGCATGGAAGTGACGGCCTGGCACCAGCTGTACTCGATGAACAACCGGCCCGAGCGTCGCTCTGTCTCCAGGGCGACGCTCCGGCGTATCGGCGCGTTCGCGCGCCCGCACCGCCGCAAGCTGACGCTGTTCCTGCTGCTGAGCGTGGTGACGGCGGGCCTGGCGGTGGGGGCGCCGCTGCTGGCGGGCCGGGTGGTGGACGCCATCTTCTCCGGCGAGCCGCTCGGCGTGGTCGTCACGGTGGCGCTGGCGATCGCGGGCCTGGCGATCGCGGAGGCGGGCCTCGGCCTGGTGAACCGGTGGTTGTCGGCGAGCCTGGGCGAGGACCTCATCCTCGATCTGCGTACGGCCGTCTTCGACCACGTGCAGCGGATGCCGGTCGCGTTCTTCATGCGCACCCGCACCGGCGCCCTGGTCAGCCGGCTGAACAACGACGTGATCGGCGCGCAGCGGGCCTTCACCGACACGCTGTCCGGCGTGGCGGGCAACATCGTGACGCTGGCGCTGACGCTCGTCGCGATGGTCGGCATCTCCTGGCAGATCACGCTGCTGGCGCTGCTGCTCCTGCCCGTGTTCGTGCTGCCGGCCCGGCGGATGGGCACCAGGATCGCCCGGCTGCGGCGCGAGGCGGCCGACCACAACGCGGCCATGGGCACCCAGATGACCGAGCGGTTCTCGGCGCCGGGCGCGACGCTGGTCAAGCTGTTCGGCCGGCCGGCGCACGAGTCGGCCGAGTTCGCCCGCCGGGCCCGCCGCGTCCGCGACATCGGGGTGCGCTCGGCCATGACGCAGTCGGCGTTCGTCACCGCGCTGACGCTGGTCTCGGCCCTGGCGCTGGCCCTGGTGTACGGGCTCGGCGGCTTCTACGCCCTGGCCGGGCAGCTCGCGCCCGGCGCGCTGGTGTCGATGGCCATGCTGCTGACCCGCCTGTACGCGCCCCT
Organism: [Actinomadura] parvosata subsp. kistnae; assembly: GCF_900323885.1. Classification (GTDB taxonomy): domain Bacteria; phylum Actinomycetota; class Actinomycetes; order Streptosporangiales; family Streptosporangiaceae; genus Nonomuraea; species Nonomuraea composti. The sequence continues at coordinate 2,003,597 of NZ_OOHJ01000018.1, read as the reverse complement.
GACCGCGCTGGCCAGCGCCCGCGTGGACGTGATGAGCGCGGTCGTCAGCTTCGAGCGCGTCTTCGAGGTGCTCGACCTCAAGCCGCTCATCCAGGACAAGCCGGACGCCCGGGAGGTGCCGGAGGGCCCGGTGTCGGTCGAGTTCGACGACGTGCGCTTCGCCTACCCGTCGGCCGACAAGGTCTCGCTGGCCTCGCTGGAGGAGGTCGCCACGCTCGACACGCGCGGCGGCGTCGAGGTGCTGCACGGCGTCTCGTTCCGGGCCGAGCCGGGGCAGATGGTGGCGCTGGTGGGCTCGTCCGGGGCGGGCAAGTCCACGATCGCGCAGCTCCTGCCCCGCCTGTACGACGTCGACTCCGGCGCCGTCCGGCTGGGCGGCGTGGACGTGCGCGACCTGAGCGCGGACAGCATCCGCGACACGCTCGGCATGGTCACCCAGGACGGCCACCTCTTCCACGACACGATCCGCGCCAACCTGCTGCTGGCCAGGCCGGAGGCGGACGAGGCGGAGATCTGGGACGCGCTCACCCGCGCCCGCCTGGCCGACCTCATCAGGTCGCTGCCCGACGGGCTGGACACGATGGTGGGCGAGCGCGGTTACCGGCTGTCGGGCGGCGAGCGCCAGCGGCTGACGATCGCCCGCCTCCTGCTGGCCAGGCCGCGCGTGGTCATCCTGGACGAGGCCACCGCGGCGCTCGACTCGACCTCGGAGGCGGCCGTGCAGGCGGCGCTGGGGGAGGCGCTGGAAGGCAGGACCGCCGTGGTGATCGCGCACCGGCTGTCCACCGTCCGCGCCGCCGACCTGATCCTGGTGATCGAGGACGGCCGGATCGTCGAGCGCGGCACGCACGCGCAGCTGCTCGCCGCCGGGGGCCGCTACGAGGAGCTGTACCGCACTCAGTTCGAGGACCCGACGGTCTCCGGGGTGGCGGCGGCCTGAGGCTCCTCGGGCGGGGCCGGCTGGGGGCGCAGCGACCAGAGCGCGACCGGGATCGCCGCCAGCACCACGACCGCCGCGACGACCAGCGTGAACCGGTAGCCGTCGAGGAAGGCGGGCAGCGGCGGCAGGCCGCTCGCGTTCTGCGTGGCGGTCAGCAGCGCCCCCAGCACGGTGATGCCGAGCAGCCCGAACACCTCGCGGGAGACGTTGAGGACGCCCGAGGCCACGCCTGAGCGGCCCTTGGGCATGCCGTTGAGGACGGCGGCGGTCAGGGGGACGAGCAGGCCGCCGCCGAGGCCGTACAGGATGAACCAGGGGGCGACGTCGGCGAAGTCGCCGTCGGCGCCGACGCGGGAGAGCAGGAAGATCGCGCTGCCCATGAGCGCCATGCCGAGCGCGACCGTGCGGCCGATGCCGAGCCGCGCGCTGACCTGCTGCGACAGCAGCGCGACGACGCCCATGACCAGGGCCATCGGCACGAACGAGGCGCCGGCCTGGGTGGGGCTGAAGCCGAGCACGTTCTGCAGCCACAGGGCGCTGAAGAAGTAGATGCCGAACACGCCGAACGACCAGATGCCGCTGGTCAGCATGCCGCCGGTGAAGACGCGCGAGCGGAACAGGGAGATCGCGATCATCGGCTCGGCCGCGCGCGACTCGACCGCCACGAACCCGGCGACGGCCGCCGCGAACCCGCCGAACGCGGCCAGGATGGGCGCCGAGGTCCAGCCGAGCGTCTCGCCCTCGATGAGCGCGAACGTCAGCGCGAACAGCGCGAGCGCCGACAGGGTCAGGCCGGGCAGGTCGAGGCTGTGGCGCACCCGCCGGGCGGCGGCGGGCAGGGCCCGGATCGCGATGCCGGCCGTGACGAGCCCGAGCGGGACGTTGATCAGGTAGATCCAGCCCCAGTGCAGGTGCTCGCTGATGAAGCCGCCCAGGGCAGGCCCGAGCGCCATGGACAACGCGCCGGCGCTGCTCCAGATGCCCACGGCCCGGCCGCGCTCGGCGGGGTCGGGGAAGATCTGGCCGATCAACGCGAGCGTGGTGGGCGTCAGCAACGCGGCGCCGACGCCCTGCGCGGCGCGCGCGGCGATGAGCGCCCCGCCCGAGGTGGCCAGCCCGGCCGCGAGCGAGGCCACGGTGAAGACGGCCAGCCCGCCGAGAAAGACCCGGCGGGCGCCGAGCACGTCGGCGAGCCGCCCGCCGACCAGCATGAGGCCGGCGAAGACCAGGATGTACGAGCTCACGATCCACTCCAGGCCGGAGATCGTCAGCCCCAGCTCCCGCTGGATCGTCGGCAAGGCGACATTTCCCACGTTGTTATCGAGATAGGTCATGAACGTGCCCAAGGTCACGGCGACCAGTGCCCACCACCGCATGGCGGTTCCTCCTATACAGCGTACTTGTACGCCGTATAGTTCAACTTGTACGGCGTATAGTTGTCAACCGTGATGGGAAAACTGACCGCTCAGGCGATCGCGGAGCGCGCCCTGGAGATCGGCGACACCGAGGGCATCGACGCCGTGACCATCCGCCGCCTGGCGACCGACCTCGGCGTCACCCCGATGGCCCTCTACTGGCACTTCAAGAACAAGGAACAACTGCTCGTCGGCATGGCCGACCACCTCATCGGCGGCTTCGCCCCCAAGCCCGCCGACGACCGCCCCTGGCAGGCCCAGCTCCGCGACCTCACCGAAGGTCTGATCAGGGCGCTGCGCACGCACCCCTGCGCCAAGAACGTGCTGGAGCAGATCGACCCCGTCGCCGTGCCGAACTTCCTGGCCGTCTGGAACCACGCGCTCGGGCTGGCCCGCGCCGCCGGGTTCGGCGTGGACGAGAGCTGCCTGATCACCAAGTACCTGCTGCAGAGCGCCATCGCCATCGCCGACGCCCCCGTCCACGGGCAGGCCGAGCCCGACCGCGAGGCCCGCGTCAGGGCCAAGATGGTCGGGCTGCAGTCACTGCCCGTGGAGACGTACCCGTACCTGGTGGAGATGGCCCGCCCGCTGGTGGGAGGCACGGACCCGGTGCTGTACGACACGTTCGGGGTCGATCTGGTGCTGGGCGGCATCGAGGCGCTCGCCGGCCGGCGTTAGAGTCCAGACCATGCCCTTCGAGCCGATCTGCGAGATCGAACCCCCCACCAAGCCCGATCTGAAGCACGTACGGCACCAGATCGGCACCCTCAGCAAGATCGCCCACGCGTTCCTCATCCCCGACAACCACATCGGCCGCGCCACCGTCTCCAGCGTGGCCGTCGCCCACGAGGTCGAGGCGATGGGCGGGCGCGGCATCGCCTGCCTCAACTCGCGCGACCGCAACCTGCTCGGCTTCCGGCGCGACCTGCTGACGGCGGCGGCGTACGGGGTCGACCAGTTCCTGTTCGTCTACGGCGACAAGCCCACGAGCGGCAACCGGACCGGCGACCTGAACGTGCGCTCCATGATCGAGGAGGCGCGGGCCTTCTCAGCCGACTTCCGCGTGGGGGCCGCCGCCGGGCTGCGCCCGCTGCCCGCGTGGAAGCGCACGGCCGACTTCCTGTTCTCCCAGGTCAGCTTCTCGGTGGAGCAGCAGCTGCGCTGGCGCGAGGCGCACCCGGTCGACGTGCCCGTCTACGCCGGTGTCATGGTGCTGGCCAGCGAGCGGCACGCCCGCACCCTGGCCGCCGCCATCCCCGACATCGCGCTGCCGGAGGAGCTGATCGCGAGGGTGGCCGCCGACCGCATGGCGGGCGTGGAGGCGGCCTGCGAGCAGGTCCTCGCCCTGCGCGACAGCGGCGCCTTCGCCGGCGTCCACCTGGTGCCGGTCGCCCGCTACCGCGACGTCGAGTCCCGCCTGGCGGGCGCACTCTGAGGCGCGCTCTGAGGCTGGCGGGCCAGGGCCGCCAGCACGGCGCCGATGAGGGCGACCCCGAACAGCACCGCGTACGCCCGCTGGAACCCGTCCATGAGCTGGCCCACCGCCACCGGTGACAGCGTGGACAGGGTTCCGGCGTACACCTGGGCCCGCACCTGCGGCCCCACCGAGGCGGTCAGGACGCTGAGCGACAGGCCGACGCTGATGACGATGCCGACGTTCATCACCATGACGCGGAAGCCGTTGACCACCCCCAGGCTGCCGGCCGGCAGCGCCCGCATGACCTGGGTGGTGTTGCCGGTCAGGAACGTGCCGCTGCCGCAGCCGGCCACGAACAGGCCGATCCCGATCACCCAGTACGGCGTGCCGGGGTCGGCCGTGAGCATCAGGGTGCCGAGCCCGGCCGCGCTCATCACCGCGCCGCCGATCGACAGCGCGTACGGCGAGATGCGCTGCCCCAGCAGGCCCACGATCGGCGAGGCCAGCCCGATCCCGACCGGCACGGGCAGCACGCTCAGCCCGGCCGTGAAGGCGTCCACGCCCCGGGCGGCCTGGAAGTACAGCGCCACGACGAGGATCAGCGCGGAGCGGGCGAGGGCGTTGCAGAACGAGGCGAGGTTTGCGCAGGTCAGCAGCCGCCCGCCGAACAGCCGCAGGTCCAGCACGGGGTTCGGGGCGCGCCGCTCGGCCAGCACGATCAGCGGCACCAGCACCACGAACAGGCCCGCCCCGGCCAGCACGACCGGGCTGGTAGGTCCGCTGGAGCCGGCCGTGGACAGCGCCAGCAGCAGCGCCGACAGCGCCGCGAACACCAGCACGTTGCCCAGCGCGTCCACCGGCTCCTTGGGCCGCCTGGGCATCTTGCGTAAGATCGCCGCGCCGACGCCGAGCGCGAGCAGGCCGGCGGGCACGTTCACCCAGAAGATCCACTGCCAGCCGGCGGTCTCCGCGATCAGGCCGCCGAGCGTGGGCCCGGCGAGCTGGGCCACCGACAGCGTGCCGATGTAGACGCCCATGCCCTGGCTGAGCCGTTCGGGCGGGAACGCGTCGGTGATGATCACGGTGCCGTTCGCGAGGATCATGGCGGCGCCGATCGCCTGCAGCACCCGCATCGCGATCAGGAACCACACGCCCGGCGACAACCCGGCCAGCAGCGAGGCCACGGTGAACAGCGCGAACCCCGCGAGGTACACCTCCCGCCTGCCGAGCAGGTCGGCCACCCGGCCGAACAGCACCAGGCTCGCGGTGTTGACCAGCAGGAACGACAGCAGGATCCAGCCCGACTCCAGCGCGTCGGCGCGGAAGTGCCGCACGACCGTCGGCAGCGCGACGTTGAGCGTGCTGCCGGCGATGCCGATGAGGACGAGGCCCAGGCTGGTGACCGCGCACACCCGCCAGGCGTAGCGCATGCGTGTGCCGTCTTGGGGGGTGACCGCGACCATGCCCTCCACTATGACGTACGACGTACGTCCGGTTTGGTGCCAGGGGCCCCGAACGTCACCTGGCGCGCTTGCGCAACCCTTCGAGGTCGTGGATCACCACGCGCCGCCGGCCCGTCTCGATCAGGCCCCGGTCGCGCAGGGTGCGGAGCGCCTTGCTGACCGCCTCCCGGGAGGCGCCGGTCCAGCCGGCCAGCTCGTCCTGTGACAGGGGCAGCGCCACCCGGACGCCGCTGTTGGTCTTCTCGCCGTACCGGTCGGCCAGCTCCAGCAGCCGCGTCGCCACCCGCCCGGTGGTGTCGAAGGCGCCGTACTCGATGCGCTTGCGGTCGGAGTCGCGCAGCTTGCCGCTGATGAGCCGCATGAGCAGGACGGCGATGCGCCCGTGGGACTCCAGGAACGAGATGAAGTCGCGCACCACGATCCCGGAGATCGGCTCCAGCGCGGTCACGGTCGTCGAGCGGGGCGAGCCGTCGATGGCCGACAGCTCGCCGAGCAGCGCGCCGGGGCCGCGGACGGCCAGCACCACCTCGGTGCCGCTGCTGGTGTGCGAGGAGCACTTGACCCGGCCATCCAGCAGCACGAGCACCCAGTCGGACGTGTCGCCCTCGGTCATGATGGTCGTGCCCCGGTCCCAGCGCCGCAGCCGCCCGGCCGAGCGCAGATCCTCGACCTCCTCGGCCGTGAGCATGGTGAGGAACTCTCCGGGCTCTGCATCCATGCGCCCGATTATGTCGGCACACGAACCGACTTACTACGCCAATCCCTCAAGAACGTAGGCCGTGACGAGCTCCTCCTTGCCCTTGAGGTTGAGCGCACCCAGCGACTTCACCTTCACGCCATCGCCCAGTTGCCGGTAGGTGGTCTCGCCGATCACCACCGTGCCCGGCTCGGCCAGGGCCTGGAGCCGGGCGGCTACGTTCACGGCGTCGCCCATGGCGTTGAAGCCGCGCAGCTCGGGGCTGCCGATGTTGCCGACCAGCGCGGGCCCCGTGTTGACGCCCACCCGGAACGTCGGCCACTCCACCGTGTCGACCTTCCAGGCCATCTCCTCGGCGATCTCGGCGGCGGCCTGCTGCATCTGCAGCGCCGCCCGGCACGCCTGGCGCGCGTGCCCCGTCTGCGTCGCCGGCGCGTTGAACAGCGCCAGCAGCGCGTCACCCACGAACTGCACGATCGTGCCGCCGTTGTTGAGGATGCAGGGGACGGCGGCCGTGTGGTAGCGGTTGAGCATCTCGACGATCTCGCCCGGCGTCACCTTCTCCGAGAACGTGGTGAAGCCCTTGAGGTCGGCGAACAACGCCGTCAGCTCCTTGAGCTGGCCGCCCAGCTCCGCCTGCGCCGGGTCGGCGAGCAGCGCGTGCGCCACGTCCGGCGACATGTACTGGTGGAAGAGCGTGTGCAGCTCCTGGTAGAGGCGGGCGTTCTCCAGCGAGATCGACAGCTGCCCGGCCAGCGTGGCGGCCAGCGCCTCGTCCTGGCTGGTGCGCCCGACCGGCACCTCCAGCACGCCCGCCAGGTTGCCCTTGACGGTCAGGGGGAAGGCCAGGAGCTGGTCGCGCCGGATCGGGTTGCCGTCGGTGAACGCGTAGTCGCGCGAGCCGATCTGCGTGCGCCCCTCGGACACCAGGGCGATCTTCACATCCCCGTACGCCTGCCGCACCCGCTCCAGCGACACCGTCAGCAGCTCGTTCTCCGGCAGCCCGACCTTGGTCTGCGCGCTCACCGCCACCAGCGCGGCCAGCCGCTCCGACAGCTCCCGCTCGTTGGCCAGCGCCTCGCCCGCCCGGTCGAGCACCGCCGCTTGGCCCTCGTTGAGCCGGAACTTGCCCGACAACCGGGCCGCCGCCAGCGGCTCGCCCCGGCGTACGTGCTCGACCAGCTCCTCCAGCGCCTCGTCGTAGTCGCGTTGGATGCGCCGCACGGTCGCCGCGAGCGCCACCGAGTCGAACAGGCCCGCGCTCGACCCCTCCCGCCTGAACTGCAGGTAGGAGCTGTAGGCGACGAAGACGAAGGCGAGCGTGAGCAGGATGTGCCACTCCCACCACGACAGGTGCCAGTTGAGCTGCGACATGCCCGCGACCATCGACTCGGCCAGCAGCGCGTACGCGGTGATCAGGCTGATCAGCATGGCCGCCGGGCGCCGCCGGTGCAGCAGGAACATCATGACGCTGGCCGCCGCGTACAGCAGCAGGCCGGGCACCGACGCCCACATCAGCCAGTCCATCGGCGAGACCATGGGCGGCTCGCTGAGCGGCGTCAGGCCGGGCACCAGCGACACGACGCCCCAGAGCGCCATGAACCCGAGCAGCGCCCCCCTGATGAAGTGTTGCGCCCCGAGCACCGCCGCGGCCGCCTTCTCCTGGAGCGGCAGCGCCGAGACGAACGCGAACGCCGCGGCGATCGACAGCCCCACCTGCTGGCCGATGTCGAACCCGACCGAGCCGGTGGGCAGGATCACCTTCGGCGTGGCCAGCCCGTGCAGGAAGAAGAACCCGGCGCTGCTCAGGAAGACCATGGAGACGAGGAAGAGGCGGGCGTCCTGCCGCCGCCTGGAGGCCTCGCTGATGAGGACGCCGAGCACCACGTTCACGCCGGCCACCAGGAGGATCAGCCAGAAGTGGCTGGCGTTGTGCTGCCAGAAGATGTTGATGTGCGGCTGGGCCAGCAGGAGCCAGAGGCCGAGCAGGGGCAGGATCAGGTGGATGGCCCAGACCACGCCGCGTACGGGCTGGGTGGCCGGGGGGAGGTAGGGCGTGGGGCCGCGCGTTGGCACAGACCGATTATCCACGGGAGATCGGTGTCGCCAATGCGTCCTTTTACTCACCCGAGTCGGAGACAGTCCGTCAATCTGGTCAGTAACCCTCCGTTTCGTGACATACACGTTATGTAGTCGCTGTCATCCATTGGAACGGTCGAAGCGTGAATCTCATGCACAACATGAGCACCACTCGTTCCCCTGGAAGGAAAGCCGTGGCCATCAAGATCCGTGGCGGGCGCACGATCACGCTCGCCGCCGCCGGGGCGCTGGCCGCCTCGCTGCTCACCGTCGGTGGCGTCGCCACCGCCTCCTCCGCCGCCTCCGAGGTGCACGCCTGCGTGCACAAGAAGACGCGGTACGCCCGCATCGTCAACCCGACGACGAAGTGCAGGAAGACGGAGGAGCGGATCCTGATCGGCGGCTCCTCCACCTCGACGACCACCGTCCAGCAGGGCGAGCAGGGCCGCCAGGGCGAGCGCGGCCCGGCCGGCCCCCAGGGCAAGCCCGGTATCCAGGGCCCCAAGGGCGAGACCGGCCCGGTCGGCCCGCAGGGCAAGCAGGGTGAGCCCGGCCCCGCCGGCCCGCAGGGCCCGAAGGGCGCCGACGGCAAGGACGGCAAGGACGGCCTGCCCGGCAAGGACGGCAAGGACGGCGCGACCGGCCCGCGCGGCCCCGAGGGACCGAAGGGCGACACCGGCCCGCAGGGCCCGAAGGGTCCGAAGGGTGACCCCGGCTCCGGCGCCACCTACACCACCTACACCAAGACGGCGACCATCAGGGGAACCGGCTCCGAGACCGCGAGCTGCGGCTACGGCGGCATGGTGACCGGCGGCGGCTTCTCGTTCGGCACCCTCAAGAACGCGGTCGTCACCGCCAGCATGCCCTCCGGCAACGGCTGGACCGTCAGCGTGGCCAAGGACGACAACGGCGGCGGCAACGACGACTACGACAGGAAGGCCGCCGCCCCGACGGCGACGCCGACCGCCACCCCGTCGGAGCAGACCTTCACCCACGGCGGCGGCAACAACGGCACCAGCGTCAGCGGCACCGTCTACGTCGTCTGCATGAAGAAGGCGTGACAACGGAGGAGGGCCGGCACGGAACCCCGTACCGGCCCTCGCCCGTGGAAATCCTCAGCCGAACAGCGCGGGCAGCGCCGCCGTGTGCGTCTCCCGCAGATCCTCCACGGAGACCTCGAACACGCCCTTGACGACCAGCGACGCCCCGCCGGTCACCCCGAGCCCGTAGCACGGCACGTCGTGCCGCCCGCACAGCGAGGCGAACTCGTCGTAAGCCTCGGGCCGCACGACGACGAGCGCCCGCGCGGCCGACTCGCTGAACAGGTCGGTGAACGCGTCGCCGGTCAGCTCGATCTCGGCCCCGACCCCCTTGGCCAGGCAGGACTCGGCCAGCGCGATGGCCAGGCCGCCGTCGGACAGGTCGTGCGAGCCCTCCAGCAGCCCGCGGCGGGCCGCCTCGACGAGCACGGTGGCCAGGGCCTGCTCGGCCGCGAGGTTCGCCTGCGGCGGCAGCCCGCCCAGGTGGTGGTGCTCGACGTGCGCCCACTCGGAGCCGCCGAACTCGGCGCCGGTGTCGCCGAGCAGCACGACCCGCAGCCCTTCGCCGGTGAACCCGGTCGGCACCCGCTTGGCGACGTCGTCGATGACGCCGAGCACGCCCACGACGGGCGTCGGGTGGATGGCGGTGGAGCCGGTCTGGTTGTAGAAGGAGACGTTGCCGCCGGTGACGGGCACGCCGAGCGCCTTGCAGGCGTCGGCGAGGCCGCGGGTGGCCTCGGCGAACTGCCACATGACCTCGGGGTCCTCGGGGGAGCCGAAGTTGAGGCAGTTGGTGACGGCCAGCGGCTTGGCGCCGGTGACGGCCACGTTCCGGTACGCCTCGGCGAGCGCGAGCTGCGCTCCCGCGTACGGGTCGAGCTTGGCGTAGCGGCCGTTGCCGTCGGTGGACAGCGCGATGCCCCGCGTGGTCGGCTCGGCGCCCTCGATGGCCTCGGAGATGCGCAGCATGCCCGCGTCGGCCGGCTGGGCCAGCACGGTGTTGGAGCGCACGTACCGGTCGTACTGGTCGGTCACCCACGCCTTGGAGGCGAGGTTGGGCGAGCCGAGCAGCTTGAGCAGGGTGGCGCGCAGGTCGGCGGGCCGCTCCAGCCGGTCGGGCGTGTCGGCGTTGAGCGCGGCCTGGCCGGCGGGCTCGTGGAAGGGCCGCTCGTAGACGGGGCCGTCGTCGGCGGCGGTGCCCGGCGGGATGTCCACGATGACCTCGCCGTCCCAGGTCATGACGAGGCGGCCGGTGTCGGTGACCTCGCCGATGACGGTGGCGGGCACGTCCCACTTGGCGCAGATCGCCATGAACGCGGGGATGTCGCCGGGCCGCACGACCGCCATCATGCGCTCCTGCGACTCGCTCATGAGGATCTCCTCGGGCCTGAGCGAGGGGTCGCGCAGCGGGACCAGGTTGAGGTCGACGGTCATGCCGCCGGTGCCCTTGGCGGCCAGCTCGGTCGTGGCGCAGGAGACGCCGGCCGCGCCGAGGTCCTGGATGCCGACGACGACGTCGGCCGCGTACAGCTCCAGGCAGCACTCGATGAGCAGCTTCTCCATGAACGGGTCGCCCACCTGCACGGCGGGCCGCTTGGCCTGCGACTCGTCCTCGAACGTGGCGCTGGCCAGCACGGAGGCGCCGCCGATGCCGTCGGGGCCGGTGGACGCGCCGAACAGCACGACCTTGTTGCCGGGGCCGGGCGCGGTGGCGAGCTTGATCTGGTCTTTGCGCAGCAGGCCCACGCACAGGGCGTTGACCAGCGGGTTGCCGAGGTAGCAGGGGTCGAAGACGACCTCGCCGCCGATGTTGGGCAGGCCGAGGCAGTTGCCGTAGCTGCTGATGCCCTCGACCACGCCGGGCAGCACCCGGCGGGTGTCGACGGCGTCGGCGGCGCCGAAGCGCAGCGCGTCCATGACGGCGATCGGGCGGGCGCCCATCGACATGATGTCGCGCACGATCCCGCCGACGCCGGTGGCGGCGCCCTGGTGCGGCTCGACGTAGGACGGGTGGTTGTGCGACTCGATCTTGAACGTGGCCGCCCAGCCGTCGCCGATGTCGACCACGCCGGCGTTCTCGCCCATGCCCACGAGCAGCGCCTCGGACTTGGGCGCCTTGGTGGCGAACTGCTTCAGGTGCACCTTGGACGACTTGTACGAGCAGTGCTCGGACCACATGACGCTGTAGATGGCCAGCTCGGAGCCGGTGGGACGGCGGCCCAGGATCTCTTTGACCCGGTCGTACTCGTCCTGCTTCATGCCGAGCTCGGCGAAGGGCATCGGCTCGTCGGGAGTCTCGGCCGCCCGCTTCACACTGTCTGTCATGCGTTCACCAGGTTCTTCAGGATGGAGGTGAAGATGCCGAGGCCGTCGGTGCTCGGGGCGCCGACCAGCTCTTCGACGGCATGCTCGGGGTGCGGCATGAGGCCGACGACGTTGCCCGCCTCGTTGCGGATGCCGGCGATGTCGTTGAGCGAGCCGTTGGGGTTGCCGACGTAGCGGAACACCACGTGCCCGCCCGACTCCAGCGCGGCCAGCGTGTCGTCGGAGGCGACGTAGCGGCCCTCGCCGTGCTTGATCGGCAGCACGATCTCCTGGCCGGGCGTGAACGCGTTCGTCCAGGCGGTGCCGGTCTGCTCGACCTTGAGCCGCTGGTCGCGGCAGACGTAGTGGAGCGAGGCGTTACGGGTGAGCGCGCCGGGCAGCAGGTGCGCCTCGCAGAGGATCTGGAACCCGTTGCAGGTGCCGATCACGGGCAGCCCCGCCTTCGCGGCGGGGACGAGCTCCTCCATGAGCGGCGCGAAGCGCGAGATGGCTCCGCAGCGCAGGTAGTCGCCGTAGGAGAAGCCGCCGGGCAGGAAGACGGCGTCGACTCCCTTCAGGTCGTGGTCGGCGTGCCACAGCGGCACCGCCTCGGCGCCCACGAGGCGCACGGCTCTGGCGGCGTCCTGGTCGTCGAGAGTTCCTGGAAACGTGACTACGCCCACACGGGCAGCGCTCATGACTGTCGTCCCCTCCGGAGGAATGCGCGCGCGCACCACCGTCTCTTGGGGCGGACGGCGGTGACATCAGGTTATCGGGTGCGCTCGGGTGGTCCGCATCGACTCGGTGGTGGAGCGAAGGCGCAGCTCAGGTGCCGCCGCTAGACGGCGGCGAGCTCGCGGGGACGGGCGTCGGCGCCGTCGTCCCAGGCGAGGTGCTTGCGCAGGTGGACCGTGGTGCCCCGGCCGGGGGTGATGCCGAAGGAGATCTCGTCGACGACGCTGCGCATGATCAGCAGGCCGCGGCCGTTCTCGGTGTCGGGGGGCGGAAAGGAGTGCGGCATCGTCGGGACGCCGTCACCGTTGTCGGCCACGCGCACGTCGCACTGGCCGGCGCCGATGGCCGCCGTCACCTCGTAGCGGTTGGCCGGCCCTCCGTGCCGGACCGCGTTGGAGCACGCCTCGGAGACGGCGAGCAGCATGTCGGCGATGCACGTCTCGCTCACGTTGAGTGAACGCATGGCGTCGCCTAGCACTCGCCTGACCATCGGTATGCCGATCGCATCCCGAGGCAGTGCCAACGAGAACTCAATATCCACCGGACTCCTCCGGGCGCCGGAATCTCACCTGGAGTAGGTTTCCCTGAGAAAACGGGGCTAACCGCAAAATCACGTTGTTGTTATTTAGTGTTGGCACGCCCGTGGCATTGTGGCACGGCCCAACCAGGCTTTAACCGCCCCAGGGGAAATCGGGGCGGCAAATGTGCCTTAGCCCTCGACCCGGACGCTGAAGTCCTCGATGACGGTGTTGGCGAGCAGCGTCTCCGCCATCTTGCGCACTTCTTCGAGCGCCGCCTCGTCGGCCGGGCCGTCGAGCTCGACCTCGAAGCGCTTGCCCTGGCGCACGGCCGAGACGCCGGAGAAACCGAGGCGGGGCAGCGCCCTGGCGATGGCCTGGCCCTGCGGATCGAGGATCTCGGGCTTCAACATGACGTCCACGATGACGCGGGCCACTGCGTTCCTCCTGGGAGCGGTGGGTGGGTGGGAAGCACAGCCTACCGGCGCGTGTGGCTGTCACTACAACGGGAACGGGGAGGACATGGGGCTTGCGCACAGGGCTGTGACGTCTGCCACGATGGCCCCAAACGCGTACGAACCACCACCTCGCGGTTCGGCGTTAGGTAAGGCTGGCCTAAGGTGGCAACCCCATCCCATAGACCGGCCCCTGACCAGCAGGAGTGGCGCATGACCATAGACGCCTCAGGATCATCTCCTGAGCTCGTCCAGCTGCTCACCCCGGAGGGAGAGCGGGTCGAGCATCCCGACTACGACATCGACCTGACCCCGGAGGAGATCCGGTCGCTCTACCGCGACCTGGTGCTCGTCCGGCGCATCGACCTGGAGGCCGTGGCCCTGCAACGCCAGGGCGAGCTGGGCATCTGGGCCTCGCTGCTCGGCCAGGAGGCCGCCCAGATCGGCTCGGGCCGCGCGCTGACCGACGCCGACATGGCCTTCCCCACCTACCGCGAGCACGGCGTGGCGTGGTGCCGCGACGTCGACCCGGTCAAGCTGCTGGGCCTGTTCAGGGGCGTCAACCACGGCGGGTGGGACCCCAAGGAGCACAACTTCCACCTCTACACGATCGTCATCGGCAGCCAGACCCTGCACGCCGTCGGCTACGCCATGGGCATCCAGCGCGACGACGCCAGCGCCGCCACCATCGTCTACTTCGGCGACGGCGCCACCTCCCAGGGCGACGTCAACGAGTCGTTCATCTGGGCCAGCGTCTTCAACGCGCCGATCGTGTTCTTCTGCCAGAACAACCAGTGGGCCATCTCCGAGCCGCTGGAGAAGCAGACCCGCATCCCCCTCTACCGGCGGGCCTCCGGGTTCGGCTTCCCCGGCGTCAGGGTCGACGGCAACGACGTGTTCGCCTGCCTCGCGGTGACCCGCAAGGCGCTCGAAGCCGCCCGTACCGGGCAGGGCCCCACCCTCATCGAGGCGTTCACGTACCGGATGGGCGCCCACACCACCACCGACGACCCGACGCGCTACCGCGTGGCCAGCGAGCTGGAGGCGTGGAAGCTCAAAGACCCGATCGAGCGGGTCAAGGCGTACCTGTTCAAGAACCAGCAGGCCGACCAGGCGTTCTTCGACTCCGTCGACGCCGAGGCCGACCAGCTCGGCGCCGACCTGCGCCGCCGCTGCCTGGCCATGCCCGACCCCGAGCCGCTCGACATCTTCGACCACGTCTACCGCGAGCCCCACGCCCTGATCGACCGGGAGCGCGCCCAGTTCGCCGCGTACTTGGAGGGGTTCGAGAAGTGACGGTACTGAGCTTGTCCAAAGCCCTGAACGAAGGCATGCGCCGGGCCATGGAGGACGACCCCAAGGTCCTCATCATGGGCGAGGACGTCGGCAAGCTGGGCGGCGTGTTCCGCGTCACCGACGGGCTGCAGAAGGACTTCGGCGAGGACCGCGTGATCGACACGCCGCTGGCCGAGTCCGGCATCATCGGCACCGCCATCGGGCTGGCGCTGCGCGGCTACCGGCCGGTCTGCGAGATCCAGTTCGACGGGTTCGTCTTCCCCGCCGCCGACCAGATCATCACGCAGCTCGCCAAGATGCCGATGCGCTCGCTGGGCGCGATCAAGCTGCCGGTCGTCGTCCGCATCCCCTGCGGCGGCGGCATCGGCGCGGTCGAGCACCACAGCGAGTCGCCCGAGGCGTACTTCACGCACACCGCCGGCCTGCGCGTCGTCGCCTGCTCCAACCCGGCCGACGCCTACACCATGATCCAGCAGGCCATCCGCAGCGACGACCCGGTGCTCTTCTTCGAGCCCAAGCGCCGCTACTGGGAGAAGGCCGACATCGACACCGGCTCCACCGACTGGTGGACCCCGCTGCACTCCGCGAAGATCGTCCGGCCCGGCGCCGACGTCACGCTCCTGGCCTACGGACCCATGGTCAAGACCTGCCTGGAGGCCGCCACCGCCGCCGAGGACGACGGGCGCTCCCTGGAGGTCATCGACCTGCGCTCGCTCAACCCGCTGGACGAGCCGCTCGTCATGGAGTCCGCCCGCCGCACCGGGCGCGTCGTCGTCGTCCACGAAGCCCCCGTCAACAGCGGCTTCGGCGCCGAGCTGGCCGCGCGCATCACCGAGGAGTGCTTCTACCACCTGGAGTCGCCCGTGCTCCGGGTCGGCGGCTTCTCCACCCCCTACCCCCCGTCCAAGCTGGAGGAGCACTACCTGCCCGACCTGGACCGCGTGCTCGACGCCGTCGACCGGACCTTCGGGTACTGAGGGGGTTGCGCGATGCGACGCGAGTTCAAGCTGCCTGACGTCGGCGAGGGCCTGACGGAGGCCGAGATCGTCCGCTGGCACGTCAAGGCGGGTGACACGGTCAAGGTCAACCAGATCGTCGTGGAGATCGAGACGGCCAAGTCGATCGTCGAGCTGCCGATCCCCTGGGACGGGGTGGTGGCCGGCCTGATGGCCGAGGAGGGCGACACGGTCGACGTCGGCCTGCCCATCATCGCGGTGGACACGGCCGAGGACGGCGCCCCCTCGACCCCCGCCGGCGGCGGCGCGCCTTCGGAAGCGACTTCGGCGGAGGGCGTGCCTTCGGGTGCGGGGACGCCTGCCCGCGCCTCGGCCGACCCGGCCGCCCTGGCCGACGACATGGTGCCGAGGCCGCCGGCGGAGGGCGCGGTCGAGCCCGGCGCGCACGGCAGCCCGGCCCCGAAGGAGGAACGCCAGGCGGTCCTGGTCGGCTACGGCGTCAAGACCGGCGCCACGAAACGCCGCCCCCGCAAGCAACCGTCCCGGGGCATCCCGGCCAACCCGGTGGCCAACCCCTCCCGCGTGGAGGTGGACGGCCCCCCGACCCCACCCGGAGCCGCAGGCGCCCCCGCCCCTGCCGCCGTCACGGGCGCCCCCGCCCCGGCCGCTCCCGCCGCCGCAGGCGCGGGCGCGCAGGCCCAGGCGGCTCCCGCCCTCGCCGCCGCTCCCGGCGCCGGGTCGGCGGGACGTGGTACGGCGGAGCCCGGCGCAACGCGTACGACGCCCAGCCGCATAGCCGTCCTGGCCAAGCCCCCGGTCCGGAAGCTGGCGAAGGACCTGGGCGTGGACCTGGCGACCATCACCGGCACAGGCCCCCAGGGCTCGATCACGCGGGACGACGTCCACGCGGCGGCCCAGCAGCCCCAGGCTCAGGAACCCCAGGCTCAGGAGCCCACGCCCGTCCGCGAAGAGCGCATCCCGGTCAAGGGCGTCCGCAAGGCCACCGCCCAAGCCATGGTCGGCAGCGCGTTCACCGCCCCCCACGTCACGGAGTTCCTCCAGGTCGACATGACGCAGACCATGGAGGCGGTCCGCCGCCTGCGGACGATGCCGGACTTCGCCGAGGTCAAGGTGAGCCCGCTGCTCCTGGTGGCCAGGGCGGTCCTGACGGCGGTCGGGCGGCACCCGGCGATCAACGCGTCCTGGGCGGAGGAGACCCAGGAGATCGTCATCAAGCACTACGTGAACCTGGGCATCGCGGCGGCGACGCCGAGGGGCCTGCTGGTCCCCAACATCAAGAACGCCCAGGACCTCTCGCTCCCCGACCTGGCGAAGGAGCTGGCGGCCCTCACGGAGACGGCCAGGGCGGGCCGCACCCAGCCGGCCGAGATGTCGGGCGGCACGTTCACGATCACGAACGTCGGCGTCTTCGGCGTGGACGGCGGCACCCCGATCATCAACCCGGGGGAGGCCGCGATCCTGGCGGTCGGCCAGGTGCGGGACATGCCGTGGGTGGTGGACGGCGAGCTCGCGGTGCGCAAGGTGGCGACGCTGTCGCTCTCGTTCGACCACCGGATGGTGGACGGCGAGCTGGGCTCGCTCTTCCTGGCGGACGTCGGCGCGATGCTGGAGGACCCGCTCCGCATGCTGGCCTGGAGCTGAATCAGCGGATGGAGTACGGCGGCCGCCGGGAGGACCCCTCCCCCGGCGGCCGCCGTACGGCGGGACGCCCGCACCCACCGACACCAGAGCGACCAGGGCCCGCGCCTGATACATCGATAAAGTGGCCCGTATGATTCGCCACATCGTGCTGTTCACCTGGACCGAGGCCGCGACGGCCGAGCAGAAGGCCGCCGTCACGGCCGAGCTGCGCAAACTTCCCAGCCTGATCCCGCAGCTGCGCGCGTACACGGTGGGCGCCGACGCCGGCATCAACCAGGGCAACCACGACTACGCGGTGGTGGCGGACTTCGACAGCGCCGACGACTACCTGGTCTACCGCGACCACCCCGACCACCAGAAGGTGATCGCGGAGCACATCAAGCCGATCGTGGCGACCCGCGCCGCCGTTCAGCTGGAGATCTAGAGCTCGGGCGGGTTGTTCTCGCGGTGCATGAGCCTGTTGTCGGAGGTCTGGCCCCGCCGAGGGGCCAGCACGATGCTGAGCACGACACCCACGCCGCCGACGATCATGAAGATGAGGCCGATGACGTCCATGTGCACGCTCTGCCCGAACACGTCGGGCTCGATCGCGAACCTCAGGATGGCGCCAAGCGTGAGGAAGAAGATGCTGACCCCGACCCCCATGACGACCTCCAGGCAAAAGGCGAGTACAGCCTCGGTCATACCCGGCTGACGCTGATCACACCCGTCCCGTCTAAGCGAGACAGGAAAGCGGCTCGCCTCCGTTGTAGGCGATCATGTCGAGCACGGCGGTGACCAGGTCGATCGGCGCGCCGAGGGGTTGCCCGTCGAGCTCGGAGTAGGCGCGGTGCAGGTTGCCCACGATGCGCTCGGAGTCGAGCAGGCCGGCCCACTCGCCGAGGTCGGTCTCCCTGGCCGCCTCCAGGGGCGTCAGGCCGGCCTCCTTGCCCCGCCGGGCGACGTCCTGGACGAAGCGCAGGTACCCCTCGACCCGCTCGTAGGCCTCCGGCCCGCACACCTCGCCGTGCCCGGGCACGACGGTCTCCGCCCCCAGCTCCCTGAGCTGGTCGAGGGCCCGCAGCGTGCCGGCCACCGAGCCCATGAGCACGAACGGGGTGCCGCCGTTGAAGACGAGGTCTCCGGTGAACAGCAGGCGCCGCTCCGGGATCCACACGTAGGAGTCGTTGGTGGTGTGGGCGGCGTGCCCGACGTGCCGTACCTCGCAGCGCAGCTCGTCGGAGTGCAGGGTGATGCGGTCGGTGAAGGTGAGGAACGGCGGGGTCGGCTCCATCTTGCCCCACTCCACCTCCGCCGACCACGCGGCGCGATACGGGGGCACGCCTTCGGCGATGATCTGCTCGCGCACGCCTTCGTGCCCGACGATCGTGGCCTCGGGGAAGAGCCAGTTGCCGAACGTGTGGTCGCCGTGGTGGTGGGTGTTGAGCAGCGTGGTGACCGGCCGGTCGCTGACCTTGCCGATGGCCTCGCGGAAGGCGCGGGTACGGCGTTCGGTCGCGCAGGCGTCGATGACGATGACGCCGCGGCGCCCGGCCAGGAACCCGGTGTTGTTGATCCACCAGCTCCCGTCGGGCTGCAGGTAGGCGTAGACCCCGTCGGACACCTCTTCGACGCGCGGCGGCGGCAGGGGGTGGTCGTGCGCTGAGGAGCTCATGCTCGGACGCTACACAAGGCCCGCGGGAGCACAAGGCGGGAAAGCGGAAGGGCGCCCGCTCGCGGCCGGGCGCCCTTCCTGTGTGACTGCCGCGGGTGGCAGTGAGGTGTGGCTGAAAGATCCCGCGGGGGGCGGTGGCTCAGAAGGCTTCTTCGGGCAGCTCCATCAGCTCCAGGCCGGTGGCGGTGAGCACCCGCCGCTCGGCCCCCAGCCGGGGCAGCACGGTCTTGGCGAAGAACGAGGCGGCTCCGACCTTGCCCAGGTAGAACGGGTCCTCGCCGCCGCCCAGCTTGCCCAGCGCCACCTCCGCCTGGCGCAGCAGCAGCCAGCCGATGACGAGGTCGCCGAGCGCGAGCAGGAACCGGGTGGTGTTCAGGCCGACCTTGTAGACCTCGTCGGGCCTCTCCAGCGAGCCGAGCGCCCAGCCCGCCATGGTGTCGCCCATGGCCTTGACGTCGGCGGCGGCCTCGGCGAGCAGCTTGCGCTCCTCCTTGAGCCGCCCGTTGCCCGCCTCGGAGGAGGCGAACTCGTTGATCTCGGCCAGCAGCGCGCCGACGGCGGCGCCCTGGTTGCGCAGGATCTTCCTGAAGAACAGGTCCTGCCCCTGGATCGCGGTCGTGCCCTCGTACAGGGAGTCGATCTTCGCGTCGCGGATGTACTGCTCGATCGGGTAGTCCTGGAGGTAACCGGAGCCGCCGAGGGTCTGCAGGGAGCGGGAGAGCAGCTCGTACGACCGCTCGGAGCCGACGCCCTTGACGAT
Source organism: [Actinomadura] parvosata subsp. kistnae (assembly GCF_900323885.1). Lineage (GTDB taxonomy): Bacteria > Actinomycetota > Actinomycetes > Streptosporangiales > Streptosporangiaceae > Nonomuraea > Nonomuraea composti. The sequence goes on along the minus strand of NZ_OOHJ01000018.1, from coordinate 1,984,206 downwards.
GGGCAGCAGCAGGTCGTTCATGGCCGCGGCGTGCCGGTCGTCGGGGTCGATGAGCAGGGTGTCCTGGAAGGTGGCCGTGTAGAGCACCAGCGCCCGCATGCCTTCGGCGTACGCCTTCTGCAGCATGAGCTCGCGCCGCACGTCGGGGTGGTGGGTGATGGTCACCCGGGGCGACGCCTTGTCGGCCATCTTGGCCAGGTCGGCGCCCTGGACGCGGGCCTTGGCGTACTCGAGGGCGTTGAGGTAGCCGGTGGAGAGGGTGGCGATGGCCTTGGTGCCGACCATCATGCGGGCGTGCTCGATCACCATGAACATCTGCTTGATGCCCTCGTGCACCTCGCCGACGAGCCAGCCGACGGCGGGGTGCTTGTCGCCGAAGGTGAGCTCGCAGGTGGTGGAGACCTTCAGGCCCATCTTCTTCTCGACGTTGGTGACGTAGACGCCGTTGCGCTCGCCGAGCTCGCCGGTCTCCAGGTCCACGTGGTACTTCGGCACGAGGAACATCGACAACCCCTTGGTGCCGGGGCCGTGGCCTTCGGGGCGGGCGAGCACGAGGTGGAAGATGTTGTCGGTCATGTCGTGCTCGGCGCTGGTGATGAAGCGCTTGACGCCCTCGATGTGCCAGGTGCCGTCGGGCTGCCGCACCGCCTTCGTCCGCCCGGCGCCGACGTCGGAGCCGGCGTCGGGCTCGGTGAGCACCATGGTGGCGCCCCAGTTCTTCTCGATGGCCAGCTCGGCGAAGCGCTTCTGCTCGGGGGTGCCGAGCTTCCACAGGGTGTAGGCGAAGTTGGGGCCGGCCGCGTACATGTAGAGGGCGGGGTTGGCGCCCAGCACCATCTCGGCGGTGGCCCAGGCGAGGCTGCGCGGGATGCCGGGGCCGCCGAGGTCCTGGGGCAGGTCGAGGTGGGCCCAGCCGCCGTCCACGAGTGCCTTGAACGACTTCTTCACGCCGTCGGGCACGGTCACGGTGGAGGTGACCGGGTCGAACACCGGCGGCTTCCTGTCACCTTCCTCGAAGGAGTCGGCGAGCACGCCGGTCGCCAGCCGGTTCATCTCGTCCAGCACGCTGCGCGCGACGTCCTCGTCCACTTCAGCGAAAGGCCCGGTGCCGAGGATCTCGCCTCTCCCGAACACCTCGAAGAGGTTGAATTCCAGGTCACGCACGTTGCTCTTGTAGTGGCCCATGGGCGTCGATCTCCTTGAACCGAGGCTTTCTACTGGTGAGTAACCTTACTCTGAAATGCTACCCGCGGGTAACCCTCGATATGCGTGGCATGCTCGTCTCCATGGACGCCGAAGAACTCGCCGCCAGGTGGCGGGATCGCCTCGACTCGTGGGCGATCCCGCACGAGATCCTGGCCCAGGCCCCCGTGGACCCGTGGAGTCATTCGCCCGAGAGGTTCGGCACCCGTACCGACAGGGCGCTGGCCGAGCCCGACGACGGCCCCACCATGACCCGCCTGGCCGAGGCGCTGCCGGAGAAGGGCACACTGCTCGACGTCGGCTCGGGGCCCGGCGCCTCGTCGCTGCCGCTGCACGCGCGCATCGGCCACCTCTACGCGGTCGACACCTCCGGCCCCATGCTCGAAGGGCTGGCCGCCAGGGCGGAGAAGCTGGGCGTGCCGGTCACCACCATCGAGGGCCGCTGGCCCGACGTCGCCGACCAGGTCCCGCAGGCCGACGCGGCCGTGGCGGCGCACGTCGTCTACAACGTGCCCGACCTGGCCGACTTCCTGCTCGCGCTCGACGCCCGCACGCAGGGGCGGGTCGTCCTGGAGCTGCCGCACCGCCACCCCATGAGCTGGATGACGCCGCTGTGGCAGCACTTCCACGGCGTCGACCGGCCGGTGCGCCCCATCGCCGAAGACTGCGTGGCCCTGGCGGCGGCGCTCGGCTTCAACGTCCAGGTGGAGGAGCGGGAGGCCCCGCTGGAACGTTTCACCTCCCTGGAGGAGCTGGCCGCCAGCGCGGTGCGCAGAGTGTGCCTCGACCCCTCCCGCACGGAGGAGGTGGCGCGCACGGCGGCGGAGCTGGGCATGTGGCCGGTGCCACGCGACCGCTGGGTCACGATCTGGTGGGAATGACGGGTTTGTCCCGCACGTTCACTTGAACGAGCGGTCAAGCTCCCGGACGAGACGCGCCGTACCCGGAACGCCAAGACGACGCACTCCAGTCAGTCTCGTCTCTCAGGGAGTGCTCATCATGGCGTGGATCGTCCTTGTGCTGGCCGGCCTCTTCGAGGTCGCCATGGCCCTCTCGCTCAAGCTCAGCAACGGCTTCTCGCATCTGTGGTGGACGCTGTCGTTCGTGGCCACCGCCGTGCTCAGCTTCGGCCTGCTCTCGTACGCGCTCAAGTCCCTGGAGGTCGGCACCGCGTACGCCGTCTGGACCGGCGTCGGCGCAGCGGGCACCGCGATCCTCGGCATGCTCGCCATGGGCGACGAGGTGTCGCCGGCGCGGCTCGTCTCCATCGCGCTGATCCTGGCGGGCGTCATCGGGCTCAAGACACTGGCTTAACGCCTTTGGTGGTGTCTATTGTGTGATCCATGATCGAGATTCACGCCGTCACCATCGACGCCGCCGACCCGTACGCCATCGCGAGCTGGTGGAGCCAGGCCACCGGGCTGCCCCTGGGCGAGGGGGACAAACCCGGGGACGACGAGGTGATGCTGCGCACCAAGCAGGACCCGTTCCTGCTGTTCATCCGCGTCCCCGAGGGCAAGACCGTCAAGAACCGGGTGCACCTCGACGTCAACGGCACCGAGGGCAGGACCCGCGACGAGGAGGTGGAGCGGCTCATCGGGCTCGGGGCGACCATCTACGACGATCTTCGCAAGCCCGACGGCAGCGGCTGGGTCACCATGCGCGACCCCGAGGGCAACGAGTTCTGCGTGTGCCGGAGCACCGCGGAGCGGGAGGCCCAGGCTCAGTAGGGTCACGGCTCAGTAGGGTCACCGGGCGGTACGCGCTCGTCCCTGCATCGTGAGCGTCACCACGCCGGCGATCAGGTAGACGAGCGCGCCGTGCCACAGCGCGTCCACGGCCGAGCCGAACACCCCTTCGCCGTCGAGCACGAGCTGCACCGGGTAGTCCAGCGCCGCGACGATGCCCGCGGGCAGCAACGCGAACTTGAACGGGTGCCTCAGCGACCAGAGCCGCGCCTGGCGGGTCACCCGGTCGCCCTCGTGCGGCTTGGACACCGCGCCGATCGCCGCGACCAGCGCGAACAGGCTGATCCCGACACCCAGCGACCACACCAGCCCGGCGCCGCCCATGAGCAGGCCGACGCCATAGGTGACGGCGGCCGCGACACCGCCGCTGATCGCGGCGGTCTTCCAAGGAGCGCCGCGCAGCGCGGCGCCGGACAGCGATACCTCATCGCGTCGACTGATTTCGTTCATGTCTTCATGCTGCCTTTCGGCCGCCCTCGGAGGCATCGGGGTCCGACCCTGAGCTGTCCCTGGGAAACTGGCATGATTCGGGCATGCGGGATATCGAGATCGTGCGGCTGGGGACGGATGAGGGCGAGCGGCTGCGGGAGGTGCGGCTGCGCGCGTTGCGGGACGCCCCCGACGCGTTCGGCTCCTCCTATGGCCGGGAGGTCGAGTTCCCGCCCGAGAAGTGGGCGGAGCGGCTGGCGAGCCCCGAGTCGCGCTGGTGGGTGGCCACGCGCGACGGCGCCGACGTCGGGCTGGTGTGCGTGCGGCTGGAGGAGGGGAACAAGGCCCACCTGCTGTCCATGTGGGTGGCGCCCGAGGCCAGGCAGGCGGGCGTCGGCTCCCGGCTGGTGGACGCGGCCGTGGAGTGGGCCAGGACCACCCCGGCCGAGGAGATCGGCCTGTGGGCGGTCGACCGCAACCACGCCGCCCGCGCCCTCTACGCGCGCAAGGGCTTCACGCCGAGCGGCAAGGTGATGGCGCTGCCGTCCAACCCGGCCCTCATGGAGTCCCACTACGTGCTGTCGCTGATCTTCCGGCGGGCCCGCAAGGAGGACGTGCCGGCCATCGTGGCGATGCTGGCCGACGACCCGCTCGGCGCCCGGCGCGAGGGGGACCCGAACGACGAGCGTTACCTGGCGGCGTTCGAGCGGATCGACGCCGACCCGTACGACGAGCTGATCGTCGCGGAGCGGGACGGCAAGGTGGTGGGCACGATGCAGCTCACGTACCTGGCGGGGCTGTCGCGGCTGGGCGCGGAGCGGTGCCAGATCGAGGCCGTCCGGGTCGCCGCCTCCACCCGCGGCCAGGGGCTGGGCCGCAAGATGATCACATGGGCGATCGACCGGGCCCGCGCCCGCGGCTGCGCGATGGTGCAGCTCACCTCCGACAAGTCCCGTACGGACGCGCACCGCTTCTACGACGGCCTCGGCTTCACCGCCTCCCACGTCGGCTACAAGCTCACACTGGGCTGATCTCCACGAAGTTGTCGTGGAAGCCGGGCCCCCTGCCCATGTCGGCGTCCCGCTCGGCCACGACGGCGTTCGGGTTGGCGCCGCCGGGGCTGAGCTTGGGCCAGCGGCCCTTCGGCGTGGCCACCACCCCGGCCGCCACCCGGTCGCTGATCTCCACGTCGGCCAGGAACTCGCCGCCGTCGTTGTGCACGCGCACCCGGCGGCCGTCCTCCAGCCCGCGCGCGGCCGCGTCGGCCGGGTTGACCAGCACGGTCGGCTCCTTGGCGCGCCGCCGCAGCTCGGGGTTGTTGCCGAAGGTCGTGTTGAGGAACGTGTGCGAGGCCGGCGTGACCAGCGTCAGCGGGTAGCGGGGGTCGGCGGCGCCGGAGGCCGTGTACGACGGCACGTACGCCTTGCCCGCCGGCGGGAAGCGCAGCCGCCCGGACGGCGTCGGGAAGCCCTCGGCGAACGGCGTGAACGGCTTGGGGTAGTTCATCCGCACCCAGCCCTCCTTGCGCAGCCGGTCCAGCGTGATGCCCTCCACCGACGGGTGCCCGCTGGTCAGCAGCTGCTCGGCCAGTTCGAGGTCCGAGTCGTACAGGGACGGCTCGGTCATCCCCATGTGCCGGGCCAGCCGCCGGAACGTCTCGGTCGTGGACAGGCACTCGCCCGGCGGCTCCACGGCCTTCTCGTTCCACAGCAGGTACATGTGCCCGTAGCCGGCGTGCAGGTCGTGGTGCTCGGTCTGCATGGTGGCGGGCAGCACGATGTCGGCGTAGTCGACGGTGTCGGTCGGGAAGTGCTCCATGACCACCGTGAACAGGTCCTCGCGCAGGAGCTGCCGCCTGATGGCGTTGGAGTCGGGGGAGGAGCCGACCGGGTTGGCCGCGTACACCCAGAAGCACTTGACCGAGGCGAGCTGCGAGGCCGCCTTCGTCATGGTGAGCGTGCGCACCGGCGCGGCGAGCAGGTCGTCGCGGCGGTCCACGTTCAGGTGCACGTGGTCGCTGGTGGAGAAGGCGAGGCCGCCGCCGGGGTGGCGCCAGTCGCCGGTGACGCCGGGGATGGCGGCGATGACCCGCAGCGTGGCGCCGCCGCCCGCGTGCCGCTGCAGGCCGTGCGTGGCGCGCAGCGCGGTGGGGCGGGTGTGGGCGAGCCGCATCCCCAGCCTGTGGACGGCCTCGGCCGGGATCCCCGTGATCTCCGCCACCCGCTCGACCGGGTGGCGCAGGATCTCCTCACGGAAGTCGTCCCAGCCCTCGGTGTGCTCGGCCAGGAACTCCTCGTCCTGGGCGTTCTCGGCCAGCACGACGTTGAGCAGCCCGAGCGCGAGCGCCCCGTCGGTGCCCGGCCTGATCGCCAGGTGCTCGTCCGCCTGGTCGGCCGTCCTGGTGCGGATGGGGTCGATGGCGACGACATGGGCGCCGTTGGCGCGGGCGTCCTGGATGAACTTCCACAGGTGGTGGCCGCTGGTCAGCGTGTTCGTGCCCCAGAGCAGGATCAGCTTGGACAGCGCGAAGTTCTCCGGGTCCATGCCGGCCGCGGTGCCGAGCGTGCGGCGCAGCCCCGCGTTGCCGGCCGCGGAGCAGATGTTGAGCCAGTGCTTGGAGGCGCCGAGCAGGTTCCAGAACCGCCGGCCGGCCACGCCCTCGCAGCCCTGGAGGTAGCCGAGCGAGCCGGTGCCCAGGTACGGCCAGATGGCTTCCCCGCCGTGCTCCTCGACGATGGCGCGCAGCCGTACGGAGATCTCGTCGAGCGCTTCCTCCCACGTGATCCGCTCGAACTGCCCCGAGCCCTTCGGCCCGGTGCGGCGCAGCGGGTACAGGATGCGGTCGTCCGCCCGGGTGTGCTCCAGGTAACGGTTGACCTTCACGCAGAGCGCGCCCCTGGTGTACGGCTGGTCGGGGTTGCCGCGCATCTTGACGGCCCTGCCGTTCTCGACGGTCACCACCCAGGAGCAGGTATCCGGGCAGTCCAGCGGACACGCCCCCAAAACCCTCAATTCACCCGACATGGGACCCAGCCTACGTCCACCGCCAGCAGGAATTCAGAGGTGAACAGTGGGAAGTGCAGCGTGTAGCCTGCCCCGTGCGACACTGCGGGGACGATTGAGCACACTGGAAGTCAGAGATCGTATGGTCCGGCACGGGAAGGTGCGGAATCGCTGTCGGTGGCCGATATCAGGGAACGAGATGACGCGGAAGGCCTCACGGAGGGAGAGCCTGCCGTGGCCGAGCCGCGCGCGGACGACGACGTCTACGTCGTAGAGCCGCTGCTGCCCCATCGCCTGCGCCGCCCCTCCGACCTGCTGCGCTTCTTCGCCACGCTCATCGTGCTCGGCGCGGTCATCCTGCTCGCCCTCGTCGCCAAGCAGACCCTCATCGGGCTGGAGGCCGACGTCAAGGAGGGCGCCGAGCTGGTGCCGCTGCTGAGCAGGATCGCCGCCTTCCTCGGCGGCGCCGCCGTGCTCATCGTGCCCGTCGCCTTCGCGGTCGAGCGCGTCTTCCACCGCGACGGCCTGCGCGTCGCCGAAGGGCTGATCGCCGCCATCGTCGGCATGGCCGGATCGTTCCTGCTCGGGCAGTGGCTCGTCGGCGGCAACGTCAACGACCTGCGGGTGCTGCTCACCGGCAACCGGCTGATCGAGCCGCTCAACACGCTGCTCACCTCGGTCATCGCCTACTCCACCGCCGTGCGCATCTCCCGCCGCCCCACCTGGCGCATGCTGATGTGGACGACCATCGCGCTCTACATCCTGGCACTGTTCTCCGGCCGCCAGATCACCATTCCCAGCGCCATCGTCACCGTCCTGGTCGGCATGGCCATCGGCTACGCCACCCTGTACGGCGTCGGCAGCCCCAACACCCGCCCCCCGGGCAACGCCGTCGTCGCCGCGCTGCGCAAGCTGTCGTTCAGCCCCGTCTCCGCCCGCCGCGTCGAGGACGACCACCAGGGCAGCCGCCGCTACGCCATCGGGCTCAAGGACGGCTCCAGCCTCGACGTCACCGTCCTCGACCGCGACCGGCAGGTGGCCGGCCTGCCGTACCGGCTGTGGCGCCGCATCCGCCTCAACTCCGAGACCCGGCGCCGCGCCATCCGCTCGCTGCGCGCCGAGCTCGAACGCGAGGCCCTCATGGCGTACGCCGCCCAGGCCGCCGGCGCGAGCACCCCGCGCCTGCTCGGCACCAGCGAGATCGGCACCGAGGCCGCGCTGCTCGCCTACGAGCACATCGAGACGCGCCCCCTCGACGAGGTGCCCGACGACGAGATCGACGACGAGCTGCTCGCCCAGATCTGGGAGCAGGTGGAGTTGCTGCAGATCCAGCGCCTGGCGCACCGCCGGCTCACCGGAGACAGCATCCACCTCGACCGGGCGGGCCGCGTCGTGCTCACCGACGCGCGCAGCGGCGAGGTCGCCGCCGGAGACCTGCTCCTGCGGCTCGACGTCGCCCAGCTCCTCACCTACCTGTCGCTGCGCGTCGGCCCCGAACGCTCGGTGCGCGCCGCGGCCGACGTCATGGGCCCCGACGCCCTGGCCGCCGCCATGCCGCTGCTCCAGCAGATCGCGCTCACCAGGGAGACCCGCGCCGCGCTGGGCAAGGCCAAGCACGTCCTGCCCGGCATCCGCGAGCACATCGTCGCGCTCAAGCCGCAGAGCAAGGTCGAGGAGGTCCGCCTCGAACGCTTCCGCCCCCGCACCCTGATCACGATCATCGCCAGCGCCGTCGCCGCCTACATCGTGCTCTCCCAGCTCAGCCAGGTGGACGTCTACCACGTCCTCACCACGGCCAACTGGGCCTGGTCGGGGCTGGCGCTGGTGGCCTCGTTCGCGAGCTTCGTGGCCGCCGCGCTCATGCTGCGCGGCTTCGTGCCCGAGCACCTGCCGCTCTGGCGCACGGTGCTCGTGCAGTTCGCCTCCTCCTTCGTCAAGCTGGTCGCGCCCGCCGCCGTCGGCGGCGTCGCCATCAACACCCGCTACCTGCAAAAACGCGGCATCCACCCGGCCAGCGCGGTGGCCAGCGTGGGCGCCTCCCAGCTCATCATGCTGGTCTTCCACATCTCGCTGCTGGCCCTGTTCGCCTACATCACCGGCTCCACCACGCCCACCTCGTTCACGCCCTCGCGCGGGCTCGTCCTGGTGATGCTCGCGGTCGCGGTGCTGGTGGTGGCGGTGCTCGGCGTGCCGCCGCTGCGCCGCCTGGTGACCTCGCGGCTGCGCAAGCTGTTCTCGAACGTGCTGCCCCGGCTGCTCGACGTGCTCCAGTCGCCGCGCAAGATGGTCGAGGCGTGCGTCGGCACCCTCATGATCACCATCATGTTCGTGTTGTGCCTCGACGCCTGCATCGCCGCGTTCGGTCACGAGATCAGCTTCACCGCCGTGGCGGTCGTCTTCCTCACCGCCAACGCCATCGGCTCGGCCGCGCCCACACCCGGCGGGCTGGGCGCGGTCGAGCTGGCGCTCGTGGGCGGCCTGGTGCTGGCCGGCGTCCCCAAGGAGCTGGCCACCTCAGCCGTGCTGCTGTACCGGCTGCTCACGTTCTGGCTGCCGGTACTGCCGGGCTGGGCCGCCTTCACCTACCTCCAGCGGCACGAAGCTCTGTGACTTTGTCGATGGCGGCCAGCTCGTCCTCGGTGAAGGCCGGGCCGTCCACGCACGCCACGTTGTCCTCAAGCTGCTGGACGCTGCTCGCGCCGATCAGCACGCTGGTCACCCGCGGATCCCGCATCGCCCACGACAGCGCCATCTGAGCCAGCGTCTGCCCCCGCGTCCGCGCGATCTCGTTCAGGTCGCGCGCCAGGTCCCGGTCGATCCGGTCGGCGCTCAGGAACCGGCTGGTCGCCGCCCGCGAGTCGGCCGGCACCCCCTCCAGGTACCGATCGGTCAGCAGCCCCTGCGCCAGCGGCGAGAACACGATGCAGCCCATCCCCGCCTCCTCCAGCGTGTCCAGCAGCCCGTCCTCGATCCAGCGGTTGATGATCGAGTAGGACGGCTGGTGGATGAGCAGCGGCGTGCCCAGCTCCCGCATGATCCGCGCGGCCTGCGCCGTCTGCTCCGGCGAGTAGTTGGAGATGCCCGCGTACAGCGCCTTGCCCGAGCGCACCGCCCGGTCCAGCGCCCCCATGGTCTCCTCCAGCGGCGTCTCCGGGTCCGGCCGGTGGCTGTAGAAGATGTCCACGTAGTCGAGGCCCATGCGCCGCAACGACTGGTCGAGGCTGGCCAGCAGGTACTTCCGCGAGCCCCACTCGCCGTACGGGCCGGGCCACATGTCGTAGCCCGCCTTGGTGGAGATGATCAGCTCGTCCCGGTACGGGGCGAAGTCCTCGCGGAAGATCCGGCCGAAGTTCCGCTCCGCCGAGCCGTACGGCACCCCGTAGTTGTTGGCCAGGTCGAAATGCGTCACCCCGAGGTCGAACGCGCGCCGCAGGATCGCCCGCGACGTCTCGATCGGCCGGTTGTCGCCGAAGTTGTGCCACAGGCCCAGCGACACCGCCGGCAGCTTCAGCCCGCTGCGCCCGCTCCGGTTGTACGGCTGGCGCTCGTAACGCCCCTCGTCCGCCTGATACGTCATGACGACGTGCCCCTCTCGATGATCCACGACAGCGCGAACGCCTCTTCCCGCCACGCGTCGTAACGCCCGCTGCGGCCGCCGTGCCCGGCGCCCATCTCCGTCTTGAGCAGGAACGGCCCGCCCTTCGCCGTGGCGCGCAGCCGCGCGATCCACTTCGCCGGCTCGTGGTAGAGCACGCGCGTGTCGTTCAGGCTCGTGATCGCCAGGATCGGCGGGTACGGCCGGCCGTCCACGTTCTCGTACGGCGAGTACCCCTTCATGTACGCGTACACCTCGGGGTCGTGCAGCGGGTCGCCCCACTCGTCCCACTCGATCACCGTCAGCGGCAGCGACGGGTCGAGGATCGTGTTCAGCGCGTCCACGAACGGCACCTCGGCCACCACGCCCGCGAACTCCTCCGGCGCCAGGTTCGCCACCGCGCCCATCAGCAGCCCGCCCGCCGAGCCGCCCCTCGCCACGATCCGCTCGCTCCAGCCGGCCTGCTTCAGGTGCCTGGCCACGGCCACGAAGTCGGTGAACGTGTTGCGCTTCCTCGTCAGCTTGCCGTCCTCGTACCAGCGCCGGCCCATCTCGCCGCCGCCGCGCACGTGCGCGACCGCGAAGACGAACCCCCGGTCCAGCAGCGACAGGCGCGGCACCGAGAAGCCCGGGTCGATCGACGTCTCGTAGCTGCCGTACCCGTACAGCACCGTCGGGGCCGGCTTGGCGGCGTCCTTGCGCTTGACGATGGAGACGGGGATCTTCGTGCCGTCCTCGGCCGTCGCCCACTCGCGGAACTGCTCGTAGTCGGCCGGGTCGTAGCCGCCGAGCACCGGGCGCCGCTTCAGCAGGATCAGCTCGTGGGAGTCGAGTTCGTAGTCGTACACGCTGGGCGGGGTCACCATGCTCGTGTACGCCAGCCGCAGCCGCGTCGTCGTGAACTGGGGGTTGCCCGCCGGGCCGACGTCATACAGGGGCTCGGGGAAGTCGATCTCGTACGCGTTGCGCTCGGCCGCCTCGGCCCGCTCGCGCCACGTGCCGCCCGCGCCGCCGTACGGCAGGACGCGCAGGCCGGTCAGGCCGTCGCGGCGGAAGTGCACCACGGCGTGGTCGGAGAACGCGTCGATCTCCAGCAGCCGCGTGTCGTCGCGGTGGGCGATCAGCGGGGTCCACTCGGCCGGGTCGTCGAGGGGGGCGGTGGCCAGCTCGAAGTTCTCGGCGTTCTCGTTGTGCAGCACGTAGAAGAAGTCGCCCGCGTGCTCGATGCCGTACTCGACGCCGGTCTTCCTGGGGCGCACCACCGTGAACTCGCCCGCCGGGTCACTGGCGTCGAGGATGCGCACCTCACTGGTGATCTTGCTGCCCGCGCCCAGCACGAGGTACTTCTCGCTGCGGGTCAGCCCGATGCCCACCCAGTACCGCTCGTCGCTCTCCTCGTAGACCAGCACGTCCTCCTGGGTGCCCAGGGTGTGCCGGTAGACCTGGTACGGGCGCCAGGCGTCGTCCACGCGCGTGTAGAAGAACGCCGAGCCGTCGGAGGACCAGGCGCCGCCGTAGAAGATGTCGGGGATCTCGTCGGGGAGCAGCTCGCCGGTCTCGAGGTTCTTGAACCTGAGCGTGAAGCGCTCGTCGCCCTTGTAGTCGGTCGAGAACGCCAGCATCGTGCCGTCGGGGGTGACGGAGCTGGTGCCGACCGAGAAGAACGCGCTGTCGCCGGCCAGCTCGTTGCCGTCGAGGATGACCTGCTCGCGGTCGAGCCGGACGCCGGGGGTGATCTCCGGGGGCGCGTCGCTGTCGGCCGGGACGCGGCACGAGACCGCGTACTGCTTGCCCTCCTCGGTGCGGGTGAAGTACCACCACGCGCCCTTGCGGCTGGGCACCGACAGGTCGGTCTCCTGCGTGCGGCCCTTGATCTCCTGGAACACCTGCTCCTGGAGGTCGGCCAGGTGGGCGGTCTGCTGCTTGAGAAAGTCGTTCTCCGCCTCCAGATAAGCGGTCGTGTCTGGATCTTCCTTGTTGCTCAGCCAGGCGTACTCGTCGATGACGGTGTCGCCGTGATGGGTGCGCTCCGTGGGGACCTTCTTCGCCACTGGCGGCGTGTTGCTGCTCACGTGGGGAGTCTATGTTCGGTCGTGATCGTTCTGTTGCCGGAGAAGCGAGCGAAGCGGCACGAGCATCGGGAAGCGCTGCTAATCTTTAAGAGCCGACGCGGTGCGGCGCAACCCTCCTCCATCACTCCGGTGACTTTGGTGTGTTGTGCCACGCTTGTCGGTAATCCCTTGAGACTCGCCGGTCCGGTGATCGATTCGCAAGTCGGTCGACGGGCTGGTAAGTTAGAGGGGTTGTCTCCGAAAGGGGGCAGGGATTAATTCCCGCAGGTCGAGCGAGTCCGGTCAATTTGACAGAGACTTGAACGGCTGGAAGAATTAAGACCACAACGACGAAATGAACGCCTCCGAGCGGGGGCCGCGAGAGTGGCTCTGGTGAGGAAGTACGCGTCCGTTTCTTGAGAACTCAACAGTGTGTTAAAAGCCAGTGCATGATTTTCATGCAACACCTCGTCAAGTATTGACGATTTGCTTGGATTAGTTTCCAGACATTGTTTGGAGAGTTTGATCCTGGCTCAGGACGAACGCTGGCGGCGTGCTTAACACATGCAAGTCGAGCGGAAAGGCCCTTCGGGGTACTCGAGCGGCGAACGGGTGAGTAACACGTGAGCAACCTGCCCCTGACTCTGGGATAAGCCCGGGAAACTGGGTCTAATACCGGATACGACCACCTCCGGCATCGGGTGGTGGTGGAAAGTTTTTTCGGTTGGGGATGGGCTCGCGGCCTATCAGCTTGTTGGTGGGGTAGTGGCCTACCAAGGCGACGACGGGTAGCCGGCCTGAGAGGGCGACCGGCCACACTGGGACTGAGACACGGCCCAGACTCCTACGGGAGGCAGCAGTGGGGAATATTGCGCAATGGGCGGAAGCCTGACGCAGCGACGCCGCGTGGGGGATGACGGCCTTCGGGTTGTAAACCTCTTTCAGCAGGGACGAAGTTGACGTGTACCTGCAGAAGAAGCGCCGGCTAACTACGTGCCAGCAGCCGCGGTAATACGTAGGGCGCAAGCGTTGTCCGGAATTATTGGGCGTAAAGAGCTCGTAGGTGGCTGGTCGCGTCTGCCGTGAAAGCCCGCAGCTTAACTGCGGGTCTGCGGTGGATACGGGCCGGCTAGAGGTAGGTAGGGGCAAGTGGAATTCCTGGTGTAGCGGTGAAATGCGCAGATATCAGGAGGAACACCGGTGGCGAAGGCGGCTTGCTGGGCCTTACCTGACGCTGAGGAGCGAAAGCGTGGGGAGCGAACAGGATTAGATACCCTGGTAGTCCACGCTGTAAACGTTGGGCGCTAGGTGTGGGACCCTTCCACGGGTTCCGTGCCGGAGCTAACGCATTAAGCGCCCCGCCTGGGGAGTACGGCCGCAAGGCTAAAACTCAAAGGAATTGACGGGGGCCCGCACAAGCGGCGGAGCATGTTGCTTAATTCGACGCAACGCGAAGAACCTTACCAAGGTTTGACATCACCCGGAAAGCTCTGGAGACAGAGCCCTCTTCGGACTGGGTGACAGGTGGTGCATGGCTGTCGTCAGCTCGTGTCGTGAGATGTTGGGTTAAGTCCCGCAACGAGCGCAACCCTTGCTCCATGTTGCCAGCAACACCTTCGGGTGGTTGGGGACTCATGGGGGACTGCCGGGGTCAACTCGGAGGAAGGTGGGGATGACGTCAAGTCATCATGCCCCTTATGTCTTGGGCTGCAAACATGCTACAATGGCCGGTACAGAGGGTTGCGATACCGTGAGGTGGAGCGAATCCCTAAAAGCCGGTCTCAGTTCGGATTGGGGTCTGCAACTCGACCCCATGAAGTCGGAGTCGCTAGTAATCGCAGATCAGCAATGCTGCGGTGAATACGTTCCCGGGCCTTGTACACACCGCCCGTCACGTCACGAAAGTCGGCAACACCCGAAGCCCGTGGCCCAACCAGCTTGCTGGGGGGAGCGGTCGAAGGTGGGGCTGGCGATTGGGACGAAGTCGTAACAAGGTAGCCGTACCGGAAGGTGCGGCTGGATCACCTCCTTTCTAAGGAGCACTCTCACCCGTCACCGCCGAATGTGTGGTGGGGTGACAGCTCACTAGTGGAGCACTGGCTACTCAGCCGGTTCGCGTCGTCGGACCGCAAGTACCGCCCCTGTAAGGGGGAGTGGGAACGGGGTTTGCGAGGGCGTGGATCGGCTGGACACACTGTTGGGTCCTGAGGAAACGGGCGACTGTTTTCTTGGAGACAGGGCCACTCAAGCAGCACTGAGGTGTTGTGGCGGTGGTTTGCTGTTTGTTGTTTGAGATTTGCATAGTGGACGCGAGCATCTTTGTGGCCAAGTTTTTTAGGGCACACGGTGGATGCCTTGGCATCAGGAGCCGATGAAGGACGTGGGAGGCTGCGTTAAGCCTCGGGGAGTCGCCAACCAGACGTTGATCCGGGGATGTCCGAATGGGGAAACCTAGCACCAGTCATGTGGTGTTGCCTCCGCCTGAATGTATAGGGCGGTTGGTGGTAACGCGGGGAAGTGAAACATCTCAGTACCCGTAGGAAGAGAAAACAAGAGTGATTCCGTGAGTAGTGGTGAGCGAAAGCGGATGAGGCTAAACCGGGCGTGTGTGATAGCCGGCAGGCGTTGCATGTCCGGGGTCGTGGGACCTTCTGGCGGTCTCTGCCGGGACTGCAGACAGTGATAAATCGATGGGGTAGTTGAAAGCTCTGGGAAGGGCTGCCGTAGACCGTGAGAGCCGGGTAGGCGAAACCTTGTCGACTGTTGGAGGGGATCCCAAGTAGCACGGGGCTCGAGGAATCCTGTGTGAATCTGCCAGGACCACCTGGTAAGCCTAAATACTCCCTGATGACCGATAGTGCACGAGTACCGTGAGGGAAAGGTGAAAAGTGCCCCGGTGAGGGGTCGTGAAATAGTACCTGAAACCGTGTGCCTACAAGCCGTAGGAGCTTAGCTGGGCTTGCTCAGCTGTGATGTGACTGCGTGCCTTTTGAAGAATGAGCCTGCGAGTTATGGTGTGTGGCGAGGTTAACCCGTGTGGGGGAGCCGTAGCGAAAGCGAGTCTGAAGAGGGCGTTTGAGTCGCATGCTGTAGACCCGAAGCGGGGTGATCTACGCATGGGCAGGTTGAAGCTCAGGTAAGACTGGGTGGAGGACCGAACCCACCAGGGTTGAAAACCTGGGGGATGATCTGTGTGTAGGGGTGAAAGGCCAATCAAACTCCGTGATAGCTGGTTCTCCCCGAAATGCATTTAGGTGCAGCGTTGCGTGTTTCTTGCCGGAGGTAGAGCACTGGATGGCCGATGGGCCCGACAAGGTTACTGACGTCAGCCAAACTCCGAATGCCGGTAAGTGAGAGCGTGGCAGTGAGACTGCGGGCGATAAGGTTCGTAGTCGAGAGGGAAACAGCCCAGATCACCGACTAAGGCCCCTAAGCGTGTGCTAAGTGGGAAAGGATGTGGAGTCGCAGAGACAACCAGGAGGTTGGCTTAGAAGCAGCCACCCTTGAAAGAGTGCGTAATAGCTCACTGGTCAAGTGATTCTGCGCCGACAATGTAGCGGGGCTCAAGTACACCGCCGAAGTCGTGGCACTGACAGCTATGTGCTGTTGGTGGGTAGGGGAGCGTCGTGTATGCGGTGAAGCGGCAGAGTGATCTAGCCGTGGAGCGTACGCGAGTGAGAATGCAGGCATGAGTAGCGAATCGAGGGTGAGAAACCCTCGCGCCGGATGACCAAGGGTTCCTGGGCCAGGCTAATCCGCCCAGGGTAAGTCGGGACCTAAGGCGAGGCCGACAGGCGTAGTCGATGGACAACGGGTTGATATTCCCGTACCCGCTTCAATGCGCCCATACTGAACCCCTTGATACTAAGAGTCCTTAACTCGCCTAAAGCCTTCGGGCTTGGGGTCAGAGTGAACGCTCGGCCTGATTGGGTAGTAGGTAAGCGATGGGGTGACGCAGGAAGGTAGTCCAGCCCAGGCGATGGTTGTCCTGGGGTAAGCATGTAGGGAGTGCGGTAGGCAAATCCGCCGCGCATTAATCCTGAGATGTGATGCCGAGCCGATTGTGGTGAAGTGGATGATCCTATGCTGCCGAGAAAAGCCTCTAGTGAGTGTTGTGGCGGCCCGTACCCTAAACCGACTCAGGTGGTCAGGTAGAGAATACTAAGGCGATCGGGTGAACTGTGGTTAAGGAACTCGGCAAATTGCCCCCGTAACTTCGGGAGAAGGGGGACCTCTGCTGGTGATGAGTCTTGCACTCGGAGCTGGTGGGGGTCGCAGTGGCCAGGGGGAAGCGACTGTTTACTAAAAACACAGGTCCGTGCGAAGTCGTAAGACGATGTATACGGACTGACGCCTGCCCGGTGCCGGAACGTTAAGGGGACCGCTTAGCCGCAGCAATGTGGCGAAGGTGAGAACTTAAGCGCCGGTAAACGGCGGTGGTAACTATAACCATCCTAAGGTAGCGAAATTCCTTGTCGGGTAAGTTCCGACCTGCACGAATGGCGTAACGACTTCCCCGCTGTCTCAACCGCAGACCCGGCGAAATTGCACTACGAGTAAAGATGCTCGTTACGCGCAGCAGGACGGAAAGACCCCGGGACCTTCACTACAGCTTGACATTGGCGTTTGGAGCGTCTTGTGTAGGATAGGTGGGAGACTGGGAAGCTCGGACGCTAGTTCGGGTGGAGTCATTGGTGAAATACCACTCTGGTCGTTTTGAACGTCTAACTCTGGTCCGTGATCCGGATCGGGGACAGTGTCTGGTGGGTAGTTTAACTGGGGCGGTTGCCTCCTAAAGGGTAACGGAGGCGCCCAAAGGTTCCCTCAGCCTGGTTGGCAATCAGGTGTTGAGTGTAAGTGCACAAGGGAGCTTGACTGTGAGACTGACGGGTCGAGCAGGAGCGAAAGCTGGGACTAGTGATCCGGCATCGGCGTGTGGAAGCGGTGTCGCTCAACGGCTAAAAGGTACCCCGGGGATAACAGGCTGATCTTCCCCAAGAGTCCATATCGACGGGATGGTTTGGCACCTCGATGTCGGCTCGTCGCATCCTGGGGCTGGAGTAGGTCCCAAGGGTTGGGCTGTTCGCCCATTAAAGCGGTACGCGAGCTGGGTTTAGAACGTCGCGAGACAGTTCGGTCCCTATCCGCTGCGCGCGTAGGAGACTTGAAAGGGGCTGTCCCTAGTACGAGAGGACCGGGACGGACGAACCTCTGGTGTGCCAGTTGTACCGCCAGGTGCACGGCTGGTTGGCTACGTTCGGAAGGGATAACCGCTGAAAGCATCTAAGCGGGAAGCTCGCCTTGAGATGAGGTCTCCCACCCTGTGAGGGGGTAAGGCTCCCGGTAGACGACCGGGTTGATAGGCCGGAGGTGGAAGCGCGGTAACGTGTGGAGCTGACCGGTACTAATAGGCCGAGGACTTGACCACAAAGCAACTCTTGCTCGCGTCCACTATGCAGTTCTGAGACAGCAAATGGCTGTTTCGCAGGGTTACGGCGGTTATGGCGGGAAGGAAACACCCGGTTACATTCCGAACCCGGAAGTTAAGCTTCCCTGCGCCGATGGTACTGCACTCGGGAGGGTGTGGGAGAGTAGGTCACCGCCGGACAATCTTTATATGGAAGGGCCCCGATTCGTCGGGGCCCTTTCTTTTTGCCCTCAAGGCGTCAGACCGGGTCCGGCGATCCCGATCCTGGGCTCCGCGGTCGCCTGGAAGCGCCCGGCTGGAGCAGGTCTTGGGCATCGCACGAGCACGCGCCGTCTCTTCGGCGGCTGCATCCGCCGGCGACGCCTTCGCCCGCCCTCGCGTGGTTGGCCGTCGAGTCGTTGGTCGATCGGCGACCGGCCCACCGCGCCGGGCATCGAGCCACCGGGAAGAAGAGCGCCATCCTCAGCGCAAGGGGGCGCCCTGCCCAGCGCGTCGGATGGGCCGGAAAAGTTTTGGGAGAAAATCCGGGAGAGGTGTCGGATCGGGGCGGGGGCGTTCGTAGCAGGGGTGAGGCCGCCGCAAGAGGCGCGCGACCAGCTTCTCGCTCGTAAGGAGTCACCATGACCGCCACCTACACCTTCGACATCTTCTCCACGCTCGACGGCTACGCCAACCACAAGGGGGACTGGGGCGGCTACTGGGGCAAGCAGGGCCCCGAGTTCCTCGCACATCGCGCCGCCGCTTACAGTGAGCCGCTGCGCATGGTGCTGGGGTCCAAGACGTACACGTCGAACGCGCCGTTCCTGGCCCCGGGCTTCGACCGCAGCCTGTTCGACGAGTGGATCACGCACATGTTCGACTCGCCGGTCACGGTGCTCTCCAACCGGCTGACGGAGCCGCTCGCGTGGCCGGGCACGACCATCGAGCCCGGCGACCCCGTCGAGGCAGTCAGGCGCCTCAAGGCCGAGTCCGACGTGCCGCTGCGCTCCCACGGCAGCCTGATGCTCAACCGAGCGCTCCTGAACGCCGGCCTCGTCGACATCATCGAGGTGACGGTCTTCCCGGTCATCAGCGGTGCGACCGGCGTCGACCGGATCTTCGACGGCGCGGACGACTTCGACCTGGAGCTGATCGAGGCCCGAACCTTCGACACCAACACGCAGGTCCTGACCTACCGACCGACCCGACACGGTTGATCGCCCGGACGCGACGGGTGTTGGTGACGGAGTGAGCGAGGTAAAGCGAGCGGGGCGATGCTGCTGCCGCCCCCGCCGGATGGACGGACCGGCCGCGCTGGGGACCCACCTGGGCCACTTACGCGGCTTGGCCCGCCCTGGGACCATACACAGCCTCGTCCGGCCTGCCTTGGAACCTTGCACGGCTTCGTCCGGCCGCTTTGGTACCTTACGCGGTTCGTCCGGCCGCTTTGGAACCCTGCACGGCTGCGCCTGGCCCGCCCTTCACACCACCGCGCGCCGCACCCGGGCCGCTGATACGGGAGAAAGCAGCTCCCATGGGTAAGGGGCGCACAGGATCGGCGATCAGGAGGCGCCTGGGCGGCTGCGCGGCGGCTTTGGTGGCGGCGTTGCCGGTAGCGATGGCGCCTCCCGTATACGCGGGGGCCAGTACCGCGCCGGCGGCCGTGACTCAGGACGGGCCGATGGCTGTCATTCGACAGAAGCGGGTGGCCGTCAGCCAGGACGGGTCGGTGTCCGTCACTCTCGACATGGGCGGGTGGCTGTGACCCGGGACGGATCGGGGGCCGCCCCTCAGCCCGGGCCGGTGGGCGTGGCCCAGGACAGGCCGGTGGCCATCACTTAGCTCGGCCGGTAACAGTGAACCGGCCTGAGACGGTAGTCGTGACCCAGAGCGGGCCGGTTGCCGGGATCCAGAAGCAAGGCGTCTCGTCGGTTCGGGGGATTGCGTACGCCGCCGCGCCGATCGGGTCGCGTCGCTTTCTGCCGCCGGCTCCTCCGCGCAAGTGGACCGAGCCCAAGGACGCCTCGCGTCTTGAGCCCGGCGTCCTTGCAGGATCACGACGAGCACGAGGCCGTCGAGGGGACCTCGCTGTCGGAGGACTGCCTGACGCTTAACATGTGGACTCCGTTCACCCGAGGCAGGCAAGCCCGTTATCGTCTTCATCCACGGCGGCTTCGTCACCGGCTCGGCTCCCAGTCCCTGGTACGACGGGACCGCGCCGGCTCTGCGGGACGCGCACCGTGGTCGGCGAATCGGCGGCAAGATCAGCATCTCGCCCTGCTCGGCAGCCCGTCCGCCGACGACCTCTACAACGGGGCGGTGTTGCAGAGCCGAACGGCCGGTACTACCGCGACCCGGCAGCGGTCGCCCAGCGCTTCACGCAGTTGGTCCGCGTCCGCGACGCCCGGCAGCGGCTGAATCCGGACGTCGGCAAGCTGCAGGAGGCCGCTCGCGAGCTGTACGCCACCAAGTTCGCTGACACCACCTTCCACCTCGTGGTCGACGGCACCGTCGTCCCCGAGCTGCCGATAGAGCGCATCGCCTCACCCGACGACCCGGCCAAAGCCGGTCATCATCGGCACCACGCTCGACGAGGCCCGCTACTGGATGTACTACCTGCCCGAGATCGACAGGCTGCCTCACGAGCTACGACGAGCCCTGATTGCGCTCCCTGGTCGGTGACCGAGCTCACGCGGCCATCGGCGCGTACCGGAGTGAGCGCCCCGACCTCACCCCCACTCAGGTCGGGATCGCGCTGAGTGGCGGCGTCGGGTTCCGCATGCCGCCATCCGGATGGAGCCCGTGATGCAAGTCCATGACCGCGCGCGACACGAATGCCGCCTTGGTGACCCGCCTCTCGCGGAAGACCGGTCGCCGCCACTACCGGGGTGATCAGCGCCTCATGCGGCTTGGGGAACGTGCGCAGGCGTTCGGCCTTGCCTGCCCGCCCGGTTCGGCCCCATAGGCCGGTAAGGGGCCGTACAGGGCTGGGCCGCGGCGATCAGACGTGCAGCTCGCCCGAGAGGACGGTGATCGCATGGCCCGCGAGGTGGACGCGGTCGCCGGCGTGGGTGACGTGGACGAGGCCGCCCCGGGACGAGAGTTGGGCGCCCACCAGTGAGGTACGGCCCAGGCGTTGCGACCAGTACGGGGAGAGGGCGCAGTGGGCCGAGCCGGTCACCGGGTCCTCCGGGACGCCCACCCTGGGGGCGAAGAAGCGGGAGACGAAGTCGGTTTTGGTACCGGGGGCTGTGACGATGATTCCTCTTGCGTCAATGAGGTTTAGAGCGGCTATGTCGGGGGTAAGAGCGATTACCGCTTCTTCCGAGTCCAGCTCCACCAGCAGGTCGAGCTGACTTTTCCCGACCCGCACCGGGGAAGCACCGAGGGCTTTCGCCAGCCCGGGAGGGGGCTCGCTGAGCGTGACCTCCTTGGCGGGGAAATCCATTGTGATCATGCCGTCGGGGCGCCGATTCACGGTAAGCGTGCCGCTGGCCGTGCTGAATTCGAGCGGCCCCTCCGCCGCACCGGTCGAATAGAGGACGTGTGCGGTCGCGAGAGTGGCATGACCACACAGCGTGACCTCAACGACAGGGGTGAACCACCGTAGCTCATCCCCTAGCAGGAAGGCGGTCTCGGAGAGGTTCATCTCCGCGGCTACGCTCTGCATCCATTGCGCAGTAACCGGAGTGTCCAACAGGCAGACAGCCGCGGGATTACCCTGGAAAGCTGAGTCAGTGAAGGCGTCGACCGTGAAGAGGCGCATGTGGCTGATGGTATACGGGGGTCGGATATCCAGCTGCAAGCAGGCTGCAAGCCGTACAAAATGGAATTAGGGCTGGGCGTGTCGCGTGGCGAATGCGGAATCGTCGGTTACCGTCCAATGTGTAGGGACGTGCCGATTACGGTGAGTTCCTGAGGAAAGGACAAGCCGATGGGGGCAGTGCGCAAGGTGGTGAGCTACCTTGGCCTGAGCGGGGTCGATCACTACGACGAGGGCTATGACGACGACGAGCAGTACGAGGACGAGTACGTCCCCGCGACCGAGCGGGCCGCCAGGCGGTGGCGCGCGAACGTCGACTCCTCGCGGATCGTGATGGTTCAGCCGCTCAAGTACAACGACGCACCGTTGATCGGCCAGCACTTCCGAGACGGTCAGACGGTGATCATGGACGTCACGGGCATGTCGATGCCTGAGGCGACGCGGATGGTGGACTTCGCCGCCGGGCTGGCATTCGGCTGCGAGGGGCGGATCGAGCGCATCGCCGAGCGCGTCTTCCTCCTCGCGCCGGCTCACGTGGAGATCGAGACCACCTGAGCCCGTAGACACCTGAGCTGAGCATCGAGGAACCTGCCCTGGGCGAGGGGCGGGTTCCTCGTCATTTTGCGGCCCGAGAACCGGACGGTGCCCAGCCCCTCGCCCCGGCTGGCCGACTGGGTGCCCAGCTCTGACTCTTGCCCAGCCTGCATTGTGCGCACCGTGCCCGCTGTGCCGTGCCCGGGGGGTGAGGTGTGCGCGCCTGTGCCGGGGTGCGCGCTGTGGGCCCGTTCCGGGGGTGCGCCTTGTGCGTCTGTGCCCGGAGTGGGCGGTGTGGCCCTGTGCCGGAGGTGCCCGCTGTGTCCGATCTGGGCAACGTGTAGGCAGCCGGGCGGAGGAACTGGCCGCGCGGTGGGGCTGGCCGTGCAAGGAGCGGCTGGCCATGCGACGTGGGCGTTGCCGCCGCGCGGTGTGGGCGTTCCCGCCGTGTGGCCGGTGTCGGGCGGGGAGCTCGCCGGCGGCGTGCTCCCCGCCCGACCGGCTGGGGTCAGTGGGCGGCGCGGGGGCCGCGGCGGATGAGGCGGGTGAGTTCGGCGGCGTCCTCCGCCGCCTGCTTGGCGCGGGTCTCCGACTCGCGTGCGTACGCGTGCAGCGCCCACACCGCCCCTTCGGCCAGCTCCTTCAGCTCGTTGACCTGCCCGGCGACGTAGCGGGCGTCGGCCTCGATGAGCTTGCGGCGCTGCCAGAGCTGCCAGCCGGCCAGGCCGATCATGGCGACGGCGGCGGCGGCGAGCAGGTGGGGCCGAGAGCGGCGCCGGCGAGGCAGGCGACGCCGGCGACGATGAGCACCAGGGCGGCCCATGGGCGGCCGCGCGGCACCATGCCCTCGGTGAGGATGGACTCCTCGGCGGCGGCGAGGGAGGCGGCGTCGGGGCCTTCGGGGCGCAGGTGGATGCGGTGGCCGAGGAGCGGGACGGTGAGGGTGGCGGGTGGTTCGAGGCGGCTGTCGGCCTCCAGCTCCTCCGCGACGCCGCGCAGGATGGGCGCGGCCACGTGCAGGGCGATCGCGGCGAGGTGCGGGTCGGCGCCGGGGCGCAGGTCGTCGAGCAGGTACGAGCTGAGCGACGCCATGGGCCCGGCGGGCCCGCCCTGCCCGATGAGGGTGCGCAGCACGGCCAGCGGCTCGTCCTCGGCCCAGGCGGCGGCCGGGGTGGCGGGGTTGTTGTCGAGCGGGGCGGGCGAGTCGTGCTCCGACTGCCGGGTGGAGGTGATCTCGGCGCAGCGGCCGCGGAGCCGGGCCAGCCGGGCGGCCGCCACGGACGGCCTGGCCAGCTCGGGGATCTCGGCCATCTCGGGGAAGTCGGCCAGGGAGGGCGGCACGACGACGGACGGCTCGCCGGGCACGAGGGCCTGCACCCACTGCTCGGGGTCGGCGTGCTCTTGGACGGCGAGGGCGTCGAGCTTGCGCAGGACGAAGATCTTGCCGGCGGGCCCGTAGGCGCCGCGGGCGGCGGCCAGCCAGAGGGAGCGCTGACCGTGGGAGACGGGCCGGTCGAGCGACAGCTCGCCGAACGCGGTGCCCAGCCAGGAGGCGTGGATGCGGCTGCCCTGCCCGGACACGGCCAGCGCCAGGCAGAGGAACAGGGCGGTCTGTTGCTGGTCGCGGCCGGCGGCCCGGCTCAGCGGCTCGAGCGGGTCATCGCCGGACAGGAGGGCGACGAGCGCTTCGAGTGCCGGGGGCAGCCAGTAGCCGGGTACGTCGCTGAAGCTCGGCGCGGCCGGAGGCGCGGTGCCCTTGGCGGCGAGGTGCGCCAGCAGCGCTTCGGCGTAGCGATGCAATTCGGTCGCTGCTTGGGGGCTCGCAGTCAGGTCCGTGCTCAAGGCAGAGAACTCCCCCATTTCGGCCTCAGTTCATGACCGCGTAAAGCCTAGCCGTTGGGGCGCGCCAACCCGGTGGAGGCGCGCCCACGACGGAACGGGAGACTTTGAGCCAACTGCCTGTTACATGCGCTCGGGGACAGGGACGCCCAGAAGGTCGAGGCCCGTCTCCAGCACCCGCAACGTCAGCGCGCACAGGGCGAGCCGCTGGTCTCGGGTCTGGGGGTCGACGCCTTCCTTGATGACCGGGCACTCCTCGTAGAACGTGCTGAGCAGGCTGGCCGTCTGGAAGAGGAACGCGCACAGGCGGTGCGGCTCGGAGGCGGCGGTGACCTGGGCGACGAGCTCGCCGAAGCCCAGCAGGTGCAGGCCGAGGGCGCGCTCGGCGGGGGCCGCGAGCACGATGGGCGCGGTGGCGTCGGCCGGGGAGATGCCGGCCCGGCGGAAGATCGAGCGGATCCGGGCCGTCGCGTACTGCATGTAGGGGCCGGTGTTGCCGGTGGTGGCCACCATGCGGTCGAGGTCGAAGACGTACTCGCTGTCGTGGCTCACCGACAGGTCGGCGTACTTCACCGCGGCCATGCCGACGGCGTGGGCGATCTCCCGCTGGGTGGCCTCGTCGTAGCCGCGGTCCTCGATGAGCTTGGCGGCGCGGTCGATGGCCTCCTGGAGGAGGTCCATCAGCTTGACGGACTCGCCGGAGCGGGTCTTGAAGCGGCGGCCGTCCTTGCCCAGCATCATGCCGATGCGCACGTGCTCGGCCTGGACGGTGTCGGGCAGCCAGCCGGCCTCCTTGGCGGCGGCGAACACCATCTGGAAGTGCAGCGCCTGCTCGTTGCCCACGACGTAGAGGATGCGGTCGGCCTTGAGGTCGTGGACGCGGTAGCGGATGGCGGCCATGTCGGTGGTGGCGTAGCCGTAGCCGCCGTCGCTCTTCCTGATGATGAGCGGCAGCGGCTTGTCGTCGGAGCCGGTGAAGCCGGGCGGGAACACGCAGAGCGCGCCCTCGCTGAGCACGGCCGTGCCGGACGCCTCGAGGTCGTCGCAGGTCTTCTGGAGCATGGGGTTGTACATGCTCTCGCCGGCGATGTCGGCGTCGGTCAGGGTGACGCCGAGCACGTCGTAGACCTTGTTGAAGAAGCGCACGGTGGCGTCCATGAACACGTGCCACAGGCGCAGCGTGTCGGGGTCGCCCGACTGCAGGGTGCTGACCCGCGCGCGGGCACGCGTCTTGAACGCCTCGTCACCGTCGAACTTGGCCCGCGCCGCCTGGTAGAACTCGGTGCCCTGGCCGGCCTCCAGTTGCGCGACCGCGGCCGGCTCGCCGATGTCGAGCAGGTGCTCGATGAGCATGCCGAACGGGGTGCCCCAGTCGCCCAGGTGGTTTTGCCTGATGACCTTGTTGCCGAGGTGCTCGTGCAGGCGGGCCAGCGAGTCGCCGACGATCGTGGTGCGCAGGTGGCCGACGTGCATCTCCTTGGCCGCGTTGGGCGCGGAGTAGTCGATCACGACGGTCTGCGCGGGCGTGACGGTGCCGACGCCGAGGCGCGGGTCGGCCAGCATCTGCCGGGCCTCGGACTCGACCCACGCGTCGCTGAGCGTGATGTTGAGGAAGCCGGGGCCGCTGACCTCGACCGTGCCGGGGAAGTCGGCCAGCTCGGCGGTGATCGCCTCGGCGACCTCCCGCGGGGACCGTCGCAGGCGCTTGGCCAGGCTCATCGCGACGTTCGCCTGGAAGTCGGCGAACTGGGAGGGCCGGATCAGCGGATCTGCGTCGGCGTGCTCGGGGCCGAACGCGCGGGCCAGCGCCTGCTGGACGCGCTCGGTGAGCACAATCTGCGGGTCGGTCATGGTCTAAGGGTACCGGCGAGCTTGACCGCGCCGCTTATCATGAGCGCCGCCACGATCGAGATGCCGGCGGCGGTCAGGTCGTTGCCGAGGTCGCCCGGCTCGAGGGCGAAGAACTCCCTGACGAACGGCAGCGCCATGCCGATGACGAACAGCACCGCCATGCCGCCGACGAGCAGCACCCGCCACCAGTTGAGCGGCCTGGCGATGAGCACGAGCACCCACCAGGTGGTGAGGAAGAGCGTGATCACGGCCGCCGTCTGGTTCTCCAGGAGACTGGCGGCGCCGTTGTGCGCGGCCCAGAACGACACCAGCACCGCCGCCGCGCACAGCACCCCCGCCGGTACGGCGAAGCGCAGCACCCGCCGCACGAACCCGGGCTTGGACCGCTCAAGGGTGGGCGCCAGCGCGAGGAAGAACGCGGGGATGCCGATGACGAGGGCGTTGACGAGGGTCGAGTGCCGTGGCGCGAACGGGAAGGCCACCCCGGCGACCCCGACGAGCAGCGACAGGACGATCGCGTAGAACGTCTTGGTGAGGAACAGGTTGGAGACCCGTTCGATGTTGGCCAGCACCCGCCGGCCCTCGCCCACGACGTGCGGCAGCGTGGCGAACCTGTCGTCGAGCAGCACGACCTGCGCGACGGCCTTGGTGGCGGGGCTGCCCGCGCCCATGGCGATGCCGAGGTCGGCGTCCTTGAGCGCGAGCACGTCGTTGACGCCGTCGCCGGTCATGGCCACGGTGTGGCCGCGGGCCTGGAGCGCGGCCACGAACTCGCGCTTCTGCTGCGGGCTGACCCGGCCGAAGACGGTGTGGGTGTCGAGCAGCTCGCCGAGCTTGGCGGGGTCGTCGTGGGGGAGGGTGCGGGCGTCGATGGAGCGCTCGCCGCCGGGGATGCCGAGGCCGGTCGCGATGGCGGAGACCGCCAGCGGGTTGTCACCCGAGATGATCTTGAGGGTGACGCCCTGCTTGGCGAAGTACCCGAGCGTCTCGCGGGCGTCCGGCCGGACGCGCTGGTCGAGCGTGACGAGCGCGACCGGCTCCACCTCCGCCTCGCCGCTCTCGGTGCCCGGCAAGGAGTCCGTACGGCACAGCGCCAGCACCCGCGTGCCCGTGGCGGCCAGCTCGGTGGCCCGGTCGAGGCAGGCGCCGCCGCGCAGCAGCACGTCGGGGGCGCCCAGCACCCAGGCGCCGTGCTCGCCGAAGTCGGCCCCGCTCCACTTGCGCGCCGAGGAGAACGGGACGGTCGAGCGGGCCGTCCACCCTTCAGGGGCGGCGGGGTGGCGGGCCCTGATGGCCTCGGCGGTGGCGTTGGGCCGCTCGTCGAGGTTGGCCAGGGCCGCCAGCGCCTGATCCGCGGCGGGGTCGTCGCCGACGGGCAGGACCTCGCCGAGGTCCATCCCGCCCGCCGTGAGCGTGCCCGTCTTGTCCAGGCAGAGCACGTCGACCCTGGCCAGGCCCTCGATCGCGGGCAGCTCCTGCACCAGGACCTTGCGCCGGCCCAGGCGGACGACGCCGACGGCGAACGCGATGGAGGTCATCAGCACCAGACCCTCGGGGATCATGGTGACGATGCCCGCGACGGCGCCGGTGACGGCGGTGCGCAGGTCGGCGGAGTTGTGCAGCTGGCTGTAGATCAGCAGGGCGCCGATCGGGATGACCAGCCAGGTGATGTACTTGATGAAGTTCGAGACGCCCGCGCGCAGCTCGGAGTGGGCGAGGTGGAACTTGCTGGCCTCCTCGGCCAGCTTCGCCGCGTACGCGTCGGTGCCGACCCGCGTCGCCACGAACGCGCCCGACCCGGCCACCGCGAAGCTGCCCGACAGCACCTGGTCGCCCTGCTGCTTGTGCACGGGGTCGGCCTCGCCGGTGAGCAGCGACTCGTCGATCTCGAGGCCGTCGGAGTGCACGACCTCGCCGTCCACGAGCAGCCGGTCGCCGGGGCCGAGCAGGATGAGGTCGCCGAGGACCACCTCGTGGGGGTGGATCTCGCGTTCCGCGCCGTCGCGGCGCACGCGTACGGGAGCCTCGTTGATCACGGCGAGGCGGTCGAGCGTGCGCTTGGCCCGCAGCTCCTGGACGATGCCGATGAGCGCGTTGGCCACGATGACCAGCCCGAACAGGCCGTCCTGCCACTCACCGAAGATCAGGATGAGCGCCCAGAGCACGCCGATGACGAGGTTGAAGAGGGTGAAGACGTTCGCCCTGAGGATCGCGCTCAGCGAGCGGCTGGAGCGGCGCGGGATGTGGTTCGCCTTCGCCTTGGCCACCTGCTCGAAGGTGAGCCCGTGGGCCACCGAGATGAGCCCGTCCACATAAGCCCCCGTTTCTGCGGATCGGTCTCACACCTTAGAGGTTCCTGAGAAGCGGGGGGAGGTACTTGAGTCGGGTCTTCGTGACCTCCTGAAGGAGGAGATCCGCCGTGCGACGGCCCTGACCTGCGCGTCACCACAGCCGGTGGGAGCGGCCCCCGGCGGACATGCGTTCGCCGATCGCGGACACCACTCCCGCGGCCGACAGGTCCGCGGCCAGTTGGCACGCCGCGCTGATGCCCTGCGCCTTGGAGGCGCCGTGGGCGATGACGACGGTGCCGTTCAGCCCGAGCAGCACCGCGCCGCCGTGCGCCTCCGGGTCGAGGCGGCGGCGCAGCTCGCGCAGGCGCGAGCGCTGCATGGCGGCGCCCAGCCGGGCCAGCCGGCTCTCGCTGACCGCCTCCCGCAGCTCGGCGAACGCGTAGCGGACCGCGCCCTCCATGGTCTTCAGCGCCACGTTCCCGGTGAAGCCGTCGGTGGTGATGACGTCGACCTTGCCGGTCAGCAGGTCGTGGCCCTCGACGTTGCCGGCGAAGTTGATGCCGGGGGAGCCCTGCAGCAGCTCGTGCGCGCGCCTGACCAGCTTGTCGCCCTTCTCGGCCTCGCTGCCGATGGTGAGCAGGCCGACCTTGGGGTCGGTGATGCCGTGCGCGAGCTCGGCGTACGTGGCCCCGAGGTGCGCGAACTGCACCAGCATCTCCGGCTTGACCTCGGCGTTCGCGCCCGCGTCGAGGAGCACGGCGGGGGCGGGCAGCGTGGGCAGGTCCACGGCGATGGCAGGTCTGAGCACGCCCTGCTGGCCCTTCAGGCGGAGCCTGCCGGTGGTCACGATGCCCGCCGTCGACCCGGCGGACACGACCGCGCAGGCGTCGCCGCGGCGGACGAGGTGGCAGGCGATCGCGATGCTGGAGCGGGGGCGGCGCAGGCTGGCCAGCGCGCCCTCGTCCATCTCCAGCGCCTCCTCGGCGCGGACGATCGGCACCTCTTTGGTGGCGTCGTGGTCGGCCAGCGCCTCGTAGAGGACGCGCGGGGAGCCGACGAGCACGACGGGCAGGCCGCGCTCCCGGACGGCGTGCACGGCCCCGGCCACGATCTCGTGCGGCGCGTGGTCGCCGCCCATGGCGTCGAGCGCCACTGGCCTGCTCTCGGACACTGCTCACCTCGTACGGCATCGAGCCCGCCGCCACGGCTTCGGCCGGTTCGCGGGCTCGGTACGTCCGCACGCAGGCAAGGCAGGTGCCAGGGTAACCGGCGGGTAGGACCGGCTAGTGCAGGTTCCAGTCGTCCTTGCCCCGGGTGACGATCACCTTGGAGAACTTCGACGCCCCCGTGAGCCGGATCAGCGGCCCGTCCACCTCGGAGCCCGCCGTCACGTTCCGCTTGCCGAACAGGGAGCTGCCCTCGTCGATGACGTGGGCGTCTTCGGGCACCCGCACGATCATCTTGCTGAACCGCGCGCTGGTCTCGATCGTGATCTCGCGGCCGGGCAGCACGGCGTCGGACAGGTCGATGACGAGTGCCCCGAACCGGGCGGACAGCCGCAGGTGCCGGGAGGCGACCCACCGCCCCTTGCGCACGACCTTGCTGAACTTGGAGCTGATCACCTGCTGCTCGATCGCGGCGGGCACGTCGGACGCGGACACCTGGGGCAGGTCCCGGGTGAGGGGCACGAGCTCGCCCATTGTCTTGGCCGTGTAGGCCACGTCGAGGCGGTCGGCGTGCTCGATGGTGGTGAGTCTTCCCGTGGCGAGTGCCTCTGCCAGCACGGCGGCCACGCGGTCGCGGTCGGCGTCTGAGGCGCGCAGGTCCGGATCGTCGGTCACGAAAAATCAGTGTACGCCCATACGCGATATGTCGCGAGTGCCCTCAAACCTCAAGGAAAACTTGGAGCCCAGCGGAACCGCGAACGCGGGCAAGCGCGTCCGGGTATTAAGAACCGTAGACGCGCGACAGGGTCGTGAGGTTTACACCCGATCGAACAAAAAAGATGGGAACGGCCTAGTGATCTTGAACCAAGCAGGCACGCGACGTTTCCGGGCGTACACGTCCAAGCATCTCGACCAGCTTCTGCAGCGCGCGGGGCTGGGGGACGACGAGCGGCTCAAGGTGCGCGCCGTCGCCACGGTGCTGCCCTTCCGGACGAACGCCTATGTCGTCGATGAACTCATAGATTGGTCGGCCGCGCCCGACGACCCCATGTACCGGCTCGTCTTCCCACAGGAGGACATGCTGCCCGCGGCAGACGTGGCCAGGCTGGCCGACCTGCTGAAGGCGGAGGCGCCGAACGCCGAGATCCAGGCCGAGGCCAACCGCGTACGCGCACAGCTCAACCCGCATCCCGCCGGCCAGAAGGAGCTGAACGTCCCCAAGATCGGGGACGAGCCCGTCCCCGGCATGCAGCACAAATATCCGGAAACCGTGCTGATCTTCCCCAAGCAGGGGCAGACCTGTCACGCCTACTGCACCTACTGCTTCCGGTGGGCGCAGTTCGTCGGCGACGCGGACCTCAAGTTCGCCTCCGACGACATCGAGCAGATGGTCGGCTACATCCGCCGGCATCCCGAGGTCACCAGCGTGCTGATCACCGGCGGCGACGCCATGATCATGGGCGAGCCGGTGATCAGGCGCTACATCGAGCCGCTGCTGGAGCTCGACCAGCTCGAATCCATCAGGATCGGCACCAAGGCGCTCGCCTACTGGCCGCAGCGCTTCACCACCGACCCCGACGCCGACGACACGCTCCGCCTGTTCGAGCAGGTCGTCAAGGCGGGCAAGAACCTCGCGTTCATGGCGCACTTCTCGCACCCGCGCGAGCTGGAGTCCCAGCTCGTCGGGTCGGCCGTCGAACGCATCCTCGGCAGCGGCGCCACGATCAGGACCCAGGCGCCCCTCATCAGATCCATCAACGACGACCCCGCCGTGTGGTCGGGCATGTGGCGGCGCCAGCTCAGAATGGGGTTGATCCCCTACTACATGTTCGTCGAGCGCGACACCGGGCCCCAGGACTACTTCGCGGTCCCGCTGGCGCGCGCGTACGAGATCTTCCGGGACGCGTACTCCACCGTGTCCGGGCTCTGTCGCACGGTGCGCGGGCCCTCCATGTCGGCCACGCCGGGCAAGGTGTGCGTGGACGGCGTCATGGAAGTCGCCGGGGAGCAGGTGTTCGTGCTCCACTTCATCCAGGCCCGAGACCCCTCACTCGTGGGGCGGCCGTTCTTCGCGCGCTACGACCCGTCCGCCGTGTGGCTGACGGACCTGCGCCCGGCCTTCGCCGAACGTTTCCCGTTCGAGCCGGCGGACGCCCTCCTGACCGTCTGACCCGGCCGCGCGCGTCCACCGCGACCGGAGAATTTCCGGGCCCCGGCCTGTGAACATTTGTTTTCGCGACCCTTTGTTCACGGACTGCCGGGGCCCTCTTGTGTGCACCGGCGAGTCGCGCACAATATCGGAAACAAGACCCGCCTATTTCCCGTTTTGTGCCGCCGCTCAACACTCCCCCTTTACTCGGTAACCGGGCTGCAAACCCCTGCTACATGGGGATTCATGCGCCTGCGGCCGATCAAGCCGAGTGATAGAACTGCTTGCGTAGCTCAGCCGTGGCGACACGCTTCGTGTGGTGCCCATAGCGCGTCCGCAACGGCATACGGGGGTTATCGATTCGCATTTCCACCGCATTCGAGAGCGATCGATCACGAGCCGGGAAGGCAATCATGAATCGAGTAGTCAAGGCGGCGCTGGCCGTCACAGCATTCGGCTTGGCGGCGGCGGCGATGGCCGTGCCGGCACAGGCGGAAGTCCAATACAACACCGCCAGGTACGTTCCGATCGACGGCCTGGGCGGAGGCACCATCGCCGGCGCCGACCCGCTCGGCGGGCTGCTCAGCAGCCTCGTCGGCAGCGGGGGCGGCCTGCTCGGCGCCCTCGGCGGCGGCGCCAAGTCCGGCGCCGCGTCGGGCGGCCAGATGTCCGAGGTCGAGCGCGACATCGCCAGCGAGAACCAGGCGGAGAGCGACGGCACCACGGCCAACGCGGCCGAGGACGTCACCGCCGACGGCGGCCCGCTGCCCGAGCTGTCGCCCATCGTCAGCAGCCTCAGCAGCGTCCCGCTCGGCGGCGGCGGCCTGACCGAGTCCCTGCCCCTCCTGGGCGCCTCCCGCATGGCGATGCCCTCGGTCAAGGGCGGCAAGCAGGCCCAGGGCGACGTCCTGGGCGGCGCGATGGCCGGCACGGTCGGCTCGTCCTTCGAGAGCGCGGTCAGCTCCCTGAGCGGCACCAACCTGCTGCCCGTCTCCGGCGGCGCCGCCACGACCAAGACCATGGCGAGCAGCTCCCAGGGCCTCGGCAACTTCTCCGCCGACGCCCTCCTGGGCGGGGTCACCGAAGCCACGTGGCGCGCGCTCCCGCACACCGCGGGCCGCCAGCTCGGCCCGGCGATCGGCCAGGTGACGCCCGCCGAGATGGCGCCGGTCGTCCAGGCGCTGCCCGGCACCACCCAGGCCGCCTCGATGGACGAGCTGGCCCCGCTGGTGGAGGACACCTCCGCCTTCGTCGAAAGCCGCGGCGTGCAGACCGCCGGCGCCTACGGCGACCTGATCACCGCCCTCGGCTGGACCACCGACGCGCTGACGAGCTCGGTACGGGGCACCGCGGCCCGCGACTAGTCGCCGCACTGGGCTCGCGACCAGGCAACTCCTAGAAACGCGGCTGGACACACCTGAGCTCATGGCCGGGCACTCCCTGATGCGCGGCTAGGCGCGGCTTCCGGGACGGTGACCCGGGCCATGACCTCCAGGTTCGTGACCGGACGCGGCTCCTGGACGCGACCCCCAGGTTCGCGACTGGGCCGTGATGGAGGCGCTGACGAGCGCGGCCTCCCAAGACACCGGCCAGGACGGTTCGCGGGTGTCCTAGGTGCCGACACCCGGGCACCGGCCTGGTGGTGACGCGGGCGGCCGGCTCGCACGCCCCAGCAGTCCCCTGACGGCGAACCCCATCGACCGGGACACCGCCCTCCGACGGGCCTCATCGGCCGTTGCTCCACCTGAGGTCGGGGGATCCCCTGATCTGGGCCCTCTTCGCTAGAGGTCTGGGTTTCCTCTGATCCGGCCAGGGCCCGGAGGTCCACGCGCACTGCCGGACCTCCAGGTCGCACTGGCGTGGACTCCGGGCCGGGGTCCCTTCGACGGGGACGCCGTCGCACCGATGCGGCAGGCCGCGCGGGCGCCCTTTAGGTGCCGGGCGCCCGCGGCACTGGCGCGCGTAGGTTACGAGTCCGCCGCCACGCAGGGGGCGGGCTCAAGTCGGGCCTGGGCGGACGCGCCCTCGCCTCGGGGCGCACACGGCGCCGCCACTGCAGGGCAGCGGCGCCACGCCCCACAGCGCCACCGGCCCCACCCCGGGGCCGGTGGCGCCCTTCTTTCCGGGGCGGGCCTTTCCGACGACGGATCTTTCCAGCGTCGGGCCTTTCTTGCGTCGGGCCTTCTTGTGGCGGGCCTCTTCTCGCCTGCTCGCCCACAACCACACCCATACTTCACGGCACAGCCAAGGTCACCGCCACCCGCCGCACGTGGCTGATGGCCTCCAGGAATACGCCCGCTGACCGCCACGTGGCCGGCCGCCGTGACGCGCGCCCACTTGACCGTCCGCGGGGTAGAAGCGTTGCCCGGACACGCGGGGTAGAAGCGTTGCCCGGACAGCCCCCGGCACTCGACGGCCGCCGCCTGTAGGGGCCTTGTGGTGCCTGAGTGGCCCCAGGAAGGGGTGGGACGGCCCTCCCGAGCCTCCACGCCTCAGGCGGCCCTCCAGGGCGCTGCGGGCGGGTCTCAGGGGAGGCGGACGCCGGTGCGGCGGGCGATCTGGGCCTGCAGCCGGGCCATCTGCCAGTGCAACTCGAGAAGCTGCTCGGCGAGCTGCATCCTAGGAATCTCGGCCACGTCCTCGATGGCCAGGTGGTCGATCGCGGCCGCAAGCTCTCCCATCGCGCGCCCCCACTCCATCACCGTTCCCCGGATCGAATTGACGTTCGAATCCTATCGGAACGGCAGGCTCGGTGTCAGTCTTTTACCCCTCCAGTCGCCGGGCGTTTCGCACACCTGACCGAATGGGTGACGAGGCCCACCTCGACGGTCAAGGTGGGCTCGCGTAGCGGCGGGTCACCACTGAAGGGTCAGAGGCCGTTTCCCTGGAGGGCCGTCAGCCGGAGTGCGGCGGGTGGCGGGCCACGGCAGCGCGTAAAGGATGGGTGGAAGCCCGGAACGGCGGGGGAGTGACGTGCGACGTCAAGGAAAGCGGCCGGTCGCAAGAGATGCGACCGGCGATCAGCCCTTGTTGTAGGCGGCGATGACTTCCTTGGGGTCGCCGTCCATCTTGATCTTGCCCTTGTGCAGCCAGATCACCCGGTTGCACGTCTGCTCGATCACCCGCAGGTCGTGCGCGACCAGGAACACCGTGCCGGCCGACTCGCGGATCTGCCGGATGCGCTCCTCGCTCTTCTTCCTGAACTCCCGGTCGCCCGTCGCCAGCGCCTCGTCGATGAGCAGGACGTCGTGGGTCTTGGCGGAGGAGATGGCGAAGCGCAGGCGGGCGCCCATGCCAGAGGAGTAGGTGGACATCGGGAGCTGGACGAACTCGTCGATGCCGGAGAAGTCGACGATCTCCTGGTACTTCTCCTTGACCTCGGCGGGCGTCATGCCCATGGCGTAGCAGCCGAGGACGATGTTGCGCTCGCCGGTCAGCTCGCGCATGAGGGCCGCGTTGACGCCGAGCAGCGAGGGCTGGCCGTCGGTGTAGACGGCGCCCTTGTGCGGGGGCAGCAGGCCCGCGATGGCGCGCAGCAGCGTGGACTTGCCCGAGCCGTTGCGCCCCACGATGCCGATGGCGTCGCCGTGGTAGGCCACGAAGGTCACGCCCTTGACGGCGTGGACCTCCTTCATCTGCGGCCGGCCCTGGCGCCTGAGGATGCGCGTGAGGGCGTTGACCGCGTTGCCCTTCTCGGCCTCCGAGGCGGCCCCGTAGACGCGGTAGACGATATGGAGATCGTCGACGATGACGGTGGGAGTGCCTGTGGGGACGTCGAGGGGCCGCTTGCCCGGGGGCTCCGGGTTGGGATGCACTCTCACATCCTTGCCGGGGTCGGCGGGCTTGTCGCCCTTCACCTGTGACAGCTCCTTGGTCAGTTCAGCCACGCCCGTACCTCTCCTCGGACCGCCAGAAGTACCAGAAGCCGAAGCCGAGTGCGAACACCGCCCAGAATACGCAAGACACCAACACCATCGTCGGCGGGTGGTGCCCATAGGCGGTGTTGTAGCTCGGGATGAGAATCTCGCGCATCCACTCGATGTAGGAGGCGGCCGGGTTGAGATACATCAGGTCGGCCACCCACTGGGGCAGCCCCGCGGCGCCCACCACCTTGGCCTGGATGGAGAAGAACACGCCGGAGGCGTAGAGCCAGGTGCGGGTGATGAACGGCAGGAGCTGGTTGAGGTCGCGCATCTGGGCGCCCATCCGGGCGACCACCAGACCGGCGCCGACGTTGAACAGCGTCTGCAGCAGGAGCACCACCGGGATCATGAGCCAGTACCAGGTGGGCCACTCGCCGGTGGCGGCCACGAGGACCAGCAGGACGCCCATGGAGATGGCCAGCTGCTGGAGCTCCTGGATGGTGTACGCGAGGGGGAGCGAGGCCCTGGGGAAGTGCAGGGCCCGGATCATCGACAGGTTGCCGGAGATCGACTTCGCGCCCGCGGTCACCGTGCGCTGCGTGTAGGTGAAGATGAACATCCCCGTCAGCAGGAACGCGGGGTAGTTGTCGATGTCCTTGCCGCCGCCCAGGATGACGCCGAACATCACGAAGTAGATGCCGGCGTTGAGCAGCGGCGTCAGCACCTGCCACAGCTGGCCGAGCGCCGAGCTGGAGTATTTCGTGACGTTGCGCGAGGTCGCGTACGTCAGGATGAAGTGTCGGCGCTGCCACAGCAGGCGCAGGTAGACAGGGAACCTCGGCCGCGCGATGGCACGGCGAAGCCCGTATCTCTTGGCGAGCTTGGCCAGCGGCTCCTGCCCGCTTCGGCCGCCCGCCTGGGCGTCCGCGACAGCGGATTCCGGCTGGCTCATGGCAAGGACTCTATTGGATCCCGGTCGGTGGGGTGCCTGTCGTACGGGTTGACGACGGACAGTTGGACAGACTGTTGGACGGAGTCTTCGGACGCTGGGTTCCAAGGCGTCGTCAAGACCTGCTCAACCGTAGCCCAGCGAGCCGGGGCGTGGTGGCGGAGGCACGAGCACAGTCGTGTAGGGGGTATTTTTCATCGACTGTTCATGTCCAGGCCCTGCCCCTTGAGGTGGATTTGTACCGTTTGCTCCACTTGGGGCTTATTGTCTGTGACGTTGGATTGGCACACGTGTGACCGAACTGCAACGCGCCAGAGACTCGCTGGTGGCAAGTAGTGAGGGATAGTCGCGATCGACTGGCAGGGCGTCGGCTGGTTTGACCATGTCAGCCAAATCCGGGGGGATACCAGGAACCCCCCGTCAGGCTGCTCACGATCACCGCAGCTCAGCGCTTGGCGCCCACCTGTAGAGGGAGGATTTCTTTCACCATGCGTGTTACTAAGGGCGCACGGATCGTCGCCGGTACCGCGCTGCTCGCCCTCGCGGTTGCCGCGTGTGGCGGCGGTGCCTCGGACAACGGTGGCACTGCCGCGGGCGGTGAAACGCCGGTCCGCATGGAAGTCGGTGAGCCCCAGAAGCTGCTCTTCCCGCAGGACACCACGGAGACCGAAGGTGCCGAGGTGCTCGCCGCGGTGTTCTCGCCGCTCGTGCGTTACGACGAGAACAAGCAGCCGGTCGAGGAGGCCGCCGAGTCCATCACCACGACGGACAGCAAGGTCTGGACGATCAAGCTGAAGTCGGGGTACACGTGGCACGACGGCACTCCGGTGAAGGCCGAGGACTACGCCCGCGCGTGGAACTTCGCCGCTCTCCAGGACAACGCCATGAGCTCGTCCTACTTCTTCGGGCGCGTCGAGGGCTACAACGACGTGCACCCGGGTGAGGGCAAGACGCCGACGGCCAAGGAGATGAAGGGCCTCAAGGTCGTGGACGACTCCACGCTCGAGGTCACGCTCTCCGCGCCGTTCTCGCAGTTCAAGACCATGCTGGGCTACACCGCGTTCTACCCGCTGCCCGCCTCCGCGATCGGCGCCGACGGCAAGCTCAGCCAGGCCTACGGCGAGAAGCCGATCGGCCAGGGGATGTTCAAGGTCGACAAGCCCTACAAGAAGGGCACCGACCAGACGATCGAGATGTCGGTCTACGACAAGTTCCCCGGCAAGAAGCCCGCCGGCTGGACGAAGCTGCAGTTCAAGATCTACACCAGCTCCGAGACCGCGTGGAACGACCTCCAGGCCGAGAACCTGGACATCCACGACTCGCTGCCCGCCACGGCCATCTCCACGGCCAAGCAGGTGCTCGGTGACCGGTACTTCGACGAGCCCGACGCCTCCATCGGCTACATCGGCGTCCCGCTGAAGTACAACAAGGACTTCCAGAACGTCGACGTGCGCAAGGCCATCTCGATGGCCATCGACAGGAAGACCATCGCGGACACCGTCTTCTCCGGCACCCGCTCCCCGGCCGACGACTTCATCAACCCGGCCATCCCCGGCTACCGCCAGGGCGCGTGCACCGCGTGCACGTACAACCCGGCCGAGGCCAAGAAGCTGTACGAGAGCGCGGGCGGCCCCAAGAGCATCGAGCTCGGCTACAACGCCGACGGCGGCCACAAGGAGTGGATCGAGGCCGTCGCGAACAACCTTCGCGCCAACCTCGGCATCGAGGTCACGCCGAAGCCGTTCGAGAAGTTCCAGGGCATCCTGGACGCGCTGGACGCCAAGGAGTACAAGGGCCTGTTCCGCATGGGCTGGTCCATCGACTACCCGTCTCCTGAGAACTACCTGACCCCGATCTTCGGCACCGGCGCCATCGGCACCGGCTCGAACTACGGTGGTTACTCCAACAAGGACTTCGACGAGCTGGTGGCCAAGGGCGACCAGGCCACGGACGCGGCCGAGGGCCTGAAGCTCTACCAGCAGGCCGACGACATCCTCATCAAGGAGCTTCCTTACATCCCGGTTTACTTCTACCGGAGCAACTTCGGGCACTCGACCAAGGTCAAGAACGTCAAGCTCAACCTGCTCAACCAGATCAACTGGGCGGACGTCGAGAAGGCCTGACGTCATTCGTCTGGCGGACGGCACTTGCCGTCCGCCCGTCGGAGGACTGAGCTTGGAGGCAGCCACTCGGGCCGGGTAAATCACGGATTCCGAGAGGCTGCCTCCAAGTGTGTACCGGAGGGCTGGAAATGGGCCGATATGTCATCAGGCGACTGATCCAGGCGATACCCGTCCTGATCGGCGCCACGCTACTCATCTTCTGTATCGTCTTCGCGCTGCCCGGAGATCCCGTCGCGGCACTGTTCGGAGACAAGCGCCCGGACGCGGCCGTGGCCGAGGTCCTGCGCGAGCAGTATCACCTCAACGATCCGCTGCTCCTGCAGTACTGGTACTACATCAGCGGCGTGCTGTTCCGCGGCGACTTCGGCGTCAACTTCGCCCAGGTGCCGGTCTCGGAGATCCTCGCGGGCAAGTTCCAGGTCACACTGAACCTGGCACTGACCGCGCTGATCATGGAGGCGATCCTCGGCGTCGGCCTCGGCCTGTGGGCGGCGCTGCGCCGCGGCAAGGCCACCGACACCATGATCCTGGCCTCGACGCTGCTGCTGATCTCGATCCCCACGCTGGTGACGGGCTTCGTGCTGCAGCTGGTGCTGGGCGTGAAGCTCAAGCAGTGGACCGGGCTGGACATCTTCCCCGTGGCGGGCACGTTCGCGGGCCTGCGCAGCTACCTGCTGCCGGGCTTCGTGCTGGCCGGGGTGTCCGTCGCGTACCTGACCAGGCTCACCAGGACGAGCCTGGTGGAGACCCTGCGAGCCGACTACATCCGCACGGCCACGGCCAAGGGCCTGTCCAGGCGGCGCGTCATCGGCAGGCACGGTCTGCGCAACGCCCTGATCCCGCTCATCACCTATCTGGGCGCCGACCTCGGCAACCTCATGGGCGGCGCGGTGATCACCGAGACGATCTTCAACCTGCCGGGAATCGGCAATCAGCTCTTCACGTCGGTCTACCTGCGTGAGCAACCGGTCGTGGTGGGCACCATCACGGTGCTGGTGCTGATCTACATCCTGGCCAACCTGGTCGTCGACCTGTTGTACGCCGTGCTCGACCCGAGGATCCGCTATGAGTAACCCAACGCCGCCGGGCGGGCCGGGACTCCCGGAGACGCAGACGCTGGTCCCGGACACGGTGCCGGCCCCGGCGCCGGAACGCAAGGGCACCACGACCAAGAGCGGCAAGCCCGCGAGCCTGTGGACCGACGCCTGGTACGACCTGAGGCGCAGGCCGATGTTCATCATCTCGGTGATCATCATCGTGATCCTGCTCGTCATGTCGTTCTGGCCGTCGCTGTTCAGCGGCATCGACCCGTACAACGCCAGGACCTGTGACCTGTCCACGGCGCGGCAGGCGCCGAGCGCCGGCCACCTGTTCGGGCGCGACAACCTGGGCTGCGACGTCTTCGCCAGGACGATCTACGGCGCCCGCAACTCGATCGTGATCGGCGTGCTCACCACGCTCATGACCACGATCATCGGCGGCCTGCTCGGCATCATCGCCGGCTTCCGCGGCGGCGTGGTCGACACGCTCGCCTCGCGGGTCACGGAGATCTTCTTCGCCATCCCCTCGATCCTCGGCGCGCTGCTGATCGCGGCCACCTTCCGCGGCAGGGCCAACAGCATCTTCCTGGTCATCGTGGCCCTGACGGTGCTCGGCTGGCCGATGGTGTTCCGCATCATGCGGGCCGCGGTGATCACGGCGAAGAGCCAGGACTTCGTGGTCGCCGCCAGGGCGCTGGGGGCGGGAGCGGGCCGGATCATGTTCCGCCACCTGCTGCCGAACTCCCTCGCGCCGGTCATCGTCGTGGCCACGATCAACCTGGGCACCTTCATCGCGGCCGAGGCCGCGCTGTCGTTCCTGGGCGTCGGCGTGCAGTCGCCGGACATCTCATGGGGCCTGATGATCGCCGACGCGCGCAACAGGTTCCTGGAGGCACCGCTGCCCCTGGTGTTCCCCGCGGTGTTCCTGAGCCTGACCGTGCTCGCGTTCATCATGCTGGGCGACGCCGTGCGCGACGCGCTCGACCCGAAGCTCAGGTAGGAGGGGGCTCAGTGAAGAAGACGTCCACCAACGTGTTGCCCGCCGAGGGAGGGCTGGGCGACGAGCCGTTGCTGGCGGTCGACGACCTGCACGTGGAGTTCCACACGCGGGCCGGCACCGTGCGCGCCGTCAACGGCGTGAGCTACACGGTCGGGCCCGGCGAGACGCTCGCGGTGCTGGGCGAGTCGGGGTCGGGCAAGTCCGTGACGGCGCAGGCCATCATGGGCATCCTCGACATGCCGCCGGCGGTCATCCCCAAGGGGCAGATTCGCTTCCGCGGCACCGACCTGCTCAAGCTGTCGGAGGAGGCCCGCACCCAGGTGCGCGGCCAGCGCATCGCGATGATCTTCCAGGACGCGTTGTCCGCGCTCAACCCCGTCTTCACCGTGGGCTGGCAGATCAGCGAGATGTTCCGGGTGCACCGGGGCATGTCGAAGTCCGACGCCATGAAGAAGGCCGTCGAGCTGATGGACCGGGTCCGCATCCCGGCCGCCAGGCAGCGCGTCAACGACTACCCGCACCAGTTCTCCGGGGGCATGCGCCAGCGCATCATGATCGCCATGTCGATCGCGCTGGACCCCGAAGTGCTGATCGCGGACGAGCCGACCACGGCCCTGGACGTGACCGTCCAGGCGCAGATCATGGAACTGCTGGCCGAGCTGCAGCGCGAGAGCCAGATGGGCCTGATCCTCATCACCCACGACCTCGGCGTCGTGGCCGACGTGGCCGACAAGATCGCGGTCATGTACGCGGGACGCATCGTCGAGCAGGCGCCCGTGTACGACATCTACAAGGCGCCGGCGCACCCGTACACGAAGGGCCTGCTGGACTCGATCCCCAGGGTCGACCAGAAGGGCCAGGACCTGTACGCGATCAAGGGCCTGCCGCCGAACCTGCTGGACCTTCCGACGGGCTGCTCGTTCCACCCGCGGTGCCCGTACCGGCAGGACAACTGCGTGACCGACGTCCCCCCGCTCTACGAGATCAGCGGCACGCGCGGCAGCGCCTGCCACTACTGGAGGGAGGTCCTCGATGGCGACCAGCAGTGAGCGCATCCTGGAAGTGCGTGACCTGGTCAAGCACTTCCCGCTGACCCAGGGGATCCTCTTCAAGAAGCAGATCGGCGCCATCAAGGCCGTGGACGGCGTCTCGTTCGACCTGAACAAGGGCGAGACGCTGGGCATCGTGGGCGAGTCGGGCTGTGGCAAGTCCACGCTCGCCAAGGTGCTGATGGCGCTCGAACGGCCCACCTCGGGCTCGGTGAAGATCAACGGCCGGGACATCGCCAAGGCCAGGGGCGGCGAGCTCAAGCGCATGCGCCGCAACATCCAGATGGTGATGCAGGACCCGTACACCTCGCTGAACCCCCGGATGACCGTCGGCGACATCATCGGCGAGCCGTACGAGATCCACACGGAGGTCGCGCCCAAGGGCGACCGGCGCAAGAAGGTGCAGGAGCTGCTGGAGGTGGTCGGGCTCAACCCCGACCACATCAACCGCTACCCGCACCAGTTCTCCGGCGGCCAGCGGCAGCGCATCGGTATCGCGCGCGGGCTGGCGCTGCAGCCGGAGATCATCGTCTGTGACGAGCCGGTCTCCGCGCTCGACGTGTCGATCCAGGCTCAGGTGATCAACCTGCTGGAGCGGCTGCAGAACGAGTTCAACCTGGCCTACATCTTCATCGCCCACGACCTGTCGGTGGTGCGCCACATCTCCGACCGGGTCGGCGTGATGTACCTCGGCAAGTTCGTGGAGCTGGGCAAGGACACGGAGATCTACGACCGGCCCGCGCACCCGTACACGCAGGCGCTGCTGTCGGCGGTGCCGGTGCCGGATCCCGAGGGGCGGGAGCAGCGCGAGCGGATCATCCTCCAGGGTGACCCGCCGTCCCCGGCGAACCCGCCCAGCGGGTGCCGCTTCCGTACGCGGTGCTGGAAGGCCCAGGAGATCTGCGCGCAGGAGGAGCCTCTCCTGCAGATCCGCCCGGGCACGGGCCATGAGAGCGCCTGCCACTTCGCCGAGACGCACGACGTGGTGCACGTGGGCTGACGCGGCTCACACCGCGGCTCATCCCGTGGCTCCTACCGGGCTCATACCGTGGCGATGATCGCCGACCCGTGGCCGAACAGGCCCTGGTTGGCGGCCAGGCCGACGCGGGCGTCCGCCGTCTGGCGGGCGCCCGCTCCGCCTCTGAGCTGCGTGGTCAGCTCGACGAGCTGGGCGATGGCCTGGGCGGGGATCGCCTCGCCGAACGAGGCCAGGCCGCCCGACGGGTTCACCGGGATGCTGCCGCCCAGCGCCGTCCGGCCGTCGCGCAGCAGCTTCTCCGCCTCGCCCGGCGGGCACAGGCCCAGGTCCTCCATCCAGTCCAGCTCCAGCGCCGTGGACAGGTCGTACACCTCGGCCAGCGAGACGTCCTCCGGGCCGACCCCGGCCTCCTCGTAGGCCGCGTGCGCGATCGCCGCCCTGAAGGGCCTCTCAGGCGCGGGCACGGCCGCGGTGGAGTCGGTGGCGAAGTCCGGCAGCTCCAGCACCGTGTTCGGGAAGACGGGCGTGACCGTGGAGACGGCCGCCAGGCGGACGAACGGGACGCTACGGCGGCGGGCGAACTCCTGCGAGGCCAGCACCACCGCCGCGCCCCCGTCCGAGGTGGCGCAGATGTCCATGAGGCGCAGCGGGTCGGCCACCATCGGCGAGGCCAGCACCTCCTCGGCCGTGACGCGCTTGCGGTAGCGGGCCATCGGGTTCAGCGAGCCGGCCAGCGCGTTCTTGACCTTCACGGCGGCGAAGTCGGCCGGCGTCGAGCCGTGCAGGGCCATGCGGCGGCGGGCGTAGAGGGCGAAGTAGGCGGGGTTCGTGGCGCCCAGGAGGCGGAAGCGCAGCCAGTCGGGGTCGTCGGGACGGTCGCCGCCCACCGGCTTGAAGAAGCCCTTGGGGGCGGCGTCCGCGCCGATCACCAGCGCCACCTCGCACAGCCCCGCGAGGATCCTGGCCCGCGCGATGTCCAGCGCCTGCGCCCCGGACGCGCACGCCGCGTAGCAGGAGGCGACCCTGGCGCCGGACCAGCCCAGCTCCCTGGCGTAGGAGGCGCCGGAGACGAAGCCCGGGTAGCCGTTCCTGATCGTGTCGGCGCCGACCACGTACTGCACGTCGGTCCACTCCAGGCCGGCGTCCCGCAGGGCTTCGCGGGCGGCCGCGACGCCGTACTCCAGGAAGGGCCGGCCCCACTTGCCCCACGGGTGCATGCCCGTGCCCAGCACCGCCACCGCGCTCATGAGGCCCGCCCCCACATCCACACCAGCGGGCCGTCGGCCAGCGGGCCCGACGTCAGCTCCAGCTCCATCCCCACCTCCAGCTGGTCCACGGTCAGCCCCTTGACCTGGCCGAGCACCACGAGGCCGACCTCGTCGAGCTCGACCGCGGCCAGCGTGACCGGCTCGTACGGCTCGGCCGCCACGTAGGGGGCGGGCGGCGGGTAGCAGGCGTTCGTGTACGACCAGACCCGGCCGCGCCTGGGCAGCGGCAGCACCTCCATGTCCGTGCCCGGGCAGCGCGGGTTGGGGCACGAGCCGCGCCTGGGCGGGAAGCAGACCGTGCCGCAGGCGGTGCACCTGGTGCCGAGGAGGCGGGCGCCGTCCTCCGGGGAGTGGGCGAACCAGCCGTCGATGGCGTACGTCATAGCCGGAGTATCACACAAGCGCTTGCTAGGTTGAATCCCCCGGCCCGGGCGGGCTCAGGTGGTGGGCTCCCGCCTGCGGCCGCCCTGCCGCAGCACCACGCGCGCCGACATCAGGACCGCCAGCACCACCATGCCCGTCACCACCGGCACCCTGGAGCCCGGCGCCGGCCCCGCCCCGAAGTACGGGCCCGGCCGGGGCGCCCCCGACGCCGGCACGTCCAGCCTGGCGGCCTCGCGCAGGGCGAGCAGCGCGTTGGCCACGCCGTGCCCGTAGGCGGGGCTGTAGCCGTCGGCGGGCCGCTTCCTGGTGCCCAGCTCGACGGCCATCCGCACGTGGTACGGCGACAGGCCCGGATGCGCCGACCTGATCAGGGCCGCGATGCCGGCGACCATGGCGGCGGCCGAGCTGGTGCCGTCGCCGACCACGTACGAGTCGCCGCCGTCGGCCGTGACGATCTCCGTGCCGGGGGCGACCACCGACACGTAGTCCTGCTTGTTGGAGAAGGCGGTCACCTTGAGCCGCCGGTCCACCGCGCCCACCGCGATCACCCCGGGGTAGGCGGCGGGGAAGTTCTTCCTGTTGCCGGCCTGGCCGTCGTTGCCCGACGAGGC
This sequence comes from [Actinomadura] parvosata subsp. kistnae, assembly GCF_900323885.1. Taxonomy (GTDB): domain Bacteria; phylum Actinomycetota; class Actinomycetes; order Streptosporangiales; family Streptosporangiaceae; genus Nonomuraea; species Nonomuraea composti. The sequence continues at coordinate 1,939,911 of NZ_OOHJ01000018.1, read as the reverse complement.
CACGAGCACGGCGCCCTTGCCGATCGCGTACTGGACGGCCTCCTCCTCGGCCGCCGACCCCTCCCAGGCGCCGCTGCCGCCGCCGAGCGACATGCTGATCACGTCGGCGCCGTGGTCGGCGGCGTACCTGATGCCCTTGGCCAGCGCGTCGCGCCAGCCGGGGCGCTGCCTGCCGCGCAGCGGGTCGCCGTTCTCCAGCGTCACCCTGATCGACATGACCGCGGCGGCGGGCGCCACCCCCAGGACGCCGCCCTTGCGGCCGTCGCCGTGCCCGCGCCCGGCGATCAGGCTGGCCATCGCGGTGCCGTGCGGCCCCCAGGCGGCCTCGCGCTCGCGGCCCTCGGTGCCGGTCAGGTCCGGGCCCGGGACGACGGCGCCGCGCAGGTCGGGGTGGTGAGCGTTCACACCCGTGTCGAGGACGGCCACCAGCACGCCCTCGCCCCTGCTCGTCCGCCACGCCTCGGGCAGCCGCAGCGCGCCGAGCTGCCACTGCCCGGCCCGCGCCGCCGTCGCCACGTCGTCCGGGCGCGCGGTCTCGCCTCCGTCGTCGGCCCGGGTGGCGGCGGCGGTCATCAGCCCGCTCGCGCCGGTCACCAGGCCGGCGATCAGGACGGGCAGGGCGAGCCGTCTCATCGGGTCAGCACCTGGTGCAACGCCGTCGCGAGCTGCCGCGCGGCGTCGCGCAGCCGCGGTACGAGGTGGTCGCCCGGCCGGTAGACCCGCCCGTCGCTGTACCCGGCGGCCGTCGCCACCAGGTAACGCTCCCCGGACCCGACGACCGTCCCGGCGAAGTACTGGCGGTCGCCGAAGCGCTCGGCGGGCCCGCCGGGGAAGGCCGCGGGCCGCACGGTGGCGGGCCGCCCGGAGCCGTCGTGGCCGGTTCCGGGCGCGTCGAGCACGGCGATGCCGACGGTGACGACGAAGGTCTGGGTGCTGTCGGCGTACGTGGCGCGCAGGGCGACGCGGCAGCCGGGCCGCACGGCGGCGGGCTGGAAGGCGGTCAGGCAGGGCGCCTCGGGGGCGACCCCGGCCAGCAGGTACGTGACCCTGGCACCCGACGGGCTGTGGCCGGGCACCGAGCCGGGGAACACCCGCACGACCGGCCAGGCGTGCCAGCGCTCGGAGACGGGGGGAGAGGGAGTGGGCCAGATCGCGGAGACGAGGGAGAGCAGCACAACGGACAGGTGGAACACGGCGACCTCGAACGGAAGGGGAGGGACCTCCGATCTGCCCATGCATTCTGACATGCGAGTGCGCGGTCAATCCGACGCTTCGGTAAACAGCCCGATACGCGGAGTAATTACGGATCTGCGGCTTTCCGCCTACGGAGTGGGGGAAAGTCGCACATGTGCCCCAGGTGGGAGCCCCAGCCGCTGCGCCGCGTCACCCGAGTTCACCGCGATCGCGATCAGCCCCGCCGAGTCCGCGAACGCCACCAGCTCCCCCGGCGGCACCGCCGTGTACGTCTCCCGGTACGGCAGGGCGAGCTGCCGCCGCCCCAGCCACACCCCCAGCGTGTCGCCCACCTGGACACCCAGCGCCTGGAGGTCGCCGGCCGCGATCGAGAGCTGCGTGTTGCCGTACCGGTCGACCGAGACGACCTCGCCCTCCACCGAGCCCTCGCGCAGCAGCGAGGTAGGCTCGGGCAGCGAGACCAGCCTGGCCGTCGGCACCTCGGGCCCCAGCTCGGCCGGGCTCAGCCCCCCGCACAGCCGCCCCGCGACCGGCGAGAACACGTCGCGCCCGTGAAAGGTCGGCGAGACAGGGTGCAGGAAGTGATCGGCGTTGCTGATCTCGTACGCCGCCCGCGCGCCGCCGCTGGCGTGCACGGCCCACGACAGCAGCCCGTTGTCCGGGCCGATGAACACCCGCCCGCCCGCCTCCACGGCCACCGCCCGCCTGGCGCCCCCGGCACCGGGATCGACCGCGCCGATGTGGATGCCTTGAGGGAGGTAAGGGATGGTCTGGGCGAGAACCGCCGCGCCGCGCCGTACGTCGCCCGCGGGGATCAGGTGGCAGACGTCGATCACCCGCGCTTCGGGCGCGATCCCGGCGATCACACCATGACAGGCCGCCACATAACCATCCTCGAGCCCATAGTCGGTGAGGAGCGTGATGACTGGGGTCACATTTCGTGACTGTACGTCTCCCAATCCGCCGTGAACAGCCGCACTCCGCACATTACGATGGCCACGGGCCGCGTGCGGGCGATGTGATCGTCACCCGCCCCTTTCGAGGAGGACACCATGGGAGCACCGCTCAGCGGTGACAATGCTGCCCAGGACCCGTCCCGACAACCACTGTCCGACCGCGAACTCGAGCTCCTCGCCTTCGAGCGCCAATGGTGGCGCTACGCGGGCGCGAAGGAGCACGCCATCAAGGAGACCTTCGGGATCTCCGCCACCCGCTACTACCAGCTGCTCGGCGCCCTCATCGACCGGCCGGAGGCGCTCGAGCACGACCCCATGCTGGTCAAGAGGCTGCGCAGGTTACGGTCCACCCGTCAGCGCGACCGCGCGGCCAGAAGGCTCGGCATGCGTCCCTGACCTGCTGGGTACGGCAGGCGCGTGAAGAACATCCCTGGAATGGAAGCGATCCTGAGCGATCCGGCCGGCGCCGTGATCGGGCTCGACTTCGACGGCACCCTGTCGCCGATCGTCCCCGACCCCGCCAAGGCCGTGATCCACCCCAAGGCGCCCGAGGTACTCGCCGACCTGGGTGCGCACGTCCTCGCGGTGGCCATCGTGACCGGGCGTCCCGCGGCCACCGCACTGGAGCTCGGGCCGGGCCTGGCCGACGTGCCGGGGCTGGTCGTGCTCGGGCACTACGGCTTCGAACGCTGGGAGGGCGGGCGGATCTCCGCGCCCCCGCCCCCACCAGGAGTGCCCAGGGCCGAGGCCGAGCTGCCGCTGCTGCTCGACTCGCTCGGCCTCGACGGCGTGACCGTCGAGGACAAGGGCCGGGCCGTCGCCGTGCACACCCGGCGCAGCCCCGACCCCGAGGGCGCGCTGGCCAAGCTGCGCGAGCCCCTGGCGAAGCTGGCGGAGAAGCACGACCTCGTGATCGAGCCAGGCCGCATGGTGCTGGAGCTGCGGCCACCCGGCATGGACAAGGGGCACGCGCTGAGCCTGTTCCTGGCCGAGCGGGCGGCGCGGTCCGTCATGTTCGCCGGCGACGACCTGGGCGACCTGGCGGCCTTCGACGCCGTACGCGACTCCGGGCTGCCCGGCGTCACCGTGTGCAGCGGCTCCGCCGAGGTCACCGCGCTCGCCGAGCGGGCCGACATCGTCGTCGACGGGCCCGAGGGCGTCGTCGCGCTGCTCGCCGAGCTGGCCACCGCCTTCACCCGGCCCTGAGCTCTCAGTCATTTGAGACTGATCTGCAAGTCGTGATCCCTAGGGTCGGGCGCATGCAGAAGCGTTCCCTCGCCGTCGCGGCCGCCACCGGGGCGGCCGCGATCACCCTCCTGTCCCTCTCCGCGCCCGCCGTCGCCGCCCCCGCCCAGCAGCTCACGTTCAGGGGCATGACGCTGTACGTGCCGATCCAGTGGGAGGTCCACCGGTTCGGCTCCGACGCCGTGCAGGTGGTCACCGGCCGGTGCGGCAGGGCCATGGGCTGGAGCACCCCCGAGTGCGACTCGTTCTACCTGCTCGGGCCGAAGTACATCAAGGTCGGCGCCGAGGGCTGGGGCCCCTACACCGGCGAGCGGCCGTTCTACACGGCAAGTGACGTGCAGCCCTGCCCGTTCAACGACAAGTGGGGCGAGGTCGTCGGGCCCAAGGTCAGCCGGGGGCTGCGCCAGGTCGGGCCCGGCCACAAGGCCGCCTACAACGCCTGGCAGGCCAAGTGCGTCTCCTACTCCGGGAGCCGGACGTACAAGCGGTTCACGCAGCGCGAGTGGTACCTGCCGAAGACGAAGCTGCTCGTCGTGGACCAGTGGAACACGCCGGGGCTGGCCGACACGCTCAAGCACGCCGACTGGAGGTGACACCCCGGGTCAGGTACGGGCGCGCGCGCCCCGGCCCGACACGAGCACGCCGGTGACCGCGAGGCCGATGAGCACCGGCACCATCAGGAACGCGTCGCGGGTGCCGAAGCCGTCGGCCAGCGCGCCGAGCACCAGCGGCCCGATGGCCATGGCGGCGCCCGCCCAGATGGGCGAGGCCGCCGCCGCCCGGTCGGCCCGATCGCCCGAGGCGGCGATCAGCGCGGCCAGCGCCAGCGGGAAGTGCAGGGCCGCGCCGAGCCCGCAGATGACCAGCCCGGCGTACGACAGCACCAGGTGATCGCTCAGCCAGAACACCAGCCACCCGGCGAGCGTCAGCCCCAGCGCGCCCGCGAACAGCGGCACCGGCGGCAGCCGCAGCGCGAGCTGCGCCCCGGCGAACCTGCCCGCCGCCATGCCCGCGATGAACGCCGTCAGCCCGGTCGCCGCCGCGGCGGGGGACAGGCCGGTGCTGAGAGCCAGCAGGCCGGCGGCCCACAGGGTGAACGTGAACTCCAGGGCCACGCAGCAGAACAGCACCGCGCCCGCCAGGTGGAACCGCCACCCGGTGCTGGGAGCGGCGGCCGGATCGGCGTCGCGGCCGGCCCCGGTGGCGTGCGTGCCGGTAGAGCTCGCGTCCGCGCCGGTGGAGCCCGCTTCCTGGCCGTTCGGTGAGCCGGTGGATGGGCCGCTCGGCAGGCTCGCGGGCCAGACGCGGCCCATCGTCACGACCAGCAGGGCGCTCAGGACCGGCGTGACGAGAAGGGCGGCGCGCCAGCCGAGCGCGCTCTGCCCGACCACGCTGAGCCCGAACGTCATCGCCATGCCCGCCACCACCGCGACCGCGTTGGCCTCGCTCAGCGCGGCGGCCCCGGCGCTCCCGTGGTGGTCGCTGAGCGCCGCCATGGCGGTGTAGAGCATGGCGGAGCCGAAGCCGCCGGCGACGGCGTACCCGAGCAGCGTCAGGGGCAGGGTGTCGGAGGCGAAGACGGTGAGCAGGCCGGCGTTCATCCCGGCCAGGCCGGTCCAGCTCGTGGCGCGCCGGCCGTACCTGCGGGTGAGGAGAGGGAGCAGGAGGCCGGCCGCGATCGTGCCGGCGGCCATGGAGGTGCCGTGCAGGCCCGCGACGGTGGCGGAGGTGCCCTGGTCGGCGCGCAGCAGCGGCACGGCGGCGCTCAGGCCGTACACGAAGGTGGCGAAGGCGCTGAGCAGCAGGTAGACGAGCCAGGTCGGGCGGTCTCTGATCAGACGGACGGGCGATAATGCCGTGCTCACCCGGCGGCCTCCCCCACTCGGAATGCCTCCATCGTAGGCGAGCGTCAGGCGAGGGCTTCGAGCTGGGTGGCGAGCCACTTCTGCGGCGGCAGGGCGGTGGCGGCGGCGTGCAGCTTGTCGCGGCGGGTGCGGCGCTCGTCCTCCGGCATGACCAGCGCGTCGTGCAGGGCGGCGGCGGTGCCGCTGATGTCGTAGGGGTTGACCATGAGCGCGTGCGCGCCGAGCTCGGCGGCGGCCCCGGCCTCGCGCGAGAGCACCAGCGCGCAGTGGGGCGACAGGACGGGGCCCTCCTTGGCGACGAGGTTCATGCCGTCGCGGATGGGGTTGACCAGCAGCACGTCGGCCAGCCGGTACGCCGCCAGCGAACGCGGGTAGTCGTCGTTGACGTTGAGTATCACCGGGTCCCAGTCGACGGTGGCGTACTCGTCCTCGATCTGCTGGGCGCAGCGCTGCACGGACGCGGTGTACTCGCGGTACTCGGGCAGGTCGTGGCGGCTGGGGTAGGCGAAGGCCAGGTGTACGACGCGGCCGTGCCACTCGGGGTGCGCGGCGAGGAACTCGCGGTAAGCGATCAGGCCGCGCACGATGTTCTTGGACAGCTCGGTGCGGTCGATGCGGACGATCAGCTTGCGGTCGCCGACCTGCTCCCTGAGCGCGGTCATGTGCGACTCGACGTCGGGCTCGCAGGCGCGCCGCCACAGCGCGTCGCCGTCCACGCCGAGGCTGTGCACGCCGATGCGGGTCGTCCGGCCCTCGTAGGTGACGCTGCGGCCGGCACGGTCGGCCTCCGCGCCCAGGAGGCGCTCGCAGCAGTCCATGAACGCCTGGGCCCACCTGTCGGTGAGGAACCCGGCGTGATCGGCCCCCAGAATGCCTTCCAGGACCTCTCCGGCCACGTCGTCGGGCAGCAGCGAGAAGTACTCGGGCGGCGCCCACGGGGTGTGGCTGAAGTGGGCGATGCGCAGGTCGGGCCGCTCGGCGCGGAGCATGGCGGGGGTGAGGGTCAGGTGGTAGTCCTGCACCATCACGCGGGCGCCGTGCCCGGCCTCCTCGGCCAGCGCGAGCGCGAACGCGCCGTTGTAGTCGCGGTACGACTCCCACTCGCGCTCGAACCTGGTGCCGAAGTTGGGCGAGTTCGGGATGTCGTAGAGCAGGTGGTTGACGAACCAGAGGGTGGAGTTCGCCACGGCGTTGTAGGCGCGGTGGAAGGTGGCGGGCGGGATGTCGAGCATGCGCAGGGGGCCGGTATCGTAGCCGACGTGGTCGATGCGGCCGCCCGAGGCGAGCCGCACGGCGCTGCGGTCGCCGTCGGAGAGCGCGGCGCAGACCCACAGCACGCCGTCGTCCTTGGCCACGCCCGAAAGGCCCGAGACGAGGCCGCCGCCGCCGCGTTTCATGGTGAGCTCACCGTCGTCGGAGACGGTGAAGGAGACAGGCCCTCTGTTGGAGGCCAGCAGGACGCTGTTCATCGCAGCTCCCTTCGATCATAGGATCCCAGCTATGGCGCTTGATGAGCTAACCGAGGAACTCGCCCGCTCCGCTGCTGCGGGAGATCATCGCGCACTTGGCGAGCTCCTCGCGCGGATTGAGCCCGATGTGATGCGTCACTGCGCCCGGATCCTCCCCTATCACCAGGACGCGGAGGAGGCCTCGCAGGATACGTTGCTGGCCGTGGCGCGTAACATCGGGCGCTTCGAGGGGCGGGCCAGGTTCAGCACCTGGCTGCACATCGTGACGGCCAACTGCGCGCGCACCACGTACCGGTCGCTGAAGCGCAGGGCGGCGGAGCAGACCTCCGACGAGCTGCCCATGCAGAAGCCCGACGTGCGGCGGGTCAGCGTGATCGCGGGGTCGCGGCTCGACCTGCTCGACGCGATGGAGGCGCTGGAGGCCGACAAACCGGACCTGGCGCAGGCCCTGGTGCTGCGCGACATCGTCCAGCTCGACTACAACGAGGTGGCCGAGCAGCTCAACATCCCGCTGGGCACGGCGAAGTCGCGCATCCATCAGGCCCGCAAATACGTGCAGGGCGTGCTGGGCGAGGACTATCGCTGAGACTGGTTGTCTCGCATGTTGAGACGGGTGGTAATTTCGGCCACTTAAGCGGGTAGAGTCCATTTCAACAACTGCATATTGCTCATCCAGAGGGGTGGAGGGACCGGCCCTGCGAAGCCCCGGCAACCCTCCCGGCTTTCGACTCGCGACCTGGCGAGGCCGACCGGGACAAGGTGCCAATTCCGGTTCGCGGTCAAGGTGGCCGTGGGCGAAGATGAGGGAAGGCCTCGCTTCATGTCGCTCGACTTTGGTCCTGCCGTCGCTCTGTCCTGCCGCGAGTGCGGCGCCCGTTACCCGCTGGGCCCGAACTTCGCGTGTCAGGAGTGTTTCGGGCCGCTGGAGGCAGCCTACGACTTCGGCGAGGTGACGCGCGCGGAGATCGAATCCGGTCCCGCGAACATCTGGCGTTACCGCTCGCTGCTCCCCGTTCCGGTCGACGTGGCCAGTAAGCCCAATATGAACCCCGGCTGGACGAAATTGGTCAAGGCCGGAAACCTGGGGCGCGCGCTCGGCATCAAGTCCCTTTACGTCAAGGACGACTCGGGCAACCCCACCCACTCCTTCAAGGACCGGGTCGTGGCCATGGCCGTGGAGGCGGCCCGGAACTTCGGTTTCCACACGCTTTCCTGCTCCTCCACGGGCAACCTCGCCGGCGCCGTCACCGCCGCCGCCGCGCGGGCCGGGCTCGACGCGTGCGTGTTCATCCCGGCCAACCTGGAAAAGGCCAAGATCGCCATGGCGCGTGTCTTCGGCGGGCGGCTGATCGGCATCGACGGCACGTACGACGAGGTCAACCGCTTCTGCTCCGAGCTGATCGGCGACCCCATGGGCGACAAATGGGGCTTCGTCAACGTGAACCTGCGGCCCTACTACGCCGAGGGCTCCAAGACGCTCGCGTACGAGATCGCCGAGCAGCTCGGCTGGCGGCTGCCCGAGCAGATCATCATCCCCATCGCGTCCGGCTCGCAGCTCACGAAGATCGACAAGGGCTTCAAGGAGCTGGTGAAGCTGGGCCTCGTGGAGGACACCCCGTACAAGATCTTCGGGGCGCAGGCCGCCGGGTGCTCGCCGGTCTCCACCGCCTACAAGGCCGGGCACGACGTCGTCCAGCCGGTCAAGCCCGACACCATCGCCAAGTCGCTGGCCATCGGCAACCCCGCCGACGGGCCGTACGTGCTGGACATCGCCCGGCGCACCGGAGGTGGCGTCGAGGACGTCACGGACGCCGAGATCGTGGCCGCGATGAAGCTCCTGGCCTCGACCGAGGGCATCTTCGCCGAGACCGCCGGCGGGGTCACCGTCGGCGTGCTGAAGAAGCTCACCGAGAGCGGGGTGCTCGACCCCGAGGCGGAGACCGTGGTGCTCAACACCGGCGACGGCCTCAAGACGCTCGACGTGCTCTCCGGCGAGGCCGTCGAGCCGACCGCCGTGATCAAGCCCTCTCTCGACGCGTTCCGCGCGACTGTCTGACAACCAGGAAAGGCGATTTGAACCATGAGCGTTTCTGTGCGGATTCCCACCATTCTGCGCACGTACACCGGGGGGAACGCGGAGGTCAGTGGCGAAGGCGCGACTCTTCGTGACGTGCTCGCCAAGCTCGACTCCGACTACCCGGGGATCGGCGCGAGAATTCTGGATGAATCGGGCAAGATTCGTCGTTTCGTCAACGTTTACGTTGGGGAAGAGGACGTCCGTTTCGCCGAAGGGCTCGACACTCCCGCCCCCGAAGGCACGCAGATCTCCATCATCCCGGCCGTCGCGGGCGGCTGAGCCCCGGAGGTCACCCCGTTGAAGGCGCCCCTAGTGGGCGCCTTCTCCTTTTCCAGGCCAATTCAACGTTGAACGACCCGCGCTGCGAAGAAATAGGCAGTTTGCGGATTGACTCTGTTGCCAAACCCCGTGCCACAGGTATGGTCGAGGGCGATCGTCTGGCTGCTTTTCCCTTAAGTCATACGATTACAGGTCCCGCGGAGGAATGGGCGAGATCTGGGAGACCAGTAAGAGGAGTCGGAAGTGGCGCAGGGCACCGTCAAGTGGTTCAACGCGGACAAGGGCTACGGCTTCATCGCGGTAGACGGTGGTAAGGATGTATTCGTCCATTACTCAGCGATCCTGATGGACGGGTACCGCTCTCTCGAACAGGGGCAGCGTGTCGAGTTCGAGATCACGCAGGGCCAGAAGGGGCCGCAGGCGGAGTCCGTCCGCGCGGTCTGAACGTAACCGCTGGTATGCACCGGGCGGGAACGCACGGCAACGCAGTCCGTGCGAACCGTCACCTCTCTTTCGCCGACTCGAGTGCGGCGGGCCGCTCCGCGCGGCTCGCCGTACCGACCGTCCGCGCGGGTGCTTGGGACGGCGGGTGAGGGTGATGCCGGCGCGGCTCGCCGTAACGGCGGACTGACCTGGGCGGTAATGCCGGGCAGGGTGGCGTTCGCTTGCACTCGGCAGGGTAGAGTGCTAAACAGTTCGTTGGCACTCTGTGCAGCAGAGTGCCAACACCGGATCGAGACGATGGGGTCTGCCGAACGGAGATGCTGACCCATGCCGTCGCGGGCGTCGGCTCGGTCCACGACAAGCCACCCTGCATCTGGGAGGTCTAGCCTTATGGCAGCCAAGATGATCGCGTTTGACGAGGACGCCCGGCGCGGTCTCGAGCGCGGTATGAACCAGCTCGCCGACGCCGTCAAGGTGACCCTCGGCCCCAAGGGCCGCAACGTCGTGCTGGAGAAGAAGTGGGGCGCTCCCACGATCACCAACGACGGTGTGTCCATCGCCAAGGAGATCGAGCTCGAGGACCCTTGGGAGAAGATCGGCGCCGAGCTGGTCAAGGAAGTCGCCAAGAAGACCGACGACGTCGCGGGTGACGGCACCACCACCGCCACCGTGCTCGCCCAGGCGCTGGTGCGTGAGGGTCTGCGCAACGTCGCCGCCGGCGCCAACCCGATGGCCCTGAAGAAGGGCATCGAGGCCGCCGTCGAGCGCGTCAGCGAGGAGCTCTCCAAGCTGGCCAAGGACGTGGAGACCAAGGAGCAGATCGCCTCCACCGCCTCCATCTCCGCCGCCGACGCCGAGATCGGCTCGCTCATCGCCGAGGCGATGGACAAGGTCGGCAAGGAAGGCGTCATCACCGTCGAGGAGAGCAACACCTTCGGCCTCGAGCTCGAGCTCACCGAGGGCATGCGCTTCGACAAGGGCATGACGTCGATGTACTTCGTGACCGACTCCGACCGCATGGAGGCCGTGCTCGAAGACCCGTACATCCTGATCGTCAACAGCAAGGTCTCCGCCAACAAGGACCTGCTGCCGCTGCTCGACAAGGTCGTGCAGTCCGGCAAGCCGCTGCTGATCATCGCCGAGGACGTCGAGGGCGAGGCCCTGGCCACCCTGGTCGTCAACAAGATCCGCGGCCTGTTCCGCTCCGTCGCCGTCAAGGCGCCGGGCTTCGGCGACCGCCGCAAGGCGATGCTGAACGACATCGCGATCCTGACCGGCGGCCAGGTCATCGCCGAGGAGGTCGGCCTCAAGCTCGAGACCGCCACCCTCGACCTGCTGGGCCGCGCCCGCAAGGTCGTGGTGACCAAGGACGAGACCACGATCGTCGACGGCGCCGGTGACGCCGAGCAGATCTCCGGCCGGGTCAACGAGATCCGCGCCGAGATCGAGCGCACCGACTCCGACTACGACCGTGAGAAGCTGCAGGAGCGGCTGGCCAAGCTCGCCGGCGGCGTCGCGGTGATCAAGGCCGGTGCGGCGACCGAGGTCGAGCTGAAGGAGCGCAAGCACCGCATCGAGGACGCCGTGCGCAACGCCAAGGCGGCCGTCGAGGAGGGCATCGTGCCCGGCGGTGGCGTGGCGCTGCTGCAGGCCGGCGCCAAGGCGTTCGACAAGCTGGAGCTGAACGGCGACGAGGCCACCGGTGCCGCCATCGTCAAGAAGGCGCTGGAGGAGCCGCTCAAGCAGATCGCGGTCAACGCCGGTCTCGAGGGCGGCGTCGTGGTCGAGAAGGTGCGCAACCTCACCCCGGGTGAGGGTCTGAACGCGGCCTCCGGCGAGTACGTCAACATGTTCGAGTCGGGCATCATCGACCCGGCCAAGGTGACGCGCTCGGCGCTGCAGAACGCCGCCTCCATCGCGGCGCTGTTCCTGACGACCGAGGCCGTCATCGCCGAGAAGCCCGAGAAGACCCCCGCCGCCCCGGCCATGCCGGGCGGCGGCGACATGGACTTCTAGGTCTTTTCTCGCCGCACGGACGAAGAGCGGCCCGGGTTTTCCCGGGCCGCTCTTGTTTTGTTTCTCCGTTATTACGTTTCGTCATTGATCGCTTACTTCAAGTGAGGGAAGGTGGGTGCGCTCACACCTCGACCTCGACCGAAGGAGCGAACAGTGTTCTTCCGCAGCAGGCGCGTTCTCGGAATCGCCGCCCTGGCCCTGACGGCCGCCACCGCGGCGGCCGCTCCCGCCCACGCCGACCACGAGTGGACGGCCTCCGACTGGGCCGCCGCCTTCGCCGCGGCCCACGCCGACGCGGTGGCCGAGGCCCGCGCGGACGCCGAAGAAGCGCAGGCCCGGGCGCACGCCGACGCGAAGGACGCCAAGGCCAGGGCCGAGAACAAGCCGGGCACGCGGATCCGCTTCGGCGGCGAGCCGAAGAGCGACATCGAACCGGCGCGCGACATGGAGTCGGCGCGTGACATCGAGTCGGCGCGTGACATCGAGCCTGCGTACGACGTCGAGCCGAAGAGCGACACCGAGCCGGCGTATGACGTCGAGCCGGCCCGCGACATCGTGCTGCCGCGCGAGCTCCAGATGCTCCCCATCTGCGCCCCGGGCCCGGGCCTCGGCATCCCCCTCGTGGACGAACTCCTGCCGGGCCTCGTAGGCTGCCCCGCCGCCGCCCTGGCCCGCTGAAACCAACTCACCTCAACCCGCCGGGACGCCGACCCGCTCGGCCCGCCGAGCAGGTCGGGCGATGCGCCGGACCGCAGAAGGCTGAGCCGCCAGCCCCGAGCCGCCAGCCCCGAGCCGCCAGGCTGCCAGCCGCCGGGCTACTGGGTGGGCTGCCGAGCCGGTCGGCTGAGCGCGCGAGGCGCCTGGGCGAACATGCTGAGCCGCTGACTGCTGACCGCCGGCCGTCGGGCTGCCTGGCCTGCGGGCGCCACGCGTGGCGGGCCATGCGCCGGGCAGGTTGGTCCGCCGGATGTCACGTGCGGCGGGTGGTGCCGGGGTGGGCCTGGGCGCCTGACGTTCGCCAGGCGCCCGCGAAGGCCCGGGCTAGACGCCGAAGTGGGCGACGATGTGGCCCCTGGCCAGGGTGTTGGCGGTGATGTTGAAGCCCACTACCGCCGGGCTGGCGTCGGCGTCCACCCCCAGGTGGTCCACGCCCAGGGCGTGCACGGTGAAGACGTAGCGGTGCGGGTCGCCGGGAGGCGGGGCGGCGCCACCGTACGCCTTGGTGCCGTAGTCGTTGCGGGCGTGGACGGCGCCGTCGGGCAGGCCCTTGAAGTCGGGGGCCGTGCCGGCGCCCGTGGGCAGCTCGGTCACGGTGGCCGGGAGGTCGAACAGGACCCAGTGCCAGAAGCCGCTGCCCGTGGGGGCGTCGGGGTCGTAGCAGGTGACGGCGTAGCCGCGGGTGCCCTCAGGGGCGCCGGACCAGCGCAGGTGAGGCGACTGGTTCTGGCCGCTCATCCCCCAGTCGTCGAAGACGTGGAGATCGGCGAGTCGTCGGCCGTCCTGGATGTCGTCGCTCTCGACCGTGAGCGCGGGCACCGACGGCAGGAACTCGTGGGGAAGGGGTGCGGGCACGGCATCCTCCTAGAGTGAGTAGCTGCTGCTTGCTCAGCCATCCTAGAAGCGGCCGCGCCCGCCGCCCGTCAGGCGTCACGAGCGCCCGCCCTCCGTCAGGCCGCCAGAGCAGCCGGCCGTCCATCAGGTGTCACGAGCGCCCACCACCCGTCAGGCCGCCAATTGTTCGGGGAGTGGCTTGTCGTGCAGGACCGTCAGGGAGGTGACGGCGCGGGTGAGGACGACGTACAGGCGGGCCAGCCCGCGCGGCTCGGCCGCGACGATGTCGGCGGGTTCGACGACGATGACGTGGTCGTACTCGAGGCCCTTGGCCAGCGTGGCGGGGACGATGAGGAGGCGGTGTTCCTCGGCGGCGTCGGGGTCGAGGACGGCGTGCGGGAGGTCGGCCAGCGCCTTGGAGACGTCGGCGACCAGCGCGTCGGGGACGATCACGCCGATGGAGCCCTCCTTGGCCAGCGCCTCCTCGGCGGCCTGGGCGATCGCGAGGCCCTGCCGGATCGTGAGGGAGCCGGCGCCGGGCCGCAGCGAGCGGGGGGCGGCGAGGTCGGGGGCGATGGAGGGGAGGAGGCGGGCGGCGTAGTCGAGCACTTCGCGGGGGACGCGGAAGCCGAGCGTCAGCTCCGTGACCTCGCCTTCGGGCTGGCCGAGGTGTTCGAGCACCGACTTCCAGGAGCTGGTGGACCAGGGTGTGGTGCCCTGGGCGAGGTCGCCGAGGACGGTGGCGGAGCCGTTGCGGCAGCGCCGGCCGAGCGCCCTGAGCTGCATCTCCGACAGGTCCTGGGCTTCGTCCACGACGAGGTGGCCGAGTGAGGGCGTGCGTTCCATGAGGTCGCGCAGCTCGTCGAGGAGGGCCGCGTCGGCCGCCGACCATTTCGCGGACTTCCAGCTCCGGTACGGCTTGCGCCAGATGAGCAGCTCCTGCTCCTCAGCCGTCAGGTCGGTTTTGGCGGCCTGGGCGAGGAAGGCGGGGTCGGACAGGAGGCGGTGGAGCACCTGTTCGGGCGTCAGTTTCGGCCACACCGCGTCGACGAGCTGCTTGACGGGCTTCGAGCGAGCCACGGCGTCCTGGACGCGGTCGTCGGGCGACTCGCCGCGCTGCTCCATCCTGACCAGCACCATGTGGGCCAGGCGCTGGGCGAGCGCGGCCCGGCCGGGGTTGTAGCGGGTGGTGCCGCGCAGGGAGGCCACGATCTCGCGGACCTCGTAGTCGGCCACCCGGTAGCGGTAGGCGCCCTTGGTGAACACCACGCCCTCGGTCGGCTTGACGATGTGCAGCCAGAGGGCGCGTTCGAGGACGGCGGCCATCCTGGCGTCGCCCTTCACGGCGGAGACGAGCGGGTCTTCGGGGGCCGCGTGCTCGCCGAGCAGGCCGGCGACGGTGGTCTGGTCGACCTTGACCTCGCCGAGGGCGGGCAGGACGGAGGAGATGTAGGACAGGAAGGCCCGGTTCGGCCCGACGATCATGACGCCGGACCTGGCCAGCCGCTCGCGGTGGGTGAACAGCAGGTAGGCGGCGCGGTGCAGGCCGACGGCGGTCTTCCCGGTGCCGGGGGCGCCCTGGACGCACACGGTCTGCGCGAGCGTGGAGCGGACGATCTCGTCCTGGTCGGGCTGGATGGTGGCGACGATGTCGCGCATGGGGCCGGTGCGGGGGCGCTCGATCTCCTCGGTGAGGATCTTCGAGGGGCCGATCTCGACGCCTTCGCCGAGCGGTTCGTCCTCGAACGCGGTCAGCTCGCCGCCGTGGTAGCCGAAGCGGCGCCGGCGCACGATGCCCATGGGGTCGGCCGGGCTGGCCTGGTAGAAGGCGCGGGAGACGGGCGCCCGCCAGTCGATGACCAGCGGCTTGCTGTGGCCGTCGTGCACGTGGCGGCGGCCGACGTAGATGGTGGCGGGCAGCTCGGCCTGCTCCTCGCCGCTCTCGTCCCGCGCGTCGGGGGCGCGGTCGAGGCGGCCGAAGAACAGCGGGGTGTCGGGGTGGTCGGCGAGCGCGGCCACCCGCTGGTCGAGCAGCGACTGGAGGATCTGCTGGGACACCCAGTCGCCGGCCGCGTCGGCGGACAGCGACTGCGCGTGGGCGCGCATGGCTTTGAGCGCGGCTCGTGATTCGGCGAGGTGGGCCTGCTCGGCGGCCAGGACGTCGGTGGGTATGTCCGGGGCCAACTCGTGCGTGGGCATGCGAAAGCGCCTCCCTGGTGAGATACGGAGGTGGTCAAAGGCAGCGAATCGGCCAGTCTAGTAGGGATTTCCGCACGCATCCAAAGCATTTACCGGCGCCCGGCTGGGTAGGCATAGGAGGTGGCGCGGGTGCAGCTTCGTTTCTCGCCGATCATCCCCACGATCGCGAGCTTCCTGCTCGCGGCGTTGTGGGGTCTGTCGGTGTTCGCGGGGTGGGGGCTGGAGGCGTTCTGCGCGGGCGGCGAGGCGCCCGCCGCGTGCTCGCAGCGGCTCGGCGCGGTCTCCACCGTGTCGGGGCTGTTCGCCGCGCTGGCCGCCTGCTGCACGGTGGCGGCATGGCTGCTTCCCTGGTCCAGGCAGGATTCGCGGGCGTTCGCGCAGCTCATGGGCGCGGGGGTGCTGGCGTGGATCGCGGCCGAGGGCGTGTTGTTCCTCGGGGGCATGCTCGTCCGCTGATCCGAGCAAGCTGCAACGAACCTGGGAATACCGAAAAAATCGGGCATATCAGGTGGGTTTGTCGGATCATGGGGGTATGTCGCAGGCGGCGTGATAGTACGCAGGTGAGGGGGGTGGTTCGAATGTCGGCCCGCGGAGTCTCGTGGACGTGACGCCACGATGAATGCCTGGCCGCTCAGGACGAGCGGCCGGGCATCACAACCGTCACACCCCGCCCATCACGTCGTCGGCGTCGATGATCTGGTACGCGTACCCCTGCTCGGCCAGGAACCGCTGCCGGTGCGCCGCGAACTCCTGGTCCACCGTGTCGCGGCTGACCACGGTGTAGAACCGCGCGCCCCCGCCGTCGGACTTGGGCCGCAGCACCCGTCCGAGCCGCTGGGCCTCCTCCTGGCGCGAGCCGAACGTGCCCGACACCTGGATCGCGACCGTCGCCTCCGGCAGGTCGATGGAGAAGTTCGCCACCTTCGACACCACCAGCACCTGGATCTCCTTGTCGCGGAAGGCCTGGTAGAGCCGCTCGCGCTCCTTCACTCGCGTCTCGCCCTTGATGACGGGCGCGTTGAGGTGCTCGCCGAGCTCGTCGAGCTGGTCGATGTACTGGCCGATGACCAGCACCTGCTCGCCCAGGTGGCGGCGGACCAGCGCCTCGGTCACGTGCGTCTTCGACGGCGTGGTGGCGCAGAAGCGGTAACGCTCCTCCGACTCGGCCATCGCGTACGCCAGCCGCTCCTCGTCCGTCAGCGTGACGCGCACCTCGACGCAGTCGGCCGGCGCGATCCAGCCCTGGTTCTCCATCTCCTTCCAGGGCGCGTCGTAACGCTTGGGGCCGATCAGGGAGAACACGTCGCCCTCGCGGCCGTCCTCGCGCACCAGCGTCGCGGTCAGCCCGACCCGCCGGCGGGCCTGGAGGTCGGCGGTCATCCGGAAGATCGGCGCGGGCAGCAGGTGCACCTCGTCGTAGACGATGAGCCCCCAGTCGCGGGCGTCGAACAGCTCCAGATGGCTGTAGACGCCCTTACGCCGGGTGGTCATCACCTGGTAGGTGGCGATGGTGACCGGGCGGATCTCCTTCTTGTTGCCGGAGTACTCGCCGATCTCGTCCTCGGTCAGCGACGTGCGCTTGATCAGCTCGGTCTTCCACTGGTGGGCGGAGACCGTGTTGGTGACCAGGATCAGCGTGGTGGCCTGGGCCTGCGCCATCGCGGCGGCGCCGACGATGGTCTTGCCCGCGCCGCAGGGCAGCACGACCACGCCCGAGCCGCCGTTCCAGAACGCCTCGGCCGCCTCACGCTGGTACGGCCGCAGCGACCAGCCGTCCTCGCGCAACGTGATGGGGTGGGCCTCGCCGTCGACGTAGCCGGCCAGGTCTTCGGCCGGCCAGCCCAGCTTGAGCAGGGCCTGCTTGACGTTGCCGCGGTCGCTCGGGTGCACGACGACGGAGTCGTCGCCGAGCCGCTCGCCCAGCATCGGCTGGATCTTCTTGGAGCGCAGCACCTCTTCGAGCACGGCCCGGTCGGTGGAGGTCAGGACGAGCCCGTGGACGGGGTCCTTCTCCAGCCGCAGCCGCCCGTAGCGGGCCATCGTCTCGGCGACGTCCACCAGCAGCGCGTGCGGCACCGGGTAGCGGCTGAAGCCGATGAGCGCGTCGATGACCTGCTCGGCGTCGTGGCCGGCGGCGCGCGCGTTCCACAGCGCCAGCGGGGTGACGCGGTAGGTGTGCACGTGTTCGGGCGCGCGTTCGAGCTCGGCGAACGGCGCGATCGCCTTACGACAGGCGTCGGCCCGCTCGTGGTCGACCTCGAGCAGCAGCGTCTTGTCCGACTGGACGATCAGCGGTCCATCGCTCACTGGCAGTCTCCGTGGGGTTTCGGACGGGGGCCTGGCGCAACAGGACCATCGTCTCGCGATCCCGGCGCCCCCGCTCCGACTCTCCAACAACGGGCGGGCCAGGATTAGTCCTCAGGATCGCCTGGTCGCGTGGTCAGCGGTCGTCGAAGGCGCCGCTGACGCCGAGGACGATGAACGTGCCGATGGTGAGCACGAAGCCGACCCCGAACAGGATCCAGCTCCACATCACCATGGTGCGGGCCGTGCCCGGCTCGTGGCTGGACTTGCCGATGGCCAGGCCGGCCAGGATCGCGCCCGGCAGGGCCAGGACGTTGCAGCAGGAGACGAGCGCGAAGATGTTGAGCACGAGGGCGACGATCGCGTTGGCGCTCGGCCCGTTGCCGCGCGGAGGAGGCGGCGGGTAGCCGTAACCGTACGGCGGAGGCGGCTGCTCGCCGTAGGGGGCGCCATAAGGCTGGTACGGATATCCCGACGGGTCACCCTGACTCATGTTCACCTCCAGACAGGTCAACACTTATCACGGAATTGACACGCGTCTGACCGAGAGCACGAGATGGGTCCGGCTCGGCGGGCGGCTCAGCCGAGCATGCCCCGCAGCGCCTTGCGGTCGAGCTTGAGCACGCTGGTCAGGGGCACGGAGTCGACGAAGCGCACCTCGCGCGGGTACTTCACCCGCCCCACGCGCTCGCGGGCCCACTCGATCAGCTCCTCGGCCGTCACCGTAGCATCCCGCCTGAGCTGAACGAACGCCACGACCTCCTCGCCGAGGCGGGGGTCGGGCCGGCCCACGACGCCGGACACGACGACGTCGGGGTGCCGGTCGAGGGCGTCCTCGACGTCGCGGGGGAACACGTTGAAGCCGCCGCGGATGATCAGGTCCTTCTTCCTGTCCACGATGTAGAGGTAGCCGTCGTCGTCCACGCACCCGATGTCGCCGGTGCGCAGCTCCTTGCCGACCAGCGCGGTGCCGTCGGGGTCGGGCTCGCGCTCGCCCCAGTAGCCGAGCATCAGGGAGTCGCCGGAGACGCAGATCTCGCCGACGTCGCCGGGCTCCACCTCCTCGCCGTCGTTGTCGCGGATGGTGATCGTGTAGCCGGCCAGCGGCAGGCCGACGCTGCCGACCCGGCGCCGGCCCGGCGGGTTGAACGTGGTGACCGCGCTGGTCTCGGTCAGCCCGTACCCCTCCAGGATCTGCACGCCCGGCATCCTGCGCTCGAACTCCTCCAGCGTCCGCCTGCCCAGCGGCGCCGCGCCGCAGGTCAGGTAGGCGAGGTCGGGCAGCGGGTGCTCTTCGAGCGGCTCGGCGAGCAGGGAGTGGATCATGGAGGGCACGACGGTGCCGTAGTGCACGTGCTGCTCGGCGGCCAGCCGCAGGAACTCGCGCGGGTCGAACCAGCGCGTCAGCACCGCCTGCTGCGGCTCGCTCGCGTGCAGCGAGGCGATCGTGACGATCAGTCCGTACGAGTGCGTCAGCGGCACCGGCACCAGCGCCCGGTTCCTGCCTTCCTGGTGGGACAGCTCGAAGGCGTCCTTGGCCACGTGCCACAGGCCGTGGTGGCTGAGCATGACGCCCTTGGCCCTGCCGGTCGTGCCGCCGGTGTAGAGGAGCGCGGCCAGGTCGTCGGGGTCGCGGGCGACGGGGCCGCGTTCGGCCGCGCGTTCCAGCTCGCGGGTGTCCACGTGGACGGGGAGGTCGACGTTCGCGGCGCGTACGGTGCCGGCCAGCTCGGGTGAGGTGACGACGGCGGCGGCGCCGCTGTCGAGCAGGACGTGGCGCAGCTCCTCCGGCCCCACCAGGAACACGACCGGCGTCACCACCGCGCCCGCCGCCCACAGGGCCTGGTAGACGATCGGCACCTCGGGGGAGTTGGCCATCATGACGGCCACCCGGTCTCCTGGCCGGATGCCCGCCTCGGTGAAGCCGCCGCACATCCGGCGCGCCCGCTCGGCGAGCGTGTGGCTGCGGTGCCAGACGCCTTCGTAGTACATGGAGTCGTGGTCGTCGAACCGGCTCCACGACTCCTCCGCCAGCCTGCCCAGCGTTTGCTCGGTCACATGCACAACCTGATGCGTGTGAGGAGCCGCAGTCAAGCCTCGGCTCTCTTGACTAGTCATTGTGGATGGTGTTCTTGTAGCCCGTAAATAGGCATAAAGCTTCCTCTATCGCCATTCGTGTTTTCATGTCGCTCTAGATCGTGTAAAGGTGGGGTACCAAGGGTCGCAAGGCGGTCCTGGCCGCCTGTCTCCGCAGTTCAGGAGCGGAGTGGTGACGCTCGGTAACGTGCGTCGATAACGCGAAGAAACTCGTTGTCTCGTCGTAATTCCTGTAGAAAAGTTTCCAGTCAGACCTCCGAGGTGGCTCCGTGACCGAAACGCCTGAAGCGGGCGAGATCGACCTCGACAACATGACGCTCATGGGGAGCCACCTCGCGGTCACCGGGCACCTGCGCGCCATCACCGGGCCGGCCACCGGACAGCTGACCCGGCGGGAGGCCGACACGCTGCTCCGCTCGTACCTGGAGCCCCGCGGCTTCTCCGAGGCGGTGCGCCGGCTGGCCACCCGGCACCTGCTCATCCTCGTCGGCGAGCACGACACCGGGCGGCGGCTCGGAGCGCTGGCGCTGCTGTCGCGCATGTCGCTGGCCGTGAGCACGATCACCGTGCTGTCGCCCGCCGCCGGCGCCGCTGACCTGCTGACCGGCACCGAGTACAAGCCGGGCCGGGCGTACCTGCTGCACGACTGGATCACCGCCGGCACCGACCGCACCGAGCTGGTCAACCTGGCCCGCAAGCTGGCCGAGCTGGGCTCGTACCTCGTGATCACCAGGAGCGGCGGCCCGTCGCAGGCCGTCGAGGTCGAGCACGCCTGGGCCGCGCCCGAGCCCGGCGAGCTGTTCGACCTGTGCCTGCGCGCCTACGGCCGGCGCGCCGGGCTGCGGCCCGACGAGCTGACCCGCGCCAGGGAGCTGGCGCGGACGCTGCCGACGCCCGCCGAGGTCGTCCGCCTGGCCGCGCGACTGTCGCCCGGCGGCGAGCCCGCCGGCGAGGAGGTGACGGCCTGGCTCGACACCAAGCCGCCCATGCGCGAGGTGCTGGCCGTGGCGGCGCTCGCCTTCACGCACCGGCTGGCCGAGCCCGCCTTCGGCGAGCAGCTCGCCCGGCTCGAACGCCTCTGCCAGGAGATCGGCCACCGCCCCGCCGGCGGCCCGCTGATCGGCGTCGAGGACGGGCTCGTCACCTTCCGCGCCCCCCACCAGCGGGCGCGGGTGCTGGCCGAGCTGGTCGCCCGGTACGGGTTCGGGCTGTGGCAGCCGCTGCGCGAATGGGTCAG
The DNA here is from genome assembly GCF_900323885.1 of [Actinomadura] parvosata subsp. kistnae. Lineage (GTDB taxonomy): Bacteria > Actinomycetota > Actinomycetes > Streptosporangiales > Streptosporangiaceae > Nonomuraea > Nonomuraea composti. The sequence goes on along the minus strand of NZ_OOHJ01000018.1, from coordinate 1,918,978 downwards.
GTCGCTGCCCGGGCAGGGGCCGGCCGTCCAGGTACGGGCGGCGGAGGGCGTGGCGCTGCTGGCCCGGCACTCCATGAAGGAGGCGCGGCAGGAGTTCCTGGAGGTCTGGGCCCGGGGGAGCGCGGCCGAGCGGGTGGCGGCGGCCAACGTGCTGTCGTACCTGTGCGCCGACGACACCCTCGCCCCCGAGGCGCTCGGCATCGCGCTGGGCTGGGCCGCCGACCCGCACGACATCCGGGCGACGGCGGCGGCCGTGGCGCTGGGCGGCGGGCTGTCGGTGCGCTACCCCGACGACTGCGCCCGGGTGCTGCGCCGCCTGGAGACGCTGGGCGGCCCCGCGGCGGCGGTGGCCGCCCAGTCACTCAAAAGCCTGCCCGCCCGGTGATGGTGGGGCAGGGTGATGGGGGGTCAGAGACCGGCGACGCCCGTGATGCGGTGCAGGGCGAAGCGGTGCACGGCCGCGCGCGTCTCGTCGTACGCCGTCAGGTAGCCGCCCTCCATGCGCGCCGGCTCCAGGATGCGTGAGGTCGCGTTGCCCTGCGAGTCGAGGTACCCGATCCACACCCGCACGCCCTGCTTGATCGCCTCCTGCAGCGCCGAGATCGTGGCCGTGGCGGGCCCGCGCGGCACCTGGCCGCCAGGCGCGTCCACCGGCTCGCGGCGGGCCAGGTGGGCGGCGTCGCCGGCCCGCAGCGCCCGCACGGCCGCCGCCGCCACCTCGGGGTCGAGGCCGTTGGGCGAGGCCACGGCGCGGGCCGGCGCCACACCCTCGGTGCGCCGGCTTTCGAGCTGCGAGATGATCACGTCGCCGTCGAGCGACTCGGCGACCGGCGCGTACCCCATGGCCCGCAGCGAGTCGACCAGCGCCGCCCTGGACGAGCGGGAGGCGATCACGGTCGGCGCGAGCCGGCGCAGCCGCAGCGCGGCCGAGCGGCGGTCGGCGGTGATCTGGTCGAGCAGCGCGGGGTCGTCGCAGCGGATGTACGCGCTCGCCGTGCCCACGCGGATGCGCCCGTGCCGCCTGGCCACGTCCGTCACCAGGTACGACAGCGCCTGCGGCACCGGCGTGGCCGAATGCCTGGCCAGCATCGCGACCAGCTCCTCGCCGCCGTGCCCCGCGTCGAGCGCCCGCCGGATCGAGCTCTCGCTGAACCGGTAGACCGTGGCGCCGCCCTTCGACTCGACGTCGGCGGTGAGCGTCATCCAGCGGTTGAGCTCGCTCGTCAGCGGCCCCGGCGCGACCGCGGTGAGGTCGGCCTGCAGCAGCACGTGATCGACCGGCTCGGGCAGCAGCGGCGCCAGCACCTCGGCCGCGTCGCCGCCCTCGACCAGCGCCCGCCCGTGCCCGGACAGGGCGCCCAGCCCCGTCACGCCGACCTGCTCGGCCTCCCGAAGCGTGAAGTCGACGAGCTGCTCGCGCAGCGGCCCCCGGCGGCGCGGCTGCTCCCACGCCAGCCGTTCGAGCACGGAGTCGCGGTCGGGCGCCAGGCCCGGCGCGGCGGCCAGCACGCCCAGCGCGGCCGCCCTGACCCCCGGCGCGGAGGAGCGGCGCAGGTCGGTGTGCAGGGCGTTGAGCGGCCGGTCGCGGTCGTCGCGCTCGCCGACCAGGCCGGGCACCCGGTCCATGTGCAGCCACGTGGCGGCCAGCGTCGTCCAGCGGTCGGCGGTGGGCCGCACCCGCCACAGGTCGTAGCCGGAGGTCGGCAGCCACTCGCCGTCGACGCCGCCGCCCGCCGCGATCAGCCCGGCCGCGTGCGCGACCTCGACCACCAGCGCCGTCACCCACTCCGGCAGGTCCAGCTCGCCCGCCGTCCGCTTCAGGTCGCGCACCCCCAGCCCGCCGGTGCGCAGCACGCCCGGCGGCTCCACGCTCCACCGCTCGCACAGCTCCTCGACGGCCCTGACGAACGAGAACGCCTGCCCCGCCGCCGTGCGGTCGGCCAGGCTCGTGTCACGGGTGGCGCCGGTCAGCGGCGGCGGCACCGCCAGCAGGTCGCGGTGCACCCGGCCGCCCCGCAGGAACAGGCCGACCTCGCGGGGCAGCGTCACGCTCTCCTCGCCCGTGGCGGCCAGCAGGCCGCGCGCGAGCAGCTCCTCGATGGGGGAGCGGGCCGAGGCCACCCGCACCTCGCGCCTGGCGTTCGGCACGCGGCCGGTCGGCGGGCCCCACACGAGCTGGTCGAGCGCCGCCCGCGCCTCGGGCGAGACCGACTCGACCAGCGCGGCCGGCCGCGCCAGCGCCGCCGCCAGCCGCTCCTTGCCCGACCCCGGCGTGCCGGGCGCGACGTCGTCGGCCATCTCGTCGAGCTGCTCCGGCGCGTGATGCCGGAACGCGTCGGCCGCCCTCGGGCCCAGCCCCGCCGGGTCGTCGAGCACCTTGCGCACGCCGGGGCCCAGCTCCAGCGCGTCGTCCGGCCCGTAGACCAGCGCCAGGTCGCGCAGCCTGTCGAGCGCCGTGGACAGCGCGGGCTCCGGATCCCGGCCCTCGGCGGGCTTTTGACGCGCGCTGTCATCGGACGCCAGCGCCCTCCCGACGAGGTCGCGCAGCGCGTCCTTCGAGATCGGCTCCTCCCGCACCGCCAGCGTCTCCACCACGGCCAGCGTGAACCGGTCGAGCCGGTCCAGCACCCTGCCGATCGCCGAAGGACTGGCGGCCCGCGAGGCGAGGCCCTCCAGATGCGCGGGCACCGGAGTGATCAACTCGGGACGCGCGGAGACGAGCGCCCGCAGCTGTTCGTCGGTGCGCCCCCTGATCCACTCCGTGAACTCCATCGTTGCCATGGTATGTCCCCCCTGATTGGGGCAGCATTGCTAGGCGTGATAGAGCGCGCGGACCAGCTCGTGCTGAACTACGTCTCGAAGGCGGCCGACGCCGCCCACGGCGTGCTCCGGCCCGACCAGCGGCTCGACTTCGCCAAGCGGCTGCGCGCCAGGATCGAGATCGAGCGGCGCGGCAGCCAGAGCGCCCGCGAGGTGGCGAAGGTGCTGGCCCGCTTCGGCGATCCGGCCGCGCTGGTCGAGCGGGAGGTCAGGCGGCTGGCCGAGCGCGGCGTCCCGACGGGACGCGACCTGGCCCGCACGGGCGCGCCGGGCGCGTCGGGCGTTTCGGGTGCGTCGGGCGGGCCCGGCACTCCGGGCGCGCCGGCCGGGCTTGTCACGGCTCCGGACGGATCGGCGGAAGGCGCGCCGGGAGCGCGAGCGGAAGGCCCGTCCGGGACGCGGGTGGAAGGCGCGTCCGGGACGCGGGCGGAGGGACCCTCGGGGACGCGGGAGTTCCCCGCGATCGTGGACGACCGGGACGGGCCGCCCGGCGTCCGCGCGTACCGGAGGATCGCCCAGGACCGGCTCGACCGGCGGCGGGAGGGCCGCGGGCTGCCGTTCGCGGGGCTGCGCAGGGCGGCCATGTCGAGCGCCAACCCGATGGCCACCGGCGGCCGGGACGCCAGGACCATCGTCAAGGAGCACCCCCGCGACGTCGCCGCCATGGTGATCCTGGTCGTGGCGGCGCTGCTGGTGCCGGTCGACCTGCCGCCGCTGGCCATCTTCGAGGTGCCCCTGGTGGTGTGGGCGGTGGGGGCGGCGCTGGTGCTGCTCGGCGACGGCTGGAACGCCCGCGACAAGTTCCTCGGGATCGGCGCGCCGCTGCTGGGCTACTCGGTGGGCGGCGTGGTCATCGGCGGCCTGCGGGTGGGGATCGAGGCGGGGCTGCAGGCGTTCGTCCAGCAGTTCTTCGACGTCAGCGGCACCATGTTCATGATCGGTACGGGGGTCGGCGTCGTCTGGCTGGCCTACCGGCTGCTCGACGTCAGCTGACCGGCGCGGGGCTGGGCAGCAGGCCGACCGCCAGGCGTACCCAGGCGGCCACGAACTGGTCCTTCTCCGCGTGCCCCGGCAGCTCGCCCACCGTCTCCTGGAACAGCCGGTAGTGCACCACGGAGCCCCCGAGCACGGTCGCGATGCCCGCCCAGTCGAGCTTGACGTCGCGGTACTCGGGCTGTGCCTGGAACCAGGTCACGATGGCGTCGAACATGGGCTGCAGCAGCCCCTCGCGCACGACCGCGACGAGCTCGGGGAACTGGCTCAGGTCGCGGAAGAAGACCCGGGTCAGCTCCGACTCCTCGCGCACCTTGGCCAGGCCGGCGCGGCACACGTGGGCCAGCCGTTCCTCCAGGTCCACCGACGCTTCCATGCTGCTCAGCTCGGCCAGGCTGCCGGCCACCTGGAGGCGGGTCCTGCTGGCGTGCTCGTTGATGGCGGCGGCCAGCACCTCGTACTTGGACTTGAAGTGCCGGTAGAGCCCGCCGGCGCCGGGAGACAGCCCTGAGGCGGCCTCGATCTCGGCCACGGATGTGGCGGAGTAACCCCGCTCGGCGAACAGCCTCAGGGCCTCATCGATGATCCGCTCACGGGTCGATCTGCTCATATCTACGGTGATACCTCCGTAAGGAGAGTAATCGTTGCCGCGAGTCGCGCTTCAGCGGCACGCGGCAAGGGCCGGACTTTGCACGTCAGGAGCCCGCGCGCCGGATCAGGCCGGCCACGGCGGAGCCGAGGATCAGCCAGACGACGGCGGCGAGCCCGTAGTTGACCAGCGCCGTCCAGCGCGGGTCGGCGAGCTGGAAGAGGTTGGCCAGGCCCAGCGACAGCCACGAGGCGAGCAGCTCGACGAGCTGGTACCAGACGTTGCCGGGGTTGGCCTTGAGCGCGGTGAAGAGCGCGTAGAGCACGAGGGCCAGCGCGGCGACCCTGCTGAGCAGCCGGACCAGGCCGGCCAGGAGGGCGGCGGCGCGCCGGCGGACGCTCACGGGGCGCCCGCCGGGCAGGGCCGGGCGGTGGGGGCGGGGCGCGGCGGAGGAGGCGACGAGCCGGTCGCCGGGCTCAGGGGTGTCGGTCACGGCGGCTCCTCTCCGATAAGTAACTCCTTTCTTCCCATTTCTCTTGCCGTGGAACAAGGGCCGTTACCGCGGGTAGGAGCTCGTTTGGCATCCTGCAGCATGTGAAGACTTCGGTGGGATTCGACCTTGACATGACATTGGCCGACACGCGGGCGGGCATCGCGGCCGTTTACGACGAGCTGGCCGTGCGATTGGGCGTGCCATTTGACAGTGCGGCGATCGTGCGCCGGTTGGGGCCGCCGCTGGAGGTCGAGCTGGCCAACTGGTTGCCGGCGGAGGAGGTCCCGGCCGCCGCCGACCTCTATCGCGAGATATATCCGGAAATGGGGGTTCCGGTGCACACGGCCATGCCCGGTGCCCACGAGGCCATCGAGGCCGTACGCCGGGCCGGCGGCGGCGTGATCGTCGTGACGGGCAAGAACGTCCGCGACGCCAAGGGCACGGTCAAGACACTGGGGCTCGACGTGGACGAAGTGGTCGGCTCGGTTTTCGGCCCCGACAAGGGATCGGCACTCGCGCGCTTCGGCGCGGCGGCTTATGTTGGTGACCATGTCGCGGACATCCAGGCGGCACGCGCGGGCGGCGCCGTGAGCGTGACAGTCGCTACCGGTCCTTACACCGTGGGAGAGCTGCGTGATCACGGAGCAGATGTGGCACTGGGCGACCTGACCGAATTCGCCGCCTGGTTCGCCGGTTGGCAGCCCCATGACGCGCTTCGGTAATTGTCCGGCATTTACCCGGTCGCCCCGCCGCGGCGCGGGGCATAACCTACATCCATCCATCCTTCTTTTCGACTGTTTGAACGAGGTCCTCCTGTGCCGAGTGGCAAGGTCAAGTGGTACGACGCCGACAAGGGTTTCGGCTTCCTCACCCGCGACGACGGCGGTGAGGTCTTCGTGCATTCATCCGCGCTGCCCGCGGGCGCGGGCGCGCTCAAGCCCGGCCAGAAGGTCGAGTTCGGCGTGGCCGAGGGCCGCAGGGGCCAGCAGGCGCTGTCCGTCAGGATCCTGGACCAGCCGCCGACCCTGGCCAAGACGAAGCCGAAGGGCAAGCGGAAGAAGCCGGACGAGATGGTGGTCATCGTCGAAGACCTGATCAAGCTGCTCGACGGGGTCTCGACCTCGTACCAGCGGGGCAAGCACCCTGAGGCGGCGCACGCCAAGAAGATCGCCCAGGTGCTGCGCGCGGTGGCCGACGACCTCGACGCCTGACACCGGCCCGTCCTGGCGGGGCGGGTCAGCCGTTCGGGTTGGTGAGGGGTTTGGTGGGGTCGAGCTTGGCGGGCGGCTCGTCCTGCACGTCCGGCTCGGGGTACGGGGCGGTCTCGGGATGGGCGGCGGCGGCTTCGGCCGTGGTTTCTGCGGCGGCCTCGGCGCGGCGGCGGCGCAGGTCGGCCTTCGTCGCGCGCACCCGCTTCCCGCGCGCGACCAGCAGCCACCCCAGCGCCCCCGTCAGCACGACCGACAGCGTCACCAGCCCCGCCAGGCTGCTGCGGCCGAGCGAGAGCACCAGCCCCACCAGCCCGCCGAACACCCAGGCGAGCTGCAGCACGGCCTCCACCACCCCGAACGTCGAGGACCGCACCTCCTCGCCGATCTCCCGCTGCACGATCGCGTCGAGCGCCAGCTTGCCCAGCTCCTGCGCGAACGCCGCCACCAGCGAGATCAGCAGCGCCGTCCACACCCCGAAGAAGACCGCGCTGACGACGGTGGTGACCGCCGTGATGGCGAGCGTGACCAGCACGATGAGCTGCGGCGCGTGGTTGCGCGTCCAGTTGGCCACCGCGGCCCCCGCCAGGCCGCCCAGCCCGGCCGCGCCCGCCAGCAGCGCGATCGTCTTGGGGATGTCGAAGAACGGGTCGTGCGCCCACGGCTCGGCGGCGGCCAGCCACGGCACCGCTTTGTCCTGCACCAGGAACAGCAGGAAGAACAGCAGGAAGCCGGAGAAGACGCGCACGGCCACGTTCGCCCAGACGGCCTCGGCCACGGCCGGCCCCACCTTAAGCAGGGTGCGCCAGCGCGGGGCGGCGCCCTCCTCCTCGGTGTCGGGGGAGTCGACGTGCCGCGGCAGGCGTACCGCGACGACGCCGAGCAGCAGGAAGGCCACCATGGCGACGCGCAGGATCACCGCGCTGCCCAGCCACGCGGTCAGGCCCGCGCCGACCGGCACCGCCACCCCGGCCGAGACCAGCGTGAACAGCGCCACCCGCGCGTTCGCCGACACGAGCGTGATGTCGGCAGGCAGCACGCTCGGCATGATCGCCGCCCGCGACACGTTGTACGCCTTCGACAGCACCAGCACGCCCAGCGCCCCGATGAACAGCGTCGGCAGGTCGCCGGGCCCCACGGCCGCCGCCATGGCGAAGCACAGCAGGCCGCGCCCGAACAGCGTGCCCGCCATCACGTAGCGCCGCCCCGACCTGAACCGGTCGAGTATCGGCCCCACGAACGGCGCGAGCAGCCCGAACGGCAACATCGTGATGACGAGGTAGAGGGCGACCGAGCCGCGCGCCTCGCCCACCGGCACGCCGAAGAAGACGGTGCTGGCCAGCGCCACCGTGACGAGCGCGTCACTGGCGCTGTTGCCGGCCGACAGCTCGATCAGCCGGCCGAGCCCGGTGCGGCCCGCGCCGCCCGCGTACGTGAGCCTGCGGGTGGCCTTGCCGACCTTGCGCGCTCCTTTGGCGGTGGCCCGGCCGGCCCGTGCGGTGCCGCTGGCGGTGGCCTTGCCGGCGCGCACGGTGGCGCGTCCGGCGCCGGCGGCGCCGTGCGCCACGCGCCGGGAGATGTGGCGTGCCCGCTCCCAGCCTCCCTCCACGGTTACCAGTCTTACCCGATCCTGGCCCGATCTCAGCCGTGTGGGCCCCCACAGGTCCCGTGATGGGTGAGAATGAAGTGTGAGCGAACAGCACCTTTCGGCGAAGGCGGTCCGATGAGCCGCACCAGGGCCCGCGTCTCCGCTCCCGACCAGGCCTGTGTCGCCGCGGTCGATCTGGCGCGCGCCGCGGCCGAGGAGCTAGCGCGGCCGGGCGAGCCCGGCGAGCACCTCGGTTATGAGAGCGAAGGCGACCGGATCGTCACCCACTACTTCGCCTGTCTCGATCGGGCCTATCGCGGCTGGCGCTGGGCCGTCACCGTGACGCGTGCCTCGCGCGCGAAGAAGGTCACGGTCAGCGAGGCCGTCCTGCTGCCCGGCACGGGGGCGCTGCTGGCGCCCGAGTGGCTGCCGTGGAGCGAGCGCCTGCGCCCCGGCGACCTGGGTGTGGGCGACCTGCTGCCCACCGCCGACGATGACGACAGGCTCGCGCCGGGTTTCACCGAGACCGACGACGACGCCGACCATCAGGCGGTTTTCGAGTACGGCCTGGGCCGGGCCCGTGTGCTCTCGGCCATTGGCAAGGACCGGGCGGCCAGACGCTGGCACTCGGGCGAGCACGGGCCGCACACGCCGATCGCACACGCCGCTCCCGCGCAATGCTCCACCTGCGGCTTCTACTGGCTGCTGGCGGGTGGCTTGCGGCAGATGTTCGGGGTCTGCACTAACGAGTACGCCCCCGACGACGGCAAGGTGGTGTCCGCCGACCACGGCTGCGGCGCCCACTCGGAGGCCGCCGTGCTGCCGCCGCCCGTGGAGCAGGCCATCCCGATCCTCGACGACCTGGGCTACGACCTCATGGAAGAGGAGGCGGGCTCGGTCGACGCATCGGCTTCCGAAGAGCTCGGCCATTCCTGACCGTGAGTGTCGGTGAGGGCCGCTAACCTACGGTGGCCCCCAACCCTCCAATCAGGATCGTGATCGATGAGCGACACCTACGGCACTGACCGGATGCGAGCAGCCGTCCTCTCTGCCTGGACGGCCTCGCCCGCCCGGTTCCGCGAAGACGCCAACGCGGAGGAGGACTTCGCGCTCGGCGGCTACCGCGATCGGCTGATCGTCGAGCTGGCGCAGAATGCCGCCGACGCGGCGCTGCGGGCGGGCGTGCCAGGGGTGCTGCGGCTGACGTTGCGTGGCGACGTGCTGACGGCCGCCAACACCGGCGCGCCGCTCGACGCCACCGGCGTGGAGAGCCTGTCCACCCTGCGCGCCTCGGGCAAGCGTGACGAGGCGGGCGCGGCGGGCCGGTTCGGGGTCGGGTTCGCGGCGGTGGTGTCCGTCTGCGACGCGCCCTCGATCGGCTCGCGCGGGGCCCCCGCCGTGCGCTGGTCCCGCACGGAGACCGCGGCCCTCGTCGCCGAGATCCCGGCGCTCGCGGGCGAGCTGGCCGAGCGCGGCGGGCACGTGCCGCTGCTGCGGCTGCCGTTCGACGAGCCGCCGATGATCGACATCCCTGAGGGCTTCGACACGGTCGTCCGGCTGCCGCTGCGCGACCACGCCAGCGTCGAGGCGGTGCGCCGGATGCTGGCCGAGGCCAGCCCCGCGCTGCTGCTGGGCATGCCGGCGCTGGAGAGCATCGAGATCGATGTCGACGGCTCCACCCGCACGGTCGTGGCCGACGGCTGGCACGTCGTGTCCGAGTCCGGCGAGTTCACCCCCGAGGAGGTGGGCAGGCTCTTCGCCGACCGGCCCACCGAGGAGCGGGCGCGGCCCTACTGGTCGCTGCGCTGGGCCGTGCCGGTCACCGGCACCGGCGAGCCCGGCCCGCTGCCCGCCACCGTGCCGCCCGTCGTGCACGCGCCCACGCCCAGCGACGAGCCCATCGACCTGCCCGCGCTGCTCATCGCCTCGTTCCCGATGGCCACCGACCGGCGGCACGTGGCCAAGGGCCCGCTGACCGACTTCCTGGTCGAGCGGGTCGCCGACGCCTACGTCCGCCTGCTGCGCGAGCTGCCGCGCACGTCCAAGCTGCTCGACCTCGTGCCGTCCCTGATGGGCAAGGGCGAGCTCGACGCGCGCATCCGCCGGGCCGTCCTGGAGCGGCTGCCCGACACGCCGCTGCTGCCCGCACTGTCGGCGCCCGCCCCGGTCGTGCAGACGCCGTCGTTCGCCGACGAGAAGGTCTACGAGCCCGACGCGCAGTGGCGGGTCGAGCACCCCGCGCCCGAGCCCGACGGCGACGGCTGGGTGGTGACGGGCCGCGAGGCGGCCGTCGTGGCCTCCGCCACGGCCGAGCTGCTCACGACCGTCGCCGACTTCGTGCCGGGGCTGCTGCCCGCCGGCTGGCCGGCCCGCCATCCCGCGATGGCGGCGCTCGGGGTGCGCAGGGTGGAGCTGGCCGAGATCGTCGACCTGCTGTCGGGCGAGGCCGTGGAGGGGCGCGAGCCGTCGTGGTGGCGCTCGCTCTACGACGTCCTGCCCGGCGACGACCCCGAGTCGCTGGGCGCGCTGCCGGTGCCGCTGGCCGACGGCCGGCTCGTGCGCGGGCCGCGTGGCACGCTCATCCTCACCGACGGCGGCGCCGACCTCGACCTGACGCCCCTGGGCCTGCGCATCGTGCACCCGGAGGCGGCGCACCCGGCGCTGCTGCGGCTGGGCGCGGCCGAGGCCACGCCGCGCACCGTCCTGGAAGACCCGCTCACCAAGGCGGCCGTCGCGCAGTCGCTCGACAGCCCCGACCCCGAGCCGGTCGCGCGCGCCGTGCTGTCGCTGGTGGAGGCGTCCGGGCTGGCGCCCGGCGAGGCGCCCTGGCTGGCCGAGCTGGCGCTGCGCGGCACCGACGGCGAGCTCTACCCGGCCGGCGAGCTCATGCTGGCCGACGGGGCGCTCGCCGCCGTCCTGGAGGCCGACACGCACCTCGGCGTGGCCGCCGCCGAGCTTGAGGAGACCTACGGGCCGCGCGTGCTGGCCGCGGCCGGCGTGCTCGACGGGTTCGCCGTCGTGCACGAGCCCGACGTGCTGCTCGACCCCGACGAGTGTGACCACGACCTCGACGGCGAGGCCGACTGGCTCGACCACGTGCTCGACCTGCTGCCCGACCTCGACGTGCCGCCGCTGGTGCCCGAGTTCCTGGCGGTGCGCGACCTGGAGCTGGTGGCCGACTGGCCGGCCGCGCTGGAGCTGCTGACCACGCCGCCGCTGCGGGCCGCGCTGCACCCGCTGCGCGTCGAGGGCGTCGAGGTGCCGTCCTACACGGCGTGGTGGCTGGCCAACCACCCCGTGCTGGGCGGGCGCAAGCCGCTGGAGCTGCGGCTGCCCGGCGCCGACCCGCTGCTGCAGGGCCTGTACGCCGACGCGCCCGCCGGGCTCGACGAGGCGGCCCTGTCGATGCTCGGCGTGCGCACCACGCTGCCCGAGCTGCTGGCCTCCCACGGCGGCCCCGAAGAGCTGCTCGACCTGATGGCCGACGAGTCCATCGAGGTCGACCGGGCCCAGCTGCGCGCCCTGTGGATCGCGCTGGCCGCCGTCGACCCGTCGCGGGTCGCGCCGCCCGCCAAGGTGCGGGCGGTGCTCGGCGGGGACATCGTGGTGGCCTCCGCCGACGACGCCGTGGTCGTCGAGGCGCCCGACCTGCTGCAGCTCGTGACCGACCGGCCGCTGGTGCTGGCCTCCTACGATCTGGCCGAGGCGCTGTCGGAGCTGCTCGACCTGCCGCTCGCCGGCGAGCTCACCACGGGCGAGGTCACCTCCGAGGGTCAGACGCGGCCGGTGCCGGCCCAGGTGCGCTCGCTGCTGCCCACCGCGCCCGAGACGTACGTCGAGCACGAGAAGCTGCTGGTCGACGGCGTGGAGTGCGCGTGGCGCTTCTTCGAGGGCGCGGTGCACTGCACCGGGGTCGACGGGCTGGCCAGGGGGCTGGCGTGGGCGACCGGGCAGTGGAACGACCGGCTCGCCGTGGCGGCCCTGCTGCGCGACCCGGAGGCGGTGCCGCTGCTGCTGGCCGAGGCCGACCTGAGCTGACCCGACCTGCCTTGCGCGTGCCGGAAGGCGCGCTCTGAGCTGAGCGCGCCGGGGAGGCGCCCCCGCAGGCCCTCCCCGGCCGCGGTCAGGCGGCGCAGGTGGTGCCGGCGGCGGGCACCTTGCCCTCGATCACGTACGCGTCCACGGTCTTCATGACGCACGCGTCGCCCGACAGGTACGCGCCGTGGCCCTCGCCCTCGTACGTGACCAGCACGCCCGTCTTGAGCTTGGCCGTCAGGCTCGTCGCCCACCGGTACGGCGTGGCCGGGTCGCCCTTGCCGCCGACGACCACGATGGGCGCCGAGCCGGTCGCGTCGACGCGCCGGGCGGCGTCGTCGCCCCGTACCGGCCAGTGGTCGCAGGCCCCGCCGGTGACGCCGTCGAACGACAGCACCGGGAAGATCTTCTTCACCCGCTCGTTGATCCGCTCCATCTGCGCGGCGGTCGGCCGTTCGGCGTAGTCGGCGCAGTTGATCGCCTGGAGGCTGGTCATCATCGTGTTGTACGTGCCGTCGGGCCGCCGCCCCGTGTAGGAGTCGGCCAGGGCGAGCAGGATCGTGGCGTTGCCCTTGAGCGCGGCGGCGGTGGCCTGCTCCAGCATGGGCCAGCTCTGCTTGGCGTACAGCGGGGTGATGACGGCGAGCTGGCCCAGCCAGAACGTCAGCTCGCGGTCGCCCACCTTGATCGGCTTGGTCTTGAGCCCTTCGACGAAGTCCTCGACCGTCTTGACGACGGCGGCGGGGTCGGCGCCCAGCTCGCAGCTCTGCGCCACGCAGTCCTTCGCGAACGCCTCCAGCGCCTGGTCGAAGCCGGTCGCCTGGATGACCGCGCGCTCCTCGAACGTCACCGACGGGTCGAAGGCGCCGTCCAGGACGAAACGGCCCACGTTCTTCGGGAAGTGCGTGGCGTAGACGGCGCCGAGGTGGGTGCCGTACGAGAAGCCGAAGTAGTTGAGTCGCCGGTCACCGAGCGCGGCCCTGAGCAGGTCGAGGTCCTTGGCGGCGTTGACGGTGCCGACGTGCGGCAGCACCTTGCCGGACTCCTTCTGGCAGGTCTGCGCGAACTCCGCGGCCAGCGCGTCCTGGTCGGCGTCAGCCTCCGCGGCGAGCATCCGGGCGAACGTGTCGCCGCACGTGACCCCCGCGCTGCGGTCGACGCCGCGCGGGTCGAAGCTGACCAGGTCGTAGCGGGTGCCGAGCTTGCTGAACGCGGTGGCGGCCATGGCCAGCGAGTCCACGCCCGAGGCGCCGGGGCCGCCGAAGTTGAACACCAGGGAGCCGAGCCGGTCGCCGGTGGCCTTGACCCGGATGAGCGCCAGGTCGATCTTCTCGCCGTCGGGCTTGGCGTGGTCGAGGGGGACCGGGAGCTTGCCGCACTCGACGCCGGGGCCCGGGGTGAGCTGCTTGCCGTCGGGGCCGACGAGATCCGTGCAGGCGCCCCACGCCACTGTGCCGCCGCTCTTGGGCGGGGGAGAGGGGGAGCCGCCGCCGGTGCCGCAGGCGGTGAGGACCAGGGCGCCCAGGAGGAAGGTTGCGATGGGCTTCTTCATGCAACCCAGCATGGGTTGGGGGGCTTATGCCGATGTAGTGGGCGAAAACACCAGTTGGAGGTGACTTCGGGGAGCGGGCGGAGATGACGAATGTCACGAGTCTCGCGGCCGAAGCGGCTCGCGTGGACGGCGAAGGGGCGGGCCCCAGAGGAGCCTGCCCCTTCACACGTGCCGGCGGTGACGGCCGGCGAATGACTCATGCCATGGCGAGCGCGGGCTTGCGTACCCGCGAGCTGATCAGCCGCGTCATCACCACGGCCAGGCCCGTCCCGACCAGCACCAGCACGCCGGACAGGATGACCCCCGTGCGCGGCCCGCCCAGCTCGGACAGCCAGCCGATCAGCGGCGCCCCCAGCGGCGCCCCGCCCGTGAAGACGAGCATGTAGATGCCCATGACGCGGCCCCGCATCTCGGGCGAGGTGGCGATCTGGACGCTGGCGTTGGCGACGGTGTTGATGGTGATCAGCGCGATCCCGGTGGGGATCAGCAGCAGCAGGTACGCGGGGTAGAACGGCGCGACCCCGGTGGCGATCTGGAACAGCCCGAACCCGATCGCCCCCGCGAAGAGCACCTTGCGCGACAGCCGCGCCCGGCGCGCCGCGAGCAGCGCCCCGACGAGCGCCCCCACCGCGAACATGCTCGACGCCAGCCCGAACGACGACGCCCCGGCCCCGAACACCTCGCGGGCCATGAGCGCGATCGACATCGAGAACGACTGCGAGAACATCGACACGAAGGCGATCAGCAGCACCGGCATGAGCAGCTCCTCGTGCCGCAGCACGTACCGGAGCCCCTCGCGGAGCTGGCCCTTGGCCCGGGGGACGGGCTCGGAGAGGTTCAGCTCGGACTTGCGCATGAAGATCAGGCTGGAGATGACGGCGCCGAACGTCAGCGCGTTGATCAGGAAGATCGGCCCCGTGCCGCCCAGCACGTAGATCAGCACGCCGGCCAGCGCCGGGCCGACCACACGGGCGAGGTTGAAGATGGAGCTGTTCAGCGCGATCGCGTTGGGCAGGTCCTTGCGGCCGACCATCTCCACGACGAACGCCTGCCGGGTCGGCACCTCCACGCAGGAGATCAGGCCGAGCAGGAACGCCATCACGTACACGTGCCACACCTGGGCGGTGCCCGTCATCGTGAGGATGCCGATCGTCAGCGCCAGCCCGGCCATGAGCGACTGGGCGGTGATGAGGATCGGCCGCTTGGGGTAGCGGTCGGCGAGCACGCCGCCGAACATCCCGAACAGCAGCATCGGCAGGAACTGCAGCGCGGTCGCCGTGCCGAGCGCCGCCGCGCTGCCGTGGGCGTTGCCGGGGCCGGCGGTCAGGTCGAGGACCAGCCAGTCCTGGGCGGTGCGCTGCAGCCAGGTGCCGACGTTGGAGACGATGCCGCCCGCCGCGAACATGCGGTAGTTGCGAACCCTGAGTGACCGGAACATCCCGGTCCTGGGTTCTTCGGGCTCTATATCTTGCTGAGCTTCTCCAAGATCGGTGCCGCCTGCCTGAGGATCGACCGCTCCTCCGGCGACAGCTCCTTCAACCGCTGCGTCAGCCACGCCTCCTTGCGGCGGCGCTCCTCCTTCAGCAGCTTCTCGGCGGCCTCGGTCACCGAGACGGTCACCTGGCGCCGGTCGGTCGGATGCGGGGTGCGGGCGACCAGGCCGCGCTCCTCTAGAGCGGCGATCACGCGGGTCATCGAGGGTGGTTGCACCTTCTCGAGCTCGGCCAATTCTCCGGGGGTTATCCCGGAATGCCGTTCCACCGCGGCGAGCGTCGCGAACTGGGTGGGCGTCAGCGAGTGCGCCGCCGCCTGTCGTCTTAGGCGTCGGTTCAGCCTTGCGAGTGAGACGCGCAGGGCTGAAGCGAGACCGGCGTCGCTGCGCAGGTCCATCTTGGGCTGGGTTTTGGTTAGCATGAGTCATTACCTTTGCTAACTATACGGCAAGACAAGATATTTCCGGACAGAAGTGTCATCTCATCCCTTGATACCCCGAAGCCGTCCCGCACGTGCGGGACGGCTTCTCAAGTGTGACGGCCGGGTACGGGCTCAGAGGCCGAGCATCGCCCGGATCGGGCCGATCGCGAAGTAGAGCGCGAACAGCACGGCCACGCCCCACAGCAGCGGATGCACCTCGCGCGCCTTCCCGCGCACCACCTTGACCAGCACGTAGCTGATGAACCCGGCGCCGATCCCGTTCGAGATCGAGTACGTGAACGGCATGATGACGATGGTCAGGAACGCCGGGATCGCGATCTCGAAGTCGTTCCAGTCGACGTCCCGGATGGCCGTCATCATCAGGAAGCCCACCAGCACCAGCGCCGGCGCGGCGGCCTCGTACGGCACCACCGTCACCAGCGGCGCGAAGAAGATGGCCACGAGGAACAGCAACCCCGTGACCACGCTGGCCAGGCCGGTGCGAGCGCCCTCGCCGACCCCCGCCGCCGACTCGATGTAGGTGGTGTTCGACGAGACCGAGCCGGCGCCGCCCGCGGCGGCCCCCAGCGAGTCGACGAGCAGGATCTCCCTGGTACGCGGCAGCGTCCCGTCCTCCTGCACCAGGTTCGCCTGGCGGCCGACCCCCACGATCGTGCCCATCGTGTCGAAGAAGTCCGTGATCAGCAGGGTGAACACGAGCAGGGCGGCCAGCAGCACGTCCACCCGGACGAAACCGCCGAACGGGTCGAACTCGGTGAACAGCACCAGCGGGTTGTGGAAGCCGAACAGCTGATCCGGCACGACCGGCCGGTTGAGCTGCCAGCCCGCCGGGTTCTGCGGCGAGAACGCGCCCGCCTTGACGATCGCCTCGACGACGATGGCCAGGATCGTGGTGCCCACGATCCCGATCAGGATCGCGCCCTTCACCTTGCGCGCCACCATCGCCGCCGTCGCCAGCAGCCCGACGATGAACACGAAGATCGGCCACGAGGTCAGGCTGCCGCCGATGCCCAGCTCCAGCGGCGTGCCCGCGGCCTTGCGCACGAACCCCGAGTCCACGAACCCGATCAGCGCGATGAACAACCCGATGCCCACGCTGATCGCGGTCTTGAGCTGCGCCGGAATGGCATGGAAGATCGCCGTCCTGAGCCCCGTCAGCACCAGCACGGCGATGATGATCCCCTCAAGGAAGACCAGGCCCATGGCCTCCTCCCAAGTCATCACCGTGGCGATCTGGAAGGTGACGAAGGCGTTCAGGCCCAGCCCGGCCGCCATCGCGAACGGCACCCGGCCCACGACCCCCATCAGGATCGTCAGCACGCCGGCCACGAACGCCGTGCCCGCCGCCACCAGCGCCACCGGCGGCGTCGAACCGTCCGCGATGAACTGGCCGTCCACGTCCTTGCCGTTGGCCAGGATCAACGGGTTGAGCACGACGATGTACGCCATGGTGAAGAACGTGGCGATGCCACCGCGTACCTCACGGGAAACGGTGGACCCTCGTGCGGAGATTGCGAAGAAACGGTCTATCGCATTACGTGTGTCACTCACGACGCGAAGAGTGACAGTAGTGATGAGCTGCGAAAAGAGTCGGTGATGAGATCGAGACCCGATTGGAAGCTAGGCTGGACAACGTGAACCAGCAGTGGCACCCCGACCCGGAGCCCATCAAGACCAACGACACCGCCGCCATCGCCGTCGGCACGGCCGTCTGGGCGCTCGCCTTCGTCGCCCTGCTGATCTTCCGCCCCGCCCCCGAGAACACCTGGTGGATCTGGACCTGCCTCACCGGCGTCGGCTTCGGCCTCTTCGGCATGTGGTTCGTCCGCCGGCCCCGACGCGGCTGACCGTGCGGCTCTTCGCGGCCCTCGTCCCGCCCGACGACGTGCTCGACGAGCTCGCCCAGGCCATCGCGCCGCACGTCGGACAGGTGCCCGGGCTGCGCTGGCCCGCCCGCGACACCTGGCACATCACGCTCGGCTTCTTCGGCGAGGTGCCCGAACGCGTGCTGCCCGACCTGCAGACCCGCCTCGAACGCGCCGTCCGCCGCCACCCCGCCCCCAACCTCACCTTCGACCGCTTCGGCGCCTTCTCCTCCCCCCGCCGGGCCCGCGTCCTCTGGGCAGGAGTCACCGGCGACCCCATGACCCGGCTCGCCGACTCCGTCCGCGCCGCCGCCCGCCGCGCCGGCGCCACCCAGACCGACGAAAAACGCTTCCACCCCCACCTCACGCTCGCCCGCGCCAAGACCGAGACAGACCTCCGGCCGCTGGTGGAGTCGCTGTCCGGCTTCACCGGATCGCCGTGGCGGGCCGAACGGGTGCGGCTCGTGCGCAGCCACATGGGGGCGCAGGTGAGGTACGAGTCACTCGCGGAATGGGCACTGGCACCCGCCGGGCAGGGCTAGGCTCCAGGTCGTGGACCGTCCTCGCCCCTGGCTGCTGCCCATCGTGCTCGGCCTCCTCCTGCTGATCGTGATCGTCGGCGCCCTCCTCACTTGACCCGGGCCACGCCCGGGGCCATGCGCACGCCACCCCCTGGCCGCACGCACGCCTCGGGGCGCGCGGGGTGTGGGCGACGCGGGCGTGGGCGTGGTGAGCGCGCGCTGGGCCTGAACTGCGGCCGGTGCACCTGCACGCGGCGGACGCACCTGGACGCGGGCGCGTGGCGGGCGCACATCGGGCGGCGAGGCTGTGCGTATGAGCGGCGGGCGCGTGGGTCTTGCGTGCATGTGTGTGCTCGGCGCATGTCCGGCCGCCTGGGCGTGTGTGCAGAGGACGGCAGCGCCGTGGCCGGCGCGCATGTGTGCCTGCCGATGCGCGTCGGGCGGCAAGGCTGTGACCAGCGCCGATGCGTGCGGCGAGTTCGCGTGGACCGGTGCGCATCCGGCCGCTTCAGCATGGGCGGCGGGTCTCCACGCTGCGCATTCCCGCCCGGGGGCGTGGGGCCGGGTGGCGGGCGTTGCTGGGGCAACGGCCCGCCGTTGGTGTGGATGCCGTCCGTACCGGTGCGGACGCGGCGGGGAGCGGCGTGGATGCCGTCCGGAGCGGTGCGGAGGCCGCCGGACACCCGGGAGAGGGGTTTACCAGGCGTAGTCCTCGGGGGCGGTGCGGTGGCCGGGGAAGATGGTGTCGAGGCGGGACAGGGCGGACTCGTCGAGGTCGATTTCCAGGGCGCGCAGGCTGCCTTCGAGTTGCTGCATCGTCCGCGGCCCGATGATGGGCGCCGCGACGGCGCGCTGCTTGAGGAGCCAGGCGAGGGCGACGTCGGCGGGTTGCTCGTTCAGTTCGTCGCAGAACTTCTCGTACTGCTCGATCTGGTCGCGGTGCTTCTCGAGCTGCTTGAGCATGTTCTCGTCCCCGGAGCGGCCCTTGTCGAGCTTGCGCAGGACGCCGCCGAGGAGGCCGCCGGCCAGGGGGCTCCAGGGGATGACGCCGAGGCCGTAGTCTTCGGCGGCGGGCAGCACTTCGAGCTCGGGCGCGCGGGTGAGCAGGTTGTAGTGGGTCTGCTCGCTGACCAGGCCGAGGAAGTTGCGGCGGGCGGCGGTCTCCTGGGCTTTGGCGAGGTGCCAGCCGGCGAAGTTGGACGAGCCGACGTACAGGATCTTGCCCTGCTGCCGCAGGACCTCCATCGCCTCCCAGAACTCGTCGAACGGGGTGGGGCGGTGCACGTGGTGGGCCTGGTAGATGTCGATGTAGTCGGTCTGCAGGCGCTTGAGCGACGCGTCGCAGGCGCGGCGGATGTTGAGTGCGGACAGGCCGCGCTCGTTGGGCCAGTCGCCCATGTCGCCGTAGACCTTGGTGGCGAGGACGGTCTTCTCGCGGCGCCCGCCGCCCTGGGCGAACCAGCGGCCGATGATCTGCTCGGTGACGCCCTCGCCCTTGACGCCTCCATAGACGTTCGCCGAGTCGAAGAAGTTCAGCCCCAGCTCGTGAGCCCGGTCCATGATCGCGAAGGAGTCTTCCTCCGTGGTGCGGGGGCCGAAGTTCATGGTGCCGAGGCAGAGCGGGCTCACGAGGAGACCGCTGCGTCCGAGGTTGACGTAGTCCATGGCGCCAACCTTAAGGACCTGGAGTGCACTCCAGGCCATAGACTCGCTTCATGATCTCGGAACCCCTGCCGGATCTTCCCATGTCATGATCGCCCTGCTCCGGGCCGCGGTGCCGATCTTTCTGGCGATGGTGGCGGGCATGGCGGGGTCGCTGGTCGTCACGTCGGTGCTCGGTAAGCATGACACGGTCACGCTGGCCGCGTTCGCCGTGGTGAGCTCGGTGCTCAGCACCGCGAGCGCCGCCGTGCAGGGCGCGTTACGCGGGCTCGGGCCGTTCGTGGCGCCGTTCAGGGACGAGCCGGCGGCGGCCGTGCCGGTCGTGCGGGACGCGCGCTGGCTCAGCCTGGCCACGGGCGTGCTGGGGGCTCTCGCCGTGCTGTGCGTGCCGCTGCTCGCCGGGGCCGGCGGGGTGCCGGGCGAGGTGGTGCGGGAGATGGGGGCGCTGCCGTGGTTTCTGGCCGGATATGTGCTGATCTTCGCGTCCACCGGCGGGGCGAGCACCATCCTGGTCGCGCTGGGGCGCAACCGTGACGTGCTCTGGCCGACGCTGGTCTTCGCGATCGGGCTGAGCGGCCTCACCGCCGCGCTGGTGCCGGCGCTCGGGCTGACCGGGGTGGGCGTCGCCTGGGTGGTGTCGGGCGCGGCGGCGGCGCTGGTGGCCGCGAGCCTCCTGCGGCGGGCGCTCGGGCGGCCCATCGGCCAGGCCAGGCCCAGGCCGCGCGAGATCGTGAAGCTGGCGAAGGTGAGCATCCCGCTGGCCGGGACGGTGCTCGTCAAGTTCGGGGTGCTGGGCGTGGTGACCTTCGCCGCGAGCACCACGAGCACCCGCGACACCGCCGCCCACGCCGTGCTGAGCACCCTCACCGGCTTGATCATGCTGGCCTCCCTGTCGGTCGCGCAGGCCGCGGTGCCCGACGTGGCCCGGGCGCCCGATGCGGCCGGGGCGCGGCGGGCCCAGCGGGGCGCGGCTCTGCTTGCCGTTACAGGGACGCTTGTGGTGGCCGGTTTGCTGCTCGGGCTCGGGGAGAACGTGCTGGTGCTCTTCAGCGACGACCTCGCCGTGCGGGAGCGGGCGTTCGGGCTGCTGCCGCTGATGTTGCTGTCGGCGGTGCTCGACGCGGCCCAGGCCGTGCAGGGCACGGGCCTGACCGCGCTCAAGCGCTCCGCCGCCAGTCTGCTGTATTTCGTCATTGGGTACGGCCCGCTCGTCGTGGCCGCCGTGCCCGTCGCCAGGACGTGGGGGATCGACGGCCTGTGGACGGCCATGGCGCTGGCCAACGGGCTCCTGGTGGTGTTGCAGGGCACCGGCTTCCACCGCCACAGCGCCAAGGTGGGGGCCGGAGCGGAGGTGACACAAGGCCGGAGCGGAGGTGACACAAGGCCGGGGCGGCGGTGACGCAAGGCCGCCGCGGAGGTGACGCAAGGCCGTCGCGGCTTCCGTGAGGCATGATGGCTGGCGTGGGGGACTTCGTGATCAGAGTGCTGGTCGTCGTGGCGGCCGTGTGCCTGCTGCCTGCCGGGCCGGCCTTCGCGGCGCCCGACGACGGCGCGGAGAAGCTGTTCACCTTCAAGGACGCGCGCATCACGGAGTCGAGCGGCCTGGCCGTCTCGCCGACGCACGAGGGCATCTACTACACGCACAACGACAGCGCCGCCGCCCCCACGTTCTACGCGGTCGACGGGGAGGGCCGGACGCGGGCCACGTTCCAGGTGAGAGGGGCGCAGGCGCGCGACTGGGAGGCCATGGCGGCCACGAAGGACCCGCGGACGGGGCGCGGCGTGCTGTGGTTCGCCGACATCGGCGACAACCTCGACGGCGCCTGGCCGAACGTGTCGGTCTACAAGGTCATGGAGCCGCGCACGATCGCCGACGCGACGCTGCCCGCCGTCCGCTACCGGTTCAGGTACGCCGACGGGGCGCGCAACGCCGAGGGCCTGATGGTGCACCCGAAGACGGGGCGGCTGTACGTGGTGTCCAAGGAGTTCGCCGGCTCGGTGTACGCGGCGCCGAAGCAGCTGCGTACGGACCGGGTGAACGTGCTGCGCAAGGTGGCGAGCGCGCCGCTCATGGCCACCGACGCCGCGTACGCGCCCGACGGCTCCTCGTACGTGGTGCGCACCTACTTCTCCGCCACCCTGTTCCGCCCGTCCGGGGAGACGATCGGGCGGGTGCCGATGCCGGAGCTGGAGCAGGCCGAGTCGATCGCGTTCACCGCGGACGGCAGGTCGCTGCTGGTCGGCAGCGAGGGGCCGCGCAGCCCCGTCTACCGGGTGCCTCTCCCGGCGGGGAGCGCGCCCACGCCGAGCCCGGTCAAGGCGGAGGACACCGGCAAGGAGGAGACGCCGGTGGCGCGGGCGGACGACGGCGACGGCACCGGCCTCACCCTGGGGAACGTGCTGATCTGGCTCGCCGCGGCGGCGGCGGCGATCGGCGTGATCACGTTCCTGGCGCGGCGCACCCGGTGAGGCTCAGGGCCGGCGCATGGTGGCGGTGAAGATGTCGCCGCGCAGGGCGCGCTCGACCACCGCGATCGAGCGTGACAGCCGCACCAACCGCGGCCCCTCCTGCCGGTAGGTGTCGAGCACCGCCTCGATGGCGTGCGGCGGCAGGTGGCCCTTGAGGTCGACCGCGGCCGCCCGGTAGCCGGCGCGGGCCGCCTCGACGGCGGAGGTGACGTGGTGGCGGGCCATCGCGGCCAGTGCCACGGGATGCCGTCTGAGCACCTCGTACGCCCGGTAGTCCGGCGGGACGGCGTCGAGCAGCCAGGCCACGGCCGAGGTCTCCCAGTCGGGCACGCTCGGGGGGCGGACCTCCGCGGGCCATTCCGGTGGGACGTACATAGGGGCATCGTACTCATGTTCGATTCGTCCGGATATGGCGGGGATGGCCAGTAACGCGGAAAATCATCTTGTGACGGAGAAGATCGGAGTCGTGGGCGCCGGCATCGTCGGCCTCGCGGTGGCACGCGAGCTGGCCACCGCCAGGGGGGCCGAGGTGACCGTTCTGGAGAAGGAGGGGCGCGTCGGCGCCCACCAGACCGGCCACAACAGCGGCGTCGTGCACGCGGGGATCTACTATCCGCCGGGCTCGCTCAAGGCCAGGCTGTGCCGGGAGGGCGTGGCGCTGCTCAAGGAGTACTGCGCGGCGTACGCGCTGCCGTACGAGGAGGTGGGCAAGCTCGTCGTGGCGACGAGCGGAGCCGAGCGGCCGCGGCTGGCGGCGCTGGCCGAGCGGGCGCGCGCCAACGGCGTGCCCGGCATCGCCGAGCTGGACGCGCTGGCGCTGCGCGAGATCGAGCCGCACGCGGTCGGCGTGGCCGCCGTCCACTCGCCGCACACCGCGATCTGCGACTTCCCCGCCGTCGCGCGCCGGCTCGCGCTGGACGTGGCCGAGCTGGGCGGTTCGGTACGCCTGGCGCACCCGGTCCGGGCGCTGCGGGAACGGGCGGGCAAGGTCGAGGTGGTGGCCGGGAGGCGCAGGTTCGCCTTCGACCGCCTGGTGGTGTGCGCGGGGCTCGGCACCGACGCGGTGGCCAGGATGGCGGGCGCGGGCGGCGACGTGCGGATCGTGCCCTTCAGGGGCGAGTACTACGCGCTCAGGGGCAAGGCCAGGGAGCTCGTGCGGGGCCTGATCTATCCGGTGCCCGACCCGCGCTACCCGTTCCTCGGGGTGCACCTGACCCGGCGGATCGACGGCGGCGTGCTGGTGGGGCCGAACGCGGTGCTGGCCATGGCGTACGAGGGGTACCGATGGTCGAATTTCGGTAATGTCCGGCAAATTCTTGGTTGGCCGGGGACCCTCCGGATGGCCCGGGCGCACTGGCGTACCGGACTTAAGGAAGTCTATGGATCTCTGGTCAAGGACGCGTTCGTCATGGCCGCCCGCCGGTACGTGCCCGAACTCGGCCCCGCTGACCTGGAGCGGGCGCCCGGCGGCGTACGCGCGCAGGCCGTCGCCAGGGACGGCGGCCTCGTGGATGACTTCGTGGTAGATGTCCGGGGGAAGGTGGTTCTGGTGAGGAATGCCCCTTCTCCGGCGGCCACCTCAAGTCTGGCCATTGCCCGGCATATTGCCGGAATTGTCCCAGCACTCGTCCGATGAGGGCATCCTTGGAAGTGATGGAATCACGCCTGCTGATAGTCGAGGACGACCCGAACATCCTCGAACTCCTCGCCGCGAGCCTGAGGTTCGCGGGTTTCGACGTGACCACGGCGAAGAGCGGCCTCGACGCCGTCGCCGCCGTCCAACGCCACCGCCCCGACCTCGTCGTGCTCGACGTCATGCTGCCCGACCTGGACGGTTTCGAGATCGTCAAGCGGCTGCGCAGCGGCGGGGTGCACACGCCGGTGGTGTTCCTCACCGCCCGCGACGAGACCGAGGACAAGATCCGCGGGCTCACGCTCGGCGGCGACGACTACGTGACCAAGCCCTTCAGCCTGGAGGAGGTGGTCGCCAGGATCCACGCCGTGCTGCGCCGCACCGCCGGGGAGACGCAGGCGGCGCCGCCACGGCTGACGTTCGCCGACATCGAGCTCGACGAGGAGAGCCACGAGGTGTGGCGCGGCGGCAACGCGGTCGCGCTGTCGCCCACCGAGTTCAAGCTCCTGCGCTACTTCATGACGAACGCCGGGCGCGTCCTGTCCAAGCCGCAGATCCTCGACCACGTCTGGGACTACGACTTCCGCGGCGAGGTCGGCATCGTCGAGTCGTACGTCTCCGTGCTCCGCCGGAAGATCGACAACCGGAGCCCGCGGCTCATCCACACCCTGCGCGGTGTCGGATACGTCCTGCGCCTGCCACCGAGCTCCTGATGCGCGGCCTGCCGCTGAGGATCAAGCTCATCGCGTCGATGCTGGCGCTGTTGGGCCTCGGCATGTTCTTCATCGGCCTGGTGAGCGTCTCGGTGCTGCACGGCTACCTCATCGACCGGGTGGACAGCCAGCTCCACCTGCTCAGCGCGCGCATGGACAAGAAGGTCAGGAGCGACTGGAGGCGGGACAGGGAGACCGGCGAGCATCCCATCCTCATCGAGTCCGACGCGATCGCCCTGGTCAAGGAGCCGGACGGCGCGTACGTACCGATGCTGACCGACCGCGACGTGGACAAGAAGCCCAAGCCGGTGCTGCCACCTGAGCCCGGCGCGGCGCCCTACACCGTGCCCTACACCGCGCCCGCCGTCAGCGGCGACGGCGAGTGGCGGGTGCTCGGCCACCTCGTGGCCCAGCGGCGCACCCTCGTCGTCGCCGTGGACCTGGAGGAAGTGGACGCCATCACCACCCGGCTCGTGCTCATCGAGCTGCTCGGCGGCGGCGGCATCCTGCTCATCCTCGCCGTGGTCGGCGTCACGATCGTGCGGCACAGCATGCGGCCGCTGCGCGAGATCGAGCGCACCGCCGAAGCCATCGCCGGAGGCGAGCTGCACCGGCGGGTGCCCGACGGCGACCCGCGCACCGAAGTGGGCGGCCTGGCCCGATCACTCAACGGGATGCTGGCCCAGATCGAGGCCGCGTTCGCCGCCAGATCCGCCTCCGAGGCCGCCGCCCGCCGCTCCGAGGACCGCATGCGGCAGTTCGTCGGCGACGCCTCCCACGAGCTGCGCACCCCGCTCACCTCCATCCGCGGCTTCGCCGAGTACGCCAGGCAGAACCCCGGCGCCGACCCCGCCGAGCTCATGCAACGCGTCGAGCACGCCGCCGGGCGCATGAGCGTCCTGGTCGACGACCTGCTCCTGCTCGCCCGGGTCGACCAGCAGCGCCCGCTCAAGATGCAGCCGGTTGACATGCTGGCACTGGCCGCCGACGCCGTGCAGGACGCCCGCATCCTCGCCCCCGACCGCGTGATCAAGCTGGACGTCGTCGGCGGCGCCGCCCTGATCGTCTCCGGCGACGAGGTGCGCCTGCGCCAGGTCATCAGCAACCTCGTCACCAACGCCATCGTGCACACCGAGCCCGGCTCCCCGATCATCGTCCGGGCCGGGGCGACCACCGGCAAGCTGTTCATCGAGGTCGTCGACAACGGGCCCGGCCTCACCCCCGAGCAGGTCGAGCGCGTCTTCGAACGCTTCTACCGCGCCGACTCCGCCCGCTCCCGCCGCCGCTCCGCCGAGGACCGCGGCAGCGGCCTCGGCCTCGCCATCGTGCAGGCACTCGTGCACGCCCACGACGGCACCGTCACCGTCGACAGCTCCCCCGACGCCGGCTCCACCTTCCGCGTCGAACTCCCACTCGCCTTGGAGTGAGCCTTCAGCTAACCCTCAGGTCATTTTGTCACTCTAAGTACGTGACAAGACCCGAGGCGCTGATCATGGTGGTGGACGACGAACCCAGCATCAGGGATCTGCTCGCCGCCAGCCTGCGCTTCTCCGGGTTCGAGGTGCTGACGGCCGCCGACGGCGAGGAGGCCGTCGAAGTCGCCGTACGGACCTCGCCCGACCTGGTGGTGCTCGACGTGATGCTGCCCGACCTCGACGGGTTCGAGGTCGCCCGGCGCATCGAGGCGCCCGTCCTGTTCCTCACCGCCCGCGACGCCACCGAGGACAAGATCGCGGGGCTGCGCGTCGGGGACGACTACGTCACCAAACCCTTCAGCCTCGAAGAGGTCCAGGCCCGGATCCGGGCCGTGCTGCGGCGCACCCGGGGCGAGATCACCCCCGCCAGCAAGCTGAAGGTCGCGGACCTGGAGCTGGACGAGGAGGCGCGCGAGGTGTCGCGCGCCGGGCGGCCCGTGCGGCTTTCTCCCACCGAGTTCAAGCTGCTGCACTACTTCATGGTGAACGCGGGGCGGGTGCTGTCGAAGGCGCAGATCCTCGACCACGTGTGGAACTACGACTTCGGCGGGGACGCGGGCGTCGTCGAGTCTTACGTGTCGTATCTGCGGCGCAAGGTGGACGACGTCGAGCCCCGGCTCATCCACACGCTGCGCAGCGTCGGCTACGTCCTCCGCGAACCCCCGGCCTCGGGCTGACCCTGACCCGCCGAAGGACCTGTGCCGGAGTACGGCCAGGTGGGGAGGGAATGCGGGTCAGTCCCGAATACCTGCTGGATTCGGGGTTAGCGTGGATCCCATGGATCTGCTGGGCGCGCTGGAGTCGCTGCGGCGGCCGCTGGACAGGGAGCTGTTCCCGCTGGCGGTCGGCGAGGCGGACGCCGACCGGCGCGCCCTGCGCGAGCTGACCGGCCAGCTCGACGACTACCTGCTGCCCCGCCTGCGCGCCCTCGACGCCCCGCTGCTGGCCGTCGTCGGCGGCTCGACGGGCGCGGGCAAGTCCACGCTGGTGAACTCGCTGGTCGGCGCCGACGTGGCCGAGCCGGGCGTGCTGCGCCCGACCACGCTGGTGCCCACGCTCGTGGTCAGCCCGGCCGACCGCTCCTGGTTCATGGGCCAGAACGTGCTGCCCGGCCTGTCCCGCGCCACCGGCGACGGCCCGGGGGCGCTGCGCGTGGTGACCTCGCCCGCGCTGGGAGCGGGCCTGGCGCTGCTGGACGCGCCCGACATCGACTCCGTGGTGACCGCCAACCGGGAGCTGGCCGCGCAGCTGCTCGCCGCCGCCGACCTGTGGCTCTTCGTCACCACGGCCGCCCGGTACGCCGACGAGGTGCCGTGGAGCTTCCTGCGCTCCGCCCGCGAACGCAGCACCGCCCTGGCCGTCGTCCTCGACCGGGTGGCCCCGGAGGCGGTCGAGCCCGTCTCCCGCGACCTCGCCCGCCTCCTCGCCGAGAACGGCCTGGAAGGCACCCGGCTGTTCACCGTCCCGGAGGCGGCGCTGCCCGACGAGAGGGCGCGGCTGCCCGCCGCCTCCGTCGAGGACATCTCCTCCTGGCTCACAGGGCTGGCCGCCGACGCCGCCGAGCGGGCGCGGGTCGTCCGCCAGACGCTGTCGGGGGCGCTCGACAGCCTGGCCACCCGGGTGCCGTCGCTGGCCGCCGCCGTCGAACGCCAGCAGGCCGCCTTCGACGGCCTGCACTCCATCGTGGCCGGCGCGTACGCCGGCGGGATGGCCGACTTCGACGAGGGCATGCGCGACGGCTCGCTGCTGCGCGGCGAGGTGCTGGCCCGCTGGCAGGACTTCATCGGCACCGGCGACCTCATGCGCTCCCTGGAGAGCCGCGTCGGATGGCTGCGTGACCGCATCGTCGGCTTCTTCACAGGACGCGTGCCGGAGGCCCAGCTCAGGGACGCCCTGGAGAGCGGCGTCGAGGCGCTGATCAGGGGCGCCGCCGACGGTGCCGCCGAGCGCGCGTTGGAGGGCTGGTCGGCCGCGCCCGGCGGCCCCGGCCTGCTCGAACGGCTCGGCGCCGTCGAGTCCGCCCGCCTCGGCCGCGCCTCCGGCGACCTCGGCAAGCGGGCCGAGGCGGCGGTGCGCGGCTGGCAGGAGTACGTCCTCGACCTCGTCCGCGAGGAGGGCGCCGAGCGGCGGACGGCCGCACGGGTGGCCTCGTTCGGCGTGAACGGGGCCGGGCTGCTGCTCATGCTGGCCGTGTTCGCCTCCACGGGCGGGCTGACGGGGATCGAGGTGGGGATCGCGGGCGGCACGAGCGTGCTGTCGCAGAAGCTGCTGGAGGCCGTGTTCGGCGACCAGGCGGTGCGGTCGCTGACCGCGCGGGCCAGGGATGACCTGCGGGAACGGGTGCGGGTGCTGCTGGACGAGGAGGCCGCCAGGTTCACCGGGCAACTCGACTCGGTCGCGCCGCCCCGGGGCACGGCGGACGCCCTGCGCTCGGCGGCCCTACGCGTCCGCGACCACCGCGCCGAGCTGCCCGCCGCCGTGACGGCGGAGCTGCCGACGCTGGAGGACCCTCGCGCCGCTGACGGCCGCAGTCCGGAGGAGAGGCCGTGAAGGTGTTGCGGCGCAAGGAAGAGCCTTCGCTGGACTCGCGGCTGGCCGCTCTGCTGGAGGCGGCCGAGCTGGGTGAGGGGCGGGTGTCGGAGCAGGCGGTGACCGGCGCGCGTGCCGTCGCCGAGCGGGCCGGGGTACGCCGTGAGCTGTCGATCGACCACACCGTGGCGGCCCTGGCCGGGGCCACCGGCAGCGGCAAGTCGTCCCTCTACAACGCGCTCGCCGGCCAGGACCTCGCCGACGTGGGCGTCACCAGGCCCACCACCTCGACCGCCCAGGCGGCGCTGTGGGACGGCGAGGGCGCCGGGCCGCTGCTCGACTGGCTCGACATCCCGCGCCGCCACTCGGCGGCCGACGATCCCGGCCTGTCCGGGCTCGTCCTGCTGGACCTGCCCGACCACGACTCCATCCGGCTGTCCCACCGGCTGGAGGTGGACCGGCTGGTGGAGCAGGTCGATCTGCTGGTGTGGGTGGTGGATCCGCAGAAGTACGCCGACGCCGCCCTGCACGAGCGCTACCTGCGGCCGCTGGCCGGGCACCGGGACGTCATGGTCGTGGTGCTCAACCAGGTGGACCGGCTGCCTTCCGACGCGGTGGACCGTTGCCTGGGCGATCTGCGCCGCCTGCTCGACGACGACGGGCTGCCGGGGATCCCTGTGCTCGCCGTCTCGGCGCGTACGGGAAGGGGCTTGGACGAGTTGCGGGCGTTGCTGGGGGAGCGGGTCTCCGAGCGCAAGTCCTGGTCGGCCCGCCTGGCGGCCGACATCACCGCCGCCGCCGAGCACCTGGCCGCCGCCGGCCCCGCACAGCCTGTGGACGGCGACCGTTCTCCCCAGGCTGTGGACGGAAGGGCGTCGGGTGGCGGCAAGCGGTTGGGCGGGGCGGAGCGGGCGCTCACCGGGGCGTTGTGCGCGGCGGCCGGGGTGCCGACGGTCGTGGAGGCGGTGGCCAAGGGGCACCGGCATCGGGCCGTCGTCGCCACCGGGTGGCCGGTCACCAGGTGGGTGCGCAGGTTCCGCCCGGACCCCCTGCGCAGGCTGCGCCTCGGCGGTTCGTCACCCTCTGGCCGGGCGCAAAGAGAGATCGTCGGGCGTACGTCCGTGCCGGCGGCCTCCGCCGTGCAGCGGGCACAGGTGGAGACGGCCGTCAGGGACGTCGGCGAGGTGGCGGCGGCCGGGATGCCCGGGGCGTGGGCGGCGGCGGTGCGGCAGGCGGCCAGGTCGCGTGCCCCCGAGCTGGCGGACGCGGTGGACCGGGCGGTCGCCACGACGTCCGCCGTCGGCACGAGGCGGCCCCGCTGGTGGCGGGCCGTGAACGTGGTGCAGTGGGCGGTGTTCGCGGCGATGCTGGCCGGGGCGTTGTGGCTGGGCGTGCTGTTCGGCATGGACTACCTGCGGCTGCCCCAGCCGCCGCTGCCGACCGTGGGCATGGTGCCGTGGCCGACGGTGCTGCTGGTGGGCGGCGTGCTGGCGGGGGTGCTGATCGCGTTGCTGTCACGGCTGGCGGCCTGGGCGGGCGGCCGGCGCAGAGCCCGCCGAACGAGCCGAGCCCTGCGTGCGTCCATCGGCCGGGTGGGTGAGGAGCTGGTGCTGGAGCCGGTGGAGGCGGAACTGGACACCTACGCCCGCTTCAAGGAGGCCGTGGACCTGGCCCGCGCCCACGCCTGAGGAAGCCACGGGCGTGGCCCGCGCCCGCACCTGGCTCATGCCTGGCCAGCGCCCGCGCTTGCGCAGGAGGCCGCGCGCGTCAGGGGCGGCGGAGGAGCAGGGCGGCGGCCAGCGCTCCCACCAGGGCGAACGTGGCGGCGGCGAGGAAGGGGGCGCCGGGGCCGAAGCGTTCGCCGACCACGCCGGCCACCGCCGAGCCGGCCGCGCCGCCCACGCCGAGCCCGGTCGAGATCCAGCCGAACGCCTCCGCCTGCGCCGTGGGCGCGTACTCGTCCACGAGCAGGGACGACGTCGTCAGGGCCGGGTTGAGTGCCAGCCCGCCGGCGAACAGCACCACGCAGAACGCCGGCAGCGGCCCCACCAGCACCAGGGGCGCCAGCGCGAGCCCGAGCAGCGCCATCAAGGCGACCAGCCGCACCTGGGGGGACGAGGCCCACGAGCGGGCCCCGTAGGCGGCGGCGCCCGCGATGCCGCCCAGCGACAGGGCCGCGACCAGGATGCCCGTGGCGGCGGGTAAGTCGCGGGCGGCGGCCAGGGCGGGCAGGCCCACCTGCAGCGCTCCGAAGGTGCCGCCGTGCAGGAGGACGACGGCCATGAGCACCAGCATCCGCCGGTCGGCGAAGGCGCGCCCCCGCCCGGTCGCGTGCGCGTCCGGGCCCACCTGGAGTGCCCGGGCGAAGGCCAGCGTGCCGGCCCCGGCCGCCGCGGCGACGAGACCGAGCGCCAGCGACGCCGAGGCCACCGCGATCAGCAGCCCGAACACCAGCGGCCCCGTGAGCATGGCCAGCTCCTGCACCAGGTACACCAGGCTGTAGGCGGTGGTCCGCCCCTCGCCGTCGACCCTGCGGCCCCACTCGATGCGCATGCTGACGGAGACGGGCGGCAGGCCGATCCCGGCGATCCAGGCCAAAGCCACCATGGGCCACCACGGCAGGCCGGGCCGCGCGCACCCGAGCAGCGCCAGCAGCGCCGCCACGTGCAGGAGCGCCGTGGCGGCCAGGACGACCCTGCCTCCGTGGCGGTCCATGAGCCGCCCCTGCACGGGCCTGCCCATGCCGGCCCCGACGGAGAACGCCGCCGCCGCCACCCCGGCCAGCGCCAGCGACCCGCTCGCGCCCTGCACGACGAGCACGATCCCGACGGGCGCCACCTGCTGCGTGAGCTGGGCGAGGAACCCGAGCACGGCCTGCACCGCCACGCCTGGCAGCCTGAGCATCGCGCGGTACGACATCACTCCAGGCTAGAACGCCATGATCACGGCGGAGTGTTTCAGCCCGTTCCGAGGGATCCGGCCACCTCGCGCAGGGCCGCGAGGAGCGGGCGCAGGAGAGGATGGGCGTCGGAGCCGCGGCGTACGGCGGCGAAGACGCGGCGCTCCGGCCCCGGCGTCTGCCGCACCGCCACCCCCGGCAGCGCCATGTCGCGCAGCGCGAGACGCGGCACCAGCGCCACCCCGGCCCCCGCCCCGACCAGGGCGACGACGGCGCGGAAGTCGTCGGAGCAGTGCACGAGACCCGGCGTGAAACCCGCCTGCTGGCAGGCGAACGTGATCACGTCGTGCACCGGGTTGCCCGGGTAAGGGCCGATCCAGGTCTCGGAGGCGAGCGAGGCGAGCGAGGTCAGCGTGGCCGAGCCGGCGAGCGGATGGTCGCGCGGGAGCACCAGGTCGAACGGCTCCGCGTACAGGGGGCGGCGCGACAGGCGGGGATCGGCGGCATCGGGTGCGCCCCGGTACTCCACCGTGATCGCCAGATCCGCCTGGCCGTCGAGCAGCATCGCGAGGCTGTGGTCGCCCTCGGCGTCCTGCACGCGGACCCGCACACCCGGGGACGTCTCACGCAGGGCGGCGATCGCGGGGGAGAGCACGGCGCTGATCGCCGTGGCGAAGCAGGCCACCGTGACCTCGCCCGCCTCCCCCGACGTGTACGCGGCCACCTCGGCCTCGGCGCGTTCGAGCTGGGCCAGGACCTCGTTCGCGTGACCGAGCATGATCTTGCCCACGGCGGTGAGGTGCACGCCGCGACCGTCCCGGGTGAGCAGGCGGTGCCCCACCTCGTGCTCCAGCGCGGCGAGCTGCTGGGACACGGCGGAGGGCGTCAGGTGCAGCGCGGCCGCGGCGGCGGTGACCGTGCCGTGGTCGGCCACCGCCCGCAACGTCCGCAACCGCCGCGTGTCTATCACGCAGCGAGAATACTCACGCCCGCCGAGGAGCAAGGACGCGCCGCCGGGAAGGGGCGCGCCCCTCGGAGACTAACGCGCCCCACGGAGAGTAACTCGCCCCCGGAAAGGCGCGCGCTGCTAGGGGAGAACGCGCTCCGGGGAAAGGGCGCGCCGTCTCAGGGGAGAGGCACGCTCCCTCAGGGAAGGAGCACGTCCCCTGGGGAGGGGCGCCCCCTGGGGAGGGCGCGCTGTCCCGAAGGGGAGCCCGTCGCGGAGGGGCGCGCGTCATGGAAGGGCGCGCATCATGGAGGCGCGCCCCGCCGGGACGGGCGTGCCGCCGCAGAGCGCGCCGCTCGGAGCGGTAACGCGCCCACGGAGAGGCGCATGCCGCGCGGGGAGTAACGCGCCGCCGGGGCGGGCGCCCCGCCGGGGCGGGCGCGCTGCCCGGGAGGGGCGGGCCGTCCCGGGCGGGCGTGTCGTCGGAAGAAGGGTCAGGCGCGGGCCTGGATGAAGGCCTGGACGGCGCGGTCCACGTCCTCCTGCGAGTGGGCCGCCGAGAGCTGGACGCGGATCCTGGCCTGGCCGTGCGGTACGACCGGGTAGGAGAAGCCGATCACGTAGATGCCCAGGTCGAGCAGGCGTTCGGCCATGGCGGCGGCTTCGGCGGCGTCGCCGATCATGACGGGCACGATGGGGTGGTCGCCGGGCAGGATGTCGAAGCCGGCCTTGGTCATCTCGCTGCGGAAGCGGGCCGTGTTGCTGCGCAGCCGTTCGCGGGCGTCGCCGGAGGTCTCCAGCAGGTCGAGGATGCGCAGGGAGGCGGAGGCGATGACGGGCGCGAGCGAGTTGGAGAACAGGTACGGGCGGGAGCGCTGCCGCAGCAGCTCGCAGATCTCCTTGCGGGCCGAGACGTAGCCGCCGCTGGCGCCGCCGAGCGCCTTGCCGAGGGTGCCGGTGATGATGTCGATCCGGTCGGTGACGCCGTGCAGCTCGGGGGTGCCGCGGCCGGTGGGGCCGACGAAGCCGACGGCGTGGGAGTCGTCGACCATGACCATGGCGTCGTACTGCTCGGCCAGGTCGCAGATGTCGCGCAGCGGCGCGAGGTAGCCGTCCATGGAGAAGACGCCGTCGGTGACGATCAGCCGCCGCCGGGCCTCCGACGCCTCCTTGAGGCGGGCCTCCAGCTCGGACATGTCGCGGTTGGCGTAGCGGAAGCGCTGGGCCTTGGACAGGCGGATGCCGTCGATGATGCTGGCGTGGTTGAGGGCGTCGGAGATGACGGCGTCCTGGGCGTCGAGGAGGGTTTCGAAGACGCCGCCGTTCGCGTCGAAGCAGGAGCTGTAGAGGACGGTGTCCTCCATGCCGAGGAAGCCGGACAGGCGGGACTCCAGCTCTTTGTGCACCTCCTGGGTGCCGCAGATGAACCGGACGGAGGCCATGCCGAACCCCCACCGGTCGAGCGCCTGCTTGGCGGCCTCGACCACGGTGGGGTCGTCGGCCAGGCCGAGGTAGTTGTTGGCGCAGAAGTTGAGCACCTCGCGGCCGGCCACGCTGACCTGGGAGCTCTGCGGGGTGGAGATGACCCGCTCGGGCTTGAGCAGGCCCGCCTCGGTGATCTCGTCGAGCGTCGTACGCAGTTGCTGGCGCACGTTCGTGAACATGTGTCAGTCGCTCCAATCCAGGATGACCTTGCCGGTACGCCCACTGGCGGCGGTGTCGAAGGCGGCGTCGTAGTCGCGGTACGAGAACCGGTCGGTGATCACGGGGGAGAGGTCGAGGCCCTTCTCCAGCAGGACGGACATGTTGTACCAGGTCTCGTACATCTCCCGGCCGTACACGCCCTTGATCGTGATCATGGAGGTGACGATGGTGGCCCAGTCGACGGCGAACTCCTCGGCGGGCAGCCCCAGCATGGCGATCTTCCCGCCGTGGGTCATGCTCGCGATCATGTCGCGGACGGCGACGGGGTTGCCGGACATCTCGAGCCCGACGTCGAAGCCCTCGCGCAGGTGGAGCTGGCGCATGCCCTCGGCGATGGAGGAGCGGGAGACGTTCACGGCGAGGGAGACGCCGAGCTTGCCGGCCAGGTCGAGGCGTTCGTCGCTGACGTCGGTGATCATGACGTTGCGCGCGCCGACGTGGGTGGCCACGGCGGCGGCCATGAGGCCGATCGGGCCCGCGCCGGTGATCAGCACGTCCTCGCCGACCAGGGGGAACGACAGCGCGGTGTGGACGGCGTTGCCGAACGGGTCGAAGATGGCGGCCACGTCGGGGTGGACGGGGACGCGGTGCACCCAGACGTTGGAGGCGGGCAGGGTGACGTACTCGGCGAAGGCGCCGTCCCTGTTGACGCCGAGGCCGATCGTGTTGGCGCACAGGTGGCGGCGGCCGGCCATGCAGTTGCGGCACTTGCCGCAGACGATGTGCCCTTCGCCGCTGACGAGGTCGCCGACGGCGATGTCCTCGACGCCGGGCGCGACCTCGACCACGTGGCCGCAGAACTCGTGCCCGACGATGAGCGGGAGCTCCAGCGTGTGTCGCGCCCAATCGTCATATTTCCGGATATGGAGGTCCGTGCCGCAGATGCCGGTCCGCAGGACCCGGATCTTCACCTCGCCGGGACCCACTTCGGGCTCGGGCACGTCCACCAGCCACAGGCCGGGCTCGGCCCGCTCTTTGACCAGCGCTTTCATGGCCCCCTCTTTCCCCTTACGAACCTAGTGCACTGTGCCCGCCCGGCACGGGAGGTGTCCATCGAGGAGTTCTTAAGTGCCCCCACAGCTCTGCTTCACGCGACCCCCGTACCTGGCAGAATTAGCCAAATCTCTTGCGATAACCGGTTGGAGGTCGGGTGCGACAGCAGAGCGGGGACGCCTCCCTCCTGCGCAGGCTCAACTCGGCGGCGATCCTGCGCGTCCTGCGGGAGAGCGGGGTCGCCACGCTGTCGGAGCTGGCGCGGGCGGCCCGGGTGTCCAGGCCGACCGCCGAGGTGATCGTCGAGGGCCTGCTCGCCGAGGGGTGGGCCGAGGAGTGCGGCGAGGAGGAGGGCGACCGCCGGCGCGGGCGGCCGGCCCGGCGCTTCCGCTTCCGTGCCGCGGCCGGGCACGTGGCGGGGGTCGGCGTGGGTGCGTCGTGGCTGCGGGCCATGGTGACGGACCTCGACGGCACGGTGGTGGCCGAGCGCCGGGTGCCGCACCATCCGTCGATGCCC
The DNA here is from genome assembly GCF_900323885.1 of [Actinomadura] parvosata subsp. kistnae. Lineage (GTDB taxonomy): Bacteria > Actinomycetota > Actinomycetes > Streptosporangiales > Streptosporangiaceae > Nonomuraea > Nonomuraea composti. The sequence continues at coordinate 1,883,839 of NZ_OOHJ01000018.1, read as the reverse complement.
GCGGGCGACCGGCTCGACGCCGTCGCGGAGCTGGTCGGCGCCGTGGCGGCCGAGGCGGGTCTGGCCGTGCCGGGCCTGGCCGCCGTGGGCGTCGGCACCACGGGCATGGTCGACGGCTCGGGCCGGGTCGTCAAGAGCGTCGTGCTGGCCGGGTGGACGGGGCTCGACCTGCGGGGCGAGCTGTCCCGCCGGATCCCGGCGCCGGTGCTGGTGGACAACGACATGCGCCTGGCCGTGCTGGCCGAGCACTGGCGCGGCCGGGCGCGCGGCCGCAGCGACGTGGTCTACCTGTTCGCCGGCAGCAGGCTCGGCCTGGGGCTGCTCATCGGTGGCCGGCCGCACCGGGGCGCGCACGCGGCCGCGGGCGAGATCGGGCGGCAGCCCGGCGACCACTGGCGGGCCTACCGGCACATGACGGAGTACGCGATCGCGGTGGAGCCCGGCGAGATGCGCTCGCAGCGCGAGGCCGCGCGGTTCGCGATCGAGCGCGCCCGCGCCGGCGACGAGCAGGCCGCGCGGGCCGTCCGGGCCTTCGCCCGCCACCTCGGCGAGGGCCTGATCACGGTGGTCAACCCGCTCGACCCCGAGATGGTGGTGATCGGCGGCAGCCTGTCGAAGGCCGGTGACCTGATCATCGAGCCCATCAGGGAGCTGTTCGCGGAGGTCTGCCTCCACCCGCCGGTGGTCGTCGCCTCGGCCCTGGGCGGCGAGTGCGTCGCGCTGGGCGCGGTCAGGTGGGCGCTGGACCACGCCGACCGGCACCTCTTTACGCAGCCGTCCTGACGAAAACTGTCACTTAGATGGCCCTATTGCTCAAGTTTGCTTAGCAGGACATGATTTAAGCCGACGCCTTGAGTTAATCGAGCGGAAGGAACGCCCGTGGAAGACCTGCGCCTCGGAGTGATCGGTCTCGGCCTGCGCACCAGCCTCGCCCGGGCCGCGCACCGGCCCGGCAGGGGCGCGGTCGTGGCCGCGCTGTGCGACTCCGACCCGGCGGTGCTCAAGCGGCAGGCGGGCACGTTCGAGGCGGACTTCCTCACGAAGGACTACCGCGAGCTGCTCGACCGCCCCGACCTCGACGCCCTCGTGGTCAACACGCCCGACGACACGCACGAGCGCCTGGCCGTCGACTGCCTGCGCGCCGGCAAGGCCGTCTACCTGGAGAAGCCGATGGCCATCACGGTCGAGGGCTGCGACGCCATCCTGCGCGCCGCCCGCGAGAGCGGCACCCGGCTGTACGTGGGGCACAACATGCGGCACATGGGCGTGGTGCGGCTGATGCGCGACATCATCGCCAAGGGCGTCATCGGCGAGCCGAAGACCGTGTGGGTGCGCCACTTCGTCTCGTACGGCGGCGACTACTACTTCAAGGACTGGCACGCCGACCGCACCCGCACCACCGGCCTGCTCCTGCAGAAGGCGGCGCACGACCTCGACGTCATCCACTGGCTCGCCGGCGGCTACACGACCAGGGTGAACGCCCTCGGCGACCTGATGCTCTACGGCGACCTGCCGCGCCGCGCACCCGGCACCCCGCGCCCGGAGGGGTGGCTGCAGCAGTACGAGTGGCCGCCCACCGCGCGCAAGGACCTGCACCACGTCGTGGACGTCGAGGACGTGTCGGTGATGAACATGCGCCTGGACAACGGCGTCATCGCGGCCTACCAGCAGTGCCACTTCTCGCCCGACTACGTGCGCAACTACACGGTGATCGGCACCGAGGGCCGCCTGGAGAACTTCGGCGACGGGCCGGGGGACACCGTCAAGGTCTGGAACACCGGGCCCACCGGCTACCGGGACGACTGCGACATCGCGTACAAGGTGCCGGCGGCGACGGGCTCGCACGGGGGCGCGGACATGGAGATCGTCTCGGAGTTCCTGAGATTCGTCAGGGACGGCGGGGTGACGGACACCTCGCCGGTGGCGGCCCGGATGAGCGTGGCGGCCGGGTACATGGCGACGATGTCGCTGCGCGACGGCGGCACGCCGTACGACGTGCCGCCGCTGGACGCGGACCTGGCCGCGTACTTCGATCGGGGTCAGGTGCGCGGTCAGACGGAACCGGGCGGCGCGCCCGGACAGTAGACATATGTGGATATGTCATTACGTGCTCGAATACGTGGCGGGGACCAGGCGGCCTTCGGGGAGCTCTTCGACGAGTGCTCGAAGGCCGTCTACAACCACGCCTTCCGCCTGACCGGCAACTGGTCGACCGCCGAGGACGTGATGGCGCTGACGTTCCTGGAGGCGTGGCGCCTGCGCGGGAAGATCGATCACGAGGGCGGCTCGCTGCGGCCCTGGCTGCTCGGCATCGCGACGAACGTGCACCGCAACCTGCGCAGGACCGCCCGCCGGCATGACGACGCGCTGGCCAGGATGCCCAGGGGCGACGTGGTGCCGGACTTCGCCGACGAGGTCGTGGGCCGCATCGACGACGCCGAGCGGCTGGCCGCCGTCCGCGCCGCGTACGACGGCCTGCGCCGCCAGGAGCAGGACGTGTTCGCGTTGTGCGTGTGGGCGGGCCTCGACTACGCCCAGGCGGCGCAGGCGCTCGGCATCCCCGTGGGCACGGTCAGGTCCCGGCTCTCGCGGGCTCGCAAGAAACTCGCCGGCGCGGGGGAACCACCGCCCGCGCCGAGACAGTCATCAGGTGACCGAGGCCCCGACAAGGAGGAGATCCGATGAACTGGCCGGCCGAACGTGATCTTCCCGAGGGCCGTCGCCGACTGCTCAAGGAGTTCGTGATGACCGAGATCGACCGCACCCCGCGCAGGCGCCGCCTGCCCCGCCTCGCCGTCCTGGCCCCGCCCTGGGTCTGGCGGCCGCCGCCGCGGTGGCCGTGCCGCTGCTGCTGGGCGGCTCACCGGCCTACGCGGTGGCCAAGCTGCCCGACGGGCTGATCCACATCGACATCCACGAGGCCAAGGACCCGGACAAGCTGGAGGCGGACCTGCGGAACATGGGGGCGAACGTGGTCGTGGACTACATCCCCATGGGCAAGAAGTGCAGCCCCCAGCCCCGCAGCAGCCACTTCCTCAGCTCGGAGGAGGCCCCGCTGCACGTGTTCCCCACGCCTGAGGAGGCCGGGCCCGGCTTCGTCATCGATCCCCGGGTGATCGGGCCGGACCAGACGGGGGTGCTGGAGTTCAGCGTCTCGGAGACCGCCGGGGGCGGGATCGTCGCGGGCATCTGGGCCAGGGTGGGCGAGGGGCCGATCGCCGACTGCACCCTGGTGGACACGACCGAAGCGCCACTGTCGCACTGACCCCCGCCGGTGCCGGCCCTGAGCGGCCGGCACCGGCGCCGGGCTCAGCGCTCGGCCTCCGACGGCTTCTTGTCGAGGTCGAGGTCGGGGAACGGGGAGGGCTCGTCGACCCGCTGCGTGATCTGCCGGGGGCCGTTGGGGCTCTCGGCCTCTTGCGCGTCGGCGACGGCCTCGGCCGCGGCCTCCGCCGCCTTGGCCGCCTCCTCCTCGGCGGCCGAGCTCTCCGGCACCTCCTCGCGGGTGGCCGCCGAGCGCGGCAGCGCCTCCGTGAACGCCTTCGAGACGCCCTGCAGCGCCGAGGTGACCTCGCTGGGGATCACCCAGAACGTGTTGCCGTCGCCCTGCGCGAGCTGCGGCAGCACCTGGAGGTACTGGTAGGCCAGCAGCTTCGGGTCGGGGTCGTTGCGGTGGACGGCCTGGAAGACCTGGTCGATCGCGCGCGACTGGCCCTCGGCCTCCAGGATCGCGGCCGTGCGCTGGCCCTCGGCCCGCAGGATACGGCTCTGCTTGTCGCCCTCGGCCGTGAGGATCTGCGACTGCCGCTGGCCCTCGGCGTTGAGGATCGCGGCCCGCTTGTCGCGCTCGGCCCGCATCTGCTTCTCCATCGCGTCCTTGATGGTCTTGGGCGGGTCGATGGCCTTGATCTCGACGCGGTTGACGCGCAGCCCCCACTTGCCGGTGGCCTCGTCGAGGACGCCGCGCAGCTGGCTGTTGATGGTGTCGCGGGAGGTGAGGGTCTTCTCCAGGTCCATGGAGCCGACGACGTTGCGCAGCGTGGTGACGGTGAGCTGCTCGACGCCGGTGATGTAGTTGGCGATCTCGTACGCCGCCGCCCGCGGGTCGGTCACCTGGAAGTAGAGGACGGTGTCGATCTCGACGACGAGGTTGTCCTCGGTGATGACGGGCTGGGGCCGGAAGGAGACGACCTGTTCGCGCAGGTCGATCATGGGATAGACGCGGTCGATGTACGGGATGACGAAGTTGAGGCCCGGCTTGAGAGTGCGGTGGTAGCGGCCGAGGCGCTCGACGTTGCGGGCCCGGGCCTGCGGGACGATCCGCACCGCTTTGAGCAGGGTCAGCACGGCGAAGAGTATGACGAACAGTCCGACCAGCAAGAGCGGATCCATGGTCACTCCCGGGGATATACGAGGGCTGTCGCTCCCTCGATCTCGATGATGTCGACGGTCGCCCCTGTGGGGATCACCAGCGTCTCGTCGTAGGCGCGCGCCGACCATTCCTCGCCCCCGATGCGCACGCGGCCGTCGCGGCCCGTCACTTCGGCCACGACGTACGCGGGTTTACCGACGAGCGCTTCCACGCCGAACCGCTGCAGCGGCGGCTGTCTGATATGACGCATCGCGATCGGCCTGAGCACGAGCAGGCCGGCCGCCGAGGACACGGCGAAGAAGATCAACTGCAGGGGGACGGGCAGCCCGATGGCCGCGGTGGCGGCGGTCAGCAGGGCCGCGACGCCGAGCAGGCCGAGTGAGGCCGTGAGCGTGAAGATTTCGGCCACGCCGAGGACGACTGCGAGGATTATCCAGATGATCCATTCATCCATGTCCTGGCCCTCCCGATAGGACAACGGGCCTGCGCCGGCGTGCGGTTCCTCCCTCTCTACCGTAATCCCGATGTCAGCGCTGCGGCACCCTCTCACCTGGGGTGCCGGCGTCACGCAACGCGCTTCCCTGCCGCCATTTCTCCCACGAGAGCTGCCAGAAACCCCATCCGTTGTTCCATTCCAATATCCGGTCGGTGCCGGTGATCGTGACCGGGTCGCCGCGCAGGGAGGTGGCGTAGAACCAGGCGGCCTGGTCGGGCCGGGCGTTGACGCAGCCGTGACTGACGTTGGACCGGCCCTGGGCCCACACGTTGTCCTTGGCGTGCACGTATTCGCCGCTGTTGGAAATGCGCACGGCGTGGTCGATCATCATGTCGTAAAAACCGGGATCGCCTTTTTCGCGGCCGGGGGAGATCATGCGGACCGGATTTCCCTTGTCCATCGTCAGGTGGATGCCGCTGGTCGTGGTGTATTCGGTGGTGGTGGCCATGCCGGCGCTGATGGCCATGCGCTGGGCGACCTTCCCGTCACGCAGGACGACCATCTGGTGGGTTCTGGTGTCGATGATGCTGGTCTGCCTGCGGCCGACGGCGAAGGAGAAGGTGGAGTCGGTGGCGCCGTACAGGCCGTCGCCGGCCCGCACGCCCGCCAGGTGCGCGGTGACCGTGACCCGCTGCCGCGGCTGCCACAGCCGCCGGGTGCGGTAGACCACCTGCGTGTCGCTGGTCCACCGCCAGGCGCCCTCGACCGGGGTCTGCGCGCGCACCTCCAGCGTGCGCTCGACGGCCGCCTTGTCCTCGATGGGCGCGTCGAAGTCGATGACGATCGGCATGCCGACGCCGACCGTCTCCCCCGGCAGCGGCGCGGTGGCGGCCACCTGGAACGTCTTCGCGGCGCTCCTCGTGCGGATGCGGCCCATCGCGACCGTGGCGGGCGCGCCCTCGCGGATGGCGGTGGCGGTCACGGTGTACTCGGCGGCGGGCTGGAGGGTCCAGTCGGTACGCCACGTCGTGCGGGTGTCGTCGAGCCGGCCGGGCACCGGCTCGCCGCCCTCGTAGACCAGCACCTGGCTCAGCGTGCCGCCCTGCGCCTTGATCACCAGGCCGTGATCGGTGCGGGCGCGCTTGGCGTCGAACGGCGGCCACACCTGCACGACCGGCGGCGCCGCGGGCGTCTCGACCGCGCCCGAGCCGCAGCCGCCGGCCAGGAGCAGGCACCCGCAGACCAGGAGAAAGGCGACACAAAGCGTCGCGGCATGCCGCATGTGACTCCTGCTTTCCGAGGGAAGGGAAGCTCCAAGGGTAGCGGTGAGTCACGGCGCAAGCACGCCGAGTCAGCTATCCGGCAGTTCCGGAAACCTCCCCCAAGGTCAGCCCCGCCGCACTGGCCCGGATCGTCACCGTGTCGCCGTCCTGGAGGAACGTGCGGGTCTCGCCGCCCGGCAGCTTGATCGGCTCGGTGCCGTTCCAGGTCAGCTCGATGAGCGAGCCGCGCTGTCCCTGCTCGGGCCCCGAGATCGTGCCGCTGGCGAACAGGTCGCCGGTGCGCAGCGAGGCCCCGTTCACGGTCAGGTGGGCGAGCATCTGGTCGGGCGTCCAGTACATCGCCGAGTACGGCGGCCGCGCCACGACCTCGCCGTTGAGCAGGATCTCCAGCTCGATGTCCAGCCCCCAGTCGGCCTGCCGGCGCAGGTACGCCGCCGGCTCCGGATCCTGCGCGCGGCCGGGGATCCGGGGCAGCGCCTCCAGCGGCGTCACCCAGGGGGAGATCGACGTGGCGAACGACTTGGCCAGGAACGGCCCCAGCGGCACGTACTCCCACGACTGGATGTCGCGCGCGCTCCAGTCGTTGACCAGCGTCACCCCGAACACGTGGTCCTCGAACGCGCCGGCGGGCGAGCCCATCGAGGTCGGCACGCCCACCACGAACCCCAGCTCCGCCTCGATGTCGAGCTTCTGGCACGGCCCGAACACCCCGGGCCCGAGCTGCCCCTGCGGCCGCCTGATCGGCGTGCCGGAGACCACGACCGTGCCCGACCTGCCGTGGTAACCGACGGGCAGGTGCCGCCAGTTCGGCTGCAACGGCTCCGAGCCCGGACGGAAGATCTTGCCGATGTTGCTGGCGTGGTCGAGCGAGCAGTAGAAGTCGACGTAGTCGGCCACCTCGAACGGCAGGTGCAGCCGCACCTGGTCGAGCGGGATCAGGTGCCGGTCGGTGACGAACCTGTCGCTGGTCAGCTTGGTCTGGATCAGCGCCCTGGTGTCGTGCCAGGCCGCGCGGCCCCTGGCCATGAACGGGTTCAGCGAGGGGGCGGCGAAGACCTCGTCGTGCAGGGCGGAGGCCAGGTCGAGCACCTTGTCGCCGTACCTGACGCCCACCCTGGGCCGCTGCCCCGGGCAGGAGAAGACGCCGTACGGCAGGTTGTCCACACCCCAGCTCATGAGATCAGCCCCAGCGTGCGCAGGTCCTCCAGGGGAGCGCTGGTGTTGCACGAGCCGTAGCTCACCAGCAGTTGCCGGGCCCGCTCCGCCGTGTCCTGCTGAACGGCGTGCGCCAGCCTGACCAGGTGGCCCACGTCGGTCGTGCGCAGCACCGGCGCCGGGTCGCGGCCCTCCACGGCCTCGCAGACGGCCAGCAGCAGGTTCAGGAAGCCGTGCCGGTCGACGCCGAGCGAGGGGTCGAAGTGGCGGACGGCGTGGTGCAGCCCGGCCGTGGCCTTGAACGGGATGCCGCTCTCCGCGCACGACCTGATGAACTGCCCCAGGTGCTCCACCGGCGGGAACTCCTCGGCGGTGGTGCCGCCGCAGCGCACCTTCAGCCCGACGCCGTCGGGCACGTCCATGGCCGTCTTGCGGGCCGGCACCTCGGCGAACAGCCGCACGCCGTCGCGCAGCCCCAGCGTGTCCACCAGCTCGGCGACGGAGGTGTCGGGCGGCAGGCGCGTCTCGACGTAGTCGACCGGCAGGTCGCCCCAGTCGGGCAGCTCGCTGGTGTCGGCGATCAGGCCGATCCGGCGCGGCCGGTAGTCCCGGGCGCGCAGCCGGTCGAGGCGGCTGGCCGGGCAGAGGAAGCGGTGGGTCAGGACGTCGCTGCCCCGCTCCAGGTCGCGCTCGTTGCGGGCGAGCGCCTCGTCCATGTGCAGGGACGTCGGCGGGAACAGGCCGGCGTCGTCGATGAGTGCGGTGTAGAGGTTCATCGTGCCCAGGTCCAGGCGTATCCGGGGTCCTCGCAGGACAGCGCGCCCTGGCCGAGGTCGAGCGGGCGGAACGTGTCCACCATGACGGCCACCTCGCTGGTCGTCGTGACGCCGCGCGAGACCGCGTCGATGACCGCCTCCACCGCGCCGGGCTGCGGCCCGTGCGTGAAGCCGGCCGGGTGCAGCGAGACGGAGCCGACGTCGATGCCGGAGCCGGCGCGGGCCGAGTAGTCGCCGCCGACGTAGAACATGAACTCGTCGGAGTCCACGTTGTGGTGGTTGTACGGGATCGGCACGGCCTCGGGGTGGTAGTCGAGCGGCCGCGGGCAGAACGAGCACACCACGAACCCCGGCCCCTCGAACGTCTGGTGCACCGGCGGCGGCGCGTGCGTCTTCTTCACGATCGGCTCGAAGTCCTCGATGTTGAACGCGAACGGGTAGAGGCAGCCGTCCCAGCCCACCACGTCGAACGGGTGGTTGCGGTAGACGAGCCTGGTCAGCCCGCCGCGCGTGCGCACCAGCACCGGCACCTCCTCGCCCTCGACGACGAGCGGCTCGGACGGGGCACGCAGGTCGCGCTCGCAGTAGGGCGCGTGCTCCAGGAACTGGCCGTACTGCGACAGGTAGCGCTTGGGCGGCCTGATGTGCCCGGACGCCTCGATGGCCAGCACGTTCGCGGTGCCCTGGGGGACCCAGCGGTGGATGGTGCCGGTCGGGATCACGACGTAGTCGCCCTCGCCGGCCTCGATCACGCCGTACGTGGACTCGAAGCGCGCCCGGCCGCGCTGGACGTACACGCATTCGTCGCCCATGGAGTTGCGGTAGAGCTCGCTGGGCCGGTCGCTGGTCGCGTACGACAATCGGACGTCGCCGTTGCCGGCTAGCAGGATGCGGCCGGAGACCAGGTCGCCGGCGCTGGAGAGGTCCTGGGTGCGGAAGTGGCGCGGCGAGAGCGGCAGGTTGGGCTCCAGGCGGGTGCCTGTGGCCGGCGTGACGGCCTCGGCCTTGACGATCGCGGTGGGCAGGTAGCGGTGGTAGAGCAGCGAGGAGTCGGACGAGAAGCCCTCCTCGCCCATCAGCTCCTCCGCGTACAGGCCGCCGTCCGGCCGCCTGAACTGGGTGTGCCGCTTGCGTGGCACCTCTCCCACGACCCGGTAGTACGGCATCCGGCCCCTCCCCTGCCTGTCCGACTATCGGACGGAAGTGTCCTCTATCTGTGACTACCGTCTGCTATGCGTGCGCGGATGTCAACCCGGCTCAGGCCAGCTCGGCGGCCAGCTCGGCCGCGGCGGCCACCACCCGCGGCCCCGTGGACTCCTCCAGCGGCCCGAACGTCACCACCCCCACCGACGCCTCCAGCCACGGCAGCCCGGTCACGGGCGCGGCGACGCCACGTGCCCCCTCCTGCAACTGCCCCTCAGTCACGAAGTAGTCGTGCCGCCCCTCCCGCAGCGCGAGGATCGCCTGCCCCGCCGCGCCCCTGGCCAGCGGATGGCGCGAGCCCTCGCGGTAGGCCACGTGCATATCCGTCCAGGACGGCTCCACCACCGCGACGGCCAGCCCGTCGTCACCCTCGGCCACGGTCAGGTGCGCCGTCGCCCCCACCTGCTCGGCCAGCCGCCGCAGCGTCGGCACCGCCGCCGCCCGCAGCAGCGGCTGCACCGCCTGGGCCAGCGCCAGCACCCCGAACCCGAGGTGCACCCGCCCCTCGGCGTCCCTGCGTACGAACCCCTCGCTCAGCAGCGTCGTCAGCAGCCGGTACACCACGGGACGGCTCAGCGACAGCTCGGTGCTCAGCTCCGTCGGCGTGCGCCCGCCCTTGCCGTCGGCGAGCAGTCTGAGCAGGCGGAGCCCGCGCTCCAGGGTCTGAGCTGATTCAGCGGCCATGCGACCGAATGTAGTGACGCCGCACGGTGATGGGGGTACGTATCGGCGTAGAGGAGCCGGGGGGTAATCATGCGGCAAAGGTGGGTTCTCCTGCTTGCCGGGATGGCGATGTGCGCCCTTTCGCCTGCCATGCCCTCGCTCACCACCACCCCCATGGTGCGGGTCGCCCGCGAGACCCCCGCCGACCAGAGCCTCGTCGAGGACACGTTCTACCTCACGGTGGGCATCGAGGTGAGCCAGTGGCTGCTGCCCACCGTCAAGGGCGTCACCTTCCGCCCGTCCTACCTGGCGGTCGGCGTCAAGGTCGATCCGAGCGGCCACCTGTACGGCACGCCGCAGCGCTCCGGCACGTTCGTGGCCACCGTGCAGGTCTGCTCCGGGCGGTCCTGCCGCCGGCAGGACGTCACGCTCGTGGTGCTGGCCAACGTGCCGTGGGAGCCGCGCGAGCTGACCTTCCCCGGCCGGGCCGGCACGACTCTGAACGGCGAGATCGGCATCAACGGCGGCCCCGCCGGCGTCGTGCCCACCTTCACCGTGACCGACCACGACAAGGTGCCCGAGGGCGTGAGCATCGGCCCCGACGGGCACGTGGGCGGCGTCCCGGCCGCGCCCGGCATCTCCGAGGTGCCGGTCCGCATCTGCGTGGCGGGCAACTGCGCAGGCGTCGTCGTCCGGCTGATCATCGTCTGACCCTTGTCGCGGGGGCCGGTTTGCGGTCACGGTGGTCGTATGAAATCGGTCATTGTGGTCGGAGCGGGTATTTGGGGGTCGTCACTGGCGTTGCGGCTGGCCGAAACCGGCTGGCGGGTGACGCTGATCGAGCAGCACAAGCCGGGGCACGTCCGGCAGGCCAGCGCGGGCGAGACGCGGCTGCTGCGCTGCGCGCACGGGGCCGACGACTGGTACGCCCGCCGCGCCTGGGAGGCCAGGGACGGCTGGCGGCGGCTCGGCGAGCGGGCGGGGGAGCGGCTCTACCTGGAGTCGGGGGTGCTGTGGTTCGCCCGGAGGCCGGACGGGTGGGAGCACGCTAGCGCCCAAGTGCTGAAAAATCTGGACATCCCGTGTGAGGTGCTGGATCCGGCCGACGGCGCCCGGTTCTTCCCCGACTTCCGCGGCGACGACCTCAGCTTCGTGCTGCGCGAGCCGAACGCCGGCGTGATCAGGGCCAGGCGGGCCACCCAGGTCACCGCAGGCCTCGCCGAGGACGCCGGGGCCCGGGTGGTCAGGGCGCGGGCTGTGCCGGTACCGGAGCAGGCCGCCGTCGAGATCGACGGCGAGGTCCACCGCGCCGACCGGGTCGTGTGGGCGTGCGGCGCCTGGCTGCCGCAACTCTTCGACGGGCTGCCGATCACCGTGACCAAGCAGGACACCCTGCACTTCGCCGTGCCGCCCGCCTGGTCCGTCCCCGAGACGCCGGCCTGGCTGGACTACGACGTCTCCGCCTACGGGCACGGCGACGTGGACGGGGTGGGCATGAAGTCCACCTCCGACGCGGAAGGGCGGCCGTACGAGCCCGAGCACGACAGCCGCGCCGTCGACGCCGACAGCGTCGAGCGGGCCGCGAGCTACCTCGGGCACCGCTTCCCCGCGCTGGCCGGGGCGCCGGTGCTGTTCAGCCAGGTCTGTCAGTACGCGCTCACGCCGGACGCCGAATGGCTGCTCGCCGAGAGGTCGCCCGGCGTGTGGCTGCTGGGCGGGGACTCCGGGCACGGGTTCAAGCACGCGCCGGCGCTGGCCGCGTACGTGGCGGGCGTGCTCGACGGCGCGCACGCGCCGGACCCGCGCTTCGGCCCGCACGAGCGGCTGCCCACCCGCGGCCTGCGGACCAGCGGCCACGTGGGGTAGGGCGGCCCCTACCTGACCTGCGGACAAGCGACCGGTCGGGGTAGGGCGCGCCTTACCCCGACTCGGGGGACGGCGGGCATGATCCGGGCGGGCCGCGCGGCGGAGACTGAGGCATCACCACTTCTCAGGAGGCCCGCCATGAGCACCACCACCGTCGCCAAGCCCCAGACCCCCGCCGTCCCGCCCGTCGTGCACACCGCCGCCATGTTGTGGCTGGCGGCCGTCGCGTTCGGCGCGTTCGAGGCCGTGCTGATGATCGGCAAGCTGCTTTACGAGGGCACGCCGGTGCTCGACCTGCTGCCGCAGGCCGGGTTCCGGCTGGCCGTGTTCGCCGGGGCGGTGTTCCTGGCGCTGAAGCTGAAGGGCGGGGCCAACTGGGCCCGCTGGACGCTGGCCGGGACGCTCGGCGTGTTCGGCACGCTCTCGCTGGTCATGGAGCCGATCCAGTACCTGCTCGCGGGCGGCTCGATCACCGGCGCCATGGCCGGGGCGGACGCGATGACCTGGGCGTTCGCCGCCAGCCGGACCCTGCACGTGCTGGCCGTGCTGGGCGGCGTGGCGCTGATGTTCCAGCCCAGGGCCAACGCCTACTTCAGGTCCGCGTGAGCGGCCGCTCGCGACTGGGGTGCGCGCAGGTCGCGCACGCCGGGTGACAGCAGCGCGGCCAGCGTGGAGATCACGATGACGACCGCGCAGCCGAGCAGCGACTCCTCGGTGCCGAACCAGCCCGCCGCCGGCCCGGCCAGCAGCAGCCCGATCGGGCCGAACATCATCGAGCCGAGGATGTCGTACGAGCTGACCCGCGACAGCGACTCCGCCGGGATCTCGCGCTGCATCGTGGTCTGCCACAGCACGCCGAACACGTCGAAGCAGACCCCGAACACGAACGCGCCGGCCACGATCACCCACAGCGGCGCGTCCAGCCCGAGCAGCACGTACGGCAGCGCCGTCGGCAGGCACAGCAGCACCCCCAGCAGGATCGGCCGGCTCGGCCGCAGCCGCAGCGAGATGAGCACGCCGGCGATCGTCCCCACGGCCTCGCCGGCTAGGAACCCGGACCAGGCCAGCGGCCCGCCCAGGCTCTCCTTGGCCAGCAGCGGTCCGAGCACGCCGTGCGCGGCCTGGATGGCCATGACCAGCAGCGAGAACTGGGCGACGACCACCCAGATCCACTGCCGGGAGCTGAACTCGCGCCATCCGTCGCGCAGGTCGGCCAGCACGGAGCGGGCCTCGCCCCGCCGGCGGTCGCCCGGCTCCAGCCGCAGCAGCGCGACCAGCACGCCCGCCACGGCGAACAACGCGCCGCTCATCACCAGCGCCCAGCCTCCGCCGAACAGGACGACCATGCCGCCGCCGAGCACCGCGCCCGCGACGCGGGAGGCGTTCGCGCCCAGGCCGAGCAGCGCGTTGCCGGTCTGCAGCCGGTCGAGGGGGACGACCTCGGGGATGATCCCGGTCAGCGCGGGGAACGTGACCGCCGTCGCCACCCCGGACAGCGCCGCCGCCGCGATCAGCGCGGGCAGCGGGGTCCAGCCGATGAGCAGCATGGCGCCCAGGGCGAAGAACCCGGACGCCATCACGAACTCGCCGGCCATCATCACCCGGTGGCGCGGCAGCCGGTCCGCGATCACGCCGCCGACCAGCATGAACAGGATCATGGGCAGCGACTCGGCGGTGAGCACCGCCGACAGGGTGGAGGCGTCGGCGCCGGGCAGGTTGAGCACGCCGAACGCCAGCGCGACGGGAGCGAACGCGCTGCCGAGCACGGAGATCGTGCGCGCGGACAGCAGGAGCGCGAAGCGGCGGTCTCTCAGCAGGCCGAGATCGCCCAGATAGCCGTGCATGACCTCGAACCCCCCAAGCTGCCCAAACCATGCCATTCTGCCGCACGGAATGTGCTGTGTCGTCTGGTTATTTCTTGTCACCCGGGCAACAAGACCGGCCGCGGATTGTGCCGGTCCCGGGCAAGAATCACGCCCGCTTCCTCCCGTAATTTGCTAGGTCCTGCTCACGGTGAGGGGACCAGGCATGCGCGACATGTTGCTCGCACAGGTGGCCCGGTGGGCCCGGGAGCTCCCGCGGGAGCCCGCGTACACGTTCGTCGACCATCTCGGCGGCGGCACCCGGCACACGCTCACCTGGGGGCGCGCCGACCTCAAGGCCAGAGCGCTGGCCGTACGGCTGCGCGAGCTGGCCGGGCCCGGTGACCGGGTGGCGCTGCTCGTGCCGCAGGGGCTCGACTACGTGGTGGCGATGCTGGGCACCCTGTACGCCCGGCTCGTCGCGGTGCCGCTGTTCGCACCCGGGCTGCCCGGCCACGGCGAGCGGCTGGCCGGGGCGTACGCCGACGCCGACCCCGTGATCGTGCTGACCACGACCGCAGCCCTGCCCGGCGTCACCGACTTCCTCGCCACCGCCCAGGCCCCCAAGCACGTGCTCACCGTGGACACCGTCTCCGACCTGCTCGCCGACGAGTGGGAGCCGGCGCCCTTCCACCCCGGCGACCTCGCCTACCTGCAGTACACCTCCGGCTCCACCCGCACCCCCGCCGGTGTCGAGATCACCCACGGCAACCTCACCGCCAACGCCACCCAGCTCTGGGAGCTGTTCAGAGCCACCCCCAGGACGTCGGTCGCGGCCCTGTGGCTGCCGCTCTTCCACGACATGGGCCTCGTCGCCACCGTGGCCATGCCGATGATGGGCGGGAACCAGGCGGCGTTCATGGACCCGGTGGCGTTCGTGATGCGGCCGGTGCGCTGGCTGCGGCTGCTGTCGGAGTTCGCGGACGTGTTCACCGCCGGGCCCAACTTCGCCTACGAGTACACCGCCGCCCGCGTCACCCCCGAGGAGAAGGCCGGGCTGGACCTGTCCGGCGTCCGCGTCATGCTGAACGGCGCCGAGCCGGTGCGGCCCGGCGCGATCGAGGCGTTCGACGCCGCCTTCGCCGGGTGCGGGCTGCGGCCCGAGGCGCACACGCCCGCGTACGGGCTGGCCGAGGCCACCGTCTTCGTCACCGCGACGGGCCGGGACGAGCGGCCGGTCGTCACCACCTTCGACCGCGACGCGCTCCGCGACGGGCGCGCGGTGCCTGCCGCGACGGGCACGCGCCTGGTGTCCTGCGGGCGGCCCTACGGCCAGCGGGTCCGCGTCGTCGGCCCCTCCTCGCGAGCCCTGCCCGACGGCGAGGTGGGCGAGATCTGGGTCCAGGGGCCGAACGTGGCCCGCGCCTACTGGCGCGACCCGGCACGCAGCACCGAGGTGTTCGGAGCCGTGCTGGAGGGGGCCGAGGGGACGTGGCTGCGCACCGGCGACCTGGGCGTGCTGCACGACGGGCGGCTCTACGTCACCGGGCGCATCAAGGACCTGATCATCGTGGACGGCCGCAACCACTACCCGCAGGACATCGAGGCCACCGCCCAGGAGTCCCACCCGGCGATCCGCCGCGACCGCGTCGCCGCCTTCGCCGTGCCCGGCGACGCCGTGACGCCAGACGCGGGAGGGGTGCTGGGGCCTGTGCCCGGAGAGGCGGGGGAACGGGTGGTCGTCGTGGCCGAGCGGTCGCGGGGCGGGGAAGGGGCCGATGCGGGGGAGGTCGCGCGGTCCGTACGGGCGGCCGTCCGGAAATATCACGACCTGTCCGTGCACGACTTCGTGCTGACCACCGCCGGCACCCTGCCGAGAACGTCCAGCGGCAAGATCGCCCGCCAGGCGTGCCTGCGGGCGTACCTGGAGGGCCTGTTTGTTTGAGTTGGCGGGCCGCCTGGTCTACCGGAGCCGCTGGACGCTGCTGGCACTGACCCTCGCGGCGGCCGTCCTCGTCGCGCCGCTCGGCATGGAGCTGTTCGGCCGGATGGCCGACGGCGGCTTCGAGGACCCGCGCGCCGACTCCACCACCGCCGCCCGCTGGACCGACGACTGGTACGGCGGCCACGCCCCCGACGTCGTCGTCCTCTACCGGCACCCCACCGTCAAGGTGCGCGACGCCCGCTACAAGGCCGCCGTGCACGACTCGCTGCGCGCCCTCCCGGCCAGGTACGTGCGCGCGATGGCCACGTACTGGACGACCGGTTCCAAGAACATGGTCTCCCGGGACGGCCACGCCACGTACGCCGTCGTCACCCTCAAAGGCGACGAGCAGCGCGCCTACGCCGCCATCGCCGACCGGCTCAGGAACGTCGAGAACCTCTACGTGTCCGTCGGCGGCTCCGTGCCGCTGCTGACCGAGCTCAACGACCAGACCGCCGCCGACCTCGCCCGCGCCGAGGCCATCTCCATGCCGGTGCTGCTGGTGCTGCTCGTCGTGGTGTTCGGCAGCCTCGTGGCGGCCGGGCTGCCGCTCGTCGTGGGGCTGCTCGCCGTGCTCGGCGCGCTCGTGCTGCTGCGGCTGCTCACCTCGGTCACCGAAGTGTCCGTCTTCTCCCTGAACGTCGTCACCATGCTCGGGCTCGGCCTGGCCATCGACTACTCGCTGTTCGTGCTCAAGGCGTTCAGGGAGGAGATCGCCCGCGGGGCCACCAACGAGCAGGCCGTCGTGCGGACCATGGCCACCGCCGGCCGCACCGTCGCCTTCTCCGGGCTGACCGTCGCGACGGCGCTGCTGGGGTTGCTGCTGTTCCCGCAGATGTTCCTGCGCTCGATCGGGCTCGGCGCCGCCGCCGTGGTGCTCGTCGCCGTCGCGGCCGCGCTCATCGTGCTGCCGGCCGTGCTCGGCGTGCTCGGGCCGCGCGTCAACGCGCTGCGCCTCACCCCCGACTTCGGGCCGCGCCGCGCCGGCGGGCTGTGGCACGCCGTCGCCTCCAGCGTCATGCGCCGGCCCCTCCTCTACCTGGTCGCGGTGACCGTCGCGCTGGTGGCGCTGGCCGTGCCGTTCCTGCACGTCAAGTTCGGGAACGTGGACCACCGCGTGCTGCCCGCGGCCTCCGAGAGCCGCCGCGTCGCCGAAACCCTCGACCGGGACTTCACCCGCAACGCCATGGCCGCGATCGACGTCCACGTCCTGGTCGAACGCACCTTCACCGAACCGCCGCCGCTCCCCGGGCCGCTCGGCCAGGGACACACCCCGATCAGCGCCGTCACCCCGATCAGCCCCCTGGACGTCCGGCCGCTCGTCCGCCGGCTGGAGCGGCTGCCCGGTGTCACCGATGTCGAGGTGGCCGGGCTGTCCCAGACGAACGGGGCCGTCCGGCTCGCCGTCCGCTACGCCTCCGACCCCATGTCCGACGCCGCCCGCGCCCTCGTCCGCGCCATCCGCGCCCTCCCACCCGAGCCGAACGTGCGGCGCGTCGTCGTCGGCGGCCCCACCGCCGCCCAACTCGACCTCCAGGACAGCCTCGCCGCCACCCTGCCGTGGATGGCGCTGGTCGTGTGCTCGGTCACGGCGGTCCTGCTGTTCGCCGCGTTCGGGTCACTCGTGCTGCCCCTCAAAGCCCTGCTGATGAACGTGCTGTCCATCGGAGCCTCGTTCGGCGTCATCGTCTGGGCCTTCCAGGACGGTCACCTCGCCACCGCCCT
This sequence comes from [Actinomadura] parvosata subsp. kistnae, assembly GCF_900323885.1. Classification (GTDB taxonomy): domain Bacteria; phylum Actinomycetota; class Actinomycetes; order Streptosporangiales; family Streptosporangiaceae; genus Nonomuraea; species Nonomuraea composti. The sequence continues at coordinate 1,866,574 of NZ_OOHJ01000018.1, read as the reverse complement.
GCGCTTCACCTCCACCGGCGCCATCGAGGCCACCGTCACCGTGCTCATCCTGGCCGTCGTGTTCGGGCTGTCCATGGACTACGAGCTGTTCCTGCTGTCGCGGGTGCGGGCCGAGTGGCTGCGCACCGGCGACAACACCGCCGCCGTCGCCGCCGGGCTGCAACAGACGGGCGGCGTCATCACCAGCGCCGCCCTGCTCCTGCTCGTCGTCATCGGCGCCTTCTCCACCGCCGGGATCGCCATCGTGAAGCTGCTCGGGGTGGGGATGTTCGTGGCGATCGTGGTCGATGCGACGCTGGTGCGGGCCTTGCTGGTGCCTGCTTCGATGCGGTTGATGGGCGGGGCCAACTGGTGGCTGCCCCGGTCCTGGCGGCGCTTCCACCAACGCATCGACCTCCACGCCCCCGCCCCCGCCCCCGCCCCTGCTCTCGTCGCTGTGACGCCGCCCGACACGGGAGCGCCACGTGCCATCGCGCCGCCGCCCGCAAGCACCGCGCCTGCAAGCACCGCGCCTGCAAGCACCGCGCCCGGGAGCGCCGTGTCCGGGAGCGCCGTGTCCTCGGGTGCCTTGCCTGAGGAGGTGCCGTTCGTCGTGACCGTCAAGGGGCGGCCGGCCGTCTTCGGGGCGGACACCGATCCCGTGCCGATCGCCGTCCCGCCCCCTGAGGTCGCGCGACCCGCGCTGCGGGCGCACCCGTACGATCCCGCGCGGCGTACCGAACCGGAGGGTGGCGGGGAAGGGCGGCGGGCCGGCTGGGTGCGGGTCGTGGAGCGGCGCGCGCGGGAGGTGCGGCCGTTGCCCGGCGGCGGGTGGACGTGGGTGGAGTGGACGAATGAGCAGCCTGGCCGTCGGCCGGGCGGGGCGGCGGGCCACCCGGGTGTGGCCGTTGTTCCTCGTCACGGGGCTGGCCGGTTTCCTGACCACGCTGGACAACACGGTCGTCACCGTCGCCGTCCCCAGCATCCAGCGTGACCTCGGCGCGAGCCTGGCCGCCCTGGAGTGGGTGGCGACCGGGTACATCCTGACGTTCGCGGGCCTCATGCTCGCCGGCGGCCGGCTGGCCGACGTGCACGGGCACCGGCGGGTGCTGGTGGCGGGGCTGGCGGTGTTCACGGTGGCCTCGCTCGGCGCGGGGCTGGCGGGGTCCGTCGAGGTGCTGGTGGCGGCGCGGCTGGCGCAGGGGGCGGGGGCGGCGTTGATCCTGCCCGCGACGCTCGCCGTGCTGGCCGGGCGGGAGGAGCGGCAGCGGTCGATGGGGGTGGCCGTGTGGATGGCGTCGGGGGCGGCGGCGCTGGCGCTCGGGCCGGTGGCGGGCGGTTACGTCAGCCAGCATGCGCACTGGAGCTGGGTGTTCCTGGCCAACGTGCCGCTGGGCGCGGTGATCATCGTGCTGGCCGCCGTGGCCGTACCGACCGGCGAGGGTGGCGCGGGCGGCGGGCGGGAGCTGGATGGGGGCGGGGCGGTGGCGTCGGTGGTGTTTCTGGGCGCCGGGACCTACGCGCTCATCCATGGTGGCGCCCACGGGTGGGCGTCGGTGCCGGCCGTGGTGGCGCTCATCGTGTGTGCGGGTGGCGGGGCGGCGTTCGTGGTGGCCGAGCGGCGGGCTCGGGAGCCGATGGTGGAGCTGGGGTTGTTCAGGGTGCGCAGCTTCGCGGGCGGGGTGGCGGCTCAGGTGCTCTGGGGGCTCGGGGTCAACGGGGTGTTCTTCTACACGGCGATCTTCCTGCAAGGGGTGCTCGGGTTCACGCCGACCGACTCCGGGGTGGCGTTCGTGCCGCTGGCGTTGCTGGTGGTGGTCGTCACGCCGGTCGTGCCGCTGGTGGAGCGGTGGCTGGGCGCCGGGCGGACGGTGGCGGCCGGGCTCGTGCTGGTGGCCGGGGGGATGGCGCTCGCCGCGACGCTGGAGGCCGGGGACGGGTGGGGGCGGTTGTTGCCTGCCGTGTGCGCGATCGGGGTGGGGTCGGCGCTGACGATGCCGCTCGGGTCGGCGGTGCTGGGTGCGGTGCCGGAGCCGAGGGCCGGGGTCGCGGGCGGGATCTTCTCCGTGAGTCGTGAAATTTCGGGACTCTTTGGGATCGCTGCCGTCGGCGTGGTCGTGCACGCCTCCGGAGACTTCGCCACCGGCTACGCGGCCGGGCTCCTGGCAGCGGCGGGGCTGGTGCTGGCCGGGGCGCTGATCAGCCTGGTCACGCTGCCATGAGGGTGCTGCCATGAGGACGGGGGCGCCGGCGTGAGGGTGGCGGTGCTGGCGTTCGGGTCGCGAGGGGACACGCAGCCGTGCGCGGCGCTCGCGGCGGAACTGGCCGCGCGCGGGCACGCGGTCACGCTGGTCGCGGCCGCCCGCTACGCCTGGCTGGCCGAGCGCGCCGACCGGCACGCCTGGCCCGCCGGACGCGCCGACCGGCACGCGCACCCGCGCCTGGTGGGAGGTGCCGGCCGAAGGAGCGGGGTGGCGTTCGTGGGGCTCAGCGTGGATCCGGTGGCGGTGGTGGAGAGTGAGGAGGGGCAGAGGTGGTTGCGGAGCGGGGCGCTGGGGTTCGTGCGCGGGTTCAGGACCGTGGTCGAGCCGATGGCCGCCAGGCTCGTCCAGGAGGTGGACGCCGCCTGTGCGGGTGCGGAGCTGGTGCTCGCGCCGGCCCTGGGCGCCTTCGGCAGGCACCTGCACGACCGGTACGGCATCCCGTACCGAATCCTGCAGTTCCAGCCCGGCGAGCCGACCCGCGCGTTCCCCAACCCGCTGGTGCCGTTGACGACCCTGGGGCCGCTCGGGAACCGGGCCAGTTACGCGGTGGTGGAGCGGCTCGGCTGGCTGGTGCTCGGGCGCATGGTGAACCGGCTGCGGTCGGGCGTTCTGGGGCTGGGGCCGTTGCGGGGGAGCCCGTTCGTGGCGGATCGGCGGGCGCGGGTGCCGGTGTTGTGCGGGGTGAGCCCGCTGGTCGTTCCTCGGCCTGCGGATTGGCCGGAGCAGGTGCATATGACCGGCTATTGGCGGCTGCCGGGTGCGGCGGAAAGGGCGTACGGCGAAATTGAGGATTTTCTGGAAAGCGGGCCGGCGCCGGTTTTCGTGGGGTTCGGGAGCATGGTGCCGGATGAGCCGGAGCGGTTGGCGGCCGAGGTGACCGCGGCGTTGCGGCGGGCGCGCGTGCGGGGGGTCGTGCAGGGGTTGCCGGTGGAGGAGGGCGACGATCTGCGGGTGGTCGGGGAGGTGCCGCACGAGTGGTTGTTCCCCAGGATGGCGGCGGTCGTGCACCACGGCGGGGCGGGGACGACGGGGACGGCGCTGGCGGCGGGGGTGCCGAATGTGGTGTGTCCGTTCTTTTCTGATCAGCCGTTCTGGGGCAGGCGGGTGGCGGCGCTCGGAGTGGGGTCGCGGCCGCTGCCGGTGACCCGGCTCACCAGGGACAAGTTGGCGGCTCGCCTGATCGACATAAGTGAATATCGGGAGAACGCCGTACGACTGGGACGGCTACTACGTGTTGAGCATGGCGTGAAGAACGCCGTAGATCTCATTGATCGTGCTTGATCGTCCGGATATTGTTCATATGCCCACGATCACCCCCTGGAAGTTAGGTGCCATGAGACGGCGGCTACGGCAGGTCTTCATCATCGGTCTCACTCTCTCGCTGCTGGGCATCGGTGTCCCCGCGCATGCGGAGGACGGCGACAGGAACTGCAACGACGAGCTGCCGCCCGGCACCCCGTCCTATGTCGTGTGCACCTGGCTGAACACGCCGGAGGAGGCGCTGGACACGGCGCTGTTCTGGCTGGGCAACGACGGCGAGAACATGGAGAACGCCGCGCCGATCCCGCCGATCATGATCGACTGCGGCGAGGAGGGCAACTCCTGCCCGACCGACGCCGAGGGTGACGGCCAGCTCCACGACGTCGACTCCCCCGACGTGCCGGGCGCCGAGGACGGCGGCACGCCCGAGTGCCAGAACGGCGAGCAGTGCTACGTCGACCCGAACACGATCACCGCCGCCGAGAAGACCGCCGCCCAGGCCACCCCGGCCGGCCAGGCCACGCAGACCATGGCCCAGACGCAGACCACCATGCGGGTCTGGATCGACACCGAGCTGGCCGACGACTACAAGGCCGGCAAGCTCGCCGAGGCCGCCAAGAAGGTCGCCGCGCTGGTCGCCACGCAGCCCGGCGTCGTGGGCGTCCGGTTCACCTCGCAGCTCGGCTACAACCAGACGTTCGCCACGGCTGACGAGCTCGACACGTTCGTCTCCGAGGCCGCGACCACGCTGCGCACGCTGCTGCCGGGCAAGAAGCTGGCCGCGCACACGGTGGTGCCGGTGCTCGGCTGCGGCGCGGACACGAGCTGCACGGCCGAGCTGACCAAGAAGTACCCGCTGCTCGACCCCGAGCGCATCGGCGCCTGGCTGAGCAAGGGCTACATCGACCAGCTCGCCCTCGACAGCGGCCACCTCGCCACCGAGTACGCCACCTGGAAGATCGACGCCGCCACGGCCCAGCGCAACCAGTGGGCGCAGGTCCAGGCCCGCGCCTGGGACGCCTACGCGCAGATCGCCGCCGAGGACGCCTCCTTCGCCGCTGCCGGCTCCTCCGCGCTGACCGAGGAGCAGGTCACCAAGGCCATCGCCGAGCGCATCGCCGCGCCGCTGCGCCAGGACGCCGCCGAGACCGTCACCCTGTGGACGCGCTGGCAGAACGACCAGGGGCAGGTCAGCCGCGTGTACGGCGAGAAGTGGGCCGCCAACACCACGTGGGAGCAGCTCAAGAAGCTCGGCACGATCAAGCCGCGCCTGGCCACCGTGTACGACCCGGCCCACCCCGAGGTGGACCTGGCCACGGACCTGAAGAACCTGTCGGAGGTGTTCGGCCAGGTGTACCTGCACACCTCCTGAGCCGCTGACGCGCAAGCGCGAGAAGGCCGGGCGCCGCCCCACCGACGGGGCGGCACCCGGCCTTCCGGTTTCCGTGACCGGTTCACCGTGAACCACGCGGATGGCCCACTTCGCGCACGTCACGGCGGTCAGCCGGGGAGCCGGAGGAGCGTTGCCCTGGATGGAGGCCCGCCACGTGCGGGGGTGGGGTGACGTGGGCTGTGCCGTAAGGAATAAGGATTTACCCGAAGAGCCCGTTGACGGTGGCGTTCGCCTGGTCGAGCGAGTTCACGTCGGCTTTGAAGGAGAAGATGGCGTCCATCGTCTCCGTCATCGTCGCCGTGATGTCCGCCCAGTGCTCGGCGATCGGGGCCAGGTGCGTCGTGCCCTGCTCGACGTGCATGGTGAACGGCTTGACGTCGATGCCCGCGTCCTTGAACGCCTGCTCGGCCTTCACCGTCGCCGTCTTGATCGCGGGGAACACGATGGCCTCCTTGGCGACGATGTCCTCCTGGCAGGCGGGTGAGCCGAGGAACTTCACCCACGCCCACGCCGCGTCCGGGTTGTCGCTGGTGGCGGAGATGTTGTCGGCCAGGCCGTTGAAGAGGCTGGCCCGCTTACCGGTCGGCCCGATCGGGGTGGGGGCGAGGGCGGACTTGACGCCCTTCAGGTTCCAGTACGTCTTGGTGTTCCAGCTTCCCTCGGTGACCATCGCGTACTTGCCCGCCCCGTACGCGTCGATCTGCCCGACTCCGGAGCTGACGATGTCCATGGTCGGCATGTACCCCTTGTCGATGAGCGAGGTGAACCACTTGATGGTCTCCTTGAACTTGGGGTCGGCGTAGTTGAACGTCGTGGGCCACGGGTTCTTGTCGCCGTACTGCCACCCGTTGCTCATCGCGTACATGCTCCACTCGGTCTGGCCGAAGCCGGCGCCGCTGCCGTTCAGGCCGAGGCCGTAGGTGGCGACGTTCTTCTTGTCGAAGCCGGGCTCGTCGCCGCGCTTGCCGTTCTTGTCGACGGTGAGGCGGGCGATGACCTTCTCGTACGTGCCGCCGTCCTGCGGGTTCCAGCTCAGCTCGGCCATCTCCTCCGGCTTGATGCCGGCCTTCTTGAGCAGGTCGGTGTTGTAGATGACGGCCACGGTGTCGAAGTCCTTGGGCAGCCCGTACCGTTTGCCGTCCTTGGCGACCCACAGGTCGGCCAGGCCGTCCTGGTAGATCGACAGGTCCACCTTGTCCTTGGTGACGTATTCGTCCAGGGGGAGGATCTGGCCCTGGGCGGCCAGCTCGGGGTAGCGGGACAGGTGGCCGACGAACACGTCGGGGGCGGTGCCGGAGACGAAGGCGGTGGTCAGCGTGTTCCAGTAGTCGTCCCAGCCGTACTGGGTGATCTTGACGGTGTATTGGGGATTCGCCTTGTGGAAGGCGTCGGCGCACGCCTGGTACTGGGGCTGCTGGGCGGTGTCCCAGAGCCAGTAGTCGATCGTGACGGGGCCGGCGGCGGCCTGCTCGGGCTCCTCCTGGGCGCCGCATCCGGACAGCAGCAGCACCGCCGCGCCCGCGACGGCAAGACAACGCTTCATCACAACAGGACCTCTCGAATGGGGGGTTATTTGACGCCGGTGTAGCCGATGGAGTCGATGACGCGGCGGCCCAGCACGGCGAACAGCGCCATGATCGGCAGCGCGGCGAAGAGGGTGGCGGCCATGAGGCCGGCCCAGTCGGGGCTGCCCTGCGGCGTCTGGGAGCGGAAGATGCCCAGCGCGACCGTCAGCACCCGGACGTTCTCCGCCTTGCCCACCAGCAGCGGCCAGAAGTAGTCGTTCCAGCTCGTGATGTACGTGAGGATGGCCAGCGTGGCGATCGGCCCCCGGCTCATGGGCAGCACGATGCGGAAGAACGTGCGCACGTGCCCGGCCCCGTCGATGCGGGCCGCCTCCTCCACGCCGGCGTTGATGCCGAGGAAGAACTGCCGCAGGAAGAACACCGCGAACGGCGTCATGAGCAGGTGCGGCAGCACGATCCCGAGGAACGTGTTGAGCAGCCCCAGCTCCTTGATCAGCACGAAGTTGGGCAGCGTGGTGAAGATCGGCGGCACCATGAGGGCGGTGACGAAGAGCGTGAAGACGGCGTTCCTGCCGGGCCAGCGCAGCCGGGCGAAGGCGTAGGCGGCCAGCGCGCCGAAGAAGACCTGCCCGGCCGTGGTGATCGTGGCGACGACGATCGAGTTGCGCAGGTAGAGCCAGAAGTTGACGGTGCCGCTCGACCCGCCCTCCGCGACCGCCTCGGCGGTGCTCGACAGGCCGAGCACCCGGCGGTAGGCGCCGAGCGTGAAGTCCACGGGCAGCAGGTCCGCGGCCCCGGCGGCGAGCGCGCGGGTGTTGGAGAAGGACGTGCGCAACATCCAGTAGAACGGGAACAGCGTCACCAGCATGACCAGCACGAGCACCGCCCAGCCGGCCACCCGGCCCCACCTGACCCTGGCCATCACGACCCCCTCAGATCGGACTCGCCGGCGCGGGAGAGGCGCAGCTGCACGTACGCGATGCCGGCGAGCAGCACGAACAGCACGGACGACAGCGCGGCGGCGTAGCCGAAGTTGAACCGGTTGAACGCCAGGTCGTAGATGTAGAAGTAGATGACCCTGGTGGCGTTGATCGGCCCGCCCGACGTGGTGACCGCGATCGTGTCGAAGACCTGGAACGATCCGATCACGCTGAGCACCATGACCAGCGCCATGACGGGCCGCAGCAGCGGCAACGTGACCCGCCAGAACGTGCGCCACTCGGAGGCGCCGTCGATGGCGGCGGCCTCGTACACGCTGGGCGGGATCATCTGCAGGCCGGCGAAGATGAGCAGCGCGGTGTAGCCCATGTGCCGCCAGGTGTTGATCCCGGCGATGGTGGGGATGGCGAGGTCGGAGCCGAAGAACGCGACCCGGTCGAAGCCCAGCCACTCGATGACGTTGTTGACCACGCCGAGCTGGAAGTCCAGCATCCAGAACCAGACGAGGGCCACGACCACGTTGGCGACGAGGTAGGGCAGCAGCACGATCCCGCGCACCACCATCGACTTCGTCAGCCGGTAGAGCAGGACGGCCAGCAACATCGAGATCACCGTCTGGGAGACGATGTTGAGCACGACGTACTCGGCGGTGACCTTCAGCGCGTTCCAGAACAGCCGGTCGCCGAACAGCTTCTCGTAGTTCTCCAGCCCGATGAAGCGCGGCGGCGTGAGGACGTTGTACCTGGTCAGGCTGAGGTAGGCGCCGCGGACGGCGGGCCACAGGTAGAAGAGCGCGAAGCCGATCGCGGCGGGGAGCACGAACAGGACGGCGACCGGCAGGTCACCGAGACGGCGTCGCAGAGGGGGCGGAGGGGTGGGTTCTGGCACTGTCCCGGGCGGAGTGCGGGGGGCGGCGCGGACGGTATCACTGGTCAACTGACCTCCTAGTGCCCGCCGGCGGGTGGTTCAGCGGTGCAGCAGCAGATGCTGGAGAGCGGTGACGGCCGCTCCCCTGGCCCACTCGTTGAAGGCGAAGGGCTTGACGGCGACCCGTACGGGACGGGCCGTCCAGTGGGTGTGGGCGGCGAGCGCGGTGTGGAACGCCTGCGCGCACACGTCGTACATGTGGACCGACTCGCCGGACAGGACGACGAGCTCGGGCCCGGTGAGGTTGGCGACGGTGGCGACGACCTGGCCGAGGGCGGCGCCGGCCTCGTCGAGGACGCGGCGGGCGACGGGGTGGCCGTCGGCCGCCAGCGCGAGGCAGTCGTCGAAGGTGAGGTCGGGCCGGTCGATCGTGGTGGCGATCGAGCGGCGGATGGAGGGGGAGGAGGCGTACGCGCGGGCGCAGCCGCGGTGGCCGCGCTCGCACAGGGGGCCGCGGTCGTCGATCTGCAGGTGCCCGATGAGCCCGGTGGCGCCGGACTGCCCGGTGACCAGCCGGTCGCCGACGACGAGCCCGCAGCCGAGGCCGGCCCCCACGGTGACCAGCGCGAACGACGAGTGTCCCACGCCTTCGCCGAACCACTGCTGCACGGCCGTCAGCGCCCGCACGTCGTTGTCGAGCACGGTGGGCACGCCGACGGCCCGTTCGACCAGCTCGGCCAGCGGTAGCTGGCTCCAGCCGAGGAACGGCGAGGTGTGCACGACGGGGTCGGTGGGCGTCGCGGTGCCGGCCAGGCTGATGCCGACCCCCGACAGGGGGCGGCCCGGCACGGTCAGCTCCTCGACGGCCTCGGTGATCCGGCCGAGCACGTGGTCGATGTCGTGGCCGGCCAGCGGCCTGGACGTCTCCGCCTGCACGGTGGCGGCCAGGTCGGTGCGGACGGCGAACAGCTCGTCCGCGGTGAGCTTGATGCCGGCGAACGACATGCGGGAGGCGTCCACCTGGAGCGGCTGCGAGGGGCGCCCGACGGTGGCCGGGCCCTCCTCGCCGCTGGCCTCCAGCAGGTAGCCGGCCTCGATGAGCGGCCTGGTCAGCTTGGTCAGCGCGGACGGCGACAGGGCCAGCCGCCGTGCCACCTCCGCCCTCGACAGGGGGCCGTGCACGAGCAGCTCGACGAACACGGAGCGCATGGCGTCGGTGAGGCGCACAGGGTCCGTGGCGGTGTGTGAGAACACGAGGGCCATGGTTGGGGTTATTTGTTCGCGTTGTCAAGTAAAGCCGTGGTATGGATCACAGCTTTCTGCACGACGGAGAAAGGGTTCATTGACCACGTGCATTAAAGCGGGTTAGTCTCCAGCCGCCTGATCGATCCAGCAGCTCGGGGGACGCCGATGCCTGTAATCCCGCTCGACGACCACCATTGGGCGCTCACCACGCCCGCCTCCACGTACGTCATAGGCGTGGAGATCGACCCGGACACCGGGGAGGCCGCGCCGCGGCAGACGTACTGGGGCCCCCGGCTCCCGGACGAGGCCGCGCGGCAGGTCACCGGCCTGCCCAGACGGCACGTCTCCAGCTTCTCCACGCCCGGCGAGGTCGAGGAGCTGCTGCCGGTGGACGGCGGCAAGCGCTGGGGCGTGCCCTCGCTGCAGGTCGCGTTCGGCGACACGCGCTCCCTGGAGCTGCGCTTCGCCGGAGCGCGCCGGCACGACGAGGGCGGCGGCGCCGAGCGGCTCGACGTGCTGCTCGCCGACGCGCACTTCCCGTTCGAGGTCGTGCTGTCCCTGCGGGTACGCGACGACACCGACGTCATCGAGCGCTGGACCACGGTCAGGGCCGGGACGCAGGCCGTCGTCACGCGCCTCGACTCCGGCAACTGGTTCGTCCCCGACGCGCCCGGCTACCGCTACAGCGGCGTGTTCGGCGCGTGGGCCGAGGAGTCGCAGCTCCAGCGCGGCCCGCTGCCGGTCGGCGAGCTGGTCTTCACCAGCCGCCAGGGCATCACCAGCCACGTCGCGAACCCGTGGGTGATGATCGACGACGGCGCGGCCACCGAGGAGCACGGCGAGGTCTGGGGCGTCGCCCTGGCCTGGAGCGGGAGCTGGCGCCTGACGACCACGCACCGGCCGGAGGGCGGCGTCTGCGTCTCCGGCGGCTTCGGCCACGACGGATTGCGCTGGACGCTCGCGCCCGGGGAGGAACTGGTCACGCCGTCCGTGCTGGGCCTCTACTCGCCGGGCGGGTTCGGCGGGGCGAGCCGGGCCTGGCACGCGTACGCCCGCGGGCACGTGCTGCCGACCCCCGCCGAGGAGCGGCCGGTGCTCTACAACTCGTGGGAGGCCACGACGTTCGCCGTCACCGAGGCGCACCAGCTGGAGCTGGCCAAGACCGCCGCCTCGATCGGCGTCGAGCTGTTCGTGATCGACGACGGCTGGTTCGGCCGCCGCGACGACGACACCACCTCGCTGGGCGACTGGTTCCCCCACCGCGAGCGCTTCCCCGACGGGCTGCGCGGCATGCTCGACGGCATCCGCGACCTGGGCCTGCGGGTCGGGCTGTGGGTGGAGCCCGAGGGGCTGAGCAAGGAGAGCGAGCTGTACCGGGCGCACCCCGACTGGGCGCTGCACCTGGAGCACCGGCGCCGAGACGAGAAACGCGGCCAGCTCGTGCTCAACTTCGCCCGCGACGACGTCCGCGCGTGGGCGCTCGGCTGGCTCGACACGCTCGTCACCGAGCTCGGCCTCGACTACCTCAAGTGGGACATGAACCGGCCGTTCACCCAGGCCGGCTGGCCCGAGCGGGGCGCCGGCCAGGACCATGTCTGGATCGAGCACACGCGCGGCGTCTACCAGGTCATGCGGGAGCTGCGCGGGCGGCATCCTGGGCTGCGCATCGAGTCGTGCGCGGGCGGCGGCGGCCGGGTCGACCTCGGCATCATGCGCTACACCGACGAGGTCTGGCCGTCCGACAACACCGACGCCCGCGACCGGCAGACCGTCCAGCACGGCTTCTCCCAGCTCTACCCGGCCAGCGCCATGTCCGCCTGGGTCACCGACTCGCCCAACCCGACCACCCGGCGCGCGATGCCGCTGCGTTACCGCTTCCACGTGGCGATGGCGGGCGTGCTCGGCGTCGGCGGGAACCTGTCGGAGTGGACGGCGGGCGAGCTGGAGACGGCCGCCGAGCTGATCGCCCAGTACAAGCGGGTCCGCAGGACCATCCAGCAGGGCGCCCAGTACCGGCTGGCCGGCACCCCCGGGCAGGAGCGCTCCGCCGTCCAGTACGTGCTCGGCGACCAGGTGGCCGTGCTCGTCTACAACCCGCTCGGCAACGCCAAGCGCGGCCCGCGCACGCTCCGGCTGGCCGGGCTCGACCCGGACGCCGTGTACGAGCTGGAGTCCGACGGCTCCCGGTGGTACGGCGCCACCCTCATGGGCGCCGGCATCAGGCCCGCCGCGTGGGCGCCCATCGGCGCCGACCACCGCAGCGAGCTGGTCGTGCTCAAGAAGGTGTAACCGGGCCGCGAAAGCGCTGAGTGGACCTGTTCGGCCGTGGTGGCGCGTGCGACTTTGGGAGCGGGGCCGGGTCACCGCCCGCGCCGGGGTTTCACACATCGCGCGAAGGGGGAATCAACCATGGCTGAGAACTTTGAGGAGCTGCCCGCTCCGTCTTCCGTTCGGCTGATCGACTTCGAGGAGGCGAGAGTCGTCCCGGGCATCGTGCCCAACTCGTTCATCCTGATCGTCAGCGGCACCAAGCCGTATCTCAACATGACAGTCAGGCTCTCCCCGCTGGTCTACATCCGTCAGCCGGAATTCTGGGGGATCGAGGTCGTCGGCTCGCTGCCGGGCGTCGGCCTTCCCGCCACGGCTCCCTACACGGTGTCGCTGCCGCTCGACGGCATCCTCGGCACCGAGGGGATCGAGGTCATCGGGGCCACGAAGAAGAAGGAGATCAAGGTCCCCTAGGAGGTATCTCTCGTATGACGCAGGCGCGGGAGGCGGTACGGCGCGCTCTCGCCTGCGTCGACGAGCCCGCCTACCTCGCTCTCGACGACGGCGCGCGGCTGCCGCAGACCGCCGGCCCCGCCGTCGTCACCAGGATGCTGGAACGGCTGGAGGTCGAGCCCGGGCACCGGGTGCTGGAGATCGGCACCGGGTCCGGGTTCACCGCCGCCGTGCTGTCGCGGCTGGTGCGGCCCGGCGGGCACATCACCTCCATCGACATCGACGCCCGGCTGACCGCGCGGGCCGCCAAGCTCCTCGACAGCGACGGCTGCCGCAACGTGCGGCTGGTCACGGGCGACGGCACGCGCTGGGTCCCCGACTCCCGCTACGACCGGGTGATCGCGTGGGTCGCGCCCGTACGGGTGCCCGACGTCTGGGTGCGGCAGGCCGTGCCGGGAGCGGTGCTCGTCAGCCCCGTCCACCTCGCGCCGCTGGCCCGCGCCATGGCCGTGGTCCGCCTGCGCCGCGGCCCCACTCCCGACCGGCTCGCCGCCGACCTGCTGATGCCGGGCGGCTTCTCCGAGGCCAGGCCCGAGCCGCACGACCACTGGCCGGTGCCGTCCTACGGCGTCGACGCGCTGACCCGCGACGCCGCCGGCCGCATGTGGTGGGTGGCCGCCGAATGGCTGCGCGCCCACGAGCCGGCCGTCGGCATGCGGCTGCTCGAACTCATGATCACCGACGGGTGGCACACCGCCTGGCCCGTCCCCGGCGAGCGCGGCGCCGACCTGCACGCCTACCTCATGGCCGCCCGCCCCGACGGGCTCACCACGGCCGCCCTCGGCGCCCAGGGCTGGGGCGCCGGCTACTCCCAGCCCGACGGCGTGGCCCTGGTCGGCCCCGCCGACGACCTGTTCGTCGCGGGCGCCCCGGCCGCCGCCGAACGGCTCGACCGGTGGGCGCGCGAATGGCGCGAGCGCGGCCGGCCCGGCATGGCCGACCTGGAGCCCCGCCTGCACCGGCGCGGCTCCGGCTGGGACGTCCGCGCCGTCGTCCCCTAGGCTCGGGTCCCCTTGGCTTGGGGACGTGCGGGCCCGCGCTTCCTAGGCTCCCAGCGCCTTGCGGATCATCGGGTACGAGCTCTTGAACTCCCTGATCCAGTACGGCCACGTGTGCGTGCCGTTCCCGTACAAATGGAGCGTGTGCGGGATGCCGAGCCCCTTGAGCCGCTTGCTCAGCGCCTTCGCCGTGTACGCCGAGATCGGCTCGCCCAGATGCGCCGGATGCCACGGCGAGCCCGGCGGGTCCAGCGGGCCGTTGAAGCTGTTGGTGCCGCTCGACAGGTAGAGGCTGACGCCCTTGAGGTTCGCCGCCAGGGCCAGGGGGTCGTTGGCGGCCCACACCCGCTTGTTCCGCTTGGGGTCGCCCCACAGGGCGAGGGGATCCTGCTTCTCGCTGGCCTGGGCGTTCATGACGATCTCCGGGATGCCGGGGAGCCTGGTGGCCAGGATGCCGCTGTACGCCCCCGCGAAGCGGAACATGCCGGGGTAGCGGGCGGCGTACTTGACGGCGCCGTACGCGCCCATGGACAGGCCCGCGACCGCGCGCCTGGTGCCGGCCCGGTAGCCGACCTCCAGCAACCGGCGCACCTCGTACGTGTGGAACGTGGCCCACGCGGGCGGCCCGCCCCTGCCGCCGTTGTACCAGTCGGTGTAGTTGCCGGCGCGGCCCGCCTCCGGCATGACGACGATGGCGTCCAGGTCGGCCGTATAGGTGGAGATGTCGGTCATGCGGGTCCACGACGTGTAGTCGTCCGCGCCGCCGTGCAGCAGGTACAGCACCGGCCACGTCCGCCTCGCGCCCTTCGACCAGCCCCGCGGGAGGAGCAGGCGGACCGGCAGCATGCGGCCGACCGACGGGGAGGAGATGAGCACGTCCAGCGTGCGGGCGTCGAGACGGCGCTCGCGCACCACGCGGGCCGGGCCCGGCAGCGCCTTCTGCCACGGCAGGTAGCCGGTGTCCTGGGCGGGCTGCGGGGTCGGGCTCGTGCTCGGCTGCTCCGTGGCCGAGCCGTCGGGGGAGAGCGACCAGTCGGGGTCGGCGGCGGCCCCGCTCGGAGCCGCGGACAGGACGAGCACCGGCACCACCACCGCTGCCACCACCGGCACCACCAGCGCCCGCCATCGGCGCAGGGCGGGTCGCATGGTCGGCTGCGTGCTTGAGGACATGGTCGGGCCCCTTCGCCGGGAGTGCACGCGAGGGTAGGCGGTGCGGCGGGGGAGCCGCTATGAGCGTCCGTACGAAAATCCGCCTCCGGTTACGCTCCGCCGGATAAATCATCACGAGCGTGACAAAACCCGGCCGAGGAATGTTCCGTCCGGGCCTGACCCCCGCCCCCGGCCCCTGGGTATGTTGGCCGATCACCCCAGATGCATGGGAGCGCTGATGGACGTACCCGGCGAAGGTGAGATCCGCCGCTTCCTCGTCGAACGGCTCGGCGAGCACGTGGACCCCGACCGGCCCCTGGGCGAGTACGGGCTCTCCTCCCGCGAGTCGGTGGCCGTCGCGGCCGAGCTGGGCGAGCTGCTGGGCCGCGAGCTGAGCCCCACCCTCCTGTGGGAGCACCCCACCGTGAACCGCCTGGCCCGCGCGCTGGCCACCCCCGAGCCTCCCGTACGCGCCGCGCCCCGCCCGGCGAGCCCGTCGCCGTGGTCGGCGTCGGCTGCCGCTTCCCCGGCGCGCACGGCCCCCGGGCGTACTGGGACCTGCTCATCGAGGGCCGCTGCGCGGTCGGCCAGGTCCCCGCCGGCCGGTGGGAGGCGTTCGGGGCGGCGAGCGCGACCGCCACCAGGCACGGCGGGTTCCTCGACGACGTGGCCGGGTTCGACGCGGAGTTCTTCGGCATCGCGCCCGGCGAGGCGGCGGCCATGGACCCGCAGCAACGGTTGCTCCTCGAGACCGCCTGGGAAGCGCTCGAACACGGCGGCATCGCCCCCCGATCGCTGGCCGGCACCCGCACCGGCGTGTGGACCGGCATCTCCGGCAACGAGTACGCCTACCTGACCACCGCCGACCTCGCCTCCGTCGACGCCTGGACGGCCACCGGCGCGGCGCTCGGCATGGGCGCCAACCGCCTGTCCTACCTGCTCGACCTGCGCGGCCCCTCCATGGCCGTCGACACCGCCTGCTCCTCCTCCCTCGTCGCCACCCACCTCGCCGTCTCCAGCCTGCGCGCCGGCGAGTGCGACCTCGCCCTCGCCGCCGGCGTGAACGTCCTGCTCTCCCCCGTGATCACCCTCGCCTTCGACCGCGGCGGCGGCACCGCGCCCGACGGCCGGTGCAAGGCCTTCGACGCCTCCGCCGACGGCATGGTGCGCGCCGAAGGCTGCGGGGTCGTGGTGCTCAAACGGCTGACCGACGCCCTGCGCGACGGCGACCGCGTGCTCGCGCTCGTCGGCGCGACCGCCGTCAACCAGGACGGCCGCTCCAACGGCCTCGTCGCCCCCAACCCCGAGGCCCAGGAGGCGCTGCTGCGGCACGTGTACGGGGACCGCGGCCCCGACTACATCGAGGCCCACGGGACGGGCACGTTCCTCGGCGACCCCATCGAGGCCCGCGCCATCGCCGCCGCCATCCGCACCCCCGTCCTGCTCGGCTCCGCCAAGACGAACCTCGGCCACCTGGAGGCCGCCGCCGGCGTCGCCGGGCTCATCAAGACCGTGCTCGCCCTGCACCACGGCGTCATCCCGCCCAGCCTGCACTTCCGCCACCCCAACCCGCACGTCCCCTGGGACACCTTGAAGGTCGTCACCGAACCGACCGCCTGGCCACGTCCCGACGCGCGGGCGGGGGTGTCGGCGTTCGGCTTCGGCGGCACGAACGCGCACGTCTGCCTGGAGGCGTACGACGTCGGCCCGGATGTCCGTCTGGGCGCGTCCGACATGGGCCCTGGCGCCTCGGCGCGCCCGGTGGGCACCGCCAAGCACGTCTTCCTGCTCACCGACACCACCGAGGCCAGGGTTCGCGACCACGCCCGCGTGCTGGCCGCCTGGCGGCCCGAGTCGGGCCTGCGGGACGTCGCCCACACGCTCGCCCGGCGCGCCGGACGCGGCAGGGCGGCCGCCGCCGTGGTGGCCGCCGACGCCGCCGAGCTGATCGACCGGCTCCACCGCCTCCAGCCCCCACCTGCCACGCAGGGGACGGACGCCGGGCCCGTCTGGGTGTTCGGCGGATACCGGCCCCAGCCGCCCGACCTGGGCCTCTACGACGTCGAGCCCGCCTACCGCCACACCATCGACACCCTCGCCCCGCTGCTCGCCGCCGAGGCCGGGATCGACGTGCACGACCCGCTCCCCTCGGGCGTGGCCACGATCCAGCCGATCCTCTTCGCCGCCCAGCTCGCCCTGGCCCGGACGTGGCGGGCCTACGGGTTCGAGCCGGCCGCCGTGATCGGGCACTCGATGGGGGAGGTGGCCGCCGCCGTGGTGGCGGGCGGGCTGTCGCTGCCGGACGCCGTCAAGGTCATCTGTACCCGCGCCCGGCTCCTCGGCGGGCTCGGCGGCGGCGGGGCGATGGCCGTGGTGGCGGTGGACGCCCACGAGGTGCCTGCCGACCTGCACGTGGCCGTGTACTCGGCGCCCGGCCAGTGCGTGGTGACGGGGGAGCCGGAGCGGGTGGCGGCGTTCGCCGCGTCCGTGGCGGCGCGCGGCCTGTTCGCCCGGACGCTCACCGCCGAGGGCGCCGGCCACTCGCCGCAGGTCAAACCGCTGCTGCCGGTGCTCAGGGAGGAGCTGGCCGGGGTCGCCGGGGGCAAGCCCGTGGTGCCGTACTACTCGGTGGTCTTCGAGGACCCCCGCGAGGCGCCGGTGTTCGAGGCGGCCTACTGGGCGGCCGGGGTCCGGCGTCCCGTACGGCTCATGCAGGCCGTACGTGCCGCCGCCGAGGACGGCTACACGCTCTTCACCGAGCTGAGCCCGCACCCCGTGCTGACCGGCGCGCTGCGCGACACCCTGCCGCCCGCCGCCACCCTCACGACGGGCGACCTGTCCACGCAGCTCGCCACCGCCGCCACCCGCGTCGCCCCGCGCACCTCGGGACGCGTCGTGGACGTGCCGCATTCGCCCTGGCATCACGTCCGCCACTGGGCCGGGCCCGTGCCGCCGTCGCGCCCGGCCGGTCCGGACGGCAGACTGGTCGTACGCGACTGGGTCCCCGAGCCACCACGGGAGGCGGGCCCGTCCCGCGCGTGGCTCATCCTGGCCGATGAGGGGGATGCGCGGGCGGCCCGCCTCCATGCCCTCCTCTGCCCCGCCGCCACCCTCCTCGTGCTGCCCGCCACCTGCCCCGCGCCGCTCCCCGGCGGGCTCGGCCCGGCGTCGTCCGTGCTCGTCCTGCCTCCGCGCGGACTCGACCCGGCCGGGGCGCGGCGGGTGATCCTGAACGTCGCCGCCCTGGCCGCCCGGGGCTGCCGCGTCACGATCGGCACCGAACGGGCCCAGGCCGTCCTGGAGGGCGACCGGCCCGACCCCGGTCCTGCGGCACTGCGCGGCCTGGTGCGGGTGCTCGCCCTCGAACGGCCGGAGCTGCACGCCACGCTCGTGGACTTCGACGACCTCGCCGACCTGGCCACCGAACTGACCGCTGAGCCGGGAGACGACGAGGTGGCCTGGCGGGGCGGGGTGCGTCACGTGGCTCGCCTGCGCCGGGCCGCCGTCCCGCCCGCCCGCCAGGACCCGGTGGGCGGGCCGGGGGCGTACATCGTCACCGGCGGGACCGGCCGGCTCGGCCGGCTCGCCGCCCGCCGGCTGACCGAGCGCGGTGCCACTCGTGTCGTGCTGAACGGCCGGACACCGGCGCCCGCCGAAGGGGTCGCCGAGGTGGTGACGGGCGACCTGGCCCAGCCCGGGACGGCCGAGCGGCTGGTGGCGGCGGCCATGGCGGGAGGGATGCGGCTGCGCGGCGTGATCCACACGGCCGGCGTGCTGGACGACCGCATGGTCACCGACCTGGACGCGGGGAGCCTGGAACGGGTGTGGGCGGCCAAGGTGGACGGCGGCCTGCGCCTGCACGAAGCCACCAAGGCGCTGGACCTGGACTGGTGGGTGGCGTTCTCGTCGGCGGCCGGCCTGCTCGGCTCCCCCGGGCAGGCGGCCTACGCGGCGGCGAACGCCTGGCTCGACGGGCTGTGCGAGCTGCGCCGCGCCGAAGGGCTGCCGGGGATCGCCATCGCATGGGGGCCGTGGGCCGGCACGTCCGCCGGGGCCGCCCTGCCCGCGGTGGAGCCGCTGACGGCGGAGGAAGGGCTTGAGGCCCTGGAGGTGCTCGTCCGGGGCGGGATGTCGGCAGGTGTGATCAAGGTGGACGTGCGGCAAGCGGTCACGATATTTCCGGCCATCGCCCGCATCCCGTATTTCGCCGACGTGACCACCGAACCAACCAGCCCGCCGGGCGGCTTGGCCGGTCTCGCGGGTCGCGCCGACGGTTCAGCCGGTCTGGCGGGTGGCGTGCCCGGTCGTATGGATGGCTCCGTCGGTCTCGCGGAGGGCGCGTCCGGGCCTGCGGGCCGCTTCGGCGGGACTGCGGGCGTGCGGGGCGGGGCCGTCGCCGGGCTGGAGTCTGGCGGCCCGCTGGATCCTGCCACGCTCACCCCCGAGGACGTGCTCGTGCGGGTCAAGGAGCGGGTGGCGGTCGTGCTCGGGATGGGTGCGGACGGGCTGGACGAGAGGACGGCGCTGACGGCCCTCGGGCTGGACTCGCTGGCCGCGACCCGGCTGCGCGGCACGATCGAGCACGACTTCGGCGTCGCGGTGCCCACCACGCTGATGCTCACGGGCGGCACGGTGGGCGTCCTCGCGGGAACGGTCGCGGCCGAGCTGGGCTTGACGGCAGACGTGCCCGCCGTCGCGGCCGGGCTGGACCTGGCGGGTGACGTGCCCACCGTCGCGGCCGAGTTGGGGCTGGCGGCCGACGTGCCTGCCGTCGCGGCGGTGCTGGGTTCGGCGGCCGGAGCGCGTGCCGTCGCGGCGAGGGATGCGGCGGAGCGGCAGGTGGTGCGGGTGCTGGCCGGGCTGCTCGGCCGTGAGCCCTCCGTCACGGACCCCGTCCCACCGGATGTCCTGCCCGAGGCATGCGCGGTGCTGAGCCGCGAGCTGGGCAAGCCGGTCCAGCTCGACGCGGCGGCCGGGATCAGCGCCGCCCATCAACGGGTCGTGAGGGCGGCGGAGCTGGCCGAGGTCGTGCGGGGGCTGGAGGAGGCGGAGGCCGAACGCGGGGTCGTGCGGCGGCTCAATGCCGTGGCCGCCGGCAGGCCGCTGTACCTCGCGCACCCCGCCGGCGGCACCACCGGCGTGTACGCGTTGCTGGCCGACCGCCTCCCCGCCACCCCCGTCCGGGGCCTGGAGCGGCTGGACGGTGCCCTGGGCGTTCCCGAGCGGGCCGAGCGTTACGCCGAGGTGATCAAGGAGGCGGGGCCGGGGCCGTACCGGCTGGGTGGGTGGTCGTTCGGGGGGATCCTGGCGTTCGAGATCGCGCGGCGCCTGGGCGAGGCGGACGTCGAGCTGGTGGCGATGATCGACTCCGGCCTGCCGGACCAGGTGCCGGAGGAGGAGCGGCGGGAGATCGAGGCCCGCCGGTACGCGGACTTCGCGGCTCACCTGCGCCGGACGTACGGCGTGGACGTGCGGCTCGACCCGGCCGAGCTGCGGGACCTGACGGAGGAGGAGCGTGCGGCCGTGGTGAGGGCGCGGATGGCGGGGTCGGGAGCGCTGGAGGCGCTGCCGGGCGCGGTGCTGCGGCACCAGCTGACCTCGCACGAGGACACCAGGGCCATCGAACGGTACCGCCCCGCCGCCCCGTACCACGGCCGGGTCGTGCTCTACCGCTCCACCGAGCCCACACCCTGGACGGTGCGGGACTCCCGTTACGCCCATGAGGACGACCCGGCCAGGGGTTTCGGGCCGTACTGCCCGCGGCTGGAGATCGTCGAGATCCCCGGTTCGCACCATCTGGACCTGCTCGACCCCCCACACGTCGAGATGATCGCCGAGCACCTGGGAGGACTGCTATGACGCTGGCACAGGCAGTGGTGGCAGGCGCGGAGCCCGCCGAGCTGGCGCGCCTGGACGTGCCGACCACCTACCGGGCCGCCCACCTGCGCAAGGACGAGGTGGGCACGTTCGACCCGGACGAGCCGGACAAGGACGTGCGCCGGACGTTGCACGTCGGCGAGGTGCCGATGCCGGAGCTGGCCGAGGACGAGGTGCTGGTCGCGGTGATGGCCAGCGCGATCAACTTCAACACGGTCTGGTCGGCGATGTTCGAGCCGATCCCGACGTTCGCGTTCCTGGAGCGGTTCGGGCGGACGGACCCGCGGCACGACCTGCCGACGCACGTGCTCGGCTCGGACGCGGCGGGCGTGATCGTCAGGACGGGCCGGGCGGTGCGCCGCTGGCGGGTGGGCGACCGGGTGGTGACGAGCCCGGCGTACGTGGACGGCGAGGACCCGGTCGTGCAGCACGACGGGATGCTGGCCGCCGACCTGCGGGCGTGGGGCTTCGAGACGAACTTCGGCGGCCTGGCGGACTTCGCCGTGGTCAAGGCCACGCAGCTGCTCGCCAAGCCCCGGCATCTGACGTGGGAGGAGGCGGCCTGCAACATGTTGTGCGCCTCGACGGCGTACCGGATGCTGGTCGGCGAGCGCGGCGCGCGGATGAAGCAGGGCGACGTGGTGCTGCTGTGGGGGGCGACGGGCGGCCTCGGCGGCTACGGCGTGCAGCTGGTGCTGCGCGGCGGCGGCATCCCGGTGGGCGTGGTCAGCTCGCCGGCGAAGGCGGAGCTGCTGCGCAGGATGGGCTGCCGGCACGTGGTGGACCGGGCGCAGTTCGACGACCTGAGCGACGAGAAGGCGTGGCGGCGGCTGGGCGCGGAGGTCAGGCGGCAGGTGGGGGAGGACCCGGCCATCGTGTTCGAGCACACGGGCAGGGAGACGTTCGGGGCCTCCGTGTACGTGGCCAGGCGCGGCGGCTCGGTGGTGACGTGCGGCTCGTCCAGCGGGTACGCGCACGAGTACGACAACCGGCACCTGTGGATGAAGCTGAAGCGGATCATCGGCTCCCACGGCGCGAACTACCAGGAGTGCCACGAGATCAACCGGCTCATCTCGCTCGGCCTGATCCATCCGACGCTCTCGACCGTGTACCCGCTGGTGGAGGCGGCGGACGCGGCCCGTGCCGTGCAGCTCAACCAGCACGTGGGGAAGGTGGGCGTGCTCGCCCTGGCCCCGGAGGAGGGGCTGGGCGTGGAGGACCACGAGCTGCGCGAGCGGATCGGCGAGGATCGCCTGCGCCTGTTCCGGTGACATGTCCTTGCCCTCTTGCGGAGCGGAGCGCTCCGTTAATAGCATGCTCTTATCGGAGCGAATCGCTCCGAATAACAGAGATGAGGACGTCATGGCAGGCAGCACGGACATCGCCGCGATCAGGAGCCTGGTCGCGGAGGCCGAGAAGCACCAGAACGACGTGGAGCCGTTCATCGCCCTGCACACCGCCGACACCGCCATCGTGAACATCGCCGGACGGCGGGTGGCGGGCAAGGAGGCGCTGACCAAGGTGATGAAGGCGGCGCTGGAGTCACCACTGGCCGACGTGATCACTAAGACGGAGGTGGCGGACATCCGGTTCGTCCGGCCGGACGTGGCGATCGTGACGTCGATGAAGCGGGTGTTCGACGGCCGTGACCCGGAGGTGCGGCGGGACCCGCGCGCGGCGCTCCCGGCGGAGTCCGGCTGGCTGACGTACGTGGCGGTGCGGGAGGAGGACGGCGCCTGGAGGATCGCTTCCGCGCAGACCACCCCTATCCGGGCGTGAATAACCCCAGGTAGGCGAGATTTCGGTATCTTGCGTAGTCCGAGATGACCGAAACTGCGACAGAAGGGAACGGCACGTGCCCGACGATGCCGGCCTTCAGGCGCTCCGCGAGGCGGCGCGTCTCTCACCGGACAACCTCCCCCTGCGGCGGCATCTCGCCGGGCAGCTCCTCGCCAAGGGGTACCTGGCGGACGCCGAGGCCGAGTTCCGCGCCGCGCTCGCGCTCGCCCCGCAGGACCCCGAGCTGATCGGCGGGCTGGCGGACGCGTTCATCCGGCAGAGCGCGTTCGGCGCGGCGATGGCGGCGCTGGAGCCGCTGCTGGCGACGCCGGGCTACCCGCCGGCGGTGGGCGTGCTGGCGGCCCGGGCGCTGCTGGGCGAGGGTGATACGGCCAAGGCCGCCTACCGCTACTACGAGGCGACCTCCCGCGACGCGTCGGTGGCGGACAAGGAGCTGGAGGCGCGCATCACCGGCTCGGCCGGCCCCGCCGCCCGGCCGCCGGCGCCGATGGCGAGCGAGCCGGCCGAGTCGCCGTTCCTGCCGTCCGTCCCCCAGCCCGGCGACGCCAGCACGGCGGAGGTGGAGCGGTCCGGGGTCTCCTTCGCCGACGTGGCCGGCATGGAGACGGTCAAGGAGGCGTTGCGGATCAAGCTGCTGCTGCCGACGCAGCAGCCGGAGATGTTCGCCGCGTTCGGCAAGCGCGCCGGCGGCGGCGTGCTGCTGTACGGGCCGCCGGGTGCGGGCAAGACCCACCTGGCCAGGGCCGCCGCAGGGGAGCTGGGGGCGGCGTTCGTCAACGTCGGCCTGGCCGACATCCTCGACATGTACATCGGCAACAGCGAGCGCAACCTGCGCGCCACGTTCGACCTGGCCCGCCGCAACCGCCCGTGCGTGCTGTTCTTCGACGAGGTGGACGCGCTGGCGGGCCGCCGCTCCGACATGCGCAGCGCGCACGGGCGGCAGCTCGTGAACCAGTTCCTGTCGGAGCTGGACGGCGTGGACCAGAACGCCAACGAGGGCGTGCTGGTGCTGGCCGCCACGAACGCCCCCTGGTACGTGGACGTGGCCTTCCGCCGTCCCGGGCGGCTGGACCAGCCGGTGTTCGTGCCGCCGCCCGACCAGCAGGCGCGCGCGGCCATCCTGCGCATCCTGTGCCGCGACAAGCCGCTGGCCGAGATGGACTACGACGCGGTCGCGCAGGCCACCGAGCTCTTCGTGGGCGCGGACCTGAAGGGCGTGGTGGACCGGGCGGTGGAGGCCAAGCTGCAGCAGTCGATCAGCGCCGGCCGGCCGATCCCGCTGACCACACAGGACCTGCTGGCCGCCGCCAAGAGCGTGCGGCCCACGGCGGTGCGCGAGTGGATGGGCACCGCCCGCAACTACGTCATGCACGCCAACGACTCCGGCGCCTGGGACGAGCTGATGCCCTGGGTGAAGATGAAGTGGTAGCGGGAGCGTCCCGGATGAGGCGGGTGCGCGGGCCGTGGTGACGGCCGCCGATCCGGTCGAGCGGGCGCGGACGTTGCTGCGGCTGCGGCGGCCCGCCGACGCCGAGCGGGAGCTGCGCGGCCTGCTCGCACAGGAGCCGCAGCACGTCACCGGCCACGCCCTGCTGTCGCTGGCGCTGATCGAGCAGCGCCAGGTGGACGAGGCCGTCGCGGAGGCCAGGGAGTCCGTACGCCTCGCCCCCGACCAGTGGTTCCCCCATTACGCCGCCGCCCAGGTGCACAACCGGGCCGGCCGCCCGGACGACGCGATCGCCGCCGTCCGCGCGGCCCTGGACCTCGCCCCCGAGTACGCCCCCGCCTGGGAGGTCCTGGCCCGCGCGCACCTGCTGAAGGGGGAGTGGCAGGCGGTGGCGGACGCGGCGCTGCGCGGCCTGAGCTTCGAGCCGGAGGACGCCGACCTGGTCAGCCTGGTGTCGCTGGCGTACACCAACCTCGGCGACGCCCGCCAGGCGGGTGCCGCCGCCGCGCACGCCCTGCGGATCGACCCGGAGAGCCCGACGGCGCACTTCGTGAGCGGCCGGGCGGCGCTGCGGTTCGGGGAGCCGGGGCGGGCGGCGGAGGAGTTCCGCGAGGTGCTCCGCCTCGATCCGGGCTTCGGCCCGGCCAGGGACCTGCTGGTGGCGGCGCTGAAGCAGCGCAACCCGGTCTACCGGAGGCTGTCGCGGCTGCGCGGCAGGTTCCCGCAGGGGTGGCGGCTGATCTTCCTGCTGCCCGCGGTCCCGCCGGTGATCCTGGTCTTCGTCGTGCTCGCGCTGCTGCACTGGGTGGGCTGGGTGGCCGAGGCGTGGACCACGCTGCGCCTGTCCCGGGGCGGGACGACCCGGCTGTTGTTCGAGGGCGTGGAGGCGCGGGTGGCCGCGCTCTGCCTGGGCCTGGTGGCGGCGGGCGCGGCGCTGCTCGTCGCGGGCATCGCGCTCGGCCACGACGTGCTCGGGACAGCGGGGGCGGCCGTGGCGGCCCTGGTCACCCCCGTGCAGGAGGCCGCGCACACCGGCGCGCCCCGCCGCCGGGCCGTCCTGTACGGCTGGGCGGCCCTGCTGGGCGCCGCCGTCGCCGTCGCGGCACTGCTCCCGAACCCGGGCGTGGTCCTGCTCACCATGTACGCGGCCATCGCCACAGTCTGGCTCGCCGGCCTAGTCAGAGGCCGCATCTAGAGCAGCGTCCCGCCGCTGACCTCGAACTTGGCGAGCGCCTCGTCGAGCCTGGCCAGCGTGTCGGGGTGGAGGGTGAGGTCGGCGGCGGCCAGGTTCTCCTCGATGTGGGCGGGGGTGCGGCTGCCGGGGATGGTGACGACGTGCTCGTCCTGGTGCAGCAGCCAGGCCAGGGCGAGCTGGGCCGGGGTGATGCCGAGGTGGGCGGCCAGCGTCCTGATGGGGGCGTAGCGGTCGTTGTTGCCGGCCAGGTTCTCGGCGGAGAAGCGGGGCGCGTTGTGGCGGAAGTCGCCTTCGCCGAGTGCCTGCACGGTACCGGTGAGGAAGCCGGTGCCGAGCGGGCTCCACGCCACGATGCCGACGCCCAGCTCGCGGGCGGCGGCGAGCAGGCCGGGGTCCACGGGCCGCCACATCGACCACTCGTTCTGCACGGCCGTCACGGGGTGCACCGCGTGCGCGGCCCTGAGCTGGGCCGCCGTCACGTTCGACAGGCCGATGTGCTTGATCAGGCCGTCGCGCACCAGCTCGGCCATCGCGCCGACGGTCTCCTCGATGGGCACGCCGGGGTCGGGGTAATGAACGTAGTAGAGGTCGATCACGTCGGTGTCCAGGTTGCGCAGGCTGCGTTCCGCGTAGCCGCGCACCAGGCGGGGATCGGCGTTGACGCGCAGCTCGCGGAAGGCGAACCCGACCGGCTGGGCGCGGCTCGGCTCCCCCTCGGGGATGGCCAGGCCGAACTTGGTGGCGACGACCACCTCGTCCCTGCGGCCCTTGATCGCGCGGCCGACCAGGCGCTCGTTGTGGCCGTCCACGCCGTAGGCGTCGCTGGTGTCCACGTGGGTGCCGCCGGCGTCGAGTGCCGCCTTGAGCGCGGTCTCGGCGCGGGCGTCGTCCACCTCGCCGTACACGCCGGGCGAGAGCACCATGGCGCCGAATCCGATCGCGGGAACCCGCAAGTTGCCGAGAGTCCTTGTCTTCATGGCTCCGATCCTGCCGCCGGGGCCCGCCCGGCGTCCAAGACCTCCTGCTATAACCAGTGGCTATGGATGTGCATTTGCGGGAGTTGCGGTATTTCGTGGCGGTTGCCGAGGACCTGAACGTGACGCGGGCCGCCGAGCGGCTGTTCGTCTCCCAGCCGGCGCTGTCCAAGCAGCTCAGGGTGCTGGAGGGGCTGCTCGGGTTCCGGCTGTTCGAGCGGGTGCCGAGCGGGGTGGTGCTCACCCGGCAGGGCGAGGCGCTGCTGCCGGTCGCCCGCGACCTGCTCGAACGCTGGAACGCCGGCGTGGAGCAGGCGCGGGCGGCGGCGCCCACGGGCACGCTGGTGATCGGCCTGCAGACGGCCGTGGGCCGGGGGTTGCAGCAGGAGGCGCTGCGCCGCTTCCGCGAGGCGATGCCGGGGTGGGAGGTGTCGCTGCGGCTGGTCGGCTGGGACGATCCCAGCGGCGGGCTGGCCGACGGCTCGTCGGACGTGGCGTTCATCTGGCTGCCGGTGCCGGCCGGGCTGCGGACGTACGTGCTGGCCACGGAGCGGCGCGGGGTCGCCATGCCCGCCGATCATCCGCTGGCGGAGCTGGCGGAGATCCCGTTCGAGGCGCTGCGGCGGGAGCCGTTCATCGCGCTGCCGCAGGCGGCGGGGCCGCTGCGGGACTTCTGGCTCGGGCTGGACGCGCGCGACGACGAGCCGGTGGTCGGGGTGACGGCGAACACGCCCGAGGAGGTGTTCGAGGCGGTGATCAGCGGGCTCGGGGTGGTGCTGGTGGCCGAGGGGAACGCGGCCCTCTACAAGCGGCCGGGCATGACGTACCGGCCCGTTACAGGGCTGCCTCCCGGGGAACTGGCCATTGCCTGGCGCGAAGGGGACGCGAGCCCGCAAGTCCTCGCATTCATCGACGCGCTGCGACAGGTGACCACTAAGGTCTGACCCGAGTTCGGACTCGTAGAGAGGTGCCCCCCATGAACGACTACGCGACCACCTTCGACCTGATCGACGCCGACAAGGACGGCCGCATCTCCGCGGTCGAGCTGGTCCGGCTGATGGACGTGCTCGGCCAGCCCGTGTCGCTGGAGGCCGCCCAGCAGGGCGTGCAGAAGCTGGACAAGGACGGCGACGGCCTGATCGACCTGGAAGAGTTCAGCGCGTTCCTCCAGAAGTGATAAGAAACAAGCGTTTGCTGCGCATTCTTCTGTTGCCTGGGTCACAATGGCGGCAGGAGGGACGATGGCGATCAAGAGTGACATCAGCGAAAGCCGTACACCCGCGGACATCGTGAAAACGCTCAGGTCGGGCATCGGCCCGGTCTCCGAAGAGGTGATCGAGGAGATCCAGGCCCGCATCCCCGAGTACGCCCGGCCATCGGACGAGATCTACATCAAGGTCGTGCGCATGGCGGTCGAGCAGGCCATCGAGGGCTTCCTCGACCGCATCGAGCGCCCCGACGCCCCGTGGGACCCGGAGCCGTTCCGGATGATCGGCAAGGGGGAGGCGGCCGAGGGCCGCAACCTGGAGCCGCTGCAGGCGGCGATGCGGCTCGGCGCCCGGGTCGGCTGGCGGCGGCTGACCGAGCTGGCCGGCCCGCTCGGCCTGTCCCCCCAGTCCTTGTACGACCTGGGCGAGGCCATCTTCGTCTACCTCGACCAGCTCGCCGACGCCGCCGCCGAGGGCTTCGACGAGGCCAGGGCGCACGCCGCCGGCGAGATGGAGCGCCGCCGCGCCCGCCTGCTCGACCTGCTGCTCAGCCGCCCGCCCGCCAGCCCCGACGCCATCGCCGACCTGGCCAAGGCCGCCGCCTGGCGGCTGCCGAGGACGGTGGCCTGCGTGGCGCTCGACGACCAGTACGGCACCTGCCGGCTGCCCCCGCTGCCGCCCGACGTGCTCACCGGCCCGTCCCGGCCGGTGCCGTGCCTGCTCGTGCCCGACCCGGCGGGCCCCGGCCGGGCGCAGCTCCTGGAGCACGCGCTGCGCGGCCACCGCGCCGCCATCGGCCCGGCGGTGCCGCTGGCTTCGGCGGCCACGTCGCTGCGGTGGGCGGGGGAGGCGCTCGTCCTGTCGCGGCGCGGCGTGCTGCCCCGGGGGCTGCTGCGGTGCGCCGACCACCTGGCCACGCTCGTGGTGTTCAAGGACGAGGAGCTGGTCAGCGCGCTGGCCGAGGTGCGGCTCGCGCCCCTGGCCCACCTGCGGCCCACCCAGCAGGACCGGCTCGCGGAGACGCTGCTGGCGTGGCTGCGGCACGGGCGCGGCGCCGGCGAGGTGGCCGCGAAGCTGCACGTGCACCCGCAGACCGTGCGCTACCGGCTGCGGCAGCTCGAAGAGCTGTACGGCGACCAGCTCGCCGACCCCGACATCCGGTTCGAGCTGGAGATCGCGCTGCGGGCCAGGCAGGCGGTGCTGGCGGCCCGGTAGTGGCCCGTGGGGTGTCATGAGAGGCGTCCCGTGGGGTAGCGGGACCGGATGCGCATGACGTACACCTCCGACGTCTGGTGGAAGAACGCCGTCGTGTACTGCCTGGACGTGGAGACGTTCAAGGACGGCAACGGCGACGGCGTGGGCGACTTCCGCGGGCTGACGCAGCAGATCGACTACCTCGCGGGGCTCGGCGTGACGTGCTTGTGGCTCATGCCGTTCTTCCCGACTCCCAACAAGGACGACGGTTACGACATCACCGACTTCTACTCCATCGACCCCCGCTTGGGGACGCTGGGCGACTTCGTGGAGTTCATGCGGACCGCCCACGACCGGGGGCTGCGGGTGATCGCCGACCTCGTCGTCAACCACACCTCCGACCAGCACCCGTGGTTCAAGGAGGCCCGGTCGAGCCGCGACTCGCCCCGCCGCGACTGGTACGTCTGGTCGGACAAGCCCGAGCCGGACAACCCCGAGCAGATCGTCTTCCCCGACAAGGAGAGCAGCGTCTGGGAGTACGACGAGGGCTCCGGCCAGTACTACCTGCACAGCTTCTACCGGCACCAGCCGGACCTGAACGTGGGCAACCCCGAGGTCAGGGACGAGATCACCCGCATACTCGGGTTCTGGATGGAGCTCGGGCTGTCGGGGTTCCGGGTGGACGCGGTGCCGTTCCTCATCGAGAACGTCAACCCGCGCTTGGCCAACCCGCACGAGTTCCTGGCGGACCTGCGGGCGTTCATGACGCGGCGCAAGGGCGGCTCGATCCTGCTCGGCGAGGTGAACGTGCCGTACAAGGACTTAATCGCCTACTTCGGTGACGGGCTGGGCGACCAGATCACCATGTGCTTCGACTTCATCGGCATGCAGAAAGCGTGGCTGTCGCTGGCCCGCAACGACGCCACCCCGCTGGCCGACGCCCTGCGCGAGCGCCCGAAGCCGCCCAAGGACTGCCAGTGGGCGATGTTCCTGCGCAACCACGACGAGCTGACCCTCGACAAGCTGACCGAGGAGGAGCGGGAGGAGGTCTTCCGCGCGTTCGGGCCGAAGAAGGAGATGCAGATCTTCGGGCGCGGGCTGCGCCGCCGCCTGCCGACGATGCTCGGCGGCGACCTGCGGCGGATCAAGATGGCCTACAGCCTGATGTTCTCGCTGCCCGGCACGCCCGTGATCTTCTACGGCGAGGAGATCGGGATGGGCGAGAACCTGGAGGAGGAGGGCCGCATGGCGGTCCGCATCCCCATGCAGTGGTCCGAGGACGGCGGCTTCAGCCAGGCCCCGCCGGTCCGGGACATCCCCGAGGGCTCCTTCGCGCCCGACCGGGTGAACGTGGCCGACCAGAAGCGGGACACCGGCTCGCTGCTGCGCTGGTTCCAGCTCCTCATCGAGCGCTACCGGGAGTGCCCCGAGCTGGCGTGGGGCGAGTACACCGTGCTGGAGACCGGGCATCCGGCCGTGCTCGCGCACCGCTGCGACGCCGACGGCGCCACAGTGGTGGTCGCGCACAACCTGTGCGACACGGCCCAGGACGTGGAGCTGCGGCTGGACGGGCTGGAGCGCTTCCAGCTCACGGACCTACTGGTGGACGGGACGCTGGAGGTCTCGGACCAGGGCGTGGTGCGGCTGCCGATGGACCCGCACGGCTGCCGCTGGCTGCGCGCCTCCCGCCCGGAGATCCCCCCGGAGGACGCCTCCGTCAAGTCGTTGTAGCAGACCCGTCGACGGCCGGCCAGGCGGTCATGGCGAGGGTGGCGACGGCGAGCAGGTCCTCGTAGGAGGCGCCGTCGCGGGACTGCGTCGACATGCCCTGGATCGTCGCGGCGTAGAAGGTGGCCAGCCTCGCCGTGTCCGTCGCGGCGGGCAGCCGCCCGGCCGCCACGTCGTCGTCGATGCGCCGCTTGATCGCCGCCTTGGCCTCCTCCCTGAACCCGCGCAGCAGCGCCTCCACCTCGGCCGACTCGGGCCCGCAGTTCACCGCCGCGGTGATGACGAGGCAGCCGCGCGGATGCTCGGCGCTGGCGTACTCGGCCGCCGCCTCCCGCAGCACCCGCTCGATCGCGCCGCGCCCGGTGGGCTCCTCGGCCAGCGCGCGGGTGGTGAAGGCGCCGTAGGTCTGCTGGTAGCGCCGGACGGCCTCCTCGAACAGCCGCCGCTTGTCGCCGAAGGCCGCGTACAGGCTGGGTGGTCTGATGCCCATCGCGGCGGTCAGCTCCGCGACCGAGGTGGCCTCGTAGCCGTGCCGCCAGAACGTGAGCAGCGCGCTCTCCAGCGCCGCCTCCCTGTCGAACTCCCGTTGCCTGGCCATGCGCCCATTCTATAGCGATCGCTATGTTATGGTTTCTGTAGCGATCACTAAAGAAAGGTTGCACAGCGATGAAGACTGCCCTCGTCACGGGCGCGAGCAGGGGAATCGGCCGCGCGATCGCGCTACGCCTGGCCAAGGACGGGTTCCGCGTGATCGTGAACTACGCCAGGGACGCCGAAGCCGCCCAGGAGGTCGTGGACCTGATCGGCCCGAACGCGGTCGCGGTGCGCGCCGACCTCGGCGTGCCCGAGGAGGTCACCGCGCTCGCGCAGCGGGTCAGGGCCGAGACGGACGTGCTCGACGTGCTGGTCAACAACGCCGGGGTCGGCCTGCCCCAGCCCATCGCGCAGGTCACCCGGGACGGCTGGGCCCGGGTCTTCGCGGTCAACGTCGAGGGCCTGTTCTTCCTCACCCAGCAGGTGCTGCCGCTGATCCCCGACGGCGGCAGGATCGTCAACATCACCTCGGGCGCGACCCGCATCGCCTTCCCCGAAGGCATCGCGTACGCGATGAGCAAGGGCGCGGTGCGCACGTTCACGCTGGCCCTGGCCAAGGAGCTGGGCCCGCGCGGCATCACGGTCAACGACGTCGCGCCCGGCATCATCGACACCGACACCAACGCCGATTGGCTGCGCGGCGACCCCGAGGCGCAGGCGTACGCGGCGAGCAGGCACGCGGTCAACCGCGTCGGCCACGTGGACGAGATCGCGGGCGTCGTCGCCTTCGCCGTCTCGCCCGACGCCGCCTTCGTCACCGGCACCACCCTCGACGCCACCGGCGGCGGAAACCTCTGAGGAGCAAGAAAGACATGCCCACGGTCACCTACGACGGCGGCACCGTCCACTACCACCGGGCGGGCAGCGGGCCCGGCCTGGTCATGGTGCACGGCACCGGCGGCGACGCCGTCACCAACTACGCCCACCTCGTCCCCGGCCTGGCCGACCTGCGCACGGTCATCACCCCCGACTACGCGGGCAGCGGGCGAACCTTCGACCCGGGCGGCGACCTCACGCTCGACCTGCTGGCCGGGCAGGTGGCCGCCGCGTTCGAGGAGCCGTCCGACCTGGTCGGGTTCTCGCTGGGCGCCGCCGTGGCGGCCAAGGTCGCCGCCGAGCGGCCCGAGCTGGTCAGGCGGCTGGTGCTGATCGCCGGGTGGACGCACCTGGCGGACTCGCGGCTGGAGCTGGGCCTGCGGACGTGGGCGCGGCTGGCCGCCACCGACCCGGAGAGCTTCGCCGCGTACGGGCCGCTCGTGGCGTTCAGCCCGGGGTTCGTCAGCTCGGTGGGCGCGAAGACCCTGATGGCGGGCGAGCCGCCGCGCGGCACCGTGCGCCAGATCGAGCTGGACCTGCGCGTGGACATCAGGGACCTGCTGCCGAGGATCACCGCTCCGACGCTGGTCATCGGCAACACCCAGGACCACCTGATCCCGGTCGAGCACGCCCGCGCGCTGCACGCGGCCATCCCCGGTAGCGAGTACGCCGAGCTGGACAGCGGCCACGTCGTCCTGCACGAGCGCCCCGCGGAAGTCACGGCATTGATCAGGGATTTCATCACTCGCGTGACCAATGAGTGATTTGTCCAAGTTACTGTCCGCACCATGCAGACCATGAAGCTCGCCCTCGCCGGGGCCGCCGCGACCAGCGTGCTGGCCCTGGCGGCACTCCCCGCGCAGGCCGCCGCGCCGGCGAAAACGGTCACGGTCACGGTCATGGGCACGTCCGACCTTCACAGCAACGCCCTCAACTGGGACTACTTCAAGGACGCCGCCTACGCCGACAGCCAGGGCAACCACGTCGGCCTGGCCAAGGTGTCCTCGCTGGTCAACCGGATCAGGGCCGAGCGCGGGGCGGACCACACGCTGCTGTTCGACTCGGGCGACACGATCCAGGGCACCCCGCTGGCGTACTACTACGCCAAGGTCGAGCCGATCACCGAGACCGGCGAGACCCACCCGATGGCCAAGGCCATGAACGCCATCGGGTACGACGCGGTGACGCTGGGCAACCACGAGTTCAACTACGGTCTGCCGCTGCTGGCCACCTGGATCGACCAGATGAAGGCCCCGGTGCTGGCCGCGAACGCGGTCCGCGACCGGTCGGGGCTGCCCGCGTACAAGCCGTTCGTGATCAAGACGATGAAGGTCAAGGGCGAGCAGCCGATCAAGGTGGGCGTGCTCGGCCTGACGAACCCGGGCGTGGCCATCTGGGACAAGGCGAACGTCGAGGGCAAGCTGCGCTTCACCGACCTCGTCGAGTCGGCGAAGAAGTGGGTGCCGGTCATCCGGGGCCTCGGCGCGGACGTGGTCGTCGTGACCGCGCACGCCGGCGACAACGGCATGTCCTCCTACGGCGGTGACCTGCCGGTGGAGAACGCCTCGGCGATGGTGGCCGAGCAGGTGCCGGGCATCGACGCGGTGCTGTTCGGGCACGCGCACAACGAGGTCGCCCAGCGGTTCGTGACGAACAAGGCCACCGGCAAGCAGGTGCTGCTCACCGAGCCGGGCAAGTGGGGCCAGCGCCTGTCGCGGCTGGACTTCCAGCTCACCAAGCAGCGCGGCCGGTGGGTGGTGACGAGCAAGTCGTCCACCACGCTCAACACGAACACGGTCCCCGAGGACCCGAAGATCGTGACACTGCTGAAGCCGCAGCACGACACCACGGTCGGCTACGTCAACAAGGTCGTCGCCAAGTCGGCGCAGGAGCTCTCGGCGGCCGAGTCGCCGTACAAGGACACGCCGATCCTCGACTACATCCAGCACGTGCAGATCGAGACGGTCAAGCAGGCGCTGCCGGACAACACGCTGCCGGTGCTGTCGATCGCCGCGCCGTTCAGCCGCAGCGCCGTCTTCCCCGCCGGTGACGTCCGGGTCAGGGACGTGGCCGGCCTGTACGTCTACGACAACACCCTCCTGGCGGTCAAGCTGACCGGTGCCCAGATCAAGGACTACCTGGAGTACTCCGCCAAGTACTTCAACCAGCTCGCCCCCGGCGACCCGGTGGACGTCGCCAAGCTGACGAACGCCGGCAACACGCCGGACTACAATTACGACCAGCTCGCCGGCGTCTCGTACGACATCGACGTGGCCAAGCCGGTCGGACAGCGGATCGCGAACCTGACCTATGACGGCGCGCCGATCCCGGCGGACAAGGAGTTCGTGGTCGCGATCAACAACTACCGGCAGTCGGGCGGCGGCGGCTTCCCGCACGTCACCACCGCCCCCGTGCTCTACAACGCGCAGGTGGAGATCCGGCAGGCGCTCATCGAGTACGCCACCGCCCAGGGCACCATCGACCCGGCCGGCTTCGCCGCCGCCAACTGGAAGCTCACCAGGGACGGGGCGCCGCTCTTCTAGTCAGAGGGAGGAGGGCCCGCTCACTCGGCGCCGGAACGTCCACTCAGAGGTAGGAGGGCCCGCTCACCCGGTGCCGGAACGTCCACCACACCCACGCCTGCGCCGCCACCAGGAACGGGATCAGGGTGAGGACGACCGGCACCAGCAGCGGCCCCGACGTGCCGGGCTCCAGCGGCAGCCGGAGCCCGGCCAGCACCGCCACGACCACCAGCGCCGCCGAGGTGAGCGCGTACGTGCGGCCCTCGCCGGCCCCGCCCGCGAGCACCGCCGCCCGTGCCCGCAGCGCGCCGCGCAGCCGCAGCGCCGCGAACGTCAGCCCGTGCGTGGCGAACAACGCGGCCGGCACGAGCGCGGCGAGCAGCGCCACCGGCCCCTCGATGCCGAGCAGCACGTGGGCCAGCAGCGCGCCCCAGCTCAGCGCCAGCCCCCAGCTCCCGGCCACGATCGCGCCGTCCCAGAACGCCTGCCAGCGCGCCCCCGGGACGCGCCCGCGCAGCCACAGCCCCATGTCGCGCACGACCCAGGCCAGCAGCAGCGTCACGACCACGGTGTGGTTGCCGTGCAGTAGCTCGCCCTCCAGCCGGGGGAACAGTCCGGCCAGCACGCCGGCCGTGGCGACCAGCCACACCTCGTTGCCGAGGAAGAACGGCGCGATCGCGGCGATCACCTCGCGCCGCTCGCCCGCCGACCGCCCCAGGTACGGCAGCGCCATGCCGACCCCGATGTCGGCCCCGGCCAGCACCAGATACCCGATCGCGAAGAAGCCCAGAATGAAGATCTCCATGACAAGCGTCCCTCAGAAGGTAGGAGCGGGAACGGGCACGTCCACCGGCCGGTCGCCGAGCGCCACCGCGCCGGGCCCGCGCCTGGCCTGCCGGGCCAGCAGCCAGTAGTTGACGGCGATCAGGGCTGCGAACACCGTGACGAACCCGGCCAGCGAGAAGACCATCTGGCTCCACGTCACCGGCGACATGGCGTCGGACGTGCGCAGCAGCCCGTACACGGCCCACGGCTGCCGGCCCATCTCGCGAAACACCCAGCCGGCCAGCATGGTGACGAACGGGACCGGGATCATCAGTGTCAGCAGCCAGTGCCAGAGCCGGAAGCGGTGCACCACCGGCCGGATCAGCATGAGCAGGAAGCTCGGCGCGGCCACGAACAGCATGACGGCGAACAACGTCAGCATCGTGATGCCGCCCGCCTGCACCGCGCCCGCGGGCGGCAGGTAGTCGCCCGGCCCGAGCCTGGCCACCATCTCGGCCTGCGCGGCGGCCAGCCGCTCGGTGTTGTTCACCCACGCGGCGGCCTTCGTCGGCTGCAGCGTCTGGAACCCGATGCCGCCGAACGTCGCCGTCACGAACAGGCCGGGCAGTGCCAGGCCGATCCCGATCCGCAGCGACTTGCGGAACACGTCCTGCTCGGCGGTGCGCTTGCGCAGGTGGTACGCGCTCACCCCGGCCATGAAGAAGCCGCCGACGACCATCGCCCCCGACAGCACGTGCCCGAACGCCACCTGCGCCGCCGGGTTGGCCACCATGGCGCCGAAGTCGGTCAGCCGCAGCCGCCCGTTCTCCAGCACGTGCCCGACCGGGTGCTGCAGGAAGCCGTTGGCCACCATGATCCAGAACGCCGACGCGTACGCGGTGAGCGTCACCCCCCAGATCAGCGCGAGGTGCGCCCACCGGTTCAGCTTGTCCCAGCCGAAGATCCACAGGCCCAGGAACGTGGACTCGACGAAGAACGCCACCAGCGTCTCGATGGCCAGCGCCGAGCCGAACACGTCGCCCGCGTACTCCGTCAGCCCGCTCCACGACAGCCCGAGCTGGAACTCCATCACGAGCCCCGTGACGATGCCCATCGCGTAGTTGATGATGTAGAGCTGGCCCCAGAACCGGGTCATCCGCAGGTGCACGGGGTCGCCGCTGAAGGTGGCGCGGGTCTGGACGACGGCGACCAGGGTCGCCAGCCCGAGCGTCAGCGCCACGAACAGGAAGTGCGCGCCCGCGGTGAGCGCGAACTGCAGGCGGGCGAGGTCCACGATGTCCATACCGCAGACCCTCCCGGTACGGTTGCGCCCGCCGCGTCATGCCGGCGCGTGCACCCGCCTTACATCCCCGGTAGCACGAAGCCCTCCGGCGTACCACTCAGGGAGTAAGCCAGCCTGGGGTGATCATGCCGGCCTCGTACGCGATGACGACGAGCTGCGCCCTGTCGCGCACGCGCAGCTTGGTCATGATCCGGCTGACGTGCGTCTTCGCCGTGGCCGGGCTGAGCACGAGGCGGGCCGCGATCTCGTCGTTGGACAGGCCGCCCGCCACGAGCGCCATGACCTCGCGCTCCCGCTCGGTGAGCGCGTTCAGCTCGGGGCCCGGCTCCGGCCGCTTCACCCGGCCGGCGAACTCGGCGATCAGCCGCCGCGTGATCGACGGTGCGATCAGCGCGTCGCCTCTGGCCACGACGCGGACGGCGTGGATCAGCTCGGCCGGCTCGGTGTCCTTGACCAGGAAGCCGCCGGCGCCCGCCCGCAGCGCGCCGTAGACGTAGTCGTCGAGGTCGAACGTGGTCAGGATGATCACCTTGACGCCGTCCAGCGCCGGGTCGCCCGCGATGCGGCGGGTGGCCTCCAGGCCGTCGAGCTCCGGCATGCGGATGTCCATGAGCACCACGTCGGGCCGGTGCTCGCGGGCCCGGGCGACCGCCTCCGCGCCGTTGGCGGCCTCGGCCACCACCTCGATGTCGTCCTCGTCGCTGAGGATGGACCGGAACCCGGCGCGGACCAGGGTCTGGTCGTCGGCGAGCAGTACGCGGATCATCAAGCCCCGTTCGTCGGCTGGTTCAGTGGCAGGCGGGCGGTGACGCGGAAGCCGCCTTCGGGGCGCGGGCCGGCCTCCAGGGTGCCGCCGAGCGCGGTCGCGCGCTCGCGCATGCCCTGGATTCCGAAGCCGCTGCCCCCGTCGTACGTGGCGCCGGGCCCGTCGTCCTCCACGGTGACGATGATATTTCCGGACTTGTGGGTGATTGTGAGCGTGGCCTGGTCGGTGCCCGAATGGCGGGACACGTTCGTCAGCGCCTCCCTGACGATGCGGGCGGCGGCCAGGTCCACCTCGGTCGGCAGGGCGTCGAGCGGCCCGGACAGGTCCGTACGCACCTTCAGCCCCGACGCGGCGACCAGCGCGTCCACTCGTGCCAGGCTGTCGGCCGGCGCGACCGGCGCGTCCTCGTCCACCTGGCGCAGCACCCCCAGCGTGGTCCGCAGCTCGCGCAGCGTCTCCTTGCTGGTCTCCTTGATCGTACGCAGCGCCGCCTCGGCCTCCTCTGGCCGCTTCCTGATGCCGTGCAGCGCCGCCGACGCCTGCACGTTGATCATGGAGATGTTGTGCCCGAGCACGTCGTGCAGCTCCCTGGCGATGCGCAGCCGCTCCTCGCTGGCCCTCCGCCGGGCCTCCTCCTCCTTGGTGAGCAGGGCGTCGAGCGCGTGCTGCCGGGCCTCCGACAGGTACGCCCGCCGGTTGCGGGTCACCCCGCCGAACGCGATGGACGCCACCACCCAGCCGGTGATCATCATGAACATGCTGTCGTCGACGTGCCTGGTCGCGCCCGTCTCCCCGATGCCCATGGCGAGCAGCGCCGCCGCCCCCGTGGCGATGGCCGCGGTCAGATGCCCGCGGTCGGCCGCCGTGTAGAAGGCGATGAAGAGCATCACGATGACCGGCCCGTCGAGCCCCGCGTACGGGTAGTAGGCGGCCACCGACACCGTCATCACGATCAGCGCCGCCACCGGGTACCGCTGCCGCGCCAGCAGCGCGGCGCAGGCGATCGCGGGCAGCACGACGTCCAGCACGTTGGGCCGGCCGGGGCCGCGCAGCGCCAGCAGGCAGCCGGCCAGCACGGCGGCGATGGTCACGAGGGACACGATCGTGCTGGGTGAGGGCCTGCGCATGCCCCACATTCTGTACGTTCGCGGACAGGCCCGGGTAATCGCGGCGGCGCTTCTGGGTAGAGCCGTT
This sequence comes from [Actinomadura] parvosata subsp. kistnae, assembly GCF_900323885.1. Classification (GTDB taxonomy): domain Bacteria; phylum Actinomycetota; class Actinomycetes; order Streptosporangiales; family Streptosporangiaceae; genus Nonomuraea; species Nonomuraea composti. The sequence continues at coordinate 1,828,790 of NZ_OOHJ01000018.1, read as the reverse complement.
CCATGAGCATTGAGGACGAGATCCGGCAGGTCGAAGAGGACCTGGCCCGGTTGCGAGCCGAGAACAAGGACATGCGCGACCAGATCCGCACCATGGGCGCGACCGACCAGATCGAGATCTCGGCGATGATCAGCCAGTCGGACGAGCAGCTCGAACTGATCGCCGAGCTCGAACGCCGCCGTGACCGGTTGATGGAGAAGCAGAAGGAGGAGGGCGCCCATTGAGCGGGCGCCCGGAGAAGGAGGTCAGCGCAGCGCGGCGCCGACCTGGTGGAGATGTCTCAACGCCTGCCCGTACGACTCGACGAGCCCGGTCTGGAGATAGTCGACGCCGATCTCCTGGCAGTAACGCTCGACGATCGGCTGCGCCTTGCGCAGGTTCGGGGCCGGCATGTTGGGGAACAGGTGGTGCTCGATCTGGTAGTTGAGCTGGCCGAGCGCCACGTCGGTGAACAGGCTGCCGCGCACGTTGCGGGAGGTCAGCACCTGCTTGCGGAGAAAGTCCAGCTTGTCCTCCTTGGTCAGCACGGGCATGCCCTTGTGGTTCGGCGCGAACGTACAGCCGAGGTAGACCCCGAACAGACCCTGGTGCACGACCAGGAACAGCAGCGCCTTGACGGGCGGCAGCACGGCGAAGACCGCGCCGAAGTACAGCACGAAGTGGACGAGCAGGGCGCCCAGCTCCAGGCCCCGCCGCTTGGCCGTCGGCTGGAACAGCGCCTTGACGCTGGCCACGTGCAGGTGCCACGCCTCCAGCGTGAGCAGCGGGAAGAACCAGAACGCCTGGTACTTGGCGATGAAGCGGGGCAGGCCGGTGCTGCGGGCCACCTGGTCCTCCGACCAGACGATCACCGCCGGTGACACGTCGGGGTCGTGGTCCTCGTGGTTGGGATTGGCGTGGTGCTTGTTGTGCTTGGTCGTCCACCAGCCCCAGCCGAGGCCGATGGCGAGGTTGCCGAGGATCAGGCCCGCCGCGTCGCTGGGGCGGCGCGTCCTGAACACCTGGCGGTGCCCCAGGTCGTGGGCCAGGAAGCCGAACTGCGTGAAGATCACGGCCAGCACGGCCGCGACGAGGAGCTGCCACCAGGAGTCGCCGACCCAGGCGAACAGGGCCCAGCCGCCGCCGTACGCGACGGCCGCGACGGTCATCCGGATGGCGTAATAAAAGGGACGCCGGTCGAGAAGACCGGCGTCCGCAATACGATGGGCTAGTCGGGCGAAGTCACTGCCTCGAGTGTCGATGGTGCCAGGACTGGCCACTGCTCTCCTTACCTCACGGTGCAAGTTGCCCTAACCTTGGCGCATCCGCCGCCAAACAGGAAGCGCCTACCCTGGCGGTGTGATCTACGCCTGCCCGCCTTTCAGCTCTGAGGTCCGTGAGGTGGTGGCCGCGACCTGGGGTGTCGAGGGCTCCGCCGAGCGGCTGCACGGCGGGGAAGAATCAGCCCGGGTCGAGCTGTTCCACCGCCTGCAGCCCTGAAGAGCCACCGTCACAGGCATTCCAGCGCGTGCTTCTCGGGGTCGGGGAGTGTCGCGCCGCGGGCCAGCGCCGCCCGGCACTCCTCGGCCCCGAGCGCCTGCTCGCACCTGCCGATCAGCCCGTTGACGTGGGGGTCGGCGGACTCGGCGATCCCGCGCAGCGCCCGCGCCGCCCCCAGCAGCTCGGCCGCCGGCAGCGGCGCCAGGTGCTCGGCCACCCCCTCCAGCACGGCCGCCCGCACAGTCCGGTCGGAGCAGCCCGCCATCAGCTCCAGCGCCCGGCGCAGCGGCCCGGCCGGGTCGCGGCTCACCCTGGCCAGCTCCACCCGCAGCAACGCCCCGAACTGCGCGGTCGTCTCCACCCCGAGCGCCATGGCCCGCTCCAGCAGCCGCGCCGCCTCGCCCGGGTCGCCGCCGCGCCGGGCCAGCTCGGCCCTGGCGTGCAGCACCCGGGCCATCATGTCCGGATCTTGCACGCGGGTGGCCGCCGCCCACGCCCGATCCAGCGCCTCCGCCGCCCCGGCGTGATCGCCGGCCCGGCCCTTGAGCTGCCCGAGCCGCAGCAGGAACGTCATCGGCCCCAGCGGCGTCTCCAGCCCGGACAGCTCGGCCGCCAGCCGCTCGGGCTCCTCACCGAGCGCGGCGGCGGTGGCGAAGTCGCCCCGGTTCTCCGCGACCAGCGACAACCAGTAGAGCGCCGCCCACTGCCCCCACCGGTCGCCGGTCTCGCGGAACCCGGCCAGCGCCGGCTCCAGCAGGTCCTCCGCGCCCGCCACCGCGCCGTACTCGAACCGCGTCGCACCGGTGGCCAGCAGCGCCGCCGACCGCGTCCACAGGTCGGGATGCTCGCGCAGCCGCGCCAGCGCCCGCTCCGCCAGCTCCACCGCCTCGCCCGGCGGCGCCATGCTGCTGCCCAGCACGAACGCGTTGAGCGCGGCCGGATGGTCGGACGCGCGCACCGCCGGGCTGATCCCGCCACCGGTGAGCGCCACGCACAGCCCGTGCGCCAGCTCCCGCCCCGGCGGCGCCACCTCGCCCACCCTGGCGAGCACCGCCGCCGCCTGCTCGGCTGCCTCCCGCCACCGGCCGCGCACGATCCACGGCCAGAAGCGCAACAGGATGAGCCGGAGCGGGTCGTCGGTGTGGCGCAGCGCCGCGTCCAGGTTGTCGCGCTCGGCGTCCAGGACCGCCAGCCAGGCGAGCTGCGCCCCCGTCCGCAGGTGCGGCTCGGCGGCCTCGGCCAGCTCCGTGTAGTAGCGGGCGTGCGCCCGGCGCACCTCGGGCAGGTCGGCGGCGGCGTACTGCCTGATGGTCTCCAGCATCGTGTAGCGGTCGCCGGAGACCGCGATGAGCGACTTGTCCACCAGCGAGGACAGCAGGTCCGGGTCGCCGCCGCAGACGCGGGCGACGGCCTCGTACGTGGCGCCGCCGGAGAACACCGTGAGGCCGCGCAGCAGCTCCCGCTCGCGCTCGGACAGCAGGTTCCAGCTCCAGTCGATGACCGCGCGCAACGTGCGGTGGCGCGGCTCCGAGGTGCGCCCGCCACGGAAGGCCAGCCGGTCGCCGAGCTGCTCGACCAGCACCGACATCGGCATCGTGCGCAGGCGCGCGGCGGCCAGCTCGATGGCCAGCGGGATGCCGTCCAGCTCGCGACAGACCCGCTCCGCCTCTGCCCGCGTCACCACCAGGTCCGGCCTCGCGGCAGCGGCCCGGTCCATGAACAGCTCGGCGGCCGGCCCCTCGGGCAGCGGCAGCACCTGGTGCAGGCGCTCGCCGGGGATGTCGAGCGGCTCCCTGCTGGTGGCCAGCACGCGCAGGCCCGCGACCTCCGACAGCAGCTCCCGCGCCACCCGCGCGGCCTCCTCGACCACGTGCTCGCAGTTGTCCAGCACGATCACGGGCGCGGTGCCGCGCAGCGCCGCCCCCAGGCTCCGCGCCCCGAACATCCCCTCCATCAGGCCGGTGGCCTTGAGGACGTCCTCCACCGCCGCCCGTACGCTCGCCGCCGGGGCCAGCTCCACCAGCCACACCCCGTCGCGCACCACCAGCCCGGCCGCCACCTCCACCGCCAGCCGCGTCTTGCCCGCGCCGCCCGGCCCGACGAGCGTCACCAGCCTCGACTCGGCCAGCGCCGCCCCCACCCGCCGGAGGTCGTCCGCCCGGCCCACGAACCTGGTGAGCCGCGCGGGCAGGTTGTTCCTCGGCGCCTGCCGCTCCGCCGGGTCCCGCAGCGCCTCCAGGTGGGCCTGCCGCAGCTCGGGGCCGGGGTCCGCGCCCAGCTCGTCCGCGAGCGCCGCCCTGATCCGCTCGAAGAGCGCCAGCGCCTCGCCCCGCCGCCCGCGCGCGGTCAGAGCCCGCATGAGCAGCGCGTGGAACGGCTCACGCAGCGGATGCGCCGCGACCAGCCCCTCCAGCTCGGCCACCAGCTCACCGTCACCGTTCCTGTCGAGGTCGGAGGCGATGCGGGCGGCCAGCGCCGTCAGCCGCAGCTCTTCGAGCCGCGCCGCCGGTCCCGCCGCGAACGGCAGCCCGGCCGCGTCCGCCAGCGCCGGCCCGCGCCACAACGCCAGCGCCGCCCGTACGTCGCCCTCCCGCACCAGCCGCTCGAACACCTGCGCGTCCACCTCGCCCGGCGGCACGTCGAGCAGGTAACCGGCGGGATGCGAGCCGATCAGCCCCGGCGCCTCCCTGCGGGCCCTCGACACGAGCGACTGCAGTGCCGCCATCGGATGCGCGGGCGGGTCGTCCGGCCACAGGTCGTCGATCAGGCGGCCGGCGGTCACCACCCGGCCCGGGTCGAGCGCCAGCCGCACCAGCAGCGCGCGTACCCGCGCACCGCCGACCTCGCCGCCCGCCACCCGCAGCGGCCCCAGAATCCCGACCCGCATCCACCCCTCCCGCCGAACCCCGCCGAACCCCGCCGCGCCCACCGAAGCCCGCCGAAGCCCGCCGGGTCAACAGTACGGGCCACGCGTTCAGTGGCCGAGGCGGTCGCGCAGCAGCTCGAAGGGCAGGTGCGGCACCGTGGCCTCGCCGAACTCGGGCAGCCCCACGAACAGCTCCTCGTCCACCGTGTACAGCCCCGCCACGGTCGCGGACCCCTTGGTCAGCCGCGGCTCGATGTTGTAGAAGCTGCCGCTGCCGTACTGGATCCGCACGCTCTTGAGCGCCGGCCGCGCGCTGGCCAGGCACGCGCCCATCGGCAGCCCCAGCTCGGTCGGCGAGGTGAGCGTGTGGGCGTTGCCCGCCACCACCAGCGCGGGCTCGATGCGCGCCGACAGCACCCGCTCGGCCATCAGCGCGTCCCGCTGCGACCAGTCGCCGGTGAACATCCCCCCGTCGAACAGCGTCACCGACAGCTCCGGCACCGCCTTCAGCATCGCGAAGTGGCCCGCAGTGACCCGCCCGTCGCCGAGCCACCGCAGCGGATGGTCCAGGCCCGTGCCGTCGGCCAGGTAGACGTCGAGCTGCGGCTTCAGGTCCTCCGGCCATTCGAGGGCGAGGTGGGTCAGGTCGAGTGCCCGCATGAGGCCGAGGATGACCAGCGGGTTCTCCCTGACGCCGTGCACCTCGCCGAGCAGCAGCAGCCCCGTCTCCTCCAGCGAGCGCCTGGCCCGGTCGAGCGCGGCCTTCTCGACCGGCAGCTCGTAGTCGTCCGTACGGAATTCGGTGACGGCCCGCAGCAGGCCGTCCAGGGTGTCGACGCCTGGCATGCCTCCACAGTGTTCGCCCCGGTCGCCGCGCGCAACCGTCAGGAGAACACCTTGGCCTTCAGCGGGGGGATCCGCTCCACGCCGCGCAGGAACGTCTTGAACCCGATCCGCGCCGCCCGGCTCTCCCCGACGAACTGCCTGGCCGCGCGCAGCGAGCCGCGGACGGCGGCGAAGCCGTACTCGCGCATCCGCTCCTCGTATCGGCCGATGGCCGCCACCGGGTCGCCGCCGCCGGTGAGCTCCGCGCACAGGAGGCGGGCGTCGCGCAGCGCGGTGTTCGCGCCGATGCCGGCCATCGGGGTCATGCTGTGGATGGCGTCGCCGAGCAGGGTGATCGGGGTGGGCTGCCACGGCCCGATCGGGATCGAGGTACGGATCGGCAGCAGCGTGACCGCCTCGGCGGGGGAGAGGCCGACCATCGTCAGCAGGTCGGGGTGCCAGCCCCGGATCATGCCCGTCACGGTCGCCTTGAGCTGCTCGCCCGTCATGCCCGCCAGGTCGGCGGGGAACCGCCCGGCGGCGGCGCCGAACGCCCAGAGCAGGTAGCTGCTGGTGTTGTCCATCAGCACGCCTTCCTGCTCAGTCACGCCGATGCCGGTGGTGTCGCGGGTCGTGGGGAGGTCGTCGTCCAGGTCGTGCGGGGCCGTGAAGAAGCCCATGCCCTTGGGCGGGATGATGCTGTTGGGCCCGTCCACCAGCCGGGGCGCCAGCAGCGCGCGCGTCTCCGGCGTCAGCGGGTACTTCCCCGCGACCGTGACGATCCCGGTGTCCACCCGCCGGGCGTGCGGCAGGTACTGCTGCCGCACCCGCGAGTTGCCGCCGTCGGCGCCGACCACGATGTCCGCCGTCGCGCTCGTGCCGTCGGCGAAGAAGAGCCGGGTGCGCCCGTCGGGCAGGCGCTCGTACCTCTCGTACGTCTTGCCGAACCGCACGTGCTCGTCGAGCCCCGACAGCAGCACCTGCCTGAGCGTGATGCGGCTGACCGAGTGGTGGTCGTCGGCCGGGTCGGCGGCCTTGGGATTGCGGATCACGGTCAGCGTCCTGAGCTGCTCGGTCAGGAACCCGAAGTCCTGCCCGCCGCGGCCGGTGGTGTCGAGGAACGCCCGCCACAGCTCGGGAGGCAGGCAGTCGTGCAGGGCGCGGGCGCCGTTGGGGTCGATGTGCACGCGGTAGCCCTGCAGCCGGTCGGACGGGGTGCGGTCCCGCTCGTAGACGGTCACCTTCATGCCTGCCTTGACCAGCCCTTGCGCCAGGCAGAGCCCGCCGATGCCGCCCCCGATGATCGCGATGTCCTTCGTCGTCGTCATGTCCCTCACTATCAACCATCCGTCTGAATGTGTCAACCATCCGGATGGTTGATAAGCTTCCGGCCATGAGACGTGAACCGGAGGAGAAGCAGCGCGACCCCGAGCGCACCAAGGCCCGCATCCTTCAGGCGGCACTGGAGGAGTTCGCGGCCAAGGGCTTCGCGGGCGCCCGGGTCGGCGAGATCGCCGCCAGAGCAGGGGTGAACAAGCAGCTCATCTCCTACTACTTCGGCGGCAAGGAGGGCCTCTACCAGGCGTTGAACACGCGCTGGCAGGCCGAGGAGAGCACCTTCGCCGACCGCTCCGCCTCCCTCGGCAAGCTGGCCGCCGACTACGTACGCGCCAACTCCGCCCGCCGCGACTACGGCCGCCTGATGCTCTGGCAGAGCCTCACCGAGACCGGCCCCCCGGACCCGGCCTTCGTGGCCGACGTCCGCCGCGACCTGGAACACCTGCGCCAACGCCAGGAGGACGGCGAGTTCCCCGCCGACCTCGACCCGGGCGCGGTGCTGGTGGCGCTGTTCTCGATCACGGCCGCCGGCATCACGTTCCCGCAGCTCGTACGGGCCGTGTGGGACGAGGACCCGGAATCACCGGAGTTCGCCGAGCGGTACGCCCGCGAGATCGACAAACTGGTGGCACACCTGGGGCGCGGGGCGCGCGGTTGAGTGCCGCGGCGGTGTGCCTCAGCGTCCCGGCACACCGCCTGGCAAGGGGAGAAGCACGAATGAGCGAGCAGGGCGACTGGCGGGAACTGCGAGATCGCCGCATGGCTGAGCCCGGGGCGGCCGAGGCGTACGAGGCGACCCGTCTGGCCTACGAGCGGGGCAGGACGGCCCGAGTGACCCGCCTGGCCCGCGACCTGGGCAGGACCATGCGGGCGATGGGCGAGGAGGGCGGGACATCGAGGTGTACCGCACGCCGAGAGCCGCCGCCTGACGCGTGAAGGGCCGGGCCCCGGTGGCGGGCCGGCCGTGGGGCGGGCCCGCTGGGTCACACCGTCGAGGGGCCTACTGGGTCGAGAGGCGGTCGAACAGGGCCAGGGCCGCTTGGCGGACCTCCTCCGGGGAGACCCCGTCGAGGGTCTGGCGGGCGTCGTCGATGTCGCGGGTGGTGGCCAGGGTGATGGCCACGGACGAGGCGGCGGCGCGGTCGATCGATCCCGTCGGGGCGGCGTCGGCCAGTTCCTGGGCGCTCGCGGCGAGGTCGAGGTTGTCTCTCAACGGATCTCCTCGGGTGAAGACGGTTCGGCCCATTGCATCATTTGGCATCGTGCCGCATCCACCATTCGGTGAATTCCCGGCATCGCCCATCGGGAGCGAACCGTATCACCCAGAGGTTGCTGTACGTTTTATCCGGATATGTCGTGACCCCTTGGATGACGCTCACGTCCTCGGTCACGCACACCGGATGCCACTCGAACGTGGCCTCACCAGGCTTGTCCTGGCGGCCCAGCCACTCGCGCACGATGTCGTCGCGTCCCTGCCACGGCGAGCTGTAGGGCTCGGTGTAGTAGACGGCGTTCTCGGTGAACAGGGCGGCGATGTCGTCGGGATCGTTGGAGTTCCACGCGCGTACGTAGCCCTCGATCCACGGATGCGGCTGGACCATGGGTCATCCTCTCAGCGGGTCGTGGCCCACGGACATGAGCTCGCGCCGCGACTCGTCGTCCGTGCGGTCGCCCAGGGTCTCGACCAGCTCCACGACCTGGCGCATGACGTCGAGGTCGGTCTTGGTGAGGTCGCCCTTCCGCTTGCTCAGGACGTGCAGCACGCCGCGCCCCAGCTCGTCGATGCCGAGGTCGGGGTCGGGCGGGAAGCCGTCCTCGTCGGAGGCGTCGGCGAGCAGGTACGACCGCAGCTCCTCGGAGTTCATGTTGACCGCCCGATGGAACTCGTCCCACAACATGTCGGTGTCGAAAGCCTCAGTCATATCGCCCCGCTACCCGTCAGGTCCTCTGTTACGCACCCGTCACGCCCAGGTCATGCCACGCCCTCGGCGAGCCTGGCCACCGTGTCGGCGACGCGCCGCCGCCGGGTCTCGGGCTTCTTGGCGCCCTCGACGTTGAGCACGTGCCACCTCTTGCGTGAGTACGACAGGCTCTCGAAGAACCGCTTGGCCTCGGGTGCCGCGTCGAGTGCCGCGGCCAGGTCGCCGGGCACCGTCACCTCGCGAGGTGCGGTGTCCAGTGTGACCTTCACCTCGACCTCGTCGCCTGCCGCCACGCCGGAGCCCTGCCGGTTCTCGGCGCTGAGCGGCACCATGAAGCGGCCGCCCATGGTGGCGACGGTGCTGCGGTAGGTGTGGTCGTTGATCGTGACGTTGACGGCCGGCCGCCTGCCGCCGCCGAGCGCTTCGACGGTCTCGGCGGGGATCTCGAAGCCGGTGGCGGTCTTGCCGTTCAGCTCGATGGTGGTGCGGAATCTCATCGCGGACCCTCCAGGTCGGATGGTGATGAGACTATGTGCCGACAAAAAAAGTTGTCAATGCCTCAGGTCACGATTCATCGAACATCGGATCTCGTTTAGGTATGGAGGTACTAAGAGCGCCCCTTCCGCTCTCGTTCATCAATGGAGTCGCCTTGGCGCGGGGGACGCTGGGGCGGCTCCCGTACGGGAACTGCCGCGAGGAGGGGACGGCACGTGTCACGGGCTCGGACGGGCGGTCTGCCAGCCGCGGTCCCAGCCCGTGACACGTGCCGAGCGGGCCAAGAAGAAAGAGCGGGCCACGAAGAAAGAGCGGCCAAGAAGAAAGAGCTGGTCACGCGCCGGATGGGGCGGGGCCGGTGCTGCCGCGCGGCGTGAGGACGGCGGCCTGATCCTCGTACGGGGGCACGTCCTCGCCCGCGATCAGCGCGAGCAGGCGCTGCGCGGCATGGGCCCCGTAGGCGGGGATGTCGCGGGTCAGCGCGGTCAGCGGGGGCCGCACCACCTGGGCGAGCGGCGAGTCGTCCCAGGCCACGATGGACAGGTCGCGTGGCACCTCGACCCGCATCTCCTGCGCCACCGAAAGGCCCGCCACGGCCATGATGTCGTTGTCGTAGACGATCGCGGTGGGCCGGTCGGGCGAGCTGAGCAGCCGCCGGGTGGCCCGCGCGCCCTCCTCGCCGGTGTAGTCGGTGTGCACGATGACGTGCTCGGCCACGCCCTCGCACGCCTGCGTGAACGCCTGGTCCCGGACGGTCGTGTGCACGAGCTCGGGCAGCCCGGCCACCCGCGCGAGGCGGCGGTGCCCGAGCGCGACGAGGTAGCCGACGGTCTCGCGCACGGCCTCGCCCTCCTCCGACCAGATGGCCGACAGCGAGCCCGACTGGGAGGGGTGGCCGATGACGACGGCCGGCATGCCGAGCCGCTCCAGCTCGGCCACGCGGGAGTCGTCGTAGTGCAGGTCCACGAGGAACACGCCGTCGATGCGGCTCTCACCCCACCAGTGGCGGTAGACCTCGCTCTCCTGCTGGTGGCTGGTGACGACCTGGAGCAGCAGCGCGTACGAGCGGTCGGCCAGCACCCCCTCGATGCCGCTGATCAGCTCCATGAAGAACGGCTCGACCCCGAGGATGCGCGCGGGCCGGCACAGGGCGAGGCCCACGCAGTTGGCCCGGGCGCCGTTGAGTGCGCGGGCGGCGCTGTTGGGGCGCCAGCCGATCTCGTCGGCGATGGCGACGATCCGGGCGCGGGTCGCCTCCGACACGCCCGGCTGCCCGTTGAGCGCGTAGGAGACCGCCACCTTGGACACTCCCGCCCGGCTGGCGATGTCGGCGATCGTCGGTCTCTTCACGGAGTCCCTCTCTGAACCGGATAACCCTCCATACTTTAGGCCAGGCGGCCGGCCCGGTCGTTAACCGCTTAAGCCGCGTGCCACGGCTTCGACTCCTGCGTCTCCGCCGCCGACTCGGCCACCCGCAGCGCGTACGTCGGCCGCTCCCCCTCCACCGGCCCCAGGTAGGTGTGCCCGGTCAGGTGGCACCACGCCGGCAGGTCCACCGGCGCGGCCGGGTCGGTGGCGATGAGGTGGATGACGGCGCCCGGCCCGGCGGCGCGCACGTGGGCCCGCAGCTCGATGAGCAACTGCACGCAGAGCTTGTCGCCGCCGTCGACTACGAGATCAGGCATGCGTATAGGAAACCACCACTCGCCTCACGTCCGCGCCAGCGGCCCGGCCGTCAGGAGCGGCAGCATGACCTCGACGCGGGTGCCCGCCCCCGGCTCGCCGGTCACCACGCAGATGCCGCCCAGCTCGGCGGCTCGTTCGCGCATCGAGCCCAGCCCGACGCCGGCGCGGTGCGACTCGGGCAGCCCCTTGCCGTCGTCGGTCACGAGCACGCGCAGCACCGACTCCTCCCGCTGGAGCACGATCCGCGCCCTGGACGCCTCGGCGTGCCGGCCGATGTTGGTCAGCGCCTCCTGGACGATGCGGTAGACGGCCACCTCGACGGCCGCGGGCAGGTCCTCCAGGTCCCCTTCGACCTCCACCTCGACCTCAGTGCCGGGGGAGGAGCGCGCCGCCAGGTCGCGGACCGCGCGGGCGAGGCCGAGGTCGTCGAGCGCGGGCGGGCGCAGGCCGTACACCAGCTCGCGGATGTCGCTGGTCACGGCGCTCATGCCGGCGTGCAGCTCCCGCAGCAGCTCGTCGGCGGCCTCCGGGGAGCTCTTGAGGCTGAGGCGGGCCATGTTGATGGTCATCGCCATCGCCGAGAGCGTCTGGCCGAGGCCGTCGTGCAGGTCGCGGCGCAGCCGGCGGCGCTCTTCCTCCCTGGCCGTCAGGATGCGCTCGCGCGATCGTTGCAGGTCGGCGGCCATGCGGACGGCGTGCGCGACGTCCGCCGCGTACGGGGTGAGCGTGGCCAGCACCCGCTCGTTGTGCGCGGCGGGGAAGCGGCGCGGCCCCGGCGGGCCGACGAGCAGGCGGCCGACCCGCGCCCCGTGCCAGACCAGCGGCACCTCCCGCGCGTCCGGCCCCACCCGGCCGCTCTCCACGTAACGGGGCTCGCCGTCGGCCACCTCCACGGCCACGCCCTCGACCGCGAGCCCGTCACGCAGCACGCTGACCACCGAGGTCAGCGCCCTGGCCGGGTCGGCGCCGCGCACCGCCTGCGTCAGCCGCTCGGCCAGCAGGCCCGGGTCGCCGACCGCGCCGTACAGGAGCCGGTCCATGGCGCGCTGCAACGCGCGCCGCAGCGGCTGGAAGAACGCGCCCGCGAACAACGCGGCGGCGACGCCGGCCACCTGGTCGTAGCCGGAGACGACCAGGCTCGACAGCGTGCCCGCGCCGAAGTAGACGAGGCTGACCACGACGACCACGCCGGCCGCCACGAACGCCCGGCTGATCACGGTGTCGATGCCGTACAGCCGGTAGCGCATCACCGCGAACGCCACCGCGAACGGGATCGCCGCCGCCCACGCGATCGCCGGCCACATGAACACCGGCCAGATCGCACCCAGGATCAGGAAGAAGATGTACCCGGCGAACGCGAGCAGCGGCCAGCCGATCTGCCGCCGCCCCGCCGGGTCGGCCCGCCGCATCCGCACCGCCAGCGACAGCGCGGCCAGCGCCATCGCGGTGTAGATGCCCGCCCAGCTCACGGTCGTGATCACACCCATGTACGGATGCAGCGCCGGGATCTGCAGCGGGTTCGGGATGATCGCCGGGAACGGGGTGGTGCCGGGCGCGGGCGACATCCTGAACACGTACCGGACGGTCGCCGCCCCGATCGCCACGCAGCCCAGCCACAGGGCGGGCCGCCACCGCTTCGACGGCAGCCGGCCGTCCGGCGAGTACAGCGGCAGCACCATCGTGAGCGTCAGCCCGCACACCGCCCACCCGAGCTGCGTCGGCACCCGCAACCACCCCGCCAGCGCCATCTCGCCGTGCGAGGCGGCGCGGAACATCAGCGCGTTCGACACGTCGCTGACGGCCGCCGCGAACCCGCCGACGCACATGAGCCACGCCATGTTGAGCCGGGGCCGGTGGTGGATGAGGAACGCGCCGACGGCGGGGAAGGTGAAGGTGACGGCGGACTGCGGGCTCAGGGTCAGCATGGGCGTCCACTCGTCGGTCAGCCCGGCCCAGATGAGGATCGCGGCCAGGCCGAGCACCGGCGAGGCCACGGCCATGGCGGCCGCGACCACGAATCTGGCCGTCAGGCGTCTCGGCTTGTTCCCGGCGAGTTCGGCCATCGTGCTGTCCCGCTCCTGTCCTGGCCCCGCGAAACAGGTGGGGCCAGGACAGAATAGGCGCTACTGGACGGTGACGGTGGCCTTCGCCGCGATCGTCGTGCCCGCCACCTGGCCGCTCACCCCGAACGTGCCCGGCTGGGCGTACCTCGCGGGATCGACGGCCTCCCAGGTGACGGCGACCGAGCTGTCCTTCGAGCCGTCGTTGTACGTCGCCACGACCGTCTTCGGCAGCGACGGCGCGACCCTGGCCCGGGTGGTGACGGCCTCCTCGGCGAGCGAGGTGATCGTCACCTCGCCGGTGGTGCGAACGTACACCGTCGCCTGGGCCGGCTGGCGCACGCCCTCGGCCAGGCCGGTGACGGTGAAGCTGGTGCCGCCGGTCCTGACCTGCTCCGGCGTCACCTGCTGCCAGGTGACGGCGGCCTGGCCGCGCGAGCCGTCGGCGTACAGGGTCTCGACCGTGGCGGGCAGCTTCGGCAGCGTGCCGGCCAGGGTGGGCACGTGGACGGGGCGCACCGCGTCCGGCGGCACCTCGTACACCTTGACCTCCAGCAGGCCGACCGACGCCCCGCCCGATTCGAGCTGCACGCGCAGTCGGGAGGTGGTGACGGTGTCGAAGGAGACGGTGTTGTAGGCGTCCACGGCCTTGGGGTAGGACTGGACGCCGGTGACGTCCTCGAAGGAGTCGCCGTCCCACTGCTGGATCTTCCACGAGGCGGGCACGCGCACGCCGCCGCCGTCGTCGAAGAAGTACACGTCCGCCTTGTTCACCTGGACGGGCGCGGGCCAGTCGAGCTGCACCCACTGCGTGCCCTGCTGCGGCCAGGTGCCCCAGCGCGGGTTGGCGCCGTCGTTGGAGCGCGGCGGGTCGATGCCGTCGTTGATCGCGCCGACGCGCTCCCACGGGGAGGTGTAGGAGGCGGTGGGCGTGGCCTTGGGCGCCACGTTCGCCTGGGCCGCCTGGCTGGTGGCGGTGACGCGCACGGTGGCGGTGGTGCTCTTGGCGCCGTCCGTGGCGGTCAGCTTCAGCGTGTACGCCCCGGGCTCGGAGAACGCGACCACCGTGGCGGGCCCGGCCGGGTCGGTGAAGTACGCCTCGCCGGGCCCGTCCGCCTTCGACCACTGCGTGCTCAGCGTGCCCTTGGGCAGGGCGTCGTCCTTGACCACGGCCTCGACCCTGACCTGCCCGGGCCGGGTGAACGCCGGGTCCACGACGGGCACCACGGACGGCGCGTGGTTGGTGACGCGGCCGGCCTCGGCGCCCGACCGGTACGCCTGCACCTCCTTCAGTGCGGTCGCGTACCCGGGCCGGTGGGTGACCAGGACGCGCAGCTTCTGCGTGGTGACGGCGGGGAAGCGCACCTCGTTGAGGTTCGCGCGCGGGTAGCGGGGCCGCTTGTCCTGGCCCGGCACGTCCTTCCAGGTGTCGCCGTCGAGGTACTGCACCGAGTAGAGGGCGGGCTCGCCGTACGCCTTGCGGTCGTTGAAGAAGTACAGCTTGACCTGGTCGACCTCGCGGGCGGAGCCGAGGTCCACGGCCAGCCAGTCCTGGGCGTCGCCGGAGCCCTTGGCGTCCCAGACGGGGGCGTTGATGGTGGAGCCGTCCACCGCTCCTGCGGGGTCGCCGTGGGAGGCGGTGGCGGACGTGACCAGGTTGGGGCGGTCGGCGCGCAGGTCCACGCCGGCCTTCTGGAACAGGTCCTCGACGCGGTCGCCGGTCAGCTCGACCTCGGTCGGGGCCTTGAGCGACGGGGCCTTCCCGGCGTGCACGACCGTGCCGCCCTCGACCTGGCCGGTCCTCGGGTCCCAGGTCGCGTGGGCGAGGCCGGAGAGCGTGACCTCGCGCTTGCCGTCGACGAGGATCGAGTACCCCTCGGGCACGCCGGGGTAGTGCCGGGTGCCGTCGCCGGGCTTGTCCCAGACGATGGTCAGGTCGGCGCCCCGGTAGTCGACGCCGTTGACGGTGAAGTGGTCCCAGCCGATGTCCACCGGCCACAGCTCCACCTTGCCGTCCGAGCGCGGGCGCAGGCCCATGACGTCCTCGATGACGGTCCAGTTGCTGCTGCCGAGGATCGTGTGGTGGATCCAGGAGCGGTAGCCGATTGTCCTGGTCTGCGGGTCCCAGTTCGCCCAGAACTCGTTGGCGTCGGGGTAGCGGGTGTCGCCGCCGACGTACTGCGACCAGGCGTTCCAGTACAGGAGCTGCTTGTACTGCTCGGGAGTGATGTACGGACTGGCGTACTGGCGCAGCGCCTTGGAGAACAGCGCGAAGTTCCGGGTGGAGTTGATCTGGGAGAAGTTGTTGGTGCCGGGGTTGCCGGCGGCGGCGGCCTCCGCCTTGTCCTTCTGGTTGGCCGTGTACGCCGGGAAGATCGGATATTCCGCAGGATCAGCCCACAACCGGAGCGCTTCCCGATATTTCGGGTCATCGGTGGGGACGAGGCCGGTGGCGTACGGGATGTAGTTGTTGGACTCCTTCCACGGGATCAGGTTGCCCGTCTGCAGGTCGCGGTGCTTGAACAGCTTGGCCTGCTCGTCCCACAGCAAGGAGAGGATGCCGTTCCGCACCTTGTCCGCGACGCCGCGCAGCTCCGTGGCCTTCGCCCGGTCGCCCGCCAGCTCGTACGCCTGCGCCGCCGCCATCGCGTTGGCGTAGACGTAGGCGCCTTCCAGCCGCTCGTTGGCCCGGTCGTAGTAGTGGAACGACACCGCGTCGGCGTCGTTGCCGGTCATCGCCTCCCAGTCGTACTCGATGACGCCGTTGTCGTTGGAGTCGTACGCGGCGAGCTGCCCGTACACGTCCTTCTCGGCGTACCTGGCCAGGTTGCGCAGGATCGACGGCTGCCCGCCGTGGATCTGGTAGCTCTCCAGCGCGGCGGCCGAGATGTACTGGGTGTAGCTGTTCGACCAGTTCTCCGGGTCGCCCGGGTTGTCGGTGTACTTCGAGCCGCGCGAGACCTCGCCCGCCGACACCCACGGCCCGTACGAGTAGATCGGGTCCCGCAGGTACTTCAGGTCCTGCACGAACATCGGCACGGTCAGCACGATCGCGTTGTTGTAGCCCAGCGCCCCCTCCACCGACGTGGGGAACTGGAAGTCGTTGCCCGGGATGTCGGCGTCGAGGAAGTTGAAGCGCATCAGCCACCAGCGGTAGTAGACGAACTTCTTGATGTTCTCGTCGGGCACGTCGATGTAGGGCAGGTTGTCGGCCCACCAGGCGTTGTAGTCCTGGAGCTGGCGGCGCAGCGCCTGCTCGGGCGAGCGGCCCTTGTAGCCGTCGTACTCCGCGCGCGACCTCGGCAGCTCCTCGGTGACGAAGCCCATCTGCACCTTGGTCCGCACGGTCTTGCCCGGCTCGACGGTGAGCGAGCCCGTGAGCGTGCCGTCCGACACCTTCAGCCCGTCGCCGCTCAGCCGGGGGAAGATCGTGGTCAGCTTGTTCTTCGCCCACACCGTGCCGGTCAGCTCGCGGTCGCCGTCGGCCTGCTTGGCGTACGGCGAGGTGACGGTGACGGGCACCGTGCGCGGCTCCGCCCCGGTGTTGGTGATCTCCAGGGTGGTCACGGCCACGTTCTCGTGGGTGATGAACTTCTTGACCCCGACGGCGAGCCCGTCACCTGAGTACCGGCCGGTCCAGTGGCTGGGCATCTGCAGGCGCTTGCCGACGTCCTCGGTGAGCGGGGTGCCGAGCGAGATCTCGTACGCGTCGCGGTTGTCGATGCTCTCCCAGTACGCCACGTACCCGCCGAAACCGAGCACCGACGGGTCGTGCTCCTTCATGAACAGCGCCCGCCCGCGCGTCATCAGCCACGGCCCGGCCGGGTCGTCACCGGGGCGGGCGAGCATGCGGTCGATCCAGTACGAGTCGCCGCCCTTCTCCTTCTTGTAGATCTCGGCCATCATCCGGCGCGGGTGGTAGCTCACGGGCTCGGCCGGCACCGGGTCGTCGCCCGTGAAGACCGGCAGGCCGAGCGTGTCGTCCGCGTGGGACGGGGCCACGCCCAGCGAGGCTGTGAGCGCTAACACGGCCAAGCACACCAGCGGTTTACGCACGTACCTCTCCTAGATCGTCGGAAGCCAGACGCGCATGGTCGCGGGGCCGCGGTTGCCCCAGCGGTGGTAGGGCACCAGCCGCAGCCGCACTTCGGCGCCGTCCTCGGCCGTGCGCGGCGGTCCGTACGGCCAGGAGCCGTCGCTCCCGGACGCCAGCCGCGCCCCCACCTCCAGCTCCACCACGCCGTCCGCCTCGTGCTCCACCGGCGGCTCCACCTGGGCGGTCACCCCGGCCAGCGGCGGCTCGTCGGCCACCGACTCCGCGCAGTAGACGAGCGGCCCCCGCTCCACGGCGGCGCTGCCGCGCAAGGCGTCGATCCGCCGGTCCGGCACGGTCCACCGGGGCCGCATCGGCAGTTCGAGCCGGATCTCGTCGCCGGCCCGCCACGGCCCCTCCACGTAGGCGTAGCCGGGATCGACCGGCCGCACGACCGGGCCCTCGGGCAGGGGCGCGTCCGGGGAGGAGGCCGGGACGTGCGCCAGCGTGGCGTCCGTCGCCCAGGCCGGGACGCGCAGCCCGATCCGGCCCTCCCCGTCCTCCAGCACGCGCACGCTCACCGAGCCCTGCCACGGGTAACCGGTCTCCACCCGCAGCGCCAGCCGTCCCGAGCGGATCTCCGCCGGGGTGAGGTGGTGGATCAGCACGCCGTCGTCCTTCGCCGCGGCCACGTAGGCGGGCAGCGAGGCGAGCGTGCGGGCGATGTTGTTCGGGCAGCACGACACGTCGAACCACGGCGAGCGCAGCCCGCCCTCGGCGGCGTGGTTGACGCCGTCCAGCGGCGTGGCCGGCACCCGCACGTGCAGCGGGTTGACGTAGAAGAACGACTTCCCGTCCAGCGCCACGCCGGTGGCGAGCACGTTGTACATCGTGCGCTCGGCCAGGTCGGCGTAACGGGCGTCGCCGGTGGCCAGCAGCAGCCGGTGCGCCAGCATGATCGAGGCGATGCCCGCGCACGTCTCGTTGTAGGCCCGGTCCGGCGGCAGCTCGTAGTCCTCGCCGTACGACTCGTCGGCATGCCTCGAGCCCATGCCGCCGGTCAGGTGCGTGCGCCGCGCGACCGTCCGCTCCCACTGCGACTCGACCGCCTTCAGCAGCTCCTGGTCGCCGGTCTCGACCGCCACGTCCACCACGCCCGAGGCCAGGTAGAGCGCGCGCACGACGTGCCCGCGGAACACCTGCGCCTGCCGGACGGGCACGTCGTCCTGGTAGTAGCCGCGCCCGAACGGGATGTCGGCCAGCGCGGGCAGGCCGCGCCGCTCGACGAAGCGGCGGGCCATCTCCAGGTACCGCTCGGCGCCGGTCGCCCGGTACAGCTCGACCAGCGCCATCTCGATCACCGGGTGGCCGCACGTCTCGTTCGTGTCCATGAAGCGGCGGCACACGTGGTCGGCCGCCTTCGTCACGACCTCCGTGAGCTGGTCCGCGCCGTGCCTGCGCAGCCGCGCCACGCCCGCCTGGATGAGATGGCCGTAGCAGTAGAGCTCGTGACCCCACTCGAAGTCCGTGTAACGGCTGCCCGACCAGCGCGTGTTGAGGTAACCGTCGCCCTCCTGCGCCCGCGCCACGATCTCCGCCAGCGCGGGCAGGCCCGGATGGTCCGCCCAGGCCATCGCCTCCAGCAGCTTGTAGATCTCCGAGTCGCTGAACTCCCGCCCCCTGCGCGGCCGCTCACCGCGGAAGTTGCCGATCCAGCCTTCGCGTTCCTCCCATTCCTGGCAGTGGGCGATCGTCACCTCGTTGTTGAGCGCGATCCGGTCGCCCCAGAAGCCCGGCAGCACGCGTACGGAATCGAGGCCGAGAGGGGCGAGGACGCCCGAAGAGGGCAGGACGGGATTAGCCACGCAGAGCTCCTGACATGAATCCGCGCACGTAGTGGCGCTGCAGAACGATGAAGAGGACGAGACAGGGAAGCGCCATGACCATCACGCCGGCCTGGAGCATGCCGTAGTCGATGGCGCCGAACGTGTGCTGCGTCATGCTCACCACGGCCACCGGCAGCGTGAAGGACGATCCGTCGTTGAGCAGGATGAGCGGCGCGAAGAAGTCGTTCCACGAGGCCAGGAACGCGAACAGGCCCACCGTGATCAGCGCCGGCCGCACCGCGTGCAGCAGGATCCGCGCGAACGCCCGGAAAGTGCCGCAGCCGTCCACCAGCGCGGCCTCCTCCAGCTCGCGCGGCAGCGCCTCGAACGCGTTGCGCATCATGAACAACGCGAACGGGAGCTGGAACATCACGAACACCAGCGACAGCCCGACCAGCGAGTTCTGCAGCCCGAGATAGCCGAGCAGCACGTAGAGCGGGATCAGGATCGTCGCGTACGGCACCATGAGGATCGCCAGCGTGGCCAGGAACAGCACGTTCTTGCCCGGGAAGTCGAAGCGGGCGAAGCCGTAGCCGCCGAGCGCCGAGACGACCAGCGTGCCGCCCACCGTCATGACCGACACCAGCACGCTGTTGACGGCGTAGGTGTCGATGCCCTCGCCGAAGCGGGCCATCTCCAGGTAGTTCGACGGCTCCTCCAGCGAGGCGTAACCGCTCCACACCAGCGGGAACAGGAACAGCACCGCCAGAGCGGACAAAGTGAGGTAACGGCTCAACGGAGCCTCCGCATCATCAGCGTGTTGAGCCCGACCAGGGCCACCAGCAGCACGACCGACAGGGCCGCGGCGCCGCCGAGGTCGAAACGGAAGAACGCGTCCCGGTAGACGACCATCACCATGGAGACGGTGCTGTTGTCCGGGCCGCCGTTGGTGAAGACGAAGAACTGGTCGAAGGCCAGCAGCGAGCCCGTGACGCTGAGGATCAGCATCAGCGCCAGCGTCGGGCGCAGCAGCGGCAGCGTGATCCTGGTGAAGATCTGCCAGCGGTTCGCGCCGTCGCTGCGCGCGGCCTCGTACACCTCGGTCGGGATGGCCTGCAGCCCCGTCAGCAGGATCAGCATGTTGAACCCGGCGAACCGCCAGATCACCAGCGTGATCGTGGAGAACAGCGCCATGTTCGGCGTGCCGATCCACTTGACCGGCTCGCTCGTGATGCCGAGGGCCTGCAGCATCGGGTCGATGGGGCCGAAGTCGTTGTTCAGCATCCCGTAGAACAGCAGGCCCGCCGCCGCGAAGCCGACCGCGCCCGGCAGGAAGAACGCCGTCCTGAAGAACGCGATGCCCGGCCGGCGGTCCTGCACGAGCAGCGCCAGCCCCAGCGCCACCCCCGACAGCAGCACTGTCGTGATGGCCGTGTACTTCAGCGTGAAGACCACCGCGTCGAGGAAGAGCGGATTGTCGGCGATCTTGACGTAGTTGGCGGGAGCGTTGAACGTGGCCTGGCCCAGCAGGGGCCAGCGGTTCAGCGACATCCAGACGACCAGCACCAGCGGGGCGAGGAACAACACGCCCACGATGACGGCCGTCGGAGCCGCGTACAGCCAGCCCTGCACCTTCCTGCTGCGCCACCGGGCGGACGGCGCGCTGTGAGCCGCCCGCCTGGAGCGCGTGACCGTCAGCGTCATTGCTGCAGCGACTTCGTGATCTCGGCGTTGAGCTGCGGCACCTTCGAGGCGTCACCGAAGACGGCCTCCCTGGCCAGCCGCAGCCACGGGCCCTGCGGATCGTTGTAGGTCTGGCCGAACCGCAGCGCGAACGGCGTCTGCCCCTTGGCGACCAGCGAGTTGATCAGCACCACGCGCGGGTCCTCGGCCGAGTACTTGTTGCTGGCCAGGTCCGTCCGCGCGAGCACGTCCTTGTTCTTGGCCATCACCTCGACCTGCGCCTGGTCCGAGACCGTCCAGGAGACGAACTCCCAGGCCGCGTCGGCGTTCTTCGACGTCGCGGAGATCCCGACCGAGTCGCCGCCGACGAACGTGGACTCGCCGCCGTCCGGGCCCGCGATCGGGGTGACGCCGATCTTCATGTCCTTCGGCATCAGGCCGAGCGTGGTGGACGGCATCGGCATTACGCCGATCTCACCCTTGGGGAAGAAACCGGTCCAGGTGGGGCCCTGCTCCTCCTTGGCCGTCGGGCCGGTGACCTTCTTCTCGTACAGCTCGCGCCAGATCCTGAACACCTCGGTCATGGCGGGCTGGTCGTTCAGCGACGTGGTGCCCTTGTCGTCCATGACCTGCGCGCCGGCGGCCCAGACGGACGGCCAGAACGTGAAGACGTAGCAGCCGCCGCAGTTGCCGCCGAAGAAGGTGCCGTGCACCTGGCCGTCCTTGCCCAGCTTCTCCTGGATGGTGGTGGCCTGCTGGGCGAACTCCTTGAGCGTCTTGGGACCCTTCTCGGGGTCGAGACCGGCCTTCTCGTACAGGTCCTTGTTCCAGAACCAGACCGACAGGTCCAGAGTGTGGGGGAGGGTGTACTGGCGGTTGTCCAGCGTGCCCAGCTTCATGTGCGAGGGTGCGAGCTTGTCCTTGAACGGCAGGGCCGCGATCCTGTCCGTGATGTCCATGAACAGGCCCTGGGAGGTGTAGTTCGGGACGAAGATGACGTCCGCCGCGAACACGTCGGGCAGCTGCTTGGCGCCGGCCGCGGCGGCGATGCGGGGCTGGTAGTTGTCGGTGGGGATGACGGTGAGCTTGACCTGGTTCTTGTGGGTCTTGTTGTACTCCGCGACCAGGCGCTCGCTCTGGGTCTGCGTGGCCGCGCGGGTCCACATGGTGATGGTCACGGGGCCGTCCGCCTGCTGTGTCCCGCCGCCGCTGTTGCCGCAGGCCGCTGCTGTGAGCGTTAACACACCGAGGAGGGAGATCCCGGCCAGCCTTCGTCTCATGATCTGCTCCTGGACTTAAAGGTTTTCGGAAACGTAGAAGAAACATGAGCCCATGTCAATGGGTGCTATGGTGCTAAGCGGTTCACAAATCACCGAAAAGGGTTTCGAAGTATGGCGGGTAAGCGGGCGACCATCAACGACGTGGCCTCGCTGGCGGGGGTATCGATCGCCACGGCCTCCAAAGCGCTCAACGGGCGCCAGGACGTGCGGGCGGCCACGCGCGAACGCGTGCTCGCCGCCGCGGCCGAGCTCTCCTTCCAGCCGAACGCCCTGGCCAGAGGACTCCTGTCCGGCCAGACCAGGACCGTGGGGCTGCTGACCTCCGACAGCGTCGGCCGCTTCGGCATCCCCGTCCTCCTCGGCGCCGAGGACGCCTTCGGCGCCGGCGAGATGGCGGTGCTGCTCTGCGACGCGCGCGGGGACGCGATCAGAGAACAGCACCACCTGCGCGCCCTGCTGTCCCGGCGCGTGGACGGCCTCATCGTCGTGGGGGAGAGCACCAACCCACGGCCGTCCGTCAGCAAGGACCTGCCGGTCCCCGTCGTGTACGCCTACGGCCCCTCCGACGACCCCTCGGACGTCTCCTTCGTCCCCGACGACGTCGGCGCCGCAGCCATGGCCGTCAACCACCTCCTCGCCCTCGGCCGCCGCCGCATCGGCCACGTCACCGGCCCCACCCACTACAAGGCGGCCCGCGACCGCGAGGAAGGCTTCCACCGCGCCCTCACCGAAGCAGGCGTCGAACAGGCCGGCCAGACCCTCTCAGGCGTGTGGTCACAGAGGTGGGGCCGCCACGCCGCCGAAATGCTCCTCATGGCCGAACCCGAGATCGACGCCGTCTTCTGCGGCAGCGACCAGATCGCCGCCGGCTTCGTGGAAGCGGTACGCGAACGCGGGCGGCGAGTCCCCGACGACATCGCGGTGGTGGGCTACGACAACTGGGAAGTCCTGTCCACCGAGACGCGCCCCGCCCTGACGACCGTGGACATGAACCTGGAGGTGTTGGGCCGGACGGCGGCCCAGCACCTGTTCGCCGCCATCGACGGCAAGGCCACGCCGGGCGTCCACACATTGCCCTGCCAACTCGTCATCCGCGACTCCACCTCCCCACCCGGCGTGTCCTGACGCCTCCGGCCCGTCTCGCGGGCGCCGTCGACGTCGCGCCGAGCCACGCCGCACCACCTCCCGCCGACCCGGCGCCGTGAACGAGCGCCCGCCGCCGGCGGCTGGCCCGGCCACACTCCGGTCGATGGGCTGCCCGTCCGGCACGGCGCGCGGTGGCTCGCTCGCCCCGGCACGTTTCGCTGGGCGCCGACCACGTTGCGCCGAGCCGCACCGCACCACCTCCCGCCGACCCGGCGCCGTGAACGAGCGCCGGCCGCCCGCGGTCGGCCCGCCGCGCCACGGCCTGTCGCCGCCGCGCCACGGCCTGTCGCCGCCGCGCCACGGCCTGTCGCCGGCTCGCCGCGCCGCTGGCCCGTGCGTCCGGGCGCGGCAGCGCGAAGGTCCGCGGGTCCGGCTTGGCGGCGCGAAGGCCCGTCGGCGGGGCGGCCCGCCCGTTTGGCGCGGCGCAAGGCCGCCACGGCCAGCCGGCCGCTGGGCCCTGGCTTCCGGCGCCGGGTCGGCGAGTAGTCGTGCAGTGCGGCGCGGCGCGGCGCAACGTGGACGGCGCGCAACGCAACCCAGCGCGCCCAGCCGCACCCGCGCGAGTGCGCCGTACCCGAACGGGCGGGTCGCACCAGCGGCACCTACGTCAGCGGGCCGCCCCACGAGCGTGGGGGCGGCCCGCGCTAAACCGTCAGGAGGTGGCGCACGTGTACGAGCTGACCGTCGCCGTGTTCCCCCCGGGTCGGGTGACCTGGAAGCCGAAGCTGGTCGAGGCCCCGGCTCCCACGGTGCCGTTGTAGCCGGCGTTCCTGGCGGTGACCGTCTGGCCGTTGACGCTCACCGACGCGTTCCACGACCCGGCCAGGGTGTGGCCGGCGGGCAGGGTGAAGGTGACGGTCCAGCCGGTGATGCCCGTAGTGCCGGTGTTGGTGACGGTGACGGGTTGGACGACGTATCCGCCGTTCCACTGGCTCTGCACGGTACCGGCGGCGGTGCAGCCGCCGCCGGTGCCGCCGCCGGAGGTGGTGAAGGTGGCGAGGGCGGAGGCGGTGGACTGGTTGCCGGCGCCGTCCCGTGCCCGCACGTACACCTGGTACTGGGTGGAGGGCGTGAGGCCGGTCAGGGTGACGGAGTTGGTGGTGGCGGAGCCGAGGAGGGGGTCGGTGGTGCCCTGCTCGCGGTAGACGTCGTAGCCGGCGAGCCCGGAGCCGCCGGAGTCGGTGGAGGCGGTCCAGGTGAGGGTGGCGCCGGTGGAGGTGATGCCGGACGCGGCGGGGGTGCCGGGTGTGGTGGGGGCGGTGGTGTCGGTGCTGCCGCCGCTGAAGTAGGTGGCTTCGCGGGAGGTGGCGGCGATGCCGTTGGCGCCGTTGAAGATGCGTTGTCCCCAGGAGGTGAGGGCGGCGGGGTTGAAGTTGGTGACCATGTCGAGGTATTCGACGCCGCCGCCGTTGCCGCTCCATGACCAGCCGATGTAGCCGATGCCGCGGGACACGGCCTGCGCCATGATGGTGTCCTCGTCGGGGTCGCCGTCGGAGTGGTTGAAGCCGAATTCGCCGATCACGAGGGGCAGGCCGGCGGTCTGGAAGGCGTCGAGGTAGGCGGTGATCTCGGCGGCGGTGTCGAAGACGCCGTACATGTGGATGGAGAACACGGTGTTCTTCTGGGTGTCGGCGGCGGCGACGGTCTTGGCGTTGTCGCGCATGGTGAACTGCCAGTCCTGGCCCCAGTTGGGGGCGTCGACCATCAGCATGTGCTGGAAGCCGAGGCTGCGCATGCGGGTGATGGCGTTGCTGGTGGCGGCGGTCCAGGCGGAGACGTTGTTGTTGCCGTACGGCTCGTTGCCGATGTTGACGATGATGAAGTCTTCGGTGCCGGTGAGGGCGCTCCGGACGCTGCTCCAGTAGTCGACGGCCTGGTCGAGCGTGTACGCGCCGCTCTGCTCGCCGTACCCGGTGGTGTCGTGGTTTTCGAGCACGCATATTAACCGGTTCTGCCGGCACAGGGAGACGACGTTGGCCACGTCGGTGGCGTTGTTGGGGGTCCATCGGCCGCCGCTGAGCACGACGCGCACGGTGTTGGCGCGCAGGGCCTTGATGTTGGCGAAGGAGCTGGTCTGGCTCGTGTACCAGGTGTGCGCGTGGCTGACGCCGCGCATGACGAACGCGTTCCCGTTGGCCTCCAGGATCTTGGTGCCGCTGACCCGGAGCCCGACCGCGGCGTGCGCGGGCGCGGGGACGATCAGCATCGAGACGAGCAGCGACAGGAGCGCCGCCGCCGCGAGCCCGAGTCGTTTGGTCATGGGGGGTGCCCTTCTGGTGGTGTTAACCGGTTAGGTACGGCACATGGTCCGCAGAATCCGCTCCGATGTACAGCGAAGGAGTGACAGGCGGTCAGGAATGCCTGGAGAGGGGTGAAACTTTCAGCGTTCCCTGAGCGTGGGCAGGCCGGCCGCCAGCGCGGAGAGCGCCCGCAGCAGCGTCGGCAGCAGCACCGGGCAGGTGGCGGCCAGCTCGGGGTCCTCGGCGTAGACCTGGGCGAGCGCGGGCGGCGGGTTGGAGGCCGGGTAGAGCATGCCGGCCAGCCCGCTGGCGGCGCCGACCAGCTCGGCGCCCTCGCGTTCGGTCAGGTCGGTCGCCCGCGCGAGCTCGGCGCCCATCGCGCCGACCTGGTCGAGGACCGCGTGCTTGAACGTGCGGGCGGCGGGGACGGACACGTTGTGCTCGAGGCTGGTGGAGGCGTGGCCGAGCAGGTCGCAGAAGAGCGGCCGGTCGGCGATGGTCTCGGCGAGCACGGTCATCGCCTCGGCGGTGGAGCCGACCGTGCGCAGGCGCTCGGCGACGGCCTCGCCCCACTGGTGCCACTCGTCCACGAGCAGCTCCAGGTAGATCTCCTCGCGGGTGCCGAAGTACCGCACGATGTTGGACTTCGCCAGCCCGACGGCCTCGGCGACCGCGCCCAGGCTGACGTTGCGTACCCCTGAGGTGCGGGCGAGCTCGCGCGCGGCGGCGAGGATGGCCTCGCGCCGCTGCTGCTTGTGCTCGGGCCGCCGGGCCCGGAGGAATGCCGACCGCGTCATGTCGTCCTCAGCATACTGGCGCCGATTTAAAAGAACAGCGTTCCCTTGTTAAGGGAACGCCGTTCTGTTAGCGTCCGGTGCAAAGCCGGGAGGATGCCAGTGACCGAGATACGGATGAAGGTGAACGGCTCCGTCGAGTCCCTCGACGTCGAGCCGTGGGTGAGCCTGCTCGACGCGCTGCGCGAGCGGCTCGGGCTGACCGGCCCCAAGAAGGGCTGCGACCAGGGCGCCTGCGGGGCCTGCACGGTGCTCGCCGACGGCGTGCGGATCAACGCCTGTCTCGCGCTGGCCGTCCAGTACGACGGCAGGGAGATCACCACGATCGAGGGCGTGACGCATCCGCTGCAGGAGGCGTTCGTGCGCAACGACGGGCTCCAGTGCGGCTACTGCACGCCCGGCCAGCTCTGCTCGGCGATCGGCATGCTGGCCGAGTACGAGGCCGGCATGCCCAGCGCCGTGACCGGGTCGCACGGCCTCGACGACGCCGAGATCAGGGAACGCATGAGCGGGAACCTGTGCCGCTGCGGCGCCTACAACGGCATCGTCGACGCGATCAAGGAGGTCTCCGGATGAGACCGTTCGCCTACGTCAAGGCCGCCGACGTCGACGAGGCCGTGCGCGCGGCCACCGGGCCGGGCGTGAAGTTCCTCGGCGGCGGCACCAACCTGGTGGACCTCATGCGCGAGGGCATCGAACGCCCCGACACCGTCGTGGACGTCACCGGCCTGCCGTTCGACACGATTGAGGAGCTGCCCAGCGGCGGGCTGCGCATCGGCGCGCTCGTCCGCAACAGCGCCCTGGCCGCCGACGCACGCGTGCGCACCCGCTACCCGATGGTGTCGCAGGCGCTGCTGTCGGGCGCCTCGGCCCAGCTGCGCAACATGGCCACCGTCGGCGGCAACCTGCTCCAGCGCACCCGCTGCCCCTACTTCTACGACCACGCCTCGGCCTGCAACAAGCGCGAGCCGGGCGCCGGCTGCGACGCGCTCGGCGGGTTCAACCGGAGCACGGCCATCCTGGGCGTCAGCGAGCACTGCATCGCCGCGCACCCGTCCGACCTGTGCGTGGCGCTGGCCGCCCTCGACGCGATCGTGGAGGTACGCGGCCAGGACGGCACCCGCCGCGTCCCGATGGCGGACTTCCACCGGCTGCCCGGCGACACCCCCGACATCGAGACCGCGCTGGCCCCCGGCGAGCTCGTCACGGCCGTCGAGCTGCCGCCCGCCCCGGCCGCCGCCAACTCCCGCTACCGCAAGGTCCGCGACCGCGCCTCGTACGCGTTCGCCCTCGTCTCGGTCGCGGCGGCGCTGGAGGTGCGCGACGGCGCGATCACCGACGTGCGGCTGGCGCTGGGCGGAGTCGCCCCCAAGCCGTGGCGCGCCACCGAGGCCGAGCGCCTGCTGCTCGGCGGCCCGGCCGACGAGGGCGCCTTCCGCCGCGCCGCCGAGGCGGAGCTGGCGAGCGCCACCACCAGGGACGGCAACGCGTTCAAGGCCCGGCTCGCCGTGGCCACGATCACGGCCACGCTGCGAGAGCTGGGAGGAACGGCCCGATGAGCATCAAGTACGCCGAGACCGAGCCACGCACCGGCACCACCGAGAAGTACGTCGGCCAGGCGATCGACCGGGTCGACGGCCCCGCCAAGACCACCGGCGAGGCCCGCTACGCCGCCGAGTACCCGTACCCAGGGCTGGCCTACGCGGCGCTCGTGCACGCCACGATCCCGCACGGCCGCATCACCGGCATCGACACCGCCGAGGCGCTGGCGGTGCGCGGCGTCATCGACGTCCTCACCCACCAGAACACCCGGCCGATGAAGCCCGCCCCCAAGGTGAGCTTCCTCGACCTCAGCACGCTCGTCGCCGGCACGTCGGTCAACTACCTCGCCACCGACGAGGTGCTCTGGAACGGCCAGCCGGTCGCCGTCGTGGTCGCCGAGACCCCCGAGACGGCCCGGTACGCGGCCTCGCTGGTGCGCCCGTCGTACGAGGAGTTGCCCGCCGCGGTGGACCTGGCCGCCGAGCAGGGCAACGCCGTCCCCCAGAAGGGCAACCTGATCAGCGAGGCCGAGGCGACCAAGGGCGACGCGCCGGCCGCGCTGGCCGCCGCCCCGTACAAGGTGGACCTGACCTTCACCACGCCGCCGCACAACCACAACGCGATCGAGCCGCACGCCACCACCGCCGTCTGGGACGGCGACCGGCTGACCGTGCACGAGGCCACCCAGAACATCACCTGGACGCGCAAGCACCTGGCCCAGCGCTTCGAGGTGCCGGAGCGCAACGTCAGGGTCCTGTCCCCCTACGTCGGGGGCGGGTTCGGCGGCAAGGGCTCGGTGTGGGCGGGCACGCTGCTCGCCGTGCTCGCCGCCCGCGCGACGGGCCGCCCGGTGCGGCTCGCGCTCACCCGGGAAGGCGTCTACCACACGGTCGGCGGGCGGACGGGCAGCATCCAGCGGGTCGCGCTGGGCGCCGGCGCCGACGGGAAGCTGACCGCCGTCCTCCACACCACCGTGTCCAGGACGGGACGCAGCGGCGGCAACGGCGAGCCGATCACCGCCGGCACCCGGCACCTGTACGCCGCCCCCAACATCCACCTGCGGCAGAGCACCGTCCGGCTCGACCTGCTGGCCAACACGTTCATGCGGGCGCCGGGCGAGTCCATCGGCACCTTCGCCCTGGAGTCGGCCGTGGACGAGCTGGCCTGGGAGCTGGGCCTCGACCCGGTCGAGCTGCGCCTGCTCAACGAGCCCGACCGCGACCCGGTGGGCGGGCAGCGGCTGGCGCACCGCAGGCTGCGGGAGGCGTACGCGCTGGGGGCGGAGCGGTTCGGCTGGCGCGAGCGCGACCCGCGCGCCGGCGCCATGCGCGACGGCCGGTGGCTGGTCGGCATGGGGGTGGCCACGGCCTACCACCCGTCGCTGCGGATGCCGGCGAACGTCACGATCCGCCTGAACGCGGACGGCACAGCCGTGGTGCGCTGCGGCCTCCAGGAGATGGGCATGGGCACGGCGACCGTGCTGGGGCAGATGGCCGCCGACGAGCTGGGGGTGCCGCTGGCGTCCGTACGCGTCGAGTACGGCGACTCCGACCTGCCGGTCGCGCCCGGCGCCGGCGGCTCGACACAGACCGCGAGCGCGGCGGCGGGCGTGCAGGACGCCGCTGCCAAGCTGAAGCGCACCCTGCTCGGCCTGGTCCGCCGCTCGCCCGGCTCGCCATTGCGCGGCCGCAAACCGGACGAGGTGGAGGCCCGCGACGGCGGCCTGTACGCGGGGGCCGCCGGTCAGACGTACGCGGAGATCCTGGCGGCGGCCGGCCGCGATCACGTGGAGGTGGAGAGCAAGGCGGGCATGCTCGGCTTCATGGCGCGGACCCTGCGCGAGCGCAGGCGCTGGGTGCGCGCGGCGACCGGCGCCCAGTTCTGCGAGGTGCGCGTCGATCCCGACACCATGGAGGTACGCGTCTCACGCTGGCTCGGCGTCTTCGACGTCGGCACCGTCATCAACGCCAGGACGGCGGCCAGCCAGCTTCGCGGCGGCATCGTGATGGGCATCGGCATGGCGCTGTCGGAGCAGACGCTGATCGACCACCGCAACGGGCGGATCATGAACGCGAGCCTGGCGGAGTACCACGTGCCGGTGCACGCCGACATCCCGCGCATCGACGTCCACTGCCTGAACGAGCCCGACTCCGGCATGCCGCTGGGGCTGCGCGGGGTGGGGGAGGTGAGCATCACGGGGGCCGCGGCGGCGGTGGCCAACGCGGTGCGGCACGCGACCGGCAAGCGGGTGCTCGACCTGCCGATCACCCTCGACAAGCTGCTGTGAGCCGCTTGCTCACTCGGTTTGTCTATTTCTCGCGAGCCGCTTGCTCATTTCTCGCGAGCCGTCATGAGCGCGCGGGCGGCTTGGCCGGCCGCGCGTGCCGCCTGGGTCGCCCGCTCCGGGTCCACCATGGCGGTGACGGTGGCGCCGTCCACCAGGACGAGGAGCTGGTCGGCCAGCAGGTCGTCGGCGACCAGGCCGCGCAGGTAGTCGCGCAGCCGCCGCTTGTGCCGCCGCGCCACCTCGGCGACCGCCTCCGAGGTGGCGCCCAGCTCCCCGTACGCGTTGACGAACCCGCACCCGCGGAAGCCGTCCTCGGCGAACCAGCGCTCCAGCCACCCGAACACCGCCTCGGCCGACCCGCCGTGCTCCGCCACGTAGGAGGTGAGCGAGCCCATCCACCGCTCGTCGCGCCGCTCCAGATAGGCCACGACCAGCGCCTCCTTGGAGGGAAAGCACTGGTAGAGCCGCTTGAGCGACACCCCGGAGGCGGCCCTGACGTCGTCCATGCCGACGGCCCTGATGCCGCGCCGGTAGAAGAGCTCGCCGGCCGCCGCGAGCAGTCGTTCGGCGTGTTCCATGGCACCTCGCTTGCTCCGGAGAACGGTCGTTCTCTACGATAGCTCGCGAGAACGACCGTTCTCACGTGTCGAGGAGGCCACCATGTCCCGCCCGCCCGTCCCGCCGTTCACCGAGGAGAGCGCCCGGATCAAGGTCCAGGCCGCCGAGGACGCCTGGAACACCTGCGACCCCGACAAGGTCGCGCTCGCGTACACGGAGGACTCGGTGTGGCGCAACCGCGGCGAGTTCGTCACCGGACGCGACGAGATCAGGGCGTTCCTGCGCCGCAAATGGGACAGGGAGCTCGACTACGCCCTGCGCAAGGAGCTGTGGGCGGTGCTCGGCGACCGCATCGCGGTCCGCTTCCAGTACGAGTCCCGCGACGCCTCCGGCCAGTGGTGGCGCAGCTACGGCAACGAGCAGTGGGAGTTCGACGCGTCCGGGCTGATGCGGCGCAGGGAGGCCAGCATCAACGACGTGCGCATCGAGGAGTCCGAACGGCGCATCTTCGGGCCGCGCGGCGACGACGAGCGCGGCGTGGACGTGCTGCCGCTCAGGTGACGCGCTGTCGCTCGGGTGACGTGTGGTCGCTTGGGTGACGTGCTCGCGGTCAGGTGAGGTAACGCAGCCACAGGTACGGGGTGGACACCGCCACCGTGACCAGCGTGACGACCAGCCCGTACCGCGTGAACTGCCAGAAGCTGATCGGGGTGCCGTTGCGGGCGGCGATGCCGACGACCACGACGTTCGCCGCCGCCCCCACCGCCGTCGCGTTGCCGCCCAGGTCGGTCCCCAGCGCCAGGGCCCACCAGAGCACCTGGGCGTGCTCGCCGCCGCCGTTCGCCTGCACGAGGTCGGCCACGATGGGGCTCATCGTGGCCACGTACGGGATGTTGTCGACCACCGCCGACAGGCCCGCCGACGCCCACAGCAGCACCATCGTGGTCAGCCCGAGCTGCCCGTGCGTGGCGGCGGCCGCCGCGTCGGAGACCTGCCTGATCACCCCCGTCTCCACCAGCGACCCCACCATGACGAACAACCCGGCGAAGAACACCAGCGTCGGCCACTCGACCTCGCTGATCGCCTCCTCCGTCGTCACCTTCGTGGCCGCCACCAGCACCCCCGCGCCCAGCAACGCGACCACCGACGGCTCGTAGTGCAGCACCGGATGCAGCACGAACGCCGCCAGCACCAGCGCCAGCACCGCCAGCGACTGCCACAGCAGCCGCCGGTCGGCGATCGCCTCCCGCTCGTTCAGCGCCATGACCTCGGCCGCCAGCTCCGGGTCGTAACGGAAGCTGCGGCGGAACAACCACCGGCACAACCCGATGAACACCGCCATGAGCACCACGATCAGCGGCGCCAGGTGCACCAGGAAGTCGTTGAACGTCAGGCCGCCCCGGCTGGCGATGATGATGTTCGGCGGGTCGCCGATCAGGGTGGCGGTGCCGCCGATGTTCGAGGCCATGGCCTCGGCGATGAGGAACGGCGCCACCGGCAACGCCAGCCGTTCACACACCAAGAACGTCACCGGGGCGATCAGCAGCACGGTCGTGACGTTGTCCAGCAGCGCCGACGCGCTCGCCGTGATCAGCACGAGCAACGCCAGCAACCGGAACGGCCGCCCGCGCGCCCGCTTCGCGGCCCAGATGGCCAGGAACTCGAAGACCCCCGTCTGCTTCAGCACCCCGACGATGATCATCATGCCGAGCAGCAGGAAGATGACGTTCCAGTCGATACCGGACGACTGCGAGAAGAACGCCGCGCCCGCGTGCGTGGCGTGCAGCAGCAACATGACGCCTGCCCCGCCGAGCGCCGCCGCCACCCGGTGCACCCGCTCGGTCGCGATCAGCGCGTACGCTCCGAGAAAGACGGCCACCGCCGCCCAGGCCGTCACCGTCATGTCGGGGCGCACTCCTCGCTCGATGGACCACTCCCGACCCACCGTGCTCGGCGGGTCACTTCCGACCCACCGTATCGATCAGGAGACGCGGATCCACCGGGGGTCGTGGTGCCGCTGCTCCGCCCCGTCCCCCGGCACGTAGTCAGGCACCGAGCACAGCACCACCTCGCCCTGCACCTCCAGATACCTGATCAGCCCCGCCGCCACCGACAGCAGCGCCTCCGCCCCGCGGTCCCGCGCCGGCGGCAGCCGGTCGAGCAGCACCGTCACCACGTCGCACAGCCCGAACTCCGCCGGCAGCAGCGCGGCCACCTCCCTGACGAAGCTCGCCGTCACCCGCGCCTGAACCATCACCGTGCCCGGCTCCGACCGCCCCGACCCGGCGCAACTGTCGCACCCGCTGCTGGCGTGCGGGTTGATGGAGATCGTTCCGGACCCGAGGCACATCATGCACCGGCCCGACTCGGCGGCGTGGCGCGTGGCCGCGTCACGGTCGGTCAGGGGCTGCCCGCAGGTGCACGAGAAGGTGTTGTAGGTGCCTTCGACGTAGTCGTGGTAGGCGATCTCGTCGGGGGCGAAGGGGACCCACTCGGTCGTGATGACGTGCTCGTCCATGGGGGTGCGTAGGCTCTCGTGTCGGCTCCGGCGGGTGGAGCCCCCCAAGATAGCCGCCGAGCCCGGCGCGGATCACGCGATCGGCAGAAGACATCACCTACCGTGACGATGCCTCTTACAATCGCTTGCAAGATCCACTCGTCATCCTGCAACAAAACTGCACACCAAACCGGTTGACGCGCCTAACAATCGGTTGCATAAAGATGTGAAGCTCGTCCCGTCAGGCAGCGCGACCAGGGCGGTCTTCGCTGTCGAAACAGCGCACGCGCCCCGTCGCCGCCCCTCACCCCCGGAGGCTCCACGGTGCGCAGCAACAACCAGCTCCACGCGGCATGGCGAGTGCCCTTCATCGCCGCCGCGTTCGCCACGGCCCTCGTCACGGCCCTCCTGGTCATGCCGAGCGCGTCCGCCGCCACCCTGTTCAGCGACGACTTCCAGGACGGCGACGCCGCCGGCTGGTCCCGCTCCGGCGGCAGCTGGTCGGTGGTCACCGACGGCTCCCCGGCCTACCGCCAGTCGGGCACCAGCGCCGACGCCCGCGCCCTGGCCGGCAGCGGCTGGACCGACCAGGCGGTGCAGGCCCGCGTCAAGCCGATCTCCTACAACGGCTCCGGCCGGTACGCCGCCGTGCTCGCCCGCGCGCAGAGCACCAGCAGCTACTACTTCCTCGGCCTGACCAACGCGGGCACCGCCGTCCTCGGCAAGCGAACCGGCGGCGCGCCCATCACCCTCGCCACCGGCTCCGCCACCATCACCCCCGGAGAGTGGCACACCGTCCGCTTGGAAGCGTTCGGCAGCACGCTGCGCGGCTTCGTCAACGACGTGCAGGTGGCCACCGCCACGGACACCACGTTCGCCTCAGGCCGGGCCGGCCTGGCCGGCTACTACGCCAGCGCCACGTTCGACGACGTGCTCGTCACCGACCTCGGCGGCCCCACCGTCTCACCCACCGTGCCCACCATCCCGCCCGGAAGCTGCCTGCCGCCCGCCGGCTCACCCGTCGGCTTCGCCTCGGTGAACGCCTGGGGCCAGAACGGCACCACCGTCGGCGCCGGCGGACCCACCGTCGCCGTGGACACGGCCGCCGAATTCCTCGCCGCCATCGGCCAGCAGGGCCCCCTCACCGTCTGCGTCCTCGGCACCATCACCCTGCCATCCGGCATGCACAACGTCACCTCGGACAAGACCATCCTCGGCGTCGGCGCCACCTCCGGCCTCACCGGCGGCGGACTCAACATCGGCCTGCCCGCCGACGACTCCATCACCACCCCGCCCGCCAACGCCGTCCACAACGTCATCATCCGCAACCTGACCTTCCGCGGCGCCACCGACGACTCCATCAACGTCCAGATGTTCAGCCACCACATCTGGATCGACCACAACGACCTCGCCAATGGCTACGACGGCCTCATCGACATCAAGCGCGGCTCCTCCTACATCACCGTCTCCTGGAACCACACCCACAACCACACCAAGAACATGCTGCTCGGCCACGACGACGGCAACGCCGCCCAGGACGTCGGCCGCCTCAAGGTCACCTACCACCACAACTGGTTCGACCGCACCCCGCAACGCAACCCCCGCGTCCGCTTCGGCGAGCCCGTCCACGTGTTCAACAACTACTACGTGTACAACACCGACGTCGGGGTCGCCTGCCAGGCTGATGCCGGCTGCCTGGTGGAGGGCAACTACTTCGAACGAGTGGAGGAACCGGTCACCAACTCGTACGCCGGCCCTTCGGGACGGTGCGTCGCCCGCAACAACGTCTTCACCGACGACTCCGGAACGCCCGACTGCAGCGGCACCGTCCAGGAACCGTCCACGTACTACTCGTACACGCTGGCAGACCCGACCACGATCAAGACCGCGGTCATGTCCGGCGCCGGCGTCGGCAAGATCTAAGCGCTAACTGCTCGGGCCTCCGCAGGGGGCGCTACGCGCTCGTGGTCTCCAGGCAGCACCCCAGCTAACTGCTCGGTCCTCCGCTTCCGGCGGCGCTTCGCGCATTGGGCTCCGGGCAGCGCCCCAGCTCACTGCTCGGTCCTCCGCTTCTGGCAGCGCTTCGCGCGATGGGCTCCGGGCAGCGCCCTGTGGGGAGCCAAGCTCCCCCACACCCCCTTGCCGGGGGCCTCCCGGCCCCGGACCCCCGGCCTGGGCCGAGTTCCGCGTCCTTGTTCGCCAAGCGCCCCCGGTCATGCCTTTGGCAACGGCCACAACTGGCACCGGCACAACCGGCAATCAAGCCGACACCCCGCTTGCTCAAGGAGGCCACCTACCTGTGCGGAGTGGCCCCTGAGCCGGAGTGGGACATCCTCGGCTGGCGACAAGCCGTACCCGGCCCATCGGTCGGCATCAATTCTCAGGCCATACTTCACATGTGGAGGAGGGCGTCCGGCCCGATGAGGTGCAGTGGCTCTTGGATGAGCTCTGCACCCGCAAGGGGTTCTGCCTCCCGACCGAGAAGCGACAGCAACTGCTCGAACAGGCGCCCTTCACAAGCGTGGACGCCTTCACAGACGCCGTCCTCACCGCAGAGGGCATGGACCCGTCCCTCCACAAGAAGCTGCGTGGAGGCGTACGGCACGTGGTCCAACGCCACCTGGCCACCGTCCGCCACGAGCCCCAGGATTGGCCTATCGACATGTGACCACTCCCATCGGGAGGTCCAGACGTTCAAACGTTGCCGCGAAGGACAAATTTGCTCATAGTGGCCTGTCGCCTCGCCTGCGCCCGATCAGAGGTCAGCGCAGGTCTAGCTTCTTGCTTCGACGATCGCCCAAACAGCCTGACCTCACGGGCGGCACCGCAGAAAGACCGGACGGCAGACGAGTGGCGCGGTCGTCGGCCGCACCGCCTCTACGCAGCCTCCCTGTTCAGAATTTGCCCGAACGTCCGCCTCGCAGATCGTTTCAGCCATAGCCGCAGTTGGCAGGAGGAAGTCCTTCGAAGGTGTGAAGATGGTCGATCTGCAGGCGATGGCAGACAAGATTCGATGCCGGATCGCCGACGGGATCTACCAGCCAGGCATGCCGGTCCCCGGCGAGCCGCGACTGGCGGTCGAGTCGCAGATGCCCGATTGTCTCGTCTGTCCCATGGGAACCTAGTGCGGCATTTGCTAGTTATTGTGGCATGGCGAAGACGTTCGGCCACATAGCTGGCCACCCAGTGGGTTCTACGTATGGAACGCGACGAGAGCTCTACGACACCGGCCTGCATACCGAGCTGCGGGCCGGCATCTCCGGCAATGCCAAGGAGGGCGCGGACTCCATCGTGGTCTCTGGCGGATACGTTGATGATGAGGACTATGGTGACTTAATCATCTACACCGGTCACGGTGGTCGAGGCGATAGCGGTAGGCAGGTCGCGGATCAGGACATCAACGCGCGTGGGAACGCGGGGCTAGTACGCACTTATCTGGAAGGATGGCCAGTCCGTGTCATTCGAGGTGCCCACAAGGGGTCTCCTCACGCACCCGCCACTGGGTATCAATATGGTGGGTTGTATCGCGTCGACTCTTACGGATCCAAGGTAGGTGCCGATGGGTTCCTCATCTGGCAGTTCAAACTTGTGCGAATTCCTGATGAGGAGCACCGCAAAGCGGAAGACCAGGCTAAGGAAACGCCAGGCCCAGCGCCTGTGACGACGAGCCTGGTCCAGCGCGTCGTTCGTAGCAGCGCTGTGGTGCAGCAAATCAAGGACTGGTATGGCCACCAGTGTCAGGTCTGTGGGCTGATTCTGCAGGTCCAGGGCGGCTACTACAGCGAGGGTGCGCATATCCAAGCGCTGGGTCGCCCGTACAACGGGCCCGACGTGGTGGAAAACGTGCTCTGCCTATGCCCGAACGACCATGTCCGCTTCGACAATGGCGCGATCTATCTCTCAGATGACCTCAAGGTAGTGAACGCTTTCACCGGTGCCGTGGAAGGGCAGCTTCGCAAGCATCCGAGGCACCGCATCGGATTGACGTATGTGGCTCAGCATCGGGCGAGATGGACTACTGGCAGGCCACGGACCTGATGGGGTGCCGCTGCTCTGTTTGCGAGCCGGTTTCTCCAGCATCGGCAACGCCTGGCCTCGATGTGGGTGAATGCTCTTATCCGGCAATGGCTGCGCGGCGAAACAAGTCCGCGGGCATCTCCTCATCGAGTTGCCAGGTGATGCCCATCGGGCGCTCGCCCCGATGCTCTACATAGCGGACCTTGCCGTGGAAGACGAAAGCTTCGGGATGACCGAGATCGTTCTTCTTGCGCTCACGAGTGAACAGCAGTACATGGCTGCCCTCCACCGCGTGGTTCTGGTAACGACGGCCGGTTGTAGAGGTCGCGCTGGTGCGGTTCTGGGATTCCCAGTGGAACAGGCGCGAGGTCAGGGCGTAGTCGTGGTACATCGTCTGCGGCGAGAATTCCTTTTCGTTCTTCTGCAGGGTCACCAAGAGAGCGTCGCACTGAGTTGCTGGGCTCCAGGCGACCCCCTCCCGGGTGTTGGCGGGCACCTGCCCGCCCACAGAAGCCCAACCGATGGCGGCGAGTATCTCCTCGCTGGAGTAGGAGGCGTTGATCGCTAGTGGCACGCCATCAAGCTCCACTGGCTTGGCCACGTACCGCGGCCGCTCAATGCCGAAGGCGAGCACCTGCCTAATCTCGTCGCACAGTGCCGTTTCGCCGCGTAGTCGGTCCAGAGCATCGTCATATGAGGCGTACCCGCCTCCATCGCGCCAGAACGAGAAGAAGAGCATCCGAGCAAAGGCTTGATCAGTTGGAGACAACGTCGCGTAACGGGGGCCATCCGGGCGCAGTAGCCGGGCGTAGGTTGCGCCGCGGGCCCGGTCGTCCACGTGCAGCAACGAGCGGGTGCGGCGCCCCAGTGCTTCCTCCATCGCAGAGGCGTCCCCGGGCAACAGTCCGCTACGGCGCAGCAGAGAAGTCCAGAAGCGGTCACTCCGATACAGGTCACTGATGTCGCGCCCGCTCTCCTCCAAGTACCTGATGAGTGACAGCTCCGCCAGAGAGCGAATTTCCTGCGACAGCGTCTTTACCGTTGCCCCGAGTTGGACCTTGAGATCCGCCAGCAGTCGCTCCTTGGTCACTCGATCGAGCACAATCTGGCTCCCCGCCGGCAGTAGCGGGAAGTCATCCTTGACCTGCTTGTCCAACCGCCCTCTGGAGAAGCC
This sequence comes from [Actinomadura] parvosata subsp. kistnae, assembly GCF_900323885.1. GTDB lineage: Bacteria > Actinomycetota > Actinomycetes > Streptosporangiales > Streptosporangiaceae > Nonomuraea > Nonomuraea composti. The sequence goes on along the minus strand of NZ_OOHJ01000018.1, from coordinate 1,791,042 downwards.
CGTCAGTGCCTGGAACCGGTTGGCGAACCGGTACTCCTTTCGGTGCTGCCCAACAAAGTCGAGCACAGTCAGCACGTCCTTCTCGGGCGTACGGCGGAGACCGCGGCCAAGCTGCTGCAAGAAGATGGTGGCGCTTTCGGTAGGCCGCAGCATGAGCAAGGTGTCGACGTCGGGCACGTCCAGACCCTCGTTGAACAGGTCCACCGCGAATAGGAACCTAACCTCACCTTCGGCGAGCGCCCGCAGTGCCGCCTTTCGAGTGCCGTCCTCCGTCGATCCATCCACGGCCAGCGACGGTAGCCCGTGCTTGGTGAAGAAGTCGGCCATGTAATGTGCATGCCGTACCGAAACGCAAAAGCCCAGTCCGCGCATGGTGTCTAGGTTGCTCACCTTGTCGCGTACAGCGTTGAACACCAGCCGGGCTCGGGCATCGTCCCCGGTGAAGACGTTGTCGAGAGCGGACGCGTCGTAAATGCCGCGCGTCCACTTCACCCCGGACAGGTCGGTCCCGTCGTTGATCCCGAAATAGTGGAACGGGCACAGGAGGTCGGCATCCAGGGCATCCCACAACCGCAGCTCCGAGGCAATCCGCCGATCGAAGAACTCGTCCTGTACCCACGTGCCATCGGACCGCTCGGGCGTCGCGGTCAGGCCGAGCAACTCCTTCGGCTTGAGATGGTTGATGATCTGCCGATAGGTCGGCGCGGCGGCATGGTGGAACTCGTCAATCACGACGACGTCGAAGTGCTCGGGGTCGAACTCTTGGATGTTGCGGGTGAGTGATTGCACGCTGGCAAACACATGCCGCCAGCGCCGCGACTTTTCCTCTCCCACGTGCAACTCACCGAAGTCAGGTACGGCCAGCACCTGCCGATACGTACGCATCGCCTGAGCCAGGATTTCCCGTCGGTGCGCCACAAACAGCAACGATGGCTGCCGGACCAGTCGCTGCTGCAAGTTGCGGTAGTCGAACGCGGCCACGACGGTCTTGCCCGTGCCGGTCGCCGCCACCAGCAGATTGCGGTGGCGGTCGTGGATGGTGCGCTCCCGGTCGAGGTCGGCCAGCATTTCGCGCTGGTGGTCGAAGGGGTGCGGTACCAACTCGGGGATGTCGAACAACTGCTTGCCCGCCTGGGAGCGGGCCAGCGCCTCATCAAGGCGATCGGCATCGGTCGCTGGGTCGTATGGCTCGAACTGGGACCGGTTCCAGTAGGAGTCGAACGTCGCTTCGAACTTGTCCAGCAACCGAGCGGTCGTCACCGACGACAATCGAACGTTCCATTCCAGCCCGTCCAGCAGTGCCGCGCGGGAGAGGTTGGAACTGCCGACATAGGCGGTATCGAAGCCGGTGCGGCGGCGCAACAACCACGCCTTGGCGTGCAGGCGAGTGGAGTTACGCTCGTAACTAATCTTCACCTCGGCGCCGAAGTCGTTGACCAACCGATCCAGCGCTCGCCGTTCGGTCGCTCCCATATAGGTCGTCGTGATCACCCGCAGCGGTACCTTGCGCTGCCGCAGCTCAGCCAGCGGCTTCTCCAGAATGCGAAGCCCCGACCACTTCACGAAGGCACACAGCAGATCCACTCGATCGGCACTTGCGAGCTCGGCGGCGAGCTCGTGCGCCAGGTTCGGATCCTCGCGAGCGTTGGTCAACAGGGCCGCTTCCGACAGCGACGTTAGCGGCCGGCGTGGGGGTACCGCTCCCGGACCGGGCTCCACGATCGACAGGAGCTGGTTCGGCCCTTCTGCGATGGTTTCCGGTTCGGTCAGCTGCGCCAGCAGCCGGTTGGCCAGCGCTACTTGCTGGTCAGGGTGTCCCTTCAGCGAGGTGAAGGCACGCGCTGCCGTTTCTCCGATAAAACGGCCCAGCAGATGGGCGACCTCTTCGTCGTCGATTTTCGACACCTCGATGAGGTGGCCGGCTTGCCGCCAAGCCTGAATCTTCGCGTCGAGCGTGCCGGTGAGCAGGAGGTCGTAGAGACCCAAGATCGGAGCGTCGGTCATGTCCCGCCCTCAGAACGACATAGGAAGATCACATATCTAGCTGATGCCACCCAGGATGACAAGGGACGACCAGGCGTTCTCGTCCGTGATGGTGGATATGACCTTGAAAATGTTGCGGAGGGGAGAGCTCCGACCCTGACGGCAATCAGTCGAAGAAATCAAACTCTCCTGAACGGACTTCCGCCAGGAAGGCTTGCCATTCCGCCTTGGTGTCGATGATCACATCGCCTTGGAGCTGGTGTGGCGGACCGCTACCCGTCCAGACCCATCCTGAAGGGGGCCGGCCTCCACGCAGTTCCCGCCGCCGTCGGCGCTGTAGCTGCTGATGTGCCAGGCGATCTCAGGGGCGGTCATGATCGAGTGACTCCGTCCCTAGGCGTCCGCGAGGCTCTGCGCGACCGCGGCGATCAGCTTGAGCGAGTCATCTGGGCTGAGCGTGTGGTGTCGGATGCGGTCATATTTCAGCTCAAGCCTGTCGGCGGGATCGCCCTCGACGTAGATCGCATCGGCTGGCGTTGGGACGTAGGCGAGGACTGGAAAGGGCTTTGGGAGCCGGAAGATGCGGAAGGCGCCGCCCGGGCTGGCATGTGCGCCAACACAGAGTGGACGGATGCAGATCTCGGTGTTGGAGGCGGAGGCGCACCTGCTGAGATGGGCCAATTGGTCGCGCATGATTCCGGGTCCGCCGACGGGGCGGTGGAGAACGTACTCATCCAGGACCGTGGAGAAGTGAGGGCCGTCGGTGGTCAAGATCTCCTGGCGGAGGGGCGGAACTCGACCCAGCGGTTGACCCGCTCGTCGGGATCCTCTACGCGGATGCTGGTTTCCGTCGCAGACCGTGACAGGGAGTGAGCCTCAGCAACAGCGGCGTCACGCCCCTCCGCACGATTCACTACGTGCTGTCACTTTCGAACGTGTACAGCGCGAGCGGTGGCTCGCCCGGGAGCGGGCCGGCCTCCCGCCAGCCCAGCCGGTGGTACAGCTTGGCGGCCGGCGCTTGGGGAGAGGTGATCAGCCAGGCCTTGGGCCAGCCGGCGATGGCCTGGGTCAGCAGCGCGGAGGCGATTCCCTTTCCGCGGGCCTCGGGGTGGACGAACAGCTCGACCACCTCGAAGGAGCCCGCGATCATCCTGGACAGGGCGGATGCGCCGAAGGAGTGCTTGAGCACGTCATAGATGCGGTTGCCTGACAGGTCGGCGGGGGTCGGCCAGCCGTAGCAGACGCCGACCAATCGCCCTTCGTGGTCGTGTTCGGTCCATGCGGCGAAGCCGGGGCGTTTCATGGCTTCCGCCAGGCGATCGGGGTAGGCGTCGAGTTGCTCCGGGGACTCCGACCAGGGCGGGTCGGCGTAGCAGCGGCGGTACAGGGCGGTGATTTCGGCAGGGTCGAGCCGCGTCATGGATGTGCTGTCCCTTTCCGGGCCGGGTGATGGGCGCGGTGATCAGTATGGTGGCCCGGCGGCGATGAGGGTGAAAGTGAAGCCCGAATCGGCGCATCCGGGAGGGCCCGGCAAGGGTTCGAGTGTCGGCTCAGGAACGGACGATGGCCTGTTCGAGCAGCTGCTGAAGGGTGCGTTGCTGCTCGGCGTTGAGGCCGGCCAGGGGGGAGTCCTGGACGAGGAGTTCGAGGAGCCGGTCGCGGAGGGTGGTGCCCTCCGGGGTGAGGACGAGCTGCTTGGCGCGGCGGTCGGTGGGGTGGGCGCGGCGCTCGATCAGGCCCTGTTTTTCGAGCTTGTCGACGATGAAGGTGGCGTTGGAGGGCTCGCAGCTCATGCGTTCGGCCAGCTCGCGCATGGTCATGGGGCCGGTCATCTCCCGCAGCGCGGTCGCCTGGGCGGCGGTGAGGCCCAGGGTGACCGCGCGTTCGCGTACGTGCACGGCGATCTGCTGGGCCAAGCCGTTCACCAGGCCGCACAGCTCCCGCTCGGCGACGGCCTGCGGCTCCGGGGACATGGTCATACCTCTCATCGTAGCAACTCCATCAAGCCAGCACCTTTTCAGTCTTAATGGTTCTAGTCAACATAGTTCAAGCTTGACTGCTTCAAGCTTGATGCTTATGGTGGCCGGGTCGCCGGCGAGGGACGCGGCGATGGCTTCTGGAAGGAATGCGACCATGACGAACACCACGGTTGACCAGGACGAACGGCTACAGCGGCCAGCAGGGATCAGCTCGGTGCAACTGGGTGACACGAGGGTGTCCTTCGTGCCGGACGGGGCCATCCAGGGGAGGCCGCATCGCTGGCTGCCGGACACCACGCACGAGACCTGGGCCGCCCACCCCCAGTACCTCGACGCGTCCGGGCATCTTGTGGCGAGCATCGGTGGTCTTCTGGTGGAGCACGGCGACCGCGCGCTGTTGATCGACGCGGGGTGGGGGCCGGTGTCGCTGCCGGCCGAGCCCGAGAGCCCGAACGGGGCCGTTCACGGCGGTGCGCTCCTGGACAGCCTGGCCGAGCTCGGGCGCAAGCCGGAAGAGATCGAGGCGGTGGCCTTCACGCACCTGCACATCGACCACCTCGGCTGGGCCTGGCATCTCACTCCGAGCGGCCGGCCCGTGTTCACGCGGGCCGAATATCTGGTGGCCGAGCCGGAATGGGACCAGCGGGACCTGCTCGCGCAGGGCATCAGCGAGGAGGAGGCCGCCGCGCTGACGCCGCGCGTGCGCACGGTGGCGGACGGGCAGGAGATCTTTCCTGGCGTACGGGTCCAGGTCACGGGTGGTCACACGGCCGGGCACACGCAGTACGTCATCACCGGGGGCGGCACCCGGCTGATCGCCTTCGGCGACGCCCTGCACTCACCGATCCAGGTGGATCATCCCGAATGGTCCTGCCTCTACGACCACGATCCCGCCCAGTCCGCCGAGCATCGTCGCCGGCTCGTCGCCGAGCTGGAGCAGCCTGACACGATCGGCTTCGGCATCCACTTCGCCGACGCGGTCTTCGGGCAGGTCCGCCGGGACGGCACCGGCTCCGCCTGGCACCCCCTGAACGTCTGAACCCATGACCACGACCCTCACCCCCGGCCTGCCCGTCCGCTCACCCGCACGGCACTGGCCGGGAATCGCCGCGACCGCGCTGACCGCGACCGTCGCGGGCATGCCCGGGTTCACCGTCGCGGCGCTGGCCCCGGCGATCGAAGCGGACCTGCACATCTCCCGCAACACCGTCGGCCTCGCGATGAGCCTCTTCTACGCCGCCACCGCCCTCGGCTCGCCCGTCGCCAAGCGGGTGGCGGCGCGGTTACCGGTCCCCGCCGTCCTCGCCAGCACGGCGCTGGTCGCGTCGGCGGTCATGATGGTGGCGTCCCGGGTGAACGGGGCCGGGACGCTGACAGCGGTCCTGCTGGTGGGCGGGTTGAGCAACGCGCTCGTCCAGCCGGTGGCGGGGCGGCTCATCGCGGCACGCGTCCCCGAACATCGGCGTTCGCTGGCCGCGGGCATGATCGGCGCGGCGCTGGGAGCGGGCGCCCTCGTTCCCGGCCTGCTCGTCGCCCTGGTCCTCCCGGCTCACGGCTGGCGGAACGCGCTGCTCGTCGCCGGCATCGCCGCGCTCGTTCCGGCCGCGCTCGCCCCGCTGGCCCGGACACCCGAAAGCCCACAGCCTGCAAGGCCGAAGGAAGCCGGTGACCAGCGCCGGGCCGTGGGGCGGGTGCTCTGGCTCTGGGCACTGGCCGCCGCGCTCTCCGCCGCCGGCAACAACGCGGTGGCCACGTACTTCGTCGAACTGGGCACCCACGCCGGGCTGGGCACCATCGTCACGGGCAACCTGCTGTCGCTCAGCGCCCTGTTCGCCATCGCCGTCCGGATCATCGCGGGCGCCCTCACCGACCGGGCTCCGCACCGCAACTCGGCGGTGATCGTCATGATGATGCTCACTGGAGGGCTCGGGCTGGCACTGATCGCGATCGGGACGCCGGCGATGTTCGTTTCCGGTGCGATTCTGGCCTTTTCCGCGGGCTGGGGGTGGACCGGGCTTCTGCTCGCCACCACGCTGCGGCTTGTGCCTGGACGGAGTGAGGAGGCGGGGCACACCGTGCAGGTCGGCGTCTACGCGGGGGCCACCATCGCTCCCTTCACCTTCGGTGCTTTGTCCAGCGCCTTCGGGTTCCCCGTTACCGCCCTCATTGCTGCCGTGGCTGCCGCCGCCGCGGCAGGCGCGATGGCTGGCGGGGCGATGCTGCTGCGGAAGGTGGGATGACGGGTTACTTGGAGGGGGTGAGCAGGATGGGCTTGAGCTGGCGGACGAATTCGATGGCGTCCGCCCGGTGGTCCCGTCCTGGGGCGCCTGGGGTGATGTAGATGGACAAGCGACGGCGAGCGTCAGGAGTCCAGGCGTAGGCGTAGGTGCTCAACCCCTTCTTGCCCTCATACTGTGCCGTGTAGCCGGGCCCGAGGCCGGTCGGCAGATCCACCCCACGGTCGTGTTGCTTGGTGCTTTCCAGCTCATCCAGGGAAAGGGCCGACGGATCGTCGAAGGATATCGACAGCTCTGCTCCCGGCTCGTCGCTCTGCGGTTTGCTGACGATGCAGCGGTCGAAGCGTTCTCCCGGTCGGCTTCCCGAGGCGAGGAAATCGTCCAGGCCGATGGCTCGGGCGATGGCCTGCCTGGAGATCAGGCCGCACTCCTGTGGCTGCGCCGTGACATCGCCCAAGGGGCGCGTGTCAGGAGGAGGCGAGGAGGAACAAGCCGAGCCGGCCAGCGTCACCACCATCAGCACTGCTGGGAGGGATTTTCTCATCCGCCTGGTCCTTAGCTGCCGCCCGCGTACTTGAAACCGTCGTTCACGGCGTTGGAGGGATCGCGGAACACCGCTCCGATGTCTGGATGGGTAACCCACTCCGTGTACGCCTCGTGCTGTTCCTCGGTCATCTTGCTCCACGGGATGATCTCGCCGCCGTTCATGAAGTCGCCTGCCGAACCTCGCGGGTAGTTCAGGGACGCATACGGATGGGTCCTCGCGGGAACTTCTCCGTCACCGAAAAGGCCGTGCCGCATCATCGCGTCCGCCGTGATGTCGGTGAACATGTCGATTGTCTGGCCGGTGGTCGACTTGGCCTGGCTGCGTGCCACCGTCCCCTGCTCACCGACGAACTGGCCGTACACCTGCGCTTTGGTCTTGTCGAAGAGCAGGTCGGCGATTTTCCCCTGAGGGCCGGGAACCAGGTCGGCCACGCTGGTGATGGCCTCCTTGAACGCGCCGAACATCTTGTCATGCTCATCGGCCTTCGTGATGTTGGCGATGTTCCCCGCCTCGGTGACGATGTAGAAGGTGCGGCTGAGTCTTTCGATGGTCTGACTGAAGGTCGCTCCGTCGGAGCTGGTCATCCGCTTCTCAAGGATTTCCTGCCGCTGGTCGTTGAGCTCGGCGGTCGTCGCATGCGGATGAGCCTTGCGCCACTCCTCGAAGTCGGCGCGATTCTGCTCCGAAAGCTTCGCGGCCCGTTCGTTCAGCACATCGAGGCTGTACTGTCCTTGCGCCGTCACCACCGTCTTGAACACGCCCGGATCCGCGAAGGCCCACTTCATCACGCCTTTGATGCCGTCACGGTCCAGCGAGGTTCCGTAGGCTTGCGTGCCCTCGAGATTGGTGTCGGGGTCACGTGAGACCACCCCTGCCTTGTGCGCGAGCCGATCCATCGTGGTGCGGTTCAGGTCCCCCATGTAAGAGCTCAAGATGTTGCCCACGCTCTGCCGCGTGTTCCGGAGGTTGTCCTGGACCTTCGGGTTGCTCCAGAAGCGCATCGCCCAGGACGCGATCAACGCCGACTTGTAACCGCGTGACTGCTCAGGAGGCAGATCATGATCCCGGATTCGGGTCGTGGCGGCTTCGAGGGCGTGGCCGAGGTCGCTGTCGGTGGCCTCGTACCAGACGCGTTCCCGCATCAGGTAGTCGAGCGGTTTGCGTTGCGGGTCGGTGAAGAAGTCCTGGGCGGCGCGGGGGTTGTGGGCGAGGGCGGCGGCGACGGCGGCCATCGGGTCCTTGTAGGCGGCCGGGAGGTCGTTGGACGGTTGGGTGGCGGCCATGAGGTTGCGCCAGTACAGGGAGCTTTGGGGTTGTTCGCGCTCGAAGTCGTAGACCTTGGTGGCGATCTCGCGCAGGAAGGTGTCGTCGAAGGTGCCGGTTCGCAGGAGCTTGTTGAGGGCGAACGCGGTTTCGGGGGTGTCGAGGTGCTGGAGGAGCTGGTCGGCGTAGTTCTTGGGGAGTTTCATGTCGCCGGCGCCTCGTGAGGCGGTGGCGAGGGTGGTGCTGAGGGCGGCCGACAGTTTGTCCAGCTGGGCGATCGCTTCCGGGTCGGAGCCGGTGACGGTGGTCTGGCGGCGGTAGAGCGAGGTGAGGAGCTGCTTGAGCTCCCGCGGGGGCAGCTGAGTGGCGAACGCGAGGGCGAAGTACGGGTCGTTCTGGTGTTTCTGCAGCTCGGCGAGGGTCTGCGGGTCGATGGTGCCGTTCTTCATGGCGGTACGCAGGGCGTCCGCGAGGCGCTTGGCCGTGGCGGCGCCGGCGGCGGGCGTGTCGGAGAGCCACGCCGACTCGTCGGCCCAGAGGGACTTGGACTTGCCGAGCGTGGCCTTTTCGGCGGCCAGCATGAGGTCGAGGCGTCGTTGCAGGTCGGGGACCTTCGTGCTGATCTGGTGGCCGATGTCGCGGGCCGTGCCGGGGCCGTACAGACTGAGCTGGACGGTGCTCAGCGCCTTGTCCACCTGCGCGCCCACCTCGGGGACGCTCGTGCTGAGCCGCTTCATCAAGGAGATGAGCTGCGTCATCAAGGCCGGGTCGATGCCGAGGGGCACGGGGCTCATCGGCCGGTCCTGTCGGGGTGGAGGGTGTCCAGCAGGCTGAGGGCACGGGTGAAGATGCTCTTGTACGCCTGGTCCCAGGCTCGGACGTCGTTCAGGAGCTTGTCGGCGGCGGGGCCTTTCATCGCGCCGGAGTCGATGAGGTGGATCAGCCCGCGAATGTCGCCGTTGTGCTGATCGTTCAGCTGCTCGATCTGCCGGCGCGCGGCGTTGATCTGCTCCTGCGTCGCCATGCTGGGACCCCTGCGGCTGCCGACGGGCGGATGGACCCTACGAAGGGTAACCAGCGCGGGCGCGATTCGCCGGGTCGTACACCGAAGCGGCATGAAGAACGCCGAGGCCGGCCGGGGGCGGTGCTTTTCTCGGGAAGCCGGGGGTCGCACACTGCGGGTATGAAGGCGTGGCGCATCGGGACGATCCTCCTCGCGATCCTGCTGACGATCGTCTACCTGGTCTATCTGGCGGGCATCCCGCTCGGCCTGGTGACGCACCGGCTTGAGGTGCACGAGGTGGCGCTGGCGGCGGCGCTGCTGGCCGGGGTGTGGTTCGCGGCCTCGTCGTACTCCATCACCGACTTCTCGATCGGCGCGGGAGGGGTGAGCGCGCGGCTGGACAGGACCGAGGCCAGGCAGCGGGTGCTGGAATCGGAGCTGCGGGCGTTGCAGGTGGCGTTGAGCGGGCTGGTCACCAAGTACGAGTGGGACCATCTGCGGCGGCTGGCCGGTGAAGGGCCGGTGCCCGCGCGGTTCCGGCAGGACGGGAAGCTGCAGCTGGAGCTGGAACGGCTGGACGCCATGGCGTTCGTGGAGCCGGTCGATACGCAGCGGGGGCTCAACGCGATTCGCGAAGATCATGGGCATACGTACGAGGAGTTCGACCTCACGCGGTATGTCAGGATCACGAAAGCGGGGCGCGAGTATCTGCGGCTGCGCGAGAAGTTGTGAGCGGCGCCTCGTCAACCGAGCTGTGAGCTACTTCGCCAGCGACTCCGCGATGAGACGCCAGATCTCCGCCGCCAGGTCCATGTTGCCGCTCTGCTGAGCCTGCTCGGCCAGCTTGCGTAGCCCGTCGAGCGCCGGCTCCTGCTTGCCCTCCAGGAGCAGCACGCGGTTGCGCAGCACGTCGAGCCTGATCCGGTCTTGGAACGTCAGCAGGTCGTCGAAGCCCGCCAACTGCTCCAGCATCGCGCGCGCCTCCGCGGGACGGCCGGTGATGACCGCGAGGCGGGCGCGCAAGGCCAGGAGCTGCTGCTCGACCGTCGGCGTGCCCCCGAACGGCAGGGCCGCCTGCACCTCCTCGACACGCTGCTGAGCGATCTCCGTGTGGGGCGGGTCGGTCAGGAGGGCGAGCCGGGCCGAGCTGATGCGCAGCCGCATCCACAACGTCAGGTCGTCGCGGCCGTCGAAACCGGCGATGGCCTGGTCCATCAGCTTCCCGGCCGTGTCGACCTCGCCCTGACGGATCCGCAGGCTCGCGACGGTCCACAGGGCCTGCGCCCACTGCGGCCCTGATCCCTGCTCCGTCAAGGTGAGCAGCTCGTCGGTGTAGGGGGCGGCGTCGGGGACGCGGCCGGCCTCGGCCAGCGCCGACACCAGGGCGATCAGCGTCGCCGTGCGGACGCGGGCGGGCAGTTCCTCGCTTCTGGTCAGCTCGTAGGCGCGGGTCGCGGTGTCGACCGCACCGGTGATCTCGCCGGTGCTGCGCAGGCACCGCGACAGCTCGGCCAGCACCCTGGCCTGCAGCTCGGGCAGCCCGATGCGGGTGCTGAGCTCGGCCAGCTCGTCGAGGCACGCCCGCTGCTCGGTGTACTCCTGCCGCCGCCCGTGCCACTCGGCGACCTGCCAGAGCGCCTGCCAGCGCAGCAGCGGATCTTCACCCTCCGAAGCCTTGAGGGCTTCGCTGAGCGTCTGAGCGGCCTCGTCCTGGCCGAAGCCGGTGGCGAGCGTGAGGCTCTGCGCGAGGGACGTCCCTGTGGACTGCGTGAGCTCGGCCGGGCTGATGCCGAGCTGCTCGGCCAGGTAAGCGACGGCCCGCTCGGTGGGCTGACGCGCGCCGGACTCCAGCCGGGACAGGTATCCCGTGGACATGCCCTCACCCGCGAGCGCGGCCAGCGTCAGGCCCCGCTCGGTCCTCAGTTGCCTGAGCCGGCGGCCGAAGACTGGTTGTTCGAGCATGTCCGGACTCCCGGGTTGCGGTGACGACGTCCGACGTCCAAGGGGGTACGTCATACCCGAGCTTACCCCACTTGCCTACATCTAGACAAGTTATTGCCAAGGCTAATGGAGAGGTGATGGACAGCTTGGCAAATCTGTTTGGCAATTAGTTGCCAAAGGTTTGGCAAGACCGTACGGTTGGTCTCGTTCGACGGAGCCGGACAGACAAACGCCGGCCCGAATGACTCACGTCTGAAGGAGCACGACCATGTCCATCACCCTCACCGACCAGGACCAGCACACCCTCCGCCTCGCCGGCTGGGGTGCCGTCTCGCTGATGTCGGCCGCAGGCGCGGCCGGTTCGGCGCACAGAGCTGGTACGGAGGGCTCGATCGCGCTGACCTCCGCCACGGGGCTGGTCGGGCATGTACTGGCCCAGGCGCCCAAGGGTGTGAGGTACGGCAGGACGGTGGCCGAGCTGGCCGACCAGGTGCTGCCGGCGCTGTCCGCCTCGGTGAGCCTGCTCAACCGGGTGGACCCGGCCGAGGCCGGCAACTTCCGCCGCACGGTGCTGGCCGCCGTCGAGGCCGCCCTCCACAGCCAAGAGGGTGAGCCCAGCCCGACGATGACCGAGATGGCCCGCAAGATCACCGAATCCCTCGAGACCGGCCGTCCCGAGCTTGAGAAGGTCATGCAGGAGATGGTCGAGGCCGGGATCGTCGGCGTGACCGTCCGGGTCCGCGACGAGCGCGGCGAGTGGACCGGCAGCGCGGGCGCGGCCGAGCTGGGCGGGGCGGAGGCGCCGCCGGTGGACGGGCATGTGCGGATCGGCAGCAACACCAAGACCTTCACCGCCACGCTGGTGTTGCAGCTGGTGGCCGAGGGCCGCATCGAGCTGGACGCGCCGGTGGCCGGCTACCTGCCCGAACTCGATCTGGACGGGCGGATCACGGTGCGGATGCTGCTGCAGCACACCAGCGGGGTGTTCAACTTCACCGGCGAGTACTTCGAGGACGGCACCTTCGTGCCGGGCATCCCGGCCACCCAGGCCGGCCGGGAATGGGTCGAGCGCCGCTTCCACACCTACACCCCGCACGATTTGGTGAAGGTGGCGCTGGCCCAGCCGGCCCGGTTCGCGCCGGGCACCGACTGGAGCTACAGCAACACCAACTACGTGCTGGCCCGCCTGCTCATCGAACGCCTCACCGGCCACCCCGTCGCCGAGGAGATGCACCGCCGGATCCTCGCCCCGCTCGGCCTGACCGGCACCGTGCAACCCACCACCCAGACCGGCCTGCCGGCCCCGTACGCGCACGCCTACTACCGGCTGGACGAGCAGACGGTGGACGTCAGCGAGCACAACCCGTCATGGATCTCCAGCGGCGGCGACATGATCTCCACCACGCGGGATCTGCAGACGTTCCTGCACGCGCTGGTCACCGGCCGGCTGCTGCCCACGCACCTGCTGGCGCAGATGTTCACCCCGGAGGCGAAGGCCGGCTACGGGTTGGGGGTGTTCGTGCAGCCGGCGCCCGGCGGCGGCACGCTGATCACGCACAACGGCGGCATCGCCGGCCACGCCGCCCTCATGTACGCCACCCCCGACGGCGGCACCGTGCTGACCGCGGCCCTGAACTACGTCGACGACAGCGACCTGTCCATGGCGGCGGCCTTCCAGCAGGCCAACCAGCGCCTCGTCCAGGAAGTCTTCGGCCAGGAGTGAGCACCCAAGGCCGCCGCCGCATGTCAGCGACGGTGTCAGGGCGGCGACGGCTTCGTATCAGGGCCGCCGGCGAAGGTTGGGGCCATCAAGGGGTTCGGCGGCGAGGAACGCACTCGCCGGAACATCACCACCACCGAAAGAGAGACCGATATGAGCGTCAACGGCTTCACCGCGACGGGCCTGCGCCGGCTGCGTGAGGTGCTGACCCGGCACGTCGATTCCGGCAAGATCCCTGGCCTGGTCGCTCTGGTCAGCCGCGGCGGGCACACGCACGTCGAGGCGATCGGCACCATGCGGCACGACGGCGGCGCGCCGATGAGCCGCGACACCATCTTCCGGATGGCCTCCACCAGCAAGCCCGTCTCCATCGCCGCCGCCATGGTGCTGCTGGACGAGTGCCGGCTGCGGCTGGACGACACCGTCGATCAGTGGCTGCCCGAGCTGGCCGACCGCAAGGTGCTGCGCAGCCCCGACGCCGAGCTCGACGACACCGTCCCGGCCCGCCGCCCGATCACCGTCCGCGACGTGCTCACCTCCACCTTCGGCCTGGGCATGGACTTCACCGCCCTCGGCAAGCCCATCATGAACGCCGTCTTCGCCGCCGGCCTGACCCCCAACCTGCCGGTCGAGGTGCCCGAGCCGGACGAGTGGATGCGCCGCCTGGGCGAGCTGCCGCTGATGTACCACCCCGGCGAGCAGTGGCAGTACCAGCTGGCCAGCGACCTGGCCGGCGTGCTGGTCGCCCGGGTCACCGGCCAGAGCTTCGAGGACTTCCTGCGCGAGCGCATCTTCGAGCCGCTGGGCATGCACGACACCGCCTTCCACGTCCCCGCCGACAAGATCGACCGCCTGCCCACCCTGTACGCCCCCGACCCGGCCACCGGCGAGTTCCTGGTCTGGGACGAGCCGGAGAACGGCCGCTGGAGCAAGCCCCCGGCGTTCCAGGGCGGCGGTGGCGGGCTGGTCTCCACCGCCGACGACTACCACGCCTACTTCCGGATGCTGCTCAACGGCGGCACCCACAACGGCCGCCGCATCCTGTCCAGGCCCGCCGTCGAGCTGATGACCACCAACCGGCTCACCCCCGAGCAGAACGCCGCCCGCACCGAGCTGGCCACCAACAACGTGCACATCTCCTTCGGCCAGGGCCAGCAGGGCGGCTGGGGCATGGGCATGGCGGTGCGCACCTACCGCGGCGACTACGCCCCCGTCGGCCAGTTCGGCTGGGACGGCGGCAGCGGCACCTCCGCCTACGCCGACCCCGCCAACGACCTCACCGGCATCCTGCTCTGCCAGCTCGGCTACTCCGTCCCCAACCCCGCCCACCTGATGAGCGACTTCTGGACCACCATCTACCAGGCCATCGAGGACTGACGCCCGGCGGGCCGCCCGAACTCACCCGGGCGGCCCGGCCTCAGCGTGCTCGCCACCACTCCTGGTGAGCTGATCGCCCGCCCGCGTCGCGATGGGCGTCGGCGGCTCGCTGATCACGCCCGCCAACCTGCCCATCATGATCACGGTGTTCATGGACGAGGCGGAGCGGCGCAAGGCCCTGGCCGCCGTGACGCTCATGCCCGAATCGAGAGGGCCCGCGATCAGGGTCGTGTCAGGGCGGCGGCGGCCCGGTATCAGAGCGGTCGGCGAAGGTGAGTACCACACACCAGCACATCACAGACGGAACGGAGCACCCCCGCCATGTCCCTCACCCTGACCCCCCAGGACAAGATCACCATGCGTACCGCCGCGTGGGGCACGGTCTCGCTGATGGCCGCCGCCGACGCCGCCGGCCGGCCTCACCGGGCCGCCACCCACGGCTCCGTCGCCCTGGCCTCCGCGACCGGCCTGACCGGGCACGTGCTCGCCGAGTGGCCCAAGGGCGTGAACCTGCGCGGCAAGTCCGTGGCCGAGCTCGCCGACATCGTGCTGCCGGCCCTGACCGCGGCCATGCGCCTGCTCAACAGCAACGACCCGGCCGAGGCCGTGAACTTCCGCCGCACCGTCCTCGTCGCCGTCGAAGCCGCCGCCCGTACCCACCAGGGCGCGCCCAGCCCCACGCTGGCCGAGATGATCCGCAAGATCACCGCGGCCCTGGACGCCGCCTGAACGCGAACCTGAATAACGCGGGCATAACCGCTTCCGGTGACGGCCGGGTTATGGCCCGCGCGCTGGACTACCTCCCCGACGGCCGGGACAAACCCGGCCCGCTCCACGGGGGGAAAGTCCGTGACAGCCACCCTGGCCCGGGCGCGCGTGCGCGGGCCGCCTCCGGCCGCGGCCTCTCGGGGCATCGGGTGTTCGGGTGCGTGCTCGTCCTGGCCGCCGCACTGCGCGTGCTGGTCATGCTCGGGTACGACACCGCGCAGCTCTACTGGTACGACTCGTTCACCTACCTCGACACGGCCGTGCACATGAGGCCGCCGGGCGCCTTCCACCCCGCCGGGTACTCGTGGTTCCTGTGGGCCCTGCGCCCCTTGGGCAGCGTGGAGCTGGTGGCGGGGGTGCAGCACGCGATGGGGCTCGGCGTCGCGGTGATGTTGTACGCGCTGCTGCGCCGCTGGTCGTCGCCCGGCTGGGCGGCCACGGCGGCGACGGTGCCGGTGCTGTTCGACCCGTCCTTCGTCCGGCTGGAGCACGCCGTCCTGTCGGACCTGCAAGTGATCTTCCTCGTCACGGCCGCGCTCCTGGCGTTGCTGTGGCGGCCCGGCGCGCGACCCTCCGCCAGGGCCGTGGTCGCGGCGGGGCTGCTGCTCGCGCTGGCCGGGCTGACCCGCACCGCCGCCGTCCCCCTGCTCGGGCCGGCCGCGATCTTCCTGCTGGCGCGCCGCACACCGTGGCGGCGGGTCGTGGCGTTCGCGCTGGCCGGCGGGCTGCCGCTGCTGGCCTACGCCGGCTGGTACGCCCAGCACCACGGCCGGTTCGCCCTGAGCGGCTCCGACGGCGTCGCCCTCTGGGCCCGCACCATGACCTTCGCCGACTGCTCACGCATCCAGCCGCCACCCGGCCTGGCGCCGCTCTGCCCGAACGGCACCGTCCTTGACGCCGCCTCCGAGTACGTCTGGGACCCCGGCTCCTCGCTCAACCGCCTGCCCGGCGACCGGTTCACCCACAACGACCTGGCCAGATCGTTCGCCATCGCCGCGATCACCGCCCAGCCGCTCGACTACCTGCGCGAGGTGGCGCGGGACACCTCGCTCGCCTTCACCTGGCAGCCCGTCGCCCACCCCCGGCGCGTGAGCGCGCACACCACGTTCCCGCGCGGCTCCTGGCCGCTGCCCGAGCAGCACGCCCTCATCGGCAAGGTCCGCCGCGAGTACGACCAGGACATCCGCGGGATGCGCTCCGTGGAGCCGTTCGCGTCGGTGCTGGCCGCCTACCCGTACCCGTGGCCGCTGCACGGGCCCGCGTTCGGGGTGCTGCTGGTGGCCGGTGGCGTCGGCGCGCTGCGGCGGGGGCGCAGGGTCGCGTTGCTGCCGTGGTCGTTCGCGATGTTCCTTCTGGTCGCGCCGGTGGCCGCGCTCGACTTCGACCACCGGTACGTGCTGCCGGCGATCCCGGTCGCGTGCCTGGCGGCCGCGCTCGCGTTGCGGCGTGAGCGCGGTCACGGATCATGACATGGAGGTCGTTCGCGGCATCGGGAACTCGCTCGCATGCCGGTCGCGCGCCCTGTTAGCG
Organism: [Actinomadura] parvosata subsp. kistnae; assembly: GCF_900323885.1. Classification (GTDB taxonomy): domain Bacteria; phylum Actinomycetota; class Actinomycetes; order Streptosporangiales; family Streptosporangiaceae; genus Nonomuraea; species Nonomuraea composti. Next base: position 1,774,694 of record NZ_OOHJ01000018.1, on the reverse strand, counting down.
TGCCGAGGTGGATCTCTTCTCACAGTCTTGGGCGGCGCTGCGCGCGGCCGTCGCCGAGCTGCCCGACGAGGACTTCGAGCGGCCGTCCGGGTGTGTCGGCTGGCTCATCCGCGACCTCGCCTGCCACCTGGTCATCGACGCGCAGGACGTGCTGATCACCCTCGCCACTCCCGAAGACAGGGAGCCGACCCGCGACGCGGTCACGTACTGGGACCTCGTCGAGCCGCCTACCGGCGACGACCCGCTCGACGCGCTGACCGTCCGGCTCGCCGCCGCCTACCAGGAGCCGCGGCTGCTCAAGTTCCACCTCGACGACGTCGGCTCGGCCGCCGGGCGCGCCGCCGAGCTCGCCGACCCGGCCGCCCGGGTGGGGACCAAGGAGCAGGTTCTCACGGTGGGCGACTACCTGTCCGCGTACGTCCTGGAGTGGACGCTGCACCACCTCGACCTGATCGCCCACCTGCCGGGCGTCGCCGGGCCGTCCGCCGAGGCGCTGGCCCACTCCCGTGCGACGCTGGAGAAGCTGGCCGGGGCCGCGTTCCCCGCGTCGTTCTCGGACACGGACGCGCTGCTGGTCGGCACCGGGCGGCGGGAGGCGACCGCCAAGGAGCGGGCCGAGCTGGGCGAGCTGGCCGGGCGGCTGCCCCTCGTGCTGGGCTGATCCCGGGCCCGCGGCACCGGTCCCCGGCTCGGGGGCGCTGATGCCGAGGTCGCGGCGTTGCTCTCAGGTCAGCGGCGTAGGTCGCGGAGGGCCAGGGCGAGCCACGCGTACGGGATCGGCAGCAGCGCCAGCCAGAGCTGGTGCGCCTGGTCCCAGTAGCCGAAACCGCAGGTCGGCGGCCAGAGCCGGACCTGGTCCGGCAGCAGGATGGTGGCGAGCACCAGGCCGAGCTGCACCACCACGGCGGCCATGGCGGCCTGGCGGCCGGGCGCGTGGCGGACGGCGGTGGCCGCCGCCGCGAGGGCGATGCCCAGGCAGGCGGCCATCTCGATCAGCAGGTCGCCGACCGGGAAAAGGGCGCCGTCGGGGAGCCGGGTCAGGGCGTAGGCGAACGCGGCCAGCCAGATCGCCACCGCCGCGCCCCCCGCCAGCAGGCAGCGCAGCGACTGGCGCACCCAGCGCGGGACGGCCGCCGCGCCGAGGTCGGCGGACATGGCGTCCACCAGGGCGAAGGCGGCGGCCGAGCCGAGCAGGGTGCCGGCGACGCGCATGAGCAGCAGGGCGTCCTGGCCGGACAGCGGCTGCCCGGCCTGGGTGAGGGAGAGCAGGCCGCCGACGAAGGCCGTGACGAGGGCGAGCGGGCCCCAGTCGATGGCCTTGGCGAGTGGGCGGATCAGGAGGACGGCCGCGTGCCACCTGGTCCGGGGCACGGTCGTCGCCAGCCCGGCGGGCATGGTCAGGGACATGGGTTCGCTCCTTGGGGCGTGTCGTGCGTTCGGGGCAGGCCGAGCAGCGGGAGGGCCTGGTCGATGGTCGTGGCGGGGTTCGTCAGCGTGGCCCAGTGGGCGTGCACGCGCTCGCGGGCGTCGGGGACGGCGAGCAGGCGCTTGGCGTAGTCGACCTCGGCGGCTCCCCATCTGGCCAGGAAGAGCTGGCCGTGGTTGTCGTCCAGATGGTGCTCGCGAGGGAGTTCGGGCGGCGAGACCTGGCCGGTGATCCAGAGCGTCACGAGCGTGCGGGCCTGCCCGCCCGCGTCGCACATCCGGCTCGGGGCCGGTCCGCCGCGCAGGCCGGTGGCCCAGACCGCCACCTCGCGCGCGAGGATCGCGCGCTGGTCCGGGTGGCCCCACGTCATCGGTGGGCGGATCATGAAGGTGTCGAGGTCGGCGCCGTGCATCCAGGTACTGGTGAGCTGCTGGACGCGGGGTACGCGGGCGCGCAGCGTGGCGGGCAGCGCGTTCGCCGCCGGGAGCACGGCCTGCTCCCACAGCGGGATCCACGGCTCGTACCCCCGGTAGGCGCAGTACGTGATGCCCTGCCGCCGCTCGCAGCGGTAGGCGTCGGGGCCGAAGTAGCGCTCGCGCACCCGAGGGTCCACGTCCTCCATCGTCTGCAGGCCGGGCTTCGGCCTCGGGGTCGGCGGCTCCGACGCCGCGGCGGCCCCCGCGGGCACCGCGACGGCCAGCGCCGCCACCAGGGCCAGGGCGGGCACGAGCCGGGCGCGGTGCCGCAGCGCCGCGACGGCCGCGCATCCGGCGGCGAGCGCGAGCACGTACAGCAGGTGGATGGCGGACGGGCGGTCCGCCCAGTCGGCCTCGTGCACCTGCATCACCGGCAGCAGCCACCCGGCGGAGCCGTGCTGCGGGTTCGTGTAGATCAGGTAGCCGAGCACGGCCGCCACCATCGGCCCCGCGACCAGCCACCGCGCCCACCGTCCGACGGCCACCCCCAGCGTGGCGGCCAGCATCGCGGCGGCCACGGCGGTCAGCGGCTCCCACACGTCGAGCCGGCCCGCCACCGGGCCGCTCAGCACCCTGATCGCGAGGTACCCGCCGACCGCCACGGCCGCCGCCAGGCCGGCGACGAGCGGCGTGGCCAGCAGGATCGCCCGGGTCCTGTGCTCGGCCCGCCCCGGCAGGGCCGACAGGCTCTCCGGCATCCCGTGGCGGCCGTCGCGCGAGGCGGCCAGGCTCGCCACGATCAGCACCACCGCCCCCAGGCAGGTGGACAGGCCGGTCGCGTGCACCGGGTCCACGCCCAGATGCGGCCGGCGGTCGTGGCCGAGGTAGGTCTGCAGGGCAAGCACGAGCGCCGTCGCGCCCCACACGAGAGGGTGCCGGGCCAGCCTGCGGGTCTCGAACAGGAACAACGCCCACGTCACGCCGGCTCGCCGGGCGTCCACGGTCGGTCTCACGTCGCCTGATGTCACGCCGCCACCTCCTCTCCGAGCAGCATCAGGTAGCCGTCCTCGACCCCCGGCGTCGCCTGCTCGGCGGCGGGCGGCCGGTCGCCGAGCGTCCGGTAGCGGCCGTCCGCCGTGCGCCAGAACATCCGGGACGTCGCCGGCGCCTCCGCCGACAGCCACACCTGCCCGTCCGCGACCCGCGCCAGCTCGCCCGGCGTGCCGTCGAAGACGGCCCGGCCGCCGCGCAGCACGATCACCCGCTCGCACAGCGCCGCCACGTCCTCCGTCTGGTGCGTGGACAGCACGACCGCACGGCTCTCACCGAGCCGCGAGACCAGCGCCCTGAACGACATCCGCTGCTCGGGATCGAGCCCCACGGTCGGTTCGTCGAGGATCAGCAGGTCCGGCTCGCCCAGCAGGGCCTGGGCCAGCGCGAGCCGCTGCCGCATGCCGCCCGACAGCTTGCGTACCTTCGTCCTGGCCTGCCCCGTCAGGTCCACCTCGGCCAGCACCCGGCGCACCTCCGCGTGCCGGTGCTCGCGGTCGGTCAGCTCTTTCAGGATGGCCACGTAGTCCACCAGGTCGAACGCGGTGAAGTGCGGGTAGAAGCCCGGGTCCTGCGGCAGGTAGCCGAGGCGGCGGCGCAGCGCGGTGCGCTGGGAGGGGCTCGCCGGGTCCAGGCCGAACGCGGTGACCGAGCCGGAGTCGGGGGCCAGGGTGGTGGCCAGGCAGCGCAGCAGCGTCGTCTTGCCGGCGCCGTTCGGGCCGAGCAGGCCGGTGACGCCGGTGCGCAGGGTGAGGTCGAGGTGGTCGAGGGCGGGCCGGCCGCCGTACGTCTTGGTCAGGCCGTTGATCTGGATCATGAAACGCTCGCCTTACGGATGCGGAGGATGAGCAGGAGGGCGACCCCGGCGTAGCCGAGCTGGGCCAGGGGTCCGAACGCGGCCAGCGGGCCGCTGACGAGCAGGCCCGTGCCGACGATGGCCAGCCACAGCCCGCCCACGGCGAGCGCGGCGATCGGCACGGGCAGCCGGTGGGACAGGGCCAGGCACCCTGAACTGGCCGCCAGCGAAGGCAGCAGCCAGGCGGCGCTCAATCCTGGCGGGGCGGGCAGCAGCGGCGTGGCGAGCGCGGCCAGCGCGGTCGCGACCGCCAGCACCGTCACCGCCCTGGTCAGGAGCAGGCGGGGGCCGGCCATCGGCGTGGCGGCCATGAGCTCGTGCGCGGGATCGACGCGCGGCCCGTACGCCAGCGCGATCCCCGCCAGCGGCAGCACCGGGGCCATGACCAGGAACACGGGCATCAGCTCGGGCGCCTCCCGCGCCGCCAGCACCGCGAACGTCAGCGCGGTCACCACCGCCGCCAGCCAGGCCCTGCTCATCGTCGGCGTGGCCGCCACCAGCCGGGCGAGATGGTCGGGGACGCCGCCGTGGCGCAGGAACCGCTCGGCCGGGCTCGGTCGGGGCCCCGCCAGCCGGGACTCCAGCCGCTGCCAGGACGTCTCCAGCCATTCCCGCTCGTACGGGATGGCGGCCCGGCAGGCCGGGCACCGTTCGAGGTGGGCCTCCACGGACATCGCGGGGGCGGGGGGCAGCGTGCCCGCGAGGTAGCGTTCGCGCAGATCATCCGGAATGTGCCAGTTCGTCATGACAGCTCCTCAAGAGGGCGGATACGCGCGGTCGTCATGACAGCTCCTCGCGCAGCCGGGCCCTGGCCCGCGCCGCGCGGGACTTGACCGTGCCTTCGGGGATGCCGAGCAGGTGCGCCGCCTCCTTGGTGGTGAGGCCGTCCAGGACGGTGGCCTCGATGACCGCGCGCAGCTCGGGGGAGAGCCTGTTCAGTGCGGTGCCGAGGTCGCCGTGCTCCACGCCGAGCAGCACGGCTTCCTCGGCGGACCCGGTCACCTGGCCCGCGTGCCCGTCGGGGTCGGCGCCGGTGCCGATCCAGCGGGCGCCGCCGCCGCGCAACGCGGAGATCAGCCGCCGGACGGCGATCGTCCACAGCCAGCCCGCCGGATTTCCGCCGTCGAACCGGCCCGCCGATCGCCACACCGCCAGGAACGTCTCCTGCAAGGCGTCGTCCACGACGTCCGGATCGGCGCAGCGCCTGGACAGCCTGGCGCGCAGCCACGGGGCGTGGCGCTGGTGGAGCAGGCGCAGCGCGGCGGTGCTGCGCGCGGCCACGGCGGCGAGCAGCTCGGCGTCGGTGCTGTCCGGGTCGACGGCCGGCGGGTCCGCCGCGCGCCTGCGCCAGAGGTCGGAGGGTCTCACGTCTCTGTCTATCGCCGCGTGCGCGGGATCCGGTTCGCGCCGCGCCCTCACGTAAAAGGGTTCGAAAACTGTCGGTGGCCGGTGATACAAAGCAGGTTCCACCTAGCAAGGGGCCTGAGCATGTCGATCACCAGTGGCTCGGAGTTCTCCGTCGCCGGGCCGCGCACCAACCGTCGCGGCCCCGCGCGCTGGCTCTGGTCGCACCTGCGCCGTCACCCGCTGCACCTGCTCGGCTTCCTCGGCGGGTCGGTCGTCATGGTGGTGCTCAACGCGCTGGTGCCGCAGCTCACCGGCGACGCGTTCGACGCCGTGCTGGGCGTGCGGGGCGAGCCGATGGACGCGCTCGGGCTGATCGCGTGGGCGTTGCTGGCGATCGTGGTGGCGCGCGGGGTGTTCGACCTGGTGGCGCGGCTGTCGAGCGAGGTGCTGGCCAAGCGGCTGGAGCGCGACGCGCGTGACGAGCTGTACGTGAGCCTGCTGGGCAAGAGCCAGACCTTCCACAACCGGCAGCGGGTCGGCGACCTGATGGCCCGCGCGGCGAACGACATCCGGCAGCTCTCCATCATGATCACGCCCGGGGCCGACCTCATCGTCGACTCGGGGCTGACCGGGCTGGTGCCGCTGTTCTTCATCGCCGCCATCGATCCGCGGCTGCTGCTGGCGCCGGGGATCTTCGCGGTGGTGTTCGTGGTGGCGCTGTGGCACTACATGCGGCAGCTCAACCCGGTCGCGACGCGGATGCGGGAGGAGTTCGGCGAGCTCAACGCGGGGCTCAACCAGGCCGTGCGCGGCATCGAGGTGATCAAGGTGACTGCGCAGGAGGCGCAGGAGCGGCTGCGCTTCCGCGCCAACGCGCGGCGCTATCGCGACTCGTTCGTCCGCAACGGGCTCGTGCAGGCGCGCTACCTGCCGACGCTGCTGTTCGCGTTCGCCATGGCGGCGGGGCTGTGGCACGGCCTCTACCTGCAGAGCGTCGGGGCGATCACGATCGGCGAGCTGGTCGCGTTCATGGGGCTCATGGGCATGCTCGGGTTCCCGACGCAGATGTCCATCTTCACGTTCTCGCTGATCCAGATCGGCATCGTGTCCGCGCGCCGGATCCTCAGCATCATCACCTCCGACAGCGAGATCGAGCAGCGTGCCGACGGGCACGCCGCGCCGATCAGCGGCGAGATCGTCTTCGAGGACGTCACGTTCGGCTACGACGACGACGGCGAGCCCGCGCTGCGCGGCGTGTCGTTCACGGTGCGGCCGGGGGAGACGGTGGCGATCGTCGGCGAGACCGGCTCCGGCAAGAGCACGCTGACCAAGCTGGTGCCGCGCATCTACGACGTCACCTCGGGGCGCATCCTCGTCGACGGCGTCGACGTACGCGAGTGGGACCTCGACTCGCTGCGCTCCCAGATCTCCACGATCGAGCAGGACATCGTGCTGTTCTCCCGCTCCGTGGCCGAGAACATCGCCTTCAGCAAGGGGCAGCGCGCCGACCGCGAGGCGGTGGAGCGGGCGGCGCGCGACGCGCAGGCCGCCGAGTTCATCGACGAGCTCGACGACGGCTACGACACGGTGATCGGCGAGCGCGGCGTCACGCTGTCCGGCGGGCAGCGGCAGCGGTTGGCCATCGCGCGGGCGCTGCTGACCGACCCGGCCATCCTCGTGCTCGACGACTCCACCAGCGCCATCGACTCCGCCACCGAAGACAGGATCCAGCAGGCCATCGGGCGCATCCTCGAAGGGCGCACCACCCTGCTCATCACCCACCGGCTCTCCCAGATCCGCTGGGCCGACAAGGTGCTGCTGCTGCGGCGCGGCCAGGTGGCCGACTTCGGCACGCACGACGAGCTGATCGGGCGCAGCCGCCTCTACCGGCGCGTGTTCGCCCACTACGACGAGGCCGACCTCGCCGGTGAGCCGGTCCTGGCCGCTGAGCAGGGAGGGGTGCGCTGATGGGCTTCCTCATGGACGGCCTCGACGCCGAAGACTACGACCGCACCTACAACGACCGCGACCTGCTGCGCCGGATCATGTCGTACTTCCGGCCCAAGCTGGGCGCGATGGTGCTGGTGGCGTCCATGATCGTGCTGGGCTCCGCGGCCCAGGCGGTCATCCCCACGCTCGGCAGCCTCGCCGTCGACGCCATCGCCGACGGCACCATCGGCGAGGTCGGCTGGCTGCTGGCGGCGGGCATCCTGGCCACCGGCGTGTTGTCGTGGGGCCTCAACTACGTCCGGCAGAAGAACAGCGCCAAGGTCACCGGCGACGTCGTGCTGCGCCTGCGCGAAGACGCGTTCGACGCGGTGCTGGAGCGCGACCTGTCCTTCTACGACGAGACGCCGTCCGGCCGGATCGTCAGCCGGGTGACGTCCGACACCGACGACTTCGCCACCGTCTCCACCCTCACAATGGACCTGATCAGCCAGGTGCTGATGGTCGGCTTCGTGACGGCGCTGCTGTTCGCGCGCAGCGTCGAGCTGGCCCTGCTGACGCTGCTCGTGGTGCCGGTCGTGGTGGGGCTGGCGCTGCTGTTCCGGCGGCTGGCCCGGCTCAGCACGCGGCGCGCCCAGCGCTCGCTGAGCCGCGTCAACGCCAACCTCCAGGAGACCATGGGCGGCATCGCCGTCGCGAAGAACTTCCGGCAGGAGCAGCAGGTCTACGACGAGTTCCGGCCCATCAACCAGCAGAGCTACCAGGTGACGCTGCGGCAGGGGTTCGTCTTCTCCGCCATCTTCCCCGTGCTCTTCCTCGTGGCCGGGCTCGCCACGGTCGCGCTCGTCCAGCTCGGCGGCGCGAACGTCGTCACGGGCGGGCTGTCGGCCGGCGACTGGTACCTGTTCCTCCAGGGCGTGTCGCTCTTCTGGTTCCCGCTGACGTCCATCGCCGCGTTCTGGTCGCAGTTCCAGCAGGGGCTGTCGGCGTCCGAGCGGGTGTTCGCGCTGATCGACGCGCCGCCGCGGGTCGTGCAGAGCGACGCCCAGCCGGCCGGGCGGCTGGCCGGCCGCATCGAGTTCCAGAGCGTGACCTTCGGTTACGACCCGGCGCAGCCCGTACTCCGGAGCTTCGACCTCGTCATCGAAGCCGGCGAGAGCGTGGCGCTGGTCGGGCACACCGGCGCCGGCAAGTCCACGCTCAGCAAGCTGATCACCCGCTTCTACGAGTTCCAGGACGGGCGGCTGCTCATCGACGGCCGCGACATCCGCACCCTTGAGCTGGGCAGCTACCGGCGCCAGATCGGGGCCGTGCCGCAGGCGCCGTTCCTGTTCAGCGGCACCGTCGCCGACAACATCCGCTACCCGCGCCCCGACGCCACCGACGAGGAGGTGCTGGCCGCCGCGTCGGCCGTCGGCGGCGGCGACTGGATCGACGCCCTGCCCGGCGGCCTGGAGACCGACGTCGGCGAGCACGGCCGCGCCCTGTCGATGGGGCAGCGCCAGCTCGTCGCCCTGGCCCGGCTGCTCATCCAGGACCCGGCGATCGTCGTCCTCGACGAGGCCACCGCCAGCGTCGACCCGCTCACCGAGGCACAGATCCAGGAAGGGCTCGACGTGGTGCTGGCCGGCCGCACGTCGATCGTCATCGCCCACCGGCTGTCCACGATCGAGCACGTCGACCGCATCATCGTGCTCGACCACGGGCAGATCGTGGAGGAGGGCGACCACGCCACGCTGCTGGCCAAGGGCGGGCGATACTGCCAGGTCTACAACACCTACTTCCGGCACCAGTCACCCAACTACCGGGCGGGGACGGGCTTCGTGCCGGTCAGCTCCGGCTGAGCGGCGCCCGGATTGTCGGCCGCCTGCCCTAAGCTCTGCCGTCATGAGCGAATCCAGCGGGTTATCCGCCACCGTGCACGCCACCCACATCGACCTTCATGTCAGTTACCGGCAGGCGTACCTGGTCGACTGCACCGACGACGCCGAAGGCCCCGAGGGCATTCCGGACGATCACCCGACCCACCCTGTGGGGATCGTCCGCGTCGAGGGCGGGGACGCGTTCCTCGTCACCGGTCTGCACACCGGGACGGTCGACTTCACGGTCGCGGTGGCTGACCGCGATCCCGGGGCGGACGTCGAAGGCTTCGAGGACGTCGTGGAGATCAGCATCGAATCCGAGTCCGGCAGGTTCGAGCTGCGGGAGTGGGGCGGGCCCGGGCACGAGCTGCCCGAGCTGCCCGCCGGGCCCGGGTGGTACCGGCTGCGGTACCACGCGCGGGGGATGGACGACGCGACCGACGACGCGGACCTGTCGAACGGGCCCATCGATCACTACCTGCTGCAGATCTGGCCGGCGGAGGAGACGCTGCCGCAGGTGGTCAAGCACGGCAGCGCTTCTGCGGCGTACTGGCGGCAGCCCGACTGACGACGGCTTTTCGAGGCCGCTCACCTGGAGATGTGGCGCGTCTCCGCAGGTCAGCCGTGGTCGCGGAGGGTGCGGAGGGTTTCGGCCTGTTCGGCGGTGACGCCCTTGGCGCGCTGGGCGACGGCCTCCTCCGGGGTCAGGCCGGCGCCTGCCCAGGACGCCGTCTCCTCGAACGGGATGCCGGCCCGCCACCACTCCCGCGCCACCGCCATCGGGGTCAGGCCGCGCTGGATGTAGCGGGCGGCCTCTGACGGTTTGAGGCCGAGCTCCTGCCACATGCGGGCGGTCGGGGCGTCCACGTTGTGGCGGGCCCAGGCGGCGGCCTCGTCGTCCACCCAGTCGGCGCCGCAGTAGCTGTAGATGACGAGCGCGTCGGTGTTGCCCAGGCGGGTGATGAAGCGGTGGGCGCGGTCGCGCGGGTCCCCGCCGCCCGCGAACGCCATGAGGCTGGTGAACGCGTCGCCCGGGGCCGTAGGGTCGTCGGCGTCGCGGGGCTTGCGGCCTCGTTTGAGGTCGTACGCCTGCTCCGGGGTGTGACCCTGGTGCTTGAGGGCGATGGCGTCGGCGAGGCCGAACTCGTACTCGTGCCAGAGGAGCGCCTCCGAGGCGGTCATGCCCGCGGCGCGGCACTCGCCCACCGTGCCGGGGGTGACGTGGGCGGTGCTCCACTGGGTGGCCTGCGCCGGGTCGGTGACCCCGGCGCGCCGCCACGCCGACGCCTGCTCGGCGGTCAGCCGCCACGTCCACCAGCGGTGGGCTTCGGCGGGCGGGATCCCGGCGGCCTCGTACGGGGCCGGGTCGAACGGCGTCGTCATGATGCTCCTTCCAGACGTACGGTTTCCGCCCACCCGGGCGCCTGCCCGTTCGCGTCCAGGAGGGCGACGATGACGCGGGTGGTCCTCGGCGGGTGGGCCGGCCACGGGGTGCGGCCGTCGGTGATGGCGATGATCAGGTCCGGTGGCGGGCGCTTGGCCAGGGCGGCGGCGAAGCCGGCCCGCAGGTCGGTGCCGCCGCCGCCGTCCAGGTGCAGGGCGGGGATCCGGGTGACGGTCTGCGGGCGGTACGCGCGGGCGTCGCAGGTGATCACCGTGAGCAGCCGCCGTCCGACCCCCACGGCCCGCAGGATGCCGGTGACCTCGGCGAGCGCCTGGGCCAGCATGGTCTCCGTGATCGAGCCCGACGTGTCGATCAGCACGGTCACCGAGGGCAGGGGCCGGCGCATGCTCGGCAGGACGACGTCCGGCAGCGCGGCGGCCCTGCGTGACGGCCTGCGGTAGGTGTAGTCCACGCGGCCCGCCGCCTCGGCGAGGCCGTGGCGTACCTTCGCCGACAGGTGGCGGCGCCAGCTCACCGCAGGCTCCAGCACCTGGTCGGCCCAGCGGCGCCAACCGGCCGGGACGTCGTCCTGGGCGTTCAGGCGTTCGCGGATCCTGCGGGCGGTGTCCAGAGCGGTCAGGCGGGCGGCGGTGGGGGAGAGGGCGGGCAGGTCGTCGCGGTCCCAGGCGCGGGGCAGGCCGTCGCAGCCGCTGCCGCAGTCACCTGCGGTGTCGGGGGACGGTGGGGTCCCGGGCTCCGGACGATGGTGCCGGTCGGGTGGGGGGTTCGTGCGCAGCGCGTGCCAGTACTGCTCGGCGGTTCCGTCGTCGGGGAGGCCGAGCGTGGACGGTGTGGTCACCTCCGAAGGGCGGAGGGGGGTGAGGTCGTCGTTGATCTCGGCGTCGGTGGCCAGGTTCCACGTGCGTTGCTCCTCTGCCTGCGGGTGCACGGTGCTGCCCGGGTAGCGGCGGGCGTGCTCGCGCAGGAGGTGGGTCACCTGGTGGATGAGCCAGAAGCTCACCTCCTGGACGCTCTGCCGCGCCAGCTCCTCCGTCCCGACGTACACGTGCCAGCCCGGATCGGCGGGGAAGCGGCGCAGCTCGCCCGAGGAGGGGCCGGTGGCCAGGACGGGAGTGAGGGAGAGCAGGGCGTTCGCCAGGTAAGGGGCCTGGTGGGCGGCGCGGACGCGGGCCGCCGACCACTTCTCCCACAGCTCGGGGCTAGCCATCGAGCAGCCCGGCCGCGCGCAGGATCGGGGTCAGCTCCAGCAGCGCGTCCGGGATGCGGGCGCCGGGAGGGCGGTGGGCTGCGAGCGTGCGGGCCGCGAGGGTGGCCACGTCCGGTGCGGTACGGGCGGCCTTGGCGATCACCCGCCAGGCGGCGTCCCACCGCTCCACGTCACCGGCGGACACCGCGACCGCCACCACCGAGGTGAGCACGGCGAAGGCGCGGTCGCCGCGCCGGGGCAGCTCGAACGCGTCCGGGTTCGCGAGCACCGCCGCCGGGTCGGGCAGGTCCAGGTGCTCCAGCCAGGACAGGAACTCCAGGGCCGCGCCCTCGCCGACGGTGCCGGTCACGAGCATGGCCAGCACGTCGTCCGGGGCGCCGGCGGCCTTGCACGCGGCCATCAGCTTGGCGGCCGCCTCCCACGAACGCGGGCTGGGCCACCCCTGCCCACCGCCGCCCGTCCCCAGCCCACCGCCGCCTGTCCCCAGCTCATGACCGCCCGCGCCCGGCGCGCCGCCGTTCGATGGGACCTGGAGTGCCAGGGTGGGGCGGAGCTCCAGGAACGCCGCCACCGTCGCACGCGCCTCCATCACCTGCTCGCGGGACGGAGGCTGCGCGAACCCGGTCAGCGACGGCGCTGGGAACCCCACCGCCAGGCCCCGTGCGATGTGCCGGCCGTCCACCGGCCAGTTGAGGTGCACGAGCCGGTTGGCCAGCGGCGGCGCCAGGTCCCAGCCGTCGGCGGCCTCGTCGGGCGGGTTCGCGGCGGCGACCACCTGCACCTTGTCCGGCAGCCGGACGTCGCCGACCACCCGCTCCAGCACCACCCGCAACATCGCGGCCTGCACCGCCGGGGGAGCGGTGGTCAGCTCGTCGAGGAAGAGCAGGCCATGCCCGGCCGCGGCCAGCCGCTGGGCCCAGGCCGGCGGGGTCAGCCGGACGGCGCCGTCGGAGATCACCGGCAGGCCGGCGAAGTCGCCCGGCTCCCTGATCGAGCCGATGACCACCTCGATGGGCCAGTTCAGGGAGGCGGCGAGGGCCACGACGGCCGAGGTCTTGCCGGTGCCGGGGCTGCCCCACAGCAGGGTCGGCACGCCTGCCGACACCGCGATCGCCAGCGCCTCCAGCACCGTGCGGCTGTCTCCCACGCTCACCTCCCCGCCGCCTGCGGTCCGGAGTCACCGGTCGCGTGCGCGCTCGGGTTGCCCGCCGCACGTGCGTTTCCGGCCGCCGGCGCGCTCCGGTCGCTCGCCGCGTCCGGGTCCCCGGTCGCCAGAGGGCTCGCGTTGTCCACAGCATGTGCGTCTCCGGTCGGGCTGTTCCTCGTACGAGCGGCGTCTCCCGCCCCCTGCGGACGCGGGCCGGGCGCCAGTTGGGTCACCAGGCCGGGGACGCCGAGTTGCCGGGCCAGCAGTGCGAGCTCGTGCGCCGGCAGTTCCCGCCGCATGGTGGCCACGCCGTCCACCAGCGGCGAAGCGGTCAGCCGTACCTGCCCGACAGCTTCCCGGAACGCCTCCGGATCCCATGGGAACGAGACCTCGGCCCGTTCGGCGATCCGGGCGACGTCCTCGGGGGAAGGCTGTGAGGGGATGCCGAGCCGGGAGGTGAGGCGGTCGCCGACGAGCAGGCCGGCCAGGTAGGCGCGGCCGGTCGCGAGCGGGCGGCGGGGGCGGGGGTCGGCGCCGTGGACCCAGGCGGTGACGATCTCGGCGACCAGGCGGGCGGCCGCGTGGCCAGGCCGGTCGGACAGGCCGAAGTCGCCCAGGTCGAACTGGTTGGCGGAGATCACCAGCGCCACCCGGTCGTCGGTCCAGCCGCGGGTGAAGTGGGTCCAGCCCCAGGGGTACTCGCCGCCGTGCCCGATGTAGGGGTGCGCGCCGCCGAAGACGTTGAACACGAACCCGACGGACATGCCGGGCTGCGGCCCGAAGAGTGTGCCCCCGGGCGCCTGGGCGGTGATCATCTGCTGGGCCAGCTCCGGGGAAAGTATGGGGGACCCGCCGCCGAGGATCGCCAGCACGAACCGGGCGTGGTCGGACGGCGTGCTCAGCGCCGAGCCGGCCGGGTAGTCGCCCGGGTACAGGCCGGGCAGCGGCAGCCGCAGGCCGGGCAGCGTGGCGTAGCCGGTGGAGCGCCGGGCGAGCAGGTCGTCCGGCACGAAGTCGGGGTGCTGCGCCCTCGGGAACACGGTCGATTCCATCCCCAGCGGCGCGAACACGTGCCGCGCCACCCATTCCGAGAACGTCACCCCGTCGGGGTTGAGCAGCTCGACGAGGTGCCCGGCCACGGCGATCCCGACGTTGCTGTACTGGTAGCGCGCTCCCACGGGCCCCGCCCAGAACGGCACCATCGTGCCCCCGTACGCGTCGGAGCGCTCCGCGTCGAGCACCCGCCGCAGGTGCTCGCCCAGCGGCGGGGGCGGCACGCGGTCGACGTTGCCCATGCCGGCGCCGAGCCCGCTGTGGTGGGTGAGCAGGTCCCGCAGCGTGATGGGGCGCGGCCCGTGCGGGTTGACGACGCGAACGTACGACTCGATGGGCTCGTCCAGCCCGATCACGCCGCGTTCGACGAGCTGGAGGGCGGCGACCCCGGTGTACGGCTTGCAGTCGGAGCCCGTGGGCGCGACCGTGCCGGTCGTCATCGGGCGGCCGGTGGCCAGGTCGGCGACGCCGTACGCCCTGGCCAGCGCCACCTCCGTGCCGACCCCGACCGCGATCGACAGGCCGGGCGTGCCGCAGTGCTCCATGATCTCCGGCACGAACGTGTCGAGCGCCTCTCCCAGCGTGCTGATGTCCATGCGTCAAGGCTGGCATTGACGCTGCCGAATCGTCAAGGCGAACGTTGACAGTCATAATGGTACGGTGCCAGAGCTACCCGACCTCGCCGAGCTGCTGTCGATCGTCGAAGCACGCAGCGCCGACGACACCGACGCCCTGACCCGCCTCACCGTGGCCGAAGGCGTGCTGTCCGACCTGCGGCAGGTCGGCGACCGCCTGCTCGGCTACCTGGTCGAGCTGGCCAGGGCCGAGGGCTGCTCATGGGCCGACATCGGCGACCACCTCGGCATCAGCCGGCAGGCGGCCCAGCAGCGTTACGGGCGGCGCTGGTCCAGCCTGACCATCGCCGATCTGGCCAGGTCGGGGGCGTTCGAGCGGTACACGGGCCGGGCCAAGGAGACCCTCGAACGCGCCGAAGCGCACGCCCGCCGCCTCGGCCGCGCCGCCATCGAGGCCGGTCACGTGCTGCTCGGCATCCTCGACGACCCGAACACCCTGGCCGTCCGCGCCATCGCCGCCCAGGACACCGACCCGGCCGCCGTACGGGAAGGGCTGGAACGCCGGCTGCCCACCGGCCCCGGGTCGCCGGCGGCGCTCTCGGTGGGCGCCGACGCCCGGCGCGCCCTCGCGGCGGCGCTCACCGAGACGGCCGAACTGCGGCACAACTACATCGGCACCGAGCACATGCTCCTCGGCCTCCTGCACGACAAGTCGGGCACGGCGGGCAAACTCCTGTGGGAGCACGGCATCGCCCTGGAGCCGACGCGGGCCGCCGTACGGGCCGAGCTGGAAGCGTTCCTGCGTGCCAGGGAGAGCTGACGCGGGCTGACGTACGGGCTGCACGGGAAGCATCCCTCGCGCCGGGGCGGGCTGACGGGGGCTGACGTACGGGCCGCACGGGAAGCGTCCCTCCGCGCCGGGGCGGGCTGGCGCGCTTCGAGGAGGGGCGGTAGGGCAGGCCCTACCGCGAGGTTTCCCGTGTACGGGATCGAGACCGTCCCTGACCGTCCGTAGTTTTGACCGCATGATCGCAACGAGCCTCCGCCGGTGGACCGGCGCCTCCGCCCTCGCCCTCGCCGTTCTCGGCGGCACCGCCACGCAGGCCGCGGCCGCCGCCCCGTCGCTCCAGGCGACTCTGAACGACCTCGTCGCCAAGCATGGCTTCCCCGCCGCGCTGGCCTCCGTGCAGGCGCGCGACGGCAAGCTGCGCAACCTCACCGCCAAGGGAGAGGAACGTCCGCCGGCCGACGGGTACGTCCGCATCGGCAGCAACACCAAGACGTTCACCGCCGTGACCGTGCTGCAGCTCGTCGGCGAAGGCAAGGTCAAGCTGGACGCCCCCGTCGAGAAGTACCTGCCGGGCCTGCTGCGCGGCAAGGGCATCGACGGGCGGCGCATCACCGTACGTCAGCTCCTGCAGCACACCAGCGGCCTGCCCGAGTACACCGACACCCTGTTCGCCAACGGCATCCTGCCGATGCTGCACGAGCACCACGAGCCCCGCCAGCTTCTCGACATGGCGCTGCGGAAGAAGGCGCAGTTCGCGCCCGGCACCAAGTGGGTCTACACCAACACGAACTACATCGTCGCGGGCCTGCTCATCGAGAAGGTCACCGGTCACCGCGCGAGCGAGGAGATCACCAGGCGTACCGTCGACAAGATCGGCCTCAAGCGCACCTACTTCCCGGCGGACGGCGACGAGAAGATCCGCGACCCGCACCCCACCGGCTACCACCGGGACGACCTGGAACAGCCGATGACGGACGTCACCGACTTCGACCCCTCCGGGGCCTGGACCGCCGGCCAGATGATCTCCACCCCCAGCGACCTCAACCGCTTCTTCACCGCACTCCTCGACGGCAAGCTGCTCAAGCCCGCCCAGCTCAAGGAGATGCGCACCACGGTCGCGGCGCCGCAGATCGGCCGCGACGGACGGTACGGGCTCGGCCTGAGCAGCGTGAAGCTGTCGTGCGGCGTCACGGCCTGGGGCCACGGCGGCTCCATCCCCGGCTACTACACCTCCAACGCCGCCACGGAGGACGGCCGCGCCGCCGCCATCGCCGTCACCCACATCCCCACCTCGGCCCCCGCCCAGCAGCAGGTAGAAGCCACCCTGGACACCGCCCTCTGCTCCCAGCACTGAGCCACAGCCCGGGACACCCGTCAGCGTTGGACAGCCGCCCGGGACACCCGTCAGCGTTGGACAACCGCCCGGTGCACCACCCTGTCGTTGCCGCGTCCCGGCCAGGCCATGACGAGTAGCCGCTGCCCCACCCTCTTCTCCCAGTCCGGCGGGTCGTAGTGGACGCGGATCCGGTAGTGCCCCTTCCTGCCGCGTAACGCGAGGTCGGGGAGCTCGACGCCGGCCAGGTTGTCGGTGAGCACGATGCTGCCGGTCGGGCTGTCGTAGCCGACCTCGACCACGTGCTCCCAGCCCTTGGTCTCGACCGGCGGGCGGCGGTCGTAGGTCTCGGTGGTGACGCAGACGCGGTAGGTGGTGTCGACCTCGATGAGCAGCCGGCCGGGCGAGGTGGCCACCAGGTCGAGGTCCTGCTCGTACGCCCCGTCGTCCGGCATGCCCTCCCCCTCGTACGCCTCCAGCCAGACCTCGGGCCAGACCGGCTCCTTCTCCCTGGTGGCCCGCACGGGCTCGATCAGCGGTCGGTGGCGCGGCGCCCGGTCGCACTGGGCCTGCTCCTCGGCCTCCCACGCCAGCATCTCGGCCTCCTCCTCGGCCGCCGCCGCATCGAGGTCCGCCCTGGCTTTGGGGCAGATGTCGCCCAGGAGAGCGGTCTCGTCGAGCACCGCGACGCCGTGCGCGGCCCGGAACTCGGCCGCCTCACGCAGGTCACCCCGCGTGTAGATGCCGCAGAGCCGCCGCCCGTACGCGATCAGCCGCTCGTCCGGCATCTCCTTGCCGAACGGCGGGTTCTCGATGCGCCGGACCGCGCAGACGAACCGCTGCTCGCCCGACGCCCTCGTCAGGTCCGCCGCCTCGCAGTCGCTCGCCGTCGTGAACCGGCCGGGCGCGTGATCCGACGGCGGCACGAAGGCCAGCACCGCCGCCGTCGCCACGCTCGCCACCACCGTCTGGTACGGGCGGCGCCCGCGTGGGCTGCCGCCGTGGGTGAGGAGCAGGAGCAGCGCGGAGGCCGTGAAGGTGGCGCTGTACCAGAGCGGGGAGATACCGGGGCCGGCCGAAAGCATCTGATCCGGAAATATCGGGACACCACGTAACGGGCTCTCGTACAAGGCCGAATCCGGCAGGAGACTGATGGAGGGGCCGACGACACCGCTCACCGCGCCGACCACCGCCGCGACCAGCAGCACCCCGACCGTGCCGAGCACGAGCCGGCGCGTGCGCACCAGCACGGCCGCCAGCACCAGCCCTGCCGCGCCGCCGATGCCGACGAGGATGTCCAGGGGCAGCCAGAGCTGCCGCAGGAACCAGCCGCCCGTGTCGAACCACGACGCGACCGGGCCACGCGGCCCCACCCAGGTGAACACGCCGTCCACGCAGTTCACGACGGCAGGCACCAGCGGCAGTACCACCGCCACCACCTGCACCGGCCACCACCGCAACCGAACCTTGACAGCACCACCCCGAGCCCGGGGACTCAGGGCTGTGCCACTACGCGACGCGGAAGGCCGGCTGCTCGTGGATGCGGCACTGTGCGGCTGCGGCGGCGCGCTGGGCCCGGCGGCGCTCACGTCTGCGGTGCTGTGCGGCCTCGGCGGTGCGGTGGACTGCGGGCTGGCGGACGCGCCGGTCGGGCTCGCGGAAGCGGCGGGTTGCGGGGGCGGGGCGTGGCGCCCGGCGGGCTCGCGGGTGTGGTGTCGTGCGGCCCTGGCAGCGCGCTGGGCTCCGCGGCGCTCGCGGATCCGGCGCTGTGCGCTGGCGCGTCGGGCTGCGGGCTCGGGGGTGTGGCGCTGTGGGGGTCCGGTGGTACGACGGCGGGCCCAAGGCTTGTGGGGGTGGCGTTGTTCGCTGCCCTGGGCGGGTTGCCGACTTCGCGGGCGGAGCGGCCGAGCCACACAGCCGTGACCACCTCGATCACCAGCCCGGCCCCTTCGCCCCACACGTACGCCGGGCTGAACGGGAACGACAAATCGGGCACCAGCACGGGCGCGGCGGCGACCGCGGCGCCCGCCCACAGCGTGCCCCGACGCCACCGCCCGTCCTTCGCCTGAGCCACCAGCGTCAGCACGAGCCAGAGCAGCCACGTCACCCCGCCCAGCGGCAGGACCCGGTACAGGATCTCGGCATCGATCGAGGCCAGCTCCAGTGCCAGGTGGGCCAGGGCCCGCACCGGTTGCAGGAGCCCCACGACGAGTGCCACCAGCCGCAACGACCGGGACACCCCGCGCGTCACCCGGTAGAGCAGCACCACGGCGGTGGCCCATACGACGATCTCCGGCAGGTCGACCCAGGGCAGGCGGTCGGTGAGCTCGCACAGCGCCCACACGTACAGGGTGATCCGCAGCAACCGCTCGGCCGCGCCCGGCCTCCCGCCGGAGCCGTCGTGGCGCTTCGGGAGGAGCTGCCACAGCCCCCAGACGCGTACGAGCCCCACCAGGACCAGCATCAGGAGGTGGTCGGTGTCCAGCTCGTCGGGCTCCCCGGCGTACCGGCCGTAGACGAGCAGCAGGGGCAGGCGGGCGTCGCCGCTCAGGAACGCGGCGGCGCCGGACGCGGCGACCAGGACCGCGAGGGCGGCGATGAGGATGGGGCCGAGGCGGTAGCGGAGCACGGGAGGGTTCCTTGGGGGGTGAAGGAACAAACCGCCCAACCCTAGCGGCGCGGCGGAAAGGCGTCGAGGAGGTCAGCCGGCCAGCTCGTCTCCCTCCACCGCCATCGGTGGCGGCACCCGCTGCGGGGTCAGGGTCGTGCGGCCGGTCAGCCAGTCGGCGAGGAGGTCGCGCTCGATCAGGAGGAGGGGCTGGCGGGCGGTTAACGCCTCGGTGCGGGCCTGGCGGGTGAGGCGCCCGGAGGTGACGAGGACGCCGGTGTGGCCGGCGAAGGTGTTGGCCAGTGCTCCCAGGAAGTTGCGGACCTCGGGGGCGCCGACCGTGCGGCTGTAACGCTTGCACTGCACCGCGTACGGGGTGCCGCCGGGCGCGACGGCGGTGATGTCGACGCCCCCGTCACCCGCACGGCCCCGCTCACGGACCCGCCGGAACCCTTCGGCGATCATGCGTTCGGCGACGAGGTGCTCGAATTGGGACCCGGTCATGAGATCGACCTTCGCCAATTCGGTGTTGGCCGCGAGGAATTGCCGCCGATGCGCTTGGATAACCCGATATCGCAGGAATATGGCCCCGCAGAAAACGGCGATCAGGAGCACCGCGATGCCGACCGCCTGCGCCGGATTCGCCATGGCGAATTTGGCCATGAGCGCCACCGCGATGGCGGCGCCCACGAGGCCGAGCAGCAACAACTGCTCCCGCGTGCTCGACTTGGAGCGCTTCCTGCGACGTCCGTGCCGCTTCGCCATCGTTTCCTCCCGAAGGTTGGTGCTGATGGCGAGTATGAACGGTGGCACCGACAGAATTCGAGCCCGCGGTCCTTTGTGGAGAAATGCCGTTGATGTCGGAGAACAACTAAAGGGACGGCGCCGGGATGAACGCGGCCACCTGCTCGGCGAACTCCTCCGGGCTCACGATCGGCACGCCCAGCGTCTCGGCCTTGGCCCGCTTCGACCCGGCCTTCTCGCCCGCCACCAGCAGCGAGGTCTTGGCGGACACGCTGGAGGAGGACTTGCCGCCGGCCCGCTCGATCAGCTCGTTGACCTCGTTGCGGGTCAGCGCCGCCAGCGGCCCCGTCATCGCGCCGGTCACCACCACCGACATCGAGGCGAGCGGCAGGCCCTCGGCCGGCGCCTCCGGCTCTTCGCTGGGCGGGGTGGCGCCGGGCTCCACCATGTTCACCCCCGCGCGGACGAGCTTGTCGATCAGCGGGGCGAGCTCGATCAGCTCCTCCACCACGACCGGCGCCTTCTCCGGCCCGATGCCGTCGACCTGCTGGATCGCCTCGGCGTCGGCGGCGCGCACGGCGTCCATGGTGGCGAAGTGGCGGGCGATGCGGCGGCTCATGGAGCGGCCGGTGCCGCGCACGCCGAGCGCCGCGAACACCCTGCTCAACGGCCGCGTCTTGGCCTGCTCGATGGCGGCCAGGAGGTTGTCGGTGCTGGTCTCGCCCATGCGCTCGAGGCCGAGCAACTGCTCGCGGGTCAGGAAGAACAGGTCGCCGAAGTCGGCGATCAGGCCGGTGTCGAGGAGCTGCTTGATGCGGTTTTCCGCCAGGCCCTCGATGTCGAGGGTGTCGCGGCCGACCGCGTACGTGATGGAGGCGATCGCCCGGCAGCCGCGCCCGCGCACGCACCGCCACCGCTCCTGGGAGCTGTCGATCGCGTCGCCGCACGACGGGCAGACCTCGGGGATCGGGATCGGCCGCTCGTCGCCGGTGCGCAGGTGCACCACCGGCGCCTCGACGCGCGGGATGACGTCGCCCGCCTTGTAGACGGTGACGCTGTCGCCCAGCATGAGGCCGCGCCGGGTGATGTCGGCGACGTTGTGCAGGGTGGCGTAGGTGACGATGCTGCCGTCGAGCTCGACCGGCTCCAGCACGGCGCGGGGCGCGATGACGCCGGTGCGGCCGGTGTTCCACGTGACGTCGAGGAGCTTGGTGATCTTCTCCGTGGCGGGCAGCTTGTAGGCCACCGCCCAGCGCGGCGCCCGCGAGCTGAACCCCGCCTCCGCCTGGTCGGCCGCCAGATCGCACTTGATCACGATGCCGTCGATGCCGAACGGCAGCTCCGCCCGCGCCGCCGCGATCTCCCCGATGCGGCTCTGCGCCTCGTCGAGCGTGGTGGCCACGATGCCGGCCACCGGCGTGGCGGCCGTGGTCTGCACGCCCTGCGCGGCCACCCACTCCATGATCTTGCTGTGCGGCCATTCGCGCAGGCCCACGGCCAGGTCGGACGTGTCACCGGGCGCGGGCAGGGCGCCGTAGCCGAAGAACGTCAGCTCGCACACGTACGGCCGGTCCTGGGCGCGCAGCGTGCCCGCGGCGGCGCTGCGCGGGTTGGCGAACGTGGTGCCGTCGTGCGCCTGCCGCTTCGCGCACGCCTGCTCGAACTGCGAGGCCGTCATCATGACCTCGCCCCGCAGCTCCACCGTCACGGCGTCGGCCAGCCGCTCCGGCAGGCCGACGATGGTGCCGATGGCGTGCGAGACGTCCTCGCCCGCGCTGCCGTCGCCCCGCGTGACGAGCTGGGCCAGCCGCCCGTGCCGGTAGCGGGCCGAGATCGCCAGCCCGTCGAGCTTGGGCTCCACGCTCCACGCCGTGACCGGCCGCCCGAGCCTGCGCTCCACCCCCGCCGCCCAGTCGGCGAGCTGCTCGGCGCCGAAGACGTTGTCGAGGCTCAGCATCGGCACCGTGTGCGGCACGTCGCCCACCACCGCGCCGCCGGCCACCTTCCCGGTGGGCGACGACGGCAGCACCGACTCGGGATGCTCCTCCTCGTACGCCTGGATGCCGCGCACCAGCCGGTCGTAGGCGTCGTCGTCGATCGTCGAGGTGCCGTCGGCGTAGTAGGCGGCGGCGGAGTCGACCGCGAGCTGCACCGCCTCGGCGTAGGCGGTGTCGTCGGCGAGGGCGGTGAAGGGGGGTGTCTCGGTCATGCACCCATCATGACCTGCGGCACCGACAATTCGGCGGGCCGGCTCAGCGGGCCGTACCGAACGGGTTGTCGATCGCGTACCGCCACCGGCCGTCCGCGCCGCGCCTGGCCACGTCGGTGGCGGTGCCCTCGATATGGACGTGCTCGCCGTCGCGGCCGGTGCCGTCGATCTCCCAGTCCACGATCAGCAACGCGAGGTCGCCGGCCGCGTACACGTGCCGGGGACGCACCGTGATCGGCACCCCCAGCCCCATGAACGCCACGTTCGCGGCATGCGCGTCGGCCCCGGTCAGCGCCCTGCCCGGCTCGGGCACGAACACCGCCCCGCCCTCGTACACCTCGGCCACCGCCGCCGGGTCGCCGCTGTTGAAGCGCTCGGCGAACACGCCGGGCACGTCCTGCGGCCGCTCCGCGAGCTCACGCATCGTCCACCACTCCCTCTGAGCAGGTAGAAAACAGGTGACGGCAACGCTAGGAGGCTCCTCGGTGGCTCACCAAACGGTTCGTCACGCGCCCGGACTGCCGGACGACTCCCGGGCCGCCGTGGCCGAGCCCACCCCGTCCTGCCCGGTGGAGATCACGCTCGCCGCGCTGCGCGGCCGGTGGACGACGCTGGTGGTGCGCGAGCTGCTCAAGGGCGAGCACACGTTCACGCAGCTCGCGCAGGCGTTGCCGGCGCTCTCGGACAAGGTGCTGACGGACCGGCTGGCGCAGCTCGCCGACAGCGGCGTGCTCGTCCGCGACCGCCGCCCCGGCTGGCCGCCCCGCACCTCCTACCGCCTCACCCCGCGCGGCCGGCGCCTCGGCCCGGTGCTCCAAGCACTGTGGGACTGGGGCGCGGCAGAGGGCGACACCGACTGGGGTGCGGCAAAGGACGACAGCGGCCGGGGCGCGGCAGAGGGCGACAGCGGCTGACAGCGATCCGGCAGCGATCCGGCAGAGCCCCCTGGCACCGTCGCGGCCATGGACATCACGGACGTTCTCATCGCAGGCGCCGGCCCGACCGGCCTGACCCTCGCCGTCGACCTGGCCCGCCGCGGCGTCGCCTGCCGCGTCGTCGAGCAGTCGCCCGAGCCCGCGGGCGGCTCCAAGGGCAAGGGCCTCCAGCCGCGCACGCAGGAGGTCTTCGACGACCTCGGCGTGGTCGCGCCGATACTCGCGACCGCCACCCCGTACCCGCCGCTGCTGGTCAGGATGGGCCGGGTGCCCGTCTGGCGGACCCGCATGCACAAGCCCGCCGCCGCCACGGACGCGGTGCCGTACCCGACGGTCATGATGCACCCGCAGTGGCGCACCGAGGCGGTGCTGCGGGAGCGGCTGGCCGAGCTGGGCGGAAAGGTGGAGCAGGGGGTGGCGCTGGCCGGGTTCGAGCAGGACGCGGACGGGGTGACGGCCAGGCTGGGCTCCGGGCAGAGCGTGCGGGCGCGTTACCTGGTCGCCGCGGACGGCGGCAGGAGCCCCGTACGCAAGGCGCTCGGCGTCGGCTTCACCGGCGAGACCCGCGAGGAGCAGCGCAGCGCGCTGGCCGACGTGCGGGTGGCGGGCCTGGACAGGGAGCACATCCACGTCTGGGTACGGCCGGGCAAGGGCATGGTGGCGCTGTACCCCATGGCCGGCACCGACACCTTCCAGCTCCTCGCCACGCTGAGGCCCGGCGTCGAGCCGGAGCGGACGCTGGCCTGGTACCAGCGGCTGTTCGCGGAGCGGTCGATGCTGCGCGGCGTGCGGCTGACGGAGCTGCTGTGGTCCTCGCTCTACCGGGTCAACATCCGGCTCGCCGACCGTTACCGCTCCGGCCGCGTCTTCCTGGCGGGCGACGCCGCGCACGTGCACCCGCCGGCGGGCGGCCAGGGCCTCAACACCGGCGTGCAGGACGCCTACAACCTGGGCTGGAAGCTGGCCAGGGTGCTGGCGGGGGCGCCGGAGGCGCTGCTGGACACGTACGAGGAGGAGCGCAGGCCGATCGCGGCCGGGGTGCTCGGCCTCAGCGCGGGCCTGCACGACAGGAAGTCGGTCAAGCGCGACGAGGAGACCTACCAGCTCTCGCTGAGCTACCGGGGCGGCTCTCTTGCCAGGAGCGGCGGCGAGCGGGTGCCCGACGGCCCGATCACGCTCGCGGACGGGCGGCGGGCCCGCATGTTCGACCTGCTCAGGGGGCCGCACTTCACGCTGCTCTCTCCGGACCCCGCGCCCCGCGTCCCCGGTGGTCCTGAGGTCCGGACGTACGTGCCCGCGCGGCCGTACGGCACGGAACGGCACACCCTCGTCCGGCCGGACGGCTACGTCGGCATCGCCACCTCCTCGGCCGACGACCTGGCCGCCTACCTGGCGATGGTGTGAGGAACGCGGACGAGGCGGACCCCGTACACCACGATCCAGACCACCCACAGCAGCCAGCCGGCGAGCCCGATCAGCCCGAGCGGCCCCTCCTCCCGCATGACGGCGTAGGCGAGCGTGGCCGAGGTGAACTGGAGCGCCGCCGCCACGAACCCCAGCACCCCATGCCAGAGCCGGACGAACCCGGCGCGCAGCCCGGCGACGGACAGGCCGACGAGGGCGGTCGCGAGGAACGTGCCGTTGAGGGTGAAGACCGCGTCGTGCAGCGCCCAGAGGTCGGGGGAGGCGTCCGGCGCGGTCCTGGCCAGGGCGAGGCGGGTGGCGATGACGCCGGTGAAGGTGAGGTTCTGCAGGAGCAGGCCGGCGAAGCCCACCAGCGACCACGCCTCGGCGCGCTCGCGATCCGACCGCCACAGGACGGCGACCGCGCCCGCGCCGAACAGCGTGGCCAGGAGCCACGTGGCGGGGGCGAGGGCGGACACGAGACCGACGAGGCCGCCGTGCTCGGCGTAGAACGCGTTGACCGCGCCGATCGGCGAGCCGGCGAGGGGCAGGCCGGCCGGGGCCAGGACCAGGTTGGCGCCCGCGATGCAGGCGGCGAAGCCGAGGGCGGCCAGGCCGGTGAGCCGGGAGAAGCGCATGGCGAAGCTCCTTTACGATGGTTATATTCAATATAAGCAGCGTAAAGCCATAAGGTGCAAGGCATGGGTGAAGGAGCGCGCAAGTACGACTCGCTGCGCCGCACGGCGCAGGCGCTGGAGACGCGGGCCGGGATCGCCGAGGCCGCGCGGCGGCTCTTCGTCGAGCGGGGCTGGGCGGCGACGACCGTACGGGACGTGGCCCGCGAGGCCGGCGTGTCCGTGCCGACCGTCTACTCGGTGTACGGCAACAAGGCCGGCCTGACCCGCGCCCTGGCCGACGCGGCCGGGCTGGAGGCCGACATGGAGCGGCAACTGGCCGGGCTGGAGGCGCCCGAGGCCGGCCCCGAGCGCCAGCTCGCCGCGATGGCCGGCTTCGACCGGAGGCTGTACGAGCGCGCCGGCGACGTCATCACCCTGCTGCGCGAGGCCGGCCGCACCGAGCCCGAGCTGGCCACCGTCTACCGTGACGCCCGCGCCCGGGCCGATGAGACCCGCGTGGCGGTCTTCTCCTCCTGGCCGGCCGGCACCCTGCGCGCGGGCCTCGACGTGCGGGCCGCGACCGACGTGTACGCGGGCCTGTGCAGCATCGACGTCTACACCACGCTCACCGTCGAACGGGGCTGGTCACCGGATCGGGTCGAGCGGTGGTGGGGCGAGGCCCTGGCGCGCGAGCTGCTTTCCTGACCAGGTCAGTCCGCCGACACCAGGCGCGCCGGGAACCCGCCGGTCGCGATGGGCCCCCAGCGGTCGATGGCGATGCGGATCAGCGACTTGTCCTGGCGCCGCATCGCCTCGCGGTACTCGTCCCAGTCGGGGTGCTCGCCGGCGATGCACCGGTAGTACTCCACCAGCGGCTCCAGCGCCTCCGGCATGTCCAGCACCTCCGCGTGCCCGTCCACCTGCACCCACGGGCCGTTCCAGTCGTCCGACAGCACGCAGATCGACACCCGGTCGTCACGGCGGGCGTTGACCGCCTTGGCCCGGTCGGGATAGGTGGAGACCACGATCCGGCCGCTCTCGTCCACGCCGCAGGAGACGGGCGAGAGCTGGGGCCGCCCGTCCGCCCGGGTCGTGGACAGCAGGCCGTGGTGCCGGGGGCGCAGGAAGTCGAGCAGTTCGGGCAGGTCGACGCGGCGGGCGGTAGCGATGTTCGGAGCCATCTCGATGCCTTTCACTTCAGAACGTGCTCCGATCCTTTCAGACCGTCGCCAGCCGCCTCATGCGGCACTCGCGCCTCCGTGTCAGGCCGCCAGCAGCAGCCCCATGTAGTACTCGTCCACCCGCCGCCCGTCCACGTCCAGCGCGGAGCGCCGCAACCCCTCCACCTGAAAGCCGCACGCCAGGTACAGCCCGAGCGCCCGCAGGTTGTGACTCATCACGGTCAGCTCCAGCCGCGCCATCCCGGCCGCCCGCGCCTCCCGCACCGCCTGCTCCAGCAACCGCCGCCCCAGCCCCTGCCCCGCGTGCGCCGCCCGCACCCCCATCACGACATATCCCGTACGCCGGGCGCGCCTGTACGGAAGCACCTCCACCTCCACATACCCGGCCGCCACCCCGCCCTCCGCCATGGCCACCACCACGAACGACGCCCCATCAGGCGGCAGCCGCTTCGGCACCGGATCACGCTCACCCGGCTCCAGCAACATGAAACTGCTCTCCTCGTCCAGCCGCAGCTGCAGGTCGAGCAGGGCGGGCGCGTCGCCGGGCCCGGCACGGCGAATCTCGATCACGGACGCCGAGCCTGCGCGCTCCCGGCGCCCGCCGTCAACCCGGCCGGCTCCGATCCCTACAGCTGGACGAGCCCGACCCCCACCAGGACGAGGCCGGCCGCCGACGCCACGGCGCGCAGCGTGTTGAAGGCCGTCCATCGCGGCGAGTAGTCCGTGAACGACATGGTCCCGGCGTCCAGCGCGTTGTTCATCGGCACGTTGATCGCCACGGTGACGAGGAACGAGCCCACGAAGCTCACCGCGGCGGCGGCGAAGAACCACAGGGCGGCCGGGCCGTTCGCGAGGATGCCCGTCACCAGCGCCGCCAGCGGCGAGCCGAGGAAGGCGAGGTAGAGCCACGGGTTGAGGATCTTGCGGTTGATGCTGCGCATCGCGGCCTCGGCCTGGGCGGGGTCGATGGCGTTCAGGCCCGGCATGACGGACATGGAGAAGGTGTAGAACAGGCCCGTGAGGGCGCCGTGCAGCAGGAGGGTGATGAGCGCGAGTGCAAGCATGGTCTTATCGTGACGCCCACCGAGTGAGACGGTCCAGCGGTGATGCGCTCGCTTCCATACGCGAGCGTCTACCTACTCGTGCGTGTCATGGCATGCGTCAGGGATCCGGTCGCACAGGACGGGCAGCCTGCTCACCGCGTTCAGCACCACCCGGTCGCCCAGCGGCCGGTCGAGCCTGACGACGCCCTCGCCGGACATCCCCACGCCGGCGCACATGCCGGAGCCCTGGTCGGGGACGTCGATGCCCAGCACCACCACGTCGGCGTGCTCGGCGACCCGCACCCGGACGTCGAGCGGCTCGCGACCGCAGACGCCGTAGCTGTAGCGCACCAGCAGCGTGCGCGCGTCGAGCGGCTGGTAGTCGTGGACCTCCTCGCCGCCGATGCGATCTCCGATCAGGTCCTCCAGCCGGCCGAGCGCGTCCCAGTCGATCGCCACCTGGTCGATCGTGCCGGGCAGGTCCGCGAAGCGCAGCCGCCAGGCGGGCACGGTTGCCATGCCGCGCAGCGTCTTCAACCGCATCGTGGTGAACGTGGCCCTGGTCATGTGGTAGCTCTCGTCCTCCGGGAAATCGGCGTCCGTGCCGCCCCACGGCGACTGCTCCAGCAGGGCCTGCCGGGCGCTGATCAGCGGCACCCGCCTCGTGGTCCCGTCGTCCCAGCGCACCTGCCCCTCCGCCGGGGTCGCGGGCAGCGGGCCGGCCACCTTCCAGCCGAACTCCTCGTCGTGCCGGATCTTGTCCAGCACCTTCGGCGGGATCACGCTCAGCTCTCCCAGCGGCACGAACCCGTCGCGCCACCGCTCGGCCGCGCCGCTGGTCCGCCAGGTCCAGACGGCCAGGGCGGCCTCGTCCTCGAACGCCCTGTGCAGTGCCATCGGCGCCGCACCGAGGAACAGCAGCACCGCCACGAGCGTCACGCCTAATCGCACCATGTGGTGATCTTGACAGAATCGTCCTGAGGGTTGCCAAGCGAACGAGATCGGGAGACCGTGGCGGCGTGCGCGATATCCCCGGACCTCCCACCCAGTCAGACAGCGGGCTGAGCGCCATCACGGCGGCGGGCGGCCTGCACGCCTACCAGCTCGACCTGCACGAACGGTACGGCCCGCTGGTGCGTTTCCAGCTTCCCGGCGCTCCGTCGGCCGTCTCGGTGGCCGATCCCGTGCTTTTGGAGGCCACGGCCGCCGTCAACAGCCGCTCGGACCGGCTTTTCGCGTTCCTGGAGCCGCTGTGCGAGGCGGGCAACCTGCAGACCCTGCCCGCCGACGAGCACGGCCCGTTCCGCCGGGCGCTGCTGTCGGTTCTCGCCGGCCGCCGCTCCCACGAGGCTCACTTCCCCGCGTTCACCGCCCTGGCCACGGACCTTGCCGACCGCTGGGCCGCCGCGGGTGAGGTGGCGCTCCAGCAGGACCTGAGCGCGCTGTCGCTGCGCATGATCTGCCAGTACGCCCTCGGCGGCGACATCGACGACCCCGCCGGGGTGGTCAGCGCGTTCGAGACCGTGCTGACCGTCTACCTGGGCCGCGGCCACGAGAGCGACGACGACCTGGCACGGGCCGAGCAGGCGCTGGCCCACCTGCGCGCGGTCGTGGACGGCGTCCTCGCGGCCGGCGGCAGCGACCTGGTGGCCGCCCTGGTCAAGGCCGACATGAGCGCGGCCCGCATCCGCGACACCGTCCTCATGATCATGCTGGCCGCGCACCACACCACCGGCGTGGCCGTCTCCTGGACCCTCCACCTCCTGGCCCGCCACCCCGACGCCGCCGCCCGGGTGGCCGCCGAGCTGGACGACGTGCTCGGCGAGCGACCCGCCCCGTCGTACGCCGACCTCAAACGCCTGCCCTACCTGGAGATGGCGCTCAAGGAGTCGATGCGTCTCTACCCGCCTGGCCCGTACGGCGCCCGCGAGACCACCGAGGACCTCACCCTCGGCGGCCACCCCATCCCGGCCGGCACCACCATCTTCTACCCGTTCTGGGCCGTCCACCTGAACCCGGAGCACTGGCCGGACCCGCACGCCTTCATCCCCGAACGCTTCACCCCTGAGGCGTCGGCAGGCCGCCCCCGGTTCGCCTATGTTCCGTTCGGGCTGGGGCCGCGCAGCTGCGAGGGGGCGAGCCTGGCCATGGTGGAGGCCGAGCTGGTGCTGGCGGTGCTGCTGAAGCGGTTCCGCTTCGAGCCGGTCGAGGGCCATCCGGTGGTGCCGGTGGAGCGGTTCGTGCTGTGGGCCGAGGACGACATCCGGATGCGACTGACGCCCCGGTGACCGGCGCGCGTACGAACGAGAGGGCCCGCCGGATGACGTGATCGCGTGTGGCACTGATCACGGCAGATGTGTGGATTCCTGCACAGATGATCGCTCGCGGTCTCCGTAGTGTCCCTGCTGTCGGGACAAGCCCGGCAGCACCGACACGAAGGAAACGGAGCCCGATCATGCGTAAGACCCTCGCGACCGCCGCCCTGGCCGGCTCGATGGCCGTCACCGCCCTGGCGCTCAGCCCGGCCGTCGCCCACGCCGCCACGCCCACCGCCACCACGACCACCGCCGCGAGCACGGTCACGGTCGTCAAGTGGGGCAAGTTCTTCTCCAGCGACCGCAAGGCCTACACCTACGGCAAGACGTGGGCCTCGCACGGCAAGGTGTTCACGAAGTGGTACGGCGTGGACCGTCCCGGCGGCAAGAAGGGCTGGGTGTGGTTCGAGTACTACCAGAACGGCTCGTGGCACAAGTTCAACAAGTCGTGGGATGGCGAGGTCGTCGGCGCCTGGAGCGGCAAGGGGATCAAGAAGGTCTACACCTTCACCTGCTGGGCCGGGAAGTTCGACAACTGCGGCAAGAAGTACCGCATCTACTAAACCTTGAACCGGCGTTGCCCGGCATCCCGCCTGGACGACGGGGCGGTCACGCGAAGCTACCCATGACAGCTTCCTGGTCTCACGGAGCAGGCTCTCATGGTCGTATCATCGCTCGCCGCCCTCGCCCTGGTCGCCGCGTTCCCGGCCCCGGCCGTGACGCCGCAGCGGAATCCCGCCGCGTTCCCGGCTCCCGCCGTGACGCTCCAGCAGAAACTCGCCGCGCTCTCTGCGCTCACCCAGCCCACCGCCCGCAGCGCCGCCGCCTGGCGGCACGCACGGGACGACCGGTCGTCCTGGGCGCCCTACGCCTTCGACTGGTCGACCGACCTGTGCTCGGGCAGCCCCGACAAGCCGCTCGGCTTCGACTTCACCACGCCGTGCGTGCGGCACGACTTCGGGTACCGCAACTACAAGGCGGTGGGCCGCTTCCCGGCCAACAAGGAGCACGTCGACCGGGCCTTCCTGTTCGACATGAGCCAGGTGTGCGCCACGTACGCGCAGATCCGCAGGACCGCGTGCGACCGGCTGGCCCGCTCCTACTATCAGGCGGTACGGCGGCTGGGAGCCGTCGTCTGAGGAGGCCACGGTGGCACAGCGGGTCAAGGTCGAGGGCGACAGGTACCACGGGCACGTGCCGGAGGGCGCGACGTACGTCGGCAGGGCGGCGCCGGGGCTGAAGGCGAGCCCGTACAACAGCCCGCACAGCGTGGGCGGCAAGGGCTGCCGGACGTGCGGCGGGCGGGTGCACGAGCGGTCCGAGGTGATCGAGCTGTACCGCGCGCACCTGCGCGAGCATCCGGAGCTGGTCGAGCGGGCCCGTCAGGAGCTGGCGGGCCAGGATCTGGCCTGCTGGTGCAAGCCCGACCAGGAGTGCCACGCCGACGTGCTGCTGGCCGTCGTGGCGGGGCAGGAGCCGTGAATCCCGGCCGGCGAGGCTGGGCTCCGTAGAAGCTCAGCTCGCGGGGACGAACGCCGTAGGGGCTCAGCTCGCGGGGATGAGCTCGAAGACCGGGTGGTGGCCGGCCTCGGCGACGAAATCCTCCACGGGGGAGTCGGGGGTGGCCAGGAAGTACGGGCGGGTCGGGGTCGCGATGGCGATGTAGCGCTTGAGCACCGGGCCGGCCTCCTGCGGGGTGGCCTCCCGCACGGTGTAGGCGCGGGTCTCGAAGCGGCGGCGCAGGCTCACGTGCCCGTCCGCGCGGACGTTGTGCACCCACGAGACGACCCCGTAGGGGGCGACCAGCCAGCGCTTGCCGGCGTGCTCGACCACGGTCACCGGGTTGACGCGGGGGAGCCCGCTCTTGCGGCCCCGGGTGGTGAGCAGGTAGGAGTGCGGCACCAGGCCGGCGCGGATGAACACGCTGATGATGGCGTCGCCCACGCGGCGGCCCCGGCTGGAGCGGAACTGCCGGGGTGGGCGGGAAGGCTGGGCGGGCTGCGCGGGCTGGGCGGGCTGGGCGGGCTGGGCAGGGTGGTCGGGAGCCGGGTCGGGGGTCGCGTCGGGGGTCGCGTCGGCCATGTGCCGCACCTCTCGTCGGTCACTGCATGGGCCTATGTCCGGACATGTCCAGCCTATGCTCGGCCGTCCGGCTCCGCCGCGCTGCGGTCCGGCTCCGCCGCGCTGCGGTCCGGCTCCGCCGTGGCGCAGGATCGGCGATCCTGACCGCTTTCGATGACGGGCAAGAAGGTTGAAAGCAGGAGCAAGCCCGCTGAAATCGGGCGACCGCACAGTGAGGGCATCCCCCTTCGAAAGGACGGTCCCGATGGCGATCCCCCGTACCCTCGCCGCCCTGACCATCGCCGCCACCGCCACCCTGGCCCTCACCACCCAGGCAGCCGGCGCGGCGAGCGGCGCGTGGGGTCCGTACCACGCGCCCGGCAAGGCGGCCAAGACCAGCGGCACCCTGACCGCCACGGGCGAGGACCACGCGGACCTGCCCACCGCCGACGTCGTGCGCATCGCGGGCAAGGTGGAGGACAGGACCCGCGGCACGAGCTGCGGCTGGGCGGTCTTCCGCATCACGTACCGGTCGGGCAGCAACCTGCCGAACAAGGAGCGCTGGGCCCGCGACTGCTCCTACGGCACCCCGAAGCCGTTCAGCTTCAAGTATCGGGACGTCTACCAGGTGGAGCTGAAGGTGTGCTCGGAGGCCAAGGCGGCCAAGCCGTCGCTCAACTGCTTGTACGCGGGCACGTGGAAGACCCTCTACCTGTCGAAGTGAGGGCCTGTGAAGGCTCCTGAAGATCATGTACGGTGAGCTCCAGCGTATCCTCCGAACGGCCTGGAGCTCGCCGTGCCGCACCTGTCCCGCCGCCAGGCTCTCTCCCTGATCCCCGGAGCCGGCCTGCTCGCCGCCGTCGCCGCCGCCCCCGCGCGGGCCGCCGCGATCGACCACGCGCGACTGCTCGCCAACACTGTCGCGATCTTCGCCGGCACCTCCGACGTCAACGCCCGTCCCGAGGTGGCGGGCAAGCTCGCCACCATCGTCAGCACGGCCAGGCAGCGGCTGACCGCCATGGCGCAGGCGGGCAGCGGGGAGTTGTTCGCCGGGCTGGCGCTGGGCACCGACGACGTCAACCTCCGGCTGGCCTACCAGTACCTGTACGAGATCGCGCTGGCCACGCGGACGCCCGGCAGCGCGCTCGACGGTGACGCCGCCGCGCGGCAGCGGGTCGCCGACGGCCTGCGCTGGCTGCACGAGCGGTACTTCGGCGACCAGGCGGCCGGATACTACGGCAACTGGCACAACTGGGAGATCGGCATCCCCACGCACGTGAGCCGGACGCTCGTGCTGCTGCCCGAGGA
Organism: [Actinomadura] parvosata subsp. kistnae; assembly: GCF_900323885.1. Classification (GTDB taxonomy): domain Bacteria; phylum Actinomycetota; class Actinomycetes; order Streptosporangiales; family Streptosporangiaceae; genus Nonomuraea; species Nonomuraea composti. The sequence continues at coordinate 1,741,855 of NZ_OOHJ01000018.1, read as the reverse complement.
GTTACGCGGTGACCTGACGGCCACCTATATCGCCTCCATGGACGCCTACCTGCGCAACGGCAAGAACGGCGACGTCGACCTCGACTCCCGCTTCCACACGGGGGCGAACCTGGCCGACATCACCGCCAACCGCATCCTCCAGGGCGCGCTCACCGCCGACGACGCCCGCGTCACCAAGGCCGTCGCCGACCAGGCCACCGTGTTCGCCACGATCGACCCGTACCGGCTGGAGCACGGCAACACCGACGGCTACTACCGCGACGGCTCGTTCATCCAGCACCATTCGGTCGCCTACACCGGCTCGTACGGCCGCAGCCTGCTGACCCGCGTCGTGCAGACGCTGAAGATGCTCGAAGGGGTGACGAGCGGCGGGCAGGACCTGCCGGCCGTGGTGCAGCGGTGGGTCACCGACGGTTTCGCGCCGCTCATCTTCGAGGGCTGGATGATGGAGATCGTCAAGGGGCGGGCGGTCTCGCGCACCTCCAGCGGCTACACCGACATCGGCGTGGTCGTGGAGGCCATCGCCGACCTGGCCGACCACGTCGAGGACGCGCTGCCGCTGAAGAAGTACCTCAGGTTCCTGCCGGCGGCGGACACGGCCGCGTTCGTCTCGCCGGTGAGCATCGCCCGCTACGCCGCCATCCGCGCTGACGCCTCCGTCCCGGCCGCGGACCTGAACCCGCCCGCGCGGTGCGTCGCGTTCAACGCCATGGACCGCACCGTGCACCGCCGCCCCGGCTACGCGTTCGCGCTGGCGCGCAGCTCCGAGCGGATCAGCAAGTACGAGTACATGAGCGGCGAGAACCTGATGCCGTGGTTCCAGGGCGACGGGGCGTACTACCTGTATCTCGCGGGTGAGGACCAGCGGGAGGTGTTCGGGGTCGACTACTACACGGCCGTCTCGCCGTACCGGCTGGCCGGGGTCACCGCGCCGGTGGAGGAGCGGCGGACGGTGCCCGAGCTGTACGGCCGCCTCTGGTACGAGAACCCGGGGCACCCGCTCAACTTCACCTCCTCCTCGGAGTCGCAGAACACCTACGTGTACTTCCCGCGGGCCGGGAACGCGTTCTCCGGCGGGGCGACGCTCGGCGCGTACGGCGTCGCGGGCATGGTGCAGTCGGACGACGCGGCGTACACGGCGAAGCAGGCCGGCCTCCTGCCGGACGACTTCGTCGCCTACCGGAACGCGCGGGCGACCAAGTCGTGGTTCATGTTCGACGACGAGATCGTGGTGCTGGCCGCGGGCGTCTCGGGGCAGGGCGGTCGCGACGTGGTGACCACGGTGGACAGCCGCATCGCCGCGCCCGGCGACGCGGTGGCGCTGACCGGGGAGCAGTGGGACGGGCGGGCCTGGCAACCGGGCGCCGCCGTCGCGCCGCGCTGGTTGCGCTACGCCAACGGCACCCGCGGCACCGCCGTCGGCTACGCGTTCCTGACCAGGCAGCCGGTGTCGGCGGGGCTGGAGACGGTCACCCGCAGCCGCCGGGTCGTGCGGACCAGTAACCCTGACACCAGCATCACCAAGAACGTGTTCACCGCGGCGATCGGGGGTGACGTGCCGGCCTTCGCCTACGCGCTCGTCCCGAACGCCACCGAGCGGGCCCTGCGTGCCTACGCCGGCGGCCCGGTGAGCGTCCTGGCCAACGACCGGCACGTGCAGGCCGTGCGGCACAAGGGGCTCGGGATCGTGGCCTGCAACGTGTTCACCGACGGCCCGCGCGAGGTCGAGCGCCTGCTCGTGGACGGGCCCGCCGCGGTGATCGTCCGGTCGTCGGGCGGGCGTACGACGGTGGCGCTGTCGGATCCCACGATGAAACGCGAGCGCGTCTCCGTCGTCGTGCGTGGGCCCCGCCTCCGGACGGTCACGGCCGACGAGGGCGTGACGGTGCGCCGCGTGCCGGGTGGCACCCTGATCCGGGCTACCACCCACCAGGCCTACGGCCGCTCGTTCACCGCGACCCTTGACTGAGCGGGTGGAGCGGGCCAGGCAGCTCGTGGGCGAGATGCTGATCTACTGCTTCGCGGTCGTCCTGGCCACCGGTGCCTTCCTGGCCCTGCACTACGCGCCCTCCGGCGAGGAGGTGTTCTACGACGGCGGCTACGAGCCGCTGCGCGGCGTCCCCATGAGCGCCGCCTACCAGTCGGCGCTGGAGATCAGCTTCGACGTGCGCGGCGGCCTGCTCCTCCGGCAGCTGCACCTCAGCTCCACCACCCTGCTCCTGCTGGGCACCGTCGTCTGGGCGATGCTCGGGCACTTCCGGTACGCGCCCGCGTGGCTCGGCCTGGGCCTGACCGTGGCCGGCATGCTGGGCGGCTACGGCTCGGTGGACGACCTGTTCGCCGGCACCGCTCTCGGCGGGGTTCCGATCGTCGTCTGGTACGGCCTGCACCTGCTCGCCGCGCTTACCCTGATCGTCTCGCTGGTCGTCGCGTCGCGGCGGGAGGCCGCCCGCCGGCCCAGGACGCCCGGCTTCGTGGCCCTGACCCTCGCCCTCACTCTCCTGGTGTTCCTCTGGCCGTGAAAGTGGTATTTCTCCGGCCGTGAAAACTCGCTCGGAAAAGTGCTCAATTGGTGAGCACTTTAGGGGTTGATGATGAACGTACGAACCCACCGAGAGGAGCACGACATGTTGCGGGGACTCAGCACCACCGCCTTCTACTCGCCCGACTTCGAGGCGACCAAGCGCTGGTACACCGAGCTGTTCGGCATCCCGCCGTACATGGACACCCCGGCGTACATGGAGTGGCGCATCGGCGACTACCAGCACGAGTTCGGCGTCATCCACAGTCAGTACGCCGGCACGCCCCTGGCCATGACGCCCGACCCCGCCACGATCGGCCGGCCCGCCGGCGCCATGATCCACTGGCATGTCGACGACGTGCCGGCGGCGGTCGAGCGGCTCGTGGCGATGGGCGCCAAGGAGCACGACCCGGTCCACGACCGGGGCGACGGGTTCATCACCGCCTCCGTCATCGACCCCTGGGGGAACGTCCTCGGCCTGATGTACAACCCCCACTACCTGGAGATCCTCGCGTCCATGAAGGGCACGTCATGATGATCTTCCAGGACGCCGCCGCGTGGCGGAGCTGGCTGGCCGGCCACCACGGCACGGAGCGCGAGGCGTGGGTGGTGCTGGCCAAGAAGGGCACGACGCGGCCGACGAGCCTCACGTACGAGCAGGCTCTGGAGGAGGCGCTGTGCCACGGCTGGATCGACGGCCTGACCCGCCGCCGCGACGCCGCCACGTACCTGCAGCGTTACAGCCCGCGCCGGCCGCGCAGCCGCTGGTCGCAGCGCAACCTCGACCGGGTGGCGCGGCTGCGCGAGCAGGGCCGCATGCGCCCGGCCGGCCTCGCCGCCGTCGAGGCCCACGAGGGCGGGGCCGCCGGCCGGATCGGGTGACGATCGGACCGGATGCCCAGGATTCCGGACGGCCCGGCGGGCGCAGCGGGACGCCGGGCGGCCCGGAAGGGGAGGGTCGGGGGCATGGCAGACGTTTCCCCCTCCCCGGCCGGTGACGGCCTCTCCGCCGACCGAATCCCCGCTGGCCGAATCCCCGCCGATCGGCTCCCCGCGGACCGCCTGTCCGCGGGCCGGGTGCTGGGTTTTCTCGCTCACCGCTGGCCGACCCTGGCGGGCCTGGCGGCGATGGCGCTTTCCGTCGCGGACGAGCAGGACGGGCGCGGCCAGGCGCTCATCGTCTTCCTCGCCGCCCTCATCTACCTCGGCACCGCCCTCGTCGGGCGGCCGGGAGCGGTGTGGATCCTGTTCGGCGCGGCCGTCGTGGGGGTGACGGTGGTGCGGGTGCTCGGCGGCGAGCTGTGGACGATGCTGGTCGCGGGGGCGGTCACCGTCGTCGTGCTCGCCCTGGTGAGCGACCTGCCGCGGCGGCCCAGGCTGGCCGCCGTGCAGATCCCGCTGATGCTCGTCCTGGGGGCGGCGGCGCTGGTCGCCCTGTCGCTGGACCCGGTGCTCGGCACGTGTCTGGTCGCGGCGGCCCTCATCGGCCACGCCGTGCAGGACGTGATCGTGTGGCGGGCGAACCAGGTGGTGACCCGGTCGCTCGCCGAGTTCTGTGCCGTGCTCGACTTCACGCTCGGCATTGCGATCATCGTCCTGCTGTTCGTCTGACCCTACGATGAGGCCCGTGGCCCTTGACCTTCCGCGTCCGGAATATCCGCGCCCCCAGATGGTCCGCCCCGACTGGCTGAACCTCAACGGGCAGTGGCAGTTCGAGATCGACGCCGCCGACTCCGGCCTGGAGCGCGGCCTGCGCGAGCGGGACCTCGCGGGGACGATCACCGTGCCGTTCGCGCCCGAGTCGGAGCTGTCGGGGCTCGGGCACACCGACTTCATGGAGGCGGTCTGGTACCGCCGCACGGTGCCGATCCCCGCCGCGTGGGCCGGCCGCCGCACGTTGCTGCACTTCGGGGCCGTCGACCACGACGCCACCGTGTGGGTGAACGGCGTGGAGGTGGCCCGCCACCGCGGCGGCTTCTCGCCGTTCACGGCCGACCTGTCGGACGTGGCCCGCCCCGGCGAGGACGCGACGATCGTCGTACGCGCCCGCGACCCCCGTCACGGGCCGCAGGCGCGAGGCAAGCAGTCCACCCGCTACGGCAACTACGAGTGCCTCTACACCCGCACCACCGGCATCTGGCAGACGGTGTGGCTGGAGCCGGTCCCCGACGTGCACCTGCGCCGGCCGCGCATCACTCCGCAGGTGGCGACGTCCTCCTTCACCGTCGTCACCCCGCTGTCGGCCAACCGGCCGGGCAGCACGGTCCGCGTGACCGTTTCCGACGCCGGGGGCCCCGTCGCGACCGCGACCGCGCGCGCCGACGTGGATCTCGCCCCGTCCCTGCGCCTGGAGCTGCCCGCGGACCGGGTCCGCCTGTGGGAGCCCGGCGAGGGCTTCCTGTACGACGTGCGGATCGAGCTGCTCGACGCCGGCGGCGCGATCACGGACGCCGTGGACAGCTACGCCGGGCTGCGCTCCGTCGCCATCGACGGCAGGCGCGTGCTGATCAACGGCCGGCCCGTCTTCCAGCGGCTCGTCCTCGACCAGGGCTACTACCCCGACGGCCTCATGACCGCCCCCTCCGACGCCGCCCTGCTGCGCGACATCGAGCTGGCGACGGCCGCCGGCTTCAACGGCGCGCGGCTGCACCAGAAGGTGTTCGAGGAGCGTTTCCTCTACCACGCCGACCGGCTCGGCTACCTGGTGTGGGGCGAGTTCGGCGACTGGGGCGCCTTCGACGGGCTGGAGCAGCACCCCACGGCGTCGTTCGTCACCCAGTGGCTGGAGGTCCTGGAGCGCGACCACTCGCACCCGTCCATCATCGGCTGGTGCCCGCTCAACGAGACGGGCCAGGCCATCGACGACCGGGTCACCCAGCTCGACGACGTCACCCGCGCCCTGTTCCTGGCCACGAAGCTGGCCGACCCCACCCGCCCCGTCCTCGACGCCTCCGGCTACAGCCACCGGGTGCCCGAGACCGACGTCTACGACGCGCACAACTACGAGCAGGACCCGGCGGCGTTCGCCGCGCAGGTGGGCGGGCTGGGCAAGGACGAGCCGTACGTCAACACCGCCGACGGCGGCCGGCCCGTCTCCGTCCCGTACCGGGGGCAGCCGTACTTCGTCAGCGAGTACGGCGGCATCTGGTGGAACCCCGAGCTGGCCGGCACCGAGCAGGACGCCGCCCGCGTCGGCTCCTGGGGCTACGGGCAGCGCGTGCGCGACGAGGAGGAGTTCCACGCCCGCTTCGCCGGGCTGACCGGGGTGCTGCTCGACGACCCCGACATGTTCGGCTACTGCTACACGCAGCTCACCGACGTCTTCCAGGAGGAGAACGGCATCTACCGCTTCGACCGCACGGACAAGCTCGACGTCGAGCGGGTCCGCGCGGCCCAGTCGCGGCCGGCCGCCTGCGAGCGCTGAGTCACCTCATCACCCGGACGTCGTCGAAGTCGACCGCGGCCCGGCCCGTGACGAGCTGGACGGAGCCCGCGCCGGTGACCGGGTCCGGGTCGGTCACGGTGACGCGCGGCGACGGCTCGTCGCCGACGAAGGCCCGCAGCTCGGCGCCGCGCAGCTCGACCCGGAGCCTCGTCGGGCCGCTGACCGCCGCGCCCGTGCCGGTCGCGAGCACGCCCTTGCCGGCCTTGTAGACGTCCACGGAGCCGTTGGGGCGCAGGTAGACGAGGTAGCCGGACTGCGTGTAGGCGTCTCCCGGCTGGGCGGTGCGCACCTGGACGCCGGCGAACGCGGTCGAGGTCGCGAGTGTGCGGAAGTCGACGCGGGTCTCCACCGCGCCGTCGGCGATCGTCAGGCCGTTGACGTAGCTGCGCCAGCCCGTCCTGGTCGTGTCCTGCTGGCGGTAGACGCCGCCGGTGACGCTCCAGGCGCCGTCCACGACGGTCCACGCCTGCGACGGCGCGGAGAAGCTGTCGCGGAAGACGACACCCTGGGCGTCCGGCACGACGGTCAGCGGGAGGGTGTCCAGCTCGGTCGTGCCGCTGGTGCGTACGGTGCGGACGGTGAGCGGGCACGGGCCGGGCAGCGTCGTCTCCCGCACGGTGACCTGCGCGGTCGCCTGGGTGGTTACGGGCTCGGCCAGGCAGGGGCCCGACACCGTCGCCTCGCGGATCGTGCGGCCGGAGAGCCGCACCTCGACGCGCGTGCCCGCCACCGCCTCCGCCGCGCCGAGCGAGGCGGTGACGAGGTTCTTGCCGACGTCGGAGCGGGCCGCCGCGGCGACCAGGCGGGCGGCGTCGCGCCGGCTCAGCACGTCCTTACGGACCAGCGCCGCGGTGGTCTTGGTGACGTGGGTGACGAACGCGTGGTGGCCGTCCCACTGGTCGCCGGCGCGCAGGCGGTCGGCGACCGTGCAGCCGGTGCCGTCGTCCGCGTTGGCCACGCCGGTGTCGCGGTCGCCGATGAAGACGTGCGCCCGCTCGTCCGAGCCGGCGCACGCGTCGTCCACCACCCGCAGGTCGTACGCCAGCGTGCCCTGGGCCTTGACATCGAGCACCTGGAGCGTGCGCTTGCCGCTCGCCACGGGGAAGGACGACGGCCACAGCACCGCCGAGCCGGTGCCGGACCAGCGGATCTCCAGGCTGCGGCCGTCGCGGTTGACGACGACGCCGGAGACGTTCGCGGCTTCGGAGCGCGAGCCGACAGCCACGGGCCCGCCGCCGATCCACCGCACGGTGTCGTCCGCGTCCAGCACGAGGGGGATGCGCTCGAAGAACGGCGTGGAGCCGGCCTCGACGCGCACCCGCAGCCGGTCGTCCAGGGTCACGGACTTGGTGCCGCCCGCCGCCGCGTACCGGATCTCCAGGTCGTCGAGGTCGCCGGCCGTCGCCGGGTCCACGGGGGCGCCGTCGCGGTAGAAGGCGGGCACGGGCTGGTCGTAGGAGTCGAAGTGGAGGCCGTCCGCCGCCGTCCATCCGGTGCCCCACGACAGCTCCGCGTCCCCGGGCCGGGTGCGGGGAGCGCCGATCTGGGGCGCGTTCTGGCCCTGGACGATGACGCCGAGCTTCGGGTCGTACAGGTAGTTGAGGCCGAACCGCTGGTTGTCCCAGAAGCCGTACTGGGTGGTGACGTGCTTGCCGAACCCCAGGCCGACGGCGTACGCGGTGCGCTTGGCGAAGACGAACCGCTGGCCGGTGACGGAGTCGGCGCGGTGCTCGGTGTACGGGGCGCCGGCGTAGGGGCGCAGCGTCTTGATGGCGGCCAGGCGCTCGGCCGCCGCCGGGTGGTACTCCTCGCCCAGCGCCACGTCCCTGATGATCGCCGGGTCGAGGTAGGCCCAGGTCGGGGCGATGAGCGGGGCGACGGAGGTCTGCCAGCCGGCCTTCGCGAACGCGGCGCGGCGCTGCTCGGTCTCCTCCCGGGTGGCCGAGTAGGCGCGGGCCTGCGGGAGCACTGCGCCCCAGAGGTTGTTGGAGCCGATGGGCAGCTCGTCGGCGTAGTTCCAGCCGCGGTGCCGGGAGTCGATGGCGGTGTTGATGAAGTAGCCGTCGAGCGCCTGGTCGTAGAGCAGGTTGTACTGGGCCCAGTCCAGGTAGCGGCCCTGCATCCGGTCGATGACCGGCCGGGTGGCGGGGTCGGCCCAGCCGGCCAGGTCCTCCGACTCGACTTCGAGGCTGTAGCGGTGGGCGACCGTGCCGTCGCGGTAGAAGCCGGCCTCGCTCTGCGAGACCCGCTCGTGCTCGGCCAGCCGCTGCTCGAAGCGGGTGCGCAGGGCGGCGTCGCCGAAGCGGGGGAGCAGGCGGGAGACGCCGACGAGGCCGCCGGCGACCTGGTTGGCGAACTGGGCGCCGCGCGGCCCCCACACCTCCTCGTCCTCCAGGAACCACCTGCTCGCGGCCTTCATGGCCGTGGTCAGCCCGGTGACCAGGGCGGGGTCGAGCGTGCCGTCGGCGTCGAGGAGGTCCAGCATGATCGCGTACAGCTCCAGCGCGAACCCGGTGGCGGCCCGCGAGTGCACGTCGCCGGAGCCCTGCGGGAACGAGCCGTCGTCGTTCTGGGTGGTCAGCAGGAACCGCAGCGCGGCCTCCAGCCGGCCGCGCAGGGCCGGGTCGCGGTGGTAGGGGTTCCAGGGGCGGTCGGCGGTGTAGAAGTAGGCGAGGGTGAGGACGTTCTCCATGACGCGGGCGTCGCTCGGGCCCTGCCCGGTGCGCCAGCAGCCGCAGGTGATGAAGCCGTAGTCGGTGGCGCTGTCGTCGTTGACGCTGTTGGCCAGGCGGGCGAGGTTGCCCAGGTAGGGGGCGATCTGCTGTTCGAGGCCGGTGAAGTCGGCGAGGTCGATCGTGCCGGGGTCGAGGGCGGCGACCTCGGGGAGCGGGGCCTGCTGCGGGGCTGCGGCGGCGGGGGTGGCGGGGGTCAGCGCCAGCGCCGCGGTGATGGCCACCGCGGCGACGCGTTTCTGGCTCATGATGGTGCCTTCCAGGGGGTGCCAGCGCGGAGAGGGACGTGACCTGCGCTGATGTGGCTACCATGATCGTGAATCGATTCACGACAATGCGATGGGGCGGAGCCTACGAGCGGCCTCGCGGCCGTGTCAACAACCCCTGATCAGCCGGGCAGGGAGGTCTCGCGGATCACCAGCTCGGGCTCGAAACGCCCCAGCGTGTCGCGTTCCGTCTCCATTCCCAGCAGGATGCGCACGGCACTCGCGCCGAGCGCCGCCGACGGATGACGGATGGTGGTCAGCGGCACGATGGCGAAGTCGGCGAACTCTATGTCGTCGTACCCGACCAGGGACAGGTCCTCCGGCACCCGCAGCCCGCCCATGATCAGCCCGTGCAGCAGGCCCAGCGCGAGCAGGTCGTTGCCGGCCACGATGCCGTCGGGGAAGCCGTCGGCCGGCCGGCGCAGCAGCGTGCGCGCGACCGCCTCGCCGACCTTCGCGGTCTGCACCTGCACCCGGATGATCTCCAGCGAGGCGGGTTCGCCGGACTCCTCGACCGCCCGCTTGGCCCCCGCGAGCCGCAGGTCGACGTGGGGGTGCGGGCCGCCGATGAAGATCAGCCGCCGCCGCCCCTGGTCGAGCAGGTGGGTGGCCGCGAGGTGGCCGCCGCGCTCGTTGTCGCCGGAGATCGCCGGATAGCTGTGCGGCCCCGTGGCCGTGCCGACCAGGACGAACGGCGTGCCCCTGCGGCCCATGCCGAGCAGCTCCTCGGGCACGTCGCCGACGGGGGCCGCGAGGATGCCGCTGACCTGCTGGGACTCGAAGAAGCTCAGGTAGGCGCGCTCGCGCTCCTGGCTCTCGTCGCTGTTGGCCACGAGGATGAAGCGGCCGTGGGCGGCGGCCTCGGCCTCGGCGCCGGCGGCGAGCTCGGCGTAGACGGGGTTGCCGATGTTGGAGACCAGCAGCCCGAGGGCCAGGCTGTGGCCCACGCGGAGCCGGCGGGCCGCCTCGTTGCCGACGTAGCCGAGCTCGTCGGCGGCCTCGATGACGCGCCGCCGCAGGTCGGGGGAGACCCGGCCCGGCTGGGTGAAGGTGTAGGAGACGGTGGCGCGCGAGACGCCCGCGCGGGCGGCGACGTCGGCGACCGTGGGGGTGGAGACGTCGGCCTTCGACTGCTTCGGCGCTGATCCGGCGGCCATCGGGCTCCTCACTCACGCGTTCCCGAGCGATGTCGGGCCTCAGCCTAGCGGACCCGTGAATGGATTCACGAAATCGTCCGGAAGCGCCGTCACCTCATTGACATCGCCGAGACCGCCCCCGTAATGTGCCCGAAACGTCGTGAATCGATTCACGACGCAGTGGGCTCCACGACGTGGGCACGGCGAGAGCCGCTCCGTCCAGCAGGCCACGTGCATCCATGGTCACCCCCGAGAGGAGTCACACGTGGCTGCCACTCATGCGCCGACGACACCACCCGACCTCCGCGAACCCCCCGGACAGGCCCCGCCGAGGCGGCGCCGCGTCGGGGTGCGCGCGCCCTGGTGGTTCGTCGTGCCCGCGATCTCGATCTACCTGTTCATCGTCGTCGTCCCCAGCGCCAACGGCGCGCTGTTCTCCTTCACCGACTGGAACGGCCTGCGCCCCGACTGGTCCTTCGTCGGCCTGGACAACTTCGCCGCCGTCTTCTCCGACCGCACCGCGCTCGACGCCCTGGTCAACACGCTCACCCTCGCGGCGGCCGCCACGATCGTGCAGAACGTCGTCGGCCTGCTCCTCGCGCTCGGCGTGAACAGCCTGGTCAAGAGCCGCTACGTGTTCCGGGTGATCTTCTTCGCGCCCGTGGTGCTCACGCCGCTGGTCGCCGGGTACGTGTGGAGCTTCCTGCTGTCGCCCAACGGCGCCGTGAACGACGCCCTGCGCGCGGTCGGCCTCGGCGCGCTGGCCCACGACTGGCTCGGCGACCCCGACACGGCCCTGTACGCCATCGTCCTGGAGATCGTCTGGCAGTTCTCCGGCTACTCCATGGTCATCTACCTGGCCGGGCTCCAGGCCATCCCCGCCGAGGTGCTGGAGGCGGCCACGATCGACGGGGCGGGCGCGTGGAGCAAGTTCCGCCGTGTCGTGCTGCCGCTGCTCAACGGCGCCGTGGTGATCAACGTGATGCTCTGCCTCATCGGTGGGCTCAAGCAGTTCGACCAGGTCATGGCCATGACCGGCGGCGGCCCCGGCACCGCGACGGAGACGATCTCGACGGCCATCTACAAGAGCGCGTTCTCGCTCGGCGACTTCCCGTTCTCGATCGCGCTGGCCGTCGTCATGACCGTGGTCATCGCGGTCCTGGCGGCCGTGCAGTTCCGCCTGACGCAGAGGAAGAGCTTCTGATGCACTCCCGATACACCTGGCGCACGCTGGCGCGCGAGGTGAGCCTGATCCTGCTCGCGCTGGCCTTCCTCGTGCCGCTCGTCGGCCTGCTCAACGTCTCGCTCAAGCCGCAGGACAGCCAGACCGGGGCGCTGGCCTTCGCCTTCCCGCCCACCCTGGACAACTACGCCCAGGCGTGGAGCCAGGCCAGCCTCGGCGCCGCGCTGGCCAACAGCTTCCTCATCACCTCCGTCAGCGTCGTGCTGATCATCGCCCTCGCGTCGATGGCCGCCTACCCGCTGGCCAGGGTGACGCGGCGCTGGTCGCGGTACACGTTCTACCTCGTCATCGGCGGCCTGCTCATCCCCGGCCAGCTCGCCCTGCTCCCGCTCTACGCCACCATGCGCGACCTCGGCCTGCTCGGCTCGCTCTGGTCGGTCATCCTGATCAACGTCGGGCAGCAGATCCCGTTCTCCGTCTTCCTCTACACGATGTTCCTGCGCGAGCTGCCGCTCGACTACGAGGAGGCGGCGCTGCTCGACGGCTGCGGGCCGCTGCGCTCGTTCGTCTCCGTCGTCTTCCCGCTGCTGCGGCCGGTCACCGGCACGGTCGTGATCCTCAACGCGGTCGGCATCTGGAACGAGTTCTTCACCCCGCTGCTGTATCTCGGCGGCAGCGACAACACGACGGCGCCGGTGGCGATCTACGGCTTCGTCAGCCAGTACGTGTCGCAGTGGCCCCTCATCTTCGCCGGCCTGGTGATCAGCGTGATCCCCATCCTCGTCGTCTACTTCGCGCTGCAGAAGCACATCATCAAGGGCTTCGCCGGCGGCCTCAAAGGCTGACCCGCACCCCCCGTTTGGAGTTCGTCATGAAGATCGTCACAACGCTCGCCTCCGCCTGCTGCCTCGCGGTCGCGGCGGCGGCCTGCTCGACCTCGGGCGGCCAGACCACCGCCACCTCCGGCGAGCAGGTGCTCACGCTCGCCGCCGCAGGCCAGGGCCCGGCCCAGGCCGCCGTGGAGGCGTTCAAGAAGGCCAACCCCGGCGTCGTCGTCAAGACCACGTTCACCGAGGACGACGCCTCCTACCAGCAGCAACTGCGCACCCAGCTGTCCTCGGGGACGGCCCCCGACGTGTTCCGCATGTGGCCGGGCGGCGGCAACACCATGGCCGTGCGCGACCTCGGCGCCGACGGCATGCTGATGGACCTGTCGGGCGAGAGCTGGGCCGGCGGCCTGAGCGCCGACCTCAAGGCCGTCACCACCGACCCGGCCGGCAAGGTCGTGGCCGTGCCGGTCACCATCGGCGCCATCGGAGCCGTCTGGAACGACCAGGCCCTCGCCAAGACCGGCCTGGCCAAGCCCACCACCTGGCCCGAAGTGCTCAAGTTCTGCAAGGACGCCAAGTCCAAGGGCGTCGTCGCGTTCGCGCTCGGCCTCAAGTCCGCGTGGGTCACCCAGCTCGTCCCGTACGCGCTGACCGCCTCCCTCGTCTACGGCCCGAACCCGGCGTTCACCCAGCAGCAGAAGGACGGCCAGGCCAGCTTCGCGAAGTCGGAGTGGAAGCAGGCCATGGACAAGTACCTGCAACTGCGCGACTCCGGCTGCTTCAACGACAGCCCCAACGGCGTCGGCTACGACGAGCAGATGCAGCTCCTCGGCCAGGGCAAGGCGCTCGGCGCCGTCCACGTGCTGTCGGCCGTGCAGTCGGCGCTCAACTCCGCGCCCCAGGGCACCACGTTCTCGATGACCCCGTTCCCCGCCACCGACAACGCCGGCGACACCTACCTGCCGGTGTCGGTCGGCATCGTGTACGGCGTCAACGCCAAGGCCAAGAACCCGGCCCTGGCCAGGAAGTTCCTGCAGTTCCTCGCCTCCCCTGAAGGCCAGGCGCTGTACGCGAAGGAGTCCGGCAGCAGCCCGGCCCTGCCCAGCCCGTCCTTCCAGCCCGACGCGCTGCAGCGGCCGGTGCTCGACGCCGTCAAGAACGGTAAGTCCACCCTCTACCCCGACCAGGGCTGGCCCGGCCCGAAGGTGCAGCAGGAGCACCTGACCTCCGTGCAGGAGCTGTTCAACGGCACGATCGACGTGCCGACCCTGCTCGGCCGCATGGACAAGGCGTTCGGTGAGGCCAAGTGAGCCTGGAAGCCTGCCTCTGGATCACCCCCAAGATCTTCGACGACCTCCAAGACCCCGCCCCGGGCGTGGCGGCCTTCTTCGACCACCACGCCGACTGGCTGGCCGATCGGCCCGTCACGATCGTGTTCTGCGCGGGCAACGGCGACCACGTGCTCAACTACGCCGGCCGCGACGCCTGGGACCAGCGCTTCGACTGGGCCCGCTACAACTGCTTCGCGCTGGCGCCCGGCGGTCCGGCCGCCGCCACCAGGGCGCACAACCGTGACTGGCTGGCCCGGGTGCGCGACGGCGGCGAGCGCTCGGCCAACCCGTACTCGGCCGGGCCCATGTTCGTCCTGTCCGAGCAGCCCATGGACTACCGGACGCTGGCCGGCGTCTACGCGGCCGTGCGCGCCGAGGCCGAGCGGCGCGGCCTGCGGGTGAGCCTGCTGGAGTACCTGGAGCCGGGCCCCGAGTTCTGCCGCAGCGAGTGGAAGACCGGGCGGCACCCCGAGGCGGCGGCCGGCACCGCCGACGCCGGCGGGCACATCGTGCCGGGTGTCATCGACGTCACCGCGCCGCTCGCCGCCGACCCCCGCCCCTACGCCGCCTACCCCGGCGGCATCGCGGCCGGGCTGCTCGCCGGGGACTTCGTGGCCGCGCAGACCGCCGCGTTCACCGCCGACTTCGGCCTGGACGGGATCCTGCTCGGCAACCAGTTCGGGCTGGTCGGCTTCTGGCACCCCGACAACGCGCCGCCGCTCACGCCGGAGCGGTCGGCCGGGATCGAGCGGTTCTTCCTGCGGCTGCGCGAAGCCATGGGCGACCGGCTCGTCTACTGGATGGACACGTACTGGCGGGCCGAGGTGGAGCGGGCGGCCTGGGGCATGACCGACGCCGCCTACCACACGCTCGACGCCGTCCTGATCAGCACGTTCGCCGTGCTCGTCGAGCGCACCGAGATCGTCCCGAACCTGCTCAGCAAGGCCGCGCTGGGCGGCCCGCGCCCGCTGCTCGGGCTGGACTTCGTCGATCCCTGGTACTGGTACCGCACCTACCTGGACGACCGGCGTACCTACCTCTACCAGCGCGAGGTGCTGGCGGCGCACGCCGGGTCCGTGGCCGGGGTGTCGTTCTTCGCCAACGACACCTTCGGCCATTTCGTACCGGAGGCCGAGCTGGCGGCCACCTTGGAAGCGGTCAGGAAGGCGGACGTTCAGGAATGGCCGTCCGGCGGGGGCGAGAACTGGCCGTAGCGGACGTCCCGCGTCTGGTCACCGAGATACGGCTGCCCGTGCTGCCCGTGCTGCCCGTACTGTCCGGCCGGTCCGTAGCCGTAATTGGAGCCGTTGTACCCGCCGTACGGAGCCTGCGGGGGGACCGGCGCCTGGTGCTGGTGGCTCGGGGGAAGCTGGTGCTGCTGCCACGGCGGCGGCGGGATCGCCCCGTACGGCGGCGCGTCCGAGCGGGCGCGGCGGCGCCGGCCGAGCAGCTTCACCACCACCCCGACCAGCACGATCGCCAGCAGCACGCCGGCCGCGATCAGCACCCACATCAGGATCGGCTTGGGCGACTCGTCCTTGCCGGCTGAGATCGCGGCCTGCGTGTCGCTGATGTACTTGGCGACGTACGGATGGTTCGGGAAGAGCGCCTGCACCTCGCGGAACTTGGGCAGCGCCTCCTCGTACCAGTTGCGGAAGTAGTCGTTCAGCGCCTCGTTGTACCGGGTGGTGGTCACGGCCTGGGCGGGCTTGACGTTCTTCTCGCCGAGCTTCTCCTTGATGATGCTCACGGGCAGCACGAAGCTCTCGCTCTCCGACGCCTCGCCGCCCTCGCTCACCGTGCCGGCGATCAGCATGCCGACGACCTTGCCGTCCTTGCTGAACACCGGGCCGCCGGAGTTGCCGTGGTAGGACGGCGCCTGCGTCTGGATGTAGGGCACGCCCGTCTGCGTGGTGCGCTTGGCGTTGTACGGCCCCTCGGTCAGCGCCGGCTCCAGCCGTGACTCCAGGCTGAAGAACGGCGTGTTCGTGACCAGGCCGGGGAAGCCGCTGATGTAGAGGGTGTCGCCGGTGCGCACGTCGGCGTCCTCGCCGAGCGGGACGGTCGGCAGGTTCTGCTGGCCGTTCACCTTGAGCAGCGCGAAGTCCTTGCCCGGGTAGCTCTCGCCCACCGAGACCAGCTCCGCCGGGGTCGCCTTGGCGGTCTTGTCGACGCCGCCGCCGGGCAGGCTCTGCAGCACCGACAGGCTCTGCTGCAGGTTGCGGATCTTCATGTGGCCGGTGTTGAACGTGACGTAGATCTGCTGGGCGAGCTTGAGGATCTCCTCGTCGGCCTCGATGCCCTGCAGCCCCGCGATGATCTCCTTGGCGTCCTGCTCGTTGAACTTGGCCAGCGCCTGCTGGGCGAAGAGCTTGCTCAGCTCGGTCTCGCCGACCTGGACGCAGTGCGCGCCGGTCACCATGTACCCGTCGGGGGTGACCCACCAGCCGGTGCACAGGCCGCCGACCTCGGCGTCGACCGTGCGCTCGGGGGTGGTCTCGGTGAGGTAGGTGTCGACGTCGGCGGCGATCCGCTGGAAGAGCCACTTGGCGATGCTGCGCTCGTCCGAGGAGATCTTGCCGGCCTGCACGGCCTCGACGGCCTGCTGCGTGAGCCGGCTGAACGCGGTCTCGTTGATCGTGCTGGTCGGGACGGCGACCGTACCGGTGTAGGTGAAGCTGGTCAGCTGGACCGCGGGCTGCGTGCGGGCCGCCAGCCACGTGCCGACGGGCACGTCGGGGCGCTCGCCGGGCGCGTCGTCGGCCGCCGCGGGGGCGGCCGGCAGCGCCACCGCGACGACGGCCGCCGCGGCTGCGGCGATCTTCGTCCACCTTTTCCTGAAATATCCGCTCACGTACGGAATGGTGAAGCGGTGATCTTGTCCACGGCTTGGAGCCGACTGGGAACGGGATCCCGCGCCCGGACGGGTGACGTTTGGTGCTCCAGGTGACCCCCACCTGGAGCGCCATCAGGCTAGCGGCGCGCTGTCCGCTTTGTCTATGTTTATTGCTAGATGTCGCACTCTTCCCGGTCCAGACTCTTGAAGCGGGCGGGGGACCTGCGGGAAAGTGTCGGCGTTTCCCGAGACTAAGGCGGTATATGTCATGGCTGTTTCCGCGGCATCGGTGATGACGCCCCGCGGGGCCCGCTACATCAAGCAGCTCGTCTCCCACATGAGCCACAAGGTCACGACGGACCTCGACGACGCGGGGCGCGGCACCATCACCCTGGAGTACGGCCAGTGCGTCCTGGCCCCCGAAGCCCGGCATCTCACGATGACGGCCACCGCCGACACCCAGGAGAACCTCGAACGCGTCCAGGACGTCGTCGCCCGCCACCTGCTCCGCTTCGCCACCCAAGAGGAGCTGGAGGTCGTCTGGCTGCCGCTGACCGAGCTCGTCCACCCCGCCGTCGCCGACTACA
This sequence comes from [Actinomadura] parvosata subsp. kistnae, assembly GCF_900323885.1. Classification (GTDB taxonomy): domain Bacteria; phylum Actinomycetota; class Actinomycetes; order Streptosporangiales; family Streptosporangiaceae; genus Nonomuraea; species Nonomuraea composti. Next base: position 1,724,988 of record NZ_OOHJ01000018.1, on the reverse strand, counting down.
CGCTGCAGCACAGCACGCCGGCCGACGCCGTGCTGCGCGACCTCGCCGCCGAGACCCGCACGGCCACCGGCGGCTCGTCCGGCATGCAGATCACCGCCGACGAGGGCGCCCTGCTGACCATGCTCGTCCGGCTCACCGGCGCCCGGCGGGCCGTCGAGGTGGGCGTCTTCACCGGCTACTCCTCGATCTGCATCGCCCGCGGCCTGCCCGCCGGCGGCCGGCTCCTGGCCCTGGACGTGAGCGACGAGTGGACCTCCATCGCGGCCCGCCACTGGGAGAAGGCCGGGGTGTCGGACCGGATCGAGCTGCGCCTCGGCCCCGCCCTCGACAGCCTGCGCGCCCTGCCGGCCACGGCCGAGTACGACTTCGCCTTCATCGACGCCGACAAGGAGAGCTATCCCGCGTACTACGAGGAGATCCTGCTCCGCCTGCGCCCCGGCGGCGTGATCGTCCTGGACAACGTCCTCCAGGGTGGGCGGGTTCTCGACCCCGTCCACCAGGATCCGCGGCACACCGCCATGCGCGGGCTCAACGACCTGGTGGCGGCCGACGACCGGGTGGACGCGGTGATGCTGCCCCTGCGCGACGGCGTCACGGTCATCCGCAAGCGCTGACCCCGGGTTGACACGGACGATCAGAAGCAACACCCTTTCACTATTCCATTAGTGAAAGGGTGTTACGGTTGATCGAGTTCGACCTGGACCGCGGCTCGGGCGTGTCGACGTACCTGCAGCTCGTCCACCAGGTGAAACAGGCGCTGCGGCTCGGCACGCTGCGGCCCGGCGACCAGCTGCCCACCGCCCGCGAGGTGGTCGAGAGCCTGGCCATCAACCCCAACACGGTGCTCAAGGCCTACCGGGAGCTGGAGCGCGAAGGGCTGGTCGAGGGGCGGCCGGGGATGGGCACGTTCGTCCGGCAGGGTGTGGCGGGCCCGACGCTCGCCGAGCACACGCGGCTGCGCCGCACCCTGGAGGCGTGGGTGCGCGAGGCCCGCGCGGCCGGGCTCGACCAGGAGGACCTGCGGGCGCTGTTCGCCGTGGTCCTGGCCGACGCCGCGAAGGAGGGCGCGGCGTGACCCCGGCGCTGGAGGCGACCGGGCTGGGGGTGCGCTACCGCCGCACGTGGGCGCTGCGCGACTGCTCGCTGGCGGTCCCCGCCGGGCGGGTGGCGGCGCTCGTCGGGCCCAACGGCGCGGGCAAGACCACGCTCATGCACGCGGCCGTCGGCCTGCTGCGTCCCGCGCGGGGCAGCGTCCGCGTGGCCGGCGAGGCGGCGTTCGTGGCGCAGGACAAGCCGCTGTACGACAGCTTCACCGTCGCCGAGATGCTGGCCTTCGGCCGCCGCATGAACCGCCGCTGGGACGGCGACGCCGCCGCCGGCCGCCTCGGCGCGCTGGGCATCCCGCTGGACAGGAAGGTGAGCGGGCTGTCGGGCGGGCAGCAGGCGCAGGTGGCGGTCACGCTCGCGCTGGCCGTCCGGCCGGACCTGCTCGTGCTGGACGAGCCGCTGGCCAACCTCGACCCGCTCGCCCGCCACGACGTGATGCGCTCGATCATGGCGGAGGTGGCCGAGCGGGAGCTGACCGTGCTGCTGTCCTCGCACGTCGTCTCCGACCTGGAGGAGACGTGCGACTGGCTGGTGGTGCTGAACGGCGGCCGGCTGCAGGTCAGCGGCGACATCGAGGAGCTGCTCGACGGGCACCGCGTGCTCACCGGCCCCGACGGGGCGTCGGCGGCGGGGGTGCGGGTGGTGAGCGCGAGCCGTACCGGCAGGCAGGTCAGCATGCTGGTCAGGGGCGCCTGCCCGCCCGATCCGCGCTGGCGGGCGCGCCGCCCGGGGCTGGAGGAGCTGGTCATGGGCTACCTGCGCAGCCCCGAGTCGGCGGCGCTGCCCGACCTGACGGGGGTGGGCGCGTGATCTGGGTGACCTGGCGCCAGCACCGGGCGCAGATCCTCGTGACGGCGGGCTTCCTGGCGCTGCTGGGGGTGCTGCTGCTGGCCTCGGCGATCGAGGCGAGCCGGTACGTCGCCGAGCACGCCCCGCCCGGCTGCCCGGGGCCCGCCCTGGCGTGCGGCGAGCTGGCCGTGGCGCTCGGGCGGCGCTACGACGCGGTCTACTCGGTGTTCGGCTGGATGCCGCTGGTGGCCCCCGCGCTGATCGGCGCGTTCTGGGGGGCGCCGCTGCTCGGCCGCGAGTACGAGCGCGGCACCCACCGCCTGGCCTGGACCCAGTCCGTGCCCGTGTGGCGGTGGCTGACGGTCAAGCTGTCGGTCCTGGGCGCGGCGGTCGTGGCGGGCGGGCTGCTGCTGTCGCTGATGGTGAGCCTGTGGCGGCCGGTGTTCCGGACGGGCGTCGACTCCACGTTCGGCAACATCGGCGTGTTCAACATGGTCGGGGTGGAGCCGGCGGCGTGGTGGCTGTACGCGTTCGCGCTCGGCACGCTGGCCGGCTCCCTGTTCCGGCGGACGCTGCCCGCGATGGCGCTGGCCGTGGCCGGCGTGGCGGTGGCCATGTTCACGCTGTTCCAGCTGAGCGACCACTACGCCGAGCCGGCGCGGGTCGAGCTGTCCGGCACCGTGCTGCTCGACGACCCCGACGCCCGGCTGGTGAGCGCCGCCTGGGTGGAGCCGTCCGGGAAGGAGGTGGCCGAGCCGGCCGGCAGCGGCTGCCCGCGCCGGGTGGATGTCGGCCAGAGCAGCAGGAACGCCGACGCGTGGCAGGCGTGCCTGTTCGGCAAGGGCTACCGGTACGCGGTGTACTACCATCCGGCGTCCCGGTTCTGGCGCTTCCAGTGGACCGAGGCGGGGATCCTGGCGGTCGCGTCGGCGGCGTTCTGCGGCCTGGCCGTGCGCCGCACCCTGCGCCGGCCCGGCTGACGGCGCGACCTTGATGGGGGCCGGATCGGCAGGCACTATGCCCTCATGATGGGGGAGCGGCTCGGAGGGGGGAGCGACGAGGGCGCCGTGCGCGTGGGCGCGACCGTGCGGCGGCCGGTGCGGGAGTGGACGGCCTCCGTGCACGAGCTGCTGCGGCACCTGGAGCGCAAGAGGTTCGAGGGGGCGCCGCGCGTGCTGGGCGTCGACAGTGACGGGTACGAGGTGCTGACGTACCTGGAGGGCGACAGCATGGGCGAGGCGCGGGTGTGGCCGTCGTGGACACGCGCCGAGGACACGCTCGTGCAGGTCGCGCGGTGGCTGCGCGCCTACCACGACGCGGTGGCCGACTTCGTGCCGCCGGCCGGGGCCCGCTGGCGGTCCGGCCGGCGCTGGGAGCCCGGGCTGATCATCGGCCACAACGACGCCGGCCCCTTCAACGCCGCCTACCGGGCGGGGCGGCTGGCGGGGTTCTTCGACTGGGACTTCGCGGGGCCCACCACCGTGGACGCCGACGTGGCGATGGTGGCGCACTGCTGGGTGCCGCTGCACGCCCGGCACGTGGACGCCTCGACGGGGTTCACCGCGTTCGAGGCGCGGCCGGCCCGGCTGCGCCGGTTCCTCGACGCCTACGGGTGGGCGGGCCGGCCGGAGGCGCTCGTCAGGAACGTGCAGGTGCAGATGGCCGAGCGGGCCGCGCTGATCCGCCGGCGCGGCCACACGGGCGAGGGGCTCTACGCCCGGCTGCTGCGGCGCGGCGTCGCCGACGAGCTCGATCAGGCCGTTCGCGAACTCGACGAGTTTTCTCGCTGACGAATTCCGAGTAAGACTCTTTGTCAGCCGCCCCCGGGTCGGCATGATATGCGCGGGAGAATATCCGCGGAGAAAGGGTAGCGATGGAACGGCGTCCCGTCATGGTGAAGGTGGAAGAAGGCCCGTTGCGCGTCGGCGCGGTGACCGCGTCGAACTCGCACGGAAACTGAAACGCCGGCTCGGGTAGCGTCCTGTGGGTGAGGCATTCCGGGCTTCACCCACACCCTTGCAGGAGGCATGTCCGTGGCCGACACCGCATCGCGCCCACGCCTGCGTGACAGCGTCATCGTGCAGGCGGACGGCGGCACGCTGCTGTTCCTGTGCCTGGCCGACCGGACCGTGAAGAGATTCGTCTGCGACGAATTCGTGAAAGACGTGGTGGTGCTTCTCGACGGCACCCGTACGATCGACGAGATCGGCGCGCTCGCCTGCGGCGACGACCTCGACGCACGCGCGCGGGTGGCCGAAGTCGTGCAAATCCTGGCGGCCGAGCGGCTGCTCAGCGGGGTCGCCGAGCCGGACCGCGAATTTCGCCTTTTAGGCGCGGCCCGCGCGGAATTCTACGACCGCCAGCTTCGGCTGCTCCAGGACTTCTGCGACGAGGGCTGGTCGCGGGAGAGGAGTGGCGCCGACCTCCAGCGGCGGCTGGGCGAGGCGACCGCCGTCGTCTGCGGGATCGGCGGGCTGGGCGGCTGGGTGGCGCTCGCGCTGGCCGGGGCCGGCGTCGGCCGGATCCGCGTCTGCGACTTCGACCGGGTCGAGGTCTCGAACCTCACCCGGCAGGTGCTGTTCAGGATGGCCGACCTGGGCGTGCCCAAGGTGGAGGCGGCGGCCGCCCGGTTGCGCGAGATCAACCCGTTCGTCGAGGTCGAGGCCGTGGAGCGGCGCATCACCTGCGCCGGCGACCTCGCCGACGTGGTCAAGGGCGCGGACGTCGTCGTCAACGCGGCCGACCTGCCCACGCCGAACGACGTGGCCGGCTGGGTGAGCGAGGCCTGCTGGCCGGACGTGCCGCACATCATGGGCACCGGGTACGCCTACCACATCGGCGTCCTCGGCACCTCGATCATCCCCGGCCGGACCGCCTGCTGGTCCTGCGTGCGCGCCGAGACGTTCGCCGACCACGGGCGCGACGGCATGGAGACGCTGGTGGGCAAGCGGGAGAAGGCGGGCGCGATGGGAGCGCTGTCCGGCCTGGTCGGCAACATCCTGGCGTGGGAGGCGATCCGCATCCTGGCGGGGCTGCCGCCGGCGCTCGGCGACCGGTGGGCCGAGGTGGACTTCTGGCCTCTGGAGGTGCGCTCGCGGGCGATCCCGCGGCGGCCGGAGTGTCCGACGTGTGGCCGCTGATCTTTTCCGAATATCGTTCTAGTATTGCGGGCATCCCGGGAAAGGGGCAGGCATGGGCGTACTGGACGGCAGGGTAGCGGTCGTCACCGGAGCGAGCAGGGGCATCGGCGCCGCCATCGCCGAGCGGCTGGCCGCCGAGGGGGCTCGGGTCGTCGTCGCGGCCCGTACGGTCGACGCGGCGCACAGCAAGCTCGAAGGGACGATCGGCGAGACCGTCGCGCGCATCGAGGCGGCGGGCGGCACCGCCTTCGCCCAGCCCACCGACCTGTCGCGCGAGCACGACAGGCAGGCGCTCGTCCGGGCGGCCGAGCAGCGCTACGGCCCGGTGGACATCCTGGTCAACAACGCCGCCGTCACCTACTTCGCGCCGGTCGCCGAGTTCACCGGCCGCCGCTACGACCTGATGTTCGAGGTGCAGGTCAACGCCCCCTTCCACCTCGCCCAGCTCGTCGTCCCCGGGATGCGGGAGCGCGGCGCGGGCTGGATACTCAACATCTCCTCGATCGCCGCCCGCCACCCGGCCTTTCCGCCCGGCCCGTACGCGGCCTTCGGCGGCACCGTGTACGGCATGTGCAAGGCCGCGCTCGAACGCTTCACCACCGGCCTGGCCGCCGAGCTCTACGCCGACGGCATCGCGGTGAACGCCCTGTCGCCGAACAGGGTCGTGCCCACCCCCGGCAGCCTCTTCCACCGCCTCACCGCCGACGACGACCCGAACGCCGAGCCCCCGTCCGTCATGGCGGAGGCCGCCCTGGCGCTGTGTCACCGCCCGGCCGCCGAGCTCACGGGGCGCATCGCGTACTCGCAGGATCTGCTGGACGAGCTGCGGCACGTCTGAGCGGCGGCCGGACCCGTGTGACCGGTTCTCATGAACTTCTCAGGTGAGGTTTGTGGCACTTTGAGCTGAGATTTATGACTATGGGGCGATGGAGCGCGTGCCGCAGGAGGCCGGTGCGGGCGAGGCTCAGCAAGCGCAAGGGGCCTCGGCCGGGAGGAGGGCTCGGCGGTTCGCCGCCGCCGGTGCCGCGCTCGTCGTCGTGGCGGTGCTCGCGTACTGGCTGGGCGGTCTAGGAGGCGGCGACGGACGGGAGGCCGCGCCCCGGCCGAGCCCGAGCCCGTCGCCCAGCACGACGCTCACCGTGCCCGACGTCTACAAGCGGGTCGGGCCCTCGGTGGTGGTCATCCAGGCCGGCAAGTCGCTCGGGACCGGGGTGATCGCGGCCGAGGACGGGACGATCCTCACCGCGTACCACGTGGTCAAGGGCGCCAAGGACGTCGACCTGACGTTCGCCGACGGCACGAAGGCGAAGGCCGAGATCACCTCCTCGAACGCCAAGCGCGACGTCGCCACGCTCAAGCCCGCGAAGCTGCCGGAGATCGTCGTCCCCGCGACCATCGGCGGCGCCGTCGCCGTCGGCGCGCCCGTCGTGGCCATCGGCAACCCGCTCGGCCTGACCTACAGCGTCTCCACCGGCGTCGTGTCCGGCCTGAACAGGTCCGCCGAGAAGGGCGACCTGAGCGGGCTCATCCAGTTCGACGCCTCCGTCAACCCCGGCAGCTCCGGCGGCCCGCTCCTCGACGCCCGCGGGCTGCTCGTCGGCATCGTCGTCTCGATCGCCGACCCGGGAGGCGACGAGGCGTTCGCCGGCATCGCGTTCGCGGTGCCGATCGGCCTGGCCCTCGGCGGCGGCGAAGGCGACGGCCCGCCCGGCGAGGGGCTCCTGATATGACGAGAAGGGCTCCATGACCTCGACCGACCCCCGCGACCCCGCCCATCCGCTCGAACAGGTCCTGTTCGAGGTCAAACGCACCATCGTCGGGCAGGACGTGCTGCTGGAGCGCATGGCGGTCGCGCTCATCGCCGACGGGCACCTGCTCGTCGAGGGCGTGCCCGGCCTGGCCAAGACGCTCGCCGTACGGTCGCTGGCCGCCGCGATCGACGGGACGTTCCAGCGCGTCCAGTTCACCCCCGACCTCGTGCCCGCCGACCTCGTGGGCACCCGCGTCTACCACCAGCACTCCGGCGAGTTCAGGACGGAGCTGGGCCCCGTGTTCGCGAACCTGCTGCTGGCCGACGAGATCAACCGCGCCCCCGCCAAGGTGCAGAGCGCCCTGCTGGAGGTGATGCAGGAGCACCAGGTGACGATCGGCCGCGAGACGTTCCGCGTGCCCGAGCCGTTCCTCGTCATGGCGACCGAGAACCCGATCGAGTCCGAAGGCACGTACCCGCTGCCCGAGGCGCAGGTCGACCGGTTCATGATGAAGGTCGTCGTCGACTACCCCACGCAGGCCGAGGAGCAGGCCATCGTCGCCCGCGCGCTGCGCCCGCCGGAGCCGCCGCAGGCCATGGTCACCGCCGACGACCTCATGGCCATGCGGGCCCGCGCCCAGACCGTGTACGTCGATCCGGCGATCGTCGACTACGCCGTCCGGCTGGTGTCCGTGACCCGCTCCCCGGCGACGGCCGGGCTCGGCGAGCTGGAGCGGTACGTCACCTACGGGGCCAGCCCCCGGGCGTCCATCGCGCTCGTCACCGGCGCCAGGGCGCTGGCCTTCCTGCGCGGGCGCGACTACGTGCTGCCGCACGACCTGTCCGAGCTGGCCCTCGACGTGCTGCGGCACCGCCTCGTGCTGTCGTACGAGGCCCTGGCCGACGACGTCGACGCCGACACGATCATCACCAGGGTCCTCGGAGCCGTCCGGGCGCCCGACGTCGTCCTGCAGAACCGCTGAGCCGCGCCATGGCAACCGCCCCCGAGAAACTGCTGCTCCGCCTGGAGTGGAAGGTCGTGCGCCGGCTCGACGGCCGGCTCCAGGGCGCGCACCGCACCACGTACCGAGGCGCCGGGATCGACTTCACCGGGCTGCGCGCTTACCAGGAGGGCGACGACGCCCGGCACATCGACTGGAACGTCACCGCCCGCCTGGACGAGCCGCACCTGCGCGTGTTCACCGAGGACCGCGAGCTGACGGTGTGGCTCGTGCTCGACCGGTCGGCGTCGATGGCCGCCGGGCGGCCGGGGCGCGGCAAGCACGACGTGCTCGCCGAGCTGGCGCTCGTCCTCGCCCGGCTGTTCGGACGGGGCGGCAACCGGGTCGGCGCCCTCCTGTACGACACCGGGACGCCGCCCCGTACTGGCCGGCGGCACGATACGAGCCACGGCGCGGGGATGGTGCGCATCGTGCCGCCCGGCACCACGCGGCGGCATGCGTTGCGCATCGCCGCCGAGCTGGAGCGCACCTCCGAGGCGCGCGGCGGGGCCACCACCGACCTGGCGGAGATGCTGGACGCGGCCGGGCGGCTCGCGCGCCGCCGCGCCCTTGTCGTCGTGCTGTCGGACTTCATCGGCGACGGCGACTGGGAACGCGCGCTCCAGCGCCTGGCCCGCAGGCACGAGGTGGTCGCCCTGCGGATCGTGGACACCGCCGACGACGTGCTGCCCGAGGCCGGGCTGATCGTGGTCGAGGACGCCGAGACCGGTGAGCAGCTCGTCGTCGACTCCGCCGACCCGCTGCTGCGGGTCCGCTTCCGCGAGGCCGTGGACGCCCGCGACGCCCGGCTCGCGGCGGGCATGCGCCGGGCCGGCGTGCCCGTGCACCGCGTCGACACCGACCGCGACCTGGCCGAGGCGCTCGTCGAGGTCGTCGCCCGCACCCGGGACCGGTCGCCATGACTCTCTCCTCCCCGCTGCTGCTGGTGGCCGGGCTGCTCGTCACGGCGGCGCTGGCGTGGGCGGTCATCGTCTCGTCCCGCCGCCGGGCGGCGGCGCTCGCCGCGGCCGGCGCGAGCCCCGCCAACCTGAGGACCTACCTGGGGGCCGGCCTGACGGTGGCCGGCGTCGGGGTGCTCGCGGTCGCGACCGCAGGACCCGCCGCCATGGTGCCGGTGCCGCGCGTCTCGGGCACCGTCATCCTCGCCATGGACGTCTCCACCAGCATGGGCGCCGACGACGTGGCGCCCAACCGGCTGGCGGCGGCGCAGCGGGCGGCCCGCGCGTTCGTGGCCGCGCAGCCCGCCAGCGTCGACATCGGCGTGGTCGCCTTCGAGCGGGGCGCGCTCACCACCGCCCGGCCCGACGCCGACCACTCCGTGGCGCTCAAGGCCATCGACCGGCTCAAGGTCACCGGCGGCACCTCCCTGGGGACGGCCATCCTGGCCTCGCTGACCGCCATCACCGGCAAGCAGGTGGCGCTCGGCCGCGACGGCGCCGCCCCCGACATCGGCTACTGGCCGTCCGCGACGATCGTGATGTTCACCGACGGCCAGAACCGGGCCGAGGGCCAGGACGCGGACGTCGAACGCGCCGCCCAGGCGGCCCAGCGGGCCGGCGTGCACATCCACACCGTCGGGGTCGGCACCACGGCCGGCACGACCGTCGAGGTGGCCGGCTACCACCTGCAGACCTCGCTGGAAGAGGAACCCCTCACCATGATCGCGGAGACCACCGGCGGCGCCTACCACCCCGCCTCCGACGCCGCGCGGCTCGACGGCGTCGCCGACTCGATCGACCTGCGGCTCACCGTCTCCGACGAGCCGCTGCCCCTCGCCGGCGCGCTGATCGGGCTCGCCCTCGCGCTGCTCGCGGCGGGCGCGGCGGTCACCGTGCTGCGGACCGGGCGGGTGATCTGAGATGACGCTCTCCTGGCCGTGGGCTCTCCTGTCCGTCCTGGTCATCCCGCTCGTCTTCGCGGTCCGCTGGTGGGCGCTGCGCCGCCGCCGCCGGGCCGCCGTGCGCGTCACCTCGATCGCGCTCGTCCGCGCCGCGCTGCCCGGGCGTACGCGCTGGACGCGCCGGATCCCGGCCGCGCTGTTCGTGGCCGGGCTCGCGCTGCTCGCCGTCGGGGCCGCGCGGCCGCAGGCGTCGGTGCCCGTGCCGCAGACGTCGGCGACCATCCTGCTCGCGCTCGACACCTCCGGCTCCATGTGCTCCACGGACGTCGACCCCAACCGCCTCACCGCCGCCAGGCAGGCCGCCGCCGACTTCATCGAGTCGCTGCGCGGCGGGCCCCGCGTCGGCCTGGTCACCTTCAACGGCACCGCCGGCCTGCTCGTGCCGCCCACCGACGACACCGACGCGCTGATCGAGGCTCTGGAGAGCCTCACCGTGGGCCGCGGTACCGCGATCGGGCAGGCCATGCTCACCTCGATCGACGCGATCGCGGAGGTCGACCAGTCCGTCGCCCCCACCGGGGCCGCCCCGCCCGCGGGAGGCGGCGGCTACGCCAGCGCGGCGATCGTCGTGCTCACCGACGGCGCCAACACGCAGGGCGTCGATCCGCAGACCGCCGCGCAGGAGGCGGCCCTGCGCCGCGTCCGCGTCTTCACCATCGGCTTCGGCACCACGACGCCGAGCCCGATGGTGTGCCAGAGCACGCAGTTCGACGGCGGGTTCGGCGGGTGGGGCGGCGGCTTCGGCGGGCGCGGCGGCGGGTTCGACCGGGGCGGCCGCAACATCCGCCTCATCGACGAGCCCGCGCTCAAGCGGATCGCCCAGACCACCGGCGGCTCCTACCGCCGCGCCGAGAACGCCGACCAGCTCAAGAGCGCGCTCGGCGACCTGCCGAGCCGGTTCAGCGTCGTCCGGCAGCAGGTCGACACGGCCGCCGCCTTCGCCGCCGGCGGCGCCGTCCTGATCGCCGCGGCCCTGTCACTGTCGCTCTGGTGGAACCGCCCCCGCATCACCACGCGCTGACGCCGCCGCTCGGGGAGAACACCGCGTCATCGCGGTCGTGCCGCCCTTCGCGCCGCGGCCCGCCTGCCGGTCACTCCGGCCGGCGGCCCCGCCCTTCGGCCCCCGGCCGGCCGAGCAGCCGTTCGAGGTCGCGGCGCTCGCGCTTGGTGGGCCGGCCCGCGCCACGGGCCCGCACCGCCACCGTCACCGTCTCCTCGCGCGGAGGCGGCGGCGGGCTCTTGTCGACGTAGCACTCGGCGGCCACGGGCGCGCCGACCCGCTTGGTGATGATCCGGGAGACGACCACGATCCGTTCGCGCCCCTCGTGGCGCAGCCGGATCTCGTCGCCGACCCGGACCGCGTGCGCGGGCTTGACGCGCACGCCGTTGACGCGGACGTGACCGCCCCGGCAGGCGTCGGAGGCGGCCGAACGGGTCCTGGTGAGCCGCACCGACCAGATCCAGCTGTCGACGCGCGCACTCACCTGCTCATCTGCCACTCCGACACAGTACAGCGGGCCTCAGGAACGTGCGGGAGCCCGCCCGGACGGGCGCCGGGGTGGTCAGCCGGCCTGGCGGGCGGCCTGTTCGACGCGGTCGCGGTAGTCGCGCCACCAGGTCTCGTCGTCGCTCGGCATGGCCTCGTTCTTCCGTCGGCCCACGGAGCCGTCGATCAGCTCCCGCACGATGTCGGCGTGGCCGGCGTGGCGGTAGGTCTCGGTGAGCACGTGGACGATGATCCGGTGCAGGGTGACCGGGTTGCGGTCGTCGGACCACCAGGCGACGTGGCCGGGGGCGTCGAGGGGCAGCTCCTCGATCGTGGCGTCAGCGTGGGCCCAGGCGCGCCGGTAGAGGGAGACGATCTCCTCGCGGGACTCGTCGGGCGTCGCCCACATGTCGGCGTTGACCTCGGCGCCCTCCTCGATCCAGGGCAGCGACTCGCCGTGGGGGCGGCCGAAGGTGTCGCCGAAGTAGCCGAACTCGACGCCGGCCAGGTGCTTGACCAGGCCAAGGAGGTTCGTGCCCGTCGGGGTGAGCGGGCGGCGGGCGTCGTACTCGGACAGGCCGTCGAGCTTCCACACGAGGCCCTCGCGGGCGAGCTTGAGATAGGAGTGCAGGTCGGATTTGTGCATGCCGGGCATTGTGGCATCCCGGTCAGGGGGCTTCGGTGAGCGCCAGCCGCCAGGCTCCCGGCTCGACGGTCCACGTACGGTCGGCGACGGGGCCGAGGAGCTCGCCGTCGGCGTTGACCCGCATGGGCGGGCCGGAGATCCGCACGCGCGCGCCGCGCACCGTGGCCACGTCCTGCCTGCTGGTGTGGCGGCCGAGGCGCAGCAGCACCCCGTACAGGAGGCGGCGCAGCGGGCCGGTGGAGAACGAGATGACCACGTCGGCCAGGCCGTCGGACGGAACGGCGGCCGGGGTGAGGGGGGTGCCGCCGCCGATGGAGCTGCCGTTGCCGATGCCGACCATCAGCACCCGGTGCCGGCCGTTCGCGACGACCCGGCCGTCCACCTCCACCTTGAGCGGCAGCCCGCGGGTGCGCAGGCCGGCGATGACGCTGCCCGCCGCGTACGCGAAGCGGTGCAGCACCGGCTTGAGCGGCTGGGCGGCCCGCGCCGCCTCGACGCCCACGCCGATGTGCACGGCGTTGACCACGATGCCGCCGCCGTCGTCGCGCAGCAGGTCCAGCGGGCGGGGCTCGCCCAGGGCGGCGGCCCGGGCCGCCTCGATGGGGTCGAGCGGCACGCCCAGGGCGCGCGCCAGGTCGTTGCCGGTGCCCAGCGGCACCAGCCCGACGGTACGGGTGCCCAGCTCGCCCCGCTCGGCCAGGGCCGCGACCAGGGCGTGCAGCGTCCCGTCTCCGCCGAGGACGACGGGGTCCCGGTCCGGATGGGCGGCCAGCGCCCCGGGCAGGCCGGCCGGATCGTCGATGCGCACCCGTTCCGTGTCGGCGTGCTCGCCCAGGACGGCCAGAACCTCGGAAACCACCTCTTCGCCGACGCTTCCCGCCGACGCGTTGACGATCGCCAGCAACCGGCGCATCCGCCCTCCTTCGCCGCGCTACCTGCCGCACGCGCCTACCCGCCCCGCACGCGTCTACGCGCCCAACCGAAGGCGAACGCCCCCCGCGCCGCTCGCCGACCCGGACGCACACGTGCCCCGCCATCCACCGGCCGCGGAGGTGAACGCCCCCCAGCCCCCCGCTGGGCGTGGAGGCGAACGTGTCCCCGCGCGCGGGATGACACGGCTTGACAGGGTGCGGTCGGAAACGTTTAGTGGGCTCTAGGTTGACAGCGCTGTCTGACGGGCGGACCCGCCGACCGCGGCATGGCGGGCCCGCGAGCCTCCTGGAGGAGCCTTGTCCCGTTCAGCATGGGTGGCGGCCTTATCCGCCGTCACCGTCCTACTGCCCGGCACCCCCGCCCACGCCGCTCCACCTCCCGACGTCGCCGACCTCGCCTCCTACGTCAACCCGTTCATGGGGACGAAGGACGGCGGCCCCGACTTCGGCCACGGAGGCGGCGCCGGGATGAACTTCCCCGGCGCGGCGCTCCCGTTCGGCATGATGCAGTGGAGCCCCGACACCGTCCGCGCGTCGGGCGGCGGCTACAAGTACGAGGACAACCGCCTGCGCGGCCTGTCGCTCACGCACATCTCGGGCCCGGGCTGCACCGGCGCGCAGGACTTCCCGGTGATCCCGATTTCGGGCACGGTGGGCCGCTCCCCGGCCACCCACTTCGACGACTACGTCCAGACGTTCAAGCACGAGAACGAGAGCGCGTCCCCCGGCTACTACGGCGTCACCCTGGACACCGGCGTGAAGGCGGAGACGACCGCCACCACGAGGGCGGGCGTGGGCCGCTTCACGGGCCCGGCCGGCAAGCCGCTCACCCTGCTGCTCAACGTCACCGGCTCGGTCAACGGCGTGGACGACGCCGAGGCGAAGATCAGCGGGAACACGGTGAGCGGCTGGGCGAAGACGGGCGGCTTCTGCGGCACGGACAGCCGCTACTACGTCTACTTCCACGCCACGTTCGACCGCCCGGTCCGCGCGTACGGCACCTGGCGCAACGATTCGGTGGTGCCGGGCGAGGTCCAGGTGAGGGGCGCTTCGGAGGCGAAGGTGGCGCCGACGCCCAAGCCGCACGGCCTGGCCGGCGTCACCGCGCCGCGGAAGGGCGCGCCGGCCGCGCAGCCGAGCCCGCCGCCCGGGCCGCAGGCCCGCGCCACGGCCCAGGACGTGATCGTCAAGGGCCCGGGCATCGGCGCCTACCTGCAGTTCGACCCGGAGACCCCGGTGCAGATGCGGGTGGGCCTGTCGTACGTGAGCATCGACGGCGCCAAGAAGAACCTGCGTGCCGAGGTCGGCTCCCAGGGCTTCGACCGGATCGCGCAGAGCGCCAGGCGGGCCTGGAACGACCGCCTGGGCCAGATCCGGGTGAGCGGCGGTGACGAGACGAGGAAGCGCACGTTCTACAGCAGCCTGTACCACGCGCTGCTCCAGCCGTACGTGTTCGACGACGTGGACGGCACCTACACGGGCTTCGACTACCGCACCCACCAGGTGAGACGCGGCCACCACCACTACGCCACGTTCTCCGGCTGGGACGTCTACCGGGGCCAGATGCAGCTCGTCGCGCTGCTCGCGCCGGACGTGGCCAGCGACATCGCGCAGTCGATGTACGACGACGCCCACGCGGTCGGCGACGTCTGGGACCGCTGGTCGCACCAGAACACGATCACGGGCGTGATGAACGGCGACCCGTACCACTCGATCATCGCGAGCATGTACGCGTTCGGCGCCCGCGACTTCGACGCCAAGGCGGCGCTGACCGCGATGGTCAAGGGCGCCCAGCGGGTCGGCGAGGATCCCGGCACCGGCTACGTCGAGCGGCCCGGCAACGCGTCGTACATGAAGAACGGCTACGTCCCGGTGGACCCCTCGACGACGCTGGAGTACGCGGTCGCCGACTTCGGCATCGCGCAGCTCGCCGGCCGGCTCGGCGACACCGCGACCCGTGACGCGTTCATGAAGCGCGCCCAGTCGTGGCAGAGCGTCTACAACCCGGCGAACAGCTGGATCCAGCCGCGCTTCGGCGACGGCTCGTTCGTGCCGGGCTTCGACCCGGCAAGCGCTTCCATGTACGTGGAGGGCAACGGCGCCCAGTACCACTGGATGGTGCCGCACAACCCGCGCGGCCTGTTCGACGCCATGGGCGGCGACGCGAAGGCGATGGCGCGGCTCGACACGTTCTTCACCGAGCTGAACGCGGGGCCGGCCAAGCCGTACGCCTACCTGGGCAACGAGCCGTCGCTGCTCACGCCGTGGCTGTACGCGTGGGCGGGGCGGCCGTACAAGACGCAGGACCTGGTGGCGCGGGCCCGCAAGGAGCTGTTCAAGCCGACGCCGGACGGCCTGACGGGCAACGACGACCTGGGGACGATGGGCGCCTGGTACGTCTGGGCGTCGATGGGGATGTATCCCGCGATTCCCGGGCGGGCCGAGCTGGTGCTCAACAGTCCGGCCTTCGAGCAGATCGTCGTCACCCGCTCGAACGGCAGGACCATCACCATCAACGCCCCCGGCGCCTCCGACACCAACCGCTACGTTCAGGGGCTCAAGGTCAACGGCACCGCGTCGGACAAGGCGTGGCTGCCCGAGGGGTTCACGGGGCGGCTCGACTACACGCTCGGCCCGGAGCCCGACACCGCGTTCGGCGCGACGGACCCGCCGCCGAGCTTCCAGGCCGGCATGCAGCCCTACCTGGTCAGCCTCGCCCCCGGCGCCGCCCCGGTCGAGCCGGGCGGCACGGTCACTACCACGCTCACCGTCCAGGCCGTCGGCGCGGGCGGCACGCTCACGTGGACCGCCGACCCGCCGGCCGGCGTCACGGTCACCCCGGCGAGCGGCACCGTGAACGTCCCGGCCAACGGCCAGGCCACCGCCGAGCTGACCGTCACGGCCGCGGCCGACCTGGCGACCGGGTTCACCACGGTGCCCGTCGAGGTCGCCGGCACGAGCGCGGCCGTCAAGCTGAACGTCGCCCGGCGCGGCACCATCGAATGGCACCAGAACAACGCCGGCATCGGCGACGACGACGAGGCGGGCCTGGCGAACTTCGACGGCGTCGGCTGGAGCTACTCGGCGCAGGCCCTGGCCGCGGCCGGCGCCCGCCCCGGCGGCACCGTGACGTGGAAGGGCTACGACTTCACCTGGCCCGACCGCGAGCCGGGGGAGTGGGACAACGTGCAGGCGAGCGGCCAGACCGTGGACCTGACCGCCCCGGCGGGCGCCAAGACCCTCGCCCTGCTGGGGGCGGGCGCGTCCGGTGACATCCAGACCGACGTCACCATCACCTACACGGACGGCTCGACGCAGCAGGTCAAGGTCGGCTTCAGCGACTGGGCGCTGGCCCGTGACGCCTACCCGCCGCGGTTCGGCAACGAGATCGTGCTGCGCACGCCGTACCGGCTGGACGGCGGGGGCGGGCGGCAGGACATCAACGTGTACGTCTTCGCCGTCACCCCGATCGAGCTGGACGCGTCCAAGCAGGTGAAGAGCCTGACGCTGGCCAAGCCGACGGGCGCGGCGACCGCGCACGTCTTCGCCTGGTCCTTCGGCCTCTGAGGCGCCCGCGCGGGCCGGCCGGTCCCGGCCGGCCCGCGCCGGGAGTGTCCGCTCTCGGACACCGACTGGGCCTGGCGCATTGTCCGGGACGACGGAGGATGAGCGTGGGCGGCACCCCCGCCGCCGCCCCTGCCGGGCGCACCCGGCGGGGATCCACCCAGGCTGCACAAGGATGTGTCATGGCCGGAACCCGTCCCGCTCTGCCCGACAGCACCACGCCGGAATTCCAGGCTGAAGCGCTGGCCGAGGCCAACGCCTACCGGGCCAAGCACCACGCGCCGCCGCTCGCCATGGACCCCGAGCTCAACGCGTACGCCAAGGAACGGGCGGCCACCCGCTCGGAGCAGTCAGGGCTCGACGCCGGGCACACCGGCCTGCGCAAGGGGACCGGCGAGAACATCTTCTGGGGCGGCGGCTCGGAGGCCATGCCCGGCTCCGCGGCCGTCAAGAACTGGTACGACGAGATCTCCAGCTACGACTTCGCCGCCGCCAAGTTCTCCTCGGATTCGGGGCACTTCACGCAGCTCGTCTGGAAGGGCAGCACCAAGGTCGGCATCGGCCGCGTCTCCGGGAACACCGGCGAGTACGTCGAGACCTACATCGTGTTCGTCTTCGAGCCGCCCGGCAACATGGAGGGCGCCTTCGCCGAGAACGTGCTGCGCGCCTGACACGTGAAGGGCCGGGCCTGCCGCATCGCTCCGGCAGGCCCGGCCCGCATGTGCGCTGTCAGCGCTGTCCCGCCGAGAGCATGGCGGGCTCCCGGTCGGCGGGCTCCAGGCGCTCGTGGAAGCCGCCGTCCGCCGACCGCGTGATGATCCCGGTCTCCACGCCGTGCTCGGCCACGTGGCGCTCCGACTCCTGCAGGGCCAGGCAGATCCAGCGGGTGACGACGAAGGCGACGACGGGCGCGACGAGCACCGCGTACCTGAAGAAGATCGTCACGGTGTTGACGTTGAGCTGGAACTGGTGGGCGAGCTGGTCGTTGGCCGCGGCCGCCCACAGCAGGCCGTAGAACGTGATGCCGGCGGCGGCGATCGCCGTCTTCACGGGCGTGTCGCGCGGCCGGTCGAGCACGTCCCGCGCGGGCGTCTCGCGGGCGGCGCGGCGCGCGCTCCTGGGCCGGCCCAGCGCGTCGCGCCGGCCGCGCCGCGCCAGGAGGAAGCGCTCGGCCATCGGGTACGCGGCCAGCGCCGTGAAGAACACCCCGGGCACCACGACCGTGGGGACGAGGACGGCGAGGCTCAGCGTGTAGCTCCCCAGGGTGAGCTCCCAGCCGGGCATGATCCGCAGGGCGCCGTCGAGGAAGCCCATGTACCAGTCGGGCACCGAGCCGGCCGAGATCTGCGTCGGGCTGGCGGGGCCGTACAGCCAGATCGGGGCGATCTGGAACCCGAACCCGAGGATGATCAGCATGCCGGTCGTCGCGGCGGCCATCAGCGGGCGGGCACCGCGCCGCGCCGGCAGCGAGGCGACGAAGCGCGAGTGGCCGTTGCGCCGCACCAGCAGCTCGCGGGCGATCAGCAGCGCGGCCACGAGGGCCGAGAGCAGCAGGTGCCCGCCGTACATGACGGGAATGACCTGCTCGCCGGGGAAGGCGTCGCCGAACATCAGCCCGGCCACCCAGCTGCCCACCACCGGGATCGACTGCACGACCGACAACATCAGCCACAGGCTGCCGCCCGACAGCAGGTCGTCGGGCAGGGCGTTGCCGGTCTCGCCGGCGAACATGCCGAGCGCCAGCAGCGCCACCCAGATCAGCCACTGCCGGGTGCGCGGCCGGCGGAACGCGCCGGTGAGGAACATGCGCAGCAGCTGCAGCACGACCGCCGCCACGAAGACGAGGGCCGCCCAGTGGTGGACCTGGCGGATGAGCAGACCGCCGCGCACCTCCAGGCTGAGGTGCATGGTCGAGTCGAACGCCTGGCTGACGAAGAGCCCGCGCAGCGGCGCGTAGGGACCGTCGTAGGTCACCTGCGCCATGCCCGGGTCGTAGAAGAACATCAGCGCCGCGCCGCTGACCAGCAGCACGACGAACGACCAGACGGCGATCTCGGCGAACATGAACGTCCAGTGCGAGAACTGGAACGAGCGGCTCTTGACCGGTGACGAACGCATCTTCAGGCCCCCTTACCTTGCCTACACAGAAGACGTCGGCGGGGTGCCCGGTGTGACAACGATCGGCGCCCAGGGGACCGTGAGACGCGTCACTTCGTGCGGCGTCAGGTGGCGGAGGCGGGGCCGTCAGCCGCCGGACTTCGACACGGCGAACGCGAGCAGGAACCCGGCCAGCGTGATGAGCCCCGTCATCAGATGGGAGTCCTCGAACGCCTCGGGGATCATGGTATCGGCGATCATGGTGAGGATCGCCCCGCCGGCCAGCGCGATGATGCCCGCCAGCACGGCCGCCGGCGCCTGCCCCAGGAGTGCGTACCCGGCCAGCGACGACAGCCCGCTGACCACGGCGATCCCGCTCCACAAGCCGAACACGTACGTCTTGGACCGGCCGGCCCGGCGCATGCCGGCCGCGCTGGACAGCCCCTCGGGCACGTTGCTGATGAACACCGCCGCCACCGTCACCACGCTCACCGCCCCCCCGCCGAGCAGGCTCGCCCCGATCACCAGCGACTCCGGCACCCCGTCGAGCACCGCGCCCAGCGCGATCGCCGTGCCGGACCCCGCCTGCTCCTGCGACGGCTGCCGGTCGCCGGAGCGCTTGCGATGCCGGGCGCCCCGGCGGGCCAGCAGGATATTGCACCCGGTGTAGAGCACCGCGCCGGCCACCGCGCCCACCACCGTGGGCACCAGCCCGGCGCGCTGGTGCGCCTCCTCGATCAGCTCGAACGACACCGCCGAGATCAGCACGCCGGCGCCGAACGCCATCACCGACGCGATCAGCCGCTGCGGCATCCGCACCAGGTAGCCGGCGAGCGCGCCGAGCACGAGCGCGAGCCCGGCCAGCAGCCCCCACCCGCCCGCCTGCAACCACTCGGGCATCGCACTCCCTTCCCGCCGATCGGCGCCCCCGGGCCTCTGGTCGTTCCTACCACGACGACGCCGGCGCCGATCCACGGCAGCCCGCGCTGCTCCCGCACGCCGAGCGTCAGGGGCCGAGCGTCAGGGGCCGAGGGTCGGGGGCAGGTCGAAGCGCTCGAACAGGCCCTTGTCGCGGAAGGCGACGATCCGGTCGATGCCCGCGCCGGAGACCGACAGGACCATCACGGCGTACGCGTGGTGCGCGCCGCCGGGGCCGCGCTGGTACAGGCCGGCCGCGGGCTGGCCGTTGGCCGCGGTCGCCACCAGCCGGAACTGGCCGGGCCGGGTGAGCACGCGCGTCCGCAAGAAGCGGCCGACGCGCTCGCGCCCGGCGAACCAGGTCGGGGTGGGCGGCATCTCCAGGACGGCGTCCGCCGTCAGCAGCTCCATCAGCGCGGCGACGTCCGCGTGCTCGAACGCGGTGACGTAACGCTCCAGCAGCTCCCGCTGGTGCCCGGCGGCGGCCCCGGGCAGGTCGTCCTCGGCCGGCGCCACCTGGCCGAGCTGTGCCCGCGCGCGTTGCAGGACGCTCTTGACCGCGGGCACGGAGATGCCGAGCAGCTCGGCCACCTCCGCCGCCCGCAGCGCCAGCACGTCCCGCAGGATGAGCACGGCGCGCTGGCGCGGCGGCAGGTACTGCAGCGCGGCGACCAGCGCCAGCCGCAGGCTCGCCCGCGCCACCACCGTGGCGGCCGGATCGTCGTCCGCGGTGGTGAGCAGCCGATCGGGGAAGGGCTGCAGCCACGGCACCTCGGCCGGCGGCGCCAGCGGCCCGTCGGGGTCGTCGGCGGGGCCGCCGAGCCCCGACGGCAGTGGCCGGCGCTTGCGCCGCTCGAGCGCGGTGAGGCAGGCGTTGGTCGCGATCCGGTAGAGCCAGGTACGCATCGACGCCCGCCCCTCGAACCCCTCGTACGAGCGCCACGCCCGCAGGTAGGTCTCCTGGACGAGATCCTCGGCGTCGTGCACCGAGCCCAGCATGCGGTAGCAGTAGGCCAGGAGCTCGGTCCGGTACGGGGAGGTCAACTGGGCGAAGACGTCGCCGCCCGGCCGGACCTCCGTCGTCTCTGCCATGATCGTCGCCTCTCGGTCGTGCTTCGTGCGTTCCATGGGGGGTCGTCAGTCGGGGATCAGGCCGCCGGTGAGGTTGACGATCGCTCCGGTCATCGCGGCGGCCCGGCCCGAGGCGGCGAAGACGGCCGCGTCGGCGATCTCGGCGACCGTGGGCAGGGCTTTGCGCAGCGTCCGGTCGGCCATGCGGGCCTCGAACGCGTCGCGGGTGATGCCGTAGGCGGCGGCGTGCAGGCCGTACACCTCGGACAGTTGTGCCGTCTCCGGCATCCCGGCCGCGTTGAGGCAGACGACGCGGATGCCCTGCGGCCCGAGCTCGGCGGCCAGCCCGCGCGACAGCGCCTCGACGGCCGCCCAGGCCGGCGCCATGCCGCCCATGAGCGGGACGGCGGTCCGCGACGGGCTCGCGGTGATCGTCAGGATCACGCCGGATCCCCGCATGCGGCGGGCGGCGGCTCGCGCGGTGAGGAAGGTGGCCCTGGGGTAGGTGGCCAGCGGCAGCGAGAAGCCGTCGGGCGTCAGGTCGGTGAGGCGGATGCCCTGGATGCCGGTCTGGGGGAGGCTGACGGCGTTGAAGGAGATGTCGAGCGACCCGGCGTCCCTGACCACCGCGTCGGCGTGCGCCTCGACGGCGGCCTCGTCGAGGACGTCCACGGTGGCGACGTCCGCCCGGCCGCCCGCGGCCCGGATCTCCTTCGCGACCGCCTCCAGCGCGGCTTCGGTGCGCCCCGCGAGGGCGACCCTGGCCCCCTCGGCGGCGAAGGCGCGCGCGACCGCGCCCCCGATCGCGCCGCCGGCTCCGTAGACGACCGCGTTCTTCTCTTCGAGCAGCACTGCTCCTCCTCCTGGTGAAAGGCTCTTACGCGGATCGACTCGGAGGCCGGGCGAAAGGAATCGGTCGTCAGGCCACCGCCGAGCCGGGGCCGGGCAGCGGGTCGATGTCGCCGGCGTGCATCGGCTCGCCGCAGTGGGCGCAGCGCAGGTCGACGTGGCTGATCTCGCCGCAGGCGTGGTGGCGGTAGAGCACGGGCGGCCCGGCCTGGCCGGAGAGCCATTTGTCGCCCCAGGCGGTCATGACCATGAGCAGGTCGACCAGCTCGGTGCCCTTGGGGGTCAGCCGGTATTCGTAGCGGGGGCGGTTGTCGTAGGGGTGGCGGTCGATGACGCCCTGCTCGACGAGGTGGTTGAGGCGTTCGGTGAGCACCTTGCGGGAGATGCCGAGATCGGCCTGGAGCTGGTCGAAGCGGCTCATGCCCACCCAGATGTCACGCAGGATCAGGGGCGACCACGGCTCCCCGATGACGTCGAGGGTACGGGCGATGGAGCAGGCCATGTCCCCGAAGTTCGTGCGTTGCATGACATCAGTCTATCCATTGGGGTTCCCTAAGGGAACTTCAGCGTGTTACGGTCATGGAGTCTCCTCAAGGAACCCCGGAAGGACCACGCAGATGAGCAAGGTCATCACCGCCCTGGCCGTATCGGTCGACGGATACATCACCGGCCGCGAGCCAGGCCCCGGCCGCGGGCTCGGCGACGCCGCGACGCTGTTCGACTGGTACTTCGACGGCGACACGCCCAGCCAGGTCTTCGACGGGTTCAAGCTGAGCGCGCCCAGCGCCCGGGTCTTCGACGCCCTCGCCGGCCGCGTCGGCGCGGTCGTGGCGGGGCGCAACACGTACGAGGACTCCGACCACTTCGGCGGCGGCAGCCCGCACCCGCACGCCCGGTTGGTCGTCCTCAGCCACCGGCCGGCCCCCGAGATCACCGACCGGCAGATCCTCGTCACCACCGGCATCGAGGACGCCATCGCCGCCGCCCGCGAGGCCGCAGGCGGCAAGGACGTCGGCCTGATGGGCGGCGGCGTCACCACCGCGGCACTCAGGGCGGGCCTCGTCGACGAGGTGATCCTGCACCAGGTGCCGATCCTGCTCGGCGGCGGCCGGCCGTTCTTCCAGGAGCTGCCCGCCCACGTACGCCTGCGCCTGCTGGAGGCCGTCCCGGCCCCCGGCGTCACCCACCTCCACTACCAGGTCCAGCACTGATCACCCCCTGATCCGGCAAGGAGAAGAAGATGACGCTCAACCCCGAAGTGCGCCGCGCCTTCGACAGCACCGCCCTGGCCCACCTCGCCACCGTCCTGCCCGACGGCTCCCCGCACAGCATCCCGCTCTGGGTCGGCACCCGCGGCGACCACATCGTCTTCCTCACGGGGCCGCAGTCGCGCAAGGCCCGCAACCTGCGCCGCGACCCCCGCGTGGCGCTCTCCGTGGCGCCCGCCGACAACCCGTACCAGCCGGTCATCGTGCGCGGCCGGGTCGTCGAGTGGATCGAGGGCGACGCCGCCTGGGAGATCATCGACGAGATCTCGACGAAGTACATCGGGCAGCCCTACTCCCGGGAGCAGGACCGCGTCGTCCTCGTCGTCGAGGCCGAGCACCAGACCGTCGGCCTCACCTAGAGGCGCCCCGCCTGCGGCGGTGCTCCTTCGGCAGCTCTGGCGTCTTGTACGTGACCAGCGGGATCGTGGTGGCCACCGGCGTGGCCAGCTCGTGCGCCACCAGGTCGGCGATCACCTGCTCGATCCGCTTGTACGCCGTCGGCGCCTCCTCGAAGAGCAGCTGCCGGTCGCCGCACACCACCACCGACCCCAACGGGGTTCGCCGCAGCTCCTCGACCGTGTGCTTGGCCTTCCCCCGGCGCAGCGCGTCCGCCCGCGACATCTTGCGGCCCGCGCCGTGCGCCACCGAATGGCCGGCGTCCGGCCCGGCGTGCGCGGCCACCAGGTACGACGGGGTGCCGCGCGTACCGGCGATGAGCACGTCCCGCCCGTCGCCCGGCGCCGCCCCCTTGCGGTGCAGGTAGATCCCGTCTCGGACCTCGACCAGGTTGTGGCACTGGTCGACGATCGGCTCGGCCGGCTCGAACCCCAGGGCGTGCGCGACCCGCGCGGCCAGCAGCCGCCGGTTGAGCGACCCCCACCGCACGGCCTCGTCGTGCCGGGCGAGGTAGTCGGCGGGATCGGCGGCGGGGCCCGCGCCGTGGACCTCGGTGTGCTCCCGCAGGATCCGCTCACCCAGCCCGCGCGACCCGCTGTGGACGACCAGCACGAGATCGCCCGCGGCGAGCCCGAGCCGGCTCGCGTGTCCCGGATCGAGGACGCTGCCGACGCGGGCCAGCTCGACGAAGTGGTTGCCCCGCCCGACCGTGCCGAGACCGTCGAGGTGACCCGCGGGAACGTCGCCCTTCACCACGTCCCAGGCGGGGTCGTCATCTTCCGGCACGCGGTCGAGGTCGGGGAAGCGGGCGGCGAGCTTCTCGGGATCGGCCCGCTTCAGCCTGACGGGAAACACGGCGATGCCGCAGCCGATGTCGGAGCCCACCAGGAACGGGTAGAGGACGGTCGACGTCATCGCGGCGCCGATGGGGGCGCCCTTGCCGGGGTGCAGGTCCGGCATGCCGGCCACGTGGATCATGCCGTCGAGGGCGGCCACCTGGTGGCACTGCGCGACGGCGTCGGACTCGATCCAGCTCGTGGGGGAGGCGAACACGGCGACGGTGGCCTGGTGCTGGGACAAAGGTGCTCTCTTGCTGAACAAAAGGGATGTGGGCGGGCGACACCACGGTCCCCTGAGGTCACCTTTCGGGGCAAACGATTTTCGAGAGCCGCTCCCGACCTCAGCGTTCGAGCCGGCCCGAGACCTCGGAGGGGAACTCCTCCGTGCCGAGCACCCGCAGCAGCTCCAGCCGCTCGCGCGTCTCCGCGTCGGCCGGGGTGAACACCAGCAGCTGCTGCCCCTGGTCGGGCGTGAGCAGCGTCTCGCAGTCCATCACCAGGCGCCCCACCCGAGGGTGCAGCAGGGTCTTGCGGTTGGCGCGCCGCACCGCCACCTCGTGCTCCGCCCAGAGCCGCCGGAAGTGCGCGCTCGCCTCCCGCAACCGCGCGACCAGCCCGGTGACCACCGGATCGCTGGAGCGGCGGCCGGCGACCGCGCGCAGGTCGGCCACCATCTGGCGGGCCTGGTGCTCCTGCTCCTCCGGCGGATGGACGCCACGCGCGGCGGGATCGGTGAACCAGCGGTACACCATGTAGCGCCGGTCGCCGGTGTGACCGGTGTGGTCGCCCATCATCAGGAGCGACACCCGGTTCTGGGCCAGCACCTCGCCCAGGTCCGACAGCACCACGGCAGGGGTGTCGCCGAGCAGGTCGAGCATGCGCACCATGCCGGCCCGGGCCAGGCGGGCCACCTCGTCGGCGGGCGGCGGATGGTGCCCGGCCAGGTGGAACAGATGATCGCGCTCGTCGTCGGACAACCGCAGCGCCCGCGCCAGCGCCCCCAGCAACTGCGTGGACGGCTGGCTGCTGCGGCCCTGCTCCAGACGTACGACATAGTCGACCGACATGCCGGCGAGCATCGCCACCTCTTCCCTGCGCAGACCGCTCGTGCGGCGGCGGGGGCTGTCGGCCAGGCCCACCTCCGCCGGGCGGATCGCCTCGCGGCGGCGGCGCAGGAAGTCGGCGAGCTGCTCACGTTCCATGCCTCCATCCTGCCGTGCGGCCGGTCAGCGGAGCCAGGGAGCGGCTCTCCCATGATGAACGCTCCGCTCCCGCCCGCCTCGCCCCCGCCCCAAGCTGGAGGAAACCACCTGAAAGGCAGAAATCATGCAGACCAGAACCCTGGGCCGTACCGGGCCGTCCGTCTCCGCGCTGGGCCTGGGCGCGATGGGCATGTCCGGCGGGTACGGCGCCTCCGACCGCGCCGAGAGCATCGCCACCGTGCACGCCGCCCTCGACGCCGGCGTCACGCTCATCGACACCGCCGACTTCTACGCCATGGGCCACAACGAGCTGCTGCTCGCCGAGGCGCTGCGCGGCCGGAGCCGGGACGACTACCGGCTCAGCGTCAAGTTCGGCCAGCTGCGCGGGCCCGGCTCCGAGTTCGGCGGGCAGGACGGCCGCCCCCAGGCCGTCAAGAACTTCCTGGCCTACTCGCTGACCCGGCTCGGCACCGACCACATCGACATCTACCGCCCGGCCCGGCTGGACCGCACCGTGCCGATCGAGGAGACGGTCGGCGCGATCAAGGAGATGGTCGAGGCCGGGTACGTGCGGCACATCGGGCTCTCGGAGGTCGACGCGGAGACGATCCGCCGGGCCCACGCCGTGCATCCGATCGCCGACCTGCAGATGGAGTACTCCCTGCTGACGCGGGAGGCGGAGACCGACGTCCTGCCGACGCTGCGGGAGCTCGGCATCGGCCTGACCGCGTACGGGGTGCTCGGCCGCGGCCTGCTGTCCGGCCGCTGGAAGCCCGCCCCCGGGGACGCGCGCGCCTTCAGCCCCCGCTTCTCCGGCGACAACCTGGAGCACAACCTCGCCCTCGTGGACGCGCTGCGCCGGGTCGCCGACGTGAAGGGCTGCACCGTCGCCCAGCTCGCCATCGCCTGGGTGGCCGCGCAGGGCACCGACATCGTGCCGCTGGCCGGCGCCCGCACCCGCGAGCGGCTGGCCGAGGCGCTGCCCGCGATCGACCTGACCCTCACGGCCGACGACCTCGCCGAGATCGAGAAGGCGGTGCCGGCGGGGGCAGCGCGCGGGGACCGGTACCCGTCCAGGTTCATGGCCGACCTCGGCGTGGGGAACTGACGCGGCTCAGCCCTGGCCGAAGACCTCCTGCACGAGGCGCTGGTTGGCCTGCTGGAAGGCGGCCGCCATGGACAGGTCGCTGTCGTCGACGTAGTTCAGGGCCGCGGTCAGCACGGTGCCGCCGTCGGGGGTGGCGTACATGAGGGCGGCGTGGCCGGCGATGCCGCCGTTGTGCGTGATCAGCGTGCCGCCGCCGGGCGCCGGCTGCACGAACACCCCCAACCCGTAGCCCGCCTTGCCCTCCGGCGTGAACATCTCCGCCAGCAACTGCGCGGGCAGCAGCCGGCCGGTGACCAGCGCGTGCAGGAACGTCTGCAAATCCGCCGTGGTGGAGATCATGTCGCCGCCGCTGGAGATCCATGACGGGTTGTGCTCGCTGACGTCCACCGTCTGCTCGTCCAGCCGGTAGTAGGCGTGCGCGAACGGGGCCGGCAGGTCGGTCTGGGTGGTGGGTTGCACGGTGCCGGTCAGGCCGAGCGGGGCGAGGATCCGCCGGTGCATCTCCTCGGCGACGGGGCGGCCGGTGACACGCTCGATGAGCAGGCGGGCCAGCACGTAGTTGGTGTTGCTGTAGCTCCAGTCGGTGCCCGGCGCGAACCGGGCCGGCTGGGCCAGCGCCACCTTCACCAAATCGTGCGGGGTGTAGGTGTGGAAGCGGCGCTCGACCCATTCCCGGCCGGCCTGGGTGGCCGGGATGCCCGGCACGAAGGTGCCGTCCTCGAAGTACTCGCCGGTGAAGTTGAACACCCCGCTGGTGTGCTGCAGCAGCATCCGCACCGTGATCCGCCCGTCCAGATCGAGTTCGGGCAGGTAGCCGGCCACCGGCGCGTCCAGCTCGATGCGGCCCTCGGCCACCAGCTGCAACACCAGCGTGGCGGTGAAGGTCTTGGTGTTGCTGCCGATCCGCACATGCCCGTCCACCGGCGGCAACTCAGCCCCGCCCAGCTCGGCCGCGCCGGCGCTGCCGGTCCATTCGCCGCGCTCGTCGCGGACCCGGACGGTCACGCCGACGATCCCGGCCTCGACCATCTCCTGCATGATCTTCTCAAGCTCTGCGCTGTTGTTCATGAGCCCTACGATCACCGGCCGCGCTGATACCGGGCCGTCACCGCCCTGACACCACGGCTGACATCAGGCGGCCTTGGCGGGCCGGTAGACCAGGTACAGCACCCCCGTCGAGAACGTCTCGGACCTCACCAGCTCCAGCGGGATCGTCTCGTCCCCCTCGTCGAACAGCCGCTCGCCCTTGCGCACCGCGATCGGGTGCACCAGCAGGTGCAGCTCGTCGAGCAGCCCGGCCCGCAGGAGCTGCCGGATCACCGAGACCGACCCGCTCACCGCGATCCGGCCGCCGGGCTCGTTCTTCAGCGCGGTCACGGCCTCGGCCAGGTCGCCCCGCAGCAGCTCGGAGTTGCGCCAGGTGAACTCCAGCTCCTGACGCGACACCACGATCTTGCGCGCGTCGCCCAGCGACTTGGCGTAGCCGGCGTCCTCGCCGCCCGCGGCCTCGATCCCCGGCCACGCCCCGGCGAAGCTGTCGTACGTCTTGCGCCCCAGGAGCAGGGTGTCGGCCATCTGCCCGCTCACGGCCGCGCCCATCTCGTCGTTGAAGTACGGGAAGTGCCAGTCCCCGGGGTTCTCGACGACGCCGTCGAGGGAGATGAACAGGCTTGCGGCGATCGTCCTCATGATGTTCCTCCTGCTGGAAGCCTTGCGGCTGCTCGATGTGCCTTCAGCTTCGCGAAGCCCGCTTACGGAACCCTTAAGGTCCTCCTCCCGTCCACCCGAGAGACGATCTCAACCAAGGGCGTGCCGCACGCGTCTAACGGCGCATGGACGGGGAACGGCTGGGCCGGTACTGGCTGGCGGGGCAGTTGGGCGCGGGGGGTCAGGGCGTCGTCTACGAGGCCTATGACGAGGCGGCCAACCGGGTCGCGGTGAAGGTGCTGCACGCCTACCTCTCCGGTGACTCGGCGCTGCGGCGCCGGTTCATGCGGGAGGTGGCGGCGGCGCAGCGGGTGGCGTCGTTCTGTACGGCGCGGATCGTCGATCACGATCTGCAGGGGGAGCGGCCCTACCTGGTCACCGAGTTCGTGGCGGGGCCGAGCCTGCGCAGGGCGGCGCCGTTCGTCGGCGACGAGCTGCACCGGCTGGCGGTCGGGGTGGCGACGGCGCTGGCGGCCATCCACCAGGCGGGGGTCGTGCACAGGGACCTCAAGCCGGAGAACGTGCTGCTGGGCCAGGACGGCCCCCGCGTGATCGACTTCGGGATCGCGCGGGCGGCCGGGCTGTCCATGACCTCGACGGGCGAGCTGACGGGCACGCCCATGTACATGGCGCCCGAGGTGTTCGCCGGCGGCCGGGCGGACGCCTCGGCCGACGTGTTCGCCTGGGGTGCGCTGGTGTACTTCGCGGCCACGGGGCGCAACGCGTTCGAGGCGCCGACCACGGTGGCGGTGATCCACCGGCTGCTCAACCACGACCCCGACCTGGCGGTGCTCCCGCCCGGCCTGCGGGGGCTGGTGGCGGCGGCGCTGTCGAAGGACCCGGCGGCCCGGCCGTCGGCGCACGAGCTGCTGACCGGGCTGCTCGGGGCGCCTCCCAGGGGTCGCTGATGGCCGAGGGCGCGCAGGCGGCGGCGTCCGTCCGGCCGCCGAACGCGCTCGCCGGCGAGCCGGCGCTCGGCATGCTGGCCGAGCAGACCTACGCGGCGCTGCAGGCGCCGGCCCGCGAGCAGGCCAAGCGGTTGCTGCTGCGGCTGGTGGACGTCCGGGACGGGCAGGAGGGTGCCCGGCGGGCGCGGCTGGAGGAGCTGACCGACGGGGCGGCCGGTTCGGCGTACGTGCTGGGCGAGCTGGAGAACGCCCGGCTCATTGTCCGGGAGCGCACCACCGGCGATGTGCCACTTGAGGAGGGCGCCGCCGAGGACGGCGTGGACACGGTGTCCCTGGCCAAGCCCGCGCTGCTGCGGGCCTGGCCGCGCCTCCAGGAGTGGGTCGGCGCCGACCGTGAGGCGCTGGCGCGGCACCGCAGGCTGGGCGAGGCCGCCCGGCACTGGGCCGAGCACGGCCGCAACCCCGACGACCTGCTGCGCGGCACGGCCCTGCGCGAGGCGCTGTCCTGGACGCCGACGCTCCCGTCCCATCTCGCGCTGAACTCCTCGGAGACGGAGTTCCTGGCGGCGGCCAAGGCCGAGGCCGACGCGCGGCGCAGGCGGGGCGGGCTCCTGACGACCGGCGTCGCCGTCCTGCTGGTCGCCGCCCTGGTGGCGGGGGTGATCGCCTGGCAGCAGACCAGAGCCAGCCAGGCCAGCACCAGTCAGCTGGCCGACAAGCAGACCCAGGAGCGGGCCAGGCTCCTCGCGCTCCAGGCCGACGCCATCCGCGGCGACGACCCGGCCAGGGCGATGCTGCTCAGTGTGGCCGCGTACCGGATCGCGCGGGTCCCCGAGTCGGAGGCGGCGGTGCTGAGCTCGCTCGCCCAGCCGCAGCGGCTCGTCTTCAAGGACCCGAACCTGAACAACACCGGCCGCGCCCTCAGCCAGGACGGGTCCCTGCTGGTCAGCGCGGGCGGCGACAAGGTGCACGTCTATGACGTCGCCACGGGCCGGCAGACGCGCACGTTCGGCGGCGTCGGCAAGGGGCCGTTCACGGCGGCCCTGAGCCCGGACGGCGACACGCTGGCCCTCGGCTCCGACGGCCGGATCCGGTTGTGGAGCCTGAAGCGCGGCAAGCTGATCGGCGAGGGCAAGGCCATGGACGCGACCGGCAGGTACCCGCAGAGCCTGCGCTTCAGCCCCGGCGGCGGCTACCTGGAGGCGACCGCCAACCTGGGCGGGCCGTGGCTCGGCTTCTGGAGCACCCGCACCAGGGCGCTCGTGCCGATCGGCGAGCCGTCGGGGGCCGACGTGGAGGTGGGGCCGGGGGACGAGATGGCCCTGGTGTCCACAGGGGGACGGACCGAGCTGCGCACGCCTCCCTCCGGCGGCACCGCCCGCCCCACCAGCCTGCCGGACGGGTACGGCGGGCAGTACGCGGCATTCACCCCCGATGGCAAGCGCGTCGCGCGCATCGAGGACGGCCGGATCCGGCTGTGGGACCTCGCAAGCGCCAAGCCGGTGGGCCCTGAGCTCCCGCTGGCCGGCGGGGTGGAGTTCTCGGCCGACGGCCGGTTCGTGCTCCTCTACGAGGGGCTGCCCGAGTACGGCACGGTGCGCCGCCCGTCCGAGGTGGTGCTGCTGCGCGTCGCGGACGGCGCCCGCCTGATGAGCTTCACCACCACCGCCGCCATCGCCGAGCGGCCCCGCTTCAGCGCCGACGACCGGCGCCTCACGCTGCTCGACGACGCCGGCCAGGCCACCGTCTACGACCTCGGCCGCTACACGGCGCCCGCGCGGGCGGTGCCGGAGAAGTACTCCGGCCCGCAGCTCAGCGCCGACGGCCGCACGGTGCTCGGCCTCGACGGCCGCCGGATCGCGACCTGGTCGGGAGCCGGCTTCGCCCAGCAGGGCAAGGTGCTCAGCCTGAGCGCCCTCCACCTGCTCGGCGGCGAGGACAAGGAGGAGCTGATGACGGCGCTCAGCCCCGACGGCCGGACCGTCGCCGTGGCCAACAACACCGACCGCGGCGTCCCGCTCACCCTGCTCGACGCGGCGACCGGCCGCAAGCTCGGCTCGATCGCCGACGCCATCGGCTACGACTTCGGCCACACGCTGTCCTTCAGCCCGGACGGCCGGCTGCTCGCGCTGTCCTCCACCGCGCCGAACGACTACTACGGGCAGGGCAGCCTGTTCATCGCCGAGGCGGGCGAGCCGCGCAAGGTGACGATGTTGTCCAACATCCACGCGGGCCCGCTGTCCTTCAGCCCTGACGGCAGGTACCTGACCACCGGCGACGCCTGGGGCGTGGACGTCATCGACCTGAAGACGCGCAAACCGCTGACCGGCGCACAAGGGCCGGGCACGATGGCCACCTCCTGGATGGTCTTCGACCCGACCGGCCGCCGCGCCGTCGCACCGTACGGGAGCAGGGGCGTCGCCCTCTGGGACACCGCGACGTGGAAGCCGACCGGTCAGTTCTTCCGGGTGGAGGGGGACGTCCTGACCGCCCGCTTCTCGCCCGACGGCCGGACGCTGGCGATCGCGCACGACAGCCGCGTCACCGTCGTGGACCTCACCACCGGCCGGCAGCGCGGCGAGCCCCGGCCGGCCGCGGCGGTCCAGTACGACCCGGCGCTCGCCGACCCGGCGCCGCGCCTGGCGTTCCTGCCCTCGGGCGACCTGCGGGTGGTGGGGCACGACGGCACGTTCGACGACCTGCCGCTCACGGCGGAGCGGGCGCTGGCGAAGGTGTGCGCGCGCACGTCGGGCAGCCTGTCGCCGCAGGACGGCGCCGAGCCGTTCACCGACCCGTGCGGCCGGGGATAGCCCTTTGCTCAGCGGGTGCTCAGCGGGTGCTCAGCGGGCGAAGGTCAGGCCGGCGTCGGTGCGCAGCTGCGGCAGGCGGGTGTTCGTGACGATCGCCAGCTCGGCCGGGTGCCGGCCGCCCGGCTGCCACTGCCCGCCCACCAGCGGGATCGGGGCCACGTTCGGGGTCGGCCCGCCGGTCCAGTCGAGCGGGCCCGCGATGGTCTCCAGCCGGGTACGGCCGATCGCGTCCGCCACCGAACGCCGGTCGGCGGGGTCGCCGGCGGTGGACAGGGCATGCACGGCCACCTCCACCAGGGCGTAGGCCAGGCCCAGCGGCTGGAGCCACTGGTTGCCGGTGCGTTGCTCGTAGGTCTCGGCCAGCAGCGCGGGCGTGGTGCCGTCGAGGCTGGAGCGGTACGGGTGGCGGGGCGACCAGTAGACGAGGGTGGCGATGCCGGCGCCGCTGAGGTCGCTCGCCGTGCACGGATAGGTCAGCCAGCGCGAGGAGGTGATGAGGCGGGGGCGCAGCCCGTGCTCGGCGGCCTCGCGGTGGAAGAGGGCGAGGTCGCGCTCGGTCGCGGCGGTGGTGACGATCTCGGTGCCGGCGCGCAGGAAGGAGCCGATGTGCGGGGCGAAGGTGGTGGCGGGCTCCGGGTAGCTGCCGGGGTCCACCAGCCGGTGGCCCCGGCCGCCGGCCCGGGGCAGGAAGCCGCGCCCGGGGTGCCGGAGCAGGCGGCCGGGCAACTGGTCGTTCCACAGGCAGCCGACCGGGGCGGGACGCGGCGCGCACAGCTGCCACATCTCGGCGAACACGCCGGCGATGTCGTCCAGGCCCCAGGCGAAGTGGTAGGTCCAGGTGAACGGGCGGGACGGGTCCGCGCCGCGGCCGTACACGTACGCCTGCCAGGGGAACGTCGTGGACACGCAGGGCACGCCCAGTTCCTCGCACGTGTCGGCAACCGCGGGCAGCACCTGGGTGCCGCCCAGCGTGAGCACGACCCGGGCCCCTTCCTGCTCGACGAGCTCGCGCACCGCCCGGCGGGCCGTGCCCGGGTCCGAGCGGCTGTCGCGGGAGGCCAGGCGGAGCGGGTACCGCCGGCCGCCGTTGACGACGTGCGGCACGGCGGGCGCGAGAAGCGCCAGCACGAAGGACAGCGGGTCGCCGAGCAGGGACAACCGCCCGGTGCACGGGACGACGGCGCCGACGCACAGCTCTCTCCCCATAGGTCCTAACGTATCCGCGCCATCACCTTCTGTAACCAGCCATCTGACAGCAGACCCTGACATTGAGCCTTGTGATGCGGCGCCGATCGTGTCACCATCACTTCAACTCATAGGAAACTTTCCTAACGGATTCTCTTGCGAAAGGGAGTGCCGAGTGCGACGAAGCCTGATCCCACCGGCCGCCGCACCGCTATCTCCCCTGCTGACCGCCTTCTCCTCCGTACCAGCTCCTTCCACCCCCAGGAGTACGCCCATGCGCAAGAGCACGATCGCCGCGACGGTGGCGGCGTCCGGACTGCTGGCCCTGCTGCCCGCCTCCGCGGCCAACGCCCACGGCACCATGTCCAACCCGCCCAGCCGCGTCTACGTCTGCAAGAACGAAGGCCCGGAGACGCCCAAGTCCGCCGCCTGCAAGGCCGCCGTCGCCGCCGGCGGCACCCAGGCGTTCTACGACTGGAACGAGGTCTCCCTCCTCGAAGCGGGCGGCCGGCACCGCGAGCTCATCCCTGACGGCAAGCTCTGCAGCGCGGGACGCGAGAAGTACCGCGGCCTCGACCTGCAACGCGCCGACTGGCCCGCGACCAAGGTGAGCCCCGGCGCGTTCACGCTCACCTACCACGCCACCGCGCCGCACGCCAACAGCAACTTCGAGTTCTACATCACCCGCGAGGGCTGGAACCCCACCATGCCCCTCAAGTGGTCCGACCTGGTGCCCATCAAGACCTTCAACGGCCAGAACCCGACGACGTTCACCAACTGGACCATCAACCTGCCGCAGCGCACCGGCCGCCACATCCTCTACTCGATCTGGCAGCGGGTGGTCGGCAGCAACGAGGCGTTCTACACCTGCTCGGACGTGGACTTCGGCGGCGGCACCCCCTCGACCCCCACCCCGACGCCGACCCCGACCACCACCCCCACTCCCACCCCGACCCCGACCGCCACCCAGCCCGGCGGCACGTGGAGCGCCGGCACGGCCTACCGGGCGGGGGACAGGGTGACGTACAACGGCCTCACCTACGAGTGCACCCAGGCCCACACGGCACTCGCCGGCTGGGAGCCCCCGAACGTCCCGGCCCTGTGGAAACGCGCCTGACTCGCCTGGGCGGCGATCAGCAGCTGATCGCCGCCCCGCGCTCGCACCTACAGCCGGCGCATCAGCAAATGCCCACGGCGGAACCGCTCGTCCTCCAGCGGCTCCCGCAACATCCGCCCCACCTCGACGAACTCCTCCTTGCCCGCCAGCTCCGCCAGCTCGTCGATCGGCCACCGGTACGCCGTCGTCACCTTGTGGTCGAACTCCACCACCGGCCCGCCCTCGGACTCGAAGAACCCCAGCAGCAGGTGACCCCCCGGAGCCAGCACCCGGCGGAACTCGGCGAAGTATGCCGGCAGCTCCGCCGGCGGGAGGTGAATGATGGAGTACCAGGAGACCAGCCCGCCCAGCTCCCCGTCCGCCACGTCGAGGGCCCCCATCGAGCCGAGCTCGAACCGCAGGCCGGGATAGTCCCTGCGGGCGATGTCGAGCAGCGCGGGAGACACGTCGACGCCGTACGCGTCCAGCCCGAGGTCACGCAGGTGCGCCGTCATGTACCCCGGCCCGCACCCGGCCTCGACGACCCGCCGGCGCCCGCTCTCCCGCACGAGCTCCGCGAACGCGGCGACCATCGCCCGATCCAGCGGCAGGCGGCCGAGGGAGTCGCGGGCAAGGTCGGCGTAGAGGTCGGCGACGGCGTCGTAGGCGTCCGCCGTCGCGGTCAGGTAGGTGGAGGAGGAGTCAGCCATGGCGGACGACTGTAGCCCATCGCCCGGCCGCCCTCATCCCGGAGCGTTGTGCAGATCCACGATCTGGTTGATCTGGCTGGGCGTACGGATCTCAACAGCCTGTGGAGGAACCCGCAGGTCCTGCAACACCTGCGCGGAAGGCGGCCAGGCGGAGCGCCGGCCATAACGATGGGCCGCCGCGCTGTCCATGTGCCACACGCTCGCCCGCAGCGAGAACGACTCCGTCAACCACAACTCGTAGTTGTCGAGATCCCCGGCCAGGTGGGTGATGTAGCGAGGAAGCACGGTCTGCGCGACCGCCTCGGCCGAGTCCGCCACGGTGACACCCTCGCACTGGTCACTCGGCGCCCGGTGCCAGCCTTTGGCGTACTGATCGGTGTACTCGATGAGATAGGCGAACCGCTCCGTGCTCTCATGAGCGTCCGGCACATCGAGCTGCTCGACCGCCCGCGCCGACAGCTTCGCCCATTCGGCGAGCTCGGTGTAGAGCGACAGCAACTGCCGGGCTCGCGGAGCGTTGTCGTCGTGGGCTGCGGTCTCGTCCATCGGCGGCATGTTGAGCAGCGCCGCCACCTGATGGAGCCGACAGGGAGGGACCAGGCGGTTCCAAGCGTCGAGGAGATCGTTTGTCACGGCCCTCAGTGTGGAGCGTCACCAAACGACCGGTCAGGAAAAGCCTAAAAGATCTTCCGAATTTCCAGATAGGCTTTTCCCTCGAAACCGGGACGCTTCAGAATCAACCTCGGCTCTCACTTCCGATACGCAACCCCGCTGGGTCCACGATGAATGTCCAGGAGTTACGCGCGGCGCTCGCCGCCACCGATCTCGACCCCCGCCTCTACTGCATCCTGGAGCAACCGGATGACAGCCAGTGGTGTCTCCGCAAGCAGGGGAAGACGTGGCAGACGTTCTGGTATGAACGAGGCGCTGAATACGAAATGCGGCGGTTCAAGGACGAGAAAACTGCCTGCGTGCACTTCTTCGGCCGGATCACTCAGCGGGCGCCTTGAGCGTCGCCACATGGCCTTCTTCGGCTCACTTGGCCGCGAAGTCCTGAGTCCAGTGGATCACGCCATTCGAGTCCTCGACCGCCCCCACCCCGATGAAGGTCAGCCTGCAGTTCATGATGTTGACCTTGGTCCCGGGGGTGTCCATCCACGACTGCACGACCTTGGCCGGGGTGGGGTGGCCCTTGGCGATGTTCTCCGCGAAGCCGCTGCCGCCCGTGAAGCCGGCCTCCTCGATGCGGTCCCTGAAGGATCGGCCGTCGAGGGAGGTGCCGGAGAAGTAATGGTGCTCCGCCATGTCGGCCGAGTGCCCGCGGGCGGCCTTGTGGAGCTGCGGGTGGTGCTTGACCGGCCGGCACCCCTTCTTCTTCGCCCGCCGCGCGTTGACGAGCCGCACCACCATGTTCTCCTGCGCCGTCCCGACCTTGGCCGCGGCCGACGTGACGGCCTGCGCCGCGCTCATGGGCGCGCCGACCGTGGCGAGGAGAGTGGCTGCGGCTAATAACCCAAGGGGACGACGCATGGGAAATTCCTCCAGTCGCGATGAATGCATGACGGCTTCGCATTCTGTCGTGATCCATTCCTGTCTGCCAACCAGGGAGTGGCGCTCCGAGGATGAACGCTCTTCTACCGCCCGGTCCGGAATCGCAGCAGAGTGGGCCGAAGCGGGGAATCACCCCACGGATGCGTCACTAGGAGTCTTCTCATGCGTGTCTTCCTCACCGGCGGAAGCGGTTTCGTCGGTCAGCACCTGATCCGCCGATTGCAGGCCGAGGGGCACACCGTGCTCGCCCTGGCCCGCTCCGCCGCCAGCGCGCGAAAGGTGACGGACGCCGGAGCGCAGCCGCTGCGCGGCGACCTGGCCGAGCTGGCCGGGCCCGGCACCCCGATCTGGCTCGACCGCCTGCACGACGTGGACGCCGTCGTGCACGCCGCGGCCCGGATGGAGTTCTGGGGCGACGACGCGGGTTTCCTGGCCGACAACCACGTCCCGACCGTCGCCCTGCACGAGGCTGCGCTGAAGGCGGGAGTGTCCAGGTTCGTGCTCATCAGCGCCGCGGGCGTGTCGACCGGCACCCAGCGCGCCGCCGTGGTCGACGAGAGCACCGACGACGGCACCCCGCTCATCGCCTACTGCCGGGTCAAGCTGGCCACCGAGAACGCGTTGCGCGCCGCCCCGTCGCCGGGGACGACGCTGGTGATCCTGCGCCCGCCGTTCATCTGGGGCGCCGGGATGACCACCCTCGCCGAGACGGCCGAGGCCGCCGGCAAGGGACGGTGGCTGTGGATCGATGGCGGCCGCCACCTCATGGACTTCGTGCACGTCGGCAACCTCGCCGACGCCGTCGTGCCGGCCCTCACGCACGGCCGCCACGGCGTGCCGTACTACGTCACCGACGGCACCCCCATGCCGGTCCGCGACTTCTTCACCGCCCTGCTGGCCACCCAGGGCGCCGACGTCAGCGCCGCCCGGAGCATCCCGCGGGCCGTCGTCGCGCCGATCGTGGCCCTGCTGGACGGCGCCGCCCGCCTGCTCCGCCGCCCCACCCCACCGCCGCTCACGAACTGGCTGGTCGCCGTCATGGGCCGCGACCGCTCGTACGACATCGGCGCCGCCCGCACCGACCTCGGCTACCGCCCGCGCGTCAGCCTGGACGCCGGCCTGAGGGAGATGGCACCCCAGCCCGCCGCCAGTGCGGGCTGACCGCGGGAGAAAAACGGCTCGCGAGGCCGAGGGGACGGATGGCAGGGTGCGATCCATGGCACCCCGCTACCAGATCCGCGCCGACCACGACGCCGGCACGATCGTGGTCTACCAGGCGTACTCGCCGGCCATCGCCGACGCGGCGCTGCGGGCGGGCCGCTTCGTCGCACCGTTCTCGTTCCACCGGATGACGTGGATCAAGCCGTCGTTCCTGTGGCTGATGCACCGCAGCAACTGGGCCCGCAAGCCCGGCCAGGAACGCGTTCTCGCGGTGCGGATGACCCGCGAAGGGTGGGAGGAGGCGCTGTCGCAGGCCGTCCTCACGACGGCGGACCCGGCGGCGCTGGCCGGGGCGGCCGTGCACGTCCAGTGGGATCCCGAACGCTCGGCGCGCGGGGCGGCGCTCAACCACTACAGCATCCAGGTGGGCATCGGCCGCCGGCTGATCCGCACGTTCACCGACGACTGGATCGTCGGCCTCACGGACCTGACCCCGCAGGTCCGCAAGGCCGCCACCCTGATCCAGACCGGCCAGGCCGCGCGGGCGCAGCGGCTGATCCCCACGGAGCGCCCCTACCCGCTGCCCCGGGCCCTGGAGGACCGCCTCTGCCCGGTCACATGCTCGCGATGAGTTTGTCCACCCGCTCGTCGACGCTGCGGAACGGGTCCTTGCACAGCACGGTCCGCTGCGCCTGGTCGTTCAGCTTGAGGTGCACCCAGTCGACGGTGAAGTCGCGCCGCTTCTCCTGCGCCTTGCGGATGAACTCGCCGCGCAGCCGCGCCCGCGTGGTCTGCGGCGGCACCGACTTCGCCTCGAAGATCTTCACGTCGGACGCCACCCGCTCCACCGAGCCGCGCTTCTGCAACAGGTAGTACAGGCCGCGCTTGCGGTGCACGTCGTGGTAGGCCAGGTCGAGCTGCGCCACCCGGGGTGAGGACAGCGGCAGGTCGTACTTCTTCCGATACCGCTCGATGAGCTGATATTTCGTGACCCAGTCAATCTCCCGGGACACCAGGTCCAGATTGCCCGTCTCGACCGCCCGCAGCGTGCGCTCCCACAGCTCCAGCACTCTGTGCGCGACGGCGTCGCCGCCCCGCCGGTCCACGAAGTCCTTCGCCTTGCCCAAATACTCCTGCTGGATGTCGAGCGCGGACGCCTCCCGCCCGTTCGCCAGCCGCACCCGCCGCCGCCCGGTCATGTCGTGCGAGACCTCGCGGATCGCCCGGATCGGGTTCTCCAGGCTCAGGTCGCGCAGCACGATCCCGGCCTCCACCATGCGCAGCACCAGGTCGGTGGCGCCGACCTTGAGCAGCATCGTGGTCTCGCTCATGTTCGAGTCGCCGACGATGACGTGCAGGCGACGGAACCGCTCCGCGTCACCGTGCGGCTCGTCACGGGTGTTGATGATCGGACGCGACCGCGTCGTCGCGCTGGAGACGCCCTCCCAGATGTGCTCGGCCCGCTGCGACACGCAGTAGACCGCCCCGCGCGGGGTCTGCAGCACCTTCCCCGCCCCACAGATGATCTGCCGGGTCACCAGGAACGGGATCAGCACATCGGCCAGCTGCCCGAACTCGCCGTGTCGTCCGACGCAGTAGTTCTCGTGGCAGCCGTAGGAGTTTCCGGCCGAGTCGGTGTTGTTCTTGAACAGGTAGATGTCGCCCGCGATGCCCTCTTCGCGCAACCGCTTCTCGGCGTCGACGAGCAGCCCCTCCACGATCCGCTCGCCGGCCTTGTCGTGAGTGACCAGCTCCACGACGTTGTCACATTCGGGGGTGGCGTACTCGGGATGGCTGCCCACGTCCAGATAAAGGCGGGCGCCGTTAGGCAGGAACACGTTGCTCGATCGACCCCACGACACGACCCGCCGGAACAGGTAGCGCGCTACCTCGTCAGGGGACAGCCTGCGTTGACCCCGGAAGGTGCATGTGACGCCGTACTCGTTCTCCAGGCCGAAGATGCGTCGGTCCACCACCTCACCCTACTCTCCCCGCCGCCGCCATGGTCGGAAGGGAGCGGCGCACTCGGGTGGGTTCGCGCTGCGTTGCCGTCATCGTGGCCTCCACGTCGCACGTCACGGACCCGGCCGCGGTTGAAGGCCGGGATGCCGCCCGAAAGGATGGCACGGTGAGCCAGTACTACCAGGTCGGTGAGCACGTCCTGTGGAACCCCTCGAACGGGGTCTCCGCGCTGTTCCTGCGGACCGCCCAGGCTCTCGCGCCGGAGACGGGCCTGCCGACCGGGCTCGGGCCGATGGAGAACGACGAATGCCAGGTCGACCTGCCGGTTTTCACCGCGTTCGTGGGCGCGCTGGTCGATCGCTACGAGCGTTCGAATCATCCGATCCTGCACGCCCTCATGGAGGGCTTCATCGCCACGGCGCTGGTGCTCGTCCAGCGCGCCGAGGCGGAGCTGATCCGATCGGGCGGCCGGCGGGACGTGCGGGTGAGCAGGCCTTTCGGGGGAGGTGCCGGGCGGTGGGCGGAGCTCACGGCGCGGCACGCCCGCGCGATGCCCCGTTGAACGCAGGCTGCGCGCACTCCACGACGTCGTCCCGCAACCCCAGCCGCCCCTCGTAAAGGGCCACCTTGTGGGTGATCAGCTTCAGGCATTCGTCGAGTTCGTGCATTTGTGCGAGCACCCGTTCCCGATGCTCGCGCAACACCGCCAGCCGCTCCGCCTCGTTCCCCTGCCCGGCCCGCACCAGCTCGGTGTAGCGCCGGATGTCGGTCAGCGGCATGCCGGAGGCCCGCAGCCGGATGCACACGCCCAGCCAGTCGACGTCATCCTCGCTGTAGACGCGATGACCTGCGCTTCCCCGCCGTACCGGCTGGGCCAGCAGCCCCTCCCGCTCGTAGAAGCGGAGCGTGTGGACGCTGAGCCCGGTGCGCTCGGCGACCTGGCCGATGCTCATCCCCGACATGCCGCCCAGTTTGACTTAGAGCCGACTCTAGAATCTACGGTTCCGAAGTATGAGATATCGCATCCTGGGTGGCACCGGTATCGAGGTCAGCGCGTACTGCCTCGGCACGATGATGTTCGGCGCGGCCGGCAACCCCGACCACGACGACAGCATCCGCATCATCCACGCCGCCCTCGACCAGGGCATCAACTTCGTCGACACCGCGGACATGTACTCGGCGGGCGAGTCCGAGGAGATCGTGGGCAAGGCGCTGCGCGGCCGGCGGGACGACGTGGTGCTCGCGACCAAGGTGCACTTCCCGATGGGGGAGGGGCCCAACCGGGGCGGCAACTCGCGGCGCTGGATCGTCCGGGAGGTCGAGTCGAGCCTGAAGCGGCTGGGCACCGACTGGATCGACCTCTACCAGATCCACCGCCCCGACCACCGGACCGACATCGAGGAAACCCTCGCCACGCTGACCGACCTGGTGCGCCAGGGCAAGATCCGCGCGTTCGGCAGCTCGGCCTTCCCCGCGCACGAGACGGTCGAGGCGTACCACGTGGCCCGGCAGCGCGGCCTGTACCGCTTCCGCACCGAGCAGCCGCCGTACAACATCCTGGCCCGCGGCATCGAGGGCGACGTGCTGCCCACCGCGCAGCGGCTCGGCATGGGCGTGCTCACCTACAGCCCGCTGGGCTGGGGCTTCCTGACCGGCCGCTACCGCAAGGGGCAGCAGATCGACCTGTCCCAGGGCCGCGCCGCGCGAGCCCCCGAGCGCTTCGACCCGTCCATCCCCGTCAACGCCGCCAAGCTCGACGTCGTCGAGGAGCTGGTGAAACTGGCGGACGAACTCGGCCGCACCCTGCCGGAGCTGGCCATCGCCTTCGCCGCATCACACCCGGCGGTCACCTCGGTCATCCTCGGCCCGCGCACGATGGAGCAGCTGGAGGGCCTGCTGAAGGGGGCGTCGCTGGTGCTCGACGACGCCGTCCTCGACCGGATCGACGAGCTCGTCCCGCCCGGCACCAACGTCTACCACCCCGTCGGCCTCTGGAGCCCCGCCCCGCTGACCGACCCGGCCCTGCGCCGCCGCCCCCTCGGCGACCGCGCCGCGACCTGATCAGAAGTACTGCGAGGTCAGGTCGGTGGTCGGCCAGGACGACACGGTCCCCTTGTTCATGTCGTCCACCTTGTTCATGTCGTCGTCGATCCCTTCGAAGTCGAGCGGACCGCTCTCCTCGCGCTGGTTGAACAGCAGGGCGTAGCCGAACCCGTTCTGCGGCCGCGCGAGGTGGGTGAACGTGCCGGGCATCAAGCCGCTGTGCGAGTGACCTGCCGGCACCACCGGCCGCCCCCGTACCAGGAGCCGTACTCGTTGACGCCGATCTCCGGCTTGGCCACCAGCTTCGCGACCGACGCCGAACTCAGCACCGTCCCCGGCCGGTCGAACGCCGACGTCCACCGCACCAGATCCACCGTGGTTTCTTATCAGCCGTCTGCGCGCTCCTAATCCACGACGAATCGGTGCGATCTACTGCCCGGAACCGAACATCCGCCGGAACCGCTCCATGACTTGCTGCGCGTCCGCCTCGCTGATCTCGATCAGGTCTTGGCTGGCCTCGCCGCGGCGCCAGTCGTCGATGGAGTCGCTCTCGTGCCACTGAAGATCCTTGTGCAGCGCCTCGTCCACGATCCCGCCGCCTGGGAGGATGCGTCGTCGCGCCAACCCGCTGGGTGCGTCCGGGGTATCTTCGGAGAACACCATCGCGTAGTAGGTCACCTTTTCGTCCACGGTGTCATCCTCCCTCGACTATGGCGGGGATGCGATCGGCACCTGGCGGGACGGGGACGGCCTCGAAGATCTGCTCCTCGTACTTCTCGA
Source organism: [Actinomadura] parvosata subsp. kistnae (assembly GCF_900323885.1). Classification (GTDB taxonomy): domain Bacteria; phylum Actinomycetota; class Actinomycetes; order Streptosporangiales; family Streptosporangiaceae; genus Nonomuraea; species Nonomuraea composti. The sequence goes on along the minus strand of NZ_OOHJ01000018.1, from coordinate 1,682,991 downwards.
GGAGCTTCCTGTCCTCCGGGGTAAGGTTGCGCTTGAACTCGTATATCTCGTGCGTGACCTCCTTCGCCCACAGGCTCTCGGGTGTGTGTATCTGCAGTTCGAAGAGCTGCCCGTCAGGTCCGCGCCATCGAGTGTTGACCCCCTTGTACCTACGGTGGTCGCCCCATGAGGGCTTCTGCTGGACCAGCTTGAAGCCTTGCCGCTCCATCGCCGCCTTGACGTCCGCGACCCCCTTCACATAGCGGGTGTCGTCGAAGGTGAAGGTGTAGCGGATGCTGTCGTGGACCTTGTCCTTGATCAGGCTTTCGGGTGTTCTGGTTGGGAACTCGTCGGTGAGCTTGGCGAGCTTCTCCTTGAAGCGGTCGGATCCCTTGAGGACGTGGTCGGGGAACCCTGCCATCTCGGCACGCACGTCTGCTGCGGCGGCCTTGACGCCACGGGAGATCTGCGGCTCCGCGGCTCGCGCTCGTACGAGTGCCTGATCCGCCATGGCGTTGACGCGCGGGTCCAACTCGACTCCTTTCCACTTCCAGCCGCCCTCAGGTGTGATCCGTGGTGGAGCGACTTGCTTGCCGACCCTCGCCTTCGCCTTTTCGAGCAGCCTCGTGATCTTTTCAAGAGCACGTGGAACTCTGCTCGCTGCCGATGCCCCGCTCGCCCCGCCCGCCGTGGCGGCGCTCGCCAGGAGATCCGGTAATAGCCGGCCGAAGGCACGATCAGGGTTGGTGGCCCAGGTGTCCCAGTCCACGATGGCCTTGAGCGTCTCCAGCGGGTTCCGGATGCCGTAGAGGACGCCGCGGGCGCTGTCCTCCATTTGGTGCTGCCAGCCGTCCGGGTCGATGGTCTTGCGCGCCGGCGAGGTCTCCCACAACCACCTCATGAACCCGGTCGTGGATTCCCAGGCGCCCTTGGCCACCTCGGCTGCCTGGTTGCCGGAGTTCTGGTCGAAGTCGAAGGCGGACCGGATGCCTTGCCCGAGCCGGTCCCAGAAGCCGCCGACAGTGGGGAGCGGCTTGCCGGGAGCGAATATCTCGGAGTTCACGAAGACCGGCTGCCCGGGCTGGACCGCCGGGTCGTGGGCCACGATGCGTTCCAGGAGCACGACACGGCGGTGAATGTCGGGGATCTGTTGTCCGGCCCAGCCGGCGATCTGCCGGATGATGTCCGCCTGCGTGGTGGCGAGGCCTGCATGACGCAGGAGATTCCACAACTCGCCGCCCACGGAGTCGAGCGCGGTCTCCGCGTTGCTCAACTCGCTCTCCAGCACTTCGACGCCGTCGGGCACCATGCCGTCGATGTCCACGGTCTTACTCCGGTGTCCGGGCCAGCAAGTAACGGAACTCGTCGACGGCGGCCGCGCATGCCTTCATCAGCGCTTGTCGTTGTGCGGCCAAATCTCTGCCGAACCTGTTGGCGGCCGGGCCTGTCCAGACCGGTTGTCCCATCAACCGCACTGCTCGGTCCAGGCTGCCCTTGATCTGGCCGGTCAGGTCCTCGGCCCGACGTAGTGCCTGCTCTATCTCATCGCGCGTCATTCCGGCATTTCCTGAGGACTGCGGGAGATTGCCGCTGCCCGCGGAGCGGGCGGGTGGCGAAGGAACATCTTCTGCTGCGTTGCCCTCATCCGGGATCCCTCAAATCGTTGGAGGATGTCGTCCCTGAGATCACCGCGACGATAAGGGGCGAGGTGGATGGCGTCGCGGAGAAGTACCGAACCGGCATGAGGGACTGAAGGCCCGAGCCGGCGACCCGTCAGGTGTGGTGATGGCCTAGGTCATTCCAGGTGTTTGCAGCGTGCGTGGCGAAGGGCTGTTCATCTCACCGAGGAGCGGGGTGCCAGTCCTGCTGAAGAAGCACGCCGGCCGGTCCGTCCATGCGGTGGTGAGTGTTTCGGTCTCGCCTGCAGAGGGGATCACGTCGGAAGCAATACGGTGTCATGCCAGGTAGAGGCGGTCTCGGAAGGCGCCGCGCTGCTTCCGTTTGGTGGCCGCCACCTCTTCGATCGCCGCCCACTCGTGCCCATGGACGGCGGCCAGTGCGCGCAGAACTTCGTACACATCGGCGATCTCCTCCGCGACCTCGGCGGGAGCTGCTTCGTTGAGCTCGGTGGCCTCTTCGAACAACTTCGCCAGCAGGGCCTTCCGGTAGTCGGCCTCGTCGAGGACGGTGACGATCGGCTCCCTGCCTGCTTGGCGGATGATGTCCGGAATGTTGTCGCGTACGAGCTTCCCCATGCTTGCCGCCTCCACCTTGTTGCAGCCCCGAATGAGGGTCCTGACCCTATCGAGCCTCGGTGACACTCCAGTGATCGCGAACTACCCTGAAGCGGTCGATATCGCGATCAAGACTGGCATGTACGGATGACTGTGGACTTCTTTCGCGAAGAGCCGACCGCGCGGTCCTCGTGGCGGCTGGCGGTGCTCATGGGCGCCAACTCGCGTACCTACAAGTTCGCTCTGGGGCAGGCGCTGCTGGGCGCCGCCGCCGAGGGGCGTACGGACATCCTCCTTCGCGACCTGGCCGAGCCATACGCCATGAGCCTGGTGGAGCACCTCGCTGAAGCGCCGCAGACGTCATCGAAGACCGTCCCCGGCGGGACGGACTTCCTGACCGTGGCGCAGGAGGAGAGCGCCGAGTCCGTACGGCTCGGCTCGCCGACCGAGAAGCTGCTCGCTGCCGCCATGAAGTCGATGCCGACCATGGTGATGCAGAAGTTCCACAATCTGCGCGGCGATGGGGCTGAAGTGCCGCACCGCTTCTACGAAGTGACCGGTACTTCCCGGGAACGGGTGGTCAAGCTGACGGACCATCTCCGGGCGGTCGCCATGTCCGAGCAGAAGGCCAGCCTGGAGGCGGAGCTGGCCGCGCGGTGGAGCATCGTCGAGACGTCCTTCGCCGCGGGGGTGGGCCGGAGCCTGGTCGAAGAGGGGGTCGCGGTCGACCTGGACACGCTGCTGATCACCGACAAGCAGCGGCGGCGCTCGGTCGCCGGGGTCACCGAGGCTGTGATCGGGTTTCAGCATGGGCGGTGCATCATCTGTGCTCAACTGCTCGTCCCCGGCGTCGATGACGTGGCCGTGGATCATGTGTTCCCGTACTCGTTCAAGCGGCTTCTGCGTGGTGCGGACGTCGACCTGGACGCGATCTGGAACCTCGCCCCGGCGCACAGGGACTGCAACGGGCAGAAGAGCAACCGGCCTCCCACGGAGGGGCAGCTCACCCGGCTCGCACAGAGGAATGAGGCGATCATGCAATCGCCTCATCCGCTGAAGAAGACCCTGCAACTGACCCTGAAGCGCCATGGCTTCGCGGACGGGCGCGTCGGCGAATGGTGGAACTTCATCCAGAGAGTGCGCCGCCATATGGGCTGATTCCGCTCACTGCTGCACGAAATGCCTGCTTCAACGCGTTTCCGATACTTCACACCGCAGCGAGCTGGCTGAGGAGTTTCGCGACGTCGTTCCACTTGGCCACGGCATCAGGCGCCGGAAAGAACGGGTAAGCCGCTGTCAGCGGCTTGCTCGTCAGAGTGCGCAGCGTCGCGAGGCAGGCGTCCGCTAGTTCGTGGCGTCCGCGGTCGCGGAGGGGGTCGAGGTTGATGCACAGGGCCCGGTTCTTCGGGTAGAGCTGCGCGATGCGCAGGTCGTTCCGGCTTGAGACGATGACGCCCGCGGCGGTGTGGGTCAGGGGGAGATCTTCGTCGTCGGCCCACTGCTCCAGCAGGGTCCAGAGGGTGCGGACGTCTTCGTCTGCCTTCTCGCGAAGCTCGCTCAGGCTCGGCCGCGCGACGGCGGACTTGGCGGAGGCGGCCGCGGTGCGTCCGTACACGGCTGGCACGAGGGTGCGCCAGCCGTGATTCTCCGCGACGTACTGCTTGATCTCCACCGCGAGAACCTCCGCAGGGTTCATCTGCTCGTTGAGGAACTCCACAATGCGGCGGAGATCGTCCGGGATGGCGTCGGCGACGAAGACCAGCCGGATCCTGCCCGCACGCAGGTTGTCACCGACCTTGGCGAAGAAGGCCTCCACGGTGGCAGTGTCGTCCTCGCAGAGCTGGGCGATCATCTCCTGGGGGTCCCGGCCGGCCTCGCGCTGCGTCTGCTCGAACAGCTCCTGAAGGCTGAGCACGGGCCAGTAGAGAACGCCGTTGGCGGCGTAGTCGAGCAACTGGCCGACGACCTCGCGGCGGATGCGGCTGTCGCCGGCGCGCTTGACCTCGACCAGGGTGGGGATGCCGTCCTGGTCGACGAAGAGGTGATCGAGGCTCCAGCGTCCGCCGCCACCGTCCCGGTCGGGGACGCCGGCCTCCCGGCGTACCAGCAGCCAGCGGCGCGGATCGCCGGGCGTCATCTGCCCGCCTGCCAGGAGGTCCGGATGGGTGGCGAGCAGTTCCTGGAGAATGTCTTCTGCCTCGTAGGGCGCCGGCCGCATCGCGAGGAGGCGGCCGGACTCGTCGATGTGGAACATTCCGTCGCTGTTCATGGCCGTCCTCCAGCCAGTCGATGGAACCAGGCGTTGCTCGATGGTCAGCTCAGCGGTCCGCGGGGTCGTCGGGCGGCAGTACGAGTTTCGGGAGATCGCGGGCGAGGACGTTGAAGTAGCGCTGCGTCGACCACGACGTCCGATCGCCGATGACGTACAGGCGCCGCTTGGCACGGCTGACGGCGACGTTCAGCAGGTTCGGGCGCTTGGCGGCCCAGGCCTTGGCGCCCGGCCGTTGCGGATCACCGCCCAACACGAGGATGACCACCTTGGCCTCCTTGCCCTGAGCCGTGTGGACGGTTCCCGCCTCCACGCCGGGAAAGCGCCGCGCGACCTGCTGCATCCCGCGGACGACGTCCCGGAACGGGCTGATCACGAAGATGTCCTGCGGCGGGACCTCGTCGCGGGCGAGCCGGGCCAGGATGCGTGCCAGCGCGGCCCCTTCCTCGGGGATCCAGTGCCCGCTGGAGCCGGCTCCGACGACGTCGATCCACACGCTCTCCGGCAGCTCGATCGGCGATTCGGCGTGCTTGCCGTAGACCATGAGCCCGTCGTAGGCGATGGTGTTGGAGATGCCGAACATGGGCTCGTCGCAGCGGCGGTGGACGCGCAGCGGCGCGCCGACCCAGACGGGTGCGTCCTCGCCGGGTAGATAGGTGCCGTACGCGTTCGTGTGATCGGCCAGTTGCTGAACCGAGGTGCGTCCCGGCAGCCAGTGCTCCTCCTGGACGCCGAACGTCCGCCGCAGTGCCTGCTGGGCGGCGAACGGCAGCGTCATCACCGGCTCCAGCTGCAGCGGATCCCCTACGGCCACCACTCGCCGGGACCGCCAGATCGCGCCCGCCGCGAGCTGCGGTGCGGCCTGGCCGGCCTCGTCGATGAACAACCAGCCCAGCGCCTCCCGTGTGAGGTGCGCGAACACGCGATCGAAGGAGGCGAAGGTGGTGGAGATGACCGGGACCAGGAAGAACAGGCTCTGCCACGCTGCCCGTCCGGCCTGCTCCGGCACGCCTGAGGGCACTTCCCCAGTGACGACGTCCATGGCGGCTTGCAGGCTTCTGCGCATCCGCGTCGCTTCTGTCCGGAGGAACGCCTGGTGCAGGCGAAGGGCCTCCGCGAACAGGTCGGTGCGGGCGTGGTTCCAGGCCTCGTCGGTCCACGGCGTGTGCATTTCCCGGTGCTTCTCATCGGTCCACCAGCGCTCGTCCGGGAAGAACCGTCCGAGCCGCTCTCGCTGGACGGCCAGCCGGGACCGGAGCTCGGCCAGCCGGCACCGGGCGGTGTGCGACTCGGCGCGCAGGGAGTCGCGCTCGCGGGTGAGCTGTGCGGCGGCCTGGCGGAGTCCTTCCAGCCGCGCGGTCGCGGTGCCGAGCGCGTGCTCGGCGCTCCGGACGTCGCCTGCCAGGGCGCGGTCCTGCGCGTGCCACTCCCGGGAGGCCTTCCCGAGTGTGAAGAGCGCGGTGACCAGGCTCGGCTGGAACTGCTGGTGCTCCTGGCGGCTGCGTTTGCGTGCGGTGAGTTCCTGCCGCGCCGCCTCCTCAAGACGTTCGGCGTCGTCGATCTCGGTACGGAGGGCGGTGAGGCGTTCCTCCACGACGGTGATCTGCTCGGTCGTCCGGGTGATGATGCGCTGCTGTACGGGCAGGTCCCGCAAGGCGTCGTGGGCGACAGTCCGCTCGCGCCGGAGGGCCTGGACGCGTTCATAGGCGAGGGTGAACGACTCGACGGCCGTCGCCCACGAGTCCGTCACGGTGCTCTGCCAGGTTTCGAAGCTCATCCGCAGGCCGGGCTCGTCGGCGGTGCCGTACCAGGCCTTGCTGACGAACTCCATGCGGTACGACTTCCTGCCCAGCTTGGCGGCCACCAGGCCCCACGCGGGCTCGCCGAGCACCCGGGTCGCCACCTCGTCGAAGTAGGCGGCCTCCCCTCGCCAGAGCGCGTCGATCGCCTTCTGCCCGGGGATCTCGGTCGTGACGTTCTCCACGGCCCCGTTGTTGGCCGAGGTGACCACCATCTCGAAGCCGGTGAGCTCTTCGCGCCACAGGCTCACCACCCGCCGGAATCCGCCTGTCTGCCAGCGCATCTCTCCGGTGAACGCGGCCTCGGTGCTGGGCAGCCTGGACAGGCGCAGTGCGCGCTCCACGACGTTGGCCGCGATCAGATCCCTGAGCATCGTCGTCTTGCCGGTGCCCGGAGGCCCGTTGACGGCGAACAAGCCCGCCCCCGGGGCCAGCTCGGACATGATCGTGTTGACCGCGAACTGCTGGCTCAGCGCGAGCGGCAGGCTCGGCCCCTGAGGCCACCGTCCCGCGGGGACACGTTCGGGCGCCACGTGGTCGAAGACCACCTGCGGCTCCTTGCGCAGGTCCGTACGGGGCGGCTCCGGCATCCGCAGATAGGCGTCCAGGGCAGCGCCATAGGCGCCTGCCCGGACGGCGGAGGCCACGCGTTCGAGATCGTGGATGATGAAGCTGTTCAGGAAGTCGGTGCTGCCGTCGTCGTCATGCTCGCGCCGACGCGATACCCGGGCGCTTCTCATGGCCGCCTACGTGCTGGCCATCGCCGGCGCTGCGGTCGGCATGCGAGACACCGCGCGCTGGCGCCACCGCGTCGTACGCCGCCGTGCCAAGGACAGGGAGTACCGGGTACGCACAACAAAGACTGAGCGCGTAGTCGTCGGCCGCCGCCGCGCCAAGAAGCCCCCGAAACGCAAGACCAAGGTGGAGCGGGGCAATTTCGCGAAGAAGGTCGAGCACCGGATCAACCACTATTTCGCCAAGTACATTCCTCCCGGCATGGACCACGACCAGTGGGAAGCCGAAACGGAGGGCATACGCCGGAGCCTGCGCGACGAGCTCACGGAGGTCTACGGTGAGACCCGAGTCGGAGTCGAGAAGATCGCCTGGCTCATCCGGCACCGGGCGGGCAAGGCCGCCACGCGCCGCAGGCAAGGCATGCTGTGGAGCTACCGCCGGGAACTTGCCACTCCCCTCGGGACGAAAGCGCGGGCGACACTCGGACTGCTCACCCTCGCAGGTGCAGGCGGCTGGGCCGCTGCCGGCATCGTGCCGGTCGAGCCTCGTGCGATCGGCACGATTCTCCTCCTACTGATCGCCGGGTGGTTCTGCGCTCGCACCTGGCTGCGCATCGTCCTGGAGCGTCGCCGGTACGCCGCCGACCGGGCTGAGAACCTCTCGGCCTACCAGAGTGATTTGGAGGCGCTGGCGAGGTGGCGAGCAAGGCTGGAGGACAAGCCTGATGACGAGGAAATGGCAGCCTGGCTGGACTGCGACCGCAAAGTGCTCCTGGAGGAGGCATTGCGGCATTACAGGCTGACCATGAGCGGTGTCATCGCGCACGCCTTCATCGAGGCTCCCGCCCGGGGGAGCGAACGCGCACGGCTGCGTGGAGGTCCGTGGCGCTACACGAAGTACCAGCTCCTGGTCTTCCTCGTCACTGAGGAAGGGGTGCGCCAGTTCACTGTCACCCTCGACTTCTTGAAAGGCGCCTTCCACAACCGGCAGCGGCTCAACTACCGCTTCGAAGCGGTCGCGTCCGTAAGCGTCAAGCAGTCGGACGACGGCGGGCGCGATTTCCAGCTCTCGCTCGTCAACGGCAACGAGATCAGTGTCGAGGTGAACTCGGGGGTGGAAGAACTACAACACGGAGAGCGTCCCGGAGCGGTGTCCGAAGTGTCGCTGGACGCCGCAGGACTGCCTCACACCCTTCATGTCCTGGAAGCGATCGCCGCCGAAGGAAAGAAATGGGTCGATCAGCGGGAGCTACGGACAGGGAATCTCTCGGCCGCTTTGGACAACCCCGAATAGGCGAGATCAAGCATTCGTGCGTGCGGCTTCCTTCGACAGTGACCTGGTGCTTATGAGACCTGGAACTTCGTCGGACACGTGGTTACTCTGCAACAGAGTGTGGTGATCGGTTGCGAAGCGTCACTGGAGGAGCTGGAGGTCCAGTGGAACAGCGTGACGCGCAAAGCCTTGCCGACATCCTGTCGGTCGCGCCATGGATGGAGCTCGAAAAGTATGTCGACCACCTGAGGGACCGGGTCGATGTGGCCGTTCTGGCCTCACACGCGCGGCGTGAGCAGCTCCGTGCCGAGATATTGGCGGAGAATCCGGATTTAAGCGCCCAGATCCGCCGGCCGTCGCCTGAGAAGATGCAATGGGCCAAGCATCTCCTGGGCACCGGGATCGTCGCCGCCTCCGATGGGACGCTCGCCGCCGTACCCCTCCTGAGCGGTACGAAGGTCCAGGTGGGCGTGGTGATCGTTACCAATACCGGCGAATCCGTCGGGCTCGTGACGAGGGTGTTCGAGCACGAGCTGACCAGCACTGGTGACACGGCCAGGGAGTTCTTCGACAATCTCCGCAAGGTGCACGGCACCTCCAACCTGGCCAGCCGCGCCCTCATGCTCTTCGGCGAACGCAAGCTCCTGCTTGCGCAAGAGGCCGACTGGCGGATGATCCACGGGGAACTGGTTCCCTTCGAACTCCGTACGGGCGTGGGGCATCCGCGGGAGAACCTGCCGCCCGTCTTCGAACTCGTCCGCCACTACATCAAGGACCAGCGGTTCATCGCGGTCAGCGAAAGCCCCGAGGACCTGGACGTTCTCAACGCCGGCATCGTCCTGGAGCCGGGGGAGTTCATCGAGTTGCGGACGCTGGCCGACGACCTCACCGGTTTCCTGGACGGCGATGAGGGGGCAGGGACGACCAAGGCGGGGTTCAACAACCTGGACCGCGCCAGGTTCCGGGCCTTCATCGCAGAGGTGGGGCCGGAAGTCACCATTCTGCTCATCAAGGCCGGGCACCGTCCGTTTCTGCTGGAGTGCCACCGGGAGCGGGTCGAGGAGGCGGCGGCGCTCTTCCTCGCCGACGCGCTCTGGACGCGTGGCCTGCCGGACACCGGCGCGCCTGTGACCGCGCGCGGCTTTCCGTTCCACATCGACCTCGCCGACAACGTGGCCCGCACGATGTTCAAGGGCGGGGAGTTCCGGACGTTCGTCGAAACGCGCTTGATGGAACTCGGGGTGGAGCACGGACTCACCGATCTGGACCCACGGAGGACACGAGGATGAGCTCGGACACCGAGGTCGAAGCCGAGGCCGAAGAACCGCTGGAAGAGCCGGAAGACCAGCACGACGCGCCTGCCCCCACAGACCAGGAGATTCCCGCTGAAGAACTCGAGGCGACCAAGGCCAGCCTCGCCCGCTCGCTGATCACGCTCGGTTTCGTCGCCTTCGATGGGCCTGGGACGGACAACACCAGCAGCGGCGTCATGGTCTCCGAACAACTGCGCCGCCATTTCCGCCGCGACGCCTACGTAGGCGTCAACGACACCGAACAAGGCATCACCTTCCTGGGACGCGTCGTCGAAGGCCCCTTCCACAGCCCGCACGAGATCGGCCCCGACTCGGCCATCAGCCGCACCACCCTGCTCCATCCAGAACGCACCCAGTTCCGGCCCACCTATTACGCCGCAGGCACGATCGAGATTCTCGGCGAGGTCACCCCTTCGGAGAACGTGCTCCCCACCTCGACCCGCCCCCGGCCGTACTCCCAGGTATTCATCTATCCCAGCGACCGGCTACGCCGGATGCTGGGCATCGAAGGGGACATGCAACTGGGCTCGCTGCTCGGCTACGACGACGTGAGAGTCGAGGTTGATTCGGCGAACAAGGGGTTCCTGCCGCGTAACGCAGGCATCTTCGGCACTGTGGGATCGGGCAAGTCCAACACCACGCAGGTGCTGATGGAGGAGGCCATTCGGGCCGGCTGGGCGGTGGTCGCCATCGACGTCGAGGGCGAGTACGTACGGATGGACCAGGGGAACGACGAGCCGCACCTCGCGCGCCTGCTGGAGGAACGTTTCGACGAGCGGCGTCCGCGCGGCATCCCGGACTTCCGGGTGTACGTGCCCAACGCCGGTATGACCGATGCGCCCAACCCTCTGCCCTTCAAGGTGCCGATCGCCGACGTGCCCGAGGAAATCGTCGCAGACGTGCTCGAATTCACCGAACCCCAGGTGAGAATGTGGGGAGCCATCACGGGCCAGGCCCGGCGCAATGCGGAGAGGGCCTCCCGGCCGGCCAGGATGGGCGCCCTCGCCGCTCCGGCACCGCCTCCTCCTGCCCGTCCGTACGACCTCAGCGACCTGATCGACGGCTTGCAGGAGGACCCGACCACGGGCGGCATGCCCCTGCTCTCGCCGAAACTCCTCTCCACGGAGAAGGCCACCGCGTCCACCTTGCGGAACAAGCTGTACAAGCTCGGTAGGTCCGAGATGCTCGACTGGGGGCCCACGAGGAACACCCCGTACCTGGACGTGGACGAGCTGCTCGTCAAGCGGCGCCTGAGCGTCTTCGACGTGAGCGAGACCAACGACAGCGCCCGCAACATCGCCATCTCCTTCCTGCTGCAGGCCCTGTTCGACCGGGTGATCGCGGTCGCTCGTGGCGAACCCATCGGCAAGGACGGCCGGCCGCGTCCACCGGTGCTGGTGGTGATCGAAGAGGTGCACACGTTCGTCTCCCGAGCCAGTGCGGGCCGGATGCGCGCGGTGCTGGACCAACTGCAGGTCATCAGCCGTCGTGGCCGCAAGCGGTGGATGGGCCTGGTGCTGGTGTCACAGCAGCCCGGGCATGTGCCGGAGGAATTGTTCGAGCTGGCGAACACGCGGTTCATCCATCAGCTCAAGTCGGCCGGTAACCTCGCCCCGGTACGCGCCACCACGGGCGGCGTGCACGAGGCGCTGTGGTCGACGGTTCCCGCGCTGGGGCAGGGGCAATGCCTGCTGACGGGCTCGGTGTTCCGCAACCCGGTCTTCGTACAGATGCGTCCGGCGCGTTCCCGGCGCATGCACACGGCATAACGAACGCTCAACGTGCTGTACGAGCGCTTCCCAGGAAGATGTCAACGACGGTCCCGACGAGCACTTCAGTTGGCGGTGACTTCTCGGCTTCTAGCCACTCGCAGATGAGTTCGTGGAGCACACCGTGCACCCCTAGGGCATACAGGTACGGATCTCGGGAGCGACCTCCGGGCAAGTTGGTCACAACTCTATGAAAGACCTCGGCGAAGCGTCTGAGAGCCTGTCGCCGGGCCTCTTCGATGGAACTGGTTTGAGCTGCTTCCACATGCATGATGCGCGCCCGTCGCCAGTCCGCGATGGTGAAGTGGATGTATCGCGTTATGCCGTCGACGAACTGAGCTTCAGGCGCTGTAGCCTCTTCCATCGCTTTGGTGACCTGGGTAAGGACGTCGTCCACGACGCGCTCGTACAATGACTGGAGCAGTCGCTCGCGCCCGCTGAAGCACTCGTAGAAGGCTCTGCTTGAGATGCGAGCTTCCGAACAAAGTCGTTCGATGGTGGTGGCGTGAAAGCCCGGCTTCGCGAACAGGGTGTACGCGGCGGTGAGGAGCCGCTCACGTCGATCCGCCAGCCGTTGTTCTGCGCTCAGCCCTACATACCGTCGGGCCCGCTGCTCTTGGATGCGGCGGAGCTCGTCGGTCTTCGGCTGGGGGGTGCGCTGTCGAAGCTGACGTGCACCGGGCGCGCCAAGCGAGGACCGTTCGATCAGCTCTTCGAACGGCTCATCAGCCGCGCCATTCACGAGAGATCCCTCCTTCAGGGGCGTGTTGCTGTTCGCTCTTTCTCCACCGATACAGTGCCCCCTCGACTGCCCGGACTGAGGCTTCGCCGAGCAACTCGGCGATTTCCTCTTGGCTGTAGCCGTCGAGGGTGAGGGCGACAATCGCGCGGGTGCGTTCACCGGTACGGCGCAGATCATCACGAACGCGGATCCGGCCCAGTGCCTGAGACTCCAAGTCGGCGGTGCTGCCGGCGTCCGGGGCCAGCATGATGGCCTCTCGGGCGAGTGCCCGGGACCACTTCTTCTGCTGTGCTCGGCGCCTGCGGAACTCGTTGGGGAAGACGAACAGGCACGCTCCCATGAAGTAGGTGGGAAGGCTCGCGCCGCCCTCGTAGCGCCAGCCGCCCTCGACGAGTGCGTGTCGGCGGAATCGCGGGAGGGCGAGTGCGACAGTCATCGTGGCCAACTCCTCGCGGGCATCTGAGTCGCGGTGCAGCTCTTCGAGCTCCGCATCGGTGGGTGTCAGGAAGAGTCTGCGAGTGGCGGTGAGTTTGAAGATGTATCCGGTGTACATCCAGCCACGAAGCACTGACATGCCGTAGCGGGCCAACTCGTTCTCGAACTGTCGATACTTCTCTCCGCTGAAGTCGTACAGAGCCATCTCATCGCGTAGCCGCTGGTCGGCCGCGCGACGTTCCAGGTTTTCCCGAAGCTGGCTCGCCTCCGCTGCGTGCGACGCCGAGATCGCCTGCGCCATCTCGGAGCAAGTCAGCGCGTCAAGATCGAAAAGATCTTGTTCAGCAGGTTTTACCGGCTGGGCAAGCGCGCTGACCACAGGCGCCGCGCCCGTGATCTGGTCGCTGTCGCTCACCGTTCCAGCCTTTCTGCTGACGCCGATCTAGATGACTCCCTTGTAAGTGGGTGCGCCGCAGGGACCCCACGGAACTTCCCAAGATTTTTTCGCGCGGCGCTTCTGGATGATTCTCGTGGGGTGACCTCCTCTGTGCGACATAGGAGCCACGGTCGTCGTCATCACCCTCGGGAGGTTTTCGTGGCAGTACCGCCGGGCCCACTGCTGAGTGTCCGTGCCGCCGTCGTGCTGTTGCTGGCGATCGTCGTGGGCTTGCTCGCAGGCCTGCTCGCCTCTCTCAGCGGGCAACCCCTACCGGCAGCGTTTCTGCTGGGTGGCGGAGCCGCTGGCGGAGCGCTGGCCCTGTTCCACGCAGTCATCGGACGCTAGAGCGACCGTGGCTACACGGCGTCGCTGGGCAGTAGCCAACTCTCGCCATGGACGATGGAGTACTGGTCCGTGGTGAAGATGCGGTGGCGAAAGTGGTTGCGTTCCCCGGCGCCGCACGGTGGGCGCCGCCTGGTCCAGGGCGTTGGAGGCTGCTCTCCAGACCGGGGTTGAGCATGTGGGCACAGTCCGAGGCCTGTGCCCGCCGACCAAGCCGGAGTTTCTGCACGCACTTGGCATGATCAACGGCTGTGTTACCCCGCGCCGGGCGGCCGGAAGCGGTCTCCGGGGATGCTGGATGGCCTAGAACGCTATCTGACCTGGGGAAACGTAATCAAGATCATCCGAGTGCATGTCCCCTGATCATGGTCTTACGGCTGCATGCCGACACTGTCGGCTGCCTAGCAACGTCATAAACAAGAGGCCTGCGGCTGTGAAACCGCAGGCCGGGCGCCTGAAATGCTGATCTAGGTGAGGGTCCCCTGAAGGTTGCCGTCCTTCGCGTGCCCGCTGGGCCGCCGTCTCACCCGTTGGGGTCCCCCTCGGTGACAGGCCAGAGTCGTCTGCGACTGACGAAGATCCCGATCTCAGATGCTCACCGACAAAGCTCCACAAGGCTATGAGCTGGCCGAATGTGATCCGGCAGGCGCAGGTCCGCGTGATCTGTGATCACGGAGCATCCCGTTCCCGATACTGGAAACGATCTTTACTTTAGTTTCGCCTCATGTGATGATCAGGGCCGTTTTGCTACTTCTGTTCGAAAGGTTGTACATGACCACACGCCGATTAGCACCCGGCTTGTCCACCCGAACGCGCCGCCGCGGCGCCCTGATCGCGGCCCTGACACTGCCGCTCTCGCTCATGAGCGCACCTGCGATCGCCCAAGGTCCTACGCCACCTCCCTCCTCGGCACCCGGAACGACAACCGCCACCACGGAACCAACACTCAAAGCGGCCTGGGACCAGGCGGTCAAGACCGGCAAACCCGTCGAGGTCCCCACCCACTCCACCGAGACCATGAAGGTCTGGGCCAACCCCGACGGCAAGAACATGCGAGCCGAGCTGCACACCCGTCCCGTTCAGCTCAAGAACGCGGCCAGCGGCGCCTGGGAACCCATCGACACCCGCATCGTCACCCGCGACGGCAAGCTGCAGGCCACCCGGGTCAAGACCCCGCTCACCTTCGGCGGGCGCGGCGCCAAGCAACTGGTGTCCGCTCCAGGGAAGCACGGCGAGATCGGCTTGGGCGTGACCCGCGCGCTCCCGGAACCCAAGGTCTCCGGCAACGCGGTCACCTACCCCGACGCCGTAGCACCCGGGGCGGACCTGGTGGTCCTGGCCCAAGCCGACGGCTTCATCTCCCAGGTCGTCTTCCGACAGCGGCCGACCGGCCCGGTCACCGTACGGCTGCCGCTCACCCTGCCTGAGGGCACCACCTTCGGAAAGACGCCACAAGGGCTGCCGCAGCTCAAGGACGCCAAGGGCAAGGCCAAGGCCGCGCCGATCGTGCTGACCGCGACGGACGCCCTGGTCGAGGCCGCCCCCGACCAGGGCCGGACCCACCCGGTCAAGGCCCAGGTCGAGACCACAGGGAAAACCTCGGAGCTGGTATTCACCCCGGACGAGACGTTCCTGGCCGACCCGGCGGTGACCTACCCGGTGACCGTCGCCGCGTCCTCCACCTGGTTCGGCGGCGGCGCCCCCGACGACGCCTGGATCAGCAAGAACGACCCGTACAACAACAACTCCGCAGCCGGATACCTACGCGCGGGCACCACCTCCACCAGCGCGGATGTCGCCCGCGTGTACATGAAGTTCAACACCAGCGACCCGGTGCTGCAGGGCGCCACCGTCAACGACGCCGACCTGCGGATCTGGAACTACAAGTCCGGCGGGCCCAACGGACAGCTGTGCGGGGAGACCATGGGCGCGGGCATCCGGGCCGCGCGCGTCACCGGCGAATGGACTCTCGACGGCACGATCGACAGCCTGGACTGGTACAACCAGCCCTCGAGCACGGCCCCGGAGACGGTGAACAAGGCCGGCTACAACTACGACGCCGACCCCGCCAGCTGGTGCGCCAAGGACGAGGAACTCTTCTACGAGGTCACCGCCATGACCCGCGCCTGGATCCAACAGGGCGAGGCCAACCACGGGATCGTACTGAAGGCCGCCAGCGAGACCGCCGCGATCAACTGGCGCCAGTACTACTCCAGCCAGTTCGGCGGCGGCAGCCCTTACCCCGGCTACCGCCACCCACCCGCACTCATCATCACCTACACGCCCGCCCCGGTCAGGACCACGGGATTCATGATCCCGTACAAGGAAATCCCGACGGTAGGCGACGCCCGGGACAACAGTTTCCCCTCGACGGAGGAACTGAGCGCGCCGCTAATGACGGAGGACGAAGTCCTCGCCGCACGCGAAAGCGTCCCCTTCGACTACTCGATGGAGGATTCTCAGCTGGGACTCGCCACCCCGGACGACCTGACTCCCGAGCAGTGGGAGGAGGCCGTGGGCGCGACCTTCGTGCCGGACGAGGTCGGGCGCTGGAAGTTCAATGAAGGTGAGGGATCGACCGCGGTCGGCACTACTCCGGCCGGGCATGACGCCACACTCGGCAGCGGAACGCGGTGGGTGGCGGGCAAGTCCGGCTCAGCGCTGTCGAACGCGCCGATGGCCCGCATAGCGGCCGCCCACCGAGCGGTTCAACAAGGCAAGCCGGTGGAGGTGCCCGAGGAGACGTCCGAGACGAGCATCACGTACGCGCAGGCCGACGGGAAGACGTTCAGTACCGAGATCACCGCGGGTCCGGCACGCACGAAACAGAACGGCTCGTGGGTCCCCATCGACACCTCGCTCTCCAACCAGGACGGCGTCCTGAGGCCCAAGGCGATCAAGTCCGGGATCGACGTCAAGGTGTCGAACGGCGGCGAATCCCCCTTCCTGGAGCTCACCGATGCGGACGGAGAGAGGTACGCGCTGAGCTGGCCCACTCCGTTGCCGGTCCCCTCCGTGAAGGGCGGCGTGGTCACTTACGCGGACGCGGCCGGCAAGGGCGCGGACCTGGTCGTGACGGTGCTGCCTACCGGATTCCGGCACGATGTCGTCCTGCGTGAACGGCCGGCGAAACCGCTGGAACTAAGCATCGGCGTCGAGACCACTGGTCTCACCTTGGACGAAGGCAAAGGCGGGCGTCTGCTGCTCAAGGACAAAGCCGGCAAGATCGTCGCTTCCGCGTCGCAGCCGACGATGTGGGAGAAGGGTGCCCGGGGAGTCCTGCCTGGGGCTGATCAGGCCAAGGTCAGCGCTGACGTGGTGACCAAAGACGGCCGGACCGAGTTGGTATTGAAGCCGGATCACAGGTTCCTGACCGCTCCGGACACGGTCTACCCGGTGCGGGTGGATCCGACGGTCGCGCTGCCGCTCAACCACGATGTCGAGGTGAACTCCGACAACGACGCGGACTGGCCGGCCGACCCGACCGCGCCGTTCCTGCTGGCGGGCACTCAGACTGGTGGCTACAAGTACCGGGTGCACCTGAGGTTTGATACGGCGGCCGTGGCGGGCAGCACGGTGACGGATGCCAAGCTGTCGATGAACACCATCGACGCCCAGAACTGCGGCGCCACGGTCGGTGCGGGCATCCAGGTCGCTCGTCTGACCAGCGCGTGGGACCCGGACAATGTGCACTGGGCCAACAAACCCGCTCTCACCACCGAGGACGCCTCGACCAACACCAAGGGCGTCAACGAGGACTGCGCCACCTGGCCGGACAGCATGGAGTGGAATGTCACCGGCATCGCGCAGGACTGGGCGTCTGGTGCGGCCAACCATGGCCTGGTGCTGAAGTCGCCCGGTGAGGCCAACGTCAGCAACTACCGGGTATTCACCTCCGCGGAAGACACGGACTTCGCCAGTCCGCCAAAGCTGATCATCACCAGCAGCGCCCCGGCCTCCTCGCCCACGGTGAGCGGGCCGACGATCACGCCCTCGCAGGTCGTGAACGGCACCACCATGGTGGGCTCACTCACGCCGCAACTGGCCGCGACGGTTGCTGACACCGCTCCGGGCGCACTGATCGGTCAGTTCGAGGTCGAGCACGATCCCACCGCGACCGGGCAGGGCACCGGCCAGATCTGGGCGGGCGATTCGGCCACCGTCACCTCTGGAGGCCAGGCCATCGCGGCCGTACCCGTGG
Source organism: [Actinomadura] parvosata subsp. kistnae (assembly GCF_900323885.1). Lineage (GTDB taxonomy): Bacteria > Actinomycetota > Actinomycetes > Streptosporangiales > Streptosporangiaceae > Nonomuraea > Nonomuraea composti. Next base: position 1,665,462 of record NZ_OOHJ01000018.1, on the reverse strand, counting down.
AGAAGCTGTCCAACGGATGGAAGATCCGCTGGCGCGTTCGTGCCGTCAACGCCACCACGACCACCACGTCGGCATGGTCGGAGTGGCAGAGCGCGACCGTGGCCGTGGCCACGACAGACCCGGCGGTGGGGACGTTCGAGGTCATCCCGTCGCAGCTGGTGAACGGCAAGACGGTCACGACGAGCCTGACGCCAACCCTGCGTGTGGTCGTCAACGGCCCGGAGGGGCAGCCGCTCAGGGCGGAGTTCGAGGTCGAGCACGACCCGGCCGCCGCCGGACAGGGCAGCGGCCAGATCTGGACCGGAGCCGTCGACGGCGTCGTCTCTGGCGGCCAGGCCGGCGTGTCCCTTCCCGAGGGCACGCTCAGCGACGGCTGGAGTGTCCGCTGGCGCGCCCGCGCCATCGCCGGACAGGCGGCTTCCCCCTGGGCGGACTGGCAGCCGCTCACCGTCAACACAGGCCAGGGACAGCAGCAGGCGCTCGCGACGACGGCGCGGCCAGTGATCCGCACGGATCAGAGTTTCACGGTCGCCGCCTGGCTCAGATGGAGCGACAAGGACGGGAGCTACTCGGTGTTCGAGCAGAAGGGTACGTATCAGGCGCCCTTCTTGCTCGGCAACGACCCCGAAGACGGCCTGGTGTTCACCTTCACGAGTGCGGACGCCTCGGACGCCGCGGTGGAGGGTGTGGTGTCAGGTGTGGAGCCGCCTGTCGATGGCTGGTTCCATCTGGCCGGGAGTTACGACGCCACCACCAGGACTGCCACGCTCTATCTGAATGGCACGCCGGTGAAGTCACAGGTCATCAGCTTCCCGACGTGGGACGTCGAGTCCGCGATGAGCATCGGAGCCCGCATGCAGGGTGACCTCGATGAGGTTCACATGTTGCAGAGGCCACTCGCTCAGGAGGACGTCGTCCAGCTCTATACACTCACCGATCTACCAGATCCCAGCCCTGACACGTCGAGGCTCGGCGTGGCCGCGGCGGCCTCCAGGAAGTTTCCCTACAACCGCCTGACCCACGAGGACTGCGCGACCGCTGTCGGGAAACCCGAGCGACCTGCCTGGGAAGCGGCGTACTTGGGTCCGGTGAGGCGGGCCTTCCACTACAAGAACTCCTACAACATGTGCTACGCGATGTGGATCGGCGAGCGCGACGAGGACAACAACCTGGACGACGAGGAAGACGTCCGCAGAGTGGCCAAGTGGTACGGGCGCCTGACCCTCGTCTTCCACACACACGTCGGCAAGGGCAACAAGAACACCCAGGCCAGGGATGCGAAAGCAGGCATCAACAGCCGCCAGATCAAGGTCTGGGCAAGGCTGGACGAGGTGAATATCATCGACTCTGACTGGGGGTCTCGCCGGCTCAACCTGGGGCTCGGCCAGAACGGTCTCAACTGCAAGACCACCTACGTCGAGGGCGGAGTCGTCAAGGACGGCACTCATGGCCGGACTGCCAAGATCACCGACTGGGCCGGCGGAGGCGACTTCGAATTCACGCTGAGCGTGCCTTGGGATGGACTCGACCATCCGGACAAAGTTGGCACCTGTGCCGTGCAGCCCTTCGTCCGCTACATCGACAACCCAGACATCACCGACCTGATGTGGTATTTCCATCCGCGCTTCCGGGAGAAGAAACACGTCCAGACCTTCATCTGCGACAGCGCCGACTGGATCGCGGCACACGCCGGAGGATGCATTGTCGGATCCGTGGCGCCCATCTTCATCCTCAATGCCAACGACACCGACAGAGGAAAGAAATCCGTCGAGAAGAGCGTGGAGAACATCTATACGGCGCTGTACGACCCCCAGAACAGCAAGCCCAATCCCCCTGGATGGCCGACCAAGAAGATTCCGGGAGGTTGGAACATCAACAATCCCGGCTGCAATTACGTAGCGGGACAGCCCGGCGGGTGTCTGCACCGGACGCGGGACACAGAAATACACCGCAAGAACCGTAGCGTGGCGATTCCGGCGTGCACCACCTATGATCGAGCATACTCTAGACCGGACTCGTGCGACGAATACCCGTTCGCAACCACCCTCGAAGGGGCCGGATCCGGCACCAATTACTCAGTCAAGGTGATGCACGAGAGCGACAACTGCTCATCCGGTTCCCGGTTGTCGGTCTTCTACCAGAGAAACCGCATCAGAGAGCGTTCGCCCTTCTGGGTGGACGTCATCCAGCTCGGGCATTCACGCCCGGCGAGCGGAGCCCCCGGCATCGTGGCCACGGAGGCGCTGTATCCCGAAGAAATCTCCGATTTCCGAGGCTGCAGTATCGATGGAGTCGACAATCCCATCGGTCCCAACTGATCAGTTAGATTGATCGGCGAGCGGTCTCCGGCACGGGCCTCGGCCCGTGCCGGAGACCCCGGCGAGCGGACGAGAGGCCATGAGCGACTACGCGGACATTGACGACGTCTTCCCCGACCCGGCGGGCCTCATCTGGATGAAGGGCATCGCTGCCGACCAAGCACTGCGCGACATCGGTGCCGATCCCTCCGGCGAGGTCGTGAACGCCGACTGGAGCCGAGTCCAGGCGACGCTCTGGGACTCCTATGAGGACGACGAGAACGAGGACCATGAAGCGTCCGGACGGGCGGCGCTGTTCGCCGTGGAGGGCGATGGTGCGGTTCTGATCGAGCCGATGTCCTGCTGGGGCGCCGACACGGCGCTGCTGCGGCGGCTGACCGCCTCAGGTGGAGAGGCGCTGGGCCTGAGTTGGACCGTCAACTTCCACGTCTCCGTCACCTTTGCGGCTCGCGGAGAGATCCTGGCCACGTTCGACCCGATGGAGTTATCCGCCGCCACCGGCGATGCCCCGGACGCCGTTGCCGGCTGGCTGGACTCCCTGCCGGTCAGCGCTGCCGAATGGCACGGCAACGGCAAAGCGGCAGCCTTCGCCCTGGGCGAGCGCCTGTCCGGCATCCGCGTCGACAGTGCGTGGCTTGCACGCCGCCACCGACTGGTGATCCCGTCCGACTCCACGTCACCCCCCGCGCTGTTCCTCGACAAGCAGATGCGCGCCCTGGCCGCAGCCGATCCGCGGATAGGCGCCCTCGCCGCCGCCCCCGGACCGGACAAGCTGCCGGAGATCGTCCGCATGGCCGTGGACCTGGCACTGCGCACCACCGGCCTCGACGGAGAGATCGTGGACGAAGCCCTCGACCTACTGGCCACCGGTGAGCGAGGCACCCGCGCGGCAGCGGCCCGCGAGCGACTAAGGCGCCTGCACACGACACTGCGGCAGGAGGCCCAGGCCGCGTACGAGCATTCCGGAGCGACCGGCTTCGCCGTGCCAGGCCACGACACGGAGGTCGGTCGGCTCATGCTGCGGCAGGAGGCGGTGGAGACACTACTGCACGCGCTCGACCCCGATCTGGAGAAGGCCGCTTCCAACGCACTGAGCCGTGCGGCGGCCACCCGGCTGAGTCACGAGAACGGCGACTACCTTCGCCACCGCACGCTCACCGCGATCCAGTACTACATCGTCCGCGGCGAGAACTGGCTGTAGCTGGGCAAAACAGGCGGCTGGAGACCATTGGGTCTTGCGCTCTGGGGCCGCAGCCCTGGAGGCGCCTCCGGGTCCCGGTGACACCGGAGCCGACGATGAGCGGGATGGGCGGCGGTAGCCGGACAGGCCGTGGGGATAGTTGGCCGAGACCTCGCTCAGAGGCGAGAGTCCATTTCGCCAGCGTGGCCCATGAAACTACGAGTGACCTGGGAAACGCTCTCAAGGCCAATAGCCTGGTGGAGATGAGTGCCGCGGCAGGATTCGAGCCTGCGGCAAAGAGCTCGAGTCGAATGGCGTCCTGTTTCTCCACGCTCGTTACCTAGAAGGGAGTGGTGTGGAGCACTGGCCTCCTCGGATGCATGATCGAGATGCCGTTGATCCCGATCATCCCGTACCTCTCGAACAACCGCTTATAGTCGCTGGGCAGCCGTAAGCCGAGCGACCCTCGGTTCCGGCCCAGCCGCAGGAGCCGGGTCGGGGCGGTGTCGGCGAGATCGACGAGCGTGTGTGCATCCTGGCTGAGCAGTCGTCGGGCCGGGGTCAGCTCCACACCGTGCGGGCCGCGGTTGGAGAGCGGGGTGCCGACCGCTCTCTCCAGCGCACAAGGATCGCTCGCGACGGCACGGGCTGGGTGGGTGATGCGCAGGCGTTCGGAGGTGCCCGTGAACGTGCCCGCCCCGGCGACGGCGAGGAAGTGGTGCAGAAGTCTCAGATCGAAATCCGGTTCCATGACGTTCGCGAAGTCATGGGGATCCATCCGCTTCAGGGAAGGTCCGCCTGGGGTGCCGAGCCGTGGAGTGCCTGGTCGACCAGGCGTTCGGCGAGCGATTCGTCGAAGGGGACTCTCAGCACGAGGAGCCGGTGGTAGCAGGCTCCCCACAGTTGATCCACGATGATGTCGAGGTCGGCGTCCTTCCGCAGTTGCCCCTGCTGTACGGCGAGGCGCAGGCGTTGCCGGGCGAGTTCGCGCCGGGGGAGGGCGTAACTCTCCGACCAGGCCCGGGCGAGGTCCGCGTCCATTTGCGCGGCGCCGAGGAGTTCGCTGACGGGCTTTTCCGCGCCCTCCTCCTTCAGCCAGCGCACGAACGCCGTGAGCTGGCTGATCAGGTCGGCGCGCACGTCACCGGTGTCGGGGAACTCCAGCACCCGCCGGCTGTGGGCGAAGTACGCCTCCGCCGCGAGGACGCCGGGCGAGGGCCACCACTTGTAGAGGGTGGTCTTGCTCGATCCCGCCTCCATCGCGACCCGGTCGAACGTGACCGCCTGCATGCCGTCCTGCAGCAGGATGCGTCCGGCTGCGGCGAGCACCGCGGCGCGCACCTCCGCGGCCGGCCGGCGGCCCCGGCCGCGCCGGACCGCAGTCTCCTCGGACATCCGCACCCCTTTTTATGGACGATTTGTTCATTTCGATGGTACCGTCATATGTGGACGAGTTGTTCATATCCTATCGGCGGCTCTGACATGGTGAACAACGCCGTGGCGCCGCCTGCGGCGCCGTCACGGACGGTGCCCGCGAGTGCGTGGGACGAGATCCACGTCCTGCGTGCGGGCGCCGGCTACGGCCGGCCGGGCACCGAGGGGACGACCGGATCCTCCGGGCCGAGGTGAACGAGAGCTGACACCTGAAGTTCCCATGACGAAGGGAGAAGGCGTGATGATCTATCACGGCATCCGGTTCGCCTTCAGACCGGACACGACACCGCGACAGCGGAGGGAGGCTCTCGAGCGCCTGCGTGAGCAGGGCAAGGCCATCCCGTCGGTGAGATCCTTCGCCGTCGCCCGTGACCACGGCGGCGAGTACGAGTGGGGCGCCATCTTCGTGATCGAAGACCTGGACGGTTACCGCGAGTTCCTGACGCACCCCGCGCACCGCCTCGCCGACGAGACCGCACTGCCGCTGGTCGAGGACATCGTCTCGTTCGACCTGACCGACGACCCCGACCCGGAGACGGGCGCGAGGATCACCGAACTGCGGCGACGGCTCGCGCAGGCCCCGGTGGAGCACGATCCGCCGGCTGACAGGCCCGTGCACACCCGGCGTACGGTGCTCAAGACCATCGCGGTGACGGCGGCGGGAACGGCCGCCGCCGCCGGCACGGGCGTCGCCGCTCCCGCGGCCGCGGCCTCCCGGCCCGCCGGCGTCGCTCAGGCGTACGCGGTCGCCCCGGGGGCGTCGGTGGAGGTCGCCCTGACGGTCAACGGGCAGGCGCGCAAGGTCGTCCTGGAGCCGAGGGTGACGCTGCTGGACGCGTTACGCGAGCGGCTGGGCCTGACCGGCACCAAGAAGGGCTGCGACCGGGGTGAATGCGGGGCGTGCACGGTGCTGGTCGACGGCGAGCGGGTCAAGTCGTGCCTGACGCTGGCGGTGATGCGGCAGGGGGCCGAGGTCACCACGGTGGAGGGGCTGGCGCGGGGCGAAGAGTTGCACCCGGTGCAGGAGGCGTTCATCAGGCACGACGCCTTCCAGTGCGGAGCGTGCACTCCCGGGCAGATCATGTCCGCCGTGGCCTGCATCAACGAGGGGCACACGGGCTCCGAGGCGGAGATCCGCGAGTGGATGAGCGGGAACCTGTGCCGGTGCGCGGCGTACCAGAACATCGTGGCCGCCGTCGCCGACGCCGCGAAGGAGGCACGGCGATGAGAACCTTCGGCTACACGGTCGCGCGCAGCCCGGCCGAGGCGGTACGGATCGCCGCGAGCACGTCCGCGCCGGCCTACGTGGCGGGCGGCACCGACCTGCTCAACCTGATGCGCGACGGCGCGCAGGCCCACGACCATCTCGTGGACGTCAACCACCTCGGCCTCGACGAGGTCGCCTTCGATTCCAGGAGGCTGCGCGTCGGCGCGGGGGCCAGGATGCGGCAGGTCGCCGAGCACCCCAGGGTGCGGCGGGAGTTCCCCATGCTGTCGGAGGCGCTGCTGGCCTCGGCGTCCCCGCAGGTCCGCAACATGGCCTCGATCGGCGGCAACCTGTTGCAGCGTACGAGGTGCGGGTACTTCCGCGACGCGGCCGCACCGTGCAACAAGCGCACGCCGGGCAGCGGCTGCCCCGCGATCGCCGGGCACAACCGCGGACACGCGATCCTGGGCGGCGGCGACCACTGCATCGCCACGCACCCCTCGGACCTGGCGGTGGCGCTGAGCGCGCTGGACGCCACCGTGCACCTGCTCGGCCCCGGGGGCGAGCGCGCCGTCCCCATCGCCGGCTTCTACCTGCTTCCCGGGGCCACCCCGGACAAGGAGACCGTGCTGCGCCCGGGCGAGCTGATCACGCGGGTGGACGTGCCGCGTACCGCCCTGGCCGGGCGGTCGCGCTACCTGAAGCTGCGCGACCGGGCCACGTTCGAGTTCGCGGTGGTGTCGGTGGCGGCGGCGCTGCGCACCAGCGGGCGCGTGGTGCGGGACGTACGGCTGGCGTTCGGCGGCGTCGGCACCCGCCCGTGGCGGGATCTCCGCGTCGAGGACGCGCTGCGCGGCCGGCCGCTGACCGTGCAGGCGATCGCCGAGGCGGGCCGGCTCCTCGTCCGGGACGCCGAGCCGCGCGAAGGCAACACGTTCAAGGTCGAACTCGTTCAGCGGGCGCTGACGAGCATCCTCAGCGAGCTGGGAGGGCTTCGATGAGCGGGCTGGTGGGGCAGGGCGTGGCACGGGTGGACGGCCGGGCGAAGGTCACCGGCGCCGCCCGGTACGCCGCGGACCAGGAGGTGCCCGGCGCGCTGCACGGGTTCCTGGTGATGAGCACGATCGCGCGTGGCGAGGTCGTGGAGATCGACACCAGGGCGGCGCTGGCGCATCCCGGCGTGGTCGCGGTCTACACCCACGCCGACATGCCGCGGCTGAGGGTGCCGGACTTCCCGTACAACCGGCCGTACATCCCCATGCAGGACGCGCGGGTGCACCACAACGGACAGCCGGTCGCCTACGTCGTGGCCCAGACCCTGGAGCAGGCGCAGGAGGCGGCGAACCTGGTGAAGGTGCGCTACCGGGCGCAGGCTCCGGTCGCGCGGATGGCGGACGTGCTCGACCAGGCGTTCCTGCCGGACAGGTTCCGCGGCAGGGCCAACGAGGACGGCCGTGGCGACGCCGCCGCCGCGCTCGCGCAGGCCGAGGTGCGCGTCGAGGCGACGTACAGCAGCCCGATGCAGCACCACAACCCGATCGAGCCGCACACCACCACCGCCGTGTGGGCGGGCGACGGCACGCTGACCCTGTACGAGAGCACCCAGGGCGTGGCCTTCACCCGCAACATGGTGACGCAGGCGTTCGCCGACGATCCTCCCAAGGACGTCCGCGTCATCTCGCCCTACCTGGGCGGCGGTTTCGGCGCCAAGGGCCCCACCTACCCGCACACGCTGCTCACCGCTGCGGTGGCCCGCCTGGCCGGCCGTCCGGTGAAGCTGGTGCTGTCGCGCGCGCAGATGTTCACCTCCAACGGCCACCGCGCCGAGTACCGCCACCACCTCCGGCTCGGCGCCACCCGCGAGGGCCGCCTGACCGCCATCGCCGACACCTCCACGGCGCAGGTGACCCGCCTGGACGGCCGCATCTACAACAGCAGCGACTCCACGCTCCAGCTGTACGCCTGCCCGAACGTGCACGTGCGGCAGCTCGGCGTGCGGCTGGACCTGCCCACGTCGAGCTACATGCGCTCGCCGGAGACGACCGCGCACTTCGGCCTCGAGACCGCCATGGACGAGCTGAGCCACGAGCTCGGCATCGACCCGGTGGAGCTGCGGATCCGCAACCACACCGACGTCGTCCAGCAGACCTGGGCTGGCGGGGAGCCCGAGCGGCCCTACGGCGGCAAGCACCTGCTGGAGTGCTACCGGGCCGCCGCCGAGGAGTTCGGCTGGGCGCGGCGCAACCCCAGGCCGGGCACGACCAGGGACGGCGACGAGTACGTCGGCTGGGGCATGGCCACCGAGACCCACACCTACGGCCACATCGACTCCGAGGTCCGCCTCACGATCGGCCCCGACGGGCGGGCGACCGTACGGACGGCCAGCCAGGAGATCGGCACCGGCACCTACACCGTGCTCAGCCAGGTCGCGGCCGACGAGCTGGGCATGCCGCTCGGCCACGTCACGACGCTGCTCGGCGACACCACCTACCCCGCCGCGTCCATCTCGGCGGGGTCGTCCACGATGCCCAGCGTGGTGGGCCCGGTGTCGGAGGCGGCGAAGAGCGCGCGGGCCGCCGTGATCGCGCTGGCCGTCGCCGACCCGCGCTCCCCGCTGCACGGCGTGCCCGCCGCGGAGGTCGTGGCCGAGGACGGCCGCCTGCTCGCCTCCGGCGACCGCGGCGACACCTATCGCGACGTCATGGCCCGCCACGGCCAGGAGGTCACGGTCACCGGACGCAAGCCCAACACGCGAGGTCACTCGTTCGGCGCGGTGTTCGTGGAGGTACGCATCCAGCCGAGGCTGGGCAGGCTCCGCGTGACCCGCGTGGTGACCGCGCACGACCTGGGCCGCGTGCTCAACCGCCGCACCGCGCGCGGGCAGGTCATCGGCGGCGTGACCTGGGGCATCGGCTTCGCGCTGATGGAGCACACGATGGTGGACCCGGTCACGGCGCGCGTCGTCAACCCCAACCTGTCCACCTACCTGGTGCCGGTGTGCGCCGACACGCCGTCGGTGACGGCCTTGTTCGTGGACGAGCCGGACCCGGACAGCCAGGCGCTCGGAGCGCGGGGCTTCGGCGAGACACCGGGCACCGGCGTGCCCGCGGCCATCGGCAACGCGATCCACCACGCCATCGGCCGCCGCCTCCGGGACGTCCCCTTCACACAGGACAAGCTGCTCTGACGCCTGCGCGCGGGCCAGGCCGCGAGCAGCCCGTACGAGTTCAGGGTCATGAACGCTGATGATCCCGATCGGGGCGCGGTGAAGGAACCGGCCGCCGGACGGGACTGGGAGGCCGCCTGGGAGATCTTGGCGCCGTACGCCGAGACCGGCTGCTGGAGAAGGCGGGGCGCAACGATGAGGCGCGATCGCCGTGCTCACGGAGTCCGGCCGCAGTCGTTCGCACCTGTCGCTTCCTTATCTGGCAGGCCCACCTGGGCGAGCACGGCGGACATCGCCGTTCGCCCCGATACCGGGCCGATGCCGTCCTGACGCGGCTGCTGACACAAACACCGGCCGGACCAGGATCGACCACTCGGTGATCTGGCAGAGCGGCTCGGCCACTACGTCCACACGTCTGTGGTCGGCGGCACCACCGCTCGCGGCCGTCTGCCGGAATGTCGGTGGGTTGCGGCAGGATCTCCACCATGGCCAACGAACTGGATCCGTTCGCCGGGCTGGGCGATGTCCGGTGGAGTCGTATGCGTCACGCCTACGGCTCCGCCACCGAGGTTCCGGAGTTGCTGCGTGGTCTGGTCGACCCTGATCCCGCCGTACGTGAGACGGCCCTGGACGGCATGTACGGCGCCGTGCACCACCAGGGTGACGTCTACCCGTGCACCCTGGCGGCGATCCCCTTCCTGCTCCGCATCGCCGAGGCCCCTGGTCTGCCGGGCCGGGCGGAGGTGGTGGAGCTGCTGGCGAGCATCGCCTCGGCCGAGGATCCCACCGAGCTGAGCGGGCCGTACAAGAAGGCCAATGAAGCCGTGACCGGCCCGTTCCCGCTGTGGGAGCGCCTGCTCGGCGATCCCGACCCGAAGGTGCGCGAGGCCGTGGCCGGCCTCTTGGCCGCCTGCGTGGGCGACGCGCGGGCCGTCGTGACGAGCCTGACCGGCCGGCTGGGAGGTGAGGGCGACCCAAGAGTACGGGAGGCCATCGTGCGGACCGCGGCCGCGCTGGGCCGTCGCCAGAACGGTGCGGTACGTGGTGCGGAGGGCGTGTGCGACTGGCTGGGGCGGGTCTTGACGGCGGAGACGGACCCGCAGGTCCGGCTGGTGATGCTGGCGGAGCTGGCCTCGCTGGGCGGTGGTGCGGCGGTCGAGGTCGGTGAGGCGCTCGAACTGCTCACCGCCCTCTACGAGACCGGTACGCCGCCGGTCACTCCACCCGCGGACTTCGAGACCCCGACCCTGATCGGAGCCCTGCGTCGGGCACGCGAGGAACGTGACGTGGGCCGGCGCGCGCCACAGGCGGGCGAGCTCGTGCGTACCGTGTCCACAGGCTCGGGCGACCGCGTTGATGATCGCGTACGCCTTCTGACGGCCCTGCTCCGCTCACCCGACTGGGAGTGCCAGGTGGACGCCATGGGCCCCGCGCACGTCCTGCTGGCCAACTGGCGTGGCGACTATGCCGGACTTGTCTCCGTCCTCGGCGAACGCATTCGCGACGGGCGAGGAAGAGGGCGGTCGGGCGCCGTCGTGATGTCGGAAGCGGTCGGCGTCCTGGAGGATCTGGGCGAGCTGGCGGCGCCCGCCGCGGACGCCCTGGCGGAGGCCCTGGCCATCACAGACAGGCGCGTGGCCGGCCAGACGCGGCTGGAGGACGCGGAGCTGCCGTGGGTGATCGAATGGCCTGGTGACCAGCCGACGGTGAGCCCCGCGCTGCAGGCGCTGAGCGGAACGGGGGACGACCGCGCACTGCCGATGCTGGCCTGGGCGCTGGAACGCGAGCACATGCCCAGAAACGTCGCCCAGCTCGTGGGCAGTTTCGGGCCACGGGCCGCACCCCTGCTGCCCCTGCTGCGCCGCCGCCTGCACGACTTGCCGGCCGATGAGCCGCACGACCACCGGCACGAGAGCATTGCCTGGGCGCTGTCCAGGATCGGGCCGGCGGCGGCCGAGGCACTGCCTGACCTGCTCGGCCAGCCGGTCACCGAGGGTTTGCTGGCGGCGTTCGCGGCGATCGGGCCCGAGGCCGCCGCGTGCGCGCCGATCCTGCGGGAGGCCGCGGCCTCGCCCCAGCGAAGCCTGGCCATCCGGGCGGCGAAGGCATTATGGCTGGTCACAGGGGATGTGGGCGCGGCCCTCGCCGTCGTCGACCGTTACCTCGGCGGCGACGACAAGTACGCCATCCGGCCAGCGGTGGACCTCCTCGGCGAGCTGGCCCCCGCGATGGCGGAGCCCGAACGGGCCGCGAAGGCCAGAATCGCCCTGCTGCGGCGGCTGGCCAAGCGCAAGGACCCGCACGGCTGGGCCCCGCTGGCGGCCGCCCGCGCCCTGTACCGGCTGACCGGCGATCCCGAGGTGGTGCCGCCGGTGGTGGCGCGCGCGTGGGAGCTCAACAGGCACACCCGGACGGAGGCGGCCGAGCTCTGCGCGGAGCTCGGGCCGGCCGCGGTGGAGGCCCGGCCGCTCCTGGAGGCCGAGCTGGGACGGGCGCGCCGGCACAACGCGTCCGACGACGGGTACGGCAGCGCGCAGATCGTCGATGACGAGAAACTGCTCCGCCGCTGCCGGGAAGTCCTTGCCGCCATGAGCTGACCCCGCCCGGCTGATCGCCTGTGACCTTGGCCGGCGCGAATCAGGCGCCTGACTGGTCGCCGGGCAGGGCAAGGAGACGGGGCAGCCGCCGTTTCTCGACGAACCGTACGAGCGCGAACCCCGTCAGCCGCCGGCCGCTATGGGCGGCCAGGCCCGACGAGGAAGGCCGGTCCGAAAGCCGCAGATTCCCATCATGATGAGCAATCGCCCTGGGCCCCAGGTGACACCCTCACAACCAGATCATGGGCCCGTCGTCTGACGGATCCAGCGCGGTGAGCGACTCGTCCAGCCTGCCCGTCAGGTCGGCGATCACCAACTCGGTGAGCGTGCCGGAGAAGGTGTACCGGTCGAACTCGACGTCCCAGGCCATCGTCCAGCGGTCGGGGTCCGGATTACTGGTGTCCCACCAGATGAAGTCGCGGCCCTCGGTGTCCGCGCACCACAGCAGCCCTCCCGGTTCGGGATGGAAGGCGAACGGGTGAGACGCCGGATCATCGGCCCGGATGCTGCGCTGCGCCCCCTGCCGCTCGTCGATCTGCCTGACATAGCCGCCGCGGTCGGACTGATGGGGCACCACGACCCAGATCCACTCCCCGGCCAGCACGGGCCCGGGGTGGCGCGTTCCGCCACGACCGGGACCTGACCCGTTGCGCCCGCCGGCACGGCGCCTATGAGCAGGACCTGGCGGCGATCGGGTGTCCGAACGGACAAGAAGCCTCTCCGTCACGGAGCCCGGGTCGCCGCCGGACCGGCTGATCGACGGTCAGGACCGGGACGACGAGGACTAGTGCGCGGGTGAGGTGGCGCGGACGAAGTCGGTCATCGACACGGGCGTGACGTCCGGGTACCTCTCGTTGTCCAGGCGGTCGAACTTGGCCTTGCCGCTCACCATGCACCACTGGTACTGCAGCGCCACATAGTCGAACGGGTTCTGCGCCACCGCCGCCTGGCGGGCGATCTCCGCGCGCAGGTCGTCGGAGGTGCCGAGGTGCCGCAGCTCCAGGGTACGGCCGGAGCCGCGCTGGACCGCGTCGTGGAACTGGCGCATCGACATGACCTCGCCGGCGAACCGCAGCGTGCCGGTGGCGGCCGGGTCGAGGGCGACGGCGGCCGTGTAGGCGGCGGTGTCGGCCACCGAGGTGAGGTCGAGCGGCTGGTCGGGGTCTCCCCAGTGGGACAGGGTGCCCTGCTCCCAGTCGATGAGCCCCATGAAGCCGGTCATCACCTCGTAGAAGGCCCCGTTGAGCACGGAGATCACGTCAAGAGGGCTGCCGGCGCGGGCGGCGGCGGCCTGGCGGCGCCAGTCGATCATGAAGTTGTCGCCGTCGTCCAGTTTGGTCAGGTCGAAGGCGAAGTCGGAGGGGATGAACCGCCGGGCGCCGGCCTTCTCCGCGGCGCGCAGGAGGTTGGCCTGCCCGTCCACGATCACGTCGGGGCCACCCTGAACGGCCGAGATCACGGTCGTGGCGTCGCCGACGGCCTCCGCCAGCCGTTCGGCCGGGTCGGTGATGTCACCCTCGACCAGCTCCAAGCGGTCGGATCCCAGAGCGGTCAGGGAACGCTTCTTCTCCTCATCGGCACCAGGACGGACCAGGGCTCGGACGGGGGCGCCCCGGTCGAGAAGGGCCTTGACGATCTGGCCGCCGAGCAGCCCGGTGGCACCGGCTACAAAGATCTTGGGGAAAGCGGACATGGCGAAGTGGACTCCTTGCCAGAAATCAATAGGTATGTGCACTCACGTGCCTGTCAGGGACACGTCGAGATATCGGTGAGCACGGTCTTGCCGCCGGTGCGGCGTGCGCGTCAGACGCATGCCGGCGGTGCGGCGCGCCTCGACGGTGGCGCGCCTCGACGACGGTGCGGCGCGCCTTGACGGCGGCTGCAGCGCGTCTCGACGCGGCATGCGCGTCAGGCGCCCGCTCCGACGGGAAGCGTCGGTCGATCGCCGGTGTGGGCGAGCTCCGGAACCTCTCTCAGCGCGCCTTTTTGATCGCTTCGCTGAGCGCGGCCAGGCTCGCGGCCAGTTGCTCGACGTCGGCCGCCTCCCAGTCGGACAGCAGAGCGGCGATGGCGGCGGCGCGTGCCTTCCAGAGCTTGCTGATGGCGAGCTTGCCGGCCCGGGTGACGCTCACCAGCTGTGCCCGGGCATCGTCGGGATCGGGCCGGCGTTCGATGAAGCCGCGTGCCTCCAGGCGTTTGGCCGGGGGTGACAGGGTGGATTTGTCCACCTCCATCAGCTCGGCCAGGACCGACAGCCGCACGGGTGCGTGCAGCGACACCTGGGCCAGCAACGTGTAGTCCCCCAAGGACAGCTCCAGCCCGGAGGACGCCATGATCTTGCGTCGCGTGGCCGGGGAGAACATCCAGTTCCCCACCGTGGCCAGCGCCGCCGCCACTCCGTCGACGTCCTTCCGAGCTGGGCCGTCCTTGCCGGCCGACACGTGCTCCATCCTCACACCGTTCCCGAAAAGGTTGGTTAAACAAAACCAACTATGCCGGATGAGGAGACCGCATGCAAGTGCATACACCTTCGAGGCCGGCGCGCAGCGCGCCTCGTTGGACAGGAGCCACTGAGGGATCAGAGGCTGCGGGCGGTGATGTCGCCGCTGGACGTGGTGGCGTGGATGTCCAGCTCGACGGTGCCGCTGTTCTTCAGGGCGTTGGTGATGCGGCCGTGGGTGGTGCCGGCGTCGAGGGAGGCCGAGACGCCCGCGGCGGCGGTGACGGAGATGTCGCCGGACTGCGTGGCGAGGACGAGCGTGCCGCGTACGGCCTCGGCGATCTGGATGTCACCCCGCGCGGTGGTGATGCGGGCGGGGCCGGTCAGGCGGCCGACCTCGACGTCGCCGTCGGTCGCGGTGAGGCGCAGGCCGGCGAGCTCGTCGAGCTCGATCCGGCGGTAGGCGCCCTCGAAGGCGACGTTGCCGAGGCGGCCTGCGGTGCGCAGCTCGGCGCCGGCCGTCCTGGCCTCGACGTGGGAGCCGGCGGGCAGCTCGACCGTCACCGCGACGGATCCGGTGGGGCCGAGGTACTGGTTCCTGATCGCGGTCTCGACGCGCAGGACGCCGTCGGCGTACGCGACCGAGGTCTGCTCGGCGGCCTTGACGTCGCGGGCCTTGGCGGGGTTGGCGGGCTGGATCCGGACGGTGGTGTCGGTCCGGTCGGTGGCGACGAACTCGACGCGCCCGGCGGGGATGTGCAGGACGGCGGTGATCGGGGCGGGGGTGGTGAAGGTGGGCATGATGAGGTCCTTTTTCGTGATGTGGGGTGGTCCAGCGCGGTGGCTGGGCCGTTCATGTCCCTCACGATCGCCGAACGCCCTGATACCGGGCCGTCGCCGTCCTGACACCGCCGCTGACATGCGGCGGCCCGCGTCGAAGACCGGGTAAGCTGACTTTAGACCTAAACTCAGAGGAGGATCCGCATGACACGCACCATCGTGGTCACTGGCGGCGGCACCGGCATCGGGAAGGCCGTCGCCGCCCGCTTCGCCGCCGACGGCGACCGCACCGTCATCATCGGCCGCCGCGCCGACGTCCTCGACCAGGCGGCCAAGGAGATCGGCGCCGCCGCGCTCGCCGCCGACCTGAGCGATCCGGGCCAGGTCGAGCGGGTACGCGCGGAGCTGGCCGAGCGCTTCGGCGCCATCGACGTCCTGGTCAACAACGCCGGCGGCAACGTCGCAGGTCACGGCGACGTCGCCGAGCAGTGGACGGCCAACTTCCGCGCGAACGTCCTGACCTCGGTCCTGCCGACCGAGGCGCTGCGCGACCTGCTCAACCCCCAGGGCCGGGTCGTGTTCATCAGCTCGATCGCGGCCCTGCGCGGCTCCGGCGGCAGCTCGTACGGGCCGATGAAAGCCGCTTTGCACCCTTACGCGTTCGACCTCGCGGCCGCCCTTGGCCCCCGCGGCATCACCGTGAACGTCGTCGCCCCCGGCTACATCGAGGACACCGAGTTCTTCGGCGACACCCTGACCGGCGAGCGCCGCGCCGCGCTCCTCGCCCAGACGCACACCGGCCGCGCGGGCACGCCACAGGACATCGCCGAAACCGTCCACTGGCTCGCCTCACCCGGCGGCGCCCACGTCACCGCCCAGATCATCCAGGTCAACGGCGGCGCAGAACGTGGCCGCTGACGACCTGCCCCGCGACGGCGCCGACGCCATCCAGGACGCCTGGCGGCGCGAACTGCCGGGCGTCCCCGTCGAGTCGATCGGCGTCATCACCCGCATCTGGTGGGCCGCCAAGGCCTTCGGCGACGAACGCCGCCGCCTCCTGAACCGCCTCGGCGTGGACGTCGCGACCCTCGACCTGCTGTCCACGCTGCGGCGCAGCGGCCCGCCGTACCGGATGAGCCCGGGCGAGCTGGCCGAGGCGTGCATGGTCACGCGCGGCGCCATCACCCAGCGCGTGGAACGCGCTGTCAACGCCGGCCTCGTCGAGCGCACCACCTCCGGAACGGGCTACCACGCCCGCGCCGTCACCCTCACCCGCGCGGGCCACGCGCTGCTCGACCGCGTCGTCGCCGACCTGCTCACCGCCGAGGACCGGCTCATCGGCCACCTCACACCCGAACGCCGCGACCAGCTCGCCGACCTGCTGCGCGACCTGCTCGCCGGCCTCGACGTCCCGCCCCCGTCCGGCCAGGTCGGCGACGCGTAGGGAAGACGGCCGTACGTGGAAGCCGCGTGGGGGAGACGGCCGCCACGTGGAAGTATCGCGTGGGGGAGGCGGCCGCCACGTGGAAGTATCGCGTGGGGGAGGCGGCCGTGGCGTGGAAGTGTCGCGTGGGGGAGGCGGCCGTGGCGTGGAAGTGTCGCGTGGGGGAGGCGGCCGTCACGTGGCGGCGGTCTGCACGGCCTGCGGGCGGGCGTCGAGCAGCGCGGCCTCGACGCGGCGGTTGCTGGTCATGGTCGCGGTGACGGCCGTCATGGCGAGCAGGAGGCCGGCGGCGGCGTACAGCGGAGTGCGCAGGTCGTAGGCGGTGGCCAGCCAGCCGCCGAGGAACGCGCCGAACGGGGCCGCGCACATCGCGAGCATGCGGGACGTGGACGCGACCCGGCCCATCAGGTGAGCAGGGACGATGGCCTGCCGGAGCGAGGGCCCGAGCACCATCGTGGCGCCCATGCCCGCCCCGCAGACGGCGAGCGCGAGCCCGGCCACGTACGCGTTCGGGGCGGCGGCGAGCCCCAGGATGGCCAGGCCCTCGATGGTCGCGGTGCAGGTCAGCGCCGTGCCGGTGCCCAGACGCCGGCCGAGGAAGGACGCGATGCCGGCGCCGAGCAGGCCGCCGGTGGCCTCGGCGGTGAGGAGGAGGCCGAAGCCCAGGGCGCCGACGCCGAGACGTTCGTGGGCGAACAGGGCCAGGACGGTCTCCACGGCGAGAAAGGCGATGTTCCCGACGGCCGGACGGAGGGCGAGCCCGAGCAGCAGCCGGTCCTTGAAGACGTAGGAGGCCCCGGCCCGCGCCTGCCGCAGCAGCGACTCGCGGGCTTGGGCGGCCGGGCGCGGCACGGCGGGCAGCGACCGTACGAGCAGCGCGGACAACGCGAACGACACCGCGTCGGCCAGCAGCGGCACCGACCGTCCGAGCGCGAGCAACGCACTGCCCGCGGGCGGCCCAGCGAACCCGGACGTCGCGGTCTGGGCGCCGCGCAGACGAGCGTTGGCGCGTTCGAGCAGCGCGGGGTCGCGCCGGAGCAGATCCGGCAGGTACGCCGTGGCCGCCGTGTCGAAGAACAGCCCGCCGAGGGCGAGCAGGAACGCGGTGCCCGCCAGCAGCGGGATGCTCAGCATGTCGAACGCCGCCGCCGCGGCCGGGACGACGAGCAGCACCGCCCGCGCGGCATCCGTGACCCACATCGTCCGCCGCCGATCCCACCGGTCCACCAGCGCACCGCCGAGCACCCCGAACAGCAGCCAGGGCAGCGTGCCGGCGGCCGTGACGACGGCGAGCGCCATCGGATCCCTGGTCAACGCCACCGCCAGCAACGGCAGCGCGGCATGGGTCACGCCGTCGCCGAGCGAGGACACCGTCTGCGCCGTCCAAAGCCGCCCGAACCCGACCGGCAACTTCACCGAGGTCATTCGCCGCCCTCCTCGACCCGCGCACCCGGCTCCTCGACCGGCGCGCCCGGCTCCTCGACCCGCGCACCCGGCTCCTCGACCGGCGCACCCGGCTCCGCGACCGGCGCGCCCGGCTCCTCGACCCGCTCACCCGGATGATCGCTTCGCGGG
Organism: [Actinomadura] parvosata subsp. kistnae; assembly: GCF_900323885.1. Classification (GTDB taxonomy): domain Bacteria; phylum Actinomycetota; class Actinomycetes; order Streptosporangiales; family Streptosporangiaceae; genus Nonomuraea; species Nonomuraea composti. Next base: position 1,647,321 of record NZ_OOHJ01000018.1, on the reverse strand, counting down.
CCGGGATCATCGCTTTGGGGGCCGGGATCCTCGCTTCGGGGGCCCGAATTCGGCCGGAACAACGCGAAGACCAGCGACACGTCCGGAAGCGACGAATCCGACAACGCCCGGTACTCGTCCGCCAGCGCGTGCAGCCGGGCCCCCAGCTCCGCGAACTGCTCCTCGGTGAGTCGCAGATGCGCCATCCGTACGTGCCGCTCGCCCTCCGCCGGCGCCGCCTCCAGGTCCGCGACAGCATTGCGCAGCAGGACGTCCGGCTGCCCCGGCCCCGGATCCGGCAGCTCGATCGACCGCGCGGCCATCGCGTAGTACCGCTCGGTGACCCCTCTCACCTTCCGCGTCGCCACCACCTTCACCAGACCGGCCCGCTCAAGCAGCCGCACGTGATAGCTGGAGCTCCCCTTCGCCAGCCCCATCCGCTGAGCGATCTGCGTGATCGTCGCCGGCTCGAAGCGCAGCATGGCCATGATCCGGTGACGGGTGAGGTTGGAGACGGCGCGCAGCTGCTCGTCGGTGGTGACGTGAAACGTCTCGGGGAGATCGTCGGAAGACATGCCTGCAATGGTCAACGATTCTTGACCATTCCGCAAGGGGTTGGTCCCCTGCAATCGGCGGCGAACTTTCCCGCCGCACGCGTCGTCGTACTCCCACCAGCACCATCGTCGGTATGCGAGGGTCCAGCATGAGCGCGCTACGCCTGATCACCCTGTCGGCCGCCGCGCTGGCCCTCGCCGCCTGCACGACTCCCCGCGCCGCGACCAGCCCTCCCGCATCGGCCCAGCAGCCCGTCTCGGCGTTGCCCCAGCCGACCTCGACCACCGATCTGGGACCCCGTCCCCGCCCCAGGATCTGCGACCGCCCCGGCACCCACCGCGTGCCCGCCCCCGACGTCCTCAACATCAACGAGCTCGCCTTGGACGGGGACCAGGTGCTGATCAGGGCCAAGCCGACCACCATGGTCTGCGGCCCGAGGGTCGCCAACGACGCCTACTTCGAGCCCGCCCCCGGCCCCGCCAAGACCTACCGCCTGACCGACCGGGCCACGGTCGCCCTGGTGGACATGACCGACGGCCCCGGCACCGCCCGCTACAGCGCGGCGTCGTTCGTCGAGCTACTGCGTGCCACACCCGAGCTGAGCCTGGACAACGGCCACCTGGACCCGCACTTCCGCTCCTTCCGCACCGCCACCGTCACGTACGCGGACGACACGAAGATCACCACGCTGGCCCAGGGCTACAAGCCTTGAACACCCGTCATTCCTGCCCTGGATCATTTCAGCTGGGTCACGGTGCCCCACAGCGGCCGTAGCAAGCAGTTGACTTCGGATCGCAGGTCGACAGCTCCCCCGTCGGCCTTTCGGTCGATTGTCGCGATCTTCGCCTTGTACTCCAGCGTGCGCTCCGAAGAGTGCCTGGTGGATTTCAGAGGGGAGGCGTTGTCAGCCATGGTGTGATCACTAAGACTTGATTTTGTTCGGCAGGCGATCGTCCAGAGCCTGCGGAGAGCGACTGTCCAGATGCTTCACTCACCCCACAGAATAATAAGCAGATCAAGCCTTACTTCTGGCAGAAGCGCGTGTTAACTTCGCCGCCGAAACCCTCAGATATGTGGAGGTGAAATGGCGGGTCGTTCTTCATGGTTAGCAGGTGGGGCAGCAACGAGGCGGACAACTTTCCTGGCCATCGCGGCACTACTGCTGCCGTTGGCGGCGTCCAACCTCGTAGGTTCTCCCGCTGCGGCATCCCCTGCTCCGACCGAAACCGTGGTGCTGGCCGCAGGGCGGCAACCAAAGGTCCACCGTCCAACACTGGAAAAGCTGCAGCGGGACGCGGTCCGCAAGGGAATCTCCTTGGAGCAGGCCGTGGACGCTTACATCGCGCAGAGAGCAAAGACTGATCCGGCGGCGACTGCGAATTGGCCGGACGGCCCGGTAGATATCCCCGACGTCGCTATCGACGATCTTTCTGCCGCGCACATCGAAGTCCTGAAGGGGATGGCGAAGGCCCAAGGCGTCACGTTCAGCGAGGCCATCCAGCGCCACGGATCATGGCCTGCGACCAAGCAGAGGCTGGTCCAGCTTCAGCAAGCCTTCAAGGGCGAGTTCGCCGGCGGTGAGCGCGCTGCCGACGGCTCACACGTGTGGCTCGGTTTCAAGGGGGATGTCCCGGCTCCGGCCATAGAAGCGGCCAGAACACTGCCTCTCCAGGTGGAGCTACAAGGCCGGCTGGGCTACACCGAGGCGGAGCTGAACGACGCCAAGAAGCGCGTGCATCACGCCCTGCGGGATGACCCTCGCTTCTCTGATGTGGCCAGCTATTACGACGCCAGGACCGGTACTGTGCACAGCCTCGTCGTCCCCGCTCCCGAGGCCAAAGCGTCCGTTCAGGACGACGCCATCGATTCGGCGGTGTCTTCGCTGGTGACCAATCCGGCCATCGCCGTGGACGTGACGGTCACGGACGGGCCCGTCGCATCCACCTTCTCCTCCACCTCCGCCTCCGCTTCAGTCTCCACCGCTGAAGACCCTTACATCCGGGGCGGAGGGAATTTGGGAGACTGTACGTCCAACTTCAACGTGGTGGCCACCTGGGACTACGAGACGCGGCGCCATGGCACGGCTGGACACTGCGCCAATGGCGCATCGACCAGGAGATACTGCAACTACTCCATCGATGGCAGCAACTGCACCACGATCAGCTTGACCAACTCATGTTGGTTGGATTGTGACTACGGTGAAGCGGCGCTCTATACGCGGGGAAGCCTGACGCTCACCCGGACCTTCTACTGGAGCTCTAACCAGAAGGCATATGTGGATGCCGAGGACCCCGTTCAGTGGGTCGGTGATAACGTGTGCAAGTGGGGGAAGGCCACGGGAACCACTTGCGGCACCGTAAAGAGAACCAACTGGTCCAACGGCACCGCAGATAATCTCTTCGTCACCGACCAGCGCTCGGGGACGGACTGCGATCACGGTGACAGTGGTGGCCCGGTCTTCACGGGAGGCCCCGCGGCAGGCTTCACCGCATATGGCATCGTCGTCGGAGAGGGCTCTCTCGCGGGCCAGTCGGGTCTCTACTGCGCGTACAGCCATGTGAGCGTGTACCGCGATGCGTTCGGTTACAGGATTTGGAACCGAGAATAGAGAGGCCAAGGGTAGCCTGGGGCTGGGCCGTGGTCCTCTAGGGCGGTCCAGCCGTCCCTCCTCGCCGAAGGGGGTTGTCTTCGTGAGACGGCTACCCGGAATCGCTGCGGTTCTTTGTGTGGCACTGAGCTTGGTGGCCTGCACCGCAGATGCCCGCCGAAACGGGGCGTCCGCGGTCGCTTCGCCCGGACCGTGCCCCTCGGACAAGGTGTGCCACACCATTGTTGGCACCGACCCGGCCATCGCTGTATATCGGGGTGAATTTTATTCCACCTTGATGCCGCTGACAGCACGGCTCGAGTGGGTGAAGAGTGAATCGTGCCTTGTGCTGGTGAGATATGGCGATCCTTATCGGCAATTCAGGACACTAATCCCCCTATGGCCCGAGGGTACGAAGCCGGTGCGGGCATCCGACGGCAGGCGAGGCATCGAATTTCCTCGAGCGGGAAAGATATTCGAGGGATCTTTGCTCGCGGCGGGCGGCTCGGATTTCCCGCCCAACCTCCAACCGCCCGTTCCTCGGATCTCTACTTTGACTCGACCGCCTGGCGCGTGTACCGCCCATGATGGGTTTTTCGTCATCGAACCGTTTGGGATCAAGCGTTTGGGCGGTTAGTGTCGCATCGTAGCCGTACTGGGTGGGTCCGTCCCGGCATAGGACGACGGCGGACCCGTGAAACTGATTCTTCCTGCCTCGAATGGCTCAGTCGGTAACAGCATGAACCTTCAGGAGTCTCTCGACTCCGTGCAGGAAGGTCTCGCTGATCAGCGCCGGATCGAACAGGCATCCGGCCGCCATGGCCCCGTCGCGCAGCATCACAAAGTGACGAGCGGCAGGCTCGGCGCCGACCTCCCGGATTTCGGCCAGCAGCCCCGTGATGGTTTCCAGGAACCATTCCCGGTGGGCGAGCACGGCCTTGCGTGCCGGCGATTCAGGATCGGGATATTCAGCGGCGGCGTTGAGAAAGGCGCACCCCCGGAAGCCAGGGGACTGGATGGCCTGGGCGATGCCCTTGCTGAGGGTGAGGACGGTGTCGGCGGCCGGTAGCCCGGCGGCGATGGCCTCTTCGGCAGGGCTCCGCATGGCGCGGTCGACGCCGCTCAGATAGGCGAGGACGAGGTCTTCCTTGCCGGCGAAGTGCCGGTAGAGGGTGGCGCGCGTCACCTGCGCCTCGGCGACGATGCGGTCGATGCCGACGGCACGGATGCCCTCCCCGTAGAAGAGCCGGGTGGCCGTCTCGAGCAGCCGGGACCGCGCTTCCGACGGCCGTCCTGCGGATGCGTTGCGCATGCGACCACCCTAGTAGGTAGAACGTTCGGTCTTGACAATCCACGCCCCAGGCAACAAGCTTCGAGAGGTAGAACGTTCGGTCTCGTTCCGAATCCGTCGACGACCAGGACCGTCGGCAGCAGCACCGACCCGGGACGCGACCGGCGCGCGCCACCCACCCTCTGAAAGGACCGTCATGAGCTCCATCGCTGCTTCCCCCGGCATCTCCGGAACCGCACTCACCCTGCGGCGGCTGTACTTCGTCCGGTTCGCGTTCGCCATCGTCTGGGCCCTCGTGATGTTCACCACCGCCGCGAACCTGGGCCCGCTCGCGATCACCCTGCTCGTGCTCTACCCCCTGTTCGACGTGGCCGCCGCCGTCATCGACGCCCGCGCGTCACGCACCACCGGCTCACCTGCCCTCCTGCACGTGAACGTCGCGGTCAGCCTGATCACGGCCATCGGCGTGGCTGTCGCCTGCACATCCGGGATCCCGGCGGTGCTGCGCGTGTGGGGCGCGTGGGCGATCGTGGCCGGGGCGGTCCAGCTGATCGTGGCCGTCACCCGGCGCAAGATGGGCGGCCAGTGGCCGATGATCATCAGCGGCGCCATCTCCGTGCTCGCCGGCGCGTCCTTCATCCTCGGCGCCGCCGCCCCGAACCCGACCCTGATGAACGCGGCCGGCTACGCCATCCCCGGCGGCATCTTCTTCCTCATCTCGGCCATCCGCCTCGGCCGCGCCGCGAAGGGCAACTGACATGAACGGCACCATCTACGACGTCGTGGTCATCGGCGCCGGCCCGGTCGGGGAGAACGTCGCCGACCGGGTGGTGCGGGGCGGGCTGAGCGCCGCGATCGTCGAGCGTGAGCTCGTCGGCGGGGAGTGCTCCTACTGGGCCTGCATGCCGACCAAGGCGTTGCTGCGCAGCGCGGCGGCGCTGCGGGCGGCGCGCCAGGTGCCCGGCGCGCGGGAGGCGGTGACGGGTGATCTCGACGTGGCCGCGGTGCTGGGCCGCCGCGATTCGTTCGCCTCGCACTGGAAGGACGACGGCCAGGTCGCCTGGCTCGACTCGTCGGGGATCGCCCTGCATCGTGGCCAGGGCCGGATCGTGTCCGCGAACGAGGTCGAGGTGACCGGCGACGACGGCACTCGGGTGACGTTGACGGCCCGGCACGCGGTGGTCATCGCGACCGGCAGCAGCGCGCTGCTGCCCGACATTCCCGGCTTGCGCGACGCCGCCCCCTGGACGAGCCGGGAGGCGGCCGCCGCGAGCGCGGCTCCCCGCCGCCTCGCGATCATCGGCGGTGGCGTGGTGGCGTCGGAGATGGCCACCGCCTTCGCCGCCCTCGGCTCCTCGGTGACGCTGCTGGCCCGCGACGGTGTGCTGCCGCAGGCCGAACCGTTCGCCGGCGAGCGGGTCACCGAGTCGCTGCGGGAGTCCGGAGTTTCGGTACGCCTCGGCACGACCGCCGCATCGGCCCACCGCGACCACTCCGGAACTGTGCACATCACGACGACCGACGGCGACCGGATCGAGGCCGACGAGGTGCTGGTCGTGATCGGCCGCACCCCGAACACCCACGACCTCGGCCTCGACGCCCTCGGCCTGACGCCGGGCACCTGGCTCACGGTGGACGACACGCTGCGCGTAGTGGCGGAGGACGGGACACCGATCGGCGACGGACGGCTGTACGCCGCGGGCGACGTCAACCGGCGCGTGCTGCTCACCCACCAGGGCAAATACCAGGCCCGCGCGGTCGGCGACGTCATCGTGGCACGGGCGAAGGACGAACCGGTCGAGGACGGCCGCTGGGGCCGCCACGCGGCGACGGCCGACGAACGCGCGGTCCCCCAGGTGATCTTCACCGACCCGGAGATCGCCTCGGTGGGCCTGACCGCGTCCGCCGCCGAAGCCGCCGGGATACGCACCCGCGTGATCGACTACGACCTGGCCGCCGTCGCCGGCGCCGCCCTGCATGCCGACGGCTACCAGGGCCACGCCCGCATGGTCGTCGACGAGGACCGTAAGGTGATCGTCGGCTTCACCCTCGCCGGCCCGGACGTCGCGGAGCTGCTGCACGCCGCGACGATCGCGGTGGTGGGCGAGGTCCCGCTGGACCGGCTGTGGCACGCGGTCCCGCCGTACCCCACGGTCAGCGAGGTGTGGCTACGGCTGCTGGAGACGTACGGCCGCTGACCTCTCTTTCTGCGACCATGCGGCCATGCGGCCATGGTGGCAGAGTTCAGGGTCATGAACGCTGATGATCTCGATCGGCAGTGGCGTCTGTACGAAGGGGTGACGCCGGACGTCGTGGATCGTCTGATCGAGCACGGGCACCTCGACACGGTGGTGGCGACGGCCCGCTCGGGCGAGTGGTTCTCCGCCGCCGGCGCGGTGAAGGAACTGGCCACCCAGCGGGACTGGGAGTCCGCATGGGAGGTCCTCGCACCGTTCGCCGAGACCCGCTGGTGGCACGCGATCAAGGTGGCCGCCGATCTGCTGGAACGGCAAGGACGCGTGGACGAGGCCGTCGGGCTGGTACGGGCACAGGCCGAAGGCGGTGAGCGCCTGGCCTGGAGCGCGCTGGCGAGATTGCTGGCCCGGCATGGGCGGGTGGATGAGGCGATCGAGGTGTTGCGTCCTCACCTGGAGGACTGGTTGCTGCTCGAGGCGCTGGCCGAGGCCGCCGAGGGACACGGCCGCGACGAGGAGGTGACCGAGCTGCTGCGACCGGCGGTCGAGGACAAGCTGCGCACCGGTGAACCGTGGAACGCCGTGATCCTGATGGGCCGGGTGCTGGAACGGCAAGGACGCGTGGACGAGGCTCTCGACCTGCTGCGGCACAGCAACGAGGCCGACCAGTACAGTTTCGCGAACGAGGTCGAAGAGTTCACCGCGATGCTGGCCCGCCACGACCGGCTGGAGGAGCTTCGCGAGCTCGCCGCCGAACCCGACGGCGGCTACGCCGCGTGCGCTCTGGCCGACCGGCTGGCACAACGGGGAAGGATCGATGAGGGCATCGCGATCCTGCGCGGCGCACCAGGGAAGTGGCTGTCGAAGGTCGTGCATGACCTGGTGCGTCTGCTCGCGGAGAGTGGCCGGGTGGACGAGATCGTCGAGGCGGCTCGTCCCGAGATGGAGGGCCGGGACTGCGGGTGCCTGCTGACGGAGGTGGTGGACGTCCTGGTCGCCAACGGCCGCGCCGGAGAGGCGCTCGATCTGATCGCCGAGATGGCCCGGCACCATGAACACGATGAGAACCTGGTGGACTCCTTGGGCCATCAGCGATTGATGCTGCTGGCCGAAACCGGACGCCTCGACGAGGCGATCGCCGAGGCGTCGACCCCCGCTGAAGATCCATACGGCTTCCGTGCCGATTCTCTCGCTCGGTTGCTGGAGAAGGCAGGGCGCGCCGACGAAGCGATCGCCGTCCTCATCGAGTCCGGTCACAACCCTTCGTACGCGGCCGGGCTGCTGATCGAGCGGGGCCGCGTGGAGGAGGCCGTCGCCATCTGCCGCCGGCCGAGCGCCACCCCCGCCATCGCGCCCAGCGCCACTGATGAACGCCATGAGGAGTGTCCGTTCTGACTGGCCTGGCGTCAGGGAGATCGGCTTTCTCATGAAGAAGAATGACATGGATGCCAGCTGGATCAACGCGCCGACCACGAAGGCGTACGGCACCGCCAGTGCCGCCGCCACCACCCCCGTCAGCGCGTTGGCCACCGGAACCGTCCCGTAGCTCGACAGCGTGACCACGCTCATCACCGTGGCCAGCCGCGCCGGGTCGCTGGTGAGCTGCACCAGCGTCATCACCGTCGTCCCCGACAGGCTCGCGGTCACCCCCACCAGCACGCTCACCGGCAGCGCCCAGCCCAGGGCCGGGACCGCCGCCAGCGCCCCCAGGCAGGCCGCCTGCACCAGCACTGACACGATGACCAGCGGCCCGGCCGGCACCCACCGCCGCACCACCGCCGCGCCCAGCGCGCCCGCCGCCGCACCCAGCCCAAAAGCGGTCAGCATGAACCCCATGCCGGGCGCGCCCCAGCCGCGGTGCTGCGCCAGCAACGCCAGCCCGATGTTGTACGGGCCGGTGAACCCCAGCTCCACCACCGCAGCACCGGCGTCGACCCGACCGTACGCAGCCCTTCACCGATGTTTCGCCGCACGGTGCCGGTCTCTCGTCGGGCGGCCGGCCGCAGCCGTACCAGCAGCAGGCACACCAGCGACACCGCGAACGTCGCGGAGTTGAAGGCGAAGGCCGCCGCCGGCCCGGGCCCGGCCGCCAGCAGCCCGCCCAGCGGCGCCCCCAGCATCAGCGACGCCCGCCGGACGAAGGTCATCATCCCGTTCAGCGCCGCGAGCCGGTCCGGCTCGACCAGCCGGGGCGGCATGGCCCCCGCCGCCGGCATGAACATCGCGTCGGCGATCCCGAACAGCACCGCCGTCACCGCCAGCACCGCGATGTCCGGCCCGCCCATGGTCAGCACGGCCGTCACGGCGATCACCACCATGCGCGCCGCGTCGCTGGTGACCATCACGGCCCGCGACCCGAACCTGTCCGCGATGCCCCACCCACCAGCATCAGGAGCGCTCTTGGTATCGCTGCCGCCGTCGCGACCAACGCCGCCCCCGCCGCGCCGCCCGCCGTGGTGGCGGCCCAGACCTAAACCTCGTCCCCCAGGAGCGAGAAACCCTGCCCGGCCAAGTAGGCAGGCACCGACCAGCGCTTCATTCCTCGCTCGGTACCCGAGCCCCGAGTGAGAAACACCGCGAACGGGTACTTCCCGGCACCATGCGGCCTGGCCTGGTCGCGAAGTGCCTGACACCCTGCACCAACGCCATCCTGGCCCCGTCGTGGTGTTCCCATCCTGATCAAGGACAACATCGACACCGCGGGCCTGGGCGGCACGGTCGGCTCCACCGTACTGGCCGGCCGACCTTCGACCCGGCACGGCCGGTCGCCCGGCTGCCGGCGGCCGGCGCGGTGCTGCTGGGCACGACCGACCTCACCGGGCGATCGACATCTGGCGTCCATGTCTGATGACCTCCGCCCGTCGGCCTGCCGGTGTTCGGCCAGCCGGCCCTGGCCCGGCTGCTGCCTTGGAAACGGTGTTACGGCGGAGACCTCCATTTGATTATTAACACCGCAACAGTTAACGTGTTAACCATGAAGGAAAGCACGCTGGAGTTGATGCGGTGGGTGGTGTGGGCGCAGCGGCGCATCGCCGATGACTGGATACGGGAGCGCGGCCTCACCCACGAGCAGAGCGCCGTGCTGGCGTACCTGTCGAAGAACCCCAACGCCATCCAGCGCGACATCGTCCGGGCCACGCGCACCAGCGCGCCCGGCGTCTCGCGGCTCCTGGCCGGGCTGGAGCGGCGCGGCCTCGTGGAACGCCGCACGCAGGAGGGCGACACGCGCAGCCGCCGGGTGCAGGTCACCCCGGCGGGCGCCGAGCTGATCCAGGGCTTCGAAGAGGCCATGGACCGCGTCGAGGAGTCGATCCTCGCGCCGCTCGGCGACGAAGGGCGGGCCCGGCTCCACGACCTCCTGGAGCAACTCGCCTCCCGGCTCGACCCGCCCAGCCTCCCCGACCCAGAACAGTAAGGAACACCTGCATGACTCAGATCACGATCATCGGCGCCGGTCTCGCGGGGCTGACGCTGGCCCGAACCCTGGCCGTCCACGGAATCCCGTCCACGGTGTACGAGGCGGAGGCGTCCGCGCAGGCCCGCGGCCAGGGCGGCATGCTCGACATCCACGACTACAACGGACAACACGGGATCCGTGCCGCCGGCCTGATGGATGGCTTCCGATCCCTCATCCTCGAAGGCCGCCAGGCATCCCGCGACGTGGCGCCCGACGGCACCATCCTGGCCGACCATCCCGACGACCCCACCGCCGGCCGCCCCGAGGTGCAGCGCGGCGAGCTCCGCCAGTTGCTGCTGGACTCCCTCCCCGCCGGCACCGTCGTCTGGGGCCACCGGACGCAGCACGTCCGGACCCTCCAGGACGGCCGCCACGAAGTGACCTTCGCCAACGGATCGACGATCGTCACCGACATCCTCATCGGCGCCGACGGCGCCTGGTCGAAGGTCCGGCCGCTGCTGTCCGACGCCACACCCACCTACGCCGGACGTTCGATGGTCGAGACGTACCTGTACGAGAGCGACACCCGGCACCCCGCCACCCTGGCGCTGGTCGGCGGCGGCTCGATGACCGCCTACGACGAAACCACCGGCATCGGACTCGGCGTGCAACGCGAACGCGCCGACACCCTGCACTCCTACGCCATGTTCGACCAGCCGCTCGACTGGTTCGACGACATCGACTTCACCGACGGCCCCGCCGCCGCCCGCACGATCGCGGCGATGTTCAAGGGCTGGGCGCCGGAGCTCGTCGCGCTGGTCGCCGACAGCGACATCCCACCGATCTTCCGCCCTTTGTACGGTCTGCCGATCGGGCACCGCTGGGACCACGTGCCTGGGGTCACCCTCATCGGCGACGCCGCCCACCTGGCACCACCGGACGGCGAAGGAGCGAACTGGGCACTGTTCGACGCCGGCCAGCTCGGCAACGCCATCGCCAACCAGCCGGAGGACGTCGACGCGGCCATCCGCGCCTACGAAGCGGCGCTGTTCCCGCGCAACATCGACACCGCCACGGCAGCCGCAGCCTACTACCCCGACTTCAAACCGTCCTGACCCGTCCACCCCAGGCAAGCGGCGTCACCGCTGTCACGGTGGGGCGCAGTATGAGGTGAGCCCGCCGTCGATCACGAGCTCGGCCCGGTGCATCGGGGTGCGCTGCGTGTCCGGCCGCCGGCCGCCCTGCTCGTCCAGGAGTTCCTCGATCATCGGCGTGACGATGACGCCGGGGTGCGATCCAGGATGGACGCGCGCTGACGGCGCTGCGGCTCAGGCGTTGTAGCCGCCGTGGGCGTCCAGCTTGGCGCCGGTGACGTACGACGCGGCGGGGCCGGCCAGGAAGGCGATTGCCGCGGCGATCTCGTCGGGGTGTCCCATGCGCTGCAGGGACAGCGAGCTGAGCAGGGCCTTGAGGGTCTCGGGGTCAGGCGCGTCCATGCCGCCCTCCATCAGCCCGGCTTCCACGACGTTGGCGGTGATGCCTCGGGAGCCGAGGTCGCGGGCGACGCCCATGGTGTACCGTTCGATCCCCGCTTTGGTCGCCGCGTAGTCGGCCACGCCCGGGACGCCGACTCGGGTGCCCAGCCCGGAGCTCACGGTGATGACGCGGCCGCCCTCGCGCAGCACTCGGGAGGCGGCCCGGATGACGGCGATCACCCCGAGGTAGTTGGTGGCGTGCATCCGGTCGAGCGCGGCGGTGTCGGCGTCCGGGTCGTCCACCGTCCCGCTCGCCGAGATCGCGGCGTTGTTGACGAGAATGTCGAGGCCGCCGAAGTGCGCGACCACGTCGTCGATCAGTGCCGGCGCCTGGCTCACGTCCGCCTGGTCGGACTTGAACGCGGCGACCTTCGCTCCCTTGCCGCGCACCTCGTCGACGACGGCCTGGGCCTGCTTGTCGGAGCTGACGTACGTGAACGCGACGTCGGCGCCCTGCTCGGCAAGCAGCCGTACGGTCGCGGCTCCCAGCCCGCGGGACCCTCCGGTGACGAGGGCGACCTTGCCGGTCAGCGGCTTGTTCATTGAGCCCTTTTCATCCTGAGTAACGGCCCTCCTCGATGAGCTGCAGGACCAGGATGGCCTGCACGATCGTGGTGGCGCGGTGCGGGCAGCATCGCAGCCGGGTCAGTAACTTCCAGGTCTTCAGGGTGGCAACGGCACGTTCCCCGCAAGCACGGATGCGGGCGTGTGCCCGGTTGACCGAGCGCTGATGGTGCGACAGCGGCGGCCGCAGTCGATGGCCTTTGAACGGCGTGCGGATGCTGCCTCCCGCGCCCTGATATCCCTTGTCGGCGAGAGTCTTGACCCCTGCGACCATCAGGGCGTCGATCAGGCCGGTGGTACGCGCCGCGGTCAGGTCATGCGTGGCACCGGGCAGCGCGGGTGAGGCCCAGACGAGTCGGCCGGCCGGATCGGCCAGGACCTGCACGTTCACACCGTGACGTCGGTGTTTGCCGGAGTAGTACGGCCGTTCGTCGGCCAGCCGGTCGATCGGGATCAGGGTGCCGTCCAAGATGGCGTAGGCCAGCCGGCCGGCGCGTAAGACGGCGGCGTGGACGTCGTCGGCGAGCAGGGCGAGCAGGTCGGTCGCTTCACGGACGTAGCGCCAGGCGGTGCTGGCGCCGATGGCGAAGCCCGCGGCCAGTCGCGCATAGGTGTCGCCGTTGCGCAGATGGGCCAGGACCAGCAGGGCTTGCCGGGACGCATCCAGGCGCCGCCAGCGGCAGCGCCGCTCGGCACGCCGGGCACGGAGCAACTCGGCCAGGCGGATCAGGGTGTGATTGGACAGCGGAATCGCAGCAGGGTAAGACAGCAACGAGGCTCTCCGGTAGAGGCATCGGATCTTGGTCGACTGCTGTCTTACCGGGAGCCTCTTCTCATGCCAACCGGTCCCGCCGCTGCCCCTGCTGACCAGCGTGATCAGGTTGGAAAAGCCTCCCTGATCATGGCCTCACAGCTATATGCGGGCGCTGCCGGTTGCCTGGCATGGTTTACAAACAAAGGTGTACGGCTATGGAGCCGCAGGTCAGGGGACTGAAAGGTCGATCTAAGTGAGTGTCCCCGCCAGGATTCGAACCAGCGGCACCCGCTTTAGGAGAGCGCGGATTGTACGGCTGGTCTACGTTTCCTGACCTGGGGAAACAACTCATCCAGCGTATCAAGCAGGTAAGATCATCCCGCCTATGTCCCGCAGCGCCGGAGCGCAAGAAGGCGTTCCTGTTAAAAAGGCAGGTCCGAAGCTAAGGCGCGAGGGTGAACCGCAACGAGCGCTGCAAGATCTCTGTCCACGCTCACACCCTTCCGGGCTCCAGGCCGTTAAGTCATGCGGGGCAGCATCCTGTTGCGCGATCTAATGAGCCGGTTACCGCAACGGGCGCCAAGCACGGATGCCGCGGGACGTGACTGCTAGTAAATGACAGGCTCAGAGATACTCCAAGCCACAGTAGGGGTGGCGACCAAGCTCGCCGGACTGTCGCGAGGTAAATGGAAGAACGGAATCGAGGCTAAGCGGATTCCAGGTTCGATGAGCATTTCCATGGCTGGGAGGCCGAGTGCTATATGGTGACCAAACTTACTCTCGGGGAATCTGGGAACTGAACCACTCCAATGCTTCCCAGAGGATATTGCCTCCCTCACCGCGGAGGGCAGCAATGGGAAAAGTGGGGCGGTCGCTGATAGAGTCATCGGGAAGTGTCACTCCAGGAATAGCATTAATTCTGCGCAGCAGCTCCCGGCGGAGCGCCACGTCGTCGAATGGTGGGCGCTGGCTCAAGTAGTCGAAAGTTACATGGATCTTGCTCGTAAACGGATAGATGGTGATCGCCCAGTAGTCGAAATCCTCTCCATCCAGCATCGGCAGACATGAGGGCTCGCCTCGGTCGCTATAAGTAATGGAGCCGCCTAGTTTTGACCAACGCTCAAGAAGAAGCGCAATAGTCGGAGCCTCCTCTTGGTGTCGGCTGAGCAATTCATTGAAGCGTTGGGCCCGTTCCGACGTTGCGACGCGTTGTAGTTGAAGCGCAGGACTAGGAGAGGCTGATACTGACTGCGATGACGTAGGAGCAGATCCACCGTCAAGTGTCTCAAGAATGGCTGCGCCAACGGTCTCTAGCAGATCTATGACGTCTTGGACCTCGTCCGCCTGTATGGACATCTTGGCGCCGGGTAGATCAGGGTTGCGATCTGCTTCATGCGAGATCTTGTTTCGTCGATTTGCTATCTTTGCAAGTTTGTCGATCAGATCACTCGACGTGACTCGGTTTCCATCCGAACGTTGTGCAGTCAACACTCTCGCCACCTGCTCCCAGAGGGGCAGATCAGTGACTAGCGCGAAACCTTCTTTGATTTTCGCGGGATGTTGGAAAGATCTATAGCTCAAAGACTTCTTCAGATGACTGCGGAGGCCAGCCTCCAAGGAAACGAGTCCCGTACTCACCTCTTCAAAAAGACCCATCGGGATCTCGAAGGAAAGAAATTTCTTAGGTTTGGTCGTGCTACTCGGTTGCTGTGCGATCACTACGGCGCGGTGGTAAATCTCTTCGTGGACCCAGTGGTCAAGAGCCGCCACAGCTTGGACCCAAGCAGCACGATAAAGGTCGTCGACGTCGAAAGACCCAACCTGAAGTCTCGACAGCATACGGCCGCCCTCGACGATCTGGCGAGCATATTCCAAGTTCTGTTTGAACTCATGGAATGCCTTGTGGTGGGGGGCGGAGGGCACGGGCGACCTTTCCTGGACGGACTCTCAGCTATCTTCGTTGAATTCGAGAGGCATGAATTGTTCGTTCAGCGGCACGCGAGTTGGAGGTAGCGTTGTAAGGAGTAGCTCCTTACGCCGGCCCCGGAATCTGCTGGAAACGCTATAGTGCAGGTCCACCAAGCGTTTCGAGATGCGCCAAGCGCGTACCCGAAGGAGGCGCGTGCTTTCCTTAGTTGGAGTCATCCTGGACGTCGAGTAAAGTTCTGGATTGGTGGTCAGCGCAGGGTGATTGTCATACGACAGAATCCAACGGTTCTGTGCATTGTGTCGAAGATAGCTCGCCAACTGATAGTGAGCCGTGTCGTTCTCCCATGACCCGTCGCTCGATGAGTAACCGCCGGCCGGGTCAAACGAATGACCGTAAAGTTTCGACGACTTATTGATGTAGGGTGGATCGATATACGATATGACCCTGTCCGGCAGAAGTTGTGGATACCATTCGGCAACATCTTCAAGAGTATCTTTCCAATCCTTGCACCACACATCCACAATGCGATTGCTCCGATAAAGCTCACCTATGTACCGCAAGCGTTCCGCAAGAGCTTCCTTATTGAATCGACAGTCGATCTTATAGGCGCTTTCCTGTTTCCGTCCGCCAATCGGCCCTGCTCTCCCGTGAAGAATGCCGGAAAAGGTCGTCCGGTTCAAAAATAGACATTTAACGGCGACATCGCGATCGTCCTTCGATCGCGGCTGCCACGCACGCCAAAAGTCCCACCGCTCGAGAGTAACTGGTTCGTCGTGCATCCTATCTATAAGCCACTCAGTCTCCGAAGCGGCGACTTGCCAGAAGCGAGCTACCAGTGGATCAGCATCAGCAAGAAGGACACGATCGACGAGACCCTGACTTGCGAGACTCAGAGAGGTAGAAGCGCCTCCTGCAAAGGGCTCAACAAACAGGCTCGGCCGACCGATGGATTGTGAGGCAGACTCCACTAGCTCGCCAATAACCTTCGACAATCCAGACTTAGCTCCTGGGTATCGAAGCGGCGAAAGATGCCGAGAAGGAATGGTGACGCTATCGCGAATATCAAGCACGTCGCGTACGGCCCTAGGCATATCGCGGATATGCAGTGGCGATTGTCCTGGCGATATGCCACGTTGGGTTAGGGCGGCGTCAGGGTTAAGCATCGTCATTTTTATGCTTGCCCACCTTCGTTAAGGTCTTCAAGCCCCAACTTATGTTTCGCGACGAGGCGAAGAACGTCAGTCCCGATACCAATAGGATAGGCTGCTTTCGAGTGGGCGAGCGCAACAGGGATAAGGCCATCTCGATACATCGACGATCCTGTTCTGTCGATTACATCCAGAATCGCCGGTAGGGAAGGGTATGCGGACGGATCGTGCTGCCCACCGTGATCATCATAAGGCGCTCCAGCGGCTGGCATGACAGTGATTACTACAACACGCCCATCCAGTGCGCGGTAAAGAAACTTTCTGCCCCAATAGGTTTCCGAGCCGTAGGCGATAGAGTTGGTGGCGTTGGTCATTTTCGCGATAACCTCTGAGTCCACGATAAGTAGCTCGCCAGGTTTGAGAGCTTCATGTCTTGCCAGAGCAGTCGCGTAGTCGACAGCGGCTCCGTGCTTCTCGACGCCGCAGATAAAGGGCCCAGCGCCAGGTGCTGCTGGTGTCATCTTTTGGAAGTATGTGAGAGCTCGCGCCCTAAGCTTTGCAGGAGGCCCGTAGACCGCCATTGGCCCATCGACGATGAACAGAGTCGTGGCGAACAGCGCGCTCCGCGATTGCTCCCAGAGCAGAGTCGACAGACCCACTAGGACTAGCAGCTCCACAACCTGCATAAGACGGCCGAGCGCAGCAGCATTTTCGCCGTCTTCGACAACCTCTTCGTAAATACGAAGAGTGTCTGTGGGCCAGAGCACTTTCCCGCACCCTGGGCAGTCGCATCCGCTTTCTGGAACGGGAATAGCCTTCTGCTTACACAGGGCTTCCGGACAATCTACGGGAACCGTAGTCGCAGGCGCCCCTGGCGCACCATGAAGAAGCATAAGCAGCTGCAGAAGACTCTGATTCAGCCGATTGACTTCGATCTTCTTGCCCCGGAACAGCGCATCAATACATTCTCGCCAGGACTGCTGGATGGTAATTCCAGCTCGAAGGTAGGCGCCGGCCACTGGCATATCCAGCGAAACGAGTGCAGAGTTTACCGCCTCATGCAGTACCACTGGATCGACGAATCGTTCATTGCGCTGAGTCTCCATGAGGTTAACATCAAGCCATATAGCCGCAGCTTGCGCGTACCCATAACGCACCGACGGAAGGCCATCTCGAACCGGTACAACCATAAGAGACCCGTCGATGCCAATAACTGCGGTCAATTGGTTTGTTCCGATAGTTCGCTCGAGTTCTGATCGCGTGCGAATTTTGGGCTGCAGCCATGAAAGATCGCTCACGTGCTCTGCAGGTACATAAAACTCTGCCTTGTCTGCCATGGCGCGGACTATGGCATTCGAGTGAGCCAGCCGTGACGCGAGCTCTTTACCGCCAGCGATAGTTTCGTAAGGCATAAGCGCAACCCGTCAGTCTTCCGATGGATTCAATGGCGGCAGACCAGCAGCTGCTCGCGCTTCGTTTACAAGATTCAGTCCGTATCGATCTATCTGGACGGAAATGATGAAAGGGGAGGACATGGTTTTGAGGCGTACGTATCCTCTGTCTTCATGACTAATAATGGCATCTCCGAAAGCCTTGAAGTCGTAGTACCGTCCGAGTTCGTTGACTTCTCGAGAGTTATTTAGATGGGCGACCACCCAGTTCTTGGTGTTTGCGAGTACCTGGTGATCAACTCCAGTGATCTCCTGAGTTGCGTATAGCATTCCAATGTTGAGCTTGCTGGCTTGTTTCGCGAGCCGAACCCATACGTCGAGGTCGTTGCTGTACTTTTCAGAGGAAAAGAGGTTGTGAGCCTCTTCCAATGCTATCTGGATGTCCGGCGGCTCAGACCCGGATGTGAAGACAGTAGTCTGGCGCTCGATGAGGTACTCAGCCAGCCCTTCAGAGAGCTTGCGAATCACCGGATCGGGGCCAAGATGAAGGTCAACTATTACGATGCGCCCATTGACAAGCTCTCCGTAAATTTCTCCGCGATAGTCGATCTGCGCAGATGGAGCATGGAAGGCTTTGAGTGGCTTCAGTTTTGCGAAACCTGATACTTGTCTGTTCTGATTGACTTGCGTATAGATTGGCAGAGCGGAGCGCCATGGATCTCCAGATACGAATGACTGTAGGCCCTTCGCCGCGTCACCTGTGAGATCGTTTGCTTCCTCACGCTGAAGAATCCAGTCGATTACTTTGACGAGAGAGTTTCGCTCAACCCCAACAATGCGTCCACCGGGGAAGCGTTTGATATGTCCAGAGCCAAGTTGTTGTTCGAGTGCATCAGCCAGCGCTGCCCTCATGACGACCGGGGCTTGCCAGTCTCGCACTCGACCACCTGGCTCATGGCGGGACGCTGGTACCGCAAAGTCTGCCTTCGCAAGCGCACCATAAAGCAACAATCGTCCCCGTCCGGCACGCGCCTGGCGCTCGTAGGCTTCGTTGTCGGTCTCGCCCGCTATTGGTGTTCCAGCGAAGTCGGCTTGTACGAAAGCCTTCACATAGTCTGAAGTGACGTCAGCAAGGGCGTTAGAGATAACACCCTTGGTGGCTTCGATTTGCGCAGGATCAAAGAAGTTGAAGCCCAGCGGACGAACATTTCGTTGACTGCCATCGGCTCCGAACTTATAGATAACGACATGATCAGGTCCGATGGCGGCTAGTTCTGTGCCGTCTTGAGTATTCGGATTCGCGTACTCGCCCTGAGGGTCGAATATTAGCTGCCCGATCGGAGCCTGACCGCTGGAACGTCTCTGTTCCGAAACTGCGAATACTCTCGCAGCGACTGTCTTCATTGTATTTGACTTGCCCATGCGGGTCATCCCGAACATGCCCGTCTTCGTGCCAATGAAATCTTGAATATTAACCGATACGGCAATGTCCGATTGTTTTGCTAGGATTGTTCGCCGTCGAGTCGACGAGTATCTAACTGTTCCAATCCTTACCATCTGAACCGGATCGCTGGTAGGTTTGATATATGACGCGAGAGCGCTGAGTCCCTCTCCGACCGGCTTGAAGACGCGGTAGGTGGCGGTCGCATAAAAGTTGTCTACATCGTGGCCGAATTCCAGTACCTGATGACCGTCACGTATATCTTCATAGAAGGTGCCGATGATTCTGCAGTTGAGACCGGTGAAGGAAACTCGGTTCTTGGTGAACGGATCTATGTCCACGTCAAGGATCGCTGATGGTGAGGGGTTGTGCTTTCTCGACAAAGCGTCCCGAAGAGCTTCTTCTCTCACGGCGAGGTGATCGCGCTCGAGGCTTAGGGGCGCAGTGCCTTCCACGCGCAGCAGCAAAACTTCGTCATCATCACCGCCACCGTTCCCTAGCTCGCGGGCCGTGGCTAGGAGAAAGGCGAACTGGGGGATTCCGCCGACATCGGCCTTCCATCGGTCGTGCGTGATCACAACAGCTCTGGTGTAGTCCAGCTCATGGATTGCCCCAATACGGATCGCCCGGTCGTCGGCTAGCAACATCCTTTCAAGAAGGGTGCCTGATCCGACGTTAGGAATGAGATCGACCACTGTAGGACCTTCCTTGGGTAGGCCGCGGTAACCACGCCACCAAGCCATGATGCCGAAGTTTGCCATCGATTGAAACAGCTTGCCCGCAGGTTACAGATGAAAATGTCACAATTTGCGCCATGACAAGCTGTGTGTATGGGATTGTCCGAATGCCGTCTAACAGGCAGGCTTGATGGAGTTATGGCGGTGGTAACGACTGGCTGCGCTCTGTGTCCGGATGTCGGCCCATTTAGTCCTTGTGACGAGCGACATTGGAAGAACATCAGCGGATTCCAGCTGGCTCGCATGCCGGATACTACGTCGAGTCCCTGCACAGTCCAGCCATGTCACAGCGGGCGCAGGCATCGCACCAGGAAGATTTGCGCGGTAGCTGGTTATCACGGAGAGCTTCCCCAGCGTCCGAGATCTTGCTCTGGATGTCTTGCAACAGGCTGTCGTTGATGATTTCACGCGAACTGGAGGTGCTGTCGTCGAGGTTGAGCACCTCGACCAGGTCGGCGTTGCAGCCGCTCAGCTCCTTATATCCGGCGGCGTAGACATGTAGCTGGTCGCGGGAGATGTCGTCGGCCTGGGCACGCTGGGTGGACTTGAAGTCCACGATCGAGGTCTCGTCGGTGTCGAGGCGGCGGATAAGGTCGATCCGGCCGTCCACGGTTACGCCGGGCGCGACGTGCACTCGGATGGGTTGCTCAGAGTGGAGCGTGTTGTGCAGCCGATCGCCGTTCTCCCTCAGGTAGCGGCGGATGGCGCCCCGCGCGGCAGTGCGCAGCTGCTTCACTAGTTCTGTTCCTGCGAAGGGCGCGTTGAGGTGTCGGTCGACCAGCTCGTCGATCTCGGAGGCGTCGACAATGTCCCCGTCGATGGCTCGTTTGTGGATCTCCGCGAGCGCGTCGTGCAGCGACTTGCCGTAGCCGAGCTCTTCGGCAATTGGCTGGTCGAAACCGTACATGAAGCGCAACTTGAACTGGTAGGGGCACTCGAAGAGGTACTTCAGCTCGCTGAAGCTCAGAGTGACCTCAGGGGTCTCGCGCCGGGCTCTCGGCTCTAGCCGTTCGGCGGACAGCGGCGCCTCGGCGGTGAGCACGTACGGGTTGCGGGTGGTGAAGGCGAAGAAGTCCGACTCCTTGCGGTAGAGGTTGGACTCCCCAGGTGAGTAGGTGACGGCCAGGTACTTCTGCGACCGGGTGACCGCGACGTAGAAGAGCCGGACCTCGTCGGCCTCGGTGCCCCTGTAGCGGTCGGCGTCCTCCACGGCCTCGGGCGGGATGATGTGAAAGGCGTTGAGACCGCCGTGTCGCTTGCCGGGGAAGCGGTTCTTGCGCATCGCGGGGACGAACACGGCCGGCCACTGCATGCCCTTGGCCTGGTGGACGGTCGAGATGACCACCGCGTCCGGAGTCGCGTAGCCGACGTCGGCGTCGCTCTCGGCGTAGTAGTCGGGTGCTTGGTAGGTGAGGAACGACACGAACCGGTCGTACAGGTCCGACAGCGAGCTCTTGTAGTTGATTTGCTCGAATGCGGTGATGACCTTGCTGAACTTCCCGAGGTTGTAGAAGGCTAGCTCCCCCCGGGTCGAGTCACCGGGCACCCGCTCTTCGCGGATCCGGACGGCAGCGAGGAAGTCGGCGTAGATCTGTTGCAGGGTGAAGGTGATGCGGCGGTGGAGCTTGAGGTTGAGCGTCCGAGCGCGGTGCAGAATCGCCATTCCCTCGTCCAGGTCGGTGTCGTCGAGGCCGAGATCTGCGGCGTGCCAAGCATCTCTGACGTTCTGCTCGGTCACCGGCACTGGCTTCTGTCCGCCGGTCTGGCCGATGAGGAACTCGTACAGCTTGACGCAAGCTTGCACCTCGGGCGCCTCAAATAGCCGAGTCAGGCCCTTGATGACGTACGGGACGCCGCGCCGCTTGAACTCCTCCACCAGCGGTCCGGCGTCCTTGTTCACGCTGCGGAACAGCACGGCGAAGTCCGACCAGGACAGGCCACGGGGTTCGGCACCGCTGGTGTCCTGGAACGGCAGGCCGCGCATCTTCTCGATCCTGTCGCAGATCCACCGGGCCTCGGCCGCCGCGTCGTCGAAGGCCAGCGCGAGCAGGTCACCGCGATCGAACCGCTGGTGCCCGGCCGCGACCATCCTCTTCGGCAGCCGCTGGTCGGCGTTCAGCTCCGCGATGGACTGGCCGAGAGAAACCACGCCGACGCTGGAGCGGAAGTTCTCGCCGAGCGTGACGGTCTGGACGCCTTCGTACCGATCGGCGAAGGTGAGGATTCCCGAGACGGCGCTTCCGCGCCACTGGTAGATCGTCTGGTCGTCGTCGCCGACCACGCACAGGTTCGCTCCCCAGCGGGTCAGCCCGCGGATCAGCTTCTCCTGGATCGGATTGGTGTCCTGGTACTCGTCCACCACCAGATAGCGGATGTTGTCGCGAACATGCCGGACCAGCGTGCCCGCGATCGGGGAGTCTGGATCCTCTTCCAGCAGATCGACGATCGTCTTGAGCTGGTCGGTGAAGTCGAAGTAGTTGTGCTCAAACAGCAGCCCGCGGTAGGCGTACAGACTGTCCATGAGGCCCTCGCGCAGGAGCTCCTGGTCGACGGTGTCCTCCCGCAGGATGTTGAGCACCTGCATATAAAGGCGTGAGTCGCGGTAGCGCTTCAGGAGTTTGTCCTGTCCCTTGACCAGGGCCTTGGTCTTGGTCAGCCCGCTCTTGCTGCTGTTGCGGTCGATGAACAGCCGGGTCTGAATCTCGTCTAGCACGCTGAACTTGAAGGTCTCGGGCACGTGCTGCTGCAGCGCGTCGAGGGCGTAGGCGTGCATGGTCCCGATGAACATCTCTGCGAGCCCAGTCATCTCGCCGAGCTCCTTGCTCACCAGCGTGTTCACACGCTCTTGGAGCTCGGACGCGGCCTTGTTGGTGAAGGTGAACGCCACCACGTTGCGCGGGTGGACCTCTGGCCGGCGCAGGATCTCGGTGATCCGCTGGGAGATGACCTGCGTCTTGCCCGACCCCGCGCAGGCCACGATCAGCAGGGGGTCGTCGACTGTGGCGATCGCGCTCCGCTGAGTGTCCGTGTATCTCATGTTGAGGATGATGCCAACCCTCACCGACATTTTGTGAGTTAGCACACATTTTCGAGGTGCTGGGTTTGCCTCCACGCGCGAAGGCAAACCCAGTCTTGGACAGGCTCAAACGTCGTAGACCTGAAGGACCTCGTCGCCGTAGTGATTGATCACCTTCACCGCGATCTTCCCGGTATCGGGGGTGCGGAACGGCTGCGAGCGGGTCGTGTAGAGCTGCTCCCAGGCGGCCTCGTCGATGTCGGCCTTGAGCGCCTTCTTTAGCCGCTCGTACGGCTTCTGACCGCCAGTGAAGTAGCAGTGCCGAACGAAGAACGACTCACCGTCATAGTCGGTGTCAATCATCCACATGGCGATCTCGTTCGTACCGTTCGACCGGATCTCGCCTCGGGTGGGGTCGTAGACGTCGATCCCGCGCACCTCCACTATCACGCCCTCGTCGGTGCGCTCGAGCGCGATGTCCGGCTCACCGAAGACCATGAATAGGTTGCCGGTATCGGTCTTCTTCAGCACGTCCGCCATGACGAGGTCGGTGTTCATCCGCACCAGCAGCACCGGCAGCTTGCCGAGCTTGCGCTCCTCCTGCACGGATGCGAAGTCCTCGGCGTTCGGCTTGAACTCCTCGGTGGTCTTGATCGCCTGCGGGTCGAAGGCGAACGCGCACACGATGAGCAGGTCGAAGCCCAGGCCTCGGAGTGCCTCGCGGGCCGCGCGCCGGATCCACTCCGGGTTCACCGTGCCATACTGCGGGCCGATGCTCACTGCGATTCGCTGGGGTACGTCCTTCTCGCTCGTCTGCTGGATGCCCTCGGCGTTGATCAGTTCGCCGGCGAACGGGATGAGCGACTCGAACTCCAGCCGCTCGTTCTTCCGGCCATTCTGCACGCCGGCCTTGGCGAGGTTGTCCAGGATCGACTGTTCGAAGCTGGATGCGTCCGCCTCGGTCGCGGCCTGTTCGGTGCGAGACAGTACGGCGGCCGCGATGGTCTTGTGCGGGGCCAGGGACTCCACCGTGAAAGGGCCAGAGACACGGAGCTTTGACTTGTCCTCATAGGGCTGATCATAGAGAAGTTCTTGTTCGGAGTGACGCTTGATCGCGGCGTTGATTTGTTCGCGAGTCATCCCGGGCTCGAGATCGGGATTGTTCGCGATCGATTTCAATCCAATATGTGGGATTCGCTTGTAAACAAAACCTCTGCGGATGTCGTTATCGACGCCTCCTGAGATAGGCGGGTGTCCAGAGATTTTCGCCTCGCGAAGTTGCCCCTCTCTAGAATCGGCAAGAAGATAGTACGGGTAAAGAGCGCTCATTAGCCGCTGCCTGGCCAAGGCCAAGGCGACACGCGACGTGTCAATAGTGATCCAGCGACGTCCCCACTGTTCAGCAGAATACGCTGTTGTTCCTGCGCCACAAGTTGGATCCAGCACTAGGTCTCCTGGATCGGTTGTCATGAGAAGGCAGCGCTCGATAACCTTTGTGTTCGTCTGGACAACATAGATCTTCGGATCACCGAAGCCTGCTGTCGTCGTATCGTCCCAGGAGTTATTGTATGGAAATGCCGGGAAGTCGTCCAGGTATCGGACGTAGCGCAGAGTCTTTCCTAGACCAATCAGTCGATTGGCGGCCTTGAGGCGCTCCATTCCGATTCTATTTGTCTTCCAACCGCCCTTGTTGGGCGAGTAGGTAACGCCGTCCACCTCTACCGGAAATACTGTAGTCTGTCCGACACGGGTAGTCTGGCTTGTCAGATTATCGGCGGTGAATACCCTGCCTTCAGGGGGTTGTCCGCTAGAAGATATGCGAATGCGCTGCCCGTCTGGAAGCTCGACAAATGAGTAGCCGGAGGCTCCCGGTCCCGACAGCCCCTTGCTTTGAAAGAGCTGCCGATACTTTACATTCTCCAACTTTTTGGCGTACCACAATATATAGTTGGTAACGCCGGCGAGTACGTTTGTGCCACCTGCAAAGCTTCCCGCGCCGGATGTCGTTTTGAATGTGATCAGGCTGGCGAAGTTCTCGTTGCCAAAGATCTCGTCGAGTAGCGATCTTACGAGATGAACGTTTTCATCGCCGATTTGCACGAAGACACTGCCGGATTCAGTGAGTAGGTCGCGGGCGATAATGAAGCGGTCCCGCAGATAGGTGAGGTATGAGCCGATCCCGTGCTTCCATGTGTCGCGAAAAGCCTTGATCTGCTCAACCTCCCGGGTCACGTCTTCCGGCTTGCCGTCCCTCACTTTGTTGTGCTGCATGGAAGGTTGGAAGTTGGAACCGAACTTAATTCCGTACGGCGGGTCGATATAGATCATCTGAACCTTGCCGCGGAGGTTCTCTTTCTCCACGAGTGAGCCCATGACCTGGAGTGAGTCGCCAAGGATCATCCGGTTGGACCAGTTCGCCTGGTGCTTGTAGTACTCGACCGCCTCGAAACCCTCCAGGCCGTCGAAGGTGTCAAAGAGTGTGAGTTCCGGCTCGTCCTCGGGGCGCTCAGCCGTACGGCGCAAGTTCTCGATGAGGACGCGCGGGTCGATCTTTTCCTGGATGTAAATTGGCGGAGCGTCAACCACCAGGTCCTCGGAGTCCTGAGCGTCTTTGCCCTTCCAGACCAACTGCGGGTCCAGTTCAGGGTTACGGGGATAACGCAGCTTGGCGATCTCGGCGGCCTGCTCATCCAGCAGGTCGTGGGAGTCTGCGGTGGGGATGTTTGTCCGCTTGTCCTCGTGCTTGAACGACTCGACGATGGTCGGCCCGGAGGTCTTCTTCGGCGGCATCCCGCTACTTCCCTTCACCGGCGAGGATCATTGTGGTCGTGGGGTCGAGGTCCCATGTAGGGCCGACCTGAGCACTGGTACCGAAGCCGCCATACAACGCTTGGATCGCTTGCTCCAGCCCGGTGCGGAACTTCTCAGGATCTTTCAGTTCGCAGTAGCTCCACTGGCCGAAGCCACCGTGGTTGTTAACTGCGGGAACCCAGCGATCACGCGTCGTCACTGCCTTCTCGTGGGTGGAATCGGCGGGCTTGTGGCTGCCGGAGACCTCGACGATCAGCGTGCGGACCAGGTCATCGCCGGGGATGGGCTTCAGCCGTACCAGGAAGTCCGGGACGTATTGGCGGGTCTGGCCGCTGATTGAGTAAGGGATGCTGAAGCCTAGGTGGTCATTCTTGACGTAGGCAGCGACCTGTTCCATGGATTCCAGGATCTGGGCGACCTTCTGCTCCCAGGTGTTACCGTCCACCCCGTCGAGTACGACGTAGTTGACGTGGCTCTTCTCCTCAGCGGTCGGGAAGACCTGCTTGGTGGTAGAGAAGTTCACCTCGGCGGTGGAGCCGACGTGGTCGAAGGGACGGAAGATCGGCAAGGCGCGCGGCTGCCGGTCGCCCTTAGTGGTCAGGATCGAGTCCTTGATCCGTCGGGCGGCTCGATCGCCGTGCTGGGCGATCAGCAGCAGGCCGACGAAGGTATGGGGGTCGTAGTCGATACATTCCGCCAGCCAACGCTTAGTGATCCGCAGGATTTGCGGGAAGAGCCACGGCTTGCGGTCGTTGGGGTCAGTGAGGTAACTCTCCATGACCCGCCTAGCTAGCTCGAAGGCGACCTCCTGCTCACGAGCCTCTTGCAGTCCTTGGAGGACATCCATACCCACGTCGCCCACGACGCCGGCGACCGTGGTCTGAGTAGGGATCATGTCGGTGGTGATCCGAATCCGGCTGTCCTCGTCGAAGTCCGCGACCAGTTCTTCATCGGGCAGTTCAATGCGGTAGCCGACAAGCCTTGGAAAGCTGATCTCCGCGTGTTCGCGGCCAGGAATGGCGCGCACATGGCGGGTGACACGCAGCTTCGGATCGACGACCTTCCCACTGGTGGGCATGAACTGGAACGGCACGCCGTATACATCGGCGTACTCAGGGGTGAAGAAGCCGTTCTCGTCGACCGCGTAGGAGCGGCGGCGCAGGCCGCGTCCGACCACCTGCTCGCACAGGAGCTGGGTGCTGAAGGCGCGCACGCCCAGGATGTGCGTGACGGTGTTGGCATCCCAGCCTTCGGTGAGCATGGAGACGCTGACCACACAGCGGACGTGCCCGCCGAGTTTGCCGGTCTTACCGACGGTGTTCATCACCTCGCGCAAGATCTGGACATCGTCTACATCATCGGCGGAGCGGCCTGGGAAGCGTTGGGCGTATTCCTGCTTGAACTCCTCGATCTCGCGACCGAGTGTCTTGCGGAACTCTGGCGTCAACTCGCCTTTCTCGAACTGCTCGGAATCAACCAAGATCGTTGGCGGCCGATGCAGCCACTGGCCGTTGTCGTCCACGTTGGAGAACAGCGGAAGCTTGCCACGGACCGCGACGGTCGTCTCCTCGCCCACCGGCTTGTCCCAGCCACCAATCCAGTCGTAGACCATCTTGGAAACCGTGGTGTTGTTACACACCACGATGAAGACCGGCGGGGGGTCGCCCTGCTTGGCTGCCTCTGAGTCCTGCCACGCTTCGAAGGACTTCTTGTAGGAGTCGTAGAGGCTGTGCAGAGCGCCTTCGAGAGCCGGCGGCAGGTGCTCGGGCGAGACGCTCTGGTCCTTACGGCCCTTTTTGGGGAGCTGGTCGCGGATGTTCTGCCACAGCTGGAGATAGGTAACGTCGACCGAAGTGCTGTTATCATCCACCGGCACCCGGGGGATCTTCACGATCCCCGACTCGATCGCCTCCACTAGGGAGAAGTCGCTTGCCACCCAAGGGAAGAGCGTGCCCTCCTTGTAGCCGGAGCCGGCCAGGAAGAACGGGGTGGCGGACAGGTCGTAGACGGCCTTGATGCCGAGCTTGGCCTTGACCGCCTGCAGGCCCCGGAACCATACGCGAGCCTCATCGTTGCGACCTTCGGCTTCCTTCTTGCTCTCGCCGCTGAGACTTGTGTCGGCGCCCTCTTCTGGGTCGTCGATTCGGTCGCGGTAGCAGTGATGGGCCTCGTCGTTGAGGACAACGATCTCAGACTTACTGTCGCCCAACTCCCGGCAGACTCGCGCCACCATCTGGCCAACGGTCTCCAGGAACGGGCTCGGAGCGCCGGACTTGCCGGCCAGCAGCTCCTTGGTGGTCTTGGCCACGCCCTGGCCGAGCTTGGTCTCGCGACGCTGGAACGCGTGATAGTTCGTGATGACGATCTTCGCTTGGGCGAGTGAGCCGTACAGATCGACCGGAACCAGGTCGCGCATTCGGTAGTAGTTGCCGTCGTCCTCGGGCAGCAGGACACGGAGCCGATCACGGATCGTCAGGCCTGGAGCGACGACCAAGAAGCGCTTGGCGAACCGCTTGTCCTGCGGGCTGGCAACCTTGTTCAAAGTCTGCCAGGCAATCAGCATGGCCATCACGATCGTCTTGCCCGAACCGGTCGCCATCTTCAGCGCGACCCGGGGAAGCCCGTTGTTGTAGGTGGCGTTGATCTCGGCGAGGGTGTTGTGGATCGAGGGATCGCCCTGCTTGTGCGCGGCCTCGGCAAGGTAGATCGCGGTCTCGGCGGCCTCGCGCTGACAGAACAGGATCTTGTTGTCCCTGCTGGGATCGCTCCAATATTCGAGCAAGCGGCGCGAGGTCGGGGTGACGTCGGGATAGCCGCGGATGCGCCAACCGTCGACCTTGCGCCGGATCGCGTTGACAAAGTGGTTCTGCTCGATCTGATCGCCGGTCAGTCCAAGCTCGGGAAGGTCAAGCGCGACTTGCGCATTGCCCTTCTGGGCCTTGGGGACTGGGATGAAGAAGGAACTCGGGCGACGGCCTTCCTTGATGTCGCCGGGGACGCCGTGGCTGTCGAACTCGAAGTGCTTGCTTGGCGGGAGGTAGGGCGAGTTGATGATCGGGTTCTCGATGACACGGTCCGTCACTCGCCGCCTCCGTAACTATCAGGTTTTTAGCGCCCCCAGATTAGCGGCCTTGACCACAAATGGCCACGGGATTGCGATCTTGTTCTTTCCTGCAACGGGCGGCGCTACGAAGAAGTTCATGAGGGGATACTCATCTGTATCTTCAGACATCGTCTTACGAGCCATGCGCGGCATGGTCGCTGTTCCCTCGACCGCCGCATCTTTCGCGGCGAGAACACCGTCACTCGATGGCAACCCGACCCGGAGCGCAGGGCCGCCAGGCTCGAGCACCGGAAGCCGTGCGGCAGCCGATCGCCCCAGCCGGTTCGGAGATTGCCGAAGTGAGCGATCGTCAGGGCGTTAGCTGGTTACATCTGACGTCTGAGGGCGTGCTGGATGCTGCGTGCCCGGACCGGCCGAAGAGCCGCAGCCGGGCACGCAGACCGGCCAGCGCGCCCGGCGGACCGCGCAGCGGGCCGCCCTTGAAACCGTAGAGAAAAGTCTCATCCAGTCGGCGAGCACTTGGGCGAGCATGCTGTCTACCCGCGCTTTTGCTGGTCTCGAGGAAGCTCAGTCGATGCTTGACGCCTTGCTGAGGTTCGTCGCTCAGGGTAGCTCCAGTCCCGCAAGGATCCGGTTCAGCTTCTCGCGCGCTTGGTGGACGAGAGCGATTGCGGTGCCGAGCCGATTGTCGACGACGACGTGGGCGGTGGAGGGTTGAGTCTCGGTGTTGAGGGTGCCGGCGTACGCCTCCCAGTTCTGGAGCTTCCACGCGTCGCGCGGGTCGCCGCGGAGTTCGACGTGCTCGCGCATGGATGCGGCGTCGCATCGCACCCACACCACCGCCACGTTGCCGCCCCCGGCGGCGCAGCGATTGATCAGGGCAGACACCCAGTTGGGGTCGGCCAGTTCGGCGATGAACGGAGCCGACAGGATCGAGGAGGTCCCTGCGCTCAGGTTGTCGAAGGCCGTCTCCATCAGGCAGCGGTACTCCAACGGTCGCACCTCGCGCAGGTACAGCTCCGTGTGCCGGTCGTCAGGGTCGCCGCCGAGAGAGACAAGGAGCCGCTCGACCAAAGGGCGGGTCAAGGTGTCCTTGTCGAGGAGGGTCCAGCCAGTGAGACAGGAGAGGAACCGGGAGAACTCGGTCTTGCCCGATCCGGGGTAGCCGGCGACGAGTGTGAGGGTTGGCTTCGAGCTGCCGCGGCCCTGGTGGCGTCGCCACGCGCCAATGACGCCGTTGAGGAGGGTGTTCGCCCCGTCATTGCCTGGGTGGCCCGTGACTTGGAGCAGGGTGTGTTCGATCAGGCGGTCGGCTGCGTTGTCGCGCGAAGGGTCGGCGGGCGTCGGGAGAGCTGGGATGCTGTCTTCCGATACGGTCATTTCACCTGAAAGCGGTAGACGGAGGCAAGGGCGGTAGCTGGTCGTCGCGGTTGAAGCTGCGTGCCATCGACTGCGCCTGATTCAGCCGATGTGGGGACAGTTGCCTTGCAGGAAGTGGCTGATTCTCAGCCGCATGGAGCGGTGCATGTCGTAGGTGTCGAGTTCGTCCGGCATCACCCAGCGCACCTCTCGGGATTCCGGGCTCGGAGTCGGCTCGCCGCTCACGGGTCGCGCCGTAAGAACGAGAGAGAACTCCTGGCGGACCTCGTCGTTGCCGGTGTAGTGAATGACGTGGCCGGGGTTGCTGTAGGTGCCGACCAGCCCCGTGATCTCGCAGGTGATCCCGGTCTCTTCGAGGGTCTCGCGGATGGCGGCCTGAGGGATGGACTCGCCGAGGTCGATGGCGCCACCGGGCAGGGCCCAGTTGTCGTTGTCGGAGCGGCGGATGAGCAGCAGTTCGCCGGCCTCGTTGGTGACGACGACATTCACGGAGGGGACGAGGCTGTTGGCGGCTGGTGCTCTCGGGTCGTTGTAGTAGTCGATCCGCTGGCTCACGTCCCCGGAGCCTACTCCGCGGAGGCGCTCTCCTTGAGGACGTTGGCGTTCTTGCTCTACTCGGCCTCGCTGCCGGTTTTGACGAAGCTGCCCAGGTTGGGGACGGTGTAGACCTTCCCCGCGCTTCTGAGGCGTTCCATGGCCTTGCGTATGGTGGGGCGGGCGACTCCGAACTCTTCCATGAGCTTGACCTCGGAGATCTTGAACTTGGGACCCCACTCGCCCGAGTTGATGCGCTCGTTCAGGACTTCGAGGATCTGCTCCCAGCGGGAACGGTCCTGAGCAATGCTTGAGACCTGTGGATCGGTCGGGAGGGGGGTGTACCTTCCCGATGATCATGCGAGTTCTCAAGACATGACCGACGCGCCAACGTCGGTCGGGAAGGCACACCCGTGCTCACCGTAGTCCCTGACCCTGCCGACAGCGACCGCAACACGGACGCCTCCGGCCCTTCACCCGCGCTGATCGACGAGCTGGTGCGTGAAGGTGCCCGCCGGATGCTCGCCGAAGCGCTCAAGGCCGAGGTCGACGCCTACATCGCCGCCTTCGCCGGCGAACGCGACGAGGCCGGTCGCCGCCTGGTCGTGCGCAACGGCCACCACCAGCCCCGCACCGTGCTGACCAGCGCGGGCGCGATCGAGGTGCACGCCCCGCGGGTCAACGACAAGCGCATCGACGAGACCACCGGCGAGCGGCGCCGGTTCTCCTCAGCCATCCTGCCGCCCTGGTGCCGCAAGAGCCCGGCCATCACCGAGGTGCTGCCGCTGCTCTACCTGCATGGCCTGTCCACCGGCGACTTCGTGCCCGCGCTGAGCCAGTTCCTCGGCACCGGCCACGGCCTGTCGGCTCCGGTCATCACCAAGCTCACCGAGCAGTGGAAGGCCGAGCAGCGCGCGTTCGCCGATCGCGATCTGTCCGGCGTCGACTACGTCTACCTGTGGGCCGATGGCATCCACGTCAACATCCGCCTGGAGGAGCACAAACTCTGCCTGCTGGTGCTGATCGGGGTGCGCGCCGACGGCCGCAAGGAACTCGTCGCGCTGACCGACGGCTACCGCGAATCAACGGAGTCGTGGGCCGACCTGCTGCGCGATTGCGCCCGGCGCGGCATGCGCGCCCCGGTGCTCGCCATCGGTGACGGCGCGCTCGGCTTCTGGTCCGCGCTGGCCGAGGTGTTCCCGCAGGCCAGGGGTCAGAGGTGCTGGTTTCACAAGATCGCCAACGCGCTCGGGGCGCTCCCGAAGTCAGCCCACCCGGGCGCGAAGAAGGCCCTCGCCGAAATCTGGAACGCCGAGAGCAAGGACCATGCCCTCGCCGCGGTCGCCGCCTTCGAGGCCGCCTACGGCGCCAAGTTTCCCAAGGCCGTCGCCAAGATCACCGACGACGTCGAGCACCTGCTGGCCTTCTACGATTATCCGGCCGAGCACTGGCGGCATCTGCGCACCACCAATCCGATCGAGTCGACCTTCGCCACTGTCCGGCACCGCACCAAGGTCACCAAGGGCCCCGGCTCCCGCGCCGCCGGCCTGGCCATGGCCTTCAAGCTGATCGAGTCCGCCCAATCCCGCTGGCGCGCGATCAACGGCGCCCACCTGGTCGCCCTGGTCCGCGCCGGAGCCACCTTTATCGACGGCAAACTCGTCGAACGCCCCACCGAATCACCTGTCCCCACAGCCGCCTAGGAACTTATGATCCACAGGTCTTGACTATTGCTCAACGGTCCTCGTCGAACTCCCAGGTGCGCGTGTGCTCGACATATCTGGCCACGGTATGAGAGTAGGAGGGCGTTTCACGGCCCTTCACGCCGGATCGTGGAGCTTCATGGAATGCCATGGAGTAGACAGGTACTTACAGGCTTGCTAGCTTGGAGACATGGCGTTGGTGAGTGACGGTCCAGTGCCCCGTCGGGTGGGGCTTCGCGGCTGTGCTCCGGCCTGCCGCTCCGAGAGTGCGCACGCCGCGACTGGAGATGGCTCCTCGCTCACCAACGCCTGTTCATCGATCACGGTCCCCATGAGCGCCGCCGGCGCTCTGTTGGCGATCGCTCTTCATGAAGGACGGTGAGCCCTGTGGCAGAGGACTACGACTTTCACGGCACCCACCCCGCCACGCCACGCCCGGACGCGGTGCCGGTCAGGTGGGCCATGGTCGAAGACCGTCCGCTTCCCGCGCGCGTCCGGGGCTACACCTGCGAATGCCTGCCGATCATCTTCGAGGACTGCCGGGCCGGAGGGCAGGGCTTCATCCGGCGGTATGACCGGTCGGTCTCTCCCTGGGTCATCGCCGAGAGTCCACGCATCAAGGTCAGTGCCGCCGAGAGGCTGTGGCGGCAGCTCATCAACGGCGAAGCGAGGTGAGGACGCGCCGACCCTCGTAGCCCACGCACACGTAGCGTCACAGTCTGAAACTGATCTGTGACAAGCGTTTCCGCAGGTCGAAGGCCGACCTGCGGTTTCGCATGCCTGCCGACTGGCAGTTTTTCTGCCAGTGGCCCACGTCACCCGTCTTATCGTCGAAGCAAGCGACGGCGAGAGGGAGGGGCTCGGACGTGGCAACAGAGTACGCGACGCAAGGCCAGAGGATCGCGCGGGCACGTCACCGCAAGGGGTGGGATCAGGCCACCCTCGCTGAGAAGGTTGGCCGCTCCGTCTCCTGGCTGTCGAAGGTGGAGAACGGGCGGCTGCCACTGGACCGCATGAGCGTGGTCGGGCAGCTCGCTGAGGTGCTCGGGGTGGAGGTCGCAGAGCTCACCGGCCAGCCGTACCAGCACGAGACGACGGATCTCGACTCCGGCCACGCGGCGGTGCCGGCGCTACGGCTCGCACTTCAGCAGGCCTCGCTGCCCAGCGGGATTATGCTCCGGGCGGCAAGAGAACCTCGGCCGCTGCAGGAACTTGAGGCGAACGTGCGCCTCGCCGAGCAGCTGCGCCAGGACGCCAGGTTCACCGCTCTGGGCGAGGTGCTGCCCGGCATCCTGACTGACCTGATCGCCGTCACCAACGACTCCTCGGCCGATCGCGAACGGGCCGAGGCGCTGATGTTGCGGGCCTGCCACATGGCGCGGGTGTCGTCCAACCTCCTGGGACATCATGACCTGGGCTGGACCGCCGTGCAGCGTGAGCTCGTCGCTGCGCAACGGGTCGGCGCCCCGGACCTGGTCGCCGCCGCGAGCTGGGACCTCTGCGGCGTGTGGCTGCACGAAGCGCAGCTCGACCCCGCCAAGGACGCGGCCCTGTCGGCGATCGACCAGATCGAACCCCACGTAGGCGGGAGCGACACGATCAAGGCGATGTGGGGCGCCCTGCACCTGCGCGCCGCGGTGGCGTACTCGCGACTATGGGATCAGCGAGAGGCTGAGGGCCATCTGGAGGAGGCCCGCAGGGTCGCCGAGGTGCTGCCGCGGGACGGCAACGTCTTCCAGACGCAGTTCAACCGGGTGAACACCACGATCCACGCGGTCGAGGTGAGCATGGAGCTGGGCCGGCCCCGCGAGGTCATCTCCCGCGCCGAACACGTTGAAGTCGCCCAGATCGCCTCGTCCGAACGTCAGGCCCACTACTGGACCTGCACCGCGGCGGGTTACCACATGAACAGGAAGGACAACCAAGCGGCAGACGCTCTGCTCCGTGCCGACCGGATCGCGCCCCAGCACGTCCGGAACCGTCCACTGGTCCGCAACATCGTGCGCGACCTGAGGGACAGCGGCAACCTGCATCGTCAGCGCGAGATCCTCAATCTCGCCAAGGCGATGCGGCTGCTGTGAGCACGGAAGACGGAGGGCTATCCGCGCAATGGCTCCCCACCTGTCAGGTAACCCGGGGGCGCTCCGGCGTCCTGCCTACACAATGGGGTGGTACGTGGGTCTCAGTGAGATCGAACGACAGATCCTGCTACGTGAGCTGGCGGAGATCACGGTCGACCTGGCCGAACTCCAGCGGCGCACCGAGAGGATCACTTCTCGGCTTGATCAGGACGAGTCCGGGCGTCTAGCTCGTCCAGCCTGACTGTCAGCTTCTGCATGTGCTGACGGATCTCGCTCAGCTGCTCGGAGATGATGCGGAACTCTTCGCTGTGCTCGCCGGGAGTCGGGCCGGCGGTCTCGTCGTCGGGGGTCCGGCTGACGAAACTGCCGGCTCCCTGGCGGGTCTCGATGAGTCCTTCGTCGCGTAGGACGGCTAGGGCGTTGCCGATGGTCATCATGGCAACGCCGTACCGTTCGGCCAGTTCGCGGGCCACGGGGAGGCGCTCGCCGACCGCGTAGCGGCCCGATGCGATGTCGCGCCGGATGTCCTCGGCGATTCGCAGGTACGGCCGGCGACGGTCGGTGGATGCCATGACCCAACTTTAGCCTTTCTAGATGCCTAGGTCTCTGGGCAACCTGTAAGCAATCTCGATCCGAGTCAGCTATCTTGGTTTACAAAACTAGATACCTAGGTATCTTGGTAAGTAGAACACCGCCTCTGAAGGAGATCAGCTCTCGTGCGTACCATCCCGATCCCCGTCGACACCTCCAAGCTCGTCATCACCTGCGTGAAGGCGCCCAAGCCGCGCCTGCTCAACAAGGACACCGGAGAGATCAAGACCGACAAGCACGGCAACACCGTCTACGAAGTCACCGTCTCGGTCGAGGACGAGTTCGGCCGGATCGAGCTCGTCAAGATCGGCACCTCGGGGGAGCCCCCGATCAGCGCCGGTCAGCAGGTAAACCCGACCGGCCTGGTCGGGTACGTCTGGGAGATCGCCGGCCGGTGGGGCATCTCCTACCGAGCCGCCGCGCTCCTACCGGTGGACACGGAGCCGCTCCGTGTCTGACACCACGCTCATCATGCTCGGAGTCCTGGCCGCTTCGGCGGCCGGGCTCTGGGCTTGGCGCCGCTGGCACTACCCGTCGTTCTGGCTCGTGGTGGCCTTCCCGTTCGTCGCGATCAGCGTACGGGCCAGCTGGCGCAAGGTCGCCCTCGGCTGCAACCTCACCAAGAAGCGGCAGCGCTTCTGGTTCACCACCGTTCCTGGCCTGGTCGCCTCGACCGGCGTCGTCCGCGTCCGGCGCAAGTGGCAGCGCATCGCCGTGGACACCAAGCCGTTCATGTGGCTGCCCAAGCCCACCCGCTACGGCTGGCGGGTCACCCTGCACACCCTTGAAGGCCAGATCCCCGCCGACTACTCCGATGCCGCCGAACGGCTCGCCCACTCCTGGGGGATCCACGCGGTCCGCGTCTCCTCCCCTCGTCCCGGACGGGTCGTTCTGTCCGCCACCGTCCGCGATCCACTCGTCCGGGTCGAGAACTTGCCGACCTCGCCCGAACTGCTCAAGGTCATCGTCGGACGCCTGGAGACCGGCGGCCCGTGGATCATCGACTTCAAGACCGTCCCGCACTACATCAACGCCGGAGCTACACAGTCAGGCAAGTCCAACCTCGCCAACGCCCTGGTCCAAGGACTCGCGCCACAGCCGGTCGCGCTGGTCGGCTTCGACCTCAAGGGCGGCGTGGAGTTCACCCCGTACAGTCCTCGCCTCTCGGCGCTGGGCACCACACGAAGTGAATGCACCGCGCTGCTTGATGACCTCGTTGGCCTGATGACCGCCCGCATGGCCCTGTGCCGTGAGGCCGGCGCCCGCAACATCTGGCAACTCCCGGACGAACAGCGGCCCGTGCCTGTCGTCGTCCTGGTCGACGAACTCGCCGAGCTGTACCTGATGGCCGACAAGAGCGAGAAGGACGAGATCGCCAAGACCTCGACGGCGCTCCTGCGGGTGGCCCAGCTCGGGCGAGCTTTCGGCATCTACCTGTTCTGCTGCGGCCAACGCATCGGCTCCGACCTCGGTCCCGGCGTCACCGCCCTCCGCGCCCAGTGCTCCGGCCGCATCTGCCACCGCGTCAACGACCCCGAGACCGCCACCATGACCCTCGGCGACCTCGATCCCGCCGCACTCGCCTCGGCTCGCGCCATCCCCGCCGAGACGCCGGGCGTCGCGATCGTCGCCTCCCAGGACGGCCAGTGGTACCGCGCCCGTTCCTTCTACGTCAGCGAGCAGGCCGCCGAACTCGCCGCCACCACCTACACCGACCGAACGCCCACCTGGGCGGACATCGTCGCCGGCCACACCACCTCACCGACCGACGCCGACCTCGCCGAGTTCCTCGACTCCATCCCGGACCCGCGGAAGGCCTGATCCGATGCGACGCCTCGCCCACTGGCTGATGGACACCGGCCCCGTCCTCGTCCTGGCCCTCATCGCCGGAGCTGGGTCCTTCACCCACATCCGCGACACCGCCAGCGAACACGGACAGTCCGGCTGGATGGCCTGGGCGATCGCCGTCTGCATCGACCTCACCTGCGTCATGGCCGCCCGCGAGCGGCAGCGCGACAAGAAGACCGGGCGCCAGCGGCGCGGCCCGATGTCCTGGCCGGTCCTCGTCCTGACCGGCGGCATCGTCCTCTCTCTGGCTGCCAACCTGCAACAAGCCGACCCGACCGTCTGGGGCTGGATCACCGCGGCGACTCCAGCAGCGGCTTTCCTCGTCGCAGTCTCCATGCTCGAACGCCGGACGTCGGGCCCTCGTCCCACCTCACTCCCGGAAGCATCGCCGAGTCCTCAGCCCGATGAACCGCCCGCCGTACCCGCCAACGATCGTCCCGCTCTCGCCCCGGCTGTGGACGTGGATCGGCCTGGACCTTCTCCTGCGCTTGTCGACTACGCCCGCCGAGTGGCCGACGAGCACCACGCCAGGCACAGCAAGCCCATCACCCGTGACGTCCTCCGCGCCCGCCTGGGCGTCTCCGAGCAACTCGCATCCGACCTACTCAGCATCTGTGGAACGTTCCAGAACCACGAAAGGCAATCGCCATGAACAACGACCGAAACGCCCTCATCGCCGGCCTGATCGCTCTGGCCGGCTTCCTCAAGGCCAACCCGCAAGTACCCACCTCCATAGCACCCGTCATCATCCGCGGCTTTCCCTCCAACGACACCGACGAACAGATGTGCGCCGAGGTCGACAAGGTCGCCGCCCTGCTCGGTACGGACATCGACCGCGACCACCTCCCTCACGGCCACTACATGACCAGCATCTCCTTCGGACCGGTCACCTACGAGTTCACCGCCATCCTCGCCACCGCCCGTGCCCGCCACGCCGCCGTGGACAGCTACCGCGACTGCATCCAGACCGACATCTAGGAGGTACGCACCATGCGCATCCGCATCGAGGGCAACCGCGCCGAGCTCACCCTCGGCATGATCCACCTACGCCAGAACTTCACGGTCACGTCCATGTCGCGGGCCTTCCCCGCCAGGAACCGACCGCGCCACTACCGCATCTATCTCACGATCACGCCGCGCGAGAGCCACTGATCGTGACGTCAGAAGAGATCGCACTCGGCTGCTGCTGCACCTGCAACGGCTCGGGCCTCGACGGCGACGGCGACACCTGCCGTGACTGCCGCGGCACCGGAATCGACAACCACGGCGCATAGCCGAGATCCCCTCACCTGGCCACACAACCGCCAAGTTCCGCGCCAGGTGAGGGGCCATCCCACCCAGAGCACATCCGGACAGGACGGATCCATCTTGCACCACCCACACGCCATAGCCGGGATGATCTCCCGACTTCATGACCCCAATTACAACCGCTGGGCCTGCCAGATCAAGCGGACCGGCGGCTGCCGACAGCCCATTCACCTACGCGGCAAGGTCGAGCACTACGACCAGGCCACCGGCCACCTGCTGCACCGGTACAGCACCACCACCGAACCCAACGGCGTCCTTCGAGTGCCGTGCAAGACGCGCCGCGCCTCGCGCTGCCCGGCCTGCGCCGAGGTCTACCGCGCCGATACGTACCAACTCGTCCGCGCCGGCCTCGTCGGCGGCAAGGGCGTGCCCGAGACGGTCACCTCACACCCGTGTCTGTTCGTGACGCTTACCGCGCCGTCCTTCGGCGTCGTCCACGCGCGGCGGGAGAAGAACGGCAAGGTCCTGCCCTGCCACGCCCGCCGCGACGCCGAGGTCTGCCCGCACGGGCGGACGATGTCCTGCACCGACCGGCACAACGCCGACGATCCGCGACTCGGCGAACCGCTGTGCCCCGACTGCTACGACTACGACGGCTCGGTCCTGTTCAACGCCATCAGCCCTGAGCTGTGGCGGCGCTTCACCCTCGCACTACGCCGACGCTTCGCCAGGCTCAACGGCTTGACCGTCAAGGCGCTCCGCGAGCACGTCAGCATCGCGTTCGCCAAGGTCGCCGAGTACCAGCGCCGTGGCGTCGTCCACTTCCACGCCGTCATCCGCCTCGACGGCCCGGACGGACCCGACGCGCCACCACCGACATGGGCCACGGCAGACACACTTGCCCAAGCCGTCCAGCACGCGGCTGCCGCAGTGACGGCAGAGATCAAGCCTCTGCGCCGTGCCTTCCGCTGGGGCACGCAGCTCGACACCCGCCAGATCACCATGACCGGGGACCTCACCGACCAAGCCGTGGCCGCCTACATCGCCAAGTACGCCACGAAGGCGGCGGAGTGCGTCGGCACCCTGGACCGGCGGATCCAACCCCTCGACAACCTGAACGTTCTTCCGGTGCGCGAGCACGCCCGCCGGCTGATCGCCGCCTGCCTGCGCCTCGGCAGCCAACCCGCCCTGGCCGACCTCCGGCTCATCCATTGGGCCCACATGCTCGGCTTCCGCGGCCACTTCTCCACCAAGAGCCGCCGCTACTCCACCACCCTCGGCGCGCTCCGCTCCGCCCGCGAAGAACACATGCGCGCAGAAGAGATCTCCACCGGACGGCTCCCTCTGTTCGAAGAGGGCACCGTCCTGGTCATCGCCCACTGGGAGTACGCCGGACAGGGCCTCTCCTTGGGCGAACAGCTCCTCGCCGCAGCCATAACCGGTGTCCGCCTGCCGCAGATGGTCGGTGATCCTCAATGAGCAGAAGCGACGAACTGCTGACCGTTCCTCAGGTCCTCGACGAACTGGGCGGAGTCTCCCGCCGCACCTTCTACCGCTGGCGCGAACTCGGCCGCGCGCCGGTCTGCGTCCAACTGCCCAACCTCGAACTCCGCGTCTGGCGGAGCGACCTCATCGCCTGGCTCGACTCTCGACGGGAGGCCGCGTGAACACCACCTACGACGTGAAGTTCAGCCAGGTCCAGCAGCGCTCGAACCGCGGAATGCCCGTCTACGTCGCCCGCTGGAGGGTCGCGGGCAAGGAGAAGTCCAAGAGCTTCCGAACCAAGGGCCTGGCCAACGCCTTCATGTCCGACCTCCGGCAGGCGGCCAAGGCGGGGGAAGAGTTCGACGTAGCCACCGGCCTGCCGGTGTCGATGCTGGCGCCCGAG
Source organism: [Actinomadura] parvosata subsp. kistnae (assembly GCF_900323885.1). GTDB lineage: Bacteria > Actinomycetota > Actinomycetes > Streptosporangiales > Streptosporangiaceae > Nonomuraea > Nonomuraea composti. Next base: position 1,607,653 of record NZ_OOHJ01000018.1, on the reverse strand, counting down.
GCCACTGGACCGTCCTTCCTGGAGTTCGCGCAGGCGTACGTCTTGCGCCGCTGGAACATGTCCGCGGCACGCACCCGAGAGACGGACGCGTACGCGCTCCTGTCGCTGATCCCAGCCCTCGTGGCCGACGCGCCGCGCCGCCCGCCCGCGGATGACCTGCGCGAGGTCCTCCGAATCCACGCGCTATTGCCGGAGCAGCGGCGTACAGACCTGACCCCGACACAGGCATCGGTTCTGAGCTGGTTGGAAAGGGCGTCGCTGCCACTGACGGCTCTGGGGGAGGCACACGTACTTCGCGCGGCGCTCGCCGCGATCTCGGTCACCTTCGCAGGCGAGCCGGCCGGAGCCAACACGGTCCGACGTAAGCGCGCCGTACTGCATCACCTGCTGGAGCACGCGGTGGAGCAGAAGGTCTTCAGCAGCAACCCGCTGGACGAGATCAAATGGACAGTGCCCAAGGCGGTGACGGCGGTCGACCCGCGCACCGTGGTCAACCCAGCTCAGGCCAAGCAACTCCTCGACGCCATCCCCAAGGTCGGACGCAAGCGCGGCCCCCGGCTCAAGGCGCTGTTCGCCTGCATCTACTACGCCGCGCTTCGGCCCGAAGAAGCGGCCGATCTCAGGCAGAGGAACTGCACCCTGCCGGAATCGGGCTGGGGCCTGATCGTCCTGGAGAAGGCGCGGCCCCAAGGGACAAAGCGCTGGACCAACTCCGGCGAGACCCACGAGTCGCGCAGCCTGAAGCATCGCGCGGACAAGGAGACTCGAGAGATCCCCATCCCTCCCGTCCTGGTCGCCATACTCCGCGAGCACATCGCCACGTTCGGCACCGCCGAGGACGGCAGGATCTTCACCACCAGGACGGGCGGGACCTACTCCAGCTCGGCGCACTCCTACGTCTGGCAGGAAGCCCGCAAACTCGCCCTCACTCCTGCCCAGGTGGCCTCGTCGCTCGCCGCCCGACCGTACGACCTCCGCCACGCGGCGGTCTCACTCTGGCTGAACGCCGGCGTCCCGGCCGTCGAAGTCGCCAAGCGGGCCGGTCACAGCGTGGACGTCCTGCTACGGGTCTACGCCAAATGCATGGACGGCCAGCAAGAGCAGATCAACAGCAAAATCAACAGCGCTCTTGACGAGTAAGTCCAGGATATTCACCTTCGGCCCCGGTCTTCCGGGGCCATTTCACGTTCTGCTGCTCGACATGCCGCGTCGCTCCGTTCCAGAGACGGCACGCTGCGTCACCCTGGCATGAATAGGCAGCGAGAGGGGGCTTATGGACAAGGACCATGACTCAACCCCGTCCTCCGGACCGCTGAGGCGACCACCGTACGGAATTCCGATCCGCCCTCGGGTCAGGCGCGATATGCCGACCTCCCTCGAATGGCGTAAGTACTCGCCCCCGACTCCACCGCAGAGATCATCGTCGCGGCGTTGGACGCGCACTGCCAAGCTGCTGCTCGGGGCCGGCTGCTCGACCTGCGCGATCTTCGCCGCCTGGTCGATCGTCTGTAGTCCGCTCAGCTCACCCGGCGTTGGCTCTGTTCCGGCGCCCACGGCATCAGGTGCGATTGTCCAGACCCCGACACCGATGCCTTCGCCGACGTCCACTGCGCGTCCTCGTACGAAATCCAACCCGGCTCCAAAGCGACCGAAGGCCACCACGATCCCATCACCCAGAAGGCGGGAACGATCAGTGGGCCGTCCCACGCCGGCTCGCCATGCCGGTCGGGAGGCGGAGCCGCGACCAGTGCAAACCCGTCGAACGCCAGAGAACAGACAAGCCGCCCCGAAGAGTGACGTTGGGAAGCGGCCAGGGCCACTGATAGCCGCCAGATGCGACAGACTCTTCCCGCCCTCTGTCCCCGCCTTTCGCATCCGGAATTGGGCATGCCACCGCTTGTACCGGTGATCTACAGCCGAAGCAGAGGCTCTACGCCAGCGGCTTATGCCCACTGGCCCATGACGGGATGTCGGCCGGCACGGATGACTTCACCTGAACGGTGGCTGCGGCCCAGGCAAGCCCAAGCTGCACCCCCTCAACAAGGGACTTCTCCCTGCCGATCTCCCACAGCAGGCCGGCGGCGAAGGCGTCTCCGGCGCCCGTTACGTCCATGGCATTCGTGGGGAGGGCTGGGAAATGATGAGTGCCGTCCTCTGAATGCACGGTGACACCGTTAGCGCCGTCGGTGACGATCGCGACGGTGCCCTCGGGGATGACGGCGAAGTCATTACGGGACCCGATCACATACCGCATGGCCGGGACCGTGCCGGGCGGGACGCCCGTGACCAGAGCTCCAGCGGCGGCCATGGCTTGAGCTGCGGGAGTGAAGACGTCGCGCCAGGCGGCGAAATAGACGATGTCACCCGGCGCCACCGCCGTGGCGGGAATGGTGACGTCATGCAGCAGGTCAGGGTGAATGCCGACGATCGTGCGCTCCCCATCGGGCTCGATGAGCAGAACTACGGACGATGTGCGTCCTTGCAGGACTTGTACGTGCTCGACGTCCACCCCTGCCGCGGTCAGCGTGGTCGTCATCCTCTGGCCGGCGGCATCCGATCCCACGTAACCGACCATGTGCACGCGGGCTCCGGCGCGGCTCAACGCAGTGGCGACGTTCGCGCCGGTGCCTCCGGGACGCTCGGCACTCTCGCCGGCTTGAACGAAGTGACCGCTGCCGGGCAGGTGGTCGACATACAGCGCGAGGTCCCAGGCGATCGGCCCGATGATCCAGAAGTCAGGCATACCTGGCCTGTCGCATGGCCAGCAGCCCTTGTGCGAGGACTTCCAACGAAGGGGGAAGTGCGACTTGCGGCGCCCAGGGGATGTCCACCGCGTCTTGGCGGCAGCTCAGGATGCCTCCGACGATTGCAGCCACGGTGTCAGTGTCCCCACCGAGGCTGACGGCGTACCGCATGGCACCGACTGGGTCCTCGTAGAGGCTGAGCACGTGCAGGACTGCTCCCAACGTGTCCATCACGTCCAGTGACACGCCACCTGGGCTCGGTTCCCACCCTTCGATGCTGAAGACGCCGAAGTGATCGAGCTCCTCGGTGGCGATCGTGATCAGGTCCTGAGCGGCGCAGGTTTCGAGTGCCCAAGAGCCCATGGCGGCTACCGCGCTGGCGGTGGCGATGGCACGCGCGTCGGCGTGGGTGGTCCTGGTCATACGCTCGACCAGCTCACGGCGATGCTGAACGTCGGTGGCGGGGACGGCCCAGCCGATGGGCAGGACGCGCATCATCGCGCCGTTGGTCGCTCCGCCGTCCGTCGTGACGGAACCGGTCGCCTCGAACCGGGCAATCGCTCGCCGCGTGGTGGGGCCGGCGCCGCGCATGGTGGGCAATGCCGCCGCGAGGGCGGTCAGGAAGGCATGTTCTGAGCCGCCGGTGCTGATCAGGTTCTCGGCGAGCAGGATGAGCTGTTCGGTGTCGTCCGAGGTGCTGCCGGTCGGCCATTCCCCGCGGGCGGTCAGGGTGTCCGTGAGAGCGATGTCCTGAGCCGGCTTGCCCTCCCACGGCACGCCCAGAGCGTCACCACAGCAGAACCCGACGAGTCCGTTCAGAATCCGCCCCGAAGGAGGGATCGCCTGTTCGGCGAACAACTGATCCAGCACTCCGAACCCTCCCTGGACCGCGAGGCGTCGGCCGTGGTCGGCGTGGTGGATGCGCTCACGACCCTGCGTGAGGCGTGCCAGAGAGAGGTGGGCGGAGGCTACGTCGTATGGAGTGCCATGGTGCTCGAACTCGGTCAGTGCCTGCTCAGTCAGTCGCCGTGCACTTGAGTGGTCACCGTTGGCTTGGTGAACGTCGGCCTCGCTGTGCGTGACCTTCGCCGCCAACAGGCCGTCTCCCAGATCGCGGGCCATCCGGCCTGCTTCGAGCAGGCTGTGAGTGGCCTCTTTCAGCAGGCCCAGGCCGCACTGAGCCTTACCCGTCCCGTGCAGGGACTGAGCGACTCCGCGGGCGTCCTCTGACGCTTTGCGGATCGCGAGCGCCTTGTTCTGACTGTCCAGCGCGGTGCGCCAGGAGCCGGTGGCTTCGGCGACCAGGGCGGCATCTTGCAGGAGCCCGGCGTAGAGCACCTGATCCCTCAGGTGGTCAGGACGAGCCCCGACTTCCTGTAGTGCCTGGTTGATGAGCGCGTCCGCCCGGTCGACGTGACCGGAGAAGTATTCGATCTCGCCGAGGAGCTTAAGCCAAGGCGCCTGGTCTGCCGTGCTGTTCATGCCTTCGGTGGCGTGCCGGCGTCCGTCGGAGAAGCGCCCCCGGTACAGCTCGATCTCCGCCAACCGGAACAGGAACCCTTGCCGCGCCTCTCCCTCCGCGAGGGTCAAGGCCGCCTGGGCGAGGCGCTCGGCTCGCTCGAAGTCTCCCCGGCAAAAGGCCACTTCGGCACGGACGAGCTCGGCATGCGCCGATCTCCGAGGTAGGTCGTCCAGCAGGGCTTCGGCTCGGTTCCAGTGCCCCAGTCCGAGATAAGCGCGGGCGACCCGGTACAGGCAACGACCACGATCCTCGTCACGGTCGATACGCAGTTCGCTGAGCAGTCCCGCGAGCGCGCGGCACCGGTCGAAGCGGCCGGTGGCAAGGCTGCGATCCATGAGCGCCACCCACGCCGTCACGCCCTGGGGTGATGAAAGATGGCTCAGATGGTAAGCCGCCTCCATCTCGGCGGTGAACTCCTCGCGCTCGCCGTAGTACCTGGCCAGGACCTCATGGGCACGGCGCAGCTCGGCTGGCCGGACGTTCTGCAGCGAGCGACGCAGGATGTTGTGCATGGTGTAGGCGCCAAAGCCGCCGGCTGTGCCTCCTCGCAGCGGGGCGATGAAGGAGAAGGCCGTCAGTCTGCTGAACGCGCTGCGGTCGCAGGGGAAGTCCAGCTCCTGCCCGAGATGGCGGAAGGTCTCGGCGGTGAAGGCTCGGCACGCGCTGACCGCCAGGATCCCGTACTCGGCTTCGGCGGGCGTCCATTGCAACAACCGGTGGGCCAGGTCGCGTTCCTTGTCGACCAGGCCGGTGAAGTCGGCAGGGGTGAGGCGAGAGCCGGCAGCGAGTGCCACGTCCGCGCACAGGCCGAGGAAGTACGGGTGGACTTCGTCGGGGGCGGTGGAGGCGTACTCGACCAGCGCTTGCCGCATGGTTGGGTCGGTGATGCCGGCCATGCTCAGGTAGTGCTGGGCGTCGATGCTGGTCAGGTGGCCGACCAACCGGAAGTCCAGATACCGGTCGGGGATCGGGAAGGCGGGAGCCGCCGACCATGGCGGCCGAGTCCGGCCCGCCAGGATGGCGATAATTCCGGCGCCCAGGTCGAGATGCCCCAGAAGGCAGCGCAGCCACTCGTCCCGCATCAGCTTGTCAGCGTGGATCAAGCTGTCCGGGTCGCCGATCGCCTCGCCGAAGAAGGCCTCGTGGGTGTCGAAGAGCAGCACGATGCGTGGATGGTCGCCGGCGGCGTCGTTCAGGTCCTTGGCAAACAGGCGGGGGAGCTCGTGCAGGAGGTCCGGCTCGGGGACGAGGGTGAGAATCTGCTCGGCGTCCTCCTGGGGGACGCGCCGCTGCATCCGCCTGCGGGTGAAGACCTTGTCCATCCGCACGTTGAGCATCTGAAACAGTTGCTGGCCCACCCGCAGGACCGGCAGCGTCATGATGGCGTCGGCGATGTCCAACGCGATGCCGGCCTCTCCTCGCGGGAACAGCTCCGGAACCCGATGGGCGATGTCGAAGCCGAGCTTGTGGAGGTAGGTGATCGCGGCGAAGTCGAAGCGAGGAGTCGCGATGCCGTATCGGGCGAGCTGTCGCTTGAGCATGAAGAGCCCGGAGAACGCCTCTTGAGGGCGATTCTCTCCTGCGGGCCGTGCTCCGAAGTCGATCCTGGCCACCGGGACCGGCCGGCCATGCTCCGTCAGTCGCTCCAGCAGCTTGACGTCTGAGGCCGCCTGAATGGTCGCCCACTGGTCTGTACGCAGGCAGCAGCGCTGTTCCAGGTGCCGCAGCAGCAGTGATTTGCCATTCCCGCCGAGTCCGTGCAAGTAGAGAATCCGTTCGGTCACGGGGTCCTCGTTGATGAGCGAGACGACGTGGCGGGTCAGCTCGAAGCGATTCGCGAAGAGATCAAGCGAACGATCGGGAGCCACGACGGACTTGGCTGGGCCTTCCTCGAAGATCGGCACAGTCAGCCCTGCACAGACGCATATCGCATGTGGTTCTCCAGAGAGGACGTGAATGGAGATGGCAAGAGGGTGCTTACAGCCGTACTTGGTTCTACACCGAGGCAACATATCCCTCCACCTTCTCAAGCGAGAAGCGCGGGAGACGTGGATAGCCAGGCCGGGTTGCTCTCGTGCAGGCATTTGTGCCTGACCATATACCCATGGTTCAAATGGTTAATGAGAATGCATAACGTGTTTACCTCGCATATCGGGACATGCTTGACTTCCGCCTTGTAAGCCACACCCTCTGGGAGTGTTCATGGGGGAGTTCGTCGGGATCGATCCCCTCGGGGCAGACAAGCTGATCCGCCAGATGGAGACGGGGAAGGACGTCCTTGGCAGAACACGGCCGGGACTCGAATCAGCGATCGCCGAAGCCGGTGCGGACTGGGCCGGCCGGGCGGGTGTCACCGCGATGCACCGGACCTGGTGGTTCTTCCACGAGTCGCAGCAGGACCTGAAATGGCGCGTCGACACCCTCAAGCGGATGGTGCCGACCCAGCAGAAGGGCATGCTGACCGCCACCATGCCCTTCAGCAACCAGACCGAGGCAGCACAGGCTGCCAAGAAGGACGCGGCAGCGATCACTGAGGCTCTCAAGCGCCACGATGAGCACCTCTCCGGGCAAAGCTGGGCTGAGGTGGAGAAGGCCGCGGCGGCGCTCAAAGGACGTGTCGATGATCCCGCCTATGCTGCGGCACTGCTCGCGGCACTTGGCCCCACGGCCTTCCAGAAGCTGTTCCGCGACTGGATGAACAACCGAGCCGCAGGGAATCGCCGAGGCCTGACGCCGGAGTCGGCCAAGCGAGCCGGCGACGGTTTACCGGGCCTGCTCGCCAAGGCCTTCGCCAGCGCAGAGAGCTCTGGGCGGCTCGGAACCGAATGGCAGAAGATGGTCGAGACCGCTCCTTCGGACATCCTGACCACTCTCGTCAAGTTGGCTCCGCAGTCCAGCACGTTCCTCACCAAGGCGGCTATCAATCTTCTGAACCGCCCGCCGAACTCCGACGCGTTCCCCACGGATGCCAACTGGAACCTGTACAACCTGGCCAAGGCATTCGCGGCGAACCCCGAGGCGTTCCAGCGGTTCTTGGCCGAGCACCCGAAAGAGGCTGGGACCATGCTCGACGCCTACACCATCAGGTCGAGCGGCGTCCCCGCTTATGAAGAAGCGCTGGCAGAGGCGTTGGACGGGGCATTGAAGCCGAAGTCCGGGGTGGACGAGGTGCGAGAGCGCGCCTGGATCAACGTCATCAACAGCATTGGGTCCGAGCACTCCCTCTGGATCGGCGGGAGTCTCGGCACCTTCCCCAATTCGCCGGTCAGCCGTGTGCTGGCCAAGAACATCCGTCCGATCTTCGACAACCTCGCAAGGGGCCAAGCTGACAAGAGAGCTCAGGAGGCGTACAAGCAGGCGGTAGCGGACGGAGTGGAGAACCCACCACTACCGCCGCCCTATCTTGCTCCCCGAGCCCCATGGAACACGCTCGACCCAGCCGTGAGCGCCCGATTCTTCGGCGCGTTGATGCAGGATCCCGCCACGGCCAAGACTTTGATGAACCTGGCGAAGGAGTACGTCCAGGACATGGACATGGGCCGCTTTCACCCCTCCGACCAGGGCAACTATGGCGCGGCGGCGTTCTACAACTACTCCGCACGGGCGGGAGCGCTGTCGAGCCTGCTGTTGTCCGGATCGACTTACGCCGAGTGGAGCGACGATGAATACGCGGAATGGCTCGCCGACAGCATCTTGATGCCGGTGGACTTCGCCGATGAGTTCGTGCCCGACGTCGGCAAGATACCGGGAACCGGCAAGGCGAAGATGCTCGACGAGATCAAAGACAGATTGAAGAAGATGATCACCGATTACATGGATGGGAAGACGCCGGATGACGCCGGGACGGTTGCCAACAGACTCGTGAACATGCAGGTAGACGTGATGATCAAATCACTCAAGGAAGCCGGGCACGGTGGGCTGACGTCGGACGAGCAGGCCACATTGAGAGATGCGGCAATGGGCCGAATGCTTGGTGCTCTTACCAATGCTCTCAAGGTAAGAGGCGGTTGACCATGCCTTCTAGAGTTCAGCTACTTCGAGAGGCGGCTGAAAAGGAGTCGCTCGCTTCCAAGTTCGCCGGCTATGCCACCCGCCTCGCAGGGACCTTCGAAGGGGTGCCATCGCGGCCAAGCGACAGCGATCCTGTTTGGAGAGGAGCGGCTGCTGATCGGTATCTTGCGGATGCCGTTCGTCTCAGGCGGGAGATGGGCGATCTTGAAAGCTCGTGCCTGGCCACTGCTGATGCCCTTCGCCGCCGAGCTGAGCAGCTTCGAAAGGAGGCTGCGCAGGCGCCCGACCTAACGTGAGCGGGGGGTCAGCCGTTGCGGGGATAGCATTCGGTCTTGCCGACGATCACGACGTTGGGTGTGGAGTCCATCCGGGCGAAGAGTATGAAGGTCAAGCGGGCTTCCGGATTGACCAATACAGCAACGCTCGTGTTATCTTCCCGGAGGTCGAGATTGTCGACAATCTCGTCGTGATAGCCCCTGCTGAGGAGCTCGCCTTTTAGTATCCCAACAAGACTGATCGGGCTCTCCTTGGCTGGATTCGCGAAGGTGCCCTTTGCGATGTAGGAACGGCGCTGCTTATCGGGTCCACAAGTCGAGTTCCGGTCCGGGCTGTCAGCCCGTTCCTTCGTCAGCCCTGTTACGCCGGTCTCCACCCAGGACACCACTGCATCCCCGTCGCTCACGAGTCTCTTGACCGCATCCGCCAGTGGCGGTGGTTCGGGCTCGCCCGAACAGCCCGACAGGACCGCACAACAGGCAAGTGTCGCGGCAACTACCCTCAAAGACGCACCAAGGCGCACGATCGGACCTTATCCGAGTGGCCTTCGCTCGTACATGCGATTGGACACAGGTATAGCGAGTTGCGATGAGGCGCGTCTCTTACTGCTTGACTACTTTTGCTTGGAGCGACATGCCGGATCACCCAGGTCAGGCCGCTTGGCTGTAGTCAATGATCACGTGCGCCGGGCGAGTTGCTTGGTGTCCTTGTGTGACACCAATATGTGAAAAAGTGCTCTGCGTCGATCCATGCGCCCCACCATATGTCTCATGGCAGAACGCCGTAACTCGTGGCGGGCGTTGGTAGGCGCCTTGGCGCTGGCTTCCCTGATGATGCTCGTCGTAGCAGTCGTGCGAGCCTTCGACCCTGATGAGACCATCAATGTCGCTGATCTGGCTGCTGTGCTGATCGCCGCAACCGTCGCCGCAACTGCAGTCTTCACCTGGTCCAGATTGCCGCGGCAACTTGCGTCAGCCCTGGGGCCGGCTCAAGCATCGAAGGCCGCTGAAGTCTTGGTTGGTCTGATCCGCAAGCAATGGGAGGCCGAGGCCCGGCATCGCTCTCTGGATGATCCGCAACCGATCCCGGTGTGCTGGAAACTCACGGGGAACGAGGCGGTGATGAGCCAGGGGCGACTGGTCGCCACCCAGACGAACCTCACCTTCGACGGACGCAGTGACGACATCGTCGCTATCGCCGGTCAGTTTCGCGGCCTTTCTCGTTGCCGGTTGGTCATCACTGGAGAGCCTGGCATGGGCAAGACCACCTTGGCCGTGCAACTGTTGCTGCAGCTACTGGCCACCCGGACACAAGATCAACTGGCGACTCGGCAAGGCAAAGTCCTTCCGATCCCGGTTCTCCTGCCTCTCTCCGGCTGGGACCTCAATGTTCATCCTCGGCTGCAGGAATGGTTGGTCGACAGGCTTGCTAAGGACTATCCCGCCCTGAGCGCCCCGGAACTCGGCTCCGGCGCCGTAGGTGCACTGGTGGCCGGAGGTTACATCTTGCCCGTGCTGGATGGCTTGGATGAGATTGCCCAGCACGCCCGTCCTAAGGTGATCAAGGCATTGAACGCGTCGCTCGGCAGTGGCGACCAGCTCATCATGACTAGCCGTACAGCTGAGTTCACCAAGGCGATAGCCGGCGCTGGTCGGCCGTTGAATGGCGCCGCCGTCATCGTTCCGACCCGTCTCAGTCCACAGGACGCAGCTGCATATCTGCGTGCCTGCCTTCCCAGGCTCCCTTCGGAGAGTTGGTGCAAGGTGCTCGCGGCACTGGAGAATCGATCAAGTGCCGCGTTGGCCGAAACGGCCGCAACACCGCTGGGCCTCTGGCTGATCCGTACTGTCTATGCGGACTCCGGCGCCGATCCTGCTGAGCTGACCGGCCCCCTCGGCATTGACCGAGCCAGCCTTCGCGCTCACTTGCTCGATCAGCTCATTCCCGCACTGATCAGGACACGTACGCCCAGCACTGATCGCAGCGGTCATTTTCGACCTCGCCGCAGGCGCGACCCGGATGCTACCCGTCGTCATCTCACCTACCTCGCGCAGGCCTTCCCGCCGGCCATCACGTGCGATATCGCATGGTGGCGCATCGCCGCCAGTGTTCCCCAGATTCGACACATCACTGGCCTGGTGGGTGGGGTCGTGGCGGCCACATTGGGTGGAGTCGGGGCTGGGCTGGCGTTGGGCATCGCGTACGGACTCGTGCATGGGCTGGTCGCGGCGCTGACGTTCGGACTCGTGTTCGGGCTCGCCGTCGGCATCGGGCACACGTGTTGGGCGGATGAGGAGCCCGGCCACGCGAATCTTCGTCTCCGCGGCCGGATGCGCCTTCTTGCTCAGAGCGTCCGGCGTTGCAAAGTGGCAAGCTCCGTGACGCGGCTCAAGGTCATGCTTCCCGCCGCGCTCGCATTGGGACTCACGGCCTTCGTCACGACAGGGTTCGAGGTCGGCGTCGCTACAGGACTTGTGGCTGGGCCTACGTTCGCGCTGACAGTCGAGGTCGCAGTGGGGGTCGTGGTGTGGGCCGAGAAGCCGACGTTGACGTCCGTCAGCACTGCCATCTCTAGCTGGAAGTCCGACAGGACCCTGACTTTGATGCGGGGAGTCCCGTTCGGGATTCCCTTCGGATTGGCTTGTTGCTACATGGTTGGGCTCAGCAGTGGCCTCGCCTCAGGATTGACCATCGGTGTAGCGACCGGTCTGGTGTTTGGCGTTTCCGCAGGGCTCGTGTTCGGGCTCCTTATGGGAAGACACCATGCGTGGCTCGTCGGTGTTATCGCGAGTTGCTATCTGGCCCTGAGAGGGGAGCTGCCTTGGCGCATCATGAGCTTCCTGGATGATGCTCATCGGCTTGGGCTGCTCCGGGCTGTCGGGCCGATCTACCAGTTTCGTCATGCTGACCTGCACGATCACCTCGCCGCTGTGCCGTCCGGTGGACTTCTCCCTGAGACGGTCGGACATCCCTCAGAGCGGTGAGGAGCAGAATCGGTACCGTTAGACGTCGGAAGTCATCCGCGATGGCTGCCTGACCATGGTGCACGTGACCTGCGGAGACTCCTTCAAGATCATCCCGCATATATCCCGTGATCAAGGTCCTACGGCTGCATACGGGCGCCTTCGGCTACCTACTCGAGGTCTGGAAGCAAAAGACCTGCGGCAGAGAAACCGCAGGTCAGAGGCTGAAATACCTGGTCGAGATACGTGCCCCCGGCAGGATTCGAACCTGCGGCACCCGCTTTAGGAGAGCGGTGCTCTATCCCCTGAGCTACGGAGGCGGACGCTCGTAAGCCTAGCGAAAGTTTGGCACTGTGTGCGACGCGGCCCCGCCGCCGGTTTCCCCGGGTTGGTTATGGGTGCTCTGAGCTGCGGTAAAGGCATGACAAGTGATCAGAATCGTGCGCATCGTGCCCGGATACCGTCGGGGGCTGTGACCAGGAGGCGATGTGCGCAGGCCCGTCGGCGGCCTGTTGTGCTGTTCGGGGCGTTGCTGGCGCCGGCGATTCTTGCGGGAGGGTTGCTGGCGGGGGAGATGCGTGGGTTTGAGTGGGGGGTCGCTCGTGCGGGGGTGGGGAGGAGGGCGTAGCGGGGGTGGCGTTCGAGCCGGTGTTGGTGCCGGCGCCTCCCCGGCCTGAGCGGCGGTATGCGGCTGCCATGCCCTCGCCTGTGCGGGAAGTGCCTCGGCGGGTGCGGAGGGTGGAGGTTGAGGAGGCTGCTCCGGAGGAGCGCGGGAAAGAGGAGGAGCCTGTTACGCCGGCTCCTGTGCGGACTCAGGGTGGGTGTCCGGGGGAGTGGGTGGATACCTGGTTGTGGGAGTTGTGCCGGGATCGGGAGCAGGAGCAGGAAGGGGCGGGGCAGGAGGAGGGTTTGGTGGGTGATGGGTGGTTGCCGGGGGTTTGAACCGGTGGGGGCTTGAGGGCGTACACGAATGTGAGGAGCTGAGTGCGCCGGGGGCGTCGTGAGGGGGCGGGGCGTGGTTCGGTGGGCAAAGTGGGCTATTTGTCTCGTAACAGCTCTTCGGAGTTCGGTCCGGGCACTCGGGGGGCTGTAGTAACGTGCGTGCCTGACCAGGGTAACGAGATTGCAAACGGAGGAGTCGGACGTGCCAGCCCCTCGATCAGCGGGTCTGATCGCGGTTGTCATGGCGGTGGCTTCTCTTCTCGTGCCCTTGGGGGGCGTTCCGGCGCAGGCTGAGGTGCGGGTCCAGCGCGCGCAGCAGGAAGCTGTGCGGAAGGATCCGGGCAATCTGACCGAGCTGCGGAAAGAGGCCGAGCGGTCGGCCAAGGAGCTCGAGGACGCCACCAAGGCGCTGGAGAAGCGGCGGGCCGAGATCGCGGCGTCCGAGAAGGAGCTCAAGAGCAAGCTGACCACGCTGCAGGAGCTGGAGCGGCGGCTGGCCGTGATGCGGCAGCCTGTCTCGCAGATGGCGGAGCTGCTGTACCAGCAGCCGTTCATCGCCGGCGGCATCGTGCCGTTCCTGTCCGGTAGTGCGGATGAGAAGACGTTGCGGGCGCTGATGGACGCCAACCAGATCGTGGCGGTGCGGCAGCAGGCCGTCGAGCAGACGAGCGCCTTGTACAAGGAGACCGAGCGGCTGGCGGGCGAGGCGCAGGAACTGCGGGCGGGGAATCTGCTGGCCGAGGCGCAGCTGGCCGCTGAGGTCGACACCCTGCGGCAGCGGTCGGACAAGATCGTGAAGTCTCTGACGGCGGCGCTGGTCAAGCTGGGGATCAAGGTCGACAAGGTGGGGCGGGCGGCGCTCGGGTGCAATCCGCTCCGGGCGGCCACCGCGGATCAGTATCCCAACGGGCTGATTCCGAAGGCCATGCTGTGTCCGTTGCAGCAGAAGGGGTTCAGTCTCAGGGCGGATGCCACGATCGCGTTCGTCAGCCTGAACGAGGCCTATCGGCAGCGGTTCGGGAAGCCCATGTGCGTGACCGACGCCTATCGGAGCCTGGCCGAGCAGCAGTCGGTCTACTATCGGCGGCCTGGGTTCGCCGCTGTGCCGGGGCGGAGCAACCACGGGCTCGGGCTGGCTGTGGACCTGTGCGGTGGGGTGGAGAGGTCCGGGTCCGCGGAGTTCGTGTGGATGGAGAAGAACTCCAAGCGGTACGGGTGGTTCCACCCCTCCTGGGCCTACAGCAGCCCGTTCGAGCCGTGGCACTGGGAGTACGATCCCAAGATCGACAAGCTGCTCTGAGCCGTCGGGCTCAGGCGGCCGGAGCCACCTGGGCGCTGCAGTAGGCGCAGCGGGAGGCGGGCTTGGGGATCTCCGACAGGCACTCTGGGCAGTCGCGGGTCTTCGACTCGATCTTGGCGGCACCGCGCTCCTTGAGGTGGGTGTACGGCTTCACCACCAGGAAGTAGATCACGCCTGCGACCAGCAGGAACGATACGACCGCGTTGATGAAGTTGCCGTACATGAAGTTGGACCGGCCGACCGTCACCTTGAGAGAGGAGAAGTCGGGCAGGCCGCCGAAGGCGGAGACGAGTGGTGTGAGCAGGTCGGCCACGAATGACTGCACGATCGAGTTGAAGGCGGCCCCGATGACGACTGCCACGGCCAGGTCGATGACGTTCCCCTGCATGAGGAACTTCTTGAATCCGTTCATGGGAATGGATCGTAGTCGAACGATTACCGTAAGTTAGGTTTGATGGTGAGTGACAGGCGGGCGTGAGCCTGGGCGGTGGCCAGGTCGGCTGCTTGGGTCGGTGTTGTGGCCAGAACGATCAGCGTGCCGGCGTCGTCGTCTGTGGTGGTGGGCTTCGGGATGGACAGGACCGTGGTGTCCTCGGCGAGCCGGCGGGCGGGGGTGCTCGCGTCGTAGGCGGCCAGGAGGGTGATCGTCGAGCCGGGGGAGATCAAGGCCGCCGCGGCGGCGTCGGCTATGCGGACCGGGGTGGCGACCAGGCCCGGCGGGAGGCGGTAGGAGGCGAGCAGGCGGACGTCGGTGAGAGGCTCGCCCTTGCGCATCGGGGTGGCCAGGGTCTGGCCTGCTGGGATCGTACGTATGGCTCCTGTGGGTGGAGGGACGAGGGCGGCCGGGTGGAAGTCGGCGGCGTTGAGCGGGCCGGGGGAGAGGTCGCGGGAGGCCACCAGGACCGTGGGGGCGGAGCCGGCGGGGCGGGTGGCGGCGAAGGCCGCGACGACGGAGACGGCGGCGAGCGCCGCCGCTACGAGGCGGCGGCGACGGCCGTGGCGCGACAGCCAGGACTGGATCACGGCAGCTCGAAGGGGAGCTTGATGCCGTCGAGAGCCGACCCGCAGGGGCAGGTGCGCTCCTCCGGCAGGGACTGAACGGTCTCCGCGACCAGAGTGCGCATGCGGGTGACGTTTTGCGCGAAGAACTCGAGGACCTCGTCGTGCGTCACGCCCTGGCCGGCCTCCACTCCGGCGTCGTGGTCGGTCACGAGGGAGATGGACGTGTAACACAAGGCCAGCTCGCGGGCCAGGATCGCCTCGGGGAAGCCGGTCATGCCCACGATCGACCAGCCGTTGCCCGCGAACCACTGCGACTCCGCGCGGGTCGAGAAGCGCGGGCCCTCGATGACCACCAAGGTGCCGCCGTCGACCGTCTCCCAGCCGCCCGCGCGGGCCGACGCCACGGCCGTCGAGCGGCCCGCCGGGCAATAGGGGTCGGCGAAGGAGACGTGGACCGCGCCGTCGATGTCGTAATACGTCTGAGTGCGGCCAGAGGTGCGGTCAACGAGCTGGTCGGGGACGACGATGGCGCCGGGGCCGTACTCGGCTCTGAGCGAACCTACGGCGCTCGGCGCGAGCACCTGGCGGACGCCGAGCGAACGCAGTGCCCAAAGGTTGGCACGATAGGGGATGCGGTGCGGGGGGAAACGGTGATCTCGGCCGTGTCTGGGGATGAACGCCACCGAGCGGGAGCCGATGCGCCCGACGGTGACGACATCGCTCGGGGGGCCGTAGGGTGTGGCGAGCTCGATCTCCTCCGCGTCGTCGAGCAGGGAGTAAAAGCCGGAACCGCCGATGACACCGATATCTGCGCGAGTGACCATGGCGCAGAGAGTATCCGGAGCGGTGGTGGGTGAGGCGGACACGAACGGCGTTCTGTGGATAACCGCGGCTGGCGCCCGGTGAGCTGTGGACAGCGGGGTCGGCCGGTGGGCGGCTGTGGATAGTCGGTCGCGCGGAGTAGGCACACCAGTACGAAGAGTAGGATCGCCGCATGCGGCAACAGGGCCTCGGGCTCATCATCCTCGCGCTCATGCTCGGCATGCTGCTCGCGGCGCTCGATCAGACGATCG
This sequence comes from [Actinomadura] parvosata subsp. kistnae, assembly GCF_900323885.1. GTDB lineage: Bacteria > Actinomycetota > Actinomycetes > Streptosporangiales > Streptosporangiaceae > Nonomuraea > Nonomuraea composti. Next base: position 1,591,820 of record NZ_OOHJ01000018.1, on the reverse strand, counting down.
TGTCCACGGCGCTGCCGACGATCGTGAGCGACCTCGGTGGGCTGGAGCGGCTGTCGTGGGTCGTGACCGGTTACCTGCTGGCCTCGACCGTCTCCACGCCGCTCTGGGGCAAGCTCGGCGACCAGTACGGGCGCAAGAAGCTGTTCATCGGGGCCATCTGCATCTTCCTGGCCGGTTCGGCGCTGTGCGGGCTGAGCCAGAACATGGGCCAGCTCATCGCCTTCCGGGCCGTTCAGGGGCTGGGCGGGGGCGGGCTGATGGTGCTGGCGCAGGCGATCGTGGGCGATGTCGTCTCGGCGCGGGAGAGGGGGAGGTACCAGGGCTTCTTCGGGGCGGTCTTCGCGGTTTCCAGCATCGTGGGGCCGCTGCTCGGCGGGCTGTTCGTCGATCACCTGTCGTGGCACTGGGTGTTCTACGTCAACCTGCCGCTGGGGGCGGTGGCGCTGTTCGTCATCGTGGCGGTGCTGCCGGGGGACGACACGCGTACCAAGCACACCATCGACTACGCGGGCGTGGTGCTGCTCGGAGCGGCGACCTCCTGTCTGGTGCTGATGGCGACGTGGGGCGGCACGACGTACAGATGGACGGATCCGGTCATTCTGGGCTTGGCGGGGGCGGCGGCGGTCCTGCTGGCCGGGTGGGTGCTCGTGGCGCGGCGGGCGAAGGAGCCGGTGCTGCCGCTCGGGCTGTTCCGGGTGCGGGCGTTCGCGATGTCGTCGGTGGTCGGGTTCGTGGTGGGGTTCGGGATGTTCGGGGCGCTCACGTACCTGCCGCTGTTCCTGCAAGTGGTGCACGGGGTCAGCCCGACGCTGTCGGGGGTGTATCTGCTGCCGATGATGGCGGGGATGCTCACCCTGTCGATCGTGAGCGGGCAGATCATCTCGAAGACCGGCAAATATCGATTCCTGCCCATCGCCGGCACGGCTGTCGCGACCGTGGGGATGTTTCTGCTCTCTACGCTGACGGAGGGGAGCAGTCTGCTCGCGATGGGGGTCTACCTGCTGGTCCTCGGGGTCGGGCTGGGGATGACCATGCAGGTGCTGGTCATCGTGGTGCAGAACGCGGTCAGCTTCAAGGACCTCGGCGTCGCCACTTCCGGGGCCACGTTCTTCCGGTCCATCGGAGGGTCCTTCGGGGTGGCGACCTTGGGGTCCGTGTTCTCGGCCACCTTGAACGACGATCTGCGGGAGGTGCTGCGCGGGGTGCGGCTGCCGGCCGGGTTCGATCCTGGGCGGGTTCAGGAGGACCCCACTGTCATCCAGCGGTTGCCGCGCGGGCTGGCGCAGGGATTCCTGCATGTGTACGCGGATGCGATCGCGTCCGTCTTCCGCGTGGCGGCGCCCGTGATGTGCGGGGCGTTCCTGCTGAGCTGGTTCATTCCACAGGCGCGGCTCAGGGAGACGACGAAAGCGGCGGACCTGGGCGAAGGGCTGGGGGCCACGTCCGCCGAGCGGTCGTCGCTGGCCGAGGTCGAGCGGGGGCTGGTACGGCTGGCCGATGCGGATCTGCGGCGCGGCTACTACGACCGGCTCGGGGCGTTGGCCGGGCTGGACGGGATCGCGCCCCAAGGGGTGTGGGTGATCGCCCGGCTGAGCGGTGAAGGGTGGGTGCGGGCTGAGGAGCTGGCCGCGCGGGCCGAGGTGAGCAGGGAGTACGGGCGGCCCTATGTCGATCAGCTCGTGGCGGTGAACTTGGTGCGGCGGTCCGAAGACGGGGATGCGTTGTGCCTCACCGAGGCGGGGGAGGAGGCGGCTGCGCGGCTGCTGGGGCGTGCTTGCGAAGGGCTTCGGGGGCTGGTGGCGGATTGGGGGGCGGATCCGCAGCTTGAGCGGCTTGTTGAACGGATCGCGCCGGAGCTGCTCGGTGCGCCGGCCGATCGGCCTTCTTGATGAGGGAGTGGTGCTTCGGCGGGTGATGAGGGTGAGGGGGAGTCAGGCGCTTCGATGAGCGCCGGGCGGCTTGCCGGTGGTGCGTGGGTGGTTCCAGGCAGGCCAGGGGTGTTGTGGGGTGGGTCCGGAAGGTCAGGGGTTTTGTGGGTCGGGTCCGGAACTGGTGGGTGCTGTGTGCACTGGTTCCGGGAGCAGGCGCGTGCTTTGTGGGCGGGTTCCGGGAGCGGGCACGTGCTTTGCGGCGGGTTTCGGCAGTTGGCCGGCGCCTTGTGGGGCGTCGTTCCGGTGGCTGGTGGCTGAGTCTCGGCGGCTGGCGGGTGGCACGCGGATGAGGTCCAAGCGGCTGGCGCGTGCTGTGGGGGCGGAGTTTCGGGAGCCGGCGGTGCTGTCCGCTGGTCTCGGGAGCCGGCGGGGTGCTGTGCGGGTGAGGACTCGGGTGCTGGTGAAGGGGCTGTGCGGGTGGGGCTCGGGTGCTGGTGAAGGGGCTGTGCGGGTGGGGCTCGGGTGCTGGTGAAGGGGCTGTGCGGGTGGGGCTCGGGTGCTGGTGAAGGGGCTGTGCGGGTGGGGACTCGGGAGCTGATGAGGGTTGTGCTGGGTGTGGGCTTTGGAGGCGGTGAGGGCTGTGCCGGGTGTGGGCTTGGGAGGTGATGGAGGTCGTTGGGCGGAAGCGGGCGAGGGCGGGATGGGCTCTTGCCGCAGGGGCTCGTGCCGCCTATCGTCTCGATGTATCGGCTCGATATATCGGGCTGGAGGCTTTGCGAGTAGTTCGACTGACCGGGAGTGGTGATGAGGCGGATCGACTACGACAAAGAGCAGTACCGGAACTACGCGCGTGGCCGAGCGCTGAGCGAGCAGCAGTTGCAGGTGTGGATCAGGGCGTTCGAAGCGGTGTTGCCTGAGCGGCGTCCGCTGGCGGGGCTGGACGTCGGGTCGGGGACCGGGAGGTTCACCCCTGCGCTGGCGCGGGCGTTCGGGCCGGTCGTCGGGGTCGAGCCGGCCGTTCGGATGCGGGAGATCGCGGAGGCGGAGTCGCGGCATCCTGATGTGCGGTACGTGGCAGGTTCCGCCGAGGACATGCCGCTGCCGTCCGGGAGTGCTGACTACGCTCTCATGTTTCTGGCCTGGCACCACGTTCAGGACAAGGTGCGGGCGGTCGGCGAGCTGGGCAGGGTGCTCCGGCCGGGCGGGCGGCTGCTTCTGCGGGCGAATTTCCGGGATCATCACCCCAGGCCGTGGTGGCTGGAGCACTTTCCTCGCGGCCTTGAGGCGGACACCGCGTTGTTCCAGCCTTTGCACGAGGTGATCGCCATGTTCACGTCGGGCGGGTGGCGCGTCGTCAGCTTCGGTACGGTCACCGAGCCGTCCTCCGGCACCTACGGTGACGTGCTCGAACGGCTACGGTTACGGACCCTTTCGATCTTCGGGCAGCTGAGTGACGAGGAGGTGGAGATCGGGTTCCGGCGGCTGGAGGAGGTTGTGGCCGAGAATCCCGGAGCGCCTGCGCCTGTGTTCGCTGAGCCGCTGCTGACGCTCGAACGGTGCCCGTGAGGTCGAGGACGCGGCCTTAGGGATCCGACGGTCTCGCAACCGGAGGTGGTGCCGAGGGTCGCTCCGGTCTTGCGGCGAGCGTGGTCGTCCGGTCTTGCGGCGGGGGTCCCGCGAGCATGGCTGCCCCGTAGTGCGCAATAGTCCCGCCACCGTGGCCGTCCGGCTGGGTGCGGGGCGGGGGCGCTCCGAGCTGGGAAGCTTCGCGCTGCGTTCGGATGGCGCAGGAGAAGCGCGCCTCGCACCGGCTATCCGGGTAGGAGCAGGCCAGGCAGGAGCCGGTGACGGCGCTGCAGGCGCGTGCGGACCTCACGCCGACCGCCTCTTACCGCCATCGGTTCAGTCACAGCAGCTCCAGAGCACTTGCCGCGCGTGCCGGATGGGCGCCGCGGGCCAGGCGAAAGGCAGCGGCGCGCCGTACGGGCACGGCTCCGCGGGGTGGTGGGAGCCGTGCGGGACCTCAGCTGGACGCGGCGGCCGGGGCGGGGGCCGAGCTGGTGGTGGACGAGCTCGAGTCCGACGACTTGCTCTCCCCGGACTTCGACGAAGACGAAGACGAAGAGGAAGAAGAGGTCGAGGACGACGAGGTCGACGAGGACGAACGGTTGTCGGTCTTGTAGAAGCCAGAGCCCTTGAACACGATGCCGACCGCGGAGAACACCTTCCGCAGGTTGCCCTGGCACTTGGGGCAGACCGTCAACGCATCGTCGGTGAACTTCTGGACGACCTCGAGCTGCTCACCGCAGTCGTTGCAGGCGTACTGATAGGTCGGCACGCGCTCCTCCTTTAACAAGCTCTAGCACTCGAGCGATGCGACTGCTAATGGTAACCGATCGGGTCAATCACCTATTCCAACCCCCGCTCTCCGTACCATCCGGCCAGCTTGCCGCTGCGGCTGACGGCGCGCAGGCGGCGTTCGACCTGGTCGCGGCAGGCGGCGGTGGTGACGACGAGGAGCTGGTCGTCCACCCGGACGCGGGTGGTGGAGGCGGGGACGAACGATTTGCCGTCGCGTACGACGAGCGTGACCTGGGCGCCGGCGGGCAGGCGGAGCTCGAAGATCTCCACGCCGTGGAGGCGGGAGCCGGGCGGGATCGTGACCTGCAGCAGATCGGCGTTGAGCTCCTCCAGGGGCGCGGACTCCACGGAGAGGTCGTGGGCCTCGCCGGGGGCGGACACCCCGAGCACGCGGGCCGCGAACGGCAGTGTCGGCCCCTGGAGCAGGGTGAACACGATGACGATCACGAAGACCTGGTTGAAGATGTCCTTGGAGCCCTGGACGCCGGACGCCCAGGGGATGGTGGCCAGGACGATCGGGATCGCGCCGCGCAGCCCCGCCCACGACAGGAACGCCTGGTCGCGCCAGCTCACCCAGCCCAGGCGCAGGGCCCAGGCGAGCGCCGAGCTGGCCACGACCGAGAGGGGGCGGGCCAGGAGGACGAGGATGGTGCCGGTGATCAGGGCGGGGACGATGGCCGACGGCATCTCGTGCACGTCGGCCAGCATGCCGAGCATGACGAACAGGCCGATCTGCGCCAGCCACGCGGCTCCCTCCGCGAATCCCCTGGTGGCGGCCCGGTGCGGGAGGCGGGAGTTGCCGAGGATGAGCGCCGTCAGGTAGACGGCCAGGAAGCCCGAGCCGTGCAGGAGGACGGCGCCGCCGTACGAGACGAAGGTGAGCGCCAGCACGGCGATCGGGTAGAGGCCGGAGGCGGGCAGGGCGACGCGGCGCAGGGCGTACGCGCCGGTGGGGCCCACGGCGAGCCCGACGGCCGCGCCGATGATCAGCTCGACGGTCGTCTCCAGCAGGAACGTTCCGAGCGTGGCCTGCGAGTGGGACGCGCCGCTGAGCAGGACCACCGCGATGACCGTCGGGGCGTCGTTGAAGCCGGACTCCGCCTCCAGCACCCCCGCCAGGCGCGGCGGCAGGCGTAGCCTGCGCAGCACGGAGAAGACGGCGGCGGCGTCGGTGGAGGCCAGGACGGCGCCGAGGATCAGCGCGGTGGAGCCGTTGATGCCGAGCAGCCCCTGGACGAGCAGGGCGACCACGACGATGCTCACCGTCACGCCCACGGTCGCCATCACCAGGGCCAACGGGACGGAACGCCGCACATGGGACCAGGTGGTGGTCAGACCGCCCTCGGCGAGGATCACGGCGAGCGCGGACAGGCCGATCTGCTGGGCGAGTTGCGGGCTCTCGAACGGGATCCCGAACCCCGAAGGCCCCAAGGCCAGCCCGAAGCCGAGAAAGATGAGCAGGCTGGGCAGACCGGTACGATGCGCCAGCCGTACGGACGCGATCGCCGCGATGACGATCGCGGCACCGATGAGAAGCCAGAGATCAAGCGTCATCTGGCTCCTCTCCGTTATCTGCGTTCACATAAGCCTAGTGAGTCCTGAAGGGGTCATCGCAAAGCGGACCGGGCGGTCATGGGGCTCCGAAGGGACATCGTCGATCAGCTCGCCGTCGTGCAGCAACGCCACGGTGGGGACGTTCGGGCCGACGCGGGCAAGAGCGCGGTCGTACGAGCCGCCGCCGCGCCCCAGGCGGACCCCCGTGCGCCGGTCGACCGCCAGCGCGGGCACGATCACGAGGGCGGCGGTGCGCACGGCGTCGACGCCGCGGCGGGTGTCGACCGGCTCCATGATCCCGAAGCGGCCGGGAGCGAGGGTGTCGGGCCCGTCGTACACCGCCCAATCCAGGTCATTGTCCTCACGGAGCACCGGGAGGATAACGGTGGCTCCATGTTTCCAGAGAGCGAACACCAGCCCGTGCGTCTCCGGCTCCGACCCCGCTGACCAGTAGCAGGCCACCAGACCGGCCATCTGGACCCAGGGTTGTTCGAGCAGGGTTTCGCGAACCTTGATGGCGTTTGCACGCAGTTGTTCGGGGGAGAGGGAAGCACGCGCCGCGCTCACCTCGCGACGCAGGTTCAGCTTGTCCACAGGTCCCTCCACTAGGGTCTACTCATGGCTGACTTCGACCCTGTGACGAAAGCCGTCGTGCCCGCCGCGGGTCTGGGCACCCGGTTTCTTCCGGCGACCAAGGCGACACCCAAGGAGATGTTGCCCATCGTCGACAAGCCCGCGATCCAGTATGTCGTCGAGGAGGCCGCCTCCGCTGGGCTCCTCGACGTCCTCATGGTCACCGGCAAGAACAAACGCTCCATCGAAGACCATTTCGACCGGGCGTTCGAGCTCGAGGAGGCCCTTGAAGCCAAGGGCGACGAGCACCGGCTGTCCCAGGTTCGCGAGCCCGCCTCGCTGGCGACCCTGCATTACGTACGGCAGGGCGAGCCGAAGGGGCTCGGCCACGCGGTGCTGTGCGCCAAGCACCACGTCGGCGACCACCCGTTCGCCTGCCTGCTCGGTGACGACCTCATCGACCACCGCGACCACCTGCTGCGCCGCATGATCGAGGTGCGCGACACGTTCGGGGGGAGCGTGATCGCGCTGATGGAGGTGCCCAAGGAGCAGGTGTCGCTGTACGGCGTGGCGACCATCGAGGCGACCGCCGAGGAGGACGTCGTCCGCGTGACGGACCTGGTGGAGAAGCCGCCGGCCGACGAGGCGCCGTCCAACTGGGCGATCATCGGGCGTTACGTGATCGACCCGGCCGTCTTCGAGGTGCTGGAGAACACCCCGCCGGGGCGCGGCGGCGAGATCCAGCTCACCGACGCGCTGCGGACGCTGGCCTCGCGCGGCTCCGAGGAGGGCGGGCCGGTGCACGGCGTGCTGTTCAGGGGGCGGCGCTACGACACGGGCGACAAGCTCGACTATTTGCGGACCGTGGTGAAGTTCGCGGCGGATCGTGAGGATCTGGCGCCGGAGTTCGTGCCGTGGCTGCGGGAGTTCCTCGATGAAATCAGTTGACGCGCATCTGGCCGAGATCCTGGCCACTGTTCGTCCGCTGGCCCCCCTTGAGCTGGAGCTGGAGCAGGCTCTGGGCACGACGCTGGCCGAGGACGTCTCCTCGCCGGTGCCGTTGCCGCCGTTCGACAACTCCGCCATGGACGGCTACGCGGTCCGCGCCGCGGACCTGGCAGACCTTCCCGCGACGCTGCCGGTGATCGACGACGTGGCGGCCGGGTCGGTGGAGCTGCGGGCCGTGGGTCCCGGGCATGCCGTACGGATCATGACCGGCGCTCCCCTGCCGGCCGGGGCCGATGCGGTGGTGCCGGTCGAGTGGACCGACGGCGGCACCGTCACCGTACGCATCGACCGCCGCGCCGAGGCCGGCAACGCGATCCGGCGGGCCGGCGAAGACGTGCAGGCCGGCGAGGTCGTGCTCAGGGCCGGCACCGTGATCGGGCCGGCCCAGCTCGGGATCATCGCGGGCGTGGGGCGGCGGCGCGTCTGGGCGCGGCCGCGGCCCCGGGTCGTCGTGATCTCCACCGGCGCGGAGCTGGTGGAGCCGGGCGGCACCCTCCAGCCCGGCCAGATCTGGGACTCCAACAGTTACACTCTGACGGCCGCCGTGCGGGAGGTGGGGGCCGACGGGTTCCGCGCCGGCTCCGTCGGGGACGATCCGGGCGTTCTGCTCGATCGGCTCGACACCCACCTCGTACGCGCCGACGCGATCATCACCAGCGGCGGGGTGTCGATGGGGGCGTACGAGCCGGTCAAGGAGGCCCTGTCGCCGCTGGGCACGGTGCGCTTCGAGAAGGTGGCGATGCAGCCGGGGATGCCGCAGGGGTTCGGGGTCCTAGGGGACGACCAGGTGCCGATCTTCGCGTTGCCGGGCAATCCGGTCTCGTCGTTCGTGTCGTTCATGCTGTTCGTACGCCCCGCGCTCGACAAGATGCGCGGTTTGCCCGGCGGGATGCCCGAGACGGTCACCGCGGTCACCACCGGGGTGCTGCGCTCGCCGTTCGGGCGGCGGTCGTACCTGCGCGGGGTGCTCGCGGCCGACGGCACCGTGTCGCCCGCGCACGGGCAGGGATCTCATCAGCTCGCCGCCCTGGCCTCGGCGAACGCGCTCATCGTGGTGCCCGAGGACGTGACCGAGGTGGCGGCGGGCGCTTCCGTGGAGGTGGTCCGGCTGTGAGCGAGCTGACGCACATCGACGAGACGGGCGCCGCGCGCATGGTCGACGTGTCGGCCAAGGACGTCTCGGCGCGCAGTGCCGTCGCCACCGGGCGGGTGCTGCTGTCGGCCGAGACCGTGGCGTTGCTGCGGTCGGGCGAGGTGCCCAAGGGCGACGCGCTCGGGGTGGCGCGGATCGCGGGGATCATGGGTGCGAAACGGACACCCGACCTGATCCCGCTCTGCCATCCCATCGCGTTGCACGGGGTGAAGGTGAGCCTCGACGTCGAAGACTGGGGCGTGGGGATCACCTGCCGGGTCAAGACGGCCGACCGGACCGGGGTGGAGATGGAGGCGCTGACGGCGGTGTCCGTGGCGGCTTTGGCCCTGATCGACATGGTCAAGGCGGTGGATCCGGCTGCGGTGATCACCGACGTGCGGGTGGAGGAGAAGCTGGGCGGCAAGACGGGCCGGTGGACACGCGATCCGGCGTGATACGGGAGCGAGGTGGGTGTGATGCGGGCGTTGGTGATCACAGTGTCGAACCGGGCGTCGGCGGGGATTTATGAGGATAAATCGGGGCCGCTGCTCGTCGACCTGCTCCGGCAGGACGCCGGGTGCGAGGTGGTCGACGGGCCGGTGGTGGTGCCCGACGGCGAGCCGGTCGAGACTGCGCTGCGTGACGGAGTGGCCAGTGATTACGACGTGATCGTCACCACCGGAGGGACCGGGCTGACGCCCATGGATTTGACGCCGGAGATGACGGCCAGGGTAATTTCTCGCGAAATTCCGGGCATTGCGGAGGCCATCCGGTTGGCAAATCGCGAAAAAGTGCCGACCTCCGTACTGTCGCGTGGATTGGCCGGGCAGGCGGGCAACACCTTGATCGTTAATTTGCCCGGTTCGTCGGGCGGCGTGCGTGACGGCGTCGCCGTACTGGCTCCGATTCTGCGGCACGCGGCCGATCAGATCCGGGGCGGCGATCACCCGCGCTGACGGCGGATCCGATCGCCCTCGATGATCCGTGGCGACATCGCGCCCGATAGGGGGATGATGAGAGATGTGGATCGACTTCGTGGCTGGCCGGTGACCCTGAACGAAGGTCCGGTAGGCCTCCGGCCGCTGCGGCTGGGCGACGTGCGGGTGTGGCGCGAGACTCGGCTGCGCAACGCCGACTGGCTACGCCCGTGGGAGCCCAGCAATCCCGAGACGCCGCTGTTCAGGACGGGGCTCGGGCCGTACATCTCGATGGTCGGCACCCTGCGCCGCGAGGCGCGGCAGGGACTCGCGCTGCCGTGGGTGGTGACCTACGACGGGCGGTTCGCGGGGCAGCTGACCGTGGGTGCCATTGTGTGGGGCTCCGCCCGTTCTGCCCAGGTCGGCTACTGGGTCGACGGGGCCCTGGCGGGCAAGGGCATCATCCCCACCGCGCTCGCCATGGCCGTTGACCACTGCTTTTTCACCACCGGTTTGCATCGGCTGGAAGCGAACATCCGCCCCGAGAACCAAGCCAGCCGTAGAGTGGTTGAGAAGCTGGGATTCAGGGAAGAAGGCATTCGGCGTCGCCAACTTCACATCGACGGAGCCTGGCGCGATCACATTTGCTACGCGCTGACCGTTGAGGATGTTCCTGGCGGGCTGCTCGTGCAGTGGCGTCGCGCGCGTGAGTCAGCCGCTCACGGCGGGTCTCCTGTCGAAGAGGTTTGACGATCTCGCGACACACCGCACCGAATGCTCGTCAATCAGTGACACGCGGTCTTACGGTGCGTGACGTGAGCATATTGAAGGCGCGACGAGCACATCCGCGTCTTCGTGCTGCCCGGAGGTGGTCGTGAGCAGCGTCCTCCTCTACTTCGCCATCGTCGTGATGTGGCTGTGCGTCCTCATCCCGATGTGGCTGCGCAAGGACAAGGCCAACCTCGCCGAGCTGGCCGAGCTCGAAGAGTATTACACCGGCGAGCACCAGCTCCCCGATCTCGACAACCTCGCCCCGCCCGACTCCGACGAGGACGACGAGGCGCCGCCGGTGGAGATCGAGAAGGTCGACGTCCGCCAGTTCCGCCTCCGGCGCCGCGCCATCATCGTCGCCCGCCGCCGGCGCCTGCTCTTCTTCACCGCCCTGCTGGTGCTGGCCTCCGTCGTCACCGCCGCGGTGAAGGTGATCCCGTGGTGGGGCGTCGCGCCGTCCGTCGTCATCATGCTCGCGTACATGACGTTTCTCCGCATCGCCGTACAAGTGGACAGGGAACGCCGCGAACGGGCGCTCCAGGCGCGTGCTGAGCGGCTGCGGCGGCAGCGTGAGCAGCGGCGGGCCGCCGCCGAAGCGGAGGCCGAGGTCATCGACCTCACCCCGCACCATCCCGACGTCCTCTTCGACCAGTACGCCGAACCGCCCAAGCGGGCGGTGGGGGATTGATGGGTGGCGCGAGGACTCTCGGAAGTTTGCTAATCTAGTCGAGTCCTTGGGGATGTAGCGCAGTCCGGTAGCGCACTTCGTTCGCATCGAAGGGGTCAGGGGTTCGAATCCCCTCATCTCCACCCAGGTCAAAGGCCGCTTCCCGGTTATAGGAAGCGGCCTTTTGCGTTGCCGGGTGACTAACCGAGTGACTACGTGTCCTCTGCCTCTTCTGGGCGATCTCGGTGGCGGAGGAGTGTCACTTCCTCCAAGGAGTCGCGCCCCGTGAAGCAGCCGTAGGTCATGAGCAGCGCGTCCTGCTGTGCGCGATCAAGCTCGGACGAGGCGATCGCTCTCTCGACGGGGTCCGTGAAGCCTATGGCGCGGTCCATCAGCTCTTGCCAAGACACTTCCAGGATGCTGGCCAGCGTCTTCCACTGGCCTCCTTTGGGGCGTCTGTGTCCGTTCTCGAGGTTGGAGATTGTTCCTGTGGACACCCCGAGGCGCTGAGCCACGTCCTCCTGGCGCAGGCCGAGCTTGTTTCTTGCGGCGGCGACGAACTGGCCGAATTCATCCCTCATGGTGCTCATCGTGACCGACTCCTAGCTCTCTGTCCGATGGTCGCCAGAAATCGGGCCGAAGAGTTCGTCCATAGCCACTGCACCCTCCAGGAGCATTGGGCGGAGCTGCTTGCGGTAGACGGTCTCGGTAACGGTGGTGTTGCGGTGGCCGACCAGGCGTGAAAGCCCTCGATGGGCATGCCGGATCGCCGAGCGCGGCGACCTCATCATCGATGACCCCGCTCGCGCGGCCGGGCACCTGATGCTGCTCATCTCCGCCGACAACCTCACGGACCGGGCGGACCTGCATGACGAGAACGCTCCGGGAGATGGTCGCCGCCGGGGTCTCGGCCTTCCTACGACTATGCGGAACGGGGCCGGCGGGCGTGGCTCATGACGCGCGCTTTCGGGGACAAGGCCGAAGGCCGCTTCCCGAGCGTTGGAAGCGGCCTTCGCGTTACGAGCGTTCGGGCGTTCGGGGTCAGCTGCAGCTCCACCGAGCCCAGTACGTGTTCCGGTAGTCGTCCGTGACCCACATCGCGTGGACGATGTTGTTGTCGCCCAGGTAGATGTCGCCCGGCCAGGCGAGCGGGTCCGGATACGGGAAGATCACCGGCGCCCCGGAGGCTCCCCAGAACCCCGCGTCGTACCCGGTCGTGGTCGTGCGCTCGACCAGGCCGACGGTGTCGCCGGTGGTGTTCGCCGCCACCGGGCGGGCGCCCGCGCGGGTGTGCAGCACCGAGCCGTCGCTGTTCCACACGATGGCGACCTCGCCGCCCGACGTGGCCGTGCCGTAGCCCACCGGCCGGCCGCTGTTGTCGCTCTCCGTGATGGAGAAGCTGCTCACTCCGGCCGGCGTCTGCAGGTCGTGCAGGGTGCCGTCCGGGTACAACATTTTCTTGGACGTGAGCAGGATGCGGCCGTCCTTGTCGATGCTCACCGGGCGGCCCTGCCCGACGACGCGGTACGTCGAGTAGTTGGACGCCGGCCACACCACCACCGAGTTCCCGGAGCTGACGCTGGCCAGGCCGACGATGTCCCCCTTGTCGTTGATCGCGATCTCTTCCGTGTAGGTGGAGCCGGACACCTTGGCCAGCTTCACCTTGGACCCCGAGCCGGGCCGCCACACGTACGGCTCCGACGGCCCTCCCCACGGGGTGAGGCTGCCGATCACGGTGCCGCTGCTGTTGACGTCCTGCGGGGTGTCGCGCTTGTTGCCGTCCATGGTGGGCCACTTCGCCACGGTCTGGCCGTTGCGCCATAAGAAGCGGCCGTTGTTCTCGCTGGCGCCTACCGCGTACTCGCCGCTGGCGCTCGCGCCCACGATCGAGGCGTAGTTGTCGCCGTTCTGGTCCGGGAGGTTGCCCAGGTAGGTGCAGGCCGTGGCGGCGGACGCGGGGTTCGCCGGCACCATGAGCCCGGCGGCGGCCAACGCGCTCACCAGGATTGTGCGCACGTGCTTACGCATGGAACTCCTCGCGGGTCGATTCCCGGCTTTCAGGACGAGCTGCCGGATCGAGCGCAGCCTCCCAGCCGCCCATCAAGGGGACCTCGAATTGATATGGGGAGGCGTCTCAAGCCGCTCGGCGGCCCATGATGAGGTCTACGGGGATCCGTACCGGCAGGCACAGGGTTTGGCCGTGCTGGTCGAACAGGTCGTCGCGGGAGGTGAAACAGCCCAGATCGGCCAGGACGTGTCCTGAGAGGTCGCAGGAGGAGCAGGTGCTGCCGTCCCAGTCCACGGCGGTGTGCGCGATCGCGTCGAAGAGTGTCACGCTTCCGGTGTTGGTGAATCGGCCTCCCGTTCGCAGCGCGGTCAGGTCGCCGTAAAGCTCGGAAACGGCCACCCACTTTCCGTCGAGGAGGAATTGCGGCCAGGCGAGCACCACCTGCCGGGGGATCAGCGCACGCAGCCGCGGGAACCGCGGATGCCAGAAACGTCCATCGAGCAGCAGCCCTCTGGCGCGCGTGGGGATCCCGCGGCCGCGTGCCGCCGCCTCCAGCAGGGCCAATCGCTGGCTGCATGAGCCGCGGCCCAGACGCAGGGTCCGGGAGGCGGGCTGTCTTTCGTTCATGGCGTAGACGGGGCGCACGCGGGCTGCGATGAGCTGGTGCGCTGTGATCAGGAACGCTCGTTCTCCCGCAGGGGCGACGTCCCGGATCTCGGCCGGCACCGCCAGGACCAGGGGATGTCGCCAGTCGAGGATCGGGGTGGCCGCCGTACTTCCTGCTGGTGTTGTTCGCCGAGAGACGGCCGGACCGTCGCAGCGCGGTCGTGAACGGGCTGGATCCATTCGTTGATCTTAGGTGGCATCATCTCCGCATGAGCTGCGACCATCGCCGCGTTCGTGGAGCGGCTCTTGTGACGGTGGCCGGACCTGGACGACGTGGACGAGGAGGGTGTTGACGACCTTCCCTGGTCGACGTCTCCCTTGATCGGAGAGGCGGCAGGCCCTTACATCTACCTCCCCATGGCGTACAGCCGCGCGGAGGAAGTCTCGGCATACGTCGCCCAAACTCGCCGGCTGCTGACCCCGTGACCGGTGGCTGGCCGCTCAGTACCCGCCGCGCCGTGGGGCGGCGGTCGGGCGGCGGGAGAGGGTGGGGCGGCCCGTGGGTTTGAGGTCGCGGGCCGGTGGTTCGTGCCGGTGGGAGGAGCGGGACTGCGGGTCGGTCTTGGACGGGGTGATCGAGGCGGGCAGTCTGATGTGCATGGATTCTCCTTAAGCCCTGCTGAGCCAGGTGACCTGGGCGCCGTTGTCGAAGGCCTCGCGCCGGGTGGGGGTGAACAGGGTGGGGCGGAAGGGGCCGGAGAACATGGGGATGCCCGCGCCCGCCACCACCGGGTAGCTCTTGAGGATGATCTCGTCGATCTCCGGGAGCAGGGCGGCGGCGAGTTTGCCGCCGCCGCAGAGGTAGATGTCCATGCCGGTGTCCTCGGCCTTCAGGCGCCGGACGAGCTCGACCGGGTCGCCCGGCGCCACCTGGACGGTCGGGTCGTCGATCGTCAGGGTGCGGGAGACGACGTACTGGCGCAAATGGGCGTAAGGGCTGGTGGTGGGGACGTCGAGGGCCGGCTCGTAGGTGCCGCGGCCCATCACCAGCGTGTCGAAGACCTTGTTGGGCGCGTTCTCCAGGCCGACGAGCTTGCGGATGTGGGTGGGGAGGGTCTCGGGGTAGCGGGCGTTGATCCAGGCGGCCATCTGGTCGGACACGGGGTAGAAGTCGAACTCCGCGTTCGGGCCGGCGATGTAGCCGTCGAGTGAGACGCCGATGTAGTAGACCAGCTTTCGCATGAACGTTCAACTCCTGATGTAGTACTCTGTTTGGAGTGGTTTGAACGTAGTACTACGGATGGAGTGGTGTCAAGTGCGCAGGAATCCGGAGCGGCGGCAGGCGCTGATCGACGCGGCCATCGAGGTGCTGGCCAGGGAAGGGGCGCGGGGGCTGACCTTCCGGGCCGTCGACGCGGAGGCGGCCGTTCCCCCCGGCACGGCGTCCAACTACTTCGCCAACCGCGACGACCTGTTCACCCAGGTCGGCGGGCGCATCTACGAGCGGCTGCTGCCCGACGAGGCCACGATCGCGCGCGGCCGGGAGGGCGTGCAGGACGAGGCCCGTTACGCCGAGCTCATGCACGAACTGGTGGATCGGGTCTCCGCCTTCAACTCCGGATACCTGGCGCTGCTGGAGCTCCGGCTGGAGTCCACGCGGCGCCCCGAGCTGCGGGCCGTGCTGACCAAGCGCATCCGGGAGGACATCGACGCCAACATCGGCTACCACGCCGCCTCCGGCCTGCCCGGCGACTCGACCTCGGTGGTGCTGCTCTACCTGGCCCTCAACTGGCTGATCGTGGAGCGGCTGACGCTGCCCGACATCTTCACCGAGCAGGAGGTGCACGAGCTGGTGGACGCCGCCGTCCGGAGGTCGCTGGCGAGCGACGGGGTCACGGGAGGATGAGGACCTTGCCGGGGGCGTGGCCGGCCTCGACGTCGCGGTGCGCGTCCGCCGCCGCGGCGAGCGGGTGGCGGGCGGCGATGGGGTGGGTGAGGACGTCGTCCTCCAGCAGGCGGGTGACGTGCTCGGTGGCGGCGCGCAGGGCCGGGGCCGGCATGACGAACACCAACGTGGTACGGATCGTCGCGCCTTTCCGCATCAGCCGGTAGAACGGCAGCGCCGGCTCCGGCACGGCGTCGGAGGCGTACGTGGCGATGGTGCCGCCGGTGGCGATGACCTCCGAGGTGAACGGCAGGTTGGCGCCGAAGGCCACGTCCACCACCCGGTCCACGCCCCCGGGCACGAGGTCGAGGACGGCCTCGGCGGCGCCGGGCGCGCGGTTGTCGATCACGTGGCGGGCACCGGCGTCCAGGGCCGAGGCGCGCTGTTCAGGAGTGCGGGCCGTGGCGATCACGGTGGCGCCGCCGTGCGCGGCGAGCTGGACGGCGTAGTGGCCGACGGCCCCGGCGGCCCCGGTGACCAGCACCGTCCGCCCGGCCACCGGGCCGTCGGCGAACAGGCAGCGGTGAGCCGTCAGCGCCGGCACGCCGAGGCAGGCCCCTGCCTCGAACGACGTGTTCGCGGGCAGCTCGATGGCCTGGGCGGCGGGCACCGCCACGTACTCGGCGGACGTGCCGAACGGGCGGCCGTGGTTCGCGGAGTGCACCCACACCCGGCGGCCGATCCACGACGTGGGGACGCGGGGGCCGACGCGGTCGATCACGCCGGCGCCGTCGTCGCCGGGGATCACGCGCGGGTCGCGCATCACCCGGTCGCCCGCGCCCTGGCGCCGCTTGACGTCGGCCGGGTTGACCCCGGCGGCTCGTACGCGGACGCGCACCTCGCCGGCGGCGGGCTCGGGATCGGGCAGCTCGCCCACGGTGAGCACCTCGCCGGCGGGGCCGGTGCGGTCGTACCAGACGGCCCTCATGACGCGAACGGGAGGAACGCGTCGAGCGCGGCGGCGACCAGGTCGGGCCGTTCCAGCGACATCATGTGCGGGGTGCCGGGAAGCTCCTGGTAGGTGGCGCCGGGGATGCGCCCGGCCAGCGCCTTCATGATCTCCGGCGTGCAGGAGGCGTCCAGCTCGCCGGCCAGCACCAGCGTCGGCGGCTCGAACCCGGCCAGCCGTCCCTGCACGTCCACCCCCTTGAACGCGCGCCACGCGGCGGCCCAGTCGGCCGGGTCGGCGCGCAGCACCAGCTCCCGCGCGTAACGCACGCCGGGGCCGTTGACGGCGAGCGCGGCGGGCGTGAACCACCGGGTGAGCGACGGCACGATCTGGGCCGCCATGCCCTCTTCCTCGGCGGACCTGGCCCGCCCCTCGAACGCCTCGAAGGCATGGTCGGTGGTGCCCAGCAGGGCCAGGGAGGCGAACCGTTCCGGCCTCGCGACGGCGGCGGTCTGCGCGATGCCGCCGCCGTACGACAGGCCGACCACGTGGGCCTGCT
Organism: [Actinomadura] parvosata subsp. kistnae; assembly: GCF_900323885.1. Taxonomy (GTDB): domain Bacteria; phylum Actinomycetota; class Actinomycetes; order Streptosporangiales; family Streptosporangiaceae; genus Nonomuraea; species Nonomuraea composti. The sequence continues at coordinate 1,574,959 of NZ_OOHJ01000018.1, read as the reverse complement.
CCAGGCCGAGCGCGTCGAGCACGCCGAACAGGTCGGCGGCGGCGTCCTCCATGGTGAACGAGGTCGGCGCCCCGGCGGCTGCGCCGTGCCCGCGCAGGTCGTAGGCGTACACCTGCCTGGTTCGCGCGAGTTGTTCCATGACGGGCTCCCACATGCGCCAGCCGAGCCCGAGCGCGTGCAGCAGCACGACCGGCGGCCCCGACTCGCCGTGGCGGGCGACGACGGTCTCGTGGTCGGCGAGCCGGACCCGCTGGAGGGTGGCGGGCGCGGGCGTCCCGGCCGCGGCCAGCACCTCGTCGATCACGCGCAGCGCGTTGAGCGCCCGCGGCATGCCGGCGTAGAGGGACACGTGCTCGGCGAGGGCGCGCAGCTCGGCGGGGGTGACGTCGTTGCGCAGCGCGGCGGCGGTGTGCACGGCGAGCTGCGGCTCCGCGCCGCCGAGCGCCGCGAGCATCGTGACGGTCGCCAGCTCTCTCGCGGTACGGCTCAGCTCCGTGCGGGCGATCGGCCCGCCGAAGCCTTCGAGGATGGCGTCGAACAGCTCCGGCGACTGCCTGCGCAGGCCGGCCAGGGCCTGCTCGGGGGCCGATCCCATCATGGCCGTGTACTCGCGGCGGCCTCGTTCCCAGCGGTCCATGTCGTGGTCTCCTGTTCCTTCGTGGTGAGACCACGATGCCGCCGTACAGAGTGATAAGTCCAAGACATGATCGGACTTATGGTGATATCGGGGAGTTATCACCGGTCATGAAGCCGATGAACGCCGCCAGCGCGGGAGCGGGACGGCGGCCGGCCGGCCAGGCCAGCGTCGGCCGCCAGACCGGCTCGGGATCCAGGGACGCCACGCTGACCGGCGGGCCCGGCGCGACCGCGACCGAGCGCGGCATGATCGCGGCGGCCAGGCCGACCGACGCGAGCGCGCGGGCCGTGCCGTACTCCCTGCTCTCGAACCGGGCGTGCGCGCTCACCCCCGCCTCGGCCAGCGCGGCCTGGACGATCCCGCCCACCGCCGACCCCGAGGCGTAGACGACCAGGTCGGCGCCGTCGAGCTCGGCGAGCCGCACCTGCTCCCGCCCGGCGAACGCCCCCTCGGCGGCCGTGACCAGCACCAGCGGCTCATCGCCCAGAGAGCGCCAGGCCAGCCGCCGGTCACCGGGCGGCGGCGGGGCCGCCAGCGTGGCCACGTCGAGCCGGCCCGCGTGCAGCGCGGCCGCCATCTCCTCCGTGTTCAGCTCGCGCAGCTCCACCTCGACCGCCGGGTACGTGCCGCAGAACACCGCCAGCGCCTCGGCCAGCCGCCCCATCAGCCCGCGCGCGGCCCCCAGCCGGATCCGGCCGCGAACCCCGGCGGCCCAGCCGAGCATCTCGTCCTCGACGGACACCAGGTCGGCGAGGATGCGGTCGGCGTGCTCCAGCAGCGCGGCGCCCGCCGGGGTGAGCGCCACCCGATGGTTGTTGCGCTCGAACAGGGCCAGGCCGAGCTGCCGTTCGAGCTTGCGGATCTGCTGGGACAGCGCCGGCTGCGCGATGCGCAACGCCTCGGCCGCCCGGGTGAAGTGCAGCTCCCTGGCGACCGCCTGGAAGTACTCCAGCTGGCGCGAACTGATCATAGGACGATTATCCGGCCGTACGGGCTGATGGTCGCGTCCGAAACGTGCCGGTACCTGCGCCTTCATGGCTGCTTGGCTGGGGCTCGCACCCCACACGCACCTGCCTGAACGGAACTCATGTCCACCACCACGCTCGCCCGTCCCCTCGTCGGCCGGCTCGCCGTCACCTCGCTCATGCTGGGCATCTTCGCCATCGTCACCAGCGAGATCCTGCCCATCGGCCTGCTGACCGCCATCGGCGCCGACTTCGGCACCTCCGACGGCGTCACCGGGCTGACCATGACCCTGCCCGGCATCGTCGCGGCGGTCGCCGCGCCCACCGTCACCCTCACCACCGCGCGCCTGGACCGCCGCGTGATGCTGGTCGCCCTCATGGCGGTGCTCGCCGTGGCCGACGTGCTGGCCGCGGCGGCGACCTCCTACTGGGTCATGCTGGTCTCCAGGGTGCTCGTCGGCCTCACCATCGGCGGCTTCTGGTCGATCGGGGCGGGGCTGGCGGGACGTCTGGTGCCGCCGCACGCCGTCGGCACCGCCACCGCGGTGATCTTCTCGGCCGTGCCGCTGGGGTCCGTGCTCGGCGTCCCGGCCGGCACGTTCATCGGCGACCTCGCCGGCTGGCGGACCGCCTTCCTGGCCCTCGCCGTGCTGGCGCTGCTGGTCATGGCCGCCCTGCTCGTGCTGCTGCCGCCGTTGCCCGCCGAGCAGGTCACCAGCCCGCGCGTCCTGCTGGGCCTGCTGCGTGCCCGCGGTACGGTGCTCGCCCTGCTGGCCACGTTCCTCGTCGTCCTGGCCCACTTCGGCACCTACACCTACGTCACCCCCTTCCTCCTGGACGTCACCGGTCTGACGCCCGCGGCCGTCAGCGCGGTCCTGCTGGTGTACGGGGCCGCCGGGATCGGCGGCAACTTCCTGGCCGGCCGGGCCACCACCACCCGCCTGCGGGCCGCCTTCGCGGTCGCCGGGGGCTGATCGCGGTCGCCACCCTGCTGCTGCCCTTCGCCGGCGGCACTTCCGTCGGGGCCGTGGTGCTGCTCGTGGTCTGGGGGCTGGCCTACGGGGGTGTGCCCGTCTGCTCGCAGGCCGCTTTCATGGCCGCCGCCCCTCGCGCGCCCGAAGCCGCGACGGTGATCTTCACCTCCTCCTTCCAGGCGACGTTCGCGCTCGGGGCCCTGGCTGGTGGGCGGGTCGTCGACGCGTTCTCGGTCTCGGCCGTGATGGTCTGCGGCGGGGCGATCGCAGCGATCATGGCGGTGGTCACCTTCGTGAAGCTGCGCTGAGCTCCTACGTTCGCTGTTCGGCCACTTCGTGGCGTTCCTGGTCGGCTTTCACGGGAGCAGGCCGCCTGTGCAGGAGGAGGGCGGTCAGGCCGCCCGCGACCAGGCCCCAGAACGCCGCTCCGATGCTCAGGATCGTCATCCCCGAGGCGGTGACCACGAAGGTGACCACCGCGGCCTCCCGTCCCTCCGGCTCGGTCACCGCGCCGGCCAGCGACGAGCCGAGCGCCGACAGCAGCGCGAGGCCCGCCACCGCGGTGACCAGCACGGGCGGGGACAGCAGCACCAGCGCCATCGCCAGGCCGGCGCCCAGACCGAGCGCCAGCTGGCCGGCGCCGAGCGCGACCGTCGCGATCCACCGGCGGCCCGGGTCGGGGTGGGTGTCGGGGCCGGCGGTCAGCGCCGCGGTGATCGCGGCCAGGTTGAGCGCGTGGCCGCCGAACGGTGCTGCCACCGCGCTGGCCAGACCGGTCGTGACGAGGAGCGGGCGCAGGGGCGGCGCGTACCCGTAGGTCGACATGACCGCCATGCCGGGCACGTTCTGGGCGGCCAGGGTGACGAGGAACAGCGGGACGGCGATGCTCACCAGCGCCGACAGGCTCAGCGTGGGGACGGTCAGCTCGACCGCCGGACGCAGGGTCGCACTGGACAGGCCGCCGCCGGTGCCGTGGACCGCGATGGCGACGACCGCCACGACGAGCGCTCCCGGAACGGCCCACTGCCGCACGTATCGCTGCAACACCGCCCAGGTCAGGACGACGGGCACGGCCAGCAGCGGGACGTCGACGACGGCGCGTACCGGTGCGGTGCACAGGCTGAGGATGACGCCCGCCAGCATCGCACTCGCGATCGGACGCGGGATGGCGGCGATCGCCCGGGCCGGCCAGGGCGACAGACCGGCCAGGACGATGAGCGCCGCGCACACGACGAACGCCCCGACCGCGGCCGGGAAGCCGCCCGGCACGGGACCGGTTGCCAGCAGCAGCGCCGCCCCAGGGGTGGACCAGGCGATGCTGATCGGCATGCGATACCGCAGCCCGAGGAAGATCGCCGTCGCCCCGATGCCGCAGCAGAGGGCCAGCAGCCCCGACGCCGCCTGCCCGGGCGTCGCGCCGATGGCGCGCAGCCCGGCGAGCACGACGGTGAACGAGCTGGCGTAGCCCACCACCGCGCTGACCAGCCCCGCCATGACGGCCTGCATCCGCACGCCCACTCCTCGGTGTCGCCGATCGTTCCACATACGGAACGAACCATAGCCAGCTACGTCATGACCGGACAAGCCTCCGGCCATCAGCAGGGGTCCAAGGCCATCGCCGCGGGTGGTGCTCCTCGGCCGCGAAACCGTACGGTCGGGTGGTTACGGTCGGCGCGGCTGGCGCTGCTGGCGGAGGGAGATCCGGTTGCCGTCCGGGTCCACCGCCTCGACGCGGACCCCGAACGGGTAGTCCACCGGTTCGGGCTCCACGAAGGTGACGCCTCGGCGGCGCATGACCTCGAAGTCCTTCCGCAGGTCATCGGATTCGAGGATCAGCGGACCGGGCGCGCCATCCTGGTCGCCGGCCGGCTGTCCCGCGGCCGCCGCATGCGACCACAGGAGGATCTGCACCGGGCTCTCGGGGACGCCGACGGTGAGGAAGCGTCCGTCGGGCCCGGAGTAGTCGGCCCGCTTCTCCAAGCCGAGTCCCTCGGTGTAGAACTCCAGCGCGCGGTCCTGATCGGTGACGTAGACCGTCGTGTACATGATGGTGTGCAGCATCGTGCTCTCGATTCACTCGTCCGTGTGGCGACCGTTCCTTTCCGGTCGTCACAGCCATGACGAGGACCGGCGGGAGAAGGTAACAGCAGGGCGGGATGGGGTCATGGTGTTGCCGTGCGGATGACGTGCCTGCCGACCAGGGAGGAGACGCCGAGGGTGACGCCGATTCCGATGGCGATCGTGATCGCGTAGGGGAGGGGGGCCGCCGCCTGGAGGGGGTTGCCGGTTTTGACGATGGCGAAGGGGAGGACGGCGAGGAAGGCGCCCATGCTGCCGGCGACGACGCTGATGGCGGTGGCGGCGCCGATCTCGCGGACGAGCATGCGGTGGGTCTGGGTGCTGGTCGAGCCGACCAGGGACATGGTCGCGAACTCGGTGCGGCGCTGGGAGATGGAGGCGACGAGGTTGTTGGTCAGGGCGATGGCCATGAAGGCCGCGATCAGCGCCACCACGAAGTAGTTGATCGAGGCGAGCACCTGGCCTGTGCTGTCGGTGGTGCCGGCCGCGTTCTCGATGCCCTGCATGCTGAGCGTGCCCGCCGCCACGCCGACGAACAGGGTGAGGAAGGTGACGGTGGGGCGTACCCGGCCGGGGGCGGCGGAGAGGTTGATCGCGGCCAGGTGTGAGGGGGCGGCTCGGTGGGTGCGGCGGGTGGACATGCGGTTGACGAGGGCGATGAGCTCGGGGGCGAGGACGCAGAGGCCGACGGCGACGAGGACGCAGCCGGGCCCGGTCATCGCCGTGGTGAGCACGTCGGACGGGTCCATGCCGAGCACGGCGGCGGATGAGCCCAGGCCGGCGATGATCATGAGTGTGGCCGTGACGCGGCGCCCGGGTGGGGTCGCGCGGGTGCGGCGGGCGAGGGGCGGGGCGTCGGCGACGGGGCTGCGGCGGGCCAGGGAGCGGCTGCCGATCCAGGCGGCGAGGACGCTCGCGGCCAGCACCACGAGCACGCCGAGTACGGGCAGGAGCACGCCGGGGGCGAACACCAAGGTCGCGCTGGTAAGGCCGGCGGCCTGGATGTCGCCGGTCACGATCCGGCCGATCACGTAGCCGCCGGCCAGGCCGAACGGGGCTGTGACGGCTGTGACGGCGGCGGTCTCCACGACGAGCATCCACTGGACCTGCCGGGGGCCGGCGCCGATGAGGCGGATGCCGGCGATCTCCCCGGCGCGGCCGGCGAGGGCGACGCTGATCGTCGAGACCATGGCGAACAGCACGATCGCGACCGTCCAGCCGCCCATGATGAGCGGGAACTGCACCAGGAACGCGCGGTCGGCGGCGGCCGTGCTCGGGGCCAGGCCGGTGCCGAGCAGGGTCATCATGCTGGTGACGAGGATCGTGCCGACGAGCGCCACGAGGCCGGTGGCGATGGCGGCGGTGCGGTGGTACGCGAAGGAGCGTACGGCGATCTTGATCATCGGCTTGTCACCGCGCTGTTGGCGGCCTGCTCCGCCGACTCGACCAGGACGGCCATGCGGCCCGCCACCTGCTGGGCGGTGGGCTGCTTGAGGCTGTCGACGATGCGGCCGTCGGCGAGGAAGAGCACGGCGTCGGAGTAGGAGGCGGCGACGGGGTCGTGCGTGACCATGATGATCGTCTGGCCGTGGTCGGCCAGCTCGCGCATCAGCCGCAGGACCTCTCTGGCGCTGCGGATGTCGAGGGCGCCGGTGGGCTCGTCGGCGAAGACGATCTCGGGGTCGGTGATCAGGGCCCGTGCGACCGCGACGCGCTGCTTCTGGCCGCCCGAGAGCTGGTCGGGGCGGTGGCTGCCGCGGTTGCCGAGGCCGACGCGGGTGAGGAGGTCGGCGGTGCGGGCCGGGTGCGTCCTGCGTGCGTCAAGGCGCAGGGGGAGCTCGACGTTGTCGATGGTCGAGAGCGCGGGCAGGAGGTTGAACGACTGGAAGACGAAACCGACGCGGCGCCTGCGTAGTTGCGCGAGTTGTGCCTGGTCGAGGCTGCGCAAGTCCTGCCCGTCGAGCTCGACCGAGCCGGACGTCGGCCGCTGCAGGCCGGCGGCGCAGTGCAACAGCGTGGTCTTGCCGGAGCCGGACGGGCCCATGATCGCGATGAACGACGACCTCGGGACGTCGAGGTCGATGCCGCGCAGGGCGTGGACGGGGCCGGCTTCTCCCGGGTACTCGCAGCGCAGGTCGCGGATGCGCAGCACGGGTGGCGCGTACATGAAGACTCCCTAAAGGATCGTTTTAGACGTCCGTTTCATATGAACGTTTATTTGATACCGTAGGGCATATGAGTGCCAAGGACAAGCTGCTGACGGCAGCGCGCGACTGCCTGCTGACGAAGGGGTACGCCCACACCACCGTCCGAGACCTGGTCGCGGCGTCGGGAGCCAATCAGGCGTCGATCAACTACCACTTCGGGTCCAAGGAGCAGCTCCTCACCAAGGCGCTGCGCGACCTGAACACGGAGTGGGGGGAGCTGCTGTTCGCGGTGCTCGGGGAGGGCGGCGAGCCGGAGGATCAGGAGGCGTTGTGGGGGCGGATCATCGAGTCGATCCGGACCAACCGGGAGCTGTGGTTCGTCAACTTCGAGTCCGTCGCGTCCGCCCGGCAGGACGGTGAGATCCGGGCGATGATCGCCGCCGGGCAGGAGCTGGCGCGGGCGTCGCTGGCGCGGGCGTTCGCGGGGCTGGGGCCGGGCAGCGATCCGGACGAGGTGCACGCGGCCGGGTCGCACTACCTCGCGCTGCTCGTCGGGCTCGCCTCACAGTGGCTCACCGACCCCGAACGGGCGCCCACGGCGGAGCAGTTCGTCGCCGCGCACGGCCGCCGCTGATCAGCGACGACGGCAGACGCTGATCAGCGGCGCAGGATGGGTCCGGGCCGGCCGCGTCCTGCCAGGGTGGCGGGCTCGCCGAGGGCTGGTCAGGGGTTGGCGAGGAGGGAGAGGCCGAGGGCCGTCGTCGCGTACAGGACGTGGCGTCCCGAACGTTCGCAGGCCACCAGGCCGCTCTCGCGCAGCACGCGCAGATGTTGCGACACCGCGCTCGGCGTGACGCCGAGGGCGCGGGCCAGGTCCGTCGTCGTCGCGGGGGAGCGCAGCGCTTCGAGCAGGCCGGCGCGCACCCGGCCGAGCAGACGGACCGTGCTGCCCGCCGGGGTGCGCGTCCCGGCCGTCCACAGGGTGCCGACGCCGCGGGCCGGGTAGCGCACCGTGGTCTGGGTGGACGTCCTCTTCTTGATCAGCACGTACGGCGTGCCGAGGGCGACCGGCATGAGCACCAGCCCGCCGGGCCCGCGATCCACGGTCAGGCCGGAACGCCAGCGGGAGCCCTCCAGCCGCAGCCGGCCGTCGTGCCAGTGCAGGTCCGGATGCAGGTCGGCGAACAGCCGCGCCGCCCCGCCCGCGGCCAGTTGCCTCGCGCGGTAGGTCACGTCGGCGTCGAGCACGGCCCGGATGCGGGGCCAGTGCGGCGCGATGAGCCGGTCGTGGGCGGCCCGCAGCTCGCCGGCGATGGCCCGCAGCCCGGCCGCCGGCCGCTCGGCGAGCGCGGCGACCGGCGGCGGCGGGTCGTCGCCGAACACGCGGCGCAGGCTGAGCCGCACCTGGGAGGCGGGGGTCCGGCGCAGCGCGGCCAGGTCGTCCTCGATGGACGCCCCCGAGCCGCGGGGCGCGGGGACGAGGAACTCCGGCCAGTTCGGACGGTCGCTGACGAGCAGCGGCCAGGTGTGCGACAGGTCGAGCGGGCGGGCGGCGAGCTCGTCCGCCGCCCACCGCAGCCAGCGCAGGTTGACCGGACGCCGGTCGCGGTCGCCGAGCTGCTGCAACGCGGACACCGTCTCGGACAGCGGCGAGATCGCGAACCGGGTCGCGGCCAGCTCCGCCACGCCGAGATCCACCGTCAGGGCCATGGGCCGATTATGTAGCCATGGTCTAAAGGATGTCGGCCGGAGTGCCGCGCGGCGCAAGATCCACGGTTATGACGGAGAGCCTGTCCCGGGGGTACCGGCGGTTGTGGTGGGCGACCGGGATCAGCAGCGTGGGGGACGGGGCGTTCACGGCCGCGATCCCGCTGCTGGCCGTCGCGGTCACGCGGGACGCGCGTCTGGTGTCGGTCGTGTCCGCGGCGACGTTCCTGCCCTGGCTGCTGCTGTCGCTGCCGGCCGGGGCGCTGGTCGACCGGCACGACCGGGTGGCCCTGATGTGGCGGGCGCAGGTGATCCAGGCGGTGATCGTCGCGGCCATCGCGGTGCTCGCCGGGGCCGGGCGGATCGGGGTGCCGGTCCTGGCGGTGATGGCGTTCACCACGGTCGGCCTGCAGTTCGCCGGGCCGCCGGTCGGTGGGCTGCTCTTCGGGGTGGCGGCGGCGCTGCCGTTCGGGCTGGACGCGATCTCGTTCGCCGCGTCGGCGGCACTGCTGGCGACCCTGCGCGATCCAAGGCGCCGGCGGGCGCCTGGTGAGCATCCGTCGACCAGGCGCGGGCGTGATCAGCGGCCGCCGATGCGGGCGGCGATCGCGGAAGGGCTGCGGTGGCTGGCCCGGCACCGCCTCCTGCGCACCCTCGCGCTCCTGCTCGCCCTGAACACCTTCTGCTGGCAGCTCGGCAACGTCTCCCTGATCCTGCTGGCCACCCAGAAGCTCGGTCTGGACGCGCCGGGTTACGGCCTGCTGCTGGCCGCCGCCGCCCTGGGCAGCCTGCTCGGCGGGCTGGCCGGCGCGCCCGTCATCGAGCGGGCGGGCCCGCTGCCCGCCCTCGTCGCCGCTCTCCTCACGAACGCCGCCGCCTTCGTCGGCATCGCTCTGAGCCCGAACGCGGTCGTGCTCGGCGCCCTCCTGGCCGTCACCGGTTTCGTCACCACGCTCTGGAACCTGGTGACGGTCGGCCTGCGGCAGGAGATCGTGCCGTCGGGGCTGCTGGGCCGGGTGAACAGCGTGTACCGGATGCTCGGGTGGGGGTTGATGCCGCTGGGGGCGCTGGCGGGCGGGCTGGTGGCGCACGGGCTCGGGGTGCGGGCGCCGTACCTGGTGGCGGGCGGGCTGCGCGGGGTCGTTCTGCTGGTCGCGGTGCCTGTGCTGGTCGGCGCGATGCGGGGCCTGCGGAGGGCGCCGGTGGATTAGGTCTCCCTCCAAGTCACATTCAAGCCGGCTCCAAATTCGGGCTGATGTGCTCTGTCTCGCGCCGCCGGAACCCCCGGCGCCGCAAGCGAGAAAAGGGAGGGAAGACATGGGCAAGAAGATCGTGAGCCTGGACGACCTCAGCGCCGAGCTGCCGGTGATCGACGAGGCCGACCTCGGCCTGGTGTCCGGCGGCCGGCCGATGGAGCGCTGCTACCACACGGCCGGCACCGACAGCCAGCCGTCCGACGGCTGGGTGTCCGACTACTAAACGCTCGGCGTCGCGCGGGAGGGGCCTCGTGCTCCTCCCGCGCGGCTGAGGGGGGCCGCATGCTACTGATTCTGAGCGAGCCGGGCGACGCCACCGTTCGAATGGTCCTGCCCAAGCTGAAGGCCAGGGGCGCCGAGGTCGTCTGGTGGGATCCGGCCCGGTATCCGGCCGCCGCACACCTGACGGCGCGGTTCAAGGCGGGCGGGCCGCACCTCACGCTGGTGACCGGCGGGGAGAGCGTCGATCTGTCCAGGACGACGGCCGTGTGGTACCGGCGGCCCGGACGGCCGACCGCCGCGCCGGATGTCACCGCCGGCGATCTGCGGACCCGGGTGGAGGAGCTTTCCGAGTGGTTCCTGGAGGGCTTCTGGGACCTGCTGGACGCGCGGTGGTTGCCGGGCAGGCACCCGGTGCTGCGCCGGGCGCACAACAAGCTGGTGCACCTGGCTCTGGCGGAGCGGCTGGGCTTCGCCGTACCGCCGACGGTGATCACCAACGATCCGGCCGAGCTGGCGCCCGCCTACGAGCGGGCCGGGGGGCGGCTGATCGCCAAGCCGGTCGAGTACGTGCCGTTCGAGATCGACGGCGCGCGGCACACCGTCTACACGACCGTGGTGCAGCGCCGGGACCTCGCGGGGCGCGCCCGGCTCGCCCACGAGCCGACCATCCTGCAGCCGTACGTCGGCAAGGCCGTGGAGCTGCGGGTCACCGTGGTGGGGCGGCAGGTGTTCGCGGCCGAGATCGCCTCGCAGGACTCGGCGCGCACGCGCGACGACTGGCGCCACTACGACTTCGACCGGGCCCGCCACAGCGTCCACCACCTGCCGGACGACGTCGCCCGCCGGTGCGTGGACCTGGTGGCCGCGCTCGGGGTGACGTTCGGGGCGATCGACCTCATCCTGACCCCGGACGGCGAGTACGTGTTCCTGGAGATCAACCCCAACGGCCAGTGGGCCTGGATCGAAGACCTGACCGGCCTGCCGATCGGCGACGCCATCGCCGACTGGCTCGTGGCCGGGGAAACGGACCTGTGATGACTCAGCCCGCACTCGGCGCGGCCCTGGAGAGCGGCGTGAGCCTGCTGCGCGGGTTGACCCGCCGCCGCTCCGCCGTGGACGACGCCCGCCGCGCCGCCGCCACCTGGGCCGCGGCGCATCCCTCGCTGGCCGCCCAGCTCGTGAGCAACCCGCGCCCCGGCTCGCCGATCGTGGACTACGACCTGCTGATCGACGACCCCGAGGGCGGCACGATCATGCTCGGCGTGCAGCCGGACGACGGCACGTCCTGGCTGGTCGACCACTCGACGCACTGGGCGGCGGGCAACCTGCTGAGCGTGGACGGCATGCAGATCTCCGTCCCGGAGGCGATGCTCATGCTGCGCTCGCTCACGCGCGCCGGGCTGTCGCCGCAGGAGGAGCTGGTGCGGTTCTGCGTGCTGCGCGGTGCCGCCGCCAAGGAGGAGGTGGATCTGGACGACGTCCAGGCCGCCGCGGATGCCTTCCGCCGCCGCCACGGCCTCCTCACGGGCGAGGCCATGCGGAAGTGGCTGGAACGCATGGGGATGAGTGCCGAGGCGTTCCACGACCACATGGTGACGAATGCGAAGGACCAGAGGTTCCGTACGCGGAAGAGGGCCGAGCTGGCCCCCGAGTACCTGAGCCGTCATCGCGACCGGTTCGCCAGGGTGTGGGCGGTCTGGGCGGTGTCGGGGGAGCCGGTGGACCCCGCCGAGCTCGACGGCTCCCTCGGTGACCGCTGGGACGTGCGGGTCAGCCGCGTCCGGGCGTGGTCGGGCGAGCTGCCCGAGCCGCTGCGCGCGGTGCCGGCCGGGGGTGAGGCCGGCCCCGTTCCCTTCGAGGACGGTCACCTGACGGGGGCGGTGCTCAAGCGGGAGGACGCCGTGGCGGACGCGGACACGCTGGCCGCCGCCGGGACGGCGGCCTTCGACGACTGGCTGGCGGAGGCGGCCGAGCGGGCCCGCGTCACCTGGCACTGGCTCTGACCACGCCACTGACCCCCGTACCGGCTCACGCGGGGTCAGCCGGAAGAAGCGGGCCGGTCGTAGATCCCGACCGCCCACCTGCCCGGCCGCTCGCCCACTTCGGCCTCCAGCCGCTTGCGGACCTTCGGGTCGAGCAAGCCGCTGATCAGGGCCGACTCGTCGCAGCCCGTCTTCCGGCATCCCCTGACAGCCCGCGCGACCTCCAGCACCGGGGCGTCCGAGGGGAAGACCCAGACCTGCAGCGACTGCGGGCGCTCCAGCCAGTCGGCGGGCGCGGACAGCCGGTCGTGCTGCCCGCCGAGCCCGTCGCCGCACCGTGCGGCCGCGCCGCCGCGCTCGCCGCCCTTGAGCCGGTGCGCCGTGACGACCCACGCCTGGGGGTCCTCGCAGACCACCTTGTACCCGGTCCAGGTGCTGGTCGGGGTGAAGGTGACCGAGCGGCCGCGGCCTAGGGTGCCGAAGCGTTCGGAGTGGATCAGCGGCAGGTCGAACTGCTCGGCTCCGAGCCGTACCTCGAAAGTCGCGGGGATCTCGGGGCCGGGCGGCGGCTCCACGCGGGCGGAGTCCACCGGCTGCTGCGCGACCGGAGCGCCCTCCGGCCGCAGCGGGAGGCCGATGACGGCGAGCGCGGCGACGGCCAGGGCCGCCACGCCGGCCGTCACGGCCCGGCGGGTGCGGCGGATGCGGCGGCCACGCCGGAGGATCGTGCCGAGCTGGGCGAGGTCGCCGTCCTGGTCCTCGGCCCGCTCGGTCAGGAGGTCGCGCAGATCGTTCTCGGTGTGCCTCATCGCTGTACCCTCTCCAAGCTCATGCTCTGAACGTCCGGATCGACCCGGAGGCGGGTGAGGGCCCGGCTGAGCTGGCTCTTCACCGCCCCCAGCGAGCACCCGACGATGTCGGCGACCTGCGTCAGGGTGCGGCCCTCGTAGTAGTGCAGGACGATCACCGCCCGCTGGCGCGGCGACAGCGTGCCGATGGCCCGCCACAGCGACGCCTGGTCGTCCACCTCGGCTGCCGCGTCGCGCGGGTCGGCGGTCTCGGGGAGCGTCTCGGACGGGACCTCGCCGCGCCAGCGCCTGCGCCACCACGACGTGTGCGTGTTGACGATGATCCGGTAGACGTACGGATCGGGGTTGCCCTCGATCCGCCGCCAGGCCAGCCACGCCTTCGCCAGCGCGGTCTGCACCACGTCCTCGGCCGTGCCCCAGTCCCGGGTGAGGAGGTACGCCATCCGGCACAGGCGCGGCTGCCGGTGTGCCACGTACTCGGCGAACCCGTCGTCCATCCGTCATCTCCGTCTCGTCGTCGTCCGGTGATGACTACCGTCCGGGGGCCGGATGCGGTTTACAGCGTCACGAGGCGAGCAGGGCGCGGACGCGGCCGGGCGTGTGCCCCAGCTCGGCCCGCATCACGCGGGTCAGGTGGGCCTGGTCGCTGAAGCCGAGGGCGGCGGCGAGCGCGGCGAGGTCGGTCTCGCCCTGGTCGAGGCGGGCGAGGGCGCGGCTGACGCGGACGCGGTTGCGGTAGCGGCTGACCGGCATGCCGACGTGGTGGCGGAAGGTGTGGCTCAGGTGGGACGGCGAGGTGTCCAGCAGCCGGGCCAGCTCGACCAGGCTCGCGGCGGCGAGCGGGTCGGCGAGGACGGCCTCCCTGGCACGCTCGGCCAGGTCGGCCCGGCCGGGCGGCGGGCTGTCGTGCGGCTGCTCGCGCAGGGCGAGCCGGACGAGGTCGAGGACGGCTTCGGCGGCGGCGAAGCCGGGGTCGCCGCCGCTGCGCAGGAGCAGCCGGTGCGCCAGTTCGAGCCGCGCGTCCACCCGCACGGCCCCTGACCCCACCCGCGCCCCGCCCGTCAGCTCGTCGTCGGACAGCGTGACCGCCGTGCACAGGTCGCCGCCCGCCGGATGGGCGAACCGCAGCTCCTCCCCGGGCAGGTGCAGGTACCCGGTGGCGGGCTCGGCGGTGACCTTCCGCCCTTCGACGTCGACGCGGAAGTGCCCCCGCTGGACCAGCACGATGTGCGCGGACGGCGCCGGTTCGGGCGCCGACCAGCGGGGATGGTCGTCGGTGCACTCGACGGCGCGGATCGCGAAGTGGCGGGTCTCGATCACCGTCCTGGTGGTACGCACGAGCACCACCGTACGACAGCCCGCGAATCCGCACATTCGTTCAAGACCGGGCAGCCACCCCGGCACCATGCTGGGCGCATGATCACAACTGTCCGTCGTGGCCCGATGCTGGCCGTGCTGCTGACCGGCCAGGCCATGGCGTCCATGGACGGCTCCATCGTCTCGGTGGCGGCGCAGACCATCCGCGAGGGGCTGGGCGCCGACGGCGCGGCGATCCAGCTCGTCGTCTCCGGCTACCTGCTGACCATGGGTGTGCTCCTGGTGACCTGCGCGCGGATCGGTGACGTGATCGGGCACCGGCGGGCGTTCCTGCTGGGGCTCGGCTGGTTCACCGGCGCGTCGCTGCTGTGCGGGCTGGCCCCGTCGGCGGGCGTGCTGGTGCTCGCCCGCGTCGCGCAGGCCGCCGGGGCGGCGCTGCTGACGCCGCAGATCTTCGCGCTCATCCTGCGCAACTGGGAGGACGGCCCGGCCCGCCGCCGGGCGATCGGCGTCTACAGCATGGTGCTCGCCCTGGGGGTCGCGCTCGGGCAGGTCATCGGCGGCCTGGTGGCGGGGGCCGACCTGCTCGGGCTGTCGTGGCGGCCGATCTTCCTGGTGAACGTGCCGATCGGGGTGATCCTGCTGGCGGTCGGCGCGCGGGTGCTGCCGGGCTCCCGCCCCGACGACGAGCCCGCCCGGCTCGACCCGGCGGGGGTGGCGGTGCTGACGGTCGCGATGACCGCGCTCACCGTCCCGCTCATCTTCGGGCGGGAGAGCGGCTGGCCCGCCTGGGCGTGGATCTCGCTGGCCGGCGGAGTGGCGCTGCTGGCGGCGTTCGCCGGCTACGAGAGCCGGGCGCGGCACCCGCTGCTGGACCCGGCGGCGCTGCGGCCTTCCGGCGTGAAGCCGGGGCTGGCCGCCTGCTGGATCGTCATGGGCTGCTACACCGTCTTCCTGCTCACCCTGACCCTGCACCTCCAGGGCGCGCTCGGGTACTCGCCGCTGCAGGCGGGGCTGGCGTTCGTGCCGTACACGCTGGGGTTCGGCACGCTCAGCCTGACCTGGAGCCGCTACCCGCGCTGGCTGCGGGACGCGCTGCCGGTGGCGGGCCCGCTCGCGTTCGCCGGCGGGGCCGGGCTGCTGGCCCTGAGCTGGCATCCGCTCGGCTCCGTGCCGCTGCTCATGCTCGCCGGCGCCGGGCACGCCGCCGGGTACAGCCCGCTGATCGCGCGGATCACGTCCCTGGTGGAGCCGCGGCTGGCCTCGGCGCTCTCGGCGCTCAACTCCACAGGCCCCGTCCTCGCCGGGGTGACGACGGTGGCGGGCCTCGGCAGCGTCTACTTCGCCGCCCCCTCCTCCGCCGAGGGGCTGCTGCGGGTGGTCGCGGCCGTCGTCGTGCTCCTCCTCATCGGTACGGCCTGCGCCGCCCGCGTCGCCCTGCTCCAGACAGGGGCGCGTACGGCGGAGGCGAACGAGTGAAAGATCCTGCAAAGAAGCGATATGGCATGAGGTGGACCGTGGCGATCCGGCAATAACCGAAGAATTCGGGGTGTCGTGCGGGATGGTGCCATGGTCGGGATGGTGTGGGAGGACGCTCCGTACCCGATGCTGGCGGTCAGCACCTCGGGCGTCGTCGAGCAGGCGAACGAGGCTGCCCGCGCGCTGTTCACCGGCCAGGTCGTCGGTCAGCGCCTGGCACCGGAGTGGCTGGCGCGGGCCCACGACCGGCTCGGCGCGGGCGGGGCGGAGCCGTACGGTGAGCTGGGCGATCGCGTGTTCCAGGCGCACGCCGTGTACACGGCGGGCGGCCGGGTCGTCTGGTGGCTCATCGACGTCACCGGCAGACAGCACGAGATGGACGCGTTGCGGGAGTGGACCGCGTTCCTGGCGGAGGCGTCCAACGAGCTGCTGCCGTCCCTCAACCTGGACCGTTGCCTGGAGACCACCGCCTGCCTGGCCGCGCGCCGCCTGGGGGAGAGCGCGCTGGTGGTGCTGCCGCGCGCCGGCCGCCGCTACGCGATCGCCCGCTGCGGGGGCGACGGGCCGGGCGGTCCGGCAGGACGCGGTCATCGACCCGGGCACGCTGCCGGGGCTGACCGAGGCGTTGCGCGGCTTCCCGCCGGTGCCCACGCGCTGGCTCGCCCCGCAGGAGGCTCCCGGCTGGGTGGGCCCCGAGGAGGGGGCCGGATCGGTGGCGGTGATCGCGTTGCCCGGCCACGGCCTGCCGGCGGGCGCGCTGGTGCTGGTGCGCCGCTCGGGCGAGCGTTTCACCGCCGACGAGCGGGTCTTCGTGCGGCTGTTCGCCCTGTGGGCGGGCTCCGCGATCGCGGTCGCCCGCCTGTACGTCGAGCAGGCCGCCATCACCGAGACCCTGATGGCCGAGCTGCTGCCGCCCGCCACCCCGGCCCTGGACGGCGTGGAGCTGGCGGCGCGCTACCGCCCGGCGGGGCCGGGGGAGCGGGTCGGCGGCGACTTCTACGACGTGTACCCGGTCGCGGGCTCGGGACGCGAGTCGCTGGTGGTGCTGGGCGACGTGGCGGGCAAGGGCCTGGAGGCGGCCGTGCTCACCGGCCGGATCCGCAACACCCTGCGCGCCCTGCTGCCGCTGGCCGACGACCATCAGCGGATGCTGGAGCTGCTCAACGGGGTGCTTCTCAACGACGGCGATCCGACCCGTTACGTCACGCTCGTCCTGGCCTCGTTCCAGCGGCGCGGCCCGCGTGTGGCGCTGCGGCTGACCAGCGCCGGGCACCCCGCGCCGCTGATCATGCGCAACGACGGCCGGGTGGAGACCGTCCCCGCCGTCGGCACGCTGATCGGCGTCCTGGAGGACATCACCAGCGTCACCGACGCGGTCCTGCTGGAGCCCGGCGAGACCTGCCTGCTCTACAGCGACGGCATCACCGAGGCCAGAGGCGGCCCGCTCGGCCGCGAGCTGTTCGGCGACGAGCGGCTGTGCGAGCAGCTCCGGCAGTGCGCGGGCATGCCGCCCGAGGCGCTGGCGGAGCGCGTGCAGATGCTCGCCTCCGAGTGGGCCGGCGAGGGCGAGCACGACGACATGGCGGTCGTCACCATCTCGGCCCCGCGCGCGCCGGGCGAGGAGCCTCCACCCGCGCCGGGCGAGGAGCCCCCGCGCGCGGGGGGTGAGGAGGCTCCGTGAGCGGCGGCGTCGAGGAGCGGGTGGAGGCGTTGTGGGCGGCGGCGACGGCCGGTGACGAGCGGGCCGCCACCCGCGTGGCGACGGACGCGCTCGACGCCGGCCTCCCCATGGAGACCCTGCTGCTGGACGTCGTGGCCGCCGTGCAGTCCCGCGTCGGCCACGAGTGGGCGGCCAACCGCCTCTCGGTCGCCCAGGAGCACACGGCGACGGCCGTCAACGAGCGCGTGCTCGCCGCTTTGGCCCACCACCCCACCCGGCAGAACGACCCGGCACCCGGCATGGGCCGGATCGTCGTGGCCTGCATCGACGGGGAGTGGCACGCGTTCCCCGCCCGGCTGCTGGCCGAAGTGCTGCGGGCGCGCGGCTGGCACGTCGACTACCTGGGCGCCCAGGTCCCGACGCCGCACCTGGTCGCCCACCTGCACCTGACGAACCCGGACGCGGTCGCGCTGTCCAGCTCGCTGGCCATCCGGCTGCCGGCCGCGCACACGGCGATCAGCGCCTGCCAGGCGGCGGGCACGCCCGTGGTGGCCGGGGGCGCCGCCTTCGGCCCCGACGGCCGCTACGCCCGCCTGCTCGGCGCCGACGCCTGGGCCCCCGACGCCCGCACCGCCGCCGACCTCCTGGCCGCCGGGCCGCTGCCGCGCCAGGCCACCTCCGGCGAGGAGCCACGGCAACTGGCCGACCGCGAGTACACGGACCTCACCCGGTCCGCCGGCAGCCTGGTCGGCGCCGTCATGGACGACCTGACCCGGCGCGTCCCCGCGATGGCCGGCTACACCGAGCAGCAGCTGGAACGGACCGCCGAGGACGTCGCCTACCTCGTCGACTTCCTGCGGGCCGCGCTCTACGTCCACGACCCCGAGCTGTTCTCCGCGTTCGTGGGCTGGATGACGAGCGTGCTCACGGCGCGCGGCGTCCCCGAATCCGCGGTCCTGGCGGCCTTGGACGCGCTCGCCGGCCGCCTCACCGGCTTCCCCCGCGCCCTCGGCACGCTGGCGCGGGCCCGCACGACACTCGGGTGAACCCTCACCCGGGCTCTTCGCGGGGGATCCCGCTCGTACGGAGGTCAGCGCACGTAGATGTCCGGCCGCGGGGGCGTGGGCATGCGGTCGCCGAGGAAGAAGCCCGTGTGCGGGGGCTGGTTGTAGGCCGTGTTCTGCCAGGCCACCGAGACGCGGTAGAGCGGGTCGTGCATCAGCGTCCAGATGCGCCGGTCCGTCGGCGTCGTGGTGGCGTAGATGCGCAGCGCCCGGTTGTCGCTGGTCGGCCAGACGACCTCCTCGCGCCAGTCGCCGAACAGGTCCGCCGACAACGACGGCGTGGCCTTCGTGCCGTTGTTGGAGTGCACGCCGGACGCCGTCAGCAGGCGTGTGTCGGCGTCGGTGCCGTACTTGTCGATCCTCGTCTGGTCCAGCAGCTCCCTGACCGGGTCGCCGTCCCACCAGATGAGGAAGTTCACCGACGACGGCTCCCGGCCCGCGCTGTTGCCGGTGACGCTGCGCAGGGTGGTGTCCGAGGCGGACCAGAACTCGCTGGCCACCCGCACCGTCGAGATGTCACCCGCCACGCCCCGGCCGTTGTCGGAGCCGGACGCGGTCGACCACAGGATCGTGCCGGTGCGCGGGTCGATGTAGAGCGAGCCCGGCTGCGAGGTGGACTCGCTGACCTTGAAGTACTCCAGGCCCGCCCTGGCCGGGTCGAAGTCGCCCAGGTGCTGGGCGTCGCCGTGGCCCGTGCGGGTGCTCCACATGCCGGTGCCGTTGTCGTTGACCGCCATGGCGCCGTAGACGATCTCGTCGCGGCCGTCCTGGTCGATGTCGCCGACGGACAGGCTGTGACTGCCCTGCCCGGCGTACTGCGAGCCCGCCGCGTTGCTGTCGAACGTCCACCGCTTGGTGAGCGTGCCGTTCCTGAAGTCCCAGGCGGCGATGACGCTGCGGGTGTAGTAGCCGCGCGCCATGATCAGCGAGGGGCGCTCCCCGTCCAGGTACGCCGTCCCGGCCAGGAAGCGGTCCACCCGGTTGCCGTAGCTGTCGCCCCACGAGGAGACCGTGCCGCGCGGCGGGTCGTAGCTCACCGTGGACATCGCGGCGCCCGTCAGGCCGTTGAACATGGTCAGGTATTCGGGGCCGCTCAGGACGTACCCGCTGGAGTTGCGGTAGTCGGCGCCGGAGTTGCCGATCACCGTGCCGGCGCCGTCCCTGGTGCCGTCGGCGGTCTTCATCGCCACCTCGGCGCGGCCGTCGCCGTCGTAGTCGTAGACCTGGAACTGCGTGTAGTGCGCGCCCCCGCGGATGTTGCGGCCCAGGTCGATGCGCCACAGGCGGGTGCCGTTCAGCCGGTACGCGTCCACGTACACGTTGCCGGTGTAGCCGGACTGCGAGTTGTCCTTGGCGTTGGACGGGTCCCACTTCAGCACGATCTCGTACTGGCCGTCGCCGTCCAGGTCGCCCACGCTCGCGTCGTTCGCGCTGTAGGTGTAGGCGACGCCGTCGGGGGTGGTGCCGCCCGACGGGGGCTGGATCGGCACGTCCAGGTACGTGCCGCCGGTGAAGCGCAGCGAGGCGGGGGACGCGGCCTGCTCGGCCCCGTTCACGACGGCGCGGACCGTGTAGGAGGCGTCGGCGGCGGCGCCGTTGTCGAGGTAGTTGGTGGACGCGGTGAGGTTCGAGGCGATCCTGGTCGAGCCGCGGTAGAGGTTGAAGGCGACGCCGTCGGGGTCGGTGCCGAGCAGCCGCCAGGAGACGAGGTTGCCGGAGCCGGACCTGACGCTGATCACGCCCCGGTCCAGGTCCTCCATCTGCTTGGTGGGGGGTGCGGCTTGGGCGGGGGCGGTGGGGATCGTGATCGCGGTCAGGGCCAGGACGGTGGCGGCGGCGGCCAGGTGTAAGCGCATGGCGGTTTCCTTTGCGGTTTTCCTTGCGGTGGGTAAGCGCTTTCCCGAGGGGTGAAAAGAAAGTTTCACGGGACGGGGGCGGCGGCGTGATAGCGCTAACAGAGGAGGGGCGGGCTGATCTGCGGCGATGGTCACAGAAGCTCCTCGTCTGCGGCGGGGCGGCCGGGGTGTATTTAAGGCCAGCCGGTAGGCCGCGCGCAAGAGCGTCCTTGCCGCCGTTTTGACCCCGGGCGGGATGACGTTGTCATCCCCCTTTTGTTGTGACGGCTCCTCCTCGCGGCGGCGGGCGTTAGGGCTGTGACGGCTCCACCTCGGGGGATGCCGCCTCCGCGTGGCGCCGGCCGCGCAGCAGCGGGACGGCCGCCGCCATGGACAGCGCGACGGCGAGGACCAGACCGGGCAGCAGGCGCGACGGCGAGGACGCGTCCTCACCGGCCTCGCGCAGCCACTCGCCGGGCAGGCCCAGCAGGAGCGCCCCGGCGGGCTCGCCCAGCGCGGCGAGGGCGACCAGCGTGCCGGTGACCCGGCCGAGCAGCCGGGCGGGCGTGATCGCCTGCCGGTGACTCGTCAGCGCGATCGTGGCGGCGATCGAGCCGGCCAGCGGGACCAGGACGCCGATCATGTACCACGACCATCCGCCGGCCACCCCGGACAGGGTGACCAGCAGCGTGAACGGCTGGCTCACCAGCAGGGCCACCCAGGCCAGGCGGTAGACGCCGAGCTTGCGGTGCAGCAGCATCGCCGCCAGCGCCCCCAGCACGAGAGCGCCGTAGACCGACCCCATGCTCGCCAGGGCGACCTCGGCCGGCGGAACGTCCTCCACCAGCACGTGGAACGCCATGCCCACCATGTCGTCGGCGAACTCGCCGGTCAGCCCCGTCACGAACAGGCACAGAGCGATCGCCCGCAGCACCGGGTCGCGCAGGGTGAACCGCACCCCTTCGGCCGCCTCCCGCCAGACCCCGGCCCTGGGCAATGGCGGCCCCTCAACCGCCTCCTGCTGGAGCTCCGCCCTGATTGGCGGCGGTTCCTCGGTCGTCTCCACCGCGTGGAAGGCCACCGCCGCGCAGGCGGCCGCGCCGGCGACCACGATCACGAACGCCGGGCCGCCGGGGTCGGCCAGCGCGAGCAAGGGGCCGATCGCCGCCACGCCGAGCTGCGGCAGCACGGTGAGCAGGGCGTTCGCGGTGACCAGCCGCCCGCGGACGCCGACGACCGACGGCAGGTACGTCTCCTCCCCGACCTGCCACAACGCCGTGAGAGCGGCCGACGCGATCAGCATCACGGGAACGACGAAAGCCCCCACCCCCTCCGCCGCCACGCCCGCGAACACCAGCGTGAGCGCGAGGGCGGCCGCCAGCGTGACCGGCACGACGCGACGGCGCCGCACCCTGTCCAGGAGCACCCCCAGCAGCGGCGCCAGCAGAAGGGACCTGAGCCCCGACGCGCTCGACACGTGGGCGGACGCAGGCGGCGTCAGAGCGCCCAGATCGTACAGCGACGGCTTGCTGAACATGAAGGCGAACGAGACGAGGGTGACGCCGAGGACGAAGAGCGGCATCCGCCGGAGTCGTAACGGGCTGGGGGAGTTCATCGGGACATCTTCTTACAAGGTGGAAGATGCCGACGGCCGGTGCGGGTGGGACTGGATGAAGTCAACCCATAGCAGAAGGTAACCGGGGCGGCAGGTGTCGTGCACTGCGTGGTGACATGACCACGCAGCGGTATGGCCCAGGCCCGTGGTTGAGCGGACAGTTGAAGTCCCTCCGACACGAAAGACTGCGCATGGAACCCCAGCAGATCCCCGTCCCCGGTGAGCGCACGTCACAGACGATCCGCCGGTTCAGAGACCACGGTGGCCCCGTGGTCCCCATCGAACTGCCGGGCAAGGTCAACGCTTGGATGGTGACCTCGTACGACAGCGTCAGCGAGGTCCTGCTCAACGACGGCACCCTCTTCAGCAAGAGCCCACTCAACTTCCCCGCCCTGCACGACGGCACCATCCCGCCCGACTGGCCGATCCGCCAGCTCATCCAGGGCGACCACCTGCTCACCAAGGACGGCGCCGACCACCGCCGGCTGCGCGGCCTCATCAACCGCGCCTTCACCCCCGCGCGGGTGGCGTCCATGGAGCCGCGCATCCAGGAGCTCACCGACGGGCTGCTCGACCGACTGGCCGGCGAGGGCGAGCCGGTCGACCTCGTACGGCACTTCAGCGAGCCGCTGCCCATCGCCGTGATCTGCGAGCTGTTCGGCGTGCCCGAGGAGGAGCGCTACCAGATCCGCGAGTGGACGAACACGATGCTCTTCCACACCGCCACCCCCGAGGAGGCCGCGGCGGCCGGCGGCCAGATGCTGGCCTACCTGGGCGCCTTCGTCGAACGCAAGCGCGCCGAGCCCGGCGACGACCTCACCAGCGGCCTCATCCAGGCGCAGGAGGACGACGGCGACCGGCTCTCCGACAACGAGATGTTGTGGATCCTGTGGCTCGTGCTCATCGCGGGTCACGAGACCACCGTCCACCTCATCGCCAACACCGTCGTCGCCCTGTGCGCCGACCCCGCTCAGATTCCCGCCGCCGATGATCGCGACGCCTGGGCCGCAGTGGTGGAGGAGGCGCTGCGCAGCCGCAACTCCGTCCTCAACGTGCTGTTCCGCTACCCGCTCCAGGACGTGCAGATCTGCGGCACGAAGATCCGGGCCGGCGAGCCGATCTCCGTCGCCCTCCACGGGGCCGGCACCGACCCGGCCAGGTACGGCGCCGGCGCCGAACGCTTCGACGCCTCCCGCGAGCCGGACGCCCACGTCGGCTTCGGCCGCGGCCCCCACTTCTGCCTCGGCGCACCCCTGGCCAGGCTGGAGATGCGGATCGCCCTGTCGTCCCTGTTCGGCCGCTACCCGGGGCTGCGGCCGGCGATCGACGCGGACGCGATCACGTACACGCCTTCGCTCATCACGGAGGGCCCGATGGAGCTGCCCGTGGTCCTGGGGCCCCGTCCCTGACCCGTCTGCCGGTCACCGGAGCCCCAGGGGCGACCCTGGGGCTCCATCCCGGCCTCCTAACTCAACACTGTAGAGTTATACTGAAACTCCACACCGTTGAGTTATTGCTCTCCCGGAGGCCCCGATCATGGAGTACCTGCTCATCAGACAGCGGTTCACCGACTACGACACCTGGCGGAAGGCGTTCGACGGCATGGCGGACGTGCGGGAAGCGGCCGGCATGCGCACCGTCCTCGTCAGCGTCGACGCGCAGCAGCCCGACGAGGCGGTCGTGCTGTTCGCCTGCTCGGACGCACAGGCGATGCGCCAGCACTTCGCCTCCGACGCCCTCCAGGAGGCCCACCGGCAGGCGGGAGTGGTGCCGGGCAGCAACCAGGCCAGCGTGCTCCTCCCACGCTGAACACCCTCCCGGCCCACCCACCGGAGCGCCCGCCGATCCCCGCCCCGGCCGACCCACCGAGCGCCCCTCGCCGCCCCCTGGCCCACCTCCCGAGCGGCCCTCGCCCAGACCAGGGCCTTCCCGAGCCGCCCTTGCCCCGATCGGCCACCGAGCGGCCCTCGCCCCGACCGGGGCCACCGAGTGACCCTCGCCCCGACCGGGGCCACCGAGTGACCCTCGCCCGCCGCCCCGACCGGCAGCCAGGGCATCGGTCCGGCCCTTGCGGTGCCTGTCAGAGCATCGCTTCCAGCAGTCCGGCGACGAGCGGATCGGAGTCGTTCACCCGCCAGGCCGCCGCCACGCTCGTCCGCGCGTCGCCCGGCGTGACCCGGCGAAAGGCCACCCCCTTGAGCCGGATCCGCCGGATGCTGGCCGGCGCCAGCGACACCCCGAACCCGGCCCCGACCAGCGCACACACGGTCTGCCACTCCACCGCGTGCTGCACCACCTCAGGCGTGAACCCGGCTTCCTGGCACACCGCCACGATCCGGTCGTACAGTCCGGGCCCGTGCTCGCGCGGCAGCAACACGAACGGCAACCCAGCCAACCGCGCCACCTCGACCACCCGCCCGGCCGTACTGCCGGCCACGAGCGGGTGGGCGGCCGGCAGCACCGCCACGAACGGCTCGCGTAGCACGGTCGCGAACCCCAGCCCCGGCTCCTCATCCGGCGGCTCCCGCAGCAGCCCGACGTCGATGCGCCGCTCGCGCAGGGCGGCGAGCTGCGGCGCCGTCGTCATCTCGTGGACCTCGATCTGCACGCGCGGAAAGCGCTCCCGGTAGGTGCGCAGCAGCTCCGGCAGGATGGTCAGCGCCAGCGAGGCCGCGAACCCGAGCCGGATCCGTCCCGCCCGCCCGCTGCCCACGTCCCGCGCCGCCGCCAGACCGCCCTCCAGCTCGGCCAGAGCCCGGCGCGCGGCCGGCAGCAGCTCACGGCCGGCCGCCGTGAGCGCCACCCGCCCTGGCGTACGGTCGAACAACGCGTGCCCGACCCTGCCCTCCAGCCGCCGGATCTGCTGGCTCAGCGGCGGCTGCGCGATCCCCAGCCGATCGGCGGCGTGACCGAAGTGCAGCTCCTCGGCGAGCACGACGAAGGCGTGCAACTGCACCAGCGGCGGCAACTCCGATCGGTCCATACCTCTAGAGATATCAGCCGATCCCTGGAACCGTCTTGGACGTATCGTCCCTGGTGGCGGTACGGTTCCGCGCATGACGGAGCGACGCGCGATCCTCAGCGGTTCCACGTTCGAGGAGCAGATCGGATATGCCAGGGCCGTGGTGGACGGCGACCGGGTGCACGTCTCGGGCACCACCGGGTTCGACTATTCGACGATGACCATCTCCGACGACGTGGTGGAGCAGGCCAGGCAGTGCCTGCGCAACATCGGCCAGGCCCTGGAGGAGGCCGGCTGCGGCTTCGGCGACGTCGTCCGCGTACGCTACCTCCTGCCCGACCGCGCCGACTTCGAGCCCTGTTGGCCGGTGCTGCGCGAGTGCTTCGGCGAGGTACGACCGGCCGCCACGATGCTCATGTGCGGCCTGTCGGACCCACGCATGAAGATCGAGATCGAGGTGGACGCCCGCCGTCCCACCACCACCTGACCCTCGGGGCGAAACGCCGGACACGCGCGAGCCGCACCGCCTGAGCCTCCTGCTCCTCCTGGCGAACTGCTGGACATGCGCGAGCCGCACCACGCCATCGTCCTGCTCCTCCTCGCCCGCACAAGCCCGGCCCTCAGTCAGTACGCCGCCTTCTGGCACGCCGACGACGGCAACGAAAGGCAGGGGCGCCGGCACCCGAGATCTCAGCGGTCGGGGCGGCGGGCGGCCTTGCTGACGAGGGCGGCGAAGGAGACCAGAACACCGAGTGCGAGCACGACCATGAGTCCGATGGCAGGCGGGCCCGACAGGCCTGAGGCGGTGACGAGCGCCAGCCCGACGGCGCAGCCTCCGCCCAGCAGGATCAGCCATAACGTGGACAGCTTCCCGTTCACACGATCGGCCTTCCCCTGAGCACGCCGGGTTATCCGCCGCCTCGCGCACCCAGCTCGATCGGCCACACCACCAGCAGGTAGGACTCGCCAGGCCGGTTCGACAGCCGCTCCCGGTCACGGGCACGCCCGTAGACGCCCAGACCGTAACGGCCAGCGCCCTGATAGGTCAGGTTCGGCCGCTGGTCGTCGTCGGTGATGAGGGTCGTGAGGTGCATGACGCCCGTCGTCGTGACGAACTCGATCTCCTCGCTCTCCTCCCAGCCCTGCGCCTGCATGCGAGGGGCCGCCGGCTGCCAGTTGACGTGCACGCCGACCCTGCCCCTGCGTTTCAGCGTACGAATGACCAGCGAGTCGGGGGCGGCGGCGACCAGTCCGGCAGGCAGCTCCGGCGCCGGCGCGGTGTCCTGGTAGGGATTGACCACGCGTAAGCGGTGCTCGTCGGCCATGGCGACGGCACGCAGCGGCGGAGGCACCGTCAGACGCTGCTCCACCCGCACAAGCCGACCGGGCTCATGCTGTGGCTCCACCCTGACGAGCCGACCAACCTCATGCGACGACTCCGCTCTCGCAGGGAGGCCGGGCTCGTGCTGCTGCTCCGCTCTCGCGGGGAGGCCGGGCTCGCATTGTGGCTCCGTTTCGGCCGGGCGGTCGGGCTCGTGCTGCGGCGGCTCCGTCCTGGCGGGACGGTCGGGCTTGTGCTGCTGTTCTGTTCTCACGAGGCGGCCGGGCTCGTGCTGTGGTTGGGCGTGCTGCCTGGCCCACTCGCGGATCGCGCGGGACTTGTCGGGCAGGCCCAGCTCCTCCGCGACGCCGACCCCGAGCCGGGCACGCGCCTGCGGCCCGACTTCGATCGGCCACACGGTCACCTGGTAGAACTCGAACGGCACCTTCGCCACGCCGTCACGGTCGATGCCCCTGCCACGGGCGTGCACCCGCATCCCGTACCGGCCGGGGCCGTGCGCCGTGAGGACGGGCAGCTCGTCGGCCAGGCCCATGCCCAGGCCGGCGAGGCGCATCTCGCCCGTGAAGCTGATCAGCTCGACGTCCTCCACCTCCTCCCACCCCTCGCCGGAGCCGGTGGGCGGGGCGTCGGTGATCCGTACGGTGACGTCCACGACGCCGGTGTGGATGCCGGTCAGGATGACGGCGGCGCCGGGCACCGACGCGGCGAGCCCGTTGGGCACGTCGGAGGGCGCGGTCGCGTCGCCCTGCTCGTAAACGAGGAGCTGGTGGTAACTCACGTGGACATCGGCCCGTACGGACGTGCTCACAGCGGCGACCCCTTCGGCACGGACGGCTGCGACGACCGCGACAGGCGCGACGACTGCGGCGGCACGGCAGCTGCGACGTATGCGATGACCGGGCCAGCGTGTCAGCCGCCACCGACAAAAGTTGCTCGATGGTGCCATGCAGCCGCCACCGACGAAGCTGCCCGATGGTGCCGTGCAGCGCCTCGCCGCCAGCACCTGCGCCAAGACTCTCCACCGCACACCGCGAGCGTCCGCCGCTCTTCGCGCTTACCGCCGCTGTGCGCCGGCCTCCGTCACTCTCCCCGGCCAGTTGCAAGGCGGCGTGCCGGTGAGCGCCTTGCGGGGTCAGGGGCTGGGCCGCTGGTGAGGCTCAGCCGGTCAGGGCCTTGAACAGGTTCGTCACGCCGATCGAGTCCAGGAGCGACGTGGAGGTGCCGCCTGCGGCCTGCGGGGTGCCGCAGGCGGATGAGTAGCCGGTGATCGTGCCCAGGAGCTGGTTCACGCCGATGACGTCCAGCAGCGACGCCGAGCTCTGGGACGCGCCAGCGCTCGCGCCGGACGCATTCTCCGAAGCCCCGTCCACGGAGTCGTCGCCGGACGTACCGGTGGAGGCGGTGCCGGTGGAGGTGCAGGCGGACGAGAAGCTGTTCATGAGCGATTCGAGGTAACGGGCGATCTCGGCGGTGTCGATGGCCGGTGCGGGCGGCACCTCCGTGCCCGGGGCGGACGTGGCGTGGGAGCACACCAGCACCCGTCCGATGAGGTCCTCGAACATGGCCTGGACGGGCGAGACCGGCGTCCCGTCCGCGTTCAGCGGCGAAGGGGCGACGCCGGGCGCGGTGGACGCCGAGGAACTGGGGGCAGCCGATGGGCGCGGCGGCAACTGGCTGGGGTTGGGGCCTGACGACCCGCTCGGGCTGGGCAGGGGCGGCAGGCTGGGGCTGGGGCCGCCGATCCCTGGCTGGGTCGGGTTCGGATTGGCGCCGCCGGTTCCGGGCTGGTTGGGGCTCACACCGCCGGTTCCTGGCGGGTTCGCACCGCCGACCCCCGGCTGGTTGGGGTTCGCGCCCCCGATCCCTGGCTGGTTCGGGCTCACACCCCCGATCCCTGGCTGGTTGGGGTTCGCGCCGCTCACCCCTGGCTGGTTGGGGTTCGCGCCGCTCACCCCCGGCTGGTTGGGGTTCGTGCCCCCGACCCCTGGCTGGTTCGGGGTGACGCCACCGACGCCGGGCTGGTTCGGATCGGTGCCCGGCTGGGCCGGCCCCGCGTCAAGAGGCTGGCCCGCCGGCGTGCCCTGGGGCGCCACAGAAGAAGCATGGGGCGCGGCTCCGGGAGCAGCCGGAAGGCCGTAAGGAGCAGCGGGCAGGCCGTACGGGGCGGCGGGGACGCCGTACGGAAGGCCGTACGGAACGTAGGGCACCGCCGGAACGGCAGGCGCCCCGGCCCCGGCGGAGAAGAACCCCTGGAGCCGGCTGCCGGCGATGATCGTGTCCATCAGCCCTCTGATGTCGTCGGCGGTGACGCTTCCGGCGAGCGGCGCGGGCGGCGACACGTTGATGCTGAACACGTCCTGGTTGCTGCACTGGGCGGCGGCGGTCTCGTTCTTGGTGTCGTCCGCGAGCGCCGGTGCGGCGGTCGCGAGCAGGGCGGCGGCGGAGGTGGCAGTGACGGCGGCAACGGCATGCCGGTACATGGTGCTCCCTGAGGGTGATGATCCGGTTATCGCTGCGATCAGTACCCTTAGTGGTGGTTCAATTACTTCATAGTTGGATCTAGCCCTCTTTACGCCTGGCCTCTATTGTCACGCTTCGTGAAATCATTGAAGACAGCCGTCCTGGCGTGTGCCCTGGTCGCGCCATTAGTCGGCACGACGAATGCCGCAGCGGCGACATACCCCGTGAAACATCCCAAACTCATCGCGAACCCGCTCTACAAGGCGGGCGCCCTCCCCACGTCCACGTGTGCGGAGCCTGAGGTCGCGAGCGGCAACGTCAAGCAGGCGCGCGCCTACTTCGACGCGGTCGTCGAGTGCCTGGAGACGACGTGGAAGAAGCACCTCACTGACGCCGGTCTGAAGTACACGGACGTGAAGGTGCAGCATGTCACGAAGTTTCCGAAGAAGTGGTGCGACATGGAGACGAACAAGGACGATTCTCAAGCGTGGTACTGCACCGACACCCGCACCTTGGCCGTCAAGACCGGTAAGAGCTGGACCTCTGACCCGTCCGACCTTTGGCTCTTCTACGTGGCCGCATCGACCTACGCCTACCACATTCAGAATGTGGTCGGCATAGACGCCGCATATCAGGCGATTCCGTATGGCAAGAGAGCAGAATTGCTCGAGCAGAACCGCCGTTACAACCTCCAGTCGACGTGTTTCGGCGGCGCCTTCATCAAGAGCGTCTGGCCGATGGAAGGCCGCACGTCGAAGGACTGGAACGAGCTGGTGGCCCTGGTCGAGGGCGACGAGCCGGGCGACGAGCGCTGGGACGGCAAGACGGCCAACCAGCGTTTCTGGCTCAAGCGTGGCTTCTCGACCGGCGACCCGGGCTCCTGCAACTCGTGGACGGCCCCGCCCTCCAAGGTGGCCTGACCAAGCGATCGTCCCGCGGCGGCATGCCGGTCGCCGCGGGACCTCCGGTGGAAGGAGGCGGTGCATGCGCGCGTTCCTCATCTCCCTGCTCACCGCCCTGGCCTTGGTCGCCGCCTGTGGTGAGGCGGCGCCGGAGAATCCGGCGTTGCGGGCCGAGCTGCTCGACCGGCTCAAGCAGGATCAGGAGATCAGGACCCTGGAGGCGTCCCAGGAGGACTGGGATCGGGTGGAGAAGGCGAACACCGAGCGCATGCGGCAGATCCTCGACCGGTACGGGTGGCCGGGGTTCGCGCTGGTCGGTGAGGACGGGGCGCGGGCGGCGTGGGCGCTGGTGCAGCATGCCGATCGTGATCTGGAGTTGCAGAAGCGCGGGCTGGAGCTGATGCGCGCGGCGGTGGAGAAGGGCGATGCCGACCCGTCCGACCTGGCGTTTCTGGTGGATCGGGTGCGGGTGGCGGAGAAGCGGCCGCAGGTGTACGGGACGCAGTGGGAGACCGATCCGCAGGGGCGGTGGCGGCCGCGCACTCCGATCGAGGACGAGGCGAGGGTGGATGAGCGGCGGGCCGGAGCGGGGCTGAAGCCGCTGCGTGAGTATCTTGAGGAACTCAAGTCGGCGGGGTGATCTCCAGCTATATTGAAGCGCTGTTATATCGCTGAGAGGAGTCCGCTTTGTACCCCGCGATCGAACCTTACGAGCACGGCATGCTCGACGTCGGTGACGGCAACCTCGTGTACTGGGAGGTCTGCGGCAACCCGGACGGCAAGCCCGCCGTGGTCGTGCACGGCGGGCCCGGCTCGGGTTGCTCGGTCAACATGCGCCGCACCTTTGATCCGGAACGGTTCCGCATCGTCCTGTTCGACCAGCGCAACTGCGGTCGCAGCCGCCCGCACGCCAGCGACCCGGCCACCGACTTGACCAACAACACCACCCACCACCTGATCGCCGACATGGAGCTGCTGCGCGAGCACCTGGGCATCGACAAGTGGCTGATGTACGGGGGTTCGTGGGGCTCGACGCTGATCCTGGCCTACGCCGAGACGCACCCGGAGCGGGTGTCGGAGATCGTCATCCCGGCCGTCACGATGACCCGCCGTTCGGAGATCGAATGGCTCTACCGGGGCGTCGGCAGGTTCTTCCCGGAGGCGCAGGAGCGGTTCCTGCAAGGGGTACCGGAGGCCGATCGCGACGGGGACGTGTTCGGGGTGCTGGCGGCGTACTCGCGGCTGCTGGCCGACCCCGACCAGAAGGTACGGGAGAAGGCCGCCCAAGACTGGGTCACCTGGGAGGACGCGGTGATCTCCCAGGAGGCCAACGGCAAGCCGAACGCCTACAGCGACCGCCCGGCCGACGCCGTCATGGCCCTGACCCGCATCTGCGCCCACTACTTCGCCAACGGCGCCTGGCTGGAGGAGGGCGTCCTGCTGCGGAACGCGCACCGCCTGGCCGGCATCCCCGGCGCGCTGATCCACGGCCGCATGGACATGGGCGGCCCGCTGCAGACGGCGTGGGAGCTGACCAAGGTCTGGCCGGACGCCAGGTTGTACGTGGTGGAGGACTCGGGGCACACCGGCAGCCCGACGTTCAGGGACCTGCTGAGCCAGGCCATCGAGGGCTTCTCCCCGCCCAGGAAGGGGTGAGCCCGCGGCTCGCGATCATCTGGGGGTTTTGGACGGTGCCCCTGGTGACCATCGCCTCGCCGTCGGACGACTCCGTACGGTGAGCCGCGGGCCCACGAGGCCGGCAGACGGACAGGGTGCGGCGAGGCGCCGCCAGCGGCATCGCCACCCCTTGTCCGCGCGCTGACCTGCCGTAACCGTAACCGGGCGAGCCATTCGGCCACCACCTATTTAGTGTTGCGGTCGGCAAGTGTTCATGATGATCAGCGTTTGCGGCCGGTGCGGGGCCGCGAGGGGCGCTCGGGTGGCAGCACCTCCACCGACGTCTTGCGGATGTGGTCATAGACCAGGGACGTGCGGACGTCGGCGATGTTGCGATGCCGGGAGACGTGGTCGAGCACGAAGTCGCGCAGATGCCCGGCGTCGCGCACCCCGACCTGGATGATGAAGTCGTCCCCGCCCGACACGACGAACACGGCCAGCGTCTCCGGCAACGCGGCCACGTAGTCACGGAACCCCTCCACCGCCTCCCTGATCTTCGGATGCAGGCGTACGTTGATCAGCGCCTGCACGGGGCGGCCGATCGCGTCGAGGTTGACCTCGGCGTGGAAGCCCTCGATGACGCCGGACGCGCGCAGCGAGCGCACCCGCTCCAGGCAGGTCGAGGGCGCGATGCCAAGGTGCTCGGCCAGCTCGCGGTTGGTCTGGCGGCCGTCGCGCTGCAGCTCGGCGAGTATCGCCGCATCAAGTTCGTCCACGTACGCATCCTGGCACGTCTTTCCGAATTATCTTCGGAAAGACGTGCTTTTGTTTGGCGGACGAGCGGCCACGGTGTGACTCTTCTGGGAGAACTTCGGAGAAGGGATCCGTGGATGACCGTGCTGGACGAGCTCGACCGGCGTACCGACCTGCCCACCAAGGAGCTCGCGGTCAAATGGGTGATCGTGATCGACCGCGACCTGCCGCGCGGGCTGCAGGCCAACGCCGCCGCCTGCCTGGCCGCCTCCGTCGGGGTCAGCGTCCCGGCCATCGTCGGGTCGGGCGGCGTGGACGCCTCCGGCCTGCCGCACGCCGGGCTGCCGTGGACGGGCTGCACCGTGCTCGGCGCGCCGGCCGCGATCGTGGAGCGCGTCAGGAAGGACGCCGCCGCCGAGCCGGAGCTGGTGGTGGCCGACATGGCGGCGATCGCCCAGCGCACCAACGTGTACGACGACTACCTGGCCGAGCTGGCCCGCACCGAGGAGCCCCCGTACTACGCGGTCAGCCTCTTCGGGCCCCGCGCGATCGTCGATCGGCTCACCGGGCGGCTGCCGTTGCTGCGATGAGGCGCCCTCAGAGGAGGGTGCCTCCTGAGGCGTCGAGCCAGTGGCCGGTCACCCAGCGGCTGTCGTCGCCGGCCAGGAACGCCACCGCGCCGGCCACGTCCTCAGGGGTGCCGACGCGGCCCATCGGTGACAGCGACGACACCCAGGCCAGCGCGTCGCCGACGAGCCTGCCCTCGTGCATGTCGGTGTCGATGACGCCGGGCGCGACGGTGTTGACGGTGATCGCGCGCGGGCCGAGTTGCTTGGCGAGCGTCGAGGTGAGCACGTCGAGCGCGCCCTTGGACATCGCGTAGCTGATGGACTGCGGCATGGCCGAGCCGCGGGTCAGCATTGTGGAGATGTTGACGATCCGGCCGCCGTCGCGCAGCCGGGGCAGCGCGTGCTGGGTGATGAAGAACGGGGCGGTGGCGTTGACCGCGAAGATCCGCTCGAACTGCCCCCGGGTGACGTGCTCGATGCCGGGCTCGTCGTTGAGGATGCCGGCGTTGTTGACCAGGATGTCGAGCCCGTCGGCGCGGGCGTCGAAGGCGGCCCACAGGCGTTCGGCGTCGCCGGGCGTGCCCAGCTCGGCTCGCAGGGCGAACGCCTGCCCGCCGGCCGCCTCGATGGCGGCGACGGTTTCGGCGGCGGCCCGCTCGTTGCCGCCGTAGTGGACGGCGACGCGGGCGCCGTCACCGGCCAGGCGGCGGGCGATCGCCCGGCCGATTCCCCTGCTCGCACCGGTGACGAGGGCGGTCTTGCCGTGAAGGGTGTGCATGCTGTGTGTTCCTGCCTGCTGTAAGGCTGTGCGAATGCGGAAGGGGCCTCCCTCACGGGAGGCGGTCGGTGCCCGGGGCGATCAGCGGTGCGGCCGGGTGTCCTGGAGGAAGTCCATGGTGGCCAGCTCGTTCACGGTGGCCTGGAGCTGGTCGACGCGGGCGCGCCCGGCCCGGACGAGCTCTTCGCCGGCGGCCAGCCACTGGGCGAGGTCGCGGGAGAGCGGCGGGATGCCGGCGAGGATGTCGGCGCTCTCCTTGAGGGTGAGGCCCACGCGCTGGGCGGCCAGGGCCAGCCGGATGCGGCAGATCGCGTCGACGGTGAAGCGGCGGGCGTTGCCGCTGTTGCGGTGGGCGGTGATCACGCCGTAACGCTCGTAGAAGCGGACCGCGTTGGCCGTCACTCCGGCGGCAACGGCCACCTGCCCGACCGTGAGCGAGGCCGAGCCCGCCTCCGGGCCGTGGTGGCCGGTGACCGTCATGGCACACCTCCGACCTTCGCCGCCGCCTCTCGCCCGTCCAGTATGGCCGAGGCGGGCCTCGGGAAGCGCAGCCGCACCAGCAGGGCGAGCGACATCACGACGACGGCCGCCGCCTGGGTCCACCGCAGCGCGTCCACGGCGGCGGCCACCTGGGCGGATCCGCCCGGGCCCGACAGGTCGATGAGCGACGCGCCGCCGGTCACCGCGGCCGTGAGCACCGTGAACAACGCGCTGACCGCCACGGTGCCCAGGCCGTTGGCGACCGTGTTCACCAGGGACAGCAGCGCGGAGCCCGAAGCCAGGTCGGGGCCGTTCAGATCGCGGCTGGAGCTCGACATCGTCGGCATCATGATCGCCCCGGTGCCCGCCCCCTGGAGGAATCCGAGCACGCCGAGCACCGGATAAGGGGTGTCCGGGCGCAGGACGAGCACGCTCAGGAGGCCGGCGGCGATGGCCAGGCCGAGCCCGGTGCCGACGACCCGCCGGGGGCCGAGCCGTTCCAGGAGCCGGGCGGCGATCTGCAGGCTGACGCCCATGCCGACCGCGCCAGGAACCATCAGCGCCGCCGTGACCGACGCGCCGTCGCCGCGGAGCACCTGCACGTACGCGGGCATCAGCAGCGCCGAGCCGAAGTACGGGGCCGCGTACAGGGCCAGGACCGCGGCGCCCGCCCCGAACGTCGGGTTGCGCAGGAGGCCGACCCGCAGCAGCGGCTCCGGATGGGTCAGCGCCCGCACCGAGAACGCCGCGACCAGCGCCACACCCAGGATCGCGGTGGCGAGGCGCACCCAGGCGGGGCCGTCCTGGGCGCTGATGCCGAACGCCACCCCGACGACGCCCGGGACCAGCAGCACCGCGCCGGCCAGGTCGAGCCGGGCCGCCCGGTCGCGCGCCGGGTCGGGCGGCAGCCACGCCAGCGTGCCCGCGATCCCCAGCAGCGCCAGCGGCACCGTGACGAGGAACAGCGCCCGCCACGACCCGGCGCCCAGCAGGGCCGCGCCGAGCACCGGGCCGAGGATCGGCCCGACCAGCATCGGCAGGCCCGTGATCGCCATCATCCGGCCGCGCCGCTCGGGCGCGACCGCGCCGAACCCGATCGCCATGCCCAGCGGCGCCATCAACCCGCCGCTGAGGCCCTGCGCCGCCCGCGCCGCGATCAGCCAGCCCAGGCCGCCCGCCGCGCCGGCGACCGCCGAGGCGACCGCGAAACCGGCCAGCGCCACCACGTACACGCGCCGGGCGCCCCACCGCGCCGCCAGGCCGGCGGCGAGCGGCATCGTCGCCACCATCGCCAGGGTGTACGCGGTGATGATCCACTGCACGGAGGTCAGCGCCGTGCCGAACGCCGCCATCAGCCCCGGCAGCGCCACCGCGACGATCGTGGCGTCCAGCACCGCCATCAGCCCGCCGGACGCCAGCACGACCGCGGCCCGCAACTCCGGCCGCGTCAGCCTGCTCACGGCCGCCCAGCCGGGTTCGCGAGCGGCTGACCGGCCGGGTCCGCGAGCGGCTGACCGGCCGCGTCCGTGCTCCGTCGGCCGGCCGGGTCCGTGCGCCGGAGCGGGCGCAGGGCGCCCGCCCATGTGCGCAGCTCGCTCATCATCGCGTGCAGCGCCTGCGCCGTGCCCGGCGGCGGGACGAACGCGCCCGCCGCGTCCAGGTGCTCCCACGCCATCGGGATCAGCACCGACTCGCGGACGGTGGTCGCCCGCAGCTCGGGGAAGACCGTCCGCAACTGCTCCACGGCCCTGATGCCGCCGGAGGCGCCGTATCCGACGAACCCGACCGGCTTGTACGCCCACTCGGTGAAGTGCCAGTCGATCGCGTTCTTCAGAGGCGCGGGGAAGCTGTGGTTGTACTCCGGCACGAGGAGCACGAACCCGTCGGCGTCCGCGAGCCTGCCGGAGATCGGGGACGCCGCACCACCGCCGGGAAGCAGGTCGTGCATCGGCAGCGCCGCCGTGGCGAGGTCGATCAGGTCGAGGTCGAGCCAGTCGATCGCGGCCAGCTCGCGTTCCAGCCACGCGGCGAGGGGGTCGGCCAGCCGGGGCCTGCGCACGCTGCCGATCACGACGGCGATACGGAGGCGGCCGATGAGGTCGTTCGGTGTCATGGCAGCGACGCTAGAAGTTCGCCTATAGGCGAACTCAAATCGCTCCGGGTCAGATCGGCGGCACCAGGTCGAAGTAGCGGTCGAGCACGGTCTTGTCCCCCTGGACGTCGAGCGCGTCGGCCGGGATCCGCCGCCACAGGAACAGCATCAGGTCTGACGCCGTGCCGGCCAGCTCGACGTGAGCCGCTCTGCCGCCGAGCCGTACGTGCTCGCCGTCGAAGCGCACCACCCACTCGCCGGGCCCGTCGGTCCGGACGAACCGGAACCGCTCGCCCGAACCCGGCGGCGCCGACTGCCAGGCCCGCCGGGCCGGCGCCATCACCTCGAACGTCTGGGTGACGGCGTCGACCGCGATCTCCTCGTGGATCGGGCCGGGGTCGCCGACGGCGTTCTCGGCGTCCCAGCGGTGCACGGCGGCCTCGATCGTCTGCATCCGCAGCCAGAACCCGACCGTGTGATCCTCCGACCAGGTCCACACGGGATCGCCCGGTGACCGCTCCTTGAACAGGGTCTCCAGCCGCTCCGCGCCCTCCTGGAAGGCGTCCAGCAAGGTAGGGGGGATGGGCCCGTGGGTCGGGGTGCGGCCGGGGACGGGCCAGCCCTCCGTGTCGGCGGGCAGCTCGGCCTTGGCCAGCTCGGCGGGGTCGGGCGGCCCGTCGAGCCGGTCCCTGATGATGGCGATCACGAACCGGTGCACCCCGGCCAGGTGGAACACGAGGTCGGTCATCGTCCACTCGGGGCAGGACGGCACGGGGGGCGCGTCGCCCGCCTTGGCGGCCCGGCGGGCGGCGGCGTGGAAGGCGCGGGCTTCCTGACGGAAATGTGCGGCAGCATCCATACCCCTCAGCGTGTCATCGCGGAACCTCCACCTCCATCCGATTCAGCCGGACGCGCAACCCGGCGATGCCCGCGACGGCCAGCGCGAGCCCCACCATCGCGGCGCTCACCCACAGCGGCGAGCGGAGCCCGAGCCCGGCCCCGATGGCCAGGCCGCCGAGCCCGGGGCCGAGCGTGGCGCCCACGTTGAACGCCGCCGTGGCGAAGGCGCCGCCCATGGTGGGTGCGCCGGTGGCCGCGTACAGGACCTGCGTGATCAGCGTGGAGCCGACGGCGAACGACAGCGTCCCCTGGACGAGGACCAGCACGATCGCCGGCACGGCGGCGCCGGCCGCCAGGGCGAACGCGGCCCAGCCCGCCGCCAGCGCGAGCCCGCCGACCACCAGCAGCGGCACGGGCCTGCGGTCGGCGATCCGCCCGCTGATCGTCACCCCGGCGAACGAGCCGGCCCCGAACAGCGCGAGCATCGCCGGCATCCAGGAGGAGCCGATCCCGCTCGCGCCGGTGAGCACGGGGCGAGGTAGGTGAAGGTGCAGAAGGTGGCGCCGTTGACCAGGGCGCCGAGCAGCAGGAGCACCAGCAGCCGGGGCCGGCGCAGCACCCGCAGCTCACCCCGGACGCTCCCGCCCCGCGGACGCGAGGCCCCGCCCGAAGAGGCTCCGGTTTCCACAGCGGAGGTCCCGTCCGAAGAAGCTCCGGGAGCACCGCCGGGCACGGACTTCAGGACGGCGACGATGGCCGGCACCAGCGCCAGGGCCACCGCCCAGAACGCCGACCGCCACCCCCACACCTCGCCCAGCAGCGCCCCTCCGGGCACTCCGGCGACGCAGGCGAGGGTGACCCCGCCCAGCAGGACGGACGTGGCGCGCCCCTTGGCGTCGGAGGGGGCGAGGGCGACGGCGGTGGCCAGGGCGACGGCGAGGAACCCGGCGTTGGCCAGCGCCGCCACGACGCGCGTCGCGACCAGCACCTCGTAGCTGGTGGTGACCGCGCCGAGCACGTGGACGGCGAGGAAGACGATCAGGAAGGCGAGCAGCGCGGCCCGCCGGGACAGCCGCAGGCTGAGCGCGGCCATCAGCGGCGCGCCGACGACCATGCCGGCGGCGAACGCGGAGGTGAGCAGCCCGGCGGCGGGGATGGACACGCCGAGGTCGGCGGCGATGCCGGGCACGAGCCCGGACAGCATGAACTCGGACGTGCCCTGGGCGAAGACCGCCAGTCCGAGCAGGTACACAGCGAAAGGCATCAGAGGAGCTCTCACAGGAAGGCGGGACCCGGAGATCGGCCCCGCTCGTGATGGATCAGCCTGGCTCAGGCTGAAAGGACCCGTGACGCGGTGATCCGGATGGCGAGAGCGCCCATGGTGAACACCCGCCGCAGAGGGGCGGGGAGGCAGCGCGAATCAGCCACCGGACGACCGGTGGCTAGCGTCTGGATGCCTCGGGGCTGGACATGGGCGTCAATTTAGCATGGACGCGACCATGGACCCGCCCGGGAGAGGCCGATGCACGCCAGACCGCAGGTTGTGATCTTCGATGTGAACGAGACGCTGACGGACATGGAGCCGTTGCGGGCGAGGTTCGAGGACGTGGGGTTGTCGGGGGAGCAGTTGCCGGCGTGGTTCGCGAGCGTGCTGCGTGACGGTTTCGCGCTCACGGTGGCGGGCGGGTTCGCCGAGTTCGGCCGGATCGGCGCCGACGTGCTCAAGGGCCTGCGCCTGCCGGACAAGGCGGTCGATCACGTGCTGGGCGGTCTCGCGGGGCTGCGGGTGCATCCGGACGTGCCGGACGGCATGCGCAGGCTGCGGGAGGCCGGCATCAGGCTGTTCACGATGACGAACGGCTCCGCCGCCA
Organism: [Actinomadura] parvosata subsp. kistnae; assembly: GCF_900323885.1. Classification (GTDB taxonomy): domain Bacteria; phylum Actinomycetota; class Actinomycetes; order Streptosporangiales; family Streptosporangiaceae; genus Nonomuraea; species Nonomuraea composti. Next base: position 1,536,545 of record NZ_OOHJ01000018.1, on the reverse strand, counting down.
CGACCGAGGGCATCCTGCGCCGCGAGGGCCTCCTGGACCTGGTGGAGGCCACGCTCGACGTGAGCGGCCCGCGCGCGTGGAAGCCCGCCAGGGCGGCCTACGCGTACGCGGTGGGGTGGGCCGGGGTGCTGCCCGCCGAGGCGGCGCTGGTGGCGGTGCACCCGTGGGACGTGGACGGTGCCCAGCGGGCGGGGCTGTCGGGGGCGTGGGTGGACCGGCGCGGCGTGCCGTACCCGGAGACGATGAGCGCCCCGCACGTGTCGGCCCCCGACCTGCGCGCGCTGGCGGCGCTGTGGGCATAGACGTCAGTGGCGGCCCAGGAACTCCAGCACGATGGGGCTCGCCACCTGCCTGAACTCCTCGAAGTACGCGTGCCGCGCCCCCTCGATCATCCGCAGCTCGGCCCCGGGGATGCGGTCGGCCAGCAGCGGCGCGTTGGCGGCCGGGTTGAACACGTCGTCGGTGCCGTGCACGACGAGCGTGGGGGCCGTGATGGCGGGCAGCGCGTCCCAGGCGTCGTGCCCGGCGCTGGCGGCCAGGTGGCGGCGGCGGGCGTGGGCGGGCATGCCGGGGTCGCCGGTCGTGCGGTAAGGGCCGGGGTGGGTGGCCAGCCAGGCGGGCGTGTACATGAGCTCCAGCAGCGCCCGCTCGGCGGCGGCCCGGTCGGGCTGGGCCAGCGCCTTGCGCACGTCGTTGCTCCGCTCCACCCCGTGCGCGCCGCCGGGCGAGCTGCAGCCGAGCACGAGCGCCCCGACCCGCTCGGGGTGGTCGGCCGCCAGCCACTGGGCGACCCGGCCGCCCATGGACGTGCCGTAGACGTGGGCCCGCCGCACGCCCACCTCGTCGAGCACGGCCAGCACGTCAGCGGCGAACCCGCGCGTCGTGTACGGCTCGTCGGGCTTGTCGCTGTCGCCGGTGCCCCGGTAGTCGAGGGTGATGGTCCGGTACGAGGCGAAGTCGTCGCGTACGGAGTCCCACCAGCGGTGGTCGTTGGCCTGGCCCTGGAGCAGCACGAGGGCTGCCCCGTGGCCTTTGACCTGGTAGGACAGCTTCACGCCCGAGGGGGTCGTCGCGTATGGCACGCCTCCGATGGTGCCATGTCCGGTGCGGGGCGGCGGCTCCGACGTCCCTGGTGAGAGCTCACGAGAGAGAGGACGGCAGTGATGAAGTACATGATCCTTTCGTACGCCTCCCAGCGGGAATACGATGAGATGTCCGGCAAGGGCGGCACCTGGTCGGCGGCGGACCTGGAGGCGATGACGACGTTCATGGCCACGGTCAACAAGGAACTGGAGGAGTCCGGCGAGCTGGTCGAGACGCGGGGCCTGGCGGCGCCGGTGCACACGCGCCGGGTCGGCCTGCGCGACGGGGTCCCGTACGTGACCGACGGCCCGTACGCCGAGACCCAGGAGGTGCTGGCCGGCTACTGGGTCGTCGAGTGCGAGAGCTTCGACAGGGCGGTGGAGATCGCCGGCCGCCTCGGTCAGTGCCCGGCCCCCGAGGGCGCCACCGCCACCATGTACGCCGACATCCGGCCGATCATGGAGTCGGCCGACGACCTGGGGTTCTGAGCGACGTGCGTGACTCCGAGGGCGTGGAGGGCTGAGCGGCATGGACACTTCCGAGGACCTGCTGCGCGACCTGGCGCCGCAGGTCCTCGGCGCGGTCGTGCGGCGTTACGGCCATTTCGACCTCGCCGAGGACGCCGTCCAGGAGGCGCTGCTCGCGGCGGCGACGCAGTGGCCGCGCGACGGCCGGCCGGACGACCCGCGCGCCTGGCTGGTCACGGTGGCCGCGCGCCGCCTGACGGACCTGCTCAGGGCCGAGCAGGCGCGCCGCCGCCGCGAGGACGCCGTGGCCGCCCGCGCCCTCCCCGAGGACCGGCTGTCACCGCCCGCCGACCGGCCGCCGGCCTCGGACGACACGCTCGTGCTGCTGTTCCTGTGCTGCCACCCGTCGCTGTCGCCGCCGTCGCAGGTGGCACTCATGCTGCGCGCCGTCGGCGGCCTGACCACGGCGCAGATCGCCCGCGCCTTCATGGTGCCCGAGGCGACGATGACCCGCCGCATCACGCGCGCCAAGCAGAAGGTCAAGGACAGCGGCGTGCCGTTCCGCCTGCCGGGGCCCGCCGAGCGCGCCGACCGGCTCGGCGCGGTGCTGCACGTGCTCTACCTGATCTTCAACGAGGGGTACGCCAGCACGTCAGGGCCCGACCTGCACCGTGCCGAGCTGACGGCCGAGGCGATCAGGCTGGCCCGCCTGGTGCACCGGCTGCTGCCCGAGGACGCCGAGGCGGCCGGGCTGCTGGCCCTCATGCTGCTCACCGACGCGCGCCGCCCCGCCCGCACCGGCCGCGACGGCGCGCTGATCCCCATGGCCGAGCAGGACCGCACGCTGTGGAACGCCGCGTTCATCGCCGAGGGCGTCGAGCTGGTCACGGCTGCGCTCTCGCGGGGCACGCCGGGCCCGTACCAGCTCCAGGCCGCCATCGCCGCCCTGCACGACGAGGCGCCGAGCGCGGAGGAGACCGACTGGGCGCAGATCACGGCCCTGTACGAGCTGCTGATGCGCGGCTCGGGCAACCCGATGATCGCGCTCAACCACGCCGTCGCCGTCGCCATGTCGCGGGGCCCGAAGGCGGGCCTCGACCGGCTCGACCGCCTGGCGGGCGACGACCGGCTGTCCGGCGACCACCGGCTGTACGCGGTCCGCGCCCACCTCCTGGAGCGGTCCGGCGACCACGAGGGGGCCCGCGCGGCGTACGAGGAGGCGGCGGCCCGCGCCATGAGCCTGCCCCAGCAGCGCTACCTGCACGCCAGAGCGGCCCGGCTGGAGGGGCGTGACACCGGACCGCCGCAGCCGGACCGGCTGGAGGCGCGTGACCCCGGACCGCCGCGCCCGGACCCGCTGGAGGCGCGTGACACCGGGCCGCCGCAGCCGGGCCGGCTAGAGCCGGATGTGCCGGAGGGTGACGCCGATCCGGCGCAGCCGCCCCCGTAGCGGGGAGTCGCCGTTGGGCGCCAGGCGGAGGCCGGCGGAGGCGGCGATCCGGTCGGCGACCTGCGGCACGGACAGCCGGTCGGTCTCGACCTGCTCGGCGAACTCCGGCCGCCGCAGCCGCTCCAGGCACTCGTCCAGCCGCGACACCGCGAACGCCTCGCGCTTGAGGCTGCGGCTCAGGGAGCGCTCCCGCAGCCGGGCCAGCACGGTCTCCCGGTCGGCGACGAGCGCGAAGTGCCGCACGTCGTGGCCGGCCTCGCGCAGCCGGCCGATGATCTCGTCGTAGTAGGCGGGCTCGACCAGCGTCATCGGCGCGACGACGACGCCGGGGTGCTTGCCCAGCACGAGGTCGAGCACCTCGTACACGCCCTGCCGCCAGGCCGGGTGCCGCTGGAAGTCCGAGCGCAGGGCGCGCGGGGTCATCTTGTGCAGCCCCATGCCGACGTACTCCGGGTCGCACACCACGCTGCCGGCCAGCCGGCGGTGCAGCTCGTACGCCGTCTGCGTCTTGCCCACCCCGAACGTGCCGTTGATCCACAAGAGCATGCGGAACAGCCTACGGTGGGCAATTGTGGCAACGGAGACGATCGCGATCGGCGAGGCGGCGCGGCTGCTCGGCATGAACGCCTCGGCGCTGCGGTACTACGAGGAGCGCGGCCTGGTCGCCCCGGCCGGCCGCAGCCAGGGGCGGCGCGTCTACAGCAGGCAGGAGCTGCGGCGGCTGGTGTTCCTGCGCACGATGCACCGGCTCGGCGTGCCCCTGGACACGGCGGGGGCGATGCTGGACGCGCCGGGCGAGCAGTGGCGGGCGGCGGTGGAGGAGCAGATCGCCGAGCTGGAGAAGGTGGTCGTGCGGGCGAGGGTGGCGCAGGAGGTGCTGCGGCACGGGCTGCGCTGCCCGGAGGAGCACCCGCCGCTGGAGTGCGGGACGGCCGTCGGGATGCTGGACCGGCTCCTCGACGGCTCCTCCTTCGAGCAGCTGGCCGCCGAGCACGACCCGGGGTGGACCGAACGGGCGGGCGACGGAGACAGGGCGGGAGACAGGGCGGGAGACAGGGCGGGAGACAGGGCGGGCGGCAAGGAGACGAGCCGGGCCGGCGGAAAATAATCGACGTGGCGGGGGAATGGATCCCGCCGGGGTGTGGTTACATATTTCGTGGCCGGTGTGCCCAGTGTCCCCGGGCCTCACCTATTGCCTTCGCGGACTACCGTTCGGCTGGAGCCGCGTTGTGCCTTTCGCCGAGAGGCGACACGCACACCGGTACGCACTCGTCGGGCGCCCGCCCTCCTCGGAGGGCGGGCGCTCACGTGTGTCCGCGCTCAAACCCTGCCCGCTCAGACCCTGGCCTTCAGTTCGGCCTTCAGCACGGGGTCGGTGACGCCTCCGGGGGAGGCGAGCGCCTCGGTGTCGAGCCCGGTCAGCCGGGCCCCCGCCTGGTAGGCGCTGTCCAGGAACTCCAGCACGGTTCCTACGGGGTCCTCCATCGTCCGTACGTCGTCGTAGCGCAGCACGGCCAGATGGCTGCCCCTGGCGGGGATCCACTCGGCCTGGAGCGGGCGCAGCGGCTCCCGTTCCAGCCCCTCGGGCTCCGGCGCGGTGTAGGAGTAGAACGCCGGCCAGGGCCGTTCCTTGTCCCCGAACCAGAACCCCGAGCTGATGACCTCCCAGCTATAGGCCTCCCGGGTGACCGGGTCGGCCTCGGGCGAGATCTTCACCACCCGCCCGGTGAACCGGGTGACGGCGATGTCGAAGGTGTGCCAGAAGTGGTGGACGGGGCTCGTCTTGCCGGCGAAGTCGGCGGCGAACCGGTCGAGGAGCTGCACCACCTGCGACAGGATCCGCCAGTACCGGTTGATCAGCATCGGGTCGTAGCGCGCGTGCAGGGTGTCCTCGGCGAACGGCGTGTCGTCGCTCATGTCGAACGGCACGGCCCGGATCTCCGGCCGGATGCCCAGCCCGGCCAGCGTCTCGAAGAGCCGGTCGTGGAACGAGGCCACCGACCTGCCGATGAGGCTGAACTCGGCGCTGCGCCCGTCGAAGACGTCCACGACCAGCCGGTGGCGGATGAGGTCGAAGTCGATGCAGAACAGCGGCTGCTCGCCCAGCCCGCCCATGGGCCGCGTGGTGAGCCCGCGCCCGGTCGGGTGGAAGGGCACCTGCCACCAGTGGTTGCGCCGGTTGCTCGACGCGAGCCGGATCTTCCCCACGATCTGGGCGAACCGGTGAAAGGTCTCCTTGGCCTCTGTCCACTCTGCGAGCGGCATGGCCGGGAACAGCTCCATTTCGGCCCCCTCCGACGTAGAGCATTTCCCCACAATCGTAACTACTGGGAGTATTCGGTCAGCTCCCAGGGGTCGTGCGCCGAGAACACCCCGACGCCGTGGTCGTGCACGAGCGCGCGCAGCCGCTCCTGGCTCGACAGCCGCCGCGCCGGATCCACCTGGGCCTGGAGCTGCACGAGGTCCATGATCGGGTGGGGGTGCGGCTCGCGGGCCAGCTCGCCGTGGTAGAAGTACGCGTCGCCGGCGTGCAGCAGCCACCGGTCGCCGTCCCTGACCGCCACCCCGGCGTGCCCGTCGGTGTGCCCGTCGAGCGGCACGTACAGGAAGTCGCCCTCCGGCAGGCCGGCCAGCGGGCGCACGCCGTCCACGCCCAGCCAGCGGGTGCCCGTCCCCGGGTAGGTCACCCAGCGGGGCGCGTGCGCCCAGTGCGAGGGGCGGTAGCGGCGGCTCGGCCCCTCCGCCAGCGCCGCCTTCAGCTCGGCCTCCATGACGTGCACCCGGGCGTGCGGGAAGTCGGGCAGGCCGCCGCTGTGGTCCACGTCGAGATGGGTCAGGACGATGTGCCGCACGTCGGCGGGGTCGTGGCCGAGCGCCGCCACCTGGCGCACGGCCGTCTCGGCGGGCGAGAGCACCGGCTCGACCAGCTCCGTCCACTCGCGTTCGAGGTGCAGGGCGGGGTCGGCCACGTCGGCCAGACCGAGGCCCGACTCCACCAGCACCAGCCCGGAGGCGGGGGTCTCGACGAGCAGCGCGTGGCAGACGGCGCGCGCGGAGGCCAGGCCGTCGGGGGAGTCGATCTCGCGCATCGAGGCGAGGTTGAGGTGATGAATTCGCATGGGGCTAGACTGCGACTTGAAGCGCGGTTCAAGTCAAGGAGCCAGGTCGTGGACGACACGTTGATCGACATCGGCGAGGTGGCCAGGCGGAGCGGGCTGGCCGCGTCCGCGCTGCGGTTCTACGAGCGCAAGGGGCTCATCCGGGCCGAGGGGCGCAACGGGCTGCGCCGCGCGTACCGGCCGGAGACCCTGGAGCGGTTGGCGCTCATCTCCTGCGCCCGCGACGCCGGGTTCACGCTCTCCGAGATCGCCGAGTTCCTGGCGGCGCGGCCGTCCGACGAGCGGCTGCGCGCCCGCATGGCGGCCAAGGAGCGCGAGGTGTCGCAGCGGGTCGACCAGCTCACCCGGCTGCGCGACAGCCTGCGCCACGCCGTGGTGTGCACACACGACCCGCTGGTGGAATGCCCCGAGTTCAAGCAGGCCGTACGCCGGGTGCCCCAGGGCTGACGGGGCACCCGCCGCCGGGCGTCACGCCGAGCTGACGTACTTGCGGGGCCGCAGCGCGTGGGCCCGCAGCGCCGCCAGGGCCGCGAGCTGCCCCGGCCGGTCCATCCGCACGGCCAGCTCGTCGCTGAAGGCCAGCCCCAGCGCCGTGAGCTGGGCCACGAGGTCGGTCACCGGCCCCGTGACGTCCTCCAGGCTCGTCGCCGGGTGCCAGCCCTCGCCGCCCACCACCTCGGCCACCCGCTCGCGCAGCTTGGCGGGCGACATCAGCGTGCCGTCGGCGAGCAGCATCAGCGCCGCCTCCCTGGCCGACACCTCGAACTCGTGCTCGCCCCTGGCCAGCAGCAGCCGGGTCACCGCCGACCACATGGCCGACTTCGACTTCAGCAGCCGCATGCCGTAGTCGGTGATGGTCAGCTTGGCGCCGTCGCGGCGGATCGCGCCCAGCTCCCGCTCGGCCAGGTCGCGCAGCCGCGCCGCCGCGGGCGAGGGCGCCAGCCGCAGCGGCAGCGTCTCACCGGACGCGGCCACCGACAGCAGCCGGTGCAGCGCCGGCAGCGGCTGCGGCGCCACGGGGGCGTGCAGGCGCACCTCGAACGGCTGCGCCAGCTCCCGCCTGGCCGGGCCGCGCCCCAGCACCCAGCGGTTGAGCCGCTCGCCGTGCACGCGGTTGAGCCAGCTGTCGCCGCCCAGGTCGGCGCGCGGCTCGGTGAGCCAGCGGCGGGTCAGGGCCGTGCGGTCCACGCTCTCGCCGGCCACGATGGCCAGCTCCAGCGCGGCGGAGCAGGCGATGTGCGCGCCCAGCTCCTCAGGCCCCATGATCATGCTCCACTGCAGCTCGGGCACGTCGGGCGGGAGCACGCCCGTGGCCTCCAGCGCCTGCTGGTAGGCCGTGGTGCCGGCGTCCTCGCCCTCGCGGGCGTAGGTGCGCAGGATTTGCAGGGTCGTCGGTGACACGCACATGGCGGCATACCGGTCCATGCCGCCGAGCTGGAGCAGCCGCCCCAGGGAGCGCGCCAGGCGCTCCATGTCGCCGCTGCCCTTCATCGTCCCGGCGTTGGGCGGCGCGACCTTGAGCGGCAACGTGTACCAGAGGAACTCGCAGACGTCGAGCTGGGTCACCGTCTCCAGCGGCTCCCCACCCGTCAACCATTCGACGGCGGTCCTGGCCTCCTCGGCCAGATCCGGGTGAGATCGCTCCAACTCGGCGAGAAGGGCGGTGACATCCGGTGCACTCATGCCTCGAAGTTTGCCGTATCGACCCCGGGCCTGACGATGACCGAATCCGGTGCGTATTGGGTCTTGCACAGCGACTACCTAAGAAACCCCTATTGAGCCGACTGTAACGTGATCATATCCACCGTTTCTCAAACAACATGCGCGCCTTCCAGTCCACGTACGGAATCAGCTCGGCGGAGAGAATGGGGTGCAGCCACCAGAAGTTGATGAGCGCGAGCAGGGCGAACGCGCCGACGACGGCGGCACCGAGCGTGCGCCGCATCGGCATCGAGCCCGAGGCCGTCGGCGTCGACGGCCCGATCAGCAGCCCGGCGCACAACGTGATGGCCAGCACCATGAACGGCACCATCGGAATGGCGTAGAACAGGAACATCGTGCGGTTGTCGGCGATGGCGAAGTAGAACCACGGCAGCCAGCCCATGGCGTAGGCCAGCAGCACGGCCCCGGCCCGCCAGTCGCGCGCGGAGAAGTACCACGCGATCAGCGCCACCAGCGCCGCCAGCGCCCCGAACCAGATCACCGGCGTGCCCACGCCGAGCACCGCCTGCGAGCAGTCCTTGACGCCGCACGTGTTCTGCTTGCCCTCGTAGAAGAAGGCGACGGGGCGCAGCAGCAGCGGCCACGACCACGGCTCCGACATGTACGGGTGCGAGGTCTCCAGACCGCTGTGGAAGGTGAAGACCTGCCATTGGTAGGCCACCCACGACCGCATCGAGTCGAAGAGGAAGAACAGCGGGTTGCCCGGCTCGGTGGCCCGGTCCCAGTTGCGGCCGTAGCCGCTCGCGTTGACGAACCAGCCCGTCCAGGTGGCCATGTACGCCACGAACGGCACCACGCCGAACGCGAGGACGCCCTGCGGCACGTCCTTGTTGAACGCCCCCAGGTAGGGCCGGCGCAGCCCCACGGCGCGGCGGGCGCCGAAGTCCCACATCAGCGACATGATCGCGAAGGCGACCGCGAACGCCAGGCCCGACCACTTGACCGACATCGCGAAGGCCAGGCACACCCCGGCGCCGATGCGCCACCACCTGATGCCCAGCGACGGGCCCTGCTGCGACAGGGGCGAGCTCTCGTACCAGGTGACCAGCTTCTCGCGCGCCCGGTCGCGGTCGACCACCAGGCAGGCGAACGCGGCGAGCACCCAGAACATGAGGAAGATGTCCAGCAGCGCCGTGCGGGACAGCACGTAGTGCAGGCCGTCGAGCGCCAGCAGCAGGCCGGCGAAGCAGCCGAGCAGCGTGGAGCGGGTCATCCGGCGGGCGACCCTGGCCAGCACGAGGATGGACAGCGTGCCGATCAGCGCGGCGGCGAAGCGCCAGCCGAACGGGTTGAGCCCGAACAGCCACTCGCCGACGCCGATCATCCACTTGCCCATGGGCGGGTGCACCACGTAGGAGGCGCACTTGTCGAGGTCGGCGGGGGTGCACGACTGCCAGATGTCGGTGTTGCCGGCGAGGATCGCCTTGTCGGCGTCCTTGATCGTGACCTTCTCGACGCCGTGGGTGATGAGCGAGAACGCGTCCTTCATGTAGTACGTCTCGTCGAACACCACGGCCCTGGGATGACCGAGCTGCATGAACCGGATCACCCCGCCGAACAGGGTGACGAGCAGCGGCCCCACCCATCCCCACAACACGCTTCCGCGCAGGGGAGGCACGACCCGATCGCGTACGGACCGGGTCTCGGGGTGGCTCGCGCCGGCCTCCGAGCTCTCGTAGGCCTGGTACGGGGAATCGGTCACCGCCATTCGGACATCGTACGGGCCCCAGAGCGGTGTTTACCAAGGAAACACGGTCTAATCGGGCCGCCCTGCCACAATGGTCGGGTGACAGGGAACGGCAGGTTGGTGCTGGCAGGGGCCCCCATTGGCCAGGTGGGAGACGTCTCGCCGCGGCTGCGCGAGCTGCTGGCGGGCGCGGACGTGGTGGCCGCCGAGGACACGAGGCGGCTGCGCAGGCTCGCCGCCGACCTCGGCGTGGAGCTCACCGGCCGCGTGGTGTCCTACTACGACCAGAACGAGGCGGGCCGGGCCCAGGAGCTCGTGGAGACGCTGAAGCAGGGCCGCACGGTCGTGGTGATCACCGACGCGGGCATGCCGGGCGTGTCGGACCCGGGCTACCGGCTGACGCAGCTCGCGGTGGAGGCGGGCATCACCGTCACCGCGCTGCCGGGGCCGAGCGCCGTCACCACCGCGCTGGCGGTGTCGGGGCTGGCCAGCGACCGGTTCTGCTTCGAGGGCTTCCCGCCGCGCAAGGGCGACGAGCGGGCCCGCCGCCTGGGCGCGCTGGCCGCCGAGGAGCGCACGATGGTCTTCTTCGAGTCGCCGCACCGCCTGGAGGAGTCGCTGCGGGCGATGGCCGAGGCGTTCGGGGCCGGGCGGCGGGCGGCGGTGTGCAGGGAGCTGACCAAGACCTACGAGGAGGTCCGCAGGGGCGGGCTGGGCGAGCTGGCCGAGTGGGCGGCGGGCGGCGTCAAGGGCGAGATCACGATCGTCGTCGCCGGTCACGCGCCGGGCGACGACGAGCCCGACCTCGACGCGCTGGCGGCCGAGGTCGACCGCAGGGTGGCGGCGGGGGAGCGGCGCAGCCTGGCCGTGGCCGAGGTCGCCAAGGGCGCGGGCGTGCCCCGGCGGGAGCTCTATGACCTGGTTCACAGGAGAACCACCACCCCGTAGGGTGCGCATCGTGAGGAACTGGGGGGTATCGCCGCAACGGCTGATTCCGCCGATGCAGGGCGGAGCCCTCCTCGGCTGGCTGGCGCCGCTCGCGGTGGCGATCTTCGGCGGGATCCTGCGCTTCGTCCGGCTGGGCGAGCCCAAGGCCGTCGTCTTCGACGAGACGTTCTACGTCAAGGACGCCTACTCGCTGCTGCGATACGGCGTCGAGATGGCCACCCTGGGCGACGCCAAGAACCCCATCGCCGACCGGCGGCTCATCGCCGGCAGCCTGGACATCTTCAAGCAGTGCGCGCAGCCGTCCGAGTGCGCCTCCTTCGTGGCCCACCCGCCGCTGGGCAAGTGGATGATCGGCGTCGGCGAGTGGCTGTTCGGGATGAACCCGTTCGGCTGGCGCTTCGCCGCCGCGCTGGCCGGCACGTTGTCCATCCTGGTGCTGGCCAGGGTGGCGCGCCGGATGACCCGCTCGACGCTGCTCGGCTGCCTGGCCGGGCTGCTGCTCGCCCTCGACGGCCTGCACCTGGTGCTGTCGCGCACGGGGCTGCTCGACATCTTCCTGATGTTCTGGGTGCTGTGCGGGTTCGCGTGCGCCGTGGCCGACCGCGACTGGGCCCGGCACAGGCTCGTCCGCTGGTACGAGAGCGCCGCCGGCTCCGGCACCGGCCCCCGGCTCGGCTGGCGCCCGTGGCGGCTCGCGGCCGGGGCGTGCCTGGGCGCCGCGTGCGCCGTCAAGTGGTCGGGGATCTTCTTCCTCATCGGGTTCGCCGTGCTGTCGCTCATGTGGGACATGGGGGCGCGGCGAGCGCTCGGCCTGCGCGAGCCGTACCGGGGGGCGCTGGCGTACGACCTGCCCGGCGGGTTCGGCGCGATGGCGCTCGCGCCCGCGCTCGTGTTCACCGCGTCGTGGAGCGGCTGGTTCGTCTCCGCCGACGGCTGGGGGCGCAACTGGGAGCGGGCCACCTCCTCGGGGCCGCTGTTCTTCGTCTTCGACTCGGTGCGCTCGTGGGTGCAGTACCAGCTACAGGTGCTCGGCTTCCACAGCGGCCTGGAGGCCTACCACCCGTACATGTCGGAGCCCTGGCAGTGGCCGCTGCTGTTACGCCCCGTCTCCTTCCACTACCCCACCGACCTGCCGCCGTCGGCCTGCGGCGCCGACAAGTGCGCACAGGCCGTGCTCGGCGTCGGCACCCCCATGATCTGGTACGCCGCCGCGCTCGCCCTGCTCGGCCTCGTCGCCTGGTACGTGTCCTCGCGCGACTGGCGGGCCGGGGCGACCCTGCTCGGCGTCGCCGTGGGATGGCTGCCCTGGTTCTACTACGCCATCGCCGACAACCGCACCATGTACCTGTTCTACATGATCCCCGTGGTGCCGTTCATGGTGCTGGCGCTCGTGCTCGTGGCCGGGCTCGTCCTCGGCAGGCAGGACGCCCCCGCCACCCGGAGGGCGACGGGGGCCGCGGTCGTCGGCGCGTACGCGCTCGTCACGCTGATCAATTTCTGGTGGCTCTACCCGGTGCTGACGGCCGAGACGATCACGCACGCGCAGTGGTGGGCTCGGATGCTGATGAGCTCTTGGGTGACCGCCGCACCCAAGTGACCCCGCGCCGCAGCGTGATCGCCGCCGCGATACAGGCCAGCGGCACGGCCGGCAGAACGTAGCGGTAGTCGAACTCCGCCGTGGCCGCCGGGGCCAGCAGCAGCCCCACCGCGCCCAGCCACGGCAGCACCACCGGGCCGCCGAACTTGCGGTAGCGCACCACCACGCCGTACAGGCCGATCAGCAGGATGCCGCCGAGCATGATGCCGCGCAGGTAGAAGACCTTCTGGTAGTTGCTCATGATCGTCGCCCACGGCTGCACGATCTGGGTTTCCGGCGGGCCCTGCTCGTAGCTGAAGGCGTCGGTGTCGGTGCGCCCGCCCGCGTACGACGACCACTTCGGCAGCCGCTTGGGCTGGCCGGTGTCGTCCAGCTCCACGTACGGCTTGAACTGGTACATGTTATAGGTCGACTCGTCCGGGAAGCGGGGCCGTGCCCAGTGGAAGGAGCGGAAGAAATCGCGGGCCACGACCTTCAGGTAGTCACCAGGCTGCGACAGGATCGCCCGCGTGGCGAACTTGCTGGCGGCGTCGTTGGTGATCTCGCTCCACTTCTTGTTGATGCCCCACCGGTGCAGCACCTCGCCGGTGCCGGTGCCGTCGCCGTTGCCCTGACCCCACAGGTACCACTGGGCGTAGTCTTTGCGCTGGCTCACCGGATCGTTGATGCACAGCAGCAGGAGCTGGACCTCTTTGTACTTGTCGATGTCCATCTTGTTGCAGTCGGCGAAGATGGCCGTGCGCATGTAGAGGATCAGGCCGTCGCTGTTGGTCATCGCGAACTTCCCGTACGCCGAGGCGAACCACCCCATGTACGCCATCACCGGGATCGCGCAGGCCGTGATCACGGCCACGATCGGCCGCCATCCGGCCCGCTTGACCAGCAGGTAGAGCACCACCAGCGCCAGGATCGGCAGCCCGATCGAGCGGGTCAGCCAGGTCAGCGCCAGCAGCAGGCCGACCACCGCGCCCGCCTGCCAGGTCAGCCGCCGCTTCCACAGCACCATCGTGATCACGCCGACCACCAGCAGCATGAACATGGTGTCGGACATCACGAGCTGCTCGAGCTGGATCTGGTAGGCGTCGAACAGCACCGGCGCCGCCGCCAGCGTGGCCCCCCACTTCGGCAGCCTGAACTTGATCCGGAGCAACGCGTAGATCAGGCACGCCGTGGCCAGACCCATGAGATGCTGCGTGAACGTCACCAGTGCGAAGCTGTGGAACGGCTGGAGCAGCATCAGCCAGAAGCTGTAGCCGTCGGGCCTGATCGGGTGCGGCCTCGGGTGCAGCGCCACCGAGACGTACTCGTAGGAGTCGTTGAACCACATGGCCGGGCCGTAGCCGAGCATGGTGATGAGCCGCAGCACGGCGCCGACGCCGAAGGCCGCGGCGAACACCCGATGCCTGCGCACCATGGACAGCAGACGGGCTGTCCTGCCAGGGGCGGAGGGGTCCACAGGGGTAATCTCCGCGACGCTCACCATGCTGTAAAGAATGCCAGTCGTTTTCAGGTCTGTGCCCGAGCATGGGCACGTTCAGGGCATGATGGTTCACTGGAAGAGCCTTAACTGAAGGGTAGACACGTGGAACTGACGGTGGTCATGCCCTGCCTCAACGAGGCGGAGACCGTGGAAGTCTGTGTGCGCAAAGCACTGGCGTGCATGGAGGAGCACGGCATCGAGGGCGAGGTGCTGATCGCCGACAACGGCAGCACGGACGGCTCCCAACAGCTCGCCCGAGACGCCGGGGCCCGCGTGGTCCATGTGGACGAGAAGGGATACGGAAACGCCCTCATGGGCGGCATCAGGGCGGCCCGCGGCAAATACGTCATCATGGGCGACGCCGACGACTCCTACGACTTCACGGCGCTGATGCCGTTCGTCGAGCAGCTGCGCGACGGCGCCGACCTGGTCATGGGCAACCGCTTCCGGGGCGGCATCTCCCCGGGCGCCATGCCGCCGCTGCACCGCTACCTCGGCAACCCGGTGCTGTCGTTCATCGGGCGGCTGTTCTTCCCCTCGGCGATCAAGGACTTCCACTGCGGGCTGCGCGGCTTCCGCCGCGACTCGATCCTGCGGCTGCAGCTCCAGACGGGCGGCATGGAGTTCGCCTCCGAGATGGTGGTCCGCTCCACCCTGGCCGGCCTCGACGTGCGCGAGGTCCCGACCACGCTCTCGCCCGACGGCCGCTCCCGCCCGCCGCACCTGCGCTCCTGGCGCGACGGCTGGCGCCACCTGCGCTTCCTGCTCCTCTACAGCCCCAAGTGGCTGTTCTTCTACCCCGGCGTGCTGATGATGATCGTCGGCCTCGTCGCGGGCACCGCGCTGGTGTTCGGCCCGGTCGAGATCGGCGAGCTGGCCTTCGACGTCGACACGCTGGTCGGCTCCGCCGCCCTGGTGGTGATCGGCTTCCAGGCGGCGCTGTTCGCGGTGTTCACGAAGGTGTACGCGGCCGAGGAGGGCTTCCTGCCCGAGTCGCCCAGGATCCGGCGGCTGATCGACATCGTGAGCCTGGAGAAGGGGCTCGTCCTCGGCGGGCTGCTGGCCCTGGCCGGCCTCGTCGGCCTGGTGATGTCGCTGGTGCACTGGCAGGTGCGCGACTGGGGCGAGCTCGACCCGCGCGAGTCGCTGCGCATCGTCGTGCCGTCCGCGACGGCGCTCATCATGAGCTTCCAGACGATCTTCGCGGCGCTGTTCATCAGCATCCTCGGCATCCGCCGCACCCGCGAGACCTCCATCGACAACGCCGCCGCCGCGGCCGAGGAGGCCGCCGCCGCGATCGCCCTCGAAGAGTCGTCCCAGCACGAGAGCCTTTCGCAGCAGCACTAGAGCCGTTCGCACGCCGCCGCGGGCACCGGCACCGCGGCGGCGCGTAACAGATCAATCTCGCGGCCCCGTAGGCTTGAGAGCATGACCCAGCACATTCTCACCGCCGTGGCGTGGCCGTACGCGAACGGGCCCCGCCACATCGGGCACGTCTCCGGGTTCGGCGTGCCGTCCGACGTCTTCAGCCGCTACCAGCGGATGGCGGGCAACAAGGTGCTGATGGTCTCCGGCACGGACGAGCACGGCACCCCCATCCAGGTCCAGGCCGACAAGGAAGGCGTCAGCGCCAAGGAGCTGGCCGACCGCTACAACCGCGTCATCGCCGAAGACCTCACCGGCCTCGGCCTGTCCTACGACCTGTTCACCCGGACCACCACGAAGAACCACTACGCCGTCACGCAGGAGATCTTCAAGGGCCTGCACGCCAACGGTTACATCTTCCCCAAGACCACGATGGGCGCCATCTCGCCCTCGACCGGCCGCACCCTGCCCGACCGCTACATCGAGGGCACCTGCCCCATCTGCGGCTACGACGGCGCGCGCGGCGACCAGTGCGACAACTGCGGCAACCAGCTCGACCCGATCCAGCTCATCAACCCCAAGAGCCGCATCAACGGCGAGACGCCCAAGTTCGTCGAGACCGAGCACTTCATGCTCGACCTGCCCGCCTTCGCCGAGGTGCTCGGCTCCTACCTGCAGTCCAAGCAGGGCGAGTGGCGCCCCAACGTGCTGAAGTTCGCCCTCAACCTGCTCGGCGACCTGCAGCCGCGTGCGATCAGCCGCGACCTCGACTGGGGCGTGCCGATCCCGCTCGACGGCTGGCGCGACCAGCCCAACAAGCGCCTGTACGTGTGGTTCGACGCCGTCATCGGCTACCTGTCCGCCTCCATCGAGTGGGCCAGGCGCTCCGGCGACCCCGACGCGTGGCGCCAGTGGTGGCAGAATCCCGACGCCCGCGGCTACTACTTCATGGGCAAGGACAACATCGTCTTCCACGCCGAGATCTGGCCGGCGATGCTGTTCGGCTACAGCGGCATCGGCGCCCGCGGCGGCTCGCCCGGCTCGCTGGGCAAGCTCGACGTGCCGTCCGAGGTGGTCTCCAGCGAGTTCCTGACGATGGAGGGCAAGAAGTTCTCCTCCTCCCGGCAGGTCGTCATCTACGTGCGCGACTTCCTCGCCCGCTACGACGCCGACGCCCTGCGCTACTACATCGCCGTGGCCGGCCCGGAAAACCAGGACACCGACTTCACCTGGCAGGAGTTCGTCAACCGCAACAACGGCGAGCTGGTCGCCGCCTGGGGCAACCTCGTCAACCGGTCCATCTCCATGGCGGCAAAGAACTTCGGCGCCGTGCCCGAGCCCGGCGACCTCACCGACGCCGACCGGGCCCTGCTGGAGCGCTCCCGCAACGCCTTCGGGCCCGTGGGCACCGAGCTGGGGCGCTCGCGCTTCAAGAACGCCATCACCGAGGCGTTCGACGTCGTCCGCGAGGCCAACAAGTACCTCGCCGAGCAGGAGCCGTGGAAGCTCAAGGACGACCCTGAGCGGCAGAAGTCGATCCTGCACGTCGCGCTGCAGGTCGTCGACGACGCCAAGACCATGCTCACGCCGTTCCTGCCCGGCTCGTCCAACAAGGTCTACTCCATGCTGGGCGGCGAGGGCGTGTGGTCCGGCATGCCGGAGATCCGCGAGGTCGACGAGGACGGCGGCAGCCCCTACCCGGTGATCACCGGCGACTACGCGGCGGGCGCGGCCCGCTGGGAGCACCGGCCGATCAGGCCCGGCACGCCGCTGGCGCCGCCGGTGCCGCTGTTCAAGAAGCTCGACCCGAAGGTCATCGACGAGGAGCTGGCCCGGCTGGGCGAGTGACGTCGGCTCCCGGCGCGGGAGGCTAGGCTTTGATGGCGTGACCAAGCTTCCCGCCTCGCTTCCCGCCGCGCCAGAGCCGCTCTCCTCGCCCGTCTTCGACAGTCACTGCCACCTCGACATCATGGTCGGCAACCGGCAGGCGTCGTCGGGCGACCCGGTGGCCCAGGCCGCGCAGGCGGCCTCGGCCACCGTACGCGGGATCCTCGACGACGCGCGGGCCGTCGGCGTGACGCGGCTGGTCACGATCGGCTACGACCTGGCCTCCTCGCGCTGGGGCGCCGACGTGGCGGCCGAGCAGGAAGGCGTGTACGCCGGGGTGGCCATCCACCCCAACGAGGCCCACGAGGCCACTCCTGAGGTGCTGGCCGAGATCGAGGCGCTGGCCGGGCGGCCCGAGGTGCGGGCGGTGGGGGAGACCGGGCTCGACTACTACCGCGACTGGGCGAGCAAGGACGACCAGCACGCCAGCTTCCGCGCGCACATCGAGATCGCCAAGCGCACCGGCAAGGCCCTGGTCATCCACGACCGGGACGCGCACGACGACGTGCTGAAGGTGCTGGCCGCGGAGGGCGCGCCCGACAAGGTGGTCTTCCACAGCTTCTCCGGGGACGCCGAGATGGCCAAGAAGTGCGCCGACGCCGGATATTTCATGTCATTCTCCGGGCCGGTGACGTACAAGAACGCCGGCTACCTCCGCGAGGCCGCCGAGATCGCGCCCGCCGAGCTCATGCTGGTCGAGACCGACGCCCCCTACCTGCCCCCCGTCCCGCACCGCGGCAAGCCCAACGCCCCTTACCTCGTCCCGCTCACCCTGCGCTGCCTGGCCGAGGTCAAAAAGGTGCACCCTGACCGGTTGTGCGAGGCGATCAGCGTCAACGGAGTCACAGTTTTCGGCGAGTGGTGACCATCTTTTGGCGAAGTCCGGTGTACAACTCGTAGACAAGCGTAAAGTTCGGGCCGTCCTGCCCCACACCGGAGGTGGCTCGTGCGAGGAAAGAGGCGTGCGCCCCGGCCGCCAGTGCCGTGGCGCTCCCCGTGGACGCCCGTCGTCTGCGCGGTGGGGGTCGCGGCCGTCGGCACGCTCATGGTCGTGTCGCTGCTGGTCAAAGAGGTCACCGTGGTCATCGACGGCGAGCGCAGGCCGGTCCGCGCGTTCGGTGGAACGGTCCAGGAAGTGCTCGCCGACGCCGGCGTCTCCGTCGGCTACGGCGACCTGCTGAGCCCCGCCGCGCGCGCCCAGGTCGACGACGGCACCACCATCGAGGTCCGCCGCGCCCGCCCCATCAAGCTCACCCTCGACGGCCGCACCAGCACCCACCTCGTCACCGCCACCAACGTCGGCGACGCCCTCGCCGAGCTCGACATCACCCCCGCCGCCGCCGGCAAACTCTCCGCCCCGCCCGCCCACAAGGTGCCCCTGGAAGGCATGGAGCTCACCGTCTACACCCGGCGCAAGGTGTACGTCGTGGCCGGCACCACCCGCGTGTCCTGGCGCACGACCGCCAGAACCGTCCGCGAGGCACTCAAGCAGAAGCGCATCGCCCTGCGCCGCGGCTACCTCGTGAACCCGCCCCTCAGCAGCTTCCCCAAGGACGGCACCGTCATCACCGTCACCCCACCCCGCACCGTCCAGATCCAACCCGAGATCATGGAGCTCGACTGGGAGTCGCTCGCCGAGTGCGAGTCACAGGGCGACCCCGAGGCCTACAACCCCGACGGGCCCTACTACGGGCTGTACCAGTTCAGCCTGCCGATGTGGCAGGCGGTGGGCGGCATGGACACGCCGACGACGTGGCCGGAGGAGGAGCAGACGTACCGGGCGCAGCTCCTGTACCAGCAGGTGGGCGGCCGATGGCAAGGCCAATGGCCCCACTGCGGCGACCGCCTCTTCACCATGAACGCCCGCTGACCCCGCGCCTCCCCGCCCGCCACCCCGCGCCCGGCGGCCCGCGCCCGCCGCCCGCGCTCGCCGCCCCGCGCCCGGCGGCCTCGCGCGTTCACCGCAGCATGGCCACGCCCACCGCCCTTTCGCCCGCGCCCGTCGGAGCGCGCCGCGCCTGCCCTTCGTGCTCGTGCCTTGGCGCCCAGCACCCGCGCCCGGAACTACGCCCGCCGCCCTCCGCCGCGTCCGCGCCTGGCCGCCCGGCACCTGCCCCATGCCGCGCTCGCCACGCCACCCTGCGTTCGCGCCCGTGCCTGCGCGCCTGACCGCCTGGCATCCGCCTCCACGCCGAGCAGCGCAGCGCGCGTCCCTGCCGAGCTCCCGGTCGCAGCGCGCCGTGTCCGTCGCTAGCGCTCGGGCCTCGCCGCTTCGTGTTTGTGCCTTGCCGCCCAGCACCCGCCCCCGGCGTCTACGCTCGCCCTTCCGCGCGTGCCGTCGCTCGGCCGCGCCCGCCCTTCCGCGCGTGCCGTCGCTCGGCCGCGTCCGCCGTGCCGCCGCATGCTCGTCGCTCGCGACCACCGCCCAGCCCGTCCCGTGCCCGGGTGCTAGCCGGACAGGGCGGTGCCGAAGTCGATGCCTGCTGGGGGTTGGAGGGGTTGTGGGGGTGTCTCGTCGTTGCGGGCGGTTACCGTGACCTTGCCGGATGGGGCCGCGTCCGGTTGGCCGACGTACAGTTTGTTGCCGCTGAAGGTCACCGACCAGCCGAACAGGCCGTCGGCGGTGGGTAGTTCGCGGTCCTCGGCGGCGTTCTTCCAGGAGATGACCCGGACACCGCCGCCGTAGGGGGCGCCGATCGCCAGTCGTCCGTCCGCTGAGACGGCCATCGAGAAGCCGAACGCCTGCTTGCCCCCCTGCGTCACCCTTCGCGTGGGTTTGCGGGCGGTGTCGAGGAGCTGGACGTAGCCGGGGCCGGGGGTTCCGAGCGCGTAGCCGAAGCCTTCGGCGTAGGCGATCGCGTAGCCGAAGCGGTCGCCTGAGCGGTCCGTCGGGGAGTCCAGTTTGAACGAGGTGATCTGCGGCGCCAGCGCGTCGTCGATGAACACGACCGACCCCGAGTCGATCTTGCCGGCTTCGACCTGGCGGCCGGCGCCGTCGTCGTTCTCGTACGGGACGCCGACGACCAGCTCGTTCTTCGGCCCGAACGCCATCGACCAGCCGAACTGGTCGCCCACCTCGCTGTTGCCCCGCACGTCCACGGTCTCCTGGCTGATCCTGCGCGGCTCGCCCTCGCCCTTGCGCACGTAGACGGCGCCCACGTCGGGGAGCGGGCCTTCGTCCTCGTACGGTGCGCTGATCGCCAGCAGGTCGCCGCGTGCGGCCAGCGACCAGCCGAAGTGCGCGAACCGTTGCGGCTGGGACGCCACGAGGCGTTGCGGGGCCGTCGCGCCCCCGCCGCCGTAGACGACGTACGCGGCGCCGGCGTCCTCGACGCCGTCCACGTCCGTGTACGGGGCGCCGATCACGAGGTCGGCGCAGCCGTCGCCGTTGACCTGCGCGAGCCGTACGGACCAGCCGAGACCATCGCCCCTGGCCGGCCCGGAAACGGGGACCGGCACCACTTTGCCGCCGGACAGCACGTGCACGGCGCCCTTCTGGCCGTCGGCGAACGGGTCGCCGACCGCCACGTCGTCCACGCCGTCACCGTCGAAGTCGGCCGCACCGGAGCAGGCCGCGGCCGTCGCGGGGGACACGGCCGCCGTGACCCCTCCGGCCACGAGCATGAGCGCGGCGAGCGCCGCCCTGAGCGTCACAGCGCCACCTCGATCTGCTTGCCGTTCTCCAGGAGGGTCGCCGTCATCTTCATGGGCTTGCGGTACATGGCCAGGTCGAACACGAACGCGCTGTCCACCCGCCCGCCCGGCAGGATCGCCGGCGGCAGCGTGAGAGGGGCGGGGTCGTGCTCGCCGCCCCGGTCGTCGACCATGGTGACCACGGGCTGCACCAGGACCCTGCGCTCGCCGCCCGGGTTGAGCATCGTCCAGCGGATCACGCAGAGCTGGCCCTTGGCGGACGTCGTACCCTCGAACTCCTTCAACCCGCACTCCGGTGCGCCCGTCACGATCGCCACCGGGTCGTCGAAGGCGGCGCCCAGCGCGAACCGGCGGCCCACGTCGTTCGGGCTCGGGCTGCCCGCCGCCTGGGTGGGGGTGCCCTGGGTCGCGGTGGTGGTCGTGGTGCGGGCGGAGGTGACGATCAGGACGGCCACCGTGACGCCGATGGCGAGCACGGCGGCCGCGGCGGCGATGAGCCACCGGGTGCCGGGCGTGCGGGTGCCGCCGATGGTGTCGTCGGAGTGCTCGCGCTGGTCGTTGGGCGTTCCCAGGGTGCCGGGGTGGGTGTCCGCGCCTAAGACGGCCCCTTGCCTGGCCCGCCCCATGGCCGCGTCGTGGCGCTCGGGCTCCAGCCCGGGGCCGCGTCCCGCCGCGCCCAGGGCCTCCGCGCCCTGCTTCGTGGCCTGCCCGGACTCCGTCCTGAAGCCCTTGCGTGCCTTGGCCCGGCCCGCGTCCTGCGGGGCGGGCACCTGCCAGCGGGCCAGCTCCGCCTTGGCCGCTTCCTCCTCCTGCCGCGCCCGCTCCTCCAGGGACGGCCCCACACCGGCGCCAGGTCCAGGTGCGATGCCCGGCCCGCTCCCGGAGCCCGGCACGCTCCCAGAGCCCGGCGCGTTCCCGGGCCCCGGCCTGCTCGCGGAGCCTGCCCCGCTCGGGGTGCCCGGCGCGTTCCCGGAGCCCGGCGCTCCGGGACCGGTCGCCGCGTCGGCGCCGGCGAGGTCGCCGGCCGCGGCAGCGGGACCTGACGCTTGGGGACCGGAAGCGCGCGAACGTGCCGCCCGCGGACCGGATGCCTGCGAACCGGCCGGCTGGGGGCCGCCCGACTGAGGGCCCGTTGGGACGTTGCCCGGGGCCGGGGAGGCACCGGGGGTCGTGGTGCGGCGGCCGGTCGCGTCGCTGGGGGGCGGGGTCGTGAAGGTGGCTGTGATGTCCGGCTCGTCCACCACGTTCTGCGGCGGTTCCCAGTCGCTGAGCATCTCGGTCGCCACCAGCGTCGGTGGGTCCACGGTGGCGGGCGCCGGCGCGCTGCCGCCGACCAGCGCGATCAGCAGGTCCTGGGCGGTCGGCCGCAGGGCCGGGTCCATGGAGGTGGCCCGCCGGACGAGCTCGTTCAGCGGTGCGGGCAACGCCCCCAGGTCGGGCTGGGTGTTGAGGACGCGGGAGGCCATGGTGATGGGGTCGCCGCGCCCGAACGGGTGCCGCCCGTTCCCGGCGTAGGCGATAAGGCAGCCCCAGGCGAAGATGTCCACGGCGGGGCTGACGGGCTCACCGCGTACCTGCTCGGGCGCCCACCAGCCGGGGCTGCCCAGCAGCTCGCCGGAGAGCGTGAACCCCGTCTCGCGGTCGAGCGCCCTGGCGATGCCGAAGTCGATCACGCGGGGCCCGGACAGCGAGAGGATCACGTTCGCCGGCTTGAGGTCGCGGTGCACCAGCTCGGCCACGTGGATGGCGGCCAGCGCCGCCGCCACGCCGAGCGCGACGCCGTGCAGGGGCCCCGGCTCCAGGGCGCCGTAGTTCGCTATCTGGTCGGACAGAGGCGTGCCGGCGATGTACTCCGTCACCATGTACGGCCGGCCGTCGCCGGTGTTGCCGTTGTCCAGCACCTGGGCCGTACAGAACGACGCCACCCTGCGCGCGTTGTCGACCTCGGCGTGGAAGCGGGCGGCGAAGCCCTCCTGGTTGGCGAACTCGGCCTTGACCACCTTGAGCGCGACGAACCGTCCCGTCGGCGCCCGCGCGAGGAACACGGTCCCCATGCCGCCCTCGCCCAGCCGGCCCAGCAGCCGGTACGGCCCGATCGCGCGCAGGTCGGTCGGCCGAAGCGGCGCGGCGCCCGTTGGCTCCATGAGGGACGTCCCTTCCTGTTCCACGCCATCCTCTCCTTTGGTCTCCCCATCCGCCATCGCAGGTTCTTCGATGCGGGAGACTGGTTGGATGATGAGGCTGTTGGGCCCTGCAGAAATACGTATTTTGGCGAACAAGCTAGATCTTCGTCCGACAAAAAAACTGGGCCAGAACTTCGTGATCGACGCAGGGACCGTCCGTCGCATCGTCCGCGTGGCCGACCTATCGCCCGATGACGTGGTCATCGAGGTCGGTCCCGGCCTCGGCTCGCTCACGCTGGCGCTGCTGCCGTCGGCGGCGCACGTGGTCGCCGTCGAGATCGACCCGGTGCTGGCCCGGCAGCTCCCCGTCACGGTGGCCGAGCGGGAGGCGGCCGACA
Source organism: [Actinomadura] parvosata subsp. kistnae (assembly GCF_900323885.1). GTDB lineage: Bacteria > Actinomycetota > Actinomycetes > Streptosporangiales > Streptosporangiaceae > Nonomuraea > Nonomuraea composti. The sequence continues at coordinate 1,513,565 of NZ_OOHJ01000018.1, read as the reverse complement.
CGCTGACCGTCGTCAACGCCGACGCCATGAAGATCACCCCCGACGATCTCGCCGGCCACGCCCCGACCGCGCTGGTGGCGAACCTGCCGTACAACGTGGCCGTCCCCGTGGTGCTGCACCTCCTCGAAGTGCTGCCCTCGCTGCGCAAGGGCCTGGTGATGGTGCAGTCGGAGGTCGCCGACCGGCTCGCGGCGGGTCCCGGCTCCAAGGTGTACGGGGTGCCGTCGGTCAAGGCCGCCTGGTACGCCGACGTACGCCGGGCCGGCCCCGTCGGCCGTACCGTCTTCTGGCCCGTCCCCAACGTCGACTCCGGCCTCGTCTCCCTGGCCCGCCGCGACCCGCCGGCCACGTCGGCGTCGCGGCAGGAGGTGTTCGAGGTGGTGGACGCGGCCTTCGCGCAGCGCCGCAAGACCCTGCGCGCGGCCCTCGCCACCTGGGCCGGCACCGCCGCCGACGCCGAACGCACGCTACGGGCGGCGGGGGTGGACCCGTCGGCGCGCGGCGAACAGCTCGACATCACGGCCTTCGCCCGCATCGCCGAACTCCGCCCCTGACCGGGGCCATGCCCTTCGCTGAGCGACCGGACGCCATGAGGCGCCGGTCGCCGTGAGGGGTGGGCGTGCCAGGCACCGGGCCATCCCAGGGCGCCAGACCTTGGCCTTGCGAGGTCAGAAGGCGCTGAAGGTGGCCTCGGGGCGGTCCCGCTTGGTGTAGAGGTCCCAGGCCGTGTCCGCGATCGTGTCCGGGTCGAGCGTGCGGATGCCCGCGTCCCCGAACAGCTCCGGCTGGGACATGACGTGCGCATGGATGTCCCCACGCTCGATCAGCCCGCCGATGATCAGGCTCCCGGCGTAGACACCCTGGTCGGTCAGTGCCGCGTTGAGCGTCAGGGCGTAGTTGCGCAGCGCCGCAGAGGAGATCGCGAGGCTGCCGAGGGCGGGCATCGGCATGACGGCGCTGAGCCCGCCGGCGAACAGCAGCCCGCCCTCGCCCCGCTCGACCATCCCGGGCAGCATCTTGCCGACGAGCGCGACGGCCGGATACACCACCTCCATCGCCTCCCGCACGTCCTCGGGGGTGATGCCGGTGATGGGCGGGAGCGGCGCGGCGTCCAGATCGGCGGCTCCTGGCCCGTAGTAGAGCACGTCGACGGTGCCGAACCGTTCGACGATCGCGTCCAGGGCGGCCAGGGCCCGGTCGTGGTCGCGTACGTCGGCGACGAACGCCGCCGCCTCCACTCCGGCCGCGGCCAGCGACGCCACATACCGGGCGTGCCGGGCGTCGCTGCGCGAGACGAGCGCCACGGCGTACCCCTCGCGCCCGAACCGGTGGGCGACGGACAGGCCGAGCCCCGGCCCGGCTCCGATGACGACGGCGGTCTTGCGTGTTGCTGCGGACATGGCGATGCCTTCCCTTAGGAGAGTAAGTCGAGGGCCACCTCAACTTCCCTCAACGTAGCACACAACTTGAGGCATCCCTCAGATTCGTATGATGGAGAGATGGCAGCCGGAACCAAGCCGCTGCGGTCGGATGCCGCACGCAACCGCGACAAGCTCCTGGTCGCGGCCACCCAGCTCATCGCCGAGCACGGCCTCGACGTGCCCTTGGAGCACGTCGCCCGCCGCGCCGGAGTCAGCATCGGCACCCTCTACAACCACTTCCCGACCCGCGAGGCGCTCCTCGGAGCGGTCATGCCCCAGCGGCTGGCGGCCCTGGAGCAGGTCACCGAGCGGGCCCTGGCCGACCCCGACCCCTGGGACGGCTTCGTCGCCTTCCTCGAAGGGCTCTTCGCCCTCCAGTCGGAGGACCACGGCCTCAACGACGCCCTGACCCAGGGCTTCACCCTGGCCACCGACGTGAGCCAGGCCTGCCACCGGGGCCTGCTGGACGCCGAGCGCATCATCGAACGAGCCCAGGTCGCCGGCCGCCTGCGCCCCGACTTCGGCACTCAGGACCTGGTGACGCTCATCTGGGCGATGTCGCAGGTCATCCGCGAGTCCATGAACACCGCTCCGGGCGCCTGGCGCCGCTGCCTGGCCTTCTTCCTCGACGGCCTGCGCACGGAGGCAGCCCACCCCCTGCCCGAACGCTGATCAAGCTCCCGGCGCCGAACGCGGGAGGACGGGACCGCCCCGCCGTGTCCGCCGCGCTGCACTGCGGGCCCTGCCCGAACCGAGGCGCCACCAGCGGCATGCACGGAGGGGGCGGCGTGGCGGCGCAGGTGCGGCCACGCGAGCGGGACGGGCAGGTGTCCGGCATATGGGGATCAACTTGACTCTCCGTGCCGGGCCGCCGTGGGGACATGCGGTTCATCTTTCAAGAACCGCATGTCGGCCCAGCGTGCCCGGATAACATCGAGTGTCCTTGACCCCGGCAAGCGATGAGAGTGGCAGAAGATCGATGAGTTCGGTGACCGTACGTGTGCCCGCGAAGGTCAACGTGCAGCTTTCTGTCGGCCCGCTCAGGGAAGATGGCTATCACGACCTGGTCAACGTCTTCCACGCGGTATCGATCTTCGATGAGGTGGTGGCGAAGGAGTCGGAGGCCATCACGGTCCGGGTCAATGGCAAGTGGTCCGACCAGGTGCCGGTCGACGACTCCAATCTCGCCATCCGCGCCGCGCGCGCCCTGGCCAAGCACGCGGGCCGCACCTACGGCGCCGATCTCGTCATCAACAAGGACATCCCGGTGGCCGGGGGCATGGCGGGCGGGAGTGCCGACGCGGCGGGCGCGCTGGTGGCCTGCAACGAGCTGTGGGGGCTGGGGCTGCCGCTGGAGGATCTGATGGAGATCGCCGGGGATCTGGGCAGCGACGTCCCGTTCTCGCTGATCGGGGGCACGGCGGTGGGCACGGGCCGGGGCGAGCAGCTCAGCGAGCTGCCCACGGGAGGCACGTTCCACTGGGTGTTCGCGCCGGCGATCGGCGGGCTCTCGACGGCCAGCGTGTACGCCGAGTGCGACCGCCTGCGGCAGGCTTCGGGGGCCGAGGTGCCGTGGCCGCAGCTGAACGATTCGCTGATGGAGGCGCTGGGCACCGGCGACGCGTACGCTCTCGGCTCGAACCTCAGCAACGACCTCCAGGCGGCGGCGCTGACCCTGCGCCCCGAGCTCGGCCCCACCCTCGACGCGGGCCGCCAGCACGGCGCGCTCGGCGCGATCGTCTCGGGCTCCGGCCCGACCTGCGCGTTCCTGGCCATCGACGCCACGCACGCGCGCGACCTGGCGGAGAGCCTGACCGCGACGGGCGCGGCCCGCACGGCGGTGGCCGCTCACGGGCCCGTTCAGGGCGCGGTCCTGATCTGATCGTCCCCCGCCTCGGCAGCGGAAAGGCGGAGGGCCGGGAGCCGATACTCTGGGAAGGCCATGAATCTGGTCAACCTTGAGTCCGTTTCCCACGCTTACGGCCCCAAGCCGCTGCTCCACGACGTCTCCCTGGGTGTGGAGGCGGGCGAGCGCATCGGTGTCGTCGGGCGTAACGGGGGCGGCAAGACGACGTTGCTGTCCGTGCTGGCGGGCACCGTGCGCCCCGACAGCGGCCGGGTCACGCACAACCGCGGCCTGCGCGTCGGCTTCCTGTCCCAGCAGGACACCCTCGATCCGGGCGCCACGGTGAGCGAGATCGTGCTCGGCGGCCTGGCGGAGCACGAGTGGGCGGGCGATCAGCGGGTCCGCGAGATCCTGTCGAACCTGATCGGCGACCTCGACCTCGCCTCAAAGGCCGCCGACCTGTCGGGTGGCGAGCGCAGGCGTACGGCGCTGGCGAAGCTGCTCATCGACGACCACGACCTGATCATGCTCGACGAGCCCACCAACCACCTCGACATCGAGGCGATCGCGTGGCTGGCCGCGCATCTGGCGGGCAGGAAGAGCGCGCTGGTGGTGGTGACGCACGACCGGTGGTTCCTCGACGCGGTCTCCACGCGCACGTGGGAGGTCGTCGACGGCAGGGTCGAGCGTTACGAGGGCGGCTACGCGGCGTACGTGCTGGCCAAGGCGGAGCGGGCGCGCATCGCGCAGGCCGCCGAGGAGCGCCGCCAGAACCTCATGCGCAAGGAGATCGCCTGGCTGCGGCGCGGCCCGCCCGCGCGCACGTCCAAGCCGAAGTTCCGGATCGAGGCGGCGCAGGCGCTGATCGCGAACGAGCCGCCGCCGCGCGAGACGGTCGAGCTGATGAAGTTCGCCGCGGCGCGCCTCGGCAAGACGGTCTACGACCTTGAGGACGTCACGCTGCACGCGGGCGGCCCCGGCACGGGCCCGCTGGTGCTCGATCACCTGACGTGGCAGTTCGGCCCGGGCGACCGGATCGGGCTGATCGGGGTGAACGGGTCGGGCAAGTCGTCGGTGCTGCGGCTGCTCGCCGACACGATCAAGCCCGACTCGGGCCGGGTGGTCAGGGGTCGCACGGTGCGCCTGGCGCACCTGTCGCAGGAGCTGGGCGAGCTCGATCCGACGCGGCGGGTGCTGGAGTCGGTGGAGGAGGTGCGCAAGTACCTCCAGCTCGGCAAGCGCGAGTGGACGGCCTCCCAGCTGCTCGAACGCCTCGGCTTCCGCGGCGACGCGCAGTGGAAGGTGATCGGCGACCTGTCGGGTGGCGAGCGGCGCCGGTTGCAGCTGCTCAGGCTGCTGATGGACGACCCCAACGTCCTGCTGCTCGACGAGCCGACGAACGACCTTGACATCGAGACGCTCAACGAGCTCGAAGACCTGCTCGACGGCTGGCCGGGCACGCTGATCCTGGTGAGCCACGACCGTTACTTCCTGGAGCGGGTCACCGACCGGTGCGTGGCGCTGCTGGGCGACGGCAAGCTGTCGCTGCTGCCGGGCGGGGTGGACGAATACCTCGAACGCCGCGCGGCGGGCACCGCCGTGACCGCCCGCCTCGGCGCGGGCGCGCCGGCGGCCGCGGCGAGCGCGATGACCGGCCCTGCCGGGGCCGGGGCCGGAGCAGCGGCCGGGGCCGGGGCGCCGGAGCAGGGCGGGCTGTCGGCCAAGGAGGAGCGCGAGCTGCGCAAGGAGCTCAACCGCCTGGAGCGCCAGCTCGACAAGCTGAGCGAGCAGGAGTCGCGGCTGCACGCGGCGATGGCCGACGCGGCCAGCGACTACGCCAAGCTGGGCTCGCTCGACGCGCAGCTGCGCGAGATCACGGCCCAGAAGGACACGATCGAGGCCGAGTGGCTGGAGGTCGCCGACCGCCTCGGCGACTGAGGGCAGAAGGGCGGACCGCCTCGGCGACTGAAGGCGGAAGGGCGGACCGCCTCGGCGACTGAGCGCCCCCCGAGGCGGGGAGGTCAGAGCGGGAGGTCAGAGCGGGGAGTCGAAGGGTGTGAGGAGGGTGCGGAGCAGCGACGCCAGCGTGCGCTGATCCGCCGGCCCCAGCCCCGACAGCAGCTCCCGCTCCCTGCGCAGCAGGTCGTCGAAGGCGGCGTCCACCCGGGCGAGCCCCGTCTCGGTCAGCGAGACCAGCACGCCGCGCCGATCCTCGGGGTCGGGCCGCCGGCGCACGAGCCCGGCCTGGGCGAGCCGGTCGATGCGGTTGGTCATCGTGCCGGAGGTCACCAGAGTGGCCCGCAGCAGGGCTCCGGGGCTGAGCTCGTAGGGCTTGCCGGCCCGCCGCAGCGCGGTGAGCACGTCGAACTCCCACGGCTCCAGATCGTGTTCGGCGAACGCCGCCCGCCGCGCACGGTCGAGATGCTTGGCGAGTCGTGACACTCTAGAGAGCACCTGGAGCGGTTCGACGTCGAGGTCGGGGCGCTCCGCCCGCCAAGCCGCGACGAGGAGATCGACCTCGTCCCTAGCATCCTCCGTCATGACACAAGAGTGTACTGTCTTGACATCGAGATATCTCTCTCGATATCAATTATCTCTATGTCAAGAGATATTTGGGACCCTGTGACATACGCGGTCTACGCCGACGAGCGGTCCCGGCCGTTCATCGAGCTGATCTCCCGGGTGGGCGCGGTCGAGCCCGACTACGTCGTGGACGCCGGCTGCGGCAGCGGCGAGCTCACCGTGGAGCTGACCAGCCGCTGGCCCAACGCGACCGTCGAAGGCTTCGACTCCTCCCCGGCGATGATCACCAAGGCCCGCAAGCTGGGCTCGCAGGTGCGGTTCGCGGTGGCCGACGTCGCCATGTGGCGGCCCGACCGGCCCGTGGACGTGCTCGTCTCCAACGCCGTCCTGCAGTGGGTGCCCGCGCACCGCGACGTGCTGGAGCACTGGGTGGAGGCGCTGGCCCCGGGCGGCTGGCTGGCCTTCCAGGTGCCGGGCAACTTCGACGCCCCCAGCCACGTGGCGATCCGCGAGCTGTGCTCCTCCCGCGCCTGGTCCGACAAGCTCGGCGACTTCACCCGGGGCATGCCCGTGGGGGAGCCGCTGGAGTACGTGGACCTGCTCAACCAGGGCGGCTCCCAGGTGGACGCGTGGGAGACGACGTACGTGCACATCCTGCACGGCGAGAACCCGGTGCTCGACTGGGTCTCCGGCACCGCCCTGCGCCCCATACTCGACCGGCTCGACCCCGACGAGCAGCGGCGCTTCAAGCAGGACCTCGCCGGGCCGCTGGCCGAGGCGTACCCGGCCAGGAGCTACGGCACGCCGTTCCCGTTCCGGCGGATCTTCGTGGTGGCGCAGAAATGACGATCAGGGGCCTGCACCACGTGCAGCTCGCCGCGCCGCGCGGCAGCGAGCCGGCGTTACGCGCGTTCTACGCGGGAGTGCTGGGCCTGCGCGAGGTCCCGAAGCCGCCCGAGCTGGCCAGGCGCGGAGGCGTCTGGTTCCGGGGCGAGGGCGTGGAGGTGCACCTCGGCGTCGAGGAGGACTTCAGGCCCGCCCGCAAGGCCCACCCCGCCTTCCTGGTGGACGACCTCGACGCGTACGCGGAGAAGATCCCCGAGGCGCGGCCGGACGACCTGTTCCCCGGGTACCGGCGGATCTACGTCTTCGACCCGGTGGGTAACAGAATCGAACTTCTGCAACCCGTGTGATGTTCACCGGGCGGTGGCATCATGGTCCGAAATCGGACTCTTGCGAGGTGCAGTGGGTATCGAGATCGAGGACAAGTTCGACGTCCCCCCGGAGTACGAGCTCCCCGACCTCGGGGGTCTCGCCGACACCGTCGGCCCCAAGAGCTACCAGCTCGTGGCCCTCTACTTCGACACGCCCGACCTGAGGCTCGCCGCGCGGGGTGTCACGCTGAGGCGAAGACGGGGCGGCGCCGACGCCGGCTGGCACCTGAAGCTGCCCAAGACCAAGGGCGCGCGCCAGGAGATCACCCACCCGCTCACCCGCAGCGCCAGGGACGTCCCGTACGAGCTGTCCGAGCTCGTCCGCGCCTACACGCGGGGCGCCGAGCTGAAGGTCGTCGCCGAGCTGGAGACCCGCAGGAGCGTCACGCTCCTCAAGGACGGCGAGACCCGGCTGGTCGAGATCGCCGACGACCGCGTCAAGGGCACCGTGTACGGCGACCAGCCCAGGATCGTCCGGTGGCGCGAGGTCGAGGCCGAGCTGCTCGAAGGCGGCACCCAGCAGTTGCTGGCCAAGGTCGGCAAGCGGCTCAGGAAGGCCGGCGCGACCCCGTCCGAGTCCTCCAGCAAGCTCGAGAAGCTCCTCGAACCCGCCCGTCTCCCCAAGGCCGCCACGAAGGCGGGCAGCGCCGGTGAGGTCGTCGTCGACTACCTGGCCGGCCAGGTCAAGGCCCTGCTCGCGCAGGACCCGCGCGTGCGCAGGGCCGAGGAGGACGCCGTCCACCAGATGCGCGTGGCCGCGAGGAGGCTGCGCAGCGCGCTCAAGGCGTTCAAGACGATCGTCACCGACACGGCGGAGGTGCAGGAGGAGCTGCGCTGGCTCGGCACGGTGCTCGGCGAGGCGCGCGACCTGGAGGTGATCAGGGCCAGGTTCGCCAAGGCGCTGGCCGGGCTGGCGCCGGAGCTGGTCACCGGCCCGATCCAGAACCGGCTCGGCTCCGACCTGCGCAAACGCGAGGAGGAGGCGTACGGGCGGATCAAGGAGGCGCTCAGCAGCGAGCGCTACTACGTGCTGCTCGACGCGCTCGACCGGCTCGTGGCCGCCCCGTCGCTGGGCAAGGCGGCGGGCAAGCCCGCGCAGGAACAGTTGCGTACCGTCGCCGCCGCCAACTGGAGCCGGGTGACCAAGGCGTACGATCGCGCCCAGGCCGTCGAGGACGCCGAGCGCCGCGAGATCGCCATGCACGAGGTGCGCAAGGCGGCCAAGCGGGCCCGCTACACCGCCGAGGCGCTCCAGCCGAGCCTCGGCTCCGACATGGGCAGGCTCGCCAAGCTGGCCGAGAACGTCCAGGAGGTGCTGGGCGCCCACCAGGACGGCGTGGTCGCGCAGGAGACCCTGGCGAAGGAGGCCGAGAGCGCGCGGCAGGCGGGCGAGGACACCTTCACGTACGGGCTGCTGATCGGGATCGAGCGCAACACCGCCGAGCGGGCGCACGCGGAGTTCCCCCGGGTCTGGAAGGAGACCGTCAAAGCGGTTACCAAGGTTCTATGAGCCTTCCTACCATCCCCTTCTCGCGCGGCAGTCTGCTCGAGGTGCCCGAGGCGTACCGGGAACTGCGGGCCGAGCAGGGCATCGCGAAGGTACGCACGCCGGCGGGCGACGAGGTCTGGCTGGTCAGCGGGTACGAGGACGCCCGCACCCTGTTCAACGACGGCCGGCTGGGCCGCTCGCACCCCGACCCGGACAACGCGCCGCGCGTGTCGGGATCGCCGCTGCTCGGCGGACCCCGCGGCGAGGTGGCCACGGAGAAGGCCGAGCACGACCGCATGCGCAGGTTGTTCATGCCGGCCTTCTCCGCGCGGCGCATGAAGCGGCTCGGCGGGCACGTCGGCATGCTGGTGGAGGAGCGGCTGGAGCACCTGGCCAAGCTCACCCCGCCGGCGGACCTGCACGCCGAGCTGTCCTTCCCGCTCCCGGTGCTGGTCATCTGCCAGCTCCTGGGCGTCCCGTACGAGGACAGGGAGTACTTCAGCGGCCTGTCGTCGCGGATGGGCGACTCCCGTGACCGCGAGCGGGGGCAGGCGGCGCTCGACGAGATGAGCGCGTACACGGCGGGCCTGATCGAGCGCAAGCGGCACGAGCCGGGCGAGGACGTCCTGTCGGACCTGGCGGGGGAGCTGGACGACGACGGGACGATCGCCGAGCTGGCCGGCTCGCTGCTGTTCGCCGGGCACGAGACGACGGTCAACCGCATCGACTTCGGCGTGCTGCTCCTGCTCGCCAACCCGGCCCAGCTCGACCTGCTCAAGGCCGATCCGGGGCTGGCGCCGGCGGCCGTGGAGGAGATCCTGCGCCTGGCCTCGCCCAGCCTGCACGGCCTGCTCAGGTACGCGCACGAGGACATCGAGATCGGCGATCTGACGATCCGCAAGGGCGAGGGCGTCGTGATCACCCCGGGGGCGGCGAACCGGGACGAGCGGATCTATCCCGATCCGGACGTGTTCGACCTGCGCCGCCCGCTCACCGACCCGCACCTGAGCTTCGGGTACGGCCCGCGCTTCTGCATCGGCGCCAGCCTGGCCAGGGTCGAGCTGGAGGCGGTGTTCAGCCGGCTGTTCCAGCGCTTCCCGACGCTGCGTCTGGCCGTGCCGGAGGAGGAGCTGCCGCGCACGGAGGGGAGGATCGCCGACGGCTACGCCGCGCTGCCCGTCACGTGGTGAGCCTCAAGCCGGGCAGCGCCCGTCACCTGGTGAGACTCAGGCGGGGTAGCGCTCGACGCTGACGACCTGCCCGCCGGCCCGGTGCAGCACCGCGAAGGCGCCCTTGCGCAGGTGCACATCCTTGCCGCTGAGCGCCTCGATCAGGCCGGGCAGCACCTTGCCGTGGCTGCACACGGCCGCGGGCCCCGCCAGGTTCCCGACCAGCGCGGGGGTCTTGTGCGGGTCCTGGCTCTCCTCGCTGAGCAGCGGCTCGATCCTGATCTCCGCGTCCACCGCGGCGGCGTACGGCTCCAGCGTCTGCACGCAGCGGGCGCTGGGCGAGCTGAGCAGCGGCTCGGGCCGGTAGGCGGGCAGCGCGGTGGCCAGGGCCGCCGCCTGGGCGGCCCCGTCGGTGTCGAGCGGGCGCGCGGCGTCGTCCCCCCGCCACTCGCTCCTGGAGCCGGCCGAGCCGTGCCGGACGAGGACGAGCGGCACCGTGTCGAGCGGCGCGGCACGCAGGGCACGCAGCAGCCCGGCGTCCCACTCGTACGTCAGCAGCCGCCTGGCCTCCGCCACGGGCAGCCAGCGCAGCTCGTCCACCTCCTCGCCCGGCTCGAAGCCGTCGTCCCCGGCCACGCGGGCGACCCAGTAGTCGACCCGCTTGAGCCGGCCGGAGCTCATGTAGTGCACGGGCGGCAGGGCGCGGCCGAGCAGCACGGTCAGGCCGGTCTCCTCGCGCACCTCGCGCAGGCCGCCCGCGATCACGTGCTCGCCCGGCTTCAGCTTGCCCTTGGGGAAGGTCCAGTCGTCATAGCGGGGGCGGTGGATGACGGCCACCTCGGGGCTGCTCTGCTCGCCCCTCCAGACCACGGCTCCGGCGGCGCGGAGCAGGTCAGTCATCAACGGTCCTCCATCGACGCGTACCGATGAGACGGCTCTGCAGGTCGTCGCCGGCGTGGCGGACCCACGTGCCGTCGGAGTTGAGCCACCACGTGCTCGTGGTCTCGGCCATGGCCTGGTCCATCAGCTCGATGAGGTAGGCCTTGTGCTGCTGGGAGGTCACCTTGACCAGGGCTTCGACCCGCCGGTCCAGGTTGCGGCGCATCAGGTCGGCGCTGCCGATCCACACCTCGGGACGCCGGCCGAGGCCGAACTCGTACACCCTGGAGTGCTCCAGGAAACGCCCCAGCACCGAGCGCACGCGGATGTTCTCCGACAGGTCGGGAATGCCCGGACGCAGGATGCAGATGCCGCGCACCCACAGGTCCACCGGGACGCCGGCCCTGGACGCCCGGTAGAGCGCGTCGATGATCGGCTCGTCCACCAGCGAGTTCGTCTTGATCCTGATGCGGGCGGGCCGCCCGGCCTGCTGGTGGGCGATCTCCCGCTCGATCCTGGCCAGCAGCCCGCTGCGCATCGAGTGCGGCGCGACCAGCAGCCGCCGGTAGGCGGAGTGGTGGGAGTAGCCGGTCAGGTGGATGAACAGGTCCGTGACGTCCTCGCCGACCAGCGGGTCGGCCGTGAGCAGGCCGAAGTCCTCGTACTGGCGGGCGGTCTTGGGGTTGTAGTTGCCGGTGCCGATGTGGCAGTAGCGGCGCAGCTCGCCCGACGGCTCCTGGCGCACGACGAGGGCGAGCTTGCAGTGCGTCTTCAGCCCGACCACGCCGTAGACGACGTGGCAGCCGGCCCGCTCCAGCTTGCGGGCCCAGGAGATGTTGGCGTGCTCGTCGAAGCGGGCCTTGATCTCCACGACGACCACGACCTGCTTGCCCGCCTCGGCCGCGTCGATGAGCGCGTTGACGATGGGGGAGTCGCCGCTGGTGCGGTAGAGGGTCTGCTTGATCGCCAGCACCCTCGGGTCCTCGGCCGCGACCTCGATGAAGCGCTGCACGCTGGTGGCGAAGGAGTCGTACGGGTGGTGCAGCAGGATGTCGCGCTCGCGCAGCGTCGAGAAGATGTCGTCCTCGGCGTTGATCACCTCGGCGGGCACGAACGGCCGGTAGCTCAGCTCGCCCCGGTCGAGGTCGGCGATGGCGTGCAGGCCGGTCAGGTCGAGCGGCCCCGGCAGCCGGTAGATCTCGTGCGGGGCCAGCTCCAGCTCCTCCACGAGCGGCGCCAGCACCTCGGGCGTGATCGTGTCCTCGACCTCCAGCCGCACGGGCGGCCCGAAGCGGCGCTTGAGCAGCTCCTTCTCCAGGGCCTGCATGAGGTTCTCGGTGACGTCCTCGTCGACGTCGAGGTCCTCGTTCCTGGTCACGCGGAACACGTGGTGCTGGAGGATCTCCATGCCCTTGAAGAGCTGCCCGAGATGAGCGGCGATGACGTCTTCGAGCGGCACGAACCGGTCTTTCGACGCCTGGACGAACCTGGGCAGCTGCGAGGGAACCTTCACCCGGGCGAACACGGTGTGGTCGGTCGCCGGGTTCCGCACGAGCACCGCGAGGTTCAGGCTGAGCCCCGAGATGTACGGGAAGGGGTGGGCGGGGTCCACGGCCAGCGGCGTCAGGACGGGCCTGATCCGCTCCCTGAACAGCTTGCGCAGCTCGGTGCGCTCCTCGCGGCCCAGGTCCTCCCAGCGGACGATCTCGATGCCCTCGGCGGCGAGCTGCGGGCAGATCTGCCGGTGGAAGACCGCCGCGTGCCGCCGGGCCAGCTCGTCGGCGATGGCGGCGATGCGCACCAGCTCCTCGCGCGGCTTGAGCCCGCTCTTGGTACGCAGCAGCAGGCCGGTGGCCATCCGCCGCTTGAGCCCGGCCACCCGGACGCGGAAGAACTCGTCGAGGTTGCTGGCGAAGATGGCCAGGAACCGCACGCGTTCGAGCAGCGGCAGCGAGGGGTCCTCGGCCAGTTCGAGCACGCGCAGGTTGAACTGGAGCCAGCTCTCCTCGCGGTTGAGAAAGCGCTCCTGCGGGAGCGGCAGGTCATTGGCAGGCTCGAACGGTTCCGCGGACATATGGCGTATATTGCCCCGTTTGGTTGAACAGAACGTTAACGTAGCCGCAACGGCTCACCCGAAGAGGTCAGCCCAGCTCAACCACATCGTCACTCGGCGTGCCCGCCTCGATCAAGAGTCACTCAGGATGATCTACCTGTTCGAGACGGGCGGCGCGCTCGGCGAGCCTGGCCTCCCGCTGGCGGATCTTCTCCTCCCGCTCGCGGGCCTTCTCGGCCTCCTTCAGCAGCCGCTCGCGCTCCTTCAGCTCGCGCACGCGGGCCTTCTCGGCCTCCTTGAGCTCCTTCTGGCGGATCTTCTCCGCCTCCTTGAGCTCCTTCTCGCGGGCCTTCTCCAGCTCGCGCAGCTCCTTCTCGCTGGCCGTGCGCGGCTGCGGCGGCTTGAGCGCGGGCGGCGTGTGGTCGCGGCTCGTCGCGGTGATCGCCGGGTTGGGGTTGAGCCCCGTCAGGCCGTTCCAGGCGAGGTTGACCAGGTGGGCGGCGACCTCCTCGCGGCCCGGCTTGCGCACGTCGAGCCACCACTGGCCGGTCAGGGCGACCATCCCGACCAGCATCTGGGCGTACATCGGGGCCAGCTTGGGGTCGTAGCCGCGGGCCGCGAACTCGTCGGCCAGCACGTCCTCCACCTGGCTGGCGATCTCGCTGATCAGGCTGGCGAACGTGCCCGTGCCCGAGGCCGCGTGCGAGTCGCGGACCAGGATGCGGAAGCCCTCGCTGCTCTCCTCGATGTAGCGGAGCAGGGCCAGGGCGGCCCGCTCCAGCTTGATCAGGGAGTGTGAGGCGGAGAGGGCTTCGGTGATCATGCCGAGCAGCTTCTGCATCTCGCGGTCGACGACGACCGCGTAGACGCCTTCCTTGCCGCCGAAATGCTCGTACACCACGGGTTTCGACACCTGTGCGGTCGCTGCGATCTCTTCGATAGAGGTCCCGTCGAACCCCTTCTCCGCGAAGAGGGTGCGGCTGATCTGGATCAGCTGCTCTCTTCGCTCGCTACCGGACATGCGCCTGCGAGATCGGGGTTCGGTCACGGTTTCCATAATGACGGTCATGACGGCACGACCGCCCACCGGCGGACGGGCCTAGGCAATGCGCTTCGCCGCCAGGCGCTCCGGCGTCGGCCAGCGCACGTCGTACACCCAGCCCAGCTTCTCGAAGATGCGGATGAGGCCGGCGCTCAGGTCGATCTGGCCCTTGAGCGCGCCGTGCCGGGCGCAGGTCGGGTCGGAGTGGTGCAGGTTGTGCCACGACTCGCCGAAGGACGGGATGGCCAGCCACCACACGTTGCGGGACTTGTCGCGGACCTGGAAGTCCTCCTCGCCGAAGACGTGGCAGATCGAGTTGATCGACCAGGTCACGTGGTGCAGCAGGCCGATGCGGACGAGCGAGCCCCAGAACAGCGCGGTCAGGCCGCCCTGCCACGACCAGGTGAACAGCATGCCCAGCACGCCGGGCAGCAGGATCGAGGTGAGCGCGAGCGGGCCGAACCACTTGTGCAGGCGCAGCACGTCCTGGTCCTTGCACAGGTCGGGGGCGTACTTCTCCCGGTTGGTGCGCTCGCTCTCGAACAGCCAGCCCATGTGGGCGTAGAGCAGGCCCTTGGCCATGTTCTTGAAGCCGGGGCCGAAGCGCCACGGCGAGTGCGGGTCGCCCTCCTTGTCGGAGAACTTGTGGTGCTTGCGGTGGGTGGCCACCCAGTCCAGGACGGACATCTCCAGCGACAGGGTGCCCGCGATGCCCATCGCGATCTTCAGCGGCCGCTTGGCCTTAAAGGAGCCGTGCGTGAAGTAGCGGTGCAGGCCGACGGTGACGCCGAGGCCCGAGACCACGTAGAAGACGAAGGCGATGGCGATGTCCGTCCAGCCGAGCCCCCACCCCCAGGCGAACGGCACGGCGGCCGCGATCGCCACCAGGGGCAGGCCGACCACCAGGCCGAAGGTGATGAGCTCGGACTTCGACTTCGGTTCGGCTTCGAACTCGGGCTTGGGGGCAGGTGCGGAACGCTCGGCGACTACGGTCATCGGCGACCTCCAAGGGCATGTATGAGATTGAATGTCCGGGCTACGCAACCGTAACCTACGCCAGCGTAAGTAAGGAAGACCTAAGGCTGGAATGGTCAGAACGTGCTGCGTGGCTGTGTGAGATGAGTGGGTTTCGTGTCTTGCGTGTTTTCGGCCCGTCTGTTACCCGCGCGCAGGCGAGACATGCGTGAGGGGTAATACGGGCGCGCGGGCCCGTGCGGGGTCGGTATCGTAGAGGGGTGTCGGACATCACCTGTCCGATCTGTCCCGGATCGTCTAATCGGCAGGACAAGTGGTTTTGGTCCACTTTGTAGGGGTTCGAGTCCTCTTCCGGGAGCCTTGAGGCGCTCCCCCCGCGAATCTCCCGGGGGCGGCCAGGTATCCTCACGGTGTCGGGAGGGTAGCGGTGCGGTTGACGTACCGAACACCCTGAGTTGCTGACGTACCGAACGCCCGATCCGTCCAGTCACAGGGAGCCTCAGCCCGTGAGTGTGCCGCGCCCGGCAGCCGTGATCGTCCTCGCCGCCGGCGAGGGCACCCGGATGAAGAGCCAGACCCCGAAAGTCCTGCATGAGGTGTGCGGCCGCGCGCTGGTCGACCACATGCTCGCCGCCGCCCGCGACCTCGACCCCGAGCGGCTCATCGTCGTCATCGGCCACGCGCTGGAGCGGGTCGGCGGCCACCTGGCCGCCACCAGCCCCGACGCCCTCGCCGTCGTCCAGCGGGAGCAGCGCGGCACCGGCCACGCCGTGCGCACCGTGCTCGAAGAGGTCGGCACGATCTCCGGCACCGTCCTCGTCACCTACGGCGACGTGCCGCTCCTGCGTACCGAGACCCTCGCCGGCCTGCTCCAGCGGCACGCCGAAGAAGGCAACGCGGTCACCGTGCTCACCGCCGAGGTGCCCGACCCGACCGGCTACGGCCGGATCATCCGCGACGACGCCGGCGCCGTGCTGGAGATCGTCGAGGAGAAGGACGCGAGCCCCGAGCAGCGCGCCATCAAGGAGATGAACTCCGGCATCTACGCCTTCGACGGCATGCTCCTGGCCGACGCCGTCAAGCGCGTGTCCACCGACAACGCCCAGGGCGAGGAGTACCTCACCGACGTCCTGTCCATCCTGCGCCGCGACGGCCACCGGGTCGGCGCCTGCGTGGCCGCCGACTTCGTCGAGGTCGAGGGCGTCAACGACCGCGTGCAGCTCGCCGCCGCCCGCAAGGTGCTCAACCTGCGCCTGCTGGAGCGGCACATGCGCGCCGGGGTCACCGTCATCGACCCGGCCAGCACCTGGGTGGACGTGGACGTCCGCATCGAGGCCGACGCCGTGATCCACCCCGGCACCCAGCTCCACGGCGCCACCGTCATCGAGGCCGGCGCCGAGGTCGGCCCCGCCACCACGCTCACCGACACCCTGGTCGGCGAGGGCGCCGTGGTCCGCAACACCGTGGCCGACCACGCCGAGATCGGCCCGAGGCCAGCGTCGGCCCCTACGCCTATCTGCGCCCCGGCACCGTGCTCGGCCGCAGGTCCAAGGCCGGCACGTTCGTCGAGATGAAGAACACCAAGGTCGGCGAGCGCTCCAAGGTGCCGCACCTGACCTACGCCGGCGACGCCACGATCGGCGAGGACGTCAACATCGGCGCATCCACCGTCTTCGTCAACTACGACGGGGTCAACAAGCACCACACCACCGTGCGCGACGGCGCGTTCGTCGGCTGCGACACCATGCTCGTGGCACCCGTGACGGTCAACGAAGGCGCCTACACGGCGGCGGGCTCGACCATCACCGATGACGTACCCGCCGGAGCGATCGGCGTGGCGAGAGCGCGACAGCGCAACATCGAGAAATGGGTGCTGCGCAGGCGCGCGGGCACGAAGTCGGCCGCGCACGCCGAGCGGGCGCTGGCCGGGCAAGAGCAGGAGAAACAGCAGTGACCAGCATCAAGCAGCCCGGAGAGAAGAACCTCATGCTCTTCTCCGGGCGGGCCCACCCGGAGCTGGCCGCGGAGGTCGCCGAGCACGTCGGCGTCTCCCTCACCCCCACCAAACTCATCGACTTCGCCAACGGCGAGATCTACGCCCGCTACCTGGAGTCCGTACGCGGCTGCGACGCCTTCGTCATCCAGAGCCACACCGGGCCCATCAACAAGTGGATCATGGAACAGCTCATCATGGTCGACGCGCTCAAGCGGGCCTCCGCCAAGCGCATCACCGTGGTCATGCCGTTCTACGGCTACGCCCGCCAGGACAAGAAGGGCCGCGGCCGCGAGCCCATCACCGCCCGGCTCATCGCCGACATGTTCAAGACCGCGGGCGCCGACCGGCTCATGTCGATCGACCTGCACACCTCGCAGATCCAGGGCTTCTTCGACGGCCCCGTCGACCACCTGTTCGCCATGCCGGTCCTGGAGAGCTACCTCAAGAACAAGCTCGACCTGGAGAACACCACGGTCGTCTCGCCCGACACCGGCCGCGTGCGGCTGTCGGAGCGCTGGGCCGACACGCTCGGCACGCCGCTGGCGTTCATCCACAAGCGCCGCGACCTCGACGTCGCCAACTCCGTGAAGGTCAGCGAGGTCGTCGGCAAGGTGCGCGGCCGCACCTGCGTGCTGATCGACGACATGATCGACACCGCGGGCACGATCTGCAAGGCGTCCGACGCCCTCTACGAGCAGGGCGCCACCAACGTCATCGTGGCCGCCACCCACGCGGTCTTCTCCGACCCCGCCGTCGACCGCCTCAAGAACTCCCGCATCTCCGAGGTGATCGTCACCAACACGCTGCCGCTGTCGCAGGCCGCCCGCTTCGACAAGCTCACCGTGCTGTCCATCGCCCCGCTGATCGCCCGCGCGATCACCGAGGTCTTCCAGGACGGCTCCGTCACGAGCTTGTTCGAGGGCGACACGTGAGCCGATAGACTGTCCAGGTTGCGCTCGTAACGCCTTCCGCTAGGGCGGGTGAGGGTGAGCGCCGAAACCATCCGTCTGCCGCATCCCTAGGAGATGTCGTGTCCGAAGTACGTATCGCCGCCGAGCCGCGCACCGCGTTCGGCAAGGGCGCCGCTCGCAAGATCCGCCGCGCCGACAAGGTGCCCGCCGTCCTCTACGGGCACGGCATCGACCCCAAGCACCTGACCCTGCCGGGCCACGAGGTGCTGCTCGCCCTGCGCACCCCCAACGTGCTCATCCACCTCAAGGGTGAGGGCGTCGACGAGCTCGCCCTGCCCAAGGGCGTGCAGCGCGACCCGATCAAGGGCTTCGTCGAGCACGTCGACCTGCTCCTGGTCAAGCGCGGCGAGAAGGTCACCGTCGAGATCCCGGTCACCACGGTCGGCGACGTCAACTCCGAGGGCCTGCTCGACCAGCAGCTCGTCTCCATCGCCGTGGAGGCCGAGGCCACCCACATCCCGACCGGCGTCGAGGTGAACGTCGAGGGCCTGGAGATCGGCACCGTCATCACCGCCGCCCAGCTCGAGCTCCCGAAGGGCGCCACGCTGGCCGCCGACCCCGAGGCCGTCGTCCTGCACGTCATCAACAAGCCGGTCGAGGAGCCCACGGGCGAGGAGGCCGAGGAGGCCGCCGCCGCGGGCGAGAGCGCCGAGGCCGGCGAGGGCGAGAGCGCGGAGGCTCCCGCCGCCGAGTAGCGACGGGTTACTCGTGAACGGGGCGGCCGGACTCGAGCCGTCCCGTTCCGCTATCCAGGGGCTGTGGAAGGCTGAGAGCATGGATCGCTGGCTGATCGCCGGACTGGGCAACCCGGGGGCCGAATACGCGGGCAACCGGCACAACGCGGGCTTCATGGTGCTCGACGAGCTGGCCGCCAGGGCGAGCGGCCGGTTCAAGGCGCACAAGAGCCGGGCCGAGGTGTGCGAGACGAGCGCCGCCATCCTGGCCAAGCCCCTGACGTACATGAACCTGTCCGGCGGGCCCGTCAAGGCGCTCTCCGACTTCTACAAGATCGGCCCCGAGCGGCTGATCGTCGTCCACGACGAGCTCGACGTGCCGTACGGCGCGCTGCGGGCCAAGCTCGGCGGCGGCGACAACGGCCACAACGGCCTGAAATCGATCACCAAGGTCCTCGGCACCCGCGACTACCTGCGGGTCCGCTTCGGCATCGGCCGCCCGCCCGGCCGCATGGACCCCGCCTCCTTCGTGCTCAGAGACTTCGCCACCATGGAGCGCAAGGACCTGCCGTTCCTCGTCGACCGGGCGGCCGACGTCGTGGAGTCGCTGATGACCCGCGGCCTGGAAGCCACCCAGAACGACTTCCACCGGGCCGATCTGCACATCTCCGGCCCTCCACGCTGATCCCCGCATAGAGCCGTTCGCCAGCCGGGCCGCGCTCGCGCGGCTACGATCTGTGACTGACCGTTCCGGGTCTCGTCACAACCTTGGAGGCAAGGCGTGCGCGGGAGTGAGCTCTTGACCGTAGTTCGGGCCGGTCAGGGGGTCACTTGGGGAGCAGATCCGCGCACGCCGTCCTGGGTCCGCTCCTACCGGCTCAAAGCCGTGCTGGCCGACCTGTGCGGCGCCTGGCTCGGGGCCGGAGCCGCGTTCGCGGTCCGGTTCGGCGGGCTCACCCCGTACGTGCTGCCGTACCTGCTGGTCAGCCTGGCGCTGCCGCTGGTGTGGTGCGGCGCGGTGGCCATCAGCCGGGCCTACGAGCCGCGCATGCTGGGCGTCGGCACCGAGGAGTTCCGCCGGATCGTCCAGGCCGGGGTGACGCTCACCGCGGGCACCGCGATCGGCTCCTACGTCACCAAGACCGACGTCGCCCGCGGCTACGTCGTGCTGGCCCTGCCGCTGGTGACCGTGCTCACGCTCGTCTTCCGTCACGTCCTGCGCCGCTCGCTGCACCGCCGCAGGGCCGCGGGCGCGTGCATGCGCAAGGTCGTCGCCGTCGGCCACGCGGCCTCGATCGCCGAGCTCGTCCGCCTGTTCCGCAATGAGCGCCACCACGGCATGGACGTCGTGGCCGCCTGCCTGCCCGGCGGGCACGCCGGTGAGCGGCTCGGCGAGGTGCCGGTCGCGGGCGACCTCGGCGACGTGCCCCTCGCGGTCGAGCACCACGACGCCGACACGGTCGCCGTGCTGGCCTGCCCCGAGATGGACGGGCAGGCGCTGCGCCGGCTCGCCTGGCAGCTCGAGCGCACCCGCACCGAGCTGGTCGTCGCGCCGGCGCTGATGGACGTCGCGGGCCCGCGCACCACGATCAGGCCGGTGGCGGGCATGCCGCTGCTGCACGTCGAGCACCCCGAGCTGTCCGGGG
Organism: [Actinomadura] parvosata subsp. kistnae; assembly: GCF_900323885.1. Taxonomy (GTDB): domain Bacteria; phylum Actinomycetota; class Actinomycetes; order Streptosporangiales; family Streptosporangiaceae; genus Nonomuraea; species Nonomuraea composti. The sequence continues at coordinate 1,493,667 of NZ_OOHJ01000018.1, read as the reverse complement.
CCAGGCAGCTCGTCAAGAACGTCTTCGACCGGCTGGTGGCCGCCGCCCTGCTGGTGCTGCTGTCGCCGCTGCTGGTGGGCCTCGCGGTGGCGGTGCGCGCGACCAGCCCCGGGTCCGCGTTCTTCCGCCAGACCAGGGTGGGCCGCGACGGCCGGCTGTTCACGATCGTGAAGTTCCGTACGATGCGGCGCGGCTCGGAGGAGCAGAAGGTCACGCTGGTGAGCGACCGCGACGGCCTGCTGTTCAAGCTCCGCAACGACCCGCGGGTCACGCCGCTCGGCGCGCTGATGCGCCGCCACTCGCTGGACGAGCTGCCGCAGCTGATCAACGTCGTCCGCGGCGACATGTCGCTCGTCGGGCCCCGCCCGCCGCTGCCGGAGGAGGTGGCGCGCTACGGTGACGACGTGCGGCGACGACTCCTCGTCCGGCCTGGGCTGACCGGGCTGTGGCAGGTCAGTGGCAGATCTGACCTATCGTGGGAGGAATCGGTGCGCCTCGACCTGCGTTACGTGGAGAACTGGTCCCTTACTTTGGATCTCCAGATCCTGTGGAAGACTTGGTCGGCCGTCGCCCGCGGGCAAGGAGCATATTGATGACGATTCGCGACGACCACTCCCTCGCCGCCGACCTGGCGACCGAGGCAGGCGAGAGGCTGCTGCGCACGCGCGAGCGCACGGGGTTCGCCGACCCCGCGGCGCTGCGGGCCGAAGGCGACCGCTCCTCCCACCTCTACCTCATGGAGTCGCTGGCGCGGCTGCGGCCCAGCGACAGCGTGCTGTCGGAGGAGGCCACCCGCGAGGAGCGCCTTGACCCGCGCCGGCTGCGGGCCGAGCGGGTGTGGATCGTCGATCCGCTCGACGGCACCAGGGAGTTCTCCGAGGAGGGCAGGGCCGACTGGGCGGTGCACGTGGCCCTGTGGGAGCGCGGCAGGCTGAGCGCCGGCGCGGTGGCGCTGCCCGCGCAGGGGCGCACGCTGACGACCGCCGACCCGCCGAAGCCGCCCTCGTTCGAGAAGGGCCGCTTCCGCATCGCGGTGAGCCGCACCAGGCCCCCCGAGTTCGTGCAGAAGCTGGCCTACCTCGTGGGGGCCGACCTCGTGCCGATCGGCTCGGCCGGGGCCAAGATCTCGGCGGTGCTCACCGGCGAGGTCGAGGCGTACGTGCACGCCGGCGGCCAGTACGAGTGGGACTCCGCGGCGCCGGTGGCCGTCGCGCTGGCCGCGGGGGCGCACGCGAGCCGCATCGACGGCTCCGAGCTGACCTACAACCAAGCCGACCCATCGCTACCAGATATCCTGGTTTCCCTACCGGAGCTGGCGACATCCCTGCTCGCCGGCATCCGGGACCTGCACCGCTGAACCCGCCGGAGGATCCTCCATGCTGCAGCGCGACTACACGACGTCGCAGCTCGACGTGCTCGAAGCAGAGGCCATTCACATCATGCGCGAAGTGGCGGCCGAGTTCGAGCGCCCTTGTCTGCTCTTCTCCGGAGGCAAGGACTCGATCGTCATGCTCCGCATCGCGGAGAAGGCGTTCTGGCCCGCCGCGATCCCGTTCCCGCTCATGCACGTGGACACGGGCCACAACTTCGACGAGGTCATCGAGTTCCGCGACCGCCGCGCCGCCGAGCTGGGCGCGCGGCTGATCGTGGCCAGCGTGCAGGACTCCATCGACCAGGGCAGGGTGGTGGAGGAGACCGGCCGGCGCGCCTCCCGCAACCGCCTGCAGACCACCACGCTGCTCGACGCGATCGAGGAGCACGAGTTCGACGCCGTCTTCGGCGGCGCCCGGCGCGACGAGGAGAAGGCCCGCGCCAAGGAGCGCGTCTTCTCCTTCCGCGACGACTTCGGGCAGTGGGACCCGAAGAACCAGCGCCCCGAGCTGTGGAACCTCTACAACGCGCGCATCCGCAAGGGTGAGCACATCCGCGTCTTCCCGCTGTCGAACTGGACCGAGCTCGACGTCTGGGACTACATCCGGCGCGAGGGCATCGAGATCCCCTCCATCTACTTCGCCCACACCCGCAAGGTCTTCGAGCGCGACGGCATGCTGCTGCCCGACTCCGACGTCGTCCAGCGAGGCGAGGACGAGCCGCTGTTCGAGGCCGTCGTGCGTTACCGCACCGTGGGCGACATGACCTGCACCGGCGCCGTGCAGTCCACGGCCGCCACGGTCGAGGAGATCATCGAGGAGATCGCCGCCACCCGGATCACCGAGCGTGGGGCCACCCGGGCCGACGACCGCTCGTCCGAGGCCGCGATGGAAGATCGCAAGCGAGAGGGCTACTTCTAACGATGGACATTCTGCGCTTTGCCACGGCGGGGAGCGTCGATGACGGCAAGTCCACCCTCATCGGACGGTTGCTGTTCGACTCCAAGGCGATCTTCGAGGACCAGCTCGAGGCCGTCGAGCGCACCTCGCGCGACCGCGGCACCGAGTACACCGACCTGTCGCTGCTGACCGACGGACTGCGGGCCGAGCGGGAGCAGGGCATCACCATCGACGTGGCCTACCGCTACTTCGCGACCCCGCGCCGCAAGTTCATCATCGCCGACACCCCCGGGCACATCCAGTACACCCGGAACATGGTCACCGGCGCCTCCACGGCCGACCTCGCGATCGTGCTCATCGACGCCCGCAAGGGCGTGCTGGAGCAGTCGCGCCGACACGCCTTCCTGACCTCGCTCCTGCGCGTTCCGCACCTCGTGCTGGCCGTCAACAAGATGGACCTGGTCGACTACTCCCAGGAACGCTTCGAGGAGATCAGGGAGGAGTTCACGGCGTTCGCGTCCAAGCTGAACATCAACGACCTCACCTTCATCCCGATCTCCGCCCTCAACGGCGACAACGTGGTCTCGCGCTCCGAGAACATGCCCTGGTACCTCGGCACGTCGCTGCTGCACCATCTGGAGAACGTGCACATCGCCTCCGACCGCAACCTCACCGACGTGCGCTTCCCCGTCCAGTACGTCATCCGCCCCCAGCGGGCCACCGACCCGGCCTTCCACGACTACCGCGGCTACGCCGGCCAGGTGGCGGGCGGCGTGCTCAAGCCCGGTGACGAGGTCGTGCACCTGCCGTCGGGGCTGACCACGCGCATCGCCTCGATCGACACCTTCGACGGGCCGATCGAGGAGGCGTTCCCGCCCATGTCGGTGACGCTGCGCTTCGAGGACGACCTCGACATCTCGCGCGGCGACATGATCGCCCGGCCCAACAACCAGCCGCAGTCGGCGCAGGAGCTGGAGGCGATGGTCTGCTGGATGGCCGACGGCGTCAAGCTCGGGCCGCGGTCCAAGCTGATGATCAAGCACACCACCCGCACCGCCCGCGCCCTGGTGCGCGACCTGCACTACCGGCTCGACGTCAACACCCTGCACCGCGACGAGGAGGCCACCTCGCTCGGCCTCAACGAGATCGGCCGGGTGTCCCTGCGCGTCACGCAGCCGCTCTTCGTGGACGACTACTCCCGCAACCGCGCCACCGGCGGCTTCATCCTGGTCGACGAGACCACCAACGCCACCGTCGGCGCCGGCATGGTCATCGACGCCAGGTAGATCTTTTGGGGTTCGGGTTACCCGCCCTTTACTCTCCGCAGTAGGGTCGTCGCGTTCCGTTGTTCTGGCGACGCGAAGGCGCTCCTCCGTTGACTGATTGTGCGTCCGCCCAGGTGATCTACCTGGGCGGCCTCGGCCGAAGCGGCACCACGCTGCTCGAGAGGCTCCTGGGCGAGCTTCCCGGGGTGGTGCCTCTCGGCGAGGTGGTGCATCTGTGGGACCGGGGGGTTCTGGCGGAGGAGCTCTGCGGGTGCGGCTCGGCCTTCCCCGCCTGTCCGTTCTGGCGGCAGGTGGGGGAGCGGGCGTTCGGCGGCTGGAGAAACGAGCTGGCCGAGCGCATGATCCTGCTGCGCGGCAGGATCGACCGCACCCGCAGGATCGTCCGCATCGAGCATCCCGACCTGCCCGAGTACGCGCGGGCGTACCGGCGGCTCTACGACGCGGCCGGCGCGCCCGTCGTGATCGACTCCAGCAAGCACGCGTCACTGGCCTGCTGCCTGCTCGCGAGCGGCGTGGACCTGCGCGTCGTCCACGTCGTCAGAGACCCGCGCGCCGTCGCGCACTCCTGGGGCCGCACCGTGCCCAGGCCCGAGGACGGGCGGCCGATGACCCGCTGGGGCCCGGCCCGCACCGCGCTCCACTGGTCGGCCCAGAACACCGCGCTGGAGCTGCTGCCCGGGCGCGGCGCCAGGGTGACCAGGGTGCGCTACGAAGACCTGCTCGCCCGGCCCGGCGAGACCCTGCGCACGCTGGCCGTGCGGCTCGGCCTGCCCGAGCCGGAGCTGCCGTTCCTGGAGGGCCGCACCGCCTGGCTGGGGCCCTCCCACACCGCGTCCGGCAACCCGATGCGCTTCCACGTGGGGCGGGTGGAGCTGCGCCGCGACGACGCGTGGCGCTCCGCCCTGCCCGACGCCCACCGGCGGGTGGTCAACGCTCTCACCTGGCCGCTCAGAGCCCGCTACGGCTACTGGGGGGTGGTGCGATGAGCCCGCCGTCGGTCGGGGTCGTCATCCCCACCCGCGGCGACCGGCCCGCGCTGCTGCGCCAGGCCGTCGACGCCGTCCTGCTGCAGGACTACGCGGGCGAGCTGCAGGTGGTCGTCGTGGCCGACGGCCGCTCGCCCCACGACGTCAGCGGCGTGCCGCGCCCCGTCCGGGTGCTGCCCAACACGCGCGCCCCCGGGCTGCCCGGCGCGCGCAACACCGGCATCGCCGCCTGCGACACCGACCTCATCGCCTTCTGCGACGACGACGACGTCTGGCTGCCCGGCAAGCTCGCCGCCCAGGTGCGCGCGCTGGACGAGACCGGCGGCGAGTTCGCGAGCTGCGCCATCGAGGTCGAGCACGGCGGGCGGCACATCGCCCGCCTCGCCGGCACCTCCTCCGTCGGCGTCGCCGACCTCGTGCGCTCGCGGATGGTGATGGTGCACTCCTCGACGTTCCTGTTCCCGCGCGGGCTCTTCTGGCCGGACGAGAGCGCGCCCGCCGGGCAGAACGAAGACTGGGACCTCGCCCTGCGCGCCGCCAGGCGGCGACCGATCGTGCACGTCGACCGGCCGCTCGTGCTGGTGCGATGGGGCGGGTCCCACTATGCGGTCCGCTGGGCGGACCGCATAGCCGGGCTTGAGTGGATGCTCGCCCGGCACCCTGAGCTGGCCGTGGACCCGCGTGGTGCGGCGCGGGTCCGCGGCCAGCTCGCCTTCTGCCACGCCGCCCTGGGGCGGCGGCGCGCCGCCGTCCGGTGGGCGCTGCGGGCCCTCGCCAGCCGGCCCTGGGAGCCGCGCGCGCCGCTCGCCCTGGCGGTTGCGGCCGGGCTCGTCACCGCACCCACTGTGCTGTCGGCCCTGCAGCAGCGCGGGCACGGCATTTGACCCCGCCCGACCACCGCCCCCCACCCGCGAGGGACGGGGTTTCGACGGGCGGGGCCGCGAGGGGGCGGGCGCGGGTGGACGGGGTGGCGACGGCTCCGGTCGCTGGGCGGGTGTGGGTGGAGGGGGTGGCGACGGCTCCGGTCGCTGGGCGGGTGTGGGTGGCCGGGGTTCCGGTGGATGCGGTCACCGGGGCCGAGGTCGTGCGGCGGGTCGGCGAGGCGCTGGAGGCCGGGCGCGGAGGCCGGATCGTCACCCCCAACCTCGACATCTGCCGCGCCGCTGCCGCCGACCCCGCGCTGCGCGAGCTGGTGTGCACCGCCGACCTCGTCGTCGCCGACGGCATGCCGCTGGTGTGGGCGGCGCGGCTGCTCGGCACGCCCCTGCCCGAGCGGGTGACCGGCGCCGACCTCATCTGGACGCTCAGCGCGCTGGCCGCCCGCCACGGCTGGCCCGTCTACCTGCTCGGCGGCGGCCCGCCCGGCGTGGCGGAGCGGGCCGCCGCCGCGCTCAGGCGCCGATGTCCCGGGCTGAGGGTCTGCGGGACGCACGCGCCGCCGTACGGGTTCGACGCCACCCCCGAGGGCGCGGCCGTGGTCCGTGGCAGGGTGGTGGCCGCGCGGCCCCGGCTGGTGTTCGTCGGGCTCGGGTTCCCCCGCCAGGACGTGCTCATCGCCGCGCTGCGGGAGGAGCTGCCGCAGGCGTGGTTCCTGGGGTGCGGGGCGGCCATCGCGTTCGCCGCCGGCACCGCCACCAGGGCGCCCGCGTGGGCCGGCCGGGCCGGGCTGGAGTGGGCGTTCCGCCTGGCCGCCGAGCCGGGCCGGCTGGCCCGCCGCTACCTCGCCGACGGCCTCCCGTTCGCCGCCCGCCTGCTGGCCGGCTGCCTGGCATCCCGCCTCAGGCTCTCGTGGCGGCTCGGGTTCCCGCCGCGGCTCAGCCCGGCGTCGTGGCTCACGCTTCCGTCGTGGTTCAGGCTTCCTGGGTGGTTCAGGCTTCCCGGGTGGCTCAGGTTCGCGTCATGGCGCGGACGCGGGCTGCCTCCTGGTCGCTGAGCCCGCGGGCGCCGTGCGTGATCGCCTGGCGTGAGTCCATCGGCCGGTACGCCGTGCGTGACAGGCCCGACCAGGCGAAGCCACCCCCGGACCGGCCCGAGGGGCGGCAGCAGGCCCGGACGATCCGCCGTTCCGCCGCCGGGGTCCACCGCAGCCCCGCGTACGCGTACAGCGCTCGGAAGCCGGGCACCGGGTCGGCGGCCAGCGCCTCGTACGACGTGACGAGGATCCCGGGCGTGCGGTCCAGCACCGAGCGCGTCACCCGCCACAGCGCCGCCGCCCTGGACACGCGGTCCTGGGACGTGGCGAGCCGCCGCAGCTCCAGCACCTCCGGATAGTCCCTGACCAGCAGCGGCTGCCCCAGCAGCTCGTGGAAGTGCACCGTCCACCCGAGCCGCTGCCAGCTCGCCACGAACGACACCGGGTCCCGCACCAGCGCGATCACCCGGCACCCCAGCCGCCGCGCGAACCACCCGGCGCTCAGCACCGCGAACGGGTCGTCCAGCAGCGCCCGCCGGCCCGTCAGGCGGCCGAGGGCGAAGGCGGTGCCGTAGCGGAGCAGGCGGGCCAGGTCGTAGGGGGAGTGGTTCGTGCGCAGCTCGGCCAGCCAGCGGTAGCGCAGGGCGACGGTGTCGCGGAAGGCGGGCAGCCAGGCGGCGGAGTTGTCGTCGCAGATGTATTGGAAGCGGTGCGTGACCTGGGCGTCGAGCACGCCGGGGCAGCGGCCGGGCGGGTGCTGGGGGTTGAGCGGCTCGTTGACGTAGACGAGGTCGCCTCCGGCGGTGAGCATCCTGCCGACCCAGCTCGTCCCGCTGCGGGGCAGCCCCGTCACGAGCACGGGACCCGCGCGCCCGCCGGGTGTTTCGCCGGCGCTCGGGTGCCCACTGATCTCGTCACCAGCCTCCGGGCCCGGGCGCCCGGCGATCCCGTCGTCGGCGCTCGCGCTCATGCGACCGCCGTCCGGCGGAGGGCGGTGAGGGTGTGGCGGCCGAAGGGGTGCAGGCCGTAGCGGCGGTGGAGCTGCCAGAGGGGCAGCAGGTTCTTGACGATCACCCCGCCGGACCAGCCGGCGACCGCTCCGAGCGCGCCGTGGGCCGGGATGAGGGCCACGTCGAGCAGTACGGTGCAGCCGATCGCGGTCACGAGGTTGGCCAGGCTCGTCCCGGTGTGACCGGCGGCCGTCAGGACGACGTCCACCATGCCGCAGGCCGTCGCCACCATCATGGTCCCGGCCAGCACCAGCGCGACCGGCGCCGCCGACCCGTACGAGGGCCCGAACAGCCGCAGCACCCACGGCGCCAGCACCGCGTACGCGAGCCACACCGGCCAGGTCAGCAGCACCAGCCAGGCTGTGGCCGACTGGTACAGCTCGCGGGCGCGCTCCCGTTCCCCGCAGGCCAGCGCCCTGACCAGGCCGGCCTGGAGGGGTTGCGCCAGGCCCTGGTTGGCGAGCTGGCCGACCACCTTGAAGCGGGTGGCGGCCGTGTAGACGGCGGCCTGGGCGGGGCCGGCGAGCAGCGCCACGATCACGATGTCCACCCGTTGGAACACGGCCTGGATCGCCCCCGCCACCGATCGCGGGGCCGTGTAGCGCCACAGGTCTCGTCCGGTGCCCGGCAGGTACGGCGTGCGCGGCGCCCGCCCGCGCAGCCCGGCCGCGCCCAGCACCACGACCGGCAGGTACGGCGCCGCCCACGCCAGCGTCAGCCCCCACCCGGACACCCCGGCCAGCGCCGCCCCGCCGACCAGCACGACCTGCCCGACCGGGACGAGCACCCCGTCGAGCAGGACGGTGGGCCGCATCATGCCGAACCCTCGCGTGGCGGCCAGCAGCACGTCCGCGACGACGATGGCCGGCAGCAGCGCGGCGGGCGGCCCGAGGCGCGGGTACAGCACCACCGCGGCGCCGGCGGCCACGACCACGCAGGGCACGATCGCGGCGCGGAGGTAGCCGGAGATGCCGCGGTAGTCGTAGGTGGCGGCGCGGGCGATGAAGTAGATGAGGCCGTTGCCCGCGTCGAGCTTGGCGATGCCCGCCGCCATGAGGATCAGCGCCGTCGCGGTGAAGAACGCGCCCGCCTCGGCCGCCGGGAATGCCCTGGTCACCACGACCACGAGGACGAACTGCGCCAGCGCGCCCAGCGCCGCCCCGCCGAGCCCGGCCAGCCCCCTGCGCCCGATCACCGCCGCCACGACGGCTCACCGCCCAGCCAGCGGGTCAGCCGGGCGTCGTACGCCTCGAAGTGGTCCCGCAGGGCCCGCCCGAGCACCTGCGGCACCCGGCGCGGCAGTGCCCGCCCGTTGTGCCGCTCGAACGCCGGGTATCCCAGGTGCGGCACCCCGAGGAAGTCGAGGACCCGGTCGTAGACGGTCTCCGGCTCGGCGAAGAAGCGGTGGCTGTCGAGCACGAGGATGCGTTCGCGGCCGATGAGCGGCTCCAGGCGGTCGAGCTGGTCGGCGTAGCGGCCCCTGGCCAGGTAGGCGTGGTGGCGGTGCGAGTGGTGCAGCGCGTACGGCGAGGCCCGCAGCAGCTCCTCGGCCCCGGCCAGGCGCTGGGCCTCCAGCTCGACGGCGTACTCGAAGTGGGATTCGGTCTCGTAGCCTCGGGCCAGCTCGTGGGCGTGCGCGGAGAAGGCCCGCTCGACGGGGTCGCGGACCAGCACGATGAGCTTGACGCCGGGCAGGTCGGCGGCGATGCGTTCCCCGGCCAGGGGGTGGAACAGGTAGTAGGGGGAGGATTCGTACGCCTGGGCGCGGGTGCCGTACCGGTGGTGGAGCAGCGCGGTGCCGACCCACAGCGGGAAGTGTGCCTGGTACCAGGCGAGGCCGCGCCCGTAGGCGACGTCGAAGTAGTGCACCCCCTTGTGCAGGACGGGTTTGAGCAGCAGCGGATGCTGGGCCAGGGCGCGGTACAGGGAGGTGGTGCCGCACCGCTGCGCCCCTGTGATCAGGAACGACGGCAGCACGCGCGCTCCCGACGTGAATCGTCCGGTGGCCCGTGACAGCGACAGTACCGATCGCTTCATCGTCCTCACCTCAGCAGCTCCTCGTGTTCGACGGCCGGGTCGAGCCAGGTGTGCGGCGGGCCGAGCGGCGTGTGGCCGTCGGCGGCGTGCCGTTCGGCGAGCGCGGCGAGGTAGCGCAGCGCGGTGCGCCTGGCGGTGGCGGGCGGCAGGCCGAGGGGGCCAGCACCTTCGCGGCCCGCGTCACGCAGGCCCGCGCGGCGGCCGGGGGCGCCGCCCTGCGCAGGGTCCGATGGAAGAAGTGGTGGACGGCGTCGAAGCCGTAGGGGACGCCGATCTCGTACCGCTCCCAGTCCCACACGAGCAGTCGGCCGTCGCGGGAGCGGCACAGGTTCCAGGGGGCGAGGTCGCCGTGCCAGGCGGGGCGGTCGCCGCCCGTGGCGGCGATCTCCTTGACCGCCTCCACCAGCAGCGGGCCGGACACCGGGCGGCGCCGCGGCGGCGCGGGCACCGGCAGCGGCGACAGCGCCAGCACCGCGAGGCCCCGCCACTCGCCGTGGTGCAGTACCGCCGGGGCGGCGACCGTCCGCAGGGGCAGCCCGGCCAGCCGGCGCAGCGCCGCCGCCTCGGCGCCGATCAGCGCGCGGGCGCGGTCGGTGTCGCCGATCTTCACGTACGCGAGCCGCCGCCCGCCCGCGTGGGCCTCCAGGACGGGCTTGCGGTTGGCCCGGCGCGCCGGACGTACGTGGAGAACGGTCTCGACGGGACGCTGGAAGACCTCGCTGAGGTGCGCCGCGATCGACCCCTCGACCGGCACCTCGACCGGGGCGCCCGGATGCCACCAGCGGCGCGGCGCCAGCCTGCGGGGCAGCGCGGCGTGCGGCAGCAGCGTGTACGCCCGGGGCGCGCCCGTCCCCGGATACAGCAGCCGCACGGTCTCCGCGAGGTACCCGAGCCGTACGGTGGCATCCCTCATGAGTTCCTCCACAGGAGGGCGAACGAGACGAGGTAGAGGATGAGCGGCGTGACGAGGCCGTCGTAGACGAACATGTAGAGCAGCACGAGCCCCATCACGAGCACCCCGGCGAGCCCGACGGGGCTGCGGTCGCGCCAGTGGCGGCGGATCGCGCCGACGAAGAAGGCGACGTAGAGCGCGGCCCCGGTGAAGCCCTGCGTGATGATCAGCAGCCAGAGCTGCCCGTCGCTGCCCAGCGGCGGATGCCCGCAGGTGGCGCACCAGTCGGTCTTGCCGGTGGTGATCGTGCGGTGGTTGCCGGTGGCGTTGCGCGTGTTGCCGTACCCGATGACGGGGGAGTGCCCGGCGGCGGCGAGGGTGGCGCCGACGGTGAAGGCGCGGATGTCGTTGGAGTGCGGGTTGTCCAGGCGCTGGGCGAACAGGGTGGCCAGCGGGCTGAGCGTGAACGCCAGCGCCGCCGCCGCGAGCACGCCGCACAGCGCGGCTCTGGTGCGCCCGCCGACGCGGACGACCACGTACAGGACGGTCAGGCCGAGCCCGATCCACAGGCCGCGGTTGAGCGAGTACACGACGGGGATGGTGGCCAGCGCGAGCACCACGGCGACGAAGGCGCGGTGCCGTGCCCGTCCGTGCACCCACCAGCCGACCACGAACCAGACCAGCAGCACCGAGGCGTTGCTGCCCCAGGCGTTGGCCCACTCGTACGGCGCCTCGGGCCTGGGTGAGGCGAAGCCGAGCACCTTCTGCGTCTGCGCGGCGGTGGGGTGGATGAGGTTCTGGACGAACGCGTTGCCGCTGATCCACTCCGGCAGCGCCAGCTCCACCGGCGAGGTGAAGGCGAAGCCGGGCAGGAACACGCCGAGCAGGCCGCCCGCGACCGTGGTGACGAACAGGACGCCGAGCATGCGCACGAGGCGCAGCTGCGGCAGCTCCCGCTCGGTGAGGTTGCCCAGGTAGAGCACGGTGATCAGGACGGCGCAGTAGAGCGCCAGCCGCATGCCGTAGCCGAGCAGCCGGCCGGGCCCGAGCTCACCGTACGTGCCGGGCGGCGACTCGCCCAGCATCAGCCCGCTGACCAGGTATCCGGCCAGCAGCAGCAGCCACAGCCCGAACCCGCGCGGCACCCTGACCGGCCGGCGCCGCCACAGGATCACCGCCATGGGCACGGCCAGCACGATCACCGACAGCCCGCCGAACCCCAGCGCCCACCAGGCCGGATAGCCGACCAGCAGCGCCCCGATGGGCCACGCGGGCCCCCTCACGACTGCTTGCCAGGCCGCCGCGGGTGGTGGTGGAGCGCCTGCATGGGAGTGGTCTCCGCGGCGCCGCCCGGCTCCAGCTCGCCGGTGGCGACGAGCTTGCCGAGCGGCGTGTGCGTACGGGGCTCCAGGAGCGGCACGAACGACGGCACCGCGTCGGTGGCCGTGACGACGCCGATGATCGGCACGTCGTGCCGGGCGAGCTGGCGGCGCGCGGCCTCGACGTCGTGCGCGGTGACCAGGCCGAGGCCGATCAGCAGGACGGCCGCGTCGGCCCTGGCGAGGTCACGGACGTCGGAGCCGTCGAGCACGACCAGCGGCGCGCTGACGGCCAGCGGCTCGGCCAGCGACGAGGCGTACAGGTCGGCGGGCAGCGCGCGGACCAGCAGCCTCTTGCCGGGGCAGGCGGAGACGACGGCGCAGGCCAGCTCGTGCAGCACGCCGTGCTCGCGCGGGCTCGACAGGTCGCTGAGCACGGGCAGGCCGGTGAGGCGTTCGACGTCGGCGGCGGTGCGCAGGCGCCGGTCGAGCCGGTCGCGGGCGTAGGCGGCGGCCGAGCCGGTGAGCAGCCCGGCCATGAGCCCGGTGCCGAGGTGCAGCGGCAGGCTGGGGGAGCTGGGGGCGCTGGGCGGCGTGGCCTGGCTGATGACCGTGCCGGGGGTGACCGCGACGGTCCTGAGGGCGTCGTACTTGAGCGCCAGGCTGGCGGCCTGCCGGTTGAGCACGCCCTGCCGCTGGGCGGCGATCGCGTGCTCGGCGCTGCTCCTGGGCAGGCGGGCGAGCTGCTTGATGACCTGGTCGATGCCCGCGTTGACCTGCTTGAGCTTGCCGAGCACGGCCTGCTGTTGCTCGGCCATGGCGGTCAGCGCGCTCTGGCGGCGGTTGGTGAGGTACGCCTCGGCGTACGCGGCGGCCTGGGCGGCGGCGGTGGCGGGCTGGGCGGCCGTGACGGAGATCCACAGCACGGCGGAGTTCGGGGGGACGGTGACCTCGGCCGGCTCGATCGCGGTGACGCCGAGCGCGGCGGCGGCGCGCGCGGCGACCACGGACGACTGGGCGATCTGGGCCTCGGTGTCGAGGTTGAGCGATTCGCGCTGGCGGCTGGTCACCTGGTTGGGCTGGTCCTGCGGGCCGACCGGCATGACCAGCACCTGCGTCGTGGCGGTGTAGGCGGGCGGGGTCAGGCGCATCAGCGCCAGGCCCGCGGTGCCGCCGAACACGACGCAGCCGACGAGGAGCAGCCATCGCCGGCGTAGCAGCGAGAGGTGCTCGTCGAGGTCGGTGCCGGAGCTCATGTGCGCCCACTATAGGAGGGACGGTCAGCACCGATGTTGAATACTCAAGATTTTCTCCGGTAAGGCCATAAAGCAGCGCGCACATAAACGAAAAATCACGAAATTCGGACCGTCACCTCACCGCCACGAACTGGGGAGACTTCCACACTGGCTGAAGTTCCAGGAATGACATGGCAAGGTTCAGGGTGTGAGGGGCGGAAGTCGTTCGACGAGGGGGTTGGAAGGCTTTGCAGCTACGGAGCATTTCCCGCGAAAAACCGCTTAACACTGCAATTCTGGCCATGGTCGTGCTGCTGGCCGGCTGCTCCAGCGCCGAAGGTTCCGACGTCCGGCCGGTGCCGGTCCAGGCACCCGTGGCCAAGCAGGCCGGCGCGCCCGCCTGCACTGTGACCACCAAGCTGATCCCGTCCTGCGGCGCCTGGTGGGGCATGGCGCCCGAGGTGTTCACCGGCGGCTCGGTGGAGCAGGCGCTGCACGGGGCCGAGTCGCGCATGGGCGCGCCGGTCGACGTGCTGCACGTCTACCACCGGGGCAGCGAGCTGTTCCCCACCGGGGCGGAGGTGCGGCTGGCCCGCGACCCGGCCAGGCCCCGGCTGCTGATGGTCAACTGGAAGCCGTCGCTCGACCGTACGTGGGCGGAGATCGCGCAAGGGGCGCTCGACGCCCGGATCGACCGGCTGGCCGAGCACCTGAGACGCACCTTCCCCGAGCGGTTCTTCCTCACCCTGCACCACGAGCCGGAGAACGACGTCGATCCCTCCTCGGGGTCCGGCATGGGGGCCACCGACTACGCGGCCATGTTCCGGCACGTCGTGCTCAGGCTGCGGGAGAAGGGCGTCAGGAACGCCGTCGTCGTCATGACCTACATGGGCGCGCCCAACTGGGCGGCCACCTCCTGGTTCGAGGACCTCTACCCCGGTGACGACGTGGTCGACTGGGTGGCGATGGACCCGTACGCCGACGACCGGGTGCACGACTTCGACGGGCTCGTCAACAAGACGCGCAAGGAGTATCCCGGCTGGCCGGGGTTCTACCGGTGGATGCAGGCGCGCTTCCCCGGCAAGCCGGTGATGGTGGCCGAGTGGGGCGTGTTCGAGCGGCCGAAGGACCGCGCGTTCAAGCGGCGCTTCTTCGAGTCGGTGCGCGGGCAGATCAGGCGTTACCCGCAGATCAAGGCGCTGCTCTACTTCGACTCGCCGCAGGCGCCGCGCGGCGACACGAGCTTCGACTCCGACCCGGGGGCGGGCCGGGCGTTCAGCGAGCTGGCTCGAGATCGGTACTTTCGCTCGACGCCCGTGCCGCGGCCCTAGCCCGCACACGCCAGCCCACGATGGTGACGGCGGTGGCGGCGAGCAGGGCCCAGACGGTGAGCGTGTTGCTCACGTCGAGCAGCTTGAGGGCGGAGGCGAGCAGGACGATCGCCAGCATGGCCCTGATGAGGCCGCCCGGGGCGCGGGAGGAGATCCTGGCGCCGAGGTAGACGCCCGGGATCGAGCCGATGAGCAGCGACAGCGTGAGGTCCATCTGGAAGTCGCCGAACAGGAGATGGCCGAGCGCGGCGGCGGCGACCAGGGGCACGGCCTGCACCAGGTCGGTGCCGACGAGTTGGTTGGCCTTGAGCGCCGGGTAGAGCACGAGCAGCGCCACGATGATCAGGGATCCGGAGCCGACGGAGGAGACGCCGACGACCAGGCCGCCGACCGTACCGACCAGTAGGGTAGGGATTGGGCGCACGACGATGTCGCGGGCGCTCGACGTGCCGCCCCGCCCGCCGAGCCAGCTCTTCAGCGCCATGCCCGCCACGGCCAGCAGCAGCGCGACGCCGAGCGCGTACTTGACCGCGTCGCTCACCGCGAACGCCCTGGCCAGGAACACCCCGCAGAACGCCGCCGGCACCGAGCCCGCGCACAGCCAGCCGACCAGGCGCAGGTTCACCGTGCCGCGGCGCAGGTGCACGACGCTGCCCACCGGCTTCATCACCGCCGAGGCCACCAGGTCGCTGGAGACCGCCGCCAGCGGCGGGACGTTGAAGAACAACATCATCATCGGGGTCATCAGCGCGCCGCCGCCCATCCCGGTCAGCCCGACCACGATGGCGACGACGAACGACCCGGCGATCAGCGCCCAGTCGATCAACGGACCCAGCCTCCGCTCCGCAGCGTGTCCAGCACCCTGGACACGGCCGCCTCGATCGAGATGTGCGTGGTGTCGATGGTCAGGTCGGCGTCGTCCGGCTCCTCGTAGGGGTCGGAGATGCCGGTGAACTCGGGGATCAGGCCGGCGCGGGCCTTGGCGTACAGGCCCTTGCGGTCGCGCCGCTCGCACTCCGCAAGCGGCGTGGCGACGTGCACGAGCAGGAAGTCGGCCCCGACGGATTCGACCATCTCGCGCACCTCCTCGCGGGTGGCCGCGTAGGGCGCGATCGGGGCGCAGATGGCCAGGCCGCCGTGCCGGGCCGCCTCGGCGGCGACGAAGCCGATGCGGCGGATGTTCAGGTCGCGGTCCTGCTTGGAGAACGTCAGGCCCTTGGACAGCAGGTGGCGCACCACGTCGCCGTCGAGGTAGGTCACCGTGCGGCTGCCCAGCTCCAGCAGCGCGTCACGCAGGCCGCGCGCGATCGTGGACTTGCCGGAGCCCGACAGGCCGGTGAAGAACACCACCAGGCCGCGCCGGTGCGGCGGGCCGGGGATGTGCACCGGGTCGGGGCCCGCCAGGTGCTCGGTGGCGCCGTAGGCGGTGGCGACGTGCTCGCGCAGCTCCAGGTCGAGCTCGGGCTCCGCGCGCGGCGCCAGGGGCACCGGGACGACGAGCGTGCCCGGGGGCAGCTGCTCCTTGGCGCGCAGCGCGGCGCGGACGACCGCGGGGCCCGCCTCGCCGTACGCGAGGGGGAGCAGCAGGATCGTCGCGTCCAGCTCCTTGGCGGTGGCGACGACCTCGCCGAGGTCGTCGAGCGGGCCGCGCATGGTGACGGCCAGTGCGGGGCGCCCGCCGAGCTCTTCGGAGACCTGGGCGGGGGTACGCCGCAGCCGCGCGAACGGGCCGTGCTCGGGAGTGCTCAGCGCCTTGAGCGGCCCGGCGGTGAGGCCGTCGGGCTCGTGCGCCGTCACGGTCAGGACGGCCAGCGGCAGGCCCTCTGGGTCGAGCAGGGTGACCTCGTCGCCCGGCTCGACGTCGGCGCCGATGTGCAGCGTGACGGGGGCGGGCCAGGGAGTGCCGTCGGCCAGGGTGCCGCGCTCGTGCACGGCGTGCAGGTCGTCGTGGCCGAGGAACCCCGTCAGTGGCTCGAACGCGCCGTTGAGCAGCAGTTCGAGGTCGGCCAGCTCGCGCGGGTCGGGGGTCCACTCCACGTTGTCTGCATCCCAACTATTCCGATTGAATTGGTAGGAAAGGAGTCTACCGGCTGATACCAGTGTGTCGCCAGACCCCTTTCCGTGGTCAGTGGGGCCCCGGCGCGCCTCAGAGCAGCCGCGCGAAGTGGTGCTGCGGCTTCCTGATCACCATCGTGATCTCGTCGTGCGAGGACGGGAAACGCCCGCTGGTCAGCTTCGACGTCAGCGTGATGGCCGCCGCGCCGATGCGGCGCGACCGGGCGGGCCCGCTCAGGTTGCGCTCCTCGTCGGTGATCATCAGGCCGCGGCTGAGACAGAACGCGTACATGCCGTCGCTGGAGGCCAGCGGCTCGTACACGGCGGGCAGCGGCCCCGGCGTGCCGGGACGGACCAGGCCGCGCCACAGCAGCCGGCGCAGCCACGACGGCGTGAGCCGGTCGAGCAGCCC
Source organism: [Actinomadura] parvosata subsp. kistnae (assembly GCF_900323885.1). GTDB lineage: Bacteria > Actinomycetota > Actinomycetes > Streptosporangiales > Streptosporangiaceae > Nonomuraea > Nonomuraea composti. The sequence continues at coordinate 1,476,922 of NZ_OOHJ01000018.1, read as the reverse complement.
GTACGCCGAGCGCCGGTCACGCATCCGCAGCAGCACCAGCCCCCCGGGCCGCAGCGACTGCAGCAGCCGGTCGAGGACCAGCTCGGCGTGCCGCACCCGCTCCAGCAGGAACGACAGCTGGATGATGTCGAACCCGCGCGGCGGCAGCGGCACCGAGCGCAGGTCACCGAGCTGCCAGGCGACGAGGTCGGCCCGCTCCGCCAGCACCCGCCTGATCGCCGGATGGTCCTCGTCGGCCCCCGTCACTCTCGTCTCGACGTGGTCGAGCGCCAGCGGCTCGTCGTGGGCGCACCCGGCGACCAGCACGTCGAGCCGCCTCGTCGGTTGCCCGGCAACATGCTCGCGGACCCGCTGACCGAAGAGGTCGCCTCGCTGGGCGACCGATCGCACCTCAGACATGTGACCTACAGTAATCAACCTCTTCCCCTTCGTAATGCATTTCCCTGCTAGCGTCCCTGCCCGTGAGCGATGGGGTCTATGTGGGCAACGCGGGCGTGGACGCGGCGGGCGACCGGGGGTGGCTGCTCGGTCACTTCAAACCCCCGGGCGACCCAAGACACAGCGAGGACGTCGAGATCAAGTGGGGCGTGCACCCGCCGGGCGACGAGCGCGCCGAGTGGGTCAAGGGGGAGGCGCGCACCGCGCTGCTCGTGCTGATCAGCGGCCGGTTCCGGGTGGAGCTGCCCGGGCGCAGCGTGCTGCTGTCCGAGCCGGGCGACTACGTGGTGTGGGGCAAGGGCGTCGACCATTCGTGGCGGGCGGAGGAGGCGTCCACGGTGCTGACCGTGCGCTGGCCTTCCGTGCCTGGTTATCGAGTTGGTTGAGCCGCGGCGGCGAGTAGGCTTGGGAGGGACCCCCGCGACCTGACACGGCCGGGGGTAGTCGTGTTGCCGTCGTGGGGCTGTGGGCGTATCTGATGAGTCTTTCCGGGCTACTTGACCTTGTTCGCGCCGACCCGAAGCTGACCGCCGCTCTCGAAGAGGGCGGCGACGTCTCGCTGATCGCGCCGTCCGCGCTGCGCCCGTTCGGCGTGGCCGCGCTGGCCGCGCACGACCAGCGCACCGTGCTGGCCGTCACCGCCACGGGGCGGGAGGCGGAAGACCTCGCCGCCGCGCTGACCAGCCTGATCGAGCCGAGCTCCGTGGCCGTGTTCCCGGCCTGGGAGACGCTGCCGCACGAGCGGCTCTCGCCGCGCAGCGACACCGTGGGCCAGCGGCTGGCCGTGCTGCGCCGGCTGGCGCACCCGATCAAGGGCGACGCCGCCGCCGGGCCGCTCAGCGTGATCGTGGCGCCCGTGCGCGCCCTGTTGCAGCCCATCGTGAAGGGCCTCGGCGACCTGGAGCCCATCCGGCTCAGGGCCGGCGACGACGCCGACCTCGACGACGTCGTGCGCAACCTGGTCGACAACGGCTACCACCGGGTCGACATGGTGGAGAAGCGCGGCGAGGTGGCCGTGCGCGGCGGCCTGCTCGACGTGTTCCCGCCCACCGAGGAGCACCCGCTGCGGCTGGAGTTCTGGGGCGACACCGTCGAGGAGATCCGCTGGTTCAAGGTGGCCGACCAGCGCTCGCTGGAGTCGGCAGAAGACGGGCTGTTCGCGCCGCCGTGCCGGGAGCTGCTGCTGACCGCCGAGGTGCGTCAGCGGGCCCGCGCGCTGGCCGAGGAGCACCCGGCACTGGCCGAAGTGCTCGACCAGCTCGCCGAGGGCACGCCGGTCGAGGGCATGGAGGCGTTCGCGCCCGTGCTGGCCGGCGAGATGGACCTGCTGCTCGACCACCTGCCGATCAGGTCCGCGGTGTTCGTGTGCGACCCCGAGCGGATCAGGGGGCGGGCAGAAGAGCTGGTCCGCACCTCGCAGGAGTTCCTCGAAGCGTCCTGGATCAACGCGGCGGCCGGCGGCGAGGCGCCGATCGACCTGGGCGCGGCCGCGTTCCGCACGCTGGAGGAGATCCGCGAGCACGCCGACGCGCTCGGCCAGCCCTGGTGGACGATGGCGCCGTTCGGCGCCGGCGTCGAGCTCGACGCGCAAGACTCCGAGTCCTACCGCGGCGACACCGCCAAGGCGCTGGCCGACATCAAGGGCTGGCTCGCCGACGAGAAGGCCGTCGTGCTGCTCAGCGAGGGCCACGGCCCCGCCGAGCGCATGGTCGAGGTGCTCAAGAGCGTCGACGTGCCCGCGCGGCTCACCCAGTACGTCGACAAGGCCCCCGAGCCCAAGGTCGTGCACGTCTCCACCGGCCTGATCGAGCACGGCTTCATCACGCCCGGCCTGGCCGTGCTCACCCACCTCGACCTCGTCGGCCAGAAGGCCTCCACCAAGGACATGCGGCGCCTGCCCTCCCGCCGCCGCAACATGGTGGACCCGCTGCAGCTCAAGGTCGGCGACCACGTCGTGCACGAGCAGCACGGCGTCGGCCGCTACATCGAGATGGTGCAGCGCACCGTCCAGGGCGCCACCCGCGAATACCTCGTCATCGAGTACGCCAAGGGCGACCGCCTCTACGTCCCCACCGACCAGCTCGACGAGGTCACCCGCTACGTCGGCGGCGAGGCGCCCACGCTCAACCGCATGGGCGGCGCCGACTGGGCCAAGGCCAAGTCCCGCGCCAAGAAGGCGGTCAAGGAGATCGCCGGCGAGCTGATCAGGCTCTACTCCGCCCGTATGGCCTCGCCCGGCCACGCCTTCAGCCCCGACACGCCGTGGCAGCGGGAGATGGAGGACGCCTTCCCGTACGCCGAGACCGGCGACCAGCTCGAAGCCATCGACGAGGTCAAGCGCGACATGGAGCGCGGCGTCCCGATGGACCGCCTCATCTGCGGCGACGTCGGCTACGGCAAGACCGAGATCGCGGTGCGGGCGGCCTTCAAGGCCGTCCAGGACGGCAAGCAGGTCGCGGTGCTGGTGCCCACGACGCTGCTGGTGCAGCAGCACATGTCCACCTTCGCCGAGCGCTTCTCCAGCTTCCCCGTCACGATCAAGCCGGTCTCGCGCTTCCAGACCGACGGCGAGATCAAGGGCACGCTCGAAGGGCTGCGCTCCGGCGCCGTGGACGTCGTGATCGGCACCCACCGGCTGCTCAGCCCCGAGGTCAGGTTCAAGGACCTCGGGCTGATCATCATCGACGAGGAGCAGCGGTTCGGCGTCGAGCACAAGGAGGCCATGAAGCACCTGCGTACCCAGGTCGACGTGCTGGCCATGTCCGCCACGCCGATCCCGCGCACGCTGGAGATGGGCCTGACCGGCATCCGCGAGATGTCCACGATCCTCACCCCGCCGGAGGAACGGCATCCGATCCTCACGTTCGTGGGGCCGTACGAGGAGAAGCAGATCGCGGCGGCGATCAGGCGCGAGCTGATGCGCGACGGGCAGATCTTCTTCGTCCACAACCGGGTGGCCTCGATCAACAAGGTCGCCGCCCGGCTGCGCGAGCTGGTGCCGGAGGCGCGCATCGCGGTCGCCCACGGGCAGATGAACGAGCACCAGCTCGAAAAGATCATGGTGGGGTTCTGGGAGCGCGAGTACGACCTGCTCGTCTCCACCACGATCGTCGAGTCCGGGCTCGACGTGCCCAACGCCAACACGCTGATCGTCGACCGGGCCGACAACTACGGACTGTCGCAGCTCCACCAGCTCCGGGGGCGCGTCGGGCGAGGCAGGGAGCGCGGGTACGCGTACTTCCTCTACCCGCCGGAGAAGCCGCTCACCGAGACCGCGCACGAGCGGCTGGCCACCATCTCCCAGCACACCGAGATGGGCGCCGGCATGTACGTCGCGATGAAGGACCTGGAGATCCGCGGCGCCGGCAACGTGCTCGGCGCCGAGCAGTCCGGCTTCATCGCCGGCGTCGGCTTCGACCTGTACGTCCGGCTCATGGCCGAGGCCGTGCAGGAGCAGAAGGCCAAGCTGTCGGGCGCCGAGGTGCAGGAGGAGCAGCACGACGTCAAGGTCGAGCTGCCCATCAACGCGCACATCCCGCACGACTACGTGACCTCCGAGCGGCTGCGGCTGGAGGCGTACAAGCGCATCGCGGCCATCGCCTCCGAGACCGACATCGACGAGGTCCGCGACGAGCTGACCGACCGCTACGGCAAGCCGCCCGTGGAGGTCGAGAACCTCCTGGAGGTCGCCAGGTTCCGGATCAAGGCGCGCGCGGCCGGGCTCACCGACGTCACGCTGCAGGGCCAGAACATCAAGTTCGGCCCCGCCAGGCTCAGGGAGTCGCAGCAGGTCCGCCTCGACCGCCTCTACAAGAAGGCCATCTACAAGCAGGCCGCCGAGACCCTCCTGGTGCCGATCCCCAAGACGAAGCCGCTCGGCGGGCAGCCGCTGCGCGACCTCGACCTGCTCAAATGGTGCGGTGACCTGGTCGAGGCGATGTTCCTCGAGCCCGCGCGGGTAAGCTAGCGGCGATTTCTGGTCGGAAAGGGACGTACGTGAAGTCGATACGAGTGGCCGTGGCCGCCGCTGCGGTGGTCGCGGCAATGACCGCCTGCTCCTCTCCCATGCAGGCCGGGGCCGCGGCCGTGGTCGGGAACGAGCGCATCTCCATGAGCAAGCTCAACGCTGACACACAGGCCTATCTGGCGGCGCTGAAGAAGGCGCAGCTCGACGAGTCGGCACTCGGCGTGCCGGCCAACCAGGCCGTGCTGCAGCGACTGGTCAACGTGAGCGTGTCCAACCAGCTCCTCGACCGGCACAACGTGCAGGTCACCGAGACCGAGATCGACAACGCTCTCAAGGACCCGGGCCAGTTCCAGTCGCCCGAGATCAACCTCCTGGCCAACGGCGTCGCCCCGTCCGACGCCCGCGCCTACGCCCGCGCCATGGTGGGCCTGACCAAGCTGCAGCAGCAGTTCGGCGGCCAGGCCGGGCAGGAGAAGCTGATCCAGGAGTTCAGCTCCATCAAGCCGATCTTCAACCCGCGCTTCGGCCAGCTCAACGGGCAGCGCTCCCAGGAGAACCCCGCGCTGTTCGTCGACACCGGCCGGTTCGGCAAGCTCACCCTCCAGGCGCAGCCGGCCCAGGGCTGACCCCGTGCCGCTGATCGTCGTCACCACCTCGCCCAGGGTCGCGCCCGGCCTGCTGAGCCACCAGGCCTGGCAGGCCCTGCGCTCCGGGCCCGTCCTCACCGCGTCCGGCGCCCACCCGCAGCTGCCCTACCTGGCCGAGGCCGGGATCGACGTCGAGGTCACCGAGCCCGACCCGCGGGCGCTGGCCGTGCGCGCGGCCGGCGAGACCGTCGTGTGGCTGGCCGAGCAGCAGGACGGCGAGGACTTCATGCGCGCCGTCGGGCACGCCGCCGTCGCGCTCGACGAGCCGCCGACGATCGAGGTCGTGCCCGGGTCGTACGACCTGCCGGGGGCGCGGGTGCTCGACCTCGTGGCGGTGATGGACCGGCTGCGCACCGAATGCCCTTGGGACCGTAAGCAGACGCACGAGTCGCTGGTGCCGTACCTGCTCGAAGAGGCCTACGAGGTGCTCGAGACGATCGAGCAGGGCGACTACCCCGCCCTCCGCGAGGAGCTGGGCGACCTGCTGCTGCAGGTCGTCTTCCACGCGCGGGTGGCCGAGGGCTTCGACATGGACGACGTGGCCGCCGGGATCGTCGAGAAGCTGGTCCGCCGCCACCCGCACGTGTTCGGCTCCGTACGCGCCGAGAGCGCCGACGAGGTCAACGACAACTGGGAAGCGATCAAGGCGGCCGAGCGGGCGGCCAAGGGCCGCGAGTCCGTGCTCGACGGGGTGCCCATGGGGCAGCCCGCGCTGTCGCTGGCCGCGCAGCTCATGCGCAGGGCCGAGCGGGCCGGGGCGCCCGAGTCGCTGGCGGCCGCGATCGGGCAGGGCGTGGCGCGGGAGCTGTTCGACCTGGTACGCCGGGCCGCCGAGGCCGGGCTCGACGCCGAGGCCGAGCTGCGGGCCGCGGCACGGGCGTACCGGGACCGGGTGCGGGCGTGGGAATCGTCCTGAGTTTGGCGCGATAAGTCGGGAAATGTCAGGATCCCCTGGGGGCTGTGACGGTGCGACCAGGGGGACTTGAACCAGTGAGACCGCTGCACTCGGGGGAGCCGCGGCACGTGGCCGGCTACCGCCTGCTCGGTCGGCTCGGCGACGGCGGGCAAGGCTCGGTGTACCTCGGCCAGGACACCGACGGCACGCACGTCGCCGTCAAGATGCTGCACGCCCGGCTCCTGGGTGACGCGCGCGCCGAACGCAGATTCCTCCAGGAGAGCGCCATCGCCGCCGGGGTCGCCGGCTTCTGCACCGCCAAGGTCCTCGACAGCGGGCTCGTCGAAGGACGGCCGTACATCGTCAGCGAGTACATCGAAGGCCCGTCCCTGCACGACCAGGTCACCGGCGCCGGGCCGCTCGCGGGCGGCGACCTCGAACGCCTCGCCGTCGGCACGATCACCGCCCTCACCGCCATCCACGGGGCCGGCATCGTGCACCGCGACTTCAAACCCAGCAACATCCTCATGGGCCCCGACGGGCCGCGCGTGATCGACTTCGGCATCGCCAAGGCCATGGACGCCGCGACCACCGGCAGCCTCGTGGTCGGGACGCCCGGGTTCATGGCCCCCGAGCAGATCGCCGGCGACAGCGTCACGGCGGCCACGGACGTCTTCAGCTGGGCCTCCACCATGGGCTTCGCCGCGACCGGCGAGCCCCTGTTCGGACGCGACTCGATCCCGGCCGTCATGCACCGCATCCTGCACGCCGACCCGGATCTGGCGGCGGTGGCGGAGCCGCTGCGTGCCGTCCTGGAAACCTGCCTGTCCAAGGACCCGCGGCAGCGACCGTCGGCGGACGACGTCCTGATGCGCCTGGTACGCCGCGTCGCCGCAGCTTCGCCTCCCCCTGGCCCGCCACGCCCGGCCCCGGCCGCTGCCGAGAGGCCTCGGGGCGCGGCGACCGGCCCCGGCGCGCCGCAGGCTGCGGCGAGTGACTCCGACGCGCATCGGGCTGGGGCGAGTGGCACCGGCACCCGGCAGTCTGCGGCGAATGACGCCGGCCCGCATCAAGGCGCGGCGAGCGGCATCGGCGCGCGCCAGTCTGCGGCGAATGACGCCGGTCCGCATCAAGGTGCGGCGAGCGGCGTCGGCCCGCATCAAGGCGCGGCGAGCGGCGTCGGCGAGCGGCAGGCTGCGGAGAATGGCACCGGCGCGCGCGGGATGCGCGCCGATCGTGGTGAGCGGCCCGGCCCGGTGCGCGGCACGAGCGCTCGGCACTCCGGCAACGCTGAGCAGCGCCCGCGCCACGGCACCCCAGCCGGCCCCGGCCCCGGCGCCGGCATTGGCCCCAGCGCCGGCATTGGCACCGGTACTGGCACCGGCACCGGCGCGCCCGCCGTGCCCGTCACCGGGACTGGATGGCATGTGGCGGCCGGGCAGCCGAGCGGCCCTTCGGGTGGGCGACTGGGCGAGCACTTGGACGGGCAGCCGGATGGCGCGCCAAGCGGGCTGCCGGGCGGGCAGCCGGGTGGCGCAGGGGGCAGGAGGCGGCGGGCGGCGCGCGGCGACAGTGCCAGGCGATCCCGTTCCGGGCGGGCGGTCGTGGTGGGGGTCGGGGCGTTGCTGGCCGTTGGGCTGGTGGCCGGGCTGGTGTCGCGAGGCGTGTGGACGCCCGGCGTCGGGACGGGGCCGAGGGTGAGCGCGAGTGCGGCGCCCGTGTTCGGGGTGGCGATCGGGCCGGAGTTCGGGCCGGGCGCCGGCGCGGGGGTCGGGGCGGTGGCGATCGGGCACCACAAGGGGACCCCGGTGGTGGCCCTCGCTGACCGCGGCGACGGCTCGATCAGCGTGTGGGACGCGCGGACGGGCAAGCGGGTGGCGAAGCTGGCGACCCCCGTCCAGACGCCGGTGTTGTCGATGGGCCTGGCCACGGTCGGCGGCAGCCAGACCGTCGTCTGGACGGACAAGGGCGGGCGGCTGCGGCGCTGGCGGATCGGCGACGCCAAGCAGGGCCCCTGGCAGATGGGCTGTGACGCCGGCGGCGGCGTCCTGGGCCTGGGCACGTGGCGCGGCCACGCGGTCGCCGTCACCGGCTGCCCCGACGGCCAGGTGCGGACGACGGACCTGGTCACGCACGAGCTGGTCGGCGCGCGCCAGAACGTCTCCGCCCCGGTCAGCGCGGTGGCGTGGAACGAGCGGGCAGGACGGCCGCTGATCGGCACCGACGGCGGGGTGCTGGGGCCGGTCCGGGAGTCAGGGCGAAGGGCCGGGTCCGCGCGCTGACCACGTTCGGGAACGACCTGGCCGCCGTCACGGTCGGCGGCTCCACCGGCCTGTACGACCTGACCACCGGCAAGCTCGTCCGTTCGCTCAGCACGGGAGGAGCGGCGGTCGGCGGGACGGCGGCCGGCGGGCGCAGGATGATCGCGGCGGGCGGCGCCGGCGTCCAGGTGTGGAACGCCGACCAGGGCGACCGGCTGGGCGTCCTGCTGGGCGCGGGCACGGAGGTGACGTCGCTGGCGGTGGGCGACGGCCTCCTGGTCGCCGAGCGGGCCGGCCGCCTCCAGGCCTGGAGCCTCACAGGCAACGCCTGACGGGAGGGCCTGGCGAGGGGGCGGTTGGCGGGCAACACCTCACAGGGCGGCGCCTGACCGTGCCGACCCCGCGTGCGGCCGTACCGATAGGCTCTGACGGCATATCACCTTTCGATTTAGGAGCGCATCCCGTGGCTACCATCGAGGTCGTATACGCTCGCGAGATCCTCGACTCCCGGGGCAACCCCACGGTCGAGGTCGAGGTCGTGCTCGACGACGGCAGCACCGGCCGCGCGGCCGTGCCGAGCGGTGCGTCCACCGGCCAGTTCGAGGCGGTCGAGCTGCGTGACGGCGGCAAGCGGTACGGCGGCAAGGGCGTGGAGAAGGCCGTGCTCGCCGTGACGGACGAGATCCAGGAGGAGATCAGCGGGATCGAGGCCGAGGACCAGCGCATCATCGACCAGATCATGATCGATCTGGACCGCACGCCGAACAAGGCGAAGCTCGGCGCCAACGCCATCCTCGGTGTCTCGCTGGCCGTGGCGAAGGCCGCCGCCGACAGCGCGGACCTGCCGCTGTTCCGCTACCTGGGCGGCCCCAACGCGCACGTGCTGCCCGTGCCGATGATGAACATCCTCAACGGCGGTGCCCACGCCGACACGAACGTGGACATCCAGGAGTTCATGATCGCGCCGATCGGGGCGGAGACGTTCCGCGAGGCCGTGCGCATGGGCACGGAGGTGTACCACGCGCTGAAGGCGGTGCTGAAGGAGAAGGGTTACGCCACGGGCCTGGGCGACGAGGGCGGTTTCGCGCCCAACCTGCCCTCCAACCGCGACGCGCTCGACCTGATCCTGGTCGCCATCGAGAAGGCCGGCTACGTGCCGGGCGAGGACGTCGCGCTGGCGCTCGACGTGGCCGCCTCCGAGTTCCACAAGGACGGCGTCTACACGATCGACGGCAAGGGCCTGTCGTCGCAGGAGCTCATCGCGTTCTACGAGGACCTGGTCGCCAACTACCCGCTCGTCTCCATCGAGGACCCGCTGAACGAGGAGGACTGGGAGGGCTGGAAGGCCATCACGGCCTCGCTGGGCGACAAGGTGCAGCTCGTCGGCGACGACCTGTTCGTGACGAACCCGGAGCGGCTGGAGCGCGGCATCAAGGAGGGCGCGGCCAATGCCCTGCTGGTCAAGGTGAACCAGATCGGCACGCTGTCGGAGACGCTCGACGCCGTGGACCTGGCCCACCGCAGCGGCTACCGCTGCATGATGAGCCACCGCTCGGGCGAGACCGAGGACACGACGATCGCCGACCTGGCGGTGGCGGTCAACTGCGGCCAGATCAAGACCGGCGCGCCGGCCCGCTCCGACCGCGTCGCCAAGTACAACCAGCTGCTGCGCATCGAGGAGCTGCTCGATGACGCCGCGCGCTACGCGGGTCGCGCGGCTTTCCCGCGTTTCCGGCGCTAGTTTCGAGTACGGCTCGCGGCACCCCGTAATCCGGCCGCGAGCCGTACTTGAGGGGGTGTGCAGCAATTGGCGAAAAGGCCGCAGCTCACCGGGAGGGCCGCCATCCTGGCCGTCGTGGTGTGCGCGATCGCGATGAGCCTGGCCTACCCTGTGCGCGAGTACATCAGCCTGCGTCGCAGCATCTCCGAGCTGCGCGCCGAGAAGGCCAGGGTCGAGGCGGAGAAGCAGGCGTTGCTCGCCCGCGACCGGCAGAGCGACGACCCCAACTGGATCAAGAAGACGGCGAAGGAGCGGCTGCATTACTGCGGGCCGGGCGAGAAGTGTTACGTGGTGATGGAGCCCGAGCAGCCCGAGCGGCAGTCGGCCGTGAAGCAGCCGGCGGCGGTGCCGCCGTGGTACGAGACGCTGTGGGAGTCGGTGGAGGCCGCCGACAAGGGCACCGGGCGCCGCGCGGTGACGGGAAGGGAAAGTGTTGGACAGTAAGGACGTCGAGGTCGTCGAGAAGCAGCTCGGGCGGCCGCCCCGGGGGTTGCGCGGGGTGGCGCACCGCTGCCCGTGCGGCAATCCCGACGTGGTGGAGACCGCGCCCCGGCTGCCCGACGGCTCGCCCTTCCCGACGCTCTACTACCTGACCTGCCCGAAGGCGGCCTCGGCCATCGGCACGCTGGAGGGCTCGGGCCTGATGCGCGAGATGCAGGCCAGGCTGGTGACCGAGCCGGAGCTGGCGGCGGCCTACCGGGCGGCGCACGACGACTACGTCGCCAGGCGCGACGAGGCCGCGAAGGAGGAGGGGCTGGAGCCGCTCCCGCGCGACATGCAGAGCACCGGGGGCATGCCGGAGCGGGTCAAGTGCCTGCACGCGCTGGTGGCGCACGAGCTGGCGGCCCCCGGGACGAACCCGTTCGGCAGGGAGGCGCTCGACGCACTCCCCGACTGGTGGAGTGAAGGACCATGCGTGTAGCCGCCGTCGACTGCGGCACCAATTCCGTACGCCTGCTCATCGCCGACGTCGAAGGCGAGGAGCTGACGGACGTCGAGCGGCTGATGGAGATCGTCCGCCTGGGTGAGGGCGTCGACGAGACGGGCCGGCTGTCGCCCGACGCCCTGGCGCGCACGTTCAAGGTGATGCGCTCCTACCAGGAGCTGATCGAGCGGCACGGCGCCGTCGCGACGCGCGTGGCGGCGACGAGCGCGACGCGCGACGCGGCCAACCGGCACGAGTTCGTGGCGGGGGTCCGCGAGATCTTCGGGGTGGAGCCGGAGGTGGTGTCGGGGGCCGAGGAGGCGGAGCTGTCGTTCACGGGCGCCACCAGGGGGCTGGTGCGCCTGTCGCCGGAGACCGAGGTGCCGCAGGGCCCGCTGCCCCCGTACCTGGTGGTGGACATCGGGGGCGGCTCGACGGAGTTCGTGCTCGGCGCGGAGCACGCGCAGGCGATGTTGTCGGTGGACATCGGCTGCGTCCGCCTGACGGAGCGGCACCTGCGCGGCGTGGGCGACCCGTCTCCCGCGCAGGCCCTGGAGGCCGTGGTGGCGGACGTCGAGGCCGCGCTCGACCGGGTGGAGGCCGCGGTCCCGGTGCGGGAGGCGCACACGCTGGTGGGCCTGGCGGGCTCGGTGACGACGATCGCGGGCATCGTGCTCGACCTGCCCAAGTACGACTCGGAGCGCATCCACCACTCCCGGATCTCAGCGGAGCAGGTGCACGAGGTGACGCGGCGGTTGCTGGCGATGACGCATGGTGAGCGGGCGGCGGTGCCGGTCATGCATCCGGGGAGGGTTGACGTGATTGGCGCGGGTGCGCTAATTCTTGACCGGATCGTTCGCCGTTTCGCGTTTTCCCAGGTCGTGGTGAGCGAGCACGACATCCTCGACGGAATCGCCTGGGCCCTCGCCGGTAGCTGAAGAAATCCGGACATTTCCGATCTGCGGGCCGTGTTGAGCGTGCATTCAGTATTGTGATTAGGTAAAGGGGCATTACGGGGGCTTTGCCATATCGCTATGCGCGAAAGGCGCCGGCGTGGCGACCGTTCCCGAGCGCGTCTCTTCCCTCACGGAATGGAGCACTCTCACATGATGTCTGTTGGGTTAGCACGTAAGGCCGCCGCGTTCGGCGCTTCGGCCGCGGTGCTGGCCGGTCTGTCCGCGGGTCTGCTGTCCAGCCCCGCCCAGGCGGCCACCAAGGCGGCGCCCAAGGTCTCGGTCTCCGCGCCGAAGGCCTCCCCGGGCGACTACGAAGGTTCCTGCCCGACAAAGATCAACTTCGCGGCCCAGATCAAGGTGCCCGTCAAGGGCAAGACGGAGCTGGCCTACCGCTGGCTCCACGGTGACGGGTCCAAGGGCAAGGTCAACGTGATCAAGCTCAAGGGCCACGGCACCAAGACGGTGACGGTCAAGCAGGCCATCACCTTCAAGGAGGACGTCAAGGGCTGGGAGGCCGTCCAGGTCCTCGGTCCGAAGAAGGTCACCTCGAAGCGGGGCTACTTCTCGGTCTCCTGCCAGGAGGCTCAGGAGGTCGACCGTACGCAGCTCGACCCGACGGTCACGGCGCGCGCCTGGGCCAGCCCGAGCTCGTACGCCGGCCGCTGCGACACCTACGGCGACAAGATCGACTTCACCGGCCTGATCAAGGTCGACCGTCCGTCGTGGGTCCGTTACCGCTGGGTCCTCAACGGTGACGTGGTCGACTACGGCAAGATCAAGGTCCGCGACGCCCGCAAGGTCGGCTTCGGCATCAACCCGCGTCACAGCCAGCGCGGCTGGGCGCAGCTCGAGGTGCTGAGCCCCGACGCCACCTCCTCCAACCGGGCTTACTACAAGGTCTGGTGCAAGGACGAGCGCCGCGACGACCACCGCGACGACCACAAGTCCCCCGAGTCGCACGACATCAAGGTGTCCGCGGCCGCTTCTGTGACGAACAGCGCCAGCTGCGCGCTGACCTCCACGGGCTCCATCACCTCGACGGGTCCCGGCAAGGTCCGCTACCAGTGGTCGCTGAACGGCACCGCGGTCAAGAGCGGTGAGGTGACCTTCGACGGCAAGGGGACGAAGTCCGTCGACGGCCTGTCCGCCACGCTCACCGGTGCCGCGACCAAGGGCGGCACTGTGACGTTCCTGGTTGTCGGCCCGGACAACAGTGACGTCGTGACGCAGTCCTACTCGTCCTGCGAGGCCCCGGCTCCTGCGGAGTCGGCGTCCTCCTCGGCTGCCTGAACGGCACTGAGCTGACCGGCTGAACCGGGTGGCGCCTTCGGGTGCCGCCCGGTTTTTCCTGTCGTCACCATTGCCCGGAGCACAGTGGCACGCACGGCGTGGACGGCGGCCAGTTCCTCTCAAGGAAGCATGGCACCGTGACGCTCTCGGTCTCGGGGCCTGGTGGCAGCGACACCGACACCAAGTCCTACGTCTGCAGCTGAGCGGTACGAAGCTGATCGATTGAGCCGGGTGGCGCCTTCGGGTGCCGCCCGGTTTTTCTGTTGCCACTACTGCGCTAAGCACAGTAGTGTGCTTCGCGTGGACAGCAGCCAGCTCCTCAAGGGAGTGCTCGACCTGGCCGTGCTGGCCGTCCTGAACGAACGCGACGGCTACGGCTACGACGTCGTGCGCAGGCTCAGGGAGGCCGGGTTGCAGGAGGTCGGCGACGCCTCCGTCTACGGCACGCTGCGCCGCCTGTTCAAGGCCGGCGCCCTCACCTCATACGTGGTGGCCTCCGATGAGGGGCCGCATCGCAAGTACTACGGGCTCAACGACGTCGGCAGGGACATGTACGCCGCCTCGGCCAAGACCTGGGCCTCCTTCTCGGCCACCATGGCCGCCCTGCTCAAGGAGGGACAAGAATGACCCCCGAACAGTACGCGCAGGCCGTACGGGATGCCCTGGCCGACCATCCCGAGCGGGAGGAGCTGCTGGAGGACCTCGACGACCATCTCGCCGAGATCGCCGCGGAGTCGGACCTGCCGCTGGAGAACCGGCTGGGGCCGCCCGAGGCGTATGCCGAGGAGCTGGCCTCCGCGTACGGGGAGCGGCCTCAGAGCGGCGGTAGACGCCGTACGGGGCCGCGCGACCGGATCCGGAGGGTCTATGCCGGGCTGATGGGATACGGGCCTTACCGGAGCTTTGCGCGCTTCCTGCCGGAGCTGCGGCCTGGGTGGTGGGTGCTGCGGGGTTACGTGCTGGCCATGGTGCTGGTGGCGTTCGCGGGTGAGCCCGCGCTCGTCCCCATGACGCCGCCTGCCTGGCTGGCCGTCATCGCCGGGATCTGGGCGTCGGTCTGGTTCGGCCGCAGCAACGAGCGGCGCGGCGGCCGGGGGAGCGGGCGGCGGCTGCTCGGGCTGGCGGCCGTGGTGGTGAACGCGGTGGCCGGGTTCGCGTTGTTCGTGGGCATGGTGGCGGCGGGCGACGCGCTCACGCCGCAACCGGAGGAGGACCAGGCGGTGTGGATGCAGCCGGCCTCGTCCGACGGCGTCTACAACCTGCGCCCCTACGCCAAGGACGGCACGCCGCTGACCGACGTCTACCTCTACGACCAGGACGGCAACCCGTTCGTGACGAACCCCGAGTTCTACGGCTACCGCGTGGACCGGGCCTGCGGCGAGCCGGTGCTCAACCGCTACCCGCTGCCCCTGGTCGAGGACGACGGGCAGGACGGGCAGGTGGCCACGGCCACCGCCTGCTCCACGCCGGCGCCGGAGCCGATGGCGACGGTGCGGCCGTCGCAGGCGCCCGCGCAGACGCGGAAGCCGACCCAGAGCGCCGCGCCGGAGCACAAGGACTGATCGGGCACCATCGGTGTCATGAGCTTCGTACCTCCTGGCACTGGCTGGCCCGGCGACCCCGCGACCCCTGACACCCCGGTCGCCCTGAACCCCGCGGACGTGCGCCGCCTCGCCGCCGCCAGCAGCACCCTCGCGGAGCTCACGGCAGAGCAGTCCGTCTGCCGTGCGTGTCCCCGCCTGGTGGAGTGGCGTGAGGACGTCGCCGAGGTGCGGCGGCGCGCGTTCGCGGACGAGACGTACTGGGGCCGTCCCGTCCCGGGCTGGGGCGCCGAGCGGCCGCGGATCCTGCTGGTGGGGCTGGCGCCGGCCGCGCACGGGGGCAACAGGACCGGGCGGATCTTCACGGGGGACCGCAGCGGCGACTGGCTGTTCGCCTCGCTGTACCGGTGCGGGCTGGCGGCGAAGGAGACCAGCACGTACGCGGACGACGGGCAGGAGCTGCCGCAGACGCGCGTGCTGGCGTCGGTGCGCTGCGCGCCGCCGGCGAACAAGCCGCTGCCGGAGGAGAAGGCGGCGTGCTTCCCGTGGATGGCGCGGGAGGTGGCGCTGGTGGCGCCGTACGTGCGGGTGGTGGTGGCGCTCGGCGGGTTCGCCTGGCAGGCGATGTGGCCGGCGCTCAAGGACGCGGGTTACGCGCTGCCGCGCAGCCGCCCGCCGTTCGGCCACGGGGCAGAGGTCGAGGTCTCGTACGGCGCGGCGCCCGTCACCTTGATCGGCTGCTACCACCCGAGCCAGCAGAACACCTTTACCGGCCGCGTCACCGCCCAAATGCTGGACGACATCTTCACCAGGGCCAGGTCACTGGCTGTGTGACGCGTCCCACCACCCCAGGATTGGATTCGCAGGAAGCCTCTGACGTAAGCTTGTGAATGCTTTCACAAGCATTCCCACGAGGGATGGGGCCTCAGGATGAACCAGCACATTTTGATCGTCGGCGGCGGATACGTCGGCCTTTACACGGCGCTGCGGCTGCAGCGCAAGCTCCACCGCGAGCTGCGCAGCGGAGAAGCCCGCATCACGATCATCGACCCCCAGTCCTACATGACCTACCAGCCGTTCCTGCCGGAGGCCGCGGCGGGCAACCTCTCGCCGCGCCACATGGTGGCCCCGCTGCGGCGGGTCCTGCCCAAGGTGCACATCCTGAACGGCACCGTGACCAAGGTCGACCACGCCGGCCGCACCGTCACCTTCCAGCCCGCCGAGGGCGAGCCGCGGCAGGTGGCGTACGACGTGATCGTCATGGCGGCGGGCTCGATCTCGCGCACGCTGCCCATCCCGGGCCTGACCGACATCGGCATCGGGTTCAAGACCGTCGGGGAGGCCATCGCGCTGCGCAACCGCGTGCTGCACCTGCTCGACGTGGCCGAGTCGACCGACGACCCGGCGGTGCGGCGCAGGGCGCTGACGTTCGTGGTGGTCGGCGCCGGCTTCGCGGGCGTCGAGGCCCTGGCCGAGCTGGAGGACATGGCGAAGGACTCGACGCGCTACTACCGCAACATCAAGCCGTCGGACATCCGCTGGGTGCTCGTGGAGGCCACCAACCGGGTGCTGCCCGAGGTCGGCCCCGAGATGGGCAAGTGGACGCTGGAGCAGCTGCGCGAGCGCGGCATCGACGTCCGGCTCGACACCCGGCTGGAGTCGTGCGTCGGCGGGCACGTGGTGCTGTCGGACGGCGAGGAGTTCGACGCCGAGACGCTCGTGTGGACCGCGGGCGTCAAGCCCAGCCCCGTGGTGAACGACAGCGACCTGCCGCTCGACGAGCGCGGCCGGATCAAGACCACGGCCATGCTCACCGTGGCGGGCACGCCGGGCGCCTTCGCGGCGGGCGACGCCGCCGGGGTGCCCGACGTCACGAACCCCGGGCAGTACTGCGCGCCGAACGCCCAGCACGCCGTGCGGCAGGCGAAGGTGCTGGCCGACAACATCGTCCGTCACCTTCGGGGCCAGGAACTGGTCGAATACCGCCACAAGTATGTCGGATCGGTGGCCGGTCTGGGCCTGCATCAGGGCGTCGCCAATGTCTATGGCGTCAAGCTTCGCGGATTCCCTGCGTGGTTCATGCACCGGACCTACCATCTGTCGCGGGTGCCGACGCTGAACCGCAAGGTCCGTGTCGTCGTCGATTGGACCCTGGCCCTGTTCTTCAAGCGCGAGACGATCTCTCTGGGTGAGATGGAGCACCCGCGTGAGGGCTTCAGGGCCGCGGTGGCGACGACCCGCCGCTAGCCCAGGTACGGCAGCGCCCCGGCGAACCATTGCCGGGGCGTTTTCGGCACCCCTGGTCGCAAGCGGAAGGGGTACCACGGGTGGGTCTTTCAGCGGTGACCGTGCTCGGCGTCGACCGGCCCGGCGTGATCGCCGCAGTAACCGGTTCGCTCGCCGACTGCGGCGCGAACATCCAGGACTCGACCATGACGTTGCTCGGCGGCCACGTCGCGATGATGCTGCTCGTCTCCGGCGAGCTGGACCCGGCGGAGCTCAGGAAGCGGGTGGAGGCGCCCGACCTGGTGGTGAGCGCCTCCGCCATCGGGACCAGCCGGCACTTCTGCGAGGAGGGCGACGGCCTCGGCTACGTCCTGACGGTGCACGGCCCCGACCGGCCGGGCATCATCTCCGCGATCAGCGCCGTCCTCGCCGCGGACGGCGGCAACATCACCGGCATGAGCACCAGGCTCACCGGCCGCCTCTACGTCCTGATCGCCGACGTGGAGCTGCCGAAGCAGGTGGACGTGGCGGCGCTCATGCGCAGGCTGGCGGCCGTCGGCGCCAGTCTCGACTCCGACATCACCTTCCGGCCTGTCGAACCGGACTTGCTGTGATCAGGCCAGGGGGTACGGTCCGCGAGGTGCTCGGCGCCCCGCACCCCCTCCTGACCGCCGTGGCCGAGCCGGTGGACCCGACCGCCCCCGAGGTCGTGGCCGCCGCGGCGGATCTGCTGGCCACCTTGCGCCGCGCGCCCTCCACGACGGGCCTGGCGGCCCCCAGATCGGCCTGAGCCTGCGGCTCATCGCCTTTGACGCCCGGCGCCACCCCCGGAGTAGGTCGTGGGCCGGAGAGCTCGTGGTGGCCAATCCCAGGCTCGCCAGCGCGGCCCACTGGGACGACGGCCGCGAGGGGTGCGCCTCGATCATCGGGCTCACCGCCGACGTACGCCGTGCGACGCGTATCACCGTACATGGGCATTTGCCAGGCACGGGCGAGGCCGTCACCATCGAAGCGGATGCCATCGAAGCTCGGTGCATTCAGCACCAACTCGACCATCTGGACGGTCTACTCTTCTTGGACAGAGTCCCTGGAGTGCTATCACTTCACCGCAGACTTCACACTTGTGACGCCTGATGCGAAGTTGTGCTCCTCGGAAGCATGGTCCGTTTCGTATGATTACGGCGCCCCCGTAGCCCAATGGCAGAGGCAAACCCCTTAAAAGGGTTGACGTGCGGGTTCGAATCCCGCCGGGGGCACTTGCAACTTATACCCAATTTAGGTCGCTGACCTGGCGGTTTACCGCGCCCCCCGGACGGGCTCCCAGCAGGACGCCAACGGCGGCCTCCCGGCCGATATCGAGTTGTTATGGATTTGTCCTGTGACCGGCCGATCACTGGTGGTGGATGACCGCCCGGGATATTGACAATCCGGTGGTTTTCTGCTCGCCCCCCGCCTTTGCCGGAGTTTCTTTCCGTGAATGGTTGACTACGCCTTACAGCCGGGTTTTCACGCGGGAAACGTCTCATGGCATGAGACGGAGCCCGCCGGCGACCCCGCGGGAGGATTTCCCGGCCCGCTGGTGACCTGGGGAACTCCTGGGCGGGCACGTTCGTTGTGATCGCAGCCGAAGTCCCGAATGAACATCGATCTGAGCGTCAGTTGACCAAGGTGGCGCCGGGCCCCGTAGGCTCGGCGACACAGGAGGCAGCGATGGAGAGCAAGAACCCCGTATTCAGCAGGTCGCGGCAGCAGGCCGCGGCGGGCTGGGCCGGCCCCACCCCGTCCCCCGACCAGCTGCAGAACATGTACGACGCGCCGTCGTACGCACCACCGTCCCGGCCGGCGTACCGGACCATGACGATCGACGACGTCGTGGTCCGAGGGTTCATGACCCTCGGGGCGCTCGTCCTGGCCGCCGCGGCGGCCTGGTATCTCAACGTACCGCCCATGGTCGCCATCGGGGCGGCCGTCGTCGCGCTCGTCCTGGGCCTGATCGCGTCGTTCACCATGAGCACCAACCCGGCGCTCATCCTGGGCTACGCGGTCGCCGAGGGCGTCTTCCTGGGCAAGATCAGCTCCGTCTTCGAAGGCATGATCAGCGGCATCGTGCTGCAAGCGGTGCTCGGCACGGCCTTCGCGTTCGGGGCGGTGCTGACCGTCTACGCCCTGCGCATCGTCCGGGTGACACCCAAGCTGGTCAAGTTCGTGGTCGCCGCCGCGATCGCGGCCGTCGGCCTCGTGCTCGTCAACCTGATCGTCGGCCTGTTCAACGACGGCGGTCTCGGCCTGCGCACCGACACCCCGCTCGGCTGGATCTTCAGCATCGCGATGATCCTGCTCGGCTGCTTCTTCCTGCTGCTCGACTTCGACTCCGTCGAGCAGGGCGTCAAGCAGGGCGCCCCGGAGAAGTTCGCCTGGCAGTGCGCGTTCGGCCTCACGCTGAGCCTGGTGTGGATCTACCTGGAGGTGCTGCGGTTCGTCAGCTATTTCACGAGTAGCGACTGACCGTTCATCGCCACGACACCCACGAGGGCTCCGCCGTTCCGGCGGGGCCCTCTGCGCTGAGCGACCGAAAATCTACCTGCCGTCACGAAGAGATGCCGGACTGGGGCTTGCCATTCGCACGTCCGTGTTGCAGTGTCAAGCAAAGGACCTTAATCCGCGGAGGTGCCCATGTCCTTGAACCACTCACCGGAGACGCAGACGAAGCTCATCGCAAGGGTCCCGACGATCACGGGACGCGAACTCCCCGAGTGGTTTCAAGCCATCGACAACGGCCCGAGCTTCCTACGGTGTGACGAGCGGGCCAACTGGCTCGCCGACGAGCACGGGCTGACCCACGGCTACGCCGCCGCCATCGTCCACGAGCACGAGCGGCACCGCCGTAACCGTATGGGCTTCATCTAAGCCCACCCATCCCCGCGCCCGTGCCCCAAGCGCGGGCGCGTCATCATGAGGTCATGGATCTCGACAAGGCACTCGACTTTCTCCGCCACCATCACCGCGCGGTCCTGCTCACCAGACACCGCGACGGGCGCCCGCAGATGTCCCCGATCACGGTCGGGGTGCAGGACGGCCGCGTGGTGATCAGCTCCAGGGAGACCGCGGCCAAGGTCCGCAACGCCCTCCGCGATCCCGCGGTCTCGCTCTGCGCGTTCACCGACGGCTTCTTCGGCGAATGGATCCAGGTCGACGGCACGGCGGAGATCATCCACCTGCCCGAGGCGATGGACCTGCTGGTCACCTACTACCGCGACATCTCGGGCGAGCACCCCGACTGGGACGACTACCGCGCCGCCATGGAGCGCGACCGGCGCGTCATCATGCGCATCACCCCCACACGCGTGGGGCCGACCCGGCACGGGTAGGGGTTCGGCGAGCCGCGGCGAGGACCCCGGCCGCGGCTCGCCGGCACACCTTGGCCGATCAGCTCAGGCGCTCGACCTTTTGATCAGCTTCCTTTTTGATCAGCTCAGTCGTTCGACGACCATCGCCATGCCCTGGCCGCCGCCCACGCACATCGTCTCCAGGCCGATGCTCTTGTCGTGGTGCTGCAGGCTGTTGATCAGCGTCGAGGTGATCCTGGCCCCCGTCATGCCGAACGGGTGACCGACCGCGATCGCGCCGCCGTTGACGTTGAGCCGGTCGAGGTCGATGCCCAGCTCCTTGTACGAGGGGATCACCTGCGCCGCGAACGCCTCGTTGATCTCCACCAGGTCGATGTCGTCGATCGCCATGCCGGCCCTGGCCAGCGCCTGCTTCGACGCCTCCACCGGGCCGAGGCCCATGATCTCGGGCGACAAACCCGAGACGCCGGTGGAGACGATCCTGGCCAGCGGCGTGATGCCCAGCTCCGCCGCCTTGACGTCACTCATGATCACGACCGCCGCCGCGCCGTCGTTCAGCGGGCAGCAGTTGCCCGCCGTGACCGTGCCGTCCGGGCGGAAGACCGGCTGCAGCGAGGACACCTTCTCGTACGTCGTGCCCGCCCGCGGGCCGTCGTCCTTGCTGACCACCGTGCCGTCCGGCAGCGTCACCGGCGTGATGTCCTTCTGCCAGAACCCGTCGGCCAGCGCCTTCTCCGCCAGGTTCTGCGAGCGCACGCCGAACTCGTCCTGCTCCTGACGCGAGACGCCCTTGATCTGCGCCAGGTTCTCCGCCGTCTGCCCCATCGCGATGTAGATGTCGGGGACGGCGCCGTCCTCGCGCGGGTCGTGCCACGTCTTCCCGCCCTCCGCGAACGCCTTCGTGCGCTCGCGGGCCTCCAGGAAGATCGGGTTGTGCGTGTCGGGCAGCGAGTCGGAGTTGCCCTTGACGAACCGCGAGACCGTCTCGACACCCGCCGAGACGAACACGTCACCCTCGCCGGCCTTGATGGCGTGGAAGGCCATCCTCGTGGTCTGCAGGGAGGAGGAGCAGTAGCGGGTCACCGTAGTGCCGGGCACGTTGTCGAGCCCCAGCATCACCGCCACCACGCGGGCCATGTTGAAGCCCTGCTCGCCTCCGGGCAGGCCGCAGCCCAGCATGATGTCCTCGATCGAGGCGGGGTCGAGCTGCGGCACCTTCGCCAGCGCCGCCTTGATCATCTGCACGGTCAGGTCGTCGGGGCGGATGTCCTTGAGCGAGCCCTTGAAGGCTCGCCCGATGGGGGAACGCGCGGTTGCGACGATGACTGCCTCGGGCATGGCCCCTCCTTTGTCGGCGCTAATAGTAGAACTATATTCCAGTTCTCTCCGCAAGACCCGCCACCCCTCGGGACGCGGCCCTCCCACCGCCGTGGGTGCGGGTCCCTTCGGGGGTGAGGGGGGCTGCCGCCGCGCGGCGCCGTGCACGTCTGGCGCGGCGGCTGCGCAAGCACGCTGCGCCGCTGTCCGCCTGCGGCGATCGGCATGTGATCGGCTGCGGCACTCGATGGCGCTGCCCGGCTGCGGTGCCTGGCGCGCCGGGCAGGTGGCGCTGTCCGGCTGCGGCGCTGCCCACCTGCGGCGCTCGGAGACGTTGCGCCTGTCGCGGTGCTCGCCTGCGACGCTGCGCCGGCGGCGGTGGCCGGCTGTGGTGGTCGGCATGCTGATCGCCTGCGGCATCCGGTGGTGCTGCCCGGCTGGGGTGCAGCGGTGCTGTCCGGTTGCGGCGTCCGTGAGCGCTCGCCGTCCGGTGCGTCGCGGGGCGCCTGCCGGGTGAGGCCGCGGGCGTGCCGTCTGGGACGGGTGCTGCGGCGCCGTGTGCCGTGCCGCCGTAGTGCCTGCGGGTCCTTGCGCGGCCGTGGCGCGGGCAGGGTCCTTGCGCGGGGGAGGGGGCCGCTCAGGCAAGGCTGGCCGGGGCCGGGCCCGAGAGGGGGGCGGGGCGCTGGGGCGGGGTGGCGGGCCGGGGGTGGTTAGCCGTACATGCCGGGTGTTGGGGCTGTTTGGTCGTTGATGGCGTGCAAGGCGCCCTTTTCGTCGCGCCACAGGCGCCAGCCGTCCTGGCTGCCCGTGAACCAGGGGGGCGGGACGGTGGTGGAGGGGGCGCGTTTGCCGGTGGCGAGGTTGTATTCGCAGAGGGCGGCCGTCGAGTAGAAGCCGGGTGGCTGGCCCTTCAGGGGCAGGGGTTTGGGGTCGGTGATGCAGAAGGACCAGCCGCGTTCCTCCTCCACCGGCACCGACCGCCCCGAGGTGACGTCGAAGGCGGTGCCCTTGGCGTCGTGCTTGAGGAAGCCGAGCTTGTCCATGCGGTCGGGGAAGGCCAGCCACCAGCCGGAGCCGGGCACGTCGGTGGCGCTGATCTGGCCGACCACGCGGCCGGTGGCGGGGTCGAGGCGGGCGAAGCCGCCGTAGGTGCCCTGCTGGTCGACGGGCCGGACGACGGGGGCGAAGCCGGGGGAGCCGCTGGGGTAGACGCGGACGACGGAGGGCCGCATCCAGTTGATGGTGCCGTCGGCGATGCGGATGGAGAACAGGCCGAAGGTGGAGATCTTCCTGGTCTGCGGGTTGGTGTAGGGGGCGACGTAGCCGACCAGGTCGTCGCCGGCCGCGCCGAACGCCCAGCCGCCGGACAGGTCGGTGCCGGGGCCGAGCGCCTGCTCGATGGGCTGCTGCCACTGCAGCT
This sequence comes from [Actinomadura] parvosata subsp. kistnae, assembly GCF_900323885.1. Lineage (GTDB taxonomy): Bacteria > Actinomycetota > Actinomycetes > Streptosporangiales > Streptosporangiaceae > Nonomuraea > Nonomuraea composti. The sequence goes on along the minus strand of NZ_OOHJ01000018.1, from coordinate 1,453,912 downwards.
TGCCGGTCTTGGCCTCGTACGACTCGACCATGGGGTTGGCGGCGAGCCGGAGCAGGACGACGCGCCCCTGATCGGACCATTCGACCTCGGAGATGCCGGGCAGGTTCCACAGTTGCTTGCCGGTGGCGGGGTCGAGCACCACCATGCGGGCCTTGGCGAGGGCGGTGTGCTCGGACAGGCAGATGTACGGACCGCAGCGTTGCGGCCCGAACGTGGAGTGGATGGGCCGCGTCCACTTGGGGGCCCCGGTGCGGGCGTCGCGGGCGATGAGCGTGGCGTTCCAGCGGCCCTTCTTGGCCGGGTCGAGCGCCACGACCATGGCCTGTCCGGCGGTCGTCTGGACGATCGCGGGGGCGGAGACGCCCATGCCGGGCAGGCGGCCGGCCATCGTGGCGGGGTGGGCCCACAGGCGCCTGCCGTCGCGCAGGCCGACGGCGACGGTCTCGAGGGCGCCGTCGGGTCTCATGGAGGTGACGGCGACGACGCCGGCCGCCACTGCCATCCGGCTGACGGCGTTGACCTGGGTGTTCTGCCAGGTGGGGAACTTCGAGGTGGCCGCGTCGCTGCCGGAGCAGGCGGCGAGGGCGAAGGGGGCGGCGAGGGTTCCGGCGAGAGCGATGGACGTTTTCCAGAGGGGCCGGAGCACGGGCAATTCACTCCAAAAAGGATGGGGGAGTGACGGCTCCGGAGCGCAGAGTGACCGGCTGGAGGCGCGCGGCCGTCAGGCGTCGTTGACGGCCTCGCCGAGTCGCCGGCGGAACAACGTCGCCCACTTCCCGTGCAGGCCCGTCGCCCGCCCGTCGACCCTGGTCGCGGTGACCTCGGTGCCGGGCTCCTCCGCGGCCGTAGCCGCCGCGAGGTAGATCGGTTGCAGAGCTTCGCCGCGTGCGGGCCGGGGCTCAGGCCACAGCCCCAACGCAGCGCACACTGACGGTAGCACCGCGTAAGCGGCCTGCGCGTAACCTCGGTCACTTGGATGGAAACGATCGGGTCCGAACATTTCTGTCGGGTTTGTATCGAACTCGGGGCCCAGGACGTCGGCGAACGCCACCGTACGTCCGCCCGCGTCCACCACCGCGACCGTCTGCGCCGCGGCGAGCTGCCGGCTCCACCGGCGCGTCACCCAGCGCAGCGGCTGCGCGATGGGCCGCACGGTGCCGAGGTCGGGGCAGGTGCCGACGATCACCTCGGCGCCGGCGTCCCGCAGCCGCCGCACGGCCTTGGTCAGGTGTCGTACGGCGATGGCCGGCGGCGTCTGCGTGATGATGTCGTTGGCCCCCACGAAGATCACTGCCACGTCGGGCTCCATGGCCAGAGCCACGTCCACCTGCTCGGCCAGCTCCGCCGACGGCGCGCCGGACTTGCCCGCGACGACCAGCCGCACGGGCCGCTCGGCGACCGCGGCCAGGCCGTTGGCCAGCAGCACGGCGGGGGTCTTGGCCGGGTCGGTCACGCCCAGGCCCACGGAGGTGGAGTCGCCGAGCATCGCCATCTTGATCGGCTCGCCGGGGAACTCGCCGTACACGCCGTCGGAGGGCGGCCCGTCCAGGCCGTGGGGCTGGCCGATCGCCTTGCGGGCGAGCAGACCCTCGGCGATCAGCAGGCCGTAGGCCGTGGCTCCCAGAGCCGTCAGCCCACCGCCTCCGAGCGCCGCCGCTGTAGCGATCCTCCGCGCCGCGCGCGCCATGCCAGCTGCCCAGACCACGTACGTGCCTCCTCGGTCCAACTCGGCGGTAGCGTTTGCTTGGAACTAGCCGAGGGCCTGCCACCCCCACTGGATCTCGGCCGTTGGCAAGCTGACCAAGCTTCGGTGAAGAAGGTGAACACCTCGGTGCGCGTTTACGATTCCCTCGTCGACCTCATGGGGAACACTCCGCTCGTCCGCCTGCACAAAGTCAACGCGGGGCTGCCTGCGCAGGTGGTGGCGAAGGTCGAGTACTTCAACCCCGGCGGGTCCGTCAAGGACCGCATCGCCGTCCGCATGATCGAGGCCGCGGAGAAGTCGGGCGAGCTGCGCCCGGGTGGCGTGATCGTGGAGCCGACCTCCGGCAACACCGGCGTGGGGCTGGCCATCGTGGCCCAGCAGAAGGGCTACCGGTGCCTGTTCGTAGTGCCGGACAAGGTGGCCCAGGACAAGATCGCGGTGCTGCGGGCGTACGGCGCGGAGGTCGTGGTCTGCCCGACCGCGGTCTCGCCCGACCACCCCGACTCCTACTACTCGGTCTCCGACCGGCTGGCCCGCGAGGTGCCGAACGCCTGGAAGCCGAACCAGTACTCCAACGTCAACAACCCCGACTCGCACTACCACTCCACGGGCCCCGAGCTGTGGGAGCAGACCGACGGCCGGATCACGCACTTCGTGGCGGGCATCGGCACCGGCGGCACGATCAGCGGCACCGGGCGCTACCTCAAGGAGGTCTCGGGCGGGCGCGTGAAGATCATCGGCGCTGACCCGGAGGGCTCGGTCTACTCCGGCGGGTCCGGCCGCCCGTACCTCGTGGAGGGGGTCGGGGAGGACATCTGGCCGGCCACGTACGACACCGAGATCTGCGACGAGATCATCGCGGTGTCCGACAAGGACTCGTTCACCATGACGCGCCGCCTCGCCCGCGAGGAGGGGCTGCTGGTCGGCGGCTCGTGCGGCATGGCGGTCGTGGCGGCGCTGCGTGTCGCGGCGGCGGCGCAGCCCGGCGACATGGTGGTCGTGCTGCTGCCCGACGGCGGGCGCGGCTACCTGTCGAAGATCTTCAACGACGACTGGATGGCCGACTACGGCTTCCTGACCACCAGCTCCGACGAGGGCCTGGTCGGCGACGTGCTGGCGCGCAAGGGGCCGGGGCTGCCGGAGTTCGTGCACGCGCACCCGCACGAGTCGGTCGGCACCGCCATCGCGATCATGCGCGAGTACTCCGTGTCGCAGCTTCCGGTCATGAAGGAGGAGCCGCCAGTCATGGCGGCCGAGGTGATCGGCTCCATCGTCGAGCGCGACCTCCTCGAAGCCCTCTACCACGGCAGGCTCTCCTCCGACGATCCGATCTCCGATCACATGTCCGCGCCGCTACCCACGATCGGCAACGGTGAACCTGTGGCGCGTGCGGTGGAAGCGCTGGAGAAGGCGGATGCGGCGGTTGTGCTCGAAGACGGCAAGCCCGCCGGGCTGATCACCCGGCAGGACCTGCTCGCCTTCCTCGCCAACCACTAGGGCTTCTTGATGCTCTCGATCACGGTGCCGAGGCCCTCCTCGCCGCGGCCCTCGGCGTCGGCGCGCTCGAACAGCCGCAGCAGCGCCTCCGGCACCGTGGTCTCCACCCCGGCCTGCGTCAGCGCCTCCAGCGCGTGGCCGAGGCTGACCGCCTGCATGTGCAGGGAGTTCTCCCCGCCCGGGTAGACGCCGGCGGCGACCTCCTCCGCGAGGATCTTCGCGTACCCCATGGGGCCGTCGCCGCCGAGCTGCGTGAACAGCTCCCGCGCGAACGGCAGGAACTCCAGCGCCGACACCCCGGCCGAGCCCAGCATCGCCATGGCGTGCATGTGGCTGGTCAGGCTCGTCCAGAAGATCAGCAGCAGGGCCTGGTAGTACATCATCGCCAGGCCGTGGTCCGCCCCCACGTACGTGACCCCGCCGAGCGCCTCCAGCGTCGCCCGGTGCCGGTCGAGCACGTCCTGCGGGCCGCTGTAGAAGCTGTACGCGCCCGGCTGCCCGATCCCCGGCGGCGGCACCATGATGCCCGCCGTGATCAGCGTGCCGCCGCGCCCCGCCACCCACCGCGCCGCCTCGCGCAGCTCGTCCGGGGAGCCGGAGCTGAGGTTGACCACCACCTTCCCGTCCAGCCGCGCCTCGCCGAGGCTGTCGTACATCGCCTGGTAGCTGATCTGGCTGACCACCAGCAGCTCGCCGTCCGCCGCCGACGCCGCCCGCACCGCACCCTGGGCGACCAGCGGATCTGCCTTGCTCGCCGTACGGTTCCACACCTTGACCGCGTGGCCCGCGGCCAGGAACGTCTCGGCCATCTTCGACCCCATCGGGCCGAGGCCCACCACTGTCACGTCACTCATGCCCCCACCATCGGGCGGGCCGCTTCGGAAATCCTTCCGGCCCGCTACGGGTTGGTGGTGATGTGGTGCGTTTCGGGGTGCTCGGGCCGCTTGAGGTCCGTACGGACGACGGCTCGCCCGTACCGGTGGCCGAGGCCAAGGTGCGGGCGCTGCTGGCCGCGTTGCTCGCGTACGGGGGCGGCCCCGTACCGGCGGACCGGCTGATCGACGACCTGTGGGGCGGGCGGCCGACCCCGCTCGGCACCCTCCAGGCCCGCGTCTCCCAGCTGCGCCGCGCCCTCGGCGGCCCCGGCACGATCGTGCTCGAACCGGCCGGCTACCGGCTGGCCGCCTTCGACTGTGATGCGAGCCGCTTCCGCGCGCTCGTCGCCCGGCGCTCCCCGGATCCGCGCGTCCGGGCGGCCGAGCTGGAGGAGGCGCTGGGGTTGTGGCGCGGGCCCGCCTACGCCGACTTCACCGGCTTCGGCTTCGCCAGGGACGAGGCCGACCGGCTGGAGGAGCTGCGGCTCGGGGCGCTGGAGGAGCAGGCCGAGGTGCGGCTCTCCCTCGGTGAGCCCGTGGAGCTGGGCGAGCTGGTGGCGCGGCATCCGCTGCGCGAGCGGCTGGTGGCCGCGCACATGACGGCGCTGTACCGGGGCGGCCGGCAGGGCGAGGCGCTGGCCGCCTACCAGGGGCTGCGGGAGCGGCTGGCGGAGGAGCTGGGCGTGGACCCGGCCCCGGCGACGGCGGCGCTGTACGAGGCGATCCTGCGGCAGGAGCCCGCTCTCGGCCCGCCCGCCCCGCCGCCCATGAAGCCGCCCACGAACCTGCCCGCCCCCGTGACCGAGCTGATCGGGCGTGAGGCGGAGCTGGCCTCCGTACGCGCGTCGCTGGGCACGTCCCGGCTGGTGACCCTGACGGGGCCGGGCGGCGTGGGCAAGACGCGGCTCGCCCTGGCGGCGGCCGATGAGGTGACGCGCGGCGGCGAGAGCGACGGCGTGTGGCTGGTCGAGCTGGCCGGGGCGGTCGATCCGGCGGAGGCGGTGGCGGCCGTGCTCGGCGTGCGCGACGACGCGACCGCGCCGCTGCCCGACCGGCTGGCCGGGGCGGTCGCGGCCAAGCGGGTGCTGCTCGTCCTCGACAACTGCGAGCACCTGGTCGGCGCGGTGGCCGCGCTCGTGTCCACGCTGCTGCGGGCCGCGCCCGAGCTGCGCGTCCTCGCCACCAGCCAGGAGCCGCTGGGGGTGGGCGGCGAGTGCGTACGGGTGGTGCCGCCGCTGCCGGAGGCGGAGGCCGTCCGGCTGTTCACCGCACGCGCGGACGTCGAGGCGAGCGAGGCGGTGGCCACCGTCTGCCGGCGGCTCGACGGCATCCCCCTCGCCCTGGAGCTGGCCGCCACCCGCGTGCGGGCACTCGGCGTGGAGGAGCTGGCCGGGCGGCTGGACGACCGGTTCCGCCTGCTCACCGCCGGGATGCGGGACGCCCCCGCCCGGCAGCGCACCCTGCGGGCGATGATCGACTGGAGCTGGGAGCTGCTGACCGGCGCGGAGCGGACGGTGCTGCGGCGGCTGGCCGTGCACGCCGACGGGTGCACGCTGGAGGCGGCCGAGGAGGTCTGCGCCGAGCCGGGGCTGGACGTGCTCGACCTGCTGGCCCGGCTGGTGGATCGTTCGCTGGTGGTACGGGTTCCGGGCGCTTCCTCCGGAGGAGGGCCCCGCTACCGGCTGCTGGAATCGGTCGCCGCCTACTGCGTGGAGCGGCTCCGGGAGGCCGGGGAGCACGAACTGCTCCTGGAGCGGCACGCCCGCTACTACACGGCGCTGGCCGAGCGGGCCGATCTGCGGGGGCCGGGGCAGCGGGAATGGCTCGCCCGGCTCGACGCGGAAAGCGCCAACCTGCGGCTCGCGCTCGCGGGGCCGGAGCCGGTGCGGCTGGTCAACGCGCTGAGCTGGTACTGGATCCTGCGCGGGAGGCTGCGGGAGGCCCGGCGCGCCCTGACCACCGCGCTGAACGGGCGTGCGGCGGCAGCCGGCGGCCCGGAGGTGGCGCGGGCCTCGGTGTGGCTGGCGGCCGTGGAGCTGCTGATCGGCGGGCCCGCGACGCCCGTCCGCCGCGACGAGCTCGACCCCGCCGGGGCGGCGCTGGCCGACTGGCTTCTCAGCCACGTCCGGTGGGCGTACGGCGACCGGCGGGCGCACGAGGCGGCGGCCGAGCGGGCGCTGGCCGCGTTCGAGGCACTGGGCGACCGCTGGGGCGTCGCCGCGGCCCTGTGCCTGCGCGCCAAGCTCGCCGTCGGGCGCGGCGACCTGGCCGCCATGGAGCGCGACGGGGAGCGGGCGCTGGCGATGTTCAGGGAGCTCGGCGACGCGTGGGGCCAGATCGAGGCCATGGACGGGCTCGACCGGGTGGCCGAGATGCGCGGCGACTACGCCAGGTGCGCGCGGCTGCGCGAGGAGGGGCTGCGGATGGCGGAGGAGCTGGGGTTCGAGGTGTCGTTCAAGCTGGCCGGGCTCGGGCGGATCGCGCTGCTGGCCGGCGACTACGCGCTGGCCGACGACTACCACGAGCGGGCCAGGGTGCTGGCGGTCGAGCAGTCGTCCATGTCCGCCGAGGAGAACGCGCTGCTCGGGCTGGCCATGAGCGCCCGGCGGCAGGGCCGGTACGCGGAGGCGGAGTCGTACCTGCTGCCCGTCCTGGAGTGGCTGCGGCAGGTGCGGGGGACGCCCGGGATCGCGTTCGTCATGGCGGAGCTGGGCTTCGCCGCCGAGCAGCGCGGCGACGCCGGGACGGCGCTGGCCCGGCACCGCGAGGGGTACGCCGCCGCGCGCGCCAGCGGGGATCCCCGTGCCGTGGCGCTCGCCCTGGAAGGGCTGGCGGGCGCTCTCTCCCTGGACGCGCCCGCGGGCTCCGGGGCGGAGGCGCTGGAGCGGGCGGGGCTTGACGGCGACGAGCGGCTGGTCGAGGCGGGCAGGCTGCTCGGCGCGGCGTCGGCCGTCCGGCGATCGGTCGGAGCGCCACTGCCGCCGGGCGAGCGCCTGGACGTGGACCGCGCCTCGGCACGCCTGCGCGCGGCATTCGGCGAGGAGGGCTTCCGGCGAGCCCTGGCGTCAGGGGAGGAGGTGTTCGAGCGGGCGCTGACGTCATCCGGGGAGGAGGTGTTCGAGCGGGCGCTGACGTCATCCGGGGAGGAAGTGCTCAGCCGGGCGCTGACGTGGTCGGGAGAGGACGTGCTCGGCCGGACGTCCGGGTCAGGGGAGCGGGAACTCGGCGATGACTTCCCAGGCGCCCTCGTGACCCGGCCCCGCGTAGAGCCGGCCGCCCAGCGCCTCCACCCGTTCGGCCATCCCGACCAGCCCGAACCCGCCGCCCAGTCGCGACACCCGCGGATCTGACCCCGACCCGAAGTTGCGCACCCGCAATACCACCACCCGCTCGTGCCGCCGCAGGTCGGCCTCCACCCAGGCGGTGCGCGCGGCGTGCTTGCGGATGTTCGTCAGCGACTCCTGGAGCACCCGGTGCAGGGTGGTCATGACCTCGGGCGGCAACGTGCGGTCGTCGATCCCCGCCCCGATCTCGAACGCCACCTTCGGCCCCTCCGCCGAGAACCGCTCGGTCAGCATCCGCAGGTCGGCCAGGGTGACACCGGGCCGGCGGTCCGCGTCGTCCTCCGTGCGCAGCACCGCGACCATGCGCCGCATCGAGGTCAGCGCGTCGGAGCCGGCCGTCGCGATCGCGTCGAGGGCGGGCAGCACCGCCTCCGGCTTCGTCTCGGCGACCGTGCGGGCGGCCTGGGCCTGCACGACGATGCCGGTGATGTGGTGGGCGACCAGGTCGTGCAGCTCCCTGGCCAGCTCCAGGCGCTCCGCCCGGCGTACCGAGTGCACGGCCTCCATCCGGCGTTCCTGCTGGAAGCGCAGGTAGCCGCCGATGCCGGCGGCCGTCGACCAGCCCGCGAACAGCAGGAACGCCGACGCCAGCCCCGAGCTCTGGTAGTCGCGCGCGCTGGCCTCCGTCATCAGCACGACCAGCGCCACGCACGCCAGCACGGCCGCCCGGCGGACCGGCTCCACGTGCCGCAGCACCCCGATGAGCAGGACGAGCAGCGAGCCCGTCTCCGCGATGCCCGGCGCGGCGTTGAAACCGGCGCTCTGGATCAGCAGTGAGGTGCCCAGCGACAGGGCCAGCATGAGGCTGAACCCCTCCAGCCGGTACCTGCGCCGCAGCGCCACGGCCACGACGCCGCCCACGCTGCAGGCCAGCACCAGCCACTGGAAGCCGCTGACCACGCCGGCCAGGACGAGGTCGAGCATCAGCAGCATGCCGAGCCAGCCGTACATGGCCAGCTCGCTCAGCCGGCGCAGCCAGTACACGAGGCGCTTGGTATCCCCCACGGCGTCGAGCCTAAGCCGGAAGTCGGACATCTCGTATCAACCGTTCGGCCGAGAGGCCCGGGCGGAGACCAGCCCTTCAGCGGAGGCGGCGCAAGGGGGCCTTCACCGATGCTGGAGTGGTCGGAAGGGGAGAAGACATGGTTGCCATCGGGTTCGCGTTGCTGGGAGTGGGACTGGTCGTGGGCGTGCTGCTCGCGCTGGCCGACCCCGTGCTGCTCTCCCGCATCAACGGGGAGCGGGCGGAGGGCGGCAGCGGCCGGTACATCGAGGCGGACGTGGTGCGGCTCTCGCCCCGGCCGGGCGAGGACCGTCACGAGCCCAAGGCGGCCTGACAGGCCCGGCTCGCGCGGGCATGGTGCGCGAGCCCGCACGGGAGCTACGTGGGGACGGGCTCCCGTGCACGGCCCGCGATCCGGAGGGGACCGGATCGCGGGCCGTTCCGCGTGATGGTCCGCGCGCAGGAGAGGGCCGTTTCGCGGGACGGCCCGCGCTCAGGGGCGGGCCGTTCGCGTGGCGGCGGCCTGTAACGTGGCCTTATGAGCAACGGTTTTGAGACCCTGGCCATCCACGCAGGTCAGGAGCCCGACCCGCTGACCGGCGCGGTCGTGCCGCCGATCTACGCCACGTCCACCTACAAGCAGGACGGCGTGGGCGGCCTGCGTTCGGGATATGAGTACAGCCGCTCGGCCAACCCCACCAGGACCGCGCTCGAATCCGCGCTGGCCGCCGTGGAGGGCGGGGCGCGCGGGCTGGCGTTCGCGTCGGGGCTGGCCGCCGAGGACACCCTGCTGCGCACGGTGTGCAAGCCGCAGGACCACGTGATCATCCCGAACGACGCCTACGGAGGCACGTACCGGCTGTTCGCCAAGGTGCACGAGCGCTGGGACCTGCACTACGACCCGGTGCCGCTGCACGACCTCGACGCCGTGGCCGCGGCCATGACGCAGAAGACGAAGGTCGTCTGGGTCGAGACGCCGACGAACCCGCTGCTCGGCATCGCCGACATCGCCGCGCTGGCGCAGCTCGCCCACGACAACGGCTCGCTGCTGGTCGTCGACAACACCTTCGCCTCGCCGTACCTGCAGCAGCCGCTCGCCCTGGGCGCCGACGTGGTCGTGCACTCGACCACCAAGTACGTCGGCGGGCACTCCGACGTCGTGGGCGGCGCCCTGGTGGCCGCCGACGCGGGGCTCGGTGAGGAGCTGACCTACCACCAGAACGCGATGGGCGCGGTGGCCGGGCCGTTCGACGCGTGGCTGACGCTGCGGGGGCTCAAGACGCTCGGCGTACGCATGGACCGCCACTGCGACAACGCCGAGCGCGTCGTCGACCTGCTGCTCGCCCACCCGCGCGTGACCGAGGTGCTCTACCCCGGGCTGCCCGACCACGCCGGGCACGAGGTGGCGGCCAAGCAGATGCGCAGGTTCGGGGGCATGGTGTCGTTCCGCGTCGCCGGGGGCGAGGCGGAGGCCGTGGCCGTGTGCGACCGGGCCAAGCTGTTCACGCTGGGCGAGTCGCTCGGCGGGGTCGAGTCGCTCATCGAGCACCCGGGCCGGATGACGCACGCCTCGGCGGCGGGCTCGCCGCTGGAGGTGCCCGCCGACCTGGTGCGGCTCTCGGTCGGCATCGAGACGGTCGACGACCTGCTCGCCGACCTCACCCAGGCACTCGGCTGAGCGGTTATTCAGGCACGACCATCAGGAACAGGATCACCAGCCAGATCACGGACAGCAGCCCGCTGATCGCGGCGATCCGCCCGTTCTGCACCTTGGCGTCGTCGTCGGCGCTCTCGCTGGAGAGCGCCTGAACGGCGGTGCGCAGGTCACGGTCGATGATCACCAGCATGACGGCGGCCACGATGAACAGCGTCATGGACGCCGTCATGTACCATCGGCCGAGCACGCCGCCGCCGAGCACGATGCCGAGCACCAGCCCGAACACGAACACACCCAGGCTCCCGAGGCTGTAGATCCTCGTGAGGCGCTGGATGAACTGCAGCGCGGGCACGTTCTTGGTGCGGATGGCGCGCGGCGCGGACATCGTCGCGGCGGTCACCGGCCCGATCGTGAAGATCGCGAAGCCGATGTGCAGCCAGAGAAGCAGGGACGGCATGGCAGAGAGACTAGTCCCCGGTGATCTCGCCGGGGGACTCGACACTCTCTTTGCCGTCACCAGAGCAGCGCATGCACAGCTCCGTGGTCGTCACCGCGACGACCATGAGCACGATGAGGAGTACCGCGGCAATCATGGGAACCCCTCCTTCCCCGTGTCGGACGTAAATATCGTCCGTAATGACTAGACGGACGTGCAACGGAATAAGTTCGCCGCGGGTATCGTTGCGTACCGCCGCTTTTTCCTTACCGTCTGGACACAAGGGGGTGCCGTCCGTGGCCATCAGGCACGTCGAGCCGTACACCGACGAGTGGCTTCAGCAGCCGATCAGCTACGTCCAGCAGGTCGTGGAGCTGCTCGGGGACGAGGTCGCCGACTGGTGGGAAGGCCCGTGCGATCCCAGGGACGCCACCCTCAGGCTCACCGACGGCACCGCACTGGTGTGGGACGAAGAGAGCGGCTGGCGCCTCGGCACGTTCGTCTCGGGCGGCCGCGGCCGGCACACCGAGCTGACCGGCGTCCGCTACCTCGGCCACGGGCTGCTGCCCCGGCCCGAGCGCGTCCCCTCGGCCCTTCAAGACGCGCGCGCCGGCGTGGGCGCCAGCTCGGCCTGGCGGCCCTGCTACCGCTCGCACCGCAACTGCCGCGACGGCTTCGACGTCGCCCTCGACTTCTACGCCCTCGCCTGAGCCCCGGCCCTCCCGGCCTCGGCGGGCGCTGATCGGGGCCGGTGGATAATCACCGGCATGCGGTTCGGGATCCTCGGTGAGACCAGGGCGTGGCGCGCCGACGGGGCGGGGGTGCCGCTGGGCGGGCCCGCTCGCCGCGCGTTGCTGGCGTTGCTGCTCGTACGTCCCCGCGCGGTCGTGTCCGCCGACCGGCTGGCGGAGGAGATCGCCCCGGCCGGGGCTTCGGCGCATGCCCTGCACTCGCAGGTGTCCCGCCTGCGTGCGGCCCTCGGGGCGGAGGCCGTGGTCGAGCGGGCCGGGGCCGGTTACCGGATCATGGTGGCTGACGAGGACGTGGACGCCTGCCGGTTCGAGCGGCTCGCGGCCGAGGGGCGGGACGCGCTCCGTGACGGCGATGCCGGGCGGGCGGTGCCGCTGCTGCGCCAGGCACTGGCGCTCTGGCGGGGGCCGGCGCTGGCCGACCTGCCTGAGAGCGGGATGGCGCGGGCCGCCGCCGTGCGGCTTGAGGAGCTGCGGCTGGCCGCCCTGGAGGACCGGGCCGAGGGGGAGCTGCGGCTCGGCTCGCACCGCGCGGTCGTCCCCGAGCTGCGCGAGCTGGTCAGCCGGCATCCCCTCCGCGAACGGGCGGCGGGGCTGCTCATGCGGGCACTGTCGGCGGACGGCGGGCAGGCCGAGGCGCTGGCCGTGTTCGAGGAGACCCGGCGGCACCTCGCCGAGGAGCTGGGCGCCGACCCGTCGGCCGAGCTGGCCGGGCTGCACCGGGAGCTGCTGAGCGCCGGCCCGTCGCCGTCGCCGGTCGCGCCGCCCGCCCAGCACACCTCCTTCGTGGGCCGCGCGGCGGAGCTGGCCGAGATCGGCGAGCTGCTGCGGGTGGCCCGGCTCGTCACGCTGACGGGGCCAGGCGGGGTGGGCAAGACCCGGCTGTCCGCCGAGGTGGCCGCCGCGTCGGCGGGCGGCGCGGCCCTGTCGGCCGAGGTGGGCGCCGCGTCGGTCGGTGGCGCGGCCCCGTCGGTTGAGACCGTCCCGGCGTCGGCCGGGAGCGCCGGCGGTGCGGGCGGTGAGGTGTGTTTCGCGGAGCTGGCCGCTCTGCGTGACGGGGCCGGGCTGGCGCAGGCGTTGCTGGGCGCGCTCGGGTTGCGGCAGAACGGGCTGCAGCTCGCCGATGGCCCGCGGGCCCCGCTCGACCGCCTCATCACCGCCCTGTCGGACCGCCACCTGCTGCTCGTCCTCGACAACTGCGAGCACGTCGTCGACGAGGCCGCCGCGCTGGTGTCGCGCCTCCTGGCGACCTGCCCGCGGCTGCGGGTGCTGGCCACCAGCAGGGAGCCGCTGGGCATCATCGGCGAGCACGTCCGGCCGGTGCGCCCGCTGGACGGCGACGCGGCGGCCCGGCTGTTCACCGACCGGGCGCGGGCCGCCCGCCAGGGCTTCGCCGCCGACCCCGCGCTGGTGCGCCGCATCTGTACGGCACTCGACGGCCTCCCGCTGGCCATCGAGCTGGCCGCGGCCCGGCTGCGCACCCTGGACGTGCACGACCTGGCCGGCCGGCTGGACGACCTGCTGGGCGTCACCGCGCGCGGCGCCCGCACGGCCGAGCAACGGCACCGCACCCTCCGTACGGTCGTCGGCTGGAGCTGGGACCTGCTCGGCGAGGACGAGCAGCGGGCCGCCCGCCGGTTCACGGTCTTCGCCGGCGGCGCGACCGCCGAGGCCGCGCTGCGGGTGTGCGGCACGGACGGGGACACCCTGGAGTCCCTGGTGGACAAATCGCTTCTGGAGCGGGTGCCAGGGGTGGCGCCGGTCAGCGGCTCGGAGCTGGTCGAGGGCTCGAAGCCGGCTGGTGGCCGGTTCAGGATGTTGGAGACGATCCGGGCGTACGGTGCCGAAAGGCTGGAGGCGGCGGGGGAGCGGGAGGAGGCCAGGCACGCGCACGTCCGGCACTACCTGGAGCTGGCGCAGGCGGCTCACCCGCACCTGACGCGGGCCGGGCAGCTCGCCTGGCTGCCGGTCCTGGCGGCCGAGCACGGCAACCTGCTCGCGGCCCTGCGCTGGGCGGTCCGGGCGGGGCAGGCAGAGTCGGCGTTGCGGCTGCTCGGGGCGGCTTCGGCGTACCTGTGGATCCGGGGCGTGTCCGCGTCGGCGGCGCCCGAGGCGATCGCGTTGCTCGACGCAGCCGGTGACGCGCCCCCGCCGCCGGGGCTGGGCGAGGAGTACGTGACGTGCGTGCTGCTGGCGGCGGCCGTCCCCGCCGGGCGGGCGGCCTGGCAGCGGCACCGCGGGGCGGCGGGGGAGGCGCTGGCCGCCGCGTGGCAGGGCCGGCGGACCGGACGGTATCCGGCCGCGCTGCTGCTGTGGATGATGCACAATGCGGGCGAGCCCGACCCGGACGACGCCTACGACCTCGTGTCCGGCCTGGGGGACAGCCCGGACCCGTGGGTGCGCGCGGTGGCCCGATATGTGTCCGGGTTCGGGGTGCTCGGGGCGGGTGACACCGGGGCGGCCGAGCGGGCGTTCAGGGAGGCGGCGGACGGGTTCCGCGCGGTCGGCGACCGCTGGGGGAGGGCGCTCGCCCTCGACTTCCTGGCCGGGCTGGCGGGCGGCAGGGGCGACCGGGAGCAGGCGATCCTGCTGACCGACCAGGCGCTCGCCCTCACCGACGAGCTCGGCGCGCTGGAGGACTCCGCCGACCTGCTGGTCAACCGGGGCGACCACCTGGCCGCCGGCGATCCGGAGGCCGCCCGCGCCGACTACGCGCGGGCCGCCGCGCTGGCCCGCCGCGCCGGCAGCCCGGCCGGCCTGGCCGCCGCCCTGCGCGGGCTGGGCGACCTCGCCCTCCTGCACGGCGACCTGGCGGAGGCCGAGCGCCTCTACACGGACGCCCTCGAACGCATCGACCCGCACTGGGTCAAGAGCATCGGCAACCGGGTACGCGCGCTGGCCGGGCTCGGCCGTACCGCCGAGGCACGCGGCGACCACGCCACGGCCCGCACGCACTACCGGCGCGCCGCGGGATTCGCGGCGGCGATGGGCCCCTCCGTCCCCGACGCCCTGCGCCTCCTGGGCCTGCCCCAACCTGTCGTCGAGGCGGTGAGCGGCCCGTGAGCAGGCGCTGAGCGGGCGCTGAGCAGGCGGGCACCCCGCCGGAGCCCGCCGTGGGCGTGCGGTGAGCGGGCGGGCGGCGCGCTGGGGCCGGTGGTGAGCGGGCGGGCGGCGCGCTGGGGCCGGTGGTGAGCAGGCGGGGAGCCCGCTCGGGCCGGTGGTGAGCAGGCGGGGAGCCCGCTCGGGCCGGTGGTGAGCGGGCGGTGAGCCGGTGGTGAGCCGTTCGCGGCAGGCTCGCCGTCATGAGAAACCGTGACGTCCTGATCTCCGGCGCCTCCGTCGCCGGCCCCGCCCTCGCCTACTGGCTGCGCCGCCACGGCTTCAACCCGACGGTCGTCGAGCGTGCCCCGGCGCTGCGTGACGGCGGTTACGCCGTCGACTTCCGCGGCCGGGCGCACCTGACGGTGCTGCGCCGCATGGGCATCCTCCAGGCGGTCGAGCAGGCCCGCACCGGCATGGGCTCCATGTGGTACGTCAATGACGCCGGCCAGCCGCAGGCCAAGCTGCCGGCCGACCTGTTCTCGGGCGACGTCGAGATCCTGCGCGGCGACCTGGCCCGCATCCTGTACGACGCCACCCGGCAGGGCACCGAGTACGTCTTCGGCGACTCGATCACCTCGCTCACCGAGGACGCCGACGGGGTGAGCGTCACGTTCGAGCGTTCCGCGCCCCGCCGTTTCGACCTGGTCGTCGGCGCCGACGGCCTGCACTCGAACACGCGCCGGCTGGCGTTCGGCCCGGAGGAGCGGTTCGTCAGGCACCTGGGTGTCTACTGCGCGATCTTCACCACGGCCAACCATCTCGGCCTGGATCATGTCGGCCACGCGTACCGGACGGGGAGCAGGCTCGTCGCGATGTACAGCGCCCGCCACAACGCGGAGGCGAAGGCGGTCTTCTACTTCGGCTCGCCGCTGCTGGACCTGGACCGCCGTGACGTGGCCCGCCAGCAGGACGTTCTGGCCGAGCACTTCACGGGCAACGGCTGGCAGAGCGATCACCTGCTGCGCGAGATGCGGCGGGCGCCGGACTTCTACTTCGACTCGGTCGGCCAGGTCCGCCTGGACAGGTGGACGCGGGGCCGGGTCGCGCTGCTCGGCGACGCCGCGTACTGCCCGTCGTCCCTGTCGGGCATGGGCACGGGGCTGGCGCTGGTGGGTGCGTACGTGCTGGCGGGCGAGCTGGCCGCGGCCGGCGGGGACCACCGCGTCGCCTTCGCCCGGTACGAGGAGGAGCTGCGCGCGTACGCGGAGGGATGCCTGAAGATGGGCGACGGCGTGGCCAAGCTCATGATCCCGAGCAGCCGCCTGGCGGCCTCGCTGCTCAACCGCTACTACAAGATCATGCCGTACCTGCCGGGGAAGAACATGGCGGCGAACATCGCCCGCAAGGCCGCCGAGAACATCACCCTGCGCGACTACCCAAGGAAGTAGCACGAAGGGGACGAACGTCGCTTATCGTGTGTCCGTGACCGCCGCACAACGCCGCCGCGACCAGCTCAAGGAGTTCCTGCGTGCCAAGCGCGAGGCGCTGACGCCCGCCGACGTCGGCATGCCGGCCGCCGGCCGCCGCCGCACCCCCGGGCTGCGCAGGGAAGAGGTGGCCGTGCTCGCCGGGGTCGGGGTGTCCTGGTACACGTGGCTGGAGCAGGGGCGCGACATCAAGGTCTCCGACGCCGTGCTCGACGCGGTCGCCCGCGCGCTGCTGCTGGACGAGGCGGAGCGCGCGCACCTGTACGTGCTGGCCGGGCTGAACCCGCCGGACCCCGCCGGGCAGCCGGGCGCGCCGGTCGGCGACCAGCTCCGCGCGGTGCTGGACGCGTGGCTGCCGAACCCGGCCCACGTGCTGGACCGGCACTACAACCTGGTCGCCATGAACGCGGCCTCCCGGACGGTCTTCGGCTACGACGACGACGTCCGCAACTGCATGGTGGCGTTCTTCACCCACCCGATCTATCGCAGCCGGTTCACGGTCTGGCACGAGTTCGCCCCCGACATGGTGGCCGACTTCCGTGCCTCGGCGGCCCGCTACCCGGACGACCCGGTGTTCGGGCAGATCGCCGACGAGCTGCGCGCGGTCAGCCCGGACTTCGCCGAGCTGTGGGCCCGGCCCGACGTGCGCTCCCGGTCGCAGGGCGTCAAGGCGATCACGCATCCCGAGGCCGGGAAGCTCGTCTTCGCGTACTCGCTGTTCCGGCTGCCGGACCGGGCGGACCTGAACGTGGTGCTGCACACGCCGGACCCCGCCACCGACACCAAGGAGAAGGTCGAGAGGCTGGTGCTCGTACACCCAGGATGAGCTGACACTGCCTCGGCCGGGGCCGTCCCCGCACGATGGACGGCATGAGAGCAATCACGATCCCCGAATTCGGTGACGCCGGCGTCCTTCGGCTGGACGAGGTCAAGACCCCCGAGCCGGGCCCGGGGCAGGTCGCCATCGACGTGGCCTACGCGGGCGCGAACTTCGCCGAGATCCTCTACCGGCAGGGCATCGCGGACGTGCCGCTGCCGTTCGTGCCCGGCATCGAGGTGTCCGGCCGCGTACGGGCGCTCGGCCCCGGCGTCGAGGGGCTGCGCGTGGGGCAGCCGGTCGCCGCGCTGACCATCGTCGACAGCGGCGGTTACGCCGAGGTGGCGGTCACCGCCGCCGACCTGGTGGCCCCGCTCGACGGGTACGACCTGGAGCCGGGGCTGGCGGCGGCGCTGCCGTCCAACAGCACCACGGCGTTCCTGGTGCTCGACCGGGTGGCCCGCATCGAGCCGGGGGAGAGCGTGCTCGTGCACGCCGCCGCCGGCGGCGTGGGCAGCCAGCTCGGCCAGGCCGCCCGCCTGCTCGGCGCCGGCCGCGTGGTGGGCACGGTGGGCAGCGCCGCGAAGATCGAGGCGGCCAGGGCTTTCGGGTACGACGACGTCGTGCTGCGCGAGGAGGCGTCTGGCCGGTTCGACATCGTGGTGGACATGGTGGGCGGCCCGGCCCGCCGGAGCAGCCTCGACCTGCTCGCGCCGATGGGCCGGATGGTCGTGATGGGCAACGCCTCCGGCGCTGAGGACGTCGGGATCCCGGCCAACGAGCTGTGGCTCAGCAACAAGACGGTCTCCGGGTTCAACCTGGCCGCCTTCTCGGCCGCGTTCCCCGAGGAGGCCGGGCGGGCGCTGCGCCGCGCCGTGGCCGGGGCCGCGAGCGGTGACCTGCGGGTGCGGGTGGAGTCGCTGCCGCTGGAGCAGGCCGCGCAGGCCCACCGCCGCATCGAGTCCGGCCGCACGACCGGCAAGCTGGTGCTCGAAGTGGCACGGCACTGAGGCTTCCATGGCTCCCGGCCCGGGATGCCGGGCACGCTCGTCCGCTCCGCGGCCCGGTCGTGCCCGGAGGGTGGCAGGTCGCTGTGGCGTCAAGAGGCTCCCGGCGGCGGTGCGTGCAGCACGAGCAGGACGTGCTCGTCGTCGCCGTGCCGCACCGTGCCCGCCCGCTCGAACCCGTGCCTCTCCAGCAGCCGCACCGACGCCGTGTTGCCGTGGAAGGGGTCGGCGTACAGGGGCCGGTGCCGCTCCTTGGCGAGGAAGAGCCCGAGCGCGCGGGTGCCGATGCCGCGCCCCCAGAACGCCCGCCCGAACCAGTAGCCGATGAAGCGCCGATCGCCCTCCCACCACGCCACCACGTTGCCCGCCAGCTCGTCTCCCACCATGACGGCCTGCACGAGCCCAGTGGGATCGCCGAGGACGTTCGTCTTCCAGTGACGCAGGAACGCCTCCCGCTCCCGGGGCCGGAACCGGGAGCGCCGCACGGCCTCCGGATCGTGCTCCTGCTCCAGGAACACCTCCAGATCGACCTCCGTCACGTCCCTGATCAGCACGATGTCGTCCATGCCGGCCGAGTCTGCCAGCCGCCACCGACAGTTCAGCGAGCCCGTCGCAACCGCAGGAAGTCGCTGACGACGTACTCGCCGAGCCGTTCGGCGCTCGGGGAGAAGACCCGGCCGCCGTTCCTGCGGGCCACCTCGTCCACGAACTCCTTGAGCCGGTCGTCGGCCGCCAGCATGAACACGTTGATCGTGGCCCGCCGCCGCGTCATCTTGTCGACCTCGGCCAGCGTCAGCTCCAGGGTCTCGTGCGACGGCGGCCACTCGAACGCCGACCGGCCGTTGCGCATGAGGTGGGCGGTGGGCTCGCCGTCGGTCACCACGAGCACGACCGGCTCGAAGTCGGGGTGGCGGTCGAGGTGGCGGCCGGCGATGAGCAGGGCGTGGTGCAGGTTCGTGCCCTGGACCATGTCCCAGTCGAGGCCGGCCAGCTCGTCGGGCTGCAGCACCCTGGCGTAGTTGGAGAAGCCGATGATCTGCACGGCGTCCTGCGGGAACTTGGAGGCGACCAGCGCCTGCAGGGCCAGCGCGGTCTGCTTGGCGGCGGCCCAGGTGCCGCGCAGGGCCATCGAGTACGACAGGTCCACCAGCAGGCAGACGGCCGCGGCGCTGCGCCGCTCGGTCTCGGCCACCTCGAAGTCGTCCACCGACAGCCGCACGCCGACCCGGTCTCCGAGCGTGACGCCGCCGCTGCGCACGCCGTTGACCAGCGTGCGGACGACGTCGAGCGGCTGCTCGTCGCCGAACCGCCACGGCCGCGACGAGCCGGTCAGCTCGCCGGCCGAGCCCGCGTCGTGCTGGTCGTGGTCGCCGCGGCGGCCCGCGTCGAGCGAGGAGAAGACGCGGCGCAGCGCGGTCTCGCCCAGGCGGCGCACGGCCTTCGGGGTCAGCTCCAGCTTGCCGCGGCGGCGCAGCAGGTAGCCCTGCTCCTCCAGCTCGCGTTCGATGCGCTTGAGCGCCTCCAGGTCGTCCACCGCGGAGCGGCCGAGCGCGCGGCGTACGGCGGCTTCGTCGATGTCGTCGAGCCGCGCGCCCGGGTAGTCCTGGCGCAGGGCGGTTTCGAGCTGGGTGAGGTCGGCCAGCTCCTCCAGCGCGGTGACGGCGTCGCCCATGCCCAGGGGCTCGTCGCCGGTGAGGCGTTCGGGGGCGTTCCAGGCCAGGTCGGGGCGGCGGGCGTAGAGGGCCTCGCCGAGCCGGCGCATCTGGTCGGACAGGCCCGCCTGGTCGAGGGTCTGGTTGATGAGGTTGCTCAGCTCCTCGCGCTGGCGCGGCGTCATCGAGGCGAGCATGCGCTGCGTGGCGGCGGCGCGGCGGGCGAGGATGTCGACGAGCTCGTCGAGGTTGCGGGGCTTCTCGGGGAACAGGTCCCCGTATTTCGCCATGAAGGAGTCGAAGTCGGCCTGGGTGTGCTCGCCCCTGGAGTCCTTGTCCAGCATGTCGTTCAGGTCCGACATCATCTGCCGGACCCGCTCCATCGCCTCCGGGTCAGGGTTGGCCAGCGCGTCGCGCAGGCCCCTGAACTGGCTGTCCAGCACCTCCCTGCGCAGCAGGTCGCGCAGCTCCTCGAACGTCTGCCTGGCCGCGTTCGAGCGCCACTCGTACGTGCTCAGCTCCTGGATGGCGCTGGCCGTGTCCTCGGGCAGCGCGTCGAGCCCCGCCTCCCGCAGCCGCGCGTCGTCGGACGGGTCGGGGAACAGCTCGGCCCGCTCCTGCCCGATCGCCTTGTCCAGCAGGGCCCTGGCGCGCTCCAGCGTGCCGTCGAGCCGCCCGCGCTCGCGCAGGTCGCGGCGGCGCCTGCGGACCTCCCTGAGCATGTCGTCGAGCCCGCGCCGCTCCTGCGCGCCGGGCAGGCCGCGCTTGAGCAGGTCGCGCAGGGCGTGCACGGGCGTCGAGCCCGACAGGATGGCGTCGCCCATCTCGTCGAGCGCCGCTCGTACGTCGTAGGGAGGGGCCAGGGGGTCGGGGCCGTCGTGGTACTCGCCATAGCGAAAGGCCATCACGAAACCACGCTAACCCGAGAAGCGGCTCTTTGTGTGGGTTCAGGCGTCGCCGTAGACCTCCCACACCTCGTTCAGCGCGTCCACGCCCGGCGTGTAGTCCACCTTCACCAGCACCGGGTGCGCGGCGCCCTTGAGCGCCTTGGTGAGGTCCTGCCACGTGCACATCTTCTTGCCGAGGCCGTTCCTGTCCGCGTTCACCGGCTTGCCGGCCAGCCAGGCGTCGCCGCACCTCGCCGTGGTGCGGTAGAAGGCCGTCGTGTACGCGTACCCCAGCTTGATCTGCTTGCCGCCGGTGGTGAGCAGGACGGACGTGTCGCCGGCCCGCTTGATCGTGCCGGTCGCCGTGCGGGGGCTGCCCCAGCTCGCCACCAGGACCTCGTTGACCTTCGTGGCCTTGCCGCCCGCGTGCTCGACCCGCACCGGCACCGGGCCGCTGCCCAGCTCGTCCGCCAGGTGCGCGGGCGTGCACTTCGTGCGCCCCAGACCCTTGGCGTCGACGGCGACGCGGCCCTCGGTCTCCTTCAGGTCGCACGCGGTCGTGACCCGCCCGTACGCGGCCTTGGTGTAGTCGAGCCGCAGCTCCTTCGCCTTCGGCAGGGCCTTGAACGCGAACGTCCGCCGCGTCGCCCGGGAGGCCGACTTCGGCACGATGCGCAGGTGCCCCTTGCCGTCGGCCCAGGCGAAGCCGTACACGGCCGAAGCCGCCTCGGCGGGCACGCTCAGGGAAGCCGCGCCCAGGGGGACGACGCTCAGGGGAACGGTGGCAGCGGCGGTGGCAAAGGCGACGAGCAGGCGCATGAACGGTCTCCCCCGAACAAAGTGATCAGACATCCACTATGACGCGAGAGACCGCCGACCCGTTCACGTCCGGTAAACCGTGACTCCGTCAAGGTCTTCCTTGGACAGCCGCCGCATGAGGTAAAGCCCTTCGAGGGCGAACTCCAGGGCCGCCGCCGCGTGCCCCGGCGACTCCTCGCCCGTGCCCATGCCCAGCCGCGCCATCACCTTGGCCAGCCCCGCCACCGGCCCGATGCGGTGCAGCAGCTCGGCCGCCGGCACCAGCTCGCCCGACTCCACCTGGGTGCCCTCGGCGAACTTGTCGGTCAGCGCCGACAGGTCCATGCCGCCCAGCCGGCTCCTGAACGTCTCGGCCGTCGCCCGGCGCAGCAGGTGGGCCAGGATCTCGGTCTCCCTGCCCTCCTCGCTGACCTCGAACTCCACCTTGCCCCGCAGGCTGTGCACCACGCACCCCAGGTCCACCACGCGGGTGACCGCCTGCTCCTCGCCGGCGATCGCCGCCCGGCGCACGGCCGAAGCGGCCGCGGTCTCGGCCGCCGCGATCGCGAAGCGGGCCGACACGCCCGAACGGGAGTCGACCGCCGTCGACTCGCGGACCAGCCGGGTGAACCGGGCGATCACCTCGACCAGGTGCTCGGGGACGTCGGCCCCGATGTCCGGCACGGACTCCTGGCGGATGAGGGCCAGCTCGTGCTCGACCGTCAACGGGTAGTGGGTGCGGATCTCGGCGCCGAAACGGTCCTTCAGAGGCGTGATGATCCGGCCGCGGTTGGTGTAGTCCTCGGGGTTGGCGCTGGCGATGAGCAGGATGTCGAGAGGCAGCCGCAGGTTGTAGCCGCGTACCTGGATGTCGCGCTCCTCCAGCACGTTGAGCAGCGACACCTGGATGCGCTCGGCCAGGTCGGGCAGCTCGTTGACGGAGAAGACACCCCGGTTGGTGCGCGGCACCAGGCCGTAGTGGACCGTTTCGGGGTCGCCCAGCGTGCGCCCCTCGGCGATCTTGATGGGGTCGACGTCGCCGATCAGGTCACCCACCGACGTGTCGGGCGTGGCCAGCTTCTCGCCGTACCGCTCGTCCCGGTGCTTCCACGCGACGGGCAGCTCGTCGCCCAGCTCGCGCGCCAGCTTCCGGCAGCGCGTGCAGACCGGCTCGTACGGATGGTCGTTGATCTCGCAGCCCTCGACCACCGGCGTCCATTCGTCGAGCAGGCCCGTGACCGTGCGGATGAGCCGGGTCTTGCCCTGACCCCGCTCACCGAGGAGGACCAGATCGTGCCCGGCGAGCAGGGCCCGCTCCAGATGCGGCAGGACGGTGTCGTCGAAGCCCACGATGCCGGGGAAGCGCGGCTCGCCCGCGCGCAGCCTGGCCAGCAGGTTTTCCCGGATCTCGGCCTTGACGGTGCGATGAACGTGGCCGCTCTCTCGCAACTCGCGGAGAATACGTGGCTGATGCACGGGATCGAGACTACGTCCCCTGCGAGGAATGTGGCAGAGACTTTCGCATCTGGCGGAGATTTCGGATCTTGACTATTGCGTGACGGTTCGTGGGCGTGCTTGTCCCTTTAGTGGGGAGAATCGGGCCTAGGGAACTTGGACATGTCGAGGGAGGCGAGACCCGTGGCCTTGATGACCAGCCGCTTCGCCGACGGCCTCGCCGTGGGTTCCGACCTGGTGGAGGCCGCGGAGAACGCCGTCGGCCAGGCACTGTCGAGGCTCAGCGGCCAAGCCGACCTGGTCTGCTTCTTCATCTGCGGCGACGATCCCGACGACGTCGCCCGCGCCGGCCAGGCCGCGATGAAGCTCGCACCCGAGGCGCACGTGATCGGATGCAGCGCCACCGGCGTGATCGGTGACGGGCAAGGAGTGGAGCTGACGCCCGCCGTGAGCGCGTGGGCGGCCACCCTCGAAGGGGCGCGGCTGACCACGTTCGCCCTGGAGACGCTGACGGCCGAAGACCGGTTCGTGGTCGTCGGGCTGCCCGAGCGCGGCGGCGACGACCACGTCGCGATCCTGCTCGCCGACCCGTACAGCTTCCCCACGGACGCCTTCGTCGAGCGCTCCGTGGACGTGCTGGGCGACCTGCCGCTGATCGGCGGCCTCGCCAACGGGCTGCAGGGACGAGGCTCCGTACGGCTCTTCGCCGACGGCGAGATCTACACCGAAGGCGCCATCGGCGTGCTGCTCAGCGGCCCGATCAAGATCAGCACCGTGGTGAGCCAGGGCTGCCGGCCCATCGGCCCCAGCATGGTCGTCACCGCCTCCGAGGACAACCTCCTGCTGGAGCTGGCCGGCCAGCCCGCCCTGGCCCGCCTGGAGGACATCGTCAGCGAGCTCGACGAGGACGACCGCGAGCTCGTCGCCTCCGGGCTGCAGATCGGCCTCGCGATGGACGAGTACGCCGAACGCCACGAACGCGGCGACTTCCTCATCCGCGGCGTCATCGGCATCGACCCCGAGCGCGAGGCCGTCGCCATCGGCGACATCGTCGAGGTCGGCCGCACCGTCCGCTTCCAGGTCCGCGACGCCGCCACCGCCGACGAGGACCTGTACGACGTCCTCGACGCGCACCGCGAGGAGCTCGGCCGGGTCGAAGGGGCACTGCTGTTCTCCTGCAACGGGCGGGGCTCGGCCATGTTCGGCACCGCCGACCACGACCCCGTCGCCCTCCGCGACACCCTCGGCCCCATCGGGGTGGCCGGCTTCTTCTCGGCCGGCGAGGTCGGGCCCGTGGCCGGGCACAACCACGTGCACGGCTTCACGGCCTCCGTCCTGGTGTTCTCCTCCAGCACGTCGGGCGGGTCGTGAGCGTATACGGCCGACGCTCGTGATCCTGGCCGTCGACGTCGGGGGCACCAAGATGGCCGCCGGGCTGGTCGCCCACGACGGCACCGTGACCGGGACCAGGCGGATCGCGACACCGCAGGGCGCCGACGCCGAGACCCTGTGGCAGACGCTCGCCGACCTCATCGCCCCGCTCGCCCCCGGCGCCGAAGGGGTGGGGGTCGGCTGCGGCGGCCCGCTCACCTGGCCCGACGGCACCGTCTCGCCCCTCAACATCCCCGGCTGGCGCGGCTTCCCCCTGCGCGCCCGCCTGGCCGCCCTGCTCCCCGGCTTACCGGTACGGCTGCACAACGACGCCGTCTGCCTGGCCGTGGCCGAGCACTGGCTGGGCGCCGGACGGGGCAGCACGGACATGCTCGGCATGGTCGTGTCCACGGGCGTGGGCGGCGGCCTCATCCTCGGCGGACGCCTCCACCACGGCCGCACCGGCAACGCCGGCCACATCGGCCACGTGGTGGTCGAACCGGCGGGCGGCCCCCGCTGTGGCTGCGGCGGCCACGGCTGCCTGGAGGCCATCGCCCGAGGCCCGGCCCTGGTCACCTGGGCCTTGTCCCACGGCTGGACCCCCGGCACCACCTCCGCCGCGTCCCCCACCGCAACACTCCGCGACGGGACGGATCACGAGACCGCCCGGGCTGGTGCGGTGCTGCTTGACTCGGCGGACGGTGGCGACGGTAGGCCCGCTGCGGCGTTGTGTGGCTCGGCGGACGGCGACGGCATCGGGCCCGCTGCGGTGCTGCGCGGCACGGCGAGCGGCGGTGGCGCCGGGGCCGGTGCGCCTGTGCGCGACGCGACGGAGCCCGGCGCCGTGGGGACCGCCGCGACGGTGGGGCGGGCCACGGGATGCGGTGCCTCGCGGGGCGGGGCAGTGGCGAACGGCGCGTATGCGGAGGATCGGGCCGTGACGGCGCGGCAGCTCGCGGCCGACGCGCAGGCTGGGGACGTGGTCGCGGCGCGGGCGATGCGCCGTGCCGGCCGGGCGCTCGGCGTCGCTCTCGCCTCCGTGACGCACCTGTGCGACCTCGACGTCATCACCATCGGCGGCGGCCTGTCGCAGGCGGGCGAGCCGCTGTTCGGCCCGCTGGAGGAGGCGTTGCGGGAGCACGCCAGGATGGGGTTCGCCCGCCACGTGCGGGTCCTGCCCGCCGCACTGGGCCAGGACGCCGGCCTGGTGGGCGCCGCCGCCCTGCTGCTGGCGGACGACACCTACTGGCCGCCCCAGAACGCCTGACGCCCCGCCAATGCGGGCCCGGCGGCCCCCGTGCTGCTCGGGAGGGTGCCGCCGGGCCCCACAAGGGGCGTCAGCCGGTCTTGCTGTCCAGGGTCGGCCCCTGGCCGGGCTGCTCCGTGCTCGTGTCGAACCCGGGCCCCTCGTCCTGCCCCTTCGTGGTCCCGTCCCCGGTGGGTGCGGGCAGCGGGACGGCCCGGCAGGGGGAGACGGTGCCCTTGACGACGCTGAGGTCCAGTGCCGTGGGCGCCTTGTCGTCGCCCTCCTTGCTCTTGGAGACGGTCAGGACCAGCGTGTGGTCGGCCCCGACCTGCCCGTCCTCGATCGTGAAGGTGAGCGTCTTGCCGCCCTTCCCGGCGCCGATGCGGGCCGCGAACCGGCCGGCGGTGTCGCCGGCGGGCTCGCCGCGCGGCTTCTCGCAGGTCTGTCCGGGCGGGAGGTAGTCGACGACGGCACGGATCCCCGCGTCGCCCAGCGCGACTTCGAGCCCTTCCGGGTCGGTGAACGTGTTGATCTCCACGCTGACCTTGCCGTCGGCGCCGCGGGTCACCGCGTACGCGGGCCCGCCGAGCAGGCCGCCGGCCAGGACTGCCGCGGTGGCGGCCGCCGCGACCCCCGCCACCGCGGCGGACAGCCCCACGACCCGTCGCCGGGAGCGGCCCGGGGCCGGTGTCACCGTCGTCATCATGTGCTCCGCCTTCCTCGTCGTGATCTCTTCCTTGAGTGCACTGAGAAGGCGATCTTCGAAGTTGCTCATGCCTGTCCTTCCAGGTACACGGCCGAGGGCGACGCGAGGCGTTCGAGGGCACGCCGGGCCCTGTGCAGGCGGACTCGCGCGGTGACCTGCCTGATGCCGAGCGCCTGGGCGGCCTCGCCGACGGTGAGCTGGTCGATGGCGACGAGCTCCAGCACCGCGCGCTCGCCCTCCGGCAGGCTGTCCATGGCCTTCAGGGCGTTGCGCATCTGCCGCTCGGCGTCGATCCGCTCCTCCATCCTGGCGAGGTCGTCGTCGTCCATCAGGCGCCGCCCGGCCAGGCGGCCGGTGGCCCGCGCCTCGCGCGCGGCCTGGCGGTGCCGGGCCGACACGACGTTGCGTGCGATGCCGTACAGCCAGGCTGTCTCGTTGCCCCGGCCGGGCACGTAGGTGTGCGCGGAGTCCAGGGCCGCCAGGAAGATGTCGGCCGTCAGGTCGGCGGCGAGGTGAGGATCACTCACTCGCCGGACCACGAAACGCATCACGGCATCGACGTGGCGGCGGTAGAAGGCCTCAAAGGCCGCAGGGTCCTCGTGGAGGCGCACAGGCCTCGCTCCCTTCGTCGTTCGCCCTTACACCTTTACTTGGACCGGGCGACGAGAAGCGTTTCCGCGCAGGTCAGGCGGGTTTGCGAGGTTGGAAGAGCCAGGCGTCGAAGAGCGCGTCGAGGTTTTTGCCGGACAGCCGCTCGGCGAGCGCGACGAACTGCTCGGTGGTCACGTGACCGTAGCGGTGGGCGGAGGTCCAGGCTTTGAGCAGGGTGAAGAAGGTGGGGTCGCCGATGGCTCTGCGCAGCGCGTGCAGGGTCATGCCGCCGCGGATGTAGACGGACTGGTTGAACAGGTCGTCGGGCTTGGCGCGGCCTGGGGGATATTTCCACATCGGGTCGGCGGCGGGGCGCTTGAGCAGTTCTTTGAACGCGGCCTCCGCCGTCTTGGTGCCCTTGTGCTCGGCCCACAGCCATTCGGCGTAGGTGGCGAAGCCCTCGTTGAGCCAGAGGTCCTTCCAGCGCTTGATCGTCAGGCTGTTGCCGAACCACTGGTGCGCCAGCTCGTGCGCGATGATCGTCTCGTCGGGCTGGAAGCCGCCGTACAGGGGCTTGGTCTGGTTCTCCAGGGCGTAGCCGGCGGAGTAGTCGTCGACGATGCCGCCGGTGGAGGAGAACGGGTAGGGGCCGAACACGGTCGCCCAGTAGTCGGTGATCTGCCCGGAGAGCGTGTAGAGCGGGCCGAGCGCGCTCTTGAACCTGGGGTCGGTGGCGGCGAGGTTGGGGATGCCGGCGGCGGTGCTGCCCTGGCGCAGGTCGAACTTGCCGAGCGTGGCCGTCGCCAGGTAGGTCGCCATCGGGTGGCGCTCGCGCCAGCGGTAGGTGGTCTTGCCGCCGGAGGTGACGGGCTGCCCGACCATCTCGCCGTTGGCCAGGGCGGTCACCCCGGCGGGCACGGTGATCGTGAAGTCGAACGTGGCCTTGTCGGCGGGGTGGTCGTTGCTGGGGAACCAGGTCTTGGAGCCGTTGGGCTCGGAGGCCACGAACGCGCCGTCGGCGGTGGGGATGAAGCCGTAGGTGCCGAGGTTGGCGTTGTCGTTGGCCGGCTTGGGCAGCCCGCTGTAGACGACCTTGACCTTGAAGGAGATGCCGTCGGGGATGGCCCGCGCGGGCCGCACGGTCAGCTCGTCGCCTTTCCTGGTGAACGCGGCGGGCGTGTCGTTGACCGCGACCTCGCGCACGTCGAGCCCGGCCAGGTCGAGGTTGAAACCGGTCAGCTCGTGCTTGGCGGCGGCGCTGAGCGTGGTGACGCCGTCGAGCCGCTTGGTGGCGGGCGTGTAGTCGACGACGAGGTCGTAGTGGGTGACGTCGTAGCCGCCGTTGCCGTCGCGCGGGAAGTCGGGGTCGCCGATGCCGGGCGCGCCCGCGCGCCGGTCGGCGACGGTCTGCCCGGCGGCGGGCGGGGTGGGCTCGTCGGCGGGTGAGCAGGCCAGCACGCTGACGAGCGTGACGAGCATGGCCACCCCGCGTCTTTTGGAACGCATGAGAGTAACGAGCCCCCTTCAGTCCGTGACCTGAATATTACGCTGAGTCAGGCGTTCACGACGACCGTCCTGGCGGCCTTGTCGTGTACGGCCTGTTTGCGGGGGTCGAAGAGGATCCAGCCGAGATCCACGAGGGAGCCGACGCAGCACAGCCAGCCGAGCGCGGTGAACACGGCCTGCCTGACCGCTGCCTGCCCGACGCCTATTCTCCCGCCGAACTCGGACACGACACGGAGACCGAACAGCTTCTTGCCCAGAGTCTGACCGTTCCAGAAGGCGTGCAGCAGCCAGAAGTAGAGGAAGGCCACGAGGCCGGCCACGAAGGTGTGCTCGACGGGGTAGGGCTCAGTGCCGCCCCTGCTCCCGTCCCAGACGGGGCTCCAGCTCGTCCAGGTGAACGGCCCGACGGCGACGTTGACGATGAGCAGGTCGAGGACGCCGGCGAACAGCCGTCGCCAGCGCCCCGCCAGCCCTGGTGGCGGCAATCCCATGATGTCTGGATGACCCCCACCAAGTCGGGACAAACTAAAGGTTGCCCCTGCGTTCCTGCTCCCGCTCGATCGCCTCGAACAGCGCCTTGAAGTTGCCCTTGCCGAATCCGAGCGAGCCGTGCCGCTCGATGAGCTCGAAGAAGACGGTGGGCCGGTCCTGGACGGGCTGGGTGAAGATCTGCAGCAGGTAGCCGTCCTCGTCGCGGTCCACCAGGATGCCGCGCTTCTTCAGCTCCTCGATCGGGGCGCGCACCTGCCCGATGCGGGCGCGCAGCTCGGGGTCGTCGTAGTACGAGTCGGGCGTCTGCAGGAAGCTCACGCCGGCGGCCCGCATGTGGTCGACCGTGGTCAGGATGTCGTTGGTGGCCAGCGCGATGTGCTGCACGCCAGGGCCCCGGTAGAACTCGAGGTACTCGTCGATCTGCGACTTCTTGCGGCTGATGGCCGGCTCGTTGAGCGGGAACTTGACCTTGCGCGTGCCGTCGGCCACGACCTTCGACATGAGCGCGGAGTACTCGGTGGCGATGTCGTCGCCGATGAACTCCGCCATGTTCGTGAAGCCCATCACCTTGCGGTAGAACTCCACCCACTCGTCCATCTTGCCCAGCTCGACGTTGCCGACGCAGTGGTCGATCGCCTGGAACAGCCGGCCGTTCTTCGTCGCGGGCGGCGCGACGAGCGGCTCGGCGGGGACGTAGCCGGGCAGGTAGGGGCCGCCGTAGTTGGAGGTGTCGACCAGGGTGTGCCGGGTCTCGCCGTACGTGGCGATGGCCGCGAGCACCACCTTGCCGTGCTCGTCCTCCACGGTGTGCGGCTCGGCCAGGCCCTTCGCGCCGTGGGCGACGGCGTAGGCGTAGCCGGCCTCCACGTCGGGCACCTCGATGGCCAGGTCGATCACGCCGTCGCCGTGCTCGGCCACGTGCCGCGCAAGGTCCGTGCCGGGGCGCAGCGAGGCCCGCAGCTCGAAGGTGGCGCTGCCCGAGGTCAGCACGTACGCGGCCACGTCGGGGCTGCCGTTCTCCGGCCCCTTGTAGGCCACGAGCCGCATCCCGAAGGCGGTGGAGTAGTAGTGGGCGGCCTGCCGGGCGTTCCCGACAGCGAACACCACGGCGTGCATGCCGTTGACCGGAAAGACATCACTCATACCCCTAACTCTTGATTTGGCTGGACGAGTTGCGCAAGAGTTACTTGAATGAGTGGACAATCTGCCTAGTGTTCGGGCGAACTGTGCGGTAGATCTGTACAGCATGACGACGATCGACGAACTCGACTCCCGGCTGATCGCCCTGCTGACCGCCGAGCCCCGGCTGGGCGTGCTGGAGTGCTCGCGGCGGCTCGGCGTGGCCCGCGGCACGGTCCAGGCCCGGCTCGACCGGCTCATGGAGCGGGGGGTGATCACCGGTTTCGGCCCCGACGTGTCGCCCGCCGCGCTCGGCTACCACGTCACCGCGTTCGTCAGCATGGAGATCAGGCAGGTGGCCGGGCACGACCCGGTGGCCGACCGGCTGGCCCGCATTCCCGAAGTGCTGGAGGTGCACACGATCACCGGCGACAGTGATCTTTTGTGCCGCGTGGTCGCCAGGACGAACGCCGATTTACAGCGCGTCATCGATCGAATCGTCGATGTGCAGGGAGTGTTGCGGACGAATTCGATCATTGCGCTCGACACGCCGGTTCCCTATCGGGTGCTGCCGTTGGTCGCCGATGTTCCGCGTCGGGAGGGGCGATAGACGTACTATCGACAGGGGACTAGGCACCGTTGTCGATCGTTTACCCTTACCATTCGCCCAGCTTGCGGGGGTTGGACGAGGCTTGACGAGGGGGTCGAGGGTGCGGAGTGGCGGTGGTAAAGGAATGCGGAAGCGGCGGCGGATTCTCCGGGTTCTCCTGGTTTCCATAGGCACGGGAATCGTCGTACTGGCGGGGCTTTTCGCCATTGCCTGGGCATTGACTCCCATTCCCGACACGACGCAGAAGCAGGCGACCGCACAGGGCTCGGTGATCTATTACCGCGACGGTAAATCCGTGCTCGCCCGGCAGGGCATCGACCGCAGGAAGGTCGAGCTCGCCAGGGTGCCCGAGCACGTGCGCGACGCGGTCATCGCGGCGGAGAACCGCTCCTTCTACGAGGACGCCGGCGTCTCGCTCAAGGGCACCGGCCGGGCCGTCTGGTCCACCCTCACCGGGCAGCAGCTCCAGGGCGGCTCCACGATCACCCAGCAGCTCGTCCGCAACTACTACAGCGGGCTCAGCCAGGAACGCTCCGTCACCCGCAAGTTCAAAGAGATCCTCATCGCGATGAAGGTCGACCAGTCCAAGTCGAAGGACTGGGTGCTGGAGCAGTACCTCAACACGATCTACTTCGGCCGCGGCGCCAACGGCATCCAGTCGGCCGCCCGCGCCTACTTCGGCAAGGACGTCGAGGAGCTGACCGTGTCCGAGGGCGCCTACCTCGCCGCGGTGATCCAGCAGCCCAGCCGCTTCGCCGACCCCAAGGGCACCGACCTGGTCGCCGCCAGGGAGCGCTGGCAGTCGGTGATCAACGCCATGGGCCAGACCGGCGCGCTGACGGCCGAGCAGGTGGCCGCGCAGCAGTTCCCCGAGCTGACCACGCCGAAGAAGCCGTTCGAGCTCAAGGGCCAGGCCCAGTACATGCTGGAGCAGGTCACCGCCGAGCTGAACCGGCGCGGCTACACCGACGAGGACATCAACAGCGGCGGCCTCAAGATCGTCACCACGTTCGACAAGAAGCTCATGACCGCCGCCCAGCGCGCGGTCGAGGACACCCTGCCGGACGACACGCCCAAGAAGGTGCGCACCGGCCTCGCGGCCGTCGACCCCGCCACCGGCGAGGTCGTCGCCTTCTACGGCGGCAAGCCGTCGCAGTCGCGGTACTACGACAGCGCCTTCTCGGCCAAGGTCATGGCCGGGTCCACGTTCAAGCCGTACACGCTGGCCGCCGCGCTCGACAACGGCTTCGAGCTGTCCGACCGCGTCGACGGCAACTCGCCGCTGCGCGTCGCCTCCGCCTCCCAGGCCATCCCCAACGACGGCGACCGCTCCTACGGCCAGATCAACCTCGTCAGCGCCACCCAGAACTCCGTCAACACCGCCTTCGTGGACCTCGGCCAGAAGGTCGGCCTGGACAAGGTGGCCAAGGTCGCCGAGGCGGCCGGCATCCCCGCCGAGCAGCTCGACAAGCAGAAGGAGGCCGCCTCCTTCCCGCTCGGCGTCTCCTCCGTCAGCGCCGTCCAGAACGCCTCCGGCTTCTCCACCTTCGCCAACAAGGGCGTGCACGTGGAGGCGCACGTGGTCAAGTCCGTCACCGACGCGGAAGGCCGCAAGGAGGTCGTCAAGCCCGTCGAGACCAAGGTGGTGGGCGAGCAGGCCGCGGCCGACACCACGTACGCGATGCAGCAGGTCGTCAAGTACGGCACCGGCACCGCCGCCCGCCTCTACGACCGCCCGGTGGCCGGCAAGACCGGCACCACCGACGACTCCAGGTCCGTCTGGTTCAACGGCTTCACGCCGCAGCTCGCGGTCGCGGTGAACATGTTCCGCGACGACAACGCCACCGTCACCATCCCCGGCTACGGCACCCAGTTCGGCGGCCAGCTGCCCGCGCAGATCTGGCGCGAGTTCATGACCGTCGCGATGGAGGGCAAGCCGGTCGAGGAGTTCCCCGAGCCGTCCGAGTACGGCTGGACCTCCCGCTACTCCGAGCCCGACCGCGACACCCAGCAGCCCGACCAGGGCTACAGCCCGCCGCCCAGCCAGGACGGCTGGGACGACCGGCCCGAGCCCGGCACGACCCCGCCGCCGTTCTCCGACGAGCCACCCGTGACCGAGACCCCCGACGACGGCGGGCGCGGGCCCGACGAGCAGCCGGAGCAGACCTCACCGCCCGACACCGACCTGCCCGACCAGCCGTCGGTGCCGGAGGGCGGCGTGGACGAGGGCAGGGGCGGCCGTCAGGAACAACCGGGCGGCGGCCGCTGACCTCCGCCGTGTCAGCCCCCCATGAGCTCCGCGCGTAGCTCCTCGACGGTCGTCACCGGCATCCGGCAGGTGAACCCCCTGCACACGTACGCGGCGGGCGCCTCGCCCACCAGCCCGCGCCCCTCCAGGAGGGCGGGGAAGGCGGCCTCGCGCGGCACCAGCGCGTCGCCCGTGCCGCGGTCGACGGTGTCGCCCCTGCCGAGCGCCACCACGAGCCCCGGCACGTCCGCGAGCAGCGCCTCCCGGTGCAGCGCCGCCGTACGCGGATCGTCGGCCGGCCCGACGACGGCCACCTCCACGGGCCCCGACAGCGCCGCTCGCGCCACGGCCAGCCCCCACCCGGCGAACCGGGCGTGCCCGGCGGCCAGCACCGACACGGTGCCGAGCGCCGCCTGGGCGGCCTCGCGGTGGCGGGTGGAGCCGGTCAGCGCGCCGTAGGAGAGCAGCGCGCCGGCGGCCGCGTACTGGCCGGAGGGGGTGGCGTTGTCGGTCGGGTCCTGAGGGCGCTGGAAGAGGCGCTCGGCGTCGTCGGCGGTGTCGTAGAAGCCGCCGTCGTCGTCGGAGAAACGGGCGAGCACGGTGTCGAGCAGCGTGCCCGCCAGCCGCAGCCAGCGCGGCTCGCCCGTCACGCCGTACAGGGAGATCAGGCCCTCCGCCAGGTTCGCGTAGTCCTCCAGCACCCCGGCGTTCTTGCCGGCCCTGCCGTCTCTGGACGTGCGCAGCAGCCGGTCGCCGCGCACGTGCGTGGCGGCCATCAGCTCGGCGGCCGCCGTGGCCGCCGCCACCAGGTCGGGACGCTCGAAGACGGCGCCGGTCTCGGCCAGGGCCGCGATGACCAGGCCGTTCCAAGAGGCCACGACCTTGTCGTCACGCCCGGGGCGCACCCGCAGCTCCCTGGCGGCCAGCAGCCGGGCCCGCACGTCGGCGTAGCGCGCCTGGTCTTCGGGGTCGCGCAGGAGCTGCAGCACCGACGTGCCGTGCTCGAACGTGCCCGTGGGCGTCACCTCGAGCAGGCCGGCCGCCCACCGCCCGTCGTCCTCGCCGAGCACCTCGCGCAGCTCGCCGGGTGTCCAGACGTAGAACTTGCCCTCCACGCCCTCGCTGTCGGCGTCGAGGGCCGAGGCGAAGCCGCCCTCCGGCGTGCGCAGCTCGCGCAGCAGCCAGTCGGCCGTCTCCAGCGCGATCCGCCGGGCCAGCTCGCCGCCGCCCGCCTTCCACCAGTGCGTGTAGACGCGCAGCAGCAGGGCGTTGTCGTAGAGCATCTTCTCGAAGTGCGGCACGACCCACCGCGCGTCGACGCTGTACCGGGCGAACCCGCCGCCGAGCTGGTCGTACATGCCGCCACGCGCCATGGCGTCGAGCGTCTTGCCGCTCATCTCACGCTCGCCCGAACGCAGCAGGAACTCCAGCACCATCGACGGCGGGAACTTCGGCGCCCCGCCGAACCCGCCGCTGGCCGCGTCGAACGACTCCCGCAGGTTGTGCACGGCCTGCCGCAGCGTCTCCTCGCCCGGCAGCGGCCCGCTGGGCAGCGTGGTGTGCGTGTTGAGCGCCTCCACCACCTTCGCCCCCTGCTTGAGCACCGACTCCCTGTCGCCCGTCCACACGTTGTGGACCTCGGTGAGCAGGCGCTGGAAGTGCGGGCGCGGGAAGTACGTGCCGCAGTAGAACGGGTGCCCGTCGGGCGTCGCGAACACCGTCATGGGCCAGCCGCCCTGATGCGTCATGGCCTGCGTGGCGCCCATGTAGACGGCGTCGACGTCGGGCCGCTCCTCGCGGTCGACCTTGATGTTGACGAAGTGCTCGTTCATCAGCCGCGCCGTCTCGGCGTCCTCGAAGCTCTCGTGCGCCATGACGTGGCACCAGTGGCATGCCGAGTAGCCGACGCTGATGAGCAGCGGCACGTCACGCCGCCTGGCCTCCGCGAACGCCTCCTCACCCCACGGATGCCAGTCGACGGGGTTGTCGGCGTGCTGCAGCAGGTAGGGGCTCGTCGCGTCTTTCAAGCGGTTCATCAGGGACCTCCACCGCCCACCCTAGCCGGGCGGGCGGCGATGACTTGGCAGGCCGGTACGGCGTAGGTTACGCACGTGGATATGGACTTCGTCTGCGCCCAGGCCGGTCGCCCGGCGTCGGCCCTCACGCGCAGGGACGTGGCACGCGCGCTGCTCGCCGTGCCGTCGGGCGTGGCGCTCGTGGCGCTGCCCGACCTGCGGCGGGCCATGATGTCGGCGGGCAACCCGCTCTCCCTCGCCTTCTGGGAGTCGGCCAAGTCGACGCTCAGCTCGATCGAGGCGGGCGTGGCCACGGTGGGTGACGTGCAGCGGTGGGTGGAGTCCACGGGCACCGAGCCGATCCTCATGACGCCCAGCTACTTCGTCTGGCCGGAGGAGGACGAGCGCGGGCCCGTGGCGACCGAGATGTTCGCCCGGCTGGTGGCGTACCTGGAGGAGCGGGTCGAGGCGGGGGAGATCGACCCCGACGCGCTGGCGACCGGCGACCAGGACGCCCGCGCGGCCTACGAGGAGCTGCAGGAGCGCTGGCTGGGCACGCCGCTGCCCGACGGGCGGGTGCCCGGGTTCGCGGTCAGCGACGAGCAGGACGAGGAGCTGTTCGCGGCGTGGGACGAGGAGGAGGCGTTCGCGCTGTCGGAGCTGCGGCGGATCATGGCCGAGCTGCCCAAGCAGCCCGAGCTGCCCGTCGCGGAGCTGACGGCGGCGGCGGGCCGGCTGCGCGCGTTGCTCGCCCTGCCCGGCTACCCGGCCAACGTGCTGCGGGCCTGCGCCGGCTTCGGCGACCGGCCGGTGCCGGACGACGACGTGGAGCTGTGGCTGGCGGTCGCGGCGGGCGTGGCGGGGCCCATCTCGGACCTGTCGGACGGCGAGGACATGCTGGAGGAGTTCGCCGACCTCGACGGGGACCTGAGCGACGAGGACACCGCGCTGGCCAACCTCTGCGCGATCCAGCACGCCGACTGGCTGGCGGGGGTGGCGGCGCTCGTCCGGCTGGGGCCCGGGGTGCTGGCCTCGCCGGAGCGGATGGCCCGGCTCATCGCCGAGTCGGAGGACATCGACATCGACGAGCAGGACGACGACGACCTCGACGCGACGGAAGGGTTGTTCGAGTCGGTGGTGAGCCTGTGGCGCCACCTCGGCATCGTCGACCAGGACGAGGTGCTCACCCCGCTGGGCTGGTGGGGGCTGCCCAAGGCGCTGGAACGCGCCTGGACGCCCTCCTCCGAGTGAGGACGGCCACGCGTCCTCCTCCGAGTGAGGACGGCTACGCGTCCACCAGGCTCTGGAACTCGGGGTGGCGCTTGATGTACTTGGCGACGTAGGGGCAGCGCGGCTCGACGCGCAGGCCGGTGTCGGCGCTCGCCCGCAGGGCGTGCTCGACCAGCCGGCCCGCCAGGCCCTGCCCTTCGTAGGCGGGCAGCACCTCGGTGTGCGTGAAGACGATCTTCGTGGGCAGCAGGAGGTAGTCGGCGAACCCGGCGACCTTGCCGTCCACGAGGATCTCGAAGCGGCTCTCCGCCGAGTTGTCGACTGTTTCGATCGCCATCTACTTCTTGGCCTTCTCCTCGTCGCGGGCTTCGCCCTCGGCCTCGCCCTCGCGGGGCACCTGGATCTTCGACATCTGCTTGTTCATCGACTTGATCAGGATGTACAGGGCGAGCCCGAGCAGGGCCACGACGACGAACCCGAGCAGGCCCGGGCTCACTTCACCTGCTGCTAGAACCATCACCCCTCCAGTCTGCCACCAGGGGGTGATGGTCCGGCCAGAGGAGTGGTCAGTGGCAGGCGGGCTCGACCTCGTCGGCGTGGATGCCGGCGAACAGGTCGTCCTCGGGCAGCTCGGTGTCGACCAGCGAGCGGGCGAGGTGGTAGTCCTCCGTCGGCCAGATCTCCTGCTGCAGCTCGCGCGGGCAGACGAACCACCAGCTGTCGGGGTCGACCTGGGTGGCGTGCGCCTTCAGCGCCTCGTCACGGATCTCGAAGTAGTCGCCGCACGGCACGCGCGTGGTGACGGGCCACTTGGCGGGGCGGTCCTCCCAGCGGGAGATCCAGTCGGCGTACGGGGAGCCGAGGCCACGCTCGGTCATCGCCTCGTGCAGCGCCTCGAAGCGCTCCTTGGTGAAGCCCATCTGGTAGTAGAGCTTGAGCGGCTGCCACGGGTCGCCGGTGCCGGGGTAGCGGTCGGGGTCGCCGGCCGCCTCGAACGCCTCCACGGAGACCCTGTTGGTCATGATGTGGTCGGGGTGCGGGTAGCCGCCGTCGTCGTCGTAAGTGATGATCACGTGCGGCCTGAACTCGCGGACGGCGGCCACCAGCGGCGCCGCGGCGTCCTCCAGCTTCTGCAGCGCGAAGCAGCCCTCGGGGAGCGGCTCGTCCTCGTTCTCCGGCAGCCCGGAGTCCACGAAGCCCATGAAACGCTGCTCGACGCCGAGGATCTCGCGCGCCCTGGCCATCTCGGCCCTGCGCACCTCCGCGATGTTCGCCACGATCTCGGGCCGGTCCATCTTCGGGTTGAGCACGGACCCGCGCTCACCGCCCGTGAGGGTACAGACCAGCACTTCCACGCCTTCACGCACGTAACGCGCCATGGTGGCGGCGCCCTTGCTCGACTCGTCGTCGGGGTGGGCGTGAACGGCCATCAGCCTCAGCGGTGCACTCACGGGCTCGATGCTCCTCGGTAGGGACCGGTCAGTCGCCCAGAGAGGTTAGTTTCTGCTGGGCGGTCGCGAGGGCACACCCCTCGCGGGCGACAATTGTCTCGGATAACGCCGAGGGAGTGCAGGGAGATTCCGCCATGGTCACCAGAGATGCCGGGAACGGGCCAGTTCTCGGCACGCCCGACGACTTCCCAGACCGACCCAAACGAGGTGGCCGGCTGGTCGTCCACGTGGTGATCGGCGTGCTGGTGGCCATCATCGCCGGTGGCTGGGGCTACGTCATGTGGTCGATGACGGCCGGCGGGTCGGAGGCGCCGGCGCAGGTCGTGACGTTCAAAGTCAACGGGCCCAGCAGCGCCGAGATCACCTTTGAGGTGTACAAGCCAGACGATAGGGTGGCCGTCTGCCGGATCAGGGCTCTGGACGTCAATCATGCGGAAGTGGGCAGCAAGGAAGTAAGAATCGCGGCTGGTGAGGGTAGTAAGCAGCTCAAGGAAAGCCTCGACACGAGCGGTCAGGCGACTTCCGTCCACATCCAGTACTGCAATCTCGTATAGTGAGACATTTGGGGAAGCGTTCGAGCGGTTAAGTTGTTAGCCTTTCGCAATTCAACCGTACGCAACCTCAAGTGATCTCAGGGCCCCCTAGGCAAGCAAGGAGAACCCGTGGCCGACTCTCGCGATGAGAACGTCACCTGGCTGACGCAGGAGGCGTACGACCGCCTGAAGGCGGAGTACGAGTATCTCTCCGGCCCCGGGCGCGTCGACATCGCCAAGAAGATCGAGGCCGCTCGTGAAGAGGGCGACCTGCGCGAGAACGGTGGATACCACGCCGCCAAGGACGAGCAGGGCAAGATGGAGGCCCGGATCTTCCACCTCCGGCAGATTCTCGACAACGCCCAGGTCGGAGAGGCCCCCAAGGCCGAGGGCGTGGTGGGCCCCGGCATGACCGTGACCATCCGGTTCGTCGGTGACGACGACGAGGTCACCTTCCTGCTCGCCTCCCGCGAGGAGAGCGGAGCACCGATCGACGTCTACTCGCCCAAGTCCCCGCTCGGGGCGGCGATCAACGGGAAGAAGATCGGAGAGAAGGCCACCTACTCCCTGCCCAACGGACGGCAGAACACCGTCGAGATCCTCGAGGCTGTGCCGTACATCGGCAACTGACCCCCACGGACCACGACCGCCGGGCCCACGTCGGCCCGGCGGCGTTTTGGCATGGGCCAGCTCAGCACGGGCCTCACGGGCCTCATGGGACGGATCCGTACGCGCAGGGGTCCGGGATCCGGCAGGACCTCAGCTTCCTGGTCAAGAGCCGTAAGCGGCGCAACACGTACAAGCTGGTGCCGTTCATCGTGGTGGTCCTGGTCGCGGTGCTGACCGCCGACGTGCTGTTACTGACCCGGCCGGACGCCTCGCTGGCGCCCGGCGAGGCCGTGCGCGCCACCCCCAGGCAGACGCCGCTCGCGCAGAAGCGGCCCCTGCGGCAGCAGCCGCCCGCCCAGCAGACGCAGCCGCCGGCCCAGCAGCCCGTCACGACGGGGCAGCCGGTGGCGCCGCTGAGCAAGCTGCACAAGCCGAACCTGTTCGTGCTCACCAGCACGCCGTTCACGAACGAGATGCTGCAGAAGGTCGCGAGGCTGTCCGGCGTGCGGGCGCTGGAGCTGGCCGACGCGGCCTCGGTCACGCTCGACGGCAAGCGGGTGCAGACGCTGGCCGTCAACCCCTCCACCTTCCGCTCCTACACGCCCAAGGTGACCGCCTCTTCTGACGCGCTGTGGCAGAACGTCGCGGCCGGGGACGTGGCGGTCTCGTTCGTGCTCGGCAACGACGGCGGCCTGACGCTGCACAGCCGGGTGTCGGCGGGCGGGAGCCGGCAGCTGCGCATCGGCGCGTACGCCACCACGGGGTTCGGCGCCGTGGACGCGGTCGTGTCCAAGGAGGTCGGCCGCGCGCTGGGGCTGCCCCGCGACAACGCGCTCATCGTCAGCGCGCCGAAGGCGAACTCCGACACACTGGCCAGGAAGATCAAGAAGGTGCTGGGCAAGGGCACGCAGGTGGCCACGGTCAACCCGGTGCTGCCGCAGCCGCGGCAGAAGGTGACCGAGCGGAGCTGGCCGGCGGGCTCGTTCATGACCGGTGAGCAGCTCACGGTGGCGCTCCGGGCGGCGGTCTCCAAGCTGGGCCGCCCGTACGTGTGGGGCGCCGAGGGCCCCGACACCTTCGACTGCTCCGGCCTGGTCCAGTGGGCGTACGGGCAGGCGGGGGTGCGGATGCCGCGGGTGACGCACCAGCAGTGGGTGACGGGGCCGCAGGTGCCGCTGTCGCAGGCGCAGCCCGGTGACCTGCTCTTCTGGCGGAACGACCCGACGAACCCCGACTACATCTCCCATGTGGCGATTTATTGGGGTAACGGGAAGATGCTCCACGCACCCCGTACCGGTGACGTCGTGAAGATCGCCCCGGTGAACACCAGGAACCTGGCGGGCGTCGTCCGGGTCAGCCCCGTCGCGGCGGCCAAGGTCCGCTGACGCCTTTCCTCCACGGCAGGTCCTTCTAGCCTTGCGTGCGTTGCGGCTCGCAAGAGTGTAATGATGATTACATGGCAACAGACGACACGACCGCGCAGGTGCGGGCCTGGTTCACCGGCCGCCTGCCCGAAGGCTGGTTCACCGCGGCGCCCGAGATCGTCAGGGACCGCGAGGAGATCGCGGTGCTCGGCACCCTGCCCGACCCGCCCGCCGACACGCCCGAGGCCGAGCGGCCGGCCCTGATCGAGGGGCTGGCCAGGCGGTTCAGGGAGGAGACGCGGGAGCGGCGCATCGAGATCGCCAGGGAGGCCGAGCGCCGGTTCCGCCAGAAGGTGTCGTGGGGCGTGGTCTGCGGCGGCGAGACTGTGATGTTCACCACACTCTCCGTGCCCGTGATGACGCGGCTGCGCCAGGCCGAGCGCCAGGTGCTCGACACGCTCGTGGCCGCCGGCGTGGCCAGGAGCCGCAGCGACGCGCTCGCCTGGTGCGTCCGCCTCGTCGGGAAGAACACCGACGAATGGCTCGCCGAGCTGCGCGACGCCCTGCAGCACGTCGACCGCGTCCGCTCCGCGGGGCCCGACGTCCATTCATAGACCGTCCAGCGGAAACGGCTCACGGAAAGGACTAAACCACTGCGCTAATTGGTTTAGACCAGCTTAATTGGACTGGACCACTGGCCTCCGAAGGCGCCGGAAATTGCTCTTTTAAATCCTTCGCGGCTGGGTAGGCTCCCCCAATCATCAGGGCCGCTGCCTGCGGCGACACGCCCGGCCGACAGGTCTACGCCAATTGGCTTTCCGGGTGCTTCGTCGTTAATGATGACTGGGCCCTGAGAGAGTGGAGGAGTCAAGTCGTGTCCGTTTCCGTGGAAGTAGAAGCGCCCACCAGCAATAGCCAATTGGCCGCGTGGGTGAACGAGATCGCAGCCCTCACCCAGCCGGACCGCGTCGAGTGGTGCGACGGGTCGGAGGAGGAGTGGACTCGGCTCACCAACCTCCTCGTGGAGCAGGGCACGCTCACGCGTCTGGCCGCCCGGCCCAACAGCTTCTACGCCAAGTCCGACCCCACCGACGTCGCGCGGGTCGAGGACCGTACCTTCATCTGCTCCGAGCGCCGCGAGGACGCCGGGCCCACCAACAACTGGATCGCGCCCGCCGAGATGCGCCAGACGTTCGGCGAGCTGTTCAAGGGCTGCATGCGCGGCCGCACCATGTACGTGGTGCCGTTCTGCATGGGCCCGCTGGGCGGCGAAATCTCCCAGCTCGGGGTGGAGATCACCGACTCCCCGTACGTCGCCGTCTCCATGCGGATCATGACCCGGATGGGGGATCGGGCGCTGCGGCTCATCGAGGAACGCGGCGACTTCGTCAAGGCGGTCCACTCCGTCGGGGCCCCGCTGGAGCCCGGCCAGGCGGACGTGCCGTGGCCGTGCAGCTCCACCAAGTACATCAGCCACTTCCCCGAGACCCGCGAGATCTGGTCCTACGGATCCGGCTACGGCGGCAACGCGCTGCTCGGCAAGAAGTGCTACGCGCTGCGCATCGCCAGCGTGATGGCCCGCGACGAGGGCTGGCTGGCCGAGCACATGCTCATACTCAAACTCACGCCGCCCTCCGGCGAGACCCGCTACATCGCCGCGGCCTTCCCCAGCGCCTGCGGCAAGACCAACCTCGCCATGCTCAAGCCCACGATCCCGGGCTGGAAGGTCGAGACGATCGGCGACGACATCGCCTGGATGCGGTTCGGCGAGGACGGCCGCCTGTACGCGATCAACCCGGAGGCCGGCTTCTTCGGCGTGGCGCCCGGCACCGGCCAGGTCACCAACGCCAACGCCATCGAGACGCTGTGGGGCAACAGCATCTTCACCAACGTCGCGCTCACCGACGACGGCGACGTGTGGTGGGAGGGCCTGACCGAGGAGCCGCCGGCCCACCTCACCGACTGGAAGGGCCGCTCCTGGACGCCCGACAGCGACGAGCCGGCCGCCCACCCCAACGCCCGCTTCACCACGCCGGCCTCGCAGTGCCCGACCATCGCGCCCGAATGGCAGGACCCCAAGGGCGTGCCCATCTCGGCGATCCTGTTCGGCGGCCGCCGCGCCACCGCCGTGCCTCTGGTCACGGAGTCGCTGAGCTGGCAGCACGGCGTCTTCCTCGGAGCCAACGTCGCCTCCGAGAAGACCGCCGCCGCCGAGGGCAAGGTCGGCGAGCTGCGCCACGACCCGTTCGCCATGCTGCCGTTCTGCGGCTACAACATGGGCGACTACTTCGGCCACTGGCTGGAGATCGGCCGCCGCGAGGGCGCCGAGCTGCCGCGCATCTACTACGTCAACTGGTTCAGGAAGAACGACGAGGGCAAGTTCGTCTGGCCCGGCTTCGGCGAGAACAGCCGCGTGCTGAAGTGGATCGTGGAGCGGCTCAACGGCGAGGCCAAGGCCGTGCCCACGCCGATCGGCCTGCTGCCCGCCGACCTCGACACGCAGGGCCTCGACCTGT
This sequence comes from [Actinomadura] parvosata subsp. kistnae, assembly GCF_900323885.1. GTDB lineage: Bacteria > Actinomycetota > Actinomycetes > Streptosporangiales > Streptosporangiaceae > Nonomuraea > Nonomuraea composti. The sequence continues at coordinate 1,411,894 of NZ_OOHJ01000018.1, read as the reverse complement.
CGGAGGAGGACCTGCGCCTGCTGCTGACCGTCGACCGGGACGTGTGGCGCGAGGAGGCGGCGCTGATCCCCGCCCACTTCGACACGTTCGGCAGCCACCTGCCCAAGGAGCTGTGGGACGAGTACAACGCCCTGCTCGACCGCCTGGGCTGACGGGAACTCACGGCGCCGGCGTCCGCGTGACGGCCGGCGCCGTTCGCGTGTCGCCGCCACGGCACGGTGATGTAACCCGCGGGAGCTAAACGAGCAAAACCCCGGCCCCCGGCACCCCGGCCTCTACCTTGCGGATAAGTGTCTTTCCGGCACGCAGGCTGATCGGCCGCACGAGGGGAGGCCGCACATGGACCTGTTCCTGCTCATCGTATCGGTGGCCATCGCGGCTTACGCCGCTGTCACCACTTCCGCCATCACCCGGGCGCACGCCGCGATCAGGTCGGCCGCCACGGGATCCGGGCTGGGGGAGCTCGGCCACTACGACCTGGCGTACCTGGTCGGTGGCCCCACCAGGGTGGCCGACACGGCCATCGCCATCCTCGCGGAGCGGCACGAGCTCCGCGTCTCGCGCGGTGGACGGGTGCACCGCGTCATCACCAGCACGACCGCACGGGAGCCCATCGAGGAGGCGGTGCTGGGCGTGGTCGCCACCCGCTCGGGCCTGCCCGTGATGTCGCTTAGGATCGAGGCCGTCAGGAGCCTCGCCATGGAGGAGATCAAGCAGCGCCTCACGGCGCAGGGGCTGCTGCTGCCCGACGGGGCGTTCGTCCAGGCCCGCAGGCTGAGCGTACGGCTGCGGGTGCTGTCGGTGCCCGCGTACGCCGGGTTCGCGATCGAGGGCCTGACCATGGCCCTGGCCCCGAACCTGCACGCCCTGCTCGCCACGCTCGTCTTCCTGGGCACGATGATCGGCGCGGAGGCCGTGCTCGGCAACCACCGCCGCATCGTGCGGCACACGCTGACCGAGTCCGGCCGGGACGCGCTGGACTCGGCCAGGCGGGCCCACGCCCCCGGCGCCGACGGGCCGGTGCCGCTCGCGCTCTACGGCCTCGGCGAGCTGCGCGACGCCAAGCTGCGGGCCGAGCTCAGCCGGCGGGCGCCCCAGCGGGAGCGGCGGCCCAGGAGCTCGTACGCGGGCAGCGGCTCGTCCCGCCGCGGCGGCGCCTGGTACGGCGGCAGCGGCTCGCACGGCGGCGGCTCCTACGGCTGCGGCGGCGGCTCGTCGAGCTGCGGAAGCGGATCGTCGGGCTGCGGCGGGGGCGGCGGCTGCGGCGGCGGTGGCTGCGGCGGGGGAAGCTGACCATGGCGAGCCTCGGAGTGGGCATCGGCTGGCGGCCCGAGCTGGACCTGACCATCGAGCGGATGGGCGGCGTCGACTTCCTCGAAGTGGTCGCCGAGAACATCCGGCCGGGCCGCCTGCCGGAGTCGCTGCGCGTCCTGCGGGCCAGGGGCCTGCCGGTCATCCCCCACGGGGTCTCGCTAGGGGTCGGCGGCGCGGAGCCGCCCTCCCCGGCCCGGCTGGCCCACCTGGCCGCGTGCGCGCAGGCACTGGACGCGCCGCTGGTCAGCGAGCACCTGGCGTTCGTCCGCGGCGGCGGCATCGAGGCGGGGCACCTGCTGCCGGTGCCGCGCACGCGCGAGTCGCTGAAGGTCGTCATCGAGAACGTGCGCAGAGCCCAGGACGCGCTGCCCGTCCCGCTGGCCCTGGAGAACGTCGCGGCCGTCTTCGGCTGGCCCGATGACGAGCTGACCGAGGCGCAGTTCCTGGCCGAGCTGGTCGCCGCCACCGGCGTGGGGCTGCTGATCGACGTGGCCAACCTCTACACCAACCAGGTCAACCTGGGCCTGCCGGCCGTGGCGGCGCTGGACACGCTGCCGCTGGAGCACCTGGCGTACGTCCACGTCGCCGGCGGCTACGAGCACCACGGCATCTGGCACGACACGCACACCACGACGGCCCCCCAGGCCGTCCTGGACCTGCTGACCGAGCTGTGCTCCCGGGTCACGCCGCCCGGGGTGCTGCTGGAGTGGGACGACGAGTACCCGAGCGACGCGGTGCTGGCGGACGAGCTGTCCAGGATCAGGGCCGCGATGGCGGTGCCGGGGCAGGCGCGATGACCCCGATGGAGGCGCGGCGGCTCGCCGGCGCACAGGGGCCGCCGACGCAGCCGCCGCAACTCACCGCCCCACCACTGGAAGTATCGGAGCAGGCCGCACAAGAGCAGGCCGCCCAAGAGCAGGCCGCACCAGAGCGCGTCTCACCGGAGGAGGCGCGGGAGCGGGACGAGGAGCGGCGCAGGCGGCTGGCGGAGGCGCAGGGGCGGGTCGTGGCCGCCCTGGTGGCAGGGGCGGAGGTGCCCGAGGGTTTCGACCTGGAGCGCATGCGCGCCCAGGCCGTCAGCCTGGTCTCCAAGCGGCGCGCGATCGTGGCGAGGCTCCGCCCGGACGCGGCCGCGGCGGCGGGCCCTGACCTGGCCGCCGAGTTCGCCGCGTACGCGCGGGCCCGCGCCACGCCCCCGCCCGGCTACCGCGCCGACGCCGACGACTTCGCCGCCTGGCTGCGCGAGCGCGGCCGGATGCCCGGCGAGCCGCCCCCGAAGCGCCGCTGGTGGTCGCGCCTGCCTGGCATACGCTGATCCCGGCCGGGTTCGGCAGCAAGCGCTTGGGAGGCGGCATGCGGATCGTCAACATGGGCGAGTGGCCCCTGGGCCCGGAGGACGAGCGGCGGCACGCCCCCGGCGGCGAGCCGCTGTGGAACGAGTCCTGGTACTACGACTTCGTCTCGGAGGACGGCAGGGCGGGCGGCTACGTCCGCCTCGGCCTCTACCCGGCGTGGGGCCGCGCCTGGTACTGGGCCTGCCTGGTCACGGCCGACGGCGACCGGGTCGAGGTGATCGACCACGAGGCGGCACTGCCCCGGGGCGACCTGGCGGTGGCGGGCCCGGGCTACACGGCCGCGCACGCCACGACGGACCCCTTCGAGCGCGCGCACATCCGGCTGAGCTCCGCCGAGCTCAGCCTGGACCTGGAGTTCCGCACGGCGGGAGGCGCGTACGGCTACGCGCTCACCCCGCGCTACGAGGTTCCCTGCGAGGTCACCGGCACCATAGGCGGCCTGCCCTTCCGGGGACACGGCGAGCGCGACCACAGCTGGGGCGTGCGCGACTGGTGGTCGATCTCGTGGTTGTGGAGCAGCGCCCGCCTGGACGACGGCACGTACCTGCACGGCATGCGCGCGAACGTGGGCATGGAGCTGCCCTGGCCGGCGTTCCTGGCGGCCAAGGGGGACCTGGCGCATGTCGAGGGCTTCGGGGCGGCCACGGTGTTCGACGGTGACCGGCCGGTGGAGTCGGTGCTGCGCTTCCCCGGCTGCGTCACGACCGTGCGGCCGGTCGCCTTCGCCCCGGTGACGCTGACCTCGCCGGAGGGCGTGGCGGCCCGGTTCGCCAGGGCGCTGTGCGCGTACGAGACCGAGGACGGGCGCACGGGCCACGGCTGGACGGAGTGGCACCAGCCACCGGGCTGGCGCGAGCACGTGTGGTAGCCGCGGGTTCAGCGAGCACGCCTGGTAGCCGCGGGTTCGGCGAGCACGCCTGGGATTCACGGGTTTAGCGCGGAGGGGCGGGGATACGGGGGAGGGCATGGGAGGTCTACGCTGCGTCGATGGGTCCTATCTGTCCGTTACGCCCGTCGCGTGCACGGACAGCGTCGGCGCGCCGTACGAGATCACTTTGGAGCTGCACCGCGACGGCACCCCGTACGGCAGCGTGGGTGAGCGTTGCGGCCACCTGCTGGCGCGCCTGGCGCGCGGCGTTGATGAGGCCCGCCAGGGGCGGGGCGCGGCCAGGCGCTGGGCCGACCCCGACGACCGTTTTCCCGGGGAAGGGCCCGACGGCGAGCTGTTCTCCTTCCGCTACCTGACCAGGGCCGGGCTGGGCGGCGGCGAGCTGCGCTGCCAGCTGCGCACCATCCCGGTCTGGCAGCCGGGGCCGGGGGAGTGGCGGGTGACCAGGAGGGCGTTCGTGGAGGCGTGGGGCGCCACGGGGGTGGGCATGCGGGCGGTCCTCACCTCGGCGGAGCTGTCGGTGTTCGTGCGCGAGCTCGTGGATGAGGCGGAAGGGTGTCTGAAAGGTAGAGACTCTGCGGAGGAATAGTGTAGACGGAGCAGGCACGGGCGTTTCGCGGTGATAATTGCCTGTTGGGGCATTGCGCCAAGGGGCACAAGTCACCGCTGGGGAGGCACTCCGTGGGCCTGCGCGATCTGGTCTACCGGCTGTACGAGCGCCGGCTGGAGGCCAAGCTGTCGAAGGACAGCATCCCCCGGCATGTCGGGGTCATCATCGACGGCAACCGCCGCTGGGCGCGCGCCATGGGCCTGCGTGACGTGTCCACAGGTCACCGCAAGGGCGCGGACAAGATCTCCGAGCTGCTGGGCTGGTGCCGCGAGCTCGGCGTCGAGGTGGTCACGGTGTGGATGTTGTCCAACGACAACCTCAACCGGCCGAGGGAAGAGCTGGAGCCGCTGCTGCGCATCATCGAGGACGTGACGCGGGAGCTGGTGGCGGAGGGCTGGCGGATCAGCCCCGTCGGCGCGCTCGATCTGCTGCCGGACAGAACCGCCAATGTCCTAAAAAATGCAAAAGAAGCGTCATCACACCGTCCGGGCCTGATTGTGAACGTTGCAGTTGGGTATGGAGGAAGACGTGAGATTGCCGATGCGGTGCGCTCACTGCTCCAGGAGCACGCGAGCAGGGGAGCGAGCATCGAGGACCTCGTGGAGGTACTCGATGTCGAGCACATCGCGGAGCATCTTTACACTCGCGGCCAGCCCGACCCGGACCTCCTCATCCGGACCTCGGGCGAGCAGCGCCTGTCCGGTTTCATGCTCTGGCAGAGTGCTCACTCCGAGTTCTACTTCCACGAGGCCTACTGGCCGGACTTCCGCAGGGTCGACTTCCTGCGGGCGCTGCGCGATTACGCTGCGAGACACCGGCGTTACGGTTCCTGACACGACAATCGGGTATCCAGGACGTAACGTTGGAAGTGTCCGGTCACAGGTCGGACATTTCGGAGAGGGCCCGCCTTTGCACCAACACTTGCCGAGGGGGGCCGGACTCCGGCACCGACGGCAGCTCGCGGTCGGGGACGCGGGTCCGGTCCGATTCCCACCTCGTCTGCAGGGTGCCCGCACCTATGGGCGCCCGGGGGAGAACGTGTGGCAGTGTCCTCGAGCAACCCTACTCACCAGTCGGCCAAGCGCACGTACGTGCTGGACACCTCGGTCCTGCTAGCCGACCCGGCGGCGATGACCCGGTTCGCCGAGCACGACGTGGTCCTTCCCATCGTGGTCATCACGGAGCTGGAAGGTAAGCGGCACCATCCGGAGCTCGGCTACTTCGCCCGCAAGGCCCTGCGCTACCTGGACGACCTGCGCGTTCAGTACGGCAGGCTGGACGAGGCGATGCCGACGGGGGACGGCACGATCAGGGTAGAGCTCAACCACAGCGATCCGTCCATCCTGCCCGCGGGCTTCCGCCTCGGCGACAACGACACGCGCATCCTGACGGTGGCCCGCTCGCTGGCCAGCGAGGGCTGCGACGTCGTCCTCGTCTCCAAGGACCTGCCGATGCGGGTCAAGGCCGCCTCGATCGGCCTGGCGGCGGAGGAGTACCGCGCCGAGCTGGTGCACGAGTCAGGCTGGACGGGCATGGCCGAGGTCCAGGTGACCGCGGAAGACGTCGAGACGCTGTTCGAGACGGGCACCGCGGACATGGAGGAGGCCAGAGACCTGCCCACGCACACGGGCCTGCGGCTGCTGTCGGCCAAGGGCTCGGCGCTCGGCCGGGTGCAGCCGGACAAGTCGGTGCGCCTCGTCCGCGGCGACCGGGAGGTCTTCGGCCTGCACGGCCGCTCCGCGGAGCAGCGCATCGCGCTCGACCTGCTGATGGACCCGGAGATCGGCATCGTCTCGCTGGGCGGCCGGGCCGGCACCGGCAAGTCGGCGCTGGCGCTCTGCGCGGGCCTGGAGGCCGTCCTGGAGCGCCGCCAGCACCGCAAGGTCATCGTCTTCCGCCCCATCTACGCCGTCGGCGGCCAGGAGCTCGGCTACCTGCCCGGCACCGAGGGCGAGAAGATGGGCCCGTGGGGGCAGGCCGTCTACGACACGCTCGGCGCGATCACCTCGCCCGAGGTGATCGAGGAGGTGCTCGACCGCGGCATGCTGGAGGTGCTGCCGCTGACGCACATCCGCGGCCGGTCGCTGCACGACGCGTTCGTGATCGTGGACGAGGCGCAGTCGCTGGAGCGCGGGGTGCTGCTGACGGTGCTGAGCCGGATCGGCGCCAACTCGCGGGTGGTGCTCACCCACGACGTGGCCCAGCGCGACAACCTGCGCGTGGGGCGGCACGACGGCGTGGTCGCGGTGGTGGAGAAGCTGAAGGGTCATCCGCTGTTCGCCCACGTCACGCTGACCAGGTCCGAGCGCTCCCCGATCGCCGCGCTGGTGACGGAGATGCTGGAAGACATCACGATGTAGTGCTCAGTCGAGCCTTTGAGCAGTGATGCTCAGTTGAGCACCGAGCAGTGATGCTCAGTTGAGCTCAGGGCACGTGTGCCGCCCCTCGTCCTTCGGGGGGCGGCCCTCGTTCTCCCGCACGATCTTGACGACCTCGAACGCCGCGTCCTGCTGGGCCGTGCAGACGATCTGCGCCATGCCGAGCTTGGTCAGCGTGCCGTCGCCGCTGATGTAGACGGTCAGCGTCGAGGTGCGGGGGAGCTGGATCTCGTCGCGCTGCGGCGGGTTGATGGAGTTCCTGGTCCGCAGGTACGTGAAGCCGCGCAACGCGGTGTCCCGGTCGCCGAGCGGGTGGGCGGAGGCGTCGAAGAGCGCGGTCAGCACGCTGTCCACGGTGTCGTCCTCGACGTCGGCGGGCTCCCGCATGAGCTTGCCGTTCCTGAGCAGGAAGATCGTCTTGGTGGGCGGCGGGATTCGGACGGTGGGGGCGCTGCCCCGGTCCTGGACGTCGGTGGGCAGGATGCCGCAGCCGGTCATGGCCAGCAGCAGGACGACGGCGACGAGAGCTCTCATATGTGCGGCAGCCAGACCGTGAAGAGGGTGCCCGGGCTCTTCGGGCGTACGGAGATGGTGCCCCCGTGCAGCTGGACGTTGGCGCGGGCGATCGCCAGGCCGAGGCCGCTGCCCTGGCTGCGGGCCCGGCCCGCGCCGGCCTTGAAGAAGCGGTCGAAGACGTGCGGCAGCGCCTCGCGCGGGATGCCCTTGCCGTGGTCGCGCACCTTCACCTCCAGGCCGTTCTCGGTGGCCCTGGCGCTCACCACGACCGGGGGCAGGCCGTGCTTGAGCGCGTTGCCGACCAGGTTGGCCACGATGACGTCGAAGCGGCTGGGGTCGAGGTTGGCGGTCAGGCCCTGGGAGGCGTTGACCGTCACCTTGTCGGTCCAGGCGCGCACCTCCAGGCAGTCCTGGATGGAGTCGGCCACGTTGACCGGCTCCAGGTTGAGCGTGGCCGTGCCGGCGTCGAAGCGGCTGATCTCGATGAGGTGCTCGACCAGCTCGCGCAGGCGTTCGATCTCCCTGAGCACCAGCCGGACGGCCTGCGCGGGCGCCTCCGGCAGGTGCTCGGCCTCGTCGGAGAGCATGTCGGCCACGGCGGTCATGGCGGTCAGCGGCGTGCGCAGCTCGTGGGAGACGTCGGCCACGAACCTGCGGGACATGGCCTCCAGCGAGCGCAGCTCCGACACGCTCAGCTCCAGCGCGGCGGCGGCGTCGTTGAAGCGGGCGGTGAGCCCGGCCAGCTCGTCCTGGCCGTGCACGGGCAGGCGGGTGTCCAGGCGGCCCTGGCCGAGCGCCTGGGCGGCCGCGCTCAGCCGGCGCACCGGCAGCAGCACCTGCCGGGCCGACAGCAGCGCCACGACCAGGGCGATGAGCACGATGACCAGGCCGGTCCAGGCGAGCGTGGTCCTGAGCGCCTCCAGCTGGCGCTCGTCGTCGTGCATGGGGAAGAAGACGAACGCCCGCAGGCCGGTCGCCTCCGGCCCCGCGGAGCCGTCGCGGTAGACCTCGGCGCCGACGATCAGGTAGAGCTCGTTGTCGATGATCTTGCGCTGGGTGACGACGCTCTGCTTGGCCCGGCCGTGCAGCTCGTTGGGGACGTCGCTCATCGACATGGGGCCCTCGGAGGCGACCATGGTGCCGTACTCGATCAGCGCGCTGCGGCCGGGGCCGCTGAGCGCGTGGGCGACCCGGGTCAGCTCCCTGGAGGTGGGGGCGGCCTCGCCGGGCCGCAGCTTGCCGATGGGGAAGTCGATGCTGCTGAGCTCCCTGGTCACCAGCTCCAGCGAGGTCGTCTCGGTCCTGGTGATGAGCGCGGTCTTGGCCAGCTCGTACCCGATGGTGGCGACCAGGAGGGAGGCGGTGACGGCGACGAGGGTGAAGGTGATGACCAGGCGGGCGCGCAGGCCCGTGGGGCGGGGGATCGCGCGGGGGATCAGGCGCGCCATCACGGGGGGCTGAACCGGTAGCCGAAGCCGCGCACGGTGTGGATGAAGACGGGCTCGGCCGGCTTGGGCTCGATCTTGGCGCGGATGCGCTGCACGCAGGCGTCCACCAGGCGGGAGTCGGCGATGTGCGTGTGGTCCCAGACGGCGCGCAGCAGGTAGCGGCGGTTGAGCACCTGGCCGGGGTGCCGGACGAGCTCCAGCAGCAGCCGCAGCTCCGTCGGCGTCAGGTGGATCTCCTTGCCGGCCAGCGTGACCTTGAGCGCGCCCCGGTCGATCACGAGGTCGCCGAACGTGATGCGGTCGGAGGCGGCGGACTCGGCGCGGCGCAGCACGGCGCGGATGCGGGCGTCCAGGACGCGCGGCTCGACCGGCTTGACCACGTAGTCGTCGGCGCCCGCCTCCAGGCCCACCACCACGTCGAGGTCGTCGCCCCTGGCCGTGAGCAGGATGACGGGGAGCTGGTCGAGCTTGCGGATGCGGCGGCACACCTCGACGCCGTCGATGCCGGGCAGCATGACGTCGAGGATCGCGATCTCCGGGCGCCGGGCCCTGATGTGGTCGAGCGCCTCCTCACCCGTCGCGTACGACGTGACGGAGTGCCCCTGCCTGGTCAGCGCCAGCTCAAGAGCCGTGCGGACCGAGGGGTCGTCTTCTACGAGGAGGATGCCAGCCACGCGCACATTATTATTCCTTGTCCCGAATACCCGGTATGTGTCACCAAACTGTGACACGGCGTGGATGAGATCCAGAAGATGGGCGGGGACCCTGAAAACGGCTTCCCTTCGGCGACGGGGGTGCGAAGGGGAGCCCCTCCGTGCTGTGACCAAAGTCACATATTTCCGGAAACGCGGAGGTTACCTGCTGGTTGGTGAAATTTACGCCAAGCGATTCCCGCGTTTAGGTTGCGGACCACCCCCCATGACAGGGCAAGCTCATGATTCGTGAGCCCCGGTCCGCAGTTGAGCGAGCGCCCCCCGAAGGAAGACCTCCCCTCGGCGCGCCGGCCTTCGCGCTTCACTCCCAAGCGCGTCATCATCACCACCCTCTCGCTGGTGATCGTCATCGGTGGCGGCGGCTTCGTCGCCTACCGCGCCGTCCAGAACGCCAACGAGCCGAAGCAGACGCCGATGTCGCTCACCGACCTCGGCAAGCTCGCCAGCGGCGACCTGTACGCGCCCGACCCCGAGGCCGACCTGCTCAAGGCCGAGGCCGAGCAGGCCTACCGCGCCGACCAGCTCAAGAAGGAGCGCTCGGGAGCGGCCGGCAAGGGCCTCGACTGGGTGGTGCCCAAGAAGGCGCCCGGCGGCGACGGCTTCCCGGCCCAGAACTTCCCGCCCGGCAGCAACCCCTCCCCGGGCAGCAACAAGGCCACCGCCAAGGCGATGCTGGCCTCGTTCGGGTTCGGCGCCGACCAGTGGGGCTGCCTGGAGAGCCTCTGGCAGAAGGAGAGCGGCTGGAACGAGCGGGCCATGAACCGCTACTCCGGCGCGTACGGCATCCCGCAGTCGCTGCCCGGCAGCAAGATGGCCAGCGCCGGCGCCGACTGGCAGACCAACGCGGCCACCCAGATCAAGTGGGGCCTGGGCTACATCAAGGGCCGCTACGGCTCGCCCTGCGCCGCCTGGGGCCACTCGCAGTCCGTCGGCTGGTACTGAGCCCGCCGATCGGTACTGGGCCCGCCGGTGGGTACTGGGCCCGCCGGTGGGTACGGGTCCGTCGGTTGGTATTAGGTCCGGAGCGGGTCAACTTTCCTTCCCCAATCGGCAAGCCGTCGCGCCCGATCCTGTATACGGGCGCACGCTGGCCGCATGGGTGTGAAGGTCAGTGTGATCATCAATGTCCACAATCCGGGTGACACCGCCGACGCGTGCGTCCGCTCCGCGCTGGAGCAGACCATGCCCCGGGACGAGTACGAGGTCATCGTCGTGGACGACGGTTCCACCGACGGGACGGCCGAGCGCCTCGACACCCTGGCCTCCGTCAGGAAGAACGTGCGCGCGCTGCACCTGCCGTACACGGGCTCGCCCTCGCGGGCCCGCAACGTCGGCCTGGCCGCGGCCGCCGGCGACTACGTGTACTTCCTGGAGCCCGGCGACCGCCTGGAGCGGGACGCGCTGGAACGCATGCACGACCGGGCCGTGGAGTCCGACGCGGACGTGCTGGTCGGCCGCCTGGTCCGCGACTTCGGGCCGCCGATGACCGCCTTCGCGCGCAGCACCGGCCGCGCCGACATCCTGCGCGACCGGCTGCTCACCCTGCTCTACCCGCAGCAGCTCTACCGGCGCGCCTTCCTGGAGGAGCACGAGCTGGGCTTCTCCGTGCCGGGCAGCCGGATGGGGGAGCAGGCGTTCGTGCTGCGCGCCTACCTGCATGCCAAGGTGGTCGCGGTGCTGGCCGAGCACGTCTGCTGCCACCTGGGCGAGCGCCCGCGCGTCGAGGAGGAGCCGCGGGCGATCGTCAAGGAGCTGCTGAAGCTGCTCGACGACATCGACACCTACGTGGGCGAGGGGCGCCAGCGCGACCGCATGTACGCGTACTGGCTGCGCTACGCCGTCCTGCGCCCGCTGCTGACCGCCAGGTTCGCCGACTCGTCCGTGGACCGGGGCATGCACTTCCGCGTCGTGCAGGAGCTGGTGGGGCGGCGCTTCCCGGAGCGCCTGGACCGGTACCTGCCGGTGCAGCTGCGCGTCGTGGCCGCGTACGTGCGCATGGGCCGCCTCGACCAGATCGTGCTCATGTCGAACTCGACCAGGCGCGCGGGCCTGCGCGCCGACCTCACCGAGGTGCGCTGGGACGCCCACGTCCTGGTGCTCGGGCTGACCGCCGAGGTGCTGGCCGGCGACGGCAGCCCCGACCGGTACCAGGTGGACGGCGACCGCCTGCACTGGATCCCGCCGCGCTCCCTGGAGACCAGGAAGCTGCCCCCGGACGCCACCGACATCACCAAGGACGTCGAGCGGGCCCGCATCGAGCTGTACGTGCGCCACACCGAGACGGGCGTCGTGCACTTCCTGCCGCTCACCCAGCGCGTCGAGCGCGTCCCCGCGGGCCGCCGCCGGGTCCGCGTGCGCATCAAGGGCGAGACCCGGCTGGACGTCACCACGGCCGCCCTGGGCGGGCCGCTGCGGCCCGGCCAGTGGGAGGTGCACGTGCGCATGTTCAGCGGGGCCAGCCAGGCCAGGAGCCGCGTCAGCCACCCCGACGGGCCGCTCAACTGCCTGGGCGTGCTGGCCCAGCGGCCCAGGATGCGCCTCGTGGTGCCGTGCTGGAGCGACGCGGGCGAGCTGGGGCTGGCCATCGAGCCGCGCTCGTTCTCCGAGTCGATCAAGCTGGTGTCACCGGGGGTGACGGTCAAGCACCTCGGGCGGCACCTGTACGTCGTGCTGCCGGTCCCGTACGTGCCGCCGAGCGGCGGCCCCGCGCTGGAGCTGGTCCTGCGCAACACCGGCAGGCGCGGCCGCGAGGTGAGCGCGCCCGCCCTGGTCGAGGCCGGGGTGCCGGGCCGGCTGGCCGGGCAGCTCGTCGCCAAGGTGCCGATCAAGCGCCTGATGCCCGGCGCCGAGGAGCTGGGGCCGGGCCGCTGGCAGTGCACGCTGCGCTCCTCCGACGAGGAGGTGGGGCTGCGGTTCGCGCTGGAGATGCACCGGGGCAGGATCGAGGTCAGGCCGGCCGCGGCCGTCGACCCCGGGCGCCGCTCGCCCCTGGGCCGCGACACCGTCTGGCACCGGCTCGGCCGCAGGCTGCCCGGCGCGCGGCACATCGTCCGCCTGGCGCGCGCGGGCAGGCACCGCTACCTCATGGACTGACCCAGCCCTCCAGCTCCTCGAAGGCGCTCCTGAAGGCCGGGAGCATCGGCTTGAGCCGGTCGGGGTAGACGTCCACGAGGCTGTCGAGATGGTTGCCGCCCTCCACCCGGTGGTAGCGGAACGGGCGGTGCGGGCCGACCATCTTCGCGTACACGTCGGAGTCGCGAGAGATCGGCAGCAGCGTGTCCAGCGTGCCGTGCAGGGTGATCAGCGGCTTGGTGATCCGGCCGGTCAGCGCGATCTTCGCGACCGCCGCGTACGGCCGGCGCTCGTCGTAGTCGTAGTCGGCGGCGGCGCCCTGGTAGGACGGGTCCAGCTCCTTCTGGTAGAGCTGCTGGGTCAGCTCCCAGTAGTACTGCCGGTGGAACGGCCACAGGAACTCCGAGCCCGCGGCGAACCCGGCCGCCCGCACCCCGGCCTCGTCCGGGTACGCCTTCAGCGCGGGCGGCAGGAAGTTCAGCAGGTTGTCGCCCTTGACCCGCCAGAGCGTGCCCTCCCAGTCCACGCCGCCGTCGTAGAGCCAGCCCCGGTTCTCCAGCTGCCAGCGCACCAGGTAGCCGCCGTTGGAGATGCCCGCGGCGAACGTGCGCGCGGGCTTCCTGCCGTACCGCTGCCTGACCACCGCCTTGGCGGCCACCGTGAGCTGGGTGACGCGCTCGTTCCACTCGGCGATGGCGTCGCCGGGGCGGCGGCCGTCCTCGTGGAAGTTCACGCCCACGTTGCCCTTGTCGGTGGAGGCGAACGCGTACCCCTTGGACAGCACCCAGTCGGAGATCGTGTAGTCGTTGGCGTACTGCTCCCGGTTGCCGGGCGTGCCGGCGACGATGAGGCCGCCGTTCCACTCGTCCGGCAGCCTGATCACGAATTGGGAGTCGTGGTTCCAGCCGTGGGTGGCGTTGCCGGTGGAGGTGTCGGGGAAGTAGCCGTCGATCTGGACGCCGGGCACGCCGGTGGGGTTGACCGTGGCCGCCGAGTGCAGCCCGGCCCAGTCCGCCGGGTCGGTGTGCCCGGTCCGCGTCGTGCCGGCCGTGGTCAGGTCGCCGAGCGCGGCGATCTCCACGTGCTCGGCGCCCGGCACCGCGAGCCGCGGTACGGGGGTCAGTAAGCTCGCTACGAGCGTGAGCGCGACCAGCATCTACGCCTCCCTCAGGTGCTCGGCCAGCAGCCGCTGGAACTGTTCCGGGTGCTCCAGGTGCGGGCTGTGGCCGCACTCGTCCAGCACCACCTCCCGGTACGCGCCGTACCGCGCCAGCACGGCCCTGGTCTGGCTCACCATGGGCTGGGCCGGGGTGCCGGGGGAGCCGGGCACGAGGCCGAGCGCGCCCAGGTGGGCGAGGTCGAACAGCGAGGTGTCGGAGACGATCACGTCGTCGGCGCCCCTGATCCACAGGATCGGCGGCCTGGGGCCGATCTCGTGCAGGTCGCCGAGGCGGAAGTGGGTGGGCGCGCAGGCGTTGAGCACGCCGGTCTTGCCCGGGGCCACGCCCGGCCAGGCGGCGGAGGTCGCGGCGTCGCCGGGGTAGTGGGCGTCGCCGACCCGCGTGGTGAGCATCGCCCGGACGTAGAAGTCCTCGTCGGGGATGGGGCGGTGGTCGACGTAGGCGGAGCGGAAGACGCTGCGCGGCGAGGTGGGCGACTCGTCCGACAGGTCGCCCGCCTGGAGCCGGGTCACGAAGTCGGGGTTCGCGGCGCCGGCGCCCGATCCCGTGCCGTCGGGGTGGGTGAGCCGCCCGTCCGGGCCCTCCGTGCCGCCGAAGCCGTACGGGGAGATCGGGTTGACCAGCGTGACGCTCCGGACGGCCTCAGGGTGGTCGCGCAGCACCTGCAGCACGATGCCGCCGCCCAGGCTCCAGCCCACCAGGTGCACCCGGTCGAGACCGAGCGCCTCGACGAGCTCGATGACGTCGTCGGAGTAGTCGCGCAGGCCCCTCGTGGCGTCCACCGGGGCCGGGTCCGTCTCGCCGAACCCGCGCAAATCCACCGCCAGCAGCCGGTACCCGTCCGGCAGCGCGGCCATGGCGTCGCGCCAGAAGGCGGCGGAGGAGACGTTGCCGTGCACGAACAGCACGGGCTCGCCGGCGGTCCTGCCCTCGACGGTCAGGACGTGCTGGGTGAGCCTCGGCGTGGTGACCTTCATTTCACGTAAGTCCTCTCGGCCAGGTCGCTGCCCCGAGTCTCGCGGGCCGCGTACACCGAGACCAGGGTGAGCAGCGCCGCGATCCCGAGGTAGGCCGAGATGGGCACGCTGCTGGCGTACTTCTGGAGCAGGGCGACCGCGATGATCGGGGCCAGCGCGCCGGCCACGATGGCCGAGAGCTGCGCGCCGATGGAGACGCCGGTGTAGCGCGTCCTGGTGCCGAACAGCTCGGAGAAGAAGGCCGCCTGCGGGCCGTACATCATGCCGTGGAAGAGCAGGCCGACCGTGACGGCCAGGGTGATCGCCAGGAAGTTGCCGGTGTCCACGAGCGGGAAGAACGCGAAGATCCACACCCCGATGCCGGCGGCGCCCGACAGGTAGATCGGGCGGCGGCCGAGCCGGTCGGACAGCGCCCCCACAGCGGGATCGTCACGAAGTGGATGCCCGAGGAGACCAGCACCGCGTTCAGCACCGTGGAGTTGTCGATGCCGGTCTGCTTGGCGTAGGTGATGACGAAGACGGTCAGCAGGTAGAACGAGATGTTCTCCGCCAGCCGGGCGCCGATCGCGACCAGCACGTCCTTGCTGTGGTGGCGCAGCACCCCGACGATCGGGGCCCGCGGCTCCGGCGGGGCCTCCTGGAAGACCCGCGACTCGGTGATCGTCAGCCTGATCCACAGGCCGATCAGCACCAGCACGCCCGACAGCAGGAACGGCACCCGCCACCCCCACGCCAGGAACGCCTCGTCCGACTGCCAGGCGGCCAGCGCCGCCAGCACGCCGGTGGCCAGCAGGTTGCCGCCGGGGGCGCCCGCCTGCGGCCAGGAGGCCCAGAAGCCGCGCCGCGCCGTGTCGCCGTGCTCGGAGACGATCAGCACCGCGCCGCCCCACTCACCGCCGAGCGCGAAGCCCTGCACGAGCCGCAGCGCCGTCAGCACCAGCGCCGCCGCCGGGCCCAGCGTCTCGTACGTCGGCAGGCAGCCGATCAGGAACGTCGCCGTGCCCATCATCAGCAGGCTGACGACCAGCAGCGTCTTGCGGCCGACCCGGTCGCCGAAGTGGCCGAAGACCAGGCCGCCGAGCGGGCGGGCGACGAATCCGACGGCGTAGGTGAGGAACGACAGCAGCGTGCCGGTCAGCGGGTCGGACTCGGGGAAGAAGAGCTTGTTGAACACGAGGGCGGCTGCCGAGCCGTACAGGAAGAAGTCGTACCACTCGATGGTGGTGCCGATCAGGCTCGCGGCGACGATCTTCTTGATGGAAGTGGCCATGCCGGTCACCGTAGGTTGTGACCGGGGTCACTCATATGGTGCTGGGGCCCATAGTGTCGGGCGTGTCTGTGTGGCCGAGCCGGTGCAGGCGGAGGGCGAGCTGGATCTCCAGCGCCCGCTCCGGCGCCGGCCAGCCCTCGCCGAGCAGCTTGCCGATCCGGTCGAGGCGCTGCGTGACGGTGTTGACGTGGATGTGCATGGCCTCGGCCGTGCGGGACGGCGAGCCGCCGGTGCCGAAGTACGCGGCCAGCGTGTCGACCAGGGCGGTGCCCCTGCGGGCGTCGTAGTCGATCACCGGGCCCAGCGTGCGCGCGACGAAGCCGGGCACGTCGCGGCCGTCGCCGACGAGCAGCCCCACGAAGCCCAGCTCGCTCGCGCTCGCCCCGTCACCGGCCCGCCCGAGCGCGATCAGCGCCTCCGCGCACCTGCGCGCCTCCTGGTAGGCGGCGGCCACGTTCGCCGGGTCGCCCGCGCGGGACGCGCCCGCCGTGGCGGGGCTGTGCAGCGACGCCGTCAGCTCGCGTGCCACCCGCTGCGCCAGCCCGCCCGCGTCGTCGCCCGGCAGCAGCAGCACCACCTCGTCGGCCCGCCCGGCGGCCAGCCCGTGCCGCAGCGTCGCCTGCGAGGAGGCCCAGAACGCCGCCCGCTCGCGCTGCCCGGAATGCTTGGCGACCACCAGCACGTGCGGCGCGCCCAGGTCCATGCCCAGCCGCCGCGCCCGGTCGGCCAGCCCCGGCGAGCCGGGCCGCGAAATCAGGTCGTCGAGCAGCTCGCCCCTGACCCGCCCCTCGGCCTCGGCCACGCTCCTGCGGAACAGCAGCAGCAACGCGCACACCAGCGCCGCCCGCTCGAGGATCCGCTCGTCGGCGTCGTCGCTGCGCAGCAGCAGCGTGCACAGCGGCTCACCGCCCACGTCCACCGACGCGATCAGCAGATCACCCCTGCGCACGGTACGCCCCAGCGCCCTGGACGCCTGCGCCGCCTCGAACACCCCCGAGTCGAGCTCGCCCACGTCACCGCTGATAGCCCGCCCCAGGTCGTCCAGCACCGCCAGCGAGCCGCCCAGCACGTCGGTCACCACGGCCGCGACGTCCTCGATGCCGCCGCCGCGCAACACCAGCGACGTCATCCGGTCGTGCGCCATCGCCGCCCGCTCCACGGCCTCGCCGTGCTCCCTGGCGGTCCGGTGCGCCTGGGACAGCTCCTCCAGCGCGTTCCTGGTCTCCTGCAGCAGCCGGGCGTTGTCGATCGCGACCGCGGCGTGCGCGGCCAGGCTGGCCAGCAGCGACACCTCCTCCTGGTGGAACGGCCGCGCGCTGCGGTTGGCCGCCATCAGCACGCCGATCACCCGCTGCCCCAGCCGCAGCGGCACCCCGAGGATCGCGACCAGGCCCTCCTCCTTGACCGCGTCGTCGATGTGCTCCCGGTGCCGGAAGCGGGCGTCGGCGAAGTAGTCGGCCGTCGCGTACGGCACCGCCGTCTGCGCCACCAGCCCGCCCAGCCCGTGCCCCATCGCCAGCCGCAACGCCCGGAACTTGGCCGAGATCGACCCGTCCGTGACCCGCATGTAGGTGTCGCCCCGCTCGGGGTCGTGCAGCGTCATGTACGCGACGTCGGTGGCCAGGAGCTGCCTGGCCCGGTGCACGATGGCCTCCAGCACGGCGTCGAGGTCGCGCAGCGCCGCCAGGTCGCCCGCCGTGTCGTACAGGGCCGACAGCTCCGCCTCCCGCCTGGCCCGCCGCTTCAGCAGGTCGCGGACCTTGAGCGCCTCGACCTTGGCCCGCTCCAGCTCCTCGATCGTGGCCGGGTCCGCGCCGGACGCCCTGGCCTGGATGATCGGCCCCTCGAACTCGACCGCCGACGCCTCCCTGGCCAGCAACTCCAGGAACCGGATGCTCACTAGCGGGCCGTCCAGCCACCGTCCACCGGCAGCGACACCCCGGTGATGAACGCCCCGGCCGGGCCGCACAGGTAGGCGACCAGCTCGGCCACCTCCTCGGGCTCGATCAGGCGCTTGATCGCCGCCGGGGCCAGCATGATGTCGCGCACCACCTCGTCCTGCTCGATGCCGTGCACCCTGGCCTGGTCGGCGATCTGCGCCTCCACCAGCCCCGTGCGCACGTAGGCCGGGCAGACGCAGGTGGAGGTCACCCCGTGCGGGGCCCCTTCGAGCGCCACGACCTTGGAGAAGCCCTCCAGCGCGTGCTTGGCCGTCGTGTACGCCGACTTGAACGGCGAGGCCCGCAGCCCGTGCACCGACGAGATGTTCACGAACCGGCCCCAGCCCCTGGCGTACATGCCGGGCAGCACCCTGCGCGCGATCAGGAACGGCGCCTCGACCATCACCCTCAGCATCGTGGCGAACACCTCGGGCGGGAACTCCTCGATCGGCGCCACGTGCTGGAACCCCGCGTTGTTGACCACGATGTCCACCGGCTCGTCGGGCAGCGCCGCCACGAACCCTGGATCGCTCAGATCGGCCACCACCGCGGTGCCGCCCACCTCGGCGGCCACCTTCTCGGCGGGCTCGGCCCGCAGGTCGACGACCAGCACCCTGGCCCCGGCCGCGGCCAGCCGCCGGGCGCACGCCGCCCCGATGCCGGCCCGGCCCCCGTCACCAGCGCGGTGCGCCCCGTCAGCTCCTTCGCCATACCTCGCCACCCTAAGCGCTCACCTCACCGCGACGCATGGGTGCCGGCGACATAGATGGCTGGCTCGCTATGTGGATCAAGCGCTTCTGCTATGGTGACGGCATGATCGCGTACTCGTTCCTGTGGTGGCCCGCCTCCTAGGCGGACCTCCGGCGCGATACGCACACGGCCGCCTCGACGAGGCGGCCGTCACCGTTGCTGTGGGTGCCCCCCGTCGAGACCAGACACGAAGGGGGCACTCATGACCACCACCTGGCCACGGATCCTCACCACGCTGCTCGACGGCGCGTCCCTCACCTCCGCCCAGGCCGCCTGGGCCATGGACCAGATCATGTCCGGCCTGGCCACCGACGCCCAGATCGCCGCGTTCGCGGTCGCGCTGCGCGCCAAGGGCGAGACCGTGGCCGAGGTGTCCGGCCTCGCCGACGGCATGCTGGCCAAGGCCCTCGCGATCCGGGTGCCCGGCGACCCCGTCGACCTCGTCGGCACCGGCGGCGACCGCGCCAACACCGTGAACGTCTCCACCATGGCCGCCATCGTCACCGCCGCCGCCGGCGCCAAGGTGGTCAAGCACGGCGGCCGGGCCGCCTCCTCCATGGCGGGCGCGGCCGACGTCCTCGAAGAGCTCGGCGTGGTCATCGACCTGCCGCCCGCCGCCGTGGTGCGGGTGGCCGACGAGGTCGGCATCACGTTCTGCTTCGCCGCCGCCTTCAACCCGGCGCTGAGACGCACCTCCCGGCCGCGCCGCGAGCTGGGCGTCCCCACCGTCTTCAACTTCCTCGGGCCGCTCACCAACCCCGCGCTGCCCTCCGCGCAGGCCGTCGGGGTCTTCCACGCGTCCATGGCGCCGACCATCGCGGGCGTGCTCGCCGAGCGCGGCTGCTCCGCGCTCGTCTTCCGCGGCGACGACGGGCTCGACGAGCTCACCACCTGCGGCCCCTCGTCCATCTGGGTCGTCCGCCGGGGCCGCGTCACGCCCGCCGCCTTCGACCCGCTCGACCTGGCCATCCCCCGCGCCCGCATCGACGACCTGCGCGGCGGCGACGCCCGCCACAACGCCGGCGTGGCCCGCGCCGTGCTGTCCGGCGAGCGCGGCCCCGTGCGCGACATCGTCCTGCTGAACGCCGCCGCCGCCCTGGTGGCCGCCGACGGCACCCCGCCGGCGGCCGAGCTCACCCCCGCCCTGGCCGCCGGCTACAAGCGGGCCGCCGACGCCGTCGACTCCGGCGCCGCGCTCTCCCTGCTCACCCGCTGGGCCCACGCCACCCGGCAGGAGGCCGCCGCCGTGCGCTCGGTCAGGGCCTAGCTTCTCAAGGCCGGGTCATAGAGAGGACGTCGAGCGCGGCGTCGAGCTGCTCCTCCGTGAGCTTGCCCGCGGCCACGTGGCCGCGCTCGATGACGACCTCCCTGATCGTCTTACGCTCCGCCAGCGCCTGCTTGGCGATCTTCGCCGCCTCCTCGTAGCCGACGTACTTGTTCAGCGGGGTGACGATCGACGGGGACGACTCGGCGTACTCGCGCAGCCGCTCCACGTTCGCCGTGATGCCGGCCACGCAGCGGTCGGCGAGCAGCCGCGAGACGTTCGCCAGCAGCCTGATCGACTCCAGGATGTTGCGCGCGATGAGCGGGAGCTGCACGTTCAGCTCGAAGTTGCCCGACGCGCCCGCGAACGTGATCGCCGCGTCGTTGCCGATCACCTGGGCCGCGACCATGGCCGTGGCCTCGGGGATCACCGGGTTCACCTTGCCCGGCATGATCGACGAGCCCGGCTGGAGGTCGGGCAGGTTGATCTCCCCGAGCCCGGCGCGCGGCCCCGAGCCCATCCACCGCAGATCGTTGGCGATCTTGGTCAGCGACACCGCCACCACCTTGAGCTGCCCGACAGCTCCACGATGGAATCCTGCGCGCCCTGAGCCTCGAAATGGTCGGCCGCCTCCTGGAACGGGATGCCCGTCGCCTCACGCAGCTTGGCGATGGCCTCCTGCGCGAAACCCTGCGGCGTGTTGATGCCCGTGCCCACCGCCGTGCCGCCCAGCGGCAGCTCCAGCACGTGCTCCAGAGCCGCCGACACCCGGACGACGCCGTGCTCCACCTGCGTGGCGTACCCGCCGAACTCCTGGCCCAGCGTCACCGGCGTCGCGTCCATCAGATGCGTGCGCCCCGACTTCACCACGCCGTCGAACTCGATCGCCTTCTCCCGCAGCGCCGCCGCCAGATGCCTGAGTGAGGGCAGCAGGTGGAAGGTCACCTCCGTCGCCGCCGCCACGTGGATCGACGTCGGGAACACGTCGTTGGACGACTGCGAGGCGTTCACGTGGTCGTTGGCGTGCACCGGGCGGCCCAGCCGCTCCTCGGCCAGCGTCGCGATCACCTCGTTGGCGTTCATGTTCGACGAGGTGCCCGAACCCGTCTGGAAGACGTCGATCGGGAAGTCGGCGTCGTGCTCGTTCTCCGCCACGTCCGCGGCGGCCTGCGCGATCGCCTCGGCCATGTCCTTGTCGATCACGCCCAGCTCGCCGTTGACCTCCGCCGCGACCGCCTTGATCAGGCCGAGCGCGGCGATGTGCGACGGCTCCAGCGGCCGGCCTGAGATCGGGAAATTCTCCACTGCCCGCTGGGTCTGCGCCCGCCACTTGGCGCCGGACGGCACGCGTACCTCGCCCATCGAGTCATGTTCGATCCGGAACTCGCTCATGACTTCCAGTCTGACCCACGAGCCCCCGGACGGCCGGAAGGCCCCCCGGCTCCCTTCAGCTCGAGAACAGGGCCACGATCAGCACGGCGATCACCACGGCGGCCGCGGCGGCCACCGCCATGAGCACCAGCATGCCGTTGCGGTTGCCCGCCGGGCGCTTCTCCTCGGGGCCCGCGATCGCGAACAGGTCCGTACCGAGGCCGTGCCCGCCGAACTGCGGCCCAGGACCGCCCTGCTGCTGCGGCTGGGGGCCCGACGGGGGCTGAGGGTGCGGCTGCGGCGGCTGGCCGGGCGGGGGAGCGGGCACCGGGTAGACCTGCTGGCCCGGCGAGCCCTTCGGGATGCGGGTCGTCGCGTTCGAGCTGTCGTCGGTGAGGTGCTGCGCCGGCCGGCCGCCCTGCTGCTGCGCCCCGGGCAACGGGCCCTTGGGGCGGGAGATGCTGACCGTCCGCTCGGGGTCGTAGTCGCCCTCCGGCTCGGCGGGCGCGCCGGCGTGCGGCCCCTGCGGGTAACCGCCGGAGGCGGCCTGCGGCACGGTCGGCGCGTTCGCCCCACGCCCCGGCCCCTGCGGTCCGGCCGGTCCCGGCGCTCCGTGCGGCCCGGTCGGCCCCTGAGGCCCGGTCGGTCCCTGAGGCCCGGTCGGTCCTTGCGGGCCTGGCCGTGCACCGGGCCCTGTCGCGGCGTGCGGCCCCGATGGGCCGCCGGGCCCTGCCGCCCCCTGCGGTCCGGATGCGGCGCCGGGTCCTGCGGCCTGCGGTCCGGACGCGCCGCCCGGTCCTGCTGCCTGCGGCCCCGTCGGGGCACCCGGGCGCGGTGCGGCCTGCGGTCCCGTGGGGGCGTTCGGGCCTGAGCCGGCGGGGCCCTGGGCTCCTGGCGGCCGCTGTCCAGGGCCGAAGGCGCCCGGCCCGTTGAACGCGTTGGGGCCGCTGAAGGCGTTCGGCCCGGTGGGCTGCGGCCCGCTCATGCCCTGCATCGCGTGCCCCACAGCAGGGCCGCCCGGCCCGCCGGCGCCCGCGGGCACCGGACCGCCCGGCCCCTGCCCAGGACCGCCGGGTCCTTGTCCGGGGCCGCCCGGGCCCTGACCAGGAGCCCCTGCCCGCTGTCCAGGCGGCCCGTAGGGGCCTGCCCGGCCGGGGCGCGGCCTCCGGGGCCCTGACCGGGCGCGCCGGGGCCTGCGGGGCCCTGAGGGCCTCCGGGGTTCTGCTGGGCGGCGAACGGATCGGGCAAAGCGGCCTCCTGCGCCATAAGAGCCTCGGCCGTCAGCACCGGCATCTCGCTCGTCGGGGTGTCGGCGACCATGCGCAGCAGGGTCTCCGCCTTGGCAGCGCTGAGCCGCTGCCGGTAGTCCTTGTTCAGCAGCCCGTTCAGAGCGGGCCTGAGCTGGCCCGCCCGCGTGGGCGGGTCGGCGCTCTCGGTGAGCAGCGCCGCCAGCGTCTCCGCGATGGTGGAGCGCTCGTACGCCGGCCGCCCCTCGACGGCGAAGTAGAGGGTGGCGCCGAGCGACCAGAGGTCGGACTCGGGGCCGGTGTACTCGCCCCTGGCACGTTCCGGGGCGGTGTAGCCGGGTGAGCCGATCACCATGCCGGTCTTCGTCAGCCGGGAGTCGCCCTCGGCCTTGGCGATGCCGAAGTCGGTCAGCACCACGCGCCCGCTCTCGGTGATGAGCACGTTGCCGGGCTTGACGTCGCGGTGGGTGATGCCTTGGGCGTGCGCGGCGCGCAGCGCCCCGAGCAGGTCGACGCCGATCTCGGCCACGAGCCGGGGCGGCAGCGGCCCCTCCTCCTCGATGACCTGCTCCAGCGAGCGGGCCTCGATGAGCTCCATGATGATCCAGGGGCTGTTGTCCTGGATCAGCACGTCGTGGATGGAGGCCACCGACGGGTGGCTGATGCGGGAGGCGAGGCGGCCCTCGCGCACCATACGTTCGCGCAGCTCGGCCCGCTGTTCCTCGGTGAGACTCGAGTCTTGGCGGATTTCCTTGACCGCCACCTCGCGCCCGAGCGCGCGGTCGCGGGCGCGCCACACCGTGCCCATCGTGCCCCGCCCGAGCGGGGTGATGAGCTCGTAGCGCTCCGCGAGCAGGCGTGTCTGCTGTTCCGGCATGAGAAGAAGATATCGATTCTCGCTTGGGAAGTGCTTTACCCTCGCTTGCGAAGTTCTCTTGGCCAGAACCGCCGAGGAAGGCACAACTTTATCACCGTCGCTTTGAAACGGGCATAAGCCGACGGTGCGGGCCGGGGCTCGACGCGCTTCCTGTGGACGCCTTCACCGGCCTTGCGTTCCTGCCGGGGCGGGGGCACGTTCACGGCGCCCGCGGGCGGGTCGGCCCGGTGCAGCCCGCGGTGCGCGGGCCTGCGCACGAAAGGGCCTTGCGGGATGGGGATCGGCGACGCGGGCCTGCGCGGGGTCAGCGGCTCCTCGGCGGAGCCGCCGGCGGCGACCCTGGTCAGCATGAGCGAGGCACGCACGGAGTCGAGCCTGGTGGCGGGGTCGATGCGGAGCAGCGCGTCGAGCACGGGCGCCAGCGGGCCCGCCTTGGTCATCGGGATCGGCTCGCCGCTGGTCAGTGCCGCGAGCGCGGCGGCGGCCGTACGCCTGCCGTGCAGGCCCCTGCCCTCGACGGCGGTGTAGAGGGTCGCGCCGAGCGACCACAGGTCGGCGGCGGGGCTGGCCTTCGCGCCGAGCACCCGCTCTGGAGCGATGTATCCGGCGGATCCGAGAACGATGCCCGCCTGGGTGATGGAAACGTCACCTTCGAGCGCGGCCAGGCCGAAGTCGGTGAGCACCGCGCGGTCCTCCGTCACCAGCACGTTGCTGGGCTTCACGTCGCGGTGCAGGATGCCCTTGGCGTGCACGGCGCGCAGCGCGCCGAGGATCTGCCGGCCGATCTCGGCGGCCCGGCGCGGGTGGAGCGGTCCTTCCTCCTGGATGAGCTGCTCAAGGGACTTGGCGCGCAGCAGCTCCATCACGATCCACGGCCGGTCGTCCTCGGTGACGACGTCGAAGACGGTGATCACGGACGGGTGCGCGACCATCGCGGTCGCGCGGCCCTCGCGCTCGGTGCGCGCGCACAGCTCGGCGCGCAGCTCCTCGTCGAGCACGGTCGGCAGCCGCACTTCCTTGACCGCAACGTCGCGGTCGAGCAGCTCGTCATGTGCCCGCCAGACGGTGCCCATGCCGCCGCGACCGACCGGCTCCATCAGCCGATAGCGCGCGGCGAGGAGGTATCCGGAGGGCGCACGCATGGCAGGCAGCTTACCTATTTGTGTAAACCGACCAGTAGAGGCGGGGCCGATAATTTGTTGCGAACTTAAGTCAACCCGTCTGACTCGTCACGTCAGCAAACCACCTGGCCGCATCCTCCCTGTTGGTGAGGCCATGCGCTTTCGCGACGGACTCTTGGGGCGGACGTTGCGACACCGAAGGTAGTACGCGGGCCGCGCCGCGTCGAGCGGATGCGGTCATCCGGAAGTCCGCACCCGTTCGGCAGCCGTGTTCCCGCCGACCACTCTCAGCGCGTTTCCGCAGCTCATCGGCCGTTTGTGCCGCTCAGCACAACTGCCTGCCGAATATTTGTGCATGATGCCTGGTAGGGGACATTCAGGTGTACGGCAGGCTGACTGACAGGAACCACGGGGCGCCGTCAGCGACTTGTAAGGGTGCCGTAAGGGGACGGGGGCATGGTTAGGAACAGGAAAGAAGGCGAGCTTCCGCGCCGGCCGTCATCCACGAAAGTGTCGGTGGCGAAGGTCAGACTGAGAGCAGCACGCCTGAGGTCCCGACCACTGAAGACCGACCACTGAGGACGTGATGAGGATGCGCCAGACCCAGGTTCGCCGCCGGCCGAAGAAGCCGACCAGAGCCGCCCTGGACCTCCGCACACCGTCAGGGCGCACGCTGCCCTTTTGAAGACCCGCAACCCGGAGCGCAATCTGAGAGGTGCGCCATGTGCAGCCACTACCCCGCTTGCCCCAGTGCCGACTCCCTCGACCGTGAGCGGTCGCACGTGATCTCGGCCCACCCCGACCAGGGCTGGAGCCTTCTCTGCAACGGCGTCGTGCTGTTCGACGACACCGGGCTGCTGCTGCCCGACGGCACCGTCGTGGCGCCGCACCGGGCCCCGGTGGCCGCGTGATCGTCTCTCGGGCCACCGGGCCTGAGCGCAGCCGGGAGACCCCGGCCGGCGGGGTCGAGCCAGCCCCTGCCCCCCACCTGTCCTGCCGCGCCCCTCAGCGACGGCCGATCGTGAGCACCGGCCCCGTCTTGTCGGTGAAGAAGTCGTCACCCTTGTCGTCCACGACGATGAACGCGGGGAAGTCGACCACCTCGATCTTCCACACCGCCTCCATCCCCAGCTCGGGGTATTCGAGCACCTCCACCTTCTTGATGCAGTCTTGAGCCAGCCGGGCGGCGGGGCCGCCGATGGAGCCCAGGTAGAAGCCCCCGTACTTCTGGCAGGCCTCGGTGACCTGCTTCGAGCGGTTGCCCTTGGCCAGCATCACCATCGAGCCGCCCGCCGCCTGGAAGCGCTCCACGTACGAGTCCATCCGGCCGGCCGTCGTCGGGCCGAACGAGCCCGAGGCGTAGCCCTCGGGAGTCTTGGCCGGGCCGGCGTAGTAGACCGCGTGGTCCTTGAGGTACTGCGGCATCTCGCCGCCGTTGTCCAGCAGCTCGGCGATCTTCGCGTGCGCGATGTCGCGGGCGACGACCAGCGGGCCCGTCAGCGACAGCCGGGTCTTCACCGGATACTTCGTGAGCTCGGCCAGGATCTCCGGCATCGGCCGGTTGAGGTCGATCGAGACGACGTCGTCCGACAGGTGCTCGTCGGTGGTCTCCGGCAGGAACCGCGCCGGGTCCGTCTCCAGCTTCTCCAGGAACACGCCCTCCGGCGTGATCTTCGCGAGGGCCTGGCGGTCGGCCGAGCAGGAGACGGCGATCGCGACCGGGCAGGACGCGCCGTGCCGGGGCAGGCGGATCACGCGCACGTCGTGGCAGAAGTACTTGCCGCCGAACTGCGCGCCGATGCCCAGCTTCTGTGTCAGCTCGAAGACCTTGGCCTCCATCTCCAGGTCCCTGAACCCGTGCCCGGACGGCGAGCCCTCCGTGGGGATCGAGTCGAGGTAGCGGGCGCTGGCGTACTTGGCGGTCTTGAGCGCGTACTCGGCGGAGGTGCCGCCCACGACGACGGCCAGATGGTACGGCGGGCACGCCGCCGTGCCGAGCGAGCGGATCTTCTCCTCCAGGAAGGCCATCATGCGCTTCTCGTTGAGCACGGCCTTGGTCTCCTGGTACAGGAACGACTTGTTGGCCGAGCCGCCGCCCTTGGCCATGAACAGCAGCTTGTACTCGTCGGGGTGCCCGTGCGGGTCCTCGGCGTACAGCTCGACCTGGGCCGGGAGGTTGTTGCCGGTGTTCTTCTCCTCCCACATGGTCAGCGGGGCCATCTGGGAGTAACGCAGGTTGAGCTTGGTGTAGGCGTCGTAGACGCCGCGTGAGATGTGCTCGGCGTCCTGCCCGTCGGTCAGCACGTGGCGGCCGCGCTTGCCCATGACGATGGCGGTGCCGGTGTCCTGGCACATCGGCAGCACGCCGCCGGCCGAGATGGAGGCGTTCTTCAGCAGGTCGAGGGCGACGAAGCGGTCGTTGCCGCTCGACTCGGGATCGTCGACGATCTTCCTGAGCTGGGCGAGGTGCGAGGCGCGCAGGAAGTGCGAGATGTCGTGGATGGCCGTCTCCGTCAGCAGGCGCAGCGCCTCGGGGTCCACTTCGAGGAACGTCCGCCCGGCCGCCTCGACCTTCCGCACCCCCTCCGCGGTGATCAGCCGGTATTCCGTCTCGTCGGCTCCGAGCGGCAGCAGGTCGGTGTAGTCGAAGTCGGCCATGTCCATCCTTTCGGTCGCTCAAGAGATTACGCGCACCGGATGGAGGGCAAGGCCGCCAGGTGTTCGGAGGGTCGGCCGGCAGGCGTTCGAGGATCGGCCGTCAGGCTTCGGACGGCCGTACCGCCGCTTTCGCGCCCGCCCGTTCCGCGCTGAGGCCGATCAGGATGCCGGCGACCACGAGCCCGGCGCCCAGCAGGTCGTACGCGCTGGGCATCGCCACCCCGAGCACGGCCCCCGTGACGATGGCCGCCACCGGGATGAGCCCCGCGAACAGCCCGGCCCGCCCCGGCCCCAGCTTGGGCAGCGAGTTGTACCAGAGGAAGAACGCGACCACGGTCACCACGACCGCCAGGTAGGCGAACCCGAGCGCCTCCGCGACCGTCGGCACCCTGAGCATGCCGGTGCCCGCGTCGATCAGCCCGACCACGGCCAGCATGGGCACGGCCAGCGTCGTCGAGTACGCCGACACCCGGATCGGCCCCAGCTTCGGCAGCAGCGGGATGGCCAGCAGGGAGAAGCTCACCTCGCCCACGAGCGCGCCCAGCGCCCACAGCAGGCCCTCGGGGGTGCCGCTGCCGAGCCCCGTGGCCAGCGTCGCTCCGGCCACCACCACGCCGGCCCCGAGCAGCAGCCGGGGCGCCGGACGGCCCCCGGCCAGCGCGAGGGCCAGCGGCACGGTGCCGAGCACGGTGCCCACCAGCGCGGGCCCGGAGGCGCGCGTGGACTCCACCACGGCCACGTTGAAGAACACCAGGCCCAGCAGCGTCAGCCCGAGCAGGCAGAGCACCTCGCGCCCGGTCATGCGGACGAACCGCAGCCCCATCACCCTCGTGATGATCAGCAGGATGACGGCGGCCACGAGATACCGGACCGCCTGGCCGCCGTATATGGGGTAGGCACCGACGAGCCCGGAGACCCCCGCCAGCGTCCCGACCAGGAACATGGCGGCGGCGGCGCCCATGATGCCGTTTTTCATGCCGTTTCTCATGCGATGAAGGCTAGGGAGACAATGGTTCGCGTAAACAGTCCAATGTCCGGCCGGGAGACAGGACCAATATGGCCGACCTCCACATCCAGATAGACCGCGGCAAGGGTGGCATCGCCGGGCAGATCGCCTCCGAGCTGCGCGCCTCCATCCGGGGCGGCCGGCTCACGCCGGGCACCCGCCTGCCCGCCACCCGCGACCTCGCCGCCGACCTCCAGGTCTCCAGGGGAGTGGTCGTGGAGGCGTACGAGCAGCTGGTCGCCGAGGGTTTCCTGGTCTCCAGGGTGGGCGTCGGCACCCAGGTCGCGCCCAAGAGCCCCGTCCCCAAACCACCGCCCGAGCCCGCGCGGCTCCAGGCTCCGCCCGCGCCCCGGCGGGCGCCGATGGGTCAGATCTGCTACTCGTACTACGGCCATCGCCCTACCTCCCCCGACCTCGGCCACTTCCCCCGTGAACGCTGGCTCGCGGCCGTCAGGCATGTCCTGACCACCGTACCTTCGGACGCCTTCGATTACGGGGACCCTGGCGGCGTGCCCGAGCTGCGCGAAGAGCTGGCCGCCTACCTCCGGCGGGTCAGGGCGGCCGACGTGCGCCCGGAGAACCTGATCATCGTCGGCGGCGTGGCGCAGGGGCTGAGCCTGGCCCTGCACGTGCTGACCCAGCAGGGCGCGCTGCGGCTGGCCGTCGAGGACCCGACCAGCCACCGCCAGGTGCCGCTGCTGCGGCGGGCCGGCGCGCACCTGGTGCCGGTGCCGGTGGACGAGCAGGGCCTCGACGTGCGCGCGCTGAGCGGCGACGCCGTGCTGGTGACGCCCGCCCACCAGTTCCCCACGGGGGTGGTGCTCTCGCCGCCGCGCCGGGCCGCGCTCATGGAGTGGGCGTACGCGGGCCACCGGGTCGTCCTGGAGGACGACTACGACGCCGAGTTCCGCTTCGACCGCGACCCCGTCGGCTGCCTCCAGGGCCTGGCGCCCGACCGGGTGATCCTGTCGGGCAGCGTGAGCAAGGCCCTGGCCCCCGGCCTGCGGCTCGGCTGGGTGGCCGCGCCCCCCGACCTGGCCGAGGCCATCCGGCGGGCGCGCGGCGAGCTCGACCTGGGCTCCCCGGTGATCGAGCAGTACGCGCTCGCGCACTTCCTGCGTACCGGCGGCTACGACAAGCACCTGCGGCGCATGCGCAGGGAGTACCGCCGCCGCCGTGACGCCCTGGTCGCGGCGCTGGCGCAGGAGCTGCCGCGGATCACGGTCAGGGGCATCGAGGCGGGGCTGCACGTGTACCTGGAGCTGCCGCCGGGCTGGGACGAGGAACGCACCGCCGAGGCGGCGCGCCAGCTCGGCATGTCGGCCGAGCCGGTCGGGCCGATGCGGCACCGGCCCGGACGCGAGGCCGTCGTGGTGGGGTTCGCCCGGTTGCCGGCGCACCGCGCGGCGGAGGTCGTCCGCGCGTGGAAGGTCAGCATGTCAGGACAAGCAGTTGACTGAAAGAGATCCGCTCCCTTAGAAAGAAGGCCGGACGTCCTGACGGGAGGCGCGCATGCGTGTCGGACTGCTGGGCCTGGGCCGGATCGGCGCCTTCCACGCCGCCACTCTGGCCGCGCATCCACTGGTGGACGAGCTGATCGTGAGCGATCCCGTCCGCAGCTCCCCGTACGGCCGGCCGGGCGACGCGTTCGAGGCGGACGCCGTCGTCATCGCCACCCCGACCAGCACCCACGCGGAGCTGATCACGAAGGCGTGCCGGCTGGGCCTGCCGGTCTTCTGCGAGAAGCCGGTGGCGGGCACGGTCGCCGAGACCGTCGAGGTGCTGGCGGCCGCGGCGGGCAACCGGGTGCAGATCGGGTTCCAGCGCAGGTTCGACCCGGGCTACGTGGCGGCGGCGCGCGCCTTGCGGGCCGGCGAGCTGGGGGAGCTGCACCGCGTGCACCTCGTCACCGCCGATCCCGCGCCGCCACCCGCCGCGTACCTGCCGGCGTCCGGCGGCATCTTCCGCGACTGCCACATCCACGACTTCGACATCCTGCGCTGGGTGACCGGCCGCGAGGTGACGTCCGTCTACGCGCGCGGCGCCAACCGCGGCGCCGCGTTCTTCGCCGAGGCCGGCGACGTGGACAACAGCGCCGCGCTGCTGAACCTCGACGACGGCACGCTGGCCACCGTCCAGGGCTCGCGTTACAACGGCGGCGGGTACGACGTGCGCATGGAGCTGGCGGGCACCGAACGCACCTGGGCCGTCGGCCTCGGCCCGCGCGCCCCGCTCCACACCACCGAGGGCCTGCCCGCCCCGGAGGCTCCGTGGCCGGACTTCGTCACCCGCTTCGAGGCCGCCTACCGGGCGGAGCTCGACGCGTTCCTGACCGGCGACCGCAGCCCGTGCTCGATCGAGGACGCGCTGGAAGCGCTCTACGTGGCCGAGGCCGCCGATCTGTCGCTGCGCGAGGGCCGCCCGGTCGGGGTCGCCGAGGTCCGCCGGTAACCGCGCCCGCCGCCAGGTGCCGGGCGCGGCGGGCGTCCGGTCGTGGGGCGCGTCGGGCGGCGGGCGTCCGGTCGTGGGGCGCGTCAGGTCGTGGCGGGGGCGCGCTTGGGCTCGAAGCCGGGCGCCAGGGCGATGATCGCGGCGGCCAGCACCAGCGGCGCCGCGAACGCCACCCGCATGTCGGCCGCGTCCGCGATGCCGCCGACCAGGGCGGCTCCCACGATGAAGCCGACGTAGTTGAAGAGGTTCACGCGGGCGATGGCCACGCCGGTGCCCGCCGGGTCCAGCCGGCCCGCCGCCGAGAACGACTGCGGCGCCACCACCGACAGCCCGACGCCCGTGAGCCCGAACGCGACGATGCCCAGCGGCTGCGTCGGGGCCAGCACGACGCCGAGGAACCCGACCGTCGCGATCACCCCGCCGATCCTGACGATGGCGGCCGGGCCGTAGCGCCGCACCGCGAAGTCGCCGCCGAGCCGGACGGCCAGCGTGGTCGCCTGGTAGGCGGCGTAGGCCAGCGGGACCACGGCGGGGCCGGCGCCGAGCACGTCCTTCATGAAGACGGTGTTGAAGTTGGACACGGCGGCGTCGCCCACGTACAGGAAGCCCATGGCGAGGCAGAGCGGGATGATCGGCCGCCACGGGAAGCGGCCGGCCGCGGACGTGCTCGCGGCCTCGACCTTCTCCTCCTCGCGCGTGCACAGGCCCGGCCCGGCGTAGAGCGAGCCGGCCACGGCGAGCACCATGGGCACCGCCATGACGACCTGAAGCGGCAGCCCGGCGGCTGCCGACGCCCACAGCGCCGCGGCCAGGCTGAACACGCTCCACACGCAGTGGAACCCGTTCAGCACCTCCACGCCGTACCGGCGCTCGACGGCCACGCCCTGCATGTTCATGCCCGCGTCCACCGCGCCGACCGCCACCCCGAACAGCAGCAGCACCGGCAGCAGGAGCGGCACGTTCGGCGCGAGCCCGGCCAGCACGACCGCGGCGGCCACGGCCGGCTGGGCGATCCGCAGCAGCAGCTTGCTGCCGAACCGGGCGGCGAACGTGCCCGCCGCCACGCTGCCGACCCCGGCGAACACCGGCACGACCAGCAGCAACATCGTCAGCGAGCCCTCGTCGAGCCGATGCCTGGCCTGGAGGTTGGCCACCTGGATGAGCAACGAGGCGAAGGACAGGCCCTGCACGGCGTAGACGACGTACGTGGCGACGCGGGCCTGGCGATCACGTGCGGACGGCACAGTGGCCTCCTGATCGGGGGGTCATCAAACGTGAGGCGCGGTCAGGTTAACGGCTGCCGAAGCCCCCGCGCCAGCACGAGATAGGCTGCGCCGGGTGAGACGGGGCTACGCGACCGGTGCGGCGCGCAGGGAGCGCATCCTGGCCACCGCGCTGCTGGAGTTCGCCGAGCACGGCTATCGCGGCGCGTCGCTGGCCCGCATCGCCGAGCGGGCCGGGCTGTCGCAGGCCGGGCTGCTGCACCACTTCAGGAACAAGGAGCTGCTGCTCATCGCGGTGCTCGACTACCGGGACGAGCTCGACGCGCGCACGTTCGACATCGAGGGGCCGGCGGTGTCGACGCGCTGCGCGCCCTGGCCCGCGTGGTCGAGCACAACTCCCGGGTGCCGGGCCTGGTGCAGCTGTTCTCCGTGATCAGCGGCGAGGCCGTCACGCCCGGCCACCCCGGGCACGACTGGGCGCGGCGCCGCTACCGGCGGCTGCGCGAGACGGTGGCCGCCGCGCTGCGCAGGGGCGTCGAGCGCGGCGAGTTCAGGGCCGGGCTCGACGCCGAGGCGCACGCCGACCGGCTGATCGCCATGATGGACGGCCTGCAGACGCAGTGGCTGATCGACCCGGAGCGGGTGGACATGGTGACGGTCTTCCAGGGCTACGTGGACGACCTCATCGCCACGCTCCGCCCCTGACCACCGGCGTCCGGCCGGCCGCCGACATCCGACTGGCCGCCGACATCCGACTGGTCGCCGACGCCCGGCTGGGCGGCGGCTTCCGGCCGGCCGGCGGCGGGTTGCGGCGGGTCCAGGCGTTCGGCGGCGGCCCACACGCCGAGCGCCAGCAGCGCCGCCACCTCCGTCACGGCCAGCCCCCGCTCGACCAGCCCGAGCGGCATGACCCGGTACCAGGGCAGCCCGCTCTCGGCCCCGACGAGCACCGCCGCGCCGATGCCCACCACCCACAGCACCGAGCAGATCCCGAGCCCGAACGCCACCAGCGTGGCCCTCGACCGCTCCCGGTGCCGCCACGGCCGGGCGATGATCACTGCGGCCAGCGGCAGGCTGAGGAAGGCGATGAAGCTGCCCGCCCGGTGGATGCTGCCGCTCAGGCTCGGCCCGACCGACCAGTCGTGCTTCTCGAACCAGGCCGTGAGGAACAGCCCGACGCTCCAGCCCGCCAGCGCGAGCGTGCCGACGACCCCGGCCAGCCTCTTGCGCGCCAGCGACACGCCGATGGCCAGCGAGCCCGCCGCCAGCAGCCCCACCCCGAGCCCGAAGATCCAGCCGTCGGGCCCGAGGCCGTGCTCGCTGATGGTCCTTCTGAACGGGTTCGTCTCGTCGAAGCTGGTCAGGTCGAGGCCCAGAACGACCGCACTGCCCACGCCTGCCGCGCCCAGACCCCATCGCGCCGGTTGATGCACGCCCACCTCCCTGTGTCCGGGACAACGGCCGTGCGGGGACGGAGATTCCTAAGAAAATCGTGAGAAACCGGCCGTCACGCGGTCTTCAGCCGCCCTCCGCCGTCGATCGTCAGGACGGTGCCGGTCAGGAACGAGTTGCGTACCGCGTACTCGATGGTGAGGGCCACGTCGGCGGGCGTGCCGACGCGGCCGACCGGCAGCGTCGCGGCGGTGCCCGCCAGGAACGCCGCCCGCGCCTCGTCCCCGAGGCCCTCCCACCAGTCGGTGTCGATCACGCCGGGGGAGACCGCGTTCACCCGGACGGGCGCCAGCTCCACCGCCAGGCCGGGCACCGTGGCCTCGATGGCGCCGTTCACGGCCGCCAGCAGGGAGACGCCGGGGTAGGCGGCGCCTGCCGACGCGGCCGACACGAACGTGATCGAGCCCTGCCGGCTCAGCCCCGCCGCCAGCGCGGCCTGCGCGGTCATCAGGTGCGGGATCAGCTTGCCCTGCACGGCCTCGGTGATGCCGCCGGCGGTCAGCTCGGCCAGCGGCGCGGCGCCGCCGCGGCCCGTCACGGTGACGACCAGGTGGTCGAACGCGCCGACGCGCTCGAACAACGCCCGCAGGGCCGCCCCGTCACGGGCGTCGGCGGCCTGCCCCTCCGCGTGCCCGCCCAGCCGCTTCAACGCCGACTCCAGCCGCTCCTCGGAGCGGCCGGTGATGAAGACCTCGGCGCCGCTCTCGACCAGCCGCTCGGCCGTCGCCAGGCCGATGCCGGTGGTGCCACCCACGATCACAACTCGCATGACTGCGTTCCTCCAAATACGAGACATCCTGCCTCGAATATAAACGAGGCACGGTGTCTTGTAAAGTGGCGCCCATGGTTGGCAGACCACGCAGCGAAGAGGCCAGGAAGGCGATCCTCCGGGCCGCGCTCGACCTGTGCGCCCGCGACGGCTACCAGGGCGTGACGATGAAGGGCATCGCCGAGGCGGCCGGCAGCGGCAGGCAGACCGTCTACCGCTGGTGGCAGACCAAGGCGCAGGTCCTCCTCGAAGCGCTCACCGACGTCCTGGCCGAGCAGGTCGCCCCGACACCCGACAGCGGCGACCCGCGGGCCGACCTCGTGGCGTTCCTGGAGCAGACGTTCACGCTGGCCCGCGGGGTCGCCGGGCAGATCGTCGTCGGGCTCATGGCCGACGCCCAGTCCGACCCCGAGCTGTCCGCCGACCTGCGCGCCCGGATCATCGGGCCGCGCCGCGCCGCCCTGCGCGCCGTCCTCGCCCGCGGCGCCCTGCCCGCCGACGTCGACCTGGAGCTCGCCGTCGATCTCGTGTTCGGGGTGATGTGGTACCGGTTGCTCAACCGCCACGCCGACGTGAACGAGGACCTCGCGGAGGAGATGGCCGCGCTGCTGGCCAGAATCCGCTGACACCGGGTCAATCGGCACGAGCGAACTGGGCCAGAGCCGGATATCGTCAGAAGTGTGAACGAACGCGCGGGATCGTGGTTGCCCAAGCTGCAGGAAGTCGGCGAGCGGCTGGCCGAGGAATGGGTGTCCGCTCGCCGTCCCCAAGCGGCCGGCGACGTGCCGCAGCCCCACCAGCTGCGCGCGTCCGACGCCGACCGCGAACGCATCGCCCAGGTGCTCCAGGACGCCCACGCCGACGGCCGGATCACCCTCGACGAGCTCGAAGAACGCCTCGGCGTGCTCTACTCCGCGCGCACGCTCGGCGAGCTGGCCGCCCTCACCACCGACCTGCTCCCCGCCGAGGAGCAGCCACTCAACCTCGACGGCCGCCCCGTCGCCGCCATCTTCAAGAAGGAGCAGCGCGGCGGACGGTGGGTCGTGCCGGCCGAGCTGGGCGTGACGGCCATGTTCGGCACCACCCAGCTCGACTTCCGCGACGCCATCCTGCAGAACCGGCGGATCATCATCAACGCCACCCTCGTCTTCGGCGGCCTCGAGATCCACGTGCCCGAAGGGCTCGAAGTGATCAGGGTGGCCAAGGACAAGACGGTCCGGCTCACCAAGCAGCCCACCGAGCCGGGGGCGCCGGTCGTGGAGGTGCGGACGACGAACTTCGCGGGCGAGGTCAAGGTCAAGGAACCACCCCGCCGCAAACGCCGCCGCTGACGACCCTCCGCCTTGGGTCAGCCCGCGGTGTCGAAGTTGATCGCGCTGTAGGCGCGCAGCTTCCAGAGCTGGTGCTCGCTGTCGATCTTGCGGATGGTGCCCGACCGGCCGCGCATCACCAGCGACTGCGTCACCGCGGAGCCGGCGCGGAACCGTACACCCTGCATGAGCTCACCGTGCGTGATCCCGGTCGCGGCGAAGAACACGTCGTCGGAGCGGACCAGGTCGTTGGTGGTGAGCACCTGGCTGAGGTCGTGCCCGGCGTCGACGGCCTTGGCCCGCTCGGCGTCGTCACGCGGCCACAGCCGGCCCTGGATCACCCCGCCCAGGCACTTGAGCGCGCACGCCGCCACGATGCCCTCCGGCGTGCCGCCGATGCCGAGCATCAGGTCGATGCCGGTGCCCGCGCGCGCCGCCATGATCGCGCCCGCCACGTCGCCGTCGGTGATGAACTTGATCCGCGCGCCCGTCTCCCTGATCTCCTTGACCAGCCGCTCGTGCCGGGGCCGGTCGAGCACGACCACGGTCACGTCGGACGGCGAGCAGTGCTTCGCCCTGGCCACCGCGTTGATGTTGTCGGCCACGGGGGCCTCGATGTTCACCACGTCGGCCGCCTCGGGGCCGGTGACCAGCTTCTCCATGTAGAACACGGCCGACGGGTCGTACATGGAGCCGCGCTCGCTGACCGCGATCACCGACACCGCGTCGGGCATGCCCAGCGCCGTCAGCCGGGTGCCGTCGATGGGGTCGACGGCCACGTCGCAGTCGGGGCCGCTGCCGTCGCCGACCTGCTCGCCGTTGAACAACATGGGGGCGTGGTCCTTCTCGCCCTCGCCGATGACGACGACGCCGTTCATCGACACGGTGTTGATGAGCTGGCGCATGGCGTTCACGGCGGCGCCGTCGGCGCCGTTCTTGTCACCCCTGCCGACCCAGCGGGCCGCCGCCATCGCGGCCGCCTCTGTGACGCGGACGAGCTCCAGCGCCAGGTTTCGATCGGGGGCGTGCTCGCTCGTGGCGAGCGCCGGTGGCACGGACGTCTGGTCGGACATGATGAACGGCCCTCCTCGCGGGATCTCCCTCGATGGTAGTTGCCGGTCTCTGCCCGGCCGGAGTGGCGTTGAACGGCGCCGCCCAGGCGCAGGTGGAAGCCGGAGTACGCGGACGTCGGGCGAGAAGCGAGCCTTCACCCGGCAACGGGTGACTTACCGAGAATCGCCGGAGATTCAGCGAACGGATAATCTGCTGAGGGAGAACGCGGATTTGCGTCATACCCTGTGCGCGCCAAGGATCTTGCCTCCAACATGGAGCGTGGCGCCCCCGCCGTGGAGGAGATCCCGAATGAGCCCTGATGTGGAGAACGCGGTCGCCCAGCCGCGTACGTCCGAGCGTGGCGCCGCCACGCGCAGCTCGCTGCTCGCCGCCGCCAGAGAGGTCTTCGTCTCGAAGGGGTTCGCGGAAGCGGGCGTGACGGACGTGGTGTCCAGGGCCGACGCCAGCGTGGGCAGCCTCTACCACCACTTCTCCGGCAAGGCCGACCTCTACCTCACGCTGTGGGAGGAGTTCCAGGCCAGGCAGACCCAGCGGACCAAGCAGGCGGTCCGCGCGGCCCGCGCCGAGGGCGAGAGCGACCCCATGCGGGTGTTCGTCGGCGCCGCCCGCGCGTACCTGGACGGCTGCCTGGAGGAACGCGAGACCGCCGCGCTGTTCCTGCGCGGCGACGGGCCGCCCGGGTTCGAGGTCGTCATGCGTGACCGGCTGCGCAAGTGGGCCCAGCGCAACGCGGCGCTGTTCGAGAACGAGCCCGCCCTCGTCGTCGTGGTCACCGGGGCGCTCGCCGCCGCCGTGTCCGAGGTGGTGCGCTCCGGCGACCGCGGGCTGGCCGAGGAGGTGCTGGCCATCATCGGCCAGATCCGCCCGGCCACTTCGGCGACCACACCCTCCAACGGGTAACCTCGCCAACTGTGCGACGGTTCACCCAAGGTCTGTACGGCTACGCGGTAGCCCTTTTCGTGTGCCTCGCGGGAGCCGGGCTGTTCCTGCTGGTCGCCCCGCAGAGCCGCGAGGAGCACATCCCGCGGCTCGACTACTCCATCACCGTCGCCAACTTCGGCCACACGGTGCCCTTCGGCGTGTGGGCCCCCCGCCAGGACCCTCCCGGCTGGGTGCCCAACAGCAACCGCATCGCCAAGGGCGAGGGCGGCGCGCAGGTCCTCTACCTCGGCTACGCCACCGCCAAGCGCGAGCACGCCATGTTCGCCCAGAGCAACGAGCAGCCCGCGGCCGGCTTCGCCAACCGCATGACCAACACCGACAAGACCCAGGGCACCCGGCAGATCGGCGGGGCGACGTGGGAGCAGCGCTACCGCGAGGACAAGAAGCAGCGCTCGCTGGTCCGGGTCCTGCCCGACGTGACGCTCGTCATCACCGGCACGGCCGACTGGCCCGAACTCGAGCAGCTGGCCACCCAGCTCCAGCAACGCCCCAAGGGCTGACCGCCGGGACGCCTGGCCACGCTCCCGGGCTGACCGCCGGGGTGTCCGGCAGCGCTCGCGGGGGGTGAGGGCCGCTGTGTCCGGCCGCGCCCGCGGGGCTGACGGCCGCTTGTCCGGCGGCGCTCCCGGGGCGGTCTAGGGTGGTGGCCGTGGCAGACGAATCAGGCGAGAAGACTCCGTCTTACGAGCAGGCCCGCGAGGAGCTCACCGAGGTGGTGCGGCGACTGGAGACCGGCGGGCTGACGCTGGAGCAGTCGATCGAGCTTTGGGAGCGGGGGGAGAAGCTGGCGGCCGTCTGCGAGGAATGGCTCCAGGGGGCCCGCGTCAAGCTCGCCGCCGCCATGGCCCGCCGCTCCGACCCGTCCTCCAGCCACCCCAACGACGCACCCTTCTAGCCCGGCCCCGGCCCGCGCCCGCCCAGTCACCTCACGCCCGCGCAGCACCCCGCTTGCGCCCGCGCAGCACCCCACTCAGGCCCGGCGCGCCCCGCTCGGGCCCGGCGCGCCGCAGCTGCGGCAGGTCGTGCCGGTCGCGGGCTGTGGCCGCCATGCCATGCGGGACCGTGTGAGGTGCCTGGCGCGGCCACCTCGCCTCGCCAGGTCGCGTCTCACGCCCTCGCACCTCACCCCCTCGCCCGCCCCCGCACCCCTCCGCGTAAGGTGCGGGGCCGCGTTCGGTGTCCTGGGCGGGTGGCGCGCAACGTACGGGCGAGGACGTGCGGGCGCCGCCGGGGGCGGCGGGGGCGGTGGGGACGTCAGGCGGCGGTGCGGTACAGGGCGACGACGGGGATGCGGCGGGTGGTCTTGGCCTCGTACTCGGCGAAGCCGGGCGCCTGGGCGACCATGCGGGCGTAGAGCTGGTCGCGCTCCTCGCCCTCCACGAACTCGGCCTTCACCTGGAACGTCTCCGTGCCGATCTCGGCCGTCGCCTCCGGGTTGGCGCGCAGGTTGTGGTACCAGGCCGGGTGGTTGTCGGCGCCGGCGTTGGAGGCGATGACGATGTAGCGGTCCCCGTCCGCGAGGTACATGACGGGGGTGGTGACGGGCTTGCCGCTCTTCGCGCCCGTGGTGGTGAGCAGCACCAGCGGGGCGCCTTCGAACATGCCCCCGACCCGGCCCTCGTTGGCCCGGAACTCGTCGATGATCTGCTGGTTGAAGTCGCTGGGCATCCTGGGCTCCTCATGGTCGAAAATCGGAGAGTTCTCCGCTTGAGCAAGATTAACCGGAGAGTTCTCCGGTTACAACCGGTATGCTGCGCGCGTGCGCGAACGTCGATCTCTGCCCGTTCTCGGGCAACCCCCACCGGAGCGGGCCGATGCCGCGCGGAACCGGCAGAAGATCATCGAAGCGGCGTCCCGCATGGTCGCCGAGAGCGGCGCCGGCGACCTCTCGCTGGACGAGGTGGCCCGCGAGGCGTGCGTCGGCGTGGGCACCGTCTACCGGCGGTTCGGCGATCGTACGGGGCTGCTGCTGGCGCTGCTCGACGAGCGGGAGCGGCGGTTCCAGGCGGCGTTCCTGTCGGGGCCGCCGCCGCTCGGCCCCGGGGCGCCGGCCCGCGAGCGGATCGTGGCGTTCCTGCACGCGCTCGCCGATCGGATCCTGGCGGACGAGGCGTTGTTCCTGCTGCTGGAGAAGGGGGCGGCGAGGCGCTTTTCCGGGCCGTACCGCGTGCACCACGTCCACCTGGCCACGTTGCTCGCGCAGGTGTGCCCGGGGGCCGACACCGTGTACCTGGCCGACGCGTTGCTCGCGCCCGTGAACGCGCACCTGATCGCCTGCCAGCGGGAGGAGCGCGGCATGACGGTCGAGCGCGTCAAGGCCGGGCTGGAGGCGCTGGTCATGGCCGTCACCCGCCCCACGCCGTGAGACACGGTCAGGCTTCGGGGTCCTCCGCGCGTACCGTGACGCGGTCGTCGGTGAGGCGGATGGTCAGGAGGGTGCCGGGCGTGACGTCCTTGGCCAGGCGGACGACCTCGCCCGACGGGTGCTGCACGATGGCGTAGCCGCGTTCCAGCGTGGCCGCGGGCGACAGGGCGACGAGGCGGGCGCGCAGGTGGGCGAGGTCGTCGGCGGCGCGGTCGAGGGAGGACGACAGCGAGCGCCTGGCCCGGTCGCGCAGCGCCTCCGCCTGCTCGGCCCGGCGCTCCAGCTCGCGTACGGGATCGGCCAGCGCGGGCCGCGACCGTACGGACGTCAGCCAGGACATCTCGCGGTCGAGCCAGCCGCTCATCACCCTGCGGCCCCGGTCGCGGAGCTGGCGCACGAGCGTGAGCTGCTCGCCGACGTCGGGCACGACCTTCTTGGCGGCGTCGGTCGGCGTGGAGGCGCGGACGTCGGCGACCAGGTCGAGCAGCGGGCTGTCCTGCTCGTGGCCGATCGCGCTCACCACCGGTGTACGGCACGCGGCCACCGCCCGTACGAGCGTCTCGTCGGAGAAGGGCAGCAGGTCCTCAAGCGAGCCGCCGCCGCGGGCGACGACGATGACGTCGACCGAGGAGTCGGCGTCGAGCTTGCGCAGCGCCTCCGTCACCTCGGTCACCGCGTACGGGCCCTGGACGGCCACTTCCTCGACCTTGAACCGGACGGCCGGCCAGCGGCGCCGGGAGTTCTCCAGCACGTCGCGCTCGGCCGCCGAGTCGCGGCCGCAGATGAGCCCGATCGTGCCCGGCAGGAACGGCAGCCGCCGCTTCCTGTCGGCGTTGAACAGCCCTTCGGCGGCCAGCAACTGCCTGAGCCGCTCCAGCCTGACCAGCATCTCGCCCACGCCCACCGGGCGCATCTCCAGCGCGGTGAACGCGAACGAGCCTCGGTTGACCCAGAAGTCGGGCTTGACGTGCAGGACCACCCTGGCGCCGTTCGACGGGCGGGGCACCGTCGCCTCGTAGACGCCGCGCGGGGCGGTGACCCTGGCCGACACGTTGGCGACCGGGTCGCGCAGGGTCAGGAACACCGTGCCGCCACGCGCGCTCAGGTCGGTGATCTCTCCTTCGACCCAGACCGTGCCGAGTCTGCCGATCCAGCCGCCCACCATCTGCAGGACCGTGCGGATCGGCAGGGGAGACTCAGGCGTGGTCTTCGAGGTCATGGCGGAAGACTACGCGGTGGGGGTGACCTATTCGCCGGCCTGCAGCTTGGCGAGACGGTTCTCGAACATCTTGATGACGTCGGGACGCGCGGTCGTCGCCTGCTCGTACGCGAGGAAGTCGCCGATCTGCTCGGCCGTCTTGCCGCGCATCCTGGCGCGCAGGGAGGCGACGGTCAGGCTGGGCCAGCCGGGCAGCGGCTCGGCCAGGTTCACGCCGGCGGGGGCCACGGCCGGCTCGGACGCGGCGGCCGGCTCGGGCGCGACCGCGGGATCGAGGGCCGCGGCGGGCTCGGCGGGCTTCGCGGCCTTGGGCTTCCTGGCGGCCTTCGGCTTGGCGGCGGGCTCCTCCACGGCGGGCTCTTCCACCGCCTTGGGGGCGGCCGGGGCGACCTGCGCCTCCTCAGCGGCCTTGGCCTCAGCGGCCTTGGCCTCAGCGGCCTTGGCCTCGGCGGCCTGCGGCTCGGCGGGGGCGGCCTCGGGCTCGGCGATGGTGTCGGTGGCGGCCTTGCTCTCGGCGGCCTTGGGGGCGGCCTCAGGCTCGGCAGCCTTGGCGGCCGGCTCCGGCGCCGGCTCCGGGGCGGGCTCCGGGGCGGGCTCGGGCTTGGCGGGCGTGAAGATGACGGGGTCGGGCTTGGTCTTGGCGACGCCGTTCGGCTCGGCGGGCTTCGACCGCGGCGCGAAGATGACCGGCTCCTTGCGCGCCGGCTTCTCCTCCGCCTTGTCCTCGGCGGTCTCGGAGGGAGCGGCGGGAGCGGCGGGAGCGGCGGCGACCTGCTCGGCGGCGGTGGGCCGGGAGTCGTACTCCTCTTCGCGCTCCTCCTTGCTGCCGAGCCCCTTGATGGAGTTCTTCACCCGGTCGACGACGAGCAGGGCCTGCCCGGCGGCGCTGAGCGTGGTCTGGACGACGAGCAGCGGCAGGTCCTTCGCCTTCTCCTTGAGCTCGTCCTTGTTGGTGACGGTTCTTGCGATGTTGCGTATCACGTCGCTGAGGGACATGAACGTCTCCCTGGGAGGTCAGTATGGGACGGCTAGTCTGGCAAACCGTGGGCAACCACGCACGCGCGGGCCAGATGGCCGCTCCACGTAGCATAAGAAGTATGGAGCCCCAGACCCCCTCTTCCCGCCGAGTCCTCGTAGCCAAGCCGCGGGGCTACTGTGCCGGAGTCGATCGAGCCGTGGTTGCGGTCGAGAAGGCCCTGGAGCAGTACGGCGCCCCTATCTACGTCCGTAAGCAGATCGTCCACAACACGCACGTCGTGAAGACGCTCGAGGCCAGGGGCGCCATTTTCGTCGACGAGACCGAGGAGGTGCCGGAGGGGGAGATCGTGGTCTTCTCCGCCCACGGTGTCTCGCCGGCGGTGCACGAGGAGGCCAGGCAGCGCGGCCTGCGTACCATCGACGCCACCTGCCCGCTGGTGACGAAGGTACACAACGAGGCCAAGAGATTCGCGGCGAACGACTACGACATCCTGCTGATCGGGCACGAGGGCCACGAGGAGGTGGAGGGCACCTCCGGTGAGGCGCCCGACCACATCCAGCTCGTCGACGGCCTCGACTCGGTCGACAAGGTGCAGGTGAAGGACCCGAGCAAGCTGGTGTGGCTGTCGCAGACCACGCTGTCGGTCGACGAGACGACCGAGACCGTGGCCCGGCTCAAGGAGCGCTTCCCGACGCTGATCGACCCGCCGAGCGACGACATCTGCTACGCCACGCAAAACCGGCAGACGGCGGTCAAGGAGATCGCGGCCGAGTCGCAGCTCGTCATCGTCGTCGGGTCCGAGAACTCGTCCAACTCCAAGCGCCTGGTCGAGGTGGCGAAGGACTACGGCGCGCAGGCGTCGTACCTTGTGGACAACGCCGACTTCATCCGCGACGAGTGGTTCGATGGCGTCACCACGGTCGGCGTCACCAGCGGCGCCTCGGTGCCGGAGGAGCTGGTGGAGGAGGTGCTTGCGAAGCTGGCCACGCACGGGTTCGGCGACGTGACGGAGGTCGAGCCGGTGCAGGAGAGCATGCGCTTCGCCCTGCCCCACGAGCTGCGCAAGGACCTGCGCGCGTCCTGATCCTGCGCGCGCCTCCTGAAAATCAGTCCTCGCCGCGCGGGGTCCCGTACACCTTGGGCTCGAAGTACCCTTCGGGCTCCGGCACGAACGGCTGGCGCGGGCGCGACACCTCCGCGCCCGCCTTCAGCTCCTCGCGCAGCTCCCGTACGTTGTCGCGCAGCCCGCGCCGCCACGCGACGCCCAGCACCAGCGCCGAGCCCGCGAACAGCCACGGCGCCCCGCGCGTCATCGACGTGTAGAGGCCGAGCGCGAGCGACTGCACGATCGACACCGAGCCGAACGCCCGCCCGAGCTCCACGAACAGCGTCGCGCAGAAGAACACCAGCGGCGGCGTCACGACCAGCGACAGCAGCTCGCGCCGGTTGACCAGCACCACCCCGAGCACGCTGGCCAGCACGAACGCGGCCCCGACGATCTGCTCCACCCCGAACACGGCCGCCAGCACGTAGCCGGCCAGGGTGGCGACCAGGGCGAGCGCGATGGCGCCGCGTGCCGTCAGCCTGACCGCCGAGCGCCTGCCCTTCTCACCCACCACTGCCCCACCCCCATTTACTGCGACCCGCCTGCCAACTTACCGTTCGCGTGGGTTATCAGAGATGAGGTTTCGAGCAGTTCGGGGGAGGCCAGCGGCCTGGGCAGCCCTTCGAGCATGTCGGGCGCGTCGAGGTCGCCGTCGACGACGCCGAGATCGTGCAGCTTGCGCGCCGTGACCAGGACGCGGCTTTCGAGCGATCCGACCGACTTGTTGTACGCCTCCACGGCCCGGGTCAGCGCCTTGCCCAGCGATTCGACGTTCCTGCCGAGGGACGACAGCCGCTCGTACAGCTCCTTGCCCAGCTCGAACACGGCCCGCGCGTTCTCGCTGAGCGCGGCCTGCTGCCAGGCGTAGTGCGCGGTGCGCAGCATCGTGATGAGCGTGGTGGGGGTGGCGATGTGCACGCGCCGGGTCATGGCGTACTCCAGCAGCCCGGGGTCGCGTTCGAGCGCGGGCGCGAGGAACGCCTCCCCGGGGATGAACAGCACCACGAACTCGGGCGACGGGTTGAACCCCTGCCAGTACGACTTGGCCGCCAGCCGGTCGATGTGCTCGCGTACGTGCCGGGCGTGCGCGTCGAGGCGGACGCTCGCCAGCGACTCGTCGGACGCCTCCGCGGCCTCCAGGTAGGCCGCCAGCGAGACCTTGGAGTCGACCACGATGTTCTTGCCGCCGGCGAGCCGCACGACCATGTCGGGCCGCATGGAGCCCTCGGTGACCTGCTCGTCGAAGTCGCAGTAGCGCTGCATGCCGGCGATCTCGGCGACCCTGCGCAGCTGCAGCTCCCCCCACCGGCCGCGCGCCTCGGGCCGCTGCAGGGCCCGCACGAGGGCGGTGGTCTGGGCGCGCAGCTGCTCGTGGCTCTGGCGGACGAACTCCATCTGCTGGGCCAGCTCCGCCCGCGCCGCCCGCTGCCCCGACTCGGTGTCGCGCAGCTGCGACTCGACCCGGGCCAGCGCGTCCTTCAGCGGCTCGACCAGGTGCTCGACGGCCTGCTTGCGCTGCTCCAGGTCGCCGGCGGCCTCCGCGCGGGTGGCCGCGAGCCTGGTCTCGGCCAGCTCCAGGAAGCGGATGTTGTTGACGTCGAGCGCCCGCGTGGACAGCGCCTGGAACCGCTCGGCCAGCTGCTCCTCGACGTAGACCAGCTTCTCGGCGGCGGACCTGGCCCGCGCGTCGGCCTCGGCCACGCGCACCGCCGCCCGCGTCCTGGCCACCAGGAACCCCACGAGCAGGCCGACGGCGAGACCGATGAGAAGCGACACGACGTCCACTCCAACGATGATCGCAGGATGCCGGGCGCGATTCTTCCCGACACGCTTGGGCGTTCCGCTTGTGCGCCATGTCACCAGTCACGCACAGTACGGGGATGGATACGGTACCGAAGCTCGCCGCCGCGGGTCTGGCCGTGACGGCGGCCCTGGT
Source organism: [Actinomadura] parvosata subsp. kistnae (assembly GCF_900323885.1). Taxonomy (GTDB): domain Bacteria; phylum Actinomycetota; class Actinomycetes; order Streptosporangiales; family Streptosporangiaceae; genus Nonomuraea; species Nonomuraea composti. Next base: position 1,367,112 of record NZ_OOHJ01000018.1, on the reverse strand, counting down.
CGCGCTGGCCGGCGCGGTCATCGCGGCCTCGGGGAAGGCGACGCAGCCCCGCCCGGTGCTGCGCTGGACGCCCGGCGCGTGCGTCACCGGCGAGCTGGCCCTGACCGCCTGCAACGGCGGCGACTCCGAGGTGCTGGCCCTGGCCTCCGACCCGCCGGGGCCCGGCGAGTGCCCGGCCGACACCGACGCCGTCCTGCGGGTCGGCGCGGGCCGCACGGCGTGCGTGCGCAACTTCCTGGAGCCGCATCCGGGCGATCCCGGCCGCGGCGGTGGCGTGCTGCGGCCGGGCGACTGCGTCACGCTCGACGGCCGCGAGCGGGCCTGCTCGCGCCCCGGCTGGTACGGCAGGGCGCTCGCCCTCGCCGTCGAGCCGGCCGGCTGCCCCGACGGCACCCTCGACACCCTCGACGGCGAGTCCCAGGTCGTCTGCCTCGGGCGCGGCGGCCAGGTGCTCGACCGCGGCTCGTGCGTGGCCGAGCCCGCCACCGACGTGATCGCCCGCTCCGCCGTCACGCGCGTGCCCTGCGACTCCCCGCACGCCTGGGCGAGGGTCCTGTCGTTCGAGGTCGCGCCCGCCCGCTGCCCGCCGAGCTCGCGCCGCTACCTGCGCGCCGACGAGGGCTACCGTCCCGTGACCTGTCTGGACGTGCTCAGCAAGTAAACTCGCTGTCCGTGAGTCTCTCCATCGGCATCGTCGGCCTGCCCAACGTCGGTAAGTCCACGCTCTTCAACGCGCTGACCAAGACCGGCAACGCGCTCGCGGCGAACTACCCGTTCGCCACCATCGAGCCCAACGTGGGCATCGTCGGCGTGCCCGACGACCGGCTGCCCGTGCTGGCCGAGATCTTCGGCTCGGCCCGCATCCTGCCCGCCAAGGTCGAGTTCGTCGACATCGCGGGCCTGGTCAAGGGCGCCTCGGAGGGGCAGGGGAGGGGCAATCAGTTCCTCGCCAACATCCGCGACACCGACGCGATCTGCCAGGTCATCCGCGTCTTCAGCGACCCCGACGTGACGCACGTCGACGGTGAGATCTCGCCGAAGCGCGACATCGAGACGATCAACACCGAGCTGATCATGGCCGACCTGCAGACGGTCGAGAAGGCCGTACCGCGCCTGCAGAAGGAGGCGCGCAACAACAAGGACAAGAAGGCCGCCCTGGAGGCCGCCGAGGCCGCCCTGGCCGTCCTGGAGACCGGCAAGACCATCTTCGAGAGCGGTCTCGACCGCGACGAGCTGCGCGAGCTGCACCTGCTGACGGCCAAGCCGTTCCTGTACGTGTTCAACCTCGACGCCGACGAGCTGACCGACACCGCGCTCAGGGAGCAGCTCTCGACGCTGGTGGCCCCGGCCGAGGCCGTGTTCCTCGACGCCAAGATCGAGTCGGAGCTGGTGGAGCTCGACGAGGAGGAGGCGCTGGAGCTGCTGCAGTCGGTGGGCCAGGAGGAGTCGGGGCTGCGCCAGCTCGCCCGGGTCGGCTTCGAGACGCTGGGCCTGCAGACGTACCTGACGGCCGGGCCGAAGGAGACCAGGGCCTGGACGATCCGCAAGGGCGCCACCGCGCCCGAGGCGGCCGGCGTCATCCACACCGACTTCCAGCGTGGCTTCATCAAGGCCGAGGTCGTCTCCTTCGACGACCTGGTGGAGGCCGGCTCGATCGCCAACGCCCGCTCGGCGGGCAAGGCGCGCATCGAGGGCAAGGACTACGTGATGCGTGACGGCGACGTCGTGGAGTTCCGCTTCAACGTCTGACGGGGGGCGGGGCGACGCGGAGCCCGCCGTTCGTCCAATCACGTAGCGCGAGCCTTCGCTACGGTAGGTTACCGACGGCGGACGGCGGCGAAGCCCCCTGAGACGTCTGACTCCCCGGAAGTGACTGAACGTTTGCTGCCGGGACAGCTGACGCGTCAACCACTTTGGGCCCCCGCGCGTCGAATCGTCACGGCGTTCACGCTGACTCGGGAGGCCCTCATGTTCCGTCGCATCATCAGGAAGCGGCGCTCGTCGCCCACGCTCGCGGGCATCAGCCTCGAGGAGGAGCTGGCCCTGATCAGGGTCGAGCTCATGTACGGCCTGCGGGTCAACCGCGAGGCGTACCTCCGCAGGAAGGTGGACGAGCGCATCGAGATGGCGACGCGCATGCGTGAGCGCGAGCCCGCCGAGATGCTGGCCGACCTCCGCGGCTCGCTGGAGCGATCGGTGCGGCCGACCGTCGTCGACCTCCACAGCAGGCGCCCGGCGCGCCCGACCCAGGATCCCGAGCCGGCCTGACGAACCTCCGATGATTCGACCTGTGCCGATCCCATGCCGATTCCGCAGGTCGAGACAGGTCCATGCCTGTTTTGGACAGGAATCCGTGGCCGCCGAGCTATGCGATTTTAGGCGTCTGGCCTGGTCAAAAGCCGATTCCAACGGGGACTGATAGGAATCGGCACTGTGGCCTGTCATGCGGGCCCGGTTTGCCGGTGGGGAGGGTCATGCCGCAGCATGGGCGTGGCTTTCTCGGAACAATGGCGGAGACCGGATAGGGTGACTACTTCACCGCGGATGATGAGGATCGGCAACGGACGACACCGCGCCAGCCGGGGGGATCGGCGCGAGCGGAGGCGTGATGGCTCGTAGGTCTACCGTCCAGCACGATCCTCGGATCGCTGACGGGCCCGGGCTTTCCGCAACCCTTGACACGGCTGACTTCGAGGCGCCGCCGCCCCGCCGGCCGCGGCGCGGCGGCTGGTCGGGTGGCGGCGGCCGGTGGCTGGTGTGGACCGGCCGCGTCATTCTCTGGGCGCTTATTGTGGTTATCGTGGTGAATGGGATTCGTGCCCCATTTGAGCGGTTTACGCAGCAAGAGCCTGCTTCGTCCAATGTCGCCGCGCAGGCCGACAAGGGATTCCCCACGGACCGAGGCATGGCTTTCGCCGCCCAGTTCGCGGGGGTCTATCTGAATTTCAGTCCTGAAGACGCGGCCAGCAGGTCCAACAAGCTCGCGGCGTTCCTCGCCGAGGGCATGGACCCGCAGATGGGCTGGGACGGCTACGGCAAGCTGGCCGCCGTCGCGATCCAGCCGTACGACATCGAGCCGAGCGACGCCCACAACGCCGTGGTCAGCGTGGCCTTCCAGTCCGGCCCGCGCCGGATGCTGCTGTCGGTGCCGATCTACTACTCCGGCGACGACGCCGGCCGCCGCTTCGTCGTGGCGGGCCGCCCGGCGATCCTGCCCGCCCCGGCCCCGGCCGACCTCCCCCAGGTGGCCCCGCCCGAGACCGACGACGCGGCCGCCGCCGAACTCAAGCCCCAGCTCGAAGGATTCTTCAAGGAGTACGCGTCCGGAGACGCCAACGCGCTGCAACGCTACGTCGCCGCCGGCAAGAGCCTGCCCAGCTTCGGCGGCGCCTTCACCTTCTCGCAGCTCAAGGAAATCGTGGTGCCTGTGGGGGGTGCCACCAGAGAGATCCAGGCGGTCGTGGTGTGGGCCGTGAACAACGGCGACGCACCGCCCACTCCCAACGCCACCGACCCGGCGGCGGTCGGCGGCACGCTGGAGCAGGTCTACCGCCTGACCGTGGAAAAGCAGGGCGACAAGTGGTTCGTCGCCGACATCCGCGGTGGCGGCCGCGTCGCCGGATAGAGGCACGGCCGCGCCGCCGCCAGGTACCCCCCGGGAGGACAAGAAGTGACCTTGAAGACCGTAGTGCTCACCTTGATCGAGATGTCGCCGACACCGACCCCGGTGTCGACCGGCATCGACACCGGAGGGCTCGCCAACTTCCTGCGCGCCTTCTTCGCCCCCTTGTTCCTCGTTGTCGTCTCCGTGGTCGCGCTCTTCTTCCTCTTCACCCGCGAGATCACGCGTTTCGTGCAGTTCCTGATACTGGCCGTGGCCATCGGAGTGATCTTCTACGTGCCCAACATCATCGAGGTGACAGCGCGGGCCATCGCGGGCGCACTGGGCATCAAATAAGGGTTGAGACCGCTTCGCGGTGGTCATGAACGAGCGGGTGGAGAGGAGGACCGTGTGGACCTGCCCACATATACGAACATCTGGCGGATAGAGAAGCGGCTGTACAAGCTGTACGACCTACGGCTCCCGATGCCGCTGCCCATCGTCTGGATCGGCGTGTTCGTCGGGGTGTTCGTCCCGTGGTCGCTCCTGCTGGTCCTGGTGGGCGTGCCGGTGCAGATGCCCTGGCACGTGCTGTTCCTGGTGCCGCCGGGCATCGTGACGTGGTTGTCCACCCGTCCCGTCATCGAGGGCAAACGACTCACCGAGCTGCTGGAGTCCCAGCTTCGCTACCTGGGCCAGCCCAAGGCGTGGTACCGCCTGGCGCCCAGCTCCGAGCCCGAGGTCGTCACGTTCTCCGGCCGCGTGTGGCGCACCGCGCCCGCCCGCGCCAAGGCGAAGGCGCCCCGCAAGGCCCGCCAGCCACAGCGCAAGCGCGACAGCCAGCGGCTCACCGGGCCCCGCCAGGTCCGCCCCGCGGTCGCCGCCGCCGCCGCCGCAGCCGCCGCCGCCCAGGCCCCCGTCGCCGAGCCGCCGTCCCGCACCGGCTGGGGCACCCGCCGCGGCACCGCCCCCGCCCTCAAGGGCCGGGTACGCCAAGGCGCCCCCGCACCGTCCACGTGGCTTGAGGAAGGGAGTGCCGGGCGGCCGGTGTCCCTTCTGGACGAAGCGGTCGGCACCGCCCACGGATCGCCCGGCACGCAGTACGTCGACGCGGACCTCGTCGAGCGGGAGACCCCCGATGAGGGTGCCGTTGACACAAGCGAAACGGCTGCCGAGGACACGGGCGCAGGGGGCGCGGTCACCGAGCAGAAGCCCGACGCAGATCCCTTGGGCGCTCATGAGGAGCTGAGCGCGGAGACGGTGGCCGCGCGCGAGGCTGGCGTGCCCATCAAGACCGCGGAGAGCCGCAAGCCCGCGGCCGGCAAGCCCATCGACACCGAGGCACTGCGCCGGCTGCGCCGCCTCGCGGCCAGCGCCGACGCCCCACCCGAAACCGCCGCCGAGCCCGAGGTGCGCAGGAGGCCGGGACGGGGCGAGGACGAGGTCGCCAGAGACCAGCACAGAAAGGGCCAGCCACCCCGGCTGCCCCAGACGGGCCTGGTGCTTCCGGGTGCGTCGCCACGCGTCTGGCCCCCACTCAACCCGAACGCCAAGCCCCTGCCCCGGCCTGCCACGCGGGGGGCTGCAGGAGATCGCGAGCCCACCGCCCCGGCACCGTCGCACCCGGCTCCGGACGACGTGGCGAGCCCGGGCGAGGCGACGATCTCGGGCAAGGCGACGGGCTCGGGTGGGGCGTCGGGCTCGGGTGAGGCGGCGCACGACCAGCCGCAGGCCGCCGCACCGGAGGCGCCCGCCGAAGCCCTGACGGCCCCCGAGGCGATCGACGAGGCCCAGGAACCGGAACCGGCCACGGAGGACAGCAGCCCCGCACCGGCGGCGGACGGCGACGTGGCGGCGGCCGACGACCTCGACGCCACGGCGGCAGGAGAGCTCGACGCCACGGCGGCAGGAGACGACGTAGCGTCGACGACCGACGAACCCGGCGACGAGGCGGCGAGCGGCCGTGAGGCGGCGCCTGAGGTCCGCCCGGCGGCGGCCGAGCACAGGCTGCCCCCCGCGCCCGAGGCCGGGCCGTCGGCGGTGGTCGAGCGTGAGGCGGCTCACGAGGGCACGCGCCCGGCTGAGGAGCGCGAGGCAGCGAGCGACCGCGACCCGTCGCCAGCGGACCGCCTGGCCGCGCCCGGTGATGGCGAGGTCCAGGAGCGGCGCGAGGCGGAGGGCGGCCACGAGGCGGCACCTGAGGAGCGCCCGGCGGCGGCGGCCGAGCACAGGCTGCCCGCCGCGCCCAAGGCTGGGCCACCTGCGGCTCACAAGGGCGCGCGCCCGGCTGGTGAGCGCAAGGCGGCGCCCGCTGACCGCCTGGCCGCGCCCGGTGATGGCGAGGCCCAGGAGCGGCGTGAGACGGCGGGCGACCGCTCGGCGGCGCCGGAGCACAGGCTGTCCGCCGTTCCCGAGGCTGGGCCGCCTGCGGGGGGCGAGGATGCACGCCCGGCTGGTGAGCGTGAGGTGGCGAGCGCCCCCAGCGCGGAGGCGCCTGCCGATGACGTGTCCCAGGAGCGGCGTGAGGCGGCGAGCGTTCGCGACGCCGGTAGGCCCGGTGCTCGGGCAACCCGTGCAGCGCGCGGGCCGGTGACGGAGCGGGCCGGTGCGGTACCGATGCGTGCCGGCGCGGAGCCCGGACCGAGCGATGCGGAACCCGGACCGACCGATGTGGCGTCTGAGCCGACTGGAGTAGCGCCCGGGTGGGCCGAGGCGGTGCCCGGACCGAGTGGCGTGGCGGCCGAGCGGGCTGATGCGCCGCCCGAGCGGGCCGACGTAGCGCACGAGGCGACCAGCGTGGCGCACGAGGTGACCGGCGCGGGGCGGGGTGGGCAGGCTGGGGATGTGGTTGCGCCCGTGCCGGGGCCCAGGCCCGGTGAGGGGAAGGTGCGCAGGGTCGAGTCCGTCGTGGGGCGGGACTCCGGTGGGTGGCGGAGGATCGCGCAGGTCGTCGTGGGGGCGGCGGGGTGCGGACCGACGGGTCGGAGATCGACGAGGCGCGCGCCAGGGGCGTGTTCAGCGGCGGCCGGCGGGTCGTCGTGCTGGGGTGTACGGGCGGGGCCGGGCAGACGACGACGGCGCTGATGCTGGGGCACACTCTCGCCCAGGTGCGTGACGACAGGATCGTGGCCGTCGACGCCAACACCGGCGGCGGCTCGCTGACCAGCAAGATCCAGCCGGAGACCCCCGAGACCCTGACGTCGTTGCTGTCGGGGCTCGACCGGGTCAGCGGCTATCTCACGATGCGGGGTTACACCACGCGGACCGCCTCCGGCCTGGAGGTGGTCAGCGCGGACACCGACGCGGGCGCCGAGCAGCGGCTCGCGGATCGGTCCTTCTTCTCCGACCACCGGCTCGGCGAATCCATGCGCCTGCTCGACCGCCACTACAAGCTGGCCGTCATCGACCCGGCCGCCGCTCTGGCGGCCCGGTTGTTGCCGTACGCGGACCAGCTCGTCCTGGTGGTTCCGGCGAGCGAGGAGGCGCCGGAGGCGGTGGCGATGACGTACGAGTGGCTCGACGGGCACGGCTGCGCGGAGCTGCGCAGGCGGGCGGTGATGGTGGTCAACGGCGTGAGCAGGCGTTCGATGACCGACGTCGAGCAGGCGGAGTCGGTGGCCAGAGGCCGGTGCCGGGCCATCGTCAGGGTCCCCTGGGAGGACGATCTGGCGCCCGGTGGCGCCGAGGTGGTCGATCCCGGGCAGTTGCGCGCGGCCGGGCGGCGGGCCTATCTGGCCCTCGCCGGGGTCGTGGTCGCGGGCTTCGCGGCGCAGACCGTACGGACGAGCGAAGAGGAGTTGGCGAGTGACCCCCCGGGCACGAGAATCGGTGAACGTTAAGTGAACAAGCGAGCAGGTCTGGCCCGTTCATGCGCCGAGGGGGCGGCATGAGCAGGGCGTCCCGAGCGCACCAGCGCCTCGCGGTCCGCTACTTCGACGACCGCATCCTGCTCACGGACACCTGCGCATGGGCGTATTTCCGGCTCCCGACGGTCAGCTACGAGTTCGTCACGCCGGAGGAGCGCGAGGCGCTGGCCACCAACATCACGATCGCGCTGGCGGCGATCAGGATGCCCGACGCGGAGGTCCACCTGAGGGTGGCGCACCGCACGTATCCGGCCGCGGAGTGGGCGATGGCGCTGAACGCCACGTCCGACGAGGGGCCGGGCTGGCGCGACTACCTGGAGGAGATGTACCGGCACGTCTGGGCGAAGGACTTCTGGACGAAGGAGGTCTACCTGGGCGTGCGGCTCGGCCCGCGCGGCAAGCAGCTCGGCAGCGGCGTGTTGTCGCAACTGTTCGGCTTCTACCAGAAGACGGAGCGGGTGCTCGGCATGGAGGACGACCACGTGCCCGACAGCGAGATCGGGCGGTGGACGGAGCAGGCCGAGCGGCTGGGCCGGGCGCTCGCGTCGAGCGCCTTGTACGCCCGTCACGCCACCTCCGTCGAGGTGGCGTGGCTGTTCCAGCACGCGGCGGCCGGGGCGGTGGGCGATCCGCCGCCGTCGGCGAGCCCGCGCCGGCGGTGGGGCAGGGGCGAGATCGAGTCGCTGGTGGAGGGGGAGATCCACAACGGCAGGTCGTTGTTGCGGATCGTGCAGCCGCAGGGCGACTCGTACGTGGCGTACCTGTCGTTCGCGAGGTTCCCCGACCTGATGCCGTTCCCCGACGGTGAGCCGTGGATGCACTTCGCGGACCAGTTGCCATTCCCGGTGGAGATCTCCTCGCGGATGCGGCTGATCCCGCCGGTGAAGGCGTCCAAGGACGTGGCGCGCAAGCTGGCGCACGCCCGCGACATGGATCACCACATCCGGGAGGCGGGCGCGGAGGCGCCGCTGGCGCTGGCGGAGCAGATCGACGCGGCCCGCATGCTGGAGCACGGCATCACGAAGGAGCGGCTGCCTTTCGTGTACGGCTGGCACCGCCTGATCGTCTCGGCCCCGACCGAGGACATCTGCGTGCAGCGGGTGGAGGCGGTGGTGGAGCACTACCGCGACATGGGCATCGACGTGGTGAACTCGACCGGCGACCAGTTCTCGCTGTTCTGCGAGTCGCTGCCGGGCGAGAAGGTGCGCCTGAACGCCTACGCCCAGCGGCAGCCGTTGCGCACGATCGCGGGCGGCATGGCGACGGCCACGGTCGATCTGGGCGATCGGCTGGGTGAGGGCAGCGAGGGCTGGCTGGGCCCGTACATCGGGGAGACGGTCGGCAGGGCGCGCAGCATCGTGCACTTCGACCCGCTGGTGGCGGCGACCCGCAACCGGCCGACGGCCATCGCGATCACGGGTGAGCCGGGCGGCGGCAAGACCACGCTCGCGCTGCTGATGATCTACCAGATGGCGTTGCGCGGCGTGACGGTGGCGGTGATCGACCCGAAGGGCGACGCGGAGTCGCTGGTGCGGCTGCTGGAGAAGCGGGGCCGCAAGGCGCGGGTGATCCCGCTGGGGTCGGCGGCGCCGGGGCTGCTCGACCCGTTCTCGTTCGGCGACGACATCGCGGCGAAGAAGACGATGGCGACGGAGACGCTGCGGCTGCTGCTGCCCCGCATGTCGGAGGAGCGCGAGTCGGCGATGATCCAGGCGGTGGCGGCGGTCTCGAACGGCGCGGACCCGTCGCTGGGCAAGGTCGTGGACTTCCTGGAGCAGGCCGACGACCCGGCGTCGAAGAACCTGGGCGCGGTGCTGCGCTCGATGTCGGAGATGCACCTGGCCCGGCTGTGCTTCGACCCGTCGGGCGGTGACCAGATCGACACCGAGGGCTGGACGACCGTGTTCACGCTGGGCGGCCTGACGCTGCCGGACGTGGCCACGAGCAGGGAGGACTACTCCTACGAGCAGCGGCTGTCGGTGGCCCTGCTCTACCTGGTCTCCCAGTTCGCGCGCAGGCTGATGAACGGCCTCGACCGGCGCGCCCCCAAGGCGATCTTCCTGGACGAGGCGTGGGCGATCACCTCCACGCCCGAGGGCGCCAAGCTGGTGCCCGAGGTGAGCCGGATGGGCCGCTCCCGCAACACCGCTCTCGTGCTGGTCTCGCAGAACGCGGGAGACCTGCTCAACGAACAGGTGACCAACTGCCTGTCGTCCGTCTTCGCGTTCAGGTCCACGGAACGGGTGGAAGTGGACCACGTCATGTCCCTGCTCGGGGTGGAGCCGTCGGAAGAGCACAAGGCCGTGCTGCGCTCGCTGGGAAACGGCGAATGCGTATTCCGCGATCTGGATGGCAGGGCGGGCCGGATCGGAGTAGACCTGATCTCCGAGGAGCTGCTCCGCTGGCTCGACACGAATCCAACGCACGACAAACCCGATGGCACCGGGCATGATCTTCAAGGGGGCGTGGGCAGGGCGCAGGAGGTACGGTCATGAAGGTCCGGCTATCCCGACGGCTGGCACTGGTTCTCGCGCTGATCGGCGTTGTCCTGGTGGTGCCGATGGTGCTGGGCGCCACCTCCACCCCCGCCGCGGCGGCTCCCTGCGACCTGTCGGGCCCGCTCTACCCTGAGCCGGTCGGCAGCGGCGTCGACGGCCTGATCCAGCCGCCGGTCGTCGAGAGCGGCCCGCAGCCGGCGACCACGAACTACGACCAGTTCGGCATGAGCGGCCAGTTCTGGCACACGCACGAGCTGAGCTGCTCCGACTACGTGGCCGTGCTCGGCAACATGTGGGCCAACGGCATCTTCACCGCGGCCAAGGCGGTCGACCGGCTGACGATCACCACGTACCAGGCGGCGGCGACGGAAGGGCCGCTGCAGTCCATCAAGGACGTGGTCGACGACATCGTCACGAACCTGTCCAACGCCATGTACTGGCCCTACCTCCGTCCGATCGTCATCCTCGGCGCCATCTGGCTGGCCTGGTACGGCCTGATCCGCAAGCGCGCCACCACCACCGCCGAAGGCGTGATCTGGATGGTGCTGGCGGTCACGGTGGCGGTGTGGTTCTTCAGCCGGCCCGGCGACTTCACCGGCCTGGGCAAGGTCGTCACCGACAAGACCGGCGAGGTGGTCAACTCCGCCTTCTCCGGCCTGCCGGGCGCGGGCGGCGCGTCCTGCCTGCCGCCGCCCGGCAACGCCAACCCGCAGGTCAAGGCCGGCGGGTACGCGCAGAGCGGCACGCCCGGCGTGGACCAGAACGCCGACGCGCTGTGGTCGACGCTGGTCTGCAAGCCGTGGCTGGTGGGCCTGTTCGGCACCGCCGACCCGCAGCAGCCCGTCGTGCGCGACTGGGGCCGCAAGGTGCTGGAGATGCAGTCGATCCCGCAGCCCGTGGCCGGCCAGCCGGCCCCCGACGTGGGGGCGAGGCAGTCGGAGTACGCCTCGCTCGCCGACAAGCTCAGGAACGACCCCCGCTACGCCACCTTCTCCGGCCGTGACTGGTCGAACCGGCTCGGCGTCGCCGTCGGGGCGTTCATCGCGGCCATCGTGGCGGGCCTGCTCATCTTCCTCGTGGCGGTCTCGCTGCTGGTGCTGAAGGTGGGCTTCCTGCTGCTGCTCATCCTGGGGCCGATCTTCCTGCTCATCGGCGTGCATCCGGGCAGCGGCCGGATCATCGCCATGCGCTGGGTGGAGATGCTGGTCGGCACGCTGCTGCGGCAGGCGGTGCTGACGATCGTGCTCAGCGTCCTCGTGTACGGGTACGCGCTGATCATCTCGACGGCCATGCCGTGGGGCATGCAGGTGCTGTTCATGGCGTTGCTGACGATCGCGGTGTTCTTCTACCGCCGGCCGTTCCAGCACCTGTTCGCCTCGATGAGCGGCCACACGGTCACCACCCGCATGCTGGGCGAGGCCGCGAGCTCGTCCGTGCTCGAACGCTCGGCGGGCGCGCTGCCGCCGGTCGCCTCGGCCAGGATCGGCCGGTGGGGGCTGCGCAAGGCGGAGCCGCTCATCAGGGCGGCCGCGGCGGGCAACCCGGTGGGCGCGGCGACCACGGCGGCGGCCGGGCAGCTGCGGGCGCGCGGCGAGGAAGGCGAGGGCGTCTCGGCGGGCACCCGCATCCCGGCCACGGCCGCGCCGCTCGACACCGACCAGCAGGGCGGCAAGGCGGCCGGACGCGCCACGCTCGAACCCCGCAGGGGCACCGCGCCGCCGCTCAACCTGGGCGGCACCCCGGCCCGCACGCGCGGCGGGGTGGCGGGCGGCCCCAGAGCCGCCTCCTCCGGCACCGGCGGCCTGGCCTCGGGCTCGGGCGGCTCCGGTTCGGGCGGCGGTTCGGCTTCCGGCGGCTCGGGTGGCGGCTCGGGTGGCGGTTCCGCCTCGGCGGGCGGCTGGTTCGGCGGGGCGTCCGGCGGCGGCTGGGCGCGCCGCGGCGGCTCCGGCGGCTCGGCGGGCGGCTCGCGGAGCACGGGAGCGCGCACCTCGCGCTTCGGCGGCTCCACGAGCTCGGGCGGCTCACGTTCCGGCGGGTCGGGCGGCTCACGTACGGGCGGGACGCGCTCGCGCGGCGGCTCGGGCGGCGGGCTGTTCGGCGGCTCGGGCTCCGGCGGCTCCGGTGGCGGCCTCTTCGGCGGCGGGAACGGATCGCGCAGGTCAGGCGGCTCGAACGGCGGCTCCGGTGGCGGCCTCTTCGGCGGCGGCAACGGGAGCTCCAGGTCTGGCGGCGCGTCGTCCGGCCCCCGGATCTTCGGCTCAGACGAGCCGTCGTCCCGCACCTCCGAGGCGCCCCCGCTCTGGCTGCGCAGCAGCCGCGACGGCGGCGGCTCCGGAGGTGACAGCCCCGACGTGCCCTTCTGGCTCAAGCCGAACAACGCGGACAAGGACTGAACATGGCGCAGCCGGGTGACAGGCGGGGGGTGGCCTTCGCCGCCCTCGTCGTGGTCATCGCAGCGGTCGGCATCTACCTGACGATGTGGCCCGACTCGGCCGAGCAGGCCGCGCCGGAGCCGGCGGCGAGCGTCGCCACCAGCTCCGCCGTGGCGTCGAGCACGCCGCTGGCGACCGCGAGCGCCGCGCCGTTCGACATCTACTCGTACCTGCCGATGAAGAAGGAGCAGCTGGCCGCGGCGGCGGATCTCGCCGAGCGGTTCACCGCCGCGTACGGCACCTTCCGCTACGACGAGGACCCCGCGGCGTACGCGCAGCGGCTGAAGGTCTTCACCACGCCCGAGCTGGCCGGCACCCTCACCAGGACGGTCACCTCGGTGGGCTTCGTCGAGCAGAACCGGAGCGACCAGACGGTCTCGACGGCCACGGCTCACCTGAAGGAGATCAGGCAGGTCGAGAAGTCCTCCATCGTGTTCGTGGTGGCCGCGAACCGGCAGGTCACCGCCAAGAGCGGCAACAAGGTGGCCACGGAGGAGTACGCGGTCACCGTGAGCCAGCTCGGCGCCGACTGGCGCATCTACGACATCCTGCCGTCCGACGAGGGCCAGGAGGGTGACCAGTGAAGCTCTCCAAAGCCCGGCTCGCGCTGATCATCGGCGCGGCGGGCCTGCTGCTCCTGGTGGCGGTCGTCGTGTCGCCGCTGCTGCTGATGTCGATGCCGTCGTTCCTGTCCAGCGGGGGCACGAGCGTCGACTGCAATGACCAGGCGCAGGTGGAGGAGGTCTCCGACTCGGCCGCCTCCGACATTCCCGCCGAGTACCTGGAGCTGTACAAGGAGTACGGCAAGAAGATCGGCGTCCAGTGGAACATCCTGGCCGCCGTCGGCAAGCGCGAGACCGACCACGGCCGCTCCACCCTGCCCGGCGTCCAGAGCGGCACCAACGCGGCCGGCGCGGCCGGGCCGATGCAGTTCCTCATCTCCACGTGGGGCGGCAAGGCCAGGATCGCCACGTCGTCCACGGTCAACGGGTACGCCTCCGACGGCGACGGCGACGGCGTGGCCGACATCTACAACCCGGCCGACGCCATCCTCGGCGCCGCCAAGATGCTCAAGCGCAACGGCGCCCCCGAGAACGTCCGGCAGGCGCTGTTCGTCTACAACCGGGCCTGGTGGTACGTCGACCAGGTCGAGGAGATCGCCAGAAGGTACGCCAAGTCCGGCGACGTCAAGGTGCCGCCGCAGGCGTCGGAGGAGTGCGACGAGCCGCTGGTCGAGGCCGCGCCGAGCGACCTCGTGGCCAAGATCCTGCAGTTCGCGCTGGCGCAGCGCGGCAAGCCGTACCTGTGGGGCGGCACGGGGCCGGACGCGTTCGACTGCTCGGGCGTCATCTACGCGGCCTACAAGGCGGCGGGGCTGAAGATCCCGCGCACCACGTTCACGCAGTGGCCGTTCGGGGTGAAGGTGTTAGAGGGTGAGGAACAGCCGGGGGACCTGGTGTTCTTCAACGCCGGGCCGGGCACCTCGCCCGACAGCCCCGGCCACGTGGGGCTCGTCGTCTCGAAGGGCAAGATGCTGGAGGCCAGGTGCCGGCTGTGCGGGCCCATCAAGGTCACCAGCTACCAGGCCCGGGGCAACCGCGTGGGCTTCACCCGTCCCCTGCAGAACCCCGACGTCCTCGAACAGATCAAGAAGCTGCAGAATCCCACCCTATGAGCATTGTGGTCGTTGCCGCGGTGATCGTCGCCGACGGCGGGCGGGTGCTGGCCGCCCAGCGTGCCCAGCCCGCCGCGCTGGCCGGCGGCTGGGAGTTCCCCGGCGGGAAGGTGGACCCGGGGGAGAGCGAGGCGGCGGCGCTCGTCCGGGAGTGCCGGGAGGAGCTGGGCGTCGAGGTCTCCGTCGGCGCGCGCGTCGGCGGTGACTGGCCGCTCGCCGAGGGGTACGTCATGCGCGTCTGGCTCTGCACCCTGGCCTCCGGCAGCCCCGAGGCGCGCGAGCATCTGGCGCTGCGCTGGCTCGGGCCCGGGGAGTACTACGACGTCGAATGGCTGGGCGCCGACCTGCCCATCATGAAGACCGTGGAGAATCTGCTCCACCGCGATTAGGACATCCCTCTCTGTGACACAATGATTACTGTGCGTAATTTGTCGCGGCGGGGGAGTGGGGAGCCATGCGGAGGAGCTGGGTCGTCGCAGGGGTGCTGATCCTGGCGGCGGTGCCCTCCGTGCCCGTGGCGGCGGCCGGGGTGTCGCTGGTGCTGGAACGGGTGAACGGGGCCGAGGGGATCGGCAGGTGGGTCAGGACCGGAGACACGCAGCGGTTCCGGGTCCGGCTCAACGGGATGGCGCGGGGGGCGCGGGTCGCGGTCGCGGCCAGCCCCGTCGAGGCGCTGCAGGAGGTGTCCTGCCTCCCTGCCTCTGCCCCTGCGGCTTCCCCGGTCGGTACGGCCCCCGTCGCCGGTGCGGCACCGACGCGCGGAACGACCCCCGACCTCGGCATGGCGGGGACGCTCACCATGCGGGCGCTGGCCGTCGTCGGCCGGCCGGCCACGAAAGCGGCGCCCCCGCCCGGGACGCGGATGTGCGCGCTGGGCAAGGTCTCCGGCGAGCGCTCCGTGGACGTCACGCTCCGGACGCCGGCGGGGGCGCGGGAAGTGGTGCTCGCGGCGGTCGCCCGGGTGCGTGACGTCGAGAGCGGCGGGCTGACCACCATGAGCCGCACCGCCGCCGTTCGGGACGGGGAGGTGGTCGCGGGCGAAACGACGACCATCCCGGCCCCAGTCCCAGCCCCAGCCCCGGCTGCGGCCCTGTCGCAAGCCGCGCCCGCGCCTGTGCCCGCTCACGCGCATGCCCGGCCCGCGCGCACGGAGGCGGCGCCTGGACGGGTGCAGGCGGTGCCCCTGCCTGCCGGGGCCGTGCCCGGCCGCGCGCAGGCGGCACCAGCGCGCACGCCGGCCGCGCCTGTACGCACGGCGGCCGCGCCCGCACACGTCGCGCCCAGGCGCACGGAAGCCGCCCAGCCGCAAGCTGCGCCCGCGCGCACGCAGAGTGCCCTGGTGAGCGCCGGAAGGGCCACTCCACGGGCACAGGTGGGGCCGCACCGCCGCTCGCCGGGTCCTGGTTCCGTAGGCCCTAGCGGCGTGAGGCCGGGCGTCGTGGGGCCAGCCGGTGTAAGGGGCGGGCTGTGGACGCTGCCGCAAGCTCTGCCGCAACGCACGCAAGCTGCACCGCAGCGCGCGCATGTTGCGCTGCCCGGTGCTCAAGCTGCGCCGCGACGCACCCAGGCCGCGTCACAACGCGCCCGAGCCGTGCCGCGGCGCGCCCACGCGGCGGCTGCGCCGGTGCCGGTGCCCGGGGTGGGTGGGGCGCTCGTCATTCCGAGCGCGATCCCCAGCGTGGTGCCGAGCGCGGCGCAGGGGGCCACTACGGGCGGGAACTTGAACGCGGTCCCCGGCCCCTCCGCGAGCGCCGTCCCGCAAGCGACCGGTGCCGTGCCGCAAGCGACCGGCGGCGCCCCGCAAGCAACCGGTGCGGTGCCGCAGGTCACCCCTGGTGTGCCGCAGGTGGCCGGCGGGGGCCGCAGGTGGCGGGCGGGGGCCGCAGGTGGCGGGCGGGGGAGTGCCGCAGGGGCCGGGGGGCAGGCGCAGGTGCCCGGCGCGGGAGCGCCGTTGCCCTTGCCGGTCGCCACCGGAAGCTCCCCAGGTCAGGCCGGGGCGGTTGACTCGTTCCAGGCGGAGGCAGGCCGTGGAGAGGCGCCGTTGCCGTGGGGGATGGCGGTGTCCGTGAAGCCCGTTGAGCGGGTGCGATGGGCCAGCCCGATCGACGGTCCGGGGGCGTTGCCCATGGTGGTCGTGGGTATCGGAGTACTGATGGCGGCCCTTTCGGCCGTTGTCACGGTACAACGCGGACGTAACCGTAGAAAGGTGTTGTAATTCCGTCTTTACTGTTACTTTTACCCGGCTAGTATTCCCTTGACCATGGTTACGGGACCACGCGGAGGGCACCGGTGGCACGCACACGGGCGACGGCCGTGTCCGCGATCGTCTTAGCGCTCGGGCTCACGGCTGTCGGAGCGACGCCGTTCATCGTGCAGAGCGCGAGTGCCTCCGTGTTACTCGACCCGGTCGAGCCGTGCGATCCCGACGTGACGCTGTGCGGCGACGTCACTCCTGAGACCACCATCACGGTGACCGTCACCGACGGCTCGCCGACCCCGACCACGCCGGACGAGGCGCCGGAGACGACGGTCACCAAGACGGTCACGGCGAGCCCGCCGAAGGCCAGCAAGACCCCCAAGGCGCCCAAGCCCAGCAAGACGACGTCCGCCCCCGCGCCGACGCCCACGCTCACGCAGACGCCGCCGCCGCAGAACCCGCAGCCGCTGCCCACGCAGAGCGTCGAGGTGCCGCCGGTGACCTCCACGACGCCCACGCCGGAGCAGTCGGTCGAGATGCCGGCCATCGCGCCGTCCGACACGCCGACGGCGAACACGCTGCCGAGCGAGACGCAGGTCGCCTCCAGTGAGGAGGTGCCGCTGGAGCTGCGCAGGGCGGCGCCGGAGTTCGACCAGACGGAGCTGACGCGCAAGCTCAGCATCCCGGCGCTGGTGCTGGTGCTGCTGGCGCTGTTCGCGGTGCTGATCTTCGAGGGCAGGCTGCGCCGCATGGCGCACGCGGCGGCGGTACGCAAGGCGGGCCCGCAGGCGATGACGACCCCCATGACGAGCCCGATGCCGGGGCCTGACCCCTACGCGGCCGGTGGTGGTTACCCGGCGGGGCCCGGTTACGCCGCCACCGCGGGGGGCTTCCCGGCGCCGGCGCCGTCCTATCCGGGCGGTACCGCGTACGCGCCGATCATCAGCTTCGTGCCGGTGCAGACCTATCCGAGCGGCCCGCCCCAGTACGGCTACCAGGAGCCGCACCCGTACCCGCCGCAGGGCTACACGCAGGAGCCGCCTCCAGCCGAGCCCGAGCCGGTGGTGCTGCACCCCGACGAGTTCGACTCCTACAGCGAGCCGCCGAAGCCGCGCGAGCGCGACCTGTTCGAGCCGCTGGTACCGCCGGCTCCGGTGCCGCAGGACATCCCGCCGGGCGGCGCGGCCCCGTTCGACGGCGGTGTGGACCAGCCTCTCGGCCCGGCCTCGGCGGCCGAGGCGGGCGACTCGGAGCCGTGGGGGCAGGAGCGGCCGGGCTCGCTGTTCCAGCCGGCCCGCGACCGGACGCCGGGCGACACCTACGAGCCGCCGGCTGGCGATGGCTACGAGCCGCCGCCGTACCGGCCCTCGGACGACCGCGAGCCGCCGTCCGGCCGGGCGCTGGGCGACGACTACGAGCCGCCGCCTTACTTGGCTCCTGACGCGGACGTGACGGCCGTGCAGCCGCTGCCGCCGCCGCCCGCGCCGCAGGAGCCGACGAAGGAGATGCCGGACGAGACGCGCAGGCGGTTCGGCCGGCGGAAGAAGAAGTAGCGACCAACGAAAAAGCGGGGGCCGGTGAGAGAACCGGCCCCCGCTTTCGCGTTTCTACTTGCGCCTGAAGATCTTGTTGCCCAGCCACACCAGCGGGTCGTACTTGCGGTCCACCACGCGCTCCTTCATGGGGATCAGCGCGTTATCGGTGATCTTGATGTGCTCGGGGCAGACCTCGGTGCAGCACTTGGTGATGTTGCAGTAGCCGAGCCCGTGCTCCTCCTGGGCCGCCTCCTGCCGGTCGGCCACGTCGTACGGGTGCATGTCCAGCTCGGCGATCCGCATGAGGAAGCGGGGACCGGAGAAGTTGGTCTTGTTCTCCTCGTGGTCGCGGATCACGTGGCAGACGTTGTTGCACATGAAGCACTCGATGCACTTGCGGAACTCCTGCGAGCGCTCGACGTCGATCTGCTGCATGCGGTACTCGCCCGGCTGGACCCCGCTCGGCGGCGTGAAGGAGGGGACCTCGCGGGCCTTCTGGTAGTTGTACGAGACGTCGGTGACGAGGTCCTTGATGACGGGGAACGTCCGCATCGGCGTGACCGTGATGGTCTCGTCCTCGGAGAAGGTGGACATCCGGGTCATGCAGCCGAGCCGCGGCTTGCCGTTGATCTCCATGCTGCACGAGCCGCACTTGCCGGCCTTGCAGTTCCAGCGCACCGCGAGGTCGGGGGCCTGGGTGGCCTGGAGGCGGTGGATGATGTCGAGGACGACCTCGCCCTCGTTCACCTCCACCGTGAAGTCCTCGAGCCTGCCCTCGCCGCCCTCACCGCGCCAGACCTTGAACTTTGCCTTGTAGCTCATGACTTCGCTATCCCGTCGAACTCGGCCATCTCTTCGTCGGTGAGGTACTTCTTCAGCTCGTCCCGGTCGAACAGGGTGATGAGGTCGTCGCGCATGGGCGGCTGCACCTTCTCCTCGACCTTGACGGTGGAGCCGTCCTCGGTGGAGCAGACGAGCAGCTTGCGGCGCCATTCCGGGTTCATGCCGGGGAAGTCGTCGCGGGTGTGCCCGCCGCGGCTCTCCTCGCGCATGAGCGCGGCGCGGGCCACGCACTCCGACACCAGCACCATGTTGCGCAGGTCGATCGCGAGGTGCCAGCCGGGGTTGTAGATGCGGGAGCCGCCGGCGCCGACCATGCGCACGCGCTCCTTGAGCTTCTCCACGACGCCGAGGGCCTCGGTGATCTCCTCGGCCTTGCGGATGATGCCGACCAGGTCGTTCATGGTGCGCTGGAGCTCGTGGTGCACCTCGTACGGGTTCTCGCCGGTGCGGCCCAGCGGCGCCAGCGCCTCCTCTCTGGCGGCGTCCACCTGCTCGGGCAGCACCTTGGGCCGGGCCTTGAGGGCGTCCACGTACGTGGCCGCGCCCGCGCCCGCCCGGCGCCCGAACACCAGCAGGTCCGACAGCGAGTTGCCGCCGAGCCGGTTGGAGCCGTGCATGCCGCCGGACACCTCGCCGGCCGCGAACAGCCCCGGCACGGCCGCCGCGCCGGTGTCGGCGTCCACCTCGACGCCGCCCATGATGTAGTGGCAGGTCGGGCCCACCTGCATGGGCTCGGCGGTGATGTCGACGTCGGCCAGCTCCTTGAACTGGTGGTGCATCGACGGCAGCCGCTTCTTGATCTCCTCGGCGGGCAGCCGGGTGGAGACGTCGAGGAACACGCCGCCCTGGGGTGAGCCGCGCCCGGCCTTCACCTCGGCGTTGATCGCGCGGGCCACCTCGTCACGCGGCAGCAGCTCCGGGGGGCGCCGGTTGTTGGCCTGGTCGGTGTACCAGCGGTCGCCCTCCTCCTCCGTGGTCGCGTACTTGTCCTTGAAGACCTCGGGGATGTAGTCGAACATGAAGCGCTTGCCCTCGGAGTTGCGCAGCACGCCACCGTCGCCGCGGACGGACTCGGTGACGAGGATGCCGCGCACGGAGGGCGGCCAGACCATCCCGGTGGGGTGGAACTGGATGAACTCCATGTTGATCAGGTTCGCGCCGGCGAGCAGGGCCAGGGCGTGGCCGTCGCCGGTGTACTCCCAGGAGTTGGAGGTCACCACGTACGACTTGCCGATGCCGCCGGTCGCGAGCACCACGGCGGGGGCGTCGAAGAGCACGAAGTTGCCGGTCTCGCGCCAGTAGCCGAACGCGCCGGAGATGGCGTCGCCGTCCTTGAGCAGCCGGGTGACCGTGCACTCGGCGAAGACCTTGATGTAGGCCTCGTAGTCGCCGTAGTTCTCGTAGTCCTCCTGCTGGAGGGCGACGACGCGCTGCTGCAGGGTGCGGATCAGCTCCAGGCCGGTACGGTCGCCCACGTGTGCGAGCCGTGGGTACTCGTGCCCGCCGAAGTTCCGCTGGCTGATCTTGCCGTCCTTGGTGCGGTCGAACAGCGCGCCCCACGCCTCCAGCTCCCACACGCGGTCGGGAGCCTCCTTGGCGTGCAGCTCGGCCATGCGCCAGTTGTTGAGGAACTTGCCGCCCCGCATGGTGTCACGGAAGTGCACCATCCAGTTGTCGTCGGGGTTGACGTTGCCCATCGCGGCGGCGGCGCCGCCCTCGGCCATGACCGTGTGCGCCTTGCCGAACAGCGACTTGCAGACGATCGCCGTCCTCTTGCCCTGCTGGCGGGCCTCGATGGCGGCGCGCAGCCCGGCGCCGCCCGCGCCGATGACGACGACGTCGTACTCGTGGCGCTCTGTGTTGTGCGTGTTTTCCACTGGAAGCTGTCCTTACGCGTACGGGAAGGCGATGATGCCCTTGGCGACGAGGCGGACGTAGAGGTCGGCGCCCATGACGGAGAACATCGAGGCCCACGCGAGGGGTTGGTGCTTGGCGTTGAGCTTGGAGACGAACGTCCAGGCCCGGTACCGGAGCGGGTGGCGGGAGAAGTGGTTGAGCCTGCCCGCCGTGATGTGCCGGCAGGAGTGGCACGACAGCGTGTAGGCGTTGATGAGGACGGCGTTGACGACCAGGATCCAGGTGCCCAGGCCCGTCGGCTTGTGGACGAGCGCGAGGACGGCGTCGTAGGCCAGGATGAGGCCGATGACGATGGCCGCGTAGAAGAAGTACCGGTGGATGTTCTGGAGGATGAGCGGGAAGCGCCGTTCGCCGGTGTACTTGCCGTGCGGCTCCTGCACGGCGCACGCGGGCGGCGACAGCCAGAACGAGCGGTAGTAGGACTTGCGGTAGTAGTAGCAGGTCAGCCGGAATCCGCCGGGCAGGCCGAGGATCAGCAGGCCGGGGGGCAGGGCGTACCAGTCGCCGAACGGCGCCCAGCCGAACAGCCGCGCGCCCTCAGGGCAGGACGTGGCCAGGCAGGGCGATGCGAAGGGCGCTATGTAGGGATCGACGAAGTAGCTGTTGTCGATGATCGCCCATATACCGTAGACGAGGAACGAGCTGAGCCCGAGGAATGTCAGGAGCGGGACCAGCCACCATCTGTCTGTGCGCAGAGTGCGCACTTTGACTTGCGCACGCTGCCGTCGGACCGGAGCGTCGGGCGTCGTCTGGGTCATCGCGGACCTCTCCACCTCCCGCGGACCCTTCTGCGCAGGGGGTCCGTGGTTTCGTTTCGCTGGGCGCGCTCGCGCGGCGGCATCCGCCTCGGCGCGCGTTGGTGGGGGATACGTTACGACGACAGGATCGAAATTTGTGAGCGGGGTCACTCACTTTTTCGATGACTGACTGTGATTCCTGTCACGTACGCGCGTCAGACCGCTACCCCTGCACCGGCAACTTCACCACAGTGACGAAAAAATCATCGATTTGCCGGACAACTCGGATAAATTGCTCGAAATCCACCGGTTTTGAGACATATGCGTTGGCGTGCAGCCGGTAGCTGTGCAAGATGTCCTCCTCCGCCTCCGACGTCGTCAGGATCACCACCGGGATCGTGCGGAGCATGACGTCCGCCTTCACCTCCCGCAGCACCTCCATCCCGCTCATCCGCGGCAGGTTCAGATCGAGCAGGATCAGGTCGGGGCGCGGCGCGTCGGCGAAACCCTCCTCCTGGCGCAGGAACGCCATCGCCTGCTCGCCGTCGTTGACCACGTTCAGCCGGTTGCGCACCTTGTTGAGATCGAACGCCTCCTTGGTGAGCAGGATGTCCCCCTGGTCGTCCTCGACCAGGAGCACCTCGATGGGGCGCCAGCCGTTCATCCCTCGCCTCCCACCATGGGCAGCGTCCAGCGGAACGTGGCGCCGTCGCCACCCTCGCCGTCGAGCCAGAGCTGTCCCCCGTGATACTCGACGATCTTCCGGCAGAGGGCCAGCCCGATCCCCGTGCCCGGATAGACGTCTCGGGGATGCAGGCGCTGGAAGATCAGGAAGATGCGGTCGGCGTACTTCGGCTCGACCCCGATGCCGTTGTCGGAGCAGCTGAACTCCCACATGTCGCCGTCGCGCCGCACCCCGATGTGCACCCGCGGCGGCGCCTCCGAGCGGAACTTGACCGCGTTCTCGATCAGGTTCTGGAACAGCTGGGTGAGCTGCAGCTCGTTGCCGCTCACCGGGGGCAGCTCGTCGCGGGTGACGGTCGCCTCCGCGTCCTCGATCGTGGCCGAGAGGTTCTCCAGGGCCCGGTCAAGAGCCGCGCCCGAGTCGACGACGCTCCTCTCGCCGGTCACCCGGCCCACCCTGGAGAAGTCGAGCAGGTCGTTGATCAGCAGCTGCATGCGCTTGGCGCCGTCGACCGCGAAGTGGATGTACTGCCGGGCCCGCTCGTCGAGCTGCGGGCCGTAACGCTGCTCCAGCATCTGCGTGAAGCTGGCCACCTTGCGCAGCGGCTCCTGGAGGTCGTGGCTGGCCACGTACGCGAACTGCTCCAGCTCCCCGTTCGACCTGCGCAGCTCCTCCGCCTGGTCGGTGGCCACCCGCCAGGCCGAGACGATGCGGGCCCGCATCGAGTCGATGTGGCTGGACAGCTCCGCCAGCTCCGCCGGGCGGTCCACGTGCAGGTCGTGGTCGAAGTCGCCGCCCGCGACCGTACGGACCTGCGCGGTGAGCTGGTCGATCGGCTTCAGCACCGCGTAGCGCACCGTCGCCACCAGCCCCACGCCCAGCCCCAGCAGCAGGGCGAACACCACGATGAGGGCCGCGTTCAGCCGACTGAGGTGGGCGGCCAGGTCGGGGCTCGGGTTGAGCGCCGCGGCCTGGGTGCTCATCGTCAGGACGATCACGACCCCCGCGACGAACGTGACGGCCGCCAGCACCCCGAGCAGCACGAACCACTGGGCGACCGGCAGCCTGCCCAGCCCTGTGGGAGCTTTCGGCGGAGGCAACGGGTGAATGCTCATTCTCTTCTCCTCCGCAGCATGACCACCGCCAGGTCGTCGCTCAGCGTGCCGACTCGGGTGATGAGCCGGTCGAGGTCGATGGAGCCGTGCTCGCGTACGAGGCCGACCAGGCCGTCCACGCCCAGCAGCCGGGCCGGCTCGCCCACGGCCGCCTCGATCAGGCCGTCGGTGTAGAGCATCATCGACCAGTCCTCGCCGAGCGGGACGTCGAGCACCGACCAGGCCGCGTCCTGGAAGATGCCCAGCGGCGGGCCCGACGGCGTGCCCTGCACCACCTCGACCACGCCGTCGCGCACCAGCACGGGCGGCGGGTGGCCGACCACGCGCATGCCGGCGGAGGTCAGGTCGGGGCTGATCGTGGCCATGCACAGCGTCGTGAAGATCTCCGGCGCCTTGCGCTCGGCCCGCAGCAGCGTGTCGAGCGTCCGCAGCAGCGGGTCGCCCGTCTGCCCCGCCAGCACCAGCGTGCGCCAGGCGATGCGCAGCGCCACCCCCAGCGCCGCCTCGTCGGGGCCGTGCCCGCACACGTCGCCCACCACGACGTGCACCGCGCCGTCGGGCGTCTGCACGGTGTCGAAGAAGTCGCCGGCCAGCGTGCCGCCGCTGCCCGGCAGGTAGCGGGTCACGTGCTCGATCGCGGACGTGCGCAGCAGCGGATCGGGCAGCAGGGCGCCCTCCAGCCGGGCGTTCTCCTTGGCCGTCAGCTCCGCCTGGACGAGCTTGAGCTGCGCCAGGTCGGCGCGCTTGCGTTCCATCGCGTACCGGATGGAGCGGGCCAGCAGGCGCGCGTCCACATCGCCCTTGACCAGGTAGTCCTGAGCGCCCGACTGCACGGCCGAGACGCCGACGTGCACGTCCCTGAGCCCGGTGAGCACCAGCACGGCCGTGTGCGGCGACGCCACCGCCAGCACCTCGTCCAGCGCCTCCAGCCGGCTGGCGTCGGGCAGCGACAGGTCCACGAGCACGCACTGGATCTCGGGCGTCAGCTTGGCCCTGGCCTCCCTCAGGCTGCGCGCCCGATGGATCTTGGGGGGAGCCACGGCCTGCTTCAGCAACTCCTCGACGAGGAAGGCGTCTCCGTCGTCGTCCTCGATGAGGAGCAGCGTCAGCGTTTCCGAGAGGTTCGCCGTCAAAACACCCCTTCGGGGAGTCGGACCCTTGCTGCTCATTCTGCGATGAGCGCCACCCCTTGTGGAAGCGTGCCCTCATGACCGGCCTCGACGACGAAGGCCAGCAGCGTCTCCCTGAACGCCTGCGCGGCCCTGGTCGGCTCGACGTCCTTGCGGTGGGCCAGCGCGATCGTCCGGCTCAGCCCCGGCGGCGCCAGCGGCGTGCCCAGCAGGCCGGGCCGCCCGTCGAGCACCATCGACGGCACCACCGCCACCCCCAGCCCCGCCTCCACGAACCGCAGCACAGCGTCCATCTCGCCGCCCTGCACCGCGAACCTCGGCTCGAACCCGGCGTGCCGGCACGCCGCCAGCGTCGCCTCGCGCAGGTCGTAGCCGCGCCTGAACATCACCATCGGCCGGCCGCGCAGCTCCTCGATGCGCAGGTACGGGCCCTTGATCTGCTCGTGCGACGGCGAGACCACCACGAGGTTCTCGCGCAGGATCTCCTCCGTCACCAGCGCCGGGTCGTCGCTCTGCAACGGCATGATGATCAGCGACAGGTCGAGCTGCCCCCTCGCCAGCGCCCTGACCAGGTCGCGCGAGCCGCCCTCCTCCACCAGCAGCTCGATGCCCGGGTACGCGCGGTGGAAGCGGGCCAGCGCGTCGGCCAGCAGCCCCGCGCACAGCGACGGCGTCGCCCCCAGGCGCACCCGGCCCCGGCGCAGCCCCGCGAGCTGCGCCACCTCCTGCCGGGCGGTGTCGGCGTCGGCCAGGATGCGGCGGGCCAGCGGCAGCAGCGCCTCACCGGCGGCCGTCAGCGTGACGTTGCCGCGCGCCCGCGAGAACAATCGCGCGCCGAGATCGTCCTCCAGCGCCTTGATCTGCTTGCTGAGCGACGGCTGCGCGACCCGCATCCGCTCGGCCGCCTGGGTGAAATGCCGGGTCTCCGCCACCGCCACGAAGTACGCGAGCTGCTGAAACTGCATGTGATTTTCCTCGCACCCGCGCCGCGTAAGCGGCCTGTAAAAGCCGCGCCTACCCACATCATAGCCAGGGGCTATCGAAACCAAGCCCATCATGACTTGGACGGATCATCGCTGGATACCTAGCGTTTAAACGTGACTGCCACGATAGAGCGCGGCTCCGCCACCGCGCCTGTTAACACCCCTGCCTCCAAGAAGACTCCAACGCCGAAGAAGCAGGGCGGGTTCCTGACCTCGTCCAACGGCAAGAAAGTCGTCATGGCCGTCACGGGCGCCGTGATGGTGAGCTTCCTCGTGCTCCACATGCTGGGCAACCTGAAGATCTTCTTCGGCCGTGAGTCCTTCAACGAGTACGCCCACTGGCTGCGCACCCTCCTTGAGCCGTTCGTGCCGTACCGCACGGTGCTGACCATCCTGGAGATCGGCCTCGTCGTCTCGGTCGTCCTGCACATGTGGGCGGCGATCTCGCTGTCCCGCCGCGCGGGCAAGGCCAGGCCGGTCAAGTACGTGGCCAAGAAGTCGCAGGCGAACGGCTACGCCACGCACATCATGCGCTGGGGCGGCGTCACGATCGCGCTCTTCGTGATCTGGCACCTGCTCGACCTCACCTTCGGCGTCGTCAACCCCGCGGGCTACAACTCGTCCCCGGCCGACCGGATGATCGACGGCTTCGACCCGTCCCGCTGGTGGGTCACCCTCGTCTACGTCGTCGCCGTCGTCATGGTCGGCCTGCACCTGCGCCACGGCGTGTGGAGCGCCTTCCAGACCCTCGGCTGGGCCAACAAGGACCGCAACAAGGCCCTGCGCGCGACCGCCGGCCTGCTCTCCATCGTCCTGGTGCTCGGCTTCCTGGTCCCGCCCCTCGCGATCACGTTCGGAGTTGTCAAGTGAAGTACACCGAAGGCCCCGAGATCAGGGACACCAAGGCGCCCTCCGGGCCCATCGAGGACCGCTGGGAGAAGCGCAAGTTCAGCGCCAAGCTGGTCAACCCGGCCAACAAGCGCAAGCTCAACGTGATCGTCGTCGGCACCGGCCTGGCGGGCGGCTCCGCCGCGGCGACCCTGGGCGAGCTGGGCTACAACGTCAAGTCCTTCTGCTACCAGGACTCCCCGCGCCGCGCCCACTCCATCGCCGCCCAGGGCGGCATCAACGCCGCCAAGAACTACCGCGGCGACGGCGACTCGATCTACCGCCTCTTCTACGACACCGTCAAGGGCGGCGACTTCCGCGCCCGCGAGTCGAACGTCTACCGCCTCGCCCAGGTCTCCGTGAACATCATCGACCAGGCCGTCGCCCAGGGCGTGCCGTTCGCCCGCGAGTACGGCGGCCTGCTCGACACCCGCTCCTTCGGCGGCGCCCAGGTCTCCCGCACCTTCTACGCCCGCGGCCAGACGGGGCAGCAGCTCCTGCTCGGCGCGTACCAGGCGCTGGAGCGGCAGGTCGCGGCCGGGACCGTCGAGATGCACACCCGGCACGAGATGCTCGACCTGATCGTCTCCGACGGGCGGGCCCGCGGCATCATCGTGCGCGACATGGTCACCGGCGAGATCGAGCGCCACCTCGCCGACGCCGTCGTGCTCGCCACCGGCGGCTACGGCAACGTGTTCTTCCTGTCCACGAACGCCAAGGGCTGCAACACCACCGCCATCTGGCGCGCCCACGAGCGCGGCGCGTACTTCGCCAACCCCTGCTACACGCAGATCCACCCGACCTGCATCCCGGTCTCCGGCGAGTACCAGTCGAAGCTCACGCTGATGTCGGAGTCGCTGCGCAACGACGGCCGCGTCTGGGTGCCGCTGCGCAAGAACGACGACCGCGCCCCCGGCGACATCCCCGAGGACGAGCGCGACTACTACCTTGAGCGCATCTACCCGAGCTTCGGCAACCTGGTGCCGCGCGACATCGCCTCCCGCGCCGCCAAGAACGTCTGCGACGAGGGCCGCGGCGTCGGCCCCGGCGGGCTCGGCGTCTACCTCGACTTCCGCGACGCGATCAACCGCCTCGGGCGCGACGCCGTCGAGAAGAAGTACGGCAACCTCTTCGAGATGTACGAGCGCATCACCGGCGAGAACCCGTACGACGTGCCCATGCGCATCTACCCCGCCGTGCACTACACGATGGGCGGCCTCTGGGTCGACTACGACCTGCAGTCCACCATCCCCGGCCTGTTCGTCATCGGCGAGGCCAACTTCTCCGACCACGGCGCCAACCGCCTCGGCGCGTCCGCCCTCATGCAGGGCCTGGCCGACGGCTACTTCGTGCTGCCCACCACGATCGGCGACTACCTGGCCAACGGCCCCTACGGGGACGTGGACGAGGAGGCCGTGGCCGAAGCCGAGATCAAGGTCCGCACCAAGATCGACCGGCTGCTCGCCGTCAACGGCACCCGCACCCCCGACTCCTTCCACCGCGAGCTCGGCAAGCTCATGTGGGACTACTGCGGCATGGAACGCACCGAGGAGTCGCTGCGCAAGGCCCTCGAGCGCATCCCCGAGCTGCGCGAGGAGTTCTGGCAGAACGTCAAGGTGTCCGGCACCGCCGAAGAGCTCAACCAGGTGCTCGAGAAGGCCGGCCGCGTCGCCGACTTCTTCGACCTCGCCGAGCTCATGTGCCTCGACGCCCTCGTCCGCACCGAATCCTGCGGCGGCCACTTCCGCGCCGAATCCCAGGACGCCGACGGCGAAGCCCTGCGCGACGACGAGAACTTCGCGCACGTCTCAGCCTGGGAATACTCCCCGGACGGGCCGATCCTGCACAAGGAACCGCTCGAATACGAGTACGTCAAGATGACCCAGCGGAGCTACAAGTGAACCTGACCCTGCGCGTTTGGCGTCAGAGCGGCCCCACGGACAAGGGCCGCATGGTGACGTACAAGGTGGAGGACGTCTCCCCGGACATGTCGTTCCTGGAGATGCTCGACGTCCTCAACGAGAAGCTCATCCTCGAAGGCGACGACCCCATCGCCTTCGACCACGACTGCCGCGAAGGCATCTGCGGCATGTGCGGCATGGTCATCAACGGCGTCGCCCACGGCGAACAACGCGCCACCACCACCTGCCAGCTCCACATGCGCCACTTCGAGGACGGCGCCGAGATCACCATCGAGCCGTGGCGCGCCGCCCCCTTCCCGGTCGTCAAGGACCTGGTCGTCGACCGCAGCGCGTTCGACCGCATCATCCAGGCGGGCGGCTTCGTCTCCGTCCCGGCCGGCTCCGCGCCCGACGCCCACAGCGTCCCCGTCCGCAAGGAGGACGCCGACGCGGCGTTCGACGCCGCCACCTGCATCGGCTGCGGCGCCTGCGTCGCCGCCTGCCCCAACGGCTCCGCCTCCCTCTTCACCGCCGCCAAGATCACCCACCTCAGCCTCCTCCCGCAAGGCCAGCCCGAACGCCTCTCCCGCGCCAAGGCCATGGTCGACCAGATGGACGCGGAAGGGTTCGGCGGCTGCACGAACACGGGTGAATGCACGGCCGTGTGCCCGAAGGGGATCCCGCTGGACACGATCGCCCGCATGAACAGCGACTACCTCAAGGCCAACGCCAAGTAGCCCCACCCACCCACCCGTTGCCCATCTGGGTGGTCAACCGTCTGATGCCCGCCCCGCGCGAAAAGGGCTTCGCTCATGAAGCGCTTCGCGCGGGCGGGCTCAGGCTGTTCTTGTCTTAGGCGCCTGACGGCGCACCCCACGCCTCCGGCACTCGTGCCCACCCCTTACCCGAGTAGGCGGTGGGCCGTGAATGCCCACCCCGACCAGGGAGGCAGCGGGCCGTGGAGCCGTTCGTGCTACCCGAGGTCGTGGGCCGTGAAAGCCCACCGACGGTCACCCGGGACGATGGCACCCGGGATCCGGGGCTGCGGTGGGCCGTGAATGCCCACCCCGACCAGGGAGGCGGCGGGCCGTGGAGCCGTGCCTGCTATCCGAGGTCGTGGGCCGAGCTCCGGCGTGGAGCCTTACCGCGCGATCAGGCTCGTGACGAGCGAGGCCACGCTCAGCACGAAGTACACGGCCCATGGGCCCATCCGCAGGGGCCGCGCCCGCACCTCAGGGATGAACGCGACAGTGAAATAGGCAACGAGGCAGGCGGCGGACACCGTTCCGAGCACTGGCACGGCCAGCCCCACCAGCAGCCCGACGGCCCCGGCCCCGAGCACGAATCCGAGCGGGACCTGCCAGGAGACCGGAACACCTTGCCTTTCGGCCTGAGCCCGCCCGTAGGAATGCCGGGCGAGGTTGGCGACGGCGGCCAGGCCGACGAGCGTGGCCGTCAGCAGCGTGATGACGACATACATGCTGCAAGGACGATCCGCCGCGCCCTGTCGTGACAGACGGTCCGTGGTGCAGGGCGCTTATGCACCCTCGCTCGCGGCAGGCGAAGCGAGCCGGAATGATAGCTGCAGCTATGATAGTTCCAGCTATCATTCCTGAGAGGCGCCGCCCCATGCTCGACAAACCACTACGCTTGTACGGCCGGGACGCCGAGTGGGAAGAGCTCACCGACTTCGTCGGGTCCGGCTCGAACGGCGCCACCCTGGGCCTCGTCTACGGTCGCCGCCGCCAGGGAAAAACCCTCATGCTCGAACTCCTCGCCCAGGAGACCGGCGGCCTGATCTTCGCCGCCACCCAGCAGACCGAAGCCCAGAACCTGGCCGACCTCGGCGCCGCCTACGCCCGCCATCTCGGCCTCCGGCGCCCGGTGTCGTTCGCCAACTGGCGGGAGGGACTGGATGAGCTGCTCCGCCTCGGTGAGCAGCGTGCGGTGCCGGTCATCATCGACGAGTTCCCCTACCTGGTATCGGCCACCCCGGCGTTGCCGTCGTACCTCCAGCAGGCGCTCAACCCGACGGGATACGCCAAGGAGCACACCCGCACCCGCCTGATCCTCTGCGGCAGCGCCCTGACGACGATGGCGCAACTGCTCGGCGGAGGCGCGCCCCTGCGCGGGCGGGCGGTCCTCGAACTCGTCGTCCGGCCCTTCGGGTTTCGTGACGCGAGCGCGTTCTGGGGGCTGTCGGAGGACCCTGAGCTGGCGTTCCGGGTGAACGCGCTCGTCGGTGGTACGCCCGCGTACCTGGAGATGTCGGGCGGATCAGGGCCGGCTGGCATCGACGACTTCGACCGATGGGTGCAGCGGCGGCTGCTGAACCCGGGCTCGGCCATGTTCCGCGAGGGCGGGCTGTTGTTGCGGGAGGAGCCGTCGATCTCCGATCCCACCTCGTACGCCGCCGTGCTGGCCGCCATCAGCGCGGGCAACCACCGCCGCTCCGAGATCGCCGCCGCCCTCGGACGACCCGTCAGCGCGCTCGGCCACCTGCTCGCCGCCCTGCAGAGCATCGGGCTCGTCGAGCATATGGAGGACGCGCTGCGGCAGAAACGCAGCGTCTACAAGATCACCGAGCCGATCGTCCGGCTCCACCAGCTCATCATCCAACGGCGCGAGCCGGAACTGGTCGCCGGCCGGGCCGCCCGCGTCTGGGACGCGGGCGCCGACACGGTGGCCTCGAAGATCTACGGCCCGCACTTCGAGGACCTCGCCCGCGAATGGTGTTTCCTGCACGCCTCCAGCGACACCCTCGGCGGGTACGCCAGCGCCGTACGTCCCAGCGAGCTCTCATGCCGCGCCCACCGCCAAGGGCACGAGCTCGACATCGTCGTGTCGGAGACGAACGCGTCCGCCCCGGACCGGATCATCGCGATCGGCGAGGCCAAAGGCACCCTGTCACCCATGGACGTCGCGCAACTGCAGCGGCTGGAACACCTGCGCGCACTCCTGCCCGACACCCAGGTGGAGGCACCGCCGAAGCTGCTGCTGTTCGCCCGGGCCGGATTCAGCGATGAGCTGGCGCGGGTGGCGCGTGGTCGTGCCGACGTGGAGCTGGTGGACCTGCACCGGCTCTACACGGGCGACTGATCCACCCAGCGGGGTAGGTGGGCTCCGCTCCCACACCCTTCGCCCAGTCAAGTGGTCGGCCGTCCGACGCCGCCGCCCAAAAGGGCTTCACTCCTGGAAACGCTTCGCACGGGGGCTCAGGCTGTTGGGCCAAGAAGGCTCGTCCGCGGCGGTCGTCGTCCTCCGGTTACTCAGCCTGCGGAGCCGCCGCCCGCTCGACTCCCATCTCCCTGCGCTCTTCGGGTGTGGTCACGAAGCTCCCCATCCCGGGCTCCGTACGGATCAGCCCGTCCCGGCGAAGGGCGCGCGCAGCTCGACGGGAACGTTCGATGACCGCACGCGCTACGGGAGCGCCGCGCATGGCCATCAGGATCAGCACCGTCGAGCCCGCGGAACCGGCGGCGTATTCCCAACGGACGATCACCCGTTTAGGCTGAATGCCTCTGCTATCTTCACTCACGGAGTGGGCGGGATGGCCAAAGGGGCGACAAACGCCAGGCCGATCGGGCGCGATGCCGAGCTGACCCTCCTGGCGGACGCCGTGTCAGGCGCGGCGGACGGAGCGCTACGGGCCGTCGCGGTGCGGGGCGATCCGGGGATGGGGAAGACCCGGTTGCTCGCCGAACTGGCCGGGCTGGCCCGGGCCCGTGGGTTCGTCGTTCACCATGGCCAGGCGACCGAGTTCGAGCGGGACGTCCCGTTCGGGGTCTACATCGCCGCCTTCGAACCGCAGCCGGGTGACCCGAGCCGCGACGCGCAGCGGGCGCTGACCGAGCTGCTGCTGGACGCCACCGGGCCGTCCGAGGCGCGGCGCGCGGGGCTCGACCGCTACCGGCTCTTCCAGCGGGCGCGCCGGCTCATCGAGGACCAGGGGGCCGCCGGGCCGGTCGCCATCGTGCTGGACGACCTGCACTGGGCGGACCAGTCGTCCGTGGAGCTGACCGAATACCTGCTGCGCCGCCCGCCACGCGCGCCGCTGCTGCTCGCCACCGCCTACCGGACGGCCCAGGTGCCGGTGGGGATCGCCCGGGCCGTCGCCCAGCTCGGCGACGCGACCGTGGACATCGGCCTGTCCCCGCTGGGGGAGAGCGACGTGGCGGCGCTGCTGCCCGAGGCGGACCGGGGCCGGAGGCGGCTGCTCTATCGCACCACGCGCGGGAACCCGCTCTACCTTCAGGTGCTCGCCAATGCCAGTGTGGAGACGCTCACTGCGCTGGCCGAAGCGGGAGCCGCGGCTGGGGTGGATACGAGAGCGGGAGCCGGGGTCGGGGTCGATACGAGAGCCGGAGGGGAAGCCAGGGCTGGGGTTGGGGGCGGGGACGCTGCGGCCGGGGTGCCGGAGCGGGCGCTCCTGGACGTGCTCAGCACCGAGCTGACCGCTCTGACGCCCCAGGTTCGCCAGGTCGCCTGCGCCGCCGCGGTGGCCGGCGAGCCGATCTCGCTGGACCTCGTCGCGTCCATCACCGAGCTGCCCGAGCTCGCCCTCGACCACCTCGTCGGTGTGGGGCTCGTGGTGGAGGCCGACGCCTCCTTCCGGTTCCGCCACCCGCTGGTGCGGGCCGCGGCGTACTGGATGGCGGGGGCGGCCTGGCGATTGCGGGCGCACGACCGGGCGGCGGAGCAGCTGCGCGGCAGCGGCGGGCCGCTGCAACTGCTGGCCCACCACACCGCCCGCTCGGCGCAACACGGTGACGTGCGGGCGGTGCGGACGCTGGAGGCGGCGGCCGCGGCCGCTTCGGGTGCCGCGCCGTCCACCGCCGTCCGGCTGTTACGCACGGCGCTCCGCTTGCTGCCGGACGAGACGGATCCGGTGCTGCCGGACGGGACGGATCTGTCGCCGCCTGACGGGACGGACCTGGCGTCGTGGCGGGTCCAGCTGCAATGGGCGCTGGGCCGTGCCCTCGGAGTGACCGGCGAGCTGGCGGCCAGCCGGCAGATCCTGCAAGAGGTGATGCGGGCGCCGGGGCCGTTGCGGATCGCGGCCGTGAGCTTCTCCTCGATGATCTACCGGTTGCTCGGCGACCTCGACGAGGCGAAGGCGCTGCTCACCACCGAGCTGACCCGGCCGCACGCGCGTGACCGGTCCACCAGCCTGGCCCAGGTCGGGCTGGCCGCGGTCGAGCTGATGGGCAGCGATCCGGGAAAGGCCCGCCGCGCGGCCGCCGTCGCGATCCGGTCCCTGACGGGTGCGGGTGGCGAGGCGCTGGAAGGGGCAGGGTTTCGAGGGACGCGGCGGATCAGGCGATGGAGGCGGCCGCTCGTACCATCCACGCGCTGGCCAGTCTGCGTGACGGCCGCGTGGCGGAGAGCCGGGCCGAGACCGACCGGGCGGCGTGGCTGACGGACGGCATGACCGACGACGTGCTCGCGCCGCACCTGGAGATGGTCGCGCCGCTGGCCTGGGTGGAGCTGCACCTGCGGCGCCACGACGACGCCTCGCGGCATCTGCGCCGCGGGCTCGACATCGCCTACCGTGCCGGGCGCAGCCACAGCGTGCCGTACCTGCTCATCGCCCTGTCCGCGCTGAACGAGCGGCAGGGCCGGCTGTCCGAGGCGATCACGGCCGCGGAGGAGGCGCGCGAGGCGTCCCGGCTGATTCACAGCCGGGAGACCCTGGCGATGTCCAGCATCCTGCTGCTGCGTCCGCTTCTGTGGCGGGACGGGCCGCGGGCCGCCCTGGAGCTGGCCGAGCGGATCTCCGGGACACGGCCCAGGTCGGGATGGTGGTCGGGGCTGGCGCGGCTCGACCTCGCGCTGGTCCACGCGGAGGCGGGGCAGCCGGACCATGCTCTCGCCATCCTCACCTCGGAGGACCCGGCCGACGAGCCGGGCAGGACGTACGGCCTGGCCCTCCAGGCGATCGCCACAGCCACGGCGGCAGCTCCAGCCGCTGCGGCTGCCTGGTCCGAGGCCGGCACATTAGCGGAGCGGGCCCTGGCCCGGGCGACGGAGTCGGGCCTGCCGCACCAGCTGGGCTTCGCGCATCGAGCGCGGGCGAAGGTGCTCATGCTCGCCGGCCAGGACGAGGAGGCGGTCGTGCACGCGGCGCGGGGCGCCGAGCAGTTCGCCGCCGCCGGTGCGCCGGTGGAGGAGGGGCTGGCCCGGCAGCTCGCCGCCGAGCTGTATGCCGCACTGGGGTCGGTCGCGCAGGCTCGGGGGGAGCTGGGCCGCGCCGAGGTCCTCGTCGGGCAGGCCCGGGAGGAGCTGGGCCGGGCCAAGGTCCTGTACGCCGCCGCCGGGGCGACCTGGTTGTCCACCGCGCTGGCGCGTGACGAGCGCCGGCTGGCCGCCCGGGTGCCCCGGGGACAGCGGCGGGCGGCCGGCCCGCTCTCCTCCCTCACCACGAGGGAGCGGCAGATCGCCGACCTGGCCGTGGTCGGGCTGACGAACCAGCAGATCGCGGAGCGGCTGTACCTGAGCCCGAAGACGGTGGAGGCGCACCTGTCCCGCACGTTCGCCAAGCTCGGCGTGCAGTCGCGCGTCACACTCACCCAGCACCTCACCTCGGACGCGCGGGCCACCCACGACGACTGAGCGGTCACTCACGACGGCTGAGCGGCCCACGACGACTGAGCAGGCCGCCACCCACGACGACTGAGCAGGCCGCCCAGACGCGCAATGTAGGGGGTCAGGTAGGGGAACCGCCCGATGCTAGCGCCGGCCGCCGTGGCGCATGCTGCTGCCGCAAGCCACGCGACCAGCGAGGCACGCGATCAGCGAGGGAGGTTCGCATGTCACCCTTACGTGGGGAAAGACCTGCCCGGGCACGTGTCGTAGTGACGGCGTTGTGCGTCGCGCTGGGGCTGGTCCTGCCGGCCGTTCCGGCAGGCGCCGATCCGGTACCGGTACCGCTGCCGCCCCGGCCCACCCTGCAATCGCCGGGGCCGGTGACGCCGGCCCCGGGCGTCCCGTTGCCGACGCTGCCGCCGCGGCCGGTGCCGCTGCCGTGCCCGCCGACGTGCCTGACGGATCCGGATCCGTACGACGCCGTCGTCTACGGCGACAGCTACACCAGCGGCGAGGGCGCGAGCCACGACCACAAGTACGTGACGAAGGCCGACGGGACGGAGGACTTCAGGCACAGGTCGGGCCTGGCCCCCTTCTACGTGGCCTGGGCGGCCCTAGAGATGGGCCGCAACCCGTTGCGCAGGATGACGCTCACCTCGGACACGATGGAGTCGGTGATCGGCCGCGACCGGCTCTTCTTCCAGGCGTCGTCGGGTGCGTGGATCAAGCACCTCGACGAGGAGCAGAAGGAGAAGAAGGGCGGGACGGTCGTCCGGAACCCGCCGCAGGCCCAGGACGTCCCGACGATGGCCAAGCTGGTGTATTTCGGGCTCGGCGGCAACGACGCCGGTTTCGCGGACCTGGTCAGCACCGCCGCCACGGCCTACCTGTTCCGGCCGAACGGCGCTCTCATGGGCTCGCTGACGTGGCCGGACGACCAGGAGAAGTCGGTCGCCCTTGAGATGGGCCGGCTGCAGCCGCGGGTCGCCGAGCTGAAGGACAAGGTCGCCCGAGGGCTGTGGAGCGTCAGGGAGACCCACCCGGTGGCCGAGATCGTGGTGGCGCTCTACCCGCTGGGGGTCAAGGCGTCGGGCAAC
The DNA here is from genome assembly GCF_900323885.1 of [Actinomadura] parvosata subsp. kistnae. Taxonomy (GTDB): domain Bacteria; phylum Actinomycetota; class Actinomycetes; order Streptosporangiales; family Streptosporangiaceae; genus Nonomuraea; species Nonomuraea composti. The sequence continues at coordinate 1,331,427 of NZ_OOHJ01000018.1, read as the reverse complement.
ACCGGCATCGAGGAGATCACCGGCCGCACCATGGACCTGATGTATCCCTTCGCCGTTCAGGTGAACCAGGCCATCCGGGACGGGGTCGCGAAGTTCCAGGCCGACTACCCGCAGACCAAGGTGCACATCTTCGACCCGAACACGGCCGGGCCGAACGGCACCAGCGTGGTCGCCGGGCACGAGCTCGGCCAGCCCGACTCGTACTTCCAGGGCCTCGTCCACCGCCCGAACCTGCTGCTGAGCAAGCCGTTCCAGTCCTACCAGGAGAGCTTCCACCCGAACGAGCCCGGCGCGGTGGCGCTCGGCAAGGCGCTGGCCACGTTCCTGGCGGGCAAGTTCCCCGCCCTCTTCCCGAACGGGCCGAAGTTCAGCGCCCTGACGATGAACCCGCAGCCGCTCGCGCAGACGCAGGAGGACATGCAGGCGGTCCTGGACTGGGCGGTCACGAACGGGCCGCAGCTCTGCGAGGACACCGACGCCGACAGCGTGTGCCGTGCCCTCACCCCGGACGGCATCGTCCTGTCGAAGGACCTCTGGTTCGATCCCAGCAAGGTCCGGCCGTTCCCCGGCTCGCCGACCCCGGGCGGCCCCGACACGGGCACACCCGGCGGCGGAGGCGGTGGCGGCGGCGGCGGGTCGACGTGGATCCCGGCCGACTACATCCCCAAGGATCCGTGCGACATCTTCCGCCCGGTCCGCTACGAGTACTACGCGGGGGTGAAGGTGCAGGGCGGTCCGCTGCAGACGCCGATCACCATCGACGGCCTCGTCATGGCTCCCAAGAAGCCCAAGTGCGTCCCCGGCGTGGGACTGATCTTCGAGTGATCGCCGCCCGGCCACGGTGACGAGCCGCCGCCCCGGTCGATGAGGCCGGGGCGGCGGTTCAGTTCAGGGTCCAGGCGTATTCGAGCTCGGCCAGCTCGAACCCCTGAGGGAAGCGGCACATCCGCTCGTCCGTGCGGCGGGCGCCGTGCCGTTCGTAGAAGGCGATGGCGCGCGTGTTGGCCCGGAGCACCTCCAGGTAGACCTCCTTGCCGGGGTGCTCGTCCGCCGCCCACGCGAGCCCCCGCCGCAGCAGCCGCGAGCCGACGCCCGAGCCCGTGCGGCCGGGGCGCACGTGGAGGTTGTCGAGCAGGATCCGCCCGTCGCGAGCCGGGAACAGGTAGGCGAAGCCGAGCAACCGGTCATCGTCGTCATGGGTGACGAACAGCGCCGATCCCGGCACGGGTGAGGTGAGCCGGTCCCGCCACAGCACCAGCCGGTCCTCGGTGAGGGGGCCGTTCAGGAAGGTGTCGGGCATCATTCCGGCGTACGCGGAGCGCCAGCTCTCCACGTGCAGGGCGACAATGGGGGCAAGGTCGTCAATCGTGCCGTTTCTCATACGCATGGGGTGCAGCATCCCATCACGCCGCCGCCGGGCTCCGGCGCGGGCGGTAGGCGATCCGCCACAGGGCCACCACCAGCAGCAACGCGATCACGACCCAGGCCGGCAGCAGCCCCGACACCGCGGCCACCCCCAAGGGCGCGATCACCGATGGCACGCCCCACAACCACACCCACCGCCGCTCGGCGCCGGCCGTGGCGCCGAGGACGGTGGAGGCGGCGAAGTAGGCGGCCAGGCCCGCTCCGAGCACCCAGCCGATGCCGCCGTGCAGGTGCGCGTCGGGCTCGTGCGCGACCACGCCCAGCCCGGCCGCCGTCGCGGTGATGCCCGCCGTCATGACGAAGTGCGTGGGCAACGCCACGTACGCTCGGAGCTCGCGTTCGCGGGCGGCGACGACCGTGCTGATGCCGTACTGGAGGGTGAGCCACCACAACGCGACGATCAGTCCGAACCCGGCCAGCGCCGCCAGCCCGAGCTGAGCGTCCCACTCCTTGCCCGAGGAGGACAGGACGACCTGCGCGACCGCCTCCCCGAGCACGATGATCACGAACAGGCCGAGCCGTTCCCCGAGGTGGGCCGGGTCGAGCACGGCGGCGGCCACTTCGCGAGGCGGGCGGGGCGGCCGGCCGGGGCGTTGGCGGCGCCGCTCGCGCTCGTCATGCCGGCGGGCCTGCCGCTGCAACCCCTCGATCAGGCTCTCCGGACGGCGGCTCTGCAGGATGGAGAACACCATGTCCAGCACCAGGCCGACGCCCCACAGCGCGTACCGCCAGGGCGCGTCTGCCCAGATGGAGGCGAGCCAGGGCAGCAGGCCCGCGCCGAGCTGGGCCGCCGGCCACGCCGTCATGATCGTGCCCGAGTGCTGCAACGTCTGCGAGGCGCTGATGCGGCACGTGATGTAGGCCGCGATGAACCAGCCTTCGTGCAGGCCGCCGTCGTGGGCGACGTCCGGGACGGCGGCCGCCATGACGGCGATCCCGAACATGCCGATGAGCATGCTGCGGGTGCGGGTGCGCTCGGCGTGCACGTTCGAGTACAGCGTGAGCGTCGTCCAGATGCTCCAGACCGCGTAATACAGCAGCACGAACAGGCCCACCCCGGCCCACGTCGGATGCTCCAGCCGGTGCGCGAGCTGGGCCACCGCCACGACCACCACCAGGTCGAAGAACAGCTCCAGCCAGCTCGCATGACGCTCTGCCGCTCCAGTCACGGCTAACGAGAATAGGGCCAGGCCGATCTCCGCCGTAGGTCAGGTGGCCTCGGCGCTGAGCGTGCGCGCGACGGGACGGCGTGCGGCCAGGCGGGCGGGCAGGGCGGTGAGCGCCGCCGTCGCGAGGACGGTCGCGAGCGCCGCGCCCAGCAGCCACGGGACGGGGGCGTCCGCCGCGTTCCCGGCCGTGAGGAGCCAGCGCAGGCCCAGGTGCAGCAGGACGCCGAGAGCGGCCCCCGGCACGGCGGGCAGGAGCTGGGCGGCGGACAGGCCGGCCGTGACCTGCCCCGGGGTGGCGCCCAGGGCGCGGGCGATGGCCACGTTCGTGCGGGCCTCGATGGCCATCGTCCAGGTGAAGGTGATGGCGTTCACGAGGGCGAGGACGATCAGCAGGGCGGTGACGGCGAGCAGGAGGCGGCGGTCGTGCGCGTCGCGCAGGTTGGGCAGGGCCGGGGAGCCGTTGAGGCCGTAGCCCCGCACCGGCTCGGCGAACAGCGCCAGCAGTGTGGCGATCGCGAACACCGTGGTGGCGATGGAACCGGCCTGCAGCACCGCGCGGCCCGGATGGCGGGCGGTCAGGCGCAGCCCGAGCAGGAGCGGCGTGGGCAGCAGCGCGGACAGCGCGGTGAGCCACGGACGGCGGCGCGGCTGGTGCGCGGCGGCGGACAGGGCCGTGACGGTCGCCGTGCGCAGGGCGCGCAACGTGGGACGCAGAGCGGACAGGACCGCTACCACCAGGGCCAGGACGGTCGTGGCGATGACGGTGCCGGTGCCCGGCCCGCCGAGGTCGCCGATGCGGCTGGCGGTGGGGCTGGCCAGAGCGGGCATGGCCAGGCGCGCGATCGCCAGGCCGAGCGCCTCGCCGGCCAGGGCCAGCGTCAGGTACTCGGTGAGCAGGACGGTGGCGATCAGGGCCGGGGTGGCGCCGACGGCCTTGAGCAGCCCGGCGCGGCGGGTCTGTTCCAGGGCCCGGCCGGTGGCCAGCGCCGCGACGCCCGTGATGGCCAGGAAGGCGAGCAGCCAGCTGCCGACGATCAGGATCGGCTCGCTGTTGCGCAGGATGCGGGCGTCCTGCTCGGCATTGAACTGCCAGGAGTGCAGGTTGACCCTGGGCGCGGGGAAACGGTGGGCCTCCCGGAACGCCTCCGTCGCGCCGGGGTCCTTCAGCTTGAGGTCGATCGCGGTGGTGACCGGCAGGTCGTGGGCGGCGGCCAGCTCGCGGGCGTCCGCCCGGGTCATCCACGCCAGGCCGGTGTAGTTGCTCGGTCCGCCGCCCGGGCCGATCTGCGCCGCCCAGGGGTAGATGGAGGTCGCGGCGGTGACGGCGATGCCGAGAACGGGGTACGCGCGGCCCTCGATGGTGACCCGGTCGCCCACCTTGACGCCGAGCTCGGTGGCGAAGCCACGCTCCAGGACCGTGCCGCCGGGGCGGATCCACCGTCCCGACGTCAGCAGCGGCCGGTTGATCGCGGCCGGCCGCTCGTCGAAGCCGTGCACCACCACCGGGGACGTCGCGGAGCCGCGCGTGGTGAGGTCGGCATAGACGATCTGGTACGGGCCGTGGTGCGCGACCACCTCGGGATCGTCGGCCAGCCCGGTCAGGGCCGAGGTGACGGCACGCCCGGTGTCACCGGACAGGGCCACCACGTCGGGTCCGGCGGTGGCGGCGCGGGTCTGGACATACAGGGCGTCGCTCGCGCCCCGCAACGACAGGCCCATGGCCAGGGTGGCGGTGGCCACGGTGACGGCCAGCAGCAGCATGGCCGCCTGCGTACGATGCCGCCGGACATCGGCCAGCACGAGACGCACGACAAGCAGGAGAGAGCCCACCACCGTGTCAGCCGTCCAGGTTGAGCAGATCGCCGAGCCCGCGCGGAGTCGCACCGGCCAGACGGGTGTCATCGACGAACATGCCGTCCCGCATCGAGATCAGCCGATCCGCGCCGGCCGCCACCCGCTCGTCATGCGTCACGATCACCAACGTCTGCCCCGCCGCCCGCAACTCCTCGAAGATCCGCAACACCTCCAGCGACGCCGCGCTGTCCAGATTGCCCGTCGGCTCATCGGCCAGCACCACCAGCGGCTCGTTGACCAGCGCCCTGGCGATCGCCACCCGCTGCCGCTGCCCACCGGACAACTGCGACGGCAGATGCCGGGCCCGCGCCGCCAGCCCCACCCGCTCCAGCAGCACCCCCGCCCGCCGCCGCGCCTGCCGTGGCGAACCGCCGGCCAGCAACGCGGGCAACTCCACGTTCTCCGCCGCCGACAACTCCTCCACCAGGTGAAACGCCTGAAAGACGAACCCCACGGACCGCCGCCGCAGCCGCGCCAGCGCCCGCTCGCTCAACCCGTCGATCCGCCGCCCCGCCACCCACACCTCACCCCTGGTGGGCCGCTCCAGACCACCCAGCAGGTGCAGCAACGTCGACTTCCCGCACCCGCTCGGCCCCATCACGGCGAGCATCTCTCCTTGGGGCACCTCCAGATCGACCTCGTCGACCGCCCGCACCCGGCTCTCACCCTGACCGTGCTCCTTCACCAGGCCACGCACCTGGATCACGGCGCTCGACTCGCTCACACACCCTCGACTCTGTCGTCGCCCCTGCCGCCTCCGGCTTTGAACCTGCCCTCGACCCCGTCCCAAGCCGCGGCCCCGCCCCGAGCCTTGGCTCCGCCCTGAGCCCCGGCCTCGCCTTCACCCCAGGCCCTGTCGAACGCGTCGGCCCCTCGCGACCAGGCCTGCTCACAGGCCTCCAGCCACCGCAAATCGGCCTGCAACCGCAGCACGACCCCTTCCAGCAGCAGAACGGCCTTCGACTCAGCCGCCTCGGCCAGGATCGCGTGCTGCGCCTCCCGCAGCCGGCGCAGCAACTCACGCCGCTGCGCCCCGACCAGCTCGACCGGATCGGCGAGCCGCGCCGCCGAGGCGGCGACGAGCTTGAGGTGAAACTCCGCGAGATCCGGCTTCGGCCACCCCACCTCGGCCAGCCACGCCGCCACCCGCTGCTGCCCGGCCGGCGTCAGCGCGTAGATCTTGCGATCGGGCCGCTCGGGCAGCCCGTCCGCCCGCTCGGACACGACCAGCCCGGCCTTCTCCAGCCGCGCCAGCGTCACGTAGATCTGCCCGGGATTCATCGACTCGCCCAGCGGGCCCAGGCTCTGGCGCAGGCGTGCGCGCAGGCCGTACCCGTGCGACGGCTCCTTGGCGAGCATCGCCAGCACCGCGTCCTGCACGACATCCCCCTAACGGTTAGCTAATAGCTAGCGGTTAGCCGTACGGATTGTCAACCGCTCCGGCCGCGGGAAAGGAGGGGGATCGCCTGACTCACGAAAGGCGCGGGACCACGGGGTTCCTGTCCGCCAACGCGAAAGGGTGTCACCCGAACGAGTGACACCCTTAACGACCAGCGAAAATCTGGTCGGGACGACAGGATTTGAACCTGCGACCCCTTGACCCCCAGTCAAGTGCGCTACCAAGCTGCGCTACGTCCCGGTCATCTCGGACGCGGCCGGTACGGGACCGGCGCTCCGAACGGCCACCACCTTACAGGAGAAGCCGGACTTCTCGCGTGCTGGGCGGGCGCGAGTAAGGCGGCCAGGGCCCGCATCGTCCATGTGACCCAGACGTCAGAGTTGTTGCCCGTGGAAGGATGCCCTGACAGATCGAACGAAGACCCTGGCCGCCGTCACCCGGCGTGACATTGCCGCTACTGATGTTAGTGGAGTGGGCGGCTGACGTGCAGCCCTTTTGGTGACCCAGCGTGGACGCGTTCTTTGCCGAAGGTGATGCCGGCTGGTCTGGCGCGTCGAAGGGAGGCTGGCACCTCATTTGTATGCTCGCGAACATACAAATGAGGTGACGCCGGCGCGTCCAGTCGCTGATGGTTCCGATGCGCGCGCTCCGCATGCCTGTGTGGTCCTTGACCGAGTTGGGGTGCGGTTGCGGGAATGTGTATGTCGTCCGCCTTGGATGGCCTCTTTAGCTGGGTAGATGGCCATGTGGGCAAGGCTGGGATGGAGACCGCTGGATCATGCTAGTGTTCCGGTCCATCCAAGGGACCAGCGGGCGAGCACCGGGTTGCGGGCGCCGAACATAGCTGTGCCCCGGGTTGCGTGCTGGCAGAGGCATGCCCGGGGCTTATGGGTCTCACGTTAGCATGCGCATGCCCGTCAGGAAGGGCCGTGGCCGATGGACCAGCGCGAAGCCAAGCGCTTGCGCGACTTGCTGTCGCAGGCGCGTCTCGGCGAGTACGAGGCCCACTGCGGGGGCGACACTGTCGCCGCTCTTCGCCTGTTCTGCTGGAACACCGAGGTGGCCGCCGCCTTCTATGGGCCGTTACAGGTCCTGGAGCTCACTTTGCGCAGCGTCGTCGACGAGCGGATGCGGGAGCTGTTCGGTCGCGAGGACTGGTGGGGGCATCCGCGGGTGAACCTGCTCGCCGGGCATCAGGCCAGGATCGCCGAGGCCCACAGGAAGCTGCGTGGCCAGGGGATCCCGGCCGGCCCCCGGGAGATCGTCGGCGAGCTGTCCCTCGGTTTCTGGGTCGGGTTGCTGGGGCGAGGGAGATCGTATGACCAGCGGTTCTGGCGTACGAGCCTGTATCGGGGCTTTCCCGGCCATCGAGGCGCGCGTGGTCCGCTGCATCAGGAGCTCGACTATCTCCGCGTGCTGCGGAACAAGATCGCCCACCACTGTCCCATCCACCATCGTCATCTGGACGCCGACCACGACACGATCCTGCGGGTGCTCGGCCACATGGATCCGGCGCTCGCGGCCCTGGTCGGCGGGTACAGTTCGGTGCCCCTCGTGCTGGCGCGCCGGCCCTCGACGGCTTGATCAGGCGAGCTGGACGAATCCGTCCCGGTGAAGAAGTTTCCGGTGATGCGTAACAACGGGAGGGGCCGGACCACTTCCTGGTGTCAGAAGAACGACGCATCCCGAACGAAGGGGCTGGGCGGTGACGGATGATGCGCACCGGTTCACCGGCATGTACGACGAATGCCGGCAACGCGTGTGGGCCTACGTGGTCAGCCGCGCCGGGCGGCAGGTGGCCGACGAGGTGGTGAGCGAGACGTTCGCCATCGCCTGGCGGCGGCTGGACGACGTGCCGGAGCCGGCGCTGCCGTGGCTGCTCGGGGTCGCCAGGAACGTGCTGCGTGACAACGTGCGGGCCGAGTTGCGGCGGGAGGCGATGGCGGGCGAGCTGCGGGCCTGGGTCGAGGGGGACGTGGCCGATCAGGTGACCGAGCGCATCGGGGTGTTGCGGGCCCTGGCCGCGTTGCAGGAGGACGATCGGGAGATCCTCGTCCTCGTCGCCTGGCACGGGCTGACGCCCAAGGAGGCCGCCAAGGTCATCGGGTGCTCGTCGGCGGCGTACCGCGTACGGCTGCATCGGGCGCGCAAGCGGCTCAGGCAGGCGATGGAGGCGGCGGGGGAGTCGCCCCATGAGCCGGCCGCGGAGCGGCCCAAGTCCCGCGTACGGAACCTCAGCGAGGAGTGGTCATGAATCCCATGGACGAGCTTCGGGCGGCCAGGCCCGCGCACCTCGGCGATCGGCCGGTGGATGAGGGGACGAGGGCCGTGGAGCTGGCCCGCGCCATGTCCGGGCCGAGGGGGCGAACGGTGCGGCGGCGTAGGTCCGTTGTGCGGCCGGCCTGGGGGTTGGGGCTGGCCGGGGCGGTGGCTGCCGCTGTGACGGCGGTGGCGGTGGTCGTTTCGGGCAACGGGACGGTGCCGGCGCCCGGCGACAGCGGGCAGGTGGTGGCGGGCGCGGGGCAAGGCACCTCGACGAGTGCAGGGAAAGGAACCTCGACGAGTGCGGCAGCGCCGCGGGTGACGTTGTCGGCGCGGGAGGTGCTGCTCGCCGCCGCCGAGAAGGCCGACCGGCAGGCCGAGGGGAGCGGCGACTGGTGGCGGAGCGTGACGGTGAGCAGGAACCTGTACGTGGCCAAGGCCGGCGGTTACCTGGTCATGGACCGTTCGCGCAACGAAGGGTGGACGCCCGCCGCCACCGGTGGCGAGCAGTGGGGCGGCGGGCAGCGGCTCGGCGCGGAGCCCGCCACCGAGGCGGACAGGAAGGCGTGGGAGCAGGCGGGGGCGCCGTCCGAGATCGAGGTGCTCGTGCCGGGCAAGGGCGGGGGGAAGGGGAAGTACGGGGCGCTGACCCTGTCCACGTCGGAGGGGAAGGCGAGCATGAGCCACACCCCGCTGGTGGACGGCGACAAGGTGTTCTGGCTCGGGAAGAACGTCACGATGCAGGACCTGCGCGGGCTGCCGGACGATCCGCGCAAGCTGAAGAAGTGGCTGATGGCCTCCTATGCGGGGCACGGGACCGAGTCGAGCAGCGAGGAGATGTCGGGTGACGCGTGGCTGTTCAAGGTCAGCGTGGGGCTGATCATGGACATGCCGGTGACGCCCGAGGTGCGCGGGGCGGCGTTCCGGATGCTGGCCGACCTCGACGGCGTGCGGGTCACCGAGAACGTGACGGACGCCGAAGGGCGGCAGGGCACGGCCGTGTCGGTGGAGGAGCGGTACGAATCGGGCGGGGTGTCGGAGAACCGGCTGGTCTTCGACGAGACGACCGGGCGGGCGCTGGCCAACGAGTACGTGGTGGTCAAGCCGGGCGGGCTGCAGGCGGGCTTCGCGCCGGGCGCCGTCTGGAACTCCACGGCGCTGATCGAGGCGGGCTGGACGGACGACAAGCCCGCCTCCTGATCCGAGCGAGGCGGGCCGACGAACCACAAGCCCGCCTCGTGATGCCCTGATCCCATGATCCCCTGATCCGCGCGAGGCCCGTCAGCCGCTCTGGCGGGCCTCGTCGTTGGCGTTCGTGCGGATCTGCTGGATGCGTTGCTTGGTCAGCCCGAGCAGCTCCCCGATGTCGCTGTCGGACAGCCCCAGCTCGTGCATGTGCTTGACCCGCTTCTTCAGCGTGCGCGTGTAGTCCTCGGCGATGGCGGCGGCCTGGCGCTGGAGGGCGGCGAAGTCGTCGAGGTCCTGCTCGGACAGGCCGGGCAGGGTGTAGTGGAAGACCGGGGACGGCGGGCGCTCGCGGTCGCCGAACAGGAACGGCAGCCCTTCGGCGACGTCGGCGTGCAGCTCCCTGAGCGTGCGCGCGGACATGCCGCCGGCCACGCCGTCGACCTGCGCCAGCCACAGGTTGCCGGCCATGGTGACGTGGACGTCGACGCGGTCTGCGGTCATGGGCGCTCCAGTCAGTCTTTCAGCCAGCCTTCGCCGAACACGTGCGCCAGCCCTCGTTCGAGGGAGTCCACCAGGTGCGGTGTCTCCCCTGGGTAGAGCGGGACGATCGCGCGGGCGGCGACCCGGCCCTCGGCGTCCCACAGCAGCAGGAAGCGCTGGCGCCTGGTCGTCTCGGCCCAGTCGCAGCGCAGGCCGTGGAGGTGGGAGAGCCCGATGATCCGATCGCGGATGGCCGCGTAGTCGTCTCGTTCTACCACACGCGGCAGACTATATCCCTTGGCTACCATCGACAACGGGTCTTGTCGGCATGATTTCGCCATGCGTGTTGGTTAGGCGGCGGCCGTCCCCCAGGCGCGGACGAACGCGTCCACGGCGACGCCGGCCATCGTGCGCAGCTCGGCGTCCGGCAGCTCGCGGGTGCCGAGCCGGGTGCGGGCCTCCAGCGGGCCGAGGAGCAGGGCCAGGAACTGCTCGGCCGCCAGGTCGGGGTCCGCGGCGCGCAGGCGGCCGGCCAGGGCGAGGCGGGCCAGGCGGTCGGCGAGTGCGTGGGTGAGCCGGTCGGGGCCGCTCTCCTTGACGATGTCGAGGATGTCGGGGAAGTGGTTGATCTCCGAGTAGAGGAGCCGGCGCAGCGCGCACGAGCGGCCGTCGGTGTGCAGGCGGAGCAGGGTGTGCGCGACCTCCTCCAGGGTGGCGCGCAGGTCGTCGCCGGGGGCGGCGAGCGGCTCCAGGGCGGCGACGCGTTCCTCCAGGATGCGGCGGGCGGCGGCCTCCAGGGCGTGCCTGAACAGCGTGGCCTTGTCGGTCATGTGGTTGTAGACGGTCGGTTTGGCGACGCCGGCCTCGCGGGCGATCTCCTGCACGCACGCCTGCGCGTAGCCCTCCCGGGCGAACACGGTGAACGCGCCCTCCAGGATGGCCTGCCGCTTGTCGATGCGTCCGCGCGTGGTGGTCGTCATGCCGTCGATTGTACTCGCGGGTTCAAGTTGGTGGACGAGCCGGTTGCGTCCGAACGGATCAGGTCATTATGTTGAACCCATGAGTTCAAAAGAGGTCGGCGCGATCGCCGTCATCCTGCTCGGCGGGCTGCTGGGCATCCTCAACAGCACGATGGCCGCGGTCGCCACCGGCACCCTGGCCGACGCCTTCGGTACCTCGCTGAGCACAGTCGGCTGGGCGTCCACCGGGTTCCTGCTGGCGGTGACCGCCACGATCCCGTTCACGACGTGGGCCGTCGACCGGTACGGCGGCAAGCGGCTGTGGGTGGCCGGGTTGGTGCTGTTCCTGGCGGGCTCGCTGGCCGCCGGGCTGGCCTGGAACGTGGGCAGCCTGATCGCGTTCCGGGTGGTGCAGGGCGTCGGGGCGGGGCTGCTCGATCCGCTCGTGCTGATCCTGCTCGCCAGGACGGCGGGGCCGCAGCGCGCCGGGCGGGTGATGGGGCTGATGGGGGTGGTGCTGTCGCTCGGGCCGGTGTTCGGGCCGATCGCGGGCGGGGCGATACTCGGGCGCTGTCGTGGCGGGCGATGTTCCTGGTCAGCGTGGTCGTGGGGGCGGTGGCGCTGGTGCTGGCGCTCCGCGTGATCCCCGCCGACTCCGCCGAGCGCGGCGAGGGCGCGCCGTCGCGGCTGGACGTCGTGGGGCTGGCGCTGCTCGGGCCCGGGTTCGCCGCCGTCGTGCTGGCGCTCTCGCAGACGGCCTTCGCGCTGTGGCAGGTGCTCGTGCCGCTCGGGCTCGGGGTCGCGCTGCTGATCGGGTACGGCATCCACGCCGCCCGCGCCGCGTCCCCGTTGATCGACCTGGGCCTGTTCCGCAGCCGGAGCTTCAGCGCCAGCGTCACCATCATGGGGCTGGGCGGGATGGGCCTGTTCGCCGGGCTGTTCGCGTTGCCCCTGTACTACCAGCAGGCACACGGGCACGGCGTGCTGGCGGCCGGGCTGCTCATGGCCCCGCTCGGGCTCGGCGGCGCCATCGCGATGCCGCTGGCCGGGCGGCTGTCGGACCGGCTCGGTGCGCGCGGCCTGGCCTTCGGCGGCGCGGTGGTGGCCGTGCTGAGCGTGCTCGCGCTCACCCGGATCGGGCCCGGCACGCCGGAGGTGTGGCCGGCGCTGGCGGCCCTCATGTTCGGGCTGGGCAGCGGCTGCTTCAGCGCCCCGACGATGGGCTCCCTCTACCGGACGCTGCCCGGCCCCATGGTGGCACAGGGCAGCTCGGTGCTCTACATGCTCAACCAGCTCGGCGCCGCGCTGGGCGTGGCCCTGGTGACGCTCGTCGTCCAGACCGCGGGCAGCACGCTCGCGGGGCTGCGCGGCGTCTTCTGGCTGGCCGTGGTCTCGTGCCTGGTCGTGCTGGCCCTCATCCCGCTCCTGCCCGGCAAGGCCGGCGTGACAGAGCCCGTACGAGAAGGAGTGCGCGCATGAAGACGCTGGTCATCACCGGCGGCACCGACGGGATGGGGCGGGCGCTGGCCCGCACCTACCTGGAGCGCGGCGACACGGTCGTCGTCGTGGGGCGGGACGCGGCCAAGGTGCCGCCGGGAGCGGTGTTCATCCGGGCGGACCTTAGCCTCGTCAGCGCGAACCGGCGGGTGATCGAGGAGGTCAACGCCCGCTTCCCCGTCGTGGACGCGCTCGTGTTGTGCGCGCGGTTCTTCCGTACGCACCGGTTCGTGACGGAGGAGGGGCTGGAGGGCACGTTCGCCCTCGACTACCTGAGCCGCTTCCTGCTCAGCCACGGCCTGACCGCGCCCCGGCTGATCGTGAACGTGTCGGGCCCCGGCCAGCCGGACGGGCGCATCCACTGGGACGACCTCATGCTGGAACGCTCCTACGACGGCGTGACCGCCCAGTTCCAGGCCGGGAAGGCGAACGACCTCCTGGGGGTCGCGTTCGCGGCCCGGCACGGCGCCCGTACGCGATATGTCCTGATCCATCCGGGCGGGGTCTCGACGAGCGTCGCCGGCGAGTACGACGCGGCGACCGCCGCGCACGTGGCGGCACTCAAACGCTATGGCGCGCCGGTGGAGGAGGGCATCAAGCCGATCGTCGCCCGCATCGACCACCCGCCCGCCGAGCCGCTCACCGCGTTCCTGCGCCACACGCCTCTCGGTCTGGACCTGCCGTCGTTCGACCCGGAGGCGGCGGAGCGGCTGCACGCGCGCACGCTGGAGCTGATTGGTTCGAGAAGCGGACCAATTTAGCCCGGTTGGCTCTGTGACCAGGCCGGACGCGGCGCTTTGATGGAACCCCACAGAGGAGGTAACGATCATGACTGTCGACGTCAGCGCCGTGTCGATCCCCGAGGCCATCGGGACGCTGCCCGGCCCCTTCCAGCAGCGGCACCTCGCCCAGGTGAACGACACCGTGGTCCGGCTGGCCCAGCTCCACGGCGAGTTCCCCTGGCACTACCACGACGAGGACGAGCTGTTCCTGTGCTGGGACGGCACCTTCCGGCTGGAGCTGGAGGACCGCGACCCGGTCGTCATGCGGCCAGGGGACGTCTTCGTCGTGCCGCGCGGCCTGCGGCACCGTCCCGTGGCGGACGAGCCCGCGCACGTGCTCCTGGTGGAGAAGCCGGAGACCAAGCAGTACGGCAACTAAATCGGTTGCCGTGGGTATGGGGATTCTGGCCAGATGGATCGCGTTCGGAGTGTGACCGGGAGGAGGCGATACGAGATGACGTACAACGAGGTGACCGGAACGCGGCGGCCGCTGCGGATGTGGGCGGAGCCCGAGACGGTCGAGCCGCAGGCGATGCAGCAGCTGCGCAACGTCGCGGACCTGGAGTGGGTGCACGGTGTCGCCGTCATGCCGGACGTGCACCACGGCAAGGGCGCGACGGTGGGCTCGGTCATCGCGATGCGCGATGCCGTCTCGCCCGCGGCCGTCGGCGTGGACATCGGGTGCGGCATGACCGCGGTCAAGACGTCGTACCAGGCGGCGCGGCTGCCCGACAACCTCGCGTACCTGCGCGGCCGGCTGGAGCAGGCCGTGCCGGTCGGGTTCGGCCACCACAAGCGGCCGGTCGACCCCGCCCAGGTGCAGGGGATGAAGGCGGCCGGGTGGGCGGAGTTCTGGAAGGGCTTCGACGAGCTGGCGCCGGCCGTGAAGGCGCGGCGCGAGCGGGCCGAGGTGCAGATGGGCACGCTCGGCGGCGGCAACCACTTCCTTGAGGTGTGCGCGGACGACGAGGGCTGGGTGTGGGTCGTCCTGCACTCCGGGTCGCGCAACATCGGCAAGGAGCTGGCGGAGCACCACATCGGGGTGGCGCGCGGGCTCTCGCACAACCAGGGGCTGGTGGACCGGGACCTGGCGGTGTTCCTCGGCGGCACGCCCGAGATGCACGCCTACCGGCGCGACCTGTTCTGGGCGCAGGACTACGCGCGGCGCAACCGGGCGCTGATGATGGGGCTGGTGTGCGACGTGCTGCGCCGGCACCTGCCCGGCATCACGTTCGAGCAGCCGATCTCCTGCCACCACAACTACGTGGCCGAGGAGCGGTACGACGGGGTCGACGTGCTGGTCACCCGCAAGGGCGCGATCCGGGCCGGCGCCGGCGAGCTGGGCATCATCCCGGGCTCGATGGCCACCGGCACCTACATCGTCAAGGGCCTCGGGAACGCGGCGGCGTTCAACTCGGCCTCGCACGGGGCGGGGCGCCGGATGAGCCGGAACAAGGCCAAGAAGACCTTCACCGTCAAGGACCTGGAGGAGCAGACGGCGGGGGTGGAGTGCCGCAAGGACTCCGGGGTGCTGGACGAGATCCCGGGGGCGTACAAGGACCTGGAGTCGGTGATGGCGGCGCAGACGGACCTCGTGCAGGTGGTCGCGCACCTGCGGCAGCTCATCTGCATCAAGGGCTGAGCGCCGTGGGGATAGCTTGTGCGGCGCGGCAGATGCGAACCAGCCGGATTGGCCGACCCACATGCCGCTGGATCACAGGACGGTGGCGCACCCGCACGGTAGGTTTCCTGCCCCGCCGACTTGATGGGACTGAGCGATGTGCGGCTTAGTACGTGTGCACCGTCACCGATGCGCAGGTGGTGGTGCGTATGTTGTGGAGGAGTGCCCGAGGGGGCCATGCACTTGGTCCAAAGGAAACTGACCCGTCGACTGGGCATCCCGCCGAGCAGCGTGGGCAGTATCGGGCGGGCGTCGGGTCACAGCCCTGGCGCGTTCAGGTTTTCAAGATCTCCACCGATCCGCTGCTGATCGACACGATCTGAGCTGTGGCCGGGCGGTAGCCGTAGTTACATTGCTCGGGCACACCGGGCAGCATCGGTGCGCTCCACTACAACGCCGGAATCTGTGGCTTCTCATCGAACGCGAGCACCACCGCATGCGCGGCCGGGGCCGGGTACGTATCTCGATGCAGGTGAATATACGAATGGTTGGACGCAATATTGGCCGGCTGTGTCATGCTTGTGATGTTCATGAGGCAGTACCTCACCTCGCAAAGCAAATGGCGGCTGCCGTACTAGGAGCTCTCGGACGATGATGTCGGCGAAGAGCCGACGGAGGGAGGCGTCGAAGGGGAGTGCCCTTTGACGGGATTTCCGCCCAGCAAGGTAAGTACAAGGAAGGCGGCGCCGGCGATCATTAGTGGAGTGCATGCGGCAACGTATAGGATCACCCGTCGCGGAACATGTAAAAGCCTAAAGGCCGGTGTCCCTGGTATTGACGCAGCGGGGATGAAATAGTCTTCGTCCGCAAGTTCGGAATAGCCGACCGCTATGTTCGGCCAGTGCTGGATGCGTAGCGGGAAATAGAAATTTCCCGACCATGGCTGCTGGCCATGTCCACCGAAGGATATATCGGCCGTAGCGTCCGTATCGACTTGAGGCGATCGGTCAACCTCGGAAGTTTCAGAAAAGGGAGAAGGCGTCGATATGGCGGATGCCTCTGTGTAACGCTCTTTTGGCGCCTCAGGATCGGTGCTCTCGGGAGAGGAGGGTGGACTTCCGTCGGGCATCGGAAGCGGTACTATGTCGCGCTTTATCGGCCTCGTGGTCGTATGGTCGTGAATTGTTCTAATGGCGTCGGCGGTATACGCCAAATTTTTTGCAAAGCCGAGGTGGCTGACCGTGTCGGTACCACGCTGATTCGGGCTGGGAAGTCCGCGCGCGAGCAGACGTCGTCGCAGCTCCAGGAAGATGGCATCTAAGGTGAGAATATTTCCTCGACCTGGCATCCCTTCCTTTAATATCGCCAATAGCTCGCCGGTGAAAGAGGTATATGCATCAGCCTGATGAGTTAGTGGTAGGACATGTGCGGCATAATCACTGGCCGTCAAGGTGTAAACACCTCGCACGTCTGTTTGATCTGCTAGACCATCCCGGCTGGAAAGTGCTTCGATCGCGCGCCCAGAATAGCAGCAATCAAGAATGGCAACTTTGGCTCGGGCGGGACTGTCAAGGAACGCCGACCTTACCCTCGCGTATTCTAGGCCGGTGAGATCCGCTGCTTCCGAGTCCGTATCGGTCAACGATAGACACAATTCACCGGTGGTGGACAGAATGCCATGCCCGACATAGTATATTAGCAGGACGCCTTGTGTCTGCTGCGCTAACTTGCGAAGTAGTTTGGCGATGTCGCGATTATCGACCGGATTTGATAAAATTGTAACCTGATCTTCTGGCCAACCGCAGATCGACGGGTCGGTCAGAATTCTCCGAAAGGCTCTCAGGGTGTTGTCGGCGGCGGGTATATCCAAGTATTCGCCATCATGATAGGTCGATACTCCGATCAGGATCGCCCGAGAGTTTGGATAATGTTTGATATCAGTCATCGCGGCCGGTCGTGTTCTGCTGCAGGATTTTCTCGAGCATAGGCAAGGCGTCTCTTGTCCGGAGAGCATCCAGCTTGATGGTGCCGCTTTCTGTTGTGATGGTGATGCTGACGTCTGTGTGGCGATTACTCAGCCATGCAACCAGCGATCTGGACAGGGCCAGTCCGGCTCCTCCTGAACTCAAGGTTACGGCGAGAAGTTCGACCATACCGCCGAGTTCTCTCTCCCGAGGTTTTTCGGATACAGCGCGGACATTTCCTTGCAGGTCTCGCTGGCTCTGCAACCAAGCGGCCAGTGAGGCGAGTTCGCGGACTCGATCATTCGCGCTGATCGAGATCATGACATTCATGGGGCTCTCTCCATCCCTGGCTGTAGATTCCTGCATCGAAGCCCTGCCCTTACGGTCCTGCCTGAAGTCTTTCGCCAGCGATCGCGATGCCAGAGGAACAGCGGTGTTTCCCCTGCTGGAGTTCCGTCGAAGCGCCTTAGGTGCGTCATCGCTGGTCCTGCATGCTGACGCGAGGTGTGCTCCCGCCTGCGGAACCAACTGATAAACGCACCAGCGAAAAGTCGTCTAGTTGTTGAACCCCCGGCGAGAGATCAGGTTGTCCGACATGCTCGTACTTCTCCGTCCTCCGCAACTGTCCCGGCGCGGAACTGGCTCCGGGGTACTCTCGGTCTATCGGCTGGGACCGCTCCAGCGTTAGCAATCGAGCGCAGAGCGTACCGAAGATGGCGTTCGTTCTAGATCACGCAGCGGTTGAGAAGCTCGTGACGCACGACTGCACCCACCATCCCTTATCGGTTCTGCCCGCAAGCGCGCCGTCGCGACCTTGAAGGTATGGAACGTACCGACTAAGCAGCGCTGCTGCCCCGCATCGCGCGATCACGCTTGTGCGGGTGCTCCTTATGTTGTAGCTCATCGAAGAGAACCGTTACTCAGGATGAAAGGCTCAGAGTGCTGGGGAATCGCGGGTGAGGACGGCGGTGACACCTCGGTCGGGACGCACGGCTGCGTGGCCGTCGGAGGCGAGGGCGCCGCATCGGACGCAGGCTCGCCCAGAGGTTGGATCGAACGGCAGAATCCAGCCGGAGATCGGCAGCGGTCTTACCGGCTCTGTGCACAGGCCGGTCGCTCCGCCGGGCAGTACGGCGTGGATGACGGTCTCCCGCCGGAGTCCGGAGACTCCCGCTGGGTAGCTTTCCCATGCTGGCTCCCCAGCGTCCGTCTCGGACGGATAGTTGAGATCGTCCACATGCACGGACCAGCGGTGAATGCCATCCGGGAGAGCTCCGAGACCGTCGTCGAGGCTGACGAGCGCGTTGTATCCGTAGGCGAAGACGGCGATCACTACGTCACTGCGTCCTTCGAGCGCCCTGCGGTAGGCGCGCGTTCTCGGATTGCTGCGGGCCAGGCGGCCCGCGATCATCACCCGGTTTCCTGGCTGCGGAGTCACGGAGCTCAAGTGGCACGCTCGGTGACGCTTGCCGAGGCTTCACTGTTGAGCACGGGCAAGGGCCGGTTTGCGCGGAGCGCCGAGTAGCGTGAGGCAACGCGGCGCGCGGCACGCTCGGGTTCGAGTACCGGGTGATAGGCGTAAATGACTCGCCTGCGGTGGGGATCCCAGCCGGCACGCCACCAGTAGCGTTCACCATCGCACCAGACCACCAGGCCCACCCAGACGGACACCAAGGCCAGCCCGTAGCCGTCGTGGACCTCTGCAGGGACGCCGAGAGTTTCCAGCGCCTTGCCCATCTCGCGTACGGCGCGTAGCGATAACGGTGTAGCGATGATCTCCGGATGAGTGGGGCTCATGGAGCCAGTGGACCCGGCAGGCGGTTATTCCCATAAGCGTGCGATCCGGGATGGCGGTGGGAGTCGCTTCACACCCCGTGTGAATGCGATGTATCCGTGATCTCTCGCTACGCCGCCAGGCCCGTCCGTCTAGTAACGCCATGCTTACACTCCGAATATGGCGTCGCTCGACGGAGGCTGGCAATGAGTGAGCCGAACATGCTGCTGGACGCGCTGCTCGCGCAGGCAGGCATTTCGCATGCGGGACTCGCCGCACGCATCAATAGGGCCACGGCGTCCGCCGGCCGTCCCACTCGGTACGACCATACGGCGGTGGCGCGATGGATCAGGGACAGCGCCATTCCACGAGGCGACGTCCCAGAGATCATCTGCGAGATCGTCGGCGCCAAGGCCGGGCGTGTCCTTGGACTGACCGATATCGGGATGGCGAGGACACCAGGCGACGGCCTCGAGACCGGCCTGCCCCACACCGTTGATCAGGCAGTTGCCCTGTGGCGAGGTGATCTTAGCGGCAAGGTCCTGCCTGTCGACGCAGCCATGATCGACGGCCCGTCCGCCATCGCGCCCGTCTTCGAATGGGAGAACCCACCGCACGAGGTCGATGTTTCCCGCCGGGGCCCGCAGCCGGTGGAGATGCATGACGTTCAGGCGCTCAAGTGCGCGCGGATCCGCTACGAGCAGATGTACAGGCGAGTAGGAGGCGTTCCTGTAGGGACTCGTCTCGTGGCCTTCCTCAACACGAGCGTGGCTCCGCTGCTCAAAGGCAGTCATGATGACACCCTCGGCAGAGAGTTGTTCAGGGCGGCCGGTGGGTTGGTCGCGCTTGCGGGGATTTGCGCATACGGCTCAGACAGGCAGGCGCTGTCGCAGCGCTACCTTTTCCACGCGCTGCGCATGGCCAAGGCGTCCAGCAACCTCGCCTTCGGCGGTTACGTGATCGCGTTGCTGGCCAACCAGGCGATGGCGCAGGCGAAGTACCGGCGAGTGATCCAGTACTGCGAGACCGCGCTGCGTGGAGCACGAGGCCACCCGAGCCCCGCCCTGGCAACCGACCTTCACCTCCTGCAAGCCAAGGCGTACGCCCGGATCAGCGATCGGGCGAGTTGCCATGCGCACATGCGCATGGCGGAGAGCACGGCTGCTCGGATCCGGCAGGGCGAGGAACCGGCGGAGACCGGCTACGTACAGCCGGGACTTCTTGAATGCCAGCACGCCGAGGCGCTCCGGCGGCTGGGAGACCTGACGTCTGCCCGGATGTACGCCGAGGAGGCGCTGCGCCTGGCGGGTACCTGCCATTTGCGAGGGCAAGCTCACAGGCTGGCCACACTCGCCCTCATCCTTGCCGAAAGCGACGAGCTGGAGCAGGCCGCCGCCACCGCGGAGAGCATGCTGGACCGCACCGAGGGCATGGAGTCCGAGCGCCTGGCCGAGCGCATCGAGTCGGTCACGACAGTGCTCGGTGCGCATGACACGCGGCCGGTGAAGGACTTTGTCGCGCGCGCGAGGCAGCAGACGGGCCTCCCCTTGTAGCGTGGTGCCGTTTCAGGCGTCCACGCTGGGAGCAGTCGCATGCGCTGGCAGGTCCACTCCGAAGAATCGGTCTACACCGATCGCTGGCTCGATGTCCGGGTGGCCGATGTGGAGCTCCCGGACGGGCGGCATCTCGACCACCGGCTCATCCGCACCGCCCCCGGCGCGGGCGCGGTCGTCATCGACGAGCGGAGCCGGGTGCTGCTCATCTGGCGGCACCGCTTCATCACCGACACCTGGGGCTGGGAGATCCCCATCGGCAAGGTGGAGGAAGGCGAGGAGCCGATCGTCGCCGCCGCCCGCGAAGTCGAAGAGGAGACCGGCTGGCGGCCCGGCTCCCTACGCCCGCTCCTCTACACCCAGCCCACGAACGGCATCTCCGATTCCGAGCACCACATCTTCCGTGCTGACAGTGCCTGGCACATCGGCCCGCCGTCGGAGGCGTGGGAGGCCGAGCGCATTGAGTGGGTGCCGCTCACGGACATCGGCCGTTTGATCGAAAAGCGCGACATCGTCAGCGGCACCAGTATGAACGCTCTGCTCTACGTCCTCACCAAGATGTAGCGCCTCCGAAGCGGTGGTGCCGCTCGCCCCACCGCTTCCGGCCGTTCCGGTGCTCCCCATGGGTCACCCGGGCGTGTGGTTGGCGGAGCGGTCCCGGACGGCGGCGCAGACGGATCTGGTGCGGATCAGCTGCCGGCCGGCGGGTACGCCTCCGGGTGCTTCTTCGGGTCGGGGAGCTGGTCCCAGGACGGGTCGTCGATGATGCGGCAGGGGGCGACCGGGCCGGTGACGAGGTAGCCGCTGAACTGCCACAGGGCTCGGGGCTTCTCGGGGCCGGAGGTCTGGTCGGCGTTCTCGGTGAACTCCATGACGGCCGTCTGGCCCGCCTTGATGTAGTGCGGGTCGATCCGGACCTCACCGTGTCCGATCTTGAGCGCCTTGGCGTTGGGCGAGTTCGCGATCGCGTCCTTGATGCGTTTCCTGACCGCCGGGTCCTTGCTCTGCAGCTCTTCCTTGGTGAACGAGGGGCCGCTGTCGCTCTCGCCGCGGTCGGGGGCGCAGCGGGTGCCGGGCTTGACGTAGGAGACGTCGGCGGTCACGCCGAGGTCCTTGAGGTCCTGCTCCACCTGGGCGGGGTCCCTGAGCTCGTTGATCTTCAGGGTGATGGTGCCGTCGGTGTTCTTCGTGACGGCGTAGGCCGGCGTCTCCGATCCGGTCAGGAGCGGCGCCGCCACGGCCGCCACCGCCGCGAGGCCCGCCAGCGCGGCCCCCGTGAACAGGCGCCGCCTGACCCGCCGGCGGCGGGCCTCGTTGCGGGCCACGATCTCGGCTCTGAGCTCCATCAGCACGTGCTCCTTGAAATTCATCGCGTTCCTCCCAAGACGAAGGCAGCCATCTCCGGCACGTCCCTGAGCGTGCGGCGGGCGCGGTGCAGCCTGGCCCTGGCGGCCCCCTGCCGGATGCCGAGGGCGGCGGCCGCCTCGCTCACCGTGAGCTGGTCGATGACGACCAGCTCGAGCATCGCGCGATCACCGTCCGGCAATCCGGCCATGGCCTTGAGGGCCCGCCTGGCCAGGCTTTCCGCGTCGATCCTGGCTTCGAGCTCGGCGAGGTCGTCGGAGTCGAGCGGTCTGCGCCCGCCCACCTTCCCCGCCAGCCTCGTCTCCTTGAACGCCCGTCGCCGCTCGGCCGAGAGGGTGTTGCGGGCCACGCCGTACAGCCAGGCGATCTCGCTGCCGCGTCCCGGCCGGTAGGTGTGGGCGGAGTCGAGCACCGCGAGGAAGACCTCCGCCACCAGGTCGGCGACCGTGTGGGGGTCGGGGACGCGGCGGGCGAGGAACGAGGTGATCGCATCGACATGGCGCCGGTAGAACGCTTCGAAAGCGTCCGGGTCCGTAGCGATGTCCGCCTGTCTGCGACGCACCGGCCGTGCTCCTTTCGTCGATTACACCCCTTCTTGGTCATCGGCCGTCGCGACGTTATGCGGAAATTTCGGGTTATCTCATGCGGACTCGCGGACGACGAGCTCGGCCGGGAGGAGCACGGGCTCGCCCGACCCGCCCTCGAACAGCCCCAGCAGCAGGTCCACGGTGGCGGTGGCCCAGTCGGTCATCGGGCTGTGCACGGTGGTCAGGGCCGGGGTGGTGTAGCGGGCGGCCTCGATGTCGTCGAAGCCCACCACCGCCACGTCGTCCGGCACCCGGCGGCCCGCCTCGCGCAGGGTGCGCAGGGCGCCGATGGCCATGAGGTCGTTGGCGGCGAAGACGGCGTCGAGGGCGGGGTCGTCCTGGAGGAGCTGGCGCATGGCGTCGGCGCCGGAGACGCGGGTGAAGTCGCCGATCGCGACGATCGAGCGGTGGCCGGTCTCGCGCATGACGTCCGTGTAGCCGGAGAGGCGCTCCTGGGAGGCGATCATGTCGAGCGGGCCCGTGATCGTGGCCACCCGGCGCCTGCCCTGGCGGAGGAGGTGGCGGACGGCGAGGTCGGCGCCGCCGGGGTTGTCGTTGTCCACGTACGGGACGGCCGGGTTCGTGCGGCCCAGGGAGACGATGGGCAGGCCCCTGCGGGCCAGCGTGGCGGGCAGCGAGTCGGCCCCGTGCATGGAGACGAGCATGACGCCGTCCACGTGACCGGCGGCGACGTACTGGGCGACGCGGGCGCGGCTGTCTTCCGAGCCGGCCAGCATGAGCACGACCTGCTTGCCGGCCGCCTCCAGCTTCCTGCTGGCCTGGCGGACGACGGCCGAGAACATGGGGTCGTCGGAGACCAGGCCCTTGGGCGGGTCGGAGACGACGAGGGCGACGGCGTTCGTGCGGCGGGTGGCCAGGTTGCGGGCGGCGGCGTGGGGGACGTAGCCGAGCTCCCTGACGGCGCGCAGCACGACCTCGCGGATGGACGGGGCGACGGTGGTGGCGCCGTTGATGACCCGGGAGACGCTGGACTTGGAGACGCCGGCCCGGGCGGCCACGGCTTCCAGGGTGGGCCGGTCCACTTTCCTCCTCAGGGGTGAGAGAGCGCTTCCCCATGAGGGTGAAGTGCGCGGGCGACAGCAGTCAAGGTGCGCCGGTTACGGAATGTTTCTCGGGCCGGGGTGGGCTCGCGGGGCAAGACGGCGGAAGGGCGGGGATATGCGCTGGTGACAGTGGTCGGAGTGGCGCCGGAGAGTGTTTGAGAGAGCGCTCTCTCAAGCGTCTGGGAGGTTTCCGGAGGGTTAACCCGAGCCTTGACAGGGATTAGGGGCGCGAGCACTCTCCTTCTCAGGGAGCGCTCCCTCGAACCTTCCCCCCAGTTTGACGGAGACGTTGTGACTCCATCGCTCTTACGCCGGCTCGCGGCACTCGCCGCCCTCGTGATCCCCCTGTCCCTGCTCGCCGTGCCGCCCGCCTCCGCCGCCGACCCCCTGCTGTCCCAAGGGCGGCCCGCCACCGCCTCCTCCACCGAGAGCGCCGCCGCCTTCCCCGCCTCCGCCGCCGTGGACGGCGACGCCGGGACCCGCTGGTCCAGCGCGTTCTCCGACCCCCAGTGGATCCAGGTGGACCTCGGCGCGACCGCCGCCATCAGCCAGGTCGAGCTGAGCTGGGAGGCCGCCTACGCCACCGCCTTCCAGATCCAGGTGTCCACCGACGGCGCCTCCTGGAGCACCGTCCACTCCACCACGAGCGGCACCGGAGGCAACCAGACACTGTCCGTGTCCGGCAGCGGCCGCTACGTCCGCCTCCTCGGCACCCAGCGCGCCACCCCGTGGGGCTACAGCCTCTGGGAGTTCAAGGTGTACGGCACGGGCGGCCCCGCCGGCGGCGAGCGGCTGCTGTCGTACAACAAGCCCGGCGTCGCCTCCAGCTCCCAGCACGACGCGAACTGCTGGGAGTGCACCCCCGCCAGGGCGTTCGACCTCGACCCGGCCAGCCGGTGGGCCACCGCCGCGTGGTCCGACCCCGGCTGGATCTACGTGGACCTCGGCGCGACCGCCCAGGTCAGCAAGGTGATCCTGCAGTGGGACCCGGCCTACGCGAGATCCTTCCAGCTCCAGACCTCGCCCGACGCGGCCACCTGGACCACGATCTACAGCACGACCGGCGGCACCGGCTTCAAGCAGACGCTGAACGTCAGCGGCACCGGCCGCTACGTCCGCATGTACGGCACCCAGCGCGCCGGCGCCTACGGCTACAGCCTGTGGGAGTTCCAGGTGTACGGCACCGGCGGCAACCCCACTACCCCGCCGGCACCGCCCCAGGACCCCGCCGACCCGCCCGCCCTGGTGTGGAGCGACGAGTTCAACGGCGCCGCCGGCACCAAGCCCGACCCCGCCAAGTGGCGCGCCGACCCCGGCACCGGCCCCAACAACGAGCTGGAGTACTACACCGACCACGACAACGCCTCCATGGACGGCCAGGGCCACCTCGTGATGGAGGCCCGCAAGCAGGCCACCCCCGGCTCCGCCTGCCCGCCCGACCCGCTCACCGGCAGCACCACCTGCCAGTACACCTCCGCCAGGATGAACACCGGGACCAAGTTCCACTTCACGTACGGCCGCGTCGAAGCGCGGATCAAGGTGCCGAAGGGGAACGGGTTCTGGCCCGCGTTCTGGATGATGGGGGCCGACTTCCTGACCGGGCGGCCGTGGCCGTACAACGGCGAGATCGACATCATGGAGGTCCTCGGCAAGGACGTGAAGACGTCCTACTCCACCGTGCACGCGCCCGCGTACAACGGGGGCGGCGGCATCGGGTCGCCGTACACGCTGCCGAACGGCGCCGACTACTCCGACGACTTCCACGTCTGGGCCGCCGACTGGGACAGCAAGGGCATCGTCTACTCGCTCGACGGGCGGACGGTGTTCACGATCAGCAAGGACCAGGTGGAGCAGACGCGCGGCCCCTGGATCTTCGACCACCCCTTCTACCTCATCCTCAACCTCGCGGTGGGCGGCGACTGGCCGGGCCCGCCGAACGCCGCCACCCCGTTCCCGTCCCGGATGCTCGTCGACTACGTGCGGGTCTACCGGTGACCCGCGTCAAGGGAGCCGCCATGCGGATCACAGCCCTGTTGTCCCTGCTCCTCGGCCTGCTCGTCGTCGCCGCCCCGCGGCCGGCCACGGCCGAGCCCGTACGGGTGGCGGAGTTCCTCGCCGACTGCCCGTTCAGCCACCGCCTGCCCGACGACCCGATCGTCTTCCCCGGGCTGCCCGGCGCCTCGCACATGCACAGCTTCTTCGGCAGCCGCGTCACCAACGCCCACACCCAGCTCAACGACCTGCTGAACGGCGCCACGACCTGCAACCCGGCCGTGGACAAGTCGTCGTACTGGGTGCCGACCCTCTACCGCGACGGCGTCCCCGTGGAGCCGGCCATCGTCACGTTCTACTACCTCGGGGAAGGCGTGCGGGACGACGTCATCGCCAGGATCCAGCCGCTCCCGCCCGGCCTGCGGATCGTGGCGGGCAACGCCAAGGCCACCGGGCCCGACGACTCGACGATCTCCCGGTGGTCGTGCCTGCACGCCGGGCACGTGGGGGCGTCCAAGGACTTCGTCACCTGCCCGTCCGGCACCATGCTGGAGTCGTACCTGGACTTCCCGCAGTGCTGGAACGGGCGCGACCTCGACTCCGCCGACCACAAGAGCCACATGGCCTACCCGGTGGCGGGGGCGTGCCCGAGCACGCATCCGGTGCCGGTGCCGAAGCTGCGGCAGGTGATCCGGTACCCGGTGAGCGGGGATCCGTCGCACTTCCGGCTGGCGTCGGGAGGCGGGTTCACCATGCACGGCGACTTCTTCAACGCCTGGCCGGCGGCCGAGATGGAGCGGCGGGTGCGTGACTGCATCCGGCCGATCATCAAGTGCGGTGCGGACGGGCGTCCCTCGTAGGTGGTTTCACGACGTTCCGGGCGGGGGCGTCCCGCGCCCCCGCCCGGACGTGAGGAGGAGGTGGTGGTGCTCGTGCTGCGATGGTTGCTGGGCCTGTCGCTGCTGGTCGCCGCGCTGGCGGGCTGCTCCGCTGAAGGACAGGGACAGGGCGTCGCTCATGGAGGTGTCATCGTCACGTCCACGGGGGCGCCGGCTTTCAACCCGACCGACGTGGCGTGGCTGCAGCTCACCGACGCCCTGCACACCCGGGCCGAGCCGCTGCTGGAGCTCGCCGCCGACCGGGCGGCCGGCCGGTCGCTGCGCGCGCTCGCCGTACGGCTCGGGAAGGCACGCGAGGCGGGACGCGAACGGCTCCGGACCCTGCTCGGTGCGGCCGGAGCCGGCGGGGACAACCCGCACGTGGCGCACGACATGCCGGGCATGCCCACGGCGGCGGACCTGCGGGCACTCGAAGGGCTGCGCGAACGCGCCTTCGACCGGCGGACCGGCGAGCTGCTGCGGGCGTACCTGGAACAGCTCGTGCTGATCGCGAACGGGGAGCGCGCGTCGGGCGGCGCGGCCGAGGCGCGGGAGCTGGCGGCGGACCTGGTGCGGGAGCACACCGCCGAGCTGGCCGAGCTGGATCGGGCGGTCGCCGCGTAGGTTGAGTGGCATGGAGATCGGGGAGCTGGTCGGCGCGGGGCGCAGCGCCGACGTGTACGCGATGGGCGACGGGCGGGTGCTGCGCCGCTACCGGGTCGACATCGACGCCAGGCGCGAGCTGGAGATCATGGCGTACGTGGCCGCGCACGGATATCCGGTGCCCGTGGTCTACCCGGGCGAGAGCAGCGCCACCGACCTGGTGATGGGCCGGTTGTCCGGGCCGACGCTGCTGCACGCCCTGCTGAGCGGGCAGGCCGGGGCCGAGGAGGCGGGCCGGATCGTGACCGGGCTGCTCCTGCGGCTGCACGAGATCCCGGCCCGGGTGTCGCGCGACCCGCGCGATCGGATCGTGCACCTCGACCTGCACCCGGACAACGTGATGCTGACGCCGGACGGGCCCGTCGTGATCGACTGGTGCAACGCCCGGGAGGGCCGGCCCGAGCTGGACCGCGCGCTGTCGGCGCTGATCGTCGCGCAGGTGGCCGTGGACGGGCGGAACGCGTGGGCCCAGGTCGCGCGGGACATCGTCGCCGCGCTGGTCGGGGAGCTGGGCGAGCACCTGGACCCGGGTGCCCCGCTCGACGCCGCTAAGGCCCGCCGCGCCGCCGACCGCGGGCTCACCGCGTACGAGGTGAGCCTGCTGGACGACGCGGTGACCCTGATCAGGCACCTGCACGCGAGCTGAGCCGGGCTGGTGGAGATCAGCGCCAGGCGCCCGCGGCGGCGGCCTGCGCGGCGAAGGTCTCGAACGACTTCGGGGGGCGGCCGGTCACGTCGCTCACCGTGTCGGAGATCGGCTGGTCGCCGAGCGCGCGCAGGGCGCCGAACGCCTTGGCCGCGTGGATCGACTCGCCGGAGAACCCGTTGGCCGCGATGTAGTCTTCGTCGCCGCCCAGGTAACGCACCTCGCGGCCGATCGCCCGGCCGATGATCTCGACGGCCTCGCCGAACGCCAGCGAGCCCGGCCCGGTGATCTCGTAGGTGCGGCCGGCGTGCCCGTCTTCGGTGAGGGCCGTGACGGCGACGGCGGCGATGTCGTCGGCGTCGACGAACGCCTGCCGCACGTCGCCCAGCGGGATCAGCACCTCGCCCGCCATGATCGCCGGCCGGAAGAAGCCCTCGTCGAAGTTCTGGTTGAACCAGCTCGGCCGCAGGATCGTCCACGCGGCCCCGCTCTCGCGCACCGTGCGCTCGGCCGCGAGCAGGCGCTCGTCGCCCATGGCCTCGATGGCGCCGCTCGACAGCAGCACGATGCGCTCGACGCCGCGCTTGACGGCCAGCGCCACGAACTCGGGATCGACGCCCACGCCGTCGGGCGCCATCAGGTAGAGAGCCGACGCGCCGGAGACGGCCGGCTCCCACGTGGCGGGGTCGGACCAGTCGAAGGTGACCTGGCCGCTCCTGGAGGCGCCCCGCACGGCATGGCCGGCGGCGCGCAGCTGCTCCGCGACGCGGCGGCCGGTGGAGCCGGTGGCACCGAGAACGAGGATCATCACGTCGTCAGTCATGCCCCCAGCCAAGCAAAGGCCACCGACAGAACGCGTCAACGGGCGGCAGCGCGGCTTCAGAAGATGCGGGCGCTCTGCACGTACTCCATGGCCTTGACGAACTCCGGGTCGTTCATGCGGCGGCCCAGCTCCTCCTCCGAGACGTCCTCGACGCGGGCCTGGATCCACCACAGGTTGCCGAACGGGTCGCGGACCCGGCCCACCCGGTCGCCCCAGTACAGGTGCGTGACCTCGGTGATCGAGGTGCCGCCCGCCTCGACGGCGCGGCGGTGGGTGGCGTCGGCGTCGGGGACGTACAGGCGCAGGAACGCCGGGGTGGCGGGCCAGCCGGGCGCCGCGTCGAAGAGCATCACGATCGCGTCGCCGATCCGCACCTCGGCGTGCCCGATGCGGCCCTCGTCGTCGGTGACGCGGCCGAGCTCGACGGCGTCGAACGCGGCTTCGAGGTAGCGGATGACGCCGGCCGTGTCGGCGTTGATGATCCACGGCGTGACGGTGGTGTATCCCTCGGGGATCGACATGGTGTCCTCCAGAAGCGGTCGGTGTGTCACCGACGTTAGGCGGCATGTAGGACGAGATCTGTCCCACTTGTCGGGCATTCTGGAATCCATGAGCGAATCCCGCCTCCTGGCCCTGCTGTCGCTGCTCCAGACCCCGCGCGAATGGCCGGGCAGCGAGCTGGCGCAGCGGCTGGGCGTCACCCGCCGCACCATCAGGCGGGACGTCGAGCGGCTGCGCGACCTCGGCTACCCGGTCGAGGCCACCATGGGGGCGGCCGGCGGGTACCGGCTGGTCGCGGGCGCGGCCATGCCGCCGCTGCTGCTCGACGACGAGGAGGCGGTGGCCATCACCGTCGGCCTGTCCACCGCCGCCCGGCATCCGGTGCAGGGCATCGAGGAGGCGTCGGTGCGGGCGCTGGCCAAGCTGGAGCAGGTCCTGCCCGCCCGGCTGCGCCACCGGGTCAGGTCGCTGGGTGGCGCCACCGTGCCGATGCCCGCGCTCGACGGGCCGCAGGTCGATCCGGGCCGGCTCACGGCGCTGGCGGTGGCCGTGGCGGGCAAGGAGCGGGTGCGGTTCGCGTACCGGACGAACGACGGCACCACGGGCCGGCGGCTGGTGGACCCGCACCGGCTGGTGGCGGCCGGGCGGCGCTGGTACCTGCTGGGCCACGACCTCGACCGGGATGACTGGCGGATCTTCCGCATCGATCGGATCGACGAGCTGCACCCGACGGGGGCGAGGATCACGCCGCGCGAGCCGCCGGCCGGGGACGCCGCCGCCTACGTGGCGGAGAAGCTGTACTCGTCGGCGCCCACGTACGAGGCCGTCGTCACGGTGCGCGCCCCGGTGACGGAGCCGCTCAAGGCGCTGGGGGAGGTCACCCCGCTCGGCGGGGGCGCGTGCCGCCTGCGCATGCACGCCGACACGCTCGACTGGCTGGCGTTCCGGCTGGCGGCGCTGGGCTGCGAGTTCGAGGTGCACGAGCCGGCCGAGCTGGTCGACCACCTGCGCCGGCTGGCCGCCCGCCTGACCCGTGCCGCCGACGGGGCCTGAGGGGAGGCTGTCAGGCGCCGGCGCCGCCGTCCACGGGGACGATCGCGCCGGTCACCATCGAGGCGCGGTCGCTGAGCAGCCACGCCGCCACCTCCGCGACCTCGCGCGGCTCGGCCATCCGGCCGAGCGGGATGGCGGTCTCGATGCGGGCGAGGACGCCGGGCGTCGCCGCCTCCCACTCCTCGATCATCTGCGTGTCGGTGCCGCCGGGGGTGATGCCGTTCACCCGGATGCCGTCGCGGGCCCAGCTCACCGCGGCGGTCTCGGTGATGCTGTTGAGCGCGCGCTTCATGGCGCCGTACGCGGGCAGGGCGACGTTCGCGCGGCGGCTGCCGATGCTCGACGTGTTCACGATGGCGCCGCCGCCGCTGCGCCGCATGAGCGCGGCCTCGGCGTTCATGGCGGTCCAGTGGGCGCGGAAGTTGATCGCGAACTGCTGGTCGATGTCCTCCTCGCTGGTGGTGTCGAGCGGGCCCGGCCGCTGGATGGCGGCGCCGTTGTTGAAGGCGCCGTCGAGCCGCCCGTGCAGCTTCTCGACGTGGTCGACGGCCTGGCGGATGCTCGTCCGGTCGGCGAGGTCCAGGGCGACGGCGTCGGCGGTGCCGCCGGCGGCGCGGATGTCGGTGACGATGCGCTGGAGCGCGTCGGTGGAGCGGGAGGCGAGCACGACGGCGGCGCCCTCGGCGGCGAAGAGCCGGGCCGCGGCCTCGCCGATGCCGCGGCTGGCGCCGGTGATGAAGACGACCTTGCCGGTGAGCAGGCCGATGGGTGCGAGCTGAGTGGTGTTCGTCATGCCGCCAGCATCACGGGGGTCGCCGGGGCGGATGCAGGCACAAGCTGTACCAGGATGCGCCGCCGCGCGGCGTGCAGACTGGGGGTATGGACAAGCAGGAGCTCGGGGCGTTCCTCCGCAGCCGCAGGGAGCGGCTCATGCCGCAGGACGTCGGGCTGCCCACGGGCCCGCGCCGCCGCACGCCGGGGCTGCGCCGCGAAGAGGTGGCGGTGCTCGCGCACATCTCGACGGAGTACTACGTGCGGCTGGAGCAGGGCCGCGCGCCGCGGCCGTCGGCCGAGGTGCTGGCCGGGATCGCCGCCGCGCTGCGGCTCACCGACGCCGAGTCCGACCACCTGCACGTCCTCGCGGGCACCGCGCCGAGCCGCACCGGGCTGCACCGGCGCGACGTGCGGCCGAGCATCCTCGCGCTCCTGGAGCGGCTGCCGCAGACGGCCGCCATCGTGATGTCGGCCGGGTTCGAGGTGCTGGCGTGGAACCCGCTCGCGGCGGCCCTCATGGAGGACTTCGCCGAGCTCACCCCCGAGGAGCGCAACCTCGCCCGGCGCGCCTTCCTCCCCCCGCCGGACGGCGGCAGGTTGTTGTACGGCGTCTCCGACGTCGCCGAGTTCCGGCACCACGTCGTCACGAAGCTGCGCTCGGTCGTCGCCCGCTACCCGTCGGACCCGGCGATCACCGGGCTCGTGGACGATCTGCGCGCCGGCAGCCCCGACTTCGCCCGGCTGTGGGAGCGGCACGACGTGCAGGCCGCGCCGACGCTGACGAAGACGTTCAGGCATCCGGTCGTCGGCGAGATCACCGTCGCCTGCGACGCGCTGGAGCTGACCGACAGCGACCAGCACCTCGTGCTCTACAGCGCGCCGCCGGGCTCGCCCGCGGCCGAGGCCCTGGCCCTGCTGGGCGTCCTCGGCACCGAGTACGCCAAGGGCTGACCGCCGGACGGGGTGCTCACTCCGTCCAGGCGGCCGTGGTGTCGAGGCGTTCGCGCCACAGCTTCTCGCCGCCCCCGCCGGGCTCCCAGCGGGTGGCGAAGTCGAGCAGGCCCTGGCAGCGCTCGATCATCGCCGCGTGGCGGTCGGCCCAGGACGGGACGGCCTCGCCGTAGGCGGTGAAGAAGTGCGGCAGCAGCGCCACGTGCTCGGGATGGTGGCTGCGCACGATCCACTCGACCCAGGCGAGATCCTCGACCGGCCGCCCCGGGTGGGCCCACTCCCAGTCGAGGATCGCGGTGGTCTCGAACGTGTCGGGGTGGAACAGCATGTTCTGGGGGCCGTAGTCGCCGTGCACGATGCCGAGCCGGTGGATGCGGGCCAGCATGCGCCCGCACTCGGTGAACACCTCCACCGCCCGGCCCTCGTCGAGGAGGTCCTGGCCGTGGGAGCCGTCGACGAAGCGGGTGGTCAGGCTCGTGGAGGTGACCTGGTGGACCCGGGGGACCGGCAGGCGGCCGCGCAGGCGCCGCAGGTATCTGCTCTCCGTGCTGAGCCTGAACGCCGCTTCGGGCCCCTCGTAGCACTTCACGACCAGGGCGCCGTCGCCGAAGGTGCTGTTGGTGTACCCGTGCTTCACAAGGGACGATTCTGTCGCATCCGCACCCCTGCCGGGCGCCGCGGCACGCCATCCGCGCGGCTCCGATACACGATGTAAGGACGGAACAAATACCCCAACGGGGCGGAAAGCGCGTGCACCAAGCGGCTGAACGGGAAAAGTACGAACAGCGCCATCCCGATCAGTGTGTGCACCTTGTAAAGACCGCTCGCGTGCCCCATCGCCTCCGCGTCCGGACGCAGCAGGAAGACGCTCCGGAACCAGGGCGCGACCGTCGTCCGGTAGCTCACCTCGCTGGGCACGAACCCCGCCACCGTCGTCACCACGCCGGCCACGATCGAGGCCGCGAGCACCGCGTACATCACCTTGTCGTTGACCGTCGTCGCCAGGAACACCGGCCCGTTCGTACGGCGGCGGTAGATCAGCAGGGCCAGCGCCACCAGCGTCGCCACCCCCGCCAGGCCGCCCCAGATGAGGGCGTTGGCGTGGTACGCCTCGTTCGACAGGCCGATCGCGTCCGTCCACGACAGGGGGATGAGCAGGCCGGTCACGTGGCCGACGATCACGAACAGCAGCCCGTAGTGGAACAGCGGGCTGGCCACGCGCAGCAGCGGGCTCTCGTAGAGCTGCGAGGAGCGGGTCGTCCAGCCGAACTTGTCGTAGCGGTGGCGCCAGATCAGCCCGCCCACGAAGATCACCAGCGTGACGTAGGGCGCGACGACCCACAACATGCTCTCCGCCCAGCTCACCGGTACCCGCCCACGCTCTCGGCCGGCGGCCCCCGGCGGCCAGGCGGGCCGCCTTCGCCGCGTCGGCGGCGGTGATCGGCGGCAGCGCGGCGCACACCGTGCCGATCACGTGCCGGTACGGCGATTCGCGCTCGTACAGGGCGATCCGCAGCAGCTCCAGCCCGGCCCGGTGCTCCTCCAGCAGCGCGGCCCCCGAGGCGTCGCACGCGGCGAACTCCAGCATGACGGGCAGGAAGTCGGGCAGCTCATCGTCCATCAGCTCCCAGCCCGCCGCCCGGTAGCGCTGCTTGAGCGCGGCCAGCGACTCGCCGCGGCGGCGGGTGTCGCCGTCGGTGTAGTAGGTCAGGTAGAGGCAGCAGCGCCGGTGCAGGTCGAAGGTGTCCACGTAGTGCGCGGCCAGCTCGCCCGCGCCCAGGCTTTCGGCCAGCGTGAGGAACGTCGTGAAGTGCGGCTCGGCGGCCTCCCTGATCAGGGGGAGGCGGCGCCAGAACCGTTCGTCGGGGTAGGCGAGCAGGTGGGCGGCGGCCTGCCAGATCACCGGCCGGGTCATGGGCGCCTCCGACGCGGCGCCCGCCGCCTCCTCGGGTGGGTCATGGGTGCCTCCGTTTGGGCGGGAAGAGGCCGGCCGGGGTGCCGCGGCCGTCCCAGTTGAGCAGGTTCACCCGGTCGTGGGTGACCTCGCCGCTCGTCTGCCGCTCCTTGAGCCCGTGGAAGCTCTCGATCGCGACCGGCACCGGCCGCCCCGACGCCTCGCCGAACGGCTGCTGCATGCCGGGCCCGCCGTCGTAGTCGAGGCTGCAGCCGCCCTCCTCGACGACGCCGGGCACGTTGCCGTACGCCGTCGGGATCACGTAGCGGTCCTCGTACCTGGCCAGGGCGAGCAGCCGGTACAGGGCGTCCAGCTCCGGGTCCTCCGGGGGCCGTTCGCCGAGGTTGACGGCCCGCATGTACGACCGCATCTCCGCCAGCCGGCGCAACGCGAACGTCACCGGCGCCGGGTCCCCGGCCGTGAACAGCTCGGCCAGGTAGCCGACGGGGATGCGCAGCGACTCGATGGCGGCGAACAGGTTGCCCGCGTCCTCGCCGTCGTGCCCGGTGGTGGACAGGGCGTCCACGACGGGGGAGAGCGGCGGCACGTACCAGACCATCGGCAGCGTGCGGTACTCCGGATGCAGGGGGAGCGCCACCCGATGCCGCTTGATCAGGTCGTAGACGGGCGACCTGCGGGCCGCCTCCAGCCAGTCGGCGGGCAGCCCGGCCGACTCGGCCTCCGGGCTGTGCGGGTCGATGAACAGGTCGAGCTGCGCCTCGTACAGGTCGTGCTCGTCCGGCACGGAGGCCGCCTCCGTGACGCGGTCGGCGTCGTACAGCAGCACGCCCAGGTAGCGCAGGCGGCCCACGCACGTCTCGGAGCAGACCGTCGGCAGGCCCACCTCCACGCGCGGGTAGCAGAACGTGCACTTCTCGGCCTTGCCGGTCTTGTGGTTGAAGTACACCTTCTTGTACGGGCAGCCGGTCACGCACATGCGCCAGCCCCTGCACCGGTCCTGGTCCACGAGCACGATGCCGTCCTCGGCCCGCTTGTAGAGGGCGCCGGACGGGCAGGAGGCCACGCACGACGGGTTCAGGCAGTGCTCGCAGATGCGCGGCAGGTAGAACATGTACGCCTGCTCGAACGCCTGGGTGACCTGGTCCGACACCTTGCGCAGCACCGGGTCGGGGCTCGGGTCGCCGCCGAGGTTGTCGTCCCAGTTCGCGCTCCAGCCGATCTTCACCGGCTCGCCGCTGATCAGCGACCTGGGCGGCGCGACGGGCACGTCATCGGACAGGGGAGCGTCGGTCAGGTTCTGGTAGTCGTAGGTCCAGGGCTCGTAGTAGTCCTGTATGGAGGGCATGAGCGGGTTGGCGAAGATGGTCAGCAGCTTGCGCAGCCGGCCGCCCGCGCGCGGCTTCAACCCGGTGCGGGTCAGCTTCCAGCCGCCGCGCCAGCGCTCCTGGTCCTCGTAGCGCCGGGGGTAGCCCTGGCCGGGTCGGGTCTCGACGTTGTTGAACCAGACGTACTCGACCCCCGGCCGGTTCGTCCACGTCTGCTTGCAGGTGACCGAGCAGGTGTGGCAGCCGATGCACTTGTCCAGGTTCATCACCATGGCGATCTGGGCCATCGGTCGCATCAGTAGCGCACCTCCTGTGACCGGCGCCGGATGGCGGTGATCTCGTCGCGCTGGTTGCCGGTGGGGCCGAGGTAGTTGAAGCCGTACGAGAGCTGGGCGTGCCCCCCGATCAGGTGCGTGGGCTTGATGAGCACTCTGGTCAGGGCGTTGTGGATGCCGCCGCGGCGGCCCGTCGCCTCCGACTTCGGCACGTCGATGAGGCGGTCCTGGGCGTGGTACATGTACACGGTGCCCTTCGGCATGCGGTGGGAGACGATGGCCCGGGCGACCACGACGCCGTTGCGGTTGACCGCCTCCACCCAGTCGTTGTCGGCGATGCCGAGGTCGGCGGCGTCCTCGACGGAGATCCAGATCGTGGGGCCGCCGCGCGAGAGCGAGAGCATCAGCAGGT
Organism: [Actinomadura] parvosata subsp. kistnae; assembly: GCF_900323885.1. GTDB lineage: Bacteria > Actinomycetota > Actinomycetes > Streptosporangiales > Streptosporangiaceae > Nonomuraea > Nonomuraea composti. Next base: position 1,296,276 of record NZ_OOHJ01000018.1, on the reverse strand, counting down.
TGTCCTGATACTCCGAGTGGATCGACCACTTGCTGTGCGGGGTGAGGTAACGCAGAGTGCCGCTCTCGCCGTACAACGCGGCCAGGTCCAGCGGCGGGCGGTAGATCGGCAGCGCCTCGCCGTACTCGCGGATCCAGTCGTGGTCGAGGAAGAAGTGCATGCGGCCGGTCAGCGTGTGCCAGGGCTTGCCGTGCTCGACGTTGATCGTGAACGGCGAGTAGCGGCGGTGGTGCGACTCCTTGCCCGACCACTCCGGGCTGGCCGCGACGTGTACCGGCCTGGCCTGCGTGTCGCCGAAGACGATGCGGTGGTCCTCGTGGGCGATGCCGTCGAAGCTCGCGCCCGTCCGCTCGGCGAGCTGGCGGAAGCCCTGCGCGGCCAGCCTGCCGTTGCTCACGCCCGACAGGGCGAGGATCGTCTCGCACGCCTTGGCCGCGGTGTCCAGCTCCGGCCTGCCCTTGGCGACGCCGCGCGGCACCAGGCCGCAGCGCTGGCCCAGCCAGGTGACCTCCTCGTCGGGCAGGAACGTCACGCCCTTGACCGGGATGCCCAGCTTCTCCGTCAAAGGCCCGAGCGCGGCCAGTTTCTCGGCCGTGGCGCCGTAGTCACGCTCCACCACCTTGAGGCAGAAGCCGGTGCGGCCGCCCAGCTCGGTGGGCGTGTCGTGCTGGTGCGCCACCGCCACGACGTCCCTGCGGACGCCGAGATGGTTCTTCGCGAGGTCGCTGAACGTGCGGGCGATGGCGTGGAAGGCGGCGAAGTCGGTCCTCGTCTCCCAGGGCGGGTTGATGGCCGGGTTGAAGGCGTGCACGAACGGGTGCATGTCGGTGGAGTTGAGGTCGTGCTTCTCGTACCAGGTGGCGGCGGGCAGCACGACGTCGGAGAAGACGGTGGAGCTGGTCATCCGGAAGTCGAGGGTGACCAGCAGGTCGAGCTTGCCCTTGGGGGCGGCCGGGGCGGGGCTCTGCAGGTTCGACCGCGCGCCGAGGAGGTGGTGCAGGAAGTACTCGTTGCCCTTGGCGGAGGAGCCGAGCAGGTTCGAGCGCCAGAGGGTGAGGACGCGGGGCCAGTTGCGCGGGTCGTCCGGATCCTCCGCGGCGAGCCTGAGCCGGCCCGCCGCCAGCTCGGCCCGCGTGTGGGCGACCGGATCCTCCGCGTCGCCCAGGTCGAGCGGGTTGCGGTCGAAGGCCGGGGCCATCGGCATCCAGCCGTTGCGCACCGACTCCGCCACCAGGTCCGCCGGGTGCCGGCCGCGGAAGTCGCCCCTGGCCAGCGGGCTGGCCAGCTCCGCGGCGTCGAAGTGGTCGTAGCGCCACTGGTCGGTGTGCAGGTACCAGAACACGGTGCCCGGCACCTGCCGGGGCGGCCTGGCCCAGTCGAGGGCGCCCGCCATGAGCTGCCAGCCGGCCAGCGGGCGGCACTTCTCCTGGCCCACGTAGTGCGCCCAGCCGCCGCCGTTGCGGCCCTGGCAGCCCGTCAGGAGCAGCAGCGACAGGAACGCGCGGTAGATCGTGTCGCCGTGGAACCACTGGGTGGTGCCCGCACCCATGATGATCATGCAGCGGCCCCGGGTCTCCTCCGCCGTCCTGGCGAACTCCCTGGCGATCTTGACGACCCGGTCGGCAGGGACGCCCGTGATCGGCTCCTGCCAGGCGGGCGTGCACGGCTCGGCGGGGTCGTCGTAGGCGCTGCCCACGCCGTACTGGGCCAGCAGCAGGTCGTAGACGGTGGTGACCGTGCGGCCGGCCACCTGCCGGGTCGGGACGCTCCTGGCCACGGACCCGCCGCCGTCGAAGCGGGGCAGCAGGACCCGCGCCTCCTCGCCGCCGCGCAGGGTGAGCTTCGGGGACGTGTCCAGGTTCAGGTTCCAGCGGCCCACCCCGGAGTCCGTCCAGCGGAAACCCGCCGAGCCGTTCGGCACCACCGGCTCGCCGGCCTCCGACAGCAGCACTGTCTTCCACCCGGCCGCCTCCTCCTGCGAGCCGAGGTCCTGCGCGGTCAGGAACCGGCCCGGCACGTACGCCTCGCCGCGCCGCTCCAGCGTGACGAGGAACGGCAGGTCCGTGAACCGCTTGACGTAGTCCGTGAAGTACGGCGTCTCGCGGTCGGCGAAGAACTCGCGCAGGATCACGTGCCCCATCGCCATGGCCAGCGCCCCGTCGGTGCCCGGCCGCACCGAGAGGAACTCGTCGGCGAACTTCGCCGCGTCGTTGTAGTCCGGCGAGACCACCACGACCTTCTGTCCCCGGTAACGCGCCTCGGCCATCCAGTGGGCGTCGGGGGTGCGCGTGACCGGCACGTTCGAGCCCCACATCATCAGGTACGCCGCGTCCCACCAGTCGGCCGACTCCGGCACGTCGGTCTGGTCGCCGAACACCTGGGGGGAGGCCACCGGCAGGTCGGCGTACCAGTCGTAGAAGGAGAGCATCGCGCCGCCGATCAGCGACACGAAGCGGGCGCCGGTGGCGTGGGAGACCATCGACATGGCGGGGATGGGGGAGAAGCCGGCGATCCGGTCGGGGCCGTAGGTCTTGATGGTGTGGACGTGCGCGGCGGCGATCATCTCGGTCGCCAGCTCCCAGGAGACCCGGACGAGCCCACCCCGACCCCGGGCTTGCTGGTATTTTTCCCGCTTCTCCGGATTTGTCGTGACATCGGCCCAGGCGGCCACCGCATCACCCAGGCGCTGCTTCGCCTCGGCGTACATCTCGACCAGGACGCCCCTCGCGTACGGATACCTGACCCGCGTCGGCGAGTAGGTGTACCAGGAGAAGGCGGCGCCGCGCGGGCAGCCGCGCGGCTCGTACTCCGGCCGGTCGGGGCCGACGCTCGGATAGTCGGTCTCCTGCGTCTCCCACGTGATGATGCCGTCCTTGACGTACACCTTCCACGAGCACGAGCCCGTGCAGTTCACGCCGTGCGTGGACCTGACCACCTTGTCGTGGCTCCACCGGTCGCGGTAGAAGGCGTCGCCCTCGGTGCCGCCTTTCAGGAAGAGGGTGCGCAGGTCACCGCTGGTGGTGGACCGGCGCAGGAAGCGGCCGGTCTTCAGCAGGATCTCCTCGGCGCTCATACCCCCACTTCATCACAGAAAGTGACTCTCTGTTACACAGGGTGTATGTCTGAGCTTCGTAAAGGTCAGGTGCGGAACTTGGCTCTGGCCACCGCGGCGTTCGCGGTGACGTTCTGGGCGTGGAACCTCATCGGGCCTCTGTCCGGGAGCTACAGCAGGATGCTGCACCTGTCGCCGACGCAGACCTCGCTGCTGGTCGCGATCCCCGTGCTGGTCGGCTCGCTCGGCCGCATCCCGATCGGCATGCTGGCCGACCGGCTCGGCGGGCGGCGCATGTTCGCGATCATCTGCTTCGTCTCGATCGTGCCGGTCCTGTTCGTCGGCTGGTCCGGCTCGTACGGCTGGCTGCTGTTCTGGGGGTTCCTGCTCGGCATCCCCGGCACGTCGTTCGCCATCGGCATCCCGTTCGTCAACGCCTGGTACGACCCCGAGCGCCGCGGGTTCGCCACCGGCGTGTTCGGGGCGGGCATGGGCGGCACGGCGCTGTCGGCGTTCTTCACCCCGCGCCTCGTCGAGGAGCTCGGCCGGGCCGGGGCGCACCTGCTCATCGCGGCCGTGCTCGCGCTGATGGGCGTCGTCATGCTGGGCGGCAGCCGCGACTCGCCCCGCTGGTCGCCCGCCACCGGCTCCGCGCTGCCCCGCATGCGGGAGGCGCTGAAGATCAGGGCCACCTGGCAGTGCGCGTTCCTGTACGCGGTCGCCTTCGGCGGGTTCGTGGCGTTCTCCACCTACCTGCCGACCCTGCTGCAGAGCGTCTACCACTTCGCCCAGACCGACGCCGGGCTGCGCACCGCCGGGTTCTCGATCGCGGCCGTGCTGTCCAGGCCGCTCGGCGGGACCGTCGCCGACCGGATCGGGCCCGTCAAGGTGCTGGCCGTCTCGTTCGCCGGGACCGCGGTCATGGCGCTCGTGCTGGCGCTGAAACCGCCCGCCGAGGTGCCCGCCGGGCTCAGCTTCGTGCTCATGGCGTTCTTCCTCGGGCTTGGCACCGGCGGCGTGTTCGCGCTGGTGGCGCAGGTCGTGGAGGCGTCCAGGGTCGGCACCGTGACCGGGCTCGTCGGCGCCGCCGGAGGGCTCGGCGGCTACTTCCCGCCGCTCGTCATGGGCGTCGTGTACGCCGCCACGGGCGCGTACACCGTCGGCTACGTCCTGCTGGCCGTCACGGCGGCGGTGGCCCTGGTCCACACCCTGCGGGCGTTCGCGCGGTGACGAAAATGGTTTGCCGGGTGCCGGGGTGACTGTCAAGGTTGTCAGGCTATGCGCTCCCTTCCTGAAGCCGATCCCGGCGTGCCCGACCTCCGCAGCCCGCTGCGTTATTTGTGGTGGAACGCGCGGCGTCAGGCCGTGCCGCTGCTCGCGGGCATCGCCTACGCCACCCTGTGGTGGCTGGTGCAGGCCCTCATGCCGGCCGTGCTCGGGAAGGGCATCGAGGCCGTCACCGCCAAGAACACCGGCTCCCTGCTGACGTGGTCGGCGGCGCTGCTCGCGCTCGGGCTGCTGCAGGCGTTCACCGGCATCATGCGGCACCGCATGGCCGTCTTCAACTGGCTGGCCGCCGCCTACCGCACCGTTCAGCTCACCTCCAGGCAGGCCGCCCGCCTCGGCGCCACCCTGCCGAAACGGCTGTCCACCGGCGAGGTCGTCAGCGTCGGCAACTCCGACATCGCCCACATCGGCAGCTCCATGGACATCCTGCTGCGCGGCGTCGGCTCCATCGTGGCCATCGTCGCCGTCACCGTGATCCTCATCTCCACCTCGCTGCCGCTCGGGCTGCTCGTCCTGTTCGGCGTGCCGCTCATGGCCGTCGCCGTCGGGCCGCTCCTGCGTCCCCTGCACGACCGGCAGCGCCGGCAGCGGGAGCTGTCCGGCGAGCTGTCCACCCGCGCCGCCGACATCGTCGCCGGCCTGCGCGTGCTGCGCGGCATCGGCGGCGAGCAGGTCTTCGCCGCCCGCTACCGCGACGAGTCCCAGCGCGTACGCCACGCCGGCGTCCGCGTCGCCCGCGTCGAATCGGTGCTCGAAGGCGCCCAGATCGTGCTGCCCGGCCTGCTCATCGCCATCGTCACCGGCATCGGCGCCTCCTTCGCCGTCGCCGGCGACATCCCCACCGGCCAGCTCGTCGCCTTCTACCTGTACGCCGTGTTCCTCATCGGCCCCATGCGCACCCTCACCGAGGCCGCCGACAAGCTCACCAAAGGCCACGTCGCCGCCGGCCGGGTGATCAGGATCCTGTCCATCGACCCCGACATCACCGGCGGCACCGGCACCAGCGAAGGCGGCGTGCTGCGCGACTCTTACAGCGGTGTCACGCTCCAACCCGGCACCCTCACCGCCCTGGCCACCAGCGTCCCCGGCGACGCCATCGCCATCGCCGACCGGCTCGGCCGCTACGCCGAAGGCGACGTCACCTTCGGCCCCGCGGAGCTGCGCACGCTGCCGCTTTCGCAGGTCCGCTCCCGCATCCTCGTCGCCGACAACGACGCCCGCCTGTTCAACGGCCGCCTGCGCGACGAGCTCGACGTGCGCGGCGCCGCCACCGACGCGCAGATCCGCGAAGCCCTCGACGCCGCCTGCGCCACCGACATCGTCGAAGCCCTGCCCGACGGGCTCGACGCGCAGGTGGCCGAGGCCGGGCGCGAGTTCTCCGGCGGGCAGCAGCAGCGGCTGCGGCTGGCCAGGGCGCTGCTCACCGACCCCGAAGTGCTCATCCTGGTCGAGCCCACCAGCGCCGTCGACGCCCACACCGAAGCCCGCATCGCCGAGCGCCTGGCCAAGGCCCGCTCCGGGCGTACCACGCTGGTCTGCACCACCAGCCCGCTCGTGCTCGACCGGGCCGAGCACGTGATCTACGTCGAGAACGGCCGCGTCCTGGCCGAGGGGACCCACCGTCAGCTCCTCGACGGCACCCCCGCCTACGCCGCGACCGTGACCCGCGGGGAGGACTGATGACCCGTCCGGCCCTGTTCTCCAGTCGGGGAGGACTGATGACCCGTTCGGCCCTGTTCTCCAGCCGGGGAGGACTGATGACCCGTCCGGCCCTATCTCCACTCGGGGAGGACTGATGACTCGTCCGGCCCTTTCTCCAGTTCGGGAGGGCTGATGGCTCGGGAGATCCTGCCGATCGCCGATCGGCGTCAGGTGCGCGCCTACGCCAGGCGGCTCACCCTGAAGTACCCGCGCCCCCTCGCGCTCGCCCTCACCCTGCACGGCCTGGCCGCCGTCGCGGGCCTGCTCGTCCCGTGGCAGCTCGGCGGGCTGGTCGAGCGGCTCCAGCACGGCGCCGACGTCAACGTCGCCGTCGTGTCCGCCGCCATCGCCGCCTTCCTGCTCCTCCAGGGCCTGCTCGTCCGGTACGCGGTGCTGGCCTCCGCCAGGCTCGGCGAGAAGGTGCTGGCCGAGCTGCGCGAGGAGTTCGTCGGCCAGGTGCTCGGCCTGCCCCTGTCCACCGTCGAACGCGCCGGCTCCGGCGACCTCATCACCCGCACCTCCCGCGACGTCGACTCCCTGTCGCGCACCGTGCGGCACGCCGTGCCCGAGACGCTGATCGCCATGGTCACCTTCGTGATCACCATCGGCGCGCTGCTGCTGGTCAGCCCCCTCCTCATGCTGCCCATGCTGCTCGCCGGGCCGGTGCTGTGGATCGCCACCCGCTGGTACCTCCGCCGCGCCCGCGACGGCTACCTGCGCGAGAACGCCGCCTACGCCGACGTCACCGAAGGGCTCGCAGAAACCGTCGAAGGCGCCAGAGCCGTCGAGGCACTGGGCCTGCGCGAGCGGCGCCGGGCCCGCACCGACGGCGACATCGCCCGCTCGTACGCGGCCGAACGCTACACGCTGCGCCTGCGCACCACCTGGTACCCCGCCGTCGAGCTCGGCTACGTCATCCCCGTCGTGGCCGCCCTGCTGGTCGGCGGCCTGTTCTACATCGAGTCATGGGTGTCGTTGGCGCAGGTCGTCGCCGCCGTCCTGTACGCGCAGCAGCTCATCGACCCGCTCGACCGGTTCCTCATGTGGGTGGACGAGCTGCAGGTCGGCGGCGCCTCCATGGCGCGCCTCCTCGGCGTCGCCAACGTCTCCGACGATCGCGAGGTCACCACTGACCGGCCCGCGGGCGAGCTGCTGGAGGCCACCGGAGTCCGCTACGCCTACCGCGAAGGCCACGACGTGCTGCACGACGTGTCACTCACCGTCCAGCCCGGTGAACGCCTCGCCATGGTCGGCCCCTCCGGCGCCGGCAAGTCCACGCTCGGCCGGCTCCTGGCCGGCATCCACGGCCCCCGCACCGGCTCCGTCACCGTCGGCGGCGTGCCGCTGGTCAACCTGCCCCTCGACGACCTGCGCGGCCACGTCGCCCTCGTCACCCAGGAACACCACGTCTTCAAGGGCACCCTGCGCGACAACCTCCTCATCGCCCGCCCCGACGCCACCGACACCGCCGTCCTCCAAGCCCTGGAAGCGGTGGACGCGCTGGAATGGGTACGCGGGCTGCCGTCCGGCCTCGACACCGAAGTCGGCTCCGGCGGGCTCGCCGTGCCGCCCGCGCAGGCCCAGCAGCTCGCCCTCGCCCGCCTCGTCCTCGCCGACCCGCACACCCTCGTCCTCGACGAAGCCACCTCCCTCATCGACCCCCGCGCCGCCCGCCACCTGGAACGCTCCCTCGCCGCCGTCCTGGAGGGCCGCACCGTCATCGCCATCGCCCACCGCCTCCACACGGCCCACGACGCCGACCGGGTCGCGGTGGTGGAGGACGGGCGGATCAGCGAGCTGGGCTCCCACGAGGAGCTGGTGGCCGAAGGGGGCTCGTACGCGGCACTGTGGCGCAGCTGGCACGGCAACCCCACCCCACCACCCCCGACCCCCTGACCGCCTACCCGGCCTGGACGCCCGCCGGCCTGGACGCCCGCCGCTCCGCACGCCCGCCGGTCTGGACGCCTGCCGGTCTGGACGCCTGCCGGTCTGGACGCCTGCCGGTCTGGACGCCTGCCGGTCTGGACGCCTGCCGGTCTGGACGCCTGCCGGTCTGGACGCCTGCCGGTCTGGACGCCTGCCGGTCCGGACGCCCGCCGCTCTGGACACCCGCCAAGTCCCGACGCCTGCCGGGTCCGGACGGTCGCCGCCCTGGACGCCTGCCCGCTCCGGAGGGCCGCCGCTCTGCGCGCCCCGCTGGACCGGACACCTGCCGCCCTGGACGCCCGCCGCACCGACGCCCGCCGCATCGGACGCCCGCCTTACTGGACGCCTGCCCGGTTTGGGCGGTTGCTGGCCCGGGCGCCCGTTGGTCTGGGCGCGCGCAGGTTTGGACACCATGGGGCCGGGCTTCCTCCGGCCCATACCGCCGCTGGTTTGTGCGCCCGCTGGTCGGACCGCCTGCCGTGTCTGGACGCCGACCGCTGGCCCGGACGCCCGTCGGCAGGGCGCCCGTCGGCAGGGCGCCCGTCGGCCTGCATGACCGCTGGTTCCGGCGCGCCCTGGTTCGCGCGACCGACGACGTGGGCGGCCCTCATCTCGCCTCGCTCACCGCCCGCCTCGCTCACCCGCGTAACTCCACTCCCGCGTACCCCACTCACTCGCGTACCGCACACCCGCTCGCCCCGCTCACTCTGCGACCAGGTCCTCTGGGGTTGAGCGGGCGAGGTTGGCGAGGGTGGTCAGGGCCTGGGACAGGACGTTCGGAGGAGGGGAGGCCAGGCCGAGGCGGACGGCGTTCGGGGCGCCGTCGTGCCCGTGCCCGACGGCGAACGCCGCGGCGGGCGTGACGGCGATCCCGTACCGGGCGGCGGCGGCCACGAACGTGTCGGCCCGCCACGGCGGCGGCAACTCCCACCAGCAGTAGTAGGAACGCGGATCGCTGCGGACGGCGAAACCGTCGAGGCAACGGGCGGCGATCTCCTGGCGCATGGCCGCGTCCCGCTGCTTGGCCCGCGCCACCGCCCGCGCCGTGTCGTCGGTCAGCCACCGGGTGGCCGCCTCCAGCGCGAACCGCATCGGCGTCCACCCGCCCGACCGCAGCGCCGCCGCCATGCGCGGGACGACGGGGCCGGGCACGACGGCGAACCCCAGCGACAGGCCGGGCGCGAGCCGCTTGGACAGGCTGTCGACGAGTATCGTCCGCTCTGGCGCGAAGGCGGCCAGGGGCGGCAGGTCGTCACGCAGGAACGACCAGATGGAGTCCTCGATCGCGGGCACGTCCAGGCGTTGGAGCACGCCCGCCAGCTCGGCCCTGCGCTCCACGGGCATGCTGATCGACAGCGGGTTGTGCAGTGTCGGCTGGACGTACACGGCCTTGAGCGGCGCCTTCCGCACGGCGGCCTCGACCGCCGCCGGCACCAGCCCCGCCTCGTCCATCCGCAACGGCACCAGCGTCACCCCGACCCGCGCCGCCAGCCCCTTGAGCACGGGGTAGGTCAGTTCCTCCACCCCGAGCCGCCCCCCGGGCGGAACCAACGTGGCAAGGGCCGCCGCAATGGCCTGCCGACCGTTACCCGCGAACAGCACCCGCTCAGGCTCCGGCCACCACCCCCCGCCCCCGCCCTCATGCCCTTCGCTCCACCGCTCACCAAGCTCTTCGCCCCACCGGCCCCTGCGCGACTCCCCACGCTCACCTGCCCGCCTGTAGCCCCGTTCCTCGCTGTGTTCGTTCTCAAGCCGGTCGGCGGGCTCGTCTCCGTGCCTGGCCCAGCGCTCGTTGCCTCGTTCGGGACCGGGCCGCTCCCCATGCCCCTCGCTGTGCCGCTTCGCGTGTTCCTCCTGGTGCCACTCGCTGCGGGCGAGCAGGGTGGCGATGATGCGGCGCGCTACCGGTGTGCCCGCCGCGCCGATCGGCTGCATGGATGACTCCAGTACGTCGGCGCGCAGCAGCGGGCTGATGCCGTCGGCCAGTAGCGTTGCCTGCTCGGGGACCACCGGGTAGTTGAGTTCGAGGTCGATTCTGCTGCCCGTGGGCTCGACGAGTGCGGGGCCGGGCGGTGGGGCGGAGGCTCGTACGAACGTGCCCCGGCCTACCTCGCCGACCGTCAGGCCCCGGCCGGCCAACTCCCTGTAGACGCGGGCGGCGGTGGAGTCGGCGATGGCGTGCTGCCGGGCGAAGACCCGTTGGGGCGGCAGGCGGTCGCCTGGCCGCAGCCGGCCCGATGCGATGTCGTCGGCGATGGAGTCGGCGATTCGGCGATAGTCCTCCATACGTTGGGATCCAAGCATGACATTGCTATGAGTGCAATTTAAGCTATTGCACCGCGATTTTCTCCTGGATAGCTTCTGCTGCATGGTCGAACCAAGTGCGGTGCTGGGCGTGGTGTTCGTAGCCCTCGGCATGGTGCTCTCCCCGGGGCCCAACATGATGTACCTGGTCTCCCGCAGCACCAGCCAAGGCAGGCGCGCCGGGATCATTTCCCTGGCGGGGGTGGCGGCGGGCTTCCTCGTCTACCTCGTCGGCGCCAACCTCGGGCTCGCCGTGCTGTTCACCGCGTTCCCCGAGTTGCTGACCGCCATCCGCATCGCCGGGGCCCTGTACCTGCTGTGGCTGGCCTGGAAGACGCTCAAGCCGGGTGGTGCGTCGGTCTTCGCCGCGCGCGAGATACCTCCCGACTCCCCGCGCAAGCTCTTCCTGATGGGTCTGATGACCAACCTGCTCAACCCGAAGATCGCGCTCCTCTACATCTCGATCATCCCCCAGTTCGTCGACCTCGAGCGGGGCAACGTCCTCCTCCAGGGCATCATCCTCGGCTGCGTCCAGGTGGCGGTCGCGCTCCTGGTCAACCTCTCGATCGTCGTGGCGGCGGGTGGTATCGCCGGCTTCCTGGCCGCTCGCCCCTCCTGGCTCCGCCTCCAGCGCCTCACCATGGGCTCCCTTCTCGCCGCGCTGGCCATCGGTCTCGCCCTTTCGTGATCGTGAGTGACGCGGCCGCCTCCCTGGCCCTCGCCGTCAGCTTCCTCCGCTCTCCAACCTGGCCGTCGCTCTCGCCTCTCCTGACCGCGAGCGCCGTGCGCCTTCCCCAGCAGGGATACGGGGGCAGGCATGTGGGGGCAAGGATGAGGGGGCAGGGGCACGGTGCAGGATGCGGGGGTGAAGACGCGGAGGCAGGAACGCGAAGACGCAGGGGCAGGAACGCGAGGACGCGGACGCGACCAGCGGGGGCAAGGGCGCGAGCGCGAGGACGCGACCCGCGGGGCAAGGACACGAGGGCAAGGGCGAGGGCGAGGGCGAGGGGGTGAGGGCGAGGACGCGACCAGCGGGGGCGAGGGGGTGAGGGCGAGGACGCGACCAGCGGGGGCGAGGGGGTGAGGGCGAGGACGCGACCAGCGGGGCAAGGACACGAGGGCAAGGACGCGACCCCTGGGGCGAGGATCCCGTACAGGGGTGCGGGGCCAGGGAAGGTGCGGTGGGAAGGCGGGGGAGGGGTTCTCGCGGGCTTGGCCTGCCTGGGTGAGGGCCTGGATGGGGTGGTGGCGGGCATGGCGTCTCCGTGGGCGGGCCTGGGTGTGGCCTGAGGAGGAGGGCATACGGCAGGTTTCCTTGGGGGCGCGTTGCGGTCGGTGAGGCGGGTGTTGTCAGGGGTAGGGCGGTGATGCTTCGGGGTGGGGTGTGCCGGGTGGCGGCGGTGGCGGGAGGTTGCCCGTCGCCGCCGCCGTTCGGGTGTCATGGGTCAGGGGCGGGTGGCGGTGGTCAGGCGGACCTTTCCGCGTAGCTGGACGCCGGTCGGGGTTTCGTACGGGCGCAGGCCCTCGGCGACGGCCTTGCGGATGGTCGCGATGGTGGGTTCGTCGAGGGTGGAGAGGTTGAACTGGACCGGGCCCATGGCGCAGATGTGGGCGGCGGCCTCCTCGGCGGTGCGGCCGAGGTTCTCCATGGCTTCGACGATGGTCATGTCGATGCCGGTGAAGCCGGCGTCGGTCAGGACCTGGTGGATGCGGTCGGGGTCGGTCATGGACATCATGCCCATCGAGGCGGGGGAGGGGCGGCGCATGTGGTCGCGGAGGGCGGCGGTCGCGCGGGCGTAGTCGCCGTCCGGGGAGCCGGGGACCGAGGTGATGATGGCCAGGCGGCCGCCCGGGCGTAGGGCGTGGGCGATGTTGGTGAAGCCGGCGACGAGGTCGGCGAAGAACATCACGCCGCCGCGGCTGATGACCACGTCGTACGTGCCGTCGCCGAAGGGGTGGACCTGGGCGTCCCCCTGCTCGAAGACGGCGTTGGTCACTCCTTGTGCGGCGGCGTCGGCGCGGGCGCGGGCCAGCATGGGGGCCGACAGGTCGATGCCGAGGGCGGTGCCCCGGGACGCTCTGCCGGCCGCCAGCAGCGTCGTACGGCCGGTGCCGCAGCCGACGTCCAGCACCTTGTCGTCCGCCTGGATGGCGGCGGCCTTGAAGAGGGCGTCGTTGAAGCCGTCGAGCATGCCGTTGTAGTAGTCCGGGTTGTCGGCCCAGAGCTGGCCTTCCCAACCGTTCCACGCCTCTGCTTGCTGGGTGTTGGCGATGGTGGGCATGACGCAGTCCTTCCATAAGGAGGAGGGGATTTCTGTTCCTAGAGTTGGACTCTAGTGATGGTTACTAGAGTTAGACTAAAGGGAACGTGGCGTCAAGGGGCGGATGGAAGGGGCGGGCTGGGGTGGTGAGGGTCAGCACTGGGTTTTCGAAGGTGGGAGGGTGCGGGAGGTGAGGTAGGCGTTGATGTGGTCGCGGGCGCAGGGGTTCGTGCCGTAGAGGGTGTGGCCGGGGCCGTCGTGGTGGATGGTGACGCTGCCGGGGACCTGGGCGAGGATGCGTTCGGTGGCGTCGGACTCGCCCCACGCGCCCGCGCCGAGCAGCGGGGGGAGGCCGGTGGGGAGGGGCGCGGGCGGGTTGGTGACGGGGACGGGCCAGCCGATGCAGTTGAGGGTGCTCGTGGCGAACGTGTTGGCGGCGCCGGCGTTGGGGCCAGCTTGCGCAGGCGTTTGATCGTGGCGGTCAGTTGGCTGAGGTCGGCGAAGCGGGGCCAGTCGGTGCATTCCGTCACCGGGGTGGCCTGGTCGGGGTAGCGGGCGCCGGAGGCGGGGACGAAGTCGGAGGCGTCGCCCCTGCTCGCCTTGCGGATCGCGGTGGCCAGCTTGGGCCAGGCCGCAGTGCCCTGGCGGGCCAGGCCCAGGGCGAAGGACTGCAGGTCACCCGTCTTGTAGGCGACGTTCGGCGTGTTGGCGGGGATGGGCTTGCTCGCGGCGCGGGCGATCAGCTTTCGCCACAGGGCGGGTACGTCCGCGCAGTCGTTGCGGGTGCACCAGGTGAAGAAGCGGCGCATCGACTGCTCGTTCGTGGCCGCCATGGCCTCCAGCTCGCGCTGCCAGTCGGCGGCGCTGTGGTTCCACGTGCCGTCGAGGACCATCGTGCGGACGCGGGACGGGAAGAGACGGGCGTACGCCTGGCCGTAGAAGCCCGCGTAGGAGGCGCCGTAGTAGTTGAGCTGGTCGTCGCCCAGCGCCTTTCTGATCGCCTCCATGTCTCTGGCGTGGTCGGCCGAGCTCATGTTGGCGAACAACTCGCGGTCTTTCAGGCGGCAGGCCTCGGCGTAGCCGCGGTTGGTGTCGGACAGGCGGCCGAGGTCGGCGTCGTCCTGCGGGACGTCGGCGAGCGGGATGCGGGTCCACGTGCACGGCAACCCCGTGCTCAGGCCCTGGAACTGGTCGGCGCCGTAGCCGCGGGTGTCCCACGTGACGATGTCCATGCTTTTGCGCAGGTCGGTCCACCAGCTCTGGAGGGATCTCGTCATCGCGATGCCGGGGGCGCCGGGGCCGCCGTACGACACCAGGACCGAGCCCTTCGCGGTGCCGCCTGTGGCCTTCAGACGGCCGAGCTTGAGGGTGATCTTGCGGCCTTCGGGCTTCTGCCAGTCGGCCGGGACCTGGAGGTCGGCGCATTCCAGGCCGGTGGTTGTGGTCTTGGTGGCGATGGTGTCAGCGGGCCCTGAGCCGGTGGGCTTGGTGGTGGTTGCGGGCTTGGTGGCGGGCTTCGTGGTGGTGGCGGCGGCGGTGCTGGTGTCGCCGGGGCATGGTTGCCAGGTCAGGGCTGTGGTGCCGGTCGTGGTGGTGGCTGCGGTCTGCCAGGGCGCCAGGGGCGTGCTGAGCAGGGTGAGGGTGAGGCCGAGGGGTTTGAGCATGGCGATCACGATGCCGGAGCGGGCGGGTGGATCGCGTCGGACCAGGGTTTGGTTTCTGGGGGGCGGGGTCAGACCACGGTTTGATGGACGGTGATCAGGTGGATCGATGAGAGAGGTGTGGTGGGAGACGGCTGGTGCGGGACCGGCACGGGCACGCCCGACCAGGCGCCTGCCTGACGCCTGGACGCCGGCCGACGCCCTGTCGAGACGCCTACGTGCTGGCGGGCGGGATGGTCATGCGCGCTGGGGACCGGGGTGGTCGCGTGCTCGCGGATGAGGTGGTGCCGTGCTCCGGGGTGGGGTGGTCGCGTGCTCGCGGATGAGGTGGTGCCGTGCTCCGGGGTGGGGTGGTCGCGTGCTCGCGGATGAGGTGGTGCCGTGCTCCGGGGTGGGGTGGTCGCGTGTTCGAGGGTGGGGTGGTCGCGTGCACCTGGGCGGGGTGGCTACGTGCTCGCGGGCGGGTGGTCACGTGCTCGCGGCTGGGGTGGTCGCGTGTTCGAGGGTGGGGTGGTCGCGTGCACCTGGGTGAGGTGGCCACATGGTCGTGGGCGGGTGGCCGCGTGCTCGGGGTGGGTGGTCGCGCGCTCGCTGGCAGGCGTGGTCGTGCGCTCGCGGACGAGGCAGTGGTCAGGCGCGCACAGGACGGGCCGGGGAGCTGGGGCAGCTCCCCGGCCGGCATTCGCCTTCAGCTCGGTCGAAACGTAGCTAGACGGCCGGGCCGCTGCCCGGAGGCGTGGCGCCGCCCAGTGACTTCTTCAGGAAGTCGACCTGCAGCAGCAGCAGGTTCTCGGCCACGACCTCCTGCGGCGTCATGTGCGTCACCCCCGACAACGGCAGCACGCTGTGCTGCCGCCCGGCTGCGAGCAGGGCCGAGGACAGGCGGAGGGTGTGGGCGGCCACGACGTTGTCGTCGGCGAGGCCGTGGATGAGGAGCAGCGGGCGCTCCAGCTTGGCGGCGTCGGCGAACAGGGACGACTTCTCGTACACCTCCGGCTGCGCCTCGGGGTTGCCGAGGTAGCGCTCGGTGTAGCAGGTGTCGTACAGGCGCCAGTCGGTCACCGGTGCGCCGGCGACGGCCGCGTGGAACAGGTCGGGGCGGCGCAGCACCGCGAGCGCCGCGAGGTAGCCGCCGAACGACCAGCCGCGGATGGCGACCCGGGTGAGGTCGAGGTCGTCGGGGTACTGCTCGGCCACCCCGTGCAGGGCGTCGATCTGGTCTTCCAGGGCGGGGGTGGCGAGGTCGCCGAGGACGGCGCGCTCCCACTCGGTGCCCCGGCCGGGGGTGCCGCGGCCGTCGGCGACGATGACGGCGAAGCCCTGCTCGGCGAACCACTGGCTCTCCAGGAAGGCGCCGCGCCGGTTGAGCACCCGCTGGGCGTGCGGCCCGCCGTACGGGTCCATCAGCACGGGCAGCTTGCCGGACCCCGGTTCGTACCAGGTGGGCAGCACCACGGCGGTGGCCAGCTCGCGGCGGCCGGAGCGGCCGAGCGAGACGCGCAGGTCGAGGCCGGGGCGCTCGGCGAACGACGGGATGGGCACGGCCATGCCGTCGCGGCGGACGACGGTGGTGGAGACGCCTTCGTCGTCGAGGCTCTGCTCGGTGAGCACGCCGACCCCGCCGGACATCCGGCCGGAGAACACCCCGGACCGGGTGGAGACGGGCAGCAGCGAGTGGCCGTCCCAGGTCCACAGGTGGATCTCGGTGGGGTCGCCACTGGCGCTGAACAGCACGCTGTCGTGGTCGACGTCGAGGACGGCCCGCACCTGGAGCGTGGGCGGGGTGACCGCGCGGTCGCCGACGATCAGGCGGTGGCCGCCCTCGGAGCCGGCCACCCACACGAGGGAGCCGTCGTCGAGGTGGGCGGGCACGCCGCCGACGATGTCGACCCAGGCCGGGTCGGTGTCCTCGCGGACGAGGGAGGTGGCTCCGGTGGCGGGGTCGACGGAGAACAGCCGCATCGTCCGCTGGTCGCGGGTGAGCGTCACGACGGACAGCGCGTGGGAGTCCCAAGTCGCGGTGACGAGGTATTCCTCGTCGTACGGCACCGGCACGCGTGACCCGTCGAGCCCCAGCACGAACAGCTCGGTGAGCGCGTTGGGGGTGCCCGCGGCGGGGTAGCGCTGGGCGACGGGCGGGCGGTCGGGGTTGGCGGGGTCGGCGATGTGCCACAGGTGCACGGGGGCGTCGTCGGCGCGCTCGACGAGGAGGGCGTCGCTGGAGGGCGCCCACCAGTAGCCGCGCATGCGGTCCATCTCCTCGGCGGCGATGAACTCGGCCAGCCCGTACGTCACCGTCTCGGACTCCGGCTGCGCGAGCGCCCGGTCGTGGCCCCCGTCGAGGGCCTGCACGCGCAGGGCGCCGTCGCAGACGTAGGCGACATGTCGCCCGTCGGGGGACAGGCGGGGGTCGATGACCCGGCCCGGCGTGGAGAGCGCGCGCGTCTGGCCGCTCGCCAGCTCGACCACGTAGAGCCCGCCGGACAGCGCGAAGCACGCCTGCCGCACGGCCGCGTCGGTGGCGTAGGCGACCACGCCGCCCGCGGCCTCGCGGCTGCGCTCGCGCCTGGCGCGCTCCTCCGGCGGCAGGTCCTCCTCGTCGGCGTGCAGGGTGCGGGGATCGACCACCAGCCGCTCGACGTGGGTCTCGGTGTCGAGCTCCCACAGGCAGGTCACCGGATCGGTGCCCGACTTGGTGCGCAGGAACACCACCCGCCCGCCGTCGGGGGAGATCGTGAAGCCGCGGGGGACCCCCAGGGTGAACCGGCGGGTCCGGGCGGACAGGCGCGGGAAGCTCTCGCTCATGGCCTCAATCCTGCCATTGCTACGCTCGTGGGCATGACTGATCGACGGCTCCTGCTCGTGCACGCACATCCGGACGACGAGTCGATCGGCACCGGCGCGACCATGGCGAAGTACGTCGCGGAGGGCGCGCACGTCACGCTGGTGACCTGCACCCTTGGCGAGGAGGGGGAGATCATCCCCGCGGATCTCGCGCACCTGGCCGCCGATCGCGACGACGCGCTGGGCCAGTACCGCGTGGGCGAGCTGGCCGCGGCCTGCCAGGCGCTCGGCGTCGAGGACCACCGTTTCCTGGGCGGGCCGGGCCGCTGGCGCGACTCCGGCATGATGGGCGTGGCCTCCAACGACCACCCGCGCGCGTTCTGGGGCGCCGACCTCGACGAGGCGGCGGGGGAGCTGGTCAAGATCATCCGAGAGGTACGCCCGCAGGTCCTCGTCACCTACGACGCCAACGGCTTCTACGGCCACCCCGACCACATCCAGGCGCACCGGGTTTCGCGCAGGGCGTTCGAGCTGGCGGCGAAGCCGGGCTTCGGCGAGGGTGAGCCGTGGCAGATCGCGAAGTTCTACCACACGGCGGTCGCGCGCTCGGTGCTGCGGCGCGGCGCCGACGCGCTGCGCGAGGCCGACGTCGAGTTCCAGGTGGAGAACGTCGACGACATGCCGTTCGGCAGCCCCGACGAGGACATCACCACCGAGATCGACGCCCGCCCCTGGATCGGCAACAAGGTGGAGGCGCTGCGCGCGCACGCCACGCAGGTCACGGTCCGGCCCCCCTGGTACGCGCTGTCGAACAACATCGGCCAGGAGGTGCTGGGCGTCGAGCACTACACGCTGGCCATCGGCGTCCCCGGGGCGCCGGTGCCGGGCCCGCCGGTGGACGCGGGCGGCCTCGGTGAGCCGCACAACCGCGAGAACGATCTCTTCGCGGGCATCCACTAACCTCATTCGACATGGAACATCGCAGCCAGGCCGAGTCGGCGCTGGGCGGGGCGGCGTACGGCATGCTGTTCGTGCTCGGGGTCGTCATGGCCGTCGTGGGCGGGTTCACGCATCCCACGTGGCAGGTGGGCGTGATCCCGGTGGCCGCGATCGTCTGGGTGCTGCTGCTGTTCGGGGTGTGCCTGGGGGCGGGCAGGCTGATGCGGGCCAGGCTCGGCGCCATGGTGACGGCGCTCGGCTGGCTGCTGGTGACGATGCCGTTCACGCTGGAGCTGGGGATGGGGGACCTGGTGATCGCGTCCGGTCCTCCCGGGTACGTCTACCTGTACGGGGGTTTGCTGGCCCTCGTTGCGGCCTACCTGCTTTCGCCCTCCTCGGGAGGGGGATCGTGGCTTTTGCGGGGGTACCCCTCCGAAAAACCAGACGTAGAGGCATAAAGTAGCTAGGTGCATTTCATCGAGCGGCACGTGGATCCGGGTACGTACCGGAGAGTCATCGGCCGCTTCGCCACCGGTGTCGCGATCGTGACGACCAGGCTGGGCGACGTCGATCACGCGATGACGATCAACTCCTTCACCTCCGTCTCCCTCGACCCGCTGCTCGTGCTGTTCTGCGCGGAGAAGGTGGCGCGCTTCCACGACGCCGTGCTCGAAGCCGGCGTGTGGGGCGTGTCGATCCTGCCGGCCTCCATGGAGGACGCCTCGCGCTTCTTCGCCCACCGGGGGCGGCCGTTGAACGGGCAGCTCGCCCGGTGGCCGCACCACCGGGGGGAGTCGGGGGTGGCGCTGTTCGACGGGGCCATCGCCACCGTGGAGTGCGCGACCACGGCGGTGCACGACGGCGGCGACCACTCGATCGTGGTGGGTGGGGTGACGGCGCTGGGCACGCCGTCGGAGGGGGCGCCGCTCCTCTACCACGACGGCCGCTACAAGTCGTTGTGAGCATGGGCCGGGCCAGGCACGCGGCCTGGCCCGGGTGAGAGGTCGCGGCCCTACTGGGCGGCGGGAGTGCTCGCCGACTCCGACGGCGTGGCCGTCGCGGTGTCGGTGGGAACGCTCGTGTCGGTCGGGGTCGGGGTCGGGGTCTCGTCAGTGGGTGGCTCCACCGGAGTCTCGGACGGCGGCGGACAGGTCGGGATCTCCGAGGGAGTGTCCGTAGGAGTTTCCGTGGGCGACAAGGTGGGCGACACAGTGGGAGACACGGTGGGAGACACAGTGTCGGTGGGGGTCTCGGTGACGGTGGGCGTCGGAGTCGGAGTCGGAGTGGGCTCCACGGACGGGGTGAGGGTGTCCGTCGGCACTCCCGACGGCGGAAGGGTGTCCGTCGGCTCGACGTACGGCTGACAGGTGAACGTCTCCGTGACCGTCGGCCCCGGCTCGGTGACGGTGACCGTGGGACCTGGTTCGGTCACCGTGACCGTCTCGCGGACGGTGACGGTCGGCAGCGGCGCCATGCTGACCCCGGCCTGCCCTTTCTTCTTGTACGTGCCCCGGCCGAGCCGGGTGGTGGCGTTCGCGTCGCCTCCGACGACCATGAGGTCGACGCTCGCGGTCTTGCACGTCCTCCTCTTGCACACGCGCTGGTCGACGTTGAAGAACGCCGCCCCTTCGTAGGTGACCGAGACGGCGAGGTAGGAAACGCCTCTTCTCTTGACCACCCGGGTCTCGGCGGTGTAGTCCCCGTCAGTAGGGGACGGTGTCGCCGTCGGGGTGGTGGTCTCGGTGGGGGTTGGCGACGGCGACGTGGAGGGCGGCGACGTCGAGGGGTCGCCGGCTAACGCTGCCTGCTGTGCGTGGAGAGGAGTGTCGGTGAATCGTAGGGAATCGGTCGCTGACGTCTGGGTGATCGCGACTCCGCCGGCTCCTGC
Source organism: [Actinomadura] parvosata subsp. kistnae (assembly GCF_900323885.1). GTDB lineage: Bacteria > Actinomycetota > Actinomycetes > Streptosporangiales > Streptosporangiaceae > Nonomuraea > Nonomuraea composti. The sequence continues at coordinate 1,276,473 of NZ_OOHJ01000018.1, read as the reverse complement.
CAGTGCGACGGTGCCGAGCAGCGCGCCCAGGATGGAGAATCTCATAATCCTGCTCTTGTGGGAGATTTCAGGACGGGGATCATTATTCCGACTTGTCAAGATTGGTCAAGACTGAGACGCATGAACAGGCGCTTCCGGTTCCGGCGGGCGGTGAATTACGTCAACCTCTCCACGCCCCTCGGCCTGCTGATCGCGATCGTGGGCGGCGCCTCCAAGGTGCCCGGCCCCAACGGCCTCATCCTGGCCTTCGGCTACCGTTACCGCTTCCCGATCGCGGGGGCGTTCACGGTCGGAAACGTGGTCCTGACCAGGAGAGACACCCTCGACGACCGGCTCGTCGTGCACGAGGGGCGGCACGCCACGCAGTGGGCCTGGTGCCTCGGCCTGCCGATGCTGCCGCTCTATCTGCTCGCCATGCTCGGCTCGGTGATCGTCTGCGGGCACCAGGCTTCGTACAACGTTTTCGAACGCCTGGCCGGTCTGGACGACGGCGGCTATCCGCACCAGCGGCTCTGGTGGCGGCGACGCGGGGGCTCTTGACGGCCTAAAAACCCCCGAATATCGGACGTCCGTAAAGTCAGGGAGTCAGTTTCAGCGTGTGCACGGCGGCCTTCTTGACCGATTCCGGCTTCGTGTACATCGGCAGCATCTCCCCCCGCGCCCACGCCTCGGCCTGGTCCCAGTAGTTGTCGTGGAAGGCGTGCCCGGAGGCTCCCGTGAGGTTGATCCACCGGGACTTGTCCAGGTCCGACAGGTCGACGACCATCCGCATCGACGGCACGGCCGTGACCGCGTAGCCGTTCTGGACGTTCCAGCCCGTGGCGTCCACCGCGTCCTTGCCGCCGCCGACCGGCAGTGGCCCCCGGTTGAACAGCGCCTCCACCGGCGCGATGCCGGACGTGCCGAGCGAGCCGTTGACCAGTTCGAGCTGGTGCAGGTCGCCCCAGCGCCACGCCTTGACGTCCTCGCCGAGCCGCTCGGCGAGCTCCTGGTGGGCCGAGGCCATGGCCTGGCGGAGGATGTCGTCGCGCCGCTCCGTGACGTTCTTCGTGGTGACGTCGTCCCAGAACGGGTCGTCAGGGGTCTCCAGGAGCCGCCTGACGACCTCGTACCAGCGGTCGCCGCCCGTGGGGCGGGCCGCCTCCGGCAGGTCGTCGTCGAACGTCAGCGTGAGCAGGTGCCGCCAGACGGCGTTGAAGTACGCGGCGGGCGCCGAGCCGGCCGGCTGCGTGCCGTCCCACGACCTCAGCAGCTCCCTGGCCTGGACGGACGGGCCCGCCAGGTCCACCTCCATCAGGGCGGGGACGAGCGTCTGCGCGAAGCCGTTGGAGCTGTCGCGCTGGATCTCCTCCATGGTGGCGGCGTCGATCGGGCCCTTCCTGATGGCCTCCTTGATCAGGGTGCGGATGCGTTCGGAGCGGTAGCCGTAGGACCAGTCCTTGGTGAGCAGCGGTTTGTAGCGGTCGGGGGCGATGACGGCGTTGTTGGCGGTGACGATGAAGCCGTCGGCCGGGTCCTCGACCGAGGGGAGCTGGTCGTAGGGGATGGGGGCGGCGTTCCAGTCGTACTCGCCGGTCCAGCCGGGCACGGGCCAGGTGCCGTCGCCGTTCGCGCGCACGGGGATGCGGCCGGGGGCCTGGTAGCCGATCTTTCCGGTGGTGTCGGCGTAGATGAGGTTCTGGGCGGGGACGTCGAACAGGGACGCGGCGGCCTTGAACTCCTGCCAGTCGCCCGCCTTGTTCAGCGCGAAGATCGCGTCGACCGTCCTGCCGGGCGTCAGCGCCGTCCACTGCAGCGCCACCGCGTTGGCCTCGCCGCTGGGCCGGGCGCTGGGGATGACCTCGTTGATCAGGGGGCCGTGCCGGGTGCTCCTGACGGTGATCGTGACGGTCTTGCCGCCGGCCACCTTGATCTTCTCCTGCCGGGTCTCCAGCGGCAGCCGGGAGCCCTTGTAGAGGTAGGTGTCGCCGTCCACCTGCTCAAGGAAGAGGTCGGCCACGTCGGGGCCGAGGTTGGTGAACCCCCACGCGATCTTGTCGGTCTGCCCGATGATCACGCCGGGCACGCCGGAGAAGGTGAACCCGGTCACGTCGTACGGGCACGTCTCGGTGATCTTGCGGCAGTGCAGCCCCGCCTGGTACCAGACGGACGGGAGCTGCGCCGACAGGTGCGGGTCGTTGGCCAGGAGCGGCTTGCCGCTGGTGGTGTACTCGCCGGAGATCACCCACGAGTTCGACCCGAGCCCGGCGCGGTCGGCGGTGCCCAGCGCGTTGGGCACGTCCGCCAGCGTGCCGGCGGCGTCGCGCAGCGCGCGGTTGCCGCGCAGGCGCGGCTCGGCCCGCTGGTCGAAGCGGCCCTGCGCGAGGGCGCCCTCGTTGACGATCGGGAGGTGCCGGTCGAACGGGTAGCCGGGGTAGAGCTGCTCGACCCGCTCCTTGGGCAGCCTGGTCAGCGCCAGGGCGCGGTCGATCTCGTCCTCGACGTTGGAGCGCAGGTCCCACGCCATGGCCTTCAGCCAGGCCACGGAGTCGACCGGCGTCCACTTCTCCGGCGTGCCGCCGCCGCCCTGGAGCTTGAGGATGGAGTACTCGAGGCTGCGGTCGGAGGCGTTGGGGTTGGCGGTGAGCCAGGCGTTGACCCCCTTGGAGTACGCGTCGAGGTAGCCCTGGGTCTCCTCGGCCAGGTCCGGCAGCTCCCGCTCGGCCACCCTGCGCCAGCCCATGGTGCGCAGGGCCTTGTCGTTGTCGAGCGTGGAGGCGCCGAACAGCTCCGACAGGCGCCCGGCGGTCAGGTGGCGGCGGAAGTCCATCTCGAAGAAGCGGTCTTGGGCGTGGACGAAGCCCTGGGCCATGAACAGGTCCGCCGCAGAATCAGCATAAATGTGGGGGATCCCTGATTTATCCCGATAAATCTCGACGTTACCCGTCAGACCTGGGAGCCGCAGCGTCCCGTCCACCTGCGGGAACGACTTCCGCACGGTGTAGACGACAACCCCCGCCAGCACCAGGGCCAATGCGAGAACAACGGTCAACACCCGGGCCGACCACCGCAACGGCCACGGCATCCACGCGTAGGGTCGCACCGCCACCTCCTTCATGCCGAACTGGCATCAAGTCTGGCAGTTCGTGATCACTCCTCCGGACGCCCGCTCAGGCCCACGTCTGCCCCTCCGGCGTGTCGGATACCCGCACCCCCAGCTCGGCCAGCTCGTCGCGCAGCCGGTCGGAGGCGGCGTAGTCCTTCGCCGCGCGCGCCCGCTCCCGCGCCTCCAGCAGCTCGGCGGCGCCCGGCGGCAGCACCTTGGGCCGGCCGATGTCGATCGACAGGTCGAGCCCCAGCACCTGGTCGAGATGCAGGAACGTCTCGAACTTCGCCCCCGGCGCCACCGACTCGTCGCGCTCCAGCTCCCGCAGCACCCGCAGCGCCGCCGGGGTGTCGAGGTCGTCGTCGAAGGCCGCCTCGGCCCGGTCGACGTGCTCCTGCGACAGCGGCGCGCTGACGGACTCGGCCCACTCGGCCACCCGGGAGCGCCACCTGCGCAGCGTGCGGTCGGCGGCCTTCAGAGTGTCCCACGTCAGGTTCATCTGCTGGCGGTAGCGGTGCTCCAGGAACGCCATCCGCACGGCCAGCGGGTCGAGCCCGGCCGCCACGACGTCGGACAGCAGCACCACGTTCCCCGTGGACTTGGCCATCTTCTGGCCGTCGAAGAGCAGGTGCTCGCCGTGCACCCAGTGGTCCACCACCTCGTGGCCGGTGGCCGCGTTCGACTGCGCCCGCTCGTCCTCATGGTGCGGGAAGCGCAGGTCGATGCCGGCCGTGTGAATCTCGAAGCGCGAGCCGAGATAGCGCAGCGACATGGCCGAGCACTCCACGTGCCAGCCGGGGAAGCCGCGCCCCCACGGCGCCTCCCAGGTCAGCTCGCCCTCGCCGGGCTTCCACAGCGCCCAGTCGGCGTGGAAGCGCTTGCGCGCATCGACCGCGTCGATGCGGTGGGCGGGCTTGAGCGCGTCGAGCCGGTTGCCGGAGATCTCCCCGTAGGAGGGGAACGTGCGCACGTCGAAGAACACCGACCCGTCGGGCACGGTGTAGGCGTGGCCCTGCTCGACCAGCTTGGCGATCAGCTCGATCATCAGGTCGACGGTCTCGCTGGCCCTGGGCATGTGCTCGGGCGGCCGGAGGTTGAGCGCGGCCGTGTCGGCCCTGAACGCCTCCTCGTAGTGGCGGGCCAGCTCCAGCGGCGAGCGCCCCTCGGCCCGCGCCCGCAGCAGGACCTTGTCCTCGCCCGCGTCGGCGTCGTCGGTGAGATGGCCGACGTCGGTGATGTTCTGGCAGGCCACGACCCGCACCCGCCGCCGCTCCAGGACCCGTCTGATCAGGTCGGACAGCAGGTACGTGCGCAGGTTGCCCACGTGCGCGTGGCGATAGACCGTGGGCCCGCACGTGTACATCCGCAGCGCGCGCCCGGCGGCGATCTCCTCGACCTGCCTGGCGCGCGTGTCGTAGATCCGCAACATCTGCCGAGCTTAGCCCGGCGTCATCCGCCCAGGAAACCGAGAATGTCGCGGTCGCCGCGCTCGCGCAGCCTGGCCAGGATCTCCTCGCGCGTCGCCGTGTCGGGCAGCCCGATCCTGGCCCCGATCAGCCGCAACCCCTCCATCTCGGAGCTGACGGGCGCGGTGTAGCCGAACAGGTAGAGTGCCCGGTTGATCGGCGGCATGTTGACCGGCGCGGCCGGCAGGTAGCGGGTCAGCAGCTCCCCGCCGTCGGACACGGTCAGGAAGACGTGGTCGCCCTCCTGCGCCTTGTACTCGGCCAGGACGTTGCGGATCGAGCCCATCGTGGGCTGGTTGTGCCAGCTGATCACCACGTCGCCGGACGGCGCGGACGCCGTGAGCTGCCCGCCCGGCGCCATCCCCAGGTACGCCGCGAACCCCGTGGGCAGCGGCGACCCGGAGCCGCGCAGGTGCTCGGCGTTGACGTCCACGCGGTGCCACCAGCGGCCGTCGCGGGAGCGGAAGCTGCGCCGCGTCTCGGAGACGTCCTTGCGCGGCTGGTACGGCTCCGCCTCGCCGCCGGGCGCGGTGCCCGCCACCCTGATCCAGCCCCGCTGCGTGCGCTCGAACCCGGGCCCGCCCGAGTACGCGCGCACCGAGCTCTCGCTCACGTCGTAGCGGGAGGTCAGGTTGGCCACGATCGTGCTCACCGACGCCTCGCCGCCGGCCCGCTCGATCTCCCTGGCGATCATCTCCCTGATCCCCAGGTACTCGTCGCCGCCCCACCTGGTCAGCCCGTACTTGTTGCGGTCGACCCGGCGGAAGCGCTCGTCGGCGGTGAGCTGGTTGCGGATGCCGACCAGGCTGTAGTCCTCGCCGATGCGCTCCTGGATCTCCTCGGGCGACAGCGGCGCGCCCGCCACCGCGAGCACCGCCTCGGCCTTCTCGTTGATGCTGCGCGGCCACGGCACCACGTGCTGGCCCAGCACGCGCAACTGCGGCACGGCCAGGATCCACCGCTCGGCGACGTCCTCGCGCACGCCGAGCTGCGCCACCATGGACACGGCCTCGCCGAGCGGGTGCGGCCCGTCGGCGAAGAGCTGGCGCGTCTTCTCCCTCAGCTCGTCGGCCCCGCCCGCCACGAGCCAGCCGTCGGCCTGCTCGTAGCCGGTCAGCAGCGTCCGCACGAACCGCCACGCGGGGATGCCCAGCGTGCGCAGCTCGGTGCGGTGCCACGGAACGGTGGCCTGGAGGTCGTCGGCCGGGGCCGCGGAGCCCAGCCGGCCGCGCAGCCAGGCGACGTGCGCGACCAGGGCGGCCGCCTCCGGCCTGCTCAGCCAGGACTCCACGTGGTCGCGCAGGTCGCGCTCGATCTGCCTGATCCGCTCCCGCGTCACCGAGAACCGCTGCGCCAGCTCGTCCAGCGTGGCCCGCTGCGTGGCGTACAGGCGGTCGCGGGCGATGGCGCGCTGCCGGTCGTCCAGCGCGCCGAACAGCTCGTCGATCAGCTCGGGCAGCGGCCGGTCGGGCCTGGCCGGGGCGGGCACCGCCTCAGGGGCGGGCTCGAGCAGCCGCTCGAACACGCCGCTGAACAGTTTCTGCACCACGTCCTTGCCCAGCGTCTCCGGGGTCCGCTCGGCCTCGGCGGGGTCGGAGAAGCGCAGCAGCGGCAGGATGTCGCCGAGCATGAGATGCCCCCAGAAGGCCACCGCCAGGTCGGCCAGGTGGCCGGCGACGGCCGGCGCGCCGACGATGGCGCACACGCGGTCGAGGGGGATCGCCTGCCACCAGGCCTCGGGCAGCTGGGGCTCCTCCACGATCGGCGCTATCAGACCAGGGGAGGTCCAGCGCAGGGGTGGCGCGAGGTCGCTCAGGCTGAGGTTCATTGAGGTCCAACCGGCAAAGGGAAGATATCCGCAGTTCAGACTATGTGATCAGAGGGGTAGAAACGGGCTGCCTCTTCCGGAATGGGAGATATAGAGCATCGAACGCGCCCGGGTGCAGGCGACGAACAGTATGCTCCGTTCGCGTTGCAGCGCACGAGCCCGCGCGTACGGCTCGTCCGGCGGCGGCTCGGGCACCACGCCCTCCGCCACCCCGATCAGCGCCACCCGCTCGAACTCCAGGCCCTTCATGTGCTGGAACGTCGACGCCCGCACGTCCAGGCCGCGCAGCGCCCGCTTGGCGTCGCGGACCAGCCGCTGGTTGCGGGCCCCCACGGCGATCTCCCGCGCCGGCACGCCGTCGGCGAGCCAGGCGTCGATCGTGCCGCGCAGCCCCGCCAGCTCCGCCTCAGGCGTGTCGTACGCCCTGACCACCGGCCGCTCGCCATGACGGGTCGCGCTGAAGGCCGACAAGTCGGTCACCCCCGTGACCAGGCCCGGCGAGGGGCCGCCGCCGCGCAGCCGTACCGTGAAGGACAGCAGCTCCTGCGGCAGCCGGTGGGAGCGGTCGAGCGCGTGCTGCGCGGCGGGGATGCCCACCGCGCCGAGCGCCACCTTCGTGTCGGTGACCCGCTGGTGCGGGTCGCCCACGATGAACAGGTCGTCGCGCGCCCGCGGCACGGCCGCCCGCAGCAGCCGCCACTGCGCCGGGCTGACGTCCTGTGCCTCGTCCACAACCATGTGACGGTACGGCTTGCGCCCCGGATCCACATCGTCGAGCAGATCACCTGTCGTGATCGACAGCAACCTGAGCGCGTCGTCCGTGAGCTGAGCCAGCGAGCGCGCCCCCCGGCCCACCAGCGCGGGACGGTGGCCCTCCGCGGCGGCCACGATGCGCACCGCCAGGCGCTCGGCGTTGTCCACCTCGACCCGCTTGCGCACGACCTCGTCCTCGATCAGCACGTCCAGCTTCGCCGACAGCTCCTCCACCAGGCTCTGCGAGAACGTGACCAGCAGCACCGGCCCCGACCCGCGCGCCGCCAGATGGGCCGCCCGGTGCAGCGCGACCATGGTCTTGCCGGTGCCCGCGCCGCCCACGACCAGCACCGGATGCTCGTACCCGGCCGCCCTGGCCAGCCGGTGCTGCGGCGGGTACAGGAACGTGCACCACGCCGGCGCCTCCAGCACCCGGTCCAGCGTCACCTTGTCCGAGACGAACACCGCCCGGTCCGGGCTGCGCAGCAGCGCCGCGTACAGGTCCTCCGTGTCGATCGGGCCCTCGTCCCGGTCCACGGCGCGCCAGGCGTTCAGCTCCCGCCACGCCTCCGACAGCGTCCCGCCCCTGGCCAGCACCGCCAGCGGGACGTACTGGGTGGGCGGCAGCAGCGGCTCCAGCGCGGCCACGTCCGCCTCCGTCGTGATCAGGCGGAACAGCGGCAGCGCGTGCCCGTCGAGGCCCAGCCCCAGCAGATCCCCGTCGCAGATCGGCGCGAACAGCCGACCTGACCTGGCCGAACGCCGTAACGCCGGCTCCACCCGCGCCAGCGCCTCGTCGTCCCACTCCTCGACGACGCCGATCGCCGGGTTCACGCCATAGCGGTGGCGGCGGGCGAACGCCCACGCCTCCGGGTCCGGCAGCAGCGTGCGCAGCCAGTACACGTCCCGCTGCCGCACCACCACCCCGCGATGGCCCTCGGCCAGCCGCAGCGTCGCGACCCGCGGATCCCTGGCGCCCCGCACCCGCTCCGGATGCGGCGCGCCCGACACGTTCAGCAGGAACCGGCGCAGCGCGACCACGGCGTCCCTGCGCACCGGCTGGGCCAGTGCGCTGAGCTCCCTGGGAAACTCAGGGCCGATCGCGAGCCGCGGCACCCGGCTCAGTCCAAGAGCTCTAGCAGGTCGCGATCCCCGCGTTCACGGAGCCTGTCGAGCAGGTCGGGCAGGACGACCGGGCCCGCCATGCCGATCCTCGTGGCGATCACCCTCGCCGCCTGGTCCCTGGTGCCGCCCGGAGCCGTGTACCCCACCAGGCGCAGCGCCTTGGTGATCTTCTCGGCGCCCTGGGCGGCGACCGGGAGGTGCCTGGCCCGCAGCACCCCCTCGTCCGACAGCGTCAGGAACAGGTGGCCGCCCTCACGGGCGCCCACGTCCACCAGCAGCCGCTCGATGCTCAGCAGCGTCGGCCGGCCGTGCCACGTCATCGTCAGCTCGCCCGCGGCGCTGCGCACCGTCCTGCTCTCGCCCGGCGACAACCCCAGGTACGACGCGAACCCCGTCGGCAGCACGCACTCGCCGCCCGCGAGCTGCTCCGCCGTCACGTCGATGCGCAGCCACCAGCGGCCGTCCGGCTGCCTGAAGCAGCGCTGCGTCTGAGAGACGTCCTTCAACGGCTGGTACGGCTGCTCCTGCTCGCCCACCGGCGGCGGCTGCTGGAACGGCTGCTCCTGCTCGCCGTTCACCTCCTGCACCGGCGGCACCACCGGCGTGAACGCCTGGAACTGCGGCGGCCCAGGAGGCGGGGACGGCGTCAGCCCCACCGGGCCGAACGCCGACGGCACCAGCTCCACCGGCGGCTGCGGCTGCTGCTGGTACGGCTTGCGCTGCGGCAGCGGCGGCGGCGGGAGCTCCTGCTGCACGGGCACCGGCACCGGCGGCGGGGGAGGCGGCGGGGCCAGCGTCGTCAGCACGAACTGCCACGCCGGGACCTCCAGCGCCTGGATCTCCACCTTGTGCCAGTCGGCCGCGTCGATCACCTGCTCCTTGGGAGCGTCCGGGCCCAGCGTCCGGACCAGCTCCTCCAGGTGCGCCCGGTACGGGGCCGCCTCGTCGCTGGCCAGCCAGCGGTCCAGGCGGTCGCGCAGCTCGCTCTCCGTGGCGATGATCTCGGCAGGGGGCACGGCGAACAGCTTGGCCAGTTGGTCCACGGCCGACGGCTCGTCTGTGAACACCCGGTTCTGTGCCACGGCCCAGCTCTTGTCGTCGAGCCCGGCGAACGCGGCCTCGATCAGGTCCGGCAGCGACCGCTTCCGCTCTTCCGGCTCCTGCTCGTACGCCGCCTGGACGGCCTCGGCCTCCTCGGCGGCCGGCTCGGGGGCGGGCTCGTCGGCGGCGTCCAGGACCGGCTCGGGCTCCGGCTCGGCCGCCTCGTCGGCCACCGGCTCCGCGTCGGCGTCCAGGACCCGCTCGGCCTCCTCCGGCTCCTCCTCGTCGAGCGTGGCGCTCTCCTGGTGCAGGACGGCCTCGTCCCGCCCGGCGTCCTCGCGCGGCGCGTCCTCGCGCGGCTGGGCCTCGTGCGGCGGCTCGTAGGGCTCGCGGTAGTCCGCGTCGAGCGCGTCACCGGCGTAGGCGGCCTGGGCGGCGCCCTCGGCGCGGTGCTCCGCGACGGGCTCGACCGGCTCGGCGATCTCGGCGGGCTCGACGCCACGCTCCACCTCGCCGACGGCCTCGGCGGCGTGCTCAGCTTCGTCACCGGCCTCGTCGGCCGCCTCGTGGGCGTGCTCGGCTTCGAGCTCGGGGCCGATCTCAGGGTCGGCTTCGGCGGCTTCCGGAGCGGCGTGGTGCTCCTCGGCGGCCTCCTGGGCGTCCTCGGGCTCCCGGGCGGGCTCCTCGGCGCTCTCAGCGCCGTGCTGGGCGGCGACGGGCGGCGGAAGCTCCTCTTCGCCCGCCCCCACGCGTTCCGGCGCGGCAGCGGCCGGCTCAGCCTCGCCGGCGGCGTACAGGGGGGCGGCGGGTGCGGAGGCGGGGTCGCCGTGGGGGTGCGCCAGGCGTACCAGGACGGCGGAGAACAGCGTGTTCAGCACCGGCCGCGCCTGGATGAAGGGCTGGTCCACCAGCTCCCGGCTGGTCAGGGCGAGCAGCCCGGGCCACGACCCGGCGCGGTCGAGCGCGATCGCGACGGCGGGCTCGTCGGCCTCCTCCGGGTCGAGGACGTGCAGGGCCGGCAGGACGTCGCCGACCGCCGCCGCCGGCCAGTGCTCGAGGGCGATCTCCGTCAGCAGCTCGCCCAGGGACTCGGGGCCGATCGCCGCGAGGACGCGCGGCATGGGCAAACTGCGCCACCACGCATCCGGCAGGTCCGGCTGCCCGGTGAGTAGCGTGATCGTCGACGAGTCGCTCCACCTCAACGGTGGTACGAGGTCGCTCAGGCAGAAGTTCATCCCGTTCCGTTCACCAGCCCCTCACGCCGCCGCAGCGGTGCAGCCATAATCTCGCCGCCCACGGAACAGACCATAGTCCGGCAAATCAGCCCTACGCATCATGCTCGACGCATCAACGCCGAACAGCGGCAAAGCGTAGACGCACGTAGTCGGCCATCCAGCCACTCTCCCTGCGAAGTGCGGGCGCGGCCAGTTCGTTCACGCGCCCGAGCAGGGGCTCCACGATCTCGGGGGGAAGCCCTTCGAGCACCGAGGAGGCGAACATGCGCACCCAGTCGGCGGCCCCGCCGGGGCACTCGTCCAGGGGAGTGGGCCGGTCGAAGTACTCCAGCAGCCTGACCACGAACCCCTCCTGCTCGAGACGGCGGGCGTACTCGGCAGGCGTGGGAAAGTACCACGGGAGGTCGGGTTCGCGCAGGCCGTACTCGCGCCAGGCGGTCAGCATCGCGGTGGTCAGCTCGGCGCAGTTGCCGGCCCCGCCCATTTCGGCGACGAAGCGCCCGCCGGGCTTGAGCGCCTCGCGGACGCTGGCGATCACGGCGACGGGGTCGCGGCTCATCCAGTGCAGCGCGGCGTTGGAGAAGACCGCGTCGTACGGGTCCACGACGGTGAAGTCGTGCCCGTCACCGATGATGAAGTTCATGCCCGGATACTGGGCGAGCGCCTTCTCGATCATGGCGGCGGAGCCGTCGATGCCGAGGACGTCGGCGCCTCTGAAGGCGATCTGCGCGGTCAGCACCCCGGTGCCGCAGCCGAGGTCGAGCACGCGCTCGCCGGGCCGCGGGTCCAGCAGGTCGACCAGTGGCGCGCCCTGCGTCGAGACGTAGCCGAAGCTGCTGTCGTAGGCGCGACTGTTCCACCGCTCCAAGCTCGGTGTGTCGTATCGCAAGACGATCAGCTCACATTCGATCAGACATCGGGCCCCCGTGGCCGTGCTGTCTGCTCACTTTAGAGCCTGATCGTCCCTACGACATATCAAGTCACTTCGGACTCATCCCACGCTCTTCGCCCATTCCTTCTTGATGTACGCCTTCGCGGCGTCGGCCTGGGGGATCGTCATGAGCACGGGCGGCCCGGGGCCTTGGGGAGTTTGGCGGCCTGCTCGGCGTCGAGCGTGCCCTTCATGAGCATCGCCTCGCCGCGCGCGGGTCGGGCGAAGCCCTTCTGGAGCAGGTTCTGGCCCTCGTCGGAGAACAGGAACTCCTGCCAGAGCCGGGCGGCGGCGGGGTGCGGGGCCGCCTTGCTGACGGCCTGCACGTGGTAGCCGCCGAGCGCGGAGTCGCGCGGGATGGTGACCTTCCACGCCTCGGGGTGGTGGGCGCCGCGGGCGGCGTTCAGGTGGTCCCAGGCGACGATCACGTTGGCCTTGGCCGGGTCGGTGAGCCGGCCTTCCTGCTTGAGCTTGGCGAACAGGGCCACTCCCTGGTCGGGCTTGGGCACGCCGGCGCGCAGCGAGGCCGCCATGACGCCGTCGAACGCGGCGGCCGAGCGCAGGGGGTCGCCGTCGAGCGCCACGCGGTAGCCGGGCTTGAGCAGGTCGGCGAAGGTGGCGGGCGGCTTGACGGCGCGCGGGTCGTACCCGATGGACATGTAGCCGCCGTAGGCGGCGTACCAGGCGCCGGCGGGGTCCTTGACGTGGTCGGGCAGGTCCTGCCAGCCCTGCACCTTGTACGGGGCGAAGCGGTCGGCCCGGGAGACGGCGACGTCCATGGTGAGGTCGAACACGTCGGGCCTGAGCTTCGGGGCGATGTCCAGCTCCCGCGCGCTGCTGGCGCCGGGTTCGAGCTGGTTGACCTTGATGTCGTACTTGTCGGCGAAGGTGTCGATGACCTCGCCGAAGTTGACCCAGTCGCGGGGCAGGCCGATCACGTTCAGCTCGCCCTCGCGCCGGGCGGTCTCGGCCAGGCGCTCCATGGTGCCGAAGCCGGCCTTCATCGAGGTGGCCTGGGCGTTGACGGGCGGCAGGTTCCTGGTCTCGGTGGTGCTGGAGCCGGTGGACGACGCGCCGCATCCGGCGCTGGCGAGGATGGCTGCTGCGGCGGCGCAGGTACGTACAGTCACACAACGAATACTTACTGTTGCATTCGCCCAGGTCGAGGAGGCGCGGCCGGAACCACCTTGGCGGCCACGAGGCTCTCTTCGGGGATCGTCACCACGGTGCCGTCCTTCTTGCGAACTTCGAGCACTCCGTCCGCCCACGACACGAGGATTCCCACGGCGTCCCGGAACCCGCCGGGAACCCTTCTTCGCGTGGTGATCCGTGCGCCGATGTCCTGGCTTGTAACGGCGATCACGAGGCGTGCGACCACGAGTTTGCCACCCTCCGTTTCGGCCAGCCAGCAAGCACGGCAATACTAGGGCGTAGCAAACCGCGGTCAGAGTCATGCCATGGTGCTGGAGAAGAAGGAGCTCGAGGTGACCTACGTCATCGCGCAGCCTTGCGTGGACGTCCTGGACAAGGCGTGCATCGAGGAGTGCCCCGTCGATTGCATCTACGAGGGCGAGCGCATGCTTTACATTCACCCCGACGAGTGCGTGGACTGCGGCGCGTGCGAGCCTGTGTGCCCCGTCGAGGCGATTTTCTACGAGGACGACCTTCCCGAGCAGTGGAAGGACTTCTACAAGGCGAACGTGGACTTCTTCGAGGACCTCGGCTCGCCCGGCGGGGCCTCCAAGGTCGGCAAGATCGACAAGGACCACCCGGTCGTGGCGGCGCTGCCGCCGCAGGGCGAGGACCACTAAGGCAGTCCCGATCGACGCCGTGCACGGGGGCATCCGGCGGATGCGCCCCGTCCGCACGGTCGCGCCCGCGCCCCTCGTACGGCGACGCAACACCCTGGAGAATCGTGAACAAGCTGCCTGACTTCCCCTGGGATCGGCTGGAGCCGTACAAGGAGCGCGCGCTGGCACATCCCGACGGCATCGTCGATCTGTCGATCGGCACGCCCGTCGACCCCGTGCCCAGGATCGTCCAGGACGCGCTGGCCCAGGCGGCCGACAGCCCCGGCTATCCCTTCACCCACGGCACCAAGGCGCTGCGCGAGGCCGCCGCCGGGTGGCTGCGCCGCCGGCACGGTGTCACGGTCGAGCAGCAGGACGTGCTGCCGCTGATCGGCTCCAAGGAGTTCGTGGCCTGGCTGCCGACCTACCTGGGCGCGAAGCGGGTGGTCTTCCCCGAGCTGGCCTACCCGACGTACGACGTGGGCGCCCGGCTGGCGGGGGCGGTCGGCACGGCCTCCGACAGCACGCTGGCGCTCGGCCCCGAGCCGGTCGACCTCGTCTGGGTCAACTCTCCCGGTAACCCGACGGGGCGCGTGCTGCCCGCCGAGCACCTGCGCAAGGTCGTGGCCTGGGCCCGCGAGCGCGGCGCGGTCGTGGCCTCCGACGAGTGCTACATCGAGCTGGGCTGGGAGGAGCAGCCGATCTCGATCCTGCACCCCGACGTCTGCGGCGGCTCCCACGAGGGGCTGCTGGCCGTGCACTCGCTGTCCAAGCGCTCCAACCTGGCCGGCTACCGCGCCGGGTTCGTGACCGGCGACCCCGTCCTGGTCAAGCGGCTGCTGGAGACGCGCAAGCACGCGGGCATGCTGATGCCGCAGCCCGTGCAGGCGGCCATGACGGTCGCGCTGTCCGACGACGAGCACGCCGACCGGCAGCGCGAGGTGTACGCCGCCCGCCGCGCCCTGCTGCGCCCGGCGCTGGAGAAGGCCGGCTGGAGCATCGACCACTCGACGGCGGGCCTGTACTTCTGGGCGTCCAACGGCGAGAGCGCCTGGGACCAAGTGGGCAAGCTCTCCGAAATCGGCATTTTGGTCGCGCCGGGCGAGTTCTACGGATCGGCAGGTGGACGCCACATCCGCATTGCCGTCACCGCCACGGACGAACGGATCGGTGCGGCGGTGCGCCGCCTCCAGTAGGATCGCCCGTCATAACGGGCCGGATCCCGATCCGTCCGCTTATCCATGAATGAGCGTATACATCAATAAGGGCTGACGCCGAGGCAGACCGCGAGTGGAGCGAGCTGATCGATGAGCATGACCTCCATGGTCGTACTCGGGCTGAGCATCGCCACCGTCCTGCTGCTGCTCGGGGCCTTCTGGGCCACGTTGCGGCAAGACAGGAAGGGCCGCCGTACGAGCGCGCCGCCTGCCGAGGTCGCTGCGATCGAGACCCCGCTGGCGGCGCCGGTGAGCGCCCCTGGCCATGTCGGCACCGACTACACCGACCCTCGCACGATCCGGATCGGCGACCGGATCGAAGTGCTCGGAGCTCCGCAGCGCGTGCTCGGCGCCATGCACATCTCCTGGCAGGGGCAGCAGTGGACGGAGTTCCTGCTGCGTGACGGCTCGCGGCGGCTCCAGTGGCTCTCGGTCGAGGTGCGCGCGGGCGACCCGCCGCACCTGGAGGTGCAGCTCTGGAACGACGTCCCCACGCAGGGCATGGTGCCGGCCAAGAGCATGCTCATCATGGAGGGCGTGGAGTTCTTCCCGATGGACCGGGGCACGGCCGCCTTCCGCAGCGAGGGCGACACGGGCAACCCCGACAGGGGGCTGCTCGACTTCGCCGACTACCGGGCCTCCGACGGGCGGCTGCTGTCGTTCGAGCGCATCCAGGGCGGCTCGTGGACGGCGAGCTACGCGCAGCCGCTGCCGCCGGGCTCCATCTCGATCATCCGCCGCGCCTCCTGAATCCGGCTACGCCAGCTCCACCTTGCGGGCGCCGGCCGCGCCGCCCTGCCGCCAGCCGACGGCCTCGAAGTCGTTGACCCAGGTGGCGCCGTTGTAGCCGACCTTGGTGAGCGCGTACTTCTCGGCGTGCGCCACCGACCAGGCGGCCACCAGCCAGCCGCGCTTCTTCGTGGTGATCGCCGTGCTGCCCAGCGCCCGGGCGAGCTGCTTGCGGGCCTCGGCGGTCTTCGGCTGCGGGACGGGCGACTTGCCCGGCGGGTACCAGCAGTGCACGGCCTTGGGCACCCGCCCGGTGAAGGCGGCGGCGAGGATCTTCGCGTCCGTCTCGTGCGGCGCGTACGCGTAACCGCCCGCCGAGCGCTGCACCGCCTGCGCCGCCTCCGCCAGCGGGATCTTCCGGTAGTTCTTGACCTTGACCAGCGCGGCGAAGAACTTGTTCGTGGCGTAGACCGGGTCCATCAGCTGCTTCTTGGTGCCCCAGCCCTGCGATGAGCGCTGCTGGAACACGCCGACCGAGTCGCGGTCGCCGAACTCGAGGTTCTGGATCTTCGACTCCTGCATGGCGGTGGCGTAGGCGATCACCACGGCCCGCTCGGGCAGCTCGCGGCGCGCCGCGACGGCCGCGATGGTGGCGGCGATCTGCGCCTGCTCGGGCAGCAGCGTGCGGACGCCGTCGGGGGTGGTCACCGAGCAGAACGCCTCGGGCGGCTGGGCCAGGGGCGTGCGCTTCAGCAGTTGGTACAGGCCCACGGAAACGCCCACGGCGAGCACGACGACGATGATCGCGATGGTGATGACTCCACGGGAGAAGCGCAGGCGCACCCTGAAGAACCTACCCGGCCGGATAAGCTCCGAGGCCATGAGTCAAGTGAGCACCTCGTCACCGATCCCCTCCGTGGTGGACGAGTTGTGGGAGCGCCGCGCGGAGCTGACCCCGGCCGACGCCGAGGCGCGGCACCTGGTGGTCGCCGCGGTCGACCTGCTCGACAAGGGCGAGGCCAGGGTCGCCACGATCGTGGACGACGAGGTCGTCGTGGACGAGCGGGCCAAGCGCGCCATCCTGCTCAGCTTCACGGTGCTGGGCCTGGCACGTTCCCAGGTGGGCGACTTCCAGCACCACGACAGGCATCCGCTGAAGAGCTCGTTCGACGGCGTGCGGGTGGTGCCGGGGGCGATCGCGCGGTGGGGGTCGTACCTGGCGCCGGGCGTGGTGCTCATGCCGTCGTTCACGAACATCGGCGCGTACGTGGACGAGGGGACGATGGTGGACACCTGGGCCACGGTCGGCTCCTGCGCCCAGATCGGGAAGAACGTGCACCTGTCCGGGGGCGTGGGCATCGGCGGCGTGCTGGAGCCGCCCAACGCCGTGCCCGTCGTGATCGAGGACGACGTGCTCGTCGGCAGCCGGTCGATGGTCGTCGACGGCGCCAGGATCGGGCGGGGCGCGGTGGTCGGCGCGGGCACGATCCTGTCCGCGTCCATGCCGGTGATCGACACCGAGACGGGCGAGGAGCTCGGCCGCGGCCGGATCCCCCCGTGGTGCGTGGCCGTGACGGGCACGCGGATGAAGGAGTTCCCCGGAGGCACGTTCGGCCTGCCGTGCGTGCTGGTGATCAAGCGGCTGGAGCCGGGGCGGCGGCACGACAAGGCGGCGATCAACGAGACGCTGCGCGCACATGGAGTGAACACCTGATGCTCGACCTGACCCAGGACGTACGCGACCTGACCGCCGCCATCGTGGACATCGAGTCGGTGAGCGGCGCCGAGAAGGCGCTGGCCGACGAGGTCGAGCGGGCCCTGTCGGCGCTGCCGCACCTCACGGTGACCCGCTCGGGCGAGACGGTCGTGGCCCGCACCGAGCAGGGGCGCCCCGAGCGGGTGCTGATCGCCGGCCACCTCGACACCGTCCCCACCGCCGGAAACCTGCCGAGCAGGGTCGAGGGCGACCTGCTGTACGGGTGCGGCACCTCCGACATGAAGGCCGGCGTCGCGGTCGCGCTCAAGCTGGCCGCGACCGTGCCCGCGCCCAACAGGGACGTCACCTACGTCTTCTACGACTGCGAGGAGGTCGAGGCCGAGCGCAACGGCCTGACCAGGGTCGCCAGAGACCACGCCGGGTGGCTGGCGGCCGACTTCGCGGTGCTGATGGAGCCCACCGACGGCGTGATCGAGGGCGGCTGCCAGGGCACGCTGCGCGCCGAGGTCACGGTGACCGGCAAGCGGGCGCACAGCGCGCGCTCCTGGTTCGGGGTCAACGCCATCCACGGCATCGAGCCGGTGCTGGCCAGGCTGAACGCGTACGAGCCGCGCCGGCCGATGGTCGACGGGCTGGAGTACCACGAGGGGCTCAACGCGGTCGGCGTGCGGGGCGGGGTCGCCGGCAACGTCATCCCCGACCTGTGCGTGGTCACGGTCAACTACCGCTTCGCGCCCGACCTGTCGATCGAGGACGCCCAGGAGCACGTGCGCGAGGTGTTCGACGGGTTCGCGGTGAGCTTCGTGGACGCCGCCCCCGCCGCCAGGCCGGGGCTCACGCATCCGGTGGCGGCGGCCTTCACCGCGGCCGTCGGCGGCACCCCGCGCGCCAAGCTGGGCTGGACGGACGTCGCCCGCTTCTCCGCGCTGGGCGTCCCCGCCGTCAACTACGGGCCCGGGGATCCGAATCTGGCGCACCAGCAGGGCGAGTACGTGTCGCTGCCGAAGATCGTCGAGAGCGAGCGGGCGCTGCTGCACTGGCTGACAAAATGAAAGTGGCCCTCCTCGCCGGCCATTTGGCGGGGAAGACCACTTTCAGTCCCGAGCAGCACCCTCATGCGGTTAGACGCGAGGGAGTCGAAATTCGGTTCCACGTATTTTTCAAGATTTTTTAGGACCTCGTTTCGCCCGTGCTACCTGCGGTTTCGTCCGGAGGGGGCAGTCTGGGCAGCCGGACGGGCAGGGAGACGGGCGGAAACCGGCCGTACGAGAGAAGGGCTAGCGTGATCGACATGGAACAGAACCGCCGGGAACGCCGTCAGGGCCAGGCCGTCGTCCGGGGCAGTCTCGTCCCCACCTCCACCCACGACCAGCGGCTGCTGGCCCGGCAGGGGTCCTCCGACTGGGTGCACATGGACCCGTGGCGGGTGCTGCGCATCCAGGCGGAGTTCGTCGAGGGCTTCGGCCAGCTCGCCGAGCTGCCGCAGGCCGTGACCGTCTTCGGCTCCGCCCGTACCAGGCCCGACTCGCCCGAGTACAAGATGGGCAGGGAGCTGGGCAGCGCGCTGGCCGAGGCGGGCTACGCCGTGATCACCGGCGGCGGCCCCGGCGTGATGGAGGCGGCCAACCGGGGGGCGCGCGACGTCGAGGGCGCCGTGTCCGTCGGGCTCGGCATCGAGCTGCCCTTCGAGCAGCGCATGAACGACTACGTCGACCTCGGCATCGAGTTCCGCTACTTCTTCGTGCGCAAGACGATGTTCGTCAAGTACTCCTGCGGCTTCATCGCGCTGCCCGGCGGCTTCGGCACGCTCGACGAGCTGTTCGAGGCGCTGACGCTGGTGCAGACCCACAAGGTCACCTCGTTCCCCGTGGTGCTGATGGGCTCGGAGTTCTGGGGCGGGCTGCTCGACTGGATCAAGGGCTCGCTGCTGAGCACCGGCAAGATCGCGCCCCAAGACCTCGACCTGATCAGCGTCACCGACGACGTGGACGAGGCCGTCCGCATCATCGTCGACGCCGACCTGGCCCGCTCCAAGCAGCGCGAGGAGGAGATCGAGGCCGCCGCGGCCCAGACCGCCGAGCCCCAATAGGGTTTGCCGACGTGAACATCTGCGTCTTCTGTGCCTCCAGCCTGACCATCGACAAGAAGTACATCGAGCTGGCCGCGACCGTGGGCACCGAGCTCGCCAAGCGCGGCCACACGCTGGTGAGCGGCGGCGGCTCGATCTCCTGCATGGGCGCGGTCACGGCGGCGGCCCGCGCCGCCGGCGGCCGCACGGTCGGCGTGATCCCGCAGGTCCTGGTCGACATGGAAGTGGCCGACGAGGAGTCGGACGAGCTGATCGTCACCGAGGACATGCGCGAGCGCAAGGGCGTCATGGACGCCCGCTCCGACGCGTTCCTCGTGCTGCCCGGCGGCATCGGCACGCTGGAGGAGCTGTTCGAGATCTGGACGGCGCGCGTCCTCGGCATCCACGAGCGCCCCCTGGTGCTGCTCGACCCGTGGGGCCTGTACGACCCGCTGAAGCGGCTCGTCGAAGGCATGTACGACGAGGGCTTCACCCGTCCCGACGTCTTCGACGCGATCTCCTGGACCTCGACCGTCGACGAGGCGTTCGCCGCGCTCGAATCGCGCACGCAGCCGGTGCGGCCGAGCGTCGCCGAGCTCGGCGAGGCCACCGGCTGACCTGGGCGGGGGCCACGCGCAGGCGGTAAGCGCGAAATGCACGACTTGCGGTGGACCGCAGAATGCGGTCCATCGTGTGAGTACGATGCCAATGTGCTGGTCATACTCGCCATCGCCGCCATCGCCATCCTGGCCTGCGTGGTCCTGGTCTCCCTGGGCAGGGGCGGTGAGCTGACCGAGTTCCCGCCCGACGTGCCGCCGCTCGACCTGCCCGACGCCGGTCATCTCACGGCGGTCGACTTCATGGCGCTGCAACTGCCGGTCAACCTGGTCGGCTACCACACGCAGAGCGTCGACGAGACCCTGCGCCGCGCCGCCGGGGCGATCAGCGCCCGCGACACCCGCATCGCGGTGCTGGAGCAACGCGTCTCCGAGCTGCTGTCCAGCCGGCTGCACGCGCGCCAGGAGATCTACGCCGCGCCCGGCGCGGGGCCGCGCACCGAGCACCAGCCGGAGCCGCCCGCCGTGCCGCGCGAGCTGCCCGATTCGGGCGACCCGGTGTCGGTGAGCGGCACGTCCGTCGACTGGGAGGGCGGCGGCGCGGAGCTGACGCACCTGCCGGAGGAGCCGGAGTGGCGCCTCCCGCGGACGGACGCCGAGCCGGCGCCGAACGGCAAGGCCGCGGCCGAGCCCAAGTCCGAGGATGAGCCCAAGTCCGGGGATGAGCCCAAGGATCAGGACGAGCCCCAGGACGAACCTGAGGCCGAGCCCAAGGACCAGCCCGAAGACCAGCCCGAAGACCAGTCCGAAGACCGGGACGAGCCCAAGGCGGAGGAGTCCGACGGCGGCTCCGCGACCGATGACGAGCGGCCCGCCGTGACCGCCAAGGAGGGTGACGAGCGCCCGTGACCGAGCCGATCCGCTGCACCTGGGCGGGCATGGCCGACCCCATGTACCTGGCCTACCACGACGAGGAGTGGGGCCGCCCGGTCAAGGGCGACGACGCCGTCTTCGAGCGCGTGTCGCTGGAGGCGTTCCAGTCGGGCCTGTCGTGGCTGACGATCCTGCGCAAGCGGGAGAACTTCCGCGCCGCCTTCGACCGCTTCTCGATCCCGAAGGTGGCCGCGTACACGGAGGCGGACGTCGAGCGGCTGCTCGCCGACGCCGGCATCATCCGCAACCGCGCCAAGATCGAGGCCGTGATCGGCAACGCCAGGGCCGCCCTCGACCTGCCCGGCGGCCTGTCGGAGCTGGTGTGGCGGCACGCCGACCCGGGCGCGCCGGTGCCGCGCACGATGGCCGACGTGCCCGCCGTGACGCCCGGCTCGAAGGCGCTGGCCAAGGAGCTGAAGCGGCACGGCTTCAGGTTCGTCGGCCCGACCACGGCCTACGCGCTGATGCAGGCGATCGGCCTGGTCAACGATCATCTCGAGGGCTGCGTGGCCCGTAGTCGCTGAGCTCCACGCTGTGCGAGCGCCCGAGTGACCCGCCGACCTTCACCGCGATGACGGGTTTCTTGCCGGTGCGCACCGTGACGGTGTCGTCGGCGCGGATGACCCCGCCCTGTGAGCGGCTCAGCGTGAGCGTGATGACGTCCGCCGTCCTGGTCGGGTCGGCCACGGCCAGCACGAGCCGCCCGCTCGACCGGCGCGCCATGACCACGCACGGCTGGTCCACCTCCACGATCCAGGCGCTGCCCGCGGCCCAGAAGGTGGCGCCGAACATCGAGCGCGTCTGCACGGCCTGCAGCTCCGGCGTGTTGGACAGCACCCGCACCGGGCGGGCCCCGCGGAAGTTGCGGGTGCGGCCGCGGGTGGCGCCCGGCAGCAGCGCGTACGCGTAGCGGGCGGCCACGGGGTCGACGCCGTGGTCGAACCAGAACGTCACGTAGCGCCGCGTGACGGGCTCGAAGGAGCCCGCGGTGTCGTCGCCGGTGTTGATGTCGCGCCAGCGGCCCGTACGCGTCTCCACGAGCATCCTGGCGCCCTCGAACACGTATCCGCCGACCCCGGCCAGGTGCACCCAGCCGTCGCCGATGTACGGCTCGTCCTCGATGGCGCGGTTCTCGATCACGGTCTCGACCGTGCGGCCGTCGGTGGCGGTGATGCCGCTGCCGAGCGCGAGCACGGCCGATTCGAGGAAGAACCACGACTTGCGGGCGCGCAGGCTCACGCCGTCGCCGATCAGCTCCATGGCGCTGACGCCGTGCCGGCCGCTGAGCACCACGCCGCCCGCCCAGGGGGTCGGCGGGCGGTGGACGCGGAAGTCGAGGTCGTCCCGGGGGCGGGGGTCCACCGTGATGCCGGGCAGCCGGTACGGGTCCACCGTCGGCCAGAAGTCGTGCCCGTAGTGGCCGAGGTCGCCGGTGTAGAGGGAGGTCATGCCGTCGCCGGTGTACCAGCCGTGCCGGTTCTCGCCGTTGATGGCCTCGTACGCGGCGGTCCGCTCCGAGGACATGCTGATCGCCACCGACCAGCCGGACCGCCGGTGCACGACCCGGTCCATCTCGGGGAACACGAAGTGCCCCTCCGTGGCGGGCACGGCCTCGACGCTCTTGTCGTCGAGCACGGCGATCGCCCGCCGGGTCTCCGCCACGCTCGCGTGCTCCAGGTAACGCAGGGACTCGCCGCGCTGGATCCACCCCTTGGCCAGGCCCCTGAACCTCCCGCGGTACGGCTCCGGCGCGCTGTCGGCCAGTAGCAGCACCGCCCCGATCGCCCGGTGCCCCGCCACGCTGTCGGGGAAGGCCTGCCGGCTGGTGGCGCGGCCCCTGACGGTGTCCATGAGCAGGCCGTCGTGGATGAACGGCGCGAAGGAACGCTCCACGGCGTCGAGCACCACCCGCCGTCCCGGATCGGAGATCGCCCACGGCGAGCCGTGCAGCAGCGCCAGGGTCTCGGCGACCGCGATGAGCAGCGACAGGCCGTACGAGCCCGTGTAGGCCACCACGTCGTGCTGGATGAACGAGCCGTCGCGGCGGAAGCCGTCGCCCGATTCGGCGTAGCCGAACACGCTGTGCCGCCCGCCGTCGCGTACGTCGGACAGCCCGTCGCGGGCGAGGGCCAGCTTGCCCGCGTCGCGGCCCGCCACGCCGCGGAAGGCGACGATCGCGGCCTTGTCGGCCCGGTTGGCGCCGCTCTCGCTGGCCTCCGGCCAGCCGGCGCGCCGGTCGGCGTCGGGGCAGAACCGGTCGATCGCCCCCAGGTAGGCGCGCAGCCTGCCCGCGTCGAGCCGGTCGCCGAGCAGCACGCACGCGCGGCTCAGCTCGGCGGGCGTGCCGATCTCCCAGAACCACCAGTTGCCGGTCTCGGGCAGCCGCTCGTTGTAGTGCCCCTCGTACAGCAGGTCGAGCGCCTCGATCACCTTCGACGCCACGGCGTCGTCGCCGTGCTGGGCGGTGCCGGGCGTGGCCCACGCGGTCACGATGGCCCGCAGCCGCCCGTAGCTGCCGGTCACGTTGCCCGGACGGCCTTCGAGCGGGAGGTCGGGCCAGATCAGGCCGGGCACCATCTCGGCCAGCCAGGTGGCGGCCCGTTCGCTGAGCGCGGCCAGCGGCCGCTTGTAGGACGGGTCGGTGACGTCGAGGTCCCCGCCGGTGAGCAGGGTCACGGCGGTGGAGCGGAGGGCCTCGAAGTCGTGCGGGGCCGGCGAGCCCGAGGCGTCGGAAGAGCGCATGCCGCTAGCTTGGCCCATGGAAGCGTGGTTGATCAGTTACTCAGCGTTGAATGTCGGCATCTCTTTTCGGCGGCATCTCTTTTCGGCGGAGCGCTCACAGCTCCTTGTCCACGAACGCGGCCGCGGCGGGCAGAAGCCTCGCCGCCTCCTGCTCGAAGAACGCCCTGGCCTTCTCGCCCGGCCAGCCCGCGGGCAGCAGCTCGGGCGGCAGCCCCGGGTCGCGGAACAGGAAGTTGCGCCAGCCGTGCACCAGCCGGCTGCGCGTGGCGAACACCTGGTCGTCGGGCGCGCCCTCCGGCAGGCTGCTGACCAGCGTGACCGCTTCGGCGTGCCACTGCTCGTACGCCTCCCCGATGGCGGACAGGTCCCAAGCCCTGGCGACCAGCTCGCGCGGGTCGCCCTCCAGCGCCGCGTCGAACCGGTCGGCCCGCACCCCCTCGCCTTCGAGCAGGTTGTCCAGCTCGATCGACGAGCGCGGGCCGATCCAGGTGGTCTCCGACAGCGACGCGTACCCGAGGAACGTCAGGTCGGCCCTCAGCCGCTCCCGGCGCGGCCGCTCCTTCGCCGGCTCGAAGACGATCACGTGCCAGCGGCCGTGCCAGGTGAGTGTCCCGGCTCGGTAAATTCTGAGCGCGGCCTCATCAAGCCGCCTGACGCACTTGGGAGTCAGCCCGTAGCCCGCCCCCTGGGGCAGCCGCAGCGGCCGCAACCACCCCTGGCGCACCATGCGCGAAACCGCCGTGCGCACGGCGGGAGCCGCGATTTCCAGGGGTTTCATCAGCCGGACGAGCGCGGCGACGGACGCCTGGCCACCGCGCGAGCGCAGATGGTCTCCGTAGAGGTCGAACAGAGCGGCGCGAGCGTGCACGAAGTCCAGTTTGGACGTCATCGCACGCCTCGACAACGCATTCTGGGAGGAGATCGTTACCCATGAGGGCTCTCGATGCGGGAGAATAGGACATCACAGAAGACGTGAATGCGCCGACCACCCCCTCGGGAGGTCGGAAATCGCGGGCCGCGGGAGCCCAAGGCAGGAAGGGATGCACGCATGGCGGCGATGAAGCCGCGGACCGGCGATGGTCCGCTCGAGGTCACCAAGGAAGGGCGCGGCATTGTCATGCGGGTCCCCCTGGAGGGTGGCGGCCGGCTCGTCGTGGAGATCTCCGCCGACGAGGCAAAGGCGCTCGGCGAGGCGTTGAAGAACGTCGTGGGCTGAGAGCTCCCGAAAGACAACTCGTGTTCCACGACCCTGGCGTATGACCGGCGCCAGGGTCGCTGACGTTTCAGCGGTCGCCGACGTTCCGAGGAGAGATTCCCGTGCCGATTGAGACCACTGCGACGGTGGTCGCCGACGTTCCCGCCGACGCCGAGCTGCTGGCCGTGCCCTACGACGCCGATCTCAGCCCACGGGTCGAGCTGCCCCTGCCGGCGCCCGGCCTGCTGGCGCACTACGAGGCCAAGGGCGAGGCGGGCGAGATCGTCGAGGTTCCGGTGGCACGTGACGGCGCGGTGGGGCGGATCCTGCTGTACGGCGTGGGCGACGGCTCGCCCAAGGCGCTGCGCACCGCCGCCGCGGCGCTCACCAGGAAGGTCAAGGGCCGCGACACCCTCACCGTGATGGTGCCGGGCGGCGATGTCACCCCGTTCGTGGAGGCGGCGCTGCTGGCGGCGTACACGTTCAGGATCGGCGGCGCGGGCAGGAAGCCCGTGCGGGCGCTGGCGTTCGCGGGGGCGGACGAGGAGCAGGTGCGGCGGGCCGAGACGGTCGCGCGGGCGGTCGCGCTCGCCCGCGACCTGGCCAACACGCCCGCCTCCGTCAAGAACCCCGCGTGGCTGGCCGAGCGGGCCGCCGAGAGCGGCGTGCCGACCAAGGTGTGGGACGAAGAGGAGCTGCGGGCCGACGGGTTCGGCGGCATCCTCGCGGTGGGCAGGGGCTCGGCCAGCCCGCCCCGCCTCATCCAGCTCTCCTACACGCCCGAGGGGCCGGCCGAGCGGCACGTCGTGCTGGTCGGCAAGGGCATCACGTTCGACTCCGGCGGCCTGTCGCTCAAGCCGACCGCCAACATGAAGCTGCAGAAGACCGACATGGCCGGCGGGGCCGTCGTCATCGCCGTGCTCGGCGCGCTGGCCGCGCTCAAGGCGCCCGTACGCGTCACCGGCCTGGTCGCGGCAGCCGAGAACATGCCGTCCGGCACCGCCCAGCGGCCCAGCGACGTGATCACCCACTACGGCGGGCGCACCGTCGAGGTGCTCAACACCGACGCCGAGGGCCGCCTGGTGCTGGCCGACGCGCTCGCCTACGCCGACGCCCGGCTCGACCCCGACGCGGTCGTGGACATCGCCACGCTCACCGGCGCCATCACGGTGGCGCTCGGGCCCCACGTCGGCGCCGTCTACTCCTCCGACGACGTGCTGGCCAAGCAGCTCGTCGAGGCCGGGCAGGCCGCCGACGACCGGCTGTGGCGGATGCCGCTGGTGGAGGACTACACGCCCGCGCTGGAGTCGCCGATCGCCGACCTCGCCAACGTCGAGGCCGGGTCCACGTTCGGGGCGGGCTCGATCACCGCGGCGCTGTTCCTGCGCGAGTTCGCCGGCGACCGGCCGTGGGCGCACCTCGACATCGCCGGGGTCGGCCGCAGCACCGTGGACGACGGCGTGCTCACCAAGGGCGCCACGGGCTTCGGCGTCCGCGTGCTGCTGGAGTGGCTGACTAAGAGCTGATCTTGACGGCGGCCAGCAGGCCGTCGCCCAGCGGCATCAGCACCGAGCGCAGCCGCTCGTCCGACTGCACCAGCTTGCCCACCTCGCGCAGCGCCACCGTCTCCGAGTCGCGTTGCGCGGGGTCGGCCACCCGGTTGTGCCACAACATGTTGTCGAAGGCCACGATGCCGCCCACGCGCAGCAGGCGCACCGCCTCGGCCAGGTAGTCGGCGTACTCGTAGGTGGCGCCGTCGGCGAACACCATGTCGTAGCCGCCGTCGGACAGCCGCGGCAGCACGTCGAGCGCGCGGCCCGAGATCAGCCGCACCCGGCTGCCGGAGAAGCCGGCCTCCGTGAACGCCTGCCTGGCCAGCCGCTGATGCTCGGGCTCGACGTCCACGCTCGTCAGCGTGCCGTCCGTACGCATGCCGCGCAGCAGCCACAGCCCCGAGACGCCGCACCCCGTGCCGACCTCGACGACGGACTTGGCGTTGACGGCGGTCGCGAGGAAGCACAACGCCGCCCCTGCGCCGGGAAGGATGGGCGTCGCACCCATCTCCAGCCCGCGCTGCCGCGCCGCGTGCAGGATCTCATCCTCGTGATGGAACTGCTCCGCATAGGCCAGAGTGGCCTCCACCGGAGTGGTCATCGGCCTCCTCCCCCCACTTTCGTGCGATTGGTCCGCGAGATTGGCACCGATCGCAGCCTAGGGGAGACACGCCAGGACGGGAACTCAGGAGGGACCTAAGGCGTTGCAGGTTTAAACGGGCTTTGCCGGTCCGGAAGGCAGGCAGTGCGCACGAAGGGACGAAACCAGGCACTATGGCGGTAGCGGTGGTCCCAGAGAGAGGAGTTCTGGTGGACGAAAGCGACCACCAGACTGATACTCCCGTGTCGTCTGATTGGACTCCCCCCACGTGGGAGGAGGTCGTGCGGACGCACTCCGCACGTGTGTATCGGCTGGCGTACCGGCTGACCGGCAATGTCCACGATGCCGAAGACCTCACGCAGGAGGTCTTCGTCCGGGTTTTCAGGTCGCTGTCGAGCTACACCCCCGGCACGTTCGAGGGGTGGCTGCACCGGATCACGACGAACCTGTTCCTCGACATGGCGCGGCGCAAGCAGCGCATCAGGTTCGAGGGTCTCGCGGACGACGCGGCCGAGCGGCTGCGCGGTCGTGAGCCGTCCCCGGCGCAGGCGTTCGACGACGCCCACCTGGAGCCCGACATCCAGGCCGCCCTCGACGCGCTCGCCCCCGAGTTCCGGGCCGCGATCGTGCTGTGTGACATCGAGGGCCTGTCTTACGAGGAGATCGCGGCCACGCTCGGCGTCAAGCTGGGTACGGTCCGAAGCCGTATTCACCGTGGCCGGGCGCAGTTGCGGGAGGCGCTCGACCATCGGGCCCCCCGTAATACTCAACTCCCCCCGACCGTGATCCGTGGGGAGGAAGTCTGATATGTCCCATCTTGGAGAGCGTGTTTCCGCGCTGGTGGACGGAGAGCTCAGCCACACCGAGCGCGAACGCGCGCTCGCGCACCTGACTTTCTGCGCTGACTGCAGGCGGGAGGTCGAGTCGGTACGCGCGCTCAAGACGCGCCTGCGCTCGCTCGACGGCCCCGCCATGCCGACCGACCTGACGATGTCCCTGCTCCGGATGGCGGAGCCGGGCGGGCCGCTGCCCCCGAGGGAGCGCCCTTTCCCCACCCGTACGTTCGGGGGAGTGCCCATCCCTGGGCCGCACACCATCGCGCCCCTCGACAACCGCCCGCGCCGGGACGCCACCGGTGGGGCCTCGGGCCCTGGCCGCGGTGGTAGGCGGCGCTCGGCCTACGTGGCGGTCGGGGTCGTCTCGGCCGCCGTGGCGATCGGCACCTTCTTCGCCACCACCGGCATCGGCCAGAACAACCCGGCGCCGCCGGTTGAACTGTTCCAGCAGCAGGCCCGTACTACGCCTACGAACGGCTCGTCGACCGCCACGCCTTGACCCGGTCATGCCGGGGAGCAAACGGTTGGCGTAGTCGGCGGCGCGCGGGGCATACGATCTGGGTTCGGGAATTGTCACAAGCAAGTCCTGACAAAAGCTTTATAGCCCTCGTATGCCGCAAGAGCGAGGATTGCGGTGGCCGAGCCAAGGAGTGGTGAGACTTAGATGACCGACGAGACGCGGTCCACCGAAGGACGCACACCGTCGGACTCCCCCGAGCCACAGGGGCGGCCGGACTTCCTACCCGCTGACGACAGGCCCGAACACGACGGCAGGCGGCCCGAGCCGCCCGCCTCGTTCGGCACCACGTGGGGCGACCCGTCCGGGCGCCCCGAGGGTCAGGGCTCGCCGCCGCAGGAGTCACGCCCGTACGAGCCGTCGTACGGGCCTTCTTACGGCACCCCCGGCCCCGCGCAGACCGGCCCTCAGCCCGGCCCTCAGACCGGCCCGCAGTCCGGCCCGCCGTCGCCGGGCGCACCGTCGTTCGGCCCGCCACCCAGCGGCGGCACCCGCCCCTCCTTCGGCCCGCCAACACCTTCGTACGACAACACCGGCACCGGCCCTTCCTTCGGGTCGCCTGCGTCTCCTTACGACAACAACGGCGGCAGCGGCTCTTCGTTCGGCCCGCCGGACGGCACTCCGACGCGCTCGTACGACAACAACAACGGCGGCAGCGGCCCGTCGTTCGGCCCGCCTGACGGGACGACCCGCGCATACGACAGCCCGTCGTTCGGCCCGCCGGACGGGACGACCCGCGCATACGACAGCCCGTTCTTCGGCTCGCCCGACAGCGGGGCCCGCTCCTACGAGGGCCCGCCGTTCGGCGGCTCACCCACGTACGGAAGCGGCAGCGGAGGCGGCCCCGCTCAGCCGCCACCCCCTCGCCAGGCACTCGGGATGGGCCCCGGCTGGGCGCCACCCCCTCCCGGCGGCACCGGCGCCGCCAAGCGCGGGCCCGGCACCGGCCTGCTCATCTCGATGGCCGTGGTCATCGCCCTGGTGGCCTCGGTGCTCGGCAGCGTGGGCACGTACCTGCTGACCAAGCCCAGCAGCGGCAACGACCCGTCCTACAGCCTCGGCCCGCTCCCCACCGGAGCCACCAGCCGCGAGCCCGACTCGGTGGCGGGCGTGGCCGCGCGGGTGCTGCCCAGCGTGGTCTCGCTGGAGGTCGGCAACGGCAGCAACACCGAAGGCGCCACCGGCTCCGGCTTCCTCATCAAGAACGGCTACGTGGTCACCAACAACCACGTGGTCTCGCTGGCGGCCAACGGCGGCGAGATCCGGATCATGTTCAACAACCGCAAGACCACCACGGCCCGCATCGTCGGCCGCGACCCGGGCTCGGACCTGGCGGTGGTGAAGCCGGAGGAGACGTTCGGCACGCCGGAGATCACCCTCGGCAACTCCGACCAGGTCGTCGTCGGCGACCCCGTGATCGCCATCGGCTCCCCGCTCGGCCTGACCGGCACCGTGACCACCGGCATCGTCAGCTCGCTCAACCGCCCCGTCATCGCCGGCGACGAGACGGGCACCAGCTCGGAGGAGCCCGCCTACATCAGCGCCATCCAGACCGACGCCGCCATCAACCCGGGCAACTCCGGCGGCCCCCTCGTCAACGGCAGGGGCGAGGTCGTCGGCGTCAACTCGGCCATCGCCACCCTGGGCCGCTCGGTGAGCAGCCAGAGCGGCAGCATCGGCCTCGGCTTCGCCATCCCCGTCAACCAGACGCGACGGGTCGCCGAAGAGCTCATCACCACCGGCAAGGCCAAGCGCCCCAAGATCGGCA
The DNA here is from genome assembly GCF_900323885.1 of [Actinomadura] parvosata subsp. kistnae. Lineage (GTDB taxonomy): Bacteria > Actinomycetota > Actinomycetes > Streptosporangiales > Streptosporangiaceae > Nonomuraea > Nonomuraea composti. Next base: position 1,246,786 of record NZ_OOHJ01000018.1, on the reverse strand, counting down.
TCGTCCTCGACAAGGACTACCGGGGCCAGGGCGTCCGCATCGCCTCCGAACCGGCCGGCGGCCAGCAGCCCGTCACCAAGGGCGGCCCCGCCGACCAGGCCGGCCTCCAGGCCGGCGACGTGATCCTGGAAATCGACGGGCTGGCCCTCCAGGACGGGAACGAGCTGATCGCCCTGATCCGCAGCAAGACGCCCGGCTCCAAAATCAACATCAAGTACCAGCGCGCCGGCCAGGAACGCACCGCCACCCTCACGGTGGTAGCCGAAGACGAACCCACCCCCACCCCCTCCTGACCCCTACCTGCTCTTCCGCCTGTCCGCGCCGCAGCGGGGCCCTTGTGCCCGGCTGCGGCGCGGCCCGCTTTCCAGGCGGTTTCACCACCGCGCCCCCCGCCTAACCTCACGCCCACCGCGCCTGCACCCGGCCCCGCGCCCCTCGCGCCCCCGCGCTTGCGCCCCGCGCCGTGGGTCTCGGCTGAGCGCGGTTTGCGTTGCGCCGGGCTCCGCCGTACGGCGCCTCGCCGACCCGGCGCTCGGCGGCGGCGCGTCGTGCGTCGCATCGCGCCCAGTCCTCGCGCCCCAGTCCTCGCGCCTAGGCACCCGCGCCTAGGTACCCGTGCGCGGGCCCTCTCGCCCCGGCCCCTCGCCGCGGCTCCCGCGCCCAGGCCCCGCGGGCGCGTGTCTCGGGTGTTGGGCTGTACTCGCGCCAAAGGGTGGTCGGGGGAGGTGTGGGGGTGATATGACCCGGGGGAGACGACCGACCTACCCGATGGAGCCCTTAGTCTGTGGATAGGCCGGGGTTGTCCTCGGAGAGGTTTGACTGCGGTAGGAGCTCACGGTGTTCGGACTCGGGTGGATGGAGATCGGGGCGCTGATCGTGATCGCGCTGCTCGTCTTCGGTCCGGAAAGACTGCCGCAGGCCGCCGCGCAGGCGGGCAAGACGCTGCGGAACCTGCGCCGGATGGCCAACAACGCGCGGGACGACCTGAGGGCGGGCCTGGGGCCGGAGTTTCAGAACTTCGATCCGGCCGACCTGAATCCGCGGAACTTCGTTCGCAAGCATCTTCTCGACGATCTCGAGGACGACTGGAACGACAACAAGCGGCGCGAGCTGGAGCCGGTCGCGGCGGCCCCGTACGCGCCTGAGCCGGTCGATGAGCTCGGGTTCGGGGAGTTGCCGCCCTACGACTCCGAGGCGACCTGACAGCGCCTCATGCGGCGTCCTGCAAGCCCCTGAAGCCGACGAGCCCCCTCCCGGGAAGGGAGGGGGCTCGTGGCGTGAAGAGGGGTCAGCGGCGCGGGGCGAGGCCGAGTTGGAGGCCCTTCAGGCTGGAGGAGCGCTTGCTCAGGCCGGAGGCGATCTTCCTGAGCTCGGCGGCGGCCGGCGAGTCGGGGTCGGTGAGGACCAGCGGCTTGCCTTCGTCGCCGCCCTCGCGCAGCCGCATGTCGATCGGCACCTGGCCGAGCAGCGGGACGCGGGCGCCGAGGGTGCGGGTGAGGGCGTCGGCGACGGTCTGGCCGCCGCCCTCGCCGAAGACGGCGATGCGTTCGTCGCAGTGGGGGCAGGGGAGCCAGGCCATGTTCTCGATGACGCCGGCGACCTGCTGGTGGGTCTGGGCGGCGATGGAGCCGGCGCGTTCGGCGACCTCGGCGGCGGCCATCTGCGGGGTGGTGACGACGAGGATCTCCGCTCCGGGCAGCCGCTGGGCGACGGAGATGGCGATGTCGCCGGTGCCGGGGGGCAGGTCGAGGAGGAGGACGTCGAGGTCGCCCCAGTAGACGTCGGCGAGGAACTGGTGCAGGGCCCGGTCGAGCATGGGGCCGCGCCAGACGACGGGCGTGTTGCCCGGCGGCTTGAACATGCCCACCGAGATGACCTTGATGTCGTGGGCCACCGGCGGCATGATCATGTCCTCGACCTTGGTGGGCCGCTCGGCGGCGCCCAGCATGCGAGGGATGCTGTGGCCGTAGATGTCGGCGTCGACGATGCCCACCTTGAGGCCGCTGGAGGCCATGGCGGCGGCGAGGTTGACCGTGACGGAGGACTTGCCGACCCCGCCCTTGCCGCTGGCCACCGCGAACACGCGGGTGAGCGACCCCGGCTGGTTGAACGGGATCTCCTTCTCCGGCCCGCGGTCGCCGCGCAGCTTGGTCTGCAGCGTCTTGCGCTGCTCGGCGCTCATGACGTCGAGCTCGATCTGGACGCCGGTCACACCTTCGACCTTGGAGACCGCGGTGGTGACGTCGCGGCTGATGGTGTCCTTCATGGGACATCCGGCCACGGTGAGGTAGACGCCTACGCGCACCGCCCCGTCGGGAGCGATCTCGATGTTCTTGACCATGTCGAGGTCCGTGATCGGGCGACGGATCTCGGGGTCGATGACGGTGGCGAGTGCCGCCGTCACGAGTTCCTGGGTTGGTGCCATCGAAGTCTCGGCACGAGGGAGTGCCGTCCCTCCTTTGTCGGTATATGTGTGACAGGCGCTGGACGCCAGCGAGGATGCCCCTCCATGGTATGAACCGAAGCCCGCGCTGGGTTAATCCGCACTGTTAGATGTCTGTGCAACAACGTCTAAGGTTACTCCGTGAGTCTTCTGCGCGACGAGAGCCTGACCGCCGAGGAGCTGGCGGTCTGGCGCATGTTGCAGCGTGCGCAGGTGCGCATCACGCGCCACCTGGAGAGCGAGCTGCTCGTCGCGCACGATCTGCCGCTGGCCTCGTACGAGGTGCTCGTGCAGCTCGCGGAGTCGCCGCGGCGGCGGCTGCGCATGAACGACCTGGCCGACCGGGTGCTGCTCTCGCGCAGCGGCCTGACCAGGCTCATCGACCGGTTGCAGCGTGACGGGCTGGTGGCGCGCGAGGCGTGCGCCGACGACGCGCGCGGCCTGTTCGCGGTGCTGACCGAGGCGGGCGCGGCCCGGCTGGCGGAGGCGACGCCGACGTACCTGCGCGGCATCAGGCGGCAGTTCCTCGACATGCTGGACGCGGGGGAGATCGCGCGGGTGCGCGTGATGCTCGCGAAGCTCGGGGACGAGGTCAGCGGCCCGGCTCCGGCCCGGTCCCCTTGAGCTCCTCCAGCAGCCGGCCCAGTTCCGAGCGCAGGTAGTCGCGGGTGGCGACGTCGTTCAGTGCCAGGCGCAGGCCGGCGATCTCGCGCGTCAGGTACTCGATCTCCGCCTGGTTGCGCTCGGCGGCCTCGCGGTCCTGCTCGTACTGGATGCGGTCGCGGTCGTCCTGCCGGTTCTGGGCGAGCAGGATGAGCGGCGCGGCGTAGCTGGCCTGCAGCGACAGCATCAGCGTGAGGAAGATGAACGGGTACGGGTCGAACTTCCAGCCGGCCGGCGCGGCCACGTTCCAGATGACCCAGACCGCGACGAACACGGTCATGTAGACGATGAACCGGGCGGTGCCGAGGAAACGGGCGATCTGCTCCGACAGGCGGCCGAACGCCTCGGGGTCGTAGTGGGGGCGCAGCGTGCGGCGCAGCTCCCTGGGTTGGTCGAGGCGGTCAGTCGTCATGCTCGTCGGCCCTCTCGCGCCAGTCCTCGGGAAGCATGTGGTCGAGCACGTCGTCGACCGTGACGGCGCCGACGAGGTGGCCCAGCTCGTCCACGACGGGGGCGGCGACGAGGTTGTAGTTGGCCAGGTAGTAGGTGACCTGCCGGAGCGTGAAGTGCGGCCTGATCGGGTCGATGGAGGGGTCGAGCACGGCGCCGAGCAGCGTGGACGGCGGCTCGCGCAGCAGCCGCTGGAAGTGCGTGACCCCGAGGTAGGCCCCGGTGGGCGTCTCGGTGGGCGGCCGGGTGACGTAGACCTGGGCGGCCACGGCGGGTGTCAGGTCCTGCTGCCTGATGTGGGCGAGCGCCTCGGCGACGGTGGCGGTGGGCGGCAGGATGACGGGCTCGCTGGTCATCACGCCGCCGGCGCTGGTCTCGGGGTAGGTGAGCAGCCGTCGTACGGGCGCGGCCTCGCCGGGCTCCATCAGCGCCAGCAGCTCGGCCGCCTGGTCCGCGGGCAGGTCGTGCAGGAGGTCGGCGGCGTCGTCGGGGCCCATCTCCTCCAGGACGTCGGCGGCCCGCTCGGGCTCCAGCGTGCCGAGGATGCCGATCTGGTCGGCGGGCGGCAGCTCCTCCAGGACGTCGGCCAGCCGGTCGTCGTGCAGCGCGCGGGCGATCTCGATGCGCCGCTTGCTGGGCAGGTCGTGCAGCGCGCTGGCCATGTCGGCGGCGCGCAGCGACTCGAACGCGGCGATCAGCCCGGCCGCCCCCTGGTCCTGCTGCAGCGTGTCGAAGCCCGACACCTCGCCCCAGTCGACCGTGCGCGGCTCGCGGCGCCGCTCCTTGTGGACGGCGACCTTGGTGATCTCCCAGGTGGACGGCTTCATCTCCTCCATCGCCACGTCGTAGACCGTCACGGGCTCGTCGCCGACGCGTACGGTCAGGTCGAGCATCTGGCCGATGACCAGCGTCTCGGTGGCGCGTTGCTCGAACCTGCGCATGTTGAGCCGCCCGGTGAAGACGACGGACCCGGCCTCGATGCGGCGTACCCGGGTGATGGGCAGGAACACCCGGCGGCGCGGCTGCACCTCGACCACGAGGCCGTGCACCTGGGGGCGGCGGCCGATGCGCAGCCCGACCACCACGTCTCTGACCCGGCCGATCTGGTCGCCGGCCGGGTCGAAGACCGGGGTCCCGGGGAGCCGGGCCACGAAGATCTTCACGTGGCCAGGCTAACAGCGCCACCCCGTTGCACCCCGAACGCCCGGCGTGTCAGTATCAAACCTGCTTAATGGTGATTACGTATCAGGCGGTGTGCGATGAGGTATGCGGGGCTCGCGCTGGCGTTCGTGTCGTCGTGCTGTTTCGCGTTCTCCGGGCCCATGGCGAAGTACCTCATCGCCGCCGGGCTGGCGCCGATCGAGGCCGTGTGGACGCGGATGGCGGGCGCGGGGCTGCTGCTCCTCGCCGTGCTGGCCGTCGTCCGGCCGCGGGCGCTGCGGATCCCCAGGTCCAGGTTGCCGTTCTTCGCCCTGTACGCGATCATGGCGGTGGCCGGCGTACAGGCGCTGTACTTCGTGGCGATCACCCGGCTGCCGGTGGGGGTGGCGCTGCTGCTGGAGTTCATGGCGCCGGTGATGGTGGTGGCCTGGGTGCGGCTCATCCGCAAGGTACGCCTCGCCCGCGCCGCGTACCTTGGCGCCGTCATCGCGGTCGTCGGGCTCGCGATCGTCGTCGAGGCGTGGCAGGGCCTGCGGCTGGACGCGCTGGGCCTGCTGCTCGGCCTGCTCGCCGGAGCGTGCTGCGCCGGATATTTCCTGATGAACGATAGCTTCGGCGACGACGTCGACCCCCTCGGCCTGATCGCCTGGGGCATGGCCGGCGCGGCCCTGGTGCTGATCCCGTTCGCCCGGCCGTGGAACATCCCGTGGGACGCCTTCACCGTCACCGCCGCCCCCGAGGGCGGGCTGCGGCTGCCGGTGCTGGGGGCGTACCTGTGGATGGTGCTGATCGCCACCGTGATCGCGTACATCCTGGGCGTCAACGCCGTGCGGCGGCTGTCGGCCGCGGTGGGGGCCACCGTCGCCTCGCTGGAGGTCATCGGCGGCGCCGTCGTGGCGTGGGCGCTGGTCGGCGAGACGCTGGGCGTCTTCCAGATCGTCGGCGGCCTGCTCGTGCTGTCGGGCGCGCTGCTCGCCCAGACCGCCACCTCCAGCGCTCAGCCCGCCGTGATCGAGGAGCCCCAGGCCGTCACCGCCGCGGGGTGAGCCGCCAGACGGTGGACTCGCGGGCCCAGCGCTCGGTCAGGTGCTCGCTGTCGCGGGCGTTGAGCCGCTCCTTGGCCAGCACCGCCACGGCGTCGGCCGCCGCGGCCTGGTCGACGGCCGACACCGCGGCCTCGAACTCCACCAGCCTGGCCCCGTTGTCCTTGCTGCGCAGCGTCACGTGCACCCGGTCGAGGCCGTCGAGCCCGGGCAGCCGCTGCTCCTCGCCGCCGGTCACCAGGTAGATAGCGCCGTCGTGCCAGGCGTGCCACGCCAGGCGGGGGCGGTCGAGGGTGAGCCAGAGGATGCCGGACTTCTTGGCGCCCTCCTCGATGGCCGTCATGTCGTCGCTCACGGATCCGACTGTAACCGGCGGCCCAGTAGCGTGTCCGCATGCGCTCACGACGTTCTGTGCTCGCCGTGCCAGGCAGCAACCCCCGGTTCCTGGAGAAGGCCCAGACCCTGCCCGTGGACGAGGTCTTCCTCGACCTGGAGGACTCCGTCGCGCCGCTGGCGAAGGAGGAGGCGCGGGCCAACATCGTGGCCGCGCTGCGCGAGGGCGACTGGTCCGGCAAGACCCGCGTGGTCAGGGTGAACGACCTGACCACCCAATGGACGTACCGGGACGTGATCGAGATCGTGGAGGGGGCGGGCGCGTACCTCGACTGCGTGATGCTGCCCAAGGTGCAGGACCCGACCGAGGTCGTCTGGCTCGACACGCTGCTGACGCAGATCGAGAAGACCATGGGGTACGAGGTGGGCCGCATCGGCATCGAGGCGCAGATCGAGAACGCCCGCGGCCTGGTCAACGCCGACGCCATCGCCGGCTCGTCGAAGCGGCTGGAGACGCTCGTGTTCGGCCCCGCCGACTTCATGGCCTCGATCAACATGCGCACGCTGGTCGTCGGCGAGCAGCCGCCCGGCTACGTCGAGGGCGACGCCTACCACTACATCCTCATGCGCCTGCTCATGGCGGCCAGGATGCACGACCTGCAAGTGATCGACGGCCCCTACCTGCAGATCAAGGACGTCGAGGGCTTCCGCAGGGTCGCCCAGCGGGCCGCGGCGCTCGGGTTCGACGGCAAGTGGGTGCTGCACCCGTCGCAGGTGGACGCGGCCAACGAGGTGTTCTCGCCGGCGCAGGAGGACTATGACCACGCCGAGCTCATCCTGGAGGCGTACGAGTACTACACCACGGTGGAGAAGCGCGGCGCGGTCATGCTGGGCGACGAGATGATCGACGAGGCGTCCAGGAAGATGGCGCTCGTCGTGGCCGCCAAGGGGCGGGCGGCCGGGCTGAGCCGGACGAAGAGCTTCACACCTTGATGCCGATGGCGGTGAAGAACCAGAACGCCGACGTCAGCCAGATCCCCACCAGCGCCGTGAACGTCAGCCCGCCGAGCACCGGCAGCGTCCAGCCCGGCGTGTCGCGCTTGGGCAGGGCCAGCATCTTCGCGGTGAACACGCCGTAGAAGAAGCAGCCGAGCAGCGAGTGCGCGAGCACGCGCGGCACGTCGTACTGGAGGCCGAGGGCGTACAGGCAGTGGAAGGCGACGGGGATCGTGAGCACGAACGCCAGCCGCCCCGACCAGCGGTGCACGGCGGGCGGGATCGTGATCCCGAGCTTGCCCCACATCGACAGGGCGGAGACCACCTGCACGATCGCCAGCACGAACGCGCCGGTGGTCAGCCACGCCTTCATGGGCAGGGCGGCGGAGAAGCCGGCCACGCCGACGGCGTAACCGGTGGGCGTGTGCGCGCGCCCGTACACGCCGAGGGCGAGCACGACGAGGCCGCCGGCGAGCAGCGGCACGAGGAGCGGGACCAGGCTCGGGGGACGATGCTGCTGTTGCTGGTGGATGGCGGTCATTGCATCTCCTCGATGAAGCCGTCGACGTCCTCCGGGCTGACGGTGGTGCCGTCCACGGTCACGGGGGCGGTGGGCCGCTCGCTGTCGAGCCGCGGGATGGCGACCTGCTGCTCGCCGAGCGCGGCGGCGCCGACCTGGTAGTAGCCGCCGTCCGGGTTCTTGATCACGATCCAGCCGGCGCGCAGCTTGGCGCCCCTGACCAGGGCGGTGGCCCGGTACAGGCCCGACGGTTTGACCACCGTGGGCGCCACGAAGTCCCACTTCCTGCCGCCGACGGACACCCAGCCCTTGGCCCGGCCGCCGCCCAGCTCGGCCGTCACCTTGGCGCCGGCGTTCGCGACGCCCTTGAGCTGGAGCTCGCCGCCGGACTCCGAGCCCTTGAACCAGGCTTCGCTCCTGCCGTCGCAGAAGTAGCCGACGGCCTTGCCGTTCCTGATGGAGATGGCGATGAGGGCGCCGTTGCCCTTGACCCGGCCGCCGTAGTCGGCCTTGGCGATCTTCTCGGGCTCCGTCTTGGACGGGGAGGGCGAGGCCGCCGCGCTGCTCTCCTCCGACGGGGGTGCTTGGGCGGCGGTGCCCGCGGCCGTTTCCTCGGCCGCCGGTGTCGCGATGGTGCTGGCGACACCGAGCCCCACGGCGAGCACTGCTCCCGCCGCGAGGGTGATGACAGGTCCCAGCCTTGACATGGACTGCTCCCAGGGTCGAATTGCCGTACGACTCCGAGCATCCGCCTAAAACGGCGGGCCGTCTGTGAACTAATGCGCATCAAGCGGACAGAATGGAGCCATGCAGGAAAATCCGGGGTCTCCATTTCCGCACGGTACGCCGGCGGCCGAGTATCCGTATCCAGCGCAACCGCCGTCCTGGTTCGTGGCCGTGCCGCGCGGGGTCACGTTCGACCGTCTCGCCGCGATCTCGGGGGTGCGGCCGTGGCGCGCGATCGTCGGCACGCTGATCGTCGCCGCCGGGTTCCTGGGGATCGGCGTCGTGGTCGTGGTCGCCTTCATGCTGGGGACGGAGCTCTTCGGCCTGCCCGAGGCGGTGGACCAGGCCGGGATACCGAGGGGCAACGCGTACGGGCTGGCCATGACGCTGCTGTCCATCGCGCCCGTGCTGCTGCTCGTGCTCGGCACCGCCGCGCTCGTCCAGCGGCGCCGGCCGGGGACGGTCTCGTCCGTGGCCGGGCGGCTGCGCTGGTCGTGGATGGGGCAGTGCGCGGCGGTGGCCGTGGTGGCGCTCGTGCTCGGGCAGGCGGCGCAGTGGCTGGCGCTGTCGGCCGCCGGGCTGGACTCCGGGATGTTCGGCTGGGGCGGATGGGCGGCCTTCCTGCCGCTGCTCATCGTGATCCTGCTGCTGGTGCCGTTCCAGGCCGCGGCCGAGGAGTACGTCTTCCGCGGCTGGTTCATGCAGGCCGTCGGGGCGCACGTGCGCAATCCCGTGTGGGGGATACTGATCGGGTCCGCGTTGTTCGCCTCGCTGCACGGGTATTCATGGGCGGGGCTGGTCGACGTGTTCTCGTTCGGGGCGGTGATGGCGTGGCTGGCGGTGCGCACCGGAGGGCTGGAGGCGCCGATCGCGCTGCACGTGGTCAACAACGTCGTGGCCTTCGGCATCAGCGCGGCGGCGGGCGATCTCCAGGACGCGCTGGACCAGGGGAAGTCGCCGGTGCCGTGGCAGGCGTTGGCGGGGACCGTGGTGCAGCTCGGGGTGTATGCGTTTGGTGTGATGTATCTAGCCAAAAAGCAGTCAATCAAGACTATTTCGGAATAAATCCGGCGCGAGGTGCGGGGAATCTCCCTAGAGAGGTCTCGTAATTCCGGCTGAGACATGCTGGTCTGGATGCTGTCGGGACGGCGCGGCCACCCCCCTGCCGCCCCTGGAACGGTCCGCGCACGCGGCCCTCGAACCACCTGTACGACGAGCTCGACTAGGAGGTACGGCGCGTGGCCTCCGGCCCCAGCGAACCCCCGCCACGGCGACCGCCTGAAGACGACGACCCTCGCTCCGAGGGCAGGTCGGACCCCCAAACCCCGCCAGAAGAGCCCAGGATCAGCCACTCGCCGCCCGGCCCCACCGACGACCGGGCCAGAGGCTTACCGCTGTCCTCCCCTTGGGGCATGCCGCCGTTCGCCGCCCCCATCCCCGGCGACGAGCCGCAGGAGCCGCCCAAGGGGCGCCGGCCGTACGCGTCGCCGACGGGGGAGCCCGAGGACGAGCCGCGCCGCCGGCCCCGCCGCATCGTCAACCGGCCCGACAAACTGGTCGCCGGCGGCCCACCCCGCCCCGACCCTTCCGCCCCGCAGGAGCCCCGGCCCGGCCCGGTCCCTTCCGCTTCGGACGAGCCCCGGCCCGACGCCGCCGTCCCGGGCGAGCCCCGGCCCGACGCCGCCGTCCCGGGCGAGCCCGGCCCGACCCCGCCGTCCCGGGCGAACGCCGGCCGGACGCCGGCGAGGTGCCCCCGCCCCGCCGCGAGGCCGCCGCCGCACAGGCGGAGGTGCCCCACGTGCCCCGGCCGCGGCCCGAGGGCGACGCGGCCCCGCCTCCCGCCGTGACACCCGGCCAGAACGCCGGAACGCCCGGCGAGAACACGGGGACGCCCGGCCAGGACGCGGGGACGCCCGGCCAGGACGCCGGCACGCCTGACCAGGACGCCACGATCCCGGCCCAGGGCGCCGGACCCGGCAACGGGGAGCGCCGGGATCGCATCCCGCCGTACCGGCTCGTGTATCCCCGGCCGACCGGCGAGAAGACGCACGAAGAGACCGGCCAGGACGAGGGCGACGGCGATGACGACGGCGACGGCGACGGCGAGTGGCGGGACGAGCCCGAGGTGCGGCGCGTCGGACGGCCGCCCGCCGGCCGCCCCACCAGGCCCGACCTCCTGGTGGCGGGGAGCGACGCGGCCGGCCAGGGCGCCGGAGGCAGGCACCACCGAGGCCCCGCCCCGGCCGCCGTCCGCAGGTCCAGCCCCGTCCGCAGGCGCACGAGGGCGATCCCGATCGTGCTGACCGTGGCCGCCGCCGTCCTGGTGGCGACCGGCGTGCTCGTCTGGCGCTGGAGCGACGACGAGGGCGCGGGCCTGCGCCTGGAGGCGGGCACCGGACGTTCGGGTGACGAGCTGTTCACGATCCCCGCCGCCGGCGTCGGCACCGACCAGAAGCTCAACGACATGACCTCGGTGGGCCGCGCGGTGGTGGCGGTCGGCAGCGACACGACCAGCCCGACCCCGCGCCCGCTCTTCCTGTTCTCCCCGAACGGCGGCAAGACGTGGCAGCTCGGCCAGGTGAACGGCGCGTCGTCGGCGATCGTGCGGCGCGTGGTCGGCGGCGAGGGCAGGTGGCTGGCCAGCGGCGGCGACGAGGCGACCGGCGAGCGCGGCCTGTGGACCAGCACGGATGGTTACAGCTGGACGGCGGTGCCGCCGTCGGGGCTGGCCGCGTTCCGCACGGGTGACCGGATCGAGGACATCGCGCGGACGGGCTCGGGGTTCGTCGCGGTCGGCAGCACGGCGGGAGCCGACGGCGGCACGGGCCCGGCGGCCTGGCGCTCGGACGACGGCCGGGCCTGGGAGCGCGTCGAGACCAGGGAGCTGGGAGTACGTGAGCTGAAGGCCGTGGTGGCCAAGGGCGACACGGCCGTGGCCATCGGAGTACCCGCGGACGGCGAGGGATCGCGGGTGCTGCGCTCGGCCAACGGCGGGCGCGCCTGGCAGGCGACCGGCTTCCAGCTCCCCGAGGCGACGGATCCGCGCGCGGGGACGGTGGCGGTGCTGCCGAAGAGGTTCGTGCTGGTGCCGATGCGGCGGCGGACGCCGGAGGGCGACGTGCGCGTCTACTGCTCGCCGACCGGGGCGCAGTGGTCGCAGTGCGGCTCCATCGGCGGCCTCGCGCCCGAGAGCGTCGGCGTGGAGACGATGATCTCCTACCCGTCGGGCGTGGCCGCGATCAGCCCGGTCGGGATGGGCGCGTACACGGTGCTGACCACCACCGACGGCCGCTCGTGGACGAAGCGCGCCGATCTCGGCAACCTGACGGGCGCGACGCTGCGCGGGTTCACGATCTCCGACGGCGGCACGCTGTTCGCCGGCGGCGACCGCGCGGCCTCCGACGTGGACAACCAGCTCGTGCTCATGGCCGCGCCGCCGCGCGGCACCGCCTCGCGCGTGCCGCTCGGCAACGTCGAGGGCCTGACCAGGATCGCGCGCGAGACGAACGCGCTGACCAGCCACGGCGGCCGGTACGTGGCCGTCGGCTCCGCCTCGGGCGACGCCGGCCTGTGGACGATCAGGAACTGGCAGAGCTGGAAGTCCATGAGCCTCGGCGGCACGGGCAGGCAGACGCTGGAGGACGTCACGTACGGCAGCCGCGGCTGGCTGGCGGTCGGCGGCACCGAGCCGAACGCCGGCGTCACCGACCCCCTCCTCGTCACCTCCACCGACGGCGAGAACTGGAAGCGGGTGGACGTCACGGGCGACCTGGCCCGCCGCCCCGACCAGCTCTACCTGCGCACCGACGTGGTGACGGCGGGCAAGAAGGGGTACGTGCTGGCCGGCGAGTCGCGGGACCAGTCGGGCGCGACCGGCGCCGCCATGTGGTTCACGCCCGACACGCGCAAGTACACCCGCTCCGGCAAGCTGCCGCAGGGCGGCGCGGGCGTGCGCGTGCACGACGTGGCCGCGGTCGGCGACGGGTACGTGGCCGTGGGCGGCTCCGGCGGCGCCGACCAGGAGCGGACCGTGGTCTGGTACTCCGAGGACGGTGTGAACTGGACGGCCCGCGACGCCGTGTCCCCGCCGGACGCGACGTCGGCCGGGCTGCGGCGGGTGGCGGCGTACCAGGGCAAGCTGGTCGCCATCGGCACGGCCATGACGAACGGGGCGCGGCGCGCGTTCGCCGCCGTCTCCGGCGACGACGGCCAGAGCTGGGAGACGGCGTGGCTGCCCACCGACCAGGCGGCGGCCGTGTACGACCTGGCGGCGGCCCAGGAGGGGCTGGTGGCGGTCGGCTGGCACGGCGTGCCGGGCGAGGGCGACAGCGCGGCCTGGACCTCGCAGGACGGGCTGTCGTGGAACCGCGTGGCGCTCACCAAGGACCGCCTGGCGGGCCAGGGGACGCAGTGGTTGTCGGCGGTGGCGGTGGACGGGTCGGAGGTCGTGGCGCTCGGCCGCTCCACGACGTACAACGCGGACCACCTGATCCTGTGGACGTCCAGCCTGACGTCGAGCAGGTAGCCGCCGCGGGTGGACGGGCCCGAGCGGCGCCGCCGCCGTGCTCCGGAGGCAGCCGTCATGCGTGCGGGAGCGCGCCCCACTCCGTGAGGCAGTCCAGCAGGCCCTCGGTCAGCGGCAGCCGCGCCAGGTCGGAGCGGTCGCACCAGCGCAGGGCCGCCGCGTCGTCCCCGGCGGCGGCCGTCCCCCCGGACACGGTCGCGAGGTAGTCGCGGATCACGTACGTGACGCCGCCGGGCCCGGGCCTGTGCACCGTGCCGGCCAGCCGGCCGACCGCCACCCGCAGCCCGGTCTCCTCCAGCACCTCACGCCGCAGCCCGGCCTCGTCGCTCTCACCGGGCTCCAGCCGCCCGCCGGGGACGGACCACAACCCCAGGCCGGGCGCGTGTCCCCGCTGGACGAGAAGAAGCCGGCCGAAGGCGTCGAAAATGATCGCGCCGACACAATTTACGCGCACATGACCAAGATTACGACGGGATAACGGGCACCGGCCTTGACGCGGCCGTGCCGGAGAAAGCACCGTGGGTAGTTGTGAGAGCGGCTCCAACCTGTCCACGGTGCTTTGGCCCGCTTCACGGGCCGAGCGCCTGGTCGAGTGCGTACCGATGCGGGACGCACGGCGATGTCCTGCCGTATCAGCCTCCGTGGCCGCCGACCAGCACCGCGCTTGAGGCGATACGCAAAAGCTCCGTCGTGCCCGTGTGGCTGCCCTGGCCGTTGCCCGCCGGCTGGCTGGTGACCGGCTTCGGCGAGGTGGGCGACCAGCGCACCGGCGCGCGTGCCAGCCTGGTCGCGCTGACCGGGCCGTCGCTGACGGAAGGGCCGGCGGACCTGCTGCTGATCGCGGAGGAACCGGGCATCGGGCTGGGTGCGGCGTTCGCCGGGCTCGACGGGCCCGACCCGGGCGAGGGGTTCGACTCGGGCCCGCCGAACGCGAAGATCGCCGTGCTGGGCCATCCGACCGCGCTGTGGTGCGTGGACGGCCAGACCGACCGGGCCGTCTACGCGGGCGAGGCGATGGGCAACTGGCTGTGGGCGATCGCCTGGCCGGCCGACGCCGGGTGCGTGATCGCGCTGGCCGAGCTGTCGCTGGTGGACGCCCGCGACCACGAGCTCGACGTGCCGTTCGGCGCCTTTTCTCCCAGACTCGAAGATTAACGATTCGCGCTGTCAGGGGAACGGACTAGAGTTCGGAGGCGTGACAGCGCGTATCGAGCGAGTGGTGACCGAGGGTGTCGTCGACATCGACGGCATCGAGCACAAGGTCGAGAACAACACCTGGATCGTGGGTGACGACGACGAGGTGATCGTCATCGACGCCTCGCGTGACGCCGACAAGATTCTCGAGCAGGTCGGCGAGCGGGAGGTGCTGGCCGTCATCTGCACGGCGGGCCTGCCCGACCACGTCGGCGCCGCCATCGAGGTGGCCAGCAGAGACGAGGCGGTCGTCGCCCTGCACCCCAAGGACAAGCCCCTGTGGCGGGAGACCTGGCGCGAGACCTGGCCCGACATCGACATGGAGGACGACGGCATCTTCGGCGTGGCCGACGTCCAGCTCGACGTCATGGAGACGCCCGGCGTCACCCCCGGCGGCGTGTCGCTCTACTGCGAGGCGCTCGGGGCCGTGTTCACCGGCAAGGCCCTGCAGGCCGACGGCCCCGGCAAGCTGGGCGGCGAATACCCTGCCCTGGCCGACCAGCTCACCTCCATCGGCGGGCGGCTGTTCACGCTTCCCGGCGACACGCGGGTGCTGGCCGCGCACGGCGACGAGGTCACGATCGGCGACCTCGAGCCGCACTTCGACGACTGGGTCTCCGGCTCGCTCACCCGCACCGACACCGAGACGGGCACCGGGGCCGGCGGCGAGGGCCCGCTGACCGACGGCACCAGGATCTCCGGGATCAAGCTGGGCGACGAATAAGGTGCAGGGCCAGCTTCCGCTGGAAGGGATGCCGCGGCGGCTCTACTCGTGCACGCCGTCGCGGTTGAACACCTGGCTCGACTGCCGCCGCCGCTACCGGTTCACCTACCTCGATCGGCCGCAGCCGTCCAAGGGGCCCGCCTGGGCGCACAACAGCGTGGGCGCGAGCGTCCACAACGCGCTGGCGGGCTGGTGGCGGGAGCCGTACGAGCGGCGCACTCCGCTGACGGCGGCCATCCTGCTCACGAACGGCTGGATCACCGAGGGGTTCAGGGACGCCGAGCAGTCGGGGCGCTGGCTGGGCCGCGCCCGCGACCTGGTGTCCGGATACGTCGCGACTCTTGACCCGTCCGACGACCCCGTCGGCGTCGAGCGCACGGTCGCCACCCGCACCAAGGTCATCGCCCTGTCGGGCCGCATCGACCGGCTCGACCGGCGCGGCGACGAGCTGGTCGTGGTCGACTACAAGACCGGCCGCCGCCCGCTCACCCAGGACGACGCCCGCTCCTCGCTCGCCCTGGCCGTGTACGCCGTCGCGGCCTCGTCCATGATGCGCACCCCGTGCCGCACGGTCGAGCTGCACCACCTGCCCACCGGCGAGGTCATCGAGTGGCGGCACACCGAGGAGTCGCTGGCCCGGCACATCGCCCGGGCCGAAGAGGTCGCCATGGAGGCGTCCGAGGCCGACGACCGCTACCGCGCCGCCGTGTCCGGCCGCTCCGGGCCGCGCCGCCCGCCGGGCGAGCGCCAGACGATCGGCCCGCCGCAGGTGCCCGACGAGGTCGACAAGCTGTTCGCGCCCAGCCCCGGGCCCATCTGCTCCTGGTGCGACTTCCGCCGCCACTGCCCCGAGGGCCAGGCGGCCGGCCCCGAACGCCAGCCTTGGGATGGCCTGGCCGAGTGAGCCGTCACCGGCCCGCCCGGGGCCAGCGGCGCGGATCGGTCAGGCCCTTGAGCCCCTTGCCGACGTCGTAGCCCGCGGCGCCCAGCCGTTCTCTCGACGCCTGGAGCATCTGCCGGGTGGCGGGCATGAAAGCGCGGTCGTGCAGGGGCTCGGGCAGGGAGTTCAGGCCCAGCCTGAACGCCTTGAGCGCCGCCGTGACCGCCGCCTGCGGCACCTCGGGCAGCACGCCGTACATGCGTCTGGCCCAGCCCGGCAGCGTGTAGTAGCACAGCGCGCCGAACGGGAAGTAGAGCGGCTTGCCCGGCGACAGCGCGCGCAGCTCGCGCGGCAGCCGCGGCCACAGCAGGAACCGCACCGTCGAGACCGCCTCCGGCGTCACGCGCAGGCTGGGGCGCACCTGCTTGAAGTAGGCGTCCATCTCGGCGCACGAGCCGGGCACGTCGTCGAGGTGCAGGCCGACGTAGGTGGCGCTCCTGCGCTGCTCGTACAGGTAGCGGTCGGCCTGGCGCTCGCTGAGCCCCAGCCCGCCGCGCCTGGCCACCTCCAGGTACGACGACACCTCCGCGCAGTGCACCCACAGCAGCAGCTCGGGATCGTCGACCCGGTGCGTCCGGCCGGTCTCGGGGTCGCGGACGCGCAGCGCCCTGTGGATGCCGCGCACCCGCCTGCCGATCTCGTCGGCCTCCTCAGGGCTGCCGAACGTCACCCGCCCCACGAAGTCGGCCGTGCGGCGCAGGCGGCCGAACGGGTCCTCCTGGAAGTTGGAGTTCTGCCAGACGCCCAGCATGGCCAGCGGGTGCAGCGCCTGCAGCATGAGGCCGCGCACCCCGCCCACCCACATCGTGCGGTCGAGGTGCACCTGCCAGGTCGCGCTCTGAGGCGGCTGGACGACGATGTCTTCCATAGTAAGTACATGGTTACACCGCATTGGACCTGATGTCCAAAAAGTGTTTCTCGGCGGCGTTCCAGAACCGCACCAGCGCCGCCGCCGTCGTCTCCGGCGCCTCGACGGCGGGGGAGTGCACCGCGCCCGGCACCACCACGCAGTCGGCCCCGAGCCTGGCCGCCATCTCCGACTGCGCCTCGGGCGGCCAGCCGTCGTCGTGCTCGCCGTACAGGACGAGCGTGGGCACCTCGATCTGGCGCAGCTCGTCGGTACGGTCGTGCATCGACAGCACCTGCTCGGCCATGCACGACAAACCCGTGGGGGAGTTGGCCAGCAGGCGCTTGTGCAGGAACTCCATGATCTCGTCCGGCACGTCCTGCGCCAGCACCTCCGGCTCGAACCTGGAGTGCCAGACCGCCTCCAGGCCCAGCGCCGGCACCTCCTCCATGATCTTCCTGCCGGCCCGCGCCCGCCTGCCCTCGATCGCGCCCGGCCCCGAGCCCATCAGCGTGAACGAGGCGAACCGCGTGCGCCCGTCGATCACCGCCTCCCGGCCCACCAGCCCGCCGAACGAGTGACCCACCAGATGAACGGGGTCACCGCCGCCGATCACCTGCGACAACGCATCCACGTCGGCGCCGAGCGCCGCGCACGTGTAGGCCGCCGGATCGTCGGGGCCCGGAGTCTCGTACTGGCCGCGCAGATCGATCGCCACCACCCGGCGGCCCGACTGGGCCAGGGTCATCAGGACCGCGATGAAGTCCTCCTTGCTGCCCGTCAGGCCGGGGACCAGGATCGCGGGCCAGCGCTCAACCACACCACTGACCGGAATGGCCTCCAGGGCCGCGAACGTGCCCTGTGGCGTCTCGATCTTCTGCGGGGTGACGCCAGGAGGCAGGTCGAGGAATCGCGGCGTACTCACGTGGGGCAACAATACCCAGAGGTCAGCGCCTCGACACCGGCATGGCTCCTACGCTGGTGCGAGTTCTGAGGAGTTGCCGGGTATGCGTGATCTCCCGATCCCGCCCGCCACCTCCTTGGACGCCTCACGCGCGGCCCTGGGGCCCCGTGAGGGTGTTCCGGATGCCGGAGCGGGTGAATTCCGGCTCACCCCGCCGCCGCCCTCCGGAGGCTCGCACAGGGGGCCGTGGACGGCGCTGAGCGCGCGCCTGCCGTCCCCGCGCCCCCGCCGGGCACACCGGGAGGGGGCAGCAGGCCCGCCGCCGCCTCAGGCCACCACGGCCGTTCCGTCGCCCTGCGACCCCGTCCTGCTGCCTGGGACCCACCCATGGCCCCGTCCTGCTGCCTGAGGCCCGCTCACGGTCCCTGGGAATGCGGAAGGCGCGCACCCTCGCAAGGGTGCGCGCCTTCACACGTACGGCCGGTGTCGCCGGAGGGTCAGCCGGCGCGGCGGCGGTTGCCGCCACCGCCGCCACCCCGCGACTGGCGCCGCTGCTGCTTGCGCTCCGTCGCCGCCGACGGCGCGATGTCGTCGTCGTCCGTCGCCAGGTCCGGCGACTGGAAGATCACCGTGAACGGGCTGGGCGGGATGATCCGCTCAGGCTCCCGGCGCGCCGGCGGAGGCGGCGTCGACAGGAAGCTCGGCTCCGGCACCGGCGCGGGCTGGACCGGGGCCGACTGAGCCCGGGCGGGCTGAGCCGGTGCGGCGGCCTGGTGCTCCCGCTCCGTGACCGTCGTGGTGGCCGTCTCCACCGCGTCCGTCGTGGCCTCGACCTGGGTCTCGGCCTCGGCGGGGGCAGCAGCCCGGCGCGTCCGCGTGCGCTTGGCCGGCGCCTGCGCGACCTCCTCCTCGGAGGTCGTACGGGCGGTGGCGGCCGGCGCCTCGGCGGGCTCCTCAGCCGCGGCCTTGCGCGAGCGGGTGCGCTTCACCGGCGCCTCAGGGGCGTCGGCGAGCGCCTGCTCGATGGCCGAGGAAGCGGCGCCCCTGCGCGTACGGGTGCGCCTGGGCTCACCCGCCGCCTGGATCTCGTCCGCAGTGAAGATCGCCGGAGTCTCCTCCGTCTTGGCATCCACGAGCTCGACCTCCGGCCTCTCGACGGGTGCGGTCTCCGCCAGCTCCTTCCCGCCGCGGGTGCGGCGGCGCTGGCGGGGCGTACGGGCAGGGCGCTCCTCGCGCTCGTCACGGCGGCGCCCGCCACGGGTGCGGGTGCGGCCGGTCTCGCCGAGGTCCTCGATGCGCTCGGCCGACAGGCCGGCACGGGAGCGCGCGGCGTGCGGCAGGACGCCCTTGGTGCCCTCGGGGATGCTCAGCTCCGAGTAGACGTGCGGCGAGGTGGAGTAGGTCTCCTCCGGCTCGGCGAAGTCGAGCCCGAGCATCTGGTTGATCATCTTCCAGCGGGTCAGCTCCTCCCACTCCACGAACGTGACCGCGATCCCCGTGCGCCCGGCCCGGCCGGTGCGGCCGATGCGGTGCACGTAGGTCTTGTCCTCCGTGGGGCAGTCGTAGTTGACCACGTGGGTGACGTCGTCGATGTCGATGCCGCGGGCGGCCACGTCGGTGGCCACCAGCACGTCGATCTTGCCGTTGCGGAACGCGCGCAGCGCCTGCTCGCGCTGGCCCTGGCCGAGGTCGCCGTGCACGGCCGCGACCGCGAAACCACGCGTGTCGAGCTGCTCGGCGACCATGTCGCAGGCCCGCTTGGTCTCGCAGAAGACCATGGTGAGCCCGCGGCCGTCGGCCTGCAGCAGCCGCGCGAGGATCTCGATCTTGTCCATGCGGTGCGTACGCCACACGATCTGGCGCACCTGCGGCGTGGCCTCGCCCTCGCCGCTCTCGTGCTCGGCCCGCACGTGCGTGGGCCGGTTGAGGTACTTCCGGGACAGCGCGACGATCTCGCCCGGCATCGTCGCCGAGAACAACATCGTCTGCCGCTCCGCCGGGATCAGCTTGAAGATCCGCTCGATGTCGGGCAGGAAGCCCAGGTCGAGCATGCGGTCGGCCTCGTCGAGCACGAGCGAGGTGATCTGGCTCAGGTCGAGGTGCTTCTGCTTGACCAGGTCGAGCAGGCGGCCCGGGGTGCCGACGATGACGTCGACCCCGGCCTTGAGCGCCTCGATCTGCGGCTCGTACGCGCGCCCGCCGTACACGGTGAGAACCCGCGAGCCGAGCTTGCCGGCGGCGGTCACGAGGTCCTCGCTGACCTGCGTGGCCAGCTCACGGGTCGGCACGATGACGAGCCCGCGGGGCTTCTTGCGGTTCTTGCGCGGCTTGCCGATGCTCTGCAGCATCGCGATGCCGAACGCGTAGGTCTTGCCCGTGCCGGTGCGTGCCTGGCCGATCAGGTCCTGGCCGCTCAGCGCGAGCGGGAGTGCCATCTCCTGGATGGGGAACGGTGTGACGATACCCTCGGTCTCGAGGGCATCGGCGATCTCTGGTGTGACTCCGAGGTCTCGGAAAGTCGTCAGCGTGGCCTGCCTCAGTCTCAAATGAAGGCGGGCCTGCCGGGACCGACGGGCGGAAAACAGCCCCGTGTCGTGGGTCCTCGCGGTAGAGCCAGCCCTCTCGCGTCATCAGCGACCGCGCACCCGGGGAATCGGGGGGTAATCGGGGGATTCCCCCGAATTAACACAGTGCGGTCGCACTTTCACAGAGCAGTGTACTCGATACCACAACGCTGACCGAGCTTGCGTATGTTCCCGAAGTTTCTCCGAAGTACGCTGCCTTCCATGAAGGAGTCCCCTGGAGTCGTCGACCTGCTCGGTGTGCTGGCCTACGCGGAGCTCAGCGCGTACGCGCGGATGACCGAGGACGCGGCCACGCTCGCGCCCTCCCTGGCCGACCGGGCGGCGCTGAGCGAGCTGGCCGTCACCGAGTACGCCCACTTCCGCCTCCTGCGCGACCGGCTCGCCGAACTCGGCGCCGACCCCGACGCGGCGATGACGCCGTTCGTCGGCGCGCTGGACGCCTGGCACGCGCAGACGAGGCCGACCGACTGGCTCCAGGCGCTGGTCAAGACGTACGTGGGCGACGGCATCGCCCTCGACTTCTACCGCGAGGCGGCCCGGCTCCTCGACCCGTCGATCGCCAAGCTCGTCGACGAGGTGCTCGTGGACGAGGGCCGCTCCCAGTTCGCCGTCGAACGCGTCAGGGCCGCCATCGAGGCCCACCCCGCCGAGGCCGGCCGCCTCGCACTGTGGGCGCGGCGCCTCGTCGGCGAAGCCCTCAGCCAGGGCCAGCAGGTCGCCTCCGCCCGCCCCGAGCTGGCCCTGCTCCTGATGGAGTCGCAGCAGGAGGGCCACACGGACATCTCCCGCCTGTTCGCCAAACTGACGGAGGCGCACAACAAGCGCATGGCCGCGATGGGCATCTGACCGGTGGCAACGGCATGGGATCGTGGCGACGACGGGCACCCGCATCTTCGCAACGGGCACCTGATCGCGGCGACGACGGGCACCTGTGTGCTGGCGATGGTCACCTGATCGTCTCGCCATCGGGCGGCGCGTGGCACGGAACGGTTGTAGCGTGCCAACATGAGGGCCTCGCGCCGCTACGGCAGTTCCTTGACGAGATGTGGGCCGAATCGCTGGGCTACGCGCGCCGTACTGCGAAGGGAGAGCGCGCGCTGCCCGGCCTCCGACCCAAGGTGCGCCACCATCCTCCGCGCCCGGCACCCCCGCGGCTGCCTCCTCCCACACCCCCACCGCCAGCCCTGACCCGGCCGCTCCGAAGCGCGCCCGCCGCGCCGCCGTGGCCGGCCCAGCCCCTTACGGCGCCGGCTCGGCGTGCTGCCGGGGCGCGCTCGCCTGCAGCGCCGCCTTGGCGAGCCCCGCGCCTGGCACCGGCCCCGCATGGTGCAGTGGCGCGCCACCCCCGCCACGCGCTGCGGCGGGCTCCGCTCCCGGCGCCGGCGGCCGGGTACCGGTAGCTGGCTACCGATGGCGCTCACGCCCGTCATGTCGAGGCGCGGAGGCGCACGCCCAGCGCTTCGCACCAAGCGTCGAGCTGTGAGGCCGGCGGGCTGCTGTGTCGCGCCGAGGTGCCCGCTCGCAGCGGGTGAGCGGCGGAGTGTCTCGTGGGCTGGCGCGTCAGGCGGCGACGCAGGCAGGCGGGCCGGGGCTCGTGAGAGGTACGGCGTGGCGGGCCGTACCCCCCGCCCCAGCTCAACCGCTGGAGCTGAGCTTGCTAGAGCGTGCCGCCGAAGCCGACCGGCCGGGCTTCGTCCTCGCCGATTTCGACGAAGCCGAGCGCGGCCACCGGCACCACGACCCGCCTGCCCTTCACGTCGGTGATGGCGAACACGCCGCCGCGATCGACGGACAGGGCGTTTCTGATCTCCTCTTCGACTTGCTCGGCGCTGAGGTCGGTCTCGACAACGAGCTCGCGGTGTACGGAGCGTACGCCGATCTTGACTTCCATGGTGGCTCCCTAGTCGACGGGCTGGCTCTCTCCCATCGTCGCCGGTCGGAGCTCGCAGCGGGGCGAATGATCGCGCCGAGCGAACGGGTTATGCCGTACGCGGAAAACCGCTGATGCCTCGCCAGGCCAGCCGGGCCATGAGTTGCTCGGCCGCGTCCTTCGGGATCGAGCCGTGCGTGGTCACCCAGTAGCGGGCGCTCACCTCGGCCATGCCGACGAGGCCGACCCCGAGCAGGTGCGCCTCGTCACTGGTGCAGCCGGTGTCCTCCTGGATGAGCTCGCTGACCATTTCGGCGCACTCGCGCAGCGAGCGCTCCACGCGCTGGCGCACGGGCGCGACGTTGCGCAGGTCGGACTCGAAGACCAGGCGGAACGCCTCGCCCTGGCTGGAGACGAAGTCGAAGAACGCGCTGAAGGTGGCTTGTACGCGCAGTTTGTTCTCGTGGGTGGAGGCCAGCGCCTCGCGGCAGCGGTTGACCATGTCGTCGACGTGGAGGTCGAGCAGCGCGAGGTAGAGCTCCAGCTTGCCGGGGAAGTGCTGGTAGAGCACCGGCTTGCTGACCCCGGCCCGCTCGGCGATCTCGTCCATGGCGGCCGCGTGATAGCCGTTCTCCACGAACACTTCCTGCGCGGCGCTCAGAAGCTGCCGGCGTCGGGCCAGTCGGGGCAGCCGGGTGCCCCGGGGCTTGGCATCCGGGGTTGCGGTCACGCGGGTCTCCATTGGTCTCTCAGGCGGGCTGTGCGTGCTGCGCGTACGCACACAGTGATGCTATGCGCGCACATCCTACGTGCGGGCGGGCCACCTGCCGGCGGCAGCCGCCGCCAGGTGGGCCGCCTCTGCGCAGGTCACCGCCACCCTGCCGATCACCAGGCCCGAGGCCGGGCCCGCCACCGCGTCGATGGCGAGCCGGCGTCGCGTCGGAACCGGCCGGGGTCAGCGGTAGTCGTCGTCGTCGAGATCGACCACGCGGTCCTGGTCGGCGGCGTCGGCCGGGTCGGCGTCGAACGGCACCTCGCGGCGCAGCCGCCCCACGCTCTGGAGCACCTCGCGCTGCTGCTCGGCCGCGTCGGCCTCCGGTGTCTCGATCGACCTCTCCCCCTCCTCTTCGGCGTAAGGGCCTTCGTCCCCGCGTATGTCCATCTCCGACATGTTCAGGTCCCCTCTCGGTACGGACGGATCCAGCCTACGCCCGGCCGAAAAGGTCGCCGCGCTTCTCCACCCTGGCCAGGGCGTCAGGCGCGGTGAACACCAGGTCGTCGGGGTGTTCACAGCTCTCGACCTCCTTCCACGTGAGCGGGGTCGAGACCGTGGGCTGGTCCTTGGCCCGCAGGGAGTAGGGGGCGACGGTGGTCTTGGCCGGGTTGTTCTGGCTCCAGTCGATGAACACCTTGCCAGGTCGCAGCTTCTTCGTCATCACGCTGACGATCTGGTCGGGGTGCTCCTTCTCCAGGAGTTGGGCGAGCCTCTTGGCGTACGCGGACGGCTCCTCGCGGCAGTCCCAGTCCGCGTACAGCTGCATGCCCTTGCTCCCGCTGGTCTTCGGCAGGGCTTTCAGCCCTTCCTGCTTCAGTACGTCGCGCAGCAGGAGCGCCACGCGCGTGCACTCGACGATCGTCGCAGGTGCCCCGGGGTCGAGGTCGAACACGAGCGTGTCGGGTGGCAGCGCCCGGCCGTCCTCGTCCACCCGCCACTGCGGCACGTGGAGCTCCAGGGCGGCCAGGTTCGCGTAGTAGACGAGCGTGGGCAGGTCCTCCACGACGGCGAAGTCGATGGTCTCGCGGTTCTTGGTGCTGCCCGGGGCGGGCAGGTTCACGCGCCGGACCCAGTCGGGGGTGTGGTCGGGGGCGTTCTTCTCGAAGAAGGACTGTCCGGTGACGCCGTTCGGGTAGCGCTTGACGGTCAGGGGGCGGCCGCGCAGGTGGGGCAGCAGGACGGGGGCGATGCGGCTGTAGTAGTCGATGACCTCGGCCTTCGTGAAGCCGTAGTCCGGGTAGAGCACCTTGTCGAGGTTGCTCAGGGTCAGCTCGCGGCCGTCCACCTTGACCGGCACCTTCACAGCGTCACCTCCGCGGGGAGCTTGTCGGGGCGCAGACCGCGCCACACGGGGTGCCGCAGCCGTTGCTCGTCGGTCCACATCGTGTAGGCCACCTCCCCGACGAGATCGGGCCTAACCCACCGATTCCGCCACGGCACCTGGTTGCGGAACGGGCTGCGCGGGATCTCCAGCGGTCGCAGCAACGCGTACAGCTCGTCCAGCACCGTGTCGGTGAACCCCGTGCCGACGTGGCCGACGTACGTCAGCCCCTCGTCCGTGAACACGCCCAGCACCAGCGAGCCGACCCCGCCCGAACGCCGGCCCTTGCCGGGTTTCCAGCCGCCGATGACGACCTCCCGCGTGGTGAGGTTCTTGACCTTGATCCACCAGGGGGTCCGGACGCCCGAGCGGTAGGGGGAGTCGAGCCGCTTGGCGACCACGCCTTCCAGGCCCTGCTCGTACGTGGCGGAGAGCAGGTCGGACTCGCCGGGGAAGTACGGGGGCGCGCCGATGTCCAGCTCGTCCAGCAGCGCCCTGCGGTCCCGGTACGACAGGTCGAACAGCGGCGTGCCGTCGAGATACAGCAGGTCGAACGGCACGTACGTGATCGGGTACAGCTCCAGCATGGCCGGCTCGGGATCGGTCAGGTGCATGCGCCGCTGGAGCCGCAGGAAGCTGGGCCGGCCGTGCTGGTCGAGCGCCACGAGCTCACCGTCCAGGACCGCGCTCTTCAGCCCGAACCCGGAAATTTCCGGATAGCGCCGCGTGTAGTCGGCCCCGTGCCTCCCCGTCACTCTCATCCCGCCGTCCAGATGGACGAGGGCGCGGATGCCGTCCCACTTGACCTCCAGGCCGTACTGCTCGCGATCGGAGGGTAGTTCCCCAGGTACGGCCAGCATCGGTTCGACCGGGTATGGCATTGGTTGCCCCATGAGGGGTATGTGCCCATTGCCGGGCCGGTTGAGAGCTGAGGGGTGCCCTATGCGCAGCATCTGGAAAGGTGCGATCTCCTTCGGGCTGGTGACGATCCCCGTCAAGCTCTACTCGGCCACCGAGCAGAAAGACGTGTCGTTCCACCAGGTCCACCGCGCCGACGGCGGCCGCATCCGCTACAAGCGGGTCTGCACGCAGGACGGCGAAGAAGTCCCCTACGCCGACATCGCCAAGGGCTACGAGCTGGCCTCCGGCGAGATGGTCGTGCTCACCGACGAGGACTTCGAGGACCTGCCGCTCAGCACGTCCCGCCGGATCGACGTGCTGCAGTTCACGCCGGCCGAGCAGATCGACCCCATCTACTTCGCCAAGTCGTACTACCTGGAGCCCGACGCCCAAGGGGCCAAGCCGTACGTGCTGCTGCGCAACGCGCTGGAGAGCTCCGGGCAGGTCGCCGTCGTCAAGGTGGCGCTGCGGCAACGCGAGTCGCTGGCCACGCTGCGCGTCCGGGACGGGGTGTTCGTCCTGGAGACCATGCTCTGGCCGGACGAGATCCGCACGCCCGACTTCGCGTTCCTGGAGGAGGACATCGAGGTCCGCGCCCAGGAGCTCAAGATGGCCGAATCCCTCATCACCACCATGGAGTCCGACTTCGACCCCGCCGAGTACCACGACACCTACCGCGAGGCGTTGCAGCAGGTGATCGAGGCGAAGGTGGCGGGCAAGGAGGTCATCCCCGCCCGCGAGGAGGAAGAGGCCGGACCGGCCGTCGACCTCATGGCGGCGCTGCGGGCGAGCGTGGAGGCCGCCAAGCGCGAACGCGGGGGCGGCGAGCCCGCCAGGCCGAAGAAGGCGGCGGGCAAGGCGGCGAAGGACTCCAAGGACACCAAGGAGTCCAAGGACGAGGAGAAGGCCGCCCCCAAGCGGAAGACCCGCAAGTCCGCCTAAGTTCCCCGCCTGCCGCACCTGGGACGTGCGTTGGGGTGACCCATGCGTGCGCAGCAGGTTGTGCGCCTGCTTGCACGGCGAGCCCTGGGCGCAGGTGCGCCACCGGTGCCCAGCGCGCATGCGCGCCACGGGGCACTGTGCGCGTGCTTGCATAGCGGACCCTGCACGCATGCGTGCCATCGGGCCCCTGCGCGCGTGTGTACAAAGCCGGCCCTGCACGCATGCGTGCCACCGGGCACTGTGCACGTGTGTGCAAAGCGGACCCTGTGCGCGTGCGTCCACGGCTGGCTCTGTCCACATGTGTGCGCAGCGGGCCCAATGCGCATCCGGCGTGCACTGCGGGCTCTGTGCGCCGCCATACGCGTTCTGACCGTGCCAGGTGCCTCGCCGCCCGCGAACGTTCGCCGCTGCCGGGGACGGCTGTGTCGCCGTCGGGACGCGGCCCCTTCGGGAAAGGGACATATCCGGATAATTAGCGTTTTTTCATTGGATACACCTTTAAGGCGAGCAATAAGATTCTTAATGCAGAGCAAAAAGGAGTCGTGCCTGTTTGCCCGTGCATCCGCCGGAAATGACACATCGTGGATGCGTTTCCGGGTTATCCGGAAACCGCGAGAACGGGGCAATCGATCCTTTAGGGGGAAAACGCAATGCCCAAGCTCAAAAGTGTCCTCGCCGGCCTCGCCATCAGCACCGCGCTGACCGGTGGTGTGGTGAGCGCGGGTGCCGCCACCACCATGGCCACCGCCGACGCCGCCACCCAGGTCGGCACCGGTGCCTCCGTCCTTGCCGGCAACCACTGCGGGTGGGGCTGGCGCCGCTGCGGCGGAGGCTGGGGCTGGGGCCACCGGCGTCACCACCACCGCATGCACGTGAAGATCAAGGTCTTCAACAACAACTACAACCGCAACCACCACTCGCGGTCGGACAAGAATGACGACAAGACGGACGACACCAAGGACTGATACGACCGGGCGTTGACGGCGTAGGGTTTCTCCTCGTCTCATGGCGCTTTCGGCGGGGGCTCTCCGGCATTTGCCCGGAGGGTCCCCGTTGCGTTTCCGGCGCCTTTTACATGACGACCTCCGGAGGTAAAGGCCGGCGGGCCGAGCGCTAGGAGTTGTCCGCGGCTCCCCCAGACGCCCGGCGTGCGCCATCCCCTTGGCGCACGCCGCGCCCTGTGTCTCGGCCGCGCCTCGCCCGCTGCCCATGCCGCCTGCCGCGTGCCCCCTCGCCCGCCTGCCGCGAAGGCGGTGCACATGTGGGGGAGCGGCGCACATCCCGAGGGCGATGCTCAGCGCAACGGAGTGGCGCCCGGTGCGAGCAGCGGGCGTGACGAGAGGGGTGGCGCCGAGTGCGAGGAGTGGGCATCGCGCGGGGAGGTGGAGCTGAGTGCGAGGAGTGGGGGCGTGCCGTGAGCGGTGCGCCGCTTGCGAGCAGCGGGGCGTTGTGCGAGAGGGGCCGGCGCTGAGTGCGAGCGGTGAGAGCGGGCCGTGAGGGGGTGCGCCAAGTGCGAGAAGCGAAAGCGTGGCGCGAGGGGGCGGCGCTGAGCGCGAGCGGTGGGGTGTGGCGCGAGGGAGTGGCGCTCAGGGCGAGGAGCGGCGCGCGGCCATATGAAGGGAGCGGCGAGCGGGGGTGTGAAGGGAGGGGCGAGCGCTTCGGGCCGTACCGGCCCGGGCGTGCGGAGTGCCCGCGTCCCCCGGGTGTGACGTCCGTTCTTGGTGAGAGGGCGGATGTCGTTCCCCGGCGAACGCGGGCACTCACGTGAGGTACGGCCCGAGCTCATCGCCCAGCGGCGGGCTCGTCAGCCAGAGGTTCTACCACCGATCACGGTGATGACCGTTGTTGTTGTAGTTCCTGTTGACGATGACGATCCTGATCCGGCCGTGGCCGTGGTGACGGTGGCCCCACCTCTTCCAGCGGTTCCACCCCCAGCCCCAGCCTCCGCAGCGGCGCCAGCCCCACCCGCAGTGGTTGCCGGCGAGGACGGACGTGCCGGTGGTGACCTGTGTGGCGGCGTCAGCGCTGGCGGCGGTGGTGGCGGCCCCCGCGCTCACCACGCCGCCGGTCAGCGCGGTGCTGATGGCGAGACCTGCGATAACACTTTTGAGCTTGGGCATTGCGTTTTCCCCCTAAAGGATTCGATTGCCCCGTTACGGATGACGACTAGCAAGCCATCCGCACAGTGCATATTTCCGACCTAAAGGGCGACAAACCGGAATTGTCCGTTTTTGTCCAACACGAGGGCAGCACATGAACAGTGCACAAGGAACCGCGCCCGCGGCACCCCTGGACGCCGAAATCAAGGAACCGTGTCCGCGGCAGCCCCGGACGCCGAAATCAAGGGACCGCGCCCGCGACACCCCCCGGACGCCGAAATCCCGGCCCGCGAACGAGCCGGGAAATGACGTAGCGAGGGCCCCCCGGCCGATGCCGGGGGAGCCCTCACCCATGGTTGCCGTGAAGACGAGGAGAAATGAACCTCAGGCCCAGCCGCGACGGTTAATCAGGCCGCCCCGAGAACTCCTTGCGCCATTGACGCACGGTTACTTGTCGTCGCCGTTGTCGTGGTGGCTGGGCCCGTTGTCGTTGTGGTTGTTGTTGCGGATGACGATGCACACCTGACCACGGTGGTGACGCCGGCCGCCCCAGCCCCAGCCCCAGCCGCCGCCGTGGTGGTGGCCCCGGCCGCAGCGGTGGTTGTGGTGACGGTGGTGGTGGTGGTGACGACGGCCCCAGCCCCAGCCGTCGTCCGTGCGAAGGGACGTGCCGGTGCTGAACTGGGTGGTCGCGCCGGCCGCGGACGTCGCCGCGCCCGCGCCCACCATGCCGCCGGTCAGCGCCGTGCTGATGGCGAGGCCTGCGATAACACTCTTGAGCTTGGGCATTGTGTTTCCCCCTAAAGGATCGATTGCCCCGTTCTCGGCGTTTCCGGATTGCCAGGAAACAGATCTTGGACGGCTGCTGAAGGCTCATCCACCGAAAGACATTTCCGGGGCGGTGCACGGGCAAACAGATACGACTCCATTTTGCTCTGCATTAACAATCTTATTGCTCGCATTAAACATTTATCAAATGAAATGAGAGGATATGTCCGATTGTGTCGCATATGGAAGGTGAGCGCGCGCGTCATTGAGCGGCTCACCGGCCGTGTCCGCGTGCTGCCGGCGATAGTGGTGACGGAATGGTGGTGCGATGCGCATGCGGCAGCCCGGCGCTTTCCGGCCTGGAATTCGTGAGGCGAAAAGAAATGCCCGGACTTCCCGTACGGTAATTGCTCGGGCCATCACGATATGGGGGCGGAAAAAGGCGCCCCCGGTGATGTCTGCCGCATCGTCGTGACCGCGCCGTCAACGGTGGCGGCGAAGTCTGTCACGACTCGTGCTCGAATGATTTCCCAGAGTGACGGCCACAAACGATCAGGAACGACTTTTGCCCCGCTCTTGACCTGCTACCGCCTGCCGATCTTCTTCAGGTACCGCCCGAAGGCGAAGCCTCTACGCCCGATCTCCGTCCCGTGGACCCGCCGCCACTTCCCGTGCTTCTTGCAACTGCCCCACGTGCGGTCGCCCGGGTACAGCTTGTCCACGATCCGCCCGCGCGGCTCCATCCGGATGTTGAGCCGCGTCTTCACCCGCACGACCCGGTACGTGCATCCGGGCCGCGCCTCGGCGCTCGCCGCGGTGGCGACGAGCCCGGCTGCCGCCAGCGACACGGCGACGAGGAAGGCGGCGATACGGGTGGTGAGCATGGCGGTACCCCCTGTACACATTCGAGACGTATGTCCCGTGCTGCCAGGAAAGTTCGGTAAATAACCCCTCTGTACGGAATCCAGACCCCTCCTGGGGGCGATGGTTATCGTTGATGGAAGGGGAAGAGACGTTCGATGGTCGACAAGGAGGAGACCGCATGACCGCGGAGCCGATCCCACACTGGCCAGGGCGAATGATCGGCTCGGTGCACGTCCGGTCCACCCCCGAGGGCCCCGCCGAGCAGGCGGTGTTCGTGCACGGGCTGGCCGGATCGGCCACCAACTGGACCGACCTCATGGACGAGCTCAAGGACGAGGTCACCGGCCACGCCATCGACCTGCCGGGCGCCGGCTTCTCGCCCGCGCCGGCCGACGGCGACTACTCGGTGGAGGGCCACTCCCGGGCCGTCATCGGGCTGCTGGAGCACACGGGCCCGGCCCACCTGTTCGGCAACTCGCTCGGCGGCGCCGTCGCCGTCAGGGTCGCCGCCGCCCGTCCGGAGCTGGTCCGCTCGCTCACGCTCATCTCGCCGGCCCTGCCGGACCTGCTGCCCCGCTACGGCCCGCTGCGCGTGGCCGCCGCGGCCATCCCCGTGCTGGGCGAATGGGTGGCGTCCAGGCTGACGCTGCTCCCGGCGGAGCAGCGCATCACCGCCTCCATGGCCGTGGTCTGGGCCAACATGGACGCGGTGCACCCCGTACGCCTGCGTGACGCCATCGAGGAGCAGCGCAGGCGCGACGGCCTCCCGTACGCGGGGGAGGCCATGATCGGCTCGGCGCGCGGCATCGTGGCGGAGTACTTCCGCCGGGGGAAAGACTCCCTGTGGCACCAGGCGGAGAAGGTGCGGGCACGCACCCTGATCATTCACGGGCGCCACGACCGGCTGGTCCGCCCGGCCATGGCCAGGAAGGCGTACCGTACGTTCCGGCAGGTCAGGCTCGTGCTGCTGCCGACCGCGGGGCACGTGGCGATGATGGAGATGCCGCAGGTCGTGGCGGCCGAAGCACGCCGTCTGATCGGTGAGACTCGATTGGGGAATGCCCCACTGCCCAGCTAGGTTTCACTGTGAGATGAGACCCCCTGAAACGGGAGCGTAGAAAAGTGTCGTTGCCACCGCTGGTCGAGCCGGCCGATGAGCTGACCGTCGACGAAGTGCGCCGCTACTCACGCCACCTGATCATTCCCGACGTGGGCATGGCGGGGCAGAAGCGGCTGAAGAACGCCAAGGTGCTGTGTGTGGGCGCCGGGGGCCTGGGCTCGCCCGCGCTGATGTACCTCGCGGCGGCGGGCGTCGGCACCCTCGGCATCATCGACTTCGACGTGGTCGATGAGTCCAACCTGCAGCGCCAGATCATCCACGGTCAGTCCGACGTGGGCCGGCTGAAGGCCGAGAGCGCCGCGGCGTCGGTGCGTGAGATCAACCCGCTGGTCGAGGTCGTGATCCACAACACGGCGCTGACCACCGAGAACGTCATGGAGATCTTCTCCGGCTACGACCTGATCGTTGACGGCACCGACAACTTCGCCACGCGTTACATGGTGAACGACGCGGCGGTGCTGCTCGGCAAGCCGTACGTCTGGGGCTCGATCTACCGCTTCGACGGCCAGGCGAGCGTCTTCTGGGCCGAGCACGGGCCTTGCTACCGCTGCCTCTACCCGGAGCCCCCGCCTCCCGGCATGGTGCCGTCGTGCGCCGAGGGCGGCGTGCTCGGCGTGCTGTGCGCGTCGATCGGCTCGATCCAGGTGAACGAGGCCATCAAGCTGCTCACCGGCATCGGCGACCCGCTGGTCGGCCGGCTGATGATCTACGACGCCCTCGAGATGAAGTACCGCGACGTCAAGGTCCGCAAGGACCCTGAGTGCGTGCTGTGCGGCAAGAACCCGACGGTCACCGAGCTGCTGGAGGACTACGAGGCGTTCTGCGGCGCGATCTCCGACGAGGCCGCGGAGGCCGCCAGCGGCTCCACGATCACCGCGCTCGAGCTCAAGGGCATGATGGACCGCGGCGAGAACATCTTCGTCGTCGACGTCCGCGAGCCCAACGAGTACGAGATCGTCTCGATCCCCGGCGCCACGCTGATCCCGAAGGGCGAGTTCCTCAACGGCTCGGCCCTGGAGAAGCTGCCCCAGGACAAGAAGATCGTCCTGCACTGCAAGTCCGGTGCCCGCTCCGCCGAGGCGCTCGCGGTCGTCAAGAGCGCGGGCTTCTCCGACGCCGTGCACGTCGGCGGCGGCGTGCTGAGCTGGGTCAAGACCGTCGACCCGAGCCTGCCCAGCTATTAAGGGGTTTTGGCCGGGACGTCCCGGTTAAGGTCGATGCCGTGAATTCCGCCCGCCCGTGGCCGACACTCGTGGTGGCCTCCGCGCTGACGCTGATCTGCGCGGTGGCCGCCGGGGTGGCCGGCAGCGCGGCGGGCACGGAGCTGACCCGTGGCCCCACGGCGGCCGAACTGCGGGCCGCGGCCGAGCGCGAGGTCGCCGACCGCTGGCGTACCTGGCCCACCGGCCGTATCTTCCCCGCCACACTGCCGTACTCGGCCGAGCAGGGCGGGCGGGAACGTGCCAGCAGGATCGGCATCTCGCCGCGCACCTCCTGCGGCGACTCCGTCGACACCCCCGCGGTGCCGGCCCTGCGCGAGGCGGGCTGCCGGGGCGTGCTGCGGGCCACCTACATCGACGCCCTGCGCGGCGTGCTCGTCACCATCGGCGTGGTCGCGCTGCGCGACGAGCTGAACGCGGTGCGCGCCAAGTCCGCCTTCGCCGACACCGGCAAACCCTCACCTGGGCTGCGCCCGCTGGCCTTCCGCGGGACGCTGGCCGACCGGTTCACCGCCGCCGTGCGGCAGGCGGGATCGGTCCGGCAGGCAGGCCCGTACCTCGTGCTGACCACCGCCGGGCAGGTGGACGGGCGGCCCGCCGACGCGGCGGGCGAGCCGCGCCCGGCCATCTTCGCCTTCGCCACCGAGCTGTCCGAGCACGTGCTGACCGAGCTGAGCACGCCCAGGATGCCCGACTGCGGCTCCCAGGAGTGGCAGTGCTGAGAGCGGGCCGGCGGGGGGCGGCGGTCGCGCTGATCGGGGCGCTGCTGTTCGCGGCGCCCGCCGCGCGGGCCGACGACGTCCGCGGCGGGCAGAAGGCCGTGATCAGGACGCTCGCGCTGCCCGAGGCGTGGCGCACCAGCACGGGCGCCGGGGTGACCGTGGCCGTGCTCGACTCCGGCGTCGATCCCCGCCACCGCGACCTGGCCGGCTCGGTCCGCGAGGGAAGGGATTTCACCGCGGGCGCGAACCCGCCGGGCACGCCTCCGAGCAGGTTGCACGGCACGTACATGGCCTCGCTGATCGCCGGGCACGGGCACGGGCCGGGACGAAAGCGCGGGATCATCGGCGTCGCGCCCGGCGCGGACGTACTGTCTGTAAGGGTCATCCTCGAGGACGAGGAGCCGGGTTTCCGCGCGTTCAACTCGGCCGAGCGCTTCGAGAACGTGGTGGCCCGGGGCATCCGCTACGCGGTGGACGAGGGGGCGGACGTGATCAACATGTCGATCTCCAAAGAGCTGGCGACCAGGGAGGAGCGGGCGGCCATCCGCTACGCCATCTCCAAGGGCGTCGTGCTCGTGGCCGCCGCGGGCAACGACGGCGACCGGCGGATCGACGGCGAGTTCGCGCCCTACTCCTATCCCGCCGCCTTCCCCGGAGTGGTCTCGGTGGGGGCGACCGACCGGCGGCTGCGGCGGGCCTCGTTCTCCAACTGGAACTCCTCGGTGCTGGTGGCCGCGCCCGGCGTGGACATCATGGGGGCGGGCCCCGGCGACGAGTACTGGGTCGGCAGGGGCACCTCGCAGGCGACCGCGCTGGTGTCCGGGGTCGCCGCCCTCATTAAGTCCAAATATCCGGACATGTCGCCGCCGCTCGTGGCGCGCGCCCTGGCCGCCGGCGCCACCGACCGGCCTCCCGGCGGCTACGACACCGCCACCGGCTTCGGCGTCGTCAACGCCGCCAGGGCCCTGACCGAGGCGTCCAGGCTGGCCGGCCACACCGAGACCGCCACCGGCGCCCAGGCCCAGGATCCCGCCCGCCCGGTCGCGGCCGGGCGCGCCGGCCCCGTCAAGGTCGTCCAGAGGGACGAGCGGCGGGTCACGGTGTACGCGGCGATCGCCGGCGGAGCCGCCGCCGGTTCACTGCTCGCCTTGACTGTCATATTCGTCCTGGTCAGACGCGTACGGCGGGCCCACATCTCACAACAGGCATGATCCGCCCCCTTAGGGGGACGAAATAGACACGAAGCGAATGCGGGAACGAGGCGGTGGTGAAGGCACGTAGGTCGACCTCAGGGCTACCGCGCGCCGGGGGAGAAGCACCGCAGGAGCGGAGGAACCCGCTCGGCAACGCCACCGGCCGCCGCTCGCGCGTGCGCTCGTGGCCCGCGGCGGACTCCCGCAGGCGCACGGCGGCCAAGGAACGCGCGGAGCTGCTCGCGCTGCGGCAGGGCATGCGCTACCGGCGCATGTTCGTGGCGCTGCTGGGCGTCATCATCGCCGTCTCGGCCGTCGTGGTGCTGCTCGGCACCGTCGGCCTGTTCTCCGAGACCCGCTCGCGCCCGCTGACGCCCGACGAGCAGAACCAGTACAAGCAGGAGGAGATCGCCCGCCGCTGGCAGGCGTGGCCGGCCACGGGCGTCTTCCCCGAAGAGGTGAAGTACCTCGGGCTCGACCGCGCCCAGCAGTACGCCAGGCGGGTCGGCATCGCCCCCGAGACCGACTGCGCCAAGGCCGCGGACGCCTCCGTGGCCGGGGTGCTCCAGAGCCACGGCTGCGTCACGATGCTGCGGGCCACGTACATGGACCAGACGGCCTCCTTCGTCTTCACCGTCGGCGTGGCCGTGCTGAAGGACGAGGCGTCGCGCATCTCGGCCGGCGAGGAGCTGACCCAGGACGACCGCGTCGGCGTGCTGCCGGTGGCCTTCCCCGGCACGGTCAGCGAGCGCTTCGGGCCCGACCAGCGCCAGCGCACCGGCTGGGTGGGCGCGGGGCCGTACCTCGTGTTCTCGACCGGCGGCTACGCCGACGGGCGCACCAGGGCCGCGATCCCGCCCGAGGAGATCCTGCACAGCGAGCTGTGGCCGGCCGCCAAGTCCATCGGCAACCAGATCGCCTACTTCCTGGCGGACCCGCCCAAGGTGCCGCCCTGTACCCAGGGGAACGTGTGCTGACCGCCGTACGCGTGCTCACGGCCGCGGTGCTCGCCTTCTCGGGCACGGCCGCCGCTCCCGTCAGGGACCAGCAGCAATGGGTCCTCGACGCGCTCAACGTCGAGCAGGCCTGGACGGTCACCAAGGGCAAGGGCGTCACCGTCGCCGTCGTCGACAGCGCCGTGGACACCGGCGTCAAGGAGCTCAAGGGCCGCGTCACCAACGGTCCCGACATGACGTCGGGCACGATCGAGCGCGCGCTGCCGCCCGGCCGGCACGGCACCGCCATGGCGGGCCTGATCGCCGCCTCCGGCGCCGACGGCGGCCTCATCGGCGTGGCGCCGGACGCGCGCATCCTGTCGCTGCCCATGGTGATCGACGACGAGCCGGCCTTCGCCGTGCCGCCGGTGCAGGAGGAGGGGGTCGCGCCGGAGAGCCCGCTGGCCCGCGCGCTGCGGTACGCCGCCAACCACGGCGCCCAGGTCGTCAGCATGTCGATCGGCTCGTACGGGCCGCTGCGCTCGGAGCGCGAGGCCGTCTCGTACGCGCTGAGCAAGGGCGTCGTGCTCGTGGCGGCCGTGGGCAACGACGGCCAGACCCCGTACGCCAAGGAGAAGGGCACCTCCTACTGGAGCTTCCCCGCGGGATACCCGGGCGTGATCGGCGTGGCGGCCACCGACAAGCAGGGCAGGCGGGCCACGTTCAGCAGCGACAACCTGTCGGTGCTGGTCGCGGCGCCCGGCGTCGAGGTGCCCGTGCTCAAGCGGGACGGCGGCTACGAGCTGTCGGAGGGCACCAGCTCCGCCGCCGCGCTGGTGGCGGGCGTGGCCGCGCTGATCAAGTCGCGCTATCCGGACCTGCGGCCCGAGCAGGTGGCGCAGGCGCTGGCGTCCAGCGCCAGAGGCCGGCCCGCGGCCGGGTACGACGACCAGACCGGTTTCGGGGTCGTGGACGCCGCCGCCGCGCTGAACGCCGCCGACCGGCTGACCGGCGCCAAGCAGAGCGTGGCGCCCGGCATGGAGCACTTCGGCAGGGGCGAGGACTCTCCCGTGCCGACCCGGCCCGGGCCCGACCCGCTGCGCCTGTGGCTGTACGGGGGCGGGGTGCTGGTGGCGCTGGTCGCCTTCTGCGGCGCGATCATCGTGCTCAACCAGCGCAAGGAGGAGTGATTCTCGTTGGGGTGGAAGATCCGCTATGGTCCCGCTCCATGGGATACGAGCTGCGGGTGGTGCGTGAGTCGCCACTCGCCTTCGCGGAGCTAGCGAAGGCCATCGCGCCGGCCGGTTTCGAGCTGCGCGGATCCGAGGAGATCGTGACCGGTCACGGGGGCGGCACGCACGCCGTGGCCCGGTGGCAGGGCCAGCTCGTCGGCGAGCCGGGCTCCGACTGGCAGGTGGCCCAGCTCCTGCGCCTGTCCACCGCGCTCGGCGGCCGGCTGGTGGGCGAGGACGGCGAGGAGTACCTGCTGAACGACGGCGTCATCGAGGTCTCGGCGGCCGGCGGCGTGGTCGCGATCGGCAAGTTCGAGGAGATCATCGACGCGGGTCCGGCGGCATGGAGCCCCTGACCCCGTTCGCCGAGCAGGTGCTCGACCTCGTCGAGCGCATCCCGCCCGGCAAGGTGATGGCGTACGGCGACATCGCCGAGTACCTCGGCGAGGGCGGCCCCCGCCAGGTCGGCAAGGTCATGAGCACGTGGGGAGGCGGCGTGCCGTGGTGGCGCGTCGTCCATGCGGACGGCACCGCCGCCGCCCCCGACCACCTGCGACGATGCCTGTCCCACTGGCGCGAGGAAGGCACTCCGCTGCGCGGCGAGCGGGTGGACATGCGGCTGGCCCGCTGGGACGGGCGCTCGGGCGACGGCCCGTAGCCGGCCGCCGCCCGGCAATTCAGCCGATTTTCAGTAACCCCTCTGACCTGCGGTTTCGTCGAACGGGCGATTCTGTGACATGTGACTCCCATTACCATGGGCAGAACACTGATGGCGGCCCGAAAGGCGGTGCCTCCCCTATGGCCACCGGCGTCACAGCCCAGCGCCAGGGCGGCGATTCGCTCGCCGACCGCCTGAAGGCTGTCCAGGATCTGTGTGATCGTGGCGAGCCTCTCGAAGCGGTCATGCGAGCGGTCGGCCCCGGCGGTCGCGACGCGGCGTTCGACACCGAGGTGCTGAGCGGTCCCCTCGGGGCCCGCATCGACCTCGCGGTCAAGCGCGGCGCCCCGCGACGCAGGGAAATGCTCGACCTCGTGCGCCCTTACCTCAAGGGCGTCGACGCGCGCGTCAAACGCGACCTGCCGGTCGCGCGCCGCGTCATCTGTTATCTGATCGAGCACCGTCCCGACGACGAGCTCGTCGAGGGCGACACCCTCACCAAGGTGGTCACGGCGGCGGCCGAGCCGTCCAAGCGCATCCGCAAGGGCCTGAGCTGGTACGCCGACCTGCCCTTCCGTGACGAGCTGCCCCCCGACCTCTATCGCCTGCGCCGCTCCGACCTGGTGCCGGTGACCCACATCGACGACATCGTGTGGGTCG
Source organism: [Actinomadura] parvosata subsp. kistnae (assembly GCF_900323885.1). Taxonomy (GTDB): domain Bacteria; phylum Actinomycetota; class Actinomycetes; order Streptosporangiales; family Streptosporangiaceae; genus Nonomuraea; species Nonomuraea composti. The sequence goes on along the minus strand of NZ_OOHJ01000018.1, from coordinate 1,209,453 downwards.
ACGGCAAGCTGCGCGTCAGCGGCTTCGCCTACCTGGCGGGCCTGTCGGTGCGCAGCCGCAGGTTCAACCGGGCGACCGTGGTGCTGCGCGGCCCGCGCTGGCTGCCGCCGATCCGCATGCGCACCCGCCGCGTCCTGGCCCCCGAGGCCACGCACGGCGCGCGCGAGCCCGGCTGCAACTACGACTGGTCCGGCTTCACCGCCGAGCTGAGCCCGTGGCCGCTGCGCTGGCGCGGCGCCGTCCGGGGTCTGGTGCACGGCGTGCGCCGCCGCATGCGCCACCGTCCCGGCGTGCCCGACGCCACCACGTGGCGGGCCGAGATCGTGTTCTGGAGCCGGGGCGCGCGGGCCACGGGCCTGCTGCGCGGCTCCTCCATCGGCCGGCCCGAGCGGCCCGCCGGGCTGAAGCTCAAGCCCGGCTGGTGGGTGCGGCCCGTCTGGACGTCCGACCGGGCGCTCCAGGTCGTGCTCCAGCCCAACAGGGCCGAGCTGACCGGCGTGCGGCTCGACGGCGACCAGCTGGAGCTGAAGATCTTCCTGCCCGGCCGGCAGGTCACCAAGGGCCACGCCCGGCTGGGCGGCCACCGCATCGCCGCCGACTTCACGCCGTCCGGCGACGGCACCCAGGTCGTGGTCACGCTCGCCGTGCCCGCCCTGCTGCAGGAGAAGGACGGCCGGCGGCTCTGGGTCGAGCCCAAGGGCGACCCGGCGGCCTCCGTCATGCTGGCCGACCTCGTCGAGACCCGCACCCCCGTGGGCGACCGCGAGATCACCGTGCTCGGCGACCGCCGCGACCGCGTCGTCGTCTCCGCCCACCGCATCCGCCCCGTGATCACCTCGGCGGTCTGGGAGGGGCCGGCGCTGGTCCTGCGCGGCCACTACCCCGACGCGCCCGGCCCCCGCACGCTGACGCTGCGCCACCGCTCCGGGCTGTCCTACCTGCTGCCGATGGAGCGCTCCGGTGCGGAGTTCTCCGTACGCGTGGAGCCCGCGTCGATGGACCGCTTCGGCGAGCCCGTGCCGCTGGCCTCCGGCACCTGGAACATGTCGCTGCGGCACCCGTCCGGCGAGATCGTCCCGCTGCGCATGGACCACGCGGCCCTGCCCGGCCTCGACGAGGAGCCGCGCACGCTCGGCGGCCACGTCTTCCGCATGGTCTCCACCCGCTTCGACGTGCCGGTGATCACCGTGGAGGAGGCCAGGCCCGCCGAGGAGCGCGGCGTGGCCGGCACCCACGTCCTGCGCCGCGTCTTCTACCCGGCGCAGCGCACCGAGCCGCTGCGCGAGTCCACCGTCTACGTCGTCAACGACGGCCGCCACTACTCCGACAGCGTGCGCGCCATCTACGAGGAGCGGCTGCGCAGGGGCGACGACCGCGAGCACATCTGGATCGTCAAGGACGGCGCGTTCGTGCCGCCCGGCGGCGCCACCGTCGTGCGCGCCGGCAGCCGCGAGCACCACGAGGCCCTGGCCCGCTCGCGGCACATCGTCACCAACGCGTTCCTGCCCGCCTGGTTCCGCGCCCGCGAAGACCAGGTGGTGCTGCAGACCTGGCACGGCACCCCCGCCAAGCTCATCGGCAACGACCAGCCCCACATGCGGCGCGACCCGAGGCCGCCCATCTGGCACCGCCAGGCGGCCGAGGTGCGCGGCTGGGACCTGCTGCTGTCGCAGTCGCCGTGGGCCACGCCGGTGCTGCGCAAGGCGTTCGGCTACAAGGGCGAGATCCTGGAGAGCGGCCTGCCCCGCAACGACGTGCTCAACTCACCCGACCGCGAGGCCCGCGCGGCCGCGGTGCGCGAGCGGCTGGGGCTGGCCGAGGGCAAGCGCGTCGTCCTGTACGCGCCCACGTGGCGCGACTACGACCGCAAGAACGCCATGGTGAAGCTCGACCTCGCCAAGGCCCGCGAGGCGCTGGGCGCCGACCACGAGATCCTGGTCCGCGCCCACCCGATGCAGGCCATGCCCGCCGTCCCCGACATCGCCCGCGACGTCACCACCTATCCCGACATCGCCGATCTCCTGCTGGTGGCCGACGTCCTGGTGACCGACTACTCCTCGGTCATGTTCGACTTCGCCTGCACCGGCAAGCCGATCGTCCTCTACGGCTACGACCTGGCCAAATACTCGTCGAAGCGCGGCCTCTACATCGACCTGCCCGAGCAGGCGCCGGGGCCGCTGCTGTCGACGTCGGCCGAGGTGGTGGAGGCGCTGCGGTCGATCGACGAGGTGGCGGCGGCGCACGCCGACCGCTACGACGCCTTCCGTGCCACGTTCGCGCCCCGCGACGACGGCAAGGCGACCGCCCGCGTCGTCGACCGCCTCTTCTCCTGAGCGCGCCGGTGGCTCAGAGCAGGTCGGGCAGGTTGCCGGGCAGCGGATAGACCCTGCCGGGGTCGTAGTCGTACAGGAAGCTCAGCTCAGGGCCCTGTGGCGGGACGGCCTCCGGCAGGCTCTCGACGAGCGTGTGCAGCAACGCCGAGATGCTGGTGCCGCAGACGATGTCGCCGGTCGCGACGAGCTTGCGGACGGTGGCGAACGGCACCCACTCGACCCGCTCCGCCTCCCAGGGGTGCGCCGGCGGCCCCACGTGCACGGCGGAGTCGGCCCGGTAGACGTGGTTGAGCCCGTCGGAGAACCCGTTGCCGGGCTGCACGGCCAGCAGCGGCCGCAGCGGCCCCGGCCGCCAGCCGGTCTCCTCCTCGACCTCCCTGGCCGCCGCCGCGATGGGCGGCTCGCCGTCGTCCACCTGCCCGAGCGGGATCTCCCACCCCCAGCTGTCGGTGATGAACCGGTGCCGCCAGATCAGCAGCACCCGGTCATCGGCGTCGGTGACGACCGCCCCCGCCCCCGGCGCCGTCCGGATGAGGCGGTGGTCGATATGGCGGCCGTCGGGCAGCTCCACGTCCGCGATCCGCACGTCGAGCCACGGGTCGAGGTAGACGGACTTCTCGGAGTGGACCTGCCAGCGCATGTGATCGACCCCCGCGCGAGGGAATGTTGACCCAACGTTACAATCCCGCACGCTCCGTATGCTCCCGAATCGCCGAACTCACTTCCGCAACTCCACCTCCAGCGCCATCGGCGTCTGCCTGACCTCGTACGAGCCGAACCCCGCCTTCGAGACCAGCGCCTCGAACCCGGCCTTCGTGTAGGCCCGCCTGGGCAGGAACCAGCGCAGCGCGAACGTGGTGAACGCCCCGGCCACCGCCCCCATCCCCATGCGGGCCACGTCCTGCTCGACGGCCCCCTTGGAGACGTCCCTGCGCAGGTCGACGATGAGCCCCGACCCGCCGTCGCGCAGCACCCGCCGCATCTCGCGCAGCGCCCCCGCCGGGTCGGCGAAGTTCTTGAACGCGGCGCAGCAGATGAGGAAGTCGAAGGCGCCGTCGGCGAACGGCATGTCCGAGGCGTTCCCGTGCCGGAAGTCCACGCTTGTGGCGAACAAAGTGTCCGGCGTGTCGCGAGAAAATCTGACTTTTGCCCCGATACGGTAGGCGGATCTCTGAGGGAGACCGGGCAAGTCGGCACGATCTACCCCTGTGGTCTGGTGGAATCTAGTGCTGTGAGTGCTCAGACCTGGCGGTTGGTGCGGAGAGGTAGCGGGGGGCGCGATGTGCCTCCTGTGCTCGATGAGCATCAGCGTGCCGTCGTGGAGCATCGCGGCGGCCCGCTCCTCGTTCTCGCAGGTCCGGGCACCGGCAAGACGACCACGATCGTCGAGAGCGTGGTCGAGCGCATCGAGCGGCGCGGCGTCGATCCCGAGCGCGTGCTCATCCTCACCTACAGCCGCAAGGCCGCCGAGGAGCTGCGCCGCCGGGTCACCGGCCGGCTGCGCCGCACCACGCGCACGCCGCTGGCCATGACCTTCCACTCCTACGCCTACGCGCTGCTGCGCCGCGAGAGCGTGCTGGCGGGCAAGGCGCCGCCGCGCCTGCTCACCGGCCCCGAGCAGCTGCTGGAGATCCGGCGGCTGCTGCACGGCGAGCTGGAGAACGGCGCCCCCGACTGGCCCCAGTCGCTGCGCGAGCCGCTCAAGACACGCGGGTTCGCCGAGGAGCTGCGCGACTTCCTGTCCCGTGCGAACGAGCGCGGGCTCGACGCCGAGCGGCTGATCGCCCTCGGCCGGATCCACGGGCGCCCCGACTGGGTGGCGGCCGGCCGGTTCTCCGAGCGCTACCAGGACCGCTTCGACCTCGCCCCCGAGGAGACCTACGACTACGCCGAGCTGGTCGGCGCCGCCACCGCGCTGCTGGCCGGCCCTGAGGTGCGCGAGCGCGAGCGGGCCGCGCACGACGTGGTGTTCGTCGACGAGTACCAGGACACCGACCCGGCCCAGGAGTTGCTGCTGTCCCAGCTCGCCGGCGACGGCCGCGACCTGGTCGCGGTGGGCGACCCCGACCAGTCGATCTACGGCTTCCGCGGCGCCGACGTGCAGGGCATCATGAAGTTCCCCGAGCGGTTCAAGACGTTCGACGGCCGCGAGGCGCCGGTGCTGGCGCTGCGCGTGTGCCGCAGGAGCGGGGCCGACCTGCTGGAGGCGTCCCGGCGGGTGGCGGCCAGGCTGCCCGTCGCCCCCGCGCCCACGCAGGAGCCCGGGCAAGATCCTGACGACTGGCCCGACCACCGGCCCGACCATCGGCACGGCCACCGCGATCTCGTCCCGGCCCCTGACGCCGATCCCGGTGAGGTGCGCGTGCTGCTGGCCGACAGCACCAGCCAGGAGGCCGCGATCGTGGCCGACACGCTGCGCCGCGCGCACCTGATCGACGGGGTGCCGTGGAGCCGGATGGCCGTGCTGGTCCGCTCGGCCAGGCGGCAGGTGCCGCTGCTGCGGCGGGCGCTGACCAACGCGGGCGTGCCCACCATGATCGCCGGTGACGAGGTGCCGATCGCGCAGGAGCCGGGCGTGCGCCCGCTGCTCACGATGCTGCGGGTGGCGCTGGATCCGTCCCAGCTCGATGAGGGCACCGCTGAGGAGCTGCTGACCGGCCCGCTCGGGGGCACCGACATGATCGGGGTACGCCGCCTGCGCCGCGCACTCAAGATCGCCGAGAACGAGGCGATGGGGGTGGCCGCCAGCGAAGCCACCAGCGAGATCGCCGACCCCGCTGATGACCCCGCTGGTGACACTGCCGAGGAGGTCGACGGGCTGCCGTTCAAGGCGCGCTCGTCCGGCGAGCTGCTGGTCGCCGCCATCAAGGACGTGCGCGAGCTGATCCGCGTCGAGCCCCACGTCGCGCTCCCCGCCGAACGGGTGGCCAAGCTCCTGGCCGCCGCCCGCGAGGCCGTCCACCAGGGCGGCACCGCCGAAGACCTGCTGTGGACGATCTGGGACCAGAGCGGCCTGGCCCCCCGCTGGAGCGAGCTGAGCCTGGCGGGCGGCCCCAGGGGCGCGCAGGCCGACCGCGACCTCGACGCCGTGGTGGCGCTGTTCGACCACGCGGCCAGGTTCGTGGACCGGATGCCGATGGCGGGTCCCGAGGTGTTCATCGACGACCTGGCGGCGCAGGAGATCCCCGGCGACACGCTGGCCGACCGCGCCCCCGACGGCGACGCCGTGCGCGTGCTGACCGCCCACCGCTCCAAGGGCCTCGAATGGGACGTCGTGGTCGTGGCCGGCGTCCAGGAGGGCGTCTGGCCTGACCTGCGGCTGCGCGGGTCGCTGCTGGGCATCGAAGACCTCATCGAGACGGTGGAGGGCGGCGAGCCGAACAAGACGTCGCTGGTGTCGAAGATGCTGGCGGAGGAGCGCCGGCTGTTCTACGTGGCCGCGACCAGGGCCAGGCGCAGGCTGGTGGTGACGGCCGTGGGCGGCGAGGACACCGACGAGCGGCCGTCGAGGTTCCTGTCGGAGCTGATGCCGGGCGCGGTCGAGTCGGCCACGGTCGACGACCGGGCCCGCTGGCTCAACCTGTCGGCCCTGGTGGCCGACCTGCGCAGCGCGGTGACCGACCCGACGAAGCCGCGCCGGGTCCGGCACGAGGCGGCCCGGCAGCTCGCCCGGCTGGCCGCCGCCGGGGTGCAGGGCGCCCACCCCAACGACTGGTACGCGCTCACCCCGATCTCCGACGACCGCCCGCTGAGCTGGCCCGACGGCGTGGTGAGCATCTCGCCGTCGGCGGTGGAGAGCTTCACGAAGTGCGGCCTGCGCTGGCTGCTGGAGACGGCGGTGGGCGCGGCGGGCACGAGCACCGCGCAGGGCCTGGGCAACATCATCCACGCGCTGGCCGTGCTGGCGGCCACCGACCTGCCCAGCGAAGACCTGCTGGGCGAGCGCCTCGACCAGATCTGGAACGACCTCGACTTCGGCGGCGTCTGGTACAACCGCAAGCAGCGCCAGGTGGCCGAGCAGATGATCGGCAAGTTCCTGCGCTGGCACAAGGAGAACCCGCGCGAGCTGGTGGCTTTGGAGGAGGCGTTCACGGCGATGGTGTCGGAGGGCGTCCAGATCAAGGGCCGCGTCGACCGGGTCGAGCGCGACTCCGACAACCGCGCGGTGATCATCGACCTCAAGACGGGCGGCTCGAAGCCGAAGGCGGGCGATTTGGAGCGGCATCCGCAGCTCGGCGTCTACCAGCTCGCCGCGCTGCTCGGCGCGTTCGCCCGGCACGGCATGACGGAGCCGGGCGGCGCGGCGCTGGTGCAGCTCGGCAAGGCCGCGGGCAAGAACGACGCGCTGGAGCAGACGCAGGGCGCGCTGGCCGACGACAAGAACCCGGGCTGGGCGAAAGACCTGGTCGACACCGTGGCGATCGGCATGTCGGGCCCGTTCTTCCAGGCCAAGGTGAACGACGGCTGCCGCACGTGCGCGGCCAGGGCGAGCTGCCCGGTCAACGACAACGGGGGCCAGGTGTGCTGACCCCCGCCGAACTCGCCGGCAAGCTCGGCATCCTCCCGCCCACCCCTGAGCAGGCGACGGTCATCGAGGCCCCGCTGGAGCCGATGGTGGTCATGGCGGGCGCCGGCTCGGGCAAGAGCGAGACCATGGCGGGCCGCGTGGTCTGGCTGGTGGCCAACGGCCTGGTCAAGCCGGAGAACGTGCTGGGCCTGACGTTCACCCGCAAGGCCGCCGCCGAGCTGGCCACCAGGGTGAGGGAGCGGCTCAACGGCCTGGCCGAGGCGGGGCTGGTCGAGCCGGGCGCGCTCGACAACGAGCCGACCGTGTCCACCTACCACGCCTACGCCGCCCGCCTGGTCACCGACCACGCGCTGCGCGAGGGCCTGGAGCCCACGATGCGCCTGGTCACGCCCGCCGTGTCGTGGCAGCTCGCCTCGCGGGTGGTGGCGATGTACGACGGGCCGATGGACAAGATCGAGCTGGGCCCGCCCTCGGTCACGGCCGCGCTGCTGGAGCTGGCCGGCGAGCTGTCGGAGCACCTGCGCTCGCCCGCCGACGTGCGGCGGGTGGGGGAGTGGCTGCGGGAGCGGCACGCCGTGCTGCCCGGCCGCACCACGCTGGCCCAGCGCAAGCCGCTGAGCGTGCAGGCGGCCAGGGAGCAGCTTCTCCCCCTCGTGGAGCGCTACGAACGGCTCAAGCGCGCCCGCGAGGTCATCGACTACGGCGACCAGATGTCGCTGGCCGCCCGCATCGCCGCCAACCACAAGGAGGTCGGCGAGATCGAGCGGGGCCGCTACTCCGTGGTCCTGCTCGACGAGTACCAGGACACCAGCCACGCCCAGCTCGTCCTGCTGCGCTCGCTCTACGGCGGCGGCCATCCGGTCACCGCCGTGGGCGACCCGTGCCAGTCGATCTACGGCTGGCGCGGCGCGTCGGCGGGCAACCTGCGCCGCTTCCCTCAAGACTTCCGCACGGCCGCCGGCGACCCGGCCCCGGTCCGCCAGCTCAGCGTCAGCTTCCGCAACGGCGACCGGGTGCTCGACGTCGCCGCCCGCGTCCAGCTGCCGCTGCGCATGGAGGCCCGCGAGGTGCCCGTGCTGGTCCCCGGCCCGAACCGGGTCGATCGCGGCCGCGTCACCTGCGCCTTCCACGAGACCGCCGCCGACGAGGCGAAGTGGATCGCCGACGGCATCGCCAGGCTGCTCGGCCAGGAGACGGCCCCCGACGGCCTGCCGTGGGGCGAGAAGGAGCGCAAGAAGACGCTCGCCCTGCAACCCCAGGACGTCGCCATCCTGGCCCGCAAGCGCTCGCAGTTCCCCGCGATCCGCAGGGCGCTGGAGGAGCGGGACATCCCGGTCGAGGTGGTCGGCCTGGGCGGCCTGCTGACCGTGCCCGAGGTGAGCGACATCGTGGCCACCCTGCGCGTCCTGTACGACGCCACGGCGGGCGACGCGCTGGCCAGGCTGCTGGCCGGGCCCCGCTGGCGGATCGGTCCGGCCGACCTGCGGGTGCTGGGCGAGCACGCCCGTACCCTCGCCAGGGAGCTGAGCGAGAGCCACCGCGAGGACGACCCGCTCGACCAGGTGGTGGCCGACCTGGCCGAGGAGCGCGGCAGCCTGGTCGACGCCCTCGACGAGCTGCCCGACAGGGAGGAGTGGCTGGAGTCGTTCTCGCCGCTGGCCCGCACGAGGCTGGTGGCGCTCGCGCACGAGCTGCGCCACCTGCGCGCGCACACCGCGCAGCCGCTGCCCGACCTGATCAGCGAGGTCGAGCGCAGGCTCGGCCTCGACATCGAGGTGGCGGCGCGCAGCGGCACGGTCGGCGCGTTCGCGGCGCGGGCCGACCTCGACGCGTTCCTCGACGCGGCCTCCCGCTTCGCCGGCGACGCCGAGGATCCCACGCTGGGGGCGTTCCTCGCCTACCTCCAGGCGGCCGAGAGCGAGGAGTTCGGCCTGGAGGCCGGCCGGGTCGGCGAGAGCAACAGCGTCAAGCTGATGACCGTGCACGCCTCCAAGGGCCTGGAGTGGCCCGTCGTGGTCGTGCCGGGCCTGTCGCAGCTCGTCAGCTCGAAGGGCACGATCGCGACCGGCAGCATCTTCCCCGCCACGCCGGTGATGAACAGCCGCTGGACGGAGAACCCGCGCAAGCTCCCCTACGCGCTGCGCGGCGACGCGGCCGACCTGCCCCGGCTGGGCGGGCTGAGCAAGGAGGAGCTGGCCGCGTTCGACGAGCACTGCCGCGAGCGCGACCTCATGGAGGAGCGCAGGCTCGCCTACGTGGCCGTGACCCGCGCCCACTACCACCTGATCGCCTCCGGCTACCGGTGGGGCAGCGCGACCAAGCCGCTGGAGCCGTCCGACTTCCTGCTGGAGATCCGCGACACCGCCGACCGTATCTCCGTGTGGGCCGACGATCTCGAAGAGGGCGCCACCAACCCGCTGCTGGCCGAGCCCGCCGAGGCCACCTGGCCGGTCGAGCCCGAGGGGCTGCGCTACGAGTCCGTGCTCGACGGCGCCCGGCTCGTCGAGGACGCGCTGGCGGGCACGCTGGGGCCGTACGAGGACGAGCCGATCAAGGCGTACGAGGAGGAGCGGCTGCGGGCCTGGCAGCGCGACACCGACCTGCTGCTGCGCGAGCGGGAGCTGCACCGGCGCAGGCCCGCCACCACGGTCGAGCTGCCGACGAAGCTGACCGTGTCCGCGCTGGTCACGCTGGCCGCCGACCCGCGCGAGCTGGCCCGCAGGATCCGCCGGCCGGTCCCGGTCAAGCCCGCGCCGCTGGCCCGCCGCGGCACCTCCTTCCACAAGTGGCTGGAGACGCGCTGGGACCAGCAGCGGCTCATCGACGATCTGGAGCTGTACGACGAGGAGCTCGAAGAGGCCGACGTGCGGCTGGCGGAGCTGCAGGAGCGCTTCGAGCAGAGCGAGTGGGCCGACCGGCGGCCGGTCGACCTGGAGGTCCCGTTCGAGACCATGATCGCCGACCGGCTGGTGCGCGGGCGCATGGACGCCGTGTTCGAGCGGGCCGGCGGCGGCTACGAGGTCGTCGACTGGAAGACCGGGCAGCCGCCGCGGGGCAAGAAGGCCGCCAAGGCCGCCTCCGTGCAGCTCGCCGCGTACCGGCTGGCCTGGTCGCACCTGGCGGAGGTGCCGCTGGAGCAGGTCGGCGCGGCCTTCCACTACGTGCGCGCCAACCGCACCGTACGCCCGGTGGACCTGCTCGACGCCGACGGCCTCGTGGCGCTGATCGAGGGCGTCAGGCTCGTAGATGATGAAAGGCCGGCTTCGGGTGCATGAGGAAGTCGTGGTGGGAGATGTTCCAGGCGTAGGCGCCGGCCATCGCGAACACCACGGTGTCCCCGACGCCCACCGACGTCACGATGTTCCTGGCCAGGACGTCTTTCGGGGTGCAGAGCTGGCCGACGATCGTGACCGGCTCGTCGCAGACGTCCGGCCTGCCTGACGGCAGCACCGTGAACGGCTGGTCGTGGCCCTTCGTCGCGGGCGTCCGCAGGTGGTGGGTGCCGCCCAGCACGATCGCGTACGCCCGGCCGCGCACCCACTTCACGTCCACCACCCTCGTCACGTAGTAGCCGCAGTAGACGGTCAGCGCCCGGCCCGGCTCGACGCGCAGCCGCCTGCCCCGCCCGAGCCCGGCCAGCCCCGCGCCGTACGCCTGCCAGTCGAAGCGCGCCTGCGGCGACGCGTACGACACCGCCATCCCGCCCCCGAGGTTGACCTCCTCGTACGGGTGCTCCAGCAGCCGCCGCGCCAGCCCCAGCAGCCGCCCCGCGTCGAGGCCGCTGGCCAGGTGCGTGTGCAGGCCGCGCAGCCGTACGCGGTCGCCGAACAGCGGCAGGCAGCGGGCGAGGTCGTCCTCGTCCATCCCGAACGGCCCGCTCATCGTCAGCGCCGCGCCCTCGACCGGCAGGTCCGGGTTGAGCCTGAGCAGCACGTCCGCCTCCAGGCCCGTGGCGAGCAGGCGGCGCAGCTCGTTCGGCGACTCGACGTGGATGCGGTGGTGCGGCAGGCGCAGCTCGGCGTCGGTCTTGCCGGGCCCGCCCAGCGCCACCCGCGCGCCCGGGAACAGGCCGGTGACGTGCGCGTGCTCGCCCGCCGACGACACCTCGAACCCGTCCACGTGCCCGGCCAGCACCCGCAGCACCTCGGCGTCGGGGTTGGCCTTGACCGCGTAGTACAGCTCGACCGGCCCCAGGGCGCGCCGTACGGCCGCGACGTGCTCGTCCAGCGCCGGCAGGTCATAGAGGTAGGCGGGGACCCGGGGGAGCGCCGTGGCGGCCGTCAGGACGCGATCGGGAATCATGCGAGCGGGTTCCGAGGGATGCGGGATCATGCGAGCGGGTTCGCGATCGGGACGTAACCGGCGGCGCGGTCGGCGGCCCTGGCCCAGCGCACGCCCAGGTTCGCCTTGGCCGGCAGCGGCGCGCCGGCCAGCAGGTCCGACAGCGGCAGCGGCCGGCCCAGCCCGCCGGCCTGCCGCTCGAACAGGCTCCTGGCCGCCCGCCACAGCTCGCGCAGCAGGTGGTCGTCGGTGCCCGCGAGCGTCGCGGCGATCTCGGTGAGGTGGTTGACGAGCAGGCAGTAGGCCACGCGGGCCCAGCCGCGCTCGGCGTCGTAGGTGAGCGCGCGGGCCACCTCGGGGTGCAGCCCGCCGAGGTCGTGGCGATCCGCGACGAGCTTGGTGCCCTCCAGGTCGCGGAAGACGGCCTGCACGGGCATGCCGTCGCCGTCCAGCCCGACCAGCACGTTCTGCAGGTGGGGCTCCAGCACCACGCCGTGCGCGAAGTACAGCTCCAGGACGGGCAGCGCGACCACCGTCACGTACGAGCGCCACCAGGCGAGCGGGTCGGGCGCCTTGACGTCCAGGGCCAGGGCGCCGGCCAGGATCGGCGTGACGCCGGGGGAGCAGGCGGCCCACGGGCTCCGCCGGACGATCACACCCAGCCCTTCGTGCGGCCTGCTCCCGGCCGCCACCGACCGGTATCCCGGCTCGGGCAGCCAGCGGGTAGCGGGGTGCTTCGCCGTCACCTCGTCGAAGATCGGCGCGAGCCGTTCCGTCAGCTCCACCGCGCCGGCCAGCTCGTACCAGGCGTTCTTGCGCACGCAGTTGGTGATCCGCACGTCGAGGGAGAACTTCAGGCAGGCGTCCACCTCCGGGACGTACACCGTCCGCACGGACGAGGTCGGCACCGCCATCGGCCCCGGCCCGAGATCGATCAGCCCGGGCACCGGGCCCAGCAGGCCGAGCTGCCACGGATGCGCCGGCAGCACCCGGTAACCGTCGGGCCCGCGCCCCATGGCGTCCAGCACCGACACGTCGCCGCCCTCGGCCAGCGCGTCCTCCGGCACGCCGAGCAGCCGGACGGGGAAGCGGGCGTGCACCTCGGGCGCGTACGCCAGCCAGCCCTCCCCGCCCCGCGCCTTGGGGCTGGGATGGAACGGATGCCCGTACACGAGCGCCTGCTCCGAGGCCAGCCACGGATCGGCGGGCGGCACGGCCTGCGCCCTGGCCCGCAGGATGGCCGCCACCGCATCCCTGCTGGCCGCCACCTGCCCGGCGAACTCGCCGTTGCGTCCGCGTAGCTCGCCCTCCACCTGCCCGGCGAACTCGCCGTCGCGTCCGCCCAGCCCGCCCGCCACCTGAGCGGCGAACTCGCCGTTGCGTCCGCGCAGCTCGCCCTCCACGAGCCGGATCAGCTCGTCGGTGGTCAGCGGCCGCCACGCGCCTGCCTCCAGCCGCTCGGGCGGGCCGTCGAAGCGCAGCGCCGCCCCGCCGTGCGTACGGGCCCGCAGCAGCACGCCCGCCACCCGCAGCAGCAGGTACGGCGGCGCCGGCCACACCAGCCCGCGCGGCCCGGCCACCTCCCGCACGCAGCAGCGCAGCAGGGCCGCCAGCGTCGCCTGCTCGGCCGGGCCGGAAGGCGCGTCGATGGCCGGTCCGTGCATGTTCAGGCTCTCCTCAGGTAGTTCGGCCCGCTGGTGCCGTAGAACTTGTTGACGTCGCGCGCGCCGGAACGTTCCTTGGAGACGAGCGTGCCAGCGGTGATCATGGACTTGCCGGTCAGCCTGGCCGCGTCGAGCGTCCTGGCGCGCAGGAGCCTGGCCATGGGGTCGCCGCCGTACTCGCCGAGGGCGTCGGCCAGCGTGTCGCGCAGCAGCGCCGCCGCCCGGTCGTGCGGCAGCGCCCCGAACGCCACGGCGGCGGAGGCCAGGTGCAGGGTGATGGTCACGAAGACGTCGGCCAGGGCGTGCGGGTCGTCGTTCAGCATGCGCCCGTCGGCGAACTCCGGCACCGCGACCCCGGCGGCCCGCAGCCTCGACGGGGAGGCGAGCAGCCCGTCGTTGTCCTTGACCAGCAGCTTGAGCCGGTCGCCCTGGAAGAGCAGGGCCAGGTTCTGCTGGTGCGCTTCGAGGGCGACGCCGTAGCGGACGAAGAGCCGCACGTTCCAGCGCAGCAGCAGCCGCAGGTAGGCGGGCAGGACGTCGCCCAGCTCGTCCAGGACGCCCGGGGCGGTCAGCGCGGCGACCGGCACGATCCGGCCTTCGGGCAGCCGCCGCACCATCCAGGCGAGGTATTCGTGCCCGGCGTGCGCGTACGTCTGCTCGTCGGCGAGCACCACGTCCGGGTCGGCCAGCTCGCGCAGCAGCAGCTCGGCCCGGGCGCCGTCCTCCAGCGTGCCCGGCTTGATCGAGCGCCGGTTCCTGGCGCCCAGGGTGCTGATCGGCAGGGGCAGCTTGAGGTGCAGGCGCGAGCCGAGCTCGACGGTCCGCATGGACAGCGTGGGCCGCACCCGCACGCCCGCCCGCTCCAGCACCCGCACCCCGTCGATCTTGCGCACCTCGTCCAGGGCCAGCGGATGCACGGGGAACAACGCCTCATCGGCCGCCGCGTGCTCGCGCGCCCAGTCCGGCGCCACGTCGGCCGGCAGATGGGCCGAGGAGCCCGGCACCACCGCCCAGCGCAGCTCGAACGAGCCGCCGAACTCCGGCGCGTAGGCCAGCAGCTCGGCCTCCGACAGCCCTGCCCGGGCGCGCGAGGTCGGGTAGACGGGATGATCGACGGAGGCGGCCAGCGCCTCGTAGGACGGCTTCACCTCGGGCGCCCGCTCGTCGTACAACTCCAGCGCCGTCAGCGCCGCCACGCACTCCTCGAAGAAGGCCGCCACCCCTTCGGCGTCCTCCGGCGGCGCGACCTCCACCAGCGTCTCCAGCACCTGCTCCAGCCCGATCCGCTCGTCGGCGGCCACCACGAAGTCCTGGAACAGCACGCCGGGGGAGAGCCGCACCCACCGCCCGTCAGCGAGCAGCAGCCCCACCCCGTCCTTGGTCCGGGTGACGCGGCCGGCCAGCCCGCCGTAGTCCTCGCGCAGCAGGGCGTTCAGCACCCGGGCGGCCAGGTACGCCTCCCGGGACGTGCCGCTCATCCGACCACCCACGGCCGCGCGGCCCGGTACTCCTCGATCGCGGCGTCCACCCGCTGCGGTGACGGCCCGACGGCCCGCAGCACGCCGAGGTAGTCCCGATTGGTATGGGTGAGGGTGACGACCTCGCCCACGGCCCGCAGGGGCCGGTGCCACAGCCGTACGTCACCGAGCTCGACGGACTCGGGCCCCGGCGCGTCCTTGATGACCCCGGCCCGGTCGGCGACCAGGCTGACCGCGGCCCCGAATCGGGATATTTCCGGGACGGCGGGTACTGATGCTCCGAGATGCACCCCCAGGATCCACTCGAAGATCGGCACCCCGAGCACGTCCCCGAGCAGGAAGTCGCAATGGTCCCCGATCACCCGGTAGTTCACCTCGACGATGCGAGGCCCGGCGGCGGTGACGACGTACTCGGTGTGGCACGCCCCGAACCCCACCCCCAGCGCCCGCAACGCCACCAGCACGTGCTCGTGGGACTCATCGGCGGGCGCCCAGTCGAGCCGCTCCTCGACGAAGTACGGCAACGCCCCCAGCGTCGTCCTGAACCCGCCGAGCACCCGCGGCCCGCCGGCGTCCCCCAGCGTCTCCAGCGTGCGCAGCGGCCCTTCGAGGTACTCCTCCACGACCAGCGCCTCGCCCGGCCGCCGCCGCCTGACCTCGGCCACGGCCCGCTCCAGGCCGCTCTCGACGAGCAGCACGTCCTCGCTGGCCACCCCTTCGCGCGGCTTCAGCACCACGGGGTACGGCACCTCGGCGGGCACGGGATCGAGCGGCCCGAGCCGTACGGAGAAGACCTGTTCGACCCCCGCCTCCTGGAGCCGGCGGCGCATCAGGAACTTGTTCTTGGCCGCCGCGCAGGCCCGCCAGTCCTTGCCGGGCAGCCCGAAGTAGGCGGCGGCCAGCGCGGTCTCGGTCTGGAGGTGGTCGGAGTTGGAGAAGATCGCGTCCGGCCTGCCGAGGTGCTCGACGGTGTCGATGAGCGCGCGCGGATCCCGTACGTCGCACCGCACCGCCGACGGATGCTCGTCCGGCCGGTCGGTGAGGATCGTCACCTCGCACCCGAGCGCCCGCGCCGCCGGCAGGAAGCCGTCCGTCACGGAATCGGTCGGTTTGAGCGCGGTCAGGTAGAGCCGCAACGCGAACGCACCCCCGCAGGATCAGGTAAGGCTAACCTAACCCGTCGAATCCTAGCCCCACAGAGATCACCACGGAGCCCGGATACCGTAATCGGCGGCTAACTGCGAGGTCATAGGATGACATGGGACTCGGGAGGGGGCGGCACCAGTGGAGACCGCGGAAGAGCAACTCATCGGCCCGCTACTGCTTGCGCGGGGCACCATCGACCGCTCGTCGGCGCTGCGCGCGGACGAGCGGTGGCTGGAGCGGGCCTGGGCCGATCCCGCGACGAAGGTGCTGGTGATCGACGACGGCCACACGCTCGTGCGGCGGTCGGGTGACGAGGTGCACGCGGTGCTGTTCCCGCCCGCCGACGCGCCCGCCGGAGAGCGCTACCTGCTCGGCGTCGAAGACGGCGTCGCCTACTTCGCGGTGGCCGCGCCGCTGCCCGGCCTGCCGAGGAGCGAGGTCAACGGCCGCGTGACGATCCCGATGTCCCTGCGCGACACGCCCGAGGGCGAGCCGGTCGCCGCCGGGCTGCGCCAGGTGGGCGGCCTGCTCGGCGACCGCGACGCGGGCCTGCTGGTCTACGCCGTGGCGCTGGAGGCGTGGCATGCCACCCACGAGTTCTGCCCGCGCTGCGGCACGCGCACGGTCGTGCAGGCCGGCGGCCACATCCGCGTCTGCCCGCACGACTCCAGCCAGCACTTCCCGCGCGTCGACCCGGCCGTCATCATGCTCGTACGCGACGAGGCCGACCGGTGCCTGCTGGCCCGCGGGCCGCAGTGGCCGGAGGGGCGGCTGTCGATCCTGGCGGGGTTCGTGGAGCCGGGGGAGTCGCTGGAGGCGGCCGTCGTGCGCGAGGTGGCCGAGGAGGTCGGCATCGCCGTCACCAACCCGCGTTACCTCGGCAGCCAGCCCTGGCCGTTCCCGCGCAGCCTCATGCTGGGCTTCTTCGCCGAGGCCGTCACCACCACGCTCACGCCCGACGCCGAGGAGATCGCCGAGGCGCACTGGTTCTCCCGGGAGGAGCTGACGCGCGCCCTGGAGTCGGGCGAGCTGCGCCTGCCGCCTCCCGTGTCGATCGCCCGCCGCCTCATCGAAACCTGGTACGGCGGCGAGCTGACCGGCGACTGGTAAACCTGATCAGGCGGCTCCGAGCAGGGCCTTGACCTCGAGGGCGGAGGGGTTCGTCCGCACGACGCGCCCCTTCGGCGTCTCGATCACCACGGTCGGCACGACCTGGTTGCCGTTGTTGACGCTCATCACGAACTCGGCGGCCGACGGGTCACGCTCGATGTCGATCTCGTCGAAGCTGATGCCCTCGCGCGTGAGCTGGGCCTTGAGCCGCTTACAGGGGCCGCACCACGTGGTGCTGTAGACCGTGAGCGCCATCTTCGGACATCCCTCCAAGGTCAGGAAATCGGGCGATCCGTGCAACAACGCGCATCGCCCGTCTAATCCCGCCCTACCCGATCCGGGAGGCGATCCACGCCTGCACCCGCTCGGCCACGCCCGGCTCCCGGTAGAGCGGCGAGCTGTGGTTGGTGCCCGGCTGCGTGAACACCGACACCTGCACCCCCACCTGCCCGAGCATCTGCTTGAGCAGCTCGCTCTGCACCGGCGGCACGAACTCGTTCTCGGAGTGGATCGTCAGCATCGGAGCGTCCTTGCGGCTGGCGTGCCAGGCCACCTCCATGCTCGCCCACACGCGCGAGCACTTGCCCTTCGGCGGGCAACCGCCGGCCAGCTTGATCGCCGCCGAGCGCAGCCGGCGCTTGTTGGCGTCGGTCGTCTTCTCCCCGTCGGCGTACGCGCGCAGCGGCGAGATGATCGGCGACAGCCCCACCACGCCCTTCAGCCCGCCGATGCCGTCGCCGTAGGTGCCCACGGCCGCCGCGATGTGCCCACCGGCGGAGAAGCCCACCAGCACGTAGTTGTTCGGGTCGAACGCGTACCGGTCGGCGTGCTTGCGCGCCGTGGCGATGGCGGTCAGCGCGTCGGTGCGCTGCGCGGGCCAGGCCGCCTCGCCCGACAGGCGGTAGTTGAGGTTGAAGACGGTGTAGCCCAGCTCCGCGTAACCGCGGGTGATCTCCTTCATGTACTTCTTGTCGCCGCTGGACCACCAGCCACCGTGGATGAGGAAGATCCCCGGCCGCTGCTGACCGTCGGGAGTCCACCACACGTCCATGCTCTGGCGCTTGTGCGGGCCGTACTGGACGGTCTCCACGGACAACCCGCCGATCCCCTCGGCGTCCACAGGGGTGTCCACGGTGGGGGCGGGTGTCGGCTCCATGGACGCGCTCGCGGCGACAGGTGTGAGCGCGACGGCAGCGAGCGCGAGAGCGCTCACGAAAACCGCTGTTCGCACGGCCTTCCTTTCCCCCATGCACATGGTCGGGCCCCATTGTGGGGGAAAAGACCAGTCCTTTGCATCTTGATGACGCAGGCTTTGCGAGCATACGTCGGCCCGCATGTTGCCAGAATAAAGTGGTTCTCCGCCAGCGGCTGGGAGGATACACAGGTGAACGACGCGGACGACGTACTGACCGGGCTCGACCCCGAGCAGCGTGCTGTCGCCGAGGCCGTGCGCGGGCCGGTGTGCGTGCTGGCCGGCGCGGGCACCGGCAAGACCAGGGCCATCACCCACCGCATCGCGTACGCGGTGCGCAGCGGGGTGGTCGACGCGCAGAGCGTCCTCGCTGTGACGTTCACCACGCGCGCGGCGGGGGAGCTGCGCCAGCGGCTGCGCGCGCTCGGCGCGCCCGGCGTGCAGGCCCGCACGTTCCACGCCGCCGCGCTGCGCCAGCTCACCTTCTTCTGGCCGCGCGTGATCGGCGGCGCGGCCCCGTCGGTCATCGAGTCGAAGCTGCCCGTGCTCGGCGAGGCGTGCCGCAGCCTGCGCCTCACCCCCGAACGCTCCGAGCTGCGCGACATCGCCTCCGAGGTCGAATGGGCCAAGGTCACCCAGATCGGCCCGGAAGACTACGTGGCCGCCGCCACGAAGTACCACCGCACGCCGCCCATCCCGGCCGAGCAGGTCAGCCGCGTCTACGAGGCGTACGAGCGGATCAGGCGCGAGCGCCACCTGGTCGACTTCGAGACCATCCTCGAGCTCACCGCGGCCGTCATGACCGAGCACCAGGAGGTCGCGGCGCAGATCCGCCAGCAGTACCGCTACTTCGTCGTCGACGAGTACCAGGACGTCAACCCGCTGCAGAAGCTGCTGCTCGACACCTGGCTCGGCGGCCGCGACGACATCTGCGTGGTCGGCGACCCCAACCAGACCATCTACTCCTTCACCGGCGCCAGCCCCCGCTACCTGACCGGGTTCGGGGTCGAGCATCCCGACGCGGCCGTCATCAAGCTGGTGCGCGACTACCGCTCCACCCCCCAGGTGGTGAACCTGGCCAACCTCGTGATCGCCAAGGGCCGCTCGCCGCACCGCCTGGAGCTGGTCGCCCAGCGGCCCGACGGCCCCAAGCCGGCCTTCACCGAGTACGACGACGAGCCCGCCGAGGCCGCCGGCGTCGCCCGGGGCATCAGGAAGCTGCTCGACAAGGGGGTCCCGGCACGTGAGATCGCCGTGCTGTTCCGGGTCAACTCCCAGTCGGAGGCGTACGAAGAGGCCCTGACCAAGGCGGAGATCCCGTACGTGCTGCGTGGCGCCGAGCGGTTCTTCGAGCGGCCGGAGGTCCGGCAGGCGGTCGTGCTGCTGCGCGGCGCGGCCCGCTCCGCCGCCGGCGAGCCCCTCGCCTCCGAGGTCCACCACATCCTGAGCGGCATCGGCCTGACCCCGGCGCCGCCCGGCGGCGGCAAGGCGCGGGAGAAGTGGGAGTCGCTCAAGGCCCTGGCGGACCTGGCCGAGGACATGGCGGCCGAGGGCGCCGACCTGCCCGCGTTCGTCGCCGAGCTGGAGCGGCGCGCCTCCGAGCAGCACGCGCCGCCCGTCGAGGGCGTCACCCTGGCCTCGCTGCACGCCGCCAAGGGTCTGGAGTGGGACGCCGTGTTCCTCGTCGGGGTCACCGACGGCATGCTGCCGATCATCTACGCCGAGACGCCCGACCAGATCGAGGAGGAGCGCCGGCTCCTGTACGTCGGCGTCACCCGGGCCAGGGAGCACCTGTCGATCTCGTGGGCGCTGGCCCGCGCGCCGGGGGGCCGCAAGAGCCGCCGCCCGTCCCGCTTCCTCGACGGCCTCACCGGCCGCGCCTCGGCCCCGCCGCGCATGGCGCCGTCCGCCTCGCGCGAGCGCCGCCAGGTGGCCACGCCGGTGAGCTGCCGCGTGTGCGCCAAGACGCTGGTCAACGCCACCGAGCAGAAGCTGGGCCGGTGCTCCACCTGCCCCGCCGACTACGACGAGGCGCTGCTCGAACGCCTCAAGGCGTGGCGCACGGCCACGGCCAAAGAGACGAAGGTGCCGCCGTACGTCATCTTCACCGACGTGACGCTGCAGGCCATCGCCGAGCGCGCGCCGGTCACCGAGCAGGAGCTGCTGTCGATCGCGGGGGTCGGCCGGGTCAAGCTCGACCGGTACGGCGAGGCCGTCCTGGAGTTGTGCCGAGGGTCATAACGCCTGGGGGCACTACCAGGCCCCCATATGGGGTGAAATGGGCGACACGTCAAACTTGTCCCAGAGACCAGTCTGGGGGACTGGCGACCACGGAGGGGATGGACACGTGAACTCGGCGCTGAAGGAGCTCCTTGACCTGCTCGACCTGGAGCAGATCGAGCTCGACATCTTCCGCGGCAGGAGCCCGGAAGAGCGCATCCAGCGCGTCTTCGGCGGCCAGGTGGCGGCGCAGGCCCTGGTCGCGGCCGGCCGCACGGTCCCCAAAGACCGGAACGTGCACTCGCTGCACGCCTACTTCATCCGCCCCGGCGACCCGTCCATCCCGATCGTCTACAACGTCGAGCGCTTGCGCGACGGCCGCTCGTTCACCACGCGGCGGGTCGTGGCCGTGCAGCACGGCAAGGCCATCTTCACGATGTCCGCCTCGTTCCACGTCTTCGAGGAGGGCGTCTCGCACCAGGCGTCGGTGATGCCGTCGGTGCCCGACCCCGAGACGCTGCCGACGTTCCAGGACCGCATGTACGAGCTCGTCGGCGACCAGCCGGAGCTGCGCGAGTGGTTCACCCGCCCCCGGCCCGTGGACGCGCGCTATGCCTCGCCGCTCACGTGGGAGGCCTTCCAGAACCCCGAGCTGCGCAGCGCCCAGACGAACGTGTGGTTCCGCTACCACGCCGAGCTGCCCGACGACCCGCTCCTGCACGTGGTGCTGGCCGCCTACGCCTCCGACTTCACGCTGGTCGACACCATCCTGCTGGCCCACGGCATGGCCTGGGGCGCCTCCAACGTCATGGGAGCCTCGCTCGACCACGCCATGTGGTTCCACCGCCCCTTCAGGGCCGACGACTGGTTGCTCTATGCTCAGGAGTCACCGTGGTCGGCGGGGGCGCGAGGGCTCGCGCGGGGTGAGATGTACACCGCGTCGGGTGACCTCGTGGTCTCAGTCGTCCAGGAAGCCATGATTCGCCTCACGAAATAGGCGAAATCGCAGGTAGAAAATATGTTGCCCCTTCCCGGCCTCCCGGTTTAGGGTCATGGTCAAGCGAGTCGGACGGCTTTGTTCCGACGATCCAGAGAGTGGAGGTGAGTCCCGGTGATCAGCATTCAGATGTCGGCCACGCAGTGGCTCGCCTTCGCATGCCGTGACTCGGTGAGGCTCGCCGATGGGCCCGCCAAGCTGCGGCAGGAGAAGTCTGCCCGTAGCCAGGCCGCCGCCTTCTCCGCGCGCGCCCATGTCGCCGTGGCCGCCGCACCAGGCGCTCCTGTCTACATGGCACGTATCGAACTGCCGGCCAACCAGCTCACCAAGGGTGGACTGTGCGGTCCGCAACCCTGGAGGGATGCTCCGGTCATAACCTGACCGGCACATAGCAGCCCCCAGGCCGCGGATCCGCACACAGGATCCGCGGCCTTCTTGTTTGTCCGCGATCCCCGACCACCTACGAGGTGCCCGACCCAACAGATCAAAAGATCGATCGAAGGAGAAAGCAGATGGGGGCGAAGACGATCATGGACCTGATCGACGAAGCCAAGATCCCCTGTCGTACCGACCCTGACCTGTGGTTCGCCGAGTCGCCGGAGGACGTCGAGTTCGCCAAGGCACTCTGCGGCGGCTGCCCGATCCAGAAGGCCTGCCTGGCCCGCGCGCTCGAGCGCGAGGAGCCGTGGGGCGTCTGGGGCGGCGAGCTGATCCTCAGGGGAACGATCGTTCCCCGCAAGCGTCCGCGCGGCCGTCCCCGCAAGCACCCGGTCGCCGCCTGACCACCACCACAACCGCTACGCACCAACGAACCAGAAAGCGAACCAAAACGATGACCACTCGACCGAGCAGGAGCCTCGCAGTGCCGGATCTTATTCATGACCTGGTCAACGACCGAATACAAACCCTCCACCGAGAGGCGGAGGAAGCGCGTCTCATCCTGCGCGTCACCCGCGTGCAGCGGGCGCGACGGGAGGTCAAGCGGGCGAACGACCGTCTCCGCCAGGCCCTGAGCCGCCAGATCTGATCGGGGAGGTCCTGCCGCCGGCGCAGGATCTCCCCGTCAGATCCGTCACATGGAAGAGCCGGGCGCATCTTGCGCCCGGCTCTTCCCTTTGCCACCCTCGCGCAGTGGCGACGGCACCTCACTTTGCGAGAACGCCCCTCGCCCCTCGCCTTCACACAGTCGGGACGGCCCTCGCCCCGGCTCGGCTCCTTGGCTCCTTGGCTTCTTGGCTCAGCCGTCGTGCCAGCCGCTACCTCACCCCTCGCTCCTTCGGCCCACTTTGGGACACGGCCCGATCCTCACCTCCACCGAATAGGGACAGCACCTGGCCCCCGCCTCCACCGAGTAGGCACAGCACCTGCTCCTCGCTCCACCGAGTAGGCACAGCACCTGCTCCCTGCCTCCACTCAGTAGGGACAGCACCTCGTCCCCACCTTCACATCCACTCAGCGGGGACATGACTCCCCGCGATCCCCACTTCACTCGGTGGAGACAGCCAGCCCCATCCACTCGGCGGGCACCAGGCCTTCACTCACCTTGCCCAACCGCCATCACCCTTGCCTAACCGCCATCACCCTTGCCCAACCGCCATCACCGGCGCCTTCTCTGCCTCCGCTTTGGCCGCCGCCCAGAGCCGCACCGCCATCCAGGCGACCCCGACCCCCGCCGCCACCAGCCCACCCAGATAGACCGGCTCCGGCACCAGATTCCTGAGCGACCCCGGCACCATGCCCACCGCGTAGAGCACCACGCCCACGACCGGCATGACCCCACTCCTGCCCGCCGCCACCGCGAAGGTCAGCACCCCCACCAGCAGCACGACCGACGTCACCAGGAACGCCCGCCCGGTCCCACCCGCCAGCAGCCCGCGCACGGTCCCGCTCCCGAGGTAGGGAAAGACGAAGTGCAGCGTGTACTCGACCGCGAACGCCCCAGCCAGCCCGGCCGAGTTGAGCACGTACCCCACCAGTCCCAGCACCCCGGCCCGCTCCCGAATGAGCAGGTAGATCCCGGTGATCGCCAGCAGCCCGGTGAGCGCCGCGAACGGCGCGATGGCATGCGTGAACGCCGTCTCAGGAACTAACCCACCCCGCCGCCCCGCATTGACGACGAGTAACACGGCACACCCGAACCCCGCCACAGCAGCAACTCGCTGAACACCCATGAACGATCCCTTTCCTGATTGATCGGCGACGCACCCATCGCACCCCGCCACCTGCCTTGCCCCCGCTCGCCCTGCCCCCATCAACACCCGCCCCCGCTCCGCCCTCCTCCCTCACGCCTCATCGCTCATCCGCGCGCTTCGTCCCCGCGCTTCGCTCCCGCACCCCGCCACCTGCCTTGCCCAGCTCGCCCTGCCCCATCAACACCGCCCCCGCTCCGCCCTCCTCCCTCACGCCTCATCACCTGTCCCCGCGCTTCGCTCCCGCGCTTCGCTCCCGCGCTTCGCTCCCGCGCTTCGCTCCCGCGCTTCGCTCCCGCGCTCCCTTCGGCTCACTTCGCCGCCCGCTCGCCCGCCCTTCGCTTCGCCGCCTCCGCCACCCGCCTCGTTACCCGCCTCCCACACCCGGCCGTCTTACGCCGCCCGCCTTGCTCCGCCCCCTCGGTTCGCCCATCTCCCTTGCGCCACCCATCCCCCTACGCGCGCTTCGCCCTGCCCCTTTGCTTCGCTCACTATCCGCTCGCTCACCGCCCGTCCTTCCTCGCCTTCGCTCGCAGCCCTTCTTCCTGTGCTCTGCCTTGCCCTTCACTCCGCCTCACCTCGTATGCCCTTGGTCTCCTCACCCCGCCAAGCCCGCGATAACGCTTGTTATGATGCTCGTTATCGCCCGATAAAGTGAGAGTGTGCCGAGAGCCGTAAGCACCTCGAAAGAACTCGGCGCACTGCGCCAGGACCTCTTGGACGCCGCCATGCGCGTCCTACGCGAACAAGGCGCCCCCTACCTCACCCTGCGCCGCGTGGCAGACGCCGCCGCCACCTCCACCATGGGCATCTACACCTGCTTCGGCAGCCGCGCCGGCCTCCTGGAAGCGATCTACGAGCACGGCTTCCACCTCCTCCACGAGGCGATGACCAGCTCCCTGAACGGCCACACGGACCCGAGGGCCAGGATCATGGCGGTGGCGTACGGCTACAGGCGGTTCGCCCTGACCGACCCGGCCCTGTACGCGCTGATGTTCGAGCGCCCGCTCCCCGACTTCGACCCGTCACCGGAGCAACGCCACGAGGCCCTCCACCACTGCTTCGGCCTGCTCACCGAAGCCACGGCCGCAGCCGCCCAGGCTGGCCTCATCCAATCGTCGAACCCGCAGCGCTCGGCGTACCTCATCTGGACCACGATCCACGGCCTGGTGAGCATCGAGCTCACCTGCTCGCTCCGCACCCCACTACCAGGCTGGTTCCTGAACTCCCGCGAGGAGGGCGAACGCATCCTCACCGAAGGCGTCCAGTCCCTCCTCGGGGCCTCACCTGATCAACCCCTGTCGGGCCTCGCACTCTACGCGTCGCCCGCCCCTTGCGCGCCGGTGCACTGCCCGAGCCTTGACGACGCGTAAGCGTCGCCCTCATGCCTGCTGCGCCTGCACATAGACGCAGGCGTACGCACTACCGCGCACGCCTGCGTCTCGTACTTCCCCTAGCGCGAGGACCGTGCCTCGTACTCGCCGCCTCTCGCGCGCCGTGTCTCAGATTCGCGCCATCTCCGACGCGACGCACCTCGCGCCCGCACTACCCCTTCGCCGTTCCTCGTTTTGCCCTCTCGGAGCCGATTCGTCTGTTGACAGCGCAGCCGAGGGCTATGGCTGCCCGGCGATGCGTGTGCGTCTGTCCCCGCCGCGGGTGTCATCTCGCGACAGGGCGTGCGCGGTGGCATGCCCCGGCGTGGTTGAGTGCGTCCGCGAATCAAGAAGGGCGGGTGTCCGAGGCGGTGATAGGGCTAGCCGATCGGTAGTGGTTGGTCGTCGGGGTCGTCGGCGAAGCCGGGGACCCAGCGGATCACCTCGTCTCGGAAGCGGGCGGTGGTGCCGAGCTGGCAGAGCACGCCGACGCCGGCCGCGTGCACGCGGTGGATGAGGACGTATGACGGTGGGAGGTTGAGCTGGCGGACGACGTTGGTGGGGCGGAGATCGGCGACGCGGGCCGCCTGGGCCTGGAGCCACTCGCGGCTGAACGTGAACTCCTCCACCGCCGTCGGCTCCACGTACGGGGCGAGGAAGGCGCGCAGCGCGTCGGGGTCGATGTCGATGTCCTGGCGGATGAACCCCTCCTGGCGCAGGCCCGCCATGACGGTTTCCATGTCGCCCTGGTTGAAGATGCGGGTGAGCTGGCCGAACGCCTTGGGGTAGCCGTCGGGCAGGCGGTTGACGGCGCCGAAGTCGAGGATGCCGAGCTTGCCGTTGGGGAGCATGCGGAAGTTGCCGGGGTGCGGGTCGGCGTGCAGCATCCCGACGCGGGCGGGGGAGCAGAACAGGAAGCGGACGAAGAGCAGGCCCGCGTGATCGCGCTCCTCCTTGGTACCGTCGGAGATGATGCGCGACAGCGGGGTGCCTTCCATCCACTCGGTGACCAGCACCATCTCGTTGGCCGCGACCACGTCGGGGACGTGGAAGTCGGGGTCTTCGTCGAACTCGAGGGCGAAGGCGTGCTGGGCCTCCGCCTCTCGCAGGTAGTCGAGCTCTTCCGCGATGCGCTCGCGCAGCTCGCTCAGCAGGGACTTCATGTCGAGCCCCGGCAGCAGGACGCCGAACAGCTTGCCCAGCCGCGCGAGCTGCGAGAAGTCGCCGAGCAGCGCCTTGCCGGCCCCCGGGTACTGGATCTTGACGGCCACCTCCCGGCCGTCGTGCCACACCGCCTTGTGCACCTGGCCGATGGAGGCCGCCGCCGTCGGCTGGTCGTCGAACGACAGGAAGTGCTCCCGCCAGTCGTCGCCCAGCTGCTCGGTCAGGACCTTGTGGACGGTCGACACGGGCAGCGGCGGTGCGGCCTCCTGGAGCTTCGTCAGCGTGGCGCGATAGGGACCGGCGATCTCCTGCGGCAGCGCCGCCTCAAAGATGGACAGCGCCTGCCCCAGCTTCATGGCGCCGCCCTTGAGCTCGCCGAGCACCTTGAACACCTGCTCGGCGGTGCGCTGCTGAACCTCCTGCGCCACCATCTCCG
The DNA here is from genome assembly GCF_900323885.1 of [Actinomadura] parvosata subsp. kistnae. Taxonomy (GTDB): domain Bacteria; phylum Actinomycetota; class Actinomycetes; order Streptosporangiales; family Streptosporangiaceae; genus Nonomuraea; species Nonomuraea composti. The sequence goes on along the minus strand of NZ_OOHJ01000018.1, from coordinate 1,183,342 downwards.
CCGACTTGCCCCCGATGCGTTTGCCCAGGCCGAGGGCGGCGCGACCGGCGAAACCGAGTGGAAGGGTGGCCAGCTTGGCCGAACGCGTGACAGCACGGCGCGGAAGATCGCTCACACTGATGCGCGGAACCTCGGCGAGATACCGCTTCCCCCCTTCGTGGTCGCTCTGACCTTCGTGGTCGTTCTGAGCACGTCAGTCGCGGTCAGGTGCCATGACCATTCTTAGCGAATATGGATTGTTTCGCATACAACGACATTGGGGGTGGGCCTTCCACGACCGCCTCTTCCAGCGCCAATCAGGGGTTACGTCCATTGTGCCGTTGGTCACAGGGGGCTCCTTGCCGTCGAGAAAAGCAAGCGCATGACCGACCACCTGGGCCGCGACGGCCGCCGACAGAGCCACGTCACAGGCGATCTCCCCTGGTGGATACCCACCCAGACGCGCCCTGACGATGGGCCAGCGGGGATCGTGATCCCGCCGCGTCAGATCGATGCAGTGCAGGCACGCCGTGTCACCGGGCAGGACCAGCGGGCCCACGGTGCCGTGGCCCTCGAAGGCGGACACGAGGAGGTGGGGGATGCGCAGGAAGGTGAGGTCGTCGACCAGCAACATGTCGAGCGGGGTGACCGGGGCCAGGATGACGAGGTCCGGCAGGTCCGACTTGTCCCCAAGGGGCGTCCCACCGGCCACCGCCTTGACCGTCGGCCGGCACTGATCCTCCGCCTCGCCGGCCTCACGCTTCCTTGTCCTCCTTCCTTTCTCGGTCTTGTCCGGGGCCGGCTCCGTTGTGCGCTTCCTCTCCCGAGGTGATTCGGCAGCATGACTCCTCTGCGCGGATGGCTCGACAGCATGGCTCCTCTGCGCGGATGGCTCGACAGCGTGGTTTCTCTGCCGGGATGGGTCGGCAGCGCGCGGGGTGGAGAGGGGGACGGCCTCCCGCGACGGGGTCCGCGAGAAGGCACCGCTGCCGCTGGTGTCACGGGAAGGAGTCGCGCCAGGGCCTGGCCTGGAGGAGGGGGGAGAGGCCGGCAGAGCCTTTGCGCGCGCATTTGGCATGGCGCCTGCACGGGCGTCCGGCGATGCGCCTGCGTGCGCGTTCGAGGGGGTGCCTGCGTGCGCGTTCGGCGGAGTGCCCGCGGGCGTGCTCGATGGAGGACCGGCGTGCGGGCCCTCCGACGGGGGACCGGTGCGCGTGCTTGGCGCGGGATTGGTGCGGGAGTTCGGCGGTGCCGGCGACGAGATGGCGGGCCGGGCGCGGGAAGAGGGGTCGCCGCCGTTGCCGCGCGCAGGCGTGGGAAGGCGAGCCCCGGTGTTCCTGGTCGCTCCTGTGCCAATGCCTCCGGTCGCTCCTGTGCCGGCGCTCCTGGTTACGCCTGCGCCAGTGCCCCCGGTCGCTCCCGTGCCGGTGCTTCTGGGCGCACCTGCGCTGGTGCCCCTGGTCGCCCCGGTGCCAGTGCCCCTGGCTGCTGATGTGCCGGTGGCTCGCGTGGGGGGTGGTCCGCCCATGCGGTATCTGGAGGATCTGGGGGCTCCTGGGGCGTCGCGGGGGTCGATGGGGTCGGGGGGTAGGCCGGCGGCGTCGAAGGCCGCCTTGATCTCGGCGGCCGTGGGCTCGTCGGGCTCCACGGGGGTGCGGCCGGCTGAGGTGAGTCTCCTGGCCACGGCCACGGCGCCGACCTCGCGTGGCATGCCTACCTCTGCCCACGTGAGACCTCCGGGTGTGAGGTCCTGCGGGCGGGTTTCCTCTGGGTCGAGGACGCGGATGTGGCCCACGCCGGCGGCGGCCAGCAGGGCGACGACCTGGGCTCCGACGCGGCCGGCGCCGTAGACGCGCACGCGTGAACCGCGGCGGCGCTCGAAGAGGGCGATCATGCCGTCGGGAGCGGTGGAGCCGAGGTCGAGGGCGTTGAGGTCGGGTTTGAGGCGGTCTCTTTCCGCCAGCGGCAGCTCGCGCAGGGAACCGGGGCCGGTGGAGGCGTCGTGCAGGGCGCCCTGGGCGGCGAGCTGTTCGAGCAGGGAACGGGCGCGGAGTTCGTCGAGGCCCGCCAAGGCCGCCTCGCGCAGGACCGTCTCCAGATCGCGAGTGCCGTCGAGGCCCTCGACCCACTCGCGGACGGGTGGGGTCAGGCCGCTCAGCGTGACCGCACGAAGGGGGTGTGCGCCGAGCTGCAGGGTGCGCTCATCGCGGAGGATGCGTCGCAGGGTGGGCTTCACACGTGGCCTCATGGCGGGAAGGTTTCCATGCCGGAGCAAGATCCCGAGAGGGTTCGGTGTCGGCTGTGGATAACTTCCGCCAACGTCTCTCCGCCTTGTGGAAACTCCCGCCCGGTGGTTATGACCCTCGCCACGCAAGCCGGCGTGCAGCCCGGCGACGCAACCGGGCGACGCAACTAGGCCAGGTAACTGGCTGGGCGCCTGGATGGCGACCTGGGTGACGCGGCTGGGCATGCTGACTGCACGATGCGGCTGGGCGATCCCGCTGGGCGATGCGACGGGTGATCCGGCCGCGCACTCCGCGCGGGTGCACTCAGCTGAGCATTCCGGTTTGGCGGACCGGCTGGATGTCGCAGCTGGGAGCGCGGCCGGGCGCCCCGGCTAAGCGGTCCAGCCAGACAGCCCGCTATACGCTTCCCCGCATGAACGAGCTCTCAGTTGATCGCAAAGACGACGGAGTAGTACTCATCACCCTCAACCGCCCCGACCTCCGCAACGCCATGACCGACACCATGACGGCCGAATGGCGGGCGACCATGACGGACCTGGCCTCGGACCGCGACGCCCGATGCCTGGTGGTGACGGGTGCGGGGACGGCCTTCTCCTCCGGAGGCGATCTGTCGTGGATCGGGGAACGCGGCGCGGAGCCCGTGCCGCGGCTGCGGGAGCGGATGCTGGCCTTCTACCGGACCTGGCTGATGATCACGGAGCTCGAGATCCCGACGGTCGCCGCCGTCAACGGGCCGGCGGTGGGTGCGGGGCTGTGTGTGGCGCTGGCCTGCGACCTCGTGTACGCCGCCGACGACGCCAAGCTGCTGGCCCCGTTCACCTCCCTGGGGCTGCATCCGGGGATGGCGGCCACGTACCTCCTGCCGAGGAGGGCGCCCGCGCTGGCGCGGGAGATGCTGCTGACGGGCCGCACGGTGTCGGGGGCGGAAGCGGCGGATAAAGGGCTGGTAAATCAGAGTTTCCCGAAAAATGACCTAATGTCGGAAGTAGCCGGCATCGCGGCGAAGATCGCTCAGAACGCTCCCATTGCCACAAGACTCACCAAAGTCGCCCTCAACCAAGACCATCAAGACCTGGAAGCCGCTCTGAGGTGGGAATCCTTGGCCCAGCCCGTGACCATGGCCTCCGCCGACATGATGGAGGGCCTGGCCGCACATCGGGAAAGGCGCATGCCCAAATTCACCGGCTCTTAATCATCTGACCAGCAGAAACAACGTCCACCCTCTGTGGAATTTCGTCAGTCTCGGCTACCGTGCATATGTGCCCCCCGAGACAGTCGAGGTTCGTCGCAGTTCTCGTCGCCGGCGTACGGTGTCCGCATACCGCGACGGCGACAAGACCATCGTGCTCCTGCCCGCCTGGCTGAGCGGCGAAGACGCGGATGAATGGGTGAGCCGGATGCTGGATCGGCTGGCCGCCAAGGAGCGTCGGCGAAGGCCGACCGACGAGGCGCTGCTCGAACGGGCCAAAGAGCTGTCGGCGAAGTATCTGGACGGCGAGCCGCAGCCCGTGAGCGTGCGCTGGGTCGACAACCAGCAGCACCGCTGGGGTTCGTGCACGCCGGAGACCGGTACCATCCGCATCTCCACCAGGCTCAAGGGCCTGCCCGAGTGGGTCATCAACTATGTGATCATCCATGAGCTGGTGCACCTGCTGGTGCCCAGCCACGGGGCCAAGTTCTGGGCGCTGGTAGAACAGTATCCGAAGGCGGAGCGGGCCCGCGGGTTCCTGGAGGGGTTCTCCGCCGCGGCCCACACGGCACCGGAGGAGTGTTGACGCGCATCGCCGCCGTCCTGGTACGACAGCACATGGCGCAGGCCGCGCCCCCTGGCATCGACCCCGACGAGTTCCTGGAGGCGATGGCCGAAGACACGTACGAGATCGTCGCGGGCCTGGAGCTCGTCACCCCCGTGCTGGTCACCAGCGTCCCCGGCCTCGACGAGATCGTCTGGCCGGGCACCGAGGTGATCACGATCGGCGAGGACGAGCCGCTGAAGGACGTACTGGCACGTCTGGAGGGCGATCAGGTCGCGGTCGTCAGCGCCGACGCGCCCGATCTGCCGCCGCTGCTCATCGGCAAGCTGTTCAGGGAGCTGGGCCGGGCCGAGATCACGGTCTGCCCGGCGGAGGGCGGCGGCGCCGTGGCCATGGCCTGCGCCCTGCCCGCCCCGGCCTGGGCGGCCCCCGACCTCGACGCGTACGACGCCGTCAAAGACCTGCGCGCTCAGGCGCCCGGCCCCCGCCGGGTGGCCACCACCCCGGGCTGGCACCGCCTGCGCACGCCCCAGGACGTCGAGCGCCTCGACCCCGGCCTCGAAGGCTGGGACAACACAAGGGCCCTGGTCACCGCACGGTGAGCGAAGACGCGAGAGCCCTGGTCAATGAGCGAAGACACGAGGGCCCTGGTTGCCGCACGTTGAGCCAGGACGCGAGAGCCCTGGTCAATGAGCGAAGACACGAGGGCCCTGGTCGCCGCACGTTGAGCCAGGACACGAGAGCCCTGGTCACGGCACGGTGAGCTCGGCCAGCACGGCCCGATGGTCGGTGCCGGGCACGTCACGCACGCTGACCTCCCGCACCCCCACCCGCTGATCCACCAGCACGTGGTCGATGGTGATGAGCGGCGGCACCCGCTTGTTCGCCGGCCACGTGGGGATCAGCCCGGCCCCCACCTGGTCGGCCGCGTCCTTGTAGCCCCGCGACAGCAGCCCCCGCATGGCGGCGTGGTCGAGCGAGGCGTTGAAGTCGCCGGCGATGATCCTGATCCGGTCGGCCGAGGCGGAGGGGAAGGCCGCGAGTGCCGCGTTCCAGTCGCCGACCTGCGGCCCCAGCGGCGGGAACGGGTGCGCGTCGATGAACTCGATCGCCTTGCCGCCGGGCAGCGAGATCGTCGCCGCGGGCATCTGGTGCCCGACGGGCGGCATGACGTCCCAGAGCGCCTGCGCGGGATGCCTGGAGTAGAGCCCGCTGCCGCCGGCGCTCCATTCGTCCTGGAGCACCCGGTACGGCATGATCTCCTTGAGCCCGGCCGCGTCGAGGTCGGCGACCGCGCCCGGCGTCAGCTCCTGGGTGCTCAGCACGTCAGGCTGGAACTCCCGCACCAGCTTCATGATCGTCGCGATGTCGGCCCTGCCGAACAGCATGTTGATCGTCATGACCTTGAACGGCCGGCCCGCGGTGGCCTCGGCGGTGCCCAGCGCCCTGGGCAGCACGCTGAAGCCGAGCGCCGTGGCCGACAGCAGCGCGACGGCGGTCGCGGCCCGCCTGCGCCCGACCGCGGCGATCAGCAGGGGGATGAGCGAGCCCGCCGCCGCGTACGGGGTGGCCGTCATGAGCTGCGTGGGCAGCGACCCGCGCTCCAGCCCGGCGACCCTGACCACCGCCCAGGCGGCGAACGGGGTCACCGCGGCCCAGGTCAGCGCCGTTGCGGGGAACTTCCTGCGTTTGCGTACGGGTGTCACGATCGTGCCGCCGACGGCAGAAGTCTCCACGCAGCCCCCTTTTGGAACGACACAAAAGACTCTAGCCAAGCATGCGCGAGCCCGAGCCGAGCGCCGCTTGTCCGCGAGCGGCCAATCTCCGTGTCGCCTCGTCGGACAGCTCGGGGATCTCGTCGACGGGGAACCAGCGCAGGTCGAGCGACTCCTCGCTCATCACGGCCTCGGCCCCGGCCGGCGCCACGGCGGCGTACTCGACGTCGAGGTGCCAGCTGCGCGGCGGATGGCACCACACGGCGTGCTTGTCGACCGCGAGCGGCCCCGGCAGCAGCTCCAGGCCGGAGATCCCCGACTCCTCCCACGCCTCGCGCAGCGCGGCCGCCGCGAGTGACGTGTCGGAGATCTCGCAATGACCCCCCATCGGCAGCCACATCTTGGCCTTGGGGTGCAGCGTGAGCAGCACCTTGGAGCCGTCGTGCGAGAGCACCGCCGTGGTCGCCGTCAGATGCCCGGGCACGCATTCGCGCAGCATGGCGTCGTCGTGCGTGCGCAGGTGCTCCAGGAACTCGGCGCGCAGCGCCTCTTCCTCGGGAGTCGGCGCCGTCCAGGAGGACAGCACCTCCACCGCGTCGTCGTGCAGCAGGCTCAACCTTCGTCGCCCTTGTCGTCAGGGCCTTCGTCGAGCTGGGAGATGTCCCACGTGGCGTCGCCGCGGAGGAACGCGTCGGGGTCGTCGAGGTCGTCGGCCGTCGGCATCAGGTCGGGGTGGCCCCACAGCGCGTCGCGCCCGTCGAGCCCGCGCTCGTTCTGCAGCGCCTGCCATAGTGCGGCGGCCTCGCGCAGCCGCCTGGGCCGCAGCTCCAGCCCGACCAGGGTGCCGAACGTGAGCTCGGCCGGCCCGCCGGTGGCCCGCCGCCGGCGTACGGTCTCGCCGAGCGCGACGGCGGAGGGCAGCTTGCCCTGCGCGGCCTGGTCGACCACGGTGGCGACCCACCCCTCGACCAGGGCGAGCATCGTCTCCAACCGCGCCAGCGCGGCCTTCTGACGCTCGGTCTCCTCGGGCTTGAGCAGGTTTCCCCCGCTCAGCGCCTCTTGGATGGCCTGGGGGTTGTTGATGTCGAGCCCGCGGATCTGCTCTTCGAGGGCGGACGTGTCGACCGTGATGCCCTTGGCGTACTCCTCGACGGCGCCCAGCAGGTGCGAGCGCAGCCACGGCACGTGCTGGAACAGCCGGTGGTGCGCGGCCTCGCGCAGCGCGAGATAGAGCCTGATCTCGTCGGCGGGGATCTCCAGGCCGTCGCTGAAGTGGGCGATGCCGCCGGGCAGCAGCGCGGCCGTGTCGGACAGGGGCAGCCCGATGTCGGTCGTGCCGATGACCTCGCGGGCCAGCGAGCCGAGCGCCTGCCCGATCTGCTGGCCGACCATCATGCCGCCCATCTGCTTCAGCATGCCCATCAGCGGCCCGGCCATCTGCTGGGCCTCGGGGGGCAGCCCCGAGCCGCCGAGCGCGCCGCCCATGGTGTCGACCATGCGCTCCGCGATCGGCTCGCAAAGCTTTCGCCAAATCGGGATCGTGTTCTCGATCCACTCCGAGCGGCTCCAGGCCTGCGGGGCCGACACGCCGCTGGGCAGCGTCGTCGCCTCGTTGAGCCAAAGGTCGGCCAGGCTGAGCGCGTCGACGATCTGGCGGCGCTCGCCTTCCATGACACTGGGGTCGCCCTCGGCGACCACGGCGTGCCTGGCGATGTTCTTCGCCATGTCCCAGTTGACGGGGCCGGAGCCCTGCGGCGCCGACAACATGTCGGCGAACTGGCGCATGGCCTGGGCCATCTGCTCGGGGTTGCCGAACATGGCGAACGGGTTCTCGTTAGGGTCGTTTTCGCGACCTGGCAGGTCAGTCACCGGTCTACCTCATGCAGGATGGAGGAGGAATCCACATCCGCCACGTTAGTCGTCCGACGGCGGATCAGTGCAAAGTGAGGACCTGGTGCCTACCTCGAAACGCCCGCGTCAACCCGTCGTCGCCGTCACGGGTGCGGCCTCCGGCCTGGGCCGGGAAGTGCTCGCGAAACTCGTGACCTCCGCGGATTTCCGCAGAGTGGTGGCCATCGACGAAGAACGCGGCGACGTCCAGGAAGCCACGTGGAGAGTGATCGACGTACGAGATCCGCTCTTGGCGAACCGGATCTCCGACATCGACGTCCTGGTCCATCTGGCCGGTGACTACGCCGTCGACTCCGACCCGGCCGAGCGGCGGGCGTACAACCTGCGCGCCGCCCAGACGGTGCTGACGGCCTGCGCCGCCGCGCGCGTGCGGCGGGTGGTGCTGGTCACGAGCGCGATGGTGTACGGGGCCGCGCCCGACAACGAGGTGCCGCTGCCGGAGGACGCCCCCGTGGCGGCCGAGCCGGACACGGGCGTCGTGGGCGACTTCCTGGAGATCGAGTCCCTGGTACGCCGCTCGCTGCGCAGCCACCCCGGCCTGGAGGTGACCGTGCTGCGTCCGGCGGCCGTCGTCGGCCCCGGCGTCGACACGGTGATCACCCGCCACTTCGAGTCGCCGAGGCTGCTCACCGTCAAGGGCTGCAGCCCGCACTGGCAGTTCTGCCACATCGACGACCTGGTCTCAGCGCTGGAGCTGGCGGCGCGCGGCCTGGTCAGCGGCGTGGTGGCGGTCGGCTGCGACGGCTGGCTGGAGCAGGAGCAGGTCGAGGAGCTGTCCGGCATCAGGAGCCTGGAGCTCCCGGCGGGCCTGACGTTCGGCACGGCGCAGCGCCTGCACCGCCTCGGCATCACCCCGGCCCCCGCGACCGATCTGCACTATGTCGTCTACCCGTGGGTGGTCGACTGCGCGGCGCTGCGCGAGGCCGGCTGGAAGCCGTCGTGGACGAACGAGGCCGCCTTCGAGCAGCTCCTGGAGCTGCGGGAGAACCGTACGACGGTGGTCGGCAGGCGCCTGCCCGTCAAGGAGGCCACGCTCACCGCCGCCGGCGCCACGGTGGCCGTGATCGGCACCGCCGCGATCGTCCGTCAGGTACGTAAGAAGCGGCGCGGATGAACGGTTAGAGTCTTTCCCGTGGACGTCATCCGCTTGCTCGGCATTCGCGACACCTCGCTCTCGGTCGACGAGGTGCTGGCAGCCGTGGCCGATCACGCCGCGGGCGGCACCGCGTTCTTCGTGGGCACCGTCCGTGAGCAAGACCATGGGAAGCCGGTGACCAGGCTCTCCTACTCGGCCCACCCCTCGGCGGAGGCCGAGCTGCGGCGGGTCGCCGAAAAGGTGGCGGCCGACTTCCCCGTCACGGCGGTCGCCGCCGTGCACCGGGTGGGCGAGCTGGAGCTGGGCGACATCGCCGTGGTCGTCGCCGTGGCCGCGCCGCACAGGGGTGAGGCGTTCGAGGCGGCCCGCCGCCTGATCGACGATCTCAAGGCGCAGGTCCCCATCTGGAAGCACCAGGTGTTCGCCGACGGCGAGACCGAGTGGGTCGGCGCCGGCGAATAAGCTCATCGACATGTCACGACGCGCCCTGACCCTGCTGATCGCGGGTTTCCTCGTGCTCGCGCTCGGGGTGATCGGCGCGTTCCGCCCGGTCCCGTACGTCGTGCTGAGCCCGGGCCCCACGGAGAACACGATCGGCGAGGTCGACAAGAAGCCCGTGATCTCCATCAAGGGCAGGCAGACCTACCCGACCAGCGGCGCGCTGAACCTGGTGACGGTGGCCTACCAGGGCGGCCCGGCCGCCCAGATCGACCTGCTGACGGCGCTGCGCGGCTGGCTCGACCCGACGGTGGCGGTGGTGCCGCAGGAGGCGATCTTCGCTCCCGGCCGCGACGCGGAGGAGGTCGAGGAGGAGAACGTCGTCGAGATGTCGAACTCCCAAGACTCCGCGACCGCCGCCGCGCTGACCGAGCTGAAGATCCCCTACTCGGTGGGCGTGGGGGTGCTGTCCACGGAGAAGGGCAAGCCGGCCGACGGCAAGGTGCAGAAGGACGACGAGATCACCGCCGTCGACGGCAAGCCGACGAAGGATTCCGACGCCGTCCAGCAGGCGGTCAAGGCGCACAAGCCGGGCGAGAGCGTCGTGCTGGGCATCGTGCGCGGCGGCAAGAAGCTCGACGTCACCCTGCAGACCGTGGCCGGGCCCAAGGGGCAGACGATCGTCGGCCTGACCATGGGCCCCAAGTTCAAGTTCCCGTTCGACGTCGACATCAACGTCGGCGACGTCGGCGGGCCCAGCGCGGGGCTGATGTTCTCCCTCGGCATACTCGACAAGCTGACGCCGGGCGAGCTGACCGGCGGCAAGAAGATCGCCGGCACCGGCACCATCCAGCCGACGGGCGAGGTGGGCGCGATCGGCGGCATCGCGCAGAAGATGATCGGTGCCAAAGACTCCGGCGCCACCGTCTTCCTGACCCCGCCGGGCAACTGCGCGGAGGCGCTCAACGCCGTCCCCGACGGCCTGCGGCTGGTCAGGGCCGACACGCTGCACCAGGCGGTGCTCGCGCTCGACGCGCTGCGCACGGGCAAGGGCGAAGTGCCCTCGTGCGAGGCCGGATGAAACTTCTGGCGATCGTCGTGCGTTAGCCGTACGGCTGGCACAGCGGTGTAGGTTGCCAGACACGGACCGTTTTTCATTACGACGAGGGGTTGGCCTTGAGCTTCCGGACCCCAGGAGCCGGTAGGGCGATGCGCTTGCCCCGCCGACCGCGACTGCTTCTGCCTGTGGCGATCGCTCTCGTGGCGATCGTGGCGCTGTTCTTCCTATTTTCCGGCATTTATACCGATTATCTGTGGTACGACTCGACCGGCTTCACCGCGGTCTTCAGCGGCATGGTGCTGACCCAGATCGTGCTGTTCGTGGTCGGAGCGCTGCTGATGGTCGGCATCGCCGGCGGCAACATGTTGCTGGCGTTCAAGACGCGGCCCATGTTCGGGCCGGCGATCTTCGGTGGTGGCAGCGGAGCCGACCGCTATCGCATGGCGCTCGACCCCCACCGAAAGCTGATCTTCATTGTCGGCATGGGGCTGCTCGCCATCTTCTCCGGCTCCTCCTTCGCGGGCCAGTGGAAGACGTGGCTCGAGTTCAGCAACGGCGCCTCGTTCGGCAAGACGGACAAGTTGTTCGGGATGGACATCTCGTTCTTCATGTTCGACTATCCGTTCATCCGGATGGTGCTGAACTTCCTGTTCACCGCCGTGATCATCTCGATCGTCCTGGCGGCGATCACCCACTACCTGTACGGCGGCTTCCGGCTGCAGTCGCCCGGCGTGCACGCCTCCAAGGCGGCCCGCATCCACCTGTCGGTCCTGCTGGGCATCTTCGTGCTGCTCAAGGCCATCGCCTACTGGGTCGACCGGTTCGGCCTGGTCTTCTCCGACCGCGGCTACGTGCACGGCGCCTCCTACACCGACGTCAACGCCGTCCTGCCGGCCAAGACCATCCTCGCGATCATCGCGCTGATCTGCGCCGCGCTGTTCTTCGCCGGCGTGTTCCGGCCCGGCGGCATGCTGCCCGGCGTCTCCTTCGGCCTGCTCGTGCTCTCGGCCATCCTGATCGGCGGCGTCTACCCGGCGCTGGTCGAGCAGTTCCAGGTCAAGCCCAACCAGCAGGGCAAGGAGTCGGCCTACATCCAGCGCAACATCCAGGCCACGCGCGAGGCGTACAACATCGACAAGGTCGAGGTCGAGACCTACAACGCGCAGGCCGACCCGGCCAAGGTGCAGGCCAACGGCGACACCTCCGTCTCCGGCGTGCGCCTGCTCGACCCGGCGCTGCTCGGCTCCACCTACGAGCAGACGCAGCGCATCAGAGGCTTCTACAGCTTCGCCGACCCGCTCGACGTCGACCGCTACCCCGACAGCTCCGGCAAGCCCGTCGACCACATCGTCGGCGTGCGCGAGCTGACCGGGCCGCCCACCGAGCAGAACAACTGGATCAACCGCGTCCTGAAGTACACCCACGGCTACGGCTTCGTCGCCGCGCCGGGCAACCAGGTCGACTCCAGCGGTCTGCCCGCGTACGACGCCAAGGACATGCCGGTCACCGGCCCGCTGGTCGACAGCACCAAGCTCAAGGAATCGCGCATCTACTTCGGCGAGAACGAGTCGGCCTCCGAGTACGTGATCGCGGGCGGCGACCCCAATAACCCGCAGGAGCTCGACTACCCGGAGACCGGCGGCACGGGCCAGAAGAACACCACCTACACCGGCAAGGGCGGCGTGCCCGTCGGCTCGTTCTTCAACCGGCTCCTGTACGCGGCCAAGTACAGCGAGGCGAACATCGTCCTGTCGGGCGACATCAACGACGCCTCCAAGATCCTGTACGTGCGCAACCCGCGTGACCGGGTCGAGAAGGTCGCGCCGTTCCTCACGCTCGACGGCAACCCCTACCCGGCGATCGTCGACGGCCGGATCCAGTGGATCGTCGACGGGTACACGACGTCGAACGACTACCCGTACGCGCAGAGCCAGAGCCTCGGCGACATGACGCGCGACACCTCCACCGACCGCCGCGTCATCGCGCAGCAGCCGAGCGACAAGATCAACTACATCCGCAACAGCGTCAAGGCCACGGTCGACGCCTACGACGGCACGGTCAAGCTGTACGCGTGGGACGCCAACGACCCGCTGCTCAAGACCTGGAGCAGCGCCTTCCCCGGCGTCATCAGCCCGGCCTCCGAGATGAGCGCCGACCTGCGCCAGCACGTGCGCTACCCGGAAGACCTGTTCAAGGTGCAGCGCTTCACGCTGTCGCGCTACCACATCACCGACCCGGGCGCCTTCTACGGCGGCCAGGACGTCTGGAACGTCCCCGGCGACCCGACCCAGGGCGACAAGAACATCAAGCAGCCGCCCTACTACCTGACCACCACGATGCCGGGCACCAACACGCCGGCGTTCTCGCTGACCACGACGTTCGTGCCCCGGCAGGGCCCGAACCTGGCGGCGTTCATGGCGGTCAACTCGACGGCCGGGCCCGAGTACGGCCGGATGCGCATCCTGCGGATGCCGCCGTCCGCCACTCCCATCCCCGGCCCCGGTCAGGCCCAGAACGCGTTCCAGAGCCGCTTCGCCGGTGAGCTGAACCTGCTGGGCGTGGGCGCCTCGTCGGTCCGTTACGGAAACCTGCTCACGCTCCCGTACGCGGGCGGCCTGGTCTACATCGAGCCGGTGTACATCCAGGTGACCGCGGGCGGCGGGCAGGAGCCGTACCCGATCCTGCAGCGGGTCCTGGTGTCGTTCGGCAGCAAGATCGGTGTGGCCCGCACGCTGGAGGAGGCGCTCGCCGAGGTCTTCGGCGGCGAGCAACAGCAGCAACAACCGAGCGATCAGCAACAGGCCCAGCCCAACACGTCCAACTCGGCCCTCAACACGGCGATCTCCAACGCCAAGAAGGCCTACGCGGACGCGCAGAAGGCGCTGCAGGCCAGCCCGCCCGACTGGGACGCCTACGGCGACGCCCAGAAGCGGCTGGAGGAGGCGCTGCAGGCGCTGGAGGGGGCGAACGCGCAGCAGCCGGCTGCGACGCCGTCACCGTCCGCCTCGCCCAGCGCTTCGCCGTCGGCATCGCCCTCAGCGTCGGCGTCACCGTCGGCGTCACCGTCGGCGTCACAGTCGGCGTCGCCATCGCCTACGAGCACGACCTCTTGACGCTTTCGATTTGCGCTCGCCCCGCGCCGCCCGGTAGCCTACAAAGGCACAAGCGACGCGGGGTGGAGCAGTTCGGTAGCTCGCTGGGCTCATAACCCAGAGGTCGCAGGTTCAAATCCTGCCCCCGCTACCAGGTAGAGGCCCGGGAATCCGGAAACGGAGACCCGGGCTTTCGCTTGTGGTGGGCGGATGACTGGTTCGCGCACTGCTCGACAGCCTGTATAGTAAGTACTGACACACCGACGCGGGGTGGAGCAGTTCGGTAGCTCGCTGGGCTCATAACCCAGAGGTCGCAGGTTCAAATCCTGTCCCCGCTACCAAGGAAAGTCCCCGGTCGCCGGTTCATCCGGCGGCCGGGGACTTTTTCGTATGTCATCGGGCTTGTCGGCCGCAGCAGCGGCTGATTACATGATTACATGACGGATGAGGCAGTGCCGACGCTGTACGAGTGGGCGGGCGGCACCGAGGCTTTCCAGCGGCTGACCGAGGTGTTCTACCGCAGCGTCGTCAAGGACGACCTGATCGGGCCGCTGTTCGCGCACATGGACCCGGATCACCCGCGGCACGTCGCGATGTGGCTGAGCGAGGTCTTCGGCGGCCCCGACAGCTACACGACCGAACGCGGCGGCTACCCCAACATGCTCCGCCACCACCTCGGCAAGGCGATCACCGAGCCGCAGCGCCGCCGATGGGTGAGCCTGCTCATGGACGCCGCCGACGAGGCGGGGTTGCCCGACGATCCCGAGTTCCGGGCCGCGTTCGTCAGCTACATCGAATGGGGCACCAAGCTGGCCGTGCACAACTCGCAGCCAGGGGCGACGCCGCCGCAGGAGGCCCCGGTGCCGCGCTGGGGGTGGGGGGTCGCGCCGCCGTACCAGCCGTAACCTGGAGGAATGAGAGGGCGGCTGCGCGTCTACCTGGGTGCGGCGCCCGGGGTGGGCAAGACGTACGCCATGCTGAGCGAGGCGCGGCGCGCCCGCGAGCGGGGCAAGGACGTGGTCGTGGGCTTCGTCGAGACCCACGGCCGCGCCCGCACCGCCGCCCTCCTCGACGGGCTGGAGATCGTGCCGCGGCGCGGCATGACGTACCGCGGCACGACGTTCACCGAGCTCGACCCCGACGCCGTCATCGCGCGCGCACCCGCGCTCGCCCTCATCGACGAGCTCGCCCACACGAACGTCCCCGGCTCCCGCAACGCCAAGCGCTGGCAGGACGTCGAGGAGATCCTCGACGCCGGCATCGACGTCGTCTCCACCGTCAACATCCAGCACCTCGAATCGCTGAACGACGTCGTCGAGCGGATCACCGGGGTGCCGCAGCGCGAGACCGTGCCCGACGAGGTGGTGCGCGGGGCCGACCAGATCGAGCTGGTCGACATGGCGCCCGAGGCGCTGCGCCGCCGGCTGGCGCACGGCAACGTCTACCTGCCCGAACGCGTCGACGCCGCGCTCGCCAACTACTTCCGCGTCGGCAACCTGACCGCTCTGCGGGAGCTCGCCCTGCTCTGGGTGGCGGACAAGGTGGACGAACAGCTCGGCCGCTACCGCACCGACCACGCCATCGCCGGCACGTGGGAGGCGCGCGAGCGCGTGGTCGTCGCGCTGACGGGCGGTCCCGAGGGCGACACGCTCGTCCGGCGGGCCGCGCGCATCGCGGCCAGAGGCAAGGGCGCCGACCTGCTCGCCGTGCACATCACCAGCGCCGACGGCCTGACCACCAAGGCAGACCCGGCCCATCTGGTACGCCAGCGTGCCCTCGTCGAGGGCCTGGGCGGGACGTACCACCAGGTGGTCGGGCACGACGTGCCGCGGGCGCTGCTCGAGTTCGCCCGTGGCGCGAACGCCACCCAGCTCGTCCTCGGCGCCTCCCGCAGACGCCGGCCCCTCACACGAGGCGTGGGGGTGACGACGGCCGCACTCGCGGGCTCGATCGACGTGCACATCGTGCCGCACGAGGCGATCGCGAAGGGCCGCGACCGGGCGCGGTCCGGCGCCGCGCTGACGGGCCGGCGCCGGCTGTCCGGCTGGGCGCTGGCGCTGCTCGGGATGCCGCTGCTCACGGCCGCCGTCCGGCCGGCGGGCCTGACGCTGCCCAGCGAGATCCTGCTCTTCCTGCTGCTCGTCGTGGCGGTGGCGCTGACGGGCGGCATGTGGCCGGCGCTGACCGCGGCGGTGCTCGGGTTCGGGCTGCTCAACTGGTTCTTCACGCCGCCGCTGCACACCCTGACGATCGCCGAGCCGGAGAACGTGCTCGCGCTGGCCATCTTCGTGCTGGTGGCGGCCATGGTGAGCACGGTCGTCGACCTGGCGGCCCGGCGCAGCAGGGAGGCGGCGCGGTCGCGGGCCGACGCCGAGGTGCTGTCCACGCTGGCGGGCCACGTGCTGCGCGGCGAGTCGGCGCTGCCGTCGCTGCTGGCGCGCATGCGCGAGACGTTCGGGCTGTCCGCGGTGACCCTGCTGGAACGAGGCCCGGAACCCGAACGGGGCTCGGAGCTTGAACGGGACCCGGAGCCTCAGCGGGGCTTGGACGAAGCGGGATCGTCCGGCGACTGGCGGGTCGTGGCGACTTCGGGGGGAATGCCCGCCACGAGCCCCGGCACGGCCGACCACGACGTGGTGATCGACGACCGGCTGGTGCTGGCGGCGCGCGGGCGCCCGCTGGAGGTGAGCGACCGGCGGGTGCTGGAGGCGTTCGCGGCGGAGGCGGCGGTCGCGCTGCGGCAACAGCGGCTGCGGGAGGCCGCCGACCGCGCTGGGCCGCTGGCCGAGGCCGACCGCATGCGGACGGCGCTGCTCGCCGCCGTGGGCCACGACCTGCGCACTCCGCTCGCCTCCGCCCGAGCGGCGGTGGAGAGCCTGCGCAGCACCGACGTCACCTGGTCGGACGAGGACCGCGCCGAGCTGCTCGCCACCGCCGACGAATCGCTGATCAAGCTGAGCCGGCTGGTGTCGAACCTGCTCGACATGAGCCGCCTCCAGGCCGGCGTCCTCGGCGTCACCCTCGAACCCGTCGCCATCGAGGACGTCCTCCCGCACGCCGTGGACGACCTCGGCCCGCCGCCCGGCCGTGTCGTGACTGAGATCCCGCCCGGCACGCCCGAGGTCATGGCCGACCCCGCGCTCCTGGAGCGGGTGCTCGTCAACCTGGTCGCCAACGCCGTCCGCCACAGCCCGGCCGGCCGTCCCGTACGGGTCGGGGCGAGCTGGCACGGCGACCGCGTCGAGATCCGCGTCATCGACAGGGGCCCCGGCATACCGCCCGAGGCGCATGAAAGGGTGTTCCTGCCGTTCCAGCGGCTCGGGGATCGCGACAACCACACGGGAGTCGGGCTGGGCCTGGCGCTCTCGCGCGGCCTGACCGAGGCGATGGGCGGCACGCTCGTCCCTGAGGACACGCCCGGAGGAGGACTCACCATGACCGTCTCGCTGCGGCGGGCCACGTGACCCGCGTGCTCGTGGTGGACGACGAGCCCCAGATCCTGCGCGCCCTGCGGGTCAACCTCGCGGCGCGCCAGTACGAGGTCGCGGTCGCCCCCGACGGCGGCACGGCGCTGCGCCAGGCCGCCGACTGGCACCCCGACCTCGTCATCCTCGACTTGGGGCTGCCCGATCTCGACGGGGTGGAGGTCATCCAGGGGCTGCGCGGCTGGACCTCGATCCCGATCATCGTGCTGTCCGGCCGGGCCGACAGCACCGACAAGGTGGACGCGCTCGACGCCGGCGCCGACGACTACGTGACCAAGCCCTTCAGCATCGACGAGCTTCTCGCGCGCGTGCGCGCCGTGACCCGCCGCACGGGGCAACACGACGAGGAGAGCGCGACGGTGCAGGTGGGCGAGCACGTCGTCGACCTCCGCAGCAAGACGATCTCCGGCGGGGTACGCCTGACGCCCACCGAGTGGCACTTCCTGGAGATCCTGCTGCGCAACCCCGGCAAGCTGATCAGCCAGCGCCAGCTCCTGACCGAGGTCTGGGGGGACGCCTACCTGAAGGAGACGCACTACCTGCGCCAGTACATGGCCCAGCTACGGCGCAAGCTCGAACGGGACCCGGCGCACCCGGTGCATCTGCTGACCGAGCCGGGGATGGGGTACCGGTTCCAGCCCTAGGGGCGGCGGTTCATGCCTTGCTGAGCAGGGTGACCGCTTTGCGTACGGACCAGGCGAGCAGGAACAGGCCGAAGATGACCTGGACGATGCGCATCCAGAGCGGTGAGCCCTGGTCGGCATAAATCACTATGCCGACCCACATCACGCCGAATATCCCGACCACGACGATTGCCGTCCAGTTCATCCCCCGCTGCCACATATGCGGAGTCTTACAGGCGGCCCGCCAAGGGTGGGTATGCCCGAAGTTGTCGCGACGTCAGCGTGCGGAAACTTTGTCCCGCTTGTTCGCGCCGTCGGGCCGATCGCTAAGGCGGCGGGCCGGGCGGGCCGATCGATGAGGCGGCGGGTCCGGCTCAGCGGGGGAGCCGGCGGCCGGTGCCGACGCAGCGCCGCAGGCGCATCTCCCGGGGACGCGGCTTCGGCGTCGCCTCCAAGTAGGCCAGCAACGCGGCCGCCGTGCGCGCGTCGGACAGGATCTGCTGCACCGCCTCGCCGTCCTCAGGCAGCTGCCCCCGATCGGTCAGCTCCTGCCTGAGGAACGCCAGGGGGTCAGGCAGGTCCGCCATCTCGGCCGCGACCGTGGCCCGCGCCGCCGTCAGCAGGCGCAGGTAGTGGGTACGCAGGACGGCCTCACGCGTGCGAGCGTGTTCCAGGTCGTCGATCAGAGTCCTGGCGACTCGAAGCAGGTCTTCAGCGTGCGTCGCCTCGTCGGCGAGGAACGCGCGAATGTCGTCGAACTCCGACCGTGTCATGTCGGCCACCTCCGTGAGCGCAGACTGCTCGTACGTACTTCGTACCGAGGGACGATTGCGGATGACTTGCCGACGGCTTGCCTCTGGCTGTCGATCCGTGGAGGCGTTGGCGAGGTTTGAGGGTCAGGTGGGGAGGGAAGAACCTCCTGATTACCTGAGTGGGCCTGAGT